>NZ_JBHTEB010000001.1:0-4800000 GCF_042674625.1 Streptomyces flavalbus
TGCGGGGAGTGCGGCGCGTCCTGCGCGGCCGCCTCCGTGCGTACCGTCCACAGTGCCTCCTTCCTTCGCAACCGTCGGCGCAGGCGCTCAACCAGGGCTCGCTTACGCCTGGAAGCGCGCTGGAGCCCTGCGGTGCCCAGCAGGCCCCCAACGAGGCTGTATCGGGATTCGAGTCGCCGGTCGGGTAATGGGTTCTGTCCGCCCGCACGGCGCATCGCGCGCCACCCGGGCCACGGCAGCACCACCCCAGGCGCAGGCGCAGGCGCAGGCGGATACGGGTTCGGACAGACAGGACAGCGCGACGAGCAGCACCAGCACGACGAGCAGCACCAGGACGACGAGCACGATGAGCGTGACGCGTCTGAGCGGCAGCCGGGTGCCGCGGCCAGGCACGGGACACGCACGCGATGGACACGGGGGCGAGCCACCTGATGAAGGAGCTTCGATGACGTCTCACCCATGCCCGAGGGGCCATACCCAGGAAAGCCGGGCCGCCGCCGGGTGCCTGCTGTGCGCTCCGTGCATCCGGCGGGTGGAGCGCGGTCTGCGGGCCCTGCCCGGACTGCACCAGGAGTGTCTGCACCAGGTGTCACCGACGACGGCGCGGCAGTCGAACCCGACGAAGGTGTCGGGCAGCCGCAAGCAGGACCACCTGAACTTCTCCGTCCTGGACGCCCGCCACAACATCCTGACGATCCTGGAGTCGTGGTCGGGCATGGTCGTCGACAAGCTCCACGTCCCGGCCCCGCCGCGGACCGTGCCGCACCTGGCGCGGTTCCTGACACTGCACCTGCCCTGGCTCGCCGCGCAGGCACCGGCCGTGGAGTTCGCCGACGAGATCGACGCCCTGGTGGTGGAACTGCGCCAGACACTCGACCCCGAGCCGAGTGACCTGCAGACCCTCATCCGCAAGTGCGTCGTGGACAACTGCTCCGGGACGATCAGCGTGTCCCCCAAGACCACCGTGAAGGCCGGGCACGGCAGCATCGCCTGTTCGATGGGGCACTCCTGGGAGATGCGCGAGTGGCTGGGCCTGAGAAAACTCATGGAGCGGCAGCGAAAGGGCGTCAGCGCATGACCAAGCCACCCAGCCACCGTCTCGTGCCCACCAAGGTGGCCGCGCTCGCGGTGGGCGTGTCGGAGGCGACCATCCGCAAGTGGGTCAGCCGCGGGAAGATCACCCGCTACGGCGCCCCGCACTGCCCTTCGGAGTTCGACATCGAGGAACTCACCGAGATCGCCTTGCAGCGCCGGACCTGACCCGGCCCCGCCAGGCGCCTGCCCCACGGGCAGGACCGGACCGCCCCCGCGCGTGCCATCGCTGCCGCGCGCGGGGGCGGTCCACTTGTCGTACCCGGAGGAGCGTTCGGGCCGCCACGGCGGCCCAACTCCCCTGCTCCGCAGGCACGTTCACCGCGCGCGTGATCCAGGTCACGCGGGTGGGGTGTTGGCGTCCCCGCGCGGCCCGTGTCACTATCTACCCACGTCTACCCTGCCCAAAAGTTGCCGTGCGGTGGTGGATCGCGTGTCGTCCCCGCGAAGTCCCCCCGCACCCCCTCCTGCACATCCCCCGTATTTCCCTGTATTTCCCTGCATTTTTCCCCTGACGCTTTCTGGGAAGCGGCCATGCCCGCACAAGCCGGTGCTGCTTGTGCGGGCATGGCCGTTTCTGACGTCCATGCGGTCTCCATGCGGAACAGACAAAAGGGAGCTGAGTGCGTTGACTCTTCCGACCTCAGCGGAGGGGGTGTCAGAAAGCCGCCGGACCCGCTCGGTGGGCACTGGCCGCGCCCACGCCAAGGCCATCCTGCTCGGGGAACACGCGGTGGTGTACGGCGCCGCGGCGCTCGCGCTGCCGATCCCGCAGCTCACGGTGACGGCGAGCGCCGGGTGGGCCGCGGACGGCGACGGCCAGGGCGAGTTGTCGTACACGATGACGGGGACGGCGTCGCGGGCGCTGGTGACGCAGGCCTCGGACGGGCTGCGCCGGCTGATCGCCGAGTTCAAGGCGCGGCTGGGGGTTGCGGGCGGGCCGCGGCTGGATGTGCTGCTGGACAGTTCGGTGCCGCACGGGCGGGGGCTGGGGTCCAGTGCGGCCAGTTCGCGGGCGACGGTGCTGGCGCTGGCGGACCTGTTCGGTCACGCGCTGTCGGAGGACGCGGCGTTCGAGCTGGTGCAGACGGCCGAGAACATGGCCCACGGCCGGGCCAGCGGCGTGGACGCGCGGGCGGTGGGCGCGACGGCGCCGCTGTGGTTCAAGGCGGGCCGGGTGGAGCCGCTGCGGGTGGGGCTGGACGCTTTGTTCATCGTCGCCGACAGCGGGACGGCGGGCAGTACCAAGGAGGCGGTCGGCCTGCTGCGGGAGGGTTTCGAGGCGCATCCCGGGGCCCGGGAGCGGTTCGTGGGCCGCGCCTCTGATCTGGTGCGGGACGCCCGTTCGGCGCTGTCCGAGGGCAGGCCGGAGGACCTCGGGGCGCGGCTGACGGAGTATCACGACCTGATGCGGGGGGCGGGGCTGAGCACCAACCGGATCGACGCGCTGGTCGAGGCCGCGCTGTGGGCGGGTGCCCTCGGCGCCAAGATCACCGGGGGTGGGCTGGGGGGCTGTGTCATCGCGCTGGCCCGGCCGGAGCGGGCCAGGCAGGTCACCCGGCAGTTGCATGAGGCCGGTGCCGTACAGACGTGGGTCGTATCGCTGAAAGGGCTCGACAACCATGCGCCGTGAACATCCGATCGCTGTACTGGGGCCAGACGCCGAGGGCGCGCACGGCCTGGAAGGCGGGGGTGCGGTGGCTCTCGCGCACCCGAACATCGCGCTGATCAAGTACTGGGGCAAGCGGGATGAGGGTCTTGTCCTGCCGGTGACCGACAGTCTGTCGATGACGCTGGACGTGTACCCCACCACCACCCGGGTCCGGCTCGGTGAGGGGGCGGGGCCCGATGAGGTGGTGTTCAACGGGGTGAGCGCCTCCGGTGAGGCGCTGCGGCGGATCACCGTCTTCCTGGACCTGGTGCGTGAGCGTGCCGGGCGCACGCAGCGGGCGGTGGTGGAGACCCGTAACACCGTGCCGACGGGGGCGGGGCTGGCGTCGTCGGCGAGCGGGTTCGCCGCGCTGGCGGTGGCCGCGGCGGCGGCCTACGGGCTGCGGCTGGACGCGCGGGAGCTGTCCCGGCTGGCGCGGCGCGGGTCGGGGTCGGCGTCGCGGTCGCTGTTCGGTGGTTTCGCGCTGTGGCACTCCGGTGCTGGCACGGCGAGCCTGGAGGAGGCGGACGCGGTGTCCTACGCCGAGCCGGTCGCCGCCGCGGACGGGCTGGATCCGGCGCTGGTGGTGGCGGTGGTCAACGCCGGGCCCAAGGAGGTCTCCAGCCGGGCGGCGATGCGGCAGACGGTGGCGACCTCGCCGCTGTACGGGCCGTGGGCCGCCTCCAGCGCGGCGGACCTGGCCGAGATGCGGGCGGCGCTGGTGCGCGGGGACCTTGAGGCGGTCGGGGAGATCGCCGAGCGCAACGCGCTGGGGATGCACGCCACGATGCTGGCGGCGCGTCCGGCGGTGCGCTACCTGTCCCCGGCGACGGTGACCGTCCTGGACGCGGTGGTTGAGCTGCGGCGGGCGGGGGTGGCGGCGTACGCGACGATGGACGCCGGGCCGAACGTGAAGGTGCTGTGCCGCCGGGCGGACGCCGCGCGGGTGGCGGACGCGGTGGGCGCGGTGGTGGGCGCCTCCTCGGTGGTCGTGGCCGGGCCGGGGCCGGGGGCGCGGCTGCTGGACGGCGGGGACAGCTGATGGCCGCGGACACCAGCACCAGCACGGGTCCGGCCACCGCTACGGGCACCGGTACGGGCCCGGGTCCGGTCACCGGCACCGGCACCGGCACGGGTGCGGGTGCGGGTGCGGGTGTGGGTGCGGTGGTGCGGCACGCGCCGGGCAAGCTGTTCGTCGCGGGTGAGTACGCGGTGGTGGAGCCGGGCCGTCCGGCGATCCTGGTGGCGGTGGACCGGCGGATCACCGTCACCGTCGCTCCGCCCGCCGCCGACACCGGTGAGGTGGTGCTGGTCTCGGACCTGACGCCCGCGCCGGTGCGGCTGCGCTGGCACGAGGACCGTCTGGTCGCGCCCGGCCCCGGCGGAAAGCCGCGCCCGCCCGCCGGGCCGGTGCACGTGGTGGCGGCCGTGGAGACGGTGGGCCGTCTGCTGGCCGAACGCAGACGGCCGCTGCCCGTCTTCGAGCTGACGGTCAGCAGCCGTCTGCACGAGGAGGGCCGCAAGTACGGGCTGGGCTCCAGCGGCGCGGTGACCGTCGCCGCCGTCTCGGCGGTGGCCGCGTTCAGCGGGCTGCACCTGAGCCGTGAGGACCTGTACCGGCTGGCGCTGCTGGCCAGCGCGCGGATCGATCCGAAGGGCTCGGGCGGGGATCTGGCCGCCAGCACCTGGGGCGGCTGGATCCTCTACCAGGCGCCCGACCGGGACTTCGTCACCGACCTGGCCCGCCGGGTGGGCATCGGCCGCGCCCTCAAGGCGCCCTGGCCCGGCTTCGCCGTGCGGCGCCTGCCGCCGCCCGCGGGGCTGTCGCTGCAGGTCGGCTGGACGGGCCAGCCCGCCTCCACGACCTCGCTGGTGGCCGGGCTGCACCGGCGCAGTTGGCGGGGCAGCCCCGCGCACCGCCGCTTCGTCACGGACGCCGCCGACTGCGTCACCCAGGCGGCGGCCGCCCTGGACGGCGGTGACGGGCCGGGGCTGCTGGCGCAGATCCGGCGGGCCCGCGGCCAGTTGGCCCGGCTGGACCAGGAGGTGGGCCTGGGCATCTTCACCGACCGGCTGACGGCGCTGTGCGAGGCGGCCGAGGCCGCGGGCGGCGCGGCCAAGCCCTCCGGGGCGGGCGGCGGTGACTGCGGGATCGCGCTGCTCGACGCCACGGCGGCGCGCGAGATCGACGACGTACACAGGCGGTGGACGGCGGCCGGGGTGCTGCCCCTGCCGGTGGGCACCGCCGCGGAAGGGACCGAACCATGAGCGCTCAACGCAAGGACGACCATGTCCGGCTCGCCATCGAGCAGCAGCACACGCACCGCGGGATCAACCAGTTCGACGAGGTGGCGTTCGTCCACCACGCGCTGGCCGGGATCGACCGGCCGCAGGTGTCGCTGGCGACGTCGTTCGCCGGCCTCGACTGGCCGGTGCCGATCTACATCAACGCCATGACCGGCGGCAGCGCCAAGACCGGTGTCATCAACCGGGACCTGGCCACCGCCGCCCACGCCACCGGGGTGCCGATCGCGTCGGGTTCCATGCACGCCTACTTCAAGGACCCCTCCTGCGCGCACACCTTCCAGGTGCTGCGCGAGGCGAACCCGGACGGGTTCGTGATCGCGAACGTGAACGCCACCGCGTCGGTGGAGAACGTGTGGCGGGCGGTGGACCTGCTGCAGGCCAACGCGCTGCAGATCCACCTGAACACGGCGCAGGAGACGGCGATGCCGGAAGGCGACCGCTCGTTCGGGTCGTGGGCGGCGCAGATCGAGAAGATCGCCGCGGCCGTCGACATCCCGGTGATCGTCAAGGAGGTCGGCAACGGCCTGAGCCGTCAGACCGTGCTGGCGCTGAAGGAGCTGGGGGTGGCCGCGGCGGACGTCAGCGGGCGCGGCGGCACCGACTTCGCGCGGATCGAGAACGGGCGCCGGGAGCTGGGCGAGTACGCCTTCCTGCACGGCTGGGGGCAGTCCACGGCGGCCTGCCTGCTGGACGCCCACGGCGCGGGTCTGCCGCTGCTGGCCTCCGGCGGGGTGCGCCACCCGCTGGACGTGGCCCGCGCGCTGGCGCTGGGCGCGAAGGCGGTCGGCTCCTCCGGGGGTTTCCTGCGCACCCTGCTGGACGGCGGCGTGGACGCGCTGGTCGGCCAGCTTCGGACGTGGCTGGACCAGTTGGCCGCGCTGCAGACCATGCTCGGCGCGCGCACCCCGGCCGACCTGCAGGCGTGCGATGTGCTCATCTCGGGCGGGCTGCGGGAGTTCTGCGACCAGCGGGGCATCGACACCCGCCCCCTGGCCCAGCGCACCACCACCGGCACGGCGCAGGCCGCCGGTTCCTCCCCCGCGCCCGGTGCCGCCACGGGCGCCGGCGTTGCCGCTCACGACAGGACGGAAAGCACACGATGACCGACGCACACGCGATCGCCGGGGTCCCGATGCGGTGGGTGGGCCCCCTGCGGATCTCGGGCAACGTCGCCACCACCGAAACCCAGGTGCCGCTGGCCACCTACGAGTCGCCGCTGTGGCCGTCGGTGGGCCGCGGCGCGAAGGTGTCCATGCTGGCCGAGCAGGGCATCGTCGCCACCCTCGTGGACGAGCGGATGACCCGCTCGGTGCTGGTGGAGGCCACCGACGCGGGCACCGCCCTGCGGGCCGCGCAGACGATCCACGCCCGCATCGAGGAACTGCGGGACGTGGTGCGCGCCGGGAGCCGCTTCGCCCAGCTCATCGGCATCCGCCACGAGATCAACGCCAACCTGCTGTTCCTGCGGTTTGAGTTCTCCACCGGCGACGCCTCCGGCCACAACATGGCCACCCTCGCCTCCGACGCCCTGCTCAGCCACCTGCTGAACACGGTTCCCGGGATCTCCTACGGGTCGATCTCCGGGAACTACTGCACCGACAAGAAGGCCACCGCCATCAACGGCATCCTGGGCCGCGGCAAGAACGTCGTCACCGAACTCCTCGTACCCCGCGACATCGTCGAGAGCGTCCTGCACACCACCGCGGGCAAGATCGCCGAGCTGAACCTGCGCAAGAACCTCCTCGGCACCCTCCTCGCGGGCGGTATCCGCTCCGCCAACGCCCACTACGCCAACATGCTGCTGGGCTTCTACCTGGCCACCGGGCAGGACGCCGCGAACATCGTCGAGGGCTCCCAGGGCGTGACCATGGCCGAGGACCGCGACGGCGACCTGTACTTCTCCTGCACCCTGCCCAACCTGATCGTGGGCACCGTCGGCAACGGCAAGGGCCTGGGCTTCGTGGAGACCAACCTCGCCCGCCTGGGCTGCCGCGCGGACGCCGAGCCCGGCCACAACGCCCGCCGCCTGGCCGTCCTGTGCGCGGCGACCGTGCTGTGCGGGGAGCTGTCGCTGCTGGCGGCCCAGACCAACCCCGGTGAACTGATGCGCGCGCACGTGCAGTTGGAACGCGACACTACGACACAAAAGGTTGGTGTGTAACGGCATGTCCAGCGATATCGCGATCGGGATTCACGATCTGTCATTCGCGACCACCGAGTTCGTCCTGCCGCACGCGGCGCTGGCCGCCTACAACGGCACCGAGATCGGCAAGTACCACCTCGGCATCGGCCAGCGGTCGATGAGCGTGCCCGCCGCCGACGAGGACATCGTCACCCTGGGCGCGGCGGCGGCGGCCCCGCTGATCGCGGCGCACGGCAGCGACCGGATCCGCACGGTCGTCTTCGCCACCGAGTCCTCCATCGACCAGGCCAAGTCGGCGGGCATCTACGTGCACTCCCTGCTGGGGCTGGCGTCCGCGTGCCGGGTGGTGGAGCTGAAGCAGGCCTGCTACGGGGCGACCGCGGCCCTGCAGTTCGCGATCGGCCTGGTCCGCCGCGACCCCGCCCAGCAGGTCCTGGTCATCGCCAGCGACGTCTCCAAGTACGACCTGGACAGCCCCGGCGAGGCCACCCAGGGCGCGGCGGCGGTGGCGATGCTGGTCGGCGTCGACCCCGCCCTGCTGCGCATCGAGGAACCCTCCGGGCTGTTCACCGCGGACGTGATGGACTTCTGGCGGCCCAACTACCGTGAGGCGGCGCTGGTGGACGGGCAGGAGTCCATCGCCGCCTACCTCCAGGCCGTCGAGGGCAGCTTCAAGGACTACACCGAACAAGGCGGGCGCCCGCTGGAGGAGTTCGCCGCGTTCTGCTACCACCAGCCGTTCACCAAGATGGCCTACAAGGCCCACCGGCACCTGCTGAACTACTGCGGCGCCGACACCGACGCGGACGCCGTGGAGCGGGCCGTGAAGGCCAGCACCGCCTACAACAGCGTCGTCGGCAACAGCTACACCGCCTCCGTCTACCTGGGCCTGGCCGCCCTGCTGGAGACGACCGGCGAGGACCTGACCGGACGCCCCATCGCGTTCCTCAGCTACGGCTCGGGCAGCGTCGCGGAGTTCTTCTGCGGCACCCCCGCCCCCGGCTACCGCTCCCGGCTGCGCACCGCCGCCCACCGCGAGGCCATCGACCGGCGCACCGAACTCGACTACGCCGCCTACCGGGCCCTGCACCAGCGGTCCTTCCCCACCGACGGCGGCGACTACCCCACCCCCGCGCAGACCACCGGCCCGTTCAGGCTGGCCGCCCTCAACGGGCACAAGCGCATCTACGAGGCCCGCTGAGCCCGTCACCCACTCCCCCCCTCCCGGCGGCCTGATCCCGGCGCCGGACAGCACCCCCTCACACGGTCTCGTACGGCAGCCCTGCCAAAGGACGTCCCGTCTCGTCCCGCGGAGGGGCTTTTTCGTGTGCTGTCCGGCGCCACCAGGCCCCCCACCCCCGCTATGTCCCGCCTTGACGCATGTGCGCACCGCCGCCGCTTTTTCACACCACTTGAAGGGAGGGCCGCCGCATGAGCGACGTCAGGATCCTCGGTACGGGCGGCTACGTGCCGGACCGGGTTGTCACCAACGATGAGGTCGGCGCGGCAGCCGGGGTCGACGACGCCTGGATCACCGCCAAGACGCGGATGAGGCAGCGGCGCTGGGCCGCGCCCGGCCAGGCCACCTCCGACCTCGCCACCGCCGCCGCCCGGGCCGCGCTGGAGGACGCGGGCGTCAGCGCCGACCAGTTGTCCGTGATCGTGGTCGCCACCTCCACCCCGGACCGCCCCCAGCCGCCCACCGCCGCCTACGTCCAGCAGCGCCTGGGCGCGGTCGGCGCCGCCGCGTTCGACGTCAACGCCGTCTGCTCCGGCCCCGTCTTCGCGCTGTCCGCGGTCGAGGGCGTCCTCGCCCGCCGCGGCGGGCACGCCCTGGTCATCGGCGCGGACGTCTACTCCAGCATCCTCAACCCCGCCGACCGCAAGACGGTCGTCCTGTTCGGTGACGGCGCCGGAGCCCTCGTGCTGGGCCCGGCCGACACGGGCGGCCGGATCCGTCACACCGCCCTGCACACCTTCGGTGACCTCTCCCCCTCATCGAGGTCCCCGCGGGCGGCAGCCGCCGCCCGCCCAGCGCGGACACCGTCGCCGAGGGCCAGCACTACTTCACCATGATCGGGCGGGAGGTCCGCCGCTTCGTCAACGACCATCTGCCGCAACTGGCCAAGCAGTTCCTCCACGAGGCCGGTGCCGTCCCCGACGACATCCGCCACTTCGTGCCCCACCAGGCCAACGGTGTCCTCCTCGACGACGTCTTCGCCGAGATGGCACTGCCCAACGCCCGGATGCACGAGACACTGGAGCACTACGCCAACACCGGCGCCGCCTCCCTGCTGCTCACCCTGGACGCCGCCGCCCGCCAGGACGCCTTCCGCCCCGGCGAGCTGATCCTGCTGGCCGGTTTCGGCGGCGGCATGGCGGCGGGCTTCGCCCTGGTCGAATGGTGACCAGCCCCACCCGACCCCACCCGACCCAACCGGGCATGGCCTGCATGGCCTGCATGGCCTGATCTGGCTTGGACGTTGCCCGCCCCGGCACACGGGGCGGGCGGAAAACGCCTCAGGCGGCGCAGACGAAGACAAGAGGGGGCAGGGGTGTGCTCCCGGCCGCGTACCGTGGCGGCCGGGAGCATCAGGTCACCGCTGCCGGGTGCCCGCCTTGTGGGGCCACAGGTCACGGGCGAGCAGCTGCTCGGCCGGGGTCAGCGGCAGGTCGGTGCGCAGCCGTTCGGGGTGCGCGGGCGGTGGTCCGCCCGCGGCCAGCCGCGCCCACGGGTCGCCTGCCGCGTCGGGCGGCGGGCCCGGCAGCAGCCCGGACAGTTCCTGCAGGACCCGCGGCTCGCAGTACAGGGACCCGAACAGGGCCAGGGACCGCCACAGCGGGCGGCAGCAGACCGCCAGCGCCTGCCGCCCACCCCGCCACAACCGTTTCATGACCGCCCCATGGTGCGTGCCGCTGCCTGACCTGCCTGACTGTCAACTCCGGGCTGAACACGACGTCTTCGCAGCCCTCACGCGCAGGCTGTCACGGGCGACTCGCGCACCGGTCGAGAACGCCCGCAGCCCGCCCACAGCCACCCCTGGGCCCCGGCTCTTCACGGGTTCGGGGTGTGGGGGTGGGTGGGGGTCGCGTTCAGTCGATGCCGCGGACGAGGTGGGGCTCGAAGGTGTCGTCCTCGTCGATCCCGGCCAGCCGCAGCGCGGGCACCGGCTGCGGGCACGCACGCGTGGCCTGTCCCGGCCTGCTGCCGCCCCTGCTGCTGGTGCTGTCCTCGTCGTCGGTGTCGTACATCCAATCCTCCTGCTCCATCGGCTCACAGCGCTCAGGGCGGTGACACGCGGGGGCCGGACCACGGCCGGGCGGGGTGACCCCGGTCACATACCACCCTGCACACCGGCAGACGAGGCGCGCTCGAAGGGCGGTGGGAAACACATCGAGCCCCACCCGGTCGGCGGGTGCGGGCAGGGATGCGCTCAGGCGCCCGGGGCGGGCGGCCAGGCACCGCCGGGCGCGGCGGCCTTCAAGGCGGCGGCCAGGGCGCGGGCCCGGCCCGGGCCGTCGCTGTCCGCCCCGGCCAGGACCACCCGCGGCGGGCGGGCCCCGGCGGCGCCCAACTGCTCGGCCACCTTGCAGGCCAGGGCCCCGGCACCGCCGTAACCGGCGAGCAGCAGCGGGGCGCCGGTCAGCCCCGCCAGCGCCTCACACGCGTTCGCGGGGCCGGTGTCGGGCGCCAGCAGCAGCAGTTCCTCAACCCCCGGATAGGTGCGGGTGAACAGGTCGTAGCAGGTGGCGGGCGCGCCGGGCGGTAAGACGAGCACGATACGGCCCGCCCGCGGGGCGCGGGCCACCCGCAGCCGTACCAGCACCCCACCCGGCCTGTCCGGCCCGGCGGGCCCTTTCGGCCCTGCGGGCGGGGTGGGCGGCGCGGAGCGGGGCGTGGGGCGGCAGGTGGGGTGGGGGGGCAGGAGGTTCAGGGCCTGGCCGATGGTGGTGGATTCGTCCGCGGTGCGGGGCAGTTGGCGCAGCAGCAGGACGGTGTGGGCGAGGAGGTCGGCGGCGGTGTCCTCCTCCACGTGGGCCGGGTCGTGGACGGCGGTCAGCAGCAGCCCCCCGGCCGTGTCGTGGCGGGCCAGCAGCACGGCGGGCAGGGCGGAGCGGGCCGGGAGGAGGTCGGGGAAGGACGCGTCCAGGCCGCGGGCGGCGAGCGCGGTGTGCAGGCCCTCCAGGGGGTGCGGGGGATCCTCGAAGACGACGGCGCTGGCGACGGGGACACCGCCGCGGCGCCAGGTGCGGATCCAGCCGTCCGGCACCCACTCGTAGGCCGCCAGGTCCAGGGCCCCATCGCGCAGGCGGCGCAGCAGGCCCGCCACGGTGTCGGCGGGGTCCACCTCCACCGACACCGGCAGCGGGTTACGCAGCGGCCCCGGCATCCGGTCCGCGCCGTCCAGCGCGATACCGCGGCCGGGCACCGTGACGGCGAAACAGACCGGCGCCGCACCGCTGGCGCCGCACGCCCGGTACAGCAGCATGGCCCACACCGCCTGGACGACGCTGCTCTCCGCGGTCCCCCAGGCCGCGGCCCAGTGCGCCAGGCGGGCGGTCTGCGCGGCGTCCAGACGCACCCACATCCGCCGGCCCGCACCACCAGGCCCACCCCCCGTACCGGCAGGGGCGGGAAAGGGGGCGGGGGTGAGGGTGGTGGCGGGGGCGGGGGTGAGGGTGGTGGCGGGGGGCGGGGCGGTCGCGGTCCACAACGCGCGGGCCGGGGCGGGGTCCTGGGCGGCGAGCCAGGCGGAGTAGTCCCGCAGGTCGGGGCGGCGCTCACCGCCGGGCAGGGCGCCGTCGGCGAGGTAGGCGCGGTAGAACTGGCGCAGCAGCAGGTGCACGCTCCAGGTGTCGAGCAGGGCCCGGTGGTAGGTGAGCAGGATCCGGGTGCCCACCTGGCCCGGTGCGCCGCCCGATGTGCCCGGTGTGGGGGGTGTGGGGGGCGGGTCCAGGAGGGTGAGGCGTAAGGGGGCGGGGCGGCGCAGGTCGAAGCCGCGCAGCCGGTCGCGTTCCAGCAGGGCGGGCCAGTCACCGGTGCGGGCCTGGCGGGTGATCTCGGGTGCGGCCTGCTCGTGGACGGTGAGCTGAAGGGCGCCGCCGGTGGCGGTGAACGCGGTGCGCAGCACCGTCTCGCAGGCGAACACCGACTGCCAGGCGGCGGTGAAGCGGGGCAGGTCCAGGGGGCCGTGCCAGTCCCAGACGAGTTGTTCGACATGGCGTCCGGTGCCGGGCCGCCCGTCCCCGCTGCGGTAGAGGGCGGCCTGCTGGGGGGTGGCCGGGAAGGGCGGCGGAAGGGGGGTAGCCGGGGTGCGGGCCAACTCCTCCAGCAGGCCGCGCAGCTGACGGGTGAACACCGCCACGTCCGTGTCGGCGACCGTCCGCCCCGTGCCCGCGTCCTGACCCCCGGTGGATCCGTCGGCGCCGGGTGCGGCCAGGCCCAAACCGTCGGTGCCGGGGCGGGCGGTCGCGGGGCGGGCGGGGGCGCTGATCCAGTCCAGGCCGATGTGCAGACGGCCGCCGGCGAGCTGGGCCTGCACCCGTAAGGGGTGCGCGGGCCGCTCCGGGGCGATGCCGGGCACGGGGCGTACCCGCGGCGGCAGCCAGCCGCCGGTGGGCTGCTCCCCGAGCGGGTTCAAAGCCAGACAGGCCCACGCGGGCGGCAGTTCGCGCAGGGTACGCCGCAGGGCGGCGTCGTCGCTGTACTCCCGGCAGGCGCCGAAGCCCGCACCGTTCGCGCGGCCCGCGCAGGCGGCCAGCGGCCCCGCCAGGGCGGCCAGCTGGGCCAGCGGGTCAAGACCGGGGGCGAGGGTGAGGTGGACGGGGTAGGGCTCGGTCAGCCGGCCCACCAGGCGGCGCAGGCGCGGGCGGCCCGCGCGCGGGTCACCGCAGACGTCGAAGACGGCCTCGTCGCTGTGCTGCCAGCGGGCCAGAGCCAGCGCGAACACCCCGGTGAGGACCTGCTCCGTGGTCAGCGCCAGACGGCGGGCCACGTTCTGGGTGATCCGCTCGGTCGCCTCCTGCCCCAGGGAGAACCGGGCGTGCCGGACCAGAACCGACGGTGACGCGGCGGGCGCCGCGCCGAGCGCCGCGGTCAGCGCCAGCCGGTGGCCTTGAGCACTGCCGGAAGCCGCGGGCGTCTTGTCGTCCGGAACCGCGACGGCGGTCGGCCGGGCCTCACCGGTGCCCGCACCGGTGCCCGCACCGGTGCCCGGCGCATGGGCGCCGCTGCCGCCCCGCGCGGCGGGCGGCCGTCCGCCACAGGCGCTACGGGAGCGCCGCTCGGCGACCTGGGCCCAGTGCCCGGCCTCCACGGCGTCCCCGGCCAACTGCCGCAGCTCCCCCACCCAGTCAGCCAGCGCCGCCTGCGCGTCATCTGCCAGCGCCGCCTGCGCGTCATCTGCCAGCGCCGCCTGCGCGTCATCTGCCGGTGCCGCCTCGGCCACCGGTGCCGTCTCGGTCGCCTCGGTCGCCTCGGCCGTCTCGGTCGCCTCGGCCGTCTCGGTTGGCTCGGCCGTCTCGGTCGCCTCGGCCGTCTCGGTCGCCTCGGCCGTCTCGGTTGGCTGGGCTGGCTGGGCTGGCTGGGCTGGCTGGGGCTGTGGTGCCGTCCGCGGGTCGGGGTGCCGGGGCGCGGGGGTGAGGGCGGCGGTCAGGTCATGGAGCAGCACACACCAGGACGCGCTGTCCACGGCGAGCGGGTGGGCGAGCACCGCGAGGCGGCCGGCCCGCGGTGCGGCCCCCGCCCGCCGCTCCCGGGCGAGCACCAGCCGTACCTGCCACCCACCGCGCGCGCTGAGGCCGCGGGCCGCCGACTCCAGCAGCGCGGTGAACCCGGCCTCGTCGAGGAACTCCCCCTCCACCACCACGTCCTGCCCCTGCCCCTGCCCCAGGTCGTCGCTGGTCTGCCAGCCGTCCGTGGGATGCAGACGCGACCGCAGCTGGGGGTGGGCGGCCACCACGGCCCGGGCGGCCGCGCGCAGGACGGCACCGTCCGGCACGGTCTCCCACTCGGCCAGCACCGCCTCATAGGCGTAACGCCCCCCGAAACCGGTGGCCAGGACCGCGCGCTGGGCGGGGGTCAGCGGGCGCACGGCCACCGGCGCGCCGGTGAGCCGGTCGGCGATCCGGCCCGCGAGGACGGCCGCGGACTGCGCGGCGGGCGCCCACAGCCGCAGCCGGTGCAGGCCCGGCCCGTGCCGCAGCAGCCGGTGCCGCCAGCCGCCAGGCCCCCCGCCCGACGGCGCGGGGGCCAGGCCGCCCAGGAGACGTTCCAGCCTGGCGGTGTCCAGCGGCCCGCGCAGCTCGAGATCCCACGGCGCCGGATACGGCGGCCTCCCAGGATCGACGACCACACTGACCGGCGCGTACGGAAGACGGTGAACAGTCATGGTGTCCGGGTGCGCGGCCCGCTGCCACACGGCGGGCTGCCCTCGGTCTCCTTCCTGGCGCGGCAGTACCAACAAGCGGCGCGGCGGCGCACGCGAGAACACATGCACGCGTCAACCGCGAACGTGCAGGCGGTGCGGGAACGTGCAGGCGGTGCGGGAACGTTAAAGCAGTATGGGGGTGTTCGGGGGCGCGGGCGGTGTGCGGGGATACGGACATGAGGGGATGCCGGTGGTGCCGGGGGGGGAGGCGATGACGGGGCCCCGGCCCGCCGGCCCTCTCGCTGCCCCTTCGCCGCCCCTTGCTGCCCTGCGTTTTCCTCGTCCCCTCGTCCCCTCGTACCTGCCCCCTCTTTTTTCCCTTCTTCCCCCCGGGGACGGGCCGTGACTCCTCTTCCCCCTGGACCACGGCCCCCGCGGCGGCGTCTTGGCCTGATTCCCGCGCCCGCAACGGCAAGAATAAGCACGCTATGGCAGGACGCGCCCGAAGTCCCGTTTCCTGAGCGGATATGCAGCGGCCCCCAAGCGGGATGCGAGAGACCCGTATCAGCAGCGGCGTGCGCAGGCCAGGGCCGCGAATGAGCAGACGTGGTTTCCCCGGACCGGGAAATACCCCGGCCCTACCCCGCCCCCCTTCTTTTTGCTGGTGCGCGAAGACAGCGCACACAGCAGCCGGGGAGGCAGACGACGCACGCGGCGCACGGAAACGGGAAATGAGGGCGGGCAGGACGCAAAGGAAGCGCGAAGGAAAACCCGCGGGGCGCCCCCCGGGGGGCTGGCGGGTGCGGGGTGCCGGGGTGCGGGGGGGGTGCCGGGGGGTCGGGAGCGGTGGGGTCAGAGCATCCGGACGGCGGTTTCCGCGTGCTGTTTGGCCAGGGCGAGCAGGGCCAGGCAGTTCTGGCCCAGGACGGTGCGCACATGGCGGCGGGCGCGGGCCAGGTGCTGCCCGGCGCCGGGGCCGGTGGTGAGGTGTTCCTCGCGCAGGACGACGCTCTGGCGGGAGGTGACGGTCACGCCGGTGGCGTCGGGGACGACCGACCACTCGCCGGTGTGGGAGGCGAGCAGGTCCCAGCAGGCGGTCTGCTTGTAGACGATGCGGCCCGCGTGGGGGAAGCAGATCCGCACCGCGGAGGTGGCGCGGCTGCCGGTGTCGGTGAGGGTTTGAAGGGCCAGGCGCTGCACGCCGGGCGCGTCCTCGGTGAGGTGGGCGGCGGTGACGTGCGGGACGAGGCCCGGCCAGTCACCGGCGCGGTAGAGGAAGTCGTAGGCGAGTTCGGCGGGGCCGTTGATGCGCACGGAGTCCTCGAAGGACAGCACCAGGTCGTCCAGGCGGGTCCACCGCTCGGTGAAGTTCTTCAGTCCGGCGAGTTGGCTGTGGCTGTCCAGGTGGGCTATCCAGGACTGCCAGGCGGGCGGGGGTGGGGCGCCGGGGGTGCGGGCACCGAAACGCAGTTCCAGTTCGGTGGTGTGCGGGCTGCGGTCGCGGACGGTGAGCACGCCGCGGATGGAGTCCGGTGCGGGGCCGGGCCGCTGCTGGCAGAACTCGATCCGGCGGGCCACCGGGTCCAGGTGGCGCGAGGAGGTCCAGGACCTCAGCTGCCCGTTCATCAGCGCCCACATCCGGGTGCGTTCGTGTTCGCCGTCGAAGTGCAGGCGCTCCACGTGGATGCATGGCAGGAAGTACAGCGGCATGGTGGCCGCGTCGGCCAGGACGGCGTAGACCACGCCGGCGGGCGCGGCCAGCTGTACTGTCAGTGCCGTCGTGTCGGCACGCTCCTCACCCAACATTCGTCAACACCTCGCTTCGTGGTTCTGCGTCACACCGGCCGCGCGCCCGCCCCCAGAGGAACGGGGGGTGGTCGGGGGTCGCGGGCCGCGGCGCGCCGGTCAGCCGATGGGCGCGGGCTGTAAGGCGAGCCTGCGCGCGACGCGGCAGGCCCGGCCCAGCAGCCGGGGCAGTGCACGGCCGCCGCGCACGAAGAAGTGGCGCCCGGGGACGGTGCGCAGGTGCACGGGTCCGCGGGTGAACTGGCGCCAGCCCTCAGCGATCGAGGCCGGGGCCAGTGGATTGTCCTGGGAGGCGACCACCAGCAGCGCGGAGGCGGGGGCGGGCGCGTCGCTGGGGGTGCGGGCCGCCTCGTGCAGACTGTGGGCCAGCTCGAGATCGGCGCGCAGCACCGGCAGCATGGCGCGCAGGAAGACGCCCTCGTCGCTGGCGGGCGGTATGACGGTGTCCTGCCCCAGCAGGCGCAGCAGGTCGGCGTCGCTGGTGTGGGGGGCGGGCGCCCACGCGGGGACGGGCGGCGGGCAGGCCCCGACCGCGAGCAGGACCGGCGGCGCGGCGCCCCTCTCCTGCAGGGCGCGGGCCACGGTGAACGCGGCCAGCGCGCCCAGCCCGTGCCCGTACAGGGCGTACGGGCCGCCCGATGGCGGGGTGGTGAGGCGGGGCAGTACCTCCGCCAGCAGGTCCTGGCGGGTGGTCAGCGCCCGGCCACCGCGGGCGGCGGACAGCCGGACGGCGACCGGTTCGACCCCGGGGCCGACAGCGCTTCGCCAGCCGTCGAACACGGACACGCCGTCACCGGAGTGTGCGAAACAGTGCAGGCGCACTGGCGGTTCGTCCGACACGGCATCCTCCTTCGCGTCCCCCTGCCACCAGGGCCGGCTTCGAGCATCACCGCCCGCCCTCGAACCCCACTCGAAACCCACCCGAGGCCCCCCGGCCCCCTCCCCCACGACACAGGCCCCCCACCGCCGCCACCGCGCACCACGACCTCCACGAACACCGCCCCCGGGGCTGCGTGCCGGGGACCGCGAAACCCGCCCGGGGGTGGTGTTGACGCCAACCAGCCGCCCCCTTTCTTTCCCACCCCCGCCCGCAGGCAGGCACCCACACCGCTACCGCGCCAGGAGCAGCAGCCCCCGGCACCGGCACCGGCGCGGGCATGGGCATGGGCACAGAAAGGCGGCCAGGGGATACGGCGGGCAGGAGCGCAAAAGGTGAGCAGGGGGAACGCGGAAGACGAAGGCGAGAAAGACCGCCACCCCAGCAGGCGTTGACCGTGTCGCGGAAGCTGCCACGGTGCGGCAAGAACCGGAACCGGCGGCCCAGTGGGCCGCGTCCCAAGGTCGCCGTGTCCGCCCCTCACACCACGTACCGAGCCCGGGGCCGGGCAGGCCCAGGTCCGCAGTAGGCACGGAACCAGGCAGACCAGACCAGGCCCGCAGCAGGCAGACCTCCGGGCAAGACGGCACAGACGAAACCCCCGGGTCCGGCGCCGCACCCGCGCCGCCGGACCGGACACCTACCGGCCGCCACAAACCCGTCCCCAACCGCAAAACCACCCCCAGGACCAGACCGACTCCCGGGGCCGGGCCCGTTCCCAGCGGCGCAGACCGGGCTCGCACCAGACACCCCGGCCCGGACACAAAAGTCCGCGCCCCAAGGCGAGCACGTACCCCGCTTCCCAACCCGGGTGGCGAGCACGCGCCCCGCTTCCCAAGCCGGGTGGCGAGCACGTACCCCGCTGCCCAAGCCGAGTGGCGAGCACGTACCCCGCTGCCCAAGCCGAGTGGCGAGCACGTACCCCGCTGCCCAAGCCGAGTGGCGAGCACGTACCCCGCTGCCCAAGCCGAGTGGCGAGCACGTACCCCGCTGCCCAAGCCGGGTGGCGAGCACGTACCCCGCCCTCCCCGGGGCGGGCGGACGCCCGCGGCCCGGAAGGAACGGGCAGGCACCCCCTACCCCAGGACGGGCAGCTGCTGCCGGTCCCCCGAAGGGGCGGGGCGCCCAGGCCCTCCCCGGGGGGGGCGGGGGCGGGCAGGCCCGCACCGGGGGGCGGGGGGCGGGCAGGCCCGCACCGGGTGGGGGGCGCGGCGCAGGCTCGCCCCCCACCTGCCCGGGGGTGGGTGGGGGGTCAGGCGGCGTAGCGGTCGAAGGTGGACCCGCGGCGCGGCCCGGCCACCACGTCGAGTTCGGGATCGACCGAGAGCATCGCCTGGTGCAGCCGCTGCAACTGCGGGGAGGGCTCGACACCGAGTTCCTCGATCAGTCCCTCGCGCAGCTTGCGGTACACATCCAGCGCGGAGGCCTGCCGCCCGGACCGGTACAGGGCCACCATCGCCTGCGCGTGCAGGCCCTCGTGCTGCGGGTGACGGGCGATCAGGTCGGTCAGCTCGGCGATGAGTTCGGCGTGCCGCCCCAGCCGCAGGTCGGCGTCGATCCGCCGCTCGGTGGTCACCAGCTTCGACTCCTCCAGCCGCGTCACCTCGATCGCCAGCACCGGCCCAAGGCGTACGTCGACCAGGGCCGGGCCCTGCCACAGCGCCAGCGCCTGCCGGAAACTGCGCGCGGCTCGCTCGTCCTCGCCCTCGTCGAAGGCTTCCTGCCCCTCGGCGACCAGCCGCTCGTAGGTGTGCACGTCCACCGACTCCGGCGGTATCTGCAGCAGATAGCCGCCGTGCCGGGTGGCCAGGACGTTCTTCGCCGCGCCCGGCGCGCCCGGCCCCATCGCGGTGCCCAGGCAGCGCCGCAACTGCATGATGTAGGTCTGCAGGGTCGTCATCGCGCTCTGCGGCAGGTCCGTCCCCCAGATCTCCTCCATCAGCGTCGACACCGGCACCACACGGCTCGGGTACAGGGCCAGCAGCGCCAGAACCTGTCGGGGCTTCCCAGCGGTCGGGACGATCGAGTCCCCGTTCACGGCGGCACACAGCGGACCCAAGACCTGAATCTCCATGGTTCCCTCCGTTCGTCGTCGGACACTCCCGATGGCGGAAAGTCGTCGGCGAACTCGCACGCTATCCGAACGACACCGGAGGCATCGGTTCCTTCAGCGGCATTTGAGTAATCCTCAAAGACCCCACAGCCGACGCAGCGTAATTCGAGAAAGGCAGAAGGAAACCCCGAGGAATTGGCCGAAAATATCGCGCCAACGACTAGAAATGCTTTCTTCTCACACCCGGGCACCATATGCGGGTATACTGCGCTCCCCACCGCACACGCCAGGCTCCCGCCCCACCCCACCCCCGGGCACACCACCCGCACCGGCCGGGCCCGGCCCAGCCACCGGGGCAGGAACCCTACCGCCCCCCGCCCAGCACCCCCGACACCGGGGCCCCCAAAACCCCAACCACCCCGGCCACCCCAACCCACCCCAACCCACCCCGCGCCCTCAAGCCCGGCAGGCCCCCCACCCCAGGCACCCACCACCCGCAAGCCCCCCCCCCCCCCCGCAGGCCGCAACCACGACAGCAGGCACCCCCACCCGCACCCGCACCCGCACCCGCAAGCCCGGCAGGCCGCAGGGCCGCCGCCAGGCCGCCAGGCCGCAGGGGCATCCCCAGCCGCGGGCCCACAGCCAGGAAGCCGCAGCCGGGGAAGACGGGCAGGCGGGAGCGCACACCTGCCACAAGCGCGGCGGGCACAGTCCGGCAGCCGCTACCCGACCAGCGCCGTGGCAGCCCCCGTCGGCGATCGTCATGAGGGGTTTGACGCCATCCTCGGCACCGGACCCCGCCCAGCCCGGGAGGTCGTGCCGCTTACCCGGCACGGGGCCAACCCGCCACGACAACCCGTCGGATGTCCGGGTCGATCACCACCTGACAGGCCGTGGAAGAACGGTGGCTCTTCGACTACCCGGCCGCCGAGTGACCGCCGACGGGCACGAAGGCCCCGTCGACCATGCAGCACAGAGCCCCCTCACCGCACCGTGTCCAGGTACTTATGTGAGTGCACCACCGAGTACGAAGTTATGTGCACCACTGGTTAGGCCACGTCGGTCTCCCGCTCGATGGCCTGGAGGCGGTTCTTGAGCCGGTAGCTGTTGCCGTTGATCGAGACGACTTCGCAGTGGTGCAGGAGCCGGTCGAGGATCGCGGTGGCCAGGACCTCGTCGCCGAAGACCTGGCCCCATTCGCCGAAGGTCTTGTTCGAGGTCAGGATGATCGAGCCCTTCTCGTAACGCTTGGAGATGACCTGGAAGACCAGGTTCGCCTCGGCCCGTTCCAGCGGCTGGTAGCCCACCTCGTCCACCACGAGAACGGCGGGCCGGAGGTAGCTGGTGAGCTTGCTGATCAGACGGCCCTGGTCCTCGGCGGCCTTGAGGTGGCGGACCATGTCGTCAAGGCTGGTGAAGTAGATCGAGTAGCCGGCCCGGCAGGCCGCGACCGCCAAGGCGACGGCGATGTGCGTCTTGCCGACCCCGGGCGGTCCGAGCAGAGCGACGTTGGCCTTGTCCTCGACGAAGGAGAGGGTGGCCAGGTCCTTGACCTTGCGCGGGTCGAGGTCGGGCTGGAAGGAGAAGTCGTAGTCCTCCAGCGTCTTGTGGTGCGGCAGCTTCGACAGCCGCAGACCGTTGCGGAAGCGCCGGTCGTCGCGGACGGCGAGTTCCTCGGCCAGCACGAGGTCGAGGAAGTCGAGGTAGCCCATCTTGGCCTCGTCCGCCCGCTGGACGTACTGGTTCAGGGCCTCGGCCAGGTGCGGCAGGCCGAGCTTGGCGGCGGTGGTGCGGATGCGGGTGCTGGTCAGCTCGCTCAACGGGCTTCCTTGGTCGGGGTGGTGAAGGGACGGGTGCCGGTCAGCTCGTCATAGACCGACAGCGGGCGGCGGCCGACCTCGACGTTCGCGGCGGCGGCCCGGTTCAGCAGAGCCTGCAGCGGTCCGGCCTCCGCCTTCGGCGGCTGGCCGCGTCGGGGTGAGGGCAGAGCGTCGTCACCGGTGGTGACGCGGCGGCCTGCGCCGGTGGGAAGGCCGTCCCAGTGCGTCTCATCCACGATGCGGGCGCCCCGGCCAACGGCCCGCGGATGGATGGCCAGCAGGGTCTGGCCGCTTGCATCGGGAACGGTGGAATGGAGGCTGACTTGCGATTTCGTGGCCCGGATCTCGACTAGCTGGCGGGGGCGGACCTTGCGGGCGGGCACCGAGTAGAGGTTCGCGTCGAAGGCGACCAGGCAGTCCTTGCCGACATGCCGCAGGTGCCTTTGGGCGACCACGTAGGGGGCCGCCGGCAGCGGACGCAGGGCCATGTGGTCGCGCACGGCCCGGTGTCCGATGACCTCACCGTGGGTGCCGTGGACCTTCGCCCGCCGCAGCGGGACCCAGGCGGCGAAGGCGGCGTTGAGTTCCTCGATGGAGGAGAAGGCCCGCCCGGCCAGGACGTGGTCGCGGACGATGTTCACCTGCCGCTCGACCCGGCCCTTGCCCTGAGGCCGGTAGGCGGCCAGCACGTCGATGTCGAAGTCGTAGTGGCCGGCGAAGGCGACCGCCTCCGGGTGCAGCGGAACCGCCTCACCCGGGGCGACGTGCCGGCGCACGACCGTCTTGGTGCGGTCATAGACGATACTTATCGGCACCCCGCCGAAGTGCGCGAACGCGGCCCGATGGCAGTCGAAGAACGTGGCCAGGTCCTGGCTGGTGGTGAAACAGCAGAACGGGTCGCGCGAGTACGACAGCGTCATGTGGAAGGAATAGACCTTCGGGATGCCGACATGCGCGAGGATCTTGCCCTCGTCTCCCCAGTCGACCTGGGCCTGAGCACCGGGGACGACCTCGAAGCGCCGGTGCAGGCCCGCCAGCTCACCCGGGCTGATGCCCAGTTCCTCCGCGATCCGGGGCCGGGCTTCCTGCAGATAGAGCTTCACCCGCTGGTAGTTGATCGCGACCCCGTACTCCTGGGCCAGGCGGTCGTGGATCACCCTGCCCTTGAGCAGGATCTCCGACCTGAGCATCGCGTCGATCAGCGGCGCGACCTCATCCACCACCCGCCGAGGCCGCTGATCTGCTGTTTCTCTCTTCGGCGGCGCGACCGCCGCGGAGTCCTTCAGGTACTTGCTGACCGTCCGGCGGTTCAGCCCGGTCTCCTTCGCGATCTCCCGCAAGCTCATCGCACCGGACTCGTACAGCGGCCGGAACCGCCTCAACTCCAGCCAGCGATGTGGATCCAAAACCACCGTCAGCGGCCTCCCTGCCACCCCGAAACGACAGCAGCAGGCTCACGGCTGGCACCCCATCACCGCATCAAGAATGGTGCACTTTCATCCGTACGAGGTGGTGCACGTTCGCTTGTACGCCGACACACCGCTTGACGCTGCCGCAGCACCAAGCAACGACCCGCAGCAGTCGCCGCCCCACCCCGCAGCCAACTTCAGGCGACAACCGGCAACCCCCGAAAAGCGCCCGCCCCGACCCCGCCCACGGCGGCGAGCTCGGCCACCTCGACTTCCTCCAGACCCTCTGCCAGGACGAGACCACCACCTCCTTCCACTTTGCCCCCAGCAAGCGAAGTTCCCCCAGCAGGCGACTCCTCGTCGCGCTCCGGCGGGGACTGACACCCACCGCCTCACCATCAGCTCACGTCAGCAACTGGCAAGACGTGACCTGTCACCGGGGCAATGACGGACCCCGCCGCTGATCCGGTGAGGTCAGCCGTCGAAGCCAATCCAGCCGACAGGCAGATCGGCCAGTGCTCTGACCAGGAAGGATCGCCGGGTTGCTGGTCAGGGCGGTGGGATGGGCGGAGACGTCCGTTCCGACCGCTGGAGGTGCAGGGGCCCGTGTGCGCCAACTGACCGACCAGGAAGGACAGAAACTGCAGCAGAGCGCGCGCCGGGGCAGCACCAGCTCGGTGCGCTACCGGCGCGCGATGATGCTTCTGGCCTCGGCCGGCGGGAATCGGGTGCCCGTGACCGCCCAGCTGGTGCAGGCCGACGAGGACACCGTCCGGGACGTGATCCACCGCTTCAACGAGACCGGCCCGGCCTGCCTGGACCCTCGGTGGGCGAGAGGCCCTTCCCGCCAACTCAGCCCTGACGGGAAGGAATTCGTCGTCCAGACGGCCATCACCCGCCCGACCAAGCTCGGCCAGCCCTTCACCCGCTGGTCCCTGCGCAAGCTCGGCGCCTATCCGCGCAAAGCCCACGGCCACGTGATCCGGACCGGCCGCGAGGCGTCACGCTGCCTGCTCGCCCACCGCGGCGTGACCTTCCAACGCACCCAGACGTGGAAGGAATCCCCAGACCCCAACCGCGAGGCGAAGCTGGACCGGATCGAGAAGGTCCTCCCCTTTTCAGATATTCGCCGACACCATCACGGCGAGGCAGAAACCGCCTGGCCAGGTCACCAAGCTGATCCCGTCCGAGGTCTTCGCCCAGGTCGCCGACGGCATCGAGGGACTGGTTCACCTGCGGGAGCTCGCCTGGACACCAGTGGAGACTCCAGCAGATGCCGTCCAGGCCGGCGACGAGATCACGGTGGTCGTCACCGAGACCGACCGAGAGCGACGCAGGCTATCCCTCTCCCGACGACAAAGCTCATCCGCCGGCGTGTGACACGCTGCGTTCCTGCGACCCTTCCCTTACGCGAGTACTCCTGAACGTCTGCTCAACCACAGGAAGACACGACGCCCCAAACCGGTGAACCTATACGGTCACAGCACCAGCGCTGCCAGGACGCTTCGGTGGACGGCCCCAGCCCAGACATCGAACGCTTCCCGCTCCCCGCTCCCCGCTCCCCGCTCCTGACATGCACCACCAGGCCAGGGGCCACACAGAAGCAAGGGGGCGCCCACGGCCCCAAGGGACGCGAGAGCACAAGACGCAGCACTTCGGTAAGCCAAGCGACCTGCGCCGCCATAAGCCAGCGCGCCACCGCCCGGTCGTCGGCACTCACGGAAGCCTCGAAGAGAGACAACGCGATCAAAAAGCCGCTGAGCGGGTTACGCTCCGGCGAACGGCTCCCCCACGCGGCCCGGCAACCCAGGCGAAAGCCAGAGCAACCGGCCCGCACCCCCCACCACCTGGCACACTCCCCCCGACCCCACACACCCCGCGTCACAAACCGTGTGACCCGTATCCTTCAAGCGACAGACCCACCACACCGTCCCACACGCCCCCGACCATCCGCCGCCCCACGAAGGGGGTGAGGGGCGCGCGGCACCGCACGGGCGCCGCCAACAAGGCAGCACGAACAGCGCCGATCACGGCCCGCCCGCACACTCCCGCACCACCCAGGACACGAAAGGGCGGTCAGACGGGATGGCGGCCGGGCGGGGCGGACAACTGCGCAGAACCCGAACTGACCAGAGCCGACACCCGCGGCCGGTCAGCAAGCCGAGGCAGCAGCAACTCCCAAAAACGGGTCACATTCTGCCGCGACAGCCACGACGCGTCCGCACCCCCCAACACCTCCAAACCCACCGTCGCCGCAACAATCACCCGCGCCGCATCAGCCCACGACACATCCCTGGCCAGCACACCACTACGCTCCGCCCGCCGCAGACTCTCCTCCACCCACCGCTGCCACTCCCTACGCAACGGCGACTCCGCACGCCGCCCGATATCCCCCGCCAACCCGAACCCCCCACGCACCACCACATCCTGCGCCAGATACCCCATCAACTCATGCGTGGCATCCACCACCGACTGCAACGGATCCCCCTGCCGCGCACGAACCGCCTCCGTCACCCGCCGCACCGTCTCCGCCGCCTCCGCCTCCACCGCCTCAGCCAACGAGTTCTTATTAGCGAAATGAAAATGCAGCGCCCCGTTACTCACCCCCGCCCGCTTACTGATCACCCCCAACGACGCAGGCACAAAACCCACCTCAGCAAACACCTCAGCCGCAGCCCGGATCAACGAACGCCGCGTCCGCGCGGCCCGCTCCTGTGTCACCATCTGCTGCCTCCTGGGCAACGGGATGCCGAAAGCCGGCCAAGACACCGACACCTCACACCCCATGCAACGTACACCTAAGACGGCTACCCGCCGCGCCCACACCACCCCACACCACCACGGACACGACCCCGCACGGAACCCCACACCCCACACTAACAAACCGCGTGGGCGGTATCATCCATACGAGGGGCCAGCACACAGACCGCGACCAGCCCCCCACCACCGGCGCCGCCCCGCACGCCCGGCAGGCAGGCACCGTAACCAGCTCCACCACAAGCCAGGCAGCATCAACGGCCCGGAACACGCCGCCCCGGCACTACCGTCACACCCCCCGCCGCCAACCCCCGCGGTCAGCGTAAAGCAGCAGCACCCGCAAACAGTGAAAACCACACCCCCACCGGAACCCCGCCGACACGCCCGCCAGGAACCCACTGGCCCACACCCCCAAAAACCCGCCCCGACCACGCACCACCAGCACCCCAGCACCCCAGCACCCCCCAGAGGTCCGGTTGCTGACCCCGAAACCGCCCACCTCCCTATCCCTGCGGCCTGGAACGCCTGCCAGTGAACTCGCCTGAAAAAAGACGGCGTCGGGCGTAAGGGCACCCGGACGACAGGAGGCCCTGACAGGTGACACGCCCCCCACCCAGCCCAGCGGAAACCAACCAGCCCCCTCACCCACCCCGCGCCAAAGCAACAGGACCGGAGCGATGACCTTCCCGCCACCACCCCACGGCACAGACACGAAGACACAGAGACACGGGGACGCGGGGATACGGGAAGGCGGGGACGCGGCGACGCGGGGACGCGGGGACGCGGGGATACGGGAAGGCGGGGATACGGGAAGGCGGGGACGCGGGGACGCGGGGAGGCGGGGAGGCGGGGCCGAGAACCGCCCGGGCTGTACCGGCAGACAGCCAGAGAAGGAGGAGGGGAGAGCAAGGGAGAGAGGGAGGGGGGAGGGAGGGAAGGCTTCCCGCATCGGCTCCGGGCTCGGCGCGGCCAGGCCCTCGCCGTCCTCACCGCAGACCACGCTCCAGCACAGCGGCGATTCGCCAAGGCCCCCTACTCAACGAGCAGTTCCACTGCCGGGACGGCGGGCCACACCACCACACGCCCCGCACCCGCCGCCCACGACCGCGCACACGACACCAGCCCCCCGCAGAAGACCCACGCCCACCATGACGTCGCCCTCCGCGCGCACTCCCGCCAAAGGACACCCAGCCAAGCCCGCGCAAGCCCGCCCCGCACCCGGCCCCGCAGCAGAAGAACAACCGCCACCACCAAAGACAGCGCCACCCCCACCACGGCACACCACCCCCCACGGCAAGGGCCGGGAGCTGGCCAAGCAGACACCCCCGGATCCAGCACCGGCGCCACACCCGCACCCGCAGCCGAGCCAGCAGTCACCGGACAGTCAGCCCACACGGCAGGAACACCCACACCACCCCGGCCCCGGCCCCACACCCCCGGCCACCCCGCCCCGAGGCGGCACCCCCGCACACCACGCCGAAACAGGCCTCAGCGAGCCTCGCCGCCCCCACGACCCGAGGACACCGGCACCTGCGAAAACTGCCCCTCCCCCGCCAACGGCGTCTCCGGCGCCGCCACCAAAATCGACTGCTGCAACCGCCGCAACCGCACCGACGGCTCCAACCCCAAATCCCGCACCAACGTCCCCCGCAACCGGTGATACACATCCAGCGCCTCACCCCGACGCCCCGACCGGTGCAACGCCAGCATGAACTGCGCGTGCAAATTCTCATGCGCCCGGTAACGACTCGTCAGCACCGTCAACTCCGCAAGAAGCTCCCGATGACGACCCAACCGCAAATCCGCCTCAATCCGCTGATCCAACGCACACAAACGGCTCTCCTCCAACCGCTTGGCCTCCATCTCCAACCGCGCCCCCGTCTGCACATCCGCAAACGCCGGACCACTCCACAACCCCAACGCCCGCCCCAACAACCGCGACGCCCCCGGAAAATCACCCACATCCATCGCCCGATACCCCTGCCCCGCCAACCGCTCAAACTCCCGCACATCACTGACCCCGTCATCCCCCAGGACCAGCATGTAACCACCAGGAGCCGTCACCAACACATCCTTCGCCCCCCGCACCCCACCAAAACCACCAGCCACACCGGCCACACCGGCTGCCCCACCAGGACCACCAGCCACACCCGGGCCACCGGCGCCACCTGGGCCACCAGCTACACCAGGGCCACCAACGTCCCCAGCACCAGCAGGACCACCGGCCCCACCAGCACCAGCACCAGCACCAGGGCCACCGGCCCCACCAGCCAGCGCCACCGTAATCAAATCCCGCAACTGCAACACATACGTCTGCAACGTCGTCCGCGCACTCCTCGGCGGACGCCCCGCCCACAACTCATCAATCAACGCCGACACCGGCACCACCTGACCAGCATGCAACGCCAACAACGCCAACACCTGCCGAGGCTTCGGCGCCGTCGGAGCGATCGACACCCCGTTCACCCGAACATCCACAATCCCCAACACGTCGATCTGCACGCCGTAGTCCCCCTAGACGAGTGCGCTGTCATTTGACACACCGAGTACAAAACAGTCCGCACGGTTTGTCAACAGCAAACCACCCACCCCACAACCACCCATCCACCCACCCCACACCCATCCCGCAAATCGGTCAGAAACGCCCCATACCGTCTCACATAACCCTGCTCCCCGCCCGCCCCATAACAGACGCCCCGCGCCGTTCACCACCCGGCGAATACGCGCCACTCCGCCACCCATTCCCCCAAAAGGGTAAATAGCAGCAGACGGCTCAATATCATCCATAAGCCCAAAGCTGCCCAGACGGAAACTCTCAAGAGCGGGGGACGCAGACAGCTAGCCGCAAGTACACACAGCGACAGCCGGGGCCGCGAAGGCGGGAGTCACGGGAGTGGGGGAAGTGAGGTGGGGGGCGGCATATGGCTCACGGCAGTGAAGACTGGAACACGGACGGAAGACGGCAGCAGGGACGGAAAACGAACGGGCAGGCACACGCAGCAGAACAAGGGTCGCGGCCGAGGCCGCCGCACCCACTCACAAGACACGGACCTCGCCGCCCCCTGGTTCACCTCACATCCGCCCTCACCCCGTGCCCCGACAACCGCCCCATCGAAACGGCTGGCAACATCATCAGGCAAGAGACTGCGGCCAGTTGCCCTGCCCCAGACAGGGTCCCACTCCCATGCACACAGTCGCCGACTCGTCGCCTGATCAGTCCTAATTACTCCGCTTCATCGGCACGAGAAGCCAGATGTTGGCTGATAGCGGTCGGCCAGGCCGTCAATGGACTGCCAGGAGCCACAGAGACCTACACAAGGGCAACGGGCCTCGACGTCACCTGAGGCTCCTGCGCCCTTTATCCGGCCAAGAGGCTGCAACCAGACACCTGCGTCCAGCGTGCCTTCATCGCTACACCGCCCCCCGACGGCGATTCAGGGCAGCGCATCGCCCACCTGCCGGATCGCCTTTCCGTCCAGATCGCCTTCCCGTCCAGATCCTCGGTCCGCTCCCTTGCGACCACGTGCTGCGGCGGCCGACATCGCTGCGCATTCACAGCCGCGAGAGGGGGCGATCACCCAGCCGCGGAGACGAGTTCGTCTCCGGTCAAGCCACCACCGAGGCAGCGAGCAGGCCGCATCAGGGACGAGGCGACGCCATGGCGACGTCAGCAGCCAAGGCGGGGCGAAGGCTTCCTCACCCCCCGAAACGCCTGCCAACTGACAGCTACTACCATTTCAGCATGACTGTCAAAAGTCGTGGGTTAGTGCTGTCCGTTCCGATGGTCAGCGCCCCCTCGCACTCCCAGCCCTGGCCGTGGAGAGGAATCAATGAGTACAAACCCCGCACAGGCCGCGCCCGTTGATGGGAGCGGTGAGGGAGCGCCGGACGCGCGTCAGCTGCGCGTCATTCTGATCGCCGTCTCGATGGCGCTGATGGCCGTTATCGCGTCGGTGTCCGGGCTGAACGTCGCCCAGACGGAGATGGCGGTCGACTTCGAGACCTCGCAGAGCACGGTCCTGTGGATCATCAACATCTACACCCTCGCGCTGGCCGCGCTGCTGCTGCCGCTCGGCGCGATCGGGGACCGTATAGGCCGCAAGCCCATGCTGATCGGCTCGCTCCTTGTCTTCGGCGCCTCGAACGTGGTGGCCGCCGCCGCCCCGACCGCCGAGGTGATGATCGGCGCCCGGGTCGCCAGCGGTGTCGGCGCGGCCACGATCATGCCCATCACCCTGGCCGTGATCACCTCGACCTTCCCCGAGGAGCAGCGCGGCAAGGCGATCGGCGTGTGGACCGGCGTCGCCGGCGGTGGCGGCATCCTGGGCATGTTCCTGTCCGCCTTCCTCGTCGACGTCGCCGACTGGCGCTGGCTGTTCGCCCTGCCCATCGCGCTGGTCGTCATGGCCTTGGCGCTGACGCTCAAGTCGGTGCCCAACTCCCACGAGCGCTCCGGCCACAGCTTCGACACCGTCGGTGCTCTGATATCCGTCGTCTCCGTGGCCGCCCTCATCTTCTGTCTCCAGGAGGGACCGGAGCGCGGTTGGACCGCGGGCCTGACCCTGGCCAGCCTCGCCGTCGGCCTCGTCGCCGCAGCCGTCTTCGTGGCCTGGGAACTGCGCCGCCGGGACGCCTCCCTGCTGGACGTACGCCTGTTCCGGGAGCGCGGTCTGGCGGGCGGCTCGATCACGCTGATCGTCGTCTTCGGTGTCCAGTCCGGTATTTTCGTGGTCCTCTTCCCCTTCCTCCAGGCCGTGGTCGACTGGTCCTCCCTGCTGTCCGCCGCGGCGCTCATGCCCATGGCCGTCGCGATGATGATGGCCTCCGGCCTTGCCCCTCGACTGTCCATGCAGACCAGCCCCCGCACGACCATGTCCGCGGGCATCGCGTTGACCGGCATCGGCCTGGCCCTGATGGCTCTGCTCGTGTCCGTCGACAACGGCTACCTTTCGATCCTCCCGGGCATCATCGTCATGGGCGTCGGCATGGGCCTGGCCATGGTGCCCTCCACCGAGGCCATCACCCGCTCCCTGCCGAGCGAGAAGCAGGGCGTCGCCTCCGCCCTCAACGACGTCACCCGCGAGTTCGGCACCGCCCTGGGCATCGCCCTGCTCGGCGCCATCCTGTCGGCCGGATACCGCAACGCCATCGACGACAAGCTGGACGGCATCCCCGAGCAGGCCGCCGAGCCAGCCCGCGAAGGCATCGCCACCGCGCTGGAGGCATCGGGCAGCGCGGGCTCCAGTGCCAAGGAACTGGTCGACGTCGCCCGCCAGTCGTACATCGACGGATGGCAGCAGGCCATGTGGGCAGGCGTCGCCGTCATGGCCGTCCTGTTCGTCTACATCATCCTGCGGGGCCCGAACCAGGCCGCCCCTACGGCCACGGAGGACGAGGCCAAGACGGAGGACACCGCCACCGTCGCCGCCCACTGATCGCGCCCGGCACCACCCAGACCGTGCGGCAGCCGGGTCCCGGCCTGGCGGGAACCGGCTGCCGCACGGCGCCGCGCACCCGCGACAGGAGAATGGTTCGCGGCGCCATGTCTCAACCGGTCACTTGACCTCTTCACTGATCGCACAGCCTCCACCGACAACTCGTGTGGAAGCATGTCGCGCATGGAGGCTCTCGAACTGGTGGCCTGGCCGCCTGAGCCCATCAGGACCGAGCGGCTTGTGCTCCGGGAGGCCGAGGCGCGGGACCGGGCGACGTTCATCGAGTTGCTCACCTCACCGGAGGTGCATACCTACCTCGGCGGGCCGCGCCCGCGTGACGAGCTGGAGCGCAAGACGCCCGAGGTGCCCGAGCAGTGGGCCGGGAGTTTCGTCGTGGAACGCGATGGGGCGATGATCGGGCAGCTCCTGCTGCGGAGAGCCTCGGAGCGGCACCGCCCGGCCGCCGTGGGGAAGGCCGATCTCGGCTATCTGTTCCTGCCCCGGGCCTGGGGGTTCGGGTACGCCGCCGAGGCGTGCGCGGCGGTACTCGACTGGTTCCGCGGCGTCTTCCCCGGCGAGCCGGTACTGCTCGCCACCCAGACCGCCAACGGCAGCTCGATGCGCCTCGCGGCGAAGCTCGGATTCGTCGAAGTGGAGCGGTTCCAGGCGTGGGGTGCCGAGCAGTGGCTCGGCATGTGGCACCCGCCCGTCTCATCCTCAGCGGACCCCGCGAGCGACGAAAAGTTCAGCTCACCCCGGTAGCAGTGGATGCTCGGCAGGGGCGCGGTCGGGTGTGAACGTGCGCCGGGCGGTGCCCCCTGCGGGTCGGCCCTTCCCAACCGACGGGTTGGCGTGAGGCCCGCGCCAGAAGTGCCCGTCAAATCGATTCTTCGGGCGGGGTCCGGGTGTGCTCGACAGGCGACGGGTCGGTGCCAGGTGGGCTTCCGTAGGCGAAGGCTCGCCTACGTGGCGATCATTATTCAGGCGTTTGTCGTATCGGCGGATTATTTCCGTACCCCTTCCCTCGCTCCCTCTCCCTGCGGCTACCTATGACGAGCCGACCGCCAACCGGTGGACGGATCACCTGGTCAACCCAACGCTGAGGAGACGACCATGAAGAAGAAGGCGTACGAAGCGCCGACCCTCGCCCGGCTCGGTACCTTCCGCAAGAAGACCGGCCTGCTCCAGCACTCGGGCAACGACCGGCTCATCCTGAGCAAGAACTGACGGTCCCCACGACCGACGTCATGACGGGACAGCACCACAGCCCAGGGGCGGGCCCCGGTTCCGGTTCTGCGTACTTCGCGGTCCTCACCGACCGCGGGGACGCGGCCACCGTGGCCCGCTCCCTGCGGCGCACCGGTACCCGTGTCATCGAACACGCCTCAGGTCGGCCCTGGTTGGTGGGCCATTGGGACGACCGCGAGATCGTCAGCGTCCGGGTCCGTTCCGTCTCCCTCGCCCTCGTCGGCGACTTCGCGGTCGGCGCCGAGGAGTTGGAGCGCGTCGCCGCTCGGTTGCGGGACCTCGCCGAGTTGGACGCGTGGGCCCGTGCGCAGCCCGGCAGCTTCCATCTCGTCGCCGCGCTCGACGGGCGGATCAGGGTGCAGGGCACCGCGTCCGGGCTCCGGCTCGTCTTCCACGCGTCCGTCGGCGGCGTGACCGTGGCCGCCACCCGCGCCGACGTCCTCGCCGCCGCGCTGGACCGTCCCCCGGATCCCGGGGAGTTGGCGGTACGGCTGCTGTGGCCGACCCCCCACCCGCTGTACGAGCGGCCACTGTGGCACGGGATCACCGCGGTGGCCCCGCAGGACTGGCTGCACCTCGGGCCTGACGGGAACGGTGTACGCCACTCACGCTGGTGGACCGCCCCGGAGCCGGTCCGCACACTCACCGACGGGGCGCCCCGGGTGCGCGAGGCGCTGGCCGACGCCGTGGGCGTCCGCACCGGCCGCGGCGGCGTGGTCAGTTGCGACCTGTCCGGCGGTCTCGACTCGACCTCGGTCTGCTTCCTCGCGGACCGCTCCCCCGCCCGGGTCGTGGCCAGCACCTGGCCCGGCCGCGACCCCGCCGACACCGACCTGCGCTGGGCCCAGCGGGCCGCCGCCGCGCTGCCGGACGTCGAGCACGTCGTGTGGGACGCCCACGCCTCCCCCCTCGTCTACACCGACCTGCTGCACATCGACGATCTGCTGGACGAGCCGACCATCGGCGTCATGGACCGCTCCCGCGTCCTGCGCCACCTGCCCGCCATGGCCGAGCGCGGCAGCCGCGTCCATCTGACGGGCATCGGCGGTGACCACGTGGCCTGGTGTTCCGAGGCGTACTACCACCGGCTCGCCCGCACCCGGCCGCTGTTCGCGCTGCGGCAGCTACGGGGGTTCCGGGCCCTGTGGCAGTGGCCCCTCGGCGGGACGCTCCGCGCCCTCGCCGACACCCGGTCCTACGGCCAGTGGCTCCGCGACACCGCCAGCCGCCTGCGCGACCCGCTCCCCGCCACGGTCACCACCAGCCTCGGCTGGGGTATGCCGCCCCGGCTCTTCGAGTGGGTCACTCCGGAAGCCCAGCGACTGGCCGGGCAGGCGCTCGTGGAGGCGTCGGCCTCCGTGAGCCCACTCCACCCGGACCGGGGGCTGCACGCCGACCTGGAGCAGATCCGCACCTGCACCCGCGTCATCCGCCAGTGGGACCACATGGCGGCCCGGTGCGGCGTCCCCATGGCCTCGCCCTTCCTCGACGACCGCGTCATCGAGGAGTGCCTGTCGGTACGGCCCGACGAACGGGTCTCACCCTGGCAGTACAAGCCCCTCCTGACCGCCGCCATGCGGGGCGTCGTACCGGACGACTGCCTCCAGCGCAGCGACAAGGCAGCCGCCTCGATGGACGCGGCGGACGGGCTGCGCGAACACCGCGCCGACCTGATGGCGCTGTGGGAGGACTCGCGGCTGGAGCGGCTCGGCCTCGTGGACGGCGACACGCTGCGCCACCTCGCCCAACGGCCCTCCACCCCCGTACTGCGACAGGCCGTCCTCTACTCGACCATCGCCGCCGAGGTGTGGCTCCGCGCCCTGGAGCGCGCCCCCGGTCCGGTCCCCGCCGCTCCCCACTGACCGCACGTCCGCACGACCTGAAGGGAACCCCTCCCATGCCCCTACAGTTCGCCGCCCACGTCTCCTCCGCGAAGACGGACTACGGCACGGTCCTGCTGGACGAACGAGGCGGTGAGTACTGGGAGTTGAATCCCAGCGCCAGTCTGGTGATCGGTGTGCTGATGGCGGGCGGCGACGAGTCGGCGGCCAGCGGCGCGCTGATGGCCGAGTTCGACGTCGACGCCGAGAGCGCGGAGCGGGACGTGGCGGCGCTCGTCCGGCAGTTGCGGGCCTCGGGGCTGGCCGAATGACGACGCCGAGCGCCCTCCAGCGGCCGGGCGACGTGCCCTGGGGGCGTCGGATGGCCGCCCGTCTCGTGCTGCTTCCGGCGCTGCTGCTGTCGCTGCTGCCGCCACGCCGGATCCGCGCCGTCCTGGAGCTGGCGCGCCGGGGCGCCGTCCCGGCGGACGGTGTCCGGGCGCAGAACGCCAGGGACGCGCTGTGCGCGGTCAGTCTGCGCTGTGCCGGGCCCAAGGGGTGTCTGCCGCGGTCGCTCGGCGCCGCGCTGCTGTGCAGGCTCGGCGGTACCTGGCCGACCTGGTGCACCGGTGTCCGGGTCGTGCCGCCGTTCACCGCGCACGCCTGGATCGAGGCGGAGGGGCGTCCCGTGGGCGAGGGCGCGCCCGACGACTACTTCGCCCGGCTCGTGACCGTCGCACCCGTCACACGCGCCGCACCCGTACGGCGGCCAGCCGCCCGGCAATCGAGCCAGCCGAAGCCAACAGACCAGCGACCCGCAGACCAGCGACCGGCGGACCGGTGACCCACACCGCCTCCACCCCTACCGCCTCCCCCACGCCCACCTCCGCCTCCCCACCCGCCAGCTCCACCCCCGCCACCATCGCCGCCCTCTACCGCCTCACCGCCGGGCACCGCGACGCCGTCGTGCTGGCCACCGTCCTCACGCTGGTCGGGTCCGCGCTGGGGCTCGCCCAGCCGTGGCTCGCCCGGGAGGTCATCGACCGCGGCGGCACCGGGGGGCCGTACTGGACCGGGCTCCTGCTGCTGGCCGCGCTGTTCCTCGGCGAGGCGGTGACCGGGGCCGTCGGCCGCTTCCTACTGGAGCGCACCGGCGAAGGGGTGATCAGAGGGCTCCGGCATGGTCTGGTGGGCCGGTTCCTGCGGCTGGAGATGCGGGAGTTCCACCGGCACCGCAGTGGGGATCTGACCTCCCGCGTGACCGCCGACACCACCCTGCTGCGCGAGGTCGTCTCCCAGGCGCTCGTCGATCTCCTCACCGGGGTGCTCGTGGCGGCCGGGGCCATCGCCCTGATGGGGTGGATCGATCCGCTGCTGCTGCTCCTCGTCACGCTGACCGTGCTGCTGGCGGCAGGCGTCGTCACCTCCCTGCTCAGGGGCATCCGGGCCGCCTCGGTGCAGATGCAGGGGGCCGTCGGCGCGGTCGCCGCGGACCTCGAACGTGCCCTCGGCGCCCTGCCCATGGTGCGGGTGCACCAGGCCGAGGAGCGGGAGGCCGCGCGCATCGGTGAGCGGATCGACTCGGCGTACCGGTCGGGTGTGCGTACCGCCCGGTTGGCCGCCGTGATGAGTCCCGCCGTGGAACTCGCCGTACAGGGCTCGTTCCTGCTGGTCCTGGTGATCGGCGGGCTGCGCGTGCACTCCGACGGTGCCTCGCTCGGTGACCTCGTCGCGTTCCTGCTGTACGCGTCGTACCTCGTCCTGCCGCTGTCCTCCGTTTTCCGCGCCATCGGCCTCATCCAGCGCGGTATGGGCGCCCACGAGCGCATCCAGCAGGCCCTCGCGCTCCCGGCGGAACCAGCGTCACCGCCAGCCAGGCCGGTCCCCGCCGTACCGGCGGTCACGGCGCGGGACGCCCCCGTACTCGCCCTGCGCGACGTCCACTTCGCCTACCGGCCCGGCCTGCCCGTCCTCCGCGGCGTCTCCTTCGCCGTCCCCGACCACCAGCAGGTCGCCCTGGTCGGTCCGTCCGGCGCGGGCAAGAGCACCCTGTTTTCGCTGGTCGCGCGGTTCTACGAGCCCGACGAGGGGACCGTCCTCTTCGGCGGGCGTCCCGCGGCCGAGTTGACGCTCGGCGAGTGCCGGTCCCGGATCGCCGTCGTCGACCAGAACGCCCACGTCGTGCACGGCACCCTGCGGGACAACATCGCGTACGGCGCGCCCGGCGCCAGCGACGCCGAGATCCGGCGCGTCGTCGAGCTCGCCCGGCTGGAGGAGGTCGTACGACGGCTCGACGGCGGCCTGTCCGCGGTGATCGGTGAGCGCGGCGGGACCCTGTCGGGCGGCGAACGGCAGCGCGTCGCCCTGGCCCGCGCCCTGCTCACCGGCCCGGCCCTGCTCCTGCTCGACGAACCGACCTCCCACCTCGACGCCGTCAACGAGGCGGCGCTCACCGGTGTGTTGAAGGACCTCGCCGCCGAGTGCGCCGTCCTCGTGATCGCGCACCGGCTCTCGACCGTGCAGCACGCCGACCGCATCGTCGTACTGGAGCAGGGGCGTGTCACGGCCACCGGGCGGCACGAGGACCTCCTCCTCGCCAGCCCCACCTACCGCCGCCTCGCCGCCGGACAGATGCTCCGGCCCGCGGCACCGGCGGAGGGGCCCCGGGCAACAGAGCCGCAGGACCCCTCTTTTGACTGATTGAGGACAAAGTATGGACGCCACAAGTGAAAGTCCTTACCGTCATGGACCAACCACTCCCCGAGGCACAGCGCGACCCCGCAACAGCAGCCTCACCCGCACCCGCACCCGCACCCACTGGACCGCGGATGCCCTTCTCCCCCCGAGCGCCAGGAGGAAGAGTGAGTCAACGGCCGTACCGCCGACGTCGCAGACATGTCGTGAGTCTGGTACTCGCTGGAATCGTTGCCGGAAGCTGGGCCCCCGCCACCGCGGCCCACTCCGCCACCACCCAGACCCCTCAGGCCGCCCAGGCCGCCGCCGCGGACCTCCCGCCCCAGGAACCCGGCGTGACCCTGCGCGTCTTCGACGTGCAGGTGCCCCTGAAGGAACTCTGCGAGCTGAAGGGCGGTCAGACCCCCAACGTCGACAAGTTGATGCCGACCATCGACTGGACGACGGACGACGACTTCGGCATGGGCAGCAACTTCGTCACCCACGCCCTCGCGAACCTCACCGTGCCGCAGGACGGCACGTACGCCTTCCGGCTGATCAGCGACGACGGGTCCCGGCTCACCATCGGTGAGCAGGAGGTCATCGACCACGACGGGCTGCACGGCGCCGAGCCCAAGGACGGCTCCGCCCATCTGACCGCCGGGGTGCACCCGCTGCGGATCGAGCACTTCGAGGCGGGCGGCGGCCAGCAGCTCACGCTCCAGTGGAAGCCGCCCGGCGCCGCCGACTTCACCCTGGTGCCCAACTCGGCGCTGAGCACCGACGCCGGGGTGGTGCGGGTCACCGCGCCCGGCCGCAAGCAGTGCGTCGGCGGTCAGGACAGTCCCGGCGACGGGCTGCCGCTCGCCGACGTCCACCCGAACTACACGCTCACCGACCTGCGTCCGGCCGGTTTCGAGCCCAAGGTGTCGGCCATGGACTGGCTGCCGGACGGCCGACTGGCGGTCGCCACCTGGGGCGAGAGCCAGACGACGGACGGCGAGGTCTACCTCCTCGACAACGTTATCGGCGACACCGGGCCGGAGAAGGTCACCGTCAAGAAGATCGCCTCGGGGCTGAAGGAGCCCATGGGCATCAAGTACGTCGACGGCAGGCTGTACGTCTCGGAGAAGCACCAGCTCACCGAGTTGAACGACCGCGACGGGGACGACGTCATCGACGACAGGCGGCGCGTCGCCTCCTGGCCGTACGGCGGGAACTTCCACGAGTTCGCCTTCGGGCTGCTCTACGACAAGGGCAGCTTCTACCTGAACCTGTCGGTCGCCATCAACTACGGTGGCGCCACGACCGACCCGCAGCCCGCCGATGGCGGACGCGGTACGACCATCAAGGTCGACCGGGCGACGGGCAAGGTCTCCTACCTCGCCGGAGGGCTGCGCACCCCCAACGGCATCGGCTGGGGGCCGGGCAAGGACCTCTTCGTCACCGACAACCAGGGCGGCTGGCTGCCCTCGTCGAAGCTGCTGAACATCAAGCAGGACCGCTTCTTCAACCACTACACCCGCTACGGCGACGGCACGCGCCCGGGTCCCTTCGACGACCGTCCGGTGACCAAGCCGGTGCTGTGGCTGCCGCAGAACGAGATCGCCAACTCGCCCAGCACCCCGCTGATGCTGAAGAAGGGACCGTTCGCCGGGCAGATGCTCTTCGGTGACGTCACCTACGGCGGGCTCCAGCGGGCGAGCCTGGAGAAGGTCGACGGCGAGTACCAGGGCGCCGTGTTCCGGCACACCCAGGGCCTGGAGGCCGGTGTCAACCGCATCAGCGTCGGCCCGGACGGCGCGATCTACGCCGGTGGGCTGGGCGCCGACGGCAACTGGGGCCAGGAGGGCAAGCTCCGCTTCGGCCTCCAGAAGCTCACCCCGAACGGCAGCAACGCCTTCGACATCCACTCGATGCGCGCCACGGGCGACGGCTTCGTCCTGACGTACACCCAGCCGCTCTCCCAGGAGACGGTCGACAAGCTCGCCAAGGGCTACCAGGTCCGGCAGTGGCGCTACTCCCCCACCCAGGAGTACGGCGGTCCGAAGATCGACGAGGAGCCGCTGACCGTGTCCCGCGCCGTCGTCTCCGACGACCGTCGGCAGGTCCGGCTGGAGATCCCCGGGCTGCTGCCCGACCGGGTGGTGCACATCCGCTCCCCGCGACCCTTCGCCGCCGAGAACGGCGAGGAGCTGTGGAGCACCGAGGCGTGGTACACCCTGAACGCGATCCCCGGGAAGAAGACCCCTGTCACCGCGTACGAGGCCGAGGAGGGCAAGCTCGGCGGGGGCGCCGGGATCAACAAGGACCACCAGGGCTACTCCGGTGGCGGCTTCGTCGACCGCTTCGGCACCCAGGGCGCCAGCACCACCTTCCGCGTCGACGTCGCCAGGAAGGGCACGTACGACGTGGGTCTGCGCTACGCCAACGGCCCGCACCCCTTCCACGGCGACAAGAGGATCAGCCTCTACGTCAACGGCGAGAAGGTCCGTCAGACGGTGCTGCCGCCGACGGCCGACTGGGACACCTGGGCCACCCGCACCGAACGGCTGACGCTGCGCAAGGGCGTCAACACCCTCACCTACCGGTACGACGAGGGCGACGACGGCCATGTCAACCTCGACATGGTCCACGTCAACCGGCCCGGCGAGCGGATCCAGTTGCTCGACGGCGGCAGTCTGTCGCAGTGGCAGCACACCGACGGGCGCGCGGTGGCCTGGCCCCGGACGGACGAGGGCTCGATCGAGGTGTGCTGCGGGGACATCCGTACCAAGCAGAGCTTCGGTGACCACCGGTTGCACGTCGAGTTCCGGATCCCGAGGCTCCCCGACGACGTCACCGGCCAGGATCGCGGCAACAGCGGCGTCTACCTCCAGAACCGGTACGAGATCCAGGTCCTCGACTCCTACGGGGTGACCGACCTCGCCACCAACGAGGCCGCCGCCATCTACCTCCAGAAGGCGGCCGACGCCAACGCGTCGACGGCGCCGGAGACCTGGCAGTCGTACGACATCGTCTTCCGGGCCGCGCGGTACGACAGCGAGGGCCGGTTGACGGAGAAGGCCCGGGTCACGGTGGTGTGGAACGGGACGACGGTCCACGACGACGTGGCCCTGGAGGGGTCGACCGGCGGCGGTATCGCCGAGGGCGTGGCCACCGGGCCGGTCAGGCTCCAGGACCACGGCAACAAGGTCCGCTACCGCAACGTGTGGGTCCAGCCCCTGGGCTGACCGGCCGCGCTGGCGGTCCGTCCCCCGCGCCGGGTCACGGCGCGGGGGACGGCGACCGCCTGGGCCGGGTCAGCAGTTGGGGATGACCGTGCCGTTGTTGTCACGTGCCTCGTCGTTGCCCCAGCGGGAGAGGTAGTACGCCGAGACGTACTGGTTGGCCGGGCCCACGTCGAGGTCGGTGCGCAGCCACCAGTGGTTGTAGTTGCCCGCCGCGTCGCGGATCTCGCGGCCCCAGACCTTGCAGAAGACGTAGTTGGTGCCCGCGTAGAGCGTGCCGGTCTGGGTGGTGCTGGTCGGGGAGGCGTAGCCCGGGGCGTTGGCGAAGGTGTCGACCCAGTACTTGCCGCCCCCGCCGGAGCAGCCGTTGTCGCTGGTCAGGTACTTCTGGTAGTACGAGCCCGGGTAGGGCGCCAGGGAGACGCCGTTGATGCGGATCGTCTGGCCGACGCCGTTGTAGAGCTGCTCGTAGTGGATGTGCGCGCCGGAGCTGTTGCCGGTGGAGCCCGTCGTACCGATCTGCTGGCCCTGGGCGACGCCCTGGCCGTGGCTGATCGAGAAGGCCGAGAGGTGGAAGTAGTACGTCTTCCAGCCGCCGCCGTGGTCGATGACGACGTAGTTCCCGGCGCCGCCCGCCTCGTAGTAGCGGTACGCCGTGCCGGAGGCGGAGGCGAGGACGGGCGTGCCCGCGGTGGAGCCGCCGTCGGAGCGGACGAAGTCGAGGGCGAGGCGGACCTCGGCGGAGTGGTGGCTGTACGTCCACTGCTGGCCGCAGGGGTAGGGGGCCTTGAAGGTGGGCGCGGCCTGGGCGGGCGCGGCGGAGAGGCCGATGAGGCCGACGACGCCGAGGGCGCCCGCGAGGAGGACGGAGAGGGTGCGCCTCCACGGCGATCTGCGCGACGGTTGCCTCGGCGATCTCCACGACGGTCTCCACGACATGGGGGGACTCCTTGGGGTGGGGGTCAGGGGGTCACAGGACAAGGCATCCTATGGACGTGTGCATGACCAGTCCCGGGAGGTATTCCGGCTGAGCCGAAAAGCGCAGGTGTGACGCGGACTTCCGTGTTCCGGTGGGGAGTTGTTTCATCTGCGGTATGGCCGGGACGCTTCGCATCCACCTCACTGACGCCGACTTCCGCCATTTGCAGTTCGCGCGCTCGCCGGACCCGATCTGGGAGTCGGTCCTCGGCCTGCACGTGCTGACCGCGCCGCCCGACCAGTTGCCCGCCCGGCTGCGCCACTGGCGGGCGCGGGCCCGCGGCCGGGTACGGCAGGGCGAGGTGCGGGGGGCCTGCCGGTTGCTCAACGACCTCGCCCCGGCGACCGCGTACTGGCCGGACTTCCTCACCCCGGTGGAGTCGGAGGAGGGCATGTCCGCCGGGTTGCGGGCGCTGCGGGGGACCCCGCGTGCCCGGCTGGTCCGGGAGTTGCGTGAGGCGGGACGCCACCGGACGCTCCCGGTGTGGACGCGCCGTCTGGCGGGCGGGGACCGCGCGCTCCTCGACGATGTCGCCGACGCCTTGCGGGACGTCCACGGGCGGCTGCTCATGCCGGACTGGTGGGAGGTCGAGGCCACCGTCGCCGCCGACCACGCACGGCGGATGGAGGCGCTGGAGGGCGGGATCGGGGCGGTGTTCGGCTCCTTCGCGCCGTTCGTCTGGCAGGATCCCGTCCTCAGCGCGCCGTACCCGGTGGACCGTGTCATCCGCCCCCGGGGCCGCGGGCTGCGCCTGATCCCGTCCTTCTTCTGCCACAGCGCACCCGTGGCGATCGCGGACCCGGAGCTGCCCCCGGTCGTGGTGTACCCGCTCGCCCCCTCCCCGCCGCGGGGCGGCGGCGCACGGCACGACGCGGCCCTGGCCCGGCTCCTCGGCACCAACCGCGCCCGGATCCTCGGCGCCCTCACCACCACCCCGACCACCGGCGCCGTCGCCGCCCGCCTCGCCCTGCCCGCCTCGTCGGTCAGTGGCCATCTGACCGTCCTGCGGGAGGCCGGGCTTATCACCAGCGAACGGGAGGGCGCGTACGTACGGCACCGGCTGACGCCTCGGGGGCGGCATTTGCTGGATCGCCCCACCGCCCAGCGTTGACCCAGGTGTTCTGGACCTGCTGGGCGCGGGCGACCATCCGTGGGCTGTCGTCTCGTCGAGGTCGGCGTGGTCATGGGTGAGCGCGACGCGCTGGTCGCCCGCTCTTCCGGCGCTACGAAGGTGACGAGCCCTGGCGCCGCCGCCAGGACGCGGAGCGCGCCGCGCCGAAGAGCCGTACGAGGCTGTGCATCTGGTAGTGCTCGGGCCCCATCGGCGTCAGCAGCCCGGCGTCGACCAGACTCTCCAGCAGCCTGCCCGTTTCCGGGAGGTCACGGTCGAGGAGAGCCGCGGTTTCCGGAAGGGAGACGAGAGGGGCGGGAGCGTCGCTGAGCAGGCGGAAGGCGTAGGCCTGTGCGGCGTTCAACCGGTCGTAGCTGTGTTGGAACACGGACTCCACGCTCAGTTCGCCGGTCGCCAGCTCGGCGAGTCGGCTCCGCTCGCCCGCGAGCTTGGCGGCGAGCGCGGAGACCGGCCACGTGCGGCGGGCGGCGAGCCGGGACGCCGCGATACGGAGCGCCAGCGGCAGGAAGCCGCACGCCGCGACCACGTCCAGCGCGGCCTCGCGCTCCGCCGCCACCCGGTCCTCGCCCACGATCCGCGTGAAGAGGGACAGCGCCTCTTGCGGCGACATCTCGTCCAGGTCCAGCAGGTGCGCCCCGGCCAGGCCCACCATGCGGACCCGGGACGTCACCAGGGCCGCGCAGCCTTCCGTGCCCGGCAGCAGCGGCCGTACCTGCGCGGTGTCCTTGGCGTTGTCCAGCACCACCAGCACCCTGCGACCGTCGAGCACCGAGCGGTACAGCGCCGCCCGCTCCTCCAGGGAGTCCGGGACCGCCGCGTCGGCCACGCCGAGGGCGCGCAGGAAGGAGGCCAGCACGGTCCGCGGGTCCGCCGCCTCGGGGCCCGCGCCGCGCAGGTCGACGTAGAGCTGCCCGTCGGGGAAGGCCGAGCGCGCCTGGTGCGCCACGTGCACGGCCAGTGCCGTCTTGCCCACGCCGCCGACGCCCGTCAGCGCGGTCACCGTCATGGCTCGGCCCGCGGCCGAGGTGAGGATCTCGCTCAACTGTGAGACGACGGCGCTACGACCGGTGAAGTCGGGGATCGTCGCCGGGAGTTGGGCCGGGGACGTCTGCGCGATGCCCGGTTCCGCCACCGGCACGGACGGCTCCGCGAGGCTGGGGTCGGCTCGGAGGATCCGCTGCTGGAGTTCCTGCAAGGCGGGGCGCGGGTCCACGCCCAGCTCCTCGTTCAGCAGACGGCGTGTGTCCGCGTACACGGCCAGGGCCTCCGCCTGGCGCCCGGCGCGGTACAGCGCCAGCATCAGCAGCTCGCGCAGCCGCTCCCGCAGGGGGTAGGCCGCCGTCAGCGCGATCAGCTCCGACACCGCCTCCGCGTGGAGGCCCAGCTCCAGGTCCAACGCCTGCCGGGTCTCCAGGAGTCGTATCCGCCACTCCTCCAACCGGGCCCGCTGCGCCTCCGCGTACGGGCCGGGTACGCCTGCCAGCACCTCCCCGTCCCACAGGGCCAGTGCCTGCCGGAGCGCGTTCCGCGCCTGGAGGGGGTCTCCGGCGCCCCTCGCCCGCTCCGCCCGCTCCGCGAGCGTCTGGGCGACCTCAAGGTCCAGTGCGCCCGGGGCCAGGCCCCGTATCGCGTACCCGCCCGACTCGCTCACCAGGACCCCGGGAGGCAACAGCTTCCGCAGCCGGGAGGCGTACGTCCGCACCGCCGCCAGCGCCTGCGGGGGCGGTTCCTCCCCCCACAGGGCGTCGATCAGCTCGGCCGCGGTCGCGGTTCGACCCTCGCGCAGCAGCAGGACGGCGAGCAGGGCGCGCTGTTGCGGCGATCCGGTGCCCAGCGGCTGACCGCCGTCCCACGCCCGCACCGGCCCGAGCAGCGCGAAGTACGGCCCCGCCCCCCGGTCCGCGTCACGCGCCGGGGCGCCGGGCGGTAGGGACTGGGTGACCTGTACAGGCTGTACGGGCTGGACGAGGGGCTGCGGGACGGCGAGAGGAGGTGGAGCTGACGCTGACTCCCGCCCGAGTGCGCGCCGCCATGCGTCCACCCACAACGAGTGCCGGTCCTCCGCGACGGAGCACGCTTTCAGGAACCCGGTCAGTTGGTGCACGTCACGGGGCACCGTCAGGCCGAGCACGATGCGGTGGGCGGTGCTGTGCGGGAGCTGGCCGGGACCGCCCGCCCGCTCCATGTCGCGCATCGAGGGGCGGCCCGCGGCCTCGTACAGTTCGCGCAGGCCAGCTTGGAACATGTCGAGACCGTCGATGTCCAGCGGCGAGTCCACCGAGGTGCCGCGCGCCTTCCGGCGGCGGGCCTGTCGCCACAGCTCCATCGCCTTGGCCTCCGAGGCCCCGCACGCCGCCGCGTACGCCCGGACGATCCGCGCGCTCGGGACCGACCGCCCCGACGCGGCGCGCTGGAGGGTGGTGGCGTGGCAGCCCGCGCGGTCGGCCAGCTCGGCGTACGAACACCCGCTGGCCGACCGCTGGTCGCGCAGCCAGCGCGCCAACCTGACCAGGGCCCTGTTGGACGCGACGATCGGCTTCTCCCTGCGCCCCACGACCGCGACGGCCTCAGGGCCCGGCGACCGCGTGGGCGACGCGCCCCACCACACGCCCCAGGCGGTGGCCTCCGCCGTGCAGAACCAGCAACGTGCTGGCCGCCACGAGCCCGGCGCCGCCGAGGACCACGAAGATCGACGTGGGTGCCATGCCGGAGGCGGACAGGGCACAGGCCAGCACAGTGATCACGACGATGACGACGACATCGGACACGGAGGGCCGATGCCGACAGAACCCGTCGTGCGCCGTGCAGGGGGCCGGGGAAGATGTACGTGACATAGGTTGCGTCTCCTGAGTTCGGGACCGCCCCCACACGCGCCACGGGGGCGCGAGGCACAGGGCACGAGGGCGGGTTGCGGGCTCCAAGTCCGTGCGTCCGACCGGTGTTTGCCGACACCGATCGGATCTGCATCGTGCCATCCACCCCCCGCGCAAGGGGATCCCCCCAAGAACGTTGATGCGTATACGTCCAAGCACACCGTCCGAGGCCGGGTAACCTCCACTCACGCCAGGTGCCGCCGTGACCAGCCCACTTGCGCCCGAGTACGAGCCGACGGCTGAGCACGCGGCGCGAAGATGCGGCGGTATCCCAATCACGTTCGCCGCTCGTTGAGGCCCAGGCGTCAACCTTTCCTGGCGCCGGTATCCCCCGGCCCCTCCTGAGAGTCGCGGGCTCCACCCACACGATCAGGAACCCAGCGGACTCACGTTGCCGCGTGAACCGCCCAAGGTCGGCGCTCTGCTAGGAGCGCCGACCTTGCCCAGTCGGGCCGCCGCACGCAAGGCCTCGTCGCCGCGAGCACGAACGAGCACTCGTCTGGGCCGTGCGCGCCTACTGCTGACCCGTCCGCGCTGGTGCTGCTGGTGCCGACCACGCCTGGATGAGGTACCACTCTGTTATCTCATCCGGTGCGAGGTCTACCGTGGTGTCCCGGCCGCGGGCGTGGATGCGCAGTCGGTACTCTCCCGGGCCGCTGGAGGACAGGACGGGGAGTTCCTCGTCGAGGTCGTCCATCAGGCCGCGGACCATGAGATCGCCCGATGGGGAGTGCGCGGGGATTTCGACGATCTCCTGCCAGTCACCGGTATCCGGTGGCGGTTCGGTGTCGTGCAGCGTGACGGTGACGTCCACGTCGCCGGTGTGGATGCCAGTGTGGACGACGGTGACGCCGTCGGTGACCTGTACGAGCCCGTTGTGCTGCGGGGGCAGGTCGGGGCCCGTCGGTCCGGCATCGTCGCTGATGATGAACTGGTGGTACTGGACGGGGACAAGCCCGTTGCCCCGTCGGATCTCGTGACTCACAGTCGCCGCGCCTCAGCTCACCGGTCGTCCGAGCGCCATAGCCAGCGGAGGGCGTCGGGGAGGAGGACACCGCCGTGGTTGGGGGTGTGGCCGCCGTCGCCCAGGACGAGGCGGAAGTCGTAGCCCGCTTCCGCGAGTGCGGCCGCGACGCGCAGGTTGTGGGCGAGCCAGTTGGCCTCGGCCTCGTTCCAGCGCAGGTCACGGTGGCCCGCCTGCAGGAAGATGCGCAGCGGCTTGCGCGGGACACGGGGGATGAGTTCGGGGTAGGGGTTGCCGCCTGGCATCTGCGCGAAGCTGGACAGGTACCCGATCACCCGGCGGAACTTGTCCGGGCGCAGCCAGGCCGCGGTGAAGGCGCAGTTCCCGCCGCTGCTGCCACCGCAGATGCCCCACCGGTCGGGGTCCTCGGCGATCGAGTAGCGCTTCGCTACCTCGGGGATGATCTCCGACAGGAGGAAGTTGACGTAGCGATCGTCGTCGGCGTCGTACTCGGTGTTGCGGTTCTTCGGGTCCTCAGCGCCGGGGAGGACTCCCGGATCGACGAACACGCCGATGGTGGTCGGGATGTCACCGCGGTGGACGAGATTGTCCAGGACGATCGCGCCGCGGACCTCTCCTTCGGGGTCCAGGTACCACCAACCGTCCTGGAACACCATCAGCGACGCTGGCTCCGAGGAGCGGTACCGCGCGGGCACATGCACCCAGAACTTCCGTGAGGTCCCCGGGTAGATCGCGCTGTCGTCCCAGGAGAACTCGATCGTCTCGCCAGCCGGTACGCCTGACCGCGCGGTGGAGTCGGGGCCATGGGCATAGCGCACGTCTGACTGGTGAACCGGAAGCGGCTGGTAGGGCACCTCGATCGTCACGCGGGCCAACCTAGTCCAGGGCGTTGTCAGTGGGGGCTGGCAGGGTGTGGGTATGACGGATAGTGAGCGTGACCGTATGACGCGGATCCTGAGCCGGTTGTCAGGGAGGGCCCAGGAGTTGCTGTTGGAGACGGACTGGGCCTCTTACCGGCACGCGTACGGGACCGCCGAGGACATCCCCGCCGCCCTGTGTTCCCTCGTGGACGAGGATGCCGAGGTGCGGTCCGATGGGTTGGCCGCGTTGGGCATGGGCGTGCTGCATCAGGGCTCGCTGTACACGGTCACCGCGCCCGCGGCGCTGTTCGTCGCGGCGATCCTCGACCACCCCATGGGCCTCGCCGAGCACGAGGGACGCTTCCCGTGGGACGACGGGCCGCCGCGCAGCTTGCGGGCCGCACTGCTGCGCTGGCTGGGGCAGGTGGCTGAGTCCGCTGCCTACGGAGAGGATCCGGCGCGGGACCGTGCGAGCTGGGAATGGGAGCCCTGGCACGAGGACAGAAGGGGCGAGCGTGACCCGGACGAACTCGCCGCCCTGCGAGCGTGCCGGGACATCCGGCCCGCCGTGTACGACGCCGTCGAGCCGTTCCTCTCCTCCCCCGACCCGCACGTCTGTGAGGTCGCGGTCGGCGCCGCGATACCGCTTCTTGCCGCCCCGGACCTTGCCGACCGGATACCGCGCGCCGCCACGCTGCTGCGGGATCGGCTCGGCACCATGACGGGTCGGCGGGAGCGCGCCAGCGTGGCGCGGGCGCTGAGTCTCTGGGGGACGGACACCTCCGACCTGCTCGCCGCCTCCGACCCCGCCGTGCGGGTCTGCGCCGCGCTCGGTCCCGTCCGGGTCGACCGGCCCCGCGCTCTCGCCGTGCTCCTCGACGCGCTGCGGGACCCCCGTACGACAGACGGATGGTTCCCCGAGCCGCTGTGCGGGCTCGACGGGTGGTTCCGGTTCACCGTGCTGCGTTCCGCCCTCGACCTGGCCGTATCGTTCGAGGAGGTGGCGCCTGTGGCCATCGACATGGTGGCCACCGGGTGCAGGTCCGTCGTCGACTTCGAACGCGGGGCGATCCTGTACAGGGCCTTCCCCGGTGGCTACGACCCGGCCCATGCGCTCACCTCCGCCCAAGGCGCCCTGCTGCGGGCGTTCGTGGACACCGACGAGGCGACGGGCAGCATCGGCGGCAACTGGCTGTGGTTCCGCGCGGCCGGGCTGCCAGAGAACCGGGAGGGCATCGCCGCGCTGCTGTGACGCGGCCACCGCCGCTAGCGGGCCAAGGGGGGTGGGCACGGTCCGGCGTTAGCGGTGCGTCAAGGGCGTCGTAGTGCACGTATGAGGGCCGTTAGCGGTGGTCGTCCTACCGGCTGGCGGCAGGTTCGCTGTTCCGGTCCGATCGTTTTCGAACCGTTCAGGGAGCTTGTGATGGCCGACGTGGCCTTCGTCGTCGCCACCGTCGCGGTGTTCGCGCTGGTGGCCCTCATCGCCCGGGGGGTGGGCAGGCTGTGACCGCCGAGTACGTTGTGGGGTTGGTGGTGGCCCTGGCCCTGCTGGGCTATCTGGTGGCCGCCCTCGTCTTCCCGGAGAGGTTCTGAGCTCCGAGATGAGTCCCGTCCTCGCTGATGTGCTCCTGGTGACCGCGCTGATCGGCGCGCTCGCCCTGGTGCACCGTCCCTTCGGCGACTACATGGCCGCCGTCTTCTCCTCCCGTAAGCACCTGCGGGTGGAGAGGTGGATCTACCGGTCGATGGGTGCCAACCCGGACGCGGAGATGCGCTGGCCCGCCTATCTGCGTGCGGTGCTCGCCTTCTCCGCGGTCGGCGTGCTGTTGCTGTACCTGCTGATGCGGGTGCAGGACAGGCTGCCGCTGTCCCTCGGCTTCGCGCCGATCAGCCCGGACCAGGCGTTCAACACGGCCGCCTCCTTCGTGTCCAACACGAACTGGCAGTCGTACGCGGGTGAGTCGGCGATGAGCCACGTCACCCAGACCATGGGCCTGGCCGTGCAGAACTTCGTCTCCGCCGCCGTCGGCATCGCGGTGGCCGTCGCGCTGGTGCGCGGGTTCGCCCGGTCGCGGACCGGTGAGCTGGGGAACTTCTGGGCCGACCTGGTGCGTGGTGTCGTACGCGTCCTGATTCCGGTGTCCGTGGTCGCCGCCGTCGTGTTGATCGCCTGTGGCGCGATCCAGAACTTCGGTGACATCCACACCGTGACCACGCTGACCGGTGACCAGCAGGCCATCAGTCCCGGTGCCGTCGCCTCCCAGGAGGCCATCAAGGACCTGGGGACGAACGGGGGCGGTTACTTCAACGCCAACTCCTCGCACCCGTTCGAGAACCCGAACGGGTTCAGCAACTGGCTGGAGATCTTCCTGCTGCTGGTGATCCCGTTCTCGCTGCCGCGCACCTTCGGGAAGATGGTCGGCAGCGTCCGGCAGGGGTACGCGATCGTCGGCGCGATGGCCGCCCTCTGGTTCCTCGGCGTGCTCGCCGTGACCTGGGTCGAGTACGCCCATCCGGGCACCGCCTCGCAGCTCGCGGGCGGGGCGATGGAGGGCAAGGAGCAGCGCTTCGGGGAAGGGCCGTCCTCGCTGTTCGCGGTGTCGACGACCATGACCTCGACCGGGTCGGTGAACTCCTTCCACGACTCCTTCCAAGGACTGTCCGGCGGGGTGCTGCTGCTGGGCATGATGCTCGGCGAGATCGCGCCCGGCGGGGTCGGCTCCGGGCTCTACGGGATGCTGGTCATGGCCGTCATCGCGGTGTTCATCGCCGGGCTGATGGTCGGCCGTACGCCTGAGTACCTCGGCAGGAAGATCGGCGGCCGGGAGATCAAGCTGGCCGCCTGCTACATCCTCGTCACCCCGGCGCTGGTGCTCGTCGGCACCGCGCTGGCGATGGCGCTCGGCAAGGGTGAGTCGTCGATGACCAACGTGGGCGCGCACGGCTTCTCCGAGGTGCTCTACGCCTACACCAGCGCCAGCAACAACAACGGCAGCGCGTTCGCCGGGTTCGGTGCGGACACCCAGTACCACAACACCGTGCTCGGGCTGTGCATGGTGCTGGGGCGGTTCCTGCCGATGGTGTTCGTGCTGGCGCTGGCCGGGTCGCTCGCCGGGCAGCAGCCCGTCCCGGCCACCGCGGGGACGCTGCGTACCGAGAAGCCGCTGTTCACCGGGTTGCTGGTCGGGGCGATCCTGGTCATCACCGGGCTGACGTTCTTCCCCGCGCTCGCGCTGGGCCCCCTGGCCGAAGGACTGGCGTGATGACCGACCGCGTGAAGAAGTACGCCGACGGCGGGGTCGGCTCGGGGCTGTTCGACCCCGCGCAGCTCGTCAAGGCGCTGCCGGACGCCTTCCGCAAGCTCGATCCCCGCGTGGTGGTCACGTCCCCCGTGATGTTCGTCGTCCTCGTCGGGTCCGTCCTGACGACCGTGTTCTCGTTCCTGGACCCCGGCGACTGGTTCGGCTGGGCGATCAGCGCGTGGCTGTGGCTGACCGTGCTCTTCGCCAACCTCGCCGAGGCCATGGCGGAGGGACGCGGCAAGGCGCAGGCCGACACGCTGCGCAGGGCCAAGACCGACACCGTCGCGCGGCGGCTGGTGGGTGAGCGTGAGGAGCGGGTCCCGGGCACCAGCCTGCGGATAGGCGACCTCGTCGTGTGCGAGGCGGGCGACACCATCCCCGGCGACGGCGACGTCATCGACGGCGTCGCCTCCGTCGACGAGTCCGCGATCACCGGTGAGTCCGCCCCGGTCATCCGTGAGTCCGGCGGCGACCGGTCGGCCGTCACCGGCGGGACGAAGGTGCTCTCCGACCGCGTCGTCATCCGGATCACGACGAAGCCGGGTGAGACGTTCATCGACCGCATGATCAACCTGGTCGAGGGCGCGGCCCGGCAGAAGACGCCGAACGAGATCGCGCTGAACATCCTGCTCGCCTCGCTCACGATCGTGTTCCTGCTGGCGGTGGCGACCCTGCCGCCGTTCGCGGACTATGCGGGCACTGAGCTGACGATGGTCGTGCTGGTGGCGCTGCTGGTCTGTCTGATCCCGACCACGATCGGCGCGCTGCTGTCCGCGATCGGCATCGCGGGCATGGACCGGCTCGTGCAACGCAATGTGCTCGCCATGTCCGGGCGTGCGGTCGAGGCGGCCGGTGACGTCTCCACGCTGCTGCTGGACAAGACCGGCACCATCACCCTCGGCAACCGGCGGGCCGCCGAGTTCGTCCCCGTGCGCGGTACGACCGAGGCCGAGGTCGCGGACGCCGCCCAGCTCTCCTCGCTGGCCGACGAGACGCCGGAGGGCCGCTCCGTCGTCGTCCTGGCGAAGGAGCGGTACGGGCTGCGGGAGCGGCACCAGGGCGAGCTGGCGCACGCCGAGTGGATCGCCTTCACCGCGCGGACCCGGATGTCGGGCGTCGACGTGGACGGCCGCAAGGTCCGCAAGGGCGCGGCCGGTTCGGTCCTCGCCTGGGTGCGCGAGCAGGGCGGGCAGCCCGCCGCGGACGCCGTGGAGACCGCGGACCGGATCTCCGAGGCGGGCGGTACGCCGCTGCTGGTCGCCGTCCACGACGAGCGGGGCGCCCGCGTCCTGGGCGTCGTCCACCTCAAGGACGTCGTCAAGGACGGGATGCGGGAACGGTTCACCGAACTGCGCCGCATGGGCATCAGGACGATCATGATCACCGGTGACAACCCGCTGACCGCCAAGGCCATCGCGGACGAGGCCGGGGTCGACGACTTCCTCGCCGAGGCCACGCCCGAGGACAAGATGGCGCTCATCAAACGGGAGCAGGCGGGCGGCAAGCTCGTCGCGATGACCGGCGACGGCACCAACGACGCCCCGGCCCTCGCCCAGGCGGACGTCGGCGTCGCGATGAACACCGGCACCTCGGCCGCGAAGGAGGCCGGGAACATGGTCGACCTGGACTCCAACCCCACCAAGCTGATCGAGATCGTCGAGATCGGCAAGCAGCTCCTCATCACCCGGGGCGCGTTGACGACGTTCTCCATCGCCAACGACGTGGCGAAGTACTTCGCGATCATCCCGGCGCTGTTCGCCGCCGCCTACCCGTCGCTGGACAAGCTCAACGTCATGCACCTGGCCTCGCCGGAGTCCGCGATCCTCTCGGCGGTCGTCTTCAACGCGCTGGTCATCATCGCGCTGGTGCCGCTCGCCCTGAAGGGCGTGCGCTACCGGCCGGGCGGCGCGGACCGGATGCTCCGCCGCAACCTCACCGTCTACGGCCTGGGCGGGCTCGTCGCCCCGTTCCTCGGCATCAAGGTCATCGACATGCTCCTCTCCCTCATCCCCGGAATCGGCTGATCGGCATGAACAACTCCGTTGTGAACACCGGACGCGTGGCCTGGGCCGCCCTGCGGATGCTGCTCGTCCTCACCGTCCTGACCGGCGTCCTCTACCCGCTGGCGGTCACCGGCATCGGCCAGGCGCTGTTCCACGACCAGGCCAACGGCTCCGTGGTGCAGGTCGACGGCAGGGACGTCGGCTCGCGGCTGATCGGGCAGAGCTGGAACCTGCCCGGCACCGACCGGCCCGACCCCAGGTGGTTCCAGGGACGGCCCTCGAACAGCGGCTACGACCCCCTGTCCACCGGCTCCAGCCAGCTCGGCGCCAGCGACGACACCCTCGTCGAGGACGTCAGGGCCGCCAGGAAGCAGGTCGCCGCCTTCAACGACGTACCGGAGTCCCAGGTGCCCAAGGACGCCGTCACCGGCTCCGCCTCCGCCATCGACCCGCACATCTCCCCCGCCTACGCCGACCTCCAGGTCAGGCGGGTCGCCGAGCGCAACGGCCTGTCCGTCGCCCAGGTGCGGAGGCTGGTGGACGACCACACCGACGGCCGCGCTCTCGGCTTCATGGGCGAGCCCCACGTCAACGTGCTGGAACTGAACATCGCGCTGAAGGGACTGACGGCTGTGAGGTGACGGCCTCGGCGGTCACGTCGAGCCCGACCGTCGGACACCCGGCGATATCTCCGTCAGGACGGCGGCGAGCTCCGCCGGGTGGGAGAAGAACGGCGAGTGACCGCTCGCCAGGCGGTGGACGGCGCCGGACCGCACCGCCAGCCGTTCCTGGGTCTCGGGCGGGAGTGCACGGTCGTTCTCGCAGACGATGTACGTCGAAGGGACGGTGTGCCACCCGGCCTCCGTGAGGGTGTCACGGAACGACTTCGTACTCTGCGGCACCAGTCGCTTGGCGGCCTCCTCGGCCTCGCCCGGTTCCACGTCGCCGTAGAACATCGCGACGGGGTTCTCCGGTACGGACCGGGTGACGGCCTCCCCGTCCGGCGGGGTGGGGACGCCGTGGAACCCCAGGAGGCTTTCGCCCACGTCCAGTTGGTAAGCCGTGAGGTACACGAGGTGGGACACGTTCCCGGCACCGGCCGCGGCCTCGCTGGCCGGTATCCCTCCGTAGGAGTGGCCTACGAGTACGACGGGGCCGTCAACGTGGGTGAGTGCGGTACGGATCGTCCGCGCGTCCTCCCGCAGCCCCGTCCGGCCTCCGGCGCTCGGGAGACCGACGGTCCGGACGCGGTGCCCCTCGGCGCGCAGCGCCGAAGCCAGCTTGTCCCAGCACCAGGCGCCGTGCCATGCCCCGTGTACCAGGAGAAGGGTCGGCCGTGCAGGTCCATCAGTCACTGTGACCCACTCTCATGTCGGACGAACGGTGAGGTGCTGCCGATGGTTGACGACACCGGTTCGACGCCCCCGCGCCGCCTTACCGCCTTACACTCCGCTTCAGCCTACTGAGGATCAGCGACTTACTCGGCTCTGCTCGTCAGGGCTGTCCGTCGGAGTGTGGGCGGGTGGCTGATTCCGGACGTCATGTGACGCGGGTCACCGCAACACCGTTCGCGCCGAGGACAGGGAGGAGTGTGAAGCTTTCACTGCGCGCCCGCGTGCGAGCCGGGGATCCGGACGCGTTCGGGCAACTCTTCGACGCACACGCCCCTGCGGTCCACCGGCACGCCGTCCGGCTGACCGGTGACTGGGTCGTGGCCGACGACATCGTGTCCCTGACCTTCCTGGAGGCGTGGCGGCTACGCGAACGGGTGCTGCTGGAGGGTGACCTTCCGAGGCGTGACGTTCCGGGGGGTGACGTTCCGGGGGGTGACCTTTCGAGGCGTGACGTTCCGGGGGGTGACGCTTCGAACGGTGACGAGGAGAGTCTGCGCCCGTGGCTGCTGGGCATCGCGACGAACGTCACGCGCAACACCACGCGGGCGGCGCGAAGACACCAGGCCGCGCTGAGCAGGATTCCGCCCCCCGACCCGGTGCCGGACTTCGCCGAGGAGGTGACGCGGCGGCTGGCGGACACCGAGGAACTGGCCGCCGCGCACCGGGCGTTGCGCCGGATGCGGCGCGGGGAGCGGGAGGTGTTCGCGCTCTGCGTGTGGGAGGGCCTGGACTCCGCCACGGCGGCCCAGGCCCTCGGCGTGGCCGTCGGCACCGTGCGGGCCCGGCTCTCGCGGGCGAGGAAACGGTTGCGCAAGCTGACCGAGCAGGAACTTGAGCGCGGCGGTGACGGTCGCGGCCCGGGTGGCATCCGCCGCGCCGAGGGCGGCATCGAACAGCGGGCCGTGCAACGCCCCGCGCCGGTCGGACAGTCACTGGGCAGCCGCCATCAGGCGGCTCGGTCCCCGCAGGAGAAGAAGCGATGAACACTCACCCGCGACGACGCGACCAGCCGGACAGCCACCAGGATCTGGCCGAGATGCTGCCCGCTCCGGGCCGCCCGGTGCTCGCGCAGGACCGCCACCGCGTCCTGAAGGAACACCTGATGGCACACCTCACCCACGAGTCCGCCCACGAGCCGTCCGACTCACCCACGGTCCCCGAGCGCCGCCGCCTCGGGCGCCGCCCCGTCCTCGTCGCCGTGGCGGTGGCGCTCGCCGCCGTGGTGGGACTGGGCGCGGTGGCGGTCGACGGCGCACGGAACGGCAAGGAGGGCACCGCCACGGAGGCCACCGCGAACGACACGCGCAAGGCCACGCGGCTCCTGGACCAGATCGCCCTTGCGGCGGCCGAACGCCCCGCCGTCACGGTCCGCGACGACCAGTACGTCTACACCGAGTCCCAGGGCTCGGCGGTGGAGTTGGGCGTCGACTTCACCACGGTCGAGGAACTCGTACGGCAGGAGGAGCAGGGCGTCACGGCCCCGCCGTACGAGGGGGCCGTCCGCCGCGAGGAGTGGATGCCGGTGGACGGCAGCCGGGACGGTCTGCGGAAGGGGGTAGCGGTCGACGACCCCGCCCGGCGGATGGACATGGCCATGGGGGTCGGAACCGGATATCTGACCTACCGGCAGTTGGAGGATCTGCCCACGGAGCCGGACGCCCTGCTGAAGAGGCTCTACGGCGACGCCGAGAACGTCGAACCGGGCCGCCGCGCGGAGGTGGTCATCGAGAACGTGGGGGTCATCATCGACGGCGCCACCCTGCTGCCCGACCTCAGCGCCGCGCTCTACCGGGCCATGGCCGAACTCCCCGGCGCGCGCGTGGTGGAGCACGTCAAGGACGCCGCGGGGCGGGCGGGTGTCGGCCTGACCTTCGAGGGTTCACCGGACGGGTACGCCTGGGTCTTCGACTCGTCGAGCCTCGTCTACCTGGGGACGACCAAGACCGCGCTCCTGGAGGTCGGTGTCACGGACAAGAAGGGGGAGGCGCCGGTCACCTCCCCCTGAACCAGCCGTACGAGCACCAGCGGGCGCCCGCCGTCCACTACCCGAGGGTGAGCATCGCCTCCGCCACCTCGCCGACCGCCGCGCCGGGGAGCGCGGTGGCGGCGTCTTCGAGGACGAGCAGCCGTGCCCCGGGGACCGCGCGGGCGATCGCCTCGCCGTTGCCGACGGGGAAGAAGCGGTCGCGGCGGCCGTGGACGACGAGCGTGGGAACCTGGACCTCGGGCAGGCGCTCGCGCCAGCGCGGTGCGCAGTCGAGCCTGGCGAACACCATGCCCAACTGGTTGGCGAGCTGGACCGGAGGCGCGGTGCCGGGCGTGCGGTCCCAGACGCGCGCGGCGACGGCGCGTGCGGCGGCGGGGTCGTCGCCGCGGATCTCCGCGCCGACGGCGGCGAACTCCGCGACCGCCTCGCGGTCCGTCCAGTCGGGCTGGGGGCGTGCGAACAGCCGACGCATCGTGGGCCCGTCGTGGTCGGGGAGGTCGTCGTCGGGCGGACCCGGGGCGACCGCGCGGGTGCCGACCAGGGTGAGCGCCGAGAACGCCGCCGGATGGTCGAGTACGGCCACCTGGGCGACCATCCCGCCGACGCCGATCCCGGCGAGGTGAGCGGGCCCGCCGCCGAGCGCCTCGGCGAGGGCCGCGGCGTCGGCGGCGAGGTCGCGCAGGGTGTAGGCGGGCGCCTCCGGATCGGTGGTCGTCGACGCGCCGCTGTCGCGCAGGTCGTAGCGCACCGCACGGCGTCCTGCGGCGGCGAGGCGCTCGCACAGCGCGTCGGGCCAGGAGAGCATCGTCGTCCCGCCCACGAGCAGGACGAGGGGCGCGTCGTCGGCACCGAACGACTCGATGCCCAGGGCGACCCCGTTGACGTGGACCGTGGTCATGGGATCACCGGACCACGTCGTAGGTGAGGTGCGTCGCGGTCGAGGTGGGGAGCACGCTCCGCCGTACCAGCGTGCGCGGGGCCCCACCGGTGAACAGCGGGGTCCCGGCGCCCAGGATGACGGGTGCGAGGTGCAGGCTCAGCGTGTCGACCAGCCCGGCGTCGAGCGCCGAGGCGATGGTGGCGCCGCCGCCCATGAGGATGACGTCGAGGTCCTTGCCGCTCTTGGCCGACGCGGCCTCGGCCCGTGTGCGCGCGGCGGTGACGGCGTCGGGCAGACCGGTGGTGACAAACGTCCAGTCGAGGTCGGCCGTCCGCACCGACTCCGGTGGCGCGCTCGTCACGACGACGAACGCGGGCTTGCCGACCTCGCTGGCGCCGTAGCCGGTGGTGTCGTCCCAGCCCTGCGGTCCGTCGACGACGTCGAAGAGGTGGCGTCCGAGGACCACGGCGCCCGAGCGGGCGGTTCCCTCACGCAGGACCTCGCGGTCGTCCGGGTCGTCGGAGAACGCCCATGTGTGCAGGGCTTCGCCCCCGGTGCCCAGGCCGTTCCGCGGGCTGGCGTCGGGCCCGGTGACGTAGCCGTCGAGGGAGACGGAGATGTCAGCGATGATGCGTGTCATACCAGGGCAGACCCGATCCGCCGCGCGAACTCATCGGTCGCCTGCCCGGGAAGGGTGCCAGGGGTCGAGCGCGTGCTTGCCGTGGGTCTCGCCCGCCGCGAGTCGCCGGAGCACCGCTGGTCCGTCGGCCAGGGGATGGATCTCGGGGGTGCCCGGTGGGTAGACGCCCTGGGCGATGAGTGACTCGATCTCCGTGAGCAGGGAGCGGTAGACCGCCGGGGCCCTGGCCGCCAGGGCGCCGATGTGCAGGCCCTTGATCTGGGCGTGGTGGGTGAAGACCAGGTCGTGCGTGGTGAGGCTGGCGTCGCCGGACGCGGCGCCGAACACGACGACGCGCCCGGTGAAGGGCTTGGTGACCGACAGGCTGGCCTCGAAGGTGGCCCGCCCCACCGATTCCAGAACCAGATCGACTCCGCCGGTGTGGTGGGTGATCGCCGCGGCCAGGTCGGGGCGTCGGCTGTCCAGGATCTCGTCGGCTCCCAGGGCGCGGACCAGGTCGTGTTTGGCCGTGGACGCCGTGGCGATCACGCGTGCGCCGTAGTGCCGGGCGAGGCGGACGGCTGCCTGTCCCACTCCCCCGGCCGCGGCGTGGACGAGCACCACCTCGCCCGCCCTGACCTCACCCAGGGGCTTCAGTGCCGCCAGGGCGGTGGCCCAGTTCAGCACCAGGCCGAGGGCTTCGGCGTCGCTCCAGCCGGACGGCAGGGGGAGGACTCCCGCCGAGGGCATGGTCATGTACTGGGCGAAGGCGCCCGGCCCGGTGCCGACGACGTGGGTGCCGACGGGCAGCGGGTGCGCGACCGCCGCCCCGACGCCGACGATCTCGCCCGCGGCCTCGAAGCCCGCCACGTAGGGCGCCCGCGGGCCGCCGCCGTAGGTGCCGCGGGTCTGCATGACGTCGGCGAAGTTGACCCCGGCGGCGCCGACGCGGACCAGGTACTCGTCGGGTCCTGGCGTGGGGCGCGGGTGGTCGGTCGTGAGGATCAGGTCGTCCGGTCCCCGGTGTGACCGCTGCACCAGTGCGTGTACCGTCCGCGCGGCGGTGTGCCGCGGTTCGTTGGTCTCCATGCGCCGAAGCTAGGACCCTCACACCTGTGTCAAGGTCAAGCGGCGCTCATCGGGCCGTGCGGCGGGCCTTGGCCAGGTAGGCGTCGAGCGCCGCCCGCTGCTCGCTGAGCGCGGCGATGCGGGCGGCGAGCCGGTCGCGGTAGCCCTCCACCTCACGCAGGAACTCCGCGTCCGCCGCACCCGCGCCGACGCCGGGTCCGTCGGTGGGGTGGGGCAGGACTTCCCTGATCAGCCGCACGGCCAGCCCGGACTCCAGCAGCGAGCGGATGGTGCGCACCCGGTCGAGGGTGGAGGGGCAGTAGTCGCGGAACCCGTTGCCGAACCGGCCGGGGACGATGAGGCCCTCGTCCTCGTAGTGCCGTAGCGACCGCGCGCTCACGCCGCTGACCCGGGAGGCTTCGCCGATCCTCATACCCGTCGGCAACGCCCGGCGGCCCCGCGGTCTTCCCGTCGGGTCAGCCCAGTCTTCGCGTCGGGTCAGCCGGTCGGGGCGAGTCGGTCGTCCTCGGCGACGGGCTCGTCCGCCGAGGTGTTCCCCTTCCGGCCGGTGCCGAGCCTGAGGAGCAGGGAGGCGGCGGCCAGGGCGACGCCGAACCAGATGACGCTCGTGACGCCGCCCGCGTGGTCGACGAGGAGTCCGCCGAGCAGCGACCCGAGCGCGATGCAGGTGTTGTACGCCATGGTGTTGAGCGACATGGCCGCCTCGAACGTCTCCGGCGCGGCGGCGAGCGTCATGTTGACCTGGGAGAGCTGTACCGCGCCGAAGGACAGACCCCACAGGACCAGGGCGATGACGGCGCCGGTCTCCGCGTCGCCGGTCGCGCGGAGCAGCAGCAGGGCCGTCAGGAGTCCCACCAGTCCGACGACGAAGGTGCCGCGCAGGCTGCGGTTGACCGTGTACCCGGCGGCGAAGTTCCCGAGGGCGCCGCCGACGCCGAAGAGGATCAGCACCACCGTGACGAAGGTGGCGGTGGCGTCCGCCTCGGCCTCCAGGTAGGGGCGTACGAACGTGTACGCGCCGAAGTGGCCGAGCACGAAGCAGACGACGACCAGCAGGACGGTGCGCAGCCGGGCGTTCCTCACCGGGAGCCCGAAGACCTCCCGCACCGACACGGCGTTCTGCGACGGCAGCGACGGGACGATCGCCGCGACCGCGAGGAACACCAGGAGGCTGAGCCCGGCCCAGATGCCGAAGGTGGTCCGCCAACTGGTGTGCGCCTCGACGACGGTGCCGAGCGGGATGCCGACGACCGTGGCGATGGAGATGCCGGACATGACCACGGCGGCCGCGCGGCTCGCGTGCCGTGCGGGCACGATCCGCATGGCCATGCTGACGCCGATCGCCCAGAAGACACCGCTGGCGAACCCCATGCACAGGCGCGTGGCGAGGATCAGCGGGTAGTTCGGTGACAGGGCGGTGACGAGGTTGCCGAGGGCCAGCACCGCGAGCAGCGTGGACAGGAGGAGGCGCCGGTTGACGCGCCGGGTCCAGGCCACGATGAACGGCACTCCGAGCCCGGCGGCGACACCCTGCGCGGTCACCATCAGACCGGCGGCCCCGACGGAGATGTCCAGACTCTCGCTGAGCGGGGTGAGCAGCCCTACGGGCATCAGTTCGGTGGTGAGGAAGACGAAGAGGCTGGCGGTGATGGCGGCGACGCCGAGCCAGCCCCTGGCGGCTGAGATCGGGCGGACTTGTTCCGGTGCGGACATGGCTTCTCTCCAACGGTCAACTCAGGGGACCCGCCGCCTGGTTCCCGGGTGCCAGAGCCGGACGGGGCACCTCGCATTCTTGGTCCGCACCGATCAATGAGTCCAACACATGTTTGTCATCGCATTCATCTTGAGCGAAGATGAATCACCATGGAGCTGCAACAGATGCGGTACGTGGTCGCCGTCGCCGAGACGAACAGCTTCACCCGGGCCGCCGAGCGCTGTCTGGTCGTACAGTCCGCCCTCAGTCACCAGATCGCGCGCCTGGAGCAGGAGTTGGGGGCGAAGCTGTTCGAGCGCACCACGCGCCGGGTGCGGCTCACCCCGGCCGGTGCGGCGTTCCTCCCCGCCGCCCGCCAGTGCCTGGAGGCCGCCGAGCGCGCGGTCGTCGAGGTCGCCGCCGCCGTCGGGGAGGTCCGGGGGCGGCTCTCGGTCGGCCTGATCCCGTCCGTCGCCGCCGTCGACATCCCGGCCGCGCTGCGCGACTACCGGGAGCGGTATCCGCAGGTGCGCGTCAGCCTCCGCGTGGGGGCGAGCGACGACCTCGTGGACCAGGTCAAGCAGGGCGCCGTCGAGGTCGCCTTCCTGGGGCTGCCGACCACGATGCGGCCCGCGGGGGTCGGCTGCCGTGAACTCGCCCGGGACCGGCTCGTCGCCGTCGTCGCGCCCGATCACCCCCTGGCCGAGGAGTCGGCGATCGACCTGCGGCGGCTGTCCTCGGAGGTGTTCGTCGACCTGCCCGCGCAGACCGCCGGTCGCGCCCAGTCCGACCTGGCCTTCTCGGCCGCCGGGCTGACCCGGGACGTGGCGTTCGAGGTGACCAACGCGGACTTCCTGGCCCGGCTGGTGGGGCAGGGCCTCGGCGTGGCGATGCTGCCCGCCGCGTACGTGGCGCAGCTCGGCGGCGTGACCACCGTCGAGGTCACCGACGCGCCCGCCCGCGTCGAGTACGTCATCTGGAGCCCCGGCAGCCGCACCCCCGCGGCGACCGCCTTCCTACGGCTCCTCGGCGTGCCGGAGGCCGACGCCGCGCCGTGAGCGGGGCGCGGCCCGCGGGCGTGCGGGCCTGCGGGCCTGCGGGGCTCAGGAACACCCATGGCGGACCGCCTGTCACCTCCTGCGCCGTTTCCCGGCCTGCCGGGCCACGTCGGCGGCCAGTCGGGTGCGCCACTCCTGCAGACGCTTCATCTCGTGGTCGTCGAGGTTCTCGTCGACGCCGTAGATCGTCCCCCGCTCGGCGTCGATCTCCACCTCCAGGAGATCAAGGGCCTCTTGGAGGTCGCCGTTCAGTTCCAGCGCCGTGACCAGGGTCGTACGGATGGACCGCGTCTCGTCCTTCCGCCGCCAGCCGAAGGTCTGGGACTCGGCGTACAGGGCGCGCAACAGGCGTACGCCCTCGGCCGCTTCACCGTTCTCGGCGAGGAACCGGGCCAGGCTCGCCCGTCGGCGGTGGGTGTCGGCGTGGTCGGGGCCGAGCACCCTGGCGGAGTCCTCCGCGACGGCCCGCGCCTCGGCGACGGCGGCGTCCAGGTCACCGACCCGGCGGTGGTCCCAGGCCAGTGACGACCGCCACCCCAGGGTGTCGGGATCGTCGGCCCCGAACTCCGCGGTGCGGTCGGCGACTTCCGCCTCGGTCAGCCGCAGGGCCTCGTCGTGCCGCCCCTCGTGGCTGAGCCAGGTGAGGACCCTTGAACGGGCGGCGACGGTGTCGGGGTGCCAGCGCCCCAACTCCCGGGTGAGGTACGCGACGTCCTCGTGCACGTCCGGCCAGGGCCGGTCCTCCGGCCGCTTCCAGTGCCGGAAACGGCGCCTGACCCGCCGGGTACGGAGAGTGCGCCGCGGCGTGCGCTGCTCCTCGGCGATGCCCCCGTCGCCCCGGCTCCCCTGCCCCTCCGTCATCGGAACCCTCCCCCACTGTCCACCCGCGTCTCCTCGCCCTCGGCCCGCTGGTACTTCCTTCCCTTCCCCGAAGGAGCACATCCGTGGGGAGCACGGCTCATGTACGACTACGACGCCGCAGACGCCCGGCCCCGCGAGCGGACGCACGGCTCGAACGCCCTGTCCTGGAGCCGGTGAGGGAGCGTACGAGCCGGGGGGCGGCTGCCGCTGTGAGCAGGGCGGCGAGCGGCAGGACGGCGTCCCTCCAGGGATCGCGGAGCGGCTTGTACGTCGCCGTGCCCTCCTTGATCTCGATGAAGCCGACGGGCCTGGCCACCGCTCCCCCGCCGCCGCCCGCGCCCTCGCCGGTCTTGTCCTTGCCGACTTCGTGCCCCGTGCCGCCGCCGAGCCCGAAGGCGACCTGGGCCACGGGGATGACGGTGACGCCCTCGCTGACCACGGGCTCGCCGTACACGGCGGTCACCGAGGCCCGGAGGCCGAGTTTCTCGGCCAGGCGTTCCAGCAGGGTGACCGAGGCGTGGACGGCCGTCATGTCGGCCAGCGGAACGGGTTGTCCGGTGGTGTGCGGTGTGGTCATCGGGGCCTCCCGGGTCGGGGCGTCCTGCGGTGCCGAGGACGTGGGCGCGGTCGGTGCGGGAACGCGGTGGTGCGTGCGGAAAGTCCAGTCCGTTGCCTCACGATATGCCTAGGTCGTGTCGTCGAATGGCGCGTTCGCGTGATCAGTGATGTGGTGGCGTAGCGAGCGCAGGGCATGTTGTCGTGCTTTCTTGGTGTCGAACCTGCGTCGCCTGCCGCCGCAGGCTGCCTGCCTTGTTATGTCGCATTCACGTAGTGCGTGGCCAAGTCCGTGAGCGAGAAGGAGACGCGGTGTCTCTGGCGATGAGAGTGGTGGTGCGGGCCCTACGGCTGCGGCCGAAGCCTCTCGCCTCGGCCGGTGCGATCGCCGCGGAGGTCGACCGTGACCGCCCCAACGCCGAGGTGCCGCGCGCACTCCGCACGGCGTACGACGTCCGCCGGAGCAGCGTCGAGGGTATGCCGGTCATCACGCTCACCCCGAAGGGTGTTCAGCCGGTGGGCGAGTTGCTCTACACGCACGGCGGCGCGTACGTGCACCCGCTGGTCACACCGCACTGGCACATCATCGGGAACCTGGGGCTGACCACCCCGCTGCGCGTGACCGTCCCTCTGTACGCGCTCGCACCCGAGCACACGGGCGACGAGACCTACCCCAAGCTCCACGAGCTCTACGACGGCCTGACCGAATCCGGGTTGCCGGTGATCGCCGCGGGCGATTCAGCGGGCGGCGCCCTCGCGATGGCGCTCACGATCCGCGCCCGGGACGAACACCGCCCTCTTCCCGACGCGGTCCTGTTGTTCTCGCCCTGCGCAGACGCGACCCTGACCAACCCCGACATCCCAGTCATCGAGCCGCGAGACCCCATGCTCGGCCGCGAAGGGGCGCGATGGGCCATGCGCCGCTGGGCCGGGGACCGCCCCCTGCGCCACCCCTGGCTCAGCCCGGTCAACGACACCCTGCGCGCACTGCCCCGGATCTGCGTCTTCCACGGCGAACGCGACATTCTGTGCCCCGACGCCATGAAGATGGTCGCCAAGGCCAAGGCCGCCGGCACCAACGCCGAGATCCACCTCTATCCCGACGCCTTCCACGTCTTCATCGGCCTCCCCCGACTCCCCGAATCGCGGGCAGCTTTCGCCCACGCCAGAGGGATCATCAAAACCATCACCGCGGCCTGACCCCGAGGTGTGGCGAGGCGCGCCAAGGCTTCGCAGGGTAACGCGCCTCGCCACACCCCGCCGTCTCCCTGGGCGGAGTCGCCGCCGACGCCGCCCTCAGCTTCCTCGTGGGGCCGGGATCACCGCCGCCAGGCCCGGCTCCCACGGTTCCAGGGCCAGCAGGAGTCAGGGGCGCAGGGTGTAGCCACGGCGGGGTCGTCCGGCGTTCGGGATGTGCGGTTCCGACACCGCTCGGCTCGTCACCGACGCCGACGGATGGACGCTCCGGAGTGCGACGGGCTGCCGTACGGCACACAGTGAGGCGCGGCCTTGACGCCACCACGCGACGGCTGGCGGTGGGACCCCACCTGAGAGGATGGCGCGGGCCATCACACACTGGGGGGAAGCACATGCTCGTACTCATGCTGTCCGTCGTGGTTCTGCTCCTGATCGGCGGCTGCGTCTGCGTCTACTGGTCGGCCCGGGGCGATGCCCCGCGTTGGGCGCGCGGCGTGGCCAAGGCGACGCTGCTGGGCAGCGATCTGGCCCGCGGCGCGAGCCGGGGTTCCCGCTCGTCGCGGAGCGGCGGGAGCGACGACGCCGGGGACGACTGAGACGGGGTGTCCGGGTCGGCGGGCGGTCACGCGCGACCCGGTCGCGGCGGAGGCCAGCAGCAAGGGCCACCGGAACCTGACCTCAGCGAGGCCCCCCATGCCCACACCCACGAGGGAGCACGGCACGCACCGCTGCGGTACTGGACCGCTGCCAGTGCCGCGCGCCTGCTCCTCCTGTTCGTCCGCGCCCGTCCGGTACGAGGCCCACCGCCCGGCACGGACAGCACCCGGCCTCCGGCCAGGGCCGCGATCGAGGTGTCCGGCATGTCACGGGACGCTATGCGGCAGTGCGGGGCGGATGGTGGAGGCGGGATTGCAGTCGTATGAGGACCTCCGGAGGTCGGGCGTCCACGTCCCGTCCCCCGGTCAGCCCGGCTGCCGCGTCGGCTCCGGTGCCTCATGGCGTGCGTACGCCGCCCAGTCCACGATCTGCACCGCCGCACCGGCCGCCTCCTCGCCCCGGCAGTGGGCGTGGTGCCTGCGGGCGATGCCGTCCAGGTCGAGGTGGGAGCCGAAGGCGGGGTGCGCCGTCAGACGCCGTGCGTACGCCCACAGACGGGGGTGGTCGGTGATGCGGTGCACGGCGGCGGCGTCCAGGTGGTGGCGGTGCACCGTGTCCAGCTGGACCAGGGCGACCCACAACTGCACGTCGGCGAGGGTGAGTCCGCCGCCCAGCACATGCTCCCGGGAACCGAGCCGCCACTCCAGCACGTCCAGCGCGCGCAGGAGAGTGGCCAGGGCGATGTCCCGGGCCGCCGGGTCCCCGCCGGACTCGCCGGCACGTTGGGCGGCCCAGGCGATGCCCCGCTCACAGAGCCGACCGACGGACTCGAGCGCGTCCTCGGCGCCGCGCGGGTGGAGATCAGGACCATGGCCACCGAACTGCCGGGCGAGGTCCCGCAGGATGTCGGGGGTGTGGGTGCTGACGATCCTGCCGGTCCAGTCGTCGCTGAGGACCGGCGCCACCGTGGGTCCGGGGTGCTGGTGCGAGCTGGCCTCGTACAGCGGCCGCAACGCACGATGCCCGCCGTCCGGGGCGTCGGGCACGGCGGGCAGCAGTGTCACCGGGAGGGTGTCGTCGAGGCCGAGCAGGCTGTGCGTGACGGCGATCTGCAGACAGTGCGGACAGGACGGCGAGAGGTGGAGCCGGTAGCGGTGCGGCACGGCGTGGTAACCGCTGCGCGCGTCACAGCCGATCCTGCTCCGGAAGGACGGCACGGCTGTCGGGGATGAGGCGGGCATACGTCTCCCTCGAAGTGCTCGGTCACGGGCATACGACGGCGACGGCGCGCGACGGCTTCGGCGCGGCCGGGATGCGGTAGGCGCACGGGAGGGTCAGGCGGGGGCGGGGTTACGGGCGTGCGGGGAACTCGCCGCGCTGCACACACGTACGAGGTCGATGTGGCGGCGGGAGGTCAGCAGGGGCAGCGGCCGGACGGCGACACGGACAGCGTCGCCGCCGAGGTCCGGCGCAGCACCGTCCATCTTTCCCTACCAATTCACTAGGATTTCCCTAGTGGAGTGTCAGGCCCCGGCCGAGCCGAGTCAAGAGGCCCGCACGAAACCCCACGGGAACGGCCCGCCGCAGCCCGAGCGCCGCTTCATCAACGACTACGTGGCCCCGCCGACGTCCGGCGCCCGGCTGTCGCTGGCCCTGGAGGCGTGCGAGCGGACGCGCGCCGACATCGCGCCGCGATGGGCGCCCGTGCTCCCTGACCCGGTCCACGGAGTGCCCGGCCCGTCCCGTGGCTCCCTACCTGGTCCCGGTCGACGAGTACAGGCCGGTCGGCGGCCCCTCCCGTCGTCTCGGCGAGGTCCACGCCGAACAGGTGGCGATCGCCGTGGCCCGGTGAGCGGCGCCGGTGACGATGCGGCTGGAGCCCGCCGTGACCGGTACCACCGTCCACCCCGGTGCCAACGTGGACGCGCCGACCACGCCACGCCTGCTCGAACTCCTCCGCACCGCCGCCCTGGCCGCCCTGCGCGTCCTGCGCCTCGGAGACACCTTCCGGCCCCTGTGACGGCACCGTCGTGCCGGTGACCTCCCAGGGACCGGTCACCGTCTCGGAGTCGTCGGCGATCACCCGGGGCGTCGTGGGCTCCCGGCGCCGACGAAGGGGACCTCGGCGGTGGGGGGCCTCACATCCGCCACGGTGCGGAAGGGGTGGGTCCACAGTCCCTGTTCCGCGAGCTTCGGCAGGACGCCCTCGCCGAACCAGTACGCCTCCTCCAGGTGCGGGTAGCCGGAGAGCACGAACTCGTCGATGCCGAGCCGGTGGTACTCGGCGATCCGTTCGGCCACCTCGGTGTGGCTGCCGACCAGCGCCGTGCCCGCGCCGCCCCGCACCAGCCCGATGCCGGCCCAGAGGTTCGGGTGGATCTCCAGGTCGTCGCTGCTGCCGCCGTGCAGGGCGAGCATCCGCCGTTGCCCCTCGGACTCGCTGCGGGCCAGCCCGGCCTGGACGGCCCGTACGGTCTCCGTGTCGAAGCCGTCCAGCAGCCGCCGGGCCTCCGCCCATGCCTGCTCGCTCGTGTCCCGGGTGATGACGTGCAGACGGATGCCGAAGCGGACGCCACGGCCCTCCTTCTCGGCCAGCGCCCGGATCCAGGCGATCTTCTCGGCGACGGCGGGCGGCGGCTCGCCCCAGGTGAGGTAGACGTCGACGTGCCGGGCGGCGATCTCCCCGGCGATCGGCGAGGAGCCGCCGAAGTACACCTCGGGAACCGGGTCGGGCACCCGGGCCAGCTTCGCGTCCTCGACCTGGAGGTGCTCGCCGACCAGGTCGACGGTCCTGCCCTGCCACAACTCCCGGACGATCCGCAGGAACTCACCGGTACGGCGGTACCGGTCGTCCTTGTCGAGGAAGTCGCCGTAGGCGCGCTGCTCGTGGCTCTCCCCGCCCGTGACGACGTTGAGCAGCAGCCGTCCGCCGGTCTGCCGCTGGAAGGTGGACGCCATCTGCGCGGCCAGCGTCGGCGAGACGAAGCCGGGCCGGAAGGCGACCAGGAACTTCAGTCGCTCGGTGTTCTGGCTGACCATCGCGGTGGTGAGCCAGGCGTCCTCGCACCAGGCGCCGGTGGGAGTGAGCGCGCCGACGAAGCCCATATCCTCGGCGGCGCGGGCGATCTGACTCAGGTAGGCGACCGTCGGCGGTCGATCACGGCCGGACCGCGTGGCGGGGGTGCCGTGGCCACCGCCGACGACGTGGCGGCTGTCGCCGTTGGTGGGCAGGAACCAGTGGAAGGTGAGGGACACGTGGGGTCTCCGATCGGGATCGAGCGCCTCAGCGGGCCGTGCCGCGGTGGCTGGGTGCCGTTCAGCACGTGGCGGCCGATGTGCTGGACCTGCCAGCGGGCCGGGTCGTGCAGGGTGGGGGTGTGGGCGTCACGCCAAGGGCCCTGCGGGCCCGAGGAGTCGAGCGCCGGTCGTGTGCCGGACACCTCGCCGAGGGCGCTGCCAACCTCCAGGGGCCGCCTCCTGCGCCGTCGCCCTGGAGGCGGCCACCGCGATCGACGCCTCGGCGGCCCGCCCCCGGATCGCCCGTTCGGCACGGGGGAGCCGACGGCGGGCATCCCGCCCGGCGTCGCCGTCGAGCACCGTCGCGGCGCTCATCCGGTGGCCGCCAGGAGGGTCGGGTGGCCACCGAGGGCGAGCGAGAACTGGTCGGTGACCTGGGCCAGGGCCTCTGTGGGGCCCGGCGCGACGGTCAGGGTGCCGTCGTCGGCCACGGTGATGTCCCTGTCGAGCGTGAACCAGCCGGGCGTGATGTGGGCGGGGCCCATGGAGTGCAGCACGGGGCGCAGGGCGTAGTCGATGGCCAGGACGTGGGCGGTGGTGCCGCCGGTGACCAGCGGCAGGACGGTCTTGCCCGCGAGTGCGTACTGCGGGAGCAGGTCCAGCAGCGACTTCAGCAGCCCGGAGTAGGCGGCCTTGTAGACGGGGGTGCCGATCACGATTCCGTCCGCGCGCTCGAACTGGGCGATGGCCTCGACGATCGCCGGGTGGGCGAGGTCGGCGTGCAGCAGGGCCTCTGGCGGCAGCGTACGGACGTCGAAGGGGATCACCTCGTGCCCCTGGGCCCGGAGCCGGGCGTCCAGGTGGCGCAGCAGCCGAGCGGTGCGGGAGGTGGCGGAGGGGCTGCCGGAGACGGACAGGACGGTGGCCATGCGAGGACCTCTCAGATGTGCCGGATGGGTTGCGGGTGGCGTGCCGGTGGCGGTCAGGTACGGGCGGCGACGGGCTGGGACTCGATCTCCCGAGCCTCCAGTTCGCGCACCAGGGGCAGCACCCGCCTGCCGGAGCACTCGACCTCGACCTGGCTCAGGGCACGGTCGAAGTCGGAATTCAGGCGTGCGGGCGCACTGCTCCCGGGAAGGCCGTCATGGCGACGGAAAACGGCCGGAAGTGGAATTCAAGAGCGGAGATCGGCGCGAGTGCGAGGGTTTCCCTCGGTGGCCGAGCTGGTGCGCTCAGACCCGACAGCGACAGCAGGAGCTGGAGACACGCGCAAGGTCGACGTGGCGTCGCCGCGTGAGGTCCTGTCGCTTCATGCCTTCGATCAAAGCAGTGGAGGTCCGACCGGTCAAGAATGCCCGGATCTCATTCCACATGCTGGGAGACGGTGTTCACGAGGTTGTGACAGAAGCGTCGGCACTGTCGAACGGCCGAGCTGGTGCGCGTATGCCCCTGTGTGGTTACCTGACGCCATGACCGTGCTCGTGACCCGCCGCCACGTCGACTACGTGCGTGTCACCACCACGGGTTGTTCCGCCGTGAGTTGACTCCGTCCTCCGGCGCCCCGCCAGCCTCTTCCCACTGTGTCGCGCCGCTGCCGCGGTCCACTGGGCTCGTTCCGCCCGCGGGCCCCGCCCCTCAGCGCCGTATTCCGCAGGAGTGCACATGACCGTCCAGAATTCCGCCACCGACATCGACACCTTCGTCTCGGAATGGGAGGCGTGGCACCAACGGAGGGATTCCGCCCTCGCCCATGAGCACGGCATCCTCGCCATCACCGGCCTGCACTGGCTGGCCACCGATCCCCAGCGCTTCCCCGACGCGCCCGGCAGCTGGTCGACGGGCGACGACGGCGTCACCGTCGTGCTCGGCGAGGGGGAGGAACTCGTCGTCGACGGCACCGCGGTGCGTGGACGGCACGTCTTCGGTGTCATCCCGGAACGCGGTGGTGTCAACGCCGTCTGGGGGGACGCGGTGATCGAGGTCGCCAGGCGCGGCGGCCAGGATCTGATCCGGCCGCGGCACCCGGAGCATCCGCCGCGCACCGCGTTCACCGGGACACCCGCCTACGCGCCCGACCGACGCTGGGCGGTCACCGGCACGTACACCCCGTTCCCCGAGCCGCGGCCGACCACCGTGGGTGCCGTGGTCGAGGGACTGCGGCACGTCTACGACGCCCCTGGCCGGGTCCGCTTCCCCCTCGGAGGCCGCACGCTGGGTCTGACCGCGTTCAACGGGTCCACGCCGGGCAGCCTCATGGTGCTGTTCAGCGACGCGACATCGGGCGTGACCACGTATCCAGCCAACCGCGCCCTCCACGTCGACCCGCCCGGACCCGACGGCACCGTGGTGCTGGACTTCAACCGCGCCACCAACCTGCCGTGCGCCTACACCGACTTCGCGACCTGCCCGCTGCCACCCGCCGAGAACCGGCTCCCGATCGCGATCGAGGCCGGTGAGAAGATCCCCCACGAGCGGATCTGACACGCTCGTACGAACAGGGCGAACGTCCACCTCCCCCGTCGAGGTGGAGGTGGACCGCCCCAGTTCCGCGGAGTGGACGCCCCTTGGTGAAGTGCCGCGGCTGGTGTAGAAAAGGGCCATGATTCCCGAGCCCTTGGTGCGACGCCTGGTCATCGACCTGTGCCGACGCCCGGGCTCGTGTTGTTGCTGACCCGGCTTCTCTGACGCGCCCCGGCATCCTTCCTCGCGGGGCGCCGGTCCATTCCGTTCAGCATCACTCTCGCTCGGGCCCGGCCGCCGACCTCCGTCGACGGCGGCCACTCATGTCCCGGCGCCCCGTGGAGGACGCCCCGTGTCCACAACTCCCCCTGTGTCCAAGCCTGGTCACCTCGCGGCGCCTGCCGACGTGCTGCCCGCGCCCCGCTCGTCCGTGAGGAGCCTGGGAGGACGCGTGCGCCATGTCGCGCTGCCGATCGGCTCGCTCCTGCTGTTCCTCGTCCTGTGGCAGCTCCTGGCGGCGAGCGGGACGTGGAGCGAGACACTGGTCCCGCCGCCCGCCAAGGTGTGGGACGCGTTCATCAACGTGTCCACGACGCACGACGGCGTACGCGGCTACAACGGCACCCACCTCATCGAGCACCTGGGAATCAGCCTGCGGCGCATCGCGATCGGCGCCGGCCTCGGCATCGCGCTCGGGGTGCTGTTCGGGCTGCTCATGGGCACCGTCGGCTGGGTGCGCTCGTTGTTCGAGCCCTGGATCACCTTCCTGCGGACGCTGCCGCCGCTGGCGTACTTCTCGCTCCTCATCATCTGGCTGGGCATCAACGAGGAGCCCAAGGTGACGCTGCTGGCGGTGGCCGCGTTCCCGCCCGTGGCGGTGTCCACGACCACGGCCGTCGCGGCCGTACCGAAGAGCCTGGTCGAGGCCGCCCGTGCGCTCGGCGCGTCGCGGTGGGACGTGGTCAGGGACGTCGTCGTCCCGTCCGCCCTGCCGGAGACGCTCACCGGGGTCCGGCTCGCCGTGGGCGTGGCCTACTCCTCCCTCGTCGCCGCCGAGTTGGTCAACGGTCTGCCCGGCATCGGCGGCATGGTCAAGGACGCGGCCAACTACAACAACACCCCGGTGGTGCTGGTCGGCATCATCGCCATCGGCGTCTCAGGTCTGATCATCGACGGCCTGCTGCTGCGGCTGGAACGCGCCCTCGTGCCGTGGCGCGGTCGCGCGTAGGACCACCTGTTCCCGTAGTACTCCCCTCCCCTTGCACAGAAACGGCTCCGCCATGCCCCGTCTCCCCCAAGGCCCGTCCCGCCGTCTCCTGCTCGCCGGCGCCCTGGCCGCCGTATCCACCGCCGTCACCGGCTGCTCCTCCGACAGTGACGCGTCGACGTCCGGGGGCTCGAAGCGGCTGCGCATCGGCTACTTCGCCTTCCCCAGCGGCGACTTGATCGTGAAGAGGAGGAGACTGCTGGAGAAGGCGCTGCCGGAGTACGAGATCACCTGGATCAAGTTCGACTCCGGCGCCAGCGTCAACCAGGCGTTCCTCGGCAAGTCCCTCGACATCGCCGCGCTGGGCTCCAGCCCGTTCGCCCGGGGGGTGTCCGGCAGCTCGCCCATCCCCTACAAGGTCGCGTGGATCCTCGACGTCGCGGGTGAGAACGAGGCCCTGGTGGCGCGCAAGGCCACCGGCGTCACCGACGTGGCCGGGCTCAAGGGCAAGAAGATAGCCACTCCCTTCGCCTCCACCTCGCACTACAGTCTGCTGGCGGCGCTGGAGACGGCGGGCCTCAAGCCGTCCGACGTCCAGCTCATTGACCTGCAGCCCCAGCCGATCCTCGCCGCCTGGCAGCGGGGCGACATCGACGCCGCCTACGTCTGGCTGCCCACCCTGGACGAGCTGCGGGCGACCGGCACCCAGCTCACCAGCAGCAAGGACATCGGCGCGGCGGGCAAGCCGACGCTCGACCTGGCCGTCGTGTCGGACGATCTGATCGCCAGGGACCCGGCAGCGATCGATGCCTGGCGCACGGCGGAGGCCGAGGCACTGCGCCTGCTCAAGTCCGATCCGGACGGCTCGGTCGGGGCCGTCGCGGCCGAACTCGGCATCAGCGTCGCGGATGCCAGGGCACAGCTCGCGCAGGGGATGTTCCTCACCCCGGAGCAGGTGGTCTCCGGCGACTGGCTGGGCACCGAGGGCAGTCCGGGCAAGCTGCTCACGTACGTGACCGACACCGGTCGGTTCCTGGCCGACCAGAAGCAGATCGACGCCGCACCGCCCGAGGACGTCGTCCGCGAGGCGTTCTATCTCAAGGGGCTGTCCGATGTCCTCAGGTGAGCTGGCCCAGACCGCGCAAGAGGCCGACTCGCCGCCCGCCGGATCCGTCCGTCTCGACCACGTCACCCACCAGTACGGCCGGGGCGGGGGCGCCTTCACCGCCGTCGGGCCGGTCGACCTGACCGTTCCGGCCGGGGAGTTCCTGGTCCTGGTGGGCGCCTCCGGCTGCGGCAAGAGCACGCTGCTGCGGCTGATCGCCGGGTTCGAGCGGCCCACGCACGGCTCGGTGCGCGTCTCCGGGGCCGAACCGCGGCCCGGCACGGCGGCCGGGGTGGTGTTCCAGACGCCGCGGCTGTTCCCGTGGCGGACCGTGCGGGGCAACATCGACCTGGCGTTGCGGTACGCGGGTGTGGACCGCGCTCAACGGCTCGAGCGGCGCGCGGAGTTGTTGGCCCGGGTCGGTCTGGAGGGCACCGAGAAGCGGCGGGTGTGGGAGATCTCCGGCGGTCAGCAGCAGCGCGTCGCCATCGCCCGGGCCCTCGCGGCCGACAACCCGCTCCTCCTGCTCGACGAGCCGTTCGCGGCGCTGGACGCGCTCACCCGGGAGCGGCTTCAGGAGGACGTGCGCCGGGTGACCGAACGAAGCGGGCGGACCGCAGTGTTCGTGACGCACTCGGCGGAGGAGGCGGTGTTCCTCGGCTCCCGCATCGTGGTGCTGACCAGGAGCCCGGGCACCGTGGCCCTGGACCTGCCGATCACCCTGCCGCGCGGTGACGTCGACGCCGAGGAGCTGCGCGGCTCCCGCGAGTTCGCCGAGCTGCGCGCGCAGGTCTCCCACGCCGTGAAGGTGGCCGCGGCGGTCTGACCCCTCTGAGGGGACGCCGGACCGCGCGCAGGGCGCCCGGCGGCGGTCTGCCGCACGCCCGGCCTCCCCCGCTCACCTCCGGCTCCACTCCCGCGCGAGCAGTTCGTACGACCGCACCCGGTCGGCGTGGGCGTCGGGTACTCGATGGCGCCCTCGGCGGTGCGGATGCTGCGGACCCAGGCCGCGTAGCCGGTGGCGAGCTCGTGGGCCGTCTCCTCGCCCTCCGCCACGACCACGTCGGCCGAGACACTGACGTACGGCTCGTCGAGGGAGTCGGAGGGCTGGAAGAAGGCCCGGTAGCCGTCCACGACCTCCAGCACGGTGGCGGGGCTGACGTGAACGGCCTCCTGACTCCGCCCCGCTTCACCTTCGAACGCCTCCTCGGCTCACCCCGCATCGCCTTGCGGCGCAGGCTGCTTCTGCTGCCCGGCGCCGAGTCACAGGACTACGCCGAGCAGATCGACGACATCAGCGGCGGCGGCCAGAGCGCCGAGGTCGCGGGCGCGCGGGGGCTGCGGTTCGCCCGGGGCCCGTCGAGGACGGGGTTGACGGTCGCACGGGATGCGGTCGGTCGTCCCGGCGGGCGACCGCCCGAGCGGCCCAGGCCGAGGTCGAGGCGACCGGGGTGCAGGGCGTCGATCAGGCCGAACTCCTCGACGGTGCTCAGCGCGGTGCGGTGACCGAGCTGTACGGCGCCGGAGCCGAGCCGGATCGTGGAGGTGGCGGAGGCGGTCAGGGCGAGGACGACCGCGGGGGACGTGCCCGCGACACCCGGGTTGAGGTGATGCTCGGCGAGCCAGTACCGGGCGTACCCGAAGCGCTCGGCCTGCTGTGCCAGGTCGATGGAGTTGCGCAGGGCGTCGGCGGCCGTCGAGCCGGACGGTACCGGCACCAGGTCGAGGACGCCGAGGGGGATGTCAGGCGTGGGTGGGCTCGTCCTCGGTGACGGGCGGGACCGGCCCCCAGGCGAAGGGCGGGTCCGGAATGTCGCGGCGCAGTACCGGGGCGACATCGGACTGGAAGAGCTGGAGCGAGGCGCGGTGCTGGGCGTCCGTCAACCCGTTGGCGTCCGCGTGCAGATGGAGCACCGTGTGCCCGAACCGCTCGTGGTAGCGGTGCACCTTGTCGATGACCTGCTGCGGGCTGCCGATCAGGGCGGAGCTGCGCTCGACGAAGTCCTCCACGGTCTCGAAGACCACCGGGAGGCCGAACTGCCGCTGGAACGCGAGCGTCGACTCGAAGATCGGCCGGTACGCCCTGAGCGCTTCCTGGGAGGTGCGGGTCACGAGGAGCCCGGCCGTGCCGGCACCGACCGCGATCCTGGCGGGGTCGTGGCCGTAGAACGCCCAGCGCTCGCGGTAGTATCTGATCAGCTCGGCGTACGGCTCGATGGGGTGGGTGACGTTCGCCGAGAACAGGGGGTCGCCGTAGCGGGCGGCCAGGTCCACCGACTCCTTGCTGGTGGCGCTGCCGTGCCAGACCCGGACGGGCCGCTGGTAGGGCCGTGGCCACCCCTCGGCGTCCCGCAGCGGCGGACGGAAGCGGGTCGCCGCGGTCACCTTGTCCTGCCGCCAGAGCTGCCGGAACACCTCGTAGCCCTCGGCGTTGCGGTGCCACTGGTCCTCGGGAGTGACGTGGAACAGCTCGCGCTGGGCGGTGCCGTTGCCCTTGCCGATGATCAGCTCCAGCCGTCCCCGGGAGAGGTGGTCGAGGGTGGCGTAGTCCTCGTAGGCGCGCACCGGGTCCAGGAGGCTGAGGGTGGTCACGGCGGTGAACAGCCGGATGCGTCGGGTCAGTGCCGCGATGTGGCTGAGGACGACGGTCGGCGAGGAGGAGATGAAGGGCCGTTCGTGCCGCTCCCCCACGCCGAAGCCGTCGAAGCCGAGTTCCTCGGCGAGCAGGGCGTTGTCGAGGACCTCACGGAAGCGGTCCTGGGTCGTCTTGTGCACGCCGGTGATCGGGTCCGGCCGGTGCACGATCAGGGTGATGGCGAGGAACCTCACGACGCCGCCCGTTCGTCGCGGACGTCGTCGGGGTGCGCCAGGCCGAGGTGGTCGCGCAGGGTCGGGCCCTCGTACTCCGTGCGGAACACGCCTCGTTCCTGGAGCAGCGGGACGACCTTGTCGGCGAGCTCGTCGAGGCCGGTCGGGGTGATGTGCGGGACGAGGACGAAGCCGTCACTGGCGTCGGCCTGCACGAACTCGTTGAGGGTGCGGGCGATCGTCTCGGCCGAGCCGATGAAGTTCTGCCGGTTGCCGGTCTCGATGACCAGGTCGCGGATGGACCAGTTGTTCGCGGCGGCCAGCTCACGCCACTCGCGGGCGGTGGCCAGCGGGTCGCGGTACATGCGGACCTGGGCGCGGCCCTGGGAGATGTGCCGGTCGCTGACCTCCGGGTCGATGTCGGGGAGCGGCCCGTCCGGGTCGTAGGAGGACAGGTCCCGGTTCCAGACGAACTCCAGGTGCTTGAGGGCGGTGGCGCCGCTGACCTGCTGGCGGCGCACCTCCTTGGCCAGTTCCTCCGCCTCGGCGTCGGTGTCGGCGAGGGTGAAGGTGGCGGCGGGCAGGATCAGCAGCTCGTCGTGGTGGCGGCCGTACTTGGCGAGGCGCTTCTTGACGTCGGTGTAGAAGGCCCGGCCCGCTGCGAGGGTGGCGTGCCGACTGAAGATCGCGTCGGCTTCGGAGGCGGCGAACTCGCGGCCCTCCTCGGAGTCGCCGGCCTGGAAGATCACCGGGCGGCCCTGCGGGGAGCGCGGCACGTTGAACTGCCCGTGGATGTCGAAGTGCTGCCCGGTGTGGACGAAGGCTCCGGCCTTGGCGTCCCGCAGGAAGGTGCCGGTCTCCTGGTCGGCGAGGATCTCGTCGCCGTGCCAGGAGTCGAAGAGCTCGTTCGCCGTGGCGAGGAACTCCCTGGCGCGGGAGTAGCGCTCCTCCTGCGGCAGGAAGCCGCCGCGGCGGAAGTTCTCGCCGGTGAAGGCGTCCCAGGAGGTGACGACGTTCCAGGCGGAGCGCCCGCCGGAGAGGTGGTCGAGGCTGGCGAACTGGCGGGCGACCTCGTAGGGCTCGTTGAAGGTGGAGTTGATGGTGCCGGTCAGGCCGAGGTGCTCGGTGACGGCGGCGAGCGCGGCGAGCACGGTGAAGGTGTCGGGGCGGCCGACGACGTCCAGGTCGTAGATCCGCCCGCCCTGCTCACGCAGCCGGAGTCCCTCGGCGAGGAACAGGAAGTCGAACTTGGCGCGTTCGGCGGTCCGCGCGAAGTGGACGAAGGAGTCGAACTCGATGTGGCTTCCGGCGCGCGGGTCGCTCCACACGGTGGTGTTGTTGACGCCCGGGAAGTGGGCGGCCAGATGGATCTGCTTCAACGGCTTGGTCATCGGTCGGGGACCCTTCCGGCTCAGGCGGCGGCGTAGCGGTTGGCGGGGCGGGCCAGGCCCAGCAGGCCTCGCAGGGTGTCGGCCTCGTAGCGGCGGCGGAAGACGCCCCGGCGCTGGAGTTCGGGGACCAGGCGCCGGGTGATCGCCGGGAGGTCGTGGCCGTGCACGGCGGGGCGCAGCCGGAAGCCGGTCAGTCCGGCTCCGTGCAGCACCTGGAGCAGATCGGCGAGTTCGGAGGGCGTGCCGGTGAAGACGGGGGCGTCACTCGTGTACGGCTGTCCCGCGCGCGCGTCGAGCCGTTCCCGGCGGACGGTGGCGGCGGCCGGGTCGTCGTCGAGGAAGACGACCAGGTCGCCGAAGACGTGGAGGGGTTCGGCGGCTCGGCCCGCGGCATCCTGCTCGGCGCGGATCCGGGCGACGACGGCGCGGGCCTCGTCGGCGTCGTGCGGGGTGACGTAGCCGATGTCGGCGGCGCGGGCCACCAGGCGGTACGGGATGGTGTCGTGGGCGAGGGCGCTGACGATCGGCTGGCCCTGCGGCGGGCGGGGCGTGATGCTGGGGCCCCTGACGCTGAAGTGCCGGCCCTCGAAGTCGATGTGGTGCAGCTTGTCGCGGTCGATGAAGCGGCCGGTCGCGGCGTCCCGGATCTCGGCGTCGTCCTCCCAGCTGTCCCACAGGCGGCGCACCACCTCCACGTGGTCGGCGGCCTCGTCGAAGAGGTCGGCCACCAGCTCGCGGCTGGCCGGGTGGTCGTACGCCTCGATGCGCGGGATGGTGCGGCGGCCGAAGTGCGCGGCCTCGTTCGGGCGGGCGGTGATCTGCACGCGCAAGCCGGCGCGGCCGGCGCTGACGTAGTCGAGGGTGGCGATCGCCTTGGAGATGTGGAACGGCTCCGTGTGGGTGGAGACCACCGTCGGCACCAGACCTATGTGCCGGGTCAACGGTGCGACGCGGGAGGCGATGAGGACGGCGTCGAGGCGGCCACGGACCTGGTCGGTGCGTTCGTCCGGGTCCAGGAAGTGCGAGGACTGCGGGCCGAGGCCGTCCTCGATGGTCACGAGGTCGAGCAGGCCGCGTTCGGCCTCGGCGACCAGATCGGCCCAGTATCCGGCGGTGAACAGGTCGCGCGGGCGGGCCACCGGCTCGCGCCACGAGGCGGGGTGCCAGCCGGTGCCGTCCAGGGCGACGGCAAGGTGCAGGGAAGGAGGAGGTGTCGAGGACACGAGTGGGTGCCTTCCTGGAAGTCCGTGACGAGAACCCCGGCCCCCTTGAGCACGAGGGGGCGACGGCGGTGGAGGGACGGGCGGGAGCAACGGAGCGCGCTGGCCGCGCGCTGCGGGTCTACGGGGGGCCGGGAAGGGACACCCTGCCGCGCCTGGTGCCGGTGCCGCTCACAGCGGGCCGAACAGGCGCGCGGCGTCGCGCAGGGCGTGCGTCGCCACCCGCTCGCCGAGGACGAGACCGGCCTCGTCGGCCGAGCGGGTGTGGATGCCGGAGTACACGCGGGCGTCCACGTTCTCCTGGGACAGTCGGCTCCAGGAGGTGTAGGTGCGGGTCACTCCGGGGGCGGTGGGGCTGGTCAGCTGGAAGGGCGCCGTGCGGGGCCCGACGAGCGCCGACAGGACCGCTTCCGCGGCGCCCGCGTACGTGTTGTGGCCGCTGGGGTAGTCGGGGTGGGCCGGTGTGGTGTGCAGCGGTGTCCATGCGGGGTCGGGGGCGATCGAACCGGTACGGACGGCCGTGACCGGGCGCCACCGCAGATAGGTGTACTTGCTGTCGGAGGTGGCGATCTGCGTGTCCACCAGGGCGACGTGGAACAGGGCCACCAGCCTGGCCCGTACGGCGCTGGAACGCGGTGACCGGGCGAGGGCCACCCGCAGTGGCTCGGTGTACAGCGTCAGTGAGGAACCCAGCCAGAAGGTGGCGGTCTCCGTCTGCTGTCGGGTGCGTACGGTGCTGTCCACGGCCCCGTAGGCACGGACCTCGGCCAGATCGGCGCGGTAACGCGCGGAGTCCAGGGCGGGCGGTGCGGGCAGCCGGTACTGGTCGGGGCTGTCCAGCAGGAAGGGACGGGCGATCCGGTTGCCGTACTGCGCGGCGGGGGCGTAGGCGGGCGGGGTCGGTTGCCACACTCCGGGGGCCGCCGGTGGGACGGTGAACGGCGCGTTCACCGAGGCCGGGTCGAGGCCGTCACCCTCGCGGGCGGCGAGCACCAGCCGCGCCTCGCGGGCACCGGCCGCCACGCCCTCCGACTCGGCCGGTCCGTCGGGAACGCCCTGGAGCGTCGTGCGCAGGGCGGCGTCCAGTTCCTGAGTGTGGGAGGGGACCAGCGCCACCAGGGCGTCGTGTACGGCGGACGCCAGGGCCGCGTCCTGGAAGTCGCCCCGGTCGACGCCGGACGGCACCCCGCGGGTGGCTCGGGCCGCGGCGAGCCAACTGATCGCCCAGGTACGGCTGTTCGTGATCTGCGTGGGGGCGGCGTCCGCCGCGATGACGGCCGCTGTCGTGTCGTACCAGTCGAGCGCGACGGACGAGCGCGGCTGCTCCTCCACCACGGCCGCCGCGGCGGCGGACGGGACGGTGACGGAGGCGGCCAGCAGGACGGCCGAGCCCAGTGCCACCAGGACGGGGTGACGGGTTCTGAACGGGTTCACGCGTGCTCCTTCGCGGACGGGCGGACGGCCGGTGGTGTCGTTGCCGCCGGGGAGTGAGCGGCGGGGTGATCTCGGTGGTGGGGTGGCGGTCGTCGTGGTGCGCGTCATCGGGTCGCCTCCGTGTCTCGGTCGTGTCGGCGGGCGGGGCGGGGCAGGCCGAGGTGGTCGCGGAGGGTGCGGCCGGTGTAGTCGGCGCGGAACAGGCCGCGTTCGCGCAGCGCCGGGACGAGGTCGTGGACCACGGCGGGCAGACCGGTGGGGGCCGAGGTCGGGAGGAGGTGGAAGCCGTCGACGCCGGTGCTCTCGTGCCAGTCGGCGAGCAGACCGGCGAGATCCGCGGCGGCGCCGGTGAAGCGCAGTTCGGCGGGTGGGAGGGCGCCGGGTTCGGTGCCGCCCCCGAGATCGACCGCGACGCGTACCAGTACCCGGAGCGCCTCCGCGGCACGTCCGGCCTCCGCCGCCTGGCGCAGCAGCGCCCCGCGGGCGAGCCAGGCCGTGGAGGGCTGATCGGCGTCCAGGAGTACGACGTCGGCGTGGCTCGCGGCCAGTTCCCACTGCCCGTCCGAGTCGTGCACGTCGAGGGCGACGGCGAGGGGCGGTCGCCCCTGGGGTGGGCGGGGAACGGTGGACGGGTCGCGGACTGAGACGTGCGGGCCCTCGAAGTCGAGGTGGTGCGACCGGTCGCGGTCGACGAACGGGCCGGTGGCGGCGTCCCGGGTCTCCGCGTCGTCCTCCCGGCTGTCCCACAGCCGGACGGCGACCTCGGCGGCGTCGGTCGCCTCGGCCCACAGCTCGGCTGCGGGGGCCTCGGAGTGGGAGACGTCGACGAGCCACCCGGCCCGGCCGTCACTGACGTGGTCGAGGGCGGCCAGGGCGGTGGAGGCGCGGAAGGGGTCGGTGGTGGTCACCGTCGGGACCAGACCGATCCTTCTGGTCAGGGGCGCGACGTGGGTGAGGGCGGCGACCGCGTCGATGCGGTCGGCGCTGTCGTCGGGTGGTGGCGCGAGATGGTCGCCGACGGTGACGAAGTCCAGGGCGCCCTGCTCGGCGAGGCTGATCAGGTCCGTCCAGTGGGCGGCGGGGAGGGACCCGGCGGGGCGGTGGCCGGTCCCGTCGAGTGCGAGGGAGAGGTGGAGTGCGCGGGGCATGGCCTCGTGTACTGTACGAAGGCGGGGTGCGCGGGCGTCGTACGGCCCGCGCACCCCCGGGTCGGCTACTTGTTGGTCCTGGGCAGGCCGGGCGGGTTGATCTCGGACCTGGTCACGGCCTCGTCGGACAGGCCCCAGCGCTCCAGCACCTGGGCGTACGTGCCGTTGTCGATGACGTGGTTGAGGGCGTCGGCGAGCGGCTTCACCAGCCCGCTGTCCTTCTTGGTGGTGGCCGCGATGAGTCCCTGGAGGGTGGCACCGGCGCCGGAGTACGTGCCGACCACCTCCGTCTTCCCGGTGGTGGCCGCGTGGTAGGCGGCGGTCGGGTTGGGCCCGAGGTACAGGTCGATGCGGCCGGACTGGAGCGCGAGGTAGGTGTCGCTGTCGTTCTGGTAGTACTTGATGTTCACCGGCTCGCGACCGGCCTTCTCGTTCTCCTTGCTCCACTCGATGAGCAGCTTCTCCTGGTTGGTGCCGCTGCTCACGGCGACCGTCCTGCCCGCCACGTCCGCGGGCCCGGTGATCTTCAGGCCGCTGCCCTTCTTCGCCTCGAAGCCCAGGTTGTCCTCACGGTAGTTGGCGAAGTCGTACTTCTCCTTGCGCTCCTCGGTGACGGTGATGTTGCTGAAGCCGACGTCGTACTTGGCGCTGTCCAGGCCGACGAAGATGTTCTCCCAGGAGACCGGGTTGATGTGCGGCTTGAGGCCGAGCACGTCGGCGACCAGAGAGGCGATGTCGGGCTCGACGCCGATGACGGTCTTGTTGTCGGTGGCGAAGAAGGTCAGGGGCGCGGCGGAGCCGGAGGAGTCGACGACCTCCAGGGTGCCTCTCTTGCGGATCCTCTCGGGGACCTCGGCGGCTATGGAGTCGACCTTGTCGGTGGTGACGCGGTTCTGGTCGGCACTGATGTTGATCTTCGTCTTGCCGCCCGACGCGGCCGCGACCTCGGTCGTGCCGCCGTCGTCGGGGTTGCTGCACGCGGCGAGGACGACGGCGGTGGCGAGTCCGAGCGCGGCTGCGGCGGTGCGGCGGGTGATCGAGGTGGACATGGTCGTGCTCCTTGCTTGGGGGAGGGGATGAGGGGTGGTCAGAGGACCTTCGAGAGGAAGGCGCGGGTCCGCTCGTGGTGCGGGTCGTCCAGGACGGCCGCGGGCGGGCCCTGCTCCACGACGACACCGCCGTCCATGAACACCACGGTGTCGGCGACCTCGCGGGCGAAGCCGATCTCGTGGGTCACGACGATCATGGTGGTTCCGGTGCGGGCCAGGTCCTTGATGACGTCGAGGACCTCGCCGACCAGTTCCGGGTCGAGTGCCGAGGTGGGCTCGTCGAAGAGCAGCACCTTCGGTTCGAGGGCGAGCGCGCGGGCGATGGCCACGCGCTGCTGTTGGCCGCCGGAGAGCTGCCTGGGGTAGGCGTCGGCCTTGTCGGCGAGGCCCACCCGGTCGAGGAGCCGGCGGGCCGTCTCCTCCGCCGCCCTGCGCGGACGGCGCAGGGCGGAGACCGGTGCCTCGACGAGGTTCTCCAGCACGGTCAGGTGCGGGAAGAGGTTGAAGTTCTGGAAGACGAACCCGATGTTCGTGCGCTGCCGCAGAACGTCCTTCTCCTTCAGTTCGTGCAGCTTGTCGCCGGAGCGGCGGTAGCCGATCAGCTCACCGTCGATGCTGATCCAGCCTTGGTTGACCTTCTCCAGGTGGTTGATGGTGCGCAGCAGCGTGGACTTGCCGGAGCCGGACGGGCCGAGGATCACGGTGACCTCGCCGGTGCGGACCTCCAGGTCGACACCGCGCAACACCTCCAGCGGGCCGTAGCTCTTGTGGACGCCGTGTACGTCCACCATCACCTCACTCATCGGCTGTCTCCCAGGGTCTTCAGGGGTACGACGGGCTGGTCGCGCTGGGCGGCGGCCCCGCGCAGGGTGCGGACGAAGCGGCGGGCGCGCTGGAGCGGGGTGGGCGGCGGGGTGCGGTTGGCGCCCCGGGCGTAGCGGCGCTCCACGTGGTACTGCGCGACCGACAGCAGGGAGGTCAGCACCACGTACCAGGCGGTGGCGACCAGCAGCAGCGGGATCACCCGGCCGTTGCGGCCGTAGATCACCTGCACCTGGTAGAACAGCTCGCCGATGGACATCACATAGACCACCGAGGTGCCCTTGAGCAGTCCGATGATCTCGTTGCCTGCCGTGGGCAGGATGGCGCGCATGGCCTGCGGCAGCACGATCCGGCGGATCTGCCGCAGCCGGGGGATGCCCAGCGCGGCAGCCGCCTCCAGTTGTCCGTGGTCGACGGCGATGACCCCACCGCGCACGATCTCCGCGGCGTAGGCGGCCTGGTGCAGCGTCAGCCCGATGACGGCCGCGCCCATGGTGCCGATGATGCTGTTGCTGTCGACGGACCAGAACACCGGGCCGAAGGGGATGCCGAAGCCCAGCCTCTCGTACAGCGCGCTCAGGTTGAACCAGAACACCAGCTGGACGATCATCGGGATGGACCTGAAGATCCAGATGTAGGTCCAGGCGACGGTCTGCAGCACCGGGCTGCGCGACAGCCGCATGAAGGCCAGGACGGTGCCGAGGAGGAAGCCCAGGACGGTGGCGTACGCGGTGAGCTGGAGGGTCACCCACACCGCCCGCACGATCGTCTCGGACAGCACGTAGTCGCTGAAGGCACCCCAGTCCCAGACCGGGTTGGTGGCCAGCCCGTGCACGAACTGGGCGACCAGCACGATCACGGCGACGGCCGCCGCCCAGCGGGCGTAGTGACGGGCGGGGACGACCTTGAGGGAGGCCGGGTCGTCCGGAGCGGGCGGCGTCCCGGGGCCGGTGGCCGGGACGGCCACGCCGGGCGGCGCGGTGTCGGTGGTGGATGGCGGCGTGGACATCGTGAGGGTTCCTGCTCCGCTCTCAGGTGTGTTCGGGCGGGTTGATCCGCGACGTGTCGATCGCGGAGGCGGAGGTGCCCCACTTCTTGAGGATCCGGGCGTACGTGCCGTCCTTGATCAGCTCGTTGACGGCGGCCTGGAACGCCTTGGTGAGCGGGGAGCCCTTCTTGAAGGCGAAGCCGACGTCGAGGCGGTGGAACTCGCCGAGGAACGTGGTCTGGGAGGCGGGCTGGGCCGCCTGGTAACGCAGGCCGTTGATGGTCGACATGATCACGTCGATCCGGCCCTGCTGGAGCGCTGTGAGGGTCGCCGCGTTCTCCGCGTAGACCTTCACGTCGTACGGCTTCTTGCCGGCCTTCACGCACACGCCCTTCTGCGCGGTGAGGGTCGCCTCGAAGGTGGTGCCGGCGCCGGTGCCGATGGTCAGCCCGCACAGCTGGGTGAGGTCGGTGACCTTGGTCTTCAGTGTGGTGTCGCCCTTCTTCACCGCGAAGCCCTGGCCGTCGTTGACGTAGGTGACGAAGTCGATGGTCTTCAGGCGTTCGGCGGTGACGCCGAAGTTGCCGGTGCCGAAGTCGTACTTACCGCTGCCCAGGGCGGGCAGGATCGTCTCGAAGGAGGCGTCCTGCCGCTCCAGCTTCACGCCGAGCACCTTGGCGACCGCGTCGGCGAGGTCGATGTCCTGGCCCGCGGGCGCCTTGTCCGTGCCGTTGGGGTAGTACGCCCCGGGCGGGAACCCGATCGAGCTGCCGACGCGCAGGCTGCCCGCCTCGCGCACGTTCGCCGGGAGCAGGGCGGCGGCGGAGTCGACCTTGCGTACGGCGGCGACCGGGTCGTCGGTCGGCGTGGTGGACGCCTGGGCGCCCGCCGGTGTGACACCGGAGGTGTCGCCGGAGCCACAGGCGGTCAGCGCCAGTACGGGCAGCAGCGCGAGGGTCGCGGCGATGCGCGGGCGGGTTCTGAGGGGGCGAGGGTTCACAGGTCGGCTGCCTTTCCCGTACGTGCTGTGCGTGCTTCGACCGGCAGGTGCTTCTCGAAGGGCAGCGGCCCGATGGTCTCCGGGTCGGCCTCGGTGTCGAACAGGGGTGTGTAGCCGGTGGCCAGGTACAGGCCGCGGGCCTCGGGCTGGCGTGGCCCGGTGGTGAGGTAGATCCGCCGGTAGCCGCGTGTGCCCGCCTCACGTTCCAGCTCGGCGATGACCCGTCGGGCGAGGCCACGCCGCCGGTGGGCGGAGTGGGTCCAGATCCGCTTCAGTTCGGCGGTGGTCGCGTCGTACCGACGGAAGGCGCCGCCCGCGACGGGCTCGCCGTGCTCCAGCAACAACAGCAGCAGGCCGCCGTGCGGTTCGGTGAACTCCTCGTCCGGATAGCGGGAGATCTCGGCGTGGGCGTCCTTGCCGTAGCGCGTGGAGTACTCGTGGCCGAGTTCCCGCAGCAGGGGTCTCACCCGCGGGTCGGAGACGGGGACATGAAGGACCGTCACATTCGCCGTCGACGGCACCCGTTGGGTCACGGAGGTCATTCGCCCACCGCCGCGAGGGTGTGCGTCCCGCGCGCCGCCCGCTCGGCGTCGCGCTTGGCGACCTCCTCGCGGACGATCGGAATGACGTACCGGCCGAAGTCGATGGCGTCGCCGAGCAGGTCGTAGCCGCGGGCGGAGAGGATGTCGACGCCGAGGTCGTAGTAGTCGAGGAGCGCCTGGGCGACCGTCTCCGGGGTGCCGACCAGGGCGTTGGAGTTGCCCGCGCCGCCGGTCGCCGCAGCGGTCGGCGTCCACAGCGCCCGGTCGTAGCGCTCCCCCGCCTCGGCGATGGCGAGCAGGCGCTGGGAGCCGGTGTTCTGCGGCTGTGCGTGGGCGCTGTGACGCTTGGTGATCGCCTCGCCCTTCTCCTTGCGGGCCTTGATCGCGCCGACCGTGCGGTGGGCCTTCTCCCAGGCCAGCGCCTCGGTCGGGGCGATGATCGGGCGGAAGGCGACCTGGATGCGCGGCACGTCGGTGCGGCCCGCGGCCTTCGCGGCGGCCTTCACGTTCTGGATCTGCTCGGCGGTCTTCGCGAGGGGTTCGCCCCACAGGCAGTAGATGTCGGCCTCCGCGCCGCCCGCGGCGTACGCGGCGTGCGACGAGCCCCCGAACGAGACGTCGGGGCGGGGCTGTTGGACGGGGAAGACGTCGCTGACGAAGTCGTGGAAGCGGTAGTGCTGGCCCTCGTGGTCGAAGGGCTCGTGGATGGTCCAGATCTTCTTGACGATGCGGATGTACTCGCGGGTGCGGCTGTAGCGCTCGTCCTTGGTGAGGGTGTCGCCCTCGCGGCCCTGCTCCTGGTCGTTGCCGCCGGTGATGAAGTGGACGGTCAGGCGGCCCTCGCTGATCTGGTCGAGGGTGGCGAAGGTCTTGGCGGCGAAGGTGGGGTACGAGACGTTGGGCCGGTGGGCGAGCAGGATCTGGAGCCGGTCCAGGCGGCTCGCGATGTACGCGGCGGCCGGTGCGGGGTCCGGCGACCCGGATCCGTAGGCGAACAGCACACGGTCCCAGCCGTGCTCCTCGTGCGCTCGGGCCAGGCGGAGCGTGTACTCCTTGTCGAACGCGGCGCCGGAGCGCGGTGTGGTTTCGGAGCCGTCGTTGGTGGCGGCGATGCCGAGGAACTCCACGGGCATGGGCGTGGCCTTTCAGGGGTGCGGCGGCACACGGGCAGCCGGAACGGCCCGGTGTGCGGGCATGGGTGAACAGACCGTCAGACGGACGGGTCGGTGCAGGCGTGACGACGTCGAGCGTCGGGAGGAGCAGAGCTGCGGCAGCGCGCGTGAGGTGAGGACTCGGCCCGCGACGGGATCACCGAGGGAGGGAAGGGCCGGTCAGTCGGCCCGCTGCCAGGTCAGGCGCAACACGCGGCCGACCACACCCGACCGAAGTCGATGTGATCGCGCGTAACCAAACGCTCCTGGGCAGTCATGCGACCAATTGAGCAGGACATCGCGCCTGCCGTCAAGCCGTGCTCGGATGCCGGACCGGCTGGGCAGGCCCTTCCCGACGCGCTGTTGACACATCGACGCCAGGGGCACATACGATCGACGACGGATCGGCTCCGCGATGCGCGGCGGCCTCCCCCGGCCGCGTTGAGGGACGCGGCGAACGTGACGACGCCGAGCCCCGGCCGCACCGTACGCACGCAACGCCTCTGCCGTTGCTTCCCCGCGCGTGCCACCGGGTGGTCATCCCACGCCCGCCATCCCCCCTTTCCCCGGAGAGCCTTTCCATGGTCACGCCTTCCCCCATCACGCCGACCCTTGCCACGGAACTACCGAAACGGGCCAGCGCTCCTGGCCCCGAGGGGCCGCGGATCGTGCCGCGACGGCACGTCGGCCGGTGGCTGACCGCCGCCGTCGGGCTGCTTCTGTTCGCGATGGCGCTCAACTCCGTCGTCCGCAACGACGCCTTCCAGTGGGGGGTGGTGGGCCGGTACTTCACGACCGCCGCCGTGCTCGACGGGCTGCTGCTGTCCCTGTGGCTGACGGCCGTGGTGATGGTGCTCGGATTCCTGCTCGGCACCCTGCTGGCGGTGATGCGGCTGTCGGCCAACCCGGTTCTGCGGACGCTGAGCTGGGGCTACGTCTGGGTCTTCCGCTCCACGCCGCTGCTGGTGCAGCTGCTGTTCTGGTTCAACATCGGCGCGCTGTACCCGACGCTCGGTCTCGGCGTCCCGTTCGGTCCGCGGTTCCTGACCGTCGAGACGGTCAACCTGCTCGGCCCCACCCTGACCGCGGTCATCGGCCTCACCCTGCACGAGTCCGCGTACGCCGCCGAGGTGGTGCGCGGTGGCATCCTCTCGGTGGACCCCGGGCAGACGGAGGCCGCGCAGGCACTCGGGCTGCGCAGACGCCGGACCCTGCGCCGGATCGTCGTCCCGCAGGCGATGCGCTCGATCGTGCCCACGGCCGGGAACATGCTGATCGGCACCCTCAAGGGCACCAGCATCGTCAGCGTGCTGGCCGTGCACGACCTGCTGTACTCGGTGCAGCTCATCTACAACCAGACGTACCAGGTCATCCCGCTGCTGATGGTCGCCACCCTGTGGTACATCGCGATCACGACGGTGCTCAGCGCGGGCCAGTTCTACGTCGAGCGGTACTACGCGCGCGGGGACTCCCGCGCCCTGCCGCCGACCCCGCTGCAACGGCTGCGCGGCCACCTGACCGCCGTAGGCCACCGGCTGAGCGCGGCCACGGCCGCCGACGCCCGCCCGGCCATCGGCGGTGACCGGTGAGCAGCAGCCCTTCGCCGGCCACCCTCGTCGTCGTCGGCGCGGGGCCGCGCGCCACGGGGCTGCTTGAGCGCGTCGCCGCCAACATGCCCGAACTGTGGGACGGCGTACGGGAACTGCGCGTCCATCTGGTGGACCCGCATCCGCCCGGCCCGGGACGCATCTGGCGCCACGAGCAGTCGGCGCTGCTGCGGATGAACTCCATGGCCGAGGACGTCACCATGTTCACCGACGAGTCGTCCACCATCGACGGCCCCGTACAGCCGGGCCCCTCGCTCGCCGAGTGGGCCGCCCAGTTCTCCGGCCGGAGCCCGCGCCACGCCCCGTACGCCGAGCCCACCGACCCTGACGTGCTCGCCGAACTGCGCACGCTCGACGGGGCCGACTTCCCCACCCGTCGTGCCCAGAGCGCCTACCTGGACTGGGTGTTCCGCAGGGCACTGGCCCAACTGCCGCCCACCGTCACGGTCGAGTGGCACCCCACCACCGCGACCTCGGTCACCGGCCCCCCGGACGGCCCGCAGCAGGTGCACCTCGCCGACCGCGCCACCCCGCTCACCGCCGACCTGGTCGTCCTCGCACAGGGACACCTCGGTTCCACTCCCGCCGCCGCGTACCGGGACCACGCCGCCTTCGCCCACCGGCACGGCCGCTTCCACCTCCCGCCGGAGTTCTCCGCCGACGCCGACCTGTCCGCCCTGCGACCCGGCGAACACGTCATCCTGCGCGGCTTCGGACTGGCCTTCATCGACCTGATGGCGCTGCTCACCGAGGGCCGCGGCGGCAGCTACCGCACCGAGGCCGACGGCACCCTCACCTACCTCCCGTCCGGCCGCGAGCCCGTTCTGCACGTCGGATCGCGGCGCGGGGTGCCGTACCACTCGAAGACGCGCTACCGCCTCCAGGGTCCCCGGCCTCCGCTGCCGCGCCACTTCGGTCCCGAGGCGGTCGACGCGCTGGTCGCCGAGGGCCGCCCGCTGGACCTGCGGCGCGATGTGTGGCCGCTGATGGCCAAGGAGATCGGCTTCGGCCACTACCACGAGCTGTTCCACGCCCACCCCGAGCGCACGGCCCTCCCCTGGCCGGACTTCGTCGCCGTCTACGACCGACTGGGCTGGTACGACGCCGAGATGGCGGCCCTTGTCGCCGGGGCCGTACCCGACCCCGTGGACCGCCTGGACTTCGAGGTCCTGGACCGCCCGCTGGACGGCCTCGCCTTCCCCACGCCGGACGCCTTCCAGGAACACCTGCGCGACCACATCGCCCGGGACGTCGCCCGCCGCGAGGACCCGGCGTTCAGTGCCGACCTCGGGGCGTTCCTCGCCCTGCTCTCGGTCTACGGGCAACTGCCCCGCCTGGTCGCGGCGGGACGGCTGACCGCGCGTTCCGTCGCCGAGCAACTCGACGGCTGGTGGCACGGCTTCTTCAGCTTCCTGGCCTCCGGCCCGCCCGGCTTCCGCCTGCGCCAGCTGCTGGCTCTGTCCCGGGCCGGGATCGTCCGCTTCCTGGGCGCCGGGGTGCGGATCGGCACCGACGAGAGCACCGGCACCTTCACCGCCACCGGTCCCACCGTCCCGGGGCACACCCTCCACGCCACCGCCCTTGTCGAGGCGTACCTGCCGGGCCCCTCCCTGGCGCACACCGAGGACCCACTCCTGCGGAACCTGTACCGGGAGGGCGCACTCGCCGAAGAGGTGATCGCCGACCCCACCCGTACCCACCGCTCCGGCCTGCTCGCCGTCTCCCCCACGGACGGCCGTGTCATCGACCCGTCCCTCGGCGGCCCTCATCCCCGCCGCATCGCCCTCGGCGCCCCCACCAACAGCCGGGCCGTCGCCGCCTTCGCCCGCCCCCGCACCAACGCGCCGGCGTTCCGCCAGAACGACGCGGTCGCCCGCGCGCTGCTGCGTGCCCTGAGCGCCACCGAGCCGGTGACGGCTACCCCTCCGGTGGACGGCCGACCTCTCAGAGTGTGAGATCTTCCCTACTTTCCCTATGGAATTACTAGGGAATCCTTGACGGTGTCCACCGGAGGTGCGCAGGATGACGAACATGTCCCGTAAGCAGCAACGACTCGTTCGTCGTCGGCATGTCGACTTCGGTCACGTCGTCAGCGCCGCCTGCTGCCGCGCGTGAGGCACGCGCCTCGCACCATCGCCCGTGCCACTCCGCCGCCCCCTTCCCGGGCCGTCAGGCGAACTCGCCCACCGCGCCTGACGGCCGACCCGCTTCTGAGGGACAACCGCCATGACCACGGCACTTCCGGCCCAGGCCACCCCACACGACGCGCTCCTCGCCGACACGCCCCGTCTTCGTCCGGTGGGCGACACCGCGCGCAGAGACACCCAGCCCCACACCTCCGAGCCGCCCTCGGACGATGTCGTCCGCGTCGATCCGGTGCGTCATGTCGCCGAGGTCGACGGACGTGCACCCGACCTGACCCACCCGGAGGTGGACGTCCACATCGCCCGCCTGCGCCGCGAGCCGGGCGAGACCCACCGGCACCGCGCCGTCACCGTTCGGCGCGTGGGCTACGCGTACGTGCCCGACCAGCAGCAGAGCTCCATCGCCGCGCCCTGCGGCCGACCTTGAGAGGACCACTTCCATGGGCCTTGCCTCCGCGCCGTCCCACCCCGCCGTGCCGTCCGACCGAACCGGGCTCGGTCATGCGCACTGGCTGCGCGTGGCCCGCGAGACGGCGGACGATCTGGCCACGGACGCGGCGGGCCGGGAGCAGGCGGGCAAGGCCCCGGTCGACGAGGTGTCCCGACTGCGCGAGGCGGGACTGCTGACGCTCCTGACGCCGACCGAGCCCGAGGAGGACGGCCCGGACTGGCCCACGGCCTACGCCGTTGTCCGGGAGATCGCCGCGGCCGACGGCGCGATCGGTCAACTGCTCGGCTGTCACTACTTCTTGTCGGGGAGCGCCCGGTTCTTCGCCGGGCCCGCTCTCGCGACGCGGACGGAGGAGCGGTCCGCGGCCGGGCAGTGGTGCTGGGGCGGCGGTTTCGCGCGTCAGGAGCCACCTCTGATGCTGACCCGAACGTCGAGGGGGCTGGTGCTCGACGGTCGGCAGAGCTACACCACCGGGGTCCTGGTCGCCGATCGGATCGCCGTGCGCGCCGTGCGGGAGGACACGGGTGAACCGCTCGCCGTCGTGGTGGATCCCGCCCGTCGCGGGGTGCTGGTCGACGGTGATACCGACACCTTCGGCCAGCGACTCGCGGCCGGTGGCAGCGTGGAGTTCGACGACGTACCGGTGGCTGCCGACGACGTACTCGGCTCCCTGTCCGCGGACGAGGACCTGCTGTCGCCCCGGGCCGCCCTGGCATCTCCGGTCGGGCGACTGTTCTCCGTCCAACTCCTTCTCGGCATGGCCGAGGGGGTGCTCTCCGAGGCCCGTGAGTACAGCAGGGCGGGCCACGCGCCCTGGCACCCTGCCTGGCCGACCGGCACCCGGCACGACCCGCAGGTGCAGACCGCCTACGGAGAACTCACCGTCCTCACCCGCTCGGCGTCGGCACTCACCGATCAGGCACTGGAAGCCGTGCGGGGCGGCCTGAAGCGCGGCGAGGACCTCACCTACGACGAGTGCGCGGACATCTCCGCCCTCGTGGCCATGGCCGAAACCGCCGCGGCCAGGGCAGCGCAGGAGTCCAGCACCCGCGCCCTGGACATCATCGGCGCCCGCTCCACCTCCGCACGGCTGGGCTTCGACCGGTTCTGGCGCGGTGCCAGGACCCACACCCTGCACGAGCCGGTCACCCACCGGCTCCGCGATGTCGGGGAGTACTTCCTCAACGGCGCTCACCCGCCGTTCGTCCTGCCCGCCTGATCGGGAGCGGGGACGTTCGGAGACTGCCGTGACATGGTCAACGGGGCTGGCCGGGCTGGCGGTCGGTCTGCTCATAGCAGGGGTGACCGCGCCGGTGGGGGTTTCGGGTGCCGTGTTCCTGCTGCCCGTGCAGTTGAGCGTCCTCGGGGTGCCCAATCCGGCGGTCACGCCCACCAATCTGCTGTTCAACGTGGTGGCCGGGCCGGGCGCCCTGCTGCGCCACCACCGCGAGGGCGCGCTGTACGGCCCACTGACGCGCCGCTTGGTGACGGGCACACTGCCGGGAGTGGTCATCGGCGCGGTGATACGAGTCTTCGCCGTCCCCGGGGCCACCGTCTTCCGCCTCCTGGTCGCCGCTCTGCTGATGCCTCTGGGCCTGTGGCTCATCAGGCGCACCCTCCGGCCCGCCCGGCCGCCACGACCGCGGAACCCTCGCCCCGCGCCCTCACCGCACTGGCCCTGGTCGTCGGAGTCGTCGGCGGCGTCTACGGGATCGGCGGTGGATCCGTCCTCGGCCCCGTACTGGTCGGCCGGGGCATGTCCGTCGCCCGCGTGGCACCGGCCGCCCTCGCCTCCACGTTCGCCACCTCCGTGACCGGGGCCGCGGCCTTCGCGCTGCTGTCCCTGACGGGCTCCGGTGACATCGCCCCCGACTGGTACCTCGGTCTGGCCTGCGGCCTCGGCGGGCTGATCGGCGGCTACCTCGGGGCGCGCCTGCAGCCTCGGCTGCCCGAAACAGCGCTGCGTCTCCTGCTCGGCGCCCTGGCCACCGTCCTCGGTGCCCTCCACGCCGTGCAGTCACTGCGCTGAGGGCGGCGGCATCGGAACGGCGGTCACCACCCCCGGCCGTCCGGACACTTCCGTCGTCCAGCGGTACGCCGCCGCTGATGTGGCACACCGCGCCCGGCACCGTCGAGTTCAACCCGGAGGCCACCGGCGTTCCTGACGGCGCTCGCCATCGGTACGCCGCTCGGCCTTCTGGTCGCACGGCTCGATGGTGTACGCCGTGATCCTGCCCGGCGCCGTCCCGTCCCTCGCCAACGCCTCGTCGCGGGCGTCGACCCGATCTCCTGGTGAACCGTTCGACGGCTTTCGCCGTCGTACACGATCAGCACCACCGTACGGACGTCCATGGGAAGGTCACGGAGAACAGTGCCGAACAGAAGCCGCCTCAGGGTTGTCAGGGTAAGCGTCGGAGTGGCGTTACTGGCGGTGGTGACAGGTGTCGCGGGGTGCTCGGACGATGCGGGCTCCTCCGCCGAGGGCTCCGCCCCGGGCGCCTCGGTCACTGCCGAGGCGCCCGGGACGCCGTCCGGTGAGGAGACTGACGGCCAGTCCACAACCGGCGGTCAGTCCACGCCCGAGGAGGCCGTCGCCACCTTGGTCACCGCGATCATCGAGGACGACAAGGGGCGGGCGTGCAGGGTGACGGGGACGGCGGCCACCGGTTCGGAGCCCGCGAAGCCCCACACCGCGGCGATGTGTGACAGCGACTCCCCGGACGTCCAGCAGATGAACAAGGTGGTCGACAGCCTGCGTACGTCGTTCACGCCCGAGGGGGCCAACGGCCAGGCCGACACGGAAGTCGCCGAGGTCGCGGCGGCCGACGGCAAGGCGGTCGTCCCCGGGGAGGGGATCACCGTCAACGGCCAGACGCTCAACGAGATCATGCTCTCCCACTCCACCGGACTGACGGCGGATCAGCTCGACACCGCGTTCGAGGTGACCGAGGTACAGGGCGCCTGGTACGTGACCGACATGAAGCTCGGCGTCGGCTGACGGCACGGCGTGCGGGACCGTGGAGGCGATCACGCCCGGGACGACCGTGGCGTCAGCTCGGTTTCCGGGTGTTTCCCCCGTGGCCGAGCGGCGTGGCCAGGGCCTCAGAAACGCTGCGCCAGGGTCGTGGTGATCGCCGCGAAGGCGACCGCGTGGCCGCGGGCGTTGGCGTGGACGCGGTCGGCGGCGTAGATGTCCGGGTCGGCGGCGAGCGGGTGGTGGTGGGTGTCGACGTGGATGCCGCCGAGCCGGTGTGCGAGGTCGGCGGTGATGCGGTCGAGGTCGTCGAAGCGGCGGGCCATGCCCTCGGCGTGTTCCGGCGGGACGAGGCCCGAGCGGGCGAGGTCGAAGAGGCCGATGGTGATGACGAGGGCGCCGCTCTCGGCGAGGGGCGTCAGGAGCGAGGCAAGGTCGGCCCGCAGTGCCTCGGCGTCGAAGCCGCGGAAGGCGTCGTTGCCGCCCGCGCTCACCATCACCACGTCCGGTTCGAACTCCAGGGCGGGGATGAGCTGTTGGTCCCGTATCTCGTGGAGGAGCAGGTGGGGCTCGGCCAGGTTGACCGCGGCGAAGCCGGGGCGGGTGGCGGCGAGGGCGTCGGTGAAGCGGTCGGCGAAGGAGCGGTGGAGGTAGCCCGGGAGGGGGTCCATCACCCCGGCCGTGACGCTGTCGCCCAGCACGGCCAGCCGGTGCCACGGCAGGTCGCGGAGCAGTTCGGCGGCGGCGTCCGCGGCCACGCAGTACGGGTCGGACGACTCGGCGGCGATACCGACGGGGGTCTGCGGACGGGACGTCATCGCTGGTCTCCTTCGAGGACACGGGCGGCGGCCGGGGCCCGGTCGGCCGAGGTAGCGGGGCGCGGCAGGTCGCGGAGCAGTTCGGCGGCGGCGTCCGCGGCCACGCAGTACGGGTCGGACGACTCGGCGGCGATACCGACGGGGGTCTGCGGACGGGACGTCATCGCTGGTCTCCTTCGAGGACACGGGCGGCGGCCGGGGCCCGGTCGGCCGAGGTAGCGGGGCGCGGCGGAGCCGGGGCCGGGACGCGCAGGGCGAGGCCGCCGAGCGCGGCGGCCAGGTTGACCGCGGCGGCGAACCAGTACACGGCGGCGTACGGTTGCGCCCCGCCGCCCGCGACCTCCGCGATGATCACGGCGGTGGCGGCGATGCCGAGTCCGCCGCCGACCTGGCGGGCCGCCATGACCATGCCGGTCGCGGCGGCGAAGTGCTGGGGCGCGACGGAGAAGGCGGCGGCGCTGGAGATGCCGACGGTGGCCAGGCCGACGCCGACTCCCATCACGAGCCCGGCCGGGAACCAGAGCGTCCAGAAGTGCGGCTCGGTGTCGATCAGCAGGGCCAGGGTGGTCGACGAGGCGGCGATGGCGGTCGAGCCCGCCGCCACCATCGTGCGTGGGGTGAGGGTGACGGGGAGCCGTGCGACGCCGACGCCGACCACGGCGGTGGTGAGGGCCGCCGGGGTCATCGCGAACCCGGCCTCCAGGGCGGAGTAGCCCCAGGCGCCGGTCAGGAAGAGCACGCCGAGCAGCATCGTGGTGAACAGCGCGGTGCCGTAGGCGAAGGAGACGCCGCTCGCGACGGCGAAGGGCCGACTGCGCAGCAGGTCGAGTCGGAGCGCCGGACGCGGGTGCCGCAGCGCCCGCAGCACGGTCGCCGCGCCCGCGAGCACGGTGACGCTGGCGGCGACCGTCACGTACGCCGACGTCCAGCCGTGGTCGGGGCCCTGCGTCAGGCCGTACACCGCGGAGCCGACCGTGAGGGCGAGCAGCAGGCCGCCCACGAGGTCGGGCGCCTCACCGGTGCGGGGCTCGCCGGTCAGCAGCTTCCGCCCGGCGATCAGCACCCAGATGCCCACCGGCAGGTTGAGGCAGAACAGCGCGCGCCAGTCGAGCGCCTCGACCAGGACGCCGCCGATGGCCGGTCCCGCGGCGGCGGCCAGGGCGCCCGCGGCGCTCCACGCGCCGATCGCGGCGCGTCTGCGTTCGGCGGGGATCTCCCCGAGCACCAACCCCAGCGAGGCGGGCACCAGCAGGGCCGCCGCCAGCCCCTGCGCGGCGCGGGCGCCGAGCAGCACGGGCAGGTTCGGGGCCACGGCGATCAGCAGCGACGACGCCGTGAAGGCGGCGACGCCGATGAGGAACAGACGGGCCCGGCCGACCGCGTCGGCCAGCGGCCCGGCCGGGGCGAGCAGGGCGGCGAACGGGATCACATAGGCGGTGGCGACCCACGAGACGGTGGTCAGCGAGACGTCGAAGTCACTGGCGATCGGCGGCACCGCCAGGTTGGTCACGGTGGCGTCGAGGAAGCTCAGGAAGGTACCCGCACAGGCCAGCAACAGGGCGACGGAGGCGCGCCGGGTGGAGTCGGAAGGCGTCATGGCGAGGATTTAAGAATACGATCGTTCGTACGTCAATAGCGTACGGTCGTTTGCTAAGCTGGCCCGTATGGCAGGTCGTGCATCAGCTCAGTCAGCGCTCGAAACCCGGCGCTCGGTCCTGCGCGCCGCCGCCGAACTCGCGTCGGTGGAGGGCCTGGACAGCGTCACCATCGGCCAGCTCGCGGACCGGCTGGGGATGAGCAAGGCGGGGGTGATCGGCCAGTTCCGCAGCAAGGAGAGGCTGCAACTGGAGACCGTGGACCTGGTCATGGACGACGTCCGCGCCCGGGTCTGGCAGCCGGTGAGCCACCTCGACGCGGGCCTGCCCCGGCTGTTGGCCCTCTGCGCGTCCTGGGTCCGCTACGCCGCCAACCCCGGCTATCCCGGTGGCTGCCTGTTCACCCAGGTGACCTACGACTACGACGGCCGCTCCGGCGCCGTCCACGACCGGATCGCCGAGGGCCGCGCCCGCTGGCGGGAGGTCCTGCGCCGCGACATCACCACCGCCGTCGCCGCCGGGGACCTCCCGCCCGGCACGGACGTGGCCCAGGTCATCTACGGACTGGAGTCCCTGGCCGCTGGCATCACCCCGGCGCGACTCCTGCACGGCGACGACCAGACGGAGACCTGGGCCCTGCGGGGGATGCACGCCATCCTGGGCATCCCCGCACCGCCCGACGGAGATGCGCGGGTCACCAGCCCCGTGGAGCGCCCCTGACCTCTCCCCCTTGGCCGTGTCGGCACCGCGCGGGACGCGCTGAAGCCCCTGCGCGACCTCACGTACCATGAGGGGTCACGTCAAGTGCCGTACGGCGAGGGGTTGTTGTGCCAAGTATGTCCGCCGGAGCGGAACTGAGGGTGGCTGTCGAGGGCCCGGGTGCCGAGGCGCAGGTGATCGCGCTGCGCGACTGGCTGGTCTCCGAGGACGCCCTGCGCGGCCGGGTGCGGCCCCTACGACAGCGTCCCCCCGCGGGCCACATGGGCTCCACCGTGGAGCTGCTGACGGTGGCCGTTGGCTCGGGCGGCGTCCTCGCGGTGCTCATCCAGTCGGTGAGCACCTGGCTCACCTCCCGCGGCACCGACATCAGGATCACGGTCAGCACCGAGGACGGGCAGCGGATCGAGGTGGACGTGAAGCGCGCCGCCGATCCCCAGGCGCTCCTGCGCGAGGTGGCAGAACGGTTTCCGGCGCCCCCGGGTGAGCAGCCCTGATGAGTGGCCCGCGCTTCCCGGAGCGCGCGGCCAGCCGGGCGGTGCTCATCGGGGCAGGTACGTTCCACGATCCCGAGTTGCCCGACATCCCCGCCGTACGGGCGAACCTGGACGCGTTGCGGCGGACCCTCACCCATCCGGTACACGGAGTGTTCGCGCCCGAGCACTGCGCGGTGGTGGAGGACCCCGAGGACCAGAGCACCGTCGGCGCGGCGCTGTCCCGGGCGGTGCGTGAGTCAGAGGACCTGCTGCTGGTCTACTACTGCGGGCACGGCCTGCTCGACGACGCCGGGCTGCTGCACTTCGCCCTCACCGGAACCGACACCGAGAACGTGGGCTTCTCCGCCATCCACCTCGACCTGGTGAAGCGGATGGTCGGTGGGGCACGCGCCAGGTCCCGGGTCCTCGTACTGGATTGCTGCTTCTCCGGGCAGGCGGTCTCCGCCATGGCCGGACCAGGCGGTCTGGCCCTGGGGCAGTTGGACCTGACCGGCACCTACACCCTGACCTCCACCACGGCCACCGCCCCCTCCCACGCCCCGCCCGGTGCCGCCCACACGGCGTTCACCGGGTCGATGCTGCGGGCACTGGCCGTCCCCGGTCCACTCACCCTGGACGAGGTGCACCGCCACATCGACCAAGAGCTGGCCGGGCTCGGCCTCCCTCGTCCGCAGCGCCGCTCCGTCGGCGCGGTCGGCAAGCTGTCCCTGGTCCGAGGGCCGCTCAGAGAGGCGGAGGCGCCGTCCGCGACGGGCACGCGGGCGCCGACGGACGCGGATACCCGCTCGGCGACGAGTCCAGCCCCGTCCCGCCGCACGAGGTCACGGGCCGTGCTGGCCGCGACAGCGCTGTCCGTCGTGGCGCTGCTCTTCCCCCTGCTGGGGAATCTGCTGACGAGCGACGCGGACGGGGGTTCCGGTGGTGATTCCCCCGGGAGCGGTTCCCGTCTCTTCGACGGCGACACGGTGCAGGTCGGCATGAGGGTCGACAGGGTCGAGACCGGTTACTACCAGCCCCCCGAGGGCGGGTTCTCGGCCTACAGCGTGGATGTGATCCTGGCTCTGCTGAAAGAGGCGAGGATCAAGGCGGAACCGATCTACGTCAATGTCCCGTGGGACCGCCAGATCCACGAGTTGACGGAAGGTGCGGTGGACCTGGACGCCGCGCTGGTCATCACGGCGAGCCGGATGCGCGAGGTCGACTTCGTGGGGCCCTTCGCGTCCAGCAGGCAAGGTGTCCTGGTCCGCGCCGAGGCCACGGCGAGCATCCACAAGCCCGGCGACCTCGACGGCAAACGCGTCTGCGTCCAGGTGGGTTCGACATCGGAAGCCGCCCTCAAGGGGAGCCGGTACGACAGGACCACAGTCCAAGTAGAGCCGAATTTCAGTTCCTGCGTCGGCCTCCTGCTGGACGGGCAGGTCGACGCGCTCGCCGCGGACAGTCTGGCGCTCTCCGCGTTGGCGGATCAGTACCCCAGGCTCAAGGTCGTCCCGGCCATCAGTTTCGGTGACCTCGAGTCCTACGGCATCGCCCTGCCCAAGGGCTACTCCAAGGACTGCGAACGCCTCCGTGACGCCATGGTGACGTACGTGAGCGGCGATGCCTGGCTGCGCGACTTCCGGAAACGCCTGCCCACCTCGTACCTGAGCGGCGGGGACCAGGCCCGGCCCACGGCCGCTGACATCAGGCGCTGGTCCTGCCGCACCTCACCGGCGGATGGCTGACGCTTGACGCGGCGGGTGTTCGCTGAGGGCTGAAGGGCAAGGGGTTTGGCCTGGACGGCGGGGCGTTGCCGCGTGGGGGCGGCGGTGGCGGGGCGTTGGCTGGGAATGGGTGGCGCGCGGGGGGCGTTCGTCGGCGTAACGGTCGGTTGGTAGGGAGACGAAGAGGAGCGAGGTTCGGCGTGACTCGATTACGGACATGGAGGGGTGGCGGTGTTCTCGCCGGGTCGGAGCAGCCGCCCTCACCGTCACGGATGTGGACGTCACCGACGGTTTCGACGCGGGGGGAACGGTGAACATCAAGCACCTCAGCGCGTTCCTGACGGTCGCTGAGTCCCGTAGCTTCACCCAGGCCGCCCGGGTGCTGGGGCTGGCCCAGCCGACGGTCACCGCCCGGATCAAGTCGCTGGAGCAGACGCTCGACACGTCCCTGCTGCACCGCACCGCCACCGGCGCCCGGCTCACGCCCGCCGGTCGCAGGCTGTACGGCTACGCGCGCCGGATCGTCCAACTCAGCGAACTGGCCCAGGAGTCCGTCTCCGCGCCCGTGGACACCTCGCCGTCCCTGGTGGTGGGCGCCTCCGAGTGCATCACGACCTACCGTCTGCTGCCGCTGATCGAGTACCTGCACCTGCGGCACCAGGACCTCGACCTGTCCCTGCGGACCCTGGACGACGACCCGGTGACGCTGGTGCGGGACGAGGAGGTCGACCTCGCGTTCTTCATCGGACCGCGCTCCATCGCACCGGACGTCAACCACCTGGTGCTGCGGCCGGAGAGCCTGAGTCTGGTGGCCCACCCCGACCACCCCCTGGCCGGGGCGCCCGTCGGTTCCACCGCCGAGCTGGCCGGGCACACGATCGTCTGCGCCCACCGGGAGAGCGGCTACCAGCGCGCCTTCGAGGCGGAGTTGGCGGAGGCGGGCGTGCCGACCGCCGGGGTGCTGGGCCTCGGCTCGGTCGACGCCGTCAAGCGCAGTGTGGGCGAGGGCATCGGGGTCGCGCTGCTGCCCACCGTGACGGTGGCGCAGGAGCTGCGGACCGGGCGGTTGCGGTGCGTGGGCTGGAAGCCGTCCTTCGAGGTGTTCTCCCAGTGCGTCTGGCGGCCCGGACTGGAGGGCGACCCGGTGTTCCCGCTCGTCCTCAACACCGCCCAGCAGGTGATGGCCGAGCAGGACGTCTCCGGGGAACTGGCGTTGGCGTGCTGACGGTGACGGCCCGGTGGGTGGTGTCCCACCGGGCCGTCCCGTACGGCGGTCAGGCCGCCGCCGGGGCCGACAGCAGGGCGGTCAGCGCGGCGCGGTCCACCTTGCCGTTGGCGTTGAGCGGCAGCTCGGCCAGCGCGGCGAGGCTCGCCGGGACCATGTACCCGGGCAGCCGCTCCCGCAGCGCGTCCAGCAGGACCTCCGGGTCACCGGCCGTACCGGTGTAGGCGGCGGCGAGCTGGGCCTCGCCGTCCTGGGCGCGCAGGGCGACCACGGCCGCCTCCGCCACCCCGGGCTGGTCGAGCAGCGCGGCCTCGATCTCACCCAGCTCGACGCGGTAGCCCCGCACCTTCAGTTGGCGGTCGAGCCGCCCGAGGTGCACCAGCGCCCCGTCGAGCCAGGTCACCCGGTCGCCCGTGCGGTACCAGTGGGTCGCCGTCAGCGGCTCCGTGCCGTCGTACGGGCGGGCCTGTCCGTCGCCGTCGCCGTCGAACGTCAGGAACCTGTCGACGTTGTCGGCCGGGTCGAGGTAGCCGGGGAACCGCTGGGTGCCGCGCACGCACAGTTCGCCCTCGTCGGCGGGGCGGCCGTCCTCGTCGAGGACCAGGTACTCCTGCCCGGGGTAGAGGACGCCGATGGGTACGGTGCCGTTGCTGGTGCGGGGCCAGGTCTCCGGGTCCGCCGGGAGCCTGAACTCCGTGCAGGTGATGGTCGTCTCGGTGGGGCCGTAGGTGTTCTCCAGGGTGGAGTGGGGGGCCGCCGCCTGCCAGGCCCGCGCGTGGGTCAGGGTGAGTGCCTCGCCGCAGAACAGGCTCCAGCGCAGCGTCGGCATCGCACCGGGCCTGAGGGCGCGCAGCCGCAGCGCGATGGACGCCACCGAGGGCACGGAGTTCCAGTGGGTGATGCGCTGCTGGTTGATGAACCGCACCGGCGAAAGCAGGTCCTTCTTGCCGGGGACGACGAGCGTGGCGCCGGAGCCCCACGCGGCGAACATGTCGTACACCGACGGGTCGAAGGTCAGGTCGAAGGCCTGGGAGACCCGGGCTCCCGGGCCGAGTTCGTAGCGCGGGATGACGTGGCTGAGGTAGGCGGAGACGTTGCCGTGCGTCGTGGGGACGCCCTTGGGCCGTCCGGTCGAGCCGGAGGTGAACAGGACGTAGGCGAGGTCGTCGGGTCCGGCCGTGGGCTCGGGCAGTGCGGGCACCTCGCCCGTGCGGAGTCCGGCCAGCCGCGCGGGGGTGAGGAGCACCACCGGGACCGGCAGCTCGGTGTGGCCGCCCCGCGCGCTCTCCTCGGCGATCACGAGGTCCAGTTTCGCGTCGCGGGCGATCGTGGCGTTGCGGGACGGCGGGAACGCCGGGTTCAGCGGCACGACGGTGGCGCCGAGCCGCTGTACGGCGAGGTAGCCCGCGTAGGCCGCCGTGCTGCGGGCCGCGAGCAGCCCGACCCGGGCGGGGGCGCCGCCGTGCTCGGCGACGAGGAGTGCGGCCAGCCGGGCCGCGGTGGCGTCGAGCTCGGCGTACGTCAGCCGGTCCCCGGCGACTTCCAGCGCGGTGTGCCGGTCGCCGTGCGCGGCGACGGACGCGGCGAACCAGCCGTACAGGGTGCTGGGTGTGTTCATCGGTGTCCGATCCTCCGCCGGGACGCGTACGTGGCTCGCTCCCGGCTCCGGTGAAGGGGAAAAAGGGGAGCTTCTGCGAAGTGATGGTTTTCTTCGCGGGTGCGGGAAGTCAAGGGTGCTTTCTTCGGGCCGGGTCCGGTCATAGAGAAGTCGAATTGCTCGTTTGCCGGGGCGGTCCGGCCGGGTGATCCTTCCGGTGACCACCAGTCCGTGAGTGAGCGGCTCGGTTATTCCCGTGTTCCCGGTGAGGACCCCATGACTTCGTTGCCCGAGGAAATTCCCAGTTCGCCCGCGCAGGAGGCCCTGTGGTGGATTCAGCACCGGGCCGAGCGCAAGGACCTCTACAACCTGACCTGGCGACTGCGGGTGCCCCGGCTCGACGCCGGGGTGCTCGACGCGGCCTGGCGGCTGGTGGTGGAACGGCACGAGGCGCTGCGCACCGCCTTCGCGCGCCGTGGCGAGGGTGTCGTGCAGGTGATCCACCCGGTGGGTGACCAGGACGCGGTGGCGCCGGTGCAGGTGGTGGGGTGGCGTACGGCGCCCGCGGGATGGACGCCCGGGTCGCTGCTCGACGCGGTGGCCGGGCGGCTGCACGCCGCGCCCTTCGACCTGGAGTCCGCGCCGCTGGCCCGGGTCGCCCTGGTCAGCGTGGGTGAGGTGCACGACCTGCTGATCACCGTGCACCACTCGGTGCTGGACGGCTGGGCCATGCACCTGGTGGTGGACGACCTGCGCACCGCGTACGAGGCGGTGCGCGCGGGCGGGCCGTCGGCGGTGACCGCCGCCCGGGTCTTCCCGGAACCGGCCGTGCCGTACCGGACGTTCGGGCGCGGTGGCGAGGGGTCCGCGGGGGCCCGTGCCGAGCGGGCGTACTGGACGGGGCGGCTGCGGGGGGTGCGCGCCGCCGCCCTCGTGCCCGACGGCGACGGTTCCGGTGGTTCCAGGGCGGCGGTGCGGCACCGGCTCTCCGGGCCGGCCCGGGACGCCGTCGCCGCCATCGCCGCGCGGGTGGGGTCCACGGCCTTCGCGGTGCAGCTCGCCGCCGTCCGTACGGTGTTGGCGCGCGGCGGGGCGAGCGGACGGACGGCGCTGGGGGTCGTCGTCGCCAACCGGCTCGGGCAGGAGGACCAGCGGCGGGTCGGCTACTGCGCCAACACCGTCCTCCTGGCGGACGAGGTCACCGACGCCGACCGCTTCGACGACGTCGTGGGCCGGGTCCGCGACAGCCTCTGGGAGAGCCTGCCGTACCAGCACGTCAACTTCTCCGAGGTCTTCGCCGAACTGTCCGCCGAGGACCGCGCGGCGCTCGGCTCGACGCCTCCGGTGCTGGTCACCCACCACGGCGGGATCGGCTCCGGACTCACCCTCGGCGGCGGCCCGGCCCGCCTGCTGCCCAGCCCGTCGACCAGTGCGCGCTGCCAGCTCCTCGTCGGCGTCTTCGAGGGGGACGGGGAGACGGTCCTGGAGGTCGAGTACGACACGGACCAACTGCGGGAGGACGCCGTACGGGCCTTCCTGGACGACGTCGAGGCGGTGCTGACGGCTCCGGACGGTCTCGTCGGTGACCTGCGGGTGTCGTCCCGGGCCGTCGCCGGGGTGCCCGCATCGCGTCGGGGCGGCCCGGTCGTCGCGTCGGGTTCGGGGCTGCCGGTTGACGGGCTGCTGGCCGACTGGGAGCGCGTCCTCGGTACGGCCGTGCGGGCGGACGACGACTTCTTCGCCGTCGGCGGTCACTCGTTGCAGGTGCTGGAACTCGTCGCGGCGGTGGAGGCCGCCGCGGGGCGGGAGCTGGACGTACCGGAGTGGCTGGAGGAGCCCACGCCGCGGCGGATGGCGGAGCTGCTGGCCTCCGCCGCGGGTGCCGAGGAGTTCGAGGGCCCCGCGCGTGGGATCACGCGGGTCACCCTGCGGGACGGGGTGCCCGGTGGCCCGCACCTGCACATGGTGCACGGCGCGGGGGTGGGCAGTGTGCCGTACCGGGAACTGGCCGCCGCGCTGCCCGCCGACTGGCGGGTCACCGTCGGTGAGGACGGCGGGACCGGTCCGACGACGGTCGAGGAGCTGGTCGCGCGCCACCTGGAGCCGCTGCTCGACGGCGGGCCGCTGCCCGACCTGCTCGGCGGCTGGTCCATGGGCGGGCTCCTCGCGCACGCGATGGCGGCGGAGCTGCGGCGGCGTGGGCTGGGCGGCCCGCCGCTGCTGCTGCTCGACCCGCCCGTGCCCGGTGACTTCACGCAGGCCGGGTCGCCCGTCGACGTGTTCGCGGACGGTGTGCTGCGCGCCGGCGGGGCCGAGGTGCCGGACCTGCTGCGCCTCGGCGACCGGGCGGACCGGGGCGTCACCACGCTCGCCGCGCTGCTGCGCGCCGCCGGGGGCGAGGCGCCGCCGGACGCGCTGCGCGCCCGGTACCTGCTGCACGAGCGGCACACGGCGGCGCTGCGCGGGTACCGGGACGCGCCGCTCCTGGCCGACGTGCCCGCCCTCCTCGTGGCCGCCGATCTGACCGACGCCGACGTGGCGCGCTGGCGGGCGCTGTTCGCCGGGCCGCTACGGACGGCGCGGGTGCCCGTCGACCACTACGCGCTGCTGCGCGGCGACGCCGTACGCCGGGTGGCGGACCTCGCGGCGGAGCTGCTGCCCACGGCGGCGCCGCGCTGACCGCGGGCGGCCGACGGGGGTCAGGGACGCCGGTCGGCCGCCTGCTTGGCGGCGTGGCGGCGGGCCTTGGCCCGGTTGCCGCAGACCCGCATCGAGCACCAGCGGCGGCTGCGGTTCTTGGAGGCGTCCCAGAACACCCAGGCGCAGGCGTGCTCGGCGCAGCGCTTGAGCCGGGCGGCCTCGCCGGTGACGGCCAGCTCGCTCCAGGCGATCGCCAGGGCCGCCAGCGCCTTGCGGACCGGGGGGAGGTCCGGGGCGGGGGTGAGGACGCCGTCGTGGGCGGCGCCGACGCTGATCAGTACCGGGAGTTCGCGCAGCGCCTGCTCGGCACCGGCGAGGAGTGCGGCGTCGGCGGCGTCGCCCACGTGCACGCCCAGCTCCTCCCGGATGCCGGTGCGCAGGCGCAGGCACAGGGCGTGGTCCTCCGGGCCGACGCGGTGGCCGTCGGGGAGCAGTCCGTTGCCGGTCAGCCAGGCGGTGACGCCGTCCGCGGTGTCGAGGGCGTCGGTGCCCAGTTCGACGTCGACGGTGTTGGCGAAGGACTCGACGAGCAGCGCCGCCGCCGGGGCTTCGGGCATGGCACCTCCTCGGGACGGGGTTGCCAGCCTACACCCGGCTAACCGGCTAACGGTTTGACCGGGTAGCAGGAGAGCGCCGTTCCGTGTCAGACTCACTCCATGGAACTAACCAGTGAAAGCGTTAAGGGGTTAGGGGAGGGCGGCATGATGTCGACGGCCGACACTCAGGCGCACGAGGGCGGAAGCGGCCCCGGCACGGCGGTGCGGGTCGCGGTGGAACCCCCGGTCCGACCACCGGAGCCAGCCACGCGGTACGCCTCGCGGAACATCGCCGTCCTGCTCGGCTTCACCGCCGTCACCAACCTCGCGGACGGTGTCACCAAGATCGCCCTGCCGCTGCTGGCGACCCAGGCGTCCGGCTCCCCGGCGCAGGTCGCGGCGGTGTCGCTGTCACTGACGCTGCCCTGGCTGCTGGTGGCGCTGCACGTCGGGGTCCTGGTCGACCGGGTCGACCGGCGCCGCCTGCTCTGGGGGGCGAACGCCCTGCGGCTGGCCGCCCTCGGCGCGCTGCTCCTGACCTCGCTGGCCGACGGCGTCACCATCGCCGTGCTCTGTGCCGTGGGCGCGGTGCTCGGCATCGCCGAGGTCATCGCGCTGACCTCGGCCTCGGCGCTGATACCCGCCCTGACCCCGCCGAAGGACCGGGAGCGCGCCAACACCTGGATCGCCGGGGCCGAGACGGTCTGCAACGAGTTCTGCGGCCCCTTCGTCGGCGGCCTCCTCGTCGCCGCCGGGACGGGCGTCGCCCTGGGCGCGACGTGGGTGTCGTACCTGGCGGCCTCGTTCGTGCTCGTCCTGCTGGTCGGCCGGTTCCGTCCGGCGCGGCAGGGGGACGGGGCCGCTGGGGGGACGGCGGTGGGCGACAGCGTCCACCAGCAGATCGTCGGGGGGCTGCGCTACCTGTGGCGGCACGTGCTGCTGCGCACCATGGCGCTGATCCTGACCGTCCTGTGCGCCTGCTGGGGCGCCTGGCTGGCGCTGATGCCGCTGTTCGCCACCTCCGTGATGGACCTGGGCCCCGGCGAGTACGGCGCGCTGCTGAGCGCCCTCGGCGTCGGCGGTCTGGTCGGCGCGCTCGCCGTGACCTGGGTGAACCGGTTCTTCGGGCGCCGCTGGGTGATGTTCGCCGACCTTGTCGGCACCTTCGCCATGATGGCCGTGCCGGTGCTGACCACCCACCTCTGGGCGGTCGCCGCCGCGGCCTTCGCGGGCGGCATGGGCGGCACCCTGTGGACGGTGAACGCCCGCACGATCGGGCAGCGGCTGGTCCCCGACGACATGCTCGGCCGCTACAACGCCGTCAGCCGCCTGTTCAGCTGGGGCGCCATGCCCCTGGGCGCCGGGGCGATGGGACTGCTCGCGGAGTGGTTCGGGCTGCGGCCCGCCTTCCTGCTGTTCGCGGTCTCCGTCGCCGTCACCGTCCCGCCGTTCCTGCGCGTCGTCACCCGCGCCACGCTGGCGGAGGTGTTCGACGAGCGGCGGGTCGTGACGCCGTAGCAGCCACCACCCCGCCACGCGGGGCACGGCGGAGGAGGCCGGGTAACCGGCCTCCTCCTTTTTCGTGCCCATAGAGAAACTCTATTCCGCCTTTTCACCACCCGGTCGGTGATCGAAGATTCCCGTCCCCGGCGCTCCCATCAAGTCTGTCAATGGGCGCCCGAACGCCGTTTGACTGTCTCTCGGCAATTGCTCAATGCTTTTCGTGAGCCGTCAGGAGCGACCGCTTTCCGAGGAGACTGAGTAATGATCCGTAAGGACGACATGACCGGCGGAGAAATAGATTCGGTTATCCGCAGGCATGTCCGCAGGAATTTCGAGGATTCCTCCCTGCTGGCCGAGGTCGGGCTGGACTCCCTGTCCGTCCTGCGCATCGCCGGTGAGCTGGTCCCCGACCCGGACCAGGAGATCGACCCGACCGGACTGGCCACCGCCCGGACCGTCGCCGACCTGCGGCAGTGGCTGCGCGGGCTGCTCACCCCCGCGGAGGGCGTGCGATGAGCGCCGTACCGCCGCTGCCGCTGACCGCCGCCCAGCAGGGCCTGCTCATGGTGCACCGCACCGTCGACGTGCCGCACCTCTACAACGTCGTCGCCGAGCTGGAGCTGGACCCGCGGCTCGGCGAGGCGGACCTCGACCGCGCCCTCACCGAGGTGCTGTCCGTGCAGCCCGCGCTGCGGACCGCCGTACGCGAACGGCCCGCCCCGCACGCCGTCCTCACCGACCCAGCGGGCGGGGCGCCGCTGCGCGGGGTCACCGCGGACGCCGCGGAGTTCGAGGCGCGGCGGGCCAGCGTCCTGGCCGAACTGGGCGCCACCGCGTTCGACCTGACGCGGGCGCCGCTGCTGCGGGCCGTGCACCTGCGCGCCGCCGACGACACCCGCGCGACGCTGCTGCTCGTCGTCCACCACCTGGTCTTCGACGGCTTCTCCCTGCGCCAGTTCGTCCGCGACCTGAGGTCGGCCGTGCGCGGCACCCTCGACGTGGCCACCGTGCGCGTCGCCCGGGAGCGGGCGCTGCGCCGCGAGCTGGAGGCGCAGAGCGCCGCCACCGACGACGCGTCCGCCGAGCGGGCGGCGGTCGAACTGGCCGAGCGGCTGCGCGCGGTGCCCGCCACCGTCCTCGCGCCCCGCCCCGGCCGCCCCACCGGCACCGCCTTCACCGGCGACCGCCGCGCGTTCCCGCTCTCCCCCGAGCTGTCGAAGGCCCTCGACCGGCTCGGCGCGGACCTCGGGGTCAGCCCGTTCGTCCTCTTCTCCGCCGCCTACGCGGCCGTCCTGGCCCGGCACTCGGGGAACACGCCGGTGGTCTTCGGCAGTCCGGTGATGGCCCGCCGCACCCTGGGCTCGTTCGACCTGTGCGGCTTCTTCGTCAACACGCTGCCGCTGGTCGTGGACGTCCGCTGGGAGCAGGGCTTCGACGCCTTCGTGCGGGAGACCGTACGGGCCGAGGCGGACCGGGTGCGCGGCCAGGCGGCGGTCTCCTTCGACCGCGTCGTGCGCCACGTCCAGCCGGACCGCACCACCGACCGCAACCCCGTCTTCTCCGCCATGCTCGCCATGCAGGACGGCACCGACGTGGAAGACGGCCCCGACGCCGTCGTGCGCGCGGTCCGCGAACACGGCAACGGCACCGCCAAGTTCGACCTCTGGCTCGGTGTCACCCCGGGCCCCGACGGCTGGCTCCTGGAGCTGGAGCACGACCGCGAACTGCTGCCTGAGCCCTTCGTGTCCGCGCTGGCCGACTCGCTGACCGATCTGCTGGCCCGGGTCACGGAGCGGCCCGGCACGCCCCTCGCGGAACTCTTCGAGGACGCCTCCCTCCCCGAGTCCCGCGCGGACGACGGCTACGGCCGCCCCGCGCCCCACACCGAGCTGCGCCCCTGGGTGCGCGCCGCACTGGCCCGGCGGCCCGACGCGACCGCCGTCGAGGAGGACGGGCGCCGGGTGACCTACCGCGAACTGGACGCCCTGGTCCGCGCGGCGGCGGCCGGGCTGGCCCGGCGCGGTACGGGTCCGGGCACCGTCGTCGGCCTCACCACGACGACGCTGGTGGACACGGTGGTGACCGTCCTCGCCACGCTGGAGCGGCGCGCGGTGTTCCTGCCGCTGGACCTGAGCCTGCCCGGCGAGCGGCTCGCGTACATGGTGGAGCGCGCCGGGTGCCGTCTCGTCGTCGGCGAGGACGGTCCCGGTCTGGACGCCGTCGACACCGTGTCCCCCGCGGAGCTGCTGGCCGCGGAGGGCACGGAGGCGCCGGACACCGCGGCCGACCTCGACGACCCGGTGTACATCATGTTCACCTCCGGCTCCACCGGCCGCCCCAAGGGCGTGCTGATGGGCAACGGCCCGCTGGTGAACCTCACCGCCTGGCAGCTCGACGCCCTCGCCATGGACGAGGACACCCGCTTCCTCCAGTACGCGCCCCTCGGCTTCGACGTCTCCTTCCAGGAGATCCTGCCCACCCTGATCGCGGGCGGCACCCTGGTCTCCCGCGACCCGGCCGACCGCAGGGACCTGCCCGCGGTGCTCGCCCGGGTACGCGAGCGGCGCGTCTCCCACGTCTACCTGCCGGTCGCCGCCCTGCGCCCCTTCACCCGCGCCGCCCAGGACCTGGGCGACGCGCTGCCCGACCTGCGCTACGTGTGCGTCTCCGGGGAGCAGCTCCTCCTCGACGACGGCGTCCGGGGCTTCTTCGCCGACCGGCCGCACCTGCGCCTGGTCAACCTCTACGGCCCCACCGAGACCCACGCCGTCACCACCCACCGGCTGGAGTCCGACCCCAAGGCGTGGCCGACACACGTGCCGATCGGCCGCCCGATCACCCACGTCAGCGCCTACGTGCTGGACGGCACGGGCCACCTCGCCCCGCCCGGCGTGCCCGGCGAGCTGTACCTCGGCGGCGACTGCCCGGCGCACGGGTACGTCAACGACGCCGAGCGCACCCGGGAGCGGTTCCTGCCCGACCCGCGCGCCGACCGGCCCGGCACCGCCCGCATGTACCGCACCGGTGACCAGGTCGTCCGGGACGAGCACGGCGTCCTCGTCTTCCTCGGCCGCGACGACGACCAGGTGAAGATCCGCGGCCACCGGGTCGAGCTGGGCGAGCTGGAGACCGCCGCCGCCTCCCACCCCGGGGTGCGGCTCGCGGTGGCCGCCGTCCACGGCACGGGCGGCGAGGACCGGCACCTGCAGCTGTTCGTCGTACCGGAGGACGGCTCTGCCGCGACGCCCGACGAGATACGCCGTCATGTGGCCGGTGCCGTACCGGGGTACATGGTGCCCGCGCGGGTCCTCCCCGTCGCCGCCGTGCCCACCACCCGCAACGGCAAGGTGGACCGTACGGCCCTGCTGGCGGAGGCCGAGCGCGCCGTCCGTGAGGAGGACGCCTCCGCCGCCGCCGCGGTCACCGTGGCCGACGACCCGCTGCTGGCCTGGCTCCAGGAGCTGTGGTCGGGACTGCTCGGCCGTACCGGACTCCCCGTCGACCGCTCGCTGTTCGAGTACGGGGCGCACTCGCTGAACGTGCTGACCGCGCGGGCCGCCATCGAGGAGGCCCACGGCGTGCAGATCCCGATCCTCGACTTCTTCCGCGAACCCACCCTGCGCGCGCAGGCGGCGTGGATCGACGGCCAGGTCCGGGAGGGGTCATGATGACCACGGCCCGTACGGGAGGCGTGGTGGACGCGTCCACCCGCGACGCACGGCTGCTGGTGCCGCTGGCACGGCGGTCCGGGCCGCTGGACAGCCTGCTCATCCACCCGGCCGGGGGCGGGATCTCCCAGTACCTCGGGGTCGCCGGTCGGCTCGCCCGGCACGGGTCCGTGCACGCCGTCCGCGCCGACGGACTGCTCGCCGGGGAGCGGCCGGACGACAGCATCCCGGAGATGGTCCGCCGCTACCTCGGGCTGGCCCGCGGCCTCACCCACCGGCCGAAGCTGCTCGTCGGCTGGTCGCTGGGCGGGGTGCTCGCCTGGGAGCTGGCGACGCGGCTCGCCGTGGACGGTCCGGCGCCCGCCGTCGTCCTCATCGACAGCTTCGCCGAGCGGCAGACCGCCGAGGACTCGGTGGGGGAGGACCTGTTGGCGGCGGTGGAACGCTCCCTCGGTGATCCCGGTGAGCCAGGTGCTCCCCGCGAACCTGACACCGACGCCGACCGTGCCCGCGCCACCGCCCTCGCGCACCTCACCGCGTGCACCGACTACGCCGTCACCGCGCGGCACACCGGTCCGGCGCTGCTGATGAGCTGCGCCAGCCCGCGCCGCGCCGAGCAGGTCGACGACTGGCGGCGGCTGGCCGACTGGCTGACCGTGCGCGAGCTGCCCTGCGGGCACTTCGACGTCTTCCAGCCCGCGCACCAGCCCCACCTGCTCGGGCACCTGGACGAGTTCCTGGCCCGCCTCACCCCTTCCACAGCCGTCCCCCAGGAGAACGCACGATGACGACCGATCCCCGCCCGCTCGCCGTGGTCACCGGCGGCACCCGCGGCATCGGGCTCGCCCTGTCCCGGCGGCTGGTCCGCCTCGGGCACCGCACCGTCGCCCTCTACCACTCCGACAAGGACGCGGCACAGGCCGCCGCCGACGCCCACGGCCTGCACGTGCTGCGGGCCGATGTCGCGGACAGCGACTCCGTGCGGGAGGCGGCCCGGCACATCCTCGCCGAGTACGGCACCCCGAGCGTCCTGGTGAACAACGCCGGGATCAACATCGACCGGCCGTTCCTCGAACTCACCCCCGCGGACTGGCAGCGCGTGCTCGACACCAACCTGTCCGGCCCGTTCCACCTCACCCAGGCCCTCGCCCCGGCCATGCTCGCCGCCGACGGCGGCACCGTCGTCAACGTCGGCGCCACCACCGGCATCCGGCCCCGCGCCAACGGCGCCAACTACGCCGCCGCGAAGGCCGGACTGCTCCAGCTCACCAAGTGCCTGGCGCTGGAGCTGGCCCCCCGCATCCGGGTCAACTGCCTGATCCCCGGCATGACCGAGACCGAGGAACTGATCACCCGGTTCCGCCTCGACGACCCCCAGCACCGCGCCGCCGTGCTGTCCGAGATCCCGCAACGACGCATCGCCTCCCCCGACGACATCGCCGACGCCCTGGAGTACCTGGTGGGCCCGCTCGGCGGCTATGTCACCGGCCAGAAGCTGATCGTCGACGGCGGCCAGTTCATGTGGTAGGAGACCATGACCGACGCACAGCTCACCACCGCCCGCGCCGCCGCCGAGGCCGCGCCGCCCCCCGGCGACCCCGCCTACGACCGCTACTGCGCCGCCCTGGCCGAGACGCTCACCGAGCACTGGCCCGCCGTCCTCGCGGCCAACGCCGAGGACGTCGCCCGCGCCGAGGAACGCGGACTGTCCCCCGTACTCCTGGACCGGCTGCGGCTGACCGACGACCACCTCGACGGGTTGCGGCGGCTCACCGAGACGGTCCGCGCCGAACTCACCGACGTCACCGCGCCCGGGGCCGGGGTCCCGGTCGGTGACTGGGGGGTGCGCCTGCGCGTGCCCAAGCCGCTCGGCGTGGTGTTCATGGTGTACGAGGCCCGCCCCACCGTCACCGTGGAGGGCGCCCTGCTGCCCGTCGCGGTCGGCAACGCCGTGCTGCTGCGCGGCGGCAAGGAGATAGCCCGCACCAACGAGGTGCTGGCCGCCGTGGCCCACAAGGCCCTGCAGGCCGCCCACCTGCCCACCGGACTGGTCACCGTCCTCGACGACCCCGACCGAGCGCGGCTGCGGGCGCTGCTCAAGCGGCCCGACGCGATCGACGTGCTGATCCCGCGCGGCAGCCCCTCGCTGATCGACTACTGCCGGTCCGCGTCCTCGATCCCGGTGATCGCCAGCGGCGGCGGCGTGAACCACCTGTACGTGCACCGCAGCGCCGACCTGGACCTGGCCGCCGAGGCAGCCCTGGACAGCAAGCTGCCGGAGCCGACCGCCTGCAACACCGCCGAGATGACGCTGGTGGACCGCGAGGTCGCCGCGGACTTCGTGGCGGCGCTGCTGCGGGCCGCGGAGCGCGGCGACCGGCGGGTGACCCTGCGGCTGGACCCGCGGATACCCGCGCCGCGTCCTGCCGCCGAGGACTCGGAGGGGCGGCCCTGGCGGCTCTCCGAACTGCGGGAGCACGACCTGGGGCGGGAGTTCCTGGACGCCACGATCGGCGTGTACCCGGTGGCGGGCCTCGACGAGGCCCTGGCGCACGTCCGCCGGTACGGCTCCGGCCACACCGAGGGCGTCATCGCCACCGACGCCGCCGTGGCCGAGGAGTTCACCCGGCGCGCCGACGCCGCCGCGCTCGTCGTCAACGGCTCGCTGCGGCTGCACGACGGCCCCACCCTCCAGCTCGGCTCCGAACTGTCCATCAGCACCGGCCGGATGCACGTCCGCGGCCCGGTCACGCTCGGCTCCCTGCTCACCCACAGCGTGGTCGTGCGGGCCGACGGCACCCTGCGCGGCGGCCCGGACGCGGCCTCCCGTTTCTGACCCCTCTCCCACCACCACACCCCTTGGAGCAACCATGATCACCGGACTGGACCGTGACGCGGTCGCCGAGTCCGTGAAGCGCGTGGTCATCGCCGAGTCCCGGCTGCCGCTGCGCCCCGCCGACATCCCCGACGACGAGCCCCTCAACGGCGACGTCCTCAACGTCAACTCCCTCGGTTTCGTGGGCATGTTGGTGCGTCTGGAGGACGAACTCGACGTGGTCCTCCCGGACGACCTGTTCGTGGGTCGCGCCTTCAAGACCGTGCACGACCTGATCGAGGTCGTCCTGCTCGGAGCGGAGCCGCTGCGATGACCGGCGTCGACCTGCCCACCAGGTGGCGCGGCGTCCTGCCGCACCTGGAGGAGCAGCTTCCCGCGGACCGTACCCCGCCCGTCGCCCCGGGCGGCGGCCAGGGCGTCCAGGTCAACCTGCCGATGGAGCTGGTCCGGCAGAGCGTGCGCCGCCAGGAGTACTGGGACATCCCGGCCGAGGTCGTCGACGCCTACCGGGCGTTCCGGCCCACCCCGCTGTGGCGGGCCACCGCCTTCGAGCGCGCGGTCGGCGCCCGGGTGCCGATCTACGTCAAGTACGAGGGCGGCAACATCTCCGGCAGCCACAAGCTGAACACCGCGCTCGCCCAGGCGTACTACTACGCGCGGGCCGGGGTCCGTGAACTGGTCACCGGCACCGGCGCCGGGCAGTGGGGCACCGCCCTGGCCGCCGCCTGCGCGATGTTCGGCATCAGGTGCACCGTCTTCATGGTCGGCACCAGCCTGCGCCGCAAGCCGTACCGGGGCACGCTGATGCGCACCCTCGGCGCCACCGTGCACGCCAGCCCCAGCGGTCTGACGGAGGTGGCCCGGCAGAGCGAGGCCGGGGTGAACAGCCTGTCGCTGGCGATCGGGGAGGCGGTGGAGTACGCCGCCCGTACCGAGGGCGCGGCGTTCTGCATCGGCAGCGGGGAGACGTACAGCATCCTGCACCAGTCCGTGATCGGGCTGGAGGCGGGTGACCAGCTCGCCGCCCTCGGCGCCGGGGTCGACGCCGTCGTGGGCTGTGTCGGCGCGGGCTCCAACTTCGGCGGGATCGCGCTGCCGTTCTTCGCCGAGGCCGCCGCCACGGGCACCCGGCCGCCGCTGCTGGTGGCCGCCGAGTCCAGCACCACGCCCAAGCTGACCCGGGGCACGTACGCGTACGACCGTACGGACGCCACCGGCACCGGGCCGCTGGAGGCGATGTACACCATCGGCAGCTCCTACCCGATCCCCGACTCGCACGCGGCGGGGCTGCGCTTCCACGGCGCCGCCAAGGTGCTGTCCGCGATGCGCCACCGCGACCAGATCACGGCCACCGCGGTCGGCCAGGTGGAGGCGCTGGAGGCGGGCCGCCGGTTCACTAGGGCCGAGATGGTGCTGCCCGCGCCGGAGTCGGGGCACGCGCTGGCCGCCGCGGCGCGGCTCGCCGGTGCGGGCACCGAGAGCACCACCGGGCACGCGCGCGCCCAACAGGGCGTCCTGGTCTGCGTCAGCGGCCACGGCTATCTCGACCTCGGCGCCTACCAGCAGCTCATGGACGGCGAGTTGACCGAGGACGGTCCGGACGAGGGCGCGCTGCGGCGGGCCGTCGCCGACCTGCCGGGTGTCGGGCAGCAGCCCGTGGGAGCGGGGGCCGGTCATGAGCGCTGACAGCGCCCTCGACACCGTGGACGCCCGGCTGTTCGACTGCGTGCAGGTCAACCTGGCCGTCCTGGCCGACCGCTGGTACGGCGCGGGCACCCATCTGCGCCTGGGCGCCGTCCTGCGGTTCCGGCCCGAGGACGGTCCCGGGGGGCTGCCCACGGTGGAGCGGCCCGCGCGCGAGGAACTCCTCGACTCGGCCGCAGCGTTGGGACTGGCGGTCCTGGAGTGGCGTACGACCCGGCCGGGCGAGTCCGTCCGCCCGGCCCCGGGCCGGTACGTCGTGGCCGACGCCTTCGACCTGCCGTGGGTGCCGTACCACGGGCGGCGGCACATGGAGCACAGCTTCCTCGCCGAAACGGTGGAGACCGACGACGGCAGCATCTTGGTGGTCGACGCCTACCACAACGAGACCCCCTGGGGCAGCGCCCGTCCCCTGCGGCGCCGCCTCAGCCGCGCCGAGCTGGCGGCGGCCGTGCCCGGTCCGGCGCTGGTCGCCACGCTCGCCCCGGCCGGGGAGCCGCCCGCCCCCGTCCGCGCCCGGCTCGACCTGGCCGACGGACAGACGGCACGCGGGTACGTCGCCGCCTACGCCGAGCACCCCGACCGGGTCGCCGCCCTGGACCGGCTCACCCTGGAGACCTGGCTGCTGGCCCGCTCCCGCGCGCTGCACCTGCGGTTCCGCCAGTTTGAGGGGTCGCTCCCGGACGACACCGGCGCCGTGGCGCACGTACGGGCGTGGGAGTCGCTGGCCGAGGCCGTCTACCTCGGGTTCCGCCGGGTGCGGCGGGGCCGTGCCGAGGCGGCGGAGGTGTACGCGCGGCTGACGGAACTGCTGCGCCGGGACCACGAGGTGTTCGGCACCGCTCCCGCCCCGACGGAACCGCAGCCGACCGAGCCGCGTCCCGTCGCCGCGTCGGACGCGCTGCGCGCCCAGGTGGTGGCGACCGCCGCCGAGGTGCTCCAGGTCGAGCCCTCGGTGCTGGCGGACGGGCGGCCCCTGGCCGACGTACCCGGGTTCTCGTCGTTCCGCGTGGTGGAGATCGTCGAGCGCCTCGAAGGCGTGCTGGCGCTGGAGTTCGCGGCGGACGACCTGGTCCCGGAGAACCTGCACCACGTCGACGGCATCTGCCGCATCGCCCGGCGGGCCCTGCGCGCCCGCCCCACCGACCACCCCCGTCCCCTCATCCCCCGTCCTCGTTCCGGAGAGATCTGATGTCCGCCCACACCGGTCTGCTGCACCACCTGCTCGACCGGGCCGCCGCGCACTGGCCCGACCGGCCCGCCGTGACCAGCGCGGAGCACACGCTCAGCTACCGCGAACTCGACGCCGCCTCCCGGCGCCTGACCGCCTGGCTCGCGGCCCGGGGCCTGCGGCGCGGTGACCGGCTCGTGATCTGCGCGCCCGGTTCCACCGCCCAGCCCGCCCTGCTGTACGCCGCCTCCCGGGCCGGGGTCGCCTTCTCCCTGCTGCACGAGCAGGTGCACGGCATCCAGCTCGACCACGTCCTCGACGACTGCGAGCCCGCGCTGCTGGTCAGCGACGAGCCCGCCGCACGGGAGGCCGCGGCCCGCCGCGGGATACGGACCGCCGACAGCGCGGAGGTGGCCGGGGTCGCCTTCGCCGACACTCCCCCGCCCACCACCATGCCGTCCGGCCCGCTGCCGGTGGACCCGGTGTGCCTGATCTACACCTCCGGCACCACCGCCCTGCCCAAGGCCGTCGTCAGCACGCACCAGCAGCTCATGTTCGCCGCCGGGGCGATCCAGTCGATGCTCGGCTACCGCCCCGACGACGTCGTCTACAGCCCGCTGCCGCTCTCCTTCGACTACGGCCTCTACCAGTTGTTCCTCTCCGCGCTGGCCGGGGCGCACGCGGTGGTCGGCCGTCCCGCCGAGGTCGGCCCGGCCCTGCTGGGCAACCTGGTGCGGGCCCGCGCCACCGTCCTGGCCGCCGTGCCCTCGGTCGCCGGGGCGCTGGCCCGGCTGCTGCGCCGGGCGGGCGGGCAGCGGCCACCGCTGCGGCTGCTCACCAGCACCGGCGCGGCGATGCCCGCGGAGACGCTGCGGGAACTGCGCGCGGCGCTGCCGGGGCTGCGGGTGCAGCTCATGTTCGGGCTGACCGAGTGCAAGCGCGCCACGATCATGCCGCCGGACGGGGACCTGGAGCGGCCCGGTTCCAGCGGGCGGGCGCTGCCCGGCACCGAGGTGTTCGTGGTGGACGGGGAGGGACGGCGGCTGCCCCCGGGCGAGATCGGGGAGATCGTCGTCCGCGGCCCGAACGTCATGGCGGGCTACTGGCGGCGTCCCGAGCTGACCGCCCAGCGCTTCCCCCGGGAGGAGGGCCTGCTGCCGCGGTTGCGCACCGGTGACTACGGCTGGGTCGACGAGGACGGCTACCTCTACTTCGACGGCCGCCGCGACGACATCTACAAGGAGAACGGCTTCCGGGTCAGCGCCACCGAGGTCGAGGCCGCCGCCCGGCGGGTGACCGGCGTCAGCGCCGCCGCGGTACTGCCGCCCCAGGGGTCCACGCCCGCCCGGCTGTTCGTCGTCGGTACGGCGTCCCCGGCCGAGGTGCTGCGCGGGATGCGCGAGCAGATCGAGGAGTTCAAGATCCCGCGCCGCTGCCTGGCCGTCGAGGCGCTGCCGCTGACCGGCAACGGCAAGGTCGACCGCGCCGCGCTGGCCGCGCTGGCCGAGCGGCCCGTCAGTGAGGAGGAGAGCCGTGTCCGTGCCCGGTAGCGTCCGTCCGGCGCCGCTGGTGCCGCCCGCCGTGCTCCCGCACCTGCCGACCCCGGCGTACGTGTACGACCTGGCCGAGGTGCGGCGCGGACACGACGCGCTGCGCGCCGCGCTGCCCACGGGCGCGGGGCTGTACTACTCCCTCAAGGCCAACGCGCACCCGCTGGTCCTGAAGGAGTCGCGCGAACGCGGGGCCCGTCCGGAGGTGTGCTCCACCGGTGAGCTGGACGCGGCGCTCGCCGCGGGCTGGCCCGCCGCCGACGTGCTCTACACCGGCCCCGGCAAGCGGGACGCCGAGGTGCGGTACGCGCTGCGGCTCGGGGTGCGGCTGTTCTCCGTGGACTCCCCGCACGCCATCGGCCAACTGGGGCGCGTCGCCGCCGAGTCGGGGGTGGTCGCGCGGTGCCTGCTGCGGATCAACGACGACCAGCCCGTGCCCGGTCAGGGGCTGGCGATGACCGGGGTGCCCTCGCAGTTCGGCGCCGACACCGGATGGGTACTGGCCGAGCCGGAGCGGTTCGCGGGCGGCCCGCACGCGCACGTCGTCGGCCTGCACCTGTACATGGGCACCAACCTGACCGACGTCGAGGCGCTGACCGGGCAGTTCGCCCGCTCCCTGGAGACCGCGGGGAAGGTGACCGCGGCCCTCGCCGAGCACGGCGTGCGGGTGCGGGTGCTGGACCTCGGCGGCGGCTTCGGCGCCCCCTTCGCCACCGAGGGCGAGCGCGTCGACCTCGACGGGCTGCGGCCCCGGCTCACCGCGCTGCTCGACCGGGCGCTGCCGCACCGGCACGCCGACGGCACCGAGGTCGTGTTCGAGTCCGGGCGCTACCTGGTGGGCGCCGCGGGCGTGCTGCTGACCGCCGTACTCGACGTGAAGCGGTCGCACGGCAGGGACGTCGTCGTGCTGGAGTCCGGGATCAACCACCTCGGCGGCATGTCCGGGCTGCGGCGGCTGCCGACCCTGACGCCCCGTCTCGTACCGACGCCTGACCGTCAGATCGATGCGGAGCCGGAGCTGACCGCGCTGGTCGCGGGCCCGCTGTGCACACCGCTCGACACCTGGGCGCGGGCGGCCGAACTGCCCGCGCTGCGCCCCGGCGACCTGGTGGCCGTGCCCAACGTGGGCGCCTACGGGCTCACCGCCAGCCTCGTCGCGTTCCTCGGCCATCCGCTGCCCGCGGAGGCCGTCATCGACGGCGACCGCCCCGGCGCGGTCCTCGACGTCACCCGGCTCGACCTGACCCGCAACCCCGTCCCGGCCGCGAACCCGGCCGGTTCCCACCCTGGAGTGAAGTGATGGACCCCCGTTTCCTCGAACTGCTCGCCCCGTTCCTGAAGTTCCTCGGCGACCGCGAGATCACCCCGGACGCGTCCCTGCGGGCGCTCGGCCTGGACTCCATGCAGGCCATCGAGCTGCTCTTCGAGATCGAGGACACCTACGGCGTCACGCTGCCCGACGACGACATGAACGACGCCACCTTCGCCACCGCCGCCAGCCTGTGGGCCGTGGTCAGCGCGGCGCTCGACGCGCAGGGGGTGACGGCGGCATGACCGCGCCCGTCCTCACCGCCGCACCGGTCACCGCGCCGCCGACCGGCGTGGAACTGGCCCGGCTCACCGAGCGGGTCGCCGCCGTGGCCGCCGAGCACCTGGCCCGCACGGACCGGGACGCCGCGTTCCCCGTGGCGGCGCTGACGGAGCTGCGCCGCACCGGGCTGCTCGGCCTGCTGGTGCCCGTGGAGTACGGCGGCCTCGGCGGCACCACCGCCTCGATGGTGGAGGTGAGCACCGCCCTCGGCCGGGTCGACATGTCCGTGGCGATGATCTTCGCCATGCACTGCCAGCAGGTCGCGGCGCTGGTACGGCACGCCAGCCCGCGCCTGCGGGACGAGCTGCTGCCCGAGGTCGCGGCGGGCCGGATCTACCTCGCCTCGGTCACCACCGAGGCGGGCAAGGGCGGCCACCTGCTGACCGCCGGGTCCGCGCTGGCCACCACGGGCGACGGGGAGTTGGTCATCGACCGGTTCGCGCCGATCGTCACGGGCGGCGCGTACGCGGACGGCTTCCTGCTCACCATGCGCAGCCCGGACGCCGACTCCCCGAACGCGGTCTCCCTGGTCTACGCCCACCGCGACCAGCTCACCGTGGAGCGGTCGGGCGACTGGCAGCCGCTGGGGATGCGGGCCAGCCACAGCGTGGCGCTGCGGCTGACCGGGTCCGTCCCGGCCCACCAGGTGGTGGGCGCGCACGGCGACTTCCGGTCCATCGTGACGTCGGTGTTCGCGCCGATGGCGCACCTGGGCTGGTCGGCGAGCTGGCTCGGCACCGCCGCGGGCGCGCTCTCCCGCGTGCTGCGGCTGCTGCGCGGCCCGGAGGGCCGGGGCCGCGTCGACCTCGGCTCGGAGCTGCTGCTCACCCGGCTGTCCCGGGCCCGGCAGCGGATCGACACCGTGCACGCGCTGCTCCGCCACACCCTGCGGGCCGTGGAGAGTGCCCCCGACCTCAGTGTGCCCCGGGTGCAGCTCCTGCTGAACGCGCTGAAGATCACCGCGGCGGAGGAGTGCCTGCGGGCCGTCGAGGACCTGGTGGACGCCCTGGGGATGCGGCACGGCTACCTCAAGGACTCCCCCACCCGCCTCGAACACGCCCTGCGCGACCTGCGTTCGGCGGCCCTGAACTACAGCAACGACCGGCTCCACCTCGCCGACGGCAAGCTGGCCCTGCTCGACCCGGAGGTGCGCCTTGTCTGACCTCCGTCTGGCCCCCGCCGCGGCCGACGTCCTGGCCGACGTGCCGGTGGACGCCCCGGCGGCGCGGGTGTGGGCGGCCCTCGGCGCCTCCGGGGTGCTGGACCACCTCTACGAGCGGCGGCCCGACGGGCTCGTCCCGGTGCCGGACCGGCTCGCCGCGCTGCTCGGCGCCGTGGACGCCCGCGGCGACAACGGCGTCACGCTCAGCGTGCTGGTGCAGGCCGCCAGCGCCCTGCCGGTGCTGGCGGACGGGGCTCCGCCCTCCGGTGTCGTACGCCGGGCCCTGGAGCGGGTCAGCTCCGGCGCGGCCACGGTGGCGCTGGCCGCCACCGACGGGGCCGCCGCGGGCTCCGACCTCGCCGGGCTCGGCACCGAGGTGACGCTCGGCCCGGACGAGGTGCGGGTCAGCGGCGGCAAGCGGTGGATCACCAGCGCGCTCACCGCGGACTGGCTGCTGGTCCTGGCCCGGCACCGGCCCGGCCGCCACTTCACCAGCTTCACCTGGGTCCTGGTGCCCGCCACGGCTCCCGGCGTACGGGTCCACGCCGCCGACACCGACCTGCTCACCGGCGCCGCCACCGGGCACGTCGACCTCACCGACGTACGGCTGACCCCCGACCACGTCGTCGGGCGTGCCGGGCGCGGGATGGCGGCTTTCGCCCGGCACATGGGCACCGAGCGCCTCGCGGGCGCCCTGTGGGCGGTGGCGCTGACGACGCGGGTCCTCGCCGACACCAAGGCGCGGCTGGAGCGCCGGTCCGTCGACGGGCGACCGCTGTGGCAGCACCCCGCCGTGCGCCAGCGGTACGCCGCCGCCCTGGTGCGGGTGCGGGAGCTGCGCGCCCTGTGCGACAGCCTCGGCTCCCGGGTCGCCGTGGGGCGGGACCTGGGCGCGGCGGCGCTGCTGAAGTCCGCCGCCGGGCTGGTCACCGACCCGGTGCTGGCCACCTGCGCCCAGTTGCAGGGCGCGGACGGCTTCGCCCGGGGCGGCGCGCAGCGCGCCCGCGCGGAGGCCGCGGTGTTCGGCATCGGCGGCGGCGTCACCGAACTGGTCCTGGACGCGGTCGCGGGCGACGCGGACGCGCTACTGACGGAGCTGGGCTCGTGGACACCGTGACGAGGGGACCGGGCAGCGCCCGGAGGACCGGCGGCACCCTGGCGGAGAGCGCCCGAACGACCGGCGGCGCCCTGGCCGGGAACGCCCGAAGGAGCGGGGGCGCCCTGGACGCGGGCGGCGGGGTGGCGGGGGACGCCCTGATCGTGGAGGTGGCGCCGGGCGTCTGGGTGGCCCAGGGCTCACGCGACCGCTGGCGGCGTGCCGAGCCGCACCCGGACGACCTCGCCCGTGCCGCCGCCCTGCCGCAGTGGCGGGCGGCGGAGTTCCTCGCCGGGCGCGCCCTGCTGCGCCACCTGCTGCGGGCCACCGTGCCCGAGCTGGCCGGGGAGCCGGTGGTCGCCGGGGAGCGCGGCAGGCCGCTGCTCGCGGGCGCCCCGGGGACCGGCGTCAGCGTCTCCCACGACGGGGACGCCGTGGCCGCCGCCGTCGCCCCGCGCCGCCGCGTCGGCGTCGACGTCCAACTGCCGCCCGCACGGCCCTCGGACGCCCTGCTGCGCCGCTGCCTGGGCGCCCACGCCGACGCCGTGCTGACGCTCCCTGAGGCGCGCCGGGCGGCCGAACTTGCCTGGGTCTGGACGGCGCAGGAGTCCTGCGTCAAGGCCGCCGGGACCGGGCTGTCCGACCGCCCGTGGACGATCGACGTCCCGCCCGGCGCCCGGCGCGGACGGTGGCGTGACTACGCGTGGACCAGCCTGCGCACCCTTTCCCGCACACCCCTGAGCTGCGCCTTCTCCGCCCCCGAGGACGCTTCCGACGCCACCTGGGAGACACCGTGTTCCTGACCGACGGCGAACTGGCCGCGATGCCCGAGCTGAGCTGCTACACCACCAACCTGCTGGCGTACCTGATGCCGGAGGTCCCCGACGTCCGGCTCCGCCTCGCCCGGGGCGTCCGGCTCGCCGTACGCCTGGACCTGCCCCCCGGCGAACTCGCCTTCTCGCACCACCCCAGGGTGGACACCACCGACGACGGCCGGGAGCTGGCCTACCGTTCGGCGGCCGACTGGCCGACCGCCCGCGCGGCGCTCCTCGACCAACTGGGCCGCGACGGGCGGGTACTGGTCGTGGGCAACACCCGTCACCTGCCGTGGGCGCCGGGGCACGGGCGGTCGGACGCCCCGCACTGGCTGCTGGTCGGCGACCACCGCGACGGCCGCTGGCTGCTCGCCGACCACTTCACGGCGCTGACCCCGCTGGGCGACCAGGAACCGTGGCTGGGCTGGGTCGACGACGCCCAGCTCAGGACCGCACTGACGCTGCCGCCCCGCCCCCCGCGCGAGGTGACCCGCCGCGACGAACTGGCCCTCGGCCGCACGATCGCCGTACCGCCCGCGGACCACCACAGGTGGCTGGCCTGGCAGACGGCCACCACCGGTCCCTCCGCGCCGGGCCCCGGCGTCTGGAGCCTGGACCTGGAACCCTCCCTGGCCCGGATCTCCGCGACGTTCCGCGCCGAACCCGCCGCCCTCGCCCGGCACGCCGACGACCTGTGGGCCGCGGCCCGCCACCACACCTACCGGCTGGCCTACGCGGTCACGGAGGGCGCGCTCAGCCCGGAGCGGGCCGCGGCGGCGTCCGTGGCGTGGGGCGAACTGCCCAAGACGCTGCGGTTCGCGGAACGCTCGGCGGCGCGGGGCCGTCCGCGCCCCGGCGTGGTGGACCGCTCGATCGACCAGCTCCTGACGGCGCAGGCCGCCCTGGCCGCGGACCTGTCACCGAAGGACTGGTCGAACCAACCAGGAGAGACCCGATGACCACCGAAAGCCTCCTGCCCGCCCCGACCACGGTGCCGGGCGACGTCTTCCGCCACACGATGGCCCGGCTGCCCACGGGCGTCGCCGTCGTCACCACCCAGGGCGCGGACGGCCCCGTCGGCTGCACCGTCAACGCGGTCATGTCGCTGTCCCTGGACCCCCCTTCGCTGCTGGTCTCCCTCGCCGGGCGCGGCCGCACCCTGGACCAGGTCCTGGAGCGCGGCGCCTTCGCGGTCAACGTCCTGCCCTGGTCCGCCCGGCACCTGGTCCGGCAGTTCGCCACCGGCACGGCGGCGCAGCGGTTCGCCGGGGTGGCCTGGCGGTCGCAGCACGGGGTGCCGGTGCTGACGGCGGCGTCGGTCAGCGCGGTGTGCGAGGTCAGCGACTGCGTGCCGATGTACGACCACGTCCTGGTCGCGGGCACGGTCACCTGGACCCACTCCGACGACCAGCCCCCGACGGTCCTGTACGCGGGCGCCCAGCACCCGCTGGGCGGCTGACCCCGATCCACCACACCCACGCACCCAGAGAAGGCACGAACCCCTCATGACCACCGCACCGTTAGTCCTGATCACCGAAGAGACGTCCCCCGCCACCGTGGAGGCGCTCGGCCCGGCCTTCCGCGTCCGGCACTGCGACGGCACGGACCGCGCCGCGCTGCTGTCCGCCGTCGCGGAGGCGGACGCGCTGCTGATCCGCTCCGCGACACGGGTGGACGCCGAGGTCCTGACCGCCGCCCGGAGACTGCGGGTCGTCGCCCGCGCCGGGGTCGGCCTCGACAACGTGGAAGTGCCCGCCGCCACCGAGGCGGGCGTCCTGGTCGTCAACGCCCCCACCGCGAACATCGTGAGCGCCGCCGAGCTGACCTGCGGCCTGATCCTCGCCACCGCCCGCACCATCCCGCAGGCCAACGCCGCGCTGAGGAACGGCGAGTGGAAGCGCAGCAGGTACACCGGCGTCGAACTCGCCGGGAAGACCCTCGGCATCGTCGGCCTCGGCCGCATCGGCACGCTGGTCGCCCAGCGGATGTCCGCCTTCGGCATGGAGATCGTGGCCCACGACCCGTACGTGGACCCCGCCCGGGCCGCGCGGGCGGGGGCACAGCCCCTGCCGCTGGACAAGCTCCTGGAGGTCTCCGACTTCCTCACCGTGCACCTGCCCAGGACCGCCGAGACGGTCGGACTGATCGGGGAGGAGGCCCTGCGCGGGGTCAAGCCCGGCGTGCGGGTCATCAACGCGGCGCGCGGCGGCGTGGTGGACGAGCGGGCGCTGTACGCGGCGCTGACCGAGGGCCGGGTCGCGGGCGCGGGCCTGGACGTCTTCACGACCGAACCGTGCACCGACTCCCCCCTGTTCACCCTGGACCAGGTGGTGGTCACCCCCCACCTCGGCGCCGCCACCACGGAGGCCCAGGAGAAGGCGGGCGTCGCCGCCGCCGAGTCGGTACGCCTCGCCCTGACGGGCCAGCCCGTACCGGACGCGGTGAACGACGTCGTGGGGGGCGCCGAGGACACCCCACGAGCCGCGTGAGGCGACGCTCGGGGGAATGACGCGCGCCTGGATCGTGTTGAGCTGCCACAGCACGCCGCAGCAGGGGTTCCACTCATCACGGGGGCTGTCGTTGAGTCGTCTCTTACTGGGTCCGCTGGACGAGGTGCACGTCGAGGTCGCCCGCAGCCCGGGCGCCACCCTGTTCCCCGTGCTGCACGAGGTGCTGGGCGGCGCCCGGCACGGGGTGCCCCGGCGGTGGCGGGAGGCGGTGGCCTCGGTCCTGCCCGCCTCGGCGGACGTGGTGCGCCCGGTGTTCGGGCCCGGGTACGGCTGGCTCCCCGACGGGCTGGCGCTCGCCTGCGACGTCCGCGCCACCCACATGGAGACCGTGCTGTCCGAACTGCGGGACACCAACCCCGAGCACCTCACGGACGAGGTGCTCCGCCACTACGGCGACGCGCCGCCCCGGGTCTGGCAGCGCGTGCTGGACGACCCCGGGCGCTTCCTCGCCGCCTACCACGAGGTGGCCAGCGCGGCGTGGCGGCGCCTTGAGCCCTTATGGGAGCGGGCGGACACCCTGTTGGGCAAGGAGACCGAGCGGGTGGGCTCCGCGGTGGTCAGCCGGAACCTCGACGCGGTGTTGACCGGCCTCAGCTCCAGGGTGCGTTTCGTGGAGGGGGCGTTGGAGTTGCCGTGCGAGCGGGACGTCCTCGAACTCGCCGGTCGCCGTCTGGTCCTGGTCCCCGTCGCCTCCGGGACCACGCCCGCCATGCACAACGTCGACCGCGACGACGTGGTCTGGTTCAGCTACCCGTTGCCCGGGCTGGGGCGCCTCGGCTCACCGGGGCGCCCGCCCGCCCCGCGCGAGGACGGCCTCACCCAGCTCCTGGGCGGCGTGCGCGCGGCGGTGCTCCGCTCCGTGCAACCGCCCGCGACCGTCAGCGAGCTGGCCCGCGTCCTCCAGACCGGGGCCAGCACCATCACCTAACACTGCGAGCAGTTGAAGGCGGCCGGTCTGCTCCAGCGGGAGCGCTACGGCCGTGAGGTGCGCCAGCGGCTGACCGCTCGGGGGGCCGCGCTGGTGGAGCTGTTGTCGGGCCCGGCCCATCCGACGCCGGGTGCACGGCCGTCCGGTGGGCGAGGGGCGAGCAGGGCCACGGGAAGTGGCCGGTAGGCTGCGGCGGTGCGTACGGTCGAGGTCTTGTTGGACGAGGCGGCGGAGCTGGCGGTCCGGGAGGCCTGGCGGCGGCTGGCGGACGCGGGGCTGCCCAGTCAGGCGCGGCACCGTTCACCGACCAACCGCCCGCACCTCACCCTGGCCGCCTGCCCGGAGCTGACGGGTCCGATCCGCTGGGCACTCGCGGAGGTGGCCGCCGCGCTGCCGCTGCCGGTGCGCTGCACGGGCCTGATCCGCTTCGAGCGGCCCACCTCGGTGCTGGCCTGGGCGCTGGACCCGGACCCCGAGCTGACCGGGCTGCACCGCCGGGTGTGGGACGCGGTGGTCAGCGACAGTCCGTTCGGAACCCTCAACCCCCTGCACGCGCCCGACCGCTGGAACCCGCACGTCACCCTCGGCCGCACCCGGCGCACCGGCGCCTTCACCGACCGGCGCATCCCCGGACTGCTGCCCACGCCGCCGCTGTCGCTCCAGCTCACCACCCTGCGCAGCTACGACACCGAGACCGGCGCCCTGGAGGTGCTGGAGCCCCGCGCCTGAACGCCCGCCGCGGTTGTCAGCCGCCCTCGGCCCGCTCCAGGTTGAGGGCGTCCACCGCCGCGCGGGCGTCGCCCACGGTCACGTAGTCCACGGCGACGAAGGTGACGGGGCGCCCGCGCTGGCGCTCGCACGCGTGGGCCCGGTCCAGGACCCGTTGGCGGGAGTTGACGACACCGGCCTCCAGGCGTCGGCCGCCGCCCGCGGTGACGAAGTGGTTGAGCAGGAACAGGCGCTTGTCCGTGCCGCCCCGGTTCGGCTCGCAGGTGAAGGAGTCGGGGCTGCGTACGGCGAACGGCGTCTCCATGCCGTAGCGGTAGAAGTTCCGGTACCAGGGCGCGGGGCCGTCGGCCTGCTCCGCGAAGACCACCAGTCGGCGGCCACTGTCGACCATGTCCCCCAGGGTGGGCCAGGGTTGGGAGGGGTCCGCCGCCGGTGCGTACAGCAGGTCCGTCAGGCCCGCCTCGGTGAAGGCGCGGGCGGTGTCGCGGGCGCTGATGCCGTCCTGGACGATCAGGGTGACGACGTCCGTGGGGTGGTCCCGCAGCCAGTCCCCGATCCGGCGCAGCGTGGGCACCAGTTCGGTGGCGCCCGCCCCGCAGGCCGAGTGGCACAGCCACAGCCCCGGACGGGGCGGGTTGGCGCGGGCCAGCGCCTGGGTGAGCTGGGCGCGCAGGGCCGGGGAGAAGTCGGAGCGGCTGAGCCGGTCCGCCAGTTCCTCGGGGCGCTCCCAGCGGTGGGTGTCGAGCAGCAGGGCGCGCACCCCGGCGTTGAGCTGGCCGATGACGTCCGGGTCCTGGAGCGGGCCGATGAACCGGTCCGCCGTGCTGGCCATCGCGTTGTGCGAGGCGAGGTGGGCGGTGTCGTCGTAGCGGAGGTCGCACAGCCGGGAGCTGCCCTGGCAGACGTCAGGGGCCGACCCGGCGAACGTCACCGGGGCCAGGTTGATTCCGGCGAGGGCCAGCGCGGAGGCGACGGTGGTGAGGGTGAGGCCGCGCCGGTGCTCGGTGCGGGCGGACAGCGTGGCCAGCCGGGGCCTGGTCTGCCACGCCCAGGCCACGCTGACGAGCAGGGCGCCCGCGCCGAGCAGGCACAGGGCGATCACGGTGGCGGTGGTCAGGAGGCGGTCCACGGCGGTGATCTCGACGTCCTCGACGAGGCGGGCCACCGACGGCGACCATGACGACGGCGCGGTGACGAGCGGTCCGCCTCCGGTCGCCAGCCGGAGGAGCAGCGCGCCCAGCGCCGTCAGCGCGCCCGCCGCCGCCAGCGCCCAGCCCAGCGGGGTCAGCCGCCGTGCGAGGGGCCGCGGCGGGGAGAGCCGGGTGGAGCGCGGGGCCGCGCACCACAGGGCGGCCAGCACGGCGGCGAGCGGTTCCACCACGTGCTGGACCAGCCGGGTGACGGAGCGCGCCCGTTGCACCGGGGCGAGGACGTCGCCGGGCGGGTCGAGGTCGGTGGTGATGACCCAGGTGCGTCCGCCCGCCTCCCGGAAGAGGTCCGCCGCGGCGGCGCGGTTGCGGTCGGAGAGGGCGGCGGGGGCGATCGCCGCCAGGGCGGAGTCCACGTCCCCGCCGCGCAGGGCCGCCGCCACCTCGGGGCGCAGCCGCGCCCGTTCGTCCCGCGGTACGAGTCCCAGCAGCGTCCTGGTGGCCGACTCCGCCTGCTCGTCGGAGAGCGCGAGCGCCGGGAGTCCCGTGGCCGGGGCCCGGCCCGCGACCAGTTCCTCCGCGGTCCGGGCCAGGCGGTCGACGAACGCCGCGAAGTCGGGTTCGGGCCGCTGCTGCGCGGCGGCGACGGCGTCGGCGAAGTAGGTCTGGCTGAGCGTCTCGACGTTCTCGACGAGCGGCGCCAGGTCGACCGTGAGGCGCAGCCTGTCCCGGTCGCCCTCCAGGTAGCGGACCACCTCCGTGATCTGCCGCTCGGTCATCGCCCGCAGCGTCTCGGGCGGGATGACGACCTTGACGTTCGCGGTCAGCGGGGACCGCGCCACGGGCAGGCGGCCCAGCAGGTCGCTGGTGAGGCGGGCGTGGCGCGGGTCGACCAGCACCTCGTCGTAGAACCGCTGGTACGCGTGCTCGTCGGCGAGGGCGGCGCCGTAGAAGCCGGGGTTGAGGACGGTGCCGCGGGCGACGGCCGACACGGCGAGGGTGGTCAGGCTCAGGACCGCCACGGCCCACGCCAGCGGACGCAGCCACCGCGAGCGCAGCACGCGTGCGATGGCCGTCCGGTCGTCCGCCGTGATGGTGCGTGGGCGCGCGGCGGGGCTCGTCAGGCGTCCTTGACGGTCGTGGTGACGGGCGTGCCGGTCTCCACGGTGCGGCTGACGGTGCACAGTCGCTCGTGGGACGTCCGCACCGCGCGGGGCAGGATGGCGCGGGCCCGGTCGGCGCCCTCGTCGCCCTCCGGGAAGGTGACGGTGAAGGTCACCTTGAGGTTGGTCATGCGGTTGCCGAGGTCGTCGCTGACCTTGTCCCCGGCCACCGCCACGGAGAACTCCGTGGGCTCGGCGTGCCGGGTGGTGGCGACGTCCACGTCCGCGGCGGTGCAGCCGCCGATCGCGGCGAGCAGCAGTTCGACGGGGGTGAACTCGGCGTCCGGCCCGGCGTCGGAGGCCGTACCGAAGCGGATCGTGCCGCCGCGGACGTTGGTCGCCACGTAGTGGCCGGTGCTGGTGCGCTCGACGACGACGGAACGCTCGGAGTTCTCGCTCATGGAGTCGACAGTAACGCGGTCGGCGGGGTGGTCACGGTGTCCCGGAGCCCGCGGTGTCAGGTTCCGGGCTCCTGGTGCGGCGGTTCGGGGGCGATGGGCGTGCCGAGGGTGACCGGTCCGACGTTGCCCGCCTGGATCACCGGGCCGTGCTGCACACCGCCGGTGATCGTGTTGCGGACGTCCCCGGCCCGCTGGACGTTCCCCTGGGGCGTCAGCTCGTCGAGCAGGGCGCGCAGTTCGGCGGCGGCGCGCGGGTCGGCCAGCAGCACGCGCCGCAGCCGGACGCGCCACTCGGCCTCGACGTCCGCGGCGGTCTGTTCCTCGCCGGAGGCCAGCGCCGCCGTCAGTTCACGGCGCGAGGTCTCCAACTCCCCCGCCAGCGCGTCCTCCTCGCCGCCCCGGCGGGCGAGGAACGCGGCGACGCGGTCACGTACCCGCGTCCAGGAGTCCGTCGCCATCTGCTGGACGACGGTCGTGGCGCCCGTGGCGGCCAGTGCCAGTAACTCCGCTTCCACTCCCCCGGCCCCCTTCGCCGCACGTCCGGACAGCCACCGTACCGCCTGCCCTGCGGATGCGCGGGCGTGGTCGTGTGACCGCACCGGAATCCCAGACCGACCGGGTGGTATGCACGGCGGGCGGTGACCCTCTAGCCTGCTGCCGCACCCGCCCCTTTCACGATGCCGACTTTCACGATGACGCCTTTCACGATGCCGACGAGGAGACCACCATGGCCGTCGACCCCACCGGAGCGGCTCTCGCGCACCTGGCCGCGACGGACCCGGGAGAGCCCGTCGTCATGCTCAACCTGCTCCGGTTCGCCCCCGAGGGGCGCGCCCTGTACGCGGAGTACTCACGGCAGGCCGCCGTGTTCCTGAAGCGGTACGGCGGTGAGCTGCTCTACGCCGGGGACGGCTGCCCGGCGCTGGTCGCCGAGCCTGGGCAGGACTGGGACGCGGTCCTGCTGGTCCGCTATCCGAGCCGGGAGGCGTTCAGCCGCATGGTGGCCGACCCGGAGTACCAGAAGATCACCGCGCTGCGCACGCGCGCCCTCACCGAGGCGGTGCTCCAGCCGACCGCCCCCTGGACCGGCCGCGGCACCGGCTGACGGGCGTCCGGAGCACGAACCGGCAGGCGCGTCCTTTATGGTGACTTGATGCCAGTTGTCCCCAGATGGGCCCTGCTCACCTCAGGTTGCGCGCCTGTCCTGCTCATCGCGGGCTGGGCGATCGCGGGACGGCTCGAAGGGCCCGCCTACGATCCCGTCTCCCAGACCATCAGCGTCCTGGCCGCCTACGGCTCCGCCGGGTTCTGGGTGATGACCGGGGCGCTGTTCGCGCTGGGCGTCTGCCACCTGCTCACCGCGTGGGGACTGCGTGCCGCCGCGCCCGCCGGACGGGTGGCGCTGGGCGGCGGCGGGGTGGCGGCGCTGGTGGTGGCCCTGCTGCCGACGCCGAGCAGCGGGGGCTCCCTGCGGCACGGTTCGGTCGCCGCGGTCGGCTTCCTGCTGCTCGCCGTCTGGCCGGTGCTGGCCGCCCACCGTGCCGCGACCGCGCCCTGGGCGCTGCGCCCGGCCCCCGCCCTCGCGGCGACGGCGCTGATGGGCGCCGGTGCGCTGTGGTTCCTGGTCGAGGCCCACCAGCAGGGCGCGGCGGGCGTCGCGGAGCGGTTCGTGACGTCGGCCCAGTCCCTGTGGCCCTTCGTGGTGGTGACCTCCTGCCTGCGCCACCGCACACCGCCGATACGATCATGGCCATGACGGCATCGGAACCGACCATCGTCGCCACTTCCGGCGGGCACCGCGTCGGAACGCGCGCCCGGGTGATGTTCGACGCGCTGGTGTACCACGCGGTCGACCTGTCCGGCGTCCACGGCCGCCGCCCCCGCATCCTGTACGTCGGCACGGCGATCGGGGACGCCGAGCACTTCACGACCCGGATGACCGAGGCGGCGCGGACCGCGGGCTTCGACCTCACCCCGCTGCACCTGTTCCCCATGCCCAACCTGGACGACGTCGAGGGCACGGTCCTCGACCACGACGTCGTCTGGGTCATGGGCGGCTCGGTCGCCAACCTGCTGGCGGTGTGGCGGGTGCACGGCCTGGACGCCGTCATGCGCCGCGCCTGGCAGGCCGGGGTGGTGCTGAGCGGCGTCAGCGCGGGCTCCATCTGCTGGTTCCAGGGCGGCACCACGGACTCGTACGGCCCCGAACTGCGGCCGGTCACCGACGCGCTGGGCTTCCTGCCGTACGGCAACGGCGTCCACTACGACGTCGACGCGGGCCGTCGGCCCCTGATCCACCGGCTCGTCGCGGACGGCACGCTGCCCACGGCGCACTGCACGGACGACGGCGTCGGCCTCGTGTACCGGGGAACGGAGCTGGTGGAGGCGGTGGCGGAGGTGCCGGGCAAGGGCGCCTACATCGTCCGGCGCGAGGGCGACCGGGCGGTGGAGGAACGCGTCGAGCCGCGCAGGCTGCCCGCCCCTCCCGGGTAGCGCCACCTTCTCGGGCGCGCGCTACGAACGGCCCACGCCGAATCGCGCCCCGCCCGCGCCGCGCCGACGATGAACGGGATCGATCCGGCCCGGCGCGAAGGACGAACAGGATGGCGCGACCCCACCCAGGCCCCCGGAACGGGACCGGCCGCCGAGCCGTCGTCATGGCGGCGCTCGGCTGCGCCCTGACCGTCGCCGCCCTCACCGGGTGCGGTGGCGGCGACGGTGACTCCGGCTCCACTCCCCCGCCGACGACCAGCGCCCCCGACACGGCGTCGTTGTCCGGGACACCGCCCTCCGCGCTGGCCTCCAAGGCGGCGTCCGCGATCGCCTCCGCACGGGCCTCGGCGTCGGCGGCGGCCTCCTCGGCGTCCGCGCGCGCCTCCGAGTTCGAGGCGTCCGTCGAGGCCGAGGCCGCCCGCTCCAGCGCCGCCGCCGAGGACGCGCTGAAGGACGTCAAGGGGCGCGGCAACGCCCTCTCCGAGGTCGGCATGAAGGGCCTGCCGAGGGAGGAGACCAGTGGGCTGCTCGCCGCCCTGGTCACGATCACCAACAAGACCGACGACACCGCGTCGTACGCGGTGCGCGTCGACTTCGAGGACACCTCCGGGAAGGTCGTCGAGACGAGGTTCGTCGGCGCGGAGGACCTCGAACCGGGCGAGAAGGAGCAACCCATCGCCTTCAGCCGACAGCCCGCGGACGCGCGGCTGACGCCCCGGCTCGCCCAGGCGCAGCGGTACTGACGTCACGGGCGGGCCGAACCGAGCCCTGGAGGAGTGATGGGCAACCTGGTCGTGGTGGGAACGGACGGCTCGTCGTCGAGTCACGCCGCGGTGGAGACGGCCGCCGGGGAGGCCCGGCGGCGGCGCGCGGAGTTGCGGGTGGTGTACGCCCTGAACTGGCCGGTCCGGCCCCGGTACGCGCCGCTGGACACCACGCCGCTGAACCGCCTGGTCAGCGAGGCCGCGGAGCGTGCCCGCGGCGTGGCCGCGGACGTGGAGGTCACCGAGGCCATGGTGCCCGGCGACACGGTGTCCGTGCTGGAGGCGGAGTCGCGGGCGGCGGAGCTGCTGGTCGTCGGGGCGCGCGGGATGGGCGGCGTCATGGGCGTGCTGCTGGGCTCCACGGCGGCGGCGCTGGCCGCGCACTGCCGGTGCCCCCTGATGGTGGCCCGCGAGGAGTCCGCCGACGCCGGTCCGTCGTGCTGTGCGTCGACGGCTCCCCGGCCGGTGAGAAGGCGGTGGCGTTCGCGTTCGCCGAGGCGGCGCTGCGCGGCGCCGAGCTGGTCGCCGTCCACGCCTGGCTGCCGGACTACGCCCCGGCCGGTACCGGTGTCGAGGGCCCGGAGCGGCTGCTGGCCGAGGCGCTCGCCGGACACGCGGAGCGGCACCCGGACGTCCCGGTCCGGCGCGAGGTCGCCAGCGGGGAGACCCGCGAGGTGCTCATCGAGGCGAGCCGGAACGCCCAGCTCGTGGTCGTCGGGGCCAGGGGGCGCGGCGGCTTCACCGGTCTCCTGCTCGGCTCGGTGAGCCAGGCGCTGCTGCACCACGCGCACAGTTCCGTGGTGGTCGTGCGCGGGGAGGCGTGACGGGGGACGGCGATGACGCCCCCGGTCGTGACCGGGGAGGGCGGTGACACCCTCCGGTCGCGTGACCGGGGAGGGCATGACACCTTCCGGCACCTTCCGGTCGCGCGTGCGCACCGCCTCTGCGAGCGTGGACGGGGTGAGGTGAGCGGCTGAGCCTGGGAGCGGCGCTCAACGTCTCCGACCGGAAGCGAGACGCCATGCACGACCCCGATCCCCCGTTCCGGCCCCCGCGTCGGCGCAAGGGCTACCTGCCGCTGGAGGGCCTCGGCCTCATCGGGGACGGCGCGACGACCGCGCTGGTCGGCCTGGACGGCTCCATCCCGTGGCTGTGCCTGCCCCGCTTCGACGCCGAGCCGGTCTTCTGCGCCCTCCTCGACCACGCGCGCGGCGGGCACTTCACGCTCGCGCCGGAGGACCTGGTCGAGGCGCGGCAGCGGTACGAGCCCGACACCGGCGTCCTGGTGACCGACCTGCGCTGCCCCACCGGTCTGGTCCGCGTCACCGACGCGCTGGCCCTGCGCTCCGGCGCTGACCTCACCGACGACGTCCCCGCCGACCGGGCCGAACTGGTGCGCGGCGCCCGGGTCCTGGACGGCACCGTACGCCTGCGCGTGGACCTGGAACCCCGGGGCGGCGGCCAGACCCGGTCGCTCTTCAGCGGCCTGGAGATACGGCCGTCCCGCCGCCCTGAGCTGCGGCTGCACCTGCGCTCCAACCGCCCCCTGCCGGGCCTGCGCACCACCCACGACCTGCGGCAGGGCGAACGCCTCGACCTCTCGCTGTCCTGGGGGCGCTTCCACCGCCACCACCGCTTCGACACGGACGCGATGCTACGACGTGGTACGCCGCACCCGTCGCGCCCGCTACCTCACCGGCCGGATCGGGGACCGGGACGTCCCCGCCTACGCCGACGAGGAGGGCGTCGACGCGCGGCGCCGTGTGGAGACGTACGCCGAGGTGGTGCTGGAGGTGGACAACTGGCGCTGGTCGGGGACGACGTTCCGGCTGCGCAGCGGCAAGGCCCTCGGCGCGGACCGCAAGGAGGTCGCGGTGCGGTTCCGTTCCGTGCCGCACCTGCCGTTCGGCCACCGGGGCGAGGCCCGGCCCAACGTGCTCCGCTTCGGCCTGGAACCCGAGGGCCTCACCCTCGACCTGACGGCGATCGGCTCCCGCCCCGAGGTGCTCGCCCCGCTGTCCCTGACGGCACGGATGGAGCCGCCCCACCTGCCCGCGTACCGCCGTCTCCTGAAGGACGTCCTCGCCGGGGACCCCGCCCTGTCCCTGCGCGGTGACGAGGCCGAGGAGTCCTGGCGGGTCGTCACGCCCGTCCTGGAGGCGTGGGAGCGTGATCTCGTCCCGCTGGAGGAGTACCCGGCGGGTTCCCAGGGACCCGTCGGGAGCGCTGGCGCATGAGTTCGCACCCTCCCGCGCCGCCCTGTGTGGTGGTCGCGGGCGTGACCGGCAGCGGGAAGTCGACGGTGGCGCGACTGCTCGCGGACCGGCTGGCGCTGCCGTTCGCGGAGGGCGACGACTTCCACTCCCCCGCCAGCATCGCCAAGATGGCCGCCGCCACACCGCTGACCGACGCGGACCGTGCGCCCTGGCTGGCGGCCATCGGCCGCTGGCTGCGGGAGCGCGCCGCGGCGGGCACCGGCGGCGTGGTCACCTGCTCGGCGCTGCGGCGGCGCTACCGGGACACGCTGCGCGCGGCCTGCCCGCCCGCCTTCTTCCTCCAGCTGAGCGCCGACCGCGCCACCCTCACCGAACGGCTCCGCGACCGCCCCGGCCACTTCATGCCTGCCGCCCTCCTCGACTCCCAGCTCGCCGCCCTCGACGCCCTCGGGCCGGACGAGCGGGGCGCGGAGGTGGACGCCACAGCGAGCCCGGACCGGATCGTCGAGACGGCGGCGGGACTGCTGCCGTGGCCGCGCCCGTGACACCGCCCGGCGCACGGCCTCAGGACGGCACGGCGAGGACGCAGAACTCGTGCCCCTCCGGGTCGGCGAGCACCGCCCAGGACACCTCGCCCTGTCCGAGGTCGACGTCGGTGGCGCCGAGGGCCCGCAGCCGGGCCACCTCGGCCGCCTGGTCGTCACCGGGGTACGGCAGCAGGTCGAGGTGGATGCGGTCCGGCACCGTCTTCACGTCGGGCGTGCGGAGGAACTCGAGGTAGGGGCCGCCGCCCTCGGCCGAGCGCAGCAGCGCGTGGTCGTCGGTCACCTCGCACAGCTCCCAGTCGATCGCCTCGCCCCAGAACCGGGCCATGGCCCGCGGGTCCACGCAGTCGACGACCACGACGGCGATCGGCCCGGTGTCCTGGTGCGCCTCCCGGGGCTCCAGCACACAGAACTCGTTGCCCTCCGGATCGGCGAGCACCGTCCACGGCACGTCGCCGCCCTGCCCCACGTGGACGCGTGCCGCGCCGAGCGCCTCCAACCGCGCGACCAGTTCCGCCTGGTGGGCGGCGGAGGTGGTGGCGAGGTCGAGGTGCGTACGGTTCTTCGTCGCCGTCTTGCCGTCCGGGACGGGCACGACGTCGATGCCGAGGGCGACCGGGTCCGGCCAGACCAGACCACCGGCGGGCCCCACGTACGTGGTCATGCCGGGGCTGTACGCGCTCCAGCCGAGCGCCTCCGCCCAGAACCGGCCGATGGCCGCGGCGTCGCGGGCCTTGATGTTCACCTGAACGGGTCGCAGTGCCATGCGGATGATCATATGCGGGTCGGCCGGACCACTCGGCGGCCTCACCGCCCGGCCGCCTGACCGCCGCGCCGTCTCCCGTCCCCTCACTCCCCGGTGACGCGGATGATCCTCTTGCCGGGGGCGCGCTTGTCCGGGGTGAACGCGGAGGCCGCCTCGGCGAGCGGCACGACATCGCTGACGATCGGCTTGAGGCGGCCGTCCCGCACCCGCTGGGCGAGGTCGGCCAGCCGGACCCGGTCCGGTTCGACGACGAAGAAGACGGCGCGCCCGTCGCGGGGCCGGACGGTGACCGGCTCGGCGATGGTGACCAGGGTGCCGCCCGGCCGGACCAGCGCGGCGGACCGTTCGAGGATCTCCCCGCCGATCACGTCGAAGACGACGTCGACCTCACCGACGTCCTCCAGCCGCTCGGCCTGGAGGTCGACGAAGACGTCCGCGCCCAGGCCGAGGGCGGTGTCCCGGTCGCCGGACCGGCCGGTGCCGATCACCCGGGCACCGGCCTCGCGGGCCAGTTGCACGGCGAGGGAGCCGACCCCGCCCGCGGCGCCGTGGACGAGGACGCTCTGGCCGGTGTCCAGGCGGGCGTGGTCGAACAGCGCCTGATGGGCGGTGAGCCCGGAGATCGGCAGCGCGGCGGCCGTGACGTGGTCGACGTCGGCCGGGAGCGGGGCGAGGTTGCGGGCCTCGACGGCGACGTACTCGGCCAGCGAGCCGTCGCGGGCCCAGTCGGCCAGCCCGAACACGCGCTGCCCGACCGTCAGACCGGTGGTGCCGTAGCCCAGCTCGGTGACCACGCCGGACAGCTCGTGGCCGGGCACGCTCGGGGTGCGGTGACGACCGGCCCGGTCGGTCCAGGTGGCTGGCCAGGTCAGCTCGCCCGGGGTGAACCCGGCGGCGTGGACCGCCACGATCACGTCGTTCTCGGCGGCGTGCGGGTGGGGCAGCTCGGAGAGGGTCAGGCCGCTGACTCCGGCGTCGCGGTCGGTGACGGTGATGGCGCGCATGGGGCTTCCTCGGATGGTGCCGAGGTGCGTTCGGGGGGTCGCCCGTCCACCGTAGGAGGCACGCGGCCCAGCCGCCTGGGCCACTTGCCTCCCACTCCGCTGGGCCATTCCGCTGGACGGGCGTCGGCTACCGGTGCGCCGCCAGGAACGGCAGGACCACGGCGGCCATCTCGTCGGGCACCTCCTCCGCGAGGTCGTGGCCCGCGTCGAAGACGTGACCGGTGACGTCGTCGGCGAGGAGCCGCGCCTGGGACGCGTTGCGTTCACCGATGAAGGCGGAGCCGCCGAGCGCCAGAACGGGGATGTCCAGCTTTGTCGAACTCCCGGGTTCTCGCCACGAACCGACCGCATCGCATCTGGATCACTCGTTCAAGAAAGGGTTCAGCTCCCTCTCCCAGACCGGCGCCAGTGCCGCGGCGTAGGACTCCGCGACATGGCTGGCGTCGCGGTAGACGAACGTCTCGCCCACCACCACCGGGCACCGCCCGCCCCCGGAGCAGAGCCAGCGCAGGGGGTCCACCACCACGGCGCCCGCGTGACGGCCCGCCCGTCGGGTCGCCTCACGGCGCACCGGGTCCCGGACCGCCTCACGCGCGGGGTGCTCGCACGACCGCAGCCGCAGCGGGTGACGCGCCGCGCACTCGACGGGGTCGCCCTTGGGCCACGGGTTGTCCAGGAGGACGACCACCCGGTCCGCGGCGGCGGTCAGGCGCCGGAAGACCCGCTCGTAGCCTGCGGTCCACTCCCGCGGCGGATCGTCCAGCCGGTGGGCCGGGGTGCCCGCTTCGGAGGAGGAGGTGACGACCAGCGCGGGCCGCAGGTGCGCGATCCGGCGCAGGGCGTGGGCCCGCCAGGTGTCGCACGCCGTGTAGGGCTGGCCCCGGTGGACGGTGGTGACGTCGGCGGTCTTGCAGGACGCCTTCGTCAGGGAGACCAGCCGCCACCCGTGGCGTCGGCTGAGCGCGTCCAGCGCGGGGAACCACTGGGCGGCGTGGGAGTCGCCGTACAGCACGACGACCCGCTCGGCAACGGGGTCGCCGTAGCGGCACTCCGGCGAGCGGACGGCGGCGTAGTCGACGTGGCAGCCGTCCCGGTAGACGGCGGACTCCTGGTGCTTGACGTCCGGCAGCGCGGGCGACAGGTTGCCCGGCAGCCCGCTCGGCGGCGCGGCCAGCAGGCCGGTCAGCCGGGCCCGCGGGTCCTGGGCCGTGGCCAGCGCCCGCCGCAGTTCGGGGGCGTCGACGCCGGTGCTGATGGCCGGGGGGAGGCAGGACGCGACCAGGGCCGCGCAGGCGGCGGTCGCCGACAGGCCCACGCCGAAGGCGACGGCCGCGCGGGGGCGGCGGCGCAGCGGGGCGAGGCCGCGCAGCGGTCGCTCCACGAGGTGCAGGCTCAGCCAGGCCAGCAGCAGCGCTACGACGCTCAGTTCGACGCCGAGCAGCAGGCTGGCCTCCTGGCCCAGGGCGTCGGGGGCGAGCATGAGCAGGGGCCAGTGCCAGAGGTACCAGCCGTAGGAGACGTCCCCCAGCCAGGTGGCCGGGCGCAGGCCGAGCAGCCGGGACGCGGCGGGCGGCGAGGGGTGGCAGCCGCCGCCGATCACCAGGGCCGCTCCCAGGACGGGCAGGAGGGCGTGGTGTCCGGGGAAGGGTGTCTGGTCGTCGTACAGCACGGCCGAGGCGACGATCGCGGCGAGTCCGAGCCAGGCGCACGCGGCGGCGACGGAGCGCGGCAGACGGGTCAGGGCCCCGGCGCAGCAGGCGAGGAGCCCTCCGCAGCCCAGTTCCCACAGGCGGGTGTGCGGCCCGAAGTAGCCCCAGGACGGGGAGGCGGCGGTCGTGTGCACGGCCAGGAGGAAGGAGACCGCGCACAGCGTCAGGAGCGGCAGGGCGCGTACCAGGGGGCGCCGCCGGGCGATCCTGACCGCGCTCAGCAGCAGGAGGGGCCACAGCAGGTAGAACTGCTCCTCCACGGACAGGGACCAGTAGTGCTGGAAGGGGCTCGGCGCCTGCCCCTCGCGCAGGTAGTCCGTGCCGGTGACCGCCAGGTCGAGGTTCATCACGTACGCGGCGCTGGACAGGGCGTCCCCGGTCAGCTCCGCGTGGCGGATCTTCGAGGCGAACAGCACGCAGCCGCCGAGGGTGGCCAGCAGGACCAGCGTGGCCAACGGCAGGATGCGCAGGGCGCGTCGCGCGTAGAAGCGGCGCAGGGACAGGGTGCCCGTCCGGTCGGCCTCGTGGAGCAGGCCGGTGGTGATGAGGAACCCGGAGATGACGAAGAACACGTCGACCCCGACGTATCCGCCGGTGACCCCGGGCACGCCCACGTGGGCCAGGACGACGAGCGACACGGCCAGCCCGCGCAGCCCCTGGATGTCCGGCCTGAACCCCGACTTCGCCGGAGCCGTCGCGGTGTTCGGACCGACTGCCCTTGAACGCGGCGGAGGACTGCCGAGGGCGGCGCGGGAGGTGGTGTGCGTCATGCACTGTTCTGTCCGCGGCGGGCCGGGTGTGCCTGTGATCCCAGGCACAGCACCGCGCAACCCCCGTCAGCGGAGCTGGGGAGGCCCCGGCGGGACAGGGTGACCACGTGGGTCCCCTGCCCCGACGGGGCCTGGACGGCCGGGCGGGTTACCGCTGCCCGGCCGCGGGCAGTGCCGTGTGCGGCGCTCTCCGGCTCAGCCGAAGTTCACGTCGCTGCACCACATGTACGCCTGGTCGAGGTGTGAGGCCTGCCAGATCACGAACAGGATGTGGTGTCCGGTGTAGCCGGAGGTGTTGACGTTGAAGCTGATGTTCTGCGCCGGGGCGTACCGGCCGGTCTGCGTGATGAAGTCGAGGTTGCCCCAGCCCAGGGTCTGCGTCTGGGGGTTGAAGCCCTGCTTGCTCACGTAGACCCGGAAGTAGTCGGCGCCGTGGGACGCCTGGTCGTACAGCTGGACCGTGAAGTTGTTGCTGACGTTGGTGGTCTTCCACGGTCCGGGCTTGTTCAGGCTGGCGTTCCTGGACAGGTTGTTGCTGCAGAGCGTGCCGTCGGGCGTCCGGGCCTGGAACTGGCCGCCGAGGCCGTCGCGCAGCGCGCTCATCCAGTTCCACATGGTGTCGGGGTTGGCCTGCCACGCCTGCCAGCACATGGGGTCCTGGGTCTGCATGGCCGGGTTCATGTGGTCGTTGCCCCAGGTCTTCCAGCACTGGTACGCGCGGGTGGCCGGGTTGACGATGGTGCCGTGAGCCTGGGCGGGGGTGGACCAGGCCAGCGCGCCGACCACCGCGGCGAACAGCATGACGAGCACCTGGAGAGGCCTGCGGAGGGACGACCGCGACCGCCCGGTTAACGGACTCTGGTTGCGCATGTGGGGGGAACTCCTTCCAGTGTCACAGGTTTTGGGAGCGCTCCCAACGGTAGGTCGTCTGAATGAAATGTCAATGAAACAGACATAGTTGATCACGGAGGCGGGTGGTGAGCAGGGAGCCTGGCGTGCATTACGGCCGTTCAGTGGCCGACGGCGCGGCGGCGACGCCCGTGCCGACCCCGTCGCTCACCGCATAGCCGGGAACCGAGGGCCAACGCACCGTCAGGACCACCGACTCCTCCTCGGCGAACCAGGAGTGGTCGACGCCCTCGCCCCAGACGACGTAGTCGCCCTGCTCGGCCAGGAGGACGCTGCGGTGGGGCAGTTCGACGCGGAACCGTCCGCTGATGAGCACGAGCAGGGCGGTACGGCACTCCCCGCGCACCCACTCGGCGCGGGTGTCGCCCTTGGGATGCGTGCCCCACTTGATCTCCACGGCGTCACTGTGCCGGGGATCGCCCGCATCCTTGAAGTGCCCGAGCAGCCACCCCCGGTCCAGCGCCGCGTCCGCACCGGCCTTGCCCACGTACACACGTTCGTCCATGTACGGGGAGGCTAACACCCGGCCCCCGGCGAATAATGCCGGGCGCTCGCCGCCCCCACCCGGCATCATCGTGCCCGGTATCGGCACCGGCCGACGCACACAGACAGGGAGTACCGCTCATGACGGCCGACGATCTGGCGGGGCTGTTCGCTGACGAGAAGCGGGTGCGGGCGTTCGCGGCGGTGGCGTTGGGGGCGACGACGCCCGCCGCGGTCGCGAGCCGGGCCGAGTTGTCGGCCAAGGACGCGGCGGTGGCGCTGCTGCGGCTCCAGGAGCGGCAGGTCGTCACGCGCGACGGTGCCGGGCTCACGGTCGCCTACCGGTACCTGCGGCAGCGGGCCCGGGAGGGCGCCGCGTCCGCGCCCGGCGAGGAGTTCGGGTCCGGTGACGCGCAGGTCGACGCCGTACTGCGCACGTTCGTGCGGGACGGGCGGCTGGTCGGGCTCCCCGCCCAGTGGACGCGGAAGAAGCTGGTCCTCCGGTACGTCGCGGAGCGCGCGTTCGAGCCGGGGGTCGACTATCCGGAGGCCGCCGTCAACGACAGGCTGCGCGCCTGGTGTGAGGGCGGCACGCTCGACCACGTCACCCTGCGCCGTTACCTGGTCGACCTGCACCATCTCCACCGCCGGGAGGGCGTGTACTGGCGTCCGGCTGAGTGAGCCGCCTCCCTCGTGCCGGTCACGGCGGGCCCGCGGTGGGGAACTCCTGCACGCCGACGACGCGCAGCAGGTCCAGGCGCTCGCGGGTCTCGGTGTCGGCGGGGGTGAGGACCAGGAGCTGCTGGCGCTGGTCGGGGGTGACGAGGGTTTCGCAGTCCATGAGGAGCGGGCCGACCTGGGGGTGCAGCATGGTCTTGCGGTCGGCGCGGCGGACCGCCACCTCGTGCTCGGCCCACAGCCGCCGGAAGTCGGCGCTCGCGGCGTTCAGCCGTTCGACGAGCCGGGTGACCGTGGGGTCGCCGGAGCGGCGTCCGGCCGTGGCGCGCAGGTCGGCCACGAACTGGCGGGCGCGGTGTTCGTGCTCCTCGGGCGGGGCGACGGCACGGGCCTGAGGGTCGGTGAACCAGCGGTAGACGATGTAGCGCCGGTCGCCGGTGAAGCGGGTGAGGTCACCGCTCAGCAGCAGCGCCGCCCGGTTCTGCGCGAGGACCTCGCCCAGGTCGGACAGGACCAGGGCCGGGACGTCCCCGAGCAGGTCCAACATGCGGATCAGCCCGGCACGGGCGAGGCTCGCCACCCCGTCGGCGGGCGGGGGTCGGTGACCGGCCAGGTGGAACAGGTGGTCCCGCTCGTCGTCGGACAGCCGCAGCGCCCTCGCCAGCGAGCCGAGCAACTGCGGTGAGGGCTGGCTGCTGCGGCCCTGCTCCAGGCGTACGACGTAGTCCACCGACACCCCGGCGAGCATCGCCACCTCCTCGCGGCGCAGTCCGCTGGTGCGGCGGCGCGGGCCGTCGACGATGCCGACCTCGGCCGGGCGGATCGCCTCGCGGCGGCGGCGCAGGAAGTCGGCGAGCTGGTCACGCTGCATACCCCATCGTCCCCCGCCGCGGCGGGGCCATCCAGGGAGCGGCGCTCCCTGGACAAACCCTCCTCTCCCGCGAGCCGTGGCGCGCGCCCATCGTGGGTGGCGAACCCACGAGTCAGCGAAAGAGGAGAACCTGATGCGGATGCGTTCACTGGGCGGCCACGGCCCCGCCGTCTCCGCCCTCGGCCTGGGCGCCATGGGCATGTCGGGCGCGTACGGGGCGGCCGACCGCGCCGAGAGCGTCGCCACCGTGCACGCCGCGCTGGACGCCGGGGTCACGCTGTTCGACACCGGCGACTTCTACGGCATGGGCCACAACGAGCTGCTGCTCGCGGAGGCGCTGCGCGGCCGGGACCGCGACAGCTACCAGCTCAGCGTCAAGTTCGGCATGTTGCGCGGGCCCGGCCCCCAGTTCGGCGGGGTGGACGGCCGTCCCGAGGCGGTGAAGAACTTCCTGGCCTACTCACTGACCCGGCTCGGCACCGACCACGTCGACGTCTACCGGCCCGCGCGGCTCGACCCCGCGGTGCCGATCGAGGAGACGGTCGGCGCGGTCAAGGAGATGATCGACGCCGGGTACGTGCGCCACCTCGGGCTCTCCGAGGTCGACGCGGCGACGGTCCGCCGGGCGCACGCCGTGCATCCGGTGGCGGACCTCCAGATCGAGTACTCGCTGATCTCCCGCGCCGTGGAGGCGGAGGTGCTGCCCACGCTCCGCGAGCTGGGCATCGGCCTGACCGCGTACGGCGTCCTGAGCCGGGGTCTGATCTCCGGGCACTGGTCGGCCGGGCGCGGCGCCGGCGCGGGTGACGCCCGCGCGATGAGCCCACGGTTCACCGCCGGGAACGTGGAGCACAACCTCGGCCTGGTGGAGGCGCTGCGCCGGGTCGCCGACGCCAAGGGGTGCACCGTCGCCCAGCTCGCCATCGCCTGGGTCGCCGGGCGGGGCGAGGACGTCGTGCCGCTGGTCGGCGCCCGGACCCGGGAGCGGCTGGCGGAGGCGCTGCCCGCGCTGGAGCTGGACCTCGGCGCGGACGACCTCGTGGAGATCGAGAAGGCGGTCCCGCCGGGCGCGGCGCGCGGCGACCGCTACCCGTCGGCGTTCATGTCCCAGCTCGGGGTGGGGAACTAGCGGACCGTCACGGACAGTTCACGGCCTCCCGTAGACCGTCCACAGCCTGCCCGCGAAGAACCGGCCGAAGCGGTCCAGTGCCGCCCTGGCGCGTGGTCCGGTGGTGCGGAACGTCGTGAGCTGGTGGAGGAAGTCGAGGGGACGGATGCCCAGGCGGCCCGCGCCGACGACGGCCTCCGGGCCGTCTTCCGCGCAGGCGCCGTCCAGCAGCCGGAACGGCAGGGTCGTCGTCTCCGACCAGAGCCGCAGCGGTGTGCCGCCCGTGAGGTCCTTGCTGCCGGTGAGGACGCGCGGGCGGTCCTCGGCGTCCGTGAAGCGCAGGAGGTACGTCAGCGTCCGGCCGTCCTGCGTGTCGTCGTCCGCCGGGAACATCCGGAGCAGGCCGTGCAGCACCGGCCGCCGTCCGCCGCAGCTCGGCGCGTCGAGCCAGCCGTCGACGCGGGCCTGGTGCTCGGGCGCGTCCAGGAAGGCGTCGATGTCGTCGAGCGTGACCGTCAGCCGCACCGAGAACGGCTCGCGCGGCGCGCCGACCGCCCGTGGATCACGCGCCCCGGGGACGAGGAAGCCCCGCATCCGCTCCGTGAAGACCAGCGACGTGCGGTCCGGGTAGGCGGGGGCGGGGCGCGGGACGCGGGTCGGGCGCCGCGCGGAGCGGTTCTCCAGCAGCCGGGTGGACAGCCGGTCGGCGAGCGCGGCGATCGTCAGCGACGGGTTGGTGCCGACCGGGCCCGGCATCGCCGCGCCGTCCGCGACGTACAGCCCGGGGTGGCCGTACACCTCGCCGTACGGGTCGCAGACGCCGTCCTCGGGGCGCGCGGCCATGGGCGCGCCGCCGACCGGGTGGACGGACACGACCCGCTTGCCGTACCAGAGGGGGTTGTCGACGTAGGCCGCCCCGAGTTCGTCCGCCAGGCGCCGCATGGTGGCGCGCAGCCGCTCGAAGTAGGCGGCGCTGGTGGCCGTGGACCAGTCGGCGTCGAGTCGGCCGTCACGCAGCCGGAGCACGCCGTCGGGGATGTCCCGGCCCATCCCGAGCAGGGGGACGGAGGTGCTGGAGAGGACGCCCGCGCCGAGCAGTTCGGACAGCGGGCGGGACAGGTGCGGGTCCGGGGTGCCGCTCGCGCGGGCGACGATCCGGCCGAGCGCGAAGCGGGCGCTCCGGGAGAGCTGCCGCGGGACGTCGGCGCCCTCGGCGAGCCAGCTGATGAAGCCGGGGTAGCCGCCGTCCTGGACGTACCCGCCGCGGCCGGTGTGTTCGGGGCCGTCGAGCGCGTCGGGCAGCCGGACCGAGGCCGTGATCACCGGTCCGCGGCTGGGCTCCAGGGGCCGTGGGCGGTCGCCGTGTCCGGCGCGGACCAGGATGGCGAGCAGGTCGCCGTTGCTGGCGAACCGGGTGCCGAGGGCCGGGCTGAGGCCGGGCAGGTGGTCGCGGGAGCGCAGCAGCAGGTACGTGGTGCCGTAGGTGCCCGCCGCGAGCACCAGCCGGTCGCAGCCGAGGGAGCGCACCTTGTGGCCCGGCGCGCGGTGGCTCACGTAGTCCACGGCGTAGCCGCCGCGCGGGAGGGGGCGTACGGCCCGCACCTCGTGGTGGGTGCGCAGGTCGGCGCCGTGGTGGCGGGCGGCGGACAGGTAGGTGTGGTCGAGGCTGTTCTTGGCGCCCTCGTTGCAGCCGAGGTTGCACTCCCCGCACAGGCGGCAGGTGGTGCGGCGGACGCCGTGCAGGTTGCCGTAGGCGGGGTCGGCGAGCGGCACGCCGGGTTCCGGTGCGGCGCCCGGCCGCGGCGCGAAGCTGACGGCGAGGGGCGGGAGCTGGACGTCGAGGCCGAGCGCGGTGGCCGCCTCGCGCAGCGCGTGGGTCTTGGGGGTGTCGGTGTAGGGGGCGTGGTCGAGCGGGTAGGGCGTGGCGGCGAGCATCCGCTCGACCTCGTCGTAGTGGGGGTCGAGGTCGGCGCGGGTCAGGGGCCAGGACTCGTGGCCGCCGCCGGGCAGCGGCTGCGCCTCGACGAACCAGCGCTCGTCCTTGCGCAGCAGCACGTTGGCGTAGACGAGGGAGCCGCCGCCGAGGCCGCTGGCGACCACGGAGTCGAAGCGGCGGAAGCTGCGCACGTCGAACAGTCCGCGCAGGCCCGCCCGCGGGTCCCAGAAGGCGCGGCCCAGTTCGGCCGGGGTGCGGGGGAAGGTGCCGGGCGGGTAGGCCCGGCCGCGTTCCAGCAGGACCACCGACAGGCCCGCCTCGGCCAGCCGGTAGGCGGTGACGGAGCCGCCGAATCCGGAGCCGACGATGACGACGTCGACGTGCTCGGCGGGCTCGGGGTGCTCGGCGGGCAGGGCGGGGCCCGGGTGCTCCGCCATGTCACACCGCCCGTCGCTTCAGGAAGTCGAGGACGGTCGGGAAGACCTCCCGGTGGGCGTCCTTGCCGATGAGGGCGTCCAGGTAGCCGTAGCCGGGGGCGACGAACAGCTCGTACCGGGTGGGGTCCTGGGCGCGGCGGGTGAGTTCCCGGTGGCAGTGCACGGCGGAGTCGCCGAAGACGTGGTTGCGGTCGCCGGTCATGAACAGCACCGCCGTGTCGGCCCGTTCGGCGGCGTCCGCCAGGTAGTCGTCGGGGAGGCGGGCGTGCCGGGGCTCGGTGGGGTCGTACTTCACCGCGTGGCCCGCCCGGACGATCGCGCGGATGTGCCGGAAGTAGTCGAGGCCGCAGGGGCCGAGGAGGTCGGCGATGCGGTCGTGGGTGACCGGGTCGAGCTTGTCGTGGCTGTAGAGCGCGGGCCAGCCGGTGCCCCACATGAAGCTCACCATGTGGCAGGCGGGGTTGTCGCACTCCTGGTGCGCCAGCGACACCAGGCGGCTGAGCAACCAGCCGCGGGTGAACCGGGACTGGCGGCTGGCGCGTGGGTCGATGGCCGACACCCCGAGCAGGTGCTCGGCCAGGTGCGGGGCGTACCGGGCCTTGAGGCGGGACCAGGCCGGTACCCGCATGGTCAGTCCGACGGCGTTGGCGACGACGCTCGTGACATCCCGTACGACGCCGCCGAAGACGCTCATCAGCAGGGTCATGGAGCCCAGGCAGTGCGCGACGACGTGCACCCGCCGGTCACCGACGTGGCGGCGCAGTTCGGCCAGGGCGGCCGGGTAGTCGTACAGCGCCACGTCGTCCAGGGTGTGGGCGTGCGGTTCCGTGTTGTAGGGGAAGCGGTTGCTCATCCGCGTGTCGAGGGTCCACACGTCACCGAAGCCGTGGTCCAGCAGGCAGGTCGCCAGGTTGCGGTGCTCGGGCATGATGAACAGGTCGCTGGAGGCCGTCAGGCCGTGCAGCAGGACGACGACGTCGTCGCAGTCGTGCCGTCTGAACCGGGTCAGGTTCAGGCCGAGTCCGTCCTCGGTGGTGAACGGGTGCGACGTGACATCGGCGTCCGGCACACCCGCGAGGGTGTACCGGGGGATGCTGCGTTCCATGCTCGGGTCCCCCGACCTCATCGACCATTTCCAGCCGTGCCGGGGCGACGTTACGGACCGGGCGGGCGGCGGGTCGTCCCCTGCTCGGTGGAGATCGCACGACGACCACCGTGGTACGGGGGTCAACCACGGCGGTACGTCAGCCGTCGCCGGTGCCCGGGGTGACGAGGCCGGTCTCGTACGCCACCACGACGGCCTGTGCCCTGCTGCCCAGGTCCAGCTTGGTCATGGTGCGGTTGAGGTGCGTCTTGACGGTCGCCTCGCTGATGAAGAGCTGGTCGGCGATCTCCGGGTTGGACATGCCGCGGGCCGTCAGCTTCAGCACCTCGACCTCGCGGCTGGTCAGGGCGTCCAGGCTGGCGGGCCGGTGCGAGCGTGGCTCGGCCCGCCGGGCGAACGTCTCGATCAGGCGGCGCGTGACGCTGGGCGCGAAGAGCGTGTCGCCGCCCGCGACGGCGGTGACGGCGGCGAGCAGCCGTTCGGGGCCCGCGTCCTTGAGGAGGAACCCCGACGCCCCGGCGCGCAGCGACCCGTAGACGTACTCGTCGAGGTCGAAGGTGGTCAGCACGAGGATGCGGGGCGCGGGTGCCGGTGCCTCGGCCATGATCCGTTCGATGGCGGTGACGCCGGTCATGCCGGGCATCCGGATGTCCATGAGGATCACGTCGGGCCGGGTCTCGGCGGCGCGGGCGATGGCCTCCTCGCCGTCGCCCGCCTCCGCGACCACCTCGAAGCCGGGCGCGGCGCGCAGCAGCGCGACGAGACCGGCGCGGATGAGGAACTGGTCGTCGACGACGAGCACCCTGATCATCGTCAGGTGTCTTCCCCCCGCTGCCGCGTCGACTGCGCCGAGGTGGGCAGTGTGAGGCGCACCGCGAATCCCCCTTCGCTCCGCGGGCCGATGCTGATCGTGCCACCGTAGAGCTTGGCCCGCTCACGCATCCCAATCAAGCCATGGCCCCCGGCGGGGCGCACGTTGTCCGGAATCACCCCCTCTCCGTCATCGGTGACGGTGACGGTCAGCTCCCGGGCCGTGTAGTGGAGTTCGACGGTCGTGTCCGCGTGCCGGGCGTGTTTCAGTACGTTGGTCAGGGCCTCCTGCACCACGCGGTAGGCGCACAGTTCGACGCCGGGCGGGAGCGGTCGCGGGGTGCCCCGCACGGTGAGGTGGACCCGCGCTCCCCCGGCCCGGACGCGTTCGACCATCTCGGCCAGCCGGTCGAGGCCGGGCATCGGGGCGGAGGGTTCGCCGTCGGTGTCGTCGGCGCGCAGCACCTGGAGCATCCGGCGGAGTTCCTCGAGGGCCTCGCCGCTGGTGGCCGCGATCGTGTCGAGGGCGCCGCGCGCCGTGGGCGGGTCGGTGGCGAAGACGAACCGGGCGAGGCCCGTCTGCACGGAGATCACCGACATGTGGTGGGCGACCACGTCGTGCAGTTCGCGGGCGATCCGGCCGCGCTCCTCGGCCACCTCGCGCCGCGCGCGGTCGGCCTGTTCCTCGCGCAGCCGCCGGGTGAGGTCGGCGGCGCGGCGGGCGGTGAAGCCGAACCGCCACAGCACGGCGGGCCAGACGATCGCCTGCCCGATGACGGAGGGGAGCGTGTCGGCCCCGGACAGCACCCCGGCGTACACCCAGGTCGCGCCCAGCAGGACGGCGCAGGCGACGGAGACGCGGGTGGCGCGCAGGGAGGCCACCGTGTAGACGGCGAGCATGGGGCCGAGGGAGTTCACCACGGGCCAGTAGCCCGCCGTGACGTAGACGACCCAGACTCCGTGGACGAAGAGGCAGACGGCGACCGGGGCCCTGCCGCGGAACGCCACGGCCGAGTTGGCCAGTACGACCAACACGTAGGCGAACAGGCCCAGTTCCCGGTGTCCCTGCTGCTCGGCCTCCATCCCGAGGAGCACGGCGACACCGGTCTGCGCCACAGCGATCAGGACGTCGACGGCGAACGGGGGGATCCGCACCGGCGCAGCGTATCCCCGGGTCGGACGGTCGTCGTCAAACGGGTGCGGTAGGCGATCACGTACCGCGGAAGTCGTAGCCCGTGCCCCGCTACCACGCTGGTTGTGCGCCAAGGTCATCCCCACACCGGACGACACCCGTCCGGGTCCTCCGTAACGTCTGTCAGGCAGCACCACGGCGGCCGGACCGACGTCCCGCGCCGCCGCGCGCGCCGACCGCGGCCCGGACGGGGGGTCACGGGGGACCGGTCCGCGGTCGGCAACGAAGTCGGCGTCCGGAGCGGACGCCGGGCGGATGACCCCCGCGTGGTACCACTGGTACCGTGGGGGCATGTCCGACCCCAAGGCGATGAATCTGCGCTTCCCCGACCCCGCGCAGCGGGCGGCCATCGCGGCGGCCGCGAAGCAGGCGGGGGTGAGTATGCAGGAGTACATCCTGTCCGCCGCCTACGACCGCGCCACCGCGGTGGAGCGGCGGTTCCTGGAGGGCTTCCGGGCGTCCATGGACCGCAGCGGCGCGGCCTTCGCGGCGGAGCCCAGCGCCGTCGACCCGGGCGCCGAGCAGCGGGCGGCCGAGCAGGAGGCGCGGCGGGAGCTGGAGCGGCGGGAGCGAGGGCACGCCGCGTGACCCAGCCGGAACCACCGCACCCGCTCGACGTCACGTTCCTGCTGCACGCCGCCGAACTGCTCGACGGCGACCCCCAGGTCGACGACTACGGCCCGCTGTACGCCGCCGTCGCCCGGGTCAACGCCCGCGCGCTGGAGCGTGACATCTACGGCTCCCCGTACCTCAGGGCCGCCGCGCTGCTCCAGACGCTGGTGCGGCTGCCGTGCCTGGAGCACTCCAACGAGGCGTTCGCCTGGCACGCCACCGAGGGCTACCTCGTCCTCAACGGGCACCGGCTCGACTACCCGCCCAAGGCGGCCGTCGCCCTCGTCCGCGACGCGGCCTCCGGCGCGCTCGGCGTCGCCCGGATCGCCCGCCAACTGCGCGACTGGGCCACCACCGGCTGAACCACGGCACGGCTACGCGGATCGGGTGAGGCTGTCCGGGCCCGCCGCCCCGGCCCGTCGTGGCGGCACCTGACCGGCGCGGCTCCGGTGTTCTGCTGTCCGGTGCGGTCGCGCTCCGCGACCGGGACGGACGGCCGGAAGGGACACGGGACACCATGGCGACGCAGCACCAACTGGACGAGTCGAAGGTCGAGGCCTTCATGGAGAAGGCGCTCGGGGACGTCAGCGGCACGATGGCCGTCGGCCTGTGCCACGTGGGCGACCGGCTCGGCCTGTTCCGCGACCTCGCCGAGCACGGCCCCGCGGGCAGCGCGGACCTGGCGGACCGGCTGGACCTGAACGAGCGCTACGTCCGCGAGTGGCTGCGCGGCCTCACCGCCGCGGGCTACCTGGAGGAACCGGAGCCCGGACGGTTCGCCCTGCCGCCCGAGCACGCGCCCGCGCTGGCCGAGGAGTCGGGGCCGATGTTCCTCGGCGGCGTGTACCAGATGCTGCCCGCGGCCCTGGCGCCGTACGAGCGGCTGGTCGAGGCGTTCCGCAGCGGTGGCGGGGTGCGGCAGGGCGACTACCCGGACCTGCTGTGGGACGGCATGAGCCGGTTCACCGGCGCCTGGTTCGAGAGCGTGATGGTGGAGGACTGGCTGAGCACCTTCCCGCACGTCGTCGAGAAGCTGGAGCGGGGTGTCGACGTCGCGGACGTCGGCTGCGGCGCGGGCCGGGCCCTGACCGTGCTGGCCAAGGCCTTCCCCCGCTCCCGCTTCACCGGCTTCGACAACTTCCCCGCCCAGGTGGAGCGGGCCCGCGCGCACGCGGAGCGGTCCGGTGTCGCCGACCGCGTCACCTTCGCCACGGTGGACGCCGTGCGGGGCCTGCCCGGCCGCTACGACCTGATCACCACGTTCGACGTCATCCACGACGCGGCCGACCCCAAGGGGCTGTTGGCCGCCATCAGGGCCGCGGTCAAGGACGACGGCGACTACCTGATGCTGGAGATCAACTGCCAGGACCGCCCGCAGGACAACGTGGGCCCCGTCGCGTCGATGCTCTACGGGTTCAGCGTCTTCTACTGCATGACCACGTCCCTCGCCAACGGCGGCGCCGCCCTCGGCACCTGCGGGATGCCCGAGGCGGTCGTACGCGACCTGACGGCGGAGGCCGGTTTCCGCGAGGTGGTCCGCTCCACGGCGGACGACCCCTTCAACGTCCTCTACGACATCAGGCCGTAGGGTCCTCTCCCCCGCCGCTCCCCCCTGCCCTGCCAGGGGGTGCCGACCACCCAGGCGGCCTCGGCGACGGCACCGGCACCGCCGCCGGGTGAGCTGACCGTCGCCTGGACCGTGCCCGTCAGCCTGGCCTCCGCCCGCGACCGGACCACCCAGTTCAGCCAGGAGACGTCCGGGTCCGGGGAGCCCGCGGTCAGCCGCTGGTGGGCGATGGCCTGTGCCGCGAAGCTGCTCATGCCGCGGACTGTAGCGAGCCCTCGGGTCATGTGCTGACGTGTGTTCACCAGGTACGAGTCAGCTGTTCCGTTTGTCCGTACTATCGCTACACTGCGGCACCCCCTCGCAGCACGCGCGCACCAACGGCAGTCGGCCGGGAAGGACAGCCACATGTCCGACAGCACCACAGCCAACAGTGACCTGGCATCGCAGTACGCCGCTCAGGTGACCGGCGACCTCGAACGCAACATCAAGGAACAGGAACGTATCAGCGCGGAGATCGCCGCTCTCCAGGAGCAGTTGCTCGGCCTCCAGCAGGACCACGCGGTCCTGGTGAACATGCAGCAGGCGCTCGGCATCCCCCGGACGGCCGCCGAACCCACGTCCGCGCAGCCCGCGCCCGCGGAGGCAGCGCCCGCGGAGGCAGCGCCCACGGAAGCCACGGAAGCCACGCCCGCCGTGCCCGCGCCCCGGCGCCGGAAGTCCGCCGCGTCCGGCAAGGGCAAGGCGCGGACGGCGAAGGCCAGCGGTGCGTCCAAGCGCCGTGCCAAGGCAGCCGCCGCCCCGGCCGAGGTGACCGAGCAGGCCAAGCAGCCCACCCTGATCGACCTCGTCCGCGACCACCTCACCCAGCAGACCGAACCGCGCTCGGCCGCGGAGGTCACCGCCGCGCTCCGCGAGGCGCAGCCCGAGCGGAAGCTCAAGACCACCGTCGTGCGCGGCACCCTGGAGACCCTCGTCGCCAAGAGCCAGGCCCAGCGCAGCACCCAGGGCCGGTCCGTGTTCTACACCGCCGTCACGGAGGACGAAGCCGCCACCCCGGCGGCGGAGGAGACCGGCACCGACGGGTGACCCGAGGCGGTCTCCCCGCACACCCCCTCAGCGCACCAGGAGGTCGACCACTCCGGTCAGGTCCTCCGCGCCGCCGCCCTCCGCCAGTCGGCGGCGCATCAACGCGAAGTACGGCGCGAGCAGTTCGGGGCTGACCCCCTGCTGCTCCGCGGTGCTCAGGAAGGTCGGGGTGCCCGCCACCTGCATGGCGAGCGGGGAGACCACGCCCTGGGTGTAGTCGCCGCTGCTGAGCTGCCGCGCCGTCTGGTGGACCGCCGGTGCCATCGCCACCAGCCAGTCGGCGAGCAGCGGCGCGAACGCGACGGGGTCGATGTCCTCGCGGCGGATCAGGGCGAAGGCGTGCGCGGCTCCGGCGAACATGCCGTACATGGCGCTGAGCAGGGCCACGTCGTGCAGGGCGGCGAAGCCCGGGTCCGTGCCGACGTAGGTGGTGGCGGCGGGCACGGCCAGCGTCTCGCGGTGCCGCTGGAACACGTCGTCCGAGCCGCTGTAGAACACATAGGCGCCGGAGCCCGGGTCCCCGACCATGGGTGGTACGGCCATGATCCCGCCGTCCAGGTAGCGGGCGCCGCGCTCGCGGGCCCACTCCGCGCGGGCGCGGGCCTGTGCGGGGGTGCTGGTCGTCAGGTTGACCAGGTCCCGGCCCGTCAGGTCGGCGCCGTCAAGCGCCTCGGCCACGGAGTCGTCGTCCAGCAGGCACAGGACGACCAGCGGGTTCGCGGCGACCGCCGCGGCGGCGCTGTCCGCGGCCCGGGCGCCCTCGGCGAGAAGGGGCGTGGTGCGGGCCGGGGTGCGGTTCCACACGGTGAGCGGGTGCCCGGCGGCGAGCCAGGCGCGGGCCAGCGCGCCGCCCATCGAGCCGAGGCCGAGCAGGGTGACGGGGGTCTTCGTGCCGGTGTGCGGTGTCTCAACTGCGGTGTCTGCCATGCCGATTAGGCTGGTCACCAGCCCGGAGGTGATCAAGTACGCACTTCGGAGTGGGTGCTTACCCCGGGGTGAGCGAGCAGGTCAGGGAGGCGGGTCATGACGACACTGAACCGGCCGGGGGCGCCGGACGGGCACATGTGCGGGATCGACGTCGCGATGGAGGTGATCGGCGGCAAGTGGAAGGTGCTGATCCTGTGGGCGCTGCACGAGCACCCCAGCCGCCGCTTCGGTGAGCTGCGCCGACTGGTGCCGGGGATCACCGAGAAGGTGCTCGCCTCGCACCTGCGGGAGCTGGAGGCGGACGGTGTCGTACGCCGCGACTCCTACGACGAGGTGCCGCCACGGGTCGAGTACGCGCTGACCGAGCAGGGCGTACGCCTCAACGCGGCGCTGGGGCCGCTGGCGGACTGGGGGCGGGAGCGGGCGGTCGCCCAGCGGACCCGGTAGAGGTGTCCTCACCTGGTCGGCGCGATGCCTCCTCGTGTTCGGGAACGACGGCTACTATGCGCTTTCGAGCGCGAGTGGCAGGTCGGGGGAGGAACGTTTGTTCAGCAGTGTCCGCAGGGGTGTGTCCGCGATGTCGGCCACCGGGGGCGGCCAGTCGCGGCTGGGCGGGCTGCCGGGCGGTGTCCGGCTGTACCGGCTGCGCCCGGACGGCTCCGTCGTCCTCGCCGACCGTGACGGCGCCCGCGACCTCGGGCCCGAGCGGGACCTCCTGCGGTTCATCGACGACGGGCAGTTCGCCCACTACCTCGTCGGCGACGCGGCCACGTCCCCGGAGCGGCCCTCCAACGCCACCGTGAAACTCGGCATCGTCGGCCCGCGCAGCGCCTTCACCCCGCACGCGCACGGCGGCGAGCACTTCGTCCTCAGCCTCGGGTACGCCTCCTGCGGGCTGTACGACAGCGAGCGCGGCCGGGTCACCGAGGTGCCGCTCACCCCCGGTGAGCTGATCCGCATCCCGGAGATGATGCCGCACTCCTTCGCCAACCGGGACACCTCCCCGCTGACGATCCTCGCCGCCAACACCGGCTACGGCATCGACCACGAGGACTACGCCATCACCGCCCCCGAGGCCGACCGCAGGGCCGCCGCCGAGGCGGGCGAGGGCGGTGGCACCGCGCCCACCGGCACCCGCGCCCGCACCGACTACCTCGCCCTCGCCGCCGCCCTGCGGGACATCGAGCGGGTCCAGCGGGTGCGCGGGCCGGGTGTCACCACGGCGCGGGAGCGGCTGGCGGCCCGGCTGCGGCGGCTCGCGCACGGATGGGAGGACCGCCGGTGATCTGTCCGCACTGCGAGCAGTCCCTGCTGCGCCGGGAGCGCCCCGGCAACGTCTGCGGCAAGTGCGGGCGCCGCTACGCCCTGGACCCGAAGACCAACCCGATGAAGCTCAACGACCTGCGGGTCCGCCGGGTCGCCGCCAAGGTCACCCAGGACGGCCAGGTGCCCTGCACCGTGGGCCAGTTGTGGTACGCCCTGTCCCGCAGGTCGCTCCGGGACACCCAGGTCGACCTGGGCTGCGCCGGTGCGCTGACGGTGGCCGGGCTCATCGTCACGTTCGTCGGGCTGGCCACCGCTGCGGTCGTCGCGGTCGTCGGCGGACTGCTGCTGGCCGGGGCCCTCGGCTTCGTCGCCGCCGAGGTCATGGGCGTGGGCCGGGGCCGCCCCCGGCTCGACCGCGACTCCTTCCGCACCGGCCCGATGGCGGACTGGCGGCACGTGTACGGCGCACTGCCGCCCGGGGTGCTCGACGACGGCCGCTACCCGTCCCCGCCCGCTGGCCAGCCGGAGTCGGCCGGCGCCGACACGCCGGGCGGGCCGCTGCTCGTCTGCCCGGACCGGTCCGTCGCCGTCTTCCTCGACGCCATGGGCCTGCCCGCCCGGTACGGCCTCACCCTGGTCGCCGCCCCCGACACCCTCGTCTCACGCACCCCGGCGCCCGTGCTGGTCCTGCACGACGCCGACGCCCGTGGCCTGGGCCTCGTCCACCGGGTCCGCGCCGCGCGTCCGGGGCGGCCCGTCTTCGACCTCGGGCTGCCGCTCGACGCCGTGTACGGCAAGGCCAACGCCGTGCCCGTGCGCGGCGAGCCGCCGACCGCGAGCGCCATGGAACCGCTGGAGCGCAGCGGGGAGTTCGGCGCCGACCAGCTCAGGTGGCTCCGCCAGGGCTGGGGGTTCCCGCTGGTCGCGGTCGCGCCCGCCAAGCTGCTGGACGCCGTCACCCGAGCCGTCGAGCGGGTCGGCGCCCTGACCGACCCGGAGCGGCGGCGGGCGGCCTCCGTGGGCTTCCTGACCTGGCCCGACGGAGGCACCACGTGAACTGCCCGCACTGCCAGGCCGCCCTGCTGCGCAGGGAACGCACCGGAAGCGTCTGCTCCAAGTGCGGGCGGCCCTTCGCCCTCGACCCCCGGCTGCACGGCCGTGGGATGCACGACACCCGCGTCCGGCGCATCGCCGAGAAGGCCACCGACGCGGGCCGCCGAAAGATCACCCTCACCCAGCTCGGCTACCTGGTCCGCACCTCCAACCCGACCTGGGCGGCGTCCCCGGAGAGCGGGCGCCCGCCGTGGATCGGACGCTCCGTGGCGGCGGTCCTCGTCGTCGCCCTGGTGGTGCTGGGCGTCCTGGTGCGCGACAGTCCCCACGCCCTGCTCATCTGGTGGGCGGGCGCGGGCGTGGCCGCCGTCGGGTACGCGGTGGCGAGGGGCAAGCGCTACCAGCCCGCACGCCGCGCGGGCGGCCACGTGGTGCCGTCCCCCGAGCACTTCCGGACGATCATGCGCGGGCGCTGGACGCAGGTGTACGAGGGCCTGCCGCCCGGCGTGGTCGACGACCTGGCGTACCGCGAGCCGCGCGACGGCGGTGGGCCGACCCGGCGCAGCACGGCGTCGGTCGCGCTGCTCTGCCCGGACCCCGCCGTGCGGGTCTTCCTGTCCGCCAACGACGTGCCGCGGCGGCTGAACCTGAGGCTCGCCGCCGAGCGGTCCGACCTGCCCGGCGACGGGCCCGTGGTGGTCCTCCACGACGCGAGCGCGCGCGGCTACCAGCTCGTCGCCGACGTCCGGGCCGACCGGCCCGGCCAGGTGGTCGTGGACGCGGGGCTGCCGGTGCGGGCCGCCCTGCTCAACGCCCACGCCGTCACGCTGTACGAGGAGCCGCCCGCGCGCCTGCGGTCGGAGCCGTCCGAGTGGCCGGACTGGCTGCGGCGCATGGCGGTCCTCGCGCCCGCGGAGGCCGAGTGGCTGACGCAGGGGCGGACCAGTCCCCTCGCCGCCGTTCCCCCGGCCCTGCTGGAGTCGGCGGTGGAGCGGGCCGTGGCGGAGGCCCGCGCCGCGCGCGACCCGGAGCGCCGCAAGGCCGCCGCGGTCGGGTTCATGAGCTGGCCGCGGACGGGAGGTGAGTGACGTGCCGACCTCCACGTCAGGCCCGCTCGGACCGCCGTCCGTGCGGCCCGTCACCCGGCTGCTGCTCGCCCGCGCGATCACCGTCGCCGCGCGGCGCGCCGCCGAGCCGGGCGGAATCCGGTTCACCGAGCGGCAGTTGTACTACGAGACCTGCCGCGTCCTGCGGCCCACGCCCCCGGTGCTGCGCCGCGTCGCGTACAGCCCCGCCCCACCGCTGCGGCTGTCCCGGTTCACGGAGGTGCTGCGCGGCCTCGACCCCGACGGGCTGCTGCCCCTGCCGCCCGGCCCCGCGCCCACGGTGGGCGGGCCACCGCGGGAGCCGGACCTGCACGCTTACGGGCTGCCCCGGCTGCTGGTCTGCCAGGACCGGGCCATCGCCCACATGCTGCTGGCCAACCACGTCCACCTGGAGGCGGCGTGCCCCGTCCTGAGCGCCGCGGACGACCTGCCGCTCGGGCCCGACACGGTGGCCGCCCTGGAGCGGGCCGGGGGCACCACGGTGCACGTCCTGCACGACGCCAGCCCCGCCGGGGTCGCCCTGCCCGGCCGGGTGCGCGAGGAACTCGGGCCGGTGCCCGGCGTACGGGTGGCCTCCCTCGGTCTGGTGCCCCGGCACGTCCAGGCGCTGCGGCTGGTGTCCGGGCGCGCGCCGGGACCGCTGCCGCCGTCGGGGCCCTGGCCGCCGGGGCTGCGGCCCGCGGAGGTCGAGTGGCTCGCCGCGGGCCGGTTCACCGAGGTGGCCGCGCTGCCGCCCGCCCGGCTGCTGCGCGCCGTACTGCGGCTCACCCGTGGCCCCCGGCCGCCCCGCCAGTCGGTCTGGAGCGACCTGCGCGGGCTGCGCACCGCGGGCTTCATGACCTGGCCCGACGCATGATCCGGCCGCGGCCCGCGGTCCCCGTATCCGAGTTGTGCCGACCCAAGGACCGAAGAGGATGATCCGCCCCCGAGAAATCGGCTACACGGACGAGCTGCTCGCCGACGGCAGCGTCCACCGCGCCTACGAGGACGGTCGGCAGGAGTGGCGCCGCCGCGACCCGGACGGCGTGGTGCGCTGGCACGACGACGCGGACGGCTCCGGCACCGACGAACTGCTGGGCGCCCGCACCATCAAACGCGTCCTCGCCGACGGCACCGTGACCTACGGGCGGGACATCGGCTACGGACGGACGCTGTGGGGCAACGGCGACACGATGATGGTCAACCGGACCTCGTTCGGCGGCCGGATGGGCGCGATCCTCGTGGGCCTCGGCGTGACGGGACTCGCGGTCACCGCCTCCCAGCTTCCGCCGCTCTCCCTCACCCCCGAGGAGGAAGAGGAGCTGCGGCAGCAGGCGCAGGCGACGTCGTCCTCCGGGGGCGGCGACTCCGGCTCCGCCGACGCCGACTGGGACGGCGGGGACTGGGGGAACGACGACGGGGGCGGCTGGAGCGACGACGACTTCGGCTGAGCCTCCCGGAGTCGCCCCTCCCCCCGCTACAGGAAAGGACGCTGTGATGGCGCGCTTCTGCGTCTGCGCCGCCGCGGAACCCGGCGACCCGGGTGCCCCCGACGCGCACCTGGCCCAGATGGGCGCCCGGGTCGTCGCACCGGGCCTTGGCCTCGTACCGGAGGAACCCGGCGCCGCCGAGGGCCCGTTCGAGGTGGCCGGGATGCGGGCCGTCGGCGAGGTCACGCTGCACAACCGCGCCGCACTGCGCGCCGCGCTCACCGCCGCCGGTGCGCCCGCCCCGCCCGGCTGCCGGGACGGGGAGCTGCTGCTGCGCTGCTGGGCGCGGCTCGGTACGGACGGCGTCGCGCTGGCGGAGGGCATGTTCGCGCTGGCCGTCCTGGACGGCGCCTACCTGGTGCTGATCCGCGACCACGTCGGCGCCCGCACCCTGTTCCACGCCCGCGCGGACGGTGCCTGGGCCGCCGCCACGTCGCTGCGCGCCCTGCGCCGCTGGCCCGCCCTCGGCACGCGCGTGAACCTGTCGGCCGTACGCTCCTTCCTCACGTTCGCCTATCTGCCGGGCGACGAGACGCTGCTGGAGGGCGTGCGTGAGGTGCTGCCCGGCCGGGTGCTGCGGCTGGCGGCGGACGGCAGTGTGACGGAGACGGTGTACTGGGAGCCGTCCGAACGCCTCGACGGGGCGTCCGACGCGGAGCCCGACGGGTACGTCCTCGGGCTGCGCGCGCTGCTGGAGGAGGCCACCGCGCGGCGGCTGCCGGAGGCCGACGCGGTCGCGGTGCTGCTGTCGGGCGGGATCGACAGCTCGCTCGTCACCGCGCTCGCCGCGAAGCTGCACGGCCACCCCGTGCACACCTACTCCATCAGCTTCGGCGACGAACTCCCCAACGAGCTGGGCTACTCCGGGCTCGTCGCCGCCCACTGCCACACCCGGCACCGGGTGCTCACGGTCTCCGGTACGGCCGTCGCGGCGCGGCTCGCCGACACGGCTGCCCTGCTCGACAGCCCCGTGGGCGACCCGCTGACGGTGCCCAACCTGCTGCTGGCGGAGGCGGTCGCCGGGGACGGGCTGACGACGGTCCTGAACGGCGAGGGCGGGGACCCGGTGTTCGGCGGGCCGAAGAACCTCCCCATGCTGGTGCAGGAGATGCACGCCGGGTCGGCTGGCGCGGCCGGGGCGCCCTGGTACGAGGACCGGGCCAGCGCCTACCTGCGGTCGTACCGCAAGTGCTGGACCGACCTGCCGCGACTACTGACGCCGGACGCGCTCGACGCGCTGGCGTCCGCCCCGGCGCCGCAGCGCTTCGTGGCGCCGTACCTGACGGGCCCGGACCGGATGCCGCACCTCCTCAACCAGCTCCTCCACTGCAACCTGCGCACCAAGGGCGCCCACCACATCCTCACCAAGGTGGAGCGGCTGACCGCCTCGCAGGGCCTGGAGGGCCGGGCCCCGCTGTTCGACCGGGGGGTCGTCGACCACGCCTTCGCGGTGCCGCCGACGCTGAAACTGCGGGGCACGGTGGAGAAGTGGGTGCTGAAGGAGGCCGTACGGGACCTGCTGCCCGCGACCGTGGTGGACCGGCCCAAGAGCGGGATGCGCGTGCCGGTGCAGCAGTGGCTCGGCGGGCCGCTGCGCGAGCTGGCCGGTGACCTGCTGCTCGGCCGGGCCGCCCGGCAGCGCGGGCTGTTCCGGCCCGACACCGTACGGACCTGGATGCGCGGCGAGGGCACACTGCTGCCCCGGCAGGGCGGCAAGCTGTGGCTGCTGCTCACCCTGGAGCTGTGGCTCAGGGCGTACGACCTGTGAACCCGACCCCGCACGGCGACCTGGAGGCACCCGCACCGTGAAGACCACCCTCGTCAACCCCCGTACCGGCGCCGTGCGTGGCGCCGCGCCCGTCGCCCGGGAGGGCGAGGTGCGCGCCGCCGTCGGCGCGGCCCGCGCGGCGGCGCCCGGCTGGGGCGGGCTCACCCCCGGGGAGCGGGCGCGGCGGCTGGAGCGGCTGGCCGCGCTGGTGACGGAGCACGCCGCCGCCTACCGGGCGCGGGAGACGGCCGGGACCGGCAAGCCCGACGGTGAGACGGCGGGCGAGGTGGAGCAGGTCGCGGACCTCTTCCGGTTCTACGCCGGTGCCGTGCGCGCCCGGTCGGCACCGGCCGCCGGACGGCTCGTCGACGGCCACGAGAGCTGGGTGCGGTGGGAGCCGTTGGGTGTCGTCGGGGTCGTGGTGCCGTGGAACTACCCGCTGATGATGGCCGCGTGGCGGTGCGCGCCCGCGCTGGCCGCCGGGAACACGGTGGTGGCCAAGCCCGCCGAGACCACCCCCGACACCCTGCAACTCCTCGCCGAGCACGCCGCCGAGGCGCTCGGCTCCGACGTCCTCACCGCCCTGCCCGGCGACCGGGAGACCGGTCGGCTGCTGGTCGGGGCCGACGTCGACATGGTCGCGTTCACCGGCAGCGCGGCGGCCGGGGCGGACGTGGCGGCACGGGCCGCGGGGCGCCGGGTCAGCCTGGAACTCGGCGGCAACTCCCCCGCGCTGGTGCTGCCCGACGCGCCCGACGACACCTTCACCCAGCTCGTCCGCGCCTGCGTCTACAACGCCGGTCAGAGCTGCGCCGCCCCCGCCCGGGTCATCACCCTGACCGACAACTACGAGACGACGGTGGCGCACCTGGCCGCCGCGGCCCGGGAGTGCCTGGCGGGACGGGACTTCGGGCCCCTCAACAACCCCGACCAACTGGCCCGTTACGACGACATCGTCGCGCGGTCGGCGGCGGGGCGGCACCTCGTGGCGGACCTCGCCCTGGGAACCGGTGAGGAGGACGGCTACTGGCGTCCCGCGCGGATCCTGGCCGACCTGCCGGACGACGATCCCGCGGTCGTGGAGGAGGTCTTCGGCCCGCTGCTCACCGTCCAGCGGGCGGCGGACCTGGACACCGCCGTGGCCCTGGCCAACGGCGTTCCGCAGGCGCTGGCGGCGAGCGTGTGGACCCGTGACCTGACCACCGGCCTGGACCTCGCCGGGCGGCTGGACGCGGGGGAAGCCTGGCTCAACTGCCACCTCGTGCAGACGGCCGAACTCCCGCACGGCGGCCGCGGCGCCTCCGGCCACGGCACCGACCTGAGCACGCTGGCCCTGCACGAGTACCAGCGCCCCAAGACGGTCACCGCGCGCCTGGTCCGGGGGCTCGTCTGAGACGCGCGGACCGGGCCGCTCAGGTTCCGGGGAGGACACGGCGCGTCTCGTAGGCCCACATCGCGATCTCGACCCGGTTGCGGGCGCCGAGTTTGGCCATCAGGCTGGCCAGGTGTGTCTTCACCGTGCTGAGGCTGATGTGCAGCGCGTCGGCGATCTCGGTGTTGGTCAGCCCGCGGGCGACGGCGAGGAGCACCTGCTCCTCGCGGGCGGTGACGGGGGAGACCGGCTGGGCCGCGGGCCGACCGGCGGGCAGGTCCGCGAACGCCTGGAGCAGACGGACGGTGACGCTGGGCGCGATGAGCGCCTCACCGTCGGACGCCGACCGTACGGCCTGCGCCAGGAGGTCCGGTCCCGTGTCCTTGAGGAGGAATCCGCGGGCACCCGCACGCAGTGAGCCGTAGACGTACTCGTCGAGGTCGAACGTGGTGATGACGACCACGACCAGCGGGTCGGCGACGCCCGGCCCGGCGAGCAGCCGGGTGGCCTCGAGCCCGTCGAGCACGGGCATACGGATGTCGAACAGGCAGACGTCGGGGCGCAGTTCGCGGGCCAGGCGCACCGCTTCCCGCCCGTCGGCGGCCTCGCCGACCACCTCGATGCCGGGCTGGGCGTTCAGCATGATCCGCAGCCCGGTGCGGATGATCGCCTGGTCGTCAGCGACGAGGACGCGAATGGCCACGGCTCCCGCTCCCCGCTCTCGGCAGCTCGGCCTCGACATGCCAGCCCTGGTCGGCGCCCGGACCGGCTCGTAGCGCGCCGCCGAGCAGGGCCGCGCGCTCGCGCAGTCCGGCGAGTCCGTATCCGTCGCGACCCCGGCCGGTGCGTTGGCCGTTGTCGCGCACGCTCACCCGTACCGTGTGCCGTTGCGCGGTGACCCGGACGACGACCTCGGTCGCGCCGACCGCGTGGCGCATCGCGTTGGTCACCGACTCCTGCACGATGCGGTAGACGGCCGCGTCCAAGGCGGGGGGCAGCGAGTCCAGCTCGCCGTCGAGCCCCAGGTCGACCTTGAGGCGGTCACCCGGCGTGCGCGCCAGGCGCTCCAGATCCGCGACACCGGCAGGCGGCGCCAGCTCGGCGCCGACCCCGCGGTCGCGCAGCGCGGCGACCATGGCGCGCATCTCCTCCAGCGTGCGCGCCCCTTCCTCCTCGACCCCCTCCAACGCCTCTACGGCGGCGGACGCGTCGGCGCCAGCGAGCACCCGGCCCGCCTGGGCGCGGATCACCATGGCCGACACGTGGTGGGCCACCGTGTCGTGCAGTTCCCGGGCGAGCTGCTCACGCTCGCGGGAGCGAACCTGCTCCCACTGCCGCTCGCGAGCTGCCCCCCAGAACCGCACGGCGGCCCCGACCACGCCGGGCAGCAGCAGGAAGACGTAGCCCACGACCTTCTCGACGACCGGACTCTCGTACGTGACGACACACAGCGCGCCGACCGTGAGGATCACCGCGCCGCCCAGCACGACCTCGCGTCCCGATCCCCACCGGAGCAGCGCGTACACCAGGACGAGCACGATAACGCCGGTGTCCAGGCCGACGGGTTCGCGCGGTGCGGCGACGAGCCAGGCCACCTGGAGCAGCATCGTCGACCCGAACGCCAGCGTGACCATCGCCAGCGGGCGCGTGCGGCGCCACAGGGTCAGCAGGCACAGCCCCACGGTGAACACCGCCGCCACCGGCCGCCATACGACGTCCTCGCGCAGGGCGGCCTCCAGCACCACACCGCCCAGGCTCGCGGCGACCAGCGCCCAGTCCCGCCACACCCGGGCGGGCGCGTCGGGCGGCCGGGGTTCGGTCCACAGGGTCCGCAGGTCGTCTCGCAGCACGCTTCCCAGCCTAGGGACCGCGGCGGGCCGCGCATCGGCCGAAAGGACGGGGCGTCCATCCGACTTGGGGCCGACGGACCCGCGGCCCGCGAGCCGATGCCGCAGGGCGCCGTGGCGACGAGCCTTACGCAGACGAGCCTTACGCAGCGGCGGCCGTACGAGGACGGTCGGCCGGCGAGGTGGTTGGAGGACCCGATGCTCTCGAAAGCCCTGTGGCGCCTGGGCGCAAGCGCCGCCCGCCATCCCTGGCGGGTGATCGCGGCATGGCTGGTCGCCGCCACGCTCGCCGTCCTGGCCGCCGTCGCCTTCGGTGGGCGGACCGCGGACTCGATGACCGCTCCGGGACTGGACTCCCAGCGGGCCGCGGAACTGATCGAGCGGGCTGGCACCGGCCAGGAGGGGATGACCGCGCAGGTGGTCGTCACCCCCCTCGACGACGCCGCGACGTTCTTCGACCAGGGCAGCGCGCGCACCGCTCTCACGCGGGTGCGGACCGAGGTGGGGCGGCTGCCGCACGTGCTCGGCACCAGCGACCCGGCGGGGGCGCTCGACGCGGAGGGGGACACCGCCGTGCGCGGCGGCCTCGTCTCGGCCGACGGGCGGATCGCGGTCGTCCGGGTGCAGTACCCCGACCAGAGCCTGCTGTCGGCCGAGGACCTCGACGCCCTCGTCGGTCTCGGCGACCGGCTGCGCGCCGAACTTCCCCTGCGCGTCGAGATGGGCGGGAGCCTCTTCTACGCCTTCTCCGACCCCGACGGCGGCGTGAGCGAGTTGATCGGCCTCGTCGCAGCGGCGGCGATCCTGCTGCTGGCGTTCGGTTCGCTGGTCGCCGCCGCCCTGCCGATCGGCATGGCGGTCTTCGGGCTGACCGTCGGGGTCGCCACGATGACGGTACTGGCGGGGGTCACGGACGTCCCCACCTTCGCGCCGGTCCTGGGCAGCATGGTCGGGCTCGGAGTGGGCATCGACTACGCGCTGTTCGTGCTCGCCCGGCACCGGGAGTACCTCGCTCGCGGGCTCGATCCGCGCGAGGCGGCCGGACGGGCGGTGGCCACGGCGGGGCGGCCGGTGGTCTTCGCGGGCGGCACCGTCGTCGTGTCGATCCTCGGCATGGCGGTCGCGAACGTGCCGTTCATGACGGTCGGCGGGCTCGCCGTCTCGATCGTCGTCCTGACCACGGTGCTCGCGTCGGTCACGCTGCTGCCCGCCTTCCTCGGCGCGGCTGGCCCGCGTCTGGGCCGGACCGGCCGGATCGGTCGGCTCGGCCAGGCTCTTCGGGCCGGGCGGCTCGGTCGACGACGGGGCGCGGCGGGGTGGCGGCGCTGGATCGGGCACGTCAGTCGTCACCCGGTGCCGTACGCGGTCGGCGCGGCGGGGCTGCTGCTGACGGCGACACTGCCCGTGCTCGGCCTGCGCGTCGGCCTGCCCGACGACGGCTCGCTGCCTCCGAGCCGGACCGAGCGCCGCGCGTACGACCTCGTCGCCGAGGGGTTCGGCCCGGGCACCAACGGGCCCCTCGTCATCGCCGCGGACCCCACCGGTGATCCGGGAGTGCTGGACCGACTCGCCGGGGCGGTCGCGGCGGACCCCGGCATCGCGTCCGTCGCGCCGACGCACATCGACCGGGCCACCGGCATCGCGACCCTCGTGGTGTTCCCGACCACCAGCCCTCAGGACAAGGCCACGGCCGACACCATCGCCCGGCTGCGCACCGACGTGCTGCCCACCGCGATCGGGCCCGGCCCGGCCAGGGCCCACGTCGGCGGGGCCGCCGCGAGCCTGTCCGACGTGGGCCAACGCACCAGCCAGCGCCTGCCGGTGTTCGTCGCCGCCGTGCTCGCGATGTCTTTCCTGCTGCTGATGCTGGTCTTCCGCTCGGTACTCGTACCGCTCAAGGCGGTCCTGCTGAACCTGCTAAGCATCGGCGCGGCCTACGGCGTCATGGTGGCGGTCTTCCAGTGGGGCTGGGGAGGCGCGCTCATCGGGCTGGAAGCGACGGTTCCGATCGTGTCGTTCATCCCGATGTTCCTCTTCGCCATCCTGTTCGGCCTGTCGATGGACTACGAGGTATTCCTCCTCTCCCGCGTACGCGAGGAGTACCTGCGCGGCGGCGACAACGGCACGGCGATCGTCGAGGGCGTCTCGGGCACCGCCCGGATCATCACCTCGGCCGCCCTCATCATGGTGGCGGTCTTCCTGTCCTTCGTCGTCACCGACGACCCCTCCACCAAGATGTTCGGGCTCGGCCTGGCCACCGCGATCCTCATCGACGCCACGGTCGTACGGATGGTGCTGGTCCCGGCGACCATGACACTCCTCGGCCGTGCCAACTGGTGGCTGCCGAAGTGGCTGGACCGGCTGCTTCCCCGTGGCCCGGTCGGCACCGACGCGGAAGTCACGGGTGAGTCCCCGCGTCCACGGCTGGCTGACCGCGCGTCCTAGGCGCGGAACCGCCGCAGACGGCCGCCCCAGATCCGGCCGTCCTGCCTGCCGCGGCCCTCGTGCCGGACGGTGACGCGCCCGGCGGGCAGGGTCTCCAGGCCGTGCACCTTGCCGCTGTCCACGAGGGTGACGTCGATCTGCGCGCGGGGCACGTTCCGCAGCGGTGACAGGTCGACGGCCGCCTGGTAGCTCTGGCACGTCAGCCGCAGGGTGAGGGAGGTCAGCGCGGGGAAGGCGGCGGCGAGGTCCGGTACCAGCGGTCCCGTCAGGACGCCGTCCACCGTGAGCGAGGTGACCTGCGGGAGTGGCGCCGTGGGCAGGGGGACGCCGTGCTCGAAGGACAGGGTCAGGGACCGCAGGTCGGAGGCCGCCGCCAGGAAGGCGAGGTCCACGGCGTCCGGCAGCCGGTGCAGGGCCAGTTCCACGGCCGAGGTGTCGCCGAGCACGGTCAGGTCGGTGATGACGTCGCACGACTCGATCGTGAGTCGGCTCAGACCGCTCAGCGGGGCCAGTGAGGGCAGGGTGATGGAAACGGCGCTCGACGGCGCGACGGTCAGCGCGCGCGCCTTGTCCGGGGCGAGGGCCCTGACGAGTTCGGGCGTGAGCAACTGCCCCCGCAGCAGCAGGTGCGGGATCCAGTCCAGCGCGTCCAGGCACCTGACCTGTTCGGGATCGGTCAGGTGCAGGGTGAGGTCGTCCAGCGGCAGCCCGTCGAGGATCTCCTCGGTGAACGCCCGCGCGTCGAAGTACAGCCAGGACAGGGCGACTTCCTGGCGTACGTCGCGGGCGGCGACCCGTTTGAAGTGCGAGAGCCGGTCCAGCGCGGCCTCGCCGCCGATCCGGGCGATGGTCATCACCGTCGCGCGGGCCTGCTCCGGGGTCAGCCGCTCGGGGCCGGGCAGGAAGTCCAGGACGATGTCCCCGGCGGTGGCGAGTTCCTCGGCGTCCGCGGGGGTCGCCGGGGGGATGAGGGCCGAGGCCCGCAGGTTCACCGCGGCGCGGACGGACGGGTCGAGGGTGGTGGCGTGCTCCAGCGCGGCGGCGGCCAGCAGGTGGTAGCGGCGGCGCAGCCGCGGGTCGGTGGTGAGGTCGCCCAGCTCTATCAGCTTCCGCAGCAGGTAGGCGCGTTCCCGGTCCCGGGCGTGGCCGACCGCGAGCCGGATCACGTCGTCCCACTGGTCGTCGCGGCCGGACTCGGCGAGCAGGTCCAGGTCCTCGGCCTCGACGGCCGCCTTGGCCCCGAGGTAGTCCTGGAACGTGCGGTGGATGAAGTCCACCATGCCCATCGACGGCTCCCGCAGGAGACCGCTGCGCAGCAGCAGGAAGTCGAAGACGTCCTGGGCGCGTTCGGGTGGCGCCAGGTGCGGCATGGCGGGCAGCTTCTCGCGGATGATGCGGACCGCGGTGGCCTGGGCCGCCTCCGAGCGGCCGTTGCGGATCAGCCAGTACGCGATCCGCTGGAGCAACTGGACCTGGGCCTCCTCCGTGGGCGCCAGCCCCTGCGGGGTGGCGATCTCGCGCTCCTTGTCGCGGCGCACGAGCAGCATGGTCAGCGCGGCGGCGTACAGCTCCATGCGGCGTTCGGGGAGGTGGGTGAGCCGGTCGCGGTGCAGGGCGCAGATCAGCGCGCACATCAGCGGGTTGGTGGCCAGCCGGTAGAGGTCGTACTTGTGCCGCAGGGTGGTGCTCAGGGCGTCGCGGCAGCGCACCACCGCCTGCCGCTCCTCGGGTTCGTCGAGCGTGGTCAGGACGGCCTCGTGCCAGCGGTCGACGAAGCGGTCGACGTCGTGGCGGGTCATCGGGAGGAGGTTGAACTCGGCGAAGTCGAGTTCGGCGAGCCACTGCGTGTCCACGGCCGAGGGCCGGGAGGTGACGAGGAAGAACGTGTCCGGGTAGAGGTCGACGAGGTCGTGTAACCAGCGGCGTACGCTCGGGCGTTCGCTCTCGGAGACCTCGTCCACGCCGTCGATGAGGACCATGCCCCGGCCGCTCGCGAGGACCCGGTCGGCCCAGTGTTCGGGCTGGAGGCCGTGCAGGATGTTGTTGGCGGCGCCGAGGAACTGCTCGGGGCGGGGCAGTCCCGGCTGCTGGACCAGCGCGCGCAGCGGGAGCATGAACGGCACGCGGCCCCGCAGCGCGGCGAGTCCGTCGGGGAAGGTGCCCTGGGCGGCGGACACGGCCATCCACTGGAGCAGGGTGGTCTTGCCCGACCCCGCCAGTCCCCGCAGCATCGCCCGGGAGCAGTCGGCGAGGGCCTCCTCCACGCGCTGCCGGTTCGCGGACGGTGAGCCACCGGCGCGCTGCGAGGCGAGTTCCAGGTTGAGGTAGGCGGTGTCGAGGGGCCAGCGGGCCCGGTTGGGGTCGCTGAGGTCGACGCCGAAGATGTTGAGCTTGCCGTACTTGCGTTCGACGTGGGCGAGGTAGCGGGTCTCGAACTCCTCGTCGGGGCTGCCGGGCCGGGGGATGCGGTCCACCAGGGCGTCCAGCGCGCGCATGGCCTCGTCGAGCATCCGGGTCTGCGCCACCAGCGCGTGGGCGACGAAGGTCGAGCGCTGGGTGAAGAAGTGCAGGATGTGCAGACAGCTCAGGTCGACGAGGCTGTCGTAGAGCGCGGTGGCGTCGGCGGAGAGGTCACGGGTGGCGTCCGGGCGCTCCCCCTTGAGTCGGCGGGCCAGTTTCTCGTGGCCGAGCCGGACCGCCTGGACATCGTCCATCTCCAGGTCGCCCAGGGCGCCGAGCGTCGCGGCGAGGGCGTCGGCCAGGGCCTCGCGTTCGTCGGAGGCGATCGGTGGCTCGTGGGGGTTGGCCTCGACGGCGACCCTGACCAGTTCGCGGGCGATCTTCCACATGTCGAGCTGGCTGAGGGTGCGTTTCTCGCCCCAGCTCACCAGCCGTGACACCCGCACCGGCTGGTCGACGAGTCCGGCGCCCGGCCCGTCCCTGACGAAGAGCCTGGCGATGATCGGCCGCGCGACCGAGGAGGCTATGCGCGCGGTCGTACCGACGCTGGCCGGATCCATTGAACCTCCGCGTCGAGGCCGTGGGGAGCGTCCCCCGCTCGTGCAGTTGCTCAGATGATAGGGAATCGCGGCGGCCCTGAACGGGGGAACCGGCGGGGCGGGCGCTGCCGTGGGCGCGGCCCTCGCGTCGCGGACCGTCACGGCTCCGGGACGCTCCGCGAGAGGGCGGCCACCGGCGCACACCAGGCACGCTGGGGATGCTGTGCGGTGGCCGCCACCGGGTACTCGCCCCCCGCACCCACGTCGGCGGTCTCCGCCCGACCCCACCCATGAGGAAGGACGGCCACCTCATGCAGCACGACGAGATGATCGGCAAGGTACAGGCGCTCGCGCAGCTCCCGGGCCGGGGACCGGCCGAGCGGGCGACGGAGGCCGTGCTGGCCACGCTGGCCGAGCGGCTGCCGTCCGGGCTCGCCGACCACATGGCCGCCCAGCTCCCATCGGGACTCGCCGTCTCCGTCCGGCAGGCGACCGAACCGCACGCCGAGCAGTTCGGCCTCACCACGCTCGCCGGGCGGATCGCCGCCCGCGCCGGGACGGACGAGGACACCGCCCTGCGTGAGGCGAGCGCCGTCTTCGAGGTCCTCGACGCGGCGCTCGCCCCGGAACTGATGGACCACGTGGCCGGTGCGCTGCCCGCGGACATCCGCGAACTGCTGCCGGTCAGGCGTGCCGCCGAGGGCCCGGAGTGACGTCCACGCCGCCCCCTGGCGGGTGAGGCGGAACCCAACCCCCAGGGGTGCCGCGGCCTTTGGGGCCCCTGGTCAGTGCCCTGTGGGGCCGTTGTCAGTGCCCTGCTCTACAGTTCCCGTCACTTGATCACTGTGGGTGCTGGAGGCAGGCATGGGGTGGGTGTCGGCTGGCGGCTATGAAGTCGCCCTCGACGACGGCAAGGTGGTGTGCCGCAACGCGGCCGGGCGGCGGTTGAAGTCCGTACCGCCCAAGATCGCGGACGATCCCGCGGTGGTGGGGCTGCGTCAGCTCGTCGAGTGGCTGGAGCGGCACGAACGGCAGTGCCTGGCCGACGTGGAGCGGTGGATGGTGCGGTCGCTGCCGGTGCCGTTCCGCGTGCTGGCCAGCGTGTGGCCGGACCCGGCCTGGCAGGGCGTCCTGCGCGACCTGGTCGTCACGGGGGCGGACGGCACGGTGGCCGGGTTCCTGCGGGACGCCGACCCCGAGCGCGGCCTTGGCCTGGTCGACGTCGACGGTGACACCGTCCGCCTCAGCGTCGACCTCGTCCGGCTGCCGCACCCCGTCCTCCTGGACGACCTGGAGGAACTGCGGGAGTTCGCCGTCGAGCTGGGCGTCGAGCAGCGCGCCCAGCAGCTCTTCCGCGAGGTGTGGCGGCGGCCCGCCGCGCTCGACGCCGAGGCCGCCTCCGTGGAGACCTACGCGGGCGGCGTCTTCAAGCAGTTGCGGTTCCTGCACGGCCGGGCGACGCAGCTCGGCTACCGGGTGCGCGGCGGGCACGCCGTGTGCGCCGTGGTCGAGGACGGCCGGGGCGTCGAGGCCCGCGTGTGGGTGGGCGACTACGACGGCTACGAGGAGACGGAGACCGGTCCCCTGGTCTTCACCGACCCGCAGGGCCGGGCGCTCAAGCTGGGCCAGGTCGGCCCGGTGGCCTGGTCGGAGGGTATGCGCATGGCCGCCGCGCTGTACGCCGGACGCGACATCGAGGACGAGGAGCGTGCGGCGTGACGACGTACGACAACTACGACAACTACGACAACACCGTGCACGACGGCCTTGCCTACGACGACGCCACCTGCGGCGCCCTGCTCGACGCCGGTGCCGTGCTGCCGCCGGGCAGCACCGCGCGGGAGGACGCCGACGCCCTCACCGTCCGCACGTACACGCACCCCGCGCTGGACGGGCGGCGGATCGTGCGGCTGGTGCCGGGGACGCTCGGTGAGGCCGAGGACCTCGCGCTGGACTTCCTCGGGCTGGCCCGCGAACCCGAGGTCCGCGAGGTCGGGCAGGTGCGCCGGGAGACCCTCGGCTTCCCGGCGTGGGCGCTGGTCAACGACCCGGCCAACGGGCACCACGCGCTGGCGCTGGTCCAGGACGTCGAGCGGCTCGCCCGGCAGGCCAAGTCCCGGCCCGGCGCCGCCAAGGAGGGCTTCGAGGCGCTCGGTGAACGCCTCGGCCGTGCCGTGCCGCACTTCCTGCCCACCTTCTACGAGCAGGCGGCCCGCATCTATCTCCAGCAGGAGAACACCACGTACGCGGCGGCCTTCTTCGGCAAGGCCCGCGACGCGGAGCGGGTGCACGCGCTGGCCGTCGACGAGGAGCGGCAGCGGGCCGTGTTCCTGGAGTTCGCCTTCGCCGGTGCGCTGACGGTCAAGGCGCTCAAGGAGCACACGAAGGCCCTCGCGGCCCGGCTCGCCCCGGCGCGGGCGTGGCAGCAGTACCGGCAGCTCACCGTGGAGCGCTGCGCGGCGGGCATGGCGCCGTACGCGGCGATGCCCCAGGACGCCCGCGCCCTGATCAAGGCGGCGGGCCTTGACCGGGTCACCGAGGAGTGCTCCCTGGTCGCGGAGCTGCTCGCCTCGCCCGCCGCGGTGCGGGCCCCGGCGTCGTTCTGGAACACCTACCGGGCGACGCTCGTCGTCCTGGCGGAGCGGGACCCCGCCGTACGGGTCAGGCTCCTGGAGATCATGCCCGCCGGGCTCGGCCGTTCGGCGCAGGACGACGAGTTCTGGCTGGCGCTGCTCGCGGAGACCGGCGCCGACCGGCTGCTGACCGGCGAGGACACCGCGGACGGCGCCGATCCGGCGGACTGGCTCAGCCGTTGGGCGCTGCACCGCAAGCACGGCTCCTCGACCAGCGACCGCTCACCGGCCACGCTCGCCCTCGTGGAGCGGATGGCTCCCCGGCTGCGCGCCCTCGGCCGCCCGGTGGACCTCTTCACTGGCCGCTGGCAGACGAGCGCCGACCTCGACCTGCTGGACCTGTGCGCGGCGCTGGACGTCCCGCTGGCCCTGCCCGGGGCCGACGAGCAGCCGTTCCTCCCCCTCGTCCAGTGGCTGGCGGACACCCGTCCCGGGCGGCGCGACCTGACGGCCGTCGCCGCGGACCCGCGCCTTCGGCGCCTGCTGTACGACTCCGTCGGGAACCTCGGCGGTCACTACCGCGCCGCCGAGGCGATGGAGTCGCTGGCCGGGCACCCCGTCCTCGCCGACGTGCTGCGGGAGTGGCTGGACGACGCGGCCGGGGAGCTGACCGCCGCCGTCGGCCTGCCCGCCGCCCGCGCCGCGCTGAACCGGATGAGCCCGTTCCGCGCGGTCGCCGCCCGGGTCAGCCCGCGGGCCGTCGAGCGGGTCGCCGCGGCCGAGGTGGCGCCGCTGCTGGGCCGGACCCTGCGCGCCGGGATCCTCGACGAACTGGGCTGGCCCGCCCTCGACGAGGCGCTGCGGCGGCTCGACGCGGAGACCCGGCCCGACCAGGACGACGCGCTCACCGTCCACGAGGCCTGGCCCGCGCTGATCCTCTCGCGTCGGCACAAGGCGATCGTCGTCGGACCGCGGGAGATCCTGCTCGAGCACGAGCTGCGGCTCCCGGTGGAGCTGGACCAGTGGCAGCGTCCGGCGTTCCGGTACACGGACGGCGAGCTGCTGGTGATGTGGCGGCAGGACCGCAAGCAGTACGGCTACTGGTCGGCCCGCCCGTCCGAGGTGTTCCCGCTCGGCGGTGAGCAGCTCCCGTACTGGTACGGCGGCGGTGGCGCCGGGGAGGCGACCTCGATCCCGCTGCCGGACGGTGGCCGCGCCAGCGGTGGGCGCGCCCTGCACGCCGGTGACACGGTCGTGCCGCCGCGCCGCCGCGTCCTGGGGGACGGCACCTCGTACTGGCGCCAGGGCCGCCAGGGGCGGCAGCAGGTGTGGCTGGAGTACGACCCGGCGACCGGCACGCACGGGCGGGCCTCGCTGCCCGCGTTCCTGCGGTCCGGCGTCCGGGAGGGCGCGACCCTGCTCCAGCAGCACTGCGCGGTGCTGCCCCTCCAGCCCGGCCTGGAGGACAGCCCGTTCGGCACCGACGGCACGGTCCTCGGCCGCTGGGTGCGCACCGAGGGCGCGGGCGCCGGGGCGCGGACGACCGCCGGGACACCGGACGGCCGTACCGTCACCCTGCCGACGGCGGCACAGGACCGGACGCCGGGCGTGCCGTTGGGCGCGCTGCGGCTGCCCGGTGGCGCCGAGCCCTTCGCGGTGGCGGGGCACCGTCACATCGCCCTCTGTCTGGAGGGCGATGGTGCCGGTGGGGAGCTGGGCAGGGTGACGCCGCTGGAGGCGGGCGGTGAGTTCGCCGCCGGTACCCGGCTCGTCGTGCCGGTGGACTTCTGGCACGCGCTGCGGCCCCGCGACGAGGCGGCGTCGGCGCTCCTGCGGGCGCTGGGCGACGAGCGGGCGGCCGGGCTGCTGCGGGCCGGGGCGCGGGCGCTGGAGGAGCGGCAGGAGCGGATCACCGCCGCGGGGGGCGAGGCGCACCGCGCTTCCGCGGGTGGCCTCAGGTCCCGCTCCCGGAACACGGCGACGTCCGGCGCCGACGAGCCCGCCGTTCCGGCCGCCGACGTGTTCGTGCGGGAGGCCGTCTCCCGCGAGCTGCCCGATCTCACCGAGCCCTCTCTGCTCACCGGTGTCGCCTCCCTGGTGCACGCGGTGCTGCGGCTCGCGGTGTCGATCGCCGCGTTCGTGGCGCCCCCGGCGGACCCGTCCGAGGCGCGGCGCAAGGCCGAGGGCATGTTCGCCGACTACCGCCCCGAGGACGGCGACAACCAGACGCTGCGTGAGGCGATCGCCGGGCTCGCCGAGCTGAACGGCTGGTGGGGCGGCCAGCGGCAGTGGAGCGTGCTGCGGCAGATCCGCGCCGTGAACCACGTCCTGTCCGGGAAGCCCGCCGAGGGCAAGGAGCTGCGCGACAGCGCCGGTCCCACCGGGTCCGCCGACGGGTGGCGCAGCGATGAGCGCACCGTTCCCGGCGGCGGCGAGGGGTGGCTGTCCGTGCTGGACGCGCTGCGCCCGCTCGCCTACCGCGCCGCCTCACCCACCGTCACCGCGACGCACCGCGAGGCGCTGCTGCTGCTGTTCGAGGCGATCGTGGAGGGGCCGCTGGCCGCGCCCGGGGCGGCGGTGCGCGAGGTCGTCCTGAGCGAGCCGGACGGCGACCGCGAGCGCGTCGGTCAGGTGCTGCGCCGCGAGGGCCGCACCGTCGTCATCCTCGGCTGCCACAACGTCGACCTGCACGCGGGCCGGGTGAACTGGCTGGCGCTGGACCACGACCCGACCGGGGCGTTCGGGGCGGTCGCGCACTTCACCCTGGAGCGGGAGACCGCGCACCCGGCGGTCTTCCCGGCCGCCGAGCTGGCGGCGGTGACCCGGCTGGTCCGGGACAAGGGTGCCGCGCCCTGGCAGCCGGAGGCGACCGCCGCCCTCGGCGCCGTGACCGGGAACCGGCTGGGGCCGGTGCAGGCCGCCCTGCTGCTCGCCGGGAAGCCGTCGCAGCTCACCGACGAGGTGGTCGCCGCGACCGGTCTGAAGCCGCGTCAGAAGCAGCTCGGTGACACCCTGCTGTCGTCGCTGGCCGCCGCCGACCAGCGGGCGCTCATCGGCGCGTTGCTGCCCGCGCGGCCCGCTGACCTCTGGACGGTCGGGCCGGACACGGACGCGGCGGGCCGGGTGTGGGCGGAGCGCCTCGGGGACGTCGTCCGGCTGCCCGAGGACCTCGCCGGGGAGCTGTCCCTGACGGGGCTGTCCACGACGTCCGCCGAGGAGGTGCTCAACCCGCGCCGTACCCCGTGGCTCAGCCGCACCACCGTCCAGCGGCCCGACAAGGACGGCGACCTGGTCGCGGAGGACCCCCGCGCGATCCCCGGGCGCGGCGAACTGACGCGTGCCGTGACCGCGTTGGCCGGGCTCGCCTACTCCCTGCCGTACGGGCACCCGCTGCGCGCCGCGCTGCCGGAGGGGCTGGCCGCGCTGCGCCGCCGTGTCGCGGACCCGGGGCTGCTGCTCGACCTGGACCTCGGCTGGACGGAGAAGGGCGAGTCGACCGCCGCCGAACTGCGCAAGGCGCACGGACTGCCCGCGACGGGCGGCGCCGACGCGCACGGTCACACCGCCGTGGGCGAGGCGCTGGTTTTGCGGCCCTGGTACGGCGACCAGGAGACCGTCCTGCTCCGCCCGGGCGCCCTGCACGGGGCGGATGACCCCGTGTTCGGTCTGATCGAGGGGCTGGTCGGGGCGTGGCGTGGCCACGACCTGCGGGCGCTGCGCACCATCCTCGACGACGGCCTCGCCCGCGCCCTGGCGGCGGGGACCGACCCCGAGGGGTTCACCGGGTACGCCCAGGACCCGACCGTCAGCGTGCCCGACCTGGTCGCCGAGGCCGCCAGCGCCCACGGCGTCAGCGCGGACGCGGCGGCGCTCTACCTGCAACTGCTGGCGCTGCCCGACCCGACCGACCGCAACTGCGTCCGCTGGACGGGCTGGAAGCCCGCCCGCATGAGGACGGCGCGCGCCGAACTGGCGGCCACCAGCCTCGTCGTCGAGGCGAAGCGGTCGCGCGCCGGGCGCACCCTGTTCCTGCCGTGCGGCTGGCTCGACCTCACGGCGCCCGCGCTGCCGGTGGAGCTGTGGAAGCAGGGCCTCTACCCGGTCCGCGACCACGCCCGCGCGGCACCGCTGACGCCGGTGCCCGAGCTGTTCAGGCGCGCGTGGGACCGCGTGCGCGCCGGTGACGCCCCGGCCTACGAGGAACTCACCACCCGCGCCACCCGCAAAGGCCGCCGCCGATGACTGTCACCCACCACCCGCAAGAGCCGCCGCCGATGACCACCGCCCCCCACCCGCACCGGGAAGAACCCTCGCCGATGACCACTGCCCCCGCCTCCGCCCCGGCCCGCCAGATCGTCCCGCCGGAGGAGCGGTACGCGACCGAACTGGCCTTCCTGGCCGCGTACGACGACGCGCCGCGACCGCCCGCGTGGCGGCTCACCCCGCGCGCGGTCGTCACGTTCGTCATGGGCAGCCAGGGCGACGCCCTGAAGCTGCCCGACGGCGCCGAGGTGCCCGACGGCGTGCCGCGCCGTCTGGTGGTCGAGGGCAAGTTCGTCGGCGACCGGGCGCTGGTCGAGCGGTGCGTGGTGACCCTCGCCGGGGAGCGCGGTCTGCTCCTCGTCGGTGAGCCCGGCACGGCCAAGTCGATGCTGTCGGAGCTGCTGTCCGCCGCCGTGTGCGGCACCAGCGGCCTGGTCGTGCAGGGCACCGCCGGGACCACGGAGGACCAGCTCAAGTACGGCTGGAACTACGCGCTGCTGCTGGCGCAGGGGCCCACCCGGCAGGCGCTGGTGCCGTCGCCCGTGCTGACGGCGATGTCGCGGGGCGCCGTCGCCCGCGTCGAGGAGGTCACGCGCTGTCTGCCCGAGGTGCAGGACTCGCTGGTGTCGCTGCTGTCCGAGCGGCGGATCGCCGTACCGGAACTGGCGGGCACGGAGGACGCGCTGGCGCACGCGGCGCCCGGCTTCAACCTGATCGCCACCGCCAACCTCCGCGACAAGGGCGTCTCCGAGATGTCCGCGGCCCTCAAGCGCCGCTTCAACTTCGAGACGGTCGGCCCGATCGGGGACCTCGACGCGGAGACGGCGCTGGTGCGCAGTCAGGCGCGGGCGTCGGTGGCGCGGGCCGGGGCGCCGTTCCAGGTCGACGACGCCGTGCTGGAGGCGCTGGTCACGGCGTTCCGGGACCTGCGGGAGGGCCGCTCCGCGGAGGGCTGGGAGGTGGAGCGTCCCTCGACGGTGATGAGCACCGCGGAGGCCGTGTCCGTCGCCGGGGCGCTCGCCCTCGCGGCGGCGTACTTCCCGGGCGACCGGGACGTCCTCGGGCTGCTGCCGGGCCATCTGCTCGGCGTGGTCCGCAAGGACGACCCCTCGGACGCCGCCCGGCTGCGCGGCTACTGGGACGGCCCCGTACGGCGCCGCGCCGAGCAGGGTTCCGCCACCTGGCGCACCCTGTGGGACCTGCGTACGGTCCTGGAGGGCTGACGCCGTGTCCCACTCCCCCGCCCCCGCCGAAGCGCTCGCCGCCCTCACCGGCCCGACCGCGCCCTGCCTCATCGGCGTACGGCACCACGCGCCGTCCCTGGCCGCCGCCGTGCCCGCGCTGCTGGACGCGGCGGAGCCCGACGTGCTGCTCGTCGAACTGCCCGCCGAGACGCAGGAATGGCTGCCCTGGCTGGGCCACGAGGAGACCCGGGCCCCGGTGGCGCTGGCCGCCGCCCCGGGTGACGGCGGCGGTGACGGACCGGCGTTCTACCCGTTCGCCGACTTCTCGCCGGAGCTGGCCGCGGTGCGCTGGGCCGCCCGCCACGGGGTGCCGACGGTCGCCTGCGACCTGCCGCTCGCCGACGGCGCGTGGCGCGAGGGACGGCGGGCCGCGGGCGTGCCGGACGGCGGGCCCGGTCTCGCCACCGCGCTGCGGGCCCGGCTGACGGGCCGTACCGGGGACGACCTGTGGGACAGGCTCGTGGAGGCCACCGCGCCCGGCTCCCCGCCCGAGGCGCTGCGCCGGGCGGCGCTGCTCACCGGGTGGGCGCTGCGGGAGGACGCGGTCGCCTCGGGCGGCGTGCCCGAGCTGGACCTGCGGCGCGAGCGGTGGATGCGGGCCCGGCTCGCCGAGGCCACCGCGGGCGGGGAGCGGGCCGCCATGGTGGTCGGCGCGTTCCACGCCCCGGCGCTGGTACGGCCGGACGCCGCCGACGACACGAGCGCGGTGGCCGACGCGGCCTCGACGTCCGTCTGGACGACCTCGCTCATCCCGTACACGTACGCGCTGCTCGACGAGCGGTCCGGTTACCCGGCGGGCATCCGGGACCCGGAGTGGCAGGACATGGTGCTGCGCGCGGCGGGCGATCCGGCGGCGCTGGAAGAGGCGCTCACCCGGGCGGCGGTGCGGGTCTGCGGCGAACTGCGGGAACTGGGCCACCCGTCGGGGCCCGCCGACGCGCGGGAGATCAGCCGACTCGCCGCAGACCTCGCCCGCCTGCGCGGGCTGCCCGCGGCGGGCCGCGGTGAACTGGTCGAAGCCGTGCAGACGGTGCTCGCGCAGGGTGAGCCGTACGGGAGGGGGCGGGCCGTGGCACGGGCGATGGAGCGCGTCCTCGTCGGCACGCGCACCGGGCGTCCCGCCCCCGGGGCACCGCGCAGCGGGCTCGGCCCCGCCGTCGAGGACGAGGTGGCGCGGCTCGGCCTGCCCGGCCCGGAGGCGAGCGGCCCGTCCCGGGAACTGCGCCTCGACCCGCTGCGCTCCGGCCTCGACCGGCGCCGGGAACTTTTGCTGAGGCGGCTCACCGTGTGCGGGGTGCCGTACGGGGAGGCCAGGGAGGTCGTCGGCGCGGGCGGCGCCGAGGCCCTCACCTCCCGCTGGGAGGTGCGCTGGACGCCCGCCACGGCGGCCATGCTGACCGCGGCCGGTGTCCGGGGGGTCACCGCCGCGCAGGCCGCCGAGGGGGTGCTGCGCGAGCGGCGGCGCCTGGAGGGCGAGGAGGGCGGGCCGACCGCGGCGCAGGCGCTGACGGGGCTGGAACAGGCGGCGGTGTGCGGTCTGACGGCGCTCGCGGACGAGCGGCTCGACGACGTCGCGGAGGTGCTGCCGCACGCCGGTACCCTGCCGGAACTCCTCGCCGGTCTGGCCCTCCTGGACCGGCTGCGGGCCGGTCACGTCCCGGGGCTCGGCGCGGACCCGGACCGTACGACCCGGGCGGGCGCCGTGGCGGAACTGCTCACGGCGGCCGCGGTACGGCAGGTGGACGGGCTGACCGGCTCCGAGGACCCCGCCGACGCGCACGCCCTGCTCGAACTCGCTCACCGCGCCGACCTGTTGGGCGGCATCCGACTCGCCGACGCCCTGGCCCGGCTGGCCGCCGACGGGTCCCCGCTGATGCGCGGTGCCGCCGGGGCCGTACGGGTGCTGCTCGGCCAGGAGGACGCCCGGGACTTCGGCGGCCGGGTGGCCTCCTGGGTCGACGGCGCCACCACCGCGGACGCCCGCGCCGCGCTCACCGCCCGCCTCGCCGGGCTGCTGACCGCCGCCGGTCCGCTGCTGGAGGCGGCGGCGCCCGCGCTGGAGCCGCTGCTCACCCGCATCTCCGAACTCCCCGACCGGGAGTTCCTCGACCGGCTCCCCGCGCTGCGCGGCGGCTTCGACACCCTGAGCCCCGCGGCCCGCGACCGCCTCCTCGCCGCCGTCGAGGAACGCCTCGACGCCACCCGCGTCGCCGACACCCACGGCGTCGATCCGGCCGCGCTCGCCACCTGGACCAACGCGGACCTGACGGCCCGCGCGACGCTGCGGTCCCTGGGGCTGCTGCCCGCGCGGCTCGGCGCACCGACGGACGACAACGCTCCGCCGCTCGGCACCCCGGCACACGACAACGCTCCGCCGCTCGGCACCCCAGCGGACGACAGCGCTCCGGAACCCGCGCCGCCCGCCACGCCACGGCCGACGGAGAAGCGCCTCCTCGCCCCCGCCGACCGCTGGCGCCTCCTCCTCGGCCGCCGCACGGACCGACTGCCGTCGTCCGCCGCGCCGTTGGCGACCGCGCTGGACGAGCTGTACGGCAGCGGACGGGGCGAGGGCAGCCGGGGCGACCTCACGGGCCGCGGCGCCGGAGCCGGAGGCGGACGGGAGGCGCCGTACCCCGGAGTGCGCGAGTGGTCCGAGGAGCTGGCCGCCCTCTTCGGCCCGGGCATCCGGGAGGAGGTGCTGGCGGCAGCCGCGGCGTCGGGCCGCAAGGACGTCCTCACCGAGCTGGACGCGGACAGCGTCCGGCCCTCGGTGGACCTGCTGCGCACGGTGCTGCGGCACGCGGGCGGCCTGCCCGAGGCCCGGCTGGCGGCGCTGCGCCCCCTGGTACGGCGGCTCGTCGACGCGCTGACCCGGGAGCTGGCCACCCGGCTGCGTCCCGCCCTGCACGGCACGACCCTGCCGCGCCCCAGCAGACGCCCCGGCGGCGGTCTGGACCTGCCGCGCACGCTGCGCGCCAACCTGGCGACCGCGCGGCGCGGCCCGGACGGCGCGGTCCAGGTCATCCCCGAGCGGCCGGTGTTCCGTACCCGGGCGCACCGGGCCTCCGACTGGCGGCTGATCCTGGTCACCGACGTGTCGGGCTCCATGGAGTCCTCCACGGTCTGGGCCGCGCTGACCGCCTCGGTGCTGGCGGGGGTGCCGACGCTCTCCACCCACTTCCTGGCGTTCTCCACGGAGGTCATCGACCTCTCCGGGCATGTGGCGGACCCGCTGTCGCTGCTCCTGGAGGTCAGCGTGGGCGGCGGCACGCACATCGCCGCGGGGCTGCGGCACGCGCGCGAACTCGTCACCGTGCCGTCACGCACCCTGGTCGTGGTCGTCAGCGACTTCGAGGAGGGCTACCCGCTGGGCGGTCTGCTCGGCGAGGTCCGCGCGCTGGTCTCGGCCGGGTGCCACGTCCTGGGGTGCGCGAGCCTCGACGACACCGGTCGGCCGCGCTACTCGACGGGGGTCGCCGGTCAGCTCGTCGCGGCGGGGATGCCCGTCGCCGCCCTCAGTCCACTCGAACTCGCCCGCTGGGTAGGGGAGAAGATCGCATGAGCCCGGACCTGCCTCCGGTCGTCCCGTCCGTCACCGCCGAACTCGTCGGCGCGCTCTCCCCCCGGCTCCGCAAGCGCCTGGACGCCGGTGTGGCCAAGCTCGCGGCCCGCCCGGTCACCCGGGACGGCGACACCGTACGCATCGCGGTCGACGACGACACCGACGTCACCCTGCGCCTGTCCGGCACCACGGTGACCAGCGCCGACGCGATCCAGTGCGGCTGCCTGCTGGCCCCCGACTGCCTGCACCGCGCGGCGGCGGCGTCGGCGGCACCGGTGGCCGAGGACGCACCGCCGCCTCCGGCCGCGTCCGACGCGCCGGAAGCGCGGCAGGACGGCGCGCCGGAGACATCGGCGCCCCAGCCGCACCCGGAGGCCATCACCGCCGCCCGCGCCGTGTACGACGCTGCCGCCGCCGTCCTGGACGCGGGTACGGACGGCGCGGGTGCCGTGGCGCAGGCGGAGCTGCTGCGGGCCGCGCACACCGCCCGCCTCGCGGGCCTGCACCGGGCCTTCGCCGCGGCGGTCTCCGTGGTCACCGAGGTGCGCGCGGCCCGCTCCGCCGACCCCGGGTACCGCCTCGCGGACCTGACCCGCGCCCTGGCCGAGGTGCTGACCGTCGCCCACCGCCTGCCGCACGCCACCGGCGCGGACCTCGCCGAACTGCGCGGCACGGCGCGGCAGCCGTACCGGCCGGACGGCTCCCTGCGGCTGTACGGGCTGTTCTCCGAACCGGTCCTCACGGCGACCGGCTACGCGGGCGCGGTCACCTGGACCGCCGACGCCGACGGCCGCCTCTACACGGTGTCGGACGTCGCCCCCGGCGGCCCCTCCCGCGCGACCGGCGCCGCCAACCGGACCGTACGCGTCGGCGACACCGCCCTGACCCACCGTGAGCTGTCCCGCGCGGGGCTGGCCGTGTCCGGTGCGACCGTCTCCCCGACGGGCCGTCTCGGCGCGGGCGCCGGGGTACGGGCGGTGCGCGCGTCCGGCGCCGCGTGGCGCGCCGAGCCGCTGGACCGGCTGTGGGCCGTACCCGCCGCCGAGCAGGTGGCCCGCGCCCTGGACGGCGGGCGGGACCTGCTGTTCCTGGAGGTGACCCTCAGGGGCGCGGTGCGCGAGACGACGGGTGACTGCCTGCTGGCCGACTGCGCGGGCCTGCCCCTGCGGCTGGCCACCGCCCACGACGACCCCGCGCTGCCGTACCGCGACAACCTGCGCCTGCTCGCCGCAGCGGGAGGCCGCAGCCTGCGGATCATCGCCCGCCTGACGCCCGGTCAACTCCCCCGCGCCCTGCTCCTGGCCACCGAGCACCCCTCCGACCCGGACACCCGGGTGGACCTCGGCCTGGACCGCCTCCTCCACGCGGACCTGCCCACCGGGCCGCTCGCACCCCCGCCCCCGCCCGTCCCCACCACGGACGAGGCACCGCTGCACCTGCTACGCCGCCGCGTCCACCAGACGGTGTCCGGGGGCCGCCGCGTCCTGGCCACCGCCCACGGTGGCACGGGCGACAGCACCCGCCTGCGCCGCCTCGGCCTCAGCACGGCGGCCGACCTCCTCGACCACCTCCACACCACCGCCACCCACCGCTCCCGCGACGCCTTCGGCCGCCTCCTCCCGACCAACACCCACGACTTCGCCGAAGCCTGGCTCGCCGCGGCGCTCTACACGGACGCGGTAGAACGAACCCTGTGCGCGAACGCATGGGGAGCCACGACCACCTCGGCCATCTCCTAGGGTCATCCACATGATGATCGACACGGGGACCGCAGGCTCCCTCTTCGAGTCCCTCCAGACGGACGCCCTCACCACCCCGGACCAACTACGCGAGCTCTACCCGGAGCCGAGCCCCCACGCCCTCCGCAAGGAGATCGACCACCTGACCGACGAGACCCGGGCGCTGATCGGCTGTTCCTCCCTGGTGTTCGTCGGCAGCGCGGACGCCGAGGGCCGCGCGGACGTGACGCCGCGGGGTGGCCCGGCCGGATTCGTCTCGGTGCTCGACGCCCGCACCCTGGTGATCCCCGACGCGACCGGCAACAGGCGGCTCGACACCCTCCACAACGTGCTGCGGACCGGACGCGTCAGCCTGCTCTTCCTCATCCCCGGCCGCCCGACCACACTGCGCGTCAACAACGGCCGCGCCTGCGTCTCCGCGCGCCCGGAACTACTCACCCAGCTCACCCCCGTCGGCAAACCACCGGTCACGGCGATCGTCGTCCACGTCGAGCAGGTCTACCCCCACTGCCCCAAGTCCCTGCTACGCGCCAACACCTGGCAACCAGAGCGCTGGCTCCCTGCCGACGCCCAGCCAACCAGCGCCGAGGTCACCCTGACCCAACTGAACCTCCCCGGCCTGACCATCGCCCAGATCGAGGAGGCCGAACGGGAGTCCCTGCGCCTGCGTTACGAGTGACGCCCGTTCAAGGGCTCTGCTCCACCTTTTGTGGGCTTTCTGGAGCGGTACGCAGTGTCGCGCATCAGTGGGCCGTTTCGGTGATGTCCCGGATGAACCGCTCCGCGATGGCCCGCTGGACGGGTTCCAGTTCTCATTTCCCGTGCTGGCGGTCGCGCGGTCGAGTGTCACCATGGCCGGATACTGCTGGGTCACACCGAGCATGGCGATCCGTGATCGAGCCCGCTCCAGCGACGCCGCTGCCTCAACGACAGCACGCTGCCTCGCCTGGTCCGCATCACCAGTGCCCGGTCCGGCGTGGACTACCCGCTCAGGCAACCCGACTTGCCGGTCCTCGGCGCCAGGAACACCGCCATGATCGAGGCCGTCCCCACGCCCCCGCCCATCGTCGACGCCGATCTGTTCGGCCTCAGCCCCGCCACAGCGGAGAGCTGGGCCAGACACGCCAGGCCGACGAACGGGGGCCTGCGCCTCGACGCCCGATTGGGCGGTACCCCCTGGCGGCGGTGCTCGTGGGAGTAGTTGGCGCGGCCGTCGCCGGTCCGGTCGCACTCGGCGAGCGTCCCGGTCAGCGAGCAGATTGACGACGGCAGCCGTTTAGGCATGGGCGGTGCCGATCTGCTGGGCTGGAGGATCACCAAGGAGGAACCCGATGGGGCAGGTATCGCACCCTCGGGATCTCGGTGCGCGGGAGGCCGGGTGTCAACCACAGGACAGCGTCACGGTGATGCTGGCCCCTGCTGGTCATCCCTGCTGTCTCCCTACAGATGACGACAGCGACTAACAGAGTGACCGAAGCTGGCGGTGGGTGATGAGGCAGCAGGACAGCTTCAGGAAGCGTGCCAGCCATCGTCCCCCCGAAACACCTGGCACGCCATCGGACTCGGCCTCTACCGGTGAGTGGCAATGCCCCGGGCGCGGACCTGGTCACGGCAGACGTCGGGGTCGTAGCCGCGGTCGGCGAACAGCGAGTCCGGTCAGCGCCGTGGGTGGCCGACACAGCCAGGGAGGGGGGCGGGCTGGCATCCAATCGCTGCCGCGTTCAGCTCGGCCAGCCGTACCTCGTACAGCCGTTGGCCACGCACCGGCCTCGTGCCAGTCCCGTCGGGGTGTCGTGCTCCTAGGCAGAGCATGACCTGGTTCCCGTGTGCGGCGACGGTCACCCTTTTCATGTGCCAACCGGAAGGGCGGCGCACAACAGCCGTCCATTTCATGGATACCTGGAAAGGGGACGCACATGCCTGAAACGCAGGATGCGCCGGTTTGGCTGGTGACTGGGTGTTCTACCGGGTTCGGCCGGAGCATCGCAGCGCATCTGCTGGACGAGGGGTACCGGGTGGTCGTCACCGCGCGGAAGACCGACTCCGTCCGGGAACTCGGCGACCGGGACAACGCCCTGGCGGTGCCCTTGGACGTCACCAGCGAGAGCAGCGTCGACGGGGCGGTGCGCGAAGCGGAGGAGTGTTTCGGTCGCGTTGATGTCGTGGTGAACAACGCGGGCATCGGCTACTTCGCCGCCGTCGAGGAGACACCGACCGACGCCGTGGAACGTCTCTTCGACGTCAACTTCCACGGCACCGCGCGCGTGATCCACGCCGTACTGCCGGGTATGCGGGCTCGCCGCTCCGGCACGATCGTGAACCTCACGTCGATCGGCGGTCTGGTCGGCCACCCGGCTGTGGGCTACTACTGCGCCGCCAAGTTCGCCGTGGAAGGGCTTTCCGCGAGCCTGCGCCACGAGGTCGAACCCCTGGGGATCAAGGTCATGACCGTCGAACCGTCGGCGTTCCGCACGGACTGGGCCGGATCCTCGCAGGAGACGCGGAACCCGATCCCGGACTACGACCAGAGCGCCGGTGCCGCCCGTCGCGCCTACCACGACTCGGTGGGCAAGCAGGCCGGTGATCCCGATCGCGCGGCACGCGCCCTGCTGAAGGCCGTCAGTGCCGCCCGTCCCCCTCACCGTCTCCTTCTCGGCGCGGACGCATACCGCGTCGCCATGGCCGATCTCGAAGCGAAGCAGACCGAGTTCGTGGCCTGGGGGGACGTTGCTCACGGTGCCGACTTCCCCGCACAGGGATGAGAGGACCGGCCTTCCGGTCCGTGCGATTCCACGTTCGCCGTTCTCGGTGAGTGAAGGCAGGAAATGCCATGGCTCGTTTCACGGGAAGGGTCGCCGTCATCACCGGTGGCGGCAGTGGCATCGGCCTCGCCACAGCACGGCGGTTCCTCGATGAGGGCGCCTCGGTCGTCATCTCCGGTCGCCGCAAGGAGCGCCTGGAGCAGGCCGCGGCCGAGATGCCACAAGACCGAGGGCAAGTACGGCGTGCACGCCGACACCATCCGCCCAGGCCGACGAGGTCGCCTCCGCCATCGCCTGCCTCGCCAGCGAGGAAGCCGCCCTCGTCACCGGTGTCGCCCCGCCCGTCGACGGGGACAGACCGGTACCGACGGCGGCCCGGAGTGGGGCAATCAGGCCGGGACGCCGACTGTCCTCCGGCCCTCCCAGGTCGGTCCCTCCCCCCATGTACAGGAGCATCTCCCATGGCTGACAAGACCATCGTCCTGACCGGCGCGACCAGCGGGATCGGCGAAGCCAGCGCGCCGCGTTTCGCCGCGACGGCCGACCGCCTCATCGTGCACGGTCCCGAACCCGAGGAGTCGGTACTCCGGCTGCTGCGACGGCTGTCGGCAGCGGGGAACGCGGACGTCCATTACGTGCAGGCCGACTTCGACGACCTGAGCGGTGTGGTGCGACTGGCCGACCGCGTCCGCGACCTGACCGACCGCGTCGACGTCCTGGTCAACAACGCCGGACGGCCCGGGGCCGAGCGGCGGCAGATCAGCGGCAACGGCTACGAGGTGACGCTGCAGACCAACTACCTCGCCGCGGTCCTCCTCACCGACCGGCTGGCACCCCTGCTGCCCCCACGCACGGGCCGCGTCGTCCACGTCGCCTCCGCCACCCACCTCTCCGTGACGCTCGACCTGGACGACATCCAGTCGGAACACGGCTACAGCCCCTTCCGGGCCTACGCCCGGTCCAAGCTCGCCATGGTCGGGCACGCCCTGTGGCAGGCGGACCAGTGGGGTTCCACGGGCCCTCAGATCGTCAGTATCAGCCCCGGTGTCATCGACACCGGTCTCCTGCACGCCATGTTCGCCGTGCGGGGAGCCGCCCCCAGCCACGGAGCGGCCAACGTCATCGACGCCTCGACCCTCCCCTTGCCGCACTCAGGTGCCTACATCGACGACGGACGCCCGGCGCAGCCTCATCCCGACGTGCTGAACGCGGAGTTCAGGAAGCGGCTGCACGCCGTCACCGCTGGACTCCTCAGCCCGTGGGAGGCCGTGGCCGACGAGCGGCCTGCCGGGCGACCCGTCGGCCGGTGAGGGAACCGCCCGCTGGTCCACGGCCTTCACGCGGGTGTGGTCAGACAGCGTCGCCGCGGGCCTCGGCGAGGATGCGGCCGGAGTCCGTGCCCGGGAACCGCTCCAGCATCGCGCGGACCTCGGTGGCGTCGGTGTTGGCGCCGAACAGTTCGGTGCCGGGCTGCATACGCACGCCTTCGGCCAGCGGTCCGGCGAGGACCGGGTCGAAGCCGAGAGCATCGACGAGGGCCGCGACGGCGGCGACGTCGTCCTCGCCGTCCCCGGCGATCGCGATCGCCCTGCGCCCCGGGGTGCCCGCTGGGCGCGCCCCCTCCTCCAGGTCGTGGTAGCCCATGTGGTTGAAGGCCTTGACGACGCGGGAGTCCGCCAGGTGGTCCCGTACGATCTCGCTGGAAGACGTGTGCGGGTCGGTCAGGTCCTGTCGGACCCCGTCCACCTCCCACCAGTAGTTCATGGCGTCGACCACGAGCTTGCCGCGCAACGCCGCCACGGGCAGCGACCGGTACTTGCCGAGCGGAAGGGCCAGCACGACGATGTCGGCCCGCGCGGCGGCCTCGGCCGCGCTCACCGCCTGCGCGCCGGGCGTGACCACCTCCACGATGAGCGCGATCTTCGCCGGGTCGCCGGACCCGGCGATCAGGACGTCGTACCCCGCTGCCGTGGCGAGCCGGGCGAGTACGGTGCCGACCTTTCCGGCGCCGAGGATGCCGAGTGTGGTCATGGCTCAGCCCGCCAGGAGGTCGCGGACCATGGGGGCCACCTTCGCGCCGAACAACTCGACGGCTCGTACGCGGGCGGCAGCCGACTGGGTTCCGGAGCTGTAGATGAGGTCGAAGCGTCCGACGCCGAGCGTGCTGACCGCCCCGGCGATCTTCCTCGCCACGGTCTCCGGAGAGCCGAGGTACATCGATCCGTGCTCCACCTCGGCCTCGAACTCCTCACGCCGCAGCGGCGGCCAGCCGCGCAGCGCCCCGATCCGGTCCCGGATCACCTTGTACGACGGGTAGAACAGTTCCTTGGCCTCCTCGTCGGTGTCGGCCACGAACCCGGGCGAGTGCATACCGACGGGATGCGCGACGGTGCCGAACTTGTCGGCGGCGCGCTGGTACAGGTCGATGTACGGACCGAAGCGGGCGGGGGACCCGCCGATGATCGCGAGCATGAGCGGCAGCCCGTGCCGGGCCGTGCGCACCACCGACTGGGGCGAGCCGCCCACGCCGACCCAGGTGTCCAGGCGGCCGGACTCCGTCTTGGGGAAGACGTCCGCGTTCTCCAGCGCGGCACGGGTCGTACCGCTCCAGGTGACCGGCTTCTCGTCGAGCAGCTTCACGAAAAGGTCGAGCTTCTCCTCGAAGAGGATGTCGTAGTCGCTCAGGTCGTAGCCGAAGAGCGGGAAGGACTCGGTGAACGAGCCGCGGCCGAGGATCGCCTGCGCGCGGCCGTGGGAGATCGCGTCCACGGTGGCGAAGCGCTGGAACACGCGGACGGGGTCGTCGGAGCTGAGTACGGTCACGCCGGAAGCCAGCTTGATCCGCGAGGTGCGGGACGCGATACCGGCCAGGACGGTCTCCGGGGCCGAGATCGAGTACTCCGGGCGGTGGTGCTCGCCGACGGCGATGACGTCGACGCCCAGCTCGTCGGCGAGCACGGCCTCCTCCACCACCTGCCGCACCGCGGCCGCGTGGGAGAGGGGGACGCCGCCGGCGTCCACGGGGACGTCGCCGAAGGTGTCGAGGCCGAGTACGAGATCTGTCATGGTGCACCCTCTCCAAGTGGATGACGCTTCAACTTCCCGCCATGTTGACGCGTCAACAACAGTGGGGGAGGTCGTATTCCGGGCTCCCCGGGCGCGTTACGCGCGGCCCCTCAGGAGGCGGCGTCCGCGGTGGGCGCGGTGCGCAGCGGTGCCAGGGCTCCGCTCCAGGCGACGACCTGGTCGAGCACGGCACCGACCGCGGCCTCCTGGTGCGGCGCCGGCCGGAAGAGGCTGAAGTCCTCGAAGTCGCTGTAGAGGGACAGGGCGGCCTGGGCACGGACATCGGCTACCTGGAGTTCGCCCATGACCAGGCGCAGGTGCTCGACCGCGCGAGTGCCGCCGACACTGCCGTAGCTGACGAAGCCAGCGGCCTTGTTGTTCCACTCGGCGTAGAGGAAGTCGATGGCGTTCTTCAAGGCGCCGGAAGTGGAGTGGTTGTACTCGGGGGTGACGAAGACGAAGCCGTCGAAGGAGGCGATCTTCTCGGCCCATGCCCTGGTGTGCGGCTGGGCGTACTGGCCCAGGGAGGGCGGGACCGCCTCGTCGAGGTGGGGCAGTCGGTACTCGGCGATGTCGACGAGTTCGTACTCGGCGTCGTCACGCTGCTTGGCGATGTCGTACACCCAGTTGGCCACGGCCTCGCCGTTGCGTCCGGGGCGGGTGCTGCCGAGGATGATGGCGATCCTGATCATGTCGTTGGTCCGTTCGGTCGGGGGGAATGAGTCACGGTGGTGACAGCGGCTCTACAACTGCCCGGGAGCCGCGTACCGGTAGAAGAAGGGGCCGATCTGCGCGGCCAGGGCGCGGGTCAGGCCGGAGCTGTCCTCCAGCAGGCGCGCCCCAGGGGTGAGGTCGCCGATGAAGACCGGGTCGAATCCGGCGTCGCGGATGAGCCGGGCGGTGACGTCCTTGGCCCCCGGCTCGGCCGCGTACAGGTTGCTCGGGGTGACGCGCTGTTCGGTGATCTGGTCGTAGGCGGAGGCGAAGACGGTGGAGAAGGACTTCGCGGTGGGTCCGCCGATGATCGACTTGACCTGGTGAGCGAGGGAGGGGAAGCCGTCGGCGCGGGCGGTGTAGAGGTTGGTCGCGTCGATGGTGACCTGCCCGTGGAGTCCGGTGACCTTGTCGAGCGCCTCGGCGATGGCGGAGCCGGGCACGGCGACCACGACGACGTCGGCGTCCGAGGCGTCGCCGCCTTCCCGGCCCAGGCTCGTCACCTGGTGGCCAGCTCCGTCCCACAGGCGGGCCAGTCCGCCGCCGACGTGTCCTCTTCCGATCACGGTGATGTTCATCTGGGCTCCTCGAAGCTGTCGGCGCACGGCGGGCCGCACACCGAGAGGGGTACGGCCACCGAGTGACGTGGTGGACGCGTGGGTGAGCGCTGGCTCGGCTCAGCCCTTGTTCTGGCCGAGGAGCTGCAGTTCCCAGGCAAGGCTGGTGCCGAAGCTGCCGCCGTGCTCCAGGAGGATCTCGGTCATGCCGGGCACGGTCTCCTCGCGGGCCCAGTCCCGCTGCCACTCGGAGATGACGGTGCCGGAGCAGGTCGGGATGACACCGGCCTGGATCATGCGCTCGATGCCCCGCTCGTGCGCCTCGGTCGTGGTGGCGCCGGAGGCGTCGGTGACGGCGAAGACGCGGTAGCCGTCCGCGAGGGCGTGAATGGCGGGCCAGGCCAGGCAGATGTCCGTCCACAGACCGGCCATGATCAGGTCCTTGCGGCCGGTGGCGGCGACCGCGTCCACGACCCGCTGGTCCTCCCAGGTGTTGATCGCCGTCCGGTCGATCGGCGTCTGGTCGGGGAAGACGTCCTGTAGCTGGCGGATGATGCGACCGCCGCGGTCCTCCACCACCGTGGTCAGGATCGTCGGCACGTCGAAGAGCTTCGCGCCCTTGGCCAGCGCCGTGACGTTGTTGACCACCAGGGTGGCGTCCATGCTGCGCATCCCCGCGAACTGGGCACCCTGGTGGTCGATCAGCAGAAGGACCGACTTCTGCGGCTCCAGAAGCGCGTCGAGACCGGTGTACGTGATGCCCTTGGCTGCCATGTCGTCTCCCTCGTCGTATCGGTGACGGCCTTGATCGCGGCCGCCGCACCAACCTTCGCAACCACCTCCCCACCCCTGCATCGGTGAGCATTACGTAGCCCCGGTCGGGTGCGACCCGGTCCTGCGGGAAGGGAACGAGGAGCGGCATCGCTCCGATTGCCTAGCCTTGTCAGCATGAGCAATGGGACACCCTTGGGTGAATTTCTCAGAGCCCGTCGGGAAGCGCTGAAGCCGCATGATGTCGGCTTGCCCGAGCACGGGCGACGTCGGGTACCGGGCCTGCGCAGGGAGGAAGTCGCCCTGCTGGCCGGAGTGAGCTCCGACTACTACGTGAGACTGGAACAGGGACGCGAGAACAGCCCGTCCCCACAGGTCGTCGAGGCGGTGGCGCGGGCGCTGAAGCTGGACGAGGAAGCCACCGACCACCTCAACCGGCTGTGCCTGGCCGCCTCTCAGAGGCCGCGCCAGTGGGAGGGCCGTGGGCAGGTCGGCCGCCAGTTGCTTGACCTGATGGACGGCTGGGCGCACACGCCCGCGTTCGTCCTCGGCCCCGCCCTGGACGTCCTCGCGGCCAACTCCCTCGCCATCGCCCTGCACAGCGGATTCTACCGTTTCGACAACCTCGCCCGCATGGTGTTCGTCGACCCCGCGGGCCGGGAGTTCTATCAGGAGTGGGAGCGGGCGGCACACTCCTGCGTAGCCGAGATGAGGGCCGCTTACGGCTACGATCCCCAGTCGGAGCGGATCGCCTCGGTGGTCGGGGAACTCCGCGCGGCCAGTGCGGAGTTCGCCGACATGTGGAAGATGCACGAGGTGAAGAGCAAGTCGCAGGAGGGCAAGCACCTCAGGCATCCCACGGTGGGCGACCTGCACATCAGGTTCTCGGCCTTCACCGTCAACGGTGCCCCGCACCAGCAACTCGTCGTCTACCAGGCCGAACCAGCGAGCCGGACGGCAGCCGCGTTCGAGGAGCTCCGCGCCACCGTGACGCCTTCCTCACCCCTCCGGGACGCCGTGACTCCGGTCTCGGGGATCGGCCACCGCTGACCCCGTACAGCGAAGTCGGCCGGTCCTTCCCGCGCGGGAAGGACCGGCCGACTCAGGACCAGCGTGGCGAGCCTGGCCGTCAGGCGACGGACCGACTCAGTCGACGACCCTGCTGGTCGACCGGTAGCTCCAGGGCTCGTACTCGGGGTGCCTGGCGGCCCAGGCGGCGATGAAGGGGCAGACGGCCAAGTACCGGGTGTCCGCTTCCCGGACCATGTCCAGCGCGGCCTTGGCGAGCGCCGACCCCACGCCGCGGCCTTCGAAGGCGGGCTCCACCTCGGTGTGGACGAAGGCGAGCACCTGCTTGGCCGGGATGTACTCGGCGATCCCGGCGAGCTGCCCGTCCACGTAGGCTTCCAGACGTTTGCCGTTCTCGTTGTGGACCACGTTGACCGCGGCCTTCGCGTCTGCCATGTGTGCCTCCGTTCTGGGCGGTTCCCGGCCCTCATCCCGGCGCGGGCAACCGGCTGCCACTGTCCTCGGTGACGGCCGCGCCGCGCATCGGCGATGTTCGCCTACGGCTTCGGCCCGCGTCGTCGCGGTCGTCGCGAGCGCGCGGTCCCGGCAGTACCCCGGTCATCGTACGGCTCCCCCACCGGCGACGGCGTGCCGGAGCAGCCGTCAGTCGGTGCCCACGACGAGGGCGCTGGCGGTGGCGAAGGTGTGGCGGAACTCCTTCAGCGGGCGGTACTCCTCCGACTCGTAGAAGGCCCTGACCGCCTGCTTGTCGGGGAACTCGATGATCACCCCGATGGCCGGGCGCTGGTCCGCCTCGATGACGAAGCAGTCGGTGTCGCGGACGAGGGGCCTGCCTCCGAAACGCGGGACGAGTTCCAGGGTGCGGGCCTCGTACTCGCGCATCTTCTCGTCGTCGTCGGGGGTGACGCTGATGACCATGTAGGCGCTCACGGCTAGGGCTCCTCATTAGTTCGTTAGTTTGCACTTACGCGAACTATTGAACTGCCGAGCACGCGCCGAGGCAACCCGAGCGAGGGTGACATCCATCACCACTGTTCACGTATATACGAACTAACGTATCCTGGTGTCCATGAAGCCGCTGACGCACCCGCACCGCGACGAGCTGAGCATCGAGGCCGTCCTGGACGCCATGGCCAATCCCATTCGGCTACGCATCATCGAGCGGCTCGCCGACGGCGAGGAACTGACCTGCTCCACCGTCCTGCCCGAGGTCACCCCGTCCACCGCCAGCCGACACTGGCACGTCCTGCGGGAGGCCGGGATCCTGTTCGCTCGCCGTGAGGGACGCATCGTCCTGCACCAGCTTCGCCGCGACGACCTCGACGCCCGCTTCCCCGGCCTCCTCGACAGCGTGCTCCGGGCCGTCCGCACCGCACCGAGCGCGGTCTCCGGGGGACGTCCGGCCGGGAGGCCGTAACCGCGGACGAGGGCCGCACCGGGGCCCGCGCTCCGCCACAGCGCCCCGCGCCCTTGATAGGCGACGTTCACCGAGGTCCGGCCTGAGCACGGCGGCGGAGACTGGGGGCACGAATCCGCCCTGAAAGGACACCGACAGGTATGCCGCTGTGGAGTGCCGAGATCGACAAGCTGCGCCCCGCCATCCGTAGTGAGGGGCGCGCCATGGCCGAGGCCATGTCCGGGGCGTTCAGTGCCGTGTTCCCCGGCGGCACGGCCACGGCGTACGACGCCGAGGCGCTCAGCGAGCTACGGGCGCAGTTGACGGTGCCCGGCGCGGTGGCGGCCGTCGACCGGTACGTCAACGGTCCGCGCGGCAGGGTCAGGCTGCGCGTCTTCACCCCGGACCGCCCGGCCCGCGCGGTACTGCTGAACATTCACGGCGGCGGCTTCGTCATGGGTGCCCCGGAGATGAACGACGGTCTGAACGCTGCCCTGTCGCGGGCCCTGGACATCGCCGTCGTCTCGGTCGACTACCGTCTCGCCCCCGAGCACGCCTACCCAGCGGCTCACGACGACTGCGAGACCGCGGCGTCGTGGCTGGTCGAGCACGGCGCGGCCGAGTTCGGCACTTCAAGACTGCTGATCAACGGCGAGTCCGCGGGGGCCAATCTCGCCGCGGCCACCCTGCTCCGGCTGCGTCGGCGGGGCACCGCCCACCGATTCTCGGGCATCGTCCTGGAGTTCGGGGTCTACGATCTCTCGGGCACGCCGAGCGCCGCACAGGAGACGGACCACGACGTGCTCAGCGCGGCTGTCCTGCGCGGCATGATGGACCTGGCGCATCCCGACCGCTCCCCCGCCGAGCGCCGCCATCCGGACCTGTCTCCGCTCTACGCGGACCTGACCGGCCTGCCTCCCGTCCTGTTCGGGGTGGGAACGGCCGATCACCTCATCGACGACACGCTGTTCCTGGAGCGGCGCTGGGCCCTGGCGAACGGCAACACCACACTGCAGGTCTATCCCGACGCTCCGCACGGCGGAACGGGTCTGCCCTCGGTGACGCCCCACTGGCAGTCCGCGCTGCTGTCGTTCCTCGACTCCTGCCTCACCTCGCCAGGTGCCAGCGGGACCGCCCCCGCTCACGAGGTCGCCTGACCCGCGCTGGTCAGCCCGGGTAGAGCCACCGGTGCAGCAGCCGGGTTAGTGCGGGCATCAGCGCGTACGTCATCAAGCCGCTGAAGAACAGGGCGACCAGCGCGGTCCGCGGCAGCAACGGAACCGCGGACAGCACCGGTTGCAGCACCACGCCGGTGAACAGCGACAGGGGGAGGATGCCGCCCGCCGCCGTCAGCGACATCTTCCACCGGGCGGGCATGGCGGAGGTGCTGGGATCCCGCTGCGGGAACCAGCCCTCCAGCCCGCTGAGATGGCGCCGGTGGATCTCCCGGTGCCCGGTGCCCGCCCGCTCGAACCAGGCCGCCCGCTCCGGTGAGCCCTGCCAGGCGGCGCAGGCGTCGGCGTCCCGGAAGCGGTGGACCAGGAACCACGGGTCACCGGGGCGGGCGGGGCGGAACAGACCGTAGCCGAGGTGACCCGGGAAGGCCGCCGCGGCGTCGAGGATGCCGTGCGCCCACCGCTCGAACTCCTCCTCGTGACCGGGGTCGACCTGGCGGGCGATGAGGATGCCGACCTCGCCGGAGGGCTGGGGCTCCGAGGTCTGTTCGGGGGCGGGCGCTGTCGTCATGTCGGCTCCATAGCGGCGGTGAGGGTGACTGGGGGCGCCCCTGACCGGGCGCCCCCTTCGCCGTCCTCGGCGGGGAGCCGCTCGGGCTCCGGCGTCGGGGCTGGCATCCGCCGACGCCGGGGCCCGACGGGACACCGGCCCCGGCGCGCCCGCCAGGACGGGTTCCGGAGGGGCGTCAGTGCGCCGTCTGACCGCCGTCGACGACGAACACACCGCCCGTGGTGAACGACGCGGCTGGCGAGGCGAGGTAGAGCACCATGCCGACGATCTCCTCGGGGTCGGCCGCGCGCCCCATCTGCGGCCCGGCCATGACGATGTCCCGCTTGACCGGGTCGTCGAGCCACGGCTGCGTCATGGCGGTCCTGGTGAGGCCCGGGGCGAGCGCGTTGACCCGAATGCCAGCCTTGGCGTAGTCGACGGCGGCGGCCCTGGTGAGTCCGATGACACCGTGCTTGGCCGCCACGTAGGGAGCCATGTCCGGGTCGCCGATGAGACCGGCGATCGAGGCGGTGTTGATGATGGAGCCGCCGCCTGCCCTGACCATGTGCGCGATCTCGTACTTGAGGGAGAGGAAGACGCCCTTGAGGTCCACCGCGATGGCCTTGTCCCAGTCCTCCTCCGACTGCTCGGCCAGCGGGGCGGGCGGCACGAAGACGCCCGCGTTGTTGAACGCGATGTGCAGGTCGCCGTACGTGTCCACGGTGGTGGAGACGAGGCTGTCGACGTCGCGGGCGAGGGTGACGTCGGTCGGGACGAACAGGCCGGTGCCACCCTCCTTCTCGATCAGGCGGACGGTGTCGTTGCTGCGCTCGTCGATGTCGCCGATGACGACGGTGGCGCCCTGCCGGGCGAAGCCCAGGGCCACGGCGCGTCCGATACCGCTGGCGCCTCCGGTGACAAGGACGACCTTGCCGGTGAAGTCGAGGAAGGATTCCGTCACAGTCGTTCGTCTCCTGACGGGAAGGGCATGGGAGGGCGGTCGGTCAGGCATGGGTCCCGGCGGGACGGCGGGTGCCGCCCGGCGGGAGGGGTCAGCGGGTCAGAAGGTGACGGTGATCTTGCCTTGGACATGTCGGGCACCGAAGTCGATGAGGGCCTGACGCGCCTCGGCGAACGGGTAGCTGGAGTCGATGGGGATGGACAGCTCGCCCTTGGCCGCCTGCGCGGCGAGGGCGGCCAGGCGTCCCTCGGTGGCGCGGGTGCCGCCGTACAGGGCGGTGACCTCTCGGTCGAAGGAGGGCGGGCCGCCCAGCGGGGAGACCAGACGGCCTCCTGGCCTCGCCGCCGCGGCGGTGGCGGCCAGGCCGGGGCCCGCGTTGGCGAGGTCGATCACGACGTCGGCGCCACCGGGCAGCAGACGGCGGGTCTCCTCGACGATGTCGACCGCGCGGTAGTCGAGGACGTGGTGGGCACCGAGACCGCTCAGGAATGCCTCGTCGCCCGCACGGCCGGTGGCCACGACCGTCAGCCCCGCCTGCTTGGCGAGCTGGACCGTGTAGGAGCCCACGCCTCCCGCCGCGCCGACGATCAGGACGCCGGAGCCCTGGGGGGCGTCGACGAGTTCCAGCAGGGCCGCGGCGGTGAGGGCTCCGGTGGGCAGGGCGGCTCCCTGCGCGGGAGTGAGTTCCGCTGGGCGCCGCGCGGCGGACGGGGCGTCGTTGATCAGCGCGTACTCGGCGAGGGCACCTGAGGCGACGCTGTTCCAGGCGATGACCGGGTCCCCGGGCCGGAACCGGGTGACTGCCGTACCCACCGCTTCCACGGTCCCACTGATGTCGACACCGGGGACGAAGGGGTGGGTCACGGGGATGGCGTCGCGCATCGCGCCGGTGACGAGCACCTTGTCGACCGCGTTGAGAGCGGCGGCCTCCATGCGGACGAGGAGTTGCCCGGGGCCGGGGACGGGGGTGGGCAGGTCCACGGTGGAAAGTTCCTCAAGCGGCCCGTAGGACCGCGCGACCAGCGCCTTCATGATGGGATCTCCTTTTTGTTGATGCATCAACAATACATCAGAACGTTGACGCGTCAACCTTTGGTGTGAGGTTCCGGGATTCGGCAGGACGCACCGCCGACGACCAGGCGTCCCCCCGGTCATCAGCGGACCCGGCCGCGTGCCTTCAGAGGTGTCGGGGGCAGTTCCGGGGCGGGCAGAGGCGCCCCGTCGAAGCCCACGATCGAACCGAATCTGGCGTCCCCGGCCATCCACTCCCGCCGGGCGCGCTCGATGTCCTGCTGGCTGCGCCCGATGAAGTTCCACCACATGACGATCTCCTCGTCGAACGGCTCTCCACCCAGGAGCAGCAGGCCACCGTCGCTGTCGGCCTCCAGCCGCAGCTCCTTGCGACCGCACCCGAGGTACAGCATGGAGCCCGGCGGCAGCGGTGCCCCGTCCACCCGCGTGGTGCCCGACATGGTCAGCACGGCGTACTCGAAGTCCGGCTCCAGAGGCAGTCGGGCATCCGCCCCCTCGGTGAGGGCGATGTCCACGCCCACCAGGGGCGAGTACGTGGTGCCCGGTGAGGCCGCGCCGTCCAGCTCGCCGAGGATGACCATCGCCTTCAGTCCGCCTCCTGAGCGCAGCTCGGGAAGACGGGCATGGTGTTCGAAGGCGGCAGCGGTCTCACGGTGCCGTTCGGGCAGGGCGACCCAGAGCTGAGCGCCGTGCAGCAGTCGAGCGTGGGACCGGGGCGACTGCTCGGCGTGCGAGATGCCGTGGCCCGCCGTCATCAGACCGAGTTCACGGGAGCGCACCGTCTGCTCGCTGCCCAGACTGTCGCGGTGCAGCACCTCTCCCTCGTGCAGCCAACTCACCGTCTGCAGGTTCGTGTGCGGGTGGGGCGGGACCCACATCCCCGGCTCGTCAGCGATGTCGTCGGGTCCGTAGTGGTCGACGAAGCACCACGCTCCGACCATGCGCCGACCCAGGTTGGGCAGGAACCTGCGCACCACCGTGCTCCCGCCGAGGGACGCCTCCCGGGGCGAGAGCAGTTCGTGCACGGGCTGACCGGGCACGCCCCGGCGACCGCCGCGCACCACGGGCCGCGGGCCGCTCTCGGCGTTGCTCACATCCGTCTCCCGAGGGTGCGTCGCGGTCGGCCGTGCGGCGTCGCCGGGCGTCACAGACCGAACCGTTCGCGGTCGGCCTCAGGCACCAGTGCCGCGTAGTCGTCCGGATGGTTCCTGATCCACTTGCGGATGAAGGGGCAGTACGGCAGCACCTTCAGGTTCTGCCGTACCGCGTCGTCGAGGACGGCGGCGGCCAGCGCCCCGCCCAGGCCCCGACCCGCGAACCGCTCGTCGATCTCGGTGTGCAGGAACGCGATCTCGTCCCTGAAGCGGTGGTACTCGGCGAAGCCAGCGCGCTCGTCCCCGTCGAAGATCTCGTACCGGGAGGCGTCCCGGTTGTCGGTCACGTGATGGGGCATGGTTCCTCCGGCCTGGGATACGAGCCGCCCACGCTGCCGGGGAAGGCTTCCAGCGAGCCCCGTGCGAGGTGGCGCGGTACACCGCCACTGTCCCGGCGCGGCGGGGTGCCGACATCGGTGAAGCTCGCCTAACGTCGCCCGGTGTGCAGTCGCCACCCGTACGGCCCGCCGTGAGGAGCGACCGGCTCCCCCTTAGGTACAAGTCACCGATTCCTCCCGCCCGTTCGGCGGTGCACGGTGGTCCTCACCGGCCGCGCGAGCGCCGCCCACCCCTCCCCCAGGGACATCGCTGTGTTGACCCCCACCAACGCCGACCACCACCAGCCCGGGCCACGGCCCGCCCACGCGGGCGACGTCCTGGCGAACCGGGTCGAGGCCGCTCGCAGCGCCGCCTTCATCGGCCGTGACCGTCAGCTCGGCGCCTTCGCGCGCCTGTTGGCCGCCCCCCACGCCAAGGAACCACCGCGGCCGATGCTGTACGTGCACGGCTCGGCCGGTATGGGCAAGACGGCGCTTCTGCGCCGGTACGCCGACCTGGCGCGGCAGGCCGGACGCCAGGTGCTGGCGTTCGACGCCGCCGAGGTGGACTCCCCCGGGCGGCTGCAGCACCGGCTGGCGGCCACACCGCCGCAACCGGACGGCGTGGTCCTCCTCGACGGCATGGACGTCTACCGGGGAGCGGCACGGCAGGTGGCGGAAGTCCTGGCGTGCGCCCTTCCGGACGGTGCCGTGGCCGTCCTGTCCGGCCGTCGTCCCCCCGAGGCGCCCTGGCTGGAGGACGTCGGCTGGCACGACGTCCTCCAGGTCGTCCCGTTAGGGCCGCTCCCCCGCTCCGAGGCTGACGCGACGCTCGTCGCCCTAGGAGTGTCCGCCGCGCACACGCGCGAGGCGATCGTCCGCTTCAGCCACGGCCATCCCCTGGGACTGGCGCTCGCTGCGGCGGCGGCCAGCGCCGGGACGTTCACTGATGACCAGGCCCCGCGGGAGCTGGTGTTGGACCTGCTCGACCGGATGCTCGGCGACGTGCCCGGTCCGGAGCACCGCACCGCGTTGGAGGCCAGCGCGCACAGCAGGTGGACCACGGAGGACCTGTTGCGGGCGGTGCTGGAAGACCCACGACACGCGGGGGATGCCTTCGACTGGCTCCGTCGGCGCCCGTTCGTTTCCGCCGAACGCCATGGAGTGACGCCCGAGCCACTGGTGCGCGACCTCCTGGACGCCGACTTCCGCTGGCGGGACCCGTCCGGCTACCGGGCCATGCACCAGCGGATACGCCGCCACGTCCTGCAACAGATGGAGCACGCCCAGCCTGACTCCGTTCTGCACGCGACCCTGGCGCTGACGTATCTCCACCGGCACAACGGCTTCGTCTCTCGCTTCGTCACCTGGTCCGAGAACCATCACGTCACGGAGATCACCTACCGGCGCGAGCTGCGGGCGGAACTGCTGCGCTTCATCACCGAGGCCGAGGGGAAGTCAGCCGCGAGCACGGCGGAACGGTGGCTGGACAGCCAGCCGCGCGCCTTCCTGCTGTACTGGGACACCGACCGCCAGCGGATCGTCGGGGCCCTGGCCTGGTTGCAGCTGGACATGGAGCTGGGCCCGACGCCCCTGGCGGCGGCGGCATGGCACCACGCGCAGACGACGAGACCCCTGCGCCCCCAGGAACAGGCGGCGCTGTGCCGACCGTACGGGCCTCCCTCTCTGTTCCGCGAGCCGTCCCCCCTGCTCGATCTGATGATCCACCGGGTCCTCGCCCACTTCATCGTGTCCAAGCCACGGGCCTGGACGTACATCGGTCTGCCGACCGGGACCTTCCTCGACCCGCTGATGCGCTACATCGACCAGCGCCCCCTGCCGGATCCGGTCGTCACCGAGAACGCCTCGTTCACGCTGTACGCGCACGACTGGCGAGCGGTGACCCTGGAGCGCTGGATGCAGGTCGGACACATGGTGGAGCTGGCCGGACCGGACGCACGCCCGGCTGCGCGCCGCGGGGAGAGAACGGATGCGTTGACGGTGCTCACCCGGGAGGAGTTCGACACCGCCGTGGCGGAAGCGCTCTCGGCGTGGCAGCGCAAGGATCTCCTCGCGGACAATCCCCTGACGCGTACCCGGATGGTCGCCGAGCGCGGGGAAAGCGACGCGGCCCAGGCGCTGCGCGAGGTTCTCGCCGAAGCACTGGACACCTTGGGCAGCGATCCGCGGTTGCAGAAGTACCACCGTGCCGTGGTGACGGGTCTGCTGCGCGGTGCGCCAACCCGGGAGACCGCCGCGGAGCGCCTGGGGCTGCCACTGAGCACGTTCCGCAGGCATCTGGCCCGCGGCATCGACGAGATCAGGTCCTACCTGTGGAACGCCGAACTGCGCAGTCCGCCGCCCGCGGGGGGCAGTGCGCCCGCCGATGCGCCCTCCTCCTGAAGTCGAGCGGCGGGGGTCAGCCCAGCGACGCGGTTGCCGCGCGCAGGTCTTCCAAGGCTGCCAGTGCGTGTGGCGCGAGCCCTTCGGTGTCGTCACGGTCGCCTTCGGACCACTGGGCGTAGCCCCGCTTGAACGCGAGGACGCCCAGCTCGCCCGCGAGGTGCGCGGTCGGCTCGGGAACGCCGCGGGCGGTGAGCGCGGCTGTCATGGCGGAGGCGAGGCCGACGCTCTTGAGGGCGTCGCGCTCTTGTAGTTCGGTGCTGGCTGCCACGGCCGCTTTGAGGCGGGGGCCGAGTTCGCGGTTGGCCGGTCCCATGGCGCTCGACGCGCGTTCCAGACCGGCCGCCACCGCCTGGAGCGGGCTGGCGTCCGCGGGTGCCTCGGTGATGCCCTCGGCGAGCAGCCTGCTGAGCGTTTCCTGGCCAGCGACCAGCAGCTCGCGCTTGTCGGAGAAGTGCCGGAAGAAGGTGCTCTTGGTGACGCCCGCGCGCTCGGCGATCTGCGCCACCGTCGTGGCGTCGTACCCCTGTTCGGTGAACAGGTCGACGGCGGCGACGACGAGTCGCTGGGCCGCTCCCGGTTGCCATCTAGCCATGAGACCAGGATAGGTGATGGGACTCTTGTCCCATCACCCTGTAGGGTCAGTGATGGGACAAGAGTCCCATCACTTTCAGGGAGAGCTTCATGCATGTCTTCGTCACCGGCGGCACCGGCACCATCGGCTCCGCCGTCGTCGCCGAACTCCTCGGCAACGGCCACACCGTCCTCGCACTGGCCCGCTCGGACGGCTCCGCGCGCACCCTTGAACGCGCTGGTGCCGAAGTGCTGCGAGGAGACCTGGCCGACCTCGACGTCCTGCGGTCGGGCGCGGCGCAGTGCGACGGCGTGGTCAGTCTGGCGTTCGGACGCGACTACAGCAGTCCGGACGCGCTCGCCCGGGCCATCGCCGAGGAGAGCGCCGCTCTCACCGTGCTGGGGCGGGAACTCGTCGGGAGCGACCGCCCGATCGTCACGGTCTCCGGCACGCCCTGGGTCCCCGGACGCGCCTCCGTCGAGGCCGATCCGCTGCCGACCGACGGACCGGTGGGCGGTCGGGGCCGTTCGGTCAACGCCCTGCTGGACCTCGCCGCGCACGGGGTGCGCAGCACGGCCGTCCGTATGCCGCGCACGGTCCACAACGAGGGCAAGGGCGGATTCGCGGGCCTGCTGACCGACCAGGCGCGCCGCACCGGGGTGGCCGGTTACCCGGGCGACGGCACCCAGCGCTGGCCAGCCGTGCACGCGCGCGACGCGGCCGTCCTGTTCCGGCTGGCCCTGGAGTCCGCACCGGCCGGGACGGCCTGGCACGCCGTCGCCGACGAGGGCGACGCGGTGCGGGACATCGCCACCGTCATCGGGCGGCGACTGGGCCTGCCGGTCGAGGCGGTACCGGAGGAGACCTTCGGCCCGTTCGGCCCGATCTTCGCCATGGACCAGCCAGCGTCCAGCGCCCACACCCGCAAGGCCCTCGGGTGGCAGCCGACCCACCCCAGCCTCCTCGAGGACCTGGAGACCATCCAGCCCTGACGCACACCGGGTGAACGCGCTGAGCAGACGGTCCGGGTGAGGAGCGCGGGGAGGTTGTCCCCGCGCCCAGGAGCCCAGACCCGCACAGCTGTCAGGTGATCGAACCCGGCCGGGCTGTCGGTGTGAACGTGACGGGCAGGCTGACGGGGCCGCGGGTGATGCCCGTGGGCAGCCATGTCACCGGCTGCTCCGGCTCGGCCCAGGCGAGGTCGGGCAGCCGGGAGAGCAGGATCCGCAGCGCTATGCTGCCCTCCAGTCGAGCCAAGGGCGCTCCGATGCAGTAGTGGATGCCGTGACCGAAAGCGGCGTGGCGGGCGTGCTCGCGCAGGACGTCCAGTTGGTCGGGGTCGGCTCCAGGCTCGACGGGCGCGTCCCGCCCGGCCGAGGTCAGGGCGACGGTCACCGTCTCGGCGGCCTTGATCAGCTCGCCCCCCAGTTCGAAGTCCTCGGTCGCGAAGCGCGTGGGCGTGATCTCCAGGGGCGGGTCGTAGCGGAGGAACTCCTCCACGGCACCCGGGATGTGCTCGGGATTCTTCCGCAGGACGCGCGCCTGCTCGGGGTGGTCGAGGAGCGCGACCATGGCGTTGCCGAGCAGGTTGACCGTGGTTTCGTGGCCCGCGACCACCAGGATGACCGCTGTGCCGAGCAGTTCGGCGTCGGACAGCTTCCCGGAGTCCTCGTCCCTGACCGCGATCAGTCGCGACAACAGGTCGTCCGCGGGTGCGCGCCGTTTGGCGTCGAGCAGCGCGCTCAAGTAGCCGTTGAGCGCGAGCAGGCCAGCCCGCTGCTGCTCCGACGGGACGCCCATGGAGTGCCGCGTCCAGGCCAGCAGGTCCGCACGGGCCTGCTCGGGAACCCCCAGCAGCTCGGAGATGACGGTGATGGGCAGAGGGGTGGTGTAGGAGGAGACGAGATCGGTACCGCCCTGCCCGGCGAAGGCGTCGATCAGCTCATGGGCCAGCTCCTCCATGCGGGGCGCCAGCTTCTCCACGGCCTGGGTGGTGAAGACGCCCGACACCAGTCGGCGCAGCCGGGTGTGCTCCGGAGGGTCCGCCATCAGCATGTTGCCGCCGAACCCGCTCCCGGCCAGGAGGATGTGGCGCCCGGACGCGCGCAACTGCTCGGCGAACGGCTCGGGGTCCTTGCTCAGTTTGGGGTGGGCCAGTGCCTCGCGCGCCAGCTCGTACCCGACCACGAGCCAGCCGAGGGACCCATCGGCCATGCGGACGCGGTGGATGGGTCCCTGCTGACGCAGTTCGGCGTATCGCTGGTGGGCCTCGGCCTTGAACGCCGGGGTACCGATGCGGACCAGTGGCGCACCGTCGGCAGGGGAGTCGTACGTGATCATGCTTCACTGTCCGGCGTACCGCGGCTCATCCGCCAGGTCAGCCCGCGGCCACTTCCAGCCCGTTCGGTGCTCACTCCGCCCACCCACGGCGCCCTCCGGCGCGGCCCTCGCGCCCCGCCCCGTCGCACCGGGCCGTGCCGACCACTAGGCGACTGTCACCGATGGTTTGTGGGGCCCGCTCGGGCACGCTGGCACTCATGCGCCTGCGTCAACGACGCGGCAGGCGATCCCCGCCCCGGATTCGGACAGCTCACACGCCGTCGGCGGAGGCCCCCGGACCGCGCACAGATTGCGAGACACGCATGGCCACTACGACCGACCACCGCATCACGGCCGCGGTCTCACTCCAGGACGCCAGCCGCACCTACGGCAGCGGCTCCACCGCGGTGAAGGCCCTGGACCGGGTGAGCGTCGACTTCGTCCCCGGCACCTGGACGGCTGTCATGGGCCCCTCCGGCTCCGGGAAGTCCACCTTGTTGCACTGCGCCGCGGGGCTGGAGCGCCTGGACGCCGGTCATGTCTGGCTCCACGACACCGACATCACCCACGCGAGCGAGCAGCAGTTGACCGCACTGCGCCGCGAACGCATCGGCTTCGTCTTCCAGAACTTCAATCTCATCAGCGCGCTGACCGCCGAACAGAACGTGGCACTTCCGTTGAAGCTGGCGCACGCCGACTGGGAAGCGGCCACCGTGCACCGGGCGCTGGCCGCCGTGGGCCTGTCCGGCCGACTCGGTCACCGGCCCCGTGAGCTGTCGGGCGGTCAGCAACAGCGCGTGGCCATCGCACGCGCCCTGGTCACGCGGCCCGACGTGCTCTTCGCCGACGAGCCGACCGGCGCCCTGGACTCACGCTCCGCAGCCGACATCCTCGCCCTTCTGCGGACGGTGGCCGACGACGGGCAGACCATCATCATGGTCACCCACGATCCCGCGGCGGCGGCCCGCGCGGACGCCACCGTCTTCCTGCGGGACGGCCGCGTCGTCGACCAGGTGGTGGGAGCGGACGCGAGCACGCTCGCCGACCACCTCGTCGCGTTGGAGGCCTGACCATGTGGAGCATGAGCTGGTCGGGGCTGAAGGAACGCCCCGCGCTGTTCGCCGGTGCCGTCCTCTCCGTCTGCCTCGGGGTCGCCATCGTGCAGTCCTCGCTGCTGTTGCTGCTGTCCGCCGCGACCCTCGAGCCCGCTGCCGGGCTCTCCCCGATCCAGCGCATGGACTTCGACGAGCGGATGCTCACCGCGGTCACCGTCCTGTCGGTGACCCTGGGCTGCGCCGCGTTCCTCGCGGTCTTCGTCATCTCCTCCACGTTCGCCTTCACCGTCACCCAGCGCCGCCGCGACCTGGCCCTGTTGCGCCTCACCGGAGCCTCACCCGGCCAGATCAGGCAACTGCTCCTGAGGCAGGCGGTCATCCTCGGCACGCTGGGCGTCCTGGGCGGTGTACCGCTCGGCCTGGCCACCATGCGGCTTCAGACCTGGCTGCTGCGCGAACTCGACTTCGTCCCGGATGACTTCGCCGGGCAGTTCCACGTCTGGGCCGTGCCCGCCGCCGGGGCGGCCGGTGTCGGCCTGTCCGTTCTCGGTGTCCTGACCGCTGCCCGTCGCGCCGCACGGGTCCGCCCGCTGGAGGCGCTGCGCGACACCGCTCCCACCCGGCGGCGCCTCGCCCGCAGCCGGTGGATCACCGGTGGGGTCCTGCTGCTGGGCGCGGCGGTTCTGATCGTCCTGGCGCCGACGGGGGGTCCCGCTGGCGGCCAGGCCATGGCCATGTGCGTCTCGGTGTGTGCCGCCCTCGCCTTCGCCTGCTTCGGACCGAGCCTGCTCCCGGCCGTCGCCCGGCTGATTCCGGTCAGGCGGTCATCCGTCCTGACCCAGCTCGCCAGAGCCGAGATCCGCGACGACGCCTGGCGCAGCGCCTCGACAGCGGCGCCCGTGATCATCCTGGTCGGTCTGCTGCTCGGCCAGTTCACCGCTCTGACCTCCGCCACCGCCGCCGCCCGGCAGGAGCAGCGCACCACCACGCGAGCCGACCTGGTCCTCGAAGCGCACGGCGACACGACCGCGCGCGTCGCGGGCATCCCCGGCGTGGCCACCGCCTCCACGGAGGTCCTGGTTCCCGCCGCCGTCACCACGGGCAGCGGCGAGCTGGCGTACACCGAACTCAGTCAGGCCCTGGTCATCTCCCCGCGGAACTACCAGCGTACGCACAGCGGCAGCGGGTCCCTCACCACGCTGGCGGGGCGATCCGTCGCGGCAGGCCCGGCCGCGCTGGGCATCTCCTCCGGCGACCGGGTGGGGGTGCGCGTCGGCGATGTCGACCTGGGGCGCCTGCCCGTCACCGCGGCGGTCCCCACCCAGATGGCCGGTGGGGCGACCCTGCTGCTGCCCGTCGGCCTCGTGCCGCAGGCCACACTCGCCGACGCGCCCTCCCGCAGCTTCGTCATCCTGCGGTCACCGGCTGACCAGGCCAGCGTGCGCGCCGCCCTGTCCCGTCTGGGCACCGTCTCCACCCTCGCCGAGTGGATCGACGAGGACACCGCCGCACGCACGTCCGCCAACGCCAGCACGCTCACGATGGTGATGGGCCTGGGCGGCGTCTACGCGCTCATCGGCGTGGTCAACACCCTCGTCATCGCCGCCGCCAGCCGACGTACCCAGATGGCGGCTGCCCGCATCGCGGGCTTCAGCCGCACCCAGACACTGGGCGCGGCATGGCTGGAGACCTGCGCGGTCACCCTCATCGGGCTGCTGCTCGGGCTGGTCGCCGCGGGCGGGACGCTCATGGCCATGGCGATGACCGCCGCGTCGGTCACCGGCACGCCCACCATCGCCGTGCCCTGGGGACTTACCGGCGGGCTCGTCCTGACCGTCATGGCGTTGGCGTCCGCGACCAGCCTGGCCGCCGCCTGGGCTGCCACGCGCCAACCCCCCGTGACGCTGCTGGCAGCCCGTGAGTAGGTGGGCCCTCGGACGGCCGCGACCCGTGCCCGGCAAGGCGCCGGAGAGCGAAGCAGCCGCCCGTCCCCCTGCCGTGTTCACCGCCCTTCGCCACACGCTCCGGGCGCTCCAGCGGTGGAGCCGTTCACTCCACGGCGGCACTGTCCGTGAGTCGCGTGGCGACGCGGTCGGCGGCCGCGTCGTAGCCCAGGCGCCGCAGGTCGTCCAGCGCCCGCTGCCAGTGCAACCGGGCCTGCTCCTTCCGGTTCGTTGCGGCCAGGACGTCCCCCAACGCGGACAGGGCGAGGCTGGCGAGGTGGTCGTGGCGGACCTTGCGGCTCAGCGCCAGACCCTGTTCGGCGTGCTGCAGGGCCAGTTCGGTGTCACCGACGTGCAGGTAGGTCTCGGACAGGCGTATGTGGGCGCCTGCCTGTACGAAGTCCTGTTCGCCCTCGTCCAGGAGGCTCAACGTGCGCAGGTGGGCCTCGATCGCGTCGTAGGGCTTGCCCTGCGCCAACAGGACCTGGCCGTGCCGGTACAGGCCGAACGCCTCTCCGTAGCGGTCGCCGTTGTCGTGGTGCAGTCGCAACTGGCGCTGCGAGGCGGTGGCCGTCTCGTCGTCGACGACGCCCATGCGGAGTTTGGTCTGCACCATGTTGCCCAGGGCGAGCGCCTCAAGGGAGGTGTTGCCGCGCCTGCGTGCGATGGACGCGGCCTGGAGGTGATGGCCGACCGCGCCGGCCGGATCGGCATACCCGACGATGATGCCGTGGACGTTGAGTGTCATGCCGTGGACGTCCTCGTCACCCGCGAGTTCGGCCAGTTCCAGGGCCCGTTGGGTCTGGACCCGGGCCTCGTCCAGGCGGCTGACCTGGGTGAGCGCCCCCGCGAGCATGTACCGGGCCCGGCCCTCCGCACGCGCGTCGCCCCTGCTGGCGGCGGCTTCGGCGACGACGGTGGCCACCGGCACCACCTCGTGCCAGCGGTGGGCGTTCATCAGCACGGCATCCAGCATCAGCAGCAGGGTGGCCGCCCGGTCGGTGTGGGTCCCCGCGGTCTGCAGGAGCAGACGCAGGATGTCGTTCAGGGTCGAGGACACCCATGCCAGCACGGCGTCCTCGTCCTTGAACCGCGGACCCCCCAGCGGGGAGGGGGCGGCCGTTCTGGGCACCGTGTGGCCGGGGCGGAGCAGGTGGTACGCGCCGGAGGCGGTGAAGAGGTGCAGGTCCAGCAGTCGGCCCAGCGCCGCGTGGCGTTCCTCCGGGGCGTCGGTGTCGGTGGCCAGGCGCTGCGCGAACAGCAGCACGAGGTCGTGGTACCGGTAGCGGTCCCAGGCCGGGGACTCCAACAGGCCCGCGTTCACGAGCCGTTCCAGCATGGGCCGTACGGTGTCCTCCAGCTCGGTCAGGAGCGTCGCCGCCGTGGCGGTACTGAAGCCGCTCTGCGCGGGGAGGGCGAGCAGTCTGAACGCCCGGCGCTCGGGCTCGTCGAGTTGGGCGTAGCCGAGGGCGAAGCTGGAGGCGACCGCGATGGCGTCGACGCTCAGTTCGGTAAGCCTGTGCTGTTCGTCGGAGAGCCGCTCCGCGAGTTGCGCCATGCTCCAGTCGGGGCGGGCCGCCAGGCGCGAGCCGATGATGCGCACGGCGAGGGGCAGTCCCCCGCAGGCGGTCAGCACCTGCCGCGCGACGTGCGGTTCGGCCGCGACGCGTGCGGCGCCGACCAGCCGGGTGAACAGGCGCAGCGCCTCCTCGGGCGGCAGGGCGCCGAGTTGCAGCCGGAGGCTGACCGGCAGGGTGGCGAGGCTGTTGCGGCTCGTGATGATGACCGCGCAGGAGGGCGAGCCCGGCAGGAGGGGGAGCACCTGGCCCATGTCGGCCGCGTTGTCGAGGACGATCAGGGCACGTCGCTGCGCGAGCAGCGTGCGCAGCAGCGCGGAGCGTTCGTCCAGGTCCTGGGGGATGAAGGCGTCGGCCTCGCCGAAGGCGCGCAGGAACGAGGCAAGCACGGCACCCGGGTCCGCCGGTGTGCCGTCGGCGCCCCGCAGGTCCGCGTACAGTTGCCCGTCCGGATACGACGTGAGCACCGGCTGGACGCTGTGCATGACCAAGGACGTCTTGCCGGCGCCGCCCATACCGCTGACCAGCACGATGGGCATGGCCTCGGTGGAGTGGTCCGCCAGCGCGTCCCGAATGCGTTCGACCTCCTGCGCGCGGCCGGTGAAGTCGGCGATGGCGTGCGGTATCTGACGCGGTACCGGTGCCTTCCGCTGCACGATCCCCGCGTCGGTCGTCGCCGGTCGGCGGGCTTGCAGTATCTCGGCCTGCAGCGCTTGCAGCCCCGGCCCGGGGCGCACACCGAGTTCTTCGTCGAGCAGGCGGTGGGCCTTGCGGTAGACAGCGAGGGCTTCCGCCTGTCGTCCGCCGCGGTAGAGGGCCTGCATGAGCAGTTGGTGCAGGGCTTCCCTCAAGGGGTGCTGCTCCACCAGGGCGGCTGCGTCGGTGGCCGCTTCCGCGTAGCGTCCTTCCGCGACGAGGGCCTCTAGGCGGGCCTCCATGGCGTCGAGGCGCTGGCTCTGCATGACGGAGCGTTCGCTGTCCGCGAGGGGGCCGGGTACGCCCGCCAGAGGTGACTCGTGCCACAGGCTGAGACACTCGTCGTAGAGGAGCCGCGCCGCCGCCGGATCACCGCCCGCGCGGGCGGCTCGGGCCTGGCTGAGCCGCTGCTGGAAGACTCTCCAGTCCACCTGGCCGTCGTCGACGCGCAGTTCGTATCCGCCGGTCACCGACCGCAGCACCTGCCAGGGCCGGGATCGGTCGTGATCAGGTTCCAGCACCTGCCGCAGCCGCCAGATGTAGGTGCGGACCACGGAAGCGGGTGAGCTCGGGGGGCGCTCCCAGAGGGCGTCCACCAGGTCGCTCATGCTCACGGACCGGCTGTGGGCGAGCAGCAGCGCGGCCACCACGGACCGCTGCTGCGGAGAACCGAGATCGATCTCCTCGGTGCCCCGGTAAGCCCTGAGCCGTCCAAGCAGCAAGAACCGGATGTCCGGGGTGCCCGCTTCCGCCATATGAGCCTCGCTATGCGTGGAACCGTAACGAAGGCACCCCGGGACGGCGTGCCTGAATTCCAAGATGTTGTCACGTCAATATAAAGGATGCGAGGTGCTCACCGCACGTGGTCCTCTCCAGGCCCTTGGCCATGGTCACCGCCTCTCGTCCGACACCAGCCTCGACGGGTCGCGCAGCTCACGACGGGAGGAGATGCCCAGTTTCCGGAAGATGCTGCGCAGGTGAGCGTCCACGGTCCGGGGCGACAGGAACAGCGCCGAAGCGACTTCCTTGGACGTCTCACCCTGGGCCACCCGGTCCGCGATCCGCTGTTCCTGCGCGGTCAGTGCCGTCGGTGGGCTACTGGTGCCGCGGGCCGGTCGCGCCCCGGCGGCGGCGAGTTCCCCGGCGCATCGCGCCGCGAACGCGCGGGCACCGGCCCGGTCGAAGATGTCGTACGCGGCACGCAACGGCACCCGGGCCTGCGCCGTCCGGCCAGCCCTGCGCAGCCACTCACCCCACAGCAGCTGGGTGCGCCCGGTTTGGAGTACCGCGCCGGTCGCGGCCAGTTTCCGGGCTGACCGGCGGTAGTACTCGCCCGCCTCCGGGCCGTCCGTGAGCAGCGCCCGTGCCCGCAGGTGCAGGCCCTGCGCCCAGCCCGTGCCCGTCAACCGGGCGCACTCCTCCAACTGCGCGACGGCCGGGGCCGCCGCGTCCAGGTCCCCCACGCGCACCGCGGCCTCCACCAACTCCGGCAGCAGCCAGTTGCGGAAGCCCGGCTCATCGCGTTGCGCCGCGCCCACGCAGGCCCGCAGCGCCGCCTCGTACCGGCCCGTGGCGTTGCAGTGGACCGCCTGCGCGCACTCGACCGTGGTCAGCAGCCGGCCTTCGGCCCGTCTGCCCGCTTCCTTGCTCACGACGGTGACCAGGGCGTGTAGCTGGCGCTCGTCGCCGCTCCAGGCCGCCAGGGCCAGGGCAGCGTGGCGGATCGGCGTGGCACCGATGGCCTGGCTGATCTCGTCGGCCTCGGTGACCAGGATCGCCGCCTCGCTCAGACGGCCACCGTGGATGTGGGCCATCGCCCGCTGCGCCAGTCCCGGGGGCAGGGCGGCACTGACACGCTGTTCCCGAGCGGCTGCCGTACGACGGTCCGCCAGCCGCTGCCACGCGTCGCCGTCCCACACGTCGATCGCGGCCTGGCAGGCCAGCCAGGCCCCGTTCACCTCCAGGTCCGTGGCGGCGGGCGCCGCCAGGTACGCGTTGACGGCGCGCCGCAGGGGCGCCACCGCGGTCGCGTAGCCCTTCACCGTCCGCGTGGCCACCGCGTCGAGCAGCACCTCGTGCGGGCGGGTCGCCGCGCCGGGCAGGCAGTGGGCCGCCCGTGCGGCGACCGCGAGATCCTCGGCCGGACAGAACCGACCGGCGTAGATGGCCGCGGCCATCACCTCCAGCAGCGGGCCGCGGGCGTGTTCGGAGTCGAGGGAGCGGGCGTGGACGGCGACTTCGTGGAGTGCGCGCACGGCGGTGGCGTCGCGGTGCAGGGTGTACTGGGTCTGGGCCCGCAGCGCGTCCGCCTGGCTCCGCTCCTCGTCATCGAGGGCCGAGGTGTGCAGGCGGTCGAGGAGGTCCAGTGTCTGTTCCAGGTTTCCCGCACGGTGCCGGGCCGCCGCGCTGGCAAGGAGCCGCAGCGCGCGTCTTCGGCGGTCCGTCGTCAGCCCGGCCGACAACTCGTAGAGCGCCGAGGCCGTCACCGAGTCCCGGTCGGCGGCTGTCTCGGCCGCTTCCTGCAACTGGGCCGCGACCACGTCGTCGAAGGACGGCGCCGCCTGCCCGCCGTGCCATGCTCGCTGTTCGACGAGGTGCGCGTCGCAGGTGCGTGCCAGGGCACGATGTGCCGAGCGGCGCTCGGTGAGCGCGGCAGCGGAGTAGGTCTTCGTACGGATCAGGGGATGGGCGAACCTGACGCGGGTCCCGAACTCGACCAGGCCGCTGGACTGCGCCTCGGCGAGGGCCTGCTGACCGAGTCCCAGGTGCGTTGCCGCCTCCAGCACCGTGACGACGTCGCCGAACGGCTCCGCCGCCGCCACCAGCAGCACCATTCTCGCCGACGCGGTGAGCCCTTCCATCTGCCGGACCAGATCGAGTGGTATCGGCAGCGGCAAGGAGGGCCTCGGCCAGGCGCGGGCCATCTCCGTCGGGGACAGGGCCGCCAGTACGGACAGCAGCGCGCGCGGGCTGCCGTGCGAGTCGGCCACCAGACGCTCGCGCACCCGCGCGTCGAGCGGGGCCCGCACATGGTCCGCGAGCAGCGCCTGCGCGGCCTGTTCGGACAGCGGAGAGACGGTCAGGTGCAGTAACGACGCCAGATGGGGGCAGCCCGCTGCCCGGGGCTGCGCGAAGACGATCGCTACCCGCTCGTCCGTGCACCGGCGCGCGGCGATCGCCAGGCTCTCCCGGGACACCTCGTCCATCCGGTGCGCGTCATCGAACAGACACAGCAAGGGATGCCGTCGCGCCGCCGCGGCCAGCAGTCCGTGCACGGCGAGGCCCATCTCCAGCGCGGACGGCGGGACATGGCCGGACCGCGATCCCGCCAGGGACTCCAGGACGTGCCGATGGGGGGCGGCCACAGCCGAGAGGTCCTCCCGCAGGTGAGCGGACAACCGCTGCACCGCGGCGTAGGGCAGCCCCTGCTCGCTGGCGACTCCGTCGACCCTGACCACCTGGACGCCCCGCGACACCTCTCGGAGGTGATCGAGCAACGCCGTCTTCCCGATGCCTTCTTCCCCTTGCAGCACCAGGGTCCGGCTGCGGCCTCCCCGGCTCGCCTCGACGAGCTGCTCCAGGACGGAGATCTCCCGGACCCGACCGTGCATCCTGTCGGCGGCACCGGCACCATCCCTGTGACGCACCGTCGGAACGGCGATGAGCATGTATTCCCCCAGGTAGCGCGACGACGTCACGCGAAGGCGGCCCACGCCGTCACTCCGCGGGACCGATCCTGGGACAGCGGGCGCCTATGACGGGTCGACCCGATCTCTACAACGCGTCTACGCCCTCCTACCGCGCGCCTGTGACCTGCGGAGACAGCGTCACCGGAAGGGGTGCCTCGATGTGGTGGTCCTGCCAGGCGTCGCGGAACGCCGCACTGCTGTCGAGCAGCGCTGGACGGCCGGGGAACGGGCGAGACGTAGGGTCGGTGAACACCGACCACAGGAGGTTGCGTCGGGCGCGATGGCGTAGGCGGGGAAGCCGGTGAGGGCGTCCAGCAGTCGGCGCACGTGTCCGGGGGCCGCGGGCGTCGGCTGTGCGCAGGTCACAGGACGCGGTGAGCGGAAAGTGAGCACCGTCTGGCAGCCAAGCGGTCTGGTGGATGAGCGGGCGTCCGGCCGACAGTGCACCATGATCACGCGAGCGGGCCCCGTCTGCCATGCTGACCTGCCCCGGGAAGGCCGGGCGACGTTCGAGGTCCGCCCTGCAGACGTCGTACGACGACGGCCCGCGCCCGTGTGTCGAGGCTGGTTGCCGTTGCTGGCCACCCTGTACGCGCTCACCTCGTGCGGCATCTCCACCACCGGTCCTGTGGAGGCTGGCCCGCCCGCCGGTGGCGTGGTCCCGAAGGTCCGGCTCTACTTCGTGCGGGACGGCGCTCTGGTCGTCGTACCGCGCCGCACCGTCGCGCCGGTCAGCGTGGCAGCGGCCGTGACCCTGCTGCTGCGCGGCCCGAGCCGTCCCGAACGGGCGAAGGGCATCACCACCCAACTGGCGGCACACCCTGTGCGGGTGAGGACGAGCGGCGAACGGGTCCTCATCGAACTGTCACCCCTGGTGGGCAAGGTGACCGAAACGGCGGTGGCCCAGGTCGTCTGCACCGCGCTGGACGCGCAGCGGGTCGCCGACCCCGGGGCCGAACCGGCTCCGGTCACCGTCACCGGCGCGGATCACCGACGTCTCCGAGGGAGCGCGCCCACGTGCCCCGCCGCCTAGGGGTGTCGGCCCAGCGTGCTGACATCGCGCACGGCACCCTTGTCCGCGCTCGTCACCATCGCCGCGTAGGCGCGCAGGGCGGCGGAGACCCTGCGATCGCGGCTCTTCGGAAGGTGTCCGCCCTTCGACTCCTCGACGGCCTCCTCCTGCGACTCGTAGACGACCGCCGGGCCCGCGAAGGACCAGAGGGACGCGTCGACACCGGCCGTCTTCACCACGCAGCCGTCCACGGCCAGGTTTCCCTTGAGGACCGCCAGCCCGCCGTCCTTCGCATAGGCGTGGTCGGTGGAGCGGACGCGGCCGGGGGCCGCGTGGCACAGTTCGAAGACTTCGGCGGAGGGGGAGCCGCCGCGCACGTCCCAGGTCCTGAGCCAATCGGCGAGAGACGGGCTGTGGACGGAGTGCACGTCCTCGTCGGGCAGGCCCGCGCGACGCAGTTCACCGAGCAGGGCGGGAACCCCGCCCGCGCGCTGCACATCTTCCATCAGGTGACGCCCGTTGGGGGCGACCTTGCACAGCACGGGAACCCGCCGGGACAGGTCGTCGATGTGTCGCAGTGGGAAGCCGCAGCGGGCCTCCTGGGCGGCGGCCAGCAGATGGAGGATCGTGTGGGTGAAGCCGCCCATGGCGATGTCCATGACCGTCCTGCCCCCGTCGACGTACGGCTGTCCGCGGGCCGTGTGCGTGGCGAGGACGGAACCGTTGCCCGGCGGGATGCCGTCGTCCACGGCGATCGTGTCGAACACGAACTCCGTGAAGCTGTTCGCGACCGCGATGACCGGCTTCCGCCGATGTCCGCACCGGGTACACCGGAGGCGCGCATCAGGGCGCGGGCGCCCGCCATGTTGCGGTCGTGGGTGCCGCTGCCAGAGGACAGGCAGCACCTCAGGCCCGAAGACCTCGCCGACCAGGGTGGAAAGCCACCGTGAGGTGCCTGTCCTGACGCGGCGTCCGCGGCGACTCCGATGCCCCCATCACGTCCCAGCCCGAACTTCGAAAGCGAACCATGAGCGAGAACACCCTCTGGAGCGTCCTGCGGGACGCTGCCCGGGAGCGGCCCGGACAGGTCACCGTGCACGTGGGCGGTGACGGTAGTGAAGTCGAGGTGACCTACCAGGAGTTGATGACCACCGCCCGGCGGGTCGCGGGAGGGCTGCGGGCGGCCGGGATCCGGCCCGGCACGTGCGTTCCGCTGGTCGCCGACCGCGGTGCGGACTTCCAGGTGATGTTCTGGGGCCTGGTCGGCGCGGACCTGGTTCCCGTACCCCTCGCCGCGGACGTACGCCGGATCCTGCCCGTCTGGGAGCACCTGGGCCGACCGCCGGTCTTCGTGGACGCGGCCGGTGCCGACACGGTGCGGCAGGGCCTGCCCGCCGAGGCGGTCGTCCTGCCGCTGGACGAGGTGCGAGACGGCGACGACAGGGGCGAGGTCCCCGAATGCCGCCCCGACGGGCTGGCCTTCGTGCAGTTCTCGTCGGGCAGCACCGGCGTGCCGAAGGGCGTCGAACTCACCCACGCCGCGGTCACCACCCACCTCCGTCAGCTCGTGGCCGTATCCGACCTCGGCCCCGACGACGTCGTGGTCAGCTGGATGCCGTACTTCCACGACATGGGCCTGATCGGCACGCATCTCGCGCCCCTCGCCGCCCGGGCCAAGCAGGTCAAGATCGGGCCGTTGACGTTCGCGCGGCGGCCCGCGATCTGGTTCGAGACGGCCACCGCCCACCGGGCCACGCACCTGTCGGCCGCCAACTTCGCGCTGGCGTTGGCGGCACGACGCCTGTCCGACGAGGACATCGCCCGCTTCGACCTCGCCTCCGTCCGGCGGGTCGTCGTGGGCGCCGAACCCGTCTCCGCGTCCGTCTGGCGCCAGTTCAGCGACCGCGTACGGCCCACGGGACTGGCCCCGCACGCGTTGCAGCCGGTGTACGGCCTGGCCGAGGCCACCCTCGCCGTGACGTTCCCGCCGCCGGGCGAGACCGCCGTACCCCGGGCACTGGACCGCGCGGCGCTGAGCCGAGGACGTGCGGTTGACGCCCCGGGCGGCGACAGCTCCGCCGTCGAACTCATGGACGTGGGGCATCCCGTGCCCGGCTGTGCCGTCCGGATCGTCGACGACACCGGGCGTGAGCTGGGTGACCGCCGCGTGGGACACGTCCTGGTGCGCGGTCCCCAGACAGCCCGCGGCTACCACCGCCTGCCCGACGCCACCGCCGAGACGTTCACACCCGAGGGCTGGCTGCGCACCGGTGACATGGGGTTCCTGCGGGGCGGGCGGCTGTGCGTCACCGGCCGGTACAAGGACGTGCTGTTCCTGAACGGGCTGAAGCACCACGCCGCTGACCTGGAGGACGTGGCGTCCGCCACGCCGGGGCTGCCGCCTGGCACGACCGCGGTGGTGGGGTCCACGGACCCGGACACGGGCGGCGAGCGCGTCGTGGTCTTCGTCTCCTGGGCCCGCCCGCCCCGCACCGCCGAGGAGGTGCTGGAACGGGTCGCCGCGCGCGTGGGTGAGGCGCTCTTCCACGACGACGTACGTGTCGTCGCCCTGCCACCCGGCCAGTTCCCGCGCACCACCAGCGGCAAGGTGCGCCGCCACGTGCTGCGGGACCGGTTCGAGGCGGGCCGGTACCCGCGGGTCGTCGTACGCCCTCGTGGCGCGGCCCCGGCGGCCCCCGCCGCACGGCACGCTTCGGGCGGCGTTGGCCTGCCGCGGTCGCGCGCGGCGATCGAGCGGGTCGTGCGCGAGGCGTGGGCGCAGGCCCTCGGGACGGACGGCGCGCGGATCGACGGCCACGCGTCGTTCCGCACGCTGGGCGGCACGTCGTTGAAGGCCATGGAGGTGCTGGCCGCGTTGGAGGACGCCTTCGGCATCCCGCTGGAGTCGGCGGCGCTGCGCCCCGGGGCCGACACGGTGGCCGGGCTCGTCGACCAGTTGCTGGCCCGGGCGGACAGCGGTGCGCAGGACAGGCACCGTGGCGATCCCGTGCGCACCCCCGGCACGGCTCGCCCCGGCCAACCGGCCCGGTCGGAGCGCACGGATGTCGCCGTCATCGGTCTCGCCTGCCGGTTCCCCGGGGCCGACACGCCCGAGGCGTACTGGCGGCTGCTCGCCGAGGGACGGGACCTTGTCACCCCCGTGCCACCGCACCGCTGGGACGGCGCCCGGGTCCCCGCGGCCCGCTGGGGCGCCTTCCTCAAGGACCCGGCCGCCTTCGACGCCGATCGCTTCGGGATGTCGGAGGCGGAGGCGCACACCCTCGATCCCCAGGCACGCCTGCTCCTGGAACTGGCGCACGAGGCACTGGAACGGTCCGGATACGCGGGCCCGCGCCGCCGAGCCCACCGCATCGGCGTCTTCACCACAGCGGGAGAGAGCGGGTACCGGGAACTGCTGGACCGCGCGGCCGAGGACGACGGCACGGACCTGCCTGCCTCAGCCCTCACCGGGAACCTTCCCAACCTCCTCGCCGCGCGGGTCGCCCAGTACTTCGACCTCGACGGCCCCGCCCTGGCCGTGGACACCGCGTGCTCCTCCGCCCTGGTCGCCCTGCACCTGGCCCGGCGCAGCCTCACGGCGGGAGAGTGCGACATCGCGCTGGTCGGCGGCGTCAACCTGCATCTCACCCCGACCGCGCACCGGATGCTGCACGCCGCGCAGGCCCTCTCACCGACCGGCCGCAGCCGGGCGTTCGCCGCCGACGCCGACGGTTTCGTGCCCGGCGAGGGCGGCGCGGTGCTCGTCGTACGACGGGCGGAGGACGCCCGGCGCGCCGACGACGACCTGCTCGCCGTGGTGCGGGGCACCGCCGTCAACAACGACGGCACGTCGCTCAGCCTGCTGGCGCCCAACCCCGCCCGCCAACGGGAGGTCATCACCGCCGCCCACACCGCGGCAGGCGTCGACCCGGGCGACGTGACGTACGTCGAGGCGCACGGCACCGGTACCGCCGTGGGCGACCCGGTCGAGCTGAAGTCGCTCGCCCACGCCTTCCCACCGCTTCCCGGCGCGCGTCCCCGGCTGCTGGGGTCCGCCAAGACCAACATCGGCCACCTGCTCAACGCCGCCGCGCTCCCCGGCCTGGTCAAGGTCGTGCTGGCCCTGCGCCACGGCCAAGTGCCGCCCTCGCTCCATGCCGAGCAGCCCTCCGCGCTCGTCGCCGAGTCCGGGTTCCGGGTGCCCGACCGGCTCGTCGCCTGGCCCGCGCCGCCGTCCCAGGGCCCGCTGGTCGCGGGCGTCAACGCCTTCGGCTTCGGGGGCACCAACGCGCACGCCGTGCTCCAGCAGGCCACCGACCGTCACCCGCAGCCCACCGAACCTCACCCGCACGCACCGCGACGGAGCGGAGGGCCTCATGTGCTGGCACTCTCCGCCGCCACCCGGCCCGCCCTGCACGCCCTGGTCCGCGACCTGTCGCACCACCTCGGCTCCCACCCGCCGGTCGCCACCGCCGACCTGTGCCTGACGGTCGCGACGTCCCGGGACGAGGACCGGCACCGGCTGGCTCTCGTCTGCGACGAGGACGGTGACCCACGCGCGCGGCTCGCCGACCTCGCCGCGACCCTGGCGGACGACCGGCCCGAGCGGCCCGACGCCGCGGTGGAGGGTCCGCGGGCGGACCTGTTCACCGGGACCGTCCGCAGCCGCCCCCGCCTCGTCTTCCTCTTCCCCGGGCAGGGCACCCAGCAGCCGGGCATGGCCGCGCGGCTGCACGCCACGGCGCCCGTCTTCCGGGACACCCTCGACGAGGCGTCCGCCGCACTCGGCCCGCTGGACGGCCACACCCTCACCCACTGGTGCGTCGATCCCGGCGTCGATCCGGCCGCGCTCGCCCGCACCGAGATCACCCAACCCGTCCTCGTCGCCTTCGGCGTGGCGCTGGCCCGCCAACTGGACGCCTGGGGCGTCGTACCGGACGCGGTCGTCGGCCACAGCGTCGGTGAACTGGCCGCGGCCTGTGCCGCCGGACGACTGCCGCTGTCGGACACGGTGCGCTTCGCCGCCGCCCGGGGCGAGGCCATCGCCGGGCTGACCGAGCGCGGTGCGATGGCCGCGGTACTCGGCGCCGACGAGGCGGTACGGGCGCTGGTCGCCGCCTCGGGCGGTGCCCTGACCGTCGCGGTCCGCAACGCCCCCGGCCGTCTGGTGCTCTCCGGAACGGTGCGGGCGGTGGAGGACGCCGTGCGGGAACTCACCGCGCGGGGCGTCGCCGCGCGCAGGCTGCACGTCGCACACGGCTTCCACTCACCGCTGATGGAACCGGCCGCGCGGGCGGTGCGGGACGCCGCACGCGCCTTGTCGCCCCGTACCGGCCCGATACCGCTCATGAGCACCCTCACAGCCGACTGGGAAGAGGTCCTCCCCACCGCCCACTGGCGCGCACACCTGCTGCGCCCCGTCCAGTTCGAGGCCGCGGTCCGGCGGCTGGCCGAGGACGGGTACGACACCTTCGTCGAGATGGGGCCCGGCACAGATCTGCGGGGCGCGCTGCGCAGGACCCTCGCGGGTGGACCTGGCACCCCCGCAGGCGTGTTCTGCGCCCTGCCCGCCGACCCTCGTGCGGAAAGCAGCGGGTGCGGCCAACTGCTGCGCACCGTCGCCCGGTTGTGGACACGCGGCGTCGCCGTCGACCACGCCGCGCTGGCACCGACGGGACGCCGCGTGCCGCTGCCCACCTACCCCTTCCAGCGGCGCGCCTACGGGCCCGACACCCGCGCCGCCCGGCTGCTGCACCGCGTCACGTGGACGCCGACCCCTCTCACTCCGTCGGCCGCAGCCGCTCCCCTCGCCCTGTCCACCGGATCGACCGCCCCGGTCACCCTCGTTACCGGGCCCGACAGGAAGGCGGTACAGGAGCTGTCCACGTGGCTGGCCGAAGGCGGCGTGCCGGTGGCGCACTCGGGCACGGCCCGTGCCCACACCGTCGTACACCTGTCGCGCCGAGCCGGTGGGACCACTGACGGGCCGTCCGTGGCGGCCGACTTCCGGGACGTGGTACGGCAGTTCGACCGGGCCGGTGCGCGGCGGCTGCTGGTGATCACCGAGGACGCCCACCGAACCGGCACCGACGGTGAGGCCCCGCCACGGCCCGAGCAGGCTCTGCTCACCGGTCTCGCACTGGCGTTCCCGGCGGAGACCGACGGTGCCCAGCTAGTCTGCGCCGACCTGTCCTCCCGGGACCCGCGGGAGCGGCGGCTGGACGCCGTCCTCGCCGAGGTGAGGGAAACGGCCAGCGGAGCAGGTACGACCGTGACCGCCTGGCGGCGCGGTACCCGGCTGCTGCGGGGCACCGAACCCCTGCCGCCCGCCTCCGCACCGGGCGCGGGTGGACCGCTGCCCGCCGACGGCGTCTACCTCGTCACCGGCGGCGCGGGGGGCCTCGGCGCGGCACTCGCCCGGGACCTCGCGGGGCGCGGTCGCCCCACGCTCGTCCTCACCGGCCGGTCACCGCGGCCCCCTGCCGGGCTGCTCACGGAACTCGCCGAACTCGGTGCCGACGCCCGCTACCGGCAGGCCGACGTGACGGACGAGCGGCACCTCGACGCCCTCTTCGCCGATACTCCCCCACCGGATGTCGTGTTCCACGCGGCCGGGGTGGTCCTGCCCGGCTCACTGCGCGGCACCCGTGGCGAGGACACGCACCATGCGCTGGCCGCCAAGACCTACGGCACCCAACTGCTGGCGCGCGCCCTGGACCGCCACGGGCACCGCCCGGGGCTCTGCGTGGCCTTCTCCTCGGTGGCCTCCCTGCTTCCCGGCGCCGCGGGAGCCCTCGGCGACTACGCGGCGGCCAATGCCTTCCTCGACGCCTTCGCCGCGGCCGAACGCGCCGCGGGGCGGCGCTGGCTGGCACTGAACCTCGGCCCCGTCGCCCGTACCGGACTCACCGCCGCCGGGGACGGGGCGCCCCTGCGAGCGGGCGGTCTGTCCCTGCCCGTGACCGAGGCGCTGCGCGCGCTGCGCATGGCCTGTGCCATCGACACCGCTCAAGTGGTCGTCGCCGACCTGACGGACCGGGACGGCTCCGCGCAGGGCGAGCGGACGGACATCGAGGCCGCGGCGGGGGCGCCCGAACCGGCGCGCGCCGCCGAGCGAGCCGCCGCCTACCCGGCCACCTCCGACACAGGCCCCACCGTCTCCGACACGAGCCCCGCCACCCCCGTCACCGACCCCACCGCCCCCGCCACCGTCACCGGCTCCGCCACCCCCATCACCGGCTCCGCCACCCCCACCACCGCCCCCGGCGCCGTGCCCAGAACCCACCGCCTGGTACGCGCCCTCCTGGCCGAGGCCCTGCACCTCCCGCCGGAGGCCGTCGACCAGGACCAGCCCTTCCTCTCGCTCGGCCTCGACTCGCTCGCGGCGGTCGACCTGGTCCGGCGGCTGGAACAGGCCCTGGGGCGAGAGCTTCCGGCCACGCTGTTCTTCGAGTACCGCACGGTGCGCGAACTCGCCGCCCACCTCGACGCCCGGGCCGTAGAGAGCGGCACCCCGGCGGCAGCGGCGCCGTCCGGCGACGTACCCGGTGGGGCCGCTCCCGCCGAGGAGGGGGCACCGTTCGCGCTGACCCCCGTCCAACTGGCTCTGTACACCGGCACCATGCTGTATCCGCGGACCCCGGCCCGTGGCTGGGTGCGCCACACCGTGCGAGGGCCGCTCGACCCGGCCCTGCTGCGCCGTGCCCTCAGCACGCTGGTCGGGCGGCACGGCATGTTGCGGGTGCGCGTCGGGCGCGACGGCGACGTACCCCACCAGATCGTGGCGCCGTGGGACGCCTCCCGGCTGTGGTTCGAGACGCGCTCGTGCCCGGAGGGCGGAGCGGCGCTCGGCGCCCTGGAGGCGGAACTGGCGAACATGCCTCTCGACCTCACCACCGAACTCCCCCTGCGGGCCATGCTGGTGACCGAAAGCCCCGACGTGGCCCATCTGGTGCTCGCCGTGCACCACGTGGCCGCCGACGGCTACAGCCTCAACGTGCTCGGCACGGAGCTGTGGACGCTCTACACGGATCTGGCCCTCGGCCGCACCCCGTCCCCGCTGCCGCCCGCCGCCGACTTCGCCTCCTACACCGCCGACGCGCGGCGGCCTGCCGCGCGCCCCGAGGACCTCGCGTACTGGACGGCCCGCCTCGCGGACCACACCCCCCTGCCGCTGCCCTACGACGGCCGTCCCGACGCCGAGGACGGCCCGGGACCGCTCATCGCCGTGCACGACGCCCTGGACGAAGGTCTCGTCGCCGCGCTGCGCGAACGGGCCGCCGAGTGGAACGTCTCCCTCTTCCATCTCCTGCTCGCCGCCTACGTCCGCTGCCTGTGCCGGTGGAGCGGGCACCAAGCGGTCGCGGTCAACGTCGCCCGTGCCGGTCGGGACGCGCGGCTGCCGGGACTCGACCGGCTGGTCGGCCCCCTCGCCGACACCTTGCCGTTGCTGCTGCGCACGGACCCGGACGAGCCGTTGCCCCGCCTCGCCGAACGCGTGCGTTCCGCCTGGCTGGAGAGCGAGCGGCACGCCACCGTGAGCAGCCTCGACCTGGCCAGGATGCTGCCGGGCGACTCCCCCGGCCCGCGCGCGGTGAGCCCGGCGGGCTTCAGCTTCGCCCGCTTCCCCGCCGCCCTGGACCCGGAGTGCCCCGTCGACGTCCGGCCGACGGCCGCGGGCACCGGCTCGTCCGCCACCCGGCTGAGCCTGCTGCTCTGGGAGGACGGCCCCCTGCTGCGGCTGTCCTGGAACGTTCCCGAGCGTCTCCTCACCGCCGCCACGACGGACCGGTACGCGAGCGACTTCGCGCGGGAACTGCGTGCCCTGGACCCGCGGCGGGACCTCCAGGCTCCGACACCCGCCCAAGTCCCCCAGGCGACCGTCGCCGGACGGCTCGTGGAACGGTTCCGCGCCGATCCCGACGCGGTCGCCGTCGACGACGGCCGTACGGTCCTGACGTACCGGGAGCTGGACGCGGCCAGTCACGCCCTCGCCGTCCGGCTGCGCGAGCGAGGCGTCCGGCGGGGCGACTTGGTCGGCATGGCCACCTCCCCGGGGCCCGGCACGGTGATCGCCGTCGTCGGCATCCTGCGGGCGGGCGCGGGATGGGTGCCGTTGGACGTGGAACACCCGGTGGCCCGCCTGACGGAGCAGACGACCCGCTGCGGCGTACGCGTGGTCGTGCACGACGACGGCACGCGCTCAGCCGCGCGGGCGCTCGCGGCCTCCACAGCCGTACCGGTGATCACCGCCACCGGGCCCGACGGCGGACCACCGGACGACTCCCCCGACGTGATCGCCGCGGACGTCGCCGCGACGGCCTACGTCATCTTCACCTCGGGGTCCACCGGCCGTCCCAAGGCCGTGCCCATCACCTTCCAAGCGATGGAGAACCACCTCGACTGGGCCGTGACCACGTTCGCCTACGGCCCGGGCGACCGGCTCGCCAACACCTCCTCCCCGTGCTTCGACGCCTCGGTCCGCCAACTGCTCGCCCCCTTGCTGACCGGCGCGACCGTGGTGACCGCGGACCGTGACCTGGTGCGCGACCCGGAACTGCTGCTGGACCACGTGGAGCGGACGCGGATCACCGTGTGGAGTTCCGTGCCGTCGCTGTGGGAGCGGCTGCTGGCCGCGGCGGAGAACCGCCTCCGCCACGGTGAGCGGCTGCCGGACCTCTCCGCGCTGCGCCTGGTGCACGTCGGCGGGGAGGTGCTGTGGGCTGACTGGGTGCGTCGCTGGTTCGACCTGTTCGGCCCCCGGCAGCGGATCGTGAACCTCTACGGGCCGACCGAGACGACCATCAACGCCACCTACCACCTCGTCGAGGAGCGCCCCGCCGACGACGTCACGGCGCTGCCCATCGGCCGGGCCGTCGCCGGGACGGAGCTGCTCGTGGTCGGCCCCGACGGTGAACGGGCCGGTCCGGGCGGCACCGGCGAGCTGCTGATCGGGGGGTGTGGCCTGTCCGCCGGTTACCTGGGCGAACCCGAGCTGACGCGGGCCGCGTTCATGTGGCGGGACGGACGCCGCTGGTACCGCAGCGGGGACCGGGTGGAGATCCTGCCCGACGGAGCGCTGCGGTTCGTCGGCCGCCTCGACGACCAGGTGAAGATACGCGGCCACCGAGTCGAACCCGGCGAGGTGGAGGCGGTGCTGCGCGCCCGTCCGGAAGTGGCCCAGGCCACCGTACTGGCCGACGCGGGCAGGCTGTTGGCCTTCGTCACGCCCACGGCACCTGATGAGTTCGACGCGGTGGCGCTGCGGCGGTGTCTGGCGGACGCCCTGCCGCCCTACATGCTGCCTGCCCGGATCATCCCGATAGCCGCCCTGCCGCTGACCGGCACCGGCAAGACCGACCGGCGGGCGCTGCTGGCGCGGGCCCAGGAAACAGCCGCGGGCACGCCGCGCGCCTCAGGCCCGCCGACGCCGGTGAGCGCCACGGAGGAACTGCTCGGGCGCGTCTGGTGCGAGGTGCTTGGCATCGACCAGGTCGGGCGCCACGACGACTTCTTCGCCCTCGGCGGCGATTCCCTGCTCGCCCTCCGGGTCTTCGACCTGCTCGCCCGGCGGCGCCACGGTCCGCTGCCCCGGCCCACCGCCGTCTACCGGCACCGCACCCTGGCCGCGCTCGCCGAAGCCGTCGACGCCGAGCCCGTCCGTGCGGAGGCGACGCGGGACGACGGCCCCCACGCCACGGCCGACGACCGCGCCCCGGCGTTCCCGGACGCCTTTCCCGTCACCCCGAGCCAGCGGGGCTTCCTGCTCGCCGGGGCCCTCGCCTCCGACAGCGGGGCGGGAACCTGGCTGGCCCGGCTGCGCCTGACCGGCCCGCTCGACCAGACCTGTCTCCAGCGTGCCGTCGACACCTTGGTGGAGCGGCACCCCATGTTGCGCACGGTCTTCCCCTCGGGAGCGAGGCCACCGGTGCAGCAGGAACTGCCCCCGTCGCTGCGGCTGCCGGTCACCTTCGCGACCGTGTCCGGGCCGCGGGAGCTGGCGCGGTGGGTCGAGGACGAACGGCGGCGCCGTTTCGAACCGTGGGCCTGGCCCCTGCTGCGCCTCAGCGTGCTCACCCTGGCCCCGCGGGACCACCTCCTCGTCGCCCACGCCCACCACCTGATCGGCGACGGCTACAGCGCCGCTCTCCTGCTGGAGGAACTGACCAGCGTCCACGACGCCCTGGCGCGCGGCACGGCACCCGGACTGCCGGAGCTGCGCGGCACGTTCCGCGAGCACGCGGAGCGCCTCGCGGAGCTGACCGCGCGGCCACGGCCGGAGGACGACGAGGCGCGGCGGCGCCGGGCCGACCTCTGCGCGCCGTACACCAAGCCGGTCCTGCGCGGTCCGGCCGACAGCGCCGGTCAGCGGCGGACCGAAGCGGCCGACCCCGACGACTTCCACTCCTGCGGCTTCGTCGTGGACGCCACCGTCGTTCACGCCCTGGGCGAGATCGCGGCCGAGGCCGGTGCCAGCCTGTACGCGCCGCTGCTCACCGCCTACCACCTGGCGCTCGCCACGCTCACCGGCCAGGAGGACCTGGTCATCGGGCTGGCGGTGTCGGGCCGCGACCACCCGCTGGCCGACATCCAGCGCGTCTTCGGGCCGTTCGCCACTGCCGTCGCCGTCCGCCCCTTCGGCCCCGGCGTCCAGCCCCCTGCCAGGACCGACGTCCCGCGACGGGTGCGCAGGGTCGTCGACGAGACGATCGCCGCCCGTCTCCACGAGGACATCGTCCCCCGCGACGTCGGCGGGCTCCCGCTGACGTCACAGTTCTTCTTCACCTTCCTCGACTTCCGTTCCCTGGCCCCCCGCGAGAGTGACCTCCTGGCGGTGCGGTGGGACGAGGAGGGCAGCGACTTCACCCCGCCCTCCGCCGGTACGGACGTCTTCCTCATGGTGCGGCCCGACGGCGACCGGCTGCGGGTGACCGTACGGGGTGCGGCGGCGGCCTTCGACGAGCCCGCGCTCGCCACGTTCGCGGAAGGACTGCGCGAGCGGCTCGTGTCCTGGGCGACACGGCCGGTACGGCGATCCCCGCACGTGGGCGGGCAGGCCCTGGACGCCGCACTCGTCGGCTATCTGCCCGCGCCCGCCCAACTGGCCCAGTTCGCGGGCCTGCCGGAGAGCGGCGCGGGCCGCGAGGACATCCGCCGCCTGCTCTTTCCGGACCAGGCCCCCCGGCTGCTGGAGACGACCACCACGTCGCTAGGCCGGTCCGGGTTCGTCGCCCTGCCGTTGTTCGCCGACGAACTCGTCGGCGACGGCGCGCTGGCGGCGCACACCGCGCGCGCCGTGGACACCGCTTCGGCGCTGGGCGCCCGTAGCGTGTCACTGGCCGGGATGATCCCCTCACTCACCGGCTACGGCTTCGACGTCCTGCGCGCCTCGCGCGGTGCGGCTGCGCTCACCACCGGGCACGCGGCCACGGTCGTCTCCGTGGTGCACACCGTGCGGGCGGCGCTGTCGGTCATCCGCCGGGACCTGCACGACTGTGACCTGGCCGTGGTCGGGCTCGGCTCGATCGGGGCCTCCTCGCTGGAGCTGCTGCTCACCCTGGCCGAGCGACCGCCAGCCCGGCTCCTGTTGTGCGACGTACCGGGCAGCGGCCCGCGCCTGCGTGACCTGGCGCAGCGGCTGCGCGAACGCGGCCTGGCCGAACAGGTCACCGTGCGCCTCTCGGACCCCGCCCTGCCCGACGCGGTGTACGAGGCCGGTCTTGTCATCGCGGCCGTCAGCGGACACGGCGCCCTCGTGGACATCGACCGGCTGCGTCCCGGCACTGTCGTCGTGGACGACAGTTTCCCGCACTGCTTCGACACCGGCCGGGCGCTCGCCCGTATGCGCGAGGAGGGGGACGTCCTGGTGCTGGGCGGGGGCCTGCTCACGGTCGGCGCGACTCGCCGCACCCTGGCGGAGGGCCTGCCCGGACTCGTCGCGACCGCCGGGGCAGCGGCGCGGTACGGGATTCCCGGCACCCTGGCCTCCTGTCGGACGGAGTCGCTGCTGCACGCATCCGGCGCGAACGTGCCGCTGGTGCGGGGCCTGGTTGACGGCCCCACCGCCCTTGCCTACTGGCACGCCATGGAACAGGCCGCCATCACCGCGGCGCCCCCGCACCTGCTCGGCCAGCTCCTGGAACCCTCCACGGCGGCGCTCCGGGCACCGACCGGAGGGGCGTCCCCCGGTCAGTGAGGACCAACGGGCCCGAGCGCGTTCCTCCTTGCCCCTGTGGCAGGGATCACCGGAACGGCCCTCTCCAGGCGGACAGATCCCAGGTGACGGAGGAGGGCCATCCACCGCGGCGTCCCACCCGCCGCCCGGCCCACGCCGAACCCGGGGAACCGCCCCGGACCAGTCGGCGCCGTCGCTTCCTCCGTCCCGATACCGTCTAGGAGGCCGCACACCCGTGCGCAGAAAACCAGGAACCGTCGCGCTGACGGCACTGGCGGCGAGTCTGGCCGCCGTACTGCCCGCGGCAGCCCCCACACCGTCACACGCTTCCGCGCAGCCCGTCGCGAGCCGCACCGGCGAACCCACGCGGACCGTCACGCTCGTCACCGGCGACCAGGTCACCATCGACCGCCGCGACCGGGTCACGGTCGAACCCGCCCGAGGGCGTGAGCACGTCGTCTTCTCGACGCGACGCGTCGACGGCCATGTCCATGTGGTGCCCGCCGACGCGGAACTGCCGCTCGCGCGCGGCAGACTCGACGCCCGCCTCTTCGACGTCACAGCCCTGGTCGCCATGGGGTACGACGACCGGCAGCGCGCCGACCTGCCGCTGATCGTGACCCACGACAAGGGCGCTGTCCTCCCGGCGCCGGACATGGTCCAGGCGGGCGCCACGGTCGAGCACCGGCTACCGGCGGTGAACGGGTCGGCGGTCAGCGCCCCCAAGTCACACGCCGCCGCCCTGTGGGAGACCTTGACCGCGGGGCGGGCGGACGGTCGCGGCCGGTCACCGCACGCCGGGCGCCGCACCGTCGCCGCGGGCGTCGACCGGGTGTGGCTGGACGGCAGGCGGCGCGCCGTGCTGGACCGCAGCGGGCCCCAGATCGGCACGCCCGCGGCGTGGCGGGAAGGACTGGACGGCACGGGCGTCACCGTGGCCGTCCTGGACACCGGGATCGACGCCGGCCACCCGGACCTGAGGGGCCGGATAGCAGCCGAACGCAACTTCTCCGACGACGAGGACACGGAGGACCGCAATGGCCACGGCACCCACGTCGCCTCCACCGTGGCGGGATCCGGTGCCGCCTCGGCGGGGAGCCACCGCGGCGTCGCGCCGGGCGCGCGGCTGCTGAACGGCAAGGTGCTCGACGAGAGCGGCTACGGGAACGACTCGGACATCATCGCCGGTATGCAGTGGGCCGTCGACGAGGGCGCCCGCGTGGTCAACCTCAGTCTCGGCGGCGAGGACACCGAGGGCACCGACCCGCTGGAGGAGGCCGTCGACAGGCTCTCGGCGCGGACCGGGGCGCTGTTCGTGGTCGCGGCCGGGAACGACGGCGAGTCGGGGGCGCGCACGATCGGCTCGCCCGGCAGCTCCCCGGCGGCGCTGACCGTGGGTGCCGTCGACCGGGGGGACGTTCCCGCCGCGTTCTCCGGTCGAGGGCCGACCGCGAGCGGGGCCCTGAAGCCCGACCTCACCGCACCCGGCACCGCCATCGTGGCGGCCCGCGCGGCCGGGGGCCGGGAGGGCGACCCGGCCGGTGAGGGCTATGTGTCGATGTCGGGCACCTCGATGGCCACTCCGCACGTCGCGGGAGCCGCCGCCCTCCTCGCCCAGCGTCACCCGGAGTGGGACGGACCGCGTCTGAAGGGGGCCCTCACCGCGTCGGCGTCCCCTTCCGCCGGGCGTTCCGCCTACGTACAGGGAAGCGGCCGGGTCGACGTGGCGGCCGTGTTGCGACAGCACGTCACCACCACGCCCACCGCCGTCGACTTCGGCACCCAGCGGTGGCCGCACGGAGACGACCCGGTGGTCAGCAAGACGGTCACCTACCACAACAGCGGCGCCGAGCCCGTCACCCTCGACCTCGCCACCCACGCCCTCGGCGGCGACGGGGCCCCCGCCGCCGAGGGCATGTTCCGGGTCGCCCCGGCACGGCTCACCGTGCCCGCGGGCGGCAGCGCCACCGCCCACGTCACCGCGGACACCCGGTCGGGGACCACTGACGGGCTGTTCGGCGGCGCCCTGGTGGCGACCTCCGGCACCACGGTCGTCGCCCGCACCGCCCTGGGCGCGGAACGCGAGGTCGAGTCCTACGACCTGACGATCCGGCACCTGGACGCCGCCGGTCGGCTGACCGGTGACGCGTACAGCGGCGTCAAGGGCATCCAGTCGGCCAACGCCTCCGTCTGGCGGTCCGTCGAGGACGCCGACGGCGAGGTCACCGTCCGGCTGCCGCGTGGCCGCTACGCCCTTCAGGGCACGGTGTTCGGCGCTCCTTCCGGGCGGGAGGGCACCGCCGTACTCGTACGCCCCCGTTTCGATCTCACGGCGGACGCGACCGTGGTGATGGACGCGCGGACCGCCGGACCGGTCGACATCACCCCGCCGGCCCCGGAGGCGTCGAGTACCGAACGGCTCGTCTCCTACGAGGTGGCCGGGCCCTACGGGTACGGCACCGTCTACCGGATGTACCCGGAGTCGGCCCCGTACCGCTTCGGCGGGACGGGACCCGCGGTGCCGCTCGACGAGGCGTCCTTCCAGTTCGCGGAGAACTTCCGGAGCCCCGCGGCCACGTACCGCCTGGCCTGGAACCGCGCGGCGTCCTCCTTCAGCGGGTTCACCGCGCGGGTGCGGCGTTCCCAGCTCTCGGAGGTGACCGTCGAGGCGGGTGCGCCCGCGCGGGGCCGTACGGGGGCGCTGATCGCCGGACCGTGGACGCACCAGGGCAGTAGCTGGAGCGGATTCGACGCCGCCGACATGGCGCTGCCCGCCAGGCGGACGGAGTACCTGCTGCGCGGCGACGACGTGCGCTGGGAGTACGACCTGTACCAGTACAGTCCCGGCGCGGACGGCTCGGACCCGACCTGGGAGGCGACGCTGACGACCCTTCCGACGACGTTTCCGCGCGACCGGCACACGCTGCGGATGAACTACGGGGTCCTCGGCCCGGTCCTGAGCACGGACTCCGTTCCCGAGCACCTGTGGGCTGGAGCCGTCAGGAAGGGAGACACGGTCCGCGTGAACGTGCCGATGTTCGGTGACGGCGCGGGGAACACCGGCGAGGCCACCTACGGCGACGCCAGCACCTCGCTCACGGCGGACGGCGAGGAGATCTTCTCCTCGGATCGGCCCCTGAGCCGTTCGGACACCCTCACCCTGCCCGCCGCCGAACGGGCCTACCGCCTGAGGACCGAGGTCTCTCGCCCTTCCACGGTGTCCGCGCTCAGCACGCGGATCGCGGTGGAGTGGACCTTCCACTCGGCGCACGTGCCCGGCGACCGTGGATCGCGTCTCCCGTTGTCCGTGGTCCGCTTCTCCCCCCGGTTGTCGGCGGACGGCCAGGCTCCGGGAGGGACCCGGTTCAAGGTGCCGTACACCGTCGAGGGCGCCTCGGCACCGGACGGTGCAGCGGTCTTGCGGTTCGAGGTGTCCTACGACGAGGCGCGCACCTGGCGGTCAGCGGCGGACTCCGGTGACGGACATCTGGTCCTGGACCATCCGCGGGGCGCTGGCTCCGTGTCCTTGCGGCCCGGCTGACCGACGCGCACGGCAACACGCTGACGCAGACCGTCGAGCACGCCTACCTCCTGCGCTGACCGGTCGGCGCTTCGGCCGGAAGCGACCAGCCCACCCGCACCGTTGGTGGCCCTCCACGGCAACCGGTGCGGGTGGGCCCTGGATCAGACGCGCTCCCCCAACTGCCCCGCTGCACGACCCTTGTAGTCGAACGGGACGGGCCCATAGGATCAACACCAGCCTCTTGAATCGATTCAACCCCCTCTGCCCTCTCACACCGAGCAAGGGAGTCGACATGCCCGGAAGCTGGAACCGCAGGACCTTCCTGTACGCCACCGCAGGGACCGTGGGAGCCGGACTCTCCGCCCTGTCCGCCGCCACTTCAGCGGCAGCGACCCCCCCGGCCACCCCGCCCGGGAGCGCCGGGAGGGCTCACGGCCTTCGAGTGACCCGCACGACCGTCGAGGGCAGGCCGAACGTCCTGGGAACCGACGTCGCCCGTCCCCGGCTGGCCTGGGAGTCGGCGTCCCCCGGCAGCGGCGCGCGGCAGACCGCCTACCGCGTCCAGGTGAGGGGCGACGGGCACGGAGGGCGGAGCGGGCCCCTCGTCTGGGACTCGGGGAAGGTGCTCAGTGCGCAGGGAGCGGGCGGCGTGCCCTACGACGGTCCGGCACTCGAGCCCCGTACCCGGTACTCCTGGCGGGTCAGAGTCTGGGACGAGCGCGACAGAGCCTCGGCCTGGAGTGCGCCGCAATGGTTTGAGACAACGTTGTCCCCCACGCAGTGGGACGCCCGGTGGATCGGCGCGGACACTCCCACCCCCCTCGACTTCACCGGCGCCTCGTGGATCTGGGCCCCCGGAGCGAGCACCCAGAACGCCCCCGCGGGCACCCGGTGGTTCCGCAGCCGCCTCGACATACCCCAGGACGACGAGGTCGTCGCGGCGACGCTCGTGGCGACCGCGGACGACGACTTCACCCTCCACCTCAACGGCCGTCAGGTTCTTGACGCCCCGCAGCAGCAGGACGGCTGGCGGACCGGCCGGACGGCCGACGTCACCGAACAGGTCAGGGCGGGCGTCGAGGCCAGCACCGGTGTGGTGCTCGCCGTCGCGGCCACCAACCGCGCGGGCGCCTCGGTCAACCCGGCGGGGCTCCTGCTGCGACTGCTCGTGCGGACGTCGTCGGGGCGCACCCACGAACTCCGCACCGACGCCGGATGGCGTACCGCCGACACCGAGCAACAGGGCTGGCGGGAGCCCGACTTCGACGACTCCTCCTGGTCACCGGCGGTGGTGCTCGCCCCCTACGGGCAGGGCCCGTGGGGCACCGGCGTGAGCGTCAGCCTGCCGGAACAGCCCGCGCCGCTGCTCCGCAGGGAGTTCGAAGTGCCGCGCCGGATCAGCCGGGCCCGCCTCTACATCAGCGGCCTCGCCTACTACGAGGCGGAGATCAACGGCCAGCGGGTGGGACGGCAGGTTCTCGATCCCGGGTTCACCGACTACGACGAGACCGTGCTGTACGCCGTCCACGACGTCACCGAGCTGCTGCGCCGGGGCGGCAACGCGATCGGCGTCACGCTGGGGCGCGGCTTCTTCGGCATGACGACCCCGAACGTCTGGAACTGGCACCGCACACCCTGGCACTCCGAACCGCGCCTGATCGCCCGGCTCGAGATCGACCACCCCGACGGGACCCGCACCGCGCTCGTCACCGACGACCGCTGGCGCATCACCGAAGGCCCCACTCTCTCCAACTCGCTCTACGCCGGGGAGACCTACGACGCGCGACGCGAACCGGGCGCATGGACCCGGCCCGGCTTCGACGACTCCTCCTGGCGACCGGCGACGGTCCAGAACGGACCCAAGGGCCGCCTGCGCGCGCAGCCGCACGACGGCATCGAGGTCATCGACTCATTCCAGCCCGAGAGGATCAGCGAACTCGCCCCCGGCGTGCACCTGGTGGACATGGGCCGGACCATGGCCGGATGGGTCCGGATCACCGTGGCGAACGCCCCCGCGGGCACCCGTGTGCGGCTCACCTACGGCGAGAAGCTGAAGGACGACGGGAGCGTGTCGGCCGAGACCTCGCACGTTCCCGGGCGCTTCCAGCACGACGAGTACATCTGCGCCGGTCGCCCGGAGGAGAGCTGGGAGCCGTCCTTTTCGTACAAGGGCTTCCGCTACGTCCAGATCAGCGGCCTGCCCGCCGCCCCCGAACCACGGCAGATCACCGGTCGGTTGATCCACACCCCGCTGGAGGAGGTCAGCGCCTTCACCTGCTCGGAGCCCTTCTACGAGTGGCTCGACCAGGCGATGCGGCGCACCGTCCTCAACAACATGCACGGCATCCCCACCGACACCCCCATGTACGAGAAGAACGGCTGGACCGGCGACGCCCAGCTCGGCGCCCCCGTGATGACCTACGCCTTCGACATGCGCCGTATGCTCTCGAAGTGGCTCGGGGACCTCGCCGACAGCCAGACGGACGGCGGCCAGTTGCCGGTCATCGTGCCGAGCGGCGGTTGGGGTTACGGCGACCTGGGGCCCTCTCCGGAGTGGACCACCGTGTACCCGTTCGTCGTCCGGGAGCTGTACCGGGTGTACGGCGACGAGCGGGCGGCACGCGAGCACTGGACGACGCTCACCCGCTACCTGGACTGGGAGCTGTCCCGGCTGCGCGACGGCCTCGCCGTCACCGCCCTGGGCGACTACCTGCCGCCCGGCTACGGGGGCAACCCGCCCGAGGACACCCGGCTGACCGCCACCGCCTACCTCTACCGGGCGCTGCTGCACACGGCCGAGATGGGCGAGGTCCTGGGCGCCGACGACGCGTCGACCCGCTACCGGCAGGCCGCCGCACGGCTGAAGGACGCCCTCAACGCGGAGTTCCTGGGCCCGGACGGCCACTACCGCACGGCCAGGGACCCCGGCTACCGGCAGACCAGCAACGCCATCCCCCTCGCCTTCGGCCTCGTACCGGACCACGCCCGCGCCTCGGTCTTCGCCAGCCTCGTACGGGACGTCGAGGACCGCGGCAACCACCTCAACACCGGTGCGCTGGGCACCAGCGTGCTGCTGCGCGTGCTGTGCCAGGAGGGCAGGCCGGACCTGGCCCACGCCGTCGCGACCCAGCGCACCTATCCCGGCTGGGGCTACTGGCACGCCAACGGCGCGGACACCATGTGGGAGATGTGGCCGCTCGACTCCCGCTCCCGGGACCACTACTTCCAGGGCACCGTGGCCCAGTGGCTGTACGAGAACGTCGCGGGGCTGCGCCCCGGCGACGCCGGGTACGCCACGTTCACCGTACGGCCCGACGCCCGGACCGGCGTCGACTGGGCACGGACCTCCATCCGCACCGTACGGGGAACCGCCAGCGTCGCCTGGTCCCAGCGGGAGGAGGTCTTCCGGATCGACGTGCGGGTGCCGGTGGGCGCCGTCGCGGAGGTGCACGTGCCCACCTCCGGCCACGACGAGGTGAGGGCACCGGACGGCGCCCGCCACCTGCGCACGGAACCCGGCTACGCCGTCTACCAGGTCACCCACGGAGCATGGCACTTCACCACAGGGGGCGAACGGCACCCTGACGGCGGGGCGGGGAGCCTCTGACGGTGGCCTGACGCGGTGCGGCATCGCCGCCTTCACCCGCTTCCCAGCACGGGCTCACTTCCGCCGGAGGCTGTGCTGGGGGCGGCGTCCGCGCGCAGTCGCGCGGCCAGGGCGGCACGGTCCTCCTCGGGCACGAGGCTGAGCACGATCTTGCCTCGGGTGTGGCGTTGCTGGACCTGCCGGTAGGCGTCCTGCACCTGTTCCAGGGGATAGACCGCGCTGATCGGAACAGTCAGGCGCTTCTCGGCGACGAGGGTGGCCAGTTCGGCGACGAGTCGCGGGGAGAACGCGTCCTCCTGGGCTTGGCTGTGTACGCCGTAGCGGGCGACGGCACGGCCGTCGGCGATGGTGTTGACGCGGGCCGGGGCGACGCCGAGGGCGATGGCCGCGGCGACGTTGCCCTGGCCGAAGGTGTCGATGAAGGCGTCGATCCCGCCCGGCGCGGCGGCACGCAGCCGGTCGACGAGGCCAGGTCCGTGCTGGACGGGGACCACACCGAGGGAGCGCAGGAAATCGGCGTTGTGCGGTCCCGCGGTGCCGATGACGGTCGCGCCGCGCAGGCGGGCTAGTTGAGCCGCGAGGGAGCCGACCCCGCCGGCGGCTGCCGAGACGACGACGGTGTCGGTGGCCCCGACGTCGACGGCGTTGACCGCGGCCCAGGCGGTCACCCCGACCGCGGACAGCGGGGCGGCCATCTCCCAGCTGACCTCCGTGGGCTTGGCGGCCAGCAGGTTCGCTGGCGAGACGACATAGTCCGCCTGCGCGGCGCGGGGCAGGTAGCCGATGACCTCGTCGCCGACGGCGAAGCCGACGACGCCCTCGCCCAGGGCGGCGACCCACCCGGCGAAGTCGTTCCCCTGCCCCTCGGGGAAGGACGCTGGCCAGATGTCCGCGAACACGCCCTGCCGGATGCCTGCCTCGCCCGGGTTGACGGGGGCGACCACCACCCGCACCAGGACCTCACCCGGACCAGGCGTCGGCCGCGGCACCTGAACGATCTCCAGCACTTCCGGACCGCCGTATCGCGAGAACTTCACTGCTCGGGGCATGACCGCCTCCTTGATCGACGCGCGGTGCGCGGGTCCAGGGACGCCACCCTACCCGATTGTTGATGCATCAACAACTCATCGTGTGCGGCACCCTCGCCAGCGGGCCCGGCACCCCTTCGCGTCACCGACGTGTCCCGCTGCCGGGTTCCGGGGACCTCCGGTCCTGGGTGTGACGCACCCACCGTCCGCCGATCCCTCCGAGGCCCATTCGCCCTAGCCTCGGAGGCATGGACAACGACGCGCACCCTGACACGGTTGAAGGGCTGGGTCAGTTTCTCCGCGCCCGCCGGGAACGCCTCAGCCCCACGGACGCGGGCCTGCCCAGCACCGGCCGACGACGGGTGCCCGGTCTGCGACGCGACGAGGTGGCCGCTGCCGCGGGTGTCAGTTCGAGCTACTACACGCGGCTGGAGCAGGGTCGCGAACTCGCGCCCTCGCGGCGCGTCCTGGACGCCGTGGCGCGGGTCCTCCAGTTGAGCGAGGAGGACGTCCTCAAGCTGTACCGGCTGGCGCGGCCCGCGACCCGGCGGACGAAGGCTCCCGCCCGCGTGGAGCGCGTCCAGCCGCACCTGCGGCAGCTCATCGAGACCTGGACCAGGACCCCGGCCTTCATCATCGGCCACGCCCAGGACATCCTGGCGGCCAACCGCCTCGCCGACACCCTCTACGCCGACTTCGCACAGCAGGACAACGTCCTGCGGATGCTGTTCCTGGATCCGGCGGCCAGGGCCTTCTACCGCAGCCCTGAACGGGCCAAGCTCCGGGCCGTCGCGGATCTGCAGCACACCGCCGCGAGCACGCCGGACGACCCCCGCATCCTCGAACTGGTAGGGGAACTCTCCGTCCGCAGTGGCGAATTCCGCACTCTGTGGGCACGGAAGCACACCTGGGTGCCGCCGTACGAGGTCAAACGGATCCACCACTCGGCGGTCGGGGACCTGGAGCTGCGGCACGAGGCCCTCACCATCCGTAGCGCCCCAGGTCAGCAACTGATCGTTCTACAGGCCGAACCGATGTCCCCCTCGGCTGACGCACTGGCACTGCTGGAATCCCTCAGCGCGACCAGCGCACCCCCGCAGCGGGCGCCCGCGCCGGACAACTGACAGTCCCTGACTTCCCCGGCGGGTCAGCTTTCTTCGGCACTCGATCGGATAGCGCCCAGAATCTTCTCCAACACCTTCCCCAAGAATTCAGCCTCAGCGGGCGTGAGGGGGTCGAAGAAAAGGCGCCTCACCGTTTCCACGTGCCCCGGCGCGGCCGCCTCGATGACGGATTTCCCGTGTTCCGTCAAGCGCACCATCGAGCCGCGCGCGTCGTCGGCACAAGCCTCCCGCATCACCAGGCCGCGCTTCTCCATGCGGCTGATCTGGTGGGACAGACGACTGCGCTCCCACCCGACCTCGTTGCCGAGGTCTCGGGCACGCATCACTCCGTCGCCCGACTCCGACAGCGGGGCGAGGAGCGCGTAGTCCGCCGCCGAAAGACCCGAGTCCTGCTGAAGCTGCTGGTCCTGCGCCCGTTGCAGCTCGCGGCGCAGGAGGCGGTACGTCGCCCAGACCTCGGCTTCTTCGGGGGTCAGCCATCGCGGTTCAGACATGCCGCCATCCTAGCAGGTTGTTGACGCGTCACCGAATTACCGGTCGGCTTCTTCCCAGGAATAAAACACCCAGGAAGAGCGCGGCCTTCATACGGCCTCGGCCGAGGAGCACTCTCGAATCCGCAAGCAGGAAACCCCGGCGACGGGGAAGCAACGAGAGAGGTTTCTCATGGCTACATGGTTCGTCACCGGCGCCTCCCGCGGAATCGGCGCGGAAATCGCCCGCTCCGCGCTGGCGAACGGAAACGACGTGGTCGTCGCCGTCCGCGATCCGGAGCGAATCCCCGCCGACCTGAAGGATGCGGACAACGTCCTCCCCGTCACCCTCGACGTCACGGACAACGACAGCATCCCGCACGCCGTGGCGGCGGCCGTCGACAGGTTCGGCGGGATCGACGTCCTGGTCAACAACGCCGGGCGCGGCCTGCTCGGCGCGCTGGAGGAGATCACCGACGCTGAGGCCCGTTCGCTCTTCGACCTGAACGTGTTCGGCCTGATCAACGTCACGCGTGCCGTCCTTCCCGTCATGCGCGGGCAGGGCTCGGGCAAGCTGGTGCACATCGGCTCCCGCTCCGGCTTCGAGGGTGAGCCCGGCGTCAGCCTGTACTCGGCCTCGAAGTTCGCCGTGGCCGGCATCAGCGAGGCGCTCTCGGTGGAGATGGCCCCGTTCGGCATCCAGTCGATGGTGGTCGAACCGGGGGTCTTCCGCACCGACTTCCTCGACTCCAGCTCCCTGTCGGTCGCCGCGCACCGCATCGCCGACTACGACGGCACCCCCGCGCACGTGACGCTGGACTGGATCGACAAGGCCAACCACGCCCAGCTCGGCGACCCGGTCAAGGGCGCCGCCCTGATCGTGGAGGTCACCTCGACGGAGAAGCTCCCCACCCACCTGTACCTGGGCCGCGACACGCTGGAGCGCCTCGAGGTCAAGCTCCAGCAGATCCGCGACGACCTGGAGCCGTGGCGGGAGAAGTCCGCCGCCACCGCTCACGACGACGCCTGATCTGCCTGAGCCCACGGCACAGCCCCTCAACACCTAGGAACGAGGTTCTCTTATGTCTGCCCTGCTCACCGGAACCCCCCTGGCCGGTCGCGTCGCCGTGGTCTCCGGCGCCTCAAGCGGGATGGGCGCCGCCACCGCCGTACGCCTGGCCGAACTCGGAGCCTCCGTGGTCGCCCTCGCCCGACGCAGGGAGCGCCTGGAAAGCGTCGTCAAGGACATCGAGGCCGACGGCGGTACCGCCCTCGCCCTCCCCGTCGACGTCACGGACCGCGAGGCCGTCCAAGCCGCCGCGGTCGAGGTCGCCGACCGCTTCGGCACGGCCGACCTGGTGTTCAACAACGCGGGTGTCCAGCTCATCTCGGGCATCGAGGAACTGAAGGTCGACGACTGGCAGCGCCAGATCGACCTCAACATCACCGGCCTGATGAACGTCATCGCCGCCTTCCTCCCCCACCTCACCGAGGCAGCCGCGCACGGCAGGCCCGCGGACCTGATCAACACGTCCTCGATCGCGGCCACCAGGATCCTGGAGAAGTTCTCGATCTACTCGGGCACCAAGGCGTACATCAGCCACCTCACCCGGCTGCTCCGCGTCGAGCTGGGCCGCAAGATGGTCCGCGTCGCCACCATCGAGCCCGGCATGGTCGACACCGAGCTGCCCGACCACGTGACCGACCCGGACGCGTCCAAGCTCATGGCCGACCTCATCCACGACATCGACGTCCTCCAGGGCGCCGACGTGGCCGAGACCGTGGCCTTCATGGCCGCCGTGCCCCGCCATGTGAACCTCACCGAGATCACCATCCTGCCCACCGCCCAGGCGATCTGAGCCCACGCCGCACGGTGGGGCGGGGGAGAACAGCCAGTGCCGCTTCTCCCCCGCACAGGCGTGCCGACCGCCCCGCTACAGGCCACAGCCCTGTCAGCACACGACACGTCCGAGCCCACGGGCAGCCCGTTGCCCATGGTCGCTCAGACGTCGTCAGAACCCCTGCGGGCGAGGACGGCTCCGATCGCGGACGATCTTCTCCCACTCCTCCCTGGACGGCCCGGTCGGACGCGGAAGCGTGCCGGACCGTGCCGCGAGCCACCGCGTCACACGCCCACGTACCTCGTCGGTGCCGAACGCCTCCTCGGGCTTGGCCAGCATGTGGCGGGCGCGTGCCCAGGCGCGCATGACCACGGGATCATCGAGCGCGCAGGCGAAGCGTGCCGCCTTCAGTCGGCCTTCGTCGTCGTCCACCGGTGGGGTCGCGGCCCCTGAGAGCCGCGCCTGAGTGTCTCGGTCGGCGGTTACCTGAACGTCGTACCAGGGTTTGAGGACGCGCTCGGCCCAGCGGCCGTAGGCGTCCGCGTAGACGTGGGGGTAGGCCACGGCATCCGCGGTGGCCGCGATCCGCTGAGCGGCCCAGAGCCCGAGGGTTATGCCCTGGGTGAGCGTGGGGTTCGTGTGGACGAGGGCGTCGCCCGCCCGGACGAGACCGGTGACGTGGGGGCCTCGCTCGTCCGCGGTGGGGCTCCACTGGTTGTCGAGGCCAGCCATGATGTGCACGCCGTCCATCGGCTTGGCGCCCTCGGCGAGCCAGGTCCCCGAGGACGGGAACAGGGCGGCGAGGGCGTCGAAGACGTCGGGATCTTTCAGGGCGGGCAGCGTGGGGTCGTTGGTGGGGCACACCAGTGCCACGCCCAGCAGATCGTTGTCCGAGGGGAACGCGATGCTCAACGCGTAGGGAGAGGCCGAGGTGTAGGGAGTGCGGCTGGCGGGTCGCGTGCCCGGAGACATGCGGTACCAGCGGCAGGCATAGGCCATGCCGACGCGGTGCCGCTCGCTCGTCGGCGGCCGCGCGTCAAGGGCGTCCAGCCAGCCTCCGACGGGCGAGCGTCGTCCTGCCGCGTCCACGACCAGGTCGGCGTCCAACTGACCGCCCGCGAGCGTGACTCCCGTTACCTGAGGTGGCTGACCGGGGGCGCGCCGGGTTCGCAGCCCACGCACCCGGGCGCCTTGCGGGAGGCGCACGTTGCGCTGGGAGTCCACTGCTGAGCGCAGGGCGGTCTCCAGCAGGACGCGCCGTGTGCGGACGAGCACCAGGTGCTCGTCGCCCGCGCGATAGGCGGGGCGCGGGTCGAACCAGTCGAGTTCGTGCTGCTCCCAGGCGCCCAACCGCCGCAGATGGTCGTAGACATCGGGCGCCTCGGCCCGCAGGACCTCACGAGCCGGGCTGAGCAGCGCGTGCGGCTGTATCGCCTGGGGTGCGCGGGGCCGCTGCCAGGCGAAGAAGTCCTCGTCGATGCGGCCGGTGACCGAGCGCTCCTCCCGTTCGCACAGGGTGACTTCGTGATTGCCGCGCGCCAGAAAGAGCGCCACAGCCATGCCGGTGATGCCTGCGCCGATCACGGCGATGCGTGCCACTGGGCAAACCTTTCGCTTTGTGGCGGGGGCGGAAAGTGCCGCCCCCGCCTGGTGACGCCAGGTCCCGTTGCTCCGGCATCACCTCCCCACCACGAGTCTGACCGGGGAGGCGGCGTGAGACCTCGGCAAACATCGCCTAAGCCAGACGGGGACCCCGTCCATGCGCTGTCGAGAGGCTCTCGTCCGTCGGACGGCGCGCGGTCGCGAGCGAGCCGGTGGCAGAGGGCCAAGCACGTCGCTGGCGCCCTTCCTGGGTGCGGTACACCCAGGAAAACGCCGGTCTGGTTGGCAGGTCGACGGCGACGGAGAGTGCGGGTGTCATCGGCCCGCGCACAGCGGGCGCCTCACCCCCTTCGGTATGGGAGGCCGCACATGTACCTCGACGACGCCACTCGTCAGTCGCTGCTCGCCCAACTGCGCCAGGACGCTGACGCTCCCGATCGCCGGGTCCTGCTGACCGGTGCCACGGTGGTCTCCATGGATCCCGCCATCGGTGTCCTGGACAAGGGTGACGTGCTCATACAGGGCAACGTGATCGCCGCCGTGGGACCGGACCTGAGAGCGCGGGGCTCCATCGCCGACGCGGTGGTCATCGACGCGTCCGGCTGCGTCGTCGCCCCGGGTTTCGTCGACACCCACCGGCACGCCTGGGAGGCGCAGCTACGGCGGATCATGCCGGACGTCGACGACCTCGCCGGGTACGTCACCAGCACGCTGCTGGGCATCGCACCGGTGTACCGGCCCGTCGACATGTATGTCGGCACCAAGCTGGCGGCGTTGACGGCGCTGGACGGTGGTGTCACCACCATGCTGGACTTCTCCCACAACTCCCGTACCGCCGAGCACTCCGACGCGGCGGTGCAGGCGCTGCTGGACACCGGCATCCGCGGGGTGCACGCCGCCATGGCACCGCACTTCGGGGACTGGGACAAGCAGTGGCCGACCGATGTGGCTCGTCTGCGGGACCAGTACGGCAGCCCGCTGCTGACGTTCCGGCTGGCCTGTCTGGCCACCGACGAGATCGCCGGACCCGCCCTGGCGTACGGACCCGAACTGGCCCGTACGGCGGCGGAGTTGGGGGTCGGGGTGAGCGTGGACGCCGTTTTCGGTCCGGCTTCCTCCCAGTCCATCCTGACCTGGGAAGAGGCGGGCCTGCTGGGTCCCGACGTCACACTCATCCACTCCACCGGCCTGACCGGCGAGGCGTGGCAGGCGATCGGCGCCACCGGAACGACGGTCGCCCTGGCGCCCACGTCCGACGCGCAGATCGGTCTGGAGAGCGCGATCCCGGCGGTGGACGAGGCCCTCGCCGTCGGCGTGCGTCCCGGCCTGAGCATCGACGTGGAGGTGGCGCTGGCCAGCGACATGTTCACGCAGATGCGGGCCCTGCACGCCATCCAGCGTATGCGGGCGGTCAACGCCGTGTACGGAACCGAGCGGGAGCCGTCCCGGATCGGCGTGCACGACGTGCTGGACTTCGCGACCCTCCAGGGGGCCCGCACCAACGGGTTGGGGGACGTGACGGGCTCGATCACGGTGGGCAAGCAGGCCGACCTGCTGGTCATCCGTGCCGAGGACGTCAACAACATGCCGCTCAACGACGCGGTGGGCACCGTGGTCCTCGGCTCGGACGCCCGCAACATCGACACGGTCTTCGTCGCCGGGCAGGTCCGCAAGTGGAACGGCCAACTGCTCGACGTCGACATCGAGGCGCTGCGCGGTGAGGTCGCGGCCTCCCGCGACCACATCATGGCCAACGCCTCCTGATCGACGTGAGTCCGACGTAGGTGCTGCTCACCGATGCGTGATCGGAGCGGCCCGGATCACACTGACGTGGCGCCCATCGCCCCCTGCGCCCCGGCCTGACGGCAGTCGGCTGGGGTCGCAGGGGGCGTTGTCACCGGCGGTATGACAGTCACCGACACGAAAGCACCTCGCACGTCATGTTGGACAAGCGTGAGCCCACTCAGTCAGGTTCAGCGAGCGGTCGAACCGCCCGGGAGTCCGCGTCGACACGGCTGGACCCCGCCAAGGCAGCCGTCGCGCGCGCCGCCCTGGCTCGTGCCGCGGCAGCCCACCGATCCACCCCGACGGAAGAGCAGGAGGGGGCGGACCAAGCGGACATGCCGTCGCCCGGGGCCGGGCGGGTGGCGTCGCCACGCCACCGGGTCGCTGCCGCGCTGCGCTGGGCCCTGGCTCGCCCCGGGGTGCTGACGGTCGCCGGAGCGGTCTGCATCGGCATGGCGACGGCTCTGGTGATCACCGCAGCCGTCGGCGACGGCGATCCCCATGCCGCTCCCCAGGACACAGACCGTCCGCAGGTCGGCACGCACCAGGACGCGGGAGCGGGAGAGTCCGCCACCAGTGGCGCCCCTCAGGCGTCACGGGAGCCGGCCGCCGCGACGACGGACACGGCCCGCGGCAGCCGCCCTGAGTCCGCTGCCGCCTCGCCGTCGCAGCAGTCGGTCACGCCCACCGCGTCGGCGGCCCCGACAGCGACGCGGCCCGCGGAAGGGGCGGTCGCTTCGGCGGCCACCCTCCTGCGCGTGGCCGCGTCGGGCGGATGCCTGACCGCTCAGCGGGGCGGCCTGGTGGTCAGCCCGTGTGTCTCCTCCCCCGCCCAGAAGTGGGTACTGGCGGACGGGAACCTGCGCTCGGGTGACCTGTGTGCGACGGTGCCCGACGGCCGGAACGCCGACCGGACGCCGGTGGTGATGTCGGGGTGCTCCGGCCTGCCGGGACAGCTCTTCACCCTCTCGTCGGGCAGCCTGCTGTCGGTGGCGTCCGGCAAGTGCCTGGACCTCTTCGGTGGGGCGTCGGGCACCGAGGTCGTGCTGTGGGAGTGCAACGGCCGCGACAACCAACAGTGGACCACGGCCTGAGGGGCCTGCTGGACGCTACGGCGCTTCCCGGGGTGCCGAGCAGGGCACGCCGCCCCGGGGAAGCGCCAGCTCTGTCACATCCTGAGACCGTCCCATCCTTCGGACGCCGCCCCGCTTCCGGTGCGGCCGTCACTCCTTGGCGCCGATCGCCTCCACCGCCGGGGCCCGGAGCATCAGCCGGGTCGGCAGCATCGCTCCCGCCACCGCCAGCAGCGCCGTCGATCCGACGATCGTGAGCCAGCCCAGCACCGGCACGGTCGGCACGGGAGTGCCGGTGAGCGCCAGGGCGACCAGGGCCAGCGGCGGCACCGACAGCAGGGTGCCCAGGACTCCCCCGACGGCGGCGACCGTGACGCTCTCGCGCCGCATCATGCCCAGCACCTGGGACCGGGTCGTGCCGGTCAGTCGCAACAGCGCGAACTCCCGCCTGCGCGTCGCCGTGTTCATCGCCTGGGTGTTGACGACCGTGAGGGCGGTGTAGGCGATGATGACGCCGACGACGACGTAGTTCACCCAGGCCAGCGCCCGCTGCTCGGCGATGTGGGCGTCGGCGGCGAGCGTGCCGCGCACGGTGGTGCCGGGGTAACCGGCGGCCAGCTCGCGGAGTCGGGGCGCGGCGTCCGGCGCCGAGCGGATCAGCACCGACTGGTCGGCGTGCGCGGTGGTGTGGGCCAGCAGCAGGTCGTGTTCGAAGGTGAGGTCGGCGAAGCCGAGTCCGCGTCCGTAGACGGCGACGACCTCGCCGGTGAAGGGCGTGCCGTCCCCGAGGTGGAGCCGCGCCCGGTCTCCGACGCCGAGTCCCAGCCAGGAGGCCGCCGTCGTACTGACGGCCACGGTGTCGGGGCCCAGGGCGGACAGCTCTCCCTCCCGGACGTCCAGGTCGACGGTGTCGGCCAGGGCGGAGGGCTTGAGGCCCTGGGCGCTCAGGGAGACGGTCTCCTCCTCACCCAGCAGGCTGCCCACGCCGATGGCCTTGGAGCGTACGACACCGGTGGCGGCCGTCACCCCGGGCAGGTGCGCGGCGCGCTCGGCGAGGTGGGGTGACATGCCCTGGGGGGCGTCGATGACGTGGTTGGCGAGCGTGCCGGTGCGGATGTCGTCCGCGGCCTGCTGGAGCTGGGTGGTCTGGGTGAAGACGACCGTCGCGGCGAAGGACACCGCCAGCAGCAGCGGGGTGACGGCGGCGGCGGTCCGGGCGGCGCGGGCGCGGGAGTTGGCCGCGGCGAGCCAGCCGGTGACGCCCGTGCGGCCCAGGAGGGGCGACAGCAGCGCCATCGCGGCCCGGGTGACGAGCGGGCCGAGGACGGCGGCGGCGATGACGAGCACCAGGACCAGGGAGTTGGCCAGTCCGACCAGGGTCATGAAGTCGGTGCGGTAACCGAGGCCCAGCCCGAGCACGGACACCGCCAGCACGAGCAGGACACCGCCGGTGACCAGCCGTCCGCGGCCGAGCCGGGCGGGTTCGGCCGACGCCTCCCGCAACGCCTCGGTCGGGCGGACACGCGTCGCGCCGCGGGCCGCGACCAGGGCGGAGACCACCGCGGTCAGGACGGTGGCGGCCACCGCGGCCAGGAAGGGAAGCGGGCCCACGACCGGCCGGAAGTCCGGCGGGACCAGGCCGCGTCCGGCGAACTGGCCGCTGAGCCAGTGGACGACGCCCATGCCGAGCGGGCAGCCGAGCACGCCCGCGACCAGAGCGGCGGCCGCGGACTCCGCCGCGATCATGCGGCGGAGCTGGCCGGGGGTGGTGCCGATCGCGCGCAGCAGAGCCATCTCGCGGCGGCGGTGGCGGACGGCGAGGGCGGTGGTGGCGCACAGCACGAACACGGCCACCAGCAGGACGTTCCCGCCGATGGCGGTGGAGAGCTGGACCAGGTTGGCGGCGCCCACGGCGATGTCGGTGAACTCCGCCTTCCCCCGGTCGTCGCCGGTGTACACCGCGGCCTGACGCCCTGCCAGCACCCGTTCGACCGCCGACGCCACCTCGGAGGTGTCGGCGCCCGGCCGGGTGAGGACGCCGAAGGCGTCGACGCTGGCGCCGGAACGGGGCGCGAGCCGTTCCAGCGCGGCGGCGGAGGCGAACACCACCGCCTGCCGGGGCGAGCGGTCCCCGTCGAGGGCCACCAGTCCGGCCACCCGGAAGGTGAGCGGGGCGGAGGAGGCCATCAGCCGGACGCTGTCACCGGTGCGCACCCCGGCGCGGGCCGCGAGGTCGCCGTCCAGGACGACCTCGCGGGTGCCCCGGGGGCCGTGGCCCTCGGTGAGGGCGAAGCCGCCCAGTGCCCGGCTCTGCCAGGTGTGCGCCCGCGGTACGGCGCCGTTGGCGCCGGTGACGGTCCGTTCCCCGGCGAGCAGGCGGACGGTGGTGGCGCGGTCGGGCACGACGGAGGCGACCCCGTCCACCGCGGCGAGGTCGGCGGCCAGGGAGGCGTCGAGCCGTGGCCGTTCCGACAGGGGCTGGGAGCTTCGGTAGGAGGATCCGTCGGCGGACTTCACCTGGAGGTCGACGTCCTGTCCGCCAGCGACGATGACGGGGGCCTTGGCGTACCGCTCGGGTGGAACGGCCGAACGCAGCCCCGATTCCAGGAGGATCCCGCAGGCGCTGATCACGGCCGCTCCCAGGAGGAGCGCGGTGAAGGTGGCCGCGAAGGCTCCGGCGCGGGTGCGCAGGGTGGCGAGGGCGATGCGCAGCATCAGCGGGTCCTCCGCAGTCGGGCCATGGCGTCCTTGATGCGCGGGACGGAGGGCGCGTCCACGCGGCTGACCACGCGTCCGGAGGCCAGCAGGACGACCTGGTCGGTGTGCTGCGCCGCCGCCGGGTCATGGGTGACCATCACGACGGTCTGGTGCAGGTCGGTGACGGCCCGCCGGAGCAGCGCGAGGATGTCCTCGGCGGTGTCGGGGTCGAGGGCGCCGGTCGGCTCGTCCGCGAAGATCACCTCGGGGCGGGTGATGAGGGCGCGGGCGATGGCGACCCGTTGCTGCTGTCCGCCGGACAGCTCAGCGGGGCGGCGGCCGAGCAGGCCCGTGAGTCCGACCGCGGCGGTGACGCCGTGCACGGTGTCGTGGTCGGTGCCCGCGTCGGCGAGGCGCAGCGGCAGGGTGATGTTCTGCTCGACGGTGAGGGAGGGCAGCAGGTTGAAGGCCTGGAAGACGAAGCCGATGCGGGTCCGTCGGAAGCGGGTGAGCTGGGTTTCGTTCAGCTCGCCGAGGTCCTGCCCGCCGAGCCGCACGGTGCCGGACGTCGGCCGGTCAAGCCCGGCGGCGCAGTGCAGGAAGGTGCTCTTGCCCGACCCGGAGGGGCCCATGACGGCGGTGAAGCTGCCAGCGGCGACGCCGATGCTGACGTCGTCGAGTGCGGTGACCTTGGCGGGCCCGCGGCCGTACTCCTTGGTCACCTGGGTCAGCCGTACGGCCGCGCGGGTGGGATCGATGCCGATCGGATCGCCGGGAACCGGTTCCCGGCCGCGCACTCGGAACATGGTGGAACCTCACGTCGAGGGGAGGATGTTGGGGTCCTTCCAGTGCACCGGGTCGCGACGCCCCCAGCCTCCGCCCGCACGCCGAACCGGCCGCTCCGCCTGCCGGGTGAGAGGGGTTCGGGCCTCCTCCGGCCGAAGGAGAGCCGACGGCATCCAGCACCTCGCCGGGAACGGCGTCTCCTCCTTGGGGAGGAGGACCCGGAGGAGGAAGCCCGCCCCCGTGGTTCCCACCTGAGGAGGTGAGCACTGATGAGCGGCGGCTTTAGGGTTGCGGACATGAGAGTGTGGGGGTCCTTCGCGAGCCGCCCGGTGCCGGGCGCGGTGACGGATGGGGCGCTGGCCGTCCTCACGGCGGCCACGTGCCTGGCCCTGCCCGCGGCGGTCCCGCCCGGAGGGGCGGACCTGCGGTCGCCGGACGGCTGGTGGCTCGCGCTGGCGCTGCTGTCGACCCTCCCCCTCGCCGTGCACCGCATGGTGCCGCTGGCGAGCCTGCTGGTGATGGCCGTCGCGTCCGGCACGCTCCAGCACCTCTCCTACGTCCCCCAGCTCGCCGGGCCCGACGGCACCTCGATCGGGCCCACGTACCTGGCCCTCGCGGCTGCCGTGTTCCTCACCGCCGTACGCTGCGCGCCGCGGGTGACGACCTTCGTGGCCGCCGTGTTCATCCCGTCGAGCGCCGTGGCGGAGGCCGTCCTCGCCCCGGCGGGGCACCGGCTCGCCGCCCTGCTCACCGACGCCGTGCTCCTGCTGGCGGCCTGGGCGCTGGGTCGGCTCTCCCGGGCGCGGGCGGCCGTACGGGACGAGGCGATGCGGCGCGCCGCCGCCCTGGAGCGCGAACAGGCCGCCAACGCGCGGGCCGCGGTGATGCGGGAGCGGGCCCGGATCGCCCGCGAACTGCACGACATCGTGGCCCACAACGTGAGCCTCATGGTCGTGCAGACCATCGCGGCCGACCGCGTCCAGGACCGCTCCCCCGACAAGGCCCACGAACTGCACGCCACCGTCGAGCAGACGGGCCGGGCCACCGTCACCGAGCTGCGCCGCCTGCTGGACGTCCTGCGCACCGACGAGGACACCGGGGCGGCACCGTCCAAGGAGCCTCCGCAGCCGACCATCGACGCCCTGCCCGCCCTCCTCGACGCCGTGCGCGCCACGGGTCTTCGGGCGGACTACGAGGTGTCCGGCACGCCGGTCGAGCTGCCCGCGGGGTACCACCTGACGGTGTACCGCATCGTGCAGGAGGCGCTGACCAACACGGTCAAGCACGCTGGCGCGACCCGTACCCGGGTGCGGCTGCTGTGGGACGAGGAACCCGAGCGGCTGCACGTCCGCGTCTGCGACGACGGCCCGGTCGGCGCGGGCCCGGCCCCGGCGGTCCGGGCGCCCGTGTCCCCCGGCGGTCCCGGTCATGGTCTGCTGGGCATGAGGGAGCGGATCGCCGCGACGGGCGGCACCCTCCACACCGGCCCGCGGCCCGGCGGCGGATACTGCGTGCACGCCGTCCTTCACCTGCCCGAGCCGGACGGCACCACGAACACCGGAGGAACCGCACACCATGGGGTCCATCAGCGTCCTGCTGGCTGACGACCAGCCGATGATCCGCACCGGTTTCCGGTACATCCTCGAGGCCGAGCCGGACATCGACGTCGTGGGTGAGGCGGCCGACGGTCAGCAGGCCGTCGAGGAGACCCGGAGGCTGTCACCCGACGTCGTCCTCATGGACATCCGGATGCCCGGCATGGACGGCGTCGAGGCGACCCGCCTGATCGCCGGGAGCGGGCTGCCCAGCCGGGTCATCATCCTCACCACGTTCGACCTGGACGAGCACGTCGTCGACGCCCTGCGCGCGGGCGCGAGCAGCTTCCTCGTCAAGGACGGTCCGGCCGACTCCCTGGTGGCGGCCATCCGCACGGTGACCGCGGGCGAGGCCGTGCTCGCACCGCGCGTCACCCGCCGCCTGCTCGACCGCTTCGCCCGCCTGCCCTCCGAGACCCCGCCCGCCGTCCCACCGCGCCTGGACACCCTGACCGGCCGCGAGTTGGACGTCCTGCGCACTCTCGCCCGTGGACTGTCCAACGCGGAGATCGCCGCGGAGCTGAAGATCGGCGAGACGACGGTGAAGACCCACATCGCCCACATCCTTGAGAAATTCCACCTGCGGGACCGGGTACAGGCGGTCATCCTCGCCTACGACACCGGCCTGGTGACCCCCCGCACCATCAACCCGCCCGAACCGTCCTGACGGCGGAGCAGCGCCCGAGCCGCCCGCTCACTGTCCTGCTCGCGTGCCGTGGGGTGAGACGCCGAGCAGCGGGAGCCACACCGTGTCCACGATCTCGACGATGTTCTCGTCCGGCACCTCGGCCATGGCCATCAGCATGTCGTGGCGCACCAGGTCGAAGGGCAAGTTCACCACGCGATCGGAACGCGGTACGTCCGTCAGCTCGCCGCGCTCGACGGCGCGGTCGACGAGCGTCGCGAAGGGGGGCCTCTGGTCCCCGGGGCGCAGGCGGCTGCGCAGGTCGCCGAAGTTGGTGCCGGTCTCGCGGAAGTAGTCCGCCAACTGGACGCGCAGGAGTATCACCGTACGGGCCCGCTCGGCGTTGACCGTGCGCAGGAGGGTGAGGGCGTCTTGCCGGAGGCTGCCGGTGTCGGGGATGTCCAGGGGACGCCAGTGCCGGGTGAGTGTGGCGATGAGGAGGTCCTCACGCTGCGGCCAGCGCCGGTAGAGCACCGGCTTGCTGGTTCCGGCGCGTGCTGCGATGGCCTCGTAGGTGAAGCCGCTGTAGCCCAGTTCGACCAGCACCTCCCAGGCGGCATCGGTGATCGCGTTCTCCAGGGTGGCGCCCCTGCGCCGGGTGGGAGTGCTCTCCGTGCGCCGCTCACTCACCGCGACCCCCTATGTCCATTTTCATGAGATTTCTTCGCCCTTTTAGATTCGCTTGCGTATCTTAACTTGCGTCCGTACGCTCGGAACCACAAGAAACGGCGCAGTATCTTATCGGTGCCGTGTGCCACACGGAGGAAACGCCCATGTCCTTGATCAATGCCGCGCTCGTGGAGTCCTTCGACGAGCCGCCGCACTTCCGCTCCGTCCCCGCCCCCGAGGCCGCCCCCGGTCAGGAACTGGTGGACGTCCTCGCCGTCGGTGTGCACCCCGCCACCCGCGGCATCGCCGCTGGCAAGCACTACACCAGTCCCAGGACACTGCCCGCCCTGGCGGGTGCCGACGCCGTCGTCCGCCGGGCGGACGGCAGCCTCGGCTACGTCATGGTCATGGGCGCTGGCACCCTGGCCGAGCGCATCGCCATCGATCCGGGCGCCGTCGTCCCGGTCCCGGACGGAACCGATCCCGCACTCCTGGCCGCCACCATGAACCCCGCCCTGTCCTCATGGACCGCGCTGCGCACGCGCGTCCCGTTCCGGGCGGGGCAGTCGGTCCTGGTGCACGGCGCCACCGGCAACGCGGGCTCGATGGCCGTCAAGGTCGCCAAGCACCTCGGCGCGGCGCGGGTGATCGCCGCCGGACGCAACCGCACCCGCCTCGACGAACTCACGGGCCAAGGCGCGGACGCCGTAGTCCGGCTCGTCCCCGACGACGACGCCACCACGGCCGCGCTCGCCGAGGCCGCGGCAGAGGTCGACGTGGTCCTCGACTACGTGTGGGGGCCGCCCACCGAACTCGCGATGCGCGCCGTCCTCGGAGCACGTACCCAGCACACCCGCCTGCTCGACTGGGTGCAGATCGGCGGCACGGGCGGAGACGCGATCACCCTGTCAGGGCACGCCCTGCGCTCCAACGCCTTCCGCGTCCTGGGCAGCGGCTTCGGCTCGGTGGACACGCGGGTCATGCGGCGGGAGTTCACCGAACTCGTCGCCGCGATCGCCGCGAACGGCATGGCGGTGCGCCCGCACCCGTTCCCGCTCGACCAGGTCGAGGCGGCCTGGACCCACCAGGACGCACCCGGCGAGCGCACCGTCATCCTCCTGTGACACACCCGCCACCGACTTCCCGGCGACTCGGTGCTCGCGGTGGTCGAGCACGCCGTCGACGCCGGGGCAGCCATCCTTCCGAAGACGGTCTTGTCGTGGGCTGCCCGTGTCCCGTGGTGCGCCAGCGAGGACGGACCGGCCGAACTCGTCGGGGACTCCGCTGCCGTCTGGACGAAGGGTGATGGACCTCGACCGTTTCGACCCGGCGCGGGCCCATAGCTGTCGCCCCGTCGATGCCGTCGGCCCATGCCGCGCACACGGCCGGGGGCCGGTGGACCGCCCACTGAGACGCGCCCCGCTCGCGCATGACCTTCGGTACCGCGAAGACCAGGCGTCCGCACTCGGGGACGGACGCCTCGTCTCCGCCACCGTCTCCCCGGACCGGACGTCGGCTTGCGCCGCCGCCCACAGCGGGCACCATGAATCCCGGGGAGATCGCCAGGGGGGACCGTGCCCCGTCCCCGGGGCCACACACGTCTGGAGAGCAGAATGACGCAGCTTCCCCCGCCCGTCACGCCCTATCTCGAACCGGCCGCGAAGGAACTGGCCGAGGCCACCGACCCTCACCCGCGGATCTACGAGGTTCCCCCGGAGCAGGGCCGCGACATCCTGCTGGGCCTGCAGAGTGGCGAGGGAGTGCCGCGTCCGGAGGTCGACGAGGAGTGGGTGGAGGTGGACGCGGGCGATTGGGGTACGGTCCGCACCCGCATCATCCGCCCGAAGGGCGCCACAGGTCCGCTGCCCGTGGTCTTCTACATCCACGGCGCCGGATGGGTCTTCGGCGACGACAAAACTCATGACCGCCTCTTCCGCGAACTCGTCGTCGGCGCGGGCGCGGTGGGCGTCTTCCCGGTGTACGACCGGGCGCCGGAGGCGAAGTACCCCACGCAGGTGGAGCAGAACTACGCGGTGGGCCAGTGGGTGCGGAAGAACGGCGCCGACCACGACATGGACACTTCGCGCGTGGCGGTCACCGGCGAGTCCGTCGGCGGGTGCATGTCCGCCGTCTTCGCGCTGATGAACAAGGAGCGCGAAGACGGCCTCGACCTGAAGGCCCAGGTCCTGCTCTACCCGGTGACCGACGCCGACTTCGACACGCCGTCGTACCTGCAGTTCGCCGAGGGCTACTACCTCACGCGCGACGGCATGAAGTGGTTCTGGGACGCGTACACCACCGATCCCGAGGAGCGGATGCAGCACTACGCGTCTCCGCTGCGGTCGACTCTCGACCAGCTCAGGGGCCTGCCCACGACCCTGGTCATCACCGACGAGGCGGACGTCCTGCGCGACGAGGGCGAGAAGTACGCCAACAGGCTCCGCGAGGCGGGCGTCGACGTCACCTCGGTCCGCGTCGCTGGCATGGTCCACGACTTCCTGCTCCTGGACAGCCTCCGCGACACCCGCGCGGCGAACGTCGCGCGCAAACTCGCCATCGACGCACTGCGCACGGCCCTGCACGACGGCTAACCGCACCCCGCCCCCGGCCGACTGATCCACCGGCCGGGGGCGGGGGTCGCCCCGCGCCTCCGGGGGTCGGCGCGCTGGCTCCGTCCCGGCGCCCGTCCTTACCGGTCAGGCCGTCAAGGAGACACGATGACCGTGAAACGGGGCACCCATGTGGCGGACTTGGAGAAGTACAGGTGCCGGATCAGCAGCCGGGCGGTACCGCCGTGGTGCGGGGAGAGCGGGTGGGCGAACTCCAACGACGACGAGCCGGGCTTCTGGGAGCGGGCTGGCTACCACGCGTACGGCGACCCCTGGCGCGAGCAGCGCCACTGGAGCGACGCGAGAGCGCCCCCCACCACCGGCCGCGGTTCCGCCGTCGGCTGGCGCCGGGCACGGCTGACCGCGCGGGAGGCGCAGACGTCTGCGGGCCGACCGGCTTCGTCGAGCACGCCACCGCCCTCGTCCAGTCCCGCGGACGCCTGCCGGGCTCCACCCGCACCGAACGTCTCGGCTGAGCCGCGCACACCGGACGCCCTCCTCCCCCGCGACCGAGGGACACCACCGTGAACCAGCGACCTGCCCACCACCTCCACGGCAACTGCCTTACCGACCCGCTCGCCCAGGACTTCGCGCTCGACCCCACCACGGCCTGGTGGACATGCCCGGACCGCGACGCCGCTTCCTCGGTCGGCCAGTTGCACGTCCACGGCCCCGAACCCGGCCTCACTGGCCGCTGTCCGGGCTGCGCGCAGCTCGCCCTGCGCGTCGTCACCCACCCGGACCGCCTCCGCCTCCGGCTCGGCACCGGCCAGGGCGCGTTCCGCTTCGAGCTGCCCGCGTCCCCGTCGTAGGAGCCGGAGCGGGAACCGGCTCGGCGCAGGCTTGCTGGGCACACGGGTCGCGCAGCGTGCACGAGTTCACCGTGCCCACCTGGAACGGCCAGCCGCACCACCCCGGCGGGCTGCCGGTCGCCGGAGTGGTGGGCGGGAGTCCTGGATCAGTAGCCGTAGATCATCTTGTAGGCGACCTCGGGGAGGAACTGCCCGGCCGTGGAGCCGGTTCCGACACCGCAGTTGCCGTCGGACTCGCCGGGGGTCTTGATCCACAGGAGCATCTCCGCGCCTCCACCCGTCCGGGTGGGCGTGCCGATGCGGCGGCCGGAGGGGTTGCACCACTGGCCGTTGGAGCCGTTGCCGTTGCGGCTGGTGTCCACGACGAACGGCTTGGTGTAGCCGTAGCGGGCGGCCAGTTCGTTGTTGACGGCGTTGCCGTAGGCGGTGTTCTCGGCGGTGGTGAAGTAGTTGGAGACGTTGAGCGAGAAGCCGTGAGCCTGGCGGAGGCCCGCTTCGTGGAGGCGTCGGGCCATGGTCGCCGCGTCGGCCCAGCGCGGGTTGCCAGCGTCCATGTAGACCCAGGTGTTGGGGGCCTGGCGGTTGAACTCGGCGAGGGCACCAGCGAGCATGGCCTCGCGTTCGTCTATCTGGGCCTGGGTCATGCAGCCGTAGTCTCCGAGGGAGTCCGGTTCGAGGACGACGATGGCCGGGCGGGCCGCGATGCCTCCGGCGAACTGGGCGATCCAGCTGGCGTAGGCGGACGGCGAGGCGGCTCCGCCAGCGGAGTGGCCGCCGCAGTAGTCACGGTTGTAGATGTTGTAGGCGACGAGGATGGGCAGCTTGTCCTGGTAGTCCGCCGCTCCGACGTAGGCACCTGTCGCGGTGCCGATGGTGCCGCTCCAGGAGCCGAACCAGCGGGCCATCGGCGTGTTGGCGATGGAGGCGTTGATCGCGGCGGCCCGGCCGTCGCCGGGGTTGGCGGCCACCCACCGCCTCGCGCTTGAGTTGGGGTCCACGTAGAACCCGTTGGTCATGGTGGTGGGGTCGGCCGCGTGGGCGGACGGTGCGGCGGCGAACGCCAGCGGCAGAGCACAGAGCGCTGCCATCAGGGTGCGGAGTCTGCGGCTCAAGACAGTACCTCGGTTTCAGAGGACGTGTACTTTGGGAGCGCTCCCACTGGAAGCGGTCCCAATCGTCTGGGCGGGTGATTGAGCTGTCAATAGTCGGCGCGCTGTGCGACTTTCACAGGGTTACGTGGGTCCCGTGGACCGCGAGACTGGAAGCGCTCCCATATCTGCGTCTCTGAGCGCTCCGCGCCTGTGAAAGACTCCCGGGCCATGGCAGAAGCAGCGCCGCGTCGGCGTCCGACGCTCGACGAGGTGGCCGAACGCGCCGGTGTCTCCCGCTCCGTGGCCTCCCGCGCCCTCAACAACGCCCCGTACGTCAGCCGGGCCAAGCGCGAGGCCGTCGAACGGGCCGTGCGGCAACTCGGTTACGTCCCCAATCCGACGGCCCGCGCGCTGGCCACCCGGCAGACGGGAGCCGCCGCCCTGGTCGTCTCGGGAGAGGACCCGTCCATCTTCGCCGACCCGTTCTTCGCTCGGGTGATCGTCGGGGCGTCGGCCGCCCTGGACGAGGCGGACCTGCATCTGATGCTGTGCCTGGCCGCTTCCGACCGGGGCCGCAAGCGGGTCGAGGAACTCGTGCGGTCCAGGGGCGCGGACGGTGTCATGCTGATGGCGCTGCGCGAGGACGATCCGCTGACCCGGATGGCCGACGAGGCCCAGATGCCGGTCGTGTTCGGCGGGCGCCCGGTCGGTTCGGCCCCCCGGTGGTACGTGGACGTGGACAACGTCGGCGGAGCGCGCGAGGCGACCGAGCATCTGGTCTCACTCGGCCGGAGGCGCGTGGCCGTGATCTGCGGGCGTCTGGACACCGAGGCCGGGCGCGCCCGGTACCGCGGCTACCGCGACGCCATGCTGGGCGCCGGTCTCGATCCGTTCCCGCCGTTGGAGGGGGACTTCACCGAGCCCAGCGGCGCCGCCGCCATGGCCGCGCTGCTGGCCGAGCACCCCGACGTGGACGGGGTGTTCGCCGCCAACGACAACATGGCGGTGGGAGCGGTGCGCACCTTGCGGGAGGCCGGGCGACGGGTCCCCGGCGACGTCGCCGTGGTCGGCTTCGACGACCTGGCGGTCGCCCAGGTCGCCGATCCGCCGCTCACCACCGTCCATCAGCCCATAGAGGCCCTGGGGCGGGAGATGGCGCGTATGCTCGTCGCGCTCGTCAACGGGCAGGACCCCACCCCGCTGCTCCTCCCCACCCGCCTGACCATCCGGGCCAGCGCCTGACCGCGCGCACGGAATCGGCCCTCGCGGCCCTCTCCTCCCGTGGGACGAACAGCTTCCCGAAGCCGGAGGACAGGTGGACGGCGGTCACCAGGCCGGTGAGGCCCCACAGTGCGGTGTCCACGAGTGTTGTCTCTGGCCGAGGTCCGAGGTGGCGGCCCCGGGCGAGCCCGGTCTCGTCCCGCGTCCGCCCGAGCGCCTGAGGGGGGGAGGGTCCGCGTCAGAGGAACTGACCGGGCTGGTACTCCCCTCCGGGCATCCGCGTGATCACGTTCAGCCGGTTGAAGGCGTTGATCGTGCCGATCAGCGCCACCAGAGCCATGAGCTGGTCGTCGTCGTAGTGCTTCGCCGCGTTCGCCCACGCCTCGTCGGTGACGCCGCCGGAGTCGGCGAGGCGGGTGCCCTGGTCGGTGAGCTCCAGCGCCGCCCGCTCCGCCTCGGTGTAGACGGTGGTCTCCCGCCATGCCCCGACCAGGTTGATCCGCACCATGCTCTCACCGGCGGCCGCGGCGTCCTTGGTGTGCATGTCGAGGCAGGCGCCGCAGCCGTTGATCTGGCTGGCGCGGATCTTCACCAGTTCCTGCACCGCCTTCGGCAGCGCCGAGTCGGTGATGGCCTTGTTCGACGAGATGATGTGCTTGGCCCACTTCGACGCGACCTCGTTGGCCATCCAGTTGGTCCGGGGTTCCATCTCGGTCTCTCCTTCGTCTTCGGATGCTTGCACCCCTACGACGAAGCCCTCCGCCAGGACGTAACAACGCCGCGCTGGCGCTCGACCTGCGCTACTGGGGTCGCTCGGGCAGACCCATCGCATCGAGGCGCTTGCGGTCGCTGACGGTCAGGAGTTCGACGATCCGGCCGTCGACCACGGTGCACCCCACCACGCCGAGCACCTTGTCCTTCGCACCCCAGGCCACGAACCCGGGCTCGCCGTTGAGCAGGACCGGGAGCACCGAGGTCATCGACCGCATACCGAGCAGGATCGGACCGGCCACCTCGGCCGCCCCGACCGTGGTCATCACACCCTGCGGGTGGTACGTGCGCCAGGTCACCTGTGGATCGAGCAGCCGTACGAGCCCTTCGAAGTCCCCGTCGCGTGCCGCGGCGAGAAACGCGTCGACCACGGCGCGTCGACGCCGCGGCTCCTCCTCCGGCGGCGATGTGCCCCGCACCTTCCGGCGGGCCCGGCTGGCGAGCATCTTGGTCGCGTCGGTGGACCGCCCGACGATCTCGCCGATCTCGGCGAAGGGCACCGCGAACATGTCATGCAGGACGAACGCCAGCCGCTCGGCGGGGGTGAGGGTGTCGAGTACCACCAGCAGTGCCAGCCCGACCGATTCGGCGAGCACCGCGTCGTCCTCGGGTGCCGTCCCGTCGTCCACGGTCACCACCAGCTCGGGCAGCCGGTCCTCGTACGACAGCACGGCCCGGGTCTTGCGCGACCGCAGTACGTCGAGGCAGACCCGGCCGACCACGGTGGTCAGCCAGCCAGCCAGGTTGTCGATGGCCGCCGCGTCCTGCCGCGCCAGCCGGATCCACACCTCCTGCACCGCGTCCTCGGCGTCCGCCCGCGACCCGAGCATCCGGTGGGCGACCGCCACCAGTCGCCCACGCTGCTCCTCGAAGGCTCCCGCCAGTACTTCGGTCGGACCTGGTCCGGTCATGTGGTTACCTTCCTCGCGTGAACACCGTCATGATCATGACGAGCCCGGGGGCGCCGAGGTAACAGTTCGACACGCATCCCGCTGGAGACGCGGCGAAGTTGCCGCTGCCCCAGCCGACGTCCAGGGCGCCGGGTCCGCCCCTCACGAGCAGCGCCCTGAGCCGCCACAACTGGCTGACTCCACGGCGAGGCCGAGCGGACGGTCCAACTACGACGTGCTCGCTCGCCCGGGTGCTGGCCGAGCGCTATGGACCCGATCAGCTCACCATGGCGTACTACGCGGCCCAGTACCCTGGCCTGGAGCCGCTCGTCCATGGGGTGCCGATCGCCCGGAGACGTTCTCCGCCGTCTTCGCACCGGCGCGCGCGGCGGGTATGCCCACGGTCGTCGACCGCTCCCGGCTCACCTGGGCCAACGGCCTGGACGAGAGCGCGAACGGCGTGGCCTGCTCAACGGCGCGTCCTTCCTCGTCTCCGCGCTGTTCCTCGCCACGCTCACGCTGCGACCGGGCGGACGAGCGCGCGGTGGGCCGACGGGCCTGGGGCCCGCGCTGCGGCTGGTGCGGGAACGTCCAACGCTGCTGGGCGCGCTGACCCTGTGTGCGCTGTGGCCGGTCGCGGGAGGAGCGCTCAGTGTGCTCCTCACCGTGTACGCCTTCCAGACCTTCGGCGCGGGCCAGGTCGGCGTCGGCGTTCTTTACGGCTCGCTCGGCACCGGGTACGTCATCGGGGGCCTGCTCGCCCGCACGGGGACGGCCGCAGCCGCCTCCCACGGCCCACGACTGGCCGCTGGCTGCTATGTCGCCGAGGGTGCCCTCTACGCACTCGCCAGTCAGGCCCCCGGCCTGGGGGCGGCCGGTACCCTGCTCGCCACGGGGTCGGCTTGTGCGGCCGTCGGCAACGCCGGCCAGATCCTGTCGATGCTGGCCGCGGGCGCCGCGCTCAGCGTCGTGGACGCCCGCCTCTGCGGTCTGGTGGCCGGTGTCTTCCTGACCGTCACCTCCCTGCTGGTCCTTCTCGGAACGCGCGCTACCGCAGCAGCGCCTCCTCCAGAGCACCGCGGTGCCGACTGATCCACTCCACCGCGCCGTGGATCGCGGCCCATGGCGCACCGCTGCCCTGAGCGGGCGTCCCGGTGAGCGGGGCGCCTCATCTGCGCGCCGGTGCTGGTGCCGCTGTCGGTGCCGGTGCCGGTGGCGTACGCGCGCGAGTCACCGCACCTTGCGCGCGGCGTCCTCGACGGCGGCGTCGAGCAGCGGTCCGAGTTCCTGGACCACGGTCGTCAGGGCGCGTACGTCCCGCTCGGCGCGGGCGATGAGGAGGGCGCCCTCCAGAGCGCTGATCATGAGCGTCGCGAGCGACTCGGCTCGCGCCCGCGGCACGCCCATGCCCGCCAGGGCCCCGGCCACCGGGTCGGTCCAGACAGAGAACGCGGCAGCCGCGGCCTTACGCGTGGAGGCGGTGGACTCCGCGCAGTCCACCGTCGCGGCGGCCACCGGGCATCCGCCCGCGAAGCCGACGGAGGCGTACTCGTCGGTCCACTGGCGCACCATCTCGGCGAACAGCCCGGCGGGGGTCGGCTCGGGCAGGGCGGCGAGGAAGCGGGCCACGCGGTTGGCCGCGTACCGGCCCGCCCAGCCCACGGCCTCGTTGACCAGTTGTTCCTTGCCTCCCGGGAAGTAGTGCTGGAGCGAGCCGCGCGGCGCCTGCGCATGGGCCGCGACCTCGCGCATCCCCGTCGCGGCGACCCCGTCGCGCCGGATCAACTGGGCCGCGCTGAAGACCATCCGCTCGCGTGGTCCGCGTGCGGACGCCTGCGGCGCTGTCATCTCGGCCTCCGGGACTGGGTTGTGCGAGCACTTCGCCGCCACTCTATGACCGCGGTCATAGCAGCGGCTACTATGACCGCTGTCATAAGCGGTTGCGACGGCGGTTCCGCTCCAGCGGGCCGGGAACGGCGGTGCATCGTGCCCGTGGGGTTCATCGGACTCGGGGTCATGGGGCAGCCCATGGCCCTCAACCTGGCTCGCGCCGGGACCGACCTCGTCGTATGGAACCGCACGCCGAGCCGGTGCGCGTCCCTGCGTGCGGCCGGTGCCGAGGTCGCGGACCATCCCGCCGAGGTCTTCGCGCGGGCCGACGTCGTGTTCCTCATGCTGGCCGACGAGGGGGCGGTCGACGCGGTGCTGGGCCGGGGGACCCCGCGGTTCGCCGCCCTCGTCGCCGGACGCACCGTGGTCCACATGGGGACGACCTCGCCGGAGTACTCCGGCAGCCTCCAGGACGACATCCGGGCCGCGGGCGGACGGTACGCCGAGGCGCCGGTCTCCGGTTCCCGGGTCCCGGCGGAACAGGGGGAGTTGGTGGCGATGCTGGCCGGTGACGAGGAGGCCGTGGCCGCCGTACGGCCACTGCTCGCCCCCATGTGCCGCCAGACGTTCGACTGCGGTCCCGTCCCGAACGCCTTGCTGCTGAAGCTCACCGTCAACCTGTTCCTGATCACCCAGGTGACCGGCCTCGCCGAGGCGTTCCACTTCGCCGGTCGGCACGGACTCGACCAGCGCCTGCTCCGAGAGGTCCTGGACGCGAGTCCGATGGCCAGCTCCGTATCCCGGATGAAGACGCCCAAGCTGCTGTCCCGTGACTTCGCCGTCCAGGCAGCCGCCGCGGACGTCCTCAACAACAACCGGCTGATCGCCGAAGCCGCCCGCAAGGCGGGCGCCGCCTCCCCGCTCCTCGACGTCTGCCACACCCTCTTCGGCGAGACGGTGGCGCGGGGACACGGCCACGAGGACATGGTGGCCGTCCTGCGGGCCCTGGAGGCCCGCACCGACGGTGAAGAACCGGCACCCGGCGGGATCCGCGGGAGGCGGCCGGGCAGAGCGACGCCTGCCCACGCCGACGGCCCTGCCACGTAGCGCCGTTGGCAGGACTGGCCGACCAGTGGCCTCTGGGGTCGAGTTCCTGCAACGGAGCCTGTATGGCTAGCTCACGCCGTTGATGACCTTGTCCGGCTGGAAGGCCCGGTGACTGGCTCCAGGCAGCACCGCGGCCACCCGGGTTCGCCGCCGCCGCGACCTTGTGGTTGGCGGCTTTCGGCCTGACCATACGGGCCGAGGAGACCCACAATGGCAGGTACATGACGTAGGAGGCCAGCGTGAGCACGGTGAGTTCCGACAGACCCCTCCGAACCATCCTCCGGGCCATCGTCGTACTGGCGTTGCTCCTGGGCTGGTCCGCCACCGTCGGATCGGCTGCACATGCCGACCAGCGAGCGGGGCGACAGGCGGCCATCGCGGTGCGCGGGGGCGACACCCTCTACAGCACCACCACCCGCTGCACCGTGGGCTTCAACGCCCGCTCCGGCACCACGCTGTACGCACTCGTCTCCGGCCGGTGTGCCCAGGGCGCCCAGACCTGGTACGCCGACCCCGCCCTGACCATCGTCGTCGGCGTCACCGCGGGCGTGAGCTTCCCGGGCAACGACTACGCGAGCATCCGGTACACCAACACGGCAGTCTCCTACCCGGGCGAGGTCTCGCTGGGCGCCGGTACCCGCGACATCACCAACGCGGCGAACCCCGCCGTCGGGCAGTCCGTCTGCCACGTCGGACGGACCACCGGGTACCGCTGCGGGACCGTCCAGGCCGTGAACCTCACCATCAACTACGGCGGAGGAACCGTATACGGGCTGTTCCGGTCGAACATCTGCTCAGAGCCCGGAGACAGCGGCGGCCCGGCCTTCTCAGGCGGCACCGCTCTCGGCATCATCGTCGGCAGCAGCGGGAACTGCAGCTCGGGAGGCTTCACCTACTACCAGCCGGTGGTCGAGTGGCTGTCGGCGTACGGCCTGAGCGTCTACTGAGCCAGCCGAGCCGACCGACCACGCGACACTCCCACGCGGCGCATTCGCTGTTGTGACTCAGGGCGAGAGCCCGCGTGTCCCGACGAAGGCCAGACCGAGTTGTCAGGATGTCCAGCAGGTGTGGGTGAACCAGGTCTGGACTTCGTCGGGGGGCAGTACGCGAGTCAGCTCCGCCGTGCCCGGGAGCATCGGGAAGAACCGGTCGGCGTTCCAACTGCGCTGGCACAGCGGCTCGTCCAGCATCAGCAGGCGGCGCCCCTCCGCCACCCCGCGCGAGCCGCTGTCGCCATGGCCGTCGGCGTGGGGTCCGTACAAGGTGGTGATCGACGGGATTCTGCGGGCGGGCGCCTGGATGCGGTGCTGAGCCCGTCAGGCCGTCGGCCGGGCTTGATCAGTTCCCGGGGGCGCGTCCGACCGGTCGCTGGGACAGGGGGCGTGGGGAGTCAAGTTCGCGACATTGCCGAGCCCGGCCGACTCCGCCAGCGGTCAGAAGGCGGTGCGAGGGGTGTGTGGGGAGTAGGCAGGAGCGGCCGGGACGACACGCCCCCGGCCGTGATGGACGCGCGACAGCACCTCCGTGACGCCTTCTCCCGGATCCGCCCGCGCACCCTGCGGGTCTACCGAGGTGAGCGCGAGATGCGCGGGCGGTTTCTGAGGCGGGAGGGGGCGTGGGTCGTTCGACCCCGGGCCCCTCCCCCTCGTCAGCAGTACAGGTTGCCGCCCGGCGCCACGCCGAGGATCTGGGTGAAGCGCTGGTAGGTGGAGACGCGGCTCTGGACCTGGGCCGGGTTGCGGCCGTCGCACTCCAGGGAGCCGTTGATGCTGCGGATGGTCTGGCCGAAGCCCGCGCCGTTCACCATGGCGTTGTGGGGGGTCATGGTGCCAGGGCCGGTCTGGGTGTTCCAGTACCACAGGCCGGTCTTCCAGGCGACGGAGGCGTCGTTCTGCACCAGCCACGGGTTGGTGAGCAGCGGCAGGCCCAACGCGTCGCCTGCCGCCTTGTAGTTGAAGTTCCAGCTGAGCTGGATCGGGCCGCGCCCGTAGTAGGCGGCCTGCCCGGCCGGACAGCCGTAGGGCTGGCTCCAGTCGCAGTAGTGCGGGTAGTTGGCGGTGTTCTGCTCGACGATGTGCACCAGACCGCCGGTCTCGTGGCTGACGTTGGCGAGGAAGGCGGCGGCCTCCTGCTTCTTCACGGTGTCGCTGCCGGTGTTGGCGAAGCCGGGGTACGCGCTGAGCGCCGCGGTGAGGCCGCTGTAGGTGTAGAACGAGTTCCGGTTCGGGAACATCTGGTTGAACTGCGCCTCGGTCACCACGAAGCTGCCGACCGGGGTGCCGGAGTCGCAGGGGTAGGGGTCCCAGTACCAGGTGCTGATGGTGGGGTCGTAGCCCGGGTTGGCGTGCTCGGCGATGTAGGCCTTGCCGTCGGTGTAGCGCACGATGTCGCCCGTGTTGTACGACCGTCCGGCGGCCCAGGCGGGATAGCTGGAGCACGTGGCGGCGGAGGCGCCGGAGGCGGGCAGCAGCACCGGGGTGCTGGCACCGAGGGCGAGCGCGGCGAGGACGGCGGCGGTACGGCGTCGGGGCATGGTCGACTCCTTCGCGGGGCACGGCCGCACCCGTGCGGGGCCGGGGCGGGCCTCGACCCCGCGCGAACGCACCGGATGGCCCGGCTGCGGCGTGGGGGGGGCGGCCGTGGTGGGGGGTGGTGGTGCCACACTCCCGCATTGGTATGTACCAGTCAAGGGTTTAGACCAGTCAACGCCCGCGTCCATCCGGCCTGTTACCCCGGGACGTCTCAGTCGGCGGCCCCGGCGAAACCGGCGGCGGCCCGGTTCGCCGTCGCGCCGCTCGCACTGAGCGACGAAGACGAAGACAAGGACAGGCCGATCCGCAGGTGGCGGGACGCCACCTGCTGGTGTAGGGGTCGCGCTCCCGCCCAGGCCCGCCCAAGCAGCCTGTGAGGTGCTCAGCTTGGCCGCAGTTCGGTCTCGGCCTGGTGAACCGTGATGCAGTGCACGGCATCGCGTACGAGCGTGTGACCATGCGCTTCGATACCGGGACCACTTCGACTTCGTGGTCAGCGACACCGTGGGCGGCACCCAGACGGCCGTGCCCGCGCTGTACGACGCCAGCCTGGACAACAACTGCGCGCTGTTCATCCCCACCGGCTACGAGTGCTACCTGAACGAGCCGTACACGACGGCTGTCACCCCGAGCATCCTGGTCGTCGGCCTGCCGGAGAAGGCTTCGCAGACCACGTACAAGGCCGAACTGGTCTGCACGTTCTCGATCTGCGGCACCGAGAAGCCCAGCGTCGGCACCGTCACCCTGGCCAGCGGCGCCAGCGGCACCCAGGTCACCGTGACCCTGACGGGCACCGCCCTGCACGAGGACGACAAGGTGCGGATCACCAGGTCCGGCACCACGGTCGAGTCGACCACCACCTCGGTGGCCGCCGACCGGAAGTCGATGAAGGCCGTGCTGGACCTGACGGGGCTGGCGCCGGGCGACTGGAACCTCAGCGTCATCACCCACATCAACTGGGAGTACGCGCGCGGCACCTTCACCGTCACCCCGGCACCGCTGCGCAACACCGGGCAGCCCACCGTCACCGGCCCCGCCCGGGTCGGCGCGAAGCTCACCGCCGGGCCCGGAGCCTGGACGCCGAGCGCGGACTCGTACACCTACCAGTGGAAGGCGGACGGCCAGGCGGTCTCCGGGGCCACCGGTGCCACGTACGTCGTGCCCGCCGCGCTGCGCGGCAAGAAGCTGAGCGTGGCCGTCACCGCGGTGAAGAGCGGCTGGCGGAGCACGACGGCGGAGTCCACCGCACGCGTCATCACGGCGGCGGCCCGCGACCACGTCGGGGCCGGTTCCGTGCCGGACGGCCGCGGCGACCTGCTGACGCTGAACTCCAGCGGTGCGCTCACCTTCCACCACGGAACCGGTACGGGGACCTTCTCCGGCAAGACCAGCGGCTCGGGCTGGCCGACCTCCATCAAGGCGGTTCCGTTCGGGGACGTCAACGGCGACCGGTGCAACGACGTCCTGGTGCGCACGTCCAGCGGCGCCCTGCGGGCGTACCGGCCGGGCTGCGGCAAGGCGGTCACCCCGTCGACGCCGTACGTCTCCCTCGGCACCGGCTGGAACCAGTACGACCTGCTCACCTCACCCGGCGACCTCACCGGCGACGGGCGGGCCGACCTGATCACCCGCAACTCCAGCACCGGCGCGGTGTACCTGCACAAGGGCACCAGCGACGGGAAACTGGCGGCGCGGGTGAAGCTCTACGACAACTGGAAGAAGTACAAGAAGATCATCGGCGCCGGTGACCTCAACGGCGACGGGATCGGCGATCTGCTGGCCCAGGACACCTCGAACGAGCTGTGGCGCTACGACGGCACGGGCGGCGGGAAGTTCACCGCCCGCACGAAGGTCTTCGACGACTGGGGCACGTCGTACAACGCCGTCGTCGGCGTGGGCGACATCACCGGCGACGGCAAGGCGGACCTCGTCTGCCGCGACACCAGCGGCAACCTGTACCGGCAGAGCGGCAACGGCAAGGGCTCCTTCGCCGGACGGGTGAAGATCGCCACCAACTGGCAGGGGTACCGGGCGGTCCTGTAGCCGTCCGCCCGCCAGCGACCACCGCCGGGCCCGGGTCTGCCGACCTGGGCCCGGCGGTGTCGTGTCGAGCGAGAGGGCCGACGGGGAGGCCCTCGCCGCGGGGCTCAGGCGCTCTCCTAGGATGGTGCGGGTGACAGCAACACCGATGGAGATCGAGAAGGCAGCCGGTGTGCTGCGCGCTGGCGGCCTGGTCGCCCTCCCCACCGAGACCGTCTACGGACTGGGCGCCAACGCCGAGGACCCCGTCAGCGTCTCGCGGATCTTCCAGGTCAAGGGACGCCCGCCCACGCATCCGCTGATCGTCCACATCGGGGGCGCGCAGCAGTTGGACGACTGGGTCCAGGACGTACCGCCAGCGGCGCGCCTGCTGGCCGAGCACCTCTGGCCCGGGCCCCTCACGCTGGTCCTGCGGCGCGGTGACCGGGTGCCCCTGGAAGCGACCGGCGGCCTTGAGACGGTGGCCGTGCGCGTGCCCCGCCACCCGGTCGCGCTCGCGCTGCTGTCGGCCTTCGGCGGCGGGGTCACGGCGCCGTCCGCCAACCGCTTCGGACAGGTCAGCCCCACGACCGCGGACGATGTCCGGGCTGAGCTGGGGGACGCGGTCGACTTCGTGCTGGACGGCGGCCCCTGCCAGGTCGGTGTCGAGTCGACCATCGTCGACGTGACGGGCGGGACGCCGAGCATCCTGCGGCCCGGCGGGGTGACGCGTGAGGACCTCGAAGCGGTACTGGGGTGTCCGCTCGCGGTGCCCGCGACCAGCCGCGTCCGGGTGCCGGGGCAGCATCCGTCCCACTACGCGCCGCGCGCGCGGGTCGTGCTCGTGGAGCCGGAGAGGGTCGTCGCCGAAGCGGAACGCGCGCGGGAGCAGGGGCACAAGGTGGGCGTCTTCCTGCCCGCAGCGTTCGCCGACGCTCCCGTGCGGGCGCACGCCGTGGTGACGGTCCCCCCGTCGATGGCGGCCTACGCGCGCGAGCTGTACCGGCACCTGCGCGAACTCGACCGGCAGGGCTGCGACCTCATCGTCGCCTCGCTGCCGACGGAGGAGGGGCTGGGGCTCGCGATCGCCAACCGCCTCCGCCGCGCGGCAGGGCCCCGGCTCACCGCGTAACCAGCAGTGACGCCCCCGGCCCGGCGGCCGGGGGCGCGGTCGGCTCCGTGAGCAGGGTGGTCAGGACGCGGTGGGGACCGCCGCGTCCAGGCCACGGGAGGCGACGAGCCGGGCGCTGCCGTCGGCCAGGCGGTAGGACAGCCCGACCACGCCGAGGCGACCGGCGGCCACCCGCTCGGCCAGCAGGCGGGAGCGGTCGAGCAGCAGGTCCACCGTGTTCTCGATGTGCTCGGCCAGGATCTCGTCGGCCGTGTCCCGTCCGTCGGCGCGGGCCGCCAGCACACTCGGGGTCACCCGCTCGACCACGTCACGGACGAAGCCGCCGGGCGTCTTGCCGTCCTCCAGGGCGGAGCGGGCCGCCGCGACGGCACCGCACGAGTCGTGGCCGAGGACGACGACCAGCGGCGCGTTGAGGACTCCCACACCGAACTCGATGGAACCGAGCACCTCCGTGCCCGCCACATGGCCTGCCGTCCGCACGACGAACAGGTCCCCCAGTCCCCGGTCGAAGATGATCTCGGCGGCCAGTCGTGAGTCGGAGCACCCGAACAGCACGGCGAAGGGCTGCTGGGACGGCGCCGTCTCGGCACGGCGGGCGGCATCCTGATTCGGATGCTCGGGGGTTCCTGACACGAAGCGCTGGTTACCGGCCAGCAGCAACTCGAAGGCGTCGCGGGGCGTCGGAGTCTGGATCTCTGCCATGGCCGCAGCTTACGAGGCAGCACCCGCTGTGACACCGCCTGGGGGTCCGGTCCCCACCCACGTCTGCCGGTTCGGGCGCTGACCGGCGCAGGCGGCACCCCCACGCGCCGGGCGCCTCAGCACTCCGGCGGACACGGTCACGTCGCGTTCGTACGGTGATCCGGGCCGACCGGCGAGAGCCGGTACGCGCCGCCCCGCGTCACCACGCGCCCCGCGGTGGGCGGTGCGAAGTGCGTGCCCATCAGCAGGGTGTCGGTGTCGGCGAGGGAGGCGAGCAGCGTGCGGCGGCTCCGCTCGGCGAGGGGCGGGTCGATGTCGACGCAACTGCCGATGGCGGGGTGCGCGAACTGCACGGGGTGGTGCACGCAGTCGCCGCTGATCAGTGCCGAGGCCCCGTTGCCGCCGTCGACCCGGACGGCCAGGTGCCCGGGGGTGTGACCGGGTGTGGGCAGCAGCCACACGCCGGGGGCGACCTGGGCGCCGTCGTCCCCGACGTCGACGACGTCGAGGAGCCCCGCCTCGGCCACCGGGTCGACGGAGTCACGGAACATCTGCCGACGCGGTTCGTCCATGTCGTACGCCGCCCAGAAGTCCCGCTCCACGCGGGAGACGAGGTAGCGGGCCCGGGGGAAGGTGGGCACCCAACGGCCGCCCTCCGCGCGGGTGTTCCAGCCGACGTGGTCGGTGTGCAGGTGGGTGAGGAGCACCAGGTCGACGCTGTCCGGGGGGAAACCGGCGGCGGTCAGCCGGTCCAGGTAGCCGGTGTCCAGGTCGTGCCAGGCCGGGTTGGCGCGCTGCTTGCCGTTGCCGATGCCGGTGTCGACCACGACGCGCAGTCCGCCGGTGGAGAACGCGAAGCTGTGGCTGTCGATGCGCAGCACGCCGTCGGCGTCGGCGAAGTGGGGGCGCAGCCACGCCTCCTCGGTGACGAGCTGGGGGGTGGCGTCGGGCAGCAGCCAGGGGCCGGTGGCGGGGGGCAGGGGCAGTTCGTCGACGCGGTGGACGGTGATGCCGCCGACGGTCCAGGAGGGGAGGGTGTGGGGGTCAGTGGCCGTGGTCATGGTCCTTGGTCTCCTTCGTGGTCCGGTGCAGGAGGGGGAGGCTGAGGGCAGCGAGCACCGCGGTGCTCGTGGCGTGGGCGTGGGCGACGGCGGTGAGGCCGTGGTGCACGGTGGCGGCGCCCGCGGCGACGGCGGGCAGGCTCATGGAGAGGTAGCAGAGCACCTGGTACGCCGCGAGGGTGCCGGTGCGCCCGTGGCCGGGCAGCGCGGCGAGGGTCAGGCGGAGTCCGCCTTGGGTGACCGCGCCGAAGGCGGCGCCCGCGAGCGCCGCGCCGCCGCACAGCGCGGGCAGGCCTGCGCCGTGGGTGGCGTAGAGGGTCAGGGCCGCGGCCGGTACGACCGTGGCGCAGCCGACCTCCAGGGTGGTGCGCGGCGCGGTGCGGCGCAGGGCGAGGGTCGTGAGGGCCGCCGTGGCGGTGAGGGTGAACAGCGGCAGGCCGCTGGCGGCGGGCGCGGTGTGCGGGGCGATGGCTCGGACGAGGGCCGGGCCGAGGGAGGAGTGGAAGCCGCCGAGGGCCCAGACGGCGGCCACCGCGGGGCCCGCGCGCAGCAGGGTGCGGCGGGCGGACGGCGGTACGGCGAGGTGGGGGCGCAGGGAGCGCCAGGCGCCGTGCCTGCGGTCGGCCGTCTCGGGGGCGCGGGCCACGGCCACCGCCTGGCCGGTGAAGACCGCCGCCAGCAACAGGTACACGGTGACGGTCGGGGCGGGTGCGAAGCGGGTCAGCAGGGTGGAGAGCAGCACTCCGGCCGCCATGCCCGCCACCGGGGCGATGGTGTTGGCGAGCGCGGAGCGCCGGGGGCGGGTGGGGTCGGTGAGGTCCAGCAGGGCGGCGCCCGCCGCGCTCGTCGCGGTGCCGGTGGCCACGCCCTGGAGGATTCGGGCGGCGATCAGGGCGTCGGGCCCGTCAGCCGTGGCGAGCAGCAGCATGGCGAGGGTCTCGGCGGCCAGCGCGGTCACGAGTACGGGGCGGCGCCCCAGGTGGTCGGAGAGCGCCCCGGTGGTCAGCAGGGCCAGCAGCAGGGCGAGGGCGTAGGCGCTGAAGACGACGGTCACGGTGAGCGCGGACAGGTCCCACTGTTCCTGGTAGCGGGGGTAGAGCGGGGTGGGCGCGCTGGACGCGGCGAGCAGGGTGACCAGGACGGAGGCGTCCAGGGCGAAGGCGGCGGAGGCGCGGGGGGATGGTCGGGTCGCGGGGCGGTCGCAGGGAGCGGGGTGGGGACGGGGGTGGGGACGGGGGTGGGTCGCGCACCGGGGGTCGGGCGCGGCGGCGCCTGGTGAGGCGCTGGGCATGGGACTCCTCCCAGGAGCTAAAAGCAATGGGTTTGCGTTAAGGAACCGTAGGCCCTACCGTCAGCTAAAGCAAACCGTTAGCTTTTACGTCGGGAGTCCCCGTGTCCTCATCACTTCCGGAACTCGCCCCGCCCGAGGCCGCCCGCTGGGCGGCCCGCTGCGGCCTGCCGCTGGGCGCCGACCGCCACACCCTCGTGGCGGCCACCGCCGAGTACATCCACTCCGTGGTCTCGGTCCTGCGCGAGCTGGACTTCGGCGACGTCCCGCCCGCGGCGGCCTTCCAGGCCGGGAAGGAGCGGCACCGTGCGGCCGTATGAGATGTCCCTGTCCGAGGCCGCGGACGCGGTACGGCAGCGGCTGCTGTCCCCCGTCGAGCTGGTGGACTCGGTGCTGGAGCGCGTCGAGGAGGTGGAGCCGCACCTCGGGGCCTTCGTGACGGTGACCGCGCGGCGGGCCCGGGAAGCGGCGCGCGAGGCCGAGCGGGAGATCGCCGCCGGTCGCCACCGCGGGCCGCTGCACGGCGTCCCCATGGGCCTGAAGGACCTGATCGACGTCGCGGGCGAGGCGACGACCGCCAGCTCCGCCGTGCGCGCCGGTCACCTCGCCGCCGCCGACAGCGCCGTCCACGCCCGGCTGGCCGCCGCCGGGGCGGTGCTCGTGGGCAAGACGCACACCCATGAGTTCGCCTACGGGCTGACCACCCCGCAGACCCGCAACGCCTGGCGGCCGGAGCGCGTCGCCGGGGGGTCGAGCGGGGGCTCGGCGGTGGCCGTGGCCGCGGGGGCGGCGGTGTTCGCCCTGGGCACGGACACCGGTGGCTCCATCCGCGTGCCCGCGGCACTGAACGGCGTCGTCGGGCTGAAGCCGACGTACGACCTGGTCCCCCGGGACGGGGTGACCTCGCTGTCCTGGTCGCTGGACCACGTCGGCCCGCTCACCCGCACGGTGCGCGACGCGGCGCTGGTGCTGCCGGTGCTGGCGGGCCGCGACGCGCGCGTGGCGGCGGAGACCGGCGCCGGGCTGGACGAGCTGCGCGGGCTGCGGGTCGGCGTACCGCGCAACTACTACTTCGAGCGGGTCGACCCCCAGGTGGAGGCCGCGGTGCGGCGCGCCATCGCACGGCTTGAGGAGCTGGGCGCGGTCACCACCGAGGTGGAGATCCCGATGACCCGCTACATCCAGGCGACCCAGTGGGGCCTGATGGTCCCGGAGGCCACCGCCTACCACGAGCGGACGCTGCGGGCCGTGCCCGACCTCTACCAGGCCGACGTGCGCGTCCTGCTGGAGGCCGGGGAACTGATGCCCGCCGGGGACTACCTGCGGGCGCAGCGGGCGCGCACCCTGATGCGCCGGGAGTGGGCCCGCACGCTGGCCAACGTCGACGTCATCGCCGCGCCCTCGGTGCCGGTGACCGCGGTACCGGCCGGGCGGGAGAGCCTCACCTGGGCCGACGGCACCGTGGAGAGCGTCTCCGACGCCTACGTACGCCTGTCCGCCCCGGCCAACATCACGGGGCTGCCGTCGCTGTCCCTGCCCGTGGGCCAGGACGGTGACGGGATGCCCATCGCCATGCAGTTGCTGGGCCGGCCGCTCGGCGAGGACGTGCTGCTGCGGGCGGGCATGGCCTACGAGCGGGCGCAGCCCGTACGGCGGCCGGTGTCGCCGGAGCACGGCGCGGCGGCGGCCTGACCACGGGGTGGGACCCGGCGGCACACCGCTAGACGCAATGTCTTTGCTTTAAGGTGGTGGCATGAGCCGTAAGCCGATGGTGCGCCCCGGGGGGCGCAGCGCCCGGGTGCAGCAGTCGGTGCACACCGCGGTCCGCGAACTGACGGCGGAGGTCGGCCGTGAGGCACTGACCGTGCCCCTGGTCGCGGCCCGCGCCGGAGTCACCCCGTCCACCGTCTACCGCCGCTGGGGCGACCTCCAGGAACTGCTGTCCGACGTGGCGGTGGAGCGCCTGCGCCCCGAGACGCCACCGGACGACCGGGGCGGCCTCACCGCGGACCTGACGGTCTGGGCCGAGCAGTTCCTGGAGGAGATGTCCTCTCCCCCGGGCCGCGCCTACATCCGCGACGCCCTGCTCGGCGACCCCGAAGGCACCAACGCCGGGCAGTGCTCGGCGTACGCGGCCGAGCAGATCGACGTCATCCTCGACCGGGCGGCGGCCCGTGGGGAGCCCGTCCCCGACACCGAGACGGTCATCGACCGCGTCGTCGCGCCGATGATGTACCGCATCCTCTTCCGCCCGGGACTCATGGACCCGGCGTACGCCCGGCACCTGGTCGGCGGCCTCCTGGGCGAGGCCACGGCCGGGGAGACCGCGGCGCTGCAACCACGCTGACCGCGCGGTCGTAGTGCGGGCCAGGCTGATAACCCGTTGCCCAGGAGCAGTCAGCCAGCTAAGTTCACCCAGCCGCCTGCGTTGGTGCGGGGCGGCGCCGTCGACGAGGAGGTGTGGAGCACATGCGCAGGAGTGCCCAGGTGTTGAGCTCGCGTACTGACCTTTGCCACCTCCTCACGACGGAGACGTCTTGTCCCTTCGCATCACCCCACTGACCGACCCCGCTCACGGCCCGCACGGCCAGCGCCTCGCCTGGCTGGCGTCGGACGCGGACTCCATCCCTGCCGGGACGGCCTTCCTGCGCCTTCTCGACGGCGGCCAGGAACACCTCGCCGAACTCGACCTCCGTGTCCATCCCGCGGAGCGCCGCAAGGGCGTCGGCTCCCGGCTCCTCGACGCTGCCCTGGCCACCGCCCGGGACAACGCCCGACGCCGTGTCGTCGCGCACGCGGAAGCCGGATCGCCCGGCGACCACTTCCTGTCAGCGCGCGGCTTCCGGAAGGTCCTCACCCTCAGGTACACCCGCCTGGCGATGGCCGAGGTGGATACCGCCCTCCTCGCTGGGATCGTCGAGCGTCCGCATCCCGGCTACCGGCTGACGTCATGGCGGGGAACCGTCCCCGACGACCTCGCCCGGACGTTCGCCGCCTCACGCCGCGCCATGGACGACATGCCCATGGACGACGCCGAGTACGGCACCGTGGGCTGGGACGTGGACCGCGTGCGGGCCGCGGCGAAGGCAGTCGAACAGCGCGGCGACCACCTGCACACCGTCGTCGCCATCGACACATCCACCGGCTCGATCGCTGGCTTCACCGAACTCGTCATCCCCGGCGACGGCACAGGCGACGGCCAGCACTACGGCACCGGTGTGCTGCCGGAGCACCGTGGACACGGCCTCGGCCAGTGGATGAAGGCCGAGTCGATCCGACAGGCCCACAGGGACTACCCGGACCTCGATGGCCTCCTGACCGACACCGCCGACAGCAACGCGCACATGCGGCGGATCAACGACGGTCTGGGCTACACACCCACGCACACGACACACCAGTACCAGCTCGACCTCTAGCGGAGAGCGGACGGGCCGGACCAGGGCATCACCCCGCCCGGCCTGTCCGCGGGCGGGAGCCGGGGACGCGGCGGCGGCTCCCGTTCGCCGTGGCCTTGCTCGTCCACGCGGTGGTCCCGTGGCGGCTGGGCCACGCGAGGTCGTCAACGGCGAGAAACGGTTCGTCGGCCACGGTCGCGGGGGTCGCCCCGGTGAACGTCATGACGTCCCGATGCAGGTGGGACTGGTCGGCATAGCCGGTTTCGGCCGCGACCTCGGCCGCGCTTCCCCCCGCGACCAGGCGGTGGGCGGCGTGGTCGAAACGGACCAGCCTCACGGCGCGCTTGGGCGGCAGACCGAGCTGCGACCGGAACCTGGACCACAGCCGCTTACGGCTCCATCCGACCTCGGCGGCGAGTCCGTCGACGCGGGTCATGCCCCGGCTGCGGACGATTCGGTGCCAGGCCCAGGCCACCTCCGGGTCCACCCGCGCCCCCACCTCGTACCGGCGGGCGAGCAGCGCGTCCGTCAACGCGAAGCGCCCCTGCCACGAAGGGACCTCGCCGAGTTGCTCGCGGATCCGGGACGCCTCCCGGCCCCACAGGTCGCCCAGCGACACGACGGCGCCGTCGAGGTCGGCGGGAGAGGCGCCCAGAACCGCGCGTGCGATCACCGGGGACAGCCGTACCTGAACACACTCGACGTTCTCCCCTCGCGCCCGGACCGCGCCTCCGGACCCGAACCCGGGCCCGGCGACGATGCTTCCCCGCTGTTGCCGCCCACCGGCACAGTCAAGGACGGGCGCGCCGGGGCCGAACTCCAGGAGCAGGGTCACGGCCGGGTGCGGGACCATCCGGAGCGCGTCCAGGTCACGGACACGGAACCCGGCCATGGTGAGACCGGCCACCTGGCTGGGCTGCCGCGGGCACGCGACGTCCCATACGGCCGCCCCATGCATGAAAGTCCGCACCGCCCCATGCTAGGTGAGCCGACGAAGGGAACATTCATCCAATCCGTCGGTGGGCACCGGCGGCGACAGTGGGCTCATGACTGTTTCCGACGGCGGACCGCCCGTGAACGGCGACACCGAGACCACCGGGAGTTCGATCCTGTCGCTGGACGACGGGGACATCCACGTATGCCAGGACGGCCCTCGCGACGCGCCCGCGCTCCTGCTCATCCACGGGTCCGCGTCCTCGACCCGCTCGTGGAACCCGCTGGTTCCGCTGCTGTCCGGGTCCCACCGTGTCATCCGGATCGACCTGCTCGGGCACGGCCGGTCGGCCAAACCGACCGACCGCGGCTACGCGCTCCCGGACCAGGCGCGCCGGGCTGGCGCGGTGCTGGACCGGCTCGGCGTCGAGCGGGCCGTGGTCGTCGGCCACTCCAGCGGCGGCGCGGTCGCCACCGCCCTCGCCGAACAGCGGGCCGACCTGGTGACCGCGCTCGTGCTCATCAACACCGGGCCCCGTCTGGACGCCTTCATCGCACCGCGGACCGACGCGATCGGACTCGCGCGGTGGCCGCCGACCGACGAGCAGATCCGCCACTTCGCGAGCACTGGTGTCAGCCGACCCGGCTACCAGATCCCCTCGGAGCTTCTGGACGAGGTGCGCTGCATGACCCACCACACACTCACCAGGACGATGCAGGCCACCCGCGACTACCTGGAGCGGCAGGCCCTCCCGGACCGGCTGGCGGCCCTCGGCAAGCCACTGTTGGTGATCTTCGGCGAGGAAGACCGCCGGTGGCGATCCTCCTCCGCCGCCGACTACCGCCTCGTCCCGGGCGCGAAGGTCGAGTTGCTGCCCGGTCTCGGACACTCACCCCTACTCGAGGATCCCCCGCGGACCGCCATCCCCCTGCTGGCCTTCACCACGGCCCACGCCGCACGCGTGGACTGACTGACCTGAATGACCTGAAGGACAAGGAGGGGTGCCATGCGGATTCTCATCTCCGGCGCCAGCGTCGCCGGTCCGGTGCTGGCGTACTGGCTCACCAGACACGGCTTCGCCGTCACCGTCGTCGAGCGCGCGCCGACCCTGCGCAGGACCGGCGGCCACGCGGTCGACCTGTTCCGGCCCGCGATGAACATCTCGGAGAAGATGGGCGTACTTCCGCGCATCGAGGAGCGAGCCACCGGCACCGACCGGATGACCGTCTACCGGGAGAAGGCACGGCGTCCCGTCCGGGTAGACCTCTCCAGGATCTTCAGCGCCGCCTCCGACCGGCACGTCGAGATCATGCGCGACGACCTGAGCGAGATCTACCACGACGCCACGCGCGACGACGTCGAATACGTCTTCGGCGACTCGATCACCGCGCTCCCGCCCGACGGCGAGGTGCGGTTCGAGAACGCGGCGCCGCGCCGCTTCGACCTCGTCGTCGGAGCGGACGGGCTGCACTCGAACGTGCGTCGTCCCGTCTTCGGCGACGAGCCCCGCTTCAAGGCCTTGACAGCGCGGACCAGTGGGGGGCCATGAGGTCATCATCCGCCCCGCGCCGATGCCGAGTTGCGTGTCGGGCGGCCTGCGCGGCCCACCGGATCGCCTTTCTCGGAGCGCGGGCGGCCCCGTCCTCCGCCCTCCACCTGAACCACCGGTCCGTCGGTGGGGCGGGCGCCAGCCGACGCGGGCGGTCAGGCCGGATTGCCGCTCAGCGCAGCGGCCCGAAGGTCGGCCGCCGTTTTCGCGCGGCCAACCAGGGCATCCGATGCGCGGAGGTGGACCGTGAACTCATCGACCACGCTGCTCCCCCGCGGACGGGCCGGGGCACGGAAGGCGGCCGACAGCCAGGTCGTCGAAGCGGCGGCGCGCTGGGGACTGGCCGCTCGCGGCGTCATCTACGGACTGGTCGGCGTCATCGCCCTGCGGATCGCCCTCGACGGCACCAGGGAGCAGGCCGACCGAGGAGGGGCGCTCTCCGAGCTCGCCGACCGCCCCTTCGGATCGGTGCTGTTGTGGGCCGTCGGTGTCGGCTTGGCGGGGATGGCGCTCTGGCGGCTGACGGAGGCCCTGTTCGGAGCGTCCGGGCCCGACGGCCGCAAGACGAGCAAGCGGCTGCTCTCCGGGGCCCGCGCGCTGTTCTACGGGTTCATCGCGGCCTCCGTGCTGGCGATGGCCAGCGGGTCCTCGTCGTCGGCCAGCGGCTCCGGCGACCAGCAGTCCCGGGACGTGACAGCGCGGGCCCTGGAGCTGCCCGCGGGTCAGTGGATCGTCGGCGCGGCCGGTGTGGTCGCCGTCGGCGCGGGCCTGTGGATGGCGGGCCGCGCCGTCACCCGCCGCTACCGCAAGCACCTGCGGGGCGGGCAGATGCCCCGCTGGGCATGGCGGGTCACGAACGTGTGCGGGGTGGGCGGGGGCGTGGCGAGGGGAATCGTGTTCGCCGCCGTCGGTGCCTTCGTCGTCCGTGCCGCGGCCGAGGCCCGACCGGGCAAGGCGAAGGGTTTCGACGACACCCTGCGTTCGTTCGCCACCACCCAGGCTGGCCCGTGGCTGCTGGTGGCCGTGGCCGTCGGCCTCGTACTGTTCGGTCTGTTCTCCTTCGCCATGGCACGCTGGCGCCGGGTGTGACGACCCGCCCCGGCGGCCGACCTCGGCTGTGCGGTGCTGCCGCCGGATCTCACGGTGGCCGCCGGTGTCTCCCGACGAGATCGCCAAGTAGCCGTCGAGGTAACACTCCAGCGGACGTGACCCGACACGATCCACGCTTGACCTCAACCGGGGTTGAGGAAGGAGAGTCGAGTCATGACCGCTCACGACTCGACGACGCTCCTTTTCCACAACACCATGCGCATCACCGACGGCCACTTGGAGGAGTTCCGCGACGCCATCGTCCAGGCAGTGTCATTCGCAGCGCAGCACGGGCCGCAGTTGATGGTGGAGAGCTTCATTGACGAGGAACGAATGCTGGCCCACAGCTTCCAGCTCTATCAGGACTCCGACGCGGTCCGCGTTCACTGGGAGCTGGCGGACCCGTACATCCAGGAGGTGATGAAGCACTGCCGAGTGGAACGCTTCGAAGTGTTCGGTGAGCCGGACGCCGACGTGGCAGCGGGCGTGCGCTCGGCCCTCGGCGACCAGTGCGAGCTGACGTTCAGCCCCCGCATCGTCGGCTTCGTCCGCGTCCCCACCCCGGACATCGCGCATAGCTTCACGATCCTCAGCCCTCCGCAAGGCGGCGGCCAGGCCAACCACCAGCGGTCCACAGTCCACGGCGCCGTCGAAGGCTCGTATGTCCTCCGCCGCGCCGTCACGCGACGGGACCACCGGTTCGTCCCCTTCGCTGTCCGGGGCATCCTGCCAGGCCACGGTCGCGCGCACCGCGAGCCAGCGTGCGAGATGGTCCGGTACGGGCGCGGCGGGTTGTGCGCCTTCATCCGGCCGCAGCGACAGCGCGAGGCGCTCCGCGACGTCGTCGACCAGCAGCGGGTCGGGGCCGGTCCAACTGGCGAACCGTCCGCCGATCGCCTCGTCGACCAGTTCCTGCGCGAGGTCGGCGTCGACGCCCCAGTGGCTGAGGAACCAGGTGAGCACCTGATGGCAGTGCCCGTACCAGCCGCTGCCGCAGCCGGTGCGGTCGGTCACCTGCAGGATCAGGTTCCGGGCGGCGCACTCCCAGAGGATTCGTTGGTCCTCCACGTCGGCCAGGTCCAACGGGTAGGCGTCGAACCACCCGGCGAGGCTCTCCAGCCACGCGCGCCACTCGCCCAACGCCGCGACGACCCGGGTGAGCGTCTCCTCGGGAGTGGTGATCGAGTCCCGCGGACAGCACCAGTTCCCGACCGGGCCTCCATCGAAGTCGCCCTCGTCGTGTGCCCAGCGCCAGCCCACGGCCCAGCGGCCGTAGCGCTTGACGAGGGCGTGTGACATGGCGTCGGCCCAGGGCCGTCCCTCCTCCCAGCTCCAAGCGCTCATCGCCGGATCGCTGAAGGGGAGGTCGGGGCGGCTGGGCACCCTCCGGGCGGGCCCGAGTGTCCGCACCACCTGCGGTGCCGACGCGCTGTCGAAGAAATGCCGGGCAGGGTTGACATCGTCCCAGTCCAGGTAACCGGGGGACAGCTCGACCATCACCGCGCAAGCCTGCCCGTCCGCCCGGTTGCGGCTCAAGTCGATTATCGCGGGGCCGGAGAAGCGCGCGGGCGACGCCCGGTGCGCGGCGAGCCGGGTGTGCCCAAGTGCCGCCGACTGCCCACAGGGGCCTTGGGGTTGAGCGGAGTGGTGCCCGGCCCCGCGTGCCCCCTCGGGCTCAAGCGATAGGACCGTGAACGGTTCCCCCGCCCGGACCAAGGCGTTGAGGGATCAGCCGTGGTCGAGTCGCGGCAGCGACGCGCAGAGACGCTCGGGAAGTTCCGGCAGGACGTTGTGGATTCCGGCGCACCCTGCGTCGCCGTTCGTGGCTACCGGCCGCCAGCCCGAGGGTCCGGCCCGGTAGAACCAGCGCTGGGAGACAGCCGAGGAGGAGCACCCGTCGCCGACATCGCCGCACACCGGCCCCATCCGGGTCGACAGGTCCAGCACCAGCCACGTGTCGTCGCAGCCGCGCTCCTCCCAACTCGTGTGCCGGGGGATGTCCGTGTCGTTGACCGCCTGCTGGTACGAGGAGTCAGTACAGCGCGGTGGCGTGGGATCGCAGCCGTTCTCACCGCACTCCCGCAAGGCGGGTGGGGTGGCACCGACGGGGGTGTACACCTCCATGCTGTTCACCATGACCCTGCGGGAGCCCAGGGGCTCGCCCAGCTTCACCGTCGCTTGGACCCGCCGCGTGCCGGTGCAGCCAGAGCCCTGGTCCTGGGCACGGGTCTCGTACGTGACCTTCGCGTAGACCGTGCCGTGCTCGACGGTCTCGAGTTCACCGCGCAGGTCGCGCACGCACTCGCCTGCCCCGTCGGGCACTTCGGCGTCGACCACCAGAGACCGGCCGCCGTCGGCGGTACGGACGCCGTCGATGGCGATCGGAGCGGCCAGCGTCCAGGCGGCGGCCGTGGCCGTACCTGCCGCCTCCTCACCGGTCCCGGCGGTCTCTGCGGTCCCGGCGGTCTCGGCGGTCTCGGAACCGCAGCCAGCGACGGCCACCAGGGCCATGCCGAGCACGACTCCCCATATCCCCCGCTGCCGCCGCACGCCATGCCCCTATCCGCCGAAGGACCGCAGCCTAGCCTGCCCAGGATGTTCCTCACTGCCCTTCGGAGCAGGTGGCCCAAGCCACTGGCTGGGCGGGTGAGCGGGGACTGCGCGGCCACACCGCCACGATCGTGAGCGCGGCGGTGATGCCGCCGAGCAGCATGACGGCGGACGGAGAGGTCTGGTCCACGATCACGCCGCCGACCAGTGCGCCGAGCGAGATCGTCGCCTGGAAGGAGGCGGTGAACAGCACCGAGGCCGCCTCAGGCGCAGCGGGGGATGCCTTGGCGAACCATGCCTGGGAGGAGACAGGGACTGCTCCGTATGACCAGTACGCCGACGGTGAGAGCGCCCATGACGACGAACGCCGTGCGCCAGCCCGCCAGGTCACCAACGAGGGTGCCGACCGGTACACCGAGCACCGAGCCCAGCGGTACCGTCGAGAAGATCACTGCCGTGGCCCGGCCGACCGACTCCGCCGGCACCAGGCGCTCGGCCAGACCGGCGCCGATCGACCAGAAGCCGCCGATGACGACGCCGACCAGAACGCGGGAGACGAGGACGAGCCAGTAGTCCGGTGCCGCCGCGGCCAGGAAGTTCGCCACGGCCAGCAGAAGCATGAACACGCACAGCATCAACCGAGACCACGGCCAGCCGAGGCCGTGAATTCCATCCTGACGGCCTGTGAGCCTGCGAGGGGTCTGCGAGGGGTCTGCGAGGAGCCTGTCGTTGCGGCATCAGTCCAACAGGCGCCCTGCGTAAGGGCTGGCAGGTCCGCGACATCACCGGAGCGGTGGGGATCGGCCCGGGGGAAGCTCCACCCGCAGCCGCGGCGCCCCGTCCGAAGTCGATCGGAAGTGGCTCGGAAGCGGTGGGAGCTGGTGTCGGAAGCGGGGTCGCTGGTCCGATCGGGCCACGCACACAGCACCCCGGCCCGCCGCGGGCCGACCGGTTCCGTGATCGGCGCCGGAAGCAGTTAGGTGACAGATGAGTACGACACGAGTACCGGGGAGCCCCGCGCGGTCCTACGCCGCTCCGGCTCTCACCCTCGAACCCGGCCGGATACGCAACAACGCGCTGATCATCATCGGTGTGCCGCTCGTCCTGATCGTCGTACTGGCGGTCGCTTACCGGGCGAGCGGCGAGGGCGACGGCTCCTCCGCGGGCTCCGACTACTGGAGCGGCGACTCGCCGTTCGGCGGCGTCCCGGACGGTGCGCCGGGCGACGCCGGTGACATCCCCTCCTGGTCCGACGGCGTCACCGACGAGCCGACGGACTTCTACGGCACCCAGGAGCCCACCGACGAGCCCACCGACCCGGACACGGCGACCGGCGAGGAGTACGCCGACGACCCGAACGCGCAGACCGTGATGGCCTACTTCGCCGCGATCGACGGCGGTGACTACACCACCGCCTGGCAGCTCGGCGGGCAGAACCTCGCCGCCGACTTCGAGTCCTTCAGCGACGGCTTCACTACCACGGCCGCCGTCGCCGTCACCGTCGACGGCGTCGAGGGCGACCTGGTCTTCGCCACCGTCACCTCGCGGGAGTCGGACGGCACGCAGAAGGTGTTCGACGGCTCCTACACGGTTCGGGACGGCGTCATCACCGCCGCGGACGTCACCGAGAGGCAGTGACCGACCCCATGACCGCAGACAACTCCCCGCCGCCGCCCGACGCGACGAGCAACGCCACCCGGCTGCTGTGCGCCGGTACCTATCTCGACCCGCTCTACCGCAAGGCGGTCATCCGGGAACTGCTGACCCACCGCTACCGGGTGGTGGCGCCTTCCTACGGCTACGACGCGGTGCCCGTGCTCGCCCACGCGCTCGCCGCCGCCGGTCTGCGCCGCCAGCAGGTGCTGACGCTGGCGGGCGGCGCCGTCCTCATCCTGACGGGCTCGGTCACCGGGCTGCTGGACTTCCTGGTCGCCTCGCTGCTGTTCGGCTGGCTCGCCTGGGCCACCATGTTCCTGCGCCGCCTGGCGGTGCTGCGGATGCTCACCAGGCACCTCGCCCCGCCGCAGGATCGCCCCGGTTTCGGCGCGGGCTACCCGAGGTCCCGGCACCTCACGTCGGCGATCGTCAGGAAGATCTCCGCCGAGCAGAACTCCGACACGGTCTACTACGGCGGCTACAAGCCTTTCGTCGGCGCGGGACAGCTATGGCGTAGCTGGTCGAACGCGGAGCTGCTGATCGGCGTACCGGAGAAGCCCGCCAACCCCTTCGGGCAGGCGCTGTTCGAGGGCGGCCTGCCGCTGCCCCGGCAGAACGGCTCGGCCGACGACGCGTCCGGGGGCGGGGAGGTGCGGCGGCGGGCGATCGTGCCGTTCACGGCCGCCGACATCACCGACCGGGTGCAGCAGCGGATGCTCAAGGAGCTGAAGGAGACGCCCCGCCCGGCCGACCGCGTCCAGTTGCTGTCCGTGGAACGCCGCCGGTTCACCAAGGCCGAACGGTTCCTCGACACGGGCGAGCCGGAGGACTTCGACGGGCCGGACGAGCACTGGCGGGAGGACTACGACGCCGGGCGCGAGTACCTGTGTGTGCGGATCGGCGCCTGGCAGCAGGAGCTGGTGACCACGGTGTTCGTCGGGTTCGACATCAAGGGCACCACCTTGCACACCGAGTTCTACACGTACGTACTGGCGCCGATCACGCAGAGCTTCCGGCTGGTGGACCGGCTGCCCGAGCGGATCGACGGCGCGCTGATGTGCCGTATCGCCTGGCACGTGGTGCGCAGCGCGCCCGGTGAGCTGCTGGGGCTGGCGTTCAACCCGCTCAAGGAGCGGCTGCCGCGGAAGGTGGGTTCGGACACCGTCAAGGTGGAGGTCGCCCAGCCCACCGACCACAGCGAGTTCGGGCTGGGCCGCTACGCCCACCAGGTGGTCGACTGCGGGGCCCGGGCGAGCGTGCGGGAGCTGGCCACGCCCAACGTGTTCCACCACTTCTTCCAGGAGAGCGACGCCCGCAAGTACACCCAGATCGTCGAGCGCCATCTGCTGCAGATCATCGGTGACTTCCTCCACGACCACGACGTCGACACCCGCGAGCACGAGGCCAACCAGACCAACATCCTCCAGCAGAACTTCGGCGCGAACAGCAACAACAACTTCGGCGGCACGCAGAGCGTCGGCAACCGCGGCAACCAGACCTTCGGCAACAACTCCGGCATCACCCGAGAGAGGCGTCCCGCATGAGCGGCCACGAGTTCCGCGACAACTCCTTCGACCACGTCACCTTCGGGGGTGGCGGCAACACCAACCTCGGCGGGACGCAGAGCGTCGGCAACAGCGGGACCCAGTCCTTCGGCGACCACTCCCCCGTCGTGCCCTCCCCTGCCTCCGGCGACGGGGCGGCCGGGCGCGGGCAGGCGGGCGCCATGGGCCGGGCGGGTCGGGCGGACGCCTCCAGCGTGGCGCGCAGTGTCTTCGTCGTACACGGCCGTGACGAGCAGGCCCGCCGCGAGATGTTCGAGCTGCTGCGCCGACTCGATCTGCGGCCCAAGGAATGGGAGGACCTGGTCGGCGCGACCGGCCAGACGGCCCCGTTCCTCGGCGACGTGGTCGCCGCCGCCCCGGCGCAGGCGCAGGCCGCGCTGGTGCTGCTCACCCCGGACGACATCGTCACGCTCCACCCCGACCTGTACGGCCCGAACGAGCCGTCCTACGAGACCCAGCCCGTCGGGCAGCCCCGGCCGAACGTGCTGATCGAGCTGGGCATGGTGCTGATGGCCTACCCCGAGCGCACGCTGATCGTCGAGATCGGTTCGCTGCGCCCGATCGCGGACATCGCGGGCCGCAACGTGATCCGCTTCGACGGCTCCGAGACCGCGCTGGGCAGGGTGGTGGAGCGGCTGAAGCAGGCCGGGTGCGCGGTCAACGACACCGGCTCCGACTGGCGTCAGACCTGGCCGTTCCGGCACCTGAGCGCCTATCAGCGGCGGCCCTGAGGCCCTTGCCGACCACCGCCGGGCCGTGCGGCGCGGCGGTTCGCGTGCCGTCTGGGGGGACGGCACAACCGCCCCCGGGGCGGGCCGGAGCACGTGCGGGCCCGCCTCGGGGGCGGCGGCGTGCGTGCCCCCCTGGCCGGTGGGGTGGGGGACGGCTGCCGGGTGGCGGCGGGGACGCCTGCCGGGCAGGCCCAGCGGGCGGTCGCGTGCTCCCCTGACCGCCGGAGTGGCAGCGGGCAAGCCCGGCCCCGGCAGCCACGGGGCGGCAGGCACGACTGCCCGGCAAGCCCCGTGGGCGGTCGCGTGCCCCCTGACCGCCGGAGTGGCAGCGGGCAAGCCCGGCCCCGGCAGCCACGGGGCGGCAGGCACGACTGCCCGGCAAGCCCCGTGGGCGGTCGCGTGCCCCCTGACCGCCGGAGTGGCAGCGGGCAAGCCCGGCCCGGCGGGCGGTCCAGCGGGCCACTCCCCCGCGCGGTGCCGCTCACCGCGCAGGCCCGCAGTCCGCCGCCAGCACCCTGAGGAACGCGGCGACCTCGGTCATGTCGACGCGTTCCGCCTCGGCCGGTCGCAGCACGATCCGCAGTTCCCGGCAGATCACCCGTTCCCTCGATCGGGTGATGAAGGACAGCAGGATCAGCCGCAGGAGGCTCTCCTCGTCCAGCCCGTGCAGCCGGGACAGTCCCGACCCGAGCAGTGGCAGCGCGACCCGGTCCAACTGCCCGTACCGGTGGACGGCGTCCCACACCCGGTTCAGGCTCAGCCACAGCTCCTCCGTGCTGGACCGGGCGACGAGGTCGTTGCCGATCCGACTGTAGGCGACCGCGAACACCAGCCGTGGCCGGGTCCCGAGCACCGCGACCGTGCCCACGGGATAGCGGTCCAGCTTGCCGTGCGGCTTGTCCTCGCGGGTCTCGCGGGCGAGCGGCGGCACGGGGCGCAGCGCCGCCCCCAGCTCACCGTCCAGGCGAGCGGTGTCACCGTCGTAGCGGCGGTGCAGCAACTGGCCCTGCACGCTGCCGCCACTGATGACGACGCCGTCGCGCACGTCCGTGTCGAAGGTGTCGCTGAAGCCGACGACCAGGTGCGCCCGCTCCTCGAAGAGGTCGCCGCACCCCACCGACACCGTCATGTTCGGGCGCCTGAAGTCCTGCGCCACGGCCACGGGCCGCCTGCCGCGGGCCACCGCCCAGGCCACGCAGAGCAGGACGGAGCCACCGAGCACCGGCGCGGGATCCAGTGCCTGCGGGAAGAGCTGGCCGACGAACTGCACGACCGCCGACACCCCGCCGAACGCGGCCATGGCGCTGCCCACGAACGCCCGCCGCCCCCGGGCGCCGCCCGACAGCCGCCCCCGCGAACGCCGTATCCGGCTCGGGCCGGGCGCCCGGCCCGGGAAACCCCTGAAAAGCACAACTCCCCCAAATGCCCGCTTGGTACGCTGCCGAGGCTGCTCCCGCGGTCAGGGGACAGGGGGGAGCGCGGAGCGAGTGGAGACCACGTGTCATGACACGTATCCGGGTCTGTGTCCTGGGACGGACCAGAGTGGAGGTCGACGGTGAGCCGGGCCGCCTGACCCCGCTGACCAAGCGATTACTCCTGCGGCTGGTGGCCGCCGAAGGCGATCCGGTGCCGGTCCGGCGGCTCTACGAGGATGTGTGGGGCGCCGCGCACACCGGTCCGGGTCAGGCCGGTCGCGCCCGCAACGAGGTGCAGAAGCGGGTGCTCGAACTGCGCCGCGCGCTGGACCCGGCACGCGACGGCACCGGCCAGCGGGTGCTGCGCACCGAGCAGTTGCTGGCGGCCCCGACCCCCGAGACGGCGTACCGGCTGGTCCTCGGCCGTGACGAACTGGACTGCGCGGAGTTCTCCGAACTCGTCGGCTCGGCCCTGTTCGCGGCGCCAGCGTCGGCGGCGCACCAACTGATGACCGCGCTGGACCTGGTGACCGGCCGCCCGCTGGCCGACCTGAGCGACGAGCCGTTCGCCCAGCCCCTGGTGCGGCGGCTCACGGCGCTGCACGAGACGGCCCGGCGGCACCTGATCACCGCCCACACCGAACTGGGCCGCTACGACCTCGCGGTACCGGTGGCCGAGCGTCTGACGCTGGAGCGGCCGGACGACCCGGAGGTCGCCGGGATGCTCCAGACGCTGCGCGCGCGGCTGCGGGAGCGGCACGGCCAGGAACTGCTGCGCCAGCCGATCACCGGTTCCGGCGGCGACCTGGTCGTGGTCCGCGGTGACCTGTTCGCGCAGGACGACGCCAACCTGGTGGTCGGCTTCACCGACACCTTCGACACCGCCACCGAGCAGGACCTGGTGATCAGCCGGGACAGTGTCCAGGGCCAGTTGGTGGGCCGCCTGTTCAACGGCGAGCGCAAGCTCCTGGACGACCGGCTCCAGGCGGGTCTGCGCTCCGTCACGCCCGCCAGCACCGAGCGGCCCCAGGACAAGCCCCGCGGCCGACGCGTCCGCTACCCTCTGGGCACCACGGTCCCCCTGGTGGTCGACGGGCGCCGGGTGTTCGCCGTCGCCTACTCCCGGCTCGGCAACGACCTGGTGGCCCGTTCCGCGCCGGAGGACCTGCGGGCCAGCCTCGACAGTCTGTGGCGGTCGGTCGCCCGGTACGGCATGTACAAGCCGGTGGCCATGCCGCTGGTCGGCACGGGACTCGCGCGGGTCGTCGAACTCGACCGTACGGAGCTGCTGTTCATGATCATAGAGAGCTTCGCCGCGTACGCCCGCCGGGAACCGACCACCGCCCCCGAACTCCGCGTGGTCATCCGTCCCGAGGATCTCGCGCGGACGGACCTGGCGGCCGTCGGCGGGCTGCTGCGTTCCCTGCCCGGCGTACCCGGAACCGGTGCCGTGACGCGCGGTACCCCTTGACGTCGTCATGCGCCCATCGGACCCGAACCGCCGCTTCCGCTGCCAGCGGCGAAGGGGTTCCGGCGGGCTTCGGGACCACTTCCGGAGCGCTTCCGACACGCTTCCGGCTGTCTTTTGCCGCACACGCGGCCAGGTCGTTTCCCGGGAAGCGGCTGCGCTCCTAGGCTCCCGAATCGCCCCGAAAAGAACAGGTTCCGTGACCGGAAGGCGGCCGTGATGCCCGTGTCCCTCGTCGACCGTGTGGAGGCCGTGCCTCTCCGTCGCGTCCTGGCCGGGCTGGCGCGAGGAGGCCCCCTCGGGCTGGTGGAAGAGGTCGGCGAGCGGGCGCGGGGAGCGGTCGTGCGGCTGGAACTCGGGCCGTTCCGCCCGTTGCTGGTCACGCACCCCGATCACCTGCGGTACGTGCTGCGGGACGGCGTGCGGAACTACGTGCGCGGGGCCGCCCTGTGGGACGCCCTGGGACGGCTGACGGGCAGGGGCATCGCTGGCGAGGGGCCGGGGTGGCTGGCCAGCCGGGACATCCTGTGCCAGGGGATGTCGGGCGGGTACCTGCGCCGGTCCGGGGCGGGCATGGCCGCCTCCATCGACCAGGCGGTGGAGGAACTCGCCAGCCGGGCGGGGCAGCGGCCAGTGGACGCGGTGGCGGGGATGACCCGCCTGGTGCACCGGGTCATCAACCCCGTCTTCTTCGGCTCCCGTATCGGGGTGGAGCAGTGCGACCGGCTGGGCGCGGACGTGGCCACGGCGCTGGACGCGCTGCTGTGGCGCATGGCGATGCCCTTCGTCCCGCACCGCGTGCCGCTGCCCGGGGACCGGGCGTTCCTGCGGGCGACCCGCGCCATCAACCGGACGCTGCTGCCCGTCATCGACGCCGCCCGCCGCGAGGACAGGGGCGGCACGGACCTGATGAGCGGCCTGCTGCGGGGGCGCGGCGCCGACGGCCAGCCGCTGAGCGACGAGCACGTGAGCCAGGACATCGTGGCCTTGTTCGTGGCCGGTTCGGAGTCCAGCGCCCTCACGCTCACCTGGGCCTGGGCGGTGCTGGCCCGGCATCCGGCGGTCATGGCCGAGGTCCGCCGGGAGGCCGACCAGGTGCTGGCGGGCGGGCCGCCACGGCCGGAGCACGCGCGGGAACTGGTCTTCACCCAGCAGGTGATGGCGGAGGTGATGCGGCTGTACTCGATGGCGTGGGCCGTCCCCCGGGTGGCCCGGAAGGACGACCAGGTCGGTGGGGTGCCGGTACCGGCCGGGACCACGCTGGTCCTCTCGCCGTACCTCACCCACCGGCTCGCCGAGTTCTGGCCCGACCCGCTGCGGTTCGATCCCCGCCGGTTCGACAAGCCCGCCGTACGCGCGCGGCACCCGATGGCGTACCTGCCCTTCGGGGACGGCGCCCACCAGTGTGTGGGCCAGGCGTTCTTCGCCCTGGAGTCGGTGCTCGTCCTGGCCACCGTGCTGAGCCGCTACGACGTACGGGTGTACGGCGATCCGCGCCCGCGGCTGGCCGTGGCCCTGCCGCCGTGTGATCGCCTCGGCCTCACCTTGACCCCGCGCGGCCGGTGAACGTCGCCCCTGTGCCTTTTCGGGGAGCCTGGCGGGGCACGGCAGCAGTATCGGGGCACCGCTACGGACGTGTCTCCAGGGTGATGTGCGGCTCCAGCGCGGCGAGGAACTCCGCCGCGTCGAAGGCCGCCCCCGCGGAGGCGACGCCGACGGTTCTGGTGCGGCCGGTGAGGATGCGGTCGACCGCCTCCGCCACGAGCGGTGCCGTGACGGCGTAGATGTCCTGGCCCCGCGCCGTGACGCGTCGCTCGGTGGCGCCGCGGCGTACGACGACGTCGACGAGGAAGGTCTGCGCGGAGCGCCCGTGGTCGTCGGCGGCGACCGGTGCCGGGGTGTCGGGGGCGGACAGGTCCGTGGCCGCTTCGACGCTCATGTAGGTGCGTACCTCGGGGATGGTGAGGTGGCTGGGGAGGGTGACGACGTCGGCCATCGTGAACTCCCCGATGACCGGGCGGGGGCCCAGGGGCGCCGGGAAGGGCCAGGTGAGGGTGGTCAGGTCGTCGCCGTGGTACTGCAGCCGTCCGTTGGTGTAGCGGACGCGTCGGCCGCCGCGCCGCTGGTGGGAGACCTGGCCCGCGGCGCGTGTTCCGGCGGTCGGGTGCCAGTCGCTCAGCCCGTAGGCGATGTGTGCCTCGTCGGCCGCGGTGTCGTCGCCCAGTGCGGCGGTGGCCAGGAGGTCGCCGAGGCCGCCGTAGAAGGCCATCGCGGGTACGACCAGGGTTCCGGCGGCGCGGGCGCGGTCGGCGAAGTGCGTGAAGGTGTCGGCGTTGGCCTCGATCTCGGCCGCCACGTCCACGTACGCGATCCCCGCGCGCAGGGCGGCGTCGATCACGGGCGCCGCGGTCGTGGCGAAGGGACCCGCGCAGTTCACGACCGCGTCGGCGCCGGTGAGCGCGTGGTCGAGCGAGGCCGGGTCGTCGACCGACGCCGGGCGGACGGGGAGCTGGGGGTGGGTCGCCGCCAGTTCCTCCAGCTTGCGGGCGTCGCGGCCGGACAGAACGGGGAGGAACCCACGCTTGACCAGTTCCGTCACGACGAAGCGCCCGGTGTGCCCGTACGCGCCGAACACCGCCACTGTGCGCTTCGGTTCCATGGCCTACTCCCCTGCTCGGTGATCCAGTGCTCTCATCCTGGTGAGGGGGCGGTACGCGGGCCAGTGTCCGGAACGACACGACCCGTACAATTCCGGACGTGAACACTGTCGCGCTGGCCGTCACCGACGGGATGCTGCACTTCGAACTGTCCATCGCCCACGAGGTGTTCGGCTCCGCTCCGGACGGGGTGACGGTCCCCTGGTACGACCTCGTCCTCTGCGGCGCGGAGGCGGTGCGGGTCGGCCGGTTCCGGGTGGAGCCCGACCATGGCCTGGAGCGGCTCGCGCGGGCTGGGACGGTGATCGTCCCGGGGTGGGCGGATGTCGACGCGGAGCCGCCCGCCGACCTCGTCGACGCGGTGCGGGCGGCCCATGAGGCGGGGGCACGGGTGGTCTCCCTGTGCACGGGGGCGTTCGTCCTGGCCGCCGCCGGTCTGCTGGACGGGCGGCGGGCCACGACCCACTGGGCGCACACCCGGGCGCTGGCCGACCGGTACCCGCGGGTGACGGTGGACGGGGACGTCCTGTACGTGGACAACGGCCGTGTGCTCACCTCGGCGGGCAAGGCCGCCGCGATGGATCTGTGCCTGCACCTCGTCCGTCTCGACCATGGTTCGGCGGTCGCCAACGCCGTCGCCCGTCGTCTGGTGGTGCCGCCGCACCGGGACGGCGGGCAGGCGCAGTTCGTCACCACGCCGGTGCCCGCCCCGGCCAGCCATCCGCTCGACGCGCTCTTCCCGTGGGTGCTGCAACGGCTTGACCAGCCGCTGACGGTGGAGGACCTGGCCCGGCAGGCGGGCATGAGCTCACGTCACCTGGGCCGTCACTTCCGGGCGGTGACGGGCACCACGCCGCTGCGGTGGCTGCTGACGCAGCGCATACGCCGGGCCCAGGAGTTGCTGGAGACCAGTGACGCCGGTGTCGACGTCATCGCGGCGGCCACGGGCATGGGCACCGCCACGACCCTGCGCCGCCACTTCAACCGTACGGTCGGCGTGCCGCCGGACACCTACCGCCGCACCTTCAGCGCACGCCCGACCGCCCACCCCTAACGCAACTAAAGGTTGCACATACGAGAGGAGAGACCTAAGGTAATACGCAACCAAAGGTTGCGAGAGAGTGGGTGGGCGGAGTGCCGACGGAGTACGGCAGCATCGAGCGGGAGCTGCACATCGAGGCGGCGCCGGAGGTGGTCTACGAGGTCGTCAGCAGGCCCGAGCACCTGCGGGAGTGGTGGCCGGACGAGGCCGAGCTGGAGCCGGTGCCCGGTGCCAGCGGGCACATCGTCTTCGGCGACAAGACGTCGCCCGAGGCGACCGAGGTACCGGTGACGGTGGTGGAGGCCGACCCGCCCCGGCGGTTCTCCTTCCGCTGGGTGTACGACGAGGGTGAGACGGCGGCGCCGTCCAATTCCCTGTTGGTCACCTTCGACCTCCTGCCCTCCGGCACGGGCACGCTGCTGCGCTTCACCGAGACGGGGTTCCGGGAGAAGGGCTGGGAGGCGGCCGTGCTCGAGGAGCAGTACCGCGACCACGTCACCGGCTGGGACCACTTCCTGCCCCGCCTCCTCGCCTACGCCGCCCGGCTGGCGTCGACGCGATGAGCACCCCCGTCGACGACGACCTCTGGTCGGCGGTGGGCGACCCCACGCGGCGCCGGATGCTCGACCTGCTGCTGACGGGCGGCGCCCGCACCGCGACCACGCTGAGCGAGCAACTGCCGGTCACCCGGCAGGCGGTCGCCAAGCACCTGGGCGTGCTCCAGCGGGCCGGACTGGTGCACGTCACTCCGTCCGGGCGCGAGCGCCGGTACGAGGTGGACGAGGCCCAGCTCGCCCGCGCGACCGCGCAACTGGCGTCGGTGGGGGCGAGCTGGGACGCCCGACTGCGGCGCATCAAGCGGATCGCCGAGGCGATCGAACGCGAGCGCCACGAGCCGCCCCAGGCAAGCGCACAGGACACCTGACCACGCACACTTCGAGAAGGAGATACCGAGATGGTGGACATCCTGCACAGGGTCGGAGTCATAGGCTCCCCCGACGCCGTCTACACCGCCCTGACCACGGTCGACGGACTGGCGGCCTGGTGGACCAAGGACACGGACGGCGACCCGGACGTCGGAGGCGTGCTCCGGTTCCGCTTCGCGCCCGGCGGGTTCGACATGAAGGTCCTTGAGGCACAGCCGGGCGAGCGGGTGGTCTGGGAGGTCGTCGACGGTCCCGAGGAGTGGCTCGGCACGACGGTCCACTTCCTGCTGAAGCAGGAGGACGACTTCACGATCGTGCTCTTCCGACACGAGGGCTGGAAGGAGCCCGGCGAGTTCATGCACCACTGCACCACCAAGTGGGCGACCTTCCTGATGAGCCTGAAGAAGCTCATCGAAACGGGGCAGGGAGAGCCCGCACCGCACGACGTCATGATCAGCAACTGGCATTAGGGAGGGGCCTGGGCGGTGCGCCGCAGGCTGCGCTGCCGCTGCTCGACCACCGGCAGCGCCTGGCATCGCCTCAGAAGCGAGCCGGGTCTAACCGCCGATGGCCCACCGCACTCCTGCTGCACCGCCCAGCCGCAGTGCCGGGACGATCCACCACCACGGCACGGCCCTGCGCGCGGAAGGCACCAGCCACAGCGCCGCCGCGGCCCCTGCGGACCCCGCGACCAGTCCGATGTCAGTCCCAGGTGGCAGGCTCTGGCTCCATGAACAAGCAGCAGTTTTGGGAACTCATTGAGGCAGCCCGCAATCAAGCAACCGACCCCACCGAAGGCGAGGCGGTCGCTCGCGAGGCAACCTCGCTGCTGGCGTCCCGCCCGGTCGAGGAGATCGTCGCCGCTGAACAGGCGCTGTGGGACCTGATGGTTGACTCCTACACCAATCCGCTGTGGGCAGCGGCTTACATCGCCAACGGTGGGTGCTCTGACGACGGCTTCGACTACTTCCGCGGCTGGCTGATCGCCCAGGGCCGTGAGGTCTTCGAGCGTGTAGTCGCGGACCCCGACGCCCTTGCAGCACTGCCCGTTGTTCAAGCCTTGGCAGCCAGAGGCGTCGACCTGGAGGGTGAGGACATGTTGGGCATCGCGTGGAACGCACACATCTCGGCTACCGGTGATGAGCCTCCCGCGAGCCCACCCACCATCCGCTACCCGGAGCTGGATCCCACCTGGAATTTCGATTTCAATGACCACGACGAGATGACTCGCCGACTGCCCCGCCTGGCAGCCCTCTATCTGGAGTGAGGGAAAGCCCACAGTCACCGGACGAGGTCGAACACGGCCCAGATCGCCTGCCAGGCCACGCACCCAATAGGCAATGTTCTGGTTCCCGTTCATGGGCCACCGGCCGGGCCGTCCCTCCCAGCGGCCTCAGGTGGGGTCGGTGGCGGGCTCGGTCGCGTAGTGGCTCATCGTCTTGATGTTGGCCTGTGGTGTCAGGGGCTGGCCGGTGGCGAGTATGTCCTGGAGGTCGCGGAAGTACTGCACGTACAGGTCGGGGGTGAAGGTGCTGAGTAGGCGGGCGGGTTGGTCGGTCGGGTTGGCGAAGGTGTGCGGGGTGCCGGGCGGGACCATCACCAACGTGCCCGGGGTGGCGTCGTAGCTCTCGTCACCGACGGTGAAGCGTACGGTGCCGGAGAGGACGTAGAAGCCCTCGTCGTGCTGGCCGTGGCGGTGCTGCGGTGGTCCCTGGGTGTGCGGGGCGAGGACGGACTCGGCGATCGCGAGGCGGTGGGCGGTGTGGCTGCCGTCCTCCAGAACGCGCATCCGTGTCGTGCCCAGGACGATCGTCTCGCCGCCGTCGGGACCCACCACCGATACGGCGGGGGCGGGCCGCGACTGGCCGGTCTGTGCTTGTTCGGTCATGCGCACCAGTGCACCGCCGACGGCCTGGCCGTGTCCAAGACCCGTTCCGCGGCGCCGATACCCCGTGGGTATCGTTGCAGCGTGGAGCTACGGACCTTGCGCTACTTCGTGGCGGTCGCCGAGGAACTCCACTTCGGCCGGGCCGCCACCCGACTGCACATGAGCCAGCCGCCGTTGAGCCGGGCGATCAGGCGGTTGGAGTCCGAGGTCGGGGCTTCGCTGTTCGTCCGCTCCCCTCTCGGCGTCACGCTCACCCCGGTGGGCGCCGTCCTGCTCGACGAGGCGCGGGCCCTGCTCGGTCATGCCGACCGCGTCCGGGTACGCGTGCGTGCGGCGGCCAGCGCCGCCGTCCTCACCGTCGGCCTCCTGGGCGACGGCACCGACCCCGGAGTGTCCCGGCTGGCCGCCGCCTACCGCCGGAGCCACCCCGGCGTCGACATCCACGTCCGCGACACCGATCTGACCGACCCCACGTGCGGGCTGCGCGCCGGGCTGGTCGACGTCGCCCTGACCCGGGCGCCGTTCGACGAGACCGCCCTGACGGTGCGTGGGCTGCGGACCGATCCGGTCGGGGTGGTGCTGCGCGCCGACGATCCGCTGGCCCGCCACGACCGGCTGCGGCTTGCCGAGCTGAGCGACCGCCGCTGGTTCCAGTTCCCCGAAGGCACCGACCCCCTCTGGCAGTCGTACTGGAACGGCGGCGGGCCGCGCGAGGGGCCGGTGGTCCGCGCCGTCCAGGAATGCCTGCAGGCCGTGCTGTGGAACGGCACGGTCGGCCTCGCCCCGCTCGGCCACGACCTGCCCGCGGAGCTGGCCGTGGTGCCGCTGACCGACATGGCGCCGAGCCGCGTGGTGGCGGTGTGGAACGAAGGGGACACCAACCCCTTGATCCGGTCCTTCGTCGAGATCGCGACGGCCGCGTACCGGCGCTGAGCACCGCGCCTTCGGGGCGTGCGGTGCCCGTCAGCCGAGGGTGCGCAGCACCTCGGTGATGGTGGCCCGGTACGTGTGCAGCGCCGTGAGTCCGGCGGCGTAGCGGTCGCGGTGCCGGGAGATGTCCGCGGCCTGTTTCCGCGCCCGGACGGCGTGCCAGGCTTCGGCCGTGTGGTGGCGGCGCTTGCAGGTGACGTCCGCGGCGGCGGTGGCCCGCTCCCGCGACGTGTGCCGGGTGTTGCCGTCGCTGCCCCGCCGCCAGGCGCGGTCCGTGTACGCGGCGACGGGGTCGGGATAGCGCGTGAAGCCCTGTTCCGCCATGCAGCGGGACCACACCTCCCACGCGGCACGCAGGCGCGGGTCCCGCTTGACGGCCTCGTCGACCTCGATCGACCGTTTGCTTGCGTAGAGCCAGTCCCGTTCGACGTCGATACCGCGCAGCAGCCGCCGGTTCGACTCCGCGCCGCAGTCCGGGAAGTCCGCGTACTCGGCGTTCGTCATCCGGCGGCCCTTCGGCCGCGCGACCGGGGACTGCGCGGGGTCCCAGCCGTAACCCCAGCGGCGGGCGGCGGCGAGGTCCAGGACGCCGTAGTCGGTGCCGACCGCGACGGCGGTGACGGGATCACTGGGGTAGCGGGGGTCGAGCGGGAAGTCCGGGTGGCCGTGCTCCGCCATGCACTGCCGGACCAGCAGCGCCGTCGCCTGCCGCGATCGCTGGTAGTCCCGCGGTGTGTAGGCGTAGCGGTCGGCCGGGAGGGGGCCGAGGTCGGACGCCGTACGAATGATTGCCGGTCGGCCCGTGCCCGAGACACAGAGTGCCGCCAGCACCGCTACGACACCCAGTCGCCATCCCCGTATGGTCATGTGCGGGGATCGTAGCGAACCGCGTGCGGGGGCTGATCATGGGGCCAGCGGCTCCTCCGCGCCCGCAGGTGTCAGGGGGTCAGGGGGTCAGTACAGCGTTGTCCTGACGTCGAACGCCTTGATGACGGCGCGCAGTTCGTCGTCGGACAGGCCCTCGCCGGGGGAACCGGTCTGGGCGTTGAGGGCCTCGTACATCGCGCCGGTCTCGGCGTACTCGATGAGGTCTACGGCCTTGAGAGGGCCGTCGTCGGAGCGGGCCAGCAGGCCGTGCTTGGCCCAGATGACGATACGGGCCTCCCGCAGCCCGGCGACCGAGGCATCCTGGAGCTGCCGGGAGCCGGGGACCATGAAGTCCAGGAAGCCGACGCCCTCGGGGAGCTGGACCACCGTCTCCGGTTCCCAGCGCAGGATCCGCCGGGAGAACCTGGCCGAGTCGGCGGGGCCGTGGTGGCTGAGGGCGACCAGGTACGGCGGCTGGGCGTGCACCACGCAGTGCGGGCCGGTCAGGCCGCGGCGGCCGACGTGGTCGTCGTGGACCGCGAGGTGGGAGTTGAACTCGCTGGTCGGCCGGGCCCACGCCCGGTCGTCGGCGTACCGGAGCAGCGCCGTACCGTCGGTGTCGATGCTCACGGCGGCCACGGCCGCGGTCGGCGCGGCGGCGATGTCGCGGAGCCGCTGGCCCGATCCGGTGACCAGGACCGTCCATCCGGCGAGCGCGGGGGTGGCGGCGGGCAGATCGAACGCCCGCGTGTGCGGGAACGTCTCGCCGAGGTCGGCAGGGGTCGGCAGGGCGACGGAGATGTTCCCGGCCCCCGCCTCGCAGGCGTGCAGGGTGTCGAGGCGGGCACCGGCCCCGCCCATCTCCTTGAGGAGGGCGGGGACGGATGGAGGGACGGGCATGGCGGGGCCTTCCTGGCGGGAGGGACGGTACGGCCTCCTGTCGCCGCACCGCCGCACCGCCGCATTGAATCGTTTCAGTCGCTCACACCCTACTGCTGAGGAGGCGGGGTGGCGTGCGGACGGACGTCCCGATGTTGGGCGACGGCCGGTCCTTGACAGCGGCGGCCCGGCTGGGCCCGTGGCAGCGGCGGCTCGCCCGGGCTCGTTTGCGTGCGCCCGTCAACCCTGCTTGGCTCGCCCGATGAACTTTCTGCTGACGGCGAGCGGCCTGCGCAACGACACCCTGCGGGACGCGCTACGGGACATGCTGGGCAAGCCGTTCGGCGCGGCGAACGTCGTGTACGTTCCCACGGCCTCCGTTGCCGAGCCCGGGGACCACGGGTGGTTCGTCGAGGACATGAACCGGCTGTACGGGCTCGGCTGGCGGGAGTTCGACGTCCTGGGGCTGAACGGCCTGCCCCGGCGACTGGTCCTCGACCGGCTGCTCCACGCCGACGTCATCTACGTCGAGGGCGGCAACCAGTACCACCTCGCGCGCAGCATCACCGGCAACGGGCTGGCGGACGGCTTCCTGGAGGCGCTGCGGGACCGGGTCTACGTGGGGGTCAGCGCCGGGTCCATGATCTTCAGCCGTCACCTCACCGAAGCCTCCGCCGACGTCATCGGCGACACCAAGGACCTGCACGTGCTCGGCGCCACGACCCTCAAGCCGCCGTTCGGCCTCTTCGACTGGTACCTCAAGCCCCACCTGTACTCGCCGTCCTTCCCCGAGCGGGACGACGCCTGGGCGGACCGCATCGCCGCGCGGGCGGACTTCCCGATCTACTTCGTCGACGACGACACGGCCGTTCGGGTCAGGGACGGCGAGGTGGACGTCATCACTGAAGGCCGGTGGCGCTTCCATCCGGTGACCTGATCCGGCGTCGGCGTGGCAGACTCGGGCCACCGACCGGACCGTACGGGGAAACGCATGATCGTCGAGGTGCTGCAACTACTGGTGTCGCCCGCGCACCGGCTCGCTGGGCGGCCCGCGGACGGGCCCGCCGCGGGGCCGGAGGACGAGCGTGTCCAGCGGGTGGAGGTGCGGCGGGGGTTGGGGCTGGTCGGGGACCGGTACTACGGCCGACCCGCGCACCGCAACGCGGCGGTGACCCTCATGTCCGCCGAGAACCTGCCCGTGGACATCGCGCCGTCCGTCGACCTGCGGCACACCCGCCGCAACGTCCTGCTCAAGGGCGTGGACATCGACTCCTACGTGGGGGCGACGGTATCCCTGGACTGCGGGCAGGGGCCGGTGGTGTTCCGGGTCAACCGTCCGGCGCGGCCGTGCGCGTGGATGGACGTCACCGTCGGGCCGGGCGCGCACCGGGCGATGCGGGACGGTGGCGGTGTGCGGTGCACTCCCCTCAGTGACGGGGTCCTCGCCGTCGGGGAGGCCCGCTTCGAGGTCGTCGAGGGTGCGTCGGCGTGAGGGCGGACCGGCGCCGGGCGTAGGGCGCCCGGAAAGCGGGGCGCCCTACGGGGCGTTCAGCGGTCGTGCGGTGGCACCGGGACGCCGTCCTCGGTGACGTACCTGGTGCCGTCGTCGTACTTGGTGATGGTGAAGGCGTCCAGGACCTCGCCCACCTCCTTGTCGGTGGTCGACCTGTCGTCCCACTTCGCGGCGACCACGGCCTCGTAGCGCAGTTGGTGGTCGGTGACCTTGATGCCCTGGAACGTGGAGGTGTGTCCGGCGCGGACCACCTCCGTGGCGCCGTTGCGCCGCCAGACGCTGTCGGACTCGGGGGCGAGTTCGTAGTACTTGGGGCCGGAGACGGTGACGGTGTAGACCGGGCCCGTGGTCACGCCGGGGGTGGCGGTGGCGTTCTCGTTGGCGTAGCCGCGGGAGTAGACGTGGTCGTGGCCCATCAGCACCAGGTCGATGTCGTTGCGCTGGAAGACCGGCAGCCAGGCGTCGCGGACCGGCTTCTCGTCGCGGCCCTCGGCGGCGGAGAACACCGGCTGGTGGAAGACGGCGACGGCCCACTTGTTGGGGTTGTCGGCGAGGATCTCGTCCAGCCAGCGGGCCTGGAGGCCGAGCCACAGCTTCTCGGGGTCGGGGCAGTCCTGGCTGCACGCGGGCAGGTAGGCGGGGGTCATCAGGGAACGGGCGTCGCCCGTGCTGGCGTTGAGGGTGATGAACCGCACCCCCTGGTAGTCGGTGTAGTAGGCGGTCTCCGCCAGGGCCTTCGCCATGTGCTCTTCGTAAGCGGCGCGCTGGCGTTCGGCGGGGGTGTCGGCCGTGGCACCGCCGGTCGCGCGGGGGCCGTTGGCCGGGAACTCGAAGGTGGACCTCCAGGTGCGGAGGAACGTGTCGCCCGCGTACTCGTGGTTGCCGGGCGCGGCGATGACGTTGGTGGTCTGGCGGTAGCCGTCCATGGCGCCGAACCAGTCGCGCCATTCGCCGTCGTTGCCGCCGGAGTTGACGAGGTCACCGGCGTTCACGCTGCCCACGGCGTCCGGGTAGCGCTCGTACGCCTGCCTGACCACGGGGGCCCACTTCGCGGACAGGTCGTTCTGCGCGTCGCCGAAGTACAGGAACGTGAAGTCCTCGCCGGGCCGTTCGGCCGTGGTGAAGGTGTGGGTGGGGCTGAACCAGTCGCCGGTGCCGACCTGGTACTCGTACGCCGTGCCGGGGCGCAGTCCGGTGAGGACGGCGGAGTGGGTGCGGGTCGGGACACCGGCGCTGACCAACTCCTCGTTGCCGCGCGCGGTGACGGTGCGCCAGGTGGTGGTGCCGACGGGGCGTACGCGTGCCTCGCCCGCCGTGACCGGGGCGCCGGTGCGCCAGGTCACCGCCTGGGACTGGTGCGGGGTGCCGGTGGGGGTGAGGACGATCCGCTCGGGGGTCGTGCCGGGGACGTCCAGGTCCCGCTTGGTGGTGAGCGCGACGTCGAAGACGTGCATGACGCCGCGGTCGGTGCCCTGCGGCAGGATCACCGCGGCGACGCGCTTGGCGGGGTCGAGCAGCCGTGGCACCGTACCGAAGACCTTGGTCTGTACGGTGTCGGAGCCGCCCGCGGCGCGGTTGCGTCCGGTGGTGGTGACCAGGGGCTGGTTGCCGAACTGGTAGTTCGTGCCCGGGGTCCAGTCGGTGAACTACACGCCGACGTCCTGGGTGGAGCCGTCGGTGTACTCGACGACCGCGGTCCCGGATGCGGGGCCGTTGGTGGCCAGGCCGAGGAAGGAGACGCCGGTGGCGCGGGCGCCGCCCATGTCGACGCGCTGGCCGTGCGGTATCCAGTTGTCCGGCTCGCCCGGCGCGGTGTCGGGCCAGGTGAAGCGGACGCCGGTGTCACCGAGCGGCAGTTCCGCGCCCGGTGCGGCGCCCGCCTCCGCGAGCCGCTCACGGGACAGGGAGTTGTCGCTCAGGTCGAGCGAGCCCGTGTCGCCCGCGCCGTTGGGGGTGGTGCCGGTGTTGTTGCGGGCGTCGCCGCCGTCCGTGTACGACGGGGGCACGTCGGCGGACCTGGTGCCCCAGGTGCCCGGGGTCGACGCCATCGTGAGCTTGATCCTGCCGCCCTCGCGGGCGAAGTCCTCGGGCAGCCAGGAGCGGGTGACCTGCTTGCCGTTGACCGTCATGGCCGTGATGTAGGGCTTACGCGAAGCGCCCGGCGCCTTGATCTCCACCCTGCGGTGGCTGCCCGCGCTGTCGATCACGACCTCGTCGAACGCGGGGCCGCTGACGAGGAGGTTCGCGGTGCCGTAGACGGCGGGGTAGAGGCCCATGTTGGCCCAGACGTACCAGGCGCTGAGCGAGCCGAGGTCGTCGTTGCCGGGCAGGCCCTTCGGGCCGGTGCCGTACAGCTCGGCGGAGGCGCGGCGCAGCACCTCCGTGGTGCGGTGCGGCTGGCGCAGCCAGTGGTAGGCGTACGGGGCGCTGAAGCTGGGCTGGTTGCTGAGGTAGGCGCCGCGGGTGCCGTAGACACCGGCGTCCAGGGCGGCGAGGTGTTCGTCGAGCGCGGCCGTGGCCGCCTTGACGCCGCCGCGCTTCTCGATCAGCGTGCCCATGTTGTGCGGGACCATCCAGCCGTACTGGTAGCCGGTGGCCTGCTCGAACTGGTCGCCGCGCTCCCCGAGGTCGAAGCCGCGGTCGAAGCCGTTGCGGTCCCGGGGCCGGATGTGCAGGGACTCGGCGTCGAAGACGTTCTGCCAGTTCTGCGCGCGGCCCATGAACCGGTCGTAGGCGGCGCTGTCACCGAGGCGCCGGGCGAGCTGCGCGATGCCGAAGTCGTCGATGGCGTACTCGAGCGTCTTGGAGGTGGCGGAGTCGCCCTTGCGGTTCTCGATGAAGCCGACGCTCGTGTACTGGTAGGCGTGGCGGCGCAGGGTGCCGTCGGCGGGGAGCGTCTGGGTGGCCTTCATCGACGCGAGGGCGGCCCGCCGGTCGTAGTCGGTGCTGCCGAAGGCGTCGACGGAGGCCAGCAGGGACTGCAGGGAGTCGCCGCTCATCTTCTGCTGGGGCTGGTTGAGGTGTGGCCAGTTGGGCCACTTCCCGGTCTGTCCGACCATGTCGACGATGGACTGGTTGATGTCGCTGCCGACCCCCGGGAACAGCAGCGCCACCAACTGCGCCTGGCTGCGGTAGGAGTCCCATCCGGCGTAGGTGACGTAGTGGTGGCGGCCCTTGGCGACCTTGTGCACCGCGCCGTCGTAGCCCTGGTACTCGCCGTTGACGTCGTCGAAGACGTTCGGGTGCAGCAGGGCGTGGTAGAGCGCCGTGTAGAACGTGGTCCGCTCGTCGCGGGTGCCGCCCTTGGTCCGTACGGTGTCCAGGGCCGCCCGCCAGGTCCGCTCGGCGGCGGCGCGTACGGCGCCGAAGTCGCGTCGGCCGACCTCCTGGGCGGCGTTGCGGGCGGCGTTGGCGGTGCTGACGTAGCTCAGGCCGACGGTGGCGGTCACCTTGGCGCCCTGGTCGAAGACGAGGTAGGTACCGGCGCCGTGCCTGGTCTGGCCCGCGCGGGCGGTGGACGCGCCGGGTGTGACGGTGCCGCCCTCCCAGGTGCCGTGGGCGCGGATGGGCTGGTCGAAGGTGGCGGAGAAGTGGGCGCGGTAGCGTCCGCCCTCGTCGCAGACGGACGCGGCCTCGACCCAGCCCTCGACGGTGTCGCCCTTGACGGTGACCTCGCTGCCGAAGACCCGGTTGTTGGACCCGGCGGTGTCGAGGATCAGCGTGGAGGTGCCCTTGTCGGGGAAGTCGTAGCTGCTCACGGCGGTGCGGGTGGTGGCGGTCAGCCGCACATTGACATCGTTGTCGAGGCCGACGGAGTAGTACCCGGGTTCCGCCTTCTCGCGGGCGTGGTCGAAGCCGAGGTAGTAGTCGGTGATGCCGCTGGCCGGGCTGGTGGGCAGGGCACCGTCGGGCAGGTCGCCGGTGTAGGGCAGCACGGGGAAGTCGAAGCCGCTGAAGCGGCCCTCGCAGCCGGTGCCGGACAGCCGGGTCATGCCGAAGCCGCGGATGCGGTCGGCGGTGTACTCGTAGCCGCCCTTCTGGTCACCGTCGCCGAAGCGGTAGGTGGTGGGGCTGGACTGCACCATGCCGAACGGGACGGTGGCGCCGGGCCAGGTGTTGCCGTAGGCGCTGTTGCCCTTGTTCTGGGTGGTGTCGAGCTGGGTGCCGATGAACGGGTCCACGGCGTCGAACGCGCTGATCCGGGAGACCGTCTCGGCCGCCTGCGCGGGGGCCGGGGCGACGGCCAGGGCGCTGAGGGCGAGGGCGAGCGCGGTGACGCGGCGGTGTCTGTACGAGGGGCCGGAGGGGCGGGAGGGTCTGGGCGGGGCGAGTGGTGTCCACATCGGGGATGCGGTGCCTTTCGGGGTCGGGTTGCTGATCTGCCGTCAGAAGTGCTGCTCTTGCGCGCTGTTCGTGATCCTCCCCTAGTCGGCGAGGAGCATGAACTCCTTCGGGCTCAGCGCCCGGTCGACGAGGCGGGTGTCGCCGATCCAGCCGTAGAAGCCCTGCCCGAACCGCTCGGCGAACTGGGTGCCGCCGATGACGAACGGCTTGCCGAGGGTCTCGATGCCGGTGGCGGGCTGGGACGGGTTGCGGGCGATCTTCGAGCCGTCCACGTACATCACCGTGCGGCGGCCGTCGTTGACGACGGCGATGTGGGTCCACCGGCCCACCGGCAGCGCGTGGCTCCACGAGGTGGGGTCGGCGTCCTGTACGTCCGGGTAGAGGACGAACTGGAGGAACCGCTCCGGGGTGACGTTGAGGCTGCACGTGGGCTCGTCCGGCGACCAGCCGGTGGTCTTCCCGGCGTCGCCGTTGCGGCCCTCCCAACTGAGGATGCCCATCCAGGCGTGGTCGCCCTCGTAGGGGTCGGGCAGCTTGACGAACGTCTCGATGGTGAAGCCGCGGCGGAACTTGAGGCTGTTCAGGGGTGCGTCGGCCTTCGTGGTGAGCACCGCGCCCCGGTCGGGCTGCTTGCCGCCGTCGAAGCGCAGGCTGGCGTGGGCGGGCTGGTCGGTGTGGTGGTCGCCGGACCAGGTCAGCACGTCCGCGGCACTGCTGTGCAGCAGCCGTACGGTGAGGTCGTTGCCGTTGCCCGACAGGTCGCGGGCGACCGTCCCCGGCGACACGGCGGCACCGGGACGTCCGGCGCCGGACAGGCCGTCGGCGTCGAAGCGCCAGTAGGCGACGGTGCCGCGCGGCATCACCCGGTGCGCGGGGCGCGGCCTGGGCGCGGTGACGGGGGCGAAGCCCTGGAACCGTTCGGCGAAGGGGACGGCGAGGCTGAAGCGGTCAGTGGGACCGGTGAGTTCGATGGTCTCCTCCTCCAGCGGGGTCCGCCTGGCGGGGTCCCGGGCGAGGAACCAGGGGGCGAAGGTCTGCACGTCGATCGTGTCGCGGGCGAGGTCGAAGGCGTAGAGGCGGATCATTCCGGCGCCGCCGTAGTAGCGGTCCTGGTAGTTGGTGATGTGGACGTGGACGTCGTGGCCCGCGTCGTTGGTGAGCACGGTCCGGCCGGGCGGCCAGTAGTGTCCGCCGAGCGCGAGGAAGATCTGGTCGTTGCCACGGATGAGCCGGTCCCACAGCCGCTGTCCGTTGCCGGACAGGTGGGCCTCGCCGTCGTCGTCGGCCCAGGCGAGGTCATGGGTGGTGAGAACGGCGGGGAGGGTGGGGTGGCGGTCGAGGACGTCCTGCGCCCAGGCCAGGCCCTTGTCCGAGGCCCGCCAGTCGAGCGCGAGGACGAGCCAGTCGCGGCCCGCCGCCGTCAGCACGTGGTAGCTGTTGTAGCCGTCCGGCGAGGCCCCGCCGAAGGTCGGCATCCCGCTGAACCGCCGGGGCCCGAACGCCCGCAGGTAGGCGGTGTCGCCGCGCTGGTCGTCGGTGCCGGAGGAGATGTCATGGTTGCCCGCGAGGACGCTGTAGGGGACCTTGCCGTGCAGGGTGCGGAAGGTGTCGGCGGCGAGTTCTATCTCGTCCTCGGTGCCGTGTTCCGTGACGTCGCCCAGGTGCGTCATGAAGGCGATGTTGGCCTCCCGCCGCTCGGCGACGAGGTAGCGGAACGTCGCCCGCAGCGGCTCCGGGTCGGCGCTGTCGGCGTCGAAGAGGTACTGCGTGTCGGGCAGCACCGCCAGGGCGAAGCGCGGCGACTCGGCGTCGAAACGCCCGCCTGGGGCGGCGGTCCCGGCGAGGGGCGCGGCGCTGACCGCCGTACCGGCACCGAGCGCGGAGACGGCGGCGCCGACGGCGGGGACGGTGACCGCGGCCTGAAGGAGTCTGCGGCGGCCGGGCGTTGACGAATGTGGGTTGTTGGGGTTGCTCATGCGATCTCCCGTGGTGGGGGCCTGTCCCCCGTCAGCGAGGATCGTGAGTGTCGGTGGCAAGCGTGGGGAGAAGCGGCGCTGAACGCACGGCGCCCCGTGTGGGGCGGGTGCGCCAACTGGGACCGCTGGGCCGCCGTCCGGGCTCAGACGCGGGGGCGCCCCGGCTCAGGCGCGAGGCCATCCCAGCTCAGACGCGGGGGCACCCCGGCTCAGACGCGAGGCCGCCCCCGCCCGCGACGCGCTCCGCGGGCGGGCCGCACGGTACCGGTGCCTGGGCCGGTGCCGGTGCCGGGGCCGGTGCCGGTCCCGCCCGTCTCCGGCCGTCCGGTCAGTTCGCGCTCCACGGCGTCCGCTTCCCGCGCCACCGTGAACAGCACGTCGACGAACACCTTCCGCGACTTCTCCGGCACGGCGGCGAGGAACTCCCCCTCGACCCGCTCGACCCGGGCGCTCAGTTCGCCCCAGAGTTCCGTGCCGCGGGGGGTGGCGAGGACGTGCCGACTCCTGCGGTCGGCGGGGTCCGGCTTGCGCTCGACGAGACCGGCCGCCTCCAGGTCGTCGAGGAGGTACGTCATGACGGTGCGGTCGATGCCCATGCCGTCGGCGAGGGACCGCTGGCTGCCCGCCTCACCGCGGACCGCGGCCGTCAGGATGAAGTAGCCGCGCGGCCCGCCGGGCAGGTCCGCGACGGCCGCCTCGACCGCGCGCGCGTAGGCGCGGAAGAGCACACCGATCGCGTAGCCGAAGACGTCGTCCATCAGCGGGGGCCTGGCCGCTGGCCCGCCCGGCGCGCCGTCCGCACGTTTCGAGGTCACGCGGGCCACCCTACGACACCCGGCCGGAAACCCCGTTTACGCAGGCCAGCGCCCTGCCGGGTATCCCGGAATAGCCCGCGAAGCAGACGTGTTGCAAGAACAACCATCTGCTGAGCAGATGAATGGCTCAGCAAAGCAATCCGCGATCAAGGAACCTCGATGCCCGACTACGGTCACGAACTCCTGCTCGGCACCTTCCTCACCCCCGCCGCGCACGACCCCCAGCGGGTCGTGGCACTGGCGGAACTCACGGAGGCGGCCCAGCTCGACGCCGTCACCTTCCAGGACCACCCCTACCAGGCCGACTTCCTGGACACCTACACCCTGCTGGCCTGGGTCGCCGCGCGCACCGAGCGCGTCCGCGTCGCGGCGAACGTGACCAACCTGCCCCTGCGTCCCCCGGCGGTGCTGGCCCGGCAGGCGGCCAGCCTCGACCTGCTCTCCGGGGGCCGGTTCGAACTCGGCCTCGGCGCGGGCGCCTTCCTGGACGCCGTACGCGGCATGGGCGGCCGGGACCTGACGACCGGACAGGGCATCGGCGCCCTGGACGAGGCGATCGACCTCCTGCGCGGCGTCTGGGACGTCGACCAGCCCGGCCCGCTGCGCTTCGACGGCACGTACCACAAGGTCCCGTCGATGCGGCGCGGCCCGCGCCCGGCGCACGACATCGGGATCTGGCTCGGCGCCTACAAGCCGCGGATGCTCCGGCTGACCGGGCGCAAGGCCGACGCCTGGCTGCCGACGCTGGAGTACATCCAGACGCCCGGCATGACCGAGGCGAACAAGATCATCGACGAGGCGGCGACAGCGGCGGGACGTGATCCGCGCGAGATCCGGCGGCTGCTCAACCTCTTCACCGTGGACTTCTCCGCCACCCGCCGGGGCCTTCTCCAAGGACCCCCGGAGCAGTGGGTGGAGGACCTGCTCCCGTTCGTCCTGGAGGAGGGCTTCTCCGGCTTCTTCATCGGCCGCGACGACCCGAGGCTGATCCGCACCTTCGGCGAGGAGGTCGCCCCCGCCCTGCGCGAGGCGGTGGCACGCGAGCGGGCGACGGCCGGGACGAGCACCGCGCCCGCCCGCCCGGCCACCGTGCTCGCCAGACGGCACGACACCCTCGACTACGACGCCCTCCCCGCGTCCCTCGCCAGCAAGGCCGTCGAACCGGGCGACCGGGCCTACGACGGCGTACGGCACACCTACACCCGCACCGGCTCCCCCGCGCTGGTCATCCGCGCCGAGAACACCGACGACGTCGTGGCCGCGCTCGCCTACGCCCGCGAGCAGCGCGCCGACGTCGCGGTGCGCAGCGGCGGCCACGGCGTCAGCGGCCGGTCGACCAACGACGGCGGTGTCGTCATCGACCTGTCGAGGATGAACGCCGTGGAGGTGCTCGACCGGGCGTCCGGCCGCGTCCGGATCGAGCCCGGCGCGCGCTGGGGCGAGGTCGCCCGCGCGCTGGCGCCCTACGGGCTGGCGATGAGTTCGGGCGACTACGGCGACGTCGGGGTGGGCGGCCTGGCCACGGCCGGTGGCGTCGGCCTGCTGGTCCGCAAGTACGGCCTGACGATCGACCATGTCACGGCGGTGGAGATGGTCGTCGCCGACGGCCGGGTGCTGCGCGTGGACGCCGAGCACCATCCCGACCTGTTCTGGGCGGTCCGCGGCGCGGGCGGCAACTTCGGCGTCGTGACGGCCTTCGAACTCCAGGCGTACGACGTGGAGGACGTCGCCTACGCCACGCTGGTCGTGGACGCCACCGACACGGCGGACTTCCTGGTGGAGTGGGGGCGCCTGGTGGAGGCCGCCCCGCGGGAACTCACCAGCTTCATGTCCCTGTTCCCCGCCCGGCGCGGCGGACCGGTCACCGCCCGGGTCACGCTGGTGTACGCCGGTGACGACGTGGAGGGCGCACAGCGGGCCTTCACCCCGTTCCTGAACGCCGGGCCCGTCCTGGACCAGCAGGCGCGGCTCGTCCCGTACCACGCGGTCGTCGCGCCGACCGGGCACACGCACCAGGGCGCGGGCCTTGAGGACACCCGCAGCGGGCTGCTGGAGCACCTCACGCGGGAGGCCGCCGAGATCGTCGAGGAGACGATGAAGTCGGGTGACGTGCTGATCATGCAGTTCCGTTCGCTGGGCGGCGCGGTGCACGACGTGCCCGCCGACGCCATGGCCTGGTCGCACCGCACCCAGCACTTCTCGGTGCTCGCCGCGACCGCCCCGGAGTGGGTGACCCGGATGAACGCCCACTGGGCCCGGCTGTACCCGCACCTGAACGGCATGTACCTCAGCTTCGAGACGGACACCGACCCCGCCCGGCTGCTCGACGCCTTCCCGGAGCCGGTCCTGACCCGGCTGCGCACCCTGAAGGCGCAGTGGGACCCCGACGAGGTCTTCGACCGCAACTTCAACATCCCCCCGGCGACGGCGGGATGACCGCCCGGGGCGCCCCCACGGTGGAGCGAGGACGCGGAACGGCTGCGCCGGACGGCGGGGTCGCGGAGGATCTGACCATGAGACTGACGATCGTCGCGAACGTCTCCGTCGACGGAGTGATCCAGGGCCACCGGCACATCGCGGGCGAGGAGGGCGACGGGGGCTTCGAGCGCTTCGGGTGGGCGCCGCCGCTGCTCGACGACGAAGCCTCCGGGTTCATCACCGCCGCCTTCCAGCGCGCCGACGCGTTCCTGCTCGGTCGGCGGACCTACGAGATCTTCGCGGGCTCCTGGGGTGCGGGCACGGACCCCGGGAACCCCGTCGGGGAGACGCTGAACACCCGGCCCAAGTACGTCGTCTCGACCACGCTCACCGATCCGCGCTGGGCGCGCACGACCGTCCTGTCCGGCGATGTCGCGGGCGGCGTCGAGCGGCTGCGGGCCGAGCCGGGCGGTGAGCTGCAGGTGTGGGGCAGCGGCACCCTGGTCCGCTGGCTGCTCGGGCACCGGCTGGTCGACGGGTTGGTGCTGATCACCTACCCCGTGGTCGTCGGCCAGGGCACCCGGCTCTTCCCCGGCGAGGGACCGGACTACGGACTGGAGCTGACCGACCTGCGGTCCACGGCCAAGGGGCTGACGATGGGGACGTACCGCACCACCGGTCGCCCGCGGTACGAGGGCGGGCCCGCGCGTCGCACATGACAGGACGGGGCCGCGCTGTCACGGTGGGCGCCATGCGCGCCCCTGTCCTCCGCGGTTCCGCCGTCGTCGCCGTGGTGTCCGGCGTCCTCGTGGCCGCCGCCCTCGCCGTGGGCGGCCGGGAGCCGGACGGCTCCGGTGGTGCCGTACGGCTGCGGGCGCGGGTGCTGGAGGTGCTGCCGCATGACCCGGGGGCGTACACGCAGGGGCTTGAGGTGCGCGGGGGCCGGTTGTACGAGAGCACCGGGAGGTTCGGGAAGTCGACGGTCACGGTCGGCGCGCCGGGGAAGGACCCGGCGGTACGGGTGCGTCTGCCCCCGGGGTTCTTCGGCGAGGGGCTGACCGTCGTGGGGCGCGGGGTGTGGCAGCTCACCTGGCGCAACGGGGTCGCCGTCGAGCGTGACGCGCGGACCCTGCGGGAGATCCGGCGGGTCCGCTACCCCGGCGAGGGCTGGGGGATCTGCTACCAGGCGGGACGCGGGCGGGTGGTGACCAGTGACGGTTCCGCGTGGCTGACGTACCGGGACCCGGAGTCCCTGGCGGTGACGGGACGGGTGCGCGTCATCATGCCGGGCGGGGGTCCGGTGCGGTCACTGAACGAGTTGGAGTGCGTGGGCGACAGCGTGTACGCCAACGTCTTCGAGCGGCAGCGGATCGTCCGTGTCGACGCGGACAGCGGACGGGTGACCGGCGACATCGACGCCTCGGGGCTGCTGGAGCCCGGGGAGCGTGCCGGGGCCGGGGTGCTCAACGGGATCGCGGCCCTGCCCGGCGGGGAGGAGTTCTGGCTGACCGGGAAGAACTGGCCGAAGATGTTCCGCGTGCGCTTCGACGCGGCGGCGGCGGAGGGCGGAAACGGCCCGGAATGAACGAAGGCAAGGAGTACCCGGACTCCTTGCCACTCTCAACTTATAGCGCACGGGGGGCCTTGCGGCAAGGCCCCGTCGGTGCCGCACAATCACCGACCTGAGCGGGAAACCCGCCCCTCTTCGTGGTCTCAGATCGGAGCCCCCATCATCGTGAACCCCCTGACCGTCAGCGCCTTCGACCTGCCCGACCGGCTCGCCGCCAAGGCCGACCCCGCGCTGATCGCCCAGGACGAGCGGCACTTCGCGGCCGTGGCGCGGAGCCTGGAGCAGTCCGTCGCCGAGCTGTCCGACCAGCTCGCCGAGCGGCGCCGGGCGCCCGGTGGCGTCGGCCGGGAGGCGCTGGAGCGGGACGTGGAGATCCACCGGCTGACCGCGCGGCTGCGCACGCTGCGCCGCTTCGGCCTCGACCTGTGCCTCGGCCGCGTCGTCACCGCGGACGACCCCGAGCCCGTCTACGTCGGGCGGCTCGGTCTCACCGACAGCGAGGGGCGCAGGCTCCTCGTCGACTGGCGCTCCCCCGCCGCCGAGCCGTTCTTCGCGGCCACGCACGCCAACCCGATGGGCCTGGTCAGCCGCCGCAGGTACCGCTGGAGCGGCGGCCTGGTCAGCGACTACTGGGACGAGGTGTTCACCGCCGAGGGCCTGCGCGGGCACGCCGCGCTGGACGATCAGTCGGCGTTCGTCGCCAGCCTGGGCGGCAGCCGTTCGGCGCGGATGCGGGACGTGCTGGCCACGATCCAGGCCGACCAGGACGCCGTCATCCGCGCCGGGTCGCGCGGCGCCCTCGTCGTCGACGGCGGGCCCGGCACCGGCAAGACCGTCGTCGCCCTGCACCGCTCGGCGTACCTGCTGTACTCCGACCCGCGGCTCGGGCAGCGCCGGGGCGGTGTGCTGTTCGTCGGCCCGCACCGGCCGTACCTGGACTACGTCGCCGACGTGCTGCCCAGCCTGGGCGAGGAGGGCGTGCGGACGTGCGTCCTGCGGGACCTCGTCGCCGAGGGGGAGGACGCGGTGCCCGAGGCCGACCCGGAGGTGGCGCGGCTGAAGTCGTCGGTGGACATGGTGCGGGCCGTCGAGACCGCCGTCAGGTTCTACGAGGAGCCGCCCGCCGAGGGCATGACGGTGACGACGGACTGGTCCGACGTCTGGCTCAGCGCCGACGACTGGGCGGAGGCGTTCCGGGCGCCGGGCCCCGGCACCCCGCACAACGAGGCGCGCGAGCTGGTCTGGGCGGAACTGGTCTCCATCCTGCGCGACAAGCACCGCGGCGAGGACGTCCCGCCGGAGCTGTTCGACAGGTCGGTGCGCAACGACCGGGAGCTGGTCGACGCCCTGCACCGCGCCTGGCCGATGCTGGACCCGGCCGACGTGGTCGGGGACCTGTGGTCGGTGCCCGCGTACCTCAGGCTGTGCGCGCCCTGGCTCACCCCCGAGCAGGTGCGCGCGCTCCAGCGCCGGGACGCGCCCCAGGCGTGGACGGTGTCCGACCTGCCGCTGCTGGACGCGGCCCGGCAGCGGCTCGGTGACCCACGAGCGGCGGCGCGCAGGCGCGGGCGCGACGCCGCCGTGGCGGCCGAGCGGGCCAGGATGGCGGACGTCATCGACACCGTGCTCGCCGCCGACGACGACGGGGAGGGCGCGGTGACGATGCTGCGCGGCCGGGACCTCCAGGACACCCTGATCGACGAGACGGCGCTGCCGGGCACCGGCGTGGACCGGCTCGCGGGTCCGTTCGCGCACATCGTGGTGGACGAGGCGCAGGAGCTGACCGACGCGGAGTGGCAGATGCTGCTGCTGCGCTGCCCGTCCCGGAGCTTCACCATCGTCGGGGACCGCGCCCAGGCCCGGCACGGGTTCACCGAGTCCTGGCGGGAGCGGCTGGAGCGGATCGGGCTCGACCGGGTCACGGTGGCCTCCCTGACCCTCAACTACCGCACCCCGAAGGAGATCATGGCCGAGGCCGAGCCGGTGATCCGGGCCGCGCTCCCGGACGCCAACGTGCCGGTCTCCGTGCGCGCCAGCGGCGTCCCCGTCACGCACGGCGTCGTCTCCGACCTGGGGCCGGTCCTCGACGACTGGCTCGCCGCGCACGCCGACGGTGTCGCCTGCGTCATCGGGGACCCCGCGTTCCGGCCGACGGCCCGGGTCCGGTCGCTGACGCCGGAGCTGTCGAAGGGGCTGGAGTTCGACCTCGTCGTCCTCGTCGACCCGGAGGGGTTCGGGGCGGGTGTCGAGGGTGCGGTGGACCGCTATGTGGCGATGACCCGGGCGACCCAGCGGCTCGTCGTCCTCACCGGCTCCTGACCCGGCGTCAGCGGCGGCGCAGCGCCGGGTCGAGCAGGGCGGGCGGGGTGTCGAACTTCTCGTGCGCGGCAAGGTCGGTGCCGGGGGCCACGATCTCGTCGATCGCGTCGAGCACGTCGGCGGGGAGCACGGTGTCCGCGGCGGCGAGCTGCGTCCGCAGGTGGTCCGGGGTGCGGGGGCCGATGAGGGCGCTGGTGACGCCGGGGTGCGCGGTGACGAAGCCGAGCGCGAGCTGGATCATCGTCAGCCCCGCCGCGTCCGCGACCCCGGCGAGCCGCTCGACCGCGTCGAGCCGGGCCTGGTTGGCGGGCAGGGAGGTGTCGAAGCGTTCGGGCAGGAGGCCCGAGCGGTGGGTGGTGATGTCCCGGCCCCTGCGCACCGCGCCGGACAGCCAGCCCGACGCCAGCGGGCTCCAGGCCAGCACGCCGAGCCCGTACTCCTGGGTCACGGGCAGGACGTGGGCCTCGATGCCGCGCTGGAGGATGGAGTAGCTGGGCTGTTCGGTGACGTACCGGCTCAGGTGGTGCTCGCGGGCGGCCCACTGGGCCTGCACGATGCGGTAGGCGGGGAAGGTGGAGGAGCCGAAGTAGCGGATCTTGCCCGCGCGCTGGAGGTCGGTGAGGGCGGAGAGGGTCTCCTCGTCGCTGGTGGTCGGGTCCCAGCGGTGCATCTGGTAGAGGTCGACGTGGTCGACGCCGAGGCGGCGCAGGCTGTCGTCCAGCGCGGTGACGATCCAGCGGCGCGAGCCGCCCTGGCGGTTGCGCTCGCCCATCGGCATGGTGGCCTTCGTGGCCAGCACGATGTCGTCGCGGCGGCCCGCGATGGCCTTGCCGACCATCTCCTCGGACTCGCCGTGGCCGTACCAGTCGGCGGTGTCGATGAGGTTCACGCCGCTCTCCAGGGCGGCGTCGACGATGGCGGTGGCCTCGTCCTGGGTGGTGCGGCCGATCTGGCCGAAGTTCATCGCGCCGAGCGCGAGGGCGCTGACCTGGACGCCGGTGCGCCCCAGGGTGCGGTACTGCATGACGGAACTCCTCGGAGGGTCATGGAACGGGTGGGATTGGTCGCCGGACCCGCCGCTCTGGCATGATGGGCAACCGGAACCACGTTCCGGAACGATACGGAACAGCGTTCCACTTTGGCAAGGGGGATCGGCGCACGGATGGAGGCACGAACGCGGTGAGCGAGCGCGACGAGGACGCGGGGCGCGCGGCCCGGTCCACCCGGAAGGACGCCCAGCGCAACAAGAAGGCGCTGCTCGACGCGGCGGCGGCGGTCTTCGTCACCTCGGGCGTGGACGCGCCGGTGCGCGCGATCGCGGCCGAGGCGGGCGTCGGGCTCGGCACGATCTACCGCCACTTCCCGACCCGGGCGGACCTGATCATCGCCGTCTACCGGCACCAGGTGGACGCCTGCGCCGAGGCCGGTCCGGAGCTGCTGGCGTCCAGCGCGACGCCGTACGCCGCGCTGGGCCGGTGGATCGACCAGTTCGTCGACTTCCTGGTCACCAAGCACGGCCTGGCCGCCGTACTCCAGTCCGACAGCACGGGCTTCGACGCCCTGCACGCCTACTTCCTCGACCGCCTGGTCCCCGTCTGCACCCAGCTCCTGGACGCGGCGACGGCCTCCGGCGAGATCCGCCCCGGTCTGCGCGCCTACGAACTCATGCGCGGCGTCGGCAACCTCTGCGTCGGCGCGGAGAACGACCCCGACTACGACGCCCGCCGCCTCGTCGGCCTCCTCGTCGCGGGACTGGGGCGGCCAGCGGGGTGACGGCCGCCAGCGCGCGACTTTCGTTTTCGGTCAATTTTGATTCCTTGTGATTGCCGCATTCCCACGTCGGAGTTCTAGCGGCCCCGCAGAGCGGGGACTTAATCGAAGTCACGCCACGTTCGAATCGAAGATCCAGGTGCTACGGTGCGCATCAGCCGACAAGGCTTTGCGGGGGCGAGCAGTGATCGGGGGGCTCGATGACCGACGTCCGTGATTTCTTCGACCAGTTCCCGGCGACGGCCACGCGGGGGGTCAATCGCAGGAAGGTCTTCCTGGCCGTCGCGATCAAGGCGGACACCCAGGTCGGCATCGCACGGCGCACCCTCCTGTCGCAGGCCACCGTCTCCACCGCGATGAAGGAACTCGACCGGGCCGGGCTCACCCAGGGCACCAGGGCCGAAGGGCTGGGTCGCGGCGGGAAGGTGGGGCTGGCCCCCGTCGACGAGGTGGGCGTGGGCGTCCATCTGGGCTTCAACCACGTCACCGTCGTCGCCCGCAGGCTCGACAAGGACTTCGACGAGGTGGCCGTCCGCGTCAACGCGGAAGGCGTCAGCCGGGGCTGGCAACGGGCCCTGCCCGTCGTCAAGGAGCTGATCGTCGACGCCGTCGAGGAGACGGGCCGTCGGCGCCACGACGTGTTCTCGCTCGGCATCGCCGTACCCCGGATGATCAACCCGCGCACCGGAGCGTTCACCCCGCCCTTCCTCCACCCCTGGCGGCCGGGTGACGATCCGGCGAAGGACCTCCAGGCGTTCCTCGGAGTGCCCGCCATGATCGACAACGACGCCAACCTCGGCGCGCTGGCGGAGCAGACCTACGGGACCAGGGAACACGCGGAGACCGTCGTCTACGTGAAGGCGTCCACAGGTGTCGGGGCCGGGATCATCGTCCACAACAGCGTGCTGCGCGGGGGCGGTGGCATGGCCGGGGAGATCGGACACCTCACCGTCGACCCGAACGGCGCCGTGTGCCAGTGCGGCGGGCGCGGCTGCCTGGAGACGGTGATCGGCGCCGAGCCGCTCATCGCCCAGGCCCGTGCCGCCCGCCACCGGACCAGCGCCGCGGCCTTCGAGCAGTTGGAGGACGTGATCCGGGCGGCCAGGGAGGGCGACGCCGTCTGTATGCGGGTCGTCCATGACGCCGGGCGCACGCTGGGCCGGTCCCTCGCCCAGTTGTGCAACCTCATCAACCCCGACCTCGTGGTGGTCGGCGGCCAGTTGGCCGAGTGCGACCTCCTGCTGGAAGGCTGCCGGGAGACTCTGCACCGCTTCGCCCTCCCCGGCGCGGTCGCCGAAGGCAACGGCTTCGCCCTCACCCGGAGCGAGCTGGGCACCAGGGCGGAGGCGCAGGGCGCTTTCGTCCTCGGCTTACGCGGCAGGGAGAACGCGCCCGCCACGGGGGCGGTCGACGACTGAGTCCCCGTTTTCGCCCCTTCGCTCTTCAAAGAGATGGAGGGACCGACGGGGAATCCCCGTTTCTCTTCGAATGAGTGATTATCCTTCATCAACAGCGATCACCGGCTCATGGTGGGACGCGTACCGATTGCCCTTACCACGTCGCCGACGCCTTTCCGATTCGCGACCTGCCCGCAGAGAGCAGTCGCTATCCTGACGGTCTCTCGGCTTTCGAATTTCCCAAGGCAGTCGTGCCCATGACGTTGAGGCGGCCCGATGATGGATGCCACATTGACCACATTCCTGTACGACCGGTTCGTGCGCGGGCGGAGGAGCGCGGAGCAACCCTGCCCGGGGTCGGACTCCCCCTCCCCCGGTGACCCGGTTCCCTATGAGGCACCGTCGCTGGTCGACCTCGGCCATGTCCGAGAGGTCACCCTGGGGAGTTCGCCCAGCGGCAGCGCGGACGCCAATGCCCAGTACTACTGGTAGAGCCCGTCGTGGCCCTCATGCCCGCCCCCTCCCACGCCACCGCCCCGGCAGCCCGGTCCGGCCGTCTTCCCCGAGGGCCCGCGATCGCCGCCTTCCTGCCACCCACCGGCCCCTTGCCGCCCGAGCCCGCCGACCGGGTGTGGTCCGCGGACGACCGGCTGTGGTCCTGGGGCTCCTGGTACGACGGTGAGCTGACCGTCACCGAGTGCGGGCGCACCCGACTGCTCGCCGTGGGACAGTGCCTGGCCAGCCCCCGGCGAATGCGGGAAGACCTGGAACGGTCGGTCCGGGACGGCCGGTGGGAGAGACTGACGCGGTGGCCCGGCGCCTATCTGCTCCTGGTCGCGGAGGACAGCGGCCACCTCACCGCGTACACCGACCCCGCGGGCCAGTTCCCGCTCCACTACGCCCACCGCGACGGGCGTACCGTCGTGTCCACGCGGGCCGCGGCGGTGGCCGACCTCGCGCGGACGGGAGGCGCCGCGGACACGCTGGCGCTGGCCGCGCACGTCGTCTGTCCCTCGGTGCCGGAACTCGTGGAGGGCCGGACCGCGTTCGCCGGAGTACGGCGGCTGGAGCCGGGACAGGCGCTGCGCGTCGCTGCGGACGGCACCGTCACCCGCTGGACGTACACGAGGCCGGGCCCGGTCGACGGGGTCCGGTTCGACGAGGCGGCGCTCCGGCTCAGGGACGCCCTGACGGAGGCCGTCGCACTGCGCGCCCGTGGCCAGGGCCGGGTCACCTCCGACCTCAGCGGAGGAATGGACTCGACCTCGCTGGCCCTGCTCGCCGCCGCCCAGACCCCCGACGGACTCGACGCGTTCGTCTACCACCACCCCGACGCCTCGGCGGGCGACCTGGACCACGCCCTGCGGTACGCCGAGGCGTCGCCCGGCGTCCGGCTCCACGTCACGCGGGGCGACGGCACGTCGCTGCCCTATCGCCGGATGGAGACGCGCGGAGCACCCGACCAGCCCGACCCGGCCACCGCCACCGTGCTGCGGCAGCGGCTGCGCCTCGCGCACATCGCGCACGCGGGCGGCAGGGCGCACCTCACGGGCGAAGGCGGTGACGCGCTGCTCGCCACACCCCCCGCCGCCCTCGGTGACCTGGCCGCCTCGGCCGGGCCGCGTCGGCTCCTGCGCGACGCGCACGCCCTGGGCCGACTGCGCCGTGTCTCCCCGGGAGGTGTCGCCCTCCGGGCGCTGCGCCTGGCGCACACCCCGATGGACAGGGCGCTGCGGGAGCTGGCGGCGCGGCTGGAGAACCCGCTGGCACGCCCGGTGCGGTGGCCGGACGCCATCAGCTGGTGGCCGCCCCCCGGGCCGGAGGCCGCCTGGCTGACCACCCGGGCGCGCCGGGAACTCGCCGGGCTGGCGCGGGAGCGGGCGGAGGCCGAGCGCCGCCACCCGACGGGGCTGACGCCGGGCACCCGGGCGGTCCTCGCGGAACTCCACAACTCGGCGGTGACGCACGGCCAGTTGGTGGAGTTGGGACGGGAGTTCGGGGTGTGGCCGCAAGCCCCCTTCCTCGACGGGCGGGTGGTCCGCGCCTGTCTGAGCCTGCCGGTGCCGGAGAAGGCCGACCCGTTCACCGTCAAGCCGCTGCTCGGCGCCGCGCTCGCCGGTCTGGTCGCCGCCCCCGTGCTGCGGCGGCGTACCAAGGGCGACTACGCCGCCGAGGACTACCTCGGTGTCCGCCGGTCGGCCGCGGACCTCAGGGCACGGCTCGCCCGGACGCCGCTCGCCGACCTCGGCGTCGTGGAGCCGTCCCGGGTCATCGCCTCGCTCGACCAGGCGGCGGCCGGGCTCGCCGCGCCGTTTCCCGCGCTCAACCGCCTGCTGGGCGTGGACGTGTGGCTGCGCACCCGTAACGGGGACGAGGAGACCTCATGACGATGATGAGCGTGCCCGACCATGTGTGGGAGAGCCATGTCCCGCACGGCGGCAGTGTGCTGCTCGACGTCCGCTCCGGTCACTGCTTCGCGATGAACTCCGCGGCGTGGACGCTGTGGCAGGAGTGGCGGCGCGGTCAGGACTTCGACTCCGGGGTGCGGGTGATGGCGGACCGCTACCCGGCGCCCTACCACGAAACGCTCCGCGACGACGCCCGGCGGCTCTTCGACGAGCTCACAAGCCGGGGGCTGCTGACCGTGGGCAGCCTGAAGAGCGGCGCTGCCGGTGTTCCGGGGCCGGACACCGCGCCTGTCGGCGCCGAGGTGCCCATGGCGGCCGTCCGGGCCTGGCCGGGCGGCGCACCGTCGGACGGGGCCTGGTCGGGCGGGGCCCGCGCGGTGCGCGACGTGTGCGGCACGGTGCTCGGCGGGCTCGGCCTGCTGGTCGCGCTCCTGCTGATCCGCGTGCCGTTCCGGGCCCTGGTGCGTGTGGTGGGGTGGACCGAGGGCAGGTGGTGCCGCGCGGAGGCGACCCGGTCGCAGGCGACAGCCGCCCTGGAAGCGGTCCGGCGGGCCGCGGTGCTCTATCCGGGGCGCGCCGCCTGTCTGGAGTTGTCGCTGGCCACGCTCGTGGTCCTGGCCTTCACCAGACGACGCGTGGTGTGGTGTCTCGGCGCGGCGGTCGATCCCTACCGGTTCCATGCCTGGACGGAGGCGGAGGGCGTACCGGTCGGGGCTCCGGATGAATACGGCGGTGCCGCGTTTCGAAGAATTCTCTCCGTGTGATCCCGCCAGGTCTTCAATTCGCAGCTCCAGCACGGCACGAGCAATTCCCTACTCGTCGGTTCCGGGGTGCGCTAGCCTGAAAAGGAGAAGGGCGGCCCCCGGTTTCCGGTAGCCGCCCCGTGAGGGATCACGACTTCCTCACATGACCTGGAGAAGCGGGTCGATCAGTGTCGTCCCGGTCTGGTCCCGCGTCAGCACGCCCAGGACCACGAGGATGACGACGATGACCACTCGCACCTGGTGCCACTCCACGGAGATGGCACAGCGGGTGGTCATCGTCATTTCCATACCCATGTCTTTCACCTCCCTCCCTCTGCGGGTGCGAATTCCAGTGTTCTCCGCGCCCGCGCATAAGGCAACGGCCTATGGCGGCGCTGGAGTTCTGGTCGTGCGACACGGTGGGACCCCGACCCGCGGAGCGGATTTTTCAATTCAAAGAGGTGCGGCGGGAACTGGGGGGCGATGGCGTGGAGAACCCCATTTTGAAAACGCTCTCCGGAGGTGCCGTTCATTGTCCGGCGTGATCACCGGGAGTCCCTGACCGGAGTGCGCCGGGACAGCGGCGGGCCGCCGCCCCCGCGGCGCGGGGAGGGTGTCGCTCGTACGAATCGAAGGTGAACGGGCGGTTGCCGCCCGCCGCCCGGTCCGATTGGGCGCCGGACGGCCTGACAGTCGGCCTCCTGCCGCCACGGGGGCGAGGGACGCCAGCCCCCTGAATGTGACCGATATCACACAGGCAGGGCGGTCCGCCGTACGGTCACGCTCAGCGGTGCCCGGAAGGACAGCAGGCCGAGCATAGGGGTGGTCGGGACGTCGGGGGTGAGGTGGAGGTGGGGGAGGTGGTGGGCGGCCTTGCGCAGGGCCACCGTCGCCTCCGTGCGGGCCAGGGCCGCGCCGGGGCAGCGGTGGCGGCCCGCGCCGAAGGCCAGGTGCTGGCGGATGTTCGGCCGGTGCGGGCACATCCGCTCCGGGTCCGGGAAGACCTCCGGGTCGGAGCCGCTGCCCAGGAGCAGGAGGAGCAGTGGTGCGCCCGCGGGCAGGTCGACGCCGCCGAGGCGCACCGGGCGTGCCGTGGTCCTGCGCCAGGTCGTGACCGGGGGTTCGCGGCGCAGTACCTCCTCCACCCAGGCCCCGGCCGTCTCCGGGTGGGTGGCGCGCTGCCAGAGGCCGGGTTCCTCCAGCGCGCGGCGCAGCACGGTGGCGATGAGCTGGCCGGTGGTGGACTGACCGGCGATGAAGACGAAGAAGCAGGCGCCGACCGCCGTCTCGGCGGGCAGGGGCGTGCCGTCGGGCAGGCGGTGCCGGGCGAGGGCGCCGAGGAAGGAGTCGGCGGCGGCCGAGCCGTCGCGCACGGTGACGGTCAGCCACTGGTGGAACTCGCCGACCAGTTCCGCCAGTTGGAGTTGGCGCTCCAGCGAGGGCCTGCCCCAGAACAGTTCCAGCGCGGCGTCGCTCCAGCGGATCAGCCGCGCCTCGTCGACGCCCCCGATGCCGAGCAGTTCCAGCAGCACACGGCAGGGCAGCCGCTGGGCGTAGGCCGTGAAGAGGTCGTAGGGGCGGCCGGAGGCGAGGTGGTCCGGTGCCGGGGCGAGCAGGTGGTCGGCGGTGCGTTCGATGACCGGTACGGCGGTGGCGACGCGTCCGGCGTGGAAGAAGCGGTTGACCAGTCGGCGCAGTCCGGCGTGGCTGTCGGTGCCGTTGTTGGCGAGCGCGGGCGCGATGCGCAGGCCGACCCGGGCCAGTACCCGCAGGACCGGCACGGGCAGGGGGGTGACGGCGTCCTGGGCGTTGTCGGGGCGGAAGGCGTCGGGGTCGAGCAGGACGCGGCGGATGTCCTGGTGGCGGCTGACCAGCCACAGCCCGGTGCCGGGGTCGTGGTGGACCGGCGCCTCGACGCGCAGCGCGTCCAGCCACGGGTAGGGGTCGCGGACGAAGGCGTCACCGAACAGGTCCGGGATGATCACGGCCGGACGCTAACACGGTCCCGCCGCCCTGACCGGCGGTAAGTGCCCGGCGTCACCCGACCGACAGCGGGCGCCCGGCGTCACCTCACGGCCCGTCCTGCACCACCCCCCGCGCGGAGAACGTGACCGGGTCGCCATGGGCCAGGTCACCGGGCGGGATGCCGGGATGGTGGCCCTCGCCCGGGGTGGCCGGGCGGGTGCGCGGGCCGAGCGCCAGCCGGGAGACGATGCGGTAGCGGTCGCCCCGGTAGAGGGAGTGGACGTACTCCACCGGGCGGTCGTGGGTGTCGGAGGTGAGGCGCTCGAAGAGCAGCGCCGGGGACAGTTCCGGCACGTCGAGCAGGTCGGCCTCGGCGCGGGTGACGACGGTGGGCTCGATCGACTGGACGGCCTCGCTGACCTGGACGCCGTGCCGGTCCTGGAGGTGCTCGTACAGGTCGCCCTGCTCGAACTCCGCACTGGTCAGGTCGGGCAGCAGGGCGGCCGGGACGTGCAGGTGCTCGATGGCGATGGGCGAGCCGTCCACCAGCCGGAGCCGGGCGACGTAGCGGATCTCCGCGGCGGGTGAGATGCGGAGCTTGCGGCCCACCCGGGCGCCCGCGGGGAGGGTGCGGAACTCCAGCAGTCGGCTGGTCCAGGCGCCGCTGGCCCGGGGGAGGCTGAAGGCGTGGGCGTCGGGGGCCAGTTCCTGGGTGATCTTCTCGGCGGCGACGAACATGCCCCGGCCGTGTTCGCGCACCAGGAGTCCGGCGGCGACCAGTTCGTCCACGGCGGCGCGCAGGGTGGGCCGGGAGACGCCGAGTTGGGCGCAGAGCGCGCGCTCGGAGGGGATGGCGTCGCCGGGGCGCCGGGCCTCGATGAGCTGGAGGACCGCGTCCCGGACGCGCTCGCGTTTGAGTACCGCGCCGGAGGCGGTGGCGTCGATCTCCATGCAGGGGCTCTCGTTCGTCGTCGGGGCGGCGGGCGGTACGCGCGGCACTGATATGGCCCTGACCGCAACTGGTCTGCTGGTCAGCAGAGTCTAGTTCACACTCCGGCATCTTCTCCGCCACCCTCCGCGAAATTCCCTGTCCACAGGGAGGGTTGACGCCGCGATTGGTCTATGCCACCTTCATCCGACATCAACTGGTAAGCCCTTGGCGGCCAACTGGTCAACCAAGAGGTTCCGCGTCCCCAGGTATCCCAGAGGTGAACCGTGAAAGCCCACTCCCGCGCGCTGCTCGCCGCCCTGCTCATGGCCTCGGGTCTCACCGCCTGCTCCTCCGGCGACGAGCCGGGGGGCACCGCGGGCGGGAGGACCGCGCTCGACGTGTGGCTGATGCGCGACAGCGTCTCGGCCGCGTTCCAGGAGGAGTTCGAGACGGGCTTCGAGAAGGCCCACCCGGAGATCGACGTCAGGATCCAGATCCAGGAGTGGGAGGGCATCGGCGAGAAGGTCACCGCCGCCCTGGCCAGCAACGACGCCCCGGACGTCATCGAGGTCGGCAACACCCAGGTCGCCCAGTACGCGCAGAGCGGCGGACTGACCGACCTCACCGACCAGGTCGCCGCGCTCGGCGGCGACGACTGGCTGAAGGGCCTCGCGGAACCCGGCGCTCACGACGGCAGGCAGTACGGCATCCCCTACTACGCGGCCAACCGCGTCGTCGTCTACCGCACCGACCTCTTCGAGAAGGCCGGGGTGGACGCCGAACGGATCAGGACGCGCGAGCAGTGGATCGCCGCCACCCGCAAGCTGAACCAGGACGGCACGCAGGGCATCTACCTCCCCGGACAGAACTGGTACACCCTCGCCGGGTTCATCTGGGACGAGGGCGGCGACCTCGCCGTACGGGCGTCCGACGGCGAGTGGCGCGGCGGGCTCGACAGCCCCGAGGCGCTGCGGGCGATGGCCTTCTACCAGCGCCTCCAGGCGCTCGGCGACGGGCCCAAGGACTCCGACGAGGCCCAGCCGCCGCAGGCCGAGGTGATGGCCAAGGGCGAGGTCGCGCAGATCATCTCCACGCCGGGCGGCGCGGGCGTCGTCGTGCAGAACAACCCCGAACTGGAGGGCAGGCTGGGCTTCTTCCCGATCCCCGGCAAGACCGCGGCGACCCCGGGCGCCGTCTTCACCGGCGGCTCCGACCTCGTCGTACCGGCCGTCGCCGCGCACCAGGACGAGGCGCTCACCTTCATCGGGGAACTCACCGGCGACACCTGGCAGAAGAAGCTCGCCGTCGCCATGAGCTACGTGCCCAACAAGACCACCCTCGCCGGTGCCGTCGCCGCCGACCCCGGCGCCGCGGCGATGGCGGTCGGCGCCGCGAACGGCCACGCCACGCCCAACACGCCCGAGTGGGCGGCCGTCGAGGCGAAGAACCCGATCAAGGAGTACATGACGGCCGTCCTCACCGGCCGGGACGCGAAGTCCGAGGCGGCCAAGGCGTCCCGCACCATCACCACCACCCTCAACAGCGGTTCCTGACCATGGTCTCGGTCGCCGAGAAGCTCCCGGAGACCGTGGCGCGGTCCCGCCCGCGCCGCCGGGTCTCCCCCTGGCCGTACGTCCTGGTCGCGCCCGCGGTCCTCGGGATGCTCTACCTGCTGCTGTACCCGCTGGCCAGGGCCGTGCTGATCTCCTTCCAGGACTTCCGGCTGCGGCAGCTCATCCTGGGTGACGCCGACTTCGTGGGGCTGCGCAACTACCGGACGCTGCTGTCCGACCCGCGCTTCTGGGCGGTGGTGCGGCGCACGTTCGTGTTCATGGCGGTCAACGTGGTGCTCATCATGGTGCTGTCCACGCTGGTCGCGCTGATGGTCGAGCGGCTCGGCAGATTCGCCCGCACGGTCGTGCTCAGCTCGCTGGTGCTGGTGTGGGCGGTGCCGGTGGTGGCCGCCACGACCGTCTTCCAGTGGCTGTTCCACTCCCGGTTCGGGATCGTCAACGAGGTGCTCACCGGGCTCGGGTTCGGCTCGTTCGAGGAGTACCCGTGGTTCGCGCACGGCGGCGCCGCCTTCGGCATCGTCGTCGCGCTGGTCGTCTGGCAGTCGGTGCCGTTCGCCGCGATCACCCTGTACTCGGCGCTGACCACCGTCCCCGTGGAGCTGTACGAGTCGGCGCGGATCGACGGCGCGGGGGCGGCGCGGGTGTTCCGCTCGGTGACCTTCCCGCTGGTCCAGCCGATCTTCATGCTGGTGCTGTCCCTTGAGGTGATCTGGACGTTCAAGGCGTTCGTGCAGATCTGGGTGATGACCCGCGGCGGCCCCAGCGACGCCACCACGATCCTGCCGGTGTACGCCGTGCAGACGGCACTCGCCGAGCAGCGCTACGACCTCGGCTCGGCCGCCTCGATGCTGACGGTGCTGCTGATGAGCGGCGTCCTCGTCGTCTACTTCCGCCAGTTGTTCCGTCAGGAGGGCGAGCGCCCGTGACCACCTCGACGCGCCCACTGCGCCGGGCCGCGCGTCGGCTGCCGCTGAACCTGGCCGCCGCCGTGACCGTGGCGATCTGCCTGTTCCCGGTGTTCTGGATGGTGGCGACCGCGTTCAAGCCGTCCCGGGACATCCAGTCCGAGAACCCGCGCCTCCTCCCCGAGGAGTGGACGGTCGACCACTTCCGCAGGGCGGTCGGCGCCGACGGGTTCGCGCTGTTCTGGCGCAACAGCGCCCTCGTCACGCTCAGCGCCGTACTGCTCTCGCTCGTCGTCGCCCTCGGCGCCGCCTACGCGGTGGCGCGGCTGCGCTGGCGGGGCCGACGGCAGTTCATGCTCGCGGTGTTCATCGCGCAGATGGCGCCCTGGGAGTCGCTGATCATCCCGATCTACATCATCTCCCGGGACACCGGGATGCTCGACCGGCTGCCGACGCTCACCCTGGTCTACTTCATGATCACACTGCCGTTCACCGTGGTGGTGCTGCGCGGCTTCATCGCGGGTATCCCGCCCGAGCTGGAGGAGGCGGCGCAGGTCGACGGCTGCACCCGGCTCGGCGCCTTCCGCAGGGTGGCGTTCCCGCTGCTGGCGCCCGGCCTCATGGCCACCTCGCTGTTCGGGTTCATCACCGCCTGGAACGAGTTCACCTACGCCAACTTCCTCATCATCAAGCAGCAGGACAGCCGCACGCTGCCCGTCTGGCTGTCGTCCTTCCAGTCCACGTTCGGCACCGACTGGGGCGCCACCATGGCCGCCTCCACGCTCTTCGCGCTGCCCGCGCTGATCGTCTTCCTGCTGCTCCAGCGCCATGTGACGGCTGGGCTGGCGTCCGGAGGCGTCAAGGGCTGACACCCGCGTCCGCCGACCGCACGGATACCCCGGAGACCCTCTGTGGACCTGCCACGACCCGCACCCGACCTCGCCCTCGTCCCCCGCCCCCGCGAACTGCGCCGCCGCCCCGGCCGCTTCCGCCTCGACGCCACCACCCGGCTGCGCACCACGCCGGGCACGGAACCGGCCGCCGCCCTGCTGCGCAGCTACCTCGGGCTCCCGCTCCGCCACGCCGACGACGGCACCCTCGTCCTCGCCCTCGACAGCGCCCTCGGCCCCCGGCTCGGCGACGAGGGGTACGCCCTCACCGTCGCCGCCGACCGGGTGCTGCTGCGCGCGGCACGCCCGGCGGGCCTGCTGTACGGCGTCCAGACCCTCCGTCAGCTCCTCCCCCACCGGGCGCTGTCCGCCGGGCCCCGGCACCCCGCCGACCGCTGGGAACTGCCCGGCGTGGAGATCACGGACCGGCCCCGGTACCCGTGGCGCGGCGCCATGCTCGACGTCGCCCGGCACTTCCAGCCCGCCTCCTACCTGCGCCGCTACGTCGACCTGCTGGCCCTGCACAAGCTCAACGTGCTGCACCTGCACCTCACCGACGACCAGGGCTGGCGGATGCCCGTCGCCGCCTACCCCCGGCTCACCGAGGTCGGCGGACACCGGACCGAGTCGATGTGCGGGCCCGCGGGCAGCGACCGCTTCGACGGGCGCCCGCACGGCGGCTCCTACACCCGGGCCGAACTGACGGAGCTGGTCGGCTACGCGGCCCGGCGCGGCGTCACCGTACTGCCGGAGATCTCCCTGCCCGGCCACGTCCGCGCCGCGCTGGCCGCCCACCCCGAACTCGGCAACGACCCCGCCCGCCAGCTCGACGTGTGGACGAGCTGGGGCGTGTGCGAGAACGTGCTCGGCGTCGGCGACCACGTCCTGGACTTCTTCCGCACCGTCCTGGACGAGGTGACGGACATCTTCCCCTCGCCGTACGTCCACATCGGCGGCGACGAGTGCCCCACCACGGAGTGGGAGCGCAGCCCCGCCGCGATCGCCCGCGCCTTCCGCGAGGGGCTGTCCGGACCGCACGAACTGCACGGCTGGTTCCTGGCGCGGATCGCCGACCACGTCGTCCGGGCGGGCCGACGGCCGGTCGCCTGGGCCGAGACCGACACCACACTGCCACCCGAGTGCACGGTGATGAGCTGGCGCGACCCCGCGCACGCCTGGGCCGCCGCCCGGCGCGGGCACGAGGTGGTGTACGCCGACCACCGCACCACCTACCTCGACTACGCGCGCTCCACCGGCCCGCTGGAGCCGCCCGCCCAGCCCGGCCAGGTCGTCGACCTGCGCACGGTGTACGGCCTCGGCCTCGCGCCCCCGGACGCTTCCGCGGAGGCGCGGATCCTCGGCGCGCAGGGCCAGTTGTGGACGGAGTTCGTCCGCACGGCCGCGCACCTGGAGTACCTCGCCTTCCCCCGGCTGTGCGCCCTCGCCGAGCGGGTCTGGCACCCCACGGCCGACTGGGACGACTTCGGCGCCCGGCTGGCCGGGCACCGGGGGCGCCTCGACGCGCTCGGCGTCCCGCACTCGGTCACTCCCCCACGACCCTCCCGCAGCGAACAGCGAGCGGGAGCCCTCCCCCCGAAGTGAAAGGAACCCGCGGATGAGAACCCGTCCGACCGGACCGCGCGCCCGTTCCGCCCTGGCCCTCACGGCCCTCCTCGGCAGCGCCGCCCTCTTCGCGCTGCCGTCCGGCACCGCTGCCGCCGCCGACGGCACACTGGCCGTGCAGTACCGCACCAGCGCCAGCGGCGCCACCGCCGACCAGAGCGAACCCTGGCTCAAGGTCCGCAACACCGGCACCGCCCCGGTGCAGTTGAGCCAGGTGAAGGTCCGGTACTACTTCAAGGCCGACGCGCCCGGCGCCAGCTACCGCTTCGCCTGCTCCTGGGCGGTGCGCGGCTGCGCCGCCATCACCGGCACGTTCGGCACGCTGAGCAACCCGACCGCGACCGCCGACCGCTACCTGGAGATCGGCTTCACCTCGGCCGCCGGGTCGCTGGCGCCGGGCACCGACACCGGTGACATGCAGTTGCGCTTCTACCAGTCCAGTTGGCAGACCCTGCGGCAGAGCGACGACTACTCCTTCAACGGCGCCCAGACGTCGTACGCCGACTGGAACAAGGTCACCGCCCAGCTCGCCGGGGCCACCGTGTGGGGCACGGCGCCCGCGGGCAACGACCCGACCGATCCGACCGACCCCACGGACCCGCCGGGCGGCGGCCAGACCCTGTTCGACGACTTCGGCTACACCTCCCACACCGACCCGGCCGTCTCCGCGCACGGCTGGAACATCCGCGCCAACGCGGGCGGCCCGGGCGTGCCCGGCGCGACCTGGGACCCGTCCAAGGTCACCTTCACCACCGAGGGGGGCAACTCGGTGATGAACCTGGAGACCTCCACCGCGGGCACGGGCGCCTCCACCCGGCACACCGAGGTCCTCACCAAGGCGACGAAGTTCAAGAACGGCACCTACGCCGCCCGCGTCCGGTTCCCCGACGCGCCCAAGTACGGCCCGGACGGCGACCACGTCGTGCAGACGTTCTTCACCATCAACGACCTCAAGGCGCCGATGGCGGACGACTACGCCGAGTACGACTTCGAGTACCTGCCCAACGGCGGCTGGGGCGAGCCGTCCAACATCCTCTACACGACCTCCTGGGAGACCTACAACCCCGACCCCTGGCAGGCCGTCAACCAGCACACCGAGAGCAGGCGGAGCTTCACCGGCTGGCACGACCTGGTGGTGACCATCGACAACAGCGCCATCACCTACTACGTCGACGGGCAGCACTTCGGCACCCATGACGCCGCGTACCTGCCGGAGCGGCCGATGTCGATCAACTTCAACCAGTGGCTGATCGACCTGAACGGCCAGACGTCGACGACGGCGCGCGCCTACGACCAGGGCGTGGACTACGTCCTGCACGTGAAGGACCAGGTCCTCACCCCGGCGCAGGTGGCCGCGAAGGTCGCCGGGTACCGCGGTGCGGGCACGTCGTTCGTGGACGAGGTACCCGCCGTCTGACCTGGTCACCGGGCCGGGTCTGTGGCGGCGCGCGTGCGGGGCGTGCTTGCGTGAGCCCTGCACGCGCCCCCCCGGCGGGCGGTGAGACTCCCCTGTCGGCGGGCGGTTGACCGAGGGGCCGCCCGCCCGTTGGAGGGGCCGCGCGCCCTTCGGAGGGGTCGCGCGCCCCTCGTCCCGCCGTGCCGAAACGTCCCGCCGCACCGAAAGGCAGGTGGCCGCCGTGCTGTTGCGTCTGCCCACGTCCGTGTCCGAAGCGCAGGAGTGCCTGGCCGAGGGGGCGATACCCGTTGGCGGGGCGACCCTCGTGTGGGCCACCTGGCAGCGGGACGGCTTCCCCGCACTGGCCATGTCGCTGCGGGAGTTGCCGGAGGCGGGCGTGCTGGAGCCGGAGGCCGTCGGCGGGGCCGTGCCGCTGCACCGGATCGACGACCGGGTGCCGGACGTGCTCCGGCTGGCCGCCGGGGGCGTGGGCACCGGTGCCGTGCGCCGGGCGGCGACGGTGGGGGGCAACCTGGTCGGCAGCACGCTGCGCTGTCTGCTGCCCGCGGCGCTCGCCCTGGACGCCCGCGCGACGGTGCTGGAGGCCGACGGCGTGCAGGAGGCCGACCTCGCCGAGGTGGTGGCCAAGCGCCCGGTGCTGCTCGGCCTGCGGTGGCGGACGCCGGTCGCCTCCGCCTACCGCAAGCTGCCCGGCGAGCCGGGCGGGCCGCCGCCGCTCGTGGTGGCCTCGGCGCGGCACGCCGGGAACGGCACGGGCGACCGGCTGCGGGTCGCCGTACGCGACGGCTACGAGGTGCTCAGCGGCGGCGCGGACGTGGCCGCGGGTGCCGAGGCGGCCCTCGACGAGCTGCGGGGCACGGCCCTCGGCGAGGCACCGCCCGCGGCCTGGGAGGTCGTGCGGTCACAGGTCGCCGGTCTGGTGGACGGCGACGGCTGACCGCTCAGGGCACGGCGGGGCCCGTGAGGTAGTTGCCGTGTTCGTCGTAGGGCCAGACGTTGGGCGCGCAGCCGTGCATTCCCTTGATCTGCTGCATCATCGCGGGCGCGGGCTGCCCCTCGCCGGGGCAGGTGACGTGGCCGTGGCCGAGGAAGTGGCCGACCTCGTGGTTGATGATCAGGGCGCGGTAGGCGGGGACGTCGTCGGCGTAGACGGGGGTGGCGAGCAGCCAGCGCTTGAGGTTGACCATCACGTCGTCACCGACGTTGCAGTTGACCTCGCCGCCGGTGTCGAGGCCGTACTGTCCGCAGATGTCGTCCACGGTCCCGGGGGTCGCGATGCGGACGACGAAGTCGGTGGGACCGTCCGCGACCCGCTGGAACGCCGAGTGGCCGTCGGCCGTCCAGCCGCGCCGGTCGGCCAGGATGCGCTCGATCTGTCCGGCGGCGTCGGTGGCGGACAGGTCGAGGCCGTCCTCCACGTCGACGCGGTAGCGCAGGGCGGTTCCGGTGCCGACCTTGGCGCTGGTGCCGGGGGCGGTGGTGAAGGTGCCGGGGCCGGTGCGGGGGATGTCGGACTCGGCGGGCGCGGTGTCGGAGGGGCTGGCGGACGGGGAGGGGTCGTCGTCGCGGGAGGCGGTGGGGGTGGTCCGGTCGCGCTGCCGCTCCGGCGGGGCGGGGGACTCGGCGCGGGGGGTGTCCGGGTCGGAGGGGGTCCAGGCGACCGCGGCCAGGCCCGCGGCGCTCAGGACGGTCAGCGCGGCCACGCCGCCCCACAGCGGCAGTCTCCGCCCGCGCGTGGCGGCATGGCGTGCGGAGGCGTCCCGGACGGGGGCGGGTGCGGGGCCGCCGCTCCTACGACGGCCACGGGCGGGGGGCGCTTTGTGGGTGCTCATGATGGCCAGGCTGTGATCGTCATGTGATCGGACCTGGCGCGGACGATAACGAACCGATAACGGAGCTGGCGGTGGAGGTTTATGTGATCATCCGGTAACAAAACCGCTGGGTCCGCCGCTGACCTGGTGATACTGGGCCCATGCCACGCGTTTTGCTGATCGAGGACGACCGGGCCGTGCGGGAAGGGGTCGCGCTCGCCCTGCGCCGTCAGGGCCACGAGGTCGCCGCCGTCGAGACCGGGGAGGCCGGTCTGGAGCGGGTGCGCACCTTCCGGCCGGACGTCGTGGTGCTAGACCTGATGCTGCCCGGGATGCCCGGTCTCGACGTGTGCCGCGGCATCCGCGCCCTCGACCAGACGCTGCCGATCATCATGGCGACCGCGCGGGGCGAGGACGAGGACATCGTCGTCGGGCTGGAGTCGGGGGCCGACGACTACGTGGTCAAGCCCGTGCAGGCCAGGGTGCTTGAGGCGCGGATCCGCGCGGTGCTGCGCCGGGCGGGCGGCGGGGCGGCCGGGGGCGGCCGGGCTGGCATACCGAAGATCGACACCTACGGCGAGCTGTCCATCGACCGCGCCGGGCTCTCCGTCGCGCTGCGCGGCGAGCCGATCGCCCTCGCCCCCTCCGAACTGCGGCTGCTGCTGACGCTGTCGGTCTCGCCCGGCCAGGTGTTCAGCCGCCAGCAGTTGCTGGAGGCGGTCTGGGAGCACAGCTACCACGGGGACGCCCGGCTGGTGGACGCCTGCGTCAAGCGGCTGCGCGCCAAGATGGGCGAACCACCGCGCGACCCCCGCTACATCCAGACCGTGCGCGGCTTCGGCTACCGGTTCGCGGCCCGGTGAGGAACGTGCCCGCGGCTCCGGGGCGGAACGTGCTCGCTGGCCGGGTGACGGAGGCGCTCGCGGGCCCGCTGCGGGCGGCCCGGGTCCGGCTCCCCCAGCCGCGCGGTCTGCGCATCCGGCTGGTGGTGGCGTTCGCGCTGGTCGCCGCGGTCACCGCCACCACCACGGGCGCGCTGACCTTCCGGGAGGCGCGCACCGGGGTGCTCCAGCAGAGCCAGGACACGGTGATCACCCTGCTGCGCACCCAGGTCGGCCGCCTCGCCCCCGACCTCGGCTTCCCGCCCGACGAGGCCGAGCTGGCGCGGTTCGCGGAGGGCGTCGCGCACGCCGACCCGTCGGGGACGTGGCGGGTGCTGGCCACCTACGGCGAGCTGAGCGCCACCTCCCGCCCCGGCGACCCCTTCCCGGAGCTGACACCCGCCGTGCGGCGGGCCGTGGACTCCAGCGTGGCCACCGTCTTCCAGCGGGTCAGCAGCGGCGACCACACCTCGCTCGTGGTCGGCATGTCGATCACCTTCGCCGGGCCCGGCGCGCAGACCGGGACGCCCTCGGGGGTGCGGGTGTTCCTGACGGTGCCGCAGACCACGGAACAGGCGTACGTCGACGCCCTGGTCAGCGCGGTGGAGCGGGCCGCCGTGCCCGCGCTGGCCCTCGCCGTGCTGCTGGCGCTGCTCGCCGCGCGCGGGGTGCTGCGGCCGGTGCGGGCGCTGCGGCGGGCGACCCGCAGCATCGCCGAGGGGCGCCTTGACACCCGGCTCGCGGTCAACGGCTCGGACGAACTGGCCGATCTGTCGCACACGTTCAACGAGACGGCGGCGGCGCTGGAGAAGTCCGTCGCGGAGCTGCGCGGCATGGAGGCGCGGGCGCGCCGGTTCGCGGCGGACGTCTCGCACGAGCTGCGGACGCCGCTGGCGGCGATGTCGGCGGTCACCGACGTGCTCGACGAGGACGCCGCCGGACTCGACCCGGACACCGCCACCGCCGTCCGGCTGATCAGCGAGGAGACGGTGAAGCTGACCCGGCTCGTGGACGACCTGATGGAGATCTCCCGCTTCGACGCGGGCGCGGCGGTGCTGCACCTGGACGAGATCGACCTCGCCGAGTCGCTGCGGCGCACCCTCGCCGCCCGCGCCTGGAGCGACGTCGTCGACTGCGAGCTGCCGCCGCCCGACGCGCTGCGCGGCCGGGTCGACCCGCGCCGCCTTGACGTCGTGGTCGCCAACCTGGTCGGCAACGCGCTGCGACACGGCGCGCGGCCGGTCCGGCTGCGCCTGTACGAGGGTGAGCGGGCGGGCGGGGCGCGGCGGGCGGTCATCGAGGTGCTGGACAGCGGGGCGGGCATCCCCGGCGACGTGCTGCCGCATGTCTTCGAGCGGTTCTACAAGTCGGACACGGCCCGCACCCGCACCGAGGGCAGCGGTCTCGGCCTCGCCATCGCCGCGGAGAACGTGTGGGTGCACGGCGGCACCGTCCACGCGGCCAACCGCCCCGAGGGCGGCGCCGTCTTCACCGTCGTACTCCCCCTGGACCCGACGCCGACGACCGGGGAGCCCCGCTCATGACCCTCCGCCCCCGCCGGGCCGCGCTCCTGGCTGCCGCCCTGTGCGCCGCCACTTCCTGCGGCATCCCGACGACCGGCGTGGTGGAGGCGGGCGTGCCCGCCAGCGGCGTCGTGCCGACGGTACGGGTGTACCTCGTGGCGGACGGCACCCTGGTCACCGTCCCGCGCCGCATCGCCGCGCCGGTCACCGTGGAGGCGGCGCTGGAGGCACTGCTGCGGGGCCCCACCGCGCAGGAGCGCCGCAAGGGCCTCACCACGGCCCTCGCGCCCACCGCGGCCATCCCGGCCGCCCTGCCGACCTCGGCGGTGGCGCCCACCGGGGCCCCCGGACAGGCGGAGCCCGCGGCGGAACTCCTGACGGTGACGACGGCCACCGACCGCGTCTCCATCGCCCTGTCCCCGGCGACGGGCAAACTGACCGACCTCGCGGCGTCCCAGCTCCTGTGCACCGCCACGGACGCCCTCCACACCGCCGCCCCCGACGCCGCCCCCCTGCCGATCACCCTCACCACCCCGAACGACCACCGCACCACCCACCGAAGCCCCCGGTGCCCGAGCCCGCCCCTGACCCGCAGTCAGCCGCCCTCGCCGGGGCGGCGGTAGACGCCGTACCAGTAGGTGCGGGCCAGGTCCGTGGCGACGGCGGGGTCGTCGGTGGCGTCGCCGTGGGCGGCCTGGCGGGTGAGGGCCTGGTCGCTGCCGTGCACGATCAGGCGGGCGGTGCGGGTGGGGTCGACGCTCGTCGGTGTGCGTCCGGCGCGCCGCTCCTCCTCCAGGACCGTGACGAGGTCGTCGACGCAGCGGTCCTCGGCCGCGAGCCACGCGTCGTGCACCAGGGGGTCGTAGGCGGCGACCTCGTTGACCGCCGTCAGCACGGCCACGTGGGCGCGGTAGTGCCGCAGGACCCGCTCGTAGGTGCGGGCCAGGCCGTCGAGGCCGCCGCCGGGTCCGGTGGGCCGCCAGGACGCGGCGATCTCGTAGCCCTTCTTCCTGAGGGAGTCGCTGAGGCGGAGGAGGACGTCGGTCTTGTCCCGGAAGTAGAGGTAGAACGTCGACCGGGAGATCCCCGCGGCGTGCGCGATCTGCCCCACGCTCAGCTCGGTGTAGCTGGCGCCCCGGCGCAGACGGTCCTCGATCACGGACGAGATCCGTCTCTCCAGTACGGCCCTTCGGTCGGCCGCGCTGGAGGGGCGTCGAGTGGTGGAAGCCATGCGAGCATCCTAAGGAAGCGGTAAGAGGGGGGTGTTGGCGCGCGTCAGTGGGGGCGTCGGGGGCTCGGGGAGCGTTTCGGCGGGGTCGCGGTGGATCGGCGTGCGGGTGGACGTGAGGGGCAGGCCCGAGCCGCCGTGGCGGTGCGCGACGAACTCGGCCGCGATGGACAGCGCGGTCTGCTCGGGGGTGCGGGCGCCCAGGTCCAGGCCGATCGGTGAGCGCAGCCGCGCCAGTTCGCGGTCCGTCGCACCGGCCTCCCGCAGCCGCCGCAGCCGGTCCTCGTGGGTGCGCCGGGACCCCATGGCCCCGACGTACCCGACCGGCAGCCGCAGCGCGCGCGTGAGCAGCGGTACGTCGAACTTGGCGTCGTGGGTGAGGACGCACAGCACCGTGCGGTGGTCGACGCGGGTGGTCTCCAGGTAGCGGTGCGGCCAGTCGGCGACCACCTCGTCCGCGTCCGGGAAACGGGCCCGGGTGGCGAACACGGGGCGCGCGTCGCAGACGGTGACGTGGTAGCCGAGGAACCCGCCGAGCCGTACCAGCGCCGCCGCGAAGTCGATCGCGCCGAACACGATCAGCCGGGGGCGCGGCGCGGCGGACTCGACCAGCACCGTCAGCGGCTGGTGGCAGTGGGAGCCGTCCGCGCCCACCACGACCGTCCCGGTGCGGCCCACCTCCAGCAGGGCCCGCGCCTCCGCCGCCACCGTACGCGCCAGGCCCGGCGCGTCGCCCAGCGTGCCCCGCCAGGAGCCGTCCGCCGCGACCAGCAGCCCGCGGCCCAGCAGTTCGGCGGGACCGTCGGCCACGCGCGCCAGCGCCACCGTCTCCCCCGCGCGCACGGCCCGCAGCGCGGCGGCGAGCAGGTCCCGTCCGGCGTCCCCGGCACGCGCCGGGGTGACCAGCACGTCGAGCACACCGCCGCAGGTCAGCCCCACGGCGAAGGCGTCCTCGTCGCCGTAGCCGAAGCGCTGGACGACGGGTCGGCCGTCGTCCAGGGCCTGTTGGCACAGGTCGTACACCGCGCCCTCCACACACCCGCCGGAGACCGACCCGACGGCGGTTCCGTCGCGGTGGACGGCGAGCGCGGCGCCGGGTCCCCGGGGCGCGCTGCCGGTGACCGCGGTCACGGTGGCGACGGCGAAGTCATGCCCCTGCTCGACCCACCGGTGCAGGTCCTCAGCGATGTCCAGCATGTCTCTCCTGTGGGGCGGTCTCGGCGCGGCGGAGCAGAGCGGAGGTGCGGGCGGCGAGGCGGTGCCGGAAGGGTCGGTCAGCGCCACGGTCGTGTCGGGGGCGCTCACGCGCGGGGCCCCTCAGAGCATCAACTGGTCGATGGTGAACGGCAGCGACCGCAGACGGCGTCCGGTGGCGTGGTGGACGGCGTTGCCGATGGCCGCGGCCAGACCGACGAGTCCGACCTCGCCGACGCCCTTGGTGCCGACCGCGGTGGCCCGGTCGGGCCCGCCGCAGAAGATGACCTCCATGTCGGGGACGTCCGCGTTCACCGGCATCAGGTAGTCGCCGAAGGTGGCGTTGGCGATCCGCCCGGTGCCCGCGTCGGTGGCGGTCTCCTCGAACAGGGCCTGGCTGATGCCGCCGACCGTGCCGCCGATGATCTGGCTGCCCGCGGTCTTCTCGTTGAGGATGCGTCCGCCGTCGATCGCGGACACCACCCGCGCCACCCGCAGCAGTCCCAGCTCCGGGTCGATCCGCACCTCGACGAACTTCGCCCCGAACGCGCCCGCGACGGCCATGCCCAGCTCCTCCGACCGCGGCGGCGTGCTGCGGCCGTCGGCGCTGAGTTCCTCCAGACCGTGCCGGGCCAGGATCTCCCCGTACGACTCCCCCGCCGCCACGTCCCCGACCCGGTGGACGCGCCCGTCGGTGACGGTCACGTCGTCGAGCAGGGCGCCGCGCAGCGGGGACGCCTCGTCACCGGCAACGACGTCGAGGAACTCCTGCACCAGCCGTCGGCACGCGCCGTGCACGGCGTTGGCCAGCGCCCCGGTCAGCCCGGACCCACCGGCCTGCGGCGCGTACGGCATGTCCGAGTCGCCGAGGTCGAAGCGGACCCGGCCCACGTCGAGGCCGAGCAGCTCCGCCGCGAGCTGTGTCATCACCGTGTACGTGCCCGTACCGATGTCGGTGGCGGCGCTGCGCACGTACGCCGAGCCGTCCCGGCGCAGCGAGGCGCGGGCCTGGCAGGGCACCTGGTAGAAGGGGTACGACACCCCGGCCATGCCGTAGCCCACCAGCCAGCGGCCGTCCCGCATGGAGCCGGTGCCGGGGGTGCGGCGCGCCCAGCCGAACCGTTCGGCGCCCTGGGTGTAGCACTCCCGCAGCGCCTTGCTCGACCAGGGCAGCCCGAGCAGCGGGTGCTCCTCGGCGTAGTTGCGCAGCCGGAACTCCAGCGGGTCCATGCCGATCGCGTACGCCACCTCGTCGATGGCGGACTCCAGGGCGAAGTTGCCCTGCCCCTCGGCCGGGGCCCGCATGGAACCGGGGCAGGGGATGTTGAGGCGGGCCTGCCGGTCCCGGGTGAGCACGTGGGGGCAGTCGTAGGCGACGGCGGAGCCGAAGGAGACGGGCTCGTAGTCGTCGTCCTCCATCGCGACCGACGACATGCCGTGGTGCTCGATGGCGACGAGGTCGCCGTCGCGGGTGGCGCCGATCCTGATCCGCTGCACGCTGTTGGGCCGGTGGCCCACGGAGGAGAACATCTCGGGGCGGGTGAGCACCAGTTTGACGGGGCGCCCGACCCGGCGGGCGGCCAGCACGGTGAGGATGACGTGCGACCAGACCCGCAGGCCCGCGCCGAAGCCGCCGCCGACGAAGGGGGCGAGGACGCGGATGCCGCTCTCGGGGACCTGGAAGACCGTGGCGAGGGTGGTGCGCACGTTGTGCGGCCACTGGGTGGAGTCGTGCACGGTGAGGCCGTCGCCCTGCCAGTGGGCGAGGGTGGCCATCAGGCCGAGGGGGTTGTTGGTGTTGTCGGGGGTGGTGTACCGCTCGTCGACGACGACGTCCGCCCGCGCGAACCCGGCGGTCACGTCGCCCCGTTCGGTGTCCAGGCCCCAGGGGTTGTCCAGGATCTCGGCGCGGGGGTCGTCGACGTCGAGTACGGCCTTGGACGTCTCGTACGTGACGCGGACGAGGGAGGCCGCGTGCCGGGCCTGTTCGGCGCTCTCGGCGACGACGACGCCGATGTGCTGGCCGTGGTGGAGGACGCGGTCGTCCCGCAGCGGCGCGGGCGGGGAGCCGCCCAGCAGCGTCATGGGGCCGCGTTCCAGTCGTGGGGCGTTCAGGTGCGTGATGACGTCGAGCACGCCGGGCGCGGCGAGCGCCTCGGTGGTGTCGATGGCGGTGATCCGCCCGGCGGCGACGGTGCTGCCGACCAGGGCGGCGTGGACCATGCCGGGGACGGCGAAGTCGTTGGGGTAGGGGGCCGCTCCGCTCACCTTCAGCGGGGCGTCCACGCGGTCGAGGCCCGCGCCGACGATCCGGCCGGTTTCCAGAGTGGTCATGCCGACGCTCCCGCCACGGTTTCGAGGGCGCGCACCAGGGTGCGCCTGGCCAGTTCCACCTTGAACGCGGTCCCGGGCAGCGGCCGGGCGCCTTCGAGCGCCGCCTCGGCCGCCGCACGGAAGGTGTCCGCGGTGGGCGGGGCGCCGCGCAGGACGTCCTCCGCGCCCCGGCACCGCCACGGCACGGTGCCGACGCCGCCGAGCGCGGTCCTGGCCTCCCGGATGACGCCGTCGTCCACGAGCAGCGCCACTCCGGCGGAGGTCAGGGCGAACTCGTACGACACCCGGTCGCGGACCTTGAGGTAGTGCGACCTGGTGCCCTCCGGCAGCAGCGGGATCTCGACGGCGGTGATCAGCTCGCCGTGCCGCAGCACGTTCTCCACGTGCGGGGTGTCGCCCGGCGGCAGGTGGAACCCGGTGAGCGGGACCGAGCGGGTGCCGTCCATGCCCTGGATGTGCACGACCGCGTCGAGCGCGACCAGGGGTACGGCGACGTCGGAGGCGTGCAGGGCGATGCAGTGGTCGCTGGTGCCCAGGATCGCGTGCATCCGGTGAATGCCGTCGATGGCGGCGCAGCCGGAGCCGGGGGCGCGCTTGTTGCAGGCGGGCACGGACGGGTCGCGGAAGTACCGGCACCGGGCGCGCTGGAGCAGGTTGCCGCCGATGGTGGCCATGTTGCGCAGTTGGGTGGAGGCGCCGAGCAGCAGGGACTCGCGGACGAAGGGGAGCCGCTCGCGCAGGGGGCCGTCCGCCGCGAGCTCCTCCATCGTGGTCAGGGCGCCGACGCGGACGGCGGAGCCGGTGTGGGTGATGCCGCCGAGCGGGAGGCCGGTGATGTCGACGAGGCGCTCCGGGCGGAGCACGCCGTCCTTCATGAGGTCGAGCTGGGTGGTGCCACCGGCGAGGAAGGAGGTCCCCGGGTCGGCGCTCACCACGGCCACGGCCTGGTCGGCCGCGGTGGCGCGGGTGTATTCGAAGGGCTGCATGATCAACGCTCCGCCGTGACGTCGCGGATGGCCGCGCGGATGTTCGGATAGGCGCCGCAGCGGCAGAGGTTGCCGCTCATGAACTCGCGGATGTCCTCCTCGGTGCCCGCCCGGCCCTCCGCGATGAGGCAGACGGCGGACATGACCTGGCCCGGGGTGCAGTAGCCGCACTGGAAGGCGTCGTGCCGGGCGAACGCCTCCTGCACGGGGTGCGGCGTACCGTCGGTGGCGAGGCCCTCCACGGTGGTGATGTCCCGTCCCTCGTACTGGGCGGCCAGCGCGAGGCACGACACCACCCGCCTGCCGTCGGCCATCACCGTGCAGGCACCGCAGGCCCCCTGGTCGCACCCCTTCTTGGCGCCGGTGAGGCCGAGGTGGTCGCGCAACGCGTCGAGGAGGGTGACGCGCGCGTCGATCCGGAGGGTGTGCGGGGTGCCGTTGACGCGCAGGGTGAGGGTGACGTGCGGCGGCTCGGGCGGTGACTGGCCGGTGGGGCGGGTCTCGGGTTCTGCCTGCTGCATGGCGCCTCGATTCTGGGTGGCGGGACTCGGGGTCCGGGAGCATCGGGTACGCGCTTGGGGTCGGCCGTACCGACTATCCCTGGCGGGGACACGGGTCACACCCGGGTGGATCCCTGGTCGGGTCCCTGGGGTGGGCGGTCCTGTCGCACCGGGAGCGCAACTGCCACCCGCGAGAGCCGCTGACGGTCGTCGGCAACTCCGTCGGCGCGACCCGCCTGGTCCGGGCGGTTGCCTTCACCGCGGACGGGACGGAGCTGGTCACGGTGACCGGCGACGCCCTGCTGCGCGGTTGGGACGCCACCACGGGACGCCCGGTCGGCAGCCCCGTCGAGATCAGCGACGGCGCGACCACCGCTGCGGTCACGGTCGCCCCCACGGGCAGCGTCCTGGCGCTGGCGACCAAGCGCCACATCGAGTTCCGGGACACCGCCACCCACCGGCCGGTGGGCGTCCCCGTCCCCGTCGGCGCCGCGCCCGCGACCCTGGCCTTCAGCCGCACGGGGAGCGAACTGCTGACCGGGACCTACGACGCCGTCGTACGCCGCGTCCCGACCGCGCCCCTCACCGACCCGTACGAGGCCCTGTGCGCCGAAGTCGGCCCACCGGACACCCGGGTCCGGGACGCCTTCGCCCCTGGCGAGACCCGGCCCGCGACCTGCTGACCCCCGCCCCCGGCGACGTCAGGGGAGCCGGTAGACGGAGACGTGGGAGCGGGACTCCGCGGTGAACTCGGCGCCTGACCAGTCCGCGTGCCTGCTCTCCAGCTCGAAACCGGCCAGCTGGGCCATGAGGTCGAGTTCGGCTGGCCAGATGTAGCGGTGGGGGCTGCGGAACAGCCGCGCCTGCTCGGTCTCGTCGAAGTGGAAGTGGTGCGAGACGACGTGCTGGTGCAGGACGTCGTAGGTGTCCAGCCCGATGTAGCCGGGTTCGGAGTTCCAGACGGTGGCCGTCTGGCCCGGCGGGAGCTTGCGCAGTTCGGGCACCCAGAGTTCGATGACGAACCGGCCGCCCGGGGTGAGGTGGCGGGCCGCGTTGCGGAAGCACCGCACCTGCTCCTCCTGGGTGAGCAGGTTGGAGATCGTGTTGTACACGAGGTAGACGAGGGTGTACTCCCCCGGGGCGGTGGTGGTCGCCATGTCCCCGATGACCACGGGGATCGTCGCCTCGTCGGCCTTGGCGCGCAGTCGCTCCACCATCGGCAGCGACAGCTCGATGCCGGTGACGGGTACCCCCCGCTCCGCGAGGGGGACGGCCACCCGGCCGGTCCCGATGGCGAATTCGAGCGCCGCTCCGCCGCCCGCGAGCCGGGCGAGCCGGTCCACGGCCGGTTCCAGCACCTCGGGGGCGAACATTCCGGAGCCGGGTGTGTCATAGCGCTGGGCGGCGTCGGCGTCCCAGATCTTCTCCTGCTGCATTCCGCCCACGCTCGCGGCTGGCACCCCGCGGTGTCCACCGGGTTTCTCCGGCCGCTCGCCGCGCGGCGGTCACTCCTGCGGCGCCGGGAGGTGGAGCTGTCTGCGGGAGGTGACGCCGAGCTTGGTGAAGATCTTCCGTAGGTGCCATTCGACCGTGCGGGGGCTGATGAAGAGGCGGGCGCCGATCTCGGGGTTGGTCAGGCCCTCGCGGACGAGGCGGACGATCTGGTTCTCCTGCGGGGTGAGGTCGCTGCTGGCGTCGACGACGCGCTGGTGGACGTTCTCGCCGGTGGCGGCGAGTTCGCGGGTGGCGCGATGCGCGAAGCCGTCCATGCCCAGGGCGGCGAACAGGTCGTGGGCGGTGCGCAGGTGCTCGCGGGCGGCCGAGCGGCGGCGCTGGCGGCGCAGCCACTCCCCGTAGAGGAGGTGGGCGCGGGCCAGTTCACCGCGCAGCCGGGTGCGGCCGAGCCGGTGCACGGCCTCGGTGTACGCGGCCTCGGCGTCCGCCCCGTCGGTCACGAGCGCGCGGCAGCGGGACTCGATGCCCAGGGCCCAGTCGGAGCCGCTGGCCCTGGTCAGCTCGGTGAGGCGGCGCAGGGCGTCGCGGGCGTCGTCGGGCGCGCCGCCCCGGGCGGTCGCCTCGATGTACTCGACGAGGGACCAGACCGGGATGCCCATCTCCAGCAGGCGGTAGTCCCGGAAGGCGGCGTGCGCGGCGTCCGCGGCCTCCTGGTACCGGCCGAGGCTGTTGTAGAGGACGGCCCTGGCCCAGCCGCTGACCACGGGGCCGACGCCCTCGCCGCGCCGGACGGCGCCCTCGTCGGCGCGGCGGCCGAGGTCCACGCACTCCGCCTCGCGGCCCCGCCAGGCGGTGACGAAGAGCGCGGCGTAGAGCGGGGCGGCGATACCGACGGCCTCGGAGACGGTCTCCACCTCGTCCGCGAGCGCGGCGGCCTGGGCGAGTTCGCCGTCGAGGACGTGGACGACGCAGCGCATGGTGAGCGCCAGGGGGAGGCCCATGGCCTGGCCGCTCTCCCGGATGAGCCGCAGGTAGCGGTCGGCGAGGAGGGCGAGGGTCTCGTGGTCCCACAGTCCCACGGCGGTCACGCAGATCATCCAGAGCCAGCGCAGCGCATCCTCGGGGTCGGTGTCCGGCTGGCGGAAGGCGGCGAGGGCGGCGCGCAGGGCGGGTACGGCGGCGGTGTGGCCGTCGATGACGCGGCGGGCGAGCCCGTCGAGCAGGAGGTCGGTCGGGCGGGGGGTGTGCGGGGCGGGCAGGGCGCGGGCGGCGGTGGCGGCCTCGAACTGGCCGCTGCCGTAGGCGTGCGGTCCGGCGAAGACGGCCGCGTCGATGACCTCCAGGTAGGTCCGGCGGGCGAGGGCGGCGTCGTGGGGGGCGAGTTGACTGGCGGCCTTGAGCAGCAGGACGGGGGCCTCGCTGCCGCGGTGGGTGGTGAACGCGACGCGGGCGCGGACGAGGTCCACCTCGCCGCGGCGTCGGCCGCCGAGGGGGCCCGCCTCGGCGATGGACAGCAGGCGCAGGGCGGTCTCGGGGTTGCCCGCCTCGTGGGTGGCCCGCGCGGCGGCGAGGGCGCGTTCCTGGCGGCGGGCGGGGTCGGGGGTGAGTTCCACCGCGCGGGCCATGAAGGCGGCGGCCGCGGCGACGCCGCCGCGGGTGCGGGCCTGTCCGGCGCGGTGTTCGAGTTCCGCCGCGACCTGTTCGTCGGGGCCGGGCGCGCCGTGTGCCGCGTGCCAGGCGCGATGGTCGGGGTCGGTCGCCGGGTCGGTCACGTCCGCGAGGGCGCGGTGGGTGCGGCGCCGGTCGTCGGTGGAGGCCGCCCAGTAGACGGCGGAGCGGACCATCGGGTGGCGGAACCTGGCCAGGTCGCCGATCTCGATCAGGCCGGAGGCGACCGCGGGCGCGGCGGCTTCGAGGTCGATGCCGAGCCGTCCGGCGGCCAGCCACAGCAGTGCCGGTTCGCCGGTCGGGTCGGCCGCCGCCACCAGCAGTAACCGCCGTGACTCCGGTGGCAGTCCGGCGATCCGCCGCTGGTACGCCTCCTGGATGCGGGCGGTCACGGGCCGGGTGCTGGGCAGGCCGAAGCCACCGGCCAGCTCCACCTGGGTGGAGGTCCTGGGCAGTTCCCGCAGGGCCAGCGGGTTGCCGCGGGTCTCGGCGACGACCCGGCCGAGCACGTGCTCGTCCCAGGGGCCGGGGAGCACGGAGCGCAGCAGCGCCCGGGCGTCGGCGTCGGGCAGGCCCTGGACGGGCAGTTCGGGCAGGCCGACGGGTTCGGCGCCGGTGGGCGGGGCGTCGTCCTCCGTACGGACGGCGAAGACGATGGCCACCGACTCCGCGTGCAGTCGGCGGGCGGCGAAGGACAGGCTCTGCATGGAGGCCCGGTCGAGCCACTGCGCGTCGTCGACGACGCACAGCAGGGGCCGGTCCCGGGCGGCCTCGGCGAGCAGGCCGAGCACGCCCAGGGCGACGTGCAGGCCGTCGGGCGCGCGCCGCGACCCGAGCCCAAGCGCTCCGCTGACCGCGTCGCGCTGGGCGGCGGGCAGGCGCGCGAGCCGGTCCATGAAGGGGGTGCACACCTGGTGGAGTCCGGCGAACGCCAGCTCCATCTCGGACTGGACGCTCGTGACGCGGACGAGCTGGAAGCCGCGGGCCCGCTCCACCAGGTGGGCGAGCAACGTCGTCTTGCCCACGCCTGGTTCGCCCCGCAGCACCAGGGCCCGGCTCTCGCCGCCCCGCACGGCGTCGAGCAGTTCCGCCAGCCGCTCGCACTCCCGGCGGCGGCCCGGCACGGGTGACGGTGTCACCGCTCGGCGGGTCTCTGGCTCGGTCCGCGCTTGCCACCACCACGACTGGCCATGCCTGACCTCCTGTCGCCGGACGGTTGGACACGGCGTCCAACGAGCTGTCCCGGAGTCTAGCCGCCGCCCCGCGGGCGGGTCCGCCCGATCTCGCACGCCGACCCCGACCCGACCCTGAGGTGTCCCCCACCCGACCCTGATATGTGTCAGGAATCTTTGACAGGTCCTCCCGGTACTGTCAGGGTTTTCTTACAGGTACGACGGAAAGGGGCCGCGATGCCCGAGGTCCCGCCCCCGGCGCCAACGGGCGAGGAACTGCTCAGGGTGCTCTCCGCGCTCGGCAACGCACACCGGATGCGGATCGTCGCGGCGCTGCTGGAGCGGCGGAACTACGTCAGCGCGCTGGCACGCGAGATCGGCATGAGCCGCCCGCTGCTGCACATGCACCTCCAGCGCCTGGAGGCGGCCGGACTGATCGTCGGCACCCTTGAGGCCGCGGAGGACGGCAAGCTGATGCGGTTCTTCGACGTGGCCCCGTTCTTCTACGAGTTGACGCCCGGCGTCGTCGCCAGGGCCGCCGCGACACTCCCCCTGCCGGAGAAACCAGAGAAAGAAGAGGCGAAGTGAATGAGGAAGTCGTGACCGTCGCCGCCGGAGCCGAGGAACTCGGCTTCGTCGTCGGGGCCGTCGGCGCGGCCGGGATGTTCAGCCTGTTGATCGTGATCGTCTGGCAGGTCGCCGCCACCTGGCGCGCCCGGATGCTGGCCGCCCGTGACCGGCAGTACCAGGAGCTGGCCGAGCGGTACGCGCGTCTGCTGGAGGACACCGTGGAGTTGCAGCGGCGGACGGTCGACGAGCAGCGGCAACTGCTGGACGAGCTGACGCAGACCCGGCTCGCGGTCGGCTCCATGGAGAAGATGATGCGCGAGATCGAGTAGCGCCACTACGCGCGACCGAAATCGCCGGGCCGTGCGGGAGCGTACGGCCGGGAGCGGCAACTCCCGGCCGTACCGAGGAAGAACGCACCCCGGACCCATCCGTCCGCCATGCCACGGCAGGTCGTCACACCTCACACGCCGTGGCGCGGATCCCGTGCGCCCGTGCGCCAGGCCGTCTCCGGCCGGGCGGGGGCGCTCTTTCCCACGCAAGGAGACTACTCATGTCTGCGCTGCTGAAGCGCGCCGCCCGGTCCCCGGGCGCACGCCGCGGCTGGGGGCACCCCCGCCGTGGCTGGCTGGTCCTGGCGGCCTGGCTGGTCCTGGCCGTCGCCCTCGGCCCGCTGGCCGGGAAGCTCGGCGACGTCGAGGACACGTCCGCCAACGCCTTCCTGCCCCGGGGCGCCGAGTCCGCGCGGGTCAACACCCAGTTGGAGCAGTTCCGCACGGACACCGTGCTGCCCGCCGTGGTCGTCTACACCGGCGACGGCGCGGCGGCGACCGCCGCGGCGGAGCGGACCGCCCTCGCCCGGTTCGCCGCGCCCGGGCAGCGGGTGGCGGCGCCGGTGCCGTCCGACGACGGCGAGGCCTGGCTGACGGTGGTGCCGCTCGACACCGAGGACGACCTCACCGGCGACGTCGACGAGCTGCGCGAGGCCGCCGGGGCGAACGCGCCGCCGGGCACGTCCGTCGCCGTCGGCGGACCGGCCGGGTCCCTCACCGACCAGGTCGCGGTCTTCGACAGCCTGGACACCACCCTGATGCTCGCCACCGGCCTCGTCGTGGCCGTACTGCTGCTGATCACCTACCGCAGCCCGCTGCTGTGGCTGCTGCCGCTGCTGTCGGTCGGCTTCGCGGCGGTCCTCACCCAGGTCTGCGCCTATCTGCTGGCGCGCCACGCCGGGCTGCCGGTCAACCCGCAGAGTTCGGGCGTGCTGATGGTCCTGGTGTTCGGGGTCGGCACGGACTACGCGCTGCTGCTGATCGCCCGCTACCGCGAGGAGCTGCACCGGCACGCCGACCGCCACGAGGCGATGCGGATCGCGCTGCACCGCTCCGGCCCGGCGGTCCTGGCGTCGGCCGCGACGATCGCCGTGGGCCTGTGCTGTCTGGCCCTCGCCGACGTCAACTCCTCGCGCTCACTGGGGCTGGTGGGCGCGATCGGGGTGGTGTGTGCCTACCTCGCGATGGTCACGGTGCTGCCCGCGCTGCTCGTGGTCTGCGGGCGCTGGGTGTTCTGGCCGTTCGTGCCGCGGTACGGCACGCCCGGCCGGGAGCACCGTACGGTCTGGCAGCGGGTCGGGGCCGCGGTGGCGGGGCGTCCGCGCTGGTCGTGGCTGATGTCGGTGGCCGTGACGGGGGTGCTGGCGCTGAGCACGGCGGGGATCTCGATGGGGCTGACCCAGGCGGAGATGTTCCACGACGAGCCCGAGTCGGTCGTCGCGCAGCAGCGGATCTCGGCGCACTACCCGTCGGGCGCCTCCGACCCGGCGACCGTCGTCGCCCGCGCCGACCGGGCCGCCGAGGTACGGCGGGCGGCGGCCGGGGTCGACGGGGTGGCCCGGGTGGCGGCGGACGCCGACCGGACCGCGGACGGGCGGCTCGTGGCCCTGTCGGTGGTGCTGGCCAGCGCCCCGGACAGCGACGCCGCCCAGCACACCGTCGACCGGCTGCGGGACGCCGTCCACGCGGTGGACGGCGCGGACGCCCTGGTCGGCGGCACCACCGCGGAGACGCTGGACACCCAGCGGGCCACCGACCGCGATCTGCGCGTGGTCGTGCCGGTCGTGCTCCTGGTGGTCCTCGGTGTCCTGGTGCTGCTGCTGCGGGCGCTGATCGGGCCGCTGGTGCTGCTGGCGACGGTGGTGCTGTCGTACCTGGCGGCCCTCGGCGCGGCGAACCTGCTCTTCGAGCACGTCCTGGACTTCGCGGGCGTCGACTGGTCGCTGCCGCTGCTGGGCTTCGTGTTCCTGGTCGCGCTCGGCATCGACTACAACATCTTCCTGATGCACCGGGTCCGGGAGGAGACCGCCCGCCTCGGCCACGCCCGGGGCGTCCTGGAGGGGCTGACCAGCACCGGGGGCGTGATCACCTCGGCCGGTGTGGTGCTCGCCGCCACGTTCGCCGTGTTCGCCGGGCTGCCGCTGGTGACCATGGCCCAGATGGGCGTCCTGGTCGGCATCGGCGTGCTGCTGGACACGTTCCTCGTGCGGACGGTCCTGGTCCCGGCGCTCGCCCTGGACCTGGGCCGCCGGTTCTGGTGGCCGGGCCGCCACTTCCGGGCGCTGGGCGCCGCCTCCCGTCCCTGACCGGGGGTGGGGCGGCGGAACCGTCGCCCCACCGCCGCTCGTCCCTGGACCGTGGGACGAATTCGATCAAGGGAACCCGGTACGAACCGCCGGTGGGCGGCCGTGGGACGACGGCCGACGGCGCTGCTCACCGGCGCCGCCGCGCTGACGGCGCTGCTGCTGGCCGGGCACCGGCTGGTGCCCAACCGGGTCGGCCGCCTCGGCAGTCTGCTGGAGGTCTTCCTGCCCTGGCTGGGCCTGCTGGCCGCCGTACTGGTCGGGCTCGCCCTGCTGTACCGGTCGGCCGCCGCGCTGCTGGCGCTGCTGCTGCCGGTCGCGGCGTGGACGCACCACTTCGGCGCCCTGCTGCTGCCCGCGCCGGAACCGGGCCCGCGCGAGCTGGTCGTCGTCCAGCACAACGTCAGCGACGTGAACCCCGACCCGGCGGGCACGGCCCGCGCCCTCGCCGCCGCCGACCCGGACCTCATCGCCCTCCAGGAACTGCTGCCCACGGCGCTGCCGGTCTACGAGGAGACACTCGCCGCCCGCTTCCCGCACCACGTGGTGCGCGGTACCGTCGGCCTCTGGTCGAAGTACCCGCTCACCGGCGCCCGGCACCTGGACATCAAGCCCGCGGGCATCACCGAGCCGTGGCAGCGCGGCCTGCGCGCCGTGGCCGCCACCCCCTACGGCGACGTCGCCGCGTACGTCGCGCACCTGCCGTCGGCCCGGGTCCGGGCGAGCGGTCTCGCCTCCGGCTGGCGCGACGAGAGCGCCGGGCTGCTGGGGCGGGCCGTCGCCGCCGAGCCGGTGCGGGCGGTGGTCCTCCTGGGCGACCTCAACGGCACCGTCGACGACCGCGGCCTGCGCCCGCTGACCGCCCGGCTGAACACGGCGGAGCGGGGGTTCGCGTTCAGTTTCCCCGGGGCCTTCCCCGTGGCCCGGATCGACCAGGTGATGGCCCGCGCGGCGACGGTCCGCCACGTGCGTACCCTGCCCGCGACCGGCAGCGACCACCTGCCGGTGGCCGCCCGGGTCAGGCTCGGCGGGTAGTCACAGGTCGGCGCAGAGGTCGCGGGCGGTGCGGAGCGGCTTCCGCACCGTGGCGTCGGCCAGGTCGAAGGTCTGGGCGTGCCGGTCGCGCGCCTCGCGCAGGGCCTGGGCGAGCGGCTTGTACTCCGGGTCCCCGGCCGCCGCCGCGGCCGACAGGACCGTGGCGGCGGCGAAACGGTTCACCGCGATCTCACCCCGGGCCCCGTCAACCGTGTAGTCCGACTCCTCGAAGCCGTCCAGCGCCTGGCAGGCGGCGCGCGCGTCGGCCGCGGCACCGCCGGTCGCGGTGTCCTCGCCGCTGAGCGCCCAGGCCACACCGACCCCGCCGCCGCCCAGCAGCAGGCCCACGGCGACGGCCACGGCCACGACGGGCCGGGGTCGGCGCGACGGCGCGGCGGGGGCGGACGGGGCGGGGGCGACGGGCGGCGTTGGCGAAGACATGCCAGGAAGCATAGCGAGCCAAGATCCAGTAGCCCTCCGCCACGGACGGCCCCACGGGACACAACAGGCCACACCGGCGGTTTCCGGCCACACTGAGGGAGGTGTTCCGGCGGACCCGCATCCCCCCGCACGGCCGAAGGAGTCCGGACATGAAGGCACTGCAGTACCGCACCATCGGCGCCGCCCCCGAGGTCGTGACCGTCCCCGACCCGGAGCCGGGCCCGGGGCAGGTCCTGCTCAAGGTCACCGCGGCGGGGGTGTGCCACTCCGACATCGCGGTGATGAGCTGGCCCGCCGAGGGCTTCCCCTACCCGCTCCCCCTCACCCTCGGCCACGAGGGCGTCGGCACCGTCGCCGCCCTGGGCGCCGGGGTGCGCGGCATCGCCGAGGGGGACGCCGTGGCGGTGTACGGGCCCTGGGGGTGCGGTACCTGCGCCAAGTGCGCCGAGGGCAAGGAGAACTACTGCCTGCGCGCCGAGGAGCTGAACATCCGCCCGCCCGGACTGGGCGCCCCCGGCTCGATGGCCGAGTACCTGCTCGTCGACGACGTACGGCACCTGGTGCCGCTGGCGGGCCTCGACCCCGTCGCCGCCGTACCGCTCACCGACGCGGGGCTGACGCCGTACCACGCGATCAAGCGGTCCCTGGTCAAGCTGGTGCCGGGGTCCACGGCCGTCGTCATCGGCACCGGCGGGCTCGGGCACGTGGCCATCCAACTGCTGCGGGCGCTGACCCCGGCCCGCGTCATCGCGCTCGACGTCTCCGAGGACAAGCTGCGGCTCGCCCGGACGGTGGGCGCCCACGAGACGGTGCTGTCCGACGCCCGGGCGGCGGACGCGGTACGGGAGCTGACGGGCGGTCTGGGCGCCGAGGCCGTCTTCGACTTCGTCGGCGTGGAGCCCACCGTGGCCACGGCGGGCGCGGTCGCGGCGGTCGAGGGCGACATCAGCATCGTCGGCATCGGCGGCGCGGCCCTGCCGGTCGGGTTCGGCCGACTGCCGTTCGAGGTGTCCGTGAACGCCCCCTACTGGGGCAGCCGCGGCGAGCTGATCGAGGTGCTGGCGCTGGCCCGCGCCGGTGCGGTGTCCGTGCACACCGAGACGTACTCCCTGGACGAGGCCCCGCTCGCCTACGAGCGCCTGCACGCCGGGAAGGTCGAGGGCCGCGCGGTGATCCTGCCGAACGGCTGACCGGGGAGGGCGCGGCCCAGCCCCACGCCGAAGGCCCTACACCGCTTCCCGGCGGGCCGCCCAGCCCGCCAGCGCGCGGAGCGGGGCGTGGCGTCCGCGGTCCGGGACGGTCCACAGGGTCTGGCCGCGTACGCCCCAGCGGTCCAGCAGCCGGTTGGCGGCCAGGAACCCGGAGGTCGCCGCGCGCTCCATCAGCGCCACGGGCAGCCCGGTGCGCACCAGGTCGCCCGCGACGACGAGCCCGGGGTGCGGGGTGTGCACGGTCGGCCGGGACAGGTAGCCGCCGACCGGGAACAGCGGGCAGTCGGCGCGCCATTCGTGGCGGGCGTCGACGACCTTCGCCGCCCGGGTCTCCGGCCAGATCCGGTGCAGTTGGCGCAGCAGGTCCCGCTCCGCCTCCTCCCGGCGACGGGTCAACGGCACGGCGTAGGCGTGCAGTTCGACGACGGAGCCGCCGGTGCGCCGCGCCCACCCGGCCGCCTCGTCCTCCCAGCGCTCCAGCACGCTGACGTTGTCCAGGCCGCCGTAGCCGCTGGTGCCCAGGAAACCGGGCCGCTCCGGTGCGACGGGCCGGTCCAGCCAGAGCCGGGTGACGAGGAACGGCGGCGCGGTGCGCAGCCGGGCGACGCCCTCCCGCCAGGCGCGGTCGGCCAGTTGGCCGGAGCGGGCGACCAGGGCGCGCAGGCCCGCGGTGTCCAGGGCGAGCACGACGGCGTCGTAGCGCCGTTCGTCGTCGGCGGTGGCGACGGTGTGGCCGCCGTCGGGGGTGGGGGTGACGGCCTCGACGGCGGTGCCGGTGCGCAGGTCGGCGCGGTGTCCGCGCAGGTAGGCGGCGAGCGGTTCCCACAGGGCGCGGGGGAAGGGGGCGTGGGGGACGTCGAAGAGCAGGCCCTCGGCGGAGCCGAGGAAGTAGATGTGGAACATCAGCGCCATCTCGGCCGCCGACAGGTGCCGGGGGTCGGCGAAGAAGCTGCGGGAGAACACCTCGAACGCCAGGTGGCGGGCCCGGTCCGGGAAGCCCACGGCGTCGAGGAAGTCATGGGCGCTGGTGTCGTCGAGGCGGTCGTACACCTCGGGGACCCGGACGTCGAGCAGCGGCAGCGCGGCGATCGGGTCCAGGCCGGGCAGGTCGCGCGCGCCGAAGGAGGGGCTGAGGGCGGCGAAGCCGAGGGCGCTGAGCGGCGGGGTGCGCGGCACCCGGCGGAAGCTGTCGCGCGGGCCGTCGCTGTGGCGCAGCGGGTAGTCGGGCAGGCCGGTGAGGCGGTCCAGGCCGGGATCGGTACGGCGTAGCAGTCCGCGCAGGTTGTAGTACTGGCGGAAGAAGGCGTGGAAGCCGCGGCTCATCGTCACCCCGGTGCCGTCCGCGAGGACGGTCGGCCAGCCCGCGACCCGCCCGCCGAGCCACGGTTCACGCTCGTACAGCGTCACGGCGACACCGCGTTCGGCGAGCGCGGTCGCCGCGGCGAGCCCGGCGATGCCCCCGCCGACGACGGCGACGGCGGGCGGCGGGTCGGCGGTGACGCGCGGGGCGCCGGGCGGCGGGAGCAGGACGCGGGCCCGTCGGTCGCGGCCCCGGCGCGCGGGCTGCGGGGGCCGGTTCACTCGGCGGCCTCCGGCCGGGCGCGGCGGGCGACGAAGGTGTGGGTGATGCCGGTCTCCCAGCCGGGCAGCGGGAGCGTGCGGACGTGCTCGAAGCCCGCGGCGCGCAGCCGGTCCGCGAAGGCGTCGGCGGTGTCGAAGTCGACGACGCTGCGCCACAGGTAGCGGTAGAGCTGGCCGTCGCCGAGGACGGTGGCGACGGGCTGGACGAGGCCCCGGCAGACGGCCGTCCACACGGCGCGGTCGGCGCGACGGCCGCTGAGGGTGTACTCGTGCACGCCGAGTCTGCCGTCCGGGGCGAGCACGTCGCGCACGGTGGCGAGGACGGCGTCGGGGTCGCTGACGTTGCGGAAGAGGTAGGCGGCGAAGACCGCGTCGAACGGCCCGTTCACGCTGGCGTCGGCGAGCCCTTCGGCCGGGGCGTGCACGAAGTCCACGCCGTCCGGCCAGCGTTTGGCCGCCGCCCGCTCCAACATGCCCGCGGAGGCGTCCACGGCGGTGATCCGGGCGCCGGGCAGCACCTCCGCGAGGGCGGCGGTGGAGGCGCCGGTGCCGCAGCCGAGGTCGAGGACGCGCAGGCCCTCGCCGTACCGGGGCAGCCCGAGCCTGCGCGCCGAGCGGCGCAGGTGGGCGTGGTAGCCGGGGCTGGCGGCGGTGAGCAGGTCGTAGCCGCGGGCGGCGTGGTCGAAGGCGGCGGCGAGGTGTTCGTCGCGCAGCAGCGTCATGAAGTCTCCAGCGGGGTCGTCGGGTCTCCGGAAGTCAGGCCGGGTCAGCAGCCGTCGAAGGGGCGGCGGGGCAGGCGGGGTACCTGGGCCGCCGCGCGGAGCATCGGGCCGACCGGGGCGCGCAGGCCGATGGCGAGGTCCTGGGGCAGGGTGGTGCCGCCGTCCAGGAAGCGCAGCAGCCGTGGGGGCGGGACCCGGGTGAACAGGCGGGTGAACAGGGCGGGTCCGTCGACGAGGCCGCTGTCCAGGGCGCGCAGCAGGACCGCGTCCATGGCGCGGGCGCGGGCGGAGTGGGCGGGCGGGGGCAGCGGGCGGCGGCCCCGGCGCAGGGCGTCCGCGACCGCGCGGGTCTGGCGTTGCAGCCCGGCGAAGGTGTAGCCGGTCGAGGGGCGGGTGGCGCCGCCCGCGGCGCCGATGCGGAACACGGACGCACCGACCTGCCGGGGCAGCCGCGCGTCCGTCATCGGGATGACGCCGGTCTCGGTGGCGACCACCTCCAGGTCCCCGAGGCGCAGGACGTCGTGGGCGTAGTGCCGTACGGCCTTGTCGTAGGCGTCGGGGGTGAGGGGGCGGGCGGAGAACTCGGTGTACTCCACCAGCGCCTCGTGGCGTCCCCGGGGCAGCACGTACCCGAAGGACAGGCCGTGGGCGGGCTGCGGGGTGCGGAAGTCCATCAGGTCGGCGGTGTCGGGGGTGAAGACGGGGCGGGCGGTGCGGACGAACCAGCCGTGGAAGTGCTGGAGCAGGGTGGTGCGGGCGGCCGGGAGGCTGCCCAGGGGGCGGGAGTCGAACACCCAGCGGGCGTGCAGGGCGTGGGGGTGTCCGGCGGTGTCGTGCCAGTGGACGCGGGCGCCCTGGGCCACGTCCTCGACGGTGTCGACGGTGCCCTGGACGCGGCGGACGCCGGTGCCGCGCGCCAGGTCGTGGGCGACGAGGTACTCGAAGTCGTCGGACCGGATCATCTTGTAGCGCAGCGGCGCGATGCCGCCGACGACCGGCGGGCCGGTGGCGGGGCGCACCCGCAGGCGTTCCCAGGTCGCCGTGACCGCGGCGTCGAAGCGGCCCCGGCCGCGTTCCCAGTAGCACCAGGTGCGCGTCGGTGGGCGCAGCGGGCCGGGCGGGGCGTCCAGCAGCACCACCTTCAGGCGCCGGGTGCCGGTGGCGGCCGGTGCGGCGAGGCGGTGCGCGAGGGACAGCCCGGCGGCTCCCGCGCCGACGATGGCGACGTCCGCGTCGACCACGGCAGTTGCCTCCCTCCTGGCTCCCGGGTCCCTCCGGTGAGCATTCCTGGCCGGGTCCCCCTTCGGATGCGGCTCACCCGTACGGGCGACGCGCGCCCGGCGCCGCGATGGAAGGGGCTGGCCATGGAAGGAAAGGGACGGCGCGGACGTCCGCCGCGGATCGCATCCGTGCGCGGCGTGACCGCCGAAAGGCGTGGCGGACCGTGCCGTCCGCGAGCCCGACGAGAGGATGCCGGATGCGCCCCACCCAGGGGAAGGCCGACCCCGTGGCCCAGGTGCCGCCCGTCCCGTGCCCGGCGGCGCCGCCGGGTTCCCCCGGACGGGCGCGGCCGAATGCCCCGACCGCAGGGCCCGGTGCCGGGGAGGTGCGGGGGTGACGCGGGCGGTGCCGGGGCGTACGGACCACGTCGTGGTGGTGGGTGCCGGGCTCGCCGGGCTGTCGGCGGCGCTGCACCTGCTGGGCGCGGGGCGCCGGGTGACCGTCGTCGAGCGGGAGGCGCTGCCCGGGGGCCGCGCCGGGCGGCTGGACCTCGGCGGGTACCGGGTCGACACCGGGCCGACGGTGCTGACCATGCCCCACCTCGCGGAGGAGGCGTTCGCCGCGGTGGGCGACAGCCTGCGGGCGCGGGTGGAGCTGATCGGGCTGCGCCCGGCCTACCGGGCCCGCTTCGCGGACGGCGGCGCGCTGGACGTGCACACCGACGCCGACGCGATGGCCGCCGAGGTGGAGCGGTTCGCCGGGGCCGGGGAGGCCGCCGGGTACCTGCGGCTGCGCGGCTGGCTGGAGCGGCTGTACCGGGCCCAGATGCGCCGCTTCATCGACGCCAACTTCGACTCGCCGTTCGACATCGTCGGCGCCGACCTGGCCCGGCTGGCGGCGCTCGGCGGGTTCGGCCGCCTGGACGCCCGGATCGGGCGGTTCCTGCGGGACGAGCGGCTGCGGCGGGTGTTCTCCTTCCAGGCGCTGTACGCCGGGGTGCCGCCGGAGCGGGCGCTGGCGGCGTACGCGGTGATCGCCTACATGGACACCGTGGCCGGGGTGTACTTCCCGCGCGGCGGGATGCACGCGCTGCCGCGGGCGATGGCGGACGCCGCCGCCGACGCGGGCGCGGAGCTGCGGTTCGGTGAGCGGGTGACGCGGCTTGAGCGGTCCGGAGCGCGGATCACGGCCGTGGTCACCGACCGGGACCGGGTGCCGTGCGACGCCGTGGTCCTCACCCCGGACCTGCCGGTCGCCTACCGGCTGCTTGGCGGGGCGCCGCGCCGTCCGCTGGCGCTGCGGCACGCGCCGTCCGCGGTGGTGCTGCACCTCGGCACGGACCGCACCTGGCCGCACCTCGGCCACCACACGCTGTCGTTCGGGGCGGCCTGGCGCGGCACGTTCCGTGAACTGACGCGCGCCGGGCGGCTGATGAGCGACCCCTCCCTGCTGATCACCCGGCCCACCGCGACCGACCCGGACCTCGCTCCCCCGGGCCGCCACCTGCACTACGTCCTCGCGCCGTGCCCCAACACCGACGTCGGCCCCGGCGCCGCCGACTGGGCCGCGCTCGGCCCCCGCTACCGGGACGAGCTGCTCGGGCACCTGGAGCGGCGCGGCCTGGACGGCGTCGGCGCCGCGGTCGAGGCGGAGTGCCTGGTCACCCCGGCCGACTGGGCGGCCCAGGGGCACGCCGCCGGTACGCCGTTCTCGGCGGCCCACACCTCCGCCCAGACGGGCCCGTTCCGGCCCCGCAACCTGGTGCGCGGCACCGAGAACGCCGTCCTCGCCGGGTGCGGTACGACACCGGGGGTGGGGGTGCCGACGGTGCTGGTGTCCGGGAAGCTGGCCGCCGCCCGCGTCACCGGCGTGCCCCGGGCGCGCCGGACCGCGCGGGCCCTCGCCCGGGGAGCCGCCGCATGACCGCGCGGGAGCTGGACGCGGCGGGCATCACCGACCCGGCGCTGCGGGCGGACTACCGGTTCTGCCGCGCCCTCAACGCCCGGCACGGCAGGACGTACTTCCTCGCCACCCGGCTGCTGCCGGTCGCCCGCAGGCCCGCCGTGCACGCCCTGTACGGCTTCGCCCGCTGGGCGGACGACATCGTCGACTCCCTCGATCCCGGCTTCCGGCCCGCCGAGCGCGTGGCCGCGCTGTCCGCGCTGCACACGCGGCTGGAGCGGGGGCTGCGCGCGGGGCGCGAGGAGGAGCCCGTGGCCCCGGCGGGCCGCCGTACGGCGCACGGCGAGGGCCCGGTGGTGCGGGCGCTCGCCGACACCGCCCGCCGGTACGGCATCGAGCACGCGCACTTCGCCGACTTCATGGCGTCGATGCGGGCGGACCTGGTGGTGACGGACTATCCGTCCTACGCCGACCTGCGCGGCTACGTGCACGGCTCCGCCGCGGTGATCGGCCTGCAGATGCTGCCGGTGCTGGGCACGGTGGTGCCGCGCGCGGAGGCCGCGCCGCACGCCGCCGCGCTCGGCGTCGCCTTCCAGTTGAGCAACTTCCTGCGGGACGTGGGCGAGGACCTCGACCGGGGCCGCGTCTACCTGCCCGCCGACCTGCTCGCCGCGCACGGGGTGCACCGGCCGCTGCTGCGCTGGAGCCGCGACACCGGCCGCGCGGACCGCCGTATCACCGCCGCGCTGCGGGAGTTCGAGGCGCTGACCCGGGGCGTGTACCGGGAGGCGGCGCCGGGCCTGGCGATGCTCGACCCGGTGGCGCGGCCCTGCATCCGCGCCGCGTACGTGCTGTACGGCGGCATCCTGGACGCCGTGGCGGACGCCGGTTACCCGGTGCTGCACCGCAGGGTCGTGGTGCCGCGGCGGCGCCGGGCGGTGGTCGCCGCGGACGGGGCCGCCCGGGTGGCCGCGGCACGGCTGCGCGCCCGGCCCCGGGCCGTCCCGCTGACCCGGCGGCACGGGGAGGTCGCGTGAACCCCCGTACGCCGGGCGGGTACCGCTTCCCGCTCTCCCTGCGGCGCCGCCCCGTGCCGTGGGAGCGGCAGCGCCCCACCTGGCGGGAGGCGCGGCCCGCCGTGATCGCCGGGGCGGTGAAGCGGGCGCGGGCCCGGCCCTCCGGCAACTGGTACGTCGTCGGCGCCAGCCGCGACCTCGAAGCCGGGCGCCCGCTCGCGCGGACCGTCACGGACCGTGAGGTGGTGGTCTGGCGCCGCGCCGACGGGCGGCCGGTGGCCGGTCCCGGCGGTTGCCCGCATCTGGGGGCGCCGCTGCGGGACAGTCCCGTGCGCTGCGGCACGCTGGTGTGCCACTGGCACGGACTCGCCCTGGACGGGAAGCCGTTCGCGGGCTGGGAGCCGTATCCGGTGTACGACGACGGTGTGCTGGTGTGGGTCCGCCTCGACGAGGTCGGCGGTGAACCCCCGCTCGACGCGCCGGTGGTGCCGCCGCGCCCGGCGCTCGCGGGCGCGCTGTCCGCGGTGTACGTCGGGGTCGGGACGTGCGAGCCCGAGGACGTGGTCGCCAACCGTCTCGACCCCTGGCACGGGGCCTGGTTCCACCCGCACTCCTTCGTCGACCTGACGGTGACCGAGGGGGCGGAGTCGGACGGCGGCGACGGGTTCACCGTGGAGGTGTCGTTCAAGGTGGCCGGGCGGCTGGTGGTGCCGGTGCGGGCCGTGTTCACGGCGCCCGAGCCCCGTACGGTGGTGATGCGGGTGGTCGAGGGCGAGGGGCGGGGTTCCGTCGTGGAGACCCATGCCACGCCGCTCGGCGCGGACGAGCGGGGCCGCCCGCGCACGGCGGTCGTCGAGGCGGTGGTGGCCGCCTCGGACCGGCGCGGGTTCGCGGTCGCCCGCCGGGCGGCACCACTGCTGCGGCCCCTGGTGCGGGCCGCGGCGGGGCGCCTGTGGCGGGACGACCTGGCGTACGCGGAGCGCCGCTGGCTCCTGCGCTCCACGGGCCGCTTCCCCGGCTGAGGAACCCCGGCCAGGCGGTGCGGGCGGCCAGGCTGGCGGCGGCCTGGCCGAGCGTCCTGCCTCTGATCGGCAGGGCCGCCCGTGGGGCGGTCACTTGGCGCTGGCGGCCTCCATCGCCTGCTGGAACCGGACCATGCACGGGGCGCAGTGCCGGTCGGTCGAGTTCGCTGCGGCTCCCGGTGATCCGCTGACCCGCGCCCCGCACAGGGTCTTGGCGTCGTGGGGCGGCACCAGGTGCCACACCAGTTCACCGTCCGCGGTTCCCGGACCTATGTGCATTTCGTACACGGCACTCCCCTGTCTGCCGATTCGGTCCTGTCACTGCCAGGGGACCCCAGACCCGGCCGCGCTTCGCGCCGGGCGGACCGTTCGGGGGACATCACCGCACGGACGGACCAGTCCCCGTTGCGGGGACTGGTCCGTCGCGTCATACGCGCGCGCGGGCGTCAGGGCCGGGGCGGCTTCACCGCGATGTCGAGGTAGAAGGTGTCGATGCTGCGCACCGCCGCCTCGAACTCCTCCAGGTTGACCGGCTTGGTGACGTACGCGTTGGCGTGGTGCCGGTAGGCGCCGGAGACGTCGTCGGGGGCCGCGGAGGTGGTGAGCACGACCACGGGGATCGTGCGCAGGTCGGCGTCCTCCTTGACGACGGCGAGGAACTCGCGCCCGTTCATCCGGGGCATGTTGAGGTCGAGCACGATCAGGTCGGGGCGCGGGTTGGCCGGTTCCCGGAGGTACTCCAGCGCCTCCACCCCGTCGGAGACCTGGGCGAGGTTGCGCGCGCCGCGGCCCAGCAGCGCGTCCTGGATGAGCATGGCGTCGGCGACGTCGTCCTCCACCAGCAGGACGTCGTAGGGGCGGGCGGAGGCGGGGGGAACGGTCATGGTCGTGAACTCCGGGGTGACGGTCGGGGAGGGAGGCCGGGCATGGCACGGGTGAGGCCGGGCCAGCGGCGGCGGGCGCCCTGGCGCGTCATGCTGGCCGCCCGGCCGATCTCGGGGTAACCGGCGCCCGCGACGGCGGCGGCGCGGGCGGCGCCCTGCTCCAGGTCGTGTACGGCCCGCTCCACTTGTACGAGCACCCGCAGGCGGGCCAGCGCCTGCCAGCGCGCGTCCAGCGCGCCGTCGCCCGAGGGGTGGGCGAGGTCGTGGACGAGCCGGTGGGCCAGCTCGTCCACCGCCGCGGCCACGCGGTCGGTCATCTCCCCGTCGGTCATCCGCTGAGCGTCATCCGCAGGAAGGAGTGGGGGACGTGCATGTACCCCACCCTAGAGGGCACGGTCATCCCTGACAACAGCCGTTGTCACCCACCGATTACGGTGGTCACGCCGTACCGCCCCGGTGCGGCACCGAAGTACAAGGAGTGCACTGACCGTGACGAAGGAGCGTCCGACCGGCCCGCGTACGGGAAGGTCGCACTGGACGACCCGGCGCTGGCTGCGGACGGGGGTCGCCGTCACCCTCGCCGTGCTGACCGTGCTCGGCTCGCTGGGGGTGTGGGCCATCGTCCGCACCTCGCACGTGACGGACGAGCTGGTCCGCTACCGTTCCCCCGCCCTCGACCAGGCCGTCCGGCTGGAGTCGGCGCTGGTCAGCCAGGAGACCGGGGTGCGCGGATACGGCCTGACCGGTGAGCGCTCCTTCCTCCAGCCGTACACCGAGGGCATGGCGGACGAGCGGGCCGCGGTCGCGCGGCTGCGGGAGCTGCTGCGCGGCGACAGCCGGGGCCGCGCGGACCTCGCCACCGTGGAACGGCTCGCCGAGCGCTGGCAGGAGCGCTTCGCGCGGCCCGTCGCCGCGGCAGCGGAGGGGCGGGCCGTCGCGGTGACGGCGGAGCGGGCCGACGACGGCAAGCGCGTCTTCGACGCCGTGCGCCAGGCGACGGCCCGGCAGCAGCGGCACCTCAGCGCGGAGAACGCCGACGCGGTCGCCGAGCTGCGGCGGTCCACCCGGCTGCGGAACGTGAGCCTCGCGGTGATCGGGTCCGTGATCCTGCTGGTCGCCGGGCTGGTCTTCGAGGGCCTGCGGCGCGGGGTGACCACCCCGCTCGCCCAGCTCGGCCGGTCCGCCCGCGAGGTGGCCAGCGGACGCTTCGACCGGCCCCTCGACGGCACCGGACCCGCGGACCTGCGGCAGCTCTTCGCGGACGTGGAGGCGATGCGCCGCCGTCTGCTGCAGGAGCTGGAGTACAGCGAGGAGGCGCGGCGGCTGCTGGACGAGCAGGCCGCGGAACTGAAGCGCAGCAACACCGAGCTGGAGCAGTTCGCCTACGTGGCCTCCCACGACCTCCAGGAGCCGCTGCGCAAGGTGTCCAGCTTCACCCAGCTCCTCCAGCGGCGCTACGGCGGGCAGCTCGACGAACGGGCCGACCAGTACATCGACTTCGCCGTCGACGGCGCCAACCGGATGCAGGTCCTCATCAACGACCTGCTCGCCTTCTCCCGCGTCGGCCGGGTCCACAACGACCACACGGCCGTCGACCTCACCCAGGTGCTGGACCGCACGCTGGACACCCTGAGCGTGTCCATCGAGGAGAGCGGCGCCGAGATCACCAGCGAGCCGCTGCCCACCGTCCTCGGCGATCCGACCCAGCTCGGCATCCTCTGGCAGAACCTGCTGTCGAACTCCGTGAAGTTCCGCGCTCCCGACCGGCCACCGCGGGTCCGGGTGGGCGTAGAACGTAACGGTGATGTGTGGGAGTTCGCGGTGACCGACAACGGCATAGGCATCGAGCCGGAGTTCCAGGAGAAGGTGTTCGTCCTCTTCCAGCGGCTGCACACCCGCGACGCCTACCCGGGCACCGGCATCGGCCTGGCGATGTGCAAGAAGGTGGTCGAGTTCCACGGCGGGACCATCACCGTCGACCCCGAGCACTCCCCCGGCACCCGGATCGTGTTCACCCTCCCCGCCGCCGACGCCCACGAAGGGGAGCTGTCGTGAGAGAACCGGCGATCGACTACGAGATGCCGTTCCGCATCCTGCTGGTGGAGGACGACGACGGCGACGCCCTGCTGGTGACGGAACTGCTCCGCGACACCGACCTGCGGCACTCCCTGGCCCGCCGCCGCACCGCCGCCGAGGCCCGCCGGGCGCTGGCCGAGGCGGCGTACGACTGCGTGCTGCTCGACCTGCACCTGCCCGACGTCTCCGGGCTGAGCACGGTCGCCGCCGTCCAGGACGCCGACACCGACACCGCGATCATCGTGCTGACCGGGCTCGCGGAGTCCCGGGCCGGGGTGGACGCGCTGGCCGCCGGGGCGCAGGACTACCTCGTCAAGGGCAAGGTCGAGCCGGAGCTGCTGCAGCGCGCCGTCCGCTACGCCGTGCAGCGCAAGCGGGCCGAACGCGCGAGCGCCGCCCTCCAGCTCGGCCGGTTGCGCGCCGCGGAGAACGCCCGCCTGGAACGCGGGCTGCTGCCGGAGCCGATCCTGTCGTCCGGGTCGGTCACCGCGACCAGCCGCTACTTCCCCGGGCGGGCGCAGGCGCTGCTCGGCGGGGACTTCCTCGACGTGGTGCAGACCCCGGACGGCATCGTGCACGCCATCATCGGCGACGTCAGCGGGCACGGGCCGGACGCGGCGGCGCTCGGCGTCTGCCTGCGGATCGCCTGGCGGACGCTGACCCTCGGCGGGCACCGCGGCCACGAGCTGCTGCACCTGCTGGAGCGGATACACATCGCCGAGCGCTCGGGCAGTGACCTGTTCACCACCTGCACCATGATCGCGCTCGACCCGGAGTCGGCCACCATGACCCTGCACCTGGTCGGCCACCACGAGCCGGTGCTGCTCACCTCCGACGGCGCCCACCCCGTGTCCGCCGCGCACGGCGTGGCGCTCGGGATAGTCCCCGGGCTCGGCAAGTGGCCCGCCACCACCGTGTCCCTGCCCCGCAGCGGCGCGCTGATCGCGTACACGGACGGCCTGATCGAGGGGTACGGCGACGAGCCGGGCGACGGTCCGGACGGCGGGGGCGGGGGCCGCCGGGGCGCGGACGCCCGGCTGGGCGTCGACGGGCTGCTGCGGGTCCTGGAGAAGACCCGCGACCCCGACCCGGGCCAGCACCTGAACGCCGTACTCGACACCGTCCGCGCGAAGAACGCCGAGCGGCACACCGACGACCTCGCGGTGCTGCGGCTCGACTGGACGGCGTGAGCGGGCGTCGCCCGGATTCAGGAGCGGTACGCGAGCGGAAACGGGGTAACGGAGACTGCATACGCGCTTCACGAGCACTGCCCCTGCGATGCAAAAAGGTGCGGTTTATGGTCATCCCGCTTGGGCCACAGGCGGCCGAGGGACACGAGTCGAACGAATCCGCCGCCCTGCGCTACCGAGCCACCTGGAGCCCGGGCGCGGGACGCGCCGCCGACGCGCGGCGGGCCGTTCGGACCTTCCTCGCCAGGGCGTCCGCCACCACCGGCGTCCCGGTCAGCCCCCTCGCCGAGCTGGACGCCCAGCTCGTCGCCAACGAACTCCTCGTCAACGCCCTCCGGCACACGCCCGGCGGCTGCGGGCTGCGGCTGGGCGTGTCGGAGGACGGCACCGAGCTGACCATCGCCGTCTGGGACACCTCGCCCGAGCCGCCCCGCGTCCAGCCGCCCGACCCGGCGCGCGTGGGCGGCCACGGCCTGCGCCTGGTGGAGATGTGCAGCCGGGAACTGGACGTCGTCCCGTTCGAGGGCGGGAAGCAGGTCGTCGCCCGCCTCGACCTCACCGCCGGGGAGCGGATCACCCGCCGCTGACCGGCCGGGCGGGCAGGGGCGGTACCGCCGTCCGCCCCGCTCAGGGCACCGGATACCGTCGTGCTCCGCGCGGCCGTGGCGCCGTGCGCCCCGCCCCGGCCGATCCCCTGGAGCACGCACATGGCCTACGACGTCCACGCGGTCCGCGCCGCGATACCCGGCCTCACCCCGGACTCCGCCCGCTTCGACGCCCCGGGCGGCACCCAGATGCCGCTGCCGGTCATCGACGCCATCGCGGACACCCTGCGCGCCCCGCTGGCCAACCGGGGGCCGCTCAGTCCGGGCGAGCGCAACGCGGAGGCGGTGGTCGCCGGGGCGCGGGCCGCGCTGGCGGACCTCGTGGCGGGCGACCCGGGCGGCATCGTCTTCGGCCGCAGCGCCACCCAGCTCACCTACGACCTGGCGCGCGCCCTGGCCAAGACGTGGGGGCCGGGGGACGAGGTGGTCGTCACCCGGCTCGACCACGACGCGAACATCCGGCCCTGGGCGCAGGCGGCCGAGGCGGTCGGCGCGACCGTCCGGTACGCCGACTTCGACCCGGTCAGCGGTGAGCTGACCGCCGACCACGTCGCGGCGGCGCTCTCCCCGCGCACCCGGCTGGTCGCGGTGACCGCGGCGTCCAACCTGATCGGCACCCGGCCCGACCTGCCGAAGATCGCGGAGCTGGTGCGCGGCGTGGACGCGCTGCTGCACGTCGACGCGGTGCACCACGCGGCGCATACGGCGGTGGACCTGGCGGCGCTGGGCGCGGACACGCTGGTCTGCTCGCCGTACAAGTTCCTCGGCCCGCACCTCGGGGTGCTGGCGGCCCGGCCGGAGTTCCTCCGGACGCTGCGGCCGGACAAGCTGCTGCCGTCCACCGACGAGGTCCCGGAGCGGTTCGAGCTGGGCACGCTCCCCTACGAGCTGCTGGCGGGCGCGCACGCCGCGGTCGACTTCCTCGCCGGGCTCGACGACGCGGCGACCGGCAGCCGCCGGGCGCGTCTTGAGGCGTCGTTCGCGGCGCTGGCCGGGCACGAGCGGGCGCTGCGGGACCGTCTTGAGGCGGGGCTCGCGGCCCTGCCCGCGGTGACCGTGCGCTCCCGGGCCGCCCGGCGCACCTCGACGCTGCTGGTCACGGTGGACGGGCAGAGCGCCGCCGAGGTCTCCCGGCGGCTGGCCGAGCGCGGGGTGCACGCCCCGGCGGGCTCCTTCTACGCGCTGGAGGCCTCCCGCCACCTGGGGCTGGGCGCCGCGGGCGGGCTGCGCGTCGGGCCCGCGCCGTACACCACCGAGGAGGAGTGCGACCGGCTGCTGGCCGCGCTCGCCGACGTCCTGCGCTGAGCGAGGGCCCGGCGCGGGTGGCCCTCCGCCGGAGGGGACGACGGAGGGACACCGGCACCGGGGGACCCGGCGGCCCGCACCCGGGCCGTGCGCCGGAACCGCCCTCGCCCCGCACTTCCGGCGCGGGGGCGGTACCGGATGCGGCCACCGGGCCCGGGGTCCCTATGACTTCTCCACGAGCGGATCGTGGCCCCAGTTCATCAGCGAGTGGCGCCACCGGGAGTCCCGTACGTCCCCGGAGGGCCGTTGGGCGAGGTGGCGGCGGACGTAGCCGACGACCTTGCGCATGTGGTCGTAGTCGTCGTCGGACAGGTCGGACTTCCTGGCGCGCAGGATGGCGAGGACGCGGCGGCCGGAGGCGTGTCCGGTCGACTCACCGCCGTCCCGGTGCTGACCGGCGGCCCGTGACTCGTCGGTGTCGAGCCACTGCTCCAGGTCGGACGGCTTCATGTTGACCAGGTCGCGGAAGTCGTCCCAGGTGCGCTGGTGGTCGTCGTCGGTCATGGCGGGTCACTTCTTCCGCAGCGCGGAGGGCTTGTGGACGGCGGACTTGCCTGACTTTTCGCTGCGCACCTCGTACTGCGGGTCGTCGGGTGCGGCGTCGACGGTGCGGCCCGCGGCCTTCGTCCGTTCGGTGATCTTCTTCTCGACGGTGCCGCGGGTCTCGGTGCCGTGGGTGCTCCAGGCGACCTTGTCGCCCTTGCGGAGTTCCTTCTTCTGCTTGCGCTGCTTGGTCATGCGGGGCCTCCATGGGGGTCGGCCGGTCTCGGGGGTTTCTCGGGGAGGTGGGGGATCTCGGGGAAGTCGGTGCCGGGGGGCGGCCAGCGGGCCTGGGGCTCGCTGGTGGTGAGGTACTCCAGGACCTCGACCAGTTCCTGGCAGGCGCGTTCCACGGAGCGCCGGGTGTTGCGCTGCTCGGTGATCACGGCGGAGAGCAGCAGCGCGGTGAGGGCCATGCTGCCGTTGAACGCCTGGAGCTTGCTCATGACCTCCACATGGGTGAGCCCCTGGAAGGGGCCGACCCCGTCGGTCGCCGCGACGGTGGCCATGACGGAGGTGAACAGGGCGCACAACATGCTGCCCGCGACCTGGAAGCTCAGGGCGGCCCAGATCAGCAGGGGGCAGACCAGGAACAGCACGCTGACCGAGCTGCGGGTGGCCAGCGGCACGATCACGAGGGTGGCGACGAGCAGGGCGGCGGCCTCGGGCCAGCGGTGCAGGTTGGGGCGCAGGGTCGGGCGCGGGCGGGTCACGGCCACGACGAGGACGAGCGGGGTGATGATCAGCACGCCCATGGCGTCGCCGACCCACCAGGCGAACCAGACGGTGCCGAAGGCGCTGGCCTCCAGATCGTCGGTGAGGACGAGGGTGCTGACCCCGGTGGTGGCGCTCACCAGGGTGCCGACCAGGGCGCCCAGGACGACCAGGGAGATGCCGTCGCGCAGCCGCTCCAGTTCGGGGCGGAATCCCACCCGGCGCAGCAGCAGGTAGGAGAAGACGGGCGCGGCGGTGTTGCCCGCCACGGTGATCAGGGCGGTGGGGTGGATGTCCAGGCCGGTGAGGGAGAGGATGACGAGGAAGGCGCCAAGGGCGATGCCGGGCCAGCAGCGTGGGCCGAGGATCAGCAGGGCGCCCAGGGCGACGCCGGTGGCGGGCCAGATGGGGGTGAACACGGCGCCCTCGACGGCGAGCTGCCGCAGGAGGCCGAGCCGTCCCGCCGCGTAGTAGCACCCGGCGACGGCCAGCGCCTGGAGGCCGGTCGTGAACGCCCGGCGCGAATCCCGCGTTGCCACCACAGCAGCCATCAGACACCGATCCCCCCACCCCGGCGAGGCGAACGGCCCGCCGGTGACGCCCAATGGCTGACTGCGGGGGTGGGGGGCGACCGGGGCGACCAGGGCGGTCCGGGACGGTGGGGGTTGGTCTGGGGCGACCAGGGCGGTCAAGCTGGCCAGTGCGACCGCGGCGGCCCGGGGCGGTCAAGCGGTCAGGCTGCTCGGGGCGGTCGGGGCCCGTCCGGTGGAGCCGGTGGCGGACGTCGGATTCGGCCACGGACGCCGGGCCCGGCGCGCCCCGCACGCGCCTCGCCCGGCTCAGGCCCGCGCCCACCGGCACGCGCGGGGGACGCCGAGCGTCACCGGCGTCTGATCCGCCGGGACGGCCTACGCCGCGTTCGCCGGGCCGTCGTGGCGGACGACGAGTACCGCGGCGTCGTCCTCGTGGCCGACGCGTTCCGCGCCCTTGATGACGGCGGCGGCGAGGGCTCCGGCGTCCAGACCGGCGACCGCGGCGATGCCCGCGAGGCGGACGGTCTGGTGGAGCCCTTCGTCGACGTCGAGGGAGGGCCCCTCCACCACGCCGTCCGTGACCAGCACGAAGACCCCGCCGAGGGTGATCCGGTGCCGGAAGACGGGGTACGTCATGCCCTCCTGCAGGCCGAGCGGGGGCCCGCCCTCGTCGTCGGTGATGCCGGACCTGCCGTCCGCCGTGGCCCACACGCAGGGGATGTGTCCCGCGCGGGCGCTCTCCAGCAGGCCGGTGGCCGGGTCCAGGCGCATGAAGGTGCAGGTGGCGAAGAGGTCGGTGCCGAGGGTCATCAGCAGGTCGTTGGTGACGGCGAGCAGGTCGCCGGGGTCGCTGGTGACGGAGGCCAGGGCCCGCAGCCCGACGCGCACCTGCCCCATGAAGGCCGCGGCCTCGATGTTGTGGCCCTGGACGTCGCCTATGGACAGGCCGATACGGCCGTCGGGGAGCCGGAAGGCGTCGTACCAGTCGCCGCCGACGTTGAGGCCGTAGCAGGCGGGCACGTACCGGGCGGCCAGCCGCAGGCCCGGCGCGGCGGGCAGGTCGGCCGGGAGCATCTCGCGTTGCAGGGCGATCGCCAGTTCGACCTGGGAGCGCTGGAACTCCGCGCGCTCGCGCGCCAGCGACGTGAGCGAGCCCAGCCGGGCGAGCAGCTCGTCGCCGTCCTGGTGCGGGCGCCTGCGGAACATCCATCACTCCGACGGAAGACATCCGTTATGGGATAAATAGGGCGTTTTGTACTTTACAGGGCCACGACGGTCCGGTCCCAGCACCAGTAGAGGCTGACGAGCACGACGGGCACGGTCAGCGCGGGCAGCGCCCAGCGCTGGGCGGAGGTGCCCCGCAGCAGCCGCAGCGGCCAGAAGGCCACGGCGATCAGGACGAGCTGCATGGCCTCGACGCCGAGGTTGAAGCTCAGCAGCGACAGCAGCAGTTCCCAGGAGCGGCTCTCGTCGATGCCGAGCGACCCGGCGAAGCCCAGCCCGTGCACCAGCCCGAACCCGAACGCGGCCGGAAGGCGCCAGCGGTCGCCGCCCCGGCGCTCGCGGGTCAGCGGTCCCGCCACCGCCACCACGGCGATGGAGGCCGCGATCACCGGCTCGACGACGCCCGTGGGCACGCTCACCAGCCCGGTGGCCGCCAGCAGGAAGGTCACGCTGTGCGCGGCGGTGAACGCGGTCGCGGTGCGGACGACCTCCCGCAGCCCGCGGGTGCCGAGCAGCAGCGCCAGCAGGAACAGCAGGTGGTCCGGACCGAACAGCAGGTGCTCCGCGCCGACCCGGAAGAACTCCGCCACCTGGCGGGACTCCCCCGCGCCGCCGGTCGTCAGGGTCGGCTCCCCGGCCGTGAGCACCCGCGAGCCGCGCTGGCCGTCCACGTCGTAGTGGACGATCGTCCGGGTGCCGTGGACGAACGTCTCGGCGTCGGGGAAGAGCGCGCTGGAGACGCGGTACGGGCCGTCGGCGGCCCCGGGGCAGTCGTAGGCCAGGGTGAGCACGGCGAAGGGCCGGTCACCGCGCTCGTGGACGTCGGCGTCGCCGACCGGGCGGGGCGCGCAGTCGGCGCCGCCCTCGCGGCCGACCGCGAACCGGTCGGTGACGTAGGCGGTGACCGCGTCGGCGTTGAGCCTCAGTTGGCGGCGCTGCTCGGCACGGCCCTCGGCGTCGTACGCCTCGGCGTACAGCCACGCCGACTTCATCAGCAGGTCGTACTCCAGGTCGAGGACCGCTTCCAGGTGCCCACCGCTACCGCGTACGTCGGCGTAGGCGGTGGAGGTGGTGTCGTGGGCGGCGGCCGGGACGGGCAGGGCGAGGACCGCGGCCAGCGCGGCGAGCAGGGCGGTGAGGGCGGCGGAGGGGCGAGGTGGTGCGGCCATGGGGTGGGGTTCCGGTTCCTCGGCGGGGGACGGGGTCCGCCCGCCGCCCCGGACCGGTCGGGTCCTCGGCGGCGGGCGGCTGGGTGGCCGGTCGGGTCGCGGCCGGTCAGCGCGGGTCGGCCAGCGGACCGAACCAGGGGCGGACGGGGTCGTCCGGCGCCCAGGTGCCGGGACGGCCGTGCGCGTCCTTGGTGACGAAGACGCTCGGCTCGGAGGCGGTGACGCCGCCGCCCGCGGAGCGCGCCGTGACGAACCAGGCGTGCGCGGTGTCCGGCTTGAGCCCCTTCCAGGTCACCGAGGCGGTCCCGCCGGACGGCGCCCGGTCCCGGCCGATGACGCTGACCGGGTCGTACAGGGCGAGCGCGTCGGTGCGGAACGCCGTGGTGCGGGTGGAGAGGTCGACGGGGAGGACCATGTTGTCCTCGGTGCCGTCGTAGCGGTGGCTGGTGTCGTACTCGGTGGCGCCGAACTCGTCGAGCAGGGGCGAGTAGGTGTCCACCGTCAGCTCGGCCCGGTCGACGTCGAACTGGAGCATCCGGAAGAAGCTCGCGCCGAACTGGAGCTGGTCGTCGGGCTGGTAGCCGCCGATCTCGGTGAGGCCGAGGCGGTCCGCGGAGACCGTGTAGAACTGGTAGTCCGCGAGGAGTTCGACGACGCCGTGCTCGATCTCCCCGACCTTCGGCTTCACGTTGGTGCCAACGCCGTGCTCGTGACCGGCGAGGATCAGGAACACGTTGGGGTTGTCCTGGACGACCGTCTTGAACAGCATCGAGCCGTCCGGCGCGGAGAACGCGGCGCCGCGCCCGTCCGGGTCGCCGCTCGGCGCGAGGTAGTCGTGCGAGAGCAGGATGCCGTTGCGGTCGGGGAACCGCTTGAAGACGGAGTCCGCCCACTCGGCCTCCTCGCGCGTGACGCCGTACGACAGTCCGACGACGACGAAGTCGACGCCGCCCGCGGAGAACAGGTCGTAGTGGTTCTGGTTGTCGCCCGCGCGCCACGGGCCGCCGTACTCGGCGTGCTCCCAGCCCTGGGAGAGCGCCTGGTAGCGGTCGGGGCCGTAGTACCGGTTGTAGAGGGCGTCGGGGCCGGTCTCCGTGCCGGACTGGTTGTCGTGGTTGCCCGCGATCACCCCGTTGGGGACGCCCGCGTCGTCGAGGATCCGCTGCTGCCGCGAGGAGACCTCCATCTCCCCCACGGCCTGGCGCTGGGCGGCCTCGTCGGCGGGCTTGCGGATGTTGTTCTCGATGATGTCGCCGGTGTGGGCGACGTACGCGATCTTCCGCTTGTCCTTGTTGGCGGCGATCCAGCGGGTGGTGTCGCCGTAGGCCCGCTCCCAGACCGCCCGCTCCGCGGCCGTCTCCTGCTCGACCGCGCCCTCGGACAGGTACTGGGTGTCGGTGAAGTGGACGAGGGAGAAGTCGTACGCGTCCGGGTCCGCGAAGCCGTCCGGGTCCCCGGCGCCGATGTCGTCGGCGAACGGGTCCTCACCGGTGACCATGACGTGGACCTGCTGCCGGTCGACGTACCGGCGGTCGACGACCGAGGTCAGGACGGTGTCGCCCGCGACGGCGCCACGGGCGCTGGTGAGGACGTCCCAGGTGCGGGTGGCGGTGTTCCACACCCGCAGCGCGACCAGCCGCTCCGGGTCGATGACGCCCTCCCAGCGCAGCACGGGCGTGTCGACGTGGCCCTTCACCGGCACGTCGAAGCGCTGGTAGGTGACGTCCTCGGCGGCGGGCGCGGCGAGCGACCTGCCGTCGGCGGGGGCGAGGCCGTCGGTCCTGGCCTTCTTCTCGCCGGGCACCCTGAGGGTGGTCGGCAGGCCCTGCGACGTGCCCTGGTACGCCTGGTTCGGGGTGAGGATCTCCGCCTCGGAGAAGGTGGCGGTGACGGTGCCGCCGTCGGGTTCGGAGACCTTCGCGGACAGGGTGGGGCTGCGGTCCGCGTCCCGGGTGCCGGACGCCGGGGCGAGGTCGGCGGGGGTGTCCGGGATACCGGCGGAGGTGAACCTCACCTCGCGGGTGCCGGTGTTGCCGAGGCCGTCGGTGCCGGTGACGGCGAGGGTGTGCGGACCGGCGGAGAGGCCGGGGCCCACGGCGGTGCCGAGCGGGACGGTCTCGCCGTCGAGCTTGACGTGCGGGCCGTCCACCACGCCGGAGGGGTCCGCCAGGCGCAGGTCCAGGACGACCGACGCGGTGAGCCGCTGGCCCGGGGCGGGGGTGCTGACGGCGATCCGGGGCGCCGAGTTGTCGGTCACCAGGAGGCGGGTCGCGGTCTTCCCGGAGCGGGAGGTGGCGGCGAGGGTGTGGTCGCCGTCCTTCATCTCCGGGGTGTCGAGGTCGGCGCGCAGGCCCTGCGCCGGGCCGTCGACGTAGAACTCCAGGTCGATCTCGGTGAGCGGGTTGACGTTGCTGCCGCAGTTGCCGTCGCCGAGGCTGTAGGAGCCCTTGAGCATCCGGCCCTCGGCCGTGCCCCGCGCCGGGGTGAGGGTGAGGTCGGAGACGGCGAAGTCGTCGCGGTTGTCGCCGCAGGAGGTCGGGAACGTCCCGGCGACGAGGTCGATGGTGTTCCAGCCGGGGACCAGCCACTCGTTGGGGAAGGTCAGCCCGACGCGCTCGCTGACGAAGTCGCTGTCCAGGACCCGCTTCTGTCCGTTGACCAGGACGTGGTTGCCGTAGCGGGCCTCGATGGAGTTGCCGCCCACCGTGAAGCCGAGGGTGGCGGTGCCGGAGCCGAGGGTGTCGGAGACGTGCACGGCCGGGGCGTCGACGGTGAAGCGCAGCTCCGCCTCGCGCAGCCGGGTGGTGCTGGAGCCGCAGCTCCCGTCGCCCATCGCGTAGGAGTCCGCGATGTCGTGGCCGGTGACGGTGGCGCCGTCGAGGGCGAGGGCGATGTTCGACAGGTCGAAGTCGTCGCGGTTGGGTCCGCAGCTCTCCTGGTAGGGGCTGGAGACGAGGGTGACGACGTTGTCGCCGGGCACCAGGAACCGCGCCGGGACGGCGATGTCGACGCGCTGGCTGACCCAGGTGCCGCCGAGGTCGATGCGCTTGCCGTTGACGAGCAGGTGGTTGTCGTAGCGGTCGTCGAGGGAGTTGGCGCCGACGTCGAAGGAGAACGTGGCCGCGCCGTTGCCGAGGTGGGCGCGGGTGACGGGCTCGCGGCCGTCGGCGGTCAGCGACTCCACACCGCCGTCACCGCCCGCGGGCAGGCTCGCGAAGACCGGCTGCCCGCCCTTGGCCAGGGTGCCGTCGACGGGCGTCAGGCGCGGGGCGCCGGGCGGGGCGTTGTTGACGGTCACGGAGTGGGTGACGGTCCTGCCGGAGGTGGTGGTGGCGGTCAGCGCGTGCTTGCCGTTGGCCAGCTTGGTGGTGTCGAGGTCGGCGGTCAGGCCCGTGCTGCCCCGCGGGTCGGACAGCACGAAGAAGGTGAGCGTGGCCCGCTTCAGCAGGGAGGTGTTGGTGCCGCAGCTTCCGTCGCCGAAGGAGTACGTGTACTCGTTCTCCTCACCGTCGGCGATCTCGCCGAGCAGCTCCAGGGTGATGTCGGAGAGGACGAAGTCGTCGTAGTTGGTGCCGCAGGAGCTGTCGACGGCGCCCGCGACGATCTCGACGGTGTTCTCGCCCTGGCGGAGCTTGTCGTTGGGGATCTCCAGGGTGCCGCGCTCGCCCGCGAGGTCACCGATGTCGGCCCGGTAGTCGCCGTTGACGATGACGTGGTTGCCGTAGCGGGCCTCGGTCGAGTTGGAGCCGACGTCGAAGCGGAGCCGGGAGACGCCGGTCGTGCGCTCGGCGGGCAGCGCGGTGCCGTCGACCGTGAGGCGGGTGACGGAGTCACCGGCCAGCGTCGGGGTGGCGACGGCCTTCCTGGTGCCTTCGAGGTAGGCGCCGTCCTCGGGGGTGAGCGTCGGCAGGCTGGTCCCGGCGGCGGGCTCGCCGCCCTTGCGGGCGGGGTCCGGGGAGTCGGTCCCGGCGTGCGCCTGGGTCACGCCCACGCCCACCAGGAGCAGCGCGGTGAGCGCCACGCCCAGGATCCGCTGTCGGTGTGCTCTGCCGCCCGGACGTCTTCGCCCCTGTCGTGGCCGCATCGGCAGCCGTCCCTTCTGATCGCCGCGTGCTGGAGGGGCGCTGCCGGACGGTGCGCGACATGCCCATGGCGAATCCTGGGCAGGACAGGTGAACGGGGCTGGATGAGCGGTGAACGATCAGTTGGCGACTGCCTGTGGGGCGGGGCGCGCGAGGCGTGGGGGCGAGGCCGGTGACGGACGTGAGGGATTCGGCGCGGAAGATCCACAGGGCGGGCGGCCACCCCGGCTGCCCGGTGCGTCAGGGGGCCGACGGCTCCTGGGAGGTGCACGGCTACGACGCCGCCCGTGCCGTGCTGCGCGGCACCGGCACCGTGCAGGCGGGGCTCGGCATCGAGACCGTGGAGAAGCTGCCACCGCGCGTGCGGCGCCCGGTGCTCTACCAGGACGGGCCAGGACACCGGGAGCAACGGCGGCAGACCGCGCGCTTCTTCACCCCGCGCCGGGTGGACGAGCACTACCGCGACGTCATGGAGCGGATCGCCGACGAGCAGCTCGCGCTCCTACGGGAGGCGGGCGAGGCCCATCTGCCCGACCTCAGCTTCCAGATGGCGATCGAGGTGGCCTGCCACATCGTCGGGCTGCGCCACAGCCGTCCGGGGATGCGGGCGCGCCTTGAGGCGTTCTTCCCGGAGGAGTTCGGCACCCCGGGGCTGACCAGCGTGCGGGGGCTGTACTGGCTGGTGCGGCAGAACACCAACTGGCTGCGCATCTACCTCGCCGACGTGCGGCCCGCCATCCGCGCGCACCGGCGCCGGGCGCACGACGACCTGATCGGGCACCTGCTGGCGGAGGGCTGCTCGCACGCCGAGATCCTGGGCGAGTGCCTCACCTTCGCGGCGGCGGGCATGATCACCACCCGGGAGTTCATCTGCGTGGCGGCGTGGCACCTGTTCACGGACGCGGAGCTGCGGGAGCGGTACCGGGCGGCCGGGGAGCCGGAGCGGCTGGAGCTGCTCCGGGAGATCCTGCGGCTTGAGCCGGTGGTCGCCCGGCTGCGCCGCCGTACGACGGCCCCGCTGACCCTGCGGACGCCGTCCGGGCCGCGGCTGGTGGAGCCGGGTGAGCTGATCGAGCTGTTCGTCGACGACGCCAACACCGACCCGGAGGCCGTGGGCGAGGAGCCGTACCGCGTCCGCCCGGGGCGTGCGCCGGGGCTCGGTCCGTCGGCGGCGGGGCTGTCCTTCGGGGACGGGGCGCACCGCTGCCCCGGGGCCGGGGTGGCGGTCCTGGAGGCGGACGTGTTCCTGAGCCGTCTGTTCGCGCTGGACGGTGTGCGGATGACCGGTGCGCCGCGGGTCTCCTTCAAGCCGGACATCGGGGGCTACGAGCTGCGGGGGCTGACCGTCGCGGTCGGCCGGGCGTGACCGCGGGGCGTGACGCGGGCCGCTACTCCTCGCGCTCGTACTCCGCCTGGGAGTCCCGCTCGGTGAGGTCGCGCTGGGCGGCCTCGTAGACGTTGCGGACGAACTGGCGGGCCTGCGCGCGGTCCATGGACCCGCCGCCGCTCATCAGCCGGTCCGCCCACTTGTCCACGGAACGGTCTTCCTCCGGACGGTCCATGGAACGCTCCATGTCGCGGTTGTCGTCCCTGGCCATGGCACCTCCGTGGGGGGCGTGGGTGGCGCGGGGCGCGCACGGGTGCGGCCCCGCTTCCATCGTCCGCCCCCGCGGCGGGCGCGCAACCCGGCGGGATGCCGGGTCGCGCGGGCCGGGTCAGGCGAGCGGTGCCGGGTACGTCGGGTACTCGACGCCGGAGACGTGCTGGACGACGCGGATGACCTGGCAGGAGTAGCCGAACTCGTTGTCGTACCAGAGGTAGAGGATGGCGTTGTCGCCCTCGACCTTGGTGGCCCCGGCGTCGACGATCGAGGCGTGCCGGGAGCCGATGAAGTCGCTGGAGACCGCGTCGGGGGCGGTGATGAAGTCGATCTGGCGCTTCAGGGGGGAGGTCAGGGACACCTCGCGGAGGTGGTCGAGGACCTCCTCGCGGGTGGTCTCCCGGGCGAGCTGGAGGTTGAGGATCGCGATCGAGACGTCCGGGACGGGGACGCGGATCGAGCTGCCGGTGATCCTCGCCTTGAGGTCGGGCAGCGCCTTGGCGACGGCGGAGGCGGCGCCGGTCTCGGTGATGACCATGTTCAGCGGCGCGGAGCGGCCCCTGCGGTCGGCCTTGTGGTAGTTGTCCAGCAGGTTCTGGTCGTTGGTGAACGAGTGGACGGTCTCCACGTGGCCACGGACGACGCCGAACTCGTCGTCCATCGCCTTCAGCGGCGGCACGATCGCGTTGGTGGTGCAGGACGCGCAGGACAGCACGCGCTCGTCGGGCTTGAGGGTGTCGTGGTTGACGCCGTGCACGATGTTGGGGACGTCGCCCTTGCCGGGGGCGGTCAGGACGACCTTGTCGACGCCGGGGCGCAGGTGCTGGGAGAGGCCCTCGCGGTCGCGCCACTTGCCGGTGTTGTCGATGAGGATGGCGTTCTTGATGCCGTACGCCGTGTAGTCGACCTCGCTGGGGTCGTTGGCGTAGATCACCTTGATCTCGTTGCCGTTGGCGACGATCGTGCTGTTCGCCTCGTCGACGGTGATCGTGCCCTGGAACTGGCCGTGGATGGAGTCGCGGCGCAGCAGCGAGGCCCGCTTGACGATGTCCTGCTCGCCACCCCCGCGGACCACGATGGCGCGCAGCCGCAGCCCGTTGCCGGAGCCGGACTTCTCGATCAGCAGCCGGGCGACGAGGCGGCCGATGCGGCCGAAGCCGTAGAGGACGACGTCCCGGCCCTCACCGCGCTCGATCTTGTTGGCGCCGGTGGCCCCGGCGACCGCGTCGGCGGTGAACTCCTCGACCGTCAGGCCGCGGTCGTCGGCGCGGTAGGTGGTGGCGAGCATCCCGAGGTCGATCTGGGACGGGCCGAGGTCGAGCGTGGTGAGGGCCTTCAGGAACGGCATGGTGTCGGTGACCGTGAGTTCCGCACCGGCGATCTGCCGGGCGAACCGGTGGGTCTTGAGGATGCTGACCACTGACTTGTTCACCAGGGAGCGGCTGTGCAGCAGGACCGTGACGTCCCGCTCCCGGTGCAGCTTCCCGATGATCGGGATCATCGACTCCGCGATCTCCTCGCGGTTCTTCCAGTTGGTGAACGAGTCCTCGTTGACAGTCACGTGTTTCTCTTTCGAGCTAGGTGGCGCTCATATGCTAACCCTCCGGTTCTTTGATCTTGCACGGGGCTCGGATCGGGGACTTTCGCCTGGTCAGCGGGTGACGACGTGCCGCTCGTCGGGGACGCAGTGGGTCATGGTCAGCCCGGTCACGTCGCGCGGCGGGTTCTTGCCGAGGTGGGCGAGGCGCTCGCGGTCCTCGTCGGTGAGGTCCTGGCCCGGCAGCGGCTCAAGACCGGTGACGTCCTCGGGGCCGATGCCGAGCCCTTCGCCGACCCGCAGCCCGAGGTCGTTCTCGACCAGCAGGAAGTGCCACACCATGCGTTCCCGCACCGGCCGGTCGCACTGCGCGAGCAGGGTGACGAAGTTGTGCACCAGGTCGTCGCGCTCCCACTGCTCCATCAGCAGGTAGCGCTGACCGGCCTGCTGGTAGTCGTTGGCGCGTGGGATGCGCTTGCGGGTGAGACGGCCGCGGATCTCCGGGCCCTGCTCGTCGTGGGTCGGGTAGGGCGCCTCGCGCAGCCCGCCGATGACCGACGGCTCGTAGTTGACGACCGGGTCCGCCGCTCCGGCGCTGTCGACGTGGTACGTCATCTGCCCGTCGCGCTGGTTGGTGCGCACCGCGGCGTGCTTGGGCATGTTGACCGGGAGCTGGAGGTAGTTGGGGCCGACCCGGTAGCGCTGGGTGTCGCTGTAGGAGAAGGTGCGGCCCACCAGCATCTTGTCGTCGGAGAAGTCCAGTCCGTCGACGAGGACGCCGGTGCCGAAGGAGATCTGCTCGTTCTCCGCGAAGTAGTTCTCCGGCATCCGGTCCAGCACCATCCGGCCCACCGGCCGGGGCGGGAAGTCCTGCTCGGGCCAGGTCTTGGTGTCGTCCAGCGGGTCGAAGTCCAGCTCCGGGTGGTCGTGGTCGTCCATCATCTGGACGAGCAGCTCCCACTCGGGGTGGTCACCGCGGGCGACCGCCTCGTACAGGTCCTTGGTGGCGTGGCCGAGGCCGTCCGCCTGCACGTTGGCGGCGTCCTCCGCGGTCATGGAGCGCACGCCCGCCTTGGGCATCCAGTGGTACTTGACCAGCTTGGTCTCCCCGGCCGCGTTCACCCACTTGTAGGTGTTGACGCCGAAGCCCTGCATATGGCGGTAGTCGGCGGGGATGCCGCGCGGGCTGAACAGGTTGACCAGCATGTGCATGGACTCCGGCGTCTGCGACATGAAGTCGAAGATGCGGCGCGGCTGCTGCTCGAAGGTGACCGGGTCGGGCTTGAGGGCGTGGATGACGTCGGGGAACTTGATGGCGTCCCGGATGAAGAAGACGCCCAGGTTGTTGCCGACGAGGTCCCAGTTGCCGTCCTCGGTGTAGAACTTCACCGCGAACCCGCGCGGGTCACGGGCGGCCTCGGAGGAGTCCCGGCCGCCGATGACCGTGGAGAAGCGCACGGCGACGTCGGTGCGCTTGCCGCGCTCCTGGAACAGCTTGGCGCGGGTGTACCGGTCGATGGGCTCCTCGCCCCAGGCGCCGTACGCCTCGAAGTAGCCGTACGCCGTCACGCCCCGCGCGTGCACCACCCGCTCGGGGATGCGCTCCCGGTCGAAGTGGCTGATCTTCTCCAGGAACTGGTAGTTCTCCAGGGTCGCCGGGCCCCGGGCGCCGACGGTCCGCTGGTTCTGGTTGTCGTGGACGGGGTGGCCCTGGCGGTTGGTGAGGACCTCGCGGTCGTCGCCCTGCGGGGGACCCTGACTGGAAACGTCCGTCATCGTGGGGGGCTCCTGGTTCGTGAGGGGTGAGTCCATCGTGACCCGGGCGGCCACGGTCCGCGATCACACCGCGTCCCGCGGGGTGAGCCGCGCGGTCTGCCGGGTACCCGCCGTCCTGTGCCGAGGTCCATCAGTGAGGAGGCTGTGATGAGCACGGTGAAGGAAACGGTCGAGGTCGGCGTCCCGGTCCGTACCGCCTACGACCAGTGGACCCAGTTCGAGGAGTTCCCGAACTTCATGGAGGGCGTCGAGGAGGTCAGGCAGCTCGACGACCGCCACAACCACTGGACCACGAAGATCGGCGGGGTACGGCGGGAGTTCGACACCGAGATCGTCGACCAGTTGCCCGACGAGCGGATCACCTGGCGGACCACCTCCGGTGACACCCGGCAGAAGGGCATGGTCCGCTTCGAGCGCGTGGACGACACGCACACGCGCGTGGAGCTGGTGATGGAAGTGGAGCCCAGTGGCGCCGTCGACAAGGTCGGGGCCATGACGGGCACCATCGACCGGCGGATCAAGGGCGACATGCGGCGCTTCAAGGAGTACGTCGAGGAGCGCGGCGGCGAGTCCGGCGCCTGGCGCGGCCGGATCAAGCCGGGCCCCGCCTGAGACCGGCCCGCCCGCTCGTCCGTCCGCTCACAGCGCGGCGCCCCGCACCTGGTGCGGGGCGCCGCGCATGTGTCTACGGGGTCACACCTCCGTACGGCGCAGGCGCCACACGTGGTCGTCGCGGTGGCCCTCGACGCCGTCCGGGGAGGTGCTCGGCCTGCGGACCGTCTCCCGGGTGTCGACGGTCCACCCGGCCTCCGGCAGGGCCAGTTCCGCGAGGAGGCCGTCCAGGGTGGGGAACTCCGCCGGGAACGGCGGCTCGGTCTGCCAGGAGGGCCAGGCGGCGTGCATCACGACCAGCAGGGTGCCGCCCTCGGCGACGGCGGCGGCGGCGCGCCGCAGGATCGCCCGCTGGTCAAGCGGCACCGGCGACTGGAGGTAGTTGGCGCTGACCAGGTCGAAACGGCCCTCCGGGAAGGACTCCCCCAGGGTGTGCCGCTCCCAGCTCACCCGCTCGGCGACGCCCGCCTCCACGGCGTGCCCGGCGGCCCGCTCCAGTGCCGTGGCGGAGATGTCCACGCCGGTGACCCGCCAGCCCCGCGACGCCAGCCAGACGGCGTCGCCGCCCTCGCCGCAGCCCAGGTCGAGGGCCGTACCGGGCGTGAGTGCGGACGCCTCCCGCACCAGCAGTTCGTTGGGCCGTCCGCTCCAGACCCGCCCGGAGTCACGGTAACGGGCCTCCCAGAACGCGGCGGCGGGCTCGGTGAGATGGGCGTCGGACATGGCAGCTCCTCGTGACGCGGGGTGCGCGGGTGGTCTCGGGCACAGCGTCCCTCCGGGCACGTGGAAATGGCGAATCATCTTGCGGATTCGGCAAACCGACGCGGTCCGAACCCGGCCAGCAGGAGGTGGCGTAATCCAAGGGCCAAGGGGTGGGCGGCACGCACACCGCCCACCCCTTGGCGTACCGTCAGCTCAGCTCACCACCGCCTGCCGGTACGGCACCAGGCGCACCGGCCCCACCAGGCCGTGGTCCTGCCGCGCCACGGTGCCGAAGACGGCGGGCTGGGCGACCCGGAGCCGGTTGACGAGCGGCACCGCGACCTCCACCTCGATGACGTTGGCGCCGCCGCGCAGGCTGGCGCCGAGGTCGACGACGGGGCGGATGCGGTCCACGGGCGCCAGCCGGGTGCCGTTGACGGTCACCCGGCAGGTGTCGCTGACCCGCCCGAGTTCCAGCAGGGCGCCGTGCGAGGCGTCCCAGTCGGCGGGCAGGTGGACGGTGGTGCGGTAGCGGCCCACGCCCGCGCTGTCGGCCAGCTCGGGGACGCGGGACCAGGGCAGCAGGGCGTCGAGCGTCAGGGTGCGCAGGACGCGCTCGGTGCGGGTGGCGCTCGCGCCGGGCAGCCAGTCCTCGGCCTCCAGCTCCCAGCGGTCCGGGGTGACCGGCTGCGGCACCGGGCCGACGGTCGTGGTGACCGTGTCCCCGTCGGAGAGCCGGGTCGTGTAGGTGCCGCCGGTGGTGGCGCGCAGGGTCAGGCCGCGCGAGGTGAACAGCACCTGTTCGGCGTCGGTGGCCACGGCGTGCGGCCGGGCGCCGTGCCGGTCCCCGAACAGCCCCGGCCGACCGAGCGCGACGATCGTCGCCTGGCCCGGCTGGAGGGCGACGCGCACGGTGAACTCGTCGCCGTCGCGGGTGTACCGGGCGATCCGGACGGCGTCCCCGGTCCACGGGTCGAGCAGGTACGGCACCGCGGCGCCGCGCCCGGTGCGGCGCAGGGTGACGTCGTGGTCGATGGCGGCGACGGGCGGCTTGACGGTCTCGGCGTGCTTGCCGTTGACGAGGTAGTAGAAGTCGGCCTCGGGGGTGGCGCGGTGGGCGTTGAGCAGGGTGGACGCGGTGGCGTGCCGCACGTCCGGGGTGACGCCGAGGCGGGCGAGGGCGTCGCCCACGGCGGTCTTGTCGGTGACGCGCTCGACGTGCGGCAGGGCCAGCAGCCGGTCGAGCACGGCGCGCAGCCGCTCCGTGTCCCCGCTGCCGGGCACGCCGGGCGTCAGCGCCTGGCCGAAGGCGCCGAGCAGCACGACCGGCAGCCCCGCCTCCGCGAGCGCGAGGATCTTGCGGGCGTCGGCGAGGGCGAGCGTGGGCGTGGAGCCGTAGAAGAAGTCACCCTCGACGAACAGGGCCTTGTAGGCGGGCCCGTCGGGTGCCAGGCGGCGGTCGGAGACGGTCGCGGCGGGCAGGTCGAGCAGCGGGCCGCTGAGGAACTGGTGGGTCCAGCCGAGCGGGACGCCGGTCGAGGTGAACCAGGAGGCGCCGATGCCGGTCGCGGAGTAGCCGGTCTGCCGGAAGACGGCGACGTCGGCGCGGACGGTGCCGGTCTGGAGCACCTGGTGCACCCGGCCGAGGTAGTCCGCGATGTCCGGCACGTGGCCCCAGGTGGGCTGGCGCGGGCCCCAGGACTCGCCGTAGCCGGGGGCGCCGTTGTAGGGGCTGAAGGCGGCGAAGCCGGGCCAGGCGACGCCCGGGGCGGTGGCGTAGGAGAAGCCGTGCAGGACGGTCTGGTTGACCCCGGCCGCGTAGGCGCCGCCCATGGTGCGCAGGAAGCGGTCCCAGGTGGTGCCGTACGCCGACCCGTTGTACGCGCCCGCCTCGCAGGACAGCACGGTGTGGCCCGCCATGTCCCGGCCACCGGCGAGGCAGCGGTAGTCGTCGAGGTTCTTGAAGCCGAGGGACTCGCCCTCGGGGACGTCGAGCAGGGCGGCGGAGGCGATGGCGTCGGTCTGGAGGCCGTAGGGCTGGGAGCGCAGCGCCATACCGAGGGAGTGCGCCCAGTCGCGCAGGGCGCGGATGTGGTGGCGGTTGAACAGGTCGGAGACGGTGTCCCAGAAGTCCTTGCGGATCTGCCGGGTGAGCTGGGCCTCGTAGGCGAAGACCTGGTTGCTGTTGTCCAGGACGAGGACGGGCAGGTACGGCAGCAGGGGGCGGCCGGTGCGCTTCTCGAACGCCTCGGGGAGCGCGGCGGTCCAGTTCAGGCCGTCGGTCTCCAGTTCGACGGAGTCCTCGAAGAAGGCGCCGCCCGCGGCGCGCAGCAGTTGGCGCAGGGCGGGGGTGAGCAGTTCCCGCTCCCAGTAGCGGGTGACGGCCTCGGTACCGGCGGGGCTGAGGTGGTCGACGACGTAGGCGGCGGGCGAGGAGTGCGGGCCGGACTCGGGCTGCTGGGCGGAACCGCGCCGCCAGTAGGCGAGGAGGACCCAGTCGCCGTCGGCGGGTGCCGTCCAGGTCAGGGTGGCGTCGGTGACGGTGGCGGTGAGGTCGCGCACGCTGGCGGCGTCGAGCCCGGTCTCCTTGCGGGTGGAGTGCGCGGTGTCGACGCGGGCGGCCTGCACGGCGAGGAGGCGCTGCCGGGTGACGCCGGGGGCGGGGGCGTGCGCGGGCGGCGGGACGGGGCCGTCGTAGGTGGCGCCCGGGGCCACGGACACCCGGCCGTACATCAGCTCCTGGGCGGCCTCCTCGTCGTCGGGTACGACGCCGGGGACCGCGACCGGCCAGCTCGGGCCGAGGGTGAGGTCGACGGTGACGCCACGGCGGGCGGCGCGGCGCAGGGCGGCCTCGACGCCGTCGCGCCAGGGGCGGCTGCCCCAGCCGTGGCCCTGGGAGTCGAGGACGGACTTGTCGCGGATGCTGTGGTGGACCGCGGCGATCTCCATGCCGCCGAAACCGGCGTCGGCGATCTGGTCGATCTCGCGGGCGATCTCGTCGGGGTCGACCAGCCCGTCCGGCCACCACCAGCGGAACCTGGGGCGCACGGACCGCGGCGGGTCGGCGAACCAGTCGGCGGCCGGTCCCTGGCCGGTGGTGGCGGTGGGGGCCGCGAGGGCGCCGGGCGCCGCGGAGAGGAGGACCGAGGCGGCTCCGACGGACAGTCCGGCGGCGAGGACCGTACGGCGGGTCGTCCCGCGACGCTGCGAGAGGTGTTCATGCATGGGTGTGCCCCAGGTGACGTGTCGTGGCGCGGGTGATTGAATCGTTTCAATCGCCATCAAGCGACGGAACGTTAAGCCTGGGCCTCGGACAGGGTCAAGATCCCTGCACGTGCCGCTTTCCGGCGCGGGACAGCTCCGCCGCCGTGTGATCGAGGAGCATCTCCAGCGCCGCCGGGTAGGCGCTGAGCGGCATCCGACGGGTCAACAGGGGTGCCGTGGCGGCGATGTTGGGGTGGGTCTCGGCGGGCAGCCGGGCGTACGTGGAGGCCCACATCTCCTCGTCCCGGGCGCGGGCCTCCCCCGCCAGGGTGAGCGCCCCGGCGTCGAGCGCGGCGAAGGCCAGGCTCTGGTCGATGAACACGTGGTAGACGCCGACCGCGACCGGGTCGGGCAGCCCGGCGCCGCGCAGGATGCCGAGGATGGTCTCGTCCACCGCGATCTCCCGGGGCCGCCCGCTGACCCGGCTGGCGGTGAGGACGGCCGCCTGCGGGTGGGCGAGGTAGGCGGCGTGGATCGCGAGACCCAGGGCGCGCAGGTCGGCGCGCCACTCCCCGGTGGCCGTCCAGTCGGCGAGCGCACGGCCCATCAGCTCGTCCCCGATGGCCCGGGTCAGGTCGTCCATACCGGCGAAGTAGCGGTAGAGCGTGCTCGGGTCGGCGCCGAGCGCGGCGCCGAGGCGACGGGCCGTCAGTCCGGCGCCGCCGTGCTCGCGCAGGACGCGCAGGGCGGTCCGCACGATCAGTTCCTCGGAGAGCACGGTGCCGCCGCGGGTCGGCCGCCGCCGCCGTCGCGCGCCCTCCCCCACCACCTGCTTCGCCATCCCGGTCGCCTCCTCGCCGTCCGCCGTCCTGGCCCTGTGCCCTTATGCCAACAGGGTTGACCTTACCTTCCGGCGTCTTGTTGCATCGGCCTGGTCCGGAGGCGCCCGCCTCCGGCGGAAAGGTGCTGTGACATGCGAGTCCTGCTCGTTGGCGCGGGCGGTGTCGGCACGGCCGTCACCCGGATCGCCGCCCGCCGCGACTTCCTCACCCACATGGTCATCGCCGACTACGACCTCGGCCGCGCCGAGGCCGCGCTCGCGGCGCTCGGGGAGCGGGGTGACCGGTTCAGCGCACGGCGCCTTGACGCCTCGGACGAGGAGGCGGTGCGCCGGGCGCTGGCCGACGAGCGGTGCGACGTGCTGCTCAACGCCACCGACCCGAGGTTCGTGATGCCGCTGTTCCGGGCGGCGCTGGCGGCCGGGGCGCACTACCTGGACATGGCGATGTCGCTGTCCGTGCCGCACGCCTCGCGCCCGTACGAGGAGTGCGGGGTGAAGCTCGGTGACGAGCAGTTCGCGCTGGCCGGGCGCTGGGAGGAGGCGGACCGGCTGGCGCTGGTGGGCATGGGCGTGGAGCCGGGCCTGTCGGACGTGTTCGCGCGGTACGCGGCCGACGAACTCTTCGACGACATCGAGGAGATCGGCGTCCGCGACGGCGCGAACCTCACGGTGGAGGGCTACGAGTTCGCCCCGTCGTTCAGCATCTGGACCACGCTGGAGGAGTGCCTCAACCCGCCGGTGGTCTACGAGAAGGACCGCGGCTGGTTCACCACGGACCTGTTCAGCGAGCCGGAGGTGTTCGACTTCCCCGCGGGCATCGGCCCGGTGGAGTGCGTGAACGTCGAGCACGAGGAGGTGCTGTTGGTGCCCCGCTGGGTGGACGCCCGCCGGGTCACCTTCAAGTACGGGCTCGGCGCCGACTTCATCGCCCGGCTGAAGACCCTCCACGAACTGGGCCTGGCCGCCACCGCCCCGGTGACCGTGCCCGGCGGGGACGGGCGGCCGGTGCGGGTCTCCCCGCGTGACGTGGTCGCCGCCTGCCTGCCGGACCCCGCCACGCTCGGGGAGCGGATGACCGGCAAGACCTGCGCCGGTACCTGGGTGAGGGGCAGCAAGGACGGGGCGCCGCGCGAGGTGTACCTGTACCACGTGGTCGACAACCAGTGGTCGATGCGTGAATACGGTTCACAGGCCGTCGTCTGGCAGACGGCGGTCAACCCGGTCATCGCCCTGGAACTGCTGGCCACCGGCGTCTGGTCCGGCCGGGGCGTCCTCGGCCCGGAGGCCCTCCCGCCGCGCCCGTTCCTCGACCTGCTCGGCGCGTACGGGTCGCCGTGGGGGCTGCGCGAGGAGCGCTGAGACCAGGGGAGCGGCGCCGGTGGCGCGCGCCGGTCGGGGTGTCCCGTACTCCACATGACACCCCGGCGGTCCCCCATCGCGCGAATGACGGCCGCCGTGGGCTTCCCGGACGGGCTTTGCGGCTAGGGCTTCGCCGCACCCCACCCCGTACAAGGAGGTCCCACGCATGGTCGGCAGACACGCACCGGGCGGGCACCGCGCCGCCCTGGCCGCAGTCGGCACCCTCGGTGCCCTCGTCATCGCAGCGTCCGGCCCGGCCACGGCGGCGGCCGGACCGCCGCCCGCGCCCGGCGCTCCGCCCGGCGCCGCCCGGACACTGGGCGCCGACCGGCCCTCGGCGCCCCTGCTGCGCGCCCTGCAGCGCGACCTCGGCCTGACCCCGGCCCAGGCGGCCCGGCGGCTGGTCAACGAGGCGGAGGCGGGCACCCGGGCGGGCCTGCTGCGCAACGCCCTCGGTGAGCGGTTCGCCGGGGCCTGGCTGCGCGGCACGACCTCCGCCGAGCTGCACGTGGCGACCACCGACACCGCCGACGTCGCCGCGATCGAGGCGCAGGGCGCCACCGCCACGGTGGTGGAGAGGCCGCTCAGCGAACTGCGCGCGGTACGGGAGAAGCTGGACGCCGTCGCCGACGACGCCGCGACGGACCGCACCCCGGTCTGGTACGTCGACGTACCGGGCAACCGGGTCGTGGTGCAGGCGGCCGACCGGGCGGCGGCGAACGCGTTCGTGAAGGCCGCGGGCGTCCAGGGCAGCGGGGTCGCCGTACGGGTCTCGGCGCAGCGGCCCCGGCTGATGGCGGACCTCGTCGGCGGCGACGCCTACTACATCGACGACACCGCCCGCTGCTCCATCGGCTTCTCCGTCACCAAGGGCGAGCAGCAGGGCTTCGTCAGCGCGGGCCACTGCGGCAAGGCGGGCGCGAAGACCACCGGGTACGACAAGGCCGCGCAGGGGACCTTCCAGGCGTCCACGTTCCCGGGCAAGGACATGTCGTGGGTGGGCGTGAACGCCGAGTGGACCGCCACGGCCGACGTCAAGGGCGAGGACGGCAAGAAGGTGCAGGTCGGCGGGTCGGTGGAGGCGCTGGTGGGGGCGTCGGTGTGCCGCTCGGGCTCGACCACGGGGTGGCGGTGCGGCACGATCGAGCAGCACGACGCCAGCGTCAGCTACGCGGAGGGCACGGTGAACGGCCTGACGCAGACCACGGTGTGCGCCGAGCGCGGCGACTCCGGCGGCCCGTACGTGTCCGGGGCGCAGGCGCAGGGCGTCACCTCGGGCGGGCTCGGTGACTGCACGACCGGCGGGACGACGTTCTTCCAGCCGGTCAACCCGATCCTCAGCGACTTCGGGCTGATGCTGAAGACGGCGTCCGGGACCGCCCAGGTGCCCGCGGCGCAGGACAACAGCGCGGCGGGCGCGTGGGCCGCGGGGCGGGTGTACGAGGCGGGGGCCACGGTCGTCCACGCGGGCGTGCGCTACCAGTGCCTCCAGCCGCACCAGGCGCAGGGCGGCTGGTCGCCGGAGGGCACCCCGGCGCTGTGGCAGCGGGTGTAGCGACCGGGCTCGTCGGCGGCGTGCGCGCTACTGCTCGTACAGCAGCGCGTACGCCGCGGCGATGAAGGGGTCGCGGGCGCGGAAGCGCCGGGTGCACACGGCGGCCAGGGCGGTGCCGGTGTCGGGGCGGAAGCCGAGGAACGCCTGTTGTCCGAGCGTGGCGCCGCTGTGGAAGTACATCGGGCCGCCGTCCGTGGGGTGCCGGAACCAGGCCACCGTGTGCACGTGCCGGTGCCCGAGCCCGCGGCGCAGCACGGGCACGCGCACCGCGGCCAGCGCGTCCGTCAGCGGGGTGGCGCCGGGGTCTAGGTGGGCTTCGAGAAAGGTCAGCAGGTCGTCGGGGGTGGCCCGGACGGCTCCGGCCGCCTGGAAGCCGCCCGCGTCGAACGGCGGTACGGGGGTGTGGCCGTCCTTGCCGTGTCCCACGGCGTCGGTCCCGGGGTGCCCCGCGCGCAGGGTGGTGCCGGTCAGGCCGAGCGGGCCGAGCAGGTGCCGGGCGACCAGGTCTTCCCAGGGGGTTCCGGTGGCGCTGGCGACGGCGTGGCCGAGGACGGCGACGCCGAAGTTGGAGTAGTGCCAGCGGGTGCCGGGGCGGCGCCGTGGGCGGCGCCGCAGGAAGGCGTCGACGACGCGGGCGGCGGGGTAGCGCCCGTAGGGGTTGGTGCGCCAGGCGGGCAGGGCCCGCAGGGGGAAGTCGCGGGGCAGGGCGGGCAGTCCGGCGGTGTGGGTGACCAGGTGGGCCAGCGTGACCGGGTGCGGTCCTGGCCGCCGGTCGCCGTCCAGGCAGACGGCGGCGCTCTCGCCGCCGGTCAGCTCGCCGCGCTGGATGAGCTGGGCCAGCAGCAGGCCGGTGAACGCCTTGGTGGCCGACCCGATCTCGTAGCGCGCGACGGTGCGGTCCGTGGCGGGCGGTGGGGCGGTGCCGCCGGTGTGGACGAGACGGTGCCCGTACCGGGACAGCGCGAAGACGGCGTCCGGGGCGTCGGAGGCGTCGACGGCCGCCGCCAGCCGACGGCGCAGGTCGGCGGGGTCGGGCTCGTGCGCGCGCGAGGGGGCGGCGTCGGCGTCGCGCGCGCCCGGCCAGGGCCGTCGTTCGACCGTCATGACGCCGCGGGCACCAGCGCGCTGAGGACGCGTGAGGTGGCCAGGACCGAGGCGAAGGCGGCGACCAGGGTCGGGTGGTACACGATGTCGAAGACCTCGTCGGGGTCGCCGTCCGGCATGTCGCGGACGGCGGGCATGGCGCCGTCCGGCTGCTGCGCGGCGGCGAAGCCGGTCCAGGCGTGTTCGTCGAGGGCGGGGCGCGGCAGGCAGGCGTCGACGGCGAGGAGTTCGCCGAGCAGGTCCCAGCGCCGCAGGTCCAGCCAGTCGTCGGTCCACACCGGCAGCCACAGCGCGAGGTAGTCGGCGATGCGCGGGGGCAGGCCGTCGGGGCGCTCGCCCCAGTCGGTGAGGTGGAAGACGGTGTGGGTGACGTCGTAGGCGGTGTGGCCCTCGACGGTCCACGGTTCCGGGGTGGCGGCCAGCCAGGTGGTGTCGGTGAGGGGGGCCTCGGGCGGGTGCGGGGTGAGGCCGAAGCGGCGCTGGAAGGCGGAGAGGCCGAGGCGGCGGGTCGGGGTCACCGGGAACCTGGCCCAACTGTCCAGACGGTGGTTGAGGACGGTGGCGCGCTCCACCTCGGGCTGGCTGTAGCCCAGCTCCCTGAACGGCAGGTACACCTCGAACGGGATGGTCGAGAACGGCTCGGTGCGCTGTCCGCGCACCAGCATCCGGCCGCCGTCGAGGGTCTCGCGCCAGGTGTGGTCGAGGAGTTGGCGGGCGAGTTGCGCCTGCCGGGACCCGGCGACGCCCTCGCGGAAGAGGACCGTGCAGATGAGGGCGAGTTCACCGATGGGCTTGAAGCGCTCCAGGAAGCCCACTTTGGGGTCGACGTCGGGCTGGAGGCGGAAGCCGTCGCGGTGCGCCCACAGCCACTCCATGGCCCTGGCGCCGACGTGGTGGATCAGACGGGGGTCGGTCATCCCAGCGCTCCTTGTCCGCCGTACCCGCCGGGCACGGCCGTCAGGGAGGGCGCCGCGTGGTGCGGTGCGCCGTCGTGGACCGGGCGGGCGAGGGTCAGCACCGCCGCGAACAGGGCCATCAGCGTGGAGTGGTAGCAGTCGGCGAACTCCTCGCCGGTGGCACCGGGCCAGGCACCGTCCGGGCCGCCCTCCTCCGGGAGCGCGCCGGAGGGGCGCCGGGCCGCCGCCAGCCGCTCCCAGGCGTCCGCGAGCAGGTGCGGCGCGGGTGGCCGGGGCAGGCTCGCGGCGACGGCCAGCAGTTCGCAGCCGAGGTCCCACATGCGGGCGTCCAGGTAGGTGTCGAGCCAGGGCGGCAGCCAGTGCCGCAGGTAGTCCGCGAGGCGGGCGGGCACGCCGTCGGGGGTGCGGCCCCAGTCGGTGAGGTGGAAGACGACGTGGGTGAGGGCGTACCCGGAGGCGCGTTCGAAGGTCCACGGTTCCGGCAGCCCGCCCAGCCAGGTGCGGTCCAGCGCCCGTGGGGTGCGCTCGTGCGGGCGGATGCCGCTGCGCCGTTCGGCGTTCAGGACGCCGAGGCGCCGGGTCGGGTACTGCTCGGTGAGCCGCCAGCCCCGGGTGCGCGCCACCACGGCGGCGGCCCGCTCGTAGCCGGGGTGCCGGTAGCCGGCGGAGGCGAAGGCGGCGTACACCTCAAGCGGGTAGGTGGCGAAGGGTTCCAGGGTCTGCATACGGCGGAACAGCTCGCCCTCGCCGGTCTGCCGCCAGGCGTGGTCGAGCAGGTCGGCGGCGCGGAGGTGCAGGGGGTCCGGTGGTGCGGTGCGGGCGGTGACGGTGGCGCAGACCTGGGCCAGCTCGCCCAGCGGCTTCCAGCTCCGGTTGACCTGGCCGTCGACGGCGAGCGCGTCGTCGTCGAGGGCGAACCGGTCGCGGTGCGCGTCGACCCAGGCCAGCGCGGTCCGGGCCAGCTCCCGTGCCCTCCCCGCGGACCCGGCCGTCACCGCAGCACCCCCGCGGGGACGTGCAGCAGCCGTGCCGCCTCCAGTTGCAGGGCGACGCGCGGGTCGTCACCGCCCATCAGCCGTACGAAGTCCAGCCCGGCGGCGAGGCCGAGGGTGTCCGGCACGCCGTCCAGGAGGGTGAGCCAGCGCCCGGCACCTGCGGCCTGCCGCCAGTCGCGGCGGCGTACGGCGCGGACGAAGCCGCGGGCGACGTCGACCGGTCGGCGGCGGGCGGCGCGGGCGACGGCGCAGTCCTCGCCGGGCAGGGCGAGCGGCGCGAGCACGGCGAGCTGGTGGGTGAGGTGCTGCCAGGTCGCGTCGGCGAGCCAGGACGCGTCCGGTTCCCGGTCCACGGCGCCGTCGGTGCCGTCCGGGGAGCGGCCGAGGCGGCGCAGGGTGCGGGTCATCGCCCAGTGGCTCCACACGACGGTGGGGGCGGCGTCGGCGCCCGGCGGATGGGCGGCCACGGCCTGTTCGAAGAGGGTGAGCCGGGCGGGGTCGGGCGGCAGCGGCAGCAGCACGCTGGGGAGCAGGGTGTCGGCTCCCAGCACGCGGACCGCAGCGCGGGCCAGGGCCTCGCTGGCGCCGCCGGGGGGTGGCGGGGTGCTGCCCGCTCGTGCGTGGTCTCCGCTCCGGAGAGCGGAGACCACGTCGGTCGCGAGGTCCAGCACCGTGCCCTGGAGGAGGGCCGAAGTACTCGACTCTGCCATCTGATCTCTCCCGTCGGTCCGTCAGCCCTTCTTCGGGCGCGGGGTCGGCGGGGAGAGCAGCAGGGAGTTCGACCCGGACTGCAGGGCGAGCGCGGCGCACTCGCGGCTGTCGCGGAACACCCCGTCGGCCTCGGCCGGGTCCAGTGCCGCCTCCAGCTCGGTGGTGTCGATGCCGGTGGTCTCTTCGGTGATGTGCTCGGTGTAAGTCATACGCTCCATCTCCCTTGTGTGGTCCGGTTCGTCACTTCGCAAGTGCCCCATAACGGACGCAACATGCAATCAGTCACATAATTCTCTTGGTTCACTCCTTCAACAATTGAATCCCTGGTTCAGAACCTCGGCACCGGAGCCCGGCTCTCCACCAGCTCGGCCGCCTCCTCGGGGGTGGAGACGGACGGCGGGGACCCGGCCAGGGGCCGCTGGGCGGTCTCCTCCATGCACGCGACCGCGACCACCCCGACGAGGGCCGCCGCCATGGCGTAGTAGGCGGGCATCATGTCGCTGCCGGTGACCGAGATCAGCGCCGTGATCACCAGCGGGGTGGTGCCGCCGAACAGGGAGGCGGAGAGGTTGTAGCCGATGGACAGGCCGCCGTAGCGGACCTGGGTGGGGAACAGCGCCGGGAGCGCCGCGGACATGGTGCCCAACATGCACACCAGGGACAGCCCGAGCATCAGCATCCCCGCGCTGACCGCCACCAGGCTGCCCTGCTGGACCAGCAGGAACGCCGGGGCCGACAGGAGCAGGAAGCCGAGCATCCCGGTCATCAGGACCGGCTTGCGGCCGTGGCGGTCGGAGATCCGGCCCACCTGGTTGATGACCAGCATCAGCACCACCATGGTGCCGATCAGGAGCAGCAGCCCGTGCGCCTCGGAGTAGCCCATCTCGTCGGACAGGTAGGTCGGCATGTACGACAGGAACATGTAGTCGGTGACGTTGTAGGCGCCGACCAGGCAGACGCACAGCACCAGGGTCGGCCACTGCTCGCGGAAGATCTTCGCGAGGTCCCCGCGCGCGGTGGTCTCCACGGCGGAGGCGGCCTCGCTGGCCTGGTGCGCGGACTCGTCCTCCAGCTTCTGGAAGGCGGGCGTCTCGTCCAGCCTCAGCCGCAGGTACAGCCCGACGGCCCCGATCGGCCCGGCGACCAGGAACGGCACCCGCCAGCCCCAGGACTCCATGCCGTCGCCGCCCAGCAGGGAGGTCAGCAGCGTCACCAGGCCCGCCGCGCCGACGTACCCGGCGAGGGTGCCCAGTTCGAGGAAGCTGCCGAAGAACCCGCGGCGCCGGTCGGGGGCGTACTCGGCGATGAAGGTGGACGCGCCGCCGTACTCCCCGCCGGTGGAGAACCCCTGCACCAGCCGGAAGACGATGAGCAGCACCGGCGCCCAGAAGCCGATCGCGGCGTACGACGGGATGAGGCCGATCGCGAAGGTGGCGAGGGCCATCATGATCATGGTGGTGGCGAGCACCTTCTTGCGGCCGATCCGGTCGCCCAGCGGGCCGAAGACCATCCCGCCGAGCGGACGCACCAGGAACGACACGGCGAAGGTCGCGAACGACGAGATCAGTTGCACCGTGTCGTTCCCGGACGGGAAGAAGACATGGCCGATGGTGACGGCGAGGTAGCTGTAGATGCCGAAGTCGAACCACTCCATGGCGTTGCCGAGGGAGGCCGCCTTCACCGCGCGGTGCACGGCCGCCTCGTCGGTGACCGTGATGTCGGTGCGGCGCAGGGGTGGGTTCCTGCGCCGCCGGGCGGCCCGGAACAGGGTCCGGTGGCGTTTGACCGCGTCGGGGTGGACGGGGATGCGGGGTTCGGCGGGGTCAAGCTCCTCGGTCGCCACAGCGGCGCGTTCCTCTCTCCTCCTCGGCCGGTGTCCTGGTCTGCCCTCAGGCCGATCCTGCCTCAGCCGAGCGCGGCGAGCAGGTCGTCGCACGCCTGCTCACACCGGCGGCACGCCTCGGCGCACAGGCGGCAGTGCTCGTGCTGGTCGGCGTGGGTGGCGCACTCGTCCGCGCACGCCTTGCAGGCGGTGGCGCAGGCCCGTAGGACCGCGCGGGTGACGTTGGCGTCGTAGCCGGTGTGCCGGGACAGCACCGAGGCGGTGGTGTCGCAGATGTCGGCGCAGTCCATGTCGGTGCGGATGCACTTGGTCAGGTCGCCGACCATGCCCTCCGACAGACAGGCGTCCGCGCACGCCGTGCACGCCTGGGCGCAGGCGAGGCACTCCTCGATGCAGCGGGTGAGCTTCTCGCGGTCGACACCGCCGAGATCGGCCGGGTAGGTCGCGAGCATGTCCTTGACCGTGGTCATCACGGGCCTCCTTGCGTTCGCCTTCGGATGCCCTTGCGACTAGCCAGCGCGCCGGACCACAAACCCGGGGCAGGGCGTGCGCGCGGGGGCGCTGGAAAGTAGCGTGACGTTCAGTTGTTCGACATCGGCAGGGGTGAGGGCGGGCGGCATGGCCGAGGAGCAGGCGGCGCGGGTACCGCGCAGGACGTACGAGAAGGAACTGCTGCGCCTTCAGACGGAGCTGGTGAAGCTCCAGGAGTGGGTGCGGGCGGAGGGCGCCCGGCTGGTGGTCGTCTTCGAGGGGCGGGACGCGGCGGGCAAGGGCGGCACGATCAAGCGGGTCACGGAGCACCTGAACCCGCGCGTGGCGCGGATCGCGGCGCTGCCGAAGCCGACCGAGCGCGAGCGCACGCAGTGGTACTTCCAGCGGTACGTCGGGCAGTTGCCCGCCGCCGGGGAGATCGTGCTGTTCGACCGGAGCTGGTACAACCGGGCCGGGGTCGAGCACGTGATGGGCTTCTGCACGCCGGAGGAGTACAAGCTGTTCCTGCGGCAGTGCCCGATCTTCGAGCGGATGCTGGTGGAGGACGGCATCCTGCTGCGCAAGTACTGGTTCTCGGTGAGCGACGCCGCGCAGCAGGAGCGGTTCCGGCGCCGCTTGGAGGACCCGCTGCGGCGCTGGAAGCTCTCCCCGATGGACCTGGAGTCGCTCACCCGCTGGGAGGACTACTCCCGCGCCAAGGACGAGATGCTGGTGCACACCGACATCGCCGAGGCGCCGTGGTACGTCGTCGAGAGCGACGACAAGCGCCGTGCGCGGCTGAACATGATCGCCCACCTGCTGGACTCGGTGCCGTACCAGGACGTGGCGCCGCCGGTCCTAGAACTGCCGGAGCGCCCGCCGTCGAAGGGCTACCAGCGCACCCCGCGCGACCTCCAGACCTACGTGCCCGACCACGCCGCCACGCTCTGAGCCGCGCACGGGCGAGGGGCACCCGGACCCGGCCCGGGTGCCCCTGCCGCCGCTACAGGGCGCGCTCCAGCCGGTCCGCCATCAGCTTCACGAAGCGGGCGGGGTCCTTGGGCTGACCGCCCTCGGCGAGCACCGCGAGGCCGTGCAGGAGTTCCGCGGTCTCCGCGAGCCCTGCGTGGTCCTCCCGCCCGGTGTACGCCTCCTTCAGCCCCCGCACCAGCGGGTGCCCGGGGTTCAGCTCCAGGATGCGCTTGGTCGCCGGCACCTCCTGGCCCATCGCGCGGTACATGTTCTCCAGCGCCGGGGTGATGTCGTCCGCGTCGGAGACGACACAGGCCGGGGAGACCGTCAGCCGCGACGACAGGCGCACCTCCTTGACGTCGTCGGCCAGCCGCTCGCTCAGCCAGCCGAGGACGGCGGCGTACTCCTCGTCGAGCTTCTCCCGCTCGGCGTCGGAGGTGTCGCCCGCGCCGTCCCCGAGGTCGATCTCGCCCTTGGCGACCGAGCGCAGCGGCTTGCCGTCGAACGTGCCGACCGCGTCGACCCACACCTCGTCGACGGGGTCGGTGAGCAGCAGCACCTCGACGCCCTTGGCGCGGAACGCCTCCATGTGCGGGGAGTTCTCGATGGCCTGCCGGGACTCGCCGGTCATGAAGTAGATGTCCGACTGCCCCTCCCCCATCCGCTCCACGTAGTCCTTCAGCGTGGTCGGCGCGTCCTCGTCGTGGGTGGTGGCGAAGGTGGCGGCGGCGAGGATGGCGTCGCGGTTGTCGGGGTCGGTGACCAGGCCCTCCTTCACCACGGCGCCGAACTCCTTCCAGAAGGTGGCGTAGCGCTCCGGGTCGGCGGTCCGCAGGTCCTTCACGGAGGCGAGGACCTTCTTCGCCAGCCGCCGGTTCATCCGCTGGATCTGCCGGTCCTGCTGGAGGATCTCCCGGGACACGTTCAGGGAGAGGTCGGCGGCGTCGACGACGCCCTTGACGAAGCGCAGGTACGACGGGAGCAGCGCCTCGCAGTCGTCCATGATGAACACCCGCTTCACGTACAGTTGCACGCCCCGCTTGTGGTCGCGGGTGAACAGGTCGTGCGGGGCGTGCGCGGGCAGGAACAGCAGCGCCTGGTACTCGAAGGTGCCCTCGGCCTGGAGGCGGATGGTCTCCAGCGGGTCGCGCCAGTCGTGGCTGATGTGCTTGTAGAGCTCGTGGTACTCGTCGTCGGACACCTCCTCGCGCGGGCGCGCCCACAGCGCCTTCATCGAGTTCAGCGCCGCCGCCTCGCCGTCCCCGTCGCCGTCGGCGGGGGCGAGCCGGACGGGCCAGGTGATGAAGTCGGAGTACCGCTTGACGATCTCCCGGAGCTTCCACTCGGCGGTGTAGTCGTGCAGTTGGTCGTCGGGGTCGGCGGGCTTGAGGTGGAGGGTGACGGCGGTGCCCTGCGGGGCGTCCTCGTCGAGCCGTTCCAGCGTGTACGTGCCCTCGCCGCGGGAGGTCCAGCGGGTGCCGCCGCCCTCCCCGGCGCGCCGGGTGACCAGGGTGACCTCGTCGGCCACCATGAAGCTGGAGTAGAAGCCGACGCCGAACTGCCCGATCAGGCCCTCCGCACCGGCGCCGTCCTTCGCCTCGCGCAGCTCCGCCAGCAGCTTCGCGGTGCCCGAGTTGGCGATGGTGCCGATGAGTTCGGAGACTTCGTCGTACGACATCCCGATGCCGTTGTCCCGCACGGTCAGGGTGCGCGCTTCGGGGTCGGTCTCGATCAGGATGTGCAGATCGGAGACGTCGGCGTCGAGGGAGTCGTCCCGCAGGGCGGCGATGCGCAGCTTGTCCAGCGCGTCGGAGGCGTTGGAGACGAGTTCGCGCAGGAACACGTCCCGGTTCGAGTAGATCGAGTGGATCATCAACTGGAGGAGCTGACGGGCCTCGACTTGGAACTCAAACGTCTGGGTCGACATGGTTCGCGAGTACCTCACTGGTCACAGTGTCGCGGGAGTTGGGCCACCCCATGTTAGGAGGTGGCGCCGGGTGCGGTGGCGCCGCGGCAGAAGCAGGACGCCTGGACGGGCACGTCCGCGAGGGCGGCGGCGATCTTCAGTTGCTGGGCGATGATCCGCGCCTCGGCCGCGCGTCCCTGGCGGTGCAGGCACTCGTGGAAGCCGTGCAGGGACCAGACGTTGCCGGGGTGCTGGAGGGCGCGCGGCAGGCTGTCGTCGAGGCCGAGGTCGGCGCGGTAGACGGCCTCCGCCTCGGCGACGCGGCCCTGTTCGAGCAGGAGGGCGCCGTAGGCGTGCCGGGTGGGCTGCATCCAGCCCCAGGGTTCGTCGTAGGGGAGGCTGTCGTCCAGTTCGACGGAGCGCGCGAGGGCGGCGAAGGCGGTGTCGTACTCGCCCTTGCGGTAGGCGAGTTCGCCGTCGAGCATGGCGGCGGCGACGGCGAGGATGTCGACGCTGCGGTTGTTGAACAGGGTGCGGGACTCGGGGACCTGGGCGACGGCCTCGCGGAACAGGGCGCGTTCGGCCTCGGCCTCGTCGGTCCTGCCGGTGGCGGAGAGGGCGACGCCGCGGCCGTAGCGGAGCATGGCGGTGGTGACGCGGTACAGCTCCGGGTCGGTGGGCAGCGGCAGGTCGAGGATCTCCGCCCAGCGGCCGAAGCGGACCAGCACGTGGACGCGCATGGCGACGAAGCTCTCCAGCCAGTCCGCCATCGGCGGGCTCTGCACCCGCAGCAGCTCCTCCGGGATGGCCGCCTCCAGCGCGTCGGCGGCCTCCAGGGCGGTGCGGGACTGGCCGAGGAACATCGCGCCGTAGATCTTGAAGTGGTGGTTGTGGACCCGGTACAGGGTGTAGAAGTTCATCGCCCCGGCCCGCTCGCGGTACTTCTCGTCGGCGGCGATGGCGTCGCTGTTGCCCGCGACCACCCGCCGGTAGTCACCGCAGAGGACGTCGAGGTGGGAGGGCATGTGCCGCAGGTGGCCAGCGTCGGGGACGAGGTCGCGCAGCCGGTCGGCGACGGTGAGGGCCCGCTCGGGGGCGGACGACATCTCCATGAGGTGGACGTACAGGTGCAGGACGCCGGGGTGGCGGGCCCCGGCGTCGGTGGCGAGGGCGCGGTCCAGGACCGCCTGGGCCTCGACCGTGCGGGAGCCGGGGGCGGGTTCGCCGGTGGTGATGTCCCACAGCTGCCAGGGCGTGAGGTTCATCAGCGCGTCGGCGTAGAGGGCGGCCACGTCCGGGTCGTCGGGGGCGAGGTCGTAGGCGGTGCGCAGGGCGTCGGCGTAGGGCTCGTTCCACACCGAGCAGTCGGCGACGGGGTCGGGGCGCGGGTAGCGGGCGCGCAGGGCGGAGATCAGGGCGCGTTCGACGGGGGTGGCGTGCGCGGCGGCCAGGCGGTGGGCGTGTTCGACGGCGGCGTGGGTGCGGTCGACGGCGCGGGTCAGCTCCCGCTCGTCGAACGCCTCCCAGGGCTTGTTGTAGTTGGGGCCGAGGGCGTAGGCGATGCCCCACTGGGCCATCGCGCAGTCGGGGTCGGCGGCGGCCGCGGCCTCGAAGCAGGAGACGGCCTCCTCGTGGTGGAAGGCGTACGTCCACACCAGTCCGCGGTCGAACCAGCGCTGGGCCTCGGCGGACGTGGTCGTCACCGGGCGGGTGTGGGTACCCAGGTCGTAGTAGTCCGTGTCCCTGTCCACGCGGCCTCCCGGTCGGACGGCGGGTCTGTCCTTGCGCTGGGTGACCCTAACAAGCGGGACCCGCACGGTACGTGATCGCCTCGGGACCGTCCGCTACCGCGCTTCCAATGATCGCGAATAGCCCAGAACCGGCCATACTCCGAAACATGAGCAATCGAAACCCGGCCCGGGTGTACGTGCCCCCGCGCGGCCCCCGGCCCCGTCTCCCCCAGCGCGTCAGCTCGCGTCGACGTGCCCTGCTGCGCGTCGGGGCGACCGGCGCCGCGGCCCCCGCCGCCCCGGCGACCACCGCACCCGCCGTGCGCCCCCGGCCCGCCACCCCGGCCCAGGCGTGGTGGGAGCTGGCCGCGGGCAACCGGCGCTGGCGCACCTACCGCGAACGGCACCCCGACGAGACGCCCGCGGTCCGGCGGGCCCTGACGTCGGGGCAGCGGCCGTTCGCCGTCATCCTCGGCTGCGTCGACTCCCGGGTCCCGCCGGAGCTGGTCTTCGACCAGGGCCTCGGCGACCTGCTCACCGTGCGCAGCGCGGGCCAGGTGCTGGACGAGGCGGTGCTCGGCAGCGTCGCGTACGGCGTGCTGGAGCTGTCGGCGCCGCTGGTGCTGGTGCTCGGGCACCAGTCGTGCGGCGCGGTGCGCGCGGCGGTGGCGGCGGAGGAGTCGGGCGAGCCGCTGCCCACGCACATCCAGTACCTGGCCAACCAGATAGCCCCGGCCATCGACCACTCCCTGGCGGGCGACGCCCGGGTGGACGCCACGATCGACGCCAACGTGCGGCTCGTGCGGGCCCGGCTCGCGGCGGAGCCGGACCTCGCCGCCCGGATGGCGTCGGGCCAGCTCGCCGTCGTGGGCGCCCGCTACGAGCTGACGAGCCAGTTGGTCCACCGCCTCGACTGACGGCGCCGGTCAGTCGTCCAGGGCCTCCAGTACGTCGCCGAGGTCGACGAACTTGAAGCCGGTCGCCGTGCGCTCACCGGAGCCCGGGGTGTCGTCGCCGTCCTGCACGACCAGCAGGCCGTGCGGGTAGCGGCGGCCGAGCGGGGCGTTCAGGGCGGCGGCGCCGTCGCACTCCTCGGAGCCGTCCAGCCGCGCCGAGGCGGCGGTGACGCGGAAGCCGCCCTCGTACTCGTTGCCCTCGCCGGTCTCCCGGTCGTAGGCGGCGAAGGTGTTGTCGCCCTGGCTGGAGGCGACGAGGTAGCCGTCGCCGCGGGACTGCGGGATCAGGGTGAGGCCCTCGACGTCGGCGGCGATGTGCGTGCCGCCGAAGCCCGGGTCGGCGCCCGCCGCGCACTCCTCGGTCTCCTCGTCGTAGGTGCCGGGGACACCGTACTCACGGACCTTGTCGACGAGCTGCGGGGTGCCGGTCAGGTCGGCCCGCAGCCGCCAGATGCCGACGTCCTCCTGACCGGCGTACAGCACGCCGTTCGCGGGGTCGACGACCATGCCCTCGACCTGGGGCAGCTCGCCCGGCTCCAGGCACGGCGTCCAGGAGGTGCCGTCGGGCAGCCGGAAGGCGGTCGGCAGGTCCAGGGTGCGCACGGTGCGGTAGCTGACGGTGCCCGAGCGGCCGGGGAGCAGTTCGAGCAGGGCGACGGTGCTGGTCTCGCGGCGGCTGACCAGCGCGTAGGCGCGGCCGGTGGCGCGGTCGGTGTAGGTGGCGAGGCCGTAGGCGGTGCGCTGGTCGTTGATCTCCTCCTGGTCGGCGGAGAAGACGGGCGGTACGGCCGGGTCGGTGACGTCGACGAGCGGGCCGCCGCGGCGGTCGGGGTCGATGCGGTAGAAGCGCAGCCGGTCGTTGCCGCGGTCGCTGGTCACCGCGAGGTCGGCGCGGCCGGTGGCCAGCCTCAGCCCGTGCACCAGGTCGACGTTGTTGAAGCGGCCGGGGGCGTCGTCGGGCGTCGGTCCGGCCGGGGCGGGGAGGGCCTGGACCTCCCTGGCGGCCAGGTCGTAGACGCGCAGCCCGCCCTCCTTGGCGGTGGCGACGACGAGGCTGCGGTCCGGGTCGGCGGCGTTGCGCCAGATCGCCGGGTCGTCGGCGTCCGCGTTGCCGCCCGCCTCGTCGTCGTGGAGCGCCGCGGTCTCCGCCTTCGGCTGGACCGTGGGCAGGCCGTGCGCCGCGGACGCCTGGGCGGGCAGCGTCACGGTGAACGCCGCCAGGGTGGCCGTCACCAGCAGGGCGTTGGACCGGCGGATGCGGGGTTCGGGCACGGAGGGCTCCTTCGTCCATGATCGGGTGCGGGGGCAGCCTCGCGCGGCACCGCGTCGGGCGGGCCAACGCCCAGGCGACCATGGCATGAACATCACATGGCGGGAGTCTGGGGGCGTTACGTGCGCGGGGCCAGGGGCACCCGGGGGCCGTGGCGGGTCCGCGTCGGAGCCGCCGCAGTCTGCCTGGAGGTGAAGGACATGGGTCACGGCGGGAACGTGATCGACGAACTGGTGACGGACCACCGCGAGGTCGAGGAGATGTTCGGCCGGATCGAGGCGCTGCCGCCCGGCGACGCCAACCGCAAGCTGCTCGCCGACCAGGCGACCATCGAACTGGTTCGGCACTCCGTCGCCGAGGAGGCGTACCTCTACCCGGCGGTGCGCCAGCACGTGCCGGACGGGGACGCGATCGCGGACCGGGAGATCGAGGACCACTCCAAGGCCGAGCGGATCATGAAGGACCTGGAGGGCCGCGCGGCGGACGATCCGGAGTTCGACCGGCTCATGGGCATGTTGATGACCGAGATCCGCTCGCACGTGGCCGACGAGGAGGAGAACCTCTTCCCGTCGCTGCGGGCGGCCTGCTCGGCCGAGACGCTCGACGAGCTGGGCGACAAGGTCCGGCAGGCGAAGAAGACGGCCCCGACCCGTCCGCACCCGTCCGCCCCGGACAAGCCCCCGGCGAACAAGCTGCTCGCCCCCGGCGCCGGACTGGTGGACCGGATGCGCGACGCGCTGACCGGCCGCGGCAAGAAGGCCTGAGCACAGCGAGCCGAACACCACCGGACGACCCGGGCCCGCCGTACCCACGGCGGGCCCTGTCCGTGCCCGGGGTGGCGGCCGTCACGTCCGCCCCGGAGGGCCGACGACCCCTGTGAGGAACGGCACTCACGGACGCAAGTACCCCTGACCACCGGGGCGTTGACGACCCCCGCCGCAGCGTCCGCACACCGCTCACGTCGACTCGCCCCCCGCTTCTGTCACGATGGTCCGCGCCGTGACCCGGCACCCCTTCGGATCGCCCGCGCAGCGCAGCCCGGCGGTTCCCGTGCCCGACGACCTCACCGTCCGAGCCCCCGGAAACTCCGAGTACGCCTGTGTCTTCCTCGCCCTCCCCCGCGCCCGCCCCCGGCGCGTCCCGCTCCCCCTGGCGATCGCTGCGGTACCGCAGTATGCGCTGGTGGTCCGTCGCCAACTTCGTGTCGAACGCCGGTACGTGGATGCAGCTCACGGTGCAGAACCTGCTGGTCCTCCAGATCACCGGGTCCGCCGCCGCGACCGGCCTGTCCATGTCCGTGCAAGCGGCGCCCGCGCTGCTGGTCAGCGTGGTGGGCGGCGCGGCGGTCGACCGCTTCCCGCGCAAGCTGACGGCGACCGTCAGCCAGGCCGCGCTCGGCGGAATCGCCTTCGTCACCGCGACCCTGGTCGCCCTCGACCAGCTCAACATGGCCACGCTGATGACGCTGGCCGCCGTCACCGGCGTCGTCGCCACCGTCGACGGACCGGCGTGCGCCCTCCTCGGCAACGACCTCGTGCCACCGGAGGACGTACCGTCCGCGATCGGCGTGGGCGCGCTGGTGCACAACGCGGGACGGCTCGTGGGTGCGGCGCTCGCCGGAGTGACGGTCGGCCTGCTCGGCACGGCCTCGGCGTACGCGGCCAACGGCCTGTCGTTCCTCTTCGTCGCCGCCGTGATCCCGTTCCTGAAGCCCGCGTACGGCGCGGTGCGGGCGGTGCCGGTCACGGCGGAGCGCGTGCCCCAGCGCGAGGCGGTGCGCGAGGGGCTGTCCTTCTTCGTGCGGCGGCCCCGGCTGCTCGCGCTGGCCGCCGTCACCGGGGTGAGCGCGGTCTTCGGCCGGAACTACGCCCTCACGCTCGCCGTCCTGGTCACCGGGCCGCTCGCGGGCGGCGCCGGGGCGTTCGGCACGGTCTCCACGGTGCTCGCGGTGGGCGGCATCGTCGGCGCGGTGCTCGGCGCGCGGCTGCGCAGGCCCTCCGTACGGCTGGTGGGCACGCTCGCGGCGACGGGCGGGCTGCTCCAGGTGGCCGCCGGGCTGTCGCCGTCGCTCGCGGTGCTGCTGGTCCTGGTCCTGCCCATGGCAATCGTGGAGTCCGTCTCCGACACCGCCGGGACGGCCGTCCTCCAGACCGACCCGCCGTCCCACCTGCGGGGCCGGGTGCTCGGCGTGTGGGGCAGCGTCGGCACCGTGTGGAGCCTGGGCGGTCCGCCCGCCCTCGGTCTGCTGATGGAGCTGGCCGGTGCGCGCGGCGCCCTGGTCGCCGGTGGGCTGATCATCGCCTGCTCCATCGCCTCCGGCCACCTCGCGCACCGTCGCCGCCGCACCGCGCCGACGGTCGTCCTCCAGCCGGAGGAGCACCACGCGCCCGCCCCCGCGGTGCTGGGCACGGCGGCCTGAGGCTCACCCGCCGGACGCCAGCAGCTTGCGCACGGCCCGCGGCACGTCCTCGGGCGTGAAGGGCGCCGACGCGGAACCGTCGAGGAGGATCGCGGGCACCTTGTACGGCGTCCAGGCGCCGGTCAGCGACACGACGGGGGTCGCGACGGCGGCGGCGAGCTGGGCGGCGGCCGGGTCGGCGGTGACCACGGCGTCGGCGGCGCGCAGGACGCCGGTCAGTTGGCGGGGCGTGGTCCGGCCGCCGAGGTGCACGGCGGTGGCGCCGCCGACGCGCCGGGTGAGGGCCTCGTCGGCGGGGTCGCCGGTGACGACGACGCGGTGACCGGCGTCGGCGAGCAGCTCCACCGCCCGCGCACAGCGGTCCGCGTCCGCGGCGAGCCCCGCGGGGTGGACGACGAGGTACGGGCCGTTGCCGGTGAGGCCCGTGGTGTCGGGCGCCGGGAGCACCCGCAGCCGCCCGTCGTCACCGGTGCGCGGCCCGAACCCCATCGCGACGGCGGTGTCCAGCGCGGCCTGCGCTTCGGGCTGGTGGGGCGGGCGCCGGTGCAGGAGGTCGAGGGGGCGTCGCTCACGGTCGGGGGCGGCGGGGCCGCCGTGGGCAGGGTGACCGTCTCGGGCGAGGTGACCGTCGTAGGCGGGGTGACCGTCGTAGGCGAGGTGACCGTCGTAGGCGAGGTGGCCGTCGTAGGCGAGGTGGCCGTCGTCCCCGGGGCAGTCGGCGCCGATGCGGCGCACGTCCGCCGCGCGCAGCAGCCGGGCGGCGGGCAGCGGGCTGTGCCCGTCCGGGGTGAGGACCAGCCCGACGTCGTACGACTCCGCGCGCAGCCGCCGTACGAGCTGGCCGGTGCCCCCCGCGTCGCCCGGCTCCCAGGGGCCGTCCCACACCACCACGTCGTCGACGTGCGGCAGGAGCCCCGCGGCGGGGGCGCCCGGCGAGGCGCACAGCAGGGTCACCCGGGAGGCGTGGGTGGCCAGGGCGCGGACGGCGGGCCCGGACAGCAGGACGCCACCGAACCCGTCCGGGCGGACGACGACGGCCTTCACCGCGGCCACCCCCCGCCGCCGTACCCGGAGGCCGTCACCGGCGCGGGCTCGGGGCAGCCGCGGACGGCGGCGACGGTCCGGGCCAGGCCCTCCCGCCAGGACACCTTGGGCACCCAGCCGAACAGTTCGCGGGCGAAGCCGGTGTCGGGCCCGCGTCCGTCCGGCCGTCCGTCGAGACGCCCCGCGACCGGGCCGGGCGGCGCGTCGGTGAACTCCAGCGGCGCGTGCGAGCCGGTCAGTTCGAGCACCGCGCGGGCCACCTCGGCGACGGTCGGCCCGGGGTCGCCGCCGATGTCGACGGGTCGTACCGAACGGCCCGCGGCCACCAGCAGGACGCCCTCGGCGGTGTCGTCGGCGTAGCACAGGGACAGCGGGCGGCCGCCGTCGCCGGGGACGGTCAGCGGCGCCCCGGCCAGCGCGTGGTCGAGGAACGCGGACACCACGCGGCCGTCGTCGGTGCGCATCCGGGGTCCGTACGACGGGTAGACCCGCACGATCCCGGCGTCGCTGCCGCGGGCCCCCGCGTGAGCGGTGACGAGGGCCTCGGCGAACCGGGCGGCCTCGGCGTAGGCGTGCACGGGGCTGACCGGGTCCCGCGCCTCGTCCGCCGCCGCGCCGGAACCGTCGGCCCAGCCGTCGGACCAGGGCGTCGCCGGGCGGCCGTCCCCGTGACCCTCGCTGGCCTCGGCCGAGGAGGCGAGCAGGAAGCGGGCGCCGTCCCGGTCGGCCAGGGTGAGCGCGGTGCGGGTGCCGAGCCCGGCGGTGTCCAGGGCCTTCAGGGGGCGGCGTCGGCAGTCCGCGGGGGCGCCGGGCCCGGCGAGGTGCAGGACGAGGTCGTAGGGGCCGCTGGCGGCGTCCGCGCAGCGCGGGTCCGCGATGTCGAGGTGCAGGAAGCGGAAGCCGGGCTGTCCGGCGAGGTGCTCGACGTTGCCGGGGCGCCCGGTGGTGAGGTCGTCCAGGCAGTCGACTTCGACTCCCGAACGCAGCAGCCGGGTGCACAGGTGCGAGCCGAGGTAGCCCGCGCCGCCGGTGACCAGGGCCCGCTGCCAGGGGAGCCGCCGGCCTGAGCTGGGGGTGAACGTCGTCATCGGCATCATCGACCGACCTGCCTTCCCGCCGGTTCCCGGACGACGCTCACGGGTAACCAGCGGGGCGGCTTTCATGCTCTGACGGCTGCTGGGGCTCAGGGGTCAGGCGTCAGTCAGGCGTGCGTCAGGGTTCCAGGGCTCAGGGCTCAGGGCTCACTCAGGGCCCAGGGCTCAGGCGATGAGGGCGGGTCCCGGCCGCAGGCGCTCCAGGAGCTGGGGCTGGTGCAGCGTGGCGACCGGGGCGAGGAGGTCGGGGTGGCGCAGCAGCGCCGCCGCCCCGCGGTCGTGGTCGTCGGGGGCCAGCAGCCGCCGGAACTCCACGGGCGCGCCCGCGAGCTGGCCGCCGTCGGTGAGGGCGGCGACCGCCCGCGCGGCCAGCTCGGGGTCGGTCAGCAGACAGGCCGCCCAGCTTGCCACGGCCTCGTCGACCCAGGTGCGCCAGGCGTGGTCGTCGGCGGCGGTGTCGTACCCGGTGGCGTCGGCGCCGGTGACCCAGTCCAGGCGGGCGGAGCCGCCGGGGCCCGCGATGCCGACCAGGGCCGCGTCGGTGGGCGTCGGGTAGCGCAGCCACGCGGCGACCGTCACCGCCTGCCGGGCCTGCGCCTCACAGAGCGCGGCGGCCAGGGCCCCGCCGGAGGCCGGGTAGGCACGGGTCAGCCAGTAGGTGGTGGCGGCGATCAGCGGGGAGAGGTCTGCGAGCACGGGCGGGCCGTCCGGTTGCGTGCGGGGGAACGGGGCTGGGTGTCGACGGTAACCCGCGGCGGACGGCGGTTGATATGACCGGGACCGCCTCCGGTCCGTGGCCTGGGCCACACGACGGGAGCTGTCCCACCGTGGAGCGCGCCGGAGCGCGGTGGAAGCGCGCGGTGGAAGCGCGGTGGAGCCTGGTGCGGGCCGCGCTAGTGGCACCCGGTCCCCGCCCCCTAGTGCTCTTGCGCGCCGCCACTGCCTACTCCATGGTTGACGCGCGTCACATGGACGGGCACATTCCATGGTTGACGCGCGTCACACCGCACGTCCCGCACGGCACCAGACCATCCGATCCGTCCCTTTCGGCCTGGAGACCCCATGCTCAGACGCATCGCCCGACTGATCGCCGCATTTGTCATGATCACGTCCGGTGTGGTGGTGGGAACCGTCGCCACCACCGGCACCGCGCACGCCGACGGCTGCTACACCTGGAGCCGCACCCTGTCCCAGGGCGCCTCCGGCTCCGACGTCAGCCAGCTCCAGATCCGCCTCGGCGGCTACCCCGGCTACGGCTCCGTCCTGGCCGTCGACGGGTCCTTCGGACCGGCCACCGCCGCCGCCCTGAAGCGCTTCCAGTCGGCGTACGGCCTGGTCGCGGACGGCGTCGCCGGCCCCAACACCTACAACAAGCTGTACGCGCTCCAGGACGACGACTGCACGCCGATCCACTTCTCCTACAGCGAGCTGAACCAGTGCAACAGCACCTGGTCCGGCGGAGCGGTGAGCGCGGCGACCGCCAAGTCGAACGCGCTGCGCACGATGTGGAAGCTGGAGGCCATGCGGCACGCGCTCGGCGACGCCCCGATCCGGGTGACCAGCGGCTTCCGCTCGTACTCCTGCAACTCGGCGGTGGGCGGCTCCAGCAGCAGCCGCCACCTGTACGGCGACGCGGCCGACCTCGGCGCCGGTTCGCACTCCCTGTGCACCATGGCCAAGCAGGCCCGCTACCACGGGTTCCGGGGGATCCTCGGCCCGGGCTACCCGGACCACAACGACCACACGCACGTCGACCACCGGTCCAGCCAGTACTGGTCCGCGCCGTCCTGCGGGGTCTGACACAGCCGCCCGGCACACCGGTCGGGGCGGGGCGTCCGGCGGAAAACCCGTTGCGGGAACCGCCGGGCGCCCCGGACCCTGACCTGCATGTCCTACCGCACGCGGCCCGCCTCACTGAACGACGCGCCCGCCATCACCGAACTGCTCAACGAGGTCGACCGCATCGAGATCGGCCACCCCGAGACCGATCCACACACGGTCGAGAGGGACTTGAAGAACCCTGAGACCGACCTGGAGCGCGACTCGTGGCTCGCCTTCGACGGGGACCGCCTGGTGGCCTACGGGCTGCTGTGGGACGAGTCCGGCGGCGAGCGCATAGACGTCGACCACTACGTGCTCCCCGACCACCAGCGGGCGGGCGAACTGCTGTTGGACGACATGGAGGCCAGGGCCGTCGAGAAGGCCCGGGAGAACGGCGCCTCCCGCGCGGTGGTCCACCTCCACCTCAACGTCGAGCCCACGCTGGACACCGCGCTGATCGAGAAGCGCGGCTGGTCCACCGTACGGCGCTACCACGTGCTGCGGCGGCCCCTCGACCCCGCGACGGACGTGGCGCCGACGCCGCCCGCCGGGGTGCGCCTCCGGTCGTGCGCCGAGGAGGCGGACCGGCTCCGCCTGCACGAGCTGTACCAGGCCAGTTTCGCCGAGCACTTCGACTTCCAGCCGCGCTCGTACACCCAGTGGCTGCACGACATCGGCGCGGAGCGCGCCGACTGGTCGCTGGCGTGGATCGTGTCCACCGACGACCTCGGTGACGTCGGCTTCCTCTTCTCACGCAACGACCGCGAGTCCATGGGGTGGATCCGCAGCCTCGGCGTCCTGTCCCCCGCCCGTGGCCGGGGTCTCGGTGGCCTGCTCCTGGAGCACGCCTTCGCGGAGTTCGCCGCCCGCGGCCGGGACACCGTCGGGCTCGGCGTCGACACCGCCAACTCCACCGGCGCGCCCCAGCTCTACGGCCGCAATGGCATGACGGTCCACTACGCCGTCGACACCTGGGAGGTCGTTCTGCACGGCTGACCCGACTCCGGCGCCCGTCCGCCTCAGGAGTGCTCCTCGGTGGCGTGCGAGTCGGTGAGGGTGAGCGCGCCGCCCGTGGCGATCAGGCCGACGAGCACGGCGAGCACGGCGTAGGTGACGCGTTCGCCGTGGAAGAAGGAGTGCACGAGGTCGCCGCTCCACACGCCCGCGGGCAGCCGGGTGGTGACCAGTGCGGCGATCAGGGTGCCGACGACGGCGGTGCCGACGCTGGTCCCGACCTCCTGGGCGGTGTCGTTGAGCGCGGTGCCGATCGAGGTGCGGTTGGCGGGCATCGCCTCGACCAGGGCGATGGCGCAGATGGTCATGACCGTGCGCAGTCCGACGGTCATCACGACCATGCAGACCGCGATGGCGGCGTACCCGCGGTCGACGCCCCAGGCGAGGCCGACCAGCGCCACGGTGAGGCAGGCTGCGCCGACGAGGCAGGCGACGCGGTGGCCGTACCTCTTGGCGAGCCACTCCGAGAGCGGGGTCGCCGCGATCATGGTCACGATGAGCGGCAGGTTGGCCAGTCCGGCGCGCACGGGGCTCCACCCGTAGGCGTACTGGAAGTGGAGGATCAGCCCGAACATCACCCCGGCCATCGCGACGGACGTGCCGATCTGTGCGAGGGCGGCGCCGCGCACGGTGCCGTGGGAGAAGACCTTGAGGTCCAGCATGGGGGCCGCGCTGCGCTGCTCGTGCCCCACGAAGGCGAGGCCCGCGGCCACGGCGCCCAGGACCGAGGCGAGCGTGGCGGTGGCGAGCCAGCCGTGCTCGACGCCGCTGGTCAGCGCGTAGCAGGCGAGACCGATGGTGAGCACGCTCAGGACGGCGCCGGGCAGGTCGAGCCGGTCGTCGGTGAGATCCTCGCGCCGGTCGGGCGCGACGCCGAGCCGCACGCCGATGCCCGCGAGCAGGGCGATCGGCGCGTTGATCAGCAGGAGCCACTGCCAGCCGACGTGGGCGAGCGCGGTGCCGCCGAGCAGTGGGCCGAGGATGAACCCGGACATGCCGACGACGATCATCAGGGTCATCGCGCGCATCCGCAGCGCCTGGTCGTCGAAGAGGCGGAAGACGAGCGAGTTGGTGATGGGGGCCATGGCCGCGGCGGCGACGCCGAGTGCGGCCCGCAGGGCGATGAGCTGCCCGGCGGAGTCGACGGCGACGACGGTCAGGCTCAGCAGGCCGAAGACGGCGAGGCCGACGAGCAGGACGCGTCGGCGTCCGAGGCGGTCGGCCAGGGAGCCCGCGGTGAGCAGCAGGCCGCCGAACGTCAGCGAGTAGGCGCCGGTGACCCATTGCAGGGCGGTGGTGGTGCCGCCGAGGTCGCGGCCGATGGTGGGCAGCGCGATCGAGAGCAGGGTGTTGTCGACCATCTCGACGAAGAAGGCCAGGCAGAGCGCGGCCAGCGGTAGCCACGCCGCCCGCAGTGATCCGTAGGTACGGGTGGCGGCGGGCGCGGTGCCGGTGGTGGTGGTCATGACCGGCCTCCTTTCTGAACGCCGAACGCTGAACGTGGGACGCCATCGGGCGACGAACGCCGTTCGACTATCGAACACAGTTCCATGATGGAACGAGGTTCTACCATAGAACCATGTTCGATAGGGAGGCAAGCTGTGCTTGGATGGAGGGCATGACACCGCCGCCGACACGCTCCGCCGCCGCGGGCCCGTCCCGGGGCCGCCGACGCGCCTCGCACTCCATGGAGGCCGTCCTCGACGCCGCCGTGGCCGTGCTCGACGAGGCCGGGGGGTCCGCGCTGACCTTCCGCGCGCTCGCCGCCCGGCTCGGCACGGGCGTCGGCACGATCTACTGGTACGTCCAGAACAAGGACGAGCTGCTCGACCGCGCCACCGACCACGCGATCGGCGGGGTGCTGGCCGCCGTGGAGCAGCAGCCGGACAGCGACGACCCCATCGCCGACCTCCGCGCGATGGCCGTCGCCCTGTTCGACGCGATCGTGGACCGGCCGTGGCTGTCCGCGTACTTCATGCGCAACACCGACGTCCAGGGCAACTCACTACGGCTGTACGAGCGGCTCGGCCGCCAGACGCTGCGCCTCGACCTCACCCCGCGCCAGCGGTTCCACGCCGTCTCCGCGATCACGAGCGTCGTGGTCGGCACCGCCGCCGACCTGGGCGCGGAGCTCCCCCAGGAACTCCTCGACGGCGAGGTGGACCGCGACGAGCACCTCGGCCGCTTCGCGGAGGCCTGGCGGTCACTCGACGCCGACGAGTTCCCCTTCGTCCGCCAGATCGCCGACGAGTTCGCCACCCACGACGACCGCGACCAGTTCCTCGCCGCCCTGGACCTGACCCTGGCGGGCCTGCGCCTCCAGTCAGAGAACTGACTCGGCCCGCCCCGCGCCTGCGGGACGGGCCGTCCCGACTGCCCGGGCAGCCGGTCTTCCAGGTGCGAGCCGTCTACTAGGGTCCGTCTTCAAACGGATCTTGCCCAGAGTAGGAGCGATGCGAGGGTGACCGCCGCTTCGTAGGAGGTGGCGGTCTTGTCGTATCGGGTGGCGATGCCGCGGAAGCCCTTGAGCCGGTTGAAGCAGCGCTCGATCACGTTGCGCCGCCGGTAGGTCTCCCGGTCGAACCCTGGCGGTCGGCCGCCTTGGCAACCGCGCCTCAGCCGGTGCCGTCGCTGGTCGGTTTTCTCCGGAATGGTGTGCGCAATGCCGCGTTTTCGCAGGTAGGCGCGGAAGCTGCGGGAGCTGTAAGCCTTGTCTGCGATGACCTGGTCGGGCCTGCACCGAGGCCGGCCCAGGCCGGTGCGGGGAACACGGATCCGTTCCAGCAGAGGGCGTGCACAGACACTGTCGTGGCGTTGGCCGGGCGTCACCAGGATCGCGAGCGGGCGGCCCTTGCCGTCGCAGGCGAGGTGGACTTTGGTGGTCAGTCCGCCGCGGGATCGGCCGAGGGCGTGATCGTCCGGTTCGTCCTGCTGGTGCCGCCCCCTTTTCGGCCCGTGGCGGCGGCGTGCTGGTGAGCGCGGACGATGGTGGAGTCGATCTGGACCAGCCAGTCGATGTCGCCGGCCGCGTCCGCCTGGGCCTGGATCTGCTGCAGAGCCCGGGTGAACACCCCGTCCAGGGCGTAGCGGCGGAAGCGGGTGTAGACGGTCTTCCACGGCCCGTAGCGTTCCGGCAGGTCACGCCAGGAGATCCCGGTGCGGATCTTGTAGACCATCCCGTTGATGACCTGCCGGTCCTCCACTCGAGGCCGCCCCGTCGCGGCCCGGGGTATCAGCGGAGCGAGCAACTCCCACTCCCGGTCGGTGAGTTCATGACGACGTACCACAACACCATGATCTACCACCCAGATGATCTTTGAAGACAGCCCCTAGTCCTCGCCCCGCACGATGTTGCCGTCCCGGTCCTCGGGGCGGGGGTCCGAGGTGTCCTGGGGGGCGACGGCGGGGAGCCAGGTCCGTGGGGTGCCGTCCTTGCGGCGGAGGCGGCGGGCGGTGGTCCAGCCGGTCTCCGGGGGGCGGACGGTGGGCTGGTCGCTGGCGTGCGTGGTCACGGGGGCTCATCTTCCTTCCGCGCGCGCCCGGTCGGCGGGTCCGGCAGGTGCGCGGTGGCCGCGCGGGCGCATCGGTCGTGTCGCCCTGGACGGGTCTCCGGCAGACGGCTCCGCAAACGCCGTACACCACCCGGCTCAGATGTCCCGTTGCTCCAGGGGCCGCACGGCGGGTCCTTGCAGGACGCTGCCGTCGGGCGCGAAGCGGGAGCCGTGGCACGGGCACTCCCACGCCTGCTCGGCGCGGTTGAACGCCACCACGCACCCCAGGTGGGTGCAGCGGGCGGACACGGCGCGCAGGGTGCCGTCCGTGTCGCGGTGCACCGCGCACCGGTGGCCGCCGACGTGCATGACGGCGCCGTCGCCGGGGGCGAGGTCGTCGGGCGACGGCCGGGTGGTGCCGGGCAGCCGGTCGCCGACGAAGTGCCGCGCGACGTCGGCCTGCTGTTTGAGGAACGCCGGTGCCTCGCGCACCACGGAGGCGATGCGGCGCGGGTCGTACAGCTCGCTCCACGGCGACTCCCGGCCGGTGATCCGGTCGCAGAGCAGTCGGCCCGCCATGATGCCGCCGCTCAGGCCCCAGCCGCCGAAGCCGGTCGCCACCTGCACGTGGCGGCTGCCGGGGTGCAGCGGGCCGACGAGCGGCACGGAGTCGGTGGAGTCGTTGTCCTGGGTGGCCCAGCGGTGCGTGAACGTCAGCTCGCCGAAGTGCCGCCCCGCCCACCGTGCGAGCCGCTCGAACCGCTCCTCGGTGTCCCCGCCCGCCCCCGGCGTGAAGTGCTCGCCGGTCACGATCAGCAGCCGCTCACCGTCCCCGTGGGGCGCGGTGCGCACCGAGCGGGTGTTCTCCTCGGGCGTGATGTACATGCCGTCGGGCGCGCGGGCCGCGTCGAGGGGCGCCGCCACCACCAGTTCGCGGCGCGGGGAGAGCCGGGTGAACAGCAGCGCCCGGTCGAAGACGGGGTAGTGGGTGGCGACGACCACGGCGTCGGCGGTGATCCGGGTGCCCGCCTCGGTGGTCAGCTCGCAGGGCTCGCCCTCCTTCAGACCGACGACCCGCGTCCCCTCGTACAGCTCGCCGCCCAGCCGCCGGATGCCGTCCGCGAGGCCCAGCAGGTACTTGCGCGGGTGGAACTGCGCCTGCTCCGCCACCCGCACCGCGCCCGCGACGGGGAACGGCAGCGCCGTCTCGGTGACGAACTCGGCGGGCAGCCCCGCCTCCCGGGCCGCCGTCGCCTCGGCGCGCAGCGCGGGGACGTGGGCGGGGTCCTGGGCGAACGTGTACGCGTCGGTGTCCTCCCAGTCGCAGTCGATGCCGAGTTCGGCGGCGGTCTGCGCGGCGTGCCGGATCGCCTCCGTCTGGGAGCGGGCGTACAGCCGGGCCCCGTCCGCACCCCGGGTGCGGCGCAGCCGGTCGTAGATCAGGGTGTGCTGCGCGCTGAGCTTGGCGGTGGTGTGACCCGTGACCCCGGCCGCGATCCGGTCCGCCTCCAGGACGGCCACGCCCCGCCCCCGCCTCACCAGCTCCCACGCCGTGCTCAGTCCGGCGATCCCGGCGCCGATGACCGCGACGTCCACGGTGAGGTCGCCGTCCGGGGGCGGCGCGGGGTCGCCGGGCGGCACGGTGTCGATCCAGTACGAACGGAGGGTCGCTGCCTGCTGGTCCATACCGCCCCGGGTTCCCGCGCCGGTGCGGGTCTACCCGGTCCGTGGGCCGTTCGGCGCAGCCGCTCCCGTCCCCCGCGCCCCACGCGGCACGCCCGGCCACGGGGTGCGGGCAGGGGTCGTACGGGCGCATCCTGGCTGTGTCGCCGGTGCGACGGCGCGCGGAACAGGTGGACGATGACCGGGAGGGCCGAGGACGGCAACGGGACGCCGGGGCGGTTGGCGAAGGCGCTGACGCGGGCCGCGGTGGCGGCGCTCGGTGCGACCGAGGGCCGGGTCTGCGGGGTGTACCTGCCCTGCTCGACCCCCGGTGAGCTGCGGCTCGCGGTCCTCGCGGGGCTGCCGGGGCCGCTGTTCCGGCCGTGGTGGCGGCTGCACATCGACCGGCGCTTCCCGGTGGCGGACGTCTACCGGCTCGGCGTCCAGGTGGTGCTGCCGAACACCACCCAGGCGATGCGCCGCTACCCGCAGTTCGCGGCCGGGCTGCCGCTGCCGATCGGGGCGGTCTTCGTGCCGGTCGCCGACGCGGCGGAGACCCTCGGGGTGCTCACCGTGCTGCGCCCGTCCGCCTCGGACGTCCCCGAGATGCTGCCCGAGCGTGAGCGGCTCACCCGCGTCGCCGAGTCCCTCGCCACCGACCTGCGCCGTCTGGAGGCCGACGGTACGCCGCTGACCTGGGACGACGAGCCGCTGGGCGTACGGCCGCCCGATCCCGCCCCCGGTGCCCGGCGCGCCGGACGCTTCCGCTGGCACCCGGCCACCGACACCGTCACCGCCGACGACGGCCTGCGCGCCCTGCTCGGCCCGTCCGGCGCCGGGTCCCTCGACACCGCCCGGACCCTCGCCGAGGCGCTCGCCCCGCACGACCCGGACCGCCTCCTCTCGGCCCTGCGCGCCGCGTCCCACGGCGGCCCGCCCGGCCCCCACCTCCCGCTCCGGGCGCCGAGCGGGGCGCCGCGGCTGGTGGCACTGTGGGCCGAGGACGCCACCCACCCGGGCGGCGGGCGTCCCGTCAGCGGCGTCGTGCTGGAGACGCCGGGGTCGGTGGCGGAGGCGGCGGCCGACCGGATGCCGCACGGGGTGTTCTGCCTGGACCGGCTCGGCGTGGTCGTGTACGCCAATCCGCGCGCCGCCCGGCTGTTCGGCCGCCCGCGTGCGGACCTCGTCGGCGCGCCGCTGTGGGAGGGCGTGCCCTGGCTCGCGCAGCCCGCCTGCGAGGACCACCTGCGGGCCGCGCTGCTGTCCCCCGACCCGGTGGAGTTCCACGTCAGCCGACCGGGCCCGGAGCGGCACGCCGAGCCGCCGGAGTCGTACGCGTACGAGGGCGACTGGCTCGCGCTGTCCGTCCACCCCGGCCCCGACCTGCTGGTCTGCACCGTCGCCCCGGCCCGGCACCGCGACGGCGACCAGCCCGCCGTGGAGACAAGTGCCGCCGCCACGGACGCACCACCCCCCGACGTCACGTCCATGAACCCGGCGTACCGGCCCATCGTGCTGGCGATCGCGCTGTCCGAGGCGGTCACCGCCCGGCAGGTGTCGGCGGTGGTGATGCAGGAACTGCTGCCCGCGTTCGGCGGCCGTCGCCTCGCCATCTACCTGCTCCACGACCGGCACCTGTACCTGGCCTGGGAGACCGGCTTCCCGGACGGGTTCCTCAGCCCCTTCGAGGGCGTCGCCCTGGACGCCCACCTGCCCGGCGTGGAGACGCTGACCACCGGCCAGCCGCTGTTCTTCGACACCATGGGGGAGCTGTCGGCCGCCTATCCCGGCATCCCGCTGGACGCCCCGTGCGGCGCCCGCGCCTTCCTGCCGCTGATCGCCTCGGGGCGGCCGGTCGGCTCCTGCATCCTCGGCTTCGACCGGCCGCGCAGCTTCAGCAGCGAGGAGCGCACCGTGCTCACCGCGCTGGCGGGACTGATCGCGCACGCCATGGAGAAGGCGCAGCGGTACGAGACGGAGGCGGCGCTGGCGCGTGGGCTGCAGCGGGCGCTGCTCCCCCGGCGGCTGCCCACGCACCCGCTGGTGGAGACCGCGGGCCGGTATCTGCCGGGCACCGAGGGCATGGACGTCGGCGGTGACTGGTACGACGTCGTCGAGGCGGGTGACGGCCTCGCGCTGGTCATCGGGGACGTGCAGGGGCACGGGGTGCAGGCGGCGGCGACGATGGGGCAGCTCCGCAGCGCGGTGCGGGCGTTCGCGCTGGACGACCGGTCCCCCGACGAGGTCCTGGACGGCACCAACCGGCTCCTCGTCGACCTTGACCCCGGCCAGTTCGCGAGCTGTTGCTACGTGCGCCTCGACCCGGTGTCGGGGCTGGCGCTGCTGGCCCGCGCCGGGCACCCGCCGCCGCTGCTGCGTCGCCCGGACGGCCGCACGCGGGTGGTGGACATTCCCGGCGGGGTGGTGCTGGGCGTCGATCCGCACGCCCGGTACCCGGTGGCCGAGCTGCGGATGGCGCCCGGCTCGCTGCTGGCGCTGTACACCGACGGTCTGGTGGAGCGGCCCGGCGCCGACATCGACGACGGGATCGCCGCGCTGCGGGCGGCGCTGGCCAGGGCGGGCGCGCCGGTGGCGCTGCCGGGCGGCCGGTCGCTGGCCCGGGTCGCGGACCGGCTCACCACGGCGCCCGGCACGCCGTGGACCGGCCCGACGACGTCGCGCTGCTGCTCGCCGCCCTGCGCACCGGCCCCGCGCGCTGACCCGTGCGCCCCCGTGCGCGACGCGGGTGACAGGTCACCACGGGTGACCGCTCTCGCCTCATACGGCCCGGGAAGGTAGACATGGGCACGTGGTCCGGCTATTGGGTCGCTCCGGAACTCGGACGTCGCCCCGCCCCGGAGAGGAGCGCGCCCGGCGCCGCGCCCGCCGGGGCGGCGGGCCGCGGGGTCCCGGCACGGGGCTGCGGCCCGCGCTGAGCGGGCGCAGCCTCGCCGGGCAGGTGTTCGTGCTGCACGTGGTGATCGTGCTGGTGCTGGTGGCCGCCGCGGTGGTGGCGCTGGTGCTCCAGGGACGCGTCGACAGCACCCAGGAGGCCCGCAACCGTTCGCTGGCGGTCGCGGAGACCTTCGCGAACGCGCCGGGCATCCGGGCGGCGCTGGCCTCGCCGGACCCGACCGCCGTGCTCCAGCCGCGCGCGGAGGCGGCGCGCGAGGCGGCGAAGGTGGACTTCATCGTCGTACTCAACACCGACGGGATCCGCTACACCCATCCCAAGCCGGACCGGATCGGGAAGAAGTTCGTGGGCACGATCGAGCCCGCGCTTCAGGGGCGGTCCTTCACCGAGGAGGTCGACGGGACGATCGGGCGGCTGGTGCAGGCGGTGGTGCCGGTCGAGGCGCCGGACGGCACGGTGGTGGGGCTGGTGTCGTCCGGGATCACCACCGAGCACGTCGGCAGTACGGCGGACCGGCAGCTACCGCTGGTGCTGGGCGCCGCCGCGGCGGCGCTGGCGGTGGCGCTGGGCGGTACGGCGCTGGTCAGCAAGCGGCTGCTGCGGCAGACCCACGGCCTCGGCCCGCGCGAGATGACCCGGATGTACGAGCACCACGACGCGGTGCTGCACGCCGTCCGGGAGGGCGTGATCATCGTGGGCGGCGGGGGCGACCTGCTGCTCGCCAACGACGAGGCGCAGCGCCTGCTCGACCTGCCCGCCGACGCCGAGGGACGGCACGTGCGCGACCTCGGCCTCGATCCGGACACCGCCGCGCTGCTGGACTCGGGGCGGGTCGCGACGGACGAGGTGCACCTGGTGGGTGACCGGCTGCTGGCGATCAACCAGCGGCCGACGGACCTGCGCGGCGGCCCGCCCGGCAGCGTCGCCACCCTCCGCGACTCCACCGAGCTGCGCGCCCTGTCCGGCCGGGCGGAGGTGGCCCGGGAGCGCCTGGACATGCTGTACGCCGCCGGGGTGGGCATCGGCACCAGCCTGGACGTCACCCGGACCGCGGAGGAGCTGGCGGAGCTGGTGGTGCCCCGGTTCGCGGACTACGTCACCGTGGACCTCTTCGACGCCGTCCTCGGCGGTGACACCCCGGAGCCGGGGACGGAGCTGCGGCGGGCCGCGTTCAGCGGGGTGCGGGCGGACGTGCCGCTGTACCCGGTGGGCGAGCGGATCGACTTCATCCCCACCTCCCCGCAGGCGCGCAGCCTGCTCACCGGCCAGTCCGTGCTGGAGCCGGACCTGCGGGCGGCGACGGGCTGGCAGGCGCAGCACCCGCGGCGCACCGCCCGGGTGATGGAGCACGGCGTCCACTCGCTGATCACCGCGCCGCTGCGGGTGGGCTCGCTGGTCCTCGGGCTGGTGAACTTCTGGCGGGCGCAGAAGCCGGAGCCGTTCGACGCGGAGGACATGGAGCTGGCGGAGGAGCTGGTGGCGCGGGCCGCGGTCTCCATCGACAACGCCCGCCGCTACACGCGCGAGCACACCATGGCGGTGACGTTGCAGCGCAGTCTGCTGCCGCGCAGCCTGCCCGAGCAGAACGCCCTGGAGATCGCCTACCGGTACCTGCCCGCGCAGGCGGGCGTCGGCGGTGACTGGTTCGACGTACTGCCGCTGTCGGGGACGCGGGTCGCGCTGGTGGTGGGCGACGTCGTCGGGCACGGGCTGCACGCGGCGGCCACGATGGGGCGGCTGCGGACCGCCGTGCACAACTTCTCCGCCCTGGATCTCGCGCCCGACGAACTGCTCGCGCTCCTCGACGACATGGTGGCCAGGATCGACCAGCACGAGACGGCGGAGGGCGGCAGCGCGCCGGTGACGGGCGCGACGTGCCTGTACGCGGTGTACGACCCGGCCTCGCGGCGCTGCACGCTGGCCCGTGCCGGTCATCCGCCGCCCGCGCTGGTCCGCCCGGACGGCTCGGTGGACTTCCTCCAGGTGCCCGCCGGTCCCCCGCTGGGCCTGGGCGGGCTGCCGTTCGAGACGGCGGAGGTGGAGCTGGCCGAGGGCAGCAGGCTGGTGCTGTACACGGACGGGCTGGTGGAGGACCGTACCCGGGACATCGACGAGGGCCTCGACCTGCTGCGCGCCGCGCTGGAGGAGGCGGGGCCGTCGCCGGAGGACACCTGCCGGGCGGTGGTGGACGCCCGGCTGCCCGCCCGGCCCAGCGACGACATCGCCCTGATCGTGGCCCGTACCCGGGCGCTCGGCCCCGGCCAGGTCGCGCACTACGAGGTGCCGCCCGACCCGGCGGCCGTCGGGGAGGTACGGGCCGCGGTCACCCGCCAGCTCACGGAATGGGGCCTGGACGAGGCGGCGTTCACCACCGAACTCATCCTGAGCGAGCTGGTCACCAACGCCATCCGCTACGGCGGCCCGCCCATCCGCGTCCGCGTCCTGCGGGACCGCGCCCTGATCTGCGAGGTCTCCGACGGCAGCAGCACCGCCCCGCACCTGCGGTACGCGGCGATGACGGACGAGGGCGGGCGCGGCCTGTTCCTGGTCGCCCAGCTCGCGGAACGCTGGGGCACCCGCTACCTCCCGGGCGGCAAGGTGATCTGGGCGGAGCAGCCCCTGCCGTGAGGTCATCGGCGTCCTCCCGGGCGGCGGGCCTACGCCGGGGCAGGGCGGGGGGCTGTCGACGAGCGGTCACTCCCGGGCGGCCGTCGACGCCAGGGCGAGGTGGGGAGCTGTCGGAGAGCGGTCACTCCGGGGCGGCGGCGGGCCTACGCTTGGGCGGCGTGTGGAGCTGTGACGGAGCTGGGGGTCTGCGGTCATGACGGCGGAGCGGGCGGCCGAGGCGGCGGTGGACGCCGTGGCGCGGCTCACCGGGCGGCGCGTGGAGTGGCGGCGGGGGCTGTCGGGTGCCGTGCTGGAGGCCGGGCTCGATGACGGGCGGGTGGCCGTGGTCAAGCGCGGGGACGCGCCCGGCGCCGTGCGGGCCGAGGCGACGGGCCTGGCGTGGCTGCGGGACGCGGACGCGGTGCGGGTGCCCGAGGTGTACGGCTGGGACGCGGACTGGCTGGTGACCGAGCGGGTGCCGACCGGGACGCCCGACGGGGCGGCGGCGGTGCGGTTCGGGCGGGAGCTGGCCGCGCTGCACGCGGCGGGCGCGCCCGCGTTCGGCGCCGGGCCGCCCGGCGGGAGCGTGGACGCGTACATCGGGCGCGCGCCGATGCGCAACGAGCCGGGTACGGCGGACACGGCGTGGGCCGACTGGTACGCCGGGCACCGGGTGCTGCCGTATCTGCGCCGGGCGGTCGACGCGGCCGCGGTGCGGTCCGCCGACGCGGGCGTAATCGAGGAGGTGTGCGCGCGGCTGCCGGAGCTGGCCGGGCCGTCGGAGCCGCCCGCGCGGCTGCACGGCGACCTGTGGAACGGCAACGTGCTGTGGGCCGTCGACGGCCGGGTCCGGCTGATCGACCCGGCGGCGCACGGCGGGCACCGGGAGACCGACCTGGCGATGCTGCGGCTGTTCGGCTGCCCGCACCTGGACCGGATCGTCGCGGGCTACGAGGAGGTCCGCCCGCTCGCGGACGGCTGGCGCCAGCGCGTGGGCGTCCACCAGCTCTTCCCGCTGCTGGTCCACGCGGTGCTCTTCGGCGGCGGCTACGGACGCCAGGCCGCCGACGCGGCACGAGCGGCCCTGGCCCGGTGACGAACCCCCGTCCGTCGTTCCCGGGGCCAGGGCCGGATGCCGACGTGCCGGGCGGTCTCAGCCGCCGTTGAGGCGTGCGCGGAGGAGTCCCTTGCCCAGTTCGGCGCCCTTGCGGCTGTCGGCCTGGGCCTTGCGGAACAGCTCCGCGACCTCGGAGTCCTTGGCGCGCTCGGCGTCCTCGATGTACTGCTCCAGACGCAGCGCGTTGTTCAGGCAGGACTCCACGTACCAGATCAGGTTGTAGTCCTTGTCGCGGGTACCGGTGACGCCGCCGGTCTCCGTCTGGCTGGTCATACGGGCCTCCTTGGCGTTGGGTTCGCTCTGGGGTTCGCGACGCCGCCCGGGTACCCGTGCTCCTCGCACACACACAGCGGCGTCGAACGCGCCCACGGCGCAGGAACGCTCCGGCAAAGCGCCAGGCCGCGCCACCCCTTCCGCGCCACCGCCCGGCGTAGAAATATCTACGAGCACGCGGGGGCCAGCGCGGGGAGCCGAGGACCGTATCGGACGGCAGGCCGGAGTCGATCATGAGTAACGCAGTGTGGACGCGCGGCGTGGAGTGGCTCGCCGCCGCGGCCCCGAACCCCCGGGTGTGCAAACGGGGCTGGGACCAGGGCGAGGGCGTCGCCCTGCTCCAGGCGGGCCGCTACTGGGATCTGGTGAGCGTGCCCGACCGGCTGGGACTGCTCGCCCTGGACATGCTGTGGCGGCCCTCGCTGCCGGTGCCGGGGCCGACGCTGGTGGACACGGCGGCCCACCGGGTCGGGTTCTTCCTGCCACCGGACCGCGGCAGCCGCTGGATCGGCGCCGGACTGCGCCACGCGAGCCGCGGCGCCTGGGTGGCGGTGCCGCCGCCGTACCGGCCCGCCCGCTTCCTGGAGTGGGTGATCCCGCCGGACGGCTCGGGCGCGCTGCACGCCCCCGTCACCCTGGAACTGGCGCTGCGGCAGGCCAACGGCACGCTCGCCGTGCTGGAGCCGGTGCGCGGGGCGGAACGGGTCACCGGTCCCGATCTGCCGTGAGGCTGGCCCGGGCCGGACCGCGGACCGGGGGCGCGACCGGTCCCCCGTGCCGGTCGTGCCCCCGCGTGCTCATCGAACTTACGTGGGAAACGCGGCGCTTGTGAATCGTCGCGGTGCCCGCTTCCGCCCGCGGATGGCTCAATCGTGCACAGCCGAGTCCGGATTGCCGGGTTCGGCGCCCGCTTCGTGCCCTGATCGGCGCCCCGCCTCCCGTTCGCACAGGCCGGGGCCCGGCACGGCGCCCAGGGCCAGATGGGCCAGCACGGTCTCGTAGAGGTCGGCCCCGGAGGTCAGCAGTTGGCGTTCGAGGACCGGTTCGGCGCTGCGGACGTGCTCACGCACCGTCTGGGCGTGCACGCCGAGCATCTGCGCGGCGCGTTCGGCGTTGCCCCCGGCGGCGATCCAGCCGCTCAGCGTCCGGCGCAGATCGCGGCCGTCGTGGTCCAGGCGGCCCAGCAGCCCGGCCGCCCAGGCACGCACGGCGGGCCCGGCCAGCAGCTCGCCGAGCCCGGGCGCGGCCGGGGCGCCGCCGTCGTCCGGTACGGCGTCCAGCCCGGCCTCGGTGTTCACGGCGAGGTGGACGGCGGCGCGGGCGGTGAGGTCGGAGAAGTCGGCGCCGATCAGCGCCTCCACGCGCTCCATCCGGGCCCGTACGGTGTTGCGGCTGACGCCCAGGATCTTCGCGGTGCTCACCGCCGTGAACTCCAGCCCCAGGCGGGTGGTGGCGAGCAGCTCGGCGCGGGTGTGGTGCGGCAGGCTGTCCAGCGGGCGCAGGACGTGGGCCGTCCAGGCGCGCAGCGCGGCGGGGTCCATCAGGCGTTCGGGGTGGCTGCGCTCGGCGTACACCGCGGCCTTGTCGGGGCGGAAGCGGGCGACGGCGAGGGCGCTGACGGCCTGTCCGTAGGCGGTGGCGGTCTGGGCGAGGCGCTGGCGGGCGCTGCCGCCGAGGAAGGTGTGCGGGCGCTGGCGCACCAGGTCGCGCAGCGCGCCGGTCTCCGTCTCGCCGGGGGTCAGGATGATCACGTGCTGGTCCATGGCGGGGCAGCGCACCACCAGGGCGCGCTCCCCGATCGCGTCGAGGCACTCCGCGGCGAGCCGGTCCCGGTCGCCGGGGTCGCTCTCGACGACGTGGACGCTGGCGGTGTCGGTGTCCAGCAGGCCCGGCCAGAGCCCGGCGGCGACCCGGCGGGCCGAGACGGTGTCCTCGACCATCAGCAACTGGAGGATGGCCAGCCGCAGGTCGGCGGCGGCCCGTTCGAGCCGGTGCCCGGTGGCGGTGGTCTCGTGGGCGCGCAGCAAAACGTCGATGACGCCCGCGGCGTGGCCGACCATCTCGGCGGTGCGGCGGTCGAAGGGGCCGGGGCGGGCGACGGCCAGCACGCCTGAGGCGGCCGGGGGCGGCAGCTCCACCCTGACCAGGCGCAGTTGGCAGCCCTCCGCGGCCCAGGCCGCCGCCGCGATGCGGCCGGAGGTGAGGTCGGCGACGAGGTCCTCGTCCAGCGGCATCGCGGTGCCCGCGATCAGGGTGCCGGTGTCGTCGGTGAGGGAGACCTCCGCGCCCGCGGTGTGCGCGAGCCAGGTGACGACCCGGTGCACGTCGCGGGAGGTGGGCCGCAGGTGGTCGAGGAGTTCCTCCGCCCAGGTCGGCCGCGGCCCCGGGTGGGCGCCGTCCGGGACGGCCCCATCCTCTGCGCCGACCATGTCACCTTCTCCTCATTCCGCGTCCGGCTCCGGTACACCACGCGGGACGTTACCCCACCGCACCGACGACGCCCCCGGTCGCGCGGGGCGGGGGCGACGGGGCCCGGCGTGGGTGCCGGGTCCCGCCGCCGTCGCTCAGTGAGCCGTGGCGCGGGTGCGGATGCCGACGGCGGCGAGGGCGGCGCCGACGAGGCAGAGGACGCCGGTGACGACGAGGGCCGCGTGCATCCCGTTCATGAACGCCTGGCCGCTGCCCTCGACGACGGCGGCGCGCAGCGGGGCGGGCAGGGAGCCGTCGACCGGCGCGATGCCCATCGCCACCGCGTCCTTGGCCTCCGCGAGCCGGGCCGCCACGCCGTCGGGGACGCCCGCGGCGGACAGTTCGCCGCCGAGCGTGGCGCCGACCCGGGCGCTGATCACGGAGACCAGCACGGAGGTGCCGAGCGCGCCGCCGATCTGGAGGGTGGTGGCCTGCAGGCCGCCCGCCACACCGCCGTCCCGCACCGGCGCGTTGCCCACGATGGCGTCGGAGGAGGCGGCCATCACCATGCCGACGCCGAGGCCGAGCGCGATGAACGGCGGCCACATGGTGGCGTAGGCGGAGTCGGTGGACCAGGTCAGCATCCCGAAGCAGGCGGCGCCCTGGAGCGCCATGCCCAGCGGCATGACCGTGCGGGCGCCGAACCGCTGGGTGAGGGCCGCGCCCAGCGGGGAGGCGACCAGCGAGGCCAGGCTGAGCGGCAGGGTGCGCACGCCCGCCTCGACGGGCGTGAAGCCGCGGACGTTCTGGAGGTACAGCATGACGAAGAAGATCGCGCCGAGCATGACGAAGAAGTTCAGCGCGGTGACGATGGCGCCGACGGTCAGCGCGGAGCTGCGGAACAGCCGCATCGGCAGCAGCGGGTGCGCGATCCGGGTCTCGTACCAGCCGAAGACGGCCAGCACCAGCACGCCCAGCAGGATGGCGCCCCAGGTGCCGCCGGAGGCCCAGCCCCAGGTCTCGCCCTTGACGACGCCGAAGACGGTGGCGAGCAGTCCGAGCGCGAGCAGCAGCACGCCGGGGACGTCGAAGCGGTGGCGTCCGGTGGGGTTCTTCGACTGGGGCAGCACCAGGGCGCTGAAGGCGAACGCGACGACCCCGATGGGCAGGTTGACGAAGAACACCGACTCCCAGTCGACGTGCTCGACGAGGAGTCCGCCGACGATGGGGCCGAGCGCGGTGGAGACGGCGGAGACCATCGCCCAGATGCCGACCGCCATGGCGAACCTCCGCGGCGGGAACACCGCCCGCAGCAGCCCGAGGGTGTTGGGCATCAGCAGACCGCCGAAGACGCCCTGGAGGGCGCGGAAGAGGATGACGCCGTCGATCGACCCGGCGAGCCCGATGGCGACCGAGGAGAGCGCGAACCCGGCGACGCCGACCAGGTAGAAGGTGCGGCGGCCGAAGCGGTCGCCGAGCTTGCCGCCGAGGATGAGGGTGGCGGCGAGGGCCAGCAGGTAGGCGTTGGTGACCCACTGGAGCTGCGCGGTGGACGCGTTGAGGTCCACGCCGATGGCGGGGTTGGCGATGGCCACGACGGACCCGTCGAGCTGCACCATGAACAGGCCGAACGCGACCGCGCACAGCGTCAGCCAGGGGTTGGACCGGCGACGGCCGGAGGCGGGCGGACGCGCGTCGGGACGTGCGGGCGCGCCGGAGGGATCCACGAGCGTGGACGACATGGGGATGCCTTCTCTTCGGAAGATGAGCTGAGTTGCGGGGGATACCAGGGGCTCCTGCGGACAGGGCTCAGTGGCCCGGGGCCCGCAGCCCGCGCGTGAGTGAGGTGAGCGCGCCCAGCACGGAGCCGAGGGCGTCCAGCTCGCCCTCGGTCAGGGACCGCAGCGCCTCGCTGAGGTGCGCGACCTGCAGCTCACGGACCTCGGCCAGGCGGCGCCGCGAGGTCGGCGTCAGGTACAGGTGCGCGACGCGCTTGTCAGCGCTGTCCTGACGGCGCTCCAGCAGGTGCTGGTCGGTGAGCTGGGAGACCAGCGCGCTGACGTTGTTCGGCTTCATCAGCAGTGCCTCGGCGGCCTGGCGCACGGTGGCGCCCTCGTGCCGCTGGACGAACCGCAGCAGCGCGAGCTGCCCCTCGGGCGGCTTGGGGTGCGGGTAGTCCCCGGCGACCCGCCGGTCGAGGGCCCGGTGCAGCGCGGGCAGGACGGCCGCCAGCTCGGAGGCTGTGCGGGCGACGTCCCTTCGGGGCGCGCTGGACTCGGGCATGACGCGAGAATAGGTATAGAGCCATACCCATGTCAAAAAGGTATGCCCTCATACCCAACCCACTCCCCTCCCCCGGCCCGGTCCGCGCGCGCCCCGCCCGGGCGCCCGGCATAAGCTCGGCGGATGGCGAAGTACTACGACGTGCACCCCGACAACCCCCAGCCGCGCACCATCGCGCAGATCGCCGACAGCATCCGCGCGGACGCGCTGATCGCCTACCCGACGGACTCCTGCTACGCGCTGGGCTGCCGCATCGGCAGCCGTGACGGCGTGGAGCGGATCCGGTCGATCCGGCACCTGGACGACCGGCACCACTTCACGCTGGTGTGCCAGGACTTCGCGCAACTGGGCCAGTTCGTACGGGTGGACAACGACGTGTTCCGCGCGATCAAGGCGTCCACGCCGGGCAGCTACACCTTCATCCTCCCGGCGACGAAGGAGGTGCCGCGGATGCTCCAGCACCCGAAGAAGAAGACCGTCGGCGTGCGCATCCCCGACCACGTCGTCACCCAGTCCCTGCTGCACGCCCTCGGTGAGCCGCTGCTGTCCAGCACCCTGCTGCTGCCCGACGAGGAGGAGCCGCTGACCCAGGGCTGGGAGATCAAGGACCGGCTCGACCACGTCCTGGACGGCGTGGTGGACTCCGGCGACTGCGGCACCGAACCGACGACGGTGATCGACTTCTCGGGGGGCGAGGCGGAGATCATCCGCCGCGGCGCGGGGGACGTCACGCGCTTCGAGTAGGGGGCACCCCGACCGCGATCGCCCGCCCGGTGCCCACGACCGACCTCCCGTCGTACCGCCTCCGGGCGAGGCGAGCACGCCACACGCCGACCACTCCATTGACATGCACGCGTCCCGGCGGGATTCTTGAGAGCGCTCTCACGACTGGTACGGACCAACCCCCCATCCGGCCAACTCCCCCCACACGTACACCCGCACGGAGGTGCAGAGAGTGCTCGTACGCCTCACCCGCCGCCTGCTGACGATGGCCACCGCGGCCACCCTGCTCGGCGCGGCCCTCACCCTCGGCTCAGGTCCCGCCGCGCAGGCCGCGGTGCCGGACTCCATCCCGCTCCAGTTGACCAACAACTCCGGCCGCGGTGACGCGGTCCACGTCTACGTCCTGGGCACCTCCCTGACGACCGGTCAGCAGGGCTGGGCCGACGCCAGCGGCGCCTTCCACGCCTGGCCCGCCGGGGGCAACCCGCCGGTGCCCGCGCCGGACGCGGCCATCCCCGGGCCCGCCGCGGGGCAGACCAAGACCATCCGCATCCCCAAGCTCTCCGGCCGCATCTACTTCTCGTACGGCCAGAAGCTGGACTTCAGACTCGCGACGGGCGGTCTGGTGCAGCCCGCCGTGCAGAACCCCGGCGACCCCAACCGGAACATCCTCTTCAACTGGTCGGAGTACACCCTCAACGACTCCGGCCTGTGGCTCAACAGCACCCAGGTCGACATGTTCTCCGCGCCGTACGCGGTCGGCGTGCAGCGCGCCGACGGCACCACGGTGAGCACCGGGCGGCTCAAGGCGGGCGGCTACCGCGCCGTCCTGAACGGGCTGCGGGCCCAGCCGGGCGGCTGGGCGGGGCTGGTGCAGACCCGCTCCGACGGCACCGTGCTGCGCGCCCTCTCCCCGGCGTACGGCCTGGAGACCGGGGCGCTCCCGGCCGCCGTCCTGGACGACTACGTCAACCGGGTCTGGCAGAAGTACGCGACGACCACGCTGACGGTGACCCCGTTCGGCGACCGGCCAGACATCAGGTACTACGGGCGGGTCTCCGGCGGCGTCATGAACTTCACCAACTCCTCCGGCGCGGTCGTCACCAGCTTCCAGAAGCCCGACGCGCCCAGCGTGTTCGGCTGCCACCGGCTGCTCGACGCCCCCAACGACCAGGTGCGCGGCCCGATCTCGCGCACCCTGTGCGCGGGCTTCAACCGCTCCACGCTGCTCACCAACCCCAACCAGCCCGACACCTCGGCGGCGGGCTTCTACCAGGACGCGGTGACCAACCACTACGCCCGGCTCATCCACGACCGGATGGCCGACGGCAAGGCGTACGCCTTCGCCTTCGACGACGTCGGCAACCACGAGTCCCTCGTGCACGACGGCAACCCGCGCCAGGCGTACCTCACGCTGGACCCGTTCGACTGACCCGGACGGCCGCCAGGGGCCGGAACGCGTGCGCCCGCACCCCACGGCACGCGTTCCGGCCCCGTCACGTGCGCGCCGTCACCAGCGCCCCGGCTCGCTCCCGACCAGCGGCTGCGACGCCCGCCCGTCCGGCCCGACGGGGACGTCCCCGGCGAGCATCACGCGGTGCATCACGCGCGGGTGGCCGAGGTGGGCGTTGTCGCTCGGCGCGAGGTGGATGGTGGCGCGGTTGTCCCAGAAGGCCACGCTGCCGGGCTCCCAGCGGAACCGGACGGTGTACTCGGGCCGTACCGCCTGCTCGATCAGCATGTCCAGGACGGCCTGGCTCTCCGGGCGGGAGAGGCCGTCGATCCGCTCCACGTAGTAGCCGTTGACGAACAGCACGCGCTCGCCGGTCTCCGGGTGCACCCGCACCAGCGGGTGCAGGGTGGCGACCTGGTGGTCCAGCAGGTGCCGCACATAGGCGTCGTCGCCGGGGCGCGCCTGGTAGCCGACGCCGAGCCGGTGCTCGGCGCGCAGCCCGGCGACGAAGTCGCGCACCGGCGCGGAGAGCCCGGCGTACGCGGCGGCCAGGTTGGACCAGGTGGTGTCGCCGCCGTAGGGCGGAACCGTCTCGGCGCGCAGGATCGTCGCGGCGGGCGGGTCCACGCGGGCGCCGTGGTCGCAGTGCCAGCCGCGCAGCAGGGTGTGGCGGCGCCGCCGCAGCCACTCCTCGTGCTCCATGCCGTACCGTCCGCCCAGTTCGAACCGGTCGGCGGTGGTCTCCACCTCCGGCACGCCGGGCGGTGAGGCCGAGCCGCGGCGCGGCAGCACCACCGGGTCGCCGAAGCGGCGGGCGAACCGCACATGGGCGGCGTGGTCCAGGCGCTGGCCGCGGAAGAACACCACCTTCCAGCGCAGCACCGCCGCCCGGACGGCGGCCACCTGGGCGTCGTCCAGGTCCGCGGCGAGGTCGACGCCGGTGATCTCGGCGCCGATGTGCCCGGCGACCGGACGCACCTCGATCCCCGCGGCCCGCGCCGCCGTCCCGTCGTCCACCGTGGTCTCGTCCGTCGTCATACGCGCTCCGCTGGTCGTCGGTGCCGGTACCACCGCTGATCGTGGCAGCGCCCGGCGCGCCTGGCGACAGCGGGGTCTTGACCTGCCGCTGCCCGGGGTACCCGGGGGGAGCCGTGCTGGCGTACGGGAAGGAGCCGGAGGTGGGTGGGAGTGACCGGCTGCGGGAGTACCGCGGCAAGCGGGACTTTGGGCGGACGCGCGAGCCCGAGGGGCGGCCCGGGGACGAGGGCGAGCGGCCCCGGTTCGTGGTGCAGATCCATGACGCGAGCACCCTGCACTTCGACTTCCGGCTCCAGGTGGACGACGTCCTGAAGTCCTGGTCCGTGCCGAAGGGCCCGTCGGCGGACCCCCGGGACAAGCGGCTCGCGGTGCCGACGGAGGACCATCCGCTGGAGTACGAGGAGTTCGAGGGCGTCATCCCGCGCGGGGAGTACGGCGGCGGCACGGTGATCGTGTGGGACCACGGCACCTACGAGCCGCTCAGCCATGACCGCCGGGGGCGTCCGGTGGACTTCGCCGAGTCGCTGGAGCGCGGGCACGCCACGTTCCGGCTGTCCGGCGCGAAGCTGCGCGGCGAGTACGCGCTCACCCGGTTCCGGGGCGCGGACGACGACGCGTGGCTGCTGGTGAAGGCGGGCCGGGGAGGCGGACACGGCGGTACGCCGGACCCGCGCCGGGCCCGTTCGGCGCGCAGCGGCCGTACGCTCGCGCAGGTGCGGGCGGCACAGGAGGCGGCGGCCTCCTGACCCCGGGGCGCGGCCTCCCGGCCACCGGGCCGGGGTGTGCGGAGCACCGCGCGGGGGCACCCGGGGCCCGCGGGCGCCGGTCCGCGCCCGGCGCCTCCGAACGTGAGGGCGAGACGGTGACAGGTCACGAGGCCAGAGGGCCCTGCAGGGACCCGGGCGGGGTCGTGACGGCCCTGGCGGTGCTGCACGCGTTGCCAGCCGCCGCCTACGTCGTGGACGAACGGGGCTGCGTCACCGGGATCAACCGCGCGGCGGAACACCTGCTGCGACGCACCGCCGAGGATCTGCTCGGGCTCGACGCGCACGAGGCGCTGCACCGCGACCGGTGCGGCAACCCGGTGCCCCGGGCCCAGTGCCAGGTCCGCCGGGCGGGGCTGGCCGGTCGCGTCGAACTGGGCACCGACGTCTGGTTCGAGCGGGGCGACGGCACCCTGCTGCCCGTCGGCTGGCTGGTCGCCCCGTACGTGGCGGAGGGCACGGTGACATCGACGCTGGTGGTGTTCCAGACCCGCGAGGCCGACCTCGGCGAGGAGCGACGGCGGGGCGGGCCCCTTCCCGAACTGGAGCGCCTCGCCCTGCTGGCGGAGCTGACCACCCAGCTGACCTCCACCATGGACGGCGAGGAGGCGATGCGGCGGCTGGTCGCCCTCGTGGTGCCGCGGCTGGCGGACTGGGCCGTCATCGACCTGATCACCGAGAACGAGGAGGTGCGGCGCGCGGCGGTGCTCACCGTCAGCGACGGCGCGCTGGTGCACCACCGGGACCTCCAGGGCCCGATGCCGCCGATCCCCGGGGACTCCGAGCTGCCGGTGGCGCGCGCCCTGCGCGGCGCGGCGTCCACGCTGGCCAGCCCGGAGATGTACCAGGGACCGCTCGCCTCCGGCATGGCGGTCGAGCAGCGCAGGCTGTTCGCGGCCACGGGCATCCACTCCGCGGCGGTCGGCCCGATCCGTGGCCTGCGGGAGGTGATGGGCGCGCTCACCCTCGGCCGGTCGGACCGCCCGGACCCGTTCACCGGCGAGGACCTGCCGTTGCTGGAGGACATCTGCCGACGCCTCGGCATCGCGCTCGACAACGTGCGGCTGTACGAGCGGCAGCGGAAGGTGGCCGAGACGATGCAGCGCCATCTGCTGCCGCAGTTGCCCGAGGTGCCCGACCTGGAGATGACCGTGCGGTACGTCTCGGCGCCCGACGCCTCCCAGGTCGGCGGCGACTGGTACGACGCCTTCCAGCTCCCCGACGGGGCGACGGCCCTCGCCATCGGCGACGTCGTGGGCCATGACCTGGAGGCCGCCGCCGACATGGCGCAGCTCCGCAACATGCTGCGCGCCTACGCCTGGTCGCAGCAGCAGCCGCCCAGCAAGATCGTGGAGTGGCTGGACCAGGCGGCGATGGAACTGGCGGAGATCGACATGGCCACGATGATCTTCGCGCGGGTGACCCGGGCGGGGAGCGCCGGGTGGGAGCTGTCGTGGACCAACGCCGGGCATCCCCCGCCGCTGCTGGTCACCCGGGACGGGCTGGCCACCTACCTTGAGGACGGCCACAGCATCCTGCTCTGCTCCGGGGCGCTGCTGCCCCGCCCCGACGCCACGGCGCTGCTGCCGCCGAGGTCGACCCTGCTGCTCTACACCGACGGCCTCATCGAGGTGCCCGGCGAGTCGATCGAGGCGGGCCTGGGGCGCCTGAGCCGCAACGCCGCCTCGCTCGCGCACCGGCCGCTGGAGTCCTTCACCGACGAGTTGCTGGCCCGGACGCGTCCACCGGACAACGACGACGACGTGGCGGTCCTGGCGCTGCGCACACCGGAGGACGACCGCGACACGCGGTGAGGGACCGGCCCGTCGGCCCGGCCACGCCGCGTCCCCCGTCGGGATTGCCGTGACCGGCCGCGCGTGAGCCGCGGGGCGGGGACGGCCCCTCAGGCGCCGGGCGCTTCCCCGGCGGCCTTCGCCACGCCGCGCGCCCAGAGCACCAGCGGCACCTGCAGCGGCAGCCGGGCGACGGCGGTGGCCTTCTGCGGGGTCGGGCGGTGCCGCCAGTCGACGGCCATCTTCACGTTGGCGGGGAAGACGCCGACGAAGAACGCGGCCGACGCGAGCGCGGCGGCCCGTCGGGTGCGGGGCAGCGCGATCCCGGCGGCGAGGGCGAGTTCGGCGGCACCGCTGACGTACGTCCAGGTGCGGGGTGAACCGGGGAGGGCGCGCGGGACGATCGCGTCGAACTGGCGCGGGGCGGCGAAGTGCGCCACGCCCGCGGTGGCCAGCAGACCGGCGAGCAGCAGCGGTGAGCGTTCGGACCGGGACACGGTGCCTCCTCTGGTGACCTGCCCGGCGATATTACTCGCAGGTAGCGCGGGGCCCGTGGGAGGGGCCCAGACGGCGACCCGGTGCCCGGTCCCCTCGTCGGCGGCGTGGGCGACGAAGTCGTCGACCATGCGGTGGAAGAGGGTGGCGAGCTGGCGCGGTTCCTCGGGGGTCCAGTGCGCCAGGGCGAGCCGCATACCCCGGGAGCCCACGGCGCGGACGCGGTCGATGGCGCCGCGCCCCTCGGCGGTCAGCTCGATGCGCTGGGCGGGGCGGTCCTCGGGGTCGGGGACCCGGCGGACGTACCCGGCCTTGTGCAACTGCTGCACCGTACGGGTCACATGGGACGCCTCCACGCCGAGCCGGTGGGCCCGCTCCCCGGGCACTGGGGCTCCGTGTCCGCGATCTGTCCCCGCCCCGCCGCCGGGCTGCGTCCCGCATCCTCCGATGGGGGGAACGGCGCGGACGGACCGCGTGGCGGGCCGCCGGGGTGTCGACACCTTCAGCCGTGACCCTGCCGCTGATCGCGCCCATGCTCGCCACCCCCGGTTCCCTGCCACCCGCCGCGCAGGACGCCCGGTGGGCGTACGAGACCAAGCAGGACGGCCAGCGGGTGATCGTGTACCTCGCCGGGGACGGCACCCTGGTCCTGCGCGCCCGGTCGGGGGAGGACATCACCGCCGCCTACCCGGAGCTGCGCCCGCTCGGCGCCGCGCTCGGGGACATCCCGGCGGTGCTGGACGGCGAGGTGGTGGCGCTGGACGAACACGGGCGCGGCGACTTCCAGTTGCTCCAGTCCCGGATGGGGCTGGCGCACTCCCCCGGCCGGGCGGCGCGCAGGGCGGCCGAGGTGCCCGTGCACCTGGTGCTGTTCGACGTGCCGTACCTCGCGGGGCGCCCACTGCTGCGGCAGCCGTACGCGCGGCGCCGGGAACTGCTGGAAGGGCTCGGTCTCGCGGGGCCGTCCTGGTCGACCCCGGCCGCGATCACCGGGCACGGCGAGGCGGCGCTGCGCGCGACCCGGGAGCACGGCCTTGAGGGGCTGGTCTGCAAGCGGCTGGACTCGCCGTACGAGCCCGGGGTACGCTCCCGGGCCTGGATCAAGATCCGCAACATGCAGGGCGTGGACGTCGTCCTCGGCGGCTGGCTGCCCGGCAAGGGGCGGCTCACGGGCCTGCCCGGGGCCGTGCTGGTCGGCCAGCGCGCCGCGGGGCGGCTCAGGTACGTCGGCAGCGTGGGCACCGGCTGGAGCGACGCCGAGCGGACCGAGCTGGCCGCGCTGCTGCGGGCCGACGAGACCACCGTATGCCCCTTCGCACCGGTGCCGAGGGTACCGGGCGCGCGCTGGGTGCGGCCAAGGCTGGTGGGCGAGGTCCGGTTCGCCACCCGGACCCGGGCCGGGATGCTGCGGCAGCCGTCCTGGCTGCGGCTGCGGCCGGACCTCGCGCCGGAGGAGTCGGCGGCGGACATTCCCGGCGATCTGGTCTGACGTGCCGTCAATCGACCGGCGAAGAAGCGGTTGAGCAGGAAAGTATTGGGCTGCGCTTCACCACGGGTACGCCCGTGACCCCTTGGCCCGCCCCCGAAGATCGGCGAAGCTGAACTCCCCATCCCCCCACAGCCGTTGGGCTGCACCGGGTCCTGAGGAGGACACAGTGTCCCTGAAGTCCGCGCTCCTTCGCCGCAGATGGCTCACCGGGCTGGGCGGTGCCGCCGCCCTCGTCATCGCCTTCCCCGCCGTCGCGTTCGCCGCCCCGCCCCCGGCGCTGCCCGCCAACGCCGAGGCCGCCGAGCGCACCTTCCAGCCCGCCTACGACTACGACACCGACGGCTGCTACGCCACCCCCGCCATCAGCGCCGACGGCACGGTCAACGGCGGTCTGAACCCGACCGGAGCCCTGAACGGCAACTGCCGGGACGCCTCCGACCTCGACAACACCAACGGGTACTCGCGCTACAAGTGCAACAACGGCTGGTGCGGGTACGTGTACGCCTCCTACTTCGAGAAGGACCAGGCGCTGCCCGGCACCAGCCTCGGCGGGCACCGGCACGACTGGGAGCACGTCGTGGTGTGGGTGCGGGACGGCGTCGCCCAGTACGTGTCGACGTCCAACCACGGCTCGTTCACCGTCCACGACCGCTCCCAGATACGGTGGGACGGCACCCACGCCAAGGTCGTCTACCACAAGGACGGCATCGGCACCCACTGCTTCCGCGCCGCCAACTCGGGCGACGAGCCGCCGGAGAACCACAAGGGCACCTGGCAGTACCCGCCGCTGGTCGGCTGGAACGGCTACCCGGCGGGCGTCAGGGAGAAGCTGTCCGCCTACGACTTCGGCAGCGCCCACTTCGGCCTGAAGGACGCCAGCTTCGCCTCCCACCTCGCGTCCGCGAAGCCCTCGGGCATCCCCTTCGACCCGTACGCGTGACACCGGGGGCGTCCCGCCCCTGGGGACCCCGCGGGGGCGGGATGGGGCTATGGTGTCCGGCATGTCAGTTCCCGAGCTGATCCGTGTCGTGTCCCGTGACTCCCCCATGGCGCTCGCCCAAGTGGAGCGCGTTCGGGCCGAGTTGGCCGCGCTCCATCCCGGTGTGCGGACCGAGGTCGTGCCGGTGAGGACCACCGGCGACAAGTGGCTGGGCGACCTGTCGCAGGTCGAGGGCAAGGGCGCGTTCACCAAGGAGGTCGACGCGGCGCTGCTCGCCGGGGACGCCGACCTGGCGGTGCACTGCGTCAAGGACGTGCCCGCGGACCGGCCGCTGCCCGCGGGCACGGTGTTCGCCGCGTTCCTCGCCCGGGACGACATCCGCGACGCGCTGGTGCACCCCGGCGGGCTCACCCTCGACGAGCTGCCGCCGGGGACCCGCGTCGGCACCTCGTCGGTGCGCCGCGTCGCCCAGCTCGCCGCCACCCACCCGCACCTGACCTGCGTGCCGTTCCGCGGCAACGCCAACCGGCGCCTCGCCAAGCTGGCCGCCGGTGAGGCGGACGCGCTGCTGCTCGCCGTCTCCGGCCTGGAGCGCATCGGCCGCCGCGACGTGATCAGCGAGGTGCTCTCCCCCGAGACGATGATGCCGCCGATCGGCGCGGGCATCCTGGCCCTGCAGTGCCGGGAGGACGACACCGCCCTGATCGACGCCGTCAGCGCGCTCGGCGATCCGGACACCCACCGGGAGGCCGCCGCCGAGCGGATGTTCCTGCATGTGCTGCAAGGACACTGCAACAGCCCGATCGCCGGGTACGCGCGCGTGGACCGCGGGGGTGAGCTGTCGCTGCGCGCCTGCGTGTTCACCCCGGACGGCAAGACCCGGCTGAACGCCCACGAGTGGGCGGGCCGCCTCGACCCGGCGACGCTCGGCACGTCGGTCGCCGTCTCCCTGCTGCGCCAGGGCGCCCGCGACATCATCGACGGCATCCCGCACTGACCCCGGCCGCGACAGCGGCCACGGTCCGCCGTCCCGTCCGGTTGGTCCGCCGCCAACGGGGAACCCCGTGCGTGCGGTGACGTCTCACCTGGTACGGGAGGAACTCGTGGCGGTACGGCATCGACTGATACAGGCCACCCCGGAGGCGGTGTGGGCCGTCCTGGCGGACGGCGGCCGGTACGTGGAGTGGGTGGTGGGGCCATCGAACGTCACCCCCGAGGCCGGGCACTGGCCCGAGGTCGGCGCGACGATCGTCTACCAGGTCCGGCTCGGGCCCGTCCGACTGCGCAACGAGTCCGTGGTCAGGCGCTGTGAACCGGGCTCCGTGCTGGAGATCGAGGCCAAGGCGGGCCGCCTCGGCACCGCCCGCATCGCCATCGAGCTGCGCCCCTGGGGCGAACAGTGCCTGGTCATCGTGGACGAGCACCCGCTGCGCGGCCCCGGTGGGCTGCTGCACAACGTGGGCGTCGAGGCGCTGATCCAGGTGCGGCACCGGGCGATGCTCGACCGGCTCGCCAAGCTCTGCGAGGCGGGCGACGGGTGCCGTCCCGACCCGGCGGACACCGAGGGCGCCGTGGAGTGGGGAACGGGGACCGGCCGTGCCTGACGCGGTGGTCGTCGGGTCCGGCCCCAACGGGCTGGTGGCGGCCAACCTGCTGGCGGACGCCGGGTGGAGCGTCGAGGTCCTGGAGGAGCAGCCCGAGCCGGGCGGCGCCGTCCGCCACGACGGCGAGGTGGCCCCCGGCTTCGTCAACGACCTGTTCAGCTCCTTCTACCCGCTGGCCGCCGCCTCCCCGGTGCTGGCGGCGCTGCGGCTGGGGGACCACGGACTGCGCTGGGCGCACGCCCCGCACGTCCTCGCCCACCCGCTGACCGACGGCACCTGTGCCGTCCTCGACCGCGACCCGGGCACCACCGCCGCCTCCCTGGACGCCTTCGCGCCCGGCGACGGCGCCGCCTGGGACCGGCTGCACGCGGTGTGGGAACGCTACCGGTCCGACATCCTCGACGCCCTCTTCACGCCCTTCCCGCCGGTCCGGGCGGGCGCCCGGCTGGCCCTGCGGCTGCGCGGCGGGGGCGGCCTGAGACTGGCCCGCACCCTGGTGCTGCCGGTGCGCAGGATGGGCGAGGAGGAGTTCCGCGGCGAGGGCGGCAGACTGCTGCTCGCGGGCAACGCGCTGCACGCCGACCTCGCGCCCGAGGCGGCCGGGAGCGGCGGCTTCGGCTGGCTGATGTCGATGCTCGGCCAGACCTACGGCTTCCCCTCGCCGGTCGGCGGCTCCGGGGCCCTCACCGCGGCCCTGGTCCACCGGCTGGAGGCCCGCGGCGGCACCCTGCGCTGCGGGCGGCGGGTGGAGCGGATCGTGGTCCGCGACGGGCGCGCGGTGGGCGTGCGCACGGCCGGGGGCGAGACGGTCACCGCGCACCGCGCCGTCCTCGCGGACGTGTCGGCGCCCGCGCTCTACGGCCAGCTCGTCGCGCCCGAGCACCTGCCCGGGCAGGTCCTCGCCGACCTGCGCCGCTTCCAGTGGGACTTCGCCACCTTCAAGGTGGACTGGGCACTGGACGGGCCGGTGCCCTGGAGCTGCGCGGCGGCGGCCGGTGCTGGCACGGTGCACCTGGCCGACGGCGTCGACGAGCTGACCCGGTTCGCCGCCCAGATCGCCATGCGGCTGGTCCCCGACCGCCCCTTCTCGCTGCTGGGCCAGATGACGACCACGGACCCCTCCCGCTCACCCCGCGGCACCGAGTCCGCCTGGGCCTACACCCACGTCCCGCACGACATCCGGGGCGACGCGGGCGAGGAGGGGATCACCGGCGCCTGGGACGCGCGGGACCGGGAACTCATGGCCGACCGGGTCGAGCGCCAGGTGGAGCGGTTCGCCCCCGGCTTCCGGGCGCTGATCCGGGCCCGCCGCGTGCTGGCCCCGCCGACGCTCCAGGGCCTGAACGCCAACCTTGCGGACGGCGCCATCAACGGGGGCACCGCCGCCCTGCACCAGCAGCTCGTCTTCCGGCCCGTGCCCGGCACCGGGCGGCCGGAGACCCCGGTCGCCGGGCTCTTCCTCGCCTCCGCGGCGGCCCACCCGGGCGGCGGTGTGCACGGCGCGCCGGGTGCCAACGCCGCGCGCGCCGCGCTGCGCCAGCACCGGTGGGCCGGTCTCACCCGGGTGCAGCGCGCCCTCACCGGCCGCGACCGCACGGGCGACCGCGCATGACCCCCGCGTTCCCGTGTCCCCCGCGTCCCCCGCGTCCCCCGGCGGAGCGGAGCGGCCCGTGACGGACAGCCCGCTGAGGAACCGCACCGTGGTGGTCACCGGCGCGGCGCGCGGAGTGGGCGCCGCCCTGGCCCGCGCGAGCGCCCTGCGGGGGGCGCGGCTCGCCCTGCTCGGCCATGAGAAGCCGCTCCTTGACGAGGTGGCGGCGGCCCTGCCGACCTCCGCCGTCGCGATCGAGACCGACGTCACCGACCCGGCAGCGCTGGACGGCGCCGCCCACGAGGTGCGCGAGCGGCTCGGACCGCCGTCGGTCGTGGTCGCCAACGCCGGGATCGCGCTGGGCGGACCCTTCGCCACGTCGGACCCCGACGAGTGGGCCCGGGTCGTCGAGGTGAACCTGACCGGCAGCGCCCACACGGCCCGCGCCTTCCTGCCCGACCTGCGCCGCACCGCGGGCTACCACCTCCAGATCGCCTCGCTGGCCGCACTGGGCGCCGTCCCGATGATGAGCGCCTACTGCGCCTCGAAGGCGGGCGTGGAGGCGTTCACCCACGCGCTGCGCGCGGAGGTCGCCCACCACGGGGTCGCCGTGGGCATCGCCTACCTCAACTGGATCGACACCGACATGATCCGGGACGCCGACCGGCACGCGGTCCTGCGCGAGGTGCGCGCCCACCTGCCCGCGCCAGCGCGCCGCGCCCGGTCCGCGGACACGGCCGCCGACCGGTTGGTCAGCGCCATGGAGCAGCGCAGCACCGCCGTGTACGTGCCGCGCTGGCTGCGCCTCCTCCAGGCGGGGCGCGGCGCGGTGCCGCCCGTCGCCCTGCGGGTCGCCCGACGGCACCTGCCCCGCCTGGAGGCCGGGGGCGCCCTGGGCTCGACCGGCCCGCTCGGCGCGGGCGGCCGGGCTGACCACCGTGCGCGCGGCGTCAGCTCACCAGGATCTGCGGGGCGGACTCCTTGATCCTGGCGTTGGCCCAGCGCAACTGCCGCAGGGTGTCGGGGTGGCAGCGCTGGGACAGAGCCAGCAGGTCGGTGTCCCGAACGGCTTGGGCGGCCTGGGCGAGCATCTCCCAGTCGACGGAGACTCCGGACGCCTCGGTGTAGACCTTCCGCAGATCGCGCAGGACGAGCAGGGCGGCCTCGCCGCGGCGGCCGACGAGTTCGCTGGACTTCTCCCGCAGTCGGCCGGTGAGCGTGGGCTCGGTGGCTGGTGCGGGGTCGAGGGTGACGCCGTAGCGGGGGCCGAAGTCGGCGATCTCGCGGACGTGCCGCTGCGACCAGCCCGCCAGGTCACGGGCGAGGTAGTGGATGTCGTGGTCGGTTCCGTGCCGTTGGGAGACGTGGAACAGCTCGGTGGCGAGGGCGTTCTCGTCGTGGTGCAGGGCGCGCAGGGCCAGTCCGATCCTCATCGCGTACCTCCGCCGGTGGGGTCGTGCGGTGCCTCGCTGGCCCGGCCCGCGGGACCGCCGCGGGTGGCCGGGACGTCCGCGGCCGAGGGGGCGGACGCCGTGGTGGTCGGGGCGGGGGCCGGGTGCTGGCCCGGCCGCAGGCGGCTGACGCGGGCCGCCGCCGTCTTGAAGAGCGGCTGTTTGGACGCCGGGTCCCAGTCGGTGAGGGTGAGTTCGTTGGCGGCGCGGCCGTCGCCGTCCGGCGCGCTGCCGGAGGGGCGGTCCCAGTAGCCGTAGTGGAACGGCAGGAACACCACCCCGTCGCGGATGGCGCTGACGCGGGCCGCGGCGCGGACCGAGCCGCGTGGCGTCGTCACCTCGACGAGGTCTCCCTCACCGATGCCGAGGGCGGCGGCGTCGCCGGGGGAGATCTCCACCCAGACCTCGGGGGCCGCGTCCTGGAGCTGCGGCGCGCGGGCGGTCTTGGTGCGGGTGTGGAAGTGGTAGAGGGTGCGGCCCGTGATCAGGACGAAGGGGTGGTCGTCGTCGGGCGGCTCGTGCGGCGGCAGGAAGCCCGCCGACTTGATCACCGCCTTGCCGGACGGGTTGAGGGCCCGGTACTCGGTCGGCTCCACCGGGACCCGGTCACCAGGTCGCGGCCGTAGCTCTCGCACTGCTCCGGCGCCGCGAAGAACGTGCCGTCGGCGTAGAGCCGCTCGGTGCCGTCGGGGTGCTCCTCGTCGCAGGGCCACTGGATGCCGCTGCCGCCGCGCAGCCTGGCGTAGGTGATGCCGGAGTAGTCGCACGGACGGCCTCGCGAGCACTCCTTCCACGCCTCGAACGCCGACTCCGGGTCGTGCCACTTGACGAGGGGGGCGCCGTCCTTGTCGCGCAGGTCCATGCGGCGCGCGTAGTCCAGGAATATGTCCAGGTCCGCGCGGGCCTGGCCGGGTGGTTCCACGGCCTTCTCGGACAGGTGGACGGTGCGGTCGGCGTTGGTGAGGGTGCCGGTCTTCTCACCCCAGGTGGCCGCCGGGAGCACCACGTCCGCCAGTTGGGCCGTCTCCGTCAGGAACAGGTCCTGGACGACGACGAAGAGCCGCCGCTGCGCCAGGACGGAGCGCACGCGGCGCAGTTCGGGCAGGGACACGGCCGGGTTGGTGCCGCTGATCCACAGCAGCCGCAGGGAGCCCTCCTCGGCGTACCGCATCATCTGCATGAGGTGCGTGGGCGGCGCGTAGTGCGGAATCCGCGCCGGGTCGACGTTCCACACCCGGGCCAGGTCCTCGACGTGTGCCGGGTTGTTCCAGTTGCGGAAGCCCGGGAGGTCCCCGTCGGCGCCGCACTCGCGGGTGTTCTGCGCGGTGGGCTGTCCGTTCATCTGGAGGACGCCGCACCCGGGCCTGCCGAGCATCCCGCGCACCAGGTGCAGGTTGTTGACCTGGACGGCGGCGGCTGTCGCCTGGTGGGACTGGTAGAAGCCCTGGAGGACGGTGGACAGCAGCCGTTCGCTGGTGCCGAGGACGCGCGCGGCCCTGCGGACGTCCTCGGCGGGGACGTCGCAGATCTCGGCGGCGCGTTCCGGGGGGTAATCCTTCACCCGCTCGGCGAGTTCCTCGAAGCCGACGGTGTGCTCCCGGACGTAGCCGTGGTCGACCCAGCCGTGGGCGATGACCTCGTGCAGCAGGGCGTTCATGAGTGCCACGTTGGTCCCCGGGCGGGGCGCGAGGTGCACCGTCGCGGCGCGGGCGACGGGCGTCGTGCGCGGGTCGACGCACACGAGCGCGGGAGGCTGGGGCCCGGCCAGCCGGTCCAGGACCCGCGACCACAGCACCCCCTGCGTCTCGGCCATGTTGTGCCCGAACAGGGCGATGGCGTCCGCGTGGTCGACGTCGGTGTAGGAGCCGGGCTGCCCGTCGCAGGCGAAGGACTCCTTGAGCGCGGACGCGGCGGTGGCCGTGCACAGGCGGGTGTTGCCGTCGACGTGGTGGGTGCCGAGCCCGCCGCGGGCGATGACCGCGAGGGTGTAGTACTCCTCCAGGAACAACTGGCCGGTCGTGTAGAAGCCGGTCGCGCTGGGGCCCTGCTCGTCCAGCAGTTCCCGGGTGCGGGCGACGACGCGGTCCATCGCCGCGTCCCACGACGTCGGCACCAGCCGCCCGCCCTCCCGCACCAGCGGCTCCGTCAGCCGGTCGGGCGAGGCGTTGGCCTGCCAGGCGAACAGGTCCTTCGGATCGAGCCGCCCGTGGTTGACACGGTCGACGGCCCGGCCGCGGACACCGACGATCCGTCCGTCCTTGACCGCGATGTCCATCGCGTCCCCGTTGGAGTGCAGCAGCGACGCCGACTGCGCCCAGCGGTCGACGTCCCGCTCGTCGACGCCTTCCTGGAGGTACGCGTCGACACGCACCGGCCAGCGCTCCCCGGCGCCGTACGGGGTGCGGCTCCCCCAGGGTTCGGCGATGCGGTCCGACTGTGCCATCGACTGCCTCCCTGTGCGGTGTCTGCCCCCTCCCTGTACCGCCCTCCGCCCGTCCCACACCCCCGGTTGCCGACGGGTGGGGACGGGGGAAGCATGGCCCCGAGTTCCCCCGTCGAGCCGTGGCCGCTGAACGGAGCAGGACCAGGATGCAGACGTTCCTCCCCCACCCCGGCTTCCGCGAGTCGGCGCTCGTCCTGGACCGGCGTCGGCTGGGCAAGCAGCGGGTCGAGGCGCTCCAGGTGCTGCGCGGGCTGACCGTGCCCGGGTACGGCTGGCGCAGGCACCCGGCGGTGCGGATGTGGGCGGGCTACGAGGAGGCGCTCGTCCGGTACGGGCTGGAGATCTGCCGGGTGTGGCGGGAGCGCGGCCACCAGGACGGCTGCGCCGCCTCCCTCGTCGCCGGGCTCGCCGCGTCCCGTCCCGGCGCGCCGGTGCGGGAGCAGGAGGAGCTGGCGCGGGCCGGGGAGCTGCCGCCCTGGCTCGGTGACGACGCCTTCCACCTCAGCCACCGGTCGGCGCTGGTCCGCAAGGACCGGGAGGCGTACGCCGGGCTGTTCCCCGGCGTTCCCGACGACCTGCCGTACGTGTGGCCGTCGTCGGACCGGGAGGGCGGGGCCTGAGCCGCGTCAGGCGGCGCCGTCCTCCGCCTGCTCGCGCAGGAAGGCGCTCACCTCGTGGGCGATGCCGTCGCGGGCCGCCCCCGGCGCGGCGCAGCCGGACTGCTCGGCCAGTCCGACGCCGCCCGACCAGAGCGCGCGCCCGGTCCACTCCTCGTCGACGCGCAACTGGATCTGCACGTCCACCTGGCCGAGCGCGGCCTCCGGCGCGGCGCCGTAGAGCACCGCGGTGGCCCGGCGCAGCGGGTAGACGTCGTAGCCCTCGATGAACTGCGAGTTGCGCCAGTCGACGAAGGCGCTCTCGCCGTCCGGGCCGACCCGCACGTCGATCTGGCCGTCCTCCAGGTGGATGCCCAAGTGCCGGGTGCCGCGGTTCTCGACGGTCACCCGCAGACAGAAGTACGTCAGCCCCTCGGCGGCGTCGTCCCGTCCGCGTGGCGGCTCGGACCGCTCCAGGCGGTGGACGCGGACCCGCAGACCGGCGTGTTCGTCGTACTCCTGCCAGTCCCCCACCACGTTCGGCTCGTACACCCTGCACCTCTCGACTCCGGACGCTGCTTCCTATCCAGGGGCTCGGCGCACTGTCAAACGAGCGGAATGCGCGGTGATCGGCGTTTTCGCGGCGTTGATCGCTGATCAAGCGCTGCGCTGCGGGAATCGCCGGGAGCGGGGCGGCGGCCCGGTCGCGGGCGTGCCGTACATCACGTCCGGTGTCCAGGGACCGGCCCTCCACGCACGGCCACGCGTCGAACGCGCCTTGTCACCATATTTCCGGATTTGTTTCGTGGGGGCGCGAGCCGGGAAAGGGCACTTCAGTGCTTCGGACCGGAGGCACGTCCGCGGGAACGGGTGTTTCGGACCGACCCGTCCGAGCCCCCCGCTTCCCTCGGTGTCCGTCCACCCGGCACTGCTGAGGAGGTGCGCGGTATGCGCGCGGCCACCAGCACCAGGCAGCATCCGCACGACGACGCCCCCGACACCGCCGAGTCCTTCGAACGGCTCCAGCGGCTCCCCGACGGCCCCGAGCGCCGGGCCCTGCGGGACGAGGTGGTCCGCGCCTGGCTCCCGATGGCGGAGCGGATCGCCGTCCGCTTCCGCGGCCGGGGCGAGGCCCTGGAGGACCTGTACCAGGTCGCCGCGCTCGGGCTGGTCAAGGCGGTCGACCACTACGACCCCGGCCGCGGGCGCGCCTTCGAGGCGTACGCCGTCCCGACCGTCACCGGCGAGATCAAGCGCCACTTCCGCGACCACATGTGGACCCTGCACGTCCCACGCCGGGTCCAGGACCTGCGCAACCGCGTCCGCCGCTCGGCGAAGGAGCTGGCGCAGACCACACCGGGCCGCGCCCCCACCACCGCGGAGATCGCCGAGCACGCGCAGCTCACCGAGGAGGAGGTGCGCGTCGGCACCGAGGCGCTGGAGTGCTTCTCCGCGCTGTCCCTGGAGGCCGAGATGCCGGGCACCGACGGCTACGCGCTGGGCGACGCCATCGGCGGCCCCGACCCGCGCTTCGACGTCGTCGTCGACCGGGTCGCCGTACGCCCGTGCCTGCAGACGCTGCCGGAGCGCGAGCGGACCATCCTCTACCTGCGCTTCTTCCAGGGCATGACGCAGAGCGGGATCGCGGAGCAGCTCGGCATCTCCCAGATGCACGTCTCCCGGCTGCTCAGCGGCTGCTTCGCCCGGCTGCGCGAGGAACTGCTCGCCGATAACGGCGAGAACGGCGACGGACCCGAGAACCGTTGAGCCTCCCGCTCGTTGAGCCCGGCAACCGTGGGAATCGAGCGGGGGAAGAGGTCAGTCGGTGGTGGAGCCCGGGATCTGCGTCGGACCGTGCCGGTCGAGCGCGGCCTCCAGCTCGGCGCGGATCTCCGCGGGCATCACCCCGCTGCGCCCCCACACCACGATCAGCTCCGCGACGCCGCGCAGCTTGGTGTTGGTGTGCTGGGAGACCTCCTTCAGCACCGCCCACCCCTGGTCAGGGGTGACCCGCGCCAGGGCGACGACCATGCCGATCGCCTGGTCCACGACGGCGTGCGAGGTGACGGCCTCCTTGAGCTGGTCCACCTGCTCCTGGAGCTCGAAGATGCGGTCCGTCTCGTCCGCTGGTTCCCGCGGTGCTGCCACCCGTCCATCGTGCCACGGGGAGTGCTCCCCGCCACCGGGGTACTCGACAGGCGCCCGCACGGGTTCCGGTTGGACACTTGAGGGGAGAACCGGTGGCCGCCGGACGACGAGACCAGGACGACTGCCATGAACCATGACACCACACCCGCCACGGGCACCACGGAGGCCGTCTCCACGCACTCCGTGTTCGGTGCCCCCTGCTGGGTGAGCCTGACCAGCAGGGACCTGAAGGCCACCGAGGAGTTCTACACGGCGGTGCTGGGCTGGACGTGGCGGCAGGCCCGCCTCGGCGAACGCTTCCGGGTGGCGCTCGCGGACGGCGCCCCGGTCGCCGGGATCGCCGCGATGGCCGGGATGTGGCAGATGGCCGTGGCCTGGACGCCGTACTTCGCGGTGTCCAGCGCGGACGTGGCGGTCGCCCGGGTGCAGGAGCGCGGCGGTACGTCGGCCGTCGGGCCGATCTCCTTCCAGCCGGGGCGCGGCGCGCTGCTGGCCGACCGGGACGGCGCCACGTTCGGCGTCTGGGAGGGCGACCTGCCCAGCAACTGGGAGACCTGGCGGCGGGCCGCCCCCGCCTTCGTCCGGCTGCACACCCGAGACGCCTTCGACGCGGCCATCTTCTACGGCCAGGTCCTGGACTGGGCGTCGGCCAAGCCGGGCTGCTGCGAGGTCGACTACGCGGGTGACGAGGTGCTGCTGCGCAGCGGCGGGGACATCGTGGCCCGGATCGAGTCGGGGGCGGTGGAGTCGGCGCCCGACCCGACGATCCGGCCGCACTGGCAGGTCCACTTCGCCGTCGCCGACGTGGGCGCGTGCGCGCGGGCGGCGGAGCTGCACGGCGGCAGCGTGCTGCGGGAGGGCGCCGACGAAGCGGTGCTGCGCGACGCGGACGGCGCCCAGTTCACGGTGACGTCGCGGCGGACCCGCTGAGCTGAGCAGCGGGTCCGCCGCGTCCGGCCGGTTCCGGCCGCGTCAGGTGGCGCGGGACGGCCGGGTGAGCAGCACCAGGCTGCGCGCCTCCACGGTCGTCCAGGTGCCCGCCTTGTGCTCGGTCTCGTCCGGGGTGCCCTGGGGGTCCGCGGTGTCCAGCAGGGCCGTCCAGCGCTCCCCGTAGGTGACGCCGGGGAGCCGGAAGTCGACCGGCTCCCAGTAGCCGTTGAGCAGCAGCAGGAAGGAGTCATCGACCACGGGCCGCCCGTAGGGGTCGCGTTCGGCGATGGCGTCGCCGTTGAGGAAGACGCCGACGCTGTGCGCGTCGGAGCGGTCCCAGTCCTCGTCGGCCATCTCCTGCCCGGACGGCAGCAGCCACACCAGGTCGGGCAGCGGCTGCCCGGCGTGGGTGGCGGTCTCGCCGCGGAAGAAGCGGCGGCGCCGCAGCACCGGGTGGGCGGCGCGCAGCCCGATGACGGTCCGGGTGAAGTCCAGCAGCGCGCGCTGCTCGTCGCCGAGCCGCCAGTCGACCCAGGAGGTCTCGTTGTCCTGGCAGTAGGCGTTGTTGTTGCCGCGCTGGGTGCGGCCCAGTTCGTCGCCGTGGCTGAGCATCGGGATGCCCTGGGACAGCAGCAGGGTGGCGAGGAAGTTGCGCTGCTGGCGGGCGCGCAACTCCAGCACCGCGGGGTCGCGGGTGTCGCCCTCGGCGCCGCAGTTCCAGGACCGGTTGTCGTTGTCGCCGTCCTGGTTGTCCTCGCCGTTGGCCTCGTTGTGCTTGTCGTTGTACGAGACCAGGTCGCGCAGGGTGAACCCGTCGTGCGCGGTGACGAAGTTGACGCTGGCGCGCGGGCGGCGCCTGCTGTGCTGGTACAGGTCGGAGGAGCCGGTCAGCCGGGACGCGAACTCCCCCAGGGTGTGCTCCCCGCCGCGCCAGAAGTCCCGTACGGTGTCGCGGTACTTGCCGTTCCACTCCGACCACAGCGGCGGGAAGTTGCCCACCTGGTAGCCGCCCTCACCGACGTCCCAGGGTTCCGCGATCAGCTTGACGCGGCTGATCACCGGGTCCTGCTGGATCAGGTCGAAGAACGCCGACAGCCGGTCCACCTCGTGGAACTGCCGCGCCAGGGTGGCCGCGAGGTCGAAGCGGAAGCCGTCGACGTGCATCTCGGTCACCCAGTACCGCAGCGAGTCCATGATGAGCTGGAGCACGTAGGGGTGCCGCATCAGCAGGCTGTTGCCGGTGCCGGTGGTGTCGTAGTAGTGCTTCCAGTCGCCGTCGACGAGCCGGTAGTAGGAGGCGTTGTCGATGCCGCGGAAGGACAGCGTGGGCCCCATCTCGTTGCCCTCGGCGGTGTGGTTGTAGACCACGTCGAGGATCACTTCGAGCCCGGCCGCGTGCAGCGCCTTCACCATCGCCTTGAACTCGGCGACCTGTTCGCCGCAACTGCCGTGCGCGGCGTAGGCGTTGTGCGGGGCGAAGAAGCCGATGGTGTTGTAGCCCCAGTAGTTGGACAGGCCGCGGTCCGTCAGGACGCCGTCCTGCACGAACTGGTGCACCGGCATCAGCTCCACCGCGGTCACGCCGAGCCCGGTCAGGTGCTCGATCACCGCGGGGTGCGCCAGGCCCGCGTAGGTGCCGCGCAGCTCGGGCGGCACCTCCGGGTGGGTGCGGGTCAGGCCCTTGACGTGCGCCTCGTAGATCACCGTGTCGGCGTACGGGCGCCGGGGCGGGCGGTCGTCGCCCCAGTCGAAGGTCGGGTCCGCGACCACGCCGAGCATGGTGTGCCCGGCGCTGTCGCCCGGGTCGGCGCCGGTCGCGGAACGCTCGTAGAGGGAGGGGTGGTTGTCGATCTGCCCGCACACCGCGGTGGCGTACGGGTCGAGCAGCAGCTTCGCCGGGTTGCACCGGTGGCCCAGCTCGGGCTGCCAGGGGCCGTGCACCCGGTAGCCGTAGCGCTGCCCCGGTCCGACGTCGGGCAGGTAGCAGTGCCACACGAAGCCGTCGACCTCGGTCAGCGGCACAGGGCGGTGCCTGCCGTCGGCGTCGACGAGGATCAGCTCGACGCGCTCGGCGACCTCGCTGAACAGGGCGAAGTTGGTTCCCTTGCCGTCGAAGGCGGCACCCATCGGGTAGGGGTGCCCGCTCCAGGCGGGCACCCGCTCCCGCGGCTCGCGTCGCGCGGTCACCGCTCGTCCTCCAGTACGCCGATCGGGGGCCGTTCGCCCGCCAGCACGCCGCCCGTCGTGCTCGCCGGTCCGGCGAGGAGCGCCGTGACCGGCACCTCGCGGGGCACCTGGAGCGTCTCGCGCAGGCTGGGCGCGGGTGCGGTGGGCACCAGCGGGACGCGTTCCCCGGCGCGGGCCCGCTGGGAGAACCAGATGACCTTGCTGCCGGTGTCGGTGGCGCAGCAGCCCCAGCCGTCGCTGGTGGCGGCGATGCGCTCCAGACAGGACCGCAGGTCCTGGTCGGGGCGCAGGTCGCAGTCGTTCTCACCGATGGCGGTGATCAGGTGCTGGCCGTTCCACCACATCTCGATGGAGGTGTTCTTGTCGGTGGCGTGCTCGTCGATGGCCGTGAGCAGCAGGTCCGTGCTGCGGCAGACGGGTTCGATGAGCGTGTCCAGATCCCAGTACCGGAGGTGTGCGGCCAGGATGCGCCTGACCTGTCCGACCCGTTCCGGGCTGACTTCCACATCGAGGTGGTAGTAGCAGGGCACTGCGGTCTTCATCGTCGTGGCTCCTCACCGGCGAGGCTCTCGCTCCCTCGCCCTCGCGGGTCGCCCCCGAACACGAAGCGTGAGCACCGATCGCTTCTGAGTCAGCTCCACACTGGGGGTGCTAGTCCATTCGTGCAACACGAGACACGACTGAGGTGATTGAAGCTCTAACAAGACGCTGGGTCGTCGTACGTGCACCATGAGTGAAGTTACGTCACGGCACGGACCCGTTACGACGATGAGAGGGCACCATGCTGCTACCCGCCAGATCCGAGGTCGCCCGGCAGCTACGGCGGTACCGGGCCTGGGAGCGCGTGATGCTCGCGGCGCCCACCGACCACACGGTGCGGGCCACCTTCGAGGACTCGGGCTACACGCTGTGCGTGCTGATGGGAAAGCGCTGTGCCCGGGAGGCCGCCGACGCGGCCGAGCGGTATCTGCGGGGCCCCGCCGTCACCTGTTCGGACGAACAGTACGCGCGGTCCCGCGCCAGCGGCGCCGTCCGGCGGGGACCTCCGTCGGACCGGTGTGCTCCGGCGGGAAGGTAGCCCCTTTCCGGCGCAGGACCCCCCAGCCGGGCCACCAGGCCCGGCTTCCAGTACGGCGGAGGTGAGACCCATGAGCGCGAACCCGGCCATCGGCCGCATCCCGGTACGGGACGTCCACCCGGCGGTGGAGTGCGGCAGACGCCCGGCCAAGGCAGTCGCGGGTGAGACGTTCCAGGTGACCGCGACCGTGTTCCGCGAGGGGCACGACGCCGTCGCCGCCAACGTCGTACTCAAGGACCCCGAGGGGCGGCCGGGCCCCTGGACGCCGATGCGGGAACTCGCCCCCGGCACCGACCGCTGGGGCGCCGAGGTGACCCCGACCGCGGTGGGCCGCTGGACGTACGCCGTGGAGGCGTGGAGCGATCCCGTCGGCACCTGGCGGCACGCCGCGCGCATCAAGGTTCCGGCGGGCATCGACACCGGGCTGGTCCTGGAGGAGGGCGCCGAACTGTACGAGCGGGCGGCGGCCAACGTGCCGAAGAAGGACAAGACGGCCCGCGCGACCCTGCTGGCCGCGGTCCGCGTCCTCCGCGACGACACGCTGCCCGTCGCCACCCGTCTGGCGGCGGGGCTGACGCCGGAGGTGGACGCGGTCCTGGCCCGCTATCCGCTGCGGGACCTGGTGACCCGTTCGGCGGAGATGCCGCTGCTGGTGGAGCGGGAGCGGGCGTTGTACGGCGCGTGGTACGAGTTCTTCCCGCGTTCCGAGGGCACGGCCGAGGAGCCGCACGGTACGTTCCGTACGGCGGCGCGGCGGTTGCCCGCGATCGCCGCGATGGGTTTCGACGTCGTGTACCTGCCGCCGGTCCATCCGATCGGTACGACGTTCCGCAAGGGCCGCAACAACACCCTCTCCCCCGGTCCGGACGACGTCGGTGTGCCGTGGGCGATCGGCTCGCCCGAGGGCGGCCATGACGCCGTGCACCCGCGGCTGGGCACGATGGAGGACTTCGCCTGGTTCGTTCAGCGGGCGGGTGAGCACGGTCTGGAGGTGGCGCTGGACTTCGCGTTGCAGTGCTCGCCGGACCATCCGTGGGTGGAGAAACATCCGGAGTGGTTCCACCACCGCCCCGACGGGACGATCGCGTACGCGGAGAACCCGCCGAAGAAGTACCAGGACATCTACCCGATCGCGTTCGACGCGGACATGGACGGTCTGGTCGCGGAGACGCTGCGCATCCTGCGGCTGTGGATGGGGCTGGGGGTGCGCATCTTCCGGGTGGACAATCCGCACACCAAGCCGGTGGTGTTCTGGGAGCGGGTGCTGGCGGACATCGGCCGCAGTGACCCGGACGTGATCTTCCTGGCGGAGGCGTTCACCCGTCCGGCGATGATGCACACCCTGGCGCAGATCGGGTTCCAGCAGTCGTACACGTACTTCACCTGGCGCAACAGCAAGCAGGAGCTGACGGAGTACCTGACGGAGCTGTCGGGTGAGGCGGCGGCCTATATGCGGCCGAACTTCTTCGTCAACACCCCCGACATCCTGCACGCCTACCTCCAGCACGGCGGACGGCCCGCGTTCGAGGTGCGCGCCGTCCTCGCCGCGACCCTGTCGCCCACCTGGGGGGTGTACTCGGGTTACGAGCTGTGTGAGAACACCCCGCTCAAGGAGGGCAGCGAGGAGTACCTCGACTCGGAGAAGTACCAGCTCAGGCCCCGCGACTGGGCGGCGGCCGAACGCGAGGGCCGCAGCATCGCCCCCCTGATCACCCAGCTCAACACCATCCGGCGCGCCCACCCGGCGCTCCACGAGCTGCGCAACCTGCGCTTCCACGGCACCGACAACGACGCGGTGATCGCCTACAGCAAGCGCACCGGCGACGACACGGTCCTGGTGGTCGCCAACCTCGATCCCCACCACACGCAGGAGGCCACGGTCTCGTTGGACATGCCGCAGCTCGGCCTGGACTGGCACTCCCCCCTGGCCGTACACGACGAACTCACCGGCGACGCCTACCGGTGGGGCGACAGCAACTACGTGCGTCTGGAGCCCGGCCGGGCTCCCGCCCACGTCTTCCGGGTCCGGCCAGCGGCGCGGCGGTTCGGGAGCGGGGCGGCGTCATGACGGTGAACAAGCCGGTCCCGGACACCTTCGAGGACACCCCCGCCAAGGACCGCGACCCGGACTGGTTCAAACGAGCCGTCTTCTACGAGGTCCTGGTCCGCTCCTTCCAGGACAGCAACGGCGACGGCGTCGGAGACCTGAAGGGCCTGACCTCGAAGCTGGACTACCTCCAGTGGCTGGGCGTGGACTGCCTCTGGCTGCCGCCGTTCTTCAAGTCCCCGCTGCGGGACGGCGGCTACGACGTCTCCGACTACACCGCCGTCCTGCCGGAGTTCGGTGACCTGGCCGACTTCGTCGAGTTCGTGGACTCCGCGCACCAGCGCGGGATGCGCGTGATCATCGACTTCGTCATGAACCACACCAGCGACCAGCACCCGTGGTTCCAGGAGTCCCGCAAGGACCCGGACGGCCCCTACGGCGACTTCTACATGTGGGCGGACGACGACAAGCAGTACCAGGACGCCCGGATCATCTTCGTCGACACCGAGACCTCCAACTGGACCTTCGACCCGGTGCGCAAGCAGTACTTCTTCCACCGGTTCTTCTCCCACCAGCCGGACCTCAACTACGAGAACCCGGCCGTGCAGGAGGAGATGCTGGCCGCCCTGCGGTTCTGGCTCGACCTCGGTGTGGACGGCTTCCGCCTCGACGCGGTGCCCTACCTGTACGCGGAGGAGGGCACCAACTGCGAGAACCTCCCCGCCACCCACGGCTTCCTCAAGCGCGTCCGCCGCGAGATCGACGCGATGTACCCGGACACGGTGCTGCTGGCCGAGGCCAACCAGTGGCCCGAGGACGTCGTCGACTACTTCGGGGACTACGCCTCCGGCGGCGACGAGTGCCACATGGCGTTCCACTTCCCCGTCATGCCGCGCATCTTCATGGCCGTGCGCCGCGAGTCCCGCTACCCCGTCTCGGAGATCCTCGCCAAGACCCCGGCGATCCCCTCGGGCTGCCAGTGGGGCATCTTCCTGCGCAACCACGACGAGCTGACCCTCGAAATGGTCACCGACGAAGAGCGCGACTACATGTACGCGGAGTACGCCAAGGACCCGCGGATGCGCGCCAACATCGGCATCCGCCGCAGGCTCGCCCCCCTCCTGGACAACGACCGGCACACCATCGAACTGTTCTCCGCGCTGCTGCTGTCGCTGCCGGGCTCACCGATCCTGTACTACGGCGACGAGATCGGCATGGGCGACAACATCTGGCTCGGTGACCGCGACGCGGTCCGCACGCCCATGCAGTGGACCCCGGACCGCAACGCGGGCTTCTCCACCTGCGATCCGGGCCGACTGTCCCTGCCCACGATCATGGACCCGGTCTACGGCTACCAGGTCACCAACGTCGAGGCGTCGATGGCGTCGCCGTCGTCGCTGCTGCACTGGACCCGCCGGATGATCGAGATCCGCAAGCAGAACCCCGCCTTCGGGCTCGGCTCCTACACGGAGCTGCAGTCCTCCAACCCGGCGGTCCTCGCCTTCCTCAGGGAGTACGAGGACGACCTGGTGCTCTGTGTGAACAACTTCGCCCGCTTCGCCCAGCCGACCGAGCTGGACCTGCGGGAGTTCGCCGGACGCCACCCGGTCGAGCTGTTCGGCGGGGTGCGGTTCCCCGCCATCGGCGAACTGCCGTACCTGCTGACCCTCGGGGGCCACGGCTTCTACTGGTTCCGGCTCGTCCGAGTCGCATCCCGCATCGGCCGCCGACTGTGAGCGTGCGCCGAGGAAAGGACGCGTGACCATGGCGAAGACCGCATCCCTGCAACCGAGCAGCACCGGCGCGGGGCAGCAGCGGCTGGCCTCGCTGGGCGAACTGCTCAGGGACTGGCTGCCGCACCAGCGCTGGTTCGCCGGGAAGCACCGGCCGGTCACGGACCTGCGTCTGCTGTCCATGACCGAGCTGTACCCGGGGTGTCTGCACCTGCTGGTGCACACCGGCCACACCGGCACGCACGCCGATCCCACCGGCGTGCTGTCCGGGAACCCGGGCGGCCACGCGGGTCCGGCGGGCGGCGTTCCCGCGCCCGGCGGCACTCCCCCGGCCGGTGACTGCTACCAGCTCCTCATCGGCATCCAGCAGCACCTGTCGCCCCGCCTCGGCCGGGCCCTGATCGGCAGGGCGGACGTCGGTCCGCTGGCCGGGATGGCGGTCTACGACGCCTTCCAGGACCCGCGCTCGGCCCATCTGCTCCTGGAGCGGCTGCGGCACCCCGGCACGCTGGGCCCGCTGCGCTTCGAGGCCGACCCGGACAAGCCGGTGCCCGCGGGGCTCGCGCCCCGGCTGCTGGACGCCGAGCAGTCGAACTCCTCGCTGGTGTACGGCGACGAGTTCATCCTGAAGGTGTTCCGTCGCATCCAGCCCGGGGTCAACCCCGACCTGGAGGTGCCGGTCGCGCTGGCCGCGCAGGGCTGCGGCCGGGTCCCGGCGCCGGTCGCCTGGTTCCGCACCACGCAGCCGCAGGAGGCCACCCTCGGCGTGCTCCAGCCGTTCCTGCCCGCCGCCTCCGACGGCTGGACGCTGGCCCTGCACGCCCTGGCCACCGGCGACGACTTCACCGCGCAGGCCCACGAGCTGGGCCGGGCCACCGCCGACGTGCACGTCGCGCTCGCCGCGGCGTTCCCGGCCGGGGGCCGCGGGGAGACGGGCCGGACGGCGGCGGCGATGGCCGAGCGGCTCGACGCCGCCGCGCAGGCGGTGCCCGCGCTGGGGCCGTACGTGCCGGGGCTGCGCGGCGCGTTCAGCGCGCTGACGGCCTGCGACCCGGGGCCGCCCGCGCAGCGCATCCACGGCGACCTGCACCTCGGACAGGTGCTGCGGGCCGGGCGGGACTGGTTCGTCATCGACTTCGAGGGCGAGCCGTCCCGGCCGCTCGCCGAACGGCGCAGCGCCCACTCCCCCGTCCGGGACATCGCGGGCATGTTGCGCTCCTTCGACTACGCCGCCCGCCAGCGCCGCCCCTGGCGCCCGGAGTGGGCGCGCCGCTGCCGCGAGGCCTACTGCGCGGGCTACGCCGCCCGCGCCGGGTGGGACCCACGTGCCAAGCACGGTCTGCTCCGCGCCTACGAGACCGACCGTGCCGTCTACGAAGTGCTCTACGAAGCCAGGCACCGCCCGGACTGGCTCCCCGTACCGATGGCGGCGATCCAACGACTCGCCGTGAGAGGAGACTGACGCCGTGGCTCTGCGCGACGACACCCTGATCCCCGAGCCCTCCGCGCCCCAGGTCACCGGGGCCGCCCCGCCGCTGGACGCGGTGGACCGCGGGCGCCTGCTGGCGGGCGCCCACCACGACCCGCACGCGCTGCTCGGCGCCCACCCGGTGCCCGGCGGGATCGCGGTGCGGACGCTGCGCCCGTTCGCCGACGCCGTGAGCGTCGTCGTGGACGGCGAGCGGACACCGCTGGTCTCGGAGGGCGACGGGCTGTTCTCCGCCGTCCTGCCGCTGCCGGAGATCCCGGCGTACACGCTGGTGGTGCGGTACGGCGACGACGAGCACGAGGTGCACGACCCGTACCGCTTCCTGCCCGCGATCGGTGAGCTGGACCTGCACCTGATCCGGGAGGGGCGGCACGAGGAGCTGTGGAAGGCGCTCGGCGCGGAGCCGATGACGCACCAGGGCGTGACCGGCACCCGGTTCACGGTGTGGGCGCCGAACGCGCGGGGCGTGCGGGTCGCCGCCGACTTCTGCCACTGGGACGGTACGGCGTTCCCGATGCGCTCGATGGGCGCCTGTGGGGTGTGGGAGCTGTTCCTGCCCGGGGTCGGGGAGGGCACGCGGTACAAGTTCGAGATCCACTCCCGCCACGGCCACCGGTTCCTGAAGATCGACCCGATGGCGCGGCGCACCGAGGCCCCGCCGGACACGGCGTCGGTGGTGACGGCGTCCCACCACGAGTGGGGCGACGCGGAGTGGATGGCGCACCGCGCGGACCGGCCGGTGCACGAGGCGCCGTTCTCGGTGTACGAGGTGCACCTGCCGTCCTGGCGGCCGGGGCTCGGCTACCGGGAGCTGGCCGAGGAGCTGCCGCGGTACGTCAAGGACCTCGGGTTCACGCACGTGGAGCTGATGCCGGTCGCCGAGCACCCCTTCGGCGGCTCCTGGGGCTACCAGGTCACCGGCTTCTACGCGCCGACCGCGCGCCTCGGCTCCCCGGACGACTTCCGGTACCTCGTCGACCGCCTCCACCAGGAGGGCATCGGCGTGATCATGGACTGGGTACCGGCGCACTTCCCGAAGGACGACTGGGCGCTGGCCCGCTACGACGGGGACCCGCTGTACGAGCCCGGGGACTCCCGGCGCGCGGAGCACCCGGACTGGGGGACGTACGAGTTCGACCTCGGGCGGACCGAGGTGCGCAACTTCCTCGTCGCGAACGCCGTGTACTGGTGCGAGGAGTTCCACATCGACGGGCTGCGCGTCGACGCGGTCGCCTCGATGCTGTACCTCGACTACTCGCGCGAGGACGGGCAGTGGGCGGCGAACGAGTACGGCGGCCGGGAGGACCTGGCGGCGATGCGGTTCCTCCAGGAGATGAACGCCACCGTGTACCGGCGGGCGCCGGGCGTGGTGACGATCGCCGAGGAGTCCACCGCGTGGGGCGGGGTGACCAGGCCGACCGAGCACGGCGGGCTCGGGTTCGGGCTGAAGTGGAACATGGGCTGGATGCACGACTCCCTGGAGTACATGGCCAAGGAGCCGGTGCACCGCAAGTACCACCACCACGAGATGACGTTCTCGATGATCTACGCCTACAGCGAGAACTACGTGCTGCCGATCTCCCACGACGAGGTCGTGCACGGCAAGCAGGCGCTGGTCAGCAAGATGCCCGGCGACTGGTGGCAGCGGCGCGCCAACCACCGCGCCTACCTGGGCTACATGTGGGCGCACCCCGGCAAGCAGTTGCTGTTCATGGGGCAGGAGTTCGCGCAGGGCGGGGAGTTCTCCGAGGAGCACGGCCCGGAGTGGTGGCTGCTGGACCCCGGGTACGTGGCCCGCGGCGACCACGAGGCGGTGCGGGAGCTGGTGCGGGACCTCAACACCCGGTACCGGGCGACCCCGGCGCTGTGGGAGCGCGACACCCGGCCCGAGGGCTTCCAGTGGGTGGAGTGCGACGCCGCCGACGACAACGTCTTCGCGTTCCTGCGTTACGACGCAGCGGGCCGCCCGCTGCTCGCGGTGTCCAACTTCTCCCCCGTCGTCCGGCACGACTACCGGCTCGGCGTCCCGGACGACGTGCCCGCCTGGCAGGAGACGCTGAACACCGACGCCGCCCGCTACGGCGGCGGTGACGTGACCAACCCGGGCCCGCTCAAGCCGGAGCCGACCGGGTGGCACGGCCGTCCGGTGAGCCTCGCCCTGACGCTGCCGCCGCTGGCGACGGTGTGGCTGGAGCCGGTGTAGCCACGCGTACCGGCAGGTGTTCGAACAGCCTCCCGGGGCATTCGGAGAAGATGCGCACCGTCGGAGTGGAGGAGGAACTCCTCCTGGTCAACCCTGAGACCGGAGAGCCACAGGCCCGGTCCGCCGCCGTCCTGGCCCGCGCCTCGCACGAGGACGCGGGCCAGGAGGTGTTCGAGAAGGAACTGCACGAGCAGATGGTGGAGTTCGCCACGCATCCGCAGTCGGAGATGGCGGACCTGGGCGCGGAGATCGTCCGCTGCCGTGCGGAGGCGGCCCGGCACGCCGGGGAGATCGGCTGCGCGGTCGCCGCGCTCGCCACCTCGCCGCTGCCGGTCAGCCCGGCGGTCGGCGCGGGCCGCCGCTACCAGTGGATGGCCGACGAGTACGGCATCGCCACCCATGAGCAGCTCGTCTGTGGCTGCCATGTGCACGTCGCCGTGGAGTCGGACGAGGAGGGCGTCGCGGTCGTCGACCGGGTGCGGCCCTGGCTGGCGGTGCTGGCGGCGCTGAGCGCGAACTCGCCGTTCTGGCAGGGCAAGGACACCAGTTACAGCAGTTACCGCAGCCGGGTGTGGCAGCGCTGGCCGTCGGCCGGGCCGACGGAGGTCTTCGGCTCGGCGGCGGAGTACGAGCGCCGGGTCGCGGACATGCTGGCCACCGGGACCATCCTCGACGACGCGATGGTCTACTTCGACGCCCGGCTGTCCCGGCGCTACCCGACGGTGGAGATAAGGGTGGCGGACGTCTGTCTGCACGCCTCCACCGCGGTGCTGGTCGCCACGCTCGCCCGGGGGCTGGTGGAGACCGCGGCGCGGGAGTGGCGGGCGGGGCGGGCGCCGGTGGACCACAGCGTCAGCCTGCTGAGGCTGGCCGACTGGCGGGCCGCCCGCTCCGGGCTGACCGGGGAGCTGCTGCACCCGGCGACCATGCGGCCCGCGCCCGCCGCCCAGGTGGTGCGGGACCTGGTGGACCACGCCGCGGAGGCGCTCGCCGACAGCGGCGACCTGGACCGGGCCCGCGCGGGCTGCGCGGAGCTGCTGCGCCGGGGCAACGGCGCGCGGGTGCAGCGCGAGTTGCTGGAGCGCACGGAGAGCCTGCGGGACGTCGTCGTGGAGTGTGTGCGGCACACCCAGGAGTGACGTTCCGGGACCGGCCCGGGGGGCTCGGGTGCGGCTCCGCCCGGCTCAGAGCATCAGCGAGATGCCGTACGCCAGGAAGAAGGCCGCGACCAGCACCACCAGGACGAGGATCAGCGTGAGCGGGCCCTTGGCCCAGCCCTTGGTCGGGTTGTGGGTCTCCCGCGGGCCCGCCTCGGGCAGGCTGCTCTCCGCCGGCGGGGTCTCGCCCGGGGGGACCGAGCCGCCCGGCTCCAGGCCGGTGGAGCGCTCGGGTTCGGGGTCTGGACTGATGTGCGTCATGTGCCCCGAGTCCCCCGATCCGGCCCGCCTCACCGGCCCGCCGATCACCAATGGGGAGCACTTCTCGGATCCGGTCACCATCCGGTCCCGGCTCGACTAGATTCGAGCAGCGCCGATGACTCTGCTCGTCGGCGCCGTCACAGCCCGTACCCTCAGGAGCAGCGCATGAGCGACTTCGCCCTCGCTCCCCCGGCCGTCACGCCGCTGACCTGTGGGCTCGCCGACAGCGTCTTCCAGACGGCGGCACGCAACCCGACCCTGCCCGTACTCGCCCGCCGCCCGTACCCGGGGGCGACGGCCTGGGAGGAGATCACCGCCGTAGAGCTGCGCGACCAGGTGGTGGACCTGGCGAAGGGGCTGATCGCGTCGGGGATCACCCCGGGGATGCGGGTGGCGGTGATGGCCCGTACCCGGTACGAGTGGACGCTCCTGAGCTACGCGCTGTGGGCGGTCGGCGCCGAGGTCGTCCCCATCTACCCGACGTCCTCGCGCGAGCAGGTCGAGTGGATCCTGCGGGACGCGGCCTGCGTGGGTGTCGTCGTGGAGGACGAGCACGCGGCGATGACGGTCGGCTCGGTCTGTGACGGGCTGCCGCGGCTGCGGCACGTGTGGCAACTGGACGCGGGCGCCCTGGACCACCTGGTCGGCCGGGGCGAGTACGTGCCGATCGCCACCGTGGAGTCGCTGCGCAGGATCGTGCTGCCGGACTCCACCGCCGTCATCGCCTACACCTCCGGCACCTCGGGCCGTCCGCTGGGCTGCGCGCTGAGCCACCGCGGTCTGGCGACCGTCTGCGACACCCTGCTCGCCGGGTGGGGCCACACCGCGGCGGCGCCGGGCGAGCAGGGCGCGGTGCTGGCGTTCCTGCCGTTCTCCCACGTGTACGGCCTGATGATCCAGGGGCTGTGCGTACGCGGCGGGCTGCTGATGGGCCACGAACCGGACCTGGGCGACCAGTCCCTGTCGGCGGCGCTGCGCAGCTTCCGGCCGACGTACTTCTACGGGGTGCCGTCCGTCTTCGAGAAGCTCTACAAGAACTTCCTGCGCACCGCGCAGCAGGCCGGGCGCGGCGCCCTGTTCGAGCGGGCCGCCGAGACGGCGCGGGCGTTCGCGGCGGCCACCGAGCGGCAGCGGCTGGGCCGGGGCACCGGGCCCGGTCTGGAGCTGCGGGTGCAGCACGCCCTGTACGAGCGGACGGTGTACCGGCGGCTGCGGGACGCGCTCGGCGGCCGGGTGCGCCGGGCCACCTCGGGCGGCTCCCCGCTCAACCGCGAGCTGTCCCTGTTCTACGAGGGCATCGGCATCTACGTGCACGACGGCTACGGCCTGACGGAGACCTGCGGCGGGGTCACCATGCAGCCGCTGGGCCGGGAGAAGTCGGGGACGGTGGGCCAGGTGCTGCCCGGCATGGAGCTGCGGGTGGCGGCGGACGGGGAGGTGCTGGTGCGCGGCCCGTCGGTGTTCCAGGGCTACATCGGCGACGACGCGGCGACCCGGGCGGCGCTGCGCGACGGCTGGCTGGCCACCGGGGACCTGGGGCGGCTGGACGAGGAGGGCTATCTGGCGATCACCGGCCGCAAGAAGGACATCATCATCACCAGCAGCGGCAAGAGCGTCGCCCCGGCCGCGCTGGAGCAGCGGCTGCGGATGCACCCGCTGGTGCACCAGGCGGTGGTGGTGGGGGACAACCGTCCCTGTGTGGGGGCGCTGCTCACCCTGGACCCGGAGTTCCTGGCGCACTGGCGGGCGGCGCTGGCGCTGCCGGGCGACGCGCCGAGCCGGGAGGCGCGGGAGGAGAACGCGCTGCGGGAGGAGATCGCGCGGGCCGTGGCGATGGCGAACAGCGTGGTGTCGCGGCAGGAGTCCATCCGGGTGTTCCGGGTGCTGCCCGCCCCGTTCGACGTGGCGAGCGGTCTGCTCACACCGTCGATGAAACTGCGCCGGGACGCTATCGTGCGGCACTACGCGGACGAGATCGACGCCATGTACGAGTCCCGGTCCCGTCCGACCCGGCTCGCCGCGCCCCCGGAGGACCCGGCGTTCTGGGACGATCCGGACGACGTGTTCCGCTGAGCGCCGGGCGTGCGGGGGCGCGCTCCGGCGAGCGGGGGACGCGTAGCCCGCGCGCCATCGGGAACTCGCGTCAGTGGCGCCACAGAAGATCAGGTGGGAGCCGCCGCGCCGACGGTACGCCGGACCGTGCGGCCCCGCCATCGGTGAGCCGGAAGGTGAGATGTCAACCGAGCCGCGTTGGGACGACACACTGGCCGCGCAGGGTATTCCGAGCCGCACCGCCACGTTCGCGGGAGAGCCACAGGACGTGACGGGCGCGCGGCTTGCCGCGGAGCGCTTCCTGCGCGAGCTGGCGCGGGTGGCGCCGCCCGCGGCGCCGGAGTGCTGGCACGACATCCTGCTGGTGGTGGACGAGCTGGCGGCGAACGCGGTGCAGTTCGCGCCGGGCCCGTTCCGGCTGCTGCTGCGCCGCACGTTCGACGGGGTGCACGTCACCCTGCACGACACCAGCACGACGGTGCCCCGGCCACGCCCGTTCGACCCGGGCCACGGCGGAGGCGGCATCGGCTGGCACCTGGTGCACACCCTCTGCGACCAGGTCAGCGTGGTCACGCACACGGACGGCAAGGACGTCCACGCGTTCCTCCCGTGGTGACGACAGCCCCCGACAGTTGACTTGCGTGGCGGTTGAGCCGGATACGTGGCGCAATCGGGGGTATGCGGAGGCGCAGTCCGCATCCTTACCGACCCGGGAGGTACCCCGTGACCCTGGCCGAGAACCCGCTGTCCGTCGAGGTCACCCTGCCCCGTGACGACGTCGCCCTGGTGAAGGTGGCGGGCCACCTGGACGTGGACACCGCCACCGAGTTCCAGGCCCAGTTGGCCAACCAGTTGCACCACGGGCGGCGGCACTTCCTGCTGGACCTCTCCGAGGTCCCGTTCATGGACTCGTCCGGCATGAACATCATCCTGCGGGTGTACCAGGAGACCCGCCGTCTGGACGGCGTCGTCCAGGTCATCGACCCCGCCCCGGCCGTACGCCGGGTGCTGGAGCTGACGGGCGTCAGCATCACCGTGCCGATCTCGGCGGACGTCGAGGAGGCCCTCGCCGTCATCGACGGGCACGCCGGGGCCGAGCCCGAGGTGTTCACGCCGGAGACCTGACCGTGCCGGTTCGTCTGGCTGCCGCGTCCGACTGGCGGAGCGGCGCCGGGCGGGATGGGATCGGTCTGGAGCCGCAGAAGGGATGGACACCGTGACACGACCCAGGATCCTGGTGGTGGGCGCAGGCTTCGCCGGAGTGGAGTGCGTCCGTCGTCTTGAGCGCCGACTCGCGCCCAACGAGGCCGATGTGACCTTGGTGACGCCGGTCGCCTACCAGCTCTATCTGCCGCTGCTGCCCCAGGTCGCCTCCGGGGTGCTCACCCCGCAGTCGATCGCGCTGTCGCTGCGCCGCAGCCACCGGTACCGCACCCGGATCATCCCGGGCGGCGCGATCGGCGTGGACCTGAAGGCCAAGGTGTGCGTGATCCGCACGATCACCGACCGGATCGTCGACGAGCCCTACGACTACATCGTGCTGGCGCCCGGCAGCGTCACCCGCACCTTCGACATCCCCGGCCTCACCGACAACGCCTTCGGCCTGAAGACGCTCGCCGAGGCCGCCTACATCCGCGACCACGTCATCTCCCAGCTCGACCTGGCCGACGCCAGCCAGGACCCGGCCGAGCGGGCGTCCCGGCTGCAGTTCGTGGTGGTCGGCGGCGGCTACGCGGGCACCGAGACGGCGGCCTGTCTGCACCGGCTGACGTACAACGCGGTACGGCGCTACCCGCGGCTCGACCCGGGGCTGATCAAGTGGCACCTGATCGACATCGCGCCGAAGCTGATGCCGGAGCTGGGCGAGAAGCTGGGCGCCAGCGCCCAGGAGATCCTGCGCCGCCGGGGCATCGAGATCTCCCTCGGGGTGTCCATCGAGAAGGCGGGCCCGGAGGAGGTCACCTTCACCGACGGCCGGGTGGTGCCCACCCACACCCTGATCTGGACCGCCGGGGTGGTGGCGAGCCCGCTGATCGGCACGCTGGGCGCGGAGACCGTGCGCGGACGGCTCGCGGTCACCCCGGAGATGTGCCTGCCGGGCCACGACGGGGTGTTCGCGCTCGGGGACGCCGCCGCGGTGCCGGACCTCGACAAGGACGAGGAGGGCGCCGTCTGCCCGCCGACCGCGCAGCACGCGACCCGGCAGGGCAAGCTGGTCGCCGACAACGTCCTCGCCACCCTGCGCGGCCAGCCCAGGCGGCCGTACCACCACCGGGACCTGGGTCTGGTGGTGGACCTCGGCGGCCGGGACGCGGTGTCCAAGCCGCTCGGCGTGGAGCTGCGGGGGCTGCCCGCGCAGGTGGTCGCCCGTGGGTACCACTGGTCGGCGCTGCGCACCAACGTGGCGAAGACGCGGGTGGCGACCAACTGGGCGCTCAACGCCGTCGCGGGCGACGATTTCGTCCGCACCGGCTTCCAGGCCCGCAAGCCCGCCAAGCTGAAGGACTTCGAGTACACGGACGCGTACATGACCCCGGAGGAGGTCGCGGAGCACGTGGGGCGGGTGTCGCGCGGGGAGGACTGAGCCGCCCGCCACGCGCGAAACAGCAGCGCCCCCGTAAGACCCGTCCGGGTCTTACGGGGGCGCTGCTGTTTCGCGGTGAGCCGCCTCAGGCGGCCCGGTGGGTGCCCATGGCCTCGGCGCGGACGCGGGCGCAGCTACGGCTGATGAGCCGGGAGACGTGCATCTGCGAGATGCCGAGCTGGTCGGCGATCCGGCTCTGGGTCATGTCCTCGAAGAACCGCATGTAGAGGATGGCCCGCTCCCGTTCGGGCAGCCGCCGCAGCCCCTCCTTGGCGGACTCGCGGTCCACGACGGTGTCGTACGAGGAGTCGGGGCCGCCGAGGGTGTCGGCGAGGCTGTAGCCGTCGTCGTCGGTGGACAGCTCGGCGTCCAGGGAGAGGGTGCTGAAGCTGTCCAGGGCCTCCAGTCCGGTGCTGACCTCGTCCTCGGTGAGCCCGGTGTACTCCGCGAGGTCGGCCACCGTCGGTTCGGGGCTGCCGGGGTTCTGGGTGAGGTCGCGGCGGGCGACCCGCACCTTGTTGCGCAGCTCCTGCACCCGGCGCGGCACCCTCAGGGCCCACATGCGGTCCCTGAAGTGCCGCTTGACCTCGCCGGTGATGGTGGGCACGGCGTAGCTCTCGAAGGCGCCGCGGGAGGGGTCGTAGCGGTCGATCGCCTTGACCAGACCGAGCGCCGCGACCTGGCGCAGGTCCTCGACGGATTCGCCGCGGTCGCGGAAGCGGCTCGCGATGCGGTGGGCCATGGGAAGCCACGCCTCGACGAGTTCGTCGCGGAGCGCGTCGCGTTCCGGCCCGTCGTCCAGGGCGGCCAGCCTGCTGAACCGGGCCGCGGTGTCGGGGGCGTCGTCGTGCTGCCGCCGGGGTGCGGAACCCGGGTGGACGAGCGTGCTGGGTCGGCTTGTCGACATGTCGGTGACCATGCGGATTCGCTCCTGAACGTGGTGTCGTCTCAGGGAATGTCCGCGGGGAGGAGATGCCGTCCGGATCGCCTGGGGTCCGGAGCGGTCATACCGCTCCCCGCCGGCGCGCCTCCGGTCCGAAGCACGAAACTGCGTCTGCCCCTCCCCCACGAGATCAAACACGGTCGCCGGGCAAAGCCCGCGGAAATCGGAATCCACCCGTCCTCACGGCGTCGCGCCGGGGCCCCGCGCCGGGCGTCCGCGCGCCGGGTCAGAAGACCGGGACGACGGCGGTGATCCGCTTGCCGCCGGAGGGGAGTTCGCAGACGTTCACGGCGCGCGCCAGTCGGCAGACGATGGGCCAGCCGCGTCCGCCGCTGCGGCGCCGCCCGCCGTCGTCGAGCGCGGGGGTCAGCACCGGCAGCCGGTCGCTGCGGTCGCTGACCGAGACCCGGACGTCGTGCTCGTCGACGTCGACGTCCACGCCGGTGACGCCGCCGCCGTGCAGGATGGCGTTGGTGGTCAGCTCGGAGGCCACGAGGAGCGCGTCGGAGAGGGCGTCCTCGTCGCAGGGGGTGCCCGTGTCCCGGCACCGGCAGGCGACGGCGCACCGTACGGCGGTGCGGACGTCGGCAGGGCGGCAGGCGTCGTCGGCTCCGGGGCCTGAGTGCGGCTCGGCCCGGGGCTCGTCGGTCCAGTGCTGCGCGGACATCCTCTCGCTCCCTGACTCGTCTCTCCCGTCCTGTCTCCCTTGTTCGGCTCACCCTCCGCGGCCGTACCAAACATGCGCGGACGACGGCCAGCCGACCGCTGGATGGCCGCCATTGAAGGGCGTCGGCGGGGTACGCGGACGGTATGACCGATGTCGTGGACTCAGACGAACTGCTGCGTCGGCTCCAGCGGGCCAGGGCCTGCGCACGGGACGAGGAGCGGAGCTGGCGGGAGCGGCGTGACACGCTCGGGTCGACCGATCCGGGCGAGGCCCAGCAGGCCGCGGTGCGGGTGCTGGCCTATGAGGCGGTGGTACGGGTGCTGGACGAGATCCTGACGCCCGGGAAGCACGCCGTGAAGTGAATCGGGTCACGTAACCCGGTTCCGATGGCATACAAGCACGGAAGATGGTTTATTGTTCATTCATAGCTGGCGACGGAGTCGATGGATCCCCCTCCTCCTCCGCGCCGCTAGTGCGGCCCTGGCTGGCTTCCCCCGTCCAGCCAGGGCTTCTCCCTTTCCGGAAAGCCTTCCCCGACAGCCTGCCCCGCCGGATGCGCGACGGCCCGCGGGAGGCTCCAATGGGGCATAGCGACCCCACGGAATCCACCGCACGGAATCCTTCGCTGGTGAGGAGCCCCGCGCCATGACCAAAGCGACGAAACTGCTCACCGCCCTCCCCCCGCCGCAGCGGCAGCGCCTGATGGACCTGGGCCGCGAGGTGTCCTTCGCGGAGGACGCCCGCATCTTCGAGGCGGACGGCACCGCCGACCGGTTCTGGGTGATCCGCTCCGGCGCGGTCTCCCTCGACCAGCGCGTGACAGCGCTCCAGCGGGTGACCGTCGCCAGCCTCGGCGCGGGCGACCTGCTGGGCTGGTCCTGGCTGTTCCCGCCGTACCGCTGGGACTTCGGCGCCGAGGCGTTCAGTCCCGTACGGGCCTACGAGTTCGACGCGCACGCGGTGCTCGCGCTCTGCGAGGAGGAGCCCCGCCTCGGGTTCCTGCTGGTGCGCACCGTCGCCGAGATCCTCGCCCACCGCCTGGAGATGACCCGCGGCCAGCTCATGGAGCGCTACGCGGCACCCCGGCGCGGCGTCCTCTGACCGGTCGCCGGGGCGTGCGTCAGGCGCCCGCGATCAGCATGGCGCCGAGGGTGAGCATCGTCGCGGCGACCAGGGCGTCCAGCACCCGCCAGGCCGCGGGCCGGGCCAGCCAGCGGCCGAGCAGCCGCCCGCCGAAGCCGAGCGCGGCGAACCAGCACAGGCTGGCCAGCGCGGCGCCGAGCCCGAAGGTCCAGCGCAGGTCGCCCCGGTCGGCGGCGACCGAGCCGAGCAGGAACACCGTGTCCAGGTACACGTGCGGGTTGAGCCAGGTCAGCGCCAGACAGGTGAGCACCGCCCGGCGCGTGGAGGTGGCGGCGGCACCGTCCGCCCGCAGCGCGCCGGGCCGCAGCACTCGGCGGGCGGCGAGGGCGCCGTAGCAGAGCAGGAAGGCGCCGCCGGTCCAGGCGACCACGGTCAGCGCCGCGGGCCAGGCCACGACCACCGCCCCGATCCCCGCGACCCCGAGGGCGATGAGTACGGCGTCGGACAGGGCGCAGATCACCACGACCGGCAGGACGGCCTGGCGGCGTATCCCCTGGCGCAGGACGAAGGCGTTCTGCGCGCCGATGGCGACGATGAGGGAGAGTCCGGTACCGAATCCGGCGGCTGCGGCGGTCAGGGCGTTGGGCATGTGCTGACGCTAGGCAACCGTCCGGAGGAAGTACAGCTAAGGATTCTTACCTATCATTAGCGCTCCTGAAGATGGGTTCGAGCGCTGCCGGAGGGCGTCCGATGACCGAGGAACTCCCCCTCGACCAGGTGCGCACCCTGCTCGCCGTGATCGACGAGGGCACCTTCGAGGCGGCGGCCACGGCGCTGCACGTGACGCCGTCCGCGGTCAGCCAGCGGGTGAAGGCGCTGGAGCAGCGCACCGGCCGGGTGCTGCTGCTGCGCACCAAGCCGGTGCGGCCCACCGAGTCCGGCGAGGTGCTGGTGCGGCTCGCCCGGCAACTGGCCCGGCTGGAGCGCGACGCGCACGCCGAGCTGGGGCTGAGCGGCGCCGGGGAGCCCACCCGGCTGTCGGTGGCGGTGAACGCGGACTCGCTGGCGACCTGGTTCCTCGGCGCCCTGCGGCGCGTCCCCGAGGAGCCGCCGCTCACCTTCGAACTGCGCCGCGAGGACGAGGACCACACGGCGACACTGCTGCGCGAGGGCGTGGTGATGGCCGCGGTGACCTCCTCGCCCGACCCGGTGCCGGGCTGCTCGGTGCGGGCGCTGGGGCGGATGCGCTACCTGCCGGTGGCCAACCCGGACTACGCCGCCCGGCATCTGACCGGCGCCCTGGCGGAGGCGCTCCTGACGGCACCGGTGGTGGTCTTCGACCAGCGGGACGACTTCCAGGACGGCTTCGTACGCCGCCTCACCCACGGACGCGCCGCCGCGAGTACCCGACGGCACTACGTGCCCACCTCGGAGGGCTTCGCGGAGGCCGTCGCCTCCGGCATGGGCTGGGGAATGCTCCCCGAGGCCCAGGCCGAACCCCTGCTACGCGCCGGACGCGTGATGACCTTCGCCCCCGACCACGCGGTGGACTGCCCCCTGTACTGGCAACAGTGGCGCCTCCACTCCCCCGCCCTCGCGGTACTGGCCGAGGCGGTGACCACACAGGCCACCGAGTCCCTGCGCGCCCCGAGGTGAACCGGCCTGGGGAGCTTGCGCCAACTCGTCTCCCTGGTAGGGGGCGTCGCCCAACTGCGCACGGCGGTCGCCGAGCAGGAACGCGCGTGGACACGGACTCACGACACGACCATGGCCAGCGGCCTGCCGTAGCACACGTACACCTGGCGGCACCGCGGCCGACCTGGGTGTCGACGAGGCCCAACTGCGCCTGCGGCCGGAGTCCGCGGGCTGCGGCTTCCTGCTCCGCCAGGACGTCCTGGACGCCTACCGCAAACAGGGGCGCATACAGTGCGTGGGACGGCAGCCTGGTCAGGGAGGCGAAGCGTGACCGATACGAGTGACATCCGGCCCGTCGAGGGTGCGGCGCGAGCCACTCGGAGGAGCCGACTGCTCCGCCTGGTGCGCTACCTCCCCCTGGTCGCCCCCGTCCTGCTGTGGGCCGTGCCCTGCTGGGTGCTCCTGCACACCGGCCAGCACTGGCCGCCGCCGGTCACACTGGTCGGCACCGCCCTGTTCGCCCTCGGCCTGATATCCATGCCGCTCGCGATGGTGCGCGGGCACGGTCGGCGCCAGCAGGACGGCGCGGCGATCGTCGGTGACACGCTGCTGGGCGTCAGTTGGGTCCTGTTCACCTGGTCCCTGCTGCTCGCTGTCCTGCTGCGGCCCGCCCTGGCCGGGGCCGACGTCGGCGAGGGCCAGGACCGGGCCCGCACCGTCACCTGGGCCGTGCTCGGCGTCACCGCCGTCCTGCTCGGCTGGGGCCACGCCGAGGCCCGTCGGGTGCCGCGCGTGCGCCGACTCGACGTGCGGCTCCCCCGGCTGGGTGCAGGGCTGGACGGCCTCCGCGTCGTGCTCATCACCGACACCCACTACGGCCCCATCGATCGGGCCCGCTGGTCGGCACGGGTGTGCGAGACGGTGAACACCCTGGATGCCGACCTGGTCTGCCACACCGGCGACATCGCGGACGGCACGGCCGAACGCCGCCGCGCCCAGGCCGCCCCGCTCGGTACCGTGCGGGCGACCCGGGCCCGGGTGTACGTCACCGGCAACCACGAGTACTACAGCGAGGCCCAGGGCTGGGTCGACCTGATGGACGAGCTGGGGTGGAAGCCGCTGCGCAACCGCCATCTGCTGCTCGAACAAGGGGGCGACACCCTCGTAGTGGCTGGCGTGGACGACGTGACCGCCGAGTCCTCCGGCCTGGCGGGCCACCGGGCCCACCTAGCCGGAGCCCTGGACGGCGCGGACCCCGACCTGCCGGTCCTGCTGCTGGCGCACCAGCCCAAGTTCGTCGACCGGGCGGCAGCCGCTGGCATCGATCTCCAGCTCTCCGGCCACACCCACGGCGGCCAGATCTGGCCCTTCCACCACCTGGTCGGCATCGACCAGCCCGTCGTCGCGGGCCTGAGCCGCCACGGCGCCCGCACCCTCCTCTACACCAGTCGCGGCACCGGCTTCTGGGGGCCGCCGTTCCGCGTCTTCGCCCCCAGCGAGATCACCCTGCTCGTGCTCCGCTCCCCGCACCCGCCCGCATGACCAACAACCACCCCGACACCTCAGCGAAACGTTCCTGAACTGACACTTCGCGCCAACTCGTACCCGTAGATCAGCCGTTGGTGTATCCATACCCGCATGGCGACCGTCGACGAGATCCGCGAAGACCTCCTGTTGCTGCTCAGCCGATCCGAGGACTGGCTCAGGGAACTGCCGGACATCCCGGCCCTCGCGGTCGACGCCGGGGAGATCGACGAGCAGGTGCGGCACCTGCGCAGCCAGCGCGGCCGTGCCCTGTCGTCCCTGCTCAACGTGGGGCTGCTCGGCCGTCAGTCGTCCGGGAAGAGCTTCCTGATCAGCGGGCTGCAGAAGGGCCTGCGGTACGTGCGGTTCGAGCAGCAGGACGGCGGGTTCACCGAGAAGTACATCGGCATCCTGCCGTCCTCGCCCACCCCGACCACGGTCTGCCCGTCGACGGTGACCCCGGTCCCCGCGGACCCCGACCAGCCCGCGACGGGCCGCGGGCTGCTGCGGGTGCGGTTCACCGACCGGCCCGAGGCGGGCTGGGTGGAGATCGGCCGCGACCTGCCGCCGGGGGTGATCGCGGCGTACGGCGCCGCCGACGGCGACCTGGCGAACCGGCTCCCGGAGCACTACCAACGGGACGTGGAGCAGCTCGAACTGCTCATCGAGGACGCGGTGCTGCCCGCCAAGTTCTTCGACCTGCCCGGCGCCGAGTCACCCAATCCGGCCTACGAGAACATCATGCGCAAGGCGTGGGCCGAGGCGGACTGCTTCCTGTACGTCACCCAGGGGACGGCGACCCTGACCGCCAACGAACTCGGGCTGGTCACCGACCTGTACAACCACCACCTCCAGACGGGCAAGCCGGTGCTGTGGGTGCTGACCGGCATCGACCGGGCCAACCAGCTCGGCAACGACAACCGCCCGGCCTGGCGGTCGGCCCTGGAGACCAACAACGCCTACCTGCGGGAACGCTTCCCGGAGTCGGCGGGCGACGGGAACGCCTTCATCGGCAACGGGTTCCTGGCGGTGTCCCCGGCCTGGGAGGCGCAGGCCGCGCTCGACGAGGCGGAGGGCAGCACGCGGGCCGCACAGCGCAACCGCGGCAACAGCAGGATGGACGCGCTGCGCGACCAGCTCACCGAGCTGATCAACAACGGGGCGGGCCAGAACCACCTGGGCCGGATCGCGGGCGAGGCCCGACGCCTCGTCCGCCGACGGCACCGGGCCGTCGCGGACGTCCTCGCCACCCACCAGGTGTCCGTGGAGGAGCTGACGTCCGAGCGGGCGGGGCTGCGGCAGCGGCTGACCGACACCGAGCAGTCCGCGGAGCGGATCCGCGCCGAGCTGACCGAGGAGACCAACCGCCGGCTGCGCGCCGCCGAGCAGGGCTTCGGCGACCTCGCGGAACTCTTCCACCGGGAGCTGGACGACGTCATCGACTCCGGCGACCTCGGCCTCGACCACCTGGCCGACATCAGGCTGCGGCAGACCCGGCTGTTCACCGAGTGGATGAACGCGCCGCACGGCCCGGCCACGCTGTGGGAGCGGGACCTGACGGAGCTGGACGGCCGGGCCCGCGCGCTGCTGCGGCTGGAGCTGGGCGGCGAGGAGAGCACCTCGCACCTCGTCGAGCCGGCCGCCCTGGACCCGGGCAGCCTGCTGACCCCGCTGGACGACCAGCACCGGCTGGACTTCTACGGCATGGTCCAGGCCACCGCCGCGGCGGTCAGCGTCGCCGGGTCGGTCGCCGGGGGCGCGGTGTGGATGATGACCAGTCTGTCCCTCGCCAGCATCGCGTTCCCCGTCGGGACGGTCGTGGCCGCGGGACTGACGGCGGCGGCCGGGGCCAAGGCCCTCAAGGAGCGCAAGTCGGTCCTGGAGCGGGCCCGCGACGAGCGCCGTGGGCAGCTCGACCAGCAGGCGGAACAGGCGCGCGCCGACTTCACCCGGGTGGCCCGGGAGCAGGGGCAACTGCTCGCCGACGCCGTCGCCGTCCACGTGGACGAGCACCGGCAGCGGCTGCGCGGCGCGCTCCAGCAGATAGAGGAGCGGATCAGCGCGCCGGACATGGCCTCCAGCCGGGAGCTGGTGACCCGTCTGGAGCCGGTGGAACGGGCGGGCCGCGCCGTCCTGGACGGGCTGACGGACCTGGAGGACCTGGCGAGCGGGCCCACGAGCTGACCGTGGTGACCCCGCGCGGTCAGCTCCCGCCGCGGCGCAGTGGCCCCCAGTCGTTCTCCTGGCGGGCCACCGCGGCGCGGGCCTCCTCGATCACCCGGGGCTCCAGGCGGCACAGCGGTCTGACCTCCACCACCAGGGGCTCGTTGTCGGGGCCCCGCCCGGTCTCGCGGCCCTTGAGGACCCAGGGCCGCACCCCGGGGCCCTTCTCGCGCGGGAGGTGGGAGTAGTCGTGCAGGCGCCGGGCCACCCACAGGCCGACGGACCGGTCCCGCCACCACGCCTCGACGTCGAGCGGGTTCGCGGACAGGCCCGGCATGGCCACGCCGGTGAGGTCGTCGGTGCTCGACACGGCGGCCAGGTCGGCCTCGGGGCCGCGCGACCAGCGGACGTACAGGCCCTGGTGGCGCTCCACGAGCCGGGCCAGCTCACCGAGCGTGTCCACGACCGGCAGATCCTCCCAACCGCTCATCCCGTGACCTCCCTCGTCCCGTCAGGGCAACGGGGTACCCGTCAGCCCCAGGGGGAAAGCCTGGGGAAGCCCACGAGAACCGTGACGGAAGGGGCACCGCCGTGAGCGTCCGTGTACGCCGGATCTACGAACCGCCGGAACCCGGTGACGGCACGCGCGTCCTGGTCGACCGGCTCTGGCCGCGCGGCCTGGCGAAGGACGCGGCCCGGGTGGACGAGTGGCCCAAGGCCGTCACCCCGTCCACCGAGCTGCGCCGCTGGTACCACGCGGACGAGGGGTCGTACGAGGAGTTCAGCGAGCGCTACGAGGCGGAGCTGGACGCCGACGAGGCCGCCGAGGCCCTCGCCGGGCTGCGTGAGTCGGCCCGCGCGGGCACGGTGACGCTGCTGACCGCGTCGAAGACCCCGGAGCGCAGCCACGCGGCGGTGCTGGCGCGGCTCCTGGCGACGTGACGCCCCTTGCCGCGCCCCGGCCCCTGCCCCGGCCTCGTCAACCCGTCTGTTCCGCCGCCGCCCGGCCCGCCGCCCGCCCCGAGAACAGGCAGCCGCCGAGGAACGTGCCCTCCAGGGCGTTGTACCCGTGCACCCCGCCGCCGCCGAACCCGGCGACCTCGCCCGCGGCGTACAGCCCGTCGACGGGGGTGCCGTCGGCGCCGAGGGCGCGGGAGTCCAGGTCGGTCTGGATGCCGCCGAGGGTCTTGCGGGTGAGGACGTGCAGCTTGACACCGATCAGTGGTCCCGCCTCCGGGTCGAGGAACCGGTGCGGGGTGGCGACCCGGCCGAGCCGGTCACCGATGTAGCGGCGGGCGTTGCGGATGCCCTGGACCTGGGAGTCCTTGGCGTACGGGTTGGCCAGTTGGGCGTCGCGGGCGGCCACCTGGCGGCGGATCTCGGCGGGGTCGAGGAGCGCCTTGCCGGTCAGGCCGTTCATCTTCTCCACGAGCTGTTCGAGGGTGTCGGCGACCACGAAGTCCGCGCCGTGCCGCACGAACGCCCGCACCGGGGCGGGCGCGCCCTTGCCGAGCAGCCGGTCGCGCAGCACCGCGGCGCGGTCCTTGGCGGTGATGTCGGGGTTCTGCTCGGAGCCCGACAGCGCGAACTCCTTCTCGATGATCTTCCGGGTGACGATGAACCAGGAGTGGTCGTACTCCGCGATGTCCTCGGTGGTGCGCAGGTGCCGCAGGGTGCTGAGGGTGTCGTAGCCGGGCAGGCAGGGGTCGGGCAGGCGGCGGCCGAGGGCGTCGAACCAGAGCGGGGACGGGCCGGGCAGGATCCGGATGCCGTGGCCGGGCCAGACGGGGTCCCAGTTCTGGACGCCCTCGGTGTAGTGCCACATGCGGTCGCGGTTGACCAGCCGGACGCCCGCCTCGGCGCTGATGTCGAGCATCCTCCCGTCGACGTAGGCGGGGACGCCGGTGACCATCTCGGCGGGCGGGGTGCCGAGGCGTGCGGGCCAGTAGCGGCGGACGATGTCGTGGTTGGCGCCGATGCCGCCGGAGGTGACGATCACCGCCTGGGCGGTCAGTTCGAAGTCGCCGACCGCCTCGCGGCTGGAGGCGACGCCGCGGGGCGCGTCGTCGGGGGCGAGGAGGGTGCCGCGCACGCCACGGGCGGTGCCGTCGGCGACGAGGAGTTCGTCGACGCGGTGGCGGTGGTGGAAGGTGAGCAGTCCGTCGCGGGCGGCCTGCTCGGCGTAGGCGGCGAACGGTTCGACGACGCCGGTGCCGGTGCCCCAGGCGATGTGGAAGCGGGGCACCGAGTTGCCGTGGCCGTCGGCGCGCAGGTCGCCGCGCTCGGCCCAGCCGACGGTGGGCAGCAGCTTGATGCCGTGTCCGACGAGCCAGGACCGCTTCTCCCCGGCCGCCCACTCGACGTAGGCGCGCGCCCAGCGCACCGCCCAGGAGTCCTCGTCGTCGACGCGGTCGAACTGGGCGCTGCCCTGCCAGTCGCTCCAGGCGAGGTCGAGGGAGTCCTTGACGCCGAGGCGGCGCTGTTCCGGGGAGTCGACGAGGAACAGCCCGCCGAAGGACCAGAACGCCTGTCCGCCGAGGTTGGCGGCGTTCTCCTGGTCGACGAGGGCGACCTTCCTGCCACGGCTGGTGAGCTCGTGCGCCGCGACCAGTCCCGCGAGGCCCGCTCCGACGACGATGACGTCCGCGTCCATGCGACCGTTCCCTTTCTTATCCGGGTCTTATCCGGGTCTTACCGGGTCTTATCCGGGGGTTTGTCCGGGGGCACCGCTGCCGTCGGTCAGCAGGGCGGTGAGCAGTTGCTTGAGCCAGGCGCGGGCGCGCTCGACGTCCTTGTCCAGCAGGAGCTGGGTGGTGACGCCGTCGTACGCGGCGACGACCGCCCAGGCGGCGCCGTCCGTGCCGCCGAGCACGGCGGGCGGCGCCCCGAACGCGGCGGCCCGGCCGAGCCGGTCGGCGATGGCCCGCCGCAGCCGCTCGCGGTGTTCGAGGAGGGTGGCGGCGACGGCCGGGTCCCGGGCGGCGTGCACCAGGAAGTCCGTCTTGACCAGCAGCCAGTCCACGTCGAGCAGCAGCACCTCGGTGACCCGGTCGACGGAGGACGCCACGTCCAGGTCGGGGCCGTCGAGGGCGAGCGCCCCGGCGACCTGCTCGGCGATCAGGTCGGCGCGCTGCCGGTAGAGCGCGAAGAACAGTTCGTCGAGGCTGGCGAAGTTGGAGTAGAAGGCACCCCGGCTGTAGCCCGCCGCCTCGCAGACCTCCTCGATGGAGACCCGTCCGAACCCCTTGGCCGCGAACACGGCGAACGCGGCGTCCAGCAGGTTGGCCCGGGTACGGACCCGCCGCCTGGTCACCCGCCCGACCGTGCGCCGCGCCGCCATGCGCTCGCCTCCCTCGTTCGATACGGCAACGTATCCGATACATGAACGTATTCAAAGAGGGAGCACCCCCTCTCCTTACCGAACCCGCGTTCGATTACCGGGTACGCTGGTGCCATGACCGTGCACCTCCAGGGCTCCCTCTTCGACCAGACCGACCAGCCGCGGCTCGGCCCCCTCGACGGAATCCGCCGCACCGAGCTGGACGGGGGCGCCTGGATCGACGTCCTGCCCGGCTGGCTGAGCGGCGCGGACGCCCTGTTCGCCCACCTGGTGGCCGACGTGCCGTGGCGCGCCGAGCGCCGCACGATGTACGACCAGGTCGTCGACGTCCCCCGGCTGCTGGCGTTCTACGGCGCGGGCCACCCGCTGCCGCACACCGTCCTGACCGAGGCGCGCGAGGCGCTCACCGCGCACTACGCCGGGGAGCTGGGCGAGCCGTTCACCACCGCGGGCCTGTGCTACTACCGCGACGGCCGGGACAGCGTCGCCTGGCACGGCGACCGGATCGGCCGGGGCGCCCGCGAGGACACCATGGTCGCCATCCTCTCCCTGGGCACCCCCCGCGACCTGCTGCTGCGCCCCCTGCACGGCGGTGGCGGCACCGTACGCCGCCCGCTGGGCCACGGCGACCTGATCGTGATGGGCGGCTCCTGCCAGCGCACCTGGGAGCACTGCGTGCCCAAGTCGGCCCGGGTCTCGGGCGGCAGGGTCAGCGTGCAGTTCCGGCCGCACGGGGTGCGCTGAGGCCGGGCTCACGGCGCGGCCGCCGATCTGGTTTGCTGTCCTGCGTCGGAACGGGCAACTCAGCGGGCGGGGCCAGCGATGCGGGCGGATGTGCGGCAGGTCGCCGACGGCACCTATCTGGTGCACGGCAGCAACACCAACTGGGTCATCCTCAGCGAGGGGGACGCGGTCACGCTGGTCGACACCGGCTACCCCGGGGACCGGGCGCTGCTGCTCGACTCGCTCACGCAGGTGGGCGGTGCACCGGAGGCGGTCGCGGCGGTGCTGGTCACGCACGCGCACAACGACCACCTGGGCTCGGCCGAGTACCTGCGCGCCGCGCACGGCACGCCGGTGTACCTGCACGAGGCCGAGGTGCCGCACGCCCGCCGGGACTTCCTGCACCAGGTGTCCGTCGGGCAGGTGCTGGCCAACGGCTGGCGGCCGGGTGTGCTGCCGTGGGCGGTGCACGCGCTGCGCTCCGGTGGCACCCGGCACGTGCCGGTCACCGCCCCGGAGCCGTTCCCGGCGCCCGGCGCGCTGGACCTGCCCGGCCGCCCGGTGCCGGTGCCGACGCCGGGGCACACGCTCGGCCACTGCGCCTTCCACCTGCCCGCGACCGGCGTGGTGATCTCCGGCGACGCCCTGGTCAGCGGGCACGCCACCGCGCGGATCACGGGGCCCCAGCTCCTGCCCGACATGTTCCACCACGAGCGCACGCGGGCCGTCGCCTCACTGGCCGCGTTCGAGGCCCTGGACGCCGACGTCCTGCTGCCGGGTCACGGCCCCGCGCACCACGGCCCCGTACGCGACGCCGCCCGTCGGGCCCGGGAGCGGGCGGCTTAGGGTTCGGCCATGGCTTTGCAGATCAGCGCCACCAATCCGGAGCACCCCGCGCTCCTGCTCGCCCTGCCCTGGCAGGTCCCGCTGGAGGAGTGGCCCGAGGAGTACCTCGTGCCGCTGCCGCGCGGCATCTCCCGGCACGTGGTGCGCTACGCCCGCGCGGGCGACGAGGTGATCGCCGTCAAGGAACTCGCCGAGCGCCCGGCGCTGCGCGAGTACGAGCTGCTGCGCGACCTGGACCGGCTCGGCATCCCCGCGGTGGACCCGCTCGCCGTGGTCACCGGGCGCGTGGACGCCGCCGGGGAGCCGCTGGAGCCGGTGCTGGTCACCCGGCACCTGGGCGGTTCGATGCCGTACCGGTCGATGTTCGAGACGACGATGCGGCCCGCCACCATGCACCGGCTGATGGACGCCCTCGCGGTGCTGCTGGTCCGGCTGCACCTGACGGGGTTCGCCTGGGGCGACTGCTCGCTGTCCAACACCCTCTTCCGGCGCGACGCGGGCGCCTTCGCCGCCTACCTCGTGGACGCCGAGACCGGCGACCTGCACCCCCGGCTCAGCGACGGCCAGCGCGACTACGACCTCGACCTCGCCCGCGTCAACATCAGCGGGGAGCTGCTGGACCTGGAGGCGTCCGGCGCGCTGCACCCGTCGGTGGACCCGATCGAGTTCGGGCAGGAGATCTGCGCGCGCTACCACGGGCTGTGGCGGGAGCTGACCCGCACCTCCGTCTACCCGGCGGGCAAGTACCACTACATCGAGCGCCGCATCCGCAGGCTCAACGACCTCGGCTTCGACGTGGCCGAGATGCAGATCGAGAGCTCCTCCAACGGCGACACGGTCACCTTCGTGCCCAAGGTCGTCGACGCCGGGCACCACCAGCGGCAGTTGCTGCGGCTGACGGGACTGGACACCGAGGAGAACCAGGCGCGGCGGCTGCTGAGCGACCTGGAGAGCTGGATGGCCACCCAGGAGGACTCCACCGAGGCCCGCCCGGAGGTGCTCGCGCACCGCTGGGTGCGGCAGGTGTTCCGGCCGACCGTGCGCGCGGTGCCCGTGGAGCTGCGCGGGTCGATGGACCAGGCGGAGATCTACCACCAGCTCCTCGAACACCGCTGGTACCTCTCCGAGCGCGCGCAGCACGACATAGGTCTCGACACGGCGGTGAAGGACTACATCGAGAACATCCTGCCGCGCGCCCGGGAGACGCTGGAGTCCGCCGAACCGGAGTGACGGCGGTCGCCTACTGCTGGTGCGGCACCACCGCCACCGGGCACTCCGCGTGGTGCAGCACCCCGTGGGCGACCGAGCCGATCCGGGCGCCCACGGCGGTCCGGCGCGCGCGGCGGCCGACGACCATGAGCTGGGCGCGCCCGGCGACCGACAGCAGCACCTGGCCCGCGCTGCCCATCTCCACGTGCTCCACGACGCGCACGTCGGGGAAGCGGGCGCGCCACGGCTCCAGGGCGGCGGCGAGGGCCTTCTTCTCGTACGGCTCCGGGCCCCCGGCGTCGTCGAGGAGCTTCAGCGAGGCGGGGCTGTAGGCGAACACCGGCGGCAGCGTCCAGGCCCGTACGGCGCGCACCGGGGCCTGCCGGGCGGCGGCCGTCTCGAAGGCGAACCGCAGCGCGTCGGCGCTGTCCTCGGGGCCGCCCTCCTGGCCGACGACGACCTCCCGGGCGGCCACCTCGCCCGCCGTGCTCTCGCCGGAGCGCACCAGCACCACGGGGCACGCCGCCTCCGCGATCACCTGCTGGCCGACGGAGCCGAGCAGGAAGCCGACGAGCCGCCCGTGCCCGCGCGAGCCGAGCACCAGCGTCCCGGCGTCGGCCGCCGCGGCGAGCAGCGTCTCCACCGCGCCGCCCTCGACGACGTCGGCGGACACCTCGAGTCCGGTGTGCCGTTCGCGGACCTCGCGCACGGCCTGCCCGACCGCGTCCCGCACCCACCGCTCCTGGTCGTCCCGGCCCTGCGCGTCGAGGCCCTCGCCGGGCTCGTACCGCCAGGCGTGCACCACCCGCAGCGGTGCCCCGCGGCGCACGGCCTCGCGGGCCGCCCAGGCGAGCGCGGCGTGGCTCTCCTCCGTGCCGTCCACGCCTGCCGTGATCGGGCGCGTCATCTCCGGGTGCCTCCTCGTGTGCTCAAGTGCCGTACGGGACCAGTCTTCCCTACGGGTGGGAGGGCGCCCGCGCGGGGAGTTCGCCCGGCGGGCTTTTCCTGAGCGCGCGGGGGCGATCGAACATACGATGAGCGGGAACATCCGAACGCCCGGGGTGGGAGACGTATGGCACAGGCCGCCGACACGGCGCGGACCGTCATCATGACCGTTGACGATGATCCCGGGGTCTCCCGGGCCGTCGCCCGTGACCTGCGGCGCCGCTACGGCGAGTCGTACCGCATCGTGCGCGCGGAGTCCGGCGAGTCGGCGCTCGACGCGCTGCGGGAGCTGAAGCTCCGCGGTGACCTGGTGGCGGTGATCCTCGCCGACTACCGGATGCCGCAGATGAACGGCATCGAGTTCCTGGAGCAGGCGCTGGACGTCTACCCGGGCGCCCGGCGGGTGCTGCTGACCGCGTACGCGGACACCAACGCGGCGATCGACGCGATCAACGTCGTCGACCTCGACCACTACCTGCTCAAGCCGTGGGACCCGCCCGAGGAGAAGCTGTACCCGGTCCTGGACGACCTGCTCCAGGCGTGGCGCAGCAGCGACTACCGGCCGGTCCCGGCGACCAAGGTGGTCGGGCACCGCTGGTCCGCGCGGTCCTCGGAGGTGCGCGAGTTCCTGGCCCGCAACCAGGTGCCGTACCGCTGGTACTCCTCCGACGAGCCGGAGGGGCGGCGCCTGCTGGCGGCGGCGGGCGCGGACGAGCGGCGGCTGCCGCTGGTGATCACCCCCGACGGCAGGCCGCTGGTCGAGCCGGAGCCGCCGGAGCTGGCCGCCGAGGTGGGCCTGGCGACCACGCCGACGGCCGACTTCTACGACCTGGTCGTCATCGGCGGCGGCCCGGCCGGGCTCGGCGCGGCGGTGTACGGGGCCTCGGAGGGGCTGCGCACGGTGCTGGTGGAGCGGTCGGCGACCGGTGGGCAGGCCGGGCAGAGCTCCCGGATCGAGAACTACCTCGGCTTCCCCGACGGCGTGTCCGGCGCGCAGCTCACCGACCGGGCGCGGCGGCAGGCGACGAAGTTCGGCGCGGAGATCCTCACGGCGCGCGAGGTGACCGGTCTGGAGGTGAGCGGCTCCGCGCGGATCGTGCACTTCAGCGACGGCTCGGCGGTCGCCGCGCACAGTGTGATCCTCGCGACCGGCGTGTCCTACCGGCAGCTCGACGCCCCCGGCGCCACCGAACTCACCGGCTGCGGCGTCTTCTACGGCTCCTCGCTGACCGAGGCGCCCTCCTGCCAGGGCCAGGACGTGTACATCGTCGGCGGCGCCAACTCGGCGGGCCAGGCGGCGATGTACCTGTCCCGGGGCGCCAAGTCGGTGACGCTGCTGGTGCGCGGGGAGTCGCTTGCGGCGTCGATGTCGCACTACCTGATCGAGCAGATCGGTGAGTCGCCCAACATCTCGGTGCGCTGCTCGACCGTGGTGGACGCGGCGCACGGCTCGGACCACCTGGAGCAACTGACCCTGCGCGACGTCGGCACCGGGCACACCGAACTCGTCGACGCGCAGTGGTGTTTCGTCTTCATCGGCGCCGCCCCGCTGACCGACTGGCTGGACGGCACGGTGCTGCGCGACGAGCGCGGCTTCATCCTGGCCGGGCCCGACCTGACCCCGGACGGTCGGCCGCCCGCGGGCTGGGAGCTGGACCGGCCGCCGTACCACCTGGAGACCAACATCCCGGGCGTGTTCGTGGCGGGCGACGCCCGCGCCGAGTCCGCCAAGCGGGTCGCGTCCGCCGTCGGAGAGGGAGCCATGGCCGTGATGCTCGTCCACCGCTACCTGGAGCAGTCGTGAGCGGGCAGCCGCTGCCGTGCAGCCCGCAGGAGATCGGCTCGCTGTTCCTGTTCGAGAAGCTCAGTCCCGAGCAGTTGGGGCGGCTGTGCGCCGAGGGCCGGGTGGAGAGGTTCGAGCCGGGCCCGGTGTACGTCGAGGGTGACCCGGCGACCTGCTTCTACGTCATGCTCGAAGGAACGGTCGTGCTGTACCGCAGGGTCGGCGGCGACGACGTCGAGGTGTCCCGTACCTCGCAGCGCGGGGTGTACGGGGGCGCCATGCAGGCGTACATCGGGGACCGGGTACGGCAGGTCTACAACGGCTCGATGCACGTCACGGAGCCGACGCGGTTCTTCGTGCTGCCCGCCGACACCTTCGCGGCGATCATGCAGGAGTGGTTCCCGATGGCGGTGCACCTGCTGGAGGGGCTGTTCTTCGGTTCGAAGAGCACCCAGCGGGTGATCGGGCAGCGGGAGCGGCTGCTGGCGCTCGGCTCACTGTCGGCGGGGCTCACCCACGAGCTGAACAACCCGGCCGCGGCGGCGGTGCGGGCCACGGCGACGCTGCGGGAGCGGGTCGCGAAGATGCGGCACAAGCTGAGCGTGATCTCGGCGGGGCCGTATCCGCGGGAGGCGCTGGCGAACCTCATCGAGATCCAGGAGCGCACCGCGGAGCGGGTCGCGAAGGCGCCGGTGCTCAGCCCGCTGGAGGCGTCCGACCGGGAGGACGCGGTCAGCGACTGGCTCGACGACCACGGCATCCCGGACGGCTGGCGGCTCGCGCCGACCTTCGTGCAGGCCGGGCTCGACCTGGACTGGCTCGACCAGGTCGCGGCGGCGGTGGACCCGGCGGTGCTGCCGGGCGCGATCGGCTGGCTCAACTACACGGTCGAGACCGAGCTGTTGATGGACGAGATCGCCGACTCCACCACCCGCATCTCCCAGCTCGTGGACGCCGCCAAGCAGTACTCCCAGCTCGACCGGGCGCCCTACCGGATGGCCGACGTCCACGAACTCATCGACAGCACCCTGCTGATGCTCTCCGCCAAGATCGGCAAGCGGATCAAGGTCGTCAAGGAGTACGACCGCACGCTGCCGAACGTCCCGGCGTACCCGGCGGAGCTGAACCAGGTGTGGACGAACCTGATCGACAACGCGGTCGCCGCCATCAACAGCGTCGGCGGCGAGGGCACGCTGACCGTGCGGACGGCGCTCGACCACGACCGGCTGCTGGTGGAGTTCCGCGACACCGGCTGCGGGGTGGCGCCGGAGATCCGGTCCCGGATCTTCGACCCGTTCTTCACCACCAAGCCGGTGGGGCAGGGCACGGGGCTCGGTCTGGACATCTCCTGGCGGATCATCGTCAACAAGCACCACGGCAGTCTCCAGGTGGAGTCCGAACCCGGCGACACGCGCTTCCAGGTGCTGCTTCCGCTCACCGCCGCGGACGGCGACACGCCGGACACCGCGGAACCGACCGACGACGAAAGGCGCGAGGAACCGGTATGACGACTGATCACGGAGCCGAGGCGATCGACCCCAGCGTGCCGCCCAGCGGGAGCGGCTGCGTCGAGTGCGACGCCGACGGCGGCTGGTGGTTCCACCTGCGCCGGTGCGCGGCCTGCGGCCACATCGGCTGCTGCGACTCCTCCCCCGCGCAGCACGCCTCCGCCCACTACCGGGCCACCGGGCATCCGGTGATGCGCAGCTACGAGCCCGGCGAGGGCTGGTTCTGGGACTTCGAGAAGAACGAGCTGTACGAGTCCGGTCCCGACCTGGCCCCGCCGGTGAGCCGCCCCGAGAACCAGCCCGCGCCGGGCCCGGCCGGGCGGGTGCCCGCGGACTGGGCGGAGGCGCTGCGCTGAAGTGGGCGGGCCCGTGCGCCTGAGTTGAGCGGGGTGGTGCGGGGAACCCCCGTGCCCTGGTAGACGTTGTCCGGGCGGATCCGTTGGGCCCGGACGACGACACCAGGGCGGCGCGATGAGCGAGTTGGTTCCCGGGGGCAACCTGCCCCTGCCCGGTGGCGCCGTGACGCTGCGGGTGCCCGGCCCGTTCGACGTGTCCGCGCTGATCACGGACGACGGCGGCAAGGTCGGCGGCGACGCCGACTTCGTGTTCTACAACCAGCCCGCCGCACCCGGCGCCCGGCTGGACGGCGACACCCTCACCGTCGAGCCGACCCGGCTGCGCGCCGGGGCCACCCGGGTCACCGTCGTCGTCAGCCCCGCCGACCCCGGCACCGCGCTGGGCGCCCTGCCCGCGCCCGTCCTGCACGTCACCGGCGCCCGCGGCGCCCCGGTCGCCCGGTTCGCGCCGCCCCGCCCGGACCGGGAGACGGTGTTGCTGCTCGCGGAGGTCTACCGCCGCGCCGACCAGTGGAAGCTGCGCGCCCTCGGCCAGGGGTACGCGGACGGCCTCGCGGGGCTGGCGCGGGACTTCGGGGTGGACGTGGTGGACGACGACGGCGACCCCGCACCGGACGGTCCGAGTCGCGGCCCCGGCACCCTCGCCGGGCCCCTCTCCCCCGTGGGCCAGAGCCCCGGCGGCGACCCCGACGGGTTCCTCGGTCTGGTCAACGCCGCGCGCGCCCGCGCCGGTTCACCGCCCGTCGTGCTGGACGCGCGGCTCGCCACGGCGGCCCGGGAGCACGCCGGGGCGATGGCGGCGGCCGGGCGGCTCGGCGTCGAGGGCCACGACGGCATCTCCGTGTACCGGCGGGTCACGGCGGCCGGGTTCGCGTACCTCACCGTCGGCGAGCACCTGGTCTCCGGCCCGCGCACCCCCGCCGAGTTCGTCGAGTACTGCCTGGGCGCCGACCACGCCCGGCGCACCCTGCACGACCCGGCGTTCACCCACGCCGCGCTGGGCCGCGCCGCGGAGAACCGCTCCGGGGACACGTACTGGACGGCCCTGTGGGCGCGCCCCCTGACCCCGGCCGAGCTGGAGCGCACGGCGGGCCGGGTCGTCGACCTGACCAACGCCGAGCGGAGCCGCGCCGGGCTGCGTCCGCTCACCGTGGACCCGCTGCTGACGGCCGCCGCGCAGGCGCACAGCGCCGACATGGTGGCCCGGGACTTCTACTCCCACACCTCCCCCGACGGCAGCCACCCCTGGGACCGGGCCGCCGCCGCGGGCTCCCCGCGGCGCACCATCGGGGAGAACATCGCCTGCGGCCAGCGCTCCCCCACCGAGGTGGTGACCGGCTGGATGAACAGTCCCGGCCACCGCGCCAACATCCTCAAGCCCGCCTTCACCCACATCGGGATAGGTTTCGCGGGCGGCGGCCGGGCGGGCACGTACTGGACGCAGCTCTTCGGCGCCTGACCCCAGCGGAACCTCGATCTGACCGACAGCGGACTGATCTGGGACTGATCTCGGACTGATCTTGGCGGAAGGGAACCCTCCGCGACAGGATGCACCCATGAAGGGTGACCTTTTCTCCAGTGAGCACATGGCCCAGTTCGCCACGGCGCCGGGCATGACCATCGAGAACTCCAAGTGCGTCAAGTACGCCGTGAACGGGGAGATGCTCGCCCGCCAGGGCGCGATGATCGCGTTCCGCGGCAACCTCCAGTTCGAGCGCAAGGGCCAGGGCGTGGGCGGGATGCTCAAGCGGGCGGTCACCGGTGAGGGCCTGCCGTTGATGGCGGTGCGCGGGCAGGGCGAGGCGTGGTTCGCGCAGGAGGCCCAGAACTGTTTCATCGTCGAGGTGGAGGCGGGTGACGAGTTCACCGTCAACGGCCGCAACGTGCTGTGCTTCGACGCCACGCTGTCGTACCGGATCGCCACCGTGAAGGGTGCCGGGATCACCGGCGGGGGGCTGTTCAACAGCGTCTTCTCCGGACAGGGCAGACTGGGGCTGGTGTGCGAGGGCACGCCCCTGGTCATCCCGGTGTCCCCGCAGTACCCGGTGTACGTCGACACGGACGCCGTCGTCGGCTGGACGGCGGGGCTCCAGACCTCGCTGCACCGCTCGCAGTCCATCGGCTCGATGCTGCGCGGCGGCTCCGGGGAAGCCGTACAGCTCATGCTCCAGGGCCAGGGGTACGTGGTGGTCCGGCCGAGCGAGGCCAAGCCGCACACCCCTCAGCAGCGCTGAACGAAAAGCTGAACGAAAAGCTGAACGGGAAGGTGAACAGCCTGTGATAGGCATCGCGGAGATCGAGGCCGCCGCCGAGCGGATCGCCGGACACGTGGTCCGCACCCCCACCCTGCCCAGCCCCGGTCTGTCCGCGCTGCTCGGCGTCCCCGTCACCACCAAGCTGGAGCTGCTCCAGCGCACCGGTTCGTTCAAGGCGCGCGGCGCGACGGCCAAGCTGCTGTCGCTGAGCGAGGCCGAGCGGGCGGCCGGGGTGGTGGCGGTCAGCGGGGGCAACCACGGCGTCGCGCTGGCGGTGATGTCGGCCGCGCTGGATGTGAAGGCGACGGTGGTCATGCCGCGGACGGCGCCCGCCCGGTCCGTCGAGATCGCCCGGGACGCGGGCGCCTCGGTCCGGCTGACGGACGGCATGGACGAGGCGTTCGCGCTGGTGGGGCGGTTGCGCGACGAGGGGCTCACGCTCGTGCACCCCTTCGACGACCCGGTGGTGATCGCCGGGCAGGGCACGGTGGGCCTGGAGTTCGCCGACGACGCCGACGAGGTGACCGACGTCCTGGTCAGCATCGGGGGCGGCGGGCTGATCGCCGGGGTAGCGGCGGCGCTGCGGATCCGGCGTCCGGGGGTGCGGGTCTGGGGCGTGGAGACCGAGGGCGCGGAGGCGATGTCGCGGGCGCTGGCGGCGGGCGGTCCGCTGCCGGTGCCGCTGTCGTCGGTCGTCACCACGCTCAGCGCGCCGACGGTCTCCCAGCTTACGTACGACCATGTCTCCGAGCTGGTCACCGAGGTGCTGGTGGTCCCGGACCGGGAGGCGGTACGGGGCTGTCTGGACCTCGCCGAGCACGCGAAGGTGTGGGCGGAACCGGCCGCGGGGTGCCTGCTGCCCGCCGCCCGGCGCGTGCTGGAGCGGGTCGGCCCGGAGGCCCGGCTCGGTCTGGTGGTGTGCGGCGGCAACGCCACGACCGCCGACGTCCAGGACTGGTCGGAACGGTTCGGACTGCGCCCGTAATGCGTTGATGTTCCGTCAAGAGGGCGTCCAGCAGAGGCACTTGCTCGCAAAGACGCCGTCCTGTTGAACGCCCGGCCACGCCCTCCTCGTACCACTGGGAAAAGGGTGAGGCCGGGGTGCAGCGAGGGATGACCATGGGCGAGGCGCACGTCACCGGGGACGAGTCGGTCGCCGGGCGGTACCGGCTGCTGGAGGTCGTCCACGGCGAGACCAACCGCGTGTGCTGGTCCGGCGAGGACACCCGCTCCGGGCGCCCCTGTCTGCTGACCCGTGTCGGACTGCCACCGGACACCGGCGCGGACGCGGCGCGCCTCGCCGTCGGCCGGGTGCGGCGCACCTCCGCGGCGATGGCGCTGAGCTGCCCCGGCCGGGTCGCCGCCGTCCTGGACGCGGTCGCGGAGCCGGAGGCGCTGTGGATCGTCACCGACTGGGTCACCGGAACGCCGCTCGGTGAACTCCTCGCGGCCCAGGGCGCGTTCCCCCACGCGCGGGCGGCGCGGATCGGGCTCGAACTGCTGGAGGTGCTGGAGGCCGCGCACGGGGCGGGCGTCACCCACGGGGAACTCAGCCCCGGCCAGGTGCTGGTGCCCGAGCGGGGCCCGGTCGTCGTCTGCGGCTTCGGTCTCGCGGGCGCCACCCTCGCGCCCCGGCTGACGGCACCGTCGTACGCCTCCCCCGAGCAGGCCCGGGACGAGCGGGTCGGGCCCGCGGCGGATCTGTGGGCGCTGGGCGCGATCCTCTACACGGTGGTGGAGGGGCGTCCGCCGTTCCGGGAGCGGGGGCGGTTCGAGAGCACCCTCAAGGGCGTGGACCGGCTGCCGCTGCGCACCCCGCTGCGGGCCGGTCCGCTCACCCGGGTCGTGCAGGGACTGCTGCGCAAGGACGGCAGGGAGCGGCTGACCCGGCCGGTGGTCCGGGAGGCGCTGACCCGGGTGCTGCGCGAGGACGCCGAGGCCGCGCCGCCCGCCGTACCCGCGCCCCGGTCACACCGCGCCCACCAGGGCGGGCGGGGCTGGAGCCGCCGGGCCCTGGTCGCCGGGACGACGCTGGCGGTGGTCGGCGTCGCGGTCGCCGTCCTCGTCACCACCCACCAGCTCACCCGCGCCGAGGACACCGCCGCGAGCACCCGCCCGGAGCCGTCCGCCTCCCCCACGCGCACCCCGCCACCCCCGTCGTCCACCCCTTCGGTGTCCCGGTCCGCCACGCCCACATCCGCCCCCGCCCCTACCCCCACCCCGTCGCCCACTCCGACGTCGACCCCCTCCGCGCCCCCGTCCAAGCCCTCCGCGCTGCCGCTCGGCTTCCGCCGCTACGACGCGCCGGAGGGGTTCTCCGTCGCCCTGCCCGAGGGCTGGGGGCCGGTGCGCACCACGCGCGTGCCGGGGCTCGCCTACCGCGTGGTGCTCGGCGCGCCGGGCGATCCGCGCACCCTGACCGTGACCTACAGCGAGCGCGTCGGCCCGGACCCGGTGGCCGTCTGGCGGGAGGACGTCGAGCCGGGCCTCAGGCGCGCCGGGGGCTTCCGGCGGATCGGGGACATCCGGGCGACGACGTACCAGGGCCGCCGGGCCGCCGACTTCGAGTGGCTCGCCAGGGCCCGCGGCGGCACCCTGCGCACCTTCGGCCGCGGCTTCCTCGTCGGGGAGGGCCGGGGCTTCTCGCTGCGCTGGACGACACCCGCCGACGACTTCGGCGCCACCGCCAACCGGCAGGCGCTCGACGCCTTCCTGCGCACCTTCCGGGGGGTCTCCCGCTGACGGCCGTTTCCCCCTGCGGCCCCCGGGGGACTCGCCGCACATGGTGCAAATCGGATACACGATGATGACCGAGCAGGCTGGCCCCCGTGAGCTGGTCGACCATGTCGTGGGGGCGGAGGAGGCGGGCTTCGACTTCTCCGTGACCTCCGACCACTACTTCCCCTGGCTGCGTTCGCAGGGCCACTCGCCGTACGCGTGGAGCGTGCTCGGCGCCGCCGCGCAGGCGACCCGCCGCATCCCGCTGATGACCTACGTGACCTGCCCGACCTTCCGCTACCACCCGGCGGTGGTGGCGCAGAAGGCGGCGACGGTGCAGTTGCTGTCCGAGGGGCGGTTCCGGCTCGGCCTCGGCTCCGGCGAGAACCTCAACGAGCACGTGACCGGCGGCGGCTGGCCGTCGGTCGACGTACGCCACGAGATGCTGGAGGAGGCGGTCGGGATCATCCGCGACCTCTTCCAGGGAGGTCACGTCAACCATCGCGGCCCGCACTTCGACGTGGAGTCGGCCCGGCTGTGGGACGTGCCCGACGAGCCGCCGCCGATCGGTGTCGCCGTCTCCGGCGAGCAGTCCTGCGCGCTCGCGGGCAGGCTGGCGGACCTGGTCATCGCCACCGAGCCGAAGCCCGAGCTGCTCGACTCCTTCGACCGGCACGGCGGCGCGGGCAAGCCGCGGGTGGGCCAGCTGCCGGTCAGCTACGACACCGACCGGGACGCGGCGGCGAAGCGGGCGCACGACCAGTTCCGCTGGTTCGGCAGCGGCTGGAAGGTCAACTCGGAGCTGCCGCACCCGGACGCCTTCGACGCCGCCACCCAGTTCGTCACCCCGGACGACGTCGCCGCGTCCATCCCGTGCGGGGCCGACCCGGACGACTTCGTCGAGGCGGTACGGCCCTACGCCGAGGCCGGTTTCACCGAGATCGCGCTCGTGCAGATCGGCGGGGACGCGCAGGAGCCGTTCCTGGAGTGGTCGAAGGACACGCTGCTGCCCGCGCTGCGGGACGCGTTCGGCCATCACCCGGGCGGCTGAGCATCGTGTGGCCGAGGCGGGTTACCCGAAGGGGAGTGTCCCGGCTCCGCGTCCGCACCCAGAAAGGGCCCCGTGGTGAATCCCCTCGTGCACCAGACCCTGGTCATGCAGCTCCAGACGGGCGGCACGCACCGCTTCCCGGTGCTGACCCACCTCAGCTACGACGCGGCCGACCCGTTCGCCGTCACCGCCGTGTTCAGCCATGACGGCCGGGTGCTCGCCCGGTGGCGGCTGGACCGGCAGATGCTCTCCGACGGGCTGCGCGGCCCGGTCGGGGTGGGCGACGTGCGGTTCAGCCCCACGGGCAGCAGCCGGTGGGAGGAGCTGCGGATGGAGTTCTTCGGCGACAGCCACCCGGACGGTGCCCGGCACCACGCGGTGGTGTACGCCTGGGCACCGGCCGTCGCCGCGTTCCTGCGCAAGACCTACGACGTGGTCGCCCCGGGCAGCGAGCGGGTCCACGTGGACGACTTCCTGGCGGAGGTCATCACCGACGGCTGACCCGGACCGCCGGGTCAGCGGCTGGTCCCACCGGGTCAGCGGCTGGTGTGCCGGTGCCGCGTCCACAGCGGCAGCGCGTACCAGCACACCAGGTACCAGAGCAGTACGCCGCTGACCAGCCACGGCACGTACGGGTTGTGGGTGGCCACCCGCAGGATGAGCAGCAGGGAGCAGGTCATGGTGGCCAGCAGCAGTACCAGGCCCACGTGGGTGAGCCGGGAGGCCAGCCGTACCGCCTGCGGCTTCACCCGGCGGCCGGAGACGATGCGGTGCAGCGACACGGGGCCTATCAGCGCCCCGGTCGCGGCGGCGCCCAGCATCACGGTCACGATGTAGATCGCCTGGTCGGAGTCGGTGAGCTGGCGGTAGGTAGGGGTGAACACCACGGTGAGGAGAAAGCCGAACAGGATCTGCACACCCATCTGAGCGACCCGCACCTCCTGGATCAGCTCCTGCCACATCCGGTCGGCCCTCTCCTCCTCCGTCTCGTTGCGCCCCCTGCTCCGACTGACGTTGTCGTCCGTGACGGCCACGGTGTCCTCCCGGTGCGAGCCGACCTCAGGTCTTCTGTCACAGCGGGTTCCCCGGCGAGGGGATTTGTGTCAACCGGGCCTGTCAGCGGCTACCAGCGGTGCTCGACCTGCTCCCGGATCCGCCGGTCGTACAGGTCCCCGATCGCCGTCAGCGTCTCGGGGGAGAGCGCGGGCAGCGCCGCGGCGGCGGCGTTGGCGCGGGCCTGCTCGGGTGAGCGGGCGCCGGGGATGACGGTGGTGACCCCGGGCTGCTGGATGATCCAGCGCAGCGCGAGCTGGGCGGGCGTGTAGCCCTCGGGGGCGAGGGCGGCGAACTCGGCGGCGGCCTCCACACCGGTGGCGAAGTCGACGCCGGAGAAGGTCTCGCCCTGGTCGAACGCCTCACCGTGCCGGTTGTAGGTGCGGTGGTCGTTGGCGGCGAAGACGGTGTCCTTGGTGTACTTGCCGGACAGCAGTCCGGAGGCGAGCGGCACCCGGGCGATGATGCCGACGCCCGCCTCGGCGGCGGCCGGGAGGACCTCGCGCAGCGGCTTCATCCGGAACGGGTTGAGGATGATCTGCACGCTGGCCACGTGCGGCCGGGCGATCGCGGTCAGCGCCTCCTCGCAGGTCTCCACGCTGACGCCGTAGGCGGCGATCCGCTCCTCCTCGACCAGGGTGTCGAGGGCGTCGAAGACCTCGTCGGTGGAGTAGACGGGGGTGGGCGGGCAGTGCAACTGCACCAGGTCGATGCGGTCCACGCCGAGGTTGCGCCGGGAGCGGTCGTTCCAGGCGCGGAAGTTGTCCAGGACGTAGTTCTCGGGGAGCTGGTCGACCCGGCGGCCCATCTTGGTGGCGACCAGCATCCGCAGGTCGGGGCGGGAGCGCAGGAACGCCGCGATGGTCTGCTCGCTGCGTCCGTCGCCGTAGACGTCGGCGGTGTCGAAGAAGGTCACTCCCGACTCGGCCGCCGCCTCCAGGACCGCGAGGGCCTCCTTCTCGTCGACGTCGCCCCAGTCGGCGCCGAGCTGCCAGGTGCCGAGCCCGACGACGGAGACCTGCTGGCCCAGCCTGTTCATTGCGCGTTCTTCCATGGCGTCAGTCTGCCATCCGGTCATGGGAGCGCTCCCGGGAGGACAGGGTTCGCGCGTGCAGGGTGCGGGCGAGGGCCGGGCCGAGGCGGCGCTTGAGGCGGTGTACGGCGGTCAGCCGCCCGGCGGCGCGGTCGAGCCGGTGGTACAGCCGGGGCGGCAGGTGCGGCAGCAGGGGCGAGTGGCGCTGGCCGAGCAGCGCGAACATCTCCTCGGGCGGCAGGCCGATGTAGCGCGGCAGCTCCTCGTACCAGCGGGCGCTGTAGCGGGCGGCGCTCTGCGCGGGCAGGAGGGCCGCCTTGCGGTGCCGCTCGTAGTGGGCGAGGGCGTCCGGCAGCGCGCGGTGCTCGCGCAGGGCGGCGGCGAGGGCGATGGCGTCCTCCAGGGCGAGGCGCGTCCCGGCGCCGATGGAGTAGTGGGTGGTGTGGGCGGCGTCCCCGACGAGGACGAGGTTGCCGCGGTGCCAGGTGCGGTTGGTCAGGGTGCGGAAGGTGAGCCACTGCTGGGCGGGGCCGTCGGCGGACGGGCGGGCGATCAGCCGGTGGCCGTCGAGGACGTCGGCGAAGAGGCCCTCCAGCAGGGCGAGCCCGTCGGCCTCCCCCGCGCGGTCCAGGCCGAGCCCGGTCCAGGTGGCGGGGTCGCACTCGACGACGCAGGTGCTGCGGTCGGGGCCGTACGGATAGCCGTAGCACCAGATCCAGCCGTGCGCGGTCTCGGTGAAGGCGAAGGTGAAGGCGTCGAAGACCTTGCTGGTGCCGAGCCAGACGTAGGGGTTGCGGCCGGTGCTGACGCGGGTGCCGAAGTGGTCGGCGTGGCGGCCGCGCAGGGCGCTGCGGACGCCGTCGCCCGCCACCACCAGGTCGGCCCACCCGGGCGGGTCGTCGGCGGTGATCTCCTGGCCGTACTCCAGGCGTACGCCGAGGGAGCTGGCGCGGGCCGCGAGGATCTCCAGGAGGCGGTGGCGTCCGATGCCGAAGCCCTGGTCGCCGGGGTGCCGGACGGTGTGGCCGCGGACGTGTGCGACGCCCTCGGTCCAGCTCAGCGAGCTGGCGGCGACGGCGCGCGCCGACTCGGGGTCGTGGGTGCGGAGGGTGTCGAGGAGTCCGCGCCAGTAGGTGACGCCCCAGCCGTAGGTGGAGCCCTCCGGGTCGCGTTCGTGGACGGTGATGTCGTGGGACGGGTTCTGGAGCTTCAGCAGGATCGACAGGTACAGGCTGGCGGGCCCGCCGCCGACGCAGGCGACCTTCACGCGCACCCCTTGTTCGTCACTCGCCGGAATCGTTTCGTGACGCACGGTAGCAGCCATGGGGTCGGCGACAGCCGGAGCGGCGCGACGCGACTCGTTGTCAGGCCGCGGCGGACTCGCTACCCGGCCGCGGCGGACTCGCTACCCGGCCGCGGCGCACTCGCTATCCGGCCGCGGCGGACTCGCTATCCGGCCGCGGCGATACGGCACTCCGGGTGGCCCCAGCCCTGGTCGTTCTTGGCGATGGGCTCGCCCGCCGCGTAGGAGCGTCCGCAGACGCAGCGGCCGGGGAACTTCGCCTTGATCGTGCGGGTGGAACCGCCACGCTTGGCCGCGTCGGCGCCGCCGCGCCTGGGCTGGCTGGCGGCGCCCGTGGGCTTGCGGCGCGGGGCCTTGGCGGGCGGGGCGTCCGGGGCGGGCGGCGGCTCCGGGGAGCCGAGGGCGCTGCCCGCGGGCTGCTGGGCCACGGCGGCCTGGCTGGCGGCGCGGTCGGCGAAGTCGTTCAGCCGGTCGCCGTCGACCTGGTGGGCGGGGACGTAGCGGAACTCCACGTCACGCCCGCCGAGGAGTTCGTCGATGCGGACGACGAGTTCCTGGTTGGCGACCGGCTTCCCGGCGGCGGTGCGCCAGCCGTTGCGCTTCCAGTTCGGCAGCCAGGTGGTGACCGCCTTCATCGCGTACTGGGAGTCCATCCGGACCTCCAGCGGCACCGCGGGGTCGGTCGCCGTCAACAGCCGCTCCAAAGCGGTGAGTTCGGCGACGTTGTTGGTGTTCCTGCCGAGCGCCCCGGCCTCCCAGCGGGCCGGGGTCTCCGTCTCGTCCGCGACGACCCAGGCCCAGCCCGCCGGTCCCGGGTTTCCCTTCGAAGCCCCGTCGCACGCGGCCACCACACGTTCACGCATGGGTCCGATCATGCCACGGCGGCCCTGGGGCCAGGACGCCGAGGTCAGGACACGTCGGTGGCCCGCGGGGGCTCGCCCGCGGTGGTGGAGGTGTCGATCACCGAGAAGTTGGCGCCCTGCGGGTCGGTGAGCGCGGCGAACCGTCCGAAGGGGGTGTCGACCGGCCCGAACCGGAGCGTGGCGCCGAGCTTGGTGGCGCGGGAGACGGCACCGTCGCAGTCGTCGACGCCGAAGTAGACGTTGATGTACGGCGGCACCTCGGGCGGGAACTCCTCCGTCATCCGCATCCGGCCGAGGACGGGGTCCGCGCCGAGGTCGAAGACCCGGAAGTCGACCGCGTCGTCCTGCAACTGCTTGGCGCGGTAGCCGAAGACGGCCGGGAAGAACGCGTCGGACTTCTCCGGCTCACGCGTGAAGACCTCGGCCCAGGCGAACGCGCCGTGCTGGCCCGGCGACGCTTCGAAGCCCTCGTGGCTGCCCGCCTGCCAGACGCCGAAGACGACGCCGCTGGGGTCGCGGGCCAGGCACATGGTGCCGAACTCACCGACCCGCATCGGCTCCATCAGCACCTCGCCACCGTGCTCACGGATGCGACTGGCGGTGGCGGCGGCGTCCTCGGCGGCGAAGTACAGGCACCACTGGGACTGGCCCTCCTGGCCGGGCATCGGCGGTACGACCGCCGCGGCGGCCTTGCCGTCGGCGCGGGCCTCCGTGTAGTTGCCGAACTCCGTCGACGCCTCGCCGAAGGTCCAGCCGAGGACGTCGCCGTAGAAGGTCTTCGCCCCCTCCACGTCGCTGAACATCGCGTCGGCCCAACAGGGGGTTCCCTCGGGTTGTACGGCCATGGCTGCGGCCCTCTTCCCATCGGTGGTCTGTCCGCATCCTCACGCTAGCCATCCGAGGGCCGGGCCGCGCGCCGAACGCGGGACCCCTCTCAGGCGGGTATCGGCCGAGGGGCCAGGGGGTAGCCGCTGCCCTCCGCCCGCGCGCCCCGCCCACCGCCGCTCCGGCCGTTGCCCCGACCCCCCACCGGGCCACCGCCGCGCCTCCCCGGCCGCCGCTCGCACCGACCGACCCCTCTCCCCCACCACCACGACCACGGTCCGCCCGCGCACCCCGGCACGCCCGGACACCGCGCGGGCCAGTCACCGCGGGAAGCCCGCCACCCCCACGTGGTGATCACCGGCTGCCACAACGACACCTACGGCCAGGCGTCCCGCGAGGTGTCCCTGATCAACGCCCACTACATCTGCGACATCCACCCACGCTCCGCGTACTTCCGTGCGCTGTCCCGCAACCGCCTGGTCCCGGTCCACGTACAGGACCTCACCCAGGCGACCATCCCCTACTGGGAACTCCGCAAGGAAGCCGACCACCTGACCACCGGCATCGAGGAACCGGACGCCGTTCGGCGGGCGGCAGGACAGCGGCCCGCCGAGCAGCGACGGCCGCTCCCGCGACGCGTGCGGAAGCGGCCGTTTGGTCACCAGCAGAGCGAGCCCACGTTGCCCACCTCGTTGCCCTTGAGCAGGCCGCCCCAGATGTAGTTGCCGTCCAGGAGGTACACCCACTTGTTGTGGGTGTAGCCGTTGGCGGAGACCATGCCGCCCTCGAGCCAGCACACGGCGGTGAGGTTCTGGTTCGCCGCGACGGTGTAGGCGATGCCGTAGTCCGTCGACGGCCCCGTGCGCACGTTGCCCTGGACCCAGGTGGTGACCGTCTCGAAGGCGGCACTCACGTTCGTCCGGTCGGCCTGTGGAGCTTCCGCCGCGGAGGCCGGAGCCGCCGTACCCGCGGCGGCCATCACGCCCACCGCGGCCGTGATCATGATCTTGGTCAGCGGGCGCGAAGTCGTCCTGCGCATCTTCTGATTCCCCCTGATGGGTTCCGGGAGGCCCGAGTCGGCGACCTCCCTCCTGCCGCCAGTGTCACCAGGGGTGGGGTGCCGTGGACAGCCTTTCCAAAATCCTCGAAACGTTGCCGCGGCCGTACGGCCAGCGGACAGTGCGAGCCGAGTACAGGACGGCCCCACGACGGGATCAGACCGTGAGGACGAGCTTGCCCTGGAGGTGACCGCTGTCGAGTAGCCGGTGCGCGTCGGCGACGCGCTCGAACGGGAACGTTTCCTGCACGTGGACGCGGAGCCTGCCCTGTTCGACGAGTCCGGCGAGACCTCGCAGGGCGACCGGGTCCTGGTCGACCGCGATGCCGCTGAAGCGCATACCGGCCGCCTCGTACCTGGCGATGAGCCGCGAATCCCCCTCGGCGACCGCCGTCACCAGGTGACCGCCTCGGCGGAGCACGTGGAGCGACCGCTCGACGGTGTCGCCACCGATCGTGTCGAGCACGACGTCGATGTCGCGGACCGCCTCGGTGAAGTCGACCGCCGTGTAGTCGATCACCTCGTCGGCGCCGAACCCCTCGACGAACGTCCGCTTGCTCCCGCTGGCGGTCGCGATCACGTACGCGCCGAGCGCCTTCGCGAGCTGGATCGCGACATGGCCGACCCCGCCACCACCGCCGTGGACCAGGACACGGTCGCCCTCGGTCACGCCGCCGAGGTCGACGAGGCCCTGCCACGCCGTCAGCCCGACGATCGGCAGCGCCGACGCCTCGACGTGCGAGAGCGAGGCGGGCTTGTGCGCCAGGTGCATCGCTGGCGCTGACACGACCTCGGCGTACGCGCTCGCCGCCCGGGGGAACATCGGCATCCCGAACACCTCGTCGCCGGGCCTGAACCGCCACGTCTGCGGCGCCCTTTCGACCACGCCGCTGATGTCCCAGCCGAGGACGAACGGCGGCTGGCCGATCAGCGGGAACTCACCGGCGCGCAGACGCGCCTCCAGCGGGTTCAGCCCGATCGCCTTGACGCGGACGAGGACCTCGCCCGGAAGGGGCTGCGGCTCGGGCGCGTCCACGATGGTGAGCACCTCGGGACCGCCGAGCGTTTCCTGGGTGATGACTCGCATGACTCTCCTGGCTCTTCGGAAGGGGAGGGAAGCCAGGCTATGAACCCGATAGGTACCGGCGGGTTCCCACGGCGCGGGTACCTTGGGCGGATGAGCGGTTTCGGTCCCGGCGATCCCTTTCTCGCCGACTGTCCGGCGCGTCTGGCGGTCGAGCTGATCGCCGACAAGTGGACGGTGGTCGTGCTCTACGGCCTCAGCAGGGGACCGGTGCGCCATGGCGAGCTGATCGACCTGATCGGCGGCATCTCCCGCAAGATGCTCACCCAGACGCTCCGACGGCTCCAGGCGCACGGACTCATCCACCGCCACGCCTACGCCGGCGTGCCGCCCCGCGTCGAGTACGAACTCACGCCGCTCGGGGCGACGCTGATCGACCCGATCCACACGCTGACCGAGTGGGCGAGGGCGAACGGCGACGCGGTGCTCGACGCGCTCGACGCCGATCCGGCTCGCGGGCCTGGTGTCTCGTGAGTCCAGAGGGCGCCGGAGAGTATCAGGCGGAAGAGGGGTCCGTGGCGGTCCCGGTGAGGTCGGTCAGAGTGCCGTCCGGAACCACAGCACGGCGTGGGTCTCGTCATCTTGTTCGCCTGTTTGAAGGCCCCGTCCAGCGCATGGGCAGGGCACGACGGAGGTGTGGCACCTGGGGGCGGACGCGGCGTACCGGATGGGGTGCCGAAGGCGGCGATGGGCGTCCCGGCCCGGCACGCACCGCGCCCAGCAGGGCCGCTGGCGCGACCCTCACCGCACGCCCCTGGCAGATGACCCACCCCGTGGTGCGGGCGCTCAGTCGTCCAGCACGGCCAAGGCGTCGATCTCCACGAGGAGCCCTGGCGGAAGCGGCATGTAGACGGTGGTGCGGGCGGGGAACGGTTCGCTGACGGCCGTCGCGTACGCGTCGTTCATCTCGGCCAGGTGGGCCGGGTCGGTGAGGTGGACGCGGAGCATGATGACGTCCTCCAGGGCCGCGCCGCCCGCCTTGAGTACGGCGGTGACGTTGCGCAGGGTCTGTGCGGTCTGCTCGGCGACCGTGGTCCCGACGACAGCGCCGGTGTCCGGGTCGAGCGGGAGCTGCCCGGAGACCTGGAGGAAGGGGCCCTTGCGGATGCCCTGGGAGAGCGGGGCGCCGGGCAGGGTGGGCGCGTGCTCGGTCGTGATGACGGTTCTGGTCATGGTGGCGTGTCCTCGGGTCGTACGGGGTGATGCTGGGGCGGCGGGAAGGGGTGGGCGCGGTTCAGGTCCAGGCGCGTCGTTCCTCGTCCCGGGGGTCGTCGACCTGGGTCCACTCGGTGTCGGCGTCGATGTGCAGCGTGGCGCGCCGCTCGGTGTCGTAGGGGTCCCAGCCGGGGTGGCCGGTCGTGGCGAAGCGGACCCAGGTGTCGTGCACGCGGGTGGCCAGCGGCGCGGGGGGCTTGTCGGGGCCGAGCAGGGCGGCCGGGCCCTGGAGCTGGGGCAGGTGCGCGAGGTCGAAGACGAACGGGAGTTCCACGGCGTGGGTGGCGCCGAGGTCTCCGTCGAGCGCCGGGGAGCGCCAAGCGAACTCGTAGGCGAAGGTGGTGGACCCGGGGTGGGCGGCGTGCGCGTCGGCCAGCGCCCAACTGCCCGCGCCGAACAGCGCGTCGCCCAGGATGGCGGAGCGCAGTTCGCCGGGGGACGCCTCGGGTCGGGTGGCGCGGTACGTCCCGACGAGCCTCGCCGGGTCCGGGTGCGCACGCGTCGCCACGTCGTCGACGTCGGCGGCGGTGGAGGTGGCGTACTTGTCGACCGGGACCAGGTAGAGGTTCCCCTCCTCGGTGTTGGTGCCGATGAGCAGGTCGATGTCGGCGCCGGGTCCGGCGGCGACGGAGGCGGCGGGCTGGGTGTCCAGGACCAGGCTGAACGGGCTGAGGCCGAGCAGCGGGTCGTGGTGGGTGCCGGTGCGCAGGTCGATGCCCGCGAGCCCGGAGGCGGCCTCGACGAGGCGTTCGTCGGGGATGTCGGCGAAGGCGTCGGCGTGCGGCCTGACGCCCAGCGCCTCGGCGGCGGCCCTGGTGACACGGGCGGCCTGCTCGGACGTGAACGCCCCGAGGCCGCTGCCGCTCTGGATGACCGCCCGGCGGAACAGGCCGGTGGCGTCCGGCGTGGCGAGGACGCCGCCGACGATGGTCGCCCCGGCCGACTGGCCGAAGAGGGTGACCGCGTCGGGGTCACCGCCGAACGCGGCGATGTTCTCCCGCACCCAGCGCAGGGCGGCGACCACGTCGAGCAGGCCGCGGTTGGCGGGCGCACCGGGCAGGTCGAGGAAACCGGCGATGCCGAGCCGGTAGTTGAGGGTGACGAGGACGACGCCGTCGCGGGCGAAGGCGGAACCGTCGTACAGGGCGGAGCGGGTCGATCCGGCGACGAAGCCGCCGCCGTGCACGAAGACCATGACGGGCAGGCCGTCCCCCGCGCCCGCGGGGGCCCACACGTTGACGGTGAGGTAGTCCGCACCGCGGCTCCAGCCGGTGCCGAAGTAGGGGGTCATGTCCACGCTGCCGAGCCTGCGCTCGGACTGCGGTGCGGTGGGCCCCGGCAGGGTGGCGTCCCGGACACCGTCCCAGGGGGCGTGCGGCCGGGGCGGCGCGAACCGGTCGGCGCCGTGCGGCGGGGCGGCGTAGGGAATGTTCAGGAAGGCGGTGGTGCTGTCGTCCTGGCGCAGACCGCGGACGGCTCCGCGCGTGGTGGTCACGACGGGTTCGGGGTGGTGGCTCATGGTTCGTGTCTCTCCGCGGGCGTCAGCCCTGCTCGGTGTACGGGCTGAAGGGAGCCCAGCCCTTGATGGCGAACGTGCCGCCCTGGCGTACGACCTCGGCGGCGCCGTGGCCGCCCAGGTGCGCGGGGATCACGAGGGCGTTGTTGTCGGCCGCCCAGCCCAGCACCTTGCGGCGGGTGGCGCGGGCGCCCGCGGGGTCCTCGCAGAAGCAACTGTTGGCGTCCGGTTCGACGATCTGCACCGGGCTGTGCAGCATGTCGCCGACGAACACCGCGCGGTCCGTTCCGGAGGTGAGGGTCAGCACGGAGGAGCCGGGGGTGTGGCCGGGGGCCGCGTCCAGGCGCAGGGCGGAGTCGATCTGGTGGCTCCGCTCCCACAGCAGTGTCTGACCGGCCTGGTGGACCGGGGCCACACTGTCCTCGAAGACGTTCTGGTTGCCACGGCCGAGCAACGGCTTGTGGCCGTTCTCGGGGTTCCAGAAGTCGAAGTCGTCCTTGGGCATCAGGTACGTGGCGTTGGGGAAGGTGGGCACCCACCGCCGCCCGTCCAGGTAGGTGTTCCAGCCGACGTGGTCGATGTGGAGATGCGTGTTGACGACGATGTCCACGTCCTCGGGCGCGACACCGGCGCGGGCGAGGTTGGCGAGGAAGTCCGTGTTCAGATGGCTCCAGACCGGCGCGTACGGGCGCTCCTTGTGGTTGCCCACGCCCGTGTCGACGAGGATGGTCCTGCCCTCACTGCGCAGCAGCCAGGTCTGGATCGCGGAATTCACGATATTGGTTTCCGCGTCCAGGAAATGCGGAGCGAGCCATGGCTCGGCGGCTTCCCAGGTTTCCTTCGAGCTTTCCGGGAAGAACGTGTCGGGTGTCATGTCGACCGAGCCGTAGTATTCCCAGACGCGAGTGATCGTGACATTGCCGAGTTTGATCTGTTCCATGATTCTCCATCGGGTGTACGGCGACTCCTCGGTCACGCTACGAGCGGTGCGGCGGGGGCGGTATCAGTCACGTGACTGCACCCGTCCACCGGCATCAGGTCGCAGGCCAGGCCGCTTGTAGCCTGGTGGGGGCAGGGCAGGCAGCGGCTCCGCTTGACGAACCACGATTCCCGATTCCTGGAGACACCCGGTGGATGAGCAGGCAGGCGGCCCCCGAGCGGTCGCGGGAGAGGAGTCGGGCGGCGAAGCGAATCTCATCGGCCGGGACGCGGAACTGGCGCGCCTTTTTCGCGCGGTGGACGCGGCGGCGTCGGCGGACCAGGTTCTTGTTCTCCGCGGGGAGGTGGGAGTGGGGAAAAGCGCCCTGCTGGACCGCGCGGCGCACCGGGCCGAGACCCACGGCACGCGCGTCCTGCGCGCCGAGGGCAGCGAGTCGGAGGCGGACCTGGCCTTCTCCGCCCTGCACCTGCTGCTGCGGCCGGTGTCGGCTGAGGTGGGCGAACTGCCCGAGCGGCAGCGGGCGGCGTTGCACAGCGCCTTCGGCGCCGGTACGGCCTCGGAGGAACCCGACCTCATGCTCGTCGGGGTCGCCGTCATGAGTCTGCTGTCCGCGGTGGCGGAACGGGGGCCGGTCCTCGTCGTCCTGGACGACGCGCAGTGGTTCGACCGGGCCTCCCTTGACGTACTCGCCTTCGCTGTCCGGCGGCTGGCGGGCGAACCGGTCACGACGCTGATCGCGGCCCGGCCCGGCGACCGTCTCCCCGGCTTCGACCGGCACCTGCCGACCCTCACCGTCGGTCCGCTCGACGACTCCGCGGCGAACCGGTTGCTCGACCGGCAGCCGGGGCACCCGGCCGGTCGGACGCGGACGCGTATCCTCGCGCAGGCCGAGGGCAATCCGCTGGCGCTGACCGAACTGACCAGGGCGGCCACCGCACCCGACGCGGCGGCCACCGGGCAGCCGCCCGCGGGGCCGCTCCCCCTCCCCGAACACCTCGAACGCGTCTTCGCGGCCCGCCTGCCCGGCCTCCCGGCCGCCACCACACGCGCCCTGCTGCTCCTGGCCGCCGTGGACAACGCGGACTTCGCGGATACTGCGGAATCGGCGGACTCGGCGGCGATGGGCGGTCTGGGCCTGCTGCCGGGTATCGCGGGCCCCGCGCCCACCACCCCGTCCCAGCTACCAGGCACGGCCGACTCCACGTCCGCAGGTTCGACCTCACTGTCGATGAGCGCCGACTCCGCGAGCGCCGTTCCGGGCCCGGTGTCGTACACCGAAGGTGATGTCTGGCCGCCCGCCGAACAGGCCGGGCTGATCCGGCGGACCGGCCACGGGCTCCCGCGCTTCAGCCACCCCTTGATCCGGTCCGCCGTCTACCACGCCGCCGCCCCCGACGCCCGGCGCGCCGCCCACCTCGCGCTCGCCGAGCTGCTGCGTGCCGTGCCGGACCGGCGCGCCTGGCACCTCGCCGCCGCGGCCACCGCCCCGGACGCGGCCGTGTCGGCGGAGCTGGAGCGGACCGCCGAGCGGGCCCGGCGCCGTGGCGGCCACGCGGCGGCGGCGACGGCCCTGCACCGCGCCGCTGACCTGGCACCGCGTCGCGAGGACGGTGCCCGGCTGCTGGTCGCCGCCGCCGCGCAGGCCGTACTCACCGGTGACCTCGCCTGGGTGGAGGAACTGGCCGCCGCGGCACGCGCGCGTACCGACGACCCCGCGCTCCTCGCCGAGGCCGCCGCGCAGGTGGGACGGCTGGCCGTGCTGACCGCCCGCCACCCCGTGGTCTTCGCCCGGCTGGCGGACGCGGCCGAGGAGTTGGCGGCCGACCGGCACCGGTCCCCCACCGCTCTCGACCTCCTGGCGGGCGCCGCCGTGGTCCGCTTCTACTGCGCGGAGGACACCCAGCGGCAGCGTGTCGAGGCCGTCCTGGACCGCCTCCCGCAGGACGACGCGGCCCAGGCATGGCTGCGCGCTTGGGTGCGGGCCGTGTCCGACCCCTTCGCCAACAGGGCCGCACTGCTCTCCCTGCTGCCACGGGTCGCCGCCGAGGCGCGACGGCGACCCGACCGGCTCACCGCCTTCGCGGTCATGGCCTGGCTGCTGGACGAGACCCCGCGGGCCGCCCGCGCCTTCGACGAGGCGTTCGACCGCTGGGGGCTGCGCGGCCCGCTGCCGGACGGGCTCGGCGGCGCCGCCGCCTGGACCTACGTGGAACTGGGACGATGGGGGCGCGCCCGGGAATCCTGCGCCCGCAGCGGCGCGCTCGGCGCGACGGCCGGGCTCGACCACGCCGTGGCGTGTGCCACGGCCGTGGACGCCACCGTGCTGGCCTACCAGGGCGACACGGCCGGGGCGCGTGCCCGGGCGGCGGAGGCGCTGGCCCTCATCGACCCGCTGGAGAGCCGCTCGGTGGCGGTCTACGCCCGTCGCGCACTCGGCGTCGCGGCCCTGGCGGAAGGCGCGCACGAGACGGCGTACGACCAACTCCGCGCCGTCTTCACGGCGGACGGCGCGCCCGTGCACTACCACGCGTCCTACCCGGCCCTCGCGGACCTGGCCGCCGCGGCGGTCCGCAGCGGCCACCGTGACCGGGCCGCCGCGATCGTGGAGCGTTCGGCGCGCGCCCTCGCCCACAACGCCTCGCCCCGACTGCGCGCGCTGATCGAGCGGGCCCGCGGTCTGCTGGCCGACGCCGACCGCGCCGAGCCGCACTTCCGGGCCGCCCTGGCCGATCCCGTACTGGAGCACTGGCCCTTCGAACGCGCCCTGGCCCTGCTGGACCTCGCCGAGTGGCTGCGTCGCCGTCGGCGCATCGCCGAGGCGCGGGCGCCACTCGCCGAGGCGCTGGACACGTTCCGGCGGCTGGGTGCCCGCCCGTGGATCGAGCGTGCCCGGACCGAGGCGCGCGCCGCGGGGCTCGACGTCACGGACTCCGCTCCCGACGCGCTCGCCGAACTCTCCCCGCAACAGCAGCAGATCATCCGGCTCGCCGCTCGTGGGCTGACCAACCGGGAGATCGGGGAGAGACTGTTCCTCTCCCCGCGCACGGTCGGCTCGCACCTCTACCGCAGCTTCCCCAGACTCGGCATCACCGCCCGCTCCCAACTGCGCGACCTCGTCGAAGGCGCCCTGGCCCCCGAGGGCCGTCAGGGCTGAAGCCCGCCCCGGGCGGCCGAAGCAGTCAGCTGACGGATACCGCGCGGCAACCCGCCGAACCAGACTGGCAGCACGATGAAAGCGGACCGGGTGAGGGCGGGATTCGGACAGGCGATGGTGACCGCGAAGACCGAGTCGTCGTTCCGGGCCCGTCTCACCGCCGCCGATCCGGGGCTGCTGCGCATGGCCGCCGGGCTGCGGGCCGTCCTCGGCCTCACGCTCACCCTGGCGGCGCTGACCGCGCTGGGTGAGCCCGCCGTCGTCGTCCTGGGCGGCGGCTTCATGGCGGTGGTCACCTCGCTGGCGAGCAGCGACCCGCACCCCCGCAACCAGTTGCGCACCCTGCTCGCCGGGGCACCCGTGGCCCTCGCCGCGCTGACCGCCGGAGGACTGCTGGCGCCCTACGCGCTCGCCTCCCGCCTGGCCTTCCTGCCGCTGATCTTCGCCGCCGTCTACGTCCGCCGCTTCGGGCGCCGCGGCCAGGACCTGGGGATCTACGCCTTCATGGCCTACTTCCTGACCCAGTTCGCCGCCGTCAGCGCCGGTCAGCTACCCCAGCTAGCCGTCGCGCTGGCCGTCTCCTTCACCGCGGCCACCCTCACCCGCCTCGTCCTGGTGCCCGTGACGTCGTACGGCATCCTGACGCGCCTCGGTGCGGCGTTCGAGGTGCGTCTGCGGGACGCCCAGCGGGCGACGGCGGACCTACGGGCCGTCAGCCCGCATGACACACGGCGACGGCGGCGGCGTACGGAGAGGCGCCTCGAACGACGTCTCAAGAGTCTGAGGAGCTCCGAGCGGCTGCTACGGGACTTCCTCGACGAAGCCCCCAGCACGCGCCGCCGGTCCACGCACCCCCGGTCCGTGCCCTCGTCGCGGTGCACGACACGACAGGCGTGGCAGGTGACCGCCGCCGCCGCGCTGGCCATGCTCGGCGGGCACCTGATCTCCCCGCACCTGTGGTACTGGGCCGTGGTCACGGCCTGGGTCGTCTTCGTCAACGCCGAGCACACCGGCGACGTCGTGCGGCAGAGCGGCCGACGGCTGGTCGGCACCGTGGCGGGCGTGCCGTTCGGGTACGGGCTCGCGGCCCTGGCGGCCGGGCACAGCAGGTTCCTGGGTCTGGCCTTCCTCCTGGCCTGCGTCTTCGGGGTGTTCTCCACGCCGTCAAGCCACTACTGGGCGGTGACCTTCTTCCTCACCGGCTCCCTCTGCATGGTGCTGGCGCTCCTGGGCACCCTCTCCCCCCTCCTCCTCTCCCTGCGCGTGCAGGAGACAGCGCTGGGAGCCGGATGCGGGGCCCTCGCCGCGCTCCTCGGCACCTGCGACGTGCGGGCCGGGAGGGCGGTGACCGCCCCGGCGGTAGGTCGTTGCTCTGCTTGAACGCGTGCGAGCACAGGGAAGTGACGAGGTTGTCCATGCCGGTCGAGTCGGTCCGAGAAGTGAACTACGGGGGCTTCGGCTTCGGTTGCCGGATCGTGGAGCAGCCACATCCGCGCACCGAACCGATCGTCGTACTGGGGGGCGCCTACCAGAACATGCACTCCAACCGCCGGTCCGAGGGCCCGTGGGTGGCCGCGTCCACCGTGGTCAGCGTCGAGCTGCCGGGGCTGGGCACCGCCGACGACCTGCCCGAGGAGTACGGCTTCGACTTCATGGGCGACGCCCTGAGCCACCTGCTGGACGATCTCGCCCTGGACCGGGTCAACATCATCGCCGTGTCCTACGGCACGGCGATCGCCTACCGGTACGCGCAGCGCCACGCCGGACGGGTGGCCAGGCTGGCGCTCGTGGGCTCCACCCCGGCCGTCCCGGAGGACGCGCGCGCGGCCATCGCGCACCTCAGTGAGCTGCTGCGGGCCGGGGACACGCAGGAGTTCGCCCACCGGGCGGTGGAGCTCCTGGTGTGCACCGAGCCGACGTGCCTGGCGGCCCACCCGCACACGGCGGCCAAGGTGCTGCACCGCGTGCTGTCGGCCGCCGGACCGGTGGAGATCCCGCGGTACATCGCGGCCAACGACCGGCTGCTGCGGCATCCGTTCGGCGACCCGGACGGCATCCACGGGGTACGGGCCCTGTGCCTCAGCGGCGAACACGACCGACTGTGCCCACCCGAGGGCGCACGGACCGTCGCCGCCAGCATCCCCGGTGCGGTGCTCGCCCTGCTCCGGGGCAGCGGCCACGTGGTACACCTCGAACGCCCACGCGACTTCAGCGACGTACTGGCCCGGTTCATGACCGACGAGCCCCTTGAGAACCACCCCGCACTACACCGACTGGAGCCCGTACCCCCAGCCCGCCTGGTGGCGACAGCAGCGACCTGATGGCCCGGCCACCGGCCACCGCCAAGACGATGGCCTCCGTGAGATAGGGCCCGTCACGCCGTCAGTCCATCGAGCGCAAGTGGTCCAGTTCGCTGCCGATGGCCTCCCTCAGCACATCGTGCTGCGGGCCGAGCGTGAACTGCCCGTCGCTCCACCGGTCACGTGGATACAGCCACACCGGCTTGCCCACCAACTCACCCGGCTCCCATTCGTACCGCGGCCAGACATGGGCATGGAGGAATGGGTCCGTGTTGCCGAGAATCTCCAGGTTGACCCGGCGAAAGGCTGGGTCCAGGCGCCGACAGACGCGTTCAACCGCTTCTCCGAGTTGGTCCATATCGGAGAGAAAGGAGAGCCGCTTGGCCCGCGGCAGGTCAGACAGCCGTTCAACTCCCGGCTTGTCCACAAGGAGAACTGAGTACCCGGGCAGGAACTGAACGTCGCCGATCACCGCGAACCCAGACCCGAGCTGTCGCAGCATGGTCGGATTCTCACCCCGCAGAGCAGCTCCGATCCGGTCCATCCGCCAATTGCCGGTCATGGCACGACCTTAGCCTCGGGTCGCCTGCACAGGTGGCGCTAGGGTTCCGCTCGGAAGGCGTTGCGTGGCGAGGGGGAACGCATGGGTGGCCTGGTGAGGACCCGCATATCGGCTTATGCGATCGTCGCGGAAGGTGATCGGCTGCTGCTGGCCAGGCTGTCGGACGCTTCGCCGGTCTTCATGCCGGGTCTGTGGCACCTGCCCGGCGGGGGCATCGACCCGGGCGAGCAGCCCGCCGAGGCGCTGGCCCGTGAGCTGCTGGAGGAGACGGGCCTTCGACTGACCGACGCCTGCCTGCTCGACGCGCGGACCTACGTGGCCCAGCGAGATGGTGTGCGTTGGAGCTTGACGGCACTGTTCTACGCCGCGGCCGTCAAAGACGGAGTGCCCACGATGATCGAGGTTGACGGTTCCACCGAGGCAGTGGCATGGGTGCCCCTGGCTGACCTGCGGGGTGACAGCGTGCTGTCGCCCGCGGCTGCCGACGCGCTTCGTATGCTGGACCGGGCGAAGGCGGCGCTCACCACCCCTCGTTGAGTACCGAGGTCCCCGGATCGCGTCCAGGGCCGGGTGGGCCCGCGGCCCCGGTGGTCGACACTCCTGGCACGGCTGGCTCGGCTGGCAGGTGGCGCCTACGGATGGGTGTCCGTGATCCTGATGACCTCGTCGAGGCGGTCCAGGGCGGCCTGGAGGTCGTTGACCTTGGCCTGGATGCGGGCGCGTTCGGCGTGCAGCATGGCTCGTTGCTCGGCGTCGGTGTGGCCGGAGTCCCAGCACGGGAGGAGTTCCGCGATCCGTCGGCTGGTCAGACCGGCGGCGTACATCTGCTGGAAGAAGCGGACCAGTTCGACGGCGGACTGCCGGTAGAGGCGCTGGCCGGACGGGCTGCGCTCCGCGGGGAGCAGCCCTTGCTGCTCGTAGTAGCGCACGGCGCGCACCGAGACACCGGCGCCCCGCGCCACCTCCCCGATGCGGATCAGCCGCTCGGTGGTGGGCTCGGTCCCCGGGACGGCCATGGTGACTCCCCTCACTGCGATCCTGTCGACCAGCACTTGCCTCTGACGTCAACGTCAGGTTCTAGCGTAACCGGCATGGAGATCAACGACTCAGTCGCCCTCGTCACCGGAGCCAACCGTGGCCTGGGCCGCGCCTTCGCCCAGCGCCTGCTGGAGCGGGGCGCCCGCAAGGTCTACGCGACCGCCCGCCGACCGGAAACCGTGGACCTGCCCGGGGCCGAGGTGCTGGCGCTCGACATCGCCGACCCCGCGTCCGTGAGAGCGGCGGCCGAGGCCGCCGACGACGTCTCGCTGCTCGTCAACAACGCCGGGATCCAGACCGGGACCGACCTGGTGACCGGTTCGCTGGACGCGGTGCGGCGCGAGCTGGACACCAACGTGCTCGGCCACCTGCACATGGTGCGCGAGTTCGCGCCGGTGCTCGCCCGGAACGGCGGGGGCGCCATCGTGAACGTCCTGTCCGCCATGTCGTGGTTCGGCGGCCAGGGCGCGGGCGCCTACCACCTGTCCAAGGCCGCCGCGTGGGCCATGACCAACAACGTCCGCCTGGAACTGGCGGGGCAGCGCACGCTGGTGACGGCCGTGCACCTGGGCCTGGCCGACACCGACATGGCCGCGGCCTGGCCGGTCGCCAAGCTCGCGCCGTCCGACCTGGCCGACGCCGCGCTCGACGGTGTCGAGGCGGGCGCAGCCGAGGTCCTCGCCGACCAGTGGAGCCGCGACGTCAAGTCCCGGCTGCCGCTGACGCCGGAGGAGTTCAACGCCGCGATGGACCGCGCCCTGGCGGCCCTGACGGCGGCCTGAGCGGCCCCGCGGCCGTCCGTCGCGGTGACCGGTGTCGACCACGCCGCTGCCCGTCATCCCAACGAGGTCCGCCTCCTCGTATCCGCACCGGTGCCTGAAAGGGGTTGGAATACACTCCTGCGCCGGAGGGGGATCAGGGTGAGTGGGACGAAGACGGCGTCCGCGGTGCCCGCTCGGTTACGCCGGGCGTTGCCGCGCGGCGGGCGCGGGTGGTTGTTGCTGGTGGCCGCGCTGGTGCTCGCGGTCGCGGGTGCCGGGCTCGGCACGCGGGCGGCGGACACCTGGCCGTGGCCCAAGGACCGGTACTGCTGGGGTGCGTGGGAGGAGGGCGGCGGGCCCGGCTTCCTCGGCGGCGATGACGACTGGTCACGGGCCGTCGAGGAGACGGCGCCCACCCGCGAGCGGCCGACCGGGCGGTGCCAGATCGACCTCGCCCATGGCGGTCGCGGCGGCTACGACGGCGACCAGGTCTCCTACGACCAGCGGGTGGCCGTCGAGTACCGACCGGTCCCCAAGGCCGCGGAGGACCGGCTCGCGATGGTCCAGGGCGGTTTCCTAGGCGGCGACTCGGTCCCGCTCCCGGACGGCCTGCCGGGCACGGTGAGCGAGCGCGGTGGCCTGCTGGTGCTGCCCAAGTCCTGCGACGCCGCGGACGGCCGTCCGACCGTCGTGACCCTGCGCGCGTCCGGCACGTACGCCAGCGGCGTCTCGTACGTCCGGAACGATCCGCCCTCCCTGGGCGGTGCCCGGCAGGCGGCGGTGCTGCTCGTCGCGGCGGCCAACCAGGGGATGGCGGCGGCCGGTTGCGCCCCGGACGAGCCGCTGGAGGTCAGCTCGCCGGTGTACGGCCTGCCGGGCGAACCGGAGCGCGTCCACAGCACCTCGGAGGAGGTCTGCGGCATCCGCGGCCTGCACCCCGAGACGGAGGAGGTCGAGTACCAGATCGGCGCGGTCACCCGCGACCTTCACACGTGCGGCGTCCGCGGCACAGAGGACGGCGCGCCGTACCTGGAGCTGGCGATGGTCGCGCATCCCCGGCTGGCCGCGGTGTTCGACGGCATCACGGGAACCCGCCCCGCTGGCCGCGGCTGGCGCGGAACGGGCACCTTCGGTGAGGAGCACGCGATCGTGCGGGCCGAGTGCGCCGGTCGGCCCGCCACCTTCCTGATGGGCGTCTCCGTCAACCCCGGCCACCTCGCCGCCTTCGCCAACGCCACCGCCGCCCGTCTGGGCTGCGCGGCCATAGCGCCCGCCGCCCCCCACGCCTCCGAGGGAGCCGCCCGGTGAGCAGCACCGCGGACGATCCGCAGCGCGACGAGCTGCCCAAACGCTGGTGGCACTGGCGCCGACTGCTGCGCGGCCGGGTCCGGCCGGTGCTCGCCGCGGGGCTCGCCGGGGTGCTGCTCGGCGTCGGCGGCACGGCGTGGCGGACGCAGACCGGGCCGTTCGCGTCGGACGAGATGTGCTGGGGCGCGCTGTCCCGCGACGACCTCGCTCCCCTCTTCCGCGAGCCGGAGGGCGTCAGGGCGGTCGAGGCGCCCGTACTGCACGGTGACCCCCTGAGCGGCCCCGTCGGAAACTGCCTGCTGACGAACAGCGACGGCGACGGCTGGGCGCTCACCGCCCGGGTGCACCGGCTGGACTCCGAGGGCGGCTACGACGGCACGTGGGCCGACCAGTTCCTCGCCGCCCGTCTCACCCCGCTCGGCGGTGGCCTTCTGGGCATGGCCGCGGACAACCGCGCCTGGCTCGCGCTCCCGGACGACTGCCTGGGCCGCCCCGACGACTTCGACGGACCGACCGTCGTGGACATCGCCCAGGGCAGGTGGATCAGCGACGAGGCGCCGCGCGCCGAACAGCGGGACGCCATGGCCCGCATGGTCGTGAAACTCGTCAACGAGGTCAGCGCGGACCTGGGCTGCGCCGGAACCATCGCCGATCCCGTCGAGCGCCTCCCGGAGGCCGCCCAGCACACCACCACGGAGGAACCGGACGCGCTCTGCGGCATCCCGGGGCTGAGCCTGGGTGGGAAGCGCACGCCGTACGGGTCCGCCCTGATCACCAGCGGGCGCGGCCCGGTGCGCACCTGCGACCGGGACATCGCCGGTTCACGGCCCAGGCAGCGCCTGATGACCGTGGAGGACCCCCGACTGGCCGCGGTCTTCATGAGGACGGCCCTGCACACGGGCGACCGGGTGCGCTCCCCCGTCGGCCTCGGCGGGATCGGCCCCAACCTCGGTGTCTTCCGCACCCAGTGCCCGGCGGGGCCGACGGTGTTCCTCGTCCAGGCCCACGACGCCGAGACGAGCGCGGACCTGCGCACCCTCTTCCCCCGCTACGTCGAGGCCGAAGCCGCCCGCCTCGGCTGCGGCCCGCTCAAGCTGACCCTGCCCCGGCCGGGCGGCGGCCGCTGACCTCCGCGCGGTCGCCCCGGGCCGCGACGGGCGGCTCACTCGCCCGCGTGCGCCTTCTCCAGGGCGGCGATGTCGAGCTTGCCCATCGAGAGCATCGCCTGGGTGGCGCGGGCGGCCTTCTGCGGGTCGGGGTCACCGACGAGGGCGGGCAGCCGCTCCGGGATGATCTGCCAGGACACCCCGAACCGGTCCTTGAGCCAGCCGCACGGGCCGGGCTCGCCGCCGCCCTCGGTCAGCCGGGACCAGTAGTGGTCGACCTCCTCCTGGTCGTCGCAGAAGACCTGGAAGGAGATCGCCTCGTTGAAGGTGAACTGCGGTCCGCCGTTGAGCGCGACGAACCGGTGGCCGTTGGCGGTGAACTCCACGGTCATCACGCCCCCGGCCGGGCCCGGCGCGCCCTCGGGGTAGTGGGCGACCCGCTCGACGCTGGAGTTCTTGAAGACGGAGACGTAGAACTCGGCGGCCTCCTCGGCCTGTCCGTCGAACCAGAGGCAGGTGGTGAATCCGTCGCGGCTCATGGGTGGTCCCTCCTGGGATGCGGCGCTGTCGAACACGGTCATCTGTAGGACCGGCGCCGCACCCCGAACTCATCGGTCTGCCACCGGCGAATCTGCCACGGGCCTAGAAATCCCCGGCGGCCCCCGCTCCCGGCCCACAGTGGGGATCGACCGCGGTTCACGACGGCGACAACCCAAGCGACCGCGACCGCTACGGCAACCACGACTAGGAGCTACTTCCGATGTCTCCACTCACCACGGGCCCGCTGCGAGGGCTGCTGCCCCGAGCCGCGGAGGGCGACACCCCTCCCACCCCCTACGACGACCAGCTCGCCGCCCAACTCCTCGGCCAGCGGATCGTGCTGCTGGGCACCCAGGTCGACGAGGTCTCCGCCAACCGGGTGTGCAGCCAGTTGCTGATCCTGTCGGCGGAGGACCCGCGCACCGACATCAGCCTGTTCATCAACAGCCCGGGCGGCTCCGTCCACGCGGGCCTGGCGATCTACGACATCATGCGGCTGATCCCCAACGACGTGGCCACGCTCGCCATGGGGTTCGCGGCCAGCATGGGGCAGTTCCTGCTCAGCGTCGGCACCGCGGGGAAGCGGTTCGCGCTGCCGCACGCGCGCATCATGATGCACCAGCCGTCCGCGGGCATCGGCGGCACCACCGCGGACATCGAGATCCAGGCGGACCACCTGGACTTCACCAAGCGCACCATGGAACGGCTCACCGCCGAGCACACCGGGCAGACCCCGGAGACCATCGCCCGCGACGGCGACCGCGACCGCTGGTTCACCGCCGAGGAGGCCAAGCAGTACGGCATGGTCGACCACGTCGTCGAGTCGCTCGCCGACGTGCGCCCGGCCGCCGCCCGACGACGGATAGGACTGTGACCATGGGGACGTACACGATTCCGAACGTCGTCGAGCGCACCCCGCAGGGCGAGCGGTCCTACGACGTCTTCAGCCGTCTGCTGTCGGAGCGGATCATCTTCCTCGGCACCGAGATCGACGACGGCGTCGCCAACGTCGTTATCGCGCAACTGCTCCACCTGGAGTCGTCGGCGCCGGAGCAGGAGATCGCGATCTACCTCAACTCGCCGGGTGGCTCGTTCACCTCGCTGATGGCGATCTACGACACGATGACGTTCGTCCAGGCCCCGATCTCGACGTTCTGCGTCGGCCAGGCGGCCTCCACGGCGGCCGTGCTGCTGGCGGGCGGGGACCCGGGACGCCGGTTCGTGCTGGAGCACGCGCGGGTGCTGCTCGGCCAGCCCGCGTCCGGCGGGCAGCGGGGCATGATCTCCGACCTGGCGCTCCAGGCCAAGGAGATGGTGCGCATCCGCGCCCAGGTGGAGGAGGTGCTCGCCCGCCACACCCACCACGACATCGCCACGCTGCGCGCCGACATGGACCGCGACAAGGTCTTCACCGCGCCCGAGGCGGTGGCGTACGGGCTGGCGGACGAGGTGCTGAGCCGACGCCTCGTGTCCGTCTGAGACGGCCGGAACGAGACGTCGGCTCCCGGGTCAGGCCGCCAGGCAGAGACCGCCGTACGGCGAGCCGCCCGGACCGCGGCCCCGGCCGACCTGGGTGGCGCTGGTGACGCGGGTCAGTTCCCCGTGCGCCAGGGTCAGCAGGTCGCCGAGGGTCAGGCCGAGGGCGTGGGCGGCGGCCGCGAGGACCTCCGAGGAGGCTTCCTTGAGGCCCCGCTCCACCTCCGACAGGTACGGCATGGAGATCCGGGCCGTGTCGGCGACGTCCTTGAGCGTGCGCTCCTGGGCCAGCCGCTCGCGGCGCAGTACGTCACCGACCAGGTCCCGCCAGAGCGGTTCGCGTTCGGCGTCCGGTCGGCGTACCTGGTCCGGTCCCACCGGCTCGGGGCGGGCGGACTCCGGGCGTAGGGGCTCTGGTCGCGCGGGCTGCGGACGCCCGGATCTGGGGCGTAGCGGACGCGGGCGCAGGGGAATGACGCGGGCTTCGTTCGGCGTGGGGCCGCTCACCTGGTTGCTCACCCTCTCAGCCTAGGAGTCCTGGGCGGCACGGGAAGGGTACGGCGTTCCGCCCTCGGTGGAATCCGGGGCCGGGGCGCTGGACGCCGCGCCGCCCGGTGCGGGGAATTTCCGCCAACCGCGCGCACCGACCGCATGTGCCCCGCGACCCCGGGTATCCGGAGGGAGCGAACCCGCGGGTGGGCTCGGCGCGGTGTTCGTGGGCCGCGGTGCATAGGTCGGCCGGACCCGGGTACCTGGGGTCCGGACCAGCGCCGCTGGTCCCGTACGCAGTCGAGCCCGCAGAAGGGGCAGACGTCGAACCATGACTTTCCTGGGAGAGCCAATGGACACCGCCGTGATCCGGTCGGAGGCGAAGTTCGAGCAGAACGGTGCCGAGGGCAGGGTGGGGGAGGCAGCGGTGCCGGAGGTCGTGGACCCGAGGTCGATCGCGCCGCGCGACGCCCGGGAGCTGTCCCGCCAGTTCTTCCGTCGGCTGGCGGAGCTGGAGGAGGGCACGCACGAGTACCAGTACGCCCGCAACACGCTGATCGAGATGAACGTGTCGCTGGTGCGGTTCGCCGCCGGACGGTTCCGGGGCCGCGGCGACGACATGGAGGACATCGTCCAGACCGGCATGATCGGCCTGATCAAGGCCATCGACCGGTTCGAACTGGCACGCGAGGTCGAGTTCACCTCCTTCGCGCTGCCGTACATCGTCGGCGAGATCAAACGATTCTTCCGTGACACCACCTGGGCGGTGCACGTGCCGCGCCGCCTCCAGGAGCTGCGGGTGGAGCTGGCCAAGGCGCGCGAGGAGCTGGCCAGCAGACTGGACCGGGAGCCGACGGTGGCCGAACTGGCCACGCTGATGAACATCTCCGAGGACGAGGTCGTCGAGGCGCAGATCGCCGCCAACGGCTACAACTCCTCGTCCCTGGACGCCGCCCTCACCGGCGACGGCCCCGAGTCCGGCGAGGCGGTCCTCGCGGACTTCATCGGGGTGGAGGAGCACGGGCTGCGGCTGGTGGAGGACTTCCAGTCCCTCGCCCCGCTGATGGCCGAACTCGACGAACGGGACCGGCGGATCCTGCACATGAGGTTCGTGGAGGAGGCCACCCAGGCCGAGATCGGTGAGCAGCTCGGCTGCTCCCAGATGCACGTCTCCCGGCTGCTGAAGCGGATCATCGTCCGGCTGCGCGAGGGGATGCTCGGCGAACTGGGCTGCGCCTGACCGAGGTCCACGGTCCTACGGGACCTGGTCGCCGTCGAGCCGCAGCACCGCGCGCACGCGCTTGCCGACCGGCACGCGCTCGACGGCGACCTCCTCGGCCACCGCGTGCACGATCTCCAGGCCGTGCCGTCCGATGCGCTCGGGGTCGCGCGGGTAGCGCAGCGGCACCGCGTCGCTGCTGTCGTACACCGACACCGCCACCGCGCTGTCGGTGCCCTCCAGCTCCAGGATGTACGGGCCGTTGCTGTGCCGGTCGGCGTTGGTGACCAGCTCGCTCACCACGAGCAGCGCGGAGCCCTCGCAGCGCTCACCTATCTCGGCGCACCACTCCGTTCTGAGCTGTTCGAGGAAGAGCGCGGCGAACGCGCGTGCCTCGGCGATGCTGCCGGTCTCACCGGTGAAGTGCGCCGCGCGCCACAGTGGTTCCACCGGCACGTCGAACCCAGTCGGTACCACTGCCCCGTCCCGGTGGTCGATCATGCGTGTTCTCTCTTCGGAGCTTGCGAAGCGTTCAGGGTGGTGTTCGGAGATTCCGGACTCGCCGGACGATGTTGCACCAGTCCGCATACCCCGAGTCGCGCCACCCAGTCCAGGCCCGGGTGACGCGGTCGTCACACTCCCGGGTCGGCGGTCGTCGGCGTCTCCGGGGTGTCGGGGGTGTCGGGCGCTTCGGGCGTGGACCCCGAGGTGGTGGGCGTCTCGGTGTCCGGCGACGGCTCCTCCGGCGTGTTCTCCGGCGGCACCGGTTCCTCGGAGGTCTCCGGGGTCCCCGGCCCGGTCGGGGTGGTCGGCGGGGCCGTCGGCGGCGCGGTGGGGGTGGTGGGGGTGGTCGACGGGGTGGCCGCGTCCTTCGGCGGCTGGGTCGGCCGGTCCTTGGCGCCGGTGTCTCCCTTGTGGCGCTTGAACCAGTCGCCGCTGTCGGGGTCGTACAGCGTGAAGGCCTCGACGGGCTTGGCCGCGGGCTCCACCACGACCACGTTCGAGGACCGGTACGACGGCCAGGAGTCGCCGGTCGTCTTCGGGGTGGTCTTCTGCGGGACCGGATCGGTGAGCGGGTTGCCGCAGGCGCAGCGCACCCGGGGCAGGCCGCGGTCGTTGACGAGGACCGCGGTGCCGGTCTGGAGGACGGCCTGGTAGCTGGTGGCCTTGCCGTCCTGGTAGCCGTGGTTGGTGACGCGGGTGTCCATGCGCAGTTGTACGGGGGTGAGGGAGCGCAGGTAGTCGGGGACCTCGGTGGGCTTCACCCCGGCGACCCCGGCGAAGGCCCGGTTCCGCGCCTCGTCCTTCTGGAGGAACTTGATCTGTTTCTCCACGTCGCAACTGGTGGTGTCCCGGGTGCCGCCGTACAGGCCGGGGGCGTCGCCGTCGACGCCCCGCACGGTGTTGGCCGGGGCGGACTCGGTGGTGGCGGACGGGGTGACGGGCGGCGCGGAGCTGTCCGTGGCGCTGGAGTCGGTGAACGGGTCGGGGCCCGACTTGCCCGCCGCCTGGAGGAAGACCTCGCCCTCGCCGCCGGTGGCGCTGCCCGAGCCGCCGCCGGAGCCGCCGCCCGGACGGGTGAGGACGACGGCGATGATCACGGCGGCCACCACCGCGGCGGTGATGGCGGCGACCCGGGGCACGGAGCGCCACCACGGGCGTCCCGGCCCGGGTTCGGGCGGCTGCGGGGTGCTGGAGCCGCCGCCCGGTGGCGGGGTGGGGGGTCCGGAGGGCGGCTGCGCGGAGGAGCCGCCGGACAGCGGACCGGAGGGCGGGCCTGTGGGGCGGCCGGACGACGGCGGTTCGACGCTCACTCAGCTACTTCTTCCCGACGGGGGGCCCAGGGCCCCGGACCAACCCCCACCCCCTCCAGTCCATTGTCTGCCCCGGTGCCGTGCCGCCCGCAAGCCGACGCGGACGGACCTCCCGGCGGGCGGAGTGGGCGGAGCCTGCCTAGCGTGGCAACCGTGATCGCGCGAACCCCTTCCGACCAGGCCGTGGCCCGGCACGGCTGGGCCGAGGCCCTCCTCACCACGCTGGCGGGACTGCTCGCCATGGGGGTGGTCGCCGCGCTCGGGCTGTGGGCGGCGGGCGCGACGGACCTGCCGGACGGGGCGTTCCCCCGGGTGGTCGCGGCGACGGTGGTCACCGCCGTCGGCGGCAGCGTGGAGCTGTCCGGGGACGCCGGGGGGATCGCGGGCACCGACGCGGGGCTGACCGTGCTGCCGCTGTCCGTGGCCCTGACCGGCGCGCTGGTGATCGCCGCCGGTTTCGTCCGGCCGCTGCGGCACCGGGCGGTCGCGGGCACCGGGGAGCTGGCCGGGTGGGCGGGCCGGATCGCGGTGCTGTGGCTGCTGGGGGTGCTGGCGCTGGCACTGGCCGCGCGGCAGACCTTCCAGATCGACCTCGGTGAGGAGTCCCTCGGTGACCTCGGTGACCTGTTCGGGATCCGGCCCGAGGTCGGGTTCACCACCGATGTGCCGGTGACGCTGCTGTTCGGGCTGCTGTGGCTGGCGGGGGTGCTGGCGCTGGCGCTGCTGGTCTCCCGTACCCCGCTGCCGCCGCGGCTGCTGCGGTTCGAGGAGTGGGTGCGCCCGGCCGCGTACGCCATGGTGGCGCTGCTGCTCGCCTACGTGGTGCTGGGTGTCGTCATCGGGCTGGTGGTCGCGGCGACGCGCGGCCATGCGGCCGAGACGTTCGCGGTGATCCTGCTGGGGCTGCCGAACCTGGTGTGGCTGGCGCTGACGATCGGGCTCGGCGCGACCTGGAACGGGCGGGTGGAGGGGCCGTTCGGGCTGCCGATGCCCCATCTGCTCGACCAGGTGCTGCGGGTGCCGGACATCGCGGAACTCAACCTGGGCACGCTCTCCGACCACGACGGCCGGGTGTGGTGGCTGCTGGTCGCGGACGCGGTGCTGCTGCTGGCGGCGGCGTTCCTGATGGCGGCGCGCTCACCGGCCCGGATCCGGCCCTGGCAGCACGCGCTCCAGATGGCGGTCGCGCTGGCGCTGACGGTGCTGATGGTCTGCCTGGTCTGCCGCATCTCCGCGCACTACGGCCTGTCCGTCCTCGGCATCGGCGACCTGGGCGGCGGGCTCGCCGGTGACCTGTTCCTGCGGCCCCGCCTGTGGTCGGCGCTGGGGCTCGCCCTGGTGTGGGGCCTGGTGACCGGCTTCCTCGGCGCCCTCCTGGCCAGGGCGCTGGGCCGCCGCCGGGGCGAGGTGCCCGGGCGTCCCTGACGTCCGGGGTCAGTACGCGCGCCGCCGGAACACCGGCTCCGCCCAGCGCGGGGGTACGGGGCCGGAGTCGAGCTGGGTCGGGGGGTGGCTGGCGGGACGCGGGGCGGAGCGGGCGGCGTCGCGCAGCGCGGTGACGAAGGCGAGGCAGGAGTCGTACCGGTCGTCGGGGGTCTTGGCCAGGGCGCGGGCGAGGACGGCGTCGACGGCGGCGGGCAGGTCGGGGCGGGCGGCGGTCAGCGGGGGCGGGTCGTCGTACTGGTGGGCCCAGAGCAAGGCCATGTCGTCGTCGCGGCGGAAGGGCGGGTGGCCGGTGAGGAGTTCGTGGACGACGCAGGCGAGGGCGTAGACGTCGCAGCGGCCGTCGACGGGGCGGCCGGAGATCTGCTCGGGGGCGACGTAGTCGAGGGTGCCGACGAACTGGCCGACGGTGGTGAGGCCGGTCAGCGACAGGGACTTCTTGGTCAGGCCGAAGTCGGTGAGGTAGACGTGCTCGGGGTGGTCGCTGTCGGTGCCGCGGGCCACCAGGACGTTGCCCGGTTTGACGTCGCGGTGCACGAGGCCGTGTTCGTGGGCGGCGTCGAGCGCGGAGGCGATCTGGGCGGCGATACGCAGGGCGGTGCCGGGCGGCAGCGGGCCGTCGCGGTCGAGGAGGTGGCGCAGGTCGCTGCCGGGCACGTAGCGCATGGCGATGTAGAGCAGGCCCTCCGTCTCGCCCGCCTCGAAGACCGGCACGATGTGCGGGTGGTCCAGCGCGGCGGCGACCCGCGACTCGCGGGTGAAGCGCAGCCGGAAGGTGGTGTTGCGGGCGAGTTCCGGGGCGAGCAGCTTCAGCGCGACGGTGCGGTCCAGACGCAGGTCGCGGGCGCGGTAGACGACGGCCATGCCGCCGTGGCCGATCTCCTCCTCGATCCGGTAACCGGCGACCTGACGGCCCACGAGATCCGTCGGCCGCCCGGCGACGGGGCCCGGCTCGGCCGTCGCCATCACCGCTCACCGTCGGGGCCCACGATGCGGGTGGGGGCGTAGCCGGGGTCGTCGGGGGCGTGCGGGGGCTGGGCGGTGGTGGGTGCGGGGTCCACGGTCGTGGGCGGCGGCTCCGCAGTGGTGAGCGAGGGCTCGACGGCGGGTGCGGGCTCCACCGTGGTCGGCGGCGGCTCCGTGGAAACGGGTGCGGGCTCCACCCTGGTCGGTTGCGGCTGCGCGGAGGCGGGTGCGGGCTGTGCGGAGGCGGGCGGGGGGTGGGCGGAGGCGGGCGGGGGGTGGGCGGGCGTGGGTGTAGGCCGTGCGGTCGTGTGCGGGGAGTCGTCCGTGGCGTACGTGTTCAGGCGGGTGCCGTCGGTGTAGAGCCAGCGGCTCTCGTCGCCGTCGTAGAGCCACAGGGACTCCCCGTCGGCCACCACGCCGAGGCGCAGGCCGCTGGTGCGGTGCTGGAAGGACTCGCCGTCCAGGCGGCCCGCCGCGAGGTCCTCCACCGCGGCCCGGTACCCGGCCAGGGCCTGTTCGGCGCGGGCGAGCAGGGGCCGCGGGTCGGCGCTCGCGGCGAGCGGACCGCCGGTCGTGGGCGGATCGTCGGGTACGGCGACCAGACAGCGGCCGTCGACCCACGCGGACCAGCCGTTGGCGCACTCGATCCGCCCCCAGTCACCGCGCCGCTCGGCCAGGACGACCGGCAGCAGGGGGTCCAGGGAGACGGTGGGCCGGGCCGGGTCGGGGGCCTCCCAGGCGGGCAGACCGTCCCGGGGGACGACGTGCGTGGGCCGGAATCCGGGGGTGCTCATCGGCATCGGCTACTTCCGCATGACGTGGGGTTCCTGGCGGCGCAGCAGCCGGGCCACCACGAGGCCGAAGGCCACCGACAGCGCGACGAGCATCCCGACGTTGAGCAGCCACACGTCCGTGGCGTGCCGGAACACCGGGTCGTCGGTGATGTCGGTCGGCACGATCCGGGCGATGTCGATCGTGCCCGCCATCGCGCCGAGCGCCCACCGCGAGGGCACCAGCCAGGCCAGTTGCTGGAGCCCCGGCACGCCGTCCAGGGGCAGCAGCGCGCCGCAGAACACCACCTGCACGATGGCGAGCAGCACCAGCAGCGGCATCGTCACCTCCTCCTTGCGCACCAGCGCGGAGATGAGCAGCCCGAGCATCATGGCCGTGAAGGCGAGCAGGGCGACCGCGACGGTGATCTCGACAAGGGGCGGCATCACCACGCCCTCGCCGCCGGGCGCGTTGAGGTCGACGCCGAGCAGCGCGACCAGGGTGAGCACGACCGCCTGGAGCACGGTGACCGTGCCGAGCACGACCACCTTGGACATCAGGTACGCCGATCTGGACAGGCCGACGGCGCGTTCGCGCTGGTAGATCACCCGTTCCTTGACGATCTCGCGCACCGCGTTGGCCGCGCCGGTGAGCACGCCGCCGACGCAGAGGATGAGCAGCGCGTTCATCGCCGTACGCCGGGTCAGTTCGCCGCCCGCGAGGGCGCGGGCCATGGCGCCCATCACGAAGGGCAGGGCGACCATGATGGCGAGGAAGGTACGGTCGGCGCTGAGCGCGGCGGTGTACCGGCGCACCAGGGTGCGCAGTTGGCCGGTCCAGCCGCGCGGCCGGGGCGGCGGGCCGACGAGGACGGGGCCCTCGCGGGGGACCTGGGGCTGCGCGGAGGCGGTGACGTACTTGCGGTGCTGCGGCGAGTCGCGGTACTGCCCGGCCCAGTCCCGGTCCTGGTCGTGCTCGAACGCCTCGAACGCCTCCGGCCACTGGGTGAAGCCGAAGAAGGTCAGGGCGTCGTCGGGCGGGCCGTAGTAGGCGACCTTGCCGCCGGGCGCGAGGACGAGGAGCCGGTCGCAGACGTCGAGGCTGAGGACGCTGTGGGTGACGACGATGACGGTGCGGCCGTCGTCGGCGAGGCCGCGCAGCATGTGCATCACGGAGCGGTCCATGCCGGGGTCGAGTCCGGACGTCGGCTCGTCCAGGAAGAGCAGGGACGGCTTCGTCAGCAGTTCCAGGGCGACGCTGACGCGTTTGCGCTGGCCGCCGGAGAGGCTGTGCACGGGCTGCCGGGCGCGCTGTTCGAGGCCGAGTTCGCGGATCACCTCGTCCACGCGGTCCCGGCGCTCGGCCTTGGCGGTGTCCTGCGGGAAGCGCAGTTCGGCGGCGTAGGACAGGGCGGCGTGGACGGTGAGCTGGGCGTGCAGGATGTCGTCCTGGGGGACGAGGCCGATGCGCTGCCGCAGCTCGGCGTAGTCGTGGTAGAGGTCGCGGCCGTCGTACAGGACGGTGCCGTGGTCGGCGGGGCGCTGTCCGGTGAGGGCGTTGAGCAGGGTGGACTTGCCCGCGCCGCTCGGTCCGACCACGGCGAGCAGGCACTTCTCCCCCACCGGGAACGACACGTGGTCGAGGAGGACCTTGTCGCCGCGTTCGACGGCGACGGTGAGGTCCTGCACGTCGAGGGAGACCTCGCCGGTGTCGACGTACTCCTGGAGCTGGTCGCCGACGAGGCAGAAGTCGGAGTGGCCGACGCCGACGATGTCGCCCTGCCGGACGACGGCGTGCTCCTCGACCCGCAGGCCGTTGAGGTAGGTGCCGTTGTGGCTGCCGAGGTCGACGATCTCGTAGGTGCCGTCGGGGTGGGTGTGCAGTTCGGCGTGGTGGCGGGAGACGATCAGGTCGTCCACGACCAGGTCGTTGTCCGGGCCGCGGCCGATGCGGATGGTGCGGGTGGGCAGCGGGCGGACGCTGGTGGGTCTGCGGAAGGTGTGGGTGAGGGCGGGCTCGTGGACCGCGGAGGGGCGTTCCGCCGAGGGCGCGGCGGGTCCGAGCAGGACGGCGCGCGGGCCGTCGGTGGCGTTGCCGAAGCGGATCACGCTGCCCGGGCCGACGCCCGAGGCGTCGACGCGGTGGCCGTCTGCGTAGGTGCCGTTCGTACTGTGCTCGTCGGCCAGCGTCCAGTGGTCGCCCTCGGGCCGGAGCACCGCGTGGTGCCAGGAGACCCGGGCGTCGTCGAGGACGATGTCGCTGAGGGGGTCACGACCGACGTGGTAGTCGCGGGTGGGGGTGATCACCGTCGCGCCCGTATCGGTCTCCAGGACGAGTTCGGGTGCCGTCGTACCGGCGGGCTTCGCCATGCCTGGAATTCTACCGATTTGTCCTCTTGGCTGCCCGGTCACCCGATTGCCCCACCAGCACCGGGCTCAGCCGACCGGCATTCCGGGGCCAGACTCAGCCGACCGGCATTCCGGGGGCCGGGCTCAGCCGACCGGCATCACCAGCGCCGGGATGGTGCGCTGCATCCGCAGCGCGTCCACCGACTCCGCGAGGAGTTCGTACTCGGTGGTGTCGTCGCTGGTGGCGATCCGTACCAGCCGTCCGGCCGCCAACTCGTCGGCGACCAGCTCCTGCTGGGCCACGTCGGCGCTCCAGGCGCGCAGCAGTGCGGGGACGTCGGCGACGCTGGCGGCGACCGGGACCAGGGCGCCCGGCGGGAACAGCTCCCGCTCCGGGTGCGGATCGAGCCGCTCCGCGATCCAGATGGCGCGGTCGCGCAGCCACCACAGGGCGAGCGCCAGGGTGGGCGCCCGGTAGGTGCCTAACGGTACGCCGATGCGGCGCCCGTCACAGATGCCGTAAGCGGTGACGTGGCACAGGAATTCGTCGTGCACGTTCGCCTCCCCCGATGCGTCAGTCGCTGCGGGTGGTTCCCTCTTCCCTACGGCTCCTGTGCGTGAGCTGTCCCTGACGTTGAGTATCTTCACTCTTGAACCAGTGTCACCACGCCATTCCGGCCACTCTCCTGGCATATACCGGGGGCCGGTTGGCCGGAAAGGGACGGAGCGCCGCCGACGCCACCGGAAGCGGTGGTCGGCGACGCTCCGTCGGGGTGGTCGCGTGGTGGTTCAGCGGCCGATGACCGCGTCGATCCGAGCCAGTTCCTCCGCGTCGAAGTCCAGGTTGCGGATGGCGGCGACGCTGTCCTCAAGCTGCCGCGGGCTGCTCGCGCCGACCAGGGCGGAGGTCACCCGGCCGCCGCGCAGCACCCAGGCCAGCGCCATCTGGGCCAGCGACTGGCCGCGGGACTTGGCGATGTCGTCCAGGGCGCGGAGCTGGCCCACCAGGTCCTCGGTCAGCGCGTCCCGGTTGAGGAAGGGGCTGTCGCTGGCCGCCCGGGAGTCCTCCGGGATGCCGTCGAGGTAGCGGCCGGTGAGCAGGCCCTGCTCCAGCGGGGAGTAGGCGATGGAGCCGGTCTGGAGTTCGTCGAGCGCGTCCAGCAGGCCCTCGTCCTCCGGGCGGCGGTCCAGCATCGAGTAGCGCGGCTGGTGGATGAGGAGCGGGGTGCCCAGCTCGCCCAGGATGCGGGCGGCCTCCCGGGTCTGCTCCGCGGAGTAGTTGGAGACGCCCACGTAGAGCGCCTTGCCCTGCTGCACGGCGGAGTGCAGGGCGCCCATCGTCTCCTCCAGCGGAGTCTCCGGGTCGGGGCGGTGCGAGTAGAAGACGTCGACGTAGTCCAGGCCCATCCGCTTCAGGCTCTGGTCGAGGGAGGAGAGCAGGTACTTGCGCGAGCCCCACTCGCCGTACGGGCCCGGCCACATCAGGTAGCCCGCCTTGGTCGAGATGATCATCTCGTCCCGGTACGGCGCGAAGTCGGCCGCCAGCGCCTCGCCGAAGGCGGACTCGGCGGCGCCGGGCGGCGGGCCGTAGTTGTTGGCGAGGTCGAAGTGGGTGACGCCGAGGTCGAAGGCGCGGCGCAGGATGGCCCGCTGGGTCTCCACCGGACGGTCGGGCCCGAAGTTGTGCCACAGCCCGAGCGACAGCGCGGGCAGCTTCAGTCCGCTGCGTCCGGTGCGCCGGTAGGGCATGTCCGTGTAGCGGTCGGGGTGTGCGGTGTACAACGCGGCTCCCATGGTTCCGTCAGGTCCGTCCCAGTGTCGGGAGTCCTACTCTCGCCCGGCGCCGGGCAGCAGTCCAACAGGAGAATCCGATGGAATTCAGCGGATACGCTTCTCAATCATGGAACTGCGCCACCTCCAGCACTTCGTCGCGGTCGCCGAGGACCAGCACTTCACCCGGGCCGCCGAACGCCTGATGGTCTCCCAGTCGGGCCTGTCGGCCTCCATCCGGTCGCTGGAGCGCGAGCTGCGGACGCCGCTGTTCACCCGGACCACCCGCCGGGTGACGCTGACCGAGGCGGGGCGGGCGCTGCTGGCGGAGGCGGAGCGGATCCTGGCGCAGGTGCGGGCGGCGCACGAGGCGGTGGCCGCGGTGCAGGGGGTGCTGCGGGGCACGCTCTCCCTGGGCACCGAGCAGTGCATCGCGGGCGTCGACGCACCCCGGCTGCTGGCGGCGTTCCGGCGCCGCCACCCCGACGTGGAGATCCGGCTGCGGCAGGCGGGCTCCGCGGCGCTGGCGGAGGAGGTCGCGGCCGGACGCCTGGACCTGGCGTTCGCGGTACCCGGTCCCGGCGACCCCGACCAACTGTGCTCCGTACCGCTGACCAGTGAGCCGATGACCGTGCTGTGCCACCCCAGTCACCGACTGGCCCGCGCGGGCGCCGCCGTCACCCCCGAGGACCTCGGGGGCGAGGTGTTCGTCGACTTCCACCCCGACTGGGGGCCGCGCCGCATCACCGACGCCGCGTTCGACGCGGCGGGCGTGCGCCGGACCGTCGCCCTGGAGGTGAACGACGTGCACAGCCTGCTCGACCTGGTCGACGAGAACCTCGGGGTCGCCGTCGTGCCCCGGCACTTCCGGCGCAAGCGGGCCTCGCTGACCGCGCTGCCGGTGAAGGGCACCGACGAGACCGTGTACCAGACGGCGGCGCTGCTGCCGCCGCCGCGGGACACCAGTCCGGCGGCGCGGGCGCTGATGGCGCTGCTGGCGGCGGAGTCCGAGGACGCGTGACGGGCGGGGATGCGCGATGGTGGAGCCATGCATGTCAAGGACATCCTCATCGAGGCGTACTCCCGCATCCAGGAAGAAGTCCACGCGGTCGTCGAGGGCCTGGAGCCCGACGCCCTCAACACCCGCCCCTCCCCCGACAGCAACTCCGTCACCTGGCTGGTCTGGCACCTCACCCGGGTCCAGGACGACCACGTCGCCGACGCCTTCGGGCTCGACCAGGTCTGGCTCGCCCAGGACTGGCAGAAGCGCTTCAACCTCGACCTGCCCCGCGAGGACACCGGCTACGGCCACAGCGCCGCCCGGGTCGCCAAGGTCCGCGTCGACTCCGGCGACCTGCTCACCGGCTACTACGACGCCGTGCACGAGCAGACCCTCGGCGCGCTGCGCGGGCTGACCGCCAAGGACCTGGAGCGGGTCGTCGACGAGAACTGGGACCCGCCGGTCACACTGGGCGTACGGCTGGTGAGCGTCCTGTCCGACGACCTCCAGCACGTCGGACAGGCCGCCTACCTGCGCGGACTGCTTCAGGACGCGGACGCGTAACCCGGCAGGACGACGTCCTCGATCAGCGCGTTGCGCTCGTCGAACGGGATGAAGGCGCTCTTGAGGGCGTTCACGGTGACCGTGCGCAGGTCGTCGAGGGTCCAGCCCGCCTCCTCCACCAGCAGCGTCATCTCGCGGGTCATGGTGGTGCCGGACACCAGCCGGTTGTCGGTGTTGAGGGTGACCCGGAAGCCGAGGTCCTTCAGCGCGGTGATCGGGTGCTCGGCGATGGAGGTGGCGGCGCCGGTCTGGAGGTTGGAGGTGGGGCACATCTCCAGCGCGATCCGGCGGTCCCGGACCCAGCCCGCGAGACGGCCGAGCTTGCCGGTGGCGAGGTCGGGGATGTCGTCGGTGATGCGCACGCCGTGCCCGATGCGCTGGGCGCCGCACACCTGGAGCGCCTGGTGGATGCTGGGCAGGCCGTGCGCCTCGCCCGCGTGGATGGTGAACGGCACGTTCTCGCGGCGCAGGTACTCGAAGGCGGCGAGGTGGTCGGCGGGCGGGAAGCCGTCCTCGGCGCCCGCGATGTCGAAGCCGACGACCCCGGCGTCCCGGAAGGCCACCGCGAGGTCGGCGGCCTCCCTGACCCGGTCGAACATCCGCATCCCGCACAGCAGGGTGCCCACGCGCACCGGCGTCCCGGCCGCAGCGGCCTTCGCCATGCCCGCGGCCAGCCCCTCCTGGACGGTCTCGACGACCTCGGGCAGGGTCAGCCCGCCCTTCAGCATCAGCTCGGGCGCGTAGCGGACCTCGCCGTAGACGACACCGTCGGCGGCCAGGTCGAGGACGTACTCCTCGGCGGTGCGCAGCAGGCCCTCGCGGGTCTGCATCACGGCGAGGGTGTGCTCGAAGGTGGCGATGTAGCGGACCAGGTCGCCGGAGTTGGCGGCGTCGTAGTACCAGGCGGCCAGCTCGTCCGGGTCGGTGGTGGGCAGGGCGTGCCCGACCTCGGCCGCGAGCTCCACGACGGTCGCGGGGCGCAGGCCGCCGTCGAGGTGGTCGTGCAGGACGGCCTTGGGGAGGCGGCGGAGGGTGGCGGCGGTGAGGGCGTCGGCGACGGGGGCGTCTACGACGGAGGTGTCTACGCGCGTAGCTTTCATGGTGTGCGGTTCTCCGGCTTTCGGGTGGTTCGGGGTTGTTTCAGGCGGTGGCGGGCTGGAGCAGGTCCCAGCGGTTGCCGTACAGGTCCTGGAAGACGGCGACGGTGCCGTACGGCTCGTGCCGCGGCGCTTCTAGGAAGGTCACGCCCGCGGCGAGCATCCGGGCGTGGTCGCGGGCGAAGTCGTCGGTGTGCAGGAAGAAGCCGACCCGGCCGCCGGTCTGGTCGCCGACGCGGGCGCGCTGGGCGTCGCCCTTGGCGCGGGCCAGCAGCAGGGCGGTGCCCGCGTCCGGCGGCCCCGCCTCCACCACGACCCAGCGGGAGCCGTCGGGGCGCGGGGCGTCCTCGGCGAGACGGAAGCCGAGGGCGTCGGTGTAGAAGCGGATCGCCTCGTCGTAGTCGTCGACGACGAGGGCGACCAGGGCGATGCGTCTCATCGGCGCCTTCCTGGGCGGGTGGTTGACGGGAGAGGTTATACGTAAAACGCACGGTGTGCCAGTCGTTCGCCGCACGCCGGGTTGCGGCCGGTGGGGGTTCGTCAGCCGAGTGGACACCCACAGCGCCCGCCCGTCCCAGACGAACCAGAGCGCGACCACGCACGGCACCCCGGCGCCGTCCGCCGTGGCCACCCAGATGTGCCGCTCCCCTTCCAGCCGGTCCAGTACCCGTCGCTTGCGCTCCGCGGGGGTGCGCGGCGACCTCCGCGACGGCGGCCGGGCGCGTGTCGCCTTCCCCAGTACCCGGGACGTCCTCCTCGTCGACGGGGAGGCGGACACCTTCACCGCGGCGGAGGCGCCGGAGGCGGTGGCGGGGGCGCTGCGTGCGAAGTACGGCTGGGACCCGCGCGGGGACGGCGCGTCGTACGCCTTCTTCCGGGTGCGTCCGCGCACGGTGCAGGCGTACCGGGGGGAGCGGGAGATGCGGGGGCGGTTCCTGATGCGGGAGGGGGCGTGGACGGTGTGACCGGGGACGCGCCCCCCTGGTGACACCGTCAGGTGGACTCCGTGGCCGGGGCGGGCCGCGTCGCCGCCCAGCTCGCGAGGAGGCGGAGCCGGTCCTCGGCGGGGCTGCCGGGCGCCGCGGTGTAGACGGTCAGGTCGTGCACCGCCCGGCCGGACTCCGGCAGGTTCATGGAGCGGTAGGTCAGCTCCACGACGCCGACCTCGGGGTGCCGCAGCCGCTTGACGCCGTGGTGGTGGACGCGGACGTCGTGCTGGGCCCACATGGTGCGGAACTCGGGGCTGAGCGTGGACAGTTCGCCGATGAGTTCGCGCAGGGCGCGGTCGCGGGGGTCACGCCCGGCCGCCGCGCGCAGCAGCGCGACGCTGATCCGCGCCCCGGCCTCCCAGTCGACGAAGAAGTCACGCGAGCCGGGGTCGAGGAAGAAGTAGCGGGGGAAGCTGGCGCGGCCCCGCTCGTCGCTGGTGGCGCTGGCGAACATCGGCGCGTACAGGGCCCGGCAGAGCGGGTTGCTCACGACGATCTCCATCCGGCCGCCGCGGACGAAGGCGGGGGCCATCGTCATGCCGTCGAGCATCCACTGGACGGACGGCGGGACGTCGGCGTCCTTGCGGCGGGGCGGCGTACCGCGCGTGGGGCGGGCCGCCCGCGCGAGGTCGAACAGGTAGGCGCGCTCGTCCTCGTCCAGGCGCAGGGCCCGCCCGACCGCGTCGAGGACGTCCTCGGAGACACCGTTGATGTGGCCCTTCTCCAGCCGCGTGTACCACTCGGTGCTCACCCCGGCGAGTACGGCGACCTCCTCGCGCCGCAGGCCCGGGACCCGGCGTCGGCCGCTGGTGGGCAGGCCGACCTGCTCCGGGGAGAGCCGGGCGCGGCGGCTGGCGAGGAAGCCCCGGATGTCGGAGCGGTGGCCGGTGTCGTCGCCGGATGAGGGAGCCATGCCGTCCAGCGTAGCCAGGGGCCGCCGGGCAGGGAGGTCGAGCTTGTACCCCCCATGAACGCGGCCTTCTCCGCCCGCGCCGACGCCGGTTTCGTGGCCTCGACAGCCCGAACGGACATGACCCGCGCTGAGGAGCAGGACCATGACCAGCGAGACCGTACTGATCACCGGAGCGACCAGCGGGATCGGCGCCCACACCGCGCGGACGCTGCTCGACCGCGGCCACCGGGTGGCCGTCACCGGCCGCGACGAGACGAGGCTCAAGGCGTTCCTCGACACGGCCGACCAGCCCGACCGGCTGCTGGGCCTCCTCGCGGACGCGGCGGACTGGCAGGCGACGCGGACCGCCGTCGCCCGGACCGTGGAGCACTTCGGGGCGCTGCACGCGGCGGTGGCCAACGCCGGTTTCATGTCCGCCGACTCACCCCGCACCCAGGGCGCGACGATCGGGGCGGGCGACCCGGAGCTGTGGGCGCCGATGGTCCTCACCAACGTCCTCGGCCCCGCCCTGCTGGCGCACGCCGCCCTGCCCCACCTGGAGGCCACCGGCGGGCGGCTGGTGCTCGTCGGCAGCGTCGCCGGGCTGAAGAACGCCCCCGCCAACCTGTACTCGGCGACCAAGTGGGCGGTCACCGGGCTCGCCGAGAACCTCCGTCTGCACGCCACCTCCCGCGGCGTCGGCGTCACCCTCGTCAACCCCGGCATGATCGACACGCCCTTCTGGCAGGACGCCGGTGCTCCCCCGTTCGCCCTGCCGCCCCAGCCCGTCGCCGAGGCCGTCTGCTTCGCCCTCGACCAGCCAGCGGGCGTCGACCTCAACACCCTGACGGTCCGGCCGCTCGGCCAGCCGGTCTGACCTCGGCAGCGGCGCCATACGGTCGACGGGACACCAGCACGGTGCTGTCCATTGTCGTTCCCTCCCGGAGCCGGGACAGTGACGTGAGCGGCGGTGGGGACGGCGGCGAGTAGCCCGTGCCGCCCCCGGGTCAGCCTCCGGGCGGGGCCGTCGAGGTGCGGACGACGAGTTCGGTGGCGAGTTCGACGTGGTGGGACTCGACCTTCTCGCCGTTGGCCAGCCGCAGGGCGGTGCGCAGGGCGGCGCCGCCCATCTCCCGTAGCGGCTGGCGCACCGTGGTCAGGGGCGGTGAGGCCATCCGGGCGAGGTCCGTGTCGTCGAAGCCGACCACGCTCAGGTCCTGGGGGACGCGCAGCCCCCGGGCGCGGGCGGCCTCGATGACGCCGAGGGCGATCTCGTCGTTGCCGGAGAAGACCGCCGTCGGCGGCTCCGCCGCGTCCAGCAGCGCCGCGGCGCCGCGCAGGCCGGTGTCGTACGTGAACTCCCCGGGGAGGACGTAGCCGTCGGGGACCGGTACCCCTTCGGCCTCCATGGCGGCGCGGTAGCCGTGCAGGCGGGCCTGGTTGCAGACGGCCGACGCCGGTCCGCCGAGGTAGGCGATCCGGCGGTGGCCGAGGGCGAGCAGGTGCCGGGTCGCGGCCAGGCCACCGGCGAAGTTGGTCGCCCCGACGCTGTTGACCCGCCTGTCCGGCAGGTGCAGCGGGTCGAGGACGACCAGCGGCAGCCCGGCCCGCGCCAGCTCCCGCAGGTGTGCCGCGGTGTACACGCTGGTGACCGCGATGACGGCCCGGCGCCCGGCCGCGGCCAGGTCACGGGCCCAGTGCGGGGCGCCGGACGCCTTGCTGACCGCCACCGCGGCCCCGGCCCGCGCGGCGGAGTCCATGATGCCCTCCAGGGTCTCGGCCACGTACGACTTAAGGCCGCCCTTGAACTGCACCTCGATCGTCGGGCCGCCCGGTGCCTCGGTGTGGCGGACCACGGGCGCGAGGTAGTCGTGCTGGTCGAGCAGTGCCTGCACCCGGGCACGGGTCCGCGGGGCCACTTCCCCGCGGCCGTTGACCACCTTGGACACGGTGGCGACGGAGACCCCGGCCGCTTGGGCGATGTCCGCCAAGGTGGTGCGCCTGGCGTTCGGTGGCATCGGTTCCTCCCAGTTCCTCTGTTCGGCGCCCGATCTCCGAAAGGTTTCGGTAACCGACAGAACTTCTCGATACCCGCACTGCCCTGAGATTACGCAGGTGATCGCCGCGCAGGACACCCACGCACGCGTCTTGACACCGGCTCAGCGCGAAATCTAACTTGCTCGGACATGCTCCATGAGCGGGCTCTTACGGGCTCGATCTCGAAACGTTTCGAAACGTTTTCATCACCCCTCACGACTCACGAGCCGCCCGTGGCGCTCGAGTACGGAGAACAGACATGGAGACCTCCCTTTCTCGCCGTACCCTCCTCGGCATGGCCGCCGCCGTGCCGCTCTCCGCCGCGCTGTCGGCGTGCGGCTCGTCCGGCCCCAGCGAGGGCGGCGGCGGAGCCACCTACTGGTACCTCCAGGGGCAGCCGCAGGAAGGCGTCCGGGCCAGCGCGGTGGACGCGTTCAACAAGGCCAACCCGAAGACGCAGATCAAGGACACCACCTTCCAGAACGACGCCTACAAGACGAAGATCAAGACGGCCCTCGGCGCGGGCAAGGCGCCCACCATCATCTGGGGCTGGGGCGGCGGCACGCTGCGCTCCTACGTGGAGGCCGACCAGGTCGAGGACCTCACCCCGTGGTTCGAGCAGCACTCCGAGGTCAAGGACCGGCTCCTCCCCGCCTCGTTCGGCGCGGCGACCGTCGACGGGAAGATCTACGCGATGCCGTGCGAGAACGTGCAGCCGATCGTCCTCTTCTACAACAAGGAGGTCTTCGACCAGGTCGGCGCCAAGCCGCCGGAGTCCTGGGACGACATCATGGCGCTGGTGCCGAGGTTCAACGCCGAGGGCATCGCGCCGTTCTCCCTGGGCGGGCAGTCCCGGTGGACGAACATGATGTGGCTGGAGTTCCTGTTCGACCGCATCGGCGGTCCCGAGGTGTTCCAGGCCGTCATCGAGGGCGAGAAGGACGCCTGGTCCCACCCGGACGCCCTCACCGCCCTGACCCGGGTGCAGGACCTAGTCAAGGCCGACGGCTTCGTCAAGGGCTTCTCGTCGATCGCCGCGGACACCAACGCCGACCAGGCGCTGCTGTACACCGGCAGGGCCGCGATGATGCTGCACGGCGCGTGGTCGTACGGCATCCAGAAGGCCGACGGTGGTGACTTCGTCTCCAGCGGCAAGCTGGGCTTCATGAACTTCCCGCCCGTCGACGGCGGCAAGGGCGACCCGGGCAACGGCGTCGGCAACCCCGCCCAGTACCTGTCCATCTCCTCGAAGGCCAGCGCCAAGGAGAAGGAGGTCGCCAAGGACTTCTTCGCCACCGGCGTCCTCCAGGACGACGAGGTGAAGCGGTGGATCGACAACGGGTCGGTGCCCGTCCGGCTCGGCACGGAGAAGCTGCTGGCCGCCTCGGACAGCGCCGACTTCCTCCAGCTCACCTACGACATCGCCAGCAACGCCAAGACGTTCCAGCAGTCCTGGGACCAGGCGCTCAGCCCGACGGCCGCCGAGACGCTGCTGGACAACATCGCCAAGCTGTTCCAACTGTCGATCTCACCAGAGCAGTTCGCCGCCAAGCTCAACGGGGTCATCGGCAAATGAGCGCGCTCACCGGCCATCCGCCGCGCCGCGAGCCGCGCAGTGTCCTGCCGTGGCTCGCGGTACCGGCGCTGCTGGTCTTCGTCTGCTTCGCCGTGATCCCGCTCGTCGGTGTCTTCGTCCTGAGCTTCACCACCTGGGACGGGATCGGCGACATCCACCCCTCCGGGCTGACCAGTTGGCGTGAGGTGCTCTCCGACCCCGGGCTGCCGCACGCGCTGTGGGTCACGTTCCTGGTGATGGCCGTGTCCTGGGCCGTGCAGACCCCGGCGAGCATCCTGCTCGGTACGTTCCTCGCGGGCCGCCAGCGCTACCGCGCCGTCCTCAGCGTGATCTACTTCGTGCCGCTGCTGCTCAGCTCCGCGGCGATCGCGATCGCGTACAAGGCCCTGCTCGACCCCAACTTCGGGCTCGGCGCCGGACTGAGGATCGACGCGCTCAGCAAGGACTGGCTGGGGCGGCCCTGGCTCGCCTTCGGGGTCGTCGTCTTCGCCGTCTCCTGGCAGTTCATCCCGTTCCACGCGCTGATCTACCAGGGCGGCGTCCAGCAGATCCCGGCGTCCCTGTACGAGGCGGCGCAGTTGGACGGCGCCGGGCGGGTGCGGCAGTTCTTCAGCATCACGCTGCCGCAGCTGAAGTACACGATCATCACCTCGTCCACGCTGATGGTGGTCGGCTCGCTGACCTTCTTCGACCTCATCTTCGTGCTCACCGAGGGCGGTCCCGGGGACGCCACCCGGGTCCTCGCGCTGGACATGTACAAGCGGGGCTTCCAGGCCGACCTGATGGGCCCGGCCAGCGCCATCGCGGTCATCCTCGTCCTGGTGGGCCTCGCCCTCGCCCTGCTGCTGCGCCGGATCGGCGGCCGGGACGCCGGTGACAGCCAACTCGAGGGGGCCTGACGTGACCACCACGCTGACCAAGCGGCAACGGCCGCGGAAGGCCCCGCACCGCGAGCGGCGGGACTCCTCCCGCCCGGCGGCCCGCCGCCGCAACTGGTTCGGCGGGCTGGCCGGATGGCTCTGGCTCGTCGTCGTCGCCGTACCCCTGTACTGGACCGTCATCACCAGCCTCAAAATGCAGAGCAACTACTACTCCAGCAACCCGCTGGTACCGCCAGGCGACCCCACGCTCGACAACTACCAACTGGTCATCGAGTCCGACTTCGTGCGCTACTTCGTCAACAGCGTCGTCGTCACCGTCGGCGCCGTGGTCCCCGCGGTCGTGTTCTCCTTCATGGCCGCCTACGCCATCGTCCGCGGCTGGCGGATGCAGATCCTGCGCCGGATGAACGGGCTGTTCCTGATGGGCCTCGCGATCCCGCTCCAGGCGACGGTGATCCCGCTCGACCTGATCATCATCAAGCTGCACCTGTACGACAGCCTGCTGGCGCTGGTCCTGCCGTCGGCCGCCTTCGCCATCCCGCTGTCCGTGCTGATCCTCGCCAACTTCATCCGCGACGTGCCCAAGGAACTCTTCGACTCGATGCGGGTCGACGGCGCCACCGAGTGGACGACCCTGTGGCGGCTTGCGGCCCCGCTGACCCGACCGGCCATCCTCACCGTGTCCATCTTCAACGCGCTGACCATCTGGAACGGGTTCCTGCTGCCGCTGGTCCTCACCCAGAGCCCCGAGCGCCGGACCCTGCCGCTCGCCCTGTGGACCTTCCAGGGCCAGTACGGCGTCAACGTCCCCGCCGTGCTCGCCGCCGTCGTCCTCACCACGCTGCCGATCCTGGTCCTGTACGCGTTCGGCCGCCGCCAGCTGCTCAGCGGCCTGACCGCCGGGTTCAGCCGGTGACCGCCATCCCGGGATCGCCGGGTCAGGGAGGAAAGTGACCGCCAACGTGGCCGCAGAGCCCACCCCCGAAGCCCCCCTCTGGAACGACCCCGCCCTGCCCGCCGCCACCCGGGTCGACGCCCTGGTCGCCGCGATGACCCTCCGGGAGAAGACCGCCCAGCTGTACGGGGTGTGGGCGGGCGCCTCCGACGAGGGCGGCGAGGTCGCCCCGCACCAGCACGAGATGGAGGAGGCCGTCGACCTCGACGCCCTGCTGCCCAGCGGCCTTGGGCAGTTGACCCGGCCGTTCGGCACCGTCCCCGTCGACCCGGCGGTGGGCACGCTCTCGCTGGCCCGCACCCAGGCCCGGATCGCCGCCGCCAACCGCTTCGGCATCCCGGCCGTCGCCCACGACGAGTGCCTGGCCGGGTTCGCCGCCTGGGGCGCCACCGCCTACCCCGTCCCGCTGTCCTGGGGCGCCACCTTCGACCCGGACGCGGTGTACCGGATGGCCGCCGCGATCGGCCGTGACATGCGCTCCGTCGGCGTCCACCAGGGCCTCGCGCCCGTCCTGGACGTCGTACGCGACCCTCGCTGGGGCCGGGTGGAGGAGACCGTCGGGGAGGACCCCGTCCTCGTCGGCACCCTCGGCACGGCGTACGTGCGGGGCATCCAGTCGGCCGGGGTGCTCGCCACCCTGAAGCACTTCGTCGGCTACTCCGCCTCCCGCGCCGGACGCAACCTCGCGCCCGCCCCGATGGGGCCCCGGGAGCGGGCGGACGTGCTGCTGCCGCCGTTCGAGATGGCCGTCCGCGAGGGCGGCGCCCAGGCCGTGATGCACGCCTACACCGACACCGACGGCATCCCCGCCGCCGCCGACGAGCGGTTGCTGACCGGGCTGCTCCGCGACACCTGGGGGTTCGACGGCACGGTCGTCGCGGACTACTTCGCCATCGCCTTCCTGCGCACCCTGCACGGCGTCGCCGCCGACTGGGCCGACGCCGCTGGCCTCGCGCTCGCGGCGGGCGTCGACGTCGAGCTGCCCAACGTCAAGACCTACGGCGACCCCCTCGTCCAGGCCGTCACCGAGGGCCGGGTGCCGGAGAAGCTCGTCGACCGCGCCGTACGCCACGTCCTCCTCCAGAAGGCGGCGCTCGGGCTGCTCGACCCCGGCTGGAACCCCCTGCCGACCGCGCTCGACGGCGCGGACCCCGACGACCCGGACGCCCTGCGCGGCACGGTCGACCTCGACCGGCCCGAGAACCGCGAACTCGCCCGGGAGATCGCCGAGAAGGCCGCCGTCCTGCTCAGCAACGACGGCACCCTGCCCCTCACCCGGCCGCGCCGCATCGCCCTGATCGGGCCCAACGCGGCCGAGCCGACCGCGGTCCTCGGCTGCTACTCCTTCCCGCAGCACATCGGCGTCCGCCATCCCGGCACCCCGCTCGGCATCGCACTGCCCACCCTGCGCGACACGCTCACCGCCGAGTTCCCCGACGCCACACTCACGGTCGTCCGCGGCACCGGCGTCGACGACGGGGACCTCTCCGGCATCCCCGAGGCCGCCGGGGCGGCGGGCGGGGCCGACGTCGCCGTGGTGGTGCTCGGTGACCGCGCCGGGCTCTTCGGGCGGGGCACCAGCGGCGAGGGGTGCGACGCCGAGACGCTGGTCCTGCCCGGCGCACAGCAGCAGCTCCTCGACGCCGTGCTCGACACGGGGACGCCCGTGGTCACCGTGCTGCTCGCCGGGCGGCCGTACGCGATCGGCCGGGCCGTGGCCGAGTCCGCCGCGATCGTGCAGACCTTCTTCCCCGGCGAGGAGGGCACCCACGCGATCGCCGGGGTGCTCAGCGGCCGGGTCAACCCCTCCGGACGGCTCCCCGTCAGCGTGCCGCGCGGGCCGGGATCGCAGCCGACCACCTATCTCGGCGCGCGGCTCGCGCACGCCAGCGGCGTGTCCAACGTCGACCCGACCCCGGCGTTCGCCTTCGGCCACGGGCTGTCCTACACCCGCTTCGACTGGACCGACCTGGCCGTGGACGCCCAGGAGGCCCCGACCGACGGCGAGTTCACCCTCGCCCTCACCGTCCGCAACACCGGTGGGCGGGCCGGGACCGAGGTCGTCCAGCTCTATCTGCACGACCCGGTCGCCTCCGTCGTCCAGCCGGTGCAGCGCCTCGTCGGCTACACCCGGGTGGAGCTGGCGCCGGGCGAGGCCCGCCGCGTGCGGGTCACGGTCCCGGCCGACGTGGCCTCCTTCACCGGGCGCGAGGGCCGACGCGTCGTCGAACCCGGCGCACTGGAGCTGCGGCTGGCCGCCTCCAGCGCCGCGCCACGGCTGACGGCCAGGGTCACGCTGACCGGGCCCGTGCGCCGGGTGGACCACACCCGGCGCTTCCAGGCCACGTTCGAACAGCAGGTCAAGGAGTGAGTCGCCGGGTGTGCGAGCCAGGGGAGCAGGCAACATGACGGACATGGAGAAGACGGGCCGCCGCAGTCAGGCGTGGTTCGGCGCGGCGGGCCGCGGCGGGATGGTGTACCGCTCCTGGATGCGCAGCCAGGGCTTCGGCCACGAGGTGTTCGACGGGCGTCCCGTCATCGGCATCGCGACCAGCGCCTCAGAACTCGCCCCGTGCAACGTCCATCTGACCGAGGTCGCCGAGGCGGTCAAGCGCGGGGTGTGGCAGGCGGGCGGCTTCCCGCTGCTGTTCCCGACCATGGCCACCGGCGAGACGCTGATGCGCCCCACCGCGATGCTGTACCGCAACCTCATGGCCATGGAGGTCGAGGAGCTGATCCGGGCCAACCCGCTCGACGGCGTCGTACTGCTCTCCGGCTGTGACAAGACGACGCCCGCGATGCTGATGGGCGCCGCCAGCGTCGACCTGCCCACCGTGATGGTCACCGGCGGACCGATGCTGAACGGCAAGTACCGCGGCCAGGACGTCGGTTCGGGCACCCATGTGTGGAAGTTCGAGGAGGACCTGAAGACCGGGCGGATGACGCCGGAGGAGTGCTTCTTCGCCGAGGGCTGCATGGCGCGTTCGCACGGCCACTGCATGACGATGGGCACCGCCTCCACCATGGCGTGCCTGGCCGAGGCGCTCGGGATGCAGCTGCCCGGCTCGGCGGCCTGGCCCGCCGTCGACATGCGGCGGATGGAGACCGCGCAGGCGGCGGGGCAGCGCGTCGTACGGATGGTGGAGGAGGAGCTGCGCCCCTCGCGGATCCTGACCCGGGAGGCGTTCGAGGACGCCATTCGGGTCAACGCGGCCATCGGCGGCTCCACCAACGCGATCATCCACCTCACCGCGCTCGCCGGACGCGTCGGGGTCGACCTGGGCCCGGAGGACTTCGACGAGCTGGCCCGCGCGGTGCCGACGCTGGTCAACCTGATGCCCAGCGGCCGGTACCTGATGGAGGACTTCTGCTACGCGGGCGGGCTGCCCGCCGTCCAGGCCGAACTGCTCCGCGGCGGGCTGCTGCACGGCGAGAGGATCACCGTCACCGGCCGCCGCGTCGCGGAGGACGTCGCGGACGCCGAACGCGTCAACCCGGACGTCATCACTGGCCTGGACGCCCCCTTCCAACCGGCCGGAACCGGTACCGCCGTGCTGCGCGGCAACCTGTGCCCCGACGGGGCGGTGCTCAAGCAGTCGGCCGCGTCACCGCACCTGCTCACCCACCGCGGCCCCGCCCGGGTCTTCGACTCCCCGGAGGCGTACCACGCGGTCGCCGACGACCCGGACCTCGACGTCGACGAGAACACCGTCCTCGTCATCCGCAACGCCGGACCCCGCGGGTACCCGGGGATGCCCGAGGTCGCCAACGTGCCGCTGCCGACCAGGCTGCTCAAGGCGGGCGTGACGGACATGGTGCGGATCTGCGACGGCCGGATGAGCGGCACTGGCTACGGCACCGTGGTGCTGCACGTGGCCCCGGAGGCCGCCGTCGGCGGGCCGCTCGCCCTGGTGCGGGACGGCGACCCGATCGTCCTCGACGTACCGCACCGCACGCTGCGCCTGGACGTGCCCGACGCGGAACTCCAGCGGCGCCGCGAGGAGTGGCGGGCGCCCGAACCCCGGTACACCGGCGGCTACACCTGGCTCTACACCGCCCACGTCGAACAGGCCGACCGGGGAGCCGACTTCGACTTCCTGCGCGGCAGCCGCGGCCACGACGTCCCCCGCGACTCCCACTGAGCCCCCACTCCCCCACCCCGGAGACCACCAGCGTGAAATCGGCAGCCTCCCGCCCCCGCCCCGTCCTCACGCCCGGTTCCGTCCTCCCGGACGACGCCGACCGGGCCCTCCTCGTCGCCCGCGTCCACGAACCGGAGTGGGACGGCCCGTGTGTCGCGGCGGTGCGCGGCGAGCGGGTCGTCGACCTGACCGCCGTCGCGCCCACCGTCTCCGACCTGCTGGAACGCGACGACGCCGCCACGGTGGTCCGCGAGGCCGTCGGTGGCCGGGTCTGGTCCCTGGCGGAGCTGCTGGACGCGGGCGCCACCGGCCGCCGTGACCTCCCGCGGCTGCTCGCCCCCGTCGACCTCCAGGTGATCAAGGCGGCGGGCGTCACCTTCGCCCGGAGCCTGCTGGAGCGCGTCATCGAGGAGCGCGCGGGCGGTGACCCCGGGCGGGCCGCCGAGGTACGGGAGCGGGTCCGCGCGGCGGTGGGCGGTGCGCTCGACGGGCTGCGGCCCGGGTCGGCGGAGGCGGGCAAGGTCAAGGAGCTGCTGGTCGCCGAGGGCCTGTGGTCGCCGTACCTGGAGGTCGGCATCGGTCCTGACCCGGAGGTGTTCACCAAGGCCCCGGTGCTCTCCGCGGTCGGCACCGGGGCCGACGTCGGCGTGCTCGCCGACTCGGTGTGGAACAACCCGGAGCCCGAGGCCGTCCTCGTCGTCGACTCACGGGGGCGGGTGCGCGGCGCCACCCTCGGCAACGACGTCAACCTGCGCGACGTGGAGGGGCGCAGCGCGCTGCTGCTCGGCCGCGCCAAGGACAACAACGCCTCGTGCGCCATCGGACCGTTCGTCCGGCTCCTCGACGACGGGTTCGGCCTGGACGCCGTCCGCGCCCTCGACATCGAACTCCGCGTCGAGGGCGCGGACGGCTACGTCCTCCAGGGCGGCAGCTCGATGCGGGAGATCAGCCGCGACGTGCTGGACCTGGTGGCCGCGACGTACGGCGCGCACCACCAGTACCCGGACGGGTTCGTGCTGTTCACCGGCACCCTGTTCGCGCCGACCGAGGACCGGCACGCGCCGGGCGCGGGCTTCACCCACGAGCACGGGGACGTCGTACGGATCTCCAGCCCGCCGCTCGGCACTCTGGTCAACACCGTGGTGGCCAGTGAGCGGGCGGAGCCGTGGTCGTACGGCGTGCGCGCGCTGCTGCGCAACCTGGCCCGGCGGGGCGTGCTGTGACGCGTCGTCGGCTCAGTCGTCGTCGCGGGTGCGGACGACCACGAGGAACGCGTCGGACTTCAGGTCCATGACGACGGTCGCGGGCTCGCCCTGCGCGCGGCGCCGTGCCGCGTACTCCTCCGCGGGCCACGATCCTCGGGGAGCCCCTGCGGGAAACCGCTCCAACACCTTCGCGCCCATGGCGGCAGCCACCTCCAGCTCTGTCATCGCATCGGGTCGACGGGATCCCTGTCCTTTCGCCTGCCCGGAACCGAAGCGGTCATGTCAATCGGCCCGGGGTGTTCCGTCGGCGCGGCTCAGCCGCCCCGGCCACCAGGACAGCCGCCCGATGTCCCGCACCAGCGCGGGCACCAGCAGCGAGCGGACGACGAGCGTGTCCAGGAGCACCCCGAAGGCGACGATGAAGGCGATCTGCGCCAGGAAGGCCAGCGGGATCACCCCGAGCGCGGCGAAGGTCGCGGCGAGGACCACCCCGGCCGAGGTGATCACCCCGCCGGTAGCGGTCAGCCCGCGCAGCACGCCCCGGCGCACCCCGAGCCGCAGCGACTCCTCGCGGACCCGGGACATCAGGAAGATGTTGTAGTCGACGCCGAGGGCGACCAGGAAGACGAACCCGTACAGCGGCACGGACGGATCGGTGCCGGTGAAGCCGAGGACGTGCTCGAAGACCAGGGCGGAGACGCCGAGCGTGGCGAAGAAGTTGAGCGCCACGGTCGCCACCAGCAGCACCGGCATCAGCAGGGACCGCAGCAGCAGCGTCAGTACGGCGAGGATGACCGCGAGCACCACCGGCACGATGAGGGTCCGGTCCCGTTCGGCGGTGCGCAGGGTGTCGTACTGCTGTGCCGTGTAGCCGCCGACGAGGGCGTCGGCGTCCGGCACCGCGTGCAGGGCGGTGCGCAGCCGGGCGACGGTGTCCTTGGCGGCGTCGCTGTCGGCGGCGGCGCGCAGGGTGACGTCGACCCGTACCCGCCCGTCGACGACCAGCGGGGCACCGCCGGGACGGCCGCCCTCCGCGACCGGCGCGGCGGAGGCGACGCCGTCGGTGGCGCGGGCGGCGGCGACGACCTCGGTGAGCCGGTCGGCGTCCGCGACGACCACGGCCGGGTTGCCCGAGCCGCCGGGGAAGTGCTCCCCGAGGGTGCGCTGCGCGGCGACGGAGGGGGCGTCGTTGACGAACGTCTCGTCCAGCGGCACGCCCTTGGAGGTGAGCGCGGGGGCGAACGCGGCGCACGCGAGGAGTCCCGCCAGAGCCACCGCCCACACGCGGCGGGGCGCCCGGTCGACCAGGGCGGCGACCCGCTGCCACACCCCGGCACCGGTGCCGCGCGCGTCGGCGTCCGGGTGCGGCCGGGCGGGCCAGTAGGCGGCACGGCCGAGGAGGACCAGCACGGCGGGCAGGAAGGTCAGGGTGCTGAGCACGGCGCAGGCGATGCCTATCGCGCCGACCGGTCCGAGCGCCCGGTTGTTCGTCAGGTCGCTGAGCAGCAGCGCGAGCAGGCCGAGGGCGACGGTGGCGGCGCTGGCCACGACGGCGCCCCAGGACCGCCGCAGCGCGGCGGTGACGGCGGCGAACCGGTCGGGGCGGGTGGCGAGTTCCTCGCGGTGGCGGGCGGTGAGCAGCAGCGCGTAGTCGGTGGCGGCGCCGATGACGAGGATGGACAGGATGCCCTGGACCTGGCCGTCGACGCGCACCAGGTCGTGGTCGGCGAGGGCGTAGGTGACGGCGCAGGCGAGGGCGAGGGCGAACACCGCGCCGAGGATGATCACCAGGGGCAGCAGCACGCTGCGGTAGACGAGCAGCAGGATCGCCAGCACGGTGATCAGGGCGACGGCGAGCAGCAGTCCGTCGATCCCGGCGAAGGCGTCGGAGAGGTCGGCCTGGCTGGCGGCCGGTCCGGCGAGGTGGACCGTGGTGCCGGGCACGGCCTCGGCGCCGGTGCGGACCCGGTCGAGGGCGTCGGTGAGCTGGTCACCGAGGTCGGGCCGGAGCGGGACGACGCCCTGGAGGGCCTTGCCGTCCTCGGAGAGCAGGGCCGGGGACACGGTGCCGGTGACGCCGGGGGCGTCGGTGAGCGCGGCCAGCGCCTCGCTCGCGGCGGCCCGCCGGTCCCCGACGTCGGCCCCGGCGGGGTCGGTCCAGACGACGACGGCGGGCAGCGTCTCGTCCTGACGGAACGCGCGCTGGGCGGTGACGACCTCGGTGGACTCGGCGCTGCGCGGCAGGAAGGCGGCCTGGTCGTTGGTGGCGACCTCGCCGAGCCGTCCGGCGAAGGGGCCGAGGGCCCCGCCGATGCCGAGCCAGACGGCGAGGAGCAGCAGGGGGACGAGCAGGCGTGCGCGTCGGGGACTGGGGGGCGTCATGGTTCTCCGGGTCCGGGGTGGGTGATCGGCACGTCGGACGATAACTCAACGAAAAAGTATCTCAATCATTGAGCTATCTATCCGCCGCGGTGATCGTAGGTCACACCCCTTCTTCCGCCGCGCACCGGTCCCCGGATGCGGTGGTCAGCGACCGTGGGGCCGCACCGACGCGAGTTCCTCGTTCAGGTCCGCGAGGAAGCGCAGCGCCACCGCCAGTTCCTCCTCGGTGAAGCGGTCGGTGGCCGCCTGGGTCGCCGCGGCCAGCGGCCGGAAGTACGTCCGGGCGGCCGGGCGGGCGTCGGCGGCGTAGTGCAGGTGGACGACGCGGCGGTCGGCGCTCTCCCGGACGCGCCGGATGTGCCCCGCCCGCTCCAGCCGGTCCACGCACGCCGTAACCGCCCCCGAGGTGAGGCCGAGGTGCTCGCGCAGCCGTCCCGGCGTCATCGGCTCGTCGGCGTCGAGGATCGCGGCGAGGGCGTGCACGTCGGTGGGGTGCAGCCCCTGGTCGCCCGCGAAACCCTGCACCAGACGGTTGATCTCGCCGTTGAGCCGCCGCAACTGGACGGCGAAGGACTGGAGGTCGGCCACGCGTTCAGCCTATAGAAGCGCGACAGGGGAACCGTCGGCGGGCACGCATCCGACATCGCCTCCCGTGGGGAAGTGATCCGCGAACGATCCGCACGAAGGGACCGACAGCCGATGAACGCCGAGGATCCGCCGCAGGGACCGCGCTCGCTCGTGACCGGCGCCACCGGGTACATCGGCGGCAGGCTCGTACCGGAGCTGCTCGGGGCCGGGCACCGGGTGCGCTGCCTCGCCCGCTCCCCCGGCAAGCTGCGCGACCAGCCCTGGGCGGGCGAGGTGGAGGTGGTGCGCGGGGACGTCACCGACCAGGAGTCCGTCGCGGCGGCCATGGAGGGCGTCGACGTGGCGTACTACCTGGTGCACGCGCTGGGCACCGGCCAGGGCTTCGAGGACACCGACCGGCGGGCGGCGCGGATCTTCGCGACGGCGGCGCGGATCGCGGGCGTACGGCGGATCGTCTACCTCGGCGGTCTCACCCCCGCCGGGATCCCGGAGGGTGAACTTTCGCCGCACCTGCGGTCGCGGGCCGAGGTCGGGCGGATCCTGCTGGACTCCGGGGTGCCCACCGCCGTGCTGCGGGCCGCCGTCATCATCGGCTCCGGCTCGGCCTCCTTCGAGATGCTGCGCTACCTCACCGAGCGGCTGCCCGTGATGGTCACCCCGAGCTGGGTGCACACCCGCATCCAGCCGGTCGCCGTACGGGACGTGCTGCGCGCCCTGGTCGGCTGCGCGGAGCTGCCCGCGGAGGTCAGCCGGGTCTTCGACGTCGGCGGCCCTGAGGTGCTGACGTACCGGGACATGATGCTCCGCTACGCCCGGGTCGCCGGGCTCGGGCGGCGGATCGTGGTGCCGGTGCCGCTGCTGACGCCCGGTCTGTCCAGCCACTGGGTGGGGCTGGTGACGCCGGTGCCCGCGTCGATCGCCCGGCCGCTCGCGGAGTCGCTGCGGCACGAGGTGGTCTGCCACGAGCACGACCTCGCGCGGTACGTGCCGGACCCGCCCGGCCACCCGCTCGGCTTCGACGAGGCGGTGCGGCTCGCCCTGCAACGGGTGCGGGACGCGCAGGTCACCACCCGCTGGTCCAACGCGGCCGTTCCCGGCGCGCCCAGCGACCCGCTGCCCACCGACCCGGACTGGGCGGGCGGCAGCCTCTACACCGACCGGCGCGAGCTGGCGGTGCCCGCGTCGGCGGAGGCGCTGTGGCGGGTGATCGAGGGCATCGGCGGGGAGAACGGCTGGTACTCCTTCCCGCTCGCGTGGGCGGCGCGCGGCTGGCTTGACCGGCTGGTCGGCGGCGTCGGACTGCGCCGGGGGCGCCGGGACGCGCAGCGGCTGCGGGTCGGTGACTCGCTGGACTTCTGGCGGGTGGAGGAGATCGAGCCGGGCCGTCTGCTGCGGCTGCGCGCGGAGATGCGGCTGCCGGGCCTGGCCTGGCTGGAGATGTACGCCGAGCCCGACGGCGACGGCCGCAGCCGCTACCGGCAACGGGCGCTGTTCCACCCGCGCGGCCTGTTCGGCCACGCCTACTGGTGGGGCGTCTCCCCCTTCCACGCCCTGGTCTTCGGCGGCATGGCCCGCAACATCGCCCGCGCCGCGGCCGCCCACCGCATCCCGTCCCCGCCCGCGGTGGAGCCCACACCATGAACCCCACCACCGCCGAGTCGGGCCACGCCCCCCGAGGGGGCACGCCCCGCTCCCCGATCCGCCACGTCCCCTCACCGTCCACCGTGGAGTCCGCGTCGTGAACGTCTCCGTCGTCCTGTTCACCGCCGATCTGCGGCTGCACGACCATCCGCCGCTGCGGGCCGCTCTGGACGGTTCGCGGGAGGTGGTGCCGTTGTTCGTGCGGGACGCGGCGGTGGACGGGGCCGGGTTCGCGGCGCCCAACCGGCTGGCGTTCCTCGCCGACTGCCTCGCCGACCTCGACGCGGGACTGCGGGAGCGTGGCGGCAGGCTCGTGGTGCGCGAGGGCGACGTGGTCGAGGAGGTGTGCCGGACGGTCACCGAGGCGGACGCCGACGAGGTGCACATGGCGGCCGACGTGAGCGCGTACGCGCGGCACCGGGAGGCGCGGCTGCGGCGGGCGCTGGAGGCGCGGGGGCGGCGGCTGCTGGTCCACGACACGGTGACCACGGTCGTCCCGCCCGGGGAGCTGACCCCGGCCGCCTCCGACCACTTCGCGGTCTTCACGCCGTACTTCCGCCGCTGGTCGGAGCAGGGGCTGCGGGACACCTTCGGCGCGCCCCGGCGTGTCCGGGTCCCCGAGCACGTCGGCTCCGGGCGGCTGCCGTCCCGGGCGGACCTGTCCGGGCTGTCCCCCGCGCTGCCCGCCGGGGGCGAGACCGCGGGCCGCAAGCGGCTGGCGGCCTGGCTGCGCTCGGGGGTGCACGCGTACGAGGACCGCCACGACGACCTGTCCGGCGACGCCACCTCCCGGCTCTCCCCGCACCTGCACTTCGGCACCCTCTCCCCCGTCGAACTCGTGCACCGGGCACGCCGCGCGGGCGGCCCCGGCGCGGAGGCGTTCGTACGGCAGCTCGCCTGGCGCGACTTCCACCGGCAGGTGCTCGCCGCCCGGCAGGACGCCGCCAGCGCCGACTACCGCACCCGGCACGACCGCTGGCGCTCCGAGCGCGCCGCGCGCGACGACATCGAGGCGTGGCGGGAGGGCCGTACCGGCTACCCGGTGGTCGACGCGGCGATGCGGCAACTGCGCCACGAGGGCTGGATGCACAACCGGGGCCGACTGCTCACCGCGAGCTTCCTCACCAAGACGCTGTACGTCGACTGGCGGGTGGGCGCCCGGCACTTCCTCGACCTCCTCGTCGACGGCGACCTCGCCAACAACCAGCTCAACTGGCAGTGGGCGGCGGGAACCGGCACCGACACCCGCCCCAACCGGGTGCTGAACCCGGTCGCCCAGGGCAGGCGCTACGACCCCGACGGGGCGTACGTACGGCGCTGGGTGCCCGAACTCGGCGCGCTGGCGGGCGCGGCGGCGCACGAGCCGTGGAAGCTGCGGGGGCTCGACCGGGCCGCGCTCGACTACCCGGACCCGGTGGTGGAGCTGGCCGAGGGCCTCGACCGGTTCCGGCGGGCCCGCGACCGCCGTACGTGAGGCGGGGTCACGGCAGTGCGGACAGGGTGTCGAGCGCTTCCGGCAGGCTCGTCGGCCGGAGCATCCCGCGCGTGGAGCGTCCGGCCCAGCCGGGCCCGGCCAGCACCACCGCCGGTTGCCTGCGGGCGCCCTTGACGCCCCACCGGGTCCCGGCGACGTGCCGGGCCAGCGGCACGCTCGCGCTGGAGCGGGCCTGCGCCCACAGCACCACGGCGGCCGGGCCGAGCCTGCGCACCGCCGCGGTGAGCGCCTCCGCGGGCACGGCGGCGCCGAACATCCGGGTGGCCGTGCCCCGCTGGCCGAGGGCGGCGTTGAGCGCCTCCAGCGGCAGGGTGTGCTGTTCGCCGGGGACGCAGGCCAGCAGCACGGGCCCGGCCGCCGGGGCGCCGCCGTCCTGCTGGACGGGGGGCGGGGTGTGCCGCCGCAGGGTGGTGGAGACGTGCCAGGACAGCAGGTGCTCGACCTCCACGTAACGGTCGCCGGACGAGGCCCACTTGCGGCCCACCGCGTGCAGGGTCGGCACCATCACCTCCTGCCAGGCCACGGTGAGGCCGTGCTCCTCGACGGCCGCCGTCAACTGCTCCTCCACGGCGGGGGCGTCGAGCCGGACGGCGGCGCGGGCGAGGCCGCGGCACTCCTGGCGGACGTCACCGAGGGGCAGCGTGCCCGCGGCCCCGGAGCGGGCGGACGGTTCCGTGCGCACCGGCCGCTCCGCGGTGACCGTGGCGGCGCCGCCGTCCCGGGCCGCCCTGGCCGCCTCGCCGGGCGGCACGCCCGCCGACGTCAGCTTGCACATGGTCTCCAGCACGGCCACGTCCGCGGGCGTCCAGCGCCGGTGGCGGCCGTCGGCGCGCACGGCGGGGCCGATGCCGTAGCGGCGGTCCCAGGAGCGCAGGGTGGTCGGGGAGACGCCGAGTCGGCGGGCCACGGCGCCGGTGGTCAGACCACCGGGGGGCACCGGGGTTCCCGGGGACTCCGACGGGGGCTCGGACATGCGCCGACTATAGGGCGGCGAGCGGTGATCCGACGCAGAATCGACGCAAGTTGAGGGCTCCGCGGCCACGCTCCGACGATGACGGCACGGGGGCACACCGGCACCCCCGCAACCTGAGGTGAGGAGCCGCCGTCATGAGCCCACCCGCGCGCACCACCCGGCCCGAGGCCGCCGACGAGGAGCTGGCGCGGGGCCTGGTCGCGGGCGACGAGGCGTGTCTGGCCGCCGCCTACCGGCGCTGGTCACCGCTGGTGCACTCGCTGGCCCGGCGCACCCTGGGGGACGCCAGGGAGGCCGAGGACGTCACCCAGCAGGTCTTCCTCGGCGTGTGGCGCGGGCGGCACACCTACCACCCCGAGCGCGGTCACCTCGGCGCCTGGATCGTCGGGATCACCCGGCGCAGGATCGCCGACGCGCTCGCCGCGCGCACCCGGCGCCTGGACCTGATCGCCTCGGCGGGCTCGCTCCTGCCGCCCGCCGACGCCCCCGCCGCGCTGCCCGAGGCCGCCCTCGACCGGGTGCTGGTCCGGCAGGAGCTGGCCAGGCTGCCGTCACCGCAACAGCGGGTGCTGCGGCTGGCGTTCTACGAGGACCTGAGCCAGACCCAGATCGCGGAGCGCACCGGCTGGCCGCTGGGCACGGTCAAGAGCCACGCCCGCCGGGGACTGCACCGGCTGCGCCAGCACCTGGAGGGCGAGGCGTACCCGTAGGCCCCACGGAACGGCCCCCGGGGGAGTCGGCGCCCCTGGGGGTTTCTCATGTCTGACCACAGTCATGTTTGACCTCATACACCTGACCTCTACACATAAGGACCGAATAAGCGCAAAATGAACCTGCGCGGCGCGCGCCGCACACCGCACCAGACGCGGTCGGCCTGCCAGTCGAAGGAGACGAGTCATGGCCAACGTCTCGCCCACCAGAGGTGACATCACCACCCACCCCGACGCCTCCGAGATGCGCGCCAGGTACGCCCGTGTCCTCGGCGGCCGTGACGTGGCGCTCGTGGACGGACCGGTGTTCCTGCTCGGTCTGTACTGCGCCGTGTCCCCGTGGATCGTCCACTACACGACCAGCCAGCCCGCGCTCGTACCGCACAACCTGATCATGGGCATCGCGATCGGCCTGCTGGCGCTGGGCTTCACCTCCACCCCGGAGCGCATGTACGGCCTGAGCTGGGCCACCTGCGCCATCGGCGTGTGGATGATCGTCTCGCCGTGGATCGTCGGCGACAGCCCGGACGCGGGCGTCGTGTGGAACAACATCGTCATCGGCGCCCTCGCCGTGGTCCTGGGCCTGATGTGCGCCGCCACGGCGGCGAAGAGCGCCCCGAGGGCGTAGGAGAACGGACGCACCACCGGAACGGCCGGTCCGCGGGCGCCGATGGACCGGCCGTTCCGGCTCCCCCTCACGTCGGGCACCCCGGTGGACTGTCTCCGCCTCCCGGGGGCATCCGCTTGTCAGGGAGGGCTCTGACGAAGAGGGACGGAAATGGAGATCTCGGGAATCATCAGTGCCATCATCATCGGCATCATCATCGGTGTGCTGGGACGGCTCGTCGTCCCGGGGCGCCAGCGCATAGGGGTCCTGTGGACCATCGCCGTCGGCATCGTCGCGGCGCTCATCGGCTCGGCGCTCGCGAACGCCTTCGACGTGGCCGACACCAAGGGCGTGGACTGGGTCGAGTGGCTGATCCAGATCGGCCTCGCCGCACTCGGCGTCGCCGCGCTGGACCGCTCCAAGGCACGCCGCTGACGGTCCACGACCGCGCCCGGCGTCACCGCTCGTACACGTAGGGCGTGGTCGTGGTCAGCGGCACGAAGCCGAGGCGCTCCAGGACGGGGCGGCTCTGGTCGGAGGCGTCGACCTGGAGGTAGCGGTAGCCGCGGTCGGCGGCGATCCGCGCCCGGTGGGCGACCAGCGCCCGGTACAGACCGCGGCCCCGCCAGCCCTCGACCGTGCCGCCGCCCCACAGCCCGGCGAACGGGGTGCCCGGCACCAGTTCCATGCGGGCGGCGCTGACCGGCTCGTCCCCGGCGAGGGCGACCACGGCGAGCAGGCCCTCCGGGTCGGCCGCCAGCCGGTCCAGCATCTGTTGCCGCAGCGCGGCGCCGTCCGTGCCGAACGCCCGCTCGTGCACCCGCGTGACCAGGTCGACGCCCGCCGCGTCCGCCACCGCCACGACCCGGACCCCGGCGGGCGGCTCGGCGTCCAGCGGGACGTCGCCGGTCTCGGCGACCAGCAGCGTCTCCGCGGGCTCGGGGGTGAACCCGGCGGCGCGCAGCCGCCGCGCGAGACCGGCGGGCCGGTCATGGCCGTACAGCTTCCACTCGAAGCCGTGGCCGAGCGCGGTGTACCGGGCGACCTGCTCGGCGATCACCGCGTCCACGTCGGCGTCCGCGCTGTGCGGGTCGAGTCCTGACCACAGCACGCCGTTCCAGCCGTGCGCGGGGGCGACCTGCCGGACCACCCGGCCCGCCCGTTCGACGCGGGCGCCGGGGCCGTCGGGGCGGGCGCTCTCGCGCATCTCACGGTCGTAGCGGGCGAGTACCGCGGCGGTGTCGTCCATGGCGGCCACCCCACCATCCGCCCCGGCCGCGCGGCAACGCCTTTTCCGACCTGCTGAGATGCACCCGCCGACCGCCGGTGCCTACGATCGGAAAGTCCCCGGACCAGGTGGCCAGCCCGGTCTCCTCCCCCCGGCGCGGAGGCACTTGCTCGTGCTGTCGGCACGTCGGCTGACGGCCGCGTACCTCGCACTCGTCGCGGTCGCCACCGCCGTCTACATGACGGTCCCCGCGGCCCGCACCCCCGTGTGGGCGGCCATCGGCGTCGCGGGCGCCGCGGCCGTCCTCACCGGCACCCGGCTGCACCGGCCCGCGCACGCCTGGCCCTGGTGGCTGCTGGCCGCCGGGCTGCTGACGTTCATCGCCGGAGACACGTACTACAACGTGCTGGAGGAGTACTTCGACGCCTCCAACCCGTTCCCGTCCCTCGCGGACGCCTGCTACCTCGCCACCTATCCGCTCTTCGCGGCCGGGCTGTACGGGCTGGTGCGGTGCCGCTGGTCCAGCCATGACCTGCCCGGCCTGCTGGACGCCGCGATCGTCACCGCGGGGCTCGCACTGCCGGTGTGGGTGTACCTGGTGCAACCGCTGTCGGTGGTGGCCGGGCTGACCTGGCAGCAGCGCGCCATCAGCATCGCCTACCCGCTCGGCGACGTCCTGGTGCTGGCGCTGCTCGCCCGGCTGCTGACGCCGAGCGGGCTGCCCGGGTCCAACCGTTCGGTGCGGCTGCTGGTGACCGGCACGGCGACGCTGCTCGGCTTCGACATCGCCTACGGCATCCTCCAGATGAACTCCCTGTGGCAGGCGGGCACACTGCTGGACGCCGGGTGGATCGTCTTCTACACGGCGTGGGGCCTGGCCGCCCTGCACCCGTCCATGGTGCAGCTCACCGCCGCCGCGCCACGGCGGCACTCGCTGCTGCCCCGGCCCCGGCGGCTGGTGGTGCTCGCCGTGGTCACCTGCATCGCACCCGCGATCCTGCTGTACGAGGGTCTCACCGGGTCCGCCGCCCATGACGCCGCCGTGATCGCCGCGTTCTCCGGGGTGCTGTTCCTGCTGGTCATCCTGCGGCTCGCAAGCATGGTCGTGGCCCACCGCGGGGCGGTCGCCCGGGAGTACGCGCTGCGCACGGCCGCCGCCTCGCTGGTCGCCGCCGTCCGGCACCAGGAGGTCACCCGCGCCTGCGAGTCGACGGTGGCCCGGCTGCTCGGCCCCGCCGTGCCGCACCGCACCCTGCTGCTGTCCGCCGAGCGCGCCGCCGGGCTGCCCACGCGGCATCCGGGCCTGCTGGACGCGGCCCGGCTCGGCCCGGACCTCGCCTCCGAGCTGGGCGGTCCCGAGCGCGTCGCCGTCTGCCCGATGACCCGGCCCGACCGACCGGCCAGCCAGGTCCCCGGGGTGCTGCTGGTCGCCGGTCCGGAGCGGGCCCTCGCCGAGACGCTGCCCTCGCTGGAGATCCTCACCTCGCACGCCGGACTGGCCAGGGAGCGCGTCACCCTGCGCAAGGAGGTCATCCGCCGGGAGAGCGAGGCGTACTTCCGCACCCTGGTCCGCAACGCCTCCGACGTCATCCTCATCGTCGAGGACGACGACACCATCCGGTACGCCAGCCCGTCCGCGGCCTCCGTGTTCGGCACCGCGGACCTCGTCGGCGCGGCCCTGCCGGAGCTGCTCGACCTCCGCGACCGGCGGCGCGCGGCCCGGCAGTTGGCGGCGGTCCGGGAGGGCGGGCCGGGCTCCGGCCACGACCACTGGTGGGTGCGGCGCGGCGACGGCCGGGTGGAGGTGGAGGCGCGGTGCAGCGACTTCCGGGCCGAGCGGACCGTCGCCGGTCTCGTGGTGACCCTGCGGGACGTGACCGAACAGCGGCGCCTGGAGCACGAGCTGACCCAGCGGGCCTTCCACGACGCGCTGACCGGGCTGCCCAACCGCACCCTGCTCCTGGAGCGGATCCAGCGCGCCCTGCTGCGCGGGCGCCGCGAGGCGTCGCTGACCTGTCTGCTCTTCATCGACCTGGACGACTTCAAACTCGTCAACGACACGGTCGGCCACTCCGTCGGAGACCGGCTGCTGGTGGCCGTGGGCGACCGGCTCCGCGAGACGCTGCGCCGCACGGACACCGCCGCCCGGCTCGGCGGCGACGAGTTCGCGGTACTGCTGGAGGACGCCCGCGAGCCGCTGGACGCCGAACTGCTCGCCGCGCAGGTGGTGCGGATGCTCAGCCGCCCCTTCGTGCTGGCCGAGGAGACGGTGACGGTCTCCGCGAGCGTCGGGGTGGCCACCGCCCGCGACAGCGCCGACGCCGAGGAACTGCTCAGCCACGCCGACCTCGCGCTGTACGCGGCGAAGACGGCGGGCAAGCGGCAGTGGCGGCGCTTCCAGCCGCGCCTGCGCACCCGCGTGGTCGAGCGGCACGACCTGCAGAACAGGCTGGCCCGCGCGGTCGCCGGGCAGGAACTCGCGCTGCGCTACCAGCCGGTCGTGGACTTCACCGCCGGTGAGGTCGTCGGCTTCGAGGCGCTGGTGCGCTGGCCGGGCGCCCCACACCATCCGGTCAGCCCCGAGCAGTTCATCTCGCTGGCCGAGGAGACCGGGCAGATCACCCCGCTGGGCTCCTGGGTGCTCCAGCACGCCGCGCACGACATCGCCGGGCTCCAGCGGCTGCGCAGGCACCGCGGACCGCCGTACGTCAGCGTCAACGTCTCCGCGCGGCAGTTCCGGGACAGCGGCTTCCTCGACGAGGTCGACCGGGCGCTGCGCACCCCGGGCCTGGCGCCGGGCACGCTCCAGTTGGAGCTGACCGAGACGGTGCTGCTGCGCCATGACGCGCAGGTCCAGTCGGTGCTGCACGCCCTGAAGGAGCGCGGGGTGCGGATCGCCGTCGACGACTTCGGCACCGGCTTCTCCTCGCTGCGCTACCTGCGGGACTTCCCGCTCGACGTACTGAAGATCGACAAGAGCTTCATCGACGACCTCACCCGCGACGCGCGGCAGATGGCGCTGGTCGAGGGCATCGTGCGGATCGCGGACACCCTGGGACTCGAGGTGATCGCCGAGGGCGTCGAGGAGACCGGGCAGCGGGACCTCCTCGCGGGCATGGGCTGCCGGTTCGGGCAGGGCTACCTGTTCGCGCGGCCGATGACGGTGGCGCACGGCGAGCGGGTGCTGCGCCGCCCGTCCGGCACCCCGGCGGCCGTCCACCGCGAGGTGCGGCGCACGCCCTCCCCCGTGCCGCCCCGGGAGCGCGGCCGGGACCTGGAGCGGCTGCGCCGGTCCAGCCCGATGAGCGACGCGGTCCTGGACGAGGTGCGCGGACGGCACGTGCGCAGCGGCGACCACTGGCTGGTCGACTACGCCTCCTGCAACTACCTCGGCTTCGACTGGGACCCGGAGATCATCGCCGCGGTGGAGCCCGCCGTCCGCCGCTGGGGCACCCACCCGAGCTGGTCGCGGCTGCTGGGCAGCCCCCGGCTCTACCCGGAGCTGGAGGAGCGCCTCGCCGCGCTGCTCGGCGCCGAGGACACCCTGCTGCTGCCGACGATCACCCTGGTGCACGCCTCGGTGATCCCGGTCCTCGCGGGCCAGGGCCAGGTCTTCGTGGAGGCGACCGCGCACAAGACGGTGTACGACGGCTGCGTCGCCGCCCGCGGCCAGGGCGCCACCCTGCGCCGCTTCCGCGCCGGGCGGCCCGCCGAACTGGACGCGGCGCTCGCCTCGGCCCCGACCGTCGGACCGCGGCTGGTCTGCCTGGACGGCGTGGACAGCATGAGCGGCAACGTCCCCGACCTGCCCACGCTGGCGGCGGTGTGCCGACGCCGGGGCGCCACGCTGTACGTCGACGACGCGCACGGCTTCGGCGTGCTCGGGCAGCGCGGCCCGGGCGAGCCGTGCCCGTACGGTTCGCGCGGCAACTCCGTGGTGCGGCACACCGGGGAGTCGTACGACGGGATCGTGCTGGTCGGCGGGTTCTCCAAGGCGTACTCGTCGCTGCTGGCGTTCCTGGCGCCGCCGACCGCGCTGAAGAACCGGCTGAAGACGTCCGCCGGGCCCTATCTGTACTCGGGGCCGTCGCCCACCGCGTCCCTGGCGACGGCGCGGGCCGGTCTCGACGTCAACGACCGCCGCGGGGACGCGTTGCGGGCCGACCTGTACCGCAAGACGGTCCGGGTCCTCGACCAGCTCGACGCGCTGGGCGTGGCCACCGTCAACCGGGACCGGCTGCCGATCATCGAGGTCCCGCTGGCCGACCCCGCCGACCTGGACGCGGTGGCCGCGTTCCTGTGGCGGGAGGGCGTCTATGTGACGCTGGCCCCCTACCCCCTCGTACCGCGGGACCGGGTGGGGTTCCGCTTGCAGATCACGGCGCTCAACTCCGACGACGACATCGACCGGCTCAACGCCACACTGACCGGGCTCGCGACCCGCTTCCCCCTGCGCCGCAAGCGGTCACCCCTCCCGGCGCACCCGGGAAGGTGAGCCGCTGATGCCGACGCGCAACGACGACCCGAACGGAACGGGGCTCGGTGCAACACCACCCTCGCCGGGCTCGCCGCGCGCTTCCCGCCGTGGCGAGAGCGGTCAGCCCTCCCCGGTCGGCCAGGGAGGCGCGGCGGAGGCGCCGACGCCCAACGACGGCCCGAACGGGACGGGGCCCGGCGCAACACCACCCTCGCCGGGCTCGCCGCGCGCTTCCCGCCGTGGCAGGAGCGGTCGGCCCTCCCCGGTCGGCCAGGGAGGCGCGGCGGGGGCGCCGACGCCCAACGACGACCCGGACGGAACGGGGCCCAGCGCAAGACCACCCTCGCCGGGCTCGCCGCGCGCTTCCCGCCGCGGTGGGAGCGGTCGGCCCTCCCCGGTCGGTCGGGGAGGTGCGGCTGCGGTGCCGACGCGTAACGACGACGTGGACTGGGATCGCTGGCCGATCGCGGACTACCTCGCCGAGAACTACCGTGCGGTGCACCCCGCCGACGCGGCGGTCATCGCCCACCACGCGGGGTTCTACCGCGGCCTTCCGGCCGACGGTCTCGCGCGGGGCGTGGAGTTCGGCGCGGGACCCAACCTGTACCCGCTGGTCTGCGCCTCGGCGGTGTGCCGCCGACTCGACGCGGTGGAGGCCGGGTCCGGCAACGTGGCCTATCTGCGGCGGCAGATCGACCACGGGCCGGACCCGAGCTGGCTGCCGTTCCACGCGCTGGCCCGGCGCCTCGACCCGCGGGTGCCCGCGACGCTGGCGCGGGCCCTTGCCCGGGTGGACGTCGTCCACGCCGACGTGCGGGAGCTGCCCGCGGGCGGCTACGACCTGGCGTCCATGCACTTCGTCGCCGAGGGCGCCACGGAGGACCGCGCCGAGTTCGCCGCGTTCTGCCGCCTGTTCGCCCGCTGTGTGGCGCCGGGCGGGTACCTGGTCGCCGCGTTCATGGAGAACATGCCGACCTACCGGATCGGCCCCGCGTCCCGCTGGCCGGGCTGCCCGGTGGACGCGGGGACCGTGCGGGCGGTGTTCGCGCCGCTGACCCGGGACCTCGCGGTCACCCGGATCGACGCCGACCCGACCCTGCCGGACTACGGCGACACCGGCATGGTGCTGCTGACCGGGCGCGCTGCCCCACCGCCCCGGCCCCGGTGAGGCCCGCGCCACCGGGTCAGCGCGGCGCGCGCGCCCGGGACCGGCGTACCAGCGCCGCCCCGCCCAGCACCAGCACCGTACCGGCGAGGGCCGCGGGCAGGGTGCCGTCGGCGCCGGTGTCGGCGAGGGCGGCGTCGGCGGCGGGCGGCGGCGGGCTGGCGGTGTGCGCCGCCGGGGGCGGCACCGGGCGGGTGCGCGGCGGCTCGGCGGGGTGCGGACGCGTGGGCCGCTCGGGGCGGGTGGGCTGCTTCGGCGGGGGCTGGGAGGTGTTCTCCGCGGTGTTGCCGAACGCCGGGTTGCCGACGCCGACCACGCTCACGGTGTTGCCACTGACGTTCACCGGGAGGTGGACCGGCAGGTGGACGCCGTTGCCGGAGACCAGCCCCGGCGCGTCCTCCTCGTGCCCGTGGGCGGACGCCCCGGCGGACGGGTGGTGCGCGGCATTTCCCCCGGCACCTCCCTCGGCGCCGCCCCCCGCGCCGCCCCCCGCGCCACCCCCGGCGGCTCCTCCGCCGCCTCGCTCCGCGCCGCCCTCGTTGGCGCAGCGGTTGCCCGCGGCGGGGTTGAGCAGCCCCACCACGTTCACGGTGTTCCCGCACACGTTCACCGGCACGTGCACCGGGAGTTGGACGGTGTTGCCGGAGACCACCCCGGGCGAGCCCACGGCGGCTCCGTCCGCCGCGGAGTCGGCGTACGCCGGGAATGCCACGGCCATCGCGCCGGATGCGGCGGCGACGGCGATCACACCGTTTCGGGTAACCCGTCTCATGGGATCCCTGCCTTCCAGACCTGGGACACGGGCGGTCGCCCGTACCGGAAAGAACGCGGCTAAACCATCAGAGTTATGGCTTATCGGCCTTTCACCCCATCGAGTGGCACGGTTATCGAACCAACAGCAAAAGCCGCCGAACGGGACATGAACGGCGGAGCGCCCCGCGGCTGCCGGGCCCGCTCGTCCGGAGGCGTGCCTTCCGGGGGGCCCTTATGGTGAGCGAGGGCCCCGCCCGCGTCCCTGGAGGCACCACATGCATCGCTCGACGCGCACCGCGCTGCGGCGCGGCCCGCTGATACCGGCGCTCGCCCTCGCCCTGCTGGGCGCGGCGGTACCGACGGCGGCCGAGGACGACGACGGGGCGGACCTGTCCCGGTTCTACCGCCAGCGGGTCAAGTGGTCCGCGTGCGAAGGCCCGGAGGCGCCGAAGGACCTCCAGTGCGGCAAGGTCACCGTCCCCCTCGACTACGCCAGGCCCGGCGCCGGAACCCTCCGGCTCGCCCTCGCCCGCTACCGCGCCACCGGCGACCGGCGCGGCTCGGTGGTGCTGAACTTCGGCGGCCCCGGCGGTTCGGGCGTCGCCGGACTCGCCGCGGACGGCGCGGACTTCATGGAGCTGACCGACGGCTACGACGTGGTCAGCTTCGACCCGCGCGGCATCGGCAGGTCCTCCCCGGTGAGCTGCGGCGACGGCTTCCTCGACACGGAAGCCCCCGATGACTCGGACGACGCGGACGCCCCGGACGACACCGACGACATGCTGCGCGACCCCCTCGCCGCGCTGCGGGAGTTGCGCTCGACCGCCGCCCAGTGCGCCCGGCACTCCGGCCCCGTCCTGCGGCACATGGGCACGGTCGACGTCGCCCAGGACCTCGACGTCATCCGCCAGGCGCTCGGCGACGACAAGCTCAACTACCTGGGCTTCTCCTACGGGACCCGGCTCGGCGCGGTGTACGCGGCCCGGTTCCCCGACCGGGTGGGCCGGTTGGCGCTGGACGGCGTGGACACCCTGACCGAGCCGCTCGCCGAGCAGGGCGTCGCGGGCGCCGAGGGACAGCACCGGGCGCTGCGGGACTTCGTCGACTGGTGCGCGCGGGACATCGGTTGCCCGTTCGGGCAGGATCCGCGGGCGGGCCGCGAGGAGGTCGTCCGGCTGGTCCGCTCCCTCGACGAGGACCCGGTGCCGACCGCCTTCGGCGGCACGTTCTCCGGCCAGGACCTGGTCGGCGCCATCGGACAGGCGCTCTACAGCAAGGACCTGTGGCCCACGCTCCAGCGGGCGCTGGCCCTGCTGGTGGAGGACGGCGACACCCGTGGCGTGGAGGCGTTCACCACCGGCGGCTTCGCGCTGCCGGTGCGGATCGGCCCCCGGCCGGGGCGGGACGGCGGGCTCGCCGACGAGGAGGACGTCCCGCTGGACAACCTCCCGGCCGCGCTGATGGCGGTGAACTGCGCCGACGACCCCGACCGCCCCACCGCCGGGCAGATCACCCGCGAGCTGCGCAGACTGCGCGCCCGGTACGAGCGGGCGTCACCGGTGTTCGGCCGGTACCGGCTCACCCAGGTGCTGATGTGCTACGGCCGCCCCAAGGGCACCCCCTTCATCCGCGAGCGGGTCCGGGACGTCGACGCGCCGAAGATGCTGCTGGTCGGCACCCGCGGCGACCCCGCGACGCCGTACCGGTGGACCGAGCAGACCGCGAAACGGCTCGGCCCCTCGGCGGTGGTGCTCGACAACCGGGGCGAGGGGCACACCGGCTACGGCTCCTCCGCGTGCGTGCACCGCAAGGTCGACGACTTCCTGCTGTACGGCACCCTGCCGCCCGACGGCAGTTCCTGCGGCGCCGAGGACGACGACTGAACGGCCCGGCGCCCGCCTCCGCCCGCGGCGGGCCGCCCCACGTGCCCCGCCGCCACATCGGACCTATGGTGCTGTCATGGAGCACGCACTCAGTCCCGCGACCCTCGCCGAGCTGCGCCGCCCGCGCCCCTACCCCGCGGTGTCCGTGCTGACCCCGACGCACCGGCGCGAGCCGGACAACCACCAGGACGCGGTCCGGCTGCGCAACGTCGTCGCCGAGGCCAAACGGCAGTTGGAACAGGACCCGGCGGTCACCCGGGAGCGCCGCACCGACGTCGAGGAGCACCTCGACCGGGCGCTCGCCGAGGTCGACCTCGCCCACGCCGAGGACGGTCTGGTGATCTTCGCCGCGCCCGGTGAGCACCAGGTGTGGTCCCTGGCCCGCCCGGTGCCGGAGCGGGTGGTGCTCTCGGACACCTTCCTGACCCGCAACCTCGTCTCCGCGCACGCCTCCGAACGGCCGTTCTGGGTCATGTCGGTCGCCTCCGACCGGGTCACCCTGTGGAGCGGCGGCGTGGACCGGGTGACCGAGGAGCACACCGGCGGCTTCCCGATGACCCGGGACACCCGGAACTTCGACCCCGAGCGCCAGGAGCGGATCGGCGACACGCCGAGCGCGTTCCGCGACGAGGACACCAAGCACTTCCTGCGCGACGCGGACACCGCGATGGCCGCCGTCCTGCGCCAGGACCCCCGGCCGCTGTTCGTCACCGGCGAGCAGGCGGCGCTGTCGCTGCTCGACGAGATCGGCGGCGCCACCCGGCACGCCGCCCAGGTGCGGCACGGCGGGCTGGCGCACGGCAGCCACGAGGCGGTGTGGAAGGCGGTCCGGCCGCTGCTTGAGGCGGAGGCCCGGCTCAGCGCCGACACGGTGGCCGAGGAACTCGTCAGGGCGCGGGGCCGCAAGGAGTTCGCGGCCGGTCTCGACGAGGTCTGGCAGAACGCCCTCCAGGCGCGGGTGCGGCTGCTCGCCGTCGAGGAGAACTACCGCGCGACGGTACGCGACGACGGCGGCCATCTGGTCCCGGCCGACAGCGGTGACCTCGACGCCCGCGTGGACATCGTGGACGAGATCGTCGAGCAGTGCCTGGAGACCGGCGCCGACGTCCGCTTCGTACCGGACGGCATGTTGGACGACGCCGACCGCATCGCCGGGGTGCTGCGCTACTGACGGGGCCCGCCCCCGTGTGCCTACGCTGTCCCGGGACGACCGGCGACGAGGGAGTGCGCACGTGGGTGATGTGGTGGGCGTTGCGGTGCTGGGTGCCGGGCACATGGGTGCCGACCACATACGGCGCCTGGACCGGGTGGTGAGCGGCGCGCGGGTCGCCGCCGTGGCCGATCCGGACGCCGAGCGGGCCAAGGAGGCGGTGGCCGGGATCGAGGGCGTGTCGGTGCACACCGAGGTGGCCGCCGCGCTGGACGCGCCGGGGGTGGGCGCCGTCCTGGTCGCCTCGCCCGGCCCGGCGCACGAGGAGGCGCTGCTCGCGGCGTTCGCGCGGGGGCTGCCGGTGCTGTGCGAGAAGCCGATGGTGCCGGACGCGGCGGGGGCGCTGCGGGTGGTGGAGGCGGAGGCGCGGCTCGGCCGCCGACTGGCCCAGATCGGGTTCATGCGCCGCTACGACGCCGAGTACCGCAAGCTGAAGGCGCTGCTGGACAGCGGCCGTCTGGGGCGGGTGCTGATGCTGCACTGCGTGCACCGCAACGTCTCCTCGCCGCCCGGCTTCACCTCCGCGATGCTGGTCGACAGCTCGGTGGCGCACGAGATCGACGCGGTCCGCTGGCTGCTCGGCCAGGAGCTGACCGCGGTGACGGTGCTGCGGCCCCGGCCGTCCTCGGGCGCCCCGGACGGGCTGCTCGACCCGCAGTTCGTGCTCCTGGAGACGGCGGCGGGCGCCCTGGTCGACGTGGAGGTCTTCGTCAACTGCGGCTTCGGCTACCAGGTGCGCTGCGAGGCGGTCTGCGAGGCGGGCAGCGCCCGGATCGGCGCGGAGCACACCATGCTCGTCACGGCGGACGGCGGCGCGCGCGAGGAGGTGCCGCAGGACTACCTGGTGCGGTTCGCGGACGCCTACGACCGTGAGGTGCGGGCGTGGGTGGACGCCGTGCGGCAGGGCCGCGTCACCGGCCCCAGCGCCTGGGACGGCTACGCGGCCTCCGTGGTCGCCGAGGCGGGCGTCCGCGCCCAGGAGACGGGCACCCGGACCACCGTCGAACTGGCGCCCCGCCCGGGGCTCTACTACACCCCTGACAACCCGTAGAACAAAGGGCCGTCGAACACCCGGATGGGTGCTTTGAGGGTCTTCCGACGATCCGTCAAGTCCCGTACTACACAAGGAATTTGAGCGATGCGGCGGAGCGCTCCCGGGATGTGTCACGACCGCCCCGGGAGGACTGTGGCATATGCCAGAAGCACCACCGGATCGTGTGTTGCCAAATCCCTTACAGGGCGTCGCGGGCTGTGCGACAGTCGTTAACGGTCCCTTCGTCCGCCTTGGCCGTACCGTCCCTCATCGGAGTGCGTCATGCCGTCCCACCTCTCCGCGGACCGCCCCGCCGCCCAGCCGCCCGGACGCGGCCCGGTGGACGCGCTGATCACGCAGACGCGGCGGCTCAAGGGCGAGGTGGACGCCGTACGGAGGGACACCCAGGGCGACGGCACGGACCCGCGGGACCGCTGGCAGCGCGCCCTGTGCGAGCTGGCGCTGCACCAGCTCAACGACCTCGACGAACACCTGGCCCAGCTCAGGGACGGCCCCCCGCCCGCGCCGCCCGCCCCGCGCGACGGCTCTCTGCTCAGCCGGGTCGGCAGCGCGGAGTGGCACCTGCTCACCGACCAGGCCGACTGGTCCGCCGAGCTGTACGACATCCTCGGCCGCGACCCCCACTCGGCCCCGCTCACCCTCGACGAACTGCCCTCGCTGGTACTGGCCGAGGACCGGCCCAAGCTGACCACGATGGTCACCGACTGCCTCGTCGACGCCCGGCGCATCGACGGCGAGTTCCGGATCGTCCGGCCCGACGGCGCGGTCCGCACCGTGCACATGATGGGCGAACCCGTGCTCGGCACCGACGGCGGCACCATCTCCATGTGGGCGGTGCTGCGGGACGTGAGCGAACTGCGGCGCAGCCAGCGCGTGGTGAGCGAGACCCGTGACTCGCTCCGGCGCCACCGGCAAGACACGCAGACCGAGCACCGGATCGCGGTCGAGTTGCAGGAGGCCGTGCTGCCCACGTGGCACGGCTCCCTGCGGCTCCCGCACCAGGGCCCCCCGCACCTGGAGCTGGCGGCCCGCTACCTGCCCGCCGCGAGCGGCGCGCTGATCGGCGGCGACTGGTACGACGCGCTCGAACTGCCCGACGGTGACACGTTACTGAGCGTCGGCGACCTCACCGGGCACGGCGTCGCCGTCACCTCCGGCATGGCGATGCTGCTGGGCGCCGTACGCGGGATGGCGATGGCGGGCACCGAGCCGGGCGCGCTGCTCGGCGGGCTCAACCAGCTCCTCGACACCACCGTGCAGCCCGCCCTCGGCAGCGCCGTCTGCTGCCGCTACCGGCCCGGCACCCGCACCCTGGTGTGGGCGCAGGCCGGACACCCCGCCCCGCTGCTGTTCCGCGACGGGACGGGGCGCCGACTGGGCGCACCACCGGGCGTCCTGCTCGGCGCCACCTCCGGAGCCGAGTACGGCCAGGCCGAAGTCACCCTCGACGTGGGCGACCTGCTCCTGCTGCACACCGACGGACTGGTGCCGGGGCACGGCGCGGCGACGGCGGCCGACCGCCTCCTCGACCTGGCCCCACGGCTCAGCGCGGCGCCCACCGCGCAGGACTGCGTGGCGACGGTCGTGACGGAGTTCGGAGCCACCGAACGCGAGGACGACGCCTGTGTGCTCGCCGTCAGGGTGACCGGCTAGGGACACCCGCTCAGGACACCGGGCAGGGACCCGCTCACGCGCCCGGTCTCACACCTGCGCGCCGCTGCCGCCCCTCTCGCGCGGCTTGGGCAGCGCCAGCCTGATCTCCTCGCGGAGCTGCTCGATCCTCGGGTACTCGGAGTACTGCGCGGTGAGGCGGTACATCTGCCGCAGCCGGTCCCAGGTGCGGCGCGAGGAGTTCGAGCCCATCGACATCAGGGCCAGCCGGGCGTAGCGGTCCGCCTGCTCGGGCTCGTCCGCGATGAAGCAGGCGGAGGCCATGGAGAGGTGGTCGAAGATCTTCGACCGCTCCCGCCCGTCGTTGCGCAGGGCGAGCGCCTTCTCCGCGTAGTGCTGGGCGTGGACGGCGGCGCCCGGGTCGAACTCCGCCAGCGTGCGGTAGGACAGGGCCTGCATTCCGTACAGGTCCGCCTCGTCGAACAGTTGCATCCAGTCCGGTGGTTCGACGTCCCCGCGGTCGGAGACGAAGAGGTCCTCCGCCTGCCCCAGGGTGCGCCGCATCGCCTGCCCCTTGCCCATAGACGCCTGCGCCCACGCCTCGATGGTGTGGAACATCGCCCGGGTGCGCGGCAGCACCTCCTCGCCGGAGCCGGACATGGCGAGCTTCATCAGGTCCATGGCGTCGTCGGGGCGGCCCAGGTGCACCATCTGGCGGGCCGCGCGGGAGAGCGCCTCCCCCGCCCGGGGCCGGTCGCCGCCCTCCCGCGCGGCATGGGCGGCGATCACGAAGTACTTCTGGGCCGTGGGCTCCAGGCCGACGTCGTGCGACATCCAGCCCGCGAGGACGGCGAGGTTGGCGGCGACGCCCCACAGGCGCCGCTGGAGATGGTCGGGGTGGTGGTAGGCGAGCATCCCGCCCACCTCGTTGAGCTGGCCCACGACCGCCTTGCGTTGGAGCCCGCCGCCGCGGGCGGCGTCCCAGGCGCGGAACACCTCCACCGAGCGCTCCAGTTCCTCGATCTCCTGCGACCCGATGGGGGCGGCCTCATAGCGGTCGAACCCAGCGGGGTCGGCGTGCAGGGGGTCGTCGAGACGGGGAGCGTCGGCAGCCAGCGAGGGGTCGGTGCGCAGCCAGTCGTGCATGGCGCTGCTGAGTGCGGATCCCGCGGCGAGCACGGCACCCGCGCCCACCAAGCCGCGTCGATTGAGCATGAGGTCCATTCCCGTGAATTCGGTGAGGACCGCGGCGGTCCGCTCGGGCGCCCACGGCACACCGTCGGGATGCTCCACGCTCCCGCCGCCCTGCCGTTTCCCCGCGCGCCCGTGCCGAACCAGACCGAGGTCCTCAATGGTCACGACACGGCCGAGACGCTCGGTGAACAGGGCCGCCAGCACCCGCGGCACGGGATCGCGCGGGATCTCTCCCATGTCGATCCACCGCCGCACCCGCGAGGTGTCGGTCGCCAGTTGGGGGTGGCCCATGGCCGCCGCCTGCCGGTTGACCAGCCTCGCCAGCTCTCCCTTGGACCAACCGGCCAGGCCGAACAGGTCCGCAAGGCGGGTGTTGGGTTGTCCGCTCACGTCAAGCCCCCAGGTTCTCGGCTGGAGTTGACAGTAGCCGCGCAACAGTTGCCTAGCGACTATTCGCCAGGGTTCGCCAGGGTGCGCCAGATGGTGTGCCACCGGGCATCGGGTGTCAGGTAGGAAAGCGCCACCCCGACCCGGTCGCCGAGGGGCATTCCCCAGGGTGCGCCACGGCGGCCGGGGCGGGTGACGCACTGACTTACGGCAGGCACCGCAGGCACACGAAGGGATCTGTATCGCCCATGTACGCAGCATCGTCCTCCGTGTCCGCCCCGCCCCGGTCGCTGCGCCCGCGCCCCCCGGCTCCCGCCACCCCGCGGACGGGGGAGGCTCCCCTGACGGGCGGCGGCCCCTATCTCGCCCCGGCGCGACCCGCGGCCCCCGCGCTGGGCCGGGCGCGGCGCGGCGCGGCGCCGGGCGCGCAGCCGCTCAGCGGGCGGCTCGACCTGTCCGGCCCACAGGGCGCCCAACTGCGTACGGCGATCGCCTCGGTGCACCGGATCTGCCCGGAGTTCTCCCCGGTGCAGGTGCTGCGCCGCAGCGGCCGGTCCGTGCTGCTGGTGGGCACCACCGGGCGGAGCACGGCCGTCGCCAAGTGCTTACTGGACCAGTCGCCGGTCTGGGCGGAGCGGCTCCGGCACGAGATAGCTGCGTACCGCTCGTTCGTCCGGCACCGCCCGCCCGTGCGGGTGCCCCGGCTGATCGCGGCGGACCCGGACAACTGCACCCTGGTGATCGAGCGGATGCCGGGCCGGGTGGCGGCGCTGCACCGGCATCCGGCCGAGGCGCCGCCGCGCGCCGACGTCCGGGCGGTACTGGGCGCGATCTGCCGGGTGAACTCCTGGCGGCCCCCGGCGGGCACCTTCGACGCCCCGCTGGAGTACGCGGCCCGGATCGCCCGCTACCACGAACTGGGCCTGCTCACCGACCGTGACCTGGGCGACCTGCAGAAGCTGCTGCACGGCATCGCGCAGACGGCGGGGCGGCACGGCATGGGCCAGTTCTGCCACGGGGACGCGCTGCTGTCCAACATGCTGCTGTCCCCGGCCGGTCCGGTGCTGGTGGACTGGGAGCACGCGGGCTGGTACCTGCCGGGGTACGACCTGGCTACGCTCTGGGCGGTACTGGGCGACGCACCGGGGGCACGACGGCACATCAGCCATATCGCCCAGTCCGAGGGGCCTGCCTCCCGGGACGCTTTCCTGGTAAACCTGATGCTGGTACTGACCCGCGAAATCCGGACCTACGAGACGGCCGTGCAGCGATCGATGCACGACACGACCCCGGCGGCACCGGGAGTGGCCCCCCCGGGTGCTGCGCCGTCCGGCGAGGAACAGCGGCTGTTGCTCAGGCGGCTGCACGACGACTGCCAGCTAGCCCGACGAGCGGTACGGGCGGCGGTCGGGACTCGCTGAAGGGGATGACGGCCCGCGGTGCGCCTGGGACAGGGACGCACCGCGGGCCTCGTCGTTTTCCGTGCCCGGTCGGCGGCGGCCACTGGTCTACTCCAGTGACGCCCCGCAGGCCGTGGCGCCCCCACCGCGAAACTCCTGGTGACCCGCGCTGACATGGGAAATCGCGGGCGCATGGGCATGATTGACGGATCGTCGGAGACCGGGTACCACTGACACGCCCGGCCCCGCACGGCTCATCGCCCCCCAGCCCCACCAGGAGACCGCGTTGCGAGGATCCGTCCCCAAGCCCCTGACGAGAGCCGCCCAGGCCATGGCCTGCGGGGCGCTGCTGCTGCCCCTGCTGGCCGCCGCCCCCGCCCCCGACGCCGCGCGCCCGGCGCCGTCCGGGCTCCAGTCCGCGTTCGCCGCGGCGGCGGCCGAGTACCGGGTGCCGCAGAGCGTGCTGCTCGGCGTCTCCTACCTGCAGTCCCGCTGGGACGCGCACGCCGGGGCGCCGAGCGTGACGGGCGGCTACGGCCCGATGCACCTCACCGACGCCCGAACCGCGCTCGCCGGTGCCCCGCACCACGCCGAGGGCACGGAGGACCCGCGCGGCGACGACGCCCGCCCGGCGCTGCTGCCGGACGCGGAGCCGTCGCTGGACGGCGTGGCGCTGCCCGCGCGGCTGCGCACCCTGCCGAAGGCGGCCGAGCTGACCGGGCTCAGCGCGGCGGAGCTGCGCACCGACCCGGCGGCCAACGTGGCGGGCGGCGCGGCGCTGCTGGCCGCGGCCCAGCGGGAGCTGGGCGAGCCGCTGAGCGCGGACCCGGCGGACTGGTACGGGGCGGTGGCCCGGTTCTCCGGCGCCGACGACCAGGCGACCGCGGCGGCGTACGCCGACGACGTGTACGACGTCATCCGCGACGGCGCCCGCCGCGTCACGGACTCCGGCCAGCGGGTCACCCTGCCCGCGCGGCCCACCGTCGCCCCGGAGACCTCGCAGGTGCGGCGGGCGGGCCTGCGCACGGCCGCCGCCGAGGGCACCGAGTGCCCGGCGTCGGTGTCCTGCGAGTGGATCCCGGCGCCCTACGAGGAGTTCGGCGACGGCGACTACGGCAACCACGACCTGGGCGACCGCCCGGCGTCGCAGCGCATCCAGTACATCGTCGTCCATGACACCGAGGGCGCCTGGGAGGGCGTACTGAACCTGGTGCAGGACCCGACGTACGTCTCCTGGAACTACTCCCTGCGCTCCACGGACGGGCACATCGCCCAGCACGTCAAGGCGGAGGACGTCGCCTGGCACGCGGGGAACTGGTACGTCAACGCCAAGTCGATCGGCCTGGAGCACGAGGGCTTCCTGACCAACCCGGACGCCTGGTACACGGAGGCGATGTACCGGTCGTCGGCGCGGCTGGTGAAGTACCTGGCGAAGAAGTACGGCATCCCGCTGGACCGGCAGCACGTCCTCGGCCACGACACGGTGCCGGGACCGACCTCCGGCACGGTGCCCGGGATGCACACCGACCCGGGCCCGTACTGGGACTGGCGGCACTACTTCGAGCTGCTCGGCCGCCCGTTCGAGGCGACGGCGGGCCCGTCCGGCGGTCTGGTGACGATCCTGCCGGAGTACGCCGCCCACCAGCCGGAGTTCACCGGTTGCGTCACCCGGGGCGAGCCGTGCGCGGCGCACGGGTCGAGCGCCGTACGCCTGTACTCCGGGCCGGGCACGGACTACCCGCTGATCAAGGACATCGGGCTGCGCCCGGACGGCTCCGGCTCGACGACCGGCGTCAACGACATCGGCTCACGGGTCTCCACCGGCCAGCAGTACGCGGTCGCGGGGCGCGAGGGTGACTGGACGGCGATCTGGTTCCTCGGGCAGAAGGCGTGGTTCCACAACCCGGCCGCGCAGCCGGTGGCGGTCTCCGCGAAGGGCCTGGTCGTCACGCCGAAGGAGGGCCGCGACACGATCCCGGTCTACGGCCGCGCCTACCCGGAGGCGGGCGCGTACCCGGAGGGCGTGCCGGTGCAGTCGGTGTCGCCGCTGCCGTACCGGCTGCCCGCGGGCCAGCGGTACGTGGTCGGGGCGAAGGTGCCCGGCGAGTACTACTACGCGGTCACCTTCGACCCCGCCGGGCACCGGGTGGTGCGCGGGTCCGACCTGTACTACGAGATCCAGTACGGCCACCGGGTGGCGTTCGTCCGCGCCGCGGACGTGACGGCGGTGCCGTCCTGGTCGTAGCCGGGCCTCAGCCCTGCTGGAACAGCTCCGCCGGGAGCGGCTTCAGCAGGGCGTAGAGGTCGTCGGTGATGGGGCGGTCCCAGGCGGCGATGGTGACCAGGACGTTGTCGCTGCGGTCGAACTGGACGCAGGAGATCCGGCTCTCGGAGAGCTTCACCCGGCGCACGATGAGGAGGTTGTCGCCCTGCATCACCGGCACGTCCTCGGTGCCGACGACGGTGACCTCCTCGTCGTTCTCCAGCGCGATCAGCAGTTGGGCCACCTCGAAGGGGATCTCGTCGTCGGCGACCTCGCGGGCCGGGGAGCCCTCGGGGAGGTTGCCGATGATCATCGCGGGGCCGCGCCCGCCGAACAGGTCGTAGCGCAGGAAGACGCCCTGGCAGGTGCCGTCGGGGGCGGGCAGCAGCCCGGCGCCGAGGTTGCCGGGCCAGTCACCCGGGTCCATGGCCAGTACGTCGAAGTCGGGCCCGGCGGGCGTGGCGCTGCGGCGGCGGAGGAACGACATGCCGCCATGGTACGTGGCCGGGCGTGTCCCGCGTCACCTCACTCCTGGGGCGGGGATGGGGGCACCACGGCGACGGGGCTGGCGGCGTGCAGCAGCACGGCGTGGGTGACGCTGCCCATCATGCGGGCGGGGGCCAGCAGACGGCGGCGGTGGCGGCCGACGACGGTCAGCTCGGCGCCCGGGGAGGCCGCGACGAGTTGTCCGGCGGCGTCGCCGGGGGCGGCGACGGGCTCCACGGTCACCTCGGGGTGGCGGGCGCGGTGCGGGGCGAGGAAGCCGTCGGTGAGGGTGCGGGTCTCGTTCTCCACGGCGTCCTGGTCGACGCCGGTCGGGACCAGCTCGCCCGCCGCGCCCGCCCAGATCTGCACCGGCCAGGGGTAGGCGGCGACCACGTGCAGGCGGGCGTCGCGCAGCGCGGCCTCGGTGAAGGCGAAGTCGAGCAGGGCGTCGTCGGGGCTGTCGGTGTTGAGGCCGACGACCACCCGGGGGCCGGGCGCGACCGGCGGGGCGTCGGGGACCTCGCGGCCGGGCCGGGGCACGACGACGACCGGGCACTCGGCGTCCCGGGCGACGGTGAGGCTGCTGGAGCCGAGCAGCAGGCTGGTGAAGCCGCCGCGGCCCCGGGAGCCGAGGACCAGCAGCCCGGCGTCGGCGCCGAGTTCCGACAGCAGGGGCCCGGGGGCGCCCTCCAGGCCGACGTACTCCACGTCGGCCGGGTCGGTGCGGCCCGCCAGGTGGGCGCGGGCCTGCGCGAGGACCGGGTCGTCGGCCGGGTCGGGCAGCGCGGCGACCTCGCCGACCTGCGCCCACGGGGCGTACTGCCGCACGTGCGCCACCCGCAGCGGTGCCCCGCGTCCGCGGGCGGCGCCCAGCGCCCAGTCCAGGGCGCGCAGGCTGTCGTCCGAGCCGTCGACCGCCGCGATGACCGGCAGAGCGCTCATGGGTTCCTCACCTCCGGAGTGCGACCTTCCTCGGGCCAGCCTCGCTCAGGCCGGGCCCGCTCCCCCTGTGTCCGGGGTCGCGTGTCCGGAAATTCACGCCGTGGCGTGCTCAGGTGGGGTCGTCGAACTCAGGTGAGGTCGAACTCCCCTTCCCTGGCCCCCGAGACGAACGCGCCCCACTCCGCGGGCGTGAAGATCAGCGACGGGCTCTCCGGGCGGCCGCTGTTGCGCATGGCGATGAACCCCTCGACAAAGGCGATCTGGACATCCCCCAGGCCACGGCTGCTGGACTGCCACTGGGCGTTGGTCAGGTCCAGCTCCGGCTTGTCCCAGCCGGTGAACGGCTGCTGCTGGATGGTGCTCTCGGCCACGTCCGTGCTCCTCCCGAATCCGTCGTCCGCGGGCCAGCCTAGCGATCGGGTCCCACGGCGGACAGGCCACGTGAGGGGTGCCTTTCGTCAGTCCGGTGGACGGCTTCCCACGAGCCACACGGGAGGGCGGCCTCGGCGAAGCGGATCATGGCAAAGGCGCCGAGGGGGTCGGTGGAGACCACCCGCCGGACATGGTGACCAGGAACGCGCTGACGTGGGCCGTGAACCACTCCGGGTCGTCGACCCACGGGTAGTGACCGGCGCCGGGCTGCACGGCGACCTCGGCGTTCGGGAACACCTCGGCGGCACGGCGGGCCAGCTCGGGCCGGGGGCCGCCGTCCAGTTCGCCCGCGAGGAGCAGCACCGGTGCGGTCAGCGCGGCCAGGGCGGCGCGGGTGGCGGGCGGGTCGTAGGCGCCGTCGGCGCCGTACCGCTCGGCGGCCTCGTCGTTGAACTCCTCGTCCTCGCGGTCCGCGTGGGCGGCGGCGCCCGCGTCCCAGCGGCCGTAGAAGAAGGGGATGAACGCCGGGTCGAAGTCGCCGCCGTCCTCCAGCCAGGCGCGGAACGCCGGGAACGCGTCGGCGAACCACGGCTCGCCCTCCCGGAGCCGGGCGGCGGCGAGCCGGTGCTCCGTCGTCGCGGGCATGTCCAGCGCCCACGGCGTCGCGGTGATCAGCGCCAGCCGGGCCACCCGGTGGGGGTACCGGGCGGCGTACAGCATGGCCAGGCTGCCGCCCGCCGAGTGCGCGAGGACGTCCATCCGCTCCAGGCCGAGGTGGACCCGCAGCGCCTCCACGTCGTCCACCAGCCGGTCGCACCGGTACGTCGCCGGGTCGTGCGGCACCGCGGAGTGGCCGGTGCCGCGCAGGTCGAGCAGGACCAACCGCCGGTGCGCGGCGAGGCCGCCCAGGTCACCGAGGTACCCGCTGGCCCGCATGGGCCCGCCGGGCAGTACCACGAGGGGGGCGCCGGTACCGCGGAGGTGGTAGGCGAGCTGGGTTCCGTCGGGTGCGGTGAAGGCAGGCATCCCGCGATCCTCACCGCCGCCCCGCGCCCGCCGCAACCCAGTTCCCCGGGGCCCGGGTGGCGTCGCAGAAAGTGCGGCCCCGACCCTTGCCCGCGCCGGGGAACGGCTGGATTACTGATCCATAAGCGCACGACCGAATGATCGGTCGCCTGGATCACGGCGCGGTCGACGAGGGCGAAGGTGGGTGTGTCCATGGCGGACGCGAGCGGGCTGCTGGACGCGGGGGAACGGCTCGACGGGCCGGAGCTGCGGGCGCTGCAGTTGGCGCGGCTGCGGGCCACGCTGCGGCACGCGTACACGAACGTGCCGTTCTACCGCGCGGCGTTCGACAAGGCCGGGGTGGGCCCCGACGACTGCCGCTCCCTCGCCGACCTCGCCCGCTTCCCCTTCACCACCAAGGCGGACCTGCGGGAGACCTACCCGTACGGGATGTTCGCCGTGCCCCGGGAGCGCGTCCGGCGCATCCACGCCTCCAGCGGTACGACGGGACGCCCCACGGTCGTCGGGTACACCGACGGCGACCTGTCGACGTGGGCCGACGTGGTGGCGCGGTCGATCAGGGCGGCGGGCGGGCGGCCGGGGGACACCGTGCACGTGGCGTACGGCTACGGCCTGTTCACCGGCGGGCTCGGCGCGCACTACGGCGCCGAACGGCTCGGCTGTACGGTCGTCCCGGCGTCCGGTGGGATGACGTCCCGTCAGGTGCGGCTGATCCAGGACCTGCGCCCGGACGTCATCATGGTGACGCCGTCGTACATGCTGACCCTCCTGGACGAGTTCGAGCGGCAGGGCGTCGATCCGCGCGGCACCTCGCTGCGGGTGGGGATCTTCGGCGCGGAGCCGTGGACGGAGGCGATGCGGCGGGAGATCGAGGAGCGGTTCGCGATCGACGCGGTCGACATCTACGGGCTGTCGGAGGTGATGGGGCCGGGGGTCGCGCAGGAGTGCGTGGAGACCAAGGACGGCCTGCACGTCCACGAGGACCACTTCTACCCCGAGGTCGTCGACCCGATCACCGGTGAGGTGCTGCCGGACGGGGAGCGCGGCGAACTCGTCTTCACCTCGCTCACCAAGGAGGCCATGCCGGTCATCCGGTACCGCACCCGGGACCTGACCCGGCTGCTGCCCGGCACGGCCCGGGTGTTCCGCCGCATGGAGAAGGTCACCGGACGCAGCGACGACCTGGTGATCCTGCGCGGGGTGAACCTGTTCCCGACCCAGATCGAGGAGATCGTGCTGCGCACGCCGGGCGTGGCGCCGCACTTCCAGCTACGGCTGACCCGCGAGGGCCGCCTCGACGCGCTCACCGTGCGCGCGGAGGCCCGGCCCGACGCCACGCCGGAGGTCCGGGACGCCGCAGCGCGCGCCATCGCCGCGGCGGTGAAGGACGGCATCGGCGTGTCCGTCACGGTGGAGATCGTCGAACCGGAGTCGCTGGAGCGGTCCGTGGGCAAGATCCGCCGGATCGTGGACCTGCGCCCACGCTGACCGGACCAGCCACGGGACCCCCGCCAGTGCTGACCGGACCAGCCGCCGCACCCCCGCCCGCGCTGACCGGACCAGCCGCCGGACCGCCGCCCGCGCTGACCGGACCAGCCGCCGGACCGCCGCCCGCGCTGACCGGACCAGCCGCCGGACCGCCGCCCGCGCTGACCGGCTCAGCCGCGCGGACCGGACCGCAGTGAGGCGAGGACCAGCCGTCCGTAGGGGGTGGTGAGGGCGGCGGCGGTGGCCGCGCAGGCGAGGCCGAGGGCGAGCAGCAGGTGCCAGGGGTCGTCGTCGCCGAGCACCTGGAGCACGGACAGGGCGGTGCCGAGCGGCAGGCCCAGCACGGTCAGCACGCCGAGGGCGCCGGCGATCTGCTGGTTCTCCCGGGCCTGCACGATCCGGCTGTAGTCGGCGGCCTCCGCGACGACGTCCGCGAACAGCTCCGGCAGCCGGTTCTGCGTCTGGAAGGCGCGCAGCAGACCGTCGGCGGGACCGTGCGCGGTCTGGTGGCGCCGCCAGTAGGTGCTGCGGAAGACCGCGATGTGCTGCTCCAGCGCGGCCACCCGCCGCGCCAGGCCGGTGGAGTCGACGAAGAGGGTGGACAGCCCCTCGCTGAGGGCGGCGAGGTGGTCGCGCTGCACCATGCCGAACAGCAGGGCGTCCAGGTGCACGGTGCGGGCCCGCTCCAGCGCCGCCCCGTAGAAGTCGCCGTCGCCGCCGTCCGGGCGGTGCCCCAGGAAGGCCGCGCCGTGGCGGCCGACGAGGGCGCTCCAGTCGGCGGACATCCGCACCGCCTCCTCGGCGACCCGCGCCATCCGCTCCGGCGGTGGCGGTATGTCGGCCTGGGCCGCCCGCAGGGCCAGCGCGCGCAGCCAGCGGTCCGCGGTGCCGGGCAGGTCGCCGTCGTCGCGGCGGAGGGCGGCGGTGTGGGTGGCGTCGGGCGTGAGGAACGCCACGGTGTACGGCCGGGCCAGCGCGAACGGCGTGGTCGGCGGCGCCGCGTCGGCCACCCCGGCGAACAGGGCGGCCGGGTCCAGGGCGCCGGTCAGCGGGTCGGGGAGCGCCCCGGGCCGGTGCCCGATCGCCCGCAGCACCGCCAGCAGGTGCGGCCCTTCGACATCGAAGTGCAGCACGCCGAGGGCCTGCCGGGGGTCCCGGGGCGTCGCCACCCGCAGCACCTCCAGGCCGACCAGGGTGAGCGGGCCCTCGGTCACGGACAGCGTCCGGTGCCACCTGCCGCCGTACAGGACCCGCGCCACCGCGGGCGCGAAGTAGCCGCCGCGGCGTGCCGCGTCCCACGCCGGGCGCTCGTGCCCCCACGGCAACGGCCCGCGCGCCCAGTCCGGTTCGCCCGCCACCGCCAGCGGCACCACCACGGAGACCGCCTGCCGTACCCCTGTCGCGTCCTCCAGCCCGTCAGTCAACTGCCGTACCCGCCTTCCTCATTGGCTCACCACGGACGGACAAGTCCCGCCGGTGTCAGTAGTGTGCGGGACACGTCCGCGCGGTACCGACAGCGGGACGGACCCACGTCGAAAGGCACTGGCGGACATGGCCCTGCTGTTCGTCCTGCTGTTCCTCGGTGCCGGGGGTGCCTGGCTGCTGGCGCGGCGGCGCCGTCGCGCGGCGGTCGCGCCGCTCGATCCGCGGCGGCGCGCGGAGGTGCTGGAGCGGCTGCGGGGCACTGTGCTGCGCGACTGGGCCGCGGAGGCGGAGAAGCGCGGCCTGACCCCCGACGTGCGGCAGCCCCGGCTGCTGCACACGCAGTGGGCGCCCGCCCCGCCCGAGCTGTCGGACGGCACCACCCGGGGGCTCACCGGCAGCACGGCGGACGTGGCCGGGCTGGTCGAGTCGTTCACGGCTCTGGTGCCGCGGCGGCTGGTGGTGATCGGCCCGGCCGGTTCCGGCAAGTCGACCCTGCTGCTGCTGATGCTGCTGGAGCTGTGCCGGGCACCGGAGGACGAGGCGGGCCCCGGCCCCGTGCCCGTGCTGTTCACGCTGGGTTCCTACGACCCGCGCCGCGACCTGCTGGACTGGCTGGCGCAGCGGCTGGCCGCCGAGTACCCCGGCGTCGGGTCGGCGGAGGTCGCCGGGGACCTGCTGCGCGGCGGCCACGTGCTGCCCTGCCTCGACGGCCTCGACGAGATCCCGCGGCGGCGGCTGGCGCGGGTGCTGACCCGTGTCCAGCGGGCGTTCTCGTCCGGCCTGCCGGTGATCCTGGCCTGCCGCACCGAGGAGTACGAGCGGGCCCTCGCCGCCGGTCCGGTGCTGTACCGGGCGTCGGTCACCGAGGCGCGCGAGCTGGCCTTCCCGCACGTGCTGGCCTATCTGCGGGACAGCCTCGGCCGGGGTGGCCCGGCGCACGCGGACTGGGCGGACCTGCTGGGCCGCCTTGAGCACGGCTGGGGCGTGCTGGAGGACGAGGTGCGTACGGCGCGCCTGCGGGGCGAGCCGGTCACCGCGCCGAGCTGGTCGCTGCTCGGGGCGGCGTCCGGGCGGTGGGGCGACACGGCGCTGACGAAGCGCTGGGCGGCCCAGGTGGAGGCCGCGGGGGAGCCGTCCGGCCCGGCCCGGCAGGCCAGCCCCGAACTGCTGGCCGCGCTCGGCGAGGCGCTGACCTCGCCGCTGACGGCGGCCCTCTTCACCGACCTGTACGGCCACCCCGACGCGGACGCCTCCTTCGGGCAGCTCCTGCGGTCCGACCCCGGCCAGGTCAGGGCGGCGGTCCTGGACAACGCGGTCCGGGTCCTCTTCGACCACCGGCTCACCCCGGAAAGCTGGCCGGACGCCCGCCGCCACCTCGCCTTCCTCGCCCGTCACCTGGAACGCACCGACCGGACCGAACTGGCCTGGTGGGAGCTGACCGACGCGGTCCACCACGCCGTCTACGGGGTGCTCCTCGGGCTGCTCGCGGCGGTGGCCGGAGGGGTCACCACGGCCTCCGCCGTCGGTGCCCGCGACGGCGTGCTGGCCGCCGTCCAGTTGGGCCTGGCGGGGCTGGCCACCGGGACGCTGGTGTCCTGGCTGGGGCCGGAGCGGGTCGGGTCCTGGCTGGACCGGGCGCTGCACCGCCTGACCTCGTCGGAGGACCCCGAGCGGGGGCGGCGGGGCGAGGCGCGCTTCGAGCGGCTGTCGACGGCGCTCGCGGTCGCCGGTCCGATGGGCGGGGTGCTCAGCGTGCTGGCCGCCCTCCAGGACGGGCCCGCCGCCGGGCTGCTGGGCGGGCTGGTCTTCGGCCTGCTCTTCGGGGTCCCCGCCGGGATGCTCGGCGCGGGCGGGCCGGTGCGCGGACCGCGCTGGTTCCGGCGCGGCACCGGGTTCTGGCGGCGGGTGCGGGGCGGGGCCGGGACCGGCGCGGCTGCCGGGGCCGTCCTCGGCCTGCTGTTCTGGGCGGTGCTGCGGGCCGCCTCCTCCCCTGCCGCCAGCAACTGGGAGGAGCTGAACCGGGGCACCTACGTGGTGGCCTCGTCCCTCGCGTTCGCCCTGGTGTGCGCGGTGCTGGGCGCCCTGTCGGGGTTCCTGAAGTGGCTCCAGGCGCCCGCGCCCGCCGACGACTCCACGTCCCCGCACGTCCTGCTGCGCGGGGACCGCAGGCTGGTCGCCGGGTGGGCGGTGGCGATCGCCGCGCTGCTGGGTCTGGCCATGGCGCGGATCATGGCGGCCGACGCGGAGGGAGCGGGCCGGGTCGTCGAGGGCGCCGCCCTCCTGGTCGTCGTGGCCCTCTGGGTGCCGCTGGCCGTGCGCACCTGGCCCCGGTACGTGGTCGCGCGCTGCTGGCTGTGGCTCCGCGGCGACCTGCCGCGCGACCTCATGGGGTTCCTGGAGCACGCGCACCGGGTGTCGGCGCTGCGGCAGACGGGCGGCGTCTACCAGTTCCGGCACAAGGACGTGCAGGACCACCTGAGCCGGACGCGCGGTCAGACGGTGCGGAGGTAGGCGGCCAGGGCGGCCGACGCCGCGTCGAGGGCACCGAGGACGACTTCGGCGGCGTCCTCGGGCCCGTCGGCGGCGTCTTGGGGCGCGTCGGGGGCGTCCTCGTCCCAGGCCCCGGACGGCGGTTCCACGGCGGGCGGCGCGGTGCCGGTCAGCAGCCGGTGGGGCTCGCCGAGCGCGGCGCGTACGGCGTCCGTACCGGGGTCGGTCGGGCCCGGGGGCAGCGCGGCGCGGGCGCGCAGCAGCGCCAGTCCGCCGCCGGGGAGGGTGCCCGAGCGCAGCGCGGCGCGAGCGGACCGGGCGGCGCGCTCCGCGAGCGCCGTACGGCGGGGCAGTTCGGCCGCCGTGTCCGCGCCGACCGGCAGGGTCACCGACCGGGAGGTCAGCCAGGCGAGCTGTTCGTCCAGTGCGGCGCGCTCGGCGTCGGAGTCGGCCAGGGCGCGCCGGGCGCGGGCCGACGCGATCCACCGGCGCCGGGCCGCCGGATCGTGGGCGCCGCCGACCAGCACGGTGTCCGCGTCGGAGACCACCGCGAGGTCGGCGCGCCCCAGCACGTCGAACCAGGCGGTGCCCGGCAGCAGCCCGGAGTCCTCGGTGAGCGCCGTGGCACCGGTCAGCAGGGCGAGCGACCGCAGCCGGTGGCCGTGCGGACCGGGCGCGGCGTCGATCCGGACGACCGTGGGGACCGGCCCGTCGGCCGGGTCGCCCAGCCCCCGCAGCAGCGCGCCGCGCGGGTCGGCGGGGTCGGCCGCGGCGAGGACCAGCAGCGATCCGCCCTCGGTGCCGATCCGGCCCCGCAGCCTGCGGAACGCCTCACCGTCGCCCGTCGCCGGGCCGAGCAGCAGCACGTAGGGCCGCACGAGCCGCGTCCGGCGCGTCCAAGGGTCGGTGCCGGGGGCGTCCGCGGTGAACGGCAGGGCGTGTCCGGCGGGCAGCCGCACCCCCGGGCGCTGGACGGGCGCCTCGGTGTCCCGGGTGGCGCCGGGCTCGCAGAGCAGGACGCCGTCCGGACCGGCCAGCAGCGCGGCCTCCGTCACCGCGTCGGCCAGGCGCCGGTCGGCGGTCGCCGCACGGGCGACGGCTCCCGGGTGCGCGCAGGGCCGGGCGAGCCGGGCCAGTCCGGCGCGGGCCCGCTGGAGCGCCGCGGCGGCGCCCCGGGCGACCTCGCCGGGAGCGGCGCCCGCCGCGCACCGCGCGTCCGCCTCCCGGATCAGGGCCGCGGCCAGCACCGCCGCGGTGACCGCCCCGTCCCCCACCCGGACGTCCATCGCACGGGCGGCCTCGATGACGAGGTCGACGGGCGGCTCGGAGTGCCGGAAGTGTTCGGCCACGGCACGGGCGGTCGCCACCCGCACCGGCTCGCCCGCCGGGCCGTACACCGTCGTGTACGCGCGCCAGGGCCCGAGCAGGGCGCCCATCGCCCGGCCGATCGCCGTGACCCCCGTGCTGGCGGGGCGGGTCGGCGGCGGGGCGAAGGTGCCGCGCAGGAGCGCGGCGTGCGGTCCGGCCAGGACGCGCTCGGCGATGAGCCGGGTGGGGACGCCTTCGTTCACGGTGGTGCGGTGCCCGTGGTGCAGGGCCACGAGGGCGCCGCCGTCGCTGACCACGGGCCCGCCCGACGAGCCCTGGAGGGTGTTCGTGCCCCGGTACCTGACCCGGCGGCCGTCGGCGGTGCGGCGGTCGTACGTGGTCTGCGCGTGGTCCGGGGCACGCCGCTGGGAGTGGTGGAAGACGTGCAGCACGCCGCTGCCGAAGGCGTACTCCTCGGGGAGCAGGAGGTAGTGGTCCCTCGGCCGGTCGGTGTCCCGCGGGTGCCGGGCGAGCCGGACCAGGGCGAAGTCCAGTCCGTCCGGCACCCTGGGCACGCCGGGCGCCTCGGGGTCGTCGGTGGCGGGCGGGCTGGAGTCGAGCAGTTCGACGAGCGGGACGCGGACGCCGCCCTCGGCCGGGGGCAGGCCCGTGCCGTCCCGGTGGTCGAAGACGGCGACCATCCCGGCGACCGGCGCGGCGCCCGACGCCCCGAGGTCCAGCCGTACCGCGTGCCCGGCCGTGAGCAGCAGGGCCGGGCCGACGAGGAACCCGGTGGCCACCAGCGCGCCGTCGCGCTCCAGCCGGGCGACACGCCGTGCGGCGGCGGCGAGGACCGCCTGGGAGTCCTGGACGGACTGCATCCCCGCGGTCGGGCGGGTGACGGCCTCAAGTCCCCCGTCGGGCGCGGGTGCCGCGGACGTCACGAGGCGTGCTGACGGACCAGCCGGGCCACGTCCGAGGCGCGCACGGCGAAGTTGCGCTGCCCGGGCCAGCCCTGGAAGTGCAGGGCCACCGCCCGTCCGGTGGCGAGGTCGACGACCGCGGACCCGGAGTTGCCCCGGAGGGTCGTCGCGTCGTGGTGGACCCATCTGCCGCGCTCGGCGCCGGTCAGACAGCCGGGGGCGACCCGCTTGTGCTCGTAGACGCCGTCGAAGATGCGCTCCCGGTCATGGGGGTCGCGTCCGTCGTGGCCGGGGTAGCCGATCACCGCGACCCACCGGCCGACGGTGAGGTCACGGTCCGTCGCCAGCGGAATGGGCCTGGGCCGGGGCTCGCCGTCCTCACCGACGGGGGCGATCCGCAGCAGGGCGACGTCGCGGACGGAGCGGTCCGGTTCGATCCACACCACCTCCGTCACCTTGAAGCGGGACCGTCGTGTGCGCCGGTACTCGTGGTACCAGTCCACCTCCGCGCGCACCTCGCGCTCGGAGATCGTGCGGAACCCGAAGCCGTCACGGAGCCGTTCGGCGAACTTCACGGCCACGTGGCGGTTGGTGACGACCAGCCCCTCGGCCACCAGCCAGCCGGTGCCCGCCCAGGCGAGGGCGTGGTCGTACAGGTCGATCCGGCCGACGCTGGGGAGAACCCGGCCCAGGGTGTGCCGGGCCGCCTGCACCCGGGCGGCGACCACCTCGCTCTCCGGGTCGTCGTCGAAGGTGTCCGGACGTCCGGCGACGGTGTTGTCCCGGACCAGGTAGACCGGGCGCCCGAACTGACGGATGATCGCCTCCAGACCGCCGTCGTCGCCGTCCCAACTGCCCTCGTTCATCCGCTTGACGGCGTCGGCGGCGCGGTCCACGTCGAGGACGCCCTCCAGGGCCCCCACGCTCTCCAGGCCGCCCCTCGCCTCGACCGCGCCCCTGATCTCCTCGAAGCGGTCGAGGAACTCCTCCCGGACTTCCGGGTCGGCGAAGATCTGCGTGTAGTCCATGCCCAGCTCCTCGAAGAGAGAGTTGGACCCGCACGCTACTGGGAACGGGAGGACCCGTCCCGCAGTTCCCGCTTGAGGATCTTCCCGCTGGCGTTGCGGGGCAGTTCGGTGACGAACTCGACGCGTTTCGGGGCCTTGAAGGGGGTCAGCCGCTCGCGGGCGTGGGCGATCAGTTCGGCCTCCGTCACCTCGCCGCGGGGGACGACGAACGCGGTCACCACCTCGATCCACTTGGGGTCGGGCAGCCCGACGACGGCGGCCTCGGCTACGGCGTCGTGGGTGTAGAGGGCGTCCTCGACCTGGCGGGAGGCAACCAGGACGCCACCGGAGTTGATGACGTCCTTCACCCGGTCGACGATCGTGAGGTAGCCGTCGGCGTCGCGGACGGCGAGGTCACCGGAGTGGAACCAGCCGTCCCGGAACGCCTCGGCGGTCTCCTCGGGCTTGTCCCAGTACCCCTCGCACAGTTGCGGGGAGCGGTAGACGATCTCGCCGGGGGTGCCGTCGGGGACGTCCGCGCCCTTGTCGTCGACCACGCGCGCGTCGACGAACAGGACAGGCCGCCCGCAGGAGTCCATGCGGCCCTCGTGCTCGTCGGGGCCGAGGACCGTGGCCAGCGGGCCGATCTCGCTCTGCCCGAAGCAGTTGTAGAACGCGAGCCGCGGCAGTCGGGCGCGCAGCCGCTCCAGGACCGGCACCGGCATGATCGACGCGCCGTAGTACGCCTTGCGCAGGCCGGACAGGTCCCGGGTGGCGAAGTCGGGGCGGTTCGCCAGGCCGATCCACACCGTCGGCGGGGCGAAGAGGCTGTCCGCGCGGCCCTGTTCGACCAGGTCGAAGAGCCGGTCGCCGTCCGGGGCGTCGAGGATGACGTTGGTCGCCCCGATCGCCAGGTACGGCAGCAGGAACACGTGCATCTGGGCCGAGTGGTACAGCGGCAGCGAGTGCGCCGGGCGGTCGCCCGCGCTGAGGTCGAGGGCGGTGATCGCGCTCAGGTACTCGTGCACCAGCGCTCGGTGCGTCATCATCGCGCCCTTCGGCAGGGCCGTCGTACCGGAGGTGTAGAGCAGTTGGACGAGGTCCTCGGTGCGCGGTTCGGGGCCGTCGTACGGCGGTGACTGCGGCAGCCGGGCCAGGAGCGAGCCGTCGGCGTCCCGCAGCGGCAGCGTCCGTACGCCGTCCGGGAGCCGTGCGGCGAGGTCCGGGTCGGTGAGGACCAGGGCGCTGCCGGACTGGCCGACGAGGTAGGCGAGGTCGTCTCCGGTGAGGTTCTGGTTGACGGGGACGTGCACCAGGCCCGCGCGGGCGCACGCCAGGAACGCGATCAGGTAGGCGTCGGAGTTGTGGCCGTAGGCGGCGACGCGGTCGCCGGGCGTGAGGCCCTCGGCCAGCAGCAGGGCCGCCGCGCGGGAGACCGCCTCGTCGAGTTCCTGGTAGGTCCAGACGCGGTCGCGGTACTCCACCGCGACGCGTGCCGGGGTGCGGCGGGCGCTGCGCCGCAGCACCCCGTCAACCGTGCTGCCGTGTCGGGGCGTCATGGGAGATGATCCTCGGTTCGCGGGCCGGGCAGGTCAATACCGGCGCGCCACCACGCGACATACCCGCTGGTACGCTCAACCGCTCCTTCCCCCGATGACGTTGGGAGGCACGATGCGCGCCCGTCTGAGACGGCTCGTGGTCACGGCCGTCGCCGTGCTCACCGCCGCGACCACGCTGCCCGCCGCGGCGGCCGATCGCCACGACCGCCAGGAACAACACCCCACGCACGGCGGTCTGTCGGCCGTCGTGCGGTACACCGAGTACGGCGTCCCGCACATCGTCGCGCGTGGCTACGCCGACCTCGGCTTCGGCACGGGGTGGGCGCAGGCCGCCGACCAGGTGTGCGTGCTCGCCGACGGTTTCGTGACCGTGCGCGGCGAGCGCTCCCGGTACTTCGGGCCCGACGCGGCGCCCGACTTCTCGCTCTCCTCGGCCTCCCGGAACCTGACGAGCGACCTGTACTTCCAGGGCGTGCGGGACGCGGGCACCGTGGAGCGGCTGCTCGCGCGGCCCGCACCGGCCGGGCCCAGCCGGGAGTCGAAGGAGCTGATGCGGGGCTTCGCCGCCGGGTACAACGCCTGGCTGCGGCAGCACCGGGTCACCGACCCCGCCTGCGCGGGCGCCGACTGGGTGCGGCCCATCACCGCCCTGGACGTGGCCGTGCGCGGGTACGCGCTCGCCGTGCTCGGCGGACAGGGGCGGGCGGTGGACGGCATCACCGCCGCCCAGCCGCCCACGTCGGCGACGGCCGGGTCCGTGGACCCCGCCGACGCGGCCCGTGCCGCGCGTGAGCTGTTCGCCTCGGACGCCGCCGACATGGGGTCCAACGCGGTCGCGTTCAGCGGCGGCACCACCGCGAACGGGCGCGGACTGCTGCTGGGCAACCCGCACTACCCCTGGCAGGGTGGCCGCCGGTTCTGGCAGTCGCAGCAGACCATCCCCGGCGAGCTGAACGTGGCGGGCGGTTCGCTGCTCGGCTCCGCCACGGTGTCCATCGGCCACAACGCGCACGTGGCGTGGAGCCACACCGTCGCCACCGGAGTGCCGTTCAGCGTCCACCAGCTCACCCTCGACCCGGCCGACCCGACGGCGTACCTCGTCGACGGCAGGTCGGAGCGGATGACGAAGCGCACGGTCAGTGTCGCGGTCGGCGGCGGCGAGCGGGTGACGCGCACCCAGTGGTGGACGCGGTACGGGCCGGTCGTCACCTCCCTCGGCGCCGCGCTGCCGCTGCCGTGGACGGCGACGACGGCGTACGCCCTGAACGACCCGAACGCCACCAACCTGCGCGCCTCCGACACCGCGCTCGGCTTCTCGCGGGCCCGCGGTACGGCGGACGTGCGGCGGGCGCTGGCGCGGACGCAGGGGCTGCCGTGGGTGAACACCATCGCCGCGGACTCCCGGGGGCACACCCTGTTCACCCAGTCGCAGGTGCTGCCCCGCGTCACCGACGAGCTGGCGCGGCGCTGCTCCACCCCGCTGGGCCGGGCCACGTACCCGGCGTCCGGGGTGGCGGTCCTGGACGGCTCCCGGGGTGACTGTTCGCTCGGCCGGGACGCGGACGCCGTGGAGGCGGGGATCTTCGGGCCCGCGCGGATGCCGACGCTGACGGACCAGGAGTACGTGGAGAACTCCAACGACAGCGCCTGGCTGGCCAACGCGGACCGGCCGCTCACCGGGTACGAGCGGGTCTTCGGCAACGTGGGCACGCAGCGCAGTATGCGCACGCGCGGCGCGCTGGAGGACGTGGCGGCGCTGGCGGACCGCGGCCGACTGACCGTACGGGACCTCCAGGGCCAGCAGTTCGCCAACCGGGTGCCCGCGGGCGACCTGGCCGCGGCTGACGTGGCGCGGGCCTGCGCGGCGCTGCCCGGCGGGACGGCGACGGGCAGTGACGGCACGGTCGTCGACGTGTCGGCGGCCTGTCCGGTCCTCGCGGACTGGGACCGGACGACGGACACGGACAGCCGGGGTGCGCTGCTGTTCGACCGGTTCTGGCGGAAGCTGACGGCGTCGGTGCCCGGGGAGCGGCTGTGGAAGGTGCCGTTCTCCGCGTCCGACCCGGTGGCCACCCCGAACACGCTGGACACCTCGGTCGCCGGGTTCGCCACGGCGCTCGCGGACACCGTGGCGGAGCTGCGGGCGGCGGGCATCGCGCTGGACTCCCGGCTCGGGGAGCACCAGTTCGTGGTGCGCGGCGGCGAGCGCGTCGCCGTACCCGGCGGCACCGAGTCGCTGGGCGTGTGGAACAAGGTGGAGCCGGTCTGGGACCCGGCGCACGGCGGCTACACGGAGGTGACGACCGGGTCGAGCTACATCCAGGCCGTCGGCTGGGACGGCGGCGGCTGCCCGGTCGTGGCCCGCACCCTGCTGACGTACTCCCAGTCCTCGGACCCGGGCTCGGCCCACTACCGCGACCAGACCCGGCTGTTCTCGACGGAGAAGTGGGTGGCCTCCCGGTTCTGCGAGAAGGACATCATGGCGTCGCCCGCGCTTGAGGTGGTCCGGGTGCGCGAGCGGTAGGCACGCTCACGGGGGGCGGGTGCGGCCCGCCCAGTACGGGTCCCGCAGCCGCCGCTTGTACAGCTTGCCGTTGGGGTCGCGGGGCACCTCGGTGACGAAGTCGACGCTGCGGGGCCGCTTGTGGCCCGCGAGGCGTGCGGCGCGGTGGGCGAGGAGCGCGGCGGCGAGGGCGTCGCCGGGTTCCTCGCCCGGCGCGGCCTCGACGACCGCCCGTCTGCACGGGCGCAGGATGCCGGTTCGCTCCGGGAGGGGGAAGAGGTTCGCTGACAGCCCGTCAGATGACCGATGGCGAACGCCTGGTTGACACGCTCCCCGTCTGACACGAAAGTTTCACCGCGCAAGGTGATCCCGGAAAGATACTTTCAGGCGCTGCGGGAGGACGACCCTCGATGACCGACACCAGACGTGGCCTGACCCGACGTCAACTGAACCGCGGCGCGCTGGCCCTGGGCGGCGCGCTCACCCTGGCCCCGCTCCCCGCGGGCCCGGCGTCCGCCTCCTCGCGCCACGGCACCCTGCGCCCCGGCACCCCGGAAGAGGCCGGACTGCTCGCCGCCCCGCTGCGTCAACTCGTCGCCGACGCCGAGGCGTTCCTCGGCCCCTCCCCCAGGCACCCCTGGTACGCGGGCGCCGTGCTGCTCGCCGGGCGCGGCTCCACCGTCGCCCTGCACCAGCCGATCGGGACGGCGGTGCGCTACGCGGCGTACGACGAGGAGACCGACACCGGCGTGGAGTTCCCGGCCGCCGAGCAGATTCCGATGGCGAAGGACACCGTCTTCGACCTGGCGTCGGTCTCCAAGCTGTTCACCTCGATCCTCGCCGTGCAGCAGATCGAGCGGGGCGCGCTGGAGCTCCAGGGCGCGGTCGGCTCGTACCTGCCGGAGTTCGCGGCGGCGGGCAAGCAGGACATCACCGTCCGCCAGTTGCTGACGCACACCTCGGGGCTGCGCTCCTGGATCCCGCTCTACACCGCGCCGACGTACGAGGAGAAGCTGGCCCGCATCTGGAACGAGGCGCCGCTCAACCCGCCCGGCACCCGCTACCTCTACTCCGACCTGAACCTGATCACGCTCCAGCTCGTCCTGGAGCGGATCACCGGCCGCCCGCTGGACGCCCTGCTGCACGACGAGATCACCGGCCCGCTGGGGATGCGCCACACCCGCTACAACCCGCCCGCGTCCTGGAAGCCGAGGATCGCCGCGACGGAGGACGCCCGGCAGCCCTGGTCCGGCCTGGACCGCGGCCTGGTGTGGGGCGAGGTGCACGACGAGAACGCCTTCAGCCTGGGCGGCGTCGCGGGCCACGCCGGGGTGTTCTCCACCGCCTGGGACCTCGCCGTGCTCGGGCGGACACTGCTCAACGGCGGCGTGTACGACGGGGCGCGCGTCCTGCGGGAGGAGTCGGTGGAGCTGATGTTCACCGACTTCAACACCGACTTCCCCGGCGACGAGCACGGCCTCGGCTTCGAGCTGTACCAGCACTGGTACATGGGCGCGATGGCCACCCCGCACACCGCCGGGCACACCGGCTTCACGGGCACCTCCCTCGTGCTGGACCCCAGCACCGACTCCTTCCTCGTCGTGCTCGGCAACTCGGTGCACCCCGTGCGCAGTTGGCGGTCGGGGTCGGCGCCCCGGGTGGCCACGGCCAACCAGTTGGCGCGGGCGGTGCCGGTGCGTCCGGTGTACGGCCGTAGCGCCTGGTTCTCCGGGATGGCGAGCGGCGCCACCGCGACGCTGACGCTGCCCGCGCTCGACACCTCGGCCGGGGGCGCCCGGCTGCGCTGCGCGCTGTGGTGGGACACCGAGCCCGGCGCCGACCCGCTGACGCTGGAGGCGTCCACCGACGACGGCGAGAACTGGCTGCCGGTGCCCTTCACGGCGGCGGGCGAGGAGCACCCCTCGGGGTCGGTCACCGGCTGGTCGGGACGGGTCTGGCACCGGCTCACCGCCGACCTGCCCGCCGCCCGCGCGCTCACCCTGCGCTGGCGGTACACGACCGACCGGCTCTACGTCGGCCGGGGCGCGTACGTCGACGGGCTGCGGGTGGCGGCGGGGGACGCCGTCCTCTTCGACGAGGCACGCCCACGGGACGCGGCGCGACTGGCGGCGGTGGGGTGGACGCCGTCCGGGGACTGAGCCGGCGTTGGCGGGCGGCGGCGCCTTGTCGGCGGGCAGGGGTGCCCCGCCAGCGGGCGGGGCGGCTCGTCAGCCGGGGACGTCGAGCCGCTGGGTGCCGATGACCGACAGCAGCCGCAGCGCCTCCTCGGCGGGACTGCCGGGGACGGCGGTGTAGATCACCACCCGCTGGTCGCGGTCCGCGATGTCCAGGACGTCGCAGTTGACGGTGACGGGGCCGACCAGCGGGTGGTGGAAGGTCTTGCGGAGGGTGGACGTGGCGACCACGTCATGGGCGGCCCACAGCTCGGCGAACTCGGCGCTGCCCGCGAGGAGTTCCGCGACCAGCTCGGTCACCTCGGGGTCGCCGGGGTAGCGGGCGGCGGCGGCCCGCAGGTCCAGGGCCGCCGTCCGCGCGAACTCCGCCGTGTCGGAGACCCCGTACAGCGGCTGCCCGTGCGGGTCGCGGGGGCTGAGGAAGACACGCCGGATCAGGTTGCGGTCGCGGCGGGGCAGCGCGGAGAAGTCCTCCATCAGGGCGGCGGCCAGGTCGTTCCAGGCGAGCACCTCATGGGTCGCGGAGAGGACGATCGCGGCGGCCTGCGGCAGCCGGCGCAACAGGTCGACGATGCTCTGCCGCACCTCACGGGACGGGCCGGGCGGCGGTCCGGGCGGGGCCCCGGCGAGATGGTGCAGGTGGTCGCGTTCGGCGTCCGTCAGGCGCAGCGCGCGGGTCAGGCCCGAGAGCACCTCACGGGACGGGCGGGGGGCGCGGGCCTGTTCGAGGCGGGTGTAGTACTCGGTGGAGATGAACGCCAGTCGCGCCACCTCCTCGCGGCGCAGGCCGGGGGTGCGGCGCCGCCGCCCCGCGGGCAGGCCCACGTCGGCCGGGGTGAGGCGCTCGCGTCGGCTGCGCAGGAAGTCGGCCAGTTCTCGTCGGTCCACGCCCCCAGTGTGCGCGCCCGCCGGACGGCCCAGCCAGGTACCGCCGGTGCCTGGATGCGGAACCGGGCGGGGCGCAGGCTCGACGGCATGAACCACACCACGGACACCACACCCACCCCCACCCCCGCCGGGCTGCTCGCCGGGAAGGTCGCCTTCGTCACCGGCGCCGGTCGGGGCATCGGCGCCGCCGCGGCCCGGCTGTTCGCCCGGGAGGGCGCGACGGTGCTGCTCGCGGCGCGCACGGAGGCGCAGCTCAAGGCGGTCGCCGAGGAGATCCGCGCGGCGGGCGGCACCGCCGACCACACCGTGTGCGACCTCGCTGACGCGGCGAGCGTCCGGGCGGCCGTCGAGCGGACGGTCGAGTCGTACGGCCGTCTCGACGTCGCCTTCAACAACGGCGCGACGGCCCAGGAGCCCGGCCCGCTGGACGGGATGCCGGACGCCGACTTCGACCACGTGTACGCCGTCAACCTGCGCGGCCCCTGGCTCGCCATGAAGGCGGAGGTCGATGCGATCCGCCGCACCGCGGGGCGCGGGGCGATCGTCAACACCTCCAGCGTCGGCAGCCTGCGGGCCAACCCGCTGCTGCCCGCGTACGGCGCGGCGAAGCGGGGCGTCAACAGCCTCACCGCCTCGGCCGCCGCGACGTACGGTCCGGAGGGCATCAGGGTCAACGCGATCGCGCCGGGCGCCACGCTGACCGAGATGATGTACGAGTGGGACGAGCGCACGCCGGGCGTCATCGACCAGTTCGCCGCCCAGGCCCCGCTGCGCCGGGCGGCCCGGCCCGAGGAGGTCGCGGAGGCCGCGGCCTGGCTGCTGAGCGACCGCGCGTCCTTCGTCACCGGGGCGGTGCTGGCGGTGGACGGCGGCATGACCGCGTGACCGCGTGGCCCCGCAGGGCGTGGGCGGGCCGGGACACCCAGGGTGCCCCGGCCCGTTCCGCGTCCCGTGGGTCACTCGCTGAAGACGGCCTTCTGCACCTCGTTGGGCCCGTCGAAGCTGTTCCGCTTCAGGTGGTCGAGTTCGCTGACCACCTTCTCGTCGGCGTGGTTGCGGCGGGCGCAGTCGACGAGCGACTTCTTGTCCGCCGGGTACTCCATGCCGCTGAGCGCCTTCTGGAGATCGATGGGGCTGAGGTCGGCCATGGGAACCTCCCGTGGGGAGCCACGGTCACGGCGCACACACCGCGACCGCTTTGTGCGGATTTACGGGCCTTTTCCCGGTACCCACGAGGGCCGGTCGCCATGCCGGGTGGTCAGCGCCCGCCGTCCTCCAGCACCGCCATCGCCGCGTTGTGCCCGGGAACCCCGCTCACCCCGCCGCCGCGCACCGCGCCCGCCCCGCACAGCAGCACGCCCGGGTACCGGGTCTCCACCCCCCAGCGCCCGGTGCCCTCCTGGGCGTACGGCCAGCTCAGCTCGCGGTGGAAGATGTTGCCGCCGGGCAGCCCCAGGTCGCGCTCCAGGTCCACCGGCGTCTTCACCTCGATGCAGGGCCTGCCCTCGGCGTCGGTGGCGAGGCAGTCCGCGATCGGTGTGGTGAGGTGCGCGTCGAGCTGGGCGAGGGTGCGCGCCAGCAGCTCGTCACGGACGGTGTCGTGGCGGTGCCGGAACAGCCGGGCGGGGGTGTGCAGCCCGAACAGGGTGAGCGTCTGGTAGCCGCGCTCGGCCAGCTCCGGGCCGAGGATCGAGGGGTCCGTGAGCGAGTGGCAGTAGATCTCGGAGGGCGGCGCGGTGGGCAGTTCACCGGCCGCGGCCTCGGCGTGCGCCGTGGCGAGCTGCTCGTAGCCCTCCGCGATGTGGAAGGTGCCCGCGAACGCCTCCCGCGGGTCGACGGAGCGGTCCCGGAGCCGCGGCAGCCGCTTGAGCAGCATGTTCACCTTGAGCTGCGCGCCCTCGGCGGGCTCGGGCGGGGTGTCGCCGGTGAGCGCGGCCAGCTCCCGGGGGGAGGCGCCGACCAGGACGTGCCGGGCGGTGGCCACGCCCTCGCCGTCGGCGGTGCGGTAGGTGACCTCGGCGGTGCGCCCGCCGCTGTCGACGCGGACCGCCTCGTGGCCGGTGGCGAGCACGGCGCCCGCCGCCCGCGCGGCGTCCGCGAGCGCGCCGGTGAGGGCGCCCATGCCGCCGACGGGGACGTCCCAGGCGCCGGTGCCGCCGCCGATCACGTGGTAGAGGAAGCAGCGGTTCTGCTTCAGGGACGGGTCGTGGGCGTCGGCGAAGGTGCCGATGAGCGCGTCCGTGAGGACCACGCCGCGCACCACGTCGTCCGCGAAGCCCTCCTCGATCGCGACGCCGATGGGCTCCTCGAACAGCGTCCGCCAGGCGTCCTCGTCGTCGACACGGCGGCGCAGCTCGTCCCGGGTGGGCAGCGGCTCGGTGAGGGTCGGGAACACCCGCTCCGCGACCCGCCCGGTCATGCCGTACAGCCGCCGCCAGGCCGTGTACTCGCGCTCCGAGCCGGTCAGCCGCGCGAACGCCTCCCGGGTGCGCGCCGCACCGCCGCCGACCAGCAGCCCGGTGGCCCGCCCGGCGCGCTCGACGGGGGTGTACGAGGAGATCGTGCGGGTGCGCAGGGTGAAGCTCAGCCCGAGATCCCGGACGATCTTCCGCGGCAACAGGCTGACCAGGTAGGAGTAGCGCGACAGCCGGGCGTCGACGCCCGTGAAGGGGCGGCTGGAGACGGCGGCGCCGCCGGTGTGGCCGAGCCGCTCCAGGAGCAGCACCGACCGCCCGGCGCGGGCCAGGTAGGCGGCGGCGACCAGACCGTTGTGGCCGCCGCCGACGATGACGGCGTCGTAGGCGCCGGAGGGCTGGGGTGCGGTCATGGTCCTTGGTAACACGGGATGATCCACACCGGCCAGACGACGGCCGCACGCCGTCGGCCTCAGTGGCCGCCCGCCGCCTGCCGCTGCCGCAGCACCGCCACCCTGCGGTACACCTCCCCCGCCTCGGCGCCCCGCCCGAGCTGCTCCAGGCAGTGCGCCTCGTCGTTGCGGCTGGCGAGGGTGTCGGGGTGGTCGGCGCCGAGGACGCGTTCGCGGGCGGCGGCCACCGCGCGGTACTCCGTGAGCGCGTCGGGCCAGCGGCCGAGCCAGCCCAGGGCGACGGCGATCTCCCGTCGGCTGACCAGGGTGTCCGGGTGGTCGGCGCCGAGCACCCGTTCCCGCAGGGCGCACAGGTCGCGGGACTCCGCGAGGGCCTCCTCCCAGCGGCCGAGCCGACCGAGGCTGACGCCGAGGCCGTGCCGGGCGCGCAGCGTCTCGGGGTGGGTGGCACCGTGCACCCGCGAGCGGTCGCCGACGAGGTCCTCGTACACCTTCAGCGCCTCCGCGCCCCGGCCGAGCCTGCCCAGGCAGATGCCGGTCTCGTGGCGGGCGGCGAAGGTGTCGGGGTGGTCGGGGCCCAGGGCGCGGGCCCGGCCGTCCGCGACCTCCTGGTAGCAGCGCAGGGCCTCCGACCAGCGGCCGAGCTGGCCGAGCGCGTAGGCGACCTCGTAGCGGGTGACGAGGGTGTCGGGGTGGTCCGGGCCGAGCACCCGGGCGCGGGCGGCGGCCACCTCGGCGGCCATCCGGTAGGAGTCCTCCGGGCGGCCCAGCCTGCCGAGGTTGAAGGCGAGGTTGTGGCGGCAGCGCAGGGTGTCGGGGTGGTCCGCGCCCATGGTGCGCTCCCGGGCGGCGAGCACCGCCGTGTACTCCTGGTGCGCCTCGAAGGGTCGGCCCATCTGCCCGAGCGCGTACGCCGTCTCCTGGCGGGCGGCGAGGGTGTCCGGGTGGTCGGCGCCGAGGACGCGTTCGCGGACGCGGGCGACGTGGGTGTACTCGCGCAGGGCGTCGTCGGGGCGGCCGGTGCGGCTGAGGGTGAAGGCGATCTCGTACCGGCTGGCGAGGGTGTCGGGATGGTCGGCCCCGAGCAGCCGCTCCCGCTCGGCGGCGACCGCCCGGTGCACCTCCCCCGCCTCGGCCCAGCGCCCGAGGCGCCCCAGACTGAGCGCCGCGTTGTGCCGCCCGGCCAGCGCGTCGACCACGCTGCGCGACGGGACGGGCGCGGGCTCCTCGACGACGTCGGAGTCGGGGTCGGAGTCGGGGTCGGGGACTGGGCCGGAGGACTCGGAGGACTCGGAGGACGACGGTACGGCGGTCCACGCGGCGGACAGCCCGGCGACCCCGTGCGGCGGCGTGTCCCGCGGACCGGCACCCGCGGCCTTGTGCCCGGTGGTCATCCCGCGCGTCCAGGACGGCAGCCGGGGATCGCGGTCCACCGCGGGCGGCCGGTGGGACACCTCGGACTCACGGCCCGCCAGGACGGCGGAACCGCCCGCCCCCTCCGCGACGGTCGCGGTGCTGGCCGCGAAGCGGGCGGCGCTGATCCGGTCGACCAGCTCGCGGGCGTCGCGCGGGCGCTCCTCGGGTGCCTTGGCGAGCAGGTCGAGGATGAGCCGCTCCAGATAGCCGGGGAGTTCGGGACGGTGCTCGCGCGGCGGCCGGGGCGGGGTGTCGCGGTGGCCGATCAGGATCGACCAGGCGTCCTCGAGGTCGAACGGCGGCACCCCGGTGGCGAGTTCGTACAGCACGCACCCCAGCGAGTACAGGTCGCTGCGCTGGTCGACCTCGTCCCCGCCGATCTGCTCCGGGGACATGTAGTGCGGGGTGCCCATGGCGACGCCGGTGCCGGTGAGCCGGGAGGTGAACCCGATGTCGGCGCCGAGCCGGGCGATGCCGAAGTCGCAGATCTTCGCGGTGCCGTCGGTGAGCCGGACGATGTTCGCCGGTTTCAGGTCGCGGTGCACGATGCCCTGCTGGTGCGTGTAGGCGAGGGCGTCGGCCACCTGTTCGGCGATGTCGACGACGTCGGACACGGGCAGCGGGTGCTGCTTGTTGTCCTCCAGCACCTGGCTGAGATTACGGCCCTGGAGGAGCTCCATGACGAGGAAGAGCACCCCCTCGGACTCCCCGAAGTCGTGCACCACGGTCACCCCGCGGTGCTGGAGCGCGGCGGCCACCCGCGCCTCCCGGCGGAACCGCTCGCGCAGCACCCGGGTGAACGACTGGTCGTGGTGCGGGCCGTGGGCCTTGAGGCACTTCACGGCGACCTGCCGCCCGAGCGACTCGTCCCGCGCCCGCCACACCTCCCCCATCCCCCCGCGTCCGATCACCTCGAGCAGTTGGTACCTGCCCTGGATCAGCCTGGACTCCGCCATCTCCCGCCGTCGCCCCCGTTGTCGATGTGCTCACTGCCCTCCCCTGGCCCGTCCAGTATGGCGACAGGTGGTCCGACTTTGTACGGCGCGGGGCGGGCGCCGGGTCCGAGCCGCGCCATCGCCCGCAGGATGTGCTTGGGCGGAAGCTGCCAGCGCAGCCGATCGGGTATCGCGCGCAGCACGGCACCGGCGCGGCGCAGCCGACGGGAGACGCTGTCGGGGTCGGGTGCGGCCCGCCCGTACAACGCGTGGGCGTACGGCGGGAGGGAGTCGTACGCCAGCCGGGCCACCCGGCGCCAGAGCAGCTCCCGGGCCGGGACGAGCAGCGGATGGATGGGCGGGCGCCGCAGGAAGGCGTCGACCTCCCGCGCCTCCGCCCCGGCGGCCAGCTCGGGCACGGCCGCCTCGAAGTAGGCGTCCATGGCGGCCCGGTCCCCCGGCACGTCGTCCGGCCTGAGCCCGACGAGCCGGGCGCTGACGCGCTGCTCGGCGAGGTAGCGGTCAGCGGCGTCATCGCCGAGCGGGTAGCCGGAACGGCGCAGCACGTGCAGATAGGAGTCGACCTCGGCACAGTGCACCCACAGCAACAACGCGGGTTCGTCGATCCCGTACCGCTCCCCGGTCTCCGGGTCGACGGCCCCCAGCAGCCGATGGATCTTCCGCACCCGCGCCCCGGCCCGCTCGGCGGCCTCGCTGGTGCCGTAGGTAGTGGTCCCGACGAAATCGGCGGTACGCATCAGCCTCCCCCAGGCGTCCCGCCGAAAGTCGGAGTTCTGCATCACCCCACGCACGGCACGCGGATGCAACGCCTGAAGATAGAGAGCACGAACCCCGGCAACCCACATCATCGGGTCCCCGTGCACCTGCCAGGTAACAGAGCCTGGCCCGAACAGTCCAGGATCAGCTTCAAGGTCATGGGCCTTCATAACGGCAGTGTGACCAGGCTCGTCAGTTGACACCAGGGGCGCACCACGGCGGCGAGGACACGGTGCAGGAGTAGCCGGGGTCGGAGGTCGGCACCAGGAGCATGGTGATGCCGCGGTGGGCGGGGGCGTCGGGGCCGGTGCGCACGGCGGGCCAGATCCAGTCGACGGTGTCGCCGTTGGTGGTCCAGATCTTGTGGCCGTTGACGACGTAGAAGTCGCCCTCGCGCGCGGTGCGGGCCTTCAGCGCGGCGAGGTCGGTGGCGAAGCCGATCTCGCCGGGGAGGACGCGCGTGCCGCTCAGTCCAGGGTGGCGAGGAAGTCCGTGCACGCCCGTGCGCACGTCCGGCACATCTCGGCGGTGTCCTCGGCGCCCGGGTGGCGGTCGAAGACGTGCGCCGACTCCAGGCACACCGTCCGGCACCACCGCACCTGGACGCGGATGTCGTCCTCGTCCAGGAGGTTCTGCTCGGAGAGCACCCGGCAGGTGGCGTCGCACACCTCCGCGCACATGATGCCCTTGCGTCGTACGAGTTCCTGCTCCTCGGTGCCGTCCGGGTCCACGAGGCTCGCGCGCACCGCGCACGCCCGCGCACATTCCGTGCACGCCTGGGCGCAGGCGAAACGATCCTCCAGGAACCGGAACAGCTCCTGCTGGGTCGACGAAGTCACGGAAGTCGGGTAGCCGGGGTGCCCCCCGCCAAACCCGCACGGTGTCCCCCCGCCGAATCCGTATGGGGTCCCCCGCCGAATCCGCACGGTGTCCCCCGCCGATCCCGTACGGCTCCCGCCGCCTGCCCGGTCCGCGCCCACGGGTACGTTTCTCTGTCATGGCCACCCAGATCGTCACCCTGGTCGGCGTCCTCATCGGCGCCCTGACGTCGTACTGCGCCACGGCGGTCGCCGAACGGGCCAGGTTCCGCCGGGAGTTGGCCACCCGGTGGGACGAGCGGAAGCTGGACACGTACATCGCGTACGTGACATGCGTCAAGGAGATCCAGCGGGCCGCCATGGAGGCCGGGCGGGCCCGCGACCAGGGCGGGGACGCCACCGACGCGCTGCGGGAGATGGAGAGCAGCGAGAACCGGCGCTCGGTCCTCTTCGAGACCTTCGTCCTGCTGGGCGACGAGCGGGCCGCCACCGCCGCCCACACCGTCAACCAGCGCACCTGGGAACTGCTGCGGGCCACCCGGGACCCCGCCAGCGGCCTGGCCGAGCTGCGCACCGTGCCGCTCGTCGAGGCGCTCAACGTGCTGCACCAGGCGGCGCGCTCGGACCTGGCGATATCGAGGGGTGCCGCCGGGCGGTGAGGCTCGTTTTCCGGGCCGGGGCACGGGCACCCGGGGCCGCAGACGGACCCGGCGTGAAGGAGGTGGGGCGAGGTGCCCGGACGGCAGGAGCTTCCGTCGACCCTGGAGCGCTCGGCGCGGGACGCCCAGCGGACCTGGATCAAGGCGCACGACTCGGCCGTGGAGCAGTACGGTGAGGGTGAGCGCGCCCACCGGGTCGCGTACGGCGCGCTGAAGCACACGCACGAGAAGGTCGGCGACCACTGGGAACGCAAGGAGGGCGGCCGCAAGGGCCCCTCGGACCCGCGGTCGGCGCGGCCCCGCCAGCGCGGCGGGCGCAGCGGCGAGGGCGTGGACGAGAGCGCCTCCAAGGAGCACCTCTACGGCGTCGCGCGGCGCCTGGACATCGAGGGCAGGTCCCGGATGTCGAAGGGTGAGCTGCTGGACGCGATCCGCAAGGCCAACCGTTCGCGGACCCGGCAGTCCCGCGAGGGATGATCCGGTTCGCGGTGAGGCAAGGGGGTACTCGCGAGCCATGAGTACCGCAGCGATGGAACTGGCAGAGTCCAGCGGCGCACTCGCCCTCGGACCGCTGCTGATCGGCGTGGTCGTGGTGGCGCTGCTGATCGGCGCCTTCCTGTACGGCATCCGCGTGCGGCGCAACGAGCCGCCGCCGCCCCGGCCCGAGGAGCAGCCGCACCTGCCGGACGGCGGCGCCGTCCGCGAGGTCCAGGAGATGCGGGAGCCCTCGGAGATGCCGAACGGCGGCGGGGTGACGCTGCCGCACGACATGCCCGCCTCGGGCAACAATCCGACCCGGCACAGCGACTCCAAGAGCCGTCCGCGCTGGCGCGAGGGCCACAGCGGCTCGTGGGGCAACGGCTGACGGCCGTGGCCCCGAGGTGAGCGAGAACACCGGAGGGAAGTGAGACCGATGGCCGACCCCGGCCGCAGCACCCTGCCCCTGCCCGACTACGACCACCTGCCCATCGGCGGTCTGGAGAGCCGAGTGCGCTCGCTGAGCACCGAGCAGGTGGAGGAGGTCCTGGCCTACGAGCGGACGCACGCCGACCGGCGGCCGGTGACCGAACTGCTGCACTCACGCCTGGAGCAGTTGCGGTCGGGCGCCGAGCCGACGTCGGGTGACCCGGGGGCGCTGCGCCCCGAGACGGGCGCGCGCCGCGGCGGCTCCCCCGTCTCCCCGGCGACCTCCCCGCAGCCGATGAGTCCGCCGCCGCACGGCACCCCGGACCAGCGGGGCAAGCCGAAGGGTGACCGTACGTAGGGGTTCATTCGCGGCCAGCCGGTTTCCCCCGGTTTCGGAGAGGGGAACCCATGCGCCGTGTTGTTGCGGAGGAAGCGGACCCGGGCGAGCGCCCGGGTCCGTCGTGCGTCGGGACGCGCGGTCGACGCCCTGGACGCGCGGCTGCCCGTGTACGCGGGCGGGCGGCTGCTGCGCAAGGCGTTCCCCGACCACTGGTCGTTCCTCCTCGGCGAGCTGGCGCTCTACAGCTTCGTCGTCCTGTCGCTGACCGGGGTGTGGCTGACGTTCTTCTTCCACCCGTCGATGACACCGGTGGTCTACGACGGGTCCTACCGGCCGCTGGCCGGGGTGACGATGTCGGAGGCGTACCGCTCGACGCTGCACGTCAGCTTCGACGTGCGCGGCGGGCTGCTGATGCGGCAGCTCCACCACTGGGCGGCGCTGGTGTTCCTCGCCGCGATCGGCGCGCACCTGCTGCGGATCTTCTTCACCGGCGCCTTCCGCCGCCCCCGCGAGGCCAACTGGACGATCGGGGTGACGCTGTTCCTGCTGGCGCTCGCCGAGGGCTTCGCCGGTTACTCCCTCCCCGACGACCTGCTGTCGGGCACCGGCCTGCGGATCGCGCAGGGGATCATGCTGTCGATCCCGGTGGTGGGGACGTACGCCGCCCTGTTCGCCTTCGGCGGCCAGTTCCCCGGCGAGGACCTGATCCCCCGGCTGTACGGGCTGCACGTCCTGCTGCTGCCGGGGCTGCTGCTGGCGCTGGTCTCGGTGCACCTGATCCTCGTCTTCTCCCTCAAGCACACCCAGTGGGCGGGCCGCGGCCGGACCAACCGCAACGTGGTCGGCAAGCCGATGGTGCCGCAGTTCGTCGCGAGTTCCGGTGGCCTGACGCTGGCCGTGTCCGGGCTGCTGGCGCTGCTCGCGGGCGTGGCGCAGGTCAACCCGGTGTGGGCGTACGGCCCGTACCGCCCGGACGTGGTGTCGACCGGCTCGCAGCCGGACTGGTACGTCGGTTTCCTGGAGGGCGCGCTGCGCCTGGTGCCGCCGTGGGAGACGACGGTGGCCGGGCACACCGTGATGTGGAACGTGCTGCTGCCCGCGGTGGTGCTGCCCGGTGTGCTGTTCGCGGCGCTGTACGCGTATCCGTTCGTCGAGCGGTGGGTCACCAGGGACCGCGAGGAGCACCATCTGTGCGACCGGCCGCGCGACCGGCCCGTCCGCACCGGGCTCGGGGTGGCCGCGGTCAGCGCCTACGCGGTGCTGCTGGCGGCGGGCGGCAACGACGTCGTCGCGCACGCCTTCCACATCTCGGTGAACGCCCTGACCTGGATCTTCCGCACCGCCCTGGTACTGCTGCCGCCGCTGGCCTTCCTCGTCACCCGGCACCTGTGCCGGGCGCTGCGGGAGGCGGACCGGGTGCGGCTCACCGAGGGCGAGGAGACGGGCGAGGTCCGGCAGACGCTCGCGGGCGGCTACGCCGCCCGGCACGAGCCGCTCGACGAGGAGCGCCGGTACGTGCTGCGGGCGTCCGGCGTGGCGGGCCGCACCCCGGAGAGCTACGAGGTGGCGCGTCCGCCCGCGCGGGGGGACGCATCCCCGGAGGACTGACCCGGGGTGCGACCGGCGTACTGGAAGACCATGCCGAACACGCCGAGGCCCAGCACGCCCAGGCCGAGCAGCGCCAGCCACAGCCCGTAGACGACGCCGAGGGCGATCACGACGGCGCCCAGGGCGACCGTGACCGGCCAGGGGCTGTGCGGCGGGAAGAAGTCCACCGGGCCCGCGCTGTCCACGACCTCGGCGCCGCGCCGGTCCTGGGCGCGGGGGCCGTGCTTGCGGTACTGCACGAACAGGAAGAACGTCACCAGGGCGGCCATCAGGAAGGCGACGCACAGCACCGCCGTCCCGGCGGGCTCCGCGGACCACCAGCCGTAGCCGAGCGCGGTCCCGGCGAAGAAGGCGGCCACCCCGGTGAACAGCCAGGCCTCGGTCCGCATCAGGTGGTCACCTTCTCCGTCTCGGGGCTGGTCCCGGTGACGCCCGGGTGGTGCAGGTCGAACGCCGGGGAGTCGGAGCGGATGCGGGGCAGGGCGTGGAAGTTGTGCCGGGGCGGCGGGCAGGAGGTGGCCCACTCCAGGGAGCGGCCGTAGCCCCAGGGGTCGTCGCCCTCGACGCGGCGGCCGTGGTGGGCGGTGCGCCAGACGTTGTAGAGGAACGGCAGTGTGGACAGGCCGAGCAGGAACGCGCCGATGGTGCTGACGGTGTTGAGCACCGTGAAGCCGTCGGTGGCGAGGTAGTCGGCGTACCGGCGGGGCATCCCGCCCTGGCCCAGCCAGTGCTGGACGAGGAACGTGGTCTGGAAGCCCACGAAGAGCGTCCAGAACTGGATCCTGCCGAGGCGTTCGTCGAGCATCCGTCCCGTCAGTTTGGGCCACCAGAAGTAGAAGCCGCCGAACATCGCGAAGACGACGGTGCCGAACAGCACGTAGTGCAGGTGGGCGACGATGAAGTAGCTGTCGGTGAGGTGGAAGTCCAGTGGCGGGGAGGCGATGAGCACCCCGCTCATGCCGCCCAGCAGGAACGTCACCAGGAAGCCGCACGCCCACAGCATCGGGGTCTCGAACGACAGCGAGCCCTTGACCATGGTGCCGATCCAGTTGAAGAACTTCACGCCGGTCGGGACGGCGATGAGGAACGACATCAACGAGAAGAACGGCAGCAGCACCGCGCCGGTGGCGAACATGTGGTGCGCCCACACCACCGCGGAGAGCATGGTGATCGCGATGGTCGCGCCGATCAGCGACAGGTAGCCGAACAGGGGTTTGCGGCTGAACACCGGGATGATCTCGGAGACGATCCCGAAGAACGGCAGCGCCACGATGTAGACCTCGGGGTGGCCGAAGAACCAGAACAGGTGCTGCCACAGCAGCGCCCCGCCGCTGGCCGCGTCGTAGACGTGCGCGCCGAACTTGCGGTCCGCCGCCAGGGCGAGCAGCGCGGCGGTGAGCACCGGGAACGCGGGCAGGATCAGGATCGAGGTGAACAGCGTGTTCCAGGTGAACAGCGGCATCCGGAACATGGTCATGCCGGGGGCCCGCAGACAGAGGATGGTGGTGGTGAAGTTGACGGCGCCCAGCGTGGTGCTCACGCCGGTCACCACCAGGCCCATGGTCCACAGGTCGCCGCCCGCGCCGGGGCTGCGGACCTCGCTGTTGAGGGGCGCGTAGGCGAACCAGCCGAAGTCCGCCGCTCCCCCGGGCACCAGGAACCCGGAGACCACCATCAGCCCGCCGAACAGGTACAGCCAGTACGACAGCGCGTTCAGCCGGGGGAACGCCACGTCCGGGGCGCCGATCTGGAGCGGCATGATCGCGTTGGCGAACCCGGCGAACAGAGGGGTCGCGAACAGCAGCATCATGATGGTGCCGTGGATCGTGAAGAGCTGGTTGTACTGGTCGGAGCTGACGATCTGGAGCCCGGGGCGGGCGATTTCGGCCCGCATCAGCAGGGCCAGCACCCCGCCGAGCAGGAAGAAGCCGAAGGACGTGGTGAGATAGAGGTTGCCGATCACCTTGTGGTCGGTCGTCGTCGTCCACCGCAGCAGCACCTGGCCCAGCGTGCCAGATGTTCCCGGCCGCGAAGGCGCACGACGCGGCCGGTCGGCACTCAGCCGCCCGCCTGACCCTCTCCCCGGCCGGGCGTCCGGCCGGGCTCGAAGCTGGCGAAGTACGCGGCGGCCATGTCCTCGTCGGCGTGGCCCCGCTCGGCGGCGCGGGCGAGGCGGTCGGCGCCCGCGGCGGCGACGTCCAGGCGCAGCCCGTGCCGCTGTCCCGCCTCGACGATCAGCCGGGCGTCCTTGGCGGCGGTGCCGACGGCGAACTGGGGCGGGGTGAGCCGCTCCTCCAGGACGAGGGCGGCCTTGGCGCGCAGGTAGCCCATGTCGAGCGGGCCGCCCGCGATGACGTCGAGGAACCCCCGGGGGTCCACGCCGAGCGCCCCGGCGAGGGCGAGGGCCTCCCCGGCGGCGTTGGTGGCGGCGATGACCCAACTGTTGGCGACGAGCTTGAGCCCGGTCGCGGTCGCGGCGGCGCCGTCCTCGCCGGTCCACACGGTCCGGGCGCCCACCGCGTCGAAGACCGGCGTGACCGTGTCGCGGCCCGTGGCGGGACCGGCGGCCAGCACGGTGAGCTGCCCGGCCTCGGCGGGCTGCCGGGTGCCCAGCACGGGGGCGTCGTAGAAGAGCAGTCCGTGTTCCGCGGCGAAGGCGGCGAGGTCGGCGGTGGCGTCCAGGCCCGCGGTCGTCGACTGGATCCAGGCGGTGCCGGGGCGCAGCGCGGGCGCCGCCTGCCGTATCACGTCGAGGGCGGCGGCGCCGTCGTACAGGATGGTCAGCACGGCGTCGGCGCCCTCGACCGCGTCGGCGGGGGTGTCGGCGAGGTGCGCGCCGTCGGCGGTGAGGGGCTCGGCCTTGTCGCGGGTGCGGTTCCAGACGCGGACGGCGTGTCCGGCCCGGGCGAGGTTGCGGGCCATCGCGGCACCCATGATGCCGGTGCCCAGGACGGTCACGGTGAGCTTGGCTGTCATCGCGTCAACTTCCTTCTGGGTGGGCTCAGTCCGGGAGCATAAGGCGCGCGATCTCCCCCGGCTGGAGGCGGACCGTGCGGTCCGGCAGGCGGACGTCGATCGGGTCGGCGTCGGAGGACGGCACGGTGATCTCCAGATGGCGGCGGCGCAGCCGCAGCCGGACGCCCCAGTTGCCCTGGTAGCGCAGGGAGAAGCCGTAGGAGGACAGCTCGGGCAGCGGCACGGGATCGAGCCAGAGGGCGCCCTGCCGGGTCTCCAGGCCGGTCAGCCCGCGCTGCACCAGGTCCAGGGTGCCCGCCATGGCGCCCAGGTGGATGCCCTCCCCCGTGGTGCCGCCCTGGATGTCGGCGATGTCGCCGCGCAGCGCCTCCTGGCAGAACTGCCACGCCTCGGCGCGCCGGGCGCGGGCCAGGATCCAGCCGTGGACCAGTCCGCTGAGGGTGGAGCCGTGGCTGGTGCGGTGCAGGTAGTAGTCGACGGTACGGCGCCAGGTGTCGTCGTCGAGGCGCAGTCCGAGCCGGTGGAAGAGGGCGCGCAGTTCGGTGGGTGAGAACAGGTAGCCGAGCATCAGCACGTCGGCCTGTTTGGACGCCTGGTAGCGGTTGACGGTGTCGCCCTCGGCCTCCAGGATCCGGTCCAGGCGGCGGATGTCGCCGTAGTTCCTGCGGTAGCCGTGCCAGTCGAGTTCGGCGAGGTCGCCGTAGCCCTCGAACTGGCTGATGACGCCCTGGTGGAAGGGGACGTGCAGGGTGCGGGAGATCTCGTCCCACTGCTCCAGCTCGCCGTCCTCCAGGGCGGTGCGCTCGGTGAGTTCGCGGCGGCGGGGCTCCGGGAGCGCCGCCAGCAGTTCCAGGGTGCGGGAGAGCACCCAGGCGGCGGTGACGTTGGTGTACGCGTTGTCGTCGAGGCCGGGTGTGGTGGCGTCCGGGTAGGCGTCGTGGTACTCGTCGGGGCCGAGGACGCCCCGGATGCGGTGGCGGCCCAGTTGTTCGTCCCAGGTCGCCGCGTCCGCCCAGAAGCGGGCGATCTGGAGCAGCATCTCGGCGCCCTTGCTGTGCAGGAAGTCGGCGTCGCCGCTGGCCTCGCTGTACTGCCAGACGTTGTAGGCGATGGCGGAGCCCACGTGGTACTGGAGGTGGGTGTGGTCGGGCAGCCAGCGGCCGGAGCGCGGGTTGAGGTGCAGTTGCTGGGTCTCCTCCCGGCCGTCGCTGCCGCTCTGCCAGGGGTACATCGCGCCCCGGCGGCCCGCGTCCCGGGCGGCGGCGCACGCCTTCTCCAGCCGCCGGTGCCGGTACTGGAGCAGGGCGCGGGAGACCTCGGGGAAGTGCAGGTTGAGGTACGGCAGCACGAACAGCTCGTCCCAGAAGACGTGCCCGCGGTACGCCTCGCCGTGCAGGCCGCGCGCCGGGACGCCCACGTCGAGGTCGGCGGTGTTCGGGGAGAGGGTCTGCAGGACGTGGAAGAGGTGCAGGCGCAGGATGCGGCCCGCCTCGCCGGGTACGTCGATGCTGGCGCGCCGCCAGAGCTGCGCCCAGGCGGTGCGGTGGGCGGCGAGCAGCGCGTCGAAGCCGGGGGCGCGGCCGACCCGGTCGACGGCGGCGTGCAGGGGGTCGCTGATGGCCCGGTCGCGTGAGGTGTGCAGGGCGACGGTCTTGTCGACGGTGACGGTGCGGCCGGGCGCGAGGCCGAGGCGGGTGAGCTGCACGGTGCGCGGTACGGCGTGCCGGATGGTGACGGGCGCGTCGCAGGTCAGCCGGGACGCCATGCCGATGCGGATGTCCGAGGTGCGGGTGCGGCAGCGCAGCCAGGTGGTGTCGGGGGCGGCGGTGCCGGTGTGCACGTGGGTGAGGTGGCGGCCGTCCAGGTCGCGGTAGCGGGGGACGCCCGCGTTGGTGACGCCGCCGTCGAGGGCGGCCTCCACGTGCAGTTCGCCGGAGCCGCCGTCGAGGGTGAACTCGGTGCGCAGGGCGGCCAGGTGCGGGTCGGCCATGTGGACCAGGCGCAGTTGGCGCACGGTCAGGGTGGTGTCGTCACCGAGGCCGTAGCGGGTCAGTCGCTCCAGCAGGCCCGACGACAGGTGCAGGATCTCCCGGTGCTCCACGACGGTCGCGGTGTCGGGGGTGAGCCAGGAGCGGCCGTGCATCCGGAACCGCAGCGGCAGCCAGTTGGGCACGTTGACCAGGTCCTCGTTCTCGACCTGGCGGCCCGACACGTCGGAGGTGAGCCGGTTGTAGCAGCCCGCCACATAGGTGCCGGGGTAGTGGACGTCGTCCGCGACGCACTCGGGGAGCGCGCCGCGGGTGGCGAAGTAGCCGTTGCCGAGCGTGCACAGCGACTCCCGCAGGCGCGCGTCCGTGGGCTCGTAACCCTCGTACTCCCAGGTCCATCCCGTCACCTCGAAAGCTCCTCCCGCACACGGCCGCCCGAGTACCCGTACGGCACGGTCGGCACCGTCCGTCAGGCAGTCTCTCCCCGCGGACGGGCACGGCGACGCGGTCCACGCCGGTCACTCGGGTGGATGGGGGCGCTTCGCGGGGGCGCGGGTCAGGGGGCGGTGGCCGGGTCGCGGGGCAGGACCGTGACGCGGTGGAAGTTGCAGCCGAGGGGCGTGCCGCCGTCGGCCGGTTCGGGGACGGGGCTCTGGTGCGCCTTCAGGGCCATGCTGACCAGGCTCATCAGCAGGTCGACGTCGGTCTCGCAGTCGAGGTGGACGGTCACCCACCGGGAGCCGGGCACCAGGCGGATGGCCGTCGACTCCCTGAGGTCGTGGGAGAACCGCCGGATGGCCCGGCTGGTGAGGTGCAGGTCCACATCGTGGTCCGAGTGGAAGTGGGCGATCTCGCTGCGCGGGGAACTGATCGCCCGCCCGGTGCCGCAACTGGCGGGCCCGGCCGTGAGGTCGGGCCAGGCCTGAAGTCGCTCCAGGGCGCGCTGGGCCAAAGTCATGGGCCCATCGTCACCTGATTACCCCTCCGACACCAGAGGTTGAGCGTTCTGTAACCCATGCGTGCGGTTGCTCACCGTGCGTGACGGTGCTCGGGTGGCGGGCGGCGAGGGCGTCGAGGTGGGCCTGGACGTAGGGAACGGCGGCCTTTTCCAGCTCTCCTTCGACGAACGCGGGCTGGACGTTGACCTCGAAGACGACTCCGCCGTTCTCGATCGCCAGATCGACCCCGGCGAACGGCAGACCGACCGACGCGGTGGCGGCGACGGCCAGTTCGGCGAGGCGGGGCGGGAGGTCGTCGGGGTCGATGAAGACGGGGACGGCGCCCTGGCAGGTGTTGCAGGGGGTGTCGGGTTCGGCCTGGAGGTGCTCGCGGGCGTGCAGGACGCGGCCGTGCAGGACGAAGACGCGGAACTGGTGGCGCAGGCCGTCGGCGGTGGTGTTCCCGGCGTCGCGGGAGAGCAGCCAGTCGGTGCCGCGGCGGGCGTAGAAGTCGGCGGCGCGGGCGAGGGCTTCGGGGGTGGTGACGTGGAAGGTGTCGCCGCCGCCGGTGCCGATGACGGGGCGGGCCCAGGTGTCCCGGCCGAGCCGGTCGAAGGCGGCGGCGGCCTCGGCGGCGCTCGGGCGGGACAGGACGACGGTCTCCATGTGGGCGACGCCGTCGCGGCGGAAGCGGGCGACGGTGAGGTCCTTCTCGGTCGCCGCCCGCCAGGCGGCGGGTCCGGTGCCGAGGGTGACCGTGCCGGACCGCTCAAGGAGCTGTTGGAAGGCGGCGAGGGAGCGGCGGCGGTGCGGGGGTATCTCGTAGAGCACGACGACGTCCGGTACGAGGTCCAGGCCGTCCTCGGGTACGCGCAGCCGTAAGCGGCCGTCGTCGTGGACGCCCTGGCCGGTGCCGCCGGTGGCGAAGTGCCGGGCGTCGACGCGGACGGGCGGGGCGCCGGTGAGCGCCTCCACGGCCCGCGCGAGGTACTCCGCGCAGCCTTCCGGCGACGTGGGGTCGGTGATCAGGGCGATACGGGGTCGGGGCACAGCAGCCTCCAACGTTTCACGCCACACCCGGGCACCGTGCGCGCGGGGCGACACGGCCCTGGGCGAGCTGACGGACGGGGTTCGCGGGGCGGTGGGGCGCCTGCCGGGCGGGTGGGGGCGGTTCCGGTGGGTGGTTCGGGGGGCGGTGCGGCGTGCCGGGCGGGTGGTGCGGGGCGGTGCCGGGCGCGTGGTGCCGCGCGGAGTGGTGCGGCGTGCCCGGCGGTGGTGCGGGGGCGGGGCCGGGCGCCACACTGTAGGCGCCCCGTGTCAGGCCGTACCAGGGCGCACGCACCCGGGTTCCGCGGCTCCGCCCGCTCCCGGCTCTGCGCCGCCGCCCCCGTCCGTGCGCCGTCCGTCTTCGGCCACCCGTGCGCGCACCCGCCGCCACTACGCTGAACGTATGCCTGACGGCGTCGTGACGCTGTTCCTCTGCGGTGACGTGATGCTCGGGCGGGGCGTGGACCAGGTCCTCGCGCACCCGGGTGACCCCACCCTGCGGGAGGCGTACGTCGCGGACGCGCGGGAGTACGTCCGGCTGGCGGAGGCGGTGAACGGGCCGGTGCCCGCCCCGGTCCCGCCGTCCTGGCCGTGGGGCGCGGCGCTGGCGGTGCTGGCGGAGGCCGCGCCGGACGCCCGGATCGTGAACCTGGAGACCGCCGTCACCCGCGGAGACGACTTCGCGCCCGGCAAGGCGGTGCACTACCGGATGCACCCGGCCAACCTGCCCGCCCTGACGGTGGCCCGCCCGGACGTGTGCGTGCTGGCCAACAACCACGTCCTGGACTTCGGCCGCGCCGGGCTCGCGGAGACCCTCGACACGCTCACCGGCGCCGGACTGCGCACGGCGGGCGCGGGCCGTACCGCCGAGGAGGCGTACGCGCCCGCCGTGCTGCCCCTGCGCGGCGACGGACGCCTGCTGGTGTTCGCGCTCGGCGCGGCGTGCGGCGGCGTCCCGCCCGGCTGGGCCGCGACCGCGCGGCGCTCCGGGGTGGCGTACCTGCCGTGGCTCTCCCCGGCCGGGGCCGCCGCGGCGGTGGCGCGGATACGGGACGTACGGCGGCCCGGTGACCTCGTCGTCGTGTCCGTGCACTGGGGCTCGAACTGGGGCTACCGCGTCCCCCGGGAGCAGGTGCGCTTCGCGCACGCCCTGGTGGACGGCGGCGCGGACGTCGTCCACGGGCACTCCTCGCACCACCCGCGCCCCGTCGAGGTGTACCGCGACCGGCTGGTCCTGCACGGCTGCGGTGACTTCATCGATGATTACGAGGGGATCAGCGGCTACGAGGAGTACCGCGACGACCTCCGGCTGGCCTACCTGGTCTCCCTGGAGGCCGGGACCGGACGGCTCGCCGGACTGCGCCTGGTGCCGCTCAGGGCGCGGCGGCTGCGGCTGTGGACGGCGGCGGCCGAGGAGCGGGCCTGGCTGGCCGCGACCCTCGGCCGGATCAGCGGTGACCTGCGCTTTCCGGCCGCCGCTGGGGGTGCGCTGCGGCTGGCCCGGCCCGCCGCGGAAGGATCAGTTCCGCCGTGATTGCGCGGGCCCGGCGGGGGTACTCCGGGGCGCATGTCCGGCATCGAACTCAGGAGCAGCGCGTTCACCGACCACGCGCCCGTCCCGCGCCGCTACGCCCTCGAAGGGGAGAACGTCTCCCCGCCGCTGGCGTGGTCCGGCGTCCCGGACGACGCCAGCGAACTGGTCCTGCTGTGCGAGGACCCCGACGCCCCGTCCGGGACCTTCGTGCACTGGGTCGTCGTGGGCGTCGACCCGCACAGCGGCGGCACCGACGCGGGGACGCCCCCGCCCGGCGGCACCGAACTCACCAACGGCTACGGACGCCCCGGCTGGGGCGGCCCGCACCCGCCACCCGGCGACGAGGCGCACCACTACTACTTCCGCCTCTACGCCCTCAGGGAGCCCTGTGTGCTGCCCGACAGCCCCAGCGCCGAACAGGTGCACCAGGCCGTGGAGCAGGCGGCCCTCGCCGACGGCACCCTCGTCGGCCTCTACCACCGCTGACGACCCACCGGAGGAGTGTTTCCGCCGGGACGGTCCCGGCAACCCGGGCTGGACGACTGCCACGCCCATCTGACCGCGACGTGACGGGAGCCCACGGATGACCAGCACGACATCGCACCCGCTGCCCGGACCGTCCAGGCCGAGCATCGGCGTACTCGGCTCGTACGGCGGTTTCAACATCGGCGACGAGGCCATCCTGACCTGTGTGCTCGACTGTCTGCGGGCCCACCGCCCGCAGGCCCGGCTCGTGGTGTTCAGCCGGAACGCCGCGCACACCCGTGACCACCAGCCGGAGGCCGACGCGGTCGTGGACTGGGAGGGCGTGCCGCAGAAGGGCCTGCTGGACGCGCTGTCCGGCTTGGACCTGCTGGTGCTCGGCGGCGGCGGCACCCTCTACGACGGTGAGGCGCGCCGCTACCTCAAGCTGGTGCGGGCCGCGCAGGAACGCGGCGTCCCCACCTTCGCCTACGCCGTCGGCGCCGGTCCGCTGCGCGAGCCGGACGACCGGGAGGCGGTGCGCACCGTGCTGGCCCGGATGGACGACGTGGTGGTGCGCGACGAGGAGTCCCGGCTGGTCCTGGAGGAGGTCGGCCTGGAGCGGGAGGTCACCGTCACCGCCGACCCGGCGCTGCTGCTGGAGCCGGAGCCGTTCACCGACCGGATGATGCAGAACGAGGGCGTGCCCACCGGCACCCGGCTGGTGGGGATGTCGGTGCGGGAGCCGGGCCGGGCCGCGGAGAAGCTCGACGAGGGCGACTACCACGCGCTGCTCGCCGACGTCGCCGACTTCCTGGTGGGGCGCCTGGACGCGCATGTGGTGTTCATGCCGATGGAGCGGGCCGACGTACGGCACGCGCACGCGGTGCTGTCCCACATGACCGCGCCGGACCGCGGGCGCATCCTGAACGAGCACTACAGCCCCGGGCAGGTGCTCGGCTTCATGCGCCACCTGGACCTGGCGGTGGGGATGCGGCTGCACTTCCTGATCTTCGCGGCGGTCTCCGGGCTGCCGGTGCTGCCGCTGCCGTACGCCGGGAAGGTCTTCGACTTCGCGCGGCGGACCGGCGCCCCGGCGCTGGTCGGGGTGGCGCGGGAGCAGGCCGGGCTGCTGCTGGCGGAGGTGGACCGGCTGTGGGACGAGTACCCGCGGCGGCGCGCCGAGCTCCAGCCACGCGTCCAGGCGCTGCGCTCGCTCGCCCAGACGACCTGTGTGCGGGTCGGCACCCTGCTCGACGAACTGGTCCCCGACCCCGAGCCGCGGCGGGAGCCCGCCCGCTCGGAGCTGGGCCTGGCCGCCGGGGCGGGCCCGGCGGGTCTGGAGCGGCCCGCCGGGGCCTGACGGGCGCCGGAAGGCCGGACGCCGCAGGCCGCGACGGAACGCGGACCACCACACCGACGCCCGCGGAAGGGAAGAGGCGATGCCCGTCCTGGAGAAGCCCGCGCAGCCGCGCACCGTGACCCTGCCGCCGCGCAGCGCCCTGCACGGCGGCCGGACCGAGGTCCTGGTCGTCGGCGGCGGCCCGGCGGGCTGCGCGGCGGCCCTGGCCGCGGCGGACGCGGGCGCCGAGGTGGTGCTGGTGGAGCGGTACGGGTTCTTCGGCGGCAACGCCACCGTGGCGCTCGTCATGCCGCTGATGTCGTTCCACAACGAGCACCGGCAGGCCGCGTTCACCGAGGACGGCGACACCACCCGGCTGCTGCCCACCGACCACGGCGAGGGCGAGCCGATGGTCGCCGGGGTGCTGTGGCGGCTCCTGGACCGGCTGGCCGAGCGCGGCGGTTCCATTCCGCCGTCGCTCCAGACCGGGTACACGGTGCCGTTCGACCCGGAGCTGTTCAAGCTGGTCCTGCTCGACCTGCTGGACGAGGCGGGGGTGAAGATCCTGCTGCACTCCTTCGCCTCGGCCGCGCTGCCCCTGGACGACGGCTGGCGGGTGGTGTTCGAGGGCAAGTCGGGTCCCGTCGTCATCGACGCGGACGTCGTCGTCGACGGCACCGGCGACGGGGACGTGGCGGCGGCGTGCGGGGCGCCGTACGAGGTGGGGCGGCCGGAGGACGGACTGGTGCAGCCCATGACGCTGATGTTCCGGGTGGTGGACTTCCTGCGCCCGGACTTCGCCGCGTACGTGCGTGCCCACCCCGACCAGTGGCGGGGCGTGCACGGCCTGTGGGACCTGGTGGAGCGGGCGACCAGCGCGGGCGAGCTGCGGCTGCCGCGCGAGGACATCCTCTTCTTCGGCACCCCGCACCCCCGCGAACTGGCCGTCAACAGCACCCGGGTGACCCGCGCGCTCGGCACCGACGTGTGGGACCTGACCCGCGCGGAGTGGACCGCCCGCCGCCAACTGGAGCAGATCGACCGCTTCCTGCGCAGCCACGTGCCCGGCTTCGAGGAGGCGTACGTCGCGCAGAGCGGCACCCAGATCGGGGTGCGCGAGACCCGGCGCATCCTCGGCGACTACCAGCTCACCGGCCATGACATCCTCGCCGCCCGGCACTTCCCGGACGCGGTCGCGCACGGCGCCTACCCGGTGGACATCCACAACCCGAAGGGCTCCGGCACCGTCCTGAAGCGGGTGCCGACCGGGGGCTGGTACGACATCCCGCTGCGCTGCCTGCTGCCCAGGGACACCAACCGGCTGCTGGTGGCGGGCCGTTGCATCTCGGGCACGCACGTGGCCCACTCGTCGTACCGCGTGATGCCGATCGCGATGGCGACCGGGCAGGCGGCGGGCGCGTGCGCCGCGCTGGCGGTGCGCGCCGGGTCCACCCCGCGCGACCTTGCGCCCACCCTCGTCCAGGACGAACTCCTGCGTCAGGGCGCCCACCTGCGCCTCGACACCAGCGCCAGCGAGACGGACCCGGTCCCGCGGCACTGAGGGGGTCAGCGGCCGAGGGCGCGCAGGTGTCCGTCGCACCAGTCACGGGCGGTCGCGGCGACCTCCTCCAGCGCGCCGGGCTCCTCGAACAGGTGGGTGGCGCCGGGTACGACGGTGAGGGTGTGCGGCGCGGACAGCCGACGGGCGGCCTCCTCGTTGAGGCGCAGCACCTCGCGGTCGCGGCCGCCGACGATCAGCAGCACCGGCGCCCGTACGGCGTCCAGCGCGTCGTCCGCCAGATCGGGCCGACCGCCCCGGGACACCACGGCACGGACCGCGTCCGGCCGTGCGGCGGCGCACACCAGGGCCGCCGCGGCGCCGGTGCTGGCGCCGAACAGCGCGACGGGCAGGCGCCGGGTCCGCTCCTCGGCGCCGAGCCAGTCGACGGCGGCGACGAGGCGGCGGCCGAGCAGCGGGATGTCGAAGCGGTGCCGACCGGTCACCGCGTCCTGGCGCTCCTCCGGCTCGCTGAGCAGGTCCATCAGCAGCGTCCCGAACGCGCCGTCCCGCAGCGCGGCGGCGACCATCCGGTTGCGGGGGCTGTGCCGTGAGCTGCCGCTGCCGTGCGCGAACAGCACCACCGCCCGCGCCCCGTCCGGCACCACCAGGTCCCCCGCCAGGTCCACGTCGTCGGTGGGTACGGGAATCCGCACCATCTCGGAGATCATCGCCGTCAGCTCCTCCTGCCCGCGATCCGGCGCCTCAGGGGTCGTTGTCGCGCCACCGGCCGCCCTCGGGCGGGGTGTCGAGGCGGGTCGCCGACCCGGCGTCCCCGCCGAAGTCGTTGCCGGTGACCCGGCCGCCGCGCCAGCCGCCCTCGGCGGTGATCCACAGGCCGTGGGCCTGGGTCGGGTCGTCCTGGTCGTCCCACATCCGGTTGCCGTGCGCCTCGCCACCGGTCAGCTCGGCGGCGATGGTGAGTCCGGCGCCGGGGTCGGCCGGGTCCGGCAGTCGGTAGGCGGTGCCCGGCGCGGGGACGCCGTCCGGCCAGGCGGTGCCCGCGCCGGGCCGCCAGGGCGCGAGGGCGAGCCGCGTCTCGGTGTTGAAGGTGACCATGGCCGTCCGGCCGTCGCCGAGGGTGAGCCGTTTGCCGCGGTGGCCGTCGGGGCGCCAGTGGGCGGTGTCGTCGGTGAGGGAGAGGCTTCCGTAGCGCACGCCGTCGCCGCCGCCCGCGGTGGCCGGTGCGTGGGCGCGGCCGTTGTTGCGGAAGCGGTTGCCGAGGATGGCGGCCTCCCGCATCCCGGCGTCGATCCGGACGCCGTCACGGGCGTTGTCGCGGATGTCGTTGGACTCCAGCACGACGTCGGTGGCGGGTTCCTGGTCGCCGCCCTTGAGGTTGTGCTGCCAGTAGCCGTACCGCCCGTTGTTGCTGATGCGGTTGCCGCGCAGCGCGTAGGGGCCGGGGGTGTTGCCGAGGCCGACGCCGTCGCGGACGTTGCCGTCGATGACGCAGCCGGTGACGATGCCGCCGCGCCCGCCGACGCCCGCCGTGCCCTGCGAGGACACGTCGAACCCGGCCTCGTGGTTGGAGAGCATCGTCGAGGAGGTGACGAGCAGCCCGTCGGCGCCCCAGTCGGAGATGCCGAAGCGGTTGTCCTCGGCGTGGCAGGCGGTGACGCGGATGCCGCGCGGCGGCGGCCACTCCTCCTGCTGGAGTTCGACGAAGATGCCGTTGGTGCCGTTGCCGACGGCGGTGCACGAGGTGATCGTCAGCCGTTCGACGCTGCCCCAGCCGCCGACGCCGATGCCGATCCCGGCGCCGCCCATCTTGTCGCCGGGGTCCTGCCGTCCGCAGCGGGCGGCGAGCACGCCCTCGACGACGGTGTCCTGGAGGAAGTCGCAGCCGAACCCGGTGGCGGCGGTGTCGTGGATGTGCAGGTCGGTGAAGCGGCCCCGCAGCACGTACTGGAGGCCGAGGCCCTTGGCGAGCGGGTCGTACTCGTTGGTCCACACGCCCGAGCCGTCGATCTCGAAGTGGGCGAAGGTGACGTCGGCGAGGTGGTTCTCGCGGCTCGCGCCGTGGTGCTGGCTGGTGAACCAGGCCAGCGGCACCGGCTGCGCGGGGTTGTTCGGATTGGCGAGGACGAAGCAGGTGGCGCCGCGGCCCGCGCCGACCAGGGAGACTCCGCTGCACCAGAGGACGGGCTCGTCCTGGATGACGTACCGGCCGGGCGGCACGTGGATGACACGGGGCCGTCCGTCCGCCGCGCAGGCGGCGCCCGCGGTGTCGACGAGCTTCGCGAGCGCGGGCTGGTCGTTGGTGGTGCCGTCCCCGGTCAGTCCGTGCTCACGGGCGTCAGCCGTCAACGGGAAGGACATCTGGCCGCTCCTTTTCCGCACACCGTCCTGGGCACCGGGTGCCCCGCGGCGCGGCCGGTGAATCCGCGGGCCGTCGGCCGCGGCACGGACCCTCGGGCACCTCCGCGGGGCCGTTCGGGCACCGTCGCCGGGACCCCGCCCGGGACCCTGGTCCCGATCCATGGGGCCATTGGTCCCTGATCCCCGCCCAGGCCCCTGACCGGCCGGAATGCGGCTTTTGCGGTTGCTATACAGGAGCGGGCCGCCTCCGATCGAGCGGCGCTTCACCCCCTCTTCCCGCACCACTCAGGAGGCTTCATGCTGTCCCCAGAGTCCGCCGCCGTCGTCCGGGCCACCCTGCCCGCCGTGGGCGGAGCCCTCGACGAGATCACCGCCCGGTTCTACGGCGCGATGTTCCAGGCTCACCCCGAGCTGCTGGACGGCATGTTCAACCGCGGCAACCAGGCCAGCGGCGCCCAGCGCCAGGCCCTCGCCGGTTCCATCGCGGGCTTCGCGACCGCGCTGCTCGCCGACCCCGACGCCCGCCCGGACGCCCTGCTCGCCCGCATCGCCCACAAGCACATCGCGGTCGGCGTCACCGACGACCAGTACACGATCGTCCACAAGTACCTGTTCGGCGCGATAGCCGAGGTGCTGGGCGACGCGGTCACCCCCGAGGTGGCCGCCGCCTGGGACGAGGTGTACTGGCTGATGGCCGGTGCGCTGATCGCCATGGAGGCCCGCCTCTACCAGGAGGCCGGTCTTGAGGCGGGCGACATCTGGCGGCCCTGGACCGTGGTCGAGCGCCGGGAGGAGACGCCCGACGTGGTCTCCCTCGTCGTACGCCCCGCCGACGGGGAGCCCGCTCCGGCCGCCCGCGCCGGGCAGTACGTCAGCGTCCGCCTGCCGATGGCGGACGGGGTGCGCCAGGTACGGCAGTACAGCCTGTCCTCCGACCCCGGCGGCGAGCTGCGCCGGATCACCGTCAAGCGGGTCGCGGGCACCGACGGCGCCCCCGACGGCGAGGTGTCCAACCTGCTGCACGCCACCGTGCGCGTCGGGGACGAGCTGACGCTGTCCACGCCGTGCGGCGACATCGTCCTCGACGACGCCGACACCCCGCTGATCCTCGCCTCCGCGGGCATCGGCTGCACGCCCATGGTCGGGATGCTCGCCCAGCTCGCCGCCACCGGCTCCACCCGCCCGGTGCTGGTGCTGCACGCCGACTCGGCGCCCGCCGAGCACGCGCTGCGCGCCGAGACCCGGGAACTGGTCGACGCCCTGCCCGAGGCGACCGCGGAGTTCTGGTACGAGCGTCCCGACGGCGATCCCGACGCCCGCATCGGCCTGATGGACCTGGCGGGCGTGCACATCCCGGCCGACGCGACCGTCTACCTGTGCGGCCCGCTGCCGTTCATGCGGGGGGTCCGCTCCGCCCTCCTGGAGCGCGGCGTCCCGGCCCGCTCGATCCGCTACGAGGTGTTCGGACCTGACCTGTGGCTGCCCGACGCGTCCTGACCGGCTGACCGGAGCGCGGTGACCGACCACCACCGCGCGCCCCCCGAGGCCGCCCCAGCGCACGCTGGGGCGGCCTCGGCCGTTCCGTCCGCTACGGGGGCGGGAGCTGGCCCGTCGCCTCGGTGATCCGGGTGATCAGACCGTCGAGCACCTCCTCCGCCTGCCGCGGGTCGAAGTCCTCGCCCAGCCGCTTGCGCACGCCGTCGTCGCTGAGCAGGTGGTGCACCGCGGGGGTGACACCGTGCCGGGCGAGGCAGTTGCGGGCGCACTGGAGGACGCAGCCGTCGACGGCCACGACGGGCCGGTCGCTCCTGGCCTTGCGGACGAGGCTCGGCACGTCCCCGCCGACGCCCGCTATGCACGACATCTCGGCGATGCCGCGCCGGTCGAGCTGGACGGCGATCCAGTTGGTCATCTGGGCCGCGCTCGAACACCCCGAGCAGGAGTAGACGAGCGGCAGGTCACGGCGGCGTTTCATGGGGCCTCACTACAGCGGTCAGTGATCAGTGGTCAGTGAGCAGGGGTCAGTGAGCAGGGGTCAGTGAGCAGGGGTCAGCGCACGCGGAGGACGCCGTGGGCGCCGCGTTCCGCGTCGGTCATGGCGTGGGTGACGAAGGGGTAGTCGCCCGCCTCCGGGAGGGTCAGTTCGACGAAGCCGCCCGCGGCGGGGGCGAGGGCGAGGACCTGCGCGCCGCCGCTCGTCGCGCCACCGGGCCGCAGGTCGTAGGCGCCCTCGCGGAAGACGGTGTCGAACTGGCCGCCGACGACGTGGAAGGCGCTGGGCAGGTTCGGTCCGGCCGCCAGCACCCAGATCCGCACCCGGTCGCCGGTCCGTGCCGTCAGCGGGTCGTGGTCGTACTGGCTGGCGTACCCGTTGAAGGCGACGATGTCGGGTTCCCTGGCCCTCACCTTGTCGGCGTCGGCCGTCCCGTCCCGCTCGCCGAGGTAGAACTCGGACTGGACGAGCACGTACTCGCGGTCCACCTCGGGCAGGCCGGGCGGGTCGATGACCACCGCGCCGAACATGCCGTTGGCGATGTGCAGGGACATCGGCATGGTCGAGCAGTGGTACATCCACACGCCGCTGCGGGTGGCCGTGAAGCGGTACGTCAGTGTCTCGCCGGGCTGGATGGTGCGCATCGGCCCGTCGGGGGCGAGCGACCCGGCGTGGAAGTCGACGGAGTGGCCGATCGAGCCGTCGTTGACGAGGGTGATCTCGAAGGTGTCACCGACGCGCCCGCGCAGCACGGGCCCGGGGGCCGTCCCGTCGAACGTCCACAGGGTCTGCCGTACGCCGGGGGCGACCTCGCGCTTCGTCTCCTTGACGGTGAGGGTCCTGCGGTGCGTCTGGGGGCCTGTCGTGTCGGCGACGGGCGGGAGGGCGGCGTCGCGGGCCGTGAAGCCGTCGGCGGGCGCGGCCATGGGGTCGTACGCGTCGGCGGCGGAGGTGCCGTCCCCGGTGTGGTCGTGGGCGCTGGCGGCAGCACCGGTGCTGACGCCGGTGACGCGGACCTGGAAGGTCATGCCCATCTGCCGGTGCCCGGCGACCGAGCACCAGCCCGACAGGTCCCGGCCGACGACCCCGGCGTCCAGCGTCGCGCGGTCGCCCGGCCTGAGCCGGTCGGTGCGGGCGCCGGTCTCCAGCACCAGGTCGTGGGTGTCCGTGCCGGTGTTGCGCACGTCGAGCACCAGACGGTCGCCCGCGGGCACGTCGACGGCGGCCGGGGTGAAGCGCATGGCGCGCACCGACACCCGCACCCTGGTGGTGTGGCCGGTCGGGCGCACCTCGCCCGTGCCGTCGGCCCGGGTGGCGGCCGACCGCTCCGTCATCGGCAGCGACCGGACGTCCAGCGCACCGCCTCCCGCCACCGCCAGCACCACGACCGCGAGCCCGAGGGCGGCCCCGCCGAGCACCTGGTGCCGGGCGAAGACCGGTGTCCCCGCGGCCGGACCGACCGCCTCGGGCGCCGGGGCCGCCGTCCCGCGCCGCCGCCGTACGCCCCTGACCACGACCCGCACCAGCAGGAAGAGGAACAGGACGAGCACCGCCAGCAACAGCAGCGAGCAGACCACGCGCACGGTGGACGGCACCGGGAGCACGCACAGCAGCAGCGCGGCGTTGGTGACGGCCAGCCGCGCGGGCCAGCCGCGTTCGAGCCCCGCGGTGGCGGCGCGTACGGCGCTCGGCCCGCCGCCGAGGACCACGGGCACGAGGAAGCTGAGCGCGCCCAGCAGCACCTGGGCGATCCACCCGGCGGCGAGCGGCGCGGTCAGCGCGGCCGTGCGCTCGGTCACCGTCGTCCAGGAGGCCGTGGACGCCAGGATGCCCGCCAGCGCGGTCAGGGAGGCGGCGAGCCAGAGGCAGCCCGCGGCCACCGACCAGGCGGCGAAGGACCGCGGCGCCTTGCCGCGGGCGGCGCGCCACCAGGGCCGGGCGGCGACCGCCAGGCCGACGGCGTAGACGGCGACGCCGGGGGCGGCCAGCGGGGGCGGGGCGAGCAGGGCGGCGGCGACGGTGGCGGTGAGCCCGCCGAGCAGGACGGGCAGGGCGCGGCGCCCGGCGCGTTCGGCGCCGTCCGCCACGCGGGTGCGCAGCATCGTCGGCCAGAGGGTGATCAGCGTTCCGGCCACCGTGAGGCCGACCCAGCCGAGCAGGTTGATCACCTCGTGGGCGATCAGCAGCCGGTCGGATAGGTCACCGGCGAGGTCGCCGCGGGCCATGAGGACGCCGAGCGCGGCTCCGGCGGGGAGCAGCGCGGAGGCGGCGACGTAGTAGCGGACGGTCATGGCGAACCGGCTGGGCAGGGCGCGGCGCAGCAGGCGCACCAGCCAGACGGCGTGCGCGAGGACCGCGCCGCCGACCAGGCAGCCGCCGACGAGGACGACGGGCCAGCGGCCGGTGACCAGGCCGCCGATCACGGCGACGGCGCCCGCGTTGAGGGCGGCCAGGCGCAGCGCGGCGGGGGCGCCCCGGTTGGCCTCCGGCAGGCGGAGCACGGACGCGGCGAAGTGGCCCGACCAGATGACGACGGCGTTGGTGACGGCGCCGAGCAGCAGGGTGTGGACGAGCAGCCAGTAAGCGTGCGGCAGGAAGTGGTGACCGGTCGCGACCGCCGCGAACAGGGCGAGCCAGAGGGCCACGATCGCGTTGACGCCAAGGTGCCAGCGGGTCCGGGCGGAGCGACGGGGCGGCGCCGGGGCGGGCGCGCGCTCGGGGGGCGGGGACAGGTGGAGGGTCACCGGGGGTTCCTGGGGTGGTCGGGGGCGTCCGTGTCGGGGGCGGGTGCGGGCGTGGTCGCGCGGGCGGAGGCGGTCGCCGGGGCGGATTCCGTTGCCGGGGCGGAGGCGGTCGCGGGGGCGAAGGTGGTCGCGGGGGCGGGGACGGTCGCGGGGGCGGGGACGTGCCGGGTCGTCGCGGGGTGTCCGGTCGTCGCGGTGCGCCGGGGCTCGGTGGCACGCCGGGGCGCGGTCGCACTCCGGGGCGCGGTCGCACGTCGGGTCGCGAGCGCCGACGACGACGCCGCCGACAGCACGAACAGCAGCACCGCGGCGATGTTGAGCGCCCCGCCGAGCCGCCACGCCCAGGTGAGGTCGCGGAGGTCACCGACCAGCACCCGCAGGGCGAGGGAGAGGTGCAGCAGCCAGGCCGCGACCGCCAGGGCCGGGTGGTACGGCAGCGGGCGGCGCAGTACGGCCGGGAGGATCACCGGCGCGTGGGCCAGGATCATCGACATCACGAACCCCAGGAAGACGGCGTGCACCACCGCGTCGTAGCGGGGGCCGTCGGTGACCGGCCCGTCCAGCAGCCACAGCAGCCCGGCGAGCCCCAGCCAGCCGTAGCCGCCGAGCAGACAGGCGGCGGTGAAGCGGGGCAGACCGGTGGTGCGCAGCAGTCGGCGGGCGACGTCGTGGACGGCGAGCCAGGCGACCAGGGCGAGCAGCGCGGCGCCGAGGAGGAGGCTGCCGGTCGGCGGCCAGAGCAGCGTGGTGACGACACCGCCGAGGACGGCGCCGACGACGCCCAGGAAGAGCGGTTCGGCCCGGGGCGCGAGGGCGCCGACCCGGGCGAGTTCCAGCCGTTCGCCCGCGATGGTCAGCACCAGGAACGCGGCCAGCCAGGGCAGCGCCCGGGGTATGTCCAGGCCGCCGAGCCACAGCAGCGCCGCACCGAGCGCCGACACCGCGCCCGCGCCCTGGGCGACGAGGGCGGCGCTCGGCTGCCGCCGCCAGAAGCGGACGTACAGGGCGACGAGCACACCGCACCCCGCGACCAGCGCCAGCCGCCCCACGACCAGGTCGAGCGGCGTGAGCAGGGCGAGGCCCCCGGCGCCGAGGAACGCGGGGGCCAGGTAGGGCCAGCGTCCGCCCAGGGCCACCGCGCGTTCCAGCGCCACCAGCGTGCCGACGAACCCGAGGACCAGCAGCACGCCGTGCACCGTGGGGAGGCGGTCGCTGGTGACCGGGGCGGGGAGCCCGAGCAGGCCGAGCGCCGCGTCGAGACCGGCGAGCAGACACAGACCGGCGGCCAGCAGCAACGGCACCCGCCGCGCGCCGACGCGCCGGGCGGCGGCGGTCACCGGTCACTCCCGCCGCGGTCGCCGCCCGCGTCAGCCCCGGTGCCCAGGTGCAGCAGACACGCGTCCGGCTCGGCGAACGGGAGCAACTCAACCCCCTGGGGCGTCTCCCCGAGCGCCGCGAGCCCGGCTCGGGCCAACCCCTCGTGGACGCCGCAGATGACGCCCGGGTACTCGCGCGCCGTCTCCACGAACGGGCAGCGCCGCAGCCGTACCCGGCGGGCCCCGGCGTCCGTCTCCGGTGCGAAGCCGATCTCCGTGAGCAGGTCCACCAGCCGCCGACGCGCCTCCTCGGCGTCGGCCACCGGCTCCCGGTCCGCCGTCAGCACCCGCCCCCAGCGCGCACCGGCCGCGAGGGCGTCCTCGCGGGGCCGGTCGCTGGAGTCCGCGATCTGGGCGGCCAGCACCGCCGCGAGACCGGCGTACTCCCGGGCCGGGGACTCCTGCGGCAGCCGCGCCCGGTACCGCCAGGCGGGTCGGCCGCGCCCGGCGGCCGGGGACCGCTCGCGGACGGCGAGACCGTCGTCCACCAGGGCGTCCAGGTGCTCGCGGACGGTGTTGACGTGCAGCCCGCACACCTTGCCCAGGGCGCTGGCCGTCACGGGGGCGGACTGGTGGCGCAGTTGGCGCAGGACGCCGCCGCGCTGGCGCGACAGCGGCGCCCGTGCCGATCCGCTGCCGGGAAGTGGGCCGGTATTTTCCACGGTCATGTCCGTACTATATTCCAGGCATCGGCCCCGACCCACCGGAACGGGCCGCCGAGCCCCGACCGACCGGGACGGGCCGCCGATCGCCGGAAGGAAACCGTCATGAGCACGCTCACCCTCGCCTCGGACCCCCAGGACGCCGCGGCGGCCGAGGCCGTCGAGGCGCACCACACCCAGCTCGCCGGTGAACTGGCCGGGCGGGTCGCCATGCTGGTCGCCGCCGCGGAGCGGGACCCGGCCGCGGCCGACGGGGTGCGCGCGGGGCTGGTCGACTTCTGCGACCGGGACCTCGTGCCGCACGCCACCGCCGAGGAGGGCACCCTCTACCCCGCCGCCCGCGCCCTCCCCGAGGCCCGGCTCCTGGTCGAGGGCATGATCGCCGAGCACCGCAGGCTCGTCGCGCTCGTCGACGCGCTGCGCGCCGGTGGCGACGCCGTGCGCGCGGCGGCCGAGGGCCGGGCGCTCCAGGTGCTGTTCGAGGAGCACCTGGAGAAGGAGAACACCCTGGTCCTGCCGCTGCTCGCCGGTGCCCCGGACATCTCCCTCGCCGGGCTGCTCGCGGGGATGCACGACCTCCTCGGGCACGACCACGGCACGGCGGACGCGACGCCCGCGTCCGGCGGCGGGTGCGGCGGCACCTGCGGCTGCGGCGGCTCGGACGACACGGAGGTGCCCGAACTCGACGTCCGGGACATCCCCCACTCGCTGCGCCACGCCACGGTGTTCGGCGCGGTGGCCGCCGTACCGTCCGGCGCGGCGATGACGCTCGTGGCGCCGCACGACCCGCTGCCCCTGCTGGCCCAGATCGAGGACCGGCACCCCGGCGCGTTCGCGGTGGAGTACCTGGAGCGCGGACCGGAGGCCTGGCGCCTGCTGCTGACCCACCGCTGAGCGGGTCGGCACCGGAGCGAGGGCGGGTGGCCGTGCACGGTCACCCGCTCGTCCGCCGCGCCCTGGGACGACCGGCGCACCCCGCCTGCCAGCGGGTGGCGGGACGCCGTCGCCGGGACGCGGCGGACGGACGGCATCCGGCGCAACGGCTGGGACAGACCGGATGGTGACCGGTCCGGGGCACGCCGCGCCCGCCGTGGCTCGTGGCCGCGCGAAGGCGGGGCCGAGTGGCAGGACGCGACGGTCCGTGGCGCCCCCGGCCGGTCGTGGACCAGCATCCCCGGGCCGCCCCGCCCCCCGCCTGGGCCGAACGGCCCACCCGGCAGTGCCCCTTGGCCCCCGCCCCGAGGGGCGCACGGGGCCGAACGGCCGTACCGCCGCCCCCGGTCAGCCGTGCCGCAGGGCCTCGGTGGCGACCTCCAGGAAGTCGCGCAGCAGCTTCTGTCGCCGGTCCGCGAGGACGGCGAGGCACGCCTCCGCCCGCGGGGCGTCCGTGACGGGGACGTGGACGAGGTCGGGCCGGGAGTAGGAGCGCGCCACGCTCAGCGGGACCAGCGCGATGCCGTGCCCGGAGGCGACCAGCTCGAACTTCTCCTCCAGGGACGACGTCCGCCGCCGCGGCACGTCCAGCATCCGCTGCCCGTCCAGGTCCGCGGAGGTCAGCTCGGCGCGGGCCGCCAGCGGGTGCGCCACGGGCACGCAGGCGACCCGGGGCTCCCGGCTGATCGGGATGACGCGCAGCCCCGTGTCGTCGAACGGGCGCCGCAGGTACCCGACCTGGGCCCGGCCGTCCCTGAGCGGCGCGTCCTGCTCCCACCAGCGCGCCGGTACGACATCGGTCTCGACGTCGGGATGGCGCGCCGTGAACGCCCGGAGCGCGTCCGACACGTGCAGCCCCGGTGAGAAGGCGACCACGAGCCGCTGGGCGCCCCGGTCGGCGTCGTGCACGCGCTGCACCGCCGCGGTGACGGAGGCGAGGATGCCCTGCGCCTCCTCGTAGAGCTGCTTCCCGGCGTCGGTCAGCTCCACGCTGCGGGTGGTGCGCACGAGCAGCGCGCACTCCAACTCCCTCTCGAAGGCGCTGATCTGACGGCTGAGCACCGGCTGGGCGATGTAGAGCTGTTCGGCCGCCCGCCCGAAGTGCCGGTGCTCGGCCACCGCGACGAAGTAGCGGAGCTTGCGCAGATCGAGATCCATGCCTCCAAGGTATCAATCGGCGGGAAGGGTATTGGACGCCGCGCGGCGCCCGCGCCGAGACTCGAAGCATGATCGTGATTACGGCACCCACCGGCCAGATCGGTGGCCAGGTCCTGGACATCCTGCTCGACGACGCCCCCGCGCACGGCGAGGAACTGCGCGTCATCGTGCGCGACCCCGCAAGACTCCCCGCCCACGTCCGCGAACGCGTCGACGTCGTCACCGGGTCGCACGCCGACGCCGAGGTCGTCGACCGCGCCTTCGCCGCCGCGGACGCCGTGTTCTGGCTGGTCCCGCCGGACCGGCGGGCACCGAGCCTGGACAGCGCGTACGTCGGGTTCACCCAGGCCGCCGCGAAGGCGTTCACGGCCCACCGGGTCGGGCACGTCGTCGGCGTCTCGGCGCTCGGCCGGGGCACGCCCGTCGCCGACCGCGCCGGACTCGTCACCGCCTCGCTGGCCATGGACGACCTGATCGCCAGCACGGGCGTGGCCTACCGGGCGCTCGCGAACCCGAGCTTCATGGACAACGTGCTGCGGCAGGTGGCGTCGATCCGCGACGACGGCGTCTTCACCGACACCCTCGACCCGGACCACGCCGCGCCCCAGGCCGCCACCCGCGACATCGCCCGGGCCGCCGCCGACCTGCTGCTCGACCGCTCCTGGACGGGCACCGGCGAGGTGCCGGTGCTCGGCCCCGAGGACCTCTCCCCCACCGACATGGCGCGGATCATGTCGGACGTGCTCGGCCGCCCGGTCCGCTACGAGCGGCGGTCCCTCGACGACTTCCGCGCCGCGCTCGTCGCCCACGGCACCGGGGAGGCGTTCGCGGACGGCTACGTCGACATGATGCGCGCCAAGAACGAGGGCCTGGACAACGGCGTACCGCGCACCCCGAGCGCCGCGAGCCCGACGACGTTCCGCGCCTGGTGCGAGGAGGTGCTGGCGCCCGCGGCCCGGGCGTGAACCCGCGAGGACACCCGCTCCCCGCCCGCCCCGCCGCGCGGGCACCGCGCCCCGAACGACGACGGACCGGCGCCCGGACCGGCCCACACGCCCCAGACGATGACGGAGCAGCGCCCGGACCGGCCGACACGTCCCAGACAATGACGGACCGGCGCCCGGACCGGCCGACACGCCCCGGACGGTGACGGGACAGCTCCACGAACGACGGCCGACCGTGCCCGGGCGCACCCAGGCGCATCCAGGCGCACCTGACCGCACCCGACGACCCCCGGGCGCGCCGCGCGGTTCACGCCGACTCGCGCACCACCAGCTCCGGTTCGAAGAGCACCGCGGCCGGTTCCGTGCGCGCCCCTTGGATGTGCTCCGACAGCAGCCGGGCCATCTCCGCGGCCATCCGCTCCACCGGCTGCCGCACCGTGGTCAGCGGCGGGTGGCAGGCCGCCGCCACGCTGGAGTCGTCGAAGCCGACCACGGCGACGTCCTCCGGCACCCGTCTCCCCCGCTCCCGCAGGTACTGGCAGGCGCCCTGCGCCATCAGGTCGTTGGCGGCGAACACCCCGTCCAGCCCCGGGTGCGCGGCAAGGAGCTGGCGCATGGCGGCGGCGCCGCTTTCCACGGTGAAGGTGCCCTCGGCGGCCGGGACGTCGGCGATCCCGGCCGCGGCGAGGGCGGCGCGGAAGCCGGTGAGCCGGTCGCGGGCCGCCGGGAGCGCCCGGGGACCGTGGATCGTGGCGACACGACGGCACCCGCGGGCCACCAACCGCTCGGCGGCCAGCCGCGCCCCCTCCGCCTGGGCGAGGTCGACGTGGCTGACCGCGAGGCCCGGCTCCGGGCGGCCGAACAGCACCGTCGGGATCTTGGCGGCGGTCAGCATCGTCGGCAGCGGGTCGCCCGCCTGCATGGTCACCACCAGACAGCCGTCCGCGGTGCCCTTGCTCAGATAGTCGACGACCTGCTCACGGGCCTCGACGGACTCCGCGACCAGGATCACCGGGTGCTTGGCGTGCGCCCGCAGGTACTCCAGGGCCCCACTGACGACCCGGCCGAAGAACGGGTCGGCGAAGACCCGCGCGGCGAACGCGTCCCCCGTCCCGGAGATGACCAGCGCGACGGTCTCCGTCCGGTGGGTCACCAGGAACCGTGCCGCCCGGTTGGGCCGGTACCCCGTCCGCTCGATCGCCCGCCGCACGGTCTCCTGGATGCCGGGGTCCACGTTCCGCACGCCGTTCACGACCCGCGAGACCGTGGCCCGCGACACCCCCGCCTCCCGCGCGACGTCCTCCAGCGTCGGATCCCTTCTGGTCATACCCGGAACCCTAGATGAGCCCGGAGAAGTCGCTGATCTTAAACAAAGATGAAAGAAAAGTCCGTCCGGATTCTTGACCGCCCGATTACCCAGGGGGCAAGGTCTGGAGAGCGCTCTCCCGTTACCCGCTCGTTAAGGAGCCTCCCCATGCCCTTCGGCCCCTCCTCGGCCGCGCCTCCCCACAGACGCCCCCCGACGGCCACCCGCCGAGGTCTCGTCGGCCTCGTCACCACGGCCCTCCTGGGCGCCCTGCTCGCCCTGGTGCCCGCGCAGGCCGCGCACGCCGCCCCGGTGCTGCTCTCGCAGGGCAAGCAGGTCACCGCCTCCAGCCAGGAGAACGGCGGCACCCCGGCGACCGCCGCCGTCGACGGCGACCTCGGCACCCGCTGGTCGAGCGCGTTCTCCGACGCCCAGTGGCTCCAGGTCGACCTGGGCACCCAGGCCCAGCTCAGCCAGGTCGTGCTGCGCTGGGAGGCCGCGTACGCGAAGGCGTACCGCATCGAGACCTCCGCCAACGGCACCGACTGGTCCACGGCGTACTCGACGACGACCAGCACCGGCGGCACCGAGACGCTCACCGTCTCCGGGACCGCCCGCCACGTACGGATGCAGGGCGTGACCCGGGCCACCGGCTGGGGCTACTCGCTCTGGGAGTTCCAGGTCTACGGCACCACCGACGGCGGCGGCCCCCAGCTCCCCGGCGGCGGCGACCTCGGCCCGAACGTGCACGTCTTCGACCCGTCCACGCCCGGCATCCAGGCCAAGCTGGACGAGGTGTTCCAGCAGCAGGAGTCGGCGCAGTTCGGCAGCGGTCGGCACGCCTTCCTGTTCAAGCCCGGCACCTACAGCGGGCTCAACGCGCAGATCGGCTTCTACACCCAGATCGCCGGCCTGGGCCTGCGCCCCGACGACACCGCGATCAACGGCGACGTGACCGTGGACGCGGGCTGGTTCAACGGCAACGCCACGCAGAACTTCTGGCGCTCCGCCGAGAACCTCTCCCTCAACCCGGTCAACGGCACCAACCGGTGGGCGGTCTCCCAGGCGGCGTCGTTCCGGCGGATGCACGTCAGGGGCGGCCTCAACCTCGCCCCGAACGGCTACGGCTGGGCCAGCGGCGGCTACATCGCGGACAGCAAGATCGACGGCCAGGTCGGCAACTACTCGCAGCAGCAGTGGTACACGCGCGACAGCAGCATCGGCGGCTGGTCCAACTCCGTGTGGAACCAGGTCTTCTCCGGTGTCAACGGCGCCCCCGCCACCAGCTTCCCCGAGCCGCGCTACACCACCCTCGACACCACCCCGATCTCCCGTGAGAAGCCGTTCCTGTACCTGGACGGCGGCCAGTACAAGGTCTTCGCCCCGGCCAAGCGCACCAACGCGCGCGGCACCACCTGGGAGAGCGGCACCCCGCAGGGCCAGTCGATCCCGCTGAGCCAGTTCTACGTCGTCAAGCCGGGCACGTCGGCGGCCACCATGAACGCGGCCGTCGCCCAGGGCCTGCACCTGCTGTTCACGCCGGGCGTCTACCACGTGGACCGCACCATCGAGATCAACCGCGCGGGCACCATCGTCCTGGGCCTCGGCCTGGCGACGATCATCCCGGACAACGGCGTCACCGCGATGCGGGTCGCCGACGTCGACGGCGTCCGCCTCGCCGGGTTCCTCATCGACGCCGGTCCGGTCAACTCCCCGACGCTGCTCGAGGTCGGCGCGGCGGGCGCGTCGGCCGACCACGCCGCGAACCCCACCACCGTGCAGGACGTCTACGTCCGCGTCGGCGGCGCGGGCGCGGGCAAGGCGACCACCAGCATCGTCGTCAACAGCGACGACGTGATCATCGACCACACCTGGGTGTGGCGCGCCGACCACGGCACGGGCGTCGGCTGGGAGACCAACCGGGCCGACTACGGCGTCCGCGTCAACGGCGACGACGTGCTGGCCACCGGGCTCTTCGTCGAGCACTTCAACAAGTACGACGTCGAGTGGTACGGCGAGCGCGGCCGGACGATCTTCTACCAGAACGAGAAGGCGTACGACGCGCCCAACCAGGCCGCGATCCAGAACGGTTCCACGCGCGGGTACGCCGCCTACCGGGTCGACGACTCGGTCAACACCCACGAGGCGTGGGGGCTCGGCTCGTACTGCAACTACAACGTGGACCCGACGATCATCCAGGACCACGGCTTCAAGGCCCCCGTGAAGTCGGGGGTGCGGTTCCACAGCCTGCTCACCGTCTCGCTCGGTGGCCAGGGGCACTACGCCCACGTCATCAACGACACCGGCGCGTCCACCGTCCCGGGCGGCACCTCGACCGTGCCGTCCACCGTGGTCTCGTACCCCTGAGACCCGGCGACTGACCGCGCGCTGACGCCCCGGGCCGGGAGCGAGCCTTCCTCCCACCGGCCCCGGCCTGGGGCACCCCACCCGTCGGTTCGGTTCCCCCCACTCCCTCCAGGAGCCGCCATGTCCCGGTCCCCCACTCCCCCACCCCGGCGCGTCCGCCGCACGGCCGCCGCCCTCACGTTCGGCGCCCTGCTCGCCTCCTGCCTCACCCTCACCACCGCGCCCGCCGACGCCGCCGAGTCGCTGCTGTCGCAGGGCAGGCGGGCCACCGCCTCCAGCCAGGAGGGCGACGCCTTCTCCGCCGCCGCCGTCGACGGCAACCTCACCGGCACCCGCTGGGCCAGCCAGTGGCGCGACGCCGAATGGCTCCAGGTCGACCTCGGTGAGCGCCGCGACCTCAGCCGGGTGGTGCTCACCTGGGAGTCCGCCTACGCCAGGGCCTACGAGGTGTGGGTGTCCGACGACGGCACCACCTGGCGCACCATCCACTCCACCACGACCGGTGACGGCGACGTCGACACGATCAACGTCTCGGCGACCGCCCGCCACGTACGTCTGCACCTCACCGCACGCGGCACGGGCTACGGCTACTCGCTGTACGAGTTCGGCGTCTACGCCTGACGGCCCGTCCGCCCTTTCCCTGGCAGGTGACCCCCATGCGCTCACGTCCGAAACAGCTCCCGGCGTTACTCCTTGGCTGCGCCCTCGCGGCCAGCGGCCTGGCGCTCGGCCTCACGGCCCACGCGCCGGACGCCACCGCCACCACCGCCGCCCACGCCGGGCACACGATGCCCGTGTCGACGCAGGCGTCGGCCGACGACCCGGACGGGGACGGGTACCTCCCCGTCGAGCCGCCCGTCACCGGTGTGACACCGTCCGAGAAGGTGCCGCCGCCCGCGTACTTCCACGAGTTCCAGGCCAACTGCGCGGTGACGCACACCGCCCCGGACGACCCGATCGTCTACCCCGGGCAGCCGGGCAGGTCCCACGACCACACCTTCATGGGCAACACCTCGACGAACGCGCACAGCACCACCGGCTCGCTCTACGGCGGCGCGACCACCTGCAAGGCGCCCGCGGACGGCTCGGCGTACTGGATGCCGTCGCTGTTCAAGGGGGACCAGAAGGTGCTTCCGGTCGGGCCGCAGGTCATCTACTACAAGTCGGGGGTGACCGACTACACCAGCGTGCGGCCCTTCCCCAAGGGGCTGCGGTTCGTGGTCGGCAGCCCGACGCAGAGCGCGGAGCAGTTCCGGGACCACCCCGGCTGGGTGGAGGGCTGGGAGTGCGGCGACAGCTTCAAGAACGTCGACTTCCCGCAGGGCACCTGTCCGGCCGGGACCCAGCTCAACATCCGGATGCAGGCGCCCAGTTGCTGGGACGGCCGGTACCTGGACACCCCGGACCACCAGAGCCACATGGCCTACCCGCTGGTGAAGCCCGGCACGAACGACGACGTCTGCCCGGCCAGCCATCCGGTGGCCCTGCCGATGATCGAGTTCAAGATGGCCTTCCCGGTGGACGGTGACATGTCACAGGTCCGGCTGGCCAGCGGGCGCGGCTACTCGTTCCACTACGACTTCTTCAACGCCTGGGAGGAACGCACCCTGAAGGCCATGGTCGACCACTGCGTGGTGGGCGGCCTCCAGTGCGACGCGCGCGGCTACGACCAGAACCACCCCGAGCGCGGCGCCGTCCTGAACGCCGACTACCGGCTGCCCTGACCGGTCCCGCCCCGGCGAGGGCGGCGGGCACGACCGCCCTCGCCAGGGCGTCAGCGAGGCGTCAGAGGCGGAAGCCGCCGCTGGCCTCGATGCGCTGGCCGGTGATCCAGGCGGTGCCGTCGCGCACCAGGGCGGCGACGGCGGGGCCGATGTCGTCGGCCTGCGCGATCCGGCCGAGGGCCGTCAGGCCGGTCATGTGCCGCTGCGCCTCCTCACTGGCGCGGAGGTAGCCGTCGGCGAAGTCCGTGGCGACCGGCCCCGGGGCGATGGTGTTGACGCTGATGCCGCGCTTGCCGAGTTCGAGCGCCCAGTAGCGGGTCAGCACCTCGACCGCGCCCTTCATGGAGCCGTAGACGGCGTAGGGCATGGTGACGAACCGGGCCAGCCCGGAGGAGACGTTGACGATCCGGCCGCCGTCGGCCAGCAGCGGCGCGGTGCCCTCGGGCGCCGTGGCGAGGGCCTGGGTGAGCAGGTAGACGCCCTTGTAGTGGACGGCGAAGAGCAGGTCGATCGTCTCCTCGTCGGTGCCGCCGAGGACGGTGTGGCCGGAGATCCCGGCGTTGTTGACCAGGATGTCGAAGCTGTCGCGGCCCCACCCGGCGCGCAGCGTCTCGCGGAGGATGTCGGTGAACGGGGCGTAGGCGGCCGTCTCGCTGACGTCGAGCCGGATCGCCTCCGCCCTGCCGCCGAGGTCGGCCACCGCGTCGACGACCTGCTTGGCCTCGTCCTCGTGGGAGCGGTAGGTGAGGACGACATCGACGCCGTCGGCGGCGAGCGCCTCGACGACGGAGCGGCCGAGACCGCGGTTACCGCCCGTGACCAGGGCGATCTTCTTCGGGGAGGTGGGCATGGTGTGCCTCGGGTTCCTTCTGCCGTGGGTTCCTTCGTGTCCTGGCCTCCACCTTGCTCGGCGCGGCGCGGGGCAACCAGTGGCAGCTCACCCGGGGGTCGGCGACCCCTGGATGAGGAGGGTGGGGGTGACATCCCCTGGCTGCGGCCCGCCCGGTCACGGAGACTGGCAGGGTGAACCTCCCCGAGCTGGGTGCCTTCCTGAAGTCACGGCGTGACCGGGTGCGCCCTTCCGACGTCGGTCTGTCCGCCGGTCCCCGGCGCCGTGTCCCCGGGCTGCGCCGCGACGAGGTCGCCATGCTCGCCGGTGCCTCCACGGACTACTACATCGAGATCGAGCGGGGTGAGGCGCAGCCGTCGGAGCAGATGCTCGCGGCGCTCGCCCGCGCCCTGCGGCTCACGGGCGACGAACGGGACCACATCTTCTACCTCGCGGACCGGCCGCTGCCGCCCGCGGGAGGCCCGGCCGCGCACGTCCACCCGGGGATGCTCGACCTGCTCGACCGGCTCACCACCACTCCGGCGCAGGTGATCACGGACCTGCACGTCACGCTGGTGCAGAACCGGCTCGCCGTCGCCCTGCTCGGCCGGGCGCGGGCGGCGACCGGGCCGCAGGCCAGCTACGTCTACCAGTGGTTCACCGACCCGGCGGCCCGCGAGCTGTACCCGGAGGCCGACCACGACCACCACTCCCGGGCGTTCGTCGCCGACCTGCGGGCGGCGGTCGCCCGGCGCGGCCCCCGCGACCCGGACTCGTCACGGCTGGTGGCGGAGCTGGAGCGGTGCAGCGACGACTTCGTGCGGCTGTGGGCGGAGCGTGAGGTGGCGGTCAGGCGCTCCGACCGCAAGCGGATCGTCCACCCCACGCTGGGCGTCCTGGAGGTGAACTGCCTCAACCTCTTCAGCGAGGACGGCCGTCAGCGGCTGCTGTGGTTCTCCCCCGCCCCGGGGACCGGGGCGGGGGAGAAACTGGAACTGCTGACCGTGCTCGGCAGTCAGGACCTGCGGTCGGCGCGCTGAGCGCCGACCGCGGACCTCACGCGGGCAGGTTCCACTTCTGGGTGCCGAGGCCGTTGCAGTCGTAGATCTGCAGTTTCGTGCCGTTGGCGGTGGCGCCCTGCGGGATGTCCAGGCAGCGCCCGGACTGCGGGTTGCGCAGCGAGCCGTCGGCCTGCCGCCGCCACTGCTGGCCGCCCGCGCCGTTGCACTCCCAGAGCTGCACCTTGGTGAAGTTGGCGGTGCCGTTGCCGTCGATGTCCAGGCAGCGGCCGAACGCCCGCAGCGTGCCGTCCGGGGCGACGGACCAGCGCTGCCCCGTCGCCGTACCGCAGTCCCAGAGCTGGGCGGCGCGGCCGTTGCCGCTGGTGTTGGTGTCGACGTCGAGGCACTTGCCCGCGACCCACGGCGTGGTGACCTGGCCGACCGGGCCGCCGAGGCTGCCGGTGCCGAAGCGGATCTGGCACTGGTTGCCGGTGCCGAGCCAGGTCGCGCTCAGGTACAGGAAGCTGGTGCCGTCGGCGCGCGGGGTGATGGGTGAGCTGTAGCCGGGGCAGGAGGGTTCGCCGGGGTTGTAGCCGCCGGTCGGGGCGGTCTGGACGGGGGCCTCGATCTCGGTCCACTCGCCGGTGCCGAGGCCGGTGTTGGCGAGGACGACCGTGCCGGACTCCGCCATGACGGCCTTGTTGCCGGTGGGGCCGGTGACGACGCGCTGCCCGGACATCAGCAGGGTGCCGTTGGGGCCGCCGCCCGGCTGCCACGCCAGGTAGGGGGTGTGCAGGAGCTGTCGGCCGTCGCTGGTCTGCACGAGGGTGCCCCGCCCGTCCGTGGGCGCCCAGTTGAGGCCGTCCGGGCTGGTCTTGGTGTACACCTCGCAGGCGTGGTCGGCGTCGGTGGCGTCGCGGCACAGCTCGTACGCCATCATGAAGCGGCCGTCGGGCAGCGGGACGATGATGGACATGCCGGGGCGGGCCAGGTTGTCGGCGGGGAAGGCGACGTCCTGGGTGAGGTTGGCGCTCCAGCTCTGGCCACCGTTGGTGGACGTGTAGTGGCCGATGACCTGGTTGTTGGTGGCGGTGTTCGCGGGCCGTTCGTCGGAGATGAAGCAGGCGAGCGTGTTGTTGGGGGCGAGCGTGAACCAGGGTTCCCAAATGCCGTGGCCGATGGTGTTGGGCAGGCCACTGGTCTGGGTGCAGTTGGACAGGTACTGCCAGCTCTGGCCGTGGTCGGTGCTCTTGAAGACCTCGATCTTCTGGGCGGTGTAGTTCCCGGCGTCCCAGGCGGTGCCCGCGGCGAGCAGGTCACCGACGTTCAGGCCGTTGGCGGTGCGGGGCACCTCGTACAGGACGGGTGCCTCCAGGTCCCAGCCCGCGGTGTGGGAGGTGATCGTGGAGATGGGGGTGGCGCTCCAGCTCTGGCCGCCGTTGGTGCTGCGGTAGACGGGGAGCGCGTTGGCGCCGTTCTGGTTGCGGCGGGCGAACGTGGCCAGCATGGTCCGGCCCGCCGAGCCGTCGTGGTCGAGGCGGATGGCGCGGGGGTAGCTGTTGTCGCCCTGCGGGTAGGCGGCGAGGTCCGGGGAGGCGAGGACCTGTCCGGCGGGCGCGGCGGACGCGGGCGTGGCCCACAGGGAGAGCAGGGCGGCCAGCAGCGTCAGCACGCCGAGTACGGCGGTCGGTATGCGCCGTGGTGGGTTCGGGGGCACGGGGCGGCTCCTTCGCGGGGTGGGGTGTCGGGTGGTGCGGGGTCAGTCGGCTCGGCGGGCCAGCGGGTCGTCGCCGATGTGCGGGGCGGTGCGGGTGTCTACGTCGAGCGCGGTGCGGGCGACGACGGTGCCCGCGGTCACCAGGGCGAGGTGCAGCCGCCCGCTGGTCCAGCCCTCGGGCAGGGTGGCGGGCACGGTGACGGGCTCCCCGAGGACGTACGGCTTGGCCTCGGCGCGGCAGCCGGGCACGGGGACGCCGGGTGAGCCGGGGGTGGCCGCGTACACGGGGGTCCAGACGGTGTGCAGGGCGCCCGCGACGGGTTCCGTGCCGTGGTGGGAGACGCGCACGTCGACGGTGAGGTCCCGGGTGGCGGTGAGCAGGTCGCGGCCGGGGGCGACGGGGGTGACGTCGAGGACGAGCGTGGTGGGCGCGTTGACGTGGGCGGGGTCGACGCCCGCGAGGTCCTTGGCGCGGCGGTGGAAGTCGAGCAGTCCGGCGCTCTCGTGCTCGATGTCGTACAGCTCGGTGTAGACGTATCCGGCGAGCCGGTCGTGGCGGCGCAGTTCCTGGGTCTGCCAGCGCAGGTGCCAGGCGCGTTCCAGGCCGGTGAAGCCGCCGCCGTACTCGCTGTTGAGGTTGGGCAGGCCGCGCAGCGGCTGTCCCGGCACGGCGAGCTTCTTGTGGACGAGGTAGTCGGGGCCGAGCCGGACGGGGAAGTCGTCCCGGTCGCCGTTGAGGAGGTCGGTCACGGTGGTGGCCCAGGACGCGGCGCTCTCGTCGTAGTAGTGCCAGTCGAGCAGGTCCGTCTTGACGTGCGTCCAACCGGAGTTGTCTACGGCGGGGCGGGTGGGGTCGAGGGCCTTGAGCCGGTCGTAGGCGTCGGCGGTGGCGCGCTGCTTGGCGGGGTCGCCGGGGATGTCCCAGTCCAGGCCCCACTCCTCGTTGTAGAGGCCCCAGATGACGATGGCCGGGGAGTTGCCGTCGCGTTCCACCATCGGTTCGATCTGGTCGGCGAACCGGCTGGTGGACTCCGGTGAGAACCGTCCCGGCGAGGCGGGCTCGGCCCACAGCAACATGCCGAGGGTGTCGGCGTGCAGGACGAAGCGCGGGTCCTCCAGCTTCAGGTGCTTGCGTACGAGGTTGTAGCCCGCCTCCGCGGCCAGTTCCAGGTCGCGGCGCAGGGCGGCGTCGTCGGGCGCGGTGATGCCGGTGTCGGGCCAGTAGCCCTGGTCCAGGACCCCGCGGACGAACAGGCGGCGCCCGTTGAGGTACAGCGCCTCGCCGTCGACGGTGATCGAGCGGAGCCCGGTGTAGGAGGTGACGTGGTCGCGGCCGTCGGCGCTGACGAGTTCGGCGTCGACGTGGTAGAGGTGCGGGTCCTCCGGTGACCACAACCGGGGCGCCGCGAGGGGAAGTTCGGCGCTCGCCGTCCCGTCGGGGCCGACGTCCAGGAGGACCGGGTCGGCCTCTCCGCGCACCCGCAGGCTCAGCCGGGCGGTGTCGGCGTGCGGGCCGCGTACGGTGGCCTCGACCGCGATGCCGGTGAGGTCCCCGGTGGGGCGCAGCCGCAGGGCGGTGAGGTGGGTGGCGGGGCGCGCGGTGAGCCAGACGCTCTGCCAGATCCCGGAGGACGGGGTGAAGCAGACGCCGTCGTAGTCGTCGCGGGGCATACTGCGCTGCTTGCCGTGCACGATGTCCCGCTTGTCGGCGGGGGCGTGCACCCGGACGACGAGGAGCTGCTCGCCGGTGGGGCGCAGGGCGTCGGTCACGTCGGCGGCGAACGGGGTGTAGCCGCCCTCGTGGCGGGCCACCTCGACGCCGTTGACCCAGACGGCGGCCTCGTGGTGGACGGCGCCGAAGTTCACCACGACGCGCTGGCCCTGCCAGGCGGGCGGCACGGTGAAGGTGCGGCGGTACCAGGCCGTCTGGAGCCAGTGGGCGGCGATGCCGGAGGCGGGCGTCTCCCAGGCGAAGGGCACGGTGATCCGCTGGTCGTAGCCGTCGGCGGTGGCCTCGGTGTGCTGGGCGGTGGGGTCGGCGCGGAAGTCCCAGGTGCCGTTGAGGGTGAGCCAGGCGTGCGAGCGGTCGAAGTGCGGGTGCGGGTACTCGGGGCGGGGGGTGGGCATGGGTGTGGGTGCTCCGATCGTGAACTGGGGAAGACGAGGTGGGACGGGGGTGGGTGGTCAGCCCTTTGAGACGGGGGGTGGTCAGCCCTTTGAGACGGGGGGTGGTCAGCCCTTGACGCTGCCCGCGAGGATGCCGTTGATGAAGTGGCGCTGGAGCAGGATGAACACCAGCAGCACGGGCAGCATCGCGATGCTGCCGGCGGCCAGCAGTTCGCCCCAGACGGTGCCGAAGTCGGCGCCGATGCGGTTGCCGGTGACGTTCTGCGCGAGGGTGGAGAGGACGACCTGGAGGGTCTGGTGGCTCTCGTCGTTGACGGCGACGACGGGCCAGACGAAGTCGTTGTAGACGTTCATCGCGGTGAGCACGCCGAGCGCGGCGAGGCCCGGCCGGATCACCGGCACCACGATCCGGGCGAAGATCCCGAACTCGCTGGCGCCGTCCATGCGTCCGGCGTCGAGGAGTTCGTCGGGGACGGCGGCGATGGTCTGCCGCATCCAGAAGATGCTGAAGGCGTCGATGCTGCCGGGCAGGATGAGCGCCTGGTAGGTGTTGACCCAGCCGAGCTGGCTCATCTCAAGGAGCAGCGGGATGATCAGGACCAGCGTCGGCAGCATCAGGGTGAGCATGAGGACGCCGAAGAGCAGGTTCCGACCCACGAAGCGGTACTTGGCGAAGGCGTAGCCCGCCAGCGGGCAGAAGAACATGGTCATCGCGCCCTTGACGGCGACGACCAGCACGGTGTTGAGGAACCCGGTGCCGATCGGCACGTCGTCGAACATCGCCCGGTAGTTGTCGAGGGTGGCCGAGCCGGGCGAGAACGACAGCGGGGCGCGGACGATCTCGTTGGCGGGCTTCAGCGAGGAGCTGACGGCCCACCAGATGGGGTAGACGAACAGGACGGAGAGCCCGGCGAGGACGACGTACTGGAAGGGCCCGGGGCGGGGCTGGGAGAGGCTCTTGCGCTTCATGGGTCACTCGTCTCGGGAGCGCAGCAGGCGCACGGACAGCAGGGACAGGGCGAACACCAGCAGGACGAGCAGGAAGGAGTTGGCCGCGCCGGTCCCGAGGTCGGACGCCGTGATGTGGTGGTAGAGGTAGAGGCCGCCGGTGGTGGTGGAGCCGTAGGGCCCGCCCTGGGTGACGACGAAGGGCTCGGCGAACATCTGGAACACCGCGAGGGTCTGGACGACGACCAGGAAGGCGATGCTGCGGCGGACCAGCGGCAGCGTCAGCGACCAGAACTGGCGGCGCCGTGAGGCCCCGTCGAGCGCGGCGGCCTCGTACACGTCGGCGGGCACGGCCTGGAGTCCGGCGAGCAGGATGATGATCGCGAACCCGGTGGTCTTCCACAGGAAGAGCAGCGCGAGGGTGGGCTTGGCCCAGGTGGTGGAGGTCAGCCACTCGACCTCGGGCAGGCCCACCAGGCCGAACAGGTGGTTGACCAGCCCGTAGTCGGTGTCGAAGACGACGATCCACACCTGGGCCATCGCCACCAGCGGGGTCACGAACGGCGCGATGAACGCCACCCGGAACATCCCGCGCAGCCGCAGCCGGGCGTTGGCGAGCAGCACGGCGGCGGCGAGACCGCCGACGACCTGCACGGGCACGATCAGCAGCCACATCACCGCGCTGTTGCCCAGGGACGACCAGAACTCGGGGCTGGTGAGCAGGTAGGTGTAGTTCTCCAGGCCGATGAAGTGGGCCTCGCCCGCGCCCTTCCAGTCGGTGAAGCTCAGTTGCAGCGCGAAGACGAGCGGGTACAGGCCGAACGCGGCGAAGACGACGAAGAACGGCGCGACGAACACGTACGGGGTGAGGAACAGCCGACGCCGGGCGCGCCGGGGCGCGGGGGCCCGGTGTTCGGTGCGGGGCAGGGGGGTGAGGGTCGCCGGGGTCACGCGCGGTCCACCAGGTTGCGCTGGATCTTGCGGGTGGCGTCGTCGATGACGTCGTCCGGGGTCATGTCCCCTTCCATCAGCCGCTGGAGGTCGTTGCCCAGGTAGTCGACCGACTTGGCCCACCAGGCCGGGATCGGCGCGGCGGCCGGGATGCTGGCGGCGGCGTCCACGGCGACCTTCCACAGGTCCTGCCCGCCGAGCGCCGCCACCGGCTCGAACAGCGGGGTGTCGGGCCTGCGGGCGGGCGTGTAGCTGGGCACCGAGGTGTTCAGGCCGCCCGGGTAGACGCTGCCGGGCCCGTACACGGCGCTGTAGCCGGGCTCCTTGAAGCAGAGGAACTCATAGAGCAGCCAGGCCAGTTCGGGGTTCTTCGCCTTGGCCGGGATGATGAAGCTGCTGCCGCCCATGGCGCCGCTGCGCGGCCCGCCGGGCGTCCAGGCGGGCAGGGGGGCGGCCCGCCACTTGCCCTTGGTCTTCTTCAGGAGCTGCTGGGGCGCGAACGACCACCACACCGCCCAGGGGACGAGCGCCTGGCGGCCGTCCTCCAGCGCGGCGAGGTCCGCCTGCTTGAGGTACTCGGCGTGGGTGACGAGGTCCTCGTCGACCGCCGAGCGGACCCAGGTGAGGATGGTCCGGTACTCCTTGGAGTCCAGGCGCACCCGGCCCTCGGCGTCGGCGAGGCTGGTGCCCTGCTGGTTGGCCAGCATCTCCAGCCAGAGCTGGCCGAGGAAGGGGTCCTTGTCCAGGTGGATGGGGCCCGCCTCGGGGTTCTTCTCCTTCAGCGCCCGCGCCGCGTCCAGCAGGTCGTCGTAGGTGGTGAGGCCCGCCGGGTCGACCCCGGCGTCCTCCAGGAGGTCCTCCCGGTACCAGAGCAGTCCGGGGTCGAGGTCCCAGGGGACGCCGTAGATCCGGCCGTCGACGGTGTTGACCGACAGCTTGTACGGCGACGTCCGCGCCCGGTACGGCTCGATGAGGTCCGTCAGGTCGTAGAGGTGCTCGGCCTGGCTGCCGATCTTGGCGTCGTCCCAGAAGCTGCCGTCCGGCAGGTCGGCGCCGGTGATCAGGGTGTTGGCGAGCTTGGCGTCGATGTCGACGGCCTGGTGGTTCACCTTGATGCCGGGGTACGCCTTGCGGAACTCGTCGATGGCCGCGTCGAAGACCTTGAACAGGTCGCCGGAGCGGTTCCAGATGGTGATCTCGCCCTTGGCCGAGGGGCCCGCGGTCCCGGAGAGCTTGGGCGGCTCGGCCCCGGTCGAGCCGGGGGCGCAGGCGGCGAGCGGGCCGACGCCGGCGGCGAGGGCGCCGACGCCCAGGGCGCCCCGCAGGACACTGCGGCGCGGAACGGATGGTCTGGACATGAGCGCGGCTCCTTCAGAGGCGGACGCGGCTCGCACGCCTCTCCCGATTGCAACGATGCAGAGATGATGCGACGCCTTTTGCAACGATGCAATACCCGGGTAGCATTTGGTCGCCGGGAACTTCGACGGTCTGCCGGAACGGCCCGGCGGTCCGGACCCGAGGGCACCGGCGGCAGACAAGGACACCGGCGGAACCGGCGGAACCTACAGAAAGGGGCACCTGGATGGCTGGCGCGACCCTCCGCGACGTCGCCAGACGCGCGGGAGTCTCCATCCGCACGGTCTCCAACGTGGTCAACGCGTCCGTGCCCGTCTCCGAGGAGCTGCGGACCCGGGTGGAGGCGGCCCTGGAGGAGCTGGACTACCGGCCCAACCTGGTCGCCCGCAACCTGCGCCGGGGCCGGACGGGGATGCTCGCCTTCGTGGTACCCGAGCTGGACGTGCCCTACTTCGCGGAGCTGGCCCGCGAGGTCATCACCGCGGCCCGCGCGCACGGGTACGTCGTGATGCTCGACCAGACCGACGGCGACGGCGCGCGGGAACGGGAGCTGCTCGGCCGTGAGTCACGGGCGACGATGTTCGACGGGCTGCTGCTGAGCCCGCTGTCCCTCTCCGTGGACGAACTGCGCGAGCGGACCAACCGGGTGCCCGTCGTGCTGCTCGGCGAGCACATCTTCAACGGCGACTTCCACCACGTGGCCATCGACAACGTGGCCGCGGCCCGGGAGGCCACCGCCCACCTGGTCGCCCTGGGGCGGCGGCGCATCGCCGCCATCGGTGACCAGCCCTACAGCACCGGCGAGACCGCGCAGTTGCGGACCATCGGCTACCGCCAGGCCCTGGAGCACGCGGGGCTGCCGGTGGACGACGGCCTCGTCGTCCCGACCCCCCGCTTCCACCGCCACCTCGGCGCCCAGGCGATGCGCCAGCTCCTCGCCCTGCCGGAGCCGCCCGACGCCGTCTTCTGCTACAACGACCTGCTCGCCATCGGCGCCATGCACGCGCTGACCAAGGCCGGGCTCCGGGTCCCCGAGGACGTCGCCGTGATCGGCGTCGACGGCATCCAGGAGGGCGAGTACAGCTCCCCCACGCTCACCACCATCGCCCCCGACAAGACGGCCATCGCCCGCACCGCGGTCAGCACCCTCGTCGCCCTCATCGAGGGCACGGCACCGCCGCCGACGGACACGAGGGCGCCGTACCGGCTGCTGTGCCGGGACAGCACGGCGGGGAGCACGCGGGCGGAGTGAGCGGGGCCGGGGGCGCGCGGGCGGGGGTGAGCGGGGCCGGGGGTTTCCGGCCCCGCCCTGGGTCACGCCGTCCGCACCGGAACCGATCCGTCGGCACTTTCGCCGAGGAACCCGCCCGACTGGTGCTGCCACAGCTTGGCGTAGGCGCCGTCCGCCGCGAGGAGTTCCCCGTGGCTGCCCTGCTCGACGACGGTGCCGTGGTCGAGGACGACGAGGCGGTCCATGCCCGCGACGGTGCTCAGGCGGTGGGCGACGACGAGGGCGGTACGGCCTTCCATCAGCCGCCACAGGGCTTCCTGGACGAGGATCTCGCTCTCGGAGTCCAGGGCGCTGGTCGCCTCGTCGAGCAGCAGGACGGGCGCGTCCCGCAGGATGGCCCGGGCGAGGGCGACGCGCTGGCGCTGGCCGCCGGAGAGTTTGACGCCCCGCTCCCCCACCAGGGTGGCGAAGCCGTCGGGGAGCTGCTCGGCGAACTCCGTGACGTGCGCGGCCCGCGCCGCCGCCAGGATCTCGTCGTCGGTGGCGTCGGGCCGGGCGAAGGCGATGTTGTCGCGCAGGCTGCGGTGGAACATGGCGGGTTCCTGCGGGACGTAGGCGATCAGGGAGCGCAGGTCGGCCTGGCGCAGTCGGCTGATGTCCTGACCGCCGATCAGGACGCGTCCGGCGTCGAGGTCCGACATCCGCAGCAGGAGGCGGGTGAGCGTGGTCTTGCCGCCGCCTGACCTGCCGACCAGCCCGATCCGCGCGCCCGCGGGCACGTCCAGGTCGAGCCCGTGGAAGATCGGCGGCGCACCGGGGTGGGCGAAGGTCACCGCCTCGAAGCGGATGCCGGTGTGCCGTGGCGCGAGCGGTTCGGGCTCGGCCGGGTCGAGCACGGTGGGCGGGTCGAGGAGCAGCTCCGTGAACTGTGCCGCCTCGGTCATCGAGCTTTCCAGCCGCCGGTAGATCTGGTTGAACTCGAACATGATCTGGGTGGCGTTGGAGTAGTAGGTGAAGGCGACGACGATCTCCTCGACGCCCTGGCCCGGGCCGCCGAGGGCGACGGCGAGCAGCAGGCCCAGCACGTTGGTGGCCACGGACATCGGCGCGACCAGGACGTCCACGCGGAGGTTGCCGTAGTCCCAGGACCGCAGCGCCAGGCGCCGGAAGTCCGCGACCCGGCGGCGGTGCTCGTCGGCCTCCCGGGGCTCGGCGGCGAACGCCCGGATGGTCTCCATGTTCGTCAGGCTGTCGGCGACGTGGCCGGAGACCCGGGCGATCGCCGCCTCACGGTCGTTGACGAGCCGCTGTCTGCGGCGGACCAGCGGGGTCGCCGCCAGCACGGTCAGCGCGATCATCACGAACAGTCCGACGACGAGCATCGGCTGGTAGCTCCACAGCACCACGGCGCCGAAGGCGAGGGGGACGAGGCTCCCCACCACCCGGTACGTCACCGTGTCGACGAAGTCCTCGAAGCGCTTGCCGAAGCTGAGCACCCGTTTGGTCAGGGAGCCCGCGAAGTTGTCGTGGAAGAACGCCGCGTCCTTGGCGAGGAGTTCGTCCATGCCGCTGACGTAGAGGTGCTCTATGCCCAGGGCGTCGACCCGGTTGAGGCAGTGCAGCCCGATCCGCCACACCACCTCGGCGAGCAGCAGGGTCGCGGTGAAGCCCAGGACGTACGGCAGTGCGGAGCCGAGGGTGAGACCGCCGTCGTCGGCGGCCTGGCCCGCGAGTTTGGCGATCAGCAGGGGGGCGACGTAGCGGAGGCCGATGTTGCCCAGGGCCGGTAACAGCATCGCGGGCAGGGCGAGCAGGCGCAGGCGCAGCAGTTCGCGGCCGTACCGGCGCAGTGCCAGTACGACCGCGCTCCTGCCCGGGGTCGGTCCTCGTGTGTCCGGTGTTCCCATCACTCTCCCGAAGGTTCGGAGAGGGGAAGTCTGGCCGCCGCGGAGCACCTCAGTCCAGGCAATTACCGCGGAGTGACGAGAACCGGTCGGTATCGGTCAGCGTTGCAGGGTGAGCACGCCCGGCCGCCACGGTAGCTGGTCGTAGGGGCCGCCCGAGCTGGGCGACTTGCCCTGGTAGAGGAACTGGAGGTTGCAGGGGTCGATGGTCATGGTCTGGTCGGGGTTGTTGCGGACCAGGTCGCCGTGGCTGATGTCGTTGGTCCAGGTGGCGCCGCTGTTGGCCTTGCCCGCGAAGGGGTTGCTCTCGCTGGCGGCCTGCGGGGTCCAGGTGCCGCTGAGGCTGGAGGAGGTGAACGAGCGGAAGTAGCGCCCGTTCGCGCCGATCGCCTCGACGATCATCAGGTACTGGTTCTGCCCCTGGACCTTGTAGACCTGCACCGCCTCGAAGAGGTTGTTCGTCGAGTCGGTCATGATCGTGGTGTACGACGTCCCGAAATTGCCGGGGAAGTTTCCGATCGGCATGGACGCCCGGTAGATCCTGCCGTTGTCACCGGCGAAGAACAGGTACATGTTCTGCCCGTCGGCGATCAGGGTCTGGTCGATGGGGCCGGTGCCGGAGTTGGGGATGCTCCCGGTGAACAGCGGCTGCGGCGCGGACCAGCCGTTGGGGTTGGTCGGGTCGCTCGACGTGCGGTAGATGAACGGCCACGCGCCCCACTGGTACGCCAGCACCCAGATGTTCTTCGGCGCGAAGTAGAACAGCGTGGGCGCGACCGCCGCCTGGTTCATCCCCACCTGGCTGGTGGCGGCCATGTCCGACCAGTTGGTGAAGGGACCGAACACCATCGAGCCGTAGGACGACCCTGCCACGTTCGTCCCGTAGACGAGGTGCTTGCCGTTGTGGACGACGTTGGTGAAGTCCTTCAGCGCGACCCACCCGTTCTTGGGCTGCGCCAGCACACCGGTCGACGACCAACGGTAGCTCGACGGCAGCGCGCACGTGCCGTCCGGCGGGGTCCCGGTCAGGCCGGTCCACTTCTGGTTGGAGCCGCCGTTGCACGTCCAGATCCCCACCGTCGTGCCGTTGGCCGTGGCGGCGCCCGTGACGTCCAGGCAGAGCCCGGACTCCTCGCCGACGATCGTGCCGTCGGAGTTCAACCGCCAGCGCTGGTTGGCGCCGCCGGAGCAGGTCCAGATCTGCAGTTTGGTACCGGCCGTGGTGGCGTGGCCCGGAACGTCCAGGCACTTGTTGCCGTACACGGTCAGCTGGCCGCTGTCCGTCGCCGTCCACTGCTGGTTGGAGCCGCCGGAGCAGTCCCAGATCTGGACGGCCGCCCCGTCGGCCTGGCTTGCGTTCGACACGTCGAGGCACTTGCCGGAACCGACGCCGCGCAGGGCGCCGATGGAAGCCGCCTGGGCCGGGGAGGTGGCGACGAGCATCGCCGCCAGCGCGCTCAGGGCCGCGACGACGGTGGCGAGCACCGTGGGCCAGTGTCTGCGGCTTGGGTTTCGTTCGAGCATGGGGACCTCGTCATCCTTGACTTGTGGGGTGTCCTGCGGTGCGGGTGGCGCAGCCCACCCATGTCCGTTCGGCATGTCGAACATGAGTCGGAGTATCGAGCAGTCTGGATGATAGGGAGCCAGTGAACGGCGTCAAGATTTCTCGCAGAATTCGCCGTTCACTTCGAAACATTCGACCGGAGTGAGCGAAGGGCGAGCGGCACCCGGGGGACGGTGGTGCAGCGTCTCCCCCGGGCGCCTGAGGCCGGGCGGCCGGTCAGCAGCCGATGGGGGACGAGCCCACCGCCACGTCGTCGAACCACAGGGTGTCGTCGCCCGTGCCGTAGCTCTCCCAGCCCAGCCGGAGGGCCGTCGGGCGGGGCGGGGTGGTGCGGGCGAGCCACTGCTGGTCGATGTCGTGGGTGGGGACGCCGTCGGCGTGCAGACCGGGGACCTGCTCGTCACCGAGCCAGGTGTCGAGCGCCGGGGCCGTCGTGTCGATCGCGAACCGCAGGCACTGCCAACTCCCCGTGGGCAGCGGCCTGCTCAGCGCCACACCGGACGGGCTCTGCTCGGGCAGCGTGGCGTCGTCGACCTCCCGGTTCCACTGGAGGGCGCCGTTCTGGCCGCCGACGCGCAGGGTGCGCCCGTTCTGGGAGGAGTCGGGCATCGAGACGAAGGTGACATGGGCGGCCGGGAGCGCGGTGGTGTGCCGGACCCACATGCGGACGTGCAGCACCGGGCCGACCGAGGAAAGGTCCGCGGTGGAGGCGACGAAGGCGTGGTTGCAGTAGCCCGCCCGGCCGTCGATCCGCAGCGACTTGGCGCCGCTGTGCGCGACCGAGGTGTCCACGGCCGCGGTGCCGGTGCCCTGGCAGTCGGGTGCGGTGACCCGCCAGGCGCCCGAGGGGGCCGTGCCGGTCTGCTCCTCGAAGTCCGAGCAGATCACCGCGGTGCCGCACTCCGCGCTCGGCGGCGGGGTCGTGGGCGGCGGGTCGGTCGGCGGGGTGGTGGTGTCGCCGCAGGACACGCCGTTGAGGGCGAAGTCGGTCGGCGCGGGGTTGGCCGACCCCCAGCTGCCCTGGAGGCCGAACTCGGCGGTGCCGCCGGTCGCCAGCGCGCCGTTCCAACCGGCGTCCACGGCGACCACGGCGGCGCCGGTCTGGGTGACGCGCGCGTTCCACGCCGACGTGACCTTCTGGTCGCCGGTGTAGGTCCAGGTCAGCCGCCAGCCGCTGATCGCCGCGCCGAGGTTGGTGACCTTGACCTGGGCGGTGTAGCCGCCGGTCCACTGGTTCACGGTGTAGTCGACCCGGCAGCCGGACTCCGCGCCGCTCGCGGACATCGCGGTGAGCCCGGACACCAGCAGTACGGCGGCGGTCAGGATCGCCGTCCAGGGCCTGGTCAGTAACCGTGGGAGAGACGGGAGGGGGACGCTCACGTGTACCTCCGGGGTGGGGGGTGGTGGCGGGGGTGAGGTGAGGTGCGTGAAATGCGTGGAATGCGTGAAGCGCCTGGAGCTGGGAGGGATTTGGCGCGATTTTGGGAGCGCTCCCAGTTTGGGGGTGGGTACGGGGATCCGTCAGCGGCCGGATCCCCGTCGTACGGTCAGCCGGTGGGGAAGTTGTCCGCCGTGCTGATCCGGCTCTTGATCAGGGCGCCGGACTCGGTGAGCACGCCGCTGCTGCTGTAGTCCGTGCCGTCGCAGGTGCCCGGCTTGAACGCCGCGCTGCCCTCGTTGGCGTCGGAGTACGTCCAGTTCGCGTAGCTGATCTTGAGCTGGTCGAGCAGGTCAAGCCACGCGTTGCTGCTCGCCCGGTCCACCGCGCCGCCGCCGGTGTAGGTCACCGTGCCGAACTCCGAGACGAACAGCGGCAGTCGGGAGGCCGCCCGGCTCACCGTGGCGCGGTAGGTGTCCGTGTGGCTCGCGGCGTAGAAGTGGAACGCGTACATGATGTTGGTCGCGTTCACCGGGTTGTTGACGATCTCGCTCTCGTTGGAGCCGTCGGAGACGCCCAGCGAGGACCAGCCGCGGGTGCCGACGATGACCACGGCGTCCGGGTCGGCGGCGCGGATCACCGGGATGACCTGCTCGGCGTAGTTCTTGATGGCCGTCCAGCTCACGCCGTTGGGCTCGTTGGCGATCTCGTAGATCACGTTCTTCTTGGCGGCGTTGCGGGTGGCGACGGACTGGAAGAACGTCTTGGCGCGGTCGAGGTTGTAGTTCGGGTCGCCCGGCGTCAGGGTGTGGAAGTCGATGACCGCGTACATGCCGCGCGCCTCGGCCATGTCGACCAGGCTGTTCACCCGGCTGGTGAACCCGGCCGGGTTGGTCTCATAGCCCTGCTCCTGCACGTACATGGCGATGCGGAGCAGGTCCGACTTCCAGTCCCGGGCCAGCGCGTCCAGGGAGGCGTTGTTGTAGCACTGGCTGAACCACTGGATGCCGTGCGTGCTCATGCCGCGCAGTTGGATGGGGCGCCCGTACTGGTTGCACAGGTTCACCCCGCAGACCTTCAACTGCCCGTTGATCCCCACGGGGGTGCCGTTCGTGGGCGGGTCGGTCGGGGGGTCGGTGGGCGGGTCGGTGACGGAGCCCGTGCAGGCCACGCCGTTGAGGGTGAAGGACGTGGGCTTCGGGTTGGACCCCGTGAAGGAGCCGACGAAGCCCAGGTCGGCGGACGCGCCCGTGGCGAGCGAGCGGTTCCAGTCGACGTTGGCGGCGCTGACCGTGGCGCCGGACTGCGACCAGGTGGCGTTCCAGCCCTGGACGAGCTTCTGCCCGGAGTCGGGCATGGCGATCTTCAGCGTCCACCCGGAGACGGGGTCACCCAGGTTGGTGACCTTGACCCCGGCCTGGAAACCGCCCTGCCACTGGCTGGTGACGGTGTAGTCGACACGGCAACCGGTGGCGGCCGCCGCTTGGGGGCTGACCAGGGCCGTCAGACCGAGAGCGGTCACGGCGGTCGCCAGTGAAGCCAGCAAGCGTTTCAAGCGTTCCTCCTCGTGCTGTGCGGAAACACGTAATGGGAGCGCTCCCAAGCGCCTATCGGTCCGAGACCGTACACCGGTAAGCGGAGGCGCGTATAGGCATTCGACGGACGCGTTCGACAGTCGGGGGGCGCCGGGAGCGGTCCGGTCCGGTCCGCTGAAGTGGCTCGCCGACGTGGCTCCACCACCATGAGCCCGGCTGACGAGTGTCACGTGCCGAGTCATGAGGACCCGGGAGGAGGGGTCCGTCTTCGGTGGCTCGAACTGCCCCCGACACCCGCCGCGTGACCTTCGTTGCCGCAAGGTCGAGGCTGCCGTCAGCGGCAGTTGTCGTCCCCGCGCCTTCGGGGGTGACCGCCAACCCGGTGCACCACATCCGCAGGAACGTGGACGCCCCGGGCCCGCGAGGTGTCCGGCGGCTCTCCGAGGGGGAGCTGGCACTGTCGGTGGCGGAGTTCGGCTGCGAAGACGCCCCCGCGGCGCTCGACGCCCTGCGGAACGGGCGGCTGCGGGTTGTCGCCGTCAGAGCCGTGCGGGATACCGAATCAGGCTGCGTTGACACACCCACCGGCCGGTGCCGGACGCCAGGACCATCGCCTTCAAGACCTCCGGCCGCCTTCTGTGACAGAAGCGTTGACCCGAGCAGGTGCAGGACCTATGTTCTGGCCGAGTTTGCGAACGACGTTCGAAATACCGGTCCGGAGGAGGTGCTCCGTGAGACTCGCGCTCGGCCGTCGAACGGTCCGCGCAGCACGACCCGGCCGTCGGTCGGGGCACCAACCTCTACAGAGCGCGGATGCCAAGCGGTGTGGCGGAGAAGAACGACGGGACATCTCCGACTCCGTCGGCGTCTCGTACGAGTCGCACCGCCTCCCCGGCCGCTGCCTCCGGCACTACGACTACCTGCCGCACGTCCAGCCGCTCGGCACGGCGCCCAACCGGGCCGACGCCACCTTCTCCACCCAGTGAGACACAGTTACGGTCTGTCACCCCTCGGGCAGCTTCGACGGCCCCTCTCTCGTCACGAAAGGGTGCAAGATGTCCTCCTCCGTCAGCAGACGGCGCCTCCTTCAAGCAGCCGGGGCCACCGCCGCCGCCTCTGCCACCGGCTCCTTCATCGGCGCGTCCCCCGCCTACGCGGCCGTCCCACCCGCGAGGGCCGACATCGGGGTCTCCGCGCACCCCTTCACACTCGGCCAGGTCCAGCTCACCGCGAGCCGGTGGCTCGACAACCAGAACCGTACGCGGAACTACCTGCGGTTCGTCGATGTCGACCGCCTGCTGTACAACTTCCGCGCCAACCACCGGCTGTCGACCAACGGAGCGGCGACCAACGGCGGTTGGGACGCGCCGAACTTCCCCTTCCGCACCCACGCCCAGGGGCACTTCCTCACGGCATGGGCCCAGCTGTACGCCGTGACCGGGGACACCCTCTGCCGGGACAAGGCGAACTACATGGTCACGGAGCTGGCCAAGTGCCAGGGCAACAACAGCGCCGCCGGTTTCAACACCGGCTACCTCTCCGGCTACCCGGAGTCCGACTTCACCGCTCTGGAGCAGCGGACCCTGAGTAACGGCAACGTGCCGTACTACACCATCCACAAGACCCTCGCGGGCCTGCTGGACGTATGGCGCCACATCGGCAGCAGCCAGGCCCGGGACGTGCTGCTCGCTCTGGCGGGGTGGGTCGACTGGCGCACCGGCCGCCTGAGCAGCCAGCAGATGCAGGCCATGCTGGGCACCGAGTTCGGCGGCATGAACGCCGTGCTGACCGATCTCTACCAGCAGACAGGCGACGCGCGGTGGCTCACCGTCGCCCGGCGGTTCGACCACGCCGCGGTGTTCGACCCCCTGGCGGCCAACCAGGACCAGCTCAACGGACTGCACGCCAACACGCAGGTACCCAAGTGGATCGGGGCCGCCCGGGAGTACAAGGCCACCGGCACGACCCGCTACCGGGACATCGCCACCAACGCCTGGAACATCTGCGTCGGCACGCACACCTATGCCATCGGCGGCAACAGCCAGGCAGAGCACTTCCGCGCTCCGAACGCCATCTCCGGCTACCTGAGCCGGGACACGTGCGAAAGCTGCAACACCTTCAACATGCTCAGCCTGACCCGGGAGTTGTTCGCGCTGGAGCCCAGCCGGGCCGAGCTGTTCGACTACTACGAGCGGGCGTGGCTGAACCAGATGATCGGCCAGCAGAACCCGGCCGACAGCCACGGCCACGTCACCTACTTCACCCCGCTCAACCCGGGCGGCCGACGCGGTGTGGGCCCGGCGTGGGGCGGCGGCACCTGGAGCACCGACTACGGCACGTTCTGGTGCTGCCAGGGCACGGGCCTGGAGATGCACACCCGGCTGATGGACTCCATCTACTTCCGCAGCGACAACACGCTGATCGTGAACCTGTTCGTACCCTCGGTGCTCAACTGGTCGGAGCGCGGCATCACGGTCACCCAGACCACGTCGTACCCGAACAGTGACACCACGACCTTGCAGGTCACCGGCAACGTCAGCGGAACGTGGGCAATGCGCATCCGCATCCCGGGCTGGACCACCGGGGCGACTGTCAGCGTCAACGGCACGGTGCAGAACCTCACCACCACGCCCGGCGCGTACGCCACGCTGAGCCGCTCGTGGACCTCCGGTGACACGGTCACCGTCCGCCTGCCCATGCGGATCGTCATGCGAGCGGCCAACGACAACCCGGACGTCGCCGCGATCACCTACGGCCCGGTGGTCCTGTCCGGCAACTACGGCGACTCCACGCTCAGCTCGCTCCCGTCGCTGAACACGTCCTCGATCACCCGGACCAGCAGCAGCTCGCTCGCCTTCACCGCCACCGCCAACGGCTCGCCCGTCAGCCTGGGCCCGTTCCACGACGCGCACGGCCACAACTACACCGTCTACTGGAACACCGGCGGCGGCACCGTCCGTCTCGCCAACGCGGGCAGCGGTCTCGTCCTGGGCATCCAGGACATGTCGACCGCCGACGGTGGCCGCGCTCTGCAGTGGTACGACTCAGGCACCGCGGACCACAACTGGCAGATGATCACCGACGGAAACGCGGTCCGCTTCCGCAACGCCCACAGCGGCAAGGTACTCGGCGTCCAGGACATGTCCACGACCGACGGCGCGACCGTCCTGCAGTGGTCGGACAACGGCACCGCGGACCACCGGTGGACGCTGCTCGACCAGGGAGACGGAACCTACAAGATCCGCAACGCGCACAGCGGCAAGCTGCTCGCCATCGCGAACAACTCCACCGCTGTGGGCGCGTTCGCGGTCCAGGACTCGGACAACGGCACCGCCGACAACCGGTGGCGCATCGTGAGGGCCTGACGCGGGCTTGGTGTGGGCGTCCGCGGCGCCGTGTCGACCAGTGCGCGATGTGGTCGACACGGCGCCGCGCTGCGGTGGGTCATCGGGCCCGTGATCGCTGGCTGCGCGCCGTCGGCCCGGTGACGAATACGCCGCCCCCGGAAGACTCCGGCTGTCGATCCTCTGCGGCCGTCCCGGCTACCCAGTCCGCGGCCGACGTGACCTTCGCTGTCGCACGGCCGATACTGGCCTCAACAGGAGTCGCACTCGCCCCACAACCGACCAGCCGCCCGGACCTGACGGGCCGTCCACGAACTCAGCATCAGGTCAGCGTCACTACTGTCAGAAGTTGCCTCGGACCGCGACGGACCGCCAAGATCCACCCCTGGCCATATGTGCTCTGGCCTCGGCAGATACAGGTCATAGGCACGCCTGCCGATCTCTTCAGGAGGTACCCATGAAGATGCTCATCAACGTCCCCGAGACAGTGGTCGCGGACGCCCTGCGGGGGATGGCGGCGGCGCATCCCGAGTTGACCGTGGACGTGGAGAACCGGGTGATCGTGCGGCGGGACGCGCCCGTCGCCGGGAAGGTCGCGCTGGTGTCGGGCGGGGGGTCGGGGCACGAGCCGTTGCACGGGGGGTTCGTGGGGCCGGGGATGCTGTCGGCGGCGTGTCCGGGTGAGGTGTTCACCTCGCCGGTGCCCGACCAGATGGTGCGGGCCGCCGCGGCGGTGGACAGCGGGGCCGGGGTGCTGTTCGTCGTGAAGAACTACACCGGGGACGTGCTCAACTTCGACATGGCCGCCGAGCTGGCCGAGGACGAGGGCATCCAGATCGCCAAGGTGCTCGTCAACGACGACGTCGCGGTGACCGACAGCCTCTACACCGCCGGGCGGCGCGGCACCGGTGCGACGCTGTTCGTGGAGAAGATCGCGGGCGCGGCGGCCGAGGAGGGCCAGCCGCTGGAGCGGGTGGAGGCGATCGCGCGGCAGGTCAACGAGCGTTCCCGGAGCTTCGGGGTGGCGCTGAGCGCGTGCACCACGCCCGCCAAGGGGTCTCCGACCTTCGATCTGCCGCCGGGCGAGCTGGAGTTGGGCATCGGCATCCACGGTGAGCCGGGGCGGGAGCGGCGGCCGATGATGACCTCCGGGGAGATCGCCGACTTCGCCGTCAACGCGGTACTGGAGGATCTTGATCCGCGCAATCCCGTGCTCGTCCTCGTCAACGGCATGGGCGCCACGCCACTGCTTGAGCTGTACGGCTTCAACGCCGAGGTGCAGCGGGTGCTCACCGAGCGCGGCGTCGCCGTCGCCCGCACGCTCGTCGGGAACTACGTCACCTCCCTCGACATGGCGGGCGCCTCCGTCACCCTCTGCCAGATCGACGAGGAGCTGCTGCGGCTGTGGGACGCGCCGGTGCGCACGGCGGGCCTGCGCTGGGGCATGTGACGCGCCGGGCAGAGCGGGCAACGTACCTATCACGCAAGGAGATCCAGTGCTCGACGCCGATTTCTTCCGCCGTTGGATGACGGCGACCGCCGCGTCCGTCGACCGTGAGGCGGAGCGGCTCACCGCCCTCGACTCCCCCATCGGGGACGCCGACCACGGCAGCAATCTGCAACGCGGGTTCGCCGCCGTCGTCGCGGCGGTCGAGAAGGACGGCCCCGACACGCCGGGCGCCGTTCTCGTGCTCGCCGGGCGCCAACTGATCTCCACCGTGGGGGGCGCGTCCGGGCCGTTGTACGGCACCCTGCTGCGCCGTACGGGCAAGGCGCTCGGGGACGCCGCCGAGGTCAGCGAGGAGCAGTTCGCGCAGGCGCTGCGGACCGGCGTGGACGCCGTGATGCAGCTCGGTGGGGCCGCGCCGGGTGACAAGACGATGATCGACGCGCTGGTGCCCGCGGTGGACGCGCTGGGCGAGTCGTTCGCGGCGGCCCGGGTCGCCGCCGAGCAGGGCGCGGAGGCGACGACGCCGTTGCAGGCCCGCAAGGGCAGGGCGAGTTACCTCGGTGAGCGGAGCATCGGGCACCAGGACCCCGGCGCCACCTCGGCCGCGCTGCTCGTCGCCGGGCTGGAGCGGGCCGCGGGGGGCGGCGATGAGTGACGGCGAGCTGGTCGGGATCGTGCTCGTGTCGCACAGCGCGGAGGTGGCCGCGTCCGTCGCCGAGTTGGCGCGCGGGCTGTCGGGCGGCGGCGCGGTGGTGCCACTGGCCGTGGCGGGCGGCACCGAGGGCGGCGGGCTGGGCACCAGTTCCGAACTGGTCGCCGCCGCTGCCGCGTCCGTGGACCGCGGTGCCGGGGTGGCCGTCCTGGCCGACCTGGGCAGCGCCGTCCTGACGGTCAAGGCCCTGCTCGCCGAGGGCGACGAGCTGCCCGAGGGCACCCGGCTCGTCGACGCCCCGTTCGTCGAGGGCGCCGTCGCCGCGGTGGTCACCGCGGCCACCGGCGCGGACCTGGACGCGGTGGCCGCGGCGGCGTCGGACGCGTACACCTACCGGAAGGTCTGAAGCTCCCTCCCTTAAGGTCAGTCCCCGGCGCCGCGAGCGCTGAGGCCGAGCCGACGGACACCGTCGGCTCGGCCCGCTCGGCCGTCGCCTGTGCGGGGTCGGGGTCGGCCGACTGACCGCGCCTCAGCCGCCGCTGACGGCAGCCGCCCGCGCCCCTACGAACGCGCGGGCGAGGCGCTCCCCCTCCCGCACCGCCGCCTCCTCGTCGTCGATGGGTGAGACACGGGAGTCCTTGAAGACGATGTACGTGACACCGGAGCCCGTGCCGCCGCCGTGCGGGTCGGGGCGGATGCCGAGGGCGCGGGCGGCGGCGTACGACGCCTCCCCGATGATGTCCCGCGGCCCGGTGTCGCCGACGACCGCGTAGCGCACCCGGTCGCGGTAGACGACGGCCGCGACGGAGCCGCCGCGCACGCCGTGGGCCCGGTAGTCCCACGTCTCGCTGGGCACCGGCACGACCACGTACGGCAGGCGTTCGGCGTCCAGCGGGCGGCCGTTGGACCCGGCGAAGGCGGTGGTGTCGGAGAAGTACGGGTCGGTGCGGCTGTTGCAGCGGCGTCCGGGGGCGCCGTCGCAGTCGATGTCCAGGTCCGCCTTCCAGAACACGGCGTCCGGGGTGCCGCAGACGGGAACGGTCCTGGGCGCACCGGCGTCGGTGCGGTACCGGCCGTGGGAGATCTGGTCGCAGTGGCGCAACCGGGCCAGCAGCTCCGCCGCACCGACCCCGCCCGCGTCCCGGACCACCGCGCCCTGGACCACCGCGTCCCCGACGACCGGGGCCCGGCGCGGACGGTGGGCCGTGTCGACGGGGGCGGGCAGCGCCGCCGGGGCGAGGAGGGCGGCGCTTGCCGCGGCCAGCGTCAGCGACTGGACACGCACGATGAGGAAACCTTCCGCCGGGGACAGTGACGGTCACCCGGCCCAATCTGTCGTCGATCCGCCCGCGAAGCCACCGATCGCGGGTCGCCACGAGCGTGCGCCGTCACCGACACGCCCGGCGGGTGAACCGCGCACAGGGGCCGGGCGCCTGAGCCCGAGTCAGGCTCCGGCCGCCCGGCCGCCCGTGTCGGCGCGGCATCAGCGACGACAGCGGTCCGCGCCTTCGGGCGCGAACTCCCCAGCCCTCTTGAGAAGTTCGCACCGCGAGAGGTCTCAGCATACGTAACGCCCGGGGGTGCTCGGAAACCCCGCCCTCTTGATGTGGTCGCGTCATTAGCGCACGCTATTGGTCCGGACCATTGCCGGTCAGTACGCCCCGGGAGGCAGAGTCGTGCGACACGCTGGTGTTCCTCCGTTCGTGGTCTGCGGCACCCTGCTGCTGGTCGCCTCCTGCGCCTGGGGCGGCGGCTCCGGCGACACGGGCGAACGGCCGCCCGGCGCGCCCACCGGGGTGACCGCCGAGGCGGGCAGCGCGACCAGCGTGCACGTCATGTGGAACGCCGTCAGCGCGCGGCCGGGCGTCGCCGGGTACGAGGTGTACCGCGGCGGCACCAAGGTCGACGAGGTGCCCGCCACCGAGCACATGACCGACGTCACCCGGCTGGCCCCCGGCACCACCTACGTCTTCACCGTGCGCGCCCGGGACGCCGAGGGGCGGCTCGGGCCGCGCAGCCGGGAGGTCAGGGCGACCACGCCCGCGGCGGTCACGGCGGACGGCTCCGCGCCCACCCGGCCCGGCTCGCTCACCGGCCGGGCGGCGGGAGCCCGGGCCGCCCAACTGTCCTGGACGGCGTCGAAGGACGACCGGGGCGTGGTGTCGTACGACGTCTTCCAGGGCGACACCAAGATCCACAGCGTGGGCGGCGGGCAGACCGCGACCGTGGTGACGGGGCTGCGGCCCGGCACCCGGTACGCCTTCACCGTCCGGGCCCGGGACGCGGCCGACAACGTCTCGCCCGCGTCCGCCGTGGTCCGGCTGACCACCGCGCCGGGCGCCGACGACGGCCGCTCCACCGCGCCCACCGCGTTCCGCGCGTCGACCCGGCGGGTGGACGGCGCCTGGCACATCGAGCTGACCTGGGTGCCGCCCCGCGCGGACGGGGTGATCACCGAGTACGAGGTCCAACTGGACGGACGCACGGCCACCTCGCTCGTCTTCGGCGGGACCGCGCCGAGCGCGAAGGCGACGTACGGCTTCTACGCCGGGGAGGAGGACGGGGTGACGCACCGGGTGCGGATCCGGGCCAAGCTGCCGGACGGCACCTGGGGCGGCTACTCGGCGGAGCGCACGGTGACCACCGGGGGCTGACCGGGCGCGGATCACCTCCCGGTGGTTCCGGCAACTCCCGGCCGCCGTACGGAGGAATGCGTCACCTGCCCGGTCGCCGTCCGGGTGCGGGACGGGTCGCGGGCGCGTTGGCTGCCCCTGAGGCAGCACGGGCGTTCCCCGATCTCGGCGGCGCAAGGGATGTACCGCCAACCGTGCCGCCGGAGGACACTCCCATGCGAACCTTCACGCCACTCACCCGCTCCGGCCTGACCGTGGCAGCCGCCGCCGCGCTGCCGCTCGCGCTGGCCGCCGGGCCGACCGCCGCCGTCTCCGGCATCTCGGTCAGCACCAGCGGCACCACGGTGTCGGTGACCACCAGCACCTGCACCCAGGTCAACGGGAGCTGGGGCACGGCCTCCCTGCTCAACAGCAGCCAGGCGAACTTCTCCCAGGGCCGCCAGGTCTCCCTGTCGGGGACCAGCGCGCTCCAGTCGGCCGCCTGGTCCAACGTGGGTCCGGGCACGTACACGGTCATCGTGATGTGCTCCAACAACACCACCGCGGGCAGCCAGTCGGTGATCGTCTCCGCGCCGCCCACCAGCAGCCCGACCCCCACCGCGACCGCCTCGCCCTCACGCGGGGTGATGGGCGGCGTCGGCGGCACCACCCGGGACTACGGCACCGTCACCCTGGTGGCGGGCGGCGTCCTGGTGGCGGTCGGCGGCGGGGCCGCGGCCTGGTTCCTGCGCCGCCGCGCCTCCAAGCCGTACCGGCTGTGAACGCGTCCTAGTCGCCCGGCACCTCGGCGAAGTCCTCCAGGGCGCGGCTGAGCCAGCGGGTCCAGAAGGTCTCCAGGTCGATGCCCGCGCGCAGCACCAGGTGGCGCAGCCGGTCCTCGGGGCTGTCCCGGCCGGGCGGGAAGTCGCGCCGCTCGATCTCCTCGTACTCCGCCAACTGCGCCTGGTGCAGGTCCAGATGGCGGCGCAGGTCGGCCTCGATGCCCGCCGTGCCGACCACCGCCGCGGCGCGCAGCCGCAGCAGCAGGGCGTCGCGGAGCGGCTTGGGGTCCTGGGGGGCGGCGGTCCAGCGGGCCAGTTCGGCGCGGCCCGCGGGCAGCACCTCGTAAGCCTTCTTCTGCCCGCGGGCGGGCTGTTCGGCGGGCAGCGCCCGGATCAGCCCCTCGGTCTCCAGTCGTCCCAGCTCGCGGTAGATCTGCTGGTGCGTCGCCGACCAGAAGTAGCCGATCGACCGGTCGAACCGGCGGGTCAGCTCCAGCCCCGAGGACGGCTTCTCGAGCAGGGCGGTGAGGATCGCGTGCGGGAGTGACATGGGGTCATCCTAGGGACGGCCCTCACAGGGTCGCCGCGACCTCCGTGCCCTGCTTGACGGCCCGCTTGGCGTCGAGTTCGGCGGCCACGTCGGCGCCCCCGATGAGGTGCGCCCTACGCCCGGCCGCGAGCAGCTCCTCGTAGAGGTCGCGGCGGGGTTCCTGGCCGGTGCACAGCACGATGGTGTCGACCTCCAGAACCGTGCTCTGGCCGCCGACGGTGACGTGCAGTCCGGCGTCGTCGATGCGGTCGTAGCGCACGCCCGGGACCATGGTGACGCCGCGGTGCCTGAGTTCGGTGCGGTGGATCCAGCCGGTGGTCTTGCCGAGGCCCGCGCCGACCTTGCTGGTCTTGCGCTGGAGCAGGTGGACGGTGCGCGGCGCGGCGGGGCGCTCGGGGGCGGTGAGGCCACCGGGTGCCGTGTAGTCCATGTCGACGCCCCACTGCCGGAAGTACGTCGCCGGGTCCTCGTGCGCCTTGTCGCCGCTGTCGGTGAGGTACTCGGCGACGTCGAAGCCGATGCCGCCCGCGCCGAGGACGGCGACCCGGTGGCCGACGGGGGCGCCGTCGCGCAGGACGTCCAGGTAGCCGAGGACGCTGGGGTGGTCGACGCCGGGGATGTCGGGGACGCGGGGGGTGACGCCGGTGGCGACGACGACCTCGTCGTGGCCGGTCAGGTCGGCGGCGGTCACCCAGGTGTTCAGGCGCACGTCCACGCCCTGCTCGTCGAGCCGGTGGCGGAAGTAGCGCAGCGTCTCGTCGAACTCCTGCTTGCCGGGGACCTTGCGGGCGACGTTGAGCTGGCCGCCGATCTCGGCCGCGGCGTCGTAGAGGGTGACCTCGTGGCCGCGCTCGGCGGCGCTGACGGCGCACGCCAGGCCCGCGGGGCCCGCGCCGACGACGGCGACCTTCTTGCGCCGCCGGGTGGGGCTCAGCACCAGCTCGGTCTCGTGGCAGGCGCGCGGGTTGACCAGGCAGGAGGTGATCTGGCCGCTGAAGGTGTGGTCCAGGCACGCCTGGTTGCAGCCGATGCAGGTGTTGATGGCCTCGGGGCGCCCGGCGGCGGCCTTGGCGACGAAGTCGGGGTCGGCGAGCATCGGGCGGGCCATGGAGACCATGTCCGCGCAGCCGTCCGCGAGCAGTTCCTCGGCGAGTTCGGGGGTGTTGATGCGGTTGGTGGTGACCAGCGGCACCGACACCTCGCCCATCAGCCGCCTGGTGACCCAGGTGTAGGCGCCGCGCGGCACCGAGGTGGCGATGGTGGGGATGCGGGCCTCGTGCCAGCCGATGCCGGTGTTGATGATCGTGGCACCGGCCGCCTCGACGGCCTTGGCGAGGGTGATCACCTCGTCCAGCGTCGAGCCGCCGGGGACGAGGTCGAGCATCGACAGCCGGTAGACGACGATGAAGTCCTCGCCGACGGCCTCGCGCACCCGGCGGACGATCTCGACGGGGAAGCGCGTCCGGTTCTCGTACGAGCCGCCCCAGCGGTCGGTGCGCTGGTTGGTCGGGGCGGCGGTGAACTCGTTGATGAGGTAGCCCTCGGAGCCCATGATCTCCACGCCGTCGTACCCGGCGCGGCGGGCGAGGCGGGCGGCGCGGGCGTAGTCGTCGATGGTCCGCTCGACCTCGGCGTCGGTGAGGGCGCGCGGGGTGTGCGGGCTGATCGGGGCCTTGAGGGGGCTCGGGGCGACCAGGTCGGCGTGGTAGGCGTAGCGGCCGAAGTGCAGGATCTGCAGCGCGATCCGGCCACCCGCGGCGTGCACGGCGTCGGTGACGGTGCGGTGCTGGTCGGCCTCCGCCTCGGTGGTGAGCTTGGCGCCGCCCTCGTAGGGGCGCCCCTCGTCGTTGGGGGCGATGCCGCCGGTGACGATGAGGCCGACGCCGCCGCGGGCCCGGGCGGCGTAGAACTCCGCCATCCGCTCGAAGCCGCGCTCGGCCTCCTCCAGGCCGACGTGCATGGAGCCCATGAGCACGCGGTTGGGCAGGGTGGTGAAGCCCAGGTCGAGCGGGCTCAGCAGGTGCGGGTAACGGCTCATGGGGCCCTCCGTGCGCGGTGTCGTACCTCCGTAGTTGTAGAGGACCGCGCACGGTTTATGCAACTAGTTGCACAACGGGACCCCTGTGCCGTCAGCCACTCTCCAGGCGTACGTGCAGTTCGCGCTCCTGGTCGCCGGAGGCGGTGCTGAGGTCCTGCACCCGGAACAGGGAGTCGAGGGTGGTGCGGAAGCGGTCGATCGCCCAGTAGCCGCCGTGCGCGTCGGCGTCCACGGAGGCGTGCAGCCGGGCCGGGCGGGCGCCCTCGTGCGGGTCGGAGACGTCGAAGGTGCCCAGCCAGACGGTGGGGCGGGTCTCGGACCACTCCCGCGGCACGTCGTCGTCGCACCGGTCGGAGGCGAAGCAGGCGCAGAGGGTGTCGAAGACGATCCGGGCGTCCTCCTTGCTGCATCCGCTGATCTCGACGGAGACGGACTCGGGGTGGTGCGGTCGCCCGCCGCCCGTGGTGTCGCGCGTGTCCATCTGGTCCATCGTGAACGCTCCTCTCGTGGCCGTGCCGCGGTACCGCACGGGTTCCCGGCGGCACCGCACGCACTCCGCACCGTGCCGCACTCCCAGAAAACCACCACATTCCGGGATGTACAGCTCCGCGCGTCAGCCCCGGGTGAACCGGTAGGTCTTGCTGTCGGTCAGCAGGCAGAACCCCGGCGACATCACGATCACCCGCAGGGTGCCGGTACGGCGGTCGTAGTCGACGCCCTCCGTCTCGAAGCCGCCGGAGCAGCCGCTGCGCAGCGGGAGCTGGCGCAGCGCGGTGACGCGTCCGGTCACGTCGGCGGTGCCCGGCGCGGCGGACAGGTCGATCTGGAGCAGCGGCTTGGTGATGCCGAAGAGGTCGCCCGCGGGGTCGTCGGAGGAGCACAGCAGGGTGGTGGGCCCGGAGAAGTCGCAGCCCTGGACGTCGCGCACGGGCCGGTCGAGGCGGACGGAGGACACCTGCGGCAGGTCGGCGGAGGGCGAGGTGGCCGGGTTGACGCCCGGGGTGGGGAAGACCTGGAGCCGGGTCATCGTGCCCCACTCCCCCGCCAGCATCCACTGGCCCTCGGGCGCGATCGCCACCCAGGAGTTGTTCAGCGCCTCACCGGCGCCGAGCGTGTGGACGTACTCCGACCAGCCGCCGCCGGGCGCCTGCACCCGGAACATCTTGGTGGTGCCGGAGTCCCGCTGGTACGGCTCGACGTAGTGGCCGTCGTAGGAGGCGTCGGGGTCGCCCACGTGGTTCCAGCCCCGGACGCTCACCCCTACGGGGATGGTGCCGATGCCGGTGTAGCGGTTGGGGCTCCCGGCCGGGACCTCCACGGAGGTGAGGCCCTGGCTCTCGGTGAGCGGGTCGGCCCGGTCGGAGCCGACCTCGGTCCAGGTGTCGGCGGCCGTGGCGGGCGGGGCGGCGGACAGGACGGCGGCGGTGGCCGCCAGGGCGACGAGGCCGGTCAGGGCCGGATGACAACGTTTCCGGGCGCGCGGGGGCATGGCGGATCGGCTCCTTGGGTGGGGGCGGGAGGCGGTCGGCCGTCAGTCTGGCCCGAGTTCTTAGTCATGTACAGACCAACCGGGGAACGGAAACGGTCCGTTCGGTGACACCCGCGCGCCGCGGCGGCGTCACCCCTCCCCCGGACATATCCCGACGGACACCGCCGTGTTGAGGGATGGTGGAAGTGAGCGGAAGTGGCCTGAAAGAGCTCGTTGAGCGCGATACAACTGGCAGAAAGCGACACGGCGCCCGGCGTGCCGGGGCGGACGGACAAGGGCGGTGCGTGGAATGGGTTCAGCCGGGCCACCAGTGGCCGGGAACGACGGGCCGGTCCACGGGCCCGCGCGGCCGAACGGGCGGCACGTCGAGCAGCCCGCGCAGGCGAACGGACCGCACGTCGAGCAGCCCGCGCAGGCGAACGGACCGCACGTCGAGCAGCCCGCGCAGGCGAACGGACCGCACGTCGAGCAGCCCGCGCGGCCTAGTGGGCTGCTCGACGTGCTGGGCATGGCCTCGGTGGTCCTGGACGCCAAGGGCCGCATCGTGCTGTGGAGCCCGCAGGCCGACGACCTCTTCGGCTACCCCGCGCGGGAGGCGCTCGGCCGCTACGCCGCCCGGCTGATGGTGCACGAGCAGCACCGGGATCTGGTCACCAAGCTCTTCGCCGACGTCATGTCCACCGGCCAGGGCTGGGCCGGGGCGTTCCCCGTCCGGCACAAGGACGGCTCCACCCGGTTGGTGGAGTTCCGCAACATGCGGCTGCTGGACGACCGGGGCGAGATCTACGCCCTGATGCTCGCCGCCGACCAGGAGACCGTACGGCGCCTTGACCGGGACGTGGCGCTGTCCACCGGGATGGTGTCCCAGTCGCCGATCGGGCTGGCCCTGCTCGACACCGGTCTGCGGTTCGTGTCGGTCAACCCGGCGCTGGAGCGGATCAACGGCCTCCCGGCCGAGGAGCACACCGGCCGCCGGGTCCACGAGGTGCTGCCGCTGCTGGACACCGGTCCGCTGGAGGACGCGGCCCGCGAGGTCCTCGACACCGGCCGCCCGCTCGTCGACCAGCCCGTGGCCGGGCGCACCCCCGCCGACCCCGACCACGACCACGCCTGGCAGACCTCCCTGTACCGCCTGGAGGACGCCTACGGCACCGTGCTGGGCGTCGCGGTGTCGGTGGTGGACGTCACCGAGCAGCACCGGGCGAGCGTGGAGGCGGAGGCCGCGCGGCGCCGTCTCGCCCTCGTCGCGGACGCCTCCGCCCGCATCGGCACCACCCTGGACCTGGAGCGCACCGCGGCCGAACTGGCCAGCGTGGCGGTGCCGGAGCTGGCGGACGTGGCCGCCGTGGACCTGCTGGACGCGGTGCTGGAGGGCCGTAGCAGCAGCCTCGGCCCGGCCGAGGGGGCGGTGTTCCGGGCCATGGCGATCCACGCCGACCACGCCTCGGAGGTGCTGGGCGCGGCCGACCCGCCCGGCCAGATCGCCCGCTACGACGCCGACCGGCTGGTCACCGAGTGCGTGCGCACCGGGGAGCCGGTCCTGGTGGCCCGGGTGGGCGCCGAGGACCTCGCCCGCATCGCCCACTCCCCCGAGGCGGCCGAGCTGCTCGCGCGGGCGGGCGTGCACTCCTACCTCGCCGTCCCGCTGATCGCCCGCGGCGAGGTGCTGGGCGCCCTGGACCTGACCCGCACCCGCAACCCGCTGCCGTTCAGCCGCGACGACGTGCTGCTCGCCCGGGAGCTGGCGTCCCGCGCGGCGGTGCAGATCGACAACGCCCGCTGGTACCAGAACGCCCGCGACACCGCCCTGACCCTCCAGCGCAGCCTGCTGCCCAGCCATCCGCCGGTCGTGGGCGGCCTGGAGGTCGCCTCGCGCTACCAGCCCGCCGGGGCCACCACCGAGGTCGGCGGCGACTGGTTCGACGTGATCGAGCTGGACGGCGGCCGGACCGCGCTGGTCGTGGGCGACGTGATGGGCAGCGGCATCGGCGCCGCCGCGACCATGGGGCGGCTGCGCACCGCCACCAACACGCTGGCCTCCCTCAACCTCGACCCGGCCCGGCTCCTGGAGCACCTGGACCGCATCACCTCCGACCTCGACCACTCCATCGCCACCTGCCTCTACGCCGTCCACGACCCCGCGCTGCGGCAGCTCCGCATCGCCAACGCCGGGCACCTGCCGCCCGCCCTGGTCCGGCCCGGACACGCGCCGGAGCTGCTCGACCTGCCGACCGGGGCGCCGCTCGGCGTCGGGGGCGTCCCGTTCGGCACGACCGCGTTCGACTTCGCGCCCGGCGACGAGCTGGTGCTCTACACCGACGGTCTGGTGGAGACCCGCTGCCACTCCCTCGACGAACGGCTCGACACCCTGCTGGGGCTGCTGTCCGACCCCACCCGCGCCCTAGACGACGTCTGCGACCTGCTGCTGCGCACCCTGCACCACCCCGACAACCACGACGACGTGGCAGTGCTCATCGCCCGCGCGGGAACCTGAGCGGCGCCTCTCCGACGCAGGCGCCGCCCAGACACAGGCGCCGCCCAGACGCACGCGGCCCTCAGACGCATACGGCCCTCAGACGCACGCATCCCTCAGCCGCATACGGCCCTCAGCCACACGCACCCCTCACCCGCACGCACCTCTCAGACGCACCCGCCCCTAGGCACACGTCCCGATCACCACGTGCGCGCTCCACTCCTCCGAGACGGCGACCCGCGCGGAGAGCCCCGCCGCGGCGAAGATCCGTACGGCCTCCGGTGCCTGGCGTCCGCTCGTCTCGACCAGCACGCAGCCGCCGGGCGCCAGCCACCGCGCCGCCCCGGCCGCGACCCGGCGCAGCACGTCGAGGCCGTCCGCGCCGCCGTCCAGGGCGGTCAGCGGCTCGTGGTCGCGGGCCTCGGCGGGCAGTCGGCCGACCTCGCCGCTGGGGACGTACGGCACGTTCGCGGCGAGCAGGCCGACGCGCCCGCGCAGCCCGTCGGGAAGCGCGGCGAACAGGTCGCCCTCATGGACCTGACCGCCGTAGCCGGCGATGTTGCGCCGCGCGCAGCGCACGGCCGCCGGGTCGATGTCGGCGGCGTGCAGCTCGACCCGGCCGAGGGCGTCCGCGAGGGCCGCGCCGACCGCGCCGGAGCCGCAGCACAGGTCGACGACGACGGACGCGTCCGGGGCCTGCGCGAGGGCCTGCTCGACGAGGAACTCGGTGCGCCGCCGGGGTACGAACACGCCCGGTTCGACGGCGATCCGCAGACCGCGGAATCCGGCCCAGCCCAGCACGTGTTCGAGGGGCAGGCCGCGGGCGCGCCGGTCCACCAGGGACGTCAGCTCGTCCGGGGTGCGGGCGGCGGCGAGCAGCAGTTCGGCCTCCTCCTCGGCGAAGACGCAGCCCGCGGCGCGCAGCGCGGCCACGACGGAGGCAGGAGAGTGGGAGGGGGAACGAGGTGGGACGGGCATGGGAGCCGGTGGCCTTTCGGGTGCCGAAGGGCGCTCTCGGATCCGGCTACCGCCGGGGACGAGGTGAGAGGGCCCGAGCCGATACAGCGGTAATGGGTCTCACCTCCAAAGGTCAGCGCCGGGACCGCCCCGGCCGGGCGTCACTGTACCCCCACCGCTCGAACACCGCAGGTGGTTTCCGCGCGCCACCCCCGGCCCCGTACGGTTGAACCTGCAAGAACCCGCGTCACCACCCACCGCACCGAGAGTCGGGCCGCCGTACGACGGCCTGGAGGCACCACCCGTATGAACGTCACCCGAGGCTTCACCGGGCGCCCGCGCGTCCCCAACCCGGGGCTGCCGCCCGGGCAGTACGACGCGGGCGACGACTGGCCCGTCCTGTCCGCGGAGGTCACGCCCGAGCTGACGCCCGAGGAGTGGACCTTCCGCGTCGACGGCCTCGTCGAGGCGCCCCGCACCTGGGACTGGGCGCAGGCCCACGCGCTGCCCCGGTCGGCGTACGAGGGCGACATCCACTGCGTGACGAGCTGGTCGAAGTTCGGGGTGCGCTTCGGCGGCGTCTCCCTGGACGCGTTCCTGGCCGCGGCGCGCCCGCTGCCGACCGCCACGCACGCCGTCGCCTGGTCGCACACCGGGTACACCACCAACCTCCCGCTCGCCGACCTGACCGGCGGACGCGCCTGGATCGCCTGGGAGTACGACGGCCAGCCGCTGCCCGCCGAGCACGGCGGCCCGGCGCGGCTGCTGGTGCCGCACCTGTACTTCTGGAAGAGCGCCAAGTGGATCGCGGGCCTGCGCCTCCTCGACCACGACGAGCCCGGCTTCTGGGAGAAGAACGGCTACCACCACCGCGGCAACCCCTGGGAGGAGCAGCGCTATGCGGGCGACTGACGCCACGGCCCCCGCGTTCGCGCCGCCCGCGCGGTTCGCCGTGCCCGGCCGGATCGAGGTGACCGCGCCCGCCGCGGCCCACTGGCGGACGGCGACCCTCACCGAGGTCCGCCGGGAGACGCCGCGCGCGGCCACCTTCCGGTTCGCGGTGCCCGGCTGGCCGGGGCACGTGCCGGGCCAGCACCTGATGCTGCGGCTGACCGCCGCCGACGGCTACACCGCCCAGCGGCACTACTCCATCGCCTCCGCGGACGACGGCTCCGGGCACGTGGAGCTGACCCTCGACCACGTCGCGGGCGGCGAGGTGTCGGGCTGGTTCCACACCGAGGCCCGTCCCGGGGACCAGGTGGAGGTGCGCGGCCCGGTGAGCGGCTTCTTCGCCTGGCCCGGCGACCGCCCCGCGCTGCTGCTCGGCGCGGGTTCCGGCGTCGTACCGCTGATGTCGATGGTGCGCCACCACCGGGCGCGCGGCCTCACCGTGCCGCTGCGGCTGCTGGTGTCGGCGCGCGGCCCCGAGGACCTGATCTACGCGCGCGAGTACGGCCCGGAGACGACGCCGGTGTTCACCCGCACCGCGCCCGAGGGCGTGCCGGTGGGCCGTCTGTCCGCGGCCCACCTCGCGCCGCTGCTGGCCAAGCGCCCGGCGGGCGGCTGGGAGGCGTACGTGTGCGGCTCCAACGGGTTCGCGGAGCACGCCTCCCGGCTGCTGGTCGCGGCCGGGCAGCCGGTGGACCGCATCCGGATCGAACGCTTCGGCTGATCCGAGGACGCCCCCGGCCGTCCCGCGGGTCGGTTCGGCCGTCCCGCGGGCCGGTCCCGCTCCGGTCGCCGTCACCGTGAGCGAGGTGCGCCGCACGGGGTACGCGAGCGGGGTAGGAATTCCACGCGTACACACCGCGCGGAGGCGGACATGCGGACCCAGGTGCGGGGCTGGCGGTGGCGCCGCAACCCGCTGCGTCGCAGGTCGGACGTCGTCGAGGCGTGGACGGTGCTGGCGGTCGTCGTCCTGCTGCTGGTGGGCGCGCCGCTGGCGGGGCTGGCGGCGGCCCGGTGGGCGCACGGCGAGGCGCGGGCCGCGGCGGCGGCGCTGCGCGCCGAGCGGCGGCAGGTCGACGCGGAGGTGGTCGGCCGGGCCACGCGGTCGCTGGGGACGGCGGAGGGCGGTGGGGAGGACGCGTTCCGGGCGACGGTGCGCTGGGTGGAGCGGCCAGGCGGGCAGCCGCGTACGGCCACCGCGCGGGTTCCCGGCGGCACCCGCGCCGGGGACACGGTGCCGCTCTGGGTCGACGCGCGCAGCCGTCCCGTGCCCCCGCCGCCGGACGGCTCCGCGGTCCGGGAGCACGCGTTCGCGATGGGCGTGTGCGCCACGGGCGGCGCCGTCGCCGTCGTCCTCCTCGGGCACGCGGCGATGCGCCGGGCCGCCACCCGGCGGCGGCTGGCCGAGTGGGAGCGGGAGTGGGCGCGCACCGAGCCGGAGTGGACGCGCCGGGGGGTGTGAGCGACCGTGTCACACCCTGCGCGATGACAGCGCTTTCTACGCCTGACTCTGGCGATCGGCGGGTGCGGCCACGTACGGTGTGATCACCACCGGCACCAGCACAAAGGCGGTCATTCATGGCCCTGTTCGACCTACCGATCGAGGAGCTCCGCGAGTACCGGAGCGACTCCACCGAGCCCGACGACTTCGACGTCTTCTGGGCGAAGACCCTGGCCGAGGCGCGCGAGTTCGACCTGGACGCACGGTTCGAGCCGGTCGACACGGGGCTGTCCACGGTCGAGGTCCACGACGTGACGTTCGCCGGGTTCGGCGGGCACCCGGTGAAGGGCTGGCTGACCCTGCCCGCCGCCGCACGGGAACCGCTTCCCCTGCTGGTGGAGTACGTCGGCTACGGCGGCGGACGCGGCCTCCCGCACGAGCACCTGCTGTGGGCGTCCGCCGGGCGGGCGCACTTCCTGATGGACACCCGCGGCCAGGGCAGCGCCTGGGGCGCGGGCGGCGACACCCCCGACCCGGCGGGCGCGGCGCCCTCCCACCCGGGGTTCATGACGCGGGGGATCGACGCGCCGGAGAACTACTACTACCGGCGGGTGTTCACGGACGCCGTGCGCGCGGTGGAGGCGGCCCGCTCGCACCCGCTGACGGACGCGTCCCGGACCGTGGTGACGGGCGGCAGCCAGGGCGGCGGCATCACCATCGCGGTCGCGGGCCTGGTCCCCGACCTGGTCGGCGCCGCGCCCGACGTGCCGTTCCTGTGCGACTTCCCGCGCGCGACGACGCTCACCGACCGCGACCCGTACCGCGAGATCGGCCGCTACCTGAAGATCCACCGCGGCCGGGCGGACGACGTCCGGCGCACCCTGTCGTACTTCGACGGCGTGCACTTCGCCGCCCGCGCGCAGGCGCCGACGCTGTTCTCGGTGGCCCTGGAGGACCAGACCTGCCCGCCGTCGACGGTGTTCGCGGCGTTCAACGCCTGGGCGCACGAGGACCGCGCGATCGAGGTGTACGAGTTCAACGACCACGAGGGCGGCGGGGCCTACCACGAGGCGGCCAAGCTGCGCTGGCTGCGTTCGCACGGCTGAGCGGGCGGAAAGCGGGGGCGGGACCGCCGGGCGGCTGACCACCCCTTCCCTCCAGTCCGACCAGTCGGTACGTTCTGGGGAGCCCGGGTCGCGGTGTCGCGTCCGGGCTTTCCGCCGACCCAGGGAGGGCCCATGTCCGAGTCCGCAGCCGAGGCCGTGCACGGTCACTGCGACCCCCGTTTCGCGGCGGTGCGCACGGCGTTCGAGGAGAACTTCCGGGACCGGGGTGAGCTGGGCGCCGCCGTCGCCGTCACGGTCGGCGGCGAGACGGTGGTCGACCTGTGGGGCGGCTGGGCGGACGCGGCGCGCACCCGCCCCTGGGAGCGGGACACGCTCGTCAACGTGTGGTCGACGACGAAGGGCCCGGTGGCGCTGTGCGCGCACCTCCTCGCGGACCGGGGGCTGCTCGATCTCGACGCCCCAGTGGCCGCGTACTGGCCGGAATTCGCCGCGGCGGGCAAGGAGGACGTCCTGGTACGCCACCTGCTGTCGCACCGGGCGGGCCTGGCGGGCCTGCGTGAGCGGCACTCCTTCGAGGAGCTGTGCGACTGGGAGCTGACGACGGCCCGGCTCGCCGCGACCGAGCCCTGGTGGGAGCCGGGCACCCGGTCCGGCTACCACGCGTTGACCTACGGCCACCTCGTCGGCGAGGTGGTGCGCCGGGTCAGCGGGCTGCGGCCCGGCGCCTTCCTGGAGCGCGAGGTGACCGGACCGCTCGGCATCGACTTCACCGTGGGGCTGCCGAAGACGGAGTGGGACCGGGCGGCGGAACTGGTCCAGGCGGCGCCCCCGGCCTCGGGCGAACGCCCCGACGCCTCCCCGGGGCTGCCCCCGCTGGTCCTCGCCGCGATCGCCAACCCCGTGGTCGGCGCGGCGGAGACGGGCACGCCCGAGTGGCGGTCCGCGGAGATACCCGCCGCCAACGGGCACGGCACCGCGCGGGCCGTCGCCGCGCTGTACGGGATCTTCGCCGGGCGGGGCTCCTACCGTGGCCACCGGGTGCTGTCCCCGGAGGCCGTCGAGCGGGCGCGCGAGGGGCAGGGAAGCTGCCGCGACCTGGTGCTCGGGGCGGGGCTCGGCGCCGACACGGAGCTGGGGCTCGGGGTGTGGCTGAGCGGGCCGCGCGGCGGCTACGGGCCCAACCCGAGGGCGTTCGGCCACGACGGCTTCGGCGGTTCCTGCGGTCTCGCGGACCCGGACGCGGGGGTGTCGCTGGGCTATGTGATGAACCGGATGGGCCCGCACATCGCCGACGACCCGCGGAAGATGGCGCTGGTGGAGGCGGTGTACGCCGCCCTGTGAGCGGCGGGGGGGCGCCCTTGTGGGAGCCAGCGACGGCCCGCCGCGCCGTCCGGTTTCGGCCGTATCGCCGGACCGCCCTTCCCAAGTGGTTTAGACCAATGCTAGATCTGGTGGCGCAATGAGCCCGCACGGCTACGGCACGTCACCAACAGGAGGCGCGGCATGGCCCGCACCACCCCGCACGACCACCCTCTCGACGAGGAACCCCCGCGACTGCGGCCCCGGTACCGGCAGGTCGCCTCGGAGCTGCTCGACGGGCTGCGCGACGGCAGTGTGCCGCCCGGCGAACGGCTGCCGGGCGAGCGGCGGTTGGCCGAGCGCTTCGGCGTCAGCCGGGACACCGTCCGCCAGGCGCTGGAGCTGCTGCGCAGAGGCGGCCTGGTCGCCACCGACCGGCGCGGCAGCCACGCCGCGCTGCCCGGACCGCCCGTGGAGCACCTCTCCCCGCTCACCTTCCCGGTGGGCGCCCGCGCCGCCGACCCGGCCGCCGTCGACCGGTCCACCGTCACCTGGCAGGCGCCCCCGGTCGAGCACGCGACGGCGCTGGGCCTGGCCCCGCACCGGCCGACGCTGATGCACCACTACGAGTCCTTCGCGGCCGACGGCACGGGACTGCGCACCGCGGTGACGTCGTTCTCGGCGGTGGCGCTGGCCGAGGTCGACGAGCTGGGCCGGTACCGCGAGCGCGCCGACGGCACCGCGGCGGCCCAACTCGGCCGGGCCTACGACTGGATGCGCAGGGCGGGCCTGGCCCTGCACCACCGGGACGCCATCACCCGCCTCCCGGACCGGCCCTCGGTGCGGGTGACCCGGCTGGTGCACGACCAGTACGCGCGCCCCCTGGAGATCACCGAGCTGGTCGTGGACGCCCGACAGGACACGCTGGTCTACGAGTTCACCCAGCCCGCCGCTGGCTGACCCCGGCGAGCCCGCGGGCGGCGACCAGGCGCACCCGCGGGCTCCCGTCGCGCCGCCGCCCGAACTCGGGCAGGGCGTACAGCTCGGTACGGAACCCGGCGGCCCGGAGTTCCCGCAGGACGTCAGCGAGGCGGAAGGCGCGGTAGTACATGACGAACGGGGGCCGCCACACGGCGTTGCGCACCCGCATCGCCGCGTCGAAGCCCAGCAGCATCCAGTAGGCGGGCGACGCGGGGCCGGGCGGCGCGACCACGGGGAAGGCGAAGGTGCCGCCGGGCCGCAGCACGGAGCGGACCCCGGTGAACAGTCCCGGCAGCTCCCGGGGCAGGAAGTGCCCGAACGCCCCGAAGCTGACGACCAGGTCGAAGGCGGGCCCGAACGGCAGCGCCCGCGCGTCCGCCCGCACCCAGGACACGCGCGGCCCGTCGGCCTCGTCGGGCGTCCGCTCCCGGGCGACGTCGAGCATCCCCGCGCTGAAGTCGACGCCGGTGATCCGCTCCCGGCACACCGGGGCGAGCGCGCGCAGCCCGGCGCCCGTCCCACAGCACAGGTCGAGGCCCGCGTCGAAGGGCCCGAGGCGCCCGAGGGCCGCCGCGACGGCGTCGAGCACCGCGTCCGGCGTACGGAAGGGCGTGTGGTCGAACTTGGGCGCGAGCAGGTCGTAGCCGCGCTCGACGGAGGACAGCGCCTGCACCGCGAGTTCACGGAGCGTGGGACCTTCGGGGCTGAACACCGGCGTCACCCTACGGCATCTGGACAGCCCCCCGAAGGCTGGCTACTGTCATCCGCACCTATTCACCAAATTGACTATCCAACTGTGGGGGTGGCGATGCGAGCCTTCCGTGAGGCCGTCGAGAAGCGGGACCTGGACGCCGTGGAGGCGCTGCTGGCCGAGGACGTCGTCTTCAGCAGCCCGGTCGTGTTCAAGCCGTACACCGGCAAGGCGATGACGGCGGCGATCCTGCGCGAGGTCATCGAGGTCTTCGAGGACTTCCGGTACGCGCGCGAACTGGAGGGCGGTGACGGCCGCGACCACGCGCTGGTGTTCACCGCGCGGGTCGGCGACCGGGAGATCGAGGGCTGCGACTTCCTCCACGTCGGTGAGGACGGTCTGATCGACGCCCTCACCGTGATGGTCCGCCCGCTGTCGGGCGCGCAGGCGCTGGCGGCGGCCATGGGCGCGCGGTTCGACGCGATCGCCCGGCAGGCGCAGGCCGGTCAGGAGACCAGGTCGGCGGGGCGGACGCGGTAGACCTGGAGGCGCAGGTCGTAGTACTTGGCGGTCTCACCGACCCACTGCATCCCGAGCCGCTTGGCGGTGGCGACGGCCCGCTGGTTGGCGGGGCGGGCGACGGCGAACAGCTCGTCGGTGTCGTGGGTGAACGCCCACTCGACCAGCGCGCGGGCGCCCTCCACGGCGTACCCCTGGCCCCAGGCGCTCGGGGCGAGCTGCCAGCTCAGTTCCAGGTCGTCCTCGTACGGCGGCAGCAGCCGGATGCCGAGGCCGCCGACGACCGCGCCGTCCGCGCGCCGTTCGATCGCCCAGCGGCCCCGGGGCGGGGGCAGGTTGGGCTGGCACTCCTGCCACGCCTGGAGCACCGCGCGCATGGCGTCGGCGTCCCGGACCCGCTCCATCGCGGGGGTGAGCCAGTGCGCGACGTCCGGGGAGCCGTAGATCTCCAGGGCGGCGTCGGCGTCGTCGAGTCTCCAGTCGCGGATCACGAGCCGTTCGGTGGTCAAAGGCATGTCCATGCCGCGTCTCTCCTGGGTGGGTGCCGGACGGCGGGAGCGGAGCCGTCCCTACGGTGTCAGGTCGTACCGTGCGCCGTTCGGGCACGGCCCCGGATCGGGCCGCCGGGGGCGGGTTGCGTGCAGTCGGTGTCCTGTTCGTGCAACACCGGCCGGATCCGTTCCCTTCCCGGCGCGACCGGGCGCGGGTGCGCTTGGATGTCCCCATGACCAGCGACGAGCGGGACGACCGGCTGATGCGGGCCAACCAGGCGAACTGGGACGCCCGCACCCCCGTCCACCTGGCCAGCCGCTTCTACGGACTGGACGGCGACCCTGACCCGTCCCGCTGGTTCGCGCCCTGGGAGTGGCGGGACCTGGGCGAGGTCTCCGGACGGGACGTGCTCCACCTCCAGTGCCACCTGGGCACCGAGACCATCGCCTTCGCGCGGCGCGGCGCCCGCGCCGTCGGCCTCGACTTCTCGGCGGCGTCCGTCGCCGCCGCGACCGGGGTCGCGGCCCGCGCGGGCGTCGACGTCGACTACGTGCGGGCCAACGTGTACGACGCCGTGCGGGCGCTCGGCGGGCGGCGCTTCGACGTCGTCTACACCGGCAAGGGCGCCCTGTGCTACCTGCCGGACCTGGACCGCTGGGCCGACGTGGTGGCCCGGCTGCTGCGGCCCGGGGGCCTGCTGTACGTCGTCGAGTTCCACCCCCTGCTGAACGCGCTGGGCCCCAAGCCCGGCCCCGGCGAGGGTCCCGAACTGTTGCTGCGCCACGACTACCTGGGCGGGGCCGGGCCCGTGCACCGGGACGGCACCCACACCTACACCGACGGCCCGGCCGTCGAGGGCGCCACCGACAGCTACGAGTGGATGCACGGAATAGGAGAGGTCCTCGGCGCGTTGACGGCGGCGGGACTCACCGTGCGCTCCCTGCGGGAGAGCGACGAACTGCCGTGGCCGCGCTGGCCGCAGATGGTCCGTACGCCGTCCGGCTGGTGGCGGCTCCCCGAGCCCCGTATCCCGTTGCTGTACGGACTCCTCGCCGAACGCTGAGTCCCGCGTGGTACGGTGCTGAAAGCACCTGTCTGGCGCCCGGCTCTCCGGCGCCGGTGCGTGTTCTCCTCTCCTCCAGCCGAACCGCCCGCTGTTTCTCCGGCCGGGCGTACCGGCTTTTCGCACCTCGCCTCCTCCACGTCGACGGCGTGTCCGAGGTGGTGTTCCCGCCGCCCGGAGGCGTGCCCCTGGGCCCTCCGCTCGTCGCGGCCTTCCCCTTCCTTCTCCGCGTCTCGTCCGTACGACCTCCCTGCTTCCGTCCGTGAAAGGACCCACCGCATGACCACCACCCTCGAACCCCCCGTGGGGCAACAGCAGTCCACCCGGATCGTCACCGGCGTCCTCGACGTCGACGCGGGCGGGAAGGGCGGCCGACTGCGGCCCGTGAGCCTGCACCCGTCCCCCGACGACCCGCAGCTCTCCGCCGCGCTGATCCGCCGTCACGGGCTGCGCAAGGGCGACCTCGTCGAGGCCGTCCGCGGCGAGCGGCGGGAACTGACCGGCGTCGCCCGCGTCAACGGCCGCACCCCCGACGCGCTGCGCGGCAGGCGGCACTTCCACGACCTCACCCCGCTGCACCCGCGTGAGCGGCTGCGGCTCGAACACCCCGCGTCCGGGCTGACCGGGCGCGTCACCGACCTGCTCGCCCCGGTCGGCAAGGGCCAGCGCGGCCTGGTCGTCGCCCCGCCCAAGACCGGCAAGACCGTGCTGCTCCAGCAGCTCGCCGCCGCCGTCGCCGGGAACCACCCCGAGTGCCGTCTGATGGTGGTGCTGCTCGACGAACGGCCCGAGGAGGTCACCGACATGCGGCGCTCGGTGCGCGGCGAGGTGTACGCCTCGACCTTCGACCGGACGCCCAGGCAGCACATCGCGCTGGCCGAGCTGGTCGTCGAGCGGGCCAAGCGGCTCGTCGAGGCCGGTGAGGACGTCGTCATCCTGCTCGACTCCCTCACCCGGCTGTGCAGGGCCCACAACAACGCGGCGGGCTCCGGTGGCCGCACCCTCAGCGGCGGTGTCGACGCCGCCGCGCTCCAGGGACCCAAGCGGTGGTTCGGCGCCGCGCGGCTCGCCGAGGAGGGCGGCTCGCTGACGATCCTCGCCACCGCGCTGGTCGAAACCGGCTCCCGCGCCGACGAGTTCTTCTTCGAGGAGCTGAAGGGCACCGGCAACATGGAGCTGCGCCTGAGCCGCGAACTCGCCTCCCGCCGGGTCTTCCCCGCCGTCGACATCGCCGCGTCCGGCACCCGCCGCGAGGAACTCCTGCTCTCCCCCGCCGAGTCCACCGCCGTACGCGGGCTGCGCCGCGCGCTGACGCCCCGGGACGGCGACGCCCCCGTGGAGACGCTGCTCAAGCGGATGCGGGAGACCCCGGACAACGCCACCTTCCTGCGGCGCGTCCAGCCGACGCTGCCCAGCGGCTGACCGCCCGCCGCCGGACCGCCATCCGGGTGCTCGCGCCGGGTCCCCGGCCCGGCCAGCAAGGAGCGGGACGGGACCGTTCCTACGTTGCTCATATGATGATCAGATTCTCTTTCCGGGCGGTCGCGGCCACCTGCGCGCTCTGCGCGACGGGCGTGCTGGGGATCGCGCCGCACGCGGCGGGCACCCCGGGCGGCGCCGACCCCGGCCCGACCGACGGCCCACGGAGCACGGCACCGCGCCCGGACCCACTGCTGCGCCCCGGCCCCCAGGTACGGGCGCCCGCCGGGGTGCGCCCGCTGCCCCGGGTGTCGGCGCTGTCCTGGGTGGTGGCCGACGCCGACAGCGGCGCCGTCCTCGCCGCCCGGGACGCCCACCGCGCGCTGCCGCCCGCCAGCACCCTGAAGACGCTGTTCGCGCTGACCGTGCTGCCGGTGCTGCCCGGCGGCGTGCGGCACACCGTGCGCGCCGGGGAGCTGAAGGGGATCGGCGCGGGCAGCAGCCTGGTCGGGGTCACCGAGGGGCACGCCTACCGGGTGGCGGACCTGTGGCGCGGTGTCTTCCTCAGCTCCGGCAACGACGCCGTGCACGTGCTGGCCGGGATGACCGGCGGCTGGCGCGGTACGGCGGCGCGGATGCAGGCCAGGGCGCGGTCGCTGGGGGCGCGGGACACGCGCGTGGTGTCACCGGACGGCTATGACGCGCCGGGCCAGGTGTCGTCGGCGTACGACCTCGCGGTGTTCGGCCGGGCGGGGCTGCGCAACGCCGACTTCGCGCGGTACTGCGCCACCGTGACGGCCCGCTTCCCGGGGCGCGACGGACGGCCGTACCCCATCAGGAACACCAACCGGCTGCTGACCGGGGCCGACGGCGTGGCCCGCTACCCGGGGCTCGTCGGGGTGAAGAACGGCTACACCAGCAAGGCGGGGCACACCCTGATCGCCGCCGCGCGGCGCGCCGGTCGCACGCTGGTCGTCACCGTGATGAACCCGCGGGCGGGCGGCCCGCACGCCGTCTACGAGGAGGCCCGCGCGCTGCTCGACTGGGGGTTCGGCGCCGTCGGGCGGGTGCTGCCGGTGGGTTCGCTCGCGGTGCCGCCACGCGCCAGGGCGCTGCCCGGCCCCGCGGCGACACCCGTGGCCGCCGCCGCGTCGGACGCCGGGCCCGGCTGGCCGGAGACGGCGGCGATCGCGGGCGCTGCGGCGGTGGGCGGCGCCGCCATGGCGCTGGCGCTACGGCTCCTGACGCGCCGTTGGACGTCCGTCTGACGCACCGGCAGCCACAGCAGCAGGCCCAGGGTGATCCAGGCGTAGGCGTTGGAGCCGAGGAAGCCGTCGATGCCGGAGGCGTCGTCAGCCCACAGCCACACCACGCTCGTACACAGCACCGCGTACAGCGCGCCCGCGACCCGGACGCGTCCGGCGCGCAGCAGGACCGCGAACGACGGGAGCAGCCAGACGAGGTGGTGCACCCAGGTGACCGGGCTGACCAGGCAGGCCGTCAGCCCGGTCAGCGCGAACGCCCCCTGCCAGTCACCGGCCGCCGCCGCCCGCCGGGCCCGCCACGCCCACCCGGCCAGCACGCCGAGGACGGCGACCGCCCACAGCGCGCGGCTCGGCTCGCCTTCCGCCAGCCGGGCGAGGACGCCCTGCGCCGACTGGTTGGAGACGTAGTCCAGGCGGCCGACGCGGGAGGTGTCCCACAGGGCGTGCGTCCAGTAGGAGCGGGAGGCGTCGGGCGCGACCAGCGCCGCGCACGCGGTCGCCGCGACGGTGACCGCGGTGGCGTTGGCCGCCGCCCGCCAGCGCCGGGCGAGCAGCAGCAGGCCGACGAAGACCAGGGGCGTCAGCTTGACCGCCGCCGCGAGTCCGATGCCCGCGCCCGCCCAGCGGTCCCGGCCGGTGCCGAGCAGCCGGGCGTCGGCCAGGACGAGGGCCAGCAGCAGCAGGTTGACCTGGCCGAAGCTGAGGGTGTCGCGCAGGGGTTCGTACAGCGCGAGCAGACAGCAGCCCAGGGCGCAGCCGTACCAGCCGTACCGCCGCCACGCCCCCTCGGTCAGCACGTGCACGGCCACGGCGAGGGCGGCCAGGTCGAGCAGCAGGGTGAGCGCGATGGCGACGGGCAGCCCGACGAGGGCCATCGGGGACATGGCGACGGCGGCGAACGGCGGGTAGGTGAAGCCGTACGGCGTCCCCGGCACCCGGTAGTCGTACAGGGCGCCTCCCCGGCGCAGCCAGTGGTCGACGCTGCCGTGGTAGACGCGCAGGTCGAACCAGTCCCGCAGGAGCGGCACGGTCGCGGTGAACGCGGTCACGGCGGCGGCGAGCGCGAGGACGAGGAGCAGCCGTCCGCGGTCGGTGCGCGGCGGCCTGCGGGCGCCGGTCACGCGGTACGGCCCAGCACCGGCGCGCTGGCCGCCTGGTGGGCCTGCCACAGGACGACCACGGCGAGCACCCCGCCGGAGACGGCGAGGACGAGCTGTCCCGTGTGGGCCGGACCACCGCTGGGCAGCGCGGCCAGCGCGAGCACGCACGGGACGGCGGTGAGGCGGTGGCGCGGCGCGGAGTCGGGCGCGGCGGCGGCAATGAGGAACAGGCCCCACAGCGCGTACCAGGGGCGGATCGCAGGGCCGAGGGCGGCCACCGCGGCCAGGCTCAGGCCGAGCGCGTAGACCGGGCTCGGCCTGAACCGCCACCAGATGGCGACGAGCAGACCGGCGGTCAGGGCGAGGCCGAGGGCGTGCCAGGCGGGCACGGCGAGCGGCGCGAGATCGCTGCCGAGGTGTTCCAGCAGGGCGCGGGTGGCGCGGCCGAGGAGGCTGGTGAGGGCCCAGTTCTGCGGGGAGACGGGGGTGTCGAGGGCGGCGATCCAGCCGTAGCCGGTGCCCGCGGCGGCGGTCGCGGCGACCGTGGTGACGGCGGCGGCGCCGGCGGTCGACAGCACCGCCCGCGCGGGACGGCGGCCCGCGCGCCGTTGGAGGACGACGACCGCGGCCAGGCCCAGCGCGGCGGGCGCCTTCACCAGCGCGGCGAGGGTGACGAGTACGGCGCCCAGGGCGGGCCAGCGGCCGAGCGCGGCGACCAGTCCGAGGCCGAGCAGGCCCAGCATCAGCGCGTCGTTGTGCGCACCGGCGACCAGGTGCAGCAGCACCAGCGGGTTCAGGGCGCCGAGCCACAGCGCGGCGGCCGGGTCGGCGCCGGTGTGCCGGGCGAGCCGGGGCAGGGCTACGGCCATCAGCGCCACGCCGAGCAGCGCGAGCAGCCGCATCCCGAGCAGGCCCGCGGGGAGTTCGCCGCTGGTGAGCGCGGACAGCGCGGCGGCGGCGGTGAGGAAGACCGGGCCGTAGGGGGCCGCCGTGTGCTGCCACAGCGGGGCGACCTCGTCGGCGAGCGGGCCGCCGAGGTGGGACGGGCCGTAGGTGTAGACGTCGAGCCGGGCGTCCACCATGGCGCCCTGCGCGAGGTAGCTGTACACGTCGCGGCTGAACAGCGGCGGCGCGAGCAGCAGCGGGGCCGCCCACAGCGCGAGCACCAGCAGCAGCGCGCGCGGGGAGGGCGGTTCGGGGCCGCGCAGCAGACGGCCGAGCAGCGCCCAGGCGGCGATCAGCAGGACGACGCCGAAGTACACGCCGACCAGGCCGAGCGCGGCCCCGGCGGAGGACGGCGCCAGCAGCTCGCGCGCGGGCAGGGCTCCGGCGGTCTCACCGCCCGCCGCGAGGACGGCGGTTCCGGCCAGGCCGAGCACCTGGCAGCGGCGGAGGTCGACGGGAGGGGCCATGGCCAGCACCCGGCCAGCGTGGCGAGGACGGGTGGCCGGAAAGCGACGGCGGGGTCGCCGGGCGGGAGCGGCTGCGTGTCGGACGTGTGATCGCGGGGAGGGGCCTGTGGGACCCCCCCCGGAGTCCGTGAGGCGGCCCCTCCCGCTGGGCGGGACTCGTTCAGGCCGACGCCGCGACCGGTGCGCCGGTGAGGGCGGGGGCCGCGCGGACCGTGCCCACTGGTGCGCCGCCGCCGAGGACCGTCTCGCCGGTGAACGGGGTGAGGAGGTCCGGGTCGACCCCGGCGAGGGCGAGGGCGGCGGCGGTGACGGGGACGCGGGCCCGGCGGGCACCGTCGGCGATCTTCACGGCGACGGCCCGGCCGTCGGGCAGCGCGGCGACCTGGACGCCCTCGTAGCCGTCCTTGGCTAGCAGTCCCGGCACGGCCCGCATCAGCGCGGCGACGTCGCGCCCGGCGCCGGAGGCCATCTCGGCGTGGGCGCGCACCGCGTCGGCGACCCGTGCCTCGGGAGTGCCCGGCGCGGCGGTGGTGAGCCGGGCGGCGGCGCGGGCCAGCCCGGTCAGGGAGACGGCGAACAGCGGGGCGCCGCAGCCGTCGACGGTGACGTGGGCGACGCGCTGCCCGGTGAGGTCCTCGACGGTCTCCGCGACGGCCCGCTGGAGGGGGTGCGCGGGGTCGAGGTAGTCGTCGAGGGTCCAGCCGTTGAGGCGGGCGGTGTGCAGCATCGCGGCGTGCTTGCCGGAGCAGTTCTGGGCGAGCCGGGAGGGTGCCCGGCCCGCGCGGACCCAGCCGTCCCGGACCTCCGGGTCCAGCGGCAGGTCGGGCACGTTGCGCAGGTCGGCCTCGGTGAGCCCGGCGAGTTCGAGGATGCGGCGGGCGCCGGTGAGGTGGCGCTCCTCGCCGGAGTGGCTGGCGGCGGCGAGCGACAGCAGCGCGCCGTCGAGCGGGAGACCGGCGCGGACCATGGCGACGGCCTGCACGGGCTTGAGCGCCGAGCGCGGGTAGCACGCGGCGTCGGTGTCGCCGAGCTGGAACTCGGTCCGGCCGTCGGCGCCGAGGACGACGACGGAGCCGTAGTGGACGCCCTCGACGACCCCGCCGCGTATCAGGTGGGCGACGGGGGCGTGGCGGGGTTCGCGGACGGGGGGTGCCGCCGCGGCGGAGATGTGGTGCATCAGTGCCTGTTTCTGTCTTCGACGGGTGGTGAAGGGTGAAGGGTGACGGGGGCGACTGGTGGTTCAGTCGGTGCCCGTGGCGCGCACGATGGCGGTGAGGGTGGTCTCGACGCGGTCGATGTGGTGGGCCATGGCGTCCCGCGCGTCCTGTTCGCTGCCGTCGGTCAGCGCCTCGACGATGGCGCGGTGCTCGCGGTTGGACTGCTCGCGTCGGCCGCCGAGCTGGTTGAGGAACGCCGACTGGCGGGCCAGCGCGTCCCGGATCTCCTCGATGACCCGGCGGAAGACGGGGTTCTGGGCCGCCTCGGCCACGGCGAGGTGGAAGAGGGTGTCCATGGCGACCCAGGCCGTGGTGTCGGTCTCCCGTTCCATCCGGTCCAGCAGGTGGGCGAGGTGGTCCAGGTCCTCCGGGGTGCGGCGGGCCGCCGCGTACCCGGCGACGGGGATCTCCACGTGGCGGCGGACCTCCAGCAGGTCGCTGGCCGCGTAGTCGCCGAAGGTCGGGTCCTCGACCGTGGCGGCGACGACGAAGGTGCCCTTGCCGGTCCTGGAGACGGTCAGCCCCATGGTCTGGAGCGCGCGCAGGGCCTCCCGCAGCACGGGCCGGGAGACCTCCAGGGTGCGGCACAGCTCCGCCTCGGAGGGCAGCTTGTCCCCGATCTCGTACTCACCGCGCTCTATCGCGCCGCGCAGGTGCGCGAGCACGGCCTCCATCGCGCTGACGCGACGCGGCGGCGCCGGGGCGGCCCCCTGCGCGGCGGCTGTCTGGCTGTCTGACAGGTTCACGGGAGCGATGGTGCGGCGCTGGTCGGTGCGGTGTCAAGAACGGATCGTGCGGGGGCCCGGGGTCAGCCCCACACGGCCCGGTGTGACCCCCACACCGCCCGGGGTCAGCCCCACACCGCCCGGTGCCAGCCCCACACCGCCCGGGGTCAGCCCCACACCGCCCGCGCCACCGCCACCCCCGCGAACGCCGCGCCCAGCGCCGCCGCCACGCTCACCAGCGCGTTCGCGGCGGCGTACAGCCGGGCGCCGGACTCGGCGAGCCGCAGGGTCTCGTAGGAGAAGGTCGAGTACGTCGTCAGGGCGCCGCACAGCCCCGTGCCGAGGAACAGCAGCAGGTGGGAGTCGGCGGCTCCGGCGACGGCGGCGCCGGTGAGGAGGCCGAGGAGCAGGCTGCCGACGACGTTGACGGTGAGGGTGCCCCACGGGAAGACGGAGTCGTGCCGGGATTGCACCGCGCGGTCGGTCAGATAGCGCAGCGGGGCGCCGACCATGCCGCCCGCGACGACGAGGAACCAGTTCACCCGGCGCCCTCACGGCCCACGTACCGGATGACCTCGCACGCGTCGAGGGTGACCAGGCCCTCGGTGACGAGTTCGTCGAGCCGTGGCAGGAACGCCCGTACCCGCTCCTCGGTGTCGACGATCACCACGGCCACCGGCAGGTCCTCGCTGAGGGACAGCAGCCGGGAGGTGTGGATCAGGGAGGACGCGCCGAAGCCCTCCACGCCCCGGAAGACGCTGGCGCCCGCGAGTCCGGCCTCCCGCGCGCGGTGCACGATCTCGGAGTACAGCGGCCGGTGGTGCCAGATGTCGTTCTCACCGACGAGGACGGTCAGGCGCAGGGCGCGCCCGGTCAGCCGGGTCATCGCCGCCTCCGGGTCAGGACGCGGCGGGCCGCCGTCGCCGTGAGCCACACCGCCGTGAGCGCCGTGAGGAGGGTGGCGGCGAGGTAGGCGAGGGCGGTGCCGGGGCGGCCCGCGTCCAGCAGGTCGTGGATGCCGACGGCGTAGGTGGAGAAGGTGGTGAAGCCGCCGAGGACGCCGGTGCCGAAGAAGGGCCGCAGCAGCGGGTGGGCGGGGCGGCCCTCGGTGACGGCCACCAGGAACACGCCGATGACGGCGCAGCCGACGGCGTTGGCCCAGAAGACGGCCCAGGGGAAGCCGCCCGGGTCGGCGGGCCAGCGCAGGGTCATCGCGTAGCGGGCCGCCGCGCCCGCGCCGCCGCCGAGCGCGACGACCGCGACGACGGGGAGCTGTGCGCGCCGGGCCGACCCGCGTGCGGGGCGGCGGTCCAGGGGGAGGCTGTCGGCCTCGGGGGCGGTCATCGTCGTACGTCTCCTCCTCGCCGGGCCCGGACGGGCGCCTGTCGTCGCGGGAGGGACCGTTGGCGGCACCGGTGCCGCGGTTCGGGTACGGCGGGCCCCACCGCCGCGCCGCGCGGGTGATCGCGGCCGGGCAACAGCGTAACTCCGGGCCCGGGGAACGGTCACTTCGGGAGGGCCCGCCCCGGCGCCTGTCGGTGAACCGCCCTCCCGGGCAGGCTCCCGATCCTCGCGTTCACCACCCCTTCTCGAACATCCGGGCGACCTCGGCGATGCGGACCTCGTCGCGGCGGTAGTGCGTACGGCGCCGGATCCGCTTGGTGCGCAGGACGCCGATCGCCGTGAGGAGGGCGAGGTGGCGCTCCGCGACGGGGCGGGGGACGCCGAGCCGGGCGGCGACCGCGGCGGCGGTGACGCCGTCCGTGACGGGATCCGCGTGCCGTGGGGCGGGGAAGTGGGCGGCCGGGTCCTTCAGCCACTCCAGGATGTCCAGGCGCACGCCAGTGACGGGAGTCCTCAGCATCTCGTCGTCCCTCTCGGTCCGGCTCTGCATAGACGGCTTCCCACTGTGCCGCCCGGCAGACCCCCGTGTCCCGGACTCGGGGGTCCTTGTCCGGGACCGGACGGGCTCTTGACGCGCGGGCCGTCATCCGCTGGGTGGGGTCAGCGGTGGCGGAACCACGCCATCGCCGGGAGCGCCCGGTCGTCGTACCCGAACAGCGCCTGGTTCTCCCAGCCGTTGCCGGAGCCGGGGTCGGCGGGGTCCCAGCCGTTGCCGTTGACGGCGGTCCAGGTGGCCTCCCAGTAGAAGACGCCCAGGCCGCGGCCGTTCGGGACGGCCTCGACGATGCTGGTGACGTCGTTCATCCAGCGGGTCTGCCCGGCCGTGCTGGCGGGGTAGCCGGGGACCAGTTCGCCGCTGACGTCGATGATGTTCTCCAGCGCGTCCTCGCTGTCCAGCCGGAACGGGTAGGCCGTCTCGGCGACGTAGACGGGCCTGCCGTAGCGGGTGGCGGCGTCGTCCAGGGTGGTCTGGAAGTCGGACAGGGTGCCGTGCCAGTAGCCGTAGTACGACAGCCCGATGACGTCGAACCTGACGCCCTTGGCCACCGCGTTGTCGAACCACCAGCGGGTTCCGGCGAGGTCGCCGCCCTTGGCCAGGTGCAGCGCGACGGTGGTGGCGGGGCTGACCGCCTTGACGGCGTCGTAGCCGGAGTTGAGCAGCCCGGCGAGCTGGGTCCAGTTGTCGGTGGAGCCCTCGCTCCACAACATGCCGCCGTTGATCTCGTTGCCGACCTGCACCATGTCGGCGGTGGTGCCCTGCGCCTTCAGCGCGTTCAGCACGTCGTACGTGTGGTTGTACACGTCCGTCTTGAGCTGGCCGTAGGAGTGGCCTGCCCAGGCGGCGGGCTTGGTCTGGGTGCCGGGGTCGGCCCAGGTGTCGGAGTAGTGGAAGTCGACCAGGAGCTTCATGCCCTGCGCCTTGACGCGCTTGGCGACGGCCAGCACGCGCGCCTTGTTGTTGTAGCCGTCGGCGGGGTTCACCCAGACCTTCAGGCGCGCGTAGTTCATCCCGGCGGAGCGCAGGATGGTGAGGGCGTCGCCCGCGGTGCCGGAGGCGGTGCGGTAGACGCCGCCCTTGGCCTCGCTCTTGGCGAGTGAGGAGATGTCGGCACCCTTGATCGCTGTACTTGACGAACCGGATGTGAGGGTCAGGTCGTCAACATTGATCCAGTTGCCCGCGTTCGCGTCACTGTTGACGCTGATGGTGCACTGGTTGCCGGTGACATTGACCGGCACGACGATACGGATCCACCCCGTCGAGGAGACCGGCAGGTCCGTGCGCTGTTCCGCGCCGCCGCAGTTCTTCAGCGCTATGTACGCGGCGTTCTGGCCGCCGCCGGAGCGGACCCACGCGGTCAGCTGGTAGCTGCCGTTGGCCAGCCCGGACAGGTACTGGTAGGTCTCCACCTTGTAGGCGGACGACGACCAGTGGCTGAGCCGGTACCCGCCGCTGTGGCCACCGGCCTCGGTGTAGGAGGCCGCCGTCGAGCCGTACTCGGACCAGCCGCTGGGTACGGCGGCGCCCGTGCCGTCGGCCTCGAAGCCGCCGTTGGTGAGGGTGCTGGCGGCCTGGGCGCTCTGCGCGGGCAGGGCGGTGAGGGCGAGCCCGGCCGCGAGGGGCGGCAGCAGGGCCTTGAGTGTGCGTCTGGGATGGAACATCATCGTCCGTCGTCCCTTCGACGTGGTGGGGATGAAGGACCTCCGTCACGTTCCGGGGCGCGGCCCCTGGCAGGGGGCGGCGCACGGGTGACGGAGGCGGCCCCTCCGCCCGCGGCTCGCACGGCTCGCACGGGCGGAGGGGAGTCGGCTCAGCCGTCGAGTCGCACGACCCGTACGGCTCCCGCGGGGACCGCCAGGCGGCCCGCGGCGCGCTCTCCCGTCAGCAGTTCGGTGCCGGACCCGTCCAGCGGCACCTTCGCGTCGACGGCGGTGTGGTTGAGGGCGAACAGGTAGCTGCCCTGCTCCCCCGCGCGGCGCACGACCTCCACGTCCCGCGGCAGGTCGGCGCGCGGGGCGATGCGCGCGTCCGCCCCGGCGAGGGCGAGCACGGCGTCGAGGCCCTCGGTGCCGAGGCGGGTGGAGACGTACCAGGCGGTGCCGTCGCCGAGGCGGTGCCGGGTGACGGCGGGGCGGCCCGCGGTGAGTCCGTCGGCGTAGGTCCACACGGTCTCGGCGCCGCGCGGCACCACGAACTCCGTCCACACGTCGGCGTCCAGCTCGGCGCCGTCCGGCCCGGTCAGCCGCACCCGCTCCCCGGCGAGCAGCGGCGAGAACTCCTCGACGGTGAGCCCGAGGACGTCCCGCAGCGCGCCCGGGTAGGCGCCCTCGTGCACGGCGTCGTGCTCGTCGACGATGCCGGAGAAGTACGACACCACGAGCGTGCCGCCGCCCTCGACGTACCGCTTCAGGTTGGCACCGGCCGCCTCCGTCATCAGGTACAGGGCGGGGACGACGACAAGGGGATAGGCCGACAGGTCGGCTTCCGGGTGGGCGAAGTCGACGGTGAGGTGGCGGTCGTAGAGGGCCTCGTAGAAGGTGTCGGCGCGTTCGCGGGCGTCGGCGTCCTCGCTGGGCCGCCAGTCCAGGGACTGCGCCCACCAGGAGTGCCAGTCCCACAGCAGGGCCGCGTCGGCGACGGTGCGGGTGCCGCGGATCTCGTTCAACGATTCCAGGGCGGCGCCGAGTGCGACGACCTCGCGCCACACGCGCGTGTCGGTGCCGCCGTGCGGGACCATCGCGGAGTGGAACTTCTCGGCGCCGCGCCGGGACTGCCGCCACTGGAAGAACATGGCGCCGTCGGAGCCGCGCGCCACGTGGGCGAGGGAGTTGCGGGCCATCTGTCCGGGCGCCTTGGCCGGGTTGCGGGGCTGCCAGTTGACGCCCGAGGTGGAGTGTTCGAGGAGCAGCCAGGGCGCGCCGCCCGCGACGGAGCGGGTGAGGTCGGCGGCCATGGCGAGGTTGACGTGGGTGCGGCGGCCGTCGGTGATCAGGTAGTGGTCGTTGGTGACGAGGTCGACCTCGCGGCCCCAGGCCCAGTAGTCGACGGAGTCGCACTGGCTGAGGGCGGTCATGAAGTTGGTGGTGACCGGGACGCCCGGGGAGAGCCGGTGCAGGATGTCCCGCTCCGCCAGGAAGTTCTCGCGCATGGTCGCGTCGGCGAACCTGCGGTAGTCCAGCGTCTGGGCGGGGTTGCCGACGGTCGGGGCCAGCCGGGGCGGGTTGATCTCGTCAAGAGTTGAGTAGCGCTGGCCCCAGAAGGCGGTCCCCCATGCGTCGTTGACCGCGTCGACACCGCCGTACACGGTGGTCAACCAGCGGCGGAAGTGGGCGGCGCAGGAGTCGCAGTAGCAGGCGGAGACGGGGACGCCGTACTCGTTGTGGACGTGCCACATCGCGAGCGCCGGGTGGTCGGCGTAGCGCTCGGCGAGCCGGGTGGTGATGTGCGCGGCGGCGGCGCGGTAGTCGGCGTTGCTGTGGCAGATCGCCCCGCGCGAGCCGAAGGCGAGGCGGGTGCCGTCGGCGGCGACGGGCAGGGCGTCGGGGTGGGCGCGGTAGAACCACGCGGGCGGTACGACGGTGGGGGTGCCGAGGTCGACGCGGACGCCGTTCTCGTGGAGCAGGTCGAGGACGCGGTCGAGCCAGCCGAAGTCGTACCTCCCGGGCTCCGGTTCGAGGAGCGCCCAGGAGAAGATCCCGACGCTCACCATCGAGACCCCGGCCTCCCGCATCAGCCGGACGTCCTCCCGCCAGACGCTTTCCGGCCACTGCTCGGGGTTGTAGTCCCCACCGAAGGCGAGCCTCGTCAGGCCCTGGGGCGTGGTCTCCGGCATGGATCTCTCCCGATTAATTCGATCATTTGGGAACGTGCACACACAGCGGCGGCCGTGCGATGCCAACATAACCGCACAGCAACAACCATTGACAAGTGTCCGGGATGTTTCTCTACTGTGAACGCTCACAGAAGCATGGCAGGCCCCCGCAGCAGGCGGAGGGCCCCAGGCCAGGGGAGAGATCCATGCCCAACACGACGCGCCGTCGCCTCGTGACCATGTCCGTCGCCGTCGCCCTCGGCGCCACCGCCCTCACCGCGTGCGGCTCGTCCGACGACGACGGCGACGCCCAGTCCGGTCCCGTCTCGCTGACGTACTGGACCTGGACGCCCGGGATGGACAAGGTCGTCGACCTGTGGAACAAGGGACCCGGCAAGGAGCGGCAGATCACCGTCACGGTGAAGAAGCAGGCGTCCGGCGACACCCTCGTCACCAAGATCCTCACCGCGCACAAGGCGGGCAAGGCGCCCGACCTCGTGCAGGCGGAGTACCAGGCGCTGCCCACCCTGGTCAGCAACGACGCCCTCGCCGACATAGCCGACCAGGTCGGGGACGCCAAGGGCAAGTTCGCGGAGGGCGTCTGGCAGCAGACCACACTGGGCACGGACGCGGTCTACGCGGTGCCGCAGGACATCGGGCCGATGATGTTCTACTACCGCGCGGACCTGTTCGACGAGTACGGCCTGAAGGTCCCCACCACCTGGGAGGAGTTCGCGCAGACCGCCCGCGCGCTGAAGAAGAAGGCCCCCGAAAAGGACCTGACCACGTTCTCCGCCAACGACTCCGGCCTCTTCGCGGGCCTCGCCCAGCAGGCGGGCGCCAGGTGGTGGACCACCGAGGGCGAGAAGTGGAAGGTCGGCATCAACGACGCGGCGACGAAGAAGGTCGCCGACTTCTGGGGCGGCCTGGTCGAGGAGGGCGCCATCGACAACCAGCCGATGTACACCCCGGCCTGGAACAAGGCGCTCAACACGGGCCAGCAGATCGCCTGGGTCAGCGCGGTCTGGGCGCCCGGCACCCTCACCACCGCCGCGCCGGACACCAAGAACAAGTGGGCCATGGCCCCGCTCCCCCAGTGGTCCACCAGCGAGGACGTCACCGGCAGTTGGGGCGGCTCCTCCACCGCCGTCACCACCGACTCGGGGCACCAGGACGCCGCCGCCGAGTTCGCCACCTGGCTGAACACCGACGGCGACGCCCTCAACGCCCTCGCCAAGGAGAGCGGCATCTACCCGGCCTCCACGTCCGCGCAGCTCAGCGGCGCCTTCACCACGCCGCCCGAGTACTTCTCCAACCAGTCGGACTTCTACACCAAGGCCGCCGAGATCGCGAAGACCACCGCGCCCTCCGCCTGGGGCCCCAACGTGAACGTCGCCTACACCACCTTCAAGGACGCGTTCGGCGCCGCCGCGAAGAACAAGTCCGACTTCACCGCCGCCCTCGACACCATGCAGGAGGACACGGTCGCCGACCTGAAGAAGCAGGGCTTCGAGGTCGCGGAGTGAGAACCGCGGCCACCCGGAGGTCGTACGGGGTCAAGGGGGCCCCGTACGCCTTCCTCCTCCCGGCGACGCTCCTGTTCCTCCTCTTCTTCGCGCTCCCCATCGGCTACGCGGTCTGGCTCAGCTTCCGAAAGGTGAAGGTGTCCGGGCTCGGCCTCGGATCGGGCGCGCGCCGCGAGGTCTGGGCGGGGTTCCAGAACTACACCGACGCCTTCGGGGACAGCGAACTCCTTGACGGGGCGCTGCGCGTGCTCGGGTACGGCTGCGTCGTCGTCCCCGTCATGCTCGGTCTGGCCCTGCTGTTCGCGCTGATGCTGGACTCCGACCGGGTCCGCCTCGCGCCGTTCACGCGGCTCGCGATCTTCCTGCCGTACGCCATCCCCGGGGTGGTGGCGGCGCTGCTGTGGGGCTTCCTGTACCTGCCGGACGTCAGCCCGTTCTACTTCGTGCTGGACAAGCTGGGGCTGCCGCAGCCGGACCTGCTGGACGGCGGGCCGCTGTACCTCGCGCTGTCGAACATCGCGGTGTGGGGCGGCACCGGCTTCAACATGATCGTCATCTACACCTCGCTCCAGGCCATCCCGGTCGAGGTGTACGAGGCGGCGAAGCTGGACGGTGCCACACCGACCCAGATCGCGCTGCGGATCAAGATCCCGATGGTGGCGCCGTCGCTGGTGCTGACCTTCTTCTTCTCGATCATCGCGACGCTCCAGGTGTTCAGCGAGCCGACCACCCTCAAACCGCTCACCAACTCGGTGTCCACCACCTGGAGTCCGCTGATGAAGGTGTACCAGGACGCCTTCGGCAAGGGTGACATCTACGCCGCCGCGGCGCAGGCGACGCTGATCGCGCTGGTCACGCTGGTGCTGTCCTTCGGCTTCCTGCGGGCCGCGAACCGCCGCAACAGGCAGGAGGCCACGCGATGAGTTCCGTCGCCGTCCGCAAGGCCGCCCCGGCCGCCGGTACCACCCCGGGCACCGCCCAGGGGCCGCCGCCACGCCGCCGCGTCGCGCTGGTCCCCACCCTCACGCTGCTGCTGGGCGCGCTGTACTGCCTGCTCCCGGTGGCGTGGGTGGTGATCGCGTCCACCAAGTCGGGCAGCGAGCTGTTCTCCACGTTCACGTTCCTGCCGGGCAGCGGCTTCACCGAGAACCTCACGGACCTCAACGCCTACCGCGACGGCGTGTACTGGCAGTGGATGGGCAACTCCGCCCTCTACGCCGGACTCGGCGCACTGCTGTCCACGGTCGTGTCGGCGGTCAGCGGGTACGCGCTGGCGACCTACCGGTTCCGCGGCCGGGAGGCGATGTTCAACGTGCTGCTGGCCGGGGTGCTGATGCCGCCGGTGATCCTCGCCATCCCGCAGTACCTGCTGCTGGCGAAGGCGGACCTCACGGACTCCTACCTGTCGGTGCTGCTGCCGCAGATCCTGTCGCCGTACGGCGTCTACCTGTCACGGATCTACGCCGCCGCCGCCGTGCCCGCCGACGTGGTGGAGGCCGGGCGGATGGACGGGGCGGGCGAGTGGCGGATCTTCACCCGGATCGCGCTCCCGATGATGGTCCCGGGTCTGGTGACGGTGTTCCTGTTCCAGTTCGTGGCGGTCTGGAACAACTTCCTGCTGCCGTACATCATGCTCAGCGACGACGAGAAGTTCCCGATCACCCTGGGTCTGCACACCCTGCTCGAACAGGGCGCGAACACGCCCGCGCTGTACACGCTGGTGATCACGGGGGCGTTCCTCGCGGTGCTGCCGCTGGTCGCGCTCTTCCTGGTCGTGCAACGGTTCTGGAGCCTGGACCTGCTCTCCGGGGCCGTAAAGTCATGACCATGAGCAACACCACGGGGGGTCGGCGCAGACCGCCGACGATCCATGACGTGGCGCGCGAGGCGGGCGTCTCGCGCGGCACCGTCTCCAGGGTCCTCAACGGCGGCCACTACGTCAGCCCGGCCGCGCAGGAAGCGGTCAACGCGGCCATCCGCAAGACGGGTTACGTCGTCAACCGGCACGCCCGCTCGCTGATCACCGGGCGCAGCGACTCGGTGGGCTTCCTGCTCACCGAGCCGCAGGAGCGGTTCTTCGAGGACCCCAACTTCAACGTGCTGCTGCGCGGCTGCACCCAGGCGCTGGCCGCGCACGACATCGCGCTGCTGCTGATGCTGGCGGGCACGGAGGACGAGCGGCGGCGCATCACCCGGTACATCACCGCCGGGCACGTCGACGGGGTGCTGCTGGTCTCCAGCCACTCCGGCGATCCGGTGGCGCAGGAACTGCGCGAGGCGGGGGTGCCGCTGGTGGCGTGCGGCAAGCCGATCGGGCTCGGTTCCAAGGTCAGCTATGTCGCCGCCGACGACCGGGACGGGGCCCGGGACATGGTGCGGCACCTGCTGTCGCTGGGGCGGCGCCGGATCGGCGTGGTCACCGGGCCGCTGGACACGCCGGGCGGTGTGGAGCGCCTCGCCGGGTACCGGGAGGTGCTCGCGGAGGCGGGCATCGAGGCCGACGAGCGGCTCGTCGTCCCCGGTGACTACAGCAGGGCCAGCGGGGAGGCGGGGGCGGAGCGGCTGCTGGAGCGGGCGCCGGACGTGGACGCGGTGTTCGTCGCCTCCGACCTGATGGCGCAGGGCGTGCTGGCGGCGCTCCAGCGGGCGGGGCGGCGGGTGCCGGAGGACGTCGCGGTGGGCGGCTTCGACGACTCCCCCGCCGCGGTCTCCGCCAGCCCCGAGCTGACGACCATCCGGCAGCCGTGGGACCGCATCAGCGCCGAGATGGTGCGGGTGCTGATCGCCCAGATGGGCGGCGAGGACCAGGCGGCGGTGATCCTGCCGACGGAGCTGGTGGTGCGGGAGTCGACCTGAGGGGTGCCCCGTCGGCGGTACGGCAACCGGTCAGGATTCGAGAAGCCGGCCCCCGCCGCCCCGGCCTAGCGTGAGGTCACCGGCGCGAGGAACGCGCCGGGCAGCTCACCTTCTCCTACCTGAGGAGTACGCCATGACCGAGGCCGCGAACGCCATCATCTACCCCGTCAAGGACCTGGACCGCGCGAAGGCGCTGTTCAGCGCGCTGCTGGGGGTCGAGCCTTACGCGGACGAGTCCTACTACGTCGGCTTCCGGGTCGGCGGGCAGGACGTCGGGCTCGACCCCAACGGGCACGCCAAGGGCATGACCGGCCCGGTGCCGTACTGGCCGGTGGCCGACATCCGGGAGAGCCTCGCCGCGCTGCTGGCCGCCGGGGCGGAGCCCGTGCAGGACGTGCGGGACGTGGGCGGCGGCAAGCTGATCGCCTTCGTCAAGGACGCCGACGGCAACCTGGTGGGACTGACGCAGAACCCACAGTAGTTGCACGCTCAACGATTAGTGGAATCGGTGTTACCGTGCGGGTATGGCAGCGAAAACGGCCGACGCGGGCCTTGCGCAACGGTGGCGGGAGATCCTCGGCGTGCACGCGCGCACCGTGGCCGAGATCGACCGGGCCCTGCATCCGTACGGCATCGGCACCAGCGACTTCGAGGTGCTCGACGCGCTCACCACGGAGGCCCCGGACGACGAGAGCCAGTGCCGGGTGCAGAACCTGGTCGGGCGGGTCCATCTGAGCCAGAGCGCGCTGTCCCGGCTCATCGGCCGTCTGGAGAAGGAGGGCCTCGTCGAGCGCTCCGTCTGCGCCGACGACCGGCGCGGCGTGTGGGTACGGCCGACCGACAAGGGGCGGGCTCTGCACGCCGAGGCGCTGCCGGTGCAGCGGGCGGTACTGGAACGGATGCTCGGCGAGCGGCCCGCACCCTAGGTCTTCTCACGCCTGTTAGAGGCTCTCAGGGTCGCGCTTGTTAGAGACGGTCGCACCTGTTAGAGGCTCTTAGGATTGCGTCTATTAGATGCGTTCGCGCCCGTTAGAACCTCTCACGGTCGCGCCAGCAGATTGCGCACGCCCTCCGACGTGAGGGTCAGACCGTGCGCCGAGCTGGCGTCGATGGTGAGGGACAGGTCGTCGGAGGGCCACTGCGAGGCGAGCGCGCCCAGCGGCACCATGCGGTAGCGGGAGACGAACGGCAGCAGCTCGGCCATCTCCGGCTCCGAGGTGAACACCGGCACCACGGGCTCGCCGCCCGGCTGTTCGAGGACCGGCAGCGCCACGGCGGTCGGGTCGGCGGCGTCCTCGTCACCGATGTCGTCGGGCACCGGCACCAGCACCTCGCTGCTCGCGAGCGTGTCCAGCGCCTCCTGGTCCTCGGTGTTGACGACCAGCGCGTCCAGCGCCTGCTGGGCCGGGGTGGCGTGCGGGTCGTTCGCGGGTGTCTCCATGGTGGGTTCCCTGCTCGTGGCGGTCGTACGGCCACCGCGCGGGCGAAGATCGCCGCCCGGTGCGGTGCCCGACGCGTACCCGGTCGCACGCCGGGCAATCCTCTCGTCCCACGCCGGGCAATCGTGCCGTCCGCGGACGGGGGGCGCCGTGAGGGCGGGGCGCGGGTGGTTACCCGGGGAGGAGTGACCCGAGAGACAGGAGGTGGCACTCATGGACCGCACGACGAGTGCCCGGGACGTCGTGAACGCCGTCAAGGACGCCGACTTCCCCGCGGGCAAGGACGACCTGATCGACGCGGCCAAGCGGGCCGGTGCCCCGCAGGACGTCGTCGCGGCGCTGCGCGGGATGCCGCGGGAGTCGTACGCCAACCGGGAGGAGGTCGCCCGGTCGGTGCGTGTCGACCCCGACTCCGACCTCCACCTGAGCGAGGCGCAGCGCGCCGAGCAGGCCCGCAAGGGCGGCAGGCCCGGCCAGTCCCAGCACCTGCGGGACGCGCCGAAGCCACCGGTACAGGACGAACTGGACCGCTAGACGGTCCCCCTCAGTCCCCGGCCCTGCCCTTGCCCTGGTCGCCCTTGCCCTTGCCGCCCCCGTCCTGACGGGAGCGCTCGCCGCCCTTGTGGTCGTCCTTCGGCGTCGGTTCCGAGGTCGAGGGCGGGGCGTGCGGGGTGTCGGGGGCGTCGCCGGTGGCGAACGAGGCGCCCAGGGCGAGGCCCGCCGTCAGCACCGCGGCACCGGCGAGACCGGCGACGCCCTTCAGCGGCCGGGCCAGCCGGGCCGGGCGGGCCGCTGGCACCGGCGCCGACAGCACGGCGGTCGGGGCGGGCGGCCCCGGCCGGGGCAGGACGGCCGTCGTCTCCTGCGCGAGGCCATCAGGTGCGCCGTGCCGCAGGGCGGCCAGCCACGCCGCCGCCTCCTCCGCCGTGGGCCGCGCCTCGGGGTCCTTGGCCAGCAGCCGCAGCACGTAGTCGGCGAGCGGGCCGCCGATCCCGGGGCGCATCTCGCCGGGCGGCACGGGATCAGCCTCGACGTGCTGCTGCACCACCGCCAGGGACGTCCCGACGAACGGCGGACGCCCGGTGAGCAGCTCGTACAGCACACAGCCGAGCGCGTACACGTCCGAGGCGGGCCTGCTGGGGCCGCCCACGGCGCGTTCCGGCGCCAGATAGGCCGCGGAGCCGATGATCTTGCCGGTGGCGGTGAGGGTGCGGGCGGCGGTGTCGGTGAAGCGGGCTATCCCGAAGTCCGTGATCTTCACGGTGTGGTCGGACGTGAGCATGACGTTGCCGGGCTTGATGTCCCGGTGGACGACCTGCCCCCGGTGCGCGGCGGCCAGCCCGGCGGCCATCTGCGCGGCGATGTCCGCGGCCTCCTCGGGGGCGAGGACGGTGCGCTCGTCGCGTTCCTGGGCGAGGCTGCGCCCGTCGACGAGTTCCATGACCAGGTACGGCTGTCCCTGGTGGGAGCCGACGTCGTAGACGCGCACCAGGTTGGGATGGCTGACCCGGGCCGCCGTCTGCGCCTCAAGGCGGAACCGTTCGGCGTCCTTGGCGTCGGCCTCCGCGGTGCCCTCCGGGGAGAGCAGCTTCACGGCGACGGGCCGCCCCAGGACCTGGTCGGTGGCGCCCCACACCTCCCCCATCGCGCCGCGTCCCAGCGCCCGGTCCAAGTGGTACCGCTTCGCCACGAGCACGCGTACACCCACCTCGTTCCTGAAGCCGTGCGGACGGCGTCGGGGCGCGCGGGATGGGCAGGCGGACGAGGGGGGTTGTCCCCTGCCCACCCCGTGCGGGAGGACCCGCTGGGAGGGAGGACGCGGGCCCCGCGGGACCGTGGTCACGGGCCCACCCGGTACAGCGCACCGGCAGATACGGGTGTCACACCCGGCGCCGCGCAAACCCCGCCCGTGGTCCGGACCCCGTCGGGCCGACGGTTTCCGGACCACGGCGGCCCCTCGCGGAACGACAATCCGTGCTGGACGAGAGCCTGTGTTACGGCAGTTGCGTGTACGGCGCCAGGAACGCGCGGGCGCCGGGGGTGTCCAGGCGGTACGTCACATTGGTGGCGTAGCACGGGGAGTCGCCGGTGATGGTGGTGGCGGCGAGCACGGTACGCCCGTCGAGGACCGCGAAGTTGGGGCCGCCGGAGTCGCCGTAGCAGGCGCCGCCGTTGCCCTGCGGGGCGGTCATCGCCAGCCGCACCCAGGCGTTGTTGAGGGCGTCGAAGGTGACGGGCGCCTTCATGCGGACGCCGCCGCCGGGGTGGGTGTGGCCGCCGGGGCCGCGGGCGGCCTCCTGGGTGCCGTAGCCCGCGACGAACCAGTCCGTGGAGTTGAGGCCGCGCGGGCCGAGGGCGCCGAGCTGGCCCGCGGTGGGCAGGGTGGCCGGGGTGAAGCTCCAGCGCGCGGCGACCTGGGCGGCGGGCAGTTCGACGACCGAGATGTCCCGGGTGTCGGAGGCCGGACCCGGGTAGTCGGGGTGGCTGTGGGCGGTGCCCTCGACGGCGACGGCGCGGGCCTGGGCGGCGGGGTCGCCCGGGTGGCGTCCGGCGGCGGCGTCGAGCCCGGACTGCACGTCCTGGTCGAGCGACACGTAGAACCGGACGTTGTCCGGCCAGTCGGTGGTGCAGTGCGCGGCGGTCAGGAAGGTGTCGGCGTCGATCATGGTGCCGGAGCACACCCAGTCGACCCGGTCCGGGGTCGCGGGATCGCCGTCGTTGTCCCAGGTGGCGATGAGCGCGCCGACCTCGGTGCGTTCCGGGGCGGGCGTCGCGTTGTAGGAGTTGACGGCCGAGGACGGCAGCGCGGTGGCGAGCACGGCCGCGGCTGCCGCCGCGGTGACGGCGGTGGCGCGTATGGCTGACAAAAGAACGGACCCTTCTGCTGGTGGATCGGGGTGTTCTCCTGTGGGAGGTGCGCCAAGTGAAGCGCCTGGAATGATCTACGGCAAGGGGTCGCCGCCCGATCCGTCGCCCACACCCCTCAACGGCGCGCGGTCCTGAAGACCACCGACACCAGCGCGAGCCCGGCCACCGCGCCCACCGCCTGCGTCGCGACGAACCCGGGCACGGACGCCGGGGCGATCCCCGCGAAGGTGTCGCTGAAGGCGCGCCCGACGGTCACGGCGGGGTTGGCGAACGAGGTGGAGGACGTGAACCAGTAGGCGGCGCCGATGTACGAGGCGACGGCGGCCGGGGCGAACCGCAGCCGGTCGGTGCGGGCCAGCCCGAAGACGAGCAGGACGAGTCCCGCGGTGGCGACCACCTCACCGAGCAGCAGCCGTCCCGCCGAGCGGTCGTGCGTGGACCAGGCGACCAGCGGCTCCCCGAACATGGCGTTCGCCAGCACGGCGCCCGCGATCGCGCCCACGGTCTGCGCGGCGACGTAGGCGGCCACCTCGCGCGGGCCGATCCCGGCGCCGCCACGGCGGGCGGTCCACCACTCGGCCACCGTGACGGCGGGGTTGAAGTGCGCCCCGGAGACCGGGCCGAACAGCGTGATCAGGACGCCGAGCCCGAACACCGTGGCCAGCGAGTTGGCCAGCAGTTGCACCGCCACGTCGTCGGTCAGCCCGGTGGCCTGCGCGCCGGAGCCGACCACCACCGCCACGAGCGCGGCGGTGCCCACCAGTTCGGCGGCGGCGCGGGCGGCGAGGGGCGCGGGCGCCGGGGTCGCGCCGGGCGGCGGGGCGGGGTGGGACTCGGCGGCCGGTGCCGCGGGCTGCCCGGCGGTCTCCTCGGTGACGCTCAACGATGACTCCTCGGGGATGGCCGCCGTACCCGGCGGATCAGGGGCAGGACCGCTTGTTGCCCGCGGCGGTGCGGGCGGACTCGGCCAGTGCGGCGAACTGACCGGCGAGCGAGGCGATGACCTCCGGGCGGAGCCGGTAGTACGTGTACCGGCCGCACGGCTCCGTCTCGACCACCCCGGCCTCGCGCAGCACTCTCAGGTGGTTGGAGAGGTTGGTCTGCCGGGCGCCGGTCTCCGTCACCAGGTGGGTGGTGCAGAGCGTCTCCCGGGCGAGCAGGGTCACGATACGGAGCCTGAGCGGGTCGGCCAGCACCCGGACCAGGTCAGTGTCGACTGACGTCATCATGCGCTGATACTGTCATATCAGTGGCGGCTGACACCAGCGAGCCGTGAGACGAGAGAGACCCCGATGCCCGACAAGCCCTCCGTGCTGTTCGTCTGCGTCCACAACGCGGGCCGCTCCCAGATGGCCGCGGCCTGGCTCACCCATCTCGCCGGGGACCGCGTCGAGGTCCGCTCGGCGGGCTCCGCGCCCGGCGCCGAGGTCAACCCGGCCGCGGTGGAGGCGATGCGCGAGGTCGGCGTCGACATCTCCGCCGAGGTCCCGAAGCTGCTCACCGTGGACGCCGTACGGGAGTCGGACGTCTGCGTCACCATGGGCTGCGGCGACACCTGCCCGGTCTTCCCCGGCAAGCGCTACCTGGACTGGCGGCTCGACGACCCGGCCGGTCAGGGCGTGGCGGCGGTGCGCCCCATCCGGGACGAGATCAAAAAGCTCGTCGAGGGCCTGATCGAGGAGATCGCCCCGCGCGCCTGACCCGCCGTGACCCGGGTCCGGCGGGACCATGGCCCGATGAGCGGAGGGCAGCCGGTAGCGGTCCTCCTGGGCGTGACCGTGGGGGCGTCGCGCTCCTGTACGCCTGGCGTGAGGGGGCGTTCCGATGGGCCTGAGGTCCGCCCTGTGGCGTACGGTCCTGGCCCGCCCGGCCGTCCTGCTCGTGCCGCTGCCCGGGGCGACCGCCGTGCGGCTGGCCGCCGAGGCCGAACTGCGGCACCCCGGCTGGCCGCTGGCCCAGACGCCCGCCGCCGCCAGCCTGCTGGTCGTCACCGGGAGCACGTCGTCGGGCTCGCCGCGCGGACCGACCGGCGTGCCGAGCGGGGCGTCGTCGACGGGGCCGTGGAGGGGGTCGCGTCGGCCGCCGGGGCGCTCGGGCGGTGGGCGCGGCGCCCGCAGACCGGGCAACTGCACCAGTACCTCGCCCAGGCGGTCGCGGCGTTCACCGTGCTCGCCGTCGTCCTCGTCCTGGTGAGGTGACCGCCGTGCTCACCGTCCTCGTCCTGCTGCCGACCGTCGCCGCCGCGCTGCTGCTGTGCGTGCCGGGCACGGCGCCGCGTGGGCTGTTTGGCTGGGCCTGGGTGGCGGTCGCCGCCGTCGAGCTGGGACTCGCCGTCGCCGTGTGGGCGGGCTACGAGGACGGTCTTCAGTACGAGACCCGGGCCCGCTGGATTCCCAGCGCGGGCGTGAGCCACCACGGCGCGCGTACGCCCTGGTCTTCGTGGCGGTCGGGGTGGTCTCCGTGCTGTACGGGGCGCTGGTGGCGCTCGCGCAGGGCGACTTCAAGCGGATGATCGCCTACACCTCGGTCAACCACATGGGGTACGTCGCGCTGGCCGTGGGCGCCGCCGGGTCCGTCGGCGGCGGGCGGGACGCGGCGCGGCAGCTCGCGCTGACCGGCTCCGTGGTGCAGATGGTCAGTCACGGTCTGCTCACCGGGGCGCTGTTCCTGCTCGCCGGGGCGCTGTACGAACGGGGCCGCACCTACGACATGGCCGCCTACTCCGGGGGCGCCGGGCGGGCGCCGGTGCTCGCCGCGTGCACGGGGGTCGCGGCGTTCGCGTCGCTGGGGCTGCCCGGGTTCTCCGGGTTCATCGCGGAGTTCCAGATCCTCGCCGGGAGCCTGGGGCCCCGGCCGGTCGCGATCGCGCTGGCCGTGCCGGGAATCCTGCTGACCGGGGCACCCCCAGGCGGCCGACCGCGCACCACCCAGGCGGCCGACCGGCGCCCCGCCCAGACAGCCGATCAGCGCCCCGGCGTCCGTCAGTGCACGTGCGGCCCCCCGGTCGGCTGCGGCTTCCCCTTCGGTACGACCGCCAGGGAGGCGACCGCGGCGACGGCCGCCGCCCCCGCGCACAGGGTGAAGGCGTCGGTGAAGCCGCCCGCCGTGCCCTGGTCGATGCCGGTCGCGGCGACCGTGGAGACCACCGCCACGCCGATCGAACCGCCCACCTCGTGGAAGGTGTTGACGACTCCGGAGGCGAGGCCCGCCTCCCCGTGGTCGACCAGGGCGAGCGCGGTGGTGGTCGCGGTGACGAAGACCGCGCCGATGCCGAGCGAGGCGACCGCGAAGCCGGGCAGCAGCACGGCGTAGACGCTGCCGGTGTCGGAGAGCCGGGTCAGCGGGGCGCAGCCCGCGGCGGCGACCAGCAGGCCCGCGACCGCGGTCGGACGGCTGCCGAGCGTGCCGACGAGCCGGGAGCCGAGGTGGGCGCCGAGGCCGGTGGCGACGGCCACGGGCAGGAAGACCAGGCCGGTCTCCAGCGGTCCGAAGCCGCGGGCGTGCTGGAGGTAGACCGAGCCGAGGAAGAAGAAGGCGATGAGCAGCGCGGTGGCGACCAGCATCAGGAACGCGCCCGCCTGCACCGGCCGCCGCGTGAACATCCTGAGGTCCATCAGCGGGCCCGGCTGGTGCGCTCCACGGCGCCGAAGACGGCGTACAGCACGACGGCGGCGCCCAGCGGCAGCAGCGTGCCGGGGCCGGTCCAGCCGGAGTCACCGGCCTCGACCAGGCCGTAGATCAGCGCGGCCGTGCCCGAGGTGACCAGCAGCGCGCCGGGGACGTCGAGGCGGGCGGGGCGCGGCGGACGGGCCGGGACCAGGGCGGGCAGCGCGGCCAGGACGGCGAGGCCGACGGGCACGTTGACGTAGAACACCCACCGCCAGCCGGGGCCCTCGGTGAGCGCGCCGCCGAGCAGCACCCCGGCCGCCGCGCCGCTGCCGCCGAGGGCGGCCCAGACGCCGAGCGCCCGGGTGCGTTCGGCGCCGTGGAAGGCGGTGGTGACCAGGGACAGCGCGGCCGGGGAGAGCAGCGCGGCGCCGACGCCCTGGGCGATGCGCCCGCCGAGCAGCGCGGGCGCGCCCTGCGCCAGCCCCGTCACCAGGGAGGCCGCGGTGAACACGGCGAGCCCGGCGCCCAGCGTGCGGCGGGCGCCGAGGGCGTCGGCGAGCCGCCCGCCGAGCAGCATCAGCCCGCCGAAGCAGAGGGTGTACGCGGTGACGGCCCAGGTCAGGGTGGTACGGCCGAGGTCCAGGTCGGCGGCCATGTCGGGCAGCGCGACGTTGATGACGGTCACGTCGAGGATCAGCATGAACTGGGCGACGCAGAGCAGCGCGAGGGCCGCCCAGCGGCGCGGGTCGGGCGGCGGCGGGGCGGGATGCCCGTGCGGGTGGGCGGGATGCCCGTGCGGGTGGGCGGCGTGAGCGTGAGCGTGGGAGTGGGCGGGGGAATCGGGCTGGGTCATGGCGGGTCCTCGGCAAAAGGGACAAGGCAGGTCGACAGAACTGAACTGTACGGCACAGTACAGTTGAACTCAACGGTACAGTTCAGTCGGCTGCTAGCCTCGCCCCCATGAGCGTGGACACCCCCAAACCCCCGCCCAGCGGCCCCCGTGCCGAACAGAAGCGACGGGCCATCGTCCGGGCCGCCCGGGAGCAGTTCCTGCGCGCCGGGTTCGGCGTCGGCATGGACGCCATCGCCACCGCCGCGGGCGTGTCCAAGGTGACCGTCTACAACCACTTCGGCAGCAAGGAGGCGCTGTTCTCGGCGGTCATCGCGGGCGCCCTCGACGAGCCCCTCGCCGGGGAGTCGTCGGCCGCCCTGGAGCGGCTCCCCGACGCCGAGGACCTGCGCGCGGCCCTTCTGGAGGCCGCCCGCTCCTGGGTGCACGCCGTCCGGGACGACGAGGACGTGGCCGCGCTGCGCGCCCTGGTCGCCGCGGAGGGCCACCGCTTCCCCGCGCTCGCCGACGCCTGGCGGCACCACGGGCCCGAGGGACACCACCCCGCCCTCGCGGACGCCCTGCGCGCCCTCGACGCCCAGGGCCGCCTGCGGATCCCCGACCTGCGGACGGCCCTGCTCCAGCTCTACTCGCTGCTGGTCTTCCCGCACATGGTGTTCGGCACGTACGGCACCCGCGTCGACGACGACCTCACCGAACGGCTGCTGGTCGGCGGCGTGGACATGTTCCTGGGGCACTACGCGCCGGACGCGCACCGCCCGGCCGGACCGTCCTCCCCCGCCGTGTGACCGGGGCGTGAACCCGCGAACCGTCAGGGTCCCGGTGCGCGGCGCCTGCCGGGCTCCGGCACCGGGACCGTTCTCAGGGCTCCCCACCGCCATGGTGCTCCCACGACAGCCACCCCCGCATTGCCGGTTCCCGGCAGCGTTCACTAGGGTCTCCATGCCGGTCTCCATGCCGGTCGCCGGTGCGTGGGACGCCACCGGCACATTCACCTGACGGGGGCGGACGTGGCGGAGCAGGACGTACCGGAGGAGTACCTGAACGGCTACGCGGACATCCTCATGGAAGTCTCCGCCACCGGCCGCCGGCTGACCCGCGACGAGATCGAGTCCCGCAAGGCGCTCGGTGAGCGGGCCGCCGACGCCGGGTTCGGACTGCGCTCGCTGGTCGGCGCGCACCTCGCGGCCACCCGCGCCGCCTGGCCGGGCGCCCCGGGCTCCGCCGACAGCGTCCTCGCGGCGATGCAGCAGGTCGTCGACGCCTTCGCCGAGGGCTACGAACGCGCCCAGCGGCTCGCCGTACGCCAGGAGGAGGCGGCCCGCCGCGAGTTCATCGACGACCTCCTCTACGGCCGCAGCGACCTGGGCAGGCTCGCGGAGCGCGCCGAACGCTTCGGGCTGCGGCTCTCGCACGCCCACGCCGTGGCCGTCGCCGAGGGCCCCGCCGCCTACGACGAGGGCGACCCGGTCCCCCGCCATGTCGAGCGGTCCCTGATCACCCGCTTCGGTGACCGCAGCATCCTGCTCACCACCAAGGACGGCCGGATGCTGTGCATCGCCCCCGGCGACCAGGAGCAGGTGCTCACCGCCTTCGCCAAGCAGGCGTACGCCGCCACCGACGGCGGCCGGGTCGCGATCGGCCGCGCCCAGCCGGGGCCCGGCGGGGTCGTCCAGTCGTACGAGGAGGCGCTGAACACCCTGGACCTGGCGGGGCGGCTCGGGCTCGACGACCCGGTGCTGCGCGCCGCCGACCTGCTGGTCTACCCGGTGCTCACCCGGGACCGGCAGGCGATGGCCGACCTGGTGCGGGAGGCGCTGGGTCCGCTCGGCGCGGCACGCGGCGGCGCCGGTCCGCTGCTCGACACCCTCACCGCCTACTTCGACTCCGGCTGCGTGGCCGCCGAGGCCGCCCGGCGGCTGTCGCTGTCCGTGCGCGCGCTGACGTACCGCCTGGAGCGCATCCACAAGCTCACCGGCGCCAACCCGGCCGACCCCGCGCACCGCTACATGCTCCAGACCGCGGTGATCGGCGCCCGGCTGCTCGACTGGCCAGCGAAGGCCCTGTAGCACCGCCCCTCCGCCTTCTTGACGCCCTCCGTACGGCCCCCGCCCGGCCTTGACGCGTCCTTGACGGGACGGGCGCCGAAGGACACGGTCGACCGGTGTCCTTGCAGGTAAGGTGTGCGGCCGGGATCTTGATGAGTCCTTTGCGCCGGGCCGGGGAGCACGGCGGACCGGACGGGCAGGGAAGGCAGTGATGGCGGGATCGACGACGCGGGCACGGGCGCGCCTGGCGCTGCTGGCCCTGCATCCCGCCCGCGCGGTCGTGGTCGGCTTCGCCATCGTGGTGCTCGCCGGTTCGGCGCTGCTGTCGCTGCCGTTCGCCACCGAGCAGCGCGCCGCGGCCGACTTCGTGACCGCGCTGTTCACCGCGACCTCCGCGGTGTGCGTCACGGGTCTGGTGACCGTGGACACCGGCACCTACTGGAGCGGCTTCGGCGAGGGCGTGATCCTCGCCCTGATCCAGGTCGGCGGCTTCGGCATCATGACGATGGCGTCCCTGCTGGCGCTGCTCATCTCGGGGCGGCTGCGGCTGCGGATGCAGCTCACCGCGCAGGCGGAGACCAAGAGCCTCGACATCGGTGACGTCCGCCGGGTGCTGCTCGGCGTCGCCGGGACGACCCTCGCCGTCGAGCTGACGGTCGGCGCGGTCCTCGCCCTGCGGTTCCGGTACGGCTACGGGCAGAGCGTCGGCGACGCCGTGTACTTCGGGTACTTCCACGCCGTGTCCGCGTTCAACAACGCCGGGTTCGGGCTGTACGCCGACAGCCTGACCCGCTACGCGCAGGACGGCTGGGTCACCCTGCCCGTCGCCGCCGCGGTGATCCTGGGCGGCATCGGCTTCCCGGTCCTGCTGGAACTGCTGCGGCACCGCGGGCGCAGGCACCGCACCGGGCGCCGCAACTGGTCGCTGCACACCAAGCTCACGCTGATCACCACCGCGCTCCTGCTGGTCGCCGGGACCGTGCTGACCTGTCTGCTGGAGTGGTCCAACCCGGGCACGCTCGGCGGGCACTCGGTCGCCGGGAAGATACTCGACGGCTTCTTCCACTCCGCGATGTCCCGCACCGCCGGTTTCAACGCCGTCGACATCGGCGCGATGCACGCCTCCACCCTGCTGATGACGTGTGTGCTGATGTTCATCGGCGGCGGCAGCGCCGGAACCGCGGGCGGCATCAAGGTGACGACGTTCGCGGTGCTGGCCGCCGCGATGTTCGCGGAGGTGCGCGGCGAGCCCACCTCCGCGGTGCTGGGCCGCAGGCTCGCCCCGCACGTGCTGCGGCAGTCGCTGACCGTGGCGCTGCTCGGCATCGGCCTGGTCATCGCCTCCACCCTCACCCTGCTGGCCATCACCAAGCAGGAGCTGGAGACCGTGCTGTTCGAGGTCGTCTCCGCGTTCGGCACGGTGGGGCTCTCCACCGGCATCACCGCCGATCTGCCGACGGCCGGGGAACTGCTGCTGATCGCCCTGATGTTCGTCGGCCGTCTCGGTCCGATCACCCTGGTCTCGGCGCTCGCCCTGCGCGAGCGGACCCGACGTTATGAACTGCCCGAGGAGCGACCCGTCATTGGCTAACTACCTGCACTCCCTGCGTGAACGGCGCCGCAAGCGCCGCCTGGACGCCGCCGCCCGCAGCGGTGGCGACCAGCGCGTCGCCGTCATCGGTCTGGGCCGCTTCGGCTCCTCGCTCGCCAGCGAGCTGATGCGCCGCGGCTGGGACGTCCTCGGCATCGACACCGACGCCCGGCTGGTGCAGAAGTACAGCGACGACCTGACCCACGCGGCGGTCGCCGACTGCACCGACGCGGAGGCGCTGCGGCAGCTCGGCGTCAACGAGTTCACCAGCGCCGTCGTCGCGATCGGCACCGACATCGAGGCGTCCATCCTGGTCAGCACCAACCTGCTGGAGGCCGATGTGCCCAACATCTGGGCCAAGGCCATCAGCCGCCAGCACGGGCAGATCCTGGAACGCCTCGGCGTCCACCACGTCGTCCTGCCCGAGCACGAGATGGGCGAGCGCGTCGCGCACCTGGTCACCGGCCGAATGCTGGACTTCATCGAGTTCGACGACGACTACGCCCTGGTCAAGACCGTCGCCCCGGAGGTCGCCACCGGCGTGCCGCTCGGGCAGAGCCAGGTCCGCAGCAGGTTCGGCGTCACCGTCGTCGGCATCAAGCGCTCCGGCGAGGACTTCACGTACGCCACCGCCGAGACGGTCGTCCAGCGCGGGGACGTGATCATCGTCACCGGCAAGACGCACGCGGTGGAGGAGTTCGCCGAACTGAGCTGACCCGGAAGCAGCGATCATGGTGGCGTGGAGCGTCACGGCGCGGGGCAGGCACCGGACATCGCCGTACGGCGACCGGTCGGCATACCGTGTCGGCACGACGCTTCGGGCCGAGACAGCGAGAACGAGAGTGGGGCCGAACCATGCGCGCACGTGACATGGCGGTGGAGTACGAGACCGTGGGCGTGGGCAGCGACGCCATCGACGCCGCGCGGCTGCTTGCGGAGCACCGGCTGCCGGGGCTGCTGGTGGTGGACGACAGCGGGATGCCGAAGGCGATCCTCCCCGCCTCCCAGATGATCAAGGTGCTGGTGCCGGGGTACGTGATCGAGGACCCGACGCTGGCGTCCGTGGTCGACGAGCGGCACGCCGACCGGCTCTGCCAGGCCCTGGCCGGTCTCAAGGTGCGCGACTGCCTGTCGAGGACCACCCCGGCGCCGCCCGTCGCCGCGCCGGACGACACCGCCCTGGAGGTCGCCGCGCTGATGGCGGAGGTGCGCAGCCCGCTGGTGGCGGTGGTGGACAAGGCGAAGGACGGCAGCCATCTGCTCGGTGTCATCACCGCCTCCCACCTGCTGGAACGGCTCCTCGGCGCCGCGGGCGCGAGCTGAGCGAATCCGCTCGGCGGGCCCCGGAGCGGTAAGAGGTAGGGTTCCCTCCGGTATGCGGGGGGAGCATGATCAGCGAGCCGGGAACGGGTCGCGCTGGCGCTCGCCGCCGTGGCCGTCCGGCCGCTGTCGCCGCCGCCGGTGCGGTGCGGCCTGCCCGTCTTGCGACACTCAGCGGCCTGCCCGCCTTGCGACATTCAACGGAGGACCGTGAACGACTGGCACAGTTGGGCGGCGATCGTCGTCTTCGTCGGCGCCTACGCCCTGATCATCAGCGAGAAGATCCACCGGGTCGCCGTGGCGCTCGGCGGCGCTGGCCTGATGCTCGCGATCAGGGCGACCGACGACGAGTCCGCCTTCTACTCCGAGCACTCCGGCATCGACTGGAACGTCATCTTCCTGCTGCTCGGCATGATGATGATCGTCGGGGTGCTGAAGAAGACCGGCATGTTCGAGTACCTGGCGATCTGGTCGGTGAAGCGGGCCCGCGCCAAACCGTTCCGGGTGATGGTGATGCTGGTCGTCATCACCGCGGTGGCCTCCGCGCTGCTCGACAACGTCACCACCGTGCTGCTGATCGCCCCGGTGACGCTCCTGGTCTGCGAACGCCTCGCGCTGCCCGCCGCGCCCTTCCTGATCGCCGAGGTGCTCGCCTCCAACATCGGCGGCACCGCCACCCTCGTCGGTGACCCGCCCAACATCATCATCGCCAGCCGCGCGGGCCTGACCTTCAACGACTTCCTGGTCCACCTGGCGCCCCTGGTGGCCGTGCTGGTGGTCGTCCTGCTCGGGCTGTGCCGGGTGATGTTCCGCAAGTCCTTCCGCTACGACGAGGAACGCGCCGCCGAGGTCATGGCCCTGGAGGAGCGCGAGGCCATCCACGACCCGCGCCTGCTCGTCCAGGGCCTGATCGTGCTGACCCTGGTCGTCGCCGGGTTCGTCCTGCACCCCGTACTCCACTACGAGCCCAGCGTCGTCGCCCTGCTCGGCGCCGGACTGCTGGTGGCGATCTCCACCGCCGAGACCGGGGACGTCCTGCGCGAGGTGGAGTGGCCCACGCTCGCCTTCTTCGCCGGACTCTTCATCATGATCGGCGGCCTCATCGAGACCGGCGTCATCAACGAGATCTCCACCGCCCTCGCGGACGTCATCGGCGACAACGAACTCGGCGGCTCCATGATCCTGCTGGGCGCGTCCGCCGTGCTGTCGGGCATCGTCGACAACATCCCCTACGTCGCCACGATGGCCCCCATCACCTCCGACCTGGTGGACTCGATGGGCGGCGGCGGGGACCACGTGATGTGGTGGGCGCTCGCCCTCGGCGCCGACCTCGGCGGCAACGCCACCGCGATCGGCGCCAGCGCCAACGTCGTCGTCCTCGGCATCGCGGAGCGCAACCGGCAGCCGATCTCCTTCTGGCAGTTCACCAAGTACGGCCTGATCGTGACCGCCGTGACGGTGCTGCTGGCGCTGCTCTACGTGTGGCTGAGGTACTTCGCCCTCGCCTGATCAGCGGTGGGTGGCGGCCCGCAGCCGGAAGGACCGCACCACCGCGAGCGCGCTCGCCGCGACCAGCGCCACGGCGGTCGTGGCGAGACCGCGCAGCGGACCCCACTCGGCGACATCGCCCGCCAGCCCTCGCGGCGGCACCCGCCCCTCCGGGTCGTACACCACGGCGAGCGCGTCGCCGGGCCGGGTGGCCGGGCCGCAGCCGCGCCAGATGGGGACGCCGAGCGGGTCGCCGTCGCGGTCGGTGACGGAGCAGAGGTAGCGGTCGTCCCCGTCGCCGGTCTGGTCGCCGTGCTCGACCGACACCACCACCGCGGACCGCACATGGCCGCGCTCGGCCAGCACCACGCCCGCGGCGACCGGCGGGGTCTGCGCGACGAGACAGACGCCGAGCACGGCGACGATGCCGATCAGCGCCCGCCCGGCCCGGAGCACCGCCAGACGCAGGCCGAGTACGGCCACGGCCAGCAGGCCGCCTCACCGCTGCCGAGCAGCGGCACCCCCGTCCAGGCCCCGGCCAGCCCGGCGCCGACGATCGCCGACGCGCCCAGCACGCCGGTGACCAGGCCCTTCGCCGCCAGCCGCCAGGGCGGCAGACCGACGAACTCCGCCGGGCCCCACACGGTGGCCGTGACATGGGCGGGCAGTCGCGGCTCCACCGGGGGCGGCTGGCGGAGCGTACGCCGTATCCGCATTGCCCACCTCCGGGGTCTCTCGGTCTTCGGGGTCGCTTGCCGGGGTCCGGCAGCGACGGCCGTTCGGCTCGTACGACGTCCTTGCATTATGCAAAACCCCGTGTCGGCACCTCGGCACGGCACCGCCTCAGACGCCGTGCCCCACCACGCCGTCCGTCCAGCCCAGCGGGTGCGGACCCGGGGCGTCGGCCGCGGGCTCGCCCCCGGCGGTGTTGAAGGCGGACAGCGCCTCGACCAGCGTGGCGCGCTGCTCCGGCGCCAGCCGCTCGACGATCCCGGCGATCTCCGCGCGGCGCCGCGCGGTGACGTCCTCGACCGTGCGCCGCCCCTCCGAGGTGAGCCGCAGCAGGGTCTCGCGGCGGTTGGCCGGGTTGACCTGCCGGTCCGCGAGCCCGGCGGCGATCAGCCGGTCCACCATGCGCATCGCCGTGGACGGCGCCACCCCGAGCAGGTCGGCGAGCGCGACCAACTTGGTCGCACCACGGCTGGACAGCACGACCAGCATCCGGAACTGCGGCAGGGTGACCCGTTCCTCCACCGCCGTCAGGGACCGCGCCGAGACGGCGACCAGGACGCGGGAGGCGGTGAGGACCGCACGGGTCACCGCGTCGACGTCGTCGTGGTGCGCGGCGGGGGGTGGATGCTCCGGCATGGGTCCTTTCTACCGTGCCGGAGCGGCGGTCCGGGCAGGGGTGGGACGGGTGGGCGGCGGGTGACGGGCCGCGCCCCTGGGTCGGCCGCACGGCGGTCACCGGTCCTGGCGCCGCAGCGCGTTGCGGGGGTCGGCGGCGCGGGTGATGGCGGACTCGACGGCGGCGATCCGGTCGGCCAGCAGGCCCAGCGCGGCGACGGCCCTGGTGAGCGGCTCGCCCTCGGCGCCGCCGAGCGCCCGGGCACGGACGTGCGCGGCCTTCAGCTCCGCCCACCGCTGCGCCCGCGCGGGCGTGAGGGTGCCGCGCAGCTCGGCCAGCTTCAGCAGGTTGGCCTCGGCGCCGGAGGTGAGGGTCTGGGCCTCGGCGGTGTAGTGGTCGTCGAGTACGGCGGCCAGTTCGGCGTCGTTCATCACCGGCTGGATCCGCTGGGCGATCTTGTTCATGTTGCGGTAGGAGCCCTGGAGCCGGAACGGCGGCTCGGTGCGGGCCTCGTCGGACTGCGCGGCGGAGGCGATGTAGGCGGCGTTGACGGCGAGGACGGTCTCCCGGGCGGTCAGCAGGTGGCGCAGCACGGCAAGAATCTGCTCCAGCTCGGCGGGCGCGTAGGGGTGGGTGAGCCGGTCGGCGCGGGCCGCCGGGTCGCCCTCGGCCAGCCGGATCAGCAGGTCCAGGTCGGCCCGGTCCCGTCCGGCGAGCGGCGCGAGGACCGGGTTGGCGGTCAGCGCGTTCTCGACGAAGCTGACGGCGAAAGCGTCGGCCCTGCCGGAGAGCACGTCGCCCAGGTTCCACACGTCGGCGCGGTTGGCGAGCATGTCCGGCACCCGGAACCGGGTCCCGGACTCGGTGTAGGGGTTGCCCGCCATGCAGACGGCGAACCGCTTGCCGCGCAGGTCGTAGGTGCGCGGCGCGCCCTCCCAGACGCCCTCGATCCGGCGGGTGGCGTCGGACAGCGGGATGAACTTCTGGAGCAGTTCGGGCGAGGTGTGCTGGATGTCGTCGAGGTAGAGCAGCGTGTTGTTGCCCGCCGCCAGCGCGAAGTTGACCTTCTCGATCTCCCGGCGGGCGGTGGCGTTGGGCGCCTCGGCCGGGTCGAGGGAGGTGACGGTGTGGCCGAGGGCGGGGCCGCTGACCTTCACCAGGACCAGCCCGAGCCGGTCGGCGACGTACTCCATGAGGGTCGTCTTGCCGTAGCCGGGCGGGGAGAGCAGCAGGAGCAGGCCGCCGGTGTCGGTGCGCTTGTCGGCGCCGGTGCTGCCGAGCTGCTTGGCGAGGTTGTCCCCGATGAGCGGGAGGTAGACCTCGTCGACGAGTCGGCCGCGGACGAACGACGACATCACGCGCGGGCGCAGCTCATCCAGGCGCAGCCGGGCGCGTTCGGCGGCGACCAGGTCGGTGCGGTGGCGCTGGTAGGCGCGGTAGGCGGGGGTGTCCTGTTCGCGGAAGGCGCGGGTGCGGGCGAGGAACTCGTCGACGCGGACGGTGAGGGTGCGGTCGGTGAGGCGGGGGTGGCTGCCGAGCAGGCCGGTGACGGTCGCGGTCAGGGGTGCCTCGCTGGTGTGGCGGGGCAGGTCGGGGCAGAGTTCGGCGGCGACGGCCTCGGCGAGGTCGCCGGGGGTGAGGGGGGTGCCGGTGGCGGTGGCGTAGGAGCTGAGCCATGCCTCGGCCAGTTGGTGGCGGGCGGTGAGGTCGTCGAGGGCGGCGAGGTCGTCGTCGTAGGCCGGGGAGCCGACCGTGCGGCGGAACTTGTCGAGCAGGGTGCGGGTGGCGGCGCTGAGGACGAAGCCCTCGGGGCCGCCGGTCAGCTCGTCGAAGAGGTAGTCGGCGGCGGGCTCGGGCGCGCTGGGACCCATGCCGAAGTCCGCTATGGCGGCGGCGAGTTCGGCGCGCAGTCCGTCGATCGCGGGCGTCGGTCCGAAGGTGTCGCGGGCGCGGGCGAGGGAGACGGCGCGGCGCCGCCAGTCCGCGCGGGACGCGTCCGTCGTGCCGTGCGCCCAGAACAGTTGGGCGGTGGCGCGGGCGGCGGGCTCGTGGCGCAGCGCCCCGGCGGCGTCGTACAGGCGGAGCACGGCGGTGAGGATGGCGGTGGCGTCGTGGTCGTGGACGCCGCGCTCGTAGCCCTCGTCGTACGCCGCCCCCGCCGCGTCGCGGACCAGGGCGGGCAGGTCGTCGTGGTGGGCGAGGGCCTGCGGGCCGTGGGCGGCGAGCAGCCGGGCGGCGAGGTGCTCGGCGCGGTACACCTCGGGGGACTCGGAGGGCAGGTGCCGGTCCCAGTAGGGGCGGGTGGCGGCGAGGCCGGGGAAGGCCGCCTCGGTGACCGGGGCGCGGTAGTCGGTGCCGGTGAGCGCGAAGGCGAGGCCGTCGCCGTGCGGGATCAGGGTGAGGTCCAGGGGCTGGGTGTTGACGGCGAAGCGGTGGCGGCCCAGGCGCAGGGTGCGGCCGTCGTCGGCGTACAGGTCGGCGCGGTCGCGCAGGGCGCGCACGGCCTCCTGGCGGGCGGCCTTGAGGCGGCCGTCGAGTTCCTCGGCGCGGACCGTGTCACCGGCGGCGCGCAGTTCGGCCGCGGTGCGGCGGACCTTGGCGGGCAGCGGGTCGGAGGTGAAGTAGGCGGCGACGGCGTCCGCGTCGGGGAGCGTGGCGGCGCGGCGGGTGACGGTCTGAAGGACGCGGTCGGCCGCGGCGGCGAGCTGTTCGGCGCGGCTGGCGCGGGCGTCCGCGAGGGACTGCTTGCGGGCGGCGAACGCCTCGTGGACCTCGGCGCGCTGGTCGGTGAGCCGGGTGAGGAAGTCGTCGAACTCCGCGAACCGGGACTCCAGGTCCTCGATCTGGACGAGCAGCCCGGCGAGCCGGGCGTCGCACTCCTCGGGGCTGTCGGCGGCCTGGAGCGCGCCGGTGACCGCCTGGCCGAGCAGGGCGAACTCGGCGCCGAAGGCGGCGCGGCCCTCGTGGTCCAGGAGGGCGCGGCGGCGGGCGTCGAGGGTGGCGCGGGCGCGGTTGACGCCGCCGAGGACCTCGGCGACGCGCTCCAGGATGGCGGTGCGCACGGTGGTGTCCGCGATGTCGAGGCCGCCGACGACCTCGGTCACCGTGCGCAGCGAGTCGGTGAGCTGGTCGAGGCGGGCGGCGACGGGCGCGGCGTCGGCGGCGGTGGTGAGCGCCTCGGCGTCCGCGACGAGCCGCTCGACGTCCTGGCGCTGGTCGCTGAAGGCGTCCTCGCGGGCGAGGAAGGCGACGGCGCGGCGGCCGAACGCGGCGAGGTCCGCCTGCGCCGCCCCGGCCAGCTCGTCGATCCGGGCGGTGTCGGCGTACCGCAGTTCCTTGCAGGTCAGCAGGTGGCCGAGGGCGTGCCGCAGTTCGGTCAGCCCGGTCACCCAGGCGGCGGCCTCGCGGGGTGCCTCACCGCGCAGTCGGCGCACCACGGCGGCGATCCGCGCGTCGGCCTCGTCGAGGGCGTCGGCGGCCCGCCGGGTCAGCGTGCGGACGGTCTCGAACTCGGCCAGCACCTGCTCGGCGGTGTCCCGCATCTCGCTCAACGGCCCGTTCAGGTCACCGAGTTCGGGGTCGTCGAGCCAGTGGTGGGCGTCGGCCGCGCGGGCGCAGGCGGCGATCAGCGCCTCGTACATCTCGGTCGTCGGGCTGGTGTCCTCGGCGGCGCGGGTCAGGGACAGGCAGTCGGAGATGCCGCGGACGAGGTCGGCGTTGCCGACCCGGGCGAGCGGTCCGCCGCCGGTGGGCGCGGCGGCGGCGTGGGTGTCGGAGACGTACGGGGAGGACCACACCTGGAGCGGGTGCACCCGCGCGGGCTCGTCGCCCGCGGCGCGCAGCGCCATCAGCGTGCCGTCGTCGAAGAGCGCCCAGCCGTGGCAGGTCAGCGGGGTGGCGACCGCCTTGCGGATCATGTTGTACGGCAGCAGGAGGCTGCGGCCCGGCACGCGCGCGTGGAACGCGTACAGCACGTCCTCGCCGTTGGGTGAACGCACCTCGCGCTCGAACTCCAGGCCGTCGGTGTCGACGTCGTACGTCTTGTGGGCGCCGCTGGCCAGGCAGTAGCCGCCGGGGAAGACGACGCCCTGGTCCTCGGGGAGGCGGCGGCAGGCCCGGCCGATGCCGTCGAGGCGGACGACGGCCTTGGTGAGGGTGTTGAAGACGAGGTGGCGGTCGGCACTCTCCTTGTAGGGGCGGACGCGCAGCAGGATCAGCGGGCCCACGCGCGCGTGCGCGATGTCGGCGTCCGCGAGGGACTGGAGGGGCTCGTCGACGGGTTCGGCGTACACGCCCTCGCCGGTCTCCGTGTCGTCGTCGGTCTTGACGGTGAGGGTGCCGCCGAGCGTGTCGACGTAGACCTCGTCCTGGACGCGGACGTGCGGGTGGCGGCCGAGGACGTGGTCCTCGCGGGTGGTGGGGGTCCACTCGACGTCCTGGGCGGCGGGCAGGACGTGGTCGCGTTCGCCGCGGGCGTCGAGGAAGGTCACCGTGTCGTCGTCGGTGACCGCCCAGCGCAGGACGCGGATGTCGGCGGCCTTCTCGCCGGTGCGGAAGACGGCCAGCAGTCTGCCCTCGACGCGGCGCAGTTGGAGCAGCCGGGCCTGCCGGTAGTAGCGGTGCAGGGCGGCGAACTCGCGGACGAAGGCGGGGTCGTCGAGCAGTCCGGGGACGGCGCTGTCGGGCGCGGGGTTCAGGTCGCGGTCGTACAGGCCGAGGACATCGGCGACGGCGGGCTCGCCGGTGCGGGCGAGGGAGGTGTTGCGGCCGAGCAGCAGGTGTCCGCCGATGGCGACGATGTCGCGGGGCAGACAGGGCTGTTCGGTGCGGAGCCGCTCGGTGCCGGTGAGTTCGAGGCGGGTGGCGCCGAACTCCTCGATCCGGCGGGCGTTCAACTGCTCGGCGCGCCGGGCCAGTTCCCGGGCCTGTGCGGCGAGCCGGTCGCGCAGCACCTCGTAGGAGCCGGTGTCCAGACCGGTTGTCATGCGGGGTCCCTCTCAGGAGGTCAGGGGAGAGCCGGGCCGGTCGGGCGGTGCCGGGCGGCCGGGGTGGTGACGGCAGCGAAGTGCCGGTACGGCGGTGCGGGGGGCGTTCAGGCGGCGCGGCGGGGGTGGGTGCGCGCGCCGGTCGCGCGATCGGCGGGCCGGGGCGGCGGCGCTGGCCGTCGCCCAGCCGCTCGTCGGTGACGGCGCGTCAGCCGCACCGCCCGCCGCGTGGTCCGCCAGGCGACGTACAGCGCGGCGGCCGTGGTCACCAGCCGCAGCGCGCCCGCCAGGGCACCGGAGGGTACGAGGTGGGCCAGTAGCACGGCGGCGCCGACGGAGAGGCCCCAGGCGACCACGGTCAGCAGGGAGAACGCGACGGCGACCGGCACCCCGTCCAGGCCCCAGCCGCGCAGGTCCACGTCCGCGTCGAAGGCGCTCACGGTGGTCAGCCGCAGGGCGGCCAGCAGCCAGAAGCAGCCGACGACGACCAGTGCGGCCGTGAGCGGCAGGGTCGGCAGCCCCGTGGCAGCGTCCAGAAACGTCCCCACGACCCGCCCTCTCTCCCGTGCGTACTGCCGGTCTACGGCATCGACACCGATCACCGTGCCTGCCGCACCCCATGCTGACCGCCGAACAGGCCGCCGCGCATTGCCGGTTCCCGGCAGTGTTCGCCGGGTTTTGGGTGCCGGTCAGCGCCCAGGGGGCGTCAGGTGAGCCTGCGCCGCAGGTCCGCCGGGTCCCCGGCGACCAGTGCGGGCACCTGTGCGTTCCACTGCCGGGCCGCGTCGTCCAGGCCCTGGGTGACGGAGCGTCGTACGCGGGCGCCGAAGAGGTGCAGGGCGAGGGAGGTCAGGGGGCGCAGCGGGCCGCGTCCGCGGAGGGAGAGGGTGACGCGGACCTCCCAGTGGCCGTCGGGGGTGTGGCGGACCGGCTCGGCGCGTGCGTCGGCGCGGACCAGTCGGTGGTCGAGGCGGGCGCGGGCGGGGGCGCCGCGCGGGGGGCGCTTGTGGTCGAACGCCGCCCACCAGTCCTCCGGACGCAGCCGCGCCCGGCCGCGCACCCGCAGCAGCGACGGCCAGCGGCCGGTGCCCGCCAGCTCGCCCGAGACCTCCACCAGCCGCGGCCGGTCCAGGCCGCGCAGCGCGCCCTCCGCACGGAGGGCGCCGTCGGGCCAGCTCGCGTCGAGGCCGAGCCGTACCCCGCGCCGGTTCCACTCCCGGACGGTGACCCGGGTGGCGCCCTCGTCGTCGGCGTACACCGCGCCGGGCCGCAGGTGCCGTCCCGTCACCAGGCGGACGTCGGGGACGGCGGTCCCGTCCGGCAGGAGCACCCGGCCGGACTCGGCACGCGTGTCCCGCGTCAGGTCGTCGAGGAGGGCGAGGGCCGTCAGGGCCCAGGGACGGGGTACGGCTTCGACGAGCACCGTGTGTCGCGCAGTGACCATGACGGCAGGATGCCGACCCGGGCACCGCGGCGGTCAGGCCCCGGTACGGCAGGGCACGGTCCCGCACCATGCCGGAACCCGGCAACGAGCGTGGGCCCGGAGTGCGCGCGGGACCCCTGTCAATGCCGCGTAAGGACCGTGTAGGGTTCCCAGCGGTGTGCCGGGAAGCCTGGTCGGCGGTCTTGACAGAAGTCTCTTTGCCGATCGGGGGTTCACCATGGTGCTCGTCGTGGTCTTCGGGGTGGCACTGCTCATCGCGGTGCTGTTGTCCGGGCTGGCCGCCAGGACCGTCCTGTCGACGTCGTTCCTTTTCCTCGTCGGCGGCGCCCTGGTCAGCGACGGGTTCCTCGGGCTGATCCACATCACGCCGGAGAGCGAGCTGGTCTCCGTCACGGCGGACCTGGCGCTGTTCGCGGTGCTGTTCACCGACGGGATGCACGTCTCGTTCCCCAAGCTGCGGGAGAACTGGAAGAACCCGGCGCGCGCCCTGGGACTCGGGATGCCGATCGCGTTCGTCGGCATGGCGCTGCTCACGCACTTCCTGGTGGGCCTGGACTGGACGACGTCGTTCCTGGTCGGCGCGGTCCTCGCGCCCACCGACCCGGTGTTCGCCTCGGCGATCGTCGGGCGCAAGGAGGTCCCGTCGAAGCTGCGGCAGTTGCTGAACGTGGAGAGCGGCATCAACGACGGGCTCGCCCTGCCGGTGGTGCTCATCTTCCTCGCCGCGGCCGGGCCGACCAGCGGGCACGTGGAGTCCGACCTGCCGACGATCCTGCTGGAGCTGGTGCTCGGCCTGCTCTTCGGCGTCGTCCTGCCGCTGGCCGTGATCACGCTGGTGCGGTTCCGGCTGCTGGGCGCCGAGCCCAAGCTCCAGCCGCTGCTGCCGCTGGCGATCGGCGTGATCCTGTACGCGGCCTGCCACCTGACGCACGCCAACCCGTACCTGGCGGCGTTCTCCGCGGGTGCCGTGCTCACCGCCTACTCGACGGAGTCGAAGGAGGCGTTCGAGCCGCTCGGGGAGGCGCTGGCGGAGCTGGCCAAGTTCGCGGCGCTGCTGGTGTTCGGCGCGCTGCTGACGCCGTCCCTCTTCGGTGACCTGTCCTTCGGCGGCTATGTCGCGGTGGTCCTCGCCATCGTGCTGATCCGGCCCGCGTCGCTGCTGCTGTCGCTGCTCGGCACCCGCTTCACCCGGCGGGAGAAGCTGGTCGCGGCGTGGTTCGGGCCGAAGGGCTTCGCCTCGGTGGTGTACGGGCTGCTGGTGCTCCAGGCCGGTATCCCGCAGGGCGAGGAGGCGTTCACGCTGATCGCCGTCTGCATCGCCTTCTCGATCATCGCGCACAGCTCCACGGACGTCCCGATCGCCCGCCTCTTCGACGTCGAGGACCTGGCCGGGGTGGACGGCGGCGACGAGGAGTCCCGCACCACCCCGGACGACAGGACCGACCAGGGCGCCCGGGTCGGCGCCTGACCCTTCCGCACCAGCCCCGCACGGAGGGCGGTGGCCGATCCGGCCGCCGCCCGAGGACACGACACGTCGGAGAATCGTGAACGACTGGCACAGTTGGGCGGCGATCGCCGTCTTCGTCGGCGCCTACGCCCTGATCATCAGCGAGAAGATCCACCGGGTGGCGGCGGCCCTCGGCGGCGCGGCGCTGATGCTGGCCATCGGGGCGACCGACGACAAGTCCGCCTTCTACTCCGAGCACTCCGGCGTCGACTGGAACGTCATCTTCCTGCTGCTCGGCATGATGATGATCGTCGGCGTGCTGAAGAAGACCGGCATGTTCGAGTACCTGGCCATCTGGTCGGTGAAGCGGGCCCGCGCCAAACCCTTCCGGGTCATGGTGATGCTCGTCGTCATCACCGCGCTCGCCTCGGCCCTGCTCGACAACGTCACCACGGTCCTCCTCGTCGCCCCGGTGACCCTGCTGGTCTGCGAACGCCTCGCGCTGCCCGCCGCGCCGTTCCTGATCGCGGAGGTGCTGGCCTCGAACATCGGCGGCGCCGCGACCCTCGTCGGTGACCCGCCCAACATCATCATCGCCAGCCGCGCGGGCCTGACCTTCAACGACTTCCTGGTCCACATGGCCCCGCTGTCCGCGATCCTCATCCTGGTCCTGATCGCCCTGTGCCGCTTCCTGTTCCGCAGCTCGTTCCAGTACGACGAGAAGCGCGCCGCCGAGGTCATGGCGCTGGAGGAGCGCGAGGCCATCCGCGACCCCCGCCTGCTCGTGCAGGGCCTGATCGTGCTGGCCCTGGTCGTCGCCGGTTTCGTGCTGCACCCCGTACTGCACTACGAGCCCAGCGTCGTCGCCCTGCTCGGCGCCGGACTGCTGGTGGCGATCTCCACCGCCGAGACCGGGGACGTCCTGCGCGAGGTGGAGTGGCCCACGCTCGCCTTCTTCGCCGGGCTGTTCATCATGATCGGCGGCCTCATCGAGACCGGCGTCATCGGCGAGATCTCCACCACACTCGCCGACACCATCGGGGACAACGAGATGGGCGGCTCGATGCTGCTGCTGGGCGCCTCGGCCGCGCTCTCCGGCATCGTCGACAACATCCCCTACGTCGCCACGATGGCCCCCATCACCTCCGACCTGGTGGCGTCCATGGGCGGCGGCGGGGACCACGTGATGTGGTGGGCCCTGGCCATCGGCGCGGACCTCGGCGGCAACGCCACCGCGATCGGCGCCAGCGCCAACGTCGTCGTCCTCGGCATCGCGGAACGCAGCCGCCAGCCGATCTCCTTCTGGCAGTTCACCAAGTACGGCCTGGTCGTCACCGTCGTCACGGTGGGACTCGCGGCCCTGTACGTCTGGCTGCGCTACTTCGCCCTCGCCTGACGCCGCTCCCGTGCCGTGCCGGACCACCACCCGGCGCGGCACGGCGTCAGCCGGTCTTCCAGCCGCGCGGGGTGTCGAACCGCTCCCAGTCCGCCTCCCAGCGCGCCATCCGCTGCCGGTCCAGACCGAGCCGCACCAGCCACACCGTCACCAGGACCGCTCCCCCGGTCCCCAGCGCCGTCAGCACCCCGCCCGCCGCCATGTGCATCCGCGCCTCACCCGCGCTCAGCGGCTCCGGCACGACAGCGCCGCCCCGGTCGGTCCACACGGCGACCTCGCTCCCGGCCGCGGACCTCGCCGGTACCCGCGCCTCGTCCGTGCGCGTCAGGCCGTCGCGGTCGGTCCAGCGGACCGTCGCCCACACCCGGTAGTCGGACGGCACCCGGGACGGCACCTGGTCGCCCGCGTCCTCGACGAGTTCCGCCGTCACCCGCTGCCGTTCGGCGCGCTGCGCGTCGGCGGCCCGCTGCACGCCGTGCGCCGCCGCCATGCCCGCCAGCGCCCCGCCGAGCAGCGCGAGGACCCAGCCGAGCAGCACGACCCAGGCTTCGATGACGTCGCAGCGCCGCCTGAGCGGACTGCGCCGCCACCGCCACAGCCGCACCCTGGCACGCCGTGACGCAGGCATCGGCCGACACCCCCTCGTGAGCACCGACGGCACCCTTCCAGTGTGCTCCCGCCCGCCCCGAACGGCACCGCCCCCGAACACGTGCCGTCCGTCCCCTGGCCGGGCACCCGGCGGTGTACGACGCTGGGTGCGGACAGGTACGCCGTTGGCCGTGCCGCCCGCCGAGGGCAGACGAGGAGGGTGCCGTGCGTGCCCGTGAACTGGTGGTCGACTACGAGACGGTGGACGTCGACAGCGACGCGCTGGCGGCGGCCCGGCTGATGGCCGAGCACAGCCTGCCCGGACTGCTGGTGCTGGACCGGCGCGGCGCCCCGCGGGCGGTGCTGCCCGCCGCCGAGATGATCAAGATGCTGGTGCCGAACTACGTCGTGGAGGACCCCGCCCTCGCCGCCGTGGTCGACGAGCCGCACGCCGACCGGCTCTGCCTGGCGCTGGTGGGCCGCCGGGTCGGCGACTGCCTGCCCGGCAGGGCGGCGCCGCCGCCGGTCGCCGACCCCGACGACACCGCCCTTGAGGTGGCCGCGCTGATGGCACGGGTGCACAGCCCGGTGGTGGCGGTGGCGGAGCGGACGCCGGACGGCACCCGGCTGCTCGGCGTGATCACGGCCTCCCACCTGCTGCACCAGCTCCTCGCCCACGCCGGGACGATCGGCGCGCCGTGAGCGGCTGACCAGGCGGTCACTCGCGGGGCCGGGGGAACGTCTCCAGGGCCCTGGCGAGCCCGGTCGCGTCGGTGCCGATCTTCCGGTAGACGGCGGACAGCAGTTGCCGTACGCCCTGCTCGGTCAGGCGCAGGTCCTTCGCGACCACGGCCAGCGGGTGGCCCAGCGCCGTCCGCTCGGCGGCCTCGCGCTCCCGCGCGGTGAGGGTGTCGGTCTGCGCGTACCGCAGCGGCAGCGGTCGCAGCCCGGCCGCGGCCAGCTCCCCGCGCGCCCGCGTCGCCAGCGCCTCGGCACCGCAGTGCACGGCGGCCTCCAGGCCCTGGTAGAGCCGGTCGGCGGCCTCCTGCACCCTGCCGGTCCGGGACAGCGCGGCGCCGTGCCCGATGAGCGCGCGGGCCAGCTCGTAGGCGGCCGGTGACGTCAGCAACTGCTCCACGGCCTCCTCGTACAGTTCGAGCGCGGCCGGTCCCCCGGTCACCCGGGCCTCGGTGTGCAGCGCCTGCCCGATCACCGACGCGGCGCCGAAGTCCCGGGCCAGCTTGACGGCCTCCCGGGCCAGCCGGACCGCCCGCTCCGGGTCGGTCGGGGCGAGCGCGTCCGCGAGGTCCAGCCGCCAGGTGCACCACCCCGGGTTGCGCCAGCCCCGCGCGTCCAGCCGCTCCCCCACCTCCGTCAGCAGCCGCTGCGCCTCCGGGTAGCGCCCCTCGGCGATGAGCAGCTCGGCGTACACGGTGCGCGGGTCGGGGTAGATGACGGCGTTCGGCACGACCTCGCCGTACCGGTAGGAGTCCACGAGCCGCCGCGCGTCGGCGGTGCGGCCCCGGGCGAGCAGGGTCTGGACCACGATCCCGATGGCGAACCACTGGGCGGGGACGGCACCTTCGACGCGCTCGGCGGTCCGGAGGCCCTCGCTGGCGTAGTGCTCGGCCTCGGCCAGGGAGCCCCGCCGGTAGCGGATGTACCCGAAGAGCGCCTGCCCCAGGGCCAGGTGGGAGCCCCGCCAGCCCTTGCCCTCGCATTCGGCTATGCCCTTGATGAACAGTTCCTCGGCGCGGCGCGGCTGGTCGCCGTGCATGAACACCAGCGCCACCGAGACCGGCACCTCGAAGCCACGGTTCTCGTCGGTCCAGCTCATCCCGCCGTGGAGGGCCTTCTCGGCGCACCCCAGAGCGGTGTGCCGCGGCTCGCCTCGCACCAGGGCGTCCCAGGCCCGCAGCCCGAGGATGTACCGCTCCTCCAGTCCCTGGCGGTCGGCCAGCCGTTCGGCCAGCCGGGTCAGCCTGCGCGAGCGGGCGGCGGAGTCGGGCTCGTCGGTGCGGAACGCGCTCCACACGAGGTGGTCGGCCCGCATCCGCAGCCGGATGCGCGGGTTGGGCGCGTTGTTCACCTCCTCGGCGGCCACCGTCGCGGCCTCCGCGACGCGGTCGGTGTGGGCCAGCGCCTGGGTCAGCCGGTAGACGATGGAGGCGCGCAGGTCGGCCGGGATGTCGGGCTCGGCCAGCGCCTCCCGCAGGTGGGTGACGGTGGCCGTGGGTTCGATCAGGAAGGTGGCGCAGGCGAGTTCGTGCAGCAGCGCGGCACGGTCCTCAGGGAGGGGCGGCTCCTGGAGCGCGCGGGTGAGCAGGCGCCGGGCGGCCTCCGGCGCACCGGCGCGGAGGTATTCGCGGGCGGCCTTCCGCAGGCACTCGACCGCCTCGGGCTTCCCCTCGCAGGGGACCTCCAGCAGGTGGCGCGCGGCGGCGGTGGGTCCGTAGCCCGCGGCCCGGACGGACACCGCGGCGGCGTTGTGCATACCGACCCGCAGGTGCGGGCTGATGGAGCGGTAGATGGCCGTGGCGATCAGCGGGTGCACGAATTCGAGGCCGCCGCCCGGTCCGTCCTCCTCGGCCAGGATGCGGGCGGCACGCAGCTTGCGGATCGCCTCCATGGCGGCCTCGCTGTCGCCGACCACCGCGATGCCCGCGGCGAGGTCCGGCCTCGCTGGCGTGCCCAGCACAGCCACGGCCTCGGCGAAGCGGACGGTGGCCGTACCGAGCTGCCGCAGTCGCTCGACCAGCCCCGGGCCCTTGAGTTCGGACGCCAGGTCGCGCATGACGGGCAGTTCCGCCTCCGTGCCCTGCACGCTCCGTTCCGCGAGCCGGATGGCGAGTTCGACGGTCTCGAACGGGCTGCCGCCGGTGACCTCCCAGCACTCCTGGCAGAACTCGTCCTCGGCGCTCTCCCCCACCTTGGACCGCACGATGCGCGCGACACCGGTGGGGGTGAGCGGTACCAGGGCATGGGGGCGGGCGGCGTGCCCGGTGAACAGCGCGCGGAAGGCGGTTGCCCCGGCGGGCAGTTCGTCGGGCCGGAAGGCGGCGACGATCAGCAGGGGAAGGTCCGCGGCGCGGGCGGCGAAGGCGGTCAGCCAGCCGAGGGACTCCAGGTCAGCCCAGTGCAGGTCGTCCAGGAGCAGGACGACGGGAGCCTTCAGCACCGCGAGCCGGGTCATGACCCAGTCCAGGCCGTCGCGGACACCCGTCGGGTCGGGCGTATGCGGGGTGTCCTTGGCTTCGAGACCGAGGGCGGTGGCGACGATGTCGTACCAACTGCCCAGGAAGGCACGGCGTTCCGGTTCGCTCATCGCCGCCAGGACCGGCTGGACCAACTGGCGCACCACGTGGAACGCCAGTTCCTGTTCGGTCTCCCCGCCCCGGCCGGAGAGCACCGTGCAGCCCAGGGCCGTGGCACGGGCGCGCGCTTCCGTGATGAGCGCCGTCTTGCCCAGTCCGGCCTGCCCGGTGAAGGCGAGCAGTCCTCCGTGCCGGGCGCGTGCCACGGCGTGGGCCGCGCCGTGGAGTTCCGACAAGGCGGTTGCGAGCGCGTCGAGTTCCCGCTGACGTTCGACCAGTGGGCGACCTTCGCCGATCGGTTCCCGCGACCCATGCACCATGTGCACTTTCGCTTCCTGTCGTTGGTCCTCGGACGTAAGCGCCGAGCGTACGCCGGTCCTGCGGGCACGATGCCCGGGTTGCCAAGCGAGGTTGACAGGAACGAGTGAAATACCAGCAGCTTGGGGTTTGTGGTCCGCTCTTCGGGTAGCGTCCCTTGGTTACGCCCGTTACACCCTCCCTGATACCTCTGCGGCCACCTTGGTGGCGTCCGCGTACCGGGGCACGGTGCGGGACCAGTAGTAACACCCGCGTATCCAGCCGATCATGCCCTCCACATACCCGACTCCGGCGGGTGTCAGCTCCGGTTCGATCTCCTGGTACAGCCGCTCGATCTGTTCAATCGTTCCGTTGATCTTGCGGACGGCGAGACTGACGGCCTCCGGCAGGGTGAAGCACCCCGCCCGCTGGTAGGCGAGGGCCAGGTTGATCAGCCCGCCCGTGCGTTGCTCCTTCACCGCGGAGAAGAGGTCCGGTATCCACACCGCCGCGTCGGCCGAGAGCCGCTCCAGGCGCCGCATCACGGGGTGGTCGAGTTCCGCGTCGGTCAGTTCCCGGGGCTGGGCGGCCTCGTAGAGGGGGTAGAACGGCTCGACGCCCGCGATGAGCGCGCGGACGGAGCAGCACAGGCCCACTTCCACGGGCCCGGCCTGCGTCTGGGCGACCGACTCGTACAGCAGGCCGTGGACGTACTCCCGGCTGCGCCACGCCCACCGCGCCGCCTGCGCCGGTGTGCAGCGCTCGCGGACCTGGCGGTAGAGGTCGGACAGGGCCGCGCCGAGGTGGGTCGTGGGTGGTTGGCCGTCGCGGAGGATGGCGACGCTCTCGCAGAGCATGGGCAGGAGCTGGCCGGGGTTCCGGCGGCCCACCTCCTCCGCCGTGTCGTCGAAGACGAACTGGTAGGCGATCTGGTTGGCCACGATCTGGAGGATGTCCAGGTCGACGGACGGGCTGTTGTAGGAGGCGAGTTCGGCCGGGCGGGTCCGGTCGATCATGTCGGCGACGGCCGGGTCCTCCGTCAGGCCGCGGGAGCGCAGCCACTCGGTGACGCCCGCCTCGGCCTCGGACTGCCGGGGGTGGCTCTGAAAGGGGAAGGGCATGTAGAGCGTGTCGTCGACGAGTTCCCTGAGACTGCGGGTGCGTGGTTCCCCGGCTGCGTCGGCCGGGATCTCCTCGTGGACCGTGTGGACCGTGTGCACCGTGGGTCACTTCCTTTCAGGCGGTCAGGACTCCGGTACGGGGCGGCGCGGTGCGCAGATCATCTCCAGGGAGCGGGGGCCCAGCGTCACCGCGGGCCGTGGTGGCACGGGGCGGCGGCCGGGCGGCGGGCGCAGCCGCCAGCGCGCGGCGACGGCGGCGAGGGCGACGGTCGCCTCGGCCACGGCGAGGCTGTCCCCGACGCACTTGCGGTTGCCCGCGGAGAAGGGCAGCATCGCGCCGCCCGGCACCCCGGCGGCCCGCTCCGGGAGCCAGCGGTCAGGCAGGAACGCCTCGGGGTCGGGGAAGGACGCGGGGTCGTGGTGCAGGACGTAGGGGCTGTACAGGACGATCGTGCCGCGGGGCAGCCGCTGTCCGGCGAGTTCGGTGTCCCGGGTGGTGACACGTGTGAAGAGCCAGCCGGGCGGCTGGACGCGCAGGGTCTCGGTGATGACGCGTCGGGTGTGGCCGAGCCGGGCCAGGTCGGCGTGGTCCGGGGCTCGGTCACCGGCGAGGACGTCGTCGACCTCCTGGTGCAGCCGTCGTTCCTCCTCGGGGTGGTCCGCGAGGAGGGCGAAGGCGGAGGCGAGGCACATCGCCGTGGTCTCGACTCCGGTGAGCAGCAGGGTGACCAACTGGTCGTGGATCTCCCGCTCGCCGGGCGGCGTGGCGCCGGTGGCGGTACCGGTCGCGCCGTCGGCGGCCTCCAGCAGCGTGGCCAGGAGGTCGTCGTACGCGGCGCCACCGCGCCCGCGCTCGGCGATGATCTCGTCGACGAGGGCGTGCAGCCGGGCCAGGGCGTCGCGGTAGCGCCGGTTGGCGGGGGTGGGCACCTTGAACGGCGCGTCGAAGGGCACCACCGTGCGGACGAACAGGCCCCGCACGACGGCGCCGAGGCAGTCGCGCACGGTGGCGGAGCGCCCGGCGTCCAGGGAGCCGGAGAACAGCAACCGGCTGGTGGCCCGGGTCGTCAGCGCCATCATCTCCGCGGTGACGTCGACCCGCTGGCCCGGTCGCCAGGCGCGGGACGCGGCCCGCGCCTCCTGTCCCGTCAGCCGGGCGTGCTCCGCGACGCGGGCGGGGCGGAACGCGGGCTGGACCAGCCTGCGCTGGCGCCGGTGCGCGTCCTGGCGGCAGGTGACGAGGCCGTCGCCCATCAGGGCGCGCAGCCGGTCGAAGAGGGGACCTCCCTTGTCGTAGGTGTGCGGGTCCATGAGGACCTGGTGGACCACGCGCGGATGACAGGCCATCCAGGCGCGTACGGGGCCCAGCCGGACCTCGACGAGATCACCGCGCGCGGGAAGGGAACTCAGGAAATCCAGCGGGCGACGGAACAAGGCAATAGCATGGCTGGCGAACGGGAATATGCCTGGCGCAGTACCCACTGTCCATACTCGCTGCGGCTCGGTCATGGCATCGGTCATCGAATACCCCCTGCCTCAGTCGACACACGGAAATCGGCGTCCCCCCACCGACATGCGCTTGAATTCATGTTCTGCCCAGTCCAACCCGGGTACGGCGCACTGAATCCTCTGAGCGCGGGGGCGCACGGGTGCACGGGGAAGCACGAGCGAACCTCAGTCAACGGGAATGTGCACGGAATATCCCTTGACTTCTCCCGGGATTCCGGCACGGAATTCCGGCTGCCGCTTGCGGAGCTTCGGTGGGGCGTAGCACAACCTTTGCGGCAAGGCGCGTGTCTCACCCGATAACAGCACCCTTCCCTCCACTGGGGGACACCATGAGACGAAGCCGAACAACCTGGGTGTCGCTGGCGCTGCTGAGCGCCGCACTGACGGTCCCCGTCCTCCCCGCACAGACCGCCTCCGCCACCTCCGCCACCGTCGCCCAGACGGCGTGCCCCACCGGCTGGGGCAGCCTCGACAAGGTCGGCGCCGCGACCGCGACCGCCTCGCTGACGAACGTCAGGACCGGCCGTCACGACTGCTACGACCGGATGGTCGTGGACGTCCCCGGCGCGGGCACCGGCACCGGCTACTGGGTCAGGTACGTCGACCAGCTCCGCCAGGACGGCTCGGGACAGGTCGTACCCGTCGCGGGCGGAGCCGTCCTGGAGGTGCGGGTGATGGCGCCCTCCTACGACCCGGAGACCGGCGTCCCCACCTATCCGGCACGGCCGGGCCGCCCGTTGCCCGGGGTCGACCTGACCGGGTACCGGACCTTCCGGGACGCCCGCTTCGTCGGGAGTTTCGAGGGTGACACCCAGCTCGGGCTCGGGGTCCGCGCCCGGCTGCCGTTCCGTGTGCTGACGCTCACCGACCGGGTGGTCGTGGACGTCGCGCACGCGTGGACCAGCGGCTGACCCCGCCGCGGGTCAGTCCCGCCCGGCCGGTGACCGTCGCCCACCGGCCGGGCCTCTCCGTCCGGACTCTTGACGCCCCCCTGAGACAAGTCAATAGTTTTTGTATCTCCGGCTCATGAACGGGACCGCAGCGCGCGCCGAGAGGAGCAGGAACCCATGGGACGCTACCGCCGACTCCGCCGCATCCGGCACATGGACCCGCGACAGGACCACGAGCGGATATTCCGCTGGATCACCCAGTACGAGTTCCCCCGCGACTACCTCAACGGCGTCTCCGTCGCCTTCCTGCGCGACTACGGCGTCCCCCGCATCTCCCGGCTCCTGGACCGCACCCAGGAGTTCGAGCGCGCCGGACAGAAGCGCTACGACGACACGGTGCTGATGGCGTACGAGATGGTCCGCGACGGCATGGACTCCGCGCACGGCCGGGCCACCCTGCGCCACCTCAACCGCATCCACGGCCGCTACCAGATCCCCAACGAGGACTACCTGTACGTCCTGGCGACCACGGTGGTCGGCCCGAAGCGGTGGATCGACCGGTACGGCTGGCGCCCGCTGTGCTGGCAGGAGGCCGAGAGCCTCGCGCTGGTGGGGCGGCGCATGGGCGAGATGATGGGCATCACCGGCATCCCCGACACCTACGCGGGGTTCGAGCGGCTCCACGACGCCTACGAGCGGGAGATGTTCGCCTACGATCCCGCCAACCGCCGGGTCGCGGCGGCCACCTTACGGATCCTCACCGACTGGTACCCGCGCCCGTTACGCCCGTTGGCGGCCCGCGCCTCGCTCGCCGTACTCGACGAGCCGCTGCTCACCGCGCTCGGCTTCCCCCGGCAGCCGCGCTGGCTGCGGACCGCCACCCATCGCGCCCTGCGGCTGCGGGCCGCGCTGATACGGCTGCTGCCGCCCCGCCCGGAGCGGCTGCCGCGTCGGCCCAGGCCGCGCAGCTACCCCTTCGGCTGGACGCTGGACGACCTCGGCCCGCACTGGTCCCGGTCCAGGCCGCTCACCCCGCTCCCGGACGAGAGGCCACCGCACCGGGACGGTCGGGGCGCGGAGGGGTGGGCCGATCGGCCCGGCGCGGGGCCCGCTCAGCCCCTGTGTGCCGGGGGTCGCGCCACGGAACCTGGAGTGGAGGAGCCCGCGACGAGCGCGGGCCCGCCATCCAGGGCCGCTGACGAGGCCCGCGACCGGTCGAGGAGGAACAGCGATGAAGGCCACCAGTATCGGCGCGGTCATGGTCGGTGACGTCGTCACGGCCGACCGGGACACCCCGCTCCGGGACGTCGTCCGCAGACTCCGGGACCACCGTGTCAGCGGTCTCCCGGTGATCGACGAGGACGACCGGGTCGTCGGGGTGATCGCCGAACGGGACCTCGTGCTGCGCGGCTCGGGCGACGGGACGGCGGCGGGGGTGATGTCGGCGCCCGCCGTCACCGTGCACGCCGAGGCCCCCGTCCCCGAGGCGGCGCGGCTGATGGCGGAGCACGGCGTCAAACGGCTGCCCGTCGTCGACGAGGAGGACCGGCTGGTCGGCATGGTCACCCGCCGTGAGCTGCTCCAGGTGTTCCTGAGCAGCGACGACGACATCCGGCGGGAGATCAGCCGGAAGGTCCTCACCGACACCCTCGGCGTGCCCGCGCGGGCCGTCGACATCGCCGTACACGACGGCGTGGTCACGCTTACCGGCCAGTTGGAGCGGCGCAGCGACACCGCCGTGGCGGTCGGCATGACCAGCCGCCTGGGCGGCGTCGTCAGCGTCCTCGACCAGCTCTCCTACCGCGTCGACGACTCCCATCCGCGCCCGGCGGAGGAGGCGGCGCTGCACGGGGTGACGGACGACTACGTCAGCGGGCCCTGACCCGGCGGATACGTCAAGCGCGCCCTAACCCGGGGCGCCGCCGCCGGAGAGGCTCGTCTCGGCCGTCGTGCTGGTGAACCCGTTGGTCGTCGTGATGCGCAGCCGTACGTCGTCCCCGGGGCCGAACTGGCGTCGGTCCAGGTCGACGGTGGGCTCCTTCAGGCCGACGCCGACGGTGCGCCAGGTCCGGCCGCCGTCCGCGCTGACCTGGGCGGAGTAGGAGTAGCCCGCCTCGGGGTCCTCGTCGAACTCCAGGGCCATGCGGACCATGCCGTCGGCGACGCCCGCGTCCCGCGCGGCCCGTAGCCGGGGCGGGCCGCCCGCGGGGTGGAAGGTGTCCACCACCTCACCGTCGAGGACCAGTTCGACGGCCTCGGGGGCGGGTCCGGCCGGTGTCACCGCGTCGATCAGACCGGTCCGGTCGCCGCCCGGCTCCGGTTCCGAGCCGAGCTTGACCGGGACCTGGATCTCCCGCGGCGGGGCCCCGCCCGACTGGAGGACGCGCAGTACGGCCGTGGGGCCGCTCTCCTCGTCGCCGTGCGCGGGACCGCTCGCCAGGCTCGGCGGCACGGCGGCCGGGGCCACCGGGTTCACGAACTGGATGCCGCCTTCCCGACGGGTCAGGTTCACCGTCCCCACGACGCTCACGAGTCGTCCGGCCGTCCCGCCGTCCGGTCCGGGGCCCGCGGCGCGTCCGGCGGGGCCCGGCTCCCGCACCGTGGTGACGGTGCGCGCCGGGTTGCGTTCGTCGGGCCGACCGCTGCCGGTGCCGGTCCCCGCCGCCGACGCCGTCGTCCACAGCGGCGGGGCGGGCACGGGCACCGGCTCGGCCGCCGGTGCGCCGCCCGCCACCAGGGCGTCCTCGGCCAGCAGCCGCAGCCGGATGCCGTCGTAGGTGTAGGAGCTGAGCCACTGCCGGGCGCAGTACGTCATCACGTCGTGCCACTGCTCCCCCGGCAGCGCCCGCATGGGCAGCCCGAGGGTGGGGTCACCGACGTCGAAGCCGACGTAGCCGTGGGTGGCGTCGCCGAGCTGGCCGTTCTCGAACGGGTAGTTCAGCAGGTCGCTGTGGCTCTCGCCGCAGAAGCCGGGGTGCTTGCGTCCGAAGGTGTGGCCCAGTTCGTGGGCGCCGTACCAGTCGCCGTACACGCCGTCGAAGTCCCAGCCGAAGGTGGCGCTGCCCGTCGGCCCTGAGGCGACGGTGGCGGCGTCGGGGAGCACCGGGATGCCGGACGCCTCGCCCCGCATGAAGAACCCGCTGTCGGCGACCAGCCCGTAGTAGTGGGTGCGCTGGTCGCCGCCCGCGCTCATGTCCAGGGCGCGCAGCGCGGCGAGTTGGGCGTTGACCTGGACGGCGAGGAAGTCGGGCGGGGCGAGCGCGTCGACCTCGCCGCGGCTGCTGATGACGTCGGCCACGGGGTAGGCGCGCTTCAGCCAGGACAGCAGCGCCTGGTAGTCCAGTTCCCTCGGGGCGCGGACGGTGGGCGGGTCCCCGTACCGGTAGCGCATCCCGAGGACGCGCACCCGCAGCGGCGGCCCGGCCCTGAACCAGACCGTGGGGCCCGCGGGGCCGGTCAGCGGCAGCGGTACGCCGCTGGCCGCGTCGACGACGTTGACGCCGCTGACGCTGAGCGCGCCCTCGGTCGTCAGCCAGCTGGGCAGCACGAAGTTCAGGCTGAGACCGGCGTCCCCGCGCCGGGTGGCGAGGTCGGGGGGCTGCACCGGATCGAGGGTGATCGCGTTCATCGAGGTGACGGTGGTGGCCGGTTCCGCCGGGGAGCGGCGGACGGCGATGGCGCCCCGCACGGAGACCGCCGGACCCGAGGTGCTCCTGAGGTAGAGCCGGACGACGGTGGTCTTCCCCGCGATCAGGGTCACCGAGTGGTTGAGGTCCTGTACGGCCTGGGTGATCTCGGCGGCGTCCAGGACTGCGTGTGGCTGCGAAGACATGGTGCGGAACCCCCAGAGCGGGGTGGGGAGTGCGTGAGCGGGGTGGGGCGGGGCGGGGCGGGGATCCGGACCGGGGTCCGGATCTTCGAGGGCGGCGGCGACCCCGTCGAGGAAGCCGGTGTACGCGGCCAGGACCGGCCGTGGCGGCACGCCCGCGCGGCACAGGGAACCGCGAGCCCGGCGCGGGCCCGGTGTGCAGGGCGGTGAGGATGCCCTGTGAGGAGAGCGGGTCGAAGGCGAGGGCCGCGTCCCCCGCGGCGATCCTTCCCGGGCCACAGCCGGGGGTCAGGCGCAGTCCGTGGGCGGGCGGGGGTCCAGCGCGATAGCGGGGGGGGTGGCCGCGGTCGACGGTGGTGAGCCGGTCGCTGAGGTGCCGGGTGCGGGCGGCGGCGCGCAGGAACCCCTCGGGGGTGCGCGGCGCGGGCTCGACGAGGTCGGCGTCGGTCGGATGGGCCGCGATCCGGCCGCCCGGGGTCAGCGCCGTGTACCACCACCCGCCCGGCACCGGCTCGATGAGGATGCGTGACTCGGTGTCGGACGCCTCGGCACCCGGCGGTCCCGGGCGGGGCAGCAGCACGTGTACGGCCATCAGCCGGTCCTGGCGCAGCGGGGCGGCCCGGCGCCTGGCGAGGGTCGCGCGGCGGCCCGTCGCGTCCACCGCCCAGGCGCAGCGCGCCCCCGCGTGCCGCGGGCCCCGCGCATCCGCAGGCGCACTCCCGTGCCGTCCGCCACCGCGCCGAGCACCCGCCCCCAGCGCCCCGCTCATCGCGACTGGTGGTCCCGCGGGGGCGGGCGGGTCGGAAGGGGACGCGCGGGCAGACGGCCGGGCGTGGCTCAGGGGCCGGAGGCGGTGCCCTCGATCAGCCGCCGCAGGGACGGCAGCAGCGCGTCGAGGTCCTGTCCGCTGCGGAAGGCGACGACGGTGGTGCCGCCGTCGCGGGTGGCGGCCTGCTCGGCGGGCGCCGGGAACAGCGCGAGCACCTCCCGCATCGCCTCGTCGACCTCCCGCACCGGGTCCGCGGACTCGTCCCGCAGCCACCGCCGCAGCACGTGGTTGTGGGCCGCGACGACCGCCGCCGCCATCAACTCCGCCCGCAGCGACGCGGAGGCCGTCGGGTCCCCCATCCACTCGGCGATGAACTCCCGGAACAGCCGCTGGTAGCGGGCGACGCTGGCGATCTCCCGGTCCCGCAGCACGGCGACCTTGCTGGTCAGCGCGTACCGGCGGCGGGCGAGGTCGCCCTCCTCCACGTAGTGCAGCAGCACCAGGCGGACCGCGTCGGAGACGGCGACCAGCGCGGTGCTGTGGCTGGACGTCGCGAGCCTGTCCTTGATCAGCTCCAGCATCCGGTCGTGGTCGGGGAAGATGACCGCTTCCTTGGACCGGTAGTGCCGGAAGAACGTCGTCCGCCCGACTCCCGCCCGTTCCGCGATGTCGTCGACGGTCGTCTGCTCGTACCCGCGTTCGTCGAAGAGGGCGAAGGCGGCATCCGCGAGCCGGATCCGTGCGGGTGACTTGCTCATGACCGCCCATCCTAAGTCGGTCCCGGCGCCGCGGGTTCGGCACCTGGGCACGGCTTCCCTAGTGTGCATATGCTTTTGACATAGTCCACCCATGTCGAGCCGCGAAGCCATCAAGTACGCCCCTGACGTGGGCCTCCTCATGATCCCGGGCGATCCGGCAGCGACGCCCGTCGGCTGCCACGGCTGGACAGCCCTCCACGACCTCGCCTCCGGTGACCGCTTCTACGACGACGAGAACGACGAGGACGAGGCTGAGGCGGACGACGCGGACTGGGCGCCCAGCCGCGACGAGCCGCTGTCGTGGACGGAGCAGACGGATGAAGAGGAACCCGGCGCGCCGCGTCAGCCCTTTCGCATCAGTCGTGAGCTGATAACGCGCCAAAACCTGTGCTTCCCAGGGGTGTTGACAGGACCGGACGCCTCTCTAGTATCCGTGAGGCATCAAAAGTTTCCGAACGTTGACCGAAATTTCGAACCCCCCTGTCCCTCTCTCCTGCCGAAGGAGCTCCGGGTGCTCAGACGATCAGGCAGACGACTGTTCCGCCTCCTCACCGCCGCCGCGCTGACGGTGACCGCGGCCGTGACGGCCTCAGCGCAGTCCCCTGCCACCGCCGCGCCGGGCAGTCCGGCGCTCACCCCGCCGCTGGGGTGGAACAGCTGGAACAGCTTCGGGTGCGGGATCACCGAGGCCCAGGTCCGCCAGGCCGCCGACGCGATGGTGTCCTCGGGGATGCGTGACGCCGGGTACCGCTACGTGGTCGTCGACGACTGCTGGTTCGACCCGCAGCGGGACGCGCAGGGCAACCTGCGGGCCAACCCGACGAAGTTCCCGAGCGGGATGAAGGCCCTCGGGGACTACATCCACGGCAAGGGCCTGAAGTTCGGCATCTACCAGGTGCCGGGCGACCGCACCTGCGCGCAGACCGTGGGCACGTACCCGGGCTCCACGGGCAGCAGGGGCCACGAGGTCCAGGACGCCAACACGTTCGCCTCATGGGGGGTCGACTACCTCAAGTACGACTGGTGTTCCTCAAGCGGGACGCGGGACGAGCAGGTCGCGCGGTTCACGCTGATGCGCGACGCCCTGCGCGCCACCGGTCGGCCCATCGTCTACAGCATCAACCCCAACAGCTTCCACGCCATCACGGGGTCCACGTACAACTGGGGCGAGGTCGCCGACCTGTGGCGGACGACCGAGGACCTGCTCGACATCTGGCAGAACGGCAACACCAACAGCTACCCGATGGGCGTCGGCAACGTCGTGGACGTCAACGCGCCGCTGGCCGCGCAGTCCGGCCCGGGGCACTGGAACGACCCCGACATGCTGGTCGTCGGCCGCCCCGGCCTGTCGCTGACCGAGTCCCGCTCCCACTTCGCCCTGTGGGCGCTGATGAGCGCCCCGCTGATGGCCGGCAACGACATCCGCACGATGTCCGCCGACGTCAGCGCGATCCTGCGCAACCCGCGCCTGCTGGCGGTGAACCAGGACTCCCTGGGCGCGGGCGGACGCCGGGTGCGCGACGACGGCAACACCGAGGTGTTCGCCAAGCCCCTGGCGGACGGTTCGGTCGCGGTGGGCCTGTTCAACCGGGGCGGGAGCACGGCGACGGTCACCACGACGGCGGCCCAGGTCGGCCTGAGCGGCGGGGCGTTCACCCTCACCGACCTGTGGACCGGCGGTGCGTCGAGCACGTCCGGGCAGATCTCGGCGAGCGTCCCCGCGCACGGGGTCGCCGTGTACCGGGTGAGCGGCGGCAGTCCGCTGGCCGCCACCACCTCACGCCTGCGGGGCGAGGGCTCCGGCCGCTGCGTGGACGTGGACAACGCCTCCACCGCCGCTGGCGCCACGACCCTGCTGTGGGACTGCCACACGGCCGCCAACCAGCTCTGGACCACCTGGGCGGGCGGCGAGATCCGCGTCTACGGCGACAAGTGCCTGGACGCCTACAACCAGGGCACCGCCAACGGCACCCGGGTCATCACCTGGCCCTGCAACGGCCAGAACAACCAGAAGTGGACCCTCGGCTCCGACGGCACGATCCGCAACGTCCACTCCGGACTGTGCCTCGACGCCAACGGCGCCGCCACCGCCAACGGGACCCCGCTGGTGCTGTGGACCTGCAACGGCCAGGCCAACCAGAAGTGGACCCGTGTGTGAGCGTCACGGCGCCGGGTTCCACCCGGAGTGGCACCACCCACGGCTGAACACCCGTGCCCGCCCGGAAGCCCTCCGGGCGGGCACGGTCCCGTCCTGGGACGAGAACTCAGGCCGCCGGGAGCCCCAGTTCCCTCGCGATCACCGTGCGCTGGACCTCGCTCGTGCCCTCGCCCAGGTGAGGGGGGTCAGCCCAGCGGGGGCCAGGTGAGGACCGCTTCGTTCTGGCTGGTGAGCTTGGACAGCGGTACGAACCGGAAGTAGAGGTCGCGCGCCAGGGCGGGGAAGAAGCCCTCCAACTGCTCGGTCTCGCTCAGCGCACGGGCCGCGGCGACCAGCCCCTCCGTCCGGGGCCTGCGCTCGTCCTCGTAGCCGCGCAGCGCCGCGACCGGGTCCGCCGTAGCCCGCAGGTGCTGGGCGAGGACGACGGCGTCCTCGATGGCCAGCGCCGCTCCCTGGCCCAGACTCACGAGCATCGGGTGGGCCGCGTCACCGAGCAGGGTCATGCGCCCGGTGCCCCACCGCTGGAGGAACGGGCGGTCCTGGGCGGTGATGTGGACGATCGACTCCTCGGGGGTGACGCGGATCGCCTCCCGCACCTCGTCGGCCCAGCCCGCGAAGAGGCCCGCGAGCCCTTGCTTGCCGCGCCGCAGGTGTCCGGAGGCGCCCGGGGGCACGTTCTTCGTCGCCCACCAGTAGGCGCGGCCCCGGCCGATGTCGGCGAGGCCGAAGCGCTGTCCACGCCCCCAGTAGTGCGCCGCGTAGCCCTTGCTCAGCCGCGGGTGCGTGAAGGGCACCGTGGCCAGCCAGCAGGCGTAGTGGCCGGGGCGCGGTGCGTCGGCGTCGGCGTCGGCCACCTGGCGGCGGATCGCGGAGTTGAAGCCGTCCGCGCCGATCAGGAGGTCGCCCGAGGCGGTCCTGCCGTCCTCGAAGGTGACCTCGACCCCCTCGTCGCCGCTGACGAACCCCGTCGCCGCGGCGCCGAGTTCGATGACGCTCTCGTCCCCGAGGGCGTCCAGCAGCGTCTGCTGGAGATCGGCCCGGTGGACGGCGTAGTTCGACGCCCCCAGCCGGTCCGAGACCTCCCGGAACGGAAGCGCCCTGATCGGACGGCCCCGCCGGGTGCGGAACGTGAGCTCGTCGAAGACCGCGCCGCGCTTGTCCAGGCCCGGGGCGATGTCGATGTCGAGCTCGCGCAGCGCCAGGACCGCGTTGCACATCAGCGACACCGCCGTGGTGCCAGGGCGCAGCTCGGGGGCCCGCTCGAAGACCCGCACCTCGACGCCCACCCGGCGCAGCGCCGCCGCCGCGGCGAGGCCGCCGACGCCCGATCCGACGATGAGGGCCTTGCGTGGGGGGAACTCGGTCATGTCCCATTCCTCTCCGACGGTCGTCGGCCCGGTCGGTCGGCCACCGCCTGTACGAGCTGCTCGGCAACGACGTGCACGTGCGGTTCCTCCAGGAGCACCAGGTGGTCACCGGGGACGTCGACCACCTGGAGTCGGCCCGTGGTCAAATCGCCCCAGCCGTTGGTGGGGTCCTCGTGCAGGCTGCGTGCCGCCCCGTGCATGGGCTGGAGGATCTCCGGCAGCTCCGAGGTCGCGCGCAGCAGCACCACGTCCTCGTCGCCCGGTTCGGGGTGGTAGGTGAGGATCGCCCGCCAGTGCGCCTTGAACATCTGGAACAGGCGCCGCACGGTGGTGCGCGAGCTGCCCGCGGGCAGGACACCCGCCTGGGTGGCGTGTCCGACGATGAAGTCGAACGTGGCCTCCTCCGCCAGCCCGTCCGGCAGCGAGACCACCGGGGCGGTGCCGCCGCGTTCCATCCACAGCAGCTCCCAGAAGAACCACTCCAGCAGCGAGTGGTCGGCGATGTCGGGCCGCTCCCCCCGCTTGACGGCGATCGGGTCGATCAGCACGGTCCCGTGCAGGGCGTCCGGGTCACCGCGGCGGAGCTGGCGCGCCATCTCGAAGGCGACGAAACCGCCGAAGGACCAGCCGCCGATCACGTACGGCCCTTCGGGGCACGCGCGCCGCACGGCCTCCAGGTAGCCCGCCGCCATCTCGGGGACCGAGCTGAGCGGCTCCGTGCCGGGCACGGTCCCCCACGCCTGGAGCGCGTAGACCGGCTGGTCCTGCGGCAGGTGGCGGGCGAGGCGTACGTAGCACAGCACGTGGCCGCCCAGCGGGTGGACCAGGATCAGCGGCGGCCTGTCGCCCTCGGTGCGGATGGGCACGACCGGGTCGAACCGGGCCGCCGCGTCGCTGCCCCGCAGGCGCCTGGCCAGCCCGGCGACGGTCGGGGCGGCGACGAACGCCGACAGCGGCACGCTGACGCCGTAGCGCTTCTCGATCGTCATCACCAGCCGCATCGCGGTCAGGGAGGTGCCGCCGATGTCGAAGAAGTTGTCCCGCACGCCCAGCGCGGGCAGTTCCAGCAGTTCCGCCAGGATGCCCACCAGCGCCCTCTCGTGCTCGTCGGCGGGTTCGGTGGGGTCCGACGTCGGCGCGGACAGCGGCATCCGGCGCAGCAGGGCGTCGTCGCGCTTGCCGCTGGGTGTCAGGGGCAGGCTCGCCAGCCACTCCAGGTGCGAGGGCACCATGTAGTCGGGCAGCACCGCCCGCAACCGGCCGCGCACCTCGTCCAGGTCCACGGCCTCGGGGTCGCCGACGAGGAACGCCGCGAGGAACGCGTCGCCGCCCTCCCGGCGCCGGGACACCACCGCCGCCTCGCGGATGCCGGACCCGGACTGCTCCTCCGCGAGCTTGGCGATGGCCAGTTCGACCTCGGCCAGCTCGACCCGGAAGCCGCGCACCTTCACCTGGGAGTCGGCGCGGCCCAGCCAGGCGAGGTTGCCGTCGGGCATGACCCGGGCGAGGTCGCCCGTGCGGTAGAGGCGGGCGCCGGGCTCACCGGACGGGTGCGGGACGAACCGCTCCTCGGTCAGGTCGGGACGGTCGCGGTAGCCGTGCGCCAGGCACACCCCGCCGACGTAGATCTCTCCCTTGGCGCCCGCGGGGACCGGCCGCATGAAGCTGTCGAGCAGGTGCAGCTCGATGCCGTCGACGGGGACGCCGATGGGCGGCAGGTCGGGGAAGCGGGCCGGGTCACCGGTCATGGTGTGGTGGGTGAGCAGATGGGTCTCGGTCGGCCCGTACTGGTTCTCCAGTACGGTGTCCGGCCGCGCGGCGCAGAACTGGCGGATCTCGTCGGTGATCCGGAGCTGCTCACCGGAGGAGATGACCACCCGCAGGGCGCGCGGGCGGATGCCCAGCGCCTGGGAGGTCTCCGCGAGCTGCTGGAGCGCCACGTAGGGCATGAAGACGCGCTCCACCTCCTCGCGGTCCAGGAGCCTGAGCAGGGCTGGCATGTCCCGCCGCTCGTCCTCGGCGAGGAGTTGCAGGGTGCCGCCGCCGCACAGGGTGGAGTAGATCTCCTGGAACGCCACGTCGAAGCTCAGGGGGGCGAACTGGAGGGTCTTGCCGCCCGCCGCGCCGCTGGCGGAGGGCACCTGCCAGCGCATGTAGTTGGCGAGCACCCGGTGCGGGAGTTCGACGCCCTTGGGCTCACCGCTGGACCCGGAGGTGAACAGCAGGTAGGCGACGGTCTCGCCGGTGATCTCCGGCAGTTCCGCGGTGCCGCCCGGGTCCGGTTCGGCGGCGAGCAGCCGGTCCACGTACAGCAGCCGGGAGGGGTCGTCGAAGAGCGGTGCGTGCGTCTCGCTGGTGACGATCCACAGCGGGTCGGCCTGGGCGGTCATCACCGCGAGCCGGGCCCGCGGGTAGCTGACGTCGAGCGGGACGCAGGTGGCTCCCGCCTTCCCGACGCCCAGGACGGTCGCCAGGGTCTCGGGCGAGCGGTCCATGGCGACGCCGATGGTGGAACCGGCGCGCGCCCCGGCGCCGACGAGGCCGTGGGCTATCCGGTGGGCGGCCTGGTCGAGCTGGGCGTACGTCCAGCTACGCGTACCGCTGCTGACGGCCACCGCGTCGGGCGTACGGGCGACGTGCTCCTCGATCAGCCGGATGACGTCCGGGGGCGCCTCCCCCGCGGGCCGCGCGGGTACCTGCCCGCCGCCCAGGAAGGCGAAGTCCACGTCCTCCTCGGGTTGTTCGGTGATGCGCCGCAGGATGGCGACGTACGCCTGTCCGACGCTTTCGACCTGGGAGCGCGAGAAGGTGCGCCCGTCGGCGTCCATGCGCAGCCACAGGCGCTCGTCCACCGGGTCGACCACGGCGTTGACCAGGAGCTTGAAGTTCGTCTCCTCCCAGGTCGTGAACTCGGTCAGCTCCATGCCGGTGCCCTCGAAGAGCGAGGTGAGCACGTGCGGGTCGACGTAGTTGAAGGCGGTGTCGAAGACGACGGCGCCGCCGCGGTCCTGCTGGATGGCGCTGAGCGGGTAGCGCCGGTGGGGATGGCTCTCCCGCTCCTGCGCGTACACCGCGCGTGCCGCGTCCAGCCAGGAACGCGGGCGGGCGTCCAGGCGCAGCGGCAGTGTCTCCAGGAACAGCCCGGTGATCCGTTCGGCGTCGGCGCGCTCCGGCCGTCCGCCGGTCACCAGGCCGGTGGTGATGTCCGCCACGTCGGCGAACAGCCGCAGCGTCAGGCAGTGCGCCGCGAGCAGCAGGGACTTGACCGGCAGGCCGTGGGCGCGCGCCAGGCGGCCCACCCGGTCGGCGAGGCCGTCGGGCAGTTCGACCTGGTGCACGACGAGGCCCGTGTCGCCCGCGGGCTCGTAGGGCCGCAGCCCGTCGAGCTGGGCGAGTTCGGCGCCGTCGAGGAGCCGCTGCCAGTACCGCCTGCTCTCCGGTGAGGCGAGGGCCCGGCGCTCCTCGCGTACGTACAGGGCGGGCGAGGGCAGTTCCCGCGACGGGACGGCGGCGACGGGCTGTCCGGCGTGGTGGAGGAAGTCCTGGAGCAGTTCGCGCACCAGCGTGGCCACGCTCCAGCCGTCGAGGATCGCGTGGTGGAAGCTGAACACCAGCTCCAGGCGGTCGCGCAGGACGTGCATACGGAACAGGTACAGCGGCGGCCGGTCCAGCCGGTACGCGTGGTAGCGCCGTTCCTGGACGTGCCGGTCCACCTCGTCCCGCGCCTCCCGCTCGTCGAGGCCGCGCAGGTCCACGACGTCCAGTCCGCCGTCGGCCTCCCGGTGCACCAGTTGGAGGGGTTCGGAGTAGCCGCCGAGGTCGAAGGCGGAGCGCAGCACGGGGTGGCGCCGTACGAGGCCGTCGAAGGCGCGGCGCAGCGCCCGCTCGTCCCACGGCGACTTCAACGTGTAGCGGAAGACGTCGTGGTAGACGGACGACCCCTCGTGTTCCCGGCTGTGGTAGAGCAGGCCCAGGTGCAGGTGGGTGGCGGGGTAGGCGTCCGCCAGGCCGGCCAGCCGTGCCCGGTCGACGCCCGAGACCAGGGCGAACGGTGCGAGCGGTGCGTCGTCCTCCTGTCTCGGCGCGGTCGTCGCGACCGCCGCGAGCCCGGCGACGGTGGGGTTGCGGACCAGGTCCGCCAGGGTGAAGTGGACGCCCGCGCGCCGTGCCTCCGCCTGGATGCGGAGCATCTGGATGGAGTCCCCGCCCAGGGAGTAGTAGTCCTGGTCGACGCCGACCGCGTCGGTTCCCAGTACGGCCGCCCAGGCCGCCGCGAGCTTCGCCTCGGTCTCGTTGGACGGCGTCCGCGCGCCGGTGTCCGTCTCCACGCTGGGGGCGGGCAGCCGCCGCCGGTCGGCCTTGCCGTTGGCGGTCAGCGGTATCCGGTCGATCCGCACGAAGTACGCCGGGATCATGAACTCCGGTAAGGACTCCAGAAGTTGGGAGCGGAGGCGGGCCGCCTCCACCGCCTCCTCCCCTTCGTGCGCGACGTAGTAGCCCACCAGGTGCACACCGCGGCCTGGGGTGGTCCGGTCCACCACGAGGGCGTCCCGCACGCCCGGGCAGGCCGCCAGGCGGTTGGCCACCTCGCCCAGCTCCACGCGGTTGCCGCGGATCTTGACCTGGTCGTCCAGCCGTCCCAGGTACTCCAGGGTGCCGTCCGCCAGCCACCGCGCCCGGTCGCCGGTCCGGTACATGCGCCCGCCGGGCGTGAACGGGTCCGGCACGAACGCCGCGGCGTCCAGCTCGGGCCGGTCCAGGTAGCCGCGCGCCACGCCCACGCCCGCGACGCACAGCTCACCGGCGACGCCGGTGGGCTGGAGGTGCCCGTGCGCGCCGACCACGTACAACCGGATGTTGTCGATCGGTCGCCCGATCGGCACCCGGCGCACCTCGCCGTCCGTCGCGCCGGGGCAGTCGTGGTACGTGACGTCGACCGTGGCCTCGGTGGGGCCGTAGAGGTTGGTCAGCCGGGGGGCCGGGGCACCGGCGGCCGAGAGCGCCCGGTTGAAGCGGTTCACCTGGGCCGGGGTCAGCGCCTCGCCGCTGCAGAACACCTGGCGCAGGGAGGCCGCGTCCGCCGCTCGGGACGGGTCCTCCTCGACCAGGTCGAGGAAGGGGCCGAGCATCGACGGCACGAAGTGGAGCACGCTCACCCGGTGGGCCCGTACGGTGCGGAGGATGACGTCGGGGTCGCGCTCCCCCCGGGGCGGCAGCAGCGCCAGACCGGCGCCGGTCAGCGCCCACCAGAACAGCTCCCACACCGACACGTCGAACGTCGCCGGGGTCTTCTGGAGCAGGACGTCGCCCTCGCCGATGGGGTAGCGGCGCTGCATCCACTCCAGCCGGTTCACCACGGAGCGGTGCTCGATCTGCACGCCCTTGGGCCGCCCGGTGGAGCCGGAGGTGTAGATGACGTACGCGAGGTCCCGCGGCCCGCCCCGCGGGACGGGGGCGGCGGGCGCGGTGGGCGCCGCGGGGTCCAGGCGCCGTACGGGCACGGCGTCGCCCACCAGGGCGGTGGGCACGGTGCCGCCCAGCAGTACCGCCGTCACCTGGCTGTCCGCCAGGACGAACCGGACCCGCTCCTCGGGGTGGTCCGGGTCGACGGGGACGTAGGCGGCGCCCGCCTTGAGGACGCCGAGGAGCGCCGCGACCAGGTGCGGGCCGCGCTCGGCCACCACGGCGACCCGGTCGCCCGTGCGCACGCCGTCCTCCCGCAACCGCTGCGCGATGTGGTTGGCCCAGCCGTCGAGCCGGGCGAACGTCAGCGACCGAGCGGGGTCGTCGGTGACGACGGCCACCCGGTCGGGCGTCCGCGCCGCCTGCCGTTCGAAGAGCGCGTGGACGGTGGCGTCCTCGGTGAACGCGCGCACCGGGCCGGTGCCCGTCGCGATCAGGGCGGCCCGCTCCTCCTCGCCGGTCATGGCGATCCGCGACAGCGGCAGGTCCGCGCCCGCGAGCGCGCCCTTGAGGATCGCGTCGATGTGGGTGGCCACCGACTCCACGGGGAAGTCCGCGTCGAACACGTCCAGGGCGTAGTCCATGTCGACCAGGACGTCACCGACGTCGTCCAGCTCGTTGACGACCACGGCCAGCACGTCGTCGTCGTGGGCGCGTGCCTGCACGACGGTCTCGTACCGCACGCCTTCGACGGCCAGCGGAGTGGGCCAGCGCAGATAGGCGAGGGTGGTGTCGAACAGCCGCTTGGGGCCGCTCTCCTGGAGGGGGACGCAGCGCAGCAGGTCGCCCAGGGAGAAGCGCTCGTGGGGTTTCAGCTCCCGGGTCGAGGCCTGCACCTGGGTGACGAGGTCGCTCATCGTGCGGTCCTCGCCGACGGTCACCCGCAGCGGCAGGGTGTTCGCGAAGTGGCCCACGGTCTGCTTCTGCGCGGTGGTGGGCCGGTTCAGCAGCGGTACGCCCAGGACGACCTCGTCGCTGCCGTGCACCCGGGACAGGTAGACGGCGAAGGCGCCCGCGACGAACGCGAAGACCGAGTGGCCGCGTTCGCGGATGCTGTCGATGACGCCGCGTTCGATCAGGAAGCTGTGCCGGGCGCTGCTACGCGATCCGGCGGGGGCCGAGCGGCGGAAGAGGGCCGGTGCGACACCCCGCAACCGCTCCTGGAAATAGGCCCGGTCCTCCGCGTGGTCGTCCGAGGCACGGTAGCGGCGCTCTTCCTCCGTGAATTCCCGGTACGACGGCACGGACGGCTCCTCGAACCGCCCGGTGCGGCGCATCCGGTCGTACTCGGCGCGGACTTGGGACATGAAGAGGTTCAGGCCCCAGGCGTCCGCGACGATGTGGTGCACCTTGACGTAGGAATGGAAGACTCCCTCGCCCTCCTTGAGGACCACGAGCCGGAACAGCCGACCGCGCTCCACCTCGAAGGGCACGTCGAACGCGTCCTTGATCCACGTCGTGCAGGCGTCCCGTGGCGAGGGGGCGTCGGAGAGGTCGATCGTCGGGATGTCGTACGCCTCGTCCTCGGTCCACTGGCGCGGCGTTCCCTCCTCCGGGTCGATCCGGATCCGGAACGCGTCATTGCGGTCGACCGCACGGCGCAGGCACGTCTTGAGGAGGTCGACGTCCACGTCACCGGTGAACCGGTCGGTGATGAAGCAGTTGAACTGCGGGAGTTCCGGAAAGAGAGAGTTCGCGGCCCAGATGTCCTGCTGGTAGGCCGTGAGGGAGTAACGCTCCCGTGGATTCACGATCGCTCCATTTTTCCTCGGCTCTGGCCTTCGATTCCCGGACTGTTCAGCTACCTTCTTTCTCAGCGGCGATGGTGCTGCCGTGGTACCAGGGGTTTCCGGCGGCCTCGGATATGAGGTTGCGCGACTTCGTCTCCCGCGCCCTGCCCAGGTCGAGGGTGAGGTACTGGACGAACTCCAGGGCCGTGAAGTACTGCCGGAGGAACGTCGGCTGGTCGAGTTCGATCTCGGTGACGGTGACCTTCGCGTTCTGCGGGATCGGGGCGGTCAGCAACGCCACCAGGTTCCTCCGCTTGGCCCGGGTGTAGTCGTCCTCTTCCGGGTCGGCGAAGACGAGGACGCTGTGCCTTCGCTCGGGGTCGGTGAGCGTGGCGACCTCGCTGTGGCAGAACTCGTGGAAGAAATTGCGCGTCGCCGGGACCATGGCGATCTCGTTGAAGTGCATCTTGGCCAGCTTCAGCAGGCTCTCGTGCCACTTGGGCGAACCGAGCATGATGACGTTGGCGTTCTCGCTGCGGGCGGCGGCGTCCGCGGCGAGGGCGCGTAACTCGGGGGTGAAGTCGGACCGCAGGTGCTCGGCCAGGGCGCGGACCTCGGGCCCGTAGTCCTTGTCCAGCAGACCGAGCTGCAGGAACATGTCCATCAGGATCGAGAAGTACTGGCCGACGTGGAACAGCGGGTACTCGCGGTCCGGCTTGCTCAGCGTCCAGCGCGCGATGGACACGCCGTGCTCCTCACCCAGTTCGCCGAGCCGACCGCCCGAGGTGAGCAGCAGCACCCGGTCGTGCAGGGGGCGCAGCGCGTGGAAGGCGTGGACCGGCTCGTTGGAGTAGCCGCTGTACGAACTCAGGATGATGAGCGTGCGTTCGTCCTCGATCACCGCGCGCGGCACGAGGTACTCGAAGTCGTAGTCGTTGAAGACATACACTTCGAGCTCGCTGCGGATCGCGTCGAAGAACACCTTGATGACGTCCGACACGATGGCCGAGCAGCCCATTCCGCTGAAGACGACACGTGTGAAGTGGCCGTTCTTCAGCCGTTTCAGAAGGTCGGAGGAGATGCCGGAGATGTCATACTCGTCGAACTTGGTGAACCCCGCGTGGTACTCCTGCTCCAGGAACTCCTGGTAGCGCTCAAGGCGTGATCGCATGACTGTTCCTCTTCCTAGGGAATCACAGGAATTCAAGGGAGTGCTGGCGATTCCTCACCACATGAACTGGCCGCCGTCCACGATCAGCTTCTGACCCGTGACGTAGGTGGCGCCGTCACCGATCAGGAATTCCAGTGCGTCGGCCATCTCGTCGGTGGCGCCTATTCGGCGCTGCGGTATCTCACTCAGCAGCGCGTCCCTGTACTCCGGCTCGGCCACGCGGTACCGCGTCCGCATTTCCTCCGTGTCGATCATTCCCGGAATGAGGCAGTTCACGCGGATGCTCGGGGCGAGTTCCATGGCCAGGCACTTGGTGAGATGGAGCAGCCCGGCTTTGCTCGAACAGTAGTTGGCGCCGTTCAGCCGGGGCCGGATCGCCGTGGTCGCACCGATGTTGACGATGGAACCGCCACCGGCCTCCAGCATGGCCGGGGCGAAGGCCCGCGTCATGTAGAACGGGCCGGACAGATTGGTGTCCAGGACCCGGCGCCAGTCGGAGTCGGAGATCTCCAGCACCGGACGGTCGATGTTGAGACCGGCGTTGTTCACCAGGACCCGCGGGACGCCGTGCTCGGTCCGTACGAGTTCCGCGAGTCCGGCGACCTCGTCCGGGTCTGACACGTTCGACCGTACGACGGACAGCCCCTTCTCCACCTCCCGCAGGGCGAGGTTCGCCGACTCCTCGTCACTGCGGTAGGTGGCGACCACCCGGAATCCCATCCGGGTCAGACGGCGGCTGAAGGCGAGACCGATTCCCTTGGTGCCACCGGTGACGATGGCAAGCCGGTCAGACGAGTTCACTGCTCAGGCTCCCTTTCGTGGAAGCGGCGCGGGGACGCGAACAGGGCACGCCGCCCCGCCCCCCGACGCCGAGGAGGCGGGAGGGCGGGCGGGGCGGCGCGCGAGGCCGCACGGAATGCGTGGAGGGTGCGTCACCCGACGAAGTGATGCGACCGCGCCCTGACGGGCGGGCCGTCCCGTGTCAGACGGTCGCGGTGGCCCGCCCGGCGGATCGGCGGGGCGGCACGGAGCGGACCGGACTTACCTGTCGAGGGGCTTGCGGGCCCGCAGGATGACGTCAAAGCGGCCCGGGTACTGGCGGTCCATCGGCTCGAAGCCCGCTTCGGTGAACCACTGCTCGAACTCCCGCGCCGTGTAGATACGGCCCTCGGGTGACGCGACCGTCTGGACGTACCCCGCCATGAACGCGGCGTGGGCGGGCCCGGTCTCGTCGTCGTCCTGGGCACACGCGACGATCACCATGTGACCGCCCGGCTCCAGGGCGCGGTACGTCTTCGCGAAGAGGTCGCGTACCTGGTCGGGCGACCAGATCTCCAGGAAGCGGGAGTAGACGACGCAGTCGTGGGACGAGGGGAACTCGTCCTTCCAGATGTCGGTCCCGACCGCGGTGACGCGATCGGTGAGGCCCGCCTCGGCGACGCGGGCGGCGGCCATCTCCGCCACGTTGGGAAGTTCGAGGATGGTCGCCCGGAGGTGCGGCCAGCGCTGCACGAACCCGATGGAGTTGGTCCCGGTGCCGCCGCCGACGTCGAGCACCTTCGTGTACGAGGAGAAGTCCACGGCGTTGACGAGGTCCTCGACGACCGAGCGGCTCTGGTGCTCCATCATCGCCGTGAAGACCTGCTCCAGGTTCTTGTCCTCCCCGAGCAGCTCGTAGAGCGTGGTCGCCGGGGAGTTGGCGAGCAGTTCGCGGTGCAGGCCCTCGTTGGTGTCGTTCACCAGGGACTCGTGGAGCCAGCCGATCGGCTGGTACAGCATCTCGTGGGTGTAGCGGACGATCACCGGCATGAACGCGTCCTGATCGCCCGCCAGCAGGTCGGTGGCCGCGGTGTTGTGGTAGCCGTCGCCGTCCTTGCGTACGAGGCCGAAGGCACTGCACCCGAGGAGCAGCACGTGTCCGGCACGTTCCCGCAGCCCGAGTTCGGCGGTGATCTCGTCAAGACCGCTGCCCGGCCGGTCCTTGAGCAGGGTGAAGAGCCCCAGGCGCATGGCGGCGTGCATGAACGGGAACCGGAAGCTGGTGTACACCAGCTTCCACAGCTCGTCTAAGGCCGTCTCCGAAGATTCCTTCACAGTGTGTCCTCCACGTTTCTCGCAGCTCGCGAGCAAGCGCTTTTGGCTATGAGGCAGTCACGTTCCGCGACGTCCGGTTCTCTTCGGTTGGTGCTCTCCGCGGAATGGACATACGTCGTGCCGCAACCGCTCACCCGCCCGTCAGCCCGCCCCGCGGCGGGCCGTCTCACCACCGCACCGGCAGTTCCCGCACCCCCCGGATCAGCATCCCCGGGAGCCACTCTCCCGGCTCCCCGTCCGCCGTCAGGTCGGGGCAGCGCTCCAGGAGCGTGCGCAGCGCCACCTCGCCCTCCAGGCGGGCGAGGGGGGCGCCCAGACAGAAGTGCATCCCGTGACCGAAGGAGAGGTGGGCCCGGGCGTCGCTGCGGCGTACGTCGAAGCGGTCCGGGTCGGGGAAGCGCGCCGGGTCGCGGTCCGCGCCCGCCATGGTGATCAGCACGATGGCACCGCGCGGCACCCGTACACCGGCGATCTCGGTCTCCTCCAGGGCGATGCGCGGTGTGGTGGTCTCCACCGGCCCGTCCCAGCGCAGCGTCTCCTCCACCACGCCCTCCGCCAGCCCCGCCGGATCGGCCCGTACGGCCGCGAGTTGCTCGGGGTGCGCGAAGAGGGCGCGTACGGCGTTGCCGATCGTGTTGACGGTCGTCTCGTGCCCGGCGACGAGCAGCAGGAAGGCCAAGGAGACCAGCTCGTCCTCGGTGAGCCGGTCGCCGCCCTCGTCGACCGTGTGCACGAGGGCGCTGAGCAGGTCGTCGCCCGGGTTCTCGCGCTTGGCGGCGATGAGCCCCGTGAGATACGGCATGACGTGCTCGTACGCGTCCTTCTCCGCCTCGGGGCTGGTGGGCGCGAGGGTCTCGTTGGACCAGGCGTGGAAGGCGGCGCGGTCCAGGTTGGGGACGCCGAGCAGCTCGGAGATGACGATCATGGGGAGCGGGGAGGCGAACGCGTCGATGAGGTCGGCGCGGCGCGCTCCGTCCGCCGTCATGCGGTCCAGCAGTTCGTCGGTGATCTCCTGGACGCGGCCCCGCATCGCCTCGACCCGCCGGGCCGTGAACTCCCGCGCGACCAGCTTCCGCAGCCGGGTGTGGTGGGGCGGGTCGCTCATCAGCATGTTGGCGTTGCCGAGCATGTTCAGCGCGTACGGCGGGCTCCAGCCGCTCTGCCGCCACTCGCGGTGCCAGTCCCGGCTGAGCTGGGGGGCGACGAAGGCCTCGCGCGCGGCCTCGTACCCGACCACGAGCCACACCCGGCCTCGGTCGGGCGTGATGACCTCGTGCACCGGACCGCGCTCACGCAGCCGCGCGTAGGCGACGTACGGGTCGGCGGTGAAGTCGGGGCTGAGGGAGGCGAGCACCTCGACCCCTCCGGGGCCGTCGGTTAAGCCGGGTGTCGCGGAATCGGTGGCGGCATTTTCGGTCTCGGTCACGACGGAAATTCCCTTCCCTCAGGCCCGGGTTACCGGCCCCGCCGACCACTCCGAGCACGGCCGCTCACTTAGATGGTCTCTTCAGCCACAGATGGAACACCAAACCCGGTGGTGGCACAAGGTGTTCAAGGTTCCACCATCCGCGACAGTGGCGTGAATCATGCGCCACGCAACCGCTAAACGCCTGGCCAAAGCAGTCCAATGGTCAAGGACAGACCGGGCACAGACCCGCCCAGCGACTCAAAGTCGCCTGAGAGAAACCCAGCGGGGAAACGGGCACGCCAATGAGCCCGGCGAGATACTTCCGCACTTGCGCCGGGCTCACGGTATTCGGAAGGGACGTGCGAGAAGGCGGGCGGAACGGGAAGGGTCAGCGGACCCCTGCGACCGAACGCGGGGACACCACCTGGTCGACGATCCCGTACTCCAGGGCCTGCTCCGCCGTGAGCACGCGGTCTCGCTCGATGTCCTGGTGGACCTTGGCGATATCACGGCCGGTGTGGCGGGCGAGGAACCCCTCGACGAGGTCTCGCTGCCGCTGCACCTCGCGGCCGTGGATCACCAGGTCGGAGACCTGGCCCTGGCTGCCGGGGCTGTGCGGCTGGCTGAGGACGACCCGGGCCCCCGGTAGCGCCAGGCGCTTGCCGGGCGTGCCCGCGGCGAGGATCAGGGCGGCCACCGAACTGGCCTGCCCCAGGCAGACCGTCTGGATGTCGGGCTGCACGAACTGCATCGTGTCGTACACCGCGGTGAGCGACGTGAGGTCACCACCGGGCGAGTTGATGTACATGGAGATGTCCCGCTGCGGATCCAGCGACTCAAGGCAGAGTAACTGGGCCATGACGTCGTTCGCGACGACGTCGTCGAGCTCGTGGCCGAGGAAGATCACGCGCTCCTCGAAGAGCTTCGCGTAGGGGTCGTACTCCCTGGTGCCCTGGGCGGTGCGCTCGACGAAGCGCGGCGTGACGTAGCGGCTTTCGGGGCGCAGTCGGCCGGATCCGGCCGGACCTGCCGCGGGGGTGGACATGGGCGTGCTCACTGGACTTGGCCCTTCTGGGGGGTGGCCGAACGTGCCGGTCAGGAAGACGACTGGGCGCTCGAACCCAGGGCGGGGTGGTTGTCGCCCGACGACAGGACCTCGTCGATCAGGCCGTACTCCTTGGCCTCCTGGGCGGTGAACCAGCGGTCACGGTCGGAGTCACGCGTGATCGTCTCGGCGTCCTGGCCGGAGTGGTAGGCGATGAGCTCGGCCATCTCCTGCTTGGTGCGGATCAGTTGGTCCATGTAGACCTTGATGTCGGAGGCCGAGCCCCCGAGGCCCGCCGAGGGCTGGTGCATCAGGATCTTGGTGTGCGGCAGCGCGAAGCGCTTGCCCTTCGTCCCGGCGGTGAGCAAGAACTGCCCCATGGAGGCACAGAATCCCATCGCGATGGTCACGACATCGTTCTTGATGTACTGCATCGTGTCGTAGACAGCCATACCCGCGGTGACCGAGCCACCCGGCGAGTGGATGTACAGGTAGATGTCACGGGTCGGGTCCGAGGCGAGCATCAGCATCTGCGCCGTAATGCGGTTGGCGATTTCGTCGTCGACTTCCTTGCCCAGAAAGACGATCCGGTCGTCGAGAAGGCGGTTGTAGACCGCGTCCGAGCCAATGATGTCACCATTGGCCCGGGCATAGGGCATCGTCTGCTGTGCAGCGAAAGGCAACTGCTGATTACTCATCCGTTCCACTCCTTTGTTCGCGCGCGGGCAAGGCGGCGGGTGCGAGCGCCCCCACCCAACCGTGAAGCTAACACGCTATTCAGCCCGCACCGTTGGGAAGAGACAGGCGGTTCGCTGACAGCAGAGGACGCGCATGACGCTCAACTGGCTTGAAAATAGGGGGGATACACGTTCCCCTCCCGGGCACGGAAGTCCCGCCCCGCGAACCCGCCCCCTCATTCATGGGCACATAGGGGAATAATCGACGCCTGGATCAAGCCAGGGCGAAATACCCACCGCGCAAGAGGAATGCCGGACTCGACGCTTCGCCACCCCCCTACCTCACTCTGCGTCAACACCGACACCCGCGCGAGGTCCGCCGTCCGGTCGACCCACACCCACCACTCAACGGAGAAAGACCGCACGTCGAACGCACACCGATCCCTCCACCCCCGGCGGCGTCAGCCACCCCCAACGACTCCCACCGATTACAGTCTGTGCCCATGACGACGACGGTTACGACGCGCACGGTCACGTATCCGGCCGACGGCCTGACGATGGTCAGCCACCTCGCGCTCCCGGCTGGCAGCGGCCGTCGGCCCGCGGTCCTGATCGGCCCCGAGGGGCCGGGGCTGAACGACTTCCAGCGGCACCGTGCCGACGCCCTGGCCGAACTCGGCTATGTGGCACTGGCCTTCGACATCAACGGCGGACGCTGGTTCACCGACCCCGAGGAGATGCTGGCGCGCGCCACCCCTCTGCTCAGCGCCCCGGAACGGATGCGGGACATCGGCCACGCGGCCCTCGACGTCCTGCGCGCCGAACCACGCACCGACCCCGACCGGATCGCCGCCATCGGCTACGGCACCGGGGGCGCGATCGCCCTCGAACTCGGCCGCGACGGCGTCGACCTGCGGGCCATCGGCACCGTCAACGCCCTCACCACCGGTCGGCCGGGCGAGGCGGCGCGCATCCGGTGCCCGGTGTGGGCCGGGGTCGGATCGGAGGACCCGATCATGCCTCCGGCCCAGCGGGAGGCGTTCGCCACCGAGATACAGGACGCGGGTGTCGACTGGCGCCTCGTCCTCTACGGCGGCGCCCTGCACGCCTTCCACCACCCTCCCGTCGACCAGCCGGTGGTCCCCGGCGTCGCCCACCACCCACGGCACGCGGAGCGGCCTGGCGCGACGTGGTGGACCTGCTGGCCGAGTGCCTGCCCTTGACGGGGTGACGCGACAGGGGGTGGCGGCTGGCGAACCCAGTGAGGGCATCAGGTGAGCGGCGGCCGGACGGTTGTCCGAGGAGGACGTCGGTTCCTTGGACATGGCCGTCTGTGGAGTCATGAACACCTGCTCCAGGCGCGGTGCCGGGGCGGGTGGGCGGGCCCCCGCCCCTGAAGCCCCTGCCGCCAGCCAGCATGGTGGTTGCGCGCATAGCCAAGCGCTGAACTATGGTGCCCCACCACATGTGCCCTTGACCTGCTGCTTCCTACCGTGTCCCGACACGTACCCGTCCCCACCGCACACGAGGAAGTGGCGAACATGGCCTCCGCAGCATCCGCTCCCCCATCCCCGGGCAACCTCAAGCGCATCGTCGCCGCCAGCCTCATCGGCACCACCATCGAGTGGTACGACTTCTTCCTCTACGGCTCCGCGGCGGCGCTCGTCTTCAACAAGCTGTTCTTCCCGGACTCCGACCCGCTCGTCGGCACGCTGCTGTCCTTCCTGACGTACGCGGTCGGCTTCGCTGCCCGGCCGATCGGGGCGCTGGTCTTCGGGCACTTCGGGGACCGGCTCGGCCGCAAGAAGCTGCTGGTGCTGAGCCTGCTGATGATGGGCGGGGCGACCTTCGCGATCGGGCTGATGCCGACGCACGCGACGATCGGCAGCGCGGCCCCGGTGCTGCTGACGGTGCTGCGTCTCATCCAGGGGTTCGCGCTCGGCGGTGAGTGGGGCGGCGCCGTGCTGCTGGTCTCCGAGCACGGGGACGCGCGGCGGCGCGGCTTCTGGGCGTCCTGGCCGCAGACCGGGGCGCCCGCGGGCCAGTTGCTCGCCACCGGCGTGCTGTCGCTGCTGACGGCGGTGCTCTCGGACGCGGCGTTCGAGTCCTGGGGCTGGCGGGTGCCGTTCCTGCTCTCCGGCGTGCTGGTGATCGTCGGGCTGTGGATCCGGCTGTCGGTGGACGAGTCGCCGGTGTTCCGGCAGGCGCTGGAGCGGGCCGAGGCGCGCAAGGCGGAGCGCGCGGCGGAGACCGAGAAGCTGCCGCTGGTGGCGGTGCTGCGGCACCACTGGCGCGATGTGCTGGTGGCGATGGGCGCCCGGATGGCGGAGAACATCAGCTACTACGTCATCACCGCGTTCATCCTCGTCTACGCCACCAACGAGACCGGCCTGTCCAAGCAGACCGCGCTGAACGCCGTCCTCATCGCGTCCGCCGTGCACTTCGCGGTGATCCCGCTGTGGGGCGCGCTGTCGGACCGCGTCGGACGGCGGCCGGTGTACCTGATCGGCGCGGTCGGCATCGGCGCCTGGATGTTCCCGTTCTTCGCGCTCATCGACACCGCCAGCTTCGGCAGCCTGGTCTTCGCGGTGACCGTGGGCCTGGTGATGCACGGGGCGATGTACGCGCCGCAGGCGGCGTTCTTCTCCGAGATGTTCGCGACCCGGATGCGCTACTCCGGCGCCTCCATCGGCGCGCAGTTCTCCTCGGTCGCCGCCGGTGCCCCCGCCCCGCTGATCGCCACCGCGCTGCTGGACGACTACGGCAGCTCCACCCCGATCGCCCTGTACGTCATCGCGGCGGCCCTGCTGACCGTGGTCGCCGTCGGGGCGGCGAAGGAGACCCGGCACCGCGACCTGTCCGACGTGGGACCGGCCGACGAGACCGGCACCGCCGACGTCCGCAAGGCGGACGCGCACTCCGTCTGATCCTCGGCAGGGCTCCCGGCCCCCGTACGCGGCCCGCGTGCGGGGGTCAGTGGCGTTCGGGGGCGGACAGGCGGTGCAGGCGCAGGGCGAGCTGGATCTCCAGGGCGCGGGCGGGGCTCTGCCAGTCGTCGCCGAGGAGCCGTCCGACGCGCTCCAGGCGCTGGGCGACGGTGTTGACGTGCACGTGCAGCTCGTCCTTGGTGCGGGCGGGGCTCATGCCGCAGGCGAAGTAGGCGTCCAGGGTGCGCAGCAGCTCGGTGCCGCGGCGGTCGTCGTACGACGTCACCTGGCCGATGGTGCGGTCCACGAACCCGGCGATGTCCCGGTCGGTGGCCAGCAGCAGCCCGAGGAAGCCGAAGTCCTCGGCGGCGGCGCCGTCCCCGGCGCGGCCCAGCAGCCGCAGGGCGTCCAGGCAGCGGCGGCCCTCGGCGTAGGCGGCGGCCACCGCCTCCGGGTGCTCGGCGAGGTCCGCGACCGGGGCGGAGGCGCCGACGGTGACCGCCTCGTGCACCGCGGTGCCGAGCTGCCGTGCGGTGCGGCGGGCCACGGCGGTGGCGGTGTCGCCGGGGGTGAGCGGCAGCAGCAGGACGGTGCCGCCGTCGCGGGCGGCGGCCAGGCCCTGCCGGGTGGCGGCGAGGTGGGAGGCAGCGGACCACAGGCGACGGCGGGCGTCGGCCTCCTGCTCGGCGTCGGCGGCGGTGCCGTCGAGACGGGCGGCGAGCACGACGTGGGTGGCGTCCAGGTCGGCGCGCAGCCGGGTGGCGCGTTCGCGCAGCAGGCGCGGGTCGCGGTCGCGGGCGTCGAGCAGGTCGTCGAGGAGTTCGCCGCGGACCCGCTGCTCGGCCTCGGCGGCGGAGCGCCGGGCGAGCAGCAGCAGGGAGGTGACCATCGCGGCCCGCTCCAGGGTGCGCTGGTCGACGGGGTCGAGGTTCGGGTGGCCGCGCAGCACCAGGGCGCCGAGGAGTTCACCGCCCGCGGCGACGGCGGCGATCCAGCCGTCGCCGTGCCGGACGGCGTGGCCCTCGGCGCGGGACGCCTCCAGCGCCTCGGGGGGCGCGGCGGCGGCCTCGGTGAACTCCACCGTGCCGTCGAGGACCTCGGCGACCGCGGCGGCCACGTCGTGCACGCCGCCGCCGCGCAGCACCAGCTCGGCGAGCCGGTCGTGCACCTCGGAGGCGCGTTCGATGACGCCGCTGCGGTCCTGGATGATCTCGTTGGCGCGCTCCAGACCGGCGAGCGCGGCGCGGGTCTCGGTGAGCAGGTTGGCGGTGTCGATGGCGGCGGCGGCCAGTGCGGCGAACGAGCCGAGCAGGGCGATCTGCTCCCGTTCGAAGACCCGGGCGCGGCGGTCGGCGGCGTAGAGCACGCCGATGACGTGGTGGCCCAGCATCAGCGGGACGCCGAGGATGGCGACCAGGCCCTCGTCGCGGACGCCGGAGTCGATGGCGGTGGTGTGCTGGAAGCGCTCGTCCTGGAAGTAGTCCTCGGTGACGTACGGCCGGGCGGTCTGGGCGACGAGGCCGCCGAGCCCCTCCCCCATGCCGAGCCGCAGTTGCTGGAAGCGGGCGGCGACGGAGCCCTCGGTGACCCGCATGTAGGTGTCGCCGCGCTCGGGGTCGTTGAGGCTGAGGTAGGCGACGTCGGTGCCGAGCAGGGAGCGGGCGCGCTGCACGATCGCCTGGAGGACGGCGTCGAGGTCGCGCAGCCCGGCCAGGTCGTGGGCGGTCTCGAAGAGCGCCGACAGCTCGGCCTCGCGGCGGCGGCGCCCCTCCAGCTCGGCGCGCACCCGCAGCGCGAGCAGCTTGGCGTGCTCCAGGGCGGCGATCCGCTCGGCCGGGTGGCCCCCGGCGCGGGCGAGCAGCACGGGCTGCTCATAGGCGTCGGCGGCGGCCCCCCGGGCCAGCAGCTCCAGGTACGGCGCCTCGACGCCCACGACCAGCGGCTCGGCCACCCGCTCCGCCGAGCGGTGCGGCGTCTCGGTTGCCGGGCGGGGCGCGGACTGCGCGTGATCACGGGACATGGTCACAGGATTCCTCATCACCCGGGCGTCCCGTCAGCCCTGTGGATAACTTCCGCGGCCCCCGGTTCCGGGCAGGTCAGTGCGCGGTCCAGCCGCCGTCGAGGACGAGGGACGTCCCCGTCATGAAGGACGCCCGCGGCCCGCACAGGTAGGCCACGGCCTCCGCGACCTCCTCCGGTTCGATGAGCCGCTTGAGGGCGCTGTCCTGGAGCAGCACCTCGGTGAGCACCCGCTCCTCGGGGATGCCGTGCGCCTTCGCCTGGTCGGCGAGCTGCCGCTCGACCAGCGGGGTGCGCACATAGCCGGGGTTGACGCAGTTGGAGGTCACGCCGTGGGCGGCGCCCTCCAGGGCGGCGGTCTTCGACAGCCCCTCCATGCCGTGCTTGGCGGCCACGTACGCCGATTTGTACGCCGAGGCGCGCAGCCCGTGCACGGAGGACACGTTGACGATGCGGCCCCAGCCCTGCCCGTACATGTGCGGCAGGGCGCCGCGGATCAGCCGGAACGGCGCCTCCAGCATCACGGTGAGCACGGTGTGGAAGACGTCGGGCGGGAACTCCTCGATGGGCCGCACCAGTTGCAGTCCGGCGTTGTTGACCAGGACGTCGGTGCCCGCGGCGGCGTGTTCGGCGGCGTCCAGGTCGGTGAGGTCGAGCAGCCGCGGTTCGACGGTGCCCGGCAGGCCCGCGGCGGCCTCGGCGAGCGCCGCGAGACCGGCGTCGTCGCGGTCGACGGCTCTGACCTTGGCCCCGGCGGCGGCCAGCCGCAGCGCGCAGGCGCGGCCGATGCCACCGGCGGCACCGGTGACGAGGGCGGTGCGACCGCCGAGGTCGAGTGTGGGGTCGGGGGCGCCAGGGAGGGCACGGGACAGGCTCATGGTCCGACCCTAGGCAGCGCTTACCCCCCGACCCATGTGGTCACCACCCATACTTCACTGAAGGCTTGTGGGCTCGAACCATGTGGGGCCCTCGGACATGGCCTGTTTGATCCGCAGTCGGCCGAACTCGTTGAGGTCGGGCAGGGCGTCCACCGCGAACCAGCCGACCTCCAGCGACTCGTCGTCGTTGACACGTGCCGCCCCGCCGACGGCACGGCAGCGGAAGGTGATGTCCATGTACTGGCACAGGTCGCCGTTGTCGTAGGTGACGGGGCTGAGGGCCTGCACCACCACGACCCGCTCGGCGACGCAGCGCACCGCGGTCTCCTCCTCGACCTCCCGCACGGCGCACGCCGCGGGCTGCTCGCCCGGCTCCGGGATGCCGCCGATCACCGCCCACTTCCGGGTGTCCGAGCGCCGGTTCAGCAGCACCCTGCCCTCGTCGTCGAAGACGACGGCGGTGACTCCGGGGAGCCACAGGAGCTGGTGACCGGCGGACGCGCGCAAGGTGGTGATGAAGTCAGGAGTTGCCATGGCACCGACCCTAACGGGCCGCCACCGGGGCCCCGGACCAGCGCCGGGGGCGTACGGCGGTCGTACCGCTACACGTCACCCGCGCGCCGCCCGCGCACACCGGCGGCGACCGCCCAGCCGACACCGCCCGCGGCGACCAGCACCAGGGCGATCTCCGGCAGGATGCCCAGTTCGGTGGCGGGGGTCCTGGAGGAGCGCAGCGGCACCTCCTGCACCAGCGAGTCGGCGACGAACATGCCGGTGCGCTGGGTGATCCGCCCGTCCGGCATGATGACGGCGCTGACGCCGCTGGTCACCGGGACGGTGACGGTCCGGCTGTGCTCGACGGCGCGGATCCGGGACATGGCGAGCTGCTGGTAGGTCATCTCGCTGCGGTCGAAGGTGGCGTTGTTGCTGGGTACGGAGATCATCTGGGCGCCGTCGGTGACGGTGTCGCGCACCGCCCAGTCGAAGGCGGCCTCGTAACAGGTGGCGAGGCCCACGCGGGCGCCGTCCAGGGTGAACACGCCGGGCTCGGTGCCCCGGCTGAAGTCCTGGCGGACCATGCTGGTCCAGTTCTCGTTGACGGCGTCGAGCAGCGAGCGCAGCGGCAGGTACTCGCCGAACGGCTGGATCTGCCGCTTGTCGTAGGTGTCGACGGGGCCCTTGTCGGGGTCCCACAGGATCTGCTCGTTGAGCAGTTCGCCGTCCCGGGAGACGACGCCGCCCACCGAGATGGGGGCGCCGATGGCCCGCGCGGCACCGTCGATGACGGCCCGCGCGTCGGCGTTGGCGAACGGGTCGATGTCGGAGGAGTTCTCCGGCCAGAGCACGAAGTCGGGCCGTGCGACCTTGCCCGCGCGGACCTCGGCGGCCAGCCGCTCGGTCTCCCGCGCGTGGTAGTCGAGGACGGCGCGGCGCTGGTCGTTGAAGCCCAGTCCCGCGCGGGGCACGTTGCCCTGGATCAGCGCGACCGTGACGGTGCCGTCCTCGGCCGCGTCGCTGACCAGCGGACGCGCGGCGAGCGCCGCCGCCACCGGCAGCGCCAGGCTCAGCAGCGCGAGGGCCGCGACGGGGCGTCGTACGGCCGTCCCCGCGCGCCGTGCGAGGAGCAGCCGTACGGTCTCGTACAGGCCGAAGCCGCACAGCACCACCGCGAAGCCGAGCACCGGGGTGCCGCCGACCGCGGCGAGCGGCAGGAAGACGCCGTCGGCCTGGCCGAAGGCGACCTTGCCCCAGGGGAAGCCGTTGAAGGGGACACGCGCGCGTGCCGCCTCGCCCGCGGTCCACAGCGCCGCCGCCCACAGCGGCCAGCCGGGCAGCCTCGACACCGCCGCGACGCCCGCGCCGACCAGCGCGACGAAGAGCGCCTCGATGACGACCAGGGCGAGCCACGGGCCGGGGCCGACCTCGACGCCGGTCCACACCAGCAGCGGCAGCAGGAAGCCGAGGCCGAAGAGGTAGCCGAGGCCCGCGCCCGCCTTCCAGCTCCGGCCGCGCAGCACCCAGCCGAGGACGGCGAAGGCGGGCAGGGCCAGCCACCACAGGGTGCGCGGCGGGAAGCTGACGTAGAGCAGCGCTCCGGAGAGCGCCGCGGCGGCGGCCGGGACGAGACGCAGCAGCCGGGCGGCCCGCGGCCGGGGCGCGGTCTCGGGCTGTGCCTGGTCCGACGGGCCCACGGAGGTTGCGGTGACGGTCACCCGGGGAGTGTACGGCGGGTGACCGCGCCGCCGACAAGTACGGTCCGCGCGGCCCTCCCGGAGGGTGCCTGATCGTTTCCGCGGGACCTCGCGCCAGTCATCCCCAAATCGCCCACCAGCCGTTACGGTGAGCCGGAGCCTTCGTCGCACGGCCGGGCGTCACGCCCGCGGCGGCGGGCGATCACGGGTCGCGGGGGCGGCCGGGGTGCGGGGGGCGCGGGGTGGGGTCCACGGGGATGACATCGGTGGCCGGTCCGGACGCCGAGGGGGAAAGACGCAGCGCCTCCGACGCGGCGGGGGCCGTCGTCCTGACGGGGTGCGCGGTGTGGGCGGTGGTGTCGGCCGCGGTGCACGGCGGGCGCCCCGAGGGGGTGCTCCTCGCGGTGCTCGCGGTGGCCGCGGGCCACGCGGCGGGGCGGATCGCCGGGGCGGTGCTGCCGGTGGCGGCGCCCGGCGTCGGGGCCGTGGCCGGGCTGGCGCTGGCGGTGGCCGTGCCGTGGCTCGCCCCGGGGGCGGCGCGTCCCGACGCGCCGCTCGGCCACTCCGGCGCGGTCGCCGCGCTGCTCGCGCTGGCCACCGGCGCCGCCTGCTGCGCGGCCTGGGCCGCCGCCGCGCCGGGCGTGCGGCTGGCCCTGCGGCTGCTGGCGGCGGGGATGGCGGTGACGGCGCTGCTGCTCGGTTCCGCCATCGGGGTGACCGCCTGCACGGCGGTGCTGCTCTGCTCCCTCGCCGCGGGCCGGATGCGGGGGCGCGGGGTGGGCCTGGCCGGGCTGGCGCTGGCGGCGGCGCTGACGACCGGCACGATCTGGGCGGTGGCCGGACGGGCGCTGCCCGACGGGCTCACGGTGGCGCTGGAGGGCCAGCTCACCGCGCACCGCGTGGAGCTGTGGCACGACGCGCTGGCCATGGCGCGCGGGGACGCCGGGCTCGGCGTCGGGCCCGGCCGGTTCGGGGAGCTGAGTCCCACGGTGGCGCGGTTGCCGCTCTCCGACGGCAAGCCGCACTCGGCGCCGCTCCAGCAGGCGGCCGAGCAGGGCGTCGTCGGCGTGCTGTTGCTGGCGGGGGTGTACTGCTGGATGCTGTTCGCGCTGTGGCGCACCGCCCGCCCCACGCCGGTCGCCCTCACGGCGGGCGCGGCGCTGACCGCGCTCGCGGTGGTCGCCTCGGTGGGCAACGCGCTGAGCTTCACCACGGTCACCGCGGGCGCGGGCCTGCTCGCCGGGCTGGCCACCGCCCGCCCGCTGGCGCAGGGCCCTCCGGGCAGCCCGCACGGCGTCCCGGCCCGGCAGGTGTGATCAGCGCGCGGCCGGTCCCGGGCGCCCCGAGGCCGCTGGCCGCAGGCGTTCGCGGATGACGCGTACGGCGGCCTCCGCGTCGTCCACGGTGACCGTGAACGTGTGCCCGTCCCACAGCCGCAGCAGCAGCCCCTCGCCACGGCGTACGACGACGGCGGTGCCCTTCTCGGGCCGCCACCGGTAGCCCCAGCCGCCCCAGTGGCGCGGGGTGACGTGGGCGATGAACTCGGCGTCGACGACCCGGGAGAGCGGGATGCGGCGGCGCGGTACGCCGATGTGGCCGCAGCGCACCTCCAGGGACTCCCGGTCCACCCTGAGGGCGACGTGCACGAAGGCGAGGGTGCCGAACAGGACCAGCAGCCCGGCCGCGATGCAGCCGACGACGGCCATCGCGAGCGGGAGGATGCCGGACGTCCAGGCGGAGTCGACGGCGAGTTCGATGCCGAGCGCCATGCAGGCCGCGCCCAGCGTGGCCAGCAGCCACTGGATCCGGTTGGTGGCGCGTCCGGTCCACACCTCGGGGTACGGCGTGTGGCTGCCGTGGGGGTGGTCCCTCATGGATTCGAGACTACTCACGTTTCGGTGCGCGCGTACCCCGTCGCACACAGTGATCAGGCCGGTCGCACCCCGGTCACCGGACGGGGCTGGCCGCCTGGAGGAGACGGCCCTCGGCGTAGGCGAGCGCGGCGGCGGGCAGCGCGCCCGCGCGCCCGCTGAGCAGCACCGTCACGGAGCCGAGCGGCGCCGACGGCGGCGCGGCGGGCTCGCCGAGCCTGCGCAGCGCCTGCGCGGCGACCGCCCCCGCGGAGCCGTGCAGCGCGAGCGGCGGGTGGCCGGGGCGCTGGACGGCGGTCCGGATGCGCTCGGCGACCAGCTCGTAGTGGGTGCAGCCCAGGACGACGGTCGTCACCTCGCGCGGGGTCAGCTCCGCGGCGGCGGCCACGGCGGCGTCGATCGCCGTCTGGTCGGCGCGCTCCACGGCCTCGGCGAGGCCCCAGCAGGGCACCTCGGTGACGGGCACGCCGTCCGCGAAGTCCTCGATGAGGCCGCGCTGGTAGGGGCTGCCGGTGGTGGCGGGCGTGGCCCAGATGGCGACGGGGCCGCCACCGGCGGCGGCCGGTTTGATCGCCGGGACCGTGCCGATGACCGGCAGACCGGGCTCCAGGCGGGCGCGCAGGGCGGGCAGGGCGTGCACGGTCGCGGTGTTGCAGCCGACGATGAGGGCGTCCGGGCCGTGCGCGGCGGCGGCCTCGGCGACGGCCAGGGCGCGGGCGGTGAGGTCCTCGGGGGTGCGCGGGCCCCAGGGCATCCCGTCGGGATCGAGGGAGAGCACGAGATCCGCGTCGGGGCGGAGGCGCCGTACCGCGGCGGTGGCCGCCAGCAGTCCGATTCCGGAGTCCATGAGCGCGATCTTCACCCGGCCACGATAGACGATGTGCCCCGCCCGGCCGGTCGGGTGGGGGACACTGCGCGGATGAGCGCCTTGATGTGGATCGCCGCCGGATCACTCGCCGCCTGGCTGTGGCTGCTGCTCGGTCAGGGCTTCTTCTGGCGTACGGACGTCAGGCTCCCGCCCGCGCGCGATCCGGGCGCGTGGCCCGCCGTCTGTGTGGTGGTGCCCGCGCGGGACGAGGCGGAGGTGCTGGCGTCGAGCCTGCCGTCGCTGCTCGCGCAGGACTATCCGGGGCGGGCGGAGGTCCTCCTCGTCGACGACGGCAGCACGGACGGCACCGGGGACCTCGCGCGTGAGCTGGCGCGGCGGCACGGCGGGCTGCCGCTGACCGTGGCCTCGCCGGGTGAGCCGCCCGCGGGCTGGACCGGCAAGCTGTGGGCGGTCCGGCACGGCATCGACCTGGCACGCGCGCGTGAGCCGGAGTACCTCCTCCTCACGGACGCCGACATCGCGCACGCGCCGGACAGTCTGCGCGCGCTGGTGGCGGCGGCCCGCGCGGGCGGCTTCGACCTGGTGTCGCAGATGGCGCGGCTGCGGGTGGCGAGCGGCTGGGAGCGGCTCGTCGTCCCGGCGTTCGTCTACTTCTTCGCGCAGCTCTATCCGTTCCGGTGGATCGGGCGGAGGGGCGGCCGGACGGCGGCAGCGGCGGGTGGCTGTGTGCTGCTGCGGACCGAGGCGGCCGAGCGGGCACGGGTACCGGAGGCGATCCGGCACGCCGTCATCGACGACGTGGCGCTCGCGCGGGCCGTCAAACGCGGCGGCGGGCACATCTGGCTCGGGCTGGCCGACCGGGTGGACAGCGTGCGCCCGTACCCCCGGCTGGGTGACCTGTGGCGGATGGTGGCGCGCAGCGCCTACGCCCAGTTGCGGCACAACCCGCTGCTGCTGGCGGGCACGGTCGCGGGTCTGGCGCTGGTGTACCTGGTGCCGCCGGTGGCGCTGGCGGCGGGGCTGCTCGCGGGCGACGGCGTGACGGCGGCCCTCGGCGCGGCGGCGTGGCTGGTGATGACGGGCACGTACCTGCCGATGCTCCGCTACTACCGGCAGCCGCCGTGGCTGGCGCCGCTGCTGCCGTTCACGGCGTCGCTGTACCTGCTGATGACCGTCGACTCCGCGGTGCGGCACTACCAGGGGCGCGGCGCGGCCTGGAAGGGCCGCACCTACGCGCGCCCGGAGACGGTCGCCGACGAGGGCTGAGTCACTTCCTGCCGGGGGTCCAGTTCATGCCCCAGCCGTAGGCGTAGTCGACGGTCCGCTGCGGGCTCACCCCCCGCTCGGGGATCAGGTAGCGGGCCTCGCGCTGGACGACCAGGTCGCCGCCGTTGTTGGTGATGAGGGCCAGCGCGCACACCGGGGACGGCACGGTGCACTCGTCGAGGGAGAAGTCGATGGGCGCGCCGTGCTGGGGGGTGAGGGTGACGGTGGCGTGCAGGTCCGCGAAGGAGCGGGCGCCCTCGTAGATGGTGACGAAGATGAGGATGCGCCGGAAGTACTGCTTGTAGTCGAGGTTGATGGTGAGGTTCTCACCGGTCGACACGGCGCCGGTGCGGTCGTCGCCGTCGAGGTGGATGAACGGGGGCTGGTTCAGCGCGCCGAAGGCGTTGCCGAGGGCCTGTACGACGCCCTTGCTGCCGTCGCTGAGTTCGAACAGGGCGCACAGGTCGAGGTCAAGGTCGGAGTGGTTGGCGACGGCCCGGCCCAGCTTGCGGCCCCACCCGGAGAACTGCTTGCGCACCTCCCAGTTGAGGTTGACCCGCATCGAGCCCGTGGTGCCGCCCTGCTTGGTCAGCGACACCGACGGGGCGGCCTTGGTGAGCGTCACCTTGGTCAGCCGCACCGGGGCGGGCGGCGCCTGCGGCGGGGGCGTGGGCGAGCCGACCGGCGGGGTGATGGTGGGGGTGGCCGGGGGCACCGGCGGCGGGGGCATGGTGGGCGGGGTCATGGCGGGCGACGGCGCGACGGGCGGCACCGGGGCGGCGGCCGGGGTCGCTGTGACGTGCGGGGGCTGCTGGGGCTGCTGGGGCTCGTCCACCGTGATGCCGAAGTCGGTCGCGAGGCCCTCCAGGCCGCTGCTGTAGCCCTGGCCGACGGCACGGAACTTCCAGGCGCCCTGGCGGCGGTAGAACTCGCCGAGCACGAACGCGGTCTCGACCGTGGCGCCGGTGCTGTCGAACCGCGCGACCGAGGCGCCCTGGCCGTCCCGGACGTCGATGTAGAGGTCCGGCACCTGACCGAAGCTGCCCCCGTCCGCGGAGGCGGCCAGCACCACCCGGTCGACGGCCGGGTCCACGCGCGCGAGGTCGACGAGGAGGGTGTCGGTGACCTGCCCGCCGGAGTTCCGCTTGCCCTCGTGGCGGAGCGCGCCGGAGGAGTGCGCGGGCTGGTTGTAGAAGATGAAGTCGGCGTCGGAGCGGACCTTGCCGCCCGTCAGCAGCAGCGCGGAGGCGTCGGCGTCCGGGACGCCCGGCCCGGAGCGCCACCCCACCTCGACCCGCAGCGCCGCCGTCGGCACCGGCGCGTTCGATCCCTTAGGCATTGACATGTCCGCCCCCATCACGTGTCGTCACGCCAGGCAGCACCCGGCCGTCCCGTCCTTCGGGTCCTTCACGCGCCCAACCTATTGCCCAGGGCGCCGAAGTCCCATCGCACGGGTACCGAACCCGGGAGGTCAACCGCCGGTAACCCGCTAGGAGCTGAGCTTTTACACGACTCAGGAGCCGCCTGATGCCCCTTTTTGCCAAGTTCGCTCGCATTGGGGACAGCAGGTCACCGCGGACACGGAAAACAACCCTCTTATCGGTCTCCCCAACCAGCACATCGTGGGCTTAACTTATGTGCCATGACCTCCCCCCGCTCCACTTATGGTGGCGGCTACTACTCCGCCTCCTTCCCGGACACCCCGATCTACGACTCGCTCGTCGCCGAGCGGGGCACCCCGCAGATCGCCCCGATCCGGGTCCCCGCGCCGTACGACACCCCGGGCAACCACCATCTGCCCGCGCTGCCGTCGGCGCTGCCCGCCCTCCCGGCGGCCCCGTCCCCGCAGCCCGCGGCGTACGGCTACCCGCAGGCCCCGCAGCCCGCTCCGCTCCAGCAGGCGCCCGCGGCGTACATCCCCCAGCAGGCCACCGCCCCGCGCGGCTACCCCGGCCCGCAGCCGCAGCAGCCCCGGCCCGCCGCCCCGTACGGCACGGGTTACGAGGCGATGCGCCCCGCGGCCCCGCGGCCCGCCCCGGCGCCGTACCAGGACCCGTACAACCAGCAGCAGTACCGCGGCGGCTACTGACAACTCCGCGCGCGCGGTAGGCGTCGCCTGGCACGATGGCGCCATGGGGAAGCCGCAACTGCATTCGATCCACGTGCATCCGGTCAAGGCGTTCCGGGCGCTGCCGCGTCAGGAGGCCGTGGTGGAGCCCTGGGGGCTGGCCGGAGACCGCCGCTGGGTGCTGGTTGACGACGGGGGGAAGATCGTCACCCAGCGCCAGCAGCCGCGCTTGGCGCTCGCCGCCGCCGGGCTCCTGCCCGACGGCGGCCTTCGTCTGTCCGCGCCCGGCGCCCAGCCGCTGACCGTGCCCGTGCCCGCACCGGGCGACACGGTGCTGGTGGACGTCTTCGGCACCAAGGTGGAGGGGGTGCCGGGCGATCCCGCCGCGCACGCCTGGTGCAGCGCCTACCTGGGCGTCGACGTCCGTCTGATCCACATGGACGACCCGGCCACCCGCAGACCCGTCGACCCCGAGTACGCGCTGCCCGGCGAGACCGTCTCCTTCGCCGACGGCTACCCGCTGCTGCTCGCCTCGGCCGCGTCGCTGGACGCCCTCAACTCCCTGATCGCGCGGGGCAGGTACGCCGCCGAGGGACCGCTGCCCATGAACCGCTTCCGGCCCAACGTGGTCGTCACCGGCACCGAGCCGTGGGCCGAGGACGACTGGTCGCGCATCGCCATCGGGGAGGTCGTCTTCCGCATCCCCCGGGCGTGCGGGCGGTGCGTCGTCACCACCACCGACCAGGGCACCGCGGAACGCGGCCGGGAGCCGCTGCACACCCTGGGACAGCACCGCCGCCTGAAGGACGGACTGGTCTTCGGCCAGAACCTCGTCCCGCAGTCCGGGGGCACCCTCCGCGTCGGAGACCCGGTGCGCGTCCTCGACTGACACCCGCCGGAGCCGCTGCGGCTTCGGCGGCCCCACCCGCGCTGACCGGCGGATCCCGGCCAGACGTACACCCGGACGCCGCCCATGGGAACCCCTGTGCGCCGCCCGCTCGTTGAGGTCTCGTGAGAAATCCGTGAGGGGACCGGGACGAGCGGGACCAGGCTGAAGGGACGGGGGTGCCGGGCGGTGCGAGCGATCGGCGGGCTCTGGCGGTGGCGGCACAACCCGCTGCGCCGCACGACCGACCTGGTCGAGTCCTGGCTGGCGCTGGCCTCCTTACTGCTGATCCTCGTCGCCGCGCCGCTGATCGGCGTCCTGCTCGGCGCCGCCGCCGAGGGCGCGCTCCAGCGGTCCGTGCGCGAACAGCGCGCCCAGCGGCACGAGGTGACGGCCACCGTGGTCCGCCTGCTCGCCGACAGCGCCCTGGCCGCCGACCCGGAGACCACCGCCAGGGACCTGCGCAGCCGCGTCCTCGCCGACTGGACCGCCGCGGACGGCACCCCGCGGCGCGGCCCCGTCATCGCCCGCGTCGACGACCCCGCGCCAGGCGACCGGTTCCGCCTGTGGACCGACGACCAGGGACGCCCGGCGGCCCGCCCCCTGGACCCCGAGACGGCCACCACGCACGCCGTCCTCGCCGGGTTCGGCACCGCGCTGCTGACGGCCTGTCTGGTCGAGGCCGTCAGACGGCTGGTGCTGTGGCGGATGGTCCGCCGCAGATACGCCCGCCTGGACCGGGCCTGGGAACAGGCGGGTCCGGACTGGGGCAGGACCGGCACCGGCAGTTAGAGGCAGCGGCCCAAGGGCCCATGGCGGCCTGACGCCTCTGGTCACCTGCCGTCCGCGCGCACGCTACGGTGGACCGGCCGGACTTCATCGGCATCGACCCGCGTACGACGAGGTGGGGGCACAGCAACGCCATGGCACAGGGCACGGTCCAGGTGACGCACACCGGCACATCGCGGTGGCGGCGCCGCACGGGTGAGTACGCGTCACTGGCAGCCGCCCTCGACGCCGCGGCCGACGGTGACGTCCTCACCATCGCCCCCGGCACCTACCGGGAGAACCTCGTCGTCCAGCGGGCGGTGACCCTGCGCGGCCCGGAGGGCTCCCCCGGCTCGGTACGGATCGCGCCCGTCGACGGGGTGCCGCTGACCGTGCGCGCCTCGGCGGTCGTGCAGGACCTGCACGTCGAGGGCCAGGACGCGGCGGCGCCCGCCCTGCTGGTGGAGGAGGGCACCCCGGAGCTGATGGACATCCGGGTCGTCACCCGCTCCGCCGCCGGGATAGAGGTCCGCGACGGCGCCCGGCCCACCGTGCGCCGCTGCACCGTCGACAACCCCGCGGGCATCGGCATCGCCGTGGTCGACGGCGGGGGCGGCGTCTTCGAGGAGTGCGAGGTCGTCGCGGCCGGGCAGTCCGGCGTCGCGGCGCGCGGCGGCGCCCACCCGCGCCTGGAGCGCTGCCGGGTGCACCACACCTCCGGCGCGGGCCTCACCGCGACCGGCGAGAACACCGCGCTGGAAGCCGTCGGCTGCGAGGTGTACGAGGTGCGCGGCAGCGGGGTGCAGATCACCGGCCGGGCCACCGCCCACCTCACCGACTGCGACGTGCACCGCACCACCGCCGACGGCGTCACCCTCGACACCGACGCCGTGCTCACCCTCGCCGACTGCCGCATCCACGACATCCCGGAGAACGCGGTCGACCTGCGCTCCCGCGCGGTGCTGACGCTGACCCGCTCCAGCGTGTGCCGGTTCGGCCGCAACGGCCTGTCGGTGTGGGACCCGGGCACCCGCGTGGACGCCAACCAGTGCGAGATCTTCGACAGCACCGGCGACTACCCGGCCGTGTGGGTCAGCGACGGCGCCACCGCCGTCCTCGACTCCTGCCGGGTGCACGACGTGCCGGACGCGCTGTTCGTCCTGGACCGCGGCTCCCGCGCCGACGTCGTCGACAGCGATCTGACCCAGGTGCGCAACACCGCCGTGTCGGTGAGCGACGGGGCGACCGCGCAGCTCGACGACTGCCGCATCCGGGACGCCGCGACCGGCGCCTGGTTCCGCGACCACGGCAGCGGCGGCACCCTCAACAACTGCGCCCTGGACGGCACCCAGACCGGCGTCATCGTCACCAAGGGCGCCGACCCCGTCATCGAGCGGTGCACCGTCGACGCCCCCGCCGAGGCGGGCTTCTACGTCTCGGCGGGCGGCCGGGGCACCTTCGAGCACTGCAAGGTCACCGGCAGCGGCGGCTACGGCTTCCACGTCCTCGACGGCTGCCGCACCACGCTGCGCCGCTGCCGCACGGAGCGCTGCGCGCGCGGGGGGTACGAGTTCGCGGACGCCGGTCCGGACGCCGCCCCCGGCACCGGCCCGGTCGTCGAGGACTGCACCAGCGACGAGAGCGGCGGCGTACGGCCCTCGCCCACGCTCCAGACGGCCCAGCAGACGACCGAGCGGGCCCCCGGGCTGTTGGGCGCGATCCCCGGGCAGCGGACCGCCGAACCGGCGCCGCCCGCCGCGCCCGAGGAGCCCGCGCAGCCGGTGCGCACCTCCAAGGCGGTCCTCGGCGAACTGGACGCGCTGGTCGGCCTGGACAGCGTCAAGCGGGAGGTGCGCGCCCTCACCGACATGATCGAGGTGGGCCGCCGCCGCCAGCAGGCCGGGCTCAAGGCGGCGTCCGTCAAGCGGCACCTGGTCTTCACCGGCTCCCCCGGCACCGGCAAGACCACGGTCGCCCGGCTGTACGGCGAGATCCTCGCCTCCCTCGGCGTGCTGGAGCGCGGCCACCTGGTCGAGGTGTCCCGGGTCGACCTGGTCGGCGAGCACATCGGCTCCACCGCGATCCGCACCCAGGAGGCGTTCGAACGGGCCCGCGGCGGGGTGCTGTTCATCGACGAGGCGTACGCGCTGTCCCCGGAGGACGCGGGCCGCGACTTCGGCAAGGAGGCCATCGACACCCTGGTGAAGCTGATGGAGGACCACCGCGACGCGGTCGTGGTGATCGTCGCGGGCTACACGGCGGAGATGGAGCGCTTCCTGTCCGTCAACCCCGGGGTCGCCTCCCGCTTCTCCCGCACCATCACCTTCAGCGACTACGGCCCCGAGGAACTGCTGCGGATCGTGGAGCAGCAGGCCGAGGAGCACGAGTACCGGCTGGCGCCGGGCGCGGACCAGGCCCTGCTGAAGTACTTCGGCGAGATCCCGAAGGGCCCGGCGTTCGGCAACGGCCGCACCGCCCGCCAGACCTTCGAGGCCATGGTGGAACGCCACGCCAGCCGGGTCGCCCAGGTCGACGAGCCCAGCACGGACGTCCTGACCCTGCTGTACCCGGAGGACCTGCCGGAACTGCCGTGACGCGCGGGGGCCCTACGCCCCCGGCTCCGGCCGTGGCGCGGGCACCTCCGGACGCAGCCGGGCGAGGAGCCGTTCGCGCTCCTCGGCGAACGTCGGGTCGGCCTGGTAGTCGGAGTGGCCGAGGACCGGCGCGGGCAGCGGGTGCCGGACGGTACGGCCGTGCGCGAGGGGGTCCTTCAGGGGCACGCAGTCCACGTCGGGGCCGCCGCCGTCGGGCAGCCGGACGGGGCCGCCGATCGGGTCGGTGAGCCGGTACAGGTTGCGCCAGCAGTCCACGTCCTGGTGCAGCGCGGCCAGCGCCTCAGGGCCGAAGTGGGCCGGGAACCAGCGCCCGTACAGCCGCTCCAGCGGCGAGCCGTACGTCAGCAGGGCGACCCGTCCGCGCACCCCCGGCGGCAGTTGCCAGGCCGTCGCCGCGGCGAGGACGCTGCCCTGGGAGTGCCCGGAGATCACCAGCCGTCCGCCCGTGGCGCGGGTCCAGGTGTCGATCCGCCAGGTCAGGTCCGGCACGGCCCGCTCGGCGTAGCAGGGCGGCGCGAACGGGTGCGCGGCGCGCGGCCAGAAGGTGCCGACGTCCCACAGGATGCCGATGGTGCGCCGCGCGGAGGCGTCCTTGTAGGCGCGCCTGCCCCAGGTGACGAACAGTATGAACCCGAGCCCTATCAGCCAGGAGCCCAGCGCCTGCGCGGTCTCGGCGGCGCCCTCGACGAACGGGTGGGCGTCCCGCGCGGCCGGTCCGGGCGCCTCCCCGGCGGCGAAGGCGCCGACGAGCGCGGCGGTGCCGAGGAGCAGGGTGACGGTGGTGGTGACGGCGATCAGCAGCGGCGCCGCGTCGGTGAGGGCGGCCATGGCGCGGGTGCGGGCGATCGCCGCGGTGCGCTCGGGGTCGCGGGTCTCGTCCGGGTAGTCGCGCTCCACCGCGTCCCGCTCCGCGCGGGCCCCGCGCAGGGTGCGCCGCACCAGCCAGAGGCAGAGCGCCAGCAGGATCAGCAGCAGCGGCGGGATCACGGACGCCTGCCAGGTCAGCACGACCGGCGGGCCGTCGAGGGAGGTGCCGGTGCCGTCCAGCCAGTCCGCGACCCGCAGGGCGACCCCGCCCGCCATCACCCCGCCCAGCGCGCAGGCGAGCAGCGCGACGGCGGGCCCGCCGAGCCCGCGCATCGCGGCGCGCGCGTCGGGCTGGGAGCGGTGCAGCAGATGGGCGACGACGGCGAGGACGACGACCAGCAGCCCGTGGGTGAGCGCGAGGCTGCCGAAGGGCGCGTCGTCGTGCAGCCTGCCCCGCGACTCCCAGCCCGGCCGCTCCCAGCCCGCGTACACCAGGGTCACGGCGAGCAGGGCGAGCGACCCGAGCGGCAGCCACCGTACGAGCCGCCCGTCGAGGGTGACGTCGACGCGCCGGTCCGTGCCGCCGCGGCCGCACACCACCCAGATCACGGTGACCGCACCGGCCGCCAGGGCCAGCGACAGCAGCCAGCCCAGCGCGTCCAGGACCGCCGACCCACCGGGCGCGCGGTCCTCGCGGGCGGCGGCGAGGCCGACCCCCGCGGCCACCGTGAACAGGCCCGCCGCGGTGTGCGCGGCGCGCAGCCGGGCCACCAGGCGCCGCCCGTACCAGAACCCGGGCTGCGCCAGCGCGCTGCCGCCGCCCGGCTGCTCGGTGCCGCGGTCCAGCGGTGGCTGGGACTCGTACGCGTTCCAGGTGCGCCGCGACAGGTACCAGAGCAGGCCGGTCAGCGCGAGCGGCACCACCGAGGCGAGCGCGAGCCGTCTGCCGGGGGCGCTCCACCAGCCGCCGCCGGACTCGGCCGGGGACAGGAACCCCAGCCAGGAGTGGTCCTCGGCGCACGCGCGCGTGCCCGCGCACTGCCAGGCCGTCAGATCGAGGGCGACCTCGCAGGCCGCCGCGACCAGCAGCACGGTCAGGGTCAGCCCGACCAGCCGCACCAGCGCGCCGTACAGCCGCACCGTGCGGATCTGCCGGTCCGGGACGCTGGGCCGCATCCAGTGCGCGAGGTTGACCACCATGAACGGCAGCAGGAGCAGCCACAGCGCGCGCGAGCCGTTGCCCGAGGTGAGGTTGCACCAGACGTACGCCTCCGGGACCGGCCGGGACCGGGACCGGTCGGCGGGCGGGTCCGCCTCCTCGGTGTCCGCGGCGCGCCGGAAGACGGCCGCGGTGTCGTCGCCCGCGATCCGCACGGTGCGCGGATCGTCCAACATCTCCTCCGGGGTGGTTCCGCCCACCCCGTGGACGAGGAGTTCCAGAGCCTCCCCGGGCCGTTCGGCCGGGCCGTCCGTGCCGCTGGTGAGGATGCCGTCCTGACTGCTCGTCTGCGCCCGTTCCACTGTTCCGTCCCCCGTGACGCGCCGTCGGCTGGTGTCGGTGCGGGCATCAGGATCCCGCCGGGGCCCGCCCGCGCACACCCGTTGTCACCGAATCTCCCCGATCCGTGTGACAGCCGTGCCAAGGATGAGACGTAAATGACATGTGCGCGACGGTACGGCCGGTGGCGCGGCCCACCACGGGCCGTGCGAGGATGGGACCGCCGCACGCCCGGAACGGCACATCTGTCCTAGTCGGAGCGGGTGCGTACGGCGTGTCGGACGGCTTGAGGCGAAAGGACCGGAGCGTACGTGAGCGAGAATCAGAACCTCCTCGCGGAGCAGCGGCGCGCCCTGATCGTCGACGAGGTGCGGCGGCGCGGCGGCGTCCGGGTCAACGAGCTGACCCGCAAGCTCGGGGTGTCGGACATGACGGTCCGCCGCGACCTCGACGCGCTCGCCCGGCAGGGCGTCCTGGAGAAGGTGCACGGCGGCGCGGTGCCGGTCACGGAGGCCAGCACCCACGAACCGGGCTTCGAGGCCAAGTCCGCCCTGGAGCTGACCGCCAAGGAGGACATCGCGCGGGCCGCCGCCGACCTGGTCGCGCCCGGCGCGGCGATCGCGCTGTCCGGCGGTACGACGACGTACGCGCTCGCGCACCGGCTGGTCGACGTCCCCGACCTCACCGTCGTCACCAACTCGGTGCGGGTGGCCGACGTCTTCCACGCCGCGCAGCGCACCTCGGGCCCCCGGCAGGGCGCGGCCACGGTGGTGCTCACCGGCGGGGTGCGCACCCCGTCGGACTCGCTGGTGGGCCCGGTAGCCGACCAGGCGATCGCGACCCTCCACTTCGACGTGCTGTTCCTCGGCGTGCACGGGATATCGGAGGAGGCCGGTCTGTCGACGCCGAACCTCGCGGAGGCCGAGACCAACCGGCGCCTCGTGCACTCCGCACGCCGGGTCGTGGTGGTCGCGGACCACACCAAGTGGGGCACGGTGGGCCTCAGTTCGTTCGCGGCGCTGGACCAGGTGGACACCTGGGTCACCGACGCCGGGCTGCCCAGGGAGGCGCGGGCGGCGATCGAGGAGCGGGTACGGCGGCTGGTGGTGGCGGGGGACGCGGACACCGACGCCGAGGCGGCGGCCGAGTAGCGGTCGCCCCCGGGACGGCACGCCACTGACATCCGACAGCTCCCCAGCTAGGGTATGGCTGCCTGAACTCCGGTGCCACGCAAGGGGGTTACGTCCATGGCCGCTCGACGGCTCCGTCCGGTGGAACTCGACTTCGTCGCCCACGCCCCGGTACGGCTGGTCTTCGTCCGGGAGATCGCGGCCGGTCCCGAGGCGGTGTACCGCGCGCTCGCCGAGGACGTGGCGGCCTGGGCGGAGTGGTTCCCGGGGGTGCGGTCCCTGCGGCCGGTCGACGACGGGGCCGGACGCGATGTGCGGCTCACGGGCGGGGGACGGTTCCGGGAGACGGTGATCGTGGCGAAGGAGCCCGAGGTGTACGCCTACCGGGTGGACGTCACCAACGCGCCGGGGCTCAGGGCCCTGGTCGAGGAGTGGCGGCTCACGCCGGCACCGGGTGGGACGCGGGTGCGGTGGACGTTCGCCGCTGACGGTACAGGGCCGCTCCGGGGCGTACTGAGGCTGGCGCGTGGCGGGTTGGGGCGGGCGTTCAAGGGAGCGGTGGAGGCACTGGAGAAGCGGGTGGGGGACGGCTGAGCCGGTCCGTCCGGTCACCGGCTCAGATGCGCCACTCCCCCGTCGCGAGCAGTGAGTCGATGGCCGCGGTGTACGGCGTGATGTCCAGGCCCTGTCCGGCCAGCCACGCGTCCGAGTAGTACTTGTCGAGGTAGCGGTCCCCCGGGTCGCACAGCAGGGTCACCACGCTGCCGGTACGGCCCTCCGCCACCATCTCCGCGACGATCTTCAGCGCGCTCCACAGCCCCGTGCCGGTCGAGCCGCCCGCCTTGCGGCCGATGGCCCGCTCCAGCGCCCGCACGGCGGCGACGCTCGCCGCGTCCGGCACCTTCATCATCCGGTCGACGGCACCGGGTACGAAGCTCGGTTCCATCCGGGGGCGGCCGATGCCCTCGATCCGGGAACCGCTCTCGCAGGTGACCCCCGGCTCGCCGGTCGTCCAGCCCTCGAAGAAGCAGGAGTTCTCCGGGTCCGCGACGCAGACGCGGGTGTCGTGCTGCATGTAGTGGACGTAGCGGGCGATCGTCGCCGAGGTGCCGCCGGTGCCCGCGGTGGCGACGATCCAGGCGGGCTCCGGGTAGCGCTCCAGGCGCAGTTGGCGGAAGACCGACTCCGCGATGTTGTTGTTGCCGCGCCAGTCCGTGGCCCGTTCCGCGTAGGTGAACTGGTCCATGTAGTGGCCGCCGGTCTCGGCGGCGAGGCGCGCCGACTCCTCGTACATCTTCCGCGAGTCGTCCACGAAGTGGCAGCGCCCGCCGTGGAACTCGATCAGACGGCACTTCTCGGCGCTCGTGGTGCGCGGCATGACGGCGATGAAGGGAACGCCGATCAGCTTGGCGAAGTACGCCTCGGAGACGGCCGTCGAGCCGCTGGACGCCTCGATCACCGGGCGGCCGGGACGGATCCAGCCGTTGCACAGGCCGTAGAGGAACAGCGAGCGGGCGAGGCGGTGCTTGAGGCTGCCGGTCGGGTGGGTGGACTCGTCCTTGAGGTAGAGGTCGATGCCCCAGTGCTCGGGCAGCGGGAAGCGCAGCAGGTGGGTGTCGGCGGACCGGTTGGCGTCGGCCTGCACCTTGCGGACGGCTTCTTTCAGCCAGGTGCGGTAGGCGGCGTCGGAGCGGTCGACGTCCAGGGTCCGGCCGGTGTCGGGGCCGGGGCCGGCGGTCCCGTCGGGGTGGATCTGCTGGGGGGTGGTCACGGCGGGGCTCCTTAGGGCTGCGCGCCGACGGCGCGTCGCGCGGCCGGGTACTGACGATGATAGGCACCGTCCGCACACCTTCCCACCTGCATAAACGCATCTTTGGGTGGGTCAAAGGCGGGCTGGGGAGGGCGGGGGCGGGGCGCCGCGGCACGGGGAGGCGCGGGGGCGGACAGGGGGCGCATTCGGCGAGTGCTTCGGGTGGTGCGGCTCCTGGCCGTCGTGCGCACTGGTGTTCACGCGGGGTGGCGGGCAGACTGCACCGGGTCAGGACGACGCGGGAACACGACCGTGCGGGAGCAGCGCGGTGGAAGGTGCGGCGAGGGGGCGGGCGGGGCATGGCGGAGCCGGAGTTCACAGCCGTGGGCGTACGGATCGGCAAGGGCCTGCGCTCGCTCACCCGGGCCGGACAGGTGCGGATCAGTGACGGGAGGGTGGAGTTGCTGACCAGTTACGGCAGCGAGATCGACAGCGCGCCGGTGCGGACGGTGCGGGCCTCGAAGCCGTGGTTCGCCTCCGCCGACCGGGCGCTCGCCGACCTCAACGGCACGCGGTACTCGCTGACGCTGGGCGGTCGTGACCCCGCGCCGGGTGAGCCGGGGCCGCCCGCGGCACGCCGGTTCATCGAAGCCGTACGGCGGGCGGCGGGACGCGGATAGCTACGCGCGAGTTGCGGTGCCGAACCCCTTGCGTCACGCTGGTCACACGTCACTCTGGGTTTACCGGCGATAACGCTGCGAACCAGCCCGCCGGCCATGACAGCAGGCGGCCGTTTGACAGCAAGCACCCTGCTGGATCCGTCCTCAGTGTTCTTCCGGACCTCACGTCGGGGAGTCGCAGCCGTGATCAGTCACCCGAGCAGGCAGTGCACGGTGGAGCTCCAGGCTCTGCCGTCGCGGATCGGCCAGGTCCGCAGAATCCTTTCTGCGCAGTTGCGCTACTGGCATCTGGACCAACTGATAGACCGGGCCGCGCTCGGTGTGACAGAGCTGTTGACCAACGTCCACCGACATGCCCAGCCCGACAAGATGTGCACCGTCGAGATCGAGCTGCTGCTCGACCGGCTCACCGTGTCCGTACGGGACCACGATCCCCGGCTCCCCGTCGTGGAGGACGCCGCGGAGCTGTCCACCTGCGGGCGGGGGCTCGCCATGATCGCCGCGATGAGCGAGAGCTGGGGGGCGCGGCGGGACGGGGAGTTCGGGAAGGTGGTGTGGTTCACGCTGCCCACGGCGGGGAGTGCGTCCGAACGTGCTCCGGCACCGGATCTGGGGGTGGTTGACGTGGAGCCGGTGGGGGTGGCGGTGGAGGTTGAGGGGGCGCCTGCCTGAAAGGGCCGGGGCTCCGGGGGCAGGCTCGACAAGACCAGTCACCGTGCCGAATATCTGGCTCGGTCGCCTACGGGGCGCTCTCAGCCGGTGTCGAGAGCGCGATCGTGCTCAGCCCTTCGGGCCTCCGCGCGTTCGCGCTCTCGACACCGGCGCGCCCCTTCGGCTCCCTCGCGGCCGACGCGTGGGCACAGTGGGCGTTGGTGGGCCCGCGCCCAGCTCTCTGACTCACTCAGCCGCGATGGCCCTCAGGACGTTGAGACGGGCCGCCCGGCCCGCTGGGCGCAGGCCCGCCAGGGCCCCGGCCGTCAGGCCCACCAGCAGGACCACCGTCAGTTGGACGGGCGGCAGGGCGAAGGCGAAGGCGCTGTCGCTCGCGCCGTCGGAGGCCCTGACCAGGACCCAGCCGAGGAAGGCGCCGAGACCGAGGCCGCCGGTCGTGCCGAAGGCGGCGACCAGGACCGACTCCCAGCGGACCATGGCGCGGAGCTGCGCCCGGGTCTGGCCCACGGCGCGCAGCAGGCCCAGCTCACGGGTGCGCTCGTGGACGGCCAGGGTCAGGGTGTTGGCGATGCCGAGGAGGGCGATGAGGACGGCGAGGGCGAGGAGGGCGTACACCAGGGTGAGCATCATGTCGATGCCGCCCGCCGAGGACTCGGCGTACTCGTCGCGGGTCTGGACCTCGGGGTTGCCGTAGCGGGCGGCCACCTGGGCCACCGCCGCCTTGCCGTCGGCCGGGTCCACGCCGTCGGCGAAGGTCACGGCGACGAGGGTGTCGGAGTCCTGGACGCGGTGCGGGGCCCACGCGGCGCGGGTGATGACGTAGTCGCCCGCGAGTTCGGACTGGCCGTAGACGGCGCGCACGGTGAAGGTGCGGGTGTCGCCGTCGGTGAAGGTGAGACGGGTGGTGTCGCCGGGGGCGAGTCCCTGGCGGTCCGCCTCCTTCTCCGTGATGGCGATGCCGTCGGTGCCGAGGGCGCGCAGGGAGCCGTCGACCGTGCCGAGGTCGAAGGTGCGTTGCAGGGCGACGGGGTCGGTGACGGTCAGGGCGCGGCCCGCGCCGTCCACCTCGGCGACGCCGCGGCCGAGTCCGACGGCGGTGTCCACCTCGGGGAGCGCGTCGACCGCCCCGGCGAGCCGGGGGCTGAGGCCGCTGCCGCCCGCGCCGAAGGACGGGGTGCTGACGGCCAGGTCGCCCGCGAAGGAGCGGGAGACCGTCTGGTCCATGGTCGCCTTCAGGGAGGCGCCGAAGACGGTGAAGAGGGACACCACGGCCACGCCGATCATCAGCGCCCCGGCGGTGGCCGCCGTGCGCTTGGGGCTGCGCAGCGCGTTGCGGCGGGCCAGGCCGCCGGTGACGCCGCGCAGTCGGTCCAGGGGGCTGCCGAGGACGCGTACGGCGGTGGTGGCGGTGACCGGGCCGAGGACGACGAAGGCGGCCAGGGCCAGGACCGCGCCGGTGCCCGCCAGCCACACCGACGGGGAGAGCAGGGTGCCGGTGAGGGCGAGGGCCACGGCGAGCGCGAGCAGGGCCGTGCCGGTGACGGCGCGGGGGCGGGAGGCGCCGGAGGTGTCGACGGCCGTTTCCCTGAGCGCCGCCAGGGGCGCCGTGCGTCCGGCGCGTACGGCGGGCAGGAGGGCGGAGGCGACGCAGACCACGGTGCCCACGGCGAGCGGGAGGGCAAGGGACAGGGCGCTGATCACCAGGGTGCTCTCCGGGAACGGGAAGCCGATGGCGGGGAACAGGGCCTGGAGTCCGGCGGCGATGCCGATGCCGCCCGCGAGGCCCGCGGCCGACGCCGTCACGGCGACCACGACCGCCTCGGTGAGGGTCGCCACGGTGACCTGGCGGCGGGAGGCGCCGAGGGCGCGCAGCAGGGCGTTCTCGCGGGTGCGCTGGGCCACGACGATGGCGAAGGTGTTGTGGATGGAGAAGGTGGCGACGAGGAGGGCGATGCCGGAGAACACCAGGAGGAGCGTGGTGAAGACGGTCAGGAACTGGGCGGAGATCATGTCGGTGTTCTCCTGGGCCGCCTCCGTGCCGGTGATGGCCTCGACACCGGGCGGCAGGGCGGCTTCCAGGGCGTCCGCCAGTTCCCGTTCGCCGGTGCCGGGGTCGGCGCGCACCTGGATGCTGGCCGCCTGGCCGGGGCGGGCGGTGAGGTACTTCTCGGCGTCGGCACGGGTCATGCCGGTGAAGGTGACCTGGGCCATGCCGTCCTCGCCGCCGAAGGTCGCGAGGCCGACGACGGTGACCTGGACGGGGTCGGGGGTGCGCAGGGTGGTGGTGTCGCCGAGGTGCAGTCCGCCGCGTTCGGCGGCGCCCCGGTTGACCACGACCTCGCCGGGGTGGCGCGGTGCGCGTCCCTCGGCCAGTTCGTAGGGGTTGAGTCGCGGGTCGGTGATCCAGTTGCCCGCGAGGGTGGGCGGGCCCTGGCCGCCGATCGGTTCGCCGTCGGAGCCGACGAGCTGGCCCGCGCCCTCGATGTTGGGGACGGCGGAGGCCACGCCGGGGACGGCGGCGATGGTGCGGACGAGGGCCGTGTCGACGGGGGCGCGGACCCCTTCGCTCTCGCCCGGTGTCGTGATGGCGTCGGCGCTGCGGACGACCGCGTCGGTGCCGCTGGCCGCCTTGCCGAACATGGCGTCGAAGCCGGAGCGCAGGGTGTCCCCCATGACCAGGGTTCCGGCGAGGAAGGAGACGCCGAGGAAGACGGCGAGGAAGGTTCCGGCGAAGCGGCGGCGGTGGGCGCGCAGGGCGGCGAGGCTGAGGCGGACGGCGGCGTTCATGACGTCACCTGCGCCTTCTCGAACGCCTTCATCCGGTCGAGGATGTGGTCGGCGGTCGGGGAGGCCATCCGGTCCACCAGGCGGCCGTCGGCGAGGAAGACGACCTCGTCGGCGTGGGCGGCGGCGACCGGGTCGTGGGTGACCATGACGACGGTGCGGGCCGTCTGGCGCACGGCCCGGCCGAGGAGGCCGAGGACCTCCTCGCCGGAGCGGGAGTCGAGGTTGCCGGTGGGTTCGTCGGCGAAGACGACGTCGGGGCGGCCCGCGAAGGCGCGGGCGACGGCGACGCGTTGCTGCTGGCCGCCGGAGAGTTCGGTGGGGCGGTGGTGGAGGCGGTCGCGCAGGCCGACGATGTCGATGAGGGTGTCGAGCCAGTCGGGGTCGCCGGTGCGGCCCGCCAGGTCGAGCGGGAGGCGGATGTTCTCGGCGACGGTCAGGGTGGGCACCAGGTTGAACCCCTGGAAGACGAAGCCGACGCGGTCCCGGCGCAGTTGGGTGAGGCGGCGGTCGTCGAGGGTGCCGAGTTCGGTGCCGCCGATGTGGGCGGAGCCCGAGGTGAGGGTGTCCAGACCGGCGGCGCAGTGCATCAGGGTGGACTTGCCGGAGCCCGACGGGCCCATGATCGCGGTGAAGCGTCCGGCGGGGAAGCCGACGCTCACCCCGTCCAGGGCCCGTACGGCGGTGTCGCCGGTGCCGTACACCTTGACGGCGTCGACGACCCGGGCGGCCGTCGGGGAGGAGGCGGGGGTGGTCATGCCGCGCCTCCCTTGCCGGTGCGGCCGAACCGCTCGTCCAGGACGGACAGGCGGCGCCAGTACTCGTCCTCGTCGATCTCGCCGGAGGCGAAGCGGTGGCCGAGGACGGTCAGGGGCGAGTGGTCGTCGTCGGCGGGGCGCCGCGGGCCGCCCCGGCCGCGCCACACGGTGCGGCGCAGGAGGGTGACGCCGCCGACGATCACCGCCGCCCAAATCAGCGGGAACAGCAGGATCCACGGGCCGGGCCCGCCGTCCGCGAAGTGTGCCAGGGTCTCCATGTCGATTCATCTCCGAGTCGGTCAGGACGTGTTTTCGGTGATGTCTCGACAGTGGCTCCCGGGAGGGGCCCGGGTCGTCGTACGGCCAGCGGCAGTGTGCGTACCTCCCCGGGAGTAGGCGCGCTGACGTGCCGTACTCCCGGGCCGGTCAGCCGCCGCCCGCCAGGGCGGCCAGGGGGTCGTCGAGGACCGGCTGCCAGGCGAGTTCGGCCGCGCCGACCAGGCTGTTGTGGTCCAGGGAGCAGGCCAGGATGGGCACGCCGCCGCTGCGGCCCCACAGGCTGCGGTCGGCGACGACGGCGCGCAGCCGGTCGGGGTCGGTGTCCAGCAGGGTGCGGTGCAGGCCGCCGAGAATGATGCGGTCGGGGTTGAGGATGTTGACCAGCCCGGCGAGGCCGAGGCCGAGGCGGTCGATGAGGGCCTCGGCGGCGGTGCGGACGGCGGGGTCGGCGTACTCGTGGCGGAGTAGGTCGTTGGCCTGCTGGAGGAGGGACACCTCGGGGCCCGGGTCGCGTCCGGCGGTGGTGAGCAGGGCCAGCGGGTCGGCCTCGACGTCCAGGCAGCCGCGGCTGCCGCAGTGGCAGGGGCGGCCCTCGGGGTTGACGGTGAGGTGGCCGACTTCCAGGGCGAGGCCCGCGCTGCCGGTGTGCAGCCGCCCGTCGAGCACCAGCGCGCCACCGACGCCGCGGTGGCCGGTGGCCACGCACAGCAGGTCACGGGCGCCGCGTCCGGCGCCGTGCCGGTGTTCGGCCAGGGCGGCGAGGTTGACGTCGTTGGCGGTGAACGCGGGGCCGGTGATGCCCGCCGCGCGGACCCGGTCGGCGAAGATCTCCCGCACCTGGGCGCCCGCGGGCCAGGCCAGGTGCAGCGGGTTCAGGGCGAGGCCCTCGGGTTCCGCGACCGCGGAGGGCACGGCGAGTCCGGCGCCGACGCAGCGGCGGCCGGTGTCGCGGAGCAGCGCGGCGCCCGCCTCGACGACGGAGCCGAGCACCTTCGCCGGGTCGGCGTCGACGGTCTCGCAGCCGGGCGCGGTGGCGACGATCCGCCCGCCGAGGCCGACGAGCGCGGCGCGGAAGCCGTCGGCGTGCACCTGCGCGGCGAGCGCCACGGGGCCGTCCTCGGCGAGTTGGAGGCGGTGGGAGGGGCGGCCCTGGGAACCGGCGGCGGCGCCGGGGCGGGCGTCGACGCGGATCAGGCCGAGCGCCTCCAGTTCGGCGGCGACCGCGCCCGCCGTGGCCCGGGTGACGCCGAGTTCGGCGGTGAGGACGGCACGGGTGGGCGCCCGTCCGGTGTGCACCAGTTCCAGCGCGGGTCCGAGGGCGCCGCGCCCCCGGTCGAGCCGCGTCCGTGAGGTGGTCCCTTCCCCTGCCTGCCGGGGGTCCGCCTTGCCACTCATGAGGGGGAGTCTCCCATGATCCGGATACGTGCCGTTCGGGTGTGCCCGTTCGGGGCCGGGGCGGAGGCGGCAGGGCGCGTCGCGCGTGCGGGGCGAGCCGGTCCGGGGCGTGCGCCGCGCCCGTCGCGACCTGTGTGCGGACGCGGGGGAACGGCTCGGCGTCCGTGCGCCCGTCCTCCCCCACCCGCGCTGAACTGCGGCTCCGCTAGCCTGGACGCGATGAACGACCGTATGCCGACGCCCTGGGGCGATCTCGCGCTCACCCGTTTCCCCGAGGACCCGCGGGACCGCCTGCGCGCCTGGGACGCGTCCGACGAGTACCTGCTCAGACATCTCGCCGCCGAGGGCGTGCCCCTGTCCGGCGCGGTCGTGGTCGTCGGGGACCGCTGGGGCGCGCTGGCCACGGCGCTCGCGGCGCACGCGCCAACGCAGATCACCGACTCCTTCCTGACCCAGGAGGCGACCCGCGCCAACCTCGCGCGGGCCGGTGTGCAGCCCGGCGCGGTGCGGCTGCTGACCACGCAGGACCCGCCGCCGGAGCGGATCGACGTCCTGCTGGTCAGGGTGCCGAAGAGCCTGGCGCTCCTGGAGGACCAGTTGCTGCGGCTCGCGCCCGGCGTGCACGCGGGCACGGTCGTCGTCGGCACCGGCATGGTGAAGGAGATCCACACCTCCACGCTGCGCCTGTTCGAGCGGATCCTCGGGCCGACCCGCACCTCCCTGGCGGAGAAGAAGGCCCGGCTGGTCTTCTGCGCGCCCGACCCGGCGCTGGCGCGGCCCGACAACCCCTGGCCGTACAGCTATCCGGTGCCGGACGGGCTCGGGGCGGTGTCGGGGGGCACGGTCGTCAACCACGCGGGGGTGTTCTGCGCCGACCGGCTCGACGTCGGCACCCGGTTCTTCCTCCAGCACCTGCCCGACACCCGGGGCGCGCGCCGGGTGGTGGACCTGGGCTGCGGCAACGGGGTCGTGGGGACGGCGGTGGCGCTGGCCGATCCGGCGGCCGAGGTGCTGTTCGTGGACGAGTCGTTCCAGGCGGTGGCGTCAGCGGAGGCGACGTACAAGGCGAACGGGGTGCCGGGGCACGCCGAGTTCCGGGTCGGGGACGGGCTGGCCGGGGTGGCGTCGGACAGTGTGGACGTCGTCCTCAACAATCCACCGTTCCACTCGCACCAGGCGACGACCGACGCGACCGCGTGGCGGATGTTCACCGGCGCGCGGCGGGCGCTGCGGCCGGGCGGTGAGCTGTGGGTGATCGGCAACCGGCACCTCGGGTACCACGTGAAGCTGCGGCGGCTGTTCGGCAACAGCGAACTGGTGGCGAGCGACCCGAGGTTCGTGGTGCTCAGGGCGGTGAAGCGGTAGCCAGGATGCGGACCATGGCCGTCACCGTGCGGGCCATGGCCTCCCGGCCGACGGCGAGGTAGCCGCGGGTGTCGGCGGCCTCGGGGTGGTCGGCGAGGAAGCGCCGGATCGCGCCGGTCATGGCGAGGTTGAGGGCGGTGCCGATGTTGACCTTGGTGATGCCGCCCGCGACGGCCGCCCGCAGTTCGGCGTCGGGGAGTCCGGAGGAGCCGTGCAGGACGAGGGGGACGTCGAGCGCGGCGGCGAGTCTCTTCAGCAGGCCGTGGTCGAGGGCGGCGGTGCGGGTGGTCATGGCGTGGGTGCTGCCGACGGCGACGGCGAGGGCGTCCACGCCGGAGTCGGCGACGAAGGCGCGGGCCTCGTCCGGGTCGGTGCGGGTGCCGGGGGCGTGCGGGTCGGGCGGGGGCTGGCCGTGCTTGCCGCGCACCTCCCCCAACTCGGCCTCGATCCACAGCCCCTGGGTGTGCGCCCAGTCGGCGGCGGCGCGGGTGGCGGCGAGGTTCTCGGCGTACGGCAGCCGGGCGGCGTCGTACATCACGGAGCTGAACCCGGCGTCCGCGGCCTGCCGCAGCAGGGCGTCGCCGTGCACGTGGTCGAGGTGCAGGGCGACGGGGACGGCGGCGCGCTCGGCGGCGGCGACGGCGGCGCGGGCGAGCGGCAGGAGCCGTCCGTAGCGGTACGTGACGGCGTTCTCGCTGACCTGGAGGACGACGGGCGCGGCGGCGGCCTCGGCCCCGGCGATGACGGCCTCGACGTGCTCCAGCGTGATGATGTTGAAGGCGGCGACCGCGCGGTGGGCCGCCGCGGCGGCGGTGACGAGGTGGCCGGTGGTCACGAGGGGCACGGCCGCTCCCCCTCCGGTCCGTGGGGCAGGCCCTCCGGGGTGCCGGGCAGGACGACGGAGCGGGTGAGGTGGCGCGGCCGGTCCGGGTCGAGGCCGCGGGCGGCGGCGACGGCGAGCGCGAGGCGCTGGGCGCGGACCAGGGCGGCGAGCGGGTCCAGGTCGTCGTGGACCCAGGCGGCGCCGGTGGCCCGCACCTGGTCGGGGAGTCCGGCCGGGGCGGGGCCGAGCATCCAGGTCGCGGTGGTGTCGGCGGCGATGCTGATGGGGCCGTGCCGGTACTCCATCGCGGGGTAGGACTCCGCCCAGGCGAGGGCGGCCTCGCGCATCTTCAGCGCGGCCTCGTGGGCCAGGCCCACGGTCCAGCCGCGGCCGAGGAACGTGAACTGGGTGCGGCTGACGAGGTGTTCGGGCAGGTCGGCGGTGAGGGCGGCGCGGGCGTCGGTGACCGCCGTGTCCGGGTGCCGCCCCAGGTGGGCGCGGAGCAGGGTGAGAGCGGTGGTGGCGAACCTGGTCTGCACGACGGAGCGTTCGTCGGCGTAGTCGAGGACCACGAGGTCGTCGGCGGTGGCGGCGACGGGCGTGTGCGGGTCGGCGGTGACGGCGGTGGTGCGGGTGGTGCCGCGCAGCGCGGCCAGCAGGTCGAGGACCTCGGTGGTGGTGCCGGAGCGGGTGAGGGCCACGACGCGGTCGTAGCGGCGGTGGCGCGGGAACTCGGAGGCGGCGAACGCGTCCGTCTCCCCCTGCCCCGCGGCCTCCCGCAGCGCCGCGGCGGCCTGGGCCATGGAGTACGAGGTGCCGCACCCGGTGATCGCCACCCGCTCCCCCGGCGCCGGGAGGTCCGCGCGCTGCCTGGCCGCCGTCTCCACGGCGCGGAGCCAGCACTCGGGCTGGCTGTTCAGCTCGTCCTCGGCGTACGTCATACGGCCGGACCCCCTCCTGTCGATGCTCGTTCCTGCAAGATAGCGCCACATTTCGAGCATCTTCAAGCACACACACATGCTGCGCTAGGGTCGCCGGAGGCAGGTACGGACCTGGGAGGACGGTGCGGATGTCGCGGGACGCCCGCTGGAAGACGCTGCTGGAACTGCTCGTCGAGCGGGGCCGCCTGGACGTCGAGGAGGCGGCCGGGGAGCTGGCGGTGTCGGCCGCGACGATCCGGCGCGACTTCGACCAGCTCGCCGAGCAGCAGATGCTCGTCCGCACCCGGGGCGGCGCGGTCGTGCACGGGGTGTCGTACGAGCTGCCGCTGCGCTACAAGACCGCGCGCCGCGCCTCGGAGAAGCAGCGGGTCGCCCAGGCGGTGGCCGCGATGGTCGGGCCCGGTGAGGCGGTCGGGCTGACCGGGGGCACGACCACCACCGAGGTGGCGCGCGCCCTCGCGGTGCGCCCCGAGCTGGCGTCGGGCTCCCCCGCGCTGACCGTGGTCACCAACGCGCTGAACATCGCCAACGAGCTGGCCGTGCGCCCTCAGTTCAAGATCGTGGTGACGGGCGGGGTGGCGCGGGCGCAGTCGTACGAGCTGACCGGGCCGCTCGCCGACGGGGTGCTGGGCCAGGTCACCCTGGATGTGGCGGTGCTCGGGGTGGTCGCCTTCGACGCCGAGCACGGCGCCGCCGCGCACGACGAGGCGGAGGCCGCGGTCAACCGGCTGCTGTGCGAGCGCGCGGGGCGGGTCGTGGTCGCCGCCGACTCCAGCAAGCTGGGACGGCGCGCGTTCGCCCGGATCTGCGCCACGGACGCGGTGGACACCCTGGTCACGGACACGGCGGCGGACCCGGACACGGTCCGCCGGTTCCGGGAGGCCGGGGTGGAGGTCGTCGCGGTGTGACGCGGGTGCGGTAGTCCCCGCCGGGCGACCGCGACCGGGCGCCCGCCCGGCCCTCGGCGCCTAAGCTGGAGTTCGGTCGGCCTGGGAGGCTGGGATGGTCGGGACACCGGGGTACGGCGACGGTCGGCGGCGGTACCTGCCGGTCGCCGAGCACGGGCTGATCGGCGATCTGCGCAGCGTCGCGCTGGTCGGCACGGACGGGACGATCGACTGGTACTGCTGCCCGTCCTTCGACGCGCCCAGCGTCTTCGCCGCCATCCTGGACGCCGACCGGGGCGGCTGCTTCGAGCTGGCGGCCTCGGTGCCCGCCCGGACCAAGCAGTTCTACTTCCCCGACACCAACGTCCTGATCACCCGGTTCTCCACCGAGGACGGCGTCGGTGAGGTGCAGGACTTCATGCCGGTCAGCGAGGGCGCCCACGGCGCCGGGGGGCAGGGCGCCGCCGAGGCGGAGCGGCACCGGCTGATCCGGCGCGTGCTGTGCGTGCGCGGCTCGATCCCGTTCCGGGTGCGGGTGGCGCCCCGCTTCGAGTACGGCGCCCAGCCGCACGTCCTGACCATGGTCGACGACGTCGCCGTCTTCGAGTCCGCCTCGCTCTCCCTCGCCCTGACCGCGACGGTGCCGCTGGAGGTCCAAGGGCCGGACGCGCGGGCCGACTTCAAGCTCTCCGAGGGCGAGTCGGCGGTGTTCGCCCTCGACCAGGTCAGCGGCGCGGTGGAGCCGCGCCGGTGCCCGATCGCGGAGGCCGAGGAGCAGTTCGGGCAGACGGTGGCGTACTGGCGGCGCTGGCTGTCCGCGTCGAAGTACCGGGGCCGCTGGCGGGAGATGGTGCACCGCTCCGCGCTCACGCTGAAGCTGCTCACCTACGCGCCCACCGGCGCGATCGTCGCCGCCGCGACCACCAGCCTGCCCGAGCACCTGGGCGGCGAGCGGAACTGGGACTACCGGTACGTGTGGGTGCGGGACGCCGCGTTCTGCGTGTACGCGCTGCTGCGGCTGGGCTTCACCGGCGAGGCCGCGCAGTTCATGCGGTTCGTGAGCCGCCACGTCAGCCCCGGCGACGGCAAGCCCTCCGGGCCGCTCCAGATCATGTACGGCATCGACGGCCGCACCGAGCTGCCCGAACGAGAACTCCCGCACCTGGAGGGCCACGAGGGCTCCGCGCCGGTCCGGGTCGGCAACGCCGCCGCCGACCAGCTCCAGCTCGACATCTACGGCGCGCTCATCGACTCGATCTACCTCTACGACAAATGGGCCGAGCCGATCTCCAGCGACCAGTGGGACAACGTGTGCGCGCTGGTGGAGTGGGTGTGCGAGAACTGGGACCAGCCCGACGAGGGCATCTGGGAGACCCGCGGCGGGCGCCGTAACTTCCTGTACTCGCGGCTGATGTGCTGGGTGGCGATCGAGCGGGCGGTGCGGATGGCGCACCGGCGCGGGCTCCCCGCCGACCTGCCGCGCTGGCAGACCTGCCGGGACACCATCTACCGGCGGATCATGAGCCAGGGCTGGTGCGCGGGCCGCGGCGCGTTCGTGCAGCACGAGGACTGCGAGGTGCTCGACGCGTCCGTGCTGATGATGCCGCTGGCGAAGTTCATCGCGCCGACCGACCCCAAGTGGCTGGCCACCCTCGACGCCCTCACCCAGGAACTCGTCTCCGACTCGCTGGTCTACCGCTACGACCCGCGGGCCAGCCCGGACGGGCTGCGCGGCGACGAGGGCACGTTCTCCATCTGCTCGTTCTGGTACGTGGAGGCGCTGGTCCGCGCGGGCCGGGTGGAGGAGGCGCAACTGGCGTTCGAGAAGATGCTGACGTACGCCAACCATCTCGGCCTGTACGCCGAGGAGATCAGCCACACCGGGGAGCAGCAGGGCAACTTCCCGCAGGCGTTCACCCATCTGTCGCTGATCAGCGCGGCCTTCAACCTGGACCGGGCGCTGGGCTGACGCCCCCGGCGTGTGGAACGGGACCGGCTGGGCAGTCGGGGTGCATGGTCGGTGATGCTGACGACGTGGTGCGGGCGCGCCGCGAGGGAGAGGGCGGGCACCGGGCGCTGCCGCACACCGATGACGTGCGGATCGAGGCGTGGGGCGCCAGCCGGGAGCGCTGCCTGGTGGAGGCGGTGCTGGGGATGGTGGAGTGCTTCGCCGACGTCACGGGCGTACGGCCCTGCGGAGTGGAGCGGCTGCGGCCGACCGGGGTGGGCGACGCGGCGCTGCTCGCGGAGTTGCTGGACGAGGTCATCCACCGGATGGAGGCGTACGGCCAGGTCCCCGTCGACGTGGCCGCCGGGCAGGTGGCGGGGCGCGGGCTTGAGGTACGGCTGGCGGTCGCCGGGGTGTCCGACGTCGCGGTCACCGGGGCGGTGCCGAGGGCGGTCTCCTGGCGTGGGCTGCGGATGGGTCCGGATCCGTACGGCTGGTCGTGCGCGGTGACCGTCGACGCGTGACAGGACCGGCGTCAGCCGGGGTCGGTGGGGACGACGGCTACGGGGCAGTCCGCGTGGTGCAGGACGGCGTGCACGACGGAGCCGAGGCGCAGCCCGAGCCCGTGGGGCGGGTGGCGCGGCAGCACCACCAGGGCCGCGCGGGCCGAGGCGTCGACCAGGGCGGCGGCGGGCGGGCCGACGCTCAGCTCGGTGTCGACGGGCACGTCCGGGTAGTCCGCGACCGGGCGGGCGGCGTGCCGCAGCAAGCTCTCGTGGAGGCGCTGCTCGTCGTCGAGCTGGCTGGGCTGCGGCACCGTCATCCCGGAGCGCACGAACGGCGTCCAGGCGTGCACGAGCCGCACCCCTACCCCGCGCCGTTCGGCCTCCGCGAGCGCGAACCGTACGGCGTCCTCGTCGCCCCCGTCCCGCACCCCGGCGACGATCTCGCCGCCGGTGGCCTTCTCCGGGTGGTCGCGGGTGATCACCACGGGGCAGTCGGCGTGCGCGGCGACCTTCAGGCTCACGGAGCCGAGCAGCAGCCCGGCGAAGCCGCCGCGCCCGCGCGTGCCGACGACGATCAGGTCGGCGTCGCGGGAGGCGCTGAGCAGGGCGTCGGCGGGTTCCTCGCGGCCGAGGACGGTGTCGACGCGCAGCGTGGGCCGGGCGGTGGCGATCCGCACCCGGGCGTCGTCGAGGACGCTCGCGGCGGCGTCCAGGACGCGCGCCTCGGCGCCGGGGTCGTCGCCGGGCCCCACGGCGTGCACGACGCGCAGCACGTCGCCGCGGAGCAGGGCCTCGGCGGCGGCCCACTGCGCGGCCAGCCAGGAGTACGAGGTGTCGTCGACGCCGACGATCACGGTGCCGACGCGGCCGGGCGCCGCGTGCATGGGATCGCTCACCCCTCAGCCATGTGCTCCAGCGCCGCCAGCACGTCGTCGTCGCTGAGCTGGTCGAAGTTCTCGTACCAGCTCCCGACGGACAGGAAGCCGCCGGGCCGCTGCACGCAGACCACGTCGTCGGTCTCGGCGCGCAGCAGTTCGGCGGCCTCCGGTGCGGCGACGGGCACGGCCAGCACCACCTGCTCCGGCTCCTGGGCGCGCACCCAGCGCACGGCGGCGCGGGCGGTCGCGCCGGTGGCGAGGCCGTCGTCGACCACGATGACGGTGTGTCCGCGCAGGTCGGGCAGGGGTCGGCCGCGTCGGTACAGGCGGTCTCTGCGGTGCAGTTCCTCCCGCTCGCGGGCCACGAGCGGGGCCAGCTCCTCCTCGGTGAGGCCGAGGCGTTCCAGGGTGCGGGGGTCGAAGACCGGGGGCGCGTCACCGACGATCGCGCCGACGCCCAGCTCCTCCTGGAAGGGTGCCCCTATCTTGCGGGCGACCAGCACGTCCAGCGGGGCCTCAAGCGCCTCGGCGACCACCCGGGCCACCGGGACACCACCCCGGGGCAGGGCGAGGACGACGGGGTGGGCGAGCGCACCCTTCTCCTGGAGGATGCGCAGCCTCCCGGCCAGTTCCTGCCCGGCCTGCCTACGGTCACGGAACTGCATGGGCCTGCGGGTACCCCTGGGGCGCGCGGGCCATGCACGGGACGTCACGGAACCGTAAGGGCCCCGCGGGGGCCCGCCCGGCGCCGGGAGCCCTACAGTCGGCTCGATCCCGAGTGAGCCCAGGAGTCCTTCATGCGCACCCGCACCCTGCTGCCAGCCGTCCTGACCGTCGCGTCGCTCACGCTCGTGGGGTGCGGGGACGGGAGCGACGACTCCGGGTCCGGTGCGGTGGACGCGGCGTCGTCGCAGGCGCCGTCGGCCACCGCGTCCGCCAGCGCCCCGGAGGGCGGCGCGTCCGAGGGCGGTGGGTCGGCCGAGGTGCCGGAGGCGCTGCGGTTCACGGGCACCACGGTCGACGGGAAGCCGTTCGACGGGGCCGCCCTCGCGGGCCGTCCGACCGTGCTGTGGTTCTGGGCGCCCTGGTGCCCCAAGTGCCGCGCCCAGGCCGCCGAGACCGCGAAGGTGGCCAAGGAGTACGAGGGCGAGGCGAACGTCGTCGGCGTCGCGGGCCTCGACGGCAACGACGCCATGCGCGACTTCGTCGACCAGACCGGCACCGGCTCCTTCCCGCACGTGTCCGACGAGGCCGGTGCGGTGTGGAAGCGGTTCGAGGTGACCGAGCAGAGCCGCTACGTCATCCTCGACAAGGACGGCGAGACCGTCTACGAGGGGGTGCTGCCGGGCGGCGAGGGGCTGTCCGGCAAGGTCGCCGGGCTGACCGGCTGACCGGCCGTGGGGGACCTGCCACTCGCGCTCGCGCTGGGCGCGGGCATGTTGGCCGCCGTCAACCCGTGCGGCTTCGCGCTGCTGCCCGCGTACCTGTCGCTGCTGGTGCTGGGCGACGACCGGCCGGGCCGTACGGTCGCGGTCGGCCGGGCCCTGACGGCGACGGTGTCGATGACCCTCGGGTTCGCCGCGCTCTTCGGGGTGTTCGGGCTGGCGGTGCAGCCGGTCGCGGGGCGGGTGCAGGAGCACCTGCCGTGGTTCACGGTCGGGTTCGGGCTGCTGCTGGCGGCGGCCGGGGGGTGGCTGCTCGCCGGGCGGCAACTGCCCGCGCTGGCCCCCAAGATGCGCCGGGCGCCGAAGCTGAGCCGGTCGGTCCCGGCGATGGCGCTGTTCGGCATGGCGTACGCGGCGGCGTCGCTCGGCTGCACGGTCGCGCCGTTCCTCGCGATCGTCGTCTCGGCGTTCCGCGGCGGCTCCACCGGTGAGGGCGTCGCCCTGTTCGTGGCGTACGCGGCCGGGATGGGGCTGATCGTCGGCGCGGCGTCGCTGACGGTGGCGCTCACCCGCACCACCGCCGTGACCCGGCTGCGCCGGGCGGGGTCGGTGGCGCCCCGGCTGGGCGGGGGGCTGCTCCTGCTGGTGGGGGCGTACGTGGCGTACTACGGCTGGTACGAGATCCGGGTCCAGCGTGATCCCACGACGACGGACCCGGTGGTCGACGCGGCGGGGTCGGTGCAGCGGGCGCTGGCCGACGCGGTGGACTCGGCGGGTCCCGGGGCCGTCGCCGTGCTGTGCGCCGTCCTGCTGCTGGCGGCGCTGGGCCTGCGTCACCGCCGCCGACTGCTCCGCCGCTCGGCGCGCGGCGAGGCGACGCCGTAGGCCACCGGGTGAGAGGCTCGGTCACCCCGGGGCGCCCACCCCCCGGCGGGCCAGCAGGGACGTGCAGATCTCCCCGGCCCGCACGGCGGTCGTGGACAGCAGGGTCGAGGTCAGGCCGTGGGTGTGCTCGGTGCCGCCCTGGAGGTAGAGGTCGGCGGTGACGTGGGGCGCGGTGACCACGCGGTGGTCGCGGCCGACGCGCAGCGCGTCCTCCTCGTCGCGCAGGCAGAGCTTGCCGATCTCACCGAGGTGGTCGCCGATGCCCTGCGGCTGGTAGCCGGTGGCGTAGACGAGCAGGTCGGCGGTGAGGGTCTGGCGTTCGCCGGTGGGCAGGAACTCGACGGTGGCCCGGACGCCGTCGGCGCGGGTGACGACCTCGCGCAGCCGGGAGACGTTGAGCATCCGCAGCCGCTGCCGCCCCTGGATCCGCTCCTGGTACATGGTGCGGGACAGGGACTCGATCAACTCCATGTCGACGACGGAGTAGTTGGTGGAGCGGTGGTAGTCGAGGAGGGACCGCTTCACCTCGCGGGGCGCGCGGTAGTAGAGGTCGACGGCCTCGGGGTCGAAGATCCGGTTGGCGAAGGGGCTGTCGTCGGCGGGGGTGTAGCCGTACTTGGCGAAGACGGAGCAGATCTCGGCGTCGGGGAAGCTGCGGTGCAGGTAGTCGACGGCCTCGGCGGCGCTCTGTCCGGCGCCGAGGACGAGGGCGCGGCGCACCGGGGCGCCGGAGCGGGTGAGTTCGGCGACGCGGGGAAGTAACTCGCTGGTGTGCCAGACGCGTTCGGTGAGGGTGGCGTCGGGCGGGACGTGCGGTTCCAGGCCGGTGGCGACGCAGACGGCGCGGGCGCGGCGCACGGTGAGCCGGTCGGGGTGGTGCGGGTCGCGGCTGGTGACGTCGAGGAAGCGGACCTCGCCGTCCTCGGTGACGGGCCGTACGGTCACCACCTCGGCGCCGTACTCGACGAGGTGGGCGAGGCGGGCGGCGGCCCAGGCGAAGTAGTCGTGGAACTCCACGCGCAGCGGGAAGAGGGTCTTCAGGTTCAGGAAGTCGACCAGCCGTCCCCGCTCGCGCAGGTAGCACAGGAAGCTGAAGTCGCTGGTCGGGTCGCGCATCGTCACCAGGTCCTTCAGGAAGGACACCTGCATGGTGGCGTCGTCGATGAGCATCCCCCGGTGCCAGCCGAAGGCGGGCTGCCTCTCCAGGAAGCCGACGCGGGGGCCGGTTCCTCCGTCGGGGGTCGCGCCGTGTTCGTGGAGCGCGATCGCGAGCGCCAGGTTCGACGGGCCGAAGCCGATGCCCAAGAGGTCGTAGACGGAGTCAGGCCCGCCGCGCAGCGTCGTCACCGCTTCATCGCCTCCCGTGATGAAGGGGAGCACGGCGCTCCCCAGGCGGGAACACGGCCTCCCCCAAGCAGGCACATGTTAGATAAGGTTAGCCTTACCTAGCAATGGCTGAGGAGGGCTCAGATGCGGGTCGTCATGTTCGGCTACCAGACCTGGGGTCACCGCACGCTGCGCGCGCTGCTGGACTCCGAGCACGAGGTGGCGCTGGTCGTCACCCATCCGAAGAGCGACCACGCGTACGAGAGGATCTGGAGCGACTCGGTCGCCGGTCTCGCCGAGGAGCACGGTGTGCCGGTGCTGTTGCGGGACCGGCCCGACGACGACGGACTGCTGCGGGCGCTCAAGGAGGCCGCGCCGGACGTCATCGTCGCCAACAACTGGCGCACCTGGCTGCCGCCGGAGGTCTACGACCTGCCGCCGCACGGCACCCTGAACATCCATGACTCGCTGCTGCCGTCGTACGCGGGCTTCTCCCCGCTGATCTGGGCGCTCATCAACGGCGAGCGGCAGGTCGGGGTCACCGCGCACCGCATGGACAGCGGTCTGGACACCGGGGACATCCTGCTCCAGCGGGCCGTCCCGGTGGGCGCCGAGGACACCGCGACCGACCTGTTCCACCGCACGGTGGAGCTGATCGGGCCGCTCGTCACCGACTCCCTGGACCTGATCGCCTCAGGCCGCGCGGTGTGGACCCCGCAGGACCGGTCCCGGGCCAGCTTCTTCCACAAGCGGTCCGTGGCGGACAGCCGGATCGACTGGACCTGGCCCGCCGAGGACCTGGAGCGTTTCGTGCGGGCCCAGTCGGACCCGTACCCCAACGCCTTCACCCACCACCGCGGCAAGCGGCTGCGGATCGTCTCGGCCGCCGTCTCCGCGGGCCGCTACGGCGGCACACCCGGCCGGATCTTCATCCGCGAGGGCGACGGCGTCGTCATCGTCGCCGGGGCCGGGGCCCGCTCGGGGCGGCTGCCAGGACTGGTGGTGCGGCGGGTGCGCACGGAGGACGGCGCGGAGCTGGCGGCGACGGACTACTTCCGTGCGATGGGCGGCTACCTGACGGACCGTCCGTAGCCCTCAGCCGGTCCCGGAGACGGGAACCGCCGCCGTGTGGTGGCGGCCGACCGGGACCACCATCGGCATCCCGCTGACCGGGCACTTGCCGATGACGCACGGGAGCTGGAACACGTCCGCCACCATCTCGGCGGTGACGACGTCGGCCGGGTCGCCCTCGGCGACGATCCGGCCCGCCTTCATGGCCACGACGTGGTCGGCGTACCGGGCGGCCTGGTTGAGGTCGTGCAGCACCATGACGACGGTGCGGCCCTGGTGCCGGTTGAGGTCGGTGACCAGGTCGAGCACGTCGATCTGGTGGGCGAGGTCGAGGTACGTCGTCGGCTCGTCGAGCAGCATCACGGGCGTGCCCTGCGCCACCGCCATGGCGATCCAGGCGCGCTGCCGCTGGCCGCCGGAGAGTTCGTCGACGGCGCGGTGCGCGAGGGGGGTCAGCGCGGTGGCCCGCAGCGCCTCGTGCACGGCCTCCTCGTCGGCGGCCGACCACTGCCGCCACCAGGTCTGGTGCGGGGAGCGGCCCCGCCCCACCAGGTCGATCACGGTCAGCCCCTCGGGGGCGACGGGCCCTTGCGGGAGGATGCCGAGGCGCTGGGCGAGCACCCGGGTGGGGATCGCGTGCACGTCCCGTCCGTCGAGGTGGACGGCCCCCGACTTCGGCGTGAGGAGGCGGGCGAGGGCGCGCAGCAGGGTGGACTTGCCGCAGGCGTTGGCGCCGACGATCGCGGTGACCTTGCCGGTGGGTATCGCGAGGTCGAGGCCGTCGACGACGACGCGGTCGTCGTAGGCCAGGCGCAGGGACGTGGCCCGCAGGCCGGGGCCGGGTGGTGCGGGGAGGGGCTCGTGGTGGTCCTTCACGTCATCAGCCTCCTGAGCCCGCGCGGTTGGCGCGGACGAGCAGCCACAGCAGTACCGGGGCGCCCAGCACCCCGGTGACGATGCCGACGGGGAGTTCGGTGTCCGGGACGAGGGTGCGGGCGATCAGGTCGGAGACCAGGACCATCGCGGCGCCGGTCAGCCCGGCGGCCACCGGCGGCGGCACGGCCGTACCGGCGAGCCGCTGGGCGACCTGCGGCGCGGCCAGCGCGACGAACGCGACCGGCCCGGCGGCGGCGGTGCCGAAGGCGACCAGCCCCACGGCGACGAGCAGCGCCGACACCCGCACGAGCTGGACGCGGGTGCCAAGGCCCCGGGCGACGTCGTCGCCGAGCTGGAGGGTGCGGATCTGCCGCCCGAGCAGCAGCGCCACCGGCAGCAGCACGGCCAGGGCCAGGGCGAGGGGACGGATCTGCCCCCAGGTGCGGCCGTTGAGGTTGCCGACGAGCCAGCCGAGGGCGGCCTGCGCCTGGAACCGCAGTCCGTGGGCGATGAGAAAGTCGGTCGCGCTGGTGCAGATCCACGCGACGCCGACGCCGACGAGGACGATGCGGTAGCCGGTGGTGCCGCGCTTCCAGGCGAGCAGGTAGACGACGAGCGCGGCGGTGAGCGCGCCGAGCAGGCCGAGGGTCTGGGTGGACAGGCCGCCGTCCCAGCCGAGGACGATCCCGGCGACGACGGCGGTCCCGGCGCCCTGGGTGAGGCCCATCATGTCGGGGCTGGCCAGCGGGTTGAGGGTCATCGTCTGGAGCAGGGCGCCCGCGACGCCGAAGGCCACGCCGACGAGCAGGCCCGCGAGGGCGCGCGGGAGGCGCAGTTCGTGGACGATCAGCTCGGTGCCGGGGTCGGCGGCGCCGAGGAGGGCGCGCACGACGTCGGGGAGGGGCAGGTCGATGTCGCCGGTCGCGGTCTCCACGCAGAACGCGAGGAACGTGAGCGCCGCGAGGGCGAGGGTCACGGTCAGCAGCCGGGGCCGCAGCACGCCGGAGACGGGCGGGGCGGGCAGCCGGAAGGTGATCCGGCGCGCGGTGCGCTCCGGAGCGGGGGGCGGGGGCGTCGGGCGGCCCGTGAGGTCGGTGGTCATGGGCTCACAGCTCCGCGAGTCGGCGGCGGCGGACCAGCGCGACGAAGAACGGGCCGCCGACGAAGGCGACGAGGATCCCGGCCTGGATCTCCACCGGCCGGGCGATCAGCCGCCCGGCGATGTCGGCGGCGAGCAGCAGGCAGGGGGCGAGGACGGCCGACAGCGGCAGCAGCCAGCGGTGGTCGGGGCCGACCCCGGCGTACTGGGCGAGGACGCGGACGATGTGCGGCACGACCAGCCCGACGAAGACGACCGGCCCGATGACGGCGACCGCCCCACCGGTCAGCAGGGTCACCGCGACGACCCCCTGCACCCGGACCAGCCCCAGCTTCAGGCCGAGCGACCTGGCCACGTCGTCACCGAGGGCGAGGCTGTTCAGGGCGGGCGCGCAGGCGAGGGCGAGCACCGCGCCGACGGCGAGGAACGGCAGGACGCGCAGCAGCACCTCGCCGTCCTGGGTGGCGAGGGAGCCCGCCGACCAGAAGCGGTAGCGGTTCAGGGCGTCCGGGTCGGTCAGCGCGACGGCACTGGTCAGGGAGAACAGCAGCGAGGTCACCGCGACCCCGGCGAGGGCGAGTTTGACCGGCGTGGAGCCGGACCGGCCGAGGCCGCCGAGGAGGTAGACCAGCACGCTCGCGCCGAGCGCCCCGGCGAACGCGAACCAGATGTAGCCGTGGACCGAGCCGACGCCGAGCACGCCGACCGACAGCACGACGGCGAAGGCGGCGCCCGCGCTGACCCCGAGGATGCCCGGATCGGCGAGCGGGTTGCGGGTGAGGGCCTGCATCAGCGCCCCCGAGAGACCGAGCGCGGCGCCGGTGGCCAGGCCGAGGGCGGTACGGGGCAGCCGTACCGACCAGATCACGTCGTGGACGCGGGCGTTGGGGGCGTCCCCGAGGAGGGTGTGCCAGACCTGGTCGAGGGGGACGCCGAGGGCGCCGTACGCCATCGACAGCGCGCACAGGGTGAGCAGCGCCGCGCCGCTGAGCGCGATCAGGAGTGCCGCGCGGGGGCCTTTCGCCGCCCGGACCGCCGAGGTCCCCACGTCCAACTTCCTTTGGTGTGGCCTGACTTCGCGTCTGATGTCAAGGTCTGTCTTAGCTGAGGCTTGCCTTAACTGTAGGGCGTGTCCCGTTCCCGCCCCACCCCTTGCGGGAACTCCGCGAGCATCCTGTTATTTAGGTAAACCTTACCTTAGTATGGCGCCGATCCCCGGCCCAGGGCCGGGACCTACCCCCTGGGGAGGCACGCTGCCGTGTGCGGTTCCGAGGAAGTCCTGGCCTACTGGCGGCGGTCGCTGACTCCGCCCCCGCCGGAGATCGCGCTCCCGACCGACCGTCCCCACCCACCGGAACCCACCTCCGACCGGGAGACCCGCGCCCTCGACGGCCTCCCCGACGCCCCCGCGCCCGTGCTGCTCGCGGCCTTCGTCGCGCTGCTGCACCACTACAGCGGCGCCACCGATCTGACGGTCGGTCATGACGGCCTGCCCGTACGGGTCTCCGTCGACCACGGGCCCGACTTCCGGGAGCTGACCCGGCGGGTCACCGAGGCGTGGCAGGACGCCGAGACGCACCGCGTCCCCGTCGAGTTACTCGTCGACGAGCTGACCCCGGCGCCCACCCGGGGCGGCGGCCTGTTCTTCCACACGGCGCTCGCCACCCCCGCCCGGCCCGTGGGCCAGCCGCCCGGACCGCTGGACCTCCTCCTTGAGGTGGAGGCGGGCACGGCCCGCGCGGTCTACGACCCCCGCATCCTCGACGCCACCACCGTCGACCGCGTCCTCGGCCACTACCGCACCCTGCTCACCGACGCCGTCGCCCGGCCCGACACCCCGGTCGCCCGGCTGACGCTGCTGGACGCCGAGGAGTACCGGCAGGTCGTCCACGACTGGAACGCCACCGACCACACCGTCCCCGCCGCCACCTGGCCCGCGGTGTTCGCCGAGCAGGTCAGACTGCGGCCCGACGCCGTGGCGCTCGTCTTCGAGGACGAACGGCTCACCTACGCCGAACTCGACGAACGGGCCAACCGGCTGGCGCACGCCCTGATCGCGCGGGGCGCGGGGCCGGAGCGGATCGTGGCGCTGTCCCTGCCGCGCTCGGCCGACCTGATCGTCACCGAGGTGGCCGTGCTCAAGTCGGGCGCCGCCTACCTGCCCATCGACCACGACTACCCGGCCGACCGCATCGCCTACCTGCTCGGTGACGCCCGGCCCGTCTGCCTGGTCACCACCGAGGAGACCGCGCGGGACCTCCCCGACGCCGCAGCCCCGGATCTCCTGCCCCTCGACTCCCCCGCCACCGGCGTCGAGTTGGCGTCCCGCCCCGCCCACGACCCGACCGACGCCGACCGCGGCGCCCCGCTCACCGTCCTGAACGCCGCGTACGTCATCTACACCTCAGGGTCCACCGGCCGCCCCAAGGGCGTCGTCCTCGCGCACAGCGGGGTGGCCAAGCTGGTCGCCACGCAGAGCGAGCGGTTAGGGATCGGCCCGCACAGCCGGGTGCTGCAATTCGCCTCGCCCAGCTTCGACGTGGCGTTCTGGGACCTGTGCCTCGGCCTGCTGTCCGGCGGGCGGCTCGTCGTCGTACCGGCGGAGCGCCGGGTGCCGGGCGCGCCGCTCGCGGAGTACGCGCACGCGCACGGCGTCACCTTCATGATCCTGCCGCCTGCCCTGCTGTCCGCGCTGCCCGACGACGTGACGCTACCGCCGACCGCGACGCTGCTCGCGGGCACCGAGCGGGTCTCGCCGGAGCTGGTGGCGCGCTACGCGCGCGGGCGGATGATGTTCAACGCCTACGGCCCCACCGAGGCCACCACCAACTCCACGCTCGGCCGGTGCGACCCGGACGTCCCGGCCGGGGCCATCGTGCCCATCGGCGTCCCGGACCCCGGCACGCGCGCGTACGTCCTCGACGCCTGGCTGCGCCCGGTGCCCGCCGGGGTGACGGGCGAGCTGTACCTCGGCGGCGCGGGCCTGGCGCGCGGCTACCTGGGCCGCCCCGGCCTGACCGCCGAGCGGTTCGTCGCCGACCCGTTCGGCGCGCCCGGCGAGCGGCTGTACCGCACCGGCGACCTGGTGCGCAGACGGTCCGACGGGCGCCTGGAGTTCCTCGGCCGGGCGGACGCCCAGGTGAAGATCCGCGGCTTCCGCGTCGAGCCCGGCGAGATCGAGTCCGTGCTGCGCGGCCACCCGGCCGTCGACCAGGTCACCGTCGTCGCCCGCGAGGACCGCCCCGGCGACCGCCGCCTCGCCGCGTACGTCGTCCCCGCGCTGGACGGCCCGGCCGCCCGGGTCGAGGAGTGGAAGGACGTCCACGAACTCCTCTACGGCGCCGCGGGTACGGAGGGCGCCGGGCTGCGGGAGAACTTCGCGGGCTGGAACAGCGCCTACGACGGCCACCCCCTCCCCGTGGCGGAGATGCGCGAGTGGCGTACGGCGACCGTGGACCGCGTCCGCGCCCTCGGCCCGACGCGCAGGGTGCTGGAGATCGGTGTCGGCAGCGGGCTGGTCCTGTCCCGGATCGCCCCGGAGTGCGTGGAGTACTGGGGCACCGACCTCTCCGAGCGGGCCGTCGCCGCCCTGCGCGCGCGGCTCGACGCCGACCCGGAGCTGGCGGCCCGGGTCCACCTGAGCGCCCGGCCCGCGCACGACACCGAGGGCCTGCCCGCCGGTCACTTCGACACGGTCGTCCTCAACTCCGTCGCCCAGTACTTCCCCGACGTGGAGTACCTGGAGGACGTGCTGCGCAAGGCCGCCGCGCTGCTCGCGCCGGGCGGGCGGATCTTCGTCGGTGACGTGCGCAACCTGCGGCTGCTGCGCACCCTGCGCGCCGCCGTGGAGACCCGCCGCGCGGACACCGGGGGCAGGGAGGACAAGGCCGCGCTGCGGGCCGCCGTCGAGCGGTCGGTGCGCTGGGAAGGCGAACTCCTCCTCGATCCGGACTACTTCGCCGCCCTCGACGGCTTCGACGCCGACATCCAGCTCAAGCGGGCCGCCCACCACAACGAGCTGAGCCGGTACCGGTACGACGTCGTCCTGCGGCCCTGTCCCCGGCGAGCGGCGGCGGAGGAGGAGCGGCAAGTGCCCTGGGCGGCTGTCGGCGGGCTGGCGGGGCTTGAGCGGTCGCTGGGTGACCGTCCCCCGCGGCTGCGGGTCAGCGGTGTGCCCAACGCGCGCCTCGCCGACGACCTGGCCGACCTGTGGCGGCTTGAGGGCAGCGGGCACGAGACGGCGCCGGGCGCCGACCCGGAGGACGTGCGCGCCCTCGCGGAGCGGCACGGTTACCGGGCGGGCCTGACCTGGCACGGCGGCGCGGAGGACGGCGCGTTCGACGCCGTCCTCGTCGCGGGCGACGGCCCCCTCGACGCGCTGTACCGGCCCTCGGGCGCCCACCCGCACGCCAACCGTCCCGCGCCCTTCCGTGACGTGGCCGCGCTGATGCGCACCCTGCGCGCGCACGCCGCCGAGTGGCTGCCGGAGTACATGGTCCCCTCGGCGTTCGTGCCGCTGCACGCGCTGCCCGTCACCCCGAGCGGCAAGATCGACGCCCGTGCGCTGCCCGCCCCGGACCACGCCGCCCTCAGCGCCGGACGCCCGCCGCGCACCGACCGCGAACGGCTGCTGTGCGCGCTGTACGCCGAGGTGCTCGGCGTCCGTTCGGTGACGGCGCAGGACGACTTCCTCGCCCTCGGCGGCGACAGCATCACCGCCATCCAGTTGCTGATCCGGGCGAAGGCGGCGGGCCTCGCGCTCACCACGCGGGACGTGTTCCGGCACCGCACGGTCGAGGCGCTGGCACGGGCCGCGGTGGAGCGGGCGGGTACGGCCCCGGAGACCGCGCCGCTGATCGACGTCGACGCGGGGGAACTCGCCGAGATCCAGGGCGACCGGCCGCTCACCGTCGAGGAGGTGCTGCCGCTCAGCCCGCTCCAGCAGGGGTTCTACTTCCACGCCCAGACCAGCGGCGGCGGGGACGCCTACGTGGTGCAGCAGGTCCTCGACCTGTCCGGACCGGTCGACCCCGCCGCCCTGCGCCGGGCCGCGCGGCGCCTGCTGGACCGGCACGCGCCGCTCCGGGCGGCGTTCCGGCAGCGCCCGGACGGCACGCCGGTGCAGATCATCGCCACCGGGGTGGAGCTGCCGTGGCGTGAGGTGGGGCCCGGCGAGCGGGAGACGGTGGCGGCGGAGGAGCGGGCGGCGGGCTTCGACCTGGCCGCGCCGCCGCTGCTGCGCTGCGCCCTGGTCCGGCTGTCAAAGGAGCGCGGCCAACTGCTGCTGACGTTCCACCACATCGTCGCGGACGGCTGGTCGCTGCCGGTCCTGCACCGCGAACTCATGGCCTGCTACGGCACCGACGCCCCGGACCTGCCCGCCGTCACGCCCTACCGCGCCTTCCTGAGCCGTCTCGCCGCACAGGACCGGGACGCGGCCCGGGAGGCGTGGCGCGCGGCGCTCGCCGGGCTGGACGAGCCGACCCGGCTGGTGGACCCCGCGCCGGGCGCCGGGGCGGGCTCCGGACCCGGCTCCGGACCGGTCTTCGGTCCAGGGGCCGGACCGGGCGCCGGTCCGCTGCGGCCCGCGCACGTCCGCGTCGAGCTGCCCGAGGCGGTGACCGCGCGGCTCACCGGGCGGGCCCGCGAGCTGGGGGTCACCCTCGGCACGGTCGTACAGGCGGCGTGGGGGCTGCTGCTCGGCAGGCTCACGGGCCGGGGCGACGTGGTGTTCGGCACCACCGTCTCAGGCCGGGACGGCGAGGTCGACGGTGTCGCCTCGATGGTGGGCCTGTTCATCAACACCCTGCCCACCCGCTTCCGCTGGCGGCCGGGCGAGACGCTCGGGGAGCTGCTGGCGCGGCTCCAGGAGGAGCAGGCGGCGCTGCTGGACCACCAGCACCTGGGGCTGGCGGAGATCCAGCGGCTGGCGGGGCACGGGGGCGGCGGTGAACTCTTCGACACTCTGGTGGTGTTCGAGAACTACCCCGCCGAGCCCGAGCTGCGGGACGCCTCGGGCCGGGTGCGGATCACCGGCACCCGCTTCCACGACGCCGTGCACTACCCGCTCGCCCTGGTCGTCAAGCCGGGCCGACGCCTCGACCTGCGGCTGAAGCACCACACGGACCGGCTGGACGGCCCCACGGCACACGCGCTCGGGGACCGGCTGGCCCGCATCCTGGAGGCGATCGCGGACGATCCGGCCCGGCCCCCCGCGAGCGTGGACCTGCTCTCCCCCGACGAGGCGCTCGCCGCCCACCTGTCCGGGGAGGACCGCCCGGTCCCGCCGACCACCCTCGCCGAGGCGTTCGCCGCGCGGGCCGCCCGCGCCCCGGAGGCGACGGCCGTCGTCTTCGCCGACGTCCACCTCACCTACGCCGAACTCGACGCCCGCGCCGAAGCGTTGGCCGTGCGGCTGCGCGGCCGGGGCGCCGGTCCGGGGCGGTTCGTCGCGGTCGCCGCGCCGAGGTCGGCGGAGCTGGTGGTGGCGCTGCTCGGGGTGCTGAAGTCGGGCGCCGCCTATCTGCCGGTCGACCTGGACTACCCGGCGGACCGGGTGGCCCACATGCTCACCGACTCCGGCGCCACGACGGTCGTCACCGTGGCGGCGACGGCGGACCGGCTGCCGCGCGGGACGGACGCGACCGTCCTCGTACTCGACGCGGAGGAGCCCGCTCCCCCAGGCCCGTCGGCCCGGCCCGCCCACCCCGACGACCCCGCCTACCTCATCTACACCTCCGGTTCCACCGGCCTGCCCAAGGGCGTCGTCGTCACGCACCGCGCGGTCGTCAACCGGCTGGCCTGGATGCAGGGGGCGTACGGGCTGCGCGCCGACGACCGGGTGCTCCAGAAGACGCCGTCCAGTTTCGACGTGTCGGTGTGGGAGGTCTTCTGGCCGCTCCTCGAAGGGGCGGCGGTCGTCCTCGCCCGGCCGGGTGGGCACCGCGACCCCGCCTATCTGGCGGGGCTGGTGCGCGAACGGGGCGTGACCACGCTGCACTTCGTGCCGTCAATGCTGGAGGCGTTCCTCGCGTCGGAGGAGGTCACCGCCGACCCCGGCTGGGCGGCGTCGCTGCGCCGGGTGTTCAGCAGCGGGGAGGCGCTGCCGGTGGCCGCCGCGCGCCGCTGGCACGAGCTGACCGGCGTGCCGCTGCACAACCTGTACGGGCCGACGGAGGCCGCCGTCGACGTCACCCACCACCCGTACGACCCGGCCGGGCGGGGCACGTCCGTGCCCATCGGGCGCCCCGTGTGGAACACCGGCCTGCGCGTCCTGGACGCCTGTCTGCGCCCGGTGCCGGACGGCGTCCCCGGCGAGCTGTACCTGACCGGCGTCCAGCTCGCCCGGGGCTACCACGCCCGCCCGGCGCTGACCGCCGAACGGTTCCCCGCCGACCCCTACGGCCCGCCCGGCGGCCGGATGTACCGCACCGGCGACCTGGTGCGGCGCCGGGCGGACGGCGCCGTGGAGTACCTGGGCCGCACCGACCGGCAGGTCAAGCTGCGCGGCAACCGGATCGAGCCCGGCGAGGTGGAGGCCGCGCTGGCGGCGCTCCCCGAGGTGGCGGGGGCGGCGGTGACGGTACGGGACGACACGCTCGTGGCGTACGTGGTGGCGCCCGCCGACGTGGACGTGCGCGGGCTGCGCTCGGCCGTGGCGGACCGGTTGCCCGCCGCCATGGTGCCGGGCGCCTGGGTCGTCCTCGACGCGCTGCCGCTCACCCCCAGCGGCAAGCTGGACCGGGCCGCGCTGCCCGCCCCACGGGCGGTGCGGGCCGCCGTCACCCGCGCCCCGGGCAACCTCCGTGAGCGGCTGCTCACGGAGGTCTTCGCCGCCGTACTGAGGCTGCCGGACGTCGGCGTCGACGACGACTTCTTCCTGCTCGGCGGCGACAGCATCAGCTCCATCGCGGTCGCCAGCCGGGCCCGCCGCGCCGGTCTGGCGCTCGACCCCGGCGACGTCTTCACCCACCGCACCCCGGCCGCGCTCGCGGCGGCCGCGACCGTCCCGGAAGAGCCCAGGACCGGCCCGGTAGCGCAGTTCACGCTGACCGACGACGAGCGCGCCCGCGTCGAGCGCCTGGCGCCCGGCGGCGTCGAGGACGTCTGGCCGCTGGCCCCGCTCCAGGAGGGCCTGTTCTTCCACGCGGCGTACGACGACAGCGCGCTGGACGTCTACACGGTGCACGAGTCCTTCGACTTCGCCGCGGGCGTGGACGCGGGGCGGCTGCGCGCCGCGACCCGCGCCCTGCTGGCCCGCCACCCGAGCCTGCGGGCCGGGTTCACCAGCGAGGGGCAGCGCAGGCCGGTGCAGTTCATCGTGCGGGACGCCGGGGTGCCGCTGCGGGAGGTGGACCTGTCGGCGCTGGACGCGGCCGAACAGGACCGGCGACTGGCCGGGCTGCTGGACGAGGAGCGGTCCCGCCGCTTCGACCTGGCCCGCCCGCCGCTGTTCCGGATGCTGCTGGTCCGGCTCGGCACCGGACGCGGCGACCGGCTCGTCGTCGGACGGCACCTGGTCCTGTGGGACGGCTGGTCGGCGTGGCTCTTCCTCGACCAGCTCTTCGCGCTGTACGAGAGCGGCGGCGACCCGGCGGGGCTGCCCCGGCCGCCCGGCTCCTACCGTGACTACCTGGGCTGGCTGGAGCGGCAGGACGTGGCGGAGGCGACCCGGGCGTGGCGGTCCGCGCTCGCCGGGCTCGACGAGCCGACGCTGCTGGCCCCGGGCGTCCCCGACCGGGGCGCGGAGCCGGTGATCCCCCGCCATCTGGACGCCGTACTCGCCCCGGAGTCGGCCGGGCGGCTGCGGGAGACCGCGCGCCGCCACGGGCTCACGCCCAACACGGTGCTGAACGCGGCCTGGGGGCTGGTCCTGGCGAGCGCGACCGGCCGCGCGGACGTCGTGTTCGGTACGATGGTCGCGGGGCGGCCGAGCGAGGTCCCGGACGTGGAGAACGTCATCGGCATGTTCCTCAACACCGTGCCCGCCCGGATCGCCTTCGACCCGCGTGAGCCGGTGTTCGGGCTGCTGCGCCGGGTACAGGGCGAGCGGCTGGCGCTGATGCCGTACGAGTACCTGGGGCTCGGGGTGCTCCAGGCCGAGACCGGGCACCGGCGGCTGTTCGACACGCTGTTCGTGCTGCGCAACGCCGACACCGACGAGCGGCTGGCGGAGCTGCGGGAGCGGCACGGGGCGAGCGCGGTCGCCAACGTGGACGCCACGCACTACCCGGCCAACCTGGTCGTCACGCCGGGCGAGCGGGTGCGGGTCACGCTCGCCTACCGGCCGGACCTGCTGGACGAGTCGTACGCGCGCGGTCTGCTTGACCGGTTCGTGCTGCTGGTGGACCAGTTGGTGGCCGACCCGTCCGCGGCCGTCGGCTCGCTGACCGCGCTGCTGCCCGCCGAGCGTGCCGCGCTGGCCCGCGAGGACGCCGCCCAACGGCAGCCGGTGCCGCACGAGACGGTGGCCGACCTGCTCGCCGCGCAGGCCGCCCGCACCCCCGACGCCACCGCCCTGGTCTGCGGCGACCGGACGGTGACGTACGCCGAACTCGACGCCCGCTGCGACCGGGTGGCGCGCCTGCTGCTGGCGCGGGGCGCGGGGCCCGAGCGGGTGGTGGCGCTCGGGCTGCCCCGGTCGATCGACATGGTGGTGGCGCTGTTCGCGGTGCTGCGCACGGGCGCCGCCTATCTGCCGCTGGAGCTGGACCACCCGGCCGAGCGGCTGTCGGCGACGCTCGCCGACGCGCGTCCGCTGCTCCTGCTGACGACGCGGGCGGTGTCGGAGACGCTGACCGGCCCCACCCCGCGCGTGCTGCTCGACGAGCCCGGGGTGCTCGACGGACTGCCCGAGGACCCCGTACGGCTGTCCTTCAGCCTTGACCACCCGGCCTACGTCATCTACACGTCCGGCTCGACGGGGCGTCCCAAGGGCGTGGTGACGCCGTACGCCGGTCTGACGAACATGCGGCTCAACCACCAGAAGGAGATCTTCGGCCCGGCGATCGCGGCGGCGGGCGGGCGGCGGCTGCGGATCGCGCACACGGTGTCGTTCGCGTTCGACATGTCGTGGGAGGAGCTGCTGTGGCTCGTCGAGGGCCACGAGGTGCACGTCTGCGACGAGGAACTGCGCCGGGACGCCACCGCGCTGGTCGCCTACTGCGAACGGCACCGTGTCGACGTCGTCAACGTGACCCCGACGTACGCCCACCTCCTCATCGAGGAGGGGCTGTTGGAGGGGCACCGGCCGCCGCTGGTGCTGCTCGGCGGTGAGGCCGTCACGGAGACGGTGTGGAACACCCTGCGGGACACCGAGGGCACCTACGGCTACAACCTGTACGGGCCGACCGAGTACACCATCAACACCCTCGGCGGCGGCACCGGCGACAGCGCGACGCCGACCGTGGGGCGGCCGATCCGCGCGACCCGGGCCCATGTCCTGGACGGCTGGCTGCGGCCGGTGCCGGACGGGGTGCCGGGTGAGCTGTACATCGCGGGGGTGGGGCTGGCCCGTGGCTATCTGGACCGGCCGGGGCTGACCGCCGAGCGGTTCGTGGCCGACCCGTTCGGGCGGCCCGGCGAGCGGATGTACCGCACCGGCGACCTGGTGCGGCGGCGGGCGGACGGCAACCTGGACTTCCTCGGCCGCACCGACGACCAGGTGAAGATCCGTGGCCACCGGGTGGAGCTGGGCGAGATCGAGACGGCGCTCGCCCAGCACCCGGAGGTCTCCCAGGCCGCCGTCCTCGCCCGCGACGACACCGCCGCGCCGGGCACGCGGCGGCTGGTCGGCTACGTCGTCCCGGCCGAACCGGACGCCGCGGCACGGGAGTCGGCGGAGCGGGAGCAGATCGGCGAGTGGCGGGACGTCTACTCGGCCGAGTACACCGAGATCGGCACCGCCCTGTTCACCGAGGACTTCGCGGGCTGGGACAGCTCCTACGACGGCTCCCCCATCCCCCTGGACCACATGCGGGAGTGGCGGGAGGCCACCGTCGAGCGCGTCCGGGAGCTGAACCCGCGCCGGGTGCTGGAGATCGGCGTCGGCTCGGGGCTGCTGCTGTCCCGGCTGGCGCCGCGGGCGGAGGCGTACTGGGCGACAGACTTCGCCGCGCCGGTGATCCGCAAGCTGGGCGAGGACCTCGCGGCCGACCCGGAGCTGGCCCGCAAGGTCGAACTGCGCTGCCAGGGCGCCGAGGTGACGGACGGGCTGCCGACCGGCTTCTTCGACACCGTCGTCATCAACTCCGTCGTGCAGTACTTCCCCAGCCTGGACCACCTGCGCACGGTGATCCGGGGCGCCCTCGGCCTGCTCGCGCCCGGCGGCGCCCTGTTCCTCGGGGACGTGCGCGACCTGCGGCAGGCGCGCGTCTTCCAGACCGGCGTGCGGCGCGCCCGCGCGGGCGCCGACGCCGACCCGGAGGCCGTACGCCGGGCCGTGGCGCGGGCGCTGGCCCTGGAGAAGGAACTCCTCGTCGACCCCGACTGGTTCGCCACCCTGGGCGTCGGCGTGGAACTGCGCACCAAGGCGGGCTGGCACCACAACGAACTGACCCGGTACCGGTACGACGTCGTCCTGTACGAGGACACCAGCGGCGCCCTGGACCTCGCTGACGCCCCGGCGCTGGACTGGCCGGGCGTGACCGGGCTCCGCTTCGACGCGCACCCCGGTCCGCTGCGGGTGCGGCGGGTCCCGGACGCGCGCACGGCCGACGACCTGGCGGCGCTGCGCGGGACGGCCCCGCGTCCCGGCGTGGAGCCCGAGGCACTGCGGGAGCTGGGCGCCGCCCACGGGTACCGGACGCTGACCACCTGGTCGGACGAGCCCGGGTTCTACGACGCCGTGTTCGTGCCCGACACGGCGTCCCCCGCGCGCACCCTGGGTCTGTACCGCCCCCGCGCCGACCGGGGTGGCGCCCCGTACGCCAACGCCCCGGCGGCCACGCGCGGGCACGGCGCGCTGGTGCGGCGGCTGCGGGACGGCCTCGGGCGGCGGCTGCCCGGCTACATGGTCCCGGCCGCGTTCGTGGTGCTGCCCCGGCTGCCGATGAACGACAACGGAAAGCTGGACGTCCGGGCGCTGCCGGAGCCCGAGCCCGCGGTGGCGCTGTCGCGGGGGCGTGGGCCGCGCACGCCCGTGGAGGAGGTGCTGTGCCGTCTCTTCGCCGAGGTGCTGGGGCTGCCCGGCACCGGCGTGGAGGACGACTTCTTCGACCTGGGCGGGCACTCGCTGCTCGCCACCCGGCTGATCAGCCGGGCCCGCACCGAACTGGGCGCGGAGCTGGCGATCCGCGACCTGTTCGAGGCGCCCACACCCAAGGCGCTGGCGGCGCGGGCGGCGGTGGGCCGCCCGGCACGCCCGGTGCTCGCCCCCGTGGCACGGCGTCCCGCGCGGGTGCCGCTGTCGGCGGCGCAGCGGCGGCTGTGGCTGGTGGAGCGGATCACCGGCGGCGGGGTGGCGTACCACTTCCCGTTGGTGTTCCGGGTGCGCGGCGCGCTGGACGTGGCCGCGCTGCGGGTCGCGCTGCGAGACGTGACGGAGCGTCATGAGGTGCTGCGGACGCGGATCGCGGTGGCGGACGGGGAGCCGTACCAGGAGGTCGTGGCGGCCGTGCCGGAGTGCTCGGTGGTGGACTGCGCGGCGGAGGAGCTGCCCGCGCGGATCGCGGCGGCGCAGCGCCGCCCGTTCGACCTGGGCGCCGAACCGCCGGTGCGGGCCGAGGTGTCGCGGCTGGCGCCGGACGACCACGTGGTGGCGTTGACGCTGCACCACATCGCCACCGACGAGTGGTCGGACCGGCCGTTCCTCTCCGATCTGACCGCCGCCTACCAGGCGCGCCGCGCGGGCCGGGCGCCGGAGTGGGCGCCGTTGCCGGTGCGGTACGCCGACTACACGCTCTGGCAGGAGAGGCTGCTCGGCCAGGTCGGCGAGGCCCAGCTCGCCCACTGGACGCGGGCGCTGCGCGACCTCCCGGAGGAGCTGGCGCTGCCCCTGGACCGGCCGCGCCCCGCCGAGCCGACCGGGCGCGGCGGCAAGGTCCGCCTGGAGCTGTCCCCGGCGACGGGGCGGGCGCTGCGGGAGCTGTCCGGCGCGACCGGCACCAGCATGTTCATGCTGTTCCAGGCGGCCACCGCGGCCCTGCTGCACCGGCTGGGCGCCGGGGACGACATCCCCCTCGGCGCGCCCGTCGCGGGCCGCACCGACGACGCGCTGAACGACCTGGTCGGCTTCTTCGTCAACACGCTCGTCCTGCGCACCGACCTGTCCGGGGCACCGACGTTCCGGGAACTCCTGGGGCGGGTACGGGAGTCTGCGCTCGCCGCGTTCGAGCACCAGGACGTGCCGTTCGACCAGGTGGTGGAGGCCGTCAACCCGCCGCGCGTGGCGGGCCGGAACCCGTTGTTCCAGGTGATGCTGGGCTACCACTACCGGCCGGACGGCGACCCGGACGTGCTCGGACTGCCCACCGAGTGGTACGAGATGGACACCGGCGCGGCCAAGTTCGACCTGCACTTCACGTTCGTGGACGAGGTGGGCCGCGACCGGGTGGTGCTGGCGCTTGAGTACGCCCGCGACCGCTGCGACCCGGCGACCGCCGAGCGGTTGGCGCGGCGGCTGGAGCGGCTGCTGGAGCGGGCGGCGGCCGGACCCGACCTGCCCGTGGCCGAGCTGGAGATCCTCACCGAGGAGGAGCGGCGGGCCGTACTCCTGGAGTGGAACGACACCGCGCGGGAGGTGCCCGCCACCACGCTGCCGGAGCTGTTCCGCGCGCAGGTCGCGCGGACGCCGGACGCGCTCGCCCTGGTGTGCGGCGGGCGGCGGCTGACGTACGCGGAGCTGGACGCGCGCGTGGAGCGGACGGCGCGGGTGCTGGCCGGGCTGGGGGTGGGTCCGGAGCGTACGGTCGCGGTGGCGCTGCCCCGGTCGGTCGAGTTGGTCGTCGCGCTGCTGGCGGTGCACCGCGCGGGCGGCGCCTACCTGCCGCTGGACGCCGACCAGCCCGAGGAGCGGCGGGCGCTGGTGCTGGCGGAGGCGCGTCCGGTGTGCGTCATCGAGGACGCGCTGCCCGACGGTCCTGACGAGGCCGAGCTGCCCGCCGGGTACCGCCCCGCGAGCCCGGCGTACGTGATCTACACCTCGGGTTCGACGGGCCGCCCCAAGGGCGTGGTCGTGCCGCACGCGGGCATCGTGAACCGGCTGCTGTGGATGACGGACGCCTACGGGCTGACGGCGGACGACCGGGTGCTCCAGAAGACCCCGGCCGGGTTCGACGTGTCGGTGTGGGAGTTCTTCTGGCCGCTGGTCACGGGGGCGGCGCTGGTGCTGGCGCGCCCGGACGGGCACCGGGACCCGGCCTACCTGGCGGAGCTGATCCGCGAGGAGTCCGTCACGACCGTGCACTTCGTGCCGTCGATGCTCCAGGTGTTCCTGGAGGAGCCCGCCGCCGCCCGGTGCGACGGCCTGCGCCGGGTGCTGTGCAGCGGCGAGGCGCTGCCCCTGCCGGTGGCCGGGACCTGCCACCGGGTGCTTCCCGGGGCGGAGCTGCACAACCTCTACGGGCCGACCGAGGCGTCCGTCGACGTGACCGCGGGCGAGGTGCCGCCCGGGGCGGGGCGGGTGGTGATCGGGCGTCCGGTGTGGAACACGCGCGCCCTGGTCCTGGACCCGGCGCTGCGGCCGGTGCCGCCCGGTGTCGCGGGTGAGCTGTACCTGGCGGGCGTGCAGCTCGCGCGCGGGTACCTCGACCGGCCGGGGCTGACCGCCGAACGGTTCGTCGCCGACCCGTACGGCCCGCCCGGCGCCCGGCTGTACCGCACCGGCGACCTGGTCCGCTGGCTGCCCGACGGCACGCTCGACTTCCTCGGGCGCACCGACGACCAGGTGAAACTGCGGGGTGTGCGGATCGAGCCCGGCGAGATCGAGGCGGTGCTCACCCGGCACGCCTCGGTGGGCCGGGCGGTGGTCGTCGCGCACGAGCAGCGGCTGGTGGCGTACGTCGTCCCGGCGGCGAGGGCGGACGGCGCACCGGACCCGGCAGCGGACGGCGCGTCGGACGGGGCCGCCCCTGACCCGGCGGTGCTGCGCCGTCACACGGCCGCCGCGCTGCCCGAGCACATGGTCCCGGCCGCCTTCGTCACGCTGGCCGCGCTGCCGCTCAGCCGCAACGGCAAGCTCGACCGGGGGGCGCTGCCCGCGCCGGACTTCACGACGGGGGCCGCCACGCACGGCGGGGCCCGGCCGTACGGCCCGCTGGAGGAGATCCTCCGCGGTCTGTTCGCGGACGTCCTCGGCGTGACCCGGGTCGGTGTCGACGACGACTTCTTCGCCCTGGGCGGCCACTCCCTGCTGGCGATGCGGCTGGCGGCGCGGATCAGGGCGACGCTGCGCCGGGAGGTGTCCCTGCGCACGGTGTTCGACGCGCCGACGGTGGCCGGGCTCGCGGAACGGCTCGGCACCGGCGCCTCCGCCGACCGCCCCGCCCTGGCCGTCCGGCCGCGTCCCGAGCGGCTGCCGCTGTCCTCGGCGCAGCGGCGGCTGTGGGTGCTGTACCAGGTGGAGGGGCCCAGCGCGACGTACAACATCCCGTGGGCGTGGCGGCTGTCCGGGCCGCTGGACGTCGGCGCGCTGCGGGCGGCGGTGCACGATGTCGCCGTACGCCACGAGACGCTGCGCACGGTGTTCCCGGACGAGGACGGCAGCGCCTACCAGCGCGTCCTCAGCCCGGAGGAGACGCACATCCCCGTCACCGTGGCGCAGGACACGGACCCCGCGCTGCTCGACGCGCGGCTGCGGGAGGCGGCGGCGTACGGGTTCGCGCTGGACCGCGAGCCCCCGCTGCGGGTGCACGCGCTGCGTACCGGCGCCGATGAGTGGACGCTGCTGCTCCTGCTGCACCACATCGCCGGTGACGAGTGGTCGGAGCGCCCGCTGACCGCCGATCTGGCGCACGCCTACGCCACGCGGGCGGCGGGGCGGTCGCCGGTGTGGGAGCCGTTGCCCGTGCAGTACGCCGACTACACGCTGTGGCAGCGGGACGTACTGGGCGACGAGCGCGACCCGGACAGCCTGGCGGCCCGCCAGCTCGCCTACTGGAGACAGGCGTTGGCGGGGCTGCCGGATGAGCTGTCGCTGCCGGTGGACCGGCCGCGCCCGCTGGAGTCCAGCTATCGGGGCGGCGCCGCCGACCTGGGCCTGGACAGCGAACTATCCTGCAAAATAAGTGAGTTGGCGCGGGCGCACGGCGTGAGCGTGTTCATGGTGGTGCAGGCCGCCGTGGCCGCGCTGCTGTCCCGGCTGGGCGCGGGCGACGACATCCCCCTCGGCAGCCCGATCTCCGGGCGCACGGACGCGGCCCTGGAGGGGCTGGCCGGGTTCTTCCTCAACACGCTGGTGCTGCGCACCGACACCTCGGGCGATCCGACGTTCCGGGAGCTGCTGGCGCGGGTGCGGGAGGCCGACCTCGTCGCGTTCGACCACCAGGACGTGCCCTTCGAACGGCTGGTGGAGGTGCTCAACCCGGCCCGGTCGCTGGCCCGGCACCCGCTGTTCCAGGTGATGGTGGTGTACCTGGCGTCCGGGGCGGAGGCGCCCGAGCCGCTGCCCGGGCTGCGGGCGCGCGGGCACGAGGTGGCGGCGACGACCGCCAAGTTCGACCTGTCCTTCGACTTCGTGGAGCGCGCGGACGGCGACGGCGTCGACGGTGTCCTGGAGTACAGCGCCGACCTGTTCGACCACACGACCGCGCGGTCCCTCGCGGACCGGCTGCGGCGGGTGCTGCGCGCCGTGGCGGCGGACCCGGACGTGCGGCTCGGCGGCATCGACGTACTGGGTGCCGAGGAGCGGCGGCGGCTGCTGGACGGCTGGCACGCCCGCCCGCCGCTCGCGGCGCCCACCACCGTGCCCGCCCTGTTCGAGGCCCAGGCGCGTCGCGTGCCGGAGCTGCCCGCCGTGGCCTCCGCCGGGGTGGAACTGACCTTCGGGCAGCTCAACGCCGAGGCGAACCGGCTGGCGCGGCTGCTGGTGGCGCACGGCGCGGGTCCGGAGCGGTACGTGGCGCTGGCGCTGCCGCGTACCGCGCGGTTCCTGGTCGCCGTCCTCGCGGTGCACAAGGCGGGGGCGGCGTATCTGCCGCTGGACCCGGAGGCGCCGGTGGAGCGTACGGCGTCGGTCCTGGCGGACGCCCGCCCGGTGCTGACGCTCAGCACGCGCGAGCTGCGGGGGGCGCTTCCCGAGGGGGCTGACGTCCTGCTGCTCGATGACGTCGACACCACCGCGCGGGACGCCTCCGACCTGACGGACGCCGACCGCGCGGCGCCGCTGACGCCCCGGCACCCGGCGTACGTCATCTACACCTCCGGCTCCACGGGCCGCCCGAAGGGTGTGGTCGTCACCCATGAGTCGCTCGGGCACCTCTTCCACAGCCACCGCGCGACGCTGTACCGACCGGCGGTGGCGGCGGCCGGGCGGCGGCACCTGCGGGCGGGGCACGCCTGGTCGTTCTTCTTCGACGCCTCCTGGCAGCCGCAGTTGTGGCTGCTCGACGGGCACTGTGTGCACATCGTGTCCGACGAGGTGCGGCGCGACCCGGAGCTGCTGGCCGCGGCGGTCGTCGCGCACCGCTTCGACTTCCTCGAGGTCACGCCGTCGCTCTTCACGCAGGTGGCCGAGGCCGGGCTGCTCGACGGCGACGGGTGTCCGCTGACGGTCGTCGGGGTGGGCGGCGAGGCCGTCCCGGTGGCGCTGTGGCGGCGGCTGGCGGCGCTGTCCGGCACGACGGCGTTCAATCTGTACGGGCCCACCGAGTCCACCGTCGACGCGCTGGTGGCGCGGGTGCGGGACAGCGAACGCCCGCTGGTGGGGCGGCCGGTGGCGGGGACGCGGGCGTATGTGCTGGACGGCGGGTTGCGGCCGGTGCCGCCCGGGGTGACCGGGGAGCTGTACCTCGCGGGCGGCGGGCTGGCCCGGGGGTATCTCGGGGCGCCGGGGCTGACGGCGGAGCGGTTCGTCGCGGACCCGTTCGGGGCGCCGGGCGGGCGGCTGTACCGCACCGGCGACCTGGCCCGCTGGACGCCGGACGGGCGTCTGGACTACCTGGGGCGGGCCGACGACCAGGTCAAGGTACGGGGCTTCCGGATCGAACCGGCCGAGATCGAGTCGGTCATCGCCGGTCATCCGGGCGTCGGCCAGGCGCTGGTGACGGTACGTCAGGACGGTGCGCGCACGCTGCTCGTCGCCCACGTCGTCCCGGCGCCCGGTGTCGCGGCGGCGCCCGATCCGGCCGAGGTGCGCGGGCACGTGGCGGCCCGGCTGCCCGACCCCATGGTCCCGGCCGCCGTGGTCGTCGTGGACCGCTTCCCGCAGTTGGCCAACGGCAAGCTGGACCGGGCCGCGCTGCCCGCGCCGGACTTCTCCGCCCTGTCCGGCGGGCGTCCGCCCGCGACCCCGGTGGAGGAGGCGCTGTGCGCGGTCTTCGCCGAGGTGCTGGGGCTCGACCGGGTCGGCGCGGACGACGACTTCTTCGCCCTCGGCGGGGACAGCATCGTCGCCATGCGGGTGGTGAGCCGGGCCCGGGCACAGGGGGTGCGGATCACGCCCCGGCTGGTGTTCCGGCACCGTACGCCCGCCGCGCTGGGCGCCGCCGCCGGGTCCGCCGGGCCGCCGCGCGGGGCGGACGACGGCACGGGCGTGGTGCCGCTGACGCCGGTGATGCACTGGCTGCGGGAGCTGGGCGGCCCCTTCGCGTCGTACCACCAGGCGGCTGTCGTGCGGACGCCCGCCGCGCTGGACCTGCCGGGCCTGACGGCCGTCCTCCGGGCGCTGGCCGACCGGCACGACATGCTGCGGGCCCGGCTGGTGCGCGCGCCCGGCGACGACTGGTCGCTGCTGGTGCCGCCGACCGGCGCGGTGGACGCCGCCGACTGGATCGCGCGGGTGGACGTCGGCGGGCTCGACGGGCGGGCGCTCGCCGCGACCGTGCGGGAGCACGCCCACGCGACACGGGCGCTGCTCCGCCCCGAGGCGGGGGTGATGGTGCGGGCGGTGTGGTTCGACGCGGGCGCCGACGCGCCGGGGCGGCTGCTGCTGATGGCCCACCACCTGGTGGTCGACGGGGTGTCGTGGCGGGTGCTGCTCCCGGACCTCGCGGCGGCCTGGCGGGAGGTGCGCGCCGGGCGCCCGGCACGGCTGGACCCGGTGGGGACGTCGTTCGCGCGCTGGGCGCGGCTGCTCACGGAGTACGCCCAACAGCCTGGTCGGGAGGCCGAGTTGGCGCGGTGGACGGCCGTACTCGACGCGGCTCCCTTCCCCCTCGCCCGGCGGCCGGTCCCCGACCGGGACACCGCCGCGACCCGCCGGGAGGTGGTCCTGCGGCTGCCCGCCGACCGCACCGGGCCGCTGCTGTCCACGGTGCCCGCCGCGTTCGGCGCCGGGGTCGACGACGTGCTGCTGGCCGCGCTCGCCCTCGCCCACGCCGACTGGCGGCGGCGCCGGGGCGACGCGGAGACGTCCCTGCTGGTGGACCTGGAGGGGCACGGGCGGGCGGAGGAGCTGGCCGGGGACGACGCGGACCTGTCGCGGACGGTGGGCTGGTTCACCAGCGTCCACCCGGTCCGCCTCGACACGGGCCCGCTGGACCCCGAGGCCGCGTTCGCGGGCGGCCCGGAGGCGGAGGAGGCGGTACGGCGGGTGCGGGAGCACCGGCGGTCGCTGCCCGCGCACGGCGTCGGCTACGGGCTGCTCCGGTACCTCAACCCCCGTACCCGCGAGGCGCTGGCCGCCCGCGAACCGGCGCGGGTGGAGTTCAACTACCTGGGCCGGTTCGGGGTGCCGGAGGAGACGGACTGGTCGTACGCGCCGGAGGACGACGTGGCCGACGTCGGCCCGGAGCCCGCGATGCGGCAGGGCCACGCGCTGGAGGTCAACGTGGTGACCGAGGACCGGGCGGACGGCCCCGTGCTGGCCGCCCACTGGGCCCATCTGGCGGAACTGCTGCCCCGGGTGGCCGTCGAGGACCTCGCCGGGACCTGGTTCCGGGCGCTGGAGGGGATGGTCGCACGGGCGCGGACCAAGTGACGGAGAACCCGGCAACGAGGAAGAGAGGGCGAGCCATGACCAATCCGTTCGAGGACCCCGACGGCGTGTACCTGGTGCTGGTCAACGACGAGGGCCAGCACAGCCTGTGGCCGGACTTCGTGGACGTGCCCGCGGGCTGGCGCGCCGTCCACGGGCCCGCGCCCCGGCAGTCCTGTCTGGAGTACGTCGAGACGCACTGGACCGACATGCGCCCGCGCAGCCTGGCGGAGGCGATGGACGGCTGACCCGCCGCGCGCACGCGGGAGGGGCCCGGCCGTGGGTGGCCGGGCCCTGTCCCGCGGGTGGGTCAGGACGCGGGCTGCGTCACCTTCGTGGCGGGCTCGCCGTCGACGGCGGCGCTCAGTTGCGGCACCAGCCGTTCGATGACGTACGGCAGGCTGAGGACGGTGACGAAGGACGAGGCGTGGCCGTAGTCGGTGCTCTCGGCGACGAAGACCTCGCGGCCCTCCCGCACCACGCCGAGGTCCTGGTAGGAGGCGTCCTCGTGGAGCTTGTCGGCGTCCTTGGCGACGTCGCCGACGAACCACACCAGGGCGTCCTGGTCGAGCAGGTCGGTGCGCTCCTTGCTGATGTTGGCGCCCCACTGGTCCCCGATCGCCCGGTCGAGGTCGGCGGGGAGTTCGAAGCCGAGGCCGGTGAGGAGGCGGGAGCGCGGGTCCTGGCTGCCGAAGACGAACATGCCCTCGTACGGCGTCGCCATCAGGGCGGTGGCGCCCTGGAACTCGGGGTGCTCGGCGGCAGCGGCGGCGATCGCGTCCTCGGTCTCCTTCACGGCCCTGGCGGCCTCGTCGGGCTTGCCGAGGGCCTGGCCGACCTTCTCGGTCAGCTCCTGCCAGGGGATGCCGTAGTCGTTGTACTCCTTCGGCTGGGCGACCACGGGCGCGAACTTCGACAGGGTCGTGTACTGCTCCTTGGTGAGCCCGCCGTACAGGGCCAGGATCAGGTCGGGCCTGAGCGCGGCAATCTTCTCCACCTGCGGGCCGGTGCCGGTGTCCTTCAGGACGGTCGGTACGTCCGCCCCGCCGAGCCTGTCCTTCGCCCACGGGCCGATGGCGCCGGGGTAGCCGCCGAGCCACTCGGTGGTGCCGACCGGGACCTCACCGAGGGCGAGGACCGCGTCCTGGTCGGTGAGGCCGACGGTGACGATCCGCTCGGGCGCGGACTTGATCGTCGTACTGCCGTACTTGTGGGCGAGGGTGACGGGGAAGGCCGCGTCCCCCGGGGCGCTCGCCTCCGCACCGGCGCCCGTGGCGTCGGAGCCCGGGTCCGAGTCGTCGCCGCCGCAGGCCGTGGCCGCGGTCAGGAGCAGGAGGGCGGAGGCGAGCGCGGCGGCGAGCCGCGGGGCTCTGCGGGAGCGGAACATCGGCGGTCCTTCGGTCGGGTTCGTGTGCTCGGGGTCCAGGGCGTTCGGGGGGCCGTCCAGGGGTGCCAGAGGTCGGCGCACGGACCGTCCGCGGCGCGGAGTCGGTCGTGGGTCCCGCCCGCCGAGGGGTCCGCTCTTCTCCCGCATCCCTCCGCACGGGGAGTCAACTTAGGTAAGGCTAACTAGAATTGCGGACGCGGACCAGACCCCGTGCCCCGAAGGGCGGCTCCCACGGAGGAGCCGGGCGCGGGGTGCCCGCCGCCCGCCCCGAGGACCGGAAGGAACCGGCCGTGCTCGCTCTGAGGATCACCAACGCCCGTGTCATCACCATGGACCCGGCCCGACCCGAAGCCCGGGAACTGGGCGTCTGGCACGGCCGGATCGTCGGCCTGGACGAGGAGGTCGCGGGGCTGCCCGCCCGGCGCACCGTCGACCTGGACGGGGCGGTGGTGCTGCCCGGCTTCATCGACCCGCATGTGCACCTGACCTGGGCGGGCCTGAAGGCCGCCGCCCCGAGCGTGGCACCCTGCCGCCGCGCCGACGACGTACTGCGCGCGGTGGCGCGGGCGGTCGAGGGCAGCCCCGAGGGCACCTGGCTCGACTTCGGCGGCTACGACCAGCGCACCCTGGACCGGCCCCTGACGGCGGCGGACCTCGACACGGTCAGCGCCGGACGGAAGGTGTACCTGGGGCATCTGTCCGGCCATGCCTGCCTGGTCAACTCGGCGGTCCTGGGGGACCTCGCGGCGACGGAGGGGGTGCGCGCCGACGGCTTCCTGGCCGAGGGCGCGATGGGCGCGGCGCTGCGCACCCGGCCCCCGCACTCCCTCGCCGAACTCACGGACGCGATCGAGCGGGCCGCGCTGACCTGCCGCGCCGAGGGCGTCACGGCGTGCGCGGAGGCGGGCGTCGGGGGCAGGCTGTTCGGCCGCACCCCGGTGGAGGCCGCCGCCTACCAGCTCGCCCACGAGACCGGCCGACTGCCCCTGCGGGTGCGCCTGATGGTGGCCGCCGACGCCCTGCACCCGGTGACCGCGGCCCCGGAGGACACCACGAGCCACGCCCTCGACCTGGGCCTGCGCACCGGCTTCGGCGGTGGCCGCCTCTCGCTGGGCGCCCTGAAGGTGTTCACGGACGGCGGCATGATGGCCCGTACGGCGGCCCTGACCGCCCCCTACGAGGACGGCTCGGGCTCGACCGGTGAACTCCAGGACACGCCGGAGGCGTTGACGGCGGCGATCGTCGCCGGGCACCTGGCGGGCTGGCAGGTGGCGGTGCACGCCATCGGCGACCGGGCCGTGGACGTCGCCCTGGACGCCTTCGCCGAGGCCCAGCGGCGCGCGCCCCGCCCCGACGCCCGGCACCGCGTCGAACACGCGGGCCTGGTCCGGCCGGACCAGCTCCCCCGGCTGGCCGACCTCGGCGTGACGGCCGTCGTCCAGCCGAGCTTCCTGCGCCACTACGGCGACGACTACGCCACCGTCCTGGGCGCCGGGCGCGCCGACTGGCTCTACCGGGGGCGGGCCTTCCTCGCCCACGGCATCCCGCTGGTCGGCAGCTCGGACCGGCCGGTCGCAGACGGCGCCCCGCTGCGGGCGATCCAGTTCATGGTCGAACGCGCGTCCCTGTCCGGGCGGATCATCGGGCCCGCCGAGGCCGTCACCGTGGAGGAGGCCCTGCGCGCCTACACCACCGAGGCCGCCCGCGCCTGCCACTGGGAGGCCGAGACCGGCAGCCTCGCCCCCGGCAAGCGGGCCGACCTGGTGGTCCTCGGTGACGATCCGCGCCGGGTGGAGCCGTCGAAGATCGGCGGCATCGAGGTCCTGCGCACCTTCCTGGACGGCGACGACCGGCTCTGACCCGGCGTTCGGCTCACACGGTGCGTTCCGCTCACGCGGTGGCCGCCAGACTCGCCGTACGGCCCCCCAGCGCCCCGGAGAAGCTGTCGGTGACCCGGGCGAGGGCCGCGGCGGGGCCGGGGGCGAGGGTCAGCGAGCCGTCGTCGCCCACCGTGATGTCCTTGTCGAGCGTGAACCAGCCGGGGGTGATGTGCGCCGGGCCCATCGAGTTCAGCACCGGCCGCAGGGCGTAGTCGATGGCCAGCACATGGGCGGTGGTGCCGCCGGTGGCCAGCGGCAGGACAGTCTTGCCCGCCAGCGCGTGCTGCGGGAGGAGGTCCAGCAGGGACTTCAACAGCCCCGAGTAGGCGGCCTTGTAGACGGGCGTGCCGATGACGACGCCGTCCGCCCGCTCGAACAGGGCGGTGGCGCGGGCGATCGCGGGGTGGGCGACGTCGGCGTGCAGCAGGGGCTCGGGCGGCAGGGTGCGGACGTCGAGCGGGATCACCTCGTGGCCCTGGGCCGCGAGTCGGCCGTCGAGGTGGCGCAGCAGCCGCGCGGTGCGGGAGGTGGCGGAGGGGCTGCCGGAGACGGACAGGACGGTGGCCATGCGGGGACCTTTCACAGGGGTGCGGGAAGACACCGGGGAGGGCGGACGGCGCGCGCTCGGACCCGGCGGGAGGGGAGGAAGCACAAGGAAGAACGGGGAAGAACGAGGAAGAACGGGGAACCGGCCCGGACCGCGGTGAGGTGGGCGGGTTCGGGGGGAGGGGGCGGACGGCCCACGATCAATTGAGCAGGACGCGTCGGCGGTCCGTCAAGCCTGGTCCGGCATCTTCCCCACTTTTCCTACCGACTTACTAGGAAAGCCTTGACGGTGCCCGGCGGGGCCGCGCAGGATGAGGCCCATGTCCCCTACGCGGCTTCGGCTCGTTCGTCGTCGGCATGTCGACTTTGGTCACGTCGTCAGCGCCGCGTGCTGTCGCGCCTGACGCACCGCGTCCGACGGCCCGACACCACTTCCTGAGGGACAACCGCCATGACCACGGCACTTCCGCAAGAGACCGCAGGGCCCGCAGAGGCCCAGGAGACCACTCCCCGCCGCCTGCGCCTGGTGGCCGCCGACCCCGCTCCCGGCGCCACCGCACCACCCCCTTCCCCGCCCCTCGTCGGCTACCTCGTGTTCGTCCCCGAGGGCACCGATCTCGCCGCGCTCTTCGTCAAGGACGGCCCACGGCCCGAGATCCGTCCCGTGCCCACCACCGCTCCGGCCGCCGACCGCCGGAGCACCGGGGACGACGCCGTCCGCATCGACCCCGCGCGGCACGTCGCCGAGGTCGACGGACGCGAACTCGACCTGACGTACCTGGAGTTCGAGCTGCTCGCGCACCTCGTACGGCATCCCCACCAGGTGCACCCGCGCGACCGTCTTGTGGCCGCCGTCTGGGGCTACGACCACATCGGCGACGGGCGCACCGTGGACGTGCACATCGCCCGGCTGCGCCAGAAGCTCGGCGCGGCGCACCGCGGCCGGATCGTCACGGTGCGGCGGGTCGGCTACAAGTACGTGCCGGGCCCGCTGGCGGACACCCGCGCCCCGGCGTCGTCCGACCGGACCTGAGCCGGTCCCGGGACCCGAGATGACAGCTTCGGCGGAGACCGCCGTCACGCCGGGCCGCGCGCACTGGCTGCGCACGGCCCGCGAGGCGGCGGACGACCTGGCCATCGACGCGGCGGCCAGGGAGCAGGCGGGCAAGGCCCCGTTCGACGAGCTGTCACGACTGCGGGAGGCGGGCCTGCTCACGCTGCTGGCCCCCGCCGGGGCCGGGGGCGGCGGCGGGGACTGGGTGACGGCCTGTGCCGTGGTCCGCGAGCTGGCCGCGGCCGACGCCGCGGTCGGTCAACTCCTCGGCGGTCACTACTTCCTGTCGTGGAGCGCCCGGTTCTTCGCCGAACCGGCGCTCGCCGCCCAACTGGAGCGGCGGTCGGCGGCCGAGGAGTGGTGCTGGGGCGGGGGCCTCGGCCAGCGGGAGCCGTCCCCGCGGCTGGTGCGGACGGCCGGTGGGCGGGTCCTCGACGGTCGGCAGGGCTACGCCACCGGGGCGCTGGTCGCGGACCGGCTCGTGGTCCGCGCGGTGCGCGCGGACACCGGTGAGCCGCTCGCCGTCGTGATCGACCCCGCCCGCCGCGGGGTGCGCGTCGACGGTGACGGCGACACCTTCGGCCAGCGGCTGGCGGGCGGCGGGACCGTGGAGTTCCACGCCGTGCCGGTCGGCGCCGACGACGTGCTCGGCTCCCTCGCCGCCGACGAGGACGTCCTGCCGCCCGCCACCGCGCTGGCCGCGCCGCTCGGGCACCTGGTCTCCGTGCACCTCCTGCTCGGCATGGCCGAGGGAGTGCTCGCGGAGGTACGCGAGTACCGTGGCTCCGGCTCCCCCCGGGAACCGCACGTCCTGACCGCCTACGGCGAACTGACCGTGCTGACCCGCTCGGCGTCCGCGCTCACCGACCAGGCGACGGCCGCCGTACGCGACGGGCTGGCCCGGGGCGCCGACCTCGACCACGAGGAGTGCGCGGAGATCTCCGTCCTGGTCGCCATGGCCGGGGCCGCCGCCTCCCGCGCCGCCCAGGAGTCCACCGCCCGCGCCCTGGACGTCATCGGCGCCCGCGCCGCCTCCGCGCGGCTGGGCTTCGACCGCTTCTGGCGCAACGCCCGCACCCACACCCTGTACGAGCCCGTCGCCCACCGCGTCCGCGAGGTCGGCGACTACTTCCTCAACGGCACCCACCCGCCGTTCGCGCTGCCCGCCTGAACATCGCCGTACGGTCATCGTGAACGCCGTACTTCGGCCGTATGTCGCGCCATGGAGAACGCGCAACGTCCGGGTGGTCGATATTGACCCGGCCGGAACCGGCTGAAAGTCTTTCGCTGAATTCAGAAAGCACCGCCCGCGTCAATGGGCGCTTTCCCGAATTCCCTTTCCCCTCCCCCTCCCTGAACAGGAAGACCTTTCCATGGCCACCACGGCATCGACCCGACGCCAGTTCCTCACCCTGCTCGGCCTCTCGACGGTCGCCGTGGGCTGCGGCACCGCGGCGACCGGGGCCGCGTCCGGCCAGGGGCGTACCAGGACGCTGCGCTACCAGGGCTGGGCGGGCCAGGTCACCCCTCCGGAGCTGGCCGCGGACCTCGGCTATCTGGAGGACGTACGGCTGGAGTGGGTCGGCAACACCATCAGCGGACCGCAGGACATCCAGTCCGCGGCCACCGGACAGACCGACTTCGGCGGCGCGTTCAACGGCGCGGTCGTCAAACTGGCCGCGAACAACGCCCCCGTGACGTCGGTCATCAGCTACTACGGCTCCGACAAGTACGCCTACAACGGCTACTACGTCCTTGAGGACAGCCCCCTGCGCTCGGCCCGGGACCTGGTCGGCAGGAAGGTCGGGATGAACACGCTCGGCGCCCACGCCGAGGCGATGCTCGACATCTACCTGCAACGCGGCGGACTGTCCCGGGCGGACACCGACGACGTCGAGGCCCTGGTGGTACCGCCGGTCAGCACCGAACAGGCGCTGCGGCAGCGGCAGATCGACGTGGCCGTGCTCGGCGGGGTCCTCCGCGACAAGGCGCTGGCGGCCGGGGGCGTGCGCCCGCTGTTCACGGACCACCAACTGCTGGGCTCCTTCAGCGCCGGGACCTACGTGATGACGAACCGGTTCCTGGAACGGAACCCCGACACGGCGGAGGTGTTCGTCACCGGTGTCGGAAAGGCCATCGAATGGTCCCGGACCACACCGCGTGAGGAAGTCGTCGCCCGGATGACGGACATCGTGGAAAGACGCCGCCGCAACGAGGACACCGCGCCGCTCACGTACTGGCGCTCCTATGGAGTCGCCGGAACGGCGGGCCGGATCACCGAAAAGGAGATCCGACTGTGGATCGACTGGCTCGCCGACCGCGGCGACATACCCAAGGGCCGGGTCAAGGCACCGGACCTCTTCACCAATGAATTCAACAAGGCCGCCCGGAGCTGATCCCATGCCCGAATCCACCCCACCGAAAATCGTGTTCGCCGACGTGCGCAAGGAATTCACCGTCAAGGACGGGCCGAAGCCCACCGCCGAGCGGTTCGTCGCCCTCGACGGCATCGACCTGGAGATAGCGGACGGCGAGTTCGTCGTCCTGGTCGGCCCCAGCGGCTGCGGCAAGTCGACCCTTCTGGACCTGCTCGGCGGCCTCACCCGGCCCACCGGCGGGCGGATCCTGCTGGACGGCAGGCCCGTCACCGGTCCCGGCCTGGACCGGGGCATCGTCTTCCAGCAGTACGCGCTGCTGCCGTGGCGCACCGCGCTGGGCAACGTCGAGTTCGGCCTGGAGGCCACCGGCGTCCCCCGGCGCAAGCGCGCCGCCCTGGCTCGGGACTTCCTGCGCCTGGTCGGGCTCGCCGGTTTCGAGGACCGGCACCCCCATGAGCTGTCCGGCGGGATGCGGCAGCGGGTCGCGATCGCCCGCAGCCTCGCCTACGACCCGGACGTGCTGCTGATGGACGAGCCGTTCGCCGCGCTCGACGCCCAGACCCGGGAGTCGCTCCAGGACGAACTGCGGCACATCTGGCAGCGCACCGGCAAGACGGTCGTCTTCATCACCCACGGCATCGACGAGGCCGTCTACCTGGGCCAGCGCGTCGCCGTCATGACCTCGCGGCCGGGCCGGATCAAGCAGGTCGTGCCGGTCGACCTGGGGGACCGCTCCGCCACCGACGACCTGCGCTCCAGCCCCGAGTTCGCGCACCACCGGCACCGGGTCTGGTCGCTGCTCCACGACGAGGTGGCGCGGGCGCGGCAGTGGGAGCGGGCGGAGGCCGCCGCATGAGCACCACGACGACGACCGGCACCCACACGACCGGCAACCCGGCGACCGACGACACGGCGACCGGCACCGTGCGGACCGGCGCCGCCGCCGCGCCGCCCGTCCCGGACCCGGGCCCGCGCCCGCGCCGCTTCCGGATGGCGCGCGGGCTGCCGTCCCTGCTGCTGAGGGCGGTGACGAGGTCCGCGGCGGTCGTGGCGCTGCTCCTGCTGTGGGAGACGGCACCGCGGCTCGGGCTCGTCGACCGGACCTTCCTGCCGCCGTTCAGCGAGGTCGCCCGCGCCTGGTGGGAGCTGGCGGCCGACGGCCAGCTCGCCGAGAACGCCCGCGCCAGCCTGGTGCGTTCGCTGAGCGGCTTCGGGCTCGCCCTGGTCCTCGCCGTGCCGCTGGGCCTGCTGATCGGCTGGTACCGGCCGCTCGACCACCTGCTGGGCCCGCTCCTTGAGGTGTTCCGCAACACCGCCGCGCTGGCCCTGCTGCCGGTGTTCGTGCTGCTGCTGGGCATCGGTGAGACGTCGAAGATCGCCATCGTGGTGTACGCGTGCACCTGGCCGATCCTGCTCAACACCATCAGCGCGGTCCGCGACGTCGACCCGACGCTGCTGAAGCTGGCCAGGTCCATGGACCTGTCGACGCCCCGGCTGTTCCGGAAGGTCATCCTGCCCGCGTCGGTGCCGGTGGTGTTCACCGGCATCCGGCTCGCCGGGGCGGTGTCGATCCTGGTGCTGGTCGCCGCCGAGATGATCGGCGCGAAGGCGGGCCTCGGCTATCTGGTCAACTCCGCGCAGTACAACTTCGCGATCCCGCAGATGTACGCGGGCATCGTCACGATCTCCGCCATCGGCGTGGCCTTCAACCAGTTCCTGGTGACCGTCGAACGACGGCTCAGCTCCTGGCGGCTCCCCTCCGACGCCTGACGCCCCCACCGGCTCGCCCGACCCCCGTACGTGAGGACACCCATGCCCGCACACCGCCCCCGGCAGTTGCGCCTCAACGCCTTCCTGATGAACGCGGACGCGGCCACCGCGTGTTCGCCGGGACGCCCGAGCAGGTGGCCGACCAGTTGGAGGAGTGGTTCACGCACGGCGCCGCCGACGGGTTCAACATCATGCCGCCGCTGCTGCCGGGCGGCCTGGAGGACTTCGTCGACCACGTCGTCCCGATCCTCCAGCGGCGCGGCCTGTTCCGCACCGCGTACACCGGCCGCACCCTGCGCGACCACTACGGCCTGCCCGCCCCACGGCCACGGCCCACCCCGTGACCGCCCACCCACCGGAAGGAAACCCATGACCACCAGCACCACGACCTTCGGCCTCCGCAGGATCGGCGGCCGGATCGGCGCCGAGATCGTCGGCGTCGACCTGTCGGCCGAGCTGGACCCCGCCGTCGTCACCGACCTCAACACCGCCCTCCTGGAGCACAAGGCGCTGGTCTTCCGCGGCCAGCGGCTGGACGACGCCGGACAGCTCCGCTTCGCCGCCCTCTTCGGCGACCTCACCACCGCGCACCCCACCGTCGCCTCGGTGGACGGACAGCCGCACATCCTGCCGGTCGACGGCGACGAGGGCGTCCGCGCCAACCAGTGGCACACGGACGTCACCTTCGTCCGGACCCCGCCCAAGGCGTCCACCCTGCGGGCGCTCGTGATCCCGCCCTACGGGGGCAACACCCTCATCGCCAACGCCGGTGCCGCCTACCGCGACCTGCCCGAGCCGCTGCGCGAGCTGGCGGACAAGCTGTGGGCGGTGCACACCAACGACTACGACTACGCCGCGCCGAAGAACGAGAAGGCGGCTGAGTACCGCAGGCGGTTCGTGTCCCGGAAGTACCGCACCGCCCACCCCGTCGTCCGCGTGCACCCCGAGACCGGGGAGCGCGGGCTGTTCATCGGCGGCTTCGCCCAGACCCTCGTCGGCCTCTCCCACTCCGACTCCCGTGACCTGCTGCGCATCTTCCAGTCGTACGTCACCCGCCCGGAGAACATCGTGCGGATCGCCTGGAACCCGGGTGACCTGGTCCTGTTCGACAACCGCATCACCCAGCACCTCGCCCCGGACGACTACGGCGACCTGCCGCGCCTGCTGCACCGGGTGACCGTCGCGGGCGACGTACCGGCCGGGGTCGACGGCACCCTCAGCCAGGTCGTCGAGGGCGACGAGGCCGCCCACTACACCCCGGCCGCCGCGGCCTGACGCCCGATCGCAGTCTCACCCATCGGAATACATCTGTCCATCATATGAACGCCCCCTTGGGGTGCGGGCCACCTTCTGCCACGATCCCTAGCAACCAGGTAGGAAAGCTAGGGATCTACGGGAGGGGGTGGCCCATGGGCGCGTCGCACCGCGTCGACCGGTCACTGCCCCTGCTGACCTCGCGCCGCCACATCGACTACGGCCGCACCGCCACCGCCCTCTGTCGCGTCCGGACGAGCCTCCCCCGCCACCGCGCCACTACGGCGCCACCCTGATCGCGCTTTCCTGACCTTCCTGAGAGGACACCCACGTGTCTGCCGCACGACCGCGCACCGCCGCCCTGCGCACCCTCGCCGCCCTGGCCGCCCTCCCCCTCCTGCTGACCGCCTGCGGCTACGGCGCCGAGTCCACCGACGACGACCAGCGCGCCAAGGTCGCGGCGGACGCCGAGAAGCTCTCCGCCGACGAGGTGAAGATCGGCTACTTCCCCAACCTCACCCACGCCACCGCCCTGGTGGGCGTCCAGGAGGGCCTGCTCCAGAAGGAACTCGGCGGCACCGAGATCAAGACCGCGACGTTCAACGCCGGACCTTCCGAGATCGAGGCGCTGAACGCCGGGTCCATCGACATCGGCTGGATCGGCCCGTCCCCGGCGATCAACGGCTACGCCAAGTCGGGCGGCAAGAACCTCCGCATCGTCTCCGGGGCGGCGTCGGGCGGCGTCAAGCTGGTCGTCAACCCGGACCGGGTCAAGAGCGTGGCCGACCTCAAGGGCAAGAAGATCGCCACCCCTCAGCTCGGCAACACCCAGGACGTCGCCTTCCTCAACTGGATAGCCGAGCAGGGCTGGAAGGTCGACGCGGAGAGCGGCAAGGGCGACGTGTCCGTGGTCCGCTCCGACAACAAGGTCACGCCCGACGCCTACAAGGCGGGCTCCCTCGACGGCGCCTGGGTGCCGGAGCCGACCGCGTCCAAGCTGGTCGCGGAGGGCGCGAAGGTGCTGCTCGACGAGGCCGACCTGTGGCCGGACAAGAAGTTCGTGATCACCAACATCATCGTCTCGCAGAGCTTCCTCAAGGAGCACCCCGACGTCGTCGAGGCCGTGCTGCGCGGCTCGGTGAAGACCAACGCGTGGATCAACGCCAACCCCGAGAAGGCGAAGGCGTCCGCCAACGCGGCGCTGGAGAAGCTGTCCGGCAAGGCGCTGCCCGCCGAGGTGCTCGACCCGGCGTGGAAGTCGATCGCCTTCCTCGACGACCCGCTGGCCGCCACCCTCGACGCCCAGGCCGACCACGCCGTCAAGGCCGGACTCCTCGAACAGCCCGACCTCAACGGCATCTACGACCTCGCCCCGCTGAACAAGGTCCTCAAGGCCGAGGGCGAACCGACCGTCGACGACGCCGGACTCGGCGCCAAGTAACCCCGCAACCCCGTGAGAACCCAGGAGGTGACGACCATGGCAACCGCCCTCGCCAAGGCCGCCGACACGGACACGTCCGTGGAGCCCGCCGCACGCATCGACCACGTGTCGAAGTCCTTCACCGGCCCCACCGGGGCGCAGCTCGTCCTCGACGACATCTCCCTCGACGTCGCCCCGGGCGAGTTCGTCACCCTCCTGGGCGCCTCCGGCTGCGGCAAGTCCACCCTGCTCAACCTGGTGGCGGGCCTGGACAAGCCGACCGCCGGGGCCATCACCACCGACGGCCGCCCCGCGCTGATGTTCCAGGAACACGCCCTGTTCCCCTGGCTCACCGCGGGCAAGAACATCGAACTCGCCCTCAGACTGCGCGGCGTACCGAAGGCCGAGCGGCGCGAGCGCGCCGAGGAACTCCTCGAACTGGTCCGCCTCCAGGGCGCCCACGGCAAGCGCGTCCACGAACTCTCCGGCGGGATGCGCCAGCGCGTCGCCATGGCCCGCGCCCTCGCCCAGGACAGCAAGCTCCTCCTCATGGACGAGCCGTTCGCCGCGCTGGACGCCATCACCCGCGACGTCCTGCACGACGAACTCACCCGCATCTGGCGCGAGACGGGACTGTCGGTGCTGTTCGTCACGCACAACGTCCGCGAGGCGGTGAAGCTGGCGCAGCGCGTGGTGCTGCTGTCGTCCCGGCCGGGGCGGGTCGCCCGGGAGTGGACCGTCGGCATCCCGCAGCCCCGCCGCATCGAGGACACCGCCGTCGCCGAGCTGTCCGTCGAGATCACCGAAGAACTCCGTGGGGAGATCCGCCGCCATGGCCAGCACTGACACCACCCCAGCCAGGGACGGCAACGACCTCGCCGGGCTCGAAGCGGGCCTCGACGCCCTCGACACCGCCCCCGCCGCCCGCACCCCGCTGCGCACCACCCTCACCGGCAAGGTGCTGCCGCCCACCGTCGCCGTCGTCCTCGTGCTGGCCGTCTGGCAGGTGCTGGTCTGGGCCGACGTCGCCCCCGACTACAAGCTCCCCGCCCCCGCCGACGTCTGGGACGAGCTGCGCGCCGCCTGGCTCCAGGGCACCCTGCACGAGTACGTCTGGACCTCCGTCTCCCGCGGCCTGCTCGGCTTCCTGCTCGCCCTCGCCATCGGCACCCCGCTCGGTCTGCTCGTCGCCCGCGTCCCCTTCGTGCGGGCGGCCATCGGCCCGATCCTGTCCGGCCTCCAGTCGCTACCGTCCGTCGCCTGGGTGCCGCCCGCCGTGATCTGGCTCGGCCTCAACGACTCGATGATGTACGCCGTCATCCTGCTCGGCGCGGTCCCCTCCATCGCCAACGGCCTGGTCGCGGGCGTCGACCAGATCCCGCCCCTGTACCTGCGCGCCGGACGCACCCTCGGCGCCACCGGCCTCAAGGGCACCTGGCACATCGTGCTGCCCGCCGCGCTGCCCGGCTACGTCGCGGGGCTGAAGCAGGGCTGGGCGTTCGCCTGGCGCTCCCTGATGGCCGCCGAGATCATCGCCTCCTCGCCCGACCTCGGCGTCGGCCTCGGGCAGTTGCTGGAGAACGGCCGCAACAACAGCAGCATGTCCATGGTCTTCCTCGCCATCCTCCTCATCCTCGTCGTCGGCATCGCCATCGACCTGCTCGTCTTCAGCCCGCTGGAGCGCTGGGTGCTGCGCGGGCGCGGGCTGCTGGTCAGCCGCTGACGCCGTCGTACGGCAGGGTCGTCCCCGGCAGGGCGTACTCGTCGCGGCGCCCGCACATGCCGTAGCCGCCGCGACGGGTCGGCCCGGACGCGTACGCCGTCGCCTCGTCGAGGTAGGCGGCGTCGCCGTCCGCCAGCGCGGCGAGCTGGGCGCCGGTGCGTTCCGCCGCGGCGAGCGCGCCCGCGCGCCACAGCTCACGCCAGTCGGGCACCCTGGCCCGCACCAGTTGGGCGGCGGCCCGCTGGAACTCCCGGTACGGACCGGCGTCCCCGGCGACCAGGGCCTCCCGCAGCGGCAGGTACCCCTCGACGGCGAGGTCCCGGCGCCGCCGGGCCGCGGCCTCCGTCCGAGGCCCGGTGCCCGGCGGCAGCGTGGCCGCCGCGGCGTAGGCGTCGGGGTCGGCGAGCAGCTCCGGCGGGAAGGTGAACACGGCGTCCCCGGCCTCGGGCAGGCCGCTGTTCTGCATCAGCACCGTGATGCGCAGGTCACCGCCCTGCACCATGCGGTGCACGGTCCCCGGCGTGAACCAGGCGACCGCGCCCGGTTCCAGGAGGATGTCCCGGTAGCCGTCGGGGCTCAACGTCTGCACGGCACCCCGGCCGCCGGTGACGACGTACGCCTCCGCGCACACCAGGTGCAGGTGCGGGGTGCCGCCGCGGACGCCGTCGGCGGCCTCCCAGTCGTAGGCGCTGAGGTGGGACAGGCCGACGGCGCCCGGCAGTGGGTGGCTCACCACGGCAGGGCCGCCAGGTGGGCGCCGACGCGGTCGCGGTCCCAGGCGCCGTCGGCGACGACGATCCGGTAGCGGTAGGCGAAGGACTCCCCCGGCTCCAGCGCGAACTCCTCGAAGAACGCCCAGGAGAACGCCACGGACGGGATCGGCTCGGCGCGGACGAACCAGTGGGAGGGGTGGATCGCGGTCCGCTCGTCGAGGTTCTCCGGGGCGTGTGCGAAGACGAGGGTGGAGTGCGCGTCGACCTCGTCGTGCTCGGCGGTGAAGGCGAGCCACGGGCCCTGGCTGCCCATCAGCCGCGCCGCCCCGGCGTCGGAGTCGGGGGCGAAGACGTGGCCGCCGGTGAAGTCGCGGGGGCCGCGCCACTGGAGGCCGGTGTACCCGGCCATTTCACGGCCCGCGGTGGTCGGGGAGCCGAAGAGCAGCGGTGCGGCGCGCACGTTGGTGAGGTGGATCGACCAGTCCAACGCCCAGGCACCGGCGTCCTCGTCGACGGAGTGCACGGTCAGCCCGCGCCGCTCGCGCGCCCACTCGGCGCCGTCGTGCGCGACCCAGGTCAGGCGCTCGGTCACGGTGAGCCGGTCGCCGGTGGCGGTGAGCGCGTCGAAGCCGTCGTGCCGCATGGAGCCGACGCGTTCGGGCAGGGCGAGGTAGCCCTCGCCGTGGACGTAGGAGTTGCCGCCCCAGAAGTTCTGCCCGGACAGGTGGCTGGCGGTCATCTGGAGGCCCTTGTGCCAGCGGTGGTCGTTGGGGCGGTACCCGGTCACGGTGCGCCCGGCGAGGGTGCGCACGGGATGGGCGTAGGGCTTGCGGGACTCGAACGGGTCGGGGTCGGGGCGGTAGACGTAGCGCAGGATCTCGGTGCCGCCCGGTGCCGTGACGGCGAGGTGGTCGCCGTGGGTGTGGCTGACGCGGATGCTCACGCGCGCTCCTTCGGGGCCCAGTCGGGGTGGCCGCCGTGCATCGCCGCGTGGAAGGGGTCGCCGGGCCCGATCTCCCCGGCCCGCACGGGGCAGCCGGTGAACGCCGACTTGTAGAGGGCGGCGGCGAACTCCAGCGTGGCGCGGGCCTCGGGTCCGCTGCCCGGCGGGCGGGTGCCGGTGTCGTAGGCGTCGAGGACGGCGCCGAGCTGCGCGGTGTGCGAGCTGGGCACGTCGGCGGCGGGGGTGCGCCAGGCGGCGGCGCGTTCGGGGGCGACGTGCCGGGCGGGGGTGTAGGTCCAGTCGTCGTTGCGGTGCCCGTACAGGTGGGTCAGCTCGACGGTGGCGTCGGCGCAGTCGACGCGGACGCGGCTGACCTCGTCCGGGGAGAGCACGCTGTTGACGACGGTGGCCAGGGCGCCGTTGCGGAAGCGGACCAGGGCGGTGGAGACGTCCTCGCTCTCGGTGTCGTGGACCAGGCGCGCGGCCATGCCGCGGACCTCCTCCCACGCACCGAGCAGGTGCAGCAGCAGGTCGTACTGGTGGATGCCGTGGCCCATGGTGGGCCCGCCGCCCTCGCTGGCCCAGCGTCCACGCCAGGGCACGGCGTAGTAGGCGGCGTCGCGGTGCCAGGTGGTCTGGCAGTGCGCGACCAGCGGGGCGCCCAGCTCGCCGCTGGCGATCAGCTCGCGGGCGTGCGTGGCGCCGGAGCCGTAGCGGTGCTGGAAGATGACGGACGCGTACGCCCGGGACGCCTCCTCGGCGGCGGCTATCTCGTCGTACTCGGCGAGGGACAGGACGAGCGGCTTCTCGCAGAGCACCCAGGCACCCGCCTTGAGCGCCGCGACGGTCTGCTCCCGGTGCAGCGACGGCGGCGTGCCGATGAGCACCAGGTCGGGGCGTACGGCGTCCAGCATGTCCGCCATCGACGTGTACCCGGCGACGTGGTCGCCCGCCAGCGCGCGGAAGGCGGTGAGGCGGTCCTCGTCGACGTCGACGGCGGCGACCAGCTCGGTGCGGTCGGCGTGGGCCGTGAGCGCGTCGAGGTGGCTGCCGACGACGATGGCGCCGGTGCCGACCACGGCGACACGGCGGCGGACCTGCGGTAGGGACATGCGGCGCTCCTCGACGGCCGACCGACGGACGGGCGGGGAGTGGAGAGCACCGATGGAGATAGAAAGCGCTTGCCCTCCCCGAGGGGAGACCTTAGGCGCCCCCACCAGGACGGAACAACCCCCCTGGGGGCGCGTACGAAAGCCCGCACTCCCCGCGCCGCCCCTGTCCGCCGCCCGGACGCGCACGGTCACCCGAAGTGATGACGGCGCCGTGCGCCCGGTACGCCACCCCCACGGATGTCCTTCGCGCCGGTACGTAATCCAGTGCGGAGGACGGGCGTTCTTCGAGGCAGAGCCGCTGACCAGGGGCGGCACGACACGCGAAACGGCGAGGAGCGATCCATGAGCACGACAGGCCCCACCACCCAGCGGACCCGGGCCCGGACCGTCAAGGTCGACGGCGCCCGGCTCGTCTGCTGGGAGTCGGGACCCGAGGACGGCGAGCCGGTACTGCTGCTGCACGGCTACCCCGCGAACCACCACAGTTGGGACCACCAGGTCCCCGCGCTGTCCCGCGCCCACCGCGTGATCACCCCGGACCTGCTCGGCTGGGGCGACTCCGAGCAGCCCCACGGCCTCGCCTTCGACTACGACAGCGAGGTGGCCCGGATCGGACGGCTGCTGGACGCCCTCGACATCGACGACGTCAACCTCGTCGGCCACGACTACGGCGGCTTCCTCTCCCTCGGCTTCACCCAGACCCACCCCGGCCGGGTGCGCAGGCTGGCCCTCCTCAACAGCCGCTCGCAGGCCACCTTCGTCCCGCACTGGCGGGCCCTGTTCACCGCGTTCACGCTGGCGGGCCGGACGCCCGTGCTGCGGTCGCTCGCCGCGCGGCTGCCCTACGGCGCCCTGCACCGCATCGCCTTCGGGCCGCTGGTCGAGGCCGGTTACGTCGACCGTGAGGTCATGGACGGCTACCTCGACCACGTGCGGCCCCTGGAGAGCCGCCGCTGGCTGCTGCACTTCTTCGGCCACTACCGCACCGCCGCGCGCCCCGAGCTGCGCCGCCGCCTGGGCCAGGTCGGCTGCCCCACGGCGGTCATCTGGGGGCGCGGCGACAAGTACCTGAGCCCCGCCATCGCCACCGAGCTGGCGGCCCGCATTCCGCACGCCGAGCTGACGATGATCGACGACGCCGGGCACTGGGTGATGGACGAGCGCCCGTCCGAGGTCAACACCGCGCTGGAACGGCTCCTCGGCCGGGCGGTCTGACGCGCCGCCGCCCTGGCCTCAGGAGTCGTAGTCGACGGTGAGCGTCTCGGACACCGGGTACGACTGGCAGGTCAGGACGTAGCCCGCGCTGACCTCGGCGTCCTCCAGGGCGAAGTTGCGGCGCATGTCCGCCTCGCCGTCGGTGACCAGGGCGCGGCAGGTGCCGCACACGCCGCCCTTGCAGGCGAAGGGCAGGTCGGGGCGGGTGCGCTGGGCGCCCTCCAGGAGGGTGCGGTCCCTGGGGAGGGCGGCGGTGGTGGAGCGGCCGTCGAGGGTGAGGGTGACCTGGCTGACGGGTCCGCTCGGGCCGGTCTCCTCGTGGCGGACCTCGCGCACCGGTTCGTCGTCGGCGAAGAACAGCTCGCGGTGGACGCGGTCGCGGGGCACGCCGAGGCCGGACAGCACCCGCTGGGCGTCCTCGACCATGCCGTGCGGGCCGCACAGCCACCAGTGGTCGGCCGTGGACACGTCGACGAGGGCGCCGACGAGCGCGGACAGCCGGTCGGCGTCGAGGCGGCCGGAGAGCACCTCGGCCTCGCGGGGTTCCCGGGACAGCACGTGGGCGAGGTGGAAGCGGGCCGGGTGGAGGTCCTTCAGGTCGGCCAGCTCCTCCGCGAACATCACCGTGTCGGTGCGGCGGTTGCCGTAGAACAGGGTGACGGTGGAGCGGTCGTCGGCGGCGAGGACGGACTCCGCGATGGACAGCATCGGGGTGATGCCGGAACCGGCCGCGATGAGGACGTGGTGGGCGGGGGTGGTCAGGTCGGGGGTGAAGGCGCCGGTGGGGGCCATCACCTCGACGGTGTCGCCGGGGCGCACCTCGTTGACCAGCCAGGAGGAGAACAGTCCACCGGGGACCGCGCGGACGCCGATGCGGGGCGCCGCTCCGGCCGGGGCGCAGATGGAGTACGAGCGGCGCTCGTCCCGGCCGTCGACGTCACGGCGCAGGGTGAGCGACTGGCCCGGCACGAACGCGTACTCCTCGGCCAGCTCCGGCGGGACCTCGAAGCCGACGGACACCGCGTCCGCGCACAGCCGCCGCACCTCGGCGACGCGCAGCGGGTGGAAGGCCGCACGGCGGCGCGGGCGCACGGCCCGGGACGGGACGGTCGCGGTCATCAGATCTCCTTGACGTACTCGAACGGCTCGCGGCAGTCGCGGCAGCGCCACAGCGCCTTGCAGGAGGTGGCGGCGAAGCGGGAGGTCTCCTCGGTGTCGGCGGAGCCGCAGCGCGGGCAGGGCACCGTGCGCCGGGTGGGCGACAGCACCAGCGGGACGGGGCCGGGGTCGCGACGGGGCGCGGCGCCGGGCGGGGCGATGCCGTGCTCGGTGAGCTTGCGGCGCCCGGCCGGGGTGATCCAGTCGCTGGTCCAGGGCGGGTCGAGGACGGTGCGGATCTCCACGCGCGCGTACCCGGCGTCCCGCAGCCGGGCGGCCACGTCGGCGCGCATCTCCGCCATCGCCGGGCAGCCGGAGTAGGTGGGGGTGAGGCTGGCGACCACCGTCCCGTCGTCGGTGAGTTCGACGGCGCGCAGGACGCCGAGGTCGGCCAGGGTGAGCATGGGCAGCTCGGGGTCCGGCACCCGCTCGGCGACGCGGCGGGCGCGGTGGGCGTCCAGGTGGGTCGTCACCATGTCGCCTCCGGGTGGGCGCGGGCCACGTCCTGCAGCTCGGCCAGCAGCGGAGCGAGGTGCTCGGTGTGCTCCCCGGCGCGTCCGGCGCCGGGCAGCGGCCGGTAGACGGGCATGGGCAGCCCGGCCGCGTCGGTGACCTGCTTCAGGACGCCGACGACCTCGTCCCTGGCGTCATAGGCGGTGAACAGCTCGCCCAGGTAGGGGCCGACCCGCTCCAGGGCCGCCCGGGTCCTGCGGTGCGACTCCTCGGTGCCGTCGCCGAGGCGCACGACCCACTCGGCCGCGTACTGCCGGTGGTACGCCAGCTCCTTGACGCCCTTGGCGGCGACCGCCGCCAGCACCGGATCGGCGTGCGAGGCCAGGTGCTGGAAGTGCGCGAGCCGCCAGCCGGACAGCACCAGCAGCCGCACCATCGAGAACGCGAAGTCCCCGTTGGGCAGCTCCGCGAGGCGTACGTTGCGGAAGTCGCCGGGGTCGCGGAAGTAGGCGTAGGCGTCCTCGCCGCGCCCGGTGCCGTCCGCCTGCCCGGCGCGGGTGTAGAGCAGCCGGGCCTGCCCGAGCAGGTCGAGGCCGGTGTTGGCGAGGGCGACCTCCTCCTCCAGCTCCGGCGCGCGGGTGATCCACTGGGCCAGCCGCTGCGCGCTGACCAGGGCGTCGTCGGCGAGCGCCAGGCACAGCGCGGCCAGCGCGGCGGCGTCCACCCCCTCGGGCACGGTCGTGTCGACGCCGTGCAGGGGGTCCTCGAAGCCGGTGCCGTAGGCCCAGCGGGTGTCGTCCTCGTGTCCCTCGGCGAGGGTCAGGTAGACGTGGTCGTCGTCATGCGCGGCGCTCATGGCTGATCCTCGGGGCGGGGCTAGATGTGGGGGACGTCGTCGGGGATGTCGTAGAAGGTCGGGTGGCGGTAGACCTTGTCGGCGCTGGGCTCGAAGAAGGGGTCCTTCTCGTCGCGGGTGGAGGCGGTGATGTGCTCGGAGCGCACCACCCAGATGCTGACGCCCTCGTTGCGGCGGGTGTAGAGGTCCCGGGCGTGGGTGAGGGCCATCCGGTCGTCGGCGGCGTGCAGCGAGCCCACGTGGACGTGGTTCAGTCCGCGTTTGCCGCGCACGAACACCTCGTACAGGGGCCAGCCGTGCTGCTTCTCGGCGGTCATGCCACCGCTCCCTTCGCCGCGCGTGCCGCCTGCTTGGCCGCGTACGCGCTCGCCGCCTCGCGCACCCAGGCGCCTTCCTCGTGGGCCGTGCGCCGCCGCTCCACGCGCTGGGCGTTGCACGGTCCTTCGCCCTTGATGACCCGTTTCAGCTCGCCCCAGTCGGGGGTGCCGAAGTCGTGGTGGCCGCGCTCCTCGTTCCAGCGCAGCTCCGGGTCGGGGAGGGTCACGCCGAGCCTCTCGGCCTGCGGGACCGTCATGTCGACGAAGCGCTGGCGCAGTTCGTCGTTGCTGTGCCGCTTGATCTTCCAGGCCATGGACTGCGCCGAGTTGGGTGAGTCGTGGTCGGGCGGGCCGAACATCATCAGCGACGGCCACCACCAGCGGTCCACGGCGTCCTGCACCATCTCCCGCTGGGCGGCCGTGCCGCGCATCATCGTCATCAGCAGTTCGTAGCCCTGCCGCTGGTGGAAGGACTCCTCCTTGCAGATGCGCACCATCGCGCGCGCGTACGGCCCGTAGGAGCTGCGGCACAGCGGGACCTGGTTGCAGATCGCCGCGCCGTCCACGAACCAGCCGATGACGCCGACGTCGGCGAAGCTCAGGGTCGGGTAGTTGAAGATCGACGAGTACTTCTGGCGGCCCTCGATGAGCCGCTCGGTCAGCTCCGCGCGGTCGGCGCCCAGCGTCTCCGCCGCCGAGTACAGGTAGAGGCCGTGCCCGGCCTCGTCCTGGACCTTGGCGAACAGGATGGCCTTGCGGCGCAGCGACGGGGCGCGGGTGATCCACTCGCCCTCCGGCTGCATCCCGATGATCTCCGAGTGCGCGTGCTGGGCGATCTGCCGGACGAGCGTGCCGCGGTAGCCGTCCGGCATCCAGTCACGCGGCTCGATCCGCTGGTCCCGCGCGATGGTCGCCTCGAAGTGCGTCTGGAGTTCCGGCTCCGTGTCCATCCATCCCTCTCCCCAACCGACCATTCGTTCGGTTCCATGTTACGACGGCCACCGGTGTTCTGGTAAGTACCGCGCACGCGATCTTCCGTGCGCGGTCCCCTCCTCAGCTCACTCCGTCAGGTCCGCGCTCAGGTCTCCCGCTCCGGCGTGTAGTCCGCCGCGTCCAGGCCGAAGGTCCAGGCGACGCCCTCCCGCGCGGTGCGGGTGCGCGGCGGCACGCGCAGCCAGTACGTGCGGTGGCTGCCGTCCGGCTCCGGGGTGGAGTTGACGACCTCCACCATCACCAGCGGCTCGTCGCCCTCCAGCTCGATCCGCCACAGCACCCCGGTCTCGTCCCGGTGCACGGGCTCGGCGCCGGACTCCTCCAGGTACCGGTCGTAGCCGTAGTGCTCCAGCATCACGCGGCGCAGCTCGGCGTTCTCCTCCTCGCGTATCCGCCGCGGGGTGAGGGCGGCGAGTTCGTCGAGGAAGGCGGCGGGCACCGGCATCCCGCCCCAGGCGTGCAGCGCGAACCCGTCGGGGAACGCGAGCGCCGCCCCGTCCCCGCGGTGCAGTCGGCCCGCCTCGTCCCGGTGCAGCTCCACCGGGCGCTCGGCGACGACGGCGACCTTCTCGTACGGCCACCACCAGCCCGCCGCGCGGGCGACGGCGGCGATCCCGGCGAGCGGCTCCGCGCCGTCCAGTCCTTCGAAGGCGGCGAGCCAGGCCGCGTCGTGCTGCCCGAGGACCGCGTCGAGCAGCACCAGCCGGACGGCGCGCTCGCCGTCGGGCGTCTCGGACAGCGCCTCGACCACGCCCGTCTTGACGCGCTCGGTCAGCCCGGTCGTGCCGTCCCAGAGCTGGGCGCCGGTCTGCGACCAGCGCTCCGCCCATCCGGCCGGTCCGAGCCGCTCGGCGATCCGCTGCCGGGCGGCGGCCCACGGCCGGGTGCGCACCTCCTCGCGGACGCCGCGCCCGGTCGCGTCCTCCTCCATGAGCCGGGTCGCCAGGACCGCGGCCTCGCGGGGCGAGCCCGCCCACACGATCCGCTCCGGCTCGGGCAGCCCGGCCAGCCGGTAGGCGAGGCGCACCCCCTCCTCGGCGGCGGCGCGGTCCGCCGGGCCGGTGGCGGCGGCGACCTCGCGCCAGCGCGCCGTCGTCTCCAGCACCGTCGCGTCCGCCGGTGCGGTCGTCGCGGGCGCGGTCACCAAGGTCTCCGTCGTCGTCATCGTCTCGCTCTCCCCCACTGTTCCCGTCCGTCTTCCCGGTTCGCCGTCTCGGACCACCGGGTCCGTCAGCGCCAGCCGTCAGGTGTCAGCGGCCAGCCGTAAGTCGTCAGCCGTCAGTCGTCAGTCGTCAGTCGTTCGTCAGCCGTTTGTCAGCCGTGTTCGTCAGTCCGCGACCACGCGGACCGCGCCCGGCACGTACTCCCGCTGGCGCACCACCCGGTACCAGCCCTTCGGCAGCGGTATCGCCGCGTGCTCCTCGTGCACCACCCGGCCGCCGTCCGGGAGATGGAGGTAGGCGGCGCCGAACGGCCCGCTCTCCCGCACCAGCGTGCCCGGCCCGACCACGGCGTGGGCGTGCCCCGTCACCTCGCCGAGCGCCAGCACCAGCCGCCCCCGCGCGTCCCTCGGCTGCCGCGGCAGCCGGTCGGTGCCCGGGGGCACGGCCGACTCGCTCACAGGCACGATCAGGACATCCCCTTGCCGGTACATACGTGTCTCCCTCCGCCGTCGGCACTTCGCCGACCCGATGTCCACGACGCTACGGCAGGGGTCTGACAACGCCCCCCGCCCAAGCCCCCGCCCGCCGGGCGCCGGTGGTCCGGGCGGCCCGCGAACGGCGTTGTCAGTGCGGCTTGGTAGAAATCTCGCGGACCGGCCGAGCGCGCCGGGGCCGTACATCCGAGGAGACCAGTCATGTCCTACGTCGAGCACCTGCGGGAACTGCACGGCCTCGCCGCCTACGACTTCCCCCCACCGGACGGGCCGGGGGACCTGCCGGAGGCCGGGGCCGTCGCCTGGCGACTGTCCGTCAACCCCTACGCCAGCGACGCCAAGGAGAACTTCGGCGAGCTGTGGGACCGGTTCCTCGACACGGTGGACCCGGCCGGGGTCCGCGCGCTCGTCGTGGGCCAGTGGGGCGAGCCGTACGACAACGACTCGGGGGTCGTCGTACGGCGGCTGGTGGACGCCAAGGACCGGCTGACCGGGCTGCGGGCGGTGTTCATAGGCGACCTGGAGATGGAGGAGGCGGAGATCTCCTGGATCGAGCAGTCCGACGTGACCCCGGTCCTCGACGCCTACCCGCTGCTGGAGGAGCTGGGCGTGCGCGGCGGCACCGGCCTGCGCTTCCCGGCCGTCCGCCACGAGCGCCTGCGCACGCTCAGCTTCGAGGCGGGCGGCCTGCCCGGCGAGGTGGTGCGCGGTGTCGCCGCCAGCGAACTGCCCGCCCTGGAGTACCTGGAGCTGTGGTTCGGCGTGGAGGAGTACGGCGGTGACGCGACCGTCGCCGACCTCGCGCCGATCCTCGGCGGCGGCCGGTTCCCGGCGCTGCACCACCTCGGCCTGCGCAACAGCGAGATCCAGGACGAGATCGCCGCGGCGGTCGCCTCCGCTCCCGTCGTCGCCCAGCTCAGGTCGCTCGACCTGTCGCTCGGCGTGCTCACCGACGAGGGTCTGACGGCGCTCCTCGACGGCCAGCCGCTGACCCATCTGACCTGGCTCGACCTGCGCCACAACTTCGTCTCCGACGCGGTGGCCCAGCGCGCCCGCGCGGCGCTGGAGGCGGCCGGTGTGGAGGTCGACCTGTCCGAGACCGGCGAGGAGTGGGAGGACGACGGCGTCGTCCACCGCTTCACCGCCGTCGCGGAGTGAGGCCGTCATGACCTTCGCGGAACACCTCACGACGTTCAACGGCCTTCCCGTCCACACCTATCCCGGTCTCGACGCGGAGGAGCTCCCCGCGGCCGACTCGGTGGCCTGGCGGCTGGACACCTTCGCGGCCGACCTGGTGGCCTTCGACAAGCTGTGGGAGAGCTTCACCGAGCGGGTGCCGAGCGCGTCCGTGCGGGCCCTGGTGATCGGCCCCTGGTGGGGCGAGGACGGCTACGACGACCTGCTCCCCGTGCTGGAGAAGATCGTGGCCGCCGCCGACCGGTTCCCCGCGCTGCGTGCCCTGTTCCTCGCCGACGCCACCAGCGAGGAGTGCGAGATCTCCTGGCTGCAGCTCACCGATGTCACCCCCGCCCTTGAGGCGTTCCCCCTGCTGGAGGAGTTCGGGGTGCGCGGCGGTGACTCGTCGGGGCTCGGCGAGGAGCCGCTGTCGCTGCGCCCGGTGCGGCACGAGGCGCTGCGGGTCCTGCGGTTCGAGTCGGGCGGTCTGCCCGGTCAGGTGGTGCGGGCGGTCGGCGCGTGCGAACTGCCCGCCCTGGAACGCCTGGACATGTGGCTCGGCGTGCGGCAGTACGGCGGTGACGCGGCCGTCGCCGACCTCGCGCCGATCCTGGGCGGCGGCCGGTTCCCGGCGCTGCGCCACCTCGGCCTGGAGGACAGCGAGATCCAGGACGAGATCGCCGCGGCGGTCGCCTCCGCCCCGGTCGTCGCCCAACTGGAGTCGCTGAGCCTGGCCATGGGCACGTTGACGGACACCGGCGCCGAGGCGCTGCTCGGCGGGCAGCCGCTGGGTCACCTCAAGCGGCTCGACCTGCACCACCACTTCCTGAGCGAGGCCATGGCCGACCGGGTGCGCGCCGCCCTCGCCGCGGCCGGGACCGAGGTGGACCTGTCGGACCGGCAGGTGCCGCAGGTGTGGCGGGACACGGAGTGGCGCTATGTCGCCGTCTCCGAGTGACCGCGCGGGCGAGGCGGCTGACGCCGGTTGGCGGTGCGTCGTCGTCGGCAACCCGGAGAACCGGCGTACGACGCTGTTCGCGGACGCCGTCCGCGCGGCGGGCCGTCCGGCGCCCCGGGTGCTGGCCTGGCGCGACGTGCTGCGCGGTGAGTACGCCTTCGCGCCCGGGGAGTTCGCGCGGATCGACTCCCCGGGGGAGAATGCCGAGGTCGACCGGCTGTTGCGGGGCACCGACGATCCCACGCGCGTGGAAGGCACGGCCCTGTGGTACCGCCGCTTCACCGCGGCGGTCCGGGAGCTGACCGACACGGCACGCCGCGCGGGCGCCGTGCCGTCCGTGGACGCCGGGGAGGTGGCGGTGATGTTCGACAAGCGGCGCTGCCACGCCCGGCTGGCAGCGGCGGACGTCGCGGTGCCGTGGGCCCTGCCGGGCCCGGTCCGCGGCTGGGCGGACCTGCGGGAGGGGCTGGCGGCGGCGGGCGTCCCGCGGGCGTTCGTGAAACCGGCGCACGGGTCGTCGGCGTCCGGCGTGCTGGCGCTCACGGTGGCCGGGCGGGGCCGCGTCAAGGCGACCACCTCGGTGGAGACGGCGCCCGACGGCGGGCTCTTCAACTCCCTGCGGGTCCGGCACTACACCTCGGAGCCGGAGGTCGCCGCCCTGGTCGACGCGCTCGCCCCGGACGGGCTGCACGTCGAGCGCTGGCTGCCCAAGGCGACGCAGCGCGGCCGGGCCGCCGACCTGCGCGTGGTCGTGGTCGCCGGGCGCGCCACGCACGCCGTCGTGCGCACCAGTCGGCACCCGATGACCAACCTCCACCTGGGCGGCGCCCGCGGTGACCTGGGCGCCGCCCGCGCGGCGGTCCGGGCGGCGGGCGGCGCCTTCGAGGACGCCCTGCGCCTCGCGGAACGCGCCGCGGCCTGCTTCCCGGGCACGCTCTGCGTCGGCGTGGACGTCCTGCCGTCCACCGGCTGGCGCCGCTTCACCGTCGGTGAGGTGAACGCCTTCGGTGACCTGCTGCCCCGGCTGACCGGTCTGCCCGGCAGCGGCGCGGAGGGGCTGGACACCTACGGCGCGCAGGTGGCCGCCGTACCGGAGGCGATGCGGCGCCACCGGCACGGAGGACAGCAGGACCACCGGCGCGAGGAACACGGAGAACGGCACGAGGAGCACCACCATGACGCCACCGGCTGACCCCCTGTCGGCGACGATGCCGCCGGTCGACATGAACGAGGTCGTCGGCGGCCACGACCTGCTGATGGTCACCCTGGACACGCTCCGCTACGACGTGGCCCAGCAACTGGCGGCCGAGGGCCGCATCCCGAACCTGGCCCGCCATCTGCCCGGCGGTGCGTGGGAGCGGCGGCACGCGCCGGGCAGCTTCACCTACGCCTCCCACCAGGCGATGTTCGCGGGCTTCCTGCCGACCCCGGCGACCCCGGGCCCGCACCCGCGGCTGTTCGCCGCCGCGTTCGCGGGCAGCGAGTCCACGGCGGAGGGCACCTTCGTCTACGACACCCCGGACCTGGTGTCCGGTCTGGCCGCCGTCGGCTACCACACGGTGTGCGTCGGCGGCGTGGGGTTCTTCAACAAGCGCGGCCCGCTGGGCTCGGTGCTGCCCGGCTTCTTCCAGGAGAGCCACTGGGAGCCGGAGTTCGGGGTGCCGTCGCCCACGTCCTTCGAGGCGCAGGTGGCCCGCGCCGAGGAGGTCGTCGCCGCGCTCCCGCGTGAGCGGCGGCTGTTCCTCTTCGTGAACGTGTCGGCGCTGCACCAGCCCAACTGGTTCCACCTGCCCGGCGCCACCCGCGAGGCGGGCGACACGCGCGAGACGCACGCCGCGGCGCTGGAGTACGTCGACCGGCACGTCGGCCGCCTCTTCGACGCCGCCCGCTCCCGCCGCCCGTGCTTCGCCGTCGTCTGCTCCGACCACGGCACCGCGTACGGCGAGGACGGCCACACCGGCCACCGGATAGGCCACGACGTGGTCTGGACCGTGCCCTACGCCCACTTCTTCCTCGACGAGGCCCGATGACCACCGCAGCAGCCCCCCGCACCCTGAGCCCGTACCAGCAGTACGTCTACGCCTACCCGCACAAGACGGCCTACCGCCCGCTGCCGCGCGAGGCGGCGGACCTGCGCGAGATGTGGGCGGGGGAACCGAAGGACGCCCTGTCGCTGTACTTCCACATCCCGTTCTGCGAGGTGCGCTGCGGCTTCTGCAACCTCTTCACCCGGATCGGCGCGCCGGACGGCCTGACCACGGCCTACCTGGACGCGTTGGAACGCCAGGCCACGGCGGTGCGCGAGGCGCTGGGCGAGGGCGCCCGGTTCGCGAACGCGGCCTTCGGCGGCGGCACCCCGACGTTCCTGACGGCGGCCGAGCTGGAACGGCTGTGCGACCTGGCCGAGCACGGTCTCGGCGCCGACCTGCGGGCGGTGCCGGTGTCGGTGGAGGCGTCGCCCGCCACCGCGACGGCGGACCGGCTGGCCGTGCTCGCCGGGCGCGGCACCACCCGGCTGAGCCTGGGCGTGCAGAGCTTCGTCGACAGCGAGGCCCGCACGGCGGTCCGCCCGCAGCGCCGCGCCGACGTGGAGGCGGCCCTGGCCCGGATCCGCGACGCGGGCTTCCCCGTCCTCAACATCGACCTGATCTACGGCATAGCGGGCCAGACGGCCGACACCTGGCGCACCTCCCTGGACGCCGCGCTGGCCTGGCGCCCCGAGGAGCTGTACCTGTACCCCCTGTACGTGCGTCCCCTCACCGGCCTGGACCGGCACCGCGGCGGCACGACGGCCGACGCCGACTGGGACGAGCAGCGGCTGCGGCTGTACCGCGAGGGCCGCGACCACCTCCTCGCGCACGGCTACGAGCAGGTGTCGATGCGCATGTTCCGCCGCGCGGACGCCCCGGACAGCGGCGGCGAGGACTACTCCTGCCAGTCCGACGGCATGATCGGCCTGGGCTGCGGCGCCCGCTCGTACACGTCGAGGCTGCACTACTCCTTCGACTACGCCGTGGACATGCGCCGTATCCGGGGCATCGTCGACGACTACACGGCCCGCTCGGCCGAGGAGTTCCGGCACGCGGACTTCGGCTGGCGGATGACGGCGGACGAGTCCCGGCGCCGCCATCTGCTCCAGTCGCTGCTCCAGGCGGAGGGCATGGCGGTGGCGGACTACCGGGCCCGCTTCGGCACGGCGCCGGAGGCCGACTTCGGGCGTGAGCTGGCCGGTTTCGCGGCCCGTGGCTGGCTGGACGACCGTGCCGCGCCCGACCTGCTGCGCCTGACCCCCGAGGGCCTCGCCCACTCCGACGCGCTGGGCCCCGAGCTGTTCTCCCCGGCGGTGCGGGAGCGCATGGCCGCCTACGAGACCAAGTGACGGCGCGGCCATGGACCTGACGATCCTGTACCGCGGCCCGCTGGCGTCCTGCGACTACGACTGCCCGTACTGCCCGTTCGCCAAGCGCCGCGACAGCCGCGCCCAGCTCACGGCGGACCGGGAGGCGCTGGCCCGCTTCGCCGACTGGGCGACCGCGCGGCGCGACGACCGGCTGTCGCTGCTGTTCACGCCGTGGGGCGAGGGCCTGGTGCGCTCCTGGTACCGCCGTACCCTCGCCGAGCTGAGCCACCAGCCGCACATCGACCGGGTGGCGATCCAGACCAACCTGAGCTGCCGCACCGACTGGCTGGCGGACGCCGACCCGGACACCCTCGCCCTGTGGTGCACATACCACCCGGGGCAGACGCCGTACGACCGCTTCCTCGCCAAGTGCCGGGACCTGGCGGCCCGCGGCATCCGGTTCAGCGTCGGCGTCGTCGGGCTGCCCGAGCACCTGGAGCACGCCCGACGGCTGCGCGCCGACCTGCCCGCGCACGTGTACCTGTGGGTCAACGCGGCGGAGGGGCACACCTACACGGACCCGGAGGCCGACGCGTGGACGGCCCTCGACCCGCTGTTCCCCTACAGCCGCCACCCGCACCGCAGCGCGGGACTGCCGTGCCGCACCGGCGCGTCGGTGGTCTCGGTGGACGGCGACGGCACGGTCCGCCGCTGCCACTTCGTCCGCGCCGAACTGGGCAACCTCTACGACGGCTCCTACCGGGACGCGCTGCGCCCGCGCCCCTGCCCGCTGGCGGTCTGCGACTGCCACATCGGCTACGTCCACCTGGAGACGCTGCCGCTGTACGACGTGTTCGCGGGCGGTGTCCTGGAGCGCGTCCCCGCCGCCCTGCCCACGGCCTGACCCGCCGGGGCGCGGGTCAGGCCGCCTCCGCCTTGCGACCGGCCAGGTTCAGCAGCACCAGCGCGCACAGGGTCGCGCCCACGGCGACCGCCACGAGCACCGTGCTCACCGCGAGGTGCTCGAAGAGGACGCCCGCGACCGCGTAGGCGAGCGGGCTCGCGAGGAAGACGGCGGCGCCGAACACCGGCAGCACGTGCGGGCGCAGGTGCTCCGGTGGCCGCAGCGTCAGCAGCGCGACGGCGGGCGCGGTCACCGCGGGCAGGAACATGCAGCTGGCCGCCACCACCACCGCGACGGTGGCGGCTGGCTGGTCCCAGGGCAGCAGCCACAGCATGACCGCGGCGCCCACCCCGCCGTACGCCGCGAACCGCGTCGGTGAGATCCGCCGCGCGAGCCGGGCGACCGCGACGGTGCCCACCGCGGTGCCGCCGCCCCACGCGGCCAGCAGCAGTCCGGCGACGTGCGGGTCCTCGCCGTAGCGGGCCTTGGCCATGACCGGCAGGGCGAGCAGCACGACGGGCATGAGGGTGCCGTAGCCCAGGGCGGCGAGCGACATCGTGCGCAGCACCGGGTCCCGGAGCAGGTAGCGCACGCCCTCCGCCATGTTGTTCGCCGACAGCTTCTCCGGCACCGTCTCGCGGCGCGGCAGGCCGGTCATCAGCGCGGCCGACAGCGCGAACGTGGCCGCGTCGATCCACAGCACGTTCAGCGCGCCGAACTGGGCGATGAGGAAACCGGCGACGGCGGGCCCGACCAGCCGCGCCGACGAGGTCGCCGTCTCGAACAGGGCGTTGCCCGCGGTGACGGCGCCCTCGTCCGGGCCGATGGCCTCGGCCAGCAACATGCGCTGCGCGGACAGGTACGCCGACGCGACGCTGCCGACGAGGGCGACGATCACCAGCAGCGCCCAGAACGGCAGCATGTCCGCGAGGTACAGCGTGGGCACGGCCGCCAGCAGGACGGCGTTCACGACGTCCCCGACGATCGTGACCCGGCGGGCACCCCACCGGGCCACGAGGAGCCCGGCGGGCATACTCAGCAGCGGCACCGGCAGGATCTGGATGACGAACACCAGACCCATCCGCGCCGGTGAGCCGCTGGTGGTCAGGACGAACCACGGCAGCGCCAGCGTCGTCATCTGCGTGCCGACCGAGGAGATGAACTCCGCGGTGATGACCCTGCGGAACTGCCAGCTCCGCAGGGGTGAGCGGCGCGGCGGCGCGGTGGTCACCGCGCCGCCCCCGTCCGGGCCTGGCGCATCGCCGCTACCACGCCACCGGCAGCTGGTGCACGCCGTAGACGGTCATGTTGGAGCGCATGGGGATGTCGTCCGGCTTGGCGTCCAGGCGCAGGCCCGGGAAGCGCCGCAGCAGGGTGGTGTAGCCGATGCGCAGCTCCAGGCGGGCGAGCTGCTGGCCGAGGCACTGGTGGATGCCGTGGCTGAAGGTGAGGTGGCCGAGGCCGCCCTGGGTGACGTCGAGGCGGTCGGGGTCGGTGAACTGGTGCGGGTCGCGGTTGACGGTGGGCAGGTGGATCAGCACGGTCTCGCCCTCGCGCAGGGTGACGCCGTCGATCTCGACGTCCTCGGTGGGGCTGCGCTGCACACCCACGTGGACGACGGTCAGGTAGCGCAGCAGTTCCTCGACGGCGTTCTCGACGAGGGACTCGTCCATGCGCAGCAGGTCCATCTGGTCGGGGTTGTTCAGCAGCGCGTAGGTGCCCAGCGAGAGCATGTTCGCGGTGGTCTCGTGCCCGGCGACGAGCAGCAGCAGGGTGGCGCCGATCGACTCCTCCAGGGTGACGTCCTCCCCCGCGACGAGCACGCTGAGGACGTCGTCGGCGGGTTCGGCCTGCTTGCGCATGAGGAGCTGGGCGGTGAGGTCGACCAGGTCCATCAGCGCCGCCTGCACCTCCTGCGGGTCGATGTCCAGACGCAGCAGCTTCTCGGAGGCGGCCTCGAACCGGTCCCGGTCGGTGACCGGCACCCCGAGCAGTTCGCAGATCACCTGCGAGGAGACCGGGACCGAGTAGTCGGTGACGAGGTCGGCGGGCGGTCCCTTGCGCAGCATCGCGTCGGCGTACTGGGCGGTGATCTCCTCGATGCGGGGCGTGAGCTGCCGCATCCGGCGCAGCGTGAACTGACCGGCCAGGAGCTTGCGGAAGCGGGTGTGGTCCGGCGGGTCCATGTGCTCGAACAGGCCGGGGATCTCGGCCTCCAGGTCGGAGGCGCGGTTGGAGGGGAACGCCAGGTGCTTGTGCCGGGCGGCCGAGCTGAACCGCTTGTCGGCGAGGATCTCCCGGCCCTGCCGGTACCCGGTGACGAGCCAGCCCTCGTGGCCGTCGGGGAAGGTCATCCGGGAGAACGTGTCCACGGCGCGCAGCGCCTCCGGCGGGTCGAACGGCCGCTCCCGCAGCGTCGGCAGCCCGTTGGTGATGGGGCACTTCTTCTCGGCCATGTCTGCCATCTCTGCCATGTCTGCTGTCTCTCCCATGGTGTGGTACGTCTTCCTCAGGCGGTGATCGGTGGAAAGGGGGGGTGTCAGTCGGAGGCGGCGCGCACCCGCTCGCGCAGTTGCGAGACCGTCAGTTCGGGGTGTCGGGCGACGAGTTCCAGCACTCGCGGCCACTGGCGGACCAGCGCGCCCATGACCGGCGGCGCGATCTTGTCCGGCGAGTACACCCACAGGCCGCGCAGTTCGCCGTCGACCTCGCGGGCCACCAGGTAGAGGTCGAGGTTGTGCGGCTCGATGTCGAGGATGAGTCCGGGCAGCGGGCTCTCGTCACCGACCTGCACGTCCAGCGGCGCCACGTCGAGGCCGTCCAGGGTCAGCGCGCCGCTGGGCACGCCGAGCAGGTTGAGCATCACGCGCAGCGGGAGCTGGTTGCCGTCGCCCACGACGCCGTCGTGGACCAGGGCGCGCAGCGGCACGTTCTGGTGCGAGTAGGCGTCGAGTTCGCTCCGCAGCACCCGCTGGACGAGTTCGTGGGCGGTCGGGTCGTCGGCCATCCGGGAGCGGTTGAGGATGATGTTGATGAACGGGCCGACCATCGACTTGGTCTCCGGCCGTTCGCGTCCGGCGAGCGGGTGGCTGACCGCGATGTCGGTGGCGCCGGTGTAGCTGTGCAGCAGCACGTGGAACGCCGTCATCAGCATCATGAACAGGGTCACGCCCTCGCGGCGGGCGGCGTCCCTGACCGCCGCCATCAGCTCGGCGTCGATCACGACGGCGTGGCTGTAGCCGTCGACGTGGTCGTCGTGCTGGTGCGGCGGCGCGTCGAAGTCGAGGGCGTGCGCGGCGCCGTCGAGTTCGCCGCGCCAGTGCTCCACGTGCTGGTCGAGGGCGCCGCTGGCGAGCAGTCCCTGCTCCCAGGCGGCGTAGTCGAGGTGCTGGACCTGGACGTCGGGCAGTTCCGGGTGCCGTCCGGTGGTGTGGGCGGCGTACAGCTCGGACAGTTCGTCGACGATGACGAGGAAGCCCCAGTGGTCGACGAGGATGTGGTGGGCGACGAGGACCAGCGCGTGTTCCTCGTCGGTGAGGCGGACGAGGAGGGCGCGGACCAGGTTGCCGTCCTCGATGCGGAACGGCCGCCCGGTCTCCCGGGTCAGCAGGGCGCGCAACTCCTCGTGGCGGTCCCGCTCGGCGTGGCCGCGCAGGTCGACGGTTTCGAGGGGCCAGGTGGGGCTGCCGTCGGCGAACTGGAGGGTGGCGGAGCCGCGTTGGACGTAGCGGGTGCGCAGGATGTCGTGCCGTCGCACGAGGTCGTCCAGGCCGCGGCGCAGCGCGGCGGTGTCGAGCGGGCCGCGCAGGCGCCAGGCGGTGATGACGCCGTGGTGGGGGTGGTTGGGGCCCACCGGCTGGAGCAGGAACTCCAGTTGTCCGAAGGACAGTCCGGCGCCGTCGCTCCGGTCGGCCCTGGGGATCGGGGCGTGCAGCAGGTCGGTGGCGCTGGCGGCGGTGGCGTGCGGGTCGGCGGCGCGGGCGAGGGTGACGGTGCCGTCCTCGACGGCGCGGGCGCAGCGGGCGACGGCGCGCAGCGCCTCGAACCAGGCGTCGGCGAGGTCGCGTACCTCGTCCTCGGTGAGGAGTGAGGCGGCCCAGCTCCAGTTGGCCACCAGTTGGGGCCCGTCGGGGCCGTCCTGGGTGACGGCGTTGACCTCCAGCGGGTACGGCAGCGGCCGGGCGCCGGTGGTGCCGGGGGCGGTGTCGTCGCGCAGCGGCAGCCACGGCGTCTCCGCGTCGGTGACGGGCACCCGGCCGAGGTAGTTGAACAGCATCCGGGGTGCGGGCAGTGCGGCGAGCCGTCCGGCGCCGCGCGGGTCGAGGTAGCGCAGGACGCCGTAGCCGAGGCCGCGCCGCGGGAGCGCCCGGAGCTGTTCGCCGGTGCGGACGACGGCGGCGGCCAGGGCGTCGCCCGCGCCGGTCACCTCGTCCCAGGGCAGGGCGCCGTCGAGGCGGACGGGGTGGACGCTGGTGAACCAGCCGACCGTGCGGGACAGGTCGACGCCGTCGACGAGGTGCTCGTGCCTGCCGTGGCTCTCCACGTCCAGCACCACGGGCCCGGCGTCGGCGCCGGACCTGCGGTGGCGCCAGCGGGCGGCGGCGAGGCCGAGGGCGGTCAGCAGCACGTCCTGGATGCCGGTGTGGAACAGGGCGGGCACCTGTCCGACCAGCGGCATGGTGTCGTCGACGGGCAGGGTGACCGTGAGGCGTCCCTCGGTGCCGGTGACGTCCCGGTCGGGGTCCGGCTCCCCGGCGACGAGCGGTTCCGCGTCGCGCAGGACGTCCTCCCAGACGGGGAGTTCGGCGCGGTGCCGGGCGACGGCCGCCGCGGAGGCGACCCGGTCGGCCCAGCCGCGCAGCGACGTCGCCACCGGCGCGAGGACCGGTGCGCGGCCCGCGGCCACCGCGTCCCAGGCGGCGGCGAGGTCGGCCAGCAGGATGCGCCAGGACACGCCGTCGACGGCGAAGTGGTGGACGGCGAGCAGCAGTCGGCCCGCGCGGTCGGGTCCGGCGTCGAACCACACCGGTTGCAGCATGGCGCCCCGGGCCGGGTCGAGCCGGTGCTTGGCGGCGGCGGTCTCCTCGGCGATGAGCGTCCGCGCGGCGGTCTCGCTGAGGCCGCTGGTGTCGACGCGGCGCAGGACGTCCGCGACGCGTACCGCGCCGACCTCGTCGGCGTGCAGCGTCCACTGTCCGTCCGGTTCGGTGACGAGGCGGGTGCGCAGGGCGTCGTGCCGGTCGACGAGCGCCTGGAGTGCCGTGGTGAGCCGGTCCTCGTCCACGCCGGACGGCAGGCCGACCGTCGCGGAGAGGTCGAAGCCGACCGGGGAGCCGCCGAGTTGGCGCTGCCGTTCCATGACGGGAAGCAGCGGGATCTCGCCGGTGCCGACGTCCGTGACGCTCGCGCCGGTGTCGTCGTCGGCGGTGCGCGCCACCCGGGCGATGCCCGCGACCGTCTGGTGGGTGAACACGTCCCGGACGGTGAACACCAGCCCGGCGGTGCGGGCCTGGGCGACGAGCTGGGTGGCCTGGATGCTGTCGCCGCCCAGGTCGAAGAAGCCGGTGTCGGCGCCGACCTCGGGCACCCCGAGGATCTCCGCGAACACCGCGCACAGGGTCCGCTCGGCCGGGGTCTCCGGGGCCCGGGACCCGGTGGCGTCGCCCAGGTCGGGGGCGGGCAGGGCGCGGCGGTCGAGCTTGCCGTTGCCGGTCATCGGGAAGGCGTCGAGCACCATCACCACGACCGGCACCATGTACTGGGGCAGCCGCTCGGCGACGAACGCGCGCAGCTCGGCGGGCTCGGCGTGCGCGCCGTCCGCGAGGACGGCGTAGCCGACGAGGTCCTTGCCGCCGGAGGGCTTCTCGCGGACCGTCACGGCGGCGTCCGCGACCGCCGGGTGGCTGCCGAGCGCCTTCTCGATCTCGGCGGGTTCGATGCGGAAGCCGCGGATCTTGACCTGGTCGTCGGTGCGGCCGAGGTATTCGAGGCGGCCGTCCGCGCGCCAGCGGGCCAGGTCGCCGGTGCGGTACATGCGCTCGCCGGGGGCGCCGTACGGGCAGGCGACGAACCGCTGCGCGGTCAGCGCGGGCTGCCCGAGGTAGCCGCGGGCCAGGCCCGCTCCGGCGAGGTACAGCTCGCCGGGGACGCCCGCGGGCACCGGGCGCAGCCGCTCGTCGAGGACGTAGGCGCGGGTGTCGTCCATGGGCGTGCCGATCGGCACGGTGCCGTCGGTCAGTTCGCGGGTGCTGTGCAGCACGGCGAACGTGGTGGTCTCGGTGGGCCCGTACCCGTTGGTGAGCACGGTCTCGGGCCACGCGGCCAGCGCCTTGGCGACCACGGGCGGCGACAGGGCCTCGCCGCCCGCGAGCACCTCGCGCATCCCGGCGAGCGCGGCGGGGTCGCGTTCGACGAGCAGGTTGAACAGGGCGGCGGTGAAGAACGCGGAGGTGACGCGGCGTTCGGTGAGGGTACGCACCAGGGCGTCCGGGTCGAGTTCGCCGCCGGGTGCCACGACGACCTCGCCGCCGGACAGCAGCGGCACCCACAGTTCGTAGGTTGAGGCGTCGAACGCGGTCGGGGCGTGCATGAGGACGCGGGTGTGGTGGCCGCCGCGCCACACGTGGTCGGCGGCGAGGCTCGCGACGTTCCGGTGGGTGACCGCCACGCCCTTCGGCCGCCCGGTGGAGCCGGAGGTGTACATGACGTAGGCGGTGCGGTCCGGGCCGCCCACGGGGGCGGGGACGGCGCCCTCGGGCGCGGTGGCCAGTTCGGCGGCCACGTCCAGGACGCGCATCCCGTCGGTGGTGGGGTGCTCAAGGCCCTCCCCGTCCACGAGGAGGACGCCCGCCGCGGTGTCGGCCATGATCAGCCGCATCCGGGAGGCGGGGTAGCGGGGGTCCAGCGGCACGTACACGCCACCGGCCTTGACCACGGCGAGGATCGCCACGGGCAGCCGCACGGAGCGCTCCATCAGCAGGCATACGGCGTCCTCGCCGCCGTCGGCGCCGACGCCGAGGGCGCGCAGCCGTACGGCGAGCCGGTCGGCGGCGGCGCCCAGTTCGGCGTAGGTCAGCCGGTCGTCGCCGCAGCTCACGGCGGTGGCGTCCGGGGTGCGGGCGGCCTGCGCGGCGAACAGCTCGGCCAGCCCGGCCGTGATGGCCGCGCCGCCCGCGCCGTTCCACTCGGTGAGCAGGCGGTGCCGTTCGGCCGGGGTGAGCAGGTCGACGTCACCGACGGCCTGGTCGGGGTCGGCGACCATCGCCAGCAGCACCTGGCGCAGCCTGCGCACCATCGTGCGCACGGTCTCCGGGTCGAAGAGGTCGGCGCGGTACTCGATGCCGCCGTCGATGCCGCGCGGCACGCCGTCGTCCGCGAGGTGCTCGCGGAGCAGGAACACCAGGTCCATGCGCGCGGTGCCGGTGCCCTTGACCAGCGGCTCGGCGGTCACGCCCGGCAGGTCCAGGCTCTCGTCGGTCACGTTCTGCCAGGAGAGCATGACCTGCACGAGCGGGTGGTGCGCCATCGACCGGGTCGGCCGCAGGCTGTCCACGAGCGCCTCGAACGGGATGTCCTGGTGCGCGAGCGCGTCGAGGGTGCGTTCGCGCACCTCGGTGAGGAGTTCGCGGAACGTCTGGCGGTCCGAGGTGCGGGTGCGCAGGACGACGGTGTTGGCGAAGAAGCCGATCAGGTTCTCGGTGGCCTGGTCGTCGCGGCCCGCGGTCGCCACGCCGAGGGGGATGTCCGTACCGGCGCCGAGGCGGCCGAGGAGTACCGCGAGGGCGGCGTTGAGCACCATGAACACGCTGGTGTCGCAGTCGCGGGCCAGCCGGGCGAGGCCCTCGTGCAGGTCCTGCTCCCAGCGGAAGGTGAGCGTGTCGCCGTCGTGGGACGCCTGGGCCGGGTACGGCCGGTCGACGGGGAGGGCGATCCGCTCCGGGAGGCCGTCCAGCGCGCCGCGCCAGTAGTCCAGTTGGCGGGACCAGGTGCTGGTGGGGTCGTCCGGCGTGCCCAGGTGCTGCCGCTGCCACAGCGTGAAGTCGGCGTACTGCACGGGCAGCGGCTCCCAGTCGGGCGCGTGTCCGGCGAGCCGCGCCCGGTAGGCGGTCGCCAGGTCGTGCCGCAGCGGCGCCAGCGACCAGCCGTCCGCCGCGATGTGGTGGACGACGACGGCCAGCACGTGGGTGTCGGCGGCGACGCGGAAGAGCTCGGCGTGCAGCGGGATGTCGGTGGTCAGGTCGACGGCGTGGCGGACGGCGGCGGCCACCGCGGCGTCCAGTCCGGCCTCGTCGACCTCTGTCACCGGCAGCGCGGGCCGCGCCTCGGCGGGGTCGAGGACGCGCTGCGACGCCGCGGTGCCGGTGTCGGGGAAGACGGTCCGCAGCGCCTCGTGGCGGGCGACGACGTCGGCGAGGGCCGCCCGCAGGCTGTCCACGTCCAGCGCGCCGGTCAGCCGCAGCACCACCGGCAGGTTGTAGGTCGGTGACGGGCCCTCCATCTGGTGCAGGAACCACAGCCGTTGCTGGGAGAACGACAGCGGCAGCGTCTCGGGCCGGTCCATCGGGGTGAGCGCGGGCCGCGCGTCGCCGCCGCCGTCCCGCAGCAGTTCCGCGAGCTGGGCGACGGTCTGCTTCTCGAACAGGGCGCGCACCGGCAGCTCCACGCCGAGGGCGGCGCGGATGCGGGCGACCAGCCGGGTGGCGAGCAGGGAGTGCCCGCCGAGGGCGAAGAAGCTGTCGTCGATGCCGACCTTCGGCACGCCCAGCACCTGCGCGAACAGGTCGCACAGGGCCGTCTCGGCGGCGTCGCGGGGGGCGACGTACGCCGTCGCCGCGCGGGTCTCCTCGCCTCGTTCGGGGGCGGGCAGCGCGTTGCGGTCGGTCTTGCCGCTGGGGGTCAGCGGCAGCGCGTCGAGGAACACGAACGACGACGGGACCATGTAGTCGGGGAGCGTGCCGCCCAGCGCGGACCGCAGTCGGCGGCGGAGTTCGTCGTGCGGGCCCGCGGCCTGGTCGGGCACCACGTAGGCGACGAGGCGCTGGTCGCCGGGCCGGTCCTCGCGGACCACGACCACCGAGTCCCGTACCTGCTCCTGCCACATCAGCACCGACTCGATCTCGCCCAGCTCGATGCGGTAGCCGCGCAGTTTGACCTGGTGGTCGATGCGGCCGAGGTAGTCGACGGTGCCGTCGACCCGGCGCCGCACCAGGTCGCCGGTGCGGTAGAGGCGGTCGGCCAGGTCGGAGGCGAAGGGGTTGGCGATGAACTGCTTCGCCGTCAGCTCCGGCCGGTTGAGGTAGCCGCGGGCCAGTCCGGCGCCGCCGATGCACAGTTCGCCGGGGACGCCGGGCGGCACCGGGCGGCCCTCGGGGTCGAGGATGTGCACCTCGGTGTTGGCGATGGGCCTGCCGATGGTGATCGTGTCGTCGACGATGCGGGTGCCCAGCGAGTAGATGGTCGTCTCGCTGGGGCCGTACATGTTCCACAGGTCGACGCCCTTGGCGAGCAGCCGCCGCGCCACGTCGGGGGGCAGCGCCTCGCCGCAGATCAGCCCTCGCAGCCCCGGCCTGCCCGGCCAGCCCGCGTCGAGCAGCATCCGCCAGGTCGACGGGGTCGCCTGCATCATGGTGGCGCCGGTGCGGGCCATCTCCTCGGCGAGGAGGTGGCCGTCGGTGGCGACCTCGCGGGTGGCGAGGACGACGCGGGCGCCCTCGACCAGCGGCAGCAGCAGCTCCAGCGTGGCGATGTCGAAGGACAGGGTGGTGACGGCGAGCAGGCTGTCGTCGGCGTCGATGCCGGGCCACTGCTTCATGGCGTGGAACAGGTTGCGCAGCGCGCGGTGCGGCAGTTGGACGCCCTTGGGACGGCCGGTGGAGCCGGAGGTGTAGATGACGTAGGCGAGGTCGGCGCCGTCGACGGGCGCGTCGAGGGCCTCGGCGGACTCGGCGGCGAGCTCCTCGCGCAGCGCGTCCACGCACAGGGTCGTGGCGGCCGACTCGGGCAGGTGGGGCGCCACCGAGGTCTGGGTGATCAGGACGGGCAGCCCGGCGTCCTCGATCATGAACGCCATCCGGTCCCTGGGCAGCTTCGGGTCGACCGGCACGTAGGCGCCGCCCGCCTTCAGCACGGCCAGCACCGCGACGACCATGTCCAGGGAGCGCTCCAGGCAGACGCCGACCATGACGTCCCGTCCGACGCCGAGGCCGCGCAGCCTGCGGGCGAGCCGGTTCGCGGCGGCGTCGAGCTGGGCGTAGGTGAGGGTCTCGCCCTGGCAGTACACGGCCTCGGCGTCCGGCCGCAGCGCCGCCTGCCGTTCGACGCGCTGGTGGGTGAGCAGCTCGTCGGGCCACTCGGCGCGGGTGTCCTCGCGCTCCTGGCGCTGGGCCCGCTCCTCCTCCTCGGTGAGCAGCGCGACGTCCAGGACCGGCTGGTCCGGGTCGGTGAGGAGGTGGTCCAGGAGCACCCGGAGGTGGCCGCCCATGCGGTCGACGGTGGCCGCGTCGAACAGCTCGGTGTTGTACTCGAACCAGCCGTCGAGCGCCTCGCCCCGCTCGAACACCTGGAGTTCGAGGTCGAACCGGGCGGTGGAGCTGGCGACCTCCAGCAGTTCGAAGCGGAGCCCGCCGACGTCGAACTCGGGCACCGGGATGTTCTGGAACACGAACGACACCTGGAACACCGGCGACCGCGACAGGTCCCGCTCCGGCGCCAGCTCCTCCACCAGCCGCTCGAAGGGCACCTCCTGGTGGGCGAAGGCGTCGAGGGCGGCGGCGCGCACCCGGCCGAGCAGTTCGGTGAACGTCGGGTTCCCGGAGACGTCGTTGCGGATCGCGAGGGTGTTGACGAAGTAGCCGATGAGCCGCTCCACCTGGGACTGCCCCCGGTTGGCCACCGGCACGCCGACGACGACGTCCTCCTGCCTGCTGTACCGGTGCAGCAGCACGACGTACGCGGCGAGCAGCGTCATGAACGGGGTGACCCCGGTACGGCGGCTCAGTTCGCGCACGTCGTTCATCACCTCGGCGGGCAGCCGGAACGGGCGTGAGCCGCCCGAGGTGCCGAGGACGGCCGGGCGCGGCCGGTCGGTGGGGAGTTCGAGGATCGGCGCGGCCCCGTCGAGGGTCTTCTTCCAGTGCTCCAGCTCGTCCGCGAAGCCCGGTCCCGCGAGCTTCTTGCGCTGCCAGGCCGCGTAGTCGGCGTACTGCACGGGCAGTTCGGGCAGTTGGGGTGCGGTGCCGGTGAGGTAGCCCTGGTAGAGGGCGATCAGCTCACCGAAGAGCACCGACGTGGACCACAGGTCGGCGACGATGTGGTGCATGGTGAGCAGCAGGACGTGCTCGTCGTCGGCCAGCCGCAGGAACGTCATCCGCATCAGCGGCCCGGTGCCCAGGTCGAAGGGGCGGGCGAACTCCTGGCGGGCCAGCTCCCGCACGCCCTCCTCACCGTCGGGGCCGCGCAGGTGCCCGCACTCGACGACGGTCAGCTCCAGCTCACCGGAGTCGTGCACGACCTGCACGGGCTCGCCGTCCTCCTCGTCGAAGGTGGTGCGCAGCGACTCGTGGCGGCGGACGATCTCCGCGAGGGCGCGGCGCCACAGCTCCACGTCGAGCGGGCCGTGCACGCGCGCCGCCGCCGGGATGTTGTAGGCGGCGCTGCCCGGGTTGAGCTGGTCGAGGAACCACATGCGCTGCTGCGGGAACGACGCGGGGAACCGCCGCTTGCGCGCCGGTGTCCGACCGCCGCCCGTGCGCCGCAGCCGCTCCGCCAGCAGCGCGCGCTTCTGCTCCGGGGTGAGGCTGGTCAGGTCGATGTCGGTCATGCGCCCTGCTCCTGATCGTTGGTCTCGGCGGCGGACGGCTGCCGTGGGCCGCGTTACGAAGGTGGTCGTCGAGTGGTCCCGGGCCTGCCCGGGGCGCCGGTCAGCCGCTCATGCCGCCGTCGATCCGGAACGTGCCGCCGGTGATGTAGGCGGCGCGGTCCGAGACCAGGAAGGAGACGAGGTCCGCGACCTCCTCCGGGCGGCCGAACCGGCCGAGCGCGATGCGCTGCGCGAAGCCGTCCCGCAGGTCCTGCGGCAGGCTCATGACCGGGTCGGTGGTGATGAAGCCGGGCGCCACCACGTTGGCGCGGACCTGGTACCGGCCCACCTCGCGCGCCAGGGAGCCGATGAAGCCGATGATCCCGGCCTTGGAGGCGGCGTAGTTGGTCTGTCCGGCGTTGCCGTGCAGGCCCGCGATCGAGGACAGGGCGACGATCGCGCCGCGGCGGCGCCTGACCATGCCCTCGATGGCGGAGCGGCAGACGTGGTAGACGCCGTCGAGGTTGACGCGCAGCACGTCGTGCCAGTCCTCGTCCTCCATCGCGATCAGCGGGTTGTCGCGCAGGACGGCGGCGGAGGTGACCACGGCGTCGAGCGGGCCGAGCGCGCTCTCGGCCTCCTCGACCAGCGCGTCCACGGCGGCCGGGTCACTGACGTCGGCGCGGCGGACGAGGGCGCGGCGGCCCAGCCCGGTGATCTCCTTCTCCAGCGCGCGGGCGGCGTCGTCGCTGGTGGCGTAGCACGTCGCGATGTCGTAGCCGTCCTCGGCGAGGCGCAGGGCGATGGCCCGGCCGATGCCCCGGGAGCCGCCCGAGACGAGGGCGACGGGGGCCGGGGACGCGGTCATGCGGGTTCTCCCCGGTCGTTCATGCGGGTCCTTCCCCGGTCGTTCGTGCGGGTCCTCCCCCGGTCGTTCATGCGGGTTCTCCCCCGGTCGTCTCGTCGCTCGCCTCGGCGGCCAGCAGGGCGCGCAGTTGGGCTTCCACTTCCTCGTCGGACAGCGCGGACAGGTCGTCGAGCGCGTCCGCCGCGTCCGGGCCGTCGTCGTCGCGGGAGATGACCTCGATGACGTCCTCCGGCTTGTCCTCGCCGGGTCCGGCGGACAGCAGCGCGGCGGTGTGCGCGACGGTCGGGTTCTCGAAGAACGCCCGCAGGTCGAGTTCGACGCCCAGCAGGCCCTTGATCCGGGTGCCGATCTGGACGGCGGCGAGCGAGTGGCCGCCCAGGGCGAAGAAGTCGTCGTCGACGCCGACCCGTTCGAGGCCGAGGATGTCGCACCAGACCCCGGCGACGGCCTGTTCCCGCTCGGTGCGCGGGGCGACGTAGGGGGTGGCGAGGTCGGGGCGCGGGTGGACGCCGCCGGGCGGGGCGAACTGGTCCATCTCCTGGGCCAGCAGCTCGGGGGTGAGGGTGCGGGCCAGCTCCCGCAGCTCCGCTATGTCCCGGTGGCAGACCAGCAGGTGGCCGGGCCGGTCCGGGGCGGCCAGGAGGCGGGCGAAGGCGTCCTGGCCCTGCCGCTCGCTGATGCCCTCGCCCAGCGCGCGCAGGACACCGCCCGCGCCCTCCGCCTCGGTGTCGGCGGGTGGTTCGGCGGCGCGCGTGATCTGCTCGCGCAGGCCGTGGAGGTCGTTGATCCGCTTGATGGTGAAGTCGGTGATCTCCACCAGCACCCGGCCGTCCGTATCGAGGACCTCGAAGTCGCAGGTCATCGTCTCGCCCGTGGCGTCGCTCGACTCCTTGAGCCGGGCGTGGCAGTGGATGGTCGGGGTCAGCCCGTGGTGGACGCGCAGGCTCCGGTAGCTGAAGGGCAGGTAGTAGGTGTCGGTGGCGTAGACCCGGGCGGTGCCGCCGACGGCGTCGAGCAGCGCCGGGTGCAGCAGGTAGGCGTCGAGGTCGGCGGTGTGCTCGGGGCCGAGGCTCAGGGTGGCGAACAGGCTGCGCGGGCCGACCTCGATGCGGTCCATGCAGTCCCAGCGGGGGCCGAAGGAGAACTCGATCGGGCCGCCGGACTGGAACCGGTCCAGGCGCAGCCCCCGCGTGATCGCCTCGGTGGTGTCCAGTACGTCGGTGACGTCGCAGTCGGCCACCAGCGCGGCCAGGTCCCGCACGGTGTCGGGGCCGGGCTCGTGGAAGGCGACGGTGCCCAGGGCGTGGTCGGTCCAGGACACCGCCCCGGGGGCGCCGGTACGGCTGCGCACCGCGAACCGCCAGCCGCCGTCGCGTTCCTCGACGGTGGTGAACACCTCCCGCGTCTGCCCGTCGGGGACGACGACCGGCGTCAGGTACTGCACGTCACCGATCTCGATCACGCGACCGTCGGCCTGTTCGGCGACGGCGGCCCGCACCAGTTCCAGGTAGGCGGTGCCGGGCACGAGGCCGTGGCCCATGATGCGGTGGTCGTTGACGATCCACAGGTCGGCGGTGCTGAAGGTGGTGGCGTACGTGCGTGACGTGGGCCCGGTGTGCACCAGCCGCTGGAGCAGCGGGTGCCCGGTCGGGGCGCCGCTGGCACCGGCGCCGAACCGGTCGCCCAGCCCGGCCGCCATGCCGACCTCCCGCCAGGTGTCCCAGCCCACGGCGGTGACGGGCACGTCGCTCACCTGCCGCTTGTACTGGGCGAAGGCGTCCAGGAAGGCGTTGGCGGCGGCGTAGTCGCTCTGGCCGGGGCCGCCCAGCAGGGCGGTGACGGAGGAGCACAGCAGCAGGAAGTCGAGCTGGTCGGCGTGGCAGACGCGGTCCAGGACGAGGGTGCCGAGCGTCTTGGCGGCGAGCACGTCGTCGCTCTCGGCGCGGGTCTTGGTGAGGATCATGCCCTGGGAGGGCCGCCCGGCGGCGTGGACGACGCCGTGCAGCGCGCCCGCCAGGTCGCGTACCCGCCGCACGGCGGCGGCGGTCTGCTCCTCGTCGGTGACGTCGGCCCGCAGGACGAGGACCCGGGCGCCGAGTTCCGCGAGGTGCCGCAGGCGGCGGATGCGGACGCTGACCGGGTCCTGGTCGTCGTGGTCGGCGAGCCAGGCGTCCCAGGTGTCCTCGGCGGGGAACGCGGAGCGGCCGAGCAGGCCGAGCACGGGCCGGTCGGCGGTGCGGGCGATGTGCTCGGCCATCGCCAGGCCGATGCCGCCGAGGCCGCCGGTGATCAGGTAGCCGCCGCCGTCGCGCAGGCCGGTGCGGTCGGCGCCGTCCGCGCTCTTGAGGTTCACCCGGTCGAAGTCGCGGCACCACCAGTGCCGTCCGCGCAGGGCGAGTTCGGGTGTGTCGGCGGGCGCGGCGAGGGCGGTGTGCACGGCCTCGGCCAGCGTCTCGTGGGGCTGGGCGCCGGTGATGTCCAGGGCCCGGCAGGTGACGCCCGCGGTCTCCTGCGGGATGACGGTGCAGGCGCCGAGGACGGTGGCGTTCTCCGGCTGGAGCGGTTCGTCGCCGGTGACCGCGAACACGCCCCGGCACAGGACGTCGAGCGTCACGGGGGCGTCCGGGCGGGCGTCGGCCAGGGCCTGGGCGAGGGCGAGGAGGCTGTCGAAGCCGAGCCGCCGCGCGTCGTCGAGGCGCCGTTCGGTGGGCGGGCCGTCGGCCGGTGCGGTCGCCGTGCTCCACAGGTGCACCAGGTGGACGCCCCGCCCCTCCCCGGCGTCCTGGACGGCCGGTGAGCGCAGCAGCGCGGCCAGTTGTCCGCGGTCGGCGGGGTCGGCGGTGTGGTCGCCGTCGGCGCCCGCGCCGGGCGCGGTGACCGGCACGACCTGTTCGCCCGCCGCCGTCAGCCGGGCGGCCAGCGCGCGCCCGAGGGGCAGTTCGGCGCCGAGCAGCACCCAGACGGCGCCGGAGGCGTCCGGTCGCGGGGTGAACGGCAGCCGCTTCCAGCCGGGGCTGGAGAACCAGTCGGCCGGGGAGAGGGCCTCGGGGGCCTGCGGGCGGGAGGGCGCGGTCCGCGCGTCGGGCTCCACCCAGTAGCGGCGCCGCTGGAAGGCGTACCCGGGCAGCCGGACCGGGCGGCGCGGCCCACCGCCGTAGAAGGCGTCCCAGTCCACGTCGGCCCCTGCGCTCCACAGCGCGCCCAGGCTGGCCAGCAGCAGGGCGCTGTCGGCGGTGTGGTCGCCGGGGTGCGGCAGCGAGCCCGCCACGGTCCGCCCGGCGGTCCAGGAGCGGTGGGCGCGCGCGAAGTTGGCGAGGGTCTGCCCGGGGCCGACCTCCAGCGGCAGCAGCGCCGGGTCGGCGCAGAGCACGTCGAGGGCGTCGCGGAACCGGACGGGCTGGCGCAGGTGGGTGCCCCAGTACTCGGGGCTGGTGGCCTGCTCGTCGGTGATCCAGGTGCCCGTGACGTTGGACAGGAACGGGATCTGCGGGGCCTTGAGGACGGCGGTGCGCACCTCGTCGGTGAACGGCTCGACGGCGCCGGTCATGTCCGGCGAGTGGAAGGCGTGCGAGGTGTGCAGCCGTCGGCAGGCGACGGAGGCGGCCTTCAGCCGGGCCTCCAGGGCGTCGATCGCACCCGCGCTGCCGGAGACCACGGTCAGGGCGGTGGAGTTGACGGCCGCTATGGACAGCCCGTCTTCCAGCCACCGGGCGGTCTCCTCCTCCGACAGGAAGACGCTGAGCATGGCGCCCGGCGGCATCGCCCCCACCAGTCGGCCGCGGGCGGCGACCAGGCGTACCGCGTCCGGCAGGGAGAACACCCCGGCCAGACAGGCGGCGGTGAACTCACCGACGCTGTGGCCCGCCATGGCCCTCGGGGTCACGCCCCAGGAGTTCCACAGCCGGGCGAGCGCGTACTCGACGCTGAACAGGGCGGCCTGCGCGAACTCGGTGCGGGTGAGCCGGGCGGTCGCCTCGGCGTCCCCGTCCGGGGCGAGGACCAGGGTGCGCAGGTCGGTGTCCAGGTGCTCCGCGAACAGGTCGGCGCACCGGTCGAACTCGGCGGCGAACACCGGCTCCCGCTCGTACAGTTCGCGGCCCATGCCGACGTACTGGGCGCCCTGCCCGGGGAACAGGAAGGCGACCGGGGCGCGTTCGGCGCTCGCCGGTACGGACGTGGCGGACCCGGCGAGGTCGCGCAGCGCCGTCACGGCGTCGTCGGTGCCCTCGCAGACGACGGTGGCGCGGTGGTCGAAGGCGTGCCTGCGGCAGGCCAGCGTGTGGGCGGCGGCGTCGAGGTCGGTGTCCGGGTGGGCCTGGAGGTGGTCGGCCAGGAGGCTCGCGTTGTCGGCGAGCGCCTGGGGCGTCTTCCCGGACAGCGTCAGCAGCCGTCGCGGGCGGCCGGGGCCCGGGCCGGGGTCGGCCGGGTCGGTGGCCGGTGCCTCCTCCAGGACGACGTGCACGTTGGTGCCGCCGATGCCGAAGGAGCTGACGCCCGCCCGGCGCGGCTCACCGGTGCGCGGCCAGGGCCGCAGCTCGGTGTTGACGTAGAACGGGCTGGAGTCCAGGGCGAGGTCGGGGTTGGGCGTCTCGCAGTGCAGGGTCGGCGGGATCGCCCGGTGCTTCAGGGCGAGGGCGGCCTTGATCAGGCCGGTGACCCCGGCGGCGGCGTCGAGGTGGCCGACGTTGCTCTTGACCGAGCCGATGGCGCAGTAGCCGCGTTCGTCGGTGCCGTCCCGGAAGGCGCGGGTGAGGGCGGCGATCTCGATGGGGTCACCGAGCGGGGTGCCGGTGCCGTGGGTCTCGACGTAGCCGATGGTGGCCGGGTCGACGTCGGCCAGGGCAAGCGCCTCGGAGATGACGTCGGTCTGGCCGTCGACGCTGGGCGCGGTGTACCCGGCCTTCAGGGAGCCGTCGTTGTTGACGGCGGTGGCGAGGATGACGGCGTCGACGTTGTCGTGGCCGACCCGGGCGTCGGCGAGGCGGCGGAGCACCACCACGCCGACGCCGTTGCCCGCGACGGTTCCGGACGCCGCGGTGTCGAAGGGGCGGCAGTGCCCGTCGGGTGACAGGATGCCGCCGGGTTCGTGCACATAGCCGGAGCGCAGCGGCGCGGAGACCGACACGCCGCCCGCGACGGCGATCTCGCACTCGCCGTTGAGGAGGGCCTGGCAGGCGAGGTGCACCGCGGTCAGCGAGGTGGAGCAGGCGGTCTGGACGGTGACGCTGGGGCCCTTGAGGTCGAGTTTGTACGAGGTGCGGGTGGCCAGGAAGTCCTTGTCGCCGCCGAGCATCACCTGGTACATGCCCGCCGCGTCCAGGACCCGCTGGTTGTTCATCAGGTTCAGCGGCAGGTAGGAGTTGAAGCCCGCCCCGGCGAACACGCCGATCCGGCCGTCGAAGCGGTGCGGGTCGACACCGGCGGACTCCAGGGCCTGCCAGGCGCATTCGAGGAAGACCCGGTGCTGGGGGTCGAGGATCTCCGCCTCGCGAGGGCTGTAGCCGAAGAAGCCCTCGTCGAACAGGTCGGCGTCCTTCAGGAACCCCTTGGCCCTGACGTAGTCGTCGCGGGTGAGCAGGGCCGGGTCGACGCCGTCGGCGAGGAGTTCCTCGTCGGTGAAGGCGCTGATGCCCTCCTCGCCCTGTTCGAGGTGGGTCCAGAACGTCTCGACGTCCGGGGAGCCGGGGAAGCGGCCCGCCATGCCGATGACGGCGATGCGGTCGAGGTCCCGGTCCTCGGCGCGTTCCTGGGCGTGGTCTGGCTCTGACACGTGGTTCACCTGTCCTCGCGGGAAAGAGCCCGACGTTCGGCTGCCTGCTGCCGCCGGTTGCGGGACTGTCGACGGTTCTCGGCGCGTTCGCGGGCGCCGTTTCGGGACTCGGACGCCGCCGTCCGCGTGCCGCTGAGGTACTCGGCCAGGGAGCCGACCGTGGGGTGCTGGAACAGCTCCACCATGGTCAGGTCGTGGCCGAGGGTGGCGGCGAGGGCGGTCCGGAACTCGGCCATGAGCAGGGAGTGCCCGCCGAGGTCGAAGAAGTTGTCGCGGGTGCCGACGCGTTCCACGCCGAGCAGGTCGCGCCAGAGGGCGGCGAGCGCCCGCTCGGTCTCGTCGCGGGGGGCGACGAACCGGGTGCCGAGGTCGGGCCGGGTCGGCGCGGGCGCGGGCAGGGCCTTGCGGTCGGTCTTCCCGCTGGGGGTGAGCGGGAGGCGCTCCAGGGTGGTGAAGGACGCGGGCACCATGTACTCGGGGAGGCGGCGCCGCAGGTGGGCGGCGAGGTCGCCGGGGGCCGGGGCGGTGTCGGTGGCGGGGGTGACGTAGGCGGCGAGGCGGATGTCGCCGGGGGCGTGCTCGCGGGCGACGACGACGGCCTCCCGGACGGCCCCGTGGGTGGTCAGCACCGCCTCGATCTCGCCGAGTTCGATGCGCTGGCCGCGCAGTTTGATCTGGTGGTCGACGCGGCCGAGGAACTCCAGGGCGCCGTCGGTCCGGTACCGGGCCAGGTCGCCGGTGCGGTAGACGCGCTCGCCGGGGACGAAGGGGTCGTCGACGAAGCGTTCGGCGGTCAGGTCGGGGCGGTTGAGGTAGCCGCGGGCCAGGCCGCGCCCGCCGATGTGGAGTTCGCCGGGCACGCCGACGGGCACCGGGCGCCGCCGCTGGTCGAGGACGTACAGGCGGGTGTTGGCGATGGGGTGGCCGATGGGGACGGGCCGCCGGTCGGTGTCGTCGGGGCGGCAGTGCCAGGCGGTGACGTCGATGGCGGCCTCGGTGGGGCCGTAGAGGTTGTGCAGTGCGGCCTGGGAGCGGGCGAGGAACCGGTCGTGCAGGTCGCGGGTCAGCTCCTCGCCGCTGCACACCACGCGGCGCAGGCTGGTGCACTTCTCCACCGGTTCGGTGAGGAAGACGTGCAGCATGGACGGCACGAAGTGGCAGGTGGTGATGGCCTCGTCCTGGATGACCTGGGCGAGGTAGCCGCTGTCGCGGTGGCCGCCGGGGCGGGCGACGACGAGGGTGGCGCCGGTCATCAGCGGCCAGAAGAACTCCCACACCGAGACGTCGAACGAGAACGGCGTCTTCTGGAGCACCCGGTCGGAGGCGTCGAGGCGGTAGGCGTCCTGCATCCACAGCAGCCGGTTGCGCAGGGCGGCGTGGACGTTCATCACGCCCTTGGGGCGGCCGGTGGAGCCGGAGGTGAAGATGACGTAGGCCAGGTCCTCGCCGTCCACGGGGACGTCGGGGTTGTCCTCGGGCTCGGCAGCCAGGTCGGCGGCGAGGGCGTCGACGTCGAGGACGGGGCAGTCGAGCGCGGGCAGCCGGTCGGTCACCGGGCCGTGGGTGAGCACCACCGGCGGCCGGGCGTCCTCGACGATGGCCGCGAGGCGTGCCTCCGGCAGGTCGAGGTCGAGCGGCAGGTACGCGCCGCCCGCCTTGAGGACGGCCAGCAGGCCGACCACCAGGTCCAGGGAGCGTTCCATGGCCACGCCGACGACGGTGTCGCGGCCGACGCCCTGGCGGCGCAGCCGGTGCGCGAGCCGGTTGGCGCGGCGGTTGAGGGCGTCGTAGGTCAGCGACCGGCCGTCGAAGCGGACGGCCTCGGCGTCGGGGTGGCGGCGGGCCCGCGCCTCGAAGCACTGGTGGACCCAGCCGTCCTCGGTGCCCCAGTCGCGGTCGGTGGCGTTCCACTCGGTGAGGACGAGGTGCCGTTCGGCGTCGTCGAGCAGCTCGAAGTCGTCCACCGGGGTGTCCGGGTGGGCGGTGGCCTGTTCCACCAGCCGGTGGAAGCGGGCGGCGAGGCGGACCACCGTCGCCTCGTCGAACAGATCGCGGTCGTACTCGAACCAGCCGGTGAGGGCGCCGCCGCTGTCGAACGCCTGGAGTTCCAGGTCGAAGCGGGCGCCCTCGCTGCGCACCGGCAGCCTGCTCAGGTGCGCGCCGCCCAGCGCCCGCGGCGGCACCGGTTCCCGGCCGTAACTGAAGCTGACCTGGCACAGCGGCGGTCGGCTGAGGTCGCGGGCCAGCTTCAGGTCGGCGACGACGAGTTCGAAGGGCACGTCCTGGTGGGCGTAGGCGCCGAGGCAGGCGTCCCTGACCCGGTGCAGGACGGTGCTGAAGGAGGGGTTGCCGCCCAGGTCGGCGCGGATCGCCAGGGTGTTGACGAAGTAGCCGATCACCGGCTCGACCTCGACGCGGTCCCGCTGCGCGATGGGCACGCCGACGACGATGTCGTCCTGGCCGCTGTGGCGGTGCAGCAGGATCTGGAGTACGGCGAGCAGCGCCATGTACGGGGTCGCGCCGTGCCGTCCGGCCAGCGCGCCCAGGGCGCGCATCAGCGGCTCGGGCAGTTCGACGGGGACGGAGCGGCCGTTGAAGCCCTGGACGGGCGGGCGGGGCCGGTCGGTGGGCAGGTCGAGCGCGGCGGGGGCGCCGTCGAGGTGCTGGCGCCAGTAGGCCAGGTCCTCGTCCCAGGCGCCGTCGGCGAGCTGCTGGTGCTGCCAGTCGGCGAAGTCGCCGTACTGGATCTCCAGCTCGGGCAGCGGTGAGGGCCTGCCCGCGGCGAACGCCTCGTACAGCTCGGAGAGTTCGGACAGGAACACCGCGGTGGACCAGCGGTCGGAGATCAGGTGGTGCATGGCGGTCACCAGCACCGACTCGTCGGCGCCGGTGCGCAGCAGCCGCACCCGCAGCAGCGGCCCGGTGGTGATGTCGAACGGCTCCGCGAGCGCCTCGTCGACGTGGCGCTGCCGGTCGGCGGGTGTGAACCGCTCGCCGCGCAGGTCGGTCTCGGGGACGTCCACGGTCAGTTCGTGGTGGACGACCTGGACGGGGGTGCCGTCCTCGACGCGGAAGGTGGTGCGCAGGGCCTCGTGGCGGCGCACGATCTCGGCCACGGCGGCCCGCAGCACGGTGGCGTCCAGCGGGCCGACGACGCGGGCGGCGCCGGGCACGATGTAGCCGGGGTTCCCGGGGCGGAGCTGTTCGAGGAACCAGGTGCCGCGTTGCAGCACGGACAGCGGGAAGGTGTCCTCGGCCGCGGCGCGTTCGGCCATCAGCGCGTCGAACCGGGCCCGCTGCTCGGGGGTGAGGGCGGCCAGCCGGGTGGCGAGGTCGTCGGTCACGTCCGGTCCTCTCCCGTCGTACCGGAGGCGGGGGCGTCGAGCTGGGCCAGCACGTCGGCGGCGGCGCTGGCGTCGGCGCGCCGTCGGCGGCGGATCGGCGCGGAGCGGGCGCCCCGGGCGGGCCCGCTGTCCTGGGCGGGCAGCGCGGCGTCGCCGTCGGTGGGGAGCTGGGCGAGGGCGCGTTCCGCGAGGGACCGGATGGTGGCGCCGCCGAGGAAGTCGGTGACGGGGAGGGTGACCCGCAGCCTGCTCTGGATGTCGTTGCGCAGTTCCACGGCCATCAGCGAGTCCAGGCCGAGGCCGGTGAGCTGCTCGTCCACGCCGACCGAGGCGGAGGCGGAGCCGAGCACGTTCCTGACGACGAGCACGAACCGGTCGGTGAGGGTGGCCAGCCGGTCCTGCTCGGGCAGGGCCAGCAGTTCCTCGGCGGTGGGGATCGGGCTCTGCCTGCGCCTGCGCCGGGCCGGGGCCGCGGCGGTCTCCTGGCGGGGCGCGTCCGGCGCGCCGTCGGCCTCCCGGGGGGCGGCGGGCGCGGTGCCGTCGTGCCAGGGCCGGGGCGGCTGCCAGCACTCGGTCGGGTCGAACGGGTAGGTGGGCAGCGCCGCCTTGGACCGGGTGTAGTCCTTGTCGAAGCCCGCCCAGTCGACGGTGGCGCCGCGCGCCCACAGGGCGGCGACGGTCGGCAGCAGCACCTCCCAGTCGTCGGTGCGCGGGCGCAGGCTGGGCAGCAGCAGGTCGTCGTGGTCGGGCGGCAGCGCGTCGCTGACCAGGCCGAGCAGGGTGGGGGCGGGGCCGACCTCGACGAAGGCGCGGTAGCCCAGGTCGTGCAGGGTGCGCACGCCGTCCGCGAACCGCACGGCCTGCCGGACGTGGCGGCACCAGTAGTCGGCCTCGGGCGCCTGGTCCCATGGCCACAGCTCGCCGGTGACGTTGGAGACCAGCGGGATGGCCGGGGCGCTGAAGGTGATCTTGCGGGCGGCGGCGCGCAGCGGGTCGACCACCGGGTCCATCAGCGGTGAGTGGCCCGCGGAGGCGATGCGCAGCGGCTTGACGGTGACGCCGCGGGCGGCGAAGTCGGCGCAGACCTCCTCCACCAGTTCCCGCTCACCGGAGATGGTGGTGTTGGCGGGGCCGTTGACGGCGGCGATGGAGATCCGGTCGGGGTCGTCCGCGATCCGGGCGGCGACCTCCGCCTCCGGCGCGAACACCGCGGCCATCGTGCCGGGCTTGCAGAACTCCTGGATGATGCGGGCCCGTTCCACGGTGAACCGGAGGCCGTCCTCCAGCGACATGGCGCCCGCGACGCAGGCGGCCACGATCTCCCCGAAGCTGTGGCCGAGGACGGCGGCCGGTTCCACGCCCCAGGACCGCCACAGCCGCGCCATGGCGTACTCGACCGTGAAGGTGGCGGGCTGGGCGTAGGCGGTGTCGTTGATCCGGCCGTCGTCGGGGTCGGCGGGGAACAGCACGGACAGCAGCGGCCGGTCGAGCAGCGGCTGGAGGATCTCGGCGCAGGTGTCGACGGCCTCGCGGAAGGTGGGCTGGGTGTCGTAGAGGCGGGCCGTCATGCCGGGGCGCTGGGCGCCCTGGCCGGTGAAGAGGAAGACGACGTCGGTGTTCTCGGCCTCGTCGTGGACCAGGCCGGGGGCGCTCTCGCCGCGCAGGAAGGCGTCCAGCCGGTCGGCGACCTCCTGGCGGGTGCCGCCGACGGCGGCGAGCCGGTGCCGGAACGTCGAGCGGCCGGTGCCCGCGGTGTGGCACAGGTCGGCCAGCGGGGTGTCGTCGGCGGCGGTGAGGCGGTCGCGGTAGCGGCGGGCGAGGTGGGTGAGGGCGGTCTCGCTCCTGGCCGACAGCGGCAGCACCGAGGCGGGGCGGCGCTCGTCGGGGTCGGGCGCGGGGGCCGCCGGGGCCTGTTCCAGGATCAGGTGGGCGTTGGTGCCGCTGAGCCCGAAGCTGCTGACGGCGGCGAACCGGGGCCCGTCGGACTCCGGCCAGGGGGTGACCCGGGTGGGCACGGCGAAGGTGGTGCCCTCGAAGGAGATGTTGGCGTTCAGCTTGGTGAAGTGCAGGTTGGGCGGGATCTCGCCGTGCGCCAGGCACAGCGCCGCCTTGATCAGCCCGGCGGCCCCGGCCGCGGCCTCCAGGTGGCCGAGGTTGGTCTTGACGGCGCCGAGGTAGACGGGGTCGCCGTCCGGGCGGCCGTAGACGTCGGCGAGGGACTCGGCCTCGATCGGGTCACCGAGCCGGGTGCCGGTGCCGTGCGTCTCGATCAGGCCGACCTGCTGCGGTTTGACGCCGCTGGCGTCGAGGGCGGCCCGGTACACCTCGCGCTGCGCCGCCCCGTTGGGCGCGGTGATGCCGGAGCTGCGGCCGTCCTGGTTGACGGCGCCGCCCCGGACCAGGGCGAGCACGCGGTCGCCGTCCCGTACGGCGTCGGAGAGCCGCTTGAGGACGACGACACCGCAGCCCTCGCCGCGCACGTAGCCGTCCGCGCTGTCGGAGAACGTCATCGCCCTGCCCTGGCGGGACACCGAGCCGAACTGCGACTGGGAGACCAGCAGCACCGGCGACATCACCACGTTGACGCCCCCGGCCAGCGCGGTGTCGCACTCCCCGGTGCGCAGGCTCTGGCACGCCTGGTGCACCGCGACCAGCGACGACGAACAGGCGGTGTCGACGGCGAGGTTGGGGCCGCGCAGGTCGAGCAGGTAGGCGATCCGGCCGGGGATGAAGCTCTGCGCGGCGCCGGAGCTGGTGTAGGCGCTGACGTCCTCGATGTGCCGGATCTGCGCGGTGACGTAGTCGGAGGTCGCCACGCCCATGAACACACCGGTACGGCTCCCGGCGAGCGCGGAGGGTGCCTGGCCCGCGTTCTCCAGCGCCTCCCAGGCCACTTCCAGCGTGAGGCGCTGGTGCGGGTCCATGGCCAGGGCCTCGCGCCGGGAGATGCCGAAGAAGTCGTGGTCGAACTGGTCGATGCGGTCCAGGAAGCCACCGGAACGCGTGTTGATGGTGCCCGGCCTGCCCGGCTCCTCGGCGTAGAAGGCGTCGTTGTCCCAGCGGTCCGCCGGGATGTCGCGGATGGCGTCGACGCCGTCGGTGAGCAGCCGCCAGTAGGTGTCGGTGTCGGTGACGCCGCCGGGGAAGCGGCAGCCGACGCCGACGATGGCGATCGGTTCGCTCCTGGCCCGCTCGTACTCCTCGACCTGGCGTTGCAGGCGCGCCATGGTCAGGTAGGCGCGCTTGAGCGTGTCGGCCGACACGCGGTCCTGGCCCGGCTCCGTCATGACTGGCCCCCTTCGTCTATCTGCTGGGTCTTGGCCAGCAGCAGGGCTTCGAGTTCGGCGGCTGACATCGTGTCGAGGTCCGGCAGCCCGTCCTCCTCGGCGGCTGCGGGGGTGGCGGCTTCGGGTTCCGGCCTCGGCTCGGCCGCGGCCTCCAGCTCGATCCCCATGCGCTCGGCGAGGAACGGCACGAGCTGGTCGATGGTGGGGAAGCGCCAGGTCACGGTCGACGGCAGGGACACCGCGAGGGAGGTTTCGAGGCCGACGCGCAGCTCCAGGGAGAGCAGGGAGTCGAAGCCCAGGGCGGTGAAGGGGGCGCTGCTGTCGATCGCGGCCGGTTGGCCGCCGACGACGCGGGCCGCGAGGGTGCGGCAGTGCTCGGTCAGCACGGCCCTGCGGCGGCGGCCGGGCTCGACGGCGAGCATCCGGCGCCGTACGTCGTCCCGCTCCTCGGCTCCGGTCCGCGCGGGCCGGTCGGCCAGGGTGCGCAGCAGGCCCGCGGCGGTGTGGCCGCGCAGGGCGTCGCGGTCCAGCGGCAGCACGCACACCTGGGTCGCGGAGCCGCGCAGCAGCAGGTCGAGGGTGGCGATGCCCTGCTCTGGGCTGATGCTCTGCACGCCGCGGGTGGCGAGGGCGCCGCCGCGGTCGGGCCGGGCCGCGAGGCCGATCCGCGACCAGGGGCCCCAGTCGATGGTGAGCGCGGGCAGGCCGCGGGACCTGCGGTGGTGGGCGAGGGCGTCGACGAAGGCGCTGGCGGCGGCGTAGTTGCCCTGGCCGGGCGAGCCGAGCACGGCGGCGGCGGACGAGTACAGGACGAAGAAGTCCAGGTCGCGGTCCGCGGTGGCGCGGTGCAGGTGCCAGGCGGCGAGGGACTTCGGCGCGGCGGTGGTGCGGAACCGGTCCCGGTCGAGCCCGGTCAGCAGTCCGTCGTCCAGGACACCGGCGGCGTGCACGACGCCCGCGAGCGGCGGCATCTCCGCGTCGATCCGGGCGAGGACGTCCGCGACGGCGTCGTACCGCGACAGGTCGGCGCGTACGGTGCTCACCTCGGCGGTGGCGCGCAGCGCGGCGACGGCCCGCTCCGCGTCGGGCGAGGGGGCGCTGCGGCCGACCAGCACCAGGTGCCGGGCGCCCTGCTCGGTCAGGTAGCGGGCGGTCTCCAGGCCGAGGGCGCCCAGACCGCCGGTGATCAGGTAGGTGGCGCCCGGCCGGACGGGGGCCCGCTCCGGGCCGGTGGTGACCGTCTCGCGCGGGTCGGGGCACAGCACGAGCTTGCCGGTGTGCCGGGCCCTGGCCATCGCGGTGAACGCCTCGGAGGCGGCGGCGTACGGGTGGACGGTCACCGGCAGCGCGCTGAACTCGCCGCGGGCGAAGCCCTGGCTCACCTCGTGCAGGAGTTCCGGGATGAGGTCGTCCCGCTCGCGGATGCTGCGTTCGAGGTCGACGGCGAAGAAGGCCCGGTTGTCCTTGAAGAAGCCGAGGCCGATGTGGCTGTTGTCGTGGATGTCCCGCTTGCCGATCTCCACGAACCGCCCGCCGGGCGCCAGCAGCCGCATGGAGCGGACCAGGGCCTCGCCGGTGGTGGAGTTGAGGACCACGTCGACGCCGCGTCCGTCGGTGGCCCGCTCGACCTCGTCGGCGAAGGCCAGGGAGCGGGAGTCCATCACGTGCTCCACGCCGAGGGAGCGCAGCAGTTCCCGCTTCTCCTCGGTGCCCGCGGTGGCGAACACCTGGGCGCCGTTGCGCTGGGCGACCTGGAGCGCGGCGAGGCCGACGCCGCCGGTCGCGGAGTGGATCAGCACCTTCTCGCCCTTGCGGAGGCGGGCGAGCCGCTCCAGGGCGTGTACGGCGGTGAGGAACGCGATGGGCAGCGCGGCGCCCTGCTCGAAGGTGAGGCCCTCGGGCAGCGGGGCGGTCAGGTCGGCGGCGACGGTGGTGAAGGCGGCCATGCTGCTGCCGCCGACGGCGAGCACCGCGTCCCCGACCCGGTACTGCGTCACGCCCTCGCCGACGGCGCTGATCCGGCCCGCGCACTCGGCGCCCAGCGGCACGACGCCCTCGGCGCCCGGGTAGGTGTTCAGCGCCTTGAGGACGTCGCTGAAGTTGAGGCCCGCGGCGGTCACCTCGATCTCCACCTGGCCGGGGCCCGGCGGGGTGCGGTGCCACAGGGTGGGCCGCAGGCTGGACAGCAGGCCCGGACGGGCGGCCAGGAGGCGGTGGTTGCCGTCCCGTTCGGCGTCGAAGGGCCAGCGCGGCGCCCGGTCCACTCCGGTGCCGCCGTCCTTCCAGGGGCGCAGGGCGGGGGTGCGGCGGGTCCCGGCGCGCAGGGCCACCTGGTCGTCATCGCCGGGGCGCAGCAGCTCCGCCACGACGTGCTCGGCCTCGTCGGCGGGGCGGGCCGGGTCGAGGTCGACGATCAGCGGGCGCAGCTCGCCGTGCTCCAGGCCGATGACCCGTGCGAGGCCCCACAGCGGCGACTGGGCGACGGCGGCCTGGCCGGTGTCGTCGGCCTGCTGGGCGCCCCGGGTGAGCAGCACCAGCCGGGGCGTCGGCTCCAGTGGGGCGGAGGCGAGCCGCTGGACCAGGTGCAGAACGGGCACGCAGGCCGCGTCCTGCGCGTCGAGGAGCTGTTCGACGGTGGCGTCCTCGGTCAGGTCGAGGTCCAGGACCCGGGCGTCCACGATGCCGTCGACGCCGCCGGACACGGTGACGTCGGCCAGCAGCGCGGCGAGGTCGTCCGGGCTCGCGGGGTCGACCTCGTACCGGCCGGGTTCCGTACGGCGGTAACCGGGACCGGCGGTGACGGTGACGCAGGTGCCGCCGCGGGCGGTGAGCGCGGCCCCGACGCCGGTGCCGACGCCGCCGCGGTCGGTGAACAGCAGCCAGCGGCCGGGCCGGACCGACGGGGCGGGCTCGTCGGCCGCCCGCTCGACCCAGTCGATCCGGTACAGGTCGCGGCTGGCCTGGTCGCCGGAGTCCGTGCGCTGCGCCGCGCGCAGGGCGATGCCGGTCAGCTCGCCGAGGACGGCGCCGGAGTCGTCGTACAGCACCACGGTGGCGTCGGTGATCTCGTCGGCGTCCGGCTCCCGCGCGGGCACCGTGGCGTGGGCCCAGCGCGGCAGCGCGCGGTCGGTGAAGAGGGTGAAGCGGCCCACCCGCACCGGCAGGTAGGTGCGCTCGTCGGCGCCGCGGAGGGCCGCGCCGAGGGTCTGCAGGGCGCTGTCCAGGACGGCCGGGTGGACGAGGTGGGCGCCGCGGTCGTCGGTGAGTTCCGTCGCGTCGCGCAGCCGCGCGAGGGCCTCGCCTGAGCCCCGCCACAGCTCCCCGATGCCCTGGAACGCCGGTCCGTACGGCAGGCCGGAGCGGTGCAGCGCGGCGTAGTGGTCGCGGGCCTCGACGGCGTCGGCGCAGCGGGCGCGCAGCTCGGCCAGCGGCGCGGCGTCGGGCTGACCGGTGGCGCGGTGGTAGGAGCCGTGGGCGGCCGGTGCCCAGTCGTCGTCCTCGCCGCCGCGGCTGAACAGGCGCAGCGCGCCGGTCTCGGCGGTCTCCGGCTGGAGGACGAGTTGCACGGTGGCGTCGGCGCAGCGGTCGGGCACCGGGGTCAGCCGGGTCAGGTGCAGGTCGGTGACGGCGACGTCCGGGCCGAGCCGGGTGCGGGCGGCGGCGAGCGCCGCGTCCAGGACCAGGCTGGCGGGCAGCACCGCGCCGCCCGCGACCTGGTGGTCCTTCAGGTAGCCGAAGCCCGCCAGGTCCACGGGCGCGGACCAGTGGTCGGCGTACGGCGCGACCGCGGAGCGGGTGAAGGACCGCAGCACGGGGTGGCCGTCCCAGACGGCGCGGCGTACGGCGGTGTCCCGGCCGAACCAGCACCGGGTGCGCTGCCACGGATACGTCGGTAGGGCGGGCAGGGGACCGGACGTGCCGTACACGCGGGTGAAGTCGACCGGGAACCCGGCGCTGTAGAGCTGCCCGAGCCCGGAGAGCACGGCGGCCCGGCCGGAGCCGTCGCGGCGCAGCGAGGAGACGGTGACCGTGTGGTCGTAGGAGGACAGCCGCTCGGTCATGGCGTCGGTGAGCATCGGGTGCGGGGAGAGTTCGACGAACACGTCGTGCCCGGACTCGGCGAGCGCGGTGACGGCGGTGTCGAACAGCACCGGGCGGGTGAGGTTGGCGGCCCAGTACTCCGCGTCGAGCTGGTCCCCGGCGACCAGTTCGCCGGTGACGGTGGAGAGCATCGGCAGGGCGGCGACGCGCGGCTTGAGGCCGGACAGCAGCCGCCACAGCTCACTCGCGACGGGTTCCATCAGCGGGCAGTGGGAGGCGAAGTCGACGGACTCCAGGAGTCGGCAGTAGACGCCCTCGGCCTCCAGGACCGCGGCCAGCTCGGTCAGCGCGGCGCTCTCGCCGGACAGGACGGTCGCGCCGGGGCTGTTGGCCGCCGCCACCCACACCGGTCCGGGCCTGCGCTCGTCGAGCAGCCGCCGCGCCTCGTCCAGGGAGAGGCCGACGACGGCCATCCGGCCCTTGCCCGACGCGCTGTGCAGGGCGGTGCCGCGGTGCAGCGCGACGACGAGGGCGTCCTCCAGGGACAGCGCCCCCGACACGTGCGCGGCGGCGATCTCGCCGACGCTGTGCCCGACGACGGCGGCCGGTTCCACGCCCCAGGACCGCCACAGCGTGGCCAGGGCGATCTGCACCGCGACCAGCGCGGGCTGGCCGACCGCCGTGTCCGCCAGCCGGGAGCGGTCCTGGTCGGCGGTGAGCTGGTCGAGGAGCGACCAGTCGGTGTGGCGGCGCAGCAGCGCGTCGGCGCGTTCGACGACGGCGCGGAACGCCGGTTCGCCGTGTTCGCCGTCGAGCAGGTCGGCGGCGACCGGCCACCAGCGGGGGCCCTGCCCGGAGAACACGAACACCGGGCGGGGGCGCCAGCCGACGCGGCGGACCCCGGAGGAGAGGCCGGTGGTCTGCTCGCCGCGGCCGAAGGCGGCCAGGGCGGCGCGCAGTTCGTCGAGGGTCGTGCCGGTGCAGGCCAGCCGGTGCTCGTGGTGGGTGCGGCGCAGGGCCGCCGCCGAGGCGAGGACGCCGGGGGTGAGGTCGGCTGCGGCGTCGGTCAGGAGGGTCGCGTAGCGGGCGGCCAGCTCGCGCAGCGCCCCCTCGTCGCGGGCCGACACCGGCAGCAGTACCGCGCCGTCCGGGGCGGGCGGGGCGGCGGCGGGGGCGGGCGGCGCCTCCTGGAGCACGACGTGGGCGTTGGTGCCGCCGAAGCCGAAGGAGCTGACGCCCGCGAGGGCGGGGCCGTCGCCGTCGGGCCAGGGCTGGAGGGCGTCCGCCACCCGCAGCGGCAGGGTGTCGAAGGGGATGTGCGGGTTGGGCTCGCGGTAGTGCACGGTCGGCGGCACGGCGCGGTGGTGCAGCACCAGGGCGGTCTTGATCAGGCCGCCGATGCCCGCGGCGGACTCCATGTGCCCGACGTTGGACTTCACCGAGCCGATCAGGCAGGGCCGTTCCGGGTCGCGGCCCTCGCCGAGGACGGCGCCGAGCGCCTTGGCCTCGATCGGGTCGCCCAGGATGGTGCCGGTGCCGTGCGCCTCGACGTAGCGCACGTCGGCGGGGCTGACCCCGGCGCGGGTGTAGGCGGTGCGCAGGACGGCTTCCTGGGCCTGCGGGTTGGGGGCCATGAGGCCGTTGCTGGCGCCGTCGGAGTTGACGGCGCCGCCGCGGATCACGGCGTAGACCCGGTCGCCGTCCGCGAGCGCCCGGCTGAGCGGCTTGAGGACGACGATCCCGGCGCCCTCGGAGCGGACGTAGCCGTTGGCGCTGGCGTCGAAGGGCTTGCAGCGGCCGTCGGCGGACATCGCGCCCGCCTTGCTGAAGTTGATGGCCATGGCCGGGGAGAGCACCAGGTTCACGCCACCGGCCAGCGCCAGGTCGCAGTCGCCCCGGGCTAGGCTCGCGGCGGCCTGGAGGACCGAGACCAGCGAGGACGAGCACGCGGTGTCGACGGCCATGCTGGGACCGCGCAGGTCCAGCAGGTACGACAGCCGGTTGGCGGAGATGCTGAGCGCGCTGCCGGTGCCGGTGTAGGCGTCGATGGCGTCCAGGTCGCGCAGTTGGTGCGCGGCGTAGTCGAAGGAGGAGATGCCGACGAACACGCCGGTCGCCGTGCCGGCGAGCCGGTCGGCGGGCAGTCCGGCGTCCTCCAGCGCCTCGAAGGCGACCTCGGCGAGCACCCGCTGCTGCGGGTCCATGCGCTCGGCCTCCGGGCGCGCGATGCCGAAGAAGCCGCGGTCGAACTGGTCGACGCCCTCCAGGAACCCGCCCCAGCGGCTGTTGGTGCGGCCGGGGGTCTTGGGGTCGTCGGCGGTGAACTCCTCGGCGCTCCACCGCTCGGCGGGCACCTCGGTGACGGCGTCCCGGCCCTCGCGCAGCAACTGCCAGAAGCTGTCCGGCCCGTCGGCGCCCCCGGGGAAGCGGCAGCCGATGCCGACGATGGCGACGGGGTCGGCCTCGGTGTCGGGGGTGGGCGCGGTGGCGGGGGCGGAAACGGTGGGCAGGGCGGACGCGGTGTCCGTGTCCGGCGCGGCGCCGGTGTCCGGCCCCCCCGCCAGGTGCCGGGCCAGCTTCTCCACGGTGGGGTGGTGCCACGCGGCGGTGGCGTCCACCGGGCGGCCGAGGCGGCGTTCGAGGTCACCGGCCATGGTGACCATCTGCACCGACTGGAGGCCGTACGAGGCGAACGGCAGCGCGGGGTCGATGTCCTGGGCCCGGCCGCCGACCGCGTCGGCCAGCGCTTCCCGCAGCCACCCCTCGATCTCGACGGCGGTCACCGTGACGGGCGGCGCCACGGAGACGGCGGGTGCGGCGGGCTCGGCGGGGGCGGCGGGCGCCGTCGGCAGCGCGCCGTCCCGGTCCTGCCGCCAGATCGCCACCGCCTTCAGGGTGTCGTCCATGAACGCGTCCAGGCAGGCGGAGCGCTGGAGCTTGCCGCTGGACGTCTTCGGCACGGTGCCCGCCCGCACGAGGGCGACGGCGAAGGCCTGCAGGCTGTGCTCGCGGGCGAGTTCGGCGCGGATCGCGGCGATGACCCGCTGGTGCTCCGCGGGGTCCTTGCTGCCCCGGTACTCCTGGACGACGATCAGCCGCTCCTCGCCGTCGATGTCCCGGGAGCCCGCCACCCCGCAGCCCGGCCGCAGTCCGCGGTCGACCGCCTCGACGGTGCGCTCGATGTCCTGCGGGTAGTGGTTGCGGCCCGCGATGATGACGACGTCCTTGCGCCGCCCGGTGACGTACAGCTCGGGCCCGTCGACGAAGCCGAGGTCGCCGGTGCGCAGGAAGGGGCCCTCGCCGGTGTCGGCCAGGTGGGCGCGGAAGGTCTCCTCGGTCTCCGGGCCGCGGCGCCAGTAGCCGTGGGCGACGCTCGCCCCGGACACCCAGATCTCCCCGACCGTGCCGTCCGGCACGGCGGTGCGGGTCTCCGGGTCCGCGATCACCACGCGCTGGTCGAGCACCGAGTAGCCGCAGCCCATCAGCGTCCGGGACGGCTCGCCCGGCGCGGCGTCCTCGGCGGTGCCCGCCGCCAGCGCGTCCGGCCTCAGGTCGCGCGAGACCGGGTCGTTCTCCGGGTCGCCGGTGGAGACCATCAGGGTGCCCTCGGCGAGGCCGTAGGACGGCCCGTGCGCGGTGGGCCGGAACCCGCACTCGGCGAAGGTGGCGGAGAAGCGCTCCAGGGTCTCCCGGCGCACCGGCTCCGCGCCGTTGGCCGCCACCCGCCACCTGCTCAGGTCCAGCGTGGCGCGCTCCTGCGGCGTCACCTTGGCCACCGCGAGGTCGTAGGCGAAGTTGGGCGCGGCGCTCGCGGTGCCCCCGGTGTCGGAGAGCGCCTTCAGCCAGCGGAACGGCCGCTTGAGGAAGGAGTACGGCGCCATGAACGTGACCGGGAACCCGGCGTACGCCGGGGTGAGCAGGCTGAAGATCAGGCCCATGTCGTGGAAGGGCGGCAGCCAGCTCACCACGTGCGGGTCGGGGTCGTTGGCGAAGAACCTGCCGTTCATGGCGTCGAAGTTGTGCAGCAGGTTGCCGTGGCTGACCATCACGCCCTTGGGGCGGCTGGTGGAGCCGGAGGTGTACTGGAGGAAGGCGATGTCGTCCCGGCGGGTGCCGGGGTGCCGCCAGTCGTCGGCCGCCGCGGTGTCCAGGTCGTCGACGGCGACCCAGGTGATGTCCCGCAGCGCCGGGGCGTGTTCGGCGAAGGAGTCGGCCAGGGCGACGGTCTTCGCCGGGGCGAGGATCACCACCGGCTCGGCGTCCTCCATGACGGCGACCAGCCGCGGCAGGGTCCGCTTGAGGAACGCCGGGTCCGGCGGATAGGCGGGGACGGCGATGATGCCCGCGTACAGGCAGGCGAAGAAGGACACCATGTAGTCCAGCCCGGCCGGGCACAGGATCAGCGCCCGCTCCCCCACGGGGAATCGTTCCCGCAGGACGGCGGCGATGGCGCGCGCCCGCAGGTCGACCTCGGCGTTGGTCAGCCGCTGCGGCTCGCCCTCACCGTCCACGAGGAACCGGAAGGTCTGGAACCGCGGGTTCTCACCGAAGGCCGTCCGGAAATGATCGACGAGCGATTCGGAATCGGGGCCCGGCATCAAACCGTCCTCTCACTTTGGACAACCTACGGGAAAGCCTTTGCCCGAATTCAATTCCGGCAACATGCACCCTGTTCGGCAAGTCAGGATCCACGAGCGCATCCGCATCGTCAAAGCATTCGAGTTGCTCATGCGGATTTCAGGCGTCTATTGAGGACCGCTCCGCCGGTCCTTGAGGCCTCGCACAAAACGTCCGGTTTCCGGCTCCACCGGGGGTGGAAACCCGGTGTTCAACTGACCTTCCCGGACACTTGAACACCCCGCGCGGTGCGGCACTCACCGGTTCGCTGGACTCGCACGCCGACCGCGTGCAGCATGAATAATTCGCGAATCCCGTAATTCTTGCATGTCCTTTTTCTCACGATCGAAAGGCCCGAAACATGCAGAAGATCCTCGACGCGATCCTGGCCGGTGAGCCGGACGCCGTCGCGGCCCTCCCGGTGCCCGATTTCTGCCGGGGCATCACGCTGCACGCCGACGAGGTCGCGATGTTCGACGGCCTCCACGGCCGGGACAAGGACCCGCGTGCCTCGCTGCACCTCGACGAGGTGGCCGTACCGCGGCCCGCCGCCGGGGAGGTGCTGGTCGCGGTGATGGCCAGCGGGATCAACCACAACACCGTCTGGTCGTCGATCTTCGAGCCGATGCCGACGTTCCGCTTCCTGTCCCGGTACGGCAGGACGTCACCGCAGGCGGCCCGGCACGACCTGCCGTACCACGTGCTCGGCTCCGACCTGGCCGGGGTGGTGCTGCGCTGCGGCGACGGGGTGACCGCCTGGCGGCCCGGCGACGAGGTGGTGGCGCACTGCCTGTCGGTGGAGCTGGACCACCCCGACGGGCACGCCGACGCGATGCTCGACCCGGAGCAGCGGATCTGGGGGTTCGAGACCAACTTCGGCGGGCTGGCCGAGCTGGCGCTGGTCAAGGCGAACCAGTTGATGCCGAAGCCGGACCACCTCACCTGGGAGGAGGCCGCCGCCTCCGGCCTGGTCAACTCCACCGCCTACCGGCAGCTCGTCTCACCGGCCGGGGCGCGCATGAAGCAGGGCGACACGGTGCTGATCTGGGGCGCGTCCGGCGGCCTCGGCTCGTACGCCACCCAGCTCGTCCTCAACGGCGGGGGCACGCCGGTGTGCGTGGTGTCCAGCCCGCAGAAGGCGGAGGTGTGCCGTCGGATGGGCGCGGAGCTGGTGATCGACCGGTCGGCGGAGGGGTACCGCTTCTGGTCCGACGAGCACACCCAGGACCCGCGCGAGTGGCGGCGGTTCGGGTCCCGGATCAGGGAGCTGACCGGGGGCGACGACCCGGACATCGTCTTCGAGCACCCAGGCCGGGAGACGTTCGGGGCGAGCGTGTTCGTGGCGCGCCGCGGCGGCACCATCGTGAGCTGCGCGTCCACCAGCGGCTACGAGCACACGTACGACAACCGCTACCTGTGGATGCACCTGAAGCGGATCGTCGGCACCCACTTCGCGAACTACCGGGAGGCGTGGGAGGCGAACCGGCTCATCGCCAAGGGCCGCGTCCACCCGACGCTCTCCCGCGTCGTACCGCTGGAGCAGACCCCGCAGGCGGTGTACGACGTCCACCACAACCGGCACCAGGGCAAGGTGGGCGTGCTGTGCCTCGCGCCGCAGGAGGGGCTCGGGGTGCGGAACGCGGAGCTGCGGGCGCGTCACGAGGCCGCGATCAACCGGTTCCGTACCGAACCCGTGGCCGGGTGACGGGGGGTGGGCGGCGCCCCCGGGGGCGCCGCCGCCGGTTTCGGGGGTCAGTCCTCGCCCACTGCGGTGACCAGGCTTCGGGGCCGCATGTCCGTCCAGGCGCGCTCGATGTACTCCAGGCACTCCTGGTGCCCGGCCTCCTGGTGCGCCACGGTCCACCCGTCGGGCACCGCGGCGAACGCGGGCCACAGGGAGTGCTGGTGCTCGGCGTTGACGATCACGAGGTAACGCGCCTGCTGGTCGTCGAACGGGCTGGCCATCTCGGTTCCCCTCCCGACCGGTGCCGCTCAGGTCACCGGCCGTGCGTCATAGGTCGTGGGTGGTGTCCGGGCAGCGGCTCAGGCGCCGCGGGACAGGTGCTGCGGCACCTGCTGCTGCCCGCCCGCCGCGCCCTCCCCGGCCGGGAGCCTGCCCTCGACGTCCCGGGCGAACTGCAGCCACCGGGAGGCGCAGAGCCGGGCCATCTGCGCCACGTCGGCGGCGCGGTGGGCGGGGATGCCGTCGATGAGGTCCTTGCGCTGCTCCGCGGTGAGCAGATGGGTGCGCAGCAGTTGCAGCAGGGTGCGCCCGACCTGCGACATCCGCAGCGAGGGGTCCCTGCGCATACGGGCCAGTACGGCCTCCAGGCCCAGCGGCGGCGTCGCGGAGTCGTCGGCCCGCTCGCCGGTGTCGTCGCCGACCTTCATGCTGAGCGCCAGCCGCGGGGTCACCGGGTCCTGGCCGAGCCGGATGCGTCTGCGGACGTCCCGTGCGGTGGCGACCGCGATGCCCGCCCGGCTGGCGATCTCCCGCAGCGAGGCGTTCGGGCTCTCCGCGATGACCTTGCTGGCGGCCAGCCGTCCGGCGGCCCCGTTGACGGGGCGGTTGCGGCCGTCCCGCCCGATGCGCAGGGCCAGTTGGGGACCGCCCCCGACCCGGGCGCGCAGCGAGCCCACCATCCCCGGGGACAGGCCGGTGACCGCGGCGATCCGCCGGTCGGACCAGGCCGGGTGGCTCTCCAGGATGCGGCCCGCCGCGGCCACCCGGTCCTGCCGGGACAGCGGCATCCCGTGCTCGGCGTTGAGTTTGACGGCGAGGACGAAGGCGTCCTGGACGGAGCCCTCCACGAACCGCGCCTCGATGACGTCGTCCCCGCGGAGTACGGCCGCCCGCAGCCGGTGCATCCCGTCGACGACCCGCATGGTGGGCCGGTGGACGACGATGGGCGGCAGGGCGGCCTCCGACTCGGCCAGCGTCCTCGCGTGCTCCTCGACCTCCCCCGTCAGCCGCGGTGAGTCGGCCGCCACCAGGGAGTCGAGGGGGACTAAGTGCGTCTGCTGCGAGACGACGGGTTCGTCAGTGGGTGACTGCGGCTCTGCACCGGCCCATGCTTCGGACACGTGGTGGTTCCTCCGTAGTTCTGGTGGTGCGGCAGGACTGCTTCGGCGAAGGCGATGACACCCGCAGACGCGCGACGTCGGAGAAACGCCGGTGGGGTAGCGCGCGGAATGCCGACCAGACGTGACGTGCGGTCGGTCGTGCGGCGGGGGCGCCCCAGGGGAGCGTCCTTACGGCGGTTAATATCGGCCGCTGCCAACACACGTGTCAAGGCACATCTACGCGCGTCTTACTCGAATGTCGACCAGGTGTACAGCATCTCTTGAGTGGATCTTCCGATGGCATCCGGCCCCGCCGCCACGGCACCCGGGGCCCTTGACTGGTCTCGCCCCGTTCTTGGAAGGTTGGGCCCTGCACACGGGCGGCGAATAGGACGGCAAAGGGGAGGCGGAATACCGTCATGACCGCCATCACCGTCACCACCGCCGTCAACGCGTGATTTGCTCCCCGTTCCTGACCACCCATTGACCATCTGGAGCGACGAGGATGCGCATCGAGGCCGATCCCGAGGTCTGCGTCGGTTCGGGCATGTGCGCCCTGGCCGCGCCCGACCTGTTCGACCAGTCCGACGACGACGGCACCGTGGTGGTGCTGCGCTCCGTCCCTCCGGCCGACCGGTTCCCGGCCGTCCGGGGGGTGGTGGAGCGCTGTCCCTCCCGCGCCCTGCGGCTGGTGGGCACCGTCGCCGCGAGCTGACCGCGCGCACCGCCCGCCGGGGAACCGGCCCGAGCTGTGAAGGAGACGCGAAGTGAACGACCCGTGGTTCGGCCCCTGGAGACCCCGGGAGGACGCCGCCTACCGGCTGTTCTGCCTGCCGTACGCCGGTGGTGCCGCCGCGGCGTACCGCCAGTGGCACGCGCTCGCGCCCGCGCACATCCAGGTGTGCCCGCTGGAGCTGCCCGGCCGGGGTGGCCGGATCGCCGATCCCCCGATCAGCAGGCTGCGTCCGCTGGTGGACGCGCTGGCCGGCGCGGTCGGGCCGTTCCTGGACCGGCCGTTCGCGGTCTTCGGGCACAGCATGGGCGGCCTGCTCGCCTTCGAGCTGACCCGGGCCCTGGTCCGGCGGGGCCAGCCGCTGCCCGCCCACCTGTTCGTGTCCGGCCGCTCCGCGCCCGACGCGCCCGACGACGGCAGGCGGCTGCACGACGCGCCGGACGCGGAGGTGCTGGACCACCTGCGTCAGCTCGGCGGCACGCCGCGCAGCCTGCTGGACGACGCGGAGCTGATGGAGCTGGTGCTGCCCACGGTGCGCGCCGACTTCTCGGTGCTGGAGAGCTACGAGTACCGCGACGAGCCCCCGCTGCCGGTGCCCCTGACGGTGTTCGGCGGGGACGCCGACGCCCTGGTCTCCCCGGCCCGGCTGCACGGCTGGCGTCGGCAGTCGTCCGCCGGGTCCCAGCTCCGGATGCTGCCCGGCGGCCACTTCTTCCTGCACACCACGGCACCCACGATCATGGACACGATCGCCCGCGCCCTGCCACCGACCCCGCCCGGCACCGCCGACCCGCGGACCGCCGCGGGGTCGGGGGCGCCGGTGTCGTGACCGTCAGCTCTCCTTCCACACCATCAGGGTGAGGACCGCGCTGTTGATGGTGACCGGCTCGTCGGCCTGGTTGAGCAGCCGTACGCGCATCCCGCGGCGGGAGCCGAGCCGCTTGGTCACCGGGATGACGGCGAACGTGCTGCCGGAGGTGCCGACGATCTCGTGGATGGGGTGGTCGGTGCGGTGCTCGTCGCCCTCGTACTCCGACATGCGGGCCTGGAGCACCGCGCCGACCGGCAGTCCGATGACCGTCAGGCTGAGGGAGCCGGTGAAACGGGCCGGGCCGCGCGCCCAGACGCTGCCGTTGGTGGCGTGGTCGCCGGTCTCGTCGCTCCACTCCTTGGTGAACTCGACGGAGTCCCAGGTCCCGGGCCGCAGGGTGTAGGGCTCGGCGAGACCGAGGTTGACGTACTTGGGCATGTCGTCCTCCTGGGGGGTGCCCTTGGCGGCGGCGAGGATGGCGGCCATGGGGAACGCGCCGGGGTCACCGTGGTCGTTCTCCGGGGCGTGCTGGTGCCCGCAGTGGCCCTTGAAGCTGAGCCACCGCGAGGCCGACATGCGCACGCCGTTGGCGCCGTACGAGCTGGGGTACGGCTTGAAGGTCAGCCCGGAGGTGAGCGGCACCCCGTGCCGCTCGTGCGCCCAACGCGCGAACGCGGCCAGGTCCCGCACCGCCCAGGAGGGCAGTTCGGGCGTGTAGAGGTGGCGGGTCGAACCCCACCGCCGGTGGGTGGTCGGGTCGCAGGTGCCGACGATCTCCACCTGGCAGACGTTCAGGGTGTTCGTCTCCACCCCGCCGGACAGGTTGCGTAAGGCCCGGCTTGAGGTGTCGAAGTCGAAGTGCTGGTACCAGACCAGCCGCCTGGCGGCGAAGTCGGGCTTCGCGGTGAAGTTCGGCGCGGACGCGCCGCCTCCGTAGGAGGGCAGCGAGGTGCCTTCCGTGGAGTGCCAGAGTATGACGTTGGTCTCCATCGGAGAGCCCGGATAGGCGTTCTGGTACCAGTACGCCGTCGAGGCACCCGGATAGCGCTGGGGTCCGGTCCTCATCGTTCCTCCCGTCGAGGTCTCCGACGCGGGCTGACGGCCGCGCCGCGCGGCGGGGCCGTCTGTAGTGTGCCCATTGACCTCGGGGCCGATCCGCCGAGTGGACCGGGAAATTCCGCCGTTGCGGCGGTGGGGTGGCCGCGTTCAGGGCAGCGGTGTGCCTCCGGTCGCGTTGAGGATCTCCGCCGTGACGAAGCTCGCCTCCTGTGACGCCAGGTAGACGTAGGCGGGGGCGAGTTCGGCGGGCTGCGCGGGGCGGCCCAGCGGGCTCTGCTTGCCGAACTCGACCGTGTCGGGCAGCGTCGCGGGGATCAGCGGCGTCCACACCGGGCCCGGCGCGACCGCGTTGACGCGGATGCCGCGCTCCGCGAGCGACTGGGCGAGCCCGTGGGTGAAGGTGACGATCGCGCCCTTGGTCATCGCGTAGTCGAGCAGGTGCGGGCTGGGCTTGTACGCCTGCACCGACGTGGAGTTGATGACGCTGCCGCCCGCGGGGATGTGCGGCAGGGCGAACTTGGTCAGCCAGAACATGCCGTACAGGTTGGTCCGCATCACCCGGTCGAACTGCTCGGTCGGTATCGCCTCGATGCCCTCGGGCCGCGACATCTGGAACGCCGCGTTGTTGACGAGCACGTCGATGCGGCCGAACTCGGCGACCGCCCGATCGACCAGCTCCCGGCAGTTGGCCTCCTCGCGGATGTCGCAGCGGACGGCGACGGCCTTGCGGCCCGCGTCCTCCACCAGCCGGGCCGTCTCGCGGGCGTCGTCCTCCTCCCCGTCCAGGTACGTGAAGAGGACGTCGGCCCCCTCCCGGGCGAAGGCCAGGGCGACCGCGCGTCCGATGCCGGAGTCCCCGCCGGTGATCACGGTCCTGCGGTCCGCGAGCCGACCGCTGCCGCGGTAGGTCTCCTCACCGTGGTCGGGGGGCGGGTCCATGGGTCCCGTCCAGCCCGGGTGCGGCTGATCCTGCGCGGGGAAGTCCGGCCGGGGGTGGCGGGTAGCCGGGTTCTGGGGGGAGTGCGGTGCGCCGGTCACAGGGGCCTCCTCGGTACCGGTGGAACGCGTGGGGCGTGGGTCCTGTGCCGGGTTCCCGCCCCGCCCTGTCCGAAAAGCCCGCCCCGGGCCCTCTCCCCCGCCGCCCCTCTCGTTCGACTATCCGCCCACGGCCCCTCGCCCTCCCGGCAGGCGCCCGCCAGCCAGCCCGCCCCGGGCGGCGCCCCGCCCGTGAGACGCCCCTGCCCTGGGCCTGTTCCATCGGGCAGACTCCTGCGCATGGATACCGCCGACTACATCGACGTCCTGGACCGGGAGGGCCGCGCCCTGGCCGCTGCCGCCGCCGGGGCCGGGCCCGACGCCAAGGTGCCGACCTGTCCGGGCTGGCAGGTGCGCGACCTGCTGCGGCACACCGGCATGGTGCACCGCTGGGCCACCGCGTTCGTCGCCGAGGGACTCACCTCGTACCGCCCCGACGGCGGGCTGCCCGACCTCGACGGCGACGCGCTGCTCGACTGGTTCGCACAGGGCCACCGGACGCTGGTCGACACCCTCGCCGCCGCCCCGTCCGACCTGGACTGCTGGCACTTCCTGCCCGCCCCGTCACCGGTGGCGTTCTGGGCGCGGCGGCAGGCGCACGAGACGACCGTGCACCGCTACGACGCCGAGTCGGCCCGCGGCGGCACACCCACCGGGATCGACCCGGGCTTCGCGGTGGACGGTGTCGACGAGCTGCTGCGCGGCTTCCACGCCCGCGGCAAGAGCCGGGTCCGCAGCGCCGAGCCCCGGGTGCTGCGGATACGGGCGACGGACGTGCCGGACGACGGCGGGCTGTGGACCGTACGGCTCTCCGACGAGCCCCTGGTGACGGAGCGCGGGACCGGCACCGGCGACGCCGACTGTGAGATCAGCGGTCCGGCGGGCGGGCTCTACCTCGCGCTGTGGAACCGGGCGCCGTTCCCGGAGGTGACCGGGGACGGCGCCGTCGCCGACCTGTGGCGCGCGACCTCCGCCGTCACCTGGAGCTGAGCGCTCGACCGGGGCGGGCTCAGCCCGCCAGCATCCGGGTCAGGACCGCGCGCTGCACCGGCAGCACCCGCCCGTGCAGCGCGCGCCCGCGCTCCGTGAGTCCCACGCGGACGCCTCGGCGGTCCTCCGGGCACATGCCGCGTTCGACGAGGCCGTCCTTCTCCAGCCGGGCGATCAGCCGGGACAGGGCGCTCTGGCTGAGGTGGACGCGCTCGGCGATCTCCTGGACGCGGTAGGAGCGGACGCAGTCCGCCGCGTCGCCGTTCTCGGCGAGCACGTCGAGGACCTCGAAGTCGCTGGCGCACAGGCCGTGTTCGTGCAGGGCGCGGTCGAGTTCGCACTGGGTGCGGGAGTGCAGCGCCAGGATGTCGCGCCACTGCTCCACGAGAGCCTGTTCAGCCGTCTTCGCCGCCATGACGGCACGGTAGCAGAGAAACAAACTTATTGCATCGGAATTAAATGCGCTTGCATTCGATGCATGTGCATGTAGTGTCTGGGGTCATGACCACTCCGCACACCCTCCCCGCGTCCGAGGGCCGCTGGACGCCCCGGCTCTGGGGCACCCTGCTGGTGCTCTGCGCCGCGATGTTCCTCGACGCGCTCGACGTCTCCATGGTCGGCGTCGCCCTCCCCTCCATCGGCTCCGACCTCGGCCTGTCCACCTCGACGCTGCAATGGATCGTCAGCGGCTACATCCTGGGCTACGGCGGTCTGCTGCTCCTCGGCGGCCGGACCGCCGACCTGCTGGGCCGCCGCCAGGTCTTCCTCGTCGCCCTCGGCGTCTTCGCGCTCGCGTCGCTGCTCGGCGGCCTCGTCGACTCGGGTCCGCTGCTGATCGCCAGCCGCTTCATCAAGGGCCTCAGCGCGGCCTTCACCGCTCCCGCGGGCCTGTCGATCATCACCACCACGTTCCCGCAGGGCACCCTGCGCAACCGCGCCCTGTCCATCTACACCACCTGCGCCGCCACCGGCTTCTCCATGGGCCTGGTGCTCTCCGGCCTGCTCACCGAGGCCAGTTGGCGGCTGACCATGCTGCTGCCCGCGCCGATCGCGCTGCTCGCCCTGCTCGCCGGTCTGAAGCTGCTGCCGCGCAGCACCCGCGAGAAGGACCACGACGGCTACGACATCCCGGGCGCCGTCATCGGCACCGCCTCGATGCTGCTGCTGGTCTTCACCGTCGTCCAGGCGCCCGAGGTCGGCTGGGCCAGCGCCCGCACGCTGCTGTCCTTCCTGGCCGTCGCCGTCCTGCTGACCGTCTTCGTGGCCGTCGAACGGCGCTCCCCCGGCCCGCTGATCCGGCTCGGCGTGCTGCGCTCCGGCAACCAGATCCGCGCCCAGCTCGGCGCGATGGCCTTCTTCGGCTCGTACGTCGGCTTCCAGTTCCTGGTCACGCTCTACATGCAGTCCCTGCTGGGCTGGTCCGCGCTGCACACGGCGCTCGCCTTCCTGCCCGCCGGTGTGCTGGTCGCGCTGTCCGCGACCAAGATGGGCGCGATCGTCGACCGCTTCGGCACCCCGCGGCTGCTCACCCTCGGCTTCGCCTTCATGGCCGTCGGCTACGCGCTGTTCCTCGGCGTCGACCTTGACCCGGTGTACGCGGTGGCGATCCTGCCGAGCATGTTGCTGATCGGCGCGGCCTGCGCGCTGGTCTTCCCCTCCCTCAACATCCAGGCCACCAACGGGGTCGAGGACCACGAGCAGGGCATGGTCTCCGGGCTGCTCAACACCTCGGTGCAGGTCGGCGGCGCGATCTTCCTGGCCGTGGTGACGGCGGTGGTCACCGCACACGCCCCGGAGAACCCCACCCCCCAGGCCGTCCTCGACAGTTACCGCCCCGGCCTGATCGTCATCATGTGCATAGCCCTCGCTGGCCTCCTCATCACCCTGACCGGCCTGCGCACCCGCCCCGCCCAGCAGTCGGTGGTGGTCGCCAAGTCGGCGGCCCCGGAGGCGGAGTTCGAGGACGAGCGGGTGGCCGTCCGCGACTGACCCGCGCCCCGCACCGCGAGCGCCCGCTCCGCCACCCGGCAGGAGTGGGCGCTCGGTGCTGCCGGAACCCGGCAGTCAGGACAGCACCCACATTGCCGCAGGCAGGCAATGCGCACGGCGGGAACGCGGCGGATCATGCAATGATGATCAAGGTCCTGGTCGTCGAAGACATGCAGGTGGTCCGGGCGGGCCTGGTCGCTCTCATCGACGCCGAGTTCGGCATGGAGGTCGTCGCTCAGGCGGGCGACGCCCCCGACGCCCTGGCCACCCTCACCCACGGGGTGCCCGACGTCGCCCTGCTCGACATCGACCTCCCGGGCGTGGACGGACTCGCCCTGGCCCGCGAACTGGCCGGGCGCGCGCCGTCCTGCCGTACCGTCATGCTCACCGCGCTGGACAGACCCGGCCATGTGCGGCGCGCCCTGGACGCGGGCGTCGCCGGGTACCTGCTGAAGAGCGTCTCCCCGACGGCGCTCACGGAGACGGTACGCGCGGTCGCCACCGGCGGCCGGGTGATCGAGCCGCCCGAACTGGCCGAGTCGGCGCGCACGGTGACCCCGCTGACCCCGCGCGAGGCGGAGGTACTGCGGCTGGCGGCGAGCGGCGCGGACAGCCGGGCCATCGCGGGCGACCTGTTCCTGAGCGTGGGCACCGTACGCAACCGCCTCTCGGCGGCGGTGGGGAAGCTACACGCCCGCACCGTGGTGGACGCGATCCGCATCGCCGAGCGGAACGGCTGGATCTAGGGGCAGTTCCACGGTCAACGCGAAACGGCCGTCCGCGCACGCGGTCTCGACCGTGCCGCCCAGCACCAGGGCGCGGAACCGCAGGCCCGCCAGTCCGCTCCCGGCGTGCGGGCCCGGGGCGGCCCTGGGCGGAGCGCCGTCGTTGCGGACGGATAACCGCACCCGGGACGGACGGGCCGTCAGCACGATGTCGCACCGCGTCGCCCGGCTGTGCTGGAGGACGTTGCTGACCGCCTCCCGCAGTACGGCCCCGACGCAGCCGCTGACCGCGGCGGGGAGCTTCAGCCGCGGCGGCAGGGTGGTCGTGGTGGCGACCCCGGCACCGGACAGCAGGCGCCGGGCGTGCGCGAGTTCCGCGTGGAGCTGGGCGGGCGCGTGGGCGCTGGTGAGGCCGCGCACCTCGTGGTGGGCCTGCCGGGCCAGCCGCGCGATCTCGCTCAGCGCCTCGTGGGCGGGGGTGGCGGGCTCGGTGTGGCGCAGGGCGCCCTCGCTCTGCACGGCGATGGAGACGCGGGAGGAGCCGAACAGGTCGTGCAGGTCCTGGGCGATCCGGGCGCGCTCCCGGTACTCGGCGAGCCGGGCCGCCTGCGTCTGAGACGCCTGGAGGCGCGCCGCCAGCAGCGCGAGGTGCACCACCGCGTAGACGGCGCTGCCGGTGACCACGGTGGAGACCAGCACGCTCATCCCGCTGCGGTGCGTGCTGGCCAGGCTGCTGTGCACCAGGGCGGGGCCGCTGGCGACGACGGCCAGCGCGATCACCACGGACACCGGCCGGGGCACGGTGAGCAGCACCGCCCCCGCCAGGAAGCCGAGCAGGCTCAGCCACGCGTACTCGAAGAGGAGGACCGGCAGATAGGTGAGGAGCGCCTGCACGCCCAGCAGGCGCCAGCGCCACCGGTACGGCAGGCGGTAGGGCGGGGGCGCGTACTGGCCGAGCAGCACCGCGGGCAGCAGGATCAGCAGGACGACGCCGGTGATCAGGGTGCGTCTGCTGAGGGGTTGGCCCAGGACGTCCACCGCCAGCAGGGCGAGGGACCCGGCGACCAGGACGGCCACGGCGACGAGGGCCACGGCGGCGCCCTGGCTCGGACGTGCCCGACGTATCACTGCGTTCCCTCCCGCGCGTTGCCCTCACACCGCACGCCGCTGCGCACCCGTCCCCCGTTCCCCTGCGGGCTCGCGGCACACGTCACCGGAAGATTATGACCGCCGGGGAAGCGCGGAGGTTGTGCGGGGAACTGGTGAAGATCTCACTTCCCCGGTGATCAGGAAGGTGATCGGATCGGGCGGCCGTATGTTCGGACACCCGAAGGATGCCTGTTCGATGAGACATCACGTTCCCCCGCCACGAGACCCGGAGGGCTCCCGACCAGCCCCCCAGCGCCGCGGACGGGCCCTGTCGCACATCGCTCTCAGCGCCGCCGCGCTGCTGGTCGTGGAGGCGGCCATGCTGGTCGGCGACACGGGTGACGCCGTGGCGCTCAACCTCTCCGGTAACCGCCAAGAGGCGAAGGCCGCCCAGCCCGAGAAGCCCGGCGTCCGCCAGGCCGACGACATCCCCTCCGCCCGTGTCGCCGCCCGGCTGTACGGTCACCGCGTGGAGGCGCTGAGCGAGCGCACCGAGACGTCCACCACGTGGGTCAACGAGGACGGCAGCCTCACCACCGAACTGGCCGCGGGACCCGTCCGGTTCCAGCGCGACGGCCAGTGGACCGACGTCGACGTGGCGCTGCGGGAGGTCCCCGGCGGCGTGGAGCCGAAGGCGCACCCGGAGGGGCTGCGGCTGGCGGGCCGGACCGGAACCCCGGCGCGCTCGCTCAAGGCCGCCCGCGAGGCCGAGGCCACCGACCTGGTGACACTCGGCGAGGGCGACCAGGAGATCACCCTCCAGTGGAAGGGCGGTCTGCCGAAGCCGAAGCTCGACGGCACCCGCGCGGAGTACCTCAACGCCGTCCCCGGCGCGGACGTGGTCGTGGAGGCCACCCGCACCGGCTTCGAGCAGTTCGTCGAGATCAACGAGCGGCCCGCGGCGGGCGACTACACGTACACCCTGCCGCTGAAGGCCAAGGGGCTGAAGGCCAGGCAACTGGCTGACGGCAGTGTGCTGTTCACCGACCGGAAGAACAGGAAGCGGGCCGTGATGCCCGCCCCGGTGATGTGGGACGCCACCGTCGACGAGCGCTCCGGCGAGCACACGCACCGCGCCAAGGTCGGCCTGAAGGTCGTCCAGAAGGGATCGTCCGTCGACCTGGTGGTGACCCCGGACGCGGAGTTCCTCGCGGACCCCGACACCCGGTACCCGGTCACCGTCGACCCGTCCACCTCCGCGCTGTCCAACGTCTTCGACACCTACGTCCAGCAGGGCGAGACCGTCGACTGGTCCACCGACACCGAGCTGGACCTCGGCAACCCGGGCACCTTCAACGCCGACGGCACCCCCCGCTACGCGCGGTCCTTCATCACCTGGAACACCACGCCGATCCAGGACGCGCTGGTCCTCGACGCCAAGCTGTCCCTCTACAACTTCCACTCCGGCAACACCGACTGCGCCGGAGCCACCTGGACGGTGTGGGAGACCACGGCGCCGTCCACCGCCTCCCGGTGGACCAGCCAGCCCACCTGGCTCCAGCAGTACGCCAGTTCCACCCAGACCAAGGGCCGTGACAACTGCGGCGGCGACGGCTGGATCAGCGCGGACGTCACCAACCTGGCCCAGGTGTGGGCGTCGGCGAAGAACACCCGCTCGCACATGGGGCTGCGCGCTCCCTCGGCCGCCACCGCCGAGTGGAAGCAGGTCCGCTCCGCCAACGCGGCGACGAACCCGCCGAAGCTGGTCGTGACCTACAACTACCGGCCGCGCACCGGCACCAAGCAGGAGGCCGGACCGCCGTACTTCTCCTACGGCGGCGCCTACACCGTCAACACGGCCACGCCCACGCTGCGCGACACCTTCGTCGACGCCGACGGTGACAAGGTCAACGGCACCTTCCAGATCTTCGACAACGCCACCAACACCCAGGTCGGCGACGTCCTCGTCTCCACGTACGTGCCCTCCGGGCAGGTCGCCTCGGTGACCGTGCCCGCGGGAGTGCTGGCCAACGGCAAGACGTACAAGTTCCGTACCAGCCCCTACGACGGCACGCACTACAACGTGGGCTGGTCGGCGTGGAAGACGTTCACCGTCGACACCAGCGCCCCGTCCGCCCCGACGCGGGTCACCTCCACCGACTACCCGTCCACCGCGTGGGTCAAGGGCGCGGGCCAGCCCGGCACCTTCACCGTCACCCCGCCCGCCGCCGACCACAACTGGCTGGAGTGGTCGCTGGACGGCGTCACCTGGACCAAGGTCGCCACCGGCGGCGCGAGCGGCGACAAGGCGCTGACCGTCACCCCGCCGAAGGACGGCACCCACACCCTCCAGGTCCGCGCCGTCGACAAGGCGGACAACAAGTCCGAGGCGGTCGAGTACACCTTCCACGCCGGACCGGGCGGCTTCGTCCAGCCCTCCGACGGCGAACGCACCGCCCGCCGACTGCCCCTGGTCGCCGAAGCCGACGCCGCCAAGTACGACAGCGTCTCCTTCTCCTGGCGCCGCTCCGAGGCCGACACCTGGACGAAGATCCCTGTCGGCGACGTCACCTCCGACGGCAGCGCGCTCACCGCGTGGCCCGTACCGCTGGCGGGCGGCAAGAACGCGCGGCTCGTGTGGAACGCCGCGGGTACGGTCGACCCGGACGGGACCGTGCAGATCAAGGCCGACTTCACCGGCCCGAACGGCGCCTCCGGCAGCACCGAGCCGCTGACCGTCGTCGTCGACCGCAACGCCGACGGCGCCGCCGCCGAGGAGGTCGGGCCGGGCAGCGTGAACCTGCTGACCGGTGACTACACCCTGTCGGCCACGGACGCCTCCGCGTTCGACCTGGCGGTGTCGCGCAGCGCGTCCTCGCGCGCCCCGGACCAGGGCGCGAGGCAGGAGGGGCAGGCGCCGATCTTCGGCAAGGAGTGGGTGGCGGGCACCGCCGCCGAGATGACGGACTCCGACTACAGCCATGTGCGCCGGATCTCCGACACCGCGGTGGCCGTCGTCGACTCCGAGGGCGAGGAGACCCACTTCACCACCAACGCCGCCAGGACGGCCTGGATACCCGAGCCGGGCTCCGAGGACCTGACGCTCAGGGGCAGCGTGACCGGCAGCTTCACCCTCACCGACACCGAGGGCACGGTCACCGAGTTCACCAGGCCCGACAGCGCGGCCACCACCTGGCAGGTCTCCAGCACCCTGCTGGACGGGCTGTCGAACTCCACCACCACCGTGGTCTCCGAGACGGTCACGGTCGACGGCAAGAAGGTCGCCCGCCCCAAGCGGATCATCGCGCCCACCTCCGCCGCGACGGCCGCCGCCTGCACCTCGGACCCGTCCACCAAGGGCTGCCGCCTGCTGGACTTCGTGTACGCGACCACCACCACGGCCACCGACACCGCGTACGGCGACTTCGCCGGGCAGGTCAAGGAGATCCGCCTGTGGTCCACCGCGCCGGGCGCGGCCACGGCCACCTCGAAGTCGGTGCAGATGTACCTGTACGACGGCGGCGGCCGACTGCGCCAGGCGTGGAACCCGCAGATCAGCCCCTCGCTGAAGACCGAGTACGGCTACGACACCGCGGGCCGCGTCACCAGGCTCACCCCGGCGGGCGAACTGCCGTGGACCTTCACCTACGGCAAGGCGGGCAACGCCGCGACCGCCGGTGAGGGCATGTTGCTGAAGGCGTCCCGCCCGGGGCTGAAGCAGGGCACGGCCGATGTCGAGGAGGGCACGGCGGCGACCAGCGTGGTCTACGACGTGCCGCTCACCGGCACCGCCGCCCCTTACCAGTTGGGCGCCTCCGACGTGCGGGCGTGGGGCCAGCTCGACGCCCCCACGGACGCCACCGCGGTCTTCCCCGCCGACGCCGTGCCCGCCGCCCACTCCGGGGGCACGCTGACGGCGGCCGACTACCGGCGGGCCGACGTCCACTACCTGGGCGTCTCCGGCCGCGAGGTCAACTCCGCCACCCCCGGCGGGCACATCACCAGCACCGAGTACGACCGGTTCGGCAACACGGTGCGCGCGCTGAGCGCCGCCAACCGCGCCGTCGCCCTCGGCCTGACCGCCGGTGACCGGGCCGCCCAGGCCGACCTCGGCATCGCCCAGCTCGGCAGCGCCGAGCGGGCCGACCTGCTGGCCACCCGGTCCGTCTACAACGACACCGGCACCCGGGAGCTGGAGGAGTTCGGGCCGCTGCGCCGCGTCGACCTGACCGCCGACCTGAAGCAGGGCACCACCACCCTGGTCCCCTCCGGCACCTCGGTGACGGCCCGCACCTGGACGGTGAACGAGTACGACGCGGGCCGCCCGACCGACGGCACCGCCAAGGTCAAGGACCAGGTCACCAAGGCCACGGTCGGCGCCCAGGTGCGCGAGCACCCCTCCGTCCACGGTGAGACGCGGGTGACCCAGACGGTGTACGACTGGGCCAAGGGCCTGCCCACGAAGACCGTCCAGGACCCGGCCGGTCTCGCCCTCACCACCGTCACCGAGTACGACGCCCAGGGCCGCACCGTCCGCCAGCTCCTGCCCGACGCCACCGGCACCGACGCGGGGACGCGCGTGACGACCTACTGGTCCGCGACGGGCACCGGCGCCTGCGCCGGGCGTCCGGAGTGGGCGGACCTGGTCTGCTCCGTGTCCGCGGGCGGCGCCATCACCGGCGGCGGCTCCCAGCCGACCGGACTGCCCACGACGACCACCGAGTACGACTGGTGGGGCAACCCGAACAAGGTCACCGAGACGGCCAACGGCAGCACCCGCACGACCACCACGTCCTACGACGACGGGGGACGGCAGACCAAGGTCGCCATCACCGGCGGCGTCGGCCAGGCGGTCCCCGAATCCACCACCGAGTACGACCCGGCCACCGGCCAGGCGGTCAGGACGACCTCGCCCACCGGCGGCACGATCACCAAGGCGTACGACAAGCTCGGCCGCCAGATCTCGTACACCGACGCCGACGGCGGCACCACCACGACCCAGTACGACCTGCTGAACCGGCCGGTCAAGGTCACCGACACCGTCCCGTCGACCGTCACCTACACCTACGACCACACCGCCGAACCGCGTGGCCTGGTCACCAGCACCACCGACTCGGTCGCGGGCACCTTCCGGGCCACCTACGACGCGGACGGCTCGGTCGCCACCGAGAAGCTGCCCGGCGGGTACACCCTCACACAGGGCGAGGACACCACCGGGTCCGCCACCGACCGCACGTACACGCGCGACAGCGACGGCACGATCGTCTACGCCGACACCGTGGCCGAGTCCGTCCACGGCCAGGTCACCCGGCACGCGGGCTGGTCCGACCAGACGTACCGGTACGACGCGATCGGGCGGCTGTCCACCGTCGAGGACACCTCCGAGACGGTCTGCACCCGACGCTCGTACGGCTTCGACGCGCGCACCAACCGCACCTCCCTGACCACCGCGACCGGCACCCCCGGTGCCGACTGCCCGACGAGCGGAGGCACCACCACCCGCTCCACGTACGACAGCGCGGACCGGATCGTCGACTCCGGGTACGCCTACGACGCGTTCGGCCGCACCACGGCGGTTCCCGGGCAGGGCACCGTCGGCTACTACGCCAACGACCTGGCGTACCGGCAGACCGCGAACGGCAGGCGGCAGACCTGGCAGCTCGACGCCGCGCTGCGGTTCCGCTCCTGGACGGTCGAGACCGGCAGCGGCAGCACGTGGACGCAGAGCGCCGCCAAGCTGAACCACTACGACAGCGACGGCGACAACCCCCGCTGGGTGGTGGAGGACACCGCCACCGGCGCCGTCAGCCGCAACGTCGACTCCGCGTCCGGCGACCTGGCCGCGACGACCACGAAGACCGGCGACACGGTGCTGCACCTGTCCAACATCCACGGTGACGTGGCGCTCCAGCTCCCGCTGGACACCAGCAGGGCACCCGTCGCCCTGGACGCCGACGAGTACGGCAACCCGCGCGTCGGCCAGACCGCGGCGCGCTACGGCTGGCTCGGCGGCAAGCAGCGCTCCAGCGAGACGCTCACCGGCCTGACGCTGATGGGCGTACGGCTCTACAACCCCGTCACCGGCCGGTTCCTGTCCATGGACCCGGTCTACGGCGGTGGCGCCAACGCGTACGACTACGTGTACGCGGACCCGCTGAACCGCTATGACCTCGACGGCAAGTGGTGGAGCTGGAAGAAGGTCAAGCGGGCCGCGCGCCGCGTCGGCCGCCATGTGCGCCGCAACTGGCGCACCTATGCCGGGTACGGGGCGACCGCCGCGTGCATCGTGGCCTCGGCCGGGACGTGCGCCGTGGCGAGCGTCGCGGTGTTCGCGGCCACGGCGGTGGCCGACGGCCGACACGGCAGGTGGCGGACGCGGAGCTACTGGAGGTCCACGGCCCGTTCGGCGGCCTGGACGGCGGTCGGGGTCGGCGCGGGCCGCTTCGCGGCGGGCTCCTGGTGGAAGTCCAGCCGGGGCTTCGCCCGCTCGGGCCGCCACGCCGCGGGCCGGGCCAGGCACCGGATGCGGTTCTCCTACCGGCGTACGGCCTGGAACTATGCCGGTAACGCGTGGACGGGAACGCTCACGTGCGGCATGAGCTGGAAGATGCGTTACTGCTAGGCGCTCGTCGCTGAAGCCGGGGTGCCGTGCGTCGCGCACGGCACCCCGTGATCCTGGAGACCGGAATGCACTACAAGAACCGGCCGGTTCACGCCGTGTCCGTGGCACTGACCGTGGCCATGCTGGCGGCGGCCGTCTACTTCCTGTTCCTCGACTCGGGCGCGCCGCGCGACCCGTGGGACGTGGTGCTGGCCCTCGCCGTCCCCAGCGGCGTCGTCTGGGTCCTGCTGCGCGTCGGTCTGACCCCGTACGTCCAGTGGGGCGGGGGACGGCTCACCATCTGCAACCCCTTCGTCCGCTACTCCGCGCCCCTGTCCCGGGTGCGGCTGCTCGGCAGGTCCCAGAAGGGCGGCGCCCTGTCCATCGAGGGACTCGGCCAGGCAACGCCCTGGGCCCTGACCCGTTCCCTCTTCGACGGCCCCCGCGCCAACGAGGCCCGCCGCGCCCTGCGCCACGCGGTGCTCCAGGCCCACGAGACGGACGAGCACGTGGACCCGACCGTCAAGCGCACCCTCCGCATCGGCTGGTCCGACATCCTCCTCCTACCGTTCCTCGCGGCCTGCGTGTGGGCCTTCCTGCCCGCCAACGGCCGCTGACCCACCGCCCCGCAGGGCTCCCCCTGTTTGGCTCACGGGTACGCGCTGTGCAGCGCGGCGTTCGCGGCGGCGGTGGTCTTCGGCGCGGTCGCGGGCCCCGCGCTGCTGTTCGACCTGCCGCGCCCCGTGGAGACGGCGCTGCTGCGCACCGGCACGGTCCTCGCGCCGCTCCTGTTCGCCGTCCGCGTCGTCGCCGTCCTCGTCCGGTTCGGGCGGGGTGCCGGTCAGCCCAGCCAGCCCGGTCGGACCAAGCCCGACTCGTAGGCGAGGACGACCAGTTGGGCGCGGTCGCGGGCGCCTAGTTTGACCATGGTGCGGCTCACGTGGGTCTTGGCGGTGAGGGGGCTGACGACGAGGCGGCGGGCGATCTCCTCGTTGGACAGGCCGATGCCGACCAGCGCCATCACCTCCCGCTCCCGCTCGGTGAGCCCGGCGAGGGCGTCGGCCCCGGCGGGTTCCTTGGAGCGGGCCGCGAACTCCGCGATCAGCCGTCGGGTCACCCCGGGGGAGAGCAGCGCGTCGCCCGCGACCACCGCCCGTACCGCGCGCAGCAGTTCCTCCGGCTCGGTGTCCTTCACCAAAAACCCGGAGGCGCCCGAGCGGATCGCCTCGAAGACGTACTCGTCGAGTTCGAAGGTGGTCAGCATGACGACCCGGACGTCCGCCAGGGCCGGGTCGGCGGTGAGGCGCCGGGTGGCGGCCAGTCCGTCCAGCGCGGGCATCCGGATGTCCATCAGGACGACGTCCGGCCGCAGTTCACGCACCAGCCGCACCGCTTCCGCACCGTCGGCGGCCTCCCCGGCCACCTCGATGTCGGACTGCGCGTCCAGCAGGGCCCGGAACCCGGCGCGGACCAGCGACTGGTCGTCGGCGAGCAGGACGCGGATCACCGGTCACCCTCCTTGGCCGTGGCGGCACCCAACGGCAGTACGGCGAGCACCCGGAAGCCGCCCTCCGGACGCGGGCCCGCCTCGATGGTGCCACCCAGCGCGGCGGCCCGCTCCCGCATCCCCGCCAGACCGTTGCCACTGCCGCCCGCGTCGGCCCCCGTCGCGGGCCCGTCGTCGTCCACGCACAACCGCAGCGCGCCGCCCCCCGCACCGCCCGCCCGGTCGAGCCGCACGCGCGCGTGCCGCGAACCGGAGTGCCGTACGACATTGGTGAGGGCCTCCTGCACGATCCGGAACGCGGCGAGGTCCGTGCCGGGCGGCAGCCGGGGCGGCTCGCCCTCGACCTCGACGGTGAGGCCCGCGCTCGCCGCCTGGGCCACCAGCTCGGGGAGCCGGTCCAGGCCGGGCGCGGGCGCGCGGGGCGCCTCTCCCGGCGCGCGGAGGTTGTCGAGCACCTGGCGGACCTCGCCCAGCGCCTCCTTGCTGGCGGACTTGATGGTGGTCAGCGCCGTACGCGCCTGCTCGGGGTCGCTGTCCAGGAGGGCGAGGCCGACGCCCGCCTGCACATTGATCACGGAGATGCTGTGCGCGAGGACGTCGTGCAGTTCGCGGGCGATGCGCAGCCGCTCCTCGTCCGCGCGCCGCCGCGCCGCCTGCGCCCGCTCGGCCCGCTCCCGGGCCCACTGCTCACGCCGGGCGCGCGCCAACTCCGCCCCGGCCATGATCGCCGCCACCCAGGCGAGGACCACGGCCTCCTGCCCCCAGGACGCCGCCGCGTCCCCGCTCGGCGGCAACCACCGGTACAGCCAGTGCGCCACCAGCACGTGCGCCGCCCACAACGCCCCCACCGCGGCCCAGGCGGCCCGCCGGTGCCCGGCGACGACGGCGCTGAAGCAGGCGACGGCGACGGTCAGGAAGACCGGCCCGTACGGATACCCGGCGCCCAGGTAGGTCGCGGTGGCGGTGGCCGTGCCGAAGAGCACCGCCACCGGGTACCGCCCGCGCCACAGCAGCAGCCCCGCGGCGATCACCAGCAGCACCCGTGCGAACAGGTCCAGGTCCGCCCGCTCGCCCTCCTGGCCCCGCGCGGCGAAGGTGGAGCCGACCAGCACGAAGGCGGTCAGCAGCAGCGTGGACGCCCAGGGCCAGGCGGCGACGGCGTTCCGCTCGCCGTCGTCCCCCCACCGGGCGGCCCACGGCGGCCCACTCCGCCACCACGCGGGGCCGTGCCGGAACCGCCCGGCCGACGGCGGCCCCGAACCCCGTACGCGCTGCTCGTCCATGCCCGCCACGCTAGACGCCGGGCGCCCACGGGGACGTCACCCGCGCGAGGTGACCGCGCGTACTCCCCGCGAAGTACGCACGCCACCGCGAAGACTCGGTGTCAGGCCCCGGGCCCGGCGCCCTCGGGCGGGTCGGTCAGCCCCACCCCCCGCGCGAGCTGGCCCACCGCCTGCCGGAAGAACGGCTCGCGGTCCTCCACCACCCGGTGGAACTGTCCGAACACCTCGAACCCGACCAGCCCGTAGAGCTGCGCCCAGGCCGCGACGAGTGCCGCGACCGCCTCGGGCGGCAGGTCGGGGGCGAGGTCGGCGGTCATCCGCTCGGCCTCGGCGCGCAGTGCGGCGGCGAGCGGGGGCGGGGTCACGCCGTGCGTCTGGTGCGCGTCGCGCAGGACGCCGATGAGCAGCAGCCCCACGCGGGCGGCGGCCGGGACGGTGGTCTGGGGCGCGCTGTAGCCGGGCACGGGGGAGCCGTAGATCAGCGCGTACTCGTGCGGGTGCGCGAGCGCCCAGGCCCGCACCGCCTCGCAGACCCGCGTCCAGCGCCGGACCGGACCGGCGTCGGCGACCTCGGCGTGCGCGATCTCGGCGGCCTCGCCGAGGGAGTTGTAGGCGTCGATGATCAGCTCGGTGAGCAGGTCGTCGCGGCTGGGGAAGTAGCGGTAGAGCGCGGAGGAGGCCATGCCGAGTTCGCGGGCGACGGCGCGCAGGGAGAGCTTGGCGGCGCCGTCGGCGGCGAGTTGCTCGCGCGCCGCGTCCTTGATGGCGGCGGTGACTTCGATCCTGGCCCGGGCTCGGACTCCGTGTGCGGTGCTCATGGGGACGAGTGTCGCACGAGAAGAGAGCGGCGCACACAAAGGAGAGCAGCGCTCTTGCTTTCCGGTGCCGACGCGGCGCACACTGTTCTCAAGCGAGAGCAGTGCTCACCAAAGGAAGCGGTGCTCTCATTCTCTCACCGGAGGCCCTCATGGCGTCGTCGCAGCCCTACTACTTCCAGGCGGGCCCCATCGCCACCCGCTTCAACACGGTCGTCGGCTGGCTCGCCCGGCACGGCGTCAGCGTCGCGGGGACCGCCGAACTCTCCGTCCGCGGCCGCAAGAGCGGCGCCCTCCAGCGCATCCCGGTCAACCCGCACACGTATGACGGCGCGCAGTACCTGGTCTCGGCCCGCGGCCACTCCCAGTGGGTGCGCAACATGCGCGCCGCCGGGGGCGGGGAGCTGCGCGTCGGGCGCAAGGTGCGCGCCTTCACCGTGGGGGAGCTTCCCGACGACGAGAAGCTCCCGATCCTGCGGAGCTACCTGGAGAAGTGGGGCTGGGAGGTCAACCAGTACTTCCAGGGGGTCACGGCGAAGTCCTCCGACGAGGAGATCATCGCCGCCGCCCCCGACCACCCCGTCTTCCGCGTCACCGTCACGAAGTGAACGTCACCGTCACGAAGTGGCGTCACTGTCACCGTCGTCGCCGGACTCCTTCGCCGCGGGTCCGCCGACCGGGAGCTGGCCGTCGCCGCCCCCGACGCGGCGGTCCAGCACGGCGAGGGCGCGCTGGGCCATCGGGCGGTTGCGGACCATCTCGCCCAGGGTGGTGGAGCCCCGGGTGATGTCCATGAACGCCCGCCAGGCGGGCCGCAGTCCGGTCAGCGCCGCGTGGAAGACCCCGGGCCGCCGCTCGAACACGGTCAGCAGCCGCTTGCCGACGGCCATCTCCACGCCCAGGCCCGCCTTGATCGCGAAGGCGTAGTTCAGCGCCTGCCGCCGGGTGTCCACCGCGTCGTGCGCCTCCGCGATCCGCACCGCCCACTCCCCCGCCAGCCGCCCGGAGCGCAGCGCGAAGGAGATGCCCTCGCGGGTCCACGGCTCCAGCAGGCCCGCCGCGTCCCCGCAGACCAGCACCCGGCCGCGCGACAGCGGCGAGTCGTCGGCCCGGCAGCGGGTCAGATGACCGGAGGAGACGCTCGGCTCGAACCCGGCGAGGCCCAGCCGCCCGATGAAGTCCTCCAGGTAGCGCTTGGTGGCGGCGCCCTCGCCGCGCGCGGAGATCACGCCGACGGTGAGCGTGTCGCCCTTGGGGAAGACCCAGCCGTAACTGCCCGGGATGGGCCCCCAGTCGAGCAGCACCCGCCCCCGCCAGTCCTCCGCGACGGTCTCTGGCACCGGAATCTCCGCCTCCAGACCGAGGTCGACCTGGTCGAGCTTGACCCCGACGTGCGCTCCTATCCGGCTGGCGCTGCCGTCGGCGCCGACCACGGCCCGCGCGAGCAGCGTCTCCCCGCCCTGGAGGACGACGGCGACCGTGCGCCGGTCGGGCACCGCCGAGCCGTGCTGCTCGACCCGCGACACCGTGACGCCGGTGCGCAGTTCGGCGCCCGCCTTCTGCGCGTGCTCCACGAGCTGCTGGTCGAACTCGGGCCGGTTGATCAGCCCGAACAGCATCTGCCGGGAGCGCCGGGTCCGGGTGAAGCGGCCGTTGTGGGAGAACGTCACGGCGTGCACCCGGTCGCGCAGCGGCAGGTCGAAGCCGGGTGGCAGGGCGTCGCGTGACGGGCCGATGATCCCGCCGCCGCAGGTCTTGTACCGGGGCAGCTCAGCCTTCTCCAGCAACAGCACACGGCGCCCCGCGACCGCCGCGGCGTACGCCGCCGACGCCCCAGCGGGTCCCGCGCCCACCACGACGACGTCCCACACCTGCCGCACATCGTCCGCCGAAGAGTTCTCGCTGCTCACGATGGTCTACTGCTCCCGATCCAGCCGCCTGCCCGTGTTGTCCCCCGCATCCTACGGCGGCGATCTCCGCAGGCCACTGTGGGAGGATCGGCGGCGTCCGCCGCGCCGGGCGCCCGGTCCACGCGACCGGACGGCCACGGGCGCGCGGACCGCCACCCGTCAGTACAACGTCGCACCCACGAGGAGCGTGCCCATGTCGTCGAATCCGGTCGCCGAGACCGTCGCCTCCCTGATGCCCAGGGCGAAGGCGGAACTCACCGAGCTGGTGGCCTTCAAGTCGGTGGCGGACTTCGACCAGTTCCCCCGCGAGGAGAGCGAGGGCGCGGCGCGCTGGGTCGCGGACGCGCTGCGCGCCGAGGGCTTCGAGGACGTCGCCCTGCTCGACACCCCGGACGGCACCCAGTCGGTGTACGGCCACCTGCCCGGCCCCGAGGGCGCGAAGACCGTCCTGCTGTACGCCCACTACGACGTGCAGCCGCCGCTCGACGAGGCCGGGTGGGCGACTCCGCCGTTCGAGCTGACCGAGCGCGACGGGCGCTGGTACGGGCGCGGCACCGCCGACTGCAAGGGCGGCGTCATCATGCACCTGCTGGCGCTGCGCGCGCTGAAGGCCAACGGCGGCATACCCGTGCACGTGAAGGTGATCGCCGAGGGCTCGGAGGAGCAGGGCACCGGCGGTCTGGAGCGGTACGCCGAGGACCACCCGGAGCTGCTGGAGGCGGACACCATCGTCATCGGCGACGCGGGCAACTTCCGCGTCGGGCTGCCGACGGTGACCGCCACGCTGCGCGGGATGACCCTGCTGCGGGTGAAGGTCGACACGCTGGCGGGCAACCTGCACTCGGGCCAGTTCGGCGGCGCCGCCCCCGACGCGCTGGCCGCGCTGATCCGCGTACTGGACTCGCTGCGCGCCGAGGACGGTTCGACGACCGTCGACGGGCTCACCGGCGAGGCGTCGTGGGACGGCATCCAGTACGACGAGGAGCAGTTCCGCGCGGACGCCAAGGTGCTCGACGGCGTCGGCCTGATCGGCTCGGGCACGGTCGCCGACCGCATCTGGGCCCGCCCCGCGGTCACCGTGCTCGGCATCGACTGCCCGCCCGTGGTGGGCGCCACGCCGTCCGTGCAGGCCAGCGCGCGGGCGTCGGTCAGCCTGCGGGTGCCGCCGGGCGTGGACGCGGCGGAGGCGACCAAGCTGCTGACGGCCCACCTCCAGGCGCACACGCCGTGGGGGGCGCGGGTCAGCGTGGAGCAGGTCGGGCAGGGGCAGGCGTTCCGCGCCAACACCAGCAGCCCGGCGTACCAGGCGATGGCCGACGCGATGGCGGTGGCGTACCCCGGGCAGCGGATGCAGTACGCCGGTCAGGGTGGCTCGATCCCGCTGTGCAACACCCTCGCCGCCCTGTACCCGAGCGCGGAGATCCTGCTGATCGGCCTGAGCGAGCCGGAGGCCCAGATCCACGCCGTGAACGAGAGCGTCTCCCCGGAGGAACTGGAGCGCCTGTCGGTGGCGGAGGCCCTGTTCCTGCGCAACTACGCGGCTGGCTGAGCCGACGGGGGCGGGGGCCCGATGAGGGCGGACGGGCTCGGCGAGAACCCACCGACCGGCTGAGGCGACGGGCGCGCGGGGAGGACCCGGCGGCCGCTCCCGCCCCACCCTCCCCTCACCCCCCGACGGGAATCCCCGCCTCCAGGTACACCGCCGCCCCCCGTTCCCTGGCCCGCAGGGCCCACCGCAGGCGCTCGTAGCGGACCGGGGGGAGCAGCGCCGCCGCCTCCTCCTCGGTGACGAAGCGCCAGTCGCGCAGTTCGGGGCCGGGCAGCAGCAGCCCCGCGGTCTCGGCGGGCGCGAGCCGTCCGCCGTCGAAGAGGAGGCGCAGCCCGCCGTAGCGGGGCGGGGCGGGCGGTTCCCAGTCGACGAGGAGCAGCCGCGGCACCTCGTCGAGGCGGATGCCGGTCTCCTCGGCGACCTCGCGGATCCCGGCGCGGGCGGGCGCCTCCCCCGGCTCGACGACGCCGCCGGGGAACTCCCAGCCCGGCTTGTACGTCGGGTCGACGAGCAGCACGCGGTCGTCCTCGTCGAAGAGCAGGACGCCCGCGGCGAGGGTCTCGGCGGTGGGCTCCGGGGACTGCACGATGTCGCAGGCGGGCACGGTGCCCGAGGTGACGGCCTCGGCGATCCGGGCGGCGGTCTCGTACGGGGTGAGGCCGCCGTTGTCGACGGGGTGGGCGTCGGCGGTGAGCCAGGCGGCGAGGGCGGCGCGGTACGGCTCGATGTGGTCGTAGGACCACTGGCGCACGCGGAGCTCCGCGTCGGGCAGGTCCGACGGTGTCTCGCGGTGGGCTATCCGCTCGCGCAGTATCGTTTCGGCCGGGGCGAGCAGGACGTGCCGGACCGGTATCCGACGGGCGGCGAGGCCCCCGAAGATCTCGTCGCGGTACTCCTGGCGCAGCAGGGTCATGGGCACGACCAGGGTGCCCCCGAGTTCGGCCAGCATCGCGGACGCCGTGTCGATGACGAGCCGTCGCCAGATGGGCAGGTCCTGGTAGTCGCCGACCTCGGCCAGGTGCTTGGCGGGCAGCAGGTGGGTGAGCGCCCCGCCGATGACCTCGGGGTCGAAGAGCGTGCTGTTCGGGATCAGCTCGATCAGTTCCCGTGCGGTCGTGGTCTTCCCCGCACCGAACGCGCCGTTGATCCAAACAACGATCACGTTTCCCCCTCTTCTTTTGGACCCCTGAGGCTTGCCCGCTCCACCCTGCCATGGAAACCAGCCGCAGTTGAGGGCCCGAAAAGCGACGGGCGCCGGTGCCCCCGCGGTGGGGGCCCGGCGCCTCGGGGTCGGCTGTCGTGCTGGTCAGTCCCTCTCCCGCGACCCGGCGTCGGCGGCCTCGGCGGCGTCGTCCGCCTCCTTGGCCTCCTTGGCCTTGTCCTTGGGGCTGTCCTCCATGGACAGGCTGTCCTTGCCGAGGGTCTTGCCGACCGTGCCGAGGGCCTTCTCGACGTCCACGCCGCCCAGCGGGCCGGTGGCGGCGTGGGACGGGGTGACCGCCGCGACGACGAACCCGGCGGCGAGGGAGGCGATGGCGAACATGCTGCGCTTCTTCATGCCCGGCCCAACGCCCGGAACCGAACGGAGGTCACGCCCTGCTCCCGCGAACGTCGCACGCGCCCCGGCCCGGACGAACCCGGTGCGACCGCCCACCCGCGCGAGCCGCCCGCGACCCGACCCCCGCGCCCCCGCCCCTCACACCCCCGCCGCAGCCGCCCTCTCCCGCCCCACCAGGACCGCCGCTGCCGCCCCCACCAGGCCCGCGTCCGTGCCCATGCGGGCCGGGGCCACCGTCAGGTGGCGGACGAAGGAGAGGGTGGCGTAGTCGCCGAGGGCCCTGCGCAGCGGGGCGAAGAGGACGTCGCCCGCCTTGCCGACCCCGCCGCCGATCACGGCGATGTCGATCTCCACGAGGGTCGCGGTCGCGGCGATCCCGGCGGCCAGCGCCCGCGCCGCCCGCTCGAAGGAGGCCACCGCCACCGGGTCCCCGGCCCGGGCCGCGGCGGCCACCGCGGCGGCGGAGGCGTCACCGTCGGGACCGGGGCGCCAGCCGTCCGCCAGCGCCCGGCGGGCGATGTTCGGACCGCTGGCGATGCGCTCGACGCAGCCGCGCGCCCCGCACGGGCACGGGTCACCGTCGAGGTCGACGCTGATGTGCCCTATGTGGCCCGCGTTGCCGGTGGGCCCGGGGTGCAGTCGGCCGCCGAGGACCAGACCGCCCCCGACGCCGGTGGACACCACCATGCACAGCGCGTTGTCGTGCCCGCGCGCCGCGCCCTGCCAGTGCTCGGCGGCGGTGATCGCGACGCCGTCGCCGATCAGCTCGACCGGCAGCCCCCCGGTCACCGCCCGGACCCGCTCGACCAGCGGATAGTCCCGCCAGCCGGGCACGTTCACCGGGCTGACGGTGCCCGCGGACGCGTCCACCGGCCCCGCGCTGCCGATGCCGACGGCGCCCGCGCGGGCCCACAGCGGCGCCGCCGTCAGCTCGCCGAGCACCTCCTCGACGGCCCGCATCACGGTGTCGCCGTCCTGCTGGGCGGGCGTCGGGCGCTGTGCCCGCACCAGGATCCGGCCGTGACCGTCGATCAGCGCTCCGGCGATCTTGGTCCCGCCGATGTCCAGTGCGGCCACGAGATCGGTGTGCATGAGTCTCAGAACTCCCCGTCAACCAGGTCGGCATCCCCCGCGAGCGGGGGAAAAGGGCAGGCCGGTCCAGCGGTGGGGGCGCGGGCCGGAAGTTGGTAGGGACAGTGTCCCCTGCGCCTGACAACGTTGTCCAGGCTCTATGCTCGACGCCACATCCTCATACAAACCACGAGCTGACGCATCCCCGTGACCGACAGGACAGGACGCCGAAACGTGCCCGACACCCACCGCCGATCCGAGAGCCGCTACGGCAACCGCCCGACCATGAAGGACGTCGCCGCACGTGCCGGGGTCGGCCTGAAGACGGTCTCGCGTGTCGTCAATGGTGAGCCCGGCGTCACCCCGGAGACGGAGCGCCGCGTCCAGGAGGCCATCGACGCGCTCGGCTTCCGCCGCAACGACAGCGCGCGGGTGCTGCGCAAGGGCCGTACGGCGAGCATCGGCCTGGTCCTGGAGGACCTCGCCGACCCGTTCTACGGGCCGCTCAGCCGGGCCGTGGAGGAGGTGGCCCGCGCGCACGGCGCCCTGCTCATCAACGGTTCCAGCGCCGAGGACCCCGAGCGCGAGCAGGAACTGGTGCTCGCGCTGTGCGCGCGGCGGGTGGACGGGCTGGTGGTCATCCCGGCCGGGGACGACCACCGCTATCTGGAGCCCGAGCTGAAGGCGGGCGTCGCCACGGTCTTCGTGGACCGCCCGGCCGGGCAGATCGACGCCGACGTGGTGCTGTCGGACAACTACGGCGGCGCCCGCGACGGCGTGGCCCACCTGATCGCGCACGGCCACCGCAGGATCGGCTTCATCGGCGACATGCCCCGCATCCACACCGCCGCGGAGCGGCTGCGCGGCTACCGGGCGGCGATGGAGGACGCCGGGATAGCCGTGGCGGACGCCTGGATGTCCCTGGGCGTCACCGATCCGGAGCGGGTGCGGCGGGCCGCGCGGGAGATGCTCTCCGGGCCCGACCCGGTCACCGCGATCTTCACCGGCAACAACCGGGTGACGGTCACCGTGATCCGCGTCCTCGCCGAGCAGACCCGCCCGGTGGCCCTGGTCGGCTTCGACGACATCGAGCTGGCCGACCTGCTGCAGCCGGGTGTCACGGTCGTCGCCCAGGACTCCGCCGCCCTCGGCCGCACCGCCGCCGAGCGGCTCTTCCGCCAGCTCGACGGCACGCTGCCGCGACCGGAGCGGATAGAGCTGCCCACCCGCCTCGTCACCCGCGGCTCGGGTGAACTCCCCCCGGCGGACTGACACCCGTACGCCCGGACGCACCCGGAGTAGACCGGAGACGGCCCTGCACCCTCACGACGACACCCCCGCGCCCGTCGACCACCACCCCCGCACCAGCCCGCCCTCCCCCGACGACCGCACCCTGGAGTCGCTGGGCCTGGCCGCCGCGCCCCGCGAGCACCCGCTGACGTACCCCGGCACCTGGCCCGCGGAGTCCGGGCTGCTGGACGGCGACCGGTTCCTGCCGCTCACCCGGCTGGTGCACGAGGACCGCACGCCGGTGCTCGCCATCGGCTCCAACGCCAGTCCCGGGCAACTCCGCCACAAGATGGCCCGGTTCGGGATCGACTCGCCGCTGCCCATGGTCAAGGCCCGGGTCACCGGGGTCGACGTGGGCGTCTCCGCGCACGTGAGCCGGATGGGGTACGTCAGCGCCTCACCGGTCAGCGCGCCGGGGACCATGCGTGAGCTGTTCGTCATCTGGCTGGACGCCCGCCAGCTCGCCGTCGTCGACGCCAGCGAGGGCGTCCCGCTGCCGGACGGCAACTACCGCCGCGCCTGGCTGCCCGACGGCGAGGTGCGCGTCGAACTCGACGGCGGCCAGCGCCTGCCGGGCGCCCACGTCTACGTCAACCAGCACGGCGTCCTGCACGACGGCACCGGCGCGCCCCGCCGCCACCCCGGCCAGCGCGCCCTGCTCAGCGAACTGCTGCTGACCCTGCCGCGCCTCAGGGAGCTCTTCGGGGTGACCCCCGAGGAGTTCTGCGCCCGTGCCCGCGGCAATCCGGCCCTGTGCGCCCGGGGCACCCGTCTGCTGGCGGAGGAGAAGCTCGTCACGCGGTCGGGGCTTGAGGGGTACGTGACCCAGTGAGCGGGCCCGGCTGAGGCACCGCCAGCCCACCCGGCCCGCCGCTCCCCCGGGTCACCTCCCCGCGGCCGTCAGGTCCCCGCGCCGGGGCCCGGCGTAGCCCTCCAGGTCGGCCCGTGTCAGACCCGTCGCGCGGGCCACCTCGGCGGTGTCGAGGGCGCCGCAGTCCAGGCCGCGCAGCAGGTAGCCGCTGAGGGCCTTGGCGGTGGCGGGCTCGTCCATGACGTCGCCGTCGGCGCGGCTGACGTAGCGGGCGAGCCGGGCGGCGGCCTGGGCGAAGCCCTCGCGGTAGAAGGCGAAGACGGCGGCGTAGCGGGTGGGGAGGTGGCCGGGGTGCATGTCCCAGCCCTGGTAGTAGGCGCGGGCCAGGGCGCGGCGGGTGAGGCCGTAGTGCAGCCGCCAGGCGTCGTGCACCCGCTCGGTGGGACCGACCGGCAGCACGTTGGTGGAGCCGTCGCAGACGCGTACGCCGGTGCCCGCGGCGGCGACCTGCATCACGGCCTTGGCGTGGTCGGCGGCGGGATGGTCGCTGGCCTGGTGGGCGGCGGAGACGCCGAGGCAGGCGCTGTAGTCGAAGGTGCCGTAGTGCAGTCCGGTGGCGCGGCCCTCGGCGGCCTGGATCATGCGGGCGACGGTGGCGGTGCCGTCGGCGGCGAGGATGGCCTGGCTGGTCTCGATCTGGATCTCGAAGCCGAGCCGCCCGGGGGCGAGGCCGTGCGCCCGCTCGAAGGACTCCAGGAGCCGGACCATGGCGGTGACCTGCTCGGGGTACGTCACCTTGGGGAGGGTGAGGACGAGCCCCGCGGGCAGCCCGCCGGAGGCCATCAGGCCGGTGAGGAAGATGTCGAGGGTGCGGATGCCCCGGTCGCGGACGGCGGCCTCCATGCACTTCATGCGGATGCCCGTGTAGGGGGCGGCGGTGCCGTCGGCGTACGCGGCGGCGACCAGGCGGGCCGCGCGGGCCGCCGTCTGGTCCTCCTCGGCGTCGGGGCGGGGGCCGTAGCCGTCCTCGAAGTCGACGCGGAGGTCTTCCACGGGTTCGCGTTCCAGTTTGGCCCGCACACGCGCGTACACGGGTCCGGCGAGGTCGTCGTCGAGGCCGAGGACGGCGGCGAAGGCGGCGGCGTCCGGGGCGTGTTCGTCGAGGGCGGCGAGGGCGCGGTCGCCCCAGGTGCGCGGGGTGTCGGCGGTGAGGGCGTCGCCGGGGACGTAGACGGTGTGGACGGGCTGGCGGGTACCGGGGTCGCCGGGGTAGCGGCGCGCCAGTTCGGCGTCGACCGGTGCGAGGGAGGCGCTGATCTCCGCGCTGACGGCGCCCGCGAGGCTCGTCGCCACCTGCTCCTGCTGGCCCTGGTCCATGCCACGTCCTCTCGTCTTCCGCGGTACGCCTTACGTTTTCCGCAGTACGGAATCAACAATCCGTTGAATGAAGTTATCCGGCGCGCTTCCCGCCGGTCAACACCCTCCCGGGACGCGAAGGCCCCCGCGACCGGCGGCGGTCGCGGGGGCCTCGTACTGCTGGCGCGGGATCAGCCCTTGCGGGTCTTGACCTCTTCGGTGAGCTGCGGGACGACGTCGAACAGGTCACCGACGACGCCGTAGTCGACCAGGTCGAAGATCGGGGCCTCGGGGTCCTTGTTGATGGCCACGATCGTCTTCGAGGTCTGCATACCGGCGCGGTGCTGGATCGCGCCGGAGATGCCGGAGGCGATGTAGAGCTGCGGCGAGACCGACTTGCCGGTCTGGCCGACCTGGTTGGTGTGCGGGTACCAGCCCGCGTCCACCGCGGCGCGCGAGGCGCCGACGGCCGCGCCGAGCGAGTCGGCGAGCGCCTCGATGATCGCGAAGTTCTCCGCGCCGTTGACGCCACGGCCACCGGAGACGACGATCGCGGCCTCGGTCAGCTCCGGACGGCCGGTCGACTCGCGCGGGGTGCGCGCGGTGACCTTGGTGCCGGTGGCCTGGGCGGAGAAGGTCACCGACAGGGCCTCGACGGCACCGGCGGCCGGGGCGGCCTCGACGGCGGCGCTGTTCGGCTTGACGGTGATGACCGGGGTGCCCTTGGTGACGCGGGACTTGGTGGTGAAGGCGGCGGCGAACACCGACTGGGTGGCCACCGGACCCTCGTCACCGGCCTCCAGGTCGACGGCGTCGGTGATGATGCCGGAGCCGACGCGCAGCGCGAGGCGGGCGGCGATCTCCTTGCCCTCGGCGGAGGACGGCACCAGCACGGCGGCCGGGGACACGGCCTCGTAGGCGGCCTGGAGGGCGTCCACCTTCGGGACGACCAGGTAGTCGGCGTACTCGGCGGCCTCGTGGGTCAGGACGCGGGTCGCGCCGTGCTCCGCGAGGGCGGCGGCGGTGTCGGCGGCGCCGTTGCCCAGCGCGACGGCGACCGGCTCGCCGATGCGGCGCGCGAGGGTGAGCAGCTCAAGGGTCGGCTTGCGGACGGCGCCGTCCACGTGGTCGACGTAGACGAGAACTTCAGCCATGGGACTTCTTCTCTCCTGCTTGCGAAAGATGAGGGGCGGTCAGCTAACTGCGGCTCAGATGAACTTCTGGCCCGCGAGGAACTCAGCGAGCTGCTTGCCGCCCTCGCCCTCGTCCTTGACGATCGTGCCCGCGGTGCGCGCGGGGCGCTCGGCCGCGGCGTCGACCGTGGTGTAGGCGTTCTCCAGGCCGACCTCGTCCTCGTCGATGTCGAGGTCGGAGAGGTCCCAGGACTCCACCGGCTTCTTCTTGGCGGCCATGATGCCCTTGAACGACGGGTAGCGCGCCTCGCCGGACTGGTCGGTGACGGACACGACCGCCGGGAGCCGCGCCTCCAACTGCTCGCTCGCGGCGTCGCCGTCGCGGCGGCCCTTGACCGTGCCGTCCTCGACGGAGACCTCGGAGAGCAGCGTGACCTGCGGGACGCCCAGGCGCTCCGCGAGCAGCGCGGGGACGACGCCCATGGTGCCGTCGGTGGAGGCCATGCCGGAGACGACCAGGTCGTAACCGGCCTTCTCGATCGCCTTGGCCAACACCAGGGAGGTGCCGATGGCGTCGGTGCCGTGCAGGTCGTCGTCCTCGACGTGGATCGCCTTGTCGGCGCCCATCGACAGGGCCTTGCGCAGGGCGTCCTTGGCGTCCTCGGGGCCGACGGTCAGCACGGTCACCTCGGCGTCGTCGGCGTCCTCGGCGATCTGGAGGGCCTGCTCGACCGCGTACTCGTCCAGTTCGGAGAGCAGGCCGTCCACGTCGTCGCGGTCGACGGTCAGGTCATCGGCGAAGTGCCGGTCGCCAGTGGCGTCGGGCACGTACTTCACAGTGACAACGATCCTCAAGCTCACGCCGGCTCTCCTACTGCATCGTCATTTTTCGGCTGCCTCTTGCAGGCAGCATAGGCGCCCCAAGCGGCCGATCCCGGTTGGGGCGACCCGCGCTCCGACCGAAATATTACTCGCCAGTACACCCAGTTCATGCCCGCTAAGCAAGCGCTTTGAACTGTGACCTTCGCAACGCAGCGTAACCGGAACCGGACGGTTCCGCAGAGCGGACGGAGAGTGATCAATCCCGCAGCGCCGTGAAGCGGCCCTGGTGGTAGAGGAGCGGGCGTCCGGTGCCCGTGGGGTCGCCCACGGCGACCTCGGCCAGCACGATGCGGTTCTCCGCGGCGGGCACGAGCGCCACCACCCGGCACACCAGCCAGACGAGCACGCCGTCGAGGACGGGGACGCCCTCCGGACCCTCCCGCCATGAGGTGGGGGCGGCGAAGCGGTCGGCGCCGCTGCGGGCGAAGGTGGCGGCGAGGTCCCGCTGGTGCTCGCCCAGGATGTGGATGCCGACGTGGTCGGCGCTGGATATCGCGGGCCAACTGGACGAGCCCGCGCTGATGCCGAAGGAGAGCATCGGGGGCTCGGCGGAGACCGAGGTGAGGGAGGTGGCGGTGAAGCCGACGGGGCCCGCCTCGCCACGGGCGGTGATCACCGCGACCCCGGCCGCGTGCCGCCGGAAGGCGGACCGCAGCAGGTCGGGTGAGGCGAGCTGATGGACCCCGAGGTCGGACGTTGCCGTCATGGAGTGGTCTCCGCAGACATACGGTCAGACTGACGATAGTTGGTCCGTGCAGTCAAGTTCGTCCCAGCAAGTGGGAGATGACTCTCACCAGCGACTCTCACCCCCGGACGGGTCGCGCTTCCGGACGCTCTCACCCCTGAACCGCCGCTCCCAGCGCCGCGATCACGTCCGCCTTGCGCGGCTGCCCGACCGCCCTCCGCACGATACGGCCCTCGGCGTCGAGGACCAGTACAGTCGGCGTCTTGTGGACGCCCACGGCGCGCACCAGGTCCAGCCGGGCCTCGGCGTCGATCTCGACGTGGGTGACACCGGGAACGAGGGCGGCGACCTCTCCGAGGATTCGCCGGGTGGCGCGGCAGGGCGCGCAGAAGGCGGTGGAGAACTGTACGAGGGTGGCGCGTTCACCGAGCCGTCCGCCCAGTTCGGCTGGCAGCAGCCGCTGTTGGCCCTCCCGCATACGCCACTCCCTCGTTCCCTCCGTGACCGCCTTCCCCCTCTCAGCGCCCCCGGGGGCGCGTTGATTCCCCGATGGTCCGCGCGGGACGTGACGAGGATCTCGCCGGTTACCGGCACCAGGGCTGGCTACCCGTGCGTTCTTCGGGCACGATCTGCGAGATGCCGTAAACCTACGGCTGCGTAACTTTCCCGCCGGGATCCCCTTCCCAGGCAGAGAAGAAGGAAGGGCCAACACCGTCCATGGCCGAGCTTGTCTACCGTCCCGTCATCGGTCTCGCCCTCACGATGTTCAAGGCGTGGGACCTGAAGATCGACTGCAAGGGGTCGGAGAACATCCCGCGCTCGGGTGGTGCCGTGCTGGTGAGCAATCACATCAGCTACCTGGACTTCATCTTCAACGGTCTCGCCGCGCTGCCACAGAAGCGCCTCGTGCGCTTCATGGCGAAGGAGTCCGTCTTCCGCCACAAGGTCTCCGGTCCGCTGATGCGCGGCATGAAGCACATCCCGGTGGACCGCGAGCAGGGTGAGGCCGCCTACGCCCACGCGCTGGACTCGCTGCGCTCGGGTGAGGTGATCGGCGTCTTCCCCGAGGCCACCATCTCCCCGTCGTTCACGCTGAAGAGCTTCAAGTCGGGCGCCGCGCGCCTGGCCCAGGAGGCGGGCGTGCCGCTGGTCCCGATGGCGGTGTGGGGCACCCAGCGGCTGTGGACGAAGGGCCACCCGCGCAACTTCAAGCGCAGCCACATCCCGGTGACCATCCGGGTCGGCGAGGCGATCGAGGCGTCCCGGGAGCAGTACGCGGGCGCGATCACCCGGCGGCTGCGCGAGCGCGTGCAGGAGCTGCTCGACGCCGCACAGCGCGCCTACCCCGCGCGGCCCAAGGGCGCGGACGACTCCTGGTGGCTGCCCGCCCACCTCGGCGGCACGGCCCCGACGCCGGAGCAGGTCCGCGCGGCCGAGGCGGGCTGACGTCAGCCCTCGGCGCCGAGCGCGGTGGGCAGCGTCCGCCACAGGTGCGGCCGGTCCTGGGCGGTCCTGAGGGCGTCGAGCACGTCCGGGTGGGGCGCGGCGTACAGCTCGGGGTAGTCGGCCTCGCCTGACCGCGGGTCGGGGACCCACGCGAGCCGTTCGCCGTCCAGGGAGAACCGGGCGTCCACGCCGGGTTTGTTGCCGCGCGGGTCCTGCCGGTGCCAGGCGCCGTGGAAGCGTACGGCCACCAGTCCGTGGACGACGTGTCCGGCTCCGTCGTCGTCGGCCAGCCGCTGGTAGCAGAGCGCGGTGGGGATGTCCTCGGCGCGCAGCAGCGCGGCGAGGGCGTGCGCCTTGGCGTAGCAGATGCCGGTGCGCTGGGTGAGCACGTCGGAGGCGCGCCAGGTGACGCGCAGGTCGCCGGAGTCCTGCGAGTGCGGGATGGTGTCACGGACGTACTCGTAGGCCGCCCGTGCATAGCCATACGAGTCGGTGGCGTCCTTGGCGAGCCGTGCGGCGGTGTCCCGTACCACCGGGTGCTCATGGTCGATGACCTCGTCGGCTTGGAGGTACGCCGAGAGGTCAGGGTTTTCCTGGATGAGTTGCATGTCCGCAGAGCATAGGTATGCGATCACCCGACAGTCAATGAATTTCCAGGTGACCGCATATCTATGCACTGCCGTCCAGAGGGCTCGCTAGCGGGCCATCTCCTCCTTGAGCGCCGCGACGAAGGCGTCCACGTCGTCCTCGGTGGTGTCGTAGGAGCACATCCAGCGGACGTCGCCCGCGGCCTCGTCCCAGAAGTAGAAGCGGAACCGCTTCTGCAGCCGCTCGCTCACGTCGTGCGGGAGGCGCGCGAAGACCGCGTTGGCCTGCACCGGGTAGAGGATCTCCACGCCGTGCACGGAGCGGACGCCCTCGGCGAGGCGCTGGGCCATCTCGTTGGAGTGGCGGGCGTTGCGCAGCCACAGGTCCTTCGCCAGCAGCGCCTCCAACTGCACGGACACGAACCGCATCTTGGAGGCGAGCTGCATGGACAGCTTGCGCAGGTGCTTCATGTGCCGCACGGCGTCCTGGTTGATGACCACGACCGCCTCGCCGAACAGGGCGCCGTTCTTGGTGCCGCCGAGGGAGAGCAGGTCGACGCCGACCGCGTTGGTGAAGGTCCGCATGGGGACGTCCAGGGAGGCGGCGGCGTTGGATATCCGGGAGCCGTCCAGATGCACCCTCATGCCGTGCGCGTGGGCGTGGTCGCAGATCGCGCGGATCTCGTCCGGGGTGTAGAGGGTGCCCAGCTCGGTGCTCTGGGTGATCGAGACGACCTGCGGCATCGCGCGGTGCTCGTCGTCCCAGCCGTACGCCTGCCGGTCGATCAGCTCGGGGGTGAGCTTGCCGTCCGGGGTGGGCACGGTGAGCAGCTTGAGCCCGCCCATGCGCTCCGGAGCGCCGCCCTCGTCGACGTTGATGTGCGCGCTCTCGGCGCAGATCACCGCGCCCCAGCGGTCGGTGACCGCCTGGAGCGCGACGACGTTGGCCCCGGTGCCGTTGAAGACCGGGAACGCCTCGGCGGTGGCGCCGAAGTGGCTGCGGACGATCCGCTGGAGGTTCTGGGTGTAGTCGTCCTCGCCGTAGGCGACCTGGTGCCCGCCGTTGGCCAGGGCCAGGGCGGCGAGCACCTCCGGGTGGGCCCCGGCGTAGTTGTCGCTGGCGAAACCGCGTACCTCGGGGTCGTGGTGGCGACGCGCGTCGGTCTTCGCGGGGTTCACGGCTTCTCGGTGAGCCACAGACGGTTTCCGTTCACTTCCGCGGCGGGCCGGTCCCAGACACCGACGATGGCCTCGGCGAGATCCTCGACGTCCGTGAAGCCCGCGAACTTCGCGTTGGGGCGCTCGGCGCGCATCGCGTCGTGCACCAACGCCTTCACCACCAGGATCGCAGCCGCCGACGTCAGCTCCTGCCCGCCCCCCGCCTTGCGGAAGGCGTCGGCGAGCGCCAGCGTCCACGCCTCGGCGGCGGCCTTGGCGGCGGCGTACGAGGCGTTGCCCGCCGTCGGCTTCGTCGCGCCCGCGGCGCTGATCAGCAGGTACCGGCCGCGCTCACTGCGCTGGAGTGCCTCGTAGAAGGCGAGCGAGGTGTGCTGGACGGTGCGGATCAGCAGCAGTTCCAGGAAGTCCCAGTCGTCGAGGCTGGTCTTGATGAAGGTCTCGCTGCCGCGCCAGCCGCCGACGAGGTGGACCAGGCCGTCGACGCGGCCGAACTCCTTCTCGGTGCGGGCGGCCCAGTCCCGGGTCGAGTCGAGGTCGAGCAGGTCGACGGTCTCGCCGGTGACGGTGGCGCCGCCGTGCGCGTACCGCGCGGCGTCCACGGCCTCGGCGAGCCGCTCCGGGTCGTTGTCCGCGCCGACGACGGTCGCGCCCGCCTCGGCGAGCCGCCGCAGCGCCGCGCGCCCGGCGGGTCCGCCCGCACCGGCGACCGCGATCACCGCACCGTTGAGCGCCCCGTTCCCCATGGTCCTCGCCTCCTGAGCCGTCCGGGCCGTCTGGGCCGTGCCGCGCGCGCCGTCGCTCACGCGGCGGCCCGCTCGGTGCCGTCCGCCGTTATGCCCCGGGTCGAGGCAATCACGTTCTTGAGCTTCTTGGACAGCGCCTCGTAGAACATGCTCAGCGGAAACTCGTCCGGAAGCACGTCGTCGACGAGCTTGCGCGGCGGGAGGGTCAGGTCCAGGGCGTCCGGGCCCTTGGCCCACTTGGAGCCGGGGTGCGGGGCGAGGTAGGTGGAGACCAGCTCGTACCCGGCGAACCAGTGGACCAGCTTGGGCCGGTCGATGCCGTCGCGGTAGAGCTTCTCGATCTCGGCGCAGAGCTGGTTGGTGATCTGCGGGGCGCGCTGCCAGTCGATGGACAGCTTGTTGTCGGTCCAGCGGACGACGTCGTGCTGGTGCAGGTAGGCGAAGAGGAGCTGCCCACCGAGGCCGTCGTAGTTGCGGGTGCGCTCACCGGTGACCGGGAAGCGGAACATGCGGTCGAACAGGACGGCGTACTGCACGTCACGGGCCTGCGGGACGCCCTCGTCGGCCAGCTTCACGGCCTCCTTGAAGGCGGTGAGGTCGCAGCGCAGCTCCTCCAGGCCGTACATCCAGAACGGCTGCCGCTGCTTGATCATGAACGGGTCGAAGGGCAGGTCGCCGTGGCTGTGGGTGCGGTCGTGGACCATGTCCCACAGGACGAACGCCTCTTCGCTGCGCTTCTGGTCGTGGACCATCGCGGCGATGTCCTCGGGCAGTTCGAGGCCGAGGAGGTCGACGGCGGCGGCGGTGACCCGGCGGAAGCGGGCGGCCTCGCGGTCGCAGAAGATGCCGCCCCAGGTGAAGCGCTCGGGGGCCTCGCGGACGGCGATGGTCTCCGGGAAGAGGACGGCCGAGTTGGTGTCGTAGCCGGAGGTGAAGTCCTCGAAGGAGATGCCGCAGAACAGCGGGTTGTCGTAGCGGGTGCGCTCCAGCTCCGCCAGCCAGTCGGGCCAGACCATGCGCAGCACGACCGCCTCCAGGTTGCGGTCCGGGTTGCCGTTCTGGGTGTACATCGGGAAGACGACCAGGTGCTGGAGGCCGTCCCGGCGGTCCGCCGCGGGGTGGAAGGCGAGCAGCGAGTCGAGGAAGTCCGGCACGGCGAAGCCGCCGTCGGCCCACTTGCGCAGGTCCGCGACGAGGGCGCGGTGGTAGGCGGCGTCGTGCGGCAGCAGCCCGGAGAGCGCCTCGACGGCCTCGGTGACCTGGCGTACGGCGGCCTCCGCGGTCGCGCGGGCCGGGGCGCCGTCGGCGTCGAAGTCGATCGACCCGTCCTTGGACTGCCATGGCCGGATCCGCTCCACGGCATCCTTGAGCACGGGCCACGCCGGGTGCTCCACCACCCTGGTCGCGGGAGGAACCCTGTCCTCCGTCGCCGCCTGCACAAGAATTTCCGTCATGTCCCATCCTCCACTGGAGAACCTTGCGTATGGAAACCGTATACACAGCGGGTTCACTCCAGCAAGACGAGCGGGTGAAAATTCTTCTGCCCAACCCGGGGGTTAACCTCACTTTTTCCTGTCGGCTACGGCTAACGCGGCGACTTCTACCCACAACTAGGCTGCCCATGCACCGCCGTCGACGGAAGCGAGCCAACCTTGAACTTCGTCACCATCGGACACCGCGGGATCATGGGCGCCGAGCCGGAGAACACCCTGCGGTCCTTCGTCGCCGCGCGGGCGGCCGGGGTCGATGTCATCGAGCTGGACCTGCACCTCAGCAAGGACGACGCGCTGGTCGTGATGCACGACCAGGACGTGGACCGCACCACCGACGGCAGCGGTCCGATCGCCGAGCTGACCCTCGCCGAGCTGCGCGCGCTGGACGCCGGGCGGGGTGAGCGGGTGCCGGTGTTCGAGGAGGTCCTGGACGCGGTGGACACGCCGTTGCAGGCGGAGATCAAGGACGTGCGGGCGGCACGGGCGCTGGCGGCGGTGCTGACCGCGCGGGACCTGGTGGGACGGGTCGAGGTCTCCTCGTTCCACGACGAGGCGGTGGCCGAGGTCGCCCGGCTGGTGCCCGGCGTGCGCACCGCGCTCATCGCCAGCCGGTACGACACCGGGGTGGTCGAGCGCGCCGTGGCGGTGGGCGCGGCCACCGTCTGCCTCAACATCCGGCGGCTCACCCTGGAGACCGTGGAGCACGCGCGCGAGGCGGGCCTGCGGATCATCGGCTGGGTGGTCAACACACCGGAGCACGTGCGCCTGGTGCGGGCGTTCGGCCTGGACGGCGCGACGACCGACCTGCCGGAGACCGCCCGCGCGCTGGGAGAGCGGGGCTGAGCGGCGCGCTCAGGGCGGGCAAGGAACGAAGCGGCGCGTTCAGGCAGGGGAGCCGAGCGGCGCGCTCAGGCCAGTTCCTTCACCAGCAGCTCGAACTCCAGGTCGTCGCGCTGCGGGATGCCGAACCGCTCGTCGCCGTACGGGAAGGGGGTCATCCGGCCCGTACGGCGGTAGCCGCGGCGCTCGTACCAGGCGATGAGGTCCTCGCGTACGGAGATCACGGTCATGTGCATCTCGGTCGCGCCCCACTCCTCGCGCGCCAGCCGCTCCGCCTCCGCTATCACGGCCTTGCCGACGCCGCCGCCCTGGAGGGTGGGGCTGACCGCGAACATCCCGAAGTAGGCGTGCGCGCCGCGGTGCTCCAACTGGCAGCAGGCGACGACGGCCCCGTCCCGTTCCACCGTCAGCAACCGGCTGCCGGACGACTCGACGACCTCCCGCACGCCCCGCGGGTCGGTGCGCTGCCCTTGGAGGATGTCCGCCTCGGTGGTCCACCCGGCCCGGCTGGCGTCGCCCCGGTACGCGGACTCGATCAGCGCGACCAGCGTGTCCACGTCGTCGACGGTGGCATCACGGAAGCTCAGTGCGGTGGCGGTGGCGGCGGTGGCGGCGGTGTCCATACGGGTACGTCTCCGATCTCGGCGCGGCTCGGACCGGGACGAGCCTAACCCCGGCGCCTCCTGGTTAGGCTCCCGGCATGGTGCACGTACTGAGCAGCCGGGTCCTGCTCCGGCCCACCGATCCCGACCGCTCCCGCGCCTTCTACGGCGAGCGGCTGGGACTGCCCGTGTACCGGGAGTTCGGCACCGGGCCGGAGCGCGGCACCGTGTACTTCCTCGGCGGTGGCTTCCTGGAGCTGTCCGGGCGCTCGGCCGAGCCGCCGTCCCCCGCCGTCCGGCTCTGGCTCCAGGTCCCCGACGTCACCGCCGCCCACGCCGAGCTGCGGGAGGCGGGCGTCGAGGTCACGCGACCGCCGGTGCGGGAGCCGTGGGGCCTGGTCGAGATGTGGGTCGCGGACCCGGACGGCGTGCCGATCGTGCTGGTGGAGGTCCCGGCCGACCATCCGCTGCGCTACCGGCCGGGCGTCTGAGCCGTGCCGGGCCGGTGCTCCCAGCCGCGGTCGGTGCGGGTGAGTTCGGCGAACCCGGCGCTCGTCAGCCGGTCGATCGCCGCCCGGTCGGTGGCCGCCTCGTAGGCCGCGAGCCGGTCGACGCCGCACAGCCGCAGCCAGTCGGCGGCCCGCGCCAGCAGGTGCCGTTCCAGGCCGCGCCCCTGCTCGGTGGGGTCGGTGCGCAGGTTGCCGACGTCCGCGAGGCCCGCCCCGCGCGGGTGCCGTTCGGGGCGGGCGAGCGCGGTGTCGACCTCGATGAAGCCGAGGGCGCGCCCGTCGGCGTACGCCGTGAGGCGGGTGCCGCACTCCCCCACCGTGCGCTCACAGGTCACGCCCGGCCGGGGCTCGGGCACCGGCAGGTCGGCCACCCGCGCCAGCAGGATCACCTCGGTGTCGCCGGTGTGCCGGATGCCCGCGCGCTCGTAGACGGCGCGGACGTGCGGCCAGGTGCGGGGCAGGCCGTAGACCAGCGGCGCGGGCAGCGACCCGTCGGCGAGGCGGGCGCGGACCCGCCAGCGGGCCAACTGGGCGAGGCAGGCGGTCATCAGCAGGTCGGCGGCCTCGTCGGTGCCGGGCTGGAACGAGGCGGGCGGGTGGCTCACGAACCAGGCGACCTCGCCCACGTCGCGGTAGTGGGGTCCCACCTCGTCGTCGGCGCGGTAGCGCAGCAGGTGGGCCGCGGCGACGACATGGCCGCGCAGCTCCGCCACCAGCGTGGCCCGCTCGCTCACCCAGGGGTCGACGATGAACTCGTCGGGCCGCCGCTCCAGCTCGCTGAGCACGGTGTTCACGGAGACCGAGACACCGGGGACGACGGCGGCGACGTGCCGGTTGACCAGGTCGGTGAGCTGGTCGCGGTCGGCACGGTGGAAGGGGCGCACCTGCGCCACCTGCGCTGCGGGCATGGGGGTCCTCCGGACGGGGTGGTGGGGTGGAGGCCGCCATGCGGTGCGGTACGCGGCCGAGGGTACGCCGCCACCAGGGCCGGGCACCAGAGGGCCGGGCGTCGGCTGGCCGGGGGCCGGGGTGCCGCTTAGCGTGCTCGTGGGGGTGCCCCCGCTGCGAGAGGAATGGCATGAAGCTGGACAGGCCGGTGACCGGCGGGCCCTGCTGGGTGGAGCTGGGGACGAGCGACGTGGCCGGGGCGCGGCGCTTCTACGAGGCGCTGTTCGGGTGGCGGACCGAGACCGACCCCCGCCCGGAGGCCGGTGGGTACACCACCGCGCGTCTCGGGAGCGCCGCGGTCGCCGCGCTGACCCCGCTGTACCAGGAGGCGCAGCCCGTCGCCTGGAACGTGTCCTTCGCGGTGACCGACGCGGACGCCGCCGCCCGCCGGGTGACCGGGGCCGGGGGCGCGGTCCTGTTCGGTCCGCTGGACGTGTTCGACGCGGGCCGGTTCGCGGTGGCCGTCGACCCGGGCGGCGCGGTCTTCCAGTTGTGGCAGGCGCGGGACTTCCCCGGCGCCGGGGTGTTCAACGCGCCCGGTTCGCTGGGCTGGGCGGAGCTGCTGACCCGGGAACCGGCGCGGGCCACCGACTTCTACCCGGCGGTGTTCGGCTGGACCGTGCACGCCTCACGGAACTACAACCAGTGGGGCGTGGACGGCCGGGACTTCGGCGGCATGGTCACGATGGACGAGAAGTTCCCGCCCGAGGTGCCCCCGCACTGGCTGCCGTACTTCGCCGTCGCGGACGTGGACGCCGCCAACGCCGACACGGTCCAGGCGGGCGGCGCGGCCCTGATGGACCCGACGTCGCTGCCGGACGGCCCGCGCATCGCGGTGCTGCGGGACCCGCAGGGGGCGGTGTTCGGGGTGTACCGGGCGGGGTCCGGGTTCTGAGCACGGTCCAGAGGGCGCCGGTGGGGCACCAGGTGCCCCTCGGGCGGCCCTGGCGGGGACTCAGGCGCTCCCGGGGCGGCCCAGGTAGGCCCTCAGGCGCGCGGCGGTGCCGCCAGGCGGCCCTCTAGCTGGGCCAGCAACTCGCCCAGCAGGGCCGCCAGTTCGCCCTGCTCGGGCAGGCCGAGGCCGGACAGTACGGCGGTCTCGTAGGCGAGTTGCTCGGGCAGGATGCCGTCGACGACGTCGCGTCCGGCGTCGGTGAGGCGGACGTGGGCGACCCGGCGGTCCCGGGTGTCGCCGCGCCGCTCGACCAGTCCGCGTTCGGTGAGCTGCTTCAGCCGTTTGGTGACGGCGGCGCCCGAGGAGTACGTCTCGCGGGCCAGCTCCCCCGGGGTGAGTTCATGGCCGGTGCGGCGCAGCGCGCCGAGCAGGTCGAACTCGGGGCGGCTGAGCCCGGCCCGGCGCAACGGGGCGTCCTCGGCCTGCTGGAGGAGGGCGGCGCAGCGGTTGACCCGGCCGATGATCTCGATGGGGCCGGTGTCGAGCCCGGGGTGGACGGCCCGCCACTGCCGTACGACCGCGGCGACCGTGTCATCCGTTGCCGTGCGGCCCCCCGCGCCGCCGCCCGTCGGCCGTCCGTTCGTCCCCGTCATCGCCGTACGTCCTCCGCTTCCTCGTCCGTCGTTCCGGGCGCCCCACCGGCCGCGTGCGCGGGCCCGTCCGGGAGCAGTCCCTGGCGTCGTACCGTAACGGCGAGCGTACGGTGTCCGGCCTGCTCGGCGAGCACGACCCGCTCCTGGGGCAGGGCCCGCTGCCACCACTCGCCGGAGGCGGCGTCGGCGGTGGCGCGCAGGTCGGCCAGCGCGGCGGCGAGGGCACGGCGGGCGGCCTCCAGGGCGCCGGGGGTGGCGTCGGGCGCGGCGAGCAGCCGGGCGGCGCGCTCCCGGGCCCGCTCGGCGTGCGCGAGCGACCGCTCCAGGCGGTCTCCGGTACGGCGGTTGGTCACGGCGACGGCGGCGGCGAGGCCGACGAGCGCGCCGACCACGGTGTCCACGACCCGTTCGGTGATCAGTCGGCCGGGGTCCTGGAAGCCGGTGAACTCGGTGATGAGCAGCGCCATCGGGGTCACGCAGACGCTGCCGAGCCAGTAGTTGCGGCTGATCAGCGCCTCGGCGCCGAAGTTGAGGGCGAGGCAGCACAGCACGAGGGCCACCTCGCCCAGATGGGCCAGCGGGGCGACGGCGGCGAACAGCAGCACCCCGGCGAGGTTGCCGACGACGCGCTGGACGCAGCGGCTCCAGGTGAGGGTGAGGTTGGCCTGGTAGAGGGCGGCGGCGGTGACCAGGGCCCAGTAGGGGCGGCCGATGCCGAGGGCGAGGGAGGCGTACCCGGCGAGGGCGCAGCCGAGGGCGGTGCGCGCGGCGAGGGGCGTGAGCGGGCCGAGGCGGGCCCACAGGGAGCGGGGCGGGGCGGCGAGTTCGGTGTCCACGCCGAGGAGTTCGTCGGCGGCGGCTCCGTGGTCGTCGGCGGGGGCTTGCGCGCGGGGTACGGGGCCGGTGCCGCGCAGGTCGCGGGCCCAGGCGCGCAGGCGTGCCGGGTCGGTGTCGGCGGGCGCGGCGAGGGCGACCTCGGCGCGGACCAGGAGGCGTTCCAGGGCGTGCCGGGTGCGGGTGGGGGCCTTGGAGGCCAGCAGGGTCTGCCAGGCGGTCTGGACGGCGGCCGCGGTGGTGGCGCGGGTGCGGGCGTGGTCCTCGGCGGAGCGGGCGGCGGCGTGGGTGGCCGCGGCGGTCAGGGCGGCGGCGGTGGCGCGGCGTTCGGGGCCGTGCGGGCGGAGCAGCCCGGGGGCCATGCCGACCAGCCAGGCCCACAGGCCCGCGGCGGCGGCCAGGCCGAGGTGGCCGGGGATCTGGCCGGGGGTCTGGGGCGCGAACAGGGCGGCGGAGCTGACGAAGGTGAGGATGACGTTGCCGGGCGGGCCGAGCCGGGTGGCGTCGCTGAGCGCCTTCTGCGCGGCGGCCAGCAGGGCGCCGACGGTGACCAGCACGACCGCGTCGCGGGTGAGCGCGGCGGTGAGCAGGGCGACGGCGAGGCCGCCGACCATGCCGAGCACGACCCAGGCGAGGACGCGGGCGCGGGCGGCGTAGGGGCGGTGGTGGGCGTACAGGGCGCACAGGGACCCGGCCATCGTGTACGTCGCCAGGTCGAGGCGGCCGAGGGCGAGCAGGAGCAGGTTGGGCGGGGCGACCGCGGCGACCACGCTGAGCGCGGGCTTGAACCAGATGTCGGAGGGGCGGCCCAGGCGCAGCACACCGGCGAGCGGGAGACGGCGGGGGTGGGGAGCGGTGCTGGGGGTGCTCGTGGTGCTCATGGAGAAAGAGCTTAGCAAGTATTTTACTCGTAAATGAATCCATGTACCGCCGCACGCCCCCCGCCGTACACCCTTGCGCTCGCGTGCGCGCCGTGAGGGCCGGGCAGGTGTCGACTGCTGCTGACCGTCCGAGCGGGAGGTGCGCGTGCACGGATCGGCTTCGCCCGGCTGGCTGCTGGTGGCGCTGTGCGCGGCGACCGGCGCCTACTGTCTGCTGCGGCTGAGGAGCGGTGTCGAGGAGCAGCGCCGGGCCGCGGGCGGCGAGGCGCTGATGGGGTTCGGGATGGCCGCGATGGCGGTGCCCACGGCGGTGTTCACGCCGCCGTGGTGGGCGTGGCCGCTGTACGGCGCGGTGTTCGGGGCGGCGGCGCTGCACGCCCTGTGGGTGGCGCGCGCCGACGCCCGCCATCTGCACCACCTGGTGGGGGCGGCGGCCATGGTCTACATGGCGGTGGTGATGGCGGGCTCCCCCGCCCACGCCGCCGGGCACGGCCACGGCGGCTCCGGCGTCCCCGCGCTCACCGGCGCGCTGCTGCTCTACTTCACCGGGTACGTCCTGCTGTCCGGCGCCCGGCTGGTCCCCGTACCGGGCGTGGCGGGCGGCCCGCCGGTCACCGGGTGGGCGGACCGGCCGGAGCTGGCGCGGGCGTGCAGGCTGTCGATGGGGATCGCCATGGTCGCGATGCTGCTGACCATGTGAGCACCGGGAGCGGCCGAGTGGCCGCGGTGCCCGCGTGGACGAAACCGTGGTCTGTGTCACTTCGGCCCGCAGGCGGTGCCCCCGGCCAGCCCGCCCTCCTAGGGTGAGTCCCATGATGGTCCCCGCGGTACTGCTGCTGCTCGGCGCGCTGACCGCCCTCGCCGGTCCCCGACTCCTCGCCCGGGCCGACTGGCCGGACCGCGAACCGGTGGTCGCGCTGTGGGCGTGGCAGTGCGTGGTGGCGGCCGTACTGCTGTGCTGCGCGCTGTCGATGACGCTCAGCGCGGCGGCGGCCTGGCAGGCGGTGCGCGGCCCGGTGTTCGCCCCGGCGCCCAGCGCGGTCGTGGAGGCGTACGCGCTCGGCGCGGCCGGGCCCTGGGCGGCGGCGACCGCGGTGGCGCTGGCGTGCGGCGGGCTGTGGAGCGCGGCGATGCTGGTCCGCGAGGTGCTGCGGGCCCGCGCGCGACGGCGCCGTCGCCGGGCCGAACTGCTGGTGCGGGCCCCGCTGTTGCCGGGCGAGCAGCCCGGCGAGGGCCGCCTGGTGGTGCTGGAGGGCGAGCGGCCCGACGCCTGGTGGCTGCCGGGGACGGCGCCCCGGCTGGTCGTCACCACCGCCGCGCTGCGCCGACTGAAGGGCCGCCAACTGGACGCCCTGCTCGCCCACGAGCAGGGGCACGCGCAGGCCCGGCACGACTGGCTGCGGCACTGTTCGTCCGCGCTCGCGGAGGGCTTTCCGCAGGTGCCGGTGTTCGCGGCGTTCCGCGACGAGATGCACCGGCTGGTGGAGCTCGCCGCCGACGACGTGGCCTCCCGGCGCTTCGGCCGCCTCACCACCGCGCTGGCCCTGGTCGGCCTCAACGAGGACCGCGGCGCGTTCGGCCCCTGCCCGACCCCGCAGGCGCAGGTGCCGCAGCGGGTGAACCGCCTGCTCACGCCCCCGGACCGGCTCACCGCGGCCCGCCGCCTCGGGCTGACGGCGACGGCGGCGCTGGTGCCGGTGGTGCCGGTGCTGGTGGCGTTCGGACCGGGTCTGCACGCGCTCGGGTAGCGCGCCGGGGAGGGGGCCGTCCGGCCTTCTTCCGCCCCGGGGTTGGTGTCGCGCCCCACGGTTCGGCGAGGATCGCACCATGCACAACGCGCCCGCCGCCCCGCCCCGCCCGCCGGACCAACGTGCCGCCGTCCGTACCGCGCTCGCCCTCGCCGGGTGTTCGCTGCTCCTGCTCACCCTCGTCGCGCTCGAGTGGGGGCCGCTGATCTCCCTGGACGACGGCATCGCCCGCACCACGCACCGCTGGGCCCACCAGGACCCGGCCCTGACCCGGGCCTGCCGCGTCCTCACCGACTGGGTCTGGGACCCCAACACCCTGCGCGTCCTCGTCGGGGTCGTGCTGGTGTGGCTGGTGTGGCGGCGCTCGGCGTGGTGGACGGCGGGCTGGTTGCTGGTGACCGTCGCCCTGGCCACGGCGCTCCAGCAGGTCCTGAAGGCGGCGGTGGGCCGGGCCCGCCCGGTCTGGCCGGACCCCGTGGACTCCGCCCACTACGCCGCCTTCCCCTCCGGGCACGCCATGACGGCGACGGTGGTGTGCGGGCTGCTGCTGTGGCTGCTGCGCCGCCACGGCGTGGACGGCGTCCTGTGGCGCACCGCCCTCGGGGTGGCGCTGGTGTCCGTGGTCGGCGTGGGGCTGACCCGGGTGTGGCTGGGCGTGCACTGGATCACGGACGTGGTCGGCGGCTGGCTGTTCGGCGCGACGGTGGTGGCGGTGGCGGTGGCCGTCTTCGAGCACCGGTCACCGGCCGCGCCGGGTGTGGGGCGCGGGGCGTGAGGACGCCGAGACCCGCGGGACGGACGCCGCGTGCGTCCTAGGATCGCCGTATGACCGCTGTCCTGTTCGATTTCTCGGGCACCCTGTTCCGGATCGAGTCCGCCGAGTCATGGCTGCGCAGCGTCCTCGCGGAGCGCGGAACCGCCCTGCCGGAGCCCGAGTTGGCCGCCACCGCGCGGGCCCTGGAGGCGGCGGGCGCGCTGCCGGGCGGGGCGTACCCCGAGCGGCTGCCCGCGGCGCTCGCCGGGGTGTGGGAGGTGCGGGACGAGAGTTCCGCGCTGCACCGGGCCGCGTACACCGGCCTGTCCCGCCTGGTTCCGCTGCCCGATCCGGCGCTGCACGACGCCCTGTACGACCGCCATATGACCCCGGCCGCCTGGGCGCCGTACCCCGACGCCGTGGAGGTGCTGGGCGCGCTGCGGGAGCGCGGCGTGAAGGTCGGGGTGGTCAGCAACATCGGCTGGGACCTGCGGCCGGTCTTCCGCGCGCACGGCCTCGACCCGCTGGTGGACGCGTACGTGCTGTCGTACGAGCACGGTGTCCGCAAGCCCGACGCGCGGCTGTTCGCCACGGCCTGCGCGGCGCTCGGCGTGGAGCCGGGGCGGACGCTGATGGTGGGGGACGACCGCCGGGCGGACGGCGGCGCGGCGGCGCTGGGCTGCCGGGTGCACTTCGTGGACCACCTGCCGGTCGCCGAACGGCCGGACGGGCTGCGCCCGGTGCTCGACCTGGTAGATCACGGCGGGGTCGCCGGGCGGCCCTGACCATGCCGGTCCGCTCTGGACGATCCCCCGCGTCGCCCAGAGCGGAACGGCCGCACGGCCCGGCGCAGGGCCGGACCGGACGCTCTGAGTATAGTTGGCTGGCAGCCAGTCAACGTCGGAGTCCAGCATGTCCCCTCGTAGCCCCGCGGTCAATGAAGAGTTGCGGCGGCGTTCCCGGGAACGGCTGCTCCAGGCGGCCGTCGAGATCGTGGCGGAGCGGGGGTACGAGGCCACGACGCTGGCGGACATCGCCGACCGGGCGGGGTCGGCCCGCGGACTGGTGTCGTACTACTTCCCCGGCAAGCGCCAGTTGGTGCAGTCGGCCGTGCACCGGCTGATGCACCGCACGCTGGAGGAGGCCCTGGAGGGCGAGCCGCGCACCGACGACGGGCGGGAGCGGATGGCGCGCGCCATCGACGCGATCCTCGGTCTCGCCAGGGACCGGCCGGTGCTGATGCGCCAGCACATGGCGGGCCTGCTCGACTCCGAGGGCTTCGTGCAGTGCCCGGAGCAGCAGCGGCTCGCGGAGCTGCTGCGCGACACCGTCGTCCGGCACGGCTCGTGCGAGGTCGACACCGACTACCCGATGCTGCGCGCCCAGTTGATGGGGGCGGTGTACGCGATGGTGCTGCCGAACGCCGGGATGCCGGTACGGCCGCTGCGCGCCGAGCTGTTCAGGCGCTACCGGCTCGACTGGCGGCACGGGGCCCCGCCGGACACCGTGGAGGCGTCCGGCGGGGCGTGCCGCGATGATCTGTCACGGTTCTTCGCGACGGGCGAGCCGCTCGGAACCGGTGAAACGGGTGAGACGGCCGGGGATCAGTCGAAGTAGTCCGGCTGGGTCTGCACGTTGAGCTCCCCGAGCCGCACCCGCTTGGCCGGGTCGGTCCGCCGGTCGCTGATCTTCAGGACGTCGAAGCCCTTGGCGATGTCGTTGGAGTAGATGTAGCCGTTGTAGTAGTACGCCGACCAGGAGCCGCCCGTGACCAGGCTGGTGGTGCTGAGCGGGCCGCGCTCGAAGTAGGCGATCTCCTTCGGGTGGGCCGAGTCGGTGAACTCCCAGACGGAGACACCGCCCTGGTACCACGCCTGGACCATGAGGTCCTTGCCCTTGACCGGGATCAGCGAGCCGTTGTGGGCGACGCAGTTCTCGGTGCTGGCCTGGTGGCGCGGGATCTTGAAGTAGCTGCGGAAGACGAGCTTGCTCTTCTCGCCCTTGCCGACGATGTCGTAGATGCCGTCGGCGCCGCGGGTCGGGCCGGTCTCCTCGTTGCAGGTGGCGCCGACGCCGCCGCCCAGTTCGTCGGTGAACACGACCTTGCGCGCGGTCTGGTTGAAGGTCGCCGAGTGCCAGAACGCGAAGTTGACGTTGTCCTGCACCCGGTCGATGACCTTGGGGTGCTCCGGGTCCTTGACGGACATCAGGATGCCGTCGCCCATGCAGGCGCCCGCCGCGAGGTCCTCGGAGGGCAGGACGGTGATGTCGTGGCAGCCGGTGGTCTTGGAGACGCCCGGGTTGGTGGGCGCGCCCGGGTTGCCGCCGCCGTCGGGGCCCTCACCCGGGAACAGCACCGGGAAGCTCACCACGGCCGCCTTCTCGGGCGCGTTCCGCGGCACCTTGATGACCGAGATGCCGTCGTGCGGCGGCTGGCAGTCGGGGTAGGCGGCGTTCGGCGAGTAGGAGGAGACGTAGATGTAGACGTTGCGGCGCTCGGGCACCAGCGAGTGGGTGTGCGAGCCGCAGGCGGTCTCGACGGCGGCGACGTACTTCGGGTTGCTCTTGTCGCTGATGTCGAAGACCTTCATGCCCTCCCAGGAGGACTTCTCGGTCACCGGCTGCGTGGTGCTGTTGCAACTGTCGTCGCTCCGGGAGGAGTCGGTGGACAGGAACAGCAGGTTCCCGGAGACGGAGATGTCGTTCTGGGAGCCGGGGCACAGCACCTGGGCGACCGTCTCGGGCGCCGTCGGGTCGCTGATGTCGAAGATGCGGAAGCCGTCGTAGTTGCCCGCGAAGGCGTACTTGCCCTGGAAGGCGAGGTCCGAGTTGGTGCCGGGCAGCAGGTCCTTGGGGATGTTCGTCAGGTGCTCGATGTTGGCGGAGTGGACGATCTCGTCCTGGCCGGGTATGTCCCCCTCGGTGATCGCCTCCCTCACCTGCTCCTGCGTGGCGCGGGAGACGCCCTCGCGGGCGGGCGGCGCGTCGCCGGGGTCGGGGGTCGCCACCGCGGGGTGTGCGGTGAGCAGGGCCGCCAGGAGTCCGACGGCCGCCGTGGCCACGCCGAGGCGTCTGTGCCGCGTTCGGGAATCGTTCGACAGGGTCACTGCTTCCTCCCTCGTTCCGTTCACGAAGAACGGTGCACGGATCAACGAAGTATGGTCCTGGACATGGCCAGATCAAAAGAGGTATTCGGAGCCGTAGTTGAGGTTTTTGATCACTCAGGCGCGGAACAGTGCTAGGACGGTCGTCGACACTCACGAGGTGTCAGCCCTGCGCCTGCTACAGGAGGTCGTCGTGCCCAACCGCCGAAACCGCAGCGTCCGCCACGTCCTGGGGGCGCTGACCGCGTTCGCCGTGCTCGCCCTCGGGGCCTGCGACTCCGGCTCCGATCCCGCGCCGGACGCGGCGAGCGGCCCCTCGGTGCTGGTCCCCGGCAAGCCCGGCGAGGAGAACCGCACGATGTCCGCCGAGGAGGCGGCCAAGCACCGCTCCGACGACGACACCCCCAACTCCGCCGACGTCTCCTACGTACGGATGATGATCGAGCATCACGGGCAGGCCCTGCAGATGACCGAACTCGTCCCCGACCGCGCCAAGTCGTCCAAGGTCACGGCGCTCGCGGAGCGGATATCCGCCGCGCAGGGGCCGGAGATCGGCGCCATGGAGGGCTGGCTCACCCAGTACGGCAAGGACAAGGGGGGCGACGGGGACGCGGGCGGCCACGACCACGGCTCGATGCCAGGGATGGCGACGGAGGCGCAGCTCAAGAAGTTGCGGGCGGCGCGTGGTGACGCCTTCGACCAGCTCTTCCTCACCCTGATGATCACCCATCACGAGGGGGCGATCACCATGGCCACGGATGTGAAGGCGCAGGGCAACAACGTGCGGGTGGAGGAGATGGCGGACGACGTGATCGCGCAGCAAAGCAGTGAGATCACGCGGATGCGCAAGATGCTCTGACGCGCTTCAGCGGCGATGGGGGCGTGCGTGGCGCGCGTTCAGCAGCGGTGGGGGCGCGCGTGGCGCGCGTTCAGCAGCGGTGGGGGCGCGCGTGGCGCCTGTTCAGGAAGCCCGCGTCCCGCGCCCCCGCGATCAGCCGGAGCGCCCCGTGGCGGCTGTGCCCGGTCGCGCGCATCACCGCGAGAACGGGGTCCGCGCCCTGTTCCTGGGCCGTCCGGTACTCCCGCGCGACCAGCCACCGCCCCTCGCTCCCGCGCGGCCAGCCGGGCCGCGCGCGCCGCGCCCCGCCCTCCGCCACCGGCCCCTCCCCGGCGCCGCACGCCTCCGCGAGCGGCCCCTCCAGCCAGTCGGCGAGCACGGTCAGGTCGTCGAGGGACAGCGCGGGCCGGGCGCGCACCTCCTCCAGGCAGACGCGGCCGCCGGAGACCACCGCGACGACGGCCACCTCGGCGCCATCGGTGAACGTCAGCCGCACCTGCGACCAGGTCGTCGCACCGGCGTCCTCCTGCACTTCCCATACGGGCCCCACGGACACGGCGCCGTCCGCCGGGTGGCGATCAGAAAGATGAAGAAAGGATGCTGCGAGCACACACGCAACGTAACCGCATGATCACATTCCATACGAACGGACACGCGCTCCCGCACCCTGTCAGCGCAACCGCCCCAGTGCGATGCTGGAGGCGTCAGCGATCGCCTGTTGACCCCCTCGGACGAGGAGTTCCCCAGTGCTTCGTGTCGCCGTCGTCGGCTCCGGACCCAGCGGGGTCTACACCGCCCAGGGACTGGTCGAGCAGGACCCCGGGGTGCTCGTGGACGTCCTGGACCGGCTGCCGTGCCCGTACGGCCTGGTCAGGTACGGCGTGGCACCGGACCACGAGAAGATCAAGTCGCTCCAGAACAACCTGCGTACGGTCCTCGAACACGAGCGGGTGCGGTTCCTCGGCGGCGTGCAGGTCGGGCCGGGCGGGGTGCCCGTGGACCGGCTGCGGGAGCTGTACCACGCGGTGGTGTACTGCGTGGGCGCGGCGGCCGACCGGCGGCTCGGCATCCCCGGCGAGGACCTGCCGGGCAGCTTCTCGGCGACGGAGTTCGTGTCCTGGTACAGCGCCCACCCGGACGCCGCCGCCGACTCCTTCGCGCTCGGCGCCCGCTCGGCCGTGGTGATCGGCGTCGGCAACGTGGCCGTCGACGTCACCCGCATCCTGGCGCGCGGCGCGGCGGAGCTGAGCCGCACCGACATGCCGCAGTCGGCGCTCACCGCGCTCACCGCGAGCCGGATCACCGACGTCCACATGGTGGGGCGGCGCGGTCCGGGGCAGGCCCGGTTCACCACCAAGGAGCTGCGCGAACTGGGCGCCCTGCCCGGCGCCGACGTCCTGGTGGACCCGGCGGAGCTGGCCCTGGACCCGGCCTACGCCGACCCGTCCGCGCTGCCCGCCGCGCGGCGCCGGAACGTCGAGGTGCTGCGAGAGTGGGCGGAGCGCACGCCGCGGGGTGCGGGGCGGCGGGTCCGGCTGCGGTTCTTCCTGCGGCCGGTGGAACTGCTCGCCGAGGGCGGCCGGGTGGGCGCGGTGCGCTTCGAGCACACGGCGCCGGACGGGCGGGGCGGGGTGGTGGGCACCGGGCGCCACGAGGAGGTCGAGGCGCAGCTCGTGCTGCGGTCGGTGGGCTACCGCGGGGTGCCGCTGGCGGGGCTGCCGTTCGACGCCGAGCACGGGACGGTGCCGCAGTCGGCGGGGCGGGTGCTGCGCGGGGGCGTGGTGGCGCCGGGCGAGTACGTGGCGGGCTGGATCAAGCGGGGCCCGACCGGGGTCATCGGCACCAACCGGCCCTGCGCCAAGGAGACGGTCGCCTCGCTGCTCGCGGACGCCGCCACGCTCGTACGCGGGGAGGTCCGGGAGGATCCCCTCACCGCGCTGCGGGCGCTCGGGATCGAGCCGGTCGGGTGGACGGGGTGGCAGGCCATCGAGCGGGCGGAGGCGGAGCTTGGGGCCTCGCTGGGGCGGGGTGTGGTGAAGCTGCCGGACTGGGAGTCGCTGCGGACGGCGGCGCGGCGGGCCTCGTAGCGCGCCCTGTCCGGGGCGGCGGGATCGGTCGGTCCGGGTCGGTGGCCGGGACACACACCGGCAACACACCGGAAATCAACAAACTGTTCAAGCGGCTTACGGTCGTCGGCAGTTCGGATGTTCCCCGCCCCCCGCTTCCCCGATCGCCGCTCTGGAGTGTGCCCATGGCCTCCACCACGCCCACCGTCCACCCCGTCGACGAGGTCCCGCCCGTACGGCAGTTGGCCGCCTTCGGCCTGCAGCACGTGCTCGCGATGTACGCGGGCGCCGTCGCCGTACCGCTGATCGTCGGCGGCGCGATGGGGCTGCCGCCCGCCGACCTGGCGTACCTGATCACCGCCGACCTGCTGGTGTGCGGCATCGCCACGCTGATCCAGTGCGTCGGCTTCTGGCGGTTCGGGGTCCGGCTGCCGATCATGCAGGGCTGTACGTTCGCCGCCGTGTCGCCGATGGTGCTGATCGGTACGACGGGCGGCGGACTGCCCGCGATCTACGGCTCGGTGATCGTGGCGGGGCTCGCGATCGTGCTGCTGGCGCCGGTCTTCGGCAGGCTGCTGCGGTTCTTCCCGCCGCTGGTGACGGGCACGGTGATCCTGATCATCGGGGTGTCGCTGCTCCCCGTCGCGGGGAACTGGGCCGCGGGCGGCGCCGGTGCGGAGGACTTCGGGGAGCCCAGGAACCTGGCGCTGGCCGCGTTCGTGCTGGCCGTGGTCGTCGGGGTGCAGCGGTTCGCGCCGGTGTTCCTGAGCCGGATCGCGGTGCTGGTCGGCATCGTGGTCGGGCTGGCGGTGGCGGTGCCGTTCGGGTTCACGGACTTCGGCGGGGTGTCCGACGCCGACTGGGTCGGCGTGAGTACGCCGTTCCACTTCGGGGCGCCCACGTTCGAGGCGTCGGCCGTCATCTCGATGCTGGTGGTGGCCCTGGTCTGCATGACCGAGACGACCGGTGACTTCATCGCCGTCGGGGAGCTGACCGGGCGCAAGGTCGAGCCGCGCTCCCTCGCGGACGGGCTGCGCGCCGACGGCCTGTCGACCGTCCTCGGCGGTGTCTTCAACACCTTCCCGTACACGGCCTACGCGCAGAACGTGGGCCTCGTCGGCATGACCCGGGTGCGCAGCCGCTGGGTGGTCGCGGCGGCGGGCGGCATCCTGGTGGTGCTCGGTCTGCTGCCCAAGCTGGGCGCGGTGGTGGCGGCCATACCGGCGCCGGTGCTGGGCGGCGCGGGCCTGGTGATGTTCGGGACGGTGGCGGCCAGCGGTCTGCGGACCCTGGCCGCGGTCGACTTCAAGGGCAACGACAACCTGACCGTGGTGGCCGTGTCGGTGGCGATGGGGGTGCTGCCGGTGGGGGTGCCGACCGTGTACGACAGGTTCCCCGACTGGTTCCAGACCATCATGCACAGCGGCATCAGCGCGGGGTGCCTGACGGCGATCGTGCTGAACCTGTTGTTCAACCACCTGCCGTCGCGCGGCGGTTCGGGGTCGCCCGCCTCTGTCGCCTCGCCCGCCTCGCCCGCCCCGGTTGCGGAGGCGGGCGAGGGAGTCGGGAAGGACGGCACGGGAGAAACGGTCCAGCAGACCGCCTAGGCCGTACGGCGCAGGGTGGCGACCGCCTGCTCCAGCCGCGGCAGCGCCCGCTGGCCCGTCACCGCCACCGCGATGGCCGCGGCCACCCCGGCCCAGGCGACCGGGCCCAGCGGCGTGCAGCCGAACGCCTGGCTCAGGCCCGGGGTCTGGATCAGCGCGACCAGGGCGGCGGCGGAGCCCAGGGAGGTGGCGCGGACCAGGGGGCTGTCGCGGCGGTCGGCCAGGGTCTGCGCCAGTTGGGTGCCGACCACGCCGCACAGGGCCATGGTCGTGGAGCGGCGGGCGGTGCCCGGGGTGAAGCGGCCGATCAGCCAGGCGGTCACCGCGCCCAGACACGTCGTCAGGGCACGGTCGCGGATCTGCTTCATCAGCGGCTCACCGAGCAGTTCGTTGCCGAGCGGGGCGCCGCCCGCCACCTCCAGGGCGGAGGCGTCCTCCTCCGGCTCCCGCCGCGGGGTGACCGCCACCGCCATCGCCGGGAACAGGTCCGTGAACAGGTTCACCAGCAGCATCTGACGGGTGGACAGCGGCGCGGACCCGGCGAGCAGGGTGCCGACGACGCCGAAGCCGATCTCACCCGCGTTGCCGCCGATCAGGATCGCCACGGCGTCCGCAACGCTGTGCCACAGGGCGCGGCCCTCCGCGATCGCCTCGACCAGGACGGTGAGGTCGTCGCTGGTGAGCACCAGGTCGGCCGCGTTGCGCGCGGCGGCCGAACCCCGGGCGCTGATGCCGACGCCGATGTCGGCGGCGCGGATGGCGGCGGCGTCGTTGGCGCCGTCACCGACCATGCCGACCACCCGGCCCGCGTCCATCAGGGCCTCGATGACCTGGAGCTTCTGCTCCGGCGCCACCCGGGCGACGACGTCGACGCCGTGCAGCAGCCGGGAGCGTTCGGAGCGGTCGGCGGCGGCGAGTTCGTCGCCGGTGATCACGGCGGTGTCCTCGGGCCAGCCCAGCTCGACGGCGATCGCGCGGGCGGTCTGCGGATGGTCGCCGGTCAGCATCACGGGCCGTACGCCCGCCTCGCGCAGCCCGCTGACCAGCGCGGTGGAGGTGTCGCGCGCCACGTCGGCCAGCGCAAGGAGGCCAGTGAACTCCAGGTCGCGCAGGGGCTCTTCGAGGACGTCCGTGTCCTGCTCGGCGTCGGTGAGGACCCGGTGCGCCACGCCGAGGACGCGCAGCCCGTCGGCGGCGAGGTCGTGCGCGGTCTCGGAGGCGTGGCCGGGCAGGTCGGCGCAGGCGGGCAGGATGACCTCCGGCGCGCCCTTGACCACCAGCACGCGGTCGCCGTCGTCGGTGCGGCCCACGGCGGCGGCGTAGCCACGGCCCGCCTCGAAGGGGCGGCCCTCGGTCTGGGTCCAGTCCGGGTCGTCGTGTCCGGCCGCGTCGAGGACGGCCTCGTCGGTGGCGTGGACGGGCTTGTCGGAGCCGCCGTTGAGCTGGCCGTTGGGCTGCGGGCAGGCGCGGACGGCGGTGCGCAGGGTGGCGCTCTCGCGGGCCTCGTCGGGATGGTGGGCGGTGCCGTCGGCGTCGGTGACCCGGACCAGGCGCAGCTTGTTCTCGGTGAGGGTGCCCGTCTTGTCGAAGCAGAGCGTGTCCATCCGGCCGAGCGCCTCCAGCGTGCGCGGGGCGCGCACCAGGACGCCCCGGCTGCTGAGCCTGCGGGCGGCGGCGAGCTGCGCCACCGTCGCCACCAGCGGCAGGCCCTCGGGTACGGCGGCCACGGCGACGGCGACACCACCGCTGACGGCCTCCCTGATCGGCGTACCGCGCAGCAGCGCCAGGCCGGTCACGGCGGCGCCGCCCGCGAACGTCAGCGGCAGTGCCTTGCGGGTGAGTTCCTGGAGCCGCGCCTGCACTCCGGCGGCGGGCGGGGTCCGGGCGGCGAGGTGCACGGCGCGGGCGGCCTCGGTGCGTTCGCCGGTCTCGACGACCACGGCGCGGGCGTGCCCGGCGACCACGGTCGTCCCCTCGAAGACCATGCAGCGGCGGTCGGCGACGGGGGCGCGCGGCGTCGGGTCGGTCTGCTTGTCCACCGGCAGGGACTCCCCGGTGAGCGCGGACTCGTCGACCTCCAGGCCGTCCTCCCACAGCAGCCGCGCGTCGGCGGGCACGACGTCGTCGCCCTTCAGCTCGATCACGTCGCCGGGGTGCAGCTTGGCGGCGTCGACGGTGTGCGCGGGGCCTTCCTCCTCGCCGTCGGCGACCCGGGCCTTCTGCTTCTGCTCGGCGACCAGACCGGACAGCGCCCGCTCGGCGCGCAGCCGTTGCACGCCGCCGACCAGGGCGTTCAGGTCGAGGGCGCCGACGACGAGCAGCGCGTCGACGAAGGAGCCGAGGATCGCGGAGGCGGCCGAGCCGACCGCGAGGACGGGGGTGAGCGGGTCGTCGAGTTCGCCGCGTACGGCGTGCGCGAGCTGCGCGGTCCAGCGCAGCGGGGCGAGCGCGGGGACCTGGGCGGCGGTGTCCACGGCCTTGCGGACGCGCGAGGTGGCCTGCTCCAGCGGGGTGGGCGCCGCTTCCCGGGTCCGTTCCAGGCGGGACCGTACCTCCTCCGGCGGCAGGGCGTGCCAGGCGACGCGGGGCCGGGGGTGCGGGGCGCGGGCCATCGCCACGCCGAGGGCGGAGCGGGCCCCGCCGAGCAGGGCCACGGCGGCGCTCACGTCGACGGGCAGGTGCCGTAGGCCGGGGACCAGCGGGCGGCGCCTGCCGCGGGACTCGCCCACGGCCACGAGCAGCCCGGACAGGGCCGCGCCGGACCGGGCGAGGGTCTGGGCGCGGCGGCCGACCGCGCGGGCGGCGGGCACCGCGGCGAGCAGCCGCCACAGGTCGGGCAGGCCGTGCGGGGCGACCACGTCGGCGCCCCAGACGACGGCGGCGTCCTGGTCGGCGAGCGCGACGGCGACGTCCCCGCCGAGCAGCCCGGTGAGCAGCTCACCGTCGTCGGCGGAGCGCGGCCGGGCGACGGTGATCACACCGCCGCGGTCCCGCATCCGGCCCACCACCTCCGCCAGCGGCCGGTCGCCGCTGATCACGTGGTCGGCGAGGGCGGTGAAGTCCCCGAGCGCGGGGTCCTCCACGACGACGACCCGCAGCCGGGCGCGCCGCGCCGCGTCCAGCACGGCCTCCGCCCACGGGTCGACGCCCTCCTCGGGGGTGTGCAGGGCGCTGGGGTGCAGCACCAGCGTCTCGGCGGTCTCCAGTTGCCGCAGCCGGTCGGTGTCCCGGACCAGGACGCCGGTGCGGGCGAGGGCGGTGCCGAGCGCGGCGTGGAAGGCGGCGGGCCCGTAGCGGGCGGCCTTGGGCGACCCGGCGAGCACCGCCTCCGACGCCTCCGACGCGTCGTGCTTGACCAGCAGCGTCGCGGCGGCGCCCAGCACGCTGCCGGTGGACGCGTGGGCGGCGTACTCCTGCGCCGGTGAGGTGCGCAGCGGCGGGCGCGGACAGTGGTCGGCGGCCACGTCGGGCCGTCCGGGGACGCACAGTTCGTCGTGTACGGCGTCGAAGGCCGCCGCCCGCGCGACCGTGTCCGCGAGCTGGAAGCCGCGCAGGGTGCCGTCGAGCAGCAGCGCGATGGGGGTCTGACCGGCGCCGTGGGTCGCGGCGTTGGCGGCGGCGAGGACCAGGTCCATGCGGGAGCGGCCGAGCCGGGCGCGCAGCCAGCCGCGGAAGCGGGGGTTCTCCCGCAACAGCGTCACCAGGGCCGTCACGTGGCGGGGCGAGGGCGGCAGCCGCAGGACGGACGCGGTGACCGCGGCGACGACCCCGGCCGCGTCGGCGGCGAGGGCCGCGGCGGCCGTGCGCACCCCGGCCGGGTCGCCCGGGTGCGCGAACTCCTCGACGGCCTCGTCCTCGGGGCCGAGGCCGTGCTTCTCGGCCAGGTCGGTGGCCTTGTCCAGCACGCGGTCGGTCAGCGCGTCCTCGGTGGCGGCCACCACGAGCCGGGCCAGCCCGCCGTCCCAGTAGGCGTAGGCGACGTCCGGCCGTTCGGCCAGGGTGGTGGCGACCCGGCGCGCGGCCTTCTCCAGTCCGCCCGCCCGGCGCAGCCGCTCCGCGTGCGCGGGGCGCAGGGCGAGGTGCGCACGCCGTCCGGAGCGCCAGGCGGGGCCGCCGCGGGGCAGCGCGTTGCGGCCGACGCGGGTCACGCGGACCACGGCGTCGGCGCCGCGCACGCCCGCCCGGGCGGTCCCGGCCACCGCGCCCGCCGCCGCGCCGACGGCGGGGGCGGCGCCGCGCGCGAGCAGCCGGGGCGCCGCGAGCAGCACCCCGGAGACGCCCGACGACGGGCCTGTCAGCAGAGCCAGTGGCATGGTGCTCCCTCAGCTCCTGGCGCCGCTGGCGCCGCTCGCACTGCTGGCGGGCCGCGCGGGCGCGTGCTTGGCGGACTCCAGCTTCCCGGACGGCGTGTCCGGGACGGTGGGCGCGTGGAAGGACGCGGCCACCTCGGAGGGCTTGGGCACGTCCCGGTGCTCGGTCGGCTCGACGGTCGGCTTCCCGGCGTCGGCGGCGGTGTCGGCGTCGTGGCGCGGCTTCGGCTGGGTGAGCCAGGCGACGGCCGCCCCCGTCACGGCGACGGGCCACTCCACGATCCCGGCGACGCCCAGCACCCCCGCCCCGGTGTAGACGGCCACCCGCCGCCCGCGCGGCGACACCGCCCCGACCGTGTTCAGCGTGCCCTCGGCCACCTTGCCCACGAGCCCGGCGCCGGGCACCCGGCCCAGCATCGACACCGCGCCGCGCAGCGGCCACGGAAGGCCGGACGACGACCCGGACGAGGACGACTTCTCCGCTGTCATGGCTCCCCACACCTCCCGGCAGATCACTCTGGTGGGAGCCGAGTGCCCGCGAAACGGGTCGTCATCCGCCCCGGAAGTGACAAGTCGGGCGGGAAAGCCGCTGGTGGCCGACGCGGGCGTACGACGGCGGCGCCCCCACGCAGCGGGGCGCCGCCGTCAGCGGCGGGCACGCGCGTCAGCCGCAGGCGGCCCCGTTGAGCGTGAACGCGCCCGGCGCCGCGCTGTTGCCGGTGTGCGTCGCCTGGTAGCCGATGCTGACGCTCGCGCCGGGCTCGATCGTGCCGTTGTAGGAGACGTTGGTCGCGGTCACCGCCCCGGAGGTGGGCGCGTAGGTGGCGTTCCAGCCGCCGGTGATGGTCTGGCCGCCGGGCAGGGTGAAGCCGAGCTTCCAGCCCCGTACGGCGGTGGTCCCGGTGTTGGTGAGGGTCAGGGAGGCCGTCAGGCCGGTGTTCCAGGTGTTGGTGGTGGCGGTCACCCGGCAGGTTCCGGGCTGCGGCTGGGGCCCGGGGCCGTCGTCTTCGAGGCCGAAGAAGGTCAGGACGCGCTGGCCCATGCCCCACGCGTACACGTTGTGGCCGACGCCCTGGAGGCTGACCGCCTCGACGGGCGCCCGGTCACCGGTGCCGCCGTAGCGGGTGCGGGTCCAGCCCGCGGCGGGGGTGTCCGTGGCGGCCGGGGTCTGGGAGACGCCCAGCACGTTGGTCCACTGCTTGATCTCCTCGCCGAAGTTCGGGTAGCGCAGCACGTCGTCGGTGGTGCCGTGCCAGAGCTGCATCCGCGGCCGGGGCCCGCTGTAGCCGGGGTAGGCGGCGCGCACGAGGTCGCCCCACTGCTGCGGGGTACGGACCACGGTGCCGTTGGCGCAGGCGCTGTTCCACTCGGAGCCGTCGGTGGTGGCGAAGCAGCCGAACGGCACGCCCGCGAAGGCGGCGCCCGCCGCGAACACGTCCGGGTACACGCCCAGCAGCACGTTCGTCATCATCGCGCCGGAGGAGATGCCGGTGGCGTAGATCCGGTCGGTGTCGGCGCCGTAGGTCCGGGTCACCCAGTCGACCATGGACTTGATGCCGACCGGGTCACTGCCGCCGTCCCGGCGCAGCGCCTGCGGTGAGGAGACGTCGAAGCACTTGCTCGCGCGGGTGACCGACGGGTAGACGACGATGAAGCCGTACTCGTCGGCCAGCGAGGCGTACTCGGTGCCGGAGTACATCGCCGGTCCCGATCCGGTGCAGTAGTGGACGGCGACGACGACCGCGGGGTGCGCGGTGACGCTGTCGGGGACGTACAGGTACATCCGGAGGTTGCTGGGGTTGCTGCCGAAGCCGGTGACCTCGGTGAGCTGCGCGGTGGGGGCGGCGGGGCGGGCGGCGGCCGGGGGCGCGGTGGTCAGGAGGGTCGCGAGGAGCGGCAGCAGCGCCGCGAGGAGCGCGACGAGCGCTGGGCGCCGGGGGCGGCGCCGGGTGGGGGCGGGGGTGGGGTGGGGCACGGGGTCGTCCCTTCCGGATGGCGGCTCGGGGAGCCGTCGACGGCGTCGACGGGGGGCATCGCTGAGGGGAGCACCTGGCATGGTGGCATGAGCATGGCCGTCATGGAAGCGCTCCCACGGCCTTTCGGTCGCACCGGCCGTCCACCCGGACACGTTCTGCGCGAGGCGTTGACTAGAAAGCGCTTGCCCTCTACTTTCCGTTCAACGACATGACCCGTCGGCACAGGGCAGTGGCTGAACCATGGGCCCATGGGTCAGGTACGTGAATAGAGTTCATTCACTCGACCAGATCCCGCGCACCCCCACGACCGCGACCCCCCACGAAGAGAGAAGGATTCGGGACATGACGGCGACACCAAGGACGACGACACGAAGGCGCGCTCAAGGGCGCGCACTGGCCGGTGGGCTGGCGACCCTCGGTCTCTCGGTTGGCATGATCATGACCACTGGAACCGCGCCCGCCAGCGCCGCCACCTGGCCGACGCCGAGCGGCAGCCAGGGCGTGAGCGCCACCATCGCCGTCTCCGGCGTCCGCGACGGCGGCATGATCCGCTACTACGGCACCGGTGGCCTGGCCTCCGGCGGCCAGGAGGAGGGCCAGGACCCGATCTTCCGGCTCGCGGACGGCGCCACCCTGCGCAACGTGGTCATCGGCTACCCCGGCGCCGACGGCATCCACTGCATGGGCAGTTGCACGCTGGAGAACGTCTGGTGGGAGGACGTCGGCGAGGACGCCGCGACCTTCCGGGGCGGCACCAGCGCCGTCTACACCGTGCGCGGCGGCGGCGCGAAGAAGGCCGCCGACAAGGTCTTCCAGCACAACGGCGGCGGCACGGTGAACATCTCCAACTTCGCCGTGCAGGAGTTCAAGACCCTGTACCGCTCCTGCGGCGACTGCTCCACGCAGTACACCCGCAGGGTCAACCTCAACACCATCGAGGTGACCGGGACCGGGTCCACCGCGCGGATCGTCGGCATCAACGTCAACCGCAACGACGTGGCGACCCTGCGTGGCATCACCATCCTGAACGACGCCAGCCGCAAGGTCGTGCCGTGCCAGAAGTACAACAACAACACGGCGGTGGGCACGGGCCCCGACAGCACCAACTGCCTCTACAGCACCTCGGACATCACCTACCGCTGATCCCCCCACGGTGAGGGCGGCCGTACCGGCGCACCCGCACACGCCGGTACGGCCGCCACATCACGCGCGCCCCGCCACCCTCTCCGTCAGCTCCCGCTGGTAGGCCCCGTAGGCGTCCCGCAGCGCCGGGCCGGGCCAGTCGGCGGGGAGGAGCCCGGCGGGCAGGACGGGATCGGCGAGCAGATGCCGTACGACCGCCGCGAAGGCGGTGAGCCGGGCGGCCGGGTGCCGCGCTCCGGCGCCCTCGGCACCGTCCCCGGCGCGCCCACAGCCGCTTTCGGCGTCCCCCCGCGGCCCAACGGCCCCGGCATCCCCGTCGGTCTCCGCGGCCCCGCCGACCTCGACCAGCAGCGCGCGGGCGGTGGCGGCCCACTCCCCCAACGGCCACAGCCGCGCGGCCAGCTCACGGGCGTCCCGCGCGGGACGGGCCGTACACAGCTCGGCCACGTGGTCCAGCTCCCGGGGCAGCGGACGGTCGAGGTTGGCGGGCCGCAGCCACACGCCCTCCCGCAGCTCGGCCAGCCGCAGGGCGGCGAGCCGGGCGCGCAGCTCGGCGCGTTCGGCGGGCCCGCGTCCCGTCGACGTGATGACGACCGTCTCCCAGTCACCGCCCCACGCGCGCGTGCGGGGCCGTACGGCGTCGTCCTGGCGGCGCTGGCGCTCCAGCAGCCGGTCGCTGAGGCGGTACACGGCGTCGGCGCGCCGCAGGTCACCGGCGGCCACCATCCGGCTGAGCGCGGCCCGCAGCGTGGAGGGGCCGACCCCGAACGGCTCCACCACGCGCACGAGGTCGCGCACCGGCAGCTCCGGCGGGTGCGCGCCGAGCAGCAGGCTCAGCACGACCGACCGCGCGGACAGCGGACGCAGCGCGAGGCCGCCGACCCGCGACTCGGAGGCGTTCGGGGACATGGCCCCGTACTGTACGCACCCGAAACCGCTGTTGCACTATTGCTACAGCCGCAACGGAGATGCAACATGGCGCCATGACCGCCACCCATGACGTCACCAACCAGCCCCCTCCCCTGGCCCCGTACGACGCCTCCGACGACGCCGCCCTCCTGGAGGGCCTGCGCCGGGAGGGCGCCGGATGGGCCGAGGACGGCGTCCGGCGGCTCGGCCTGCGGGCCGGGAGCGCGCAGGCGCAGGAGTGGGGTGAGCTGGCCAACCGGCACAAGCCGGTGCTGCGCACCCACGACCGCTACGGCCACCGCGTCGACGAGGTCGACTTCCACCCGAGCTGGCACCACCTGATGCGGGTCGCGGTCGCCGAGGGCCTCGCGGGCGCGCCGTGGGCGGAGGACCGTCCGGGCGCCCACGTGGCCCGTACGGCGGGCGGGCTGGTCTGGGGCCACACCGAGGCCGGGCACGGCTGCCCCACGTCGATGACGTACGCGGCGGTCCCGGTGCTGCGCCGCGAGCCGGAGCTGGCGAAGCTCTACGAGCCGCTGCTGACCAGCCGGGAGTACGACCCCGGGCTGCGCGTCCCGGCGCAGAAGCGCGGTCTGCTGGCGGGCATGGGGATGACCGAGAAGCAGGGCGGCTCGGACGTACGGACCAACACGACGACGGCCACCCCGACGGCCGAGGAGGGCGTCTACACGCTGCGCGGGCACAAGTGGTTCACGTCGGCGCCGATGTGCGACGTGTTCCTGGTGCTGGCGCAGGCTCCGGGCGGGCTGTCCTGCTTCCTGGTGCCGCGCGTGCTGCCCGACGGCACCCGCAACGCCTTCCGCGTCCAGCGACTGAAGGACAAGCTGGGCAACCGGTCCAACGCCTCCTCGGAGCCGGAGTTCGACGGCACGGTGGCCTGGCTGGTCGGCCCGGAGGGGCAGGGCGTGAAGACCATCATCGAAATGGTCAACTGCACCCGCCTGGACTGCGTGATGGCCTCCGCGACGCTGATGCGCAAGACCCTCGTGGAGGCGGGCCACCACGCGCGGCACCGCGCCGCGTTCGGGGCCGCGCTCTCCGACCAGCCGCTGATGCGGAACGTGCTGGCCGACCTCGCCCTGGAGTCGGAGGCCGCCACCACCCTCGCCCTGCGGCTGGCGGGCGCCGCCGACCGGGCCGGGCGCGGGGACGACGCCGAGCGGGCGTTCCGCCGTATCGCCACCGCCGTGGGCAAGTACTGGGTCACCAAGCGGGGCCCCGCGTTCACCGCGGAGGCCCTGGAGTGCCTGGGCGGCAACGGCTACGTCGAGGAATCCGGGATGCCCCGGCACTACCGGGAGGCGCCGCTGCTGTCGATCTGGGAGGGCTCGGGCAACGTCAACGCCCTGGACGTGCTGCGGGCGCTGGGCCGTGAACCGGCCACCGCGGAGGCCCTGTTCGCGGAGCTGGCGCTCGCGCGGGGCGCCGACGCCCGGCTGGACGCGGCGGTGACCCGGCTCAAGGACGCGCTCACCGAAGCCTCCGAGGCGGGGGCCCGCCGTCTGGTGGAGCTGATGGCGCTCACCCTCCAGGCGTCCCTCCTGGTCCGCCACGCCCCGCCCGCGGTGGCCGACGCGTTCTGCGCGTCCCGGCTCGGCGGCGACTGGGGGCACGCGTTCGGCACGCTGCCCGCGACGGCGGACACGGGGGCGGTGCTGGGGCGGGCGCTGGGCTGGGAGGGCTGACCCGACCCCGGCGATACGCCCCCCTCACCCCGTCCGCCACCCCCGCAACGCGTCGAACCGGGCCCAGTCGACGTCCCACTGGTCAAGGCGCCGCTGCTCCAGACGGCACCGCGCGGCACGGCCCGCCAGGAGCGGGACCGCCGCCGCGCTCAGCCCGGCGAGACCGCCGACGACGGAGGCGTTCAGCCGGGCCTCGGACGCGGTGGCGGGCTCGGCCACCAGACGCCCCCGCCGGTCCGTCCACACGGTGACCGGCGTGCCCGCGGGGCTGCCGGGCCGCACCCGGAGCTGACCGGAGTGCGCGGAACCGTCCGGGCCGGTCCAGCGCGCCTTCGACCACACGCGCTCGCCCGCCACCGTGCCCGCGCCCGCCTCGCCGGGTGCGCGCCCGGCGAGGCGGGCGGTGGTGGGACGCCACTCGGCGCGTTCCCGTGCCAGCCGCTCCGCCACGGAGTGGGCCGCGGTCAGACCGGCGCACACCCCGACGAGGACGGTGAGCAGCCAGGCGCCGAGCAGCACCCAGCACTCCACGGTGTCGACCCGCCGCCGCAGCGGACCGCGCCGCCAGCGCCACAGCCACACCCTCGCAACCCCCCGCCCGCGGAACGCCATCGACGGCTTCCTCCTCGTGAGCGCGCGCACATCCCCGACCGCCCACTCCATACGGCGCCGAGGTCCCCGGTGCTCAGGACGCGCTCCCCCGCCCCGACGGTGCCACGGGCCCCGGCGGCCGCGCGGGAGGTGACCGGAACTGACCGCCCCTGACCGCTCCACGATCCGATTCCACCGCGCTGACCTGCGGCGCGGCCCGTTGGAGGGGTGACTGTCAGTGGTGGGGTGCAGACTGGCCGGTGTCTGAGACGAAGACGTCGCGGAGGTGATCGGCATGACCGAAGTCCTGCTCGCCGTGGGCACGCGCAAGGGCCTGTTCATCGGGCGCCGCAGCGGTGGCACAGGGGCATCCTGGGAGTTCGACGAGAGTCCGTATTTCAACGCGCAGGCCGTGTACTCGGTCGCCATCGACACCCGCGGCGACACCCCGCGCCTGCTGGCCGGGGGCGACAGCGCGCACTGGGGGCCGTCGGTGTTCCACTCCGACGACCTCGGCCGCACCTGGACCGAACCGGCCCAGCCCGCGGTCAGGTTCCCCAAGGACACGGAGGCGTCGCTGGAGCGCGTGTGGCAGTTGCACCCGGCCGCCGCGGAGCCGGACGTGGTGTACGCGGGCACGGAGCCCGCCGCGCTGTACCGCTCCGAGGACCGCGGCGAGAGCTTCGAGCTGGTGCGTCCGCTGTGGGAGCACCCGACCCGGTCGCAGTGGGTGCCGGGCGGCGGCGGTGAGGGTCTGCACACGGTGCTCACCGACCAGCGGGACCCGCGCGCGGTGACGGTGGCCGTGTCGACGGCCGGGGTCTTCCGCACCACGGACGGCGGCGCGAGCTGGGCCCCGTCCAACTCCGGTGTCTCGGCGGTGTTCCTGCCGGACCCCAACCCGGAGTTCGGGCAGTGCGTGCACAAGATCGCGCAGGACGCGGTGGCGCCGGACCGGCTCTACCTCCAGAACCACTGGGGGGTGTACCGCAGCGACGACGCGGGCGCGCACTGGACGGACATCGGCGAGGGGCTGCCGTCCACCTTCGGCTTCACCGTGGCCGCCCACCCGCACCGCGGTGACACCGCCTACGTCTTCCCGATCAACGCCGACTCCGACCGGGTGCCCGCGGGGCGGCGCTGCCGGGTGTTCCGCACGGCCGACGCGGGCAAGACCTGGGAGCCCCTGACGGCGGGCCTGCCCCAGGAGGACCACTACGGCACGGTGCTGCGCGACGCGATGTGCACGGACGGCGCCGACCCGGCGGGCGTCTACTTCGGCAACCGCAACGGCGAGGTGTTCGCCTCCGCCGACGACGGCGACAACTGGCGGCAACTGGCCGCGCACCTGCCGGACGTGCTGTGTGTGCGGGCGGCGGTCATCGGATGAGCCACGGCCGACCATCGGGCAGCCAACCACCCGGCCTCGCCCACCGGTTGAAGTCCGCCGCCCGTGCGGCAGTAGGGTGACGCCCGTGGCACCACGACCGTTGCATGAAATCGTCGAAGCGGGCTGGGCGAAGGCCCTGGAACCCGTCGCCGGGCGGATCGCCGAGATGGGTGACTTCCTGCGCGCGGAGATCGCCGCGGGACGCACCTACCTCCCGTCGGGGGCGAACGTCCTGCGGGCCTTCCAGCAGCCCTTCGACGAGGTGAGGGTCCTGATCGTCGGTCAGGACCCGTATCCGACCCCGGGGCACGCGGTGGGGCTGTCGTTCTCGGTCGCGCCCGAGGTGCGCCCGCTGCCCGGCAGCCTGCTCAACATCTACCGCGAGCTGCACACCGACCTGGGGCTGCCCCAGCCGTCCAACGGCGATCTGACGCCGTGGACGCGCCAGGGCGTCCTGCTCCTCAACAGGGCGCTCACCACGGCCCCGCGCAAGCCGGGCGCGCACCGCGGCAAGGGCTGGGAGGAGGTCACGGAGCAGGCGATACGGGCGCTGGCCGGGCGCGGCAAGCCGCTGGTGTCGATCCTGTGGGGCCGGGACGCCCGCAACTGCCGTCCGCTGCTCGGCGAGCTGCCGTCCGTGGAGTCCGCCCACCCCTCCCCCATGTCGGCCGACCGCGGCTTCTTCGGCTCCCGGCCGTTCAGCCGCGCCAACGACCTGCTGATCCGGCAGGGCGGCCAGCCGGTGGACTGGCGCCTGCCGTGACCGCACCCGGCGCGGAGGGCACCCGGGCCGTCCTCGCCGTGGACTCGGGAGGCTCCGGCCTCCGCGTGGTGGTCGCGACGGTGGGGCGCGGGGTGCTCGGGCAGCGGGAGTCCGCGGAGCCGGTGCGGACCGGCGCGCGCGGGATCGACCCCGGGCACCTGATGGCCCAACTGGTGCCCATGGTGCGTGCGCTGCGCGCGGAGACCGGCGTCGGCGCGCTGGCGTCGGCGGCGATCGGCGCCGCCGGTTTCGGCACCCTCGGGGACGCCCTGCGCGCCGACCTCCCCGCCCTGCTGGCCCGGGAGTTCGGGGTGCGCGAGGTCGCCCTCGCCGCCGACGCGGTCACCGCCTACGCCGGTGCGCTCGGGGCGCGGCCGGGCGCCGTGGTGGCCGCCGGGACGGGCCTCATCGCGCTCGGCACCGACCTGACGAGCTGGCGGCGGGCGGACGGCTGGGGCCATCTGCTGGGCGACTGCGGCAGCGGGGCGTGGATCGGGCGGGCCGGTCTGGAGGCGGCCCTGCGCGCGCACGACGGCCGGGACGGTGGCTCGACCGCTCTGCTGGCGTGCGCGGAGGACCAGTTCGGGCCGGTGACGGGGTTGCCGGGCCAGCTCTATCCGCGCCCGGACCGGCCCGCCGTCCTCGCCTCCTTCGCGCCCCGGGTGGCCGCCTGCGCGGACGGCGACCCGGTGGCCGCCGCCATCCTGCGCGCGGCGGCCGGGCACATGGCCGACTCGGCGTCCGCCGTCTGCCCGGCGCAAGGCGCACCGCAAGTGGCGCTGACGGGCGGCCTGTCCAAGATGGGCGCCCCGCTGCTCAGGCCCTTCGAGCAGGAACTGTCCCGGCGTCTGCCGCACGCGCGGCAGGTCGCGGCGGACGGCGATCCGCTGCTGGGCGCCGTACGCGTCGCCACCGATCTGGCGACCGGGAAGCTGGCTCTGCCGCGTGACGAGAAACTGTTGTACGTAGTGACCGGTCCGGGGTGAATCGGGAAGAGCACCCGTAGCAGCAGCGGCATCACATCAACGGATGAATAGGCCGATCGGTTCTGATTCGTAAGTAACTCATCAGACAAAACCGGACGGATACCGCTCACCTGCCCCCTCCCCGAACAGGGGAGCACCGGAAACAAGTAACATGCGGCGCCATGAGCTCCCCCACTGGGCCCGCGTCCGGCCTGCCAGTACGAATGCCGCGCCCCCGCCAGCCCGGGCGGCACCGCCGACCCGAGCCCCTGGCGGCTCCCGAGGGCGCGCCCGCGCTCGTCCTCGCGGTGCCCGGCACGCCCAGCGCCGCCACCCGCGGCCTGGCCGAGGAGATCGTGAGCATCGCCCGCTCCGAGCTGCCCGGCCTCGACGCGCGGATCGGTTACGTCGACGGTGACGACGAGGAGTTCCCCACGCTCCAGGCCGTCCTGTCGTACGCCGCCGACGAGCGCACCGCCCGCTATGAGCAGGCGCTCGCGGCCGGGGTGGAGGACGTCAAGGAGCCCGACGGTCCGGTCGCCGTGGTGGTGCCGCTGCTGGCCGGTCCGGACAGCGCGCTGCTGCGGCAGGTCCGGCAGGCCGTGATGGAGAGCCGCGTGGCGGCCGAGCTGACCGACGTGCTCGGTCCGCACCCGCTGCTCGCCGAGGCGCTGCACGTGCGGCTGTCGGAGGCGGGGCTGGCCCGCGCCGACCGCGCCCGGCTGTTCACGGTGGCGACCGCCGCCGACGGCATCGTGCTGGCCTCCGTGGGCGGTGAGGAGGCCGTGCAGGCGGCCGGGATCACCGGGATGCTGCTGGCCGCGCGGCTCGCGGTGCCGGTGATGGCCGCGGCCCTCGACCAGGAGGGTTCGATCACGTCCGTGGCCGAGCAGCTCCGGGCCGCGGGTTCGCAGCAGCTCGCGCTGGCGCCGTACCTGATCGGGCCGGAGATCGACGCGGCGCTGGTCGAGGAGGCCGCGAAGGAGGCGGGCTGCTCCGCCTCCGAGGCGCTCGGCCCGTACCCGGCGATCGGCAAGCTCGCGCTGGCCAAGTACACGACGGCGCTCGGCATCGCCCCGCAGCAGCCGCAGGGCGCGCCGGTGCGCTGACAGCCCGCACGCGCGCACGGGCCCGCTTCCCCTCACTAAGGGAAGCGGGCCCGTCGTCGTCCACGCCTACGGTGTCACCCGGCCGCCGTCTCCACCACCACGCACGACGCCGCGGGCACCCCGACGGACCCGGCGCGCACCGGCAGTCCGGTGTCGGGGTCGACGCGGAACCAGGTGACGTCGCCGGAGCGTTCGTTGGCGACGTACAGGACGCCGTCGGATTCGGTGAGCGCCCGGGGCCAGTGGCCGCCGCAGGGCACGGTCGCGGTGAGCCGCAGCGACTCGCCCTCGACGGCGAACACGGACAGCACGTCCTCGCCGCGGGTCGCGGTCCACACGAACCGGCCGTCGGGTGAGGCGACGACGCCGGACGGGTAGGCGTCCCCGCCCGGCGCGGTGGCCAGCACCGGCGTCTCGGCCAGCGGCTTGAGCGTGCCGTCGGCGGTGTCCCACCGGCAGACGGTGACGGCCGGGGTGAGTTCGCCCGCGACGTAGGCGTACCGCCCGGTCGGGTGGAAGACCAGGTGCCGGGGCCCGAAGCCGGGCCGCAGGGCGATCTCGCGGTGCGGTACGAGGGTGCCGTCGGTGAGGGTGCACACCCGCACGGAGTCGGTGCCGAGGTCCACGCTGACCGCCCACCGCCCGCTCGGGTCGGGCTGCACCTGGTGGGCGTGCGGCTGCTGTTGGCGCGGGGTGTGCGGCCCCGAGCCGTGGTGCTGGAGCACCCCGGAGGGGGCGTCCGCGAGACTGCCGTCCGGCCGCAGCGGCACGGCGGTGACGCTGCCGGAGCCGTAGTTGGCGGTCAGGACGTGCCCGGCGTGCACGCTGAGGTGAGTGGGCCCGCTCCCATCGACCGGAACGGGCTGCCCGGCGGGTTCGGGAACGTCGGAGGTGACGCGGTACGCGGCCACCGCGCCGTCGGTGGTCTCGCTGACCGCGTAGAGCATCCCGCCGTCGGGCGACAGGGCCAGGTAGGACGGGTCCGGCACGCCGTTCACCCTGCTCAGGACCGTCAGCGCGCCGCTGCGCGGCTCCACCGCGGCGGTCACCACGCCGGGGCCCCCGGCCGCCGTGAACGACCCGATGAACGCCCGCCGCTGCCGCCTGCCGCCGTCTGTCACCGCTGTCCCCTGTCCGTCGTGTGCCGTCCCGGAGCCGACGGTAGCAGCCGATCACGCTAGGTCTAGACCAAGCGGCGCCGCACGGTGTGCCCTGTCCGGAAACGGCCGGTCACGCCCCCACCAACGGCGATCCGGACGGCGCCCGCAGCGGCGTGGCCAGTTCCGTCAGCGCCCGCTCCAGGCCGTGCAGGTGACTGAGGGCGGGAGCGGAGGCGTCGGCGACGGGATGGGGGGCGACCGCGGGGGTCAGGCTCGCGGCACGGTTGATGACCTCGGGGGCCGGGGCCTCGGCACGGTCGACGACCGCGGAGGCCGGACCCGCGGCACGGTCGACGACCGCAGGCGCCGGACCCGCGGCACGGGCACTGACCTCGGAGGCCGGGCCCGCGGCCCGGTCGACAACCGCGGGCGCCGGACCCGCGGCACGGGTCCCGTCCGCCACCAGGGCCTCCACCGCCGCCTGCACCCGCCAGCAGGCGGCGGCCAGGCGGGCGTCGTGGGACGCCTCGGGGTCGGCGGCGACGCTGACGAGGCCGCGGATCTCGCGGGCGCAGTCGTCGAGCAGGGCGAGCACCCGGCGGGCGCGCCGCTTGCGGCCGAGCATCGGGTTGAGCGGGTGGACGAGCGGGGCGACGGCGAGCCGCACCCGGGCCAGGAGCTGCTCCAGCTCGGCCACGCCCGGCGCCGGGTCGGCGTCCACGGCGCCCGCGAGGCGCGCGGCGGTCGCGGCGGTGCAGGCGTGCACACAGCGCAGGGCGCGCTGGATCCAGGCGTCGGTGACGGCGTGGGTGGTGACCGGCAGCACGAACAGCACGGCGAGCACGGCGCCGAGGGCCCCGACGCCGGTCTCGGCGAGCCGCAGCGCCAGCAGGCCGGGGGTGAGGATGTCCAGCGCCCCGTAGAGCAGGCCCGCGAGCAGGGTCACGCTGAGCATCATCCAGGTGTAGGACACGGCGGCGGTGTAGAAGATCCCGAAGACGCAGACGGCGAGCAGCAGCACCGTCGGGACGGCCGCCCCGTGCAGCGGTACGGCGACCAGCAGGGCGACGCCGATGCCGAGGACCGTGCCGAGGACCCGGCGGAAGCCCCGTACGAGGGTCTCGCCGCGCGAGGTGGTGTTGACGAAGATCCACCAGGTGGCGCCGACCGCCCAGTACCAGCGCTGCCCGGACACCAGTTGCCCGACGACCAGCGCGAACGCCGCGCCCGCGGTCGCCTGCACGGCCTGCCGGGTGGTGATCCGCGCCAGCCCGGTCCCGACCGGCGGGGCGACGGCGGCGGGCGGCGGCAGTCGGCGTTCGTAGCACCACAGTCCGAACCGGACCACCGCGGCGGCGAGCACGGACAGCGTGACGGCGGCGTACAGCTCGGGCAGTTGCCCGGGGGCCGCGCGCAGGAACTGGGCGATGAAGTAGGTCATGAACGCGAACACGCCGAGGCTGTGGCCGCGCGGCCCCCAGCGGCGGGCGTAGACGCCCGCGCCGACCACGGCGAGGAAGGCGAGGTCGCGGGCCAGGGGGTGGTCGTGCAGCAGGGCCGCCGCGGTGAGCACCGGCACGCCGACGACGGGCAGCAGCGCGGTGGTGACCGCCTGCCCGCGCACGGTGGCGTCGGTGACCGTGAACAGGGCGAGGAGCGCGGCGAGACCGCCGGTGACCGCGCCGACGAGGGAGTGCCCGAGGAGGCCGCACGCCACGACGGCGAGCCCGATGCCGAGGACGGCCCGCGCGGCGAACCGCAGCCGTACGCGTCCCGGGTCCGGAGCCACGAACACCCTCTTCAGCACTGAACCCCACCCTTCGACCAGATCGGCCACACCGGCATGAAAAAGGCGCCGCGGGAATCCGCAGCGCCATCGACCCCCCTATGACAGCATCAAGTCCACCACTGGCTCAAGTGAGTCCCGTATCACTAGGCCATTGGCACAGGTCGAAGCGGCTTGCCACGGCCCCCGGAGGGCCAACGGACCACCCAGCACGGCTCAGCGCGCGTGCGGCCCGCTGGGCCATTGGTACAGTCGCCGGTGATCAACGAACGGAGCAGGAGGCCGGGCGTCATGGCCGTGGACGAACTCGACACCCGCATCCTGCGGCTGCTGCTGGAGCAGCCGCGCACCAGCGTGCGGGAGTACGCCCGCATCCTGGGGGTCGCCCGTGGCACGCTCCAGGCCCGCCTGGACCGGCTGGAGCGGGACGGCGTGATCACCGGCACGGGCCCCGCCCTCTCCCCCGCCGCCCTCGGCCATCCGGTGCTGGCGTTCGTGCACATCGAGGTCACCCAGGGGCACCTGGACGACGTCGGGGACGCGCTCGCCACGGTGCCGGAGATCGTCGAGGCGTTCTCCATCACAGGAGGCGGCGATCTGCTGACCCGGGTGGTGGCCCGCGACAACGCCCACCTGGAGGACGTGATCCAGAAGCTGATCAGCCTGCCCGGCGTCGTCCGCACCCGCAGCGAGGTCGCACTGCGCGAGCGCGTGCCGTACCGGCTGCTGCCCCTGGTGGCGTCGATCGGCCGGACGGCCGAGCCCGGCCCTCGACCGTGACCGTGACCTCCTTGGCATCATGACCCCATGAACCAGCTCGACGGCCTCGCGGTCATCTTCGATCTCGACGGAACACTCGTGGACAGCGAGCCCCTCTACTACGAGGCCGGACGGCTGACCCTCGCCGAGCATGGCGTACCGGACTTCTCCTGGGCCGACCACGAGCGGTACGTCGGCATCAGCACCCAGGAGACGGTCACCGACTGGAAGCGGCGGTACGGCATCACCGCCTCCGTGCCGGAGCTGCTGGCGGCCAAGAACCACCGCTACCTCGCGCTGGCCCGTGACGGGCTGCGCGTGTACCCGCGGATGCGCGAGTTCGTGGAGCTGCTGGCCGACGAAGGGGTGCCGATGGCCGTGGCCTCCGGTTCCTCACCGGAGGCGATCGCGGCGGTGCTGGCCGGTACGGGGCTGGACAGGTGGCTGCGGACGGTGGTCTCCGCGGACGAGGTGCCGTACGGCAAGCCCGCCCCGGACGTCTTCCTGGAGGCGGCCCGCCGCCTGGGCGTGGACCCGGCCCGCTGCGTGGTCGTGGAGGACGCGCCCGCGGGCGCCGCCGCCGCGCACGCGGCCGGGATGCGGTGCGTCGCGGTGCCGTACGTGGCCGCGCAGGCCGACGCCCCCGAGTTCGCCACCGCGGGCCTGCTGCTGCGCGGCGGGCAAGCGGAGTTCGACCCGCGCGACGCCCACGCGTGGCTGCGGCGCCCGACGACGTCCACCTGAGGAACGCCGCCCGCTCGCCAGAACCGTTGACCCGGAAGGGCTCAGGAGCGGCGGCGTGGCTTGCCCCGGCGGTTGCCCTTCTGGGCGGCGGCGGGCCGGGGGCCCTTGCGCGCCACCGGTTTCCGCTCCTTCGGCTGCTGCGGCTGGGTGCGGCCCCGGGTGCTGTTGACGGTCCGGCCGCGGACGATGCCGATGAAGTCCTCGACGAGGTCGGTCGTGGCCGCCTCCGGCCAGGACAGGGCGACGCTCGACTGCGGGGCGTCCACGACCGGCCGGTAGGTCAGGTCCCTGCGGTGGTGCAGCCGGGCCAGGGACTGCGGGACGAGGAGGACGCCGATGCCCGCGGCGACGAGTTCGACGGCGTCGGCCGTGGTGGCGGGGCGTTCGAAGGCGGGCTCGCCGGGCGGGCCCTGCTCCCAGCCGAGCACGTCGTCGAGGGGATGCAGGACGACCTCGTCGGCCACGTCCGCGACGGTCACCTCGTCGGCGGCGGTCAGCAGGTGGTCCTTGGGGACGATGACGACCGTCTCCTCGGTGTAGAGGGGGATCGCGCTGAACACCGTACGGTCCACCGGCAGCCGCACGATCCCCGCGTCCGCCGCGCCGTCGCGCAGCACCTCCGGCGCCTCGGCGGCGGTCACCTGGACGAGGTCCAGGGGCACGTCGGGCAGCCGCTCGCGCCAGACCCGCACCCACTTGCCGGGGGTCGCCCCGGGAACGTACGCGAGCCGGAACGAGGAGGGGGTGTCGGAGCCTGTCACCCCGCCAGGCTACCCGCCGTCGCGGACGGTACCGACGGTGACGGGGGCGGGAGCCCCGCCGCCCGGCGGATACCCTGGACACCATGAAGTCGCAGCAGAGCACCCAGACGATGAAGCCCGCGACCGCGGCGAAGAAGCTGGGTGTGTACCTCCCCGCCACCCCCGCCGAGTTCCAGGAGGGGACCGTCACGCGCGCCGAGCTGAACCAGCTCCAGGCCGAGCCGCCCGCGTGGCTGCGGGACCTGCGACGCACCGGCCCGCACCCGCGCCCCGTGGTCGCGGCGAAGCTCGGCGTCTCCATCGCCGGTCTCGCCCGCGGCGGGGTGACCGAGGCGCTCACCACCGAGCAGATCGAGGCGCTGAAGGCGGAACGCCCCGAGTGGCTGGAGAAGGAGCGCGCCACCCAGGCCGAGGTCCGCAAGGAGACGGCCCGCCTCAAGGAACGCGACGCGGAGCGGGCGACGCGGGACGGCCAGTAGCCGCGTCGGCTGTCTTAGCCGTCTCAACACTCTTAAATAGTCGAATTAACACTCTCAACCGTCGAACAAATGTGTTGATGATGAGGCCCGCCGTCATCGATGATCACGGGCATGTTCTCGCGGAAGAATCGTCGGCCCAGGAACGCCGAACTCCTCAGCGCCTGGGAGTCGTTGGACGCCGGGGACGTCCACGGCGCCCTGCGGCAGTTGCGCAGCGGCGCGGAGCGGCTGCCGCTCGGTGAGGTGGCGCTGGTGGTCCGCCGGGCCGCCGAGGGGGCGGGCTTCGACGACCTGCGGGAGGCCGCCGCCGCGCTCGCGGCCCGCCCCGCGCAGGCGAAGGCGCTGTACGAGTTCGGGTACGCCTGCGTCGAGCGCGGCCTGTCCGAACTCGCCGTCCCGGCGCTGCGGGAGGTGCTGCGGCACAACCCGGACGCGCTGGTCGTCGTACGGGAGCTGGTGTCGGCGTACGAGGACGTGGGGCGGCACCGCGAGGCGGTCGAGCTGCTCACCCGGCACGAGGGCGCCTTCGCCGACTGGCCGGACCGCTATCTGCTGGCCTACAACGCGATCATGGCGGGCGACCTCGCGCTGGCCCACCGCCAGCACGCGCTGCTGCCCGACCCCGAGGACCCGCAGTGGCGCCCCGCGCGGGACCGGCAGCGCCGGATGCTGGAGCGCGCGACCGCCGCGGCGTGCGTGAGCCCGCTGGACACCACCGACCTGCGCGGCTGGCAGTACGTGATCGGCGGCACGGTCCTCGGCACCCGCTCCCCGTACGGGTACGACGCCGGGATGACCGGACGCTACGCCTTCCTCCAGGACTCCCCCGAGCAGTGCCTGCGCGGCCTGCTGCGACTGCGGACGCTGCTGGCGGCGGCGGGGGTGCGCCCCCGGTCGGTGTCGCTGTTGCCGGACCGCGGCAGCCGGATCCTGGGCCTGGCCGCGGCCGAGCTGCTCGACCTCCCCGCCGAGCCGTTCACGGCCGGACGGGAGGACACGGTCGTAGTCGCCTACGACCTCAACGACGTCGCCCCCGACCTGCTCGACCAGCTCTTCGCCCGCGCCCCCGGCCAGGTCCTGCACGAACACGCGAGCTGCTGGACCGACGCCCCCGCGGTGGCCGCCGACAGCGTCGCGCTGCTGCACCAGACGGTGGTGGCCCCCTGGGACGGGCAGCTCCGCCAGGGCGCCGACGGCGGCCTCGAACGCGGCACGGCCGACGACCGTCCCGAGACCGTGCTGGCCGAGGAGATCGTGCGCTCGCACCCGGCCCCGGAGGCGGACGGCGGCGACACGGCACCGGCCGACCCCGACGAGACCTTCACCGCGTTCGTCGCGGCCGTCCGCGGCACGTGGCTGCGCGGCGACCGGGCGGGGCTGCGGTCGACCGGCCCGGTGCCCAGCTCACGGTTCGCGTAACAGTGAGATGAGTTCCGCGCATCTGTGCGTGCGCTGCCGGAACCGGCAGGAAGAAGCACACCCACCGGGGGGACATGGTGGAACTTCTCGCCCTGGGGCCGCTTGAGCTGTGGGACGGCCCTCAGCAGTACGAACTCGGATCGCTGATGCAGCGCCGTGTGCTCGCCGTCCTGGTGCACGCCCGGGGAGAACCGGTCTCCGTGGACATCCTGGTGGACCGCGTGTGGAACGAGGAGCCACCGCCAACGGCCCCGGACACCTTGCAGAGTTACGTGTCCCGGCTCCGCACACGATTACGCGAGGCCGTGGGCGAGGAGCAGGCGACGGTGCGTCGCGTCTCGCCCCGGCTGTACCAGTTGCCGGCCAACCCGGACGACATCGACCTGCTGTGCTTCCAGCGGCTGCGCGCGGACGCGGCGACCGCGGCGGCGCGGGGTGACCGTGAGCTGGCCATCGGGCGGCTGCGCACGGCGGAGGCGCGGTGGCGGGGCGACCCGCTGACCGAGTTCGCCGCCAACACCTGGGCGCTGACGACGCGGGCGCGCCTGGTGGAGGACCACCGCCGGGTGCGGGAGGAGCGCATCGCCCTGGAGCTGGAGCTGGGCCGTCACGCGGACCTCATCGGCGAACTCCAGGAACTGGCGACGCAGTCCCCGTTCGCCCAGCGGGTGATCGGCTGCCTGATGCTGGCGCTGTACCGCTCCGGGCGGCACGACGAAGCCCTGGCCGTGTACCGGGACACCCACACCAGGCTGCACGAGAGCCTCGATCAACTGAGAAAGCTGAGCCGCACCTTCCGCTCAGGGTTGTCCCGGTTGGTGTCGACCAGGCACACCGACTGCCAGGTGCCCAGTTCCAGTCGGCCGTTCAGGACGGGGAGGGTCGCGTGGGGTGGGACGAGGGCGGGGAGGACGTGGTCGCGGCCGTGGCCGGGGGTGCCGTGGCGGTGCTGCCAGCGGTCGTCGGCGGGCAGGAGGGTGTGCAGGGCGGCGAGGAGGTCGTCGTCGCTGCCCGCGCCGGTCTCGATCACGGCGATTCCGGCCGTGGCGTGCGGGACGAAGACGTTGAGGAGGCCGTCCCGGCCCCCGGCCGTCTCGCGCAGGAAGGTCTCGCAGTCCCGGGTGAGGTCGACCACGGTCTCGGAGGAGCCGGAGGCGATGTGCAGGACTCGGGTCGTGAACGCGTCTGACATGGCTTCCATCCTGGCCCATGGGGGCGACTGGTGGGGGGGTGGGAAGATCCAGGGCGGGGCGGCGGTTAGTAGAAACGTGAACGAGATGGGTGCGGGTGAGGTCGAGGTCGTCGTGATCGGCGCGGGACAGGCGGGACTGTCCGCCGCCTACCACCTGCGGCGCTCCGGTTTCGCACCGGACCGGGACTTCGTGGTCCTCGACCACTCCCCCGGGCCCGGCGGCGCCTGGCAGTTCCGGTGGCCGTCGCTGACGTACGGCAAGGTGCACGGGATGCACGCGCTGCCGGGGATGGAGCTGACCGGGGCGGATGCGGCGCGGCCGTCGGCGGAGGTGATCTCCGAGTACTTCGCGGCGTACGAGCGTACGTTCGATCTGCGAGTACGGCGGCCCGTCGACGTACGGGCCGTGCGGGAGGGCGACGGCGGGCGGCTGCTCGTCGAGACCTCGGCCGGGAACTGGGCGGCGCGGGCACTGGTCAACGCGACCGGCACCTGGGACCGGCCGTTCTGGCCGCGCTACCCGGGGCAGGAGACCTTCCGCGGGCGGCAACTGCACACCGCGCGGTACCCCGGGCCACGGGCGTTCGCCGGGCAGCGGGTGGTCGTGGTGGGCGGCGGCGCGTCCGGGACCCAGCACCTGCTGGAGATCGCCCCGTACGCGGCGGCCACCACCTGGGTGACCCGGCGTCCACCGGTCTTCGTCGAGGGCCCCCTGGACGAGAACGCGGGGCGCGCGGCGGTCGCGCGGGTGGAGGAGCGGGTGAAGCGCGGGCTGCCGCCGAGGAGCGTGGTGTCGGTGACCGGGCTGCCGCTCAACGACGCGATCCGGGAAGGGCTGGCGAGTGGCGTGCTGGACCGGCAGCCGATGTTCGACCGGATCGTCCCCGACGGGGTGGAGTGGCGCGACGGACGGCATGTGACCGCCGACGTGATCCTCTGGGCGACCGGCTTCCGCGCCGCCATCGACCATCTCGCGCCGCTGCGGCTGCGGGAGCCGGGCGGCGGCATCCGGATCGAGGGAACCCGCGCGGTCGCCGATCCGCGGGTCCACCTGGTCGGCTACGGCCCTTCGGCGAGCACCATCGGCGCCAACCGGGCGGGCCGGGCGGCCGTACGGGACATCAGGCGGCTGCTGGCCGGGGAGGCCGTGGAACCGGCCGCCGCGTGACGCCCCGCCGGGTCACCGCGGCGCGGACCGCCCGCTCTTCTGCCGGGCGTTGAACTCGGCGACGTTGCGCTGGTGCTCGGCGTAGTCGGCGGTGAAGCGGGTGTCGCCGGGCTTGACGGTGACGAAGTACAGCCAGTCCCCCGGCGTCGGGTTGATCGCGGCCCGCACCGCCTCCTCGCCCGGGTTGTCGATGGGCGTGGGCGGCAGGCCCATGCGCTGGTACGAGTTGTAGGGGCTGTCCATCCGGGTGTCGCGCACCGTGGTGTGCAGCGAGGCGCGGTTCAGCGCGTAGTTGAGGGTGGAGTCCATCTGGAGCGGCATACCGCGCTCCAGGCGGTTGAAGACGACCCGGGCCACCTTCCCCATGTCCTCCTTGGTGGCGGCCTCGGCCTGGATGATGCTGGCGATGGTGACGGCCTGGTAGACGTTCATGGCGTTGCGCTGCGCCCCGGCGGCGATCGGGGCGCCGTTGAACTTCTTGTTGGCGGTGTCGACCATCAGCGACAGCAACTGCTCCGGCGTCGACTTCTCCTGGAGCGGATACGTCGCCGGGTACAGGTAGCCCTCCGGGTTGCCCTCGGCGTCGTTGGGGAGCTTCAGGCGGGCCTTGTCCAGGGACTTCCCGGTCGTGCCCGGGGGCAGGGCGAGGACCTTGTCGACGGCGGCGTACACCTGCGTCGCGCGCCAGCCCTCCGGGATCACCAGCGTGGTGGGCCTGCCGTCCTCGTCCCCGGTCAGGGTCAGCAGCGGCACCGCCACGGCGGTACCCGCCACGACGGCCCCGGCCGCGATGAGGGCGATACGGCCCCGGCGCGTCAGTCGGATCGCGCGCGCCGTGCCTCTCGGATTCCGCGCACTTCCCGTGCTCTGCGTGCTCTCCGTGCTCCCTGTACCGCCCTTGCTCCCCGTGTTCCTCGTACTTCTCGCGCTCCGTGGCGGCGGAGTGTTCGTCTGCATGGGGGCACGTTAACCCGCATAACGCCGCGAACCCGGCATATCGTCAGCTTGTCGGCTCCAGTCGGGCGTCCCGGCGCACCAGCGAGGCGTACCGCCCGCCCAGCTCCAACAACTCCTCGTGCGTGCCGCGTTCCACCGCGCGCCCGCCGTCGAGGACCACGATCTGGTCGGCGCTCCGAATGGTGGACAGCCGGTGCGCGATGGTGAGGGTGGTGCGGTTGGCCGACAGCGCGTCGATGGCCTCCTGCACCGCGTGCTCGGTGCGGGTGTCCAGGGCGCTGGTCGCCTCGTCGAGAAGGAGCACCGGCGGATCGCGCAGGATGGTGCGGGCGATGGCCAGGCGCTGCTTCTCGCCGCCGGAGAAGCGGTGGCCGCGCTCGCCGACGACCGTGTCGTAGCCGTCCGGGAGCGAGGCGATGTGGTCGTGGATCTGCGCCGCCTTCGCCGCCGCGCGCAGTTCCTCGTCGGTGGCGTCGGGCCGGGCGAAGCGCAGGTTCTCGGCGACGGTGGCGTGGAAGAGGTACGTCTCCTGCGAGACGACGCCGACCGCGCGGGCCAGGGTGTCGAAGTCGAGGTCGCGCACGTCGACGCCGTCGAGGGTGACCCGGCCGCCCGTCACGTCGTACAGCCGCGGCACCAGGTAGCCCAGCGTGGACTTGCCCGCGCCGGTCGGGCCGACGATGGCGAGGCTGCCGCCCGCGGGGACGGTGACGTCGATGCCGTCGAGGACGGGGGCGCCCTCGGCGTCGTAGCGGAACTCGACGTCCTCGAAGCGGACCTCGCCCTTGACGCGGTCCAGGTGGACCGGCCGTTCGCGCTCGGTGATGTCTATCGGCAGGTCGAGGTACTCGAAGATCCGCTGGAAGAGGGCGAGGGATGCCTGGATCTGGACGCCGGTGCCGAGCAGGCTGACGGCCGGGCGGAACAGGCCCTGCTGGAGGGAGACGAAGGCGACGATCGTGCCGATGGAGACCGCCGGGCCGCCGAAGTGCAGGGCGAAGCCCGCGGTCCAGTAGATGACGGCGGGCATCGCCGCCATGACGATCGTGATGACGGCCATCCGCCAGCGGCCCGCCATGTTCGACCGCACCTCCAGGTCGACCAGGCGCTCGGACTCGTCGGAGAAGGCGCGGGTCAGGGAGTCGGAGCGGCCCATCGTGCGGCCGAGGAGGATGCCGCTGACCGAGAGGGACTCGGTGACCGTGGCCGCCATCGCGGCCATCTGCTTCTGGCGCTGGGTGGTGATCCTCTTGCGTTCGTTGCCGACCCGGCGGCTGATCCAGACGAACACCGGCAGCAGGAGCAGCGAGACCACGGTCAGCCGCCAGTCGAGGGCGAGCATCGCGAGGATCGTGGCCACCACGCTGGTGAAGTTGGCGACCAGTGAGGTGGCGGTGGAGGTGACGGTGGCCTGCATCCCGCCGATGTCGTTGGCGATGCGGGACTGCACCTCGCCGGTGCGCGTGCGGGTGAAGAACGCCAGCGACATGCGCTGGAGGCGGCCGTAGACGGCGGTGCGCAGGTCGTGCATCACGCGCTGGCCGACCGTGGTGGAGATCAGCGTCTGGAGCACGCCGAAGACGCTGGTGAGAACCGCGCCGACGATCATGCCGAGGGCGAGCAGGGTGAGCAGGCCGGTGCGGCCCTCGGGGATGGCGACGTCGAGTATCGCCTTCAGCAGGAACGGCGTGGCGACCGAGACCAGCGACGAGGCGCCGACCAGCAGGCCGACGACGGCGAGTCGGCCGCGGTAGGGACGGAAGAGGCTCAGGATGCGGCGCCACTGGCGGGGCTGGTCCTCGGCTTCGGCGGGCGGGGTCCACTGGGGTGCGTGGTCGGGGTGCATGGGCTCCTACGGTGGGTGAGACGGCGCCGGGCGGCGCTCGACGGATCCTAGCTCATTGTTACCTATGCTCACAATGAACAACGTCCTGATATTGTTCCCGCATGACCCAACCCGCGTTCGACGACTCCGACGGTTCGAAGGGCCCGGGCGGCCCTGGAAGCTTCGAGGGCTCCAACGGCTTCGCAGTCCCCGAAGGCTCGAAGGGCTTTGAGGGCCCTCAGGGTTTTGAAGGATCTGAAGGCTCGCAGGACTCTGAGGGGTCTGAGGGGTCTGAGGGCCTGCTCGCCGAGCAACTGCTGCGGCTGACGCGGCGCGTGTACCGCATCCAGAAGCGGCATCTGGAGCGGCACGAGCTGGGCATCACGCCCGCGCAGTCGAGGTTGCTGCGCACGCTCGCGCACTTCGGGTCGCCGCCACGGATGGCCGACCTCGCCGCGCGCCTTGAGGTGGTGCCGCGTGCCGTGACGACGCTGGTCGACGCGCTGGAGGCGGGCGGCAGGGTGCGCCGGGTGCCGGATCCGGCCAATCGCCGGGTGATCCGGATCGAACTGACGGACGAGGGCCATCGCGCCCTGCGCGAACTGCACGCCGCCCGCCGGTCGGCCGCGGAGGAGATCCTCGCGCCGCTGACGGAGGAGCAGCGCGGGGTCCTGGGCGGACTGCTGGACACGCTGGTCGACGGGGCACCCGTGCCAGGGTGCTGAGCCGGTCCGCGGCGCCGGGGAGCGAGACGGGGCGGGACGAGCCGTTCCGCGCGGGGCGAGGGGCTCCGTCCGGGGCGGGGCGGTTCCGCACGGGGCGGGGCGGTTCCGTGAAGGGCGGGCGAGCTCCGTACGGGGCGGGGGGCTCCGTCCTGGGACGTGCCGGTCCCGCGCTGGGCGGGGCGAGTTCCGCGCTGGGCGGGGCGGGTTCCGCGCGGGGCGGGGCGGTTCCATGCGAGGCCTGCCGGTTCCGTGCGGTGTCGTCGAAAACCGTTTGCCATTGACCACTCCACGGAGTGAACCTTGCACGGTTTGCGACCGCTCCGCGCGGTCGGGCGCGCACCGCCGCCCGCCCAACTCCGTCCACCCCCTGACACGAGCCACTGGGACGTCATGCAGATCCAAGACCTTCCCTATCCCGACCCTGGCGTGCCGGACGCACGTTCGGGGCCTCGATTCCTGTGGTGGCTCGGCCGGAACCAGTTGCGCGGTCAGCTGAAGTCCCTGGCCTGGGGCCTGCTGCACTTCCTGTCCGTGTCATCACTGCCCTTCTGTGTCGGTGTGGCCGTCCAGGCAGTCGTGGACCGGTCCGGTGAACGGCTCGCCCTGGCGGGCGGACTGCTGGCGCTGGCCTGCGCGGGCAACGCGATCGGCGACACCTTCCTGCACCGCGCCGCCATCACCAACTGGATCACCGCCGCCGCCCGCGTCCAGCAACTGCTGGCCCGCAAGACCGCCTACCTGGGTTCGGCGCTGACCCGGCGGGTGGCGGCCGGTGAGGTCGTGGCCGTGTCCACCGGCGACGTCGAGAAGATCGGCTGGTTCGTGGAGGCCATCTCCCGGTTCACCGCCGCCGCGGTGACGATCGTGGTGGTCTGCGCCGCGCTCCTCGTCTACCAGCCCGCCCTCGGTGTCGTCGTCGCCGTCGGCCTGCCGGTGCTGGCGCTGGCCGTGCTGCCGCTGCTGCCGCGCGCCACCCGGCGCGCCGACTTCCAGCGGGAGAAGGCGGGCCGCGCCACCGAACTGGCCTCGGACACCGTCGCCGGACTGCGCGTCCTGCGCGGCATCGGCGGCGAGGAACTCTTCCTCGACCGCTACCGCCGCGCCTCCCAGGACGTGCGCCACGCCGCCGTGCGCAGCGCCCGCATGTGGTCCCTGATCTCCGCGATCCAGGTACTGCTGCCGGGACTGCTGCTGGTCGCCGTGGTCTGGTACGGCGTCCATCTGGCCCGCGAGGGCCGGATCACCGTAGGTGAACTCGTCACCGTCTACAGCTCGGTGATGATCATGACGTACCCACTGCGCCACTTCGAAGAGATCGCCATGGCCTACTCCTTCTCCCGGCCCTCCGCCAAGCGGGCCGCCCGGGTGCTGTCCCTGGAGCGGGCCACGGACGCGGGCGGGTCGCGCGACGCCGAGCTGCCCGCGGGCGACCTGTACGACCCGGCCACCGGGCTGCTCGCCCCCTCCGGACTGCTCACCGCGGTGGTCTGCGGGGACCCGGACGCGGCCGGGCGGCTCGCGGAGCGGCTGGGCGGCCACCCGTCCGAGCCGGGCCCCTCGGTCCTGCTGGACGGCACCCCGCTCGACGAGCTGCCGCTCGACTCCGCCCGCACCGCCGTCCTCGTCCAGGACAAGGACCCGGTGCTGCTCTCCGGAACGCTGCGGGAACTGCTCGACGTGCCCGCCTCCGGTGCCGTCGGCGCCGAGGAGGCGCTCGCGGCCGCGCAGTGCGGGGACGTCCTGGCCGCGCTGGTCGAGGGGTCGCTGGGCGCCGAGGACCCGCTGGACGCCCGGATCACCGAGCGCGGACGGTCCCTGTCGGGCGGCCAGCGCCAGCGGCTCGCCCTGGCCCGGTCGCTGATCACCGACCCCGAGGTGCTGGTGCTGGACGAGCCGACCTCCGCCGTCGACTCCCACACCGAGGCGCGGATCGCGGAGGGCGTACGGGAGCTGCGGACGGGCCGTACGACGGTGGTGTTCACCTCCTCACCGCTGCTGCTCGACCGCGCGGACCGGGTCGTCCTCGTGCACGAGGGCACCGTCGCCGCGGTCGGCCCGCACCGGGAGCTGGTGCACACCGACCCCCGGTACCGGGCGGTGGTCACACGCGAGACCGACGAGGAGACCGCCCTCGGCGACCTGCGTGAGCGGGCCGTCGACAGCGGGGCGGACACCCGCCGCGAACTGGACGAACTGGGACTTGACGAGCTGGAAGAGATCGAGGAGACCGCATGATCGGCGTGGCGCCACCGGCGTACGACCCGGCGGCCCCGACGACGGCACACACGCTGCCCGTCGGCGCCCCCACGACCGTACGGGCCTACGTGGCCGAACTCTTCCGCCGCCACCGGCGGGCCTTCCTGCTCCTCGTCGCCGTCAACACCGTGGCCGTCGTCGCCTCGATGGCCGGGCCCTGGCTGCTGGGCGGCCTCGTCGAGCGGGTCTCCGACGACGCCGAGGAACTGCGCCTGGAACTCACCGCCGGGCTGTTCGTGGTGGCGCTGCTGGTGCAGGCGTTCTTCGTGCGGCAGGTGCGGCTGCGCGGCGCGATGCTCGGGGAGCGGATGCTCGCCGATCTGCGCGAGGACTTCCTCATCCGCTCGGTCGGGCTGCCGCCGGGAGTGCTGGAGCGGGCCGGGACCGGCGACCTGCTCTCCCGGATCACCACCGACATCGACCGGCTCGCCAACGCGATGCGCGAGGCCGTGCCACAGCTCGCCATCGGCGTGGTGTGGGCGGCGCTGCTGCTGGGCGGGCTGGTCGTCACCGCGCCGCCGCTCGGGGCCGCCGTGCTGCTCGCCGTGCCGCTGCTGGTGGTCGGCTGCCGCTGGTACTTCCGGCGGGCGCCGTCCGCCTACCGCTCCGAGGCCGCCGGGTACGCGGCCGTCGCCGCCGCGCTCGCCGAGACCGTGGACGCCGGGCGCACCGTCGAGGCGCACCGCCTCGGCGACCGCCGCGTCCAACTGTCGGACCAGCGCATCCGCGAATGGACCGCGTGGGAGCGGTACACGTTGTGGCTGCGCTCGGTGCTCTTCCCGGTCATCAACGTCACCCATGTGACCGTGCTGGCCTCCGTCCTGATGATCGGCGGTGTCTTCGTCCTCCAGGGCTGGATCGGCGTGGGCCAGTTGACGACCGGTGCGCTGATCGCGCAGATGCTCGTCGACCCGGTCGGGCTGATCCTGCGCTGGTACGACGAACTCCAGGTGGCGCAGGTGTCGCTGGCCCGACTGGTCGGCGTCCGGGACATCGAGCCCGCCGAGGGGGACGCCTCGGTCGCCCCGGACGGGCGTGACGTGCACGCCGAGCGGGTGCACTTCGGTTACCGCGAGGGCGTCGACGTGCTGCGCCAGGTCTCCCTCGACGTCGCCCCCGGCACCCGGCTGGCCCTGGTGGGCCCCTCCGGCGCGGGCAAGTCCACCCTGGGCAGGCTGCTCGCCGGGATCTACGCGCCCCGCGACGGCCGGATCACCCTCGGCGGCGCCGAACTGTCCCGGATGCCCGCCGAACGCGTCCGCTCCCACGTGGCCCTGGTCAACCAGGAACACCATGTCTTCGTCGGCTCCCTGCGCGACAACCTCCGGCTGGCCCGCGCCGACGCGGGTGACGCCGAACTGTGGGCGGCGCTGGGCGCCGTCGACGCGGAGAGTTGGGCCCGTGGCCTGGACGAAGGGCTGGACACCGAGGTCGGCTCCGGCGGGTTCGCCCTGACCCCGGCGCAGGCCCAGCAGATCGCCCTGGCCCGGCTGGTCCTCGCCGACCCGCACACGCTGGTCCTCGACGAGGCGACCTCCCTGCTCGACCCGCGCGCGGCCCGTCACCTGGAACGGTCCCTCGCCCGCGTCCTCGACGGCCGGACCGTCATAGCCATCGCCCACCGCCTGCACACCGCCCATGACGCCGACGTCATCGCCGTCGTCGAGGACGGCCGCATCAGCGAACTGGGCAGCCATGACGACCTGGTCGCGGCGGACGGCGCGTACGCGGCGCTGTGGCGGTCCTGGCATGGGTGAGAGGCGTTCGCAGCCGACGGAGAGTGGCCTGCCTGACGCCGGGAGAGGCTGGGCGGCTGCCCTCCGCGGCGCGGGCCGCGCGGCTGGTGTGGACCGGGGTGGCCGTGGGGTCGCCCCGGTCGGCGCTGACCTGCCCGTGCGGGCCGCGACGGGGGCCGGTGCGGACCTGGGTGCGGCGGGCAGGGTGGGGTGGAAGGGGGACCGGGCGGCGGTCGTGGCGTTGCGCGGGTGCGATGAGGGGTGGAAGGCTGGTAGGCGGCGCCGCCTCGGGGAGCGCCCGAGAACCGTGCGGTTCCGCGAGTGCCGGACCCTGCGCCCGGACACGTCGGCCACCCGCCGCCGAACACGGTGGGAACCGTCCGTCCGCACCACCTGGAGGTACCCGTGAACAGCGCCGAAGGATGGGGCGACGACGTCTACCAGCCCGATCAGTCCGACCAGCGGGAGGACACGGGACTGCTCGACGCGGAGGACACCCTGGAGTACGACGGTGTCGACGACCCCCTCGACCGGGGCTGGTCCCCTCCCGAGAAGCCGTGGGCCGTGGAGCACGACGGCGTCACCGCGGCCGAGCGGCTGCGGGGCGAGACGCTGGACCAGCGGCTGGCGGAGGAACTCCCCGATCCCGTCGCCCCGGACGGTGACGGCCTCGGCGACTGCCAGGGCACCGACGGGGAACTCCTCGACAACGAGGTCGGCGCGGTCCGCTCCGGGCGCCTGGTCGCCCCCGACGAAGGGGCGCACGAGGACGAGGAGAGCGCGCTGGTCGCCACGGACGTCGGCATCGACGGCGCAGCCGCCTCCGCCGAGGAGGCCGCGATGCACATCGTCGACGAGGACGCCCTGTCCGGCTGACGCGCCGCCCGCCCCGGCCTTCCCCACCCGTCCGGCACACCCGCCTCGCCGCTTTCCCGCCCGTTCCCTGCCACCGCCGTACCAGGAGCAGCCATGCAGCAGGACAAGCACCCCGACTACCACCCCGTCGTCTTCCGTGACCGGGCCGCTGGCTACGCCTTCCTGACCCGGTCCACCGCGGCCAGTGACCAGACCATCGAGTGGGACGACGGCGAGACGTACCCCGTGGTGGACGTGGAAATCTCCTCGGAGAGCCACCCCTTCTACACCGGCAAGGCCCGCACGGTGGACACCGAGGGCCGCATCGCCCGGTTCGAGCGGCGGTACGGCGAGGGCGCCTCGCAGGTGTCGCCGGGCTCCGACTGAGGGCGGCGGGCACCCGGCGCCCGTCGGCCGGTGCCTCAGATGACGTTGAGCGCGGCGGCGCCGCCCACTCCCCCGAGCACCATGAACGCGGGCATCAGCACCCGCAGCTCCACCCAGCTGCCCGCCCGGAAGCGGATCGCCTTCGGCGGCCCCAGCGGGTACCAGCGCTTGCGGCCCACCGGTATCGGCCACAGGATCGGGCACCCCGACACGGTCAGCGCGTCCCCGATGTCGTGCACCAGCGCGCCCAGGACGACCGGGAGGCCCAGCCACAGGTACTCCTGGCCCGGCTCCGTGAACAGCCAGTCGGAGCCGTTGCCTGACTGGTCCAGCACCCCGGCGAGGATCCACGCGCTCGCCGCGGCCAGCAGCCAGACGAGGACGTCGCTGCTGGCGCCGCGGGTCGCCCGCCACAGCAGGCCCTCGATGGCCAGCACCAGGTGCACGAAGAGGATGGCCAGCACCGCCCAGCGCCCGCCGGTGATCGCCAGCACCGAGGTGCCCCCGCCTATGAGCACCGCCCACAGCCAGGTGTGCGTCAGCGTGCGGTGGCCGCCGGAGCGGCGCGGGTCGCCCTGCTTCCTGGTGGCCTTGTAGACGGCGTAGGACAGCTTGTCGACGATCTCGCACAGCCAGCGCGACAGCGGCCCGAAGGCACGCGAGATGGTGGCGGCCTTGTGGTCCAGGTCGGGGGCGAGGGCCGCTCCGGCGCAGATCAGGGCGCCGACGAGGAGGACCGGCCAGGGCATGGTGTGCCCGGCCGCGGCAGCGGCGGCACCGACGCCGAGCCAGGCAGCGGCGCCCGAAAGTGAGTGTGCTGGTCCCATCATCGCCGCTGCCCGCCCCATTCCTCGTGTTCCACTGTGCAGTTGACCTGTCCGGCTCGTCAGCCGACCGTGCCCGCTGACCCCGCGTCGGCGACACAGCGTAGCGTTCGCGATCTTCGTACCCGCATCCGATTCCCCTTCCGGGTCGGTCGGCAGGCAAGATGGGGGCGTGACCCTCATCGATCAGCTGCCGCCGACCGCCGACCCCGACGCCCTGTACGACGCCTTCGAGTCGTGGGCCCAGGAGCGGGGTCTCACGCTCTACTCCCATCAGGAGGAGGCGCTGATCGAGGTGGTCTCCGGGGCGAACGTGATCGTGTCCACGCCGACCGGCTCCGGCAAGAGCATGATCGCCGCGGGTGCCCACTTCGCCGCGCTCGCCCGGGACGAGGTCACCTTCTACACGGCTCCCATCAAGGCGCTCGTCTCGGAGAAGTTCTTCGAGCTGTGCAAGCTCTTCGGCACCGAGAACGTGGGGATGCTGACCGGCGACGCGTCCGTCAACGCCGACGCCCCGGTGATCTGCTGCACCGCCGAGGTGCTCGCCTCGATCGCGCTGCGCGACGGCAGGCGGGCGGACGTCGGCCAGGTCGTCATGGACGAGTTCCACTTCTACGCCGAGCCGGACCGTGGCTGGGCCTGGCAGATCCCGCTGCTCGAACTGCCGCAGGCGCAGTTCGTGCTGATGTCGGCCACGCTCGGCGACGTCTCCATGTTCGAGAAGGACCTCACCCGGCGCACCGGCCGCCCGACGTCGGTGGTCCGCTCGGCGACCCGCCCCGTGCCGCTGTCGTACGAGTACCAGCGCACACCGCTGACGGAGACGCTGACGGAGCTGCTCCAGAGCCAGCAGGCGCCCGTCTACATCGTGCACTTCACCCAGGCGCAGGCCGTGGAGCGGGCGCAGGCGCTGATGAGCATCAACATGTGCTCGCGCGAGGAGAAGGAGCAGATCGCCGAGCTGATCGGCAACTTCCGCTTCACCACCAAGTTCGGCCGGAACCTGTCCCGTTACGTCCGGCACGGCATCGGTGTGCACCACGCCGGGATGCTGCCCAAGTACCGGCGGCTGGTGGAGAAACTCGCGCAGGCCGGTCTGCTGAAGGTGATCTGCGGCACCGACACGCTCGGCGTGGGCGTCAACGTCCCCATCCGGACCGTGCTGTTCACGGCGCTGACCAAGTACGACGGGAGCCGGGTGCGTACGCTGCGCGCGCGGGAGTTCCACCAGATCGCGGGCCGGGCGGGCCGGGCGGGCTTCGACACGGCGGGCTTCGTCGTCGCCCAGGCGCCCGAGCACGTCATCGAGAACGACAAGGCGCTCGCCAAGGCGGGCGACGATCCGAAGAAGCGCCGCAAGGTGGTCCGCAAGAAGGCGCCCGAGGGCTTCGTGGCGTGGTCGGAGGACACCTTCGAGAAGCTCATCGCCTCCGAGCCTGAGCCGCTGACGTCCCGCTTCCGGGTGACGCACACGATGCTGCTGTCGGTGATCGCCCGTCCCGGCAACGCCTTCGAGGCGATGCGGCACCTGCTGGAGGACAACCACGAACCGCGCAAGCAGCAACTGCGGCACATCCGGCGGGCCATCGCCATCTACCGCTCCCTGCTGGACGGCGGCATCGTCGAGAAGCTGGACGAGCCCGACGCCGAAGGCCGCATCGTCCGCCTCACCGTGGACCTCCAGCAGGACTTCGCGCTGAACCAGCCGCTGTCCACCTTCGCGCTGGCCGCCTTCGAACTCCTCGATCCCGAGTCGCCGTCGTACGCCCTGGACATGGTGTCCGTCGTGGAGTCCACGCTGGACGACCCCCGGCAGATCCTGGTGGCCCAGCAGAACAAAGCGCGCGGTGAGGCCGTCGCCGCGATGAAGGCGGACGGTGTCGAGTACGAGGAGCGCATGGAGCGGCTCCAGGACGTCACCTACCCCAAGCCCCTGGAAGAGCTGCTCTTCCACGCGTACAACACCTACCGCAAGAGCCACCCGTGGGTCGGTGACCATCCGCTGTCGCCGAAGTCGGTCGTCCGGGACATGTACGAGCGGGCCCTGTCCTTCACCGAACTGGTGTCGTTCTACGAGCTGGCCCGCACCGAGGGCATCGTGCTGCGCTACCTCGCCAGCGCCTACAAGGCCCTCGACCACAACATCCCGGACGACCTGAAGTCCGAGGACCTTGAGGACCTCATCGCCTGGCTCGGTGAGACGGTGCGCCAGGTCGACTCCTCCCTGCTGGATGAATGGGAGCAGTTGGCCAACCCGGAGGAGATGACAGCCGAGGAGGCTCAGGAGAAGGCCGACCAGGTCAAGCCGGTCACCGCCAACGCGCGCGCCTTCCGTGTGCTGGTCCGCAACGCCATGTTCCGCCGCGTGGAACTCGCCGCCCTCGACCATGTCGACGAACTGGGCGAGATGGACGCCGAGTCCGGCTGGGACGCGGACGCGTGGGGCGAGGCGATGGACAAGTACTGGGACGAGTACGACGATCTCGGCACCGGCCCCGACGCCCGCGGCCCGAAGCTGCTGCTGATCGAGGAGCAGCCGGAGAACGAGCTGTGGCGCGTCCGGCAGATCTTCGACGACCCGAACGACGACCACGACTGGGGCATCAGCGCCGAGATCGACCTCGCCGCCTCCGACGCGGAGGGGCGCGCCGTGGTCCGCGTCACCGCCGTCGGCCAGTTGTGAACACAGGAGAAGGACATCCATGACGAACCCGGCCGAGAGGCTCGTCGACCTGCTCGACCTGGAGCAGATCGAGGTCAACATCTTCCGGGGCCGCAGCCCCCAGGAGTCGCTGCAGCGGGTCTTCGGCGGCCAGGTGGCGGGGCAGGCGCTGGTCGCCGCGGGCCGCACCACGGAGGGCGACCGGCCGGTGCACTCGCTGCACGCGTACTTCCTGCGCCCGGGGCGGCCAGGTGTGCCCATCGTGTACCAGGTCGAACGAGTCCGGGACGGGCGCTCCTTCACCACGCGCCGGGTCACCGCCGTGCAGCAGGGCCGTACGATCTTCAATCTCACCGCCTCCTTCCACAAGCCTGAACAGGGGAGCTTCGAGCACCAGTTGCCGCCCGCCCGCGAGGTCCCGGATCCGGAGTCGCTCCCCACGGTGGTGGAGGAGATCCGGGAGCACCTCGGTGCGCTGCCCGAGCAACTGGAGCGGATGGCGCGCCGCCAGCCCTTCGACATCCGCTATGTCGACCGGCTGCGCTGGACACCGGAGGAGATCAAGGGAGCGGACCCGCGCAGTGCCGTGTGGATGCGTGCGGTCAGCCCGCTCGGCGACGATCCGCTGGTGCACACCTGCGCGCTGACCTACGCCAGTGACATGACCCTGCTGGACGCCGTACGCATCCCAGTTGAGCCCCTTTGGGGCCCGCGAGGATTTGACATGGCGTCGCTGGACCACGCGATGTGGTTCCACCGGCCGTTCCGCGCGGACGAGTGGTTCCTGTACGACCAGGAGTCCCCGATCGCGACCGGTGGCCGGGGCCTCGCCAGGGGCCGGATCTACGATCTTGAAGGGCGGCTGCTGGTGTCCGTCGTACAGGAGGGGCTGTTCCGGGCCCTGTAGGGCGCCGTGCGGGCCGTCCGTCCAGGAGAGTCACCTCTGCCGGGTCGCTGCCGCGCAGCGTACGCGCGAGCGGTCCGTCAGGAGGGCCTGGAGCCTCTGCGCAGCAGTCGGCTCAGCAGGCCGCGCGGGTGGTCTGGCTCCTTGGGCTCCGTTGTTGTGGCCCTCGTCGTGGCCGTCGATGCCGTGGCCTCGGGCGTCTCGCGGCGCACGGGACGTGGGGCGGCACGGTGGGCGCGGGCCTCCCGCAGGGTCTGGGTCAGGTCGGAGCGCAGCCAGGCGATCTCGTCGGGATCGTCCGCGGTCATGAGCTGCCCGGCGAGTTGGGCGCCCGGGGAACCGGGTGCGCCGTGGGACGGCGGGGGCGGCCGGAACCGGTGCACATGAGCGCGCTCGTAGGGGTCCGTGACGATCTCCGCGATCTGGACGGGATCGAGGAAGGCCGCCAGCGCCCCGGCACGCTGCCAGGGGTCCGCGGCCTGCCGCAGCAGGAAGCCCAGGTGCCGCTGGCGCCAGTTCCGGGGCCGCCGGTCCAGGCCCTTGTCCAGGTCGCTCCGCAGGCGCTCGGGCATACGCTGGCGCAGGATCACGGCGTTCTCCTGCCCGGCGGCGAACTGCCGCAGTTCGTCGGCGAGATAGAGCCAGACGACCGCTCGGTAGCGGTTCAGATAGAACTTGACGGGCACCAGCAGACCCAGCCTGGCGAGTCGGGTGAACCGTGCGGAGGAGATCTCCAGCAGGGCCGCGCCCGCCGTGGTGCCCACCACCTTGACGCCTTCGCGCAGCGCTTCCGGGAAGCCCTTCTCCCCTCGCAGCCGGTCCAGTTCGGCGTGGGTGACGCGTGGGCCCGCACCGGTCTCGTCGGGCACGGTGCGGATGCGTCCGAGATGTACGGCGAGGTCGAACTCGCCGCGCTTCAAGCCCAGTTCACGGGCGGCCCGGCTCGGGGCGCAGGTGGGCTGGGATGGTTGGGTGGCAGTGTGGCCTGACATGGTCGCTCTCCCCCGTGGAGTCGGCGGCTGGCGCCGTCTGCGCTCGCCGTGGAAAAACCGTAGCCGGTTTCTCGAATCCCGTGGCGAGCCTGTGGATAACTCCGGAGGAGCTGAAAAAGTCGCAGGTCAGAGCGTTAGGGGTCGACGGTCGGGGCGCGCTCGGGCTGGCGGGCGTCCACGCCGAGGTGCTCGCCGACCCGGTTGACGAGCAGGGTCATCTCGTAGCCGATCTGGCCGATGTCGGCCTCCGCGCCACTGAGGACGCACAGGCAACTGCCGTTGCCCGCGGCGGTGACGAACAGCACCGCCTCGTCGAACTCGATCATCGTCTGGCGTACCCCGCCCGCGCCGAAGTACCGGCCCGACCCCTTGGCCAGGCTGTGCAGTCCGGACGCGACCGCGGCGAGGTGTTCGGCGTCCTCCCGGCGTAAGCCGGTGCTCGCTCCCGTCACGAGCCCGTCACTGGACAGCACCAGCGCGTGCCGCACGTGCTCGACGCGCTCGGTCAGGTTGTCCAGCAGCCAGCCGAGCCCCTGGTTCTGCGCCATGGTCTGGTCTCCCCGTGTGATGCCCCGTCTCCCCCTGGCAGGGGGATCTCTCCGTCAGCCTTCCCCAGGACCGGCCCTCGGGCAAGGAGGATGGGAGGCATGGCACAGAAGATGACCGACGAGGAATGGCGGGCGTTCGTCTCATATGGCACCCGTACCGGCAAACTGTCGACGGTGCGGGCCGACGGGAGCCCGCATGTGACGCCGATCTGGTTCCTGCTCGACGGGGACGAGGTGGTGTTCAACACCGCCGCGCGCAGTGTGAAGGGGCGCAATCTGGCCCGGGACGGCCGGGTCGCGCTGTGTGTGGACGACGACCGGCCCCCGTTCGACTACGTGCTGCTGCGCGGCCGCGCCCGGATCTCGGAGGACCCCGGTGAACTCCGGCACTGGGCGGCGCGGATCGGGGCGCGGTACATGGGTGAGGAGCGTGCCGAGGAGTTCGGCGCCCGCAACGGCACGGCCGGTGAACTCCTCGTCCGCGTCACGATCGACCAGGTCCTGTCGGAGCGGGGCGTGGCGAGCTGACCCCTGCCGCGGGGTCCGGGGCGGCTGGTCAGCCGACGGAGTCCAGCAGCCGGGCGGTGTGCATCCGCCCGGCGTACTCCACGAGCCGGATCAGCACCTCCTTGCCGGAGTCGCGGTCGCGGGCGTCGCAGAGCACGACCGGTGTGCCCGGGTCGAGGTCGAGCGCGCGGCAGACGTCGTGGGCGCCGTAGCTGCGGGCGCCCGCGAAGCAGTTGACGGCGACCACGAACGGGATGCGCCGGTGCTCGAAGTAGTCGACCGCGGGGAAGCAGTCCTCCAGGCGCCGGGTGTCGGCGAGTACCACGGCACCGAGGGCGCCCTGGGCCAGTTCGTCCCAGAGGAACCAGAAGCGGTCCTGTCCCGGTGTGCCGAACAGGTAGAGGGAGAGCCCGGACCGGATGGTGATGCGTCCGAAGTCCATCGCGACGGTGGTCGCGACCTTCTGGTCCACGCCGTCGGTGTCGTCCACCGACTGGCCCGCCTGGCTGAGCAGTTCTTCGGTGCGCAGTGGCCTGATCTCACTGACCGCACCCACCAGGGTCGTCTTGCCCACACCGAATCCGCCAGCTACAAGGATCTTCAACGCCAGGACGGTCGGCTCGTCGTCCGTCTGGGCGGAGTGCTCGGAGACCATCGATCACTTCTCTCGGGAGTGCCAGCAGCGGTCGTCAGCGGGAAGCGCGTACGGCGTGGACGGGGAAGCCCGTAAGACGTAGGCGGGAGGGGTATATGACGTAGGCGGGGAGCGCGTACGGCGTCGGCGGACGTACGGAGTCCGTCGGCATCATGGCAAGCGCGGTCTCCTTCTGAGGGATGAGACCGTTCTTTGGCGGGATGTGACCGTGCCGCTCCGGTTCGCCGCCACTTGGGAGGGCATTCATCACAGCGCTCGCAGTCCTTCGATCACTTCACGCAGGATGCGCTCGTCGGGTAGTTGGGCGGGCGGCACCGGGCGGGTGACGGTGACGCGCCCGAGTTCCAGGAGGTCGCCGAGGAGCACCCGGACCACTCCTACGGGCAGTTCGGCGCCGGTGGCCAGTTCGGCGACGGACTGGGTCTCCGTGCGGCACAGGTCGATCAGCGCCCGGTGTTCCGGTCCGAGGGCGGGGTCGTCGTCGAGGACGGGTGCGGCGGGGTCGAGGCTGACAAGGGCGATCAGGTCGAACCGCACTCCGGTGGGGCCGGGGCGGGTGCGTCCGCCCGTCATGGCGTAGGGGCGGACCAGGGGCCCGGCTTCGCTGTCGTACCACTGGCTGCCCGGCTCGCGCGGGACGCCGGTGACGTCGTCGGTCATCTGCTCGGACCGCCCTTCGTCTCAGCCGCCGACGGTGGGCCGCGAGCCGGTGCGCGGGGCGGTGTGGAGGTGCTCGCCGACGCGTTTGACGAGGCGTGCCATCTCGTACGCCACGAGGCCGATGTCCGCGTTCACGGAGGTCAGTACGGCGAGGCAGGAGCCGTCGCCCGCGGCGGCGACGAACAGGAAGCCGTCGTCCATCTCGACCATGGTCTGGCGCACCCCTCCGGTGCCGAAGTGACGGCCCGCGCCCTTGGCGAGGCTGTGGAAGCCGGAGGCTACGGCGGCGAGGTGCTCGGCGTCCTCGCGGCCGAGGTCGGTGGAGGCGCCGACGGCGAGTCCGTCGGTGGAGAGCACCACGGCGTGCCGTACCTCGCGCACGCGCAGCACCAGGTCGTCCAGCAGCCAGTCCAGGTCTCCGGTCCTCCCCCACTCCTGGCTCCGCTCGGGCGCGGGGACCCCCACGTCGGCCCTGGTGTTCGGGTCCTGGGTCATGCGGGGTCTCCTTTGTCGCTGTGGCTGCCGGGTGCCGGGGCCGGGGCGGCGCGGTGGCCGGGGTGTCGGCCGCCGCCGCGGGACCATCCGTCGCGGTAGGCGGCCATGCGGTCGCGTGCGAGTTCGGGGGTGCGCTGGTCGTCGCCGCGGAATTCGGGCGCTGGCGGCGGTTGCGTGGCGGGCCGTTCGCGGAGCTGGGGGGCGAGGCTGGCCTGGCGTACCCGGCGCGGCAGGTCGTCGGAGTCCTCGGGGTTGTCCTGGGGGCGGTGCGGGCGCAAGGCGGTCACTCCGGGCGGCGGCTGCCCGGTGGTGGGCTCCGCCGTGGTCTGGAAGGGGGCCGCCAGCGCGGGACGGTCGGCGGACGGGGCGACGGCCCTTGGATCAGGCGAGCGGTGGTGCGATGGGTGGTGTGGCTGGTCGTGCGTGTCGTCGGGCACGCGCGCGTGGGTGTGTGCCGCGGGCTGGCGGGCGTCCGCCGTCTCCTCGGGGGTACGTTCCGGCGGCTCGCGGTGGAGCAGCGCGGTGGGCAGCAGGACGACGGCGGTGGTGCCGCCGTAGGGCGAGGTCCGCAGGTGCACCCTGATGTCATGCCGGGCGGCGAGCCTGCTGACCACGAAGAGGCCGAGCCGGTCGCTGTCGAAGAGGTCGAGGGCCTCGGACTGGGCGATGCGGCGGTTGGCCTCGGCGAGCGTCTCCTTGCCCATGCCGAGGCCTCGGTCCTCGACCTCAAGGGCGTAGCCGTTGCCGACGGGTTCCCCGGTGACGCGCACGCGCGTGTGCGGCGGAGAGAACTGGGCGGCGTTCTCGATGATCTCGGCCAGCAGATGGGTGAGGTCGGCGACGGCGGCCCCAATGATCTTGGCTTCGGGGAGCTGGCGGGCCTCCACGCGCGCGTAGTCCTCGACTTCGGACACGGCGGCGCGGACCACGTTCGTCAGGGGGACGGGCATCCGCCAGGCGCGGCCGGGGGCGGCGCCGGAGAGGATGATCAGGCTCTCGGCGTGGCGCCGCATACGGGTGGTGAGGTGGTCGAGCCGGAACAGGTCGCCCAGTTCGTTGGGGTCGTCGGAGCGGCGTTCCATGCTGTCGAGCAGGCTCAGTTGGCGGTGGACGAGGATCTGGCTGCGGCGGGCGAGGTTGACGAAGACGCCGGAGATGCCGCTGGCGAGTTCGGCGCGTTCGACGGTGGCGCGCAGCGCGGCCCGGTGGACGGTGCCCAGTGCCTCCGCGACCTGGCCCGTCTCGTCCTCCGCGCGCGGTCCGGGCGGCGCCTCGGCCCCGATGTCGATCTCCTCGCCCGCGCGCAGTCTCCGCATGGCCGCGGGGAGTTCGCGCCGGGCGATCTCCAGGGCCCTGTTGCGCAGGCTGACGAGTTCCACGACGAGCCCACGGCCGATGCGTACGGAGATCACCAGTGACGCGGCGACGGCGGCGAGGCCGAGGAGGACGGCCGCACCGGCCGGGCTGAGCGCGCCGCGGGTGAACGGGTCGGCCCGGTCCGCGACACCACGGGCCGCGTCCTGTTCGATGGTCCGCATGGCGCCCTGCACGCGCGCGTGGGCCCCGTTCCAGCTCGTCGCGGGCCGGAGCGCCCTCGTCGTGCCAGGAGGCTTCGCCAAGATGTCGTCCTCGGCCTCGCCGAGGGCCGCGTAGGGGGCGCTGGCGGCAAGGCGGCGCCATGCCGTCCCGTCGGTGCCGCGCAGGTCGGTGGCCGCGGACGCGGTGAGGGCGCGGCGCGTGGCGACGGCGCCGGTGAACAGCCGCAGCCGCTCGGGCGGGAGGCCGTCACCGGGGCGGGTGCTGGCGAGGAGCACGTCCTCCTGGGCCAGCGCCTCGCCCGCGCGGGAGAACTCCAGCAGCACGCGCGCGTCGGAGCCGAGGTGGGCGTCCTGGATGCCGGTGAGCGCACCGTTCACCGCGAAGGCGGCCGAGACGGTGGCCGTGTACCGCTCGTACGTCTCCCGCCAGCCCGTCCGCCGCTCCCGCACCGCCTCGCGCAGGGACCGCAGCCGCTCCGCGTCACCGACGAAGGCCTCCAGCCGCCGGGCCACCTGGGCGGGCAACTCCTGGCCGTCCGCGACCGTGCCGTCGTCGCCGAGCCTGAGGGCCGCCACCGCGCGGTCGGTGCGCTTCGCGAGCCGTTCAAGGTCGCCGCGCCGTCCGGCGGACGACTCGGTGGCGTACGGCACGGCCACGGCGCGCTCGGCCTGGAGGGCCACGATCGCGGCGGCGACGGGCGCGCGCACCTCGGCGTCCACTCGCTGCACCCGCCGCAGCCGGGAGACGTCCTGGGCGGTGCTCACGGTCGCGTAGCCCCACAGGGCCAGCAGGGACACCACCGGCACCATCAGCAGGCAGACGATCTTGGCGCGGACGGTGCGCGGTCGGAGGTGACGGCGCCCCGCGCGCGGGGGCCCCGCTTCGGGCGCCGCGTTCGTGGAGTCATCGGATTCGGGCGCCGGGTCCGAGAGCCTTTTGGTTCCGGGCGCCGTGTCCGAGAGCCTTTTGGTTCCGGAATCGGTGTCCGGGAGCCTTTGGGTCTCGGGCGCCATGTCCGGGGCACTTTTGGTCTCGGACGCCCTGTCCGGGAGCCCGTCGGGGCCTTCGTCGGCCGGTGGTCCGGCGTGGGCGCGTCGGCCGCGCACCGGGGTGTCGGGCGGCGTCGCGGCGCTTCTGCGGGGTGTACGCATGGCCTCCTCGCTCGGTGTGGTTCGGGGGTGTGCGGTCCATGCGGTGCCGCGCCCTGGGGCACGCCGTCAGCGGACGGCGGCCCGCTCGCCCGGCCGTTGGGCGGAGGCGGACGCCGCGCGCTCCCCCGCCGTGGGTGACAGCGCGACGAAGGCCGAGGTCAGAAAGAGGTAGGACCCGAGGCCGACGGCGAGGGGGAAGACGAACTGCGTCGCCGTGGCCCCGGGCAGGACGTCGCCGGAGGGCGTGACGCGCACGCGCACCGCGAGCATCCCGGTGTAGTGCATACTGCTCACCGCCGCTCCCATGACGAGCGAGGCGACGGTGACCGCGAGCGGGGACCTGGTGTTGAGCGCCGCCCACAGGCCCGCCGTCGCCGCGACGACCGCGATCACCACGGAGAGCGCGACGAGGGCAGGATCGTAGGTCACGCGCCCGTGCAGCCGCACCGCGGCCATGCCGAGGTAGTGCATACTCGCGACGCCGATCCCGGTGGTGAGCCCGCCGAGCAGGAGCGCGCGGCCACGGTCCCGGCCGTAGCCGACGGCGAAGACCCCGGCGCACACGACGGTCATGGCGACGATCAGGCTGAGGACGGTCAGCGGGACGTCGTAGCGGATCTCGGTGCCGCTGACGCCGAAGCCCAGCATGGCCACGAAGTGCATGGTCCAGATGCCGGTGCCGATGGCGGAGGCCGCGGTGATGAGCCAGTTGCGGCGTGCGGCGCCGGTCGCGGCGAGCGCGCGGACGGTGCAGCGCAGCCCGAGGGCGGCGCCGGTGCAGGCCATCGCGTACGACAGCACGGGGGTCAGCCAGCCGAAGGAGGCATGGTCCAGGTGTCCCATGGCCCCGGGACGCTAGGGGGCACGGGAGCACAGAGGGGGCGCATGTCGAAAGGTGCCGCAATATGACACAGCCGTACGCGGGAGCGATCGCCTCCCGCTCGAACGTGTGCGCAGCGACGTCATCCGTGTCGGTGAGGAATCATACGGACATGACCGACGATCGGACAGACGTCCAGGAGTTCTTCACCGCCCGCGCCGCCGACTGGGACCGCCGGTTCCCCGACGACGGCCCCGCATACGCCGCCGCCGTCGCCGAACTCGGCCTGCGGGAGGGCGATCGCGTCCTCGACGCGGGCTGCGGCACCGGACGCGCGCTGCCGTCGCTGCGTGCCGCCGTGGGGGCGTCGGGAGTCATCCTCGGGGTGGATCTGACGGCCGCCATGCTGGAGGCCGCCGTAGACGCCGGGCGGGACCGCGACGGGTGGTTGCTGCGCGCCGACGTCGCCGCGCTGCCGCTGCGCTCGCGGTCGCTCGACGCCGTGTTCGCGGCCGGGCTCATCGCCCATCTGTCCCGGCCCGGGGAGAACCTGCGGGAACTGGCGCGCGTGGTGCGCCCCGGGGGCACGCTGGCCCTCTTCCACCCGATCGGCCGGGCGGCACTCGCGGCACGTCAGGGCCGCCAGATCACCCCCGAGGACCTGCGTGCCGAGCCCAATCTGCGGCCCCTGCTGGCCGGGGCGGGGTGGCGCATGACGTCGTACGCGGATGAGGACAACCGCTTTCTGGCGCTCGCCGTCCGGGAGGACTGAGCCTCCCTCAAGACGGATGGCGCCTCAGCGTGCGCTCCCCTTTCCGGCGCCAGACCTGCGACCCTGCGTTCAGTGGCCGAGGACGAGCACCCCGCGCGGGGCGCCGAACTGGGGGAAGGTGGTCGGCATGTGGCACAGGTTCCGCAAGTCGTGGACTGGTTTCCGTGACGCCCTGCGCGTGGAGGAGGCCACCGGCCGGGACAACCGTAGCCACAATCTGTTCGAGGCGGCCGCGGCCTATGTGTCGGCGTGCGCGGACGACGACCAGGACCGGATCGACGAGGCCGCGGGGTGGGTGTCGCCGGAGGCGCTGTCGTTCGGGGTGAACGAGCTGGCGTGCCGGGCCGTCATCGCGCTCGCGCGGGAGCGCGACGAGTCGCCCCGGGCGGTGGCACGGGCGCTGCTCGGCCTTCCGGCGACCTGACGGAGGCGGCGGCCGGATGGTCGTTCCGCCGCGTCCAGTAGGGAAGCCGCAGCTCCGGATGGTCTTCGCACTCGTGACAACCGGCTCCCCGTCGCATTAGGGTGCGCGCCGTTGGACAACTCCTGGGGAGGCTGGGATGGCCGGGACGGATGAGGACGCCGTCGCCGCCGAGGACGACGCGCTCTACGTGCTGACGGCGGTGCTGCTGACGCCCGCGCAGTTCCCGAGCGTGCTCGGCGACGACTATCCGGAGGCGTGCGCCGCGCTCGGCCTGGTGCCGCTCGTCGACGGATACGGTCTGGTGCTCGGCCAGGACGGCGACGGCGCGCGGTGGACGGTCGTCACCGACGACGTGTCGCTGGTTGCGGTCGCGATCGCCTCTTGGGACTGCGGCATGGAGTACGACCTGTCGCCGGACGAGCGCAGCGTGGTCGCCGCGCTGCCCGGCTGGCCGCTCGCGGTGGCCGTCGCGGCCCCGGGCGTGCCCGCGCCGCACGATCCCGCTCCGGAGGTCGGCGGGGGTCCGGCGCTGACACCGCCGGACACCGGTGTCTGGGGGCCCGCACAGCGCCGCCTCGGGGCCGACGAGATCGCACTGCAGTGGGCGATCTGGCGGGAGCAGATCGACGACACCGAGTTCGCGTCCGCGAGCGGCGCCGCGTCGGCGGACGGGGGCACGGACGGCTCCGACGACGGCGGTGAGGCGGTCGCCGGGGCGGCTGCGTCCGGTAGCGGCACGGAGGCGGGGTCCGACCCCAGCGGAAACGGGCTCGTCGGCGCCGACGGCACCGACGACGAAGGCCGCACCGGCGTGCGGCGCGTCCTCGCGGAGGCGCGGGCGTACGTCGACACGCCGCCGCCCCTCGGCCGGGTCCGGTCGTCCTTCGCGCCGGGTGAGGCGCGGACACTGCGCGCCGACGGCCCCGGCTGGTCGCTGGTGGCCAGGACCGACGACATCGCGTTCGTCCTGCTCGACGACATGCCTGGTGAGGTGCTGCCGGTGGGCCGGGGCCCGGAGCTGCCGGGTCTGCTGGAGGCGCTCGACAAGATGGCCGTGCGCCCTAGCTGAACCCGCGCGCCCCGGGCGCCGATCAGCCGTCGGTACCGGGCTCGACGAGGAGCGCCCCCATCGCCGTGTCGGGGTCGCTGTGGGCCCGTAGGGCGTCGAGTTCGGCGGGCCAGGGCGCTTCCCAGTCCGTGGCCCGGCCGCCGCCCTGGACGAGGGTCAGGGCGAGCAGCCCGGACACGGCGGTCCCTCGGCCGCGCAGCGCGCGTGCGGTGGCCAGGACGGCGTCACGCACGCGTGCCTGCCGGAAGTCCAGGGCCAGGTACGAGGTGTCCGGCAGACGCCACGGCCCTGCCTCGCACAGCCCGACCAGCCGGTCCCACCGGTGTGCGTCGTACCGGCCCTGGCCTACGGCGTGCAGGGCCAGCCGCCAGCCGGCCTGGACGGCGTCCTGGCACAGCCCGGCCGTCTCCAGCGCGCTGGCCAGCAGGTCCAGGACGGTCGTCGCGCCGACGACATCCCCGCGCGGGTGCGCGGCGCTCCCGCAGTGGTGCAGACGCCGCAGCGCGTCGGTGCGTACGCGCGGGTCCGTGGCGCGGGCTCGGTCAGTCAAGGTCTCGACGACACCGTGGATGACGGACTCGGCGACGGGCCCGGACGGGAACCAGCACAGTCGGCCCGCGACGGCCATCCAGACCCGCTCCGAGCGGTCCGGCGCGGTCAGGGTGTCGGCGAGGGTCCGCATCGCGTCGCCCGTGTGGGGCTCCAGCCAGGTGGAGAGCGCCGCGCAGGCGGCCACGGCCACGTCCTCGTCGCCCGCTTCGACCAGCCGTGCCAGGAAGGCCCGGTAGGGATCGCTCCGCGTCTCGGGAACCTTGCCCACGCGCGCGTGGATGACGGCATCGCGGACGGCGGGCTCGGGCGCGGCCCGCGCGAGACGGTCAGCGACGTCCGTCCGGTCCACCGCGGGGAGCAGCGCACCGGCCAGGACCGCCCGCACGTCCGGGTGCTGCCGTGGGGCGTCCCAGGCCGCGAGGAGCGCATCCAAGGCGTAGGGCCCGCGCAGGGCGCCCAGGGCCCGGGCAGCCTCCTTGCGGGTGCCCACCGGGGCGTCGGTCTCGCGGGCCACGGGGGTGAGCAGGGCGACGGCGTCGGGGTCGGGAAGCCGGGCCAGCAGGCGGCGGAGCGAGGCGACGGCGGCACGGCCGCGCACCCCGCCGGTCCCCGCGTGCCGCAGGAGCAGGTCGCGCAGACCGGTCCCGTCCACGGTGCCGCTGCCCTCCAGACCCGTTGCCGACGTGCTCAGCGCCCACAGCGCCGCGGCGGCGACCGGCTGCGGCGACCCGTCGGCCAGCGCCATGAGCCGTACCTGGTCCGTCAGGAGGGTGACCGCGTTGGCGCGGAGTCGGAGCGGCACCGCCTCGTCCCCGGCCACGCGCGCGTGGTACTCGCTCCACACCTCCCGCTGGTGCGGGAGCCAGCGCCCGGCGACGGCCGGACGCACCCGCGCCACCCAGGGGAAGGCGCTCGGCCACAGCCGTCCCGTGAACCCCTCGCGCGCGGCGGCGCACACGACGTCGAGCAGATCGGTCCGCCGGGTGACGAGGGTGCGCAGGACGAGCGGCACGACGGCGAACGCCGGGTCGACGCCGACCAGTTCCCCGCACCTCCCGTCCCGCAGCTTCGCCGGGCGCGTCCAGGCGGCTGCCGCGCGGGCGGCGAGGGCGGGATCGTCGCACTCGACGGCGATACGGCGGGTCTCCGCGTCCAGCGTCGGAAGGGCGGCCAGATGCGGTGCGAGCAGCTCTGCGAGGACGAGGATCGTCTTCGGACGCTGGGCGGCCTCGCGAGAGGCGGTCTCCGCCGCGGCCCACAGCGCGCGTGCGCCCGCCTCGTCGACGCGCAGCGGCCTCGGCTCGAAGGTGTGCCCCGGTGTGGCGAACACTTCGCCGAGCAGGGCGACCGCGCGGGCCGCTCGCTCGGTGCGGCCGGTCGCCGAGGCCCGTTCGGCCACGCGGTACAGCAGTCGTTCGGCGGCGCGCAGCGTCGCGTTCGTGGAATCCCGGGACTGGACCGTGGTCAGGACGGCGTCCCGCCACACCTGTTCGGGCAGGGCGTCGAGCAGACGGGGCGGGGCTCCGGCGAGTTGGCGCAGGGCCGCGTGACGCACCTCGTTCTGATCGTGCCAGGCGCGCTCGCAGAGCACCGCGATCCGCGCGAACTCCCCCGGGTCTGCGTGCACCTCCGCGCAGGCCAGCAGAGCGGGCCAGGCCATGGCCCGGTGGTGCACACGGTGGTCGGCCGTCAGCTCGCGCAGCACCGGCTCACCGTCGGGCAGCGGCAGGGCCGCCGCCAGGACGGCCCTGCGCCCCGGTCGGCGGCTGAACGGCCGCAGCCGGGACTGGACCACCTCTCGGCGGTCGTCCGGTTCGAGGGCGGCCAGCGTGGACAGCGGGGTACGGCTCAGCCCCGCGCGTCCGGCGACGAAGCCCTCGACGGCACGTCGGCGTTCGGTGGGCGGCAGCAGGCGCAGCAGGCCGTCGGGGGCTGTTTCCCGGCGTCCCGGGGTGCTGTGCCGGTGGCCGGTGGAGGGGCAGTGTCCGGCCAGCTCCGCGAGGTCGTCGACGGGCAGTGCGCGCAGGGTCCTGCTCAGGGTGGGTGACAGCGGTCCGGCGGGGATCGGGTGTTCCCGACGGCCGCCGTCCGGCGCGGGCGGCGCCGCGCGCAGCACGGCCAGCGCTGCGGCGGGGCGTCTGAGCGCCGCGAGGACACCGTGCGCCGTGAGCAGGTCGGGTGCCCGTGCCAGCAGGGTCAGGGCCGCGTCCGGGTCCCGCCGGGCCGCGGTGGTGGCGATGGCGCGGTGGCGGCGTACGAAGCGGTACGACGCCTGTCGCGCGTGCCGTTCGTTGAGCACCGCGAGGTGGGCGGCCACGGCGCGGGGCGCCGTGCGGGCCAGGGAGTTGAGGGTGTCGCCGGTCGTGTCGAGGCGGGGCAGCCAGTTCTCCACCGTCCGCGCGGGGCAGGCCGCGAGCAGCGCTGCCGCTTCCTGGGCTCCGTGCCGTTCGTACACCGTGGGCAGCAGCCGGGTGGCGAGCGCGTGGCGGCGGCTGATCCTGAGCAGGCGGTAGGTGTCGTGGCGGACCGCGGTGGTTTCGTGCAGGGCAAGGCGTTCCAGCGCGGGTTCGGGTACGGGCAGTCGGAGGGCGGCGGAGCGTGCCCGGCGTCCGAGCAGCGGATCGTCGAGGGCGGCCGTCACGCGTTCCAGGTCGCGGCGTACGACGGCCAGGAACAGGGCGGTGTGGCGTTCGCCGGGGTCACCGGCGTCGAGGGCGCCACGCAGGTTCTCGTACGCGTGCGGGGTGAGGGTGCGGGCGTAGCGTGCCAGGGCACCCATGCGCGCGGGAAAGGGCAGGGGGGCGAAGTGGACCCTCAGCCAGGCGGGTGTCAGGGGCACCGGCGGGGTCTGGGGCTGTGGGGAGGGCGTCCTCGACGCCTCGGATGCGGCCATCAGCGCTCACCGTGGAGCCGCTGGGCCTCCTTTCCAGAAGTCATGCCGGTCATGGTGGAGGTCCGCTGACTCGTCACGCAAACGGGTTTTCCGCACACGGGCTGAGGACTCGGACCGGCGCGGCAAGCGCCGCCTCCGCCAGGGGAGTCCACTCCCGGCTGCTGTGATGCGACCCCATATGTGGGTGCCATTCCATGGGGCGCCAGCCCATGGCTGGTGTGAGGGCGGGCCCGCACCATGAGGCAGCTCTTGGCTTGACCAACTGCCCTGCATCTTCTACTCGGTTGTCCTGGAGGCCTCATGCGCCCGTCCCGAGGTGTTCCGTTCGTCACCGTCGCCCTGCTTGCGGCGGTGTTCAGCGGCCCCGCTCCCGCTGCCGCCCGGCAGGCTGACGGTGATCACTGCTCCGGTCTGGAACGGGTCCGGGTGCCGGGCGCGGAGCTCCAGCGCACGGCCTGCCTCGACGATCTGACGACGACCGGGCTGGCCGGAACGCCGTACACCGACCTGGCCGACCAGGCCGGGCTGACGGCGCGGGCCACCACCTCGCCGTCCGGTGTGCCCGGGGCGCAGGTCGACGGCTTCTTCCCGGACTCCTCGACCTTCAACGCCACCCACGGCTGGCGGCATGACGCGCAGTTCGTGATCCGGCTGCCGGACCGCTGGAACGGCGGGCTCGTCGTCACCGGCGCGCCCGGTACCCGCAGGCAGTACGCGACGGACAAGGCGATCTCGGACCAGGTGCTCGCGCGGGGCTTCGCCTACGCCGCCACCGACAAGGGCAACAACGGCACCGACTTCTACCGTGACGGCACCCGCCCCGGCGACGCCCTCGCCGAGTGGAACGCGCGGACCACGCAGCTCACCCGCGCGGCGAAGCGGGTGCTGGCCCAGCACTATGGCCGCGGCCCCGCCCACACGTATATGACCGGCATCTCGAACGGCGGCTACCTCACCCGCTGGCAGTTGGAGAACCATCCGGAGCTGTACGACGGCGGCGTCGACTGGGAGGGCGCGCTGTGGACCGCCCACGGCCCCAACCTGCTCACCTCACTGCCCGCGGCGGTGGCACGGACCTTCGGCGCTGCACGGGACGAGGACCTGTACGCCGTCGGGTTCGCGCCGGATTCCGAATTCCTGTGGCCCTATCACGAGAAGGCCTACTGGGGTGTGACCCAGAAGACCTACCGGGCGGAGTTCGACCCGTCCTACGACCCCGACTGCCCTGGCGCCTCCGCCGGGAGCACGCTGGAGGAGATCCTCGCCCCCTGCGCGGCCGATGCCACCTACGACTACGCCTCCCGGCCCGCGTCCGTCCACCGGGCCGTGGCCCGGGTGGCGCTGACCGGGCGCATCGGCCGACCGATGATCACGCTCCACGGTGACCTGGACACGCTGCTGCCCCAGGCCGCGGACTCCGACGTGTACGCCCGGATGGTCGACGCCAGCGGCCGGGGCACCCTGCACCGCTACTACACCGTCCAGGGCGGCACGCACGTCGACGGGCTGTACGACACCTACCCGGACCGGCTGCGGCCGATCCTGCCCTGCTACCGGTCGGCCCTCGACGCGCTGGTCGCCTGGGTGGAGCGGGGTGTACGGCCGCCCGCGGACCGGACCGTCGGCCGGTCCACGGACGGTGATGTGGTCAACTCCTGCGCGCTGGACGACCAGGCCGCGGCGGGGCGTTAGCCCTCAGCGGCCCAGCTCCTTGCGTGTGACACGGCGCAGCCTGCGCCGCTGCGAGGGGTCCAGCGTGAGGTAAGCGGCGGCCGGGACGCCCAGGACGATCAGCAGCGCTGCCCACCACGGCAGCCATATCAGCAGGATGAGCCCGGCCGCCACACCTCCTGCGGCGATCTTCGCGTTCTTCGACATCTGTGTCGCCTCCTTCGCGGCCACTGCCGCTCTCTGTCCTGAGAACGGGCCCGCGTCTCCGGCGGTTCCGGACCGCGACCCTGAGACATACCTGAGGTACGCCCCCTACGGACTCCGGACTCCGCCCCACCGCATCGACCCCGTGTCTCAGGTCACAAGTCGAGGATGCCAGGTCGGCCCCGGGAGTGCTGTACTCTCGGCCGCCCGATCCAGTAGTCAAGTTTGAGGAATGCTGACATCGCTGTGCAGAGGTTCCCCGCGGCAACACCTTCCGAGATCTCCGAACTGGCCCGCTGCCGATCCGTGTTCGTGCCCGGCGATCCGCCCCGCACCGGTGGCGTCGCCTTCTGGCGGCCAGGCGGCGACGCCCCGCCGCAGATCGCCGTGGGGGCCCGCCCCGAGCTGACCGTCGTGGTGCCCGGCGGCGACGGTGTCGAGCCGGTACGCGTGCCCGCCCTCCTGCTGCCGGTGCGCGTGGCGCTGCCCGTCCTCACGCGCGCGCGGGTCGACGCCCACGCACACCCCTCGACGGTGTTCTGGGGTACCGCCGCGGTGCACGCCCTCCAGTTCCTGGCGCGCGGGCTGCTGCTGCCGGGCCTGTCCGCGACCGACCATGACGCCTGGCGGACCGGCCCCCTGAGCACGGCCGACATCGAGCGCGTCCGACTGCTCGCCGCTTCGATGCCGCCCGAGGCGCACGCCGTACCGCTGACCGACGCCGAGCCACCGCGGCTGCCCGACCCGGAAGTGCTGCTGCGGGCCTTCCTGGACGCCGTGGCCGACGCCCTCCCGCGCTCCCCCGCGGCGTCCCTCGTGACGGGCGGCCCGGCCTACGCCGGTCAGCGGCCCCAGCTCCTGCCCGCCCAGCGCGCGTGGGCCGCGGACGTCGCCGCGGGCCATGACGCGGGCGTCAGGATCTCGCTGCGGATCGAGGTCGCGGGGCTGGGCTCCGCCGCCGAACTCCTCGCGACGCGCCTGAACGAGGAGGGCCCCGACGCGCGGGGCGTCACGGAGCCCGCCTTCCGCGCCGTTCCGCAGGTGCACAGCGTGAGCGATCCGGCGCTGGTCGCGGACGCCGCCGATGTCTGGGCGGGCGCCGACGACGGGAGTCGTGCCTTCGGCCCGCGTGCGCGGATGGACGCCCTGCTCGCCCTGCGCCGCGCGGCCCGCGCGTGGCCCCCGCTCACCCCTTTGCTGTCCGCCGCCGCGCCGGAGTCCGTGGAACTCGCCGACGAGGAGATCACCGAACTGCTCGGCGACGGCGGCGACGCCCTCGCGACGGTCGGGGTGGAGGTGCACTGGCCGAGGGAGCTGGCCCGCACCCTGACCGCTCGCGCGGTGGTCGGCCCGCCCGACGACGCGTCGGCGCCCGACGGACTCCTCTCCGACACGCCGTCACTGCTGTCCGCGGACGCCCTGCTCACCTTCAACTGGCGGTTCGCGCTGGGCGACCAGCGGCTCACGCGAGCCGAGCTCGACCAGCTCGCTGAGGCCAACCGGCCCGTCGTACGGCTGCGCGACCAGTGGGTGCTGATCAACCCCGAGGAGGTGCGCCGCGCCCGTGCCGAGCGGGACCGCAAGGTCACGCCCGTCGACGCGCTCAGCGCCGCCCTGACGGGCTCCGCCGAGGTCGACGGCCAGCGGGTCGACGTGGCGCCGACGGGCTGGCTGGCCGCGCTGCGGGAGCGGCTCGCAGACCCCGAGGGGCAGCAGCCGGTGCCCCAGCCCGCGGCCCTCGCCGCGGACCTGCGGGACTACCAGCGGCGGGGCCTCAGTTGGCTGGCCCGGACCACGGCCATGGGCCTGGGCTGCTGTCTCGCCGACGACATGGGTCTGGGCAAGACGATCACGCTGATCGCCCTCCACCTCCACCGGCAGACCGACCCGGCGTCCGCAGGTCCCACGCTGGTGGTCTGCCCGACGTCCCTGATGGGCAACTGGCAGCGCGAGATCGAGAAGTTCGCCCCCGGCACACCCGTACGCCGCTTCCACGGAGCCCGGCGTGACCTGGACGCCCTGGCTGACGGCGAGCTCGTCCTCACGACGTACGGCACGATGCGCCTCGACGCCCGCAGGCTCGCCGGGGTCGGCTGGGGGCTGGTCGTGGCGGACGAGGCACAGCACGTGAAGAACCCGTACTCCTCGACCGCGCGGGAGCTGCGCTCCATCGGCGCACGCGCGCGTGTGGCGCTGACCGGCACCCCGGTGGAGAACAACCTGTCGGAGCTGTGGGCGATCCTGGACTGGACGACGCCGGGCCTGCTCGGCCACCGCCTGGGCACCTTCCGCAGCCAGTACGCGCAAGCGGTCGAGAGCGGTCAGGACCCGGCCGCGGCGGAACGGCTGGCACGGCTCGTACGGCCGTTCCTGCTGCGGCGGCGCAAGTCGGACCCGGGGATCGCCCCGGAACTGCCCGCGAAGACCGAGACCGACCGCGCGGTGTCGCTCACCCAGGAGCAGGCCGGGCTCTACGAGGCCGTGGTACGCGAGACCCTCGCGGAGATCGCCGCCGCCGACACCATGCGGCGACGCGGACTGATCATGAAACTGCTGACCGGTCTGAAACAGATCTGCAACCACCCCGCGCAGTACCTCAAGGAGGACCGGCCGAGGATCGCCGGACGCTCCGGGAAGCTGGAGCTGCTGGACGAGCTGCTCGACACGATCCTCTCCGAAGGGGCGAGTGTGCTCGTCTTCACGCAGTACGTCGAGATGGCCCGGCTCATCGAACGGCACCTGGCCGACCGCGGCGTGGCCACGCAGTTCCTGTACGGCGGAACGCCCGTCCCCGCGCGCGAGACGATGGTGAGGCGCTTCCAGGACGGCGAAGTGCCCGTCTTCCTGCTGTCGTTGAAGGCGGCGGGCACGGGCCTGAACCTCACCCGCGCGGAGCACGTCGTGCACTACGACCGCTGGTGGAATCCGGCGGTGGAGGCGCAGGCGACCGATCGCGCGTACCGCATCGGCCAGACCCGGCCCGTGCAGGTGCACCGGCTGATCGCCGAGGGCACCATCGAGGACCGTATCGCCGCCCTGCTGGACCGCAAGCGGGATCTGGCGAACGCGGTGCTCGGCTCCGGGGAGGCCGCGCTCACGGAGCTGACGGACGCCGAACTGGCCGAACTGGTCGAGCTGCGAGGGGGCCTTCGATGAACCGACACGACAGGGACGCCGAGCGTACGTTCGCCGCGCCGCCGCCCACGCCGGGGCGTGCCTTCGCCACGACGTGGTGGGGGCAGGCGTGGCTGAGGGCGCTGGAGGACACGGCGCTGGACGGTGAGCAGGTGAGGCGGGGCCGTCGGCTCGCGCGCGCGGGAGCCGTGGGCGCGGTGTCGGTGCGGCCGGGGCGGATCACCGCCGTCGTACAGGACCGGGACGGCACCGGGCACCGGGCTGACGTCCTGCTGGAGGAGCTGACCGAGGACCAGTGGGACCGCTTCCTGGGGCTGACGGTCGAGCGGGCGGGCCATGTGGCGGCGCTGCTGGACCGTGAGATGCCGCCCCACCTGGTCGAGGACGCCGAGAGCGCCGGTGTCGACCTGCTGCCGGGACCGGGCGATCTGGAGCCGTCCTGCGACTGCGACGCCTGGGACCACTGCGGGCACACGGCCGCCCTCTGCTACCAGGTGGCGCGGCTGCTCGACCAGGACCCCTTCGTCCTGCTGTTGATCCGGGGCCGCGGTGAGCGCGCCCTGCTGGACGACCTCCAGTCCCGCGCGACCGCACCTGCCGACGAGGAGCCCACCGCCGTGGAGGACGCGGAGGTCCTGGAGGGCGTGGACGCCGCCGAGGCCTACGCGGCCGGTGACATCCTCCCGCCGCTGCCCGCGCTGCCCGCGTTCCCCGACGAGCCCGGCACGCCGCCGTCCCTGGACACGGAGGCGGCGCCCGCGCCCGGCGTCGATCCGGCGGCGCTGGAGTTCCTGGCCGCCGCGACGGCTGTGGAGGCGCACCGGCTACTGGCGGCGGCGCTGCGGGCCGTACCCGGCCAGGACGCACCCGGCGTCGGATTGACCGTGGCACAGGACGCACCCGGCGTCGGGCTGACCGTGGCACAGGACGCCGTAAGGCTGGCCGCGGGCAGTCCCGCGCGGGACGTCGCCGACCGGCTGGCCAAAGGGTCAGGGCGTGCCCCGGAGGAACTGGCGGCGGCGGTCCGCGCCTGGCGGTACGGCGGGGCGGCCGGGCTGTCCGTGTTCGAGGAGGAGTGGACGGTCGACGGCGAGGCCCTCGCACGCGCGCGTGCCGCCCTGGAAACGGCCTGGGAGGCGGATGAGCGGCCGTCGCTGCGGGCGCGGGGCAACCGGTGGACGGTCGTCGGCGCGCCGCGCCAACTGCGGCTCGGACGCGACGGCCGCTGGTGGCCGTACCGCGGGGAACGAGGCCGCTGGCTGCCCGCGGGCGGCCCGGCCCAGGACCCCGCCACCGCCCTGGCCTCGACCGTCATCCAGGAGGAGGATCTCTAACCCCCTGAACACGTCCGAGGGGTCCGAAGGGTCTCCATGGGGGACCAGGTGCCCTATGAGGGCGCTCCCGCCTCACCCAGGGACGGAATGAGCGACTCCAGACCGCTCGGCAGCTCGGTGGGGAACCCGCTGGGGACCTCGCTGGGCAGGTCCGTCGGAATGCCGAAGGAGGGCTCGGCGGAGGGGCTCGGCGGCAGGGTCCCTCGCGGGGACGGTCTCCGGTCCGGCGAGTCGTCGTCGCCGTCGGATGCCATCAGCACGATGGCGGCGACGGTGGCGACGGCCAGCAGGGCGATCAGGACGAGCAGGAGGGGGTTCCACCGCCGGGGTGGCCGCGGCGGCGGGCCGGGCTCCCCCGCGGGGCCTGGGCCCTCAGGGGGAGGCGGTCCGAAGCCGCCGCCCGGGGGCGGTGGCTCACCGGGCGGCCGGGGCGGTACGGGCGGCATGGTCATACCGCCCAGAATCGCCTCGTAACGAAGCTGGCGCGACCTCCCGCGCGGGAGCCGCCACCGGTTCACGCCAAGAAACGCGTACGGCGCCGTGGACGCCAGCGTCCCCATGGAGCGCGTGAGGGCGGCGGTGTCCCGCGCGGGGTGTCGTCACCCTGTCGGTCGCACCGCGGTGCGAGGCGTTCAGCCCCGCGCGTTCAGCAGGTGGTCCATGGCCAGTTGGTCGAGCCGTTCGAAGGCCATCCCACGCGAGGCGGCCGCGTCCACGTCGAAGTCCTCGAAGGCCGTGCGGTCGGCGAGCAGCGCCTGGAGGCCGTCGCCCGCGGTGGGCTGGGCAAGCTGGTCCAGGCGCGAGGCACGCAGGGCCTCCTGGACCTCGGGGTCCGCGCGGAAGGCCGCGGCCCGCTCCTTGAGGATGAGGTAGTTGCGCATACAGCCCGCTGCGGACGCCCACACGCCGTCGAAGTCCTCGGTCCGCGGCGGCTTGAAGTCGAAGTGCCGCGGACCCTCGTAACCGGCGCTCTCCAGCAGGTCGACCAGCCAGAAGGCGGCGCGCAGGTCACCGGCGCCGAAGCGCAGGTCCTGGTCGTACTTGATGCCGTTCTGGCCGTTGAGGTCGATGTGGAAGAGCTTGCCCGCCCACAGGGCCTGGGCGATGCCGTGCGGGAAGTTCAGCCCGGCCATCTGCTCGTGGCCGACCTCGGGGTTGACGCCGTACAGCTCGGGCCGCTCCAGGCGCTCGATGAACGCCAGGGCGTGACCGACGGTGGGCAGCAGGATGTCGCCGCGCGGCTCGTTCGGCTTGGGCTCGATGGCGAAGCGGATGTCGTAGCCCTGGGAGGTGACGTACTCGCCGAGGAGGTCGAACGCCTCCTTCATGCGGTCGAGGGCCGCGCGGACGTCCTTGGCACCGCCGGACTCGGCGCCCTCACGGCCGCCCCAGGCCACGTACGTCTTCGCGCCCAGCTCCACCGCCAGGTCGATGTTGCGGATCGTCTTGCGCAGGGCGTAGCGGCGCACGTCGCGGTCGTTGGCGGTGAACCCGCCGTCCTTGAAGACGGGGTGCGTGAAGAGGTTCGTGGTGGCCATCGGCACGGTCATGCCGGTCGCGTCGAGAGCCTGGCGGAAGCGCTTGATGTGCGACTCGCGCTCGGTGTCGGAGGACCCGAAGGGGATCAGGTCGTCGTCGTGGAAGGTCACCCCGTGGGCGCCCAGCTCGGCCAGGCGCTGCACCGTCTCGACCGGGTCGAGGGCCCGCCGCGTGGCGTCGCCGAACGGGTCCCTTCCCTGCCAGCCGACGGTCCACAGTCCGAAGGTGAACTTGTCCTCGGGGGTGGGCTGGTAGCTCATGCCGCGGCTCCTTGCTCGTGTGCGACTGTTGCTCACGACTATTTCGTCATGGCGCTTAACAAATTAGTATGCGATCGCATCTCTGGGAAGAGACACACCCCCGGGAACAGACTCGGGTGTGGTCACAGGCCGGGGAAACGAGCCGCAAGAAGAGGGAGAGCCCGATGTCAGCAGCCGAGGGTCCGCTTGTCGTCGGGGTGGACACGTCCACCCAGTCCACCAAGGCGCTGGTCGTCGACGCGTCCACCGGACAGGTCGTCGCGAGCGGGCAGGCGCCGCACACGGTGTCCTCCGGGGCCGGTCGGGAGAGCGACCCGCGCCAGTGGTGGGACGCGCTGCGCGAGGCGCTGCGCCAGTGCGGCGACGCCGCCCACGAGGCCGCCGCCGTGTCGATCGGCGGGCAGCAGCACGGGCTGGTCACGCTGGACGAGCGGGGCGAGCCCGTACGCCCCGCCCTGCTGTGGAACGACGTACGATCCGCTCCCCAGGCGCGTCGGCTGATCGAGGAACTGGGCGGCGCGAAGGCGTGGGCGGAGCGCACCGGCAGCGTCCCCGCCGCCTCCTTCACGGTCACCAAGTGGGCCTGGCTCGCCGAACACGAGCCCGACGCCGTACGCGCGACCAAGGCCGTACGCCTCCCCCACGACTACCTCACCGAGCGGCTCACCGGGCAGGGCACGACCGACCGGGGCGACGCCTCCGGCACCGGTTGGTGGGCGTCCGGAAGCGAGTCGTACGACGCCGAGACCCTCGCCCACGTGGGCCTCGACCCGGCGCTGCTCCCGCGCGTGGTGCGCCCCGGCGAGGTGGCCGGGACCGTCCGGGACAGCCACGACCTGCCCTTCTCCAAGGGCACCCTGGTCGCCCCCGGCACCGGCGACAACGCCGCCGCGGCGCTCGGCCTCGGCATCCTGCCCGGCACACCGGTGCTGAGCCTGGGCACCTCGGGCACCGTCTACGCCGTCTCCCGGCACCGCCCCGCCGACCCGACCGGCACCGTCGCGGGCTTCGCCGACGCGCGCGGCGACTGGCTGCCGCTGGCCTGCACGCTGAACTGCACACTCGCCGTCGACCGCGTCGCCGCCCTGCTGGGCCTGGACCGCGAGGCCGTCGAGGCCGGGGGCGCCGTAACCCTGCTGCCGTACCTGGACGGCGAGCGCACCCCGGCCCTGCCGAACGCCTCCGGCCTGCTGCACGGCCTGCGCCACGACACCACCGCCGGTCAACTGCTCCAGGCGGCGTACGACGGTGCCGTCCACTCGCTGCTCGGCGCGCTCGACCTGGTCCTCGACGAGGACGCCGACCGCTCGACCCCGCTGCTGCTGATCGGCGGCGGCGCCCGGGGGGTGGCCTGGCAGGAGACGGTACGACGGCTCTCCGGGCGGCCCGTCCAGGTGCCGGAGGCGAAGGAACTCGTCGCGCTGGGCGCCGCCGCGCAGGCCGCGGGGCTGCTCACCGGCGAGGACCCGGCGGCCGTCGCCCGGCGCTGGGACACCGCGCGGGGCCCGGTGCTGGAGGCCGTGGAGCGAGACGACGAGACGCTGGCCAGGATCAGCGAGGTACTCTCCGACGCGGCGCCGCTGTTGGAGCGGGGAGCGGAGGGCCGCTGAGCGCCACGATCGTCGCTCGGCTCCTGGACGAGGTGAAGATGCCCGTTCCACCAGCCCGTTCACGGACGCGCAACCCCTGACGGCCGCACAACCGTGACGGCCGCGCGGCCCGCAACGGCCCGCGGCCTGACGGGCCCGACCAAGGATTGACGGAGGCATGACCGCACCGCTGCACGAGGCCCACCCAGCCGGTCCCGGACGGGCGCTGCCCGACACCCAGCAGGGGATGCGCCGCCGCAACCTCGCCCGGGTCATGCACACGGTCAGCGCCGAGGGGCCGCTGTCACGGGCGGCGGTCGCCTCCCGGATCGGACTGACCCGGGCGGCGGTCTCGACGCTGGTCGACGAACTGATCCGCTCGGGTCTGCTGGAGGAACTCGGCCCGGAACGCCCCGGCCGGGTGGGACGGCCCGGTTCCGCCCTCGCCGTCAGCGGGCGCGGTCCGGCCGGGCTCGGCGCGGAGGTCGGCGTGGACCACCTCGCGGTCTGCGCGGTCGACCTGCGCGGGGAAGTGCGGGCGCGGGCCGTACGGCACGGCACCAACCGCGGGCGCTCCCCCGGGCCGGTCGTCGAGGACCTCACCGGGCTGGTCCGCCAGGTCGTCGCCGAGGCGGAACAGGAGGGCCTCGCCCCCGCGGGCCTCGCGGTGGCCGTGCCCGGCCTGGTGGCGGGGGACGCCCGTACGGTCGTACGCGCCCCGAACCTAGGCTGGCAGGACGTCGACCTCGGCACCCTGCTGCCGGTGGAGTACCCGCTGCTGGTGGACAACGAGGCCAACTTCGGCGGGCTCGCGGAGCTGTGGCTCGGGGACGGCACGCCGCGGGACTTCCTGCACGTGTCCGCCGAGATCGGCATCGGTGGGGCCGTCGTCGTGGACGGGCGGCTGCTGCGCGGAACGCGTGGTTTCGCCGGTGAGCTGGGGCATGTGCCGGTGTGGCCGGACGGTCCGGAGTGCGGCTGCGGCGGTCGGGGCTGTCTGGAGCAGTACGCCGGTGAGGAGGCGGTGCTGCGCGCCGCGGGGCTGGAACCGGACGGCGACCGCGTCGGACGGCTCGCGGGCCGCGCCGCGGACGGGGACGCGGACGTACGGCGGGCGCTGCGGGACGCGGGAGAGGCGCTGGGCATCGCGCTGACCGGGGCGGTCAATCTGCTGGACCCCGAGGGTGTGGTGCTGGGCGGCGCGCTGGCCGGGCTCGCGCCCTGGCTGCTGCCGTCGCTCCGCGCCGAACTGGCCCGGCGCACGGCGGGCCCCGCCTGCCCGGTGTCCGTGTCCCGGCTGGGCCCCGAGGGCCCTCTGCTGGGGGCCGCGCATTCCGTGGTGCGGGCCGTGCTGGATGATCCGGCGGCGGTCGCGGCACGGGGCTGAGAGACGGAGGGCCGGGGGTTGGGCCTGATCAGCCGTCCCCGCCATCACCCACACGAGTGGCCCGGTTATCCACAACTCCTCGGCCGTCCACGGAAAGCGCGTCGCACCGCCGACCAACCAGCGGGCCACGTACCGTGATTCACGCAAGGGCTGGTGAGCGAGGGGGAAACCGATGCTGGTGAACGGGGAGACGGCGCAGGGACCGGGCGAAGACACGCCCCGGCAGCCGACGGGGAAGGCCGAAGCGGCAACGGCGCCGCCGAGTAGGCGACGGCTGCTGAAGGGCGCCGCCCTCGCCGCCGTGCCGTACGCGCTGCTCCCGGGTCCACAGGCCGGTGCGGTGGCGCAGGCGCCGGACTACCCGCTCGCTGAGTGGCAGCCCGCGCACCGGTCCAACTACACGCCCACGAGGCGGGGTACGGCACGCCGCCGCCTGGACCTGGTGATCATCCACGTCACCCAGGCGACGTACTCCAGCACCCTGGGAATCTTCCAGAACCCGAAGAAGAACGTGTCCGCGCACTACGTGGTGCGGTCCGGCGACGGGTACGTGGCGCAGTGCGTACGCGAGCCGGACACCGCCTGGCACGCGGGGAACTGGGACTACAACGTCCGCAGCATCGGCATCGAGCACGAGGGCTGGGTGGACCAGCCGCACTACTTCACCGACGCCATGTACCGGGCGTCGGCGCGACTGACGGCGGGCATCTGCGCCCGCTACGGCATCCCCAGGGACCGGGCGCACATCATCGGGCACCACGAGGTACCGGGCACGGACCACACCGACCCCGGCCCGCACTGGGACTGGACGCGTTACATACGGCTCGTCGGCGCCGCCTAGCGGTGGCCCCACCGTCCCGTCCGCCGTGGCGGCAGGCCGGGGAGGTGCCTCGTTCGAGTGACCGACGTCGAAACGGTTGTCGGCGCCCGTACTCGGAGTAACGATGGCCCCCCAAGCCGTATCGCCCTCGGGGAGGCCGAGTTGACCGATTCCTGGGTGGCCCTGGAGCCGGGGGCCGACCCCGCCGAGCGCGCCCGGACGCTGCGCCGCGCGCACGCGACCTTCACCGAGGCGGGTACGGTGCCGCGGCCGGTCCGTCCCGTGGTCGCGGACTCGTGGCGGCGCTCGGCGCGCGCCGGTGTCGGTCCGGACGGCGCCGCGTGCGTGGAGTTGGCGGACGGTGACCTCGGCGCCTACCGCGCGGAGCATCCGCTGGCCCGGGTCATGCCGCTGTTCCGGGAACTCATGAGCACGTTCGCCCTGGACGGTGAACACCTGATCGCGGTGTGCGACGCGCACGGCAGGCTGCTGTGGGTCGAGGGGCATCCGGCGACCCGGCGGCGCGCGGGGCGGATGAACTTCGTGCCGGGCGCCCGCTGGGCGGAGTCGGCGGTCGGGACGAACGCCCCGGGTACCGCCGTCGCCGTGGACCGGGCGGTGCAGGTCTTCCAGGCCGAGCACTTCGCCCGGCGCGTGCAGCGGTGGACGTGCGCGGCGGCTCCGGTGCACGACCCGCGCACCGGTCGGGTCCTCGGCGCGGTGGACGTCACCGGCGGTGACGGGCTGGCGCATCCGCACAGTCTGGGCTTCGTCCAGGCGGTCGCACGGGCCGCCGAGTCGCACCTGTCGCTGCTCATCCCGGACCGGCCCGCCGAGGGCACGGCGGAACTGACCGCGCTCGGCCGGGACGAGGCGCAGTTGCGCACCGGAGGCCGCCGCATCCGCCTCAGCCGACGGCACAGCGAGATCCTGGTGCTGCTGGCCCGCCACCCGGAGGGCCTGACAGGCGACGCGTTGCTGTGCGCGCTGTACGAGGACGAGTCGGTGACGCCGGTGACCCTGCGCGCCGAACTGGCCCGACTGCGCGGCCTGCTCGGCCCGGGGCTGCTGGCCTCGCGCCCGTACCGGCTGACGGTTCCGGTGGAGTCGGACGTCGCGGTGGTCGAGCGGCGTCTGGCGGCCGGTGCGGTGACGGCCGCGGCGACGGCGTACACCGGTCCGCTGCTGCCCGCTTCCCAGGCCCCGGCGGTGGTGCGGCTCCGGCGGCGACTCGCCGACGGACTGCGCACGGCGCTGATCGCCCGCCGCGATCCCGACCTGCTGGCGGACTGGGCTCACGCGCCCTGGGGCGAGGACGACCTCGACGTGTGGCGGGCGCTGGCGGCCACCCGGCCGACGGCCGCGGTGCGGGCACGCCTCACGGCACTGGAGTCGGAACTGACGGCACCGGCCGTGACGGTACGCCGGGACCACGGCCACCGGGCCCCTGCCATCACCGTCTCACCCCGCTCCGGAACGGGCGGCACGCGCCCCCGCCCCCAGCCCCGCTGACGCCCCGTCCCCTCTCTACTCCCCCACCGCGCAACGTCGTTGCAACGTCCCCGTCCCTAGCCTCGCGCCGAGAGTTGCCCAACGGCGGGCAGCACAGCTCAAGGAGGCACACCGCCATGACCCGATACGCGGCACCCGGCACCGAGGGCGCGATCGTCTCCTACCATTCGCGCTACGACCACTACATCGGCGGCGAGTACGTGCCGCCCGCGCGCGGACAGTACTTCGAGAACCCGAGCCCGGTGAACGGGCAGCCGTTCACGGAGATGGCACGCGGCACGGCGGAGGACGTCGAGCGCGCGCTGGACGCGGCGCACGCGGTCGCCCCCGGGTGGGGCCGCAGGTCCACGACCGAGCGCTCCGACATCCTGCTGAAGATCGCCGACCGTATGGAGGCGAACCTGGAGCGGCTGGCGGTGGCCGAGAGCTGGGAGAACGGCAAGCCCGTACGCGAGACGCTGGCCGCGGACATCCCGCTCGCCATCGACCACTTCCGCTACTTCGCGGGCGCGATCCGGGCGCAGGAGGGCACGCTCGGCCAGGTCGACGACGACACGGTGGCGTACCACTTCCACGAGCCGCTGGGTGTCGTCGCGCAGATCATCCCGTGGAACTTCCCCATCCTCATGGCGGCGTGGAAGCTGGCGCCCGCCCTCGCGGCGGGGAACGCCGTGGTGCTGAAACCGGCGGAGCAGACCCCCGCCTCGATCCACTACTGGATGAGCCTGGTCGAGGATCTGCTGCCGCCGGGCGTGGTGAACATCGTCAACGGCTTCGGCCCCGAGGCGGGCAAGCCGCTGGCCTCCAGCCCGCGGGTGGCGAAGGTCGCCTTCACGGGTGAGACGTCGACAGGGCGGCTGATCCTGCAGTACGCCGCCGAGAACCTGAAGCCGGTCACCCTCGAACTCGGCGGCAAGTCACCGAACATCTTCTTCGACGACATCTGGGCGGTCGACGACGACCTGCGTGACAAGGCCCTTGAGGGCTTCACCATGTTCGCGCTCAACCAGGGCGAGGTGTGCACCTGCCCGTCCCGGGCGCTGGTCGAACGCGGCCGGTACGGCGACTTCCTGGACGCCGCCATCGCCCGCACGGAGATGATCACCTCGGGCCACCCCCTGGACACCGACACGATGATCGGCGCCCAGGCGTCCAGCGAGCAGTTGGCGAAGATCCTCTCCTACCTGGACATCGGCCGCCAGGAGGGCGCGAAGGTCCTCACCGGCGGCGAACGCATCGAGCACGAGGGTGAGTTGAAGGGCGGCTACTACGTCCAGCCGACGATCTTCGAGGGCGACAACCGGATGCGGGTCTTCCAGGAGGAGATCTTCGGCCCCGTCGTCTCCGTCACCTCCTTCGGTGACTTCTCCGACGCGATCAAGATCGCCAACGACACGCCGTACGGCCTCGGGGCCGGTGTCTGGACCCGCGACATCAACACGGCGTACCGCGCCGGACGCGCCATCCAGGCGGGCCGCGTCTGGACGAACTGCTACCACGCCTACCCGGCACACGCGGCGTTCGGCGGCTACAAGCAGTCCGGCATCGGCCGCGAGACACACAAGATGATGCTGGAGCACTACCAGCAGACGAAGAACCTCCTGGTGTCGTATTCCCCGAAGAAGCTCGGCTTCTTCTAGACGCCCGCGAAAAGGCGCCTGACCTGGGTCTTCACCCGTCAGGCGCCCTGCGCTGAGCCAGCTCTCGCCCGAGCCTGGCGTGCGCGCCAACTCCGCTCAGAGCCATGTACGACGCCCTTCAGTCGTCCACCGCAATGGATCTGGTCAACGCCCAGACGGCGACGAGGTCGAGTGTCATCACGCTGATCGACCACAGGGGATAGAAGGGGATGAACATGAACTGGGTGATCAGGCTCGCCGCGCCCAGGGCTACGCCAGCCCCCGTGCCCCAGCTCCTGCCGAGCAGTACCAGCACGGTGAACAGTCCGCTGGTCTCGTGGCATGAGCGGAGGCGGTCACGGGCGCCGTCGGGGAGGCCCGTGCCGACGGCGGCATCGCGGAGAACGACGCCGCCTGGGGCCGCTCGTTCGGGGCGTAGGTGAGGAGCCAGCGCCCAGGGTGGCGCCGCGTCCGGTGAGTGCGACGGCGGATCGAGCGCAGTCGTGTGCCACCGTGACGGCTCGGCGGTGACCGAGATGATCAAGCGGCATCCTGTCACCCTTCGTGCCTGGCCCGGTCGACTGTGTTCATCGTCGGCCCCATAGGGGCGGTGAGCGACTCCACTCGGGCCGTTCGTATGACAGCAACGCCAGGAGTGCCGGTCCTGCGCACAGGCTGATCAGGCTGATCCTGACGGGCGGTCGGCCGTTGGACGCGGTGGCGGTGCGCGCACGGGGACAGCTCCCGCCGTGATCTCACCGTCGCTCTGCTGGCCACCCTCTACACGGCCTTCCTTCTCTTCGCGGCCGAACTCAGGTTCGTCCTGCTGTCCTTCATCGTCTACGCCCCGGCCACGATCCTGTTCGTCATGGCCCGCCGCGAACAGGGCCGACGGCCTCCTCTTCGACGACGTCATGTGGGTGGACAACGTGCAGCGCGACCACGCCGACTTCGTCGGAGAACTCACCTCCCGCGGCGTCGAGGTCGTCGAACTGCACGACCTCCTGGCGCAGACCATGGCGGTGCCAGGGGCGAGGGACTGGCTGCTGGACCGCAAGATCGTGGCCAGCAAGGTGGGCCTGGGCCTCGTCGACTCCACTCGCGCGTTCCTGGGGACCCTGGATGCCCGCCCGCCCGCGGAGTTCCTGATCGGCGGCCTGGCCACGGCCGACCTCCCGGACGACTTCCGGCCCGGCTACGTCGCCGTGGCGCGTGAGTCGACCGGCGTGCGCGAGTATTTGATGCCGCCGCTGCCGAAGACTCCCTACACCCGCGACACGACCTGCTGGCTCTACGGCGGTGTGACGCTCAACGCCCGCAGATGCCCACACTGCGCTCCGCGATGCATCTGGACACCGTGTTCACCTTCGCCGAGCGGGACACCGTCACGCTCTCCCCGCGCATCATGGACGCCGTCCACACCTCTCCCTGCGCCCCGGCCACGGCGCCGTCCCCGTCGATGTCACCGACGAAGGTTCCCGCCCGTTCACCGACGTCGTCGCCGCGGCACTCGGGCTACCCGAGCACCAGGTGATCGAGGCGGGCGTCGAGGTGATCGAGATCGTCGGTGCCGAACTCGGCCGTGGCGCAGGAGAGGGCTTCGTCCGTGCGGTGGCGCGTCCGATGCCGGTGCCAGCGTCCGGGATCAGACCGGCCTCGCCGAGGTGTAGCTGCTCACGTCAGCGGCTCATGGTTGGCCCAGACCGCCTTGTACGGGTGGCGGTCCTGCCAGCGCTTGATGAGGTCGACTGCCCCGGGCATGGTGAAGGTGGCGTTCAAGGCGTCGAGGCCGGTCACGCGCAGTTGCAGGATGGCGCTGGCGACGGCCACCGGGGCGTGGTCGTCGCCCGGAACGCGGATGTGATGCCGGGCTGCGACCGACTCGACCAGACCCGAGCCCTTCACGAGCTCCTCGAACTCCTTGAGGTACTGGTCCAGCTCACCCGCGGGAATCGGACTGTCGAAGGAAACGATCATCGTGTGGTGAATCATGCCCCTCAGCGAACAGGCATTTTCCGTTCCCGTCCAAGACCTATCCGTTCTCGCTCAATGCCTGGCAGGAATGGATCTCGATAGCCTGGTGGCATGGCCGAGCTGGAGACCCGCGAGCTGGAGTACTTCGTCGCCGTCGCCGAGGAACTGCACTTCGGTCGTGCCGCGGCCCGCCTGGCGATCGCGCAGCCAGCCCTGTCCAAGGCCATCCGGCGTCTGGAATCCCGGCTCGGCGTGCAACTGCTGGTGCGCTCCAGTCGGCACGTCGCCCTCACCCCCGCGGGCGAAGCACTCCTGCACCACGGCCGACACGCCCTCAACGCCGTCAGCGCGGCCATCGAGAAGGCCCGCCGGGCCGTTGACCGGCAAGCCCACCTGCGCCTGGTGATCAAACCCGGCGGCGACGCGAACCTCCTGTCCGGCATCCTGGCCGCGTACGCCGACCAACCCGACGCCCGCCAGGTGGACATCCTCTTCGGTGGAGCCACCGACCGCGCCGACCACGTCCGCGACGGCCGCGCCGATGCCGCCCTGCTGTACGTGCCGTTCGACGACATGACCGGCCTGGACCACGTGACCCTGACGGTCGAGGGACGTGTCGCGATCCTGCCGCCGGATCACCGGCTCGCCGCTCGCCCAGAGGTCACTCTCGCCGACCTCGCCCAGGAGACACTGCCACGCTGGAAAGGCGTGCGCTGGACCGGAGCGCCCGAGGGCGGGCTGGGGCCCGAGGTCACGGACGCGGCCGAAGTGCTGCACATGGTCAGGCTGGGACGCACCATCGCGATGCTGCCCCGCTCGCTGGCGCAGCCCACGCACCCCGACCTCGTCTACCGGCCCGTAACCGACGCGCCTCACAGCGAACTCGTCCTCGCGTGGGCGCGGGACGACCGGCGTCCCATGGTCGCCTCGTTCGTCGCTGCCGCAGTGGATGCCGCGGGGACGGCTTGAAGGCTGCGGATGACTCCGCGCGGCCTGCCCGCCTGCTCCGGACACGGCCTGGTGGCGCCTCAGCGGGCGGCGAACCAATCAGATGAGGGTGGTGATGCCGTCACCCGTGTGAGCCACGCCTTCTCCCGCGGCCCGCCGCAGCCGACTGTTGGTTCCGCAAGTGCGAGACCAGCAGAAAGCACAACAGCCGTGGAGCCCGGAGGAACCGCCTGATGCCCACCACCGAGAAAACCGACGGCCTCGTCGTCATCGTCACCGGGGCTGGCAGCGGTATCGGCCGCGCCGTCGCGGTGGAGCTCGCTCGCGCGGGTCACATCGTGTACGCCGGGATGCGCGACCTGGACGGACGCAACAGCCAGCGGGCCGAGGATCTGCGCAGGCTCGCGTCCGCCGAGAACGTGCGCCTGAGGGCGCTCGAACTGGACGTGCTGTCCGAACCCGGCTGCCGCAACGCCGTCGACGTCGTCCTCGGCGAGCACGGGCGGATCGACGTCGTGGTCAACAACGCGGGCATGTTGATGGCCGGTGTCGCCGAGGGGTTCACCCCGGACCAGTTCCTGCGGATCCTCGACACCAACGCGGTGTCCTGGCTGCGCGTCAACCGCGCGGTGCTCCCGGTGATGCGCCGCCAGGGCTCAGGGACGCTGGCCTACGTCAGCAGCACGACCGCCCACCTCGCCGAGCCGTTCATGGCGACCTACATCGCCAGCAAGGCCGCGGGCGAGTCCCTCGCCGAGTCGATGGGCCTGGAGGTGGCGCCTCTGGGCATCGACACCGTGATCGTCGTACCGGGCGCCTTCACCGAGGGCACCGAGCACTTCGCGCACAGCGACCCGCCTGCGGACGCGGCCGTCGTCACCCAGTACGGCGACCTGCCGGACCGGGTCGCGCAGGTCCCCGAGCGTCTGCACGCCATCGACCTCGCGAACGACGGCTCGCCCGCGCGGGTGGAGTCCGTCGGCCGGGCTCTGGTCGAGGTGCTGGAGACGCCCCGGGGCAGGCGCCCCCGCCGGGTCGTGGTCGACGCGCAGCGCAAGGGCGTCGAGGAGCTCGACGCCGTACGGGCGGCCAAGCAGCTCACGTTCTTCCGCCAACTGGGCATCGACGACCTCCTCACGGTCGCCGTACCCACCACCACCATCGAGGAGAAGCGATGACACGCACCATCGAGGACCTGATCGGAACCTTCTACGCGGCGTTCAGCGGCAAGCCCGCACTCCTCGACGACATCGTCACCGACGACTGGGACGACATCCCGCTGGGTCCGGGCCAGCCCCCCGGCCGAGCGGGCGCCGCTTCGCTGATCAAGAGCGTCGGCGAGGCGTTCAGCGACTTCCGCATCGTGGTCCACCAGATCATCGACGGCCGGGGCCCCGACGGCAACGGGTTCGTCGGCGTGCGCGGCGAGATGCGCGGCGTGCACAGCGGCGAGACCTTCGGCGTCCCGGCGACCGGGCGGGAGTTCCAGGTCCGGATCCACGAGTTCCACGAACTGGTCGAGGGCCGCATCGTCCGCACCTGGCACCTGGAGGACTGGCTCGACTGGTTCCGGCAGGTCGACGCCTCGCCCGCCCACTGAACCAACTACACGAGAGAGCACATCCATGAAGGCATTGCAGTACACCGCGTACGGTCACAGCCCGGTCGTCAACGAGGTTCCCGAGCCGGTCCCCGGGCCGGGCGAGGTCCTGGTGCGGGTCGCGGGGGCGGCCCTGAACCCGCTCGACGTCAAGATCGGCGCGGGCTACGTCCAGGAGTACTTTCCGATCACCTTCCCCTCGACCGTGGGCACTGATCTCGCGGGTACGGTGGAGCGACTCGGCCCCGGTGTGACGGGCTGGGGCATCGGTGACGCGGTGATCTGCCGCACCGACCCGACCGCCGGTGGAGCCGTGGCGGAGTACGCCGTTGTCCCGGCGGCGAGTCTGGTGGCGGCGCCGACCACGGTTCCGCTCGACGCCGCGGCCGGGCTGGCCACCGCCGCGGCGACCGCGTGGCAGGCGGTCATCGAGATCGCGGAGCTGAGGTCCGGCCAGAAGGTGCTCGTGCACGCGGGCGCCGGTGGCGTGGGCAGCTTCGTCATACAGTTGGCCCGTCGCACGGGTGCGCACGTGGTGACCACGGCGTCCAGCGCCGCCGCCGAGATCGTCCGGAAGCTGGGGGCCGATGAGGTCGTCGACTACACCAGCGTCGACTTCCGGACCGCCGTATCCGACGTCGATGTCGTCGTCGACTCGGTCGGGGGCGAGATTGAGGCCCGGTCGCTCGACGTCCTGAAGCCGGGTGGTCTGCTGGTCAGCCTGCCCGTCCCGCCGGACTTCGAGCGTGCCGCCGCTCGTGGGCTCCGCGCCGAGTTCGTCTTCCACGCCTCCGACGCCGAGCGACTGGCGAAGGTCGCCGCGGCAGCGAACGAGGGTCTCGACATCGTCGTCGACCGCACGGTCCGGCTCAGTGGTGCGGCGGACGCGTTCGACTACGTCGCCCAGGGCCACGCCAAGGGCAAGGTCATCGTCCGGCCGTGACGCACCACGGCCGTCGGGAGGAGGGACCCCCTCGTCCCGACGGCCTGGGACTCCCCCGACGCCGCGCTCAGCGGAGAGGCGATCCGCTCTGCTGCGGGGCGGGCTCGATGTCCCTGCCGCCCAGGACGTCGAGCAGCTTCAGCTTCTCCGCCGAGTCGCCGCCCACCGGGGCCGTGAACCACAGCAGCCGCTGCGCACCATCCTCACTGAGGAGGCTGAGGCAGTCGAGTTCGATCACGCCGAGGTCCGGGTGCATCAGCCGCTTCCGGTCGGCCCGACGTACGGCGACCTCCTGGTGAGCCCACAGGTCCGCGAACTCGCTGCTCGTCGAGACCAGCCGTTGGATCAGTTCGCGCACTTCGCCGTCGCCGCCGCGGCGGGCCGAGACCGCTCGCAGGTCGGCCACGAAGACCCGCGACTGGTGGTCGTGTTCGTCGGGGTGGTAGCGCAGCCGGGCCTCGGGGTCGGTGAACCAGCGGTACACGAAGCTGGCCTCGATGCCCTTCTCGCGGGAGATCGGTCCGAGCAGCGCGGCGGCGAGGCGGTTCTGTACGAGCGTCGCGTGCAGGTCGGTGATCACTGCCGCCGGGGTGCTCGGCAGGCGTTCGAGCAGGTCGAGCATCCCGGGGTGGACGTGCGCCGACGGTCCGTGGCGCGGTGGCAGCGGACGGTGGGCCAGGAAGTACAGGTGCGTACGCTCGTCCTCCGTCAGCCGCAGCGCCCGCGCGAGCGCGGCCACCATCTGTTCGGACGGCTGCGCGCCGCGGCCCTGCTCCAACTGGTTGTAGTAGTCGACCGAGGCACCAGCCAATACGGCCACCTCGTCGCGGCGCAGGCCCGGCACCCGGCGTCGCGCCGACTCGGGAAGCCCCACCTCGCCGGGGCGTATGCGGTCGCGTCGCGACTTGAGAAACTCACCGAATGCAGCCAGGTCCATACCGCCCATTCTGAACCGACTTGCCGGGCTGAGGCAGGGGACGCTGGTACCACCCTCAGGCCACCGCTGGCTCATAGAGCCCGTCACCCCGTCAGGACTGGTCAGTCACCGCGGCCGTGAAGCGGGTCGCGAGGGTTCTGACCGCGGTGCGTAGTTCCTCGCCGCCCTCGACGCGGAAGGGGAACGGGAGGCTCGCCAGCCATTCCTGGGCGTACATGGTCGGGTTGCGGGTGCTGCCGAGGAGGACGCAGCCGTGGTCGGTGGGTTCGAGGCGGCCCATGGGTGGGCGGATCCAGGGGGCCACCTCCGTGGAGGGGAGGTCGAACGCGACGCGGGTGGGGAACTTCCAGCCGAGGCCCAGGTGCTCCTCCAGTACCGCCACCGGATCGAGGTTTTCGGGTGGGGTGAAGCCGTGCTCGGTGCGGTGGACCGCGCGGATGCGGTCGACGCGGTAGGTGCGGATCGCGTCCGCGCGGTGGGAGTGGCACAGCAGGTACCAGCGTCCGTAGCGGACGACGACGGACCAGGGGTCCACCTCCGCCTCCCACTCGTTGCCCGCCTCGCTGCGGTAGGTGATCGACACGCGGCGCCGGGCCGCGACCGCGCCGACGAGTTCGCTGGTGACGGCCGGGTCCGGGCGGGCGGCGTACGGGTCCGGGGCTGCCGACGCGTACTCCCGCAGCATCGCCGCGTGGTGGCCGATGCTCTCCGGCAGCGCCTTGACGACCTTGCCCAGGGCGGTGCCGACCAGGTCGTCGGCGTCGGCCGCGGTCGGCTGGCCGCTGAGGACGGCCATCACCAGGCCGAGCGCCTCGGCCTGCGTGAAGTGCACGGGGGGCAGCCTCGTGCCGCGTCCCAGCCGGTAGCCGCCGTGCGGCCCGCGCGCCGACTCCACGGGGATGTCGGCCTCCCGGAGGATCTCGACGTACCGGCGCGCGGCCCGTTCCGTGACGCCGAGCCGGGCGGCGAGTTCTCCCGCCGTCGTGCCGGGGCGGGCCTGGATGATCTCCAGGGCGCGGAGGGCCCGCGCGGTGGGGCTGAGGTCGTTCGGCGCGGAGGGCGGTACGGGAGGGGGCACGGGAGCAGGCTAGTTCGCTCTGCCGGTCCGGGGGCCGCCGGAAGTTCGTCCAGGAACCGGCAGTAGATCGTCCGGATCTCCTCCTACCGTGGCATTCGTCGCAGCGGAAGAAGGGGAACTGACCATGAACATCCTGCTCATCGGCGGTCTGTGGCTGAACGGGTCCGTGTGGGGGCGTGTCGCGTCCGAGTTGGAGGCGCTCGGGCACCGGCCGGTGCCGCTCACTCTCCCCGGGCAGGGGGACGGCTCCGTGACCGCCACGTTCGACGACCAGGTGGCGGCCGTGCTCGCCGCGGTGGACGCGGCGCCCGGCGAGGTCGTGGTGGTGGGGCACTCCGCCGCCTGCACCCTGGCCTGGCTGGCCGCCGACCGGCGGCCGGAGCGGCTGGCGAAGGTCGTCCTCATCGGCGGCATCCCGACCCCTGACGGTCAGCCGTACGCCGACTTCTTCGAGGTGCGGGACGGTGTCATGCCCTTCCCGGGCTGGGGCCCGTTCGAAGGGCCGGACGCCGCCGACCTCGACGACGAGGCCAGGCGGGAGCTGGCGGAAGCCGCGATCCCCGTGCCCGCGGGGGTGGCCAAGGCGGTGGTACGGCTGACCGACCCCCGGCGGTTCGACGTCCCGGTCCTGCTGGTGTGCCCGGAGTTCACGCCCGCGCAGGCCCAGGAGTGGATCAACGCCGGGGAGGTGCCGGAACTGGCCCGGGCCAAGCACGTCGACTTCGCCGACATCGACTCCGGGCACTGGCCCATGATCAGCAGGCCCGAGGAGCTGGCCCGGATCCTGGACGGGGCGGCGGTCAGCGCGGTCTGAGGGTGCGGCGCGCTCACCTCCGTGAGGCGGTCCGGTACGGCGCCAGGAACCTGGTCAGCGCCGCAAGCATCGCCTCCGGGACCTCCTCGGCGGGGTAGTGGCCGCACTCGGGAAGGACGAGGGTCTCCACGTCGTCGGCGGCCAGCTCCATCGTCGCGCCGACCGCCGCGCCCAGGTTCTCCGCTCCCCCGATGGCCAGCACCGGGAGGGACAGCCGTCGTTCCCTGCGCCGCTGGTTCTGCGCCATGGTCGTGTCGAGGGCGCGGTAGAACGCGAAGCTGGCGCGCAGCGCCTCCGGGTCGGCGGCGAGGGTGTCGACGTAGTGCCGGACGGCGTGGTCGGGCAGCGCTTTGGCGGACTTCGTGGCGAACTGGTGGCCGAAGTAGAGGTGCTCCCGGCCCCTGACCAACTGCTCGTTGAGGTCGGTGAGGCGGTTGAAGGCGAAGTGCCAGAGGCGGTCGTTGGCCTCCCGGCCGCCGAAGAGCGGCGGCGCGGGGGACAGCCCCGGGATCGCGGCCTCGGCGACGGCCAGGCGGGCGAGCCGGTCGGGGTGGTCCGCGGCGAGGGCGTAGCCGGTCCACATGCCGATGTCGTGCCCGACCATGGCGAAGCGCCGGTGCCCGAGCGCGTCCATGAGGGCGACCATGTCGCGGGCGAGCGTGCCGGTGTCGTAGCCGTCCAGGGGCTTGTCGGAGAGGCCGACACCGCGCGGGTCGACCGCGACGACCGTGAAGTCCCGGGCCAGGGCGGGCATCAGGAGGCGCCAGGCGTACCAGGTCTGGGGCCACCCGGCCAGCAGCAGGAGCGCGGGCCCCGCGCCGCCGGTGACGGCGTGCAGACGCAGGTCGCCGGTGTCGACGTACCGGCTGGTGAAGGTGTCGGGGAACCGCGCGGGGAGGTGGGGCGCCCGGGAGACGGAACCGGGGCCTTCGGGCGCGGGCGGGTGGGGTGACGACGGGGGCGCGGTGCTCATCGTGCGGCCTTTCGCTTACGGGTGGCGTGCCCACGTCGAGCACGCCCACCATCTTGGACTGATTGGTCAAAGATAGCGTGACCGATCGGTCCAAGATGCGGGTAGGGTCACGGTGCGGTGCGTGGGGAACGGGAGGTGCGCGCCATGTCCGGGCGGAAGCAGTTCGACGTCGGTACGGCCCTGGACCAGGCCATGCGGGTGTTCTGGCAGCGTGGGTACGCCGACGCCTCACTGGACGCCCTCGGGGCCGCCACCGGCCTCGGGCGCGGCTCCCTCTACGGCACCTTCGGCGCGAAGGACGCCCTGTTCCGCCAGTGCCTGGACCGCTACGCGTCGACCTACGGCGCGCGGTACGAGCAGGCGCTGACCGCGCACCCCGGTGATCCGGTCCGCGCGGTCGAGGCGTTCTTCGACGTCGTGCTGGAGCGCATCGCCGACCCGTCGGTCCCCGCGGGTTGCCTGATCGCCCAGTCCGCCGCGCAGTCGACGACACTGGACGAGGAGAGCGACACGCACGTGCGGGGCCTTCTCGACGCGCAGCGTCAGCGGGTGCGCGCGGCGCTGGCGGGCTCGTCGGCTGACCCGCGGACGCTCGACGAACTGGCCGTGTTCGTCGTCGCGGTGAACCAGTCGCTGGCCGTGCTCAGCCGGTCGCGCCTCGGACGCCGAGCTGCGGTCCGTGGCGCGGCTCGCGTGTACGACGGTGGCGGACACCCTCGCCCGCGCGGCGTCGGGGCCCGGCGCCCAGGACTGACGGGCTCCGGCCGCCGGTCAGCCCGGCGGGTCAGCGGGGCTTCAGGCCGTGGAGCAGGTGGTGGACCACGGTGTCGACGCCCGCCAGGGCCGCCTCCGGGGCCACCATGCCGCCCGCGATGAAGGCGGCCACGCCGTGCAGGGTGGCGCCCGCGACGAGGTTCAGCTCCTCGGGGTCGCCCGCGATGATCTCGCCGCGCTTCTGGGCGTCCACGATGACCCGGGCGAGGGAGCCCACGGTGCGTTCGACGGCGGCGGCCATCTGCTCCGAGGCGTCGGGTTCGTGCTTGCGGGCGTACATCAGCTCCAGTAGCTCCGCGTTGTCGATGGCGAAGCCGAGGTAGGCGCGGGCGAGGGCGGTGAGCCGGGGTTCCAGGGGCAGCGCCGGGTCGTCGGCGGCCTCCAGGGCCTGGCCGAGGCGGTCGTAGCCCGCCAGCGCCAGGGCGTTGAGCAGGGCCTGCTTGTCCTTGAAGTGCCGACCGGGCGCGGCGTGGCTGACGCCGACCTCACGGGCGAGTTCGCGCAGCGACAGCGAACCGACCCCCCTCTCACGCAGGGTCTGTTCCGCGGCGGCGAGCAGCGTCGCGCGCAGGTCTCCGTGGTGGTACGGGCGGCTCTTGGACATGGGCGCCATCGTAACTCCGTGTAGGCACTGACAGCATAGTTGTCAGTGCCATCATTGTTGTCATTGACAGCATTGTTGGCGACGCCTACATTGAGGGCATGGCTGAGAAGACGAAGACCAAGGCGTGGGACGCGAGCCGCCTCCCCGATCTCACCGGCCGTACGGCCGTCGTCACCGGCGCCAACAGCGGGATCGGCCGCACGGCGGCGGAGGCGCTGGCGCGGGCCGGGGCGCACGTGGTGTTCGCGGTGCGGGACCTGGAGCGCGGTCGCGGCGCGGCGGCGGCGGTGGGCGGCAGCACGGAGGTACGGCGCCTGGACCTGGCGGACCTGTCCTCCGTGCGGGAGTTCGCGGACACCTGGGGTGACCGCCCGCTGGACCTGCTGATCAACAACGCGGGCGTGATGATGCTGCCGGAGCAGCGGACGGCGGACGGCTTCGAGATGCAGTTCGGCACCAACCACCTGGGCCACTTCGCGCTGACGAACCTGCTCCTGCCGCGCGTCACCGACCGCGTGGTGACGGTGTCCTCCGGCGCCCACCGCTGGGCCGACGGACGCATCCGCTTCGAGGACCTGAACTGGACCTCCGACTACGACCCGCGGCGCGCGTACGCCCAGTCGAAGCTGGCGAACCTGTTGTTCACCCTGGAACTCCAGCGCCGTCTGACCGAGTCCCGCTCCCCCGTGCGCGCCCTCGCCGCCCACCCGGGCTGGGCGGCCACCAACCTCCAGAGCCACACCACGAACCCGGTGCTGCGGGCTTTCATGGCGTTCGGCAACAGGGTCTTCGCCCAGGACGACCGGGCGGGCGCCCTGCCCACGCTGTACGCCGCGACCGAGGACCTGCCCGGCGCGAGCTTCACGGGCCCGGACGGGCTGGGCGAGCTGCGGGGCGCGCCGACGCTGGTCGGCCGGTCGGCGGCGGCGAGCGACGCCGAGGCGGCCCGACGGCTGTGGACGGTGTCGGAGGAACTGACGGGCGTGAACTGGCCCGTAGGGCAGTTGGTTGCCGGGCGGTAGCGCTGGCAGCGGGCGTCAGTGGAGCTCGGGCGGCAGCGCTCGCGGCGCGGGGGTCAGTGGAGCGTCGGGCGGTAGACGAGTTCCTGGATGTCGCCGTCGAGGGTGCGGGTTTCGAGGAGTCGCAGGTCGAAGTCGGCGGCGCCGTGGAAGATCGGGTCCTGGCCGGTCTGGCCGGTGATGACGGGGAAGAGCGTCACCTGGACGCGGTCGACCAGACCGGCGGCCATCAGGGCCCGGTTCATCGCCAGGCTGCCGTGGGAGCGCAGCGGGACGTCGGACTCCTTCTTGAGCCGGGCGACGACGTCGACGGCGTCGCCGCTGACGAGCGTGGCGTCCGGCCAGTCGAGGGGGCCTTCGAGGGTCTTCGAGATCACCGTGGCGGGCAGGTTCCGCATCCGGGTGACCCAGGGGTCGCGCACCTCGGAGGCGTCGGTGCTCGCGGCCACCATCTGCGCGAACATGCGGTAGGTGGTGGCCCCGAAGACCATCCGTTGCTCCGGGTCGTAGAGGGCGAGGCGGTGGTCGAGCAGTTCGGGGCCCTGTTTGCCCCAGTAGCCGGTCCAGTCGCCGGTGGCGGCACCGTAGCCGTCGAGGCTGGAGAACACGTCGAAGGTGTAGGTGGCGGTCATGTCGATCTCTCCTGAGGTGTGGCCGACGATCGCGGCTGCGGTGGCGGGCCTCGGTGTGCCCCGCGGCTCTGTAGACCGGGGCCGGTCCCGGAACTCATCGGTCGCGATCGTCGTGCCGACGCGTCAGCAGGTCACGCGCGCCTCCGCCCAGTCCGCGTGGTCGTAGTCGACGCCGTCCCCGCCGTCGGTGGTGACCAGGCGGACCACCTGGGCGCCGGTGACGTCGGCGGTGAGGGGCTGGGCGGGCATCGCGTTGGTGAGGACGCCGGTGGTGGCGACCCGCACGCCGTCCGCCCAGATCTCGAAGGCGACGGTGCCCAGCGCGCCGGTCTCGTCGTCGAGGCCGACGTCCGCGGTGACGCGTTCGCAGCGCCTGCCGGTGTAGACGGCGACGTCGCTGGGGGCGTGGACGCCGAGGCCCTTGGCGTAGGCGGTGCCGCCGACGGTGATCGGGCGGCCGTCGCCCGCCGCCTGCTCGCCGTTGCTGGTGTCGCGTTCCACCGGCCCCCAGCCGTTGCCCGCCGCCAGCCACGGCAGGTCGCTGAGGTACGACGTCCCGGTGGGCGGCGGCACGACCACGCTGACGGTCAGCGGGAGGGTGGTGGTGACCGGCGTCCCGGACGGGGAGCGGTAGCTCGTCCGCAGGGTGAGGGCATGGGCGCCGGTCGCGGTCCCGGTCGGCGCGGTCACCCGCCAGGCGGTGCGCAGCGTCCTGCCGGGGGCGAGGCTGGCGGCCGTGGTCGCGGTGGCCGGGGTCACCGTCCAGCCGTCGGGGCCGGTCAGCGCCACCGAGACGCGTCGGGCCGTGGTGCGGCCCAGGTTGGTGACGGTGCCGGTGAGGGTGGCCGGGCTGGCGGCCTCCAGCAGCGTGCCGCCGTCCACGGCGACGTCGACCGCCGGTGGGTGGGCCGCCCAGTCACCGCTGGCCGCCACCCGCAGCAGCACGGTGCCGTGGGCCGGGACGGTGGCGGCGAGGGTGCCCGCGGTGTGGGAGGTCCGGTGCTGCCACAGGTCCCGGGAGGTGTAGGCGTCCGCGTCGGGCAGGCCGACGGCGTGCGCGGTGGTGGTGATGTGCTGGGCGGTGCCGGACTCGTTGAACAGGGCGACGGCGCGGCTGCCGTCCGCCATCTCCTTGGCGATGACCCAGCGCCCGCCCTCCGAGGAGACGACCGTGCCCTGCTCGCCGAGCGGGTCCTGGTCGACGGCGATGACCTCCTCGTTGCCGAGGACCTCGAAGGTCGCCGGGGTCGCCTGGCGCAGGTCGGAGCCGATCAGCAGCGGTGCGGCCATGATCGACCAGAGGGAGAAGTGCGAGCGGTACTCGGTGTCCGTCATGCCGCCGTTGCCGACCTCCAGCATGTCGGGGTCGTTCCAGTGGCCGGGTCCGGCGTACGGGGCGAGGGGGAGGTTCTGCTTGGCGATGGACAGCATCGAGCCCCAGGAGTCGCTGATGTCGCCGGTGGTCCGCCACAGGTGGCCGACGTCGGACGCCCACTCCCAGGGCCGGTTCTGGCCCCATTCGCAGATGCTGTAGACGATGGGCCGCCCGGTCGCCGCCAGCGCGTCGCGCATGGTCGTGTAGCGCTGTCTGGCGTCGACGCCCTGATTGTTGCAGTTGTCGTACTTCAGGTAGTCGACGCCCCAGTCGGCGAACTGCCGGGCGTCGCTGTACTCGTGGCCCAGGGCGCCCGGGAAGCCCGCGCTGTTGCAGGTCTTGGTGCCCGCGCTGGTGTAGATGCCGAACTTCAGGCCCTTGGCGTGCACGTAGTCCGCGACCGCCTTGATGCCGTGGGGGAAGCGCACCGGGTCGGGCACCAGCTTGCCGTTCGCGTCGCGCTCCGGCAGGGCCCAGCAGTCGTCCAGGTTGACGTACTCGTAGCCCGCGTCCTTCAGGCCCTTCGCGACGAAGATGTCCGCGACGCCCTTGACCATGTCCTCGTTGAACTCGGCCCGGCAGTGGGTGGAGTTCCAGTTGTTGAAGCCCATGGGCGGGGTGAGGGCCAGACCGACCCCGGGCGGCGCGGGGGCCGCGGGGGCGGCGAGGGCGGCGAGGGCCGTGGGGGCGGCGGCCAGGCCCGCCGCGAGCAGCGCCGCCGCGGTGAGTGCCCCGGCGATCCGGCGGCACCGGGTACGGGTGTGTGGCTCGTGCATCGTTGGGCTCTCCTTCCCGGGGTCAGTGGCCGACGGAGAACGTGGCGTCGGCGCGGTCCGTGGCGGTCGGGACCGGGGCGACGCGCAGCGCGTAGTCGTAGTGCCTGAGGTACCGCGTCGGGTTGTTGTGGGAGCGGAACGACGCCCAGGAGGCGTCGGCCAGGCCCGCGACCCGGTGGAAGGTGGCGTCCTGGGCGAAGGTGGCGCCGCCGTCGTTGACGTCGAGGCGGAGCTGGTAGTCGTAGTGCCGCAGGTAGCGGGTCGGGTGGTTGACCGACTGGAAGGACACCCCGGCGGCGTCCGCGAGGCCGGGGACCAGGCGCCACTGGGAGTCGGTGTACGGGTCGAACGGGTAGGTGTCGATCCGGGCGGTGTAGTCGGCGTGGCGGACGTAGCGGTCCGGGTAGTTGTACGACTTCAGCCGGTTCCAGGTCGGCGCGCCCCAGCGGGCGAGCAGGTTGGTGTACTCGGTGGCGGTGACGGGCGCGATGGTGCAGTGCTTGGCGTTGCCGGGGTGGGTGTAGAGCCGCTGGTCGACCGGGGTCCAGGTGCCCGCGGCGAGGCTGCCACTCTGCCAGGCGTAGAAGACGCCGTTCGGCGTGTAGGTGTCGCCCCAGAGGTACCAGTTGCCGGAGGTCAGGGACTTCACCAGCGTCGGGGCCTCCGTGCCGCCGTGCGCGACCGACGTGCTGAACGGCGTGAAGCTGCCCGGGTTGAGGGTGCTGGAGCGGGCGCCGACCAGGCCGCCGGTGCGGCTGCTCTTGAAGTAGAGGTAGTTGACGCCGTTGACGCCCACGGCCATGTCGCCGTCGATGACGTCGTAGCCGGGGTCGAAGAACACCTGCGGCGCGGAGACGGTGGTGAAGTCGGCGGTGTAGTTGACCATCAGGACGTTGTGGCCGCTGGAGTTGACCGCCGAGTAGAGGATGGCGTACTGGCCGCGGCCCGGGTCCCAGAACGCCTCCGGGGCCCAGCTGTGGGTGGCCATGTCGTGCAGGTGGGGGCGGCGGTAGTTGGTGAAGGTGCGCAGGTCGGCGGAGTCCCAGACGTGGATGGTCTGGCTGTTGTAGCCCCAGTCGGTGCCCTTGAGGTCGGTGGCCAGCACGATGAACGTGCCGTCCCGCTTGCGCATGATGAACGGGTCGCGCAGGCCGCCCGCCCCCGCGGTGGGGGTGACGACGGGGTTGTTCTGGTTGAGGGGCGTCCAGTTGAGGGAGTCGGTGCTGACGGCGAGGTGGAGGCCGTAGTCGGTGCCGAGTCCCTGCGGCGACTCGGTGAAGTAGCCCATGACGTAGGCGGAGTCGGCGGCGTGGGCGGGGCGGGCGCCCAGGGTCAGGTCGGTGGCGAGGGCCAGGGAGGTGGCCGCGGTGGCACCGAGGAAGAGTCTGCGGGAGGGGAGGGTGCGGGTGGCGTGGGTCATCGGCTCTCCGGGCTCGTGCGGGGCGGGGAAACCTCTTACGCGTCCGCGATTACGCGTTCGTGATATCGAACCTGGTTCGGAAGACCGGTCAGACCGTAGAACCACGTCGGGTACACGTCAATGCTCCCGACGCGCTGGAGCGGGCCCGGCGGTGACGGCGGGTCAGGGCTGGAGCGGTGCCAGCGCGCCGACCACGCGGTCGAGGACCTCGTCGAGGAGGCGTGCCGACGTGGCGAAGTTCAGCCGCAGGCAGGACGCGGCCGACGCGCCGAACCACTCGCCGCCCTCCAGGCGCACGGCCCCCCGCTCCAGCACCGTCTGCACCGGCGCCTTCGGGAACGCCAGCCGCCCCGCGTCGAGCCAGGCGAGGTAGGTGCCGTCCGGCATGTGGTGGCGTACGGCGGGCAGCCGGGCGGCGAGGACGTCGCGGACGCGGTGGCGGTTGCGGTCCAGGACGGCGAGCAGGTCGCGCTGCCAGGCGTCGCCGTGCAGCCAGGCCGCCTCGGTGCCGACGACGCCGAGTTCGGACACGGCGCCGTACAGCTCCGGCGGCTCGGCGTCCCGCAGGGCGAGCAGCCGGTCGGGGCCGTAGTGCGTGACCATGCAGCGCAGCCCGGCGATGTTGAACGCCTTGCTGGCGGAGGTGAGGGTCACCGTCCGCGCGGCGGCGTCGGGCGACAGGGACGCGAAGGGGATGTGCCGGTGGGGCGCGTGGGTCAGCTCCGCGTGGATCTCGTCGCTGACGACGAGCAGGTCGTGCCGCCGCGCGATGGACGCGATCTCCTCCAGTTCGGCGCGGGTGAGGACGTGTCCGGTCGGGTTGTGCGGGTTGACCAGGAGCAGGGCCTTGCAGCCGTGCCGGGCCACGCCGTCCGCGAGGGCGGCCAGGTCCATCCGCCAGCCCGTGTCGGTGTCGGTCGTCGGGACGGCCACGGTCTTGCGGCCCATCGTGTCGAGGGTCGCGAGGAAGGGCGGGTAGTTCGGGGTCTGGACGGCTATCGCGTCGCCGGGCGCGGTCGCGAGGTGCAGCACGACCTGCACGGACTGGATGAGGTCGCTCTGCTCCCGCACCCGCGAGGCGTCGGCCTGCCAGCCGTACCGCTCGGCCATGCGCCGGGCGAACAGGGGCCGCAGCGGCGTCCCGTCGGGCCAGTCGGGGTAGCCGAGGTCCCCGCCGTCGACGTGGGCGCGCAGGGCGTCCCGTACGACGGCCGGGGCGGGGAAGTCCATGTCGGCCACCCAGGCGGGCAGCACGTCCGGGCCGACCCCCGCCCACTTCACGCCGGGCCGGTTCCTGAGCCACTCGGGGTCGAGGTCGTCGAAGCCCGGCACCTCACGGCCGACGACCGTGGACGACGGGCCGGGGCGGTCTGCTGCGTTCATGGACGGGAGGGTTCCCTTCAGGAGCGGGTCGCGGCTGGTGTGGTCCTCAGCCGCACATGGTGCCGTGGGCACCGGCGTCCCCGGCAGGGGCCCCGGCGATTCCCCCGGCCACCGTTTCGGGCGCGCGCGGCGCGGGCACCCGTGCCAGGCTCGTGAGGTGAGCGAGACACCGGAGCTGGAGGTCCGACGTGCCGGAGGACACCACCGCGCGGGCGGCCGGGTACCCCGACGCCCCGCCGCGCATGGGCTTCTTCACGGACACCTCCGTGTGCATCGGCTGCAAGGCGTGCGAGGTGGCGTGCAAGGAGTGGAACGCCCTCCCGGAGGACGGCCTGGAGCTGACGGGCATGTCCTACGACAACACCGTGGGCCTCGGCGCCGACACCTGGCGGCACGTCGCCTTCGTGGAGCAGCAGGTCCCCGCCGACGTGGACGTGTTCAGCGCCGCCCGTGACCTGGACGCGGACGGTCCCGGCGCCACCGGGACGCGCTGGCTGATGTCGTCGGACGTGTGCAAGCACTGCACGCACGCCGCCTGTCTCGACGTGTGCCCGACCGGTTCCCTGTTCCGCACGGAGTTCGGGACGGTCGTCGTCCAGGAGGACGTCTGCAACGGCTGCGGCTACTGCGTCCCGGCCTGCCCGTACGGCGTCATCGACCAGCGTCGGGACGACGGGCGGGCGTGGAAGTGCACCCTGTGCTACGACCGGCTCGGCGTCGGCATGGAACCGGCCTGCGCGAAGGCCTGCCCCACGGAGTCCATCCAGTTCGGCCCCCTTGAGGAGCTGCGGGAGCGCGCGGCGGGCCGGGTCGACGCGCTGCGCGCGGCCGGGGTCACCGGCGCCCGCCTCTACGGCGCGGACCCGGAGGACGGTGTGGGCGGTGACGGGGCGTTCTTCCTGCTGCTGGACGAGCCCGAGGTGTACGGGCTGCCGCCCGACCCGGTCGTCACCACCCGTGACCTGCCCGCCATGTGGAAACACGCGGCGACGGCAGCCGCGTCACTGGCGGCCCTGGCCGCGGTCTGCTTCACCAAGGGGCCGCGATGACCACCGCCAGCTTCACCAGGGAGCCGCGATGACCGCCGTCAGCTTCGCCGGGAGGGCGCGATGACCGTCACGGGACAGCGGCGTCGGCGCCGTGGTGAGCAGCCGGTGGTGCCCGAGGCGGCATTCGCCTCGTACTACGGCACCCCGATCCTCAACAGCCCGACGTGGCGGGCGCTCGACATCGCGGGCTACCTCTTCGTCGGCGGTCTCGCCGGGGCGTCCTCGCTGCTGGCCGCCGGGGCCGGGGCCACCGCCCGGCCCGCGCTGGCCCGCACGGCGAAGCTGGGCGCGGCGGGCGCGGTCTCGGCGTCGCTGGCGCTGCTGGTGCACGACCTGGGCCGCCCGGCCCGGTTCCTGAACATGCTGCGGGTCTGCAAGCCGACCTCCCCGATGAGCGTGGGCTCCTGGCTGCTGGCGGGCTACGCGCCGCTCACCCTCACCGCCGCCGCGACCGACGTGGCGGGCCGGTTCCGGCTCGTCGGCCGCGCCGCCACCGCGTCCGCCGCGGCGCTGGGCCCGGCCGTGGCGACGTACACCGCGGTCCTCCTCGCCGACACCGCGGTGCCGTCGTGGCACGAGGCGCACCGGGAGCTGCCGTTCGTGTTCGCCGGGTCCAGCGCCACGGCGGCGGCCGGGCTGGCGCTGGTGGGCGCACCGGCCGCGCAGACCGGTCCCGCGCGCCGGATGGCCGTCCTGGGCGCAGCGCTCGAAGTGGGCGCGTTCCGCCTGATGAGGCGGCGCATGGGGCTGACGGCGGAGCCGTACGAGCGGCGTCTGCCGCGCGCCGCCGAGGCGCTCACCGTCGGCGGCGCCGTCCTCGCGGGCCTGCGCGGCGGCCGTACCGTCGCCGCCGTCGCTGGCGCCGCGCTGCTGGCCGGGTCCGCCGCGCTGCGGTTCGGGGTGTTCCACGCCGGGGTGGCGTCGGCCGAGGACCCGAAGTACACCGTCGTACCGCAGCGGGAGCGGCTGGACTCCCGGCCGCGGGAAGGGGCGTGAGGAGATGGGCGTCCGCACCTGGATCGACTCCTGGCCGGTGTACCGGCAACTGACCGGCACGGACCCGCTGGGGCGCGGCGCCGCCGCGAAGAGCGGCAGCGAGCGCACGCCGAGGGTGGCGTCGGCGGACCGCGTGGTGAAGTCCGTGTGCCCGTACTGCGCGGTGGGCTGCGGGCAGGACGTGTACGTCGAGGACGGCCGCGTCACCCAGATCGAGGGCGACCCCGACTCCCCCGTCTCCCGTGGGCGGCTGTGCCCGAAGGGCTCGGCGACCCTCCAACTGACCACCGGGCCCGCCCGCGAACACCACGTCCTGTACCGCAGGCCGTACGCCACCGACTGGGAGCGGCTCGACCTGGACACGGCGATGGACATGATCGCGGACCGGGTGATCGCGGCACGCCGGGCGGGCTGGCAGTGGGAGGTCGACGCCACCCGCACCCGGCGCACGCTGGGCATCGCGAGCCTCGGTGGGGCGACCCTCGACAACGAGGAGAACTACCTGATCAAGAAGTTGTTCACCGCCCTGGGCGCCGTACAGATCGAGAACCAGGCGCGCATTTGACACTCCGCCACCGTTCCCGGTCTGGGAACCTCGTTCGGCCGCGGCGGCGCGACCACCTTCCAGCAGGACCTCCAGAACAGCGACTGCATCGTCATCCAGGGCTCGAACATGGCCGAGTGCCATCCGGTCGGGTTCCAGTGGGTGATGGAGGCCAAGGCGCGCGGCGCGAAGGTGGTCCACGTGGACCCGCGGTTCACCCGCACCAGCGCGCTCGCGGACCTGCACGTGCCGCTGCGCGCGGGCTCGGACATCGCCTTCCTCGGCGGGATCATCAACCACGTCCTGACGCACGAGGCGTACTTCCGGGAGTACGTGGTCGCCTACACCAACGGGCCGGTGGTCCTGCGGGAGGACTTCCGGGACACCGAGGACCTCGACGGGGTCTTCTCCGGCCTGGACGCGGACGGCCGCCGCTACGACAACGGCACCTGGCAGTACGCGGGCGCGCACGTGCAGGCGGCGTCGGGCCAGCGGGAGCAGTTGTACGAGGAGCGCGCGGGCAGCGGCTCGCTGTCGGCGGAGGCGGGCGGCGAGGCGCACGGCTCGGGCGGCGCGGACATCGGCGGCGCGGAACCCGAGCGCGACGAGACGCTCACCCACCCGCGCTGCGTCTTCCAGGTGCTCAAACGGCACTACGCCCGCTACACGCCCGAGGTGGTGGAGCGGATCTGCGGGGTGCCCCAGGAGGTGTTCCGGCAGGTCTGCGAGCTGGTGACCCAGAACTCGGGGCGGGAGCGGACCACGGCGTTCGCGTACGCCGTGGGCTGGACGCAGCACACGGTGGGCGTGCAGTACATCCGCGCGGCGTCGGTGCTCCAGAGCCTGCTGGGCAACATCGGCAGGCCCGGCGGCGGCATCCTGGCGCTGCGCGGGCACGCCTCCATCCAGGGCTCGACGGACATCCCGACGCTGTTCAACCTGCTGCCGGGGTACATCCCGATGCCGCACGCGCACGAGCGGCAGGACCTGGACACGTTCGTGCGGGCGGACGCGGCCCGCAAGGGCTACTGGGGCGACATGCGCGCCTACCTGGTCAGCCTGCTCAAGGCGTACTGGGGTGCGGCGGCGACCGCCGAGAACGACTACCGCTTCGACTACCTGCCGCGCCTCACCGGCTCGCACTCCACGTACGAGACGGTGATGGCCCAGTTGGACGGCGTCTGCAAGGGCTACTTCCTGATGGGCGAGAACCCGGCCGTCGGCTCCGCCAACGCCAAGCTCCAGCGGCTCGGCATGGCGAACCTGGACTGGCTCGTCGTACGGGACTTCTCGCTGATCGAGTCGGCGACCTGGTGGCGGGACGGTCCCGAGATCGAGACGGGTGAGCTGCGCACCGAGGACATCGGCACGGAGGTGTTCTTCCTCCCGGCCGCCGCGCACACCGAGAAGGACGGCACCTTCACCAACACCCAGCGGCTGCTGCAGTGGCACCACCAGGCCGTCGAACCGCCCGGCGAGGCGCGCAGCGACCTGTGGTTCACCTACCACCTGGGGCGGCTGGTCCGGGAGAAGCTGGCCGCGTCCACCGACCCGATGGACGCGCCGGTCCTCGACCTGACCTGGGACTACCCGACCAAGGGCGGGCACGCCGAACCGGACGCCGCCGCCGTCCTGGCCGAGATCAACGGCCATGACGCGGACGGCAACCCGCTCAGCTCCTACGAGCAGCTCGCCGCGGACGGCTCCACCGCCTGCGGGTGTTGGATCTACTGCGGGGTGTACGCCGACGGCGTCAACCAGGCGGCCCGCCGCGTCCCGGGCGGCGAGCAGGACTGGGTGGCGGCCAAGTGGGGCTGGGCGTGGCCGGCGAACCGCCGGGTGCTGTACAACCGGGCCTCCGCCGACCCGGAGGGCCGCCCGTGGAGCGAGCGCAAGGCGCTGGTGTGGTGGGACGCCGAGCGCGGCGAGTGGACCGGGCACGACGTGCCCGACTTCAAGAAGGACAAGGCGCCCGACCACCGCCCGCCGCCGGACGCCAGCGGCCCCGAGGCGCTCGCCGGCACCGACGCGTTCATCATGCAGGCCGACGGCAAGGCGTGGCTGTACGCCCCGTCCGGCCTCACCGACGGCCCGCTGCCCACCCACTACGAGCCGCAGGACTCACCGTTCGCGAACCTGCTCTACGGCCAGCAGCGCAACCCGGTGCGGCAGTTGCTGCGCCCGCACCCCGACAACCGCTACCAGCCCGGCCCCGGCGAGCCCGGCTCCCGCGTCTACCCGTACGTCGCGACGACCTACCGGCTGACCGAGCACCACACGGCGGGCGGCATGTCCCGCTGGCAGCCGTACCTGGCGGAGCTGCAACCGGAGTTCTTCTGCGAGGTCTCGCCGAAGCTGGCGGCCGAGCGGGGCCTGGAGCACACCGGCTGGGCGACGATCGTCAGCGCGCGCGGGGTGATCGAGGCGCGGGTCCTGGTCACCGAGCGGATGGCGACGCTGACGGTGCACGGGCGTCCGCTGCACCAGGTGGGCCTGCCCTACCACTGGGGTCCGAACGGGCTCGCCACCGGCGACGCGGCCAACGAGCTGCTGCACCTGTCCCTCGACCCGAACACGCACATCCAGGAGGCGAAGGCGTTCGCCGTCGACATCCGGCCCGGCTGCCGTCCCCGGGGCCCGGCGGCGACCGAGCTGGTGCGCGCGTACCGGGCGCGGGCGGGTGTCGACGAGCGGACGGGCACGGAACTCTGAGCACCCTCGGGTAGCCTGGCCGGGCGGGGAGGCGTGTGGGTGCCTGGTGGCCCTCCCGGTCTTCAAAACCGAGGTGTCCGAGGATCTCGGACAGGCGAGTTCGATTCTCGTCCGCCTCCGCCACTTCCCCGGGTCAGGCAGCGGCGGCGCTGGTCGTCCACCCGTTCCGTGTAGCCGTGGGCGTCCAGGTGTTCCAGGAGCGGTACGGCCACCCGGCGGGTGGTGTCCAGGGCGCGGCGCGCCTCGCTGGTCGTGAACGGCTGGGGCAGCTCGCGCAGGACGGCGGCGGCCCGTTCGTCCGCGCCGGGCAGCAGGACGATCCCGTCGCCGACCCGCAGCAGCGCGCCCGCCGTGACCGCGGCGGCCAACGCCTTGCGGTGCAGGCCGAGTTCGGCGAGCCGGTGCGCCTCGGGGGCGCGGAAGGGCGCCTCGGCCAGTTCGGCGCGCAGGGTCTCCACGGCGGGGGGCAGGGTGGGTCCGGTGGCCGTGGCGCCGTACAGCCGTCCCCGGGAGGTGCGCAAGGGGCGCTCGCCGGGGGTCGCGGCGAGGGCGTCGACCAGGGCCCGGTCGGGCAGGCCGAGCAGGTGCCGGGCCGCCTCGGTGGGCAGGCCGGGGTCGAGGGGGTGCCGGGCGGCGTGGTCGTCGACCGCCTCGGACAGCCGCTCGCGCAGGGCGGCCCAGTGCGCGGAGTCGGCCAGCCAGTCACCGGCGACGGGCGCGGTCGGGGCGGGGACGCCCATGGCGCGCAGGTCGGCGCGGCGGACCAGGCGGCGGCGCCGGAGTTCGGCGGCGCCGTCCGGGCGGCCGGTCATGGTGGCGAGGTCGGCGGCGCGGGCGCGGGCGGCGCCGCGCCGGGTCAGCTTCGGCGGGCGGACGTCGAGCACGGTCACGGCGGCGGGGGCGCGCCGTCCGCCGGGCTCCCGCAGGACGGCCCGGTCACCGACGCGCAGCGGCAGCTCCCGGGCGAGGGTGAGGCGGGCGGTGTCGGTGCCGAGCGGGCGGACGGTCACCGGCACGGCGGCGGTGCCGAGGTGCAGGGTGACCTGGCGGGGCAGGTCGGCGGCGGGGGCGCCGGTGACGCGGACGTCGGTCAGGGCGGTCGGCAGCCAGCGGCCCGGGGTGAGCAGGACCTGACCGCGGGTCAGCAGGCCGTCGGGGGCGCCGTGCGCGTTGACCGCGACCCGGGCCACGGCGCCCACGGCGTCCCGCTCCTCGCCCAGGCACTGCAGCCCGCGCACCCGCACCGCCGTCGTGCCGTCCCCGGCGGTCAGCCGGTCACCGACGCGGAGGGTGCCCGCGGCGAGGGTGCCGGTGACGACGGTGCCGTGGCCGCGCACGGTGAAGGCGCGGTCCAGCCAGAGCCGGACGTCGGCCCCGGTGTCCGGCTCCGGCAGCGCGCGGGCCAGCCCGGCGAGTTCGGCGCGCAGCGCGTCCAGGCCCGCGCCGGTGACCGCGCTGACGGCGACGGACGGTACGGCGCCCAGCGAGGTCGCCGCGAGCCGTTCGGCGGCGTCGGCGCGGACCGGCTCCGGGTCGGCGAGGTCGCCGCGGGTGACGGCGAGGACGGCGTGCCGGACGCCGAGGGCGTGCAGGATCTCCAGGTGCTCCTGGGACTGGCGCTGCCAGCCCTGGTCGGCGGCGACGACGAACAGCACGGCGGGCACGGGTCCGGCACCGGCCAGCATGGTGGCGACGAAGCGTTCGTGGCCGGGCACGTCGACGAAGGCGAGGCTCTCGCCGTCCGGGGGCAGGCTGGTCCACGCGAAGCCGAGGTCGAGGGTGAGGCCGCGGCGGCGTTCCTCGGCCAGCCGGTCGGGTTCCATGCCGGTGAGCGCCCGTACGAGGGCGGACTTGCCGTGGTCGACGTGTCCGGCGGTGGCCAGCACCCGCATGACGGCTACCGTCCCGCCGAAGCCGAAGCCGAAGCCGAAGCCGACCCCGCTGCCGACACCGACGCCGACCCCGCTGCCGACTCCGGCGCCGACCGGACGGCCGCGGCGAGGCGCTCGTCGTCCGGTTCGGGCACGGTGCGCAGGTCCAGCAGGCAGCGCCCGGCGGTGAGCCGTCCGACCACCGGGTCGGCGCCGACGCGTAGGGCGGCGGCGTACCGCTCGGGCAGTGACAGCGCGGCGCTGGGCAGGGTGACGCCGGGCGCTCCCCCGCCGCCGACGGTGGCCTCGCTGTCGACGGCGTGGGCGTCGACGCCGTCCGCCGCGAGCGCGTGGGCGAGGCGTTCGGCGCGCTGGCGCAGCCGGGCCGGGTCGGCGGTGAGGGCCTCGTCGGTGGGGGTGGCGGGGCCGGTGAGGGTGGCCTCCAGGGCGGCGAGGGTGAGCTTGTCGACGCGCAGGGCGCGGGCCAGCGGGTGCCGGGCGAGGGTGCGCACGATGTCCCGCGTGCCGAGCAGGAGGCCGCACTGGGGACCGCCGAGGAGCTTGTCGCCGCTGGCGGTGACCAGGGCGGCACCGGCGCGCAGTGCGGTCTCGGCGTCGGGTTCGTCGGGGAGCAGCGGGTGCGGGGCGAGCAGCCCGGAGCCGATGTCGACGACGACGGGGACGCCCAGCGGGGCGAGTTCGGTGACGTCGGCCGCGCGGGTGAAGCCGGTGACGCGGAAGTTGGAGGGGTGCACCTTGAGCACGAACGCCGTCCGGTCGTCGAGGGCGGCGGCGTAGTCGTCGGGTGTGGTGCGGTTGGTGGTGCCGACCTCGCGGAGCCGGGCGCCGGTGGCGACCAGCAGGTCAGGCAGCCGGAAGCCGTCCCCGATCTCCACCATCTCGCCCCGGCTGACGACGATGTCCCGTCCGGCGGCGAGCGCGGTGGCGGCCAGCACGAGGGCGGCGGCGCCGTTGTTGACGACGTGCGCCGCGGCGGCGGACGGGACCCGGTCGCGCAGGGCGGCCAGCGCCGTACGGCCACGCCGGGCCCGTACCCCGGTGCGCAGGTCGAGTTCGACGTCGGTGGGCCCGGCGGCCTCCGCCACCGCCTGCCGCGCCGCCGCCGACAGCGGGGCGCGGCCGAGGTTGGTGTGCAGCAGGACGCCGGTGGCGTTGAGGACGGCGCGCAGTCCACCCGCCGTACGGGGCAGCAGGGCGAGGGCGGTGTCCGCGACCGCGCCGGGCGGGACGGCGCCCTGCCGGGCCCGCTCCTGGGCCTGCCGGACCGCCGACTTCACGGGCGCCTCGCCCAGCCGGGCCGCCGCTTCGCGCAGCCGGGGGTCGCGCAGGACGGCGTCGGTGCGGGGGACGGCGCGGCGCGGGTCGAGCCGCGGCGCGTCGGTCGCCTGTGGGTTCACGGGCCCCTCCGAGGTCTGCTGTGCGCGGCCTTGCTGGTCCTCCAGTGCCCCGACGCACCGTCAGGACACGTCGGAGGGGGCCGATTGCGCGGCGATGTCGCGGCAAAGGGTTCATTTGCCACCGTGTCGGGCACCCGCCAGCCGCGAAGGTGGTAGATCCCCCGCGAAGGCCGGGCAGGGACGAGCGGAGTGTCGGCGGAGCGGATCGCCGCGGAGGGGTTGGTGCTGCTGTGCTGTTCCTGCTGGCCGCCCATGCCGTGGTCGCCGTGGCGATCCGCTGGGGACAGCGGCGGCTGGGCCGGGCGGTGTGGCCGGTCGCGGCGCTGGTGCCGCTGGCGGTGGTGGGCTGGGCGAGCGCGCGGGCGGCGGGGGTCCTGGACGGCGCGGTGCACACCGCGTCCCTCGCCTGGGCGCCGTCGCTGGGGCTCACGGTCGATCTGCGGCTGGACGCGCTGTCCCTGCTGATGCTGTGGATCGTCGCCGGGGTCGGGGCGCTGGTGCTGCTGTACTGCCGGTACTACGTGGAGCGGGACGGCGGCCAACTCGCCGCGCTGCTGCTGCTCTTCGCCGGGGTGATGGCGGGCCTGGTGCTGGCCGACGGCCTCTTCGTGCTGTACGTGTTCTGGGAACTGACCACGGTGGTGTCGTTCCTGCTCATCGCGGGGCGGGGCGAGTCGGCGGAGGAGCGGCGGGCGGCACGGCAGGCGCTGCTGGTGACGACGGCCGGGGGCCTGGTGATGCTGCTCGGCTTCGTGCTGCTGGCGTCGGCCGCCGGGACGCAGCGGATCTCCGCGATCGTCGCCGACCCGCCGCGCGGCGACACGGTGACCGTCGCCGTGGTGCTCGTCCTGGTCGGCGCGTTCGCGAAGTCCGCGCAGTTCCCGCTGCACGGCTGGCTGCCCGCGGCGATGGTGGCGCCGACGCCGGTGAGCGCCTATCTGCACGCGGCGGCGATGGTGAAGGCGGGCGTCTACCTGGTGGCCCGGCTGGCGCCCGCGCTGGCGGAGGTCGGCCCGTGGCGGCCGATGGTGCTGGCGGTGGGCCTGGGCACCCTGGTCCTCGGCGCGTGGCGGGCGCTGCGCGCGCTCGACCTGAAGCTGCTGCTGGCCTACGGCACGATCAGCGAACTGGGCCTGCTGACCGCGCTGCTCGGCGCGGGCACCCGGACGGCGGCGGTCGCGGGGGCGGTGCTGCTGATGGCGCACGCCTCGTTCAAGTCGGCGCTGTTCCTGTCGGTGGGGATCGTGGACCGCCGCACCGGCACCCGGGACGTGCGGGAGCTGTCGGGCCTCGGACGGCGGATGCCGGTGCTGTGCGCGGTGGCGGTGCTCGCCGCCGCGTCGATGGCGGGGCTGCCGCCGCTGCTCGGCTACCTCGCCCACGAGGCCGCCGTGGAGGCACTGTGGCACGGACCTGGGCTCGCGGCGCACGGCTGGCTGACGGGGGCCCTGGTGGCGGGCTTCGCGCTGACGCTGGCGTACAGCGCGCGGTTCCTGCGGGGCGCGTTCGGCGGTCCGGTGACGGGGGCGGTGGAGCGGGCGCGGCGGCCGGAGCCGGGGTTCCTGGCGCCGGTGGCGGTGCTGTCGGCGGCGGGGCTGGTCCTCGGCGTGGGGTACGCGGGGACGGCGGCGGTCGCGGAAGCGTACGCGGACGTGTTCCCGGCGGGGCCTGACGGCCCGTACGAACTGAAGCTGTGGCACGGCTTCACCGGGGTGCTCGGGCTGTCGGCGCTGGCGCTGCTGATCGGCTTCGCGCTGCACCTGTGCCTGCGTCGGCTGCCGTACGGCACGGCGCGGCGGCTGCCCCGGCTGCCGGACGCGCAGGCCGTGTTCGAGCGGGTGCTCGCGGGCGTGGACCGGGTCGCGGTCGCCGTCACCGGGCGGATCCAGGTGGGTTCGCTGCCCGTCTATCTGACGGTGCTGCTGACGACGGTGGTCGTGGTGCCCGGCGTGGCCCTCGCGGCGGCGGCGCCCACGCTGGGGTCGCCGTCGGCGTGGTGGTCGCCGGTGGAGCCGGTGCTCGGGGTGCTGGTGCTGGTCGCGGCCGGGGCGGTGGTGGCCGCCCGGCACCGGCTGACCGGGGTGCTCCTTGCGGGCGCCGTCGGGTACGGCGTCGCGGGGATCTTCCTGGTGCGCGGGGCGCCGGACCTGGCGCTCACCCAGTTGCTGGTGGAGACCATGACGCTGGTCGTGGTGGTGCTGGTGCTGCGGCGGATGCCGTCCCGGTTCGGTCCCGGCCGGACGGTGACCCGGGCGCGGCTGCTGCGCGCGGCGGCGGCCTGCGCGGTCGGGGTGTTCGTCATCTGCTTCGCCCTCGCGGCGTCCGCGGCGCGTCGGGCGCCCGCCGTCTCCGCCCAGCAGGTGCGGCACGCGACGGAGGCGGGCGCCGACAACGTGGTCAACGCGATCGTCGTCGACTTCCGCGCCCTGGACACCCTCGGGGAGATCTCGGTGCTGCTGGTGGCGGCGGTCGGCGTGGTCAGCCTGGTCCGGGTGCGCGGCCGGGGCCTGGCCCGGCGCGACGGCCAGCGGCGGCGCGCGGCGTTCCCGACCGCGCACTGGGACGAGCCCGCCGGGACCTGGCTGCCCGGGGCGAAGGAACGGCCGGGCGGCGAGCGGTCGGTGCTGCTTGAGGTGGTCACCCGGCTGCTGTTCCCGTCGATCCTGGTGCTCTCGCTGTTCCTGCTGTTCTCCGGGCACTACCGGCCAGGCGGCGGCTTCGCGGGCGGGCTGGTGGCGGGTCAGGCGTTCGTGCTGCGCTACCTGGTGGGCGGGCGCGCCGACCTGGGCGCCGCGGTGCGGGTGCACTCGGGGGTGGTCGCGGGCACGGGTCTGATGACCGCGTCCGCCGTGGGGCTGCTCCCGGCGTTCGCCGGGGGCGCGCCGCTGGAGAGCACGGTGGTGACGGTGCATCCGCCGCTCCTTGGCACGGTGGAGTTCGCGACGAGCGTCTTCTTCGACGTCGGGGTCTACCTGGTCGTCGTCGGGGTCACGCTGAAGCTGCTGTCGGCGGCGGGCGTCTCGCTGGGCCGGGGGCGCGTGGAGCGGGAGGCCGCGTCGTGAACACCATCGACCTCACGCTGTCCGTCGTCGTCGGCGTGCTGTTCGCGGTCGGGTTCTACCTGATGCTGCAACGCTCGCTGATGCGGATCGTCCTGGGGTTCATCGTCCTCGGGCACGGCACCAACCTGTTGCTGCTGGTCGCGGGTGGCACCCCCGGGCGGCCCCCGATCACGGACGGGAAGGCGGCGGACCCGGCGCGGTACGCCGATCCGCTGCCGCAGGCGATGGCGCTGACCTCGATCGTGATCACGTTCGCGCTGACCGCGTTCCTGACGGCGCTGGCGTACCGGTCGTGGCGGCTGTGGGGCAACGACGAGGTGCGCGACGACGTCGAGGACCGCCGGATCGGCACCTTCGCGGAGCGCGCCGGGCACGGCGAACGGGAGCGGACCCCACCGGAGGACGGGCGATGAGGCCGACGTTGCTGGCGCTGCCGGTGCTGCTGCCGCTGCTCGGCGCCGGGCTGTCGCTGCTCGGGCCGCGGCGGGCGGTCATCCGCGGCCTGAGCGGGGCGGTGCTGGCGGTGGTGCTGGCCGACGCGGTGGCGCTGCTGGTGCTGGCCGACCGGGACGGGCCGCAGGCCGTGCACATGGGCGGCTGGCCCGCGCCGCTGGGCATCACCCTGGTCGCGGACCGGCTGTCGGCGCTGCTGCTGACGGTGTCGGCGCTGGTGTCCCTCGCGGTGCTGGGGTTCGCGGTCGGGCAGGGCACGGCGGAGCGCCGGGAGCGGTCGGCGCGGGTGTTCCACCCGGCCTACCTGGTGCTGGTGGCGGGCGTGAGCCTGGCCTACCTCTCCGGTGACCTGTTCAACCTGTTCGTCGCCTTCGAGGCGATGCTCGCGGCGTCGTACGTGCTGATCACGCTGGACGCGGGTCGCAACCGCACCCGCGCGGGCATGACGTACACCATCGTCAGCCTGACCTCGTCGCTGCTGTTCATCACGCTGATCGCGCTGGTGTACGCGGCGACGGGCACGGTCACGCTGGCGCAGCTCGGGCCGCGCCTGGCGGAGCTGGACGGCGGGCTGCGGGGCGCGCTGGCGCTGCTGACGCTGACCGTCCTCGGCATCAAGGCGGCCCTGGTGCCGCTGCACTTCTGGCTCCCGGACAGCTATCCGACCGCGCCCGCGCCGATCACCGCGGTGTTCGCGGCGCTGCTGACGAAGGTCGGCGTGTACGCGCTGCTGCGCACCGAGACGCTGCTGTTCCCGCGCACCGGGGTGTGGCCGCTGCTGGCCTGGGTGGCGGTCGCGACGATGCTGGTGGGCATCCTCGGCGCGCTCGCGCAGGACGACGTCAACCGGCTGCTGTCCTTCACCCTCGTCAGCCACATCGGGTTCATGCTGTTCGGGCTCGCCCTGTTCGACGTGCGCGGGCTGACCGGGACCATCCTGTACGTCGTCCACCACATCGTGGCGCAGGCGGCGCTGTTCCTGGTGGCGGACCTGATGGTGCGGCGCACCGACACGGCGGCGCTGTCGGTGATGGCGCGGCGGCCGACGCCGGGCGCGCTGGTGGCCGTGCTGTTCGCGCTCCCGGCGATGAGTCTGGCGGGGGTGCCGCCGTTCTCCGGGTTCGTGGCGAAGCTGGCGCTGTTGCAGGCCGGTGCGGGGCGCGGCGGGGCGGTGGCGTACCTCCTGCTCGGCGCGGCGGTGCTGACCAGCGCGCTGACCCTGTACGCGATGGCCCGGGTGTGGACGGCCGGGTTCATGAAGCCGCCGCGTCCGGCCCGGGGCGCGTCGGTGCGCACGCGCGGGGCGCGGCTGATGCTGACCTCGGCGGCGGGGGTGACGGTGGCGGGGCTGGTGGTCACGGCCGGGGCGGGGCCGCTGGCGCGGCTCGGGGAGCGGGCCGCGCAGGACCTGCTGCGCCCGCAGGCGTACCGGTCGGTCGTCCTGGGTGAGGGGGAGCGGTGAGCCGGGTCGTGCGGCACCTGCCGATGGTGGGCTGGCTGTGGCTGCTGTGGGTGCTGCTGTGGGGGTCGGTCGGCCCGGTGGTGCTGGTCGGTGGCCTGGTCGTCGCCGTCGGGGTCGTGGTGGCGTTCCCGCTGCCGCCGGTGCCGGGCTGGGCGCCCCGGCCGCTGGCCGTCGTACGGCTGCTGGCGCGGCTGTTCGCCGACCTGGTCGGGTCGGGCGCGGTGGTGGCGTGGCAGGCGGTGCGGTACGGGCCGCGGACCACCGCGGCGATCGTGGAGGTGCCGCTGCGCGCCGACAGCGACCTGCTCATCACGGCGGTGGCGGAGGTCACGACGATGGCGCCGGGGGCGCTGGTGATGGAGATCGACCGCGGGCGGCGGCGCCTGTACGTGCACGCGCTGCCGGTGCGCGACGCGCACGACGTGGAGGACCGGCGGCGGCAGGCCCGCTCGGTGGAGGACGCGGTGGCGCGGGCGATGGGCCAGCCCCTCCCGGACCGCGCCCCGGACGACGACGCTGGAGGGAACCCGTCATGACCGTGCTCTACGCCGTCACGCTCGGCGTGCTGTCGGCCGCCGCGCTGCTGACGCTGGTGCGGCTGGTGCGCGGGCCGAGCGCGCTGGACCGCATCATGGCGCTGGACGTGATCGTGACGCTGGTCATCGCGGGCGCCGCGGTCGGGATGGTCCTGCGGGACGACACCACGGCCGTGCCCGCGCTGGTCGTGCTCACCCTGCTGGCGTTCATCGGGTCGGTGACGGCGGCCTACCTGGTGGAGAAGCGGGAGGGGATGCGATGACCGTCGTCCGGGACGTGCTGACGGCGGTGCTGTTCCCGGCCGGGGCGGTGTTCTGCCTGCTGGGCGCGGTGGGGCTGCTGCGGTTCCCGGACACCGGCAGCCGACTGCACGCCGCCGCGAAGGCGCAGACGCTCGGGCTGCTGCTGGTGCTGCTGGGCGCGGCGGCGCAACTGCCGTCGCGGCACGCCCCCGTGCTGGTCCTCGTCGCCGTGTTCCAGATGCTGACCGCGCCGGTGACCAGCCAGATCGTCGGCCGTACCGCCTACCGCGTGGACGGCCTCGACCGGCGCTCCCTGGTCCGCGACGAACTCGCCGAGCGGCTCACGAAGGACGGCACTCCGCCGCCCGGCGCGGACACCGGGCCGCCGGACCACGACGCGGACCGCTGAGCGGCGTACCCGGGCGCCGTGTGGCCGTGTGTTCCGGCCGCGTCGGCGCGTAGGACCCCCGGGGGCCACCACCGTCTGCTCCACTGCTTCCTGTGGACACGACAGTTGACGGACCCTCAGGGGGAACTGTGACGGGCAGAGGACTGCTGGCGTTACTGGCCGCTCTCGGCGCGCTGACCGGGACGGCCCTGTCGGGAGCCGCCCCGGCCGCCGCCGCGGCCGACGGCACCCGGGTGGCGCCGGGCGTGGTCTACGAGGAGTTCGACGTCGACGCCCTCGGCGGGCCGACGCACCTGCACGTGCTGCGCGTCGACGTGGCCGACCCCCGGGTCCGCCTCGACCTGCTGCACCCGGGCGCGGTGGCGGCGCGGGCCACGGTGTCGTCGATGGCCGACGCCTCCGGCGCCGTCGCGGGCGTCAACGGCGACTTCTTCAACATCACCGAGGTACAGCACCCCGGCGTCGCGGCGACCGGCGCCAGCTCGGGACCGGCGATCGCGTCCGGGCGGGCGATGAAGGCGGCGGTGCCCGACGCGCAGCGCTTCGGCCCGGCGCTGCCGCCCGGCACCAGCGCCCGGGACGTCATCGGGGTGGGCGTCGACCGGCGGGCCCGGCTCGACCGGCTGACGCTGGCCGGGACCGTCCGGGCCCCGGAGGGGACGCTGCCGCTGGGCGGGTTCAACCAGTACGCGCTGCCCGAGGGCTCGGTCGGCGCGTTCACGGCCCGCTGGGGCGGCGCCTCCCGGGTGCGCGCCACCTGCGGCACGGACACCGACCGGGCGGCGCCGTGCAGCGCGGACACCCATGAGGTGACGGTCCGTCACGGCCGGGTCGTCGCGCACGCCGACACCCCCGGCGGCGGGCCCGTCGAGGCGGGCACGACGGTGCTCGTCGGCCGGGAGGCGGGCGCGCGGTGGCTGCGGAAGCTGGCCGTGGGGGAACCGGTGGCGGTCGGGCACCGGCTGGTGGCGGCCGGGAGCAAGGTGCCGTACCGGTTCGCGGTGGGCGGCTACCCGGTGCTGACGGGCGGTCAGCCGGTGCCCGGCCTGAGCAACGCCACCCCGGCGGTCCGCACCGTCGCCGGGATCGCGGACGGCGGGCGGAGCCTGCTGCTGCTCGCCGTGGACGGGGCGCCGGAGTACCGCAGCGGTCTGACGGTCGCCGAGATGGCGGACGTCATGCGGGACCTCGGGGCGGTGGACGCCGTCAGCCTGGACGGCGGCGGGTCGTCGGCGCTGGTCGCCCGCGCGCCGGGCGAGAGCGGCGTCACCGTGCTGAACCACCCGTCCGGCGGCGCCGAACGCCCCGTGCCGAACGGCATCGGCGTCTACGCGACGCCCTGACCCGGGGGCGGCGGCCTCACGGTCGCAGACCGCTGACGATGTCGGCGGTCGCCGTGAGGCCGCTGCTGATGGTCGGGGCGATGCTGGTGCCCGCCAGGTAGAACCCGAGCAGCAGGCACACCAGGGCGTGCGAGATCTTCAGTCCACCGCTGCGGACGAAGATCACCGCCAGGATCAGGAGCAGCAGCACCACAGAGATGGAAACGGCCATCGTCACACTCCTCCGCCACGCCGCACGTCCGGTTCACGGCGTTCGGCCGCAAGTGTGGCGTAGCGGAGGGTTCGTCCGGGCGGCTGACCTGTCCTCCGATCGTGTGGTCTTGCCGGGGGTCCTACGCCGCCCGGTGGGCGTCCAGGAACGCCTCCAGGCCCGCCAGGTCGTCGGTGTTGAGGTAGTCGACGTCGGCGGCGAGCAGCTCCGTCCACAGCGCGTCCCGCTCCGGACCGGGCACGTCCGGCGTCGCCCAGAACCGCACCTGCTGGCCGCGGGCGTGCGCGGCGCCGGTGATGGCGTGCAGCTTCTCCCGCTCGGCGGTGGGGAAGGGGCCGGTGCCCCGCCAGGTGAAGTGGTTGGTCCAGTTGTCGCTGATCAGGGAGATGAAGGAGGCGGGCGCGGGGCCGCCGAGGTCGGCGAGGCGGCCGTCGTAGAAGGCGCGGCGTTCGGTCTGCGCCTCCATGGGGACGCGGGCGGCGCGGTCGCCGGAGATGACGGCGATGACCGGGCCGGTGCGCACCCGGCCGTGGGCGTAGCGGGTGAACAGGTGCGGGTAGCGGCGCAGTCGGCGGTCGAGTTCGAGGTAGGTGGCCGAGCCCTCGGTCTTGAGGTCGATCAGCAGTTGGAGGGGCCGGTGGTGGCCGCGGTAGACCCAGCCGTGCCCGTCCCGGACGCGGGCGGCGAGCGGGTCGAGGTAGAGGGACTCCAGGGTGCGGGCCGGGTCGAGGTCCACCGGGTCGTGGGCGACGAGGAGTTGGCCGTCGACGAGGTAGATGTCGGCCTCGACGCTGCCGAAGCGGTGGTCGAGGGCGTCGAGGAGGGGCCGCGGGTGCTCGTAGTCGTTGTGGGCGTGGGCGCGCCACAGCGGGCGCGGGCCGCGCCCCCGCTCGCCCGCGAGCGCCTGGGTGGCGGGCAGCGCGAACGAGCCCGCGAGGGCGGCGCCGAGGGTGGTGAGGGCTCTGCGGCGGGTGGTGAGGGCCATGTCTGCCTCCCGGGAGGGCCGGATCGGGACGCAGTGAGTATGAGCCGGAACGGGCGCCAAGAGACCGGCGCGTGCCAGGAGTTGGCTGGACCGCCGCCATGAGTTCACTCCCGTCGCCCACGACACACGGGAAAGCCCACTCCCCCGGCACACGGGAAGGCCCGCCCCTGGTGGGACGGGCCTTCCGTGCCGGAAAGGCTCAGGGCGTCGGCAGTGCGGCCAGTTCGCCCACCGTCTGCCGGTGGGCGCCCGCGGTGCCGTACGCGATCGAGTCGGCCTTGGCCCGCTTCAGGTACAGGTGCACCGGGTGTTCCCAGGTCATCCCGATGCCGCCGTGCAGTTGCAGCGCCTCCTCGGTGGCGTGCACGGCGACCGGCGCGGCGTACGCCTGGGCGACGGCCACCGCGAGGTCGGTGTCCTCGCCGGTGGTGAGGGCGTCGGCGGCGTTGCGGGCGGCGGCGCGGAGGTTGACGACCTCAAGCCAGAGCTGGGCGAGCCGGTGCTTGAGGGCCTGGAAGCCGCCGACCGGACGGTTGAACTGCGTGCGTTCCTTCAGGTAGCGCACGGTCTCGGTCAGCGCCCAGTCCGCGACGCCGAGCTGCTCGGAGGCGAGCAGTCCGGCCCCGGCCCGCAGCGCGCGCCGCACGGCGGGCCCCGCCTCGCCCAGCCGTCGGCCGGGCGCGCCGTCCAGGGTGACCGTCGCCAGCGGCCGGGTCAGGTCGAGCGGCACCCGCGGGGTGACGGTCACGGCGTCGGCGGCCACGGCGTACAGCCCGCCGTCGTCCGCGGGCACCAGCAGCACATCGGCGGCGGTGGCGTCCGCGATGCCGGTCAACTCCCCGTGCAGCGTGCCGTCTTCGAGCCGTACGGTGTCCCAGTCGCCGCCCGGACCGAGGTGCAGGGCGACGGCGAGGGCGGCGACGCGGCGCCCGGTGGCCAGCTCGGTGAGGAGGTCGTCGGCGGCACAGTCGAGCAGGGCCTCGGTGGCGACGACGGCGCTGGTGAGGTAGGGCACGGGGGCGACGGCGCGGCCCAGTTCCTCCAGGACGACGGCGGCCTCGCGGTGGGTGGCGCCCTGGCCGCCCAGCTCCTCGGGGACGAGGAGTCCGGCGAGGCCCATGCCCTCGGTGAGCGCCTTCCAGGTGTCGGGGTCGTGCGGCTCGTCGGACTCGGCGCGGGCGAGGACGGCGGCGGCGTCGCAGTGGTCCGCGAGCAGGTCGCGGACGGCGGCGCGGAGGGCCTCCTCCTCCTCGCTGTAGAGCAGGTCGGGCTGTGCGCTCATCGGGCGAGGTCCTTCCAGGCGACGTCCTTGTCGGTGCGCGGCTCGGCGGGCAGCCCGAGGACGCGCTCGGCGACGATGTTCAGCAGGACCTCGCTGGTCCCGCCCTCGATGCTGTTGCCCTTGGCGCGCAGGTAGCGGTACCCGGCGTCGCGGCCGGTGAAGTCGACCTGCTGGGGGCGGCGCATGGTCCAGTCGTCGTACAGCAGGCCCTCCTCGCCCCGCAGTTCGACCTCCAGGCCGCTGATCTCCTGGGCGAGGCGGGCGAAGCCGAGCTTCATCCCGGCGCCCTCGGGTCCGGGGTGTCCGGCGGCGAGCTGCTGGCGCAGGCGTTCGCCGGTGAGCCGGGCCACCTCGGCGTCGACCCAGACCTTCAGCAGCCGCTGGTGCAGGTCGTGGGTGCGCAGCTCGGGGCGTTCACGCCAGGTCGCGGAGACGGGGCCGATCATGCCGCCCTCGCGGGGCAGCCGCATCCCGCCGATGGCGACGCGCTCGTTGTTGAGCGTGGTCTGCGCGACCCGCCAGCCGTCACCGATCTCGCCCAGGCGGCGGGAGTCGGGGATGCGGACGTCGGTGAGGAACACCTCGTTGAACTCGGCCTCGCCGGTGATCTGCCGCAGCGGGCGGACCTCCACGCCGGGGTCGGTCATGTCGCACAGGAAGTAGGTGATGCCGCGGTGCTTGGGCACGTCCGGGTCGGTGCGGGCGATGAGGATGGCCCAGCGGGCGACATGGGCGCTGGACGTCCACACCTTCTGCCCGTTGACCACCCAGTCGTCGCCTTCCCTGACGGCGCGGGTGCCGAGGGCGGCGAGGTCGGACCCGGCGCCGGGTTCGCTGAAGAGCTGGCACCAGACCTCCTCGCCCGTCCACAGCGGGCGCAGATAGGTGCGCTTCTGCTCCTCGGTGCCGTAGTGCAGGATCGTCGGCGCGGCCATGCCGAGGCCGATGCCGATCCGCCGGGGGTCGTTGTCGGGGGCGCCGGCGGCCTCCAGCTCGGCGTCCACGACGGCCTGGAGGGTGCGTGGGGCGCCGAGTCCGCCGAGGCCCTCGGGGAAGTGCACCCAGGCGAGCCCGGCGTCGAAGCGGGCGCGCAGGAACTCCAGCCGGTCGGTGCTGGCGGGCGGGTGCGCGGCGAGGAACTCCTGGGTGCGGCGGCGCAGTTCGGCGGCGTCGGTCATGCGGCCACCCCCGGCAGGACGGCGATCCGGCCGGTGGTCACACCGTCCGCGACCCGCTGGACGGCGTCGGCGGCCCCGGCGAGCGGGACGCGCTCGCTGACCAGCGGCTTCACGGCGCCGCGGGCGGCCAGCTCGGTGAGCTGCTCGTGGCACTCCTCGACCAGCTTGGGGTTCTTGGTGTTGTACAGGCCCCAGTGCAGGCCGAGGATCGAGTAGTTCTTCACCAGGGCGTGGTTGAGGCCGGGGCTGGGGATCGTGCCGCTGGCGAAGCCGATGACGACGATCCGGCCCTCGAAGGCGACGACCTTCGTGGACTGGGTGTAGGCGTCGCCGCCCACGGGGTCGTAGACCACGTCGGCGCCCCGGCCGCCGGTGGCCTCCTTGACGGCGGCGATGACGTCCTCGGTGTGCCGGTCGATCACCACGTCACAGCCGAGGCGCCGGGCGACGGCGGCCTTCTCGGCGCCGCCCGCGACGCCGATGACGGTCGCCCCGGCGGCCTTGCCGAGCTGGACGGCGGCGCTGCCCACCCCGCCCGCGGCGGCGTGCACGAGGAGGGTCTCGCCGGGAGCGATACGGGCCCTGCGGTGCAGCGCGAACCAGCCGGTCTGGTAGCCGATGTGCAGGGCGGCGGCCTCCGCGTCGTCCAGCGCCTCGGGGGCGGGCCGCAGCCCGGCGGCGTCCGCGACGGCGTACTCGGCGAAGCCGCCGTGCGGCAGGACGGGGGTGCCGAGCACCCGGCGCCCGTCCTCGGTCTCGCCGCAGATCTCCACGCCCGGGGTGAACGGCAGCGGCGGGCGGACCTGGTAGTGGCCGCGGCACATCAGCGCGTCCGGGAAGTTGACGCTGGCGCCGCGCACCTTCAGCAGCACCTGGCCGTCCCCGGGGGCGGGCCGCGCCACGTCGGCGAGGCGCATCACCTCGCCCGGCTCGCCGTTCTCGTGCACTTGCCATGCCTGCATGGGGGGCCTCCACGGGGGACTGCTTCGTCTGACCGGGGTCGATCCGCATACTAAGCGGTCGCTTGCTGCCCTGGGAACAGGTGGCGTCAGTCCTCTTGCCCGTCCTCACCCCTACGAGTGGGCCGCGCCCGTACGTGCATCCGCTCCCCCTGTGGCCCGAACAGGCTGATGAACTCCGCGGGGCCCTCCCCCGTCGACCCGAACCAGTGCGGCACCCGGGTGTCGAACTCGGCGGCCTCCCCCGCGGTCAGCACGATGTCGTGGTCCCCGAGGACCAGCCGCAGCCGCCCGGACAGCACGTACAGCCACTCGTACCCCTCGTGGGTGCGCAGCTCCGGCACCCGCTCCTGCTGCGGCTCCAGCACCTTGAACGCCTGGAGTCCGCCGGGCTGCCGGGTGAGCGGCCAGTGGGTGCGGCCGTAGCGGTTGATCGGCGCCGCGCGGATCCGGGGGTCGCGCACCGGCGGGGCGCCCACCAGGTCGTCCAGCGCCACGCCGTGCGCCTGCGCGATGGGCAGCAGCAGCTCCAGGCTGGGCCTGCGCAGCCCGGACTCCAGCCGGGAGAGCGTGCTCACCGAGATGCCGGTGGTCTCGGACAGCGCGGTCAGCGTCACCTCCCGTTCCTTGCGCAGTTGCCGCAGCCGGGGGCCCACGCCCGCCAGGACGTCGTCGGTACTCATGGTCTTATTGCAGGTTCGGCAAACAAGTTTGTCAATCCGTCTCCCGTCGGGTGACGGTGTGCGTGGAGGTGGTCACCATGACCGAGCAGACCGACACGTACGAGGTGGCAGTCGTCGGCGGGGGCGCCGCGGGCCTGTCCGCGGCCCTCGTCCTGGGCCGGGCCCGGCGCCGGACCCTGGTCGTCGACGCGGGTGAGCCGCGCAACGCGCCCGCCGCCCACATGCAGGGCTATCTGTCGCGGGACGGCATGTCCCCGGCCGAGTTCCTGGCGGTGGGCCGCGAGGAGATCGCGCGGTACGGCGTCGAGCTGGTCCGGGACGAGGCGGTCGGCGTGCGGAGGGACACGGACTTCGCCGTGACGCTGGCCAGTGGGCGGACCGTGCGGGCGCGGCGGCTGGTGGTCACCACCGGCCTGAGGGACGAGCTGCCCGACGTGCCCGGCGTCGCCGAGCGGTTCGGGCGGGACGTGCTGCACTGCCCGTACTGCCACGGCTGGGAGGTGCGCGACCAGGCCTTCGGGGTCCTCGCGGGCAGCGCGATGCCCGCCCACCAGGCGCTGATGGTGTCGCAGTGGTCCAGGGACGTGACGCTGTTCCTGCACCGGGTCCCCGAGGCGGAGCTGTCGGACCAGGACCTGCGCCGCCTGGCCGCGGCCGGGGTGAAGGTCGTCCCCGGCGAGGTCGCGGGCCTGGCGGTGACCGACGACCGGCTGACCGGCGTACGGCTCGCGGACGGCACCACGCACGAGCGGTCGGTGCTGTTCGTGGCGCCGCGCCCCGTGCCGCGGGTGGGCCTGCTGGAGCAGCTCGGCGCGGAGCTGACCGAGACGCCGTTCGGCGCGTACCCGGTGGTCGACCCGACCGGCCAGACCACCGTGCCCGGGGTGTGGGCGGCGGGCAACGCGATGGGCTTCGGGGAGCAGGTGGTGAACGCGGCGAGCGGCGGCTACCGGGCCGGGGCGACCATCAACGGCGACCTGCTCATGACGGACCTCGACGCCACCCTCTAGCGAGCGCGAGGTTGTGGAGGCCGCCCCTTGTCCAGGGCGCGGAGGTGTGGACGCCGCCCCTTGTCCAGGGCGCGGAGGTGTGGACGCCGCCCCTTGTCCAAGGCGTGGAGGTGTAGAAGGCGCCCCTTGGGTGCACCCTGGCTCCATGCTGCTCACCCGGCTCGCCCACGTGTCGCGGGAGGTCGCCGCCACCTCCGCGCGGTCCCGGAAGACCGCCCTGCTCGCCGAGTTGTTCCGGGACGCGGAGGCGGCCGACGTGCCGGTGGTCATCCCGTACCTGGCGGGACGGCTGCCGCAGGGACGGCTCGGCATCGGCTGGAAGGTGCTGGGCCGCGCCGTTCCGCCCGCCGCCGAACCGAGCCTCACCGTGCGCGAGGTGGACGAGCGGCTCACCGCAATCGGCGCCGTCTCCGGCACCGGCTCCCAGGCCGAGCGGACCCGGCTCACCGGCGAGCTGATGGGCCTGGCCACCGCGGAGGAGCAGCGGTTCCTGGTCGGTCTGATCACCGGCGAGGTGCGGCAGGGCGCCCTGGACGCGGTGGCCGTGGAGGGCCTGGCCCAGGCGACCGGCGCGGCACCGGCCGACGTGCGCCGGGCGGTGATGCTGGCGGGCTCGCTCCAGACGGTGGCCGAGGCGCTGCTCGCGGACGGCCCGGCGGCGCTGGAGCGGTTCCGGCTCACGGTCGGCCGCCCGGTGCTGCCGATGCTGGCGCACAGCGCGTCCTCGGTGGCGGAGGCGGTCGGCAAGCTGGCGGGCTGCGCGGTCGAGGAGAAGCTCGACGGCATCCGCGTCCAGGTGCACCGCGACGGCGACACCGTACGGCTGTACACCCGCACCCTCGACGACATCACCGACCGCCTCCCCGAGGTGACGTCGGCCGCGCTGGAGCTGCGCGGCGAGCGGTTCATCCTGGACGGCGAGGTCATCGCCTTCGACGCCGACGGCAGGCCCCGCTCGTTCCAGGAGACCGCCGGGCGCGTCGGCTCCCGCGTCGACGTGGCCACCGCCGCCCGCGCGGTCCCCGTCTCCCCCGTCTTCTTCGACGCCCTGTCCGTCGACGGCCACGACCTGCTGGACCTGCCGCTGACCGAACGGCACGCGGAGCTGGCCCAACTGGTCCCGGAGCCGATGCGGGTGCGGCGGACGGTGGTGTCGGGCGCGGCGGACCTGCCCGCCGCGGAGGAGTTCCTCGCCGAGACGCTCGCCCGCGGCCACGAGGGCGTCGTCGTCAAAGCCCTCGACGCGCCCTACAGCGCGGGCCGCCGGGGCGCGTCCTGGCTGAAGGTCAAGCCCGTGCACACCCTCGACCTGGTCGTGCTGGCCGCCGAGTGGGGCCACGGCCGCCGCACCGGCAGGCTCTCCAACCTGCACCTGGGCGCCCGCGCGGCGGACGGCTCCCTGGTGATGCTCGGCAAGACGTTCAAGGGAATGACCGACGAACTGCTCGCCTGGCAGACCGAACGCCTCCAGGAGCTGGCCGTCGACACCGACGGCCACGTGGTGACCGTACGCCCCGAACTCGTCGTCGAGATCGCCTACGACGGTCTCCAGCGCTCCACCCGCTACCCGGCCGGGGTCACCCTGCGCTTCGCCCGTGTCGTGCGCTACCGCGAGGACAAGCGCCCGGAGGACGCCGACACGGTGGAGACGCTGCTCGCCGCCCACCCGGAGGTGGCGCGGTGAGGCGCAGCGCGGGCCTGCTGCTGTTCCGGCGCGCCGGGGACGGCCTTGAGGTGCTGCTCGGGCACATGGGCGGCCCGTTCTTCGCGCGCCGCGACGCCGGGGCGTGGACGGTCCCGAAGGGCGAGTACGAGCCGGACGAGCCCGCCTGGGACGCGGCCCGCAGGGAGTTCACCGAGGAGCTGGGCGTGGCGCCGCCCGACGGGGAGGCCCTGCCGCTGGGCGAGGTCCGGCAGTCCGGCGGCAAGCTGGTCACGGTGTGGGCGGTGGAGGGCGACCTCGATCCGACGTCGGTCGTGCCGGGCACATTCACGATGGAGTGGCCGCCGCGGTCGGGGCGCGTCCAGGAGTTTCCCGAGCTGGACCGGGTGCGCTGGTTCCCGCTCGCCGAGGCCAGGGACGTGATCGTCACGGCGCAGGGCGCGTTTCTCGACCGGCTGGCGGAGCACTCGGGCTAGGACGCCGCTCCTTCCTCCACGGAGATCCATCAGAAGGGCCCTAGGCGTTGCGGGGCCCGGCGTCGCACGCGAAGGTCGAAGCACAGTCGCCCCCAGGAGGTCCAGCCATGCCCATCGCGACGGTGAACCCGGCGAACGGCGAGACAGTCAAGACGTACCAGGCCATGGGCGAGGAGGAGGTCGAGCGCAGGCTCCAGCTCGCCGAGGCCACGTTCCGCACCTACCGGACGACCACCTTCGACGAGCGGGCCAGGCTGCTGCGCCATGCCGCCGACCTCCTCGACGAGGACCAGGACGACATCGCCCGGGTCATCACCACCGAGATGGGCAAGCCCGTCAAGCAGGCCCGCGCGGAGGCCGCCAAGTGCGCCAAGGCGATGCGCTGGTACGCCGACCACGCCGCCGACCTGCTCGCCGACGAGGAGCCCGCCGAGGCCGACGTGCGCGACTCCGGCGCCAGCCGGGCCGTGGTGCGCTACCGGCCGCTCGGCCCGGTGCTCGCGGTGATGCCGTGGAACTTCCCGCTCTGGCAGGTGATCCGGTTCGCCGCGCCCGCGCTGATGGCCGGCAACGTCGGCCTGCTCAAGCACGCCTCCAACGTCCCGCAGACCGCGCTGTACCTGGAGGACCTGTTCCACCGGGCGGGCTTCACCGAGGGCACCTTCCAGACCCTGCTGATCGGCTCCGGCGAGGTCGACGAGATCCTGCGCGACGAGCGCGTGAAGGCCGCCACGCTGACCGGCAGCGAGCCCGCGGGCCGCGCGGTCGCCGCCACCGCCGGGGAGATGATCAAGAAGACGGTGCTGGAGCTGGGCGGCAGCGACCCGTTCGTGGTGATGCCGTCCGCCGACGTCGAGCGGGCCGCCGAGGTCGCGGTGACGGCGCGCTGCCAGAACGCGGGGCAGTCGTGCATCGCCGCCAAGCGGTTCATCGTCCACACCGACGTCTACGACGCCTTCGCGGAACGCTTCACCGCGGGCATGGAGGCGCTCGTGCTGGGCGACCCGATGGACGAGGACACCGAGATCGGGCCGCTGTCCAGCGAGCGCGGCCGGGCCGATCTGGAGGAGCTGGTGGACGACGCCGTACGCGGCGGCGCGAGCGTGCTGTGCGGCGGGCGGCGCCCGGACCGGCCCGGCTGGTACTACCCGCCGACCGTGCTGGCCGGGATCGACCGGGAGATGCGCATCCACCGCGAGGAGGCGTTCGGGCCGGTCGCCACCCTGTACCGCGCGGGGGACCTCGACGAGGCCGTGCTCATCGCCAACGACACGTCCTTCGGGCTCAGTTCCAACGTGTGGACCCGGGACGGGGCCGAGGTCGACCGGTTCGTACGGGACCTGGAGGCCGGGAGCGTGTACGTCAACGGGATGACCGCCTCCCATCCGGCGTTCCCGTTCGGCGGGGTGAAGCGGTCGGGGTACGGGCGTGAGCTGTCCGGGCACGGAATCCGGGAGTTCTGCAACATCACCACCGTATGGCACGGGGCGTGAGCCTTCCGCGACTACGATCGACCGCGTGAACCGCGAAGTGACTCTCCCTCTGATCGTCGACGACCGCGGTACCTTGCAGGTGGCCGCGGCCGACGTGAGCAAACTGCTCCGCACGGTGGGCGGACGGTGGCTGCACCTCGTCGAGGCCGGGGAGGAAGGGCTCGACGAGGACACGGTGGCCGCGCTGACGATCGAACTGGCGAAGCTGGCCGACCGGATCGACGTGGCGTGCATCGCGCACAGCAGCGGGTGAGGCGCCCTGGGGGTCCCTGAGACGGAGTAGTCCCGCGCGAGATCGCCGCCGCCGCGGGTGATCGTGGGTGGAGCACCTTCAAGGTGAACCACCTTCGGCGAAAGCAGGCACGGTTCATGGCGACTTTGTGCAGACCCTCGGTGTCCGTTCCAGAGCACGTGATCACGATGGAGGAGACGCTCGACCTGGCGCGCTCCCGCCACGCCGACCACCCCCAACTCCCGCTGGTCCTGCGGCTGATATCGAACACCGGGGTGCGCACCCGGCACATCGTGCAGCCCATCGAGGAGACCCTGAAGCACCCCGGCTTCGAGGACCGCAACAAGCTCTACGAGGCCGAGGCCAAGGCCCGCGTGCCGGTGGTCGTGCAGCGGGCGCTCGACGACGCGGAGCTGCTCACCAGCGATGTCGACCTGATCATCTACGTGTCGTGCACGGGCTTCATGATGCCCTCGCTCACGGCCTGGCTGATCAACGAGATGGACTTCTCCACCACCACCCGCCAGCTCCCCATCGCCCAGCTCGGCTGCGCGGCCGGTGGTGCCGCGATCAACCGGGCACACGACTTCTGCACGGCCTACCCGGAGGCCAACGTGCTCATCGTGGCCTGCGAGTTCTGCTCGCTGTGCTACCAGCCCACCGACGTCGGCGTCGGCTCGCTGCTGTCCAACGGCCTGTTCGGCGACGGGGTCGCCGCCGCCGTGGTGCGCGGGCGGGGCGGCACCGGGGTGCGGCTTGAGCGCAACGGCTCGTACCTCATCCCGAAGACCGAGGACTGGATCTCGTACGACGTGCGCGCCACCGGCTTCCACTTCCTGCTGGACAAGCGGGTGCCGGGGACCATGGAGCCGCTCGCCCCGGCCCTCCAGGAACTCGCCGGGAACCACGGCTGGGACGCCTCCGACCTGGACTTCTACATCATCCACGCGGGCGGGCCCCGCATACTCGACGACCTCAGCAAGTTCCTCCAGGTCGACCCGCACGCCTTCCGCTTCAGCCGGGCCACCCTCACCGAGTACGGGAACATCGCCAGCGCCGTCGTCCTGGACGCGCTGCGGCGGCTGTTCGACGAGGGCGGCGCCGAGCAACGGGCGCGCGGACTGCTCGCCGGGTTCGGGCCCGGCATCACCGCCGAGATGTCCCTCGGCCGCTGGCAGAACACCGACGAGAAGACCTGACATGACCGAGACCGAAGAAACGATTCTCCGCTTCGCGCCGCCGATCCGTCAGTGGCCCGCCCTCGACCTGTCCGGCACGGACTTCGACCCGGTCCTGCGCGAGCTGATGGACGAGGGCCCGCTCACCCGCATCCAACTGCCCAACGGGGAGGGCTGGGCGTGGCTGGTCACCCGCTACGACGACGTGCGGATGGTGACCAACGACCCGCGCTTCAGCCGCGAGCAGGTCATGGACCGGCAGGTCACCCGGCTCGCCCCGCACTTCATCCCCAGCCGGGGCGCGGTCGGCTTCCTCGACCCGCCCGACCACACCCGGCTGCGCCGCTCGGTGGCGTCCGCCTTCACCGCCCGGGGCGTGGAGCGCATCCGGGACCGGTCGCGCGAGCTGCTCGGTGAACTCGTCGACGAACTCCTCCAGGACGGCCCGCCCGCCGACCTCACCGCGGCCGTGCTGAGCCCCTTCCCCATCGCCGTGATCTGCGAGCTGATGGGCGTCCCCGCCGCCGACCGGCACGACATGCACACCTGGACCCAGCTCATCCTGTCCTCCTCCAACGGGGCGCAGGTCAGCGAGCAGGCCAAGGAGGAGATGGGCGCCTACTTCGCGGACCTCATCGGGCTGCGCGAGGGCGGCGCGGGCGAGGACGTCGCCTCGCTGCTCGGCGCCGCCGTGGGCCGCGAGGAGGTCACGCTCCAGGAGGCCGTGGGGCTCGCGGTGCTCCTCCAGATCGGCGGCGAGGCGGTCACCAACAACAGCGGGCAGATGTTCTACCTGCTGCTCACCCGCCCGGAACTCGCCGACCGGCTGCGCGCCGACCCGCAGGTCCGGCCCCGGGCCGTCGACGAACTGCTGCGCTACATCCCGCACCGCAACGCCGTCGGGCTGTCCCGGATCGCCCGGGAGGACGTGGAGATCCGCGGCCACCTGATCCGCGCGGGCGACGCCGTCTACGTCTCCTACCTGGCCGCCAACCGCGACCCGGACGTCTTCCCCGACCCGGAGGCCATCGACCTCGACCGCGCGCCCAACCCACATGTCGCGTTCGGCTTCGGACCGCACTACTGCCCCGGCGGGATGCTCGCCCGGATGGAGTCGGAGCTGCTGGTCGAGGCGCTGCTCGACGGCATCCCGACCCTGCGCCTGGCCGTGGACCCGGACGAGGTGCCCTTCAAGAAGGGCGCGCTGATCCGCGGGCCCGAGGCCCTGCCCGTCACCTGGTGAGCGCGCGGTGACGGCGACGGAGGGGCTGCTCGTGCCGCCCGGTCACGGGCGGGTGGTGGAGACGCCCGCCCAGCACGTCACCTTCAAGGTGACCGGCTCCCACTCGCGGATGGCGTCCACCTTCGAGGTGCTGGTGCCACCCGGCTTCGACGTGGGCGCCCATGTGCACACCCGCAGCGAGGAGCTGTTCTACGTGCTGGAGGGCGAACTCGACGTGCTCGCCTTCGAGCCGCGGGTGCGCACCCCCGACAACTGGCAGCGCTGGGAGTCCCGCTCGGGCAGCCGCGTGGTGCGGGCCACGCCGGGCACGGTCATCGTCGTACCGCCGGGGTGCCCGCACGCGTTCGCGAACCCCACGGACACCCCGGCGAAGATGTTCTTCCAGTCCTCACCGCCACCGGACCACGAGCGCTACTTCGAGGAGCTGCTGGAGATCCTCTCCGACGGCGGACCACCGGACCACGCCGCGATCGAGGAGCTGCGCGCCAAGTACGACATCCAGCAACTGACGCCACTCAGGCACCGCTGACCGGCCCGCCGCGGCGGGCGCGCGCGGGAGCCGGTGCGCCCGTTCCGCGCGGTCAGCGGATCGGCAGGCCGGACAGGGTGCGGGCGATGACCAGGCGCTGGATCTCGCTCGTGCCCTCGAAGATCGTGTAGATCGCGGCGTCGCGGTGCATCCGCTCCACCGGGTACTCCCGGGTGTAGCCGTTGCCGCCGAGGATCTGGATGGCCTGCGCGGTGACCTTCTTGGCGGTCTCGCTGGCGAACAGCTTCGACATCGAGCCCTCGGCCGCGGTGAACCGCTTGCCGTTGATCGCCATCCAGGAGGCCCGCCAGACCAGCAGCCGGGCCGCGTCGATCTGGGTGCGCATGTCGGCGAGCTGGAAGGCCACGCCCTGGTTGTCGATGATCGGGCGGCCGAACTGCTCACGCGTGCTGGCGTAGTCGAGGGCGACCTCGTACGCGGCGCGGGCGGTGCCGACCGCCATGGCGCCGACCGCGGGACGGGACGCCTCGAACGTGGCCATCGCCGCGTTCTTCACGCGCTCGCCGTTCTGCTTCGCCTTCTCGCGGGCGCGGGCGAGCCGCTCGTCCAGCTTCTCCTTGCCGCCGAGCAGACAGGAACCGGGCACCCGCACGTTGTCGAGGACGACCTCGGCGGTGTGCGAGGCGCGGATGCCGTGCTTCTTGAACTTCTGCCCCTGGGACAGACCGGGCGTGTTCGGCGGCACGATGAAGGAGGCGTGGCCCTTGGAGCCCAGCTCGGGGTCGACGACCGCGACGACGACGTGCACGTTGGCGATGCCGCCGTTGGTCGCCCAGGTCTTGGTGCCGTTGAGCACCCACTCGTCCTTGGCCTCGTCGTACACCGCCCGAGTCCGCATGGAGGCGACGTCGGAGCCCGCGTCGGGCTCGGAGGAGCAGAAGGCCGCCACCTTGACGTCGCTGGCGTCGCCGTACATCTGGGGGATCCAGGTGCCGATCTGCTCCTCGGTGCCGTTGGCGAGGACGCCGACGGCGGCAAGGCCGGTGCCGACGATGGACAGGGCGATGCCCGCGTCCCCCCAGAACAGCTCCTCCATCGCCATCGGGATGCCGAGCCCTGTGGGGTCGAAGTACTGCTGCGCGTAGAAGTCGAGGGAGTAGATGCCGACCTTCGCGGCCTCCTGGATGACCGGCCAGGGAGTCTCTTCACGCTCGTCCCATTCGGCGGCCGCGGGCCGGATGACATCGGCGGCGAAGCCGTGCAGCCAGCTCTGGACCTCCTTCTGTTCGTCGTTCAGCTCCATGGTGAACTCGGCCATGTCCCCTCCAGCGGCGCACATGTGTTACTAGCGGTAACAGCAGTCTGTTACCCGCGGGTAGGAAAAGTCAACTCACGACCACCCCTCGGCAGCCCGTTCGATCGGCGGGGTGGCGCGGGTGTTAGTTTGCGCAGGCGTCACCGAACCAGCACGGGTGGGGAGAACCAATGGACACCACACAGCGGGCCGAGCAGCAGCGGTCCGCGGACCGCCGCCGACGCGAGCTGCTGGAGGCCGCCGACCGGGTCGTCCTGCGCGACGGCCCGCAGGCGTCCATGAACGCGATCGCCGCGGAGGCGGGCATCACCAAGCCGATCCTCTACCGGCACTTCGGTGACAAGGGCGGACTCTACGCCGCCCTCGCCAAACGGCACACGGACGCGCTGCTCGCCTCGCTGCGGGCCGCGCTGGACGCCCCGGCGGAGCGCAGGGAGCGGGTGGAGTCCACCCTCGACACCTATCTCGCGGCCATCGAGTCGAGCCCCCAGGTGTACCGGTTCCTGATGCATCCGGCCGAGGGTGGCCAGACGGCGGACCAGGGCTTCGACGTCGGCAGGCACAGCGCCCCGCTGCTGCGGCGGATGGGCGAGGAGCTGGCCCAGGTCATCGAGGAGCGGGTCGACCTCGGTCCGGACAGCCAGCGGCTGGCGCGGGTGTGGGGGCACGGGATCGTCGGCATGATGCACGCGGCCGGGGACTGGTGGCTGGGGGAACGGCCGTGTTCGCGGGCGGAGTTGGTGCGGAGTCTGGCCGACCTGTTGTGGGGGCGGCTGGCTGCGGCCGGGGATCGCGTGGGGGGTCCCGGGTTCTGACCGTCGTCCTTCGAGTGCGGGTTGTGGAGGGCTGGTCGCGCCCACGCGGCGGAGCCGCATAGTGATACAGCCCCGCGCCCCTAGGTACCTCGCCCCTCCCTGCGCCAGGAAGCTCGGCCCACCTGTCTCATCAGTCTGCGGTGCCGCCAACCCGTCAGCCGGTCCGCGTAGACGACACCGTCCAGGTGGTCGCACTCGTGCTGGAGGCACCGCGCGAAGAAGCCCGTGCCGTGGACCGTGACCGGCTCCCCCGTCACCGTGACGCCCTCGACCACCGCGTGGTCGTAGCGCTCCGTGCCCGCCTCCAGGCCCGGCAGGGACAGGCAGCCCTCCGGGCCGCGCAGGCGCAGGCCGTCGGCCTCGACCAGGCGCGGGTTGACCACGTGGCCGAGGTGGCGGACGTCCTCGTCGTCGGGGCAGTCGTAGACGAAGACCCGCAGGCCCACGCCGACCTGGTTGGCCGCGAGGCCCACGCCCCGCGCCGCGTACATCGTGGCGAACAAGTCCTCCACGAGCCCGGCGAGTTCCGGGCCGAAGGCGGTGACCTCGGCGCAGGGGGTGGTGAGGGCCGGGTCGCCCAGCAGGGTCAGGGGGCGCACGCTTCCGCGGGAGCCGGGGATGGAGCTTGGTCGCATGGCGGCAAGGGTACGGTTCACGACGTCGCGTCCGCCGCGCTGCCGGATCGTGACGGTGCCGCAATTCGGGAGTGCGAATGGATCTCGATAGGCTGACCACCACCACGTTGCCGTCAGGCAGAGGCGCGGCGCGTACGCAAGGAGGATCGAGGACTGATGGCAGGCAACTCGGACCCGCTCACGCCGCGGGCCAAGATCGCCGTTACCGCGGGCAAGGCGGTCGCGGCGGCATCCCGGGCCGCGGGGCGCGGCAGCGGTTCGGTGATCGGCGGCCGGGTGGCCCTCAAACTCGACCCCGACCTGCTCGCGCGGCTCGCGCAGAACCTGGACGTGGTCCTCGTCTCGGCGACCAACGGCAAGACCACGACCACCCGGCTGATCGCCGAGGCGCTGCGCGCCGCGGGGCCGGTGGTCTCCAACGCGCTCGGCGCCAACATGCCCGCCGGGATCACCTCGGCGCTCGCGGGCGGCTCGGACGCGCGGTACGGCGTGATCGAGGTCGACGAGAAGTACCTCGCCGGGGTCGCCCGGGACACCGACCCGAAGTGCATCGCCCTGCTGAACCTCTCCCGCGACCAGTTGGACCGCGCCGCCGAGACCCGGATGCTCGCCGAGAACTGGCGTGAGGGCCTGGCCGGGGCCAAGGCCGTCGTCGTCGCCAACTGCGACGACCCGCTGGTGGTGTGGGCGGCGTCCTCGTCACCGAACGTGATCTGGGTCGCCGCGGGCCAGATGTGGAAGGACGACGCCTGGTCCTGCCCGTCCTGCGGCGGTGTGATGCAGCGGCCCGGCGACGACTGGTTCTGCGGCGAGTGCGGCTTCCGCCGACCGACGCCGACGTGGGCGCTCTCCGGTGACCACGTGCTCGACCCGCACGGCTCCGCCTGGCCGATCCACCTCCAGTTGCCGGGCCGCGCCAACAAGGCCAACGCCGCCTCCTCGGCCGCCGTCGCCGCCGTGTTCGGCGTGCCGCCGCAGGTCGCGCTGGAGCGGATGTACCAGGTGCAGGCGGTCGCCGGGCGGTACGACGTCGTGCAGTTCATGCAGCGCGACCTCCGGCTGCTGCTGGCGAAGAACCCCGCGGGCTGGCTGGAGACGTTCTCCCTGATCGACCCGCCGCCCACCCCGGTGATCCTGTCGGTGAACGCGCGCGGCGCCGACGGCACCGACACGTCCTGGCTGTGGGACGTCGACTACACGCGGCTCACCGGCCACCCGATCTGCGTCATCGGCGACCGGAAGCTGGACCTCGCGGTGCGCCTTGAGGTGGCGAACCAGCAGTTCCAGGTCTGCGAGAACCTCGACCAGGCGGTGCAGATGAGCCCACCGGGCCGGATCGAGGTCATCGCCAACTACACCGCCTTCCAGGACCTGCGCCGCCGCGTCGGCAACTGACCCACGACTTCAGGGAATCTTCGTGAGCGACAACCAACTGCGGGTCGTCTGGATCTACCCCGACCTGCTCAGCACCTACGGCGACCAGGGCAACGTCCTCGTCGTGGAGCGCCGGGCGCGGCAGCGCGGCCTCGACGTGGCCCGGATCGACGTGCGCAGCGACCAGCCGATCCCGACCTCCGGTGACATCTACCTCATCGGCGGCGGCGAGGACCGCCCGCAGCGGCTGGCGGCCGAGCGGCTGCGCCGGGACGGCGGGCTGCACCGGGCCGTGGGCAACGGCGCCATCGTCTTCTCGGTGTGCGCGGGCTACCAGATCCTCGGCCACGAGTTCGTCAACGACCTCGGCCAGCGCGAGCCCGGCCTCGGCCTGCTCGACGTGGTCTCGGTGCGCGGCGAGGGCGCCCGCTGCGTCGGTGACGTGCTCGGCGACATCGACCCGCGGCTCGGCCTGCCGCCGCTGACCGGCTTCGAGAACCACCAGGGCGTCACCCACCTCGGCCCCACCGCCCGCCCCTTCGCGCAGGTCCGGTTCGGCAACGGCAACGGCACGGGCGACGGCACCGAGGGCGCGTTCAACGACACCGTCTTCGGCACCTACATGCACGGTCCCGTGCTGGCCCGCAACCCGCAGATCGCGGACCTGCTGCTGAAGCTGGCGCTGGACGTCAACGCGCTCCCGCCGACCGACGACCGCTGGTACGAGGCGCTGCGGGGCGAGCGCATCGCGGCGGCCCAGCAGCAGTCGGCCTAGCAGGCGCGGAGCGGCCCGGGAGCCCGTCTGACGGGGCATCCGCACAGGTGAGCGCGGTCGTCCAGCAGGCGGACGCACGGTGCGTCCCTGCCCCCGGCTGGCGCTAGGGTGGCGGGGATCGAGCCGGACAGCGCGGTCCGGCCCCGGCCCACGTCACGAAGGTTCTCGGGCTATGCGCATTGGTGTCCTCACGTCCGGCGGCGACTGCCCCGGCCTGAACGCCGTCATCCGGTCCGTGGTGCACCGCGCCGTCGTCGACCACGGCGACGAGGTCATCGGTTTCCGGGACGGCTGGCGGGGCCTGCTGGAGTGCGACTACCTCAAGCTCGACCTGGACGCCGTGAGCGGCATCCTCGCCCGCGGCGGCACCATCCTCGGCTCCTCCCGGGTCCGGCCCGAGCAGCTCCGGGACGGGGTCGCGCGGGCCAAGGGGTACGTCGAGGAACTCGGTCTCGACGCCGTCATCCCGATCGGCGGCGAGGGCACGCTGAAGGCGGCCCGGCTGCTGTCCGACGGGGGGCTGCCGATCGTCGGCGTGCCGAAGACCATCGACAACGACATCGCCGTCACCGACGTCACCTTCGGCTTCGACACCGCGGTGGGCGTCGCCACGGAGGCGCTGGACCGGCTGAAGACCACCGCCGAGTCGCACCAGCGGGTGCTGATCGTGGAGGTCATGGGCCGCCACACCGGCTGGATCGCCCTGCACTCCGGCCTCGCGGCCGGGGCGCACGCGGTGGTCGTGCCCGAGCGGCCCTTCGACATCGAGGAGCTGACCGCCAAGGTCGCGGAGCGGTTCGCGGCGGGCAAGCGGTTCGCGATCGTCGTCGCCGCGGAGGGGGCCAAGCCGAGGCCCGGCACCATGGCCTTCGACGAGGGCGCCAAGGACGTCTACGGCCATGAGCGGTTCGCCGGGATCGCCCGGCAGCTCTCGGTCGAGCTGGAGCGGCGGCTCGGCAAGGAGGCGCGGCCGGTGATCCTCGGGCACGTGCAGCGGGGCGGCACGCCGACCGCGTACGACCGGGTGCTGGCCACGCGGTTCGGGTGGCACGCGGTGGAGGCGGCGCACCGGGGGGAGTTCGGGAAGATGACGGCCCTGCGGGGGACGGAGATCGTGATGGTGCCGCTGGCCGAGGCGGTGTCGACGCTGAAGACGGTGCCTGATGCGCGGTACGCGGAAGCGGAGTGTGTGCTTTAGGTTTCGTCGCCGGGTGCGGGTTGGGTTGTGGCTGGTCGCGCCCACGCGGCGGAGCCGCACATCGACACAGCCCCGCGCCCCTGAGGGCGTTGCCCAGCCCCCGCCTGGAGAACAACACCGCCCCCGGTCACCGTTGTGGCCGGGGGCGGTTCTAGTCTTGGGGCGGACCAAAAGGCATAACCCCCACGAATCAGGAGCCAGGTGGCATGGATCACAGCGGGCATGGGATGGGCGTCGATCTCGCGCCGTTCACGCTGGGGCGGGGGCTGCAGTGGTCGGCGGATCCGTTCTTCCTCGTCGCGTGTCTGCTGGGGCTGGCGCTGTACGGGTGGGGGGTCGTACGGCTGGTCAGGCGCGGGGACAAGTGGCCGCTGGGGCGGACGGTCGCGTTCGTGACCGGGGTGCTGACCATCGCCCTGGTGATGTGCACCAAGCTCAACGACTACGGCATGGTCATGTTCAGCGTGCACATGGTGCAGCACATGGTCATCAGCATGTTGTCGCCGATCCTGATCCTGCTCGGCGCCCCGATCACCCTGGCGCTGCGCGCGCTGCCGCCCGCCGGGCGGGGCCGCACCGGGCCGCGTGAGCTGCTGCTCGGGCTGCTGCACAGCCGCTATCTGCGGGTCATCACGCACCCCGGGTTCACCATCCCGATGTTCATCGCCAGCCTGTACGCGCTGTACTTCACGCCGCTGTTCGACTTCCTGATGGAGTCCAGGCCGGGGCACATCGCGATGATGGTGCACTTCCTCGCCGTCGGCCTGGTGTTCTTCTGGCCGATCATGGGCGTCGACCCGGGGCCGCACCGGCCCGGCTACCTGATGCGGATGCTGGAGCTGTTCGCGGGGATGCCGTTCCACGCGTTCTTCGGGATCGCGCTGATGATGGCCTCGACGCCGATGGTGGACACGTACACCCACCCGCCCGCCTCGCTCGGCATCGACGCGCTCTCCGACCAGAACGCGGCCGGGGGGATCGCCTGGGCGTTCAGCGAGATCCCGTCGGTGCTGGTGCTGATCGCCCTGATGTTCCAGTGGTACGCCTCCGACCAGCGGCAGGCCAGGCGGCAGGACCGGGCCGCGGACCGGGACGGCGACAAGGAGCTGGAGGCGTACAACGCCTACCTGGCCTCCCTGAACGCGCGCGGGAACTGACCGCGGGCCGAAAAAACCGGGGAACCGGGGCACCATGGAGGGGGAACGGCCCAAGAGGAGGGTGTTGCGATGCCCGGTTCTCCGGACAGTTCGACGAAGACCATGGGGGCGCTGACCGTGGGCGGCCTCGTCGTGGTGACCGCGTACACGGTGGCGCTCGGCAGCAACGGCTGGCTGTGGTTCGGGTGGGTGGTGCTCGGTCTGATCACGCTCGGGATGGTGGCCACCCGCAGCGCCTGAGCGGCACGGTCAGTGGACGCCCGGCTGGTACTTCGGCAGCCGGGCGGTGACCTTCATGCCCGCCCCGACGGCGGTCTCGATGACGAGGCCGTGGTCGTCGCCGTAGACCTGGCGGAGCCGGTCGTCGACGTTGGACAGTCCGATCCCGCCGGACGGGCTCTCCTCCCCGGCGAGGATGCGGCGCAGCAGCTCCGGGTCCATCCCGGCGCCGTCGTCCTCGATGACGACCAGCGCCTCGGCGCCCGCGTCCTGCGCGGTGATGCTGATGCGGCAGGTGTCCGCCTTGCCCTCCAGGCCGTGCTTGACGGCGTTCTCGACGAGTGGCTGCAGGCAGAGGAACGGCAGGGTCACCGGCAGCACCTCGGGCGCGATCTGGAGGGTGACGGAGAGCCGGTCCCCGAAGCGGGCCCGTACCAGCGCCAGGTAGTGGTCGATGGCGTGCAGCTCGTCCGCGAGGGTGGTGAAGTCGCCGTGCCTGCGGAACGAGTAGCGGGTGAAGTCCGCGAACTCCAGGAGCAGTTCCCGGGCGCGTTCGGGGTCGGTGCGCACGAACGAGGCGATCACCGCGAGCGAGTTGAAGATGAAGTGCGGGGATATCTGGGCGCGCAGGGCCTTGATCTCGGCCTCGATGAGCCGGGTGCGGGAGCGGTCGAGGTCGGCGAGTTCGAGCTGTACGGAGACCCAGCGGGCGACCTCGCCCGCGGCGCGCACCAGTACGGCGGACTCCCGGGGCGCACAGGCGACGAGGGCGCCGTGTACCCGGTCGTCGACGGTGAGCGGGGCGACCACGGCCCAGCGGACCGGGCAGTCGGGGGTGTGGCAGCCGAGCCGGAACGCCTCGCCCCGGCCGCTCTCCAGCGGGCCCGCGAGCTTCTCCATGATCTCGGCCCGGTGGTGGGAGCCCACCCCGTCCCAGGCCAGCACCCGCCGCTCGTCGGCGAGGCACAGGGCGTCCGTGCCGAGCAGGGAGCGCAGTCGGCGGGCCGACTTGCGGGCCGTCTCCTCGGTGAGCCCGGCGCGCAGCGGGGGCGCGGCGAGGGAGGCGGTGTGCAGGGTCTGGAAGGTGGCGTGCTCGACGGGCGTGCCGAGCCCGCCGTAGCTCTTGGGCCGGGGCGCGGTGTGCCGCCCCAGCCAGAACCCGGCGGCCAGCAGCGGCAGCAGGGCGACGCAGAGCCCGGCGACGAATCCGGCCGTCATGGCTTCACCTCCGCGCGCAGTTCCTCCGGCAGGTGGAAGCGGGCCAGGGTCGCCGCCGTGCTGGCGGGGACGCGGGCCGGGGTCGCCAGGGAGACCAGGATCATGGTGAGGAAGCCCAGCGGCACCGACCACAGGGCGGGCCAGGCGAGCAGGGTGTGCAGGGAGGACGTGCCGGGGAAGCCCGCCATGGTGGCGGCGACGGCGAGGAACGCGGAGCCGCCGCCGACGAGCATCCCGGCGGCGGCGCCGGGCGGGGTGAGGCGGCGCCACCAGATGCCGAGCACCAGCAGCGGGCAGAACGACGACGCCGACACCGCGAAGGCGAGGCCCACCGCGTCGGCCACCGGCAGCCCGCCGACCAGCAGGCTCGCGCCGAGCGGCGCGGCCATGGCGAGGACCGTGCCGAGCCGGAAGTGCCGTACCCCGCGCGAGGGCAGGACGTCCTGGGCGAGCACCCCGGCGACGGCCATGGTCAGCCCCGACGCGGTGGACAGGAACGCGGCGAAGGCGCCCCCGGCGACCAGCGCGCCGAGGAGGTCGCCGCCGAGGCCGTCGATCACCCGTTCCGGCAGCAGCAGCACGGCGGCGTCGGCGTGCCCGGTGAGGACCAGTTCGGGGGCGTAGAGGCGGCCGAGGGCGCCGTACACGGGCGGCAGCAGGTAGAAGGCGCCGATCAGGGCGAGCACGGCGACGGTGGTGCGGCGGGCGGCGACGCCGTGCGGGCTGGTGTAGAAGCGCACGACGACGTGCGGCAGGCCCATGGTGCCGAGGAAGGTGGCGAGGATCAGCCCGTACGTCGCGTACAGCGGGCGTTCGGCGCGGCCCTCGGCGAGGGAGGTGGACATGCCGCCGTTGCTGCCGCGGTCGGCCTCGGGGACGGGGTCGCCGTGGTCGAAGGTGAGGTGGGTGCCGCGGTCGACGCGGTGGGTTCCGGCGGGCAGCCGCAGCAGGGCGGCGTCGTGCGGGCGGCCGTCGATCCTGCCGGTGACGGTGACGGTCAGGGGGCGCTCCAGTTTCAGGTCGAGGGTCTCGTCGACGCGGACGACGCGCTGCTCCCGGAAGGTGGCGGGTTCGTCGAAGGCGTGCCGCGGCGCGCCGTCGGCCTGCCAGGCGAGGACCAGGAAGAGGGCGGGCACGAACAGGGCGGTGAGTTTGAGCCAGTACTGGAAGGCCTGCACGAAGGTGATGCTGCGCATCCCGCCCGCGGCGACCGTCGCGGTGACGACCACGGCGACGATGACGCCGCCGAGCGAGTCGGGGGCGCCGGTGAGCACGGTGAGGGTGAGTCCGGCGCCCTGGAGCTGGGGCAGCAGGTACAGCCAGCCGACGCCGATCACGAAGGCGCTGGCGAGCCGCCGTACCGACTGGGAGGCGAGCCGGGCCTCGGCGAAGTCGGGCAGCGTGTAGGCGCCCGAGCGGCGCAGCGGGGCGGCGACGAACAGCAGCAGGACGAGGTACCCGGCGGTGTAGCCGACCGGGTACCAGAGCATGTCGGGCCCCTGGACGAGGACCAGGCCCGCGATGCCGAGGAAGGAGGCGGCGGAGAGGTACTCGCCGCTGATGGCGGCGGCGTTGAGGCGGGGGCCGACGGTGCGGGAGGCGACGTAGAAGTCGGAGGTGGTGCGGGAGATGCGCAGGCCGAAGGCGCCGACGAAGACGGTGGCGACGACGACGAGGGCGACGGCGGGGACGGCGTAGTTGTCGTTCACGGCGCTTCAGCGATCCTGGCCCTCGGGGTGGTCGTGACTGGCGGTGATCTCAGCGTTCTCGGTGTTCTCGGTGTTCTCGGCGTTGTCGGCGCTTTCGGCGTTCTCGGCGTTCTCGGTGTTCTCGGTGTTCTCGGCGTTCTCGGCGTTCTCGTCCTCCACTAGGCGGACGAAGTCCCGTTCGTTGCGTTCGGCGCGCCGCACGTGCCAGCGGGCGAGCAGCACCATCGGCAGGTACAGGCCGAAGCCGAGGACCAGCCACTTCAGGCGGCGGCCGTCCGGGGTGGAGACGAACAGCAGCGGGAGCGGGCCGACCAGCAGCACGAGGACCGCGCAGACGGCGAGCGCGGCGCGGAGCTGGGTGCGCATCAGGGAGCGGACGTAGGTGTGGCCGAGGGTGGTCTGCTCGTCGATCTCGGTGCGCGGCCGGTAGTAGCCGGGGGCGCTGCGGGCGCGCCGCGGCGGGCCGGTGACGACGACGCGCCGTTCGGTGGGCTCCTGGGGCATGGGGTGGCGTCGTCCTCAGTCCGTGGTCCGGCGCATCAGCAGGTCCCGCAGCTCGCGGGCGTGACGGCGGCTGACCTGGAGTTCCTCCTCGCCGACGCGGACGCTGACGGTGCCCGCGTCCAGCCGTAGCTCACCGATGTGGCGCAGGGCGACGAGGTGGCGGCGGTGGATGCGGACGAAGCCGCGGGAGCGCCAGCGGTCCTCCAGGGTGGACAGCGGGATGCGGACGAGGTGGCTGCCCCTGTCGGTGTGCAGGCGCGCGTAGTCGCCCTGCGCCTCCACGTGCGTGATGTCGTCGACGGCGACGAACCGGGTCACGCCGCCCAGCTCGACGGGTATGTGGTCCGGGTCGGGTTCGTGCACGGGGATGGCGGGGGTGGTGCTGCCGCGCAGTTCCACGACGCGGCGTACGGCCTCGGCGAGCCGCTCCTTGCGGACGGGTTTGAGGATGTAGTCGGCGGCCTTGAGGTCGAACGCCTGCACGGCGAAGTCCTCGTGGGCGGTGACGAACACGACCAGCGGCGGCCTGGCGAACCCGGTGAGCAGCCGGGCCAGGTCGAGGCCGTCGAGGCCGGGCATGTTGATGTCGAGGAAGACCACGTCGATGGCCTCGGGCCCGTGCGGCCCGGACTGCAGGGCGCGGTTGATGCGGCGCAGCGCCTCGGTCGCGTCACCGGCACCCTCCGCGCTGCCGATCCGGGGGTCGGCGTGCAGCAGGTACAGCAGTTCCTCGAGCGAGGGGCGTTCGTCGTCGACAGCCAGGGCGCGCAGCATGAAGGTGGAGTGTAGGAGGAATCCGTACGCCTGCACACGTGTCGGACGACGACCTTTGTGGCTGGATACAGTGCGCCCATGAACAGCAGGCCGATGCCCTTCGACGAGCTGGACCGGAAGATCCTCACCGCGCTGATGGCGAACGCCCGCACGAGCTTCGCCGAGATCGGCGCGGCGGTCGGGCTGTCGTCGACCGCGGTCAAGCGCAGGGTGGACCGGCTGCGCGACACCGGGGTGATCACCGGGTTCACCGCGACGGTGCGGCCGTCGGCGCTGGGCTGGCGCACCGAGGCGTACGTCGAGGTGTACTGCGAGGGCGCGGCGCCGCCGCGGCGGTTGGCCGAAGTCGTGCGCAACCACCCGGAGATCACCGCGGCGATGACGGTGACCGGCGGCGCGGACGCGCTGCTGCACGTGCGGGCGCGGGACGTGGAGCACTTCGAGGAGGTGCTGGAGCGCATCCGGACCGAGCCGTTCATCCGCAAGACGATCAGTGTGATGGTGCTGTCCCATCTGCTGCCGGACAGCCCGGAGGCGGGCGCCAACCAGGCGGCGCCGGAAGAGGACGCAGTGGACGTGCGCTGAGGTCGGCGAAGACGCAGCGTTCCTGCGCCAACGCGCATGATTCGTTCCTTGTCGGGCGTCGGCGCGGCTTCCTACCGTGGTGACCATCCTTCTCACCACCCCGACACCGCAGGAAGCGGAGGAACCCCTCTGTGTCCGAGTGCCGTGTGCCGCGCCGACGTCGATTCCTCGTCTGCGAACCCAGACACTTCGCCGTGCAGTACGCGATCAACCCCTGGATGCATCCCGATGTCCGGGTCGACCTCGATCTCGCCCAGCGGCAGTGGCACGCCCTCGTGCGTGTCTACCGCGACCACGGGCACACCGTGGACACCGTCGAGCCGGTCGCCGGGCTCCCCGACATGGTGTTCGCCGCCAACTCCGCCGTCGTCGTCGACGGCCGGGTCTTCGGCTCCCTCTTCCACGCCCCCGAGCGGCGCCCCGAGTCGCCGCCCTACGACACCTGGTTCAAGACGCAGGGCTTTGACGTCTACCGCCCGGAGAACGTCTGCGAGGGCGAGGGCGATCTGGTGCCCACCGGCCGGTACGTGCTCGCCGGGACCGGGTTCCGTACGACGCCCGAGGCGCACCGCGAGGTGCAGGAGTTCTTCGGCGTCCCGGTGATCAGCCTGACGCTGGTCGACCCGTACTTCTACCACCTGGACACGGCGCTGTTCGTGCTGGACGAGGAGAACATCGCCTACTACCCGGACGCCTTCTCGCCGGGCAGCCGCGAGGTGCTCGCCCGGCTCTACCCGGACGCGGTGCTCGCCACCCGTGAGGACGCGATGGCCTTCGGCCTGAACTCCGTCTGCGACGGCCGCCACGTCTTCATCGCCCCGGAGGCGACCGCGCTCGCCGCCCAGCTCGAAGCGCGCGGCTACGTCACCGTCCCCGTCGACCTGTCGGAGTTCCACAAGGCAGGCGGCGGCATCAAGTGCTGCACCCAGGAGATCCGCTCATGACCGCACCCGCGCGCACCCGTACCTCCGCCGAACTGATCGAGGCCGAGGGGCCCGTCCTCGCGCACAACTACCACCCCCTGCCCGTCGTGGTGGCCAGCGCCGACGGCGCCTGGGTCGAGGACGTCGAGGGCCGCCGCTACCTCGACATGCTCGCCGGGTACTCGGCCCTGAACTTCGGCCACCGGCACCCGGACCTGATCGCGGCGGCGCACCGCCAGCTCGACCGGCTCACCCTCACCTCCCGCGCCTTCCACAACGACCGGCTCGCGGGGTTCGCGGAGCGGCTCGCCGCGCTGACCGGGCAGGACATGGTGCTGCCGATGAACACCGGCGCCGAGGCGGTGGAGAGCGCGATCAAGGTGGCCCGCAAGTGGGCGTACGACGTGAAGGGCGTCCCCGCCGACCAGGCGACGATCGTGGTCGCCGCGGACAACTTCCACGGCCGGACGACGACCATCGTCAGCTTCTCCACCGACGAGACCGCCCGCACCGGCTTCGGCCCCTTCACCCCGGGCTTCAAGGTGGTCCCGTACAACGACCTGGCCGCGCTGGAGGCCGCCGTCGACGACACCACGGCGGCGGTGCTGATCGAGCCGGTCCAGGGCGAGGCCGGGGTGGTCATCCCCGACGACGGCTACCTCACCGGCGTGCGGGAGCTGACGCGGCGTGCGGGCTGCCTGTTCGTCGCGGACGAGATCCAGTCGGACCTGGGCCGCACGGGCCGTACCCTCGCCGTCGAGCACGAGGGCGTGCGGCCCGATGTCGTGCTGCTCGGCAAGGCGCTCGGCGGTGGCATCGTGCCGGTGTCGGCGGTGGTGGCGCGCCGGGAGGTGCTCGGCGTGCTGCGGCCCGGCGAGCACGGTTCGACGTTCGGCGGCAACCCGCTGGCCGCCGCGGTCGGCACGGCCGTCGTCGAGCTGCTGGAGACCGGCGAGTACCAGCGCCGGGCCGCCGAGCTGGGCGTGGTGCTGCGCGGCGGTCTCGCCTCCCTGGTCGGCAAGGGCGTCGTCGGCTTCCGCGCCCGGGGCCTGTGGGCGGGCGTCGACATCGACCCGGCGATCGGCACCGGCCGCGAGGTCAGCGAACGGCTGATGCGGGAGGGCGTCCTCGTCAAGGACACCCACGGCTCCACGATCCGCCTGGCGCCGCCGCTCTGCGTCACGGGCGGCGAGCTGGAGTCGGCGCTCGGCACCCTGGAGAAGGTCCTGGCGGGCTGACCGGCCGCCCGACGGCGTGACCCGGCGGCTCCCCAGGAGTCCGCCGGGTTACGGTGACCGCCGCCCGCGCCTACACTGTCGCCACCACACGCCGGTTGACCTGCCGTGACCCGGCGGGCCCAGCGGACCCGCGCAGTGAGGGGCGACCGCCTTGTTCTACTACCTGCTCAAGTACGTTCTGCTGGGACCGCTGCTGAGGGTGCTCTTCCGGCCCAGGATCGAGGGCCTTGAGCACATTCCGGCGACCGGCCCGGCCATCGTCGCGGGCAACCACCTCTCCTTCTCGGACCACTTCCTGATGCCCGCGGTCCTCAAGCGCCGCATCACCTTCCTCGCCAAGGCCGAGTACTTCACCGGCCCCGGCATCAAGGGCCGTCTGACCGCCGCGTTCTTCCACAGCGTCGGGCAGATCCCCGTCGACCGCTCCGGCAAGGAGGCGGGCCAGGCCGCGATCCGCGAGGGCCTCGGCGTGCTGGCCAAGGACGAGTTGCTCGGCATCTACCCCGAGGGCACCCGCTCCCACGACGGACGCCTCTACAAGGGCAAGGTCGGCGTCGCGGTGATGGCGCTCAGGGCGCAGGTCCCGGTGGTGCCCTGCGCCATGATCGGCACCTTCGAGGCGCAGCCGCCCGGCAAGGTCGTCCCCCGGCCGCGGCCCGTCGTCATCCGCTTCGGCGAGCCCCTCGACTTCTCCCGCTACGCCGGGATGGAGAACGAGAAGGCGGTCCTGCGGGCCGTCACCGACGAGATCATGTACGCCATCCTGAAGCTCTCCGGGCAGGAGTACGTCGACCGGTACGCGGCGGTCGTCAAGGCGGAGGACGAGGCGTCGCAGGAAGGCGCGCCGGGCCGCCGCCGCCCGCGCCTGCCCATGGGCTGACGCGCTGCGGTCGGCTCTGGTGTCAGCTCTGGTGTCAGCTCTCGTGTCAGCTCTGCTGTCAGCCGAAGCCCGCGCGGCGGGGCGCGGGGTTCGCCTACGGTCGCCCCATGACACGACGCGCTGTGGTGATCGGAGCGACAGGCCAGATCGGACGCCCCACCGTACGGGCCCTGGCCGAGGACGGCTGGCGGGTGACGGCCGCCTCCCTGGGCGGCGGCCGGGACGCCTCCTGGCCCGACGAGGTACGGGCGGTACGGCTCGACCGCGCGGACGACACGGCCCTGGCCGCGGAGATCGGTGACGGCTGCGACCTGCTGGTGGACATGGTGGCCTACGGCACGCCGCACGCCCGCCAGTTGACGTCCCTGGCCGACCGGATCGGCTCGGCGGTCGTGATCTCCAGCGTCTCCGTCTACGAGGACGACAAGGGCCGCGGCTTCGACACCCAGGCCGAGCCGGACGGCTTCCCCGAGTACCCGGTGCCGATCCCGGAGAGCCAGCGGACCGTCGCCCCCGGCGAGTCGACGTACAGCACCGGCAAGGCGGCCCTGGAGCGTGAACTCCTCGCCGCCGCCGACCGGTTGCCGGTCACGCTGCTGCGCGCGGGCGCGGTCCACGGCCCGCACTGCCGCACCCCGCGCGAGCTGTACTTCGTCAAGCGCAACCTGGACGGCCGCGAGCGCCGGGTCCTCGCGTACGGCGGCGCCAGCCGCTTCCACCCGGTCAGCGTGCGCAACCTCGCGGAGCTGGTCCGCTTGGCCGCCGCCCGCCCCGGCTCCCGCGCCCTCAACGCCTGTGACCCCGGGGCCCCCACGGTCCTGGAGATCGCCACGGCCATCGACGAGGTGATGGGCGCGGCCCCGGAGACGGTCCTGGTCGACGGCCCCGCACCGGCGCCGACGGTCGGCGACACACCGTGGTCGGTCCCGGTCCCGGTCGTCTGCGACATGACGTCGGCCGCCCGCGAACTGGGCTACCGCCCGGTGGTCTCGTACGCCGACACGCTCCCGGAGACCATCGACTCGATCACCCGCCGACTGGCCGACCACGGCGACTGGCGCGAGGCGTACCCGAAGATGTCCGCCGCGTACGGCGACCTGTTCGACTACGCGGCCGAGGACGCCTGGCTGGCGTCCCGCTGACCCAGTTCGCCCAGCGCCTCGTCCAGCAGCCGCCGCAGGCGCAGGGCGTCCGGGGCGACGGCGGTCACCAGGGCGGCGGGCCCGGCGAGCGGCAGGACGGCGGCGGTGTCGCCCAGCGTCCGGGCCGCCACCGGACGTTCGGCGAACTCCGGACGTACGACGACCAGTTGCCCCACGGCCCGATGGCCGCCGAGCCCCGCGGGGCCGTCCCAGCCGCCCGGCGCGCCGGGTCCGCAGGACAGTTCCTGGTCGAGCACGGTCCGCCCGGCCACCCGCACCGTGAGCCGACTGGTGAGCCGCCCCGGCTCCTCCCCCACGCGCCCGAGCACCTGCTCCTCGCGCAGCAGGAGCCGGGCGCCCGCCGCGAGGTCGGCGCGGGTGGTGACGTACAGCTCACTGCCCCGCGCGGAGATCAACTGCTCGGGCAGCCAGCGCAGTTCGCCCCCGTCGGCGACGGTGAGGCGTACGTCGTACCGGGCGGCCTCCCCCTTGGTCTGTCCCGGCAGCGCGAGGGTGGCGGCGGCCGAGCCGACCCGCAGCCGGGCGCCGGTGCCGACCTCGGCCGCCACCGCGAAGCGGTCCCCGCCGAGCGGTCCGCTCATCGCGCCGACGAGCACGACCCGGGCCTCGCCACCGCTCCCCCGGGTGCGCCGGGGCGCCAGCGGCCCGTCGCCCTCCAGCACCGGCAGCGCGGTGCCGCCCCGGCCGTCGGCGCGCGCCGCGATCCGCGCGGTGGCGGCGACGCCGGTCACGGTCACGCCGTCCACGCGGCGAGCCGAGCCCGCACCCAGGCGGCGACCTCGGTGACGCCGCCCTCGCTCCGCAGCGACTGGAAGACGACGGGCAGTGCGGCCCGCTGCGCCCTGGCGTCCGCCGCCATCCGCTCCAGGTCGGAACCGACGTACGGCGCGAGGTCGGTCTTGTTGACGACGAGCAGGTCGGCGGTGGTGACCCCGGGCCCGCCCTTGCGCGGGATGTCGTCCCCGCCCGCCACGTCGATCACGAAGACCTGGGCGTCGACGAGCCCCTTGGAGAAGGTCGCGGTGAGGTTGTCCCCACCGGACTCCACCAGGATCAGGTCCAGCGGCCCGACCTCGTCCTCCAGGTCCTCCACCGCCTCCAGGTTGGCGGAGATGTCGTCCCGGATCGCGGTGTGCGGACAGGCGCCCGTCTCCACGGCGGTGATCCGCTCGGGCGGCAGCACGGCCTCCCGCAGCAGGAACTCGGCGTCCTCCCGGGTGTAGATGTCGTTCGTCACGACCGCGAGGGACAACTCCTCGCGCAGCGCCCGACAGAGCGCGGCCACGGTGGCGGTCTTCCCGGACCCCACGGGCCCACCGAGCCCGATCCGCAGGGCCCGCCGGGACCCGTCCCCGCGCCGGGCGTCGGCGCTGACGGCGGCGGCTCCCTCGAAGTGGTGGTCACGATGCATCAAACGGCTCCTCTGCTCACGTACAGCGACATCCGGCCCACCCCTCACGAGGCGAACAACCGCCCACCCCACCCGGCATGGACCTCCGCCCCGATCTCCAGCAACGGCGCGGACACCGACGGCAGCGCGTCCACCCCCTCCGCCCGCGCCCGCCGCCCCGCCGCCACGGCCTGGTCCACGGCCCGGTCCACCTCGGGCGCCAGCCGCGCCAGCACCCCCGTCGCGTCGAACGGGTCGAGGCTCAGCAGCCGCACCACCGCCGTGGCCGCCCCGCTCACGCTCTCGTACGCCGCGCAGTACGCCGCGTCGACGTCCTCAAGACCGGCCGCCCGAGCCGCCACCCCCCACACCACCGGCTGGTGCGCCCCCTTGGGGAAGCGCGCGGCGAGGGCGTCCAGCTCCGGGCACGGCCATGTCGCCCGGGCCGCCCGCAGCAACTGCCGCCCCAGCTTCCGCCCGGTGAGCCGCAGCGCGGGCGAGGGCGTCCGCGCGTCGGCGGCACCGTCCAACGCGCCCGGGTCCACCCCGGCCGCCGCCGCGGCGGCGAGGGAGGCCGCGACCAGCCCGGCGCTGTGCAGCCGCCCCCGGCAGAACTCCGCCAGGCTCCCGGCGTCCGTGATCCGCCCCGCCCGCACGGCGGCCTCGGCCCCGCCGGAGTGCGCGTGCCCCCCGGCGGGGAAGCGGCCGTCGGCGAGGACGAGGAGCGCTGCCCGGGACATCAGAAGAGGAAGTAGCGCTGGGCCATGGGCAGTTCGGCGGCGGGCACCGCCTCGACCAGCTCCCCGTCGATGTGCACGGCGAAGCTGTCGGGATCGACCCGCACCTCGGGCCGCGCGTCGTTCTCCCGCATGTCCGCCTTGGTCACCGCACGGGTGGAGTCGATCGCGACGAACCGCTTGCCCAGGCCGAGCCGTTCCGGCAGCCCGTCCTCAAGGGCCAGCGGGGCGACGAAGTTGACGGAGTTCGCGGCGGGCGCCCGCCCGGTCGCGCCGAACATCGGCCGCGGCAGGACCGGCTGCGGCGTCGGGATGGAGGCGTTGGCGTCGCCCATCTGCGCGTAGGCGATCTGCCCGCCCTTGATGACGAGGAGCGGTTTGACGCCGAAGAACGCGGGCTCCCAGAGCACCAGGTCGGCGAGCTTCCCGCTCTCCACGGAGCCGATCTCGCCCGCGAGCCCCTGTGCGACGGCGGGGTTGATCGTGTACTTGGCGACATAGCGCCGTACCCGGTGGTTGTCGGCCCGCCCGTCCCCGGGCAGCGCGCCGCGCCGCCGCTTCATGACGTGGGCGGTCTGCCAGGTCCGCATGATGACCTCCCCGACCCGGCCCATGGCCTGGGAGTCGGAGGAGATGATCGAGATGGCGCCCAGGTCGTGCAGGACGTCCTCGGCGCCGATGGTGGACGGCCGGATGCGGGACTCCGCGAAGGCGAGGTCCTCGGGGACGGCGGCGTTGAGGTGGTGGCAGACCATCAGCATGTCGAGGTGTTCCTCGGCGGTGTTGACGGTGAACGGCCGGGTCGGGTTGGTGGAGCTGGGCAGCACGTGCGGCTCGGAGACCACGGTCATGATGTCGGGCGCGTGCCCGCCGCCCGCGCCCTCGGTGTGGTAGGCGTGGATGGACCGCCCGGCGATCGCGGCGAGGGTGTCGCCCACGAAACCGGCCTCGTTGAGGGTGTCGGTGTGGATGGCGATCTGCACGCCGGTCCGGTCGGCGACGGTGAGGGCCGCGTCGATGACGGCCGGGGTGGAGCCCCAGTCCTCGTGGAGCTTCAGGCCGAGGGCGCCGCCGCGGATCTGGGAGAGCATCGCCTCGTGGGAGACGGTGTTGCCCTTGCCGAGGAGGCCGAAGTTGAGCGGGTACCCCTCCATCGCCTCCAGCATCCGGGCCAGGTGCCAGGGGCCAGGGGTGACGGTGGTGGCCTTGGAGCCCTCGGCGGGTCCGGTGCCGCCGCCGACGAGGGTGGTGATGCCGGAGGCGAGCGCCTCGTCGGCGATCTGCGGGCAGATGAAGTGGACGTGCGCGTCGATGGCGCCCGCGGTGAGGATGCGTCCGTTGCCCGCGATCACCTCGGTCTCGGGGCCGATGACGAGGTCCGGGTGGACGCCGTCCATGGTGTCGGGGTTGCCCGCCTTGCCGATGCCGGTGATCCGGCCGTCGCGGATGCCGACGTCGGCCTTGACGATGCCCCAGTGGTCGACGATGACGGCGCCGGTGACGACGGTGTCCGGCGTGCCGTCCGCGCGCGTGGCACGCGACTGGCCCATGGACTCGCGGATGACCTTGCCACCGCCGAACACGGCCTCGTCGCCGGAGAGTCCGGGGCCGCCGCTGCGGTCCTCCTCGATCTCGATCAGCAGGTCGGTGTCCGCGAGCCGGACCCGGTCCCCGGTGGTGGGGCCGAACAGGTCGGCGTAGGCGGCGCGGGAGATCTCAGGCATCGAGGGCACCTCCGGTCCGCCCGCGCAGTCCGGGCACGATCCGGGCGCCGGTGAGCGGGACGAGTTCGACGTCGACGGGGATGCCGGGCTCGAAGCGTACGGCGGTACCGGCGGCGATGTTGAGCCGCTTGCCGTGGGCGGCGCCGCGGTCGAACTCCAGGCCGGGGTTGGCCTCCGCGAAGTGGTAGTGGGAGCCGACCTGGACGGGCCGGTCGGCGGCGTTGAGGACGGTGAGCCGGGTGACCTCGCGGCCCTCGTTGTAGGCAATCGGCCCGTCGGCGAAGAGGATCTCTCCGGGAATCATCGCGGCCTCCCTCAGACGATCGGGTCGTGGACGGTGACGAGCTTGGTGCCGTCCGGGAAGGTCGCCTCGACCTGCACGTCGTGGATCATCTCGGGGACGCCCTCCATCACGTCGTCCCGGGTGAGGACCTGCCGTCCGGAGGCCATGAGCTCGGCGACGGTGCGGCCGTCGCGGGCGCCTTCCAGCACGTGGGAGGTGATGAGGGCGATCGCCTCGGGGTGGTTCAGCCTGAGCCCGCGGGCGCGGCGCTTCTCGGCCACGTCGGCGGCCACATGGATCAGCAGCCTCTCCTGCTCGTGCGGGGTCAGTCGCACGTCCCACCTCACCTTCTCGCTGCGGGCCGTGCGGGGCCCGGTGACCGCGGCCAGCAGGCGAAGTCCCTGGTGGCGTGGAGGGGCAGGCTAGTGGGCACGGGTTTCCGGCACGTTAACCATCCTGTGACCGCCGGTCAGCCGGCGGCGCGTACGGCGTCCATGCTCATCAGCGCCCGCAGCCCGTTGCGGAGCACCTCGGTCGGCACGGGGCCGAAGAGGGACTGCTGGACGATGAACCCCTGCACGGTGGCGATCATCGTGCGGGCCACGTCCTCCGCGGGCAGGTCGGTGCGGATCATCCCGCTGTCCTGGTAGCCGCCGACGACCTTGATCCAGGCGGCGAGCACGGCCTGGTAGCCCTCGCGCAGGACCGCCGCCAGCTCCTCGTTGCGCACGGTCTCCGTCCAGACCTGGACGATCAGGCGGGGGAAGCCCGGCTGGCCGTCGACGGCGAGGACCTCGCGGGCGGCGAGGGTCCGGTCGAGGACGTCGGAGGCCAGGTCGCCCGGGGACGGGGGCGGGCTCTGCCGGGCGGCGTCCTCGAAGGCGACGCGCAGCTCGCCCATCACCTCGGCGACGATCGCGGCGATCAGCTCGTCCTTGCCGCTGAAGTAGCGGTAGACGGCGCCCGCGGAGAGGTCGACCTCCTTCAGCACGTCCTGCATCGAGGTGGCGTGGAAGCCGTTGCGGGCGAAGCAGAGCGCGGCGCCGTCGAGGATCTGGCGGCGGCGGGCGTCGAGGTGTTCCTGGGATACGCGGGCCATGCGGCAAAGGTAAAACGAACGTTCCTTCTTGACAAGAGGACCGCCCGGAGCCACGGTGGGGACGAAGTCAAAACGAACGATCCTTCTTTTTAACGCCCGCCTCTCCGGGCGCTCCAGCCAAGGAGATCCCCATGTCCGCCACCCCGACACCGCTCAGCCGCCGCATGATCGCGGCCGCCGTCCTCGTCCCCGTCCTCGCGGCGCTCGCCCTGTGGGCCTTCGCCTGGCCCGCCGCCCGCACCGCGCCGCACGACCTGCCACTCGGCGTGGCCGGGCCCGCGGCGGCGACGGCGCACGTGCAGGAACGCCTGGAGCAGCGGGAGGGCGCCTTCGAGATCCACCGCTACGACGACGAGGCCGCCGCCCGCGCGGCGATCGAGGACCGGACGGTGTACGGCGCCGTCGTGGTCGGCGAGAGCGGCCCACGGCTGCTCACCGCGTCGGCGGCCAGCCCGGTCGTCGCCCAGCTCCTGCAGCAGGCGGTGGCGGAGCAGGCGGCGGGCGGCGCGCAGGTCAGGACCGTCGACGTGGTGGCCGCGCCCGAGGAGGACCCGCGCGGCGCGGCGCTGACCGCCAGCGTGCTGCCGCTCGCCCTGGCCGGGATCGCCGCGGGGGGCGTGGTGATGATGACGGGGCTGCGCGGGGCGAGGGCGGCGACCGCGCTGGTGGGCGCGGCGGCGCTGACCGGCCTGGCCGCGGCGGCGGTCGGGGACAGTTGGCTCGGGGTCCTCACCGGCGACTGGTGGGCCGAGGCGGCGGCGCTGGGGCTCGCGGTGCTGGCCGTGGGCGCCACGGTCGCGGGGCTCGCCGCACTCCTCGGCACCGCGGGGACCGGGATCGGCGCGGGCGTGGTGATGCTGTTCGGCAACCCGTGGGCCGGTGCGTCCTCGGCGCCGCAGCTCCTGCCCGAACCGGCCGGGTTCATCGGCCAGCTCCTGCCGCCCGGGGCCGCGGCGACCCTGCTGCGCTCGGTGGCCTACTTCGACGGCGCGGCGGCGACCGGCCCCGCCCTGACCCTGACCTGGTGGTCCGTCCTCGGCCTGGGCGCGGTCCTGCTCGGCGCCATGATCGGAAAGCGGACGAAGCCCGCCGCGCAGCCCGCCCGCACCCCGGCGCTCGCGGGCTGAGCGCCCTGAGGCACCGGGGACTGGGACCGGCCCTAGGTGTTCTGTCCACGGAGGTTGGCGACAGCGATCACTGATGTGTGATCTTGAAATGGGTGAGGGCCTTCTGGCTCGGTGTGGATTGCGAGATCTGCACCGGCGACCAGAGAGGCCCTCGTGCCCCACCGTAATGCACCCCTGACCGAGACCGGACGACTGCGCCTGGCCCGCTGCATCGTGGACGACCACTGGCCCCTGCGGCGGGCCGCGGAACGCTTCCAAGTCTCCGTGAGCACCGCCAAGCGATGGGCCGACCGCTACCGGCAGCACGGCGAGGCGGGCATGGCCGACCGGTCCAGCCGCCCGCACACCAGCCCACGGCGGACCCCGACCCGCACCGAGCGGCGGATCATCAAGGTCCGTGTGCTGCGCCGCTGGGGACCTGCGCGGATCGCGGCCTGCTGCGGCTGGTTCCTTCCACCGTCCACCGGGTGCTCACCCGCTTCGGCCTGGCCCGCCTCACGCACCTGGACCGGGCCACCGGCCACGTCATACGCCGCTACGAACGGGAACGTCCCGGCGAGCTGGTGCATGTGGACATCAAGAAGCTCGGCAACATCCCCGACGGCGGCGGCCACAAGGTCCTGGGGCGCCAGGCGGGCCGAAGGAGGCGTTGCGGGGCTGGCTACAGCTACCTGCACACCGCCGTCGACGACCACTCCCGCCTGGCCTACAGCGAAATCCTCACTGACGAGAGGAAGGAAACCGCCGTCGCCTTCTGGGGGCGGGCGCAGGCGTTCTTCGCCTCGTGCGGGGTCACCGTCGAGCGCGTGCTGACCGACAACGGTTCCTGCTACAAGTCCCGTCTGTGGCGCGATGCCCTGGCCGCAGCCGGCATCACGCACAAGCGCACGCGCGCCTACCGGCCCCAGACCAACGGCAAGGTCGAACGGTTCAACCGCACCCTGCTCGACGAATGGGCCTATGCCCGCCCCTACCGCTCGGAACAGGAACGACGCGACGCCTTCCCCAACTGGCTGCACACCTACAATCACCACCGCGGACACACCGCGCTGAGAGGTCAGCCACCCGCCAGCCGCGTTCCCAACCTCACGGGCCAATACACCTAGGTCGGTCCCAGTCCCCGGTGCTCGGCCGTGATGCCGAAGCGCTGCCGTTCGCGCGGGGTGGTGGGCACCTCGCGGACGCCGGAGACGGAGCTGACGACCTGCTCGTCCGCCGTGGGCTCCGGCCGCCGCTCCTCCAGGCGTTCGAGGTCGGCGGCGGAGACGAGGGCGACGAGGGGCTTGCCGTGCCGTGTCACGACGACGCGCTCACCGCCGTACACCACCCGGTTGATCAGGTCGGCGAGTTCAGCCCTGGCTTGCGTCACCGGAATCTCGTAGGCCATGGCTCCCAGCTTACGGGCCACCCCTCCCGTAGAGAATGTACGTCCTGTACATTTTCTCAGACAGCTCCGCAGACTGCCTTGCCGCGAGGAGGGGTCCGCCATGACCCAACCGTCCACCCGCCCCGTGGACCCGTACGCGAAACTGCTGGAGGGCAGGATCGTCGTCCTCGGGACGCCGCTCGACGACGCCGCCGCGGGCGATGTGATGGCGCGGTTCATGCATCTGGAGCACAGCTCGCCGGACCAGGACATCGCCCTCTACATCAACTCGCCCGGCGGCTCCTTCAGCGCGATGACGGCCGTGTACGACACGATGCGCCACGTCGGCTGCGACGTGCGGACGTACTGCCTGGGGCAGGCCGGTCCGCCCGCCGCGCTGCTGCTCGCCGCGGGCACCCCGGGCAAGCGGTTCGCGCTGCCGGGCGCCCGCGTGGTGCTGCGGCAGCCCGTGCTCACCGAGCCGGTACGCGGCCAGGCGTCCGACCTGGCGGTCCAGGCCGCGGAGTTGGGCCGCGTCCGCGCGATGGCCGAGGAGATCCTCGTACGGCACACCGGGCGCACCCCGGAGCAGGTCGCCCGGGACGTCGAGCGGGAGAAGGTGCTCGACGCGCGGGCGGCGCTGGAGTACGGCCTGGTGGACCAGGTCCTCGACGAGCGCCGGGGCGAGGCGCCCGCCCCCGGGGCGCGGTGAGGCGTCGATGCAGCCGCCGGAACTGCCGCCGCTGCCCGCCCTGACCCGGGCGGAGGGCGAGTTGATCGACCGTTACCTCGACGTGGTGGACCTGCTCGGCCGGATCAACCCGGCGCGCCCCGGTGACACCTACCGCGGCCTGCGCGCCGCGCAGGCGCTGGTGAGCAAGGCCGCCGAACTGCGCGACGCGCTGGCGCTGATGCACCAGCGGGGCGAGACCGAGCTGCACGCGGAGACCCTTGAGCGGGCGCTGCGCGTCCTGGACGGCGAGCGCCGCACGGCGCGCGTCACGCTGCCGACGCGCTCCGCCAGTTGACCCGATGACAGCCGGTCGGAAAGCGAAACGATCCGAACGGTGGACCCCCCGTTGGAGTAGAACCCGGTCGTTTCGCGGAACCGCCAGGGTTGCGCAACACGCGTGCTCCGAAGGGGGAACACGGAGTTTCGCCGCTGGTCCGGGCCTCCCCACCGGCCGCCCCAACTGATCGAAAGGGGGCCTGTCCACCCGTTTGGGCGAGTGGTGAGTAACAACACAAATCCCCGGTTCCATTGGGATTTTCGGACATCCGTGGGTGAAGATCCCTGTCTGACGACAAGACCCCGCCGCAGCGGCGGGGCGGTCCGGGCGGACGCCGAGTCCTGCCGCCGCCCGGACGACCGGTCGACAGGGAAGTGGATCGGCAGGAGTGGAGGACCCGAGCACGACGGTCCGCCGGAGCTGACGCTCCGGGTGGTCCTTGGGGTGAAGCCGCGTTCGCGCGGCCGGGCAACTTCGCCAGCCCGAATCCGACAGGTCATCCTTCACAGGCGGCTGACGAAGGGTTGCGCATGACCACGCACAATCGGGTCCCGTCGCTCATGGCCAGGGCCGGTACGGCCTCGGCCCTCACCCTCGCCGCCGTGGGCGGCTCGCTCGTGGTGCCGGGCCTCGCCCCGGGCGCCGAGGCCGCCACGCCCGCGAAGAAGGCGCTCCAGGTGGCGGCCTCGAAGAAGGGCGCCCCCTACAAGTACGGCGCCACCGGACCACGCAGGTTCGACTGCTCGGGGCTCACCCAGTACTCGTACAAGAAGGCGGGCAAGAAGCTGCCGCGTACGGCCGCCCAGCAGTACAACAAGACGCGCCATGTCTCGGCGTCCCACCGCAAGGCCGGTGACCTGGTGTTCTTCCACTCCGGCTCCAGCGTGTACCACGTCGGCATCTACGCGGGTAAGGGCAGGATCTGGCACTCCCCGAAGACCGGGGACGTCGTGCGGCTCCAGAAGATCTGGACCAGGAGCGTCTGGTACGGCCGGGTCTCCTGACCCCGGTGGCGCGGTGGCGGTGCCCTGACGCACCGCCACCGCGTCGTCCTGCCCCGCCGGGTCTCAGGGTTCCCGGCGCCGTACGGCGGTGAGGGGTGCCGCCGGTACGGCTCCCGGCCACGGCAGCTCGATCAGGACGGTCTTGCCGCCCTCGCCGGTGGGCCGGACTCTCAGTCGGCCGCCGCACTCCGTGGTCAGCCAGCGGATGATCACCAGGCCGCGGCCGTTGTCCTGCTGCACGGCGGCGGGCAGCCGCCTGGGAAACCGCGGGTGACTGTCGGTGACCCCGATGCTCAGTTGTTCGTCACGGCGCAGCCGCAGGTCCACCGTGAAGGTGGGTGACTGCCCGAAGGTGTGCTGTACGGCGTTGGTGGTGAGTTCGGAGACGATCAGGCGGACCGTTTCGGCCAACTCCGACTCCGGCGGCAGACCCCACTCCCCCAGCGTGCCGAGCGCGAAGGCGCGGGCCGCGGACACCGAGGCTGGTTCGCTCGGCAGAGTGACGGATGCTTCCAGATGGTCTGCCATGGCGACGTCGTCCCTTTCCCAGGGGACCGCGGTCCGACACTCAATGGGTGGTTCGAGTACGGTCCCGGACTGGTGCTTCGTCGCCAGACTGCCACCAGCGCGCCGTTTCCGGTGGCGATCCACCAAGATCTGCATATATCTGTCGCTCGAAACGGTGAACTCTGCGACGGCAGACCGTATTTGGCCGGGCTGCCTGGAGTCTCGGTGGGGAGCGGCCGATTGGCCGGGAAATGAGGGGTCCCCATGCAACACGGTCCCGCGGTACGCCGCCGGAAACTGGGTGCGGAACTGCGCGCGCTGCGCGCGCGGCTGGGAATAACCAGCGGTGACGCTGCCAGACTGGTGGGTTGGCACCAGTCGAAGGTGAGCCGGATCGAGACCGGCGCGAGCGGGGTGAAACCGGCCGACGTCCGCTTACTGCTGGACGCCTACGGCGTGGCCGAGCCCGAACTGCGGGAACTGCTGCTGATGCTGGCCGGTCCCGACGAGGGCGGCGGACGGCACCACTGGTGGCACGCCTACCGGCGCGTACTGCCGCCCACCTACCGGGACTTCATCAGCCTGGAGTCGCAGGCGACCTCGGTGCGCACCCTGGAGAACTCCGTGGTCCCGGGCCTGTTGCAGACCCGGGAGTACGCCCGCGCGGTGACCCGGGCGGCGGCGGGCGGGCGCCCGCAGGACGAGTTGGACGCGCTGGTGGAGGTGCGGCTGGCCCGGCAGGAGGTGCTGCGGGCGCGGCGCCCGCTGGAGCTGAGCGCGGTCCTGGACGAGGCGGTGCTGCGGCGCGAAGTGGGCGGCCCCGGGGTGATGGCCCGGCAGTTGGCGCGGCTCAGGGAGGCGGCCCGACTGCCCCAGGTGCGGCTCCAGGTGCTGCCGTTCGCCGCTGGGGCGCATGTCGGCGTCACCGGGCCTTTCGTTATCTTCTCATTTTCGAGCACTTCTGATCTGGACGTGGTTGTTCTCGACCACTTGACGAGTAGCCTCTATCTCGAACGGAAAGAAGACCTGGAGACCTACACCGAGGCATTCCATGCCCTTCAGTTCCATGCCCTTTCCCCAGAGGACTCGTTGGACTTCATCGCCGGGATAGGTGACGGCACATAAGGAGGCACCATGACCGCACCTCCTCAGAACGTATCCACGACAAGCGAACTGCCTCCCGTGCGGTGGCTGCGCAGCAGCTACAGCACCGGGGCGAACAACTGCGTCGAGACGGCCCGGCCGGTCAGCGGACCGGGCGCCGGACTGCTCGCCGTACGCGACTCCAAGACCCCGGACGGACCCGCGCTGCTGTTCTCCCCCGAGAGCTGGGCGGGGTTCACCGCGGCCTTCCACTGACCGACCGCGCGCGACGCACGGCCGTGCCACGCCGACTCACGGTCGCGTTTCGCCGATGACCCGTACAGCGCGTTCCAGCTGTTCCCCGGAGAGGTCCGCGCGGGCGGTCAGCCGCAGCCGCGAGATCCCGTCGGGTACGGACGGGGGCCGGAAGCAGCCCACCGCCACCCCTGCGGCACGGCACTCGGCCGCCCACCGCACGGCGCCCTCCGGGGACGGCGCCCGCACCGAGACGACCGCGGCGTCCGGACGCACCGCCGTCAGACCCGCGGCCGTCAGCCGGTCGTACAGCTCCCCCGCCACCGCGCGGGCCCGCGCCGCCCGCTCCGGCTGACGGCGCAGCAGCCGCAGCGCGGACAGGGCGGCGCCCGCCGCGGCCGGGGCGAGACCGGTGTCGAAGATGAACGTCCGGGCCGCGTTGACCAGATGCCCGATCACCCGCGCGGAGCCGAGCACGGCACCGCCCTGGCTGCCCAGCGACTTCGACAGCGTGGCCGTGACCACGACGTCGTCCGCGCCCGCGAGCCCCGCCGCGTACGGCGTGCCCCGGCCGCCGTCGCCCAGCACCCCCAGCCCGTGCGCGTCGTCCACCACCAGCCCGGCGCCGTACTCCCGGCACACCGCGGCCAGCTCCGCCAGCGGCGCGGCGTCCCCGTCGACCGAGAAGACGGCGTCCGAGACGGCCACGGCGGGCCCGTCATGCGTCCCCAGCGCCTTGCGCACGGCGTCCGGTTCGGCGTGCGCCACCACCTGCGTGGTGCCGCGGGCCAGTCGGCAGCCGTCGATGAGCGAGGCGTGGTTGCCCGCGTCGGAGACGATCAGCGAGCCGTGCGGGGCGAGCGCGGTGACCGCGGCGAGGTTGGCGGCGTACCCGGACGAGAACACCAGCGCCGCCTCGACGCCGCAGAAGTCGGCCAGCTCGCGTTCCAGTTCGCCGTGCAGCTCGGTGGTGCCGGTGACCAGCCGGGAGCCCGTCGACCCGCCGCCCCAGGTCCGCGCGGCGCGCGCCGCGCCCTCGGTCACCTCGGGGTGCCGGGCAAGCCCCAGGTAGTCGTTGCTCGCCAGGTCCAGCAGCGGCGAGTCGGCGGGGCGAGGCCGCAACACGCGCACGAGCCCGGCCCGGCGGCGCACCTCGGCCTGCTCGTCGATCCACCCGAACGCCCCCATCGCCCCTCCGTTGGTTTTGTAGGCAGTCGACAGACACTATCCGGGCATCCCGCAGCTCAGAATGTGGCAATACCCACACGACGAAGTGTCGGTGTTGTACGAAGTCTCCTTGGCCCGGAGGCGCACCTTACGACAGGATCGACTCTCATGGACCTGCTGAACACGCTGGTGGACAAGGGGCTTCGGCGCGAGCTGCCGAGCCGCGAGGAGGCGCTCGCCGTCCTCGCCACGTCGGACGACGACCTGCTCGATGTGGTGGCCGCGGCCGGGAAGGTGCGCCGTCACTGGTTCGGGCGACGGGTGAAGCTCAACTACCTCGTCAACTTGAAGTCCGGACTGTGTCCGGAGGACTGCTCCTACTGCTCCCAGCGACTGGGTTCCGAGGCCGGGATCCTCAAGTACACCTGGCTCAAGCCGGAGCAGGCGACCGAGGCGGCGGCGGCCGGTCTCGCCGGGGGCGCCAAGCGGGTCTGCCTGGTGGCCAGCGGGCGCGGCCCGACCGACCGGGACGTGGACCGGGTCTCCGAGACCATCAGGGCCATCAAGGACGAGCACGAGGACGTCGAGGTGTGCGCCTGCCTGGGGCTGCTCTCCGACGGGCAGGCCGAGCGGCTGCGGCAGGCGGGCGCGGACGCCTACAACCACAACCTCAACACCTCCGAGGCGACCTACGGCGACATCACCACCACCCACACCTACGCCGACCGCGTCGACACGGTGCGGAAGGCGCACGCGGCCGGGCTGTCCGCCTGCTCCGGGCTGATCGCGGGCATGGGTGAGGGCGACGAGGACCTCGTCGACGTGGTCTTCGCGCTCCGCGAGCTGGACCCCGACTCGGTTCCGGTCAACTTCCTGATCCCGGTCGAGGGCACCCCGCTGGCCAAGGAGTGGCACCTCACCCCGCAGCGCTGCCTGCGCATCCTGGCCATGGTCAGGTTCGTCTGCCCGGACGTCGAGGTGCGCATCGCGGGCGGCCGGGAGGTCCATCTGCGCACCCTCCAGCCGCTCGCCCTGCACCTGGCCAACTCGATCTTCCTCGGGGACTACCTGACCACCGAGGGCCAGGCGGGCAAGGCCGACCTGGAGATGATCGCGGACGCCGGGTTCGAGGTGGAGGGCGCGGGCGAGGTCACGCTGCCGGAGCACCGGGCGGCGGGCGGCGGGTGCGGCGCGCACGCGGGCGGCGAGGGCGGCGGGACGTGCGGTCCGCACGAGGGCGGCGGGGCGTGCGGTTCCGTGGCGCCGGTGGACGCCCGGGTGAACGAGGCCCGCACCGACCTCGTCGCCGTACGCCGCCGGGGCGCGGGAACGGACCTCGCGCCGAATGCCTGACCTGAGCGTGCCCGAGCTGCTCGACCTGGACCGGGCGCACGTGTGGCATCCGTACGGGCCGATGCCGGGCCGTACGGACCCGCTGGTCGTGGCGTCCGCGAGCGGGGTGCGGCTGCGGCTCGCGGACGGCTCCGGCGAGCTGGTCGACGGGATGTCCTCGTGGTGGTCGGCCATCCACGGCTACAACCACCCGGTGCTCAACGAGGCCGCCCACGAGCAGCTCGGCCGGATGAGCCACGTGATGTTCGGCGGGCTCACCCACGAACCCGCCGTACGGCTCGCGAAGCTCCTTGTCGACCTGTCACCCGAGGGCCTCGAACACGTCTTCCTCGCGGACTCCGGCTCGGTGTCGGTCGAGGTCGCGGTGAAGATGTGCCTGCAGTACTGGCGCTCGCTCGGCCGCCCCGCCAAGCGGCGCCTGCTGACCTGGCGCGGCGGCTACCACGGCGACACCTGGCAGCCGATGTCGGTGTGCGACCCCGACGGCGGGATGCACGAGCTGTGGAGCGGTGTGCTGCCGCGCCAGGTCTTCGCCGACGCGCCCCCGGCCCGCTACGAGGAGGCGTACGCGGACCACCTGCGGACGCTGGTCGAGCGGCACGCCGACGAACTGGCCGCGGTGATCGTGGAGCCGGTGGTGCAGGGCGCGGGCGGGATGCGGTTCCACTCCCCCGCCTATCTGCGGGTGCTGCGCGAGGCGTGCGACGCCCACGACGTACTGCTGGTGTTCGACGAGATCGCCACCGGCTTCGGCCGCACCGGCGCGCTGTTCGCGGCGGAGCACGCCGCCGTGACGCCGGACGTGATGTGCGTGGGCAAGGCGCTGACCGGCGGCTACCTGACGATGGCGGCGACGCTGTGCACGCCCCGGGTGGCCGACGGGATCTCCCAGGGCGAGGTGCCGGTGCTGGCGCACGGGCCGACGTTCATGGCCAACCCGCTCGCCGCCGCCGTCGCCTGCGCCTCCGTCGGGCTGCTCGTCGGCCAGGACTGGCGCGCGGAGGTCAAGCGGATCGAGGCCGGGCTGCGCGAGGGCCTCGCCCCGGCGGCCGAGCTGCCGGGCGTGCGGGACGTCCGCGTCCTCGGCGCGATCGGCGTCGTCCAGTTGGACCGGCCGGTGGACATGGCGGCGGCGACCCGGGCCGCGGTGCGCGAGGGCGTGTGGCTGCGCCCGTTCCGCGACCTGGTGTACACGATGCCGCCGTACGTCACCGGGGACGCCGACGTGGCACGGATCGGACGCGCGGTGTGCGCCGCGGCACGGGAGGGATGAACATGCCGGTACTCATCGTCACGGGGACGGGCACCGAGATCGGCAAGACGGTCACGACCGCGGCGGTCGCCGCCGCCGCGCTGGCCGCCGGTCGCTCGGTGGCCGTCCTGAAGGCCGCGCAGACGGGCGTACGGCCCGACGAGCGCGGGGACGCCGCGGAGGTGGCGCGGCTCGCGGGCACCGTGACGACCGCCGAACTCGCCCGGTTCCCCGAGCCGTTGGCCCCGGCGACCGCGGCCCGGCGGGCCGGGATGCGCCCGGTGACGCCGGACGACGTGGCCGAGGCCGCCGCCAAGCTGGCCACCGACCACGATCTGGTGCTGGTGGAGGGGGCGGGCGGGCTGCTCGTCCGCTTCGACGCGGCGGGCGGCACGCTGGCCGACGCGGCGGCGCTGCTGGGGGCACCGGTGCTGGTGGTCGCCCCGGCCGGGCTCGGCACCCTCAACAGCACGGAGCTGACGGCGCGTGAACTGTCCCGGCGCGGCCTTGGGTTGACGGGCGTGGTGATCGGTAGCTGGCCCGCGCTGCCCGACCTCGCCAGCCGGTGCAACCTCGCCGATCTGCCGGAGGTGGCGGGGGCGCCGCTGCTCGGCGCGCTGCCCGCCGGGGCCGCCGCCCTGCCCCCGGCCGACTTCCGGGCCGCCGCCCCGACATGGCTGGCGCCACGGCTGGACGGCACCTGGGAGGCGGAGGCGTTCCGGACACGGGAGGCACCCTCGGGGGCGGGCACGCCGCACGCGCCCCGGGCCTGACACTCCACGGAGTGCGGCGCCCGACCCGCGCCTGCCCGACCCGGTGGCGACGGCGGGGGGTGTCCGGGGGCCGCTCGGGGGACAATCGCCGTAGGCCCGGCTGTCCCGGGACCGTGCTCTTCGGCGAGGAGGTCGCCATGCCCCTGCGGACCGTCGGTGCCCGGAAGGTGGCGCGGGATGCCGTACACCACCCGCTGTTCGCCCGTTACTACGCCAGGGTCAGCGTCACCGCCGAGAGCCGGATGGGCATGGCCGGGGTGCGGGACCGGCTGCTCGCCGGGCTCTCCGGGCGGGTGCTGGAGATCGGCGCGGGCAACGGGCTGAACTTCGCGCACTATCCGGGCGCCGTCTGCGAGGTCGTCGCGATCGAACCGGAGCGGGTGCTGCGCCAACTGGCCGTGGAGGCCGCCCTGCGGGCCGAGGTGCCGGTCGACGTGGTGCCGGGGGCGGCGGAGGCGCTGCCGGTCAAGAGCGAGGCGTTCGACGCGGTGGTGCTGTCGCTGGTGCTGTGCAGCGTGCGGGACGTGCCGCGCGCCCTGGGCGAGGTACGGCGGGTGCTGCGGCCGGGCGGCCAGGTGCGGTTCTTCGAGCACGGGCGCGGCGGCGGCCGGATGATGGACCTCACCCAGCGCGCCCTGGACCGCACGGTGTGGCCGCCGCTGAACGGCGGCTGCCACCTGCACCGCGACCCGGTCGCCGCGCTGCGCGCCGCCGGGCTCGAACTGGGGCCGTACCGCAGGCTGTTGATGCCGGAGAAGGGCCCGCGGCTGCCGACGTCGTTCTGTGTGCTGGGCACGGCCTGGCGACCGACGGCGGAGACGGAGTAGGCGCCTCCTACCCGCCCGCGGAGAGGACGTGCCCGGCCCGCGAGGGATACCGTGTGGGCCGCATCTCACCACCCTCGGCCGCGACGGGGGATCTCGGGGATCTGGGGACGTCCGCGGGTCGGGAACGACCAAGGAGGCAGCCTTGTCCACACCTGTAGCGGGGCACGTCCCCGGTCAGGCTCCGGCCCACGGGAACGCGGCCCGCGCCCGCGGTCTGACCAAGGCGTACGGCTCGGGCGAGACGACCGTGCTCGCGCTGGACTCGGTGGACGTCGACATCGCGCGGGGCCGGTTCACCGCCGTCATGGGCCCGTCGGGTTCCGGGAAGTCCACGCTGATGCACTGTCTGGCGGGCCTCGACACGGTCTCCGCGGGTCAGGTCTGGCTCGGTGACACCGAGATCACCGGGCTCAAGGAGCGCCAGCTCACCCGGCTGCGCCGGGACCGGATCGGCTTCATGTTCCAGTCGTTCAACCTGATACCGACGCTGAACGCGCTGGAGAACATCACCCTGCCCATGGACATCGCCGGGCAGAAGCCCGACCCGAAGTGGCTGGACCAGGTCATCGACACCCTCGGGCTGCGGGACCGCCTCAAGCACCGGCCCGCCCAGCTCTCCGGCGGTCAGCAGCAGCGGGTGGCGTGCGCCCGCGCGCTGGCCTCCCGGCCCGAGCTGATCTTCGCCGACGAGCCGACCGGCAACCTCGACTCGCGGGCCGGTCTGGAAGTGCTCAGCTTCCTGCGCGAGGCCGTCGACAGCCTCGGGCAGACCGTCGTCATGGTCACCCACGACCCGGGCGCCGCCGCCCACTCCGACCTGGTGCTGTTCCTCGCGGACGGCCGGATCGTGGACGAGATGGAGCACCCGACGGCGGAGGCGGTGCTGGAGCGGATGAAGCGGTTCGACGTGATCCGCGGCCAGGCCGAACCGGCAGCGCCGGACCGGGCCGAGGAGCCCGTCGAGCACGAGGGCCGCGACGACTCCGCCCCTGGTTCGGCCGAGGAGGTCTGACGCCGTGCTGAAGGCGACCTTCCGCAGCTTCCTCGCGCACAAGGGGCGGCTGCTGCTGTCCGCGCTGGCCGTGATCCTGTCCGTGGCGTTCGTCGCGGGCAGCCTGATCTTCTCGGACACCGTCAGCCGCACCTTCGACCGGCTGTTCGCCTCGACCGCCGCCGACGTCACCGTCACCCCGAAGCAGAACCTCGACGAGGCCATCCCCTCCGGCGTCACCCCCACCCTGCCCGCCTCGGTCGCGGAACGGATCGCCGGGGTCGACGGCGTGGCGGACGCCCGGTCCGAGGTGGACGTCGAGGGCATCACGGTGGCCGACCGGGACAACGACTCCGTCGGTCCCACCACCGGCGCCCCCACCCTGGGCCTGGACTGGAACCCGACCGACCGCAGCCCGGTGGAGCTGACCTCCGGCCGCGCCCCGAGCGGCGACGGGGAGGTCCTGCTGGACTCGGAGACCGCGGACCGCAAGCACCTCGCGATCGGTGACCCGCTGACCGTGATCGCGCGGCCCGGCTCCTTCAAGGTCGAGGTCGTCGGCATCGTCACCTTCACCACCACCAACCCCGGCGCCGCGCTGGTCTTCTTCGACCCGCCGACCGCGCGGGCCAGGCTGCTGGGCGACCCCGAGGCGGCCACCGCGATCTCCGTCACCGCCGCCGAGGGCGTGAGCGACCCGCAGCTCAAGCAGCGGGTGGCCGAGGCGCTCGGCACCGACCGCTACGAACTGCGCACCGCCGACGAACAGGCCGAGTCCGACGCCGAGCAACTGGGCGGATTCCTCGACGTGATCAAGTACGTGATGCTGGGCTTCGCCGGTATCGCCGTACTCGTCGGCGTCTTCCTGATCGTCAACACCTTCTCCATGCTGATCGCCCAGCGCACCCGGGAGCTGGGCCTGCTGCGGGCGCTCGGCGCCGACCGGCGGCAGGTGCGCCGCTCCGTGCTCACCGAGGCGCTGCTGCTCGGCCTGTTCGGCTCCACCCTGGGCCTGGCCACCGGCATCGGTCTCGCCGCCGGTCTGATGGAGCTGATGGGCCTGCTCGGCATGAACATCGACGCCACCGAGATGGTCATCGGCTGGGGCACCCCGGTCGCGGCCTACGCGGTCGGCGTCGGTGTCACCTTCGTCGCCGCCTACCTCCCGGCCCGGCGCGCGGCGGGCGTCTCGCCGATGGCGGCGCTGTCGGACGCCGAGATCGCCGGGGTGGGCCGCCCGCTGCGGGTGCGCGCCGTGGTGGGCGCGGTGATCGGCGTGGCGGGCGCGGCGGCGCTGGCGGGGTGCGCGGTGTCCTCGGACACCAGCTCGGCGGCGTCGCTGCTGGGCCTGGGCGTCGTCCTCACGCTGATCGCCACGGTGATCGCCGGGCCGCTGCTGGTGCGGCCGGTGATCCGGGTGCTCGGCGGGGCGTTCCCGGCGCTGTTCGGCTCCATCGGCCGGATGAGCCAGCGCAACGCCCTGCGCAACCCGCGCCGTACCGGGGCGACGGCCGCCGCGCTGATGGTGGGCCTGTCTCTGGTCGGCGGGATGTCCGTGGCGAGCGCGTCCATGACCAAGTCGTTCGACCAGCAGATCGACAGGACGCTGGGCGCCGACTTCGTGGTGCAGAACGCCAACTTCGTGCCGTTCCCGGCGGAGGTCACCGACGCGGTGCGGTCCACCGAGGGCGTCGGCCTGGTGGTCCGCGCCCAGTTCACGCCCGTGGGGGTGCGGCTGCCGGACGGCGACCGGGTGGAGACGACGGCGGCGGCGTACGACCCCCGGTTGGACGACGTGGCGAACATCCCCTACGCCGAGGGCGACACCGCGGCGGCGCTGGCCGACGGGCGGATGGCGATGGACCGGGACTTCGCCCGCGACCACGGCGTCCGGGTCGGCACGGCGCTGCCGGTGGAGTTCCAGGGCGGCCGGACGACCGAGCTGACCGTGGGGGCGCTGACCGACCAGGAGACCTCGGACGGGTTCGGCACCCAGGGCGGGATGTACTTCGGCCTGGCCACGCTGGAGCGGTTCGCGCCGGGCGGACAGGAGGCGGCGGTGTACGTCAACGCCGCCGAGGGCACGTCCGACGACGACCTGCGGGCCGCGCTGGAGCAGACGCTCGACCCCTATCCGCAGGTGCAGGTCCGCGACCTGGCCGACTACAAGCAACTGGTCCGTGACCAGATCGCCGTCCTGCTGTACCTGGTGTACGCGCTGCTGGGCCTGGCGATCGTCATCGCGGTACTGGGCGTGGTCAACACCCTCGCGCTGTCGGTGGTGGAGCGCACCCGGGAGATCGGGCTGCTGCGGGCGATCGGTCTGGCGCGGCGGCAGTTGCGCCGGATGATCCGCCTGGAGTCGGTGGTGATCGCCGTGTTCGGCGCGCTCCTCGGCCTGGCGCTGGGGCTGGTGTGGGGGGTGTGCATGCAGCAGGTGCTGGCCCTCCAGGGCATGACGGCGCTGGCGATCCCCTGGGGCACGATCATCGCGGTGGTGATCGGCTCGGCGGTGGTGGGCATCGTCGCGGCGCTGCTGCCCGCGCTGCGGGCGTCGCGGATGAACGTGCTGGCGGCGATCGCGCACGAGTGAGGGGCCCGCCGTCCAGGGTGTCCGGATGCTGGAATTCCGCATCCGGACACGGGGCGGCGTGTTGTGCTGGCCCCATGACCGAGCTGCGGATACGGGCCGCCGGGCCCGAGGACCTGGACGCCGTGCTGGCCTTCTGGAAGGTGGCCGCCGAGGGCACGAGCATCAGCGACGACCGGGACGGCGTGGAGCGGCTGGTGGCCCGCGACCCGGAGTCGCTGCTGCTGGCGGAGCGGGCGGGCGAACTGGTCGGCACGGTGATCGCCGGGTTCGACGGGTGGCGGTGCCACCTGTACCGGCTCGCCGTGCACCCGGACCACCGGCGGCAGGGCGTTGGCACGGCGCTGCTCACCGCCGCCGAGGACCGCTTCGTACGGCTCGGGGGCCGCCGCGCGGACGCCATGGTGCTGACCCGCAACGCGACCGGTCAGCGCGCGTGGGAGGCGGCGGGGTACGCGCCCGAGGAGCAGTGGCGGCGCTGGGTGCGGCACCTGACCGAGAAGTGACCCTCCTTTGCCGGTCCTTTACTATTGGGGGAACACTCGTCTCTCCATGAAAGGTGTGAGCGTCCGCCCATGGGCGAGCCTCCCAGTAGTAGACCCAGCCGTAGACACCGTGCGTTCCTCCCCGCCCTGCCGGATCATGGGACGGGGGTGACCCGATGACCGAAGTGCTCCTGCTGCTGGTGGCGATCCTGCTCTCCCTCGCGTGCGGCGCCTTCGTCGCCGCCGAGTTCTCCCTGACCACGGTCGAGCGCGGCGATCTCGAACAGGCCGCGCAGCGCGGCGAGCGGGGTGCCGCGGGCGCCCTGAAGGCCGTACGGAACCTGACCTTCCAACTGTCCGGCGCCCAGCTCGGCATCACCGTCACCAACCTGGTGGTCGGTATGCTCGCCGAGCCGTCGATCGCCCGGCTGATCTCGGGTCCCTTGCGCGACCTCGGCGTCTCGGAGTCCGCGGCGTCCTCCCTCGCGCTGGTGCTGGGCACCGCGCTGTCGACGGTCTTCCTGATGGTCGTCGGTGAGCTGGTGCCCAAGAACTGGGCGATCTCCGAGCCGCTCGGCATGGCCAAGCGGGTCGGCAACGCGCAGCGGTTCTTCAGCGCCGCGTTCCGGCCGTTCATCGCCCACCTGAACAACACCGCCAACCACATGGTGCGCCGGTTCGGCATCGAGCCCGCCGAGGAGCTGGCGTCCGCGCGCGGACCGCAGGAGCTGGCGGCGCTGGCCCGGCACTCCGCCCGCGAGGGCGCCCTGGAGGCGGACACGGCCGAGCTGTTCGTGCGCACCCTGAACCTGGCCGACCTCACCGCGGAGAACGTGATGACCCCGCGCGTGCAGGTCATCGCCCTGGAGGCGCAGGCGACCTGCGAGGACGTGGCGAACGCGACCCGGGCGACGGGCCTGTCCCGGTTCCCGGTCTACCGCGGCGGCCTCGACACCGTCGTGGGCACGGCGCACATCAAGGACGTCCTGGCGGTGCCCGCCGAGCGGCGGCCCCGGGTGCCGGTGGCCGAGCTGATGCGCGAGCCGCTGCTCGTCCCCGAGTCGCTGACCGTGGACCGGCTCCTGGACCGGCTGTCCGGCAAGCGGACGATGGCCGTCGTCATCGACGAGTACGGCGGCACGGCGGGCGTGGCCACGCTGGAGGACATCGTCGAGGAGGTCGTCGGCGAGGTCCGCGACGAGCACGACCCGCACGAGACGCCCGACCTGGCCGCGGCCGGGACGGACGACGACGGCCACGCCGTGTACTCCGCGGACGGCGCCGCCCGGATGGACCAGCTCGCCCGCGTCGGCCTGCGCCCGCCCGAGGGCCCGTACGAGACCCTCGCCGGTCTGGTGGCCAACCAGCTCGGCCGTATCCCCGCGGTCGGTGACAGCCTCGCCGTCGACGGCTGGCGCCTCGACGTGGTCGACGCCTCCGGGCGCCGGGCCGCGCGGGTGCTGCTGCACGCCCCCCTCGACGACGAGGGCGTGCGCGAGGACGACCATGACGACGCCAAGGACGCCAAGAACGAGGAGGGTGGGCGGTGACCGCCGTACAACTGCTGATCGGTTTCGCGACGCTGGTCGTCAACGCCTTCTTCGTGGGCGCCGAGTTCGCGCTGATCTCGGTGCGCCGCAGCCAGATCGAGCCGTACGCCGACCAGGGCGACCGGCGCGCCAAGAGCGTGCTGTGGGGCCTGAAGCACGTGTCGGCGCTGATGGCGGCGGCGCAGCTCGGCATCACGCTGTGCACGCTGGTCCTCGGTGTGGTCGCGGAACCGGCGATCGCGCACCTGCTGGAGCCGGTGTTCCACGCGGTGGGCGTGCCGAGCGGCGCGGGGCACGCGGTGTCCTTCGTGATCGCGCTGACCCTGGCGACGTATCTGCACATGCTGCTCGGTGAGATGGTGCCGAAGAACATCGCGCTGGCGGAGCCGGTGCGCAGCGCGCTGCTGCTCGGCCCGCCGCTGGTGGCGCTGTCGCGCGGCCTGCGGCCGGTGATCTTCACCATCAACGCGTTCGCCAACGGTCTGCTGAAGCTGATGCGCATCGAGACCAAGGACGAGGTCACGGCGACGTTCTCGGACGCCGAGCTGGCCCGGCTGGTGAAGGACTCCGGTGAGGCGGGACTGATCGACGAGCGGGCCCGGGAGCGGCTGCACGACGCGCTGGAGCTGGGCCGCCGTCCGGTGCGGGACGTGGTCATGCCGCTGGAGAGCGTGGTGTACGCGCGCGTGGGCGTCACCCCGGAGGAGCTGGAGCGGCTGTCCGCCGAGTCCGGGTTCTCCCGCTTTCCTGTGGTGGACGAGGAGCGCCGGATCATCGGCTACCTGCATGTGAAGGACGCGCTGGACGCCTCTCCGAAGGACCTGCCGTTCCGGCTGCGGGACATGCGGTCCATCGCGCGGGTCCGGGAGACCACCCCGCTGGACGACGTCCTGACCGCGATGCGCGGCAGCCGCACGCACCTGGCCGCCGTGCTGGGCGCGGACGGACGGCTGGCGGGGCTGGTGACCATGGAGGACGTCCTGCGGGAGCTGTTCGGGCAGCGGGCCTGACCGCCGGGGGGAGGGGGCGACCGACCGCTGGGTATGGCGTCGGGATAGCATCGCCGACGCCATGCAGACGAACACCCCTCCCCCGTACTCCAGCCTGGTCGCGGTCGGTGACTCCTTCACCGAGGGCATGTCGGACCTGCTGCCCGACGGTACCTACCGCGGCTGGGCCGACCTGCTCGCCGCCCGGATGGCGGCCCGCAGCCCCGGCTTCCGGTACGCCAACCTGGCGGTGCGCGGCAAGCTCATCGGGCAGATCGTCGACGAGCAGGTGGACGTGGCCGCCGCGATGGGCGCCGACGTCATCACGCTGGTCGGCGGCCTGAACGACACCCTGCGCCCCAAGTGCGACATGGGCCGGGTGCGCGGACTCCTCACGGAGGCCGTGGAACGTCTCGCCCCGGCCTGCAAGCAACTGGTGCTGATGCGCAGCCCCGGCCGCCAGGGTCCCGTCCTGGAGCGGTTCCGCCCGCGCATGGAGGAACTCTTCACCTGCGTCGACGACCTCGCCGCCCGGCACGGCGCCGTCGTCGTCGACCTGTACGGCGCCCCGTCCCTCGCCGACCCGCGCATGTGGGACGTGGACCGGCTGCACCTGACCGCCGAGGGCCACCGCAGGGTCGCGGAGGCGGTCTGGCAGACCCTCGGCTACGAGGCGGCCGACCCGGAGTGGCACGTGCCGATGCCGCCGACCGTGCCGCCGGGGTGGGTGACCCGGCGCGTCACGGACCTCCGGTTCGCCCGCCAGCACCTGCTTCCTTGGATCGGCCGCCGCCTGACCGGCCGCTCCTCCGGGGACGGCCTGCCGCCGAAGCGCCCGGACCTGCTGCCGTACGACGGGTCGGCGTAACCCGCCCGCCCGGCCCTTGGAGGTTCCTCCGAACCACCCCGTGGCGCTGGCCTGCACGAATCGCCAGTAGAATCCGTCTACGTGACTTCTGCGCCCGCCAAGCCCCGCATCCCCAACGTCCTCGCCGGACGGTACGCCTCCGCCGAACTGGCCACCCTCTGGTCGCCCGAACAGAAGGTGAGGCTGGAGCGGCAGCTCTGGCTCGCCGTGCTGCGCGCCCAGAAGGACCTCGGGATCGAGGTGCCGGACGCGGCGATCGCCGACTACGAGCGTGTGCTCGACCAGGTCGACCTGGCCTCCATCGCGGAGCGCGAGAAGGTCACCCGGCACGACGTGAAGGCGCGGATCGAGGAGTTCAACGACCTCGCCGGGCACGAGCAGGTCCACAAGGGCATGACGTCCCGCGACCTGACGGAGAACGTCGAGCAGCTCCAGATCCGGCTCTCCCTCGAGCTGGTGCGCGACCGCGCGGTGGCGGTGCTGGCGCGGCTGGGCAAGCTCGCCGGGGAGTACGGCGAGCTGGTGATGGCGGGGCGTTCGCACAACGTCGCCGCGCAGGCCACGACGCTGGGCAAGCGGTTCGCGACCGCCGCCGACGAGTTGCTGGTGGCGTACGGCCGGGTCGAGGAGCTGCTCGGCCGCTATCCGCTGCGCGGCATCAAGGGCCCGGTCGGCACCGCGCAGGACATGCTGGACCTGCTCGGCGGGGACGCGGCGAAGCTGGCCGACCTGGAGGGGCGGATCGCCGCCCACCTGGGCTTCTCGCAGGCGTTCACCTCGGTCGGGCAGGTGTACCCGCGCTCGTTGGACTACGAGGTCGTCACCGCCCTGGTGCAGCTCGCGGCGGCGCCGTCCTCGCTGGCGAAGACGATCCGGCTGATGGCCGGGCACGAGCTGGTGACCGAGGGCTTCAAGCCCGGCCAGGTCGGTTCCTCCGCGATGCCGCACAAGATGAACACCCGCTCCTGCGAGCGCGTCAACGGCCTGATGGTCATCCTGCGCGGCTACGCCTCGATGACCGGCGAGCTGGCGGGCGACCAGTGGAACGAGGGTGACGTGTCCTGCTCGGTGGTGCGCCGGGTCGCGCTCCCCGACGCGTTCTTCGCGCTGGACGGACTGCTGGAGACGTTCCTGACCGTGCTCGACGAGTTCGGGGCGTTCCCGGCCGTCGTGGCGCGGGAGCTGGACCGCTACCTGCCGTTCCTCGCGACGACGAAGGTCCTGATGGGCGCCGTGCGCGCCGGGGTCGGGCGGGAGATCGCGCACGAGGCGATCAAGGAGAACGCGGTCGCGTGCGCGCTGGCGATGCGTGAGCAGGGCGCCGAGCGCAACGAACTCCTCGACCGGCTCGCCGCCGACGAGCGCCTCCCGCTGGACCGCGCCCAGCTCGACGAGCTGATGGCCGACAAGCTGTCCTTCACCGGTGCCGCCGCCGACCAGGTCGCCACCGTGGTCGCCCGGATCGAGGAGATCGTCAAGCGGCACCCGGAGGCCGCGGGCTACACGCCCGGCGCGATCCTCTGACCGGCGCCCGCGCCATGGCCCGGTTCACCCCGGCGGAGCTGGAGGCCGCCCGCGACCGTCTCGTCCCGGACGTCGTCGCGGACGGCCTGCGGGTGCTGTTCTGCGGCATCAACCCCGGCCTGATGACCGCGGCGACGGGCCACCACTTCGCCCGCCCCGGCAACCGCTTCTGGCCGGTGCTGCACCTGTCCGGCTTCACGCCCCGCCTGCTGAAGCCGTCGGAGCAGCGGGAACTGCTGTCCTACGGCCTCGGCATCACCAACGTCGTGGCCCGTGCCACCGCCCGCGCCGACGAGCTGACCGCCGAGGAGTACCGCGAGGGCGGACGCCTGCTCGCCCTGAAGGTGGCCCGGCTGCGCCCGAGTTGGCTGGCGGTCGTCGGCGTCACCGCCTACCGCGCCGCCTTCGACGACCGCAAGGCACAAGTGGGGCCGCAGGAGCGGCTCATCGGGGACACGCGCGTGTGGGTGCTGCCCAACCCGAGCGGGCTGAACGCGCACTGGACGGCGGCGACGATGGCCGAGGAGTTCGCGCGGCTGCGGGAGGCGGCCGAGGCGTGACCCTCGTCGGGCCGGGTCACGGGGTTGGCGTCGGCGCACAGGCGGAGCGTCCGGGGTCGCCCACGTCGGGCCGGGTCACGGGGGGTCCGTGGCCGTGACCACGGCCAGCAGGCGGGGTGGGTGCGTGTCGTCGCGGTCGGTGACGCCGACGGCGATCCAGCGGCCCGTGCCCGGGTCCTGCCACAGGGACACCTCGTCGACCAGGACGCTGACCGTCGCCCACGGCTCGGGTATCTCCTCGCCCCGCTCGCCGCGCACCCGCAGGGTCACCGTCCCCCAGGGCGGCGCCGCCCCCCAGCGCGCGTCCAGCCGTTGGGCTATGCCCTCGCGGTACGCCTCGTAGTCGTCCGCCGTGTGCTCGCCCAAGTCCGCCGCACCGGCCGTCAGTTCCGCCAGCCAGTACCCGGGCCCTCCCCTGCCGACGTCCGACCAGCCGTGCTCCGCCTCCGCCGCCGGGAAGGGCCGGGAGCACAGCCGGTCGATCGCCTCCAGGCACCGTGCGATGTTCATACGGTCCAGTAAACCCGCCGCCACTGACAATTGGCGGGGCGTCAGGGCCCGGGCCGGTCAGGCGTCCCGGCGCCGCACGCTCCACGCGCCCGCCGCGGTCACCGCCGCCGTCCACAGGGCGGTCACGGCGAGCCCGCTCCACCGGCCGAGGGCGCCGTCCCAGGTCCCGTGCGGGACCACCTGGCCCGCCCGGTCCGGCGGGAAGTCCGCCGCCCTGCCCGCCGAGTCGCCGATGACGAAGGACACGATCAGGACGAGAGCAGGCCGGTGAGCAGCGCCGGTACGGCGACGGCGGTCAGCGTGGCCGCGAACCACCGGCCGCGCCACGGGACCGCCGTGAGCGCCAGCCGCGGCCCGCCCGAGTGGAACTCCGAGGAGACGGCCGTGGTCCCGAAGGCCATCCCCGCGATCTGGCCGGGCAGCACCCCGGAGACCGCCGTGAACAGGCGGTGATCGCGGCGTACGAGTCGGGGTTCGTCTCGCCCGGCTGACGGCGGCCCCGTGACGGCCCCGGGGGCACCGCGGGTCGTTCGGGGGGCGGGGGGCACTCGCCGGGGTGCGGCGGGCCGAGTACGATCCGGCCAACACGCGCACGAGCTGGGAGGACGGTACGTTGGGGCGGCTGACCGGCGGGGATCCCTCGCTGCTGCGAAGGATCAACTCCGCGGTGGTGCTGCACGCGCTGCGTGCCACGGACTGCGCGACGCTGACGGAGATCACCCGCGTGACGGGGCTGTCCCGGCCGACCGTCGAGGGCGTCGTCGAGGGGCTGATCGAGGCGGGGATGGTCGTCGAGACGGCGGCCGAGGAGGGCGCGGCGCGGCGGCAGGGCAGGCCCGCGCGGCGGTTCAGGTTCCGGGCGGAGGCCGGTCATCTGCTGGGCCTTGAGATCGGGCCGCACCGGGTCGCCGCGCTGCTCGCCGACCTGGACGGCCGGATCATGGGCGCGCAGGCCAAGGACGTCGACGAGACGGCACCGGCCGACGAGCGGCTGGAGCGGCTGCGCACGGCGGTCGCGGAGCTGTTGCGCCGGGCCGGGGTGGCGCGCGGGTCGCTGCGCGCGGTGGGCGCCGCGACGCCGGGGATCGTCGAGGCGGACGGCACCGTGCGGCTGGGCACCGCGCTGCCGGGGTGGACGGGGCTGCGCCTCGGTGAACGGCTGAGCCGGTCCTTCAAGTGCCCGGTGCTGGTGGAGAACGACGCCAACGCCGCCGCCGTGGCGGAGCACTGGAAGGGGTCCGCGCGGGACTGCGACGACATGGTGTTCGTGCTGGCCGGGCTGAGCCCCGGCGCCGGTTCGCTGATCGGCGGGCGGCTGCACCGGGGGTTCGGCGGGGCGGCCGGGGAGATCGGCGCGCTGCACCTGCTGGGCCGTGAGGCGACGCCGGAGACGCTCCTGTCCACCACGGACGAGCCACTGCACCCGCTGGACGAGCAGCAGGTGGCGCGGGTCTTCGCGCGGGCCCGGGAGGGCGACCTGCGGGCCCGCGCGGCCGTCGACCGGTTCATCCAGCGGCTGGTGCACGACGTGGCGGCGCTGGTCCTCGCACTCGATCCGGAGCTGGTCGTCGTCGGCGGCTGGGCGGCCGGTCTGGACGGCGTGCTGGAACCGCTGCGGCAGGAACTCGCCCGCTACTGCCTGCGCCCGCCCAAGGTCACCCTGTCCCTCCTCGGCGAGGCGGCCGTCGCCACCGGCGCCCTGCGCCTCGCCCTTGACCACGTGGAGGAACAGCTCTTCGCGGTGGAGGGCACGGTGACGGCCCGCCGGTGACGGGGGCCGCCCGGGTCAGGACCCTCGCCGCTGAAGACCACGGCGCCGCCCCGCCCCGGCCGTACCGCCCTCAGGACGCCCGGCGCTCCGGGCCGTCCTCGATCCGCACGCTCCCGGAGTCGCCGAAGGTGAGGCGGCAGGTGTCCGCGCGGTACGTGGCGACGGACAGCGCCGCGGTGCGGCCCCCGGCGAGGTAGCGGGTGGTGACGACGAGGACGGGCGCGCCGGGGAGCCGGTCGAGTTCCTTGGCGTCGTCGGCGCGCGCCGAGCCCAGCTCCACGGCGCTGTCGTGCCCCTCCGGCTCCAGCCGCTGCAACTCACGCAGCACCGCACGCGCGCGTGCCGGTCCGGAGGGGGCGTCGATCGCGGACAGCTCGGGCACGGACGCCTGGGGGACGTACAGCAGCTCGGCGGCGACGGCCTGACCACGGGTCGTACGGGTGCTGCGGACGGTGTGGACGGCCTCCTCGCGGCCGGTCTCCAGCGCGGCGGCGACGGCCGCGGGCGGCACGGCGAAGGCGCAGTCGGCGGGCTGCCAGTCGTCGCCCGGCATCCCCGGCCAGGCACGCTGCCCGGGGCCGACGGCGACGCCCATGCGCGGCGGGGCGACGGTCGTACCGACACCGCGGCGGCGCTGGAGCCTGCCTTCCAGTTCGAGCTGTTCGAGGGCCTGGCGGAGCGTGGCGCGGGCGACGCCGAAGCGCGCGGCGAGATCGCGCTCGTTGGGCAGGATCTCGCCCACGGTGAACTCGGAGTCCAATGCCTCACTGAGCACGGTCTTGAGATGCCAGTACTTCGGTTCCGGCACCGATTCGAGCTGCGTGGTCCCCACCCTTACCTCCGCAATCGCCGTGACCCGGCGGCGTTTAGCGCCCTTGTTTATTAAAGGTTGTTGTACTTATCTGCGACCATAGGGCGGCCCTCACCCTTGGTCAAGACCAATCATCAGGGCGTGGCGGGGACTTCGCGGGCGGCGCGGGGGTGTGCCGCCGAGCGTTCATACAACGTTGGCACGCGGACACATTCGGGACCTGGGGCTACCCGCCAGTAGCGATCGCTGACAGTCTGTCCACGCCACGTCAGCCCGTCCTTGCCGAGGAGCCCCATGTCCGCCACCGTCACCTTCAAGGTGTCCACGCCACAGGGACCGCAGAGCGTCACGCTCGCCTACGCGCGCACCGGCCGCGGCGCGCCCCTGCTCCTGATGCACGGCATAGGCCACCACCGGCAGGCGTGGGACCCGGTGATACCCGCCCTGGCGGCCGAGCGCGAGGTGATCGCCCTCGACCTGCCGGGCTTCGGCGCGTCGGAGCCGCTGCCGCGGACGATGGCGCACGACCTGCCCACCATGAGCGGGGTCCTCGCGGCGCTCTGCGAGGCGCTCGGGCTCGACCGCCCGCACGTGGCGGGCAACTCGCTGGGCGGTCTGCTGGCCCTGGAACTCGGCCGGAGGGGACTCGCCCGGTCGGTGACCGCACTGTCACCGGCCGGGTTCTGGTCGCAGGCCGAGCGGCGGTACGCCTTCGGACTGCTGCTGTCGATGCGGCAGGTCGCCCTGCGGACGCCGCCGCCGCTGGTCGAGCGGCTCTCCCGGTCGGCGGTCGGCCGGACGCTGCTGACCAGCACCATCTACGCCCGCCCGGCCCGCCGCTCCCCCGCCGCCGTGGTCGCCGAGACCCGCGCGCTGGCCCGCGCGGCCCGGTTCACCGAGACGCTGCGGTCCGGCCGTGAGGTGCGGTTCACCGACGACGTCACCGGCATCCCGGTCACCGTGGCGTGGGGCAGCAGGGACCGGCTGCTGGTGCCCCGGCAGGGCGTCCGTGCCAAGTACGTCATCCCGCGCGCCCGCCTGGTACGGCTGCCCGGCTGCGGTCACGTGCCCATGAACGACGATCCGGCGCTGGTCGCCCGCGTCCTGCTGGACGGCAGCCGCTGACGCACCCCGGCTGCACTCCGCCGCGGGCCACCGCCTCAGTCGGCCAGGGCCTTGAGGACCTCCTTCAGCACGGTCTGGTTGTACGGCATACTCACGTGCGGCGTGTGGTCCTCCGGGTCGATGTCCTGGAGGATGATGTTGGTGATGTGGTGCCCCTCGGTCTCGGTGAGCGCGCATGACTCGTACGGGGTGACCACGTCGTCGTACTTGGTGGCGATGACGGTGTAGTGGATGCCCTCCACCGTCTCACCGAGGTCGGCGAGTTCCCTCTGGAACTCGTGGTCGTGCTGGAGCTGCGGCCAGGCCGGGATGACCTCGCCGACCGCGCCCTTCTCCAGCACTTCCTTCGCCAGCGGGATCTGCCGCGCGAGGTTCATCAGGCCCTGCGCGGTGACCCCGTGGTGGCTGGGCGAGATGCCGATGTACTTGTGGACCTTGGACGCGCCGCCGAGGGCGCCGATGTACCAGCGTGGCATCATCCCGCCCTGCGAGAAGCCGACCAGGTCGACCTTCTCGGCGCCGGTGCGCGACAGCACCTTGTCGACGAAGTCGGAGAGCTGCTGGGCGGACTTCTTGATGTCGCCGAGCCCGAAGATCACGGGGTTGATGTGCTGGCCGTAGTCCAGCTTGAAGACCCGGTAGCCGTTCTCCCGCAGCAGCGGGGTGGCGGAGGTCCAGGTGTAGCCGCGGTTGCCGAAGGTGCCGTGCACCAGCACCACCGGGCGCGGGTGCTCCTCGGACAGCGGCTTGTCCCAGTCGTCCTCACCGCCGTCGATGTCGACCACCGCGATGGTCTGGGCGGCACCGGCCTGGGCGAGGGCGTGCAGGCGGTGGGGGGCCTCCGTGACGTCGGTGAGGATGTCGGCGGAGTTGAGGCCCGGGATCTTGAAGCCTTCGGTGGCCTTCGAGGGATCGGGGATCTTCGGGGCGTTGGGGAGTTTCGGGGGCTGGGGCAGGGTCATGGCGATCTCCTTTCAGAGACTCGGCCGTGCCTCGCGACACGGCCGCGAATCCGGGTCGCTTTCCCTGTGTTACGGCCTCGCCGGGCACTTCCCGACACCGCAATCCGCGCCGCCCTCTCCCGGCGCGGTGCCACGGGGTTCATGAGCCGGAATAGGGAGTGGTGAACCAGCGCGGCACGAGACAGACCGACGCGCGGCGCAACAGCCGTACGTAGGTCCCCCAGCGCACCGGTCGCGCCACCCCGCCGGTCAGCTCCGACTCGGCGCGGTCCAGGCACTGTTCGAAGGCCGCGTTGTGCAGGGGGCGGAAGAACAGCAGCCAGCCGAGCCAGCGCACTCCCCTCGGCTTCAGCACCATCGTGTTGCGCAGCACCGCGCGGTCGGCCCCGACGTCCTCGACGGCGAACTCGTGGAAGCCGTGGAACCGGCCGCGGCCGGTGAACCGGAACCGCACCCACTGGCCGGGCACGTAGTGCGTCACCGTGTAGCGCACCGGCCCGTGGCCGCCGGTCGCGCCCACGGCCAGCGGACCGTCGAAGCGGACCGGCGGCCACTCGGTGGGCCAGAGCCGGTCCTCGTGGCTTCCCAGGGTGTCGAGCAGGGCGCCGACCCGTTCCGGTGGCACGGGCAGGGTGCGTTCATGGACGTTCAGCACAGCGATCACGCAAAGGTGGTTGCCCGGCCGGGACGGCCCCGGAACTCCCTCGAAAGGGGAGAGGAAGCGCACTCCGGCGCATCCGGCGCCCGCCGATGCCACCGCCGGGCCCGGAGGCACGTCAACACGCCCTCGGGGGCGGAGGGTGAATTTCCGTACCGCGAGCGGTGGTTCAGCGCCGCACACCGTCCGGGGTGGCCGATAGTCGCCGGTGGTGGTTTCGCGAACTCCCCTCTTCCTGCGCCGCTTTGTCCTTCGGCGATGACACCGGCGCACGCGTTCAGGGGCGAAGACCGGCCAAGGTGGCGGCGGCGTGTGACCAGGAGAGGGGGAACGGATTCCGGAGCGTAAAGAGAGATGAGACGGACGCAACCAGCAAAGCGCGTACACGAGGGAGTGGGCATGGCCACTGTGCCGCCGGAGGTGCTGCCGGACGCCTGGCAGCCGCTGCTCGCGCAGCCGCCGCTGGCCAGGCTGCTGGGTCAGCCGATGGTGGGCGACGCCCTGTTGACGATGCACCGGCTGCTGCCGCCGCGCGTCGCCGTGCACTCGCTGCGCACGTTCCTGCTGGCCGACGCCTGCGCGACGGCCCGGGGCACCGGCTGCGACCGGACGGGCCTGCTGGTCGCAGCCGCGTTCCACGACACCGGGCTCACCCGGGGCGGGCCGCGCGTACGGGGCGGGTTCCCGACCCGGTCCGCCGCGCTGCTCGACCGGTTCCTGATCGGGCACGGTGTGCCCGAGCGGCGGCGCGGGGCGCTGACCCGGGCCGTGCGCGAGCACATGCGGCCGTTCCCCGCGCGGGACGCCGGACCCGAGGCGCGGCTGCTGCACTTCGGCGCCTGGCTGGACGTCGTGGGGCGCGGCAGCGGTGAGGTGCCGGGTGAGCGGCGCCGGTTGGCCGCGCTGGCGCCGACCCCGTTGTTCGCCGTCTCGTTCTCCGCCCGGGTGGCCGTCAGCGGGCTGCGCGGCGCCCTGCCGGACCGCCCGCCGCCGCCCCCGGGCGGCCGTCGGCGGCGCCCGGCCCGCTGAACTCCGGCTCAGCACCTCGCATCTCCCGTCGCGAAAGGACCGCAGACATGCACCAAGAGGACCCGCGTGTGTTCGATGTCGCCATCGTCGGAGGAGGCATCGGCGGGACCATGCTGGGGGCGATCCTCGCCCGCCACGGCGTCCGGGTGCTGCTTCTGGAAGGAAGCGGCCACCCCCGTTTCGCCATCGGTGAGTCCACCGTCCCCGAGACCACCTTCGGACTGCGGGTGCTGGCCCGCCGCTACGACGTCCCGGAGCTGGAACACCTGGCGACCCACGGGGCGGTGCGCCGCCATGTGTCGTCGAACTGCGGGATCAAGCGGAACTTCAGCTTCGTCTACCACCGGGAGGGCGAGTCGACCCGGCCCACCGAGTGCACCCAGTACCCCACCTGGGGACCGCCGTTGGGCCCCGACTCGCACTACCTGCGCCAGGACGTGGACGCGTACATGTTCCACGTCGCCGTCTCCTACGGCGTGACCGCGCACACCCACACCCTCGTCGACGACGTCAAGTTCGACGACGACGGCGTCACCCTCGTCACCCGGGAGAAGGGCACCTTCCAGGCGTCGTACCTGGTCGACGCGGGCGGGATGCGGGCGGTGCTGCCCGAGCGCCTCGGGCTCCGGCAGGAGCCGCCGTACCGCACCAGGTCGCGCACCATCTTCACCCACATGGTGAACGTGCGCCCCTTCGACACCGTCGCGCCGCCGCGCCAACAGCACAAGATGCCCAGCCCGTTCAGCCAGGGCACGCTCCACCACCTGTTCCCGGGCGGCTGGTTCTGGGTCATCCCCTTCGACAACCACCCCGACAGCACCAGTGGTCTGTGCAGCGTCGGCGTCAACCTCGACATCGACCGCTACCCGCGCGAGGAGGGGGTCTCCGCCGAGGACGAGTTCTGGAAGCACGTCCAGCGGTTCCCCAGCGTGGCGCGGCAGTTCGAGCAGGCGCGGTCGGTCCGGCCGTACGTCGCCACCGAGCGCACGCAGTTCTCCTCCCGGTCGGTGGTCGGCGACCGGTGGTGCCTGCTGCCGCACGCCAGCGACTTCATCGACCCGCTCTTCTCCAGCGGGCTCGCGGTCACGGTGATGTCGCTCAACGCGCTGAGCCACCGGCTCATCGACGCCGTCCGCAGGGACGACTTCGACACCGCGCGGTTCGAGTACCTGGAGCACTGGATCAAGCGGATGTTCCGCTTCTACGACGACCTGGTGTCGTGCAGCTATCTCGCCTTCGACGACTTCGAGTTGTGGAACGCCTGGATCCGGGTGTGGACGATCACCACCCTGTACGGCACCAACGCGCAGAACCAGGTGGCCGTGAAGTACGAGAAGTCCCACGACCCGGCCGCCTTCGACGCCCTGGAGACACCGCCCTACCGGGGGCTCCAGGGGGCGGACAACCCGTGGGTGGAGCGGATGTTCAACCGCTCGCGGGACGCCATGCTGGCCTACAGCAAGGGCGAACTCACCAAGGACCAGGCCATCGCGCGGATCTTCGAGGCGCTGCGGGACAGCGAACTATCCCCCGCGGTGTGGGGCACGCTCGACCCGGAGGACCGCTGCCCGGCCAAGTCGTTCACCCTGTGGCCGCTGACGAAGATCCTGCTGTGGGGCAAGTTCCGTTCGCCGGGCCATGTGCGGGGCGCCTATCTCAGCGGCGGCGCCCGGATGGTGAGCAAGGAGGCGGTCCAGGTCTACGTGGGCGAGCTGCGCAACGGCGCCTCCCAGGTCCGCAGGACGCTGCGGGACATGTGGCTCGACTGGAACCGCGACTGGGCCCGGCAGGCGCCCGAACGGCGGTCGGCGCCACCCGCCGCGCAGATTCCGGCGGCCCGCCCGGAAGCCACCGGAGAGGAGATTCGTATGCAGAAGTGATCGCGCTTCCGTGACGGTCGCCGGGAATTAGCGACAGCGGAGATACGGCAGCGCGGTACCCACGGGTGAAAAATCATTACTCCCCCGTGAACCAGAAGTCCACAGTTTGCCGCCCCACCCCCTCGGGTAGGAAAACAATACGGCCAAGAATTCAAATTCAGCCGCAATTCCACCTGCCCAATCGAGAGACAATGGGCTGCAATCCCCATGGCGCAAAACTTAACCTGCCCACCCCCCACCGCATGTTCCTGGGAAGAGATTTCCCAGCACCAGGACCGCCTCATGCGGCTGGTTCGCCGGCGACTCCCCAGCCAACAGGACGCCGAGGACTGCGTCCAGGAGACCATGGCACGAGCTGCCGCCCACGCCGATCTGGACCGCAGTCGACTGGGTCCCTTTCTGACCTCCGTGGCCATCCGCCTCTGCATCGACTTCTACCGGGACGTGGAGCGCCGTCGGCGCCTGGTGCAGCGTGTGGCGCTGCTGGACGATCCCGGAACCACGGAGGAGGACGTCTGCGACGAGGACTTCGGCAGATGGCTGCTCGGCCAGGTGCGGCAACTGCGCGGACGCGAGCAGGAGGTCATACTCGCCCGCGCGGCCGGGATTTCCACCGCGGAATTCGCCCGAATGCACAACATCTCGATCAAGGCTGCCGAAGCCGCTTTCACCAGGGGTCGCGCACGCCTGAAAACGGCCTGCATGAAGGCCATGGGAGACCGCGTCAGCTAAATTGCGCGGAATCCAGCAAACAACCCGCAAAATCACCTGCAAAGAAAATCGAGAGGAATTCCCCGCATGGGCAGCAACAAGAACCTCCAGGACATCTTGAAGGACTTCGTCGGCGGTGTGACCGACAACTGGAAGGACCTCATCGACGACCTCATCAACCGGAACGACGACGACACGTCCAACACGTCCAACAACGCCCTGGGCGCCCTGACCGGGCTGCCCCAGAACGCCCTGGGGCTGCTGTCCGGAGCCCTCAACCCGGGCGCCGCGGGCCAGTTGCTGGGGGCGGGCGGCGGCAACCCGCTGGCCGCCCTCAACATGCTCACCGGAGGCGCCGCCGCCGCCAACCCGCTCGCCGCCCTGCAGATGCTCGGCGGCGGCGGCAACCCGATGGCCATGCTCTCGGCGCTCCAGGGCTTCGGGCAGCTCGCGGGCGGCACCGGGCAGTTGGCGGGCGGCCTCGGACAGGCCGCCGGGGGCGTGGGCAACGTCCTGAACACGGCGGCGGGGCTGCCGGGGCAGCTCGGCCATCTGATGCAGATGCCACAGCAGGCCGCGCAGATGGCCGGACAGCTACCGGGCCTCGGTCAGCTCGCCCAGGCGCCGCAGCAGGCCGCCCAGACCGCGCAGCAACTGGCGGGAGGTATCCCCGGCGTGGGCGGGCTGCTCGGCGGCCAGCAGGGACAGCAGCAGGGCGGCGGGACCGAGGGGAAGTCGCAGTCGTCCTAGCGGCCGAGCCGCCCACGGGCACCGCCCCCGTCCCGCCGAACCCGTCGGCCCACGGCCGTGCCACTCCGTACCGACCTGGGAGGATCAAACACGATGGCATCCGTCGTCGGCGACCGGTTGCGCCTGGTGGTCAAAGTCCTGGGGAGCCTCGTCGCCGACGAGGTCGGTCAGGCCGCCCGGCTGCGCAGGAAACGGGACGGGGCCTCCCCGGCGGAGGCCGACGAGGCCCCCGCCGGGGACACCCAGCGGCGCGCCGCGGCGGTGCGCCACGCCCTGGAGAGCCTCGGCCCGTTCTACGTGAAGCTCGGGCAGATCCTGTCGACCCGGCCCGACATGGTGCCCGAGTCGATCCGGGAGGAACTCCAGAACCTGCACGACCAGGTCGACATCCAGCCCTTCTCGGTCTTCGAGCCCGTCCTCGCCGGTGACCTCGGCCCCGACTGGAAGCTCCGGTTCGACGACATCGAGACCGTCAAACCGCTCGGCGCGGCCTCCCTCGCGCAGGTCTACCGGGTCACCCTGCCCGGCGGGCGGCCCGCCGTGGTCAAGATCCAGCGGCCCGGCATCCGCGAGGGCGTCCTCGCCGACATGGCGCTGATGCGCCGGGCCTCGCGGATCGTGGCCAAGGTCGCGCCCCGGTTCAACGAGGTCATCGACATCGAGGCGATGCTCGGCGCCGTCTTCGACGCCATGGAGCCGGAGCTGAACTTCACCGGCGAGGCCCGCAACATGGACGAGGCCCGGCAACACGTACGGTCCTTCCGCACCCTTGAGGTGCCGAAGGTGCTGCACGCCAGCCCGCGGGTGCTGGTGCAGTCGCTGGCTCCCGGCAAGTCCGTGCGCCACGTCGACCGGGAGCACTTCACCGACGACGAGCGCATCGACATCGGCCGGGACCTGCTGCGCTTCATGTACCACGGCTACTTCGTGCACCGCTTCTTCCACGCCGACCCGCACGCGGGCAACGTCTTCGCGCAGCCCGGCGGCCCGGCGACGCTCATCGACTGGGGCATGGTCGGCCGCCTCGACCGGCGCACCAGCCTCCAGTTGCTGCCGCTGTTCATGACGCTGGCGCAGAACGACGGCGCGGGTCTGGCGCACCACTGGGCGGGCATGGGGCGGATCACGCCCTGGTCGAACATGCCCGCGTTCGCCGCGGACATGGCGGCCTTCGTGCCGAAGGTGTCCCACCTGTCCCTGGAGGAGATGAACTTCGGCCTCTCCCTGACGACGGTGCTGGGCAAGGCGACCAAGCGGGGCATCGGCTCGCCGCCCGCGGTGTCCCTGCTCGGCAAGTCGTTCGCCAACCTCGACGGCTCGGTGCGCCACCTCGCCCCGGAGATCACGCTGCCGGAGGTGTTCCAGGGCGAGGTGCCCCGCATCCTGTGGGCGCTGGGCCGGGAGTTCCTCGGCAAGCACCAGTTCGCCCGCAACTCCATGGAGCTGCTGGTCACCGCCGTCAACAGCCCCGAGCAACTGCGCGGCACCCTCGCCGACATCGCCAACCGCCAGTTCGCCATCAACGTGCACGAGCCGCGCACCCCGGCCGCGATGGGCGGCCACCGTCCGACCCGGCCCTCCGGCGGGCTGCTGGCCCTGGGCGCGCTGGCGCTGTTGGTGAACCGCCGCCGTCATCGCTGACCAGCCCGCCCACCCCGACGCCCCACCAGGAGGCACACATGCACGACACCACCGAACCCCAGTCCCCGCCGCTGGACGGCGTGCACCGGGCGGCGCTGTGGACCGCCGCCGCGCACGCCGTGGAGTACGGCCGTGAGGGGCCGTACGTCCGTGATCCGTGGGCCGCCGACTTCCTGCACGCCGCCCGCTTCCAGGGCGGCCCGCCCGGCGAGGGACCGCTCCAGCGGCTGCTACCGGACTGGATGGTCGTCCGCACCCGGTTCTACGACGACTACCTGCTGGACGCCGCCCGCGCGGGCAACCGGCAGGTGGTGCTGGTCGGCGCCGGTCTGGACACGCGCGCGTTCCGGCTGGACTGGCCGACCGGGACGCATGTCTTCGAGGTCGAGCACCCCGCCGTCCTGGCCTTCAAGGAGCGGGTGCTGGACCTGAGCCAGCCCTCCTGCGGGCGCCGCACCCTCGTCGAGGCGGAGCCCGCGACCGGCTGGCGCGAGGAGCTGCTCGCCACCGGCTTCGAACCGCGGCGGCCGACGGCGTGGCTGTGCGAGGCGCCGATGTACTTCCTGCCGCCCCGGGCGGTGGCCGACATCGTCGGCACGATGACGGAACTGTCCGCGCCCGGCAGCACGTTCGGCGCCGAGTGCGTCAGCACCGAGTCCGGGTCCTCGTCGTTCGTGGCGCCGTTCCTGGAGGCCCTGGCGTCGACCGGGATCGCCTGGCGGTGGCAGTTGGAGGACCCGGTGCGCTGGTGGGCGGAGCACGGCTGGGACGCCCGGGTCGCGGACCTCTACACGCTGCCGTACGTGGTGGAGCGGTTCTCCCGCCAACTGCCGCTGCTGCACGAGGTCGCCAAGAAGTGCGTGTTCCTGACCACCGGCACGCTGCGCGGCACCGGCTGACAGCCGAGAGCCCCGGACGGATGCCGTCCGGGGCTCTCGGCTGCGCGCGCTACGCCGTCTGCTCCAGTTCCAGGAGCGCCGCGAGCCACAGGTCGGGCAGCTCCCCGGCGCCGCCCACCGACTCGTCGTGGACGACGGACAGGCAGGCGGTGTCGTGCTGGCTGGTCAGCGTCACCACCCACGGGACGCTCTCGGCGAGGTCCGCGAAGACGGCGGCACGCCGGGCCTCGGCCCCCTGGTGCACCAGCGCCTGCCCGAAGTTGACGCTGCTGGCGGGCCCGGCGACCACCGCCCCGTTGACCATCCGGGTGCCGAGCCGGGCGCCGACCGCGCGGGGCGCGCTGGACAGCAGCATCCGGGTCGCGTCGCGCTGCCGACTGCCGCGCAGCCGCTCGGTGGCCGTCATCACCCGGGTCAGCGCCCGCCCCGGCGTCGGCTCGTCGCAGGGCAGCAGCAGCCGGGCCACGACCATCCGGTTGCCGGGGGCGCACTCCTCGCCCGCGGTGCGCACCGACATCGGGATCACCACCGGCAGCGGCGGGTGGACGGTGCCGGTCTCCTTCAGGTGCCAGGTGTGCACCGCGTGCGCCAGCGCGGACAGGTAGACGTCGTTGACGGTGCCGCCGCGGGCGCGGCCGATGGCCCGCAGCCGGGTCAGCGGGGTCTCGCTGTGGCTGACGACGCTGCGCTGGAAGGCCAGCGCGTCGAAGGCGGGCATGGGCCGTCCGGCGCGCAGGGACGCCACCACGTCCCCGAGGGCGTGGACGACGCCCCGCGCGGTCGGCCGGGCCAGCCGGGCCGGGGGCGGGCCGCCCAGCGGGTGGTCGTCGAGCAGGGCGCGCACCGCGTGGGAGGCGCCGACGCCGTCCTGGAGGGCGTGGTCGGTGCGGTAGCACAGGGCGTAGCCGTCGGTGCCGTGCAGCAGCCACACGTCCCAGGGCGGGCGGCCCCCTCCGGCCATGGGCTGGGTGAGCATCATCCGGCCGGGCGCCGAGCCGTCCTCGTCGTGCTCCGGCAGCCGGGCCTCGTGCACGTGCTGTTCCACGGCGAACCGGTCGGCGCGCCGGAACACCTTGCGGTCCCGGACGATGCCGTAGCGCAGGGACGGCACGGTGGGCGCGCGTTCGGCCACGCGCGCGCGTACGGCGTCCAGGGTCGGCGCCCGTCCGGTGAACCAGAACACGAAGACGACCGGCAGCGGTCCGCCGCGCGTGGCCAGGTGGTAGGCGACGTCCACGGTCGTCATCGGCACGGACGGCGGCAGTCCGGCGCCGGTGCCGGAGCGGGCAAGGGTCATGGAACCTCCTCGTCGGATGGGGATAACGAGCCGGGCCGTCAGCAGGTACGCCGGGTGTAGCGGCCGAGCGCGTCCAGCGCGGTCCGCAGCAGCGGGCGGCCGATGCCCTGGACGGGCATCCGGGGGGCGGCCGACCGGTGCCAGGGCAGGGGGTCGCCGGGTTCCGGCTCGCCGAGCAGGGCGGCGGCGACGTGCGCGCCGTGCGCCACGGACAGCGCCAGCCCGTGGCCGCAGCAGCCGCCGATGTACCAGACGTCCGGCAGCCCGCGGACCGGCCCGACGACGGGCAGGCCGTCGCCGGTCATCCCGATCCGGCCCGACCAGCGGTGCAGCACGGACACGTCGTGGAGGTCGGGGTGCAGGGTGCGCAGCCAGTGGCCGAGCCAGTTCCAGGCCCGCTCGCGGGCCGCCCGCAGCCGGTCGGTGCCGAGCCCCACCGGGACGGTGACGGTGCCGCCGCCCGCGACGAGACCGCCGTCCGGGAGGGTGCGGAAGTACGGCGCCATGGGCACGGCGTCGACGACGGCGTACCCGTTGCGTCCGCCGAGGGCCTCGTACGCCGTGCGGCGGACCGGCGCGGTGGCGACGGCGTACACCTCAAGGGGGAGGACCGTGCCGACCGGCAGGCCCACCGCCTGGGCGGCGGAGTTGACGGCGACGACGGTCTGACCGGCGTACAGGCGGCCGTGCGGGAAGACCAGTTCGGAGCCGACCAGGTCCCCGGCGCGTACGGCGCGCAGCGGGCTCTCGCCGTAGAAGCGCACGCCCTTGGCGGCGCAGGCGCGGGCGAGCGCGCAGGTCAGCGCGGCGGGGTCCAGGGTGGCGGCCGTGCGGTAGAGCAGCCCCGCGCTGTACGGCACCCCGACGCGGGCCCGGACGCCCAGCGGGGACAGCACGGGCACGTCGAGGTCGAGGCCGCGGTACGCGCGGGCCTGCCGGGCGAGTGACGTCAGTCCCGCGCGAGAGCGCGTCGCCACCAGTTGGGCGCCGGGCCGCAGTCCGCAGGACACGTCCAGGCGGGCGCACAGGTCGAGGACGTCCTCGACGGCCCGCACGCTGGCCTGGTGCATCCGGCGGGCGGTGCGCGGCCCGAAGCGCTGCACCGCGCGGTCGATCGACGGTCCCGCGCGGGGGCCGAGCAGGCCGGTGCCGCGGCCACTGGCCCCGGCGGCCGGGCGGGTCGCGTCGACCACGGCGACGTCCAGGCCGGGGGCCCGCTCCGCCAGGTGGTAGGCGCAGGCCAGCCCGGCCAGTCCGGCCCCGACCACGGCCACGTCGGCGGTGACCACGCCGTGCAGTGGCGGCTGCGGGGGCAGTTCCGCGGGGTCCCAGTGCGGGGTTCCGGCCGGGCGTGCGCTCATCCGGGGCCGTCCGGGGCGAGTTCGGTCAGGGACCGGAACCTGCGGTCGTGCCAGAGCAGCGGACGCCCGCCGCCCACGTGGACGGCGGCCACGCGGCCGACGACGAGGTGGTGGTCGCCGTACCGGCGGACGTCCTCCACCAGGCACACCGACCAGGCGAGCGCCCCGGCGAGCACGGGGACGCCGAGGACGTGCCGGGTGTCCGTGTCGGCGAACCGGTCGGCGGCGGGCGTGGTGGGGCTGGCGAACCGGACGGCCAGCTCGTGCTGTTCCTCGCGCAGCAGGTGGACGGCGAACGTCCGGTGGGCGGTGACGGCGGCGAGGGTGCGCGAGCCGTCGCGCAGGCAGGCCACGAGCAGCGGCGGCCGGGCCGACAGCGAGGTGACCGCGGAGACGGTCATCCCGAGCGGGCCCTCGGGGCCGCGCGCCGTGACGACGCTCACCCCGGCGGCCAGCTTGGCGTACAGGCCCAGGCAGCGGGCGGCGCCGGGGCCCGGCTCCTCGCGCAGCGGGTCGCCGGGGCCGCGGTCGTGGGCGCGGTCGACGGTGAGCAGGTCAGCCACGGGCCGCGGCGGCGCACTCATCGGTCACCTCCGCGCCGACGAGTCCTTCCACGATCCGGGAGATGATCGTCCGCAGGGTGGATTCGGCCACCGGGTCGAGGATGTCGGCCAGGGTGGGGATGCCGAGGTCGAAGGAGGAGCTGAAGACGATGAGGGTGCCGCGCTCGTGCGGGACGCACCGCCAGCTCCCCTCGAAGATCAGGAAGTCCCCGCTGAGCTGCTCGAACGTGAGGGTGAGGGCGTCCGGTTCGAAGGTGTCGCGTTCCCGCCAGCGCATCAGGCCGCCGCGGAACTCCACCGTCCAGTCGGAGACCGCGGAGCCGTCGGGCAGGGTGTCGACGCGCACCTCGTGGACGGTCTCGGTGAGTTCGGGGTAGCGGCGGAAGTCGCTGATGCTCTGGTAGACGGCGGCCGGTTCCTGGCCGTCGGCGATCGCGTGCAGGACCACATGGCGCATGACGCTCGGGTTCCTTTCGAGTCGGGAGGTGTCTGTCCGCGGGCGGTCGGCCGGGTCAGTCGGCCATGCGGGCGGCGGTGGCGCGCAGCGCCTCGGCGAGGGTGCTGAGGAACAGCCCGAGCGCGGCGTCGTCGGCGACGGCGGGCGGGGTCAGCCGGAGCACGTGGGTGGAGTTCAGCGAGTGGTTGACCAGCACGTCGCGGGCGATCAGCTCCAGGAGCAGCTCACCCACGGCCCGTTCGGCGCTGAACTCGATGCCGATCAGCAGCCCCCGGCCGCGCACGTCCCGTACCAGACCGCCGTCGTAGGGCGCGCAGACCTCGCGCACGCCGGTGAGGATGCGGCTGCCGAGCGCCGCCGCCCGCGCGACGGTGTTCTCCCGCTCCATCGTCCGTACGGTGGCCAGCGCGGCGGCGCAGGCGATCGGGGACGCCCCGAAGGTGGAGGTGTGCAGGTAGGGGTCCTGGCTGAAGGGGCGGTACGCCTCCGCGGTGGCGGCCATCGCCGCGATCGGTACGACGCCGCCGCTGAGGCCCTTGCCGATGAGCAGCACGTCGGGGCGGACGTCCTCGGCGTCCACGCCCCACCAGGTGCCGAGCCGTCCCATGCCGGTCTGGATCTCGTCGACGACGAGCAGCGCGCCGTACTCCCGGCACAGGGCGGCCACCTCGCGCAGGTAGCCGGGTTCCGGGATGCGGACGCCGCCCTCGCCCTGGACGGGTTCGAGGATGACGCAGGCCCGGTCGCGGCGGGCGGCCAGCGCCTGCCTGAGGTCGGCGGCGTCGCCGTACTCGACCTGGGTGACGTCGGGCAGCAGCGGCTGGAACGGCGTCTGGTAGGTGGCGTTGGCGGTGGCGCTCAGCGCGCCCAGCGTCTTGCCGTGGAAGCCCTTGCGAGTGGTGATCACGGCGTTGCGGCCGCCTGCGCGGGCCAGCTTCAGGGCGGCCTCGGTGGCCTCGGCGCCGGAGTTGACGAAGTGGATGTGGTCCAGGCCGGGCGGGGTGTGCGCGGCGAGCGCCTGCGCGGCCAGCGCGGCGACCGGTTCCAGGAAGACCCGGCTGGCCAGCGGGTGGGCGTCGATCTGCCGGTGCACCGCCTCGACGACGGCCGGGTGGCGGTGGCCGAGGATGAAGACGCCGTAGCCGCCGAAGTTCAGGAAGCGGCGGCCGTCGTCGGTGTGGATCCAGCAGCCCTCGGAGCGGACCTCCGCCATGCCGCCCATGACCCGGCCCATGACGGCCCGGCCGGAGCCGATGTGCCGCTGGTACAGCTCGACGACGCCCGGTCCCTCGGGGACGGCCGCTACGGCTGTTTCGGGGGTGGTGCGGGGCGCCGGTGGGGAGAACGTCATGACGCCACCTCCGTGGGCATCGTCGGGACCGGGCGGGCACGGTGCTTGCGCAGGAGTCCTGGCCTGCCCTCGGCCCAGCACTCCAGGTTGCGCACGAGCGCGGCCCGGATGTCGGCGTGGGTCAGACGGGTGCCGCAGTGCGAGTCGCCGAAGGACTCACCGAGCGAGGTGTCGAAGGGCAGCTCGGTCTGGAAGCAGAGCAGCAGTTCGGCGTAGTGCTGGAAGCGCTGGCGCATCTTGCCGGGCAGCGCGGTGCCCTCCAGCATCGGCAGCAGCAGCCGGTGCACCGCCTCCACGGGGATCAGCCGGGGCCTGGGCGGCAGCGGCAGTCCGTTGCGGACGGCGAACTCGCCGCAGATGTCGGCGATCTCGCGCAGCTCGATGGACTCCTTGCCCGCCGTGAGCCAGTACTCGCCGCTGCCCACGCCGCCGCGGATGAGGTCGGAGATCGCGCGGGTGACGTAGTCCTGCGGGATCATGTCGACCTTGGCGTCCGGGGCGCCGGGCAGCACCGGCACCTGGCCGAGGACCATGGAGCCGATGGTCCGGGTCAGCCCCTGCTCGCCCGCGATGTACCCGGTGACGGAGTCGCCCATCACGACGGACGGCCGCACGATGGCGCCGGGCAGGTCCGAGTCCCGCATCAGTTGCTCGGCGGTCGCCTTGGAGGCGAGGTAGGCGGCGGCGCCCGGGAAGCGGCGGTGGTCCTCCTCGGTGGGCGTGTTCACCACGAAGGCGGTGCTGACCAGGTACAGCGGGGCGTCGGCCCGCGCCGCCAGGTCGATCATGTTCTCGGTGCCGACGGTGTTGGTCCGCACGATCTCCTCGGGCGGGACCTTCCAGTTGGTGGCGGCGGCGGAGTGCAGCACGATGTCCACCTCAAGGGCGAGTTCGTGCCAGGCCAGCGGGGACAGACCGAGGCGGGGTGCCACCAGGTCGCCCGGCAGCTCCCGCACGCGCGGGTCGCCCAGCGGGCGGTTGCGGCGCAGGCAGAGCAGGTCGTAGTCCTCCCACAGCTCGTCGATCAGGGCCCGGCCGAGCACGCCGGAGCCGCCGGTGAGCAGCAGGGTGGGACGGTCACCCGTGCGCGGGCGGGGCACGCGGGACTCGATGGGACACGGAAGATGTCGCGGCATACGGTGCTCCCTCAAGGGGGGTGGCTTCGGTGGCGGGCTGGGTGGCGGCTGGTGCGGGGTGGCGGGGGCGGTGCCGTCAGGCGATCGCGAGCGGCTGGTCGGCGAGGTACTCGGAGAACGGGCCGGTCATCCGGGCCCGGGACGGCGGGTGCAGGGCGAGCCCGTTGGCGCTGGCGGCGAGGTGGCCGACCTCGTCGGAGGTCATGAAGTTCAGGCCGCCGAGGAGTTCCACGGCGCGCGGCACGATCCGGGCGAGGGCGTCCTGGACGCCGTAGCGGACGTACAGGGCCTGCGCGAGCGCGGACTCGCCGAGGTCCCCGGCGTCGACGCGGCGGGCGACGCCCTCGGCGGTGGCCATCGCCGCCTCGGTCTCCACGAACAGCCGTACGCGCTCGTGCTCGGGGATGCGGTCGTTGAGCAGCACCCGCTCCACAAGGGCGCTGGCGGCGCCGAGGTAGCTGCCGGTCATCAGCACCTGGAACCAGATCAGTCCGGCCGTCTGGAGTTCGTCGAGGCGCTGGCCCGCGGGCGCGGCGGTGCGCAGCAGCAGTTCGGGCGGTACGAGGACGTCGGTCAGCGTGACCTGTTCGCTCTCGGCGCCCGCAAGGAACGTGCTGGACCAGAAGCCGCTGACGGTCAGGCCCTCGCTCTCGGCGGGCACCAGCGCCACCGCGACCTCCTCGCCCTGGCCGTCCTCACGGGGCACCAGGACGCTGGCGGTGAGCACGTCCATGGACTTGGCGAGGCTGCACGGCCGCTTGACGCCGTTGATCCGTACGCCGTCCCCGGTGACCTCGGCGGTCATCGTCGGCTCCAAGATGCCCGCGCCGCTGCGGCCCTCGGCGAAACCGGAGGCGATGATCCGGTTGGAGGCGGCGACGCCCTCGATCAGCATCCACTCCATGCCGTCGCCGAGGGCGCCGAGACCGACGAGGGTGGCCATGGAGAAGTGGTGCATGGTGGTGCCCACGGCCAGCGACGGCGAGCGCGCGCCGATGGCCCGCTGCACCCGCAGCGCGTCCAGCGCGGTGGCCCCCCGGCCCTGGTGCGACTCGGGGACCAGCAGCCCCGGGCCGCCGCTGTCGCGGAACAGCTTGATGCCGGGGCTGCCCGGCCGCTCCAGCTCCATCAGCGGGATCTCGCGCAGCGCGGGGTCGAGGTCGGGCAGCAGCTTGGCCAGGGTGGTGCGTTCACGCTCGAGGAATCTCATGGACGTCCAGTCCTCCAGGGTCGGGTCGTCGTCGGTACACCGGTGGTCACGGGGCGTGGCTCACCGGGGTCATACGGCGTTGGTGGCGCGCAGTAGCTGCCATACGGCGCCGAGGCGGGGCTTGCCCAGGAAGGCGAGGTACTCGGGGAGGACCGCGTGCGGGGCCCACTTCTCCTTGTACTCAAGCTGCGAGGCGGCGGGGTAGATCGCCGTGCCGTGCTCCGCCAGCAGCCGGGCGAACCGGGTGAACATCCGGCTCGCGCCCGGCAGTTCGTGCTCCTCGGACAGCCCGGTGAACGGGGTGAACCCGAAGTGCAGCCACCCGGCGCCCTCGGCGGTGAACTGTTCGATGACGGTGGCGTTGAGGGCCTCCATCACACCGGGTGGCGCCTCCGGCAGCCTGCGGCTGAGGTCGTGCAGCCAGCCGGGGCGGCTGCCGTAGACGGGCGAGTAGTTGATGTACCCGACGGCCTGCCCCTCGATCCGGCCGACGAACAGCCTGCGGTGCTCCTGGAGCGGACCGGTGCGCTGCCCGACGAGGAACCGCAGCTCCTTGACGTGGCGGCCCTTGTCGCGCAGCCAGCGGTCGTCCAGCGCGTCGAGTTCCGCGGGGTCGTCGTCGGGCCGCAGCTCGGCGACCTCGAGACCGGCCCGCCGGGCCCGGGAGATCTTGTTGCGCAGCCGTACGAACTTCGAGCCGCGCAGCGTGAACTGGGCCAGGTCGACGGCGTAGGACGCCCCGATCTGGTTGACGGTGAACCCGTGCCGCGCGTACAACTCGGCGTCCTCGCGCTGGAGTTGTACGGCGACCAGCCGCCGCCCGGCGTGCTCGGCGAAGGACGTCAGCAGCTCGGCGCGGTGTTCCGGCGCGGTGAACGGGCCGCCGAATTGCAGCACGTACCGGCCGGACCGGCGATAGGCGCAGGCGCCGTCGAAACGGTCGTCGCGGAAATACTCGTTGCCGCTGTTCAGGGCGAGAAAGGAACTGGGGTTGTCGCTGTGTGCGGCGAGCGTGTCAAGCACCGACTGCATTCGTGCCCTCCATCGGGACCCGTGCCGATTCGTTTCCGTACTTCTGCTCGAAATCCCGGTACGCCGGGTCGGTTTCCGGCTCGAAGGAGACACCGAACGGTTTCAGGGAGTTCCCGAACAGCGCCCGGTCGCCCATGAGATGGATGGGAAGCGCGAGGAGGGCCCATTCCGGCCGGACGAAGAGCGCCCAGGCTCCGGCCAGCACACCGGCCGTGACCAGGCTGTGCATGGTGTTGTAGGCCACGTAGTAGCCGCGGGAGATACGTTTGTCCGGACTGCGCCGGTAAGCGATGGCGCCGGGAATGTAGCCGATGACGTCGATCACCGCGAAGAGCAGTACGAAGACCCACCAGCGGATTTCCGAGTAGTGCTGGAAGGCGAGTACGAGTGAGACGGCGAGAGCGGCCAGCCATTCGAGCCGGGAAAGCGCGAAGGTGGTCTTCGTCTCGAAGCGGTTCTTGGCATCCACGGGCGCTCCAGGATTGCGCGTACGGTACCGGGGCCCGACATCAGCCTGCCCCCTCGCTGCGGTCTTTCACTCTGTTTACGCGGCAGTTGGGGGAACCCCTCGTGAAACACGGGGGCGGGGCGGGGGTGGATTGGCCTAGGGTCCTCGGGCATGACGTCGTCGCCGTCCGGGGCCGCCGGACCGTCCTCCGAGTCCACCGCATCACCGGCGGTGGTGTCCGCCCCCGCGAGGGAACTGCTCCTCGCCGCCGCCTCGGCGCCCGCACGCGCGCGTGGGCGGTCGCTGCAGGCCGCGCTGCGGGAGGCGGTCCGCTCGGGACAGTTCACGCCGGGGACCCGGCTGCCGTCCAGCCGGGACCTCGCGGCGGACCTCGGGGTGTCGCGCGGGCTGGTGACCGAGGCGTACGAGCAGTTGACGGCGGAGGGCTATCTGCGTGCCGGGCGCGGCGCGGGGACATGGGTGGGCGACGCGGTGCGGGCGGCCCGGCCACGCGCGCGTGACCTCGCTCCCCGCTCCTCCGACGCCCACGTGGGGTTCGTGCCCGGCACCCCCGACCTGTCGCTGTTCCCGCGCGCCGCGTGGGCCGCCGCGCAGCGCGCCGTGCTGGCGGAGCTGCCGCACCAGGACCTCGGCTACCCCGACCCGCGCGGTCTGCCCCGGCTGCGTACCGCGCTGGCCGGGCTGCTCGCCCGGCGCCGGGGCGTGGTCGCCGACCCGGAGCTGCTGGTGATCGTCTCCGGGGTGACCCAGGCGACGACGCTGCTCGGGCACGTCCTCCACGCGCGCGGGATCGACGCCGTCGGCGTGGAGGACCCCGGCAGCCCGCACCTGGACGCCCTGTACCCCACCACCGGCGTCACCGTCGTCCCGGTGCCGACCGACGACGAGGGCCTCGCCCTCGGCCCGCTGCGGGCGTCAGGGGTCCGGGCGGTGCTGACGACGCCGTCGCACCACTTCCCCACCGGGATCGCCTACTCCGCGCGGCGCCGCGCCGAACTCCTCGACTGGGCGCGGTCCGTCGACGGGCTGGTCCTGGAGGACGACTACGACGGCGACTTCCGCTACGACCGCGCCCCCGTGGGCGCCCTCCAGGGCCTGGACCCCGCGCGCGTGGCGTACGCCGGGTCGGTCAGCAAGTCGCTGGCCCCCGGGCTGCGGCTGGGCTGGCTCCTCGTACCGGAGGCGCTCGCCGAGGACGTCGTACGGCGCAAGCGGACCATGGACCTCGGCCATCCGACCCTCGACCAGGCGGTGTTCGCCCGCTTCCTTGAGCACGGCGACTACGACCGCCAGTTGCGCCGCTGCCGCCAGGCGTACCGGGAGCGCCGCGACGCCCTGGTCGCCGCCCTGGCCGAGCACTTCCCGGGCGCGGAGGTCACCGGCATCGCGGCGGGCCTGCACGTCATCGCCGCCCTGCCGGAGGGTTACGGCCCGGAGGAGCGGTTCCTCGCGCGGGTGGCGGCGGCGGGGGTGGCGGTGCGGACGCTGTCGGCCTACCGGCACCAGGGCGCCGGGGCGGGCCCGTCCGGGGATATGCCGGTCGTGCGGCTGGTGCTGGGCTACGCCCATCTGCCGCCGTCGCGGATCAGGGAGGGCGTACGGCTGATGGCGGAGGCGGTGCGAGGCACACCGTCCTGAGCACCGGGACGGTTTCCGGTCAGTTGTTCACTTCTGGTTTCCGTGTGCGCTGCGGGGTGCCAGTAGTTGTGGCAGGGCACACGGCCGGTTTCCGCCCTGGACGTCCTGGAGGTCCATCCATGTCCCACCGCCCGTCACCGGGCCGCCGCAGCGTGCTGCGCGGCTCCCTCGCCGCGTCGGCCGCCCTGACCCTGCCCGGCGCCCTCGGCGCGGCCCCGGCGCTCGCCCTGTCCGGTCGTCCCTCGGCGGGCTGGGGCGTCCAGACCGGTGACGTGACCGCGGACTCCGGTCTGGTGTGGGTGCGTTCCGACCGTCCCGCGCGGATGGTCGTCGAGACGTCCGCGACGGAGTCGTTCCGCAACCCGCGCCGGTGGCACGGCCCGCTCCTCGGCGCCGACAGCGACTTCACCGGCACCACCCGGCTGCACGGGCTGCCGTCTGGCGAGCAGATCCACTACCGGGTGCTGCTGGCCGACCCGCACGACCCGCGCCGCACCGGCGAGCCGGTCACCGGCACGTTCCGCACGGCGTCCGCGAGCCGCCGCGACGACGTGCGCTTCGTGTGGTCCGGCGACCTGGCCGGGCAGGGCTGGGGCATCAACCCCGACCTCGGCGGCTACCGCATCTTCGAGGCGATGGCCGCGCTCGACCCGGACTTCTTCCTCTTCAGCGGCGACACGGTGTACGCCGACGGCCCGATCTCCGCGACGGCCGCGCTGCCTGCCGGCGGTACCTGGCGGAACGTCACCACCGAGGAGAAGTCCAAGGTCGCCGAGACGCTCGCGGAGTTCCGCGGGAACTTCCGGTACAACCTGCTCGACGAGAACCTGAAGCGGTTCAACGCGCAGGTGCCGTCCATCGTCCAGTGGGACGACCACGAGGTCACCAACAACTGGTACCCCGGCGAGATCCTCACCGACGCCCGGTACACCGAGAAGAGCGTCGACGTGCTCGCCGCCCGCGCCCGGCAGGCGTTCTCGGAGTACTTCCCCCTCTCGACGCCGCGCCGCCCGGGCGGCCGGGTGCACCGCGTGCAGCACTACGGCCCGCTGCTGGACGTCTTCGTGCTGGACATGCGCACCTACCGCAACGCCAACTCCCCCGACGACCAGACCACCGACGCGCAGGGCATCCTCGGCCGTGAGCAGTTGGAGTGGCTCAAGCGGGAGCTGTCCCGCTCGCGGGCGGTGTGGAAGGTGCTCGCCTCCGACATGCCGCTCGGCCTGGTCGTCCCGGACGGCACCGACGGCAAGCCGCACATCGAGGCGGTGGCGCAGGGCGACCCGGGCGCGCCGCTCGGGCGGGAACTCCAGATCGCGGAGCTGCTGCGGTACGTCAAGCACCGGCGGATCACCGGCACGGTGTGGCTGACGGCGGACGTGCACTACACGTCGGCGCAGCACTACCAGCCGGAGCGGGCGGCGTTCACCGACTTCGAACCGTTCTGGGAGTTCGTCTCGGGCCCGCTCAACGCCGGTGCGTTCCCGGCCAACGCGCTCGACGGCACCTTCGGTCCGGAGCGGGTGTTCGTGAAGGCGCCGACCGCGTCGAACGTCTCCCCGGCCGGTGGCTACCAGTTCTTCGGCGAGGTCGCCATCGACGGCGACAGCGCGGAGCTGACGGTCCGGCTGCGCGAACAGGACGGCACGGTGCTGTTCACCAAGGTGCTCCAGCCGGGCCGGGTCGGCCAGTAGTCACCCTCCCGTACGCTCGGAGGCGGGCCGCGCACCGGTGTCATCCCCCGGTGCGCGGCCCGCGTTCCAACTCCTCCCACAGCAGGGCGTTTTCGCAGGTCAGGCCGGATTGTCAGTGGTCACCCGTACGGTCTTCCCATGACGCGATCCATGCAGGCCGTGACCTACCGGCGACCCTCCGTGCTGGAGTCCGCAGCGGGCGGACGGCGCCTCGGGCTGGAGACCTCCCGGGGTGCGACGTCTTCGGGCGTGCGCGACCACCCGCAGTTCTTCGCGGGCTTTCTGACGTCGCCTCAGGTGGCGTCGGCGGGTCTGCTGGCCGTGGCCGACGTGGCGGCGGCCCGCTACTACCAGCGGCAGTCGCGGGCCTCCCTCGACCCGGTGGTCACGGGCAACGGCGACCGGCTGCGCTTCGAGTCGTTCTCCGGCTGCGGCGGGGTGTACGCCCGCCTCGACGTGCTGTCGGCGGGCCTCGACGGCGGCGAGGTGGGCCACGGCACGACCAACGTGGACGTCAACAACCCGCTGCGGGAGGCCCTGTCGCGGATCGGCACGGACGACCCGCTGCACCTGCGGGTCGGCCCGCAGGAGCTGGCGGTGACCACGCTGGACGGGCCGGTCGTGGAGAAGAAGGTCCCGCTGCCCGACCGCTGGCTGCGCGGCTTCGCCGAGGCCCAGGTGATCGCGGCCGACTTCGAACCGCGGGCGGAGCTGCCCGCGGCGGAGGCGGTGCGGTTCCTGCGGGCGCTGCCGCGCGGCGGCACCCGGGGCGCGTCCGGCGGGGCCCGCTGGGTGGTGCCCGCCGGGGCCACGCTGCGGCCGACGACCCGGGCGGTGCCCGGCGCGGTCTGCCTGCCGGGACCGGAGCGGCTGATCGCCCTCCAGCGGGTGCTGCGCCACGCGACGGCCCTCAGGGTGTACGGCCCGGCCGCTCCCGCGTCCGCCGCCGTGGCCAGCGCCTGGGAGGTCGTCCTGCCCGGGATGCGGCTCACCCTGACACTGTCGCCGGACGCCTCGCGCGGGTTCTCCGGCGAGGGCGGCGTGCTGGACGCGCTCGCCACCGACGAGGCGGGCGAGGACGCGGAGCTGATCTCGGTGCTGCTGGCCTGGGAGCCGCGCGTCGACGTCGCCGACCTCGCCGCCGCCTCCGGGCTGCCGGTGCCCCGGGTGCGGGCGGCGCTGGTCCGCCTCGGCACCTCGGGCCGCGTCGGCTACGACCCGGCGGAGGCGGCCTACTTCCACCGCGAGCTGCCCTACGACGCAGGGCGCGTGGAGCGCCACAACCCACGGCTGCGCTCGGCCCGCGCGCTGGTGGCGGCGGGCGCGGTCGCCGTGGACGGCGCCCTGGCGACGGTCACGGCCGAGGACGGCCACGCACACCACGTGCGGGAGGAGCACGGGCGGCTCAGCTGCAGTTGCGTGTGGTGGGCGAAGTACCGGGGCGGGCGCGGCCCCTGCAAGCACGCGCTGGCGGTGCGGATGGTGCGGCGGGGCGCCGCGGCCGAGCCGATGACGACGACGGTCGACGGGGGTGTGCGATGAGTTCGCTGCTGGAGCTGGTGCGGGCGGGCCGGACGGCGGAGGTCGTGGGGCTGCTGGATGGTCTGACGGACGCCGAACGGCGGGCCTGCTTCCCCGAGTTGCGGGAGCTGCGCAAGGAACTGCGCAAGGAGCCGTGGAACTCCCAGGCGCGGCGCGCCTACCCCGCCCTGCACGTGGCGGGGGCGGCCTGCCAGACCGGGGCCGCCGGGGTGACGAGCTGGCTCGCGGCGTCCGACATGCGCTGGTCGGGCGCGTCGCCCGCGCTGCTGCTGCACGTGCTGGGCGACCGGGAGAGCGACTGGCTGGCCGACGTGGCGCACCGGCTCGCGGAGCGTCCGGCGACGGCCTGGGTGCCGTACGAGCTGATGGCCGGGCTGGTGCGGCTCGCCGGGTGCGCGGCGCCGACGACGGACGCCTATGTGCGGGGCTGGGTGGACCACGTGCACGGCTCCTGGCAGCTCGGGGGCACGCTGATGGACCGGCTGGCGCGGGACCGGCACCTGGTGCCGCTGGTGGCCGCGCTGTTCGAGACCGACGACATCGGCGGCAGGCTGGGCTGGCCCAACGACGACGGGCCGGACAGTTGGACCGGCGCCCTCGCCGGACTCACCGCGCGGGGCGTCCTGGACCGCGGGGCGACGGTGGACGCGTGCGTGGCCCGGCTGCTGCGCGGCGGTACCTCCGCCGACCTGCGGCTGTTCCTGCGGCTGCTGAAGTCCCTCGCGCTCAGCCGGGCGGAGGCGCGCGAGCGGATCGCCGACTGGCTGGCCCTGGCCTCGGACGCGCCGTCCCCGGTGGCCGCGCACGCCCAGTCGGTGCTGGCGTCGCTGGCGCTCGACGGTGAGCTGGAGTCCCGCCAGTTGGCGGAGATGTCGGGCGCGGTGCTGTTCCGCAGCGAGAAGAAGCTGGTGCGGGCCCAGTTGGTGCTGCTGGGGAAGGTGCTCGCGCGGGACGCGACCGCGGCCGAGGAGTTGCTGCCCGCGGTGGCCGAGGCGTTCGGGCACGAGGACTCCGACGTCCAGGAGCGGGCGCTGAAGCTGGTGGAGCGGTATCTGAAGAAGGCCGGTTCACCGGAGCTGCGCGACCGGCTGGCGGCGGACGCCGAGCGGCTGATCCCCGCGCTGCGCGCCCGCGCGGTGGGGACGCTGGGCGCGGCCCCGGCCTCCCCCTCCGACGCGGGGTACGCCGAGGTGCTGCCGCCGGTGCCGGTGCCGGTGCGGCTCGCCCCCGCTCCGGGGACGGCGGCCGAGGTCGCCGAGGAGACCGGCGCCGCCCTGCTCGCCCCCGACGACGTGACCGGCTTCGAACGCGCGCTGGACGGGCTGGTCCGGCACGCGCACACCGACCGGAAGGGGCTGCTGGAGGCGCTGGAGCCGGTCGTGGCACGGCAGTGGTGGCGGGGCGACGACGCGGTCGTCCGGTACCGCACGGAGGCGTACCTCACCAGCGCCCACCGCGGGTTCTTCAACGCGGCGCAGGGACTTGAGCTGGTGCTCGCCACCCTGTTCGGCGGTGTCCGCACCTCCACCCTGCGCCGCGCGGTTACGCACGGGGCGGATGTCCGCGACTGTGTGCACAGCGCCCTGTCGCGCGCCTTCGACGCCCGGCTGTGGGAGGTGGCGTACCGGCTGGCCACCGATCCGCTGCCGCTGCTGCTGTCGACGCCGAGCTGGAGCAGCGGACTGCTGGAGCCGGAGGAGCTGGTGGACCGTCTGGACGCCTACCGGCGGCTGGGCGCGGAGGTGGCGCCGTCCGACCTCGCGCAGGCCCTGCTGCGGGTGCGCCGCTCCGACCGGGCGGCGGCGGTCGCCGCCGCCGGGCGGGCCGCCGCCCTCGGCACGACGGCGGGCGACCGGCTGGCCCGCTGGCTGACCGCGCCGGAGCCCGCCGCGCCCACGCGGGGGCGCCGGGTCGCGGGCAGCCGGTTGCTGGTCGAGTACGGCGAGGTCCCCGAACTGCTCGCGTTCGCGGCGGACTTCCCGGCGCAGTTCCAGCCCCTGGCCCGGCCGGTGTCCGCGTTCGCGGAGCACCGGTACTGCCCGCACTGGGAGACGCCGATACGCGCGCACTGGCTGGCCCTGCTGCCCGAGCGGCGCGAGCTGGTGGCGGCGCGGCTGGTGCGGGACCTGTCCGCGCTGGCCGTGGACGACGGCCGGGGCACCGCCGCGATCCTGCCGTCGCTCGCCGAGTCCGGCGGCGCCGCGGGCGACGCCGTCCACCTGGGCCTGGCCTACGCCCTGGGCGCGCGGCATCCGGAGGACCGGCTGGCGGCGGTGGACGCGCTGCTGGTGCTGGCGGCGCGCGGACAGCTCGACACCGCGGGGCTGGGCGCCGACCTCGGGGACCTGGTCCGGCGCGGCGCGGTGAAGCCGCTGCGGCTGGCCGAGTCGGCGCGGACGGCGGCGGCCACCGGCGCGCACGCCACGGTGTGGGGCGTGCTCCAGCACACCCTGCCGGTGCTGCTGGCCGACCTGGCGACGGGCGGCGGGTCCGCTCCGGCGCGCGGTCTGGGCGAGCTGCTGGCGGTGGCCGCCGAGTGCGCCGAGCGGTCCAGGGCGCGCGGCGAGATACCGCACCTGGCGCAGACGGCGGCCCGGCGGGGCTCGTCCCGGCTCGTGGCGCAGGCCCGGCGACTGCGCGGGGCACTCGTGGAGGACGCGGCGGCGTGACCTGGCTAGGGCTGACCTGGCGGCGGCGTGACCTGATGGGCGTCTGACCAGGCCCGTCATCGGACCGCACCACCGCCGCAACACAACCGTAAGAAAACCTACAAAAGGTGCAGATGCACGCTTTACCGATCAGTCACAGAGCGTTCGTGATCACGCAACACCCTTCCTTCACAGTGGTTCCATGACTCCGAACATGTCTGATGTGACGCGCGCGAAAGACGGGCGTCCCGTGCACCACTGGCGACGGGACGTCGTCGAACTCGCCGCCCTGTTCACGGCGGTCGCGGTGGCGGACGCCGTGGCCAACCTGATCGGTCACGGCCCCGACGGCCCGGCCCTGCTGACGATCTCGGCGGTCGTGCTGCTGGCGACCGCCGCCTTCCACACCTGGTGGGCACGGCGCCACGGGCACGCGCCCCCGACGAGCGATACCGGTGCCCGGCCGCGCTCCCCCGAGGAGCAGGCCGGGCCGCCCCTGGGCGTGGCGCCCGCAGAGAGCACGCTGTGGCGGATGCGGACCACGGTGAAGGACCAGCCGGGCTCGCTGGCCGCGCTGTGCACGGCGCTGGCCGACCACCGCGTGGACATTCTCAGTCTCCAGACCCACCCCCTGGGGCACGGCACCGTCGACGAGTTCCTGCTGCGCGCCCCCGGCGAACTGGCGCCCGCCGAGATCACCCGGGCGGTGGCGCTGGCCGGGGGCACCGGCACCTGGATCGAGCGGGCCGACGCCCACGACCTGGTGGACGCGCCGACCCGCATCCTGGGCCTGGCGACCCGCACCGCGCTGGACGCGGCGGAACTGCCGCTGGCGCTGCGCCAGTTGCTGGGGCGCTGCACCATCCGCTCGCTGCCCGCGACGCCGGACGGCGGCCACCGCGCGGCGGACGGCGTGCCGCTGGAGGGCGTGCTGGAGGACACGGTGATGCGGCTGCGCGCGCCGGAGGGCGGGGTGATCACCGTGGAGCGGCCGTACCTGCCGTTCACGCCGACCGAGTTCGCGCGGGCGCGGGCCCTGGTCGAGCTGGACACCCGGCTCGGGCCGCGGATGCCGCGCGGCCAGGACGTGCTGACGCTGCCCGAGGGCGACGCGATCACCGTACGCCGGGCCGACGAGCGTGATCTGGACGCCGCCAAGGAGATGCACGAGCGGTGCTCGAAGGAGACGCTCCAACTGCGGTACCACGGGCCGGTCAGGGACGCCGACCGCTATCTGAACCACCTGCTCAGCCCGCGCTTCGGACGCACCCTCGCGGTGGTGACCGGCTCCGGGCGGCTCGTCGGGCTCGGCCACCTGCTGTGGGACGGCGACGAGACGGAGGTCGCGCTGCTCGTCGAGGACGAGTGGCAGCGCCGGGGCATCGGCGGCGAACTGCTGGGCCGGCTGGTCGCGATGGCGGTCGAGGCGGGCTGCGAGAGCGTGTACGCGGTCACGCAGGCGGCGAACACCGGCATGGTCGCCGCGATGCGGGGCCTCGGGCTGCCGCTCGACTACCAGATCGAGGAGGGCACCCTGGTGATCACCGCCCGGCTCGACGCCACGCCGGTGCGGTCGCGGTTGCCGTATGACGAGCCGCGGGAGCGGCACGCCGAGCGGAGCTAGGCGCTCCGCTGGGCGTGCGGTGTCCGGTCGGCTCGGGTCGTCTGTCGGCTACCGCGCCGTCGTGGCTGGTCGCGCAGTTCCCCGCGCCCCCTAGGGGCGATGCCCAGCCGCGGTCGTGCCCCGTACACCTTCAGGGCGATGCCCTGCACCCAGCGCCTGGTCCAGGTCAGCCCACAGGTCGTCCACGTCCTCCAGGCCCACCGACATCCGCAGGAGGCGGTCGCTCACCCCGGCGTCGCGGCGGTCGTCGGCGTCGACGATGCGGTGGCTGATGGAGGCCGGGTGCTGGATGAGGGTGTCGACGCTGCCGAGGCTGACGGCGGGGGTGATGAGCCGGACGCCGCCGATGACGTCGTGCGGATCGCCGTACGTCTCGAAGGCGACCATCGCGCCGCCGATGCGCGGATAGTGGACGGCGGCCACGCGCGGGTCGGCGGCGAGGCGGCGGGCGAGTTCGGCGGCGTTGTCGGAGGCGGCGCGCACCCGCACCGGCAGCGTCGACAGGCCGCGCAGCAGCAGGTATCCGGCGAGCGGGTGCAGCACTCCCCCGGTGGCGAACCGCACCTGCCGCAGCCGCCCGGCGAACTCCTCGTCGCAGGCCACCACGCCCGCCATCACGTCGCCGTGGCCGCCGAGGTACTTGGTGGCGCTGTGCAGCACCAGCCGCGCCCCCTGCTCCACGGGCCGCTGGAGGACGGGCGTGGCGAAGGTGTTGTCCACCAGCAGCGGCACCGACCCGCAGGAGTGCGCCAGCGCCCGCAGATCGGTCTCGGCGAGGGTCGGGTTGGCCGGGGACTCGACCAGCACCAGGCCGGTGTCCGGGCGCAGCGCGTCCGCGACCCCGGCCGGGTCGGTCCAGGTGACCTCGGAGCCCAGCAGCCCCGCGGTCAGCAGATGGTCGCTGCACCCGTACAGCGGCCGTACGGCGACCACGTGCCGCAGCCCGAGCGAGGCCCGCACCAGCAGCACCGCGCTCAGCGCGGCCATCCCGCTGGCGAACGCGACGGCGGCCTCGGTGCCCTCAAGCCGGGCCAGCGCGGTCTCGAAGCGGGCGACGGTGGGGTTGCCGAGCCGGGCGTAGACGGGGGGACCGTCCGGTTCGGCGCCGGTGGCGGCGAAGGCGTCGATCCGGGCGGCCTCGCCACGGCTGTCGTACGACGGGTAGGTCGTCGACAGGTCGATCGGCGCGGCGTGCAGGCCCTGCCGGGCGAGGTCGTCGCGGCCCGCGTGCACGGCTTCGGTCGCCAGGGCCCGCAGGGTCCGGGGCGCGACCGGTGTCTCCATGGAGGTGTTATCCATGGACGACAGGGTGAACGACGACCGGGCCATAGCGGGCGTTGGCCGTGTTACGTTCGACGGATGGCTGACTCCGTCGAACTGGATCCGGTGGACCTCGAACTGCTGCGCCTGTTGCAGAACGACGCCCGGACGACGTACCGGGACCTCGCGGCGCAGGTCGGGGTCGCCCCGTCGACCTGTCTGGACCGGGTGACGCGGCTGCGGCGGGCGGGGGTGATTCTCGGCCATCAACTGCGCCTCGACCCGGCGAAGCTCGGCCGCGGTCTCCAGGCGTTGCTGTCGGTGCAGGTCAGACCGCATCGGCGGGAGCTGGTGGGGCCGTTCGTGGAGCGCATCAGGGCGCTGCCGGAGTCCAGGACCGTCTTCCACCTCACCGGTCCCGACGACTATCTGGTCCATGTCGCGGTCGCGGACATGGCCGACTTGCAGCGGCTGGTCCTGGACGAGTTCACCTCCCGCAAGGAGGTGGCCCGGGTCGAGACACGGCTGATCTTCCAGCAGTGGGACTGCGGCCCGCTGCTGCCGCCTACGCCCTCGGCGCAATCGGGCTGACGCGCGGCGGATCACCGTACGAGGATGGGCGGCATGTCAGAGACGAGCCTGCCAGAGACCAGCCAGCCGGAGACGAACAGCCCGCTGCCCCGCGCGGTCGCCGACGCCTACGTCGACGAGTTCATCGCGCTCGACCCGATCACCGGCACCTACCTGGGGGTGCGGGAGTCCGCGAACCGACTGCCCGACCTCTCCCCCGCCGGTCAGGAGGCGATCGCGGACCTGGCCCGGACGACGCTCGCCAAGCTCGACGAGGCGGAGCGCCAGCCCGGCGCGGACAGTGACATCGAGCGCCGGTGCGCACGCCTGCTGCGGGAGCGGCTGACCGCCGAACTCGCCGTGCACGAGGCGGACGAGGGGCTGCGCGCGGTCGGCAACCTGGGGATGCCGCCGCACTCGGTGCGCGAGGTGTTCACGGTGACCCCGGCCGACACGGACGAGGACTGGGCGGCGATCGCGGAGCGGCTGCGCGCGGTCCCGGCCGCGCTGGCGGGCTACCGGGAGTCCCTCGCGCTCGGTCTGGACCGCAAGTTGTACGGGGCGCCGCGGCCGACGGCGACGTTCATCGAGCAGCTCACGGAGTGGTCCGACACGGACGGCACCGGGCGCGGCTGGTTCGAGGACTTCGCGTCGGCCGGTCCCGAGGCGCTGCGCGCCGACCTGGACGAGGCCGCCCGCGCGGCGACCGCCGCCGTGGTGGAACTGCGCGACTGGATGCGGGACGTGTACGCGCCGACGATCGAGGGCGCCCCCAACACGGTGGGCCGGGAGCGCTACGCCCGCCTGGCGCGCTACTTCAACGGCACCGACCTCGACCTGGACGAGGCGTACGCGTACGGCTGGGCCGAGTTCCACCGGCTGCTCGGCGAGATGCGGCAGGAGGCCGAGAAAATCCTCCCCGGTGCCGCCACGCCGTGGGTGGCGCTGGCGCACCTCGACGAGCACGGGCGGCGCATCGAGGGCGTCGACGAGGTCCGGGAGTGGCTCCAGGGCCTGATGGACGAGGCGATCGCGGCGCTCGACGGCACGCACTTCGAACTGGTCGAGCCGGTGCGGAAGGTGGAGTCGCGCATCGCCCCGCCGGGCGGCGCCGCGGCCCCGTACTACACCGCGCCGTCGGAGGACTTCTCCCGCCCCGGCCGCACCTGGCTGCCCACGATGGGCCTGACCAGCTTCCCCGTCTACGACCTGGTGTCGACCTGGTACCACGAGGGGGTGCCGGGCCACCACCTCCAGCTCGCGCAGTGGACGTACGTCGCCGGGAAGCTGTCCCGCTACCAGGCGACGCTGGGCCAGGTCAGCGCCAACTGCGAGGGCTGGGCGCTGTACGCGGAGCGGCTGATGGACGAGCTGGGCTTCCTCACCGACCCGGAGCGGCGGCTCGGCTACCTGGACGCGCAGATGATGCGGGCCACGCGGGTGATCGTCGACATCGGTATGCACCTGGAGCTGGAGATCCCGGCGGACTCGCCGTTCCACCCCGGGGAGCGGTGGACGCCGGAGCTGGCGCAGGAGTTCTTCGGGTCGCACAGCAGCCGTCCGGCGGACTTCGTGGAGAGCGAGCTGACCCGCTATCTGACGATCCCGGGCCAGGCGATCGGCTACAAGCTGGGTGAGCGTGCCTGGCTGCTCGGCCGGGACCGGGCCCGTGAGCGGCACGGCGACTCCTTCGACCTGAAGGCGTGGCACATGGCGGCGCTCTCGCAGGGTTCGCTGGGCCTGGACGACCTGGTGGACGAGCTGTCCCGGCTGTGACGGGGTGGGGGTGGCGGGAGCACAGTGGTCCCGCCACCCCCTCTTTCCGCGTCAGCAGCCGCAGTCGTCGCCCTCCAGGGGCGCCGTCAGCGGGTCGGCCGGGCGGCGCTCGCGGCCCTGCCAGGTCTCGAACTCGAAGCCCTCGCGCGCCCAGTACTCGAAGCCGCCGAGCATCTCCTTGACCTGGTAGCCGAGTTCGGCGAGGGCGAGGGCGGCGCGCGTGGCGCCGTTGCAGCCGGGGCCCCAGCAGTACGTCACGACCGGCACGGCCTTGTCGAGGAGCTGTTCGGCCTGCTCGGGGATGAGCGCGGTGGGCAGGTGCACGGCGCCGGGGACGTGGCCCTGGTCCCACGCCTCGGTGGACCGGGAGTCCAGGACGACGAAGCCGGGGTCGCCGTCCCTCGCGAGGGCGGCGGCCACGTCGGAGACGTCGGCGTGGAAGGCGAGGCTGGCGCGGAAGTGGGCGGCGGCCTCGGCGGGGGCGGCGGGCGCGACGCGCAGGACGGGGTTCACGGAGGCGGCGCTGTTCATGGCTGAGCTGGTCACGGCTGTGGTGGTCCCGACTGCGCTGGTCCCGACTGCGCTGGTCACGGCTGTGGTGGTCATGGCAGAAATCTACGTCCGCTGATCCACTCACTGAACCGGCGATCCCCGGCGTTCGACTTGATCCGCCGGGGATCTCCCTGCTATTCCTCGGGGATGACCGCGTATTCCCCGGACGCCACCGACTGGCGCATCCTCGACGTCCTCCAGCGCGAGGGGCGGGCGTCGTTCGCCGAGCTGGCCCGCGCCGTCTCCATGTCCGCGAGCGCGGTCACCGAGCGGGTGCGGCGCATGGAGGAGGCCGGGGTGATCCAGGGCTACGCGGCGGTGGTCGACCCGGAGCGGCTCGGCCTGCCGATCCTGGCCTTCGTCCGGCTGCGCTACCCGACCGGCAACTACAAGCCCTTCCACGACCTGGTCGCGGCGACACCGGAGATCCTGGAGGCGCACCACGTCACCGGCGACGACTGCTTCGTGATCAAGGTCGCCACGCGCTCCATGTCCCACCTGGAGGAGGTGTCGGGCAAGATCGGCGCGCTGGGCTCGGTGACGACGAGCGTCGTCTACTCCTCCCCGCTGCCGCGCCGCCCGCTGGGCCGCTGACGCCTACCCGGCGCCCCGCTGCCGCAGCGTCGACCCGGATCTGCCCTTGACCACCTCCAGTTGGGCGTGGACGCGGCGCCGCAGGTCGGCGACGTGGCTGACGATGCCGACGCTGCGGTCCCGCTCCCGCAGCGCGTCGAGGACGTCGAGGACCTCGTCGAGGGTCTGGTCGTCGAGGCTGCCGAAGCCCTCGTCGATGAAGAGGGTGTCCAGGCGCACCCCGCCCGCCTCGTCGGTGACGACGTCCGCGAGGCCCAGCGCCAGCGCCAGCGACGCGAAGAACGTCTCCCCGCCGGAGAGCGTCGCGGTGTCCCGCTCCCGGCCGGTCCAGGCGTCCACGACGTGCAGCCCGAGCCCGCTGCGGCCCCGTCCGGTGCGGTCGTCGGAGTGGACGAGGGTGTAGCGGCCGGACGACATCCGGGTCAGCCGTACGGTCGCGGCGGCGGCGACCTGTTCGAGGCGGGCGGCCAGGACGTACGACTCCAGCCGCATCCGGCGTCCGTTGTCGGCGGAGGTGCCCGCGGCCAGGGCGGCCAGCCGGGCCACCCGGTCGTACTCCTCCCGCAGCGGCGCGAGCCGCCGTACGGCGGTGGCCGCGCGCGCGGAGAGCCGGTCCAGCTCGGCGCAGCGGCGGGCGGCGGCGTCCCGCGCGGAGGCGGCCTCGCGGACCCGCCGCGCGGCGGTGGCGGCGGCCTCTTCGGCGGCGGCGAGGTCGGCGGCTGGCTGGGCCGCGGCGGCCACGGTGTCGGCCTCGGCGAGCACCGCGCGTACGGCGGCCTGCTCGGTCTGCCAGTCGTCGAGCCGTCGTTGCAGCTCACGGTGGGCGGCGTCGTCGAGCAGGGCGTCGGCGGCGGCGCGGGGCGTGTCGAAGCCCGCCCGGTAGGCGGCGTCGGCGAGGCGGGCGTCGGCGTCCTTGAGGCGCTGGGCGGTGTCCTCGGCGGTGCGGGCGGCGTCGGCGGCGTCGGTGAGCAGGGCCGTCTGCCGCTCCAGTTGCGCGGCTCGCGCGGCCACGCTGCCGGAGCCGCCCGTGGCCTGCGCCAGCTCGCGCTCCAGGGTGGCCCGCTCCCGGTCGAGGGCGTCGCGGCGGGCGACCCGGGACGCCGTGCGCAGGGCGGCCCGCTGTCCCTCGGCGGTGCGCCGCGCGTGCTCCTCCTCGGCGGCGCGCAGGTCCTCGCGCAGGGCGTGCAGGGCGGAGCCGTCGCGGCGGGCCCGCGTGTAGGCGTGCTCCAGTTCGTCGGCCTCGGCGGCGAGCTGGTCCGTGGGCGCGTCGCCCGCCTCGGCGGTGGCGGCGGCGAGGGCCTCGCGAACGGTGCCGAGCCGCTGTTCGTCCTCGGCGTGCCGTTCCTCGGCGCGCTGGTAGTCGGCCAGCGCCCGTTCCTCCGCCGCGCGGTCGACGTGCCCGGCGACCTTCCGCGCGGGCGCCGGGTGCGCGGTGGCGCCGCAGACGGCGCAGGGTTCGCCGTCCTTGAGGCTGGCGGCCAGTTCGGCGGCGATGCCGGTGAGCCGCTGTTCCTTCAGGTCGAGCCAGTGCGCGCGGGCCTTGAGAGCGGCCTCCCCGGAGGCGAGGGCCCGCCGCTGGGCGGCGTCGGTGTCCCCGGCGAGCTGGTCGCGCAGCCGGGCGGCCGTCAGGCGCTGCCGCGCGGGGTCGCGGCGTACGGCGAGCTGCTCGGCGAGGGCGGCGGCCTGCTGGGCGGCGTCGATCCGCTCCTGGAGGGCGGAGCGGACGGTCTCCCAGTCGGCGAGCCAGGTCTCCGTCTCCGCGAGCACGTCCTCGTCGGCGCGCTCCTGGCGGTCCAGGTCGGCGCGCTCGCCGGTGAGTTCGGTGAGCCGCTGTTCGGCGCGGCGGGCGGACTCCAGGCCGCCCAGTTCCTCGGTGGCGCGGCGCGCGGCGGCGGCGAGCCCGGCCGCCCCGGCGTCCGCGAAGGCGTCCGGCAGTTGCGCACGCGCGCGTGTCTCCGCGCGGGCCGCCCGCTGGTGCTCGGCGTCGGCGGCCTCCCGCAGCTCCAGGGCGGGCGCGACGGCCTCGGCCTTGCGGGAGCGCTCCAGCCGCGCCTGCGTCTGCCGGTGCGCCTCGGACCGCTCCTCCAGCCGCCGCGCCCGCTCCCGCGCCTCGGTGAACCGCCTTTGCAGCCGCGCCAGTTCGCGTACGTCGTCCAGGGCGCGGTCGGCGGCGTGCTGGCCGGACTCGGCGGCGGTGAGGCCGCTCTCCGCCACGGTGAGCTGCTCGCGCGCGGTGCTGCGGGCGACGGCGGCTGCGCTCAGTACGGCGTCCGCGAGGCCGGGGTCGCCGGGTTGCAGCTCGGGCGGTGCCATGGCGTCGCCTGCGGCCTGCTGCATCCGGTGGGCGTCGGCCAGCAGCTCCGCGTCCCCCTCGCGGACGTCGGCCTCGGTGGCCCGGCGGCGCTCCGCGAGGCGTTTCTCCACCTCCGCGAACCGGTGGGTGTCGAAGAGCTTGCCGAGGAGCCTGCCGCGTTTCTCGGCGTCGGCGCGCAGGAAGGCCGCGAAGTCGCCCTGCGGCAACAGCACGACCTGGCAGAACTGCTCCCGGCTCATCCCGAGCAGTTGGGTGACCTCCTCACCGATCTCCTGGTGGGAGCGGCTGAGGTCCTTCCAGGCCCCGGCCACGGCGTCGTACTCGCGCAGCCAGCTCTGCGCCTTGTCCAGGGTGGTGCCGGTGCCGCGCTTCTTGGGCCGCTCCCAGGGCGGCTGCCGGGTGATCTCCAGCCTGCGCCCCGCGACGGTCAGGTCCAGCGTCACGGACGTGCGCGTGCCGGGCGCGGCGTGGTCGCTGCGCAGGGTGATGCCCTGGCCACTCTGGCGGGCGCCGGGGACCGCGCCGTAGAGGGCGTAGCAGACGGCGTCGAGGACGGAGGTCTTGCCCGCGCCGGTCGGGCCGTGCAGCAGGAACAGCCCGGCCGCCGACAGGGCGTCGAAGTCGACGCTCTGGGTGCCGCCGAAGGGTCCGAAGGCGGTGATGTCCAGCCGGTGCAGCCTCATCCCGCCACCTCCCGCACGGTGCGGTCGGCGCGCACGGCGTCGAACGCGTCCCGCAGCACGGCCCGTTCGCGCGCGTCGGGTCCGGCACCGCGCACGTGGGCGACGAAGTCCTCGGCGACCTCCTGGTCGGCGCGGCCCGCGAGCCGTCGGGCGTAGGACACGTCGGGGTCGTCCGGGGCGCGTTCGGGGTCGAAGACGAGGCTGAGGGTGTGCGGGAAGCGCTCGCTGAGCCGGGCCATGGGCTCGGACGGGCGCACGGCGTCGGTGAGCGTCGCCTCCACCCACGCCTCCTGGTGCTCGGCGAGCGCCGGGTCGGCGAGCAGTTCCTCCAGGGTGCCGCGGATCCGGGCCAGCGGCCGGGGCACGGGGCAGTCCACGCGCTCGGCGCTCACCGACCCGTCCGGCCCGAGGTCGACGAGCCACATGCTCTTGCGGTGCTGGGCCTCGGAGAAGGAGTACGGCAGCGGGGAGCCGGAGTAGCGCACGCGCTCGGTGATGGTCTGGCAGCCGTGCAGGTGCCCCAGCGCGGTGTAGTCGACGCCGTCGAAGACCCCGGCGGGCACGGCGGCCACCCCGCCGACGGTGATGTCCCGCTCGCTGTCGCTGGCCTGGCCGCCGGTGACGAAGGCGTGCGCGAGGACGACGGACCGGGTGCCCCGCGCGCGCGTGGCGAGGTCGGCGCGGACGCGGTCCATGGCGGCGCCCAGCACCGCCTCGTGCCCGGCCTTCTCGACACCGAACGCGTCCTTGACGAGGGCGGGTTCGAGATAGGGCAGACCGTAGAAGGCGACGTCCCCGTGCGCGTCCTGGAGCACCACCGGTGTGCCGCACGCCGAGGGCTCGGTCCGCAGGTGGATCCCGGCCCGGCCGATGAGCCCGGCACCGACACCGAGGCGGCGCGCGGAGTCGTGGTTGCCGGAGATCATCACCGTGGGCACGCCGAGGTCGGCGAGGCGGTGCAGCGCGTCGTCGAACAGCTCGACGGCGGCCAGCGGCGGCACCGCCCGGTCGTACACGTCCCCCGACACGACCACCGCGTCCACGTCCCGCTCCCGGGCGGTCGTGACGAGGTGGCCGATGAACTCGGCCTGGGCACCGAGCATGTTCACCCGGTGGAACGCCCGGCCGAGATGCCAGTCGGAAGTGTGCAGCAGTCGCATGATCCCCGAGACTAACGGCCGGGTCTGACAGCACGGGCGGTCACTCCCGTATCGCCCCGTCACGACCGGTTTTGAACGTGGGAGTTATCCCGCTTACCGCCTGGATGCCCGCTTTGTCAGGCGTCGCCGTACGCCTCGCCGCCCAGTTCGAGCGCCGCCGTTCCGGCGGTGGCGTCGGCGAGCCAGGAGCGGAAGGACGGGACGTCGGCGTCCGGGAGGCCGATGTCGATGGTGACGGCCTCGCCATAGCGGACGTCGCGGACCTCGCGGCCGGTGGCGCGCAGGTCGTTCTGGAGCTTGCCCGCGCGCTGGTGGTCGACGGTCACCGTGGCCAGCCGGAACCGGCGGCGGGTGAGGGTGCCGACGGCGTCGAGCGCCTCGCCGACCGCTCCGCCGTACGCCCTGATGAGGCCGCCCGCGCCGAGCTTGACGCCGCCGTAGTAGCGGGTGACGACGGCGACGACGTACCGCATGTCGCGGCGCAGCAGCATCTGGAGCATGGGGACGCCCGCGGTGCCGCCGGGTTCGCCGTCGTCGCTGGCCTTCTGCACGGCGGCGTCGGCGCCGACGACGTAGGCCCAGCAGTTGTGGGTGGCGTCGGCGTGCTCCTTGCGCACGGCGGCGATGAACTCCTGCGCCTCCCGCTCGCTGGCCGCGGGGGCGAGCGCGCACAGGAAGCGGGAGCGGTTGACCTCGGTCTCGTGCACACCCGCGCGGGCGACCGTGCGGTACTCGTCCTGCATCGGGCCAGCCTATGCCGTACGGCTCCTCCTTCAGGAGGAGGCCCTGGGCGCCCTACTTCTCGCCTCGCGGCACTTCGAAGCGGGTGAGCAGGGCGGTGCCCGGGAGGAGGGCCCGCCAGGTGGTGCCGTACCAGGTGAGGACGGCCAGGGCCGAGGTGGGGAACTTCGTCCGGAGGCGGGCCAGGGTGTCGTCGGCGCCGTCCCCGGCCAGGGCGAGGACGAGGTCCTCCAGACCCGGGTTGTGGCCGACGAGGAGCAGGGTGCCGACGTCGGGCGGCGCCTCGTGGACGGCGGTCAGCAGGGTGGGCACGTCGGCGGCGTACAGCCGGGGATCGTGCCGTACGCGCGCGTGTGTGGCCCACTGGGCGGCGGCCAGGTCCCAGGTCTGGCGGGCGCGTACGGCGGTGGAGCACAGGGCGAGGTCGGGCAGGCAGTCGGCCGCGGCGAGGGCGCGGCCCGCGGCGGGGGCGTCCCGGCGGCCACGGGGCGCGAGGGGGCGTTCGTGGTCGGGCACGCCGTCCGGCCAGGCGGACTTGGCGTGCCGGAGCACGACCAGGCGGCGCCGCGGGCCCGCACCCGCCCGGTCGCTCACGCGGGGGAGCCCAGGTCGCGCGTGAGGTCCACGCCGAGCAGCCGGTCGGCGTAGGCGAAGGTCTCGAAGCGGGCGCCGTCCGGCAGGTCCGGCTCGGTCCGCACCCGGTGCAGGACCCGGAGCACGCCGGGGACGTCGAGGTCGTCCTCCCAGGCGGCCCGCAGATCGGCGCGCACCTCGTCGGGGATCGGCCGGGAGGGCTGGCGCGCCCAGGTGGCGACGGCCCGCCGCCAGTCGGTGAGGGTGTCGCGCGCCTCGCCCAGGGTGGCCGCGTCCAGCCGCACCGGCCGGTCCCGGCGGCGGGCCAGCAGGGCGAAGCGGAGGATCGCCGGGTCGTCCCCGGCCGCGGCCGGGTCCGGCACCGCGTCCACGGGCGCCACGGCGACCCGCACCCCGCCGTGGGCACCCGGCGCCCCGTCGTCGGGCGCGGTGCCGCCGCGGGCGACGGCCACCTGGAGGACCTGGGTCTCGCCCAGGCCGGGCCCGCCGACGTCCCGGGTGTCCTCGAAGGGGCGGATGCCGAGGGCGGCGGCGCCCGCCCGGAGTTCCGCGTGGTCACGTCCGCCGCTGAGCAGCGCCCAGACCGGTGTGCCGCCGAGTTCCAGGGCGCGCACGAGGAGGTCGGCGACGAGCAGCACGCGCAGGGCGGTGGTGTCGAAGCCCGTGGCATGGGCCTCGACCCGGGTGAGGCCACGGCGGGCGGGCGCGGCCTCGACGGGTTCGCCGGTTCGGGCGTCGGTGATGCGCAACACGTGGCGAGCGTAGGCGGGCGGGCGGCCGGGCGCAGCATGTGCCGGGGGTTCGGGGCGCCGCGGCACGATTTCCGCCCGGGAATCTTCGCGTGGCGTCGGCCGTTGTCGAGGCGGGGGTTGTTTCCGCCCACTGGCGGGGGCGACGAGGCACGGCAAGGCCGAAGGAGGCCGACGGGATGTACGGCGACGCAGAGACGGTCCGCAGGATCCTCACCGAGACCGGTGACACCTGGGCGGTGGTCGGCCTGTCCTCGAACCAGTCACGCGCGGCGTACGGCGTGGCGGACGTGCTCAAGCGGTACGGCAAGCGGGTGGTGCCCGTCCACCCCAAGGCGGAGACGGTGCACGGGGAGCAGGGGTACGCGTCCCTGGCGGAGATCCCCTTCGAGGTGGACGTGGTGGACGTGTTCGTCAACAGCGCCCTCGCGGGCGCGGTCGCGGACGAGGCGGTCGCCAAGGGCGCCAAGGCGGTGTGGTTCCAGCTCGGCGTGGTCGACGAGGCGGCGTACGAGCGCACCCGCGCGGCGGGCCTGGACATGGTGATGGACCGCTGCCCGGCCATCGAGATACCCCGCCTGGGCTGAGGCTGCGCCACTTCCCTGCCGGGCTGAGGCGCCGGTTCCCTGCCGGGCTAGGGCGGCGCCATTGCCCTGCCGGACTGAGGCGGCGCCACCTCCCCGCCGGACTGAGGGCGCGACACCCCGCTGGGCTGAGCCGAAGCGCGGGACAGCCGCGCGTGCCGCGCCCATAATGCTCGGATGACCTCCGACTCCCCCACTCGGCAAGGCGTACCCGTCGTCATCATCGGCGCCGGACCGGCCGGTCTGACGCTGGGCAATCTGCTGCGGGCCGCGTCGGTCGACTGTGTGGTGCTGGAGACGGAGAGCAGGGCGTTCATCGAGCGTCGGCCGCGCGCCGGGGTCCTGGAGGAGTGGGCGGTCCGCGCGCTGGAGCGGCACGGGCTGGCGGACCAACTGCTGAAGCGGGCGGAGCGGCACACGGCGTGCGAGTTCCGCTTCGACGGGCGGCGCTACCGCTTCCCCTACCACGAGCTGACGGGCCGTCACCACTTCGTCTATCCGCAGCCCTTGCTGGTCACGGACCTGGTGCGGGAGTACGCCGACGTGCGCGGCGGGGACATCCGCTTCGGCGTGCAGGACGTACGGCTGCACGACCTGGACACCGACCGGCCCTCCGTGTCGTACACCGGCCCGGAGACGGGCGGTGAACGGCGGGTGCTGCGCTGCGCGTTCGTGGCGGGCTGCGACGGGGCGCGCGGGGTGACCCGGGCCGCGCTGCCGCCCGGGCGGACCCGGATCGCCCGGCACGACTACGGCATCGGCTGGCTGGCGCTGCTCGCGGAGGCGCCGCCGTCCTCCGACTGCGTGCTGTTCGGCTGCCATCCGCGCGGGTTCGCCGGGCACATGCCCCGCAGCCCCGAGGTGACCCGCTACTACCTCCAGTGCCCGCCGGGCGACGACCCGGAGAACTGGCCCGAGGACCGGGTCTGGGCGGAACTCCAGTCCCGGCTGGGCGCGGCCGGGGCGCCCCCGCTGACGCGGGGCCCGCTGGTCGAGAAGCGGGTGCTGGACATGCACGACTACGTGGTCGAGCCGATGGCGTACGGGCGGCTGTACCTGGCCGGTGACGCCGCGCACCTGGTCGCGCCGATCGCGGCCAAGGGCATGAACCTGGCGCTGCACGACGCCTTCCTGCTCGCCGACGCCCTGATCGCGCGGCTCACCGAGGGCGACGACCGCGGGCTCGACGGCTACGGGGAGGCGAGTCTGCGGCGCGTGTGGGACTACCAGGAGTTCTCACAGTGGCTGTCGGAGGTGTACCACGGCGCCGCGGCGGGGGACGCGTTCCGGGCGGGGACGACGGTGGCCCGGCTGCGTCGGCTGTTCACCTCGCCGGTGGCCGCCGCCGCGTTCGCGGAGCAGTACCTGGGGACGGCTGAGCGCTACTGAGGCCCCGCGCCCCCTCTCGGACCGCGCCCCCTCTCGGACCGGGGCCGCCGGGCCGCCGTGCGGGTCAGTCGTGCACCGGACGGTCGGCGATCCGGTGGTCCGCGACCTTCAGCGCCTCGTCCACCAGCCTGCGCAGATGGCCGTCGCGCAGCGCGTAGACCACCCGCCGCCCCTCCTTGCGGGTGTTGACCAGCCCCGCGAGCCGCAGCCTGGCCAGGTGCTGGCTGACCGCGGGCCGGGCCGCGCCGCAGACCTCGGTGAGCGTGCTGACGTCGGCCTCACCGGCCGTCAGGGCGTGCAGCAGGGTGAGCCGAGTGCGGTCGCCGAGTAGGGCGAGGAGTTCCGCGGCGAGCGCGAACTGCTCCTCGCCGGGGGTGCGCGGGTGCGCATCGGTCGCAGGTGATAGGTGCGTGCGTGCGCTCATACGCACATAATGGCCCCAGAGGCACCAGGCGTCCAGCGCCCGCACCGGAAGGGGAAACCCCGTGAGCGACCCCCAGCACCACCACGAGCACCCCCACACCCGCCCTCACCCGCATCCCCACCGCCACACCGTCCGGCACCGCCTCGCGCATCTCCTCACGCCCCACTCCCACCAGACCGCCGACAAGGTCGACGGCGCGCTGGAGTCCTCCGCGCGCGGCATCCGCGCGCTGTGGGTCTCGCTGGCGGTGCTCGGCGTGACGGCGCTGGCGCAGGCGGTCGTGGTCGCGGTGTCCGGGTCGGTGGCGCTGCTCGGCGACACGGTGCACAACGCCGCGGACGCGCTGACCGCCGTACCTCTCGGCATCGCGTTCGTGCTGGGCCGCCGGGCGGCGACCCGCCGGTTCACCTACGGCTACGGGCGGGCCGAGGACCTGGCGGGCCTGGTGATCGTGCTGACGATCGCGGCGTCCGCGGCCTTCGCCGGGTGGACGGCGGTGGAGCGGCTGCTCGATCCGCGCCCGGTGCGGCACGTCCCGGCGGTGGCGGTGGCGGCGCTGGTCGGTTTCGCGGGGAACGAGTGGGTGGCCCGCTACCGCATCCGGGTGGGCCGGTCGATCGGCTCGGCGGCGCTGGTCGCGGACGGTCTGCACGCCCGCACGGACGGGTTCACGTCGCTGGCGGTGCTGCTGGGCGCGGGCGGCTCGGCGCTGGGGTGGCGGCTCGCCGACCCCCTCGTGGGGCTGGCGATCACGGCGGCGATCGTCCTGGTGCTGCGGGACGCGGCGCGGGAGGTGTTCCGGCGGGTCCTGGACGCCGTCGACCCGGCGCTGGTGGACCGCGCCGAGCGGGCGCTGCGCGAGGTCGCCGGGGTGCGCGCGGTGGGCGAGCTGAGGCTGCGCTGGATCGGACACCGGCTGCGCGCCGAGGTGGCGGTCGTGGTGGACGGCGAGGCGACGGTACGGCAGGCCCACGCGATCGCCGTGGACGCCGAACACGCCCTCCTGCACGCGGTTCCCGGCCTCACCGCGGCCCTGGTCCACGCCGACCCGGCCCCGACACCCGGCGAGCCGGACCCACACCTGGCCCTGGCCCATCACACACCCGCCTAGCCACCCCCACTGACGCGGAGGGCACCGCACGCTCCCCCGATTCCCGCGCACGGCACCCTCCGCCCCCTCCTCCCCCCGGGGCCGGGCCTAGCTCCAGCAGGAGCAGCTCACCCGGGTGCATCACGGTCTCGTCGCGTCCCTGGGCGATCCACGTCTCGCTATGGAGCGCTGAGTACGTCACCGGTTCCCCCCTGGAAAGGCAGCCCGTCACCAGTGCTACCCATCCGGCGGCACCCCCGACCCCGGCCCCGCCCCGGGGCGACCGGCCCGCGCCGGGATCAGGCCACTCCCAGCCCTTCCAGCACCACGGCCCCGGGCAGTTCCGCGAACGCCTTCCCCGGTACCAGCAGTTTGCCGCGGCGGCGACCGCTGCCCACCAGGACGTACGGCAGGTCGACCACGGCCGCGTCGACGAGCAGGGGCCAGGTCTCGGGCAGGCCGATGGGGGTGATGCCGCCGTACTCCATGCCGGTCTCACCGGTGGCCGTGTCCATCGGCGCGAAGGACGCCTTGCGGGCGCCGAGTTGGCGGCGGACGGCGTTGTTGACGTCGACGCGGGTGGTGGAGAGCACGACGCAGGCGGCCAGGGTGGTCTCGCCGCCCCGCTTGCCCGCGACGACCACGCAGTTCGCGGACCGCTCCAGCAGGTCCTGCCCGTAGTGCTCGACGAAGACGGCGGTGTCGGCCCACCGCGGGTCGGTGTCGACGTACACGATCTGCTCGGCGGGGACGCTGCCGCGCCAGTGGCGTACGGCGTCCGCGACCGGGCCGGTGAGTTCGTCGAGGGCGTCGGGGGCGGGGATGGCCGTGTCGAAGTCTCCGATGGGTGCGCGCATGGCGGCACCGTAACAGCAGCCCGGCGCCGGTCCGCCGGGTGTCTCAGTGCACGGGCGGCACGGAGACCGCGAGCACCATCTCCATCGGTACGTCGCCCTGGTTGCCGTAGGTGTGCGGGACGTCGCCCTCGAAGGACGCGCTGGCACCGGCCGGGATCCGGTGCTCGGCGCCGTCGACGGTGAGGGTCAGTTCGCCCGCCGTGACGTGGACGAGTTCGACGGTGCCGGTGGGGTGCGGGTCGGAGGAGCTGCCCTCGCCGGGCATCAGCCGCCAGTCCCACATCTCCAGCGGGCCCGGCGCCTCCGCGCCCGCGAGGAGGCGGCTGTAGCTGCCCGCGTCGGTGTGCCACAGCCGTACCACCTGGTCGGCGGGGACGACGCGCACCTTGGGCCCCTGCTCGTAGTCGAGCAGCGTGGTGATGCTGACGCCGAGGGCGTCGCCGATCTTCACGACCGTGCCGAGGCTGGGGTTGGTGCGGGCCTGCTCGATCTGGATGAGCATCCCGCGGCTGACCCCGGCACGGGCGGCCAGGGTGTCCAGGGTGAAGCCGCGCTCGGTGCGCCAGCGTTTGACGTTGCGGGCCAGGGACTGGGTCAGCAGGTCGAGGTCCGACACATCACATCCAGGGGAAGCGTCCAGGGCCGCCATAACGGCCAATATTTTGGATGACCTAGTTCAATGCAGTGCACTACTGTGTGGTGCACCCGATCGTGCACCGAACTGTACTGCGAGGCCACCCGTGACAGCATTCTTCGCCCTGCTCACCAGCCTGTTGTGGGGACTGGCCGACTTCGGCGGCGGGCTGCTCACCCGGCGCGCCCCGGCCCTGACGGTGGTCGTCGTCTCGCAGGGGATCGCGGCGGTGGTGCTCGGGGCGATCGTGGTCGCCACCGGCGGCTGGAGCGAGGCGGGGCCACGGCTCTGGTTCGCCGTCGGCGCCGGGCTGGTCGGCCCGATCGCCCTGCTCGCCTTCTACCAGGCGCTCGCGCAGGGTCCGATGGGCGTGGTCTCCCCGCTCGCCACCCTGAGCGTCGCCGTCCCGGTCGGGGTCGGTCTGGTCTTCCTCGGTGAGCGTCCGGGGCTGGTGCAGGTCGCGGGGATCGCCGTCGCCGTGGGCGGGGTCGTCCTGGCGGGCGGGCCGCAACTGCGGGGCGCGCCGGTGCAGCGGCGCACGATCCTGCTGACGCTGGTCGCGGCGCTCGGCTTCGGCACGGTGTTCGCGCTGATCGCGGAGGCGTCGACGACCCTCACCGGGCTGTTCCTCGCCCTGTTCGTGCAGCGCGTGGTCAACGTCGCCGTCGGCGGCGCCGCACTCTGGACCACCGTACGGCGCGGGGCGCCCGCGCTGCCCGAGGGCGGCTTTCCCTGGGCCTCGCTGCCCGCGCTGGCCTTCGTCGGGCTCGCCGACGTGGCGGCCAACGGGACGTACTCCATCGCCGCCCAGCACGGTCCGGTCACCGTGGCGGCGGTGCTCGCCTCGCTCTACCCGGTGGTGACGGCGCTGGCCGCCCGCGGTTTCCTCCGGGAGCGACTGCGCGCCCTCCAGGCGACGGGCGCGGGGCTGGCCCTCGCGGGGACACTGCTGCTGGCGGCGGGCTGACCGCCCAGGACACCGGGCCGACCACCCGCAGCACCGGGCCGACCACCCAGGACACCCGGCCGACCACCCAAAACACCGGGCCGACCACCCAAGACACCCGGCCGACCACCCAAAGCACCGGGCCGACCACCCAAGACACCCGGCCGACCACCCAGGACACCCGGCCGACCACCCAAGACACCGAGCCGACCGCCCAAGGCACCACCACGGCCCGACCGCCGCGCGGTCCCGGTCAGGACTCCGCCTCGACCTCCCACTGCGCCAGCCGCGCCGCCGCCTCCTCGTCGAGGTCGGCGAGCGCCATCAACTGGTCCGTGGTGACCCCTTCGGGTATCGGCACCGGCGCCGGTGTCCGCAGCGGCGGCTGCCAGCCGTCGGCCGCCGTCCAGCGCCGTACGACCCGGGCGGGCGCGCCCGCCACCACCGCGTGGTCGGGCACCGTGCCGCGCACCACCGCGCCCGCCGCCACCACCACGTTCCGCCCGATCCGCGCGCCCGGCAGGATCACCGCGCCGGTGCCGATCCAGCAGCCGGGGCCGATCTCCACCGGCTCCATCCGCGGCCACTGCTTGCCGATCGGCTCGTGCGGGTCGTCGTAGGAGTGGTTCGTGGAGGTGACGTAGACGTACGGGCCGAAGTAGCAGTCGCTGCCGATGGTGACCGTCGTGTCCGCGATGACATGGCTGCCGCGGCCGAGGACGACACCGTCGCCGATGCGCAGGATGGGCTCCGCGCCGAGGTCGAGGCCCGGCATCAGACCGGCCGTCAGGGTGACCTGCTCACCGACGATGCAGTGCGCGCCGAGGTGGATCCAGGGCTCCCCGAAGACCGTGCCGAGCGGGAAGGCGAGCCGGGTGCCGTGGCCCAGGGCGCCGAAGCGGAAACGGCCGGGGTGCGCCGCGGTCACCGAGCCGGTGCGCTGCGCCCAGGCCCAGACCGCGTGGACGGCGCGCTGCGCCAGGCGGCGGCCCCAGGATGAGAACGTGTTCTTGCGCTTCGGCACCCGCTCACGGTACTCAGCGCGCGGCGCGCCCCGGGGACCGAGGCCCTGTGATCTTCGCCCCACCGCCGCCCGGTACGGTGCCGTACATCACCTGACCAGGAGGCGACGATGACGCACAAGGCGCTGATCACCGGCATCGGTGGCAAGGACCCGAAGGTGGACGCGGAGGCGTTCGTCGCCCCGACCGCCTCGGTGATCGGGGACGTGACGCTGCACGCGGGGGCGAGCGTCTGGTACGGCGCCGTACTGCGCGGCGACGTCGAGCGGATCACCGTCGGCGCGGGCAGCAACGTGCAGGACAACTGCACCCTGCACGCCGACCCCGGGTTCCCCGTCACCGTCGGCGAACGGGTCTCCATCGGGCACAACGCGGTGGTGCACGGCGCGACCGTCGAGGACGACTGCCTGGTCGGCATGGGCGCCACCGTCCTCAACGGGGCGGTGATCGGGGCGGGGTCGCTGGTCGCCGCGCAGGCGCTGGTGCCGCAGGGGATGCGGGTGCCGCCGGGGTCGCTGGTGGCGGGGGTTCCGGCGAAGGTCAGGCGGGAGCTGACGGAGGAGGAGCGGCAGGGGGTCTCGCTGAACGGCGCGGTGTACGCCGACCTCGCCGAGGCGCACCGGGGCGCGCTCGGGGAGTGACGGTTGGCTCCCGGCCTTCGAAGGTCCGCGCCCCTTGAAGGTCCGTGCCCTTTGAAGGCAGGCCGGTTCAGCCGCCCGCGTTGGCGGGTTCCGGTTCCTGCTCCGCCGCCGCCGTCGCCTTCGCCGCCTTGCGTTTGACCACCAGCAGGGAGGTCAGGCCGACCAGGACCGCCAGGACCAGGCCCAGCCAGGAGAACCGCTTCAGCCATGCCTCGGCGACCACGCCGACGTAGTAGATGACGGCGGTGGTGCCGCCCGCCCACAGGATGCCGCCGAGGACGTTGGCGGTGAGGAACTTCCAGTACGGCATCCGCAGCACACCCGCGAGCGGCCCGGCGAAGATCCGCAACAGGGCGATGAACCGGCCGAAGAAGACGGCCCACATGCCCCACTTCTGGAAGGAGCGCTCGGCGGTGGCGATGTGCCCCTCGCTGAAGTGCCGGGGGAACTTCGCGCCGAGCCAGGCCAGCAGGGGCCGTCCGCCCTTGCGGCCGATGGCGTAGCCGATGGAGTCGCCGACGATGGCACCGGTGGTGGCGCAGGCGCCGAGGATGACCGGGTTGATCTCACCGTGCTGGGAGGCCAGCAGCGCCGAGGAGACCAGGATGATCTCACCGGGCAGCGGGATGCCCAGGCTCTCCAGGCCGATGACCACGCCGACCAGCAGATAGATGCTGAGCGGCGGCACCGTTTCGAGCCATTCCTGGACGTGCAAGGCCGCTTCCTCCCCTGTGCCGGACCGGTCGTTCCCGGCGCACGCTCACGGGCGAGCGTGCGCCGGGGCAGCCTACCCGGTCCCGACCCGCACGCTGGCGCGCAGCCGCAGATCACGCGACGAGGCGCCGACCCACACGGCGCGCCGCCCGGTGCCCAGCACCCAGTCGTGGTGGGCCGGGTCCCAGGACGACAGCGTCCGCGCCGCCACCCGCACGGTCACCCGGCGCCGCTCCCCCGCCGCGAGCGCCAGCCGCCGGTACCCGGCCAGCACCCGCACCGGCTGGTCGAGCCGCAGGTCGGGCGAGGGGCCGACGTACACCTGCGGTACGGCGATCCCGTCCCGGCCCCCGGTGTTGCGCACGGTGAACGCCACCTCAAGCCCGCCGCTCCCGTCGGCGCGGGCCGTCAGCCCGCCGTAGGCGAAGGAGGTGTACGACAGTCCGTGGCCGAAGGGGAACAGGGGCCGCACGCCCCGCGCGTCGTACCAGCGGTGGCCGACGTGCACGCCCTCCGAGTACTCCTGCACGCCGTTGACGCCCGGGTAGCGGTGGGCGTCGGCGGCGGTGGGGTGGTGGCCGTCGTCGGCGGGGAACGTCTGGGTGAGACGGCCGCCCGGGTCGCGGTCGCCGAACAGGACGGCGGCGGTGGCCGGGGCGCCCTCCTGGCCGGGGTAGTACATCTGGAGCACCGCGCCGGTGCCGGGCAGCCAGGGCATCGCGGTCGCGGACGAGGTGTTGAGGACCACGGTGGTGCGCGGGTTGGCCGCGGTGACCGCCCCGATGAGCGCCTCCTGGTTGCCCGGCAGCGCGAGGCTGGCGCGGTCCTGGCCCTCGGTGGCGTCCTCGTAGGCGAAGAGCACGACCTGGTGGGCGGCGCGGGCGGCGCGGACCGCCTCGGCCACGTCGGCGGCGCGGGTGGTGGGGCTGATGCGGCGCAGCCGGAACAGCAGGCCGTCCTTGCCGCCCTGCGCGGTGACACGCAGCCGGTGCGGGCCCGCGGTGAGGCGGCGGGTGGCGCGGCGCACGGCGAGGCCGTCGGGGGCGGCGGTGCCGAGTCCGCCCATGAAGTACTCCCCGAAGTCGGGCGCGACGGGGAAGAGTTCGTCGCCGTCGAGGAGGACCTCGGGCCGGGCGAGGGGGTCGCCGGAGAAGTGCAGGACGAAGGTCCAGTCGTCGGCGTCGGCCTCGGGCACGGTGAGGGTGCCGTCGTAGGCCCAGGTCCGTCCGGCGTCGACGCCCTGGCCCTCGGTGGCGAAGCCGGGGTCGAGGGCCGAGGCGGGGACGGGTTGGCCGAAGAGGTCCTCACCGAGGGCGTACGACACCTGGGTGCCCTCTCCCGCGCGGGCGCGGATCTCGGTGAGGGGGGTGGTCGCCCGGTCGGGGACGACGTGGGCGCTGCCGCCGCCGCCGACGAAGGGCGTCGCGCCGGTCGGGCCGATGACGGCGATGCTGTCGCCGCTGGTCAGCGGCAGGGTGCCGGACTCGTTGCGGAGCAGGGTCGCGCCCGCCTCGGCGACCTCCCGGGCGAGGGCGGCCCCCGCGCGGGCGTCCCGGTCCGGGCGTGCGGGGGCGCTGCCGTCGAGGAGCCCGAAGCGGTCGAGGACGGTGAGGATGCGGCGGACCGCCCGGTCGACGTGCCGTTCGGGGACGCTGCCGTCGCGGACGGCGGTCTTCAGCGCCGTACCGAGGTATTTGCCGTCCGGCATCTCCATGTCGAGTCCGGCGGTGAGGGCGCGGGCGGCGCTGTGGGCCGCGAACCAGTCGGTCATGACCCAGCCGTCGAAGCCCCAGCGGTTCCGCAGGACGTCGGTGAGCAGGGCGCCGTTCTCGCAGGCGTAGGTGCCGTTGACCTTGTTGTAGGCGCCCATGACGGCGCCGGTGCGGGCGGCGACGGCGGCCTCGAAGCCGCGCAGTTCGGTCTCGTGCAGGGTGCGCTCGTCGGCGCGGGCGTCGATGGACTGGCGGTCCTTCTCCTGGTTGTTGAGGGCGAAGTGCTTGACGGTGGCGATCAGGCCCTCGCCCTGGATGCCCTCGATCTCGGCGGCGACGAGGTCGGCGGCGAGGAGGGGGTCCTCGCTGAACGTCTCGAAGTTGCGGCCCGCGTACGGGGTGCGGATGAGGTTGACCATCGGGGAGAGCAGCACGTCCTGGCCGAGGGCGCGGCCCTCGCGCCCGATGACCTCGCCGTAGCGGCGGGCGAGGACGGGGTCGAAGGCGGCGGCCAGCAACACCGGGGCGGGCAGGGCGGTGGCGTGGGCGGTGACGCGGACCCCGGCGGGGCCGTCGGCGAGGCGGAGCGGCGGGATGCCGAGGCGTTTCACCCCGGGGACGTAGCCCGCCTGGCCGAGCGGGTCGGGGTCGGGGGCGCCGTGCAGCAGGGAGATCTTCTCGTCGAGGGTGAGCCGGGCGAGGAGCCGTTCGACGCGGGAGGCGGCGCCAGCGTGGGCCCGCGCCGGGGTGGGCAGCGCCGCGGCGACGGTGAGGGCGCCGCCGAGCAGCCAGAGCGCGGAGCGCCGGGGGACGGGTTCGGTCATGGGCCGTCACTCCTTGGGTGAGGGGGCAACCGCGAATGCCTTGTCCGGGCACTATGCGCCGGACTGCCCTGACACACCATCAGGCGGGCGCCGTCGGCGCGGCGGCATCCACCCGGCGGGGCAACACGAAGGCCCGTACGGGCACTTCCGTACGGGCCTTGTACGCACCGGCCCCCTCAGCCGTTGGGACGCAGCGTCCAGACCACCGTCATCTCACTGGTCACGGCGCCGTCCGCGCGCTGCACGGCCACGGTCACGGGGAACTCCGGGCGCTTGCCCTCGTCGAGTTCGGAGACGACCTCGGCGATCGGGCGGCCCAGCGTCGCGGTGGCGGTGACGGGGCCGAGGGCGATCTTCTTGAACGCGATCTCGGCGTGCACCGGCAGCGGGGTGGCGCGCGAGAGCTGGTCCCCGAAGGCGGCGAGGACGATCGCGCCGCTCGCGGACTCGCCCAGGGTGAACATGGCGCCCGCGTGCGGTCCGCCGACGTGGTTGCGGTACTCCTCCTGGTCCGGCAGGGCCAGCACGGCCTTCTCCGGGGTGGTCTCCAGGTACTCCAGGTTCAGGGTCCGGACCATCGGCACCGTGGCGGCGAGCAACTCGCCGATCGACATCTGATCTGCGCTCATGGCCGCAGGTTACCCACGAGTAGCCTCCAGAGGCCAGGTTTGCTACGTCCCTGACAAGGGCCGGTGACCGAATCGTGTCCGGGGCAGCACTAGGGTTACGCCCCATGTGGCCAGGACAGCAGCCGCCCGGGGGCGAGCAGAACCCGCAGCAGCCGAACACACCCAACCCCTACCAGCAGCCGGGGTACCAGCAGCCGAATCCGTACCAGCAGCCGGGTTACCAGCAGCCCAACCCGTATGCCCAGCAGCCGGGGCAGCAGCCCCAGTGGGGCGCGCCGCAGCCGGTGGGCGCCCCGCAGGCGCAGCCCGGCGGCGGGGGCGGCGGGGGCGGGAACCGGACGAAGCTGACCGCGATCATCGCGGCCACGGCGGTCGTGGTGGCCGCCGGGGTCACCGGGTTCCTGGTCCTGGGAGGCGACAAGGACGACGAGGCGGACGGCGGCAAGGACGACAAGAAGGCCAGCCAGTCCGCGTCCCCGTCCACCGAGCCGAGCGAGACCGCCTCCGGCTCCGAGGACAACCCGCGCGGCGCCGACGACCTGAAGCCGACCATCGACGGCTGGAAGGTCGTGGTGAACCCCAAGTGGGGCACCGCCTTCGACGTACCGGCCGACTGGGAGGTGCAGTCCCCCGGTCTGACCATCGGCTTCGAGGACCCCGAGTCCGACGACGCCAAGCCGATCATCGTCATGACGGCGCCCGCGATCTACAAGTCCAAGTGGTGCACCGAGGACGACGACAAGGACGGCCAGACGGACGACACCCACCTCGCCGCTTCCGGCACCAAGGGCGCGAGCGGCGCCAAGAGCACCGACGAGGTCGCCGTGAACACGGTCGCCTGGTGGGTCTACGGCGGTTACACCCAGCCCGACAAGAAGAGCATCACCTTCGACGAGAAGGCCACGCCGTACACCACCAAGGCGGGCGTCGAGGGCAGCGTCGCCTGGGCGGAGTCGAAGAACACGCCGCAGAAGGGCAAGTGCGCCAGCGACGGCAAGGCGGTCACCTTCGGCTTCAAGAACTCCGCCGGTGACTTCGTGTCGTGGAACTTCTACGGCGCCAAGGGCGTCAAGGACGAGGTCCCCAAGGAGACCATCCTGAAGATCCTCAGCACGGTACGGCTGCACGGGGAGCCCACCGGCGGCTGACCGAGGCTGGCCCGATCCCGCCGTTGACATGGGAGGAAGGGTTTGGCAAGTCGGGGCGGGGGCGGCGATAGTCAGCCGGTGAGCACCCGCACCGACGGCGCACCCCGCCGCCCGCACCGCCCGCGCCGACCGGCGTGGGCGGGCCGCAACTACAGCCTGCTGACCGCCTCGGCGTTCATCACCAGCCTCGGCAGCCACGGCGCCCTGATCGCCGCCGCGTTCGCGGTCCTGGAGGCGGGCGGCGACGGCGGCGACGTCGGTCTGGTGGCCGCCGCCCGCACCCTGCCGCTGGTGGTGTTCCTTCTGATCGGCGGCGCGGTCGCGGACCGGCTGCCCCGGCACCGGGTGATGGTCGCGGCCAACGCCCTCAACTGCGTCTCGCAGGGCGTCTTCGGCGTGCTGGTGCTGACCGGGCAGCCGCAGCTCTGGCAGATGATGCTGCTGACCGCGCTCGGCGGCACCGGCCAGGCGTTCTTCAGCCCGGCGGCGGAGGGCATGTTGCTCTCCTCCGTGCAGGGCGAGCAGGCCAGCCGGGCGTTCGCGGTGTTCCGGATGGCGATGCAGGGCGCGGCGGTCGGCGGTGCCGCGCTGGGCGGTGCGATGGTCGCCGCCGTCGGGCCCGGCTGGGTGCTGGCGGCGGACGCGGTGGCGTTCGCCGCCGCCGGTTCGCTGCGGTCCTTCCTCGACGTCAGCCACATCGCGCCGCGCGAGCCGGGCGGCGGGCTGCTGTCCGACCTGCGGGAGGGCTGGCGGGAGTTCACCGGGCGGCCCTGGCTGTGGGGCATCGTCGTGCAGTTCTCCATCGCCAACGCGGTCGTCGGCGCGGCCGACGCGGTCTACGGTCCGCTGGTCGCCCGGGACCACCTGGGCGGGGCGGGGCCCTGGGGGCTGGCGCTCGGCTTCTTCGGGGCGGGCACGGTGGCGGGCGCGCTGCTGATGACCCGCTGGAAGCCGCGCCGTCTGCTGCTCGCGGGCACGCTGTGCGTCTTCCCGCTCGCCCTGCCGTCCGCCGCGCTCGCGGTGCCGGTGTCGATCGAACTGCTCTGCGCGACGATGTTCCTCACCGGCGTCACCCTGGAGGTCTTCGGGGTCTCCTGGATGACCGCGCTGCACCAGGAGATACCCGAGGAGAAGCTCTCCCGCGTCTCGGCGTACGACTGGTTCGGCTCCGTCGCGCTGCTGCCGCTGGCGACCGCGCTGGCCGGACCCACGGAGACCGCGTTCGGGCGTGAGAACGCGCTGTGGGGCTGCGCCGCCCTGATCGTCGTGGTCACGGCGCTGGTGCTGACGGTGCCCGAGGTGCGCGAGCTGCGGCGCCGGGGCGGCAAGGAGATCGCGTCGTCGCCCGCGTCCGACGAGACGGCGGGCGCGGAACGCGCCGCGGGCTGAGCGCGCCGTCGTCCGGCGGCCCACCCCGAACGCCCCCTCCGTCAGCCCACCCCGAACCGCCCCGTCCGTCGGCCCACCCCGATCCGCGCCGTCCGTCAGCCGACCCCGAACGCCCCCTCCGGCGGCACCGGCGACGGCACCGCGTCCGCGTCCTGGACCGGCCGCGCCCCGGCGGTGAGGTCGCGCAGGGCGGCGCCGTGTTCGACGCGCGCCGGGAAGGCGTCGGCGGCGGTGCGGCGGGCGAGAGCGGGCAGGTCCAGCGGCCGGTGGGCGGCGACGAGGACCATGTTGCCGAACCGCCGTCCGCGCAGCACCCCCGGCTCCGCGATCAGCGCCAGCTCCTCGAAGACCCCGGCGAACGTGGCGAGCTGGGAGCGCAGGAACCCGAACGGCGCCCCGTCGGCGAGGTTGGCCAGGTAGACCCCGTCCGGCCGCAGCACCCGCGCGGCCTCCCGCGCGTACGCCACGGACGTCAGGTGCGCGGGTACCCGGGAGCCGCCGAAGACGTCCGCGACGAGCACGTCGGCCCGGTCCGCGGGCGCCGCCTCCAGCCAGGCCCGCGCGTCCGCGGCGTGCAGGGCGATCCCGCTGCCCTCCGGGACGGGCAGGTGCTCGGCGACCAGCGCCAGCAGGCCCCGGTCGGCCTCCACGACGTCCTGCCGGGACCCGGGGCGGGTCGCCGCCAGATAGCGGGGCAGGGTGAGCGCCCCGCCGCCGAGATGCAGCGCGTCCAGCGGCAGGCCGGGCTCCGCCACCGTGTCCAGCACGTGCCCGAGCCGTCGGGCGTACTCGAACTCCAGGTGCGTCGGCTCGTCCAGGTCGACGTACGACTGCGGCGCCCCGTCCACCGTCAGCAGCCAGGCCCGCGCACGGTCGACGTCCGGCAGCAGCTTGGCGGTGCCGTGGTCGACGGCTCGGGTGACGGGGATCGGCTCGGGCTCTCTCACCCGCCCATTGTGCCGGGGCGCACCCGGGCCGGTTCGGGCCCGGGTGCGCCGCGCGCTCGGCTCAGCGCACCTCCGTGACCGTGCCCGCGCCGATCGTCCTGCCGCCCTCACGGATGGCGAAGCCGAGGCCGGGCTCCAGCGGGACCGGACGGCCCAGTTCCACCGTCATCGCGACGGTGTCGCCGGGCCGGGCCACCGCCCTCTCCCCGAGGTCGACGTCACCGACCACGTCCGCGGTGCGGATGTAGAACTGCGGCCGGTACCCGGTGGCGACCGGCGTCGTCCGGCCGCCCTCGCGCGCGGACAGCACGTACACCCGCGCGGTGAACCGCCGTCGCGGCTCCACGCTGCCCGGCGCGGCGACGACGTGCCCGCGCCGGACGGCGTCCCGGGGGACGCCGCGCAGCAGCAGCGCCACGTTGTCCCCGGCCTGCGCCTCCTCCATCGGCTTGCCGAAGGTCTCCAGGCCGGTGACGACGGTCTCCAGGTCGGCGCCGAGCACCTCGACCCGGTCGCCCACGCGTACCGTGCCGCGCTCCACCGCGCCGGTGACGACGGTGCCGCGCCCGGTGATGGTGAGCACGTTCTCCACGGGCAGCAGGAACGGCGCGTCGACGTACCGCTCGGGCATCGGCACGTAGGTGTCGACCGCGTCGAGCAGCGCCTCGATGGCCGCCGTCCACTTCGGGTCGCCCTCCAGCGCCTTCAGCCCGGAGACCCGTACGACGGGCGCGGCGTCGCCGCCGTAGCCGTGCGCGGTGAGCAGGTCGCGGACCTCCAGCTCCACCAGGTCGGTCAGCTCCTCGTCCCCGGCGTCGGCCTTGTTCAGGGCGACGACGATGTGGTCGACGCCCACCTGCCGGGCGAGCAGCACGTGTTCGGCGGTCTGCGGCATGATCCCGTCCAGCGCGGAGACGACGAGGATGGCCCCGTCGAGCTGGGCGGCGCCGGTGACCATGTTCTTCACGTAGTCGGCGTGACCGGGCATGTCGACGTGCGCGTAGTGGCGGGTGTCGGTCTCGTACTCGACGTGCGCGATGTTGATGGTGATGCCGCGCGCCGCCTCCTCCGGGGCCCGGTCGATGCGGTCGAACGGGACGAAGGTGCCGGAGCCGCGCTCGGCGAGGACCTTGGTGATGGCGGCGGTCAGGGTGGTCTTGCCGTGGTCGACGTGGCCCATGGTGCCGATGTTGAGATGCGGTTTGGTGCGGACGTAGGCCGTCTTGGGCATGGCTGTACCTCGAAGTCACTGCGGAGTGGGAGACGGGGACCCCGGGAACTCGCCGACCCTCCCCCTGCGGGGTCCGCCGGACGATCCGGGGAGGGTCAGCTTCGGGCGCCGTCGACGGCTGTCAGGAAGACGGGAACGGCAGCCTTCGGCGCATCCGCGAGCGCGGATGCCACGAGGAGGAAGGCGTGCCGGAACATGAGGTCGATCATCGCTGACGCGCCACCGGGCGTCGAATGGTTTTCCCGGCGGCCGGAACGCCGTGGCGCGGGCGTGACTGTGACGGTCGTGAGACGAACCATACGGCGATCACACACATCGGTCGGTTAGTGTCACGGGATGCTCGCCTCCACCCGCTCTGGCGGCACCACCACGGCCCCTCCCCAGGCCACCGTCCCGACCGCCGCCGCCGTCGCCCTGCCCGTCAGCCCCGCCGCCCGTGTGGTGCGGGTGCTGGTGTCGCCCTGGTCCCGCTTCTCGCTGCTGGTCGCGCTGCTCGCCGGGGCGGCCACGGCGGTGCTGCTGTTCGAACCGCAGCGGCTGCTGGCGCACGGCTGGCCGCCGCAGCTCGGCGGTGCCGCGGCGGCGCTGGTGTTCGCGGTGGCGTACGGGCTGTGCACGGTGGCGTTCGTGCCGCGGCCCCTGCTGAACCTGGCGGCGGGCGCGCTGTTCGGCTCCCAGTTGGGGCTGGGGGCGGCCGTCGCGGGCACCGTGCTGGGGGCCGGGATCTCCTTCGTGCTGGGCCGGGTGCTCGGGCAGGACGCGCTGCGTCCGCTGCTGCGGGGCCGGTTGCTGAAGGCGGCGGACGGGCAGCTCAGCAGGCACGCCTTCCGGTCGATGCTGGCGGTGCGGCTGTTCCCGGGCGTGCCGTTCGCCGCGGCGAACTACTGCGCCGCCGTCTCCCGCATGGGCATCCTGCCGTTCCTCCTCGCGACGGCGATCGGCACGATCCCGAACACCGCCGCGTACGCCGTCGCCGGGGCCCGCGCGTCGGCGCCGACGTCCCCCGCCTTCCTGATCGCGATGGCCTGCATCGCCGTGCCCGCGCTCGCGGGCGCGGTGGTGGCGTGGCGCAAGCGGCACCGGCTGCGGGGGCGCTGACGGCCGTTCAGAGGTTCTCCAGGACCATCGCGTTGGCGAGGCCGCCCGCCTCGCACATGGTCTGGAGGGCGTAGCGGGCTCCGCGCTCGTGCATCGCGTGCACCAGGGTGGTGGTGAGGCGGGCGCCGCTGGCGCCGAGCGGGTGGCCGAGGGCGATGGCGCCGCCGTGCACGTTGACCTTGGCGAGGTCGGCGCCGGTCTCCTGCTGCCAGGCCAGGACGACGCTGGAGAACGCCTCGTTGACCTCGAACAGGTCGATGTCGTCCAGGGTCAGGGCGGCCCTGCGCAGCACCTTCTCCGTCGCGGGGATGACGCCGGTGAGCATCAGCAGCGGGTCGGAGCCGGTGACGGCGAAGCTGTGCAGCCGGGCCAGCGGGCGCAGGCCGAGGCGGGCGGCGGTCTCGCTCGATGTGATCAGCACGGCGGCGGCGCCGTCGTTGAGGGGGCTGGCGTTGCCCGCGGTGATGTTCCACTCGATCTGCGGGAACCGCTCGGCGAAGTGCGGGTCGTGGTAGGCGGACCGGAGTCCGGCGAGGGTCTCGACGCTGCTGCCGGGCCGCACGCACTCGTCGCGGGCCACGCCGTCCAGGGGCGCCACCTCGGCGTCGAACAGCCCCGCGTCCCAGGCCGCGGCGGCCTTCTGGTGGGAGGCGGCGGCGAAGCCGTCCAGGCGCTCGCGCGTGAGGGACCACTTGGCGGCGATCAGTTCGGCGCTGATGCCCTGCGGGACCAGGCCCTCGGGGTAGCGCGCGGCGACGCCGGGTCCGAACGGGTCGGCGCCGGGCGGCACGTTGGACCACATCGGCACCCGGCTCATCGACTCGACGCCGCAGGCCACGACCAGGTCGTAGGCCCCGGCGAGGACGCCCTGGGCGGCGAAGTGGACGGCCTGCTGGGAGGAGCCGCACTGGCGGTCCACGGTGGTCGCCGGGACGGACTCGGGGAACCCCGCCGACAGGGCCGCGTAGCGGGTGGTGTTCATGGCCTGCTCGCCGACCTGGTCGACCGTGCCGCCGATGACGTCGTCGATCAGCGCGGGGTCGACGCCGGTGCGTTCGACGAGGGCGCGCAGGGTGTGGGCGAGGAGTTCGACGGGGTGGACATGGGCGAGGGCGCCGCCCGGCTTGCCCTTGCCGACGGGGGTGCGTACGGCTTCGACGATGACCGCGTCACGCATGTGCGGGCCTCCACTCCTGGGACGTCGGATGGGTCGGGAAGGCGGTGGGTTGGAAAACCAAACTCACCATAGCCTTGCGGGTTGGAAAATCAAACCCTCATTAGACTGAGCCCCATGGCCGCCAGAAAAGACCCGCGCCCCTGCTCCATCGCCGACACCCTGGCCCTGGTGGGCGAGAAGTACTCCCTGCTGGTCCTGCGGGAGGTGTGCCTCGGCAACGGACGCTTCGACCAGCTCGTGCGCAACACCGGCGCCCCGCGCGACATCCTCGCCTCCCGGCTGCGCCGCCTGGTCGACGCCGGGATCCTCACCAAGCGCGCCTACAGCGAGCGCCCGCAGCGCTTCGAGTACCGGCCGACCCAGGCCGGGCTCGAACTGGAGCCCGTACTGCTGACGTTGATGGCCTGGGGCGACCGGCACCTGCACGGCGACGGCGACCGCCCGATGGTCCTGGAGCACGTCTGCGGCAACGAACTCGTGCCGGTCGTCACCTGCACCGCCTGCGGGGACCCCGTGCGCCACGAGGACCTGATCTCCCACCCGCAGGTCCCCGGCTGGACGGTGAGCGGCCCGACGGCGGCATGATCGAAACGCCGTGACAGCGGCCGTCGCCCTTTCAAACCCCTGTGCAAGGCCCGACTTCCAGGGGCGCTACGCTGCCCTCCGGCACACCCGATCACCGCGTCCTCGGCGGCTCGGCGTGGCCGTCGCCCGTTCCACGATCGGCACTTGGACTCCGTAACTTCATGTCTTGGTTCGAATCACTCATCCTCGGACTCGTCCAGGGGCTGACCGAGTTCCTCCCCGTGTCCTCCAGCGCCCACCTGCGCCTCACCGCGGCCTTCTCCGGCTGGGAGGACCCGGGCGCCGCCTTCACGGCGATCACGCAGATCGGTACGGAGGCGGCCGTGCTGATCTACTTCCGCAAGGACATCGGCAGGATCCTCGCCGCGTGGACCCGCTCGCTGTACGACCGGGAGTGGCGCAGCGACCACGACGCCCAGATGGGCTGGCTGGTGATCGTCGGGTCGATCCCGATCGGTGTGCTCGGGGTGACGCTGAAGGACCAGATCGAGGGCCCGTTCCGGGACCTGCGGATCACCGCCACCATGCTGGTCGTGGTCGGCATCGTCATCGGCGTCGCCGACCGCCTCGCGGCCCGCGACGAGACCGGCGGACGGCACCGCGCGCCCCGCGCCCGCAAGGAACTCAAGGACCTCGGCGTCAAGGACGGCCTGATCTTCGGCCTCTGCCAGGCGGCGGCGCTGGTCCCGGGCGTCTCGCGGTCCGGCGCGACCATCAGCGGCGGCCTGTTCATGGGCTACCGGCGCGAGGCCGCCGCCCGCTACTCCTTCCTCCTCGCCATCCCGGCCGTCCTCGCCTCCGGCATGTTCGAGCTGAAGGACGCCATGGAGACCGGCCATGTCTCCTGGGGTCCGACGATCTTCGCCACGGTGATCGCCTTCGGCAGCGGCTACGCCGTGATCGCCTGGTTCATGAAGTTCATCTCGACCAAGAGCTTCATGCCGTTCGTCTACTACCGCGTCGCGCTCGGCATCATCCTCATCGCCCTGGTGGCGTTCGGCGTGCTCAGCCCGCACGCGGGCGAACCGGCGCACTGACGGCCACGGTCCGCCCCGCACCGACCGCATCCGGCCACGGCGTGCGGTCTGCGTAGCGGAGCGGTAGCGCAGTGTCAGACCTTGCCCCTAGTCTGGCCCGCATGTCCCCCGACTCCCTGACGCCCGGCGCCCCACCGCCCGGCGCCCCTCGCCCCGCAGCCGAGGTGAACGAGCAGATCCGCGCCCTGTGGCTCCGCACGGGCGGCAGACTCTCGCCCCAGGAGCGCGCGGAGTACGAACTCCTGGTGGTGGAGTGGGCCGCGGCGATCCGCGACGGCGTCATCGAGGCGGCCTGACCCCGCCCAGCGTGGCGTGCGGTGGCCCGCCATCCTGACGGTCACATCCCGCCCGCCCCCCTGACGGTCACATCCCGCCCGCCACCCGCAGCACCGTCCCCGTCGTGTACGAGGCGTCCGGTGACATCAGCCAGGACACCGCCGCGGCGATCTCCTCGGGCTGGCCGGGGCGGCGCAGGGGGATGCGGGGCGCCGCCTGGTGGGCGCGGTCGGGGGCGCCCATGGCGGCGTGGATGTCGGTGTCGGTGGTGCCGGGGGCTACCGCGGTGACACGGATGCCGTCCGGGCCCAGTTCCTTCGCCAGGCCCACGGTCAGGGCGTCGACGGCGGCCTTCGTGGCGGCGTAGTGCACGTACTCGCCGGGGCTGCCCAGGGTGGCGGCGGCCGAGGAGACGTTCACGATCACGCCGGTGCCGCGGGGCGTCATCAGCCGCGCCGCCCGGCGCGCGCACAGCAGCGCGCCCAGGACGTTGACGTCGACGACCCGGCGCAGCACGGCGGTGTCGGTGTCGGCGAGCCGTCCGAGGGGTCCCGTCACCCCGGCGTTGTTCACCAGCCCCGTCACCGGCCCGAGCCGGTCCTCGGCGGTGTCGAAGAGCCGGTCCACGTCCGCCGCGACCGAGGTGTCCATCCGTACGGCGACACAGCGCCCGCCCGCCGCGCGCACGCCCTCGGCCACCGTCTCGGCGGCCCCGGCGTCCCGGACGTAGCCGAGGGCGACGTCGTGCCCGTCCGCGGCCAGCCGCAGGCAGACAGCGGCGCCGATGCCCCGGCTGCCGCCGGTGACGACTGTGACAGGACGAGTCATGGGGTGTCTCCCGAGGTTAGGGGCCGAAGTGGATCAGCTTAGGACCGCACGCCCCCTTGGCGGGACCGGCCCCGTGCCCAACACTGAGCCGATGACGCAGCGTGTGGAGCTGGCGACCGTGATGGACCGACTCGCCGTCGACGACCTGATCACCGACTACGCGGGGGCGGTGGACGACGGGGACTGGGACGGCTACCGAAGACTCTTCGCCCCGGACGGCCGCGCCGACTACCGCTCGGCGGGCGGCATCGAGGGGGACGCCGGGGAGGTCGCCGGGTGGCTCGCGGAGAGCCTCGGGCCGTTCTCGGCGCGGCAGCACCTGATCGTCAACCGGCGGGTGCGGTTCGGGCTGCTGGAGCGGGACACCGGCGACACCGCGCGGGTCCGGGCCGACTACGTCAATCCGATGCGGTTCGCCGCCGACACCACGTCCGCCGACACCGCGTCCGCCGACACCGCCTCCGGCGTGCCCGACTTCCTCTGCGGCGGCCGGTACGACTTCGCGCTGCTGCGGACGGCCGAGGGCTGGCGGCTGCGCGAGGTGGTCGTCCAGGAGAAGTGGCGCCGTCTGCCGGACCGGCCGGGCGCCGGTGTGATCGACTGACCCGGCGCTTCCGGTTTGAGATCGTCCGCAGCGCGCACACTGACCCCAGCGGGTAGGGAGGCGCCGTATGAAGTGGTCCGGCCAGTGGCTCACCTCCCCCTGGCGGCGCTCGGTGACGGCCGCGGCGGCGGGCGCGCTGCCGATGCTGGCCTTCCCCGCGCCGTCCTGGTGGTGGTTCGCCTGGGTCGCCCTGGTGCCGTGGCTGCTGCTCGCCCGCACCGCGCCGACCGGCAGGCGCGCGCTGTACGACGGCTGGTCGGGCGGCTTCGGCTTCATGCTGGCCGTGCACCACTGGCTGCTGCCCAACCTGCACGTCTTCACCTTCGTCATCGCCGCGCTGCTCGGCGCGCTGTGGGCGCCCTGGGGCTGGCTCGCGCGCCGGTTCCTGGGCGGGGCGCCCGGGGCGCGCCGGACCGCGGCGGCGCTGCTCGTGCTGCCGTCCGGCTGGCTGACGGTGGAGCTGGTCCGCTCCTGGGAGGCCCTGGGCGGGCCGTGGGGGATGCTCGGGGCCAGCCAGTGGCAGCGGGAACCGGCACTGCGGCTGGCCTCGGTGGGCGGCGTGTGGCTGCTGAGCTTCCTGGTGGTGACCGTGAACGTGGCGGTCGCGGTGCTGGTAGCGCTCGCCGCACGCAGGCTCTCGCCCCCGGCGCCCGCCCGGACCGCGCCGACCGCCAGCGCCCGGACCGCCTCGACCGACCCCGCCCGGCCCACCGGTACCGCGCCCGCCCAGACCACCGCGACCGCGTCCACCGGGACCGCCGCGACCGACCCCGCCCGGACCGCGCCCACCCAGCCCACCGGAACCGCACCCGCCCAGACCACCGCGACCGCGCCCACCGGGACCGCCTCGACCGACCCCGCCCGGACCGCGCCGACCGCCCGTGCCCTCGCCCGGACCGCCGTCACCGCGCCCGCGCTCACCGCCGTCACCGCCCTCGCCCTGACCGCCGTGGCCGCCACCGCCGCCCACCTGTGGTCCCCCCGCCCCGGCACCGACGCCCACGTGCGCGTCGCTGTCGTACAGCCCGGCGTCGTAGGCGGCCCCGCCAGCGCGGACCGGCGCTTCGACCTGGAGGAGCGGCTGACCCGGAGCCTCGCCGGGCAGGACGTCGACCTCATCGTCTGGGGCGAGAGCAGCGTCGGCTTCGACCTCGGGGAGCGGCCCGAGCTGACCCGGCGACTGGCCGCCCTCTCCCGCGAGACGGGCGCCGACATCCTGGTGAACGTGGACGCGCGCCGCTCCGACCGGCCCGGCATCTACAAGAGTTCCGTCCTGGTCGGCCCCGAGGGCCGCACCGGCGACCGCTACGACAAGATGCGGCTGGTCCCGTTCGGCGAGTACATCCCGGCCCGCTCCCTGCTCGGCTGGGCGACCTCGGTCGGCAAGGCCGCCGCCGAGGACCGCAGGCGCGGCACCGAACAGGTCGTGATGGACGTCGGGGACGGCCTCCGCGTCGGCCCGATGGTCTGCTTCGAGTCGGCCTTCCCCGACCTCAGCCGTGCCCTCGCCCGCGACGGCGCGGACGTGCTCGTCGCCCAGTCCGCGACCTCCACCTTCCAGCAGAGCTGGGCGCCCGCCCAGCACGCCTCGCTCGCCGCGCTGCGCGCCGCGGAGACCGGCCGCCCGATGGTGCACGCCACGCTGACCGGCGTCTCGGCGGTGTACGGCCCGGACGGGCACCGCGTGGGCTCCTGGCTGGGCACGGACGCGAGCGCCGCGCGGGTGTACGCGGTGCCGCTCGCGGACGGGGTCACGCCGTACGCCAGGCTCGGCGCCTGGCCGGTGTACGCGGCGCTGCTGGTGCTGGCCGCGTACGGCCTGACGGAGGGGACCCGACGGGTCAGGCGGACGCGGCGGCGCGATCCTGAACCGCGCGTACCACCCGCTCGCACAGTTCGTGCGTCGCCAGCGCGTCCCGGGCGCTGAGCGTCTTCCCGGCCCGGACGGCGTCCAGGAAGGCCAGCGCCGCCTGCTCGATGCCGCGCTGCCGGGCCACCGGCACCCAGTCCCCGCGTCGCCGCACGGTCGGCTGCCCCTTGTGGTCGACCACGTCGGAGATGTTGAGCACCTGCCGCTTGGTGTCCTGCCCGGACACCTCAAGGACCTCCTCCGTGGAGCCGCTGAGCCGGTTCATCACGCCGAGCGCGGTGAACCCGTCCCCGGCGAGCTGGAGCACGACGTGGTGCAGCAGCCCGCCCTCGGTGCGGGCGCGCACGGTCACGTCGTCGACCGGTCCCGGCACCAGGAAGCGGAGGGTGTCGACGACGTGGATGAAGTCGTCGAGGACCATCGTGCGCGGCTCCTCGGGCAGGCCGACGCGGTTCTTCTGCATCACGATCAGCTCGCGCGGGTGCTCGGCGCACTGCGCGTACGCGGGCGCGAAGCGCCGGTTGAACCCGACCGCGAGCGACACGCCCCGCTCCTCGGCCAGCTCCACCAGCCGCTCGGAGTCGGGGAGTTCGTAGGCGAGCGGCTTGTCGACGTAGGTCGGTATGCCCGCCTCAAGGAGCCGGGTGACGATCTGCGGGTGGACGTCCGTGGGGGCGTGCACGAACGCCGCGTCGAGGCCCTGCGCGAGCAGCGCGTCCAGGTCGGCGTGGCGCCGCTCCGCGGGGAGGTGGAGGCTGTCCGCGACCCGGGTGAGGGTGGCGGGCGTACGGGTCTGGAGGTGCAGCTCCACCCCGGGCTGGACGCCGAGCACCGGCAGGTACGCCTTCTGCGCGATGTCGCCGAGTCCGATGCAGCCGACCTTCACCTGGGTCTCCTCTACCGCTTGCCTGAGCCTGCTCTCCCGGCAGCATACGGGCGCGGCGTGCGCCGCCAGTCGGCGATCCCGGCGAAGCCGCGCAGGAGGAGCGCGGACATCACGCCCAGCGCCGTGTCCCGTACGGCGACCCCGACCCGGCTGCACGTCACGTTCCCGCGGGCGATCCACACCGCCTGGCACGCGAGGGCCGTCGCACGCGGCAGCCGAGCCGCGCCGCACACGGGCAGGCCGTCGGTGCGGGCGAGGACCCTACGCCGCCGCCGTCACCCGGCCGGGGGCCGCGCCCCCGACGACGAGCGGGCCGAACTGCTGCGCCGCTACGGCGACTGACGTCAGCCGCGCCCCCCGCGCACCCTCCCTACCGGGGACGGAGGTCACCCGTGTGGGGCAACCCGCGCTTGTTGGCCGTGCCCTGCCGGGGGTGACCCAGCAGAGTGGCGCGGGTGCATCGAACGACGACCACCGCAGCGCTTCTGGTCACCGTGGCCGTCTCGGCCCTCTCCGGCTGTACGACGGTCCCCCGCCCGCCCGTGCCCGGCCCGCCCGCGCCGCCGTCCACGGCCCCGGCGCAGCGCCCGGACCGCGAGACGGAGCCGCAGATCGTGCAGGCCCCCGCGCGTGAGGCCCTGGAGCTGATCGCCCCCGCCCCGCGCCCGGCCACCCCCGGTACACCCGCGCCGCGCCAGTCCCCGCCCGCCCACAGCTCCCAGGCGCACCCGGACGCCCGCCCCGAGGCCCCCCGCCGCTCCCCCGAGCACCGCCGGACCGACCCCCCGCGCCCGGCGACCAGCCCAGCGCGCCCCGCGGGCCCCGCACGCCCCGCCGCCCCCGCGCCCCCCGAGATCCCGGACGTGTCCCGCACCGTCCGCGAGCAGACCGACGTCTGCGCCCTGGGCACCCGGTACGGCGGCTGGCGCCCCGACAGCCCGGAGTCACGGACCTGCGAGAAGGTGTACGGCCGCCGCTAGGAGCCGCCGAAAGCCCTTTCGGCCACCCGCTACCCGTCCTCGCCGCCCATCCCCAGCCGCAGCTCAAGACGCCCGATCGCCGCCCGCACCCCGTCGCCGTAGCTGTCGTCGGCGAGCGCGGCGGCGGCGCACCTGGCGCGTCTGAGGTGGCTGCGGGCGGCCTCCGCGCGGCCGAGCTTCACATAGTCGGCGGCGAGGTTCAGATGCAGGGACGGGTAGAGCGCCCGCACCGCCAGGGTGCCGTCGTGGCGGGCGAGGCGGTCGTCGGAGAGTTCCTCCGCGGCGCCCAGCGCCCGCAGGTCCCAGGCGAGTTCGTCGGCCGGGTCGTCATGGGTGTCGGCCATGTAGTGGGCGAGGGTGCACCGGTGCAGCGGGTCGCCGTCCTCACCGATCTCCGCCCACAGCGTCAGGAAGCGCTGCCGGGCCTCCTCCCGGTCCCCCGCGTGATGCAGCATCACGACCTGACCGATCCGCGTCATCACCGCGTCCGGTGCCACCTGCTCCCGCCGCTCCGCCATCGAGCCCTCCGCACCCTCACCAGCCGTCCGTCGTCTCCCCGACGCTAACCGCAGGCACCGACAATCCCGGCGAGGCGGCTCCGTAGGCGGCTGCGGGGACCGGACCCGACCGGTCCCCGCAGCCCCCGGTCAGCCCAGGTCGGGGATGCGCCAGTCGATCGGCTCGTGGCCCTGCGCGGCGATCGCCTCGTTGATCTGCGTGAACGGCTTGGAGCCGAAGAACTTCTTCGCCGACAGCGGTGAGGGGTGGGCGCCCTTCACCACCGCGTGCCGGGACTCGTCGATCAGCGGGAGCTTCTTCTGCGCGTAGTTCCCCCACAGCACGAACACCGCCGGGTCGGGCCGCTCGGCCACCGCGCGGATCACCGCGTCGGTGAACTTCTCCCAGCCCTTGCCCTTGTGCGAGTTGGCCTCACCGGCGCGGACCGTGAGCACCGCGTTGAGCAGCAGCACGCCCTGCTGGGCCCACGGCATCAGATAGCCGTTGTCCGGGACGGGCAGGCCCAGCTCCGACTGCATCTCCTTGTAGATGTTCCGCAGCGAGGGCGGGGTCCTCACCCCGGGCCGCACCGAGAAGCACAGGCCGTGGCCCTGGCCCTCGCCGTGGTACGGGTCCTGACCGAGGACCAGCACCTTCACCCGGTCGTACGGCGTCGCGTCGAGGGCGGCGAAGACCTCCTCGCGCGGCGGGTAGACGGGACCCCTCGCCCGCTCCTCCTCGACGAACTCCGTCAGCTCCTTGAAGTAGGGCTTGTGCAGCTCGTCGCCCAGTACCCCGCGCCAGGACTCGGGCAGCATGGCGGTGTCGGTCACGTCAACTTCCTTACGGTGTGCGGTCGCTTGCAGTGCCTCAGAACCTACCGGCGACCACTGACAACCGCCCCCGTCACCCGGAGATCCGCGGCGTCACCAGCTCGTCTTGCGGGACAGCTCCCACATCATCATGATCGTCGACGGGTCCAGCGCCCGCTCCGCGCCCGAGATCTCCTCGCTGGCGGCCATGTACTGCTTGCCCTGCCACAGCGGCAGCAGCCGCGCGTCGTCGACGAGGATGTCCTGGGCCTCCTCGAAGTCCTTCGCGACCTGCGCCCGGTCGCTCTCCCGACGGGAGCGGGGCAGCAGTTCGTCGGTGATCCGGGTGGCGGGGTACGGCGTACCGAGGGCGTTCTCCTCGCCGACGAACGGGGCGATGAAGTTCTCGGCGTCGGGGAAGTCGGGGAACCAGCCGCGCCCGAACACCGGGTACTCGCCCTTCTGGTAGCCCTCCACGTAGGTCTTCCAGGGGCGGCTCTTCAGCGTAATCTTGAACAGGCCGGTGGCCTCCAACTGGCGCTTCAGCTCCTGGAACTGGGTGGCCGTCTCGGAGCCGTACCGGTCGGTGGTGTACCAGAAGGTGAGCGGCACCGGCTCGGTGATGCCCGCCTTGGTGAGGGTGTCGCGGGCCTTGTCGGCGTTCGGGTCGCCGTAGCTGTCGAAGAAGCCCGTGGTGTGGCCGGTCAGGCCCTTGGGGACCATGGAGTACAGCGGGTCCACGGTGTCCCGGTAGACCTTGTGCGCGATCGACGCCCGGTCGACGACCTGGGCGATCGCCTGGCGCACGGCGGGCTTGGCCGCCCACGGGTCCTTGGGGTTGAACACCAGGTAGCTGATGTCGGTGCCCGCGTTCTCGACGAGCTGGAGCCCGGAGTCGTTGTTGCGCTCCTGGAGTTCGAGGATGTCGCCGGAGCCCAGACCGCGGTAGGTGATGTCGATCTGCTGGTCCTTCAGGGCCTTGACCATGGCGGCGGAGTCACCGAAGTAGCGGATGGTCACCGCGTCGTTGCGGCGCTCGGCGTAGCCCTTGTAGTTGTCGTTGCGGACGAGTTCGGCCTGGTCACCCTCCTTGTACGACTTGAGGGTGTACGGCCCCGAGCCGCTGACCGAGGTGCCCTCGCGCAGCGCGTCGGCGGGGTAGTCGTCCGGGTCGACGATGGACATGGCGGGGGTGGCGAGCACGAACGGGAAGGTCGCGTCGGCCGTCTTGAGGTGGAAGGTGACCTCGCGGTCGCCGCGCGCCTGCACCCGCTCCAGGCTGCCGAGCAGGCTGGACGGGCCGCCGGGGACCTTGATGGTCATGATCCGGTCGATGGAGTACTTCACGGCCTGCGCGTCGAGCGCGGAGCCGTCCGCGAACTTCAGGCCCTCGCGCAGCTCGCAGCGGTAGGCGCGGTTGGAGCTGTCGGTGAACTCACAGCTCTCGGCGGCGTCGGGCTCGGGCGTGGTCGCGCCGATCGGGTAGCTGAGCAGCGTCTGGTAGATGTTGCGGAACAGCTCCCAGGAACCGTCATAGGCGGCGGCCGGGTCCAGGGTGCTGGGCGCGCTGGTGGTGCCCACGATGATGGGCCCCGCGTCGGAGTCGTCGTCGGAGAAGAAACCGCACCCCGCTACCAAGGATATGGACGCCAGCGCAGCCAGTTGCCGCAAGCATCGATTCCGGTTGAACACGCGCACGCTCCTCGATCTGCCATACCAAGGGTCGGCAGACATTACCGCAGCCTTTTGGGCCGTTGGACCATGCCCGTGCACGCTTCTTGATCAACCCGTGTCATGACTACGTTGTCAAACGTCGATGAGCTGCCCCTTTCCCACTGAAAGCTGTCCGTTGCACCGAAAAGGCGCCGAACCCCTCCGGCAGACGAGGGGTGCGGCGCCCACGGCGCGCGGCCAAGATCCTCAGTGGACCCCGGCGTTGAGGAAGATGCCACCGTCCACGACGAGCGTCTGGCCGGTGATCCAGTCGGACTGCTCGGAGGTGAGGAACGCGGCGGCGCCGCCGATGTCGGAGGGAACGCCGAGCCGCTGGAGCGGATAGGCGGCAGCCGCCTCCGCCTCCCGGCCTTCATAGAGGGCCTGCGCGAATTTCGTTTTGATCACGGCCGGAGCGATTGCGTTGACACGCACGGAGGGCGCGAATTCATGCGCGAGTTGCACCGTCAAATTGATCATCGCGGCCTTGCTGACGCCATAGGCGCCGATGAACGGGGACGGGGCGAGTCCGGCGACGGAGGCGATATTCACGATCGCGCCGCCGTTCTCCCGCTGCCACGCCTTCCAGGTCTGCTGGGCGAAGCCGAGCGCGGAGATCACATTGGTCTCGAAGACCTTGCGCGCGACGTTCAGGTCCAGCTCGGCGATCGGCCCGAACACCGGGTTGGTCCCGGCGTTGTTGACCAGGTAGTCCACCCGGCCGAAGGCCTCCATGGCGCGCTCCACGGCGACGGCCTGGTGGGCCTCGTCGTGCGCCTTGCCCGCGACGCCGATCGCGCGGTCGGAGCCGAGCTGGTCGACGGCCTCCTTCAGGGCGTCCTCGTTGCGGCCGGTGATGCAGACCCGGTCACCGCGCGCGATGAGGGCCTCGGCGACGCCGTAGCCGATGCCACGGCTGCCGCCGGTGATGAGGGCGACCTTGCCCGAGAGCTCCACAGTCATGTTGCTGCTCCAGATCCCTAGTTGAGCGGTCCGCCGGCGACGTACATCACCTGGCCGGAGACGAACCCGGCGTCGTCGCCCGTGAAGAAGGCGATCGCGTTGGCGATGTCCTCCGGACGGCCCACGCGCTGCACCGGGATCTGGGTGGCGGCGGCGGCCTGGAACTCCTCGAAGCCCATGCCGACGCGCTCCGCGGTGGCCTTGGTCATCTCGGTGACGATGAAGCCGGGCGCGACGGAGTTGGCGGTGATGCCGAACTTGCCCAGCTCCTTGGCGAGGGTCTTGGTGAAGCCCTGGAGACCGGCCTTGGCGGCGGCGTAGTTGACCTGGCCGCGGTTGCCGAGCGCGGAGGACGAGGAGAGGTTGACGATCCGGCCGAAGCCCGCGTCGACCATGTGCTTCTGGCACGCCTTGGTCATCAGGAACGAGCCGCGCAGGTGCACGTTCATGACCGTGTCCCAGTCGGCGGCGCTCATCTTGAACAGCAGGTTGTCGCGGAGCACGCCCGCGTTGTTCACCAGGATGGTGGGCGCGCCCAGCTCCTCGGCGATCCGCGCGACGGCCGCCTCGACCTGGGCCTCGTCGGAGACGTCACAGCCGACCGCGATCGCCCGGCCACCGGCGCCGGTGATCTGCTCGACGGTGTCCTTGCAGGCGGCCTCGTCGAGGTCGATCACGGCGACGGCCCGGCCCTCGGCCGCCAGGCGTACGGCGGTGGCCGCGCCGATTCCGCGCGCTCCGCCGGTGACTACGGCGACCCGCTGGTCAGTGCTGGACATGGCTGCTTCTCCTCGTCCTCGGGATGCGGCTCCGCGGTCCGCCCATCGGTGACCGACCGCTTAGTACCTTCAGCAGACGATGACGCTAGAAGCCCTGGCACCCGGTGTCAACGGCTCACCGCGCCGTGTGATCCATTACCTGACCAAGAGGTCGAGCAGCCGCTCCGCCTCGGCCGCCGGATCGGCGGTGAGCCCGGTGTGCACCGGCCCCGGCTGGACGACGGTGGAGCGCGGCGCGATCAGCCACCGAAAGCGCCGCCCGGCGTCGTCCGACGCCGCCTGGCCCGCCGCGGCGCCGCCCGCGCAGACGCCCTCCACGGCGCGCAGCGCGGCCCGCACGCCCCCGAGGTCCACCGCCGGGTCGAGGGCGAGCAGCCGCGCCTCGTCGAGGTGGGTGCGGGCGCCGACGTAGGACCTGGCGCGGCAGTACACCAGCACCCCGGCGTTGACGCACTCGCCGCGCTCGATCCGCGGGACGACCCGCAGCAGCGCGTACTCGTAGACGTGCCGGTCGCTCACTTGGTCCCCTGGATGCGCTCGTGGATGTCGGCGGCCCGCGCGAGCAGCGGCTCCGCGTAGGCCCGCCGCAGGTCGTCGGTGGTCTCGAAGCCGGGTTCACCGGCCAGCCAGACGTCGGGGATCTCGGCGGTGACCTCGGCGAGGAGGTCGGCCGTGACGCGGGGCGCGAGGTCGGCGGCAGCGGCGGCGACGTCCGGCGCGAAGGAGATCAGGGCGTGGTCGGAGGCGTCGTAGGGGCGGGCGGCGGAGGCGGTGGCGCCGGGCCAGTTGTGGTGCCAGATCATGGTGGCGCCGTGGTCGATCAGCCACAGCTCGCCGTGCCACACCAGCAGGTTGGGGTTGCGCCAGGACCGGTCGACGTTGTTCACCAGCGCGTCGAACCAGACGATCCGCCCCGCCTCCCTGGCGTCCACCGTGAAGGCGAGCGGGTCGAAGCCGAGGGCGCCGGACAGGAAGTCCATGCCGAGGTTGGTGCCGCCGCTGGACTTGAGCAGCTCCTGCACCTCCGGGTCGGGCTCGCCGAGCCCCAGCACCGGGTCGAGGCCGACGGTCACCAGGCGGGGCACGCGCAGGCCCAGTCGGCGGGCGAGTTCCCCGCAGACGACCTCCGCGACGAGCGTCTTGCGGCCCTGTCCGGCGCCGGTGAACTTCATGACGTACGGGCGGAAGTCGTCGCCCTCGACGAGTCCCGGCAGTGAGCCGCCCTCCCGCAGGGGCGTGACGTAGCGGGTCGCGGTGACCTCGTCCAGCATGTTTCCCAGGCCACCCTTTCGGCCTCCGGCGTGAAGTGAGCATCGTACCGAGGGTGATCACGCGCGCGCGGCGGACGGGGGAGGCGGCGCTCCCCCGGTCCGCCGCGCGACGCGGTCGCCGCTCACACGGAGGTGCTCTGCATCGCCGCCTCCCCGCCCTGCGACGCCGCGGAACCGGCGTCCAGCGGGCTCAGCGAGCGCAGGATCGCCTCCACGCTGGCCTTGGCGTCACCGAACAGCATCCGGCTGTTCTCCCGGAAGAACAGCGGGTTCTGCACGCCCGCGTACCCGGACGACATGGACCGCTTGAAGACGACGACGTTCTCCGCCTCCCACACCCGCAGCACCGGCATCCCGGCGATGGGGCTGGCCGGGTCCTCCTCCGCCGCGGGGTTGACGGTGTCGTTGGCGCCGATGACCAGCACGACCCCGGTGTCGCCGAAGTCGTCGTTGATCTCGTCCATCTCCAGGACGATGTCGTACGGCACCCGGGCCTCGGCCAGCAGCACGTTCATGTGGCCGGGGAGTCGGCCCGCCACCGGGTGGACGCCGAAGCGGACCTGGACGCCGCGCCGCCGCAGCGCCTGCGTCAGCTCCGCCACCGGGTGCTGGGCCTGCGCCACCGCCATGCCGTAGCCGGGGGTGATGATCACCGAGGTGGCGTTCTCCAGCAGTTCGGCGGTCTCCTGCGCGGTGGTCTCGCGGTGCTCGCCGTACTCGGTGTCACCGCCGGTCGGCGCCTCGACGCCGAAGCCACCGGCGATCACGGAGAGGAAGGACCGGTTCATCGCCTTGCACATGATGTACGACAGGTAGGCGCCGGAGGAGCCCACGAGCGCGCCGGTGACGATGAGCAGGTTGTTGTTGAGCAGGAAGCCCGCCGCCGCCGCGGCCCAGCCCGAGTAGCTGTTGAGCATGGAGACGACGACGGGCATGTCCCCGCCGCCGATGGAGACGACCAGGTGCCAGCCGAGCGCGAGGGCCAGCGCGGTGACGGCGATCATCAGGCCCAGGCCGGGGCTGGCCGTGAACCAGACCGTGAGCGCCACGAAGGCGACGAGCGCCCCGAGGTTGAGGGCGTTCTTGCCCGGCAGCGTCAGCGGGCGGGACTTGATCCGCGCCGACAGCTTCAGGTAGGCGACGATGGAGCCGGTGAAGGTGACGGCGCCGATGAAGATGCCGATGAACACCTCGGCGTGGTGGATGCCGAGCAGTTCGTCGGCGATCCGGCCCCGTCCGCCGTCGTGCGCCTCCACCTCGTAGTAGCTGTTCCAGCCGACCAGCACCGCGGCCAGGCCGACGAGGCTGTGCAGGACGGCGATGAGTTCCGGCATCTGGGTCATCTCCACCCGCCGGGCCCGCCACAGCCCGACGGCGGCGCCGACGACCGTGGCGACCACGATCAGCGTGACGGCGGTGCCCGAGATGTCCTGCGCGGCGGCGACGACGGTGGTGACGAGGGCGAGGGCCATGCCGCCGATGCCGTAGGCGACCCCGGCGCGGGAGGTGTTGTGGCGGGAGAGCCCGGCGAGGCTGAAGATGAACAGCAGCGCGGCGACGATGTCGGCGGCCTGTGCGGCCGTGGTTGCGGTCATCGGTCTCAGCCCTTCGAGAACATGCCGAGCATACGGCGGGTGACGGCGAAGCCTCCGAAGATGTTGACGGTGGTCAACATGATCGCCGCGAAGGCCAGCACGGTGATCGCCGGACCGCCGTGGCCTATCTGGAGCAGCGCCCCGACCACCACGATCCCGGAGATGGCGTTGGTGACCGACATCAGCGGCGTGTGCAGGGCGTGGTGGACCTTGCCGATCACGTAGTAGCCGATGACCACGGCCAGCGCGAACACCGTGAAGTTGCCCACGAGCTGGGCCGGGGAGAAGGCGATCAGCAGGAACAGGGCGAGCATGGCGACGCCGGTGAGCCCGTACCTGGCGGCGGGGGTGAGCCGGGGTTCCTTGGGCCGCGGCGCGGGCGGCCTCGGCGCCGGGGTCTGCCCGGCGGGCGCGGCCGACACCTGGACGGGGGGTGGCGGCCAGGTCTTCTCGCCCGCCCGCACCACCGTCACGGACCGCTGTACGACGTCGTCGAAGTCGAGCGTCAGCTGCCCGTCCTTGCCGGGCGTCAGCAGCTTGAGCAGGTTGACGAGGTTGGTGCCGTAGAGCTGGCTGGCCTGCGCGGGCAGTCGGCTCGCCAGGTCGGTGTAGCCGATGATCGTCACGTTGTTGTCGGTGACGATGGCCTTGCCGCTGACCGTGCCCTCGACGTTGCCGCCCTGGGCGGCGGCCATGTCGACGATGACGCTGCCGGGCTTCATCGACGCCACGTCGGCCGCCGTGATCAGCCGGGGCGCCGGGCGGCCCGGGATCAGCGCGGTGGTGATGATGATGTCCACGTCCCTGGCCTGCTCGCGGTAGATCTCGGCGGCGCGCCGGTCGTACTCCTCGGAGGTGGCCCGGGCGTAGCCGTCGCTGCTCACCGCCTGCTCCACCTCGACGGCGAGGAACTCGCCGCCCAGGGAGCGCACCTGGTCGGCGACCTCGGGCCGCGGGTCGGTGGCCCGCACCTCGGCGCCGAGGCTGCCCGCCGCGCCGATCGCGGCGAGTCCGGCGACGCCCGCCCCGGCCACCAGGACCTTGGCCGGTGGCACCTTGCCCGCGGCGGTGACCTGGCCGGTGAAGAAGCGTCCGAAGACGTGCGCGGCCTCGATCACCGCCCGGTATCCGGCGATGTTCGCCATGGAGCTGAGCACGTCCATCGACTGGGCCCGGGAGATGCGCGGGACGGCGTCGAGCGCCAGTACGGTGATCGGGCGTGCCGACAGTTCCTCGACGAGGTCGGGGTTGTGGGCCGGGCCGATCAGCCCGATGAGGGTGGCCCCGTCGCGCAGCCTCTCGATCTCCTCGGGCGAGGGGGCGTTGACCTTGAGGACGACGTCCGCCTGCCAGGCGTCCCCGATCCGCGCGCCCGCCTCGGTGTAGGCCTCGTCGGAGAAGCCGGAGGCGGCACCGGCCTCCGACTCCACGACGACCTCGTAGCCGAGGCCGAGGAGTCGGCGGACGCTGTCCGGCGTGGCCGCCACCCGGGTCTCCCCGCGGGTTGACTCGGTGACGACGCCGATCCGTTGAGGGGGTGAATCCGACATTGTTCTCCTCTGGTGTCGTGTGTTCCCCGGGGCCGAGGGCATGGGCGTCCCCCTCGCCGGACCCGTTCACCCGGGCCGGAACGACATGCCCTGCTGGCGCCTCCGTGAATCAGCCGACTCTTGTGGCGTGGCGGCGGGGCCGGGGCGATCGATCGCCCCTCCCCAGCAGGACAGTACTGGGCGAAGGCGCCGAGTCGGACACCGAAACCGCAGTTGGGCCGCCGAAGGGCCGATTCCGGCCCGCTCTGAACGGGCCCGGCGCCCGGCCCGTACCTGTGGGCGGAATCACCGCGCCTGCCTGTGGGCGGCGTCACCCGCCCATCCTGTGGACACCTTGGGCGACACCACCGCTCGCACCTGTGGGCGGCAACACCGACAGCACCGCATCCCGGGGAAGGGACTCCCAGCATGACCAGCGCACCGTTTCAGCCCGCACAGCCCTCGTCCCGGCCCGCCCGGCGGCCCGCCCGACGGGCCGTCATCGCGGCGGCCGGGGCGGCGGGCCTCACCGCCGCGCTGACGGCGTGCGGGTCGGAGGACGACGCCGGGTCCGGCACGGGCACGGACGTGGACGCGGGCGGCACCGGGTCGACCGGCACCGGCGCCCCGGAGGCGGGCGGGGAGGGTGCCGGGGGCGGCACGGTCATCGCCCGGACCTCGGACATCCCCGAGGGCGGCGGGATGGTCGTGGGCGACGTGGTCGTGACCCAGCCGACCGCGGGCGAGTACAGGGCGTTCTCCTCCAAGTGCACCCACCAGGGCTGCGCCGTGAAGGACGTCAAGGACGGCGTCATCCACTGCCCCTGCCACGGCAGCCAGTTCTCGGCGGCCGACGGGAGCGTCCGCAAGGGCCCGGCGACCCAGCCGCTGGCGGCGGCCGAGATCGCGGTCGACGGTGAGTCGATCACGCGGGCCTAGGTGTGCTGTCCGGCGGATCAGGCTGCGGGAGATCGACGGCAGTCGAGAGCTTGAGGAGCGTCCAACGGCAAGGCGGAGGAGGGCGTCGACGCGGAGCGTCGGCAAGCCGCAACGCCCGCCTCTTCCGCGCCGCCGAGCGGCTCGCCGTACGGCAGCTTTCGGGCACCCCGGCGGCGCGCTGTCCGCCCCCACGACGCCTTCCTGGCACTCGGAGCTGGCCGGGCCGCGTGGCCGACGTCATGTCGCGCCCTCCCTTGTCACGGGTGCCGGGGCGGGCGAGAGTAGCGGCCGTTGCGTACGGACGGAAGTCGGGCCATGCTTTTTCTGACGAACCGTCAGGAACGGCTGAGTCTCCGTGGAGGGAACCGCATGACCGTCACCCAGCGCCGGGGCCGGAGGATCATGATGACGCCAAAGGAGCTGGACGCGTTCCTCGCCGCCGAGCGCACCTGCCGGGTCGCCACCGTCTCCGCCGACGGCACCCCGCACGTGAGCCCGCTCTGGTTCGTCTGGGACGGCACCTCCCTGTGGCTGTACTCCCTCACCCGCAGCCGCCGCTGGGCCCAGGCGCGCCGGGACGGCCGGATCGCGGTGGCCGTCGACGCCGGGCACGAGTACGACGAGCTGCGCGGCGCGGAGCTGTCCGGCACCGTCGAGCCGGTGGGCGAGGTGCCGCGCACCGGCGCCCCGCACGAGGAGCTGACGGCGGTGGAGCGGCTGTTCGCCCGCAAGTACTTCGGCATCGACGAACTCCCCCACGACGGCCGCCACGCCTGGCTCCGGCTGACCCCGGACGCGGTGCGGTCGTGGGACTTCCGGAAGCTGGGGGCGGTCCAGGGGGCGTAGCGCCCCTGGGGGTCGACCCGGCCCCGCGTCAGTCCCCCGCGCCCACGCCCTCCCCCGCCGCCCGCAGCGCCCGTACCGCCGCGCGGATCGACGGGCGGCGGTCGGCGTCGGCCCGCCAGACGACGTAGACGTGGCGGCGCACCCGTGGCCGGAGCGGGACCGTGACGACGCCGGGCGGCAGCGGATGGCGGCCCAGCAGGGGCGCGACGCAGACGCCGAGGCCCGCCGCGACCAGCCCGAGCTGGGTGTGGGTCTCGGCGGCGCGGTGGCCGAGGATCGGCTCGATGCCGCGCGAGCGCAGCGTGAAGACCAGCCACTCGTGGCAGAACTCGCCCTCGCCCCAGGTGATCCACTCGTCCTCGGCGAACTCCTCCAGGTCCACCTCGTCCCGCCCCGCGAGCGGATGCCCCACCGGCATCGCCACGTCCGCCGGGTCGTCCAGGATCGGCGCCTTGACCATGCCGTCCGGCAGCGGCATCGGCTTGTTGTACCAGTCGAGGACCACGGCGAGGTCCAGGTCGCCGCGGACCACGCCCGCGATGCCCCGCTCCGGCTCCAGCTCGCTGGAGCGCAGCCGCAGCGCGGGGTGCTCGGCGCGCAGCGCGGCCAGCGCGGTGGGGAACAGCCCGCGGGCGGCGGTCGGGAAGGCGGACAGCCGCAGCTCCCCGACGACCTGCCCGCGCTGCGCCTCCAGATCGGACTGGGCGAGCTGCACCTGCGACAGGATGCGCGCGGCGTGCTCGGCCAGCAGCCGACCGGCGTCGGTGAGCCGTACGCCCCGGCCGTGCTTGGCGAGCAGCCGCTGGCCCACCTCCCGCTCCAGCTTGGCCAGTTGCTGGGAGACGGCCGAGGTCGTGATGTGCAGCCCCTCCGCCGCGCCGCTGACCGAGCCGTGCCGGGCGAGGGCGTCGAGGGTGCGCAGCCGCTCCAGGTTCAACATGTAAGCGATGCTACGAGATATTCGGTTCCAATTCTCGCTTGTTCTACGAGATCAGGTCCCGCATCGTTGCGTTCATGACCAGCGTGACCACCACCTCCCCGGCCACCGCGAGCCCCGCGGCCCCCTCGCGCCCCCGCCCCCGCCTCGACTGGCGTCTGCGCCTCGGCGCCCTCTCCCTGATCTGGGGCTTCAGCTTCCTGCTCATCAAGGTGGGCACCGGCGCGTACGCCCCCTTCCAGGTCACCCTGGGGCGGCTGGCGTTCGGTACGGCGGTGCTCGCGGCGGCGCTGGTGGTCAAGCGGCAGCGGCTGCCGCGCGGGGCGCGGACCTGGGCGCACCTGACGGTCGCCGCCTTCTTCCTGAACGCGCTGCCGTTCTCCCTGTTCGCCTACGCGGAACTGACGATCCCGTCGACGCTCGCGGGCATCTGCAACGCCACCTCACCGCTGTGGGGCATGGCCCTGTCCCTGGTCGCCCTCTCCGAGGACCGGCCGACGCGGCTGCGCGTCGCCGGTCTCGGCCTGGGCTTCCTCGGCGTCCTGACGGTGCTCGGCGCGTGGCAGGGGTTCGAGGGCCTGGACGGTCCGGGCACGGCGATGGCCCTGCTGGCGTCACTCAGCTATCCGATCGGCTGGATCTACGTCCGCCGCACCCTGGCCGGGTCGGCCCACTCCCACCTGTCCCTCACCGGCGCGCAGCTCCTGCTGGCGACGGCCCAACTGGCACTGGTGACACCGCTGTTCACCGACCTGCCGACCCGCTTCCCGGTCCTGCCGCTGCTCGCGGTCGCCGCCCTGGGCGCCCTCGGCACCGGGATCGCGATGCTCGTCCAGTACGGCCTGGTCGCGGAGGTCGGTCCGACCACGGCGCAGACGGTCACGTACTTCGTCCCCGTCATCGCCACGGCCGCGGGCATCGCCCTCCTCGGCGAACCGCTGGCCTGGTCGACGCCGGTCGGCGCGGTGATCGTCCTGGCGGGGGCGGCGCTGACGCAGCTCCGGCCGCGCGGGTAGACGGACAGACGGCCGGGCGGCGCCCTGCGCCTGCGCCCGCGACAAGCAGTGTCCTGCGCCTGGGCACCCGCCGACAGGCAGTGCCTCACACCGGGGCGCGCGCGGACAGGCTGTGCCTCACACCGGGGCACCCCGCGGACAAGCAGTGTCCTGCGCCTGGGCACCCGCCGACAGGCAGTGCCTCACACCGGGACGCCCGCGGACGGGCGGTGCCCTGCGCCTGGGTGCCCGCGGACGGGCGGTGCGCTACGCCCGGAGCGGTGCCTCACACCCGGGTGCCGCCCGGTGCCCACCTCCCCACCGCCGACGCGATCGCGGTGGCCAGCGCGCCCGTCTCCGCCTCCCCCAGCGTCGAGACGGTGACGCGGATGCCGGGCGGGGCGTCGAGGCGGAAGCGGGCGCCGGGGGCGACGGCCCACCCGGCGTGCAGCAGCCGGGCGACGGCGCCGGTCTCGTCCGGCACCGGAATCCAGACGTTGAGGCCGCTCCTGCCGTACGCGGGCACCCCGCGCCGGGCCAGCGCCGCGATCAGCGCCTCCCGGCGTCGGCCGTACGCCGCCGCGACCGCCCGCGCGTCCACCGCGCCGCCCGCCCACAGCCGGGCCACCGCGCCCTGCGTGATCCGGCTGACCCAGCCGGCCCGAGCCGCTGCCGCCCGCGCACCCGGTCGAGGGTCACCCCGTCCCCGGTGAGCACGGCGAGCCGCAGGTCGGGGCCGTACGCCTTGGCGGCGGAGCGGACGAACGCCCAGTGGCGGGTGCCGCCCGCCAGCGGGTGCAGCGGCAGGTCGACGATGCCGTGGCCGTGGTCGTCCTCCACGAGCAGCGTCTGCGGGTACTCCCGCAGGACGGACCGCAACGCACGCGCGCGTGCGCCGCTCACCGCCGCGCCGGTCGGGTTCTGCGCGCGGTCCGTGACGATCAGGGCGCGCGCCCCGGCGGCCAGCGCGGCGCGCACGGCGTCGGGGAGCGGCCCGTCGCCGTCCACGCCGACCGGCCGGGTGCGCAGCCCGAGTGCCGGGACGAGGTCCAGCAGCCCGCCCCAGCCGGGGTCCTCCACGGCGACGGTGTCGCCGGGCTTCAGATGGGCGGTGAGCACCCGCTCGATGGCGTCCAGCGAGCCGGAGGCGACGGCGACCGGCCCGTCCGGCACCCCGCCCGCGTCCAGGTCGGCCCGCGCGAGCCGGGCCAGCTCCGGGTCGACCGGGGCGGCCCCGTACAGCACCGGTTCCCGGTCGCCCCGCTCGGCCGCCGCCGCGAACGCCGCCGCCAGCGGCGGCAGCAGCGCCGGGTCGGGGTTGCCGTCGGACAGGTCGCGCACCCCCTCCGGGACGTCCACCCGGATCTCCTCGCGCCCGGTGGTGGCCGGTTTCGCCCGGACACGGCTGCCCCGGCGCCCGGCGGTCTCGATGACCCCGCGCTCGCGCAGGGTGCGGTACGCGGCGGCGACGGTGTTCGGATTCACCCCGAGGCGCGTGGCCAACTCCCGCATCGGCGGCAGCGGTTGCCCCGGCGCCAGCTCCCCCGCGCCCACCGCGCGCTCCACACTCGCCGAAATCTCCGCTGCGCCCCGCCCACTGATCGGATAATCTCCTAGCACAAACTAAAGTATGCACTAGTGCAATGGAGAACGCCATGCAGGGGACCCGGGAGTCGCAGCCCGCCGCCTACACACCGACCGACCGCACCGTCCCCACCCGCGCCGCGGACCGCGCCTCCTACGACAAGGAGCTGGTGCACGCGATCCTCGACGAGGGCTACGTCTGCCACCTCGGCTTCGTCCGCGACGGCGCCCCGGTCGTCCTGCCCACGCTGTACGGCAGGGTCGGCGAGCGCCTCTACGTGCACGGCTCGACGGGCTCGCGCCCGCTGCGGATGACGGGCAAGGCCGACCCGGGACTCGCGGTCTGCCTGACGGTCACCCACGTCGACGGGCTGGTACTGGCCCGCTCGGCCTTCCACCACTCCATCAACTACCGCTCGGTGGTGGTGCACGGCACCGCGTACGACGTCACGGACCCGGACGAGCGGCGCACGGCCCTGGACGCGCTGGTCGACCACGTCGTCCCCGGCCGCTCCCGCGACTCCCGGCCCGCGGACAAGAAGGAGCTGGCCGCCACCGCCGTCATCCGCCTCGACCTGAACGAGGTCTCCGCCAAACTCCGCACCGGCGCCGCCAACGACGAGCCCGAGGACCTCGGCCTCCCGCACTGGGCGGGCGTCCTCCCCCTGCGCAAGGGCTACGAGGCGCCCGTACCCAACCCGGACCTGGCCCCCGGTACCGAGGTCCCCGACTACCTGGCGGCGCTGACCCGCTGACCCGTGTGCCGCCCCACGCCCGGGGCGGCACACGCCACCGTCACGCCGCCCGCGTCCCGCGCGCCTCCGCCACCGCGAGCCCCGCGACCGAGCCGAGCAGCAGCAGGGTGCCCGTCAGGGTGGCCGCGGTGAGCCGCTCACCGAGCAGTCCGACGGCCAGGACCGCCGCGCTCACCGGCTCCAGGAGCATGATCACGGACACGGTCGCGGACCGTACGACGGCCGCCCCGGCGAAGTACAGCGCGTACGCGAGCGCGGTCGGCACCGCCGCGATGTACGCCACCAGCCACAGCAGCCGTACGGGGTCCGCCGTCTGCGGCACGATCCCCTCCGCCAGCGCGAACGGCAGCAGGCAGGCGCTCGTCACCGCGAACGCCCACACGGTGGTGTGGGCGGCGTCCGTGCCGCCGTCGCGGCCCCACCAGCGGGTGAGCAGCGTCATCGCGCTGTACCCGGCGGCGGACAGCAGCGCGAACAGCACGCCCGACGGTCGTACGGTCGCGGCCCCGTCCCCGACGACCAGCACCGCCAGCCCGGCGAGCGCCCCGAGCACGGCGGCGGCCCCGGCGCGGCCGAGCCGCTCGCCCATGGTCAGCCGCGCCCCGAGCGCGATCAGCACGGGCCCGGCGCCGAGCGTGACCACGGTCGCCACGGCCAGCCCGGTGGCGGACACGGCGGCGAAGTAGGCCGTCTGGAACACCGCGAGGCCAAGACCGGTGGCGCCGATGCGCAGCGCCCTGCGGCGACCCGCCTCGGGGGCGGCGGCGGTGCGGGCGCCTCTGGGGCGCGGGGTCAGCAGCCGGGCGGCGACGAGCAGCGCGAGCCCGGCCGCGCAGCGCCAGAACGACAGGGCGACGGAGCCCATGTCACTGGTCCGGTAGACCAGTGCGGCGGCGGCGCCCGCGGTACCCCAGGCGGCACCGGCGACGATCAGATAGAGCAGGCCACGCCCGACGGGCAGGCCGGAGGCAACAGTGGACACGAGTTCTCTCCGCAGCGCGCGAGTTGCGCGGAAGTTCGGGAAGGGACCGCCGCTCGGCGGGGTCCGCGGACTTCGTCTGCGGGCAGCACGACAGCGCCCCGGCGGCGCGTGGGGAACCGGTCACCGGTCCCGGCGCCGGGCGCTGTCCGTGAGGGACCGCCCGCCTCAGGCGGCCGGGGGCGGAAGAACGCGTGCGTCCGAATGCATGATCGACACTTTAGGCCGCATTCTCGCTGGGGGACAACCGCGTTTCGCCGCCACCCGCCGCCACCGGCTCCGGGGCGCCCTTCGCGGGCGTCGACGACTGCGCGATGAAGGCGCCGACCAGCACGACCGCGCCGCCCACGAGCTGCGGCGCCGAGAGGTGCTCACCGAGCAGCACCCAGGCCAGCACGGTCGCGATGACCGCCTCCAGACAGGCGACGACCCCGGCGACCTGCGGGGAGAGCCTGCGCACGGCGACCACGCCGGTGACGTAGGCGACGACCGTGGCGACCAGCACGATCCAGGCCAGCAGCAGGACGGCCGGTACGCCCGTGCCGTCCATGTCGGCGGTCTCGCCGAGCACCGCCCAGTCCATGCCCCAGGGCCGGGCCACCAGGGTCAGCACGGCGGCGCCGATCAGCAGTCCGTAGGCGATGACGCCGAGCGGGTCGGGGGCGTCGGCGCCGGAGTCGCTGCCCTGGTCGGACAGGACGAAGTAGCCGACCTGGCAGCAGGCCGCCCCGAGCGCGAGCAGCAGCCCGAGGGCGTCGAACCCGAGCCCCGCCCACACCTCCACGACGCACGCGAGACCGCCGACCGCGAGGACGACACCGAGGGCGGCGGCGCGCGTCACCGGCCGCCGCTGCACGAACCGCACCCACCCGAGGACCAGCGCGGGCGCCAGGTACTCCACGAGCAGGGCGACGCCGACCGGGATCCGGGAGATCGCGGCGAAGTAGCAGGCCTGCACACCGGCGACGGCGAGCAGCCCGAACCCGGCGAGCAGCGCGGGCCTGCGGCGCAGCAGCGCGCGGTGCCGCACGGCGAGCGGCAGCATCACCAGCGCCGCACCGGCGACCCTCAGCCACACCACGTGCAGCGGGTCGAGGCCCGCCTCGATCAGCGGCTTGGCCGCCACCCCTGACCCACCGAAGGCGACCGCCGACCCGAGCGCGAGCCCGAGGCCCAGCCCCTTCCCGCGGTTGCCGTGACTGCTGTTCGTCGTCTGCACCGGCACATGATGACAGGCACCGACAGGAGCGTCACCCTCGTTGACACCTGTCTCGCGGACTGGACGCGCGACGCTGTACAGGCTGGACAGGACAGCGCGCCGCCGCGCTCTAGAGAACGGCGTGCAGCCGCCCCACGTCCACCCCGGCCCGCCCGAGCACCTCGACGGCCCGGGACCGCCGGTCCAGGACGAGCGCCGCCAGCAGGTCGACGCCGCGGGCGAGTCCGCCGTCCCGCCGCGCGGCACGCGCGCACGCCCGCTCCATCGCCTCGGCGACGAGCGGCGAGCACCCGTCGGCCTCGGGGAGCACGGTGACGGCGGGCAGGGCGCCGGAGTCCTCGACGCTGGCCTGCCAGCGCAGCCCGTAGCCGATGCTGCGCTGCACGAGGTAGCCGAGCAGCCGCGCGAGCTGCGGCCCGTCGCCGAAGACGGCGCGCACCTCGGGGTCGTGCTCCAGCAGCGAGTGCAGCAGGTGCGCGGAGTCGACGTGCCGGTCCCCGTCCCGCTGGGCCCGTCGACGGGCGCCCGTCACCACCGCGGCCAGTTCGGCGCTGAAGCTGGCATCGTTGTCCGGGCGGTGGGCGCCGCGCTGAACGGGCGCCTGAGGGAAGATCCGGGGTCGCACGCCCCTACCCCATCAGTCCCGGAAGATCCGGTCATCCCCGGCAGGACGCATCTTCGCGTCCCACGCAGAGCGGACATCCCCGGCCGATATCTCATCCTCACGGAGGAGATCAGGCCGTATTCAAGCCAAGGGGCGTGTGCCACCTTGCCGCACGCCCGCCAGGCAACCGACGCGCTCCACGGCACGTCCCTCGGGACATGGAGCGCGGTTGCTGGCTGGTCACGCTGCCCGGGGTGGACGGCAGGCAGTACGTCTACCGGGTGTACGGCCCGGTGGACGCCCTGCCCGCTGACCTGTTCTGGGAGGCCTGGCACTGCCACGACGAGAGCGCCTTCCCGCGCGCGTGGGACGTGTTCGACGCGTCCCAGATCCGCCGAATCAACTGACCCGCGCGGTGCTGGCGGACAGACCGAAGGACTCGGCGACGACGGCCCTGAACGACTCCCTCAGTCCTCGTCGGCGAGGATGAGGTACAGCTTCTTGCGGGCCTCGTTGATGACGGCGAGCGCCTTCTCGCGCTGCTCCTTGCTGCCGGTCTTCCAGACCTGCCCGAAGGCCTCCATCAGACCGAACCCGGCCTGCCGGATCTCCCCGAGGGCCTCCCAGTCGACCCCGCGCGAGGCTTCCTCCCAGGGCGCGTCCGGACCGTCCTCGGCGGCGGTCCGACCGGCCTCGGTGAGCGAGAACAGCTTCTTGCCGCCCTCGGACTCACTGGCGATCAGCCCCTCGTCCTCCAGCAGTTGGAGGGTCGGGTACACCGAACCGGGGCTGGGCTTCCACGCCCCGCCGCTGCGCTCGGCGATCTCCTGGATCATCTCGTAGCCGTGCATCGGCCGGCCCTTCAGCAGCGCCAGGATCGACGCCCGTACGTCACCGCGCCGCGCCCGCCCCCTGGGCCCGCCACGCCCCCGCCCCCAAGGGCCAGGTCCGAACCCGGGCCCCCCGGGCCCGAACCCGTGCCCACCAGGACCGAAGGGCCCGAAGGCCGCCCGACGCCCCTCGAAGCCGCCACGCCCCTGCGGGTGGCCGCCGTGTCCACGCTCGAATCCGTGGTTGTGCATCGCCATCACTCCATCCATCGTTGATCTGTCGCGATGACTCAACGATATATCGGAACCTGTCGTACGGCAAGGCGCTCCCGAAGAACCCATGGAGCGGGCGCCCGTCCGCTAACCCCTCGCGAACGCGGCGGCATGGTCGGCCGCCCACTGGCCAAACGTCCGGGGCGCCGTGCCGAGGATGTCGGCCACCGCGCTGGTGACGTACGCGGGTTGACCGACCGCGGCGCTCCACGCGGCGAGGAGCATGTCGACGGCCGGACCGCGCGCCGTACCGCCCGACAGGCTTCGGAACTCGTCCGGCGTCATCTCCTCGAAGGCGATCCGGCGCCCCAGGGCACGACCGATGAGGGCCACCTGCGCGGCCTGGGTCAGCGACTCGGGGCCGGTGAGGACGTAGTCGCCTCCGACGTGTCCGTCCTGGTGGAGCGTGCGGGCCGCGACGGCGGCGATGTCGCGGTCGTCGACCGGTGCCGTCTCGGCGGCGCCGTAGGGCCACCGGACGGTCTCACCGGCCCGGATGGCGGGCGCCCACCAGGCCAGCGCGTTCGACGCGAACATCCCCGGCCGGATGATCGTCGCCTCCAGTCCGGTGGCGGCGACGAGCCGCTCGACGCGGGCGTGCAGCGCCGCCATGGGGTTGGGCCGCTGGAAGAAGGGGTGCGGTGTCCGGTGCGGGGAGGAGAGGAAGACGATCCGCCGCACGTGGGCCGCGAGCCGCGCGATGACGGCCTCGGCGGCCTGGGGCGGCGCGGTCCAGACGAGGAAGACCGCACCGGCGCCCGTCAACGCCGGGTCGAGTGTCTCGGGGACGGTGAGGTCGCCGGTGAAGACTTCGACCCTCGCTGGCAGGGTGGCCGCCGCCTCGGGGCGACGGGTGAGGGCGCGGACCGGCACGCCCGCGTCGAGGAGCTGGTCGATGACGGCGCGGCCGACCCGGCCCGTCGCCCCGGTGACGAGCACGGGAGGAATGTCTGCCTGATTCACGCCGCTCATGAAAACGTTACCGAGTTAAAAAAGCAACTCGGTTACGAATGTTACGGTGGTCGGATGAGCGAGCCGACGGGGCTGCGGGCCCGCAAGAAGGAGCGGACGCGTGACGCCATCGGCGCCGCGGCCGTCTCACTGTTCCTGGAACGCGGCTTCGACCGTGTCTCGGTCAACGACATCGCCGTGGCCGCCGAGGTCTCCAAGCCGACCCTCTTCCGCTACTTCCCCACCAAGGAGGACCTGGTGCTGCACCGCTTCGCGGACCACCAGGGCGAGGCGGCACGCGTCGTGCGTGACCGCGGTCCCGGCATCGAGCCGGTGACGGCGCTGCACCGGCACTTCCGGGCGGGTCTCGATCGGCACGACCCCGTCACCGGCCTCAACGACCACCCCGAGGTCGTGGCGTTCCACCGGCTGGTCTTCGGCACGCCGAGCCTCGCGGCACGGCTCACGCAGTACCAGCGCGAGGACGAGGAGGCTTTGGCGGACGCCCTCGGCGAGGGCGTCCAGGCACGCCTGCGAGCCGCCCAGGTGCTCGCGGTGCAGCGGGTGCTCGCCCAGACCAACTGGCAGAAGATCGCTGGCAGCCGGACCGCCCACGACGTACACCCCGAGGCCGTGGCCGACGCCGACCAGGCGTTCAGCCACCTGTGGTGACCGCCGAACCGCCCACCACCGGTCACTTCATCTGCTCGGCCAGGGCGATGAGGATGCCCGCGGGGCCGCGGAGGTAGCAGAGGCGGTAGCTGTCCTCGTACTGGACCAGGTCGCCCAGGAGTTCGGCCCCGTGGGGTCGGAGGCGGTCGAGGACGGCGTCGACGTCGTCGACGGCGAACATGACGCGATGGGCGCCCAGCGTGTTCGGCGGGGCCTGCGGGTCGGCTTCGTGGGGCGGCGGCGTCTGGTACTTGGTCAGTTCGATGCGTCCGTGGCCGTCCGGAGTGCGCATCATCGCGATGTCCGAGCGGACCCCTTCGAGCCCCATGAGGCGGTCCACCTCACCGCCCTCCACGGTCGCCTCGCCTTCCAGCTCCAGCCCGAGCGCGGCGAAGAACGCCTTCGCGGCCGGGAGGTCGTCGACGACGATCGCGACGTTGTCCAACCGCCGGATCGCCCCGCCCCCGGGGCCACCTCGCTGGTCGGTGTCGGTCATGGTGTTTCTCCGATCTCGGCTCAGGCGGACTGGCGTTCCCACCGGCGCCGCGTCAGAAAGGTGAGCGGTCACGGCCGCATCCTCCGCGCCGGGCGGGTCCGTTCCGCTCAGCCTCCCGCGCGTCGAATCATTCGTCTAATGACAATCCTTGGGCCCATTCATACGTAACCTTGATGGATGCTGGATATCCTGCGGCTACGGGTGCTCGCGGCGGTCGCCGCGCACGGCTCGGTCACCAAGGCGGCCAGGCAGCTCAACTACTCCCAGCCCGCCGTCAGCCACCATCTGGCCCGGCTGGAGGCGGAGACCGGCGCCAGGCTCGTCCAGCGGGTCGGCCGGGGCATCCGGCTCACCCCGGAGGGCGAGCACCTGGCGCGCCGCGCCGCCGAGATCGTCGGCCGGCTCGACACCGCCGCCGAGGAACTCTCCGCGATGGTGGGCCTGCGCACCGGCCGGGTCCGGGTCGCCGGTTTCCAGTCGGCGCTCGCGGCCCTGGTGCCGCACGCCGTGGGCGTCCTGCGCCGCGCCCACCCCGGCGTCGAACTGCACCTCGTCGAAGCCCACCCGCGCGTGGCCCTCGACCACCTCCGGGCCGGGCAGGTCGACGTCGCGGTCGTCTTCCGCTACGACGATCCGCCCCCGGACGACATCCGCGCCACGCCCCTGTTCGACGACCCGATGTACCTGCTCAGCCTCGAACCCGGCCAGACGCTGGCGGGCAACCGCGACTCGGCCTGGATCGCCGGGTGCGAGAACTGCCGCCGCGAGTTCCTCGACGCCTGCGGCAAGGCGGGGTTCGTCCCGCCGATCGCGTACACCAGCGACGACATCATCGTCCAGCAGGCCCTGGTCGCCGCGGACATGGGCGTGACCACCATGCCGGGGCTGGCGCTGCGCACCCACCACGCGCCCGGCATCCAGGCCAGCCCCGTGCGCGGCTTCCGGCGCCACGTCTACCTCGCCACCTACGGCGACCCACCGGACCCGCCCGCGACCACGGCCTTCGTCGCCGCCCTGCACGACGCCGTCGACCAGACCCGCCCCGGCGAACCGGCCCACCCCTAGCGCTCGGAGAGAAGGAGTTCGACGACGATGCAGGCAGCGGAGCGGGCGCGTGCGGAGGTCGCCGCCACCTCGATCGCCTCGTCCCTCGGTCTGGCCGTGGACGACGCGGTCGTCCTCCATGACTCGAACAAGCTCACCCTGCGGCTGCTCCCCTGTGACGTGCTGGCCCGGGTGGCGCCCGCCGCCGAGCAGGTAGCGGAGTTCGAGGTCGGGCTCGCCCGGCGGCTGGTCGCGGCCGGGTGCCCCGTGGCCGCCCTGGAGCCCCGCGGGGCACCGGGCGTCCACGCCCGCGACGGGTTCGTGGTCACCCTGTGGCGCTACTACGCGCCCCTGACCGACCCAGAGGTCCCGCCAGCCGACTACGCCGACGCGCTCCAGCGGCTGCACACCGGGATGCGCGGACTCGACGTCCCCGCACCGCGCTTCACCGACCGCGTCGAGCGGGCCCAGCGCATCGTCGCGGACCGCGACCGCACCCCGGCGCTCGCCGAGGCCGACCGGGCGCTGCTCGACGCCACCCTGCGCGGCCTGCGCCGGACGATCCACGAGCGCGGCGGCGCCGAGCAGTTGCTGCACGGCGAGCCGCACCCGGGCAACCTGCTCCGCACCGAGCACGGGCCGCTCTTCGTCGACCTGGAGACCTGCTGCCGCGGCCCCGTCGAGTTCGACCTCGCCCACGCGCCCGAAGCGGTCGCCACGCACTACCCGGGTGCCGACCAGGACCTGCTCCACGCCTGCCGCCTCCTCGTGCTGGCGATGATCACGGCCTGGCGCTGGGACCGCGACGACCGGTTCCCCGACGGACGCCGGATGGGCGAGGAGTGGCTGGGCCGGATCCGCGACGCCGTCGGTCGGGGCGGCATCCCCACCCCGGGCTGACCGGACCGCCCGTCACGCCCCCCAGCTCCACTCCGCCACCTCCGGCATGTCCGTGCCGTGCTCGCGGATCCACGCGTGGTGGCGGGTGCGGGCGTCCGCCATCCGCTGCCGTACGGCGGCGGCGCGGACGGTGAGGCCGGGAACCCGGTCGATGACGTCCATGACCAGGCGGTAGCGGTCGAGGTCGTTGCGGACGACCATGTCGAACGGCGTGGTCGTGGTCCCGGACTCCTTGTAGCCGCGCACGTGCAGGTGCGGGTGCCCGGTGCGGCGGTAGGCGAGCCGGTGGATCAGCCACGGGTAGCCGTGGTAGGCGAAGATCACCGGCTTGTCTGCGGTGAACAGGCCGTCGTACTCGAAGTCGGTCATCCCGTGCGGGTGCTCCTCGCGCGGCAGCAGGGTCGTCATGTCGACGACGTTGACGACCCGCACCGCGAGGTCGGGCAGGTTCCGGCGCAGCAACTGGGCGGCGGCCAGCACCTCCTGGGTGGGCACGTCCCCGGCGCAGGCCAGGACGACGTCCGGCTCGGAGCCGTTCTCCGTCCCCGCCCACTCCCAGATCCCGGCGCCGCGCGCGCAGTGGGCGCGGGCCTGGTCCATGGTGAGCCAGTCGTAGCAGGGCTGCTTCCCGGCGACGACGACGTTGACGTAGTCGCGGCTGCGCAGCACGTGGTCGGCGACGGACAGCAGCGTGTTGGCGTCCGGCGGCAGGTAGACCCGTACGACCTGCGGGCTCTTGTTGAGGACGTGGTCGACGAAGCCGGGGTCCTGGTGGGAGAAGCCGTTGTGGTCCTGGCGCCAGACGTGGCTCGTGAGGAGGTAGTTGAGGGAGGCGACCGGGGCGCGCCAGGGCAGTTCGCGGGAGGTCCTGAGCCACTTGATGTGCTGGTTGACCATCGAGTCGACGATGTGCACGAACGCCTCGTAGCAGGAGAACAGCCCGTGGCGGCCGGTGAGCAGGTAGCCCTCCAGCCAGCCCTGGCACAGGTGCTCGGAGAGCACCTCCATCACCCTGCCGTGCCGGTCGAGGTGCTCGTCGACCGGCAGGACACGGGCCTGCCACGCCTTGCCGGTCGCGCCGTAGACGTCCTGGAGCCGGTTGGAGGCGGTCTCGTCGGGGCCGACCAGACGGAAGTCGCGGCGGGCGGCGCTGTCCCGCATGACCTGTTCGAGGAGGCCGCCGAGGACACGGGTCGGCTCGTGCAGGGTGACGCCCGGTTTGTCGACCGGTACGGCGAAGGCGTCCAGGGACGGCAGGGGCAGGTCGCGGACGAGCAGGCCGCCGTTGGCGTACGGGGTGGCGCCGAGGCGGCGGGCGCCGTCGGGGACGCAGGCCAGGACGTCCGCGACGGGGCGTCCGTCGGCGTCGAACAGCTCCTCCGGGCGGTAGGAGCGCAGCCAGGCCTCCAGTTGCCGTAGGTGCTCGGGGTTCTCGCGGACCCCGGCCAGTGGCACCTGGTGGGCGCGCCAGGTGCCCTCCACCAGGTCGCCGTCGACCTCGGCGGGGCCGGTCCAGCCCTTGGGGGTGCGCAGCACGATCACCGGCCAGGGCTGGCGCTCGGCGGCGCCCTCCTCGCGTGCCGCGCGCTGGATCTCGGCGATGCGGTCCAGGGCGCGGTCGAGGGCGGCGGCCAGGTCCCGGTGCACCTGGGCGGGGTCGTCCCCCGCGACGACGAGGGGCTCGTGGCCGTAGCCGCGCAGCAGGGCGTCGAGTTCCGCCTCCGGGAGACGGGCCAGCACGGTCGGGTTGGCGATCTTGTAGCCGTTGAGGTGGAGGATCGGCAGGACCGCGCCGTCGTGCGCCGGGTCGAGGAACTTGTTGGAGTGCCAGGAGGCGGCCAGCGGGCCGGTCTCCGCCTCGCCGTCGCCGATGACGCAGGCGACCAGCAGGTCCGGGTGGTCGAACGCGGCGCCGTAGGCGTGCGCCAGCGCGTAGCCCAGCTCGCCGCCCTCGTGGATGGAGCCCGGCGTCTCCGGCGCGACGTGGCTGGGGATGCCGCCGGGGAAGGAGAACTGCCGGAACAGCCGCGCCATGCCCTCGGCGTCGCGCGACACGTCCGGGTAGGTCTCGCTGTAGCTGCCCTCCAGCCAGGAGTTGGCGACCACCGACGGCCCGCCGTGCCCCGGCCCCCACACGCACAGCGCGTCGAGGTCACGCGCCCGGATCACCCGGTTGAGGTGGGTGTGGACCAGGTTCAGGCCGGGTGAGGTGCCCCAGTGGCCGAGCAGCCGCGGCTTGATGTGGGCGGGCTTCAAGGGCTCGGTGAGCAGCGGGTTGGCGAGGAGGTAGATCTGACCGGCGGCCAGGTAGTTGGCGGCCCGCCAGTGGGCGTCAAGGCGGCGCACTTCCTCGTCGGTCAGTGGGGTACGGCTGTCCTGGTCGTCTGCCGTGGGCATGGGTGCGACTCCGTCGGTCGTCGGGCGCTTGCCGGGAACACTGCCCCCGTACCACGGATGCGTACCAGCACTCCCCCGGCCGATATCAGCGCGGCGCACCCGCGTCATCCCCACGGTCCCGTGGGGCGTCTCAGGCCACCCGCTGCGGTACGACGACCACGGGGCACGCGGCGTGGTGCAGCACCGCGTGGGCGACCCGGCCGAGCTGGAGCCCGAACCGTCCGCCGCGCCGCCGCGCCCCGACGACGACCAGCTCGGCGTCGTAGGAGGCGTCGACCAGGGCGCGTCGGGCGTGGCCCTCGACGGTGCGGCGCAGCAGTTCGACGTCCGGTGGGGCGTCGCGCAGCGCCTCGTCCAGCCGCCGCGCCGCCTGCTCCTCGTACGCCGGGTCGGCGGGGCCGCCACCGGCCGCCTCCCGGGAAGGGCGCCGCCAGGCCCGTACCGCCTCGACGGACGTGCGGCGGGCCCGCGCCGCGTCGACGGCGTAGCGGACGGTCGCCGCGGTCTCCGCGCCGTCGCCGACGCCGACCACGACCCGGGCGTCGGCCGGGGCCGCCGTGTCGCCGCGGACCACGATGACCGGGCAGTGCGCGTGCGCCGCCACGGTCACGCTGACCGAGCCGAGCAGCGCGCCCGCGAAGCCGCCGTGGCCGCGCGTGCCCACGGCCACGGCGGCGGCCTGACGGGCCTCCCGGACGAGGACGTACTCCGGTTCCTCGGGCACGATCTCGGCGGTGGCCTTCAGGTCGGGCTGCCGGGCGCCCGCCCGGTGCAGGGCGGCGTCCAGGACCTCCTCGCCGCGCAGCCGCACCCCGGGGGAGCCGTGGCCGTGCGCGGCGCCCTCGTAGCGCTCCCAGAGGGAGGCGTACACGATCCGCAGCGCGTACCCGCGCCGGGCGGCCTCGTCGGCCGCCCAGTCCACGGCCCGCAGGCTCGGCTCGGAGCCGTCCACGCCGACCACCAGCGGGAGGTCCACCGCCGTCACCCCCCGGCGCCGAGGTCGAAGACGATCCTGGCCCGGACGTCGCCGCGCAGCACTTCCTCGATGCACTCGTTGACGGCGCTGAGCGGACGGCTCTCGCGGACCACCCGGGTGCGTCCGGCCGCGTGCAGTTGGAAGACCTCGGCGAGGTCCTGCCGGGTGCCGACGATGGAGCCGATGACGGAGGTGCCGTTCAGGACGGTGTCGAAGATCGGCACCCGGACCGTGCCGTGCGCGGGCAGCGCCACCATGACGAGCTTGCCGCCGCGCCGCAGCCCGGTGTACGCCGCCTCGAACGCGGACTCGTTGACCGCGAGCGCGATGGCCGCGTGCGCGCCGCCGTGCTGCTTCAGGACCGCGCCGACGTCCTCCTTGCGGGCGTCGATCACCAGGTCGGCGCCGAGTTCGGCGGCGAGTTCCAGCTTCTCGTCGGTGACGTCGATCGCGGCGACGGTCGCCCCGGCGATCTTGGCGTACTGGAGGGCGAGGTGGCCGAGGCCGCCCACCCCGGAGATCGCGACGAGCTGCGTGGGCTGCACCTGGGCGACCTTGAGCGCCTTGTACGTGGTGACACCGGCGCAGGTCAGCGGGGCGGCGTCGAGGGCGGAGACGCCGTCGGGCACCGGCTGGGCGAAGTCGGCCCAGGCGAGCATCTTCTCGGCGTACCCGCCGTCACAGCCGTACCCGGTGTTGATCTGCTGCTCGCACAGCGTCTCCCAGCCGGTCCGGCAGTGCTCGCACCGCCCGCACGCCCGGCCGAGCCACGGTACGGCGACCCGCTGGCCGACGGTCAGGTGCGTCACGCCCTCCCCGAGCCGCTCGACCAGGCCGACGCCCTCGTGGCCGGGCACGAACGGCGGGTTCGGCTTGACCGGCCAGTCGCCGTGCGCGGCGTGGATGTCGGTGTGGCAGAGTCCGGACGCCTCGACGCGGATCAGGACCTCACCGGGGCCGGGCTCGGGGTCGGGGCGGTCCTCGATGACGAGGGGCTCACCGAACGCTCGGACGACGGCTGCCTTCATGACGGAACTCCCTTGACTGTGGTGCGGGTGGAACGGCGGGAACGTGGCTCAGGGGTGGGGGACGACGGCGACGGGCGCGGTGGAGTGGTGCAGGACCGCGTGCGTCACGGCGCCGACGCGCGGGCCGAAGGCGCGGCGCCGGATGCGGCGGCCGACGACCACCAGCGAGGCGGTGCGGGAGGCGTCGACGAGGTGGTGGGCGGGCACGCCGACCACGGCCTCCTCGATGACCTCGACGTTCGGGTGCTTGGCCCGCCACGGCTCCAGGGCCGCGGCCAGCGCGGCGGCCCGCTGCGCGGCGAGCAGGTGCTGCGTCTCGGGGCTGGCGGCGAGGCTGTAGACCTCGTACGGCGTCGGGCTCCAGCCGTGTACGACGCGCAGGGCGGCGCCGCGGGCGGCGGCGGCCTCGAAGGCGAACTCGATCAGGGACTCGTCGGGGCGGGTGGTGTCCAGGCCGAGGACGACCTGCCGGTAGGGGGTGGCGGCGGACGGGATGCCCGTCGGGTCGGGCTCGTGCTCGTCGGCGGCCTGCTCACCGGCGCGGACCAGGACGACCGGCCGCTCGGCGTGCGCCACCACGGACAGGCCCACGGAGCCGACCATGAAGCCGCCGACGCCGCTCATGCCGCGGGAGCCGAGGACGAGCAGTTCGGAGTCGCCCGCGACCCGGGCCAGCACCTCGGCGGGCCCGCCGGGCAGTTGCTCGGCCGTCACCTCCAGGCCGGGGTGGCGAAGGCGCAGGCCCTCGACCGTCTCCCGGGGGACGCGCTCGGCCCAGTGCTGCAGGGTGCCGCCGCCCAGGTGGGGCGCCTGCGCGATGGGGTCGGGCACCGGGTCCCAGACGTGGACGACCTTCAGCGGCAGATCGCGCAGCCGCGCCTCGCGCGCCGCCCACTCGGCCGCCGCGCGGCTCTCCGCCGAGCCGTCGATGCCGCTGACGACGATGCGCTCCATGGTGTGCCTCCCCTGACCTGGTGTGTAACTCCAGGATCGGAGAAGAGGAGCGCGCGGAGCAGGGGCCGCAGGTCCCCGGCCAGGGCCGATGGACCCCAGGCGACACGGAGTTACCGTGAAGTAACCGAGGCGGTCAGGGACAGGCGACCAGCGCCGTCACGGCAGCCGCCCAGCACCGCCACAGGCAGGCGACCGGGGCCGTCCCCGCCCGGCGACCAGCACCGTCACGGCCCGGCGACCAGCGCCGTCACTGCGAGGTGACCGGCGCCCGCCACACCAGCGTGGTGCCGCCGCCGGGCGGGCTGCTCATCTCCAGGTCGCCGCCGAGCTGCTGGGCCCGTTCGGCCATGTTGCGCAGCCCGCTGCGGCGGCCCTCGGCGGGGATGCCCACCCCGTTGTCGGACACCGTCAGGCGCACCTCGCGCCCGTCGGTCTCCAGCGCGACGTCGGCCCGGTCGGCCTGGGCGTGCCGGGCGATGTTGGTGAGCGCCTCGGAGAGCACGGCGACCACGTGGTCGGCGGTCTCGCGCGGCACGTGGGTGTCGACCAGGCCCTCCATGCGCAGGCTGGGCGCGTAGCCGAGCACCGGCGCCGCGTCGCCGACGACGCGGACCACGCGGGCGCGCAGCCCGGGGCCCGCGGCGCCGTCCCGGGTGCGCAGCCCGAAGATCGTGGACCGGATGATCTTGATGGTCTCGTCCAGGTCGTCCACCGCCCGCACCACGCGCTCGGCGGCCTCGGTGTGCTCGATGAACCGGCCCGCGCTCTGGAGTGTCATCCCGGTCGCGAACAGCCGCTGGATCGCCAGGTCGTGCAGGTCCCGGGCGATCCGGTCGCGGTCCTTGAGTACGGCGATCTCCTCGGCGTCCTCGCGGCGCTCCGCCAGCTCCATGGCGATCGCGGCCTGCGCGGCGAAGCCCTGCAACGGCTGGATCTCCTTCTCGGAGAACTGCTGCCTGCCCGCCTCCCGCGCCAGCAGGACCACGCCCTGCACCCCGCCCTCGCCGGTGCCGACGGGGACGGCGACGGCGGGGCCGAGCCCGGCGAAGCGCGGCGGCCCGGCGGTGATGCGCTCGTCGTTGGAGGCGTCCCGGCTGGTGACGGGGGCGGCGCTGTCGAACGCCTCGCCCATCAGGGTGCCGCGCACCGGCAGCACCAGCCCGCGGTGCCACTCCGCCCCCTTGCCGACGGCGAGTTCCACGGCGAGGGTGCCGGTGTCCTCCATCGGCACCGCGAACACGGCGAGCGCCGCGCCGGTGATCTCGGCGGCCCGGCCGGTGATCAGGCCCAGCACCTCGGCGCGCTCGGTGCCGGACATCAGGCCGTGGGTGATCTCCGCGTTGGCCTGGAGCCAGCGCTCGCGCAGCCGGGACTCCTCGTACAGCCGGGCGTTGTCGATCGCGACGCCCGCCGCCACGGCCAGCGTGGCGAGCACCGACTCGTCCTCCTCGTCGAACTGCGCGCCGCCGCGCTTCTCGGTGAGGTACAGGTTGCCGAAGACCTGCTCGCGCACCCGGATCGGGACGCCGAGGAAGGAGTTCATCGGCGGGTGGTGGGCGGGGAAGCCGTACGAGGAGGGGTGGTCGGAGAGCTTCGTCAGGCGCAGCGGCTCCGGGTGCCGGATCAGCTCCCCGAGGATGCCGTGGCCCTCGGGGTAGTGGCCGATCCGGGCGATCTGCTCCTCGCTGATGCCGACGGTGTGGAAGTCGGAGAGCCGCTTGCCGTCCGGGCCGATCACGCCGAGGGCGGCGTACTCGGCGTCGACGAGCACCGCCGCGGCCTCGACGATCCGGCGCAGCGCCTGTTCGAGGTCCAGCTCACGGCCGACCGAGAGCACCGCCTCCAGCAGGCTGTGCACGCGGTCGCGGGTGCCGCGGGCCGCGTCGATACGGGCCTGTAGCTCCTCCAGCAGCTCGTCCAGCCTGAGCTGCGGAAGCTGGACCCGCGCCTCCCGGGACTCGTCGGAGCTCGCCACCAGTGTTCCTCCAGATCGCGCGGCACACCGAAATGATGTGCCGGTCAGAGGACACGTTAATAGGCGGACGCTCAGGAGGTTACTCCGGTGTCGGACTCCCCTTCCGCGACGGCGGTCGCACCGCCTCCCGGGTCAGTGGCCGCCGCCGTTCTGCCGCAGCCGGTCCTGCGCCTGGGTGGCGATCACCGCGGCCTGGATGCGCCGCTCCACACCGAGCTTGGCCAGCAGCCGGGAGATGTGGTTCTTCACCGTCTTCTCCGCGAGGAACAGTTGCTGTCCGATCTGCCGGTTGGTGAGCCCTTCCCCGATCAGGGCGAGGATCTCCCGCTCCCGGGCGGTCAGGCCCGGCAACACGTCCACCTCGGTCTCCTGCTCCTGGCCGCCGCGCAGCCGCGCCATCAGCTTGGTCGCGGCGCTCGGGTCGAGCAGGGACTGCCCCTTGGCGACCGTGCGCACGGCGGAGACCAGGTCCGAGCCCTGGATCTGCTTGAGGACGTAGCCGGCGGCGCCCGCCATGATCGAGTCCAGCAGCGCCTCCTCGTCGTCGAAGGAGGTGAGCATCAGGCACGCCAGGTCCGGCATCCGCGAGCGCAGCTCCCGGCACACGCTCACGCCGTCGCCGTCGGGCAGCCGCACGTCGAGCACGGCGACCTGGGGGCGCAGCGCGGGGACGCGGGCGAGGGCCTGCTCCGCGGTGGCCGCCTCGCCGACCACGGTGATGTCCGGTTCGTCGTCCAGCAGGTCGTGCACTCCGCGGCGTACCACCTCGTGGTCGTCCAGCAGGAAGACCCGGATGGGGGTGCCGGGGCCGCTCTGCTCACTGTCCGCCATGGATGCGCTCCTGATTCCGCTGTCTGGTCGCTGGTACGGCGATCTGCCCGCACCTGTCTCCCCATCCTGCCTGGTGCACTCCCGTAAGGGCCAGGGCCGATGGTCCCTGTTCGCGCCGCGCGCCGCGGGCCGGGGCCGTTCGGCCCTGGTGAACGGGGCGCGCCAGCCGGTCGAATGGACGGATCAAGCCCCCGGAGCACACACACATGACCTTCGACAACGCCCGGACCGCCGCCGCCGGGCCCCGCCAGAGCATCGAACTCGACAACCTCGACGTTGCCGAGGCGCTGCGGCTGCTCGGCAGCGTCTCGCTGGGCAGGATCGTCTTCACCCGGCAGGCGCTGCCGACCGTCCGTCCGGTCAACCACATCCTGGACGGCGGTGACATCGTCATCCGCACCCACGAGGGCGCGGCGCTGACCTCGCACGCGCGCGGCGCCGGCGGCCACGGGGTCGTGGTCGCCTACGAGGCCGACGTGATCGACCCGGACACCCACCTCGGCTGGTCGGTGGTGGTCACCGGGTACGCGTACCTGGTGACCGACGCGGACGAGCTGACCCGCTACCGGGCCCTGCTGCGGCCCTGGGCGCCCCCGGCGCTGGACATGGACCACGCCGTGCGCATCCGCCCCGACCTGGTCACCGGCATCCGCCTGGTCGCCCCGGAGGAGGCGGCGCCGGGCCGGTGAGGGTCCAGTGGCGCCCGTACTGGGGCCGGTCGGCCCACGCTCACGCGGGCGCCGCGCGGCCACCCTGGGAGACGGCGGACAGCACCCTCCCCCACCCCCTCGCCGTACGGGAGGCACCCCATGAACACCGCGCCCACTCCGAGCATGTTGCGCGCGCTGCCCCTGGAGCACCGGCAGCGGCTGATGCGCGTCGCCCGCGAGGTGTCCTTCCCGCAGGGCACCCGGCTCTTCCAGGAAGGCGGTCGGGCGGACCGGTTCTGGATCATCCGCACCGGCACGGTGGAACTCGACATGCACGTGCCCGGCCGCCGCCCGGCCGTCATCGAGTCCCTCGGCCACAACGAACTCGTCGGCTGGTCCTGGCTGTTCTCCCCGCACGTCTGGCACCTGGGCGCCGTCACCACCTCGCCGGTGCGGGCGTACGAGTTCGACGCGACCGCCGTGCGCGCCATGTGCGAGGACGACCCCGCCATGGGCAACACGGTCAGCCAGTGGGTGGGCACCGTCCTGGCCCACCGCCTGCGCGCGTCCCGCACCCGGCTGCTCGACCTGTACGCCCCGTACGGCGCGGGCAGCTCCCTGGGCTGAGAGGTCCACGCCCTTTCGAGTCCAGCGTTCGCGGATTGGCCTTGGCCGCCGCCCGCCCGCCCCCTCTACGGTCGGCTCATGCGGATTCGTATCGTCGACGCCTTCACCGAGCGTCCCTTCTCCGGCAACCCGGCGGGCGTGCTGCTCCTTGACGCCTTCCCTGACGACACCTGGCTCCAGAACGTCGCGCTGGAGGTGAACCACGCCGAGACGGCCTTCGCGCACCGGCTGCCCGGGGGCGGCGAGGCCGACTGGGCGCTGCGCTGGTTCACGCCCGCCACCGAGGTCGACCTGTGCGGCCACGCCACCCTCGCCACGGCGCACGTGCTGCACTCGACGGGCGCCCACGAGGGCCCCGTACGGTTCGCCACCCGCAGCGGCGTGCTCGTCGCGACGCCCGCCGAGGACGGCTCCCTGACCCTGGACTTCCCGACCGCCCCGCTCACCGCGGTGGACGTCCCCGAGGGTGTCGCCGGGGCCCTGGGCGCCGAGCCACGCGCGGCCTACGACACCGGCCCGCACGTCGGTGACCTGCTGGTGGAGCTGGCCGACGAGAAGACGGTGCACGCCCTGCGCCCGGACCACAAGGCGCTGGCCGCCTACTCCACCCGCGGCGTCATCGCCACCGCCCGCGCCGAGGACCCCGCCCGCGGCTACGACTTCGTCTCCCGGTGCTTCTTCCCGAACGTCGGCATCGACGAGGACCCGGTCACCGGCAGCGCGCACACCGCCCTGGCCCCCTACTGGTCGGAGCGCCTCGGCCGCCCCGACCTCACCGGCCTCCAGGCGTCCCCGCGCTCCGGGCGCGTCCGCACCTCGCTGCGCGGCGAGCGCACCCTCCTGACGGGCCGCGCGGTCACCGTCATCGAGGGCGAGCTGCACGCCTGACCAGCGGGCCGGGAGGGCGTACGGGGCGTCGGCCGCCGCTCAGGCGGTCGGTAGCCAGTCCACCTTCCCGGCCAGCAGCCCGTACCCGACGAACGCGCCGATGTCGAGCAGCGAGTGCGCCACCACCAGCGGCCCCACGCGCCCCCAGCGCCGGTACAGGTAGACGAAGACGACGCCCATCACCATGTTCCCGATGAACCCGCCGACGCCCTGGTACAGGTGGTACGAGCCGCGCAGCACCGAACTGCCCATCAGCGCCGCCCCCGGCGACCAGCCCAGTTGCCCGAGCCTGCGCAGCAGGTAGCCGACGACGATGACCTCCTCCACCACGGCGTTCTGGATCGCGGAGAGGATCAGCACGGGGTACTTCCACCACACCTCGGGCAGCGCCTCCGGCACCACGGTGAGGTTGAAGCCGAGACCGCGGGCGGCGAGGTAGAAGGCGATGCCGCTGCTGCCGATGACGGCGGCGATCACCGCGCCCCGGCCGAGGTCGGGCCAGGGCCGGGTACGGTCGAAGCCGAGGGTGCGCAGGCCGCGGCCCTCGCGGAGCAGGAAGTGCGCGACGAGCGCCACCGGCACCAGCGCGGTCGCGATGCCGAAGAGCTGCCAGGCGAGGTCCAGCCAGGGCCGTCCGGGCGCGGCGGAGGCGTTGAGCGTGGCCGCCTGGTCCTTGAGGCCGCCCGGCCTGGTCACCGACCCGACGAAGCTGATCAGCGCGGACACCCCGCTCGCGCCGAGCGACACCGCCAGCACGAGCAGCGTCTCGTCCCGCAGCCGCCGCCGCGAGAGCCCCTCGTCCGCGATCCCCGAGCCCGCCTCCACCCGCACACCCGCCTTCACTCAGCCATCCACCGGCCCCCCATCTTCGCCGGTCACTGCCGTATCGGCGGCACCGGGGGCGGCGTCAGGGGGTCCGGCTAACCGGCCGGGTGCGGGCTCAGCCCAGCGGCACCGGCTCCGGGAGCCCCACGGGCCAGGCGTGCACCGGGTCACCGACGTGCATCAGCTCGCAGTAGCGCCGGGTGGTCGCCGCGAGGGCGACGTCCCGGGAGAGCCCGGCCTCCAGCGCCCGGTGGAAGGTGGCGACCTGCCAGGACGCCCCGTTGAACCGGCGCCTGCACCGCTCGTCGATCACGCCCAGGTACAGGTCCCGGTCGGCGGGCTCCACGCCCCACGCGTCCAGGCCCACCTCGGCGAGCGGCAGCAGTTCGTCGCGGACCAGGCGCACGGCGTCGACCTCGGTCGTCCCGCCGTACCGCACCGGGCGCGGCCACTGGAAGCGGGCCTCGACGCCGTACCGGCAGGCGGCGTCGAAGTTGGCCGCCGCCGCCTCGAAGGGCAGCCGGGTCCACACCGGCCGGGACTCGTCCGCGAGGGCGCGCACCAGCCCGTAGTAGAAGGCCGCGTTGGCGATGACGTCGGTGATGGTGGGTCCGGCGGGCAGCACGCGGTTCTCCACCCGCAGGTGGGGCACGCCGTCCGCGATGCCGTACACGGGCCGGTTCCAGCGGTAGACGGTGCCGTTGTGCAGCACGAGTTCCGCGAGCGCGGGCACCCCGCCCTCGTCGATGACGGCGAGCGGGTCCTCGTCGTCGCAGATCGGCAGCAGCGCCGGGAAGTAGCGCAGGTTCTCCTCGAACAGGTCGTACGCCGAGGAGATCCACCGCTCGCCGAACCAGGTGCGCGGCCGTACCCCCTGGGCCTGCAACTCGGGCGGCCGGGTGTCGGTGGACTGCTGGAACAGCGGCGGCCGGGACTCCCGCCACAGCTCCCGGCCGAAGAGGAACGGCGAGTTCGCCCCCACGGCGATCTGCGCGGCGGACGCGACCTGCGCCGCGTTCCACACGTCCGCGAACCGCCCCGGCGTCACCTGGAGGTGGAGCTGCACGGAGGTGCAGGCGGCCTCGGGGGCGATCGACTTGGAGGTGCAGGTGAGGTGCTCCACGCCCGCGATGTCGAGGGCGAAGTCCTCCCCGCGGGCGGCGACGATCTGGTCGTTGAGGAGGGTGTAGCGGTCGACGTCGGAGAGGTTGGAGGAGACCAGGTCATCGCGGTCCAGGGTCGGCAGAATACCGATCATCGCGATTCCCGCGGACACCTCCCCGGCTTTCCGGTCGGCATATGCCAGTGACGTGCGGAGTTCCTCCGCGAGTCGGTCGAATACCCGGCCGCCCAATCGGTGTGGGGCTATGTTGACCTCAAGGTTGAACATGGCGAGTTCTGTTTGGAAGTCCCGACTGGCGATCCGTTCCAGGACTTGCGCATTCAACATTCTCGGCATCCCGTCGGCACCGACGAGATTCAATTCGATCTCCAGCCCCATGAGGTTCTTGGGCCGGTCGAACCGCCGCTCCGCCAGGAGGCGCTCCAGCCCCTCCAGGCACTGCCGGAGCTTGTCGCGGTAGCGCTGCCGATCGGACAGGTCGAACGCGCCCGCCACGACCTTCTCCCCCATGGAGCGTCCCTCCTCGCACGGTGTCCGGGTCAGGGTGGATGATGCCCCGTCGAAGCGATCGGTAACGTCCCCGGCGGACCCCGCCGCGCGCTACTGTGGTCTCCGCGGAACCCGACGGCCCCATGGCACATTCACCCGGCAAGTTGCCCCGTGAAATTTCCGGTGCCCCAGATCTCGTGAAAAACGCCGATGAGAATTAGCCTACCGCAGCGGCGACAAATGACGAGGTCAGCGCGGTGTGACCAGCGCGGAATCGGGAAGAATCCCGCGTATCACCGACCGAATGAACCCTTGCCGCAGCCGCCGGAAACGACTAGACGAAACACAGCCTGAACACGTGTCGTATAAACTCCGCGCACAGGCAGAAGGTTGGCGCCCGCGGTCACAGAGTCCTGCCGTCGGTCCGCAGCGCGGCAGACCGCACCCGTCCCGCACGCACTCGACCCCGGCCCTGCCTTCCTGACCTGGTGAGCTGACAGCGCCGTCCGCCCCCGCCCCCTCGCGCCACCGTGCCTGTCGATTGAGAGGCGACCCACCATGCCGCTGCATGTCCCCGAGGCTCCCGCGCCCGCACTCCGTACCGTCCTCACGGCTCTCGGTTCCCCCACCGCCGTCCGTGAGGCCGCACCCCCTCCCTGCGCACCGCGCAGGGCCCCGTCACACCCGAACTGCCGCTGCCGGTGCACGTACTGGACCGGATCTCCGCCAAGGGCACCCCGGCCACCCGCCTCGCGGGCTGGCGGTTCCTGATCCGCGGCGGCGACCGCGCCCTGGCCGCCGCGGAGACGATGCTGACCCCCGACGGCTGGGCCTTCTCGCACTTCTTCGAGGGCCCCTACGTCACCTCCACCGAGCGCGCGCTGCGCCAGGCGGAGTCCCTGACCCAGCCGTACCAGCCGCGCCTGCTGTCGCTGCCCGGCCTGTACATGCTCACGCTCTGGCTGCACGGCGACCACACCGCGGACGGCGCCACCGGCCACCCGGCCGCGACCGACCTGCTGGTGCCGCTCGCCCCGGCCCCGCCCGGGATCGCCGCCCACCGCCCGCACCGGGTGGCCGACCTGCTCCCGGTCCTCACCCACCGGGCCACCCCGCCGACCCCGCTGCTCGGCTCGCCCGCCTGACCACCGCCCCGTACCCCGCCGCCGGGCCACCCACCAGACCCGGCGGCGGGGTACACCCCTGTCCGGACCGGTGGCGCACGGAATGACTAGCCCTATCCGGCCACGGCGAACCACCCGAAGTGACCGTGCAGTTGGGCTGAACCGTCCGCGTGGGTGACGGCGTCCTGAACCTGTGAGGAGCGGTGCCGCGAAATCCCTGCGGATCGCCGCCCAGAGGGCAACACTGGGTTCCGACCGACTTTTCCACGGGGGCGGCCATGAACGAGTCCATTCCACACCTCACACCACACCGAGAGAACCCACCCATGTGTCAGCACCAGCCACCGTGTCCGTCAGCCGATTCCGCCGACCGGGAGTCCGCCCGCCTCGTGGCGCACCACCCGGAGCAGGGCTGGAGCCTGCTGTGCAACGGCGTCCTGCTCTTCGAGGACACCGGTGAGCTGCTGCCGGACGGCAGGATCATCGACCCGCACCGTCCGCTCCAGGTGATGACGGCGGCCTGAGCACGACCGGGCGGGTACGACACCCCGCCCGCGGCGACTGAAGGGGCCGGGCCCGCGGAACCACACCGCGAACCGGCCCCGACGTGCGTCCGGTGCCGGTCACTCCCCGTAGCCGACCGCACCCGTTGGCGTGAGACGCACCACACCGCTCTAGGGTGACGACCATGCAGTCCTACACCATCGGCCAGGCCGCACGCCTGCTCGGGGTCAGCCCGGACACCGCGCGCCGCTGGGCGGACGCGGGCCGCGTGCCCACCCACCGCGACGACAACGGACGGCGGCTCATCGACGGCCGGGACCTCGCCGCGTTCTCCGTCGAACTCGCCACGGCCGACACCGCCGACGAGGAGACCTCCTACACCTCGGCCCGCAACGCCTTCCCCGGCATCGTCACCGCCGTCAAGCTCGGTGACGTCGCCGCCCAGGTCGAGATCCAGGCGGGCCCGCACCGGCTGGTGTCCCTGCTGACCCGCGAGGCCGTCGAGGAACTCGGCCTGGAGGTCGGCGTGGCGGCCACCGCCCGCGTGAAGTCGACCAACGTCCACATCGACCGCGCCTGACCCACACCCAAGCCGCACATGCGAACCAACATCACCGCCCCACCTCGCTCATGCGATGCTCCTACAGACATACGGCTCGCATCTGCGCAAGTATCATCGGCGTAAAGTCGACGCACTGGACGGGCCCGCGAGGCCCTTCCCGGACACCGAGCGAGGGCCCACGTGACCATCCGTTCCGCACGCCGCACCCGCCACGCCCTGACGGCGGGCGCGGTCGGCGGCGCCGCGCTGCTGCTCCTGAGCGCCTGCTCCCCGGCCGTCGACACCCAGTCCGGCTCCGACGCCAGCGTCGCCCCCTCCTACAGCGCCTCGACGAAGGTCTCCGGCACCGTCACGGTCCTCGCCGCCGCCTCCCTGAAGGAGACCTTCACGGCACTCGCCGCGGAGTTCGAGAAGCGGCACCCCGGCACGAAGGTGACGCTCAGCTTCGGCGGCAGCGACAACCTCGCCGCGAGCATCACCGGCGGCGCCCCGGCCGACGTGTTCGCCGCCGCCAGCCCCGGGACGATGGAGACCGTGGTCAACGCGGACGGTACGGCGGGCCCGCCCGCCACCTTCGTCCGCAACGAGCTGGAGATCGCCACCCTGCCCGGCAACCCCGACCAGATCACCACCCTGAAGGACCTCGGCAAGTCCGGCCTGAAGGTCGTGCTCTGCGACGAGACGGTGCCCTGCGGCATCGCCGCGAAGCGCGCCCTCGAAGCGGGCGGCGTCCAGGTCACCCCCGTCTCCTACGAGCAGGACGTCAAGAGCGCCCTGACCAAGGTCGAGCTGAAGGAGGCCGACGCCGCCCTCGTCTACCGCACCGACGTCCGGGCGGCGGGCGGCAAGGTGACCGGCGTCGCCTTCCCCGAGTCCGCGCAGGCCATCAACAACTACCCGATAGCCCGGCTGAAGGACGCGCCCAACGCCGAGGGCGGTCAGGCGTTCGTCAACCTCGTACGCTCCGCCGAGGGCCGCAAGATCCTCACGGACGCCGGCTTCCTCGCGCCATGACCCGCCGATCGGCCACCGGCGGGACCCGGCGCCGCGGCACCCGCTCCGTGCCGCTGCCGCTGCTCGTCCCCGCCCTCGCGGGCCTGGCCTTCCTCCTGCTGCCCCTCGTCGCCCTGCTCATCCGCACGCCCTGGCGCACCCTGCCCGACCAGTTGACCAGCGAGGAGGTCTGGCAGGCGCTGCGGCTGTCACTGGTGTGCGCCACCTCGGCGACCGCGCTGAGCCTGGTCATCGGCGTCCCGCTGGCCTGGCTGCTGGCCCGCGCCGACTTCCCCGGCCGCCGACTGGTGCGGGCGCTGGTGACCCTGCCGCTGGTGCTGCCCCCGGTGGTCGGCGGCGTGGCGCTGCTGCTCGCCCTCGGCCGCAACGGCGTCGTCGGGCAGTGGCTGGACGCCTGGTTCGGCGTCACCCTGCCGTTCACCACCACCGGCGTGATCCTCGCGGAGACGTTCGTGGCGATGCCGTTCCTCGTCATCAGCGTCGAGGGCACCCTGCGCGCCGCCGACCCGCGCTACGAGGAGGCCGCGACCACCCTCGGCGCCTCCCGCTTCACCGCGTTCCGGCGCGTGACCCTGCCGCTGATCGCGCCGGGCGTCGCCGCCGGTGCCGTACTCGCCTGGGCACGCGCCCTCGGGGAGTTCGGCGCGACCATCACCTTCGCGGGCAACTTCCCGGGCCGCACCCAGACCATGCCGCTCGCGGTCTACCTCGCCCTCCAGAACGACCCCGCCGCCGCCATCGCCCTCAGCCTGGTCCTGCTCGCCGTGTCCATCGCGGTCCTGGCGGGCCTGCGCGACCGCTGGCTGACCCCGTCATGACACCCAGGGAAGCGCACCCCATGACCGACCTCCGCGGCGGCCTCGACGCCCACCTCGTCGTCGACCGCGGCGCCTTCCACCTGGACGTGGCGCTCGGCGCCGCCCCCGGCGACGTCGTCGCGCTCCTCGGACCCAACGGCGCGGGCAAGACCACCGCCCTGCGCGCCCTCGCCGGTCTCACGCAGCTCACCGGCGGGCACCTGCGCCTCGACGGCACCGAGCTGGACGGCACACCGCCGGAGTCCCGCCCGGTCGGCGTCGTCTTCCAGGACTACCTGCTCTTCCCGCACCTGTCGGCGCTGGACAACGTGGCCTTCGGCCCGCGCTGCCAGGGCGTGCCGAAGGCGGCGGCCCGCGCGCAGGCGGCCGAGTGGCTGGCCCGCATGGGCCTCACCGACCACGCCCACGCCAAGCCGAGGCGGCTCTCCGGCGGCCAGGCGCAGCGCGTGGCCCTCGCCCGCGCCCTGGCCACCCGCCCCCGGCTGCTCCTGCTGGACGAGCCCCTGGCCGCGCTGGACGCCCGCACCCGCCTGGAGGTGCGCGCCGGGCTCCGCCGCCACCTGGCGGACTTCGAGGCGGTCGCCGTCCTCGTCACCCACGACCCGCTGGACGCCATGGTGCTGGCCGACCGCCTGGTGGTGGTCGAGGACGGCCGGGTCGTCCAGGAGGGCACGCCCGCCGAGATCGCCCGCCGTCCGCGCACCGACTACATCGCCCAGTTGGTCGGCCTGAACCTCTACCAGGGCGAGGCGGACGGCCACACGGTCCGCGTCGGCGCGCAAGGCCCCGCCATCGCCACCACCGAGCAGCTCACGGGCCCGGCGTTCGTCGCCTTCCCGCCGAACGCGGTCACCCTCCACCGCGACCGCCCCACCGGCTCCAGCGCCCGCAACCTCTGGCACTGCGAGGTCACGGGCCTGGAAACCCACGGCGACCAGATCCGCGCCGCCCTGAACGGCGAGGTCAGCCTCACGGCGGACCTCACGACGATCGCGGCGGCGGAACTGGACCTGCACCCGGGCGCGAAGGTCTGGGCCACGGTGAAGGCGTCCCAGACGCACGCCTACCCGGCGTGACCTGCCCGGCAGGCGTGCGTCCGAAGAACCGGCCTCAGTCGTCGTACGCGTCCAGCGGCGGGCAGGAACACACCAGGTTCCGGTCCCCGAACGCCTGGTCGATCCTGCGCACCGGCGGCCAGTACTTGTCCGCGACGGACACCCCGCCCGGGAACACGGCTTCCTCCCGGCTGTAGGCGTGCTCCCACTCGCCCCCCACGGAGGCGGCGGTGTGCGGAGCGTTCCGCAGCGGGTTGTCGTCGGCGGGCCACTCCCCGGCCCCGACCTTCTCGATCTCCCCGCGGATGGCGATCATCGCCTCGCAGAACCGGTCCAGCTCGACCAGGTCCTCCGACTCGGTCGGCTCGATCATCAGCGTCCCGGCCACCGGGAACGACATCGTCGGCGCGTGGAAGCCGTAGTCGATGAGCCGCTTGGCGACGTCGTCGACGCTCACGCCGGTCGCCTTGGTCAGCGGGCGCAGGTCGATGATGCACTCGTGCGCGACCAGCCCGCCCGGCCCGGTGTAGAGCACCGGGAAGTGCGGCTCAAGGCGCTTGGCGATGTAGTTGGCGCTGAGCACGGCCACCTGGGTGGCCCGCTTGAGCCCCTCGCCGCCCATCAGCCGGACGTACGCCCAGGAGATGGGCAGGATGCCCGCGGAGCCCCAGGGCGCCGCGGAGATGGGCCCCACGCCCGTCTCGGGACCGGCGGCGGGCTGGAGCGGGTGGTTCGGCAGGTACGGCGCCAGGTGCGACCGTACGGCCACCGGACCGACGCCGGGACCGCCGCCGCCGTGCGGGATGCAGAACGTCTTGTGCAGGTTCAGGTGGGAGACGTCGCCGCCGAAGTGCCCCGGCTTGGCGAGCCCGACCAGCGCGTTGAGGTTGGCGCCGTCGACGTAGACCTGCCCACCGGCCTCGTGGACCTGGGCGCAGATGTCCGCGACGTGCTCCTCGAACACACCGTGCGTGGACGGGTACGTGATCATCAGCACCGCCAGCTCGTCACGGTGCTGCTCGATCTTGGCCCGCAGGTCCTCGACGTCGATCTCGCCGTCCTCGGCGGTCTTCACGACGACGACCTTCATCCCGGCCATGACGGCGCTCGCGGCGTTGGTCCCGTGCGCGGAGGACGGGATCAGGCACACGGTCCGCTGCTCGTCCCCGTTGGCCCGGTGGTAGCCGCGGACGGCGAGCAGCCCGGCCAGCTCGCCCTGCGACCCGGCGTTGGGCTGGAGGGAGACCTTGTCGTACCCGGTGACCTCCGCGAGCCGCTCCTCCAGCTCACGGATGAGCGTGAGGTAGCCCTCGGCCTGCTCGGCGGGCGCGAACGGGTGCAGTTGCCCGAACTCGGGCCAGGTGACCGGCTCCATCTCGGTGGTCGCGTTGAGCTTCATGGTGCAGGAGCCCAGCGGGATCATGCCCCGGTCCAGCGCGTAGTCCCGATCGGCGAGCCGCCGCAGGTACCGCAGCATGGCCGTCTCGGACCGGTGCTGGTGGAAGACCGGATGGGCCAGGAACTCGTCGCTCCGCAGCAGCGCCTCCGGCAGCGCGTCCTCGCTCCCCGCGTCCAGCGCCTCGACGTCACCCTCGACGCCGAAGGCGTCCCACACGGCGGTGAGCTGGGCCCGCGTGGTGGTCTCGTCGCAGGCGACCGAGACGTGGTCGGCGTCGACGAGCCGCAGGTTGACGCCGTTGTCCCGCGCGGCCTCCACGACGGCACCGGCGCGCCCGGGGACCCGCGCGGTGACGGTGTCGAAGAAGGAACCGTGCACGACCTCGACGCCCCCGGCGACGAGCCCCGCGGCGAGGAGGGCGGCGTACCGGTGGGTCCGCGCGGCGATGCCCCTCAGCCCCTCGGGCCCGTGGTAGACGGCGTACATCCCGGCCATGACGGCGAGCAGCACCTGGGCGGTGCAGATGTTGCTGGTGGCCTTCTCGCGCCGGATGTGCTGCTCCCTGGTCTGGAGCGCGAGCCGGTACGCCTTGTGCCCGTCGGCGTCCACGGAGACCCCCACGAGCCGCCCGGGCAGGCTGCGCGCGAACTTCTCCTGTACGGCCATGTAACCGGCGTGCGGCCCGCCGAAGCCCATCGGCACACCGAACCGCTGGGTCGTGCCGACAGCGATGTCCGCGCCCAGCTCGCCCGGCGACTTCAGCAGCGTGAGCGCCAGCAGGTCGGCGGCGACGGTGACGACGGCACCCAGCTCATGGGCCCGCTCGATCACGGGCGCGAGGTCCCTTACGGCACCGGAGGCGCCGGGGTACTGCAGGAGCACCCCGTTGATCTCCCGCTCGGCCACGTCGGCCGGGATGCCGTCGCTCAGGTCGGCGACGACGACCTCCACGCCGGTCGGCTCGGCGCGGGTCTGTATCACGGCGATGGTCTGCGGCAGGGCGTCCGCGTCGACGAGGAAGAGGCCCTTCTTGTTCTTGCCCATGCGCCGCGACAGCGCCATCGCCTCGGCGGCGGCGGTGCCCTCGTCGAGCAGGGAGGCGCCGGAGGTCGGCAGCCCGGTGAGGTCGGCGACGACGGTCTGGAAGTTCAGTAGAGCCTCGAGCCGTCCTTGAGAGATCTCCGGCTGGTAGGGCGTGTAGGCCGTGTACCAGGCCGGGTTCTCCATCACGTTGCGGAGGATGACCGGCGGCGTGAAGGTCCCGTGGTAACCGAGCCCGATCATGGAACCGAGCACCTGGTTGCGCTCGGCGAGCGACCGCAGCTCGGCCAGCACCTCGGCCTCGCTCCGCGCCTCCGGCAGCTCCAGCGACTCGGCGTTCTTGATCACGTCCGGCACGGCGGCGGCGGTCAACTCGTCGAGCGAGCCGTAGCCGACCTGCGCGAGCATCTTCGCCCGCGCTTCCTGGTCGGGTCCGATATGGCGCTGCTCGAAGGCGATGCCCCGCTCAAGCTCGGCGAGGGGAATGCGATGGGCGGTCATACGGAGGCCTCCATGGTCTGACACGACCTTCGGGGGACACCACGAGACGGGTGTCCCGACGGCCTCCCCCTCTGTCATCTCAACCTGAGAGCTTCACCGGACGCCCGCGGGCCTCCGGCTTTCACCGTCGGTGAGGGCGGACGCCGTCGACACCCGCCCTGCTTTCCAGAGTGACCTCGTCCGTGCGGTACGTGGGCCTGAGAGATTCCGGGGAGGATTTGCTCCTTCGGCGCCTCCGATGGTGTCTGGAGGACTCTCCCGCACGGGGTCAGCAGCCGTCCGCCAGCCTACCAGCGCGCACAAGACCGGGTCTTCGAGTGGCCGCCCTCCTCAAACTGCTCTTTCGTAGTAACCGGAGCAAAGCGCCCAGACCGCTACGAGTCACGCCGTAACGGTTGACTTGCGACCAGTTGGAGGGCCCGTGCAGACCGACATCGATCCGCGCAACCTGATCGGCCGCAAGGCGTTCGACCGCAACGGCGTCAAGATCGGCACGATCGACGAGGTCTACCTCGACGACGCCACCGGCGTCCCCGAATGGGCCGCCATACGCACCGGCCTCTTCAGCCGGGACGCCTTCGTCCCCCTGGAGCCCAGCGAACTCGTCGAAGGCGCCCTCCACATCCCGTTCGACCGCGCCCTGATCAAGGACGCCCCCGACTTCGGCGTAGGCCGCCACCTCTCCCCCGAACAGGAACTCCAGCTCTACCACCACTACGCCATGGACACGACCCCGTCCCCCACGGAGGAGGCCGAGGCGTAACCCCTGCCCGCCCGTCCACCCCACCCGCCTAGCCTGCGGGCAGCCGCACAGCCAAGGCGCCCCCACCCGACCCGCCCCCGTCTTAGCCTGCGGGCAGTCGTGCCGCTGGGGCGGCACGGGTGGGCGCTGGGGGCACCCCCTGCTCGAAGAGCTTGGGGGAGGCACCCCGCAGCGCCGGGCCGCGCACCCCACCCCCGGCCAGCACCTAGACGGCGCCCCCACCGACGCCGCTCACCGCACCGCCCCCGGCACTACCCCCGGCACCAGCGGCAACGGCTCCACCCCCACCAACTCCGGATCCCCGATCCGAAACGTCCGCACCCGCCCAGGCAAGGACCCCGGCGTCTCAAACCGCACGGTCACCCGCCCCACCCCACTCCCCTGCACCCACCCGTACCCGTACTCCGCATGACGCACATCGGCCCCCGGCACCCACCGCCGCTCACCCCCCTCCCCCTCCTGCCGCACGCGTTCCCCCTCCGGCTCCCCGTCCTCGACCCCCACCCGTTCCTCCGACTCGCCCTCCACCGCCTGCGCGAACAAATCCTCCTGCGTGTAATCCGCAAGCCCACTGACCCCCACCCCCAACAACCGCACACCCCCGGTGGTGTCCACCCCCTCCAGCAACCGCGCGGCAGCCTCCCGCACCACCACCGCGTCATCCGTCGGCCCCCGCAACGTCTCCGACCGCGTCAGCGTCGAGAAGTCGTACCGCCGCACCTTCAACACGATCGTCCGCCCGGACAACCCAGCCGCCCGCAACCGCCGCACACACCGCTCCGCGAGCCGCTGCACCTCCAGCCCCACCCGCACCCGGTCATGGATGTCCACGTCATACGTGTCCTCGACCGAGACGGACTTGGTCTCCCGCTCAGCCACCACCGCCCGCTCGTCCCGCGCCAACGCCATCGCGTACAGCGCCTGCCCGTGCGCCTTCCCCAGCAGCCGGACCACCTCGTCCTCACCCGCCTCGGCGATCTCCCCCACCGTGGTGATCCCGGCCCGCCGCAGATGGTCACCGGTCGCGGGCCCCACCCCCGGCAGCGTCCGCACCGGCATCGGCTCCAGCAGCGCCCGCTCGCTCCCGGGCTCGATCACCACCAGCCCATCGGGCTTGGCCTGCTCGGAGGCGATCTTCGCCAGCATCTTGGACGCGGCGAGCCCCACCGACCCGGTCAGCCCGGTAACCCGCCGTATGTCCGCCCGCAGCGCGCTCCCCACCAGCCGCGCCGACGCCTCGTCCCACGCCGCTCCCCCGGCCTCCAGGTCGACGAACGCCTCATCCAGGCTGAGCGGCTCCACCAGCGGCGACAGCGCCCGCAGCAACTCCATGACCTGCTCGCTGACCGCCCGGTAGAGCTGGAACCGCGGCACGAGGTACGCGGCGTTCGGCGCGAGCCGCCGCGCCTGTGCCATGGGCATCGCGGAGTGCACCCCGAAAACCCGGGCCTCGTACGACGCGGTGGCCACCACCCCGCGCGGCCCCAGCCCGCCCACGATGACGGCCTTCCCGCGCAGGCTCGGCTTCGACGCCTGCTCCACCGAGGCGTAGAAGGCGTCCATGTCGAGATGCAGGATCGTGGGCGCGGTTCTCACATCTCCGATGCTGCCTCACACCACTGACAACGCCCCACCCACGCACGGCGCAGCCGATCAGCCGGACCCGGCGAGCCCCACGTCGGACCCGTCTCACACCGCCCGGTTACGCCGCCGCGCCAGCTCGTCCGCCGGATTGTGCCCGACGAGTGTCTCCCCGGTGTCCACCCGCTCCCCGTGAAGCTGCGACAGCGCGTTCTCGACGTCCCGCCACACCACGCCGACCGCGATCCCGAAGATCCCCTGCCCGCCCTGGAGCAGCGCGTGGACCTCGTCGGACGAGGTGCACTCGTACACCGTCGCCCCGTCGCTCATCAACGTCATCCGCTCAAGATCCCGGAACCCGCGCTCCCGCAGGTGCTGTACGGCGCTACGGATGTTCTGCAGGGACACCCCGGTGTCCAGGAACCGCTTGACGATCTTCAGGACGACGACGTCCCGGAAGCTGTAGAGCCGTTGCGTCCCCGACCCGTGGGCGGGCCGCACGCTCGGCTCCACCAGCCCCGTACGGGCCCAGTAGTCGAGCTGCCGGTAGGTGATCCCGGCGGCGGCGCACGCCGTCGGGCCCCGATAGCCGATCTCTTCGGATGCCATGGACGCCGCCCCTCCGCTGCTGGGCACGGCCGACGGGCGCTGCACAGCGTGATCGGCCGCCCGGACCTGGGGATATCCCCCGTTCGAGCGGAGCCGCGAGCTTGAGGGAGGGTACGGACCGCTCTCCCCCGGAATGCGTCCGGGGGCACCCCCAGCCGTACCGTCGCCGCTGCTTCTCACGCCGACCTCCGTCCTTGACCTGCCTTCTCGACGGTAGGCAGTCACCAAGGGTGCGTCAACGATCGCCACACTCGGCACGCCGAGTGATAATCACCCTAAGAGTGGTTTCCCGTGCCCCACCGCGGGGAAAGGCTAGCCGAATGCTCTCGTGATGGGCCTCATGACGGCCTCACTGGCCCCCGGCACATGCCAGAACGCGAACGGTCACCGCCCCCCAGGCCGACCCGCGCGGACCACCGGTCCGCCGGGCCGACGGCGCGGCTCACTGGCTGCTGGTGCCGAAGTCCTCCGGCGAGATCTGGTCGAGGAACTCGCGGAACTTCTCCACCTCGTCCTCCTGCTCGTCCGGAATCGCGATACCGGCGTCGTCGAGGACCCCGTCGCTGCCGTAGATCGGCGTTCCGGTACGCAGGGCCAGCGCTATGGCGTCGGACGGCCGGGCGCTCACCTCGACACCGCTGGCGAAGACCAGCTCCGCGTAGAAGACCCCTTCACGCAGGTCCGTGATGCGTACTTCGGTCAGTTCCTGGCCGACGGCCTCCAGCACGTCCTTGAACAGGTCGTGGGTCAGCGGCCGTGCGGGGGCCATGCCCTGCTGGGCGAAGGCGATCGCCGTCGCCTCCCCCGGCCCGATCCAGATGGGGAGGTAACGGTCGCCTCCCACTTCGCGCAGGAGCACGATCGGTTGGTTGGAGGGCATTTCGACCCGGACACCTACGACATCGAGCTCGTTCACACAGCAACCCTAGGACGTGCCCGGGACGTTTGGGTAGTCGGGCCGCCATGGACCGCCCGGACTCACCCCACCCGAACCCCGTCGAACCCCACCGAAACCCCTGCTCGCGCCCGCCGGACCTGCACCAAGCACAACCCGGCACACCCGATGCGCCCGGCACACCCGCTACACCCGTTTACGGCAGCCGTACCCCGAGCGCCGTCCGCACCAGCGCCGCGTGCAGCCGCATCGTCAGCCCCGCCAGCTCCCTCGTACGGGCCTCGGCGTGCGTCCTGGTCTGCGGATTGCGGTGCCGCCGCAGCGGCGCCACCACCTGGTCCACCAGCCCCGCCTCACGCTCGGCCGCGGCCTTCATCAGCCGCAGGTGCCGCGGCTCGATCCCGAACCGCCCCAGCTCGGCGACGAGCGCCGCCACGGTGACCACCTCGGCGTCGTACGCCCCGTCGGGCAGCGCGGAGATCAGCCCGTACGACTCCCACTCGGCCAGCTCCGCCTCGTCGATCCCGGCGGCGGCCAGCAGCTCGGTCCGCCCGATCCGGGCCGCCGTGGGCCCCTCAGCGGCCTCAGGGGCGGCCTCCGCGTCCCCCTGCCGCTGCTGGCCCAGCACGGGAAGCGGAACGGCCTCACCGCGCTCCAGGGCCTCCAGGTGCTCACGGATCACCTTGAGCGGAAGGTAGTGGTCCCGCTGCATCCGCAGCACCAGACCGAGCCGCTCCACGTCCTCCGCGCTGAACTTGCGGTAACCCGAGGGGGTCCGCTGCGGCTCGATCAGCCCCTCCGCCTCCAGGAACCGGATCTTGGAGATGGTGACCTCGGGGAACTCCTCACGCAGCACGGTCAGCACCGTGCCGATGCTCATCAGCCCACTGTCCGTGGCGGCGGTACCGCGCCCGGCACCGCCGCTCGGTGATCGCAGCATGGACCTTCCCTCGCAGTTCCCCCGGACCGGGTCCGGGGGCGGGTCAGATGCCCTGCCTGCTGGCGTAGAAGACCAGTCGGTACTTGCCGATCTGGACCTCGTCGCCGTTCGACAGGGCGACCTGGTCGATCCGCTCGCGGTTGACGTACGTACCGTTCAGCGAACCCACGTCGGCGACCGTGAACGAGCCGTCGGGGCTGCGCCGGAACTCCACGTGGCGGCGCGAGACCGTGACGTCGTCCAGGAAGATGTCGCTCTGCGGGTGCCGCCCGGCCGTGGTCAGGTCGCTGTCCAGCAGGAAGCGGCTGCCCGAGTTCGGCCCGCGGCGCACGACCAGCAGCGCCGAGCCCAGCGGCAGCGCGTCGACGGCCGCCTGCGCCTCCGGGGAGAGCATCGGCACCGCCGTCTGGCCGGTCGCCTCGGCGTCGTAGGCCTCAAGCCCGCTGATCGAGATCGTGGACGTCGTCTCCGACGGACGCTCCGCCGCCGCCCCGGCCCGCAACGGCGCGCCACAGTTGGAGCAGAAGCGGCTGTTCTCCGCGTTGCGGTTACCGCACCTCGTACACACCAGCGCCGACATGGACGGATCCTCCTGCCGCGGCTGCCCCCCAGGGGCTTGGGACGCGTACGGGTCGCCGGAGAACCCTCCACCCGCACTCGAGGCTGACGGTTGCCCGAAACCTATGCCTGCGGCCTGGGCAGGGTCAACAGACGGCGCGCCCTGACCACCGGGGACACCACCTTGCGGACCCGCCACCTGATCCCGGTACAGCGGGCGCTGGCCCTCCGCGTCGGGCTGTGCGCGGTGCCGAGCGGTCGCGTTGTCGCGACCCTCTCGCGCGCTCTTGCCGAACAACTTCGCAAACAACTTCACGGGCGATTCCCCTTGACCGAAACAGACCCGCCCGTGGGGCAGGACGAACCCTGACTGCACACTCTGGCCGACCCGGACATCTTCACAACGTCCGTCTCCACCAGACAGTTTCCACCACGCACCACCCATTCGGTGCGCCGACCCCCCGCAACCTCATGCCCTGGCCGGACCTCTCCCATGCACCCCCGGTTCACTGGGAGGACGACCGAGCGTAGTCAGGGCGCTTCGCCGCTCGCAAGGCATCCACGACGATCTTGTCCGACCGCTCCACAGTAACGGTGGCCTGCTCCTTCTCCAGCATCTGCACCACGCCTCCTGGGATGTTGAGCGCCGGTTCGAGGTCCTGCGGCTTGCCGATGACCTGGAAACGATAGGGCGCGTTGATCTTGTTCCCGTCGACGCTGACGCCTTTCCCCGACTCCGGCTCCGTCAGGTAGGTACCAGCGACCACGCGCACCCCGTTCACCTGGATCGCCTCGGCACCGGCCGCGCGCAGCTCCTGCACCGCGTCGAGCAGCATGTGCGCCTCGACCGTCCCCTTCGTGTCCTCGATGGTCATCGTGATACCGGGCCCCTGCGCCGCCACGGTCCCCGCCAGGATCCCGAGTTGCCGCTCCTTCTCGATCCGCTGCCTGCGGGCCTCCTCGGCCTGGTCCGAACTGTTCTCCAGCTCGTCCCGCTGCTCCTCAAGATCCTGCTTCTCGTCTTCTAGACGCTGAGTACGGTCATCGAGTTCATCGAGGATGCGAACAAGATCTTCCTGACGCGCGCCCCGCAGCGCGCTGTCGCCGTCGCTGTTGGAGGCGACCTGGACGGCCAGCCCGAAACCGAGCCCGAACAGCAGCAGCGCGACGATCAGTTGCGCCCGGCTCACCCGCGGCGGCCACAGCCCCTGCGCCAGCCGCTGCCGACCGGTCAGCTCCGGCTCACCGGCCTCCTCCGGGACCTCGACGCTCCGCGCCTGCGCGGGCACCTCCGCGGGCAGCTCCCTGCGCAGCCGGTTCTCCGGCGCCTCGTCCTTCTCGCTCATCGCCCTCACGCCCGGAACACATGCCGCCGGATCGCGGCGGCGTTGGAGAAGATGCGGATCCCGAGGACGACCACGACGCCGGTGGACAGTTGCGCGCCCACGCCCAGCTCGTCGCCGAGGAAGACGATCAGCGCGGCCACGACCACGTTCGACAGGAACGACACCACGAAGACCTTGTCGTCGAAGATCCCGTCGAGCATGGCCCGCAGGCCACCGAAGACGGCGTCGAGCGCCGCGACCACGGCGATCGGCAGATAAGGCTCGACGGCCGCCGGAACCTCGGGCCGGACCAACAATCCGGCCACGACTCCCACGACGAGGCCCAGTACGGCGATCACGTTGTGCCTTCCTCAGTTCTTCTCGGTTCTCGGCTGTGCTGTCCCGGTCAGCGGCTCAGCGGTACGGACGATCACACTGGGTGCCGCGGCCAGCCGGAGGTCGTCCGCCACGGAGATGCTCGCGCGGATGCCGAAACTCTCCTTCAGGGCGTCCAGGTAGAGCCCGTCCGCGCTGTCCTGGAACCGGCCCTTCAGCTCTTCCCCGTCCCCCACCGCGAGGACCGTGTACGGCGGCACCAGCGGCCTGTTGTCGACCAGTATGGCGTCGCCCGCGGCCCTGATCGCGGACAGCGCCGTCAGCCGCTGCCCGTTGATCGAGACGGCCTCGGCACCCGACTCCCACAGCCCGTTCACCACGCGCTGCATGTCCCGGTCCCGTACCCGCCCCGTGTCGGAGAAACCCGACGTCCCGCGCGGGTCGCTGTTTCCGCCCGCCGCGGTGTCCTCGGCGTCGTTGACGACCAACTTCACCCCGGGACCGCGCACTTCGGCGGCGCCGGACAGGATCCCCAGCAGCGCCGTACGGTCCCCGCCGCCGCTCTCCCTGAGCGCCTCGCGCTGACGCGCGCCCACCTCGTCGCGCAGCTCGTCGACGCTGTCCTCCAGCTCGTCCGCCGCGGCGGTCTCGCTCTCGATGCGGTCGATCAGCTCCTCGCGCTCCTTGGCGACGACGGGAGCGGCGACCCGCGCCTGCGCCGCGCCGACCGTGACGACGAGGGCCGCCAGTACCAGACCGGCGGCCAGGCCGAGCTTCGCGCGCAGCGTCTTGGGCAGTCCCCCGGCCCCCGCGGCCTCCTTGCGCGCCGCCGCCTCGGCGTACCCGTCGTCGAGGCTGTGGTCCATGACGTTGGTCAGCAGCGACATGGAGGCGTCCGGACGCGCGGGGCGTGGCGGTGTGCTCCGAACGGGGGGCTGCTGCGGCATGTCGCACATCGTCGCATGTCGCGACCACTACCTCCGAACGGCCCCACCGGCGTGCCGGACAGGCCCCCTTGGGGACACTTGTCCGGCACGCGCGCGTGCGGGGTGTTTTACCGTCCGGCGCTGTCCACCACCGCCGACCACTCGTCGAGCAGGGCCTGCGCGGAGGCGTCGTCCGGGCCCTCCGCCCACAGATGGGTGACCGCCTCGGCCGGGTCGGGCAGCACCAGCACCCAGCGCCCGTCGGACTCCACCACGCGCACCCCGTCCGTGGTGTCCACGTCGCGTTCTCCGGCCGCCTCGACGACCCGCCGCATCACCAGGCCCTTGACGGCCCACGGGGTCGCCAGATCCCGCTTCAGGACGTGCGCGCGCGGGATCCGCGCGTCGATCTGGCTGAGCGTGAGCTGCGTCCGCGCCACCAGCCCGATCAACCGCACGAAGGCGGCCGTACCGTCGAAGACGCTGCTGAACTCGGGGACGATGAACCCGCCCTTCCCGTCCCCGCCGAAGATCGTCGACTCGTCCCGCCCGACCCGCGTCAGATCGTCCGGCGAGGTGGTGGTCCAGTCCACCTGCGTGCCGTGGTAGGCCGCCACCTGCTCGGCGATCCTCGTCGTGGTCACCGGCAGCGCCACCCGCCCACTGCGCCGCTCCGCGGCCACCAGGTCGAGCATCACCAGCAGCGCCCGGTCGTCCTCGATGATCCGCCCCTTCTCGTCGACCAGCGACAACCGCTCACCGACGGGGTCGAACCGCACACCGAACGCGGCCCGCGCGGACGCGACGATCTCTCCCAGCCGGACCATCCCGGACCGCCGCGCCTCCGCCGACTCCGTCGGCCTGGACTCGTCGAGACCGGGGTTGATCGTCAGCGAGTCCACACCCAGCTTGCCCAGCAGACTGGGCAGCACCAGCCCGGAGCTGCCGTTCGACGCGTCGACGACGACCTTCAGCCCCGACTCGGCGATCCCGGTCGTGTCGACGTTCCGCAGCAGCGACCCGGTGTACGAGTCGAAGACGCTCGCCGGGAAGTGCAGGTCCCCGATCTCCCCGGGGAACGCCCGCCGGTACTCCTGCCGCGCGAACACCCGGTCCAGCTTGCGCTGACTGCCCTGCGACAGGTCGGCACCCTGCCCGTCGAAGAACATGATGTCCACCGAGTCCGGCACCCCGGGCGTGGTCCGGATCATGATCCCACCGGCACTGCCCCGCGCCGTCTGCTGCCGGGCCACCGGCAGCGGTACGTTCTCCAGGTCCCGTACGTCGATGGCGCTGGCCTGCAACGCGGAGATGACCGCACGCTTCAGCGCCCGAGCGCCACGGGAGTGGTCGCGGGCGGTGGTGACGGTGGAGCCCTTCTTGAGCGTCGTCGCGTAGGCACCGGCCAGCCGCACCGCCAGCTCGGGGGTGATCTCCACGTTGAGAATCCCGGAGACGCCCCGCGCACCGAACAGATGCGCCTGCCCCCTGGACTCCCATATCACCGACGTGTTGACGAAGGCACCGGCCTCGATCGTCTTGAACGGGTAGACCCGGACGTTGCCCTGGACGATCGACTCCTCGCCGATCAGGCACTCGTCCCCGATGACCGCCCCGTCCTCGATCCGCGCGGCCCGCATGATGTCGGTGTTCTTCCCGACGACACAGCCGCGCAGATTGCTGTGCTGCCCGACGTACACGTTGTCGTGCACCACGGCCTTGTGCAGGAACGCCCCGCTCTTGACGACGACGTTCGAGCCGACGACCGTGTGCTCGCGGATCTCGGCACCGGCCTCGACCTTGGCGTAGTCCCCGATGTAGAGCGGCCCGCGCAGCACCGCGTCGGGGTGCACCTCGGCGCCCTCCGCCACCCACACGCCCGGCGAGATCTCGAACCCGTCCAGCTCGACGTCGACCTTGCCCTCCAGGACGTCGGCCTGCGCCTTCACATAGCTCTCGTGGGTGCCGACGTCCTCCCAGTAGCCCTCGGCGACATAGCCGTAAATCGGCTTGCCTTCCTTCATCAACTGGGGGAAGACATCACCCGACCAGTCGACGGGCACGTCCGCCTCGACGTAGTTGAACACCTCGGGCTCCATCACGTAGATGCCCGTGTTCACCGTGTCCGAGAAGACCTGCCCCCAGGTCGGCTTCTCCAGGAAACGCTCGACCTTGCCTTCCTCATCGACGATGGTGATACCGAATTCCAGCGGATTCGGCACCCTCGTCAGGCAGACCGTGACCAGCGACCCCTTTTCCTTGTGGAAGCTGATCAGATCCGTGAGGTCGAAGTCGGTCAGCGCATCACCGGAGATGACGAGGAACGTGTCGTCCTTCAACGCCTCTTCGGCGTTCTTCACGCTTCCGGCGGTACCGAGTGGCTTCTCCTCATTGGCATAGGTCAGCTCCATGCCGAGTTCCTCGCCGTCACCGAAGTAGTTCTTCACCAGCGACGCGAGGAACTGGACTGTGACAACGGTCTCGTTGAGCCCATGCCTTTTGAGCAGCCGCAGAACGTGCTCCATGATCGGCCGGTTGGCCACCGGCAGGAGCGGCTTGGGCATACTTGAGGTCATGGGACGAAGGCGTGTGCCTTCGCCACCGGCCATCACGACGGCCTTCATGTCGGAAGCGTCCTCCTCTAAGAGACGACGGTCTAGCCGACTACTCCCGTCCGAATTGTCCCGCACTTTTCCACGGCGGGCCATCGCGCCACTGCGGCTGCTTCAATCGGCGAGGTCAATCGGCCATGGCGTCCGCCCGAACCAGACGGCGCACCTGTACCACGTAGAGAACTCCTGCCCACCAGTACAGGGTTGTACCCCATCCGGCGAACGCCCATCCGAAAATAGCAGCGAGTGACGAGATCCATCCACTTCCGTCACTGAGCAGGAGCAGTGGAAACGCATACATCAAGTTGAACGTCGCGGCCTTCCCCAGGAAGTTCACCTGCGGCGGCGGATAGCCGTGCCGCCTGAGGATGCCGACCATCACCAGCAGGACCAGCTCACGGCCCAGCAGTACAAGGGTCAACCAGATTGGCAGAATCTCCCGCCAGGTGAGCCCCACCAAAGTCGAAAGAATGTAGAGCCGGTCGGCCGCCGGATCAAGAAGTCGGCCGAGGCTGCTGATCTGGTTCCAGCGCCGCGCGAGCTTACCGTCCAGGTAGTCACTGATCCCGCTCAGCGCCAGCACGAGCAGCGCCCAGCCATCGCTCTTGGGCCCGCCGAACTCGGGCCTGAGGATCAGCCACAGGAAGAGCGGCACGCCAACGAGCCGCGCCATGCTGAGGATGTTCGGGATGGTGAGCACCCGATCCGTCTGGACACGGGTCTCCTGGACCTCCACCCGGGAGCCTCCTGTGGGGAACGAGCCAACGATGCCTCCTGACCTTACCTCAACGCAAAAAAGCTCTGGCTCCCGGGTCAGCGACCCAAGAGCCAGAGCTGTAAAAGGAGTTCGGCGGCGTCCTACTCTCCCACAGGGTCCCCCCTGCAGTACCATCGGCGCTGTAAGGCTTAGCTTCCGGGTTCGGAATGTAACCGGGCGTTTCCCTCACGCTATAACCACCGAAACACTATGAAACTGTCAGCCACACCACGCCTGTAACAACGTGGGGCTGTTCGTGGTTTCAGAACCAACACAGTGGACGCGAGCAACTGAGGACAAGCCCTCGGCCTATTAGTACCGGTCACCTCCACACGTTACCGTGCTTCCAGATCCGGCCTATCAACCCAGTCGTCTACTGGGAGCCTTACCCCATCAAGTGGGTGGGAGTCCTCATCTCGAAGCAGGCTTCCCGCTTAGATGCTTTCAGCGGTTATCCCTCCCGAACGTAGCCAACCAGCCATGCCCTTGGCAGAACAACTGGCACACCAGAGGTTCGTCCGTCCCGGTCCTCTCGTACTAGGGACAGCCCTTCTCAAGACTCCTACGCGCACAGCGGATAGGGACCGAACTGTCTCACGACGTTCTAAACCCAGCTCGCGTACCGCTTTAATGGGCGAACAGCCCAACCCTTGGGACCGACTCCAGCCCCAGGATGCGACGAGCCGACATCGAGGTGCCAAACCATCCCGTCGATATGGACTCTTGGGGAAGATCAGCCTGTTATCCCCGGGGTACCTTTTATCCGTTGAGCGACGGCGCTTCCACAAGCCACCGCCGGATCACTAGTCCCGACTTTCGTCCCTGCTCGACCCGTCGGTCTCACAGTCAAGCTCCCTTGTGCACTTACACTCAACACCTGATTACCAACCAGGCTGAGGGAACCTTTGGGCGCCTCCGTTACCCTTTAGGAGGCAACCGCCCCAGTTAAACTACCCATCAGACACTGTCCCTGATCCGGATCACGGACCCAGGTTAGACATCCAGCACGACCAGACTGGTATTTCAACGACGACTCCACAACCACTGGCGTGGCCGCTTCAAAGTCTCCCAGCTATCCTACACAAGCCGAACCGAACACCAATATCAAACTGTAGTAAAGGTCCCGGGGTCTTTCCGTCCTGCTGCGCGAAACGAGCATCTTTACTCGTAGTGCAATTTCACCGGGCCTATGGTTGAGACAGTCGAGAAGTCGTTACGCCATTCGTGCAGGTCGGAACTTACCCGACAAGGAATTTCGCTACCTTAGGATGGTTATAGTTACCACCGCCGTTTACTGGCGCTTAAGTTCTCAGCTTCGCCTGGACGAATCCAAGCTAACCGGTCCCCTTAACGTTCCAGCACCGGGCAGGCGTCAGTCCGTATACATCGCCTTACGGCTTCGCACGGACCTGTGTTTTTAGTAAACAGTCGCTTCTCGCTGGTCTCTGCGGCCACCCCCAGCTCAGGAAGCAAGTTCCCTCACCGGAAATGGCCCCCCTTCTCCCGAAGTTACGGGGGCATTTTGCCGAGTTCCTTAACCATAGTTCACCCGAACGCCTCGGTATTCTCTACCTGACCACCTGAGTCGGTTTAGGGTACGGGCCGCCATGAAACTCGCTAGAGGCTTTTCTCGACAGCATAGGATCATCCACTTCGCCACAATCGGCTCGGCATCAGGTCTCAGACACGTGGTGTGCGGATTTACCTACACACCGTCCTACACCCTTACCCCGGGACAACCACCGCCCGGGATGGACTACCTTCCTGCGTCACCCCATCACTCACCTACTACCAACTTGGGTCACCGGCTCCACCACTCCCCTCAACTCCGAAGAGATCAGGGCGGCTTCACGGGCTTAGCATCACTGGATTCGATGTTTGACGCTTCACAGCGGGTACCGGAATATCAACCGGTTATCCATCGACTACGCCTGTCGGCCTCGCCTTAGGTCCCGACTTACCCTGGGCAGATCAGCTTGACCCAGGAACCCTTAGTCAATCGGCGCACACGTTTCTCACGTGTGAATCGCTACTCATGCCTGCATTCTCACTCGTCAACCGTCCACAACTCGCTTCCACGGCTGCTTCACCCGGCAGACGACGCTCCCCTACCCATCACAGCCTCCGTTGGGAGTATTGCTGCAATGACACGACTTCGGCGGTACGCTTGAGCCCCGCTACATTGTCGGCGCGGAATCACTAGACCAGTGAGCTATTACGCACTCTTTCAAGGGTGGCTGCTTCTAAGCCAACCTCCTGGTTGTCTCTGCGACTCCACATCCTTTCCCACTTAGCGTACGCTTAGGGGCCTTAGTCGATGCTCTGGGCTGTTTCCCTCTCGACCATGGAGCTTATCCCCCACAGTCTCACTGCCGCGCTCTCACTTACCGGCATTCGGAGTTTGGCTAAGGTCAGTAACCCGGTAGGGCCCATCGCCTATCCAGTGCTCTACCTCCGGCAAGAAACACACGACGCTGCACCTAAATGCATTTCGGGGAGAACCAGCTATCACGGAGTTTGATTGGCCTTTCACCCCTAACCACAGGTCATCCCCCAGGTTTTCAACCCTGGTGGGTTCGGTCCTCCACGAAGTCTTACCTCCGCTTCAACCTGCCCATGGCTAGATCACTCCGCTTCGGGTCTTGAGCGCGCTACTGAATCGCCCTATTCGGACTCGCTTTCGCTACGGCTTCCCCACACGGGTTAACCTCGCAACACACCGCAAACTCGCAGGCTCATTCTTCAAAAGGCACGCAGTCACGAGAGTGAAGCAAGCTCCACTCCGACGCTCCCACGGCTTGTAGGCACACGGTTTCAGGTACTATTTCACTCCCCTCCCGGGGTACTTTTCACCATTCCCTCACGGTACTATCCGCTATCGGTCACCAGGGAATATTTAGGCTTAGCGGGTGGTCCCGCCAGATTCACACGGGATTTCTCGGGCCCCGTGCTACTTGGGTGTCGCACAAGCAAGCCGCTAATGTTTCGACTACGGGGGTCTTACCCTCTACGCCGGACCTTTCGCATGTCCTTCGCCTACATCAACGGTTTCTGACTCACCGACCAGCCGGCAGACTGATCAAGTGCGATCCCACAACCCCGTATGCGCAACCCCTGCCGGGTCTCACACACATACGGTTTAGCCTCATCCAGTTTCGCTCGCCACTACTCCCGGAATCACGGTTGTTTTCTCTTCCTGCGGGTACTGAGATGTTTCACTTCCCCGCGTTCCCTCCACACTGCCTATGTGTTCAGCAGCGGGTGACAGCCCATGACGACTGCCGGGTTTCCCCATTCGGAAACCCCCGGATCAAAGCCTGGTTGACGACTCCCCGGGGACTATCGCGGCCTCCCACGTCCTTCATCGGTTCCTGGTGCCAAGGCATCCACCGTGCGCCCTTAAAAACTTGGCCACAGATGCTCGCGTCCACTGTGCAGTTCTCAAACAACGACCAGCCACCCGTCACACACCACTACCGCGATGCTTCACCGGGACCGGCACTGAAGGAAAGTTCATTCCCTCAGACACCCAACAGCGTGCCCGACACGTCCTCTCAGCCCTCCCTGTGTTCCACGCCGAAGCAGTACTAACAGAAGAAGCCTTCAAGACCGTGCCGAGTAGTCAACGTTCCACCCATGAGCAACCGTGCAAGACATGCGCTTGCAGTCGGCTATGTGCTCCTTAGAAAGGAGGTGATCCAGCCGCACCTTCCGGTACGGCTACCTTGTTACGACTTCGTCCCAATCGCCAGTCCCACCTTCGACAGCTCCCTCCCCGCAAGGGGGTTGGGCCACCGGCTTCGGGTGTTACCGACTTTCGTGACGTGACGGGCGGTGTGTACAAGGCCCGGGAACGTATTCACCGCAGCAATGCTGATCTGCGATTACTAGCGACTCCGACTTCATGGGGTCGAGTTGCAGACCCCAATCCGAACTGAGACCGGCTTTTTGAGATTCGCTCCACCTCACGGTATCGCAGCTCATTGTACCGGCCATTGTAGCACGTGTGCAGCCCAAGACATAAGGGGCATGATGACTTGACGTCGTCCCCACCTTCCTCCGAGTTGACCCCGGCGGTCTCCTGTGAGTCCCCATCATCCCGAAGGACATGCTGGCAACACAGAACAAGGGTTGCGCTCGTTGCGGGACTTAACCCAACATCTCACGACACGAGCTGACGACAGCCATGCACCACCTGTACACCGACCACAAGGGGGCACCCATCTCTGGATGTTTCCGGTGTATGTCAAGCCTTGGTAAGGTTCTTCGCGTTGCGTCGAATTAAGCCACATGCTCCGCCGCTTGTGCGGGCCCCCGTCAATTCCTTTGAGTTTTAGCCTTGCGGCCGTACTCCCCAGGCGGGGAACTTAATGCGTTAGCTGCGGCACCGACGACGTGGAATGTCGCCAACACCTAGTTCCCACCGTTTACGGCGTGGACTACCAGGGTATCTAATCCTGTTCGCTCCCCACGCTTTCGCTCCTCAGCGTCAGTAATGGCCCAGAGATCCGCCTTCGCCACCGGTGTTCCTCCTGATATCTGCGCATTTCACCGCTACACCAGGAATTCCGATCTCCCCTACCACACTCTAGCCAGCCCGTATCGACTGCAGACTCGGAGTTAAGCCCCGAGCTTTCACAATCGACGTGACAAGCCGCCTACGAGCTCTTTACGCCCAATAATTCCGGACAACGCTTGCGCCCTACGTATTACCGCGGCTGCTGGCACGTAGTTAGCCGGCGCTTCTTCTGCAGGTACCGTCACTTTCGCTTCTTCCCTGCTGAAAGAGGTTTACAACCCGAAGGCCGTCATCCCTCACGCGGCGTCGCTGCATCAGGCTTTCGCCCATTGTGCAATATTCCCCACTGCTGCCTCCCGTAGGAGTCTGGGCCGTGTCTCAGTCCCAGTGTGGCCGGTCGCCCTCTCAGGCCGGCTACCCGTCGTCGCCTTGGTGAGCCGTTACCTCACCAACAAGCTGATAGGCCGCGGGCTCATCCTTCACCGCCGGAGCTTTCCACCATCAAAGATGCCCAAGATGGTCGTATCCGGTATTAGACCCCGTTTCCAGGGCTTGTCCCAGAGTGAAGGGCAGATTGCCCACGTGTTACTCACCCGTTCGCCACTAATCCACCCCGAAGGGCTTCATCGTTCGACTTGCATGTGTTAAGCACGCCGCCAGCGTTCGTCCTGAGCCAGGATCAAACTCTCCGTGAATGTTTACCCGTTATCGGGTGCAACACCACGAGAGCGGTGCAAGAGGAGGAATGATCCTCTCGCACACAGCGTCCTCGCTGTGTTTGTTCTTCAAAGGAACCTCGCCCCAACTCATACGAGTCGGAGACGGGGTATCAACATATCTGGCGTTGACTTTTGGCACGCTGTTGAGTTCTCAAGGAACGGTCGCTTCCTTTGTACTCACCCTCTCGGGCTTTCCTCCGGGCGCTTCCCTTCGGTCTTGCGTTTCCGACTCTATCAGCGTTTTTCCGTGTCCCTGACCACCGTTCCGCAGACATGCGGAAGGCGACCCCGAGATAGGATCTGACAAGTTGGATGCTGCTGGATTGAGGCGCTCGATCGCGTCGCTCAACCCCGGGCAGGTCTACGACTGTACATGGGGCGCTGGAGCGCGTGCAAATCGATTGGTAGAGTGGTCTAGACCTCTGAACCGGGATCGGTTGTGCGGAACGGGTGGTTCATATGACATACCCTGCTGAACAGTGCGCCGTCCGGGACAGGTCAGTGACGGCCCATCTGCATCTCCACGCTCTGGGAGGCTCCCCATGACCACCGTGACGTCCCCGCTCGCAGGACGCGCCATCGGACTGGCAGAGGTGCCTGATCCGGTCTTCTCCGGGGCCATGGTCGGCCCGGGCACCGCCATCGACCCCGTGCGTGAGCCTTCCGCGGCGGTGGCGCCCGTCGACGGTGTGATCGTCTCCCTGCACCCGCACGCCTTCGTCGTCGTCGACGCGAACGGCCACGGTGTGCTCACCCACCTCGGTATCGACACCGTGCAGCTCAACGGCGAGGGCTTCGAACTGCTCGTGAACAAGGGCGACACCGTGACGCGCGGCCAGGCCGTCGTGCGCTGGGACCCGGCCGCCGTCGAGGCCGCCGGGAAGTCCCCGGTGTGCCCCGTCGTGGCGCTGGAGGCCACCGCCGAGGCCCTCTCCGAGCTGCGTGAGGACGGCGACGTCAAGGCTGGCGACAGTCTCTTCCTCTGGAAGTGACGTCAGGGCCGTCGTCCGGCGGCCCTGAGGAATCAACCGCGGCGGGCGGGTCCGTCGCACTATGCGGAGACGGGTGAGATGGAGACAACGCTGCGAGGCGTCGGCGTGAGCCACGGTGTGGCGATCGGCGAGGTTCGGCACATGGGCACGGCGGTGCTGGAGCCGCCTGCCAAGCAGATCCCTGCGGAGGACGCGGAGCGTGAGCAGGGGCGCGCCCGCAAGGCCGTGGAAGCCGTGGCCGCCGATCTGGTGGCGCGCGGCAATCTGGCCGGTGGCGAGGCCCAGGCGGTGCTTGAGGCGCAGGCCATGATGGCGCAGGACCCCGAGCTGATGGCCGACGTCGAGCGCCGGATCGCCGTGGGGAGCACAGCCGAGCGCGCGGTGTACGACGCCTTCGCCGCGTACCGGGCGCTGCTGGCGGGTGCCGGTGAGTACCTCGCGGGTCGGGTCGCCGACCTCGACGACGTGCGGAACCGTATCGTCGCCCGGCTGCTCGGGGTGCCCATGCCGGGTGTCCCGGACAGTGACAAGCCGTACGTCCTGATCGCGCGTGACCTGGCGCCCGCGGACACGGCACTGCTCGACCCGGCGCTGGTGCTCGGTTTCGTCACCGAGGAGGGCGGGCCGACCAGCCACAGCGCGATCCTCGCGCGGGCGCTCGGCGTTCCGGCCGTGGTGGCGCTGCCCGGGGCCGGTGAACTCGCCGAGGGCACGGTGATCGCCGTGGACGGCAGCACCGGTGAGATCTTCGTGAGCCCGAGCGAGGAGCGGCAGGCCACGCTCACGGCCGCCGCCGCGGAGCGGAAGGCGGCCCTGGCCGCCTCGACCGGGCCGGGTGCGACCTCTGACGGTCACAAGGTGCCGCTGCTGGCCAATGTCGGCGGTCCGGCGGACGTCCCCGCGGCGGTCGAGGCGGGGGCGGAGGGTGTGGGTCTCTTCCGTACCGAGTTCCTCTTCCTTGATGACGGCAAGCAGGCTCCTTCCGAGGAGAAGCAGATCGCGGCGTACCGGCAGGTGCTGGAGGCCTTCCCCGAGGGGCGGGTCGTGGTGCGCGTGCTGGACGCGGGCGCGGACAAGCCCCTGGACTTCCTGACCCCCGCCGATGAGCCCAACCCGGCGCTGGGTGTGCGCGGGCTGCGGACGCTGCTGGACCACCCCGAGGTGCTCCGCACCCAGCTCACGGCACTGGCGAAGGCCGCCGAGGGGTTGCCGGTGTACCTGGAGGTCATGGCCCCGATGGTGGCGGACCGCGCGGACGCGAAGGCGTTCGCGGACGCCTGCCGGGAGGCCGGTCTGAAGGCGAAGTTCGGCGCGATGGTGGAGATCCCGTCGGCCGCGCTGCGGGCGCGGTCGATCCTCCAGGAGGTCGAGTTTCTTTCTCTGGGCACCAATGACCTCGCGCAGTACACCTTCGCGGCCGACCGTCAGGTGGGCGCGGTGTCGCGGCTCCAGGATCCCTGGCAGCCCGCGCTGCTCGACCTGGTCGCGCTGTCCGCCGAGGCGGCGAAGGCCGAGGGCAAGAGCTGCGGTGTCTGCGGTGAGGCCGCGTCGGATCCGCTGCTGGCGTGTGTGCTGACCGGTCTGGGTGTCACCTCCCTGTCGATGGGTGCGGCGTCGCTGCCCTATGTGCGGGCGACGCTGGCGAAGTACACGCTGGCGCAGTGCGAGCGGGCTGCGGCGGCGGCACGGGCGGCGGACAGTGCCGAGGACGCGCGGAGTGCCGCTCAGGCGGTGCTGTCCGGGGAGTAAGGCCCGCGCTCGCGGTCGTACGGCTGCGTGGTTGTGTTGTGGAGGGGCGCTCCGCCTTCGGGTGGGGCGCCCCTTCCGCGTTCAGTGGTGGTGGCGGGGTGTGGGGGTGTCGGGTGCGTCGTCTCCCAGGTCAGGGGGTGTCGTGTAGTCGACGTCCGATTCGGGGCCGATGAGGTCGCCGGAGACGATGTCGGTGCAGTAGGCGTCGAAGACCTCGGCGGCGGTGAGGGGGTGCAGGTCGTCGTCGCGCAGGCGCCAGCCGTAGACGCGGTCGGTGGCGCCGGGGGTGGTGGTCCTCATGACGAGGCCGCCGGGGCTGCTGGTGGCGATGCCGACGGCCAGGACCGTGGTGAATTCGAGGGTCTCGGCTTCGTCGAGCCGGGTGGCGCCCTGGGGGTCGTCGTCCGTGTGGAGGGCGGCGAGCAGGGTTTCCGGTGTGCCGGTGACGCTGCAGACCAGGTGGTGGCTGCCCGGTGGGGCCGTGTCGAGGATGCGGGCGAGGAGGGCCGAGGCACGGGCGAAGGCGGCCCGGCCGATGTCCTCGCCGCAGGACGCGCAGGCGCCGAGGTGGGCGAGGAGGGTGGCCGCGTACTCCCAGGTGGCCTGGCGGACGGCCTCGTCCACGAGGGCGGGGATCAGGTCGGTGACGGGCTGGCCCTCGTACGGCAGGGCGGAGCCCTTGGTGGTGAGTTCGGCGGTGAAGCGTGTCCGGCTGGACGGGAGGTCCGGGTCGAGGCCGTTGGCCGTGCAGTACTCGGCGTACTCCTCGGGGTCGAAGAGGGCGACGGTGGTGTGGCTGCCCTGGGCCGCCCGGGTTTTGAGGACGGCTTCGACTTGTCGGAGGTAGGTGGTGTGGTCGTCGAAGGTGAAGCTCGGGTAGCGCCGCATGGCGCGGAAGTCGTGTTCGTCGGTGAGCAGGCCGATGGTTCCGGCGATTTCGCTGCGCAGTGCGCGTCGCATGGTCCGCTGGTCGGTGTGCGCCATGTCTTTTCCCCCTGTGCGCGGTCGATCAATGCTCACTCACAGTAACCGCCGCCACTGACAACGGGGGTGCGAGTCGGTCGGCGGCGGTCACGGGAGTGGGTGAACGCGCAGGTCAGGGGGTGATCAGGCGCGTTTGCGGGCGAGTTCCTCGTAGAAGTGCAGGAGGTCGAGGTTGTCGATGGAGCCGGGGTTGACGGCCTTGTCGAGGGGGGTGCCCTGGAGGAGGCGCTTGACGGGGACCTCGATGCGCTTGCCGGTGAGGGTGTGGGGCACGCCGGGGACCTCGATGATCTCGTCGGGGACGTGGCGTGGGGAGAGCTGTTCGCGGATGGTCTGCTTGATCCGGGTCAGGAGGGCCTCATCGAGGACCGCGCCGGGGGCGAGCTGGACGAACAGGGGCATCCAGTAGCCGCCGTCGGGCTGTTCGATGCCGATGACCAGGGACTCCTTGATCTCGGGGAGGCGTTCCACGGCTTCGTAGATGTCCGCCGAGCCCATCCGGACGCCTTGGCGGTTGAGGGTGGAGTCGGAACGGCCGTGGATGACGACGGAGCCGCGGGAGGTGACGGTGATCCAGTCGCCGTGCCGCCAGACGCCGGGGTAGGTGTCGAAGTAGCTGTCGTGGTAGCGGCTGCCGTCGGGGTCGTTCCAGAAGTGGATCGGCATGGACGGCATGGGGTTGGTGACGACGAGTTCGCCGACCTCGTCGGTGAGGGGGTTGCCGCTGGGGTCCCAGGACTGGAGGTCGGTGCCGAGGCCGGGTGCCTGGAGTTCGCCGATGTGGACGGGGAGGGTGGGGACGGCTCCGGCGAAGCAGGAGCAGACGTCCGTGCCGCCGCTGACGGAGGCGATCCACAGGTTCTCGCGGACCTCATCGTGGAGCCAGCGGAAGCCGTCGGGCGGCAGCGGGGATCCGGTGGTGGCGACGCACTGCACGGCGGAGAGGTCGTAGTCCCGCGCGGGGTGCACGTCCGCCTTGCGGCAGGCCATGACGTAGGCGGCCGAGGTGCCGTAGAGCGTGGCCCTGGTGCGTTCGGCGATGCGCCACTGGGCGCCGGTGTCGGGGTAGCCGGGGCTGCCGTCGTAGAGGACGATCGTGGTGCCGGTGAGCAGGCCGGAGACGAGGAAGTTCCACATCATCCAGCCCGTCGACGTGTACCAGAAGAAGCGGTCGTCGGGGCCGAGGTCGCAGTGCAGGCCGAGCTGTTTGAGGTGCTCGACGAGGATGCCGCCCTGGGACTGGACGATGGCCTTGGGGAGGCCGGTCGTACCGGAGGAGTAGAGCACCCACAGGGGGTGGTCGAAGGGCACCTGTTCGAACTCGGGTTCGGTGTCGGCGGTGGTCAGTGCGGACCATTCCAGGGCGCCCTCGGGGGCCGGGGTGCCGAGGAGGGGGATGTGGACGACGGCGCGCAGGGTGGGCAGTTCGCGGCGGAGTTCGGCGACGGTGTCGCGGCGGTCGTGTTCCTTGCCGCCGTAGCGGTAGCCGTCGACGGTGAACAGGACGACGGGTTCGACCTGCTGGAAGCGGTCCAGGACGCTGCGGGCGCCGAAGTCGGGTGCGCAGGAGGTCCATACGGCGCCGACGGCGGCGGTGGCGAGGAGGGCGACGACGGCCTGCGGGATGTTCGGGAGGTAGCCGCTCACGCGGTCGCCGGGGCGGACGCCCAGGGCGCGCAGTTCGGCGGCGAGGGAGCCGACCTGGCGGCGCAGCTCGGACCAGGTCACCGGGCGGGTTTCGTGGCTCTCGTCGACGCAGAGGAGGGCCGGTTCGTCCGGACGGGTGGTGGCGGCGCGCAGGGCGTGTTCGGCGTAGTTGAGGGTGGCGCCGGGGAACCACTGAGCGCCGGGCATGGCGCGGTCGCCCAGCACGCGCGCGTAGGGGGTGGAGAAGCGGACGTCGAACCACTCCGTGACGGCTTTCCAGAAGGTGTCCAGCTCCTCCACGGACCAGCGGTGCAGGGCCGCGTACCCGCCCTCGGCCGGGGCCCCGTGGTGCTCCGCGGCCCAGGCGTGGAACCTGGTGATCTGGGCCTGGGCGATGCGTTCCGGATCGGGCTGCCAGAGCGGCTGGAGGTTCTCGGTCGACATGGGGCGGCTCCCGGACTGTGCGCGTCGTGTGCGTCGCTCGCGCACGGGCTGTGGTGTGCGCGTGACGCGGCTGACACGGACGATGCCATGTGATCGACTTCAGCACCAGGGTGCTCGGCACATAGTCCGTGTCATGAAGATGTGGCCGAAGCACTGGTGAACGGCAGTTGAACGACACCCTCAGGCGGTTCCCTCAATGGCAGGGTGATCAACATGGACGGTCATGACCTGGTGCGCTCGGTGAGGACGATCGGTGCCGCGGGGGCGGTCCGAGGGGTGCGGACCGTGCGGGCCGCGTGGCGCAGGCGGCGTGCGGACGCCTCCGGGCTGCCGCCGCGGGGCGCCGAGCGCGCGCGGGTGCCCGGTGCCGTGCGGGACGTGGAGCCCGCGCCGGGCGGCGGCACCGTGCGGTTCAACCGGGCCGAGCTGCGGATCGTCGTCACCGTCAGCGGGGCGGTGTTCTGGGGGTGGGACGGGGCGGGGCCCGAGCCCTCGTACGCGCTCGCCGGGCGGTGTCCGGATCCGGATCCGCGGGCCGTGCTGGAGCCGGACAAGGACGGTGGCTGGCGCGTGGTGGCCGAGCGGGTGACGGTCGTGGTGTCCCGGTACGGCGCCATTGAGGTGCTCACGCCGGGCGGGGTGCTGCTGCGCCGTGATCTGCCGCCCCGGTGGTGGGAGCCGGTCGGGGGCGGTCCGGCCCGCTGGATGCAGCGGTCGGAGGTGCCAGCGGACGCGCGGTTCTTCGGGCTGGGCGGCCGGGCGGCGGGGCCGCGGCTGCGGGATGGCACGTACCGGCTGTGGAACACCGATCCGGGGCGCGTCTTCGGACCCGGTGACGATCCGCTGTACATCACCATGCCGGTGCAGTGGGTGGTGGCCGAGGCGGGGACGCACCTGGTGTGCCACGACAGCTCGTGGGACGGCACGGTGACCGTGCGGGAGGGTGAGGAGGGCGCCGGGTCCGGGCATGACCGGGCCGGGTCGTGCGAGGTGCGGATGGACGGCGGTCCGTTGCGCTGCTGGGTGGTGGTGGGCTCCCCCGCGCGCGTGCTGCTCGTCTGGTCCGCGCTGACGGGTGCGCCCGCGCTGCCGCCCGCGTGGGCGCTGGGGCATCACCACGCGCGGTGGGGTTTCGGCGGCGAGCAGGAGGTGCGGCGGATCGTCGCCGGGTACCAGGAGCGGGGACTGCCGCTGGACGCCGTCCACCTGGACATCGACCACTACGACGACCATCAGGTGTTCACCGTCGACGAGGACCGCTTCCCGAAGCTGCCGCAGCTCGCCGAGGAGCTGCTGCGGGAGGGGATACGCCTGGTGTCGATCGTCGATCCGGCGGTGAAGGCGGCGCCGGGCAACGCGGTGTACGACAGCGGCGTGGCGGAGGACGCCTTCGTGCGGGACGCGTCGGGGCGGCTGGTGCGGGGGGTCGTGTGGCCCGGGGAGGCGGTCTATCCGGACTTCACGCACGCGCGCGTGCGTGAGTGGTGGGGCGGCCTGTACGCGGAGCGACTCGGGCAGGGGTTCTCGGGCTTCTGGCATGACATGAACGAGCCCACCTCGTTCAACGCCTTCGGTGAGACGACGCTGCCGCGGTCGGCACGGCACTCCCTGGAGGGGCGTGGTGGTGACCATCGGGAGGCGCACAACGTCTACGGGCTGTGCATGGCCAGGGCGGGCTACGAGGGGCTGCGCCGACTCGTCCCGGAGGAGCGGCCGTTCGTCTTCTCACGGTCCGGGTGGATCGGTATGCAGCGGTACGGCGGGACCTGGTCCGGTGACGTGGGCACGGGCTGGCCGGGGCTGCGGGCGTCCCTGTCGCTGGTCCTCGGGCTGGGGCTGTGCGGGGTGCCGTACTCGGGGCCGGACGTGGGGGGTTTCGACGGCTGTCCGTCACCGGAGCTGTTCCTGCGGTGGTTCCAGCTCGGGGCGTACCTGCCGCTGTTCCGGACGCACGCGAGTATGCGGGCGGGGCGGCGGGAACCGTGGGAGTTCGGGGCCGAGGTGCTGGAGCACGCGCGCGTGGCGCTCCTTGAGCGGCGGCGGCTGCTGCCGTACTTCGTGACGCTGGCCCATCTGGCACGGCGTACGGGGGCACCTTATGTGCGGCCCTTGTGGTGGGGTGCGCCGGAGGACCGCGCGCTGCGTGACTGCGAGGACGCCTTCCTACTGGGTGACTGTCTGCTGGTGGCTCCGGTGCTGGAGCCGGGGGTGGAGCGGCGGGCGGTGCGGCTGCCGCGGGGGCGCTGGTACGACACGGTGACGGAGCGGGTGTACGAGGGTCCCGGGCGGGTGGTCGTCGACGCTCCGCTGTCCCGGGTGCCGGTGCTCGCGCGCGCGGGTGCCGTCGTTCCGGTCCGTGGGGCGGACGGTGGGGTGGAGCTGGAGGTGTGGGCGCCCGCCCCGGGGCGTACGGGGGGCGGGCTGGTGGTGCCGGACGCGGGCGACGGGTGGGACGAGCCGGAGGTCGAGCGGTACGTCGCCCGCTGGGAGGGACGGCGGGTGGAGGTCCGCCGGGAGGGTGACGACGAGGTGGGTGAGCCGGGCCGCCCGGTGCGCATCCGGGGACTGGGCGGCCCCGGAGGTCAGACGTAGCGGCCCTCGAACCAGGCCCGTGCGGCGCGGGTGTGCAGCGGGAAGGCCAGCTCCTGCGGCCTGCGCAGCAGGTGCCAGCCCGTCGTCTCGGCGGTGGCGGCGGGCTCGGGAAGGCCCTCGGCGGGGCGTTCCGGGAGGAGCCCGAAGAGCAGCAGGTGGCCGTCGGAGGAGCTCATCGCGTCGACGAGCCGTACGTCGCGGCTCGCGGCGTCGATGCCGGTCTCCTCCTTGAGTTCGCGGACGACGGCCTGGCGCCAGTCCTCACGGTCGTCGATGTAGCCGCCGGGCAGGGCGGTGCCCCCGCGCGCGGGGGCGATGGTGCGGGTGATGACGACCAGTGCGGTGCCCTGGGTGTCGTACACGGGCTGGAGGGCCACCGCTACCGGCAGTGGGTTGCGGTAGGCGACGGTGCCGCAGGCGGGGCAGGTGCGGGGCCAGCCGGATACGCCCTCTCCGTAGGGCGATCCGCAGCTCGAACAGTGGGAGTCCGCTGCGGGGTTGATGGTGGAGGTTTCGGTTTCGGACACGCGGCGGACTGTATCCGATCACCAAGAGGGCGTCTTCGGCGGGCGGTTCAGGGGCGGTGGGTGAGCGACCTGGCGGAGACGGGGAAGTCGAAGTAGGTGTCCGGGTGGCTCTCGGGGCGGTAGGTGAAGTGCCACCACTCCTCGGCGAGGTTCACGAACCCGAGGTCTTCGAGGGTGGTCTTCAGCAGCAGCCGGTTGGCGCGCTGTTCGCCCTGGATGCGCGGGTCGAGGGTGTGGGAGCGGGTGTCGAAGCAGTCGTAGCCCGTTCCCATGTCCACGGAGTTGTCCGGGAAGCGCTCGCTCTGGGGCGCGTAGCAGGGGACGAGGGGTGCGCCGGGGACGTAGGGCCTGGTGGGCCTGGCCGGGAGCCGGACGAGGGTGAGGTCGACGGTGGAGCCGCGGCTGTGGCCGGACTTCTCCGCGATGTAGCCGTCCGTGAAGAGCCGGGTCTTGTCGACGTCCGGGTAGAACTCGTCCTTCATGGCCTGGTCGTCGAGGTCCTCGGCCCAGCGGACGAAGTGGTCGACGGCGCGTTGTGGCCGGTAGCAGTCGTACACCTTGAGGCCGTAGCCCTGGCGCTGGAGTTGCCTCTGGGCCTGGTGGAGGGCCTGGGCCGCGGGGCGGGTGAGGATGCAGAGGGGCTGCTGGTAGCCGTCGATGCGCTCTCCGACGAAGTTGTGCGGGGTGAAGTAGCGCATCTCCTCGATGATCGTCCGGTCCACGGTGCGCAGCGCCACGAAGTCGTCGGGTGCCTTGGGCTCGGTCTTCGCCTGGGCGGGGGCGGCGGTGGCGGTCGCGGCGAGCAGGGCGGCGAGCGCGGTGACCAGTCCTCGTACCGCGGTGGTGAGTCGTGTCATGCACCCTCCATCTATCAGGTGCCGGGTGCGGGAGGGAAGACGCCCTGCCGTTTCGTGGCCGCCCGTGGCACACTTCTGACATTCCGTCAGATGCGAGGAGGGAAGGGGTGTTGGCAGGTACACGGACTCCGGTGGTCGCCGAGGTTCCGCTGGCGAAGCGCGGGCGGGTCTGGTCGTACACGGACAGCCGGTACCGGCCGCCGTCACCGTATGTGACCGATCCGGAACTTCCCTGGGTGCCTGCGCGTTGATCGCTGTGGAGCTGGAGTCCGAGCGGCTGGTGGTGCTGGGGCAGGCGGCTCCTGGGATCACCGTCGTGGAGCTGGCGGTGGGCATGGAGGTGGAGGGCGTCCCCGGCGTGCTGCACGAGGACGCGGAGACGGCCTGGACGACCTGGCACTGGCGGCCGACGGGGGGACACGATGACGGGTGAGGTGGCGGTGCTGGGCGCGGGGATGCACCCGTGGGGCGAGTGGGGGCGCGGCTTCGTGGAGTACGGGGCGGTCGCGGCCCGCGCGGCGCTCGCCGACGCCGGTTTGGACTGGCGGCAGACCGGCTCGGTCGTGGGGGCCGGGACGGTGCGCGGCGGTTACCCCGGGTGTGTGGCGGGGGCGGCGTTCGCCAAGGCGCTGGGCTGGCAGGGCGCCCGGGTCACCAGCGTGTACGTGCGCCTGCGCGTCGGGGGCGCAGGCGGTGCACACCGCGCGGGCGCAGATCCTCGCGGGCCTGGCGGACGTGGTGCTGGTGGTGGGCGCCGACGCCGCGCCCAAGGGCTTCTTCCGGCCACCAGGCGGGGACCGGCCGGACGACCCCGACTGGCTGCGCTTCCGGGTCCTCGGGGGCCCTCGGGGCGACCAATCCGGCGTACTTCGGGCTGTACGCGCGCAGACGGATGGCGGTACACGGCGACACCCTGGAGGACTTCGCACAGGTCATGGTGAAGAACGCGGCGGCGGGCGCGCTGAACCCGTACGCGCGCTACCGGCGTCGGGTGACGGCCGGGGAGGTCGCGGCCTCCGCGGTGGTCGCGGATCCGCTGCGGCTGCTGGACATCCGCGCGACCTCGGACGGCGGGGCGGCGCTGGTCCTGGCCGACCTGGACTTCGCGCACCGGCACGGGGTGGCGCGGTCGGTGCGGATCCGGGCGGTGTCCACGGTGACGCCGCGTTACCCCCACACCGTGCTCGACCTGCCGGACATCGCCACGGACTCCGCGGTGGCGGTGGACCCGCCCGCGCGGCCGTTCCGCGCATCGATCGGTGCCGCAGCCTACGAGGAGGCGGGCCTCGGCCCCGGGGACCTGTCGCTGGCGGAGGTGTACGACCTGTCCACCGCCCTGGAGTTGCAGTGGTACGAGGATCTGGGGCTGTGCGCCGAGGGCGAGGGCGCGAAGCTGCATAGGGAGGGGGTGACGGCGCCGGGCGGGCACATACCGGTGAACGCCAGCGGGGGGGCTGGCCTCCTTTTGGGGAGGCGGGGCCCGCCCAGGCGATCGCGCAGGTCTGCGAGCTGACCTGGCAACTGCGGGCTGCTGCGGGTGACCGGCAAGTTGGGGGCGCCCGCGCGGGCATCGCGGTGAACCAGGGGCTGTTCGGGCATGGCTCGGCGGTGATCGCGGTGCGCTGAGGGCCGGGCCTCACCGGTGGGTGCCGCGCCCGGCGAGCTGTTCGTACGCTGTGTGATCGCCTCGGAATCCTGCGTGAACGTCTCATGAACTGGAACTGGGGGTCCGGCGGCGGCGCCATCATGCTCCCGTGCGCTCCTCGCCGGACACGCTCCGTTTCGCCTTCCAACCCGTGGTCAATCTGACCACCGGGGGGATAGCGGCGCTGGAGGTCCTGGCCCGTCCGGAGGCCGGGGACGTCCTGGCCGAGGCGCGCAGGGACCCCGAACTCGACGCTCGGCTGGCGGTGTCGGCGGTCCGTGCGGCGGTCCGTACGAAGGCGCTGCTGCCGCTGCACGTCAACGTGTTCGCCGGAACCCTCGCCGACCTGGGCGGGCTGCGGCTGCTGCACGACGCCGTGCGGGCGGTGGGACGGCTGCCCTGGGAGGTGACGGTCGACATCTGCCCGCCCTACACGCATGTGCCGCAGCGGGCCTTCCTGGACGCGGTGGCGGGGCTGCGCGGCGAGGGCTTCCGGGTCAGCGCGGACGGCGTGGGGGACGGTGATCTGCCCCTGCGACTGCTCGCGGACATCGCCCCCGACCTGCTGAAACTCGACGCGTCACTGCTGGCCCGGCCAGCGGCGGTGCGGGCGATGCGGACCCTCGCGGACGGGCTGGGGGCGCTGCTGTGCGTCGAGGGCGTGGAGACGGAGACGCAGTGCGCGACGGCGGTGTCGGCGGGGGCGCAACTGGCCCAGGGCGAGTTGTTCGCGCCACCGGCCCGGCTGCCCGTGACGGACGTATACGTTCCGCCGCGTTCCGACGGCGGCGGCGGGGCGGCGGCGGTCGGGCCGGGCCCCTCAGTGCGGGAGTTCCTCAGGCCCGCCGCGCTGCTTCCCGCCACCGCGTCGGCGGGGCAGGTGCGGGCGCTGCTGACCGGCTCGCCGGAGGTCTCCGGGGTGCTGCTCGTGGACCGGGCCGGGGTTCCGGTGCGGTCGGTGCACCGGTCCCGCTTCCTGCTGTCGATGTCGGGGCGCTACGGCCACGCGCTGTACGCCGACCGGCCCGCCGTCAAGCTGGGCGATCCGCCGCGGACGGTGGGCATCGGGGCCACCGCGTGGGAGGTGCTGGACGTGGTGGCGGTCGGCGAGCGGGACCGGGCGTCGGACGACGTGGCCGTGGTGGACGAGTACGGGCGGTGCCTGGGCGTCGTACGGCTGGCCGATCTGTTGCGGGCGCTGGCCGACTCGCGAGTGGAGGAGGCGGCCGGGCTCAATCCGCTGACGCGGCTGCCCGGTTCTGACGCGATCACCGCGGAGGTGGACCGGTGGCTCGCGGACGGGCGCGCGTTCGCGCTGAGCTGGCTCGACATCGACCACTTCAAGCAGGTCAACGACGGGGCCGGGTTCGCCGCGGGTGACGAGCTGATCCGGTCCGTGGGGCGGGCGCTGCAGGCGGCGGCGTCCGGGACCGTCCGTGTCGGGCACATCGGCGGGGACGACTTCCTGGTGCTGGCCGACCCGGGGGAGCTGGACGCGCTGGCTGCGTATGTGCTGGACACGCCGTGGCAGGCGGGTGGGCGGCCGGTGACGCTGTCCCTGGCCACGGTGGTGTGCGCGCCGGGCAGCGTGACCGACCACCGTGCGGCTGCCGCCGCCCTGGCACCGCTGAAGAAGGCCGCGAAGTCGCTCGGCGGGGCGAGCTGGGTACTGGGGCGGGCCGGGCTGACCGGGCACGAGGTCCGCCGGGGCGTGGCGCCCACGGCAAGCCGGGCGGGGTGCGCGGTGGGCGAGCCGGGGCGGGGGTGAGGGGTCCGGCTGCTGGGGTGGGCGGGTCTGGTCGTTTCCGGCCGCTGCGGTGAGCGGGGGCGGCGGTCCCCATCCGCTGCGGCGAACAGATCCAGCGATTCCCAGCGCCACGACGCGCGGGTTCGAGGGCTCCCCGCCGCCACGGCAAGCGGGCCTGTAGTACCCAGTCACTGCGGCGTGCGGGCTTGAGGTTCTCGGGCCACGAGCACGTCGGGCGATCCCGAACGGCCACGGCGCGCGGGTCCGGAGGCCCCTGGCCACCGCAGCGAACAGGTCGGTCGGTCCCAAGCGGCCACGGCAAGCAGGTCCGGGGATTCCCAGCCGCCACAGCCAGCGAGCCCGGCGGTTCGTGGCCGCGCTGCGCGCGGGGCCTCGCATCCGGGGAACCGTTGTCGTCAGCGACCTTGACGACCCCTGAGTGCCGGTGAACACTTCCCGGTGTCAGCCGACATCGCCGTACATTCTTGGCGGATTCCGGCACACCGCCGCATGGGCTCGTGCGCTTGGCCCACTCCCCGCGCGGCGATGCGGCGACGACGACACGCTGTCACGGACGCCCGGGCTGGGCGCGGGACCCGCCCTGCCCTCGGCTGGTTCGCCACGGGAGCAACGGGAACAGCGGGATACCAGCCCGCATGTCCAGGACCGGGGTCGATCGCCCCGGGTCCGGCGCAAGGAGCCGCCATGAGCAACGGAGACATTGTCGTCGGCGAGATCATCGGCACCGCGATCCTGATCCTCTTCGGCGCCGGAGTCTGCGCCGCAGTCACCCTCAGGTATTCCAAGGCCAGAGCTTCCGGCTGGATCGTGATCGCGTTCGGCTGGGGGTTCGGGGTGATGGCGGGCGCGTACACCGCCGCCCCGCTGTCCGGCGGCCACCTCAACCCGGCCGTCACGCTCGGCATCGCCGTGGACACCGGCGAGTGGGGCAAGGTCGGTTTCTACCTGCTGGGCCAGATGATCGGCGCGGTGCTGGGCGGCGTACTCGCGTACCTCGTGTACTTCGCGCAGTTCCAGGCCAACGTCCGCGAGAGCGGCACCACGGAGGGCACCGCCGAGGAGCCCACCCCGACGCTCGGCATCTTCTCCACCATCCCGGAGATCCGCAATCCGGTCGCCAACCTGCTGACGGAGATCATCGCGACGGTCGCGCTCGTCCTGCCGATCCTCGCCTTCGGACTGACCAAGGGGCTCGGCGAGTCGGGCACGCTGGTGCTGATCGTCAGCCTGCTGGTCGTCGGCATCGGACTCTCCCTCGGCGGGCCGACCGGCTACGCGATCAACCCCGCGCGTGACCTCGGTCCGCGCATCGTGCACACCTTCCTGCCGATCCCGAACAAGGGCACCTCCGACTGGGGTTACGCCTGGGTGCCCGTCGTCGGGCCGCTGATCGGCGGAGGACTGGCCGGGCTCATCTACAACGCAGCCTTCTGAGACCACTCAGCCCAAGGGGTAGCCATGACGGACCACGCCGAGAAGTACGTCGCCGCGATCGACCAGGGCACCACCTCAAGCCGCTGCATCATCTTCGACCGGAACGGCGCGATCGTCGCCGTCGACCAGCGCGAGCACCGCCAGATCTTCCCCAAGCCCGGCTGGGTGGAGCACGACGCCACCGAGATCTGGTCCAAGGCGCAGGCCGTGGTCGCCGGGGCCGTCGCCAAGGCCGGACTGCGCGCCGAACAGCTCAGCGCGCTCGGGATCACCAACCAGCGCGAGACGACCGTCCTGTGGGACCGGTCCACCGGCAAACCGGTGCACAACGCGATCGTGTGGCAGGACACGCGCACCGCCCCGCTCTGCCGCGAACTGGGCGGCACGGACGGCCAGGACCGCTTCCGCGACGCGACCGGCCTGCCACTGGCCAGCTACTTCTCCGGCCCCAAGGCGGCCTGGCTGCTGGACCACGTACCCGGACTGAGGGCCCGCGCGGAACGCGGCGAGATCGCCTTCGGCACCATCGACTCCTGGCTCATCTGGAACCTCACCGGCGGCACCGACGGCGGACGGCACGTCACCGACGTCACCAACGCCGGGCGCACGATGCTGATGAACCTGGAGACCCTCCAGTGGGACCCGGCCATCCTCTCCGCGATGAACGTCCCGGAGGCGGTGCTGCCCGAGATCAGGTCCTCCGCGGAGGTGTACGGCACCGCCGTGGGCCAGCTCTCCGGGGTGCCGGTCGCCTCCGCGCTCGGCGACCAGCAGGCGGCCGTGTTCGGGCAGGCGTGCTACGACGTGGGGACGGCGAAGAACACCTACGGCACCGGCAGCTTCCTGCTGCTCAACACCGGCAGCAGGCCGGTGCCGTCCAAGAGCGGGCTGCTGACCACCATGGGCTACAAGATCGGCGACGAGGCGCCCGTGTACTGCCTGGAGGGCGCGATCGCGATCACGGGCGCGCTGGTGCAGTGGTTCCGTGACCAGCTCGGCATCATCCGTACGGCGGATGAGATCGAGACCCTCGCGGCGAGTGTCGAGGACAACGGCGGGGCGTACATCGTGCCCGCGTTCTCCGGGCTGTTCGCCCCGTACTGGCGCTCGGACGCCCGTGGGGTGATCACCGGCCTCACCCGGTACGTGACCAAGGCGCATCTCGCGCGGGCGGTGCTGGAGGCGACCAGTTGGCAGACGCGGGAGGTGGTGGACGCCATGTTCCAGGACTCCGGGGTGCCGATCACCACCCTGAAGGTGGACGGCGGCATGACGAAGAACGACCTCCTGATGCAGCACCAGGCGGACGTCCTCGACGTGCCGGTGATCCGGCCGAAGGTGTCCGAGACGACCTGTCTGGGCGCCGCGTACGCGGCCGGGCTCGCCACCGGCGTCTGGAACGACCTCGACGAGCTGAAGGCGCACTGGCAGCGGGACGCCGAGTGGACCCCGGCGATGGCGGCGCCGGTGCGGGAACGCGAGTACCGCAACTGGCGCCGGGCGGTGGAGAAGAGCTTCGGCTGGCTGGAGGACGGCGACGACTAGACGCCGCACGCGCGCGTACGTCGCGGTGTTGAGGGCACTCGGAAGGGATGGCCCGTGCCCCGGTCGGCGGGGGTACGGGCCATCCCGCGCGTGCGCCTCAGTGCGCCTCAGGTGGCAAGGGCGTGGCGGCGTCCCGCCGACTGCGCCATGGCGTGCTCGACGACCCCGATCAGCACGTCCTTGACCGACTCGCGGTCGCGGGCGTCACACAGCAGCAGGGGTACGCCCTCGTCGAGGTCGAGGGCCTGGCGGACGGCGTCGACGGGGTAACGGGCGGCCCCTTCGAAGCAGTTGACGCCGACGAGGAAGGGGATGGCACGCCGCTCGAAGTAGTCGACGGCGGCGAAGCAGTCCTCCAGGCGGCGGGTGTCGGCGAGGACGACGGCGCCGAGCGCACCCTCGGAGAGTTCGTCCCACATGAACCAGAAGCGTTCCTGTCCGGGCGTGCCGAACAGGTACAGCGTCAGATCCTCCCTGAGGGTGATGCGGCCGAAGTCCATGGCGACGGTGGTGGTGTGCTTGGCCTCCACGCCGCTGGTGTCGTCGACGGGGCGGCCCGCCTCGGTGAGCACTTCCTCGGTCCGCAGCGGCTTGATCTCGCTGACGGCGCCGACGAGGGTGGTCTTGCCCACACCGAAGCCTCCGGCCACGAGGATCTTGAGCGTGACGGGCTCTAAGGGGGGTGTGCCGCGCTCAGTACGCCCGAGGATCATCGATGTCTTCTCCTGCCAGGTGGGGGTGGTCGGGCGGCGGGCCGTAGCCTCCGCCGCCGGGGGTCTCGATGACGAGTACGTCGTCGGGACCGACGTCCGTGGTGTCGCTGCCGCCGAGCGCGGTGACCGTGCCGTCGGCGCGCTCGACCCGGTTGGCGCCCAGCGCTCCGGGTGCGCCGCCCGCCATGCCGTACGGCGGGACCCGGCGGTGCTGGGACAGTGTGGAGACGGTCATCGGCTCCAGGAACCGGATGCGGCGCACCGCGCCGTCGCCGCCGCGGTGGCGTCCGGCGCCGCCGCTGCCGCGCCGGACCGCGAACTCGTCGAGCCGGACGGGCAGCCGCCACTCCAGGACCTCGGGGTCGGTCAGCCGCGAGTTGGTCATGTGGGTCTGTACGACGCTCGCGCCGGGGAAGCCGTCGCCCGCGCCGGAACCGGAGGCGACGGTCTCGTAGTACTGGTGGCGGGCGTTGCCGAAGGTGACGTTGTTCATGGTGCCGGAGCCCTCGGCCTGCACGCCGAGTGCCGCGTAGAGCGCGCCGGTGATGGCCTGCGAGGTCTCCACGTTGCCCGCGACGACGGCGGCGGGCGGCTCGGGCGCGAGCAGGGAGCGGGGCGGCACGATGATCCGCAGGGGGCGCAGACAGCCGTCGTTGAGGGGGATGTCGTCGGCGACGAGGGTGCGGAAGACGTACAGGACGGCCGCGTTCACCACCGCGTAGGGGGCGTTGAAGTTGCTGTCCCGTTGGGCTGAGGTGCCGGTGAAGTCGACGGTGGCGGAGCGGTTCTCGCGGTCCACGCGCACGCGTACCCGGATGACGGCGCCGGAGTCGGTCTCGTAGGAGTAGGCGCCGTCATCGAGGGCGTCGATCACCCGGCGCACGGCCTCCTCGGCGTTGTCCTGGACGTGCCGCATGTACGCCTGTACGACGTCGAGGCCGAAGTCGTCGATCATGCGGGCGACCTCGTCGACGCCCTTCTGGTTGGCGGCGATCTGGGCGCGCAGGTCCGCGAGGTTGGTGCGCGGGTTGCGGGAGGGGTGGGGGGCCTCGGTGAGCAGGCGCAGGGTCTCCTCCTCGCGGAAGCGGCCGTCCTCGGCGAGGAGCCAGTTGTCGAAGAGGACGCCTTCCTCGTCGATGGAGCGGCTGTCGGCGGGCATGGAGCCGGGCGCGATGCCGCCGATCTCGGCGTGGTGGCCGCGGGAGGCGACGTAGAACAGGATCCGGTCACCCTGCGTGTCCGTGGGGCGCGGGGCGGGCCGGGTGTCGAAGACCGGGGTGATGACGGTGACGTCGGGCAGATGGGTGCCGCCGTGGTACGGGTCGTTGACGGCGTAGGTGTCGCCGGGGCGCATCCGCGGGCCGCGGCGGCGGATGACCTCCTTGACGCTGGTGCCCATGGAGCCCAGGTGGACGGGGATGTGGGGGGCGTTGGCGACCAGGTTGCCGTCCGGGTCGAAGAGGGCGCAGGAGAAGTCCAGTCGTTCCTTGATGTTGACGGACTGTGCGGTGGACTCCAGCCGGGCGCCCATCTGTTCGGCGATGGACATGAACAGGTTGTTGAAGACCTCAAGCAGAACGGGGTCGACTTTTGTGTCGAGTTCGGAACTCTGTGTAATCGCCGCGCGTTCCATGAGCAGATGCCCGTGGTCGGTCGCGGCGGCCCGCCAGCCGTCGTCGACGACGGTGGTCGCGCTGGCCTCCGTGATGACCGCGGGTCCGTGGACCGTCTCGCCGGGCGGCAGGTCGGCGCGGTGGTGCAGGGGCACGTCGCGCCAGGCGCCGCCGGTGTGGAGGCGGACGGTCCGCGGGGTGCCGGGGCGGCCTTCGTACGGGGCGAGGGCGGACAGATCGGGGGGTTGGGTGATGCCGGTGGCTTCGACGGAGAGGGCTTCGACGACGATCGGGCGGTCGAGCGTGAAGGAGTACGTGGCGTGGTGACGTTCTTCGAAGGCGCGCCGCATCGTGGCGGGGTCGGTCAGTTCGACGGTGAGGGTGGTGTCTGTGCCGTCGTAGCGCAGTTGGGCGCGGCGGGTGACCTGGATGCGGTCCTCTGGCACGTCCTCGGCACGAAGTTCGGCGCGGGCGGCGGATTCGAGGTCGTCGGCGGTCTTGAGGACGCCGGGCATGGCGGCGCGCTCCAGGGGCGCCTCCACGGACTGTTCGCGCATGGCGGTGGTGTCGGCGAGGCCGATGCCGAGCGCGGAGAGCACCCCGGCCATGGGCGGCACCAGGACGGTGCGGATGCCGAGCGAGTCAGCGACCTTGCACGCGTGCTGGCCGCCCGCCCCGCCGAAGGTGGTCAGGGCGTAGCGGGTGACGTCGTGCCCCTGCTGTACGGAGATCCGCTTGACGGCGTTGGCGATGTTGGCGACCGCGATGTCCAGGTAGCCCTCGGCGACCTGCTCGGGGGTGCGGTCATCGCCGGTGCGGTCGCGGATCTCGCGGGCCAGGGCGGTGAAGCGGTCGCGGACGAGTGCCTCGTCGAGGGGCTGGTCGCCGTCGGGTCCGAAGACGTGGGGGAAGTGCGCGGGCTGGATGCGGCCCAGCATGACGTTGGCGTCGGTGACGGCGAGCGGGCCGCCGCCGCGGTAGCACGCGGGTCCCGGGTCCGCGCCCGCCGAGTCCGGCCCTACGCGGTAGCGGGAGCCGTCGAAGTGCAGCACCGAGCCGCCGCCCGCGGCGACGGTGTGGATGTCCAGCATGGGGGCGCGCAGCCGGACACCGGCGATCTGGGTGGTGAAGACCCGCTCGTACTCGCCCGCGAAGTGCGAGACGTCGGTGGAGGTGCCGCCCATGTCGAAGCCGATGACGCGGTCGAACCCGGCGAGCTGCGACATCCGGGCCATGCCGACGATGCCGCCCGCGGGCCCGGACAGGATGGCGTCCTTGCCGCGGAACTGCCCGGCCTCCGCGAGCCCGCCGTTGGACTGCATGAACATCAGCCGGACGCCTTCGAGGCGGTCACCGACGTGCTGGACGTAGCGGCGCAGCACGGGCGAGAGGTAGGCGTCGACGACGGCGGTGTCCCCGCGCGGGACGAGCTTCATCAGTGGGCTGACCTCGCTGGACAGCGAGATCTGCGGGAAACCGAGGTGCGCGGCCAGTTCCCCGACGGCGTGTTCGTGGGCGGGGTGGAGGTGGCTGTGCATACAGACGACGGCGACCGCGCGGATGCCGTCGTCGTACGCCTGGCGCAGTGGGCCCGCGAGGGCGTCGAGGTCGGGCGCCCGCAGCACTGTGCCGTCGGCGGCGATGCGTTCGTCCACCTCGACGACCCGCTCGTAGAGCAGTTCGGGGAGCTGGATGTGGCGGGCGAAGATGCGGGGCCGGTTCTGGTAGGCGATGCGCAGGGCGTCGCGGAAGCCGCGGGTGATGACCAGCAGCGTCCGCTCGCCCTTGCGCTCCAGCAGGGCGTTGGTGGCGACGGTGGTGCCCATCCGCACCGATTCGACGGACTCCACGGTGTCGCCGGAGTCCGCCAGCAGGGCACGGACCCCGGCGACCGCCGCGTCGGAGTAGCGGGCGGGGTTGTCCGACAGGAGCTTGTGGGTCAGCAGTCGCCCGTCGGGGCGGCGCGCGACGACGTCGGTGAAGGTGCCGCCGCGGTCGACCCAGAACTGCCAGCCAGTCGTCACGTCCTCACCCCGCTTCCGCGCTGTTCACAGCGCACGGAGGCCGTTGATCACGTCGCGCAGGATACTCTCGTCGGGCAGTTCGGCCGGGGGCACCGGGCGCGTCACATGGACGAATTCGCTGTCGACGAGATCCCCGATGAGGACCCGGACGACACCGATGGGCAGATCCAGCTCGGAGGCGAGTTCGGCGACGGACTGCGGGGTCTCCCGGCAGAGGCCGACGATGTCCATGTGTTCCGGGGACAGCGTCGGGTCCTCCTCCGGGTCGTCCGCGTGGCGTTCCGTCACGACCACCGCGATCAGGTCGAGGCGGTGCTGGGCCGCATGGCTGGTGCGGCCCCGCGTCATGGCGTAGGGGCGGACGACGGGTCCCGCGTCGTCGTCGAACCAGTGGCTTCTTGCCTGACCGTCTGCGCTCATGTCATCCCACTACCCGCCCGAGGGCAGATCGGTGCGCGGTGCGGCGTTCAGATGCGGACCGACCCGCTTCACCAGGAGCGTCATCTCGTAGGCCACCTGGCCGACGTCGGAGTCGGCGTCGGAGAGGACGGCGAGGCAACTGCCGTCGCCCGCGGCCGTGACGAAGAGGAAGGCGTCCTCCAGTTCGACGACCGTCTGGCGGACGCCACCGGCGTCGAAGTGCCGACCGACGCCCTTGGCCAGGCTGTGGAAGCCGGAGGCGACGGCGGCCAGGTGCTCGCCGTCCTCCCGGGTCAGGTCCTTGGAGACCCCGGTCGCCAGGCCGTCGCCGGAGAGCACGACGGCCTTGCGGATGCTCGCGACGCGGTCCACCAGGTCGTCGAGGAGCCAGTTCAGTTCCCCGGTCCTGGTGGTTTCGGTGTCGCCGGTCGCCTTCGGTGCGGTCATCGACCGTCCCCCTTTGTCGTTCGTTGTGGTGCTGTGCCGCTCTGGGTGTCGTCCTGCGCGGCGTTCTCCCGCCGACCGCGTTGCCAGCCGCGCTGGAGCGAGGCCATGCGGTTGCGTACCTCCTCGGCGTCCCGGTCCTCGGGCGCCGCCCGGTTCTCGGTGCGCGGCCGGTCCTGCTTCAACTGCGGCGCCAGGTTCGCCTGCCGGACCCGCCGCGGCAGCGGTCCCGTGCCGTCTCCTGGCCCTTCCGGTCCTTCGGCCAGGGTGGGTTCGGACGGTGCGGGCCCCGCCGTGGTGGGCTCGGCTGGTCGGGGGCGCAGGTCCGGGTGGCCGGTCGGCCGGTCGGCCGGTCGGTCGGCCGGGTCGGTGCGGCGGCCCATGGGGGACGCGCCGCGGCGGCGGGTGGGCAGCGGGGCGGGTCCGTCGGGTTCCGGGCGGCCGGGACCGCGGAGCTGTGGGGTGCCCGGGGCGCCGTCCTTGCCTAGGTCGCGCCCTGGACGGCGGGTACCGGGTACTTCGGGATCGTCCTCGGCGCCGTGCCCGAAGGCGCGTCCCACGGGTGCCCCCGGATCGTCCTCCGCCCGGCCGCCGCGCCCGAACCCGCGCGCCACCGGCGCCTCCGGCTCGCCCTCCGTCCGGCTTCCGCGCCCGGGACCGCGCGTCACCGGCGGCTCCGGTGTGTCGTCCGCGCGCCTGCCGCGTGCCTCGGACACGGGGCGGCCGTGGGAACTGACCAGCTTGGGTGTCCGGCGGCGGGGCAGTGGGACGGGCGCGGTGAGGTGGTCGTCGTCCAGGTCCGCGGGGTCCACGGTGTCCGGATCGGGTCCGCCGGTGCCGTGGGACGGAAGGTGCTCGCCCCGGCGCCCGGTCGGCACGGTGTCCGGGTGGGCGGTGGAGCGGCGGGGGCGGAACAGTCCGCCGCGTTCGGTCTCCGCGCCGTCGAGCGTGTCGGGGAAGTCGCCCAAGGCGTCCAGGTCGACCGGCGCCTCCAGTTCGATCGGCCCGTCCAGCAGTGACGGCGGCAGGCCCGGGAGCCGTACCGGCACCTGGGAGAGGGAGGCCCGGTGGCTCTCCTCCAGTTCGGCCTCCCGGGACGGCCGGGGCCGGTCGAGACGGAACCCGATGCCGTTGGTGTCCGGCACGTCGTCGGTGAGCAGCGCGTCGGGGATGAAGACGACGGCGGTGGTGCCGCCGTACGGGGAGGGCTGCAGCGAGACCCGGACGTTCTGCCGCTGGGCGAGGCGGCTGACGACGAACAGGCCGAGCCGGTCGGTGTCGGAGAGTTCGAACTCCGGTGTCTCGGCGAGCCGCAGGTTGGCGTCCAGCAGGGCGTCGGCGGTCATACCGAGGCCCCGGTCGTGGATCTCCAGGGTGAAGCCGTTGGCGACGCGCTCGCCCAGGACCTGGACGGCGGTGTGCGGCGGCGAGAACACCGTGGCGTTCTCCAGGAGTTCCGCCACCAGGTGGGTGAGGTCCGCGACGGCCGGACCGGTGACCGCGGTGCGGGGAAGTCGGCGGACCTCGACGCGCTCGTAGTCCTCGACCTCGGCGACGGCGGCGCGGACGACGTCCATGAGCTGGATGGGTTTGCGCCACTGCCGGGACGGGGCGGCGCCGGAGAGGATCACCAGGCCCTCGGCGTGCCGCCGCATCCGGGTGGTGAGGTGGTCGAGGCGGAACAGGTCGGCGAGTTCCTCGGGGTCCTCGGTCCGGCGTTCCATGGTGTCGAGGAGGGTGAGCTGTTTGTGCAGGAGGACCTGGTTGCGGCGGGCGAGGTTGACGAAGACCTCGGAGACGCCGGAGCGCAGTTCGGCCTGTTTGACGGCGGCCTCGACGGCGGCGCGCTGGAGGGTGTTGAGGGCCTGGCCGACCTCGCCGATCTCGTTCCGGTCGTACTCCAGGCGCGGCACCTCGGTCTCCACGTCGACCTGTTCGCCCGCGGAGAGGCGGCGCATGACGCTGGGCAGCCGGACGCCGGACGCCTCGTGGGCCTCAAGGCGCAGTTGCCTCAGATCGCGGATCAGCCCGCGGCCGATCCGGACGGAGACGAGTACCGCCGCGAGCAGCGCGACCAGGCCGAGGGCGCCCGCGATGACGGCCTGGACGATGACGCTGGTGGCGATGGGGCTGACGCGGTCCTGGTAGCGGTCGCCCGCCTCGTCGTCGAGGGTGCTCAGTCCCTTGAGCACGTTGCCCGCGGCGGTGTCCCAGCTCTTGGCGGTGACACCGCTCGGCTCGCCCGGCCCAGCGGCGATGGCGGACTCCTCGGCCACCCGCAGCGGTGCGGACTCGGCGTTCTCCCAGAAGCGTTCGTAGCGCTCGCGGTCGGTGGACGGCAACAGCGGCAGGTTGGTGTCGTAGAGCAGGGTGCGCTGGGCAGCGAGGTCGGACACCTCGCGGACCTCGGCACGGGAGAGGGTGCCGACGATCAGGGCGGAGCCGAGGAGGGCGTCCTCACGGGAGAGCAGTTCGCGGGCGCGGGCGAGGTTGACGAGGGCGCGGTACTGCTTGTCCAGTTCCACGTCGTCGATCGCGTGCAGGTTGGCGAGCAGGATGTAGCAGGGGTCGACCAGCAGGTTGTACTGCTCGTACGCCTGGGAGCGGTTGATCGTGCCGTCCTCGACGCTGCGGCGCAGGGAGTCGATGCCGTCGAAGGCGTCCAGGACGGCGGTCAGTCGCTCGGCGCTGCCGGAGCCGAGGGCGTCGCGGACGTCCGGGTCGGCGGCGTGCCGCCGGATCGCCGCGACGGCGCGGTCGGTGGCGGCGCGGCTGCGCTTGAGCGCGGCGAGGCCGTCGGAGGCGCGGGGGTCGGCGAGGTGGGCGAGGGTCTGACGGCGTTCCTGCTGGAGGACGCGCACGGTGTCCTCGGTCGGATAGCCGACCTCCTCGATGAGGGAGGACACGGTGAACAGCCGACCCGCCTCGCGTCCCGTCAGCACCGTGGCGAAGGCCCAGATCGCGGTCAGGGACACCAACGGCACGAGAAGCAGCGCCACGATCTTCCGGCGGATGGACTTCCCGCGAAAGCGCATGGACTCCCCCAGCTCGACCCCCCACCGGCAGGGGGTACGCATGTGCGTCAACAAACGGCGCGAGCCTACTACCGACGCACAGGTAACTCGAAGGCTCTTCCGGAGGCCGAACTTCCGCTCGGGAGCCGAGAGATGGGCAGTTGTCCGGGCATTGCGGGAGATTGCCTCCCGCCAGGCGTCCTGGGTCGGCCCGCCGAACAGGGCGACTCCGCCGAGGCATTTGGCCAGAATTTTTCGGTGTCCGGGAATCTTCTCACCGTGTCATTCGTCTTTCTCTACAGAGACATGGGGGCGGAATCGGTCACAGGAGCCGCGTCCCGCATCCGGGCGGCGTAAAACAGCGCAAGCCGGGCAGCCAAGGGGAATCGGGTCTTCGGACTCCGGCAATCGGTCTGCTGGCGGTGGGGAGTGACACGGTGATGGGCACGGCGGAGCGGTACGAGGCACCCGAGCACGGCGCGGCGGCGGAGGGGTCGGCGCGACAGGGCTCCAAGGCGCCGGGTCGCGCTATACCGGCGAGGCGCGAGCCGCAGTCGTACTACCGGCCGTTGTGGATCGAGGAGCCCGCGCGGCGTCGCAGGCTGCCCGACCCGGTGCGTACGGCGGCGGTGCGGGCGGTGCTGATCGTGGCCGTGACGCTGGTCCAGGCGATCGTGGCGTTCCTGTGCACGCTGGCCGGCTCGTGGCTGGCGTTCCCGATGGTGCTCAGCGGCGTGGCGAGCACCGTGGTGGCGACCTGGGGCGTGCTGGACGTGTGGGTGACCCGCCAGGTGTGGAACCAGCGCAACGGCGTGGTGTCGGTGCCGAGCAGCACCGCGCGGGCGCTGCGCCGCGAGCGACGCCGGGCGCGTCGGCAGGCGAAGGCCGCGGGGCGCACCCAGGACCGGATACGGCGGCGGGGCGGCACCGGGCAGCTATCCCATCCCTGAGTGCGCGGTCCCCAGACCGAAGGACGCACTCCGAGACCTAAGGGGTGCACCCCCCAGACCTAAGGCTGCACGCCCAGACCTGAGCGTGCAGCCCCAGGCCCAAGGGGGCGGTCGGCCCCAAACCCAAGAGTGCGGTCCCAGACCCGAGGGCGCGGTCCCAGACCCAAGGGTGCGGCCCCTGACCTGAAGGTGCAGCCCCAGGCCCGCGGTCGCGGCCCCCGACCTATGGGCGGGCCCCCACACCCGACCGTCCCGTTCTCGCCAACCAGCGCCAACACCCCGCCAGTAGACGCACGTCCCGCCCCTCCCGTCACTGCTGCCACTCACTCACAACCCGTGCGCACCTTCAGGCCATCGCCGCACGCAAGCCCTTTCCTTCCCTTTCGCTAAGTCGTCGCTGCGCCAACCTTCGCCCAGCCATGCCCACTTGATGTGATCCGCATCACATCCGGGTATGTTCCCGAATGGGTTCACGACAACAGGGCAGACGCCCCGACCCATGTCCATGTCCAGTCAACAAACTGACAGGTCATGGGTGGGCCGGGCAGGCATCCGGCACGCACGACAAGGAGCGAAGGCGTCATGTCCGAGCGGGACGAACAGGGCGAACAGGGTGAGCGGAAGACGTACGACTACGTGGTGGTCGGTGGCGGCACGGCGGGGTCCGTCGTAGCGGCCCGCCTCACCGAGGACCCACGGGTGAGCGTGGCCGTCATCGAGGGCGGCCCGTCCGACGTGGACCGGCCCGAGGTGCTGACCCTGCGCCACTGGCTGGGCCTGCTCGGCGGCGAACTCGACTACGACTACCCGACCACCGAGCAGCCGCGCGGCAACAGCCACATCCGGCACAGCCGGTCCGGGTCCTGGGCGGGTGTTCCTCGCACAACACCCTCATCAGCTTCAAGCCACTGCCCTCCGACTGGGCGGAGTGGGTGGCGGCGGGCGCCGAGGGCTGGGACGCGGCGGCCATGGACCCGTACTACGACCGGCTGCTGAACCACATCGTCCCGGTGGACGAGAAGGACCGCAACGCCATCGCCCGCGACTTCGTCGACGCCGCGCAGCGGGTGACGGGCGTGCCGCGTGTGGAGGGCTTTAACAAGAAGCCGTTCACCGAGGGCGTCGGCTTCTTCGACCTCGCCTACCACCCGGAGGACAACAAACGGTCGTCGGCGTCGGTGGCGTACCTGCACCCGGTGATGGACGACCGGCCCAACCTGACGCTCCTGCTGGAGACCTGGGCGTACCGGCTGGAGCTGGACGGGGACCGTGTCACCGGCGTCCGGGTGCGCACCGCCGACGGTGCGGAGCGGACGGTCAGCGCCAGCCGGGAGGTCATCGTCTGCGCGGGTGCCGTGGACACCCCGCGCCTGCTGCTGCTCTCCGGCATCGGGCCGAAGGGCGACCTGGCCGCGCTGGGCATCCCCACCGTGCACGATCTGCCGGGCGTCGGTGAGAACCTGCTCGACCACCCGGAGTCGGTCATCGTCTGGGAGACCCACGGGCCGATACCGGAGAACTCCGCGATGGACTCCGACGCCGGTCTCTTCGTCCGCCGGGACCCCGAATCGCCCGGCCCGGACCTGATGTTCCACTTCTACCAGATCCCGTTCACCGACAACCCGGAGCGGATCGGCTACGAGAAGCCGCCGTACGGGGTGTCGATGACGCCGAACATCCCCAAGCCCCGCAGCCGTGGCCGTCTCTATCTGACCAGCGCCGACCCGGAGGTGAAACCGGCGCTGGACTTCCGGTACTTCACCGACGAGGACGACCATGACGGCCGTACCCTCGTCGACGGCATCCGTCTCGCCCGTGAGATAGCGAAGGCGGAGCCGCTGGCGAGCTGGCTCAAGCGCGAGGTCTGCCCCGGCCCGGAGGTCACCGGCGACGCGGAACTCAGCGAGTACGCCCGCAAGGTCGCGCACACCGTCTACCACCCGGCGGGCACCTGCCGGATCGGCGCCGCCGACGACCCGGCCGCCGTGGTCGGCCCCGACCTGCGGGTGCACGGGCTGCGCGGGGTGCGGATCGCGGACGCCTCCGTCTTCCCCACCATCCCCGCCGTCAACCCGATGATCGGCGTCCTCATGGTCGGCGAGAAGTGCGCCGACCTCCTCACCCACGGCGCCCCGCCCACGCGGCCTGACCGGCTCACCCCCGCCGACCCACACGCCCCCACCACCCCGCGCGCCCCCACCATCCCGCGCTCCCCCGCCGCCCCGCACCCCCTCGCCGCCCCACGCACCCCCTCCGACCCACCCCGTCGGCCGACGCACCCGGGAGTCGATGCCTGATGTCCACCACCCTGTCCAAGCAACCGGCGCCGGAGCCGGAGGCCGTGTCGGGTGACACGCCGCCGGTGTTCTCCGTGCGCGGTCTGTGGAAGGTCTTCGGACCGAAGGCGGAGCGGATCCCCGGCAACGCCGAGCTGGCCGCGCTCTCCGCCGAGGAACTGCGGCGCGAGACGGGCTGCACGGTCGCCGTCCGCGATGTCTCCTTCGATGTGCGCAAGGGCGAGGTCTTCGTCGTCATGGGCCTGTCCGGCTCCGGCAAGTCCACCCTGGTGCGCTGTCTGACCCGGCTGATCGAACCCACCTCCGGGGAGCTGGAGATCGACGGCGAGGACGTCCTGGCGATGGACAAGGCGCGGCTGCGCGAACTGCGCCGCCACCGCGCCTCGATGGTGTTCCAGCACTTCGGGCTGCTGCCGCACCGCTCGGTCCTCGACAACGTGGCGTACGGCCTGGAGATCCAGGGCGTCGGCAAGCTGGAGCGCCGGGCGCAGGCCATGAAGGTGATCGCGAAGGTCGGTCTTGACGGCATGGAGCACCGCAGGCCGAACCAGTTGTCCGGTGGTCAGCAGCAGCGTGTCGGGCTCGCCCGCGCCCTTGCGGTGGATCCCGAGGTGCTGCTGTTCGACGAGCCGTTCAGCGCGCTCGACCCGCTGATCCGGCGTGACATGCAGGAGGAGGTCATCCGGCTGCACCGCGAGGAGGGCCGGACGATGGTCTTCATCACCCATGACCTCAACGAGGCGCTGAAGCTGGGCGACCGGATCGCGCTGATGCGCGACGGCGCCATCGTGCAGTTGGGCACGCCCGAGGAGATCGTCGCGGAGCCCGCCGACGACTATGTGCGCGACTTCGTCCGCGACGTGCCGCGCGAGCAGGTCATCACCGTGCGCACCGCCATGCGCGCCGGGGCCTGCGAGGGCACGGAGCACCCCGGCGCCCTCGCCCCGGACACGGTCGTCACCACCGCGATCGAGGCCGTCGCCCGCACCGGCGGCGCGGTCTGCGTGGTGGAGGACGGCGACTGCCTGGGCGTCGTCGACCACGAGAACCTGCTCGCCGTGGTGGCGGGCATAGGTCCGCGGCGGGCGGCGGTGAGCTGACGATGAGCACCCTCACACCCGAGAAGCAGGCTCCCGGGAAGACCGGTTCGCCACCGGGCGACACCGAGCACACCGCCCTGCGGACGTTCCTGCTGCGCCGCCTGGCGGTCGCCCGGCCGTCCACCCGGCGGCTGGCGGCGCTGCTCGCCGCCGCGGTGGTGCTGGTGCCGTTCGCGGCGGTGCTCTGGGGCAGCGGAACCTGGCCGTCCGACCTCACCGTGGACGTGCGCGGCCCCCTCGACGACGCCTACAACTGGGTCGTCGACAACCGGGACACCAGCCCCGTCTTCCTCTACTTCCTGCTGCACCTGAGCAACTGGGCCGAGGACTCGGTGGACTGGGTCACCGACTCCCTGCTGAACCTCGGCTGGTTCGCGGTGACCGCCGCGGCCGTGCTGCTGGCCTGGCGGATCGGCGGCCTCGGGCGGCGCGGGGCGAGGACGGCCGCCACGGCGCTGGGCACCTTCGTGGTGTGCGGACTGCTGGGCATGTGGGAAGCCACCATGGAGACGCTCGCGCTCATGGCGGTCGCCGTGCTCGTCTCCGCCGTCGCCGGTGCTCTGCTCGGCCTCGGCGCCGGGCTGTCGGACCGCTTCGAGCGGATGCTGCGGCCGGTGCTCGACACCATGCAGATCATGCCCGCCTTCGCGTACCTGCTGCCGCTGGTGCTGGTCTTCGACATCGGGGTGCCCTCCGCGCTGATCGCCACCGTCGTCTACGCGGCCCCGCCGATGGCACGGCTCACCTCGCTCGGGCTGCGCGGCGCCGACCCGGCCGTGATGGAGGCGTCCGCGGCGCTGGGCGCGACGCCGGTGCAGCGGCTGCTGACCGCGCGGCTGCCGCTGGCCCGCAAGGAGATCCTGCTCGGCCTCAATCAGACGATCATGATGGCCCTCTCCATGGTCACCATCGCCTCCGTGATCGGCGCGGGCGGCCTCGGTGAGGAGGTCTTCCGGGCGCTGTCCACGGTCGACGTCGGCCAGGCGCTGGCCGCGGGCATCCCGATCGTGCTGCTGGCCATCTGGCTGGACCGCACCACCGCCGCCGCGGGCGACCGGCTCGGCGACGGCGGCCAGCCCACCGGCGTCGCCTGGCTGCACGGCTGGCGGGCCTGGACGGTGGTGGCGGGGGCGTTCGCCGCGCTGCTCGCGGTCGGCAAGGCCGCCACGCCGGGCGAGTGGTCGGACGACTGGACCGTGGACATCGCGCAGCCCGTCAACGAGGCCGTCGCCTGGTTCACCCGGAACCTCGCCGAGGGCGTGCCCGTGCTTGGCGGCACCCGCACCTGGGCGGACGGCTTCACCACCGGCGTCCTCAACCCGCTGCGGGACGGTCTGACGGCCACCCCGTGGTGGCTGCTGGTGCTGCTCGCCGCGGGCTGCGCGCTGCTGGCGGGCGGCTGGGGCGCGATGTGCACGGCGGCCCTGGCGATGGCGGCGGTCGGCGTCATCGACGTATGGGACCACTCCCTGGACACGCTGTCGCAGGCCGTCGCCGGTGTCGTGCTCACGCTGCTGGCCGGGTTCGTGATCGGGGTGGCCGCCGCGCGGATGCCGCTGCTGGAGCGGCTGTTGCGGCCGGTGCTCGACACGATGCAGACGCTGCCCCAGTTCATCTACCTGATCCCGGTGGTCGCCCTGTTCAACGTGGGCCGGGCCGCCGCCGTCGCCGCGGCCGTCCTGTACGCGCTGCCCGCCGTCGTCCGCATCACCGTGCAGGGCCTGCGCTCCGTGGACCCCGCGGCGCTGGAGGCGGCCCGCTCGATGGGCGCCGGGACCTGGCAGCAGATCCGCCAGGTCCAACTGCCGCTGGCCCGGCCCGCGCTGATGCTGGCGCTCAACCAGGGCGTCGTCCTGGTCCTCGCCATGGTCATCGTCGGCGGCTTCGTCGGCTCCGGCGCGCTCGGCTACGACGTCGTCTACGGCCTCCAGAAGAGCGAACTCGGCGTCGGCATGACCGCGGGCGTCGCCATCGTCCTGCTGGGCCTCGTACTGGACCGGGCCACCCAACGCCGTACCGACGACCGCCTCACCACCCGCTGAACCCCCCGTTTTCCCACCGCCCGCGTCATCCGAAACGAGAGATTGCCCTGCCCATGATGAACAGAACCCGTGCCCGCCACGCCGCTGCCGCCACCGCCGCCCTCGCCCTCACCGCGCTCAGCGCCTGCGGCGCCGCCGGCACGTCCTCCTCCGGGGACTCCGAGGAGGTCACCATCGCCGTACCGTCCTGGGTTGGCGCCGAGGCCAACGCGGCGGTCGCCAAGTACGTGATGGAGGAGGAGCTGGACGTCAAGGTCAAGATGACGCAGCTCGACGAGTCGGTGGCGATCGACGGCCTCAACAGCGGCAAGGTCGACGCCGTCCTGGAGGACTGGGGCGGCGCGCCGAAGAAGATCGAGCAGTACGTCGAGAAGAAGAAGACCGTCGTCGCGGGCGGCGACCTCGGCGTCACCGGGCACATCGGCTGGTTCGTGCCGAAGTACCTGGTGGACGAGCACCCGGACATCACCGAGTGGAAGAACCTCAACAAGTACAAGGACCTGTTCAAGACCGCGGAGAGCGGCGACAAGGGCCAGTTGCTGGAGGGCTCGCCCTCGTACACGACCAACGACGACGCGCTCATCAAGAACCTGAAGCTGGACTTCAAGACGGTCTACGCGGGCTCCGAGGCCGCGCAGATCACCCAGATGAAGGAGAACTACGCCGCCAAGAAGCCGTTCATCGGCTACTGGTGGACGCCGCAGTGGCTCAACGCCCAGATGGAACTGGTCGAGGTGAAGCTGCCCGAGTACGAGGAGGGCTGTGACGCCGACCCGGAGAAGGTCGCCTGCGGGTACGCCAACACGCCGCTCCAGAAGTACTTCAACGCCGACTTCGCGAAGGACGGCGGGGACGCGGCGACGTTCCTGAAGAAGTTCAAGTGGACCGCCGACCAGCAGAACGAGGTCGCCGCGATGATCGCGGACGAGAAGATGAGCGCCGACGCGGCGGCGGAGAAGTGGGTCAAGGCCAACCCCGACGTCGTCAAGGCCTGGCTGCCGTAACGGGCGCCCGCTCCGCCCATCCAAGCACCTGAGAAAGGCACGTGATGCCGGATCTGTTCATCGGCGGCGACTGGGCCGCCCCGCGGGAGAAGCGGACCCGGGAGATCCGGTGTCCCGCCGACGGCTCCCTGGTCGCGGTGGTCGACGAGGCGGGCGCCGCGGACACCGCCGACGCGGTCGCCGCCGCCCGGCGCGCCTTCGACGACGGCCCCTGGCCGCGTGCCTCCGCCGCCGACCGCGGTGACCTGCTGCTGCGGGTGGCCGGGCTGCTGGAGCGGGACAAGGCGGCGCTGGCCCGCGCCGAGTCCCTCGACACCGGCAAGCGCCTGGTGGAGAGCGAGTACGACATCGACGACGTCGCCGCCTGCTTCCGCTACTTCGGACGGCTGGTCGCCACCCAGACCGGCCGGGTCGTCGACACCGGCACCCAGGGCGCCGACAGCCGCGTGGTGTACGAGCCGGTCGGGGTGTGCGCGCTGATCACGCCCTGGAACTACCCCCTGCTCCAGACCGCCTGGAAGGTCGCCCCGGCGCTGGCCGCGGGCAACACCTTCGTGCTGAAGCCGAGCGAGCTGACCCCGCACACCGCGATCCACCTGATGCGGCTGCTGGTGGAGGCGGGCCTGCCCGCGGGCGTGGGCAACCTGGTCCTCGGCGCCGGACCGGAGGTGGGCGCTCCGCTGGGCGAGCACCCCGATGTGGACCTCGTGTCGTTCACCGGCGGTCTGGAGACCGGCCGTCGGCTGATGGCCGCCGCGGCGGGGACGGTGAAGAAGGTCGCCCTCGAACTCGGGGGCAAGAACCCGAACGTCGTCTTCGCCGACGCAGACTTCGAGGCGGCCGTCGACATGGCCCTGACCGCGGTGTTCCTGCACTCCGGGCAAGTGTGTTCGGCGGGGGCGCGGCTGCTGGTGGAGGAGTCGCTGCACGAGCGGTTCGTCGACGAGGTGGTGCGGCGGGCGCGGCTGATCCGGCTCGGCGGGCCGTTCGACGAGCGGGCGCGGACCGGGCCGTTGATCTCCGCCGCGCACCTCGCCAAGGTCGAGGCGTATGTCGCGCGGGGTCTCGCGGAGGGCGCGGTGCTGCGCTGCGGGGGCGCCCGGCCGGAAGGGCTCGACGAGGGGTTCTACTACCTGCCGACCGTGCTCGACGGCTGCGACGCCTCGATGTCCGTGGTCCAGGAGGAGTCCTTCGGGCCGGTCCTCACCGTGGAGCGGTTCCGCGACGAGGACGAGGCCGTACGGCTCGCCAACGGCACCATCTACGGTCTCGCGGGCGCCGTGTGGACCCGCGACGAGGCGAAGGCGGCGCGGATGGCGGCCCGGCTGCGGCTGGGCACCGTGTGGATCAACGACTACCACCCCTACGTACCGCAGGCGGAGTGGGGCGGTTTCAAGCAGTCCGGGACGGGGCGGGAGCTGGGCCCGGCCGGGCTCGCGGAGTACCAGGAGCCCAAGCACGTCTGGCGCAACACCAGCCCCGCGCCGCAGGGCTGGTTCGACTGAGCGCCCGTCAGCTCCCTTGGGGTGCCGGTCTCTTGAACATCCGGGTGGCGGTGATCTCGCTGTGCACCGCCTCCCCCTCCCCGGCCGGGGCGGGCTGCGGCAGCCCCGGCCGCAGGTGCTCCTCGACGCTGATGTACTTCAGCCCGGCCCGTAGGTCGGCGTCGTTGCGCAACCGGATGACCAGCGGGAACTCCGCGAGCGCCGTCGTGTCGAACAGGCCGGTGGTGTAGAGGAGCTGGACGCCGAGCGCGTCGGACACCGCCCGCTGGAGCTCCAGCAGGTAGGTGGCGTTGGCGCGGCCGATGGGGTTGTCCAGGAACAGGGTGCCCGCGTGGCGGTGCTTGTCGCGCCCCCGGTCGTTGCTGCGGAGCGCCGCCATCGTGCAGTACAGGGCGATGGCGGCGGTCAGGAGCTGGCCGCCGGAGAACACGTCGCCCATCTGCCCGACCGGCACCCGCTCGGCGCGCAGCACGGCGTCGGGCTTGAGGATCTCCACGGCGACGCCCTTGGGCTGGAGAGCGGCGGCGACCCCGCGCAGCAGCAGGGACATGCCGTCGCGGCGCAGGTCGGAGTTCTTCTTCACGGCGGCGCGGGTCGCCTCGTCGATGACCTCGCCGAGGCGTTCGGTGAGGGTGGCCTGGTCGGGTTCCTCGAAGCGGATGCGCAGGAACTCCTGCCCCGACCACTCCCCCAGCCCTTCGGGCAGCCGGGACAGCCGCTGCGCGGAGCGCAGGGTGGCGAGCGCCGACTCCACGAGGCCGCGCAGCCGGTCCACGATCGAGTCGCGGTTGCGCTCCAACTGCGCCAGCTCGTCGGTGAGGACGCGCAGCCGGGGCGCGAAGGCGTCGGCCCACTTCTGGGCGTGCTCGGGCAGCGCGGCGGCGGGCAGTTCGCGGATCTGCTGCCGGGCCGGGGTGCGGACCTGCTCGTAGCGGGTGGAGTTGGCGTGCCGGACGAGGATGTCGCTGGCCTCGCGGACGGCGGCCTCGGCGGCGGACAGGTCGGCGGCGCAGCCGCGCAGCGAGCGGCGGGCCTCGGCGGCGGCCTGCCGGGCGTCCTCCAGGGTGCCCGGGTAGGGCTCGGGCTGGTCCTGGTCGTCGTCGGGGGTGTGCTCGCGCAGCAGGTCGCGCAGGAGGGCGGCGATCTCGTCGAAGCCCCCGGCCGCGTCCTCGGCGGCGCGGTGCGCGGCGAGCAGGTCCGCGTGGGCGTCCCGGGCCTGGGTCAGCGCCTCGCTGCGGGCGGCGAGTTCGGCGGTGGCGGTGCGCAGCAGGGCCTGGGCGTGGTCGGCGTCGCGCGGGAGGAGTTCCTCCGGGAGGTCGGTGTGCGCGTCGCCGTCCTCGGGGGCGTGCCGCTCGGCCTCGCCGCGCAACCGTCCGAGGTGCTCGGACGCCGTGGACATCCGGGTCTCCAGCAACTGCACCAGTTCCTCGGCGCGGGCGGCGGCGGCCTGCCGGGACGGCCCGTCGGAGCCGTCGGGGGAGGTGAGGAGCTGTTCCGCGCGGGTGCGCACCTTGTTGCTGAGCCGGTCGAGCTCCGCGCGGGCGGCGCTCTCGTCGCTCTCCGCGCGCGCCTGCTCGGCCCGCAGATCGGCGCCGACGCCGACCTTCTCGTACACCTGCGACGCCGCCCGGTACGCCTCCCGCAGCGCGGGCAGCGACGCCTTCGGGCCGTCCGCGCCGTCTTCGGGTACGTCGTCGGGGGCGCCCGCGATCTCGGCGCGCTCGGCGCGCAGGGCCCGCGCGGTGCGGCGGGCGTCGTCGGCGGCGCGCTGGGCGGCGCGGCGGTCCTCGTCGGCGGCGCGGGCGCGGTCCAGGCAGGTCTGGGCGCGGTCCTCGGACTCGGCGGCCTCGTCGGCGAGTTCGCGGAGCCGGACCTGCCATCCGGCGCGCTCCCGCAGCCGGAAGGCGAGTCCGGCGAGCGCGTCGGCGGCGCGCCGCGCCTTCTGGGCGGCCTCCTGCCGTTCGTCGCGGACCTGGGACGCCTCGGCGGCGGCTTCCTCGGCCTCCGCGCGCGCGGTGCGCGCCCCCGCGAGTTCGGCCTCGGACTCCGCCGCGAAGGCGCGGGCCTCACGGGCGGCCTCAGCGAGTTCGACGAGTTGCCCGGCCGGACAGCCGGTGCGCCAGGACGCGAGCCGCGCGGACAGCTCGCGGTCCTTGCCGAGGCGGGCCGCGAGCGCCCGGATCTCCTCGTCGCGCTCGGTGGCGCGGGCGCGCAGCGCCTGCCGCTCCTCGTCGGCGGCGTGCTCGTCGTGCATGGCCGGGTTCGGCGGTACGAGGAAGACGTCGCCGCCGTCCTGGCCGGGCGCCGGGGTGGGGGCGAGGAGGGCGGCCGCGGTGCCGACGGCCACGGCGGACCGGGGCAGCAGCGCGGCCTCGCCGAGCGCCTCACGGGCGCGGGCGTGCGAGGCGGGGTCGGTGATGATCACGCCGTCGACGAGTTCCGGGCGGGCGGCGAGCACGCGCGCGTGGTCGGCGGGGTCGACGGCCTGGGCGAGGTAGCGCCAGCCGGGCAGGGCGGGGATGCCGTGCTCGCCGAGGTACTCGACGGTGGCGAGGACGTCGGGACCGGGTGGGAGGAGTCCGCCGTCACCGAGGGCGCCGAGGATGCGGGCGTCGTCGGCGGCGGCGGTCCGCAGCTCGAAGAGCTGGCGTTCGGCGGAGGAGACGGCGTCGTCGAGGAGTTCGCGCAGCTCGTCCGCGAAGCGGTCGAGGTCCTCGGGCGTGAGGGGGGCGGTCGCGGTGGCTGGGGTGGCGCCCTCGTGTGTGCCTTCGGCGCCCGAGCGCTGCCCCGGCACGCCCGTGTGCCCGGTGCCCGGCAGGCCGAGCAGTTCCGCGAGCCGGGTCTCGGCGGCCAGCGCCTCGGCGGTGCGGCGTTCGCCGTCGTAGGCGCGCTCGGCGGCGAGGGCCGCGTCCGCCGCGCGGGCGGCGGTCAGCTCGGCGCGGGTCTCGGCGGAGGCGGCCTCACGGGCGTGTTCCGTGGCGCGGCGGGCGGCCTCGCGGGCGGTGTCCCAGGCGGCGACGGCGGTCTTCTCGGCGTCGCTGGCGGCGAGCGCGGCGCGGGCCGGGTCGGCGTCGGGCGCGCTGTCGTCGAGCCAGCCCGCGCGGACGGCCTCGGCGGTCTCCTGCTCGACCTCGGTGAGCCGCTGCCTCAGGTGCCCGGCCTCGCTGCGGGCGCGCTGTGCCTCGGTGGCGGCGGCGGTGGAGTCGCGGTAGGCGGCGTCGCTGACCTCCTGGAGCGCAGCGGACCGCTCCTCCTCCTCGTTGGCGAGGGCCTCGGCGCTCTCCGCGGCGCCGTGCAGGGCGCGTACGAGGTCCACGGCGGCCTTGGTGCGGGCGGCGAGGGCGGGGGCGGCGTCGCGCTCGGCCTCCTGGATGGCGGCGGACACGCGCGCGACGCGGTCGGCGGCGGCGCGGTGCCGCAGGACGGCCTCGGCGGCCTGCCAGGCGGAGTGCAGGGTGCGGGCGTCGGCGAGTTCGCGCTTCTGCGCGGCGGCGGCCTTCTCGGCGGCGGCGAGCGCCAGGGAGGCGTGCCGGTACGCGAGTTCGGCGGTGATCAGCGCGCTGCGCTCCCGCGCGGACTCGGCGTGGGTGACGGCGTAGGCGGCGGCCGTGACCCGCTGGGCGAGGTCGGTGGCGCGGGCGCGCTCCTGGCCGCCGCGCACCGAGAGCCGCCGGGACAGCGTACGGGTGCGGCGCTCGGCTCCGGCGTGGATGTCACGCGCGCGTGCGCGGGCCTCGGCGGCCTCCACGATCCGCCCGAGCAGGTCCACCGACCCGGCGGTGAAGTCGCGTTCGGCGATCAGTTCGGCGCGGCGGCCCAGCTTGTTGCCGAAGCCGCTGACCAGGTCGGCGAGGCCGTCGGTGTCGCGGGTGTCGGTGACGGCGCGCAGCAGCAGGTCGGTGAAGTCGGCGTCCTTCTTCACCGCGAACAGTCCGGCCGCCTCGCCCTCGTCGGCGTTCATCTCCCGCTGGTAGCGGAAGAGTTCGGGGTCGAGGCCGAGGTCACCGAGGTGCTCGATCCAGCGGTCGTGGATCTCCTCCCAGTGCACCTCCAGGTGCGGGTAGGTCTTCCCGGACTCGGTCAGGGCGTCGCGGAAGCCCTTCATGGTGCGGCGGCGGCCCCGGGCGCCGGACTGGCCCTCCACGGGCGGGCGTACGGCGGTGGACTCCGCGACGGGCAGGTTGTCCAGGCTCAGCCCCGGTCCCGGCCGGAAGGAGTACCACGCCTCGGCGAACTTGCGCGGGTCGTTGGAGACCTGGCGCCCCCGCCACTCGCTGACCTTGCCGACGACCACGCACTCGCCGGTCAGCACGTGCTGCCACTCCAGGGCCACGTGCCCGCAGTCGTCCGCGAGCAGGAACTTGCGCAGCACGCCGGAGCTGGCGCCGCCGAGGGTGTTGCGGTGGCCGGGCAGCATCACGGAGAAGATCAGCTTGAGCAGGACGGACTTGCCGCCGCCGTTCTCCAGGAAGAGCACGCCCGCGGGCGCCGGGCGGCGCGGCGGGCCGACCGGCTCGTCCTCGAAGAACTCCGCCTGGGTGGGGGCGGGCTCGGGCACGGGCTCACCGACACCGCGCAGGTCAAGCACGGTGTCGGCGTAGCGTGCACCGGCGGGTCCGATGGAGTAGAGGCGGACCCGGGACAGCTCGTACATGGCGGACTCTCGTCAGTCTTCTGCGTGGGGGTCAGGGCTGGGGCGTCAGGGCTGGTGGGAGGCGTGGAACGGCAGTCCGGCGTCGGCCACCAGCTCCAGGTCGTCGGTGTCGTCGGCGGGCAGCAGCGTCGGGGTGCCGTCGGTCACCGGGACCACGCCCAGCTCCAGCAGTTCGGCCAGGGCGGCGCCGCCCGCCATGTCGCGGACCTGGAGCTGGTAGCGCGCCGTCGTGCGGTAGGTGCCGCCGTGGTCGTCGCCGGTGCGCTGGAGGAAGCCGGAGTCGGTGAGGAAGGCGACGGCCTTGGCGACGATGCCGGTGGTGGAGCCCGCGAGACGGCGCGCGTCCTTGGTGGCGCCGGTGGCGCTGCGTCTGACCCAGATCCGCCAGGCGGCCTCCAGGCCGGGCGCGCCGGTCTCCGGGTCGGTGTTCTCGCCCTGTTCCTCGGCCTTCTCCTCCAGGCGGCGGCAGACCTGCCGGACGAAGGTGTCGACGCCGTTGACGGTGACCCGGCCGATGTAGCCGTCGTCGGCGAGGTCCTCGGGGCGCGGGAAGGCCATCGCGGCGACGGCGAGGTGGGCGAGGCCGTGCAGGAAGCGGTCGCCGGAGTCGGCGGAGGTGCGACGCGCGTAGTCGCCCATGCGGACGGCGAACACCGAGTCCTCGGCGGCCGTCACGGCCATGCCCGCGCGCGGGGACACCTCCAGGACGACCAGGCCGAGCCCGGTGGCCACGGCGTCCGCGAGCCGCGCGAACGGCGGGTCCTCGCGGTAGCGGCGCAGCAGGTCCGTGTACTCCTGGTCGCGGGCGGGCTGGAGCTTGGGCTGGAGGCCGAAGGCGACGAGCCGCGCCGCGTCGGCGGCGTCGGCGGGCGTGACGGCACCGGCCCCCGACGGGGCACCGGCCCCCGGCACGCCACCGGTCCCGGACGTGGCGCCGCTCAGCGACGCGGCGGCGGTCTCCTGCTCGCTGCGGTCGTCGTGCTCGGTCACGGTCGGGGCTCCTTGCGGCGGTGTCGCTGGTACGGGGGTGCTGCGGGGGCGCTGGTGCGGGGGGTGTCGGCCTTGGCACTCGTACGGCGTGTGTCGGCTCCAGTGCTCGTACGACGTGTGTCGGCGTGGGTGCTCACGCGGCCTCCGTCCGGTCGGCCGCCATCCCGGCGGCGTCCAGCAGGGCGGTGCCGACGATGAGGTCGGCGCCGCCGAACTCGGGGTCGTCGAGTTCGGTGCCGTCGTCCACGGCGAACAGCAGCTTCGGCTCGCCCTGGCGGTAGGCGGTGCCGACGGGCGGGCTGGCCGCGTGCACGGCGAGCAGGGCGACCAGGTAGGGCAGCTCGGGGTCCTGGCGGCGGGCCTCGGCCAGCAGGCCGGACAGTCGGCGCGGGGCGTCGGCGGGCAGGTCGAGCAGCTCCGTCGCCGCCGCGAGCTGCTCCTCGCTGAAGCGGCTGTCGTCGGGGGTGGCGATCAGGTCGGGCTCCGGCATCTCCGCGCCCAGGTGCTCGCGCTCCACCGGGGGCGTCAGCAGGATGTCGACGAGGTCACCGACCCGCACGGAGACCGGCGTGCGCAGCCCCGTACCGCTGGCGAAGAAGGCGTCGGTGACGCGGATCGCCCGCTCCAGCGGGAGCGGCAGGGTGGGGGCGAGCAGTTGGCCGTACAGGTCGGTGCCCGAGGTGGCCGCGGGGGTCGCGAACGCCTGCCGGTCCTGCTCGGCGCGGAACAGCGGACCGGCCTCCAGCAGGCGGGACTGGAGCTGGGTGTGCCTGCGGATGCAGTCCTTGACGATGTCGACCAGCTCGGCCGCGCGGCGCTTGTGCTCGGGTTCCTCGGACTCGTCGCGTGCGCGGCGGATGTTGGTGAGGATCGCGTTCTCGTGGCGGTAGCGGTCGGCCACGTGGTCGAGGGCCTCCGCGATCATGTCGGGGACGGCGCTGAGCCAGTCCACCGCGCGGACGTTGCGCCGGGTGGCGTCCAGGGCGCGGCGCAGGGTCTCCGAGTACTGCACGGTGCGGTAGCGGGCCTGCTCGGCGGCGAGCTGGGCGTCGGCCAGCCGCCCCCGGTTGATCAGCACCTCCAGCTTGACCTCGGCGGCGATCTGCGCGCTGGTGACGTCGGTGTCGAGGGCGCCGACGAGGACGTTGACCGCCTCGTCCGTCGTGCGCAGGTACACGCTGCCGCCGGGGCCGGGGACCTCCTCGATCAGCTTGAAGTCGTAGTCCCGGCGGACGTAGGAGCCGTCCGGCGCGAAGGTGCCGTACACCGCGCGGAAGCCGCGGTCGACGCTGCCGACGTTGATCAGGTTCTCCAGCACCCAGCGGGCCACGCGCTCGTGCTCGGCGACGGGGCGGCGCGGGGCCTGCGCGGCGATGCGCGGGATGAGCCGGGCGACGACCTGGTCGTGGTCGGCGCCGGTGTCGAAGTCCATGTTCAGGGTGACGAGGTCGATTGCGGCGAGGGCGACCTCCGCCATGCCGTACACCGAGTACTCGCCCGCGAGGTTGGCCTTGCGGGCGTCGAGGTCGTGCAGCGGCGCGGTGCAGGCGAGCGCGCGCAGCCGCCGCGCCAGTCCTTCGTCGGCGGCCGGGCCCGGCGCGGGCCGCGGCCCCGCGCTGAGCTGGGGCGGAACGCTGTCCGTCGATGCAGGCGAAGTCACGGTGCACAGACTAGGTCCTCGGTCTGACAACGGCCCAAACGGCCGCAGAAGCGACCACCGCCACGGCGCCGCCCGGCGAGCGGGGCCGTCCCGCGTGCGGGGCCGTGCCGCGTGCGGGGCCGTGCCGCGTGCGGGGCCGTGCCGCGTGCGGGGGCTCAGTCGTCGGCGCTCATCCGGCGCCGGTACGCCCCTCCGATGCGCCGGAGCGAGTCGTCCAGGTAGACGACGAGCTGCCGCTCGGCCTCCGCCTTGTCGCCCGCCTGGAGCGCCTGGAGGATCTGCCGGTTGCGGACGAGGTAGGGCTCGTGGAGCCGTTGAGGATCGTCCACGACGTGGAACGCCAGCCGGAGTTCGGCGAAGACGCTGCGCATCAGCTCGTCCGTGCGGGCGCTGCCCGCGAGGGCGACGAGTTCCCGGTGGAAGTGGATGTTGGCGGTGCCCAGCTCGCCCCACTCTTTTTGGACAGCCGCGAGCTGGCCCTGGTGCACGGCCGCCGTGAGCCCGTCGAGCGCGTACGGCGGCTCGCCCAGCCCGCGGACGACGGCGCACTCGACGAGGCGGCGGGTGCGGTAGATGTCCTCGACGTCCTCGGCGGTCAGCACCCGCACGAAGACGCCGCGGTTCAGCTCGTGGACGAGCAGCCGCTCGTGGGTGAGCAGCCGGAACGCCTCGCGGAGCGTGTTGCGGGAGACGCCGAGCGCCCCGCCGATGGCGTCCTCCGACAGCCGGGTCCCGGGCGGGAAGAACCCCTCGGCGATCCGGGTCCGCAGGATGTCCGACACCCGCTCGGCGGTGCTGGTGCGCCCGAGGAGGGCACGGTCGTCGGCCAGTCCCGTGAGCTGATCTGCCCTGCCCTCTGCCATGCCCGGAATTCAACCGCAGACACAAGAACGAAACAACATGGGTATTGAGGGATCGTTGAACAATCCTCTACGTTGCTACGAACCGCACGGCACTGCACGACACCGCACGGCACGACACCGCACGGCACGGCTCAGTCCCAGCACCCTCCGTCCTCACCCAGCGAGGTGCCCATGAGCACGACCCCACCACCGCAGGCCCTGACCACCGACCCCCCACCGGGAACGCGTGAACGGACCGACGCCGACGGCCCGTTGGGCTGGCTGCGCGCCCTCGGCCCGCGCGGCCGACGCGCGTTCGCGGGCGCGTTCGGCGGCTATGCCCTGGACTCGTACGACTACTTCACGCTGCCGCTGAGCATGGTCGCGCTGGCCGCGTACTTCGGCCTGGACAGCGGGCAGACCGGCCTCTTCACCACCGTCACCCTGGTCGTCTCGGCGGTCGGCGGCGCGCTCGCGGGCGTGATCGCGGACCGGGTCGGCCGGGTCAGGGCCCTGATGATCACGGTGATCACGTACGCCGTCTTCACCGTGGCCTGCGGCTTCGCGCCCAACTACGAGACGCTGCTGGTCTTCCGCGCCCTCCAGGGCCTCGGCTTCGGCGGCGAGTGGGCGGTCGGCGCGATCCTGGTCGCGGAGTACGCGAGCGCCCGGCACCGCGGGCGCACCCTCGGCGCGGTCCAGAGTTCCTGGGCCGTGGGCTGGGCGGCGGCCGTGATCGTCTACACGCTGGTGTTCTCCTTCGTCGGCGACGACCTGGCGTGGCGGGTGATGTTCTGGACCGGCGCGCTGCCCGCGCTGCTGGTGGTGTGGATGCGGCGCCGGGTGCACGACGCGCCGCGCGCCACCGCCGTACGCGCGCAGAGCCGTCACACCGGCGGCGCCAAGGCGTCCTTCGTGGCCATCTTCCGGCCCGGTCTGCTGCGCACCACGGTCTTCGCGGTGCTGCTCTCCACCGGAGTGCAGGGCGGCTACTACACGCTGGCGACCTGGGTGCCGACGTACCTGAAGACCGAGCGGGACCTGTCGGTCGTCGGCACGGGCGGCTATCTGACGTTCCTGATCTCGGGCGCCTTCATCGGCTATCTGACGGGCGGTTACCTCACCGACCGGCTGGGCCGCCGCCGCAACATCTGGCTGTTCGCCCTGCTGTCGGCGCTGTGCATCCTGGCGTACGCGAACCTCCCGAGCGGCGCCAACACGCTGCTGCTGGTGCTGGGCTTCCCGCTGGGCTTCTGCATGTCGGCCATCTTCAGCGGCTTCGGGTCGTTCCTGAGCGAGCTGTACCCGACGGCGGTGCGCGGTACGGGACAGGGCTTCACCTACAACACCGGCCGGGCGATCGGCGCCGTCTTCCCCACCACGGTCGGCTTCCTGGCCGACAGTTGGGGCGTGGGCGGCGCGCTGGTGTTCGGCGCGATCGGCTACGGTCTGGCCGCGCTGGCGCTGCTCGGCCTGCCGGAGACCCGCGGGAAGGAGCTGGAGTGAACCGCACCGAGGACCGCCCCACGAACCCGATCACCGAGGACCGCCCCGTGATCCTTGCCGACGAGCACGCGCGCGCGTGGAGCCCGAAGACGGCCCGGGCCCGCTTCCGCGCCGGACTGTCCGGCCCGACCGCCGGGGTCGCCGCCGGGCACACCCAGGTCAACCTGGTCTCGGTGCCCGCCGACTGGGCGTACGACATGCTGCTGTTCTGCCAGCGCAACCCCAAGCCGTGCCCGGTGCTCGACGTGACCGACGCGGGTTCCTGGACGACCGTCCTCGCGGACGGCGCGGACCTGCGCACCGATCTGCCGCGCTACCGGGTGTGGCGGGACGGGGAGCTGGTCGACGAGCCCACGGACGTGCTCGGGCACTGGCGGGACGACCTGGTGACGTTCCTGCTCGGGTGCAGCTTCACCTTCGAGTGGGCGCTCGCCGCCGCGGACGTGCCGATCCGCCACGTCGAGCAGGGCCGCAACGTCCCGATGTACGTGACGAGCCGTCAGTGCCGTCCCGCGGGGCGGCTGCGCGGCCCGCTGGTGGTGTCGATGCGCCCGGTGCCGCCGGGGCGGCTGGCGGCGGCGATCCGGGAGAGCAGCCTGCTCCCGGCGGTGCACGGCGGCCCGGTGCACTGCGGCGACCCGGCGACGCTCGGCATCGACGACCTCGCCCGCCCCGACTTCGGCGACCCGGTGGTCGCCGAACAGGACGACATCCCGGTGTTCTGGGCCTGCGGCGTGACCCCGCAGGCGGCGCTCGCGGCCTCCCGGCCGCCGTTCGCCCTCACCCACGCGCCGGGGCAGATGTTCGTGACCGACGCCCGCGACGACCAGTACCGCGTGGTCTGACCGGACGGCACACGCTCGACCGACCAGGAGAGGGTCCATGACCTCGATCGATCTGAACGCCGACCTCGGTGAGGGGTTCGGCCGCTGGCGGCTCACCGACGACGAACGGCTGCTGTCCGTCGTCACCAGCGCCAACGTGGCCTGCGGCTACCACGCCGGGGACGCGGCCACCATGCGCCGGGTGTGCGAGCTGGCGGCCGAGCGCGGGGTGACGATCGGCGCGCAGGTCTCCTACCGGGACCTCGCGGGGTTCGGGCGGCGCGCGATGGACGTGCCGCCCGCCGAACTGACGGCCGAGGTGGCCTACCAGATCGGCGCCCTGGAGGTCTTCGCGCGCGCGGCGGGCGCCCGCGTGGCCTACGTCAAGCCGCACGGCGCGCTCTACAACCGGGTCGTGCACGACGAGGAGCAGGCCCGCGCGGTCATCGACGGCGTCCTCCTCGCGGATGACACGCTGCCGGTGCTCGGCCTGCCCGGCTCACGGCTGCTGGAACTGGCGGCCAAGGCGGGCCTCACCGACGTCTCCGAGGCGTTCGCGGACCGCGCCTACACCGACGAGGGCACGCTCGTTCCGCGCGGGCACGAGGGCGCCGTGCTCACCGACCCGGAGGCGGTGGTGGAGCGGTCGGTGACCCTGGCCCGCTCCGGGACCGTCACCGCGCACTCCGGCGCCCGGGTCGGGGTACACGCGCGTTCCCTGTGCCTGCACGGCGACACGCCGGGCGCGGTCGAGCTGGCCCGGCGGGTCCGGGAGCGGCTGGAGCGGGCGGGCGTCCGGGTGGAGTCCTTCGCATGAGCGCCCTGCCCGTCCAGCCCGCCCCCACCGCACAGGACCCGCCCGCCCGCATGAGGACCCTGCCCGTCGGCGACGACGCCCTCCTCGTCGAGGTGTCCTCCGGCGACGAGGCGCAGGCCCTCCACGCCGAGTTGCTGCGCCGCCGCGCGGAGGGCACGCTCACGGTCCGCGAGATCGTGCCCGCGGCCCGCACGGTCCTGCTCGACGGCGTCCCCGACCCGGCCCGGCTCGCCGCCGAACTGGCCGCCTCCGCGGTGCCGTCCGTGGCCCCGCGCGCGGGGCGGGTGGTCGAACTGCCGGTGCGCTACGACGGCCCGGACCTGCCGGACGTCGCCGCGCACTGGGGGGTGACCGAGGCGGAGGTGGCCGTGCTGCACGCCGGCACCGAGTTCCGGGTCGCGTTCTGCGGCTTCGCGCCCGGCTTCGGCTATCTGACCGGGCTGCCGCCCCGCTACGACGTCCCGCGCCGGGCCACCCCGCGCACCGCCGTCCCCGCGGGCGCGGTGGCGCTCGCGGGGCCGTACACGGGCGTGTACCCGCGTTCGTCGCCGGGCGGCTGGCAGCTCATCGGCACCACCGACGCGGTGCTGTGGGACCACGCGCGCGTACCGGCCGCGCTGCTGTCGCCGGGCACGCGCGTGCGGTTCGTCCCGGTCGGAGCACCCGCCCCGGCGGTGACCGCATGACCGACCGCGCCCTCGCCGTCGTCCGCCCCGGCGCCCTGACCACCGTGCAGGACCTCGGCCGCCCTGGGCACGCCCACCTCGGCGTGCCCCGCTCCGGCGCGCTCGACGCGCCCGCGGCGGCGCTCGTCAACCGGCTGGTCGGCAACCCGCGCGAGGCGGCCGTCCTGGAGACCACGGTCAACGGCTGTGCGGTGCGCCCCCGTTCCACGGTCACCGTGGCGGTCGGTGGCGCGCCCTGCCCGGTCACGGTCGACGGACGCCCGGTCGCCTGGGGCGCCCCGGTGCGGGTGTCCGCCGGGGCGCTGCTGGACGTCGGCGCGGCGGTGTCCGGCGTCCGCAGCTACGTCGCCTTCTCCGGTGGCATCGCCGTCGAGCCGGTGCTCGGCAGCCGCTCGACGGACCTGCTCTCCGGGCTCGGCCCCGCGCCCCTCACGGACGGCGCCGTACTCCCCCTGGGGCAGGCGACCGGACCGCACGCGCGCGTGGACGTCGCCCCGCAGCCCGGTCCCGCGCCGGAACTCCTCCTGCGGGTGACGCCCGGCCCCCGCGACGACTGGTTCACGCCCGACGCCCTGCGGACGCTCACCACGCGCGCGTACCGGGTGTCGCCCGCGAGCAACCGCGTCGGGCTGCGCACGGAGGGGCCCGTCCTGGAGCGGGCACGGCCGGGTGAACTGCCCAGCGAGGGGATGGTGCTGGGCGCGGTCCAGGTCCCGCCGGACGGCCGTCCGGTCGTCTTCCTCGCCGACCACCCCACCACCGGCGGCTACCCGGTGATCGCCGTCGTCCGCGCCGCCGACCTCTCCGCGGCGGCCCAGGCACGCCCCGGCACGCCGGTCCGCTTCCTGCCCGTACGCCGCCGCTGAAGCCGTGGCGTCACACAGCCGTCCGCCCCCGCCGCTGAAGCCGTAACCACCGAAAGCCCCTACGCCGCCTCCGGCTCCGCCAACGCCGTCAGTGCCGTGGACACCGCGTGGGCCGTGCGCAGGTCGAGCCGGGCGCTCGTCCCGCGCGCGCGGTGGCGCATCTCGTCGGCGGCGAGGCGGAGCAGTTGCGGCAGCAGGTCGGTGCACCTGCGGGCCACCCACCCGGTGCCCGCGGTGGCCAGCCAGCGCAGCCGCGCCGCGCGGCTCGGCGCGGGGAACTCCGGCTCCAGGGCGGGCCCGGCGCCGCTCGCCAGCCCCACGCCCGCCAGCAGCCCGTGGAAGCGCACCGCAAGTTGCCGGTGGCCCCGCTCCCCGGGGTGCAGCCGGTCGGCGCTCCACATCGCGCGGTCGGTGAGCCAGGCGCCCTCGGCGGCGTGCAGGTGGACGGCGCCGTACCGCCGGGAGAGCGCGTGCACCACGGCGTTGACGGCGCGTTGCCGTCGGGCCAGCGGCCGGGCCAGGGCGCCCGGCAGCCCGAGCATCGCGCCGGGGTCGGGCAGGCAGGCGGTCAGCACGACCGCGCCCTGCGCGGCGCAGGCGGCGTACACCTCGTCGAGCCGGGCGGCGACTGCATGGACGTCGAAGGTGCGGCGCAGGGTGTCGTTGACGCCGACGAGGACGGACACGACGTCGGGCCGCAGGTCGAGGGCGACGGGCAGCTGGGTCTCCAGCACGTCACGCGTCTGGGCCCCGCTGACCGCGAGGTTGGTCAGCTCGGCCGGGCGCTCGCCGAGGTCGGCGGCGAGCAGTGCGGCCCAGCCGCGCCACCCGCCGCCCACGGGATCGCCCACGCCCTCGGTGAGCGAGTCACCGAGCGCCACGAACCGGACGGGTCTCATGCCACGCCCCCGCGCGAGACGGCGGGCGGCTCCACCCGGTCGACGGCCACCACTCGATCAACGGCCTCCACCACCCGATCGACAGCCTCCACCCCATCGACAGCCCCCACCCGATCGACAATCCCCACCCGATCGACGGCCTCCACCCGCCCGGCACCCCCGGCGTCATGCGCCGCGAGGAACGCCGCCACCGCCGTGTCCCACCCGAAGCACTCCGCACGCGCGCGTGCCGCCTCCCGCCGCTCGGCCTCACCCCGCGCGAGCAGCAGGGCGACGGCGTCCGCGAAGGCGTCCCCGTGGTCGGCGGCGGTGGCCCCGGCGGCGCCGATCACCTCGGGCAGCGCGGAGGAGGCGCTGGCCACGACGGGCGTCCCGCACGCCATGGCCTCCAGCGCGGCGAGCCCGAAGGTCTCCGCGGGCCCCGGCGCGAGGCACACGTCGGCCGACGCCTGGAGCGCGCCGAGCAGGGCGCGGTCGGCGACGTGCCCGAGGAAGGTCACCGGCAGGTCCCGTTCGGCCGCCCGCTGCTCCAGCCGCCCGCGCAGCGGCCCGTCCCCGGCGACCACCAGCACCGCCCTCTCACCGCGCCGCAGCAGCGCCTCCAGGGCGTCGAGCGCGGTGCCGGGCCGCTTCTCCACGGAGAGCCGGGAGCACATCACCAGCAGCCGCTCCCCCACGCGCGCGTGCAGCTCGCGCACCGCCGGGTCCCGCAGCGCCGGGTGCCGGGTCACCAGGTCGACGCCGAGCGGGGCCCGTACGACGTTGGTGGCGCCGATGCGGACGAACTCCCGTTCGGCGAACTCGGTGGTGCACACCACGCGCGCGTAGGCGTGCGCGGTGCGGGTGTTGAGCGCGTCGGCGGCGCGCCGGGACATGCCCTCGGAGAGCCCCCAGGTGCGCAGCACGCCGTCGGCGGTCTCGTGGGAGACCATCACCGCGGGCACCCGCGCGCGCCGTGCCCACCGCCCGGTCCACCGGAGCGTCGTACGGTCGGAGACCTCAAGGCGGTCGGGGGCGAGGTCCTCCAGCAGGGCGGCCACGCGCCGTTTGTCGGTGAGGACGCGGTAGCCGCCGGTGCCGGGCAGCAACGGGCCGGGCAGGGTGATCACCCGCCCCTGTTCGGTGTCGCGGTCGGTGTGCCGCTCGCCGGGCACCACCAGCACCGGCTCGTGGCCCGCCGCCAGGAAGCCCCGGCCCAGCTCGCGCAGGGCGGTGCGCAGGCCCCCGGAGGCGGGCGCGACGAAGTTGGCCAGCCGGACGATCCGCAGCCCGCTCATGCCGCCATCACCGCCGCCCGCGCGGCGAGGACGTCCTCGTAGTGCTCGATCAGCCGGTCCCCGATCGCCGCCCAGGTGCGCCCCTCGACGGTGGCGCGCGCGGCGGTGCCGTAGGCGGCGCGCAGCGCGGGGTCTGCGGCCAGGGCGGCCACCGCGTCGCGTACGGCGTCGGCGTCGCCCGGCGGGACGAGCAGCCCGGTACGGCCGTGGTCGACGAGGTCGAGCGGGCCGCCCACGGCGGGCGCGACGACCGGCACGCCGCTGGCCATGGCCTCCTGCACGGTCTGGCAGAAGGTCTCGAAGGGGCCGGTGTGCACGAAGAGGTCCAGGGAGGCGAAGATCCGCGCGAGGTCGTCCCCGCCGCGGCGGCCGAGGAAGACCGCGCCGGGCAGCGCCTCCTCCAGGCCGGGACGGCTCGGTCCGTCGCCCACGACGACGACGCGCACGCCGGGCAGGGCGCAGGCCCCGGCGAGCAGGTCGATGTGCTTCTCGGGGGCGAGACGGCCGACGTAGCCGACGATCAGCTCGCCGTTGGGGGCGAGTTCGCGGCGCAGGGCGGCGTCACGGCGGTCGGGGCGGAACCGGTCGGTGTCGACGCCGCGCGGCCACAGCCGTACCCGGGGCACGCCGTGGGCCTCCAGGTCGCCCAGGGAGGCGCTGGAGGGCGCCAGGGTGCGGTCGGCGGCGGAGTGCACGGAGCGGATCCGCCGCCAGGCGGCGGCCTCACCGGCGCCCACGTAGGTGCGGGCGTACCCGGCCAGGTCGGTCTGGTAGACGGCGACGGCGGGGATGCCGAGCCGGGCGGCGGCGGCCATGCCGCGCACGCCGAGGATGAAGGGGCTGGCCAGGTGGACGACGTCCGCGCGGTGTTCGATGAGCGCGGCGGCCAGGCGTCGGCTGGGGAGGGCGACGCGGACCTGGGGGTAGCCGGGGAGCGGGAGGGAGGGGACGTGGACCACGGGGCACGGCGCCAGGGTGGCGTCGGCCTTGCTGCCCGGAGCGGGCGCCGGTGCGACGACGAGGGGAGCGTGACCGCGGTCGACGAGGTGTCGGGCGGTCTGGAGCGCGCAGTGTGCCACGCCGTTCACATCGGGGGGAAAGGATTCGGTCACGATGACGACACGCATACGGGTGTTGTCGCCGTACCGGACGTGGCCACGTCAACGTGGATCTTTCCTGGCGAGGAACGTCCCATGAGCTTCTGGATCGGCACATGCGCAGGTCAGGGCGCGTCCACGCGCACCTGACCCGCGAGTCACCCCTCGTTCACACTGCGGGCGCGTCGGGGCCGATCCGGCTGCGTACGGCGGTCTGGACCTCGTCCTCCTCGGCTGGATCCGCCGCCAGTCGCCGCAGGCGTTCCACGACCCGGGCGTCGCCGGTCTCGGCGTGCCGGGCGGCGAGTTCGCGGGTGGTCTCCTCGCAGTCCCACAGGCATTCGACGGCGAACCCGGTGGCGAAGGAGGGGTCGGTGGCGGCGAGCGCGCGGGCGGCCCGGCCGCGGAGGTGGGAGGAGGCGGTCTCGCGGTAGACGTGGCGCAGCACGGGCGCCGCGCAGGCGATGCCGAGCCGTCCGGCGCCGTCGGTGAGGGTCCACAGGGTGGGCGCGTCGGGGCCCTCGGTGCGGACGGCCTCGCGCAGGGCGCCGAGGACGAGGTCGCTGTCCCGGGCGGTGCCGCGGCAGGCGAGCATCCGTCCGGCGGCGGCGCCGAGCGCGTCGGGCCGCTGGGCCCAGCCGCGGGCCCGGTCGACGGCGGCGACGCCGCGCATCCGTTCGAAGGCGTCGACGGCGGCCTCCACGACGACCGCGGTGCCGGTGGCGACGGCGTTGTCGATCAGGTCGAGGGCGTCGGAGTCGTTGCCGTCGGCGAGGTAGCGCAGGGCGGTACAGCGGGCGCCGTCGGAGCCGTCCTTGGCGGCCTGCACGATCTCGGCCCGGTCCTCGGGGCCCGCGACGGCGCTGAGACAGCGGGCGGCGGGCACATGGAGGGCGGCGCCGCGTTCGAGGCCCTGCTGGGCCCATTCGAACACGGCCCGCACGCTCCAGCCGGGGCGGGGCCCGGAGGGCCGCATCTGCCGCTGCCAGCGGTCGAAGCAGCCGGTCTCCTGGGCGGCGCGCACGCGCGTGGCGATCGCCTCGCGCGGGTCCTCCGCCCACAGCCGCCAGGGCCGCGGCTCGAACGCGTCGCGTACGGCGACGGCCAGCTCGGCCTCGCCCTGCGCGTCGGCGGGGAACCGAGCGAGGACGGGCACGGCCAGGGCGCGCAGCCCGGCGTCGTCGTCGCGCAGCGCCAGCTCGTCCAGGGCCCAGGCCCAGTTCGAGCCCTCGGCGGCGTACCTGCGCAGCAGGTCGAGCGCGTCGCGGCGGCCGTAGGAGGCGAGGTGGCCGAGGACGGCGAGGGCGAGTCCGGTGCGGGACTCGTCGCTGTCGAGGATGTCCTCGGCGTCGAACAGGTGCGCCTCGATGGCGTCCAGTTCGCCGCTCAGGTCGAGGTAGAGACGGGCGTAGTAGAGGGAGCGGTTCTCCACCTGCCAGTCGTGGCGGGGGTCGCTCAGCACGCACTGGTTCAGTGCCGCGAGCGCTTCCGCGCGGGGGGCGGTGAGCGCGTGCAGTGTGCCGTCGCCGCGGCCCCGCTGGAGCAGGCCGAGCAGCGTACCGCTGGGCGCTATGACCGGATCGAACATGGGAAACAGCCTCACATCAAGCGTCGACGCAACCGGGGAACGTGCACTACCTGGCCGCGTGACAACACGTCGGGGCGCCCGCCGTCTCTTGCTTGCTGTAGACCATCTTCCTCTGCCTCTCGTCAAGTGGCCCGAACGGACCCATCACGGTCCGCGCGGTGCGGCAACACCTGCCCAGCCATCGCGTCCGTGAATCACGACGTCATGATGACTCGGCGGTTATCCGTACCGCGACCGAAATTTCCGGCGGCCTTCTCCCGCCTCCCCCGTTTTCCGTGCTTTACCTGCCCTGGCGAGGTTTCCGCGCAGGTCAGGGCGTTCGGATCAGTGTGCGCCGAACAATTCCAGCAGTTCCGTCTTGCCGAACATGCGGGCTGTGTCAACGGCCGAGGGAGTTCCCGCGGCGGGGTCGGCGCCGCCCTCCAGAAGGGCTTTGATCACTTCCGGCTCACCCTTGAAGACGGCCCCCGCGAGCGGCGTCTGACCCCGGTCGTTGACGTGGTCCGCCGCCGCGCCCCGGGTGAGCAGCGCGCGCACCGTGGTCGCGTGGCCGTGGTAGGCGGCGAGCATCACGAGGGAGTCGCCGCGGTCGTTGGTGAGGTTGGCCGGAACACCCGCGTCGACATAGGCCACCAGCGCCTCGGTCTGCCCTCGCCGGGCCAGATCGAAGATCTTGGTCGCGAGTTCCACGACCTCGGGGTCGGGGACTTCGGTCATCGGCGGGACCGCCTCTCACTACGAGCTTCGGGGACTGCGGGTACGCCGAGGCGTCGCCAGGGCGTACGGGTACGACAGGGTGCTACGGCCGCGAGCGGTGCGGCCGTCCGGGTGATTCGCCAGGGTACTTGCTGAACGCGCACATGGCGGGCCGCGCCCGCGGCAAAGATCACCAATGCGCCGCCAGGACGCAACCGCGCTGGTCAGACGCGCCGACACCACCTCGGCCACCCGGGCGAAATTCCGGGAATTTCACTCAGTTGCACCTTTTGTCGTATGGATACATGCTGTGAGCCTGGAAGTACTCATGGTGACTGTCCCCTCACACCAGGAGACCTCATGATTCTCTCCATCTCAGGCGTCGTCCTGCTCGGCATCGTCGTGTTCATCTTCCTCCGCAAGGACGGACTGAAGACGTCGCACGCGCTGATCACGGCCCTGTTCGGCTTCTACCTCGCGAGTACCGCGATCGCCCCGAGCATCAAGGCGGGCGGCGAGAGCCTCGCGAGCCTCCTGGGAGGCATCAAGTTCTGACCCGTCCCCCCGTCCCCCACCCCCACTCCCCACCCACCCGTACGCACCACCAGGAGACAGCAGTGGCCCGGCGCCCCCTCCCCCGCATCCTGACGAACGGCAGCGCACAGCTCGCCCGCAGCCGGGAGCTGGCCCGGACGGCGGCCGACAGCGCCACCGACGTCCTCCACCCGCTGATCACCATCACGCGCGGGCTGCGCCGACTGGCCTCGGCCGGGCGGCGCAAGTGGGCCGACACCCCCAAGGACAGGCGGGGTCCCCTGCTGTTCCTGGTGGCCTCGGTGATCCTGGTGGTCGCCCTCGTGCCGTACGGCCCGCTGCTCGCCGTCATCACCCTGATGGCGGCGGCGGCGTGGCAGGGCCGGGACCGCACCCCACCGGCCCCGGACGGCCCCGACGAGACCCAGGCCCAGCGGCTCAGGTCGCTCTACGAGGCGCTGGTGCCGTACTTCTCCGCCGCCGAGGACCCCGAGCCGGTCTACAGCCACGGCGGCGACTGGGAGAAGGCCCTGACGGCGTACGACTTCGACGCCTCGGGCCGCCTCACCCGGCTGGTCATCGACTACCCCGCCTACTTCACCGACGGCGAGCCCGAGTCCCGCGCGCGCATCGAGCAGTTGCTCACCGCGAAGTCGGGCCGGGGCCGCGAGTACCACTTCGACTGGGACGAGGAGGGCAACCAGCTCACGGTGACCGCCCTCGCGCCCCTGCCCACCGACGTCGCCGCGCAGCGCTTCGTCACCGCGCCCGGCGAGACCGTCCTCGGCTTCACCGACCCGACCGAGGTCCAGCGCACGCTGCCCCTCACCTACGGCGAGGAGCGGCACGACACCCCGCCGGTCGTCTGGCGCACCGGCCTGCGCTCCACCGAGCCCCACCTGCTGGCGCTGGGCCAGCCCGGCAGCGGCACCTCCACCCTGCTGCGCTCCATCGCGCTCCAGGCCCTCCAGTACGGCGACGTCGTCATCATCGAGGGCGGCGGCACCGGCGAGTACGCCTGCCTGACCGGCCGGGACGGCGTCCTCGCCGTCGAGTGCGCGCTCGCCGGGGCGCTGACCAGCCTGGAGTGGGCGGCGCACGAGACGGAGCGCCGTCTGATCGCTGTCAACCGCGCCCGGCAGGCGGGCGATCCGCCGCCGGACGACACCAGGCGTCCCCTGTGGCTCCTCCTGGACCGCCCCAGCGCCTTCACCCACATCGCCGCCGCGGAGGGCCACAAGGACCCGCAGTCCCTGCTCCAGGTCCCGCTGCGGCACGGCCGCGCGGTGGGCGTCACGGTGGTCGTCGCCGAGCAGTTCGACTGCGTGGACGCGCTGAGCGAGCCGGTACGGCAGCACACGCGCGCGCGTGTCGTCCTCGGCCCCGCCACCGCCGTACAACTGGAGGAGTACCTCGGCGCCCGGCCGCAGACCACGCCGGTCACGCAGGTCCCGCCCGGCCGCGGTTACGCCCGGCTGGGCACCGGCCCGGTGCTGCGGCTCCAGGTCCCGGCGACCCCGGACCCGTACGACGACGCGACCTCGGACGCGCACCGGCGGGCGGTCCTCGACCTGCTGCCGCCGCGCACGACCCCGGCGGACGGCGAGATCGGGACCGGGGTCGAAGCCGAGACCGGGACCGAGAGGGAGACGGAGACCGAGGCTGCACCGGAGCACCTCAAGAAGAGCCTCACCAAGAGCCCGGCCGAACCCGTCACCGAGCGGCCCGCCCCCGAGTCCCCCGCCGAACCGGCCCCCGAGCCCGCGCCCCGGCGCACCCCGGTCCCCACCCTGGACCAGCCGGACCCGGACCAGGACCAGGACCCGGCCCTGGCCCCGGACCCGGTCCCGGCGAAGGCGGCGGCGGAGACCCCGTAGGACGGAGCCCGCACGGGACGGACCCGCCGTACGGCTACGCCACGAACGTCCGCGGCGTCTCCCCGCCCGCCGCGCCCCCGCTCTCCACCAGCCGCGCCGCCGCCGCCAGCCGCGCCGCGGCCTCCTCGGCCACCGCGCCGCCCACGGTGAACGGCAGCCGCACATACCCCTCGAAGGCGCCGTCGACTCCGAAGCGGGGCCCGGACGGCACCCGGACGCCCACCCGCTCCCCCGCCTCCGCGAGCCGCGACCCCGACAGCCCCCCGGCGCGCACCCACAGCGTGAGCCCGCCGCGGGGCACCTCGAACTCCCAGCCGGGCAGCTCCCGCCGTACCGCGGCGACCAGCGCGTCCCGGTTGTCGCGGGCCTGCGCACGGCGGATCTCCACCGCCTGCTCCCACCCCCCGGTGCCGAACAGCCAGTTGACGGCGAGCTGCTCGAGCACCGGTGTGCCCAGGTCGGCGTAGGCGCGGGCGGCGACCAGGCTGCGGATCACGTCCGGGGCGGCCCGCACCCAGCCGATGCGCATCCCCGCCCAGAACGCCTTGCTGGCCGACCCGACGGTGATCACCGTGGACCCGGCGGGGTCGAACCCGCACACCTGACGGGGCATGGTCACGTCGTCGTCCAGCCACAGCTCGGTCATCGTCTCGTCCGCGACCAGCACGGTCCCGGCCGAGCGGGCCGCCTCCACCAGCCGCCGCCGCTGGTCCTCGTCGGCCAGCGCGCCGGTCGGGTTGTGGAAGTCCGCGACGACATAGGCGAGCCGCGGCGCCGCCTCCCGCAGCACCTGCCGCCAGCGGTCCATGTCCCACCCGGCGAGCCCCTCGGCCATCGCCACGGGCACCAGCCGGGCGCCCGTCTCCCGCATGAGCTGGAGGATGTTGGCGTACGACGGCGACTCCACCGCGATCCGCTCACCGCGCCCCGCGAACAGGTGGCAGATGGCGTCCATGGCGCCCATCGCCCCGGTCGTCACCATGATCTGCTCGGGCATGGTGGGAATCCCGCGCGCGGTGTACCGGTCCGCGATCGTGGCGCGCAGCGCGGGCAGCCCGGCCGGGTAGTCGCCGTGCGTGTGCGCGTAGGGCGGCAGCTCCTCCAACGCGCCCCGTACGGCCCGGGTGAGCCAGGGCTCGGGGGCGGGGAGCGCGGCGGTGCCGAGGTCGATCATCGAGCCGAGCGCCTCGGGCGGCAGCGGTTCGAGGCCCCGCGCGGGCAGTGGGTTACCGGCTGGTACGGCGGTCCAGCTACCGGCCCCGCGCCGGGACTCCAGGAACCCCTCGCCGCGCAGCGCCTCGTAGGCGGCGGCGACCGTCGTACGGCTGACGGAGAGCGACAGGGCGAGTTCGCGCTCGGCGGGCAGCCGGGCGGCCACCGGGACCCGCCCTTCGAGCACCAGCAGCCGGATGCCGTCGGCGAGCGCGCGGTAGGCGGGCGGACGGCGCGTCCCCGGGCCCGCGGGCCGCTCCTGCTGCGACATGAGCAGCCGGGCGAGCTGCGCCGCCCCCACCGCCGAGGTCCACTGCGCCATGCGAATCAGTCCACCTTCCCCGAATTGGCCATGGATGGCCCTGCTGCACAAGCCACAGAGTGGCACGCGCCAGTCCACTCCACCATCGGGGGGCACTTTATGCCTACGCAGGGACACGTCCCGCGCCGCTTGACGCAGCTCTACGTCGGTCTCGCGCTGTACGGCGCCAGCTCCGCCCTCCTGGTCCGCGCGGGCCTCGGCCTGGAGCCGTGGAACGTGCTGCACCAGGGCCTCGCGGAACGCACCGGCCTGACCATCGGCGTGGTGTCGATCATCGTCGGCGCGGTGGTCCTGCTGCTGTGGATCCCGCTGCGGCAGCGCCCCGGGCTCGGCACCGTCTCCAACGTCTTCGTCGTCGGCCTCGCGATGGACGGCACCCTCGCCCTGGTCCCCGACGCGCACGCCCTCGCCGTCCGCGTCCCGCTGCTGCTGGCCGGGATCGTGCTGAACGGCGTGGCGACCGGCCTCTACATCGCGGCCCGCTTCGGACCCGGCCCGCGCGACGGCCTGATGACCGGCCTGCACCGGCGCACCGGCCGCTCGATCCGCCTGATGCGCACGGCGGTCGAGGTGGCCGTCGTGGTCACCGGCTTCGCGCTGGGCGGCACCATCGGCGTCGGGACGCTGCTGTACGCGCTGTCGATCGGTCCGCTCGCCCAGCTCTTCCTGCGCGTCTTCGCCGTCCCCCCGGCATCCGGCGGCAGCACGGTCGTTGCCGCCGCGCCACCGCGGCGCGCGATACTGCGACGGTGACCCCGCGGATACGCCACCCCTACCTCGACCACCCCGGCCCCATCCCGTTCGCCCACCGGGGCGGCGCGGCGGACGGACTGGAGAACACCGTCCTGCAGTTCCGGCGCGCGGTCGAGACCGGGTACCGCTACCTGGAGACCGACGTGCACGCCACCCGCGACGGCAGGCTGGTCGCCTTCCACGACGCGACCCTTGACCGGGTGACCGACGGGGCGGGCCGGATCGCCGACCTGCCGTGGGCGGACGTACGGCACGCGCGCGTGGCGGGCCGCGAGCCGGTGCCGCTCTTCGAGGAGCTGCTGGAGACGTTCCCCGAGGTCCGCTGGAACGTGGACGTCAAGGCGGAGCCCGCGCTGCACCCGCTGCTCGACCTGATCGCCCGCGCCGACGCCTGGGACCGGATCTGCGTCGGCTCGTTCTCCGAGGCCCGGGTGGTGCGCGCCCAGCGGCTGGCCGGACCGCGCCTGGCGACGTCGTACGGCACCCGGGGGGTGCTCAACCTGCGGCTGCGGTCCTGGGGCGTTCCGGCGGCGCTGCGCCGCTCGGCGGTGGCGGCGCAGGTGCCCGAGGCGCAGTCCGGCATCCAGGTGGTCGACCACCGCTTCGTCCGTACCGCCCACGCGCGCGGGCTCCAGGTGCACGTCTGGACGATCAACGAGCCGGAGCGGATGCACCGTCTCCTCGACCTGGGCGTCGATGGCATCATGACCGATCACATCGACACACTGCGCAAGGTCATGGAGGAGCGGGGCGCCTGGGTCTGACCCCGGTCCGCTGCCTGCGTGGCGGCACGGGCACGGGGAAGCGAGGGCACGGGTGGGCACCGACACCGTGCGGGCACAGGCGGCCGACGAGACAGCCGGGCGACGGCGCGAACAGCGCGGCTGGTACTTCTACGACTGGGCCTGCTCGGTCTACTCGACCAGCGTGCTCACCGTGTTCCTGGGCCCGTACCTGACGTCGGTCGCCAAGGCGGCGGCGGACGCCGACGGCTTCGTCCGCCCCCTCGGGGTCCCGGTGCGCGCGGGTTCCTTCTTCCCCTACGCGGTGTCCCTGTCGGTGATCGTGGCCGTGCTGGCGATGCCGCTGGTGGGCGCGGCGGCCGACCGTACCGGCCGCAAGAAGCCGCTCCTGGCGGCCGCCGCGTATCTGGGCGCCGCGGCGACGACCGGCATGTTCTTCCTGGACGGCGAGCGCTATCTGCTGGGCGGTGTGCTGCTCGTGGTGGCCAACGCCGCGTTCAGCGTGGCGATGATGCTCTACAACTCCTACCTCCCGCAGATCGCCCCGCCCGAGGAGCGCGACGCGGTCTCCTCGCGCGGCTGGGCCCTCGGCTACGCGTCGGGTGCCCTGGTGCTCGTCGCCAACCTGGTGCTCTACCTCGGCCACGACTCCTTCGGCGTCTCGGAGTCCACGGCCGTCCGCATCTGCCTGGCCTCGGCCGGTCTGTGGTGGGGCGCCTTCGCGGTCATCCCGCTACGACGGCTGCGCGACCGCCGCTCCCCCGCGCGGGAGGCGGCCCTGCCCGGCCGCAGGCAGCTCGCGGAGACCCTGCGCGACATGCGCCGCCACCCGCTCACCCTGTCCTTCCTGCTGGCGTACCTCCTCTACAACGACGGCATCCAGACGGTGATCTCCCAGGCGTCCGTGTACGGCTCCGAGGAGCTGGGCCTGGAGCAGTCCACGCTGATCGTCGCCGTGCTGCTGGTGCAGGTGCTCGCGGTGGCGGGCGCGCTGGCGCTCGGCCGACTGGCCCGCCGCTACGGCGCCCAGCGCACGATCCTCGGTTCGCTGGTCGCCTGGACGCTCACGCTGGGCGCCGGGTACTTCCTCCCGGCCGGGGAGCCGGTGTGGTTCTTCGCGCTGGCCGCGGGCATCGGGCTGGTCCTCGGCGGCAGCCAGGCGCTCTCCCGCTCCCTCTTCTCCCACCTGGTCCCACCCGGCAAGGAGGCGGAGTACTTCTCGGCCTACGAGCTGAGCGACCGCGGCATGAGCTGGCTCGGCCCGCTGCTGTTCGGCCTGACGTACCAGCTCACCGGCAGCTACCGGGACGCGATCATCTCGCTGGTGGCCTTCTTCGTACTGGGCTTCGTACTGCTCGCGCGGGTGCCGCTGCGGCGGGCGATCGCCGACGCGGGCAATCCGGTGCCCGACAGGATTTAGCACTCGGAGCGAAAGGGCGGTAGTGTACGCGTTTGGCCTGCCAGGCGTACCGTTACTGCGCGTCAAAGATGCCGAAACGCTGGGTGACATCTCCTTGCAGATGTGACAAACCGGGCGCCGGTGGGTACTGCACTGGTTGACAAGGCTGCGGCTACGACGGCGACGCATGACCCGGAACGGGACTCGGAACGGGAATCTTTACCGCCGACCGGACGTTGACCGGATGACGACGACAGCGACACCTGTCCTGTGGGCGACAAGCCCGGGAGGCACGATTCATGAGTGAGCGAGCTCTTCGCGGCACGCGCCTCGTGGTGACCAGCTACGAGACGGACCGCGGCATCGACCTGGCCCCGCGCCAGGCCGTGGAGTACGCATGTGAGAAGGGGCACCGCTTTGAGATGCCCTTCTCGGTCGAGGCGGAGATCCCGCCGGAGTGGGAGTGCAAGGTCTGCGGGGCCCCAGCACTTCTCGTAGACGGCGACGGTCCGGAGGAGAAGAAGGCCAAGCCTGCGCGTACGCACTGGGACATGCTGATGGAGCGGCGCACCCGCGAGGAACTCGAAGAGGTCCTTGAGGAGCGTCTCGCCGTCCTGCGTTCCGGTGCGATGAACATTGCGGTGCACCCCAGGGACAGCCGCAAGAGCGCGTAGCCGAGGGCCGCGACAACCAGGCACGTGACTGACTGACCGCGGGCGCCGTACGGATCTGATCTGTACGGCGCCCGCGGTCATGGTCATGCCGGAAGCCGTGAGCGCGCCCGCGACCTCAGCGGTTCAGCGGCGGGCGGGGCTCCTCGGGGCGGTCGTCGCGCGGCTCGTCCCGTATGACCTCGCCCTGGACCACCTTGCCGTCCGGGCGGTAGATACGGGCCTGCTGGAAGGCGCCCCCGAGGGTGCCGGGGCGGGCGGTGCGCAGCGTGCGCTCGAAGGTGCGCTCGGCGTAGCGGCTCACCGCCTTCTGCACCGGCGGCACCAGCAGGAGCAGGCCCAGCGCGTCCGAGATCAGCCCCGGCATCATCAGCAGCAGGCCGCCGAGCATCGTCAGGCCGTTGCCGTTGCCGCCGCCGCGGGAGGGGGGTGTGCCCCGCTGCAGCGCCTCGTTCAGGTTCTGGAAGGCGCGCCTGCCCGCCCGCTTGATGACCATGGTGCCGAGCACCAGCCCGGCGATGAGCAGCAGGAACACCGTCAGTCCGCCCGCGGCCCCCGCGACCACGGTCAGCAGCCAGATCTCCAGCACCAGCCAGGCCGCGACGGCCAGCGGCAGGAAGGTCCGCAGCCGGGAGCGCCGGGGCCGGGCGGGTCGGGTGGGAGTCGGAGCGCCAGTCGTCATGGTTCCAGTGTGCCTGGCCCCGGCTCAGCGCGGGATAAGCGGGCCGCGCGGCGACGGCGGCCCGGTCAGCGGCGCCGCCGCACCCGGCTGACCCGCTCCCCCACGCCCCAGGTGGTGACCCGCCACAGGGCCTCCACCAGGATGTCCCGGCTCATCTTGGAGTCGCCGTGCTCGCGCTCGACGAACGTGATGGGCACCTCGACGACGTGGTAACCGGCCTTGACGGCGCGGCGGGCGAGGTCGACCTGGAAGCAGTACCCCTGGGAGGCCACCTCCTCCAGGCCGAGGCCCTCCAGGGTCTCCCGGCGGAAGGCGCGGTAGCCGCCGGTGACGTCGCGGATCGGCACGTCCAGCAGCACGCGCGAGTAGAGGCTGCCGCCCCGGGAGATGAACTCCCGCCCCTTGGGCCAGTTGACCACCCGTCCGCCGGGCACCCAGCGCGAGCCGAGCACCAGGTCGGCGCTCTTGAGGGCGGTCAGCAGCCGGGGCAGCTCCTCCGGCTGGTGGGAGCCGTCGGCGTCCATCTCGACCAGTACGCCGAAGCCGCGCTCCAGGCCCCAGCGGAAGCCCGCGAGATAGGCGGCGCCGAGCCCTTCCTTGCCCTTGCGGTGCAGCACCTGGACCTGCTTGTCCGCGGCGGCCAGCTCGTCGGCGATCTTGCCGGTGCCGTCGGGGCTGTTGTCGTCGGCGACGAGGATGTGCGCCTCGGGGACGGCTTCGCGCACCCGGCTGACGATCGTGGTGATGTTCTCGGCCTCGTTGTAGGTCGGAATGATCACCAGGGCATCGCCGAGCGGACCGAAGCGCCGCCCTGGGTCCTGTGCCGCGGGGGTCCCGTCGCCGTCGTTCACTGCTGCCCCTTCATGTCCGTACGCAGAGGTCCACCATAGTGGGCGCGGCCTGCGCTGACGTGACGGGACGTTCGTATTCCGGTGTGAGTCGCGCGGGTTCGGGGTAGGGATTCGCTTTTTCGGTCTCTTTCGCCCGGAAGGTGCAGGGACCGGCGGTACGGCGGATGGGGGCCCGGCGCCCTTCGGGCCGACCTGGGACCCGCTGGCTGCGGGTCGACCTGAAGCCGTTGTCTACTGAGCGCGCGGGCCCCACCCGGGTCACACCTTGCCGACCGGCCGGACGCCTCCCTCGTCGGCGCGGACGCTGAGCCTGGCTCCCAGTGACGGTGCCCCGGTGCGGTACCCCGTCCCTGACCCAGCGGCGCCGCGTCGAGTGCGCGGAGGTTCCCCGGTCGGGCGTCCGATGGTGGACTCGGCCGAACCTACCGGCCCGCGGGCGCTGCCTGTCAACAGCCGCCGGGCCCGCCGGTCTTCGCGCCGCGCTCCGCCGGGCGGGGAGGATGCGCAGGTCGTGGGTGGCCTGGCGGGCGGGGGCGGGCGCGGTGCCGCCCCCGTAGATCACTCGCCCGGCCGTACGAACACGGTCCGGCCGCCGACCACCGTGCGCAGGCAGACAGGCAGGTCGGAGCCGGGGCGCAGGTCGGGCAGGCCCGGGGTGCCGGAGCGCGGGTCGGTGGACCAGCGGGCGACCCGGTCGTCGGGGGCCTGCACGACGAGGTCGCCGGTGCGCCACACGGCGTAGTCGGCGGGCGCGCCCGGCACCAGGACCCCGGCGTCGTCGCGGCCGGTCGCGCGCCAGCCGCCGCGGGTGTGCGCGGTGAACGCCGCGCGGACGGAGATCCGGTGCTCGGGGGTGTGGTGGAAGGCGGCGGCGCGGACCGTGCCCCACGGGTCGAGCGGGGTGACGGGGCTGTCGGAGCCGAAGGCGAGCGGGACACCGGCGCGCAGCAGGGCGGCGTACGGGTTCAGGGTGCGCGCCCGCTCCGCACCGAGCCGCTGGGCGTACATGCCCTCGTCCCCGCCCCAGAGCGCGTCGAAGGCGGGCTGGACGGAGGCGGTCAGGCCCAGCTCGGCGAAGGCGGCGATGGTGTCGGGGGTGAGCATCTCGGCGTGCTCGACGCGGTGCCGGGCGGCGCGGACGCGGGCCAGGCCGACCTTCTCGGCGGCGGCGCGGACGCCCTCGACGACGGCGGTGACGGCGGCGTCCCCGATGGCGTGGAAGCCCGCCTGGAGGCCCGCCTCGGTGCAGGCGGCGACGTGGGCGGCGACGGCGTCGGCGTCCAGGTAGGCGGTGCCGGTGTGGGCGGCGTCGGCGTAGGGCTGGTGCAGGCAGGCGGTGTGGGAGCCGAGGGCGCCGTCGACGAACAGGTCACCGGCGGCGCCGACGGCGCCCAGTTCCCGTGCCCGGTCCACGTCCCGGTCGGCCCAGTAGCCGACGACGCGCGGGCCGTCCTCCTCGGCGGCGAGGCGGAGCAGGCCGGTGAAGTCGTCCTCGGCGGAGATCTCCGGCCCGGCGCACTCATGCACGGTGCCGATGCCGAGGGCGGCGGCGCGGGCGAGGGCGGCGCGCTGGGCCTCGGTGCGCTGGGCCGGGGTGACGGCGGCGAGGGCGGCGGCGCGTACGGCGTGGTGGTCGTCGGCGGTCAGCGGCCGGTCCTCGCGGGTGACGTCGCCGGGAACGAGGTCGAGGAGGGCGGTGGTGACGACCGCGGAGTGGACGTCGATGCGGCTGAGGTAGAGGGGGCGTCCGCCGGTCGCCGCGTCGAGTTCGGCGCGGGTCGGGGGACGGCCGCCGGGCCAGCGGGCGGCGTCCCAGCCGTGCCCGAGCAGCACGCGGTCGTGCGGGCGGGCGGCGGCGAACTCCCGTACCTGGGCGAGGGCGGCGTCCAGGGTGGGCGCGGTGGACAGGTCGAGGCCGGTGAGCGCGAGGCCGGTGGCGGTGGTGTGCACATGGGCGTCGGTGAAGGCGGGGGTGACGAGGGCGCCGTCCAGGTCGACGACCTCGTCGACGCCGTCGGCGAAGGCGTCGGCGGCGCCCTCGGAGCCGACCCAGGCGACCTGGCCGCGCTCGACGACCATGGCGGTGGCGAAGGGGTCGGCGGGGCTGTGGACCTCGCCGCGGCGAAGCAGAACGGTCTTGACCGGCTCGGTGCGCTCACTCATGGGCACCAGTCTCACCCCGGGCGGGAGGCTCTCCGCACCGAGGGCACCCCAAGGGCGACGGGAGGACGTGCCGCCCCGCCCGCCAGCCCCGTCAGATGCGCGGCGGCCGGGCCTCGTACGGCGTGGACAGGACCACCGTCGTCCGGGTGGACACGCCCGCCAACGACCGCAGCCGCGCGAGCAGTTCCTCCAGCTCGTGCGGGGTGCCGACGCGCACCTTGAGGATGTAGTTCTCGTCGCCCGCGACGCTGTGGCACGCCTCGATCTCGGGGACCCCCGCCAGCCGCTCCGCGATGTCGTCCGGGGCGCTGGGGTCGAAGGGTTTCACCGAGATGAACGCGGTCATGGGCAGCCCGACGGCCTCGGGGTCGACCACCGCGGCGTAGCCGCGGATGACGCCACGCTGTTCCAGCCGACGCACCCGCTGGTGCACGGCCGACGTGGACAGGCCCGTGGCCTTGCCCAAGTCTGTGTAGCTCATCCGCCCGTCCTTGACGAGCAGCTGCACGATCTGACGGTCCAGCTCCTCCATGGCGCAAGAACCTACAGTGCGCTTGATCTCCTCGGATACCTCGGCAGAACGGACCGTGGCGCACGCAGGGGACAAATGCGCCGGGCCGGGCACCTGCACGCGGCATGTGACGAAGACCACACGGCTCTGACGTGCCTCGTAATGTTCTCGTGATTACCCCGGATGCCGGACGGGAAGTGCTTGCTGTGGTCGAGGCCGCAGCGCCTTCACGGCCCAGCCCGAGGGGGAGAATCCCATGCAGAGTCTTAAGCGCCCTGGTCGTACCGCGCCCAAGCGCCAGCAGTTCGTCGTCGAGCCCGCGCCGGAGGGCGTCGAACCCGACGACTTCGACGCCGACGAGCTTGACGCGTACGACACCTTCGAGATGTTCCGGGTGATCTGCCCGGACTGCGCGCAGCCCATCGCCCTGCTGGCGGACGAGGAGGTCCTGCCGGAGCACGCGCTGTGCGCCTCACCGTGGAACCCGTTCGGCCTCACGGTCTGCGCCGGTACGGGCCGCCGGGCCTCCGACGCCCGCCCCGCCGACGAGTCGGTGGAACCGCAGGAGCAGGACACCTCCCTGCTGTTGACGCTCCCTCAGGGCCTCGACTGGCGGACCCAGCCGTTCTCCCACGTCGGCGGCCCGGGCTCCCGCCCCCTCAGGCTCCCGACGATGCGCCACAACGCCGCCTGACCGCCCCACACGCCGGTCCCCGCAGCATCCCCTCACTCCGTCCCCGCGCCATGGCCACGCCGCGCCGTGGCGCGGGTCCAGCGCGCCTGAGATGCGATGGCCGCGGTCCCCGGGCCCGTAACCTTCAGCCATGCGCATAGGTGCGATCACACGGGACGCCGTACTGCGGGCCATTGCCGAGTACGACCAGTTGGGGCGGACGGATTTCCTCGCGAAGTACGGCTTCAAGGAGTCCCTTTCTTACGTGCTCGTGCACGAGGGAGGGTGGTACGACTCCAAGGCCATCGCTGGCGTGGCGCACAAGTGGGACCACGGCAGGGCGCTGCTGCCTGCGGAGTTCAGCGGTGGTAAGGACCATGCCGCGGCCTGGCTCAGGCGAGCCGGGTTCAAGGTCAAAGCCGTCAGAAACCCCGACTGGGCACGCGATGAGGTCATCCTCGCCTGCCACCTGGTGATGACCAACGGCTGGAAGGGGCTCGACGCGAACGACCAGCGGGTCATCGAGTTGTCTGCCCTCCTGCAACGGATGCCGATCCACGCGGAGGCCGATCGCAACGAGAAGTTCCGTAACCCGAACGGAGTGGCCCGAAAGACGTTCGACATCGCCACGCGGCACCCGGCGTACCAAGGCAAGCCCACCAATGGCGGAGCCCTCGACGTCGAAGTACTGAACGACTTCCTTGCCAGGCCGGCCGAGATGACCGAGGTGGCTCAGCTCATCCGGGAGGGCATCACCACGGGCGATCTCGAGAATCTCCCGCCGGACGAGGGCGAGGAACTGGACGACTACAGCGCGCCTGAAGGACGACTGTTGCTGCGGCGGCACAGGAGTCGGGAGCGGAACAAGGCTCTACGCAAGAAGAAGATCGACGCAGTGCTCCGGCAGGGGCGACGGCTCAGCTGTGAGGCTTGTGGATTCGACTTCGAAGAGGTCTACGGCGAGCGCGGAGACGGCTACATCGAGTGCCACCACGTCGTCCCGCTGCATCAAGCGGGCGAGGGCCGGACCAAGCTGAGCGACCTCGCACTGATCTGCTCCAACTGCCACCGGATGATTCACCGCCGTGCCCCCTGGCCTACACCGAGTGAACTTCGGGCCCTCATCGAGGCCCGCCGGACGCGCCTGAACCATGCAGTGCGGCTACACCCGACCCCACCTCAGCGCACGCACCAGCCACAAGCTCCACACCCACGCGCCGGAGCGCTTCAGGAACGCACGGGCGATTCCGTGCGCCGGTGACCTGTGGGCCGAGGGTGCGTTGGGGAGGTATGAGCACCATTCAGTCGGTGAGCGGGCGGCAGCGTCAGATTTTCTTTCGTCGGCCCGCAGGAACGGTTCCGCTGCCGTCGCAGGCGCCCGCGTCGCAGGTGGCCGATCCGCCCATCTACCGGGATCTGCTGCGGACGTGGGCGGGCCACGGCCGCACCCTGCCGGGGCGCCACGACCCGGAGTGGGTGCGGCTGGCGGCGCCCCTGGTGCGGCCGGGGCAGTTCAGCGCGTCTCCGGGCCCACGAGATGGCGGGCGATGACCATCCGCTGGATCTGGTTGGTGCCCTCGACGATCTGGAGCACCTTGGCCTCGCGCATGTAGCGCTCGGCGGGGAAGTCCGCGGTGTAGCCGTACCCGCCGAGGATTTGCACGGCGTCGGTGGTGACCCGCATCGCCGTGTCGGTGCAGTGCAGCTTCGCCATGGCCGCCTGCCGGGCGAACGGACGGCCCGCGTCCCGCAGCCGCGCCGCCGCCAGGTACAGCGCGCGGCCCGCCTCGATCTGGGTCGCCATGTCGGCCAGCATGAAGCGCAGCCCCTGGAAGTCGGCGATCGGCCTGCCGAACTGGCGCCGCTCGGCCGCGTACGCCACCGCCTCGTCGAGCGCCGCCTGCGCCACGCCGATCGCGCAGGCCGCGATGCCGAGCCGCCCGGAGTCCAGCGCGGCGAGGGCGATCGCGAAGCCCTGGCCCTCCTCCCCGATGCGGCGGCTGTCCGGGACCCGTACGCCGTCGAGGTGGACCTGGGCGGTGGGTGAGCCCTTCATGCCCATCTTCTTCTCCGGCGCGGCGGCGCTCAGCCCCGCGGCGTCGCCGGGCACCAGGAACGCGGTGATCCCGCGCGGGCCCTCCTCGCCGGTGCGCGCCATGACGGTGTAGAAGTCCGCGACGCCGCCGTGGGTGATCCACGCCTTGGTGCCGGTGATCACCCAGTCGTCGCCGTCCCGCACGGCACGGGTGCGCAGGGACGCGGCGTCGGAGCCGGAGGACGGCTCGGAGAGGCAGTAGGCGCCGAGCAGACCGCCGCCCAGCATCGCGGGCAGGTGCTCGACCTGCTGCTCCTTGCTGCCGTAGGCGGCCAGCGCGTAGGAGGCCAGGGTGTGCACGCTGACACCGAGGCCGACGGTGAGCCGGGCCGCGGCGAGTTCCTCCAGGACCTGGAGGTAGACCTCGTACGGCTGGTCACCGCCGCCGTACTCGGCGTCGTAGGGCAGTCCGAGCAGGCCGGACTGCGAGAGCAGGGAGAAAACCTCGCGCGGGAAGCGGCCCGCGTCCTCCTCCTCGGCCGCCTGCGGGGCGATCTCGCGCTGCGCGATGTCACGGACGAGCGAGATCAGGTCCCGGGCCTCGTCCGTGGGCAGTTGACGGTCCACCGGTTGCGGGGCGCGGTCGGGCATGGAAACGCTCTCCTCCCTTTTCGGGCACAGCGGCGGACGCGCGTCTCGGGTGGTGGCGGCTCCGCCGGGTCTCACAGCGGTCGCCGGTGCCCCCGCTCCCGGGTCTCGGAAGCGGCTGACCAGCGGCTGCGCTGTGAGTATGCCCGATCAACGACCTCCCGTCACCGGTTAACGACCGCTCACTTCCAGCCGTACCCGGCGGGTGTCCGCGGCGAACGCCAGGAGACGCCACACCCCCCGCGCGGCCCCTTCAGGCGTCGCGGCGGGCCGGTGCGGGGGCGCGGTACGCGGGGTCCAGTTCCTCGATGGCGCGCAGGGTGCCGCCGAGGGTCCTCACCAGCAGCTCCCGCATCGTCTCCCGGGACAGCCCGGGGCGGTCGATCCAGTCGAGGGTGGCGCCCTCCACGCCGCAGACCCAGCCGAGCAACCCCATGCGCGCGACCGGCGCGACCTCCCGGCTGCCGTAGGCGCCGTCGGCGATGGTGTCGACGATCGCCTCGCGCACCCCGTCCCGGATGGCCTGCACCTCGGTGTCGAAGCCGACGCCGCCGCTGACGATGGTGCGGAAGGCGGCCTGGTTGTGCTCGGCGTAGCGCAGGTAGCCCTCGACGGTGCGGTGCACCCGGTCCAACTGGGGCAGCTCGGCCTCGCGGGCCGCGAAGTCGACCAGGTCGGCGACGGAGTCCTGGACGATGGCGAGGTAGTAGCCGCGCTTGGACTGGAAGTAGTAGTAGATCAGTCCCTTGGCGACCTGGGCCTGGCGGGCGATGTCGTCCATGGAGAGGGTGTCGTAGGACCTGTCGGCGAACAGCCGCCGCCCGATGGCGAGGAGTTCGGCGCGCCGCGCCAGGGAGCGCTCGGTGCCTCGCACCCGGGGGCGGGGGCGGTCGTCGGCGGTGGCGCTCTGTCGACTGGTATTCACTTTCGACCCTGGTCTACGGGGGCGGGCGGGACTCCACCGCAGTATGGCAGGTGGGTCACCGGCCCCGGCGGGGGTCAGACCAGGCCGAGCTGGGTCACGAGCATGGCGAGGACCATCACGAGCACCCACCCGAGGGCGTGCTCGACGATCTTGGGGCCGTGGTCCTGGGGGCCGCCGGTGCGGACGCGGGCGGCGGTGGCGGGGTGTGCGGTCATCCGTCCACCCTGCCACCGCCGGACGCCCGTGCGGCGGAGAGCTTGGTCACAGCGGACCGCGGCTCAGCACACGCCGACCGCCTTCAGCGCGGCGCGCTGCCGCGGGGTCGGGCGGGCCGGGAAGTAGAGGTAGCAGACGCCGCCGGTGCCGGAGACGACCTTGCCGGAGGCGTTGTACCGCTTGGTCCGCAGCCAGATGTTCTCCCACTCCCGCCGCAGGTAGACGCGGCGCACCGCCTCGTTGCTGGGCGAGGCCGGGTCGTTGGCGATCACGTCGCCGTCGGGGGTGAAGCCGATCACCGTCATCAGGTGCCCGGAGGTGCCGTACCCGGAGCCGGTCAGCTCCTCCTCGCGGAACGACTGGGACGTTATGGCCGGGATGCCCGCCGCGACCAGCGTCTCCAGGTCGGTGAGCGAGGCGAGCCGGGTGACGACGCCCTGGATGCCGTCGAAGGTGGCGGCGTAGGCGGCGTTGAACGGCCAGTTGCCGCAGCCCGCGTACTGGTAGTCGTAGGTGTACCGGGCCGCGTGGCAGACCTGCGGGTCGGCGTAGGAGGGGTCGACCCAGGAGAGCTGCTCGTCGGTGAGCCGTCCGCCCCAGTACTCGATGATCATCTGCGAGGAGGTGGGGCTGCACCAGGCCTCGCCGCCGTTGTCGTACTCGGGGTACTGGCCCGCGTGGATCTCCTGCGAGTAGCGCGGTACGGCCAGTTCGCGGGCCACGCCGGGGGTGGAGGCGGGCACGGTGAAGCGGTCCGGGATGTCGGAGCCCATCGCGCCGAGCCGCCACACGGTCGGGGTCGCCTTCGAGCCCGGGGCGCGGTAGAGGGTCAGGCGCAGCCGGTACGCGGTCAGGCGCAGGCCGGTGGAGGCGTCGTCGATGGCGAAGGTGTCCGTCCAGACGCTGCTCTTGCCGTCGCCCTGGTCGTCCACCGAGGTCCGCCGGATGTCCTGGTCGCCCGCCGCCCAGCGGCCCATGACGTACCAGGGGGTGTCGGTCCCGTCGGAGTAGGTGCCCTTCAGCTCGACCTGGAGCCAGGTGCCGTCCGGGGTGTGCGCGTTCCAGGAGGCGATCACCTCGGTGGCGGGCACGGTCAGCCGGTGCGCCGGGGAGGTCCAGGTGGCGTACTCCCAGGCGGCGGTGCGTCCGGTGTGCGGGTCGGTGTAGTCGGTCGTCCCGGCGGGGGTGGCGATGGCCACGCCGGGGCGGGCGCCGCCGAGGACCCGGGTGCCGCGGGCGGTTCCGGCGCGCCAGTCGGTGTACGTCGTCCAGGCGCGGTTGTCGATGGGGCGGGCCGGGGCCTCGGCGGGACCCGCGGTGGGGCCCGTGGCGGCGCCCGCCGCGTGGGCGACCGCCCCTCCCGCGCCGCTGCCCACCGCGGCGACCACGACGGCGGCGGCGGTCAGGACGGTTCTGCGGGACGGCTGTTCGGCTCTGCTCATGGGCGAAAGACCCCCAGGTGTCGAAGTCGGGGCAGGTCAGTGCTTGGATCGTGGGCCAACTATGGCCGCTGACCGGGCCGTCGGGCCAGCACTTGGGACCATGGCGCGTCCAGCAATATTGGTCTCGACCAGTGGTGTTGGCTGCGGGGCTCCGCCAGCCGGGGCCCCGCCGCGCGGCGCCGGGCGACCGTGGATGATGGGGACGTGCCGCCCTCCGTGCCGTCCTCCGTGCCACCCTCCGTGCCGCCCTCCTCCCGCCCCCTCGCCCGCCCGGACGCCGCGCTCACCGCCCTCGCCGGTGCGCTGCGCGCGCTGCCGCCGTCGCTCGGGCCGGTCCGGCTGGTCGGTGTCGACGGGCACGCCGGGTCGGGGAAGTCCACGTTCGCCGGGCGCCTGTCCGAGGCACTGGGCGGCGCCCCGGTGCTGCGCCTGGACGACATCGCCAGCCACCGCGAGCTGTTCGCGTGGACCGACCGGCTGCTGGCCCAGGTGATCGAACCCCTGCGGCACGGCGACCCGGCGCACTACGCCCCCTACGACTGGCGGGCCCGCCGCTTCGGCCCGCCCCGCACCCTGGAGCCCGCGCCGGTGGTCCTCCTCGAAGGGGTCGGCGCCGGACGCCGGGCGCTCCGCCCCCACCTGGCCCGGCTGCTGTGGATGGACCTGCCGCCCGCCGAGTCCTGGCGGCGCGGCCGGGAACGGGACGGGGCGGAGCAGCGGGAGTTCTGGGACGGCTGGGTCCGCGCGGAACGGCGGCACTTCGCCGACGACCCCTCCCGGCCCTTCGCCGATGTGCTGGTGCGGCAGAAAAATCAGGGGTACGAGGTGCTGCCGGGGCCCGCTGGACAGCCGCCCCACGACCCGGCGCATGACACTCAGTAACCGCTCACCCATGATGTGGTGAACCTGTGAAGACCCTGCTCCCGAAGTTGCCCAAGTGCTCCAACTCCGCTTGACCGGGGGGCCGTACAGGACTTACGTTCTCAATGTGCGGCCCATCGAGGCCGCCCCCGACGCGAAGCCCCCGGTTGTTCCCCCGTGACCGGGGGCTTCGTTCTGCCCCCACCCCTCCGTCACCGGCGCGGTGCGGCGCGATCCGCTCACCCTGGGTCACCACCCGCACCCCGCCCCAGCCGCTCCCACCTCGCCAAACGGCCGCTACGGCACCCTTCGGCGGGCGACGGCCCACGGGTACGATGCCCTCGGGTGCGACCTTCCGGACGACGACGTCTCGCACCGCCGCAACTCATGTGCGGGGCACGGCGGTTCGGCCAGACATCCGGCGGGCGACGGCCCGGCGGTGAACCAGCGGGGGCACGGTTTGTGGGGGGACGCGATGGACTTCGGCACGCAAGGTCCCGAGGCCCCGGCCGACCTCGCCTGGCTGCGGGGCGTGGACGCCTACACCATGGGCGCCTATCCGCAGGCGGAGGAGGAGTTCCGCACGGCGGTGCGCCTCGACCCCGGGATGGCGGACGGCTGGCTGGGACTGCACGCGCTGCGCGTCGACACCACGACCGCGCTGCTGCGGATGTTCCGGCACCGTGAACGCTTCGGCGAACAGCGCGCCCGGCACCGCCGTACCCTCAACTCCTGGTACTGGCTGGGCTGGTGGGTGCAGCCGGTGCTGGAGAGCCCCCGCGACCTGCTGCTCGCGCACGCCTCGCACTGGCTGGACGGCCGCCACGTCCCGGAGCTGGACCGGGCGCTCGCCGGACTGCCCCCGGTGGACACCGACCCGCAGGTGCGCTTCCTGCACGCCTGCCGCGCCTATCTGGTCAAGGACTGGGAGCAGTTGGTCCGGCACACCGACCCGCTCCTCGACGATCCGCTGCTCGGGATAGAGGCGGGCCTGTTCGGCGGCATGGCCCGGGTCCGCCTGGAGATGTACGGGCAGGCCGAGCCGCTGCTGTCCACCGCGCTGATGCGCTGCCGAAGTGAGCAGCCGCAGCGCAAGGAGCTGCGGTACTGGCTGGCGCGGGCGCACGAGGGCACCGGCCGTTCGGCGGCGGCGCTGCCGCTGTACCGGGCCGTGCACCGGGTCGACCCGGCGTTCATGGACACCTCCGCCCGGCTCGCCGCGATAGCCGAGGGCGACGGCTACGACGAGTCCGACGGCCTCGGCGCGATCGTCCTCACCGGCACCGGGCCCGACCTCGACGGCCTGGACGCGACCGACCCGCTCTTCGACACCGAGGGACGGGACCTGAAGCTCTCCGATCCGGGTCCGCCGCCGACCGGTCCGCCGCCCGCGGTGAGCGATCCGGTGGTGCGGGAGCGGGACGCCGTACCGTCCGGGCCGCTGCCCGCCGGGCCGACGGATCCGGCGCTGCTGGCCGAGGCGCTCGCCGAGCTGGAGCGGATGGTCGGGCTGGAGCCGGTGAAGCGGCAGGTCAAGGCGTTGTCGGCGCAGCTCAACATGGCGCGGCTGCGGGCCGGGCAGGGGCTGCCGGTGCAGCCGCCCAAGCGGCACTTCGTCTTCTCCGGCCCGTCCGGCACCGGCAAGACCACCGTCGCCCGCATCCTGGGCCGGGTCTTCTACGCCCTCGGGCTGCTCGGCGGCGACCACCTGGTGGAGGCGCAGCGGGCCGACCTGGTGGGCGAGTACCTGGGGCAGACCGCGGTGAAGGCCAACGAGCTGATCGACTCCGCGCTCGGCGGGGTCCTCTTCGTCGACGAGGCGTACTCGCTGTCCAACTCCGGGTACGGCAAGGGCGACGCGTACGGCGACGAGGCGTTGCAGGTGCTGCTGAAGCGGGCCGAGGACAACCGCGACCACCTGGTGGTGATCCTCGCGGGGTACCCGGAGGGCATGGACCGGCTGCTGGCCGCCAATCCCGGCCTGTCCTCCCGCTTCACCACCCGCGTGGACTTCCCGTCCTACCGGCCCCTGGAACTCACCTCCATCGGTGAGGTGCTGGCGGCGGAGAACGGCGACGTGTGGGACGAGGAGGCGCTCGACGAACTGCGCGCCATCGCCGGGCACGTCGTCGACCAGGGGTGGATCGACGAACTCGGCAACGGGCGGTTCCTGCGCACGCTGTACGAGAAGAGCTGCGCGTACCGCGACCTGCGGCTGTCGGTGTACCCGGGCACGCTGTCCCGGGACGACCTGTCGACGCTGCGGCTGCCGGACCTGATGCAGGCGTACGGCGAGGTGCTGTCGGGGCGGGGGCCGCAGGATCCGTCGGCCCTGTGACGGACGGATCCCACGGCCGCCCGCCGCTCAGCTCGCCAGCACTCCCTGGCCCGGCGTCGGCCTGCTGGCCGCCGGGTCGCGGTGGGCCGGGTCGCGGACCTCACCGACCAGCAGCTCCAGCACGTCCTCCAGCGCGACCAGCCCCAGCACCCTGCCGGAGGCGTCCGCCACCTGCGCGAGGTGGGTGGCGGCGCGGCGCATCACGGTGAGGGCGTCGTCCAGCGGGAGGTCGGACCGCAGGGTCGTCATCGGCCGCCACAGTTGCTGCGGCACCGCCCGCTCGGACTCCTCCAGGTCGAGTACGTCCTTCACGTGGAGATAGCCCATGAAGGCGCCGCCGTCCGCCGCGACCGGGAAGCGGGAGTACCCGGTGCGGGCGGTCAGCTCCACGATCCGGGCCGGGGTGACCGACGGACTGACGGTGATCAGCGACTCGCGCCTGAGGAGGACGTCGGTGACCGGGCGGGAGCCCAGTTCGAGGGCGTCCTCCAGCCGCTCCGCCTCCTCCGGGTCGAGCAGGCCCGCCTGACCGGAGTCCTCCACCAGGCGGTTGAGCTGCTCGCTGGTGAACACGGCCTCCACCTCGTCCTTCGGCTCCACCCGGAAGAGCCTCAGCACGGCCTGGGCGCAGGCGCCGAGCGCGACGGTGATGGGGCGGCACAGCCGGGCGAAGGCGACCAGGCCCGGGCTCAGCCACAGGGCGGCCTTCTCCGGGGCGGCCATCGCCAGGTTCTTCGGGACCATCTCCCCGATGACGAGGTGGAAGAAGACCACGGTGGCCAGGGCGATCACATAGCCCAGCGGGTGGATCATGGCGTGCGGCAGGTGCACCCACGCGAAGACCGGCTCCAGCAGGTGCGCCACGGTCGGCTCGGCGACGGCGCCCAGCGTCAGGGAGCACACCGTGATGCCGAACTGCGCCGCCGCCATCATCTGCGGCAGCCGCTCCAGGCCGTACAGGACCTGCCGGGCGCGCGCCGTGCCGAGCGGTTCGATCTGGCTGCGGCGGACCGACACCAGCGCGAACTCGGCGCCCACGAAGAACCCGTTGGCCAGCACGAGCAGCGCGGCGAAGAGAAGCTGCAACAGGGTCATCGCGCCCCCTCCACGGCGGGTACGGCGAGGGGCTGCGCGGAGCGCGCGGCCAGGGCCGGAGCCGTGGCGGCGGCACCGCTGGGCGCCGCGAGGGTCACGCTGGCGGCCGTCAGCGCCGGGGAGGGCGCCGTGGCGACCAGGCGGACGCGTTCCGCGCGGTAGTGGCCGACGCGGCGGACGGTCAGGCGCCAGCCCGGGAGTTCCGCCTTGTCACCGACGGCGGGGATACGGCCGAGCAGGTCCGCGACGAGTCCGGCGACGGTCTCGTACGGCCCCTCGGGCGCGGTCAGCCCGACCCGGGTCAGGGTGTCGACGCGGCAACTGCCGTCGACGTCCCAGGCGGGGCGGCCGTCCTCCGGTGGGGCGGGGGCCAGCTCGGGCGCCTCGTCGAGCACGTCGTCGTGTTCGTCGCGGACCTCGCCGACGATCTCCTCGACGATGTCCTCCAGGGTGACGACCCCGGCCGTGCCACCGTACTCGTCGACGACGACCGCGATGGGCTGCTCGCTGCGCAGCCGGGCCAGCAGCGGCCGCACCGGCAGGGTCTCGGGGACCAGCAGCGGCGGGCGGGCGATCCGGCCCACGGGGGTGCGCAGCCGGTCGGCCACGGGGACCGCCAGCGCGTCCTTCAGGTGGACCATGCCGACCACCTCGTCGATCCGCTCCCGGTAGACCGGGAAGCGGGACAGGCCGGTGGCGCGGGTCAGGTTGACCACGTCCTCGGCGGTGGCCGACGACTGGAGGGCGCTGACCCGCACGCGCGGGGTCATCACGGCCTGCGCGGTCAGCTCACCGAGCGACAGCGTGCGGACGAAGAGGTCGGCGGTGTCCTGCTCCAGGGCTCCGGCGAGGGCCGAGTGCCGGGCCAGGGAGACCAGTTCGCCGGGGGTGCGGGCGGAGGCCAGCTCCTCGGTGGGCTCGATGCCGAGCGCGCGGACCAGCCGGTTCGCCACGGCGTTCAGCGCGGCGATCACCGGGCGGAACGCCCGCGCGAAGAGGTGCTGCGGGGCGGCGACGAAGCGTGCCACCTGGAGCGGTCGGGAGACCGCCCAGTTCTTGGGGACGAGTTCACCGAGGACCATCTGCACGGCCGACGCCAGCAACATGCCGACGGCGACGGCGACCCCGGGCACGGCGCCCGCGGGGAGGCCGGTCGCGGTGAGCGGCCCGCGCAGCACCGCGGCGAGCGCGGGCTCGGCGAGCATTCCGACGACCAGGGAGGTGATGGTGATGCCGAGCTGGGTGCCGGAGAGCTGGAAGGACAGCTCCTTCAGCGACTCGACGACCGTGCGGGCCCGCCGGTCGCCCTCGGCCGCGGCCTGCTCGGCGTCCGCGCGTTCGACCGTGACCAGGCCGAACTCGGCGGCCACGAAGAAGCCGTTGGCGAGGATCAGCACGAAGGCGGCTGCCAGGAGCAGCAGGGGGGTGATCATGATGCCGCCGCCGTCGCCTGGGCGCGCACGAGGTCGGTGCGGTGCGCGCTATGTCGGCCGGGGGCGGCGCAGGTACTACAGGACGATCCGTCCATCGCCGGTGGGAGTCACTCCTCGGGTAGCAGGAACCCCTGTGCACCGGGCGGTACGACAGGGGCGAGGACGCGCGGATCGCGTCCTCGCCACCAGATTAATCAAGACAGGGGCGAATGCGTCAGGGTGAACACCCTGAGCCGACCCGGATGTTCCCGCGCGCCTCAGTCCCGGTGTTCCCGCGCACGGGCCTCCACCAGCGCGCGCAGGGCGCTGGTGTCCGCGATGGCCTGCTGCTTGTCGATGCCGGGCTGGATGCCGATGGCGGCCAGGCTGGTGCCGTCGCTGAGGTCGAGGAACACCCAGGGGTCGCCCACGCGGAGGTTCACCCGGACGATCTCGGCCCATTCAAGGCGGCGGGTGCTGGCGAAGTTCACGACGGTGACGCCGGACTCCTCGGCGACGACCTTGGGCCGGGCGAGGACCACGGCCACGCTCGCCAGCAGGGCGCCGGTGAAGATGAAGCTGACCCGCTCCCCCGGGCTGAGCCGGTCGAGGAGCAGCGCGATGGCCGCGACGACCGCGAAGATCGCCACGGCCGCGGCGAGCAGCACCGCGCGGGTGCGGCCCGGCCGGAAGGTGTGCGGGAGCGCGGGCACGGCGGGGAGGTCTGAGTGGTCCGGCATCGGTGCGCCGCCCCTCAGAGTCGGCAGGCGTGGATGGCGGTGGTCAGGATGGCGCGGGCGCCGATCTCGTAGAGGTCGTCCATGACCCGCTGGGCGCCCTTGGAGGGCACCATGGCGCGCACGGCGACCCAGCCCTCGTTGTGCAGCGGGGAGACGGTCGGGCCCTCGAGCCCTGGGGTGATGGCGACGGCCTGTTCCAGGTGCTCGGCGCGGATGTCGTAGTCCATCATCACGTACGTCCGGGCGACCAGGACGCCCTGGAGGCGGCGCAGGAACTGCTGGACCTTTGGCTCGGCGGCCTCGTCGGTGTCGGCGCCGGTGCGCCGGATGACGATCGCCTCGGACTTCATGATCGGCTCGCCGATGACCTCAAGGCCCGCGTTGCGCAGCGAGGTGCCGGTCTCGACGACGTCCGCGATGACCTCGGCGACGCCCAGCTCGATCGCGGTCTCCACGGCGCCGTCGAGGTGCACCACGGAGGCGTCGATGCCGCTGTCCTTGAGGTGTCCGGCGACGATGCCCTCGTAGGAGGTGGCGACGGTCAGGCCGTTCAGGTCCTCGACGCCCTTGGCGGTGCCGGGCTTGGTGGCGTACCGGAAGGTGGAGCGGGCGAAGCCGAGGGGGAGGATCTCCTCGGCGTTGGCGCCGGAGTCGATCAGCAGGTCGCGGCCGGTGATGCCGATGTCGAGGCGGCCGGAGGAGACGTAGATCGCGATGTCGCGGGGGCGGAGGTAGAAGAACTCGACCTCGTTCTCCGGGTCGACGATGCGCAGTTCCTTGGACTCGCGGCGCTGCTGGTAACCGGCCTCATGCAGCATGTCCGCCGCAGGGCCGGAGAGTGAACCCTTGTTGGGGACGGCGATGCGCAGCATGAGGTCGGCTTCCTTCGCTTCGAGGGGGTGCGGGGTGTTCCGGGCGTGCGGTTCAGAGGTGGGCGTAGACGTCGTCCAGGGAGATGCCGCGGGCGACCATCATCACCTGGACGTGGTACAGCAGCTGCGAGATCTCCTCGGCCGCCGCCTCCTTGCCCTCGTACTCGGCGGCCATCCAGACCTCGGCGGCCTCTTCGACGACCTTCTTGCCGATGGCGTGGACGCCCTTCCCGACCAGTTCGGCGGTGCGGGAGGTGGCGGGGTCGCCGTGGGCGGCCTTCTGCTGCAACTCGGTGAAGAGCTGCTCGAACGTCTTATTGGACATGGTGAGGCTCAGCCTATGCCAACCGCCGGGTGCCTCAGCGCCAGGGTTCGGATACTGAACGCAGCGTCGCCGCGGTCGCCACCGCCGCGGTCACCGCCTCGTGCCCCTTGTCCTCGCTGGAGCCGGGCAGTCCGGCCCGGTCCAGGGCCTGTTCCTCGGTGTCGCAGGTCAGCAGGCCGAAGCCGACGGGGACACCGGTGTCGACGGAGACCTGGGTGAGGCCCTGGGTGACGCCCTGGCACACGTAGTCGAAGTGGGGGGTGCCACCGCGGATGACGACGCCGAGCGCCACCACGGCGTCGTAGCCGCGGCCCGCGAGGCCCTTGGCGACGACGGGGAGTTCCCAGCTGCCAGGGACCCGGAGCACGGTGGGCTCGTCGATGCCCAGGTCGCGCAGGGCGCGCAGGGCGCCCTCCACCAGTCCGTCCATCACCTTCTCGTGCCACTGGGCCGCGATGACGGCGACCCTGAGGTCGCCCACGCCGGTCACGGACAGTTCCGGTGCGCCCTTGCCACTCACGTTCCTGTGTCTCCCTCTTGCCCTGTTCGTCTGTTCGCTTACTGGTCGCCGCAGGTGGGCACGGTGGTCGTGTCCAGCCAGGGCAGGTCGTGGCCCATCCGGTCCCGCTTGGTGCGCAGGTAGCGGAGGTTGTGCTCGCCCACGGTCACGGGCATCGGCTCGCGCTCGGCGACCTTGATGCCGTGCCGGGTCAGAGCGTCGCTCTTGTCGGGGTTGTTGGTGAGCAGCCGTACGCTGCGCACGCCGAGGTCGTCGAGGATCTGGGCGCCCGCCGCGTAGTCCCGGGCGTCGGCGGGCAGGCCGAGTTCCAGGTTGGCGTCCAGGGTGTCCCGGCCGCGCTCCTGGAGTTCGTAGGCGCGCAGCTTGGACAGCAGGCCGATGCCGCGGCCCTCGTGGCCGCGCAGGTAGACGACGACGCCGCGGCCCTCGGCCTGGATGCGCTCCAGGGCGGTGTCGAGCTGGGGGCCGCAGTCGCAGCGCAGCGAGCCGAAGACGTCGCCGGTGAGGCATTCGGAGTGGACGCGGACGACGACGTCCTCGCCGTCGCCGAGGTCGCCGTGGACGAGGGCGACGTGTTCGACGCCGTCGACGGTGGAGCGGTAGCCGTACGCGGTGAAGGTGCCGTGCCGGGTCGGCAGGTGGACCTCGGCCTCGCGGCGGACGGTGGGCTCGGCGGGGGACGCGGTCCGCTCGGGCTCGGCGGGGAGCCGGGGGGAGCGGCGGTAGGCGATGAGGTCCGCGATGGAGATGATCGACAGGCCGTGCCTGCGGGCGAACGGCACCAGCTCGGGCAGCCGCAGCATCCGGCCGTCCGCCCCGGCGATCTCCACGATGGCCCCGGCCGGGCGCAGCCCCGCGAGGCGGGCGAGGTCGACGGCGGCCTCGGTGTGGCCGTCGCGGACGAGCACGCCGCCGGGCTTGGCGCGCAGCGGGAAGACGTGGCCGGGGCGGACCAGGTCGGTCGGCTCGGCGGTGCCGCTGGCCAGCAACTGGAGCGTGGTGGCGCGGTCGGCGGCGGAGATGCCGGTGGTCACGCCGTGCGCGGCGGAGGCGTCCACGGAGACGGTGAACGCGGTCTTCATCGACTCGGTGTTCTCGTCGACCATCTGCGGGAGCCGGAGCCGGTCGAGTTCCTCGCCCTCCATGGGGGCGCAGATCAGGCCGCGGCACTCGCTCATCATGAAGGCGACGATCTCGGGGGTCGCCTTCTCGGCGGCGATGACGAGGTCGCCCTCGTTCTCGCGGTCCTCGTCGTCGACGACGACCACGGGGCGTCCGGCGGCGATGTCGGCGATGGCCCGCTCGACGGGGTCGAGGGTGAGGTCCTCGGCGCGGTCGGCGCCGTACAGGACGGGTGCCGCGGTCATGCGCGGGCTCCTTCCGGGACGGGCCGCGCCGCCGTGCGGGAGCGCAGCCACCAGTCGCGCAGGCCCCACAGGACGAGCGCGCCGTAGATGACGTAGACGAAGCCGGAGAAGGCGTAGCCGTTGGCGAAGTTCAGGGGGACGCCGACGAGGTCGACGAGGAGCCAGGCGAACCAGAACTCGACCATGCCGCGGGCCTGCGCGTACATGGCGACGATGGTGCCGACGAAGATGTAGGCGTCCGGCCAGGGGTCCCAGGACAGGCTGGGGTACGCCTTGAACAGCAGCGCCACCGCGACGGTGCCCGCCGTGGCCGCCGCGGCCATCGCGGCGCGCTCGGTCCAGGTGGCGAAGCGGACGGATATCTGGCCGTCCGCCGCCTTGCCCTGGCCGCGGTTCCACTGCCACCAGCCGTACAGCGCGACGACCATGACGACGGCCTGCTTGCCCGCGCTGCCGGTGAGGTGGCCGAAGAAGGCGCCGAAGAGGATGAGTCCGGCGAGGAACTGCACGGGCCAGGTCCACAGGGAGCGCCGCCAGCCGAGGGCGAGGGCGACCAGGCCGAGGGTGTTGCCGATCATGTCCGACCAGAGGATGTGCTGGTCGAGGAGGACGAACGCCTCGGAGTTCAGCGCGTTCACCGGGTCGCCCCCTGGTCACCGTGGCCCGCCTGGCCCGTCCGGACCGCCTGACCCGTCTGGCCCGTCGCGCCGAGCATCCGCTCGACGTACTTGGCGATGATGTCCACCTCCAGGTTGACCGGGGCGCCGGGCTGCTTGTGGCCGAGCGTGGTCAGGTCGAGGGTGGTGGGGATGAGGCTGACGGTGAAGTGGTCGGCCCCGGCGTCGACGACGGTGAGGCTGATGCCGTCGACGGTGATGGAGCCCTTCTCGACGACGTAGCGCGCGAGGTCGGCGGGCAGGGAGATCCTCACGATCTCCCAGTGCTCGGAGGGGGTGCGCTCCAGGATCGTCCCGGTGCCGTCGACGTGGCCCTGCACGATGTGGCCGCCGAGGCGGTCGCCGACGGCGGTGGGGCGTTCGAGGTTGACGCGGGAGCCGACGGTGAGGGCGCCCAGGCTGGAGCGCTTGAGGGTCTCGGCCATGACGTCGGCGGTGAACTCGTCGCCCTCGTGGTCGACGACCGTGAGGCAGACGCCGTTGACGGCGATGGAGTCGCCGTGCTTCGCGCCCTGGGTCACGACGGGGCCGCGCAGCCGGAAGCGGGAGGCGTCGCCGAGGTCCTCGACGGCGGTGATCTCGCCCAGCTCTTCGACGATTCCGGTGAACACTTCCCGGGTCCTCCTGCCTCTTCGGGCACGGACTCCGGGGCTGTCGATGACGACAGAAGGTACGGACGGGAACACGCGGAGCGACGCCGGACAGCGGCCCACCCGAGGACGGACCCGATATCGGCGGCGCGCACGAATGCCCGCCCGCCGCGCACTGCCTCCCATCCGGACTTTAACCGTCGGTCCAGGAATTTCACCTGGTCAACCGGCCGCTGGAGGCGACCGGGTCGCGGACTGTAACCGCCGGTTCGGACTTTCACCGACCCCGGAGTGCGCTGCTGTTGGTACAGGGCCAGTGTGCCACGCCCGATCAGCATCCATGTACGCGCATGGTGTGGGGTGGCTCACAGACCGTGCGCCGGACATGCCGCCACACCCACCACCGCCGCCCCAATTGGTCCATACCTATTGACGTATTGGTCTAGTCCTCTCTACGGTCTGGCCCAACTTCCGTGGAGAGGAACCGACTTTGCTGTCCCCCACACGCACCCCCTCGCGCAACCAGAAGAGACCCGCCCTGCTCGCCGTCGCCGGGGCCGCGGCGGGCCTGGTGCTGGCCGGGCTGCTCCCGGCGGGCGTCTCGCACGCCGCCGACCAGGAGTCCTGCCGCCCCGACGGCCTCTACCGCACCCCCGGCGTCGACGTCCCGTACTGCTCGGTCTACGACGCGGCGGGCCGGGAGAAGATGGGCGCCGACCACCAGCGCCGGGTGATCGGCTACTTCACCGGCTGGCGCACCGGCAAGGACGGCACGCCCGCCTACCTGGCCTCCGACATCCCGTGGGACAAGGTCACCCACATCAACTACGCCTTCGCGCACGTCGACGGCGGCAACCGGATCTCGGTCGGCGCGGACGGCGCCACGAACGCGGCCACCGGGATGACCTGGCCGGGGGTGAGCGGCGCCGAGATGGACGCCACGCTCCCCTACAAGGGCCACTTCAACCTGCTGAACAAGTTCAAGAAGCAGCACCCGGACGTCAAGACGCTGATCTCGGTGGGCGGCTGGGCGGAGACCGGCGGCTACTTCGACGACAGCGGCAAGCGCGTCGACTCCGGCGGCTTCTACTCCATGGCGACCAACGCCGACGGCTCGGTCAACCAGTCCGGCATCGACACCTTCGCCGACTCGACCGTCCAGTTCCTCAGGAAGTACGGCTTCAACGGCGTCGACATCGACTACGAGTACCCGACGTCCATGAAGGACGCGGGCAACCCGCTCGACTACTCGATCTCCAACGCCCGCCGCGCCGGGCTGGTCAAGGGCTACGCGGCGCTGATGAAGACCCTGCGCGAGAAGCTCGACCGCGCGGGCGTCACGGACGGACGGCACTACATGCTGACGGTGGCCGCGCCGTCCTCCGGGTACCTGCTGCGCGGCATGGAGACCTTCCAGGTCCAGAAGTACCTGGACTACGTCAACATCATGTCGTACGACCTGCACGGCGCCTGGAACGAGTACGTCGGTCCGAACGCCTCGCTCTTCGACGACGGCAAGGACGCCGAACTCGCGGCGGCGGGCGTGTACTCGACGTCCCAGTACGGCGGGATCGGCTACCTCAACACCGACTGGGCGTACCACTACTTCCGCGGCTCGATGCCCGCGGGCCGCATCAACATCGGACTCCCCTACTACACCCGGGGGTTCAAGAACGTCACCGGCGGCACCGACGGGCTCTGGGGCCGGGCGGCGACCACCAACTGCCCGGCCGGGTCCGGGCTGACCAAGTGCGGTGACGGCGCCACCGGCATCGACAACCTCTGGCACGACCTGGACACCACCGGCAAGGAGTCCCCGGCGGGCTCCAACCCGATGTGGCACGCCAAGAACCTGGAGAAGGGCGTCGTCGGCGACTACGTCACCCGGTACGGCTTCCCCGCCGACACCCGGCTGACCGGCACCTACGCCCGCAAGTACGACGCCACGCTGGTCGCGCCCTGGCTGTGGAACGCCGAGAAGAAGGTGTTCCTGTCCACCGAGGACGAGCAGTCGGTGAAGGCCAAGGCGGACTACGTGGTGGACCGCGGCATCGGCGGCACGATGGTGTGGGAGCTGGCGGGCGACTACGCCTGGAACGCGGCCAAGGGCGAGTACGAGCAGGGCTCCACGCTGACGACCGCGATGTACGAGAAGTTCAGGTCGGCCACGCCGTACGGCGCCCGGCGCGCCACCGTCGACCTGCCGAGCGAGGCGCTCGACGTCGACGTGCAGTTCGGGCAGTTCCCGCTCGGCGACTCCAACTACCCGATCAGCCCCAAGCTGAAGATCACCAACAACACCTCGACCGCCCTGCCCGGCGGTACGGAGTTCCAGTTCGACTACGCCACCTCGGCGCCCGGCAACGCCAAGGACCAGTCCGGCTGGGGCACCTCGGTGATCCGCAGCGACCACACCGGCGCCAACGTGGGCGGCCTCAAGGGCGACTACCACCGGGTCTCGCTGAAGCTGCCGGGCTGGCAGTCGCTGGCGCCGGGCGCGTCGGTGGAGCTGGACTTCGTGTACTACCTGCCGGTGTCGACGCCCTCCAACTGGACGGTGACGTTCGGCGGGAAGACGTACGCCCTCGCCGGTGACCTGGCCCGCGGCACCACCGTGGTGAACCCCGGGACGGGCACGTCACCGTCGCCGACGCCCACCGGGCCCGGTGGGTCGTGCGCGGTACCGGCGTGGGACGCGGGCACGGCGTACGGCGGCGGCAGCACGGTGGCGCACAAGGCGCACACCTGGAAGGCCAAGTGGTGGACGAAGGGCGAGGAGCCCGGCACCACCGGCGAATGGGGCGTCTGGCAGGACCTCGGCGCCTGCTGACCCCCCGCGCGGACCGGCCCGGCGGCGGTGACGACGGCCCTTGCCCGCCGCCGGGCCTCACCAGGCCCCGCAAGGGGCCTTCCGGCAGGTCGGGGCCAGGACGACCGCCGCGCACCCGCCGGCGAGTTCGAGCAGCACCGCCCGAGGCTCCTCGTCCTGGCCTACCGGACGCCGGGCCCGGCCCATGGGGCGCAGGACGCGGCCCAGGACGCCCGTCCGCGCCTCGGCGGCGTCGACCGGCGGAGCGTCGAGCAGCCCGCGGCTGGGCGAGGCCGACTGCCGTCGGCTCCACCGGCGGGCGGTACAGCGGGTCTCCGGGTCGACTTCCGGCTGGCCGGGGCCAACGGCGCCACCGCGCTGACCGGGTGGTTTGGCGACGAGCCGCCGATCGTGGTCACCTTCGAGAGCCACGACGAACGGACCGCGCACGTGCGGAGCGTGGTGAACGCGGAGAAGCTGGCCTTCGTAGGCGTCAGCTGCTGGCCGCCGGGTAGGGCCTGTCACATTCGGTGGGGCCGCTCGGTCGGAGCTGGTGTGGGGCGCTCCGTCCGGGGGCGCGGTGTGGCAGAAAGGGCTGAACAGCATGACCACGATCCTGGTGACCGGCGGTACCGGCACCCTGGGCCGACACGTCACCGAGCGGCTGCGGGCGGACGGGCACGAGGTACGGGTGCTCAGCCGGACCACGCAGCCGTACGCCGTCGACCTGCGCGAGGGCGGCGGCGCGCTGGACGCGGCGCTCGACGGCGTGGAGACCGTCGTGCACTGCGCCTCCTCGCCGCGCGGCGACGAGCGGGCGGCGGCCAACCTGATCACGGCGGCGCGGCGGGCCGGGGTCAGTCACCTGGTGTACATCTCCATCGTCGGCGTCGACCGGGTGCCGTTCGGCTACTACCGGACCAAGCTCGCCGTGGAGCGGCAGATCGAGGAGTCGGGGCTCGGCTGGACGGTGCTGCGGACGACGCAGTTCCACGATCTGCTGGCGCGGCTGTTCGGGATGCTGTGCAAGGCGCCGGTGCTGCTGCTGCCCGCGGGCGTGCGGGACCAGCCCGTCGAGGTCGCCGAGGTCGCGGCGCGGCTGGCGGAGCTGGCGGCGGGCCCGCCGGTCGGGCGGGCGGCGGACCTGGGCGGCCCCGAGGTCCGTGACCTCACCTCCCTGGCCCGCGCCTACCTGCGGGCCACGGGCCGACGCCGCCCCCTGCTCTCCGTCCCGCTGTGGGGCACCACCTACCGCGCCTTCCGCGCGGGCGGCCACCTCACGCCGGAGCGGGCGGCGGGCGAGGGCACCTTCGAGGAGTACCTGACCAAGCGGTTCGGGCGGCGCCCACGGGGGTGAGGACGGGGCCTGACGTCGGCGGGGGCCAAGGGGGCTGACGTTGGCGGGGGCTCCGGGGGCTGACGTTGGCGGGGGCTCCGGGGCATGACGTAGGCGGGGCTCACGTCACCGTGGCGCGAACAGGTCATCCTGGGCCCGGTCGCGGGCCGTCAGCAGGGCGCCCCGCAGGACCGCGCCGCCGCCCAGCGCCCCGGCCCTGACCTCCGTGGGCAGCGGGGACATCCGCCGGACGCGCTCCCCCACGCGGGCGGCGAGCCGCGCGCCCCCGGCCTGGCCGACCTCACCGCCGAGCACCACGCAGCCGGGGTCGAGGACGGCGGCGACGGAGGCCACGCCGATGGCGAGGCGGTCGGCGAAGGCGTCCAGGAAGCGCCCGGCGCGCTCCGCGTCCGGCAGTCCGGCGACGGCGTGCCGCACCACCGCCGCGGCGGTCGGCTCGCTCCCCGTCTCCGGCACGCCCAGGCCGTGCTCCTCGGCCAGCTCGACGACCGCCGCCGAGCCCGCGAGGGAGTGGAAGCCGCCCCCGCAGTCGGTCGCGGAGGGCACGTTCGAGGTGCCGGGCACGGGAAGGAAGCCGATCTCGCCGGTGCCGCCGGAGGCACCGCGCCGCAGGACGCCGTCCAGGACGACGGCCGCGCCGGTGCCGTGCCCGAGCCAGAGCAGCACGAAGGTGTCCCGGTCGTGGGCGGCGCCGTCGCGCTGCTCGGCCAGGGCGGCGAGGTTGGTCTCGTTCTCGACGCTGACCCGGGCCTCCGGGAGCCGCTCCTGGAGGGCCGCGACCAGGCGCCGGTGCCACTCGGGCAGGCTCACGGAGTCACGGAGTTCCCCGGAGGCCGGGTCGATCAGGCCCGGGGCGCCGATCCCGACGGTGTGCAGCCGGTCCGCCCCCGCCTCCTTCACCACCCGCTCCACGAACGCCACCGCCTGCTCCACCGCGGCCCCCGTCCCCGACGCCGCGTCGATCGGCAGCGACGCCTCCGCGAGCGCCCGCCCCAGCAGATCGGCGACGACCACGGCGACGCCCTCGGTGCGCACGTCGAGGGCGGCGAGGTGCGCGCGGTCGGCGACGATGCCGTACAGCTTGGCGTTCGGGCCGCGGCGCTGCTCCCCCGCCTCCCCGACGACCGCGATCAGACCGGCGGCGGTGAGGCGGTCGACCAGGTCGGCCACGGTCGGCCGGGACAGGCCGGTCAACTGCTTCAACTGCCCCGCCGTCAGCGGACCCTCACGCTGGAGCAGTTCCAGCGCGGACCGGTCGTTGATGGCCCTGGCGGTGCTCGGGGATGCGGGCATACCGGGATCCTCCCAGATAGGCGGTGGTGCAGGCCCGGCGTCGATAATCTCTATCTATCAGGCAGGCTTCCTGATAGTTTACGCGACGGCAGCACGGCGGCAGCGCGACGACAGCGCGACAGCGGTCGGCGCCAGTGCGACGACAGCACGGCAGCGGTCGGCGGCAGCGCGGACGCGGCGATCGGAAAGGGCGGGACAATGAGCGCAGTGGTCTACGAGCAACGCGAGGTGAGGCGCGCCCGGTACGCCGTGGCCGCGGTCTTCGCCGTGCACGGCGCCGTCACCGGCTCCTTCGCCACCCGGGTGCCGTGGATCCAGGACCACGCCTCCGTCAGCGCGGGCCAGCTCGGCCTGGCGCTGGCCTTCCCCGCCCTCGGCGCGTCGCTGGCGATGCCGCTCGCGGGCCGGGTCAGCCACCGCTTCGGCGCCCGTACGGCGCTGCGCGGACTGCTCGCGCTGTGGACGCTGGCGCTCACCCTGCCGTCCCTCGCGCCCAACCTCCCGGCGCTCTGTCTGGCCCTGTTCGTCTTCGGCGCCACGGCCGGGATGTCGGACGTGGCGATGAACGCGCTCGGCGTCGAGGTGGAGAACCGGCTCGGCCGGTCGATCATGTCCGGGCTGCACGGCATGTGGAGCGCGGGCGCGCTGATCGGCTCGGCGGGCGGCACCCTCGCCGCCCACCTGGGCGCGGACGCCCGCCTCCACCACGCCCTCGCCGCCGCCGTCCTGACCGTCGGCGGCCTGGTGGCCTGCGCCTGGGTGCTGGACCTCCAGCCCGCCGAGGACGAGGAGCCGCCGCCGCGGTTCGCGCTGCCGCCGAAGTCGGCGCTGCTGATCGGCGCGGTCGGGTTCTGCGCGGTGTTCGCGGAAGGGGCGAGCCTGGACTGGTCGGCGGTCTACCTGCGGGACGAGCTGGAGACCTCGGCGGGTCTCGCCGCCGCCTGCACCACCGGCTTCACCCTCACCATGGCCATCGCCCGGATCGCCGGTGACCGGGTCGTGGACCGCTTCGGCTCGGTCCGCACGGTCCGCTACGGCGGGATCCTCGCCGTCCTCGGCGGACTGCTGATCGTCTTCGCGGGCCACCCGGCGGTCGCCATGACCGGCTTCGGCCTCGTGGGCCTCGGCATCGCGGTCGTCGTCCCGCTCTGCTTCGCCGCGGCGGGCCGCAGCGGACCCAACCCCAGCCAGGCCATCGCGGGCGTCGCGACCATCACCTACACCTCCGGCCTGGTGGCGCCCAGCGCGATCGGCACCCTGGCCCAACTCACCAGCCTGGTCGTGTCGTTCGCGCTCGTGACCGTCCTCTCCTGCGGGCTCGCCGCCTTCGCGGGCGTGCTGCGCGGCGCCGACCGCGACCGCCCGAAGATCAGCGCGCCGAGCACGGTCGCCGTCGACCAGCGCGGCTGACCCCCGAGACCACCGGCCCCGAACATCCACAGCCCCGCTTCGGGGCCGGTCCAGCGCACCCCCGCACACCCCCCACAATGGTCCGGAACGTTTCACCTGCACAGCACCGCGAGAAAGCGACACACCCATGGACCTCGGCGTGCGTTGGAAGCTGCACGGAGACGGGCGCACCCCGGCGCCCGGAGCGGTCGTCCGCCCCGACGAACGGCTCTCCTGGCCGCGCACGGCCGGGCTCGGCGCCCAGCACGTCGTCGCGATGTTCGGCGCGTCGTTCGTCGCCCCGGTCCTGATGGGGCTCGACCCCAACCTGGCGATCATGATGTCCGGCGTCGCGACGGTCGTCTTCCTGCTGGCCACCCGCGGCCGGGTGCCGAGCTACCTCGGCTGCTCGCTGTCCTTCGTGGGCGTGGCCGCGGTGATCCGCGCCGACGGCGGCTCCAGCGCCACCGTCACCGGCGCCGTCCTGGTCGTCGGCGCCGCGCTGTTCCTCGCCGGACTCGCCGTGCGCCGGTTCGGCGCGCGGATCATCCACGCCGCGATGCCGCCGATCGTCACCGGCGCCGTGGTGATGCTGATCGGCTTCAACCTGGCGCCGGTGACCGCGTCCACGTACTGGCCGCAGGACCAGTGGACGGCGCTGCTGGTGATGCTGTTCACCGGGCTCGCCGTGGTCTGCCTGCGCGGCTTCTGGTCCCGGATCGCGATCTTCCTCGGCCTGGTCTTCGGCTACGGGATCTCCTGGGCCTTCGACCGGGTCTTCGGCCGCATCCACTCCGCCGACCCGAGCGGCAAGGTCACCGACCACTGGCGGCTGGACTTCTCCGCCGTGGGCCAGGCCGACTGGATCGGGCTGCCGTCCTTCCACGGCCCGTCCTTCGAGTGGTCCGCGATCCTGGTCGCGCTGCCGGTGGTGATCGCGCTGATCGCGGAGAACGCCGGGCACGTCAAGGCGGTCGGCGAGATGACCGGCGACGACCTGGACGACAGGCTCGGTACGGCGATCTCCGCGGACGGCGTCGGCTCCATGCTGTCCACCGCGGTCGGCGGCCCGCCCACCACCACCTACTCCGAGAACATCGGCGTGATGGCGGCGACCCGCGTCTACTCCACGGCCGCCTACTGGGCCGCCGCGTGCTTCGCCCTGCTGTTCGGCCTGTGCCCCAAGTTCGGCGCGGTCGTGGCCGCCATCCCGGGCGGCGTCCTCGGCGGCATCACCGTCATCCTGTACGGCATGATCGGCCTGCTCGGCGCGCAGATCTGGATCAACGCCAAGGTCGACCTGCGCAACCCGCTCAACCTGGTCCCGGCCGCCGCGGGCATCATCATCGGCGTCGGCAACGTCTCGCTGGAGATCACCGACACCTTCTCCCTCAGCGGCATCGCCCTCGGCACGCTGGTCGTCATCACCGGCTACCACGCGCTGCGCGCCTTCGCCCCCGCCCACCTCAGGACGCAGGAACCGCTGCTGGACGAGGGCACGTCCAGCTACGACGAGGACGCCCCGCGCGCCAGGCCGTAGGCGTACGAACGTCGGGCGGGTTCCCCCGTTCTGGGGAAGCGCCGGGCCCGTCGGCACGCCGCACGGCCTGGTGCTGGGACGCTGCCCCCATGGCGCAGTTGGAGCAGTGCACGACGTCCGTCGACGCGGTCGTCTCCCGGATGCGGGCCCTGGCGGCGGAGCTGCCCGCGCGGGACGGCCTCGCGGTGTTCCACCGCGTCTACCTCACCGTCGTCGAGGAGACCCACCGGCGGCGCGACGGCGGCCGGTGGGCGAGCACGCTGGACGTACGGTTCGCGGAGCGCTACCTCGCGGCGGTGGACGCGGGCGCGCAGGGGCGTCGTCCACCGGCCTGCTGGCGGCCCCTGTTCGCGTTCCGCCGCCATCCCGGGGTACGACCGCTGCAGTTCGCGCTGGCGGGGGTCAACGCGCACATCGGCCACGACCTGGCGCTGGCGGTGGTGGACGCCTGCTGTTCGCTCGACTGCGAACCCGCCGAGCTGGAGGCCGAGTTCGACCGCGTGGGCGATCTGCTCACCGTGCTGGAGGAGCGGGTCCGCGAGGATCTGATGCCGGGCCCCGACCTGCTGCGGATCGCGGACCCGCTCATCCATCTGCTGGGCGCCTGGAGCCTGGAGCGGGCCCGCGACGCCACCTGGGCGGCGGCGCGGGCTCTGTGGGCGCTGCGGCACCTGCCGGACCTCGCCGCGGAGTTCACCGAGCGCCTGGACGCGGCGGTCGGCTTCGCGGGCCGGATGATGCTCACCCCGCTGCCCGACTGAAGGGCCGGGCCCCCTCAGTCCTCCGGCAGTTCGACCGGCGCGATCTCGTCGTAGAGGTCGCCGGGCCCCGGGTTGGCCGGGTCGGTCTCCCCGCCGAAGTGCCGCATGACGCCCCAGACGGCGTTCAGCGCGGTCTGCACGGCGCCCTCGGCCCAGCCCGCCGTCCAGGAGATGTCGTCACCGGCGAGGAAGACGCCCCGCTTGTCCTCGGGCAGCCGGTCCTGCATGAAGTGCGTGAACAGGCGCCGCTGGTAGCGGTAGTGGCCGGGCAGGTTGGCCTTGAACGCGCCCATGAAGTAGGGCTCGTTCTCCCAGGAGACCGTCACCGGGCTGCCGATGATGTGCTTCCTGATGTCGACCTTCGGGTAGATCTCGCCGAGCGACTTCAGCATGACCTCCATCCGCTCGTTCGCGGACAGCGGCAGCCACTTCAGGCTGTCGTCGCACCAGGTGTACGACAGGCAGATGACGGCGGGCTTGTCCGGGCCGTCGTCGAGGAGGTACGTCCCACGGGTCATCCGGTCGGTGAGGGTCATCGACATGACGTCCCGCCCGGTCTCCTCGTCCTTGTCCAGCCAGAACGGCCGGTCCACGGGGACGAAGAGCTTGCTGGACTCCATGTAGTGGGTGCGCTCGATGGCGGTCCAGTGGTCGATCGGGAAGAGCGCGTCATCGCAGTCGATCTTCGACAGCAGCATCCAGGACTGCGCGGTGAAGATCGCCGCCCGGTAGGTGCGGATGGCGCCGTCCGCGTCCGTCACGGTGATCCGGTTGCCCGCGGTGCGGTGCAGCCGGGTCACGGCCGGGCGGGGGGCGCGGCCCTCGTGCAGGCTCGCGAGCGAGGTGCCGTACGGCCAGTGGACGATCTTCTCCGGCTCGCGCTCCCAGAGCCTGAGCGGCAGTTGCTGGGAGCCGCCGACGATGCCGCGGTGGTGGTCGTCGGCCTCGGTGTAGACGACGCGCAGGATCTCCAGGATGGAGTTGGGGAAGTCGGTGTCCCAGCCGCCGGTGCCGAAGCCGACCTGCCCGAAGATCTCCCGGTGCCGGAACGACCGGAACGCCTCGGACTCGCAGAGGAAGCCGTAGAAGGTCTGGTTGTCCAGCTTCTCGACCAGCCGCGCCCAGATCTCGCGGATGCGCGGCACGTCCCGCTCGCGCAGGGCGCGGTTCATGTCGGAGAAGTCGGCGCCCTCCTCCAGGCACCGGCTCCAGGCGTCCGCGACGTCCCGGTAGACCTGCGGCAGGTCGTCGATGGTCTCGGCGTAGTGCGACTCGCCCTTGAGGTCGACGACGGTCGACGGGGTCGCCTCCGAGAGCGGGTTGGGGAACGGCCGGGTCTCAAGGCCCACCAGGTCGATGTAGTGCTGGAGGGCGGTGGAGGACGGCGGGAAGCGCATCGCGCCCATCTCGGCGGTGAGCGCCGGGTCGCAGCCGTCGAAGCCGACGGTCCGCAGCCGTCCGCCGATCTGGTCGGCCTCGTAGACGACCGGCTTCAGCCCCATCTTCATCAGCTCGTACGCCGCCACGATGCCGGAGAGCCCGCCGCCGATGACGGCGACCTCGGCGCCGTGCTCGGTCGCCGGGACCTGGCCGAGCCCCGCCGGGTGGGCGAGGAAGTCGTCGTAGGCGTAGGGGAAGTCCGGGCCGAACATGGTGATCGGCGGCTGCTGCTCGTCTGCGTGCTCGACGGCGTTGGGCACGGTGGACGTCATGGGGTGCGGACTCCTTGCGCGGTACTGGGGAGGGCGGTGCGGGGGGGGTTCAGATGAGGGAGCCGTACAGGCCGGGGCGGCGGTCCTTCAGGTACGGGTTGGCCTCGCGGGAGGCGGCCAGGAAGGCGGGGTCGACGTCGGCGAGGACGAGTTCCTCGGCGCGTCCGGCGCGGGTGCGGGCGACGCCGTCGGGACCGGCGAGCGTGGACAGGCCGACGAACTCGAACGCGCCCTCGGCGCCGACCCGGTTGACGTACGCGACGTACATCTGGTTCTCGAAGGCCCGCACCGGCACCAGCGACTCCGCGACGAACTGGAACGGGTGCATCTGCGCGGTCGGCACCAGCAGCAGGTCGGTGCCCGCGAGGGCGTGGGCGCGGACGTTCTCCGGGAACTCCACGTCGTAGCAGATCATCAGGCCGACCCGCAGACCGTCCAGCTCGGCCTGGACGACCGGCCGCTCGCCCGGCGTGAAGTGGTCGCGCTCGTAGCAGCCGAAGAGGTGGGTCTTGCGGTAGTTGGCCAGCCGGGTGCCGTCGGCGGAGATCAACTGGGCGGAGTTGTGGACGGTGTCCCCGGCGCGCTCCGGGTAGCCGTAGGCGACCGCGAGGCCGTGCCGTCCGGCGATGTCGGCGACCGCGTCGGCGCCGTCGCCGTCGGCGGGCTCGGCGAGGCGGGCGATGTCGTCGCCGATGGCGTACCCGGTGAGGAACATCTCCGGCGCGACCAGCAGCCCGGCGCCCGCGGCGGCGGCCCGGCCCGCGGCCTCGTCGAGGACCTTGAGGTTCTCGGCGGGCGAGCCGGGACGGCCGGAGCTCTGGAGCAGGGCGGTGCGCATACGGGTTCCTCACCAGGAAGGACGGGGGTGTGGGGCCGGACAGTGGAGGCCCCCAAGAAGGTACGTTCGGCCGCCGCGCCCGGACAAGGAGCACCCGTTGCGCACCGATGCGCGGATCGTTGCGTCCGTGGCCCGCTGCCCGGCGATTCGTTGCGCGGGCCCGCTCGCCCCCGCCCTCCGGGTCAGGTCGGGGAGCCGGACGAGAACCTGCGCAGCAGCGGGGAGAGCACCAGCACCGACTTGGTGCGCTCCACGAACGGCTCCCCCGCGATCCGCTCCAGGACCCGTTCGAAGTGCCGCATGTCGGAGGCGAAGACCTGGGCGACGGCGTCCGCGTCGCCGGTGACCGTGGACGCGGCGACGACCTCCTGGTAGCGCTCCAGACCGCGTTGGATGGTCTCCGGTGAGGTGTTGCTGCGGCAGTAGATCTCGACGAACCCCTCGGTGTGCCAGCCGAGGGCGGCCGGGTCCACCCGTACGGTGAACCCGGTGATCGCCCCGGTGGCGCGCAGCCGGTCCACGCGGCGTTTCACGGCGGGCGCGGACAGGCCGACGAGCTGCCCGATGTCCGCGTAGGAGCGGCGGGCGTCCTCGGCGAGGGCGTGCACGATGCGTTCGTCGAGATCGTTCAGCACTGCGGGTCGTTCACTTCACTTCGGCTGGGGCGGGACGGGCGCGGCGGGACCGCACCCGAGGACGGGCGCGGCGGGGCACCGCACCCGAAGTAGATCACGCCAGCCGGTGCGCGGCTCAGCTCCAGCTGGCGTGCAGCGGCTTGCCCTCGGCGTAGCCCGCGGCGCTCTGCACGCCGACGACGGCCTTCTCGGCGAACTCCTCCAGGGAGGCGGCACCGGCGTAGGTGCAGGAGGAGCGGACGCCCGCGATGATCGAGTCGATCAGGTCCTCGACGCCGGGCCGGGCCGGGTCCAGGTACATGCGGGAGGTGGAGATGCCCTCCTCGAACAGCGCCTTGCGGGCGCGGTCGTAGGCGGACTCCTCGCTGGTGCGGTTGCGCACGGCGCGCGCGGAGGCCATGCCGAAGGACTCCTTGTAGAGGCGCCCGCTGGCGTCCTGCTGGAGGTCGCCGGGCGACTCGTAGGTCCCGGCGAACCAGGAGCCGATCATCACGTTGGACGCCCCGGCGGCGAGCGCCATCGCCACGTCGCGCGGGTGGCGGACGCCGCCGTCGGCCCACACGTGCTTGCCGTACTTGCGGGCCTCGGCGGCGCACTCCAGGACCGCGGAGAACTGCGGCCGTCCGACGCCGGTCATCATGCGGGTGGTGCACATGGCGCCGGGACCGACGCCGACCTTGACGATGTCGGCGCCCGCCTCGATCAGGTCGCGCACGCCCTCGGCGGAGACGATGTTGCCCGCGGCGATCGGCACCCGGGGGTCGAGGGCGCGCACCACCTTGACGGCGGTGATCATCGACTCCTGGTGGCCGTGCGCGGTGTCGATGACGAGGGTGTCCACGCCCGCGTCGAGGAGCTGCTTGGCCTTGCCCGCCACGTCGCCGTTGATGCCGACGGCGGCGGCGACGCGCAGCTTGCCGGACGCGTCGACGGCCGGGGTGTAGAGGGTGGCGCGCAGGGCGCCCTTGCGGGTCAGGATCCCGGCGAGCTTGCCGTCGGCGTCGACGGCGGGGGCGTAGCGGCGGTTGTGCTGGTCGAGGGTGTTGAACGCCTCGCGCGGGTCTATGTCGGCGTCCAGCAGGAGCAGGTCCTTCGACATGACCACTTCGAGCTGGGTGAAGCGGTCGACGCCGCTGAGGTCGGCGTCGGTGACCACGCCGATCGGGCGGCCCGCGTCGTCCACGACGACCCCGGCGTCGTGCGCGCGCTTGGACAGCAGGCCGAGCGCGTCGGCGACGGTCTGATGGGGGGCCAGCACGATCGGGGTGTCCAGCACCAGGTGGCGGCTCTTGACCCAGGAGACGACGTCGGCGACGACGTCGATCGGGATGTCCTGCGGGATGACCACCAGGCCGCCGCGCCGGGCCACCGTCTCGGCCATCCGGCGGCCCGCGATGGCGGTCATGTTGGCGACGACGAGCGGGATGGTGGTGCCGGTGCCGTCCGGGGAGCTGAGGTCCACGCCCTGCCGGGAGCCGACGGCGGACCGGCTCGGCACCATGAAGACGTCGTCGTACGTCAGGTCGTACGAGGGCTGGAGGTCGTTGAGGAAACGCACGTGCTGCACATCCCAGTCGTTCAGAGGTGGCCCCCGGACAGGTCAGCCAGGGGGAAGAGCACGTACTTCATTGTCCCATGGCGACCGTAATGCCCCGCCCGGTCGGATCGTCCAGGCAGGTCAGAGGCGCCTTGGGAGGTTCCTCCAAGAACCCTCCCGCGGCGCCTCGGCACGTCCCGTATCCCTCGGCGTGGGTCAGGGTCCGTCCGGGTCGGCCCGGTTCAGGGCCGGGCGCGGGGTGGATCCGGCCGCCATCAGGTAGTCCGCGGCGGAGGTGTCCGTCACCAGGCTGGTGACGAGCCCGCTGCGCAGCACCGCGTCGATCGCGGCGGCCTTGCGCTGCCCGCCCGCGATGGCCACCACCTCGGGGATACGGCGGAGCTGGTCGGCCTTGACCGTGATGCACCGCTCCCCCAGGTCCCGGCCGACCCGGCGGCCCTCGGCGTCGAAGAGGTGCGCGGACATCTCGGCGGCGACGCCGAGCGAGGCGTAGTGCGCCCGCTCCTCGTCGCTGAGCATGTCGTGCACCGTGGAGATGCCGGGCTCCCAGGAGCCGATGGAGACACAGGCGACCGTGACCTTGTCGAAGTACTCGAAGGCGCGGGCGATCCCGGTCTGGTGGCGCAGCGCGGCTGCCGTGGCCTCGTCGGGCAGCAGCATGGGCGCGTAGATGGGGTGGGCGTCGCCGCCGGACACCTGGGCGGCGCGGCGGACGGCCTCCACCGAGCCGCGCTCGGCGGTCCCGGCGTCGTACACGCCCGTCAACTGCACCACCGTGCAGGGCGGCAGCCGGTTCAGGGCCGCCGCCATGTGGATGGTGGAGCGGCCCCAGGCCAGGCCCAGTACGTCGCCCTCGTTGACGAGTTCGCCGAGCAGGTCGGCGGCCACCTCACCGAGGTTCTCGGGGTCCGGGGTCTCCTCGGCGTCGGCCGGGGACTCGACGACGACGGCGTGCCTGAGGCCGTACCGGGCGCGCAGCGCGTCGGAGCGCTCGGCGTCCAGTTCGGCGGGGACTCGGATCTCGATGCGCACGAGATCCCGTTCGAGGGCGGTCTCCAGGACCCTGGCCACCTTGAAGCGGCTGACGCCGAACTCCTCCGCGATCTGGATCTTGGACTTACCCTCAAGGTAGAAGCGGCGGGCCATGGCCGCCGCCTGCACCAGCTCAGCGGGTCCCATCCGCATGGCTGACCGGCCCGCCGACATACCCGACACGGCGATCTCCTCACTGCTGTTCACACTCTGGATACGCCGTTCATCCTTGCAGATGCGGCGCGGTTGATCAGCCCGGATGAGAGCCGTTCACATTCCCGTGGTTCAGTGGCCGCATGACCAGGACGCGGCGGCCGTGGCCGCCTCCGCCTGGGTGCGCAGTGCACGTACCGCCTCGGCCGGGTCGTCCGCCCCGTAGACCGCGGACCCGGCGACGAAGACGTCGGCGCCCGCTTCCGCGCACCGCTCGATGGTGGCGGCCGAGACGCCCCCGTCCACCTGGAGCCACAGCTCGAGCCCGTGCTTGCTGATCAACTCGCGGGTCCGCCGGATCTTCGGGAGCATGATGTCGAGGAACGCCTGCCCGCCGAAGCCCGGCTCAACCGTCATGACCAGCAGCATGTCGAGTTCGGGGAGCAGGTCCTCGTAGGGCTCGATCGGCGTCGCGGGCCGCAGCGCCATCGCGGCGCGGGCGCCCTTGGCCCGGATCTCCCGGGCCAGCCGTACCGGGGCGGTGGCGGCCTCGACGTGGAAGGTGACGGAACCGGCGCCCGCTTCGACGTACTGCGGGGCCCACCGATCGGGGGCCTCGATCATCAGATGGCAGTCCAGCGGGGTGTCCGTCGCACGGGCCAGCGACTCTACGACCGGCACACCGAGGGTGAGGTTCGGGACGAAATGGTTGTCCATGACGTCGACATGGAGCCAGTCGGCTCCCTGCACCGCCTGCGCCTCCTCCGCGAGGCGGGCGAAGTCGGCGGACAGGATGCTGGGGTTGATCTGCGGGGCCATGACCCAAGCCTGCCATGTCGCTGCGCTCGGCTGTAACGGCGGTCCCCGGTGGCTAGGGTTGTGGGTCGACTGCGGGCCGTGGGGGCTTGTCGCGCAGTTCCCCGCGCCCCTTCGGGGGCGCTGGTGCGGAGGTGGGTATGACTGGTGACCGGGGTGTGGGGCGTCTGGTCTGCGGGGCGCGGGCCAAGTGGCTGGTGGTGGGGTTGTGGGTGGTGGTGCTGCTCGTCGTCGCGCCGCTCGCGCAGAAGCTGGCCGACGCGCAGGACAACGACGCGCAGTCGTGGCTGCCGGGCTCGGCGGAGTCCACCCAGGTTCTGGAGATCTCCGAGGACTTCCGGCCGGAGCAGATCCCGGCCGTGGTGGTCTACGCCCGCGACGGCGGCCTGACGGCCGCGGACCGGGCGCGGATCGCGGAGGACGTGCAGGAGTTGAGGCAACTGCGCGACCACGGCGTCCGGGGCGCCGAGACCCGCGGTCCGGTCTTCGACCGTGACACCGATCCGCGGGCCGCCCAGGTCTTCGTACCGATCACGATGGACGAGAAGGGCTGGGAGCGGATCTCCCCGGCCGTCGAGTCGATCCGCGACGACGTCGGGGAGAGCACCGGCGGGCTGGCCGTCCACATCACCGGCCCCGGCGGCACCTCGGCCGACTTCTCCGAGGCGTTCGAGGGCATCGACTCCACGCTGCTGTTCGCCGCGATGACGGTGGTCATCGTGATGCTGCTGCTCACCTACCGCAGTCCGACGCTGCTGGTGGTGCCGCTGCTGTCGGTGGTCGGCGCGCTGTTCACCGCGCAGGCGCTGGTGTACCTGCTCGCCGAGCACGGCGGGCTCACGGTGAACGGGCAGAGCGCGGGCATCCTGCTGGTCCTGGTCTTCGGCGCGGGCACGGACTACGCGCTGCTGCTGGTGGCCCGCTACCGGGAGGAGCTGCGCCGCCACGAGGACCGGCACGAGGCGATGGCGCTGGCGCTGCACCGCGCGGGCCCGGCGGTGGTCGCGTCGAGCGCCACGGTCGTCCTGAGCATGTTGGTGCTGATGGCCGCCGAGATGAACTCCACCAGCGGTCTCGGCCCGGTCGCGGCCATCGGGGTCGCCGTCGCGCTGCTGGCGATGCTGACGCTGTTCCCGGCGCTGCTGGTGATCTTCGGCCGCTGGATCTTCTGGCCGGTGATCCCCCGCTACGGCAGCCCCGACCCCACCGAGCGGGGCGTCTGGGCGCGCACCGGCCGCCGTATCGCACGCCGACCGCGCATGGTGTGGGCCGTGACGGCCGGGGTCCTGGCGGTCTGCTCCCTCGGCCTGATCCAACTGCGCGCGGAGGGCATCAGCAACGCCGACGCGTTCACCGGCGAGCCGGACTCGATCGTCGGGCAGGAGGTCTCCGCGCGCTACTTCCCGGCGGGCAGCGGCGACCCACTCGTGATCGTGGCCAACCAGCCGCAGGCCGAGCAGGTGGGCCGGGCGGTGGCCGGGACGCAGGGCGTGGTGCCGGAGTCACTGGGTCCGGCGCCCGGCGCGAAGACGGTGCACGAGGGCCGGGTGCTGTTCGAGGCGACCATGTCCGACCCCGCCGACAGCGAGGCCGCGAAGCAGACCGTCGAACGGGTCCGGGACGCCGTGCACGACGTGCCCGACGCCGACGCGCTGGTGGGCGGCGGTACGGCGGCCCTGCTGGACATGGACGAGGCGACCACCCACGACAACGTCCTGATCATCCCGCTGGTGCTGGTCGTGGTGCTGCTGATCCTGTGCGTCCTGCTGCGCGCCCTGATCGCGCCGCTGCTGCTGATCGGCACGGTGATCCTGTCCTTCGCCGCGGCCCTGGGCATCAGCGCGCTCGCCTTCCGGTACCTCTTCGACTACGCGGGCGAGACGACCGACTTCCCGCTCTTCGTCTTCGTGTTCCTGGTCGCCCTGGGCATCGACTACAACATCTTCCTGACCACCCGCATCCGCGAGGAGGCGGCCCGCCAGGGCACCCGCGCCGGCGTGGTGACCGGCCTCGCCGCGACCGGCGCGGTCATCACCTCGGCGGGCCTGGTCCTGGCGGGCACCTTCGCCGCCCTCGGCACCCTCCCGATGGTCGCCTTCGCCGAAATCGGCTTCGCGGTGGCCCTCGGCGTCCTCCTGGACACCTTCATCGTCCGCTCGGTCCTGGTGACGTCGCTGTTCCTGGACGTCGGCGGGAGGGTGTGGTGGCCGAGCCGCCTGGCCCGGGAGGAGGACGCCCAGCCCGGCGGCGCGGGACCCTAGCCTGACCCCACGCGCGTCGTCGTCCGGGAAGCGTACGGCGACCGGACCGGCCCCGCGTCAGCCCACCCGGCGGATCACCGCCAGGTACATCGCGTCCGTCCCATGCACATGCGGCCACAACTGCACGTCCGGCCCCTCCCCGAGGTCCGGCACCCCGGGCAGCAGCGGGCGGGCGTCCACGAGTTCCGTCTCCGGGAACTGCTTGAGCACGTCGGAGACGACCGCCCGCGTCTCGGCGAGGTGCGGCGAGCAGGTCGCGTAGCCGACCACGCCGCCCACCCGCACCGACTCCAGGGCGGTGCGCAGCAGCCCCCGCTGGAGCGGCGCGAACCCGTCGAGGTCCTCCGGCCGTCGCCGCCACCGCGCCTCGGGCCGCCGCCGCAGCGCCCCGAGCCCCGTGCACGGCACGTCCACCAGCACCCGGTCGAAGGTGCCGGGCCGCCACGGCGGCCGGGTCCCGTCGGCGGCGATGACCTGGTACGGACCGGGGTTGCCGTGCAGCGCCTTGGCGACCAGCCCGGCGCGGTGCGGCTGCTTCTCGGAGGCGAGCAGCGTCGCCCCGCGCTGCGCCGCGAGCGCGGCCAGCAGCGCCGCCTTCCCGCCGGGCCCGGCGCACCCGTCGAGCCACTTCTCGTCCGGCCCCTCCAGGGGCGCGTTGGCCAGCGCGAGGGCGACGAGCTGACTGCCCTCGTCCTGCACCCCGGCCCGGCCCTCCCGCACGGCCTCGACGGCCCCGGGCTCCCCGCCCTCGGTGAGCCGCACGGCGTACGGCGACCAGCGGCCGGGCTCGGCGGCGTCCTCCCGGAGCAGTTCCTCCGTCGTGGCCCGCCCCGGCCGGGCGACCAGCGTCACCTCGGGCCGCTCGTTGTCGGCGGCCAGCAGCTCCTCGATCCCGGCCCGCCCCCCGCCGAGCGAGTCCCACAGCGCGGAGACGACCCACCGCGGATGCGAGTGCACGACGGCGAGATGGTCCTCGGGATCGTCGTCGTAGGGCGGCGCGACCCGCTCCAGCCAGCCGTCCAGATCGTGCTGGGCGACCTTGCGCAGCACGGCGTTGACGAACTTCGCCCGCCCGTCGCCGAGCACCACGCGCGCCAGCTCCACGGAGGCGGAGACGGCGGCGTGCGTCGGGATGCGCGTCCCGAGCAGTTGGTGCGTCCCGAGGCTCAGCACGTCCAGCACCGGCGGGTCGACCTCCCGCAGCGGCCGGTCGACGCAGGCCGCGATGACGGCGTCGTAGGTGCCCTGCCGCCGCAGCGTGCCGTACACCAGCTCGGTGGCGAGGGCGGCGTCCCGCCCGTCGAAGTCGCCCTGCTCACGCGCCTTGCGCAGCAGCGGCGGCAGCACGAGGTTGGCGTAGGCGTCCCGCTCGTCCACCGCGCGCAGCGCCTCGAAGGCGAGGACGCGGACGGGGTCCTTCTTGGGCCGCCGGTAGGGCTTGCCGGGCTTGCGGGGGCGCCGGGAGGTGTCGCTCACGAAAAGGTGCTCCGGAATGTCTGTATACGGTGTGCGTCCAGCGTACGCCGGTACGCTCCGCGCCAGCTCACGCCCCGACCGCCCCTGCCGCCAGGTCACGGCAGCTCACGCCCCGAGCGTCTCCCCGTCGGCGATGCGTACCCCGCGCGCCCAGTCCGCCGCGCGCATCGGCTTCTTGCCCTGCGCCTGCACCCACACCAGCTCCACCGCGTGCGAGCCGGTGCCGACGTGGACGCTGTTCTTGCCGACGGCGAGCCGCCCCGGGGCGAGGTCGGTCAGCTCGGGGGCCAGGGACACCTGGACGAGCTTGAGCCGCTCACCGCGGAAGGTGGTCCAGGCGCCCGGCGCGGGCGTGCACCCCCGTACCACCCTGTCCACGCGCAGGGCGGGCGTGGCCCAGTCGACGCGGGCGTCCTCGACGGTGATCTTCGGCGCCAGGGAGACGCCCTCGGCGGGCTGCGGTACGGCCTGCAGGGTGCCGTCCGCGATGCCGTCCATGGTCGCGGCCAGCAGCCCGGCGCCCGCGAAGGCGAGCCGGGTCAGCAGGTCGCCGCTGGTGTCGGTGGGCCGGACGGTCTCGGTGACCGTGCCGTAGACGGGACCGGAGTCCAGGCCCTCCTCGATGAGGAAGGTGGACGCGCCCGTGATCTCGTCGCCCGCCATGACGGCGTGCTGCACCGGCGCGGCGCCGCGCCAGGCGGGCAGCAGGGAGAAGTGCAGGTTGACCCAGCCGTGCGCGGGGACGTCGAGGGCGACGCGGGGCAGCAGGGCGCCGTAGGCGACGACGGGGCAGCAGTCGGGGGCGATCTCGCGCAGCCGCTCCAGGAACTCCGGGTCACGCGGCCTGGCGGGCTTCAGTACCTCGATCCCGGCCTCCTCGGCCCGCTCGGCGACCGGGGAGGCGACCAGCCTGCGCCCCCGGCCCGCCGGTGCGTCCGGCCGGGTGACGACGGCGGCCACCTCGTGCCGTGCGGAGGCGATCAGGGCGTCCAGGGCGGGGACGGCGACCTCGGGGGTACCGGCGAAGACGAGCTTCATGGAGGGACACGGGCCTCTCGGACGGGGTGAACGACGGGCGACGCACCAGTCTATGGGTGCCCCCCTGCACGCTCCCGCGCACACTTCCCGCCGGGGGCGTACGCATATGCCCATACGCCCCTGGAGCGTGACCAGTCACGCAAAAAGGCGTTGGTCTAGAAAGAGTTGACCCACGGGCCGCGGTCGCGGCCCGACCCTTCCTCCTCAACGCCGGTTCGAGAGGCTTGTTCATGGCCGACCACGCAACCCACGACGCCCAGGCTCGGGCCAGCCTGCACTTGCTGGTGCGGGACATCGAGCGGGTCCGCCGGCAGGTGGACGCGTTGCGCACGCTCACCGCCCAGTTGGGCAACGTCTACCGCCCGCGCCGCTCCGGCCCCGCCACGGGCTTCGTCGTCTACGGACGCGCCCCCGCCCCGACCGTCCGCCTCGCACAGGAACTGCGGGACAGTGTCGAGACCCTGGTCACGGCCGCGGTCGACTTCGACCGCTCGCTCGGCTTCTCGTGGGACGCGGTGGGCTCCGCGCTCGGGGTCACCAAGCAGGCGGTCCACCGCCGCTACGGCTCGCGCCGCGCCAGCGCCCAGGCCGCCGCCGAGGCCGAGCGGTCCACGGAGCCCTCGGGCACCCGCACGGTCAGCGTGAACACGGGCCTGCCCACGATGCCCACGGTCCCCGCGGCCCGCTCCATGCCGACCCAGCCGACGGCGGGCAGCCCCGCCCTCCGCGAGGAAATCCGCCCCACCGCCTTCCCGGGGCCCCGCAACGGCTGACCCGGGGGCCTTCTACGGCTACTCGGAGGCACCCTCTACGGCTACTCGGAGGCCCTCTACGGCTGCTCCTGGGCGCCTCCTTCGGCTGGCCTGGACGCCCTCCACGGCTGGCTCCGGACGCCCGCGACGGCTGCCCTCGGGGCGCCCCTTACGGCTGCGCCGCCCCTGCCCTCCCGGCCCACGTCCGGGAGGGCAGCCGTGTCCGTGGTCGGTGTCTCCTCGCATGAGTCGGCGTCTCACCGAGGGCCGGGACGACGCCATCTCCCTCGCCGCTCCCCACCCGGCACCAGCCCCCTCACCCGATGTCAGGCGGGTCGATCCGCACCCGCACCGCCTGCCCCGCCGCCCCCGTGCCCGCGCCAGCGCCCGCCTGCCCGCTCCCCCGGGCCATCCGCGCCGCCTGCGCCGTCTTCAGCGCCGCCGCCAGTGCCGCGCCCCGCCCCGGCGGCACCCGGATCAGCGCCCGTTCCCAGTGCTCGCCAGCCGGGGGCGCGCCCGGTCGGCGGGGCCGCCCCGGTGTCGTGCCGGGCACTGGTACCGGCCCCAGCACCTCCGCCTCCTCGGGCAGCTCGGCCATGCCGAGGAACTCCGCGACCGCCTCCGGCGGCCCGGACACCGCCGCCATCCGGGACACCGGCGGGAAGCCCAGCTCGGCCCGCTCAGCCAGCTCGCGCACCGCGTGCCCGACCGGGTCCCAGCGCACCAGCGCCTGCACGGGCCGCAGGGTCGGCTCCGCGACGGCGACCACCGTGCCGCCCTCGCCCTGCGGCCGGACGAGCGCCGCCGCGGCGATCCAGCGGCGCAGCGCGTCCTCACCGGCCCGCAGGTCGGGCCGCCCGAGCATCGCCCAGCCGTCCAGCAGCAGGGCCGCCGCGTAACCGCCCTCGGCGACCGGTTCGGCGCCCGGTGTGCTCACCACCAGCGCGGGCGCGCCGGACACGGTGTCGAGGACGTGCTCCCGGCCCGACGTCCGCACTGGCACGGCCGGAAAGGCGCGGCCCAGCTCCTCCGCCGTCCGCCGCGCCCCGACGACCTGGGCGCGCAGCCGGAAGGACCCGCACTCGGGGCAGTGCCAGGCGCCCTCCTCGCGCCCGCACCAGCCGCAGGCCAGCGCCGCGGAGTCCCGCGCCTGGAGCGGCCCGGCGCAGTGTCGGCACCGTGCGGGCGCCCGGCACTGGGCACACGCCATCCGTGGCACGTAGCCGCGCCGGGGCACCTGCACCAGGACCGGCCCGTGCTTGAGGCCCTCCCTGACCACCTGCCAGGCCAGGGTGGGCAGCCGGGCGGCGCGGGCGGCCTCGTCCCGGGCCAGGTCGGTGTCGCCGACGGTACGCACCAGCGGGGCGGCGGCCCGCACCTGCTCGCGGGAGGCGACCAGTGGCCGGGCCCAGCCGCTGTCGACGAGCTGCGCGGCCTCCACGGTGCAGCCGAGGCCGCCCAGCAGGAACGCGCACCCGTCCTGGGCGGCCCGCAGCAGCAGCACCTCGCGGGCGTGCGGCTGCGGGGCGTGCGGTTCGCTGTGGCTGTCGTCCCCGTCGTCCCAGAGGGCGACGAGGCCGAGGTCCCGCACGGGCGCGAACATGGCGGCGCGCGTGCCGACGACGGCCCGTACGGAACCGCGCCGCACCGCGAGCCACTCGCGGTACCGCTTCTCGGGCCCGGCGTCGGCGGTGAGCAGCGCGTGCCGCCCCTCCCCCAGCAGCTCGGTGAGGGCGGCGTCGACCCGTGCGGCGGCCCGCCCGTCGGGGACGACGACCAGGGCGCCGCGCCCGGAGGCCAGCGTCGCGGCGACGGCCCGGGCCAGCTCCGCGCTCCACCGGGGTCCGGGCAGGGCGTGCCAGACCGCCCGGGGGGCGCCTCCGGAGGCCAGCGCCGCCAGGAACGCGGGCCCGTGCTCGTAACGCGCCCAGGACCCCGCCTCCGGCGCCGGGGGCGGCGGCAGCGGCGCGGGCGACGGACGCTGCTCGGCACGTGCGCTGCGCGGCGGGACGGCCAGTTGCAGCACGTCGGCGAGGCTCCCCGCGTACCGGTCGGCGACGGCGCGGGCCAGTCCGAGCAGCTCCTCGTCGAGCACCGGCTCGGGGGAGACGACCTGGGCGAGCGCGGCCAGTGGCCCGGAGTAGTCGGACTCGGCCCGCCGCTCGATCAGGAAGCCGTCGATCAGCCCGCCGCCCTCCCGGCGCCCCTCTCGCACCCGGTGCCGCCCGGCCCCGAAGCGCACCCGCACCCGCACCCCGGGCCGCGCGTCGGCGTCCAGCTCCTCGGGGACGGCGTAGTCGAAGTACCGGTCGAGGTGGAGCACGCCCTTGTCGACGAGGACCCGCGCGACCGGCAGCTCCTTGGCCAGCGCGGCCCCCCGCCAGGTCCGCGGCTTGGCCCGCGGCGCCTTCGCCCCCCGCACACTCTCCCGGATGAGCGCGAGCTGCTCCGGCGGCGCGCCCTCGGCGCCCCCGCTCCCCTGCCCGTTGTCGCTGCTCACGGTTGCATTGTTACAAACGGCACTGACAACGCGGCGGCCCGCGACCACCGCACGCGAAGGGCCCGGCCGCCCCTGGGGGAGACCGGGCCCCGCCGAGTCACTCGACGCGGTGGACGGTGGCCTTACCGGCCGACGGCCTTGCGCAGCGCGTCCACCCGGTCCGTGCGCTCCCAGGTGAACTCGGGCAGCTCACGGCCGAAGTGGCCGTAGGCGGCGGTCTGGGCGTAGATCGGGCGCAGCAGGTCCAGGTCGCGGATGATGGCGGCCGGACGGAGGTCGAAGACCTCCTCGATGGCCTGCTCGATCTTGTCGGTGTCGACCTTGTGGGTGCCGAAGGTCTCCACGAACAGACCGACCGGCTCGGCCTTGCCGATGGCGTAGGCGACCTGGACCTCGCAGCGGGAGGCGAGGCCCGCCGCGACGACGTTCTTGGCGACCCAGCGCATGGCGTACGCGGCGGAGCGGTCCACCTTGGAGGGGTCCTTGCCGGAGAAGGCGCCGCCGCCGTGCCGGGCCATGCCGCCGTAGGTGTCGATGATGATCTTGCGGCCGGTCAGTCCGGCGTCGCCCATCGGGCCGCCGATCTCGAAGCGGCCGGTGGGGTTGACCAGCAGGCGGTAGTTCTCGGTGTCGAGCTTGATCCCGTCCTCCAGCAGGGCCTTCAGCTCGGGCTCGACGACGAACTCGCGGATGTCCGGGGCGAGCAGCGACTCCAGGTCGATGTCGGAGGCGTGCTGCGAGGAGACCACGACGGTGTCCAGGCGGACCGCCTTGTCGCCGTCGTACTCGATGGTGACCTGCGTCTTGCCGTCCGGGCGCAGGTAGGGGATGGTGCCGTTCTTGCGGACCTCGGACAGCCGGTTGGAGAGCCGGTGCGCGAGGAAGATGGGCAGCGGCATCAGCGTCGGCGTCTCGTCCGTCGCGTAGCCGAACATCAGGCCCTGGTCACCGGCGCCCTGCCGGTCCAGCTCGTCGTCGTCGCCTTCGACGCGGTTCTCGTACGCCGTGTCCACGCCCTGCGCGATGTCCGGGGACTGCGCGCCGATCGACACCGACACGCCGCAGGACGCGCCGTCGAAGCCCTTCTTGGAGGAGTCGTAGCCGATCTCCAGGATCTTCTCGCGCACGAGCTGGGCGATCGGCGCGTAGGCCTTGGTCGTGACCTCACCCGCCACGTGCACGAGACCGGTGGTGATCAGGGTCTCGACGGCGACTCGGGAGGAGGGGTCCTCGCGGAGCAGGGCGTCGAGAATGGTGTCGCTGATCTGGTCAGCGATCTTGTCGGGGTGGCCCTCGGTCACGGACTCCGAGGTGAACAGGCGACGGGACACAACGCTCCCTGGGGTTGCAGCGGCTGCTGGCTGATCATGGGCGGACGGGACGGGGGCTGCGCCCGGCGTCGTCCGAGAACAGTTTATCGGTCGCGTTCGGTCACCGGCCCCCCTGTCTCGCCTCTCGGAAGCGCTGTGACCTGCGGCACCCGCATTCTGCCCAATGGCCCGCCGCCTTGGCCAGGGCCGCCACACCGCAATGTCGCCACTCCAGCCACACTCCGCCCACCCCTGAGGTCAGCCGAGCCGGGCCGCGACCAGGTCCCAGACGACGTCTGCCAGCGCCTCTTTGGGACCGTGCGGCACGGGGGTCTCGCTGCCGTCGGCGCCGAGCACCACGGCCTCGTTCTCCTCCGAGCCGAAGGTCTTGCGCTCGCCGACCTCGTTGACCACGAGCAGGTCGCAGCCCTTGCGCCGGAGCTTGGTGCGGCCGTTGGCCAGGACGTCGTCGGTCTCGGCGGCGAAGCCCACGACGACCTGTCCTGCGCGGGGGCGGTCGGCCGAGATCTCCGCGAGGATGTCGGGGTTGCGTATCAGCGCGACCGGCTCGGGGTCCTGGCCGTCCTGCTTCTTGATCTTCCCGGCGGCGTAGACCGCGGGCCGGAAGTCCGCCACCGCGGCGGCCATCACCACGGCGTCGGCGTCGGCCGCCGCCTTCAGCACCGCCTCCCGGAGCTGGACGGCGGTGCCGACCGGGACGACGTCCACCCCCGCCGGGTCCGGCAGGCCGGTGTTGGCGGCGACCAGGGTGACGCGGGCGCCGCGCGCCGCCGCCGTCCGCGCGAGGGCGTAGCCCTGCTTGCCGGAGGAGCGGTTGCCGAGGAAGCGCACGGGGTCGAGGGGCTCGCGGGTGCCGCCCGCGCTGACGACGACGTGGCGTCCGGCGAGGTCGGGCTCGGCCACCCCCCGGGCCAGCACCCGGCGGCAGACCTCGAAGATCTCGGCGGGGTCGGGCAGGCGGCCCTTGCCGGTGTCGACGCCGGTGAGGCGGCCGACGGCCGGTTCGATGACGACGGCGCCGCGGCGGCGCAGGGTCGCCACGTTCTCCTGGGTGGCCGGGTGTTCCCACATCTCGGTGTGCATGGCGGGGGCGAAGACGACCGGGCAGCGGGCGGTGAGCAGGGTGTTGGTCAGCAGGTCGTCGGCGAGGCCGTGGGCGGCCTTGGCCAGCGTGTCGGCGGTGGCCGGGGCGACCACCACGAGGTCGGCGTGCTGGCCGATGCGGACGTGCGGCACCTCGTGGACGTCGTCCCACACCTCCGTGGAGACGGGGTGGCCGGAGAGGGCCGACCAGGTCGCGGCGCCGACGAAGTGCAGCGCGGAGGCGGTGGGCACGACCCGGACGTCATGGCCTGATTCCGTCAGTCGGCGCAGCAGTTCGCACGCCTTGTAGGCGGCGATGCCACCGCTGACCCCCAGAACGACCTTCGGCTTGTCCACCGTCACTCCCCGCACCTCGACGACCCGCACGTACGCCCCTATCACACACCACAGGCCCGGCAGTCGCGTGCCGGGCCTGTGGATAAGTCAGCTTCAGGCTGAAAATACTACTTAACGCTTCTGCTTACTGCGCCGGGCCCTCGATGGCCTCGGAGGTCAGCAGACCCGCGTTGATCTCGCGGAGGGAGATCGAGAGCGGCTTCTCGTGGACGTGGGTGTCCACGAGCGGACCGACGTACTCAAGGAGACCCTCGCCGAGCTGCGAGTAGTACGCGTTGATCTGGCGGGCACGCTTGGCCGCGTAGATCACGAGGCTGTACTTCGAGTCGGTGGCCTCGAGAAGCTCGTCGATCGGCGGGTTGATGATGCCCTCGGGCGCGGAGATGGAAGAGGACACGCTCTACCTTCCGATGGATGGGAAAAGATCAGTCATGATCACACGACTGCCATCAAGGCTAGCAGCTCGCGCGCCACGTCCTCGACAGAGGTGTTGATCAAGGTCGTATCGAACTCCGGCTCGGCCGCCAGCTCGACCTTCGCCGCTCCCAGGCGGCGCTCGATCACCTCGGGCGGCTCGGTGCCCCGGCCCGTGAGCCTGCGCACCAGCTCCTCCCAGGAGGGCGGAGCCAGGAACACCAACTGGGCCTCCGGCATGGTGTCGCGGACCTGCCGGGCACCCTGGAGGTCGATCTCCAGCAGCACCGGCTCACCCGCCTCCAGCCGCTCCAGCACGGCCGCGCGCGGGGTGCCGTAGCGGTTTCCGGCGAACTCGGCCCACTCCAGCAGCTCGCCGTTGGCGATCAGCTTGTCCATCTCCTCGTCGGTGACGAAGAAGTAGTGGACCCCGTGCTGCTCGCCGGGGCGCGGCCTACGGGTCGTCGCCGACACCGAGAGCCAGACCTCGGGGTGTTCCTTGCGCATATGGGCGACGACCGTGCTCTTGCCGACCCCCGAGGGGCCGGAGAGCACGGTCAGCCGCGGACGTTCACTCATGCGGCGATTATTCCAGCAATCGCCCGGCGCCCGGGACTCAGGAGCCGGTGCTGCCGAACTCGCGCTCCAGGGAGGCGATCTGGTTGGAACCGAGACCGCGCACGCGGCGGCTCTCGGAGATGCCCAGTCGCTCCATGATCTGCTTGGCGCGGACCTTGCCCACGCCCGGCAGGGACTCCAGGAGTGCGGAGACCTTCATCTTGCCGATGACGTCGTTCTCCTGGCCCTGCTTGATGACCTCGTGAAGGGAGGCGCCGGAGTGCTTGAGTCGATTCTTGACCTCGGCCCGCTCCCGGCGAGCCGCGGCGGCCTTTTCGAGCGCGGCTGCGCGCTGTTCGGGGGTAAGGGGCGGAAGAGCCACGCCTACGTCACCTCGGATGTCGAACTGTCGGATACGGACCGGTGAGGAACCTAGTCGCCCCACACCTGAGGGGCCACGAGCAACACGCTCGCCCGTTCTCCCCCGCTGCCTTGGAGCGCGGGAGGGGCCCTCACTCGTCGGAGACTAGCGGGCAAGTCCGCCAGAGTCAGCGAGAACAGCGGAAAAGTCCTGGTCAGCCTCTGTCAGGACAGTACATTTCAGACATACTGCCCCGGATTTGAGGATGTATCCAGACGCGGGCCCCTCCGCGACCCCTCGCTGACCCTCCCCCGGCCCCCTCAGACCGCCGCCAGCGCCGCCCGGATCTCGTCGGCGAACCGGTCCGCGGCAGCACGCAGCGCGACGACGTCGGGACCGTGCCGCAGCACCCCCCGGCTGACGTTCGGCACCACGTTGCGCACCGCCGCCCCGAAGACCTGCGGAAGATCGGCCGGAGTCGCCCCTTGTGCGCCGATGCCGGGCGCGAGGAGCGGCCCGTTGATCTCCAGGTCGTACGACGACAGATCACCCAGCGTGGCCCCGACGACGGCGCCGAAGGAGCCCAGCGGACCCTCACCGGCGTTCTCGGCGGCGAGGTGCGCGAGCATCGTCGCGCCCACGTTCCGCCCGTCCGCGCGCACCGCGTGCTGCACCTCGCCGCCCTCCGGGTTGGAGGTCAGCGCCAGCACGAAGAGCCCCGCGCCGCTCTCCCGGGCCAGCTCGACGGCGGGCCGCAGCGAGCCGTAGCCCAGGTACGGCGAGACGGTCAGCGCGTCGGAGAACAGCGGGGCGTCCTTGTGCAGGAAGGACTCGGCGTAGGCGGCCATGGTGGAGCCGATGTCGCCGCGCTTGGCGTCCATGACGACCAGGGCGCCGGCGGCGCGGGCGTCCGCCACGGCCCTCTCCAGGACGGCGACCCCGCGCGAGCCGAACCGCTCGAAGAACGCGCTCTGCGGCTTCAGGACGGCGACCCGGTCGGCCGTCGCCTCGACGACGGTGCGGCTGAACCGCTCCAGACCGGCGACGTCGTCGTTGAGCCCCCACTCGGTGAGCAGGGACGCGTGCGGGTCGATGCCGACGCAAAGCGGGCCGCGCTCGTCCATGGCGTGGCGCAGCCGGGCGCCGAAGGGCTCCAGGGCGGTCATGCGGTCTCCTTCACGTCGGCGCCGACCGCGTCGGCGAGGGTGGCGTACGGGCTGGTGCGCAGCCGGGCGGCGAGGCCCTTGTGGACCGCCCGGGACCAGAAGGGGCCCTCGTAGATGAAGGCGCTGTAGCCCTGCACGAGGGTGGCGCCCGCGAGGATGCGCTGCCAGGCGTCCTCGGCGTTCTCGATGCCGCCGACGCCGACGAGGGTGACGCGGTCGCCCACGCGCGCGTACAGGCGCCGCAGTACCTCCAGGGAGCGGGCCTTCAGGGGGGCGCCGGACAGGCCGCCGGTCTCCGCGACCAGGGCGGGATCGGAGGTCAGGCCGAGCCCCTCGCGCGCGATGGTGGTGTTGGTGGCGATGATGCCGTCCAGGCCGAGTTCCACGGCGAGGTCGGCGACGGCGTCGACGTCCTCGTCGGCGAGGTCGGGCGCGATCTTGACCAGCAGCGGGACGCGCCGGGTGGGCACGGCCCGGTCGGCGGCCTCGCGGACGGCGGTCAGCAGCGGGCGCAGCGCCTCGGTGGCCTGGAGGTCGCGCAGTCCTGGCGTGTTGGGCGACGAGACGTTGACGACGAGGTAGTCGGCGTGCGGCGCGAGGCGTTCGGCGGACTTGACGTAGTCCGCGGCGGCCCCCGCCTCCGGGACGACCTTGGTCTTGCCGATGTTGACCCCGACGACGGTCCTGAAGACCTCCTCGCGGGCCGCGAGGCGGGCGGCGACGGCCGCGGAGCCGTCGTTGTTGAAGCCCATGCGGTTGATCAGCGCGCGGTCCGGCACCAGCCGGAACAGCCGCTTCCTGGGGTTGCCGGGCTGTGGCTCCCCGGTGACGGTGCCGATCTCGACGTGGTCGAAGCCGAGCATCGCCATGCCGTCGATCGCGACGGCGTTCTTGTCGAAGCCCGCGGCCAGCCCGAAGGGGCCGTGCATCCGCAGCCCGAGGGCCTCGGTGCGCAGCTCGGGGTAGCGGGGCGCGAGGACGGCCGCGACGAAGGTGCGCAGCACGGGGACGCGCGCGGCCAGGCGGATCCAGCGGAAGGCGAGGTGGTGGGCCCGCTCCGGGTCCATCCGCCGGAAGACGAGCGTGAAGAAGGTCTTGTACATGGTGTCCTCGTAAGCCTCATGAAGAGGGGGACACCGTTTCCGGTGTCCCCCTCGTCGGGCTGCTAGTCGCGGGCCGCGGTCAGGTGTTCCGCGTGTTCCTGGAGCGAGCGGACGCCCACGTCGCCGTGGTTGAGCGCGTCGATGCCCTGGACGGCGGCGGCGAGCGCCTGCACCGTCGTCAGGCACGGTACGGAGCGGGCGACGGCGGCGGTGCGGATGTCGTAGCCGTCGAGTCGGCCGCCGGTGCCGTAGGGGGTGTTGACGATGAGGTCGACCTCGCCGTCGTGGATGAGCTGGACGACGGTCTTCTCGCCGTTGGGGCCGGTGCCCTCGGACTGCTTGCGCACCACGGTGGCGTTGATGCCGTTGCGCTTGAGGACCTCGGCGGTGCCGGAGGTGGCGAGCAGCTCGAAGCCGTGCGCGACGAGTTCCCGGGCCGGGAAGATCATCGACCGCTTGTCGCGGTTGGCGACGGAGATGAAGGCGCGGCCCTTGGTCGGCAGCGGCCCGTAGGCCCCGGCCTGCGACTTGGCGTACGCCGTGCCGAAGACGGAGTCGATGCCCATGACCTCGCCGGTGGAGCGCATCTCCGGGCCGAGGACGGTGTCGACGCCGCGGCCGTGGATGTCGCGGAACCGCGACCACGGCATGACGGCCTCCTTGACGGAGATCGGCGCGTCCAGCGGCAGTTCGCCGCCGTCGCCGTGGCGCGGCAGCAGCCCCTCCGCGCGCAGCTCCGCGATGGTCGCGCCCAGCGAGATCCGGGCGGCGGCCTTCGCCAGCGGCACGGCGGTCGCCTTGGAGGTGAAGGGCACGGTGCGCGACGCGCGCGGGTTGGCCTCCAGGACGTAGAGGATGTCCCCGGCGAGCGCGAACTGGATGTTGATCAGGCCGCGCACGCCGACGCCCTTGGCGATGCCCTCGGTGGAGGCGCGCAGCCGCTTGATGTCGAAGCCGCCGAGGGTGATCGGGGGCAGCGCGCACGCGGAGTCGCCGGAGTGGATGCCGGCCTCCTCGATGTGCTCCATCACACCGCCGAGGTACAGCTCCTCGCCGTCGTAGAGGGCGTCGACGTCGATCTCGATGGCGTCGTCCAGGAACCGGTCGACGAGGACCGGCCGGGAGGGGCTGATCTCGGTCGACTCGGCGATGTAGGAGGACAGCCGGGCCTCGTCGTAGACGATCTCCATGCCGCGCCCGCCGAGCACGTACGACGGCCGTACGAGGACCGGGTAGCCGATCTCGTCCGCGATGGCCTTGGCCTCGGCGAACGTGGTGGCGGTGCCGTGCTTGGGGGCCGGGAGGCCCGCCTCCGCGAGCACGCGGCCGAAGGCGCCGCGGTCCTCGGCGGCGTGGATGGCCTCCGGGGAGGTGCCGACGATCGGTACGCCGTTGTCCTTCAGGGCCTGCGACAGGCCCAGCGGGGTCTGGCCGCCGAGCTGGACGATGACGCCCGCGACGGGTCCGGCCTGCCGCTCGGCGTGCACGATCTCCAGCACGTCCTCCAGCGTCAGCGGCTCGAAGTACAGGCGGTCGGAGGTGTCGTAGTCGGTGGAGACCGTCTCCGGGTTGCAGTTGACCATCACCGTCTCGTACCCGGCGTCGGACAGCGCGAAGGAGGCGTGGACGCAGGAGTAGTCGAACTCGATGCCCTGGCCGATGCGGTTGGGGCCGGAGCCCAGGATGATCACCGCGGGCTTCTCGCGCGGGGCGACCTCGGTCTCCTCGTCGTAGGAGGAGTAGAAGTACGGCGTCTTCGCGGCGAACTCGGCGGCGCAGGTGTCGACGGTCTTGTAGACCGGGCGGACGCCGAGCGCGTGCCGCACCTCGCGGACCACGTCCTCGCGCAGGCCGCGGATCTCACCGATCTGGACGTCCGAGAAGCCGTGCCGCTTGGCCTCGGCGAGCAGCTCGGGGGTCAGCTCGGCGGCCTCGGCCAGCTCGTCGGCGATCTCCTTGATCAGGAAGAGCTGGTCGACGAACCAGGGGTCGATCTTGGTGTACTCGAAGACCTCCTCGGGCGTGGCGCCCGCGCGGATGGCCCGCATGACGGTGTTGATGCGCCCGTCGGTGGGCCGGACGGACTCCTCAAGCAGCGTCTGCTTGTCGCCCGGGTCGCCCACGAACGTGAACTGGCTGCCCTTCTTCTCCAGCGAGCGCAGCGCCTTCTGGAACGCCTCGGTGAAGTTGCGGCCGATCGCCATCGCCTCGCCGACCGACTTCATGGTGGTCGTCAGGGTGGCGTCGGCCTGCGGGAACTTCTCGAAGGCGAACCGGGGCGCCTTGACGACGACGTAGTCCAGGGTCGGCTCGAAGGAGGCCGGGGTCTCCTGGGTGATGTCGTTGGGGATCTCGTCGAGGGTGTAGCCGACGGCGAGCTTCGCGGCGATCTTGGCGATGGGGAAGCCGGTCGCCTTGGAGGCGAGCGCCGAGGACCGCGACACGCGCGGGTTCATCTCGATGACGATGACCCGCCCGTCGACGGGGTTGACCGCGAACTGGATGTTGCAGCCGCCGGTGTCGACGCCGACCTCGCGGATGATCGCGATGCCGACGTCACGCAGCACCTGGTACTCGCGGTCGGTGAGCGTCATCGCGGGGGCGACGGTGATGGAGTCGCCGGTGTGCACGCCCATCGGGTCGAAGTTCTCGATGGAGCAGACGACCACGACGTTGTCGTTCTTGTCGCGCATCAGCTCCAGCTCGTACTCCTTCCAGCCGAGGATGGACTCCTCCAGGAGCACCTCGGTGGTCGGGGAGAGCGTGAGGCCCTGACCGGCGATGCGGCGCAGCTCGTCCTCGTCGTGGGCGAAGCCGGAACCGGCGCCGCCCATGGTGAAGGAGGGCCGTACGACGACGGGGTAGCCGCCGAGTTCCTCGACCCCGGCGAGGACGTCGTCCATGGAGTGGCAGATCACCGACCGCGCGGACTCGCCGTGCCCGGTCTTCCTGCGGACCTCCTCGACGACGTCCTTGAACTGGTCGCGGTCCTCGCCCTTGTGGATGGCCTCCACCTTGGCGCCGATCAGTTCGACGCCGTACTTCTCCAGGACGCCGTTGTCGTGCAGGGAGATCGCCGTGTTGAGGGCCGTCTGGCCGCCCAGGGTGGGCAGCAGCGCGTCGGGGCGCTCCTTGGCGATGATCTTCTCGACGAACTCGGGGGTGATCGGCTCGACGTAGGTGGCGTCGGCGATCTCCGGGTCGGTCATGATCGTCGCCGGGTTGGAGTTGACCAGGATGACCCGCAGGCCCTCGGCCTTGAGGACGCGGCACGCCTGGGTGCCGGAGTAGTCGAACTCGGCGGCCTGGCCGATGACGATCGGGCCGGAGCCGATGACCAGGACGGACTGGATATCGGTGCGCTTAGGCACGCTGGCCCTCCATGAGCTTCACGAAGCGGTCGAACAGGTAGGCGGCGTCGTGGGGGCCCGCTGCCGCTTCGGGGTGGTACTGGACGCTGAAGGCCGGGCGGTCGAGGAGCTGGAGCCCCTCCACCACGTTGTCGTTGAGGCACACGTGGGAGACCTCGGCGCGGCCGAAGGGGGTGTCGGAGACCTCGTCGAGCGGGGCGTCGACGGCGAATCCGTGGTTGTGCGCGGTGACCTCGACCTTGCCGGTCGTACGGTCCTGCACGGGCTGGTTGATGCCGCGGTGGCCGTACTTCAGCTTGTAGGTGCCGAAGCCGAGCGCGCGGCCGAGGATCTGGTTGCCGAAGCAGATCCCGAACAGCGGGGTGCTCCGCTCCAGGACGCCCCGCATCACGGAGACGGCGTGGTCGGCGGTGGCGGGGTCGCCGGGGCCGTTGGAGAAGAACACGCCGTCGGGCTGGACGGCGTACACGTCGTCGACGCTGGCGGTGGCGGGCAGGACGTGCACCTCGATGCCGCGCTCGGCCATGCGGTGCGGGGTCATGCCCTTGATACCGAGGTCGACGGCGGCGACGGTGAACTTCTTCTCACCGATCGCGGGGACGACGTAGGGCTCCTTGGTGGCGACCTCCGCCGACAGGTTGGCGCCGGTCATCTCGGGGACCTGGCGGACCTCGGCGAGCATGGTGCCCTCGTCGGGCAGCGCGTTGCCGGAGAAGATGCCGACGCGCATGGCGCCGCGCTCGCGCAGGTGGCGGGTGAGGGCGCGGGTGTCGATGCCGCAGATCCCGACGACGCCCTGGTGGCGCAGCTCCTCGTCGAGGGAGCGCCGGGAGCGCCAGTTGGACGGCACGCGCGCGGGGTCGCGCACCACGTAGCCCGCGACCCAGATCCGCTTGGACTCGGGGTCCTCGTCGTTGACGCCGGTGTTGCCGACGTGCGGGGCGGTCATCACGACGACCTGGCGGTGGTACGACGGGTCGGTGAGGGTCTCCTGGTAGCCGGTCATGCCGGTGGAGAACACCGCTTCGCCGAAGGTCTCCCCCACGGCCCCGTAGGCACGGCCCCGGAAGATCCGGCCGTCCTCCAGGACGAGTACGGCGGGAACCTTCGCGGCTCCCCTGGTGGAGGTCGTCATCGTGCGCCTTCCCTCTTGTTGATCATGTCGTTCAGCGTGGTGACCCACGCGGTGTGCTCGGCCGCGCGGTCGGAGCGGAAGCCGGAGTCGATCAGCTTGTCGCCGTGCGCCCAGGTCACCACGAGCAGTCCGCCCTCGGTGAGGACCTTGCCCGCGATGCCCTTGTCGAGCCGGGCCTCGCGCAGCGCGGCGGCGGGGACGAAGAAGTCGGCCGCCCCGGGGCGTACGACGTCCAGTCCGGCGTCCGTCAGGGTCAGCTCGACCCGGCTGCGGGTGCCCAGGCCGTGCGCGACGATGCGGTCAAGCCACTGACCGGCGGTGGTGGAGCCGTGGTAGCGGCCCTCCATGGTCAGTCTCGCCTCGCCGGGCTCCTCCGGCGCGCTGGGCAGCTCCGGCAGGTCGCCCTGGAGGGTGCCGCGCCACTTCCAGCCCTCGCGCATCAGCCAGTAGACGAGCGCGACGAACAGGGCGAGACCGATGACCCAGCCGATCCGGGCGGCCCAGTCGGTCACTTCCGCCGATTCCTTCTCGGCGGCCAGCAGGATTACGGATGTCACGTGAGCTTCCCGTCGACGAGGGTGGCCTTGCCCCGCAGCCAGGTGTGCGTGACCCGGCCCGGCAGCTCGCGCCCCTCGTAGGGGGTGTTGCGGCTGCGCGAGGCGAAGCCCGCGGGGTCCACGGAGCCACGGTATGCCGTGTCGACGAGGGTGAGGTTGGCGGGCTCACCTGCCGAGACGGGACGACCGTGGCCCTTGGCCTGACCGATCCGGGCGGGCTTGAAGGACATCCGGTCGGCTACCCCGGCCCAGTCCAGCAGACCCGTGTCGACCATGGTCTCCTGGACCACTGACAACGCGGTCTCCAGGCCGACCACGCCCATGGCGGCGGCGGCCCACTCGCAGTCCTTGTCCTCGTGCGGGTGCGGGGCGTGGTCGGTGGCGACGATGTCGATCGTGCCGTCGGCGAGCGCCTCGCGCAGCGCGCGCACGTCCCGTTCGGTGCGCAGCGGCGGGTTGACCTTGTAGACGGGGTTGTAGCTGCGGACCATCTCCTCCGTGAGGAGGAGGTGGTGCGGGGTGACCTCGGCGGTGACGTCGATCCCGCGCGACTTGGCCCAGCGGACGATCTCCACGGACCCGGCGGTCGACAGGTGGCAGATGTGCACGCGCGAGCCGACGTGTTCGGCGAGCAGCACGTCCCTCGCGATGATCGACTCCTCGGCGACGGCGGGCCAGCCGCCGAGCCCGAGTTCGGCGGAGACGACGCCCTCGTTCATCTGGGCGCCCTCGGTCAGCCGGGGCTCCTGGGCGTGCTGGGCGACGACGCCGCCGAACGCCTTCACGTACTCCAGCGCCCGGCGCATGATCACGGCGTCGTGGACGCACTTGCCGTCGTCGGAGAAGACGGTGACCCCGGCGGCCGACTCGTGCATGGCGCCCAGTTCCGCGAGCTTGCTGCCCTCCAGGCCGACGGTGACGGCGCCGATGGGCTGCACGTCGCAGTAGCCGTGCTCCTGGCCGAGCCGGTAGACCTGCTCGACGACGCCCGCGGTGTCCGCGACGGGGAAGGTGTTGGCCATGGCGAACACGGCGGTGTAGCCGCCGGAGGCGGCGGCGCGGGTGCCGGTGAGGACGGTCTCGGAGTCCTCGCGGCCGGGCTCGCGCAGGTGCGTGTGCAGGTCGACCAGGCCCGGCAGCAGCACCTTGCCGTCCGCCTCGACGACCTCGGCGCCCTCGGCGCTCAGTCCGGTGCCGACCGCGGCGATGGTCGCGCCGTCGACCAGCACGTCCTGGAGCGCGCCGCCGAGCACCTTCGCACCACGGATCAGGATCTTGCTCATGGGTCTTACTTCTCCTCGTTGGTGCGGGCGTGGGTGACGGCGGGCTCGTTGCCGCCCAGCAGCAGGTAGAGCACGGCCATCCGGATGGAGACGCCGTTGGCGACCTGCTCGACGACGGTGCAGCGGTCGGAGTCCGCGACCTCGGCGGTGATCTCCATGCCGCGGACCATCGGCCCCGGGTGCATCACGATGGCGTGCTCGGGCATCCGCGCCATGCGGTCGCCGTCGAGGCCGTAGCGGCGGGAGTACTCGCGCTCGGTGGGGAAGAACGCGGCGTTCATCCGCTCGCGCTGGACGCGCAGCATCATCACGGCGTCGGACTTGGTGAGCGTGGAGTCGAGGTCGTAGGAGACCTCGCAGGGCCAGGTCTCCACGCCGACCGGCACCAGGGTGGGCGGGGCGACGAGGGTGACCTCGGCGCCGAGGGTGTGCAGCAGGTCGACGTTGGAGCGGGCGACGCGGCTGTGCAGCACGTCGCCGACGATGGTGATCCGGCGCCCGGACAGGTCCTGCCCGAGCCCGGCGTCCCGGCCGACCAGTCGGCGCCGCATGGTGAACGCGTCCAGCAGGGCGCGTGGGGTGCTGGTGGGTGCCGTCACCGGCGTTGATGACGGCGGCGTCGATCCAGCCGGAGTTGGCCAGCCGGTACGGCGCCCCGGAGGCCCCGTGCCGGATGACGACGGCGTCGACGCCCATGGCCTCCAGCGTCTGGGCGGTGTCCTTCAGGGACTCGCCCTTGGAGACGCTGGAGCCCTTGGCGGTGAAGTTGATGACGTCCGCGGAGAGCCGCTTCTCGGCGGCCTCGAAGGAGATCCGGGTACGGGTGGAGTCCTCGAAGAAGAGGTTGACCACGGTCCGGCCGCGCAGGGTCGGCAGCTTCTTGATGGGCCGGTCCGCGACCCGGGCCATCTCCTCGGCGGTGTCGAGGATCAGGACGGCGTCGTCGCGGGTGAGGTCGGCGGCCGAGATGAGATGACGCTGCATCTTTCAGGCTCCGTAAGGCAGTTCGTTCGTGGCGAACGGGGAGATTTCGGGGCAGGCACGCGCGCGTGAGGGCGCGCCGGAGCAGGCGTACGACGGTGGCGTACGCCTCGGCTGCTACTGGGCGGTCGGCTTGGCACCGAGCAGGACGGTGTCGCGACCGTCCTCCTCGGCGAGCTGGACCTTGACCGTCTCCCGCAGCGACGTGGGGAGGTTCTTGCCGACGTAGTCGGCGCGGATGGGCAGTTCGCGGTGGCCGCGGTCGACGAGGACCGCGAGCTGGACCGCGCGCGGGCGCCCGATGTCGTTCAGGGCGTCGAGGGCGGCGCGGATGGTGCGGCCGGAGAACAGCACGTCGTCGACGAGGACGACGAGGCGGCCGTCGAGGCCGTCACCGGGGATCTCGGTGCGGGCGAGCGCGCGCGGTGGGTGCATCCGCAGGTCGTCGCGGTACATCGTGATGTCGAGCGAGCCGCACGGCACCTTGCGCTCGGTGATCTGCTCCAGCTTGGCGGCGAGCCGCTGGGCGAGGAAGACGCCCCGGGTCGGGATGCCGAGGAGCACCACGTCGTCGGCGCCCTTGGCGCGCTCGACGATCTCGTGGGCGATGCGGGTCAGCACCCGGGCGATGTCGGGGCCTTCGAGGACGGGCCGGGCGTCGGACGCCTGCGCGTCCCGCTGGCCGTCTTGCTGCTTGTCCATACGAAACGGACCTCCTTCTCCGCCTCACGGGACGGACCTTAAAGGACGTCGGGATTGCGCCACCCACGGTAGCAGGCCCCTGCGACACCCCGGAGCACCCCCCGGACCACCCGCTCAACCGCCCCAGGACCACCCGTTCGGCGCAACCGGTCACCGTTACCACGGAAGCGTCGGTGCGGACCATTCGGCTTGACGCGGAAGAGTAACGCTGCGTAACCTCACAGTGAGTTACCAACTGCGCGGCCGGGAACACGGCCAGGCCGCGTCGACACAGTGCCGGGGAGCTATATGTCCAGCGAATACGCCAAACAGCTCGGGGCCAAGCTCCGGGCCATCCGCACCCAGCAGGGCCTTTCCCTCCACGGTGTCGAGGAGAAGTCCCAGGGACGCTGGAAGGCGGTCGTGGTCGGTTCGTACGAGCGTGGCGACCGCGCCGTGACCGTGCAGCGCCTTGCGGAGCTGGCGGATTTCTACGGCGTTCCGGTCCAGGAGCTGCTGCCGGGCACCACCCCGGGCGGCGCCGCCGAGCCGCCGCCGAAGCTGGTCCTCGACCTGGAGCGGCTGGCCACGGTCCCGGCCGAGAAGGCGGGCCCCCTCCAGCGCTACGCCGCCACGATCCAGTCCCAGCGCGGTGACTACAACGGCAAGGTGCTGTCGATCCGCCAGGACGACCTGCGCACACTCGCCGTCATCTACGACCAGTCCCCCTCGGTCCTCACCGAGCAGCTCATCAGCTGGGGCGTGCTGGACGCGGACGCCCGGCGCGCGGTCTCCCACGAGGAGGTCTGACAGCCCGCGTCACCGCAGAAACGTACCGCCGGGGTCCGGCGGTACCCGGGAACGCCGAAGGGGCCACAGCGCGCTGCTGTGGCCCCTTCTCCGTCGCCGCGGCACGGTGGCCGCGGGCCGCTCAGTCCTCGGCACGCCGGAGCGACGGCTTCAGCTCCTTCAGACGGCCGAGCAGGCCGTTGACGAACGACGGCGACTCGTCCGTGGAGAACTCCTTCGCGAGCTGCACCATCTCGTCCAGCACGACCGCGTCCGGGGTCTCGTCGACCCAGATCAGCTCGTACGCGCCGAGCCGCAGGATGTTGCGGTCCACCACCGGCATCCGGTCCAGCGTCCAGCCGACGGCGTACTGGGCGAGCAGCTCGTCGATCCGGGTCGCGTGCTGCGCGTAGCCCTCGACCAGCTCCATCGTGTACTCGCTGACCGGCGGCTGCCGCGGGTCGGTCCGGGAGAGCCGGACCCAGTCCGCGAGGACCGTCAGGACGTCGGCGCCGCGCTGGTCGCCCTCGAAGAGGATCTGGAAGGCGCGCTTGCGGGCCGTGTTGCGGGCAGCCACGGTTAGCTGTTCACCCGGCCGAGGTAGTCGCTCGTACGGGTGTCGACCTTGATCTTCTCACCGGTGGTGATGAAGAGCGGGACCTGGATCTGGTGGCCGGTCTCCAGGGTGGCGGGCTTGGTGCCGCCGGTGGAGCGGTCGCCCTGCACGCCCGGCTCGGTCTCCTGGATGGTCAGCTCGACGGCGGCGGGCAGCTCGACGAAGAGCACCTCGCCCTCGTGCTGCGCGACGGTGGCGGTGAAGCCCTCGACCAGGAAGTTCGCGGCGTCGCCGACGACCTTGCGGTCGACCATGAGCTGGTCGTAGGTCTCCATGTCCATGAAGACGAAGTAGTCGCCGTCCATGTAGGAGAACTGCATGTCGCGCTTGTCGACAGTGGCCGTCTCGACCTTGACGCCGGCGTTGAAGGTCTTGTCGACCACCTTGCCCGAGAGCACGTTCTTGAGCTTGGTGCGCACGAAGGCGGGGCCCTTGCCGGGCTTGACGTGCTGGAACTCGACGACGGACCAGAGCTGGCCGCCTTCGAGCTTGAGCACCAGGCCGTTCTTGAGGTCGTTCGTGGAAGCCACGGTTGCGGAATCTCCTGGACTGACGTGGACGACCAGAAGACACGCGCTACAGCGCGAGCAGCTCCTTGGTCGTGATGGTGAGTAGCTCGGGTCCGCCGTCCGCCTCGGGGCGCACGACGAGCGTGTCATCGATCCGGACACCGCCCCGGCCCGGGAGGTGGACCCCCGGTTCGACGGTGACCGGCACGCAAGCGTCCAGTTTACCCATGGCCGAGGGAGCCAACTGAGGGTCCTCGTCGATTTCGAGCCCGACACCGTGCCCGGTCAGTGGTGGGAGCCGTTCGCCGTGCCCCGCGGAGTCCAGTACCTGACGCGCCGCGCGGTCCACGTCCCGGAAGGCGGCGCCCGGCGCGAGCGCCTCGCGCCCGGCCCGCTGGGCGGCGAAGACCAGGTCGTACAGCTCGATCTGCCAGTCCGCGGGGCTGGTGCCGATGACGAAGGTCCGGCCGATCTCGCAGCGGTAGCCGCGGTAGGTGGCGCCCAGGCAGACGGAGAGGAAGTCGCCCTCCTCCACCCGCCGGTCGGTGGGCCGGTGGCCCCGGCGTCCGGCGTGCGGGCCGGTGGCGACGGAGGTGGGGAACGCGGGGCCGTCGGCGCCGTGGTCGACCAGGCGCCGCTCCAGCTCCAGGGCGAGGTGCCGTTCGGTGCGGCCCACCAGGATGGACTCCAGCAGTTCCCCGAGGGCCTGGTCGGCGATCTCCGCGCCGATCCGCAGGCAGGAGATCTCCTCCTCGTCCTTGACCACCCTGAGCTGCTCGACCGCACCGGCCAGGTCGGCGAGCCGCAGCCGCGGGGCGACCGAGCCGATGGCGCGGTGCCGGGCGACGGTGAGGTGGTGCTCCTCCACGGCGAGCGAGTCGGCGCCCTGCGCGGTGGCGAGGTCGGCCGCGGCGACGGCCGGATCGCCGCCGGGGCCGGGCAGGACCTGCACGCCGAGCGTCTCGTCGCGCCGTCCGTCGGTGGGGCGGTCCTCCGGCGGACCGGCGCAGACCAGCAGGTCCTCGCGCTTGCCCAGCAGCAGGACGGCGCCGTGGGGCGCCGCGCCCGCGAGATACCGCACGTTGGCGGGCCGGGACACCAGCGCCGCCGCGCTGCCGCCCGCGTTGCACCGGTCCCTCAGCCGCGTCCGGCGCGCCGCGTACACCTCTGACATGACCCGAGCGTAAGAGCTGGGCGGCCCCGGCGCCGGTCGGGGACGGCCGAGTGGGGGGTGGGTGGGGCGGCCGACCGTCGAGGGCGCACGGCTAGCTCCCGGTGTACGGCGCTACCACTGCGGTGGGGTGGGGCGGCCGACCGTCGAGGGCGCACGGCTGGTCCCGGTCTACGGCGCTACCACTGCGGTGGGCTGGCGATCGAACGGGCGAGGACGTCGTCCAGGACCTGCGCGGTCTGCTCCACGTCGAGCTGGGAGTTGTCGATGATCGGCAGCCCGGAGCCGTACCAGCCCGCCATCCGGCCGTGGATGCGGGCCACCTCCTCGTCGCTGAGGCGGCGGTTGCCGGAGCGTTCGGCGTTGCGCTCCAGGACGATGTCGAGGCCGGGCAGCAGCACCACCGGCAGCAGCCCGGGGCCCACGTGCCGCTTCCAGCCGCCGAGGCCGACCACGGGGCGGTCGGGGAAGACGGCGTCGTCGAGGATGCAGGAGATGCCGTTGGCGAGGAAGTTGCGCGCGGCGAAGCCGCAGGTGCGGCGGGCCAGGCGGTACTGCGCCTCGGAGTGTTCGTTCCACCCGGACTGGGGGTCGGCGAAGCCCGAGCGCACCCATTCGCGGACGTCGTCCAGGCTGATGTGGGCGGTGGGGACCCGGCGGTGGTCCGCCCAGAACTTGGCCACGCTGGTCTTGCCCGCGCCCGCGGGGCCGATGAGCAGCACCGCGAGGGTGGTGGTGGCCGCGTCGGGGACCGCCATGGCGGGCGGCGGACTCGGCACGCCGACGGGGCCGCCGGGCGGGAGCGGCACATGGCCGGTGGTGTCCGACGTGGGCGGCAGCGGAGGCTGGACGGGGGCCTGCTGGGACGCCGGGTGGGGCGGCACGGGCGGGTGCGCGCCGGGCGGCGGCCCGGCCGGACCCGGGGGATGCGGCGCGGGCGGCACGGACGGGTGGGCTCCGTGATGCCCCCCGGACGGACCCCTCGGCGGAACCGGAGGGCTCGGCGGCCGCGGCGCGGGCGGCACCGGGGGGTGCGCGCCCGGGTGCCCCCCGGACGGGCCGGGCGGAACCGGAGTGCCTTGCGGACGCGGCGCGGGCGGCACCGGGGGGACGGGACCGGCGGGTGCGCCGCCGTAGCCGGGATGCTGGGCATCCGGTCCCGTGCCAGGATGCGCGGGCCCCTGGTGCGCGGCGGTCGGTGGCGGTGGCCAGCCGGAAGCCGGTCCCGGTCCCGGCCGGTGGGGCGGCGGCAGCTCGGACCCCACTGCGTGCTGCATCCCGTCCCACTCCGTCTCGTGCAAGTCAACTGGCGCTGGCGGCGGGGCCGTACACGGCTCCGCCTGCTACCGAACGGTACCTTCCCCGGTCGTCCTTTGGTGAACGGCCGGGGAGCACCCGAAGTGCCCGACCCGGACGGGCCTACTCCGCGACTTCCCCGTACGCGGCCAGCAACACGGCCGGGTCCGGGCCCTCCAGGACGGTCGGCTTGGCCAGTCCGTCCAGGACGATGAAGCGCAGCAGGTCGCCGCGGGACTTCTTGTCGACCTTCATGGTCTCCAGCAGCTTGGGCCACTGGTCGTAGCGGTAGGTCAGCGGCAGCCCGACCGACTCAAGCACCGCGCGGTGCCGGTCGGCGGTCGCGTCGTCCAACCGGCCCGCGAGACGGCCGAGTTCGGCGGCGAAGTGCATCCCCACGGAGACCGCGGCGCCGTGCCGCCACTTGTACCGCTCGTTCTTCTCGATGGCGTGGGCGAGCGTGTGGCCGTAGTTGAGGATCTCCCGCAGGCCCGACTCCTTCAGGTCGGACGAGACCACCTCGGCCTTGACCCGGATGGAGCGCTCGATCAGCTCGGCGGTGTGCGGCCCCGCCGGGGTGCGGGCGGCCTCGGGATCGGCCTCGATCAGCTCCAGGATCGCCGGGTCCGCGATGAACCCGGCCTTGATGATCTCCGCGAGCCCGGAGACGTAGTCGTTGACCGGCAGCGAGTCCAGCGCGGCGAGGTCGCACAGGACGCCCGCGGGCGGGTGGAAGGAGCCCACCAGGTTCTTGCCCTCGGCGGTGTTGATGCCGGTCTTGCCGCCGACCGCGGCGTCCACCATGGCCAGCACGGTCGTCGGGACGGCGATCCAGCGCACCCCGCGCAGCCAGGTCGCGGCCACGAACCCGGCGAGGTCGGTGGTGGCGCCGCCGCCGACGCCCACGACGACGTCGCTGCGGGTGAACCCGGACTGGCCGAGCGCCTTCCAGCAGTAGGCGGCGACCTCGGCGGTCTTGGCCTCCTCGGCGTTGGGCACCTGGATGGCGACCGCCTCGAAGCCCTGCTCCGCGAGGTCGGCGCGGAGCGCCTCGCCGGTCTCGGCGAGCGCCTCGGGGTGGATGACGGCGACCCGCTTGGCCTTGTCCCCGATCAGCCCGCCGAGTTCACCGAGGAGCTGGCGGCCCACCAGGACCTCGTACGGGTCGCTGCCCGCGGTGCCGCCGACCTGGATGCGGGTGACTGCCTCGCTCATGCTTCCTTCAACTCCAGGGCGTTCAGGACCTCTTGGGTGACCTCTTCGGGCGTACGGCCGTCCGTGGGGACGACCGCGGCGGCGACCTCCTCGTACAGGTGCCGTCTGGCCTCCATCAGCTCGCGCCACTGCTTGCGCGGGTTGACCGCGAGCAGCGGGCGGGCGACGCCGAGTCCGGTCCGCCTGACCGCCTCCTCGACGTCCATGGAGAGGTAGACGACGCGCTGCCCGGCGAGCAGCGCGCGCGTGTCGGCGTCCAGGACCGCGCCGCCGCCGAGCGCGAGGACGCCGTCGTGCTCGGTGAGGGCGGTGCGCACCGCCCGCTTCTCCAGCGCCCGGAAGGCTTCCTCGCCCTCGTCGACGAAGATCTCCGCGATCGTGCGGCCCTCGGCGGTGACGATGTCGTCGTCGGTGTCCCGGTAGCCGGTGCCGAGGTGCTCCGCGAGCAGGTGCCCGACGGTGGACTTGCCGACGCCCATCGGGCCGACGAGGACGAGCAGCGGCCCGGTCACCGGATCGCCAGGTTGTCGAGGTAGCCGCGGACGTTGCGGCGGGTCTCGGTGACGCTGTCGCCGCCGAACTTCTCCGCGACCGCGTCGGCCAGCACCAGCGCCACCATCGCCTCGGCGACGATCCCGGCCGCGGGCACCGCGCACACGTCGGAGCGCTGGTGGTGGGCGGCGGCGGGCTCGCCGGTGACGACGTCCACGGTCTTCAGGGCGCGCGGGACGGTCGCGATGGGCTTCATCGCCGCCCGCACGCGCAGCAGCTCGCCGGTGGTCAGGCCGCCCTCGGTGCCGCCGGAGCGGCCGGTGGCGCGGCGGATGCCCTCGTCGGTGGTGACGATCTCGTCGTGCGCCTGGGAGCCGGGCACGCGGGCGAGGTCGAAGCCGTCGCCGACCTCGACGCCCTTGATCGCCTGGATGCCCATCAGCGCCGCCGCGAGCCGCGCGTCGAGGCGCCGGTCCCAGTGCACGTGCGAGCCGAGGCCGACCGGGACGCCGTAGGCCAGCACCTCGACGACGCCGCCGAGGGTGTCGCCGTCCTTGTGGGCCTGGTCGATCTCCGCGACCATCGCCTTCGACGCGTCGGCGTCCAGGCAGCGCACCGGGTCGGCGTCGAGCCTCTCCACGTCGGCGGGGGTCGGGTAGACGCCGTAGGGGGCCTTCGCGGCGGCCAGCTCGACGACGTGCGAGACGATCTCGATCCCGGCGGTCTCCTTCAGGTACGACCGCGCGACCGCGCCCAGCGCCACCCGGGCCGCGGTCTCCCGCGCGGAGGCCCGCTCCAGGATCGGGCGGGCCTCGTCGAAGCCGTACTTCTGCATCCCCGCGAGGTCGGCGTGGCCGGGGCGGGGGCGGGTCAGCGGGGCGTTGCGGGCCAGCTCGGCCAGTTCGGCCGGGTCCACGGGGTCGGCCGCCATGACCTGCTCCCACTTGGGCCACTCGGTGTTGCCGACCATGACCGCGACGGGCGAGCCGAGGGTCAGTCCGTGCCGGACGCCGCCGATGAAGGTGACCTCGTCCCGCTCGAACTTCATCCGGGCACCGCGTCCATAGCCGAGCCGCCGCCTCGCCAGGTGGTCCGCCACCATCTCCGTGGTGATCGGCACGCCAGCGGGAAGGCCCTCCAGCGTCGCGACGAGTGCGGGACCGTGGGACTCCCCCGCGGTCAGCCAGCGCAACCTGCTCAACGGTGCTCCTCAGTGCTCGCGCCCTGGTACTGCCTCACGTACGCGTGTCCTCGCGTACGCCGTGGCGCGACCGGGGTGCGCGGCCCTGGCCCGCCACCTCCGATCCTCCCACGTCCGGGCCGGTGTCCCGGCCGCCGGTCCACCAGGCGGACGGCCCGTACGGTCAGCCGGTCCCGTCGGGCCGCTGCCGCGGCGCGTAGGCGCCGAGGTAGTCGGCGCCGCTGCCCTGGTCGCTCCGCTGCTGCCGCGGGGCGTAGGGGCCCAGGTAGTCGGCGCCCCTGCCCTGCGGCTGCCGCGGCGCCACCGGCGCGTGGCGCGCCGCCCGGCGCCGACTGATCCAGCCCTTCAGGCTGACGCCCCAGCTCACCACGACGACGAGCAGGATGAGCGCCAGCACACCGATCTGCGCCCAGTCGGGCAGGAATCCGACCACGGCGTCGAAGATCGCGGTCTTGGCGGACGCGAGCTGTGTGTCCACGGACATGAGAAACGCTTCCCCTCCAGGCCCACGCCCCCTGCGTGAGTCGAGCGGATCCTAGCGTTCTTCGAGCGCGTGTTCGCCCGCTTTCCGCATGACGTCCACGGGAGCCGGGGCGTGCCCCGTCATCTGCTCGACCTGGAGCACGGCCTGGTGCACCAGCAGGTCGAGCCCGCTCACGACGGCACCGCCGTACGCCGACCAGCGGGCCGCCAGCGCGGTGGGCCAGGGGTCGTAGAGCACGTCGAAGAGGGTGGCGGGCATCTCCGGTACGGCGGTGGCGAGCGCGTCGGTCGTACCGGCCGGGGTGGTGGCGATCACCAGCGGGGCGCGCAGGGCCGCGGCGGCGTCGGACCAGTCGGCGGTGCGGACCTCGACGTCGAGCCGTTCGCCCCACTGCCGCATCTCCGCGGCGCGGGCGGCACTGCGGACGTAGACCGTGACCGGTCCCGCGCAGATCCGGGCCAGCGCGGCGAGCGCGGAGGAGGCGGTGGCGCCCGCGCCGAGGACGGCGGCGGAGCCGACCTGTTCGATGCCGTGCTCGCGCAGGGCCGCGACCATGCCGGGGATGTCGGTGTTGTCGCCGACGCGGCGGCCGTCCCCGGTGAACACCACCGTGTTGACCGCCTCGACGGAGGCCGCCGTGTCGCTGACCTCGTCGAGCAGCGGGATCACCGCCCGCTTCAGCGGCATGGTCAGCGACAGCCCGGCCCACTCCGCGCCGAGTCCCGCGAGGAAGGCGGGAAGGGCGGCCTCGTCGACCTCGAACCGGTCGTACGACCAGCCCGTGAGCCCCAGGTGCTCGTACGCGGCGCGGTGCAGCACCGGGGAGAGCGAGTGGGCGATGGGCGAACCGAGCACGGCGGCCCGGTGGGCGTCGGTGGCCCGAGGTGTCATTGGTCCGTCCTTGAGCGTCAGTCGTCTACCGCGACGCGTTGAACTGCTCGACGAGCTTCTCGTGCTCGGCGAGCGTCTTGGTGAACTTGCTGGTCTTGCCGTCCAGCGAGATGAAGTAGTACCAGCCGCCGTCCGTCGGGTTGAGCGCGCCCTTGAGCGCCTCCTCCCCCGGGTTGTCGATGGGGCCGGGCGGGAGTCCCTTGACGTAGTACGTGTTGTACGGGTTCTTGAACTGCTTGAGCTCCGCGATCGTCAGGTCGATCTCGCTCTGGTTCTTGATGTAGTTGTACGTGGAGTCGAACTCCAGGGAGCCGTACGTCTCGGGGTTGCCCGGGTCGAGGCGGTTGTAGACGACCTCGGCCATCTTGCGGAAGTCGTCGTGGCTGGTGCCCTCGGCCTGCGCCAGGCTGGCCACGGTGAGCAGCTCCCAGGGGCCGTCGAGGCCCAGGCCCTCCGCCTTCTTCGCCAGGCCCAGTTCCTCGTACTTGTCGTTGGCGCGGCCGACCATCTCCTTCAGGATGGCCTCCGGCTTCTGACCCTTGCTGGCGGCGTAGCTGGACGGGTAGAGGAATCCTTCCAGCGGATCCTTCACGTCGGGGTGGTTCAGTGCCCACTCGGGCAGGCCGAGGCTCTTGTACTCCTCCTTGGCGACCTTGGCCGTGGTGCCCTTGGACAGTTCCAGGCGCTCGTCGATCTTCTCGTAGATCACGACGTTGCGGGTGCCCTCGGGGATGACCAGGTTGTTCTGGCTCTTGGGGTCGAGCATCATGTCGACGGCGCTCGCCGCGGACATCTCCTTGCGCAGCAGGTAGGAGCCCGCCTGGATGGAGTCGCCCTGCGGGTCCTTCGACTGCGCGGCGACGAAGGCGTCCACGCTCTTGACGACGCCCGCCGCCTTCAGCCGACGGCCGATCTCGTAGCCGGTCGCGCCCTTGGGGATCTCGACGGCCACCTCTTCGCTGGTGCCGTCGCCCGCGTAGTCCGGGGCCGCGCCGAAACGATCCTGGTAGAACTGGTAGCCAAAGTAGGCGACCCCGGCCAGCCCGCCGCCGAACACCAGCGCGACCACCAGACAGGCGCACCCGCTGCGGCTCTTCTTGTCCTTGCCGCCGCGCCCGCGCCGGTCCCCGCGCCCGCCCCGGCCGCCGGACTCGTCGCGGTCGTCAGCGCGGTCGTCGTCCTCGTCGTCGCCCGCGAAGAAGGCGTGCTCGCCCTGGTCGGGGCCCGGGTCCCAGTCGGTCCTGGGCTCCGGCTCGGCGCGCCGACGGCTCGGCGGCTCCGGCGGCGGGTAGGCGTCCGGCGTGTTGTAGAAGTCGGGCTGCTCACCGCCGTAGGTGCCGGTCTGCTGGGCGTACGGGTCGGCGGGGTCGCCCGGGTAGGCCGCCTGGGGGGCCGAGCCGTTGGCCCAGCCGCCGGTGTCGTACTGCTGCTGGCCGTAACCCTGGCCCTGTCCTTGGCCCTGTCCTTGCCCCTGCCCTTGGCCGTAGCCCTGCTGCTGCCCGTACTGCTGCTGGTCCTGGCCGCCGTAGTACTGGTCGTACTGCTGCTGGTCGTATCCCTGCTGCTGGTCGTACTGCTGCGCGGTGTACTGCTGCTGGTCGTACTGCTGGGGGTACTGCTGCTGCGGCTGGGCGTACGGGTCCTGCGCTCCCTGGCCCCACTCGCCGTACTGCGGCTGCTGGGGCTGCTGCGGCTGGCCGCCGTAGGAGGACTGCTGGCCCTGCTGGGCCTGCTGTCCATCCCATCCGCCGTCCCCGTACAACGGGTCCTGCGGATCCCACGGTTCGGAGCCCTGGCCCCGGCCATACTCAGTCATCGATCCCCTAGAGCCGCGAGGCGGCGGTCACGCGGCGTCCGGGTCCGGTGTCCGTTCCGCCTCTCCTGTGCGGTAGCTGTTCGAATGCAGCCGCATCGCGCGGAACGTTACCGTATCGCGATCAGATGACCACTTCGACGCCCTCGCCCGGCGGCTTCCCTGACACCCGTTCGGATTCCAGTGCCTGCTGGAGGATGATCACAGCAGCGGCCTGGTCGATGACGGAACGTCCCTTCTTGGACTTCACGCCGGAGGCGCGCAGCCCCTGGCTGGCCGTGACCGTGGTCATCCGCTCGTCGACCAGTCGCACCGGGATCGGCGCGATGCCCTTGGCCAGCTCCTTCGCAAAGACCCGGACCTTGGCCGCGGCCGGGCCCTCGCCCCCCTTGAGGGAGCGGGGGAGTCCGACCACGACCTCAATCGGTTCGTACTCCTCGACGAGCTGCCGCAGGCGGCGGTGTGCGGCCGGGACGTCCCGGCCGGGGACCGTCTCCACAGGGGTGGCGAGGATTCCGTCGGGGTCACAGGAGGCGACCCCGATCCGGGCGTCCCCGACGTCGATGGCGAGGCGTCGGCCACGGCGCATCCCGTGGCCCGCGCCATCCGCCGGTCCGTCGCTCACTTGGCCGTCTCGCCCACGAGGCGCTCGACCGCGTCGACGGCGTCACCGATGGCGGCCGGGTTCTGGCCGCCGCCCTGGGCGACGTCCGGCTTGCCGCCACCGCCGCCGCCGAGCGTCTTGGCGGCCGTACGCACCAGGTCACCGGCCTTGAGGCCGCGCTCGCGGGCGGCGTCGTTGGTGGCGATGACCGTCAGCGGCTTGCCGTTCACCACGGTGAACAGGGCGACCACGGCGGCCCGGCCGCCCTGGATGCGCCCGCGCACGTCGAGGACCAGCTTGCGCAGGTCGTCGGCGGTGGTGCCGTCCGGGACCTGGCCGGTGACCAGGGCGACGCCGCGCACGTCCTTGGCGGACTCCGCGAGTCCGGCGGCGGCCTGGAGCACCTTCTCGGCGCGGAACTTCTCGATCTCCTTCTCGGCGTCCTTCAGCCTGCCGAGCATGGCGGAGACCTTCTCCGGCAGTTCCTCCGAGCGGCCCTTGAGCAGCTCGGTGAGCTGGTTGACCACCGTGTGCTCACGGGCCAGGAAGTTGTAGGCGTCCACACCGACGAGGGCCTCGATACGGCGCACACCCGAGCCGATGGACGACTCGCCCAGCAGCTTCACCAGGCCGAGCTGGGCGGTGTTGTGCACGTGGGTGCCGCCGCACAGCTCCTTGGAGAAGTCCCCGATGGTGACGACGCGCACCCGCTCGCCGTACTTCTCACCGAACTCCGCGATGGCGCCCTGCCGCTTGGCCTCGTCGATGCCCATGACGTCGGCGCGGACGTCGAGGTCGCGGGCGAGCACCTCGTTGATCTTCTGCTCGACGTCCAGCATGACCGTCTGCGGTACGGCGGACGGGGAGCCGAAGTCGAAGCGGAACCGGCCGGGCTGGTTCTCGGAACCGGCCTGGGCGGCCGTCGGGCCGAGGGCGTCGCGCAGGGCCTGGTGGGTGAGGTGGGTGGCGGAGTGGGCGCGGGCGATGGCCTTGCGCCGCCGGTCGTCGATGGCGGCGTGCGCCTTGGCGCCGACGGTGACCTCGCCGACCTGGACGACGCCCTTGTGGACGTACACGCCGGGCACCGGCTTCTGGCAGTCGCGGACCTCGATCACGGCGCCGGAGTCCACCTTGATCCGGCCGGTGTCACCGATCTGGCCGCCGCCCTCGGCGTAGAACGGGGTGCGGTCGAGGACGATCTCGACCTCGTCGCCCTCGGTGGCGGCCGGGGAGGACAGCCCGTCGACGAGGATGCCGACGATCGTGGACTCGCCCTCGGTGTCGGTGTAGCCGATGAACTCGGTGGCACCAGCGGCGTCGGCGATCTCCCGGTAGGCGCCCAGGTCGGCGTGGCCGGTCTTCTTGGCCTGGGCGTCGGCCTTGGCGCGCTCCCGCTGCTCCTTCATCAGGCGCCGGAAGCCGTCCTCGTCCACGGACAGGCCCTGCTCGGCGGCCATCTCCAGGGTGAGGTCGATCGGGAAGCCCCAGGTGTCGTGGAGCAGGAACGCCTTGTCGCCGGGGAGCACCGTGGCACCGGCGGCCTTGGTCTCGCTGACGGCGGTGTCGAGGATGTTGGTGCCCGCCTTCAGCGTCTTCAGGAAGGCGTTCTCCTCGGCGAGGGCGACCTTCTCGATCCGCTCGCGGTCGGTGATCAGCTCGGGGTACTGCTGGCCCATCATGCCGATCACGACGTCGATGAGGTCCTTGACGACCGGGCCGGTGGCACCGAGCAGGCGCATGTTGCGGATGGCGCGGCGCATGATCCGGCGCAGCACGTAGCCGCGGCCCTCGTTGCCGGGGGTGACGCCGTCGCCGATGAGCATGGTGGCGGTGCGCATGTGGTCGGTGACGACGCGCAGGGAGACGTCCGAGGCGTGGGCGTCGCCGTAGCGGACGCCGGTCAGCTCGGTGGCCTTGTCGATCACGGCCATCGAGGTGTCGATCTCGTACATGTTCCGCACGCCCTGGAGGATCATGGCGAGCCGTTCGAGACCGAGTCCGGTGTCGATGTTCTTGCTCGGCAGTTCCCCGAGGATCTCGAAGTTGTCCTTGCCGGTGCCCTCGCCGCGCTCGTACTGCATGAAGACGAGGTTCCAGATCTCCACGTACCGCTCGTCGTTGACGGCGGGGCCGCCCTCGGCGCCGAACTCGGGGCCGCGGTCGTAGTTGATCTCGGAGCAGGGGCCGCACGGGCCGGGCACGCCCATGGACCAGTAGTTGTCCTTCATGCCCAGGCGCTGGATGCGCTCCTTGGGCACGCCGACGACCTCGTGCCAGATGCGCTCGGCCTCGTCGTCGTCCTTGTAGACGGTGATCCAGAGCTTCTCCGGCTCCAGGCCGTAACCGCCCTTGTCCTGGGGGCTGGTGAGCAGCTCCCAGGCGAGCTTGATGGCGCCTTCCTTGAAGTAGTCGCCGAAGGAGAAGTTGCCGCACATCTGGAAGAACGTGCCGTGCCGGGTGGTCTTGCCGACCTCTTCGATGTCGGGGGTGCGCACGCACTTCTGCACGCTGGTGGCGCGGTCGAACGGCGGCTTGACCTCGCCCAGGAAGTAGGGCTTGAACGGCACCATCCCGGCGGGCACGAGGAGCAGAGTCGGGTCGTCCGCGATGAGCGACGCCGAAGGGACGACGGTGTGCCCGCGCTCCTCGAAGAAGCTCAGCCAGCGGCGGCGGATCTCAGCCGACTCCATCAGTGGTCCTCATTCCGGTTGTACGAGTACGTCGTCCGGTCGATGACGTACGTCTTCGTCTTGTTGCTGTTCTCGATGGCGGTGTAGCGCCGGGCGGCGGGGAGTTCGGGGTCGACGGGCGCGTTCAGGCCGAGCGCCTCGCCGAGTTCGGCCTCCCGCTCGGCCATGTTGTCGCGGACGTCGAGCGCGAAGCCGACCGCGCGGTCCTTCAGCCGGTGACCGGCCTCCAGTGCCTTGTTCGCCGCGGTCGCGGCGAGGCTCTCGGGGGTCAGCTGGCGCAGCTTGCGGTTGACCTTGGTGGTGGCCCAGACCCCGGCGGCGACGCCGGTGGTGAACCAGAAGGTACGGCGGAACATCGCTGGCTCTCAGTCCTTCTTTCCCCGGTTGCCGCGCTTTTCGCGGTTTTCGCGGTTTTCGCGGCCGTTGCGCCTGCTCCACCGCGCGGCCGGGACGGTGCGGCCCACGATGACCGTGTGCTGGGGCGCTCGCTCCGGCGCGTCCTCCCGGCGTGCGCCGCCCAGGGCCCGGCGTACGCCGTAGCCGAACGCCGCGACCTTGACCAGGGGGCCGCCGAAGGTGGAGGCGACGGTGGTCGACAGCGCCGACGCGTTCGACGTGACCTCCTGGACGTCCGAGGCGATCGAGTCGACCCGGTCGATCTGGGTCTGCGCGGAGCGCACCGCCGCGGAGGCGTCGGCCAGCAGCGGGACGGCCTGGTCGGTCACGTCCGCCACGAGCTTGGTGGTCGCCCTGAGCGTCTGGGCCAGCCTCGCCAGGGCCACGGCGAGGAAGGACACCAGGATCGCCCAGAAGACGGCCACCAGGATCCCGGCCACCTCTCCACCGGACACTGCGCACCCGCTCCCTGAGCATCGGAAATCTGAGCTTGGAAAAGTCGTGCACCGAGCCTATCGCGCCAGGACCACGGGCTCGCACCGGATTAGGGGGGCGCGCGGGGTTGGGTCTTGTGCGCCGATTGTACGGACTGAATACGATTCAGTACGCTCCGTGTTCCATGCGGGACCATCAGCGCACCGAGGACCCTGTACCCGGCAATCTCCCCCTCGAACTCGACGCGTTCGTGGGCCGGACGGCCGAACTCGCCGGACTGGCCCGCGCGCTCGACGCCTCGCGGCTGGTGACCGTCACCGGCCCCGGCGGGGTCGGCAAGTCACGGCTCGCGGCGCGCGCGGGCGCCGGACGCACCCCGCGCGACGGCGTCTGGCGCGCGGAACTGGCCCCGCTGCGGGACCCGGAGTTCGTCGAACACGCGGTCGTGGAGGCGCTGGCGCTGACGGACCACACCGCCAGGCCGCCGCTCGACGCCCTCTGCGACCATCTCGCCGAACGTGAACTCCTGCTCCTCCTCGACGGGTTCGAGCACCTGGTGGACGCCTGCGCCCAGCTCGTCGGGGAGCTGCTGCGCCGCGCGCCCGGGCTGCGGGTGCTCGCCGTGGGCCGCAGACCGCTGGGCGTGCCGGGCGAGCTGCTGTTCCCGCTGGCCCCGCTGGGTGAGGACGACGCCGTACGGCTGCTGCGGGAGCGGACCGAGCGGCAGGGCGTGCCGCTCGCCGACGACCCGGACGTACGGGAGCTGTGCCGACGCCTCGACGGCATCCCGCTGGCCGTGGAGCTGGCGGCGGGGCGGCTGCGGGCGCTGGCCCCGCGCCGTCTCCTGGACCGGCTCGGGGACCGGTTCCGGCTCCTGGACGGCGGCCCGTGCGACGGCCTGCCCCGGCACCGCACGCTGCGCACGGCGATCGGCTGGAGCCACGAGCTGTGCACCCCGCCCGAGCGGCTGCTGTGGGCGCGCCTGTCGGTGTTTGCCGGAACGTTCGACCTGGAGGCCGCCGAGTACGTGTGCAGCGGCGACGGCCTGCCCTCCGACGACGTCCTCGACGTCCTGGCGCGGCTGCTCGACCAGTCGGTACTGGCCCGCGAGGAGACCCCGGCCGGGGTGCGCTACCGGATGCTCGACACCGTCCGGGCCTACGGCGCCGAGTGGCTCACGGCGACCGGGGACGCCGAGCGGCTGCGGCGGCGGCACCGGGACTGGTACCTGGGCCTGGCGACCTGGTGCGAGCTGGAGTGGTTCTCGCCCCGGCAGCACGAGGTCGCCGCGCGGGTCGAGGCGGAGCTGCCGAACCTGCGGGAGGCGCTGGAGCACTGCCTGAGCGAGCCGGACGGCACGCACCTCGGGCAGTACCTCGCCGGTTCGCTGTGGTTCCACTGGGTGGGCTGCGGGCGGCTCGCGGAGGGGCGGCACTGGCTGGTGCGCTGTCTGGAGCCGGAGACGGAGCGGGCCGCGGCTCGCGGGGCCGGTGAGCAGTCCCGGCTGAAGGCGCTGTGGGTGCTCGGCTACGTGGCCGTCCTCCAGGGCGACCCGGTCACGGCGCTGGGCGCGCTGGAGGAGTGCCGGGAGGCGGCCGAGCGGGTCGCGAGCCCGACCGCGATGGCGTACGCGGAGCACCGCAGGGGCTGTCTGGCGCTGGTCACCGACGACATGGCGTGCGCGGAGCGGCTGCTGCGGTCGGCGCTGGAGCGCTACCGGGAGATCGGCGAGCTGAACAGCAACGTCCTGATGGGCCAGGTCGAACTGGCGATGACCCGGGCCTTCCAGGGCGACCTCGCGGACGCGGTACGGCTGTGCGAGGACGTCCGCCGGGTCTGCGAGGACCACGGCGAGCGCTGGGCGCGCGGGTACGCCCTGTACGTGCTGGCGTACGCGGCCTGGCGCGAGGGTGAGCTGGCCACCGCCCGCGAGCTGCTGACGGAGGGGCTGAAGGGCGCGCACGCCTTCCGTGACCTGCTCGGCTCGGTGCTGGCTGTGGAGCTGCTGGCCCTGGTCACGGTGGCCGAGGGCGACCCGGCGGAGGCGGCGGTGCTCCAGGGCGCGGCGGCCGGGATGTGGCCCTCGGTGGGGCTGCCGCTGTTCGGCTCGGCCTACTACAACGCCCCGCACGAGCGCTGCGAGGCGCTGGCCCGCGAGCAGCTCGGCGACGAGCGGTACGCGCGGGGCGTGCGGGAGGGGACGCGGCTCGGCCGGGAGGCGGCGGTGGCGCGGGCGCTGCGCGGCGGCCCGGCCGACGGGGACCGTGCGCTGTCGGCGGTTCCGGCGCCGCGCGGGGCGGTGGCGCGGGGTGCGCCGGAGGGGGCGGAACAGCACGAACCCGCCGCCTCGCGCACCCGGAGGGGTGGCGAGACGGCGGGCTGAGGTACCGCTGGGGTGACCGCGCCGGCTGGGGTCAGCGGGCGTAGTACTCGACGACGAGCTGCTCGTCGCAGATCACCGGGATCTCCTTGCGGTTCGGCTCACGGTCCAGGCGGAACGCCAGGGCCTTGAGGTTCACCTGGAGGTAGCGCGGGGTCTCGCCGTCGGGGGCGAAGCCGCCCTCGCGGGCGATCTGGAACAGCGTCTTGTCCTTGCTGCGGTCGCGGACCTGCACGACGTCGTCCGGGCGGACGCGGAAGGACGGCTTGTCGACCTTCTGGCCGTTGACCTGGATGTGGCCGTGGACGACCATCTGGCGGGCCTGGTAGATCGTGCGGGCGATGCCCGAACGCAGGACCAGGGCGTCGAGGCGGCGCTCCAGCTCGATGATCAGGGCCTCACCGGTCTTGCCCTGAACCTTGGAGGCACGCTCGTAGGCGCGGACGAGCTGGCGCTCGGACACGTCGTACTGCGCGCGCAGACGCTGCTTCTCCAGCAGACGGACCTTGTAGTCCGAGTTCTGCTTGCGGCCACGACCGTGCTCACCCGGCGGGTAGGGACGGGCCTCGAAGTACTTGACGGCCTTCGGGGTCAGCGCGATGCCGAGGGCACGCGACTTCTTGACCTTGGGGCGGGACTGGTTCGCCACTGTCTCTCATTTCCTAGTTCGGCTCGTCAGGGTGGTGAGGGAGGTCGCATCCGCAGCCGGGGAAACCCGCCGGGTCCGCGTGGGACCTGTCGGGCAGCCGCTCCCCTGGTCTGGGCACATACGTGCAGCACGCGAGTGGCCCACCGACCGCTTCCCTGACCTGCTGGGATGGTGGTGGGCTGCCCGCGACACCGTTCGACGGTGCGCGACGCTCCTGGAGCCGGTCCCTGAGGACCGGGTCTCCGGCTGGTTGTCCCGTTCTGACAGCGCGGGACTCAGCACTTCGGAGCAGTCTACAGGGTACTCAGGGCCGCTTCCGACCGAGGTTCTTGCGGGTCCACTCCACGGCGTCCGCGTATCTGGCCTCGGCGCCGTGCCGGGTCGGGGTGTAGTACTCGCGGTCCCGCAACGCGTCCGGCGCGTACTGCTGGGCGGCGATGCCCTCGGGCAGGTCGTGCGGGTAGACGTACCCCTGCGCGTGCCCCAGCTTGGCGGCGCCCTTGTAGTGCCCGTCCCGCAGGTGCGGCGGCACGGGCCCGGCCAGGCCCTTGCGTACGTCGTCCAGGGCGGCGCCTATCGCGGTGGTCGCGGCGTTGGACTTGGGCGCGAGCGCGAGGGCGATGGTGGCGTGGCTGAGGGTGAGGGCGGCCTCGGGGAAGCCGATCATGGCGACGGCCTGCGCGGCGGCCACGGCGATGGGCAGGGCGTTCGGGTCGGCGAGGCCGATGTCCTCGCTGGCGGAGATCATCAGGCGGCGGGCGATGAAGCGGGGGTCCTCCCCGGCCTCGATCATGCGGGCCAGGTAGTGCAGGGCTGCGTCGACGTCGGAGCCGCGGATGGACTTGATCAGGGCGCTGGCGACGTCGTAGTGCTGGTCGCCGTCGCGGTCGTACTTCACCGCGGCGCGGTCGACCGTCTCCTCCAGCGTCGTCAGCGCGATCTCCGTGTCGCCCTTGTCGAGGGCGGACCCGGCCGCGGCCTCCAGGGCGGTCAGGGCGCGGCGGGCGTCTCCCCCGGCGATGCGCAGCAGGTGCGCCTCGGTGTCCTCGGGGAGGGTGACGGCTCCCTTCAGGCCGCGGTCGTCGGCGAGGGCGCGGCGCAGCAGGGCGCGGATGTCGTCGTCGGTGAGGGGTTCGAGGGTGAGCAGCAGGGAGCGGGAGAGCAGCGGGGAGATCACCGAGAAGTACGGGTTCTCGGTGGTGGCGGCGATCAGGGTGACCCAGCGGTTCTCGACGGCGGGGAGCAGGGAGTCCTGCTGGGCCTTGCTGAAGCGGTGGATCTCGTCGAGGAAGAGGACGGTCTCCTTGCCGTACCCCCCGGTGGCGCGGCGGGCGCCGTCGATGACCGCGCGGACCTCCTTGACCCCGGCGGTGATCGCGGACAGCTCCACGAACCGCTTGTTGGTGGCCTTGGAGACGACGTATGCCAGGGTGGTCTTGCCGGTGCCGGGCGGGCCCCAGAGGATCACCGAGGACGGCCCGGCCGGGCCGGAGGCGCCCTCGCCGACCAGGCGGCGCAGGGGTGAGCCGGGTTTGAGCAGGTGCTGCTGGCCCACGACCTCGTCGAGGGTGCGCGGGCGCATCCGCGCCGCCAGGGGGCTGCTGGACGGCTCCTTCTCCTGGCGGTCTTCGGCTGCGGCGGTGAACAGGTCGGGCTCCACGCTCAGAACCCTAAATCACCGCACTGACAACGCGGTCCCGGCCGTCAGCTCAGCCAGAAGTCCCACCACCGGGTCAGGATCAGCATCCCGATGATCCCGATGTGCAGCACCGGCATGACCCAGGTGAACTCGTCGAAGAAGCCCCTGAGCCAGCCCGGCGCGGGCAGGAAGCCCTTGCGGACGTTGAACGAGGTCACGTACCAGAACATGATGATCGTGGCGACCCAGGCGAGGCAGCACCACAGGCACAGGGCGTTGATCCGGTACAGCGACTGGAACATCAGCCAGGCGCAGAACACGACGCCGAAGAGGGTGCCCGCGTTGAGGGTGAGCCAGTACCAGCGCGGGAAGCGGGCCCGCGCGAGCAGGGCCATGCCGACGCCGATGACGATGCCGTAGGCGACCAGGCCCAGCATCGGGTTGGGGAAGCCGAAGACGGACGCCTGGTCGCTCTCCATGACGCTGCCGCAGGAGACGACGGGGTTGAGGCTGCACCCGGGGGTGAACGTCTCCCCCGCGACCTTGGCCTCCAGGATCTTGAACTTGTCGATCGTGATGACCCAGGCGGCGAGCAGCCCCGCGGCGCCGGTGATCACCAGCAGCAGGGCGAGCGCCCGGCTGCCGCCCTCGGTGCGCGGCCCGTCGTCGGCCCGCGGGTCGACTCCGGTGGAGACGCCCTGCACAGTCGTCTTGCTCATCACGCCGATTCCGTCGCTAGGGGGTGGGGGGCCGTTTACGGCACGGGTCATTGTGCCGCACACGCCTGTGTGGGGGCCGTTCGATCCGGATAAGGACATACGGCCGAGACCACCCACCCCCGGCCGTCAGCCGAGCCGGGACTCCAGTTCCGCGACGATCTCGTTGACGCCGATCGCCGTCTGCTCGCCGGAGTCCATGTCCTTGAGCTGGACGACGCCCTCGGCGAGGTCGCGTTCGCCGAGGACGAGGGTGTAGCGGGCGCCGCTGCGGTTGGCCGCCTTCATCGCCGCCTTCAGGCCCTTGCCGCCGTAGGAGAAGTCCGCCGCGATGCCGTTCTTGCGCAGCTCGGTGACCTTGCCGAACAGGACGCGGCGGGCCTCCTCCCCGAGGGGGACGGCGAAGACGCTGGTGGTGGCGGGGAGTTCCAGGGCGACGCCCTCCGCCTCCAGGGCCAGCACCGTGCGGTCGACGCCGAGTGCCCAGCCGACGGACGGCAGCGCGGGGCCGCCGATCATCTCGGACAGGCCGTCGTAGCGACCGCCGCCGCCCACCGCGGACTGGGAGCCGAGGCCGTCGTGCACGAACTCGAAGGTGGTGCGGGTGTAGTAGTCCAGGCCGCGCACCAGCTTCGCGTCGTCCTCGAAGGCCACGCCCGCCGCCGTGAGCAGCTCGCGGACCTCCTCGTGGTACGCCTTGCAGGCGTCGCACAGGTAGTCGCGCAGCAGCGGGGCGTCGGTGAGCTGCTTCTGGACGTCGGGGCGCTTGTCGTCGAGGACGCGCAGCGGGTTGATCTCGGCGCGGCGCAGGGTGTCCTCGTCGAGGTCGAGACCGCGCAGGAAGTCCTGGAGGGCGGTCCGGTACACCGGGCGGCACTCCTTGTCGCCCAGGCTGTTCAGCAGGATGCGGAAGTTCCTGAGGCCCAGCGAGCGGTACGCCTGGTCGGCCAGGATGATCAGCTCGGCGTCCAGCGCCGGGTCCTCCGCGCCGATCGCCTCGGCGCCGACCTGCGAGAAGTGGCGGTAGCGGCCCTTCTGGGGGCGCTCGTAGCGGTAGTAGGAGCCGGAGTACCAGAGCTTGACCGGGAGGTTGCCCGCCTTGTGCAGGTTGGCCTCCAGCGCGGCGCGCAGCACGGAGGCGGTGCCCTCGGGGCGCAGGGCGAGCCGGTCGCCGCCCTTGGTCTCGAAGGCGTACATCTCCTTGGTCACGATGTCGGTGGACTCGCCCACCCCGCGCGCGAACAGTTCCACGTTCTCGAAGCCGGGCGTCTCGACGTAGCCGTAGCCGGAGTTGCGCAGCGGCGCGGCGATCGCCTCGCGGACCGCCAGGAACTTGGCGCTGTCCGGCGGGATGAGGTCGTACGTGCCCTTGGGGGCCTTGAAGGTGCTCACGGGAGTTCTCTCGTCACATTCCTCGTCGGGGAGCCTGGTCGGCGGCTCCCTGGCCGTCGGCCACCTGCCGCAGGTACGGGTTGGTGGCGCGCTCCCGGCCGATGGTCGTCTGGGGGCCGTGTCCGGACAGCACCACGGTCGAGTCGTCGAGCGGCAGGCACACGCGGGCCAGCGAGTCGAGCATCTCGGCCATGTCGCCACCGGGCAGGTCGGTGCGTCCGATGGAGCCGGCGAACAGCAGGTCGCCCGAGAACATGACCGGCGGGATGTCCGCCGCCTCGGGCATACCGAAGGTCACCGACCCCTTGGTATGGCCCGGCGCGTGCGCGACCGACAGTTCGAGACCGGCCAGTTCCAGCGTGGCGCCGTCGGCCAGCTCCTTGACGTCGTCCGGTTCCCCGACGGTCAGCTCGCCCATCAGCGGCATCCCGATGGAGCGGCCGATGCCCTTCTCCGGGTCGCTCATCATGTAGCGGTCGGCGGGGTGGATCCAGGCGGGCACGTCGTGCGCGCCGCACACCGGGACGACCGAGGCGACGTGGTCGATGTGGCCGTGGGTGAGCACGACGGCGACCGGCTTGAGGCGGTGCTTGGCGACCGCCTCCGCGACGCCCTGGGCGGCCTGGTGGCCGGGGTCGATGATCACGCACTCCTCACCGGCGGCGGGGGCGACGAGATAACAGTTCGTCCCCCAGGCCCCGGCGGGGAACCCGGCAATGAGCACGATCGTCCTTCGTTGTGTCGGTTCGAGTGGCTTGTGAATGGGCTGCGCCTGAGGCCAGAAGCCTACCGGCGCTGCCGCATCCTCAGGGAACCCATATACGGTACGGGGCACACACGCGCGCGGTTGACTCCAGGGCGCGTAACCCGTCGACGTAACCAGACGCACGAGGAGTAGACCCGGTGGTCAGCCAGGAACAGCGGCGGCGTCAGCTCGCCCGGGAGAAGTTCTTGCGGCAGCAGCAGCGGCGCACCCAGGCACGACGCAAGGCGCGCACGCGCAACGCGGTGATCGCGTCGGTGCTCGGCGTGGTTCTGGTGGGCAGCCTCGCGCTGTACACGACCGGGACCCTGAAGGGCGACGACGACAAGAGCAACGCGGGCGCGGAGGTCACGCCCAGCGCCGAGCCGACGAGCAAGGCGCCCGACCCCTGCGACAAGCCCGCGAAGGGCGAGGTGGAGTCGATGAGCTGGAAGAAGGAGCCAGCGATGACCATCGACAAGTCCGCGAAGTACACGATGAAGCTCGCGACGACCTGCGGTGACATAGACATCGACCTGAAGGCGTCGGCGGCCCCGCACACGGTGAACTCGTTCAACTTCCTCGCCGGTAAGGGCTACTTCGACCACACGACGTGCCACCGGCTCACCACGAACGGCATCTACGTCCTCCAGTGCGGCGACCCCACGGGCAACGGCACCGGCGGGCCGGGCTACACCATCCCGGACGAGAACCTGAAGGACAAGAGCCTCAAGGGCGACACCTACCCGAAGGGCACGGTGGCGATGGCCAACCAGTTCGACGCCTCCTCGGGCCAGGGCCGCAACAGCGGTGGCAGCCAGTTCTTCCTCGTCTACGAGGACAGTCCGCTGCCGCCCAACTACACCCCGTTCGGTACCGTTTCCGAGGCCGGGATGAAGGTACTCACGAAGATTGCCAAGGCGGGTGAGAACACCGGCGCGGGCGACGGGGCACCGAACGCGACGGTCGTGATCAACAAGGCCACGGTCAGCGAATCCTGACCCCCAACTGCGTAATTTCGGTCGCGCGGGATGCGGACAGGCAACCCGCCGGTCGCCTATGTTGGCCGTGACGAAACTGTGGACGATGCCCGGGGGAGCCGACGCCCCCCGCAGGCATCATGTGGAGGAGGCGCTGTGAGCAGCGACCCGTGGGGCCGCGTCGACGAGACGGGGACCGTGTACGTGCGTACGGCCGACGGCGAGCAGGTCGTCGGTTCCTGGCAGGCGGGCTCCCCCGAGGAGGCGCTGGCCTATTTCGAGCGCAAGTACGAGGGCCTGGTTGTCGAGATCGGCCTCCTCGAGAAGCGAGTGCAGACCACCGACCTGTCGTCGAAGGACGCGCAGGTCGCGATCGACCACCTGCGCGAGCAGGTCGACGCGCACCACGCCGTGGGGGATCTGGACGCGCTGCGGGCCCGGCTGGACAAGCTGGTCGAGCTGGTGGACAAGCGCCGCGAGGAGCGCAGGGCGCAGCGGGCCAAGCAGACCGACGAGGCCCGGCAGGCCAAGGAGGCGCTGGTCACCGAGGCCGAGGAGCTGGCCCAGTCCGACCAGTGGCGGGTGGCCGGTGAGCGGCTGCGGTCGCTGGTGGACACCTGGAAGGGGCTGCCGCGCCTGGACCGCAAGTCGGACGACGAGCTGTGGCACCGCTTCTCGCACGCCCGGTCGGCGTTCTCCAAGCGGCGCAAGGCGCACTTCGCGCAGCTCGACGCGCAGCGCGAGGAGGCCCGCCGGACCAAGGAGCGGCTGGTCGCCGAGGCCGAGGCGCTGTCCGGTTCGACGGACTGGGGTCCCACGGCCGCGCGCTACCGCGAGCTGATGACGGAGTGGAAGGCGGCGGGCCGCGCCCAGCGCGAGCACGAGGACGACCTGTGGAACCGCTTCCGCGGTGCCCAGGACGTGTTCTTCGCCGCCCGCAGCTCGGTCTTCGCCGAGCGGGACGCGGAACAGGCGGAGAACCTGAAGCTCAAGGAGGAGCTGGCCGAGGAGGCCGAGAAGATCCTCCCGGTGACGGACCTGAAGGCCGCGCGTGCCGCGTTCCGCTCCGTCAACGAGCGCTGGGAGGCCATCGGCCACGTCCCGCGCGACGCCCGGCCGCGGGTCGAGGGCCGGATGCACGCCGTCGAGCGGGCCATCCAGGAGGCCGAGGAGGCCGAGTGGCGCCGTACCAACCCGGAGGCACGCGCGCGTGCCGAGGGGCTGACCGGCCAGCTCCAGGCCGCCGTGGACAAGCTCCGCGGCCAGATCGACCAGGCGCGCGCCCAGGGCAACAACGCCAAGGCCGACAAGCTGGAGCGTGAGCTGGAGGGCCGCCAGGCCCTGCTCGACCAGGCGCTGAAGGGCCTGCAGGAGTTCGGCGGCTGACCCACGGACAGCGACGAGAGGGGCTCCCCACCACGGGGAGCCCCTCTCTGCGTCTGGTCCCCTACGTGCGGTTGCGGGCCGACGTCACGCGGTAGACGTCGTACACGCCCTCCACGCCCCGGACCGCCTTCAGGACGTGGCCGAGGTGTTTCGGGTCGCCCATCTCGAAGGTGAAGCGGGAGGTGGCGACGCGGTCGCGGGAGGTCTGGACGGCCGCGGAGAGGATGTTGACGTGCTGGTCGGACAGGACGCGGGTGACGTCCGACAGGAGCCGGGAGCGGTCCAGGGCCTCCACCTGGATGGCGACCAGGAAGACCGAGGACTGGGTGGGCGCCCACTCGACGTCGAGGATGCGTTCGGGCTCGCGCGACAGTGACTCCACGTTGACGCAGTCGCTGCGGTGAACCGATACGCCGCTACCTCGGGTGACGAAGCCGATGATCGGGTCGCCGGGTACGGGGGTACAGCAGCGGGCGAGCTTGACCCAGACGTCCTCGACGCCCTTGACGATGACGCCGGGGTCGGCGCTGGAGCGGCGCTTGCGGCTGCGGCCACGGGACGGCGGGACCGTCTCGTCGATCTCCTCGGTGGCGGCCTCCTCGCCGCCGAGCGCCTGGACCAGCTTCTGCACGATGTTCTGCGCGGAGACATGGCCCTCGCCGATCGCCGCGTACAGCGCGGAGATGTCCGAGTAGCGCATCTCGTGCGCCAGGGTGACCAGGGAGTCGCCGGTGAGGATGCGCTGGATCGGCAGGTTCTGCTTGCGCATCGCGCGGACGATGGCGTCCTTGCCCTGCTCGATCGCCTCGTCCCGGCGCTCCTTGGAGAACCAGGCGCGGATCTTGTTGCGGGCGCGCGGTGACTTGACGAAGCCGAGCCAGTCCCGGGAGGGTCCGGCACCGGCCGCCTTGGAGGTGAAGACCTCCACCAGGTCGCCGTTGTCGAGGGTGGACTCCAGGGGTACGAGCCTGCCGTTGACGCGCGCCCCTATGGTGCGGTGGCCGACCTCGGTGTGGACGGCGTAGGCGAAGTCCACGGGGGTGGCACCGGCGGGGAGCGCTATGACATCACCCTTCGGGGTGAAGACGAAGACCTCGTTGCGGGAGAGGTCGAAGCGCAGGGACTCCAGGAACTCGCCGGGGTCCTCGGTCTCCTTCTGCCAGTCCAGGAGCTGCCGCAGCCACGCCATGTCGTTGATGGCGGCGTTGTCCTTGCCGGCCTTGCCGGCGGGAGCGCGCGGCACGTCCGTGCGGACCTTGGAGGCACCCGCGACGGCCTCCTGCTTGTACTTCCAGTGCGCGGCGATGCCGTACTCGGCGCGGCGGTGCATGTCGAAGGTGCGGATCTGCAGTTCGACCGGCTTGCCGTTGGGTCCGATGACCGTCGTGTGCAGCGACTGGTACATGTTGAACTTGGGCATCGCGATGTAGTCCTTGAACCGCCCCGGAACCGGGTTCCAGCGGGCGTGGACGGTGCCCAGGGCCGCGTAGCAGTCGCGGACGGTGTCCACCAGGACGCGGATGCCCACCAGGTCGTAGATCTCCGCGAAGTCCCGGCCGCGGACGATCATCTTCTGGTAGACGCTGTAGTAGTGCTTGGGCCGTCCGGTGACGGTCGCCTTGATGCGGGCGGCGCGCAGGTCCTGCTGGACCTCGTCGGTCACTATGGCCAGGTACTCGTCACGCTTGGGTGCCCTTTCGGCCACCAGGCGGACGATCTCGTCGTACATCTTGGGGTAGAGGATCGCGAAGGCGAGGTCCTCCAGCTCCCACTTGATGGTGTTCATGCCCAGGCGGTGGGCGAGTGGCGCGTAGATCTCCAGGGTCTCGCGCGCCTTCTTCTCCTGCTTCTCGCGCTTGAGGTAGCGCATGGTGCGCATGTTGTGCAGGCGGTCCGCGAGCTTGATGACCAGGACGCGCGGGTCCTTGGCCATCGCCACGACCATCTTGCGCACGGTCTCCGCCTGCGCGGCCTCACCGAACTTGACCTTGTCCAGCTTGGTGACGCCGTCGACGAGGAGGGCGACGACGTCACCGAAGTCGCGGCGCAGGTCGTCGAGGCCGTACTCGGTGTCCTCGACGGTGTCGTGCAGCAGGCCCGCCATCAGGGTGGCCGGGTCCATGCCCAGCTCGGCGAGGATGGTGGTGACGGCGAGGGGGTGCGTGATGTACGGGTCGCCGCTCTTGCGCTTCTGGCCGCGGTGCCAGCGCTCCGCGACCTGGTAGGCGCGCTCGATCTGGCGCAGCGTCGACGTCTCGATCTTGGGGTCGTTGCTGCGCACTATCCGCAGCAACGGCTCCAGGACCGGGTTGTACGGGTTGGCGCGCTGGACGCCGAGGCGGGCGAGGCGGGCGCGGACGCGGTTGGAGGAGCCGGTGCGGACGGGCTGCGCGGACGCCGGGCGGATGGGCGGGGTGGCCGTGGGGCGCTGCGGAGGGGACGGCTTGGGGCGCTGCTCGGCGGGGTTCGCGGACGGAGCCGGGGCGTACTCGACCGGCCCGCGGGTGTCGTTCCTGGCGTTCGGCGCGGGCTCCGCCGCGGGGCCCGGGGTGGGCTCGGGCTTGGCGGCGGTCAGGTGTTGGGCCTCGTCTGGCAAGAGGGCTCCTCGTGCGCGATCCGGGTCCCCCGGTCAGGCTCCGGAGACCCCATGGTAGCGATCCCGGGCTCCAGGATCGCCTTCAGGCCAGTGTGAGGGCCGTCTACCCGAGGAACACAAGGGGCGTCCGGGGGATTCCTCCGGGCCCCGGAAACGGGTGCGCGCCCAGCGGTGGGGCTCGGTGCTGGGCGCGCGGTGCGGGGCCGGTCAGATGGTGAGGAGGGACTCCAGGGGCGCTCCGGCCAGCGAGGACTCCAGCCGGGGACGGCCGCCGAGGAAGCTCAGCTCCATCAGGACGGCGACGCCCGCGACCTGGGCGCCGGAGCGGCGGATCAGCTCCAGGGACGCCTCGGCGGTGCCGCCGGTGGCGAGCACGTCGTCGACGACCAGGACCCGGTCGTCGGCGCTGAGGTCCTCGGCGTGGATCTCGATCTCCGCCGAGCCGTACTCCAGGTCGTACGCCTGGCTGAGGGTCGCTCCGGGGAGCTTGCCCGCCTTGCGTACGGGGATGAAGCCGACGCCCGCGCGGACGGCGACCGGGGCGCCCAGGATGAAGCCGCGGGCCTCAAGGCCGACGACCTTGGTGGCGTTCTCGCGTACGGCGATCTCCGCCAGGGCGTCGGTCAGGGCGCCGAACGCCGCCGGGTCCGCGAGCAGCGGGGTGATGTCCTTGAACATCACGCCCGGCTCCGGGTAGTCGGCCACGTCACGGATGCGGCTGAGCAGGAGCTGCTCGATGTCGGTCATCGGCGCTTCCCCGACGGTCGGCCGCGGCCCCGGCCACGGGACGCGGGCTGGTTGCGCGGGCCGACGACCGCGGGCGCGGCGTCCCCCGGCTCGTCGGGGCCGTCGTCGTAGCCGTCGTCCGTGGTGGCGGCGGTCGGCTCCACGGCGGGTTCGCCGCCCTGGGCGCGCTTGGCGAGGACGCGCTTCTTCAGCGCCTTCATCTCCGGCTCGAGTTCCTTGAGGTCGGCGACGAGCGGCGTGGCGATGAAGATCGAGGAGTACGCCCCGGCCGCGAGGCCGACGAACAGCGACAGCGAGATGTCGTTCAACATGCCGCCGCCGAGGACACCGCCGCCGATGAACAGCAGGCCCGCCACCGGCAGCAGCGCGACCACGGTGGTGTTGACCGAGCGGACCAGGGTGCTGTTGATCGAGCGGTTGGCGATGTCGCTGTAGGTCCAGCGGGTCTGCTTGGTGATGCCCTTGGTCTGTTCCTTGAGGCTGTCGAACACCACGACCGTGTCGTACAGCGAGTAACCGAGGATCGTCAGCAGACCGATCACGGTGCCCGGGGTGACCTCGAAGCCGACGAGGGCGTAGATGCCGACCGTGATGGTGATGTCGTGGATCAGGGCGACGAACGCGGCGACGGCCATCCGCCACTCGAAGGCGATCGCCAGGTAGATCACCACCAGGACCAGGAAGATGCCCAGGCCCTGCCACGCCTTGTTGGCGATCTGGTCGCCCCAACTGGGACCGACCAGTTCGGCGTTGATGTCCTCCTCGTTGACCTTGAGGTCCTCGGCGAGGGTGTTCTTGATCTGGTCGGACTTGCTGGTGTCGGTGCCCGCGATCTGGATGCGCAGGCTGCCGTTGCCGAGCTTCTGGACGATCGCGTCGTGACCGGAGGCCTCTTCCGCGTACTCCTGGGCCTGGGAGACGGAGACGGACGTCTTCGGGGTGGTGAAGACGGCGCCGCCCTGGAACTCGATGCCCATGTTCAGGCCGCGCACCGTCAGGCCGACGATCGCCGTGATGGTGATCAGGATCGAGATGCCGTACCAGAGCTTGCGGTTGCCGACGAAGTCGTAACCGACCTCGCCACGGTGCAGTCGGGCGCCGAGGTTGCCGAGCTTCGACATCTCACGCCTCCTTCGGGTCGACGGGGGCGGCGGGACGGCGGGTGCGGCGCAGCGGCGGCTTGGCGCCCAGGGCCTTCGGGTCCAGGCCGGACCAGCGGTGGCCGCTGGCGAAGAACTTCCGGCGCGCCATCAGCGTCAGCAGCGGCTTGGTGAAGAGGAAGACGACCACGACGTCGAGGACGGTCGTCAGACCGAGGGTGAACGCGAAGCCCTGGACCTTGCCGACGGTGACGATGAAGAGCACCGCGGCGGCGAGGAACGACACGAAGTCGGAGACCAGGATGGTGCGCCGGGCGCGCGGCCAGGCCCGCTCGACCGCGGGGCGCAGCGAGCGGCCCTCGCGGATCTCGTCGCGGACGCGTTCGAAGTAGACGATGAACGAGTCCGCGGTGATGCCGATGGCGACGATGGCGCCGCAGACCGCGGGCAGGTTCAGCGCGAAGCCGATGGCCGGGCCGAGCAGCGACATGATCACGTAGGTGAGCGCGGCGGAGACCATCAGCGAGGCGATCGCGATGAAGGACAGGCCGCGGTAGTAGATCACCAGGTACAGGATGACCAGCGCGAGGCCGATGGCGCCCGCGATGAGGCCCGCCTGGAGCTGGTCGCCGCCGAGCGCGGCGGTGACCGTGGTGACGCTGTCCTCCTGGAAGGTCAGCGGCAGGGCGCCGTAGGAGAGCATGTTGGCGAGGTTCTGCGCCTCGTCCTGGGTGAAGCTGCCGGAGATCTCCGCGTTGCCGCCGGTGATGGACTGGCTGACGAACGGGCTGGAGACGACCTCGCCGTCGAGGACGATGCCGAACTGGTTCTGCGGCGACTGGTTCTGCGCGAGCTTGCCGGTGATGTCGGCGAACTTCTTGGCGCCGGAGGAGGAGAAGTCCATCTGGACCTTCCAGCCCGCGCCGCTCTGGGTGTCGTACACGGCGTCGGCGTCGTCGACCTCGGTGCCGTCGACGGCGGCCGGGCCGAGCAGGTACTTGTACCAGACGCCCTCGATCTCGCCGCAGCCGACGGTGGAGTTCTCGGGCTTGGCGCCGTCACCGGCGTCGGTGCGGGCGGCCTTCTTGGAGCAGTCCAGCGCGGCGTACTCCTGCTGGGCCTTGCTGTCGGCGTCGGAGGCGGCGCCCCCGTCCGTGGCGGAGGGGCTGGCGCTCGCGGAGGCGGAGGCCGAGGCCGAGTTGTTGGAGGGGGTCGGGTCGGCCTTCAGCGCGTCGGTGACGGGGCGGCCCTGGGTGGTGGCGGAGCCCGACGGGGTGGCCTCGGCGGTCTCGGTGCCGGTGGCGGACTCACCGTCCGACGGGGACGCCGACGTGGAGGGGCTGGCGGAGCCGGTGGCCTCGTCGGAGGCGCTGGGCGAGGGGCTCGCCGCGGCGCCGCCGGTGGGCTCGGTGGCCAGGACCGGCCGGAAGTACAGCTTGGCGGTGGTGCCGACCTGCTCCCGGGCCTGCTTGGAGTTGGTGCCCTTGGGGATGTTGACGATGATGTTGCGATCGCCCTGGGTCTGGACCTCCGCCTCGGACACGCCAAGACCGTTGACGCGGCGCTCCATGATGGAGACCGCGGTGTTCATGTTGGTCTTGTTGATCGCCGCCTCGTTGCCGTCCTCGGGGACGGCGCGGAGCGTGATGCTCGTGCCGCCCGCCAGGTCGATGCCGAGACGCGGGGTGGTATGTCCGGAGAGGAACATGCCCCCCGTGAGCGCCACGATGGCGATCAGAATCAGGACCAGCGAGCGCACCGGCTTGCTCTGAGCGCTCGCGCTCCGGCCCTTTTTGGGTGCTGCCACCTTCTCGTACTCCCTCTCGGGCCGCTCCGCGCCGGGTCTGCGGGCGGGCGGCCGTGCCATGGTGTGGGGATCTCGTGCGCGACGAGCAGGTCCCGAGGCGCGCGGGTCCCGCCCGCGCGCCCTGGGGCGTGACTACTTCGCGTCGGAGTCGCCGTCGGTCTTCTTCGGCTCCTCGCCCGGCTTCGCGTCGGCGGTGGACGGCTCCTCGGCCGTGTCCTTCTTGCCGAGGTCGACGGAGGCGTCGGCGGAGGTGTCGCCGTCGGAGGCGGCGTCGGCGGACTCGTCGGAGTCGGTGAGGGAGGAGGCGTCGTCCGGCACGAGGTCAGCGTCGGACTTCAGGTCGTGCTCGATGCCGTGCACGATGCGGTTGTACTCGTCATCGGTAAGGACCGCACCGATCGAGTTCTTGGCGAAGAGCAGCTCCACACCCGGTCCGGCGTCGAGGAGGACGGTGTCCTCGTTGACTTCCTTGACCGTGGCGTACATGCCCCCGATCGTGCGGACGCCGGAACCGGGCTGCATCTGGTTCCGCATGTCGGCGGCCTGCTGCTGCTTCTTCTTGGCCGACCGCGTCATCAGGAACATGGCCCCGATGAGCACGATGAACGGGAGGAGGGTCACGAGACTCACGGGTCGGAACTTCCTTCACACGACCGCGGTGGTGAGCGGCCTGATGGTTGGGGGTGTGCTTGCCGCCATGAGAAGGGCGGCATCGGCGGAGTCTAAGCGAGTCCGCGCGCATGGAACAACGCTCAGCATGGCACCAGGGTTCCTGGCCGGGCCAATGTCCGCACCGTCACGTCCCGAACAAGTCCTGTTGTCCGTTTCCTACAGTGCCCGTGCCGGGCGCGGTGAGGCCGAGATGCGCCCACGCCGCGGGGGTGGCGACCCGGCCACGCGGGGTGCGGGCGAGCAGTCCCTCGCGGACCAGGAAGGGTTCGGCGACCTCCTCGACGGTCTCGCGCTCCTCCCCCACGGCGACCGCGAGGGTGGACAGGCCCACGGGGCCGCCGCCGAACAGCTTCAGCAGGGCCTCCAGGACGGCCCGGTCGAGGCGGTCGAGGCCGCGGTCGTCGACCTCGTAGACCGCGAGGGCGGCGGCGGCGACCTCCTGGGTGATCACGCCGTCGGCCTTGACCTGCGCGTAGTCGCGGACCCGGCGCAGCAGCCGGTTGGCGATGCGGGGCGTGCCCCGGGAGCGGCCCGCGATCTCGGCGGCGCCGGGCGCCTCGACCTCGACGTCGAGCAGGCTGGCGGAGCGGTGGATGACCCGCTCCAGCTCGGTGGGCTCGTAGAACTCCATGTGCGCGGTGAAGCCGAAGCGGTCGCGCAGCGGGGGCGGCAGCAGGCCCGCGCGGGTGGTGGCGCCGACCAGGGTGAACGGCGGCAGCTCCAGGGGGATGGCGGTGGCGCCGGGGCCCTTGCCGACGATGACGTCGACGCGGAAGTCCTCCATCGCCATGTAGAGCATCTCCTCGGCGGGGCGGGACATGCGGTGGATCTCGTCGAGGAAGAGGACCTCGCCCTCCTGGAGGGAGGACAGGATCGCCGCGAGGTCACCGGCGTGCTGGATGGCGGGGCCGGAGGTGATGCGGATGGGGGCTCCCATCTCCGCCGCGATGATCATCGACAGGGTGGTCTTGCCGAGGCCGGGGGCGCCGGACAGCAGCACGTGGTCGGCGGTGGCGCCGCGCGCGCGGGCGGCGCGCAGCACGAGGTCGAGCTGTTCGCGGACCTTCTCCTGGCCGATGAACTCGTGCAGGTCCTTGGGGCGCAGGGCGGCCTCGACGGCCTGGTCCTCGCGGTCGGCGGACGCACCGACGAGCCGCTCGGTGGCGGTGTCGGGGGTGTCGTCCCAGTTCATGTGGTGTGCCTCGGTTCTCGACTGCGGGCTAGCGGGCGCGGTTCAGCGTCTGGAGGGCGGCCTTGAGGAGCTGCCCGACCGGGGGCGGGCCGCCCGCGGCCTCCGCCTGCGGGGCGACGGCGGTGACGGCCTCGTCGGCCTCGCGGGTGGCGTAGCCGAGGCCGATCAGGGCGGCGTGCAACTGGTCGCGCCAGCCCTGGGTGACCGGCGCGCCGACGGCGGGGGCGCCGAGGGGTTCGCCGAGCCGGTCCTTCAGCTCCAGGAGCAGCTTCTGCGCGCCCTTCTTGCCGATGCCGGGGACGGCGGTGAGGGCCTTCTCATCACCGGTGGCGACGGCTCGGCGCAGGGCGTCCGGGGAGTGCACGGCGAGCATGGCCTGGGCGAGGCGGGGGCCGACGCCGCTGGCGGTCTGGAGCAGTTCGAAGGTCTGCCGCTCGTCGTCGTCGGCGAAGCCGTACAGCGTCAGGGAGTCCTCGCGGACGACCAGGGAGGTGGCGAGCTTGGTCTGCTGGCCGGTGCGCAGTGCGGACAGGGTGTTCGGGGTGCACTGGACGGCGATGCCGATGCCGCCCACCTCGACCACCGCGGAGTCCGGGGCGAGGGCGGCGACCGGGCCGCTGACGAAGGCGATCATGCCGTACGGCCTTTCGTTGCGTGGGCGGTGTGGGTGGTGCGGGTGGTGTGGGCGGTGTGCTGGGCGACGGCCTGCTGGAGGCGGTTCTGCGCGGGGGCGCGCCAGATGTGGCAGATGGCGAGGGCGAGGGCGTCGGCGGCGTCCGCGGGCTTGGGCGGCGCGCTGAGCCGCAGCAGCCGGGTGACCATGGCGCCGACCTGGGCCTTGTCGGCGCGTCCGCTGCCGGTGACGGCGGCCTTGACCTCGCTGGGGGTGTGCAGGGCGACGGGGATGCCACGGCGGGCGGCGCACAGCATGGCGACGGCGCTGGCCTGGGCGGTGCCCATCACGGTGCGCACGTTGTGCTGGCTGAAGACGCGCTCCACGGCGACGAATTCAGGCCGGTGTTCGTCCAGCCACGCCTCGATGCCCCGCTCGATGGCGACGAGCCGGTCCCCCAGCTCCGCGTCGGCCGGGGTGCGGACGACGCCGACGCCGAGCATGGTGAGCGGCCTGCCCGCGACGCCCTCGACGACACCGACGCCACACCGGGTCAGTCCCGGGTCCACCCCCAGTACGCGCACCGCTCCCCCTTCTCTCGATCGCCTGTTTGTGCAGGCTATCGGGTACCACCGACAACGCGACGGGCCGACGGGTGTGTCCCGTCGGCCCGTTCGAGCGAGAGCGTCGGCTCAGGCGTCGACCTTCTCCATGATCTCGTCGCTGACGTCGAAGTTGGCGAAGACGTTCTGCACGTCGTCGCTGTCCTCCAGCGCGTCGATCAGCTTGAAGATCTTCTTGGCGCCTTCCTCGTCCAGCTCGACCTGCATGGTCGGGACGAAGTTGGCGTCGGCGGACTCGTAGTCGATGCCCGCGTCCTGGAGGGCGGTGCGGACCGCGACCAGGTCGGTGGGCTCGGAGATCACCTCGAAGTTCTCCCCGAGGTCGTTCACTTCCTCCGCACCGGCGTCCAGCACCGCCATGAGGACCTCGTCCTCGGTCAGCTCGCCCTTGGGGACGATGACGACGCCCTTGCGGTTGAACAGGTACGACACCGAGCCGGGGTCGGCCATCGAGCCGCCGTTGCGGGTCATGGCGACGCGGACCTCGGAGGCGGCGCGGTTGCGGTTGTCGGTGAGGCACTCGATGAGCACCGCGACACCGTTGGGGCCGTAGCCCTCGTACATGATCGTCTCGTAGTCGGCGCCGCCCGCTTCGAGGCCGCCGCCGCGCTTGATCGCCGAGTCGATGTTCTTGTTCGGCACCGACGACTTCTTCGCCTTCTGCACGGCGTCGTAGAGCGTCGGGTTGCCGTCCAGGTCGACGCCGCCCATGCGGGCCGCGACCTCGATGTTCTTGATCAGCTTCGCGAAGAGCTTGCCGCGCTTGGCATCGATGACGGCCTTCTTGTGCTTCGTCGTGGCCCATTTAGAGTGGCCGGACATCTGCCTGTCTCCTTCGCGTAACCCATCCAATGACGAACGTCAGAGATCCTACAAGGACTCCGGCGCCCGGCTCGCGCGCACCATGTCGACGAAGAGCGCGTGCACACGGTGGTCGCCCGTCAGCTCCGGATGGAACGACGTGGCCAGCGCGTTGCCCTGGCGGACGGCGACGATGTGCCCCTCGTGCTCGGCGAGCACCTCGGCCGCGGCGCCCACGGACTCCACCCACGGCGCGCGGATGAAGACGCCCTCCACAGGATCGCCGTCGACGCCGCGGACGTCGACCCCCGCCTCGAAGGACTCGTTCTGCCGTCCGAAGGCGTTGCGGCGCACGATCATGTCGATGCCGCCGACGGTCTCCTGGCCCGAGCGCGGGTCGAGGATCTTCTCGGCGAGCATGATCATGCCCGCGCAGGTGCCGTAGACGGGCATACCGGCCCGCACGCGCGCGCGGAGGGGCTCCATCAGGCCGAAGAGGACGGCCAGCTTGGAGATGGTGGTGGACTCACCGCCGGGTATGACGAGGCCGTCCACCTCGGCGAGTTCCTCGGGGCGCCGGACCGGCCTGGCCACGGCGTCGGCCGCGGCCAGGGCGATCAGGTGCTCCCGTACGTCGCCCTGGAGTGCGAGGACTCCGATCACGGGAGCGGTCATCACCAGCCCCGGTTCGCGTAGCGCTCGGACTCGGGCAGGGTGTCGCAGTTGATGCCGACCATGGCCTCGCCCAGGTTGCGGGAGGCGTCGGCGATGATCTTCGGGTCGTCGTAGAAGGTGGTGGCCTTCACGATGGCGGCGGCGCGCTTGGCCGGGTCGCCGGACTTGAAGATGCCGGAGCCGACGAAGACGCCCTCGGCGCCGAGCTGGCGCATCAGCGCGGCGTCGGCGGGGGTGGCGACACCACCGGCGGAGAAGAGGACCACCGGGAGCTTGCCCAGCTCGGCGACCTCCTTGACCAGCTCGTAGGGGGCGCGCAGCTCCTTGGCGGCGGCGTACAGCTCGTTGTTGTCGTAGCCGCGCAGCCGGGCGATCTCGTTCTTGATCTGGCGCAGGTGGCGGACCGCCTCGACGACGTTGCCGGTACCGGCCTCGCCCTTGGAGCGGATCATCGCCGCGCCCTCGGCGATCCGGCGCAGGGCCTCGCCCAGGTTGGTGGCGCCGCAGACGAAGGGGGTGGTGAAGGCCCACTTGTCGGAGTGGTTGACCTCGTCGGCCGGGGTGAGGACCTCGGACTCGTCGATGTAGTCGACGCCGAGGGACTGCAGCACCTGGGCCTCGACGAAGTGGCCGATGCGGGACTTGGCCATCACCGGGATCGACACGGCGTCGATGATGCCCTCGATCATGTCCGGGTCGGACATCCGGGCCACGCCGCCGTCCTTGCGGATGTCGGCGGGGACCCGCTCCAGGGCCATGACGGCGACGGCGCCCGCGTCCTCGGCGATCTTCGCCTGCTCCGGCGTGACGACGTCCATGATCACACCGCCCTTGAGCTGCTCGGCCATGCCGCGCTTCACGCGCGCGGTGCCGGTCTCGGGGGTCTGGTTCTCGGAGAGGGTGCTGGACACGGGTGACCTCACTGAAGGGAAAGAGGGCTACTAGGCACCGAGGAAACGTGAGGCGTGCAGGCCACAGCAAGGGCCAATGGGGAAGCGGTGGCTCGTTTTCCGAACGGGAGGTGTCCGGAATACGACGCTCAGGCGGCCCTCTCCACCAGCGCGGCGGGCGGTTCGTCGTCCATCTCGAAGGCCAGCGGGAAAGGGGCGTGCCCGGCCAGCCGGAACCAGCGCACCTTGCGGTGCCGCCGCAGGGCGCGGGCCGCGCGGACGGCGTCGTTGTGGAAGCGCCGGGCCATCGGCACCCGCCGCACCGCCTCCGCCAGCTCCGTGACGGCCGCCTCACCGCCGGGGGCGGCCCGCACCTCGTCCACTTGGCCCGGGTCGGCGAAGACCGCGCGCAGGGCCTGGCTCAGCTCGCTCTCCGCGAACTCCCGCTGCTCCTCCTCGGCCTGCCGGGCGGCGTGCGCGGCCTCGTACAGCACGATCGACGCGGCCGGGTCGAGCACCCCGGAGGTGGCCAGCTCCTGCGCCACGGAGGCCCGGCGCAGCAGTTGCGCGTCGAGGGCGGCGCGGGCGGCGTCGATGCGCGCGTGCAGGCGGTCCAGGCGGCCCGCGGTCCAGCTCAGGTACAGGCCGATCGCCACGAGGGCGACCAGGATCCAGATGAGGGTTGCGGTCACGGGCGGCAAGGCTATACCCGCGTGCGGCGGGGGGGTTTCCCACGAGGGGTCACGGGCCCGCTCGTCAGTCCCGACTTTCCTGTCGGTCGTGAGCGAGCCTCAACCGGGCTCGTCAGTCCCGTCAGTCCCGCGCCAGCCCGAACCGTGCCCGCAGGCCCGTCGTCCGCTCGTCCGTCGCCACCGCCGCCGCGCCCGCCGTCACCGTCTCGTAGACGGAGAGGATGTCGGCGCCGACGGTCGACCAGTCGAAGCGCCGGACGTGGGCGCTGCCGCGCGCCCGCAGTTCCTCGCGGCGCCCGGGGTCCCCGAGGAGCCGGACGGCCGCCTCGGCCAGGGCGTCCGCGTCCTCGTTGGCGAAGAGCTCGCCCGCCGCCCCATGGTCGAGGACCTGCGCGAAGGCGTCCAGGTCGGAGGCGAGCACCGGCGCGCCCGCCGACATCGCCTCGACGAGGATGATGCCGAAGCTCTCCCCGCCGGTGTTGGGCGCCACGTACAGGTCGACGCTGCGCAGCAGCCGCGCCTTGTCCTCGTCGCTGATCATGCCGAGGAACTCCACCCGCGCGCGCAGCTCCTCCGGCAGCGACTCGACGGCCTCCTCCGCGTCGCCCCGGCCCGCCACCAGCAGCCGCGTTCCCGGCCGCTCGGCGAGAATCCTCGGCAGGGCCCTCATCAGCACCGGAAGGCCCTTGCGCGGCTCGTCGATGCGCCCGATGAAGCCGATCGTCCCGCCCTGCCACTCCGGCTTGGGCTCGGCCCGCGCGAAGAAGTCCACGTCGACGCCGTTGGGGATGACCACCGCGTCGCCGCCGAGGTGCTCGACGAGCGTGCGGCGGGCGTACTCGCTGACCGCGATCCGGGCGCTGATCTTCTCCAGCGCCGCCTGGAGGATGGCGTACGCGGCGATCATCGCGCGTGAGCGCGGGTTGGAGGTGTGGAACGTCGCCACGATCGGGCCCTGCGCCGCCCAGCAGGTCAGCAGGCCCAGCGAGGGCGACGTCGGCTCGTGGATGTGGATGACGTCGAACGCGCCGTCGTGCAGCCAGCGCCGCACCCGCGCCGCCGACAGGAAGCCGAAGTTCAGCCGGGCCACCGAGCCGTTGTACGGCACCGGGACCGCGCGGCCCGCCGAGACCACGTACGGCGGCAGCGGGGTGTCCTCGTCGGCCGGGGCGAGGACGGACACCTCGTGGCCGAGGCGCAGGAAGTACTCGGCCAGGTCACGGATGTGGAACTGGACGCCGCCGGGGACGTCCCAGGAGTACGGGCAGACGATGCCGATCCTCACGAGGGTCCCTTCGCGGGGTCGAGGTCCTCGGTCCACAGCCGTTGCAGCATGTGCCAGTCCTCCGGGTGCTCGGCGATGCCGGTGGCGAAGGCGTCGGCCAGCGCCTGTGTCATGGCAGACGTCTTCTCGGCCCGGTCACCTGACTCGGGTACCTCGACCGGCGGGTGCACCCGGCCCCGCATGACCGGCGAGTCGTCATACCAGAGGGTGACCGGCAGCAGCAGCGCGCCGGTCTGCTGCGCCAGCAGCGCGGGCCCCGCGGGCATCCGCGCCCGGGCGCCGAAGAAGTCGACGGTCACCCCGGAGGCGGACAGGTCGCGGTCCGCGACCAGGCAGACCAGGCCGCCGTCGCGCAGCCGCCGGGCCAGCGTGCCGAAGGCGGAGCCGCCGCTGTGCGGCAGGACCTCCATGCCGAGGCCCTCGCGGTAGGCGACGAACCGGTCGTACAGCGTCTCCGGCCTCAGCCGCTCGGCGACCGTCGTGAACGGCGTCGCCAGCTTCGTGGTGACCCACGCGCCCGCCAGGTCCCAGTTGGCCAGGTGCGGCAGCGCGAGGATCACGCCCTTCCCGGCGGCCAGCCCGTCGGTCAGGTAGTGCACGTCCTTCGGGTCGAAGCCGCCCTTGACGCGCTCGGCGCTCCACGCCGGGAGCCGGAACGACTCCATCCAGTACCGCAGGTACGAGCGCATCCCCGCGCGGGTCAGCTCCGCCAGGCGCTCCGGCGTGGCGTCGGGCACCACGCGCGCGTAGTTGGCCGCCAGCCGCTGGACGCCCTTGCCGTTCCGCCGCCAGGCGACGTCGGCGATGGTGCGGCCGAGCCGTACGGCGACCGGCTCGGGGAGCTTCTTCACGGTGCCCCAGCCAGCGCCGTACAGCGCGTCCGTCAGCCGGTCCTGGGCGCTCATGTCGCCGCCCCGCCGTCCGGCGAGGCTCCCCCGGCCCCCCGCGCGGCGTTGCGGGCGCCTGGGGCGGCACCAGCGCCGTTCTGGGCGGCGTTGCCGGACGGCTGCGCGGCCTGCGCCGCGGCTTCCGCCTCCGCCGCCGCCTCCGCCTCCGCGGACTCCCGGCGCACGGTGACCACGCGCTGCACCAGCGTGACCAGACTGCCGACGGCGACGATCCACAGCGCGATCGGCAGCAGGTACTGGATGCCGGGCACCCCGAACTTGTGCAGCCCCGCGAACCCGGCCGCCACCAGCGAGATCACCAGCCGCTCGGCCCGCTCGACCAGCCCGTTGACGGCGACCGGCAGCCCGATCGACTCACCGCGCGCCTTGGTGTACGACACCACCTGGCCGCTGGCCAGACAGAAGATCGACACCGCGCACAGCACGATGTCGTCCCCGCCCGCCGCGTACCACAGCGCGAACCCGCCGAAGATCGCGCCGTCGGCGACCCGGTCGAGCGTCGAGTCCAGGAAGGCGCCCCAGCGGCTGGAGCGGCCGAGCTGGCGGGCCATGTTCCCGTCGACGAGGTCGGAGAAGACGAACAGCGTGATCACGACCGTGCCCCAGAAGAACTCCCCCCTGGGGTAGAAGACCAGCGCCCCCGCCATCACACCGGCGGTGCCGATCAGCGTGACCGTGTCAGGGCTGACGCCCCGCCGGATCAGAAACGTGGCGAACGGCGTGAGAACACGCGTGAAGAAAGCACGCGCGTACTTGTTCAGCATGGCCTTCCCGAGGGTCAATTCGCCGCGCGGCCCCTGCTGGCCACCGGCTGGCCCATCGTAGCCACGCGCGCGTGCCCGTGGCTGCCGGGCACCGACAGCCCGCGCGGGCCACCGGCGCCACGTCCAGAAAGTCGGTTTCGCATCCTCCGTATGGACGCACCGTGACGGGAGTGGAAAGCTCGAAGGATCGCGGGCGTCGCCGGAGCCGCCCCCGCACGCGGTTCCCGCGTGTCCGCGCCCACAGGGACCTCACCGCGCACGGGAGGCAGGACAATGGGCGACAAGGCGAACACACACCCCGGAGCCGCCGGCAGGGCAATGGCGGCCGACCACCCCGCGTCCGTACGGAATGTGGTGCTGGTCGGCCACTCCGGATCGGGCAAGACCACCTTGGTGGAAGCCCTCGCGCTGACCGCGGGGGCGGTGAACCGGGCGGGCCGCGTGCAGGACGGCGGCACCGTCTCCGACTACGACGAGATCGAGCACCGCCAGCAGCGCTCGGTACAGCTCTCCCTGGTGCCCGTCGAATGGAACGGCATCAAGATCAACCTGCTGGACACCCCCGGGTACGCCGACTTCGTCGGGGAGCTGCGCGCCGGTCTGCGCGCCGCGGACGCCGCCCTCTTCGTCGTCTCGGCCTCCGACGGCGTGGACGGCTCCACCCGCATGGTGTGGGACGAGTGCGCCGCCGTCGGAATGCCGCGCGCCATCGTCGTCACCCACCTGGAGGCGGCCCGCGCGGACTACGACGAGATGACCGGGTTCTGCGCCGACGCGTTCGGCGCCGACGACCCCGACGCCGTACTGCCGCTCTACCTGCCGCTGCACGGCCCGCAGGCCCCCGACGGGCACGCGCCCGTGACCGGCCTCATCGGGCTGCTGTCGCAGCGGCTGTACGACTACTCCACCGGCGAGCGCAAGGAGTCCGAACCCGTCGAGGACCAGCTCCCGCTGATCGAACAGGCCCGCAACCGGCTCATCGAGGGCATCATCGCCGAGAGCGAGGACGAGACCCTCATGGACCGCTACCTCGGCGGCGAACCCGTCGACGTCAGCACGCTCGTGACCGACCTGGAACGGGCCGTCGCGCGCGGCACCTTCTTCCCCGTGCTGGCCGCCGCCCCCGCGACCGACGGCGCCCGGCAGGGCCTCGGCACGGTCGAACTGCTGGAACTGATCACCGGCGGCTTCCCGACGCCGCTGGAACGCACCGCGCCCCGCGTCACCACCATCGACGGCACCCCGCGCGAGCTGAAGCCCTGCGACCCCGACGGCCCGCTCGTCGCGGAGGTCGTGAAGACCTCCTCCGACCCCTACGTCGGCCGCGTCTCCCTGGTCCGCGTCTTCTCCGGCACCCTGCGCCCCGACGAGACGGTCCACGTCTCCGGGCACGGGCTCGCGGACCGCGGCCACGAGGACCACGACGTCCACGAACGCGTCGGCGCCCTGTCCACCCCGTTCGGCAAGCGGCAGATCCCCGTCACCCACTGCGTCGCGGGCGACCTCGCGTGCGTGGCCAAGCTCGCCCGCGCCGAGACCGGCGACACCCTCTCCGCCAAGGACGACCCGCTCCTCATGGAGCCCTGGGAGATGCCCGACCCGCTGCTCCCCCTCGCCATCCAGGCACACAGCAAGGCCGACGAGGACAAGCTCTCCCAGGGCCTCGCCCGACTCGTGGCCGAGGACCCCACCATGCGCCTGGAACAGAACCAGAACACCCACCAGGTCGTCCTGTGGTGCCTGGGCGAGGCCCACGCGGACGTCGCCCTCGAACGACTGCGCAGCCGCTACGGCGTCCAGGTCGACGTCATCCCCCACAAGGTGTCCCTGCGCGAGACGTTCGCCGCCAAGTCCGCGGGCCGCGGACGGCACGTCAAGCAGTCCGGCGGCCACGGCCAGTACGCCATCTGCGAGATCGAGGTGGAGCCGCTGCCGGGCGGCTCCGGCATCGAGTTCGTCGACAAGGTCGTCGGCGGCGCGGTGCCCCGGCAGTTCATCCCGTCGGTGGAGAAGGGCGTCCGCACCCAGGCCACCAAGGGCGTCGCCGCCGGATACCCCCTGATCGACGTCCGCGTCACCCTCCTGGACGGCAAGGCGCACTCGGTGGACTCCTCCGACGCCGCCTTCCAGACAGCCGGGGCCCTCGCCCTGCGCGAGGCCGCCGCCGACGCGCGCATCCACCTCCTCGAACCGGTCGCCGAGGTCAGCGTCCTCGTCGGCGACGACTACGTGGGCGCCGTCATGAGCGACCTGTCCGGACGGCGCGGCCGGGTCCTCGGCACCGAGCAGACCCCCGGCGGGCGCACCCTCATCCGCGCCGAGGTACCCGAGATCGAGATCGACCGGTACGCCGTCGACCTGCGCTCCCTCTCCCACGGCACCGCGCGCTTCAGCCGCCGCTACGCCCGGCACGAGCCGATGCCCGCGCAGGTCGCGGAGAAGGTCCGCGAACAGGAGGCCGACCAGGTGTGACAACACCCGCCCCGGACCGCCCGCTTGCCCCCGCACCACCCCCAAGTGGCCGGTTCCGGAGGGTTCCCCGCCCCGGTGGCGGACGGCTTCGGCCGTCCGCCGTCCGGATGTCAGTGGCTGCGGATACCCTGATGGCCTGATCAACAGGTGTGCGAAGCAGGGAAGTCGGGAAGGCCGCAGTAGCGACAGTGCGTGCGGCGAGTGGGGGCGGGAATGACCGTTGACGGCGGTTACGCGGACTTCTTCGGGCCGCAGGTGCCGCGCACGGGTGACGAGGGCCAGACGGCGACGTTCGCGCTGGCCTCGGCGGCCTACCGCGACAACGAGGTCTCGGAGATCCTCAAGGCCAACAGCGAGTGGCACGAGTCGAAGGTCTCCGAGGGCCAGAAGTGGGCCAAGATCTTCCGGCCCAACCTCGGCGAGGCGTTCGCCACGGCCGTCGTCAACCGGATGCTCGGCTCCGGCCGCAAACCGCTCATCCAGTCCTTCGGCGCCGAACCCCAGGTCGTCGTCGAGCACTGCCTCGCGGCCAACCGCATCCGCAAGGAGCGGGACAACCTCCTGTCCATGGTCATGGTCCTGTGCGGCGTCCTCTTCCTGCCCGGACTGCTGATCTGGCTCCTGGTGTTCACCCTGCGCACCACCGTGGCCAAGCGCGACGACAAACGCGCCTCCACCCTCGCCACCACCCTCCTCGTCGCCGTCGGCGCCCTCGCCGTGATCTTCCTCCTCCGGATGCCCTTCACCGGCTTCTGGGCCTGGTACGCCCGCGCGGCCGTCGTGATGCCCGTCGTCGGCTGGTTCTGGGCCAAGCGGATCTGCGAGCGCACCGCGCGGGACCTGCGCGCACGCTGGGACAGCCTGCTCTCCGGCAGCAGCGTCGGCGCCAAGGTCCCCGAGGCCGTGCCCAGCAGCCCCGGCGAGACCGCCGCCGAGCAACTGCGCCAGTCCCTGGCCAAGCTCAGCGCCGAGCAGCAGTCCAACTCCGTCTTCTACGCCGGACCCAAGGGCATACTCGGCATGGGCACCCGCTGGGGCAGTTGGCAGCTCGCCGAGGACCTCGTGCCCGCCGACCCCGACCGGGAGATCCACCCGTTCCGTAGCTGGGACGTCATACGCTCCATCCACGACCAGCTCCGGATGCTGGAGCGCGGCCCACTGAACACCGGCGGCTTCCCCAAGCCGTCGATACGGCACTGGATCGTCACCCCCGTCGACGAGAACGCGGGCGCGGTCTCCCGGCCCGAGGGCACCGACGTGGAGGCGTACCAGGTCAAACCGCACGCCATACAGGAAATCTGCAACAAGCAGCAGTTCGGCAGCGGCGACCGCCACTACCTCGGCGTCCAGTGGGTCCTGTGGGACGGCCAGCTCGTCATCACCATGCTGATCACGGTGACCGTGCTCTACGAGACCCTGCGCATCGAGGTCACCGGACACGCCCTCGGCCGGGTCCACCCGCTGTTCTCGGCGAAGCCCGCGGCCAAGGAGAAGTCCGTCCAGAAGTCCCTCAAGCGCTGGGAGAGCCGGACGATCAAGCTGCCGCTGGTCGACACCGACGAGGTCGTCCGCCTCGCCGCCCGCGCGCCGCTCACCTGGTACCCGCCGCTGCTGAACTGGCTCGGCGGCTCCCTCACCCTGCCCGAGCCGTTCGGACTGCGGCACGTGTGGGCCGACAAGCCCTGGCGGCACCGCTTCATGGCCGACGACGCCCTGCGCGCCGCCACCCCGGTCCTGCGCGTCGTCCACTCCGCCGCGATCAAGGTCCTCAAGGAGAACGGCGTCGACACGGAGAAGTTCGGCTCCCGCTCGGCCTCCCTCAGCGGGGCCGTCCAGGACGCCTCCCCGAAGAAGGCCGACCTCTACGACGCGTGAGCCCGGCCCGCGGGGGCGGTGACGTGCGTGCGACGCGCCTCAGGGCACGTGACGCCCCTCAGGGCGCGTGACGCGTCTCACCGCCCCGGCCACGCCTCCGCCAGCATCTTCCGGGTGTCCGCCAGCAACTGCGGCAGCACCTTGGTGTGGCCCACCACCGGCATGAAGTTCGTGTCCCCACCCCAGCGCGGCACGATGTGCTGGTGCAGATGCGCGGCGATCCCCGCGCCCGCGACCGCGCCCTGGTTCATCCCGATGTTGAACCCGTGCGCCCCCGACGCGGCCCGCAGCGCCGTCATCGCCTGCTTGGTCAGCTCGGCCAGCTCAGCGGTCTCCGCGTCGGTCAGATCGGTGTAGTCGGCGACGTGCCGGTAGGGCACGGTCATGAGGTGGCCCCCGTTGTACGGGTACAGATTCAGCACCGCGTACACCAGCTCACCCCGCCGGACGACCAGCCCGTCCTCATCCGACTTCGCCGGGATCGAGCAGAACGGGCAGCCGTCGTCGGCACCGGGGCCGCTCGGCTTGTTCTCACCCTGGATGTAGGCCATCCGGTGGGGCGTCCACAGGCGCTGGAACGCGTCCTGCGTACCCACTCCGATCTGCTGCTCCGGCTCACTCGTCATGCTAGGCAGCATATGGCGTCGCCCGAACGGGGCGTGTCGCCGGGCACCCGCGAAACCACCCGGTGAAGCTGGGCCGATGGACGACGACAGCCCCGAGGCCCGCTGGGAACGCCGCACCGGCGGCCTCCTCACCCTCGCCTCGCTGCTCTTCCTGGCCGCCTACGCGGTCCGCGTCCTCGCCGAGCCCGCCCTGCCCCGGGCGGCACGCGCCGCCTGCTACGCCACGATGCTCGCCGCCTGGGCGGTGTTCGCCGTGGACTACGCGGTCCGCTGGCGGTTCAGCGGGCGGCGCCTGGGCTTCGTACGCACCCATCTGCTCGACACGATCGTGCTGGTGCTGCCGCTGCTGCGGCCCCTGCGGTTCGTGAAGACGTACGAGCGGGTGCAGCGACGGCACGGGCTGCCCCGGCTCCCGCTGTACGGACGTGTGATCGTCTACGCCGGGACGTCCGCGGTGCTCCTCGGCTTCTCGGGCGCGCTCGCCGTCTACCACCACGAGCACGGCGCCCCCGGGACCACCATGCGCACCTTCGGCGACGCGATCTGGTGGACCTGCTCGACCCTGTCCACCGTCGGCTACGGCGACGTGGCGCCCGTGACGCCGGTGGGCCGCCTCATCGCCGTCGGCATGATGGCCTGCGGCCTGGCACTGCTGGGGGCGGTGACGGGGTCGTTCTCGTCGTGGCTGCTCCAGGTGTTCTCCCGGGAGGACGAGGAGGGGCCCCCGGGGAGGTGAACTCCCCGGGGGCCCGCACCCGACGCGGATCAGACCTGCGCGCGCTCCTCGACGACCTTGACGATCTTGCCGATGGCCTCGTCGAACGGGATGCCGTTCTCCTGCGAACCGTCCCGGTAGCGGAACGACACCGTGCCCGCGTTCATGTCGTCGTCCCCGACGATGACCATGAACGGCACCTTCTGCTTCTGGGCGTTGCGGATCTTCTTCTGCATCCGGTCAGACGAAGAGTCGACCTCGACCCGCAGCCCCTTCTTCTTCGCCTCCGCGGCGAACTTCTCCAGGTACTCCACGTGCGCGTCCCCGACCGGGATGCCCACCGCCTGCACCGGCGCGAGCCACGCCGGGAAGGCGCCCGCGTAGTGCTCAAGGAGAACCGCGAAGAACCGCTCGATGGAGCCGAAGAGGGCCCGGTGGATCATCACGGGGCGCTGCTTGGAGCCGTCGGCCGCCGTGTACTCCAGCTCGAACCGCTCCGGCAGGTTGAAGTCGAGCTGGATGGTCGACATCTGCCAGGTCCGGCCGATGGCGTCCCGGGCCTGCACGGAGATCTTCGGACCGTAGAAGGCCGCGCCACCCGGGTCGGGCACCAGCGGCAGCCCCTGCTTCTCGGCGACCTCGCGCAGCGTCTCGGTCGCCTCCTCCCATGCCTCGTCCGACCCGACGAACTTGGTCTCGTCCTTGGTGGAAAGCTCCAGGTAGAAGTCGGTCAGACCGTAGTCGCGCAGCAGGTCCAGCACGAAGGTGAGCAGCTTGTCCAGCTCCTCGGACATCTGCTCGCGGGTGCAGTAGATGTGCGCGTCGTCCTGGGTGAAGCCACGCGCGCGGGTCAGCCCGTGCACGACGCCCGACTTCTCGTACCGGTACACGGTGCCGAACTCGAACAGCCGCAGCGGCAGTTCACGGTACGACCGCCCGCGCGCGTCGAAGATCAGGTTGTGCATCGGGCAGTTCATGGGCTTGAGGTAGTAGTCCACGCCCTCGTCGAGCTGCATGGGCGGGTACATGCCCTCGGCGTACCAGTCGAGGTGGCCCGAGGTCTCGAACAGCTTCCCCTTGGTGGCGTGCGGGGTGTAGACGAACTCGTACCCCGCCTCCTCGTGGCGGCGCCGCGAGTAGTCCTCCATGACCCGGCGGATGATGCCGCCCTTGGGGTGGAAGACCGCGAGGCCGGAGCCGATCTGCTCCGGGATGGAGAACAGGTCCAGCTCGGAGCCCAGCTTGCGGTGGTCGCGCTTCTCGGCCTCGGCGAGGAACTCCAGGTGCGCCTTCAGCTCGTCCCTGGACGGCCAGGCGGTCCCGTAGATGCGCTGGAGCTGCTTGTTCTTCTCACTGCCGCGCCAGTACGCCGACGCGTTCCGCATCAGCTTGAACGCCGGGATCGCCCGGGTCGACGGCAGGTGCGGGCCCCGGCACAGGTCCTTCCAGCACAGCTCGCCGGTCTTGGCGTCCAGGTTGTCGTAGATGGTCAGCTCGCCGCCGCCCACCTCGACGTCCGCGCCGTCGTCCGAGGACGCGGAGCCCTTGATGCCGATCAGTTCCAGCTTGTACGGCTCGTCGGCCAGCTCCTCGCGGGCGGCCTCGTCGGTGACGACGCGGCGCGAGAAGCGCTGCCCGCGCTTCTGGATCTCCTGCATCTTCTTCTCGATGGCCTTGAGATCCTCGGGCGTGAACGGCTTCTCCACGTCGAAGTCGTAGTAGAAGCCGTCCCGGACGGGCGGGCCGATGCCCAGCTTGGCCTCGGGGAACAGCTCCTGCACGGCCTGCGCCATGACGTGCGCGGTGGAGTGCCGCAGGATGTTGAGGCCGTCCTCGGAGGAGATCTCGACGCCCTCGACCTCGTCGCCGTCGGAGACCGCGTAAGCGAGGTCCTTCAGCTCGCCGCCCACCCGCGCGGCGATGATCGAGCGCTCACCGGCGAAGAGGTCGGCGGCCGTAGTGCCCGTCGTCACCACGCGCTCTTCCCGCTCGGAATCGCGTTGGATGATCACACGGACGTCTGACACCGGTCTCTCCTGACTGAAGGCGAATGCGAGCGCCGTACCCGAGCGCGCGCCGTAGCCGGAATCGTACCGACCCGCCCCCGCCCACCGCGAAACGGTTAGCGTCAGTCCTCGCCGCCGCACGCCTCCTCGAAGAGGTCGAGGTCCTCCTGGAGGGACTTCAGGAGCCGGTCCCGCTCTCCCTCGTCGACCTGTACGGGGACGATCCCGCTGGCGCCGGTCAGCCGCCGGAAGCCGCCGCGGCTCTCCAGCCGCCCGTGCACCCGCACCGGCAGTCCGACGAGGTGGGCGTGCCCGGCGAGGCGGTAGTCCTCCTCGTCGAGGGTGAGCCTGACGTGCGGCACCTCGGCCCCGGCGAGCACCCGCAGCCGTACGGTGCCCGGCCCGCGCGGCTGGGTCCTGCGCATCCGCACCACGGCGCCGGTGATCCGGACCGGCACGGAGGGCTCGGCGCGCAGGTAGCGGGCCCCGGCGGCGCGCAGCGCGGGCAGGTCGCCGGGTGAGAACCCGACGGGTTCGGCGCCGGGCGCGCAGCCCTCGGGCACTCCGGCGGCGGGCGCCCAGGCGACGGCGATCCGGGCGCCCTCGGTGCCGTGCACCAGGGTGGTCAGCGCCTCGGTGAGTTCGCGGCTGACGCCCGCTTCCACGGCGGTGTCGAAGGCGTCCATGCCGCCGGTGGCGCGCTGGTAGTCGACGGCTTCGCGGGCGGCGTACAGGGCGTGGTGGAGCCGTATCGCGAGGGGTCGTCCGGTGTGTACGGGGACGAAGGCGGTGAGGTGGTCGCCTTCGGACGCGGGGCCGACGAGGACGTCGGTGAGCAGCGCGGCGGCGGTCCGGCGGTGCCGGGCGCCGTGGTAGCCCGCGCGGGCGCGGGTCGCGAGGGCGGCGGCGAGGAGCAGGTGCCGGGCGGCGGCGCGCAGCCGTTCCTCGTCGGTCCAGCGGGTGGGTCCCGCGGGGGTGTCGCGCCACCAGTGGACCTCGTCGCTGGGCACGGTCAGCCCGAGGAGCACCTCGCGGGCGGAGGGTGCCGTGCTGCGGGTGAGGGCGTCGAGCGCCTCGCCGAGCAGGTCGTCGCTGTCGGGGAAGGCGCGGCTCTCGGGGACGAGGAGGCTGGTGCCCTGCCCCGCGGGTCCGGGCGGGGTCCAGCGGCCGTAGCGGCCGGGGGCGCCGCCGCGGCGTTGCCAGCCGTGTCGGCGCAGCAGGGCGGCGAGGACGGCGGGGTCGACGTCGGCGGGGTCGGGGGGTCGCGTGGGGTGGGCGTCGGTGGGGTGGGGGCGGGCGGGTTCGTCGAGCGGGCGGTGCGTCATGGTCTGCCTCCCGTGCCGACCCGCGTCATGATCTCGCACAGGGCCCGGTCGTCGAAGATCCGCGCGGTCGGTATCCGTACGGTGGTCCGGGTCCGGCCGGTGACGGGGTGACCGGCGAGGTTGACCCAGTAGCAGCAGTGCCTGAGGTCGAGCCGGTCGTGGCTGGCGCGCAGCCAGTCGTCGCGGGACCGCGGGACGAGCATCACGACGAGGATCTTGTGTACCGAGACCGGGGTGCGGGCGAGTTTGACCAGGTGGTCGTTGTCGAGCGTGAAGGAGAAAGTGCGGCCCGGCGGGTGGGGCGGGGTCTGGTACGTCGCCTTGAGCTGCACCTTGATGGTGACCTCGTCGTCGACGGTGTGGCCGGGGGCGCTGTGGCTGACGTGCCAGTCGATGCCGTGGTCGGGGAACGGCTGGGCGAGTGAGCAGCCCGCCGCGGCGGCGACGGCGTGCAGATAGCCCACCTGCAGGGTCTCCATGCAGGCGGTGGTGGCGAGGGAACCGCGCGGGGGGCTGGTGCGTTCGGGCAGCAGCCCGCCCCGCTCGGGCTGCGCTACCGCCATGACCGTACAGCCTTCCGAGCACAGGTGGTCGTCGAGTGCCGGGCCGTGCGGCGGTGTGCTGACGACAGCGCTGAACTGCGCCGACCCGTACTCCTGTTGTCTCCGGGCGGCGTACGGCGCAAACGGCCCGGGTATCACCGAAGCGGCGGCCGGACGGAGCGTCAGTGGTCGTGGGTGAGCGAGGAGTTGGTCGTATGACGTGCTGGTTCGAGGGCCCTTTGGCGGCCTTCGACACGGAGACGACGGGTGTGGACGTGGAGGGCGACCGGATCGTGTCGGCGGCGGTGGTCGTCCAGGACGCGACGGGTGGACGGCCACGGGTGCGGCGTTGGCTGGTGAATCCCGGGGTGCCGGTGCCCGCCGAGGCGACGGCGGTGCACGGGCTGACGGAGGACCATCTCCAGCGCAACGGCAGGTGGCCCGCGCCGGTGATGTACGAGATAGCGGCGCAGTTGGCCGAACACGCGTCGGCGGGGCGTCCGTTGGTGGTGATGAACGCGCCGTTCGACCTGACGTTGCTGGACCGGGAGCTGCGCCGGCACCGTGCCTCGTCGCTGGGCCGGTGGTTTGAGTCGACGCCGTTGCTGGTGCTGGATCCGCGGGTCCTCGACAAGCACTTCGACCGCTACCGCAAGGGCCGCCGCACCCTGACCGACCTGTGCGCGCACTACGGCGTGGAGCTGGACGAGGCGCATGACGCCGCGGCGGACGCGCTGGCCGCGCTGGAGGTCGTCCGGGCGCTGGGGCGGCGGTTCGCGGCCCGGCTTGAGCGGTTGTCCCCGGGTGAGCTGCACACGCTCCAGGCGGTGTGGCACGCGGCGCAGGCCCGGGGTCTGCAGGCGTGGTTCGCCCGCAGCGGCACGGACGAGGCGGTGGACCCGGCGTGGCCGCTGCGCCCGGAGGCGCCTGCGGCGGCGGCATGAGGCGTGCGGCGGGGGCAGGGGCGCGGGACATGCGTAAGGCCGGTCCGCGGTGGCGGACCGGCCTTTCCCGGTGGGCGATACTGGGTTCGAACCAGTGACCTCTTCGGTGTGAACGAAGCGCTCTCCCACTGAGCTAATCGCCCGGGAACGCACCGAACAATACAGGTGCGACGGGGCTGGCATCAAACCGCTTCCAGGTGGGCGGCGAGCCCGCGCCGTCCGGAGCGCATCATCAGCCAGTGGTTGGCGCGGAACACCGGCCGTCCCGGCACGGCCAGCCGTCTGAGCAGGGCCTTGTTGACGTCGACGACCTGCTCGAAGCGGGCGGTGGTTCCGGTGCCGCGCGGGGTGATCGTCCAGCGCAGCCAGCCCTCGATGTCGCCGGTCACCGCCGCCTCCAGCACTCCGGCCGCCGCGTCCCTGCGTACCTGGCGGGCGGTGAACGTCATGTCGTACGGCAGCACGGAGCGGATGCTGATGACGCCGCTGGTGTCGTCGGTGCGGTCGACGCGGCGGACCTGGCGCCACCAGCGGGGGTAGTCCTCGGCCCGCATGAGCGCGTCGTAGACGGTGGCGGGCGGGGCGGGCAGGGACCAGGTGCTGAGGAAGCGGTAACGGTTCCAGTCCATGGACGGAGTCTGCCCCGTGGGGTGCGGGGTGCCGCATCTGAGTACGGGCTGAGTACGCGCACTCATGTCCGGCGACGTGACGCGAGCCACACTCGGCGTCATGACGCACCTGCCGCCCCCGGCCGAGGAGCTGCGCATCCTCGACGCCGAGCTGTACCAACTGGACGCCCGCCGGGCCCAGTTGCTGGCCCGCCGCGCCTGGCTCGTGTCCCGCTCGCAGCCGGTACGGCAGTGGGGTCCGACGCCCGTCGCGCCGGGTCCGGACGCCTCCGCGCCCAGTGTCCAGAACGTCCTGCTGCTCCTGGGCGGCGCCCTGCTCACCCTCGCGGCGACCGCGTTCACCCTGGTGAGCTGGGGGGAGTTGGGGATCGCGGGGCGGGCGCTGGTCCTCGGCGGCGTCACGGTGGCCGCGCTCGCGGCGCCGCTGCCGCTGCTGCGGCGGGGGCTGCGGTCGACGGCGGAGACGGTGGCGGGGCTGGGGCTGGCGCTGACGGTGCTCGACGCGTACGCGCTGTACGAGGTCGCGCTGGGCTCGCTGGACGGCACCGGGTACGCGGCGGCGGCCTCGGCGGTGCTGGCGGCGGCGTGGGCGGCGTACGGCCGGGCGTTGGCGCGGTGGGCCGACCCGGGGCTGCGGCTGCCGGTGCCCGCCGCGGTGCTGGTGGCGCAGTTGTGTCTGCCGCTGGCGGCGGTGGCCGTGGACGCCGGTGCGTACGGCGTCACGGTCGCGTTGCTGCTGACGGCCGGTCTGGACACGGTGCTGGCGCTCCGGGTTTCCGCCTCCGCCGTCCGCGCGGTCGCCGTGGTCGGCGGGTACGGCGTGGGCGGCTGGGGCGTGTTGGCGGCCGGGTGGCTGTCCTGGACGGCGCCCGGTCCGAGCGCCGCCGCCCGTGCGGCGGCGCTCCTCTTCCTCGCGGCGGCCATCGCCCTGGGCGCCGCCTGGCGTGCTCCCGGCGTGGCGGTGGGCAACGCGGTGGCCGCGGGGCTTCTGGTGACCGCCGCGCTGGCCGGGGTGCCGCACGCGGTGCTGCCGGACGCGTGGACGGTGCCGGTCCATCTGGCGTGCGGGATCGCGCTGTTGGTGGCGGTCCGGGTCGACCGGGTGCCGCGGGGGGTGCGGACGGGGCTGGCGTGGGCCTCTGGTGCCGTGCAGGCGGTGGCCGTGCTGTGGGCGCTGCCGGTCGTGCTGGTGGCGTCCGTCGGTCCGGCCGCCCGGCTGACCGAGGTCTGGTCGGGGACGCCGGGTGACGCGCGGGAGGCGGTGACGGGGGTCCTGCCGTGGCCGACGGACGCGGCGCTGGCGCCGGTCGTCCTGGCCGTGGTCGCCAGGGTGGTGTGGCGGGCGGTCCGCGCCCCCGAGTGGCGCCCTCGCGCCCTCGCCGCGTCGCTGGTCCTGGCCTGGGCCGCCGTGCTGATCACGCCCGCGACGCTGCGGCTCCCCTACCTCGCGGCACTCCTGACCTGGTCCCTGCTCACGGTGGCACTGCTCGCGCTACGGCGGACGGTCCCGATGGCGCTCGCCCTGCTGACGTCGCTCCCGCTCGCCCTGCTGGCCCTGGCCACGGAACCGGCGACGCTCGGCGTGCTCGCGTTCCTGACGGCGCTGTGCGCGTCGGCCGCCCGGCGGCCCGCGCCCGCCGCCGCGACGGTCGGGTACGCCACCGCGCTGGCCTGCGCCACCGGCGCCTCGGTCGGCTGGCAGCCGCCGTACGTCGCGCTGCTGGTGCTGCTGGTCCCGTCGGCGGCGGCGCTGTGGGCGCCCCGGGTCGAGGGCCCGGTCCGGGTGACCGTGGAGGTGGCCGGGGCCGCGGCGGCCCTGCTGGCCCTCGGTCTCGCGGTGACCGACCCGCCGGTGCTGGCGTTGGTCCTCGCCCTGACCGGCGTGATCGCCGCGGCGACGGCGGTACGCGCCGACCGCCGTCCCGTCGGCTGTGCGGCGGCTGCCCTGTTCGTGCTGGCCGCGTGGGTGCGGCTGGCGGCCTGGGAGGTGGGCACGCCGGAGGCGTACACGCTGCCGGTGACGGTCCCGGCGCTGCTCGTGGGCGTGCTGCGCAGGCGGCGCGATCCGGGGGCGGCGTCCTGGACGGCGTACGGCCCCGGGCTGGCCGCCACGCTGGTGCCGAGCCTCCTCGCGGTGTGGGGCGACGCGCACTGGCTGCGGCCCCTGCTGCTGGGCGCGGCGGCGCTGCTGGTCACCCTGGTGGGCGCCCGGCACCGCCTCCAGGCGCCGCTGCTGCTCGGCGGGGCGGCGCTGCTGCTGACCGTCCTGCACGAACTCGCCCCGTACCTGGTGCAGGTCGCGGGGGCGCTCCCCCGCTGGGTGCCTCCCGCCCTCGCCGGAGTGCTGCTGCTCGCCCTGGGGGCGACGTACGAGCGGCGCATCGCGGACGTCCGGCGGTGGCGGGAGGCGTTGGGCAAGCTCAACTAGGCCGCTACGACGGCATCTTGTCGCCGAGCAGCGCCAGGTTCTCGATGGCGGCGAGGCCGTACAGCGCGGTGTCGTTGGTGGACACCCACGCGGCCTCGCTGCCCTCGACCAGCGCCATCGGGCCGGTGACCCGCTCCGTCTTCCACGGCGCGGACTCCTTGTAGCCGTCGGAGTTGTAGAACTTCGTCCAGGCCCGCTGGGCGAGCTCCTCGTCGCCGGTCTTGACGGCGGCGTAGGCGTCGAGGCGGGAGTGGCCCTGGAAGAGGATCAGACTGCCGAAGTTGGAGCCGTAGCGGGCGGCCTGTTCGGTCTTGGAGGCGTTGAAGTAGCGGCAGTAGTCGTAGTACGCCTCGTTGAACTCGGGCATGTCGACGAGGTCGATCAGCTCCGCGCACAGTTCGTTGAGGCCGAAGACGGCGGACAGGTGGGAGACGCCGACGACGGGCTCGGTGGCGACGGCGAACCTGCCGGTGTCCAGGTCGTACAGGCCGGTGCCCTGGACGAAGCCGTTGGGCTGGGCGGCGATGGTCTCCATGGTGGACAGCACGCGCGCCTTGGCCTTCTCCCACTTGGGGCCCTTGCGCTCCCACTCGGTGAGCCAGGCGGAGACCAGGCCGCTCCAGTCGGTGCCGAAGCCGATGGACAGGGCGTGCCGGTCGGGGGTGTAGGGCTCGGTGCGGATCTTGCGGATGGGGTCGAGGACGAGGAAGGTCTCGTCGGAGTCGACGTTGGCGTGCATGAGGTCACCGACGCGTTCGTCGGCGGTGAGGAAGTAGTAGAAGCGGCGGTAGGTGGTGTTGGCGATGCGCTGCTGCTTGGCGCTGTCGGCGTAGTGCTGGACGCCGTGCCGGGTGCCGAGGCCCGCCCACTCGCCGAGGTGGTAGACGTCGACCTCGCCGGTGTGCCGGGTCATGGCCTCCGCGAAGCGGAAGATGTCGGCGCGGCCGGAGCGCAGGTAGGCGTACCAGAGCCACAGGTCGGGCGAGAGCTCCGAGTTGTCCCAGGCGTAGCCGCCGACGTCGTAGCGCCACTGGTGGCGGACGGTGTCGTAGGTGTGCATGATGTCGCCGTAGTCCCAGAAGCCGTACCACCGGCGCATCTCCACCTGGTCCTTGTAGTAGGTGAAGAGGAAGTCGAGGTGGTCCTCGATCTTGGCCTTGGCGGGGGTGGAGCGGTCGGGCTCGGAGTACAGGCCGGGGCCGAAGACGCCCGCCTTGATGAGCTGCTTGGGCGGCGCGGCGAGCTGCGGCAGCACGCGTACGGCCTCGATCTGCTCGGCGAGCTTCTCGGCCGAGGGCGTGGACTCGTTGGCCCAGAAGAGGAGTTCGGAGGTGCGGGCGATGCCGTAGGGGGTGCCGAACCCGGGCTCGTAGTCCTCGTAGGTGATGTTGAGGCCCTCAAGCTGCTCGGGGAAGGTGTCCTGGCCCATGCCGTCGTGGTAGAAGCGCAGGTCCATGGGCTGGGCCTCGGGTGACCAGAGCCAGAGGCTGACCTCGGCCTCGTCGGTGTGGGCGTCGCGGATGTCGAGCTGGGCGGGGAACTTCTCCCAGAAGTCGCGCAGCCCGAAGGAGAGGCCGCCGCTGGCGCCGCCGACGTAGCCGAAGCCGTTGGCGCGGCGTCCGCCGCCCGCGCCGATCCAGCCGTGGCCCTTCTTGGTGCGCTTGCGCAGGGTGAAGCCGTCGGCGGAGAGCTGGGAGAGGGTGTAGTCGCCCCATTCGGGGATGTACTGGAGGCGGGTCGTCACGCGCTGGTCCCAGGTCGCCGGGTCCGGCAGCTTCTCGCCCGCGTACTGCGCGGCCTGGACGGCGGCGCCCGGGTCGCGGCGGAGTCCGGTGATGCCCTTGACGGCCTCGCGGAGCATTCCTGTGCCCTCGCCGCCGATGCGGACGTGGCGGTCGTAGGACTGGTCGCGCAGGGGGACGGTGAAGCGGACGCCGAGGCCGCGGATGAAGTCGCCGCTGGCCTTGCCGGGTTCCTGGGTGCCGTCGTAGGTGATGGTGTGCACCATGCGGAAGGAGTCGGCGCCCGCGTAGAAGTAGAGGCGGATGGAGAACGGCAGCCAGCCGCGGGTGCCCTTGCGGTGCTTGCCGTCGACGCGGACGACGGCGCGGACGGGGCCGTCCTGTTCGACCTTGACCTCGTTGATGACGCCGTCGAAGCGCTCGTACTTGACGGTGCCCTGGTCGCCGTCCTCGATCTCGGGCTGGCGGAGCAGGACAAGGCGGCCGTTCTTGGCGATCTCGGTGGAGCCGCGGGTGACGGACTTGACGAGAGTGGCGCCGGACTTGCCGATCCTCGCGGTGATGACGCCGGTGGAGACGTCGATGGTGCCGCCGCCCTGGTCGACGGTGACCTTCTTGGCGGGTGCGGCGGCCTCGCCGGGGGCGAGGGTGAGCTTGCCGGTGCCCGCGGCGCCGACGGCGTGCGCGGTCCACTTCAGGGAGCCGTCGGGCCAGTAGGCCAGCGGCCAGGTCTGCACGGGGACGGACTTGCCGTCGGCGTCGGTGAGCGCGAAGGTCTGGTCCTCCTGGAAGGCGCCCTTGGGCCAGGGCACGCCGACGGTGGAGCCGGGGGCGGCGCCCAGGCCGCCGTCCTCCAGCCAGTCCAGGGTCACGGGGTCGGCGTCGCCTGCGGCGGCCTGCGGGGCGGCCTGCGCCTGGCTGGCGCCGAGGGCCCAACTGAACTGGGCGGCGGCTCCGGCGACGGCGGCTGCCTTGAGGAGGGACCTGCGGGGGATGGGGGACATGGCCTTTCCTTTCCGAGCGGGTGCAGGGTGGTCAGGGGCATGACAGAGGCAGGCGCGGCACCCTGGGGGGCACCGGCCTTGGGTCGTACGGGTGTTAGCGGTATTGACTGGTCTTGACGGGTGTTAAGGGGTGTAACTGGCGTAAACGGGCTCTAGACTTACTAGCGAGCGTTAATGGTTCTTACGGGCCTTACGGGCCTTACGGGCCTTACGGGAGGGAAGGGCGGGTCAGCGGTTGCCGTACCGCTCCTCCACGGCGACGGCCGCCGCCGCGACGGCGCCCAGGACGGGGACCGCCAGCGGCGCGACGAACAGGGCGGACACGGCCACGACGGCCAGTCCGCCGACGATCAGGAACGAGCCGGCGGGGTCGGCCACGGTCCGCCGGGCGGCGTGGGCGAGCAACGCCCGCCAGGGCGCGCCCGGCGTCCACAGGGCCGACGCCCGCAGCATGGCGACGGTGGCGCCGAGCAGCGCGAAGAGGCCGACGGCGCCGACGAGCGGGCCGCCGGGCAGCCCGGCGTGCACCGCCTCGACGTCCACCCAGACCGCGACGGCCGCCGCCCACCCGGCGAGCCCGACGGCCCAGCCGCCGCGCAGGGCGGCCCGGAAGTCCGCCACGAACTCCGCGAGACCGCCGCTCACATGGGTGGTACGGCGCCGCAGGTGTCGGGCCCCGGCGGCGAAGGCGGCCGGATAGGTGACGAGCCCGAGACAGGCCACGGCGATCCACACGCCGGTGAGCAGCGCCTCGGCGAAGACGGAGAACCGCTCACCGAAGACCGACCCCTTGCGCTCCCTGCGCTCCCTACGCGTCCTGCGCGTCTCGCGCTCGCTTCGCGGGGAGCCCGCCTGCACGCGTGCCTGCGCCATGATGACCGCCTCAGCCCTTCAGTCCGGACGTCGCCATACCATCGATGAGGTAGCGCTGGAAGGCCATGAAGAAGGCGATGACCGGCACCAGCGCCACCAGCGACATCGCGATCATGCTGCCGTAGTTGGAGATGCCCTCCTGGTCACGGAACATCATCAGACCGAGGGAGACCGTGTACTTCTCCGGGGTGTTGAGGTAGATCAGCGGCCCCATGAAGTCGTTCCAGGCGTTGATGAAGGTGAAGATGGCGCTGGTGATGATGGCGGGACGGCTCAGCGGCAGCACGATGGACCAGTAGGTCCTGAAGTGCCCGCACCCGTCGAGCTTGGCGGCCTCGTCCAGCTCCCTCGGCAGCCCGCGCATGAACTGCACCATCAGGAAGACGAAGAACGCCTCCACCGCCAGGAACTTGCCCGCGACCAACGGCACCAGAGTGTCGACGAGTTCCAGGTTCCGGAACAGCACGTACTGCGGGATGAGCAGCACGTGGTACGGCAGCAGCAGCGTGCCGATCATCAGCGTGAACAGCAGGTTCCGCCCGGCGAACCGGATCTTGGCGAAGGCGTACGCCGTCAGGGAGCTGGACAGCACCACACCGACCACGGCGAGCCCCGCGTACACCAGCGAGTTCCAGAAGAAGCTGCCGATGGAGATGCCGGAGATGCCGTCGGCGAGCCCCGAGAAGTTCTCCCAGACCGGCTCGGTGGGCAGCAGGTCGAGGCTGGCGATGATGTCCTTGCTCGGCTTGAACGAGGCGCCGATCACCCAGATGACGGGGTACAGCACGACCGCGAGGACGAGGAGCGCGCCCACGTGCCAGGCGATCGACCCGGCGCGCCGCCGCTCGCTCGCGGTGCGCCGCTCGGGGGCGGCGTCAGTGACGGGACTGGTGACGGTGGTCACTTGGCGGCCTCCTCGTAGTGCACCCACTTCTTCTGCGACCAGAACAGGACCGCCGTGACCAGCGCCACCGCGACCACCAGCGTCCAGGCCATCGCGGAGGCGAAGCCCATCTGGGCCTCCTTGAAGCCCTTCTGGTACAGGTAGCAGGTGTAGACGAGCGTGGCGTCGGCCGGTCCGCACCGGGTGTCGGAGACGACGTACGCCGAGCCGAACACCTGGAACGCGTGGATCGACTCCAGCAGCACGTTGAAGAACAGCACCGGGGAGATCATCGGCAGGGTGATGTTCCAGAACCGGCGCAGCGGTCCGGCCCCGTCCACCTCGGCCGCCTCGTACAGCTCCCGCGGGACCTGCTTGAGGCCCGCCAGGAAGATGACCATCGGCGCCCCGAACTGCCAGATGCTCAGCGCCACCAGGGAGTAGAGGACGTAGTCCGGGTTACCGATCCAGCCGCCCACGTCGACGCCGAAGATCTTCTGCGAGCGGTCCACGATCGCGTCGTCCGAGAACAGCGCCCGCCACACGAACCCCACGGAGACGCTGGCCCCGATCAGCGAGGGCATGTAGAACGCGGCCCGGTACAGGCCCTGCCCGCGGCGGCTCTGCGCCAGCAGCAGCGCGACGCCGAGCGCGAGCAGCAGCTTCAGCGGCGTGGCCACGACGACGTACTTCAGTGTGACCTCGACCGACTTCTGCCAGCGCGGGTCCTGGAACATCGTCGTGAAGTTGTCCAGGCCCACCCACTTCGGCGGCGTGAACAGGTTGTAGCTGGTGAACGCGTAGTACAGCGACGCGACCATCGGCCCCGCCGTGAGCAGCAGGAACCCCGCGAGCCACGGCGACATGAAGAGGTAACCGGCGAGGTTCTCCCGGCGCCGCCCGCGCCGCCCGGCCGCGGGAGCGGCGGACCGCTTCCCGGCCGGGCGCGCGGGCGCTTCCTTGACGAGCGTCATGGTGGTACGTCCCCTCAGCCCGCGAACGCGGCCTTGGCCTCGCTGAACAGCGCCTTGGCGGCGTCGGCGGGCTTGGTCTTGCCCTGCGAGACCTCACCGCCGAGCCGCAGGAACGCCGCCTCGATGACATCGGCGCCGGACGGGTGCGGGGTGATCTTTCCGAGCACCCCGGCCGCGGCGACCTCCTCCTCGTACGCCTTGACGCCCTTGTTGTTGTCGTCGGTGGGCGTGAACGCCTCGTACTGCTCGGTGGTGGCGAGGATGCCGCGGTCGTAGCCCATGATCTTGCCGACCTCGGGGTCGTGGACCATGAAGTCGATGAACTGGGCGACCTCCTTGGGGTGCTTGGTCCCGGAGAAGGCGCTGAGCATCAGCGAACCGAGGTACTGGCCGGTGTTCTTGCCGTCGGTCGTCGGGATCGGCGCGAGCCCGTAGTCCGACTCGCCCTCGCCCTCGTAGCGGATGGAGAAGTTGTCCCAGGTGAACTCGGAGGCGGCGAGCCCGGCGGAGAGCGCGGACTTGGGCGCGACCTGCTCGACCTTCTTCGGGTCGGCGACGAGGCCGGACTTCACGCGCTTGTAGCCGTCCTCCCACCACTGCGTCAGGTCGTCCTCGGTGAAACCGAGGTCGGACTCGGTGAAGAACGCCTTGCCGTTCTGGCGCAGGTACAGGTCGTAGAGGTACATGATGCCGAAGTAGCCGGTGTCACCGGCGATCTTCAGCTTGTCCTGGATCGTCTGGAGGGCGTCGAAGTACTCGTCCCAGGTCCAGCCCATCTTGGGCTCAACGCCCGCCTTCTTGAAGGCGTTGAGGTCGATGACGAGGGACATGGTGTTGGCGCCGACCGGAATGCCGAGCTGCTTGCCGTCGACCTGACCGTTCGCCAGGACGCCGTTGCGGAAGTTCTCCAGGCTCAGATTGCCCGCGTCCGCCTGCGACTTGAGGTCCATCAGAATCCCGCGCTTGTCGTACTTGCGCAGGAACCCGACCGCATTCTGGAAAACGTCCGGGGGATTACCGCCGGAGGCCTGCGTCTGGAACTTCTCCCAGAACGCCGCGTAGTCAGTGAATTCCGGCTTGATCTTGATCTTCGGGTACTTCTTCTCGAAGAGCGCGATCGTCTTCTTGATGGCGATGGTGCGGGGTTCGCCGCCCCACCAGGCGTAACGGAGGGTCACCGTTCCGTCCGCGGACGCGCCGTCGCCGCCGCATCCGGTCGTCAGGCCCAGCCCGAGCGTGGCCGCCGACGCGCCAGCCACCTTCAGGATCGTTCGCCGCTCAACATTCCTGCTGGTTCCCACAGTGGACCCTCCCCGCAGTGTCGTTCCGCTTGCATGAATCGTTTCAAGTAAGCGCTTGCTGGCACAAGTTACGGAGGGGCTACGGGTGCGTCAATGATTCGGACAGCAATTTTTCCCGTCGTTATGTGCGGGGGCGTGGCGGCGGGCGGCGTGAGCGGGCTCCGGGGGCGGCGAACGTGCAGGTGAGAGGGGTGGGGTCGGCTGGTCGAACGGGTGGGGGTCAGGGGGAATCGCGGGGCGGGTGCGGGGCGGGGGTGGGGGTGGCCGGGCGGCTGGAATTCGCCCAGCGGTCCGGTCTACGGGATGCCGGGCACCTTGCGCGTCTCGTCTCGTGCACCTCGTCTCCGCGTCTCGCGCGTCTCGCGTAGCGGTGCGTCCGCCGCCCGCGACGCGGCACGGCGGGGGGCTGGGCCGCGCACGGCCCGGCCGAGGGCTGGCCCGCGCACGGCAGCGCCGCCCCACGACCCAGCCCTCGCCATCCGGCCGACGCCCGGTCGGCCCCGGCACCGGCCAAGCGGACTCACGCGGGCCCTGCGCTGGCGCCCCGCGCTTCTAGCGGCCCGCAGGCCGGGAGGGAGTCTTCGCGCACCCGAAGCCTGAGGGGAGCCCACGCGAGCACCAAGGTCCGGGCCACGCAACCCCGCGGACGGAGGGAGGCCAGGCCAGCACCAAGGGTCAAGGGGAGCCCGCGCCAGCGCCAGAGCCACTGGAGCCCCCCGGAGGGCCAGAGGGGCGTCACAGGCCCGCGCACCGGGGTGTCAGCGGCCCGCCAGACGCCTCCGCTATCCCCCGTTGGCACCCCCGTCGGCGCCCGACCACCCGTCCGCCGTACGACCCTCTGCCCGCCCGCCCGTCCGTCCGTCCCACACGCAACCGGCTCAACCGCCCGCCCAGCCCACACAGCCGCCGCCAGCAGGCAATCAGCCGCCAGCAAGCACACAGCCCCCAGCCCGCAGCCACACCACCACCCGCCAGCGAGCACATAGGCCCCCAGCCCGCAGCCCCCGTAAGCAAGCACACAGCCGCCACCCGGCACGCACGACACACGAAACCGGCCCGCCTGCGGATTCGCAGGCGGGCCGGTGTTCCGGGTGGGCGATACTGGGTTCGAACCAGTGACCTCTTCGGTGTGAACGAAGCGCTCTCCCACTGAGCTAATCGCCCGGACGCAGGAAGAACATTACCGCATGTCAGCGGGTGCCCGTGACCCGGTGCCAGCCACCGGCCCCCCGGCCCCCGCCACCGCGCGTCACTGATCCTTGATCTTCCACGGCATCATGAAGCCGAACTTCCAGACGTAGATCCCGACCAGCACGGCCACGATGACCAGGCCGATCGCCGTCAGGATGATGTTCCGGCGCCGCACCTTGGGGTCGAGGGCGCGCTGGGCGGCCTCGGTGACCTTGCGCTTGGTCCAGCGCAGCACCAACTGGGCCCAGACGAACTCCGTCGCCCAGATCGCCATACCGCCGAAGATCACCACCCAGCCCGGCCCGGGCAGCGGCAGCATGACCACACCGGCGGCCACCACCGCGAGGCCGACGATGAAGACCCCCACCTGCCAGCTCAGGTGCAGCACACGACGCGCCTTGATGAAGGCGGGCGCCCTGGAACCGAGCGCGCGCTCACCCTCCGCACCGTCCACTTTCACATCTCCCGACGCCACGGCGACCTCGCCCGGCCCGTCACTCCCCGTGTTCATACGGCCAAACACTACCGGACCGATTCCCGTCACCGAAATGGTCGTACCAGGAGAACAGGTTCTCGGCCGGAAGAGTTACGTAAAGCCACGCAAAACCCTCAGAGGGGTTTACAACGGCACCGTAGGTGGCATGTCGATTTCGCCGACGTGCGAATCCCCGAGCGCACACTGAGCGAAAGGCCCTGGCGCTTATGAACACCACGGTCAGCTGCGAGCTGCACCTGCGCCTCGTTGTGTCGAGCGAGTCCTCCCTGCCTGTCCCCGCAGGCCTGCGGTACGACACGGCCGACCCCTACGCCGTGCACGCCACCTTCCACACCGGAGCCGAGGAGACCGTCGAGTGGGTGTTCGCCCGCGACCTCCTGGCCGAGGGGCTTCACCGTCCCACCGGCACCGGCGACGTCCGCGTCTGGCCGTCACGCAGTCACGGCCAGGGCGTCGTCTGCATCGCCCTCAGCTCCCCGGAAGGCGAGGCCCTGCTTGAGGCCCCGGCGCGGGCCCTGGAGTCGTTCCTCAAGCGAACCGACGCCGCCGTGCCCCCCGGCACGGAACACCGGCACTTCGACCTCGATCAGGAGCTGTCGCACATCCTGGCGGAGAGCTAGGAGGCGGCAGCCACCACCAGGCAGCCCGGCGCCGTCCACTCGGGGAGACGGCTCGGGCCACGACAACCGCATACGGCACACACCGGCGCCGTCGCGCCGCGGACCACCGCGGCCGACGGCGCCGGTATCCGTGCGCCCGGGAACGCCTGGGCCGCCCCTGGCGTTGTCAGGGCAACCAGAGGCCGGGCGGACCGGACCCGGTACGGCGCGTCCGGAAGCCACTACCATCGGCCAGCATCGGCGGGCGCCCGCCCGACCACCAGGCCAGGGAGCGAAACGTGCTGATCACCCACGACACCCGGTGCGCCCTCGACACCGTGGTGGATCTGGTGAACACCTCGCCGGAGGACGACTCGACACCGGACGCGCTGCCGGACGTCGTGGCGCTCGAAGAGTTCGTACGAACGCACGAAATCAGCGATGTCGGGGTGCTCTCGGAGTTCGATCTCCTGGCCGTGCGGAAGATCCGCGGCAGGTTCGCCGGGATCTTCGCGGCGCAGGACTCCCGGACCGCGGCCGGGATGATCAACGAGCTGGTCGCCGCCGCGGGCACCACGCCCCGGCTCACCGACCACGACGGCTACGACTGGCACGTCCACTACTTCGCCCCGGGCGCCTCGGTCGCCGACCACCTGGCGGCCGACTGCGGGATGGCGCTGGCCTTCTTCGTGGTCGCCGGGGAACGCGAGCGGCTGCGGCGCTGTGAGGCCCCGGACTGCCGACGCGCCTTCGTCGACCTCTCCCGCAACCGCTCCCGTCGCTACTGCGACAGCCGCACCTGCGGAAACCGTCTCCATGTGGCCGCCTACCGGGCGCGCCGCAAGGAAGCGGCGAGCTGACCCCCGCCGGTCCGTCGACGCGGGCCCCGGCGGGTGGCGCCGGGGACCGCGGGTACGGCTTACAGCAACAGCAGATCGTGCAACGCGGCTGTAAGCAGCAGACACCCGATCACCGCAAGGAAGATCATCAGCGGTGGCTGGGAAAGGGCGAAGAGGCATCCACGCGGCTCGTCCTGCGGCGGCGCGGCATCGCTCTGGGTCGTATCCAGCATCTCGCGGGCGATGATGGCCTACCCAGCACCCGCTACGCGATCAACACGCCCACCAGCCGGGGGAGTTCGACGGAATCCGTGAACGGACCGGCCCGCACGCGGTACCGGGCGCCCGTGGCACGGTCGGGGTCAGTCGCGGATCACCTACGGGTCATATGCCGTGCTTCTTCAGGATGGCCTCGATATCGCTGAAGTCGTCCGCGGCGTCCGCGCGGGCCCCGGAGCCGCTCTTGCCGCCCTGCGGCCGGGCCGTCTGACGCGTGCTCGCGCCGAGGGCGGGCGCCGAGGCGCTCGGCTCCACGGCACCGCTCCGGGCCGCGGCACGGGCGGCCCTGCGCTCCTGACGGCTGCCGCCCCGGCGGCGCTCCACGGCGCGGGTGGTCGCGAACAGCGCCCAGGCGGCACCCAGCACCCCGAAGCCCGCCCACGCCGTGGGACTGAAGGCTGTGTCGGCGGCCCACTCCACGACACCCGTCATCACCAGCCCGAGCGGGACGAGCGCGTAGGCGGCGATCCGGGTGGCGGCGAGGAATCGCTTGCGGTACGCGCTGACCGCGGCGATGCCCAGCCCGGCCGCGGCTACGGCGGAACAGACGGTCTCGGCAATCATCCGGTCCTCCAGGCGGGCTCGGTCGGGCAGCGGGTGCTTCGCCCCTTCCATCCTGCACCGCCCGACCCCTGCCAGGCCATGCTCCGGCCGGACATCAGGGACATCTCCGGGTCACCTCCTCCGCAGGTGCCGGTCCCCGCCGTACCGCCGCCCGCCCGCACCGGTCCCGTTTTGGGGCACCGGCGCCGGGGCTGGGAGACTGGCCGCATGAACGACTCCTCCCCCGCCCCCGTCCTCGACGTCTGGTGCGAACTCCAGTGCGCGGACTGCCGTAGCGCCCTCGACGACATCCGCGCCCTGCGCGCCCGCTACGGCGACCGGCTGGAGCTGCGGTTGCGGCACTTCCCGCTGGAGAAGCACAAGCACGCCTTCGCCGCCGCCCAGGCCGCCGAGGAGGCCGCGGAGCAGGGGCAGGGCTGGGCGTACGTCGAGGCGGTGCTCGGCCGGGTCGAGGAGCTGGACCGTAGGGGAGAACCCTTCCTGGTCGAGATCGCCGGGGAACTCGGTCTGGACGCCGAGGAGTTCGACACCGCGCTGATCGACGGCCGCCACATCCTGATCGTCGACGCCGACCAGGCCGAGGGCAAGGCGATCGGCGTGACCGGCACCCCGACGTACGTCATCGGCGGCGAGCGCCTCGACGGCGGCAAGAGCCAGGAGGGCCTCAGGGAACGCGTCGAGGCGATCGCGGACCGCCTGCTCGCCGAGGGACAAGGCTGACGGCCCACCCACCCACTCACCCACCCACGGCAACGGCCTGACCGACCGCGACGGCCGGGCTCAGATCAGTGGTTTGTACAGGACGTACCCGGTGGTCCGGTAGCCGAGCGACTCGTACAGCCGCTCCGCCGGGACGTTGCCCGCGAACACGTTGAGTCCCAGTACGCCCTTCCCCGCGGCCACGGCCTGCGCCTCCGCCAGCAGCATCAGCGTGCGGCCGTGCCCCTGGCCGCGGTGGGCGGCGTCGGACTCGACGTCGAAGACGTACGCCTTGTCCCGTTCCAGCGCCACCCACAGGGTGCCCACCCGGGTGCCCTCGTGTTCCAGGACGCTGAACAGCATGTTCTCGGTGTCGAGCCCGCGCGGCAGCACGTTCTCGTGATCGCGCCGCGCCTTGGCGCGGGCGGTGGGCTCGGGCACGCCCCGGTCCGCCCAGGCACGGACGTAGTGCTCCGTCTCGTAGGCGTACCAGTCCTCGTACTCCGCCGGGGACATGGGCCGTGCGACGCTCCCGGCGGGCAGCGCGGGCGGGGTGGCGTCGAGGGGCTTCTCCATGCCGCGGTTGCGGTGGACGTACCCGAGGGCCTCGAAGAGCCGCAGCCCGGCCGTGGCGGCGGCGGGGACGGCGGCCTCGATCTGTGCGCAGCCCCAGCCGCGCGCCACCTCCTCCGCGGCGAGCGCGGCGACCGTGCCGCGCCCACGGCGCCGGTCCGGCTCCTCGATGTCCAGGCCGGTGATCCGCGCCACGGACTCCCCGAGGGAGGGTGAGGTGGCGAGGCGTATTTCCCCGACGGGTCTGCTGTTCACGCACACCTGGTAGCGGCGTGAACGGCTCCCGTCAGCGGCGCGCTGAAGCGGCTCGGTCGGCCGCAGGGTGGTCGTCATCAGGGGTGTTCTACCCGATGCGGATCGCCCCCGTCAGCCAGGTTTATCGGGCCCTCAGGGATCGAGGTCCTCCCCGGCCCGCTCCTCGAAGACCCGCATGACCTTGGCGGTGACCGGTCCCGGGGCGTCCGCGAGTTCCCGCCCGTCGACGCGGTGCACGGCCTGTACGTCCCTCAGGGTCGACGTGAGGAAGACCTCCTCGGCGCGTTCCAGCACGTCCAGCGGCAGATCGGTCTCCTTGGCGCCGGTCCACTCGACGACGAGCGCGCGCGTGATGCCCGCCAGGCACCCGGAGGTGACCGGCGGCGTGTGGATCTGACCGTCGAGGACGACGAACACGTTGGAGCCGGTGCCCTCGCACAGCTCGCCCACGGTGTTGCCGAACAGCGCCTCGGAGGCGCCCTGTTCGTGGGCGCGGGCGAGGGCGACGACGTTCTCGGCGTACGAGGTGGTCTTCAGGCCGGTCACCGCGCCGCGCTCGTTGCGCGTCCACGGCACGGTGATCACCGCGGTGGTGTCGGGTCGCCGTACGGTCTCCCCGACCGCGACCACCAGCGTCGGCCCGTGTTCACCACGGTCGGACCCGAGGGGGCCGTGGCCGCCGGTGTAGGTGACACGCAGCCGCCCGAGCGGCATCGGGTTGGCCTCCAGGACGGCGGCGCAGGCCCGGCGTACCTCGTCGTGGTCGGGGTCCGGCAGGCCGAGGCCGCGGGCGGAGCGGGTCAGCCGGTCCAGGTGCCGGGTGAGCGCGAACGGCCGCCCGTCGACGGCCTTCATGGTCTCGAAGATGCCGTCGCCCACGGTGAGTCCGTGGTCGAAGACGGAGACACGGGCGCTCTCCATGTCCTGGAGCCCGCCGTCGAGCCATATCTTCACGTCAGAGTCCCTCTCCACTGTGCGCGTACTCCCCCGACGCTACCGCGAGCAGCCGGGACGCCTTCAGCTCGGTCTCCCGCCACTCCCCCTCGGGGTCGGACCCCCAGGTGATCCCGGCGCCGGTCCCGAAGCGCAGAGTGCCCGTCGCCCGGTCGAGCCAGAAGGTGCGTATGCCGACGGCCAGCTCGCCCACGCCCCGGTCGGCGTCCACCCAGCCGACGCCGCCGCAGTAGGGGCCGCGCGGCGCGGTCTCCAGGGAGTCGATGATCCGCAGGGCGCTGGACTTCGGCGCCCCGGTGACGGACCCGGGCGGGAAGGCGGCGGCCAGCAGTTCCGCCCATCCGGCACCGGCGCGCAGCTCACCGCGCACGGTGGAGACGAGGTGCACGAGCCCGGGGTGCTTCTCGACGGCGCACAGGTCGGGCACGCTCACCGTGCCCGTCTCGCAGACCCGCCCGATGTCGTTGCGGACCAGGTCGACGATCATGACGTTCTCGGCGTAGTCCTTCTCCAGCAGGTCCGCCTCGGTCCGCCCGGTGCCCTTGATCGGCCCGGACTCCACGACCCGCCCGTCCCGGCGCAGGAACAGCTCGGGCGAGGCGGTGGCCACCTCCACCCCGTGCTCCGGCAGCCGAATCGTTCCGGCGTACGGTGCCGGGTTGCCGCGGGCCAGCAGCGCCGTCAACGCGTCCACGTCGGCGTCGTCCGGGGCGGGCGCCGACAGCACCCGGCAGAGGTTGGCCTGGTAGACCTCACCGGCCGCGATGTGCTCGCGGACGCGCCGTACGCCCGCGGTGTACGCGGCGCGGTCGAGGGACGACGTCCAGTCACCGGCGGCCGGACCCCGCCACGCCCCCGGCACCGGCGCGGGCACCGCCCGGGTCCTCACCTCGGCGAAGCGAGCGCAGGTCAGACGGCCCTCGAAGTCCGCGCAGACGGCCCAGAAACCCTGGGAGTCGAGGGCCGCGGGATCGTCGGTGACATCGAGGAGACCGGTGGCCAGTCGGTCACCGAAGCGGGCGAGAGGTGGGAGGTCGAGCACGCTGTCGAGTCTATGGCGCGCGTCCCCCGTGGTACCCGGACCAGCCCGTTCAGCGGGTGCAGCGCAGCACGCTGCACAAACGCGTTTTTGTACTGGCCCCGGAATCCGCTAGAGTTCAACACGTCGCCGGGCCGCGCAAGCGGACCGAAACGACAGGCGGACGTAGCTCAGTTGGTAGAGCGCAACCTTGCCAAGGTTGAGGTCGCGAGTTCGAGCCTCGTCGTCCGCTCGAAGGAACGCAGGGGATCTTGTGGGTTCCCTACACTCCTGGTGGAGTGGCCGAGAGGCGAGGCAACGGCCTGCAAAGCCGTCTACACGGGTTCAAATCCCGTCTCCACCTCCAAGGACGATTAGCTCAGCGGGAGAGCGCTTCCCTGACACGGAAGAGGTCACTGGTTCAATCCCAGTATCGTCCACTGGATCTCCGGATCCCCCGCGCGATTAGCTCAGCGGGAGAGCGCTTCCCTGACACGGAAGAGGTCACTGGTTCAATCCCAGTATCGCGCACGCAGCACCCTTGATCGTCGATCAAGGTCCCGAGGACGATTAGCTCAGCGGGAGAGCGCTTCCCTGACACGGAAGAGGTCACTGGTTCAATCCCAGTATCGTCCACTGGTCAACGGAAACCCCGGCCGCATTCGACGGCCGGGGTTTTCTCTGTGTTCCGCGTGCTACGTGCTACGGCCCGTGGCTCAGCTGGAGAACAGCATGTGCCCGAAGCTCTTCTTCCCGTGACGGCCGTAGTGGCCGCCGTGCGGGGCGCCCCAGGCCGGGGCGGGTGCCGGGGGGTACGCCTGAGGGGCGGGCGGGGGCGGCGGGGCGGGCTGCGTCCACTGGGACTCCAGACGGGTCAGCGCCTCCAGTTCGCCGTAATCGAGGAAAATGCCCCGACAGTTCGCGCACTGTTCTATCTGCACACCATTGCGGTTGTAGGTGTGCATCTGCCCGTGACACTTCGGACACTGCATCGTCGGCTCAACTCCTCGCCGGTCGGTCCTGCTTCGGGTATCGCCAGGACAGACTCTGTCCGGCTGCGGTCGGTTGCACCCTACTTCGCTCGGTTCGGGGCCAACTCCGGAGGGACGGCGGCCATTCGGTCACAGGCGTCGACGAGGGCCTGCTCCACGTCGTCCAGCGGGCGGCCCGCCAGTCCTGCCTTCACGATCGCGCGGGCGGCGGTCTGCGCGGTGAGCGCGCGGGCGGGGACGTCCAGGACGGGCCAGGGGTCACCGTCCGCCGGGACGGCCGGGCCGCCCGCCGTCCGGTAGGCGCCCAGGAAGCGGTCCCAGTCCTGCGGGGGGAGGATGCCGCAGGCGTACCAGGCGGCCGGGCGGGCCAGGTCCCAGGCCGGGACGCCTACGCCGAGGTCATCGACGTCGATGAGCCGCCACGGACCGTTGGGGGTGGGGTGCCGGACGAGCTGGCCGAGGTGCAGGTCGCCGTGGCACAGGGTGGTGGTGTCGGGCATGGGGGCCTCGGCGCGGGCCCAGGCGGGGAGGGTGGCCCAGGCGCGTAGTACGGGGGACGTGGCGGCGGCCGTTCCGTGATTGGTCTCCCCGAGGGCGGCGATGGCTTGGGCTGCCTTCTCCGGGCCGCGCATCAGGGGCAGGTCGGCCGCCGGAAGGCGGGTGCGGTGGAGGTGGGCGAGGAGGGTGGCGGCGGCCTCCCAGGGGGCGGCGTCGGGGTCGTCCGGGTCCACGGGGGTGCCGTACGGCCAGAAGGTGACGAGGCGGTCGTGCAGGGTGACCGGGGTTCCGGTGAGCGGGGGGAGGAGCAGGTCGGGGAGGGCGGCGGCCGTGCGGAGGCGGGGGGTGAGGGTGGCTGGGGTGGTGCCGGGGGCGTGTGCCTTGGCGACCGTTTCCGCGTGCCGGACGACTGTGGCGTCGGGGCGGTGGGTCAGCGTGCGGGTCGCTCCGCGGGGGCAGGGGCAGGTGGGGGTGCGGAGGTGGGCCTGCGCGGTGGCTCTGGCGGTCAGGGCGACGGGGAGGGGCGTCTGTGTCACGGGGCCGCTCCTTTCTGACCGTGAGGGTGTCATGTGACGGCGTGGGAGCGGGCTGGCGGGGGCGGGTCCTGCGGCCCGGCGCGGCGAGGGTTCCCGCCGGTACGCGTACGGCGGGATGGGTCGCGCGGCCCGGCACGGCAGGGGGTGCCGCCCGTAGGCGTGCCGCGGGGTGGGTCGCGCGGCCCGGCGCTACGGGGGTGCCGCTGCGCCCACCCTCCCCCAAGCTCTCGGCTTCGCTCGAGCAGGGGGACCCCCATCGCCCCAGCGGCACGACTGCCCGCAGCTAAGGCGGCGGCTACGGCGGCGCGGCTGCCCGCAGCTAGGGCGCTAGCTGTTCTGTCCACGGAGGTTGGCGACAGCGATCACTGATGTGTGATCTTGAAATGGGTGAGGGCCTTCTGGCTCGGTGTGGATTGCGAGATCTGCACCGGCGACCAGAGAGGCCCTCGTGCCCCACCGTAATGCACCCCTGACCGAGACCGGACGACTGCGCCTGGCCCGCTGCGTCGTGGACGACCACTGGCCCCTGCGGCGGGCCGCGGAACGCTTCCAAGTCTCCGTGAGCACCGCCAAGCGATGGGCCGACCGCTACCGGCAGCACGGCGAGGCGGGCATGGCCGACCGGTCCAGCCGCCCGCACACCAGCCCACGGCGGACCCCGACCCGCACCGAGCGGCGGATCATCAAGGTCCGTGTGCTGCGCCGCTGGGGACCTGCGCGGATCGCGGGCCTGCTGCGGCTGGTTCCTTCCACCGTCCACCGGGTGCTCACCCGCTTCGGCCTGGCCCGCCTCACGCACCTGGACCGGGCCACCGGCCACGTCATACGCCGCTACGAACGGGAACGTCCCGGCGAGCTGGTGCATGTGGACATCAAGAAGCTCGGCAACATCCCCGACGGCGGCGGCCACAAGGTCCTGGGGCGCCAGGCGGGCCGAAGGAGGCGTTGCGGGGCTGGCTACAGCTACCTGCACACCGCCGTCGACGACCACTCCCGCCTGGCCTACAGCGAAATCCTCACTGACGAGAGGAAGGAAACCGCCGTCGCCTTCTGGGGGCGGGCGCAGGCGTTCTTCGCCTCGTGCGGGGTCACCGTCGAGCGCGTGCTGACCGACAACGGTTCCTGCTACAAGTCCCGTCTGTGGCGCGATGCCCTGGCCGCAGCCGGCATCACGCACAAGCGCACGCGCGCCTACCGGCCCCAGACCAACGGCAAGGTCGAACGGTTCAACCGCACCCTGCTCGACGAATGGGCCTATGCCCGCCCCTACCGCTCGGAACAGGAACGACGCGACGCCTTCCCCAACTGGCTGCACACCTACAATCACCACCGCGGACACACCGCGCTGAGAGGTCAGCCACCCGCCAGCCGCGTTCCCAACCTCACGGGCCAATACAGCTAGCCAGCGACGGGCCGCAGTCGCCGTACGACGGAAGGGGACGTGTCGGGGGGTGTCCGCCCGCAGTGGTTCGCGCGCGGAACGCCGTTCACCAGGCACCCGACAGGGCGCGCGGTTCCGAGGACGGACACCCCCCGGCGCGGCCCCGACCCACCCCCCGGCAGGCCGGGTGCGGAAAGCCAAAAGGTAATGCCAGGCGCAGCTCCCCAGCTACGCCTGGCATTGTTGCCGTCCGCCGCACCCCCGTCCCCACGGGGTTATGGGTGGATGTCCCCGCCCGGACCGCTCTTCCGGGCCTGGGGTCGCCGCTCAGCGCCCCAGCATCTCGCCCACGGACGACGCCTGTAGGGTCACTGTCTCCCAGCCGTCGAAGACGACGAGGAGCAGGACCGCCAGGGGAAGGGCCATGAGTGTCGCCACCAGCGGATGGCGGCGACCCCGCCCACGGACCACCGTCCGTGACGCTGTGTGGGCCATGGTCCCTCTCCTGACCTCGTGAGGTTCGTCTGCAGCGGCGGGTGTCTGACCTCGGGGGACGAGTGCTGCACCCGCCGCTTGACCTCAAATCTAGGCGCGCGCCGACCACCGCACGTCATGCCCTCGTACCGATTGGCGGGCCTCCCCGAGGATGAGCCACGCGCCGCCGCCTACTCCCCTGGTTGGAGACGTCGTCCTACGTCTCGGGGTCTTCCCGGAGGGGCTGCCTCGGCACCGGCTGTTCGACCAGCGCCAGCACCCGGTTCGCCATGAAGCGGGCCGTCCGCACCACCGACCCCCGGCGCGTGACTTCGCTCACTTCCACCACCCCCCGCCGCACCACCGTCTCCACCCTGCGGCCCGCCCGGGTCGCCACCACCTCGTACGTGCGCGTGGTGTCACCGGCGTCCACGACTATCTCCACCCGGTCACCCTTCACGGCCTCAACCCCCCTCTCATCACGGACGGTTGGGACCAAACGCACCCACAAGCCGCCCCGCCCGCCCACTCCCTGACCCTCCTTCAAGTCTCCCACCCCCCACTGACAATCCCTCCCCGCCAGAGGGCGCGGCCTCTGCGCGCAGGCGGCCGTGGAAACGTAAGCTGTGGCTCGTCACACGGACCGGGCAGCGGGGATGAACATGGCGATGATGCGCCTGAGGCGCGAGGACCCGCGCGTCGTCGGCTCGTTCAGGCTTCACAGACGGCTCGGCGCGGGCGGAATGGGCGTTGTCTACCTGGGTTCCGACAAGAAGGGGCAGCGGGTCGCGCTCAAGGTGATCCGGCCCGACCTGGCGGAGGACCAGGAGTTCCGGTCGCGGTTCGCGCGCGAGGTGTCGGCCGCCCGGCGGATCCGCGGTGGCTGCACCGCCCGGCTCGTCGCCGCCGACCTGGAGGCCGACCGCCCCTGGTTCGCCACCCAGTACGTCCCGGGCCCCTCCCTGCACGACAAGGTCGCCGACGGCGGCCCGCTCGTCGCCGCGGACGTCGCGGCCGTGGGCGCCGCCCTGTCGGAGGGCCTCGTCGCCGTCCACGAGGCCGGGGTCGTCCACCGGGACCTGAAGCCGTCGAACATCCTGCTCTCCCCCAAGGGCCCCCGGATCATCGACTTCGGCATCGCCTGGGCGACCGGCGCCTCCACCCTCACCCACGTCGGCACGGCGGTCGGCTCCCCCGGCTTTCTCGCCCCCGAGCAGGTGCGCGGCGCCGCCGTCACCCCGGCGACCGACGTGTTCTCGCTGGGCGCCACCCTCGCCTACGCCTCCACCGGCGACTCCCCCTTCGGGCACGGCAGCTCCGAGGTGATGCTGTACCGGGTCGTCCACGAGGAACCGCACCTGCACGGCGTACCGGACGCGCTCGCCCCGCTCGTGCGGGCCTGCCTGGCGAAGGACCCCGAGGAACGGCCGACCACCCTCGACCTGTCGCTGCGGCTGAAGGAGATCGCCGCGCGGGAGGCACAGGTCCTGCTGGACGGACGGCCGCCCGCGCCCCGCGCCGCCGAGGCCGACCGCCCCACGGGCCGCCTCGCCGACACCTACCCCGACCCGCAGCGCGCCCAGCGACGCCCGCAGGCGACCCCGGGCACCCCGGCTCCCCGCGGCGCGAACCCGTCGCGGGGCGGCGGCGCCAGCCCCCGGAACGGCCAGCGGCCCACGCCACCACCCCAGTCGCAGTCCCCGGCACCCTCGCAGCGGAGCGCTCCCCCCGCGCGCAACGAGGGCGGCTCCCGCCCCACCCCCACCGGCCGCAACACCGCGCAGAACCCGGCCAGGAGCACCGGCAGGACCCCGGCCAGGAACACTTCCCGCAACGGCACCCGCTCCCCCGGCACCGGCCCCGGCCGCCCGGGCGCGGGGCGCCAGGGCCCGCGCACCACCGGTACGGGCCGCAAGGGCATCCGGCGGCCCGCCAACCCGCGGCTGCTGCGGCAGCGGCTGTTCGTGTTCGTCGTGGTGACGCTGCTCGTGGCGCTCGGCATCGCCCTGGTGCAGGGGTGCCAGAAGTCGACACAGGGCCTCGACCACCCAGGGCCGCACCAGCAGACCCGGCAGGCGGCGCCACCTGCCGCTCCAGCCCCTACAACCCCGAAGGCCCTTACAACCCCGAAGGCTTTTACAACCCTGGAAGCCCCTACAACCCCGGAAGCCCCTACAACCCTTACAGTCCCGGCCGCCCGGTAGCCACCGCGTAGAACGCGACCGCCGCCGCCGCGCCCACGTTCAGCGAGTCCACGCCGTGGGCCATCGGGATGCGCACCCATTCGTCCGCCGCGACCAGCGCCTGCGTCGACAGCCCGTCGCCCTCCGCGCCGAGCATGAGGGCGACGCGCTCCATGCGGTGCGGGGCCGCCTCGTCGAGGGACCGGGCCTTCTCGTCGGGGGTCAGGGCGAGCAGGGTGAAGCCCGCCTCGCGGACCGACTCCAGCCCCTTGGGCCAGGTGTCGAGCCGGGCGTACGGCACGGAGAACACGGCGCCCATGGAGACCTTGACGCTACGGCGGTACAGCGGGTCGGCGCAGTCCGGTGACAGCAGGACCGCGTCCATGCCGAGCGCGGCGGCGGAGCGGAAGATCGCGCCGATGTTGGTGTGGTCGTTGACCGACTCCATCACGACCACCCGGCGGGCGGTCCGGAGCAGGTCGGCCGCGGTGGGCAGCGGTTTGCGCTGCATGGACGCGAGGGCGCCGCGGTGCACGTGGTAGCCGGTGACCTGTTCGGCGAGTTCGGGGCTGACGGCGTACACCGGGGCGGGCAGCTCGTCGATGACGTCGCGCATGACGTCGACCCACTTCGCCGAGAGCAGCATCGAGCGCATCTCGTACCCGGCGTCCTTCGCGCGCCGGATGACCTTCTCGCCCTCCGCGATGAACAGGCCCTCGGCGGGTTCGCGCTTGCGGCGCAGTTCGACGTCGGTCAGGCCCGTGTAGTCGCGCAGGCGCGGGTCGGCGGGGTCGTCGACGGTGATGAGATCGGCCACAGGGTGATACTGCCTTGTCCTGGGTGTGGTGCCAACGGTCGGGGACGGGTCCTGTTACCCGCGGTTACTCGGTGGGTGCCTCGACGGTCCCGGGCCCCACGCCGACGACCTCGCCGATGACGATGACCGCCGGGGGCTTCACCTCCTGCGCGACGACCGTCTCCTCGACCGTGGCGAGGGTGGCGTCGACGCGGCGCTGGGCGGCGGTGGTGCCCTCCTGGACCAGGGCGACGGGGGTGTCCGGGGACTTGCCGTGCGCGACCAGGGTCTCCGCGATCCTGCCGATCTTGTCCACGCCCATCAGGACGACCAGCGTGCCGGTGAGCCGGGCGAGGGCCGCCCAGTCGACCAGGGAGCGCTCGTCGTCGGGGGCGACGTGCCCGCTGACCACGGTGAACTCATGGGCGACGCCGCGGTGGGTGACGGGGATGCCCGCCGCGCCGGGCACGGAGATCGAGCTGGAGATGCCGGGGACGACGGTGCAGGCGATGCCCGCCTCCGCGAGCGCCTGCGCCTCCTCCATGCCGCGGCCGAAGACGAACGGGTCGCCGCCCTTCAGCCGTACGACCGACTTGCCCTGCTTGGCGTGTTCGATCAGGGCGTTGTTGATGGCCTCCTGGGCCATGAACCGCCCGTAGGGGATCTTCGCCGCGTCGATCACCTCGACGTGCGGCGGGAGTTCGGCGAGCAGGTCGCGCGGGCCGAGCCGGTCCGCGATGACGACGTCCGCCTCCGCGAGCAGACGACGGCCGCGGACCGTGATCAGGTCCGGGTCGCCGGGGCCGCCGCCGACCAGGGCGACGCCCGGGGTGCGGGTGCGGTGGTGCGGGGCGACGAGGGTGCCGTCGCGCAGGCCCTCCACGACCGCGTCCCGGATGGCGGCGGTGTGGCGGGGGTCGCGGCCCTTGGCGCTGGTGGTGAGGACGGCCACGGTCACGCCCTCGCTGGTGCCGGTCGCCGGGGTCCAGGCGGTCGCGGCGTCGGCGTCGTCGGCGCGGACGCACCACACGCGGTGGCGTTCCGCCTCGGCGGAGGCGCGGGTGTTGGCGTCGGTGTCGCCGGTGGCGATCAGGGCGTACCAGGCGTCGGCGAGGTCGCCGTCGGCGTAGGGGCGCCGGGTCCAGGTGATCTCGCCCGCGTCCGCCATCGCCTCGACGGAGGGGGTGGCCTCCGGGGAGACGAGGTGGATGTCGGCGCCCGCGGCGATCAGGGCGGGGAGGCGGCGCTGGGCGACCTGGCCGCCGCCGAGGACGACCACGCGGCGGCCGGTGAGGCGGAGGCCTACGGGGTAGGCGGGGTGTTCGGCCATGAGGGGGCGGCTCCTCGAACAGCGGGGTTCAGTGGGCGCACTGCGGCGTTGAAGCGGCCCTGACGTGCGGATTTTATGCGCGGGTCCGGTGGGTGGCGGGGGTGGGTGGGTTTTCCTTTCCCCAAACCCACCCCTTCCCGAAACCGGGGGCGCTGCCCCCGGGCCCCGAACGTGCGGGTGGGGGCCGCCTACTTCTCAGTGACCCCCGCCGAGTCGAACGTCGCCACCTCGTGCATCGCGCGCGCCGTGCTCTGCACCAGCGGCAGGGCCAGCAGCGCGCCCGTGCCCTCTCCCAGGCGGAGGTCGAGGTCGACCAGGGGGCGCAGGCCGAGCTTGTTGAGGGCGGCCACGTGGCCGGGCTCGGCGCTGCGGTGACCGGCGATGCACGCGGCGAGGACCTCGGGCGCGATCGCGCGGGCGACCAGCGCGGCGGCACCGGCGCTGACGCCGTCGAGGATCACCGGCGTCCGCAGGGAGGCACCGCCGAGCAGCAGGCCCACCATCGCGGCGTGTTCCAAGCCGCCGAACGCGGCGAGCACGCCGATGGGGTCGGCCGGGTCCGGCTGGTGGAGTTCGATGGCGCGCCGCACGACCTCGGTCTTGCGGGCCAGCGTCTCGTCGTTGATGCCGGTGCCACGACCGGTCACCTCGGCCGGGTCCGCGCCGGTGAAGACGGAGATCAGCGCGGCGGACGCCGTGGTGTTGGCGATGCCCATCTCACCGGTGAGCAGCGCCTTGTTCCCGGCCGCCACCAGGTCGCGGGCGGTGTCGATGCCGACCTCGATGGCCTGCTTGACCTCCTCGCGGGTGAGCGCGGGACCGGTGGTCATGTCGGCCGTGCCCGGCCGCACCTTGCGCGGCAGCAGGCCCGGCGTGGCCGGGAGGTCGGCGGCGACACCGACGTCGACGATGCAGACCTCCGCGCCGACCTGGTTGGCGAAGGCGTTGCAGACCGCGCCGCCGCCGAGGAAGTTGGCGACCATCTGCGCCGTCACCTCCTGCGGCCAGGGGGTGACTCCCTGGGCGTGCACCCCGTGGTCGCCCGCGAAGATCGCGACGGCCGCGGGCTCCGGGATCGGCGGCGGGCACTGCCGGGACAGGCCGGAAAGCTGCGCGGAGATGATCTCCAACATGCCGAGCGCGCCCGCGGGCTTGGTCATCCGCTTCTGCCGCTCCCACGCCTCGCCGAGCGCCTTGGCGTCCAGCGGGCGGATCTGCGCGACGGTCTCGGCGAGCAGGTCGTGCGGCTCCTCGCCGGGCAGGGCGCGACGACCGTACGTCTCCTCGTGCACGACCCAGGACAGCGGGCGCCGCTTGGACCAGCCCGCCTGCATCAGCTCGGGCTCGTCCGGGAACTCGTCGACGTACCCGACGCACAGGTAGGCGACGACCTCCAGGTGCTCCGGCAGCCCCAGCGCCCGCACCATCTCGCGCTCGTCGAAGAAGCTGACCCAGCCGACGCCGAGGCCCTCGGCGCGCGCGGCGAGCCAGAGGTTCTCCACGGCGAGCGCGGAGGAGTACGGCGCCATCTGCGGCTGGGTGTGACGGCCCAGGGTGTGGCGGCCGCCGCGGGTCGGGTCGGCGGTGACGACGATGTTCACCGGGGTGTCGAGGATGGCCTCGATCTTCAGTTCCTTGAACTGCTTGGCCCGGCCCTTGGGCAGCGACTTGGCGTACGCCTCGCGCTGCCGCATGGCCAGCTCGTGCATCGCGCGCCGGGTGTCGGCGGAGCGGATGACCACGAAGTCCCAGGGCTGCGAGTGGCCCACGGACGGCGCGGTGTGCGCGGCCTCCAGGACGCGGAGCAGCACCTCGTGCGGGATGGGGTCGCTGCGGAAGCCGTTGCGGATGTCACGGCGCTCGCGCATGACCTTCAGTACGGCCTCACGCTCGGCGTCGTCGTAGGGGGGCGCGGCCGGGCCGGTGGGCGGCTGCGGCGGCTGCGCCTCCGCTGTCGCGTCGGCTGGCGGCTCCTCGTCCTGGTCGGTGGCGCCCCTGGTGTCCAGGTCCTCGGCGTGCTGCGCGACGTCCACCAGCGGGGCGGGGTCAGCCTCGCGGGGCGCGGGGACCGTGGGGACGGCGGGGTCGGCAGGGGCGGCGGAGACCTCGGGCTCGGGCTGCTGCGGCTCCTGCGCGGGCAGGATGATCGGCTGCGGCGGGGTCGGCGCGAGGTGCGGGGTGGTGGGCACGGTGCCGTCGACCGGGACGAACTGGCCGACGGTCTCCCCCGTCTCGACCGGGGCCAGCTCCTCGTGCTCCTGCCCCTGGCCCTGCTCTGGCTGCACGGGCTGGGCGATCTGCGGACCGGAGAGGGGTTCCGCCGCCTGTACCTCGTCCACTGCGGGCGCCGGGGTCGCCTCGGGTTCGACCACCTCGGGCGCGGCCTCGGCGACCGGTACGACTGCCTCCACAACGGGGGCCGGTTCGGGCACGGGAGCCGCCTCCGGGACCGGTGCGGGCTGCGCCTCCTCGGCGACGGCGACCGGAGCCTCGGGGACCTCGGCAGGCGGCTGCGGCTGCGGCTCTACGGCGACCGCCTCCGTCGCGAGCCGGGTCACCGCGGCCTGGGCGGGGTCGACCGGCTCGGCCTGCGCGGCCTCGGCCGGGACAACCGTTTCCGCAGGAACCGCCCCGGCGCTGACCGGAGTCTGGGCCTCGACCGGCGCCTCGACCGGCGTCTGGACTGGTGCCTGGGCAGGGGTCTGCACAGGAGCCTGGACCGGCGCCTGCACCTGGGCGCCCCACGGCGCCGCGCCCTGCGGCGGCATCTCCCGCAGGCGCGGGACGTCGAGGTACTCGGGGCCGGTGGTCTGCGGGCCGGAGGGCTGCTGCCGTACCGGCGCGCCCGCGGGGCCGCGGTCGGCCAGCGAGCGGACGGGGCTGGCGGAGGCGTCGGGGATCGGCGGACCGAGGTGCAGCGGACGCCGGGGCGCCGCGGCCTGCGCCGCCGGGACGGCGGGCGCGGCAGACGGAGCCGTGACCGCCTCCGCACTCACCGGGGCGGCCGGAGCCTGCGGGCTCACCGGCTCCTGGACCGCCGCGGGCGCGACCGGTTCGACCGGCGCCTCGGCGGCCAGGGGAGCCGCGGGCGCCACGGGCTCCACCGGCGCCGGAACTTCCCCGGCCACCGGCGCGGGCGCCTCGGCAACCGCCTCGCCGCTCACCGGGGCCGACGGAACGTCCGCTCCCTGGCCCGGGGCCGACGGCACGTCCGCCACCTGAACCGGGGCCGACGGCGCCTCCGCCACCGGAACCGGAGCCTCACTCACCGCGACCGGAGGCTCCACAACCGGAGCTTCACTCCCCACAACCGGAGTCCCCATGGCCGGAGTCCCCGTGACCGGAGTCTCCCCCGCCCCGGCCACCTCAGGAGCCACCCCGTCCGCGCCCACCGCAACGGCCTCCACGACCGGCTCGGGAGCGGGCGGCGGCACCTCGTGGCCCCAGGCGCCCTGGGCGCCCGGCAGCAGGAGGTCCTCTTCCTCGGCGGGGCTGTCGGAGAGGTAGGCGTACGCACCGTGCGCCGCGGCGCCCGGCTGCTCCACCGTGCCTGCGTTCTCCGGCAGCCCTTCGCCCGGGACCTGGCCGGTGTCGGTCATGCGTACCCCTCGCCCATCGGTTAGTGCCTCTACGACCTGCTCACCCGGAACGGCGCACCGACCGTCCCGTAGTGAAGAACGAGCGTGCGTGCCGTGCGGCACGAACGACCCGCCCGGAAAAGGCGACAAAGCCATTGAGTGGCATTGTCGCGGTCGTTCCGCCGTCGCGACAGCTTGATCCGCGACGGCCCGCTGTGGACTGCGCCACGTTGCGCACCCGCACCGGTGTGCCGTACCACACCCACCCCAAAACGGGCGTGTTTTCGGGACATTGGCCAACGAAGCGCCGGGTGCCCGAGTGCGGTACAACGATCGGCCAGCCTACCGCGCGCGGTACGACAAGCGGATCACGGGGAGCGGTCTGGACGGTCCGGCAGCACCCCGCTGAGCAGGAACGCGACGCTCCGTTCGGTCTCCGTCCAGTGCCGGGTGTCCAGTTGCACGGACTGGAGCAGCGCGCACTCGACGTCGTACCCGTGTTCGGACAGGTCACGGCCGACGCGTTCGGCGGCGTCGCGGGTGGCGGCGTGGGTGACGATGCGCCGCGGACGGCGGTCGGCGACGGCGGAGACGACGGCCGCTCCCCCGCCGCCGATCCGTACTACGTCAGGTTCGGGCAGGTTCTCGAGGACGTGCGGGGCGCTGCCGTGCACGGTCTGGAGCTGGACGCCGAAGCTGCGGGCGACGGCGACGGCACGGGCGCAGGCGTCGGCCTCGCGGTCGACGGCGATGACGGCGGCCCCGGCGCGCGCGGCCTCGGTGGCGAAGGCGCCGCCGCCGCAGCCGATGTCCCAGACGAGGTCACCGACCCGGGGCCCGAGGCGGGCGAGTTGGGAGGCGCGCAGGAGCTGGGTCTCGCCCTCCCCGAGGTCACCGCCGTACCGCTCGTCGGGCTGGGTCCAGCCGCGCGGCCCGGCGCCCGGGTCGCGCCCGGCGATCCAGCCGCCGCCCTCGGCGGGGACGCCGGGTGCGACGGCGCCGCCGACGACGATGACGACGTTGGGGTCCCGCCAGGTGTGGTCGGCGGCCTTGTCGGAGGTGACGACGGTGACCTGTTCGCGCTGGGTGCCGAGTTCCTCGCAGATGACGAAGGTGCGGTGGACGCCCTCCAGCAGCAGCCCGAGTTCGGCGGGGCCCGCGCCGGGTGAGGTGAGAACCGCCACCTTCGTATGGGCCCGGCATACATTCACCGCGCGTCGCAGGGTGCGCCGGTGGGCTACGACCACATGGGCGTCGTCCCAGGGCATTCCGGCGCGGGCGAAGGCGGCGGCGACGGAGGAGACGGCGGGGACGACCTCCACCTCCAGGCCGAACTCGGGGGCGCGCAGGGTGCGTACGACGCCGAAGAAGCCGGGGTCGCCGTCCGCGAGGACGACGGCGGTGCCGCGGTGGGCGGCGATGCGGCGGGCGGCGAGGGCGACGCTGCCGAGGCGGACGCGTTCGGCGTTCGGCGGTACCTCGGGCAGTGCCAGGTGGTGGGCGGCACCGGCCACGAGGGTGGCGGCGCCGAGCGCGGAGCGTGCCGCCGCGGTCAGCGGCGAGCCGTCCCAGCCGATCACCGTGACCCGGTCGGCCATCGTCGTCAGTCTCCCAGCGTTCTACTGCGCAGGTCGTGGGGTGTCTCGCCCGTGCGGGGCGGGCTTGGTGAGGGTACCCGGTGGGGGCGGGCGGCGGCGCGGGCCGGACGGCCCCGGTGTCAGTTCCAGTCGGAGTACGAGGTGAAACCGCCCGGTTCGGCCGTGCCCTCCAGGTCCTCCGGGAGCAGGCTCCAGACGATGTAGTCGGTGCGGACCTCGCTCCAGGTGCCGTCCTGGGCGCGGGCCCTGGCTATGCAGGCGCCGCGCAGGACGCCCTCGCTGATGCAGCCGATCTTCTGGGCGACCTGCTGGGAGGCGGTGTTGTCGGCGGCGGTGCGCAGCTCGATGCGCTCGAACTTCTGGTCGCCGAAGAGCCACCCGGCGGTGGCGAGGGCGGCCTCGGAGGCGTAGCCCTCACCGCGCGCCCAGGGGGCGACGACGTACGACAACTGGGTGGCGCGGACGTGCCAGTCGGTGGCGGTGAGGCGGATGAGGCCGACGAGGCGCTGGGTGAGGAACTCGGTGACGGCGAGGGCGAGCCCGCGGCCGGAGGCGCGTTCGCCGGGCGCGTACGCGGTGATCCAGGTGCGGGCGCCGACCTCGGTGAAGGGCTGCGGGACGTCGGTCCAGGCGACGACCTGCTCGTCGTTCATCATGTCCGCGAGCGCGGGGACGTCGTCCTCGTCGAGGGGGCGCAGCACCAACCGCTCCGTGCTGATGGAGATGTTGGGGAAGGTGCTCGTCATGCGCCGCTCCGTAACCTTCGTAACCGTCAGGTCCTGCTGAACTGCCCAATATGCAGCATGGGAGCACCGGGCCGCACCACGGGGTCCGCTCCGTTCGGCGGAGCGGACCCCGGGCGGGGGGCCGGACGGTGACGGCGGGTCAGAAGGACGGGATGACGGAGCCGTCGTAGGTGTCCTCGATGAACTTCCGCACCTCGTCGGAGGTGAGGAGGTCGGCGAGCTTCTTCACGCGCGGGTCGTCCTCGCTGCCCTCCTTGACGACGAGGAGGTTGACGTTCGGGTTGTTCTCCGGGGACTCCAGGACGAGGGCGTCCTCGGCGGGCTTGAGGTCGGCCTCCAGGGCGTAGTTGCCGTTGATGACCGCGGCGTCGACGTCCTTCAGGGAGCGCGGTGTCTGGGCCGCCTCCAGCTCCTTGAACTTGAGGTTCTTGGGGTTGGCGGTGATGTCGGCGGTGGTGGCCGACGTACCGGCGCCGTCCTTGAGGGTGATGAGCCCGTTGGCGGCGAGCAGCTGGAGGGCGCGGGCCTCGGTGACGGTGTCGTTGGGGACGGCGATGGTGGCGCCGTCCTTGAGGCCGTCGGCCTTGTCGGTCTTCTCGGAGTACAGGCCGAGCGGCTCCAGGTGGACGGAGGCGACGGACACCAGGTGGGTGCCGTTCTTCTTGTTGAAGTCCTCCAGGTAGGGCTCGGTCTGGAAGTAGTTGGCGGTCACGGACCCGTCCTCGGTGGCCGTGTTCGGCGTGACGTAGTCGGTGAACTCCTTCACCTCCAGGTCGAGTCCGGCCTTCTCGGCGAGGTGGTCCTTGACGTAGGTGAGGACCTCGGCGTGCGGCACGGGCGTCGCGGCGACGACCAGCGGGCCGGAGGTGTCGGAAGCGGCGTCCTGGTCCGAGCCGCAGGCGGTGAGCCCGAGGGTGAGGGCTCCGGCGGTGAGGACAGCGGCGGTGATCTTGGCGGTGTTACGCACGAAAAGTGCCTTTCCTGATGGGGTGGTGCGGCCCCGTCTTGGGTGGACGGGGAGTCTGGGGGGGGTGCTGCGGATGGGCCCTGGGGGTCGGCTCAGGCGACCTTGCTGATGTCGGCCGCGGCGGGCTCCTTCGCCTTCAGCAGGCGCAGGGCGGGGGCCGGTCCGGAGCGGGCGCCGCGGCGGTGCAGGGAGCGGGCGGCCCAGTCACCGGCGAACTGGATGACGGCGATCGCTACGGCGAGGACCGCCACGGTGATCCACATCAGCCCGGTCTCGAAGCGCTGGTAGCCGTAGCGGACGGCGAGGTCGCCGAGTCCGCCGCCGCCGACCGTGCCCGCCATGGCGGAGTAGCCGATGAGGGCGATGACCGTGGTCGTGGTGGAGGCGATCAGGGAGGGCAGCGCCTCGGGGACGAGGACCTTGCGGACGATGGTCCAGGTGTTGCCGCCCATCGCCTGCACGGCCTCCACGAGCCCCTGGTCCACCTCGCGGACGGCGGTCTCGACGAGGCGGGCGAAGAACGGGATGCCGCCGATGGCGAGCGGCACGATCGCGGCCTCGCTGCCGATGGTGGTGCCGGTGATCCAGCGGGTGAAGTTCATCAGCGCGACCATGAGGATGATGAACGGCATCGAGCGGCCGATGTTCACGATCTGCCCGATGACCTTGTTCACCACGGTGTTCTGGAGGAGCCCGCCGCGGTCGGTGAGGACCAGCAGGACGCCGATGGGCAGGCCCGCGGCGACGGCGATCAGGGTGGACCAGCCGACCATGACGAGCGTCTCGGTCCCGGCCTGCGACAGCAGGGGCTGCATCTCGGACCAGGTCACTGGGCACCGTCCTTCACCAGGGCGGGCGCGTCCTCGCCCACGACGTCGATCTGGAGTCCCTGCTCGCGCAGGAAGCCGACGGGGACCACGTTGTCCTCGTAGCGGCCGGGGAGTTCCAGGCGCATCCGGCCGATCTGGAGGCCGCCGACGGTGTCGATGGCGGCGCCGAGGATCGATATGTCGATGTTGTAGGTGCGCGCGAGCTGGGAGATGACCGGCTGGGTGGCGGCCTCGCCGTGGAAGGTGACGTCGAGGACGGTGCGGTCGGCGCCGGTGGCCTCGCCGCCGACCGGGAAGAGCGCGGCGGCCAGCTCCGAGCCGGGGGTGGCGAGGAGTTCGCTGACGGTGCCGGACTCGACGACGCGGCCCTTCTCCATCAGGGCGGCGGAGTCGCAGATGCTCTTGACGACGTCCATCTCGTGGGTGATGAGCAGGACGGTCAGGCCGAGCTGGCGGTTCAGGTCGCGCAGCAGGGTCAGGATCGAGCGGGTGGTCTCGGGGTCGAGGGCGCTGGTGGCCTCGTCGGAGAGGAGCACCTCGGGGTCACCGGCGAGGGCGCGGGCGATGCCGACGCGCTGCTTCTGGCCGCCGGAGAGCTGGGCGGGGTAGGACTTCGCCTTGTCGGCGAGGCCGACGAGGTCGAGCAGTTCCAGCGCCTTGCGGGAACGTTCCTTCCCTGACTTGCCGAGGATCTCCAGCGGGAGTTCGACGTTGTCCTGCACCGTGCGGGAGGAGAGCAGGTTGAAGTGCTGGAAGACCATGCCGATCCGGCTGCGCGCCCGCCGCAGCTCCCGCCCGGCGCGCGGCCCGCGCCCGGCGAGCGCCGTGAGGTCGCGCCCGGCGACGGTCACGGTGCCGGAGGTGGGGCGTTCCAGGAGGTTGACGCAGCGGATGAGCGAGGACTTCCCGGCGCCGGACTGGCCGATGACGCCGTACACCTCGCCTTCGCGGACGTGCAGGTCGACGCCGTCGAGGGCGGTGACCTCGCGACCGCGGGAGCGGTAGACCTTGGTCAGGCCGGTGGTGGTGATCACGTGGGTATCCGTATCCGTGACTGTCGAGTGCGCGGGCGTGGGTGTGCCCGGGTGCGGGGTGCGGGGGATGCCGTAAGGACGGGGCCTGAGTGCGCGCGGCGGCACGGTTCACGGACGCGACGACGCGTACGGACATGCCGGGGCTGGCGGCTCGCTTCGGGGCGCGAGGCTCAGGGGGTGGTGCGGGGGCCCTCTAGAAGGCGCACATTCGACACATACAGCGAGCACCGGGCGTCATGGTCGCCTCGGTCGCAAGGGTGCGGCTGCTCGTCGTGGTCATGCGATCAGTAAAGCAGACGTATCACCCCGACCGGACATCCCTGTCCGGATAGTGGACGAACTGTGGTCGACACCACGGCTCGGGGGCGCCCCGGGGGCGGTAACGGCCCACTGCGGGGCCCGTAATAAGGTCGCTGCATGTTTGTAGCCCTGACCGTGGTGACGGCGGTCGCCGCGCTGCTGCTCGCCGCCTGGTGCGGCTGGGCGGCCTACCGCGACGAGCCGACGAAGGACTGGCACTTCATCGGGATGGCCGTGGTCACCGTGCTGGCGCTGGTCCAGTTGGTGGTCGGGATCGTGCAGCTCGCGCGGGGTGAGGACGCGCGGCAGGGCACGGCGATCTTCGTCTCGTACCTGGTGGGGGCGTTCCTGTGCGTCCCGGCGGCCGGGTTCATGTCGCTGGCGGAGCGCACCCGGTGGGGTTCGGTGACCGTCGCCGCGGCCGGTGTGGTGCTGGCCGTGCTCCAGGTGCGGCTCTACGACATCTGGGGAGGCTGACGTGGGTGCGGCGCCGGAGAGGTCGCGGCTGATCGGCGGGCCGGGGCTGCTGCTGGTCTGGCTGTACGGGGTGATGGTGGTCGGCGCGGTGTCGCGCTCGGTCTACCAGATCGCCACCGAGTTCGACCGGGCCCCGCTCGCCTACGCGCTGTCGGCGCTGGCGGGGCTGGTCTACGGCTTCATCACCTACACACTGGTGCGCGGCGGGGAGACGGCCCGGCGGGCGGCGGTGGTGTGCTGCGCCGCCGAACTGCTGGGCGTGCTGGTGGTCGGCACCTGGACGCTCGCCGACCCGTCCGCGTTCCCCGACGCCACGGTGTGGTCGGACTACGGCATGGGCTACCTGTTCATCCCGGTGCTGCTGCCGGTGTCCGCGCTGTACTGGCTGCGCCGGGCGCGGACCCGGACGGCGGGGTCGGGGGCGGGGACGGGGACGGGGACGGGAACGGCCCAGGAGGCCTAGGCGGTGGCGGCGTACTCCCCGGCGTGCTTCTCCAGGACGATCATGGGGACGCCGTCGGCACCCTGCGAGGTGCCCACCGTCTCGTAGCCGACCTTGCGGTACAGGTTGAGGTTGCTCTCGCTGCGGTGGCCGGTGTGCAGGCGGAAGGTGTGGGCGCCGCGCCGCTGGGCGAGGGCGGACTCGGCGGCGCGCAGCAGCCGGGCGCCGATGCCGTGGCCCTGGAGCCGGGGGTGGACGCAGAGCTTGCCGATGGCGGCGGCGCCGTCCTCGGTGATGGTGCCGCGGACCGAGCCGACGACCTCCTCGCCGAGCCGGGCGACGAAGACGCAGTCCTCGGCGACCTCGGCGCGGACCGAGTCCAGGGTCTGGACCAGCGGGTCGATGCGGTAGTTGCCGTACAGCGCGGCCTCACTCTGGAAGCACAGGTACTGCAGCCTGAAGATCTGCTCGGCGTCCTGGTCGGTCGCCTCGGAGATGGTCACGCTCATGCCCATGTGTGCACGCCTCCCGCTCACCTGTCGCCTGTTGTCCCCCACTCCTATCCCCGCGCTCCTCGGGCCGCAACCTCCGGTGTGGGCAATCGGCGCGGACATCCCCGGCATTTGGAGCGTTCATGCCCAAGACTGCCCTGTGAGATACCCAACTCCCCCGCGTTCTCCCGGTATGTGAGGCGACCGGGCCGTCCGGGCGGGGGCTGCCCGGACGGCCCGGTCGTACGTCTGAACGAGGCGGAGCCTCAGCTCGCGGCGCCCTTGCGGAAGTCCTCGCGGGCCAGCAGACCGGTGTCCGGCTGGTCGGTGAAGACGCCGTCGATGCCGGTCGCGAAGTACGTCCGGTAGGCGCCGAAGACGTCTCCGTAGGCGTCCGCGTCGGTGCCCTCGCGGAAGTCGGCGGGCAGGAACGGGTTCTCGTTGCGCATCGTGTAGGGGTGCAGCCGCAGGCCGACCTTGTGCGCGTCCGCGACCAGCGTCGTCGGCTGGGTGAGACGGCCGCTGGCGTCCTTCGGGATGACCAGGTCCAGGGTGGGGCCGATGCCCTGCGCGTAGGAGGCGATCTCCCGCAGTCCGGCGGGCTTGACCAGGTCCGCGACGGTGCGCGGGTCGCCGTTCTCGACGAAGTCGTACGGGCGTGAGGAGGCGCCGGACAGCAGCACCACCAGCGGGGTGTCGACCAGCTTGTTCATCCGCTGCACGCTGGTCGGCTCGAAGGACTGCAGGATGACCGGCGCGTCGAAGCGGTCCTTGCGGTACTTGCGCAGCAGCTTCGCGACCCGCTCCTCCAGGGCCAGGCCCTGCTTGCGGAAGTAGGTGGGGTGCTTCAGCTCGGGGTAGATCCACACCTGCTTGCCGCGCTTGCGGGTCTGCTCGTCCTGCCAGCGCAGCACCTCCTCGAAGGTGGGGATCTCCCAGCGCCCGTCGTACAGGGTGTTGTGCGGGCGGTTGGCCGGGACCCGCTCCACGGCGCGCAGCGTCTTCAGCTCCGCGAGCGTGAAGTCCTCCGCGAACCAGCCGGTGACCGGGGTCCCGTCGAGGGTCGTGGTCTTCTTCCGGTCGGCGAACTCGGGGTGGTCCGCGACGTCCGTGGTGCCGCCGATCTCCGGCTCGTGGCGGCAGACCAGATGGCCGTCCCTGGTGATGACCAGGTCGCCCGCCTCGACGATGTCGGCGCCCATGTCCAGGGCCAGGTCGTAGGCGCCGAAGGTGTGCTCGGGGCGGTAGCCGCTGGCGCCGCGGTGGCCGATGATCGTCGGCACGGGCAGGCTGCGCAGCCCGCCGCCGCCGTGTCCGCCCGTCGCCCGCGCCGTGCCGGACAGCCCGAGGACGGCGCCGCCCGCGCCGAGCACGGCGGCGCCCAGCAGCGCCCGCCGCCCGGTCGCGGCCGACCGTCCCGCCGGTCCCTCCTGGTCGTTGTGGGTGTTGGACTCCTGGTTGGCCATGTGCCCCTCCTGCCGTGCGCCCGTTCGATGCGCGCCGATGGTAGGTGCGCCGTGGTGACGGGCGGGAGACCCGCGCCGGAACACGCAGGTGACGCTGGATGTCGTATGAGGGCCAAGGGATGACGGTCCGTCGGCTTCGGTGCGGCGGGGCCGGGTACCCGGACCGCGGTCGGCCGCGCGCGACGTCCGTCACACCGCCGCCGGTGGTCACGGGCGGTGCGCGGCGCCCCACCGCAGGTAAACGTGGGTCAACAGTGCGTAAGACCTCGGTGAACCCGAGGCCCTCGATGTGCGCTGCGCCCGGCCCGCGAGTAACGTGCTCACCTGCACAGACTCATATCGACCCCTTGACACCGGAGGGCCCGTTGTCCCGCTTCGCGCTCATCAAGGCAGTGCTCGGACCGATCATGCGCCTGATGTTCCGCCCCAGGGTGGAGGGCGTGGAGCACATCCCGGGCGAGGGCCCGGTCATCCTCGCGGGCAACCACCTGACCTTCATCGACTCCATCGTCCTGCCCCTGGTCACCAAGCGTCAGGTGTTCTTCATCGGCAAGGACGAGTACGTCACCGGCAGGGGCTTCAAGGGCCGCCTGATGGCGTGGTTCTTCACCGGCGTCGGCATGATCCCCGTCGACCGGGACGGCGCGAGCGGCGGCGTCGCCGCGCTGATGACCGGGCGCCGGGTGCTGGAGGAGGGGCGGATGTTCGGCATCTACCCCGAGGGCACGCGCTCCCCCGACGGGCGGCTCTACCGGGGCCGGACCGGGATCGCGCGACTGACGCTGATGACCGGGGCGCCGGTGGTGCCGTTCGCGATGATCGGCACGGACAAGTTGCAGCCGGGCGGGGCGGGGATGCCGCGGCCGGGGCGGGTGACGGTGCGGTTCGGTGAGCCGATGGAGTTCTCCCGGTACGACGGGATGGACCGGGACCGGTATGTGCTGCGGGCGGTGACGGACTCCGTGATGGCCGAGGTGATGCGGTTGTCCGGGCAGGAGTACGTGGATATGTACGCGACCAAGGCGAAGAAGGCGGCGTAGGGCTCCGCCGGGTTTGCGGTGGTTCGTCGCGTGCGGGTGCGTTGTGGTTGAGCGCCTCAAGGGGCGTTGTCCAACCGTTGGGTGCGCAGAAGGAACCATGCTGCCGCTGACGCGGTGAGCAGGATCGCCGCGCCCACGCCCGCAGCGAGCGTCAGGCCCTCCACGAAGGACTCGCGGGCCGCCTCCAGCAAGGCCGCGGACGTCTCGGCGGGGAGCGTCGTCGCCGTTTCCACTGCCGCGCCCAGGGACTCGTGGGCGGCGGACGGGGTGCCCGCCGGGGCCGGGAAGCCCCGGTACACCCCCGTCACGATGGAGCCGAGCAGGGCGATGCCCAGGGCCGCGCCGAGTTCGTAGGCCGTCTCCGAGACCGCGGACGCGGCGCCCGCCTGTTCCTTCGGTACGGCGGTCAGGATCACGTCGGCGGTGACGGTGAACGAGAACCCGGCGCCGACGCCCACGACGAGCAGCGCGCCGCCGAGCAGCGGGTAGCCGGTGTGCTGGTCGAGCAGGGTCAGCGCGGCCAGCGCCAGGCCGACCGCGGCGAGACCCCCGGCGACCACCGCCCGTACCGAGAAGCGCCGGGCGGCGTGGCCCGCGACCAGCCCGGCCGCCACCGCGCCCACGGCGGCGGGCAGCTCCGCGAGGCCCGCCTCGAACGGGCGCCTGCCCTGGACGAGTTGCAGGTACTGCGACAGGAAGAACACCAGCCCCGACATGCCGAGGATGGTCAGCAGGTCGGCGAGGACGGCCCCGCTGAAGCCGCGGTGCCGGAACAGCCGCATGTCGAGCAGCGGGGTGGGCAGGGTGAGCTGGCGCCGGACGAACGCCCAGAGGGCCGCCGCGCCCAGCAGGCCCGCGGCGAGCGGCTCCCCGCCCGGGCCGTGGGCGGCGAGTTCCTTGACGCCGTAGACGACGCCCACCACGCCGACCAGGGAGAGGGCGACGCTGGCCAGGTCCCAGGGGCCGGGGCTGGGGTCGCGGGACTCGGGCAGCAGCTTGGCGCCGACCAGGACCAGGACCGCCATCACCGGCAGGTTGATCAGGAAGACCGAGCCCCACCAGAAGTGCTCAAGGAGCAGCCCGCCCGCTATCGGGCCGACGGCGGTGCCCGCGGAGGCGGTGGCGCCCCAGATGCCGACGGCGAGGCTGCGCTCGCGCGGGTCGTGGAAGAGGTTGCGGATCAGGGCGAGGGTGGCGGGCATCAGGGTGGCGCCCGCGACGCCGAGGAGGGCGCGGGCCAGGATCAGCAGCCCGGGGCTGGTGGCGTAGGCGTTGAGGACGGAGACCGCGCCGAACGCGGCGGCGCCGACGAGCAGGATCCGCTTGCGGCCGATCCGGTCACCGAGGCTGCCCATGGAGACCAGCAGACCGGCGATCACGAAGGAGTAGACGTCACCGATCCACAGGAGCTGGGTGCCGGTCGGGGCGAGGTCCTCGCTGATGTAGGGGGTGGCCAGGCCGAGGACGGTGGCGTCGACGGCCACCAGCAGCACGGCGAGCACCAGCACGGACAGGGCGAGCCAGCGGCCGGGGCGCGCTCCCGCCTCCGTCGGGTCGGCGGGCCGCAGGGTGCCGGTCATGGTTCCTCTCTTCGGAGTGCGCCGCCGAGCAGCAGCTCGACGATCATGTGGGTGAAGTCCTTGGGGGCGACGCGTCCGGTCTGTGTGGCCCAGGCGCCCGAGGCGATCAGCCCGTAGAGGGCTTCGGTGAGCCAGCTCGGGGTGAGGTCGATGCGGAACTCGCCGCCGCGCTGCCCCCGCGTGAACAGGGCGGCGATCCGGCCGTCGAGGCGGGACCAGGCGTCGCCGCCCTCGTCCTCCCACAGTTCGTTCTCGCCGTAGAGGAAGGCCAGGAGTCCGGCGACGGGCTCGATCTCGCGCACCAGGCGTCGTACGGCGTCGGTGGCGCTGCCCTCGTCCAGGCGGGCCCGGTCCAGCGCGGCCTCGCACTCCTCGATGCCCAGCGACTCCAGCGCCCGGACGAGCGCGCCCCGCCCGGCGAAGTGCCGGTGCAGGGTGGCGCGGCTGATCCCGGCCGCCTTGGCGACCTCGTCCATGGTCGCGGTGGCTTTGCGGGTCAGCAGGGCGGCGGCACTGCGGAGTACGTGGTCACGGTCGACAGCCATGAGACGAGCATAACCCAGATGAGACGTTGATGTCTCATCCAGGGCGTGCGTGACTCACCCCTGTGGGGTCAGGGGGTTCTCAGTGCCAGGGCAGCTCTCCGCGCCGCTCCCAGTACGCCCGCGGCTCCTCCGCCAGGCTGGCCAGCAGGGCGAGCTGTCCCTCGTCGAGGTCGACGACCGGCGCGTGCAGGTTGGAGGCGAGCTGGGTGACGGTCGCGGCGCCGGAGAGGACGACACCGGCCCAGGGCTGCCGCAGGACCAGGGCGAGGGCGACGGCGTCACAGCCGAGGGTGGTCTCGTCGGCCACCGACCTCAGGGCGGCGGGCGCGTGCGGCTCGGCCAGCCGTCCGTTGGCCATGGCCTCCTTGACGATCACCGTGAGCCCCGCGTCGCGCGCCTCGGCGAGGGCGGGGGCGGCGGAGGTCTCCAGGGCGTTGTAGGTGGACTGGACGGTACGGAAGAGGGGTTCGCCGTCGACCGTCACCTCCAGCGCGGCCCGGATCGCGTCGGCCTGCGCGGGGCCGCTGGTGGAGAAGCCGACGGTCAGCCCTCCGGCGGCGGCCTCCGCGAGCCGGGTGTGCAGTTCCTTGTCGGTGAGGGCGGGGCTGTCCGGGGTCACCGAGTGGATCTGGTAGAGGTCGAGCCGGTCACCGAGCAGCTCGGCGCTCTCCGCGCGCTGGCGTTCGTACGCGGCGAGGCAGTGGTCCTTGACCTCGTGCCGCTCGGCGTCGGTGGTCCAGTCGGCGGTGTAGGTGTAGCCCCACTTGCTGCCGATGACGACGTCGTCGACGTCGGGGCGGTCGCGGAGCCACTCCGCGAGGAACTCCTCCGAACGGCCGTAGGAGCGGGCGGCGTCGAAGTAGCGCACGCCCTGGGCGTAGGCGGCGTCGAGGAGGTCGTGGGTGCGGGTGCGCAGCGCGTCGACGCCTCGGTCCTCTCCGAGGTCCTGGTCGCGGCCGAGGTTGATGTAGCCCGGACGGCCGACCGCCGCCAGCCCCAGGCCGATGTGGCAGGTGGGGGTCGTCGCGGTCGCGAGTCGGGCGAAGGGCATCGCGGGCTCCGTTCGATCAGTTGCGGCTACTGACCAACGTAACCCGCGATGACGTTCGCTTCACGGGGTGATTCGTGCGGTGTGGTGGCGGGTGCGGGTTCGTTGTGGCTTGTCGCGCAGTTCCCCGCGCCCCTAGAGGGCGTTGTCCTTGGCCCGCGCCCAAGCGTGCTGGTTGGCCACGTCCGACTTGACCTCCGCCAGTTGGACGGCGACCGCGCTCGGTGCCGTGCCGCCCCTGCCGTCGCGGGAGGCGAGGGCGCCCGGGACGTTCAGGACCGTGCGGACCTCCGGGGTGAGGTGGGCGGAGATCTTCGCGAACTGTTCGTCCGTCAGCTCGTCCAGCTCCTTGCCCTCCGCCTCCGCGACCTTGACGCACTCCCCCGCGACCTCGTGCGCGACGCGGAACGGCACGCCCTGCCTGACCAGCCACTCCGCGATGTCGGTGGCGAGGGAGAACCCGGCCGGGGCCAGTTCCTCCATGCGCTCGCGGTGCACGGTGAGGGTGGCCATCATGCCGGTGAAGGCGGGCAGCAGGACCTCAAGCTGGTCGATGGAGTCAAAGACCGGCTCCTTGTCCTCCTGGAGGTCGCGGTTGTAGGCCAGCGGGAGCGCCTTGAGGGTGGCCATCAGACCGGTGAGGTTGCCGATGAGCCGTCCGCTCTTTCCGCGCGCCAGCTCCGCGATGTCCGGGTTCTTCTTCTGCGGCATGATCGACGAACCGGTGGAGAAGGCGTCGTGCAGGGTGACGAAGGAGAACTCCTTCGTGTTCCAGATGATGACCTCCTCCGCGATCCGGGAGACGTTCACGCCGATCATCGCGGTGATGAAGGCGAACTCCGCGACGAAGTCACGCGAGGCCGTGCCGTCGATGGAGTTGGCGGCGGAGCCGTGCTCGAAGCCGAGGTCCTTCGCCACCGCCTCCGGGTCCAGGCCGAGGGAGGAGCCCGCGAGGGCGCCCGAGCCGTACGGCGAGACCGCCGTGCGCTCGTCCCACTGGCGCAGCCGCTCGGCGTCCCGGGACAGGGCCTGCACATGGGCGAGGACGTGGTGGGCGAAGAGCACCGGCTGGGCGTGCTGGAGGTGGGTGCGGCCGGGCATGGCGACGTCCGGGTGGGCCTCCGCGAGGCCGACCAGGGCGTCCTGGAGGTTGGCGATCAGACCGCCGATGACGCGGGCGTGGTCCCGCAGGTACATCCGGAAGAGGGTCGCCACCTGGTCGTTGCGGGAGCGGCCCGCGCGCAGCTTGCCGCCGAGGTCGGGGCCGAGCCGCTCCAGCAGGCCGCGCTCCAGGGCGGTGTGGACGTCCTCGTCGGCGATGGTGCCCACGAACGCGCCGGAGGCCACGTCGGCTTCGAGCTGGTCGAGCCCGGCGAGCATCCGGGTCAGCTCGTCCTCGGTGAGCAGCCCCGCGGCGTGCAGCACGCGCGCGTGGGCACGCGATCCGGCGATGTCGTAGGGCGCGAGCCGCCAGTCGAAGTGGACGGACGCGGACAGCTTGGCCAGGGCCTCGGCGGGACCGTCGGCGAAACGGCCGCCCCAGAGCCGTACGTCACCGCTGTTGCTGCTCACTTGCGTACTCCTCGGAAGATGGCGATGTGCGACCGCCTCCCCACTCTCGGCAAGCGGGGAGGCGGCTGTCAGGTCAGTGCGGGTGAGGGGACGTCAGATCGGCGTTACGCCAGGTCCCGCTTCGCGGCGATCTTCGACGACAGGCTGTAGATGTCGATGAAGCCCTTGGCCGCGGCCTGGTCGAAGGTGTCGCCGGTGTCGTAGGTGGCGAGGTTGAAGTCGTACAGGGACGACTCGGAGCGGCGGCCGGTGACGACGGCGCGACCGCCGTGCAGGGTCATCCGGATGTCGCCGTTGACGTGCTGGTTGGCCTCGTTGACGAAGCCGTCCAGGGCGCGCTTGAGCGGGGAGAACCACTGGCCGTCGTAGACCAGCTCGCTCCAGCGCTGCTCCACGCCGCGCTTGTAGCGGGCGAGTTCGCGCTCGACGGTGACGTTCTCCAGCTCCTGGTGGGCGGTGATCAGGGCGATCGCGCCGGGGGCCTCGTAGACCTCGCGGGACTTGATGCCGACGAGGCGGTCCTCGACCATGTCGATGCGGCCGATGCCCTGGGCGCCCGCGCGCTCGTTGAGCTGCTGGATGGCCTGGAGGACGGTGACGGGCTTGCCGTCGATGGCGACCGGGACGCCCTCCTTGAAGGTGATGACCACCTCGTCGGGCTCCCGGGAGACGGCCGGGTTCTGGGTGTACTCGTAGATGTCCTCGATCGGCGCGTTCCAGATGTCCTCCAGGAAGCCGGTCTCGATGGCGCGGCCGAAGACGTTCTGGTCGATCGAGTACGGCGACTTCTTGGTGGTCGCGATCGGCAGGCCCTTCTCCTCGCAGAAGGCGATGGCCTTGTCGCGGGTCATGGCGTAGTCGCGGACCGGGGCGATGCACTTCAGGTCGGGGGCGAGGGCGACGATGCCCGCCTCGAAGCGGACCTGGTCGTTGCCTTTGCCGGTGCAGCCGTGGGCGACGGTGTCGGCGCCGTGCTTCTGGGCGGCGGCGACGAGGTGCTTGACGATCGTCGGCCGGGAGAGGGCGGAGACCAGCGGGTAGCGGTCCATGTAGAGGGCGTTGGCCTTGATCGCGGGGAGGCAGTATTCCTCCGCGAACTCGTCCTTGGCGTCGGCGACCTCGGCCTCGACGGCCCCGCAGGCGAGCGCGCGCTTGCGGATGACGTCCAGGTCCTCGCCGCCCTGGCCGACGTCCACGGCAACGGCGATGACCTCGGCGCCGGTCTCCTCGGCGATCCAGCCGATGGCGACGGAGGTGTCCAGACCGCCTGAGTAGGCGAGTACGACGCGCTCGGTCACGGGGTTTCTCCTCACACTGCATTCGCTGACATGCATGAGTATGCAGGAGTCTGCATGGTTCGTCAATCTCCGCCCCGCCACGCATATACTTCCTTAGACAAACGAACGAAGTTGGCCGATAATGAGCACCATGGGAAAGACGTATGAGCGCATAGACGGCAGACTCCGCACCTTCATCGAGGAACAGCCCCTCTTCTTCACCGCCACCGCCCCCCTCTCCGGCGAGGGGACGGTCAACCTCTCCCCCAAGGGACTCAAGGGGTCCTTCGCCGTCCTTGACGAGCGCACCGTCGCCTACCTGGACTTCGCGGGCTCCACCGCGGAGACCGTCGCCCACCTGCGGGAGAACGGGCGGATCACGCTGATGTGGTGCGCCTTCCAGGGGCCGCCGAACATCGTGCGCGTGCACGGCCGGGGCGAGGCGGTCCTGCGGGACGACCCACGCTTCGAGGAACTCCTCACCCACTTCCCCGGCATCGACCCCACCCCGCACGGACTGCGCGCGATCATCGTCGTCACCGCCGACCTCGTCCGCGACAGTTGCGGCTACGCCGTCCCCTACATGTCGTACGACAGCGACCGCGACCTGCACGAGCGGCGCTTCGCGCGGGAGGACGACGCCTCGCTGAGCGCCTACTTCGCCAAGAAGGACCACATCGCCACCAGCCTCGACGGCCTGCCGGGACTGCCCCTGCCGCTCCCGCCGCTCGGCGCGTCCTGAGGGCGGAGCCCGCGCGGCGCCGGTGTGGCTGAACACCGCGCCCGTCCCGCACGTACCTCTGGGCCGAGGGACCCCCGACACGCCCCCGTCCCCCGCCCGGAGGAACCGTGACCACCACGCTCGCCAGCGGTCGTGCCGCCCGGCGCCAGACCATGCGCCGCATCCGTCCGCGCCGCAACCCCGCCGTCCCGCTGCTGATCGCCCTGTGGGCGGGGGCGGCCGGGGTGCTGTGGCTGTGGTGGCGGAGCACCCCGTCCATCGCGGACCGCACGGGGCAGGTCCTGGGCGCGGGGCGGATCACGGGGCTGCTCGCCGGGTACCTGATGGCGCTGGTGGTGCTCCAGATGGCGCGGGTGCCCGCGCTGGAGCGGCGGGTCGGCTCGGACCGGGTGGCCCGCTGGCACGCGATGACCGGCCGCTACACGCTGTGCCTGGTCATCGCCCACATCTTCCTCATCACCTGGGGGTACGCCCTCCAGGCGGGCCGCGACCTGGGCTACCTCGTGGGGCAGTTCGTCGACCTGGTGACCGGGCTGCCCGACATGGGCAAGGCCGCCATCGGCGCCGGGCTGCTGCTGTTCATCGGCCTGGTCTCGATCGGCGGTATCCGCCGCCGACTGCCGTACGACGCCTGGTACCACGTCCACGTGCTCATGTACGCCGCCGTGTACCTGACGTTCTGGCACCAGCTCGCCGCCGGGCACGAGTTCGCCGTCGAGCCGCTCGCCAGGACCTTCTGGTACGCGCTGTACGGGACGGTCACCGCGCTGGTGGTCTGGTACCGCTTCCTGGTGCCGATCCGGCTGAACGTGCGGCACCGGATGCGGGTGGAGGCGGTGATCGAGGAGACGCCGGGGATCGTGTCGGTGCTCATCAGCGGGCGCAGGCTGCACCGGATGGGCGCGGAGGCGGGGCAGTTCTTCCGGTGGCGGTTCCTCGCACCGGGGATGCGGTTCAGCTCCCACCCGTACTCGCTGTCGGCGGCGCCCCGGCCCGGGATGCTGCGGATCACCGTCAAGGCGATCGGTGACCACAGCGCCCGGCTGCGCGAGCTGGAGCCCGGCACCCGGGTGTGGGCCGAGGGGCCGTACGGCGCCCTGACCGCCGCCCGGCGCAGCCGCGGCAAGGTGCTGCTCGTCGCGGGCGGCGTCGGCATCACCCCGATGCGGGCCCTGTTCGAGACCCTGCCGGGCGCCTCCGGCGACATCACCCTGCTGTACCGGGCCAACAGCACCCAGGACCTCGCCCTCTGGGACGAGCTGGCGGCGATCGCCGACGAGCGCGGGGCCCGGCTGATGTACGCCGTCAACAGCCCGGACGGCGCGCGGCCGGACATCTCCGCGGAGTCGCTGCGCCGGAAGATCCCGGACATCGAGCGCCACGACGCCTTCCTGTGCGGGCCGCCCGGCTTCGCGCGGTCGGTGTACGAGGCGCTGCGCGGCGCGGGTGTCCCGGCCCGCCGCATCCACCACGAGTCGTTCGAGATGTGAGCCCACCCCGTACCGCCCGCACCCCTGTCCTTCGCGAATCAGGAGCCCCGCAAGATGAGGAAGAGTCACCCGCTCCGGCGCGTCGTGCTCACCACCGCCGCCACCGTGTCCGGGATCGTGCTGCTGCTGTCCCTGAAGCCGGGCGGCGACCCCGGGTCCGCGTCGGCGGCGGGTGAGGCGGCACCGGCACCGCCGCGGCCCTCGGCGGCCCGGTCCGCGGACGGCGCCACGCTCACCGGCGGTGTGGCGCAGACGCAGTACGGTCCCGTGCAGGTCCGCATCACGGTCCAGGGCGGGAAGATCACCCGGGCGGAGACCGTGCGGGCCCCGGACAGCGACGCCACCAACGACGCCCTGCCGCAGCTCAACAAGGCCGCCGTGGCCGCCAGCAGCGCCGACATCGACACGGTGTCCGGGGCCACCTACACGAGCGAGGGGTACCGGACGTCGTTGCAGTCCGCTCTCGACCAGCTCAGGGCCGGTGGGTGAGCCGGTGGCGGAGCCCGCGGAAGCTCCCGCCGCGGTGCGTCACGTGGAGGAGACGATGGGGACCGTCTTCTCCTTCGACGTCCGCGGCGGGGACCCCGACGCCGTGCGGGCCGCCCTGCGCGGGTCGGTCGCCGGGCTGCACGAGGTCGACGCCGTGTTCAGCACCTTCCGCGAGGACAGCCAGGTCTCGCGGCTGGCCCGCGGTGAGCTGACCGTGGCGGAGTGCGCGCCCGAGGTCGCCGAGGTGCTGGAGCTGGGCGCCGAGGCGGAACGGGTCAGCGACGGCTGGTTCAGCATGTCGTACGAGGGGCGGCTCGACCCTACCGGGATCGTCAAGGGCTGGGCGGTCGAGCGGGCGGCGCGGCGGCTGGCGGCGGCCGGGGCGAGCGGGGTCAGCGTCAACGGCGGCGGGGACGTGCAGGTGCTCGGCGCGCCGGGGGTGCGGCGGCCCTGGCGGGTGGGGGTGGCCGATCCGTTGCGGCCGGGCGGGCTGGCGGCGGTGGTGTCGGCGGCCGGGGCGGCCGAACTGGCCGTCGCCACGTCCGGGTCCGCGGAGCGGGGGGCGCATGTCGTGGACCCGCGCACGGGACGCTCCGCGGTGACCGACCTCGTCGCCGTGACCGTCGTCGCGCCCCGCCTGACCTGGGCCGACTGCTGGGCCACGGCGGCCTTCGCGATGGGGTCGCGGGCCGCGCTGGCGTGGCTGGAGACCCTGCCGGACGTGGAGGGCCTGCTGGTCACGGCGGGCGACGAGGTCCGGTGCACGGGGGGCCTGGCCGCCTGGCTGGGGTGAGGCGGGGCCCACCCACGGGCGCGGGGCCGTGTCGATGGGCGGCTCCACCGCGGGGGCGTGCGGCGGGCTCGCCCACGGGCGCGGGGGCCGCCCCGGTGTGCGCCTCCGCCGCGCGGACGTGCGGGAGGCCCAGCCCGCAGGCGCGGTGGCCCTCCCGATATGCGCCTCCGCCGCGCGGACGTGCGGGAGGCCCAGCCCGCAGGCGCGGTGGCCCTCCCGATATGCGCCTCCGCCGCGCGGACGTGCGGGAGGCCCAGCCCGCAGGCGCGGGGCCTTCTCGATGGGCGGCTCCCCCGCGCGGGCGCGACCGGTCACGCCCCGTCCGCACCCGGAGCGGGATCTCAGTGACCGGGCCCGCACCCGGCGACGGCGCGGAGCTTCAGCCTCCAGGCCCGCACCCTGAAACGCCGCGGAGCCTCAGCCTCCAGGTCCGCGCCCGGCGACGGCGCGATGCCTCAGTGCGCAGGTCCGTGCCCGGCGACGGCGGAGCCCTCAGTGGCCGGGCCCGTGGCCGTTCTGGGCCAGTCGGAGCAGGTGGTCCGCCAACGCCTGGCCGCCCGCTGGGTCCCGGCTGATCAGGAGCAGCGTGTCGTCACCGGCGATCGTCCCGAGGATGTCGTGCAGCTCCGCCTGGTCGATCGCCGAGGCGAGGAACTGCGCGGCGCCGGGCGGGGTGCGCAGGACCACGAGGTTGGCGGACGCCTCCGCGGAGATCAGCAGCTCCTGGGAGAGCCGCCGCATCCGCTCCTCCTTGGCGGACTCCCCCAGCGGCGCCCGCGGGGTGCGGAAGCCGCCCTCGCTGGGCACCGCGTAGATGAGGTCGCCGTCGTTGTTGCGGATCTTGACCGCGTTCAGCTCGTCCAGGTCCCGGGAGAGCGTCGCCTGGGTGACGCTCAGCCCGTCGTCGGCGAGGAGTTTCGCCAACTGGCTCTGCGAGCGCACCGGTTGCCGGTTGAGGATGTCCACGATCCGGCGGTGGCGTGCCGTGCGGGTCTGCGGCACGGCGGGCCCGTGGTCCTGCGCCTGACTCATCGTCGTCTCATTCTCCGGATCGTCCGTCCCCGTGACTTGCGTCGAGGATGCCGGGCAGCGCCCGGAGGAACGCGTCCACCTCGTCGTCACCGAGGTTCAGCGGCGGCATCAGCCGTACGACATCGGGGGCGGGCGCGTTCACCAGGAGACCGGCGTCCTGAGCCGCCTGCTGCACCTGTGCCGCGAGTGGCTCGGTGAGCACGATACCCAGGAGCAGGCCCGCGCCCCGGACGTGGCTGATCAACGCGTGGTCCAGCGACTCGATCCCGTCGCGCAACGTCTCGCTCTGCTGCTTGACGTTCTCCAGCAACCCGTCGTTCGCGATGGTGTCGAGGACGGCGAGCCCGGCGGCGCAGGCGACCGGGTTGCCGCCGAAGGTGGTGCCGTGCTGGCCGGGCTGGAGCAGCTCCGCCGCCCGTCCGAAGGCGACCGTGGCGCCCAGCGGCAGCCCGCCGCCGAGGCCCTTGGCGAGGGTGACGACATCGGGCAGGACGCCCTCGTGGGCCTGGTACTCGAACCAGTGCCCGGTCCGTCCGACGCCGGTCTGCACCTCGTCGAGGACGAGCAGCGCGCCGGTGGCGGCGGTGATGGCGCGGGCCGCCTTCAGGTAGTCGGCGGGCGGCACGACGACGCCGTTCTCGCCCTGGATCGGCTCGATGATGACGAGCGCGGTCTCCTCGGTGACCGCCGCCGCCAGCGCCTTGGCGTCGCCGTACGGCACGTGCGTCACGTCGCCGGGCAGCGGCAGGAACGGGTCCTGCTTGGCGGGCTGGCCGGTGAGGGCGAGGGCGCCCATGGTGCGGCCGTGGAAGCCGCCCTGGGTGGCGACCATGTGGGTGCGCCCGGTCAGCCGACCGATCTTGAACGCGCCCTCGTTGGCCTCGGCGCCGGAGTTGCAGAAGTACACCTTGCCGTCGCGGCCGAAGTGCTGGAGGAGCCGTTCGGCGAGGGCGACGGGCGGCTCGGCGACGAACAGGTTGGAGACGTGGCCGAGGGCGCCGATCTGCGCGCTGACCGCCTCGACGACCGCCGGGTGGGCGTGCCCGAGCGCGTTGACGGCGATGCCGCCGACGAAGTCGAGGTACTCCTTGCCGTCGGCGTCCCACAGCCGGGTGCCCGCGCCGCGGACGAGGGGCAGGCGCGGGGTGCCGTAGTTGTTCATCAGCGCGCCCTGCCAGCGCTGGGTCAGCTCCTGGTTGGCGGTCATGCCCGGTCCCCCTGTTCCTCGTCCGGCACGACCATCGTGCCGATCCCTTCGTCCGTGAAGATCTCCAGCAGGATCGCGTGCTGGACGCGGCCGTCGAGGACGCGGGCGGTGGTGACGCCGTTGCGTACGGCGTGCAGGCAGCCCTCCATCTTCGGCACCATCCCGGAGGACAGGTCCGGCAGCAGCTTCTCCAACTGGGCGGCGGTGAGGCGGCTGATCACCTCGTCGCTGTTCGGCCAGTCCTCGTAGAGGCCCTCGACGTCGGTGAGGACCATGAGGGTCTCCGCGCCCAGCGCGGCAGCGAGTGCCGCAGCCGCCGTATCAGCATTGACGTTGTAGACATGTCCGTCGTCCTGGCTACGGGCGATCGAGGAGACGACCGGGATGCGGCCGTCGGCGAGCAGGGCCTCGATGGCGCCCGTGTCGATCGAGGTGATCTCCCCGACCCGGCCGATGTCGACGGCCTCACCGTCGATCTCGGGCAGGTGCTTGGTGGCGGTGATGGTGTGCGCGTCCTCGCCGGTCAGGCCGACGGCGAGCGGTCCGTGCTGGTTGAGCAGCCCGACCAGCTCGCGCTGCACCTGCCCGGCCAGCACCATCCGTACGACGTCCATGGCGTCCTCGGTGGTGACCCTGAGGCCCGCCTTGAACTCGCTGACGATGCCGTGCCGGTCGAGGGCGGCGCTGATCTGCGGTCCGCCGCCGTGCACGACGACCGGCCGGAGACCGGCGTGGTGCAGGAAGACGACGTCCTGCGCGAAGGCGGCCTTCAGCTCCTCGTCGACCATGGCGTTGCCGCCGAACTTGATGACGACGGTCTTGCCGTTGTGCCGGACGAGCCAGGGCAGCGCCTCGATGAGGATCTGGGCCTTGGGGAGCGCGGTGTGCTTCCGCGTGGGACTGCTCATGACGAGTACGCGCTGTTCTCGTGGACGTAGTCGGCGGTCAGGTCGTTGGTCCAGATGGTGGCGGTCTCCGAGCCCGCGGCGAGGTCGGCGACGATGTGCACCTCGCGGTAGCGCATGTCGACCTTGTCGCGGTCCTCGCCGACGCCGCCGTTCTTGCAGACCCAGACGCCGTTGATGGCGACGTTGAGCTGGTCCGGCTCGAAGGCGGCCTTCGTGGTGCCGATCGCGGAGAGCACCCGGCCCCAGTTGGGGTCCTCGCCGTGGAGGGCGCACTTGAGGAGGTTGTTGCGGGCGATGGAGCGGCCCACCTCGACGGCGTCGTCCTCGGAGGCCGCGCCCACGACCTCGACCCTGATGTCCTTGCTGGCGCCCTCGGCGTCCCGGATGAGCTGCTGCCCGAGGTCGTCGCAGACCTGCCGTACGGCGTCCGCGAACTCGGCGTACCCGGGGGCGACTCCGCTCGCGCCGGAGGCGAGCAGCAGCACGGTGTCGTTGGTGGACATGCAGCCGTCGGAGTCGACGCGGTCGAAGGTGACGCGGGTGGCGTCCCGCAGCGCCCGGTCGAGTACGTCGCTGTCGAGGTCGGCGTCGGTAGTGAGGACGACCAGCATGGTGGCGAGGCCGGGGGCGAGCATCCCCGCGCCCTTGGCCATGCCGCCGACGGTCCAGCCGTCGCGGCTGACCACGGACGTCTTGTGCACGGTGTCGGTGGTCTTGATGGCGATGGCGGCCTTCTCGCCGCCGTGCTCGGAGAGCTGGGCGGCGGCGGTCTCGACGCCGGGCAGCAGCTTGTCCATGGGCAGGAGCACGCCGATCAGTCCGGTGGAGCAGACGGCGACCTCCCCGGCGCCGACGCCGAGGACGTCGGCGACCTTCTCGGCGGTGGCGTGGGTGTCCTGGAAGCCCTTCGGGCCCGTGCAGGCGTTGGCGCCGCCGGAGTTGAGGACGACGGCGGTCAGCTCACCGCTCTTGAGCACCTGCTCCGACCAGAGCACCGGCGCGGCCTTGACGCGGTTGGAGGTGAAGACCCCGGCGGCGGCGCGGCGGGGCCCGGTGTTGACCACGAGGGCCAGGTCCGGGTTGCCGTTCTCCTTGATCCCGGCGGCGATGCCCGCCGCCGTGAACCCCTTCGCTGCCGTCACACTCACGGCGCAACTCCGATCGTCGTCAGCCCGGTGGTCTCGTCGAGTCCGAGGGCGATGTTCATGCTCTGGACGGCACCGCCCGCGGTGCCCTTGGTCAGGTTGTCGATGGCGCTGATCGCGATGATGCGGTGCGTGGCGGCGTCGTACGCGACCTGCACCTGAACGGCGTTGGAAGCCTGGACGGACGCCGTGGCGGGCCACTGTCCCTCGGGCAGGAGGTGGACGAAGGGCTCGTCGGCGTACGCCTTCTCGTAGGCGGCGCGCACGGACGCGGCGGTCACGCCCGGCTTGGCGGTGGCGCTGCACGTGGCGAGGATGCCGCGGGACATGGGCGCGAGGGTCGGCGTGAAGGACACGGCGACCCGCTCGCCCGCCACGGCGCTCAGGTTCTGGATCATCTCGGGCGTGTGCCGGTGGCCGCCGCCGACGCCGTACGGCGACATCGAGCCCATGACCTCGCTGCCCAGCAGGTGCGGCTTGGGCGACTTGCCCGCGCCGGAGGCGCCGGAGGCGGCGACGATCACGGCCTCGGGCCCGGCGAGCTGGGCGGCGTACGCCGGGTACAGGGCGAGGGAGACGGCGGTCGGGTAGCAGCCGGGTACCGCGACGCGCTTGGACCCCTCCAGCGCGGCGCGGGCACCCGGCAGTTCGGGGAGGCCGTAGGGCCAGGTCCCGGCGTGCGGGGAGCCGTAGAACGCCTCCCAGTCGGCGGCGTCCGCGAGCCGGAAGTCGGCGCCCATGTCGACGACGAGGACGTCGGGACCGAGCCGCTCGGCGACGGCGGCGGACTGCCCGTGCGGCAGCGCGAGAAAGACCACGTCGTGTCCGGCGAGGACCTCCGGGGTGGTCTCCTGGAGCACCCGGTCGGCCAGCGGCAGCAGGTGCGGCTGGAGCGCCCCGAGCCGCTGCCCGGCGTTGGAGTTCCCGGTCAGGGCGCCGATCTCGACCTCGGGGTGCGCGAGGAGCAGCCGCAGGACCTCACCGCCCGCGTATCCGCTCGCCCCGGCCACTGCCGCACGTACCGTCATGGAAAGACCCTCCTCCTGGAGAGCATGACTATACGTTTCGCTGCACGTTTATGCAATCCCGCGTCTCGTTATGCGGGCCCTGGCCTCTCCCGGGCTTCGTTATGCGGTCCCCCGCATACGACGGCGCCATCCCGCCCGGTACCCGCGCACCCCCGCGAGGGTCCCCGCCGCGACGGCGAGCGTCAGCAGGGTGAGGCCCGCGGCGATCACGGGGTTCACCCAGCCCGGCACCAGTTCGGTCCCCACGCCGTCCGGCGTGACGCAGCGTGCGCTGACCGGCAGCGTCTCGCGGGTGACGATGCGGTCGCCCGGGACGCCCCGGGCCGCGCAGAGCTGGTCCGGGTCCAGGATGTAGAAGCCCGACATCACGCCCCACGCGTAGGCGCCGGACGCGGCCGACCCGGCCAGCACCGCGACCAGCGCGCAGGTCCCGGTGCCCGGCAGGCGCCGCCACCCGCTGACCGGCAGCCGCCGGTAGGCCCGGCGGACGAGCGCCACGGCGGCGACCGCGCAGACGCAGGGCGCCAGGAACGGCCCGAGGGTGACGGCCAGGAAGAAGACGCTTGCCATGCCTGTCAGGACACCGCACCGGGAGGGCCGGTTGCGCCGACCTCGGCCCTCCCGATCCGGAGCCCACGGCAAGCGGGGGTCAGCGGCGCGCGATCCTCAGGAAGGTCACGGAGTTCGCCGGGAAGGTGTACGTGAACTCCCGGGCGACGCCGGTGAACGTGGACGTCACCGGGGTCACCGGGGCGTCGGTCTCGGTGTTCACCTCCTCCGGGTCCGCGGCCAGGGTGGTGACGCGGGCGCGGGAGGCGACGCGGGCGGTGCCCAGGTCGACGGTCGTGCGGGCGGCGGCGGACTGGGCGTTGACGACCTTGACGATCAGGTCGCCGGTGCGGTCGTCGCGGGTGACGACCTGGCGGAACGGCTCGGCGGGCGTGTCGTCGGTGAAGCTGTCCCACAGCACGCCGTCGAGGTAGAGGCTGACCTGGCGGCCCCGCACCTTCACGTCGATGTCGTAGGCGCGGCCGGTCTCGATGGAGTGCGCCTTCGACAGGAGGGTGGACTTGCCGCCGTCCACGGCCTGCTCCACGGCGGACCGGGTGTTGTTCCAGCCGCCGAGGTTCCACCAGTAGTAGTTGCCGGTGTCCTTGACGCCGAAGGCGACGAGGAAGCCCTCGTTGCCGGACTTCTTGGTGGCCTTCACGTGCAGGTCGTAGTCGTGCCAGGCGGGGTCGCCCGCGGTGACCATGGTGTTCTCGGCGGCGGCGTCGGTCTGGACGTACTCGCCGTTCTGGACGGCCCAGGTGCCGGTGCCGGTGTGGGTCCACCGGGAGGCGTCACCGGAGAAGTCGTCGGCGAGGAGGACGCCGCCGTCCGCCGCGGTGACCCGTACGTCGTCGTAGGCCGCGCTGGTCGCCCAGGTGGACAGGCCCACCGCGCCGGTGATCGGGCCGCTGACGTCGGGGGTGGTGGTCGCGGTGGACGGGACGACGCGGTCACCGACGTTGTTCATGAACAGCTTCTGGACCTCGTAGTTGGCCGAGCCCCAGGACGCCCGGTTGTTGAACCAGATCATGTCGGGGCGCCACTGCACGTAGTCCTCGTTGGCGAGCAGGGGGGCGTAGGAGGCGAGTTTGACCACGTCGGCGTTGCGTTCCAGGCCGGTCATGTAGGCGGCTTCGGCTAGGGCGTTCTTGAAGGCGTTGCCCTGGGAGGCGTACTCGCCGAGGAAGACCTTGGGGCCGGAGCGGTCGTAGCCGTCGTAGCGGTCGTTGTTCTGGAGGAACCACTGGGGGCTGTTGTAGTAGTGCTCGTCGACCATCTCGACGCCGTTGTCCCGGTTGAGCTGCCAGAGGCGGTTGAAGGTGGTCCCGGTGTCGTCGGGGCCGGAGTTGGAGACCACGGTGATGTCCGGGTGCTCCGCCTCGATCGCGGCGCGGAACTTCTGGAAGCGGGCGAAGAACGCGTCGGGCAGGTTCTCCTCGTTGCCGACGGCGAGGTGGGTGAGGTGGAAGGGCCGGGGGTGGCCCATCTCGGCGCGGACCTTGCCCCAGGTGGAGGTCGCCGGGCCGTTGGCGAACTCGATCAGGTCCAGGGTGTCCTGGATGTGCCGCTGGAGCAGCGCCTCGTCGTCGGTGGCGCGGTTCTGGCCGCAGCCGGTGACCAACGCGGGGACGACGGGCAGCGGCATGGCGCCGATGTCCTCGGCGAAGCGGAAGTACTCGTAGTAGCCGAGGCCGTAGCTCTGGTTGTAACCCCAGAAGTTGGCGTTGGTGGCGCGTTCCTCGACGGGTCCGATGGTGTCCTTCCACTGGTAGCTGCGCTTGCGCTGCCAGTTCGAGGACTCGCTGTAGTCCGCCATCGAGCCGGTGTTGACCAGGCAGCCGCCGGGGAAGCGGACGAAGCCGGGCCGCAGCGCCTCGATCTTCTCCGCCAGGTCCCTGCGCAGGCCGTTGGGCTGGTTCTTGTAGGTGTCGCGGGGGAACAGCGAGACCATGTCGAGCGCCGCGTCCGCCGTGCTGGTGACCGCGAGGCGGCCCCGGTTGCTGGTGCGGGTCGCGGTGAAGGTGGCCGTGTACTTGGCCCAGCCGCCGCGTACGGCGACCTGCCGGGCGCTCGCCAGGGTGCCCGCGGCGTCCTTGAGGCCGACGGTGAGGGTGGTGCCGGACGCGGCGCGGGCCCACACCGAGAAGTCGTAGCGCTTGCCCGCCTCGACACGGATGCCGGTGTTGTACCCGGCGTTGGTGACGGAGGACCCCGCGGCCAGGGAGAGGTAGTTGCGGTTGCGGGCGTTCAGGCGCCCGTCGTCGTCCACGACCCGGGCGGTGCCGTCGACCGTCCAGGAGGTCAGCGGGGTGTAGGAGCCGTTGTCGGCGGTGGAGTACTCGAAGGACCGGTTCTGCACCAGCTCGGCGTAGAGCCCGCCGTCGGCGGCGCGGTTGATGTCCTCGAAGAAGACGCCGTACATCGTGTCGTCGATGGCGGCGCCCTGGGCGGCGGGGTCGACGGTGATCTCGTAGTCGGTGACGGCCTCGGCGTGCGCGGGCGCGGGGGCGACGACGGCGGTGGCCACCAGGCAGGCGGTGGCGGTGAGGCCGAGTCTCCAGCGGGAGCGTGGCCGGGGGCGGGCGGTGGTGCGTGACATGGATACTCCGCGGCTCGGTGCCCCGAAGGGCGTTTGTTCGAGATGTCGGACATTGGTCAGCACTTCGAACGGCAAGATAGGGAGGGGGCGGGTAGGCGTCAATGGGTCGCGCGGCGACGCGGGGAACGGAGAGCGGCGGGTGAGCGACGAGTTCTGGCCAGTGCCGGACGCGCTGGCGTTCCTGGCGGGGCGGTGGCGGGTCGAACGCTCCGTGCGGGATCTGGCCAGCGGGGACGAGGGCCGCTTCACGGGCACCACGGATTTCGGCCAGCTCGACGGCGGGGGTCTCCTCCACCAGGAGTCCGGCAGTTTCCGCTGGCGCGGGGTGTCCCGGCCCGCCGAGCGCACCCTGCGCTTCCTGCCCGGCCCGACGCCCGGCACCGTCGAGGTGCGCTTCGCCGACGGGCGCTTCTTCCACGACCTGGACCTGACGACCGGACGGCACACCGCCGACCATCCGTGCGCGGCCGACCTCTACCGCGGCGAGTTCAGCGTGCGGGACCGGGACCACTGGCGGACGGTGTGGCGAGTCCGGGGCCCGGCGAAGGACCTGGTGCTCAGCACCGACTACACGCGCGAGCCGCTCTCAGGCGCATGAGGGGTACGCCGCTGGAGTGCCGTCCAGACACAGGTGCCAGCGGCCCGCCCAACCGGTGACGGTCGTAGTCGACAGGGGGCGGACGTCGATGTTCCAGTACGTCGCGGGCGGCGCCTTGAGCGCGTAGACCAGCGCCGCGCGGATGACGGACGGCTCCGCCACGGCGACGATCCGGCCGTGCTCCGCCACCGGGCGGGTGTTGAGCCAGCCGCCGACCCGGGAGATGAACGACAGCAGCGACTCACCGCCGTGCGGGGTGGAGCGCGGGTCGGCCAGCCAGGCGTCCACGGCGTCGGGCTCCCTGGCCATCGCCTCGCCCAGGGTCAGTCCGCGCCAGCGGCCCATGTGGCAGTCCCGCAGGGCGGGCTGGACCAGCGGGTGGTAGCCGAGGGCGTCCCCGGTGGCGCGGCTGCGCGGGGTCGGTGAGCAGTAGCGCAGTTCGGCCGCGGCGAGCGGGAGCAGGTCACGGGCGGCGTGCTGGACCTCCCCCCAACCCGCCTCGTCCAGCGGCCGGTCGTCCTCGAACCGCTCGGCGAGCAGGGGGAGCTGCGCGCGCTGGCGACGAACGTGACCCGAAGTGCCATGCGGGGATCGTGGGCCTCGAAAGAGCGCAGGTCAAGAGGTGTTACCTGGGAGTTACCGAGGGTGCGCGAAACCTTACGGGAAGGTCAGCGCCAGCCACTGGTCAGGACGCTCCAGGGGCGCGAAGCCGACCTTGGCGTAGACCTCGTGGGCGTCGTGTGTGGCGAGCATGATCCGCCGCACCCCGTAGGCCCGCAGCTCCTCGCGCACCGCCGCCGCGAGCGCCGTGCCGATGCCCTTGCCGCGGACCGCGGGGTCGACGTAGACGTCGCAGAGCCAGGCGAAGGTCGCCCGGTCGGTCACCACCCGGGCGTAGCCGACCTGGGCGCCGGACGCGGTGTCGTACACCCCGAAGTTGAGCGAACCGGCGATCGCCCGGTCCTGCTTCTCCCGGTCCCGGCCGAGCGCCCAGTAGGCGTCGGTGGACAGCCAGCGGTGCACCCGCGCGGCGTCGAGGCGGTCGGGGTCGGTGGAGATCTCGTAGCCCTCGGCGAGGCGCGGCACGTCGTGGTCGGTCATGTGGGGGATGGTCGCAAGGGACGGGAGTGGCCGTCGAGCGGATTACCGCACACGCGGCAGCACCTCGTCGCAGGCCGCCCGCAGTCGCCGTACCCCCTCGGTGATCTCCCCGACGGAGGCCACCGCGGCGAAGCTCAGTCGGATGTGGGCGGCCGGGGGTTCGGCGCTGAAGTAGGGGCGTCCTGGGGTGATGGCGACGCCCGCGCGCAGGGCGGCGGCGGTCAGCGCCACGTCGTCGGTGCCGTCGGGCAGCCGGGGCCACAGGTGGTAGCCGCCGAACGGGACGTGCGGCAGGGCCAGTTCGGGCAGGTGCAGCCGGAGCGCGGCGGTCAGCGCGTCCCGGCGGGCCCGCAACTCCGCCGACACCGACCGCAGGTGGCGCGGCCAGGCGGGCGAGCCGACCAGTTCCAGGGCGGCCTCCTGGAGCGGGCGCGGGACGAAGAAGGTGTCGACGACCTGGATGGCGCGCAGCCGTTCAAGGACCGGGCCGCGCGCGGCGAGGGCGCTGACCCGGAAGCTGGGCGAGGTGGCCTTGGTGAGCGAGCCGACGTGCACGACGACGCCGTCCGGGTCGTCGGCGGCGAGCGGACGCGGCAGCGGGGGCGCGTCCTCGTGCACCAGGCGCCGTACGAAGTCGTCCTCGACGACGAACGCCCCGGCGGCGCGGGCGATGCGCAGCACCTCACCGCGCCGGTCGGCGGCGAGCACGGCGCCGGTGGGGTTCTGGAACAGCGGCTGGCAGACGAAGACCCGGGCGCCGGTGGCGCGGAACGCGTCGGCGAGCAGCGCGGGCCGTACCCCGTCGGCGTCGACGGGGACGGGTACCGGGCGCAGTCCGGCGGCGCGGGCGATGGCCAACATGCCGGGGTAGGTGGGCGACTCGACCAGGACGGGCGCGCCGGGCGGGGCGAGCGCGCGCAGGGCGGTGGTCAGGGCGGACTGGCCGCCCGCGGTGACCAGTACCTCGGCGGCGGTGACGGCGCCGCCGACGCCGCGCGCGAACCACTCCCGCAGCTCCGGCAGTCCGTCCATCGGGGGGCGCCCCCAGGCGCCGGGGCGGCGGCCCGCGCGGGACAGGGCGGCGGCCATCGCCCGCTCCGGCTGGAGGGAGGGGTGCAGATAGCCGCCGTTGAACTCGATGACGCCGGGCGAGGGCGCGGCCAGCGAGACCAGCACGCCGGAGGCGTCCACGGAGCGCGGTACGAGGTCGGCGGCGCCGTCGGCGCTGAGCGCGACCTCCTGCCAGGAGGTGTCCCCGGCGGGCTGCGGGGCGGCGGCGCGGGGGCGGGCGCGGAAGGCACCGGCGCCGGGCCGGGTGACGACGAGCCCCTCGGCGGCGAGCTGGGCGAGGGCCCGGGAGACGGTCACGGGGCTGACGCGGAACCGTTCGACGAGGGCACGGCTCGATGGGAGCTTTCCTGCCACCGGATAGCGGTCCAGCTCTCGGCGTAGCTGTTCCGCCAGTTCAGCCACGCTGCTACGCTCTTGCATGAGAGCAGAGAGTAGCGCTATCGCGCCGACCAGGATAGCGGTCAGCACCCCGGAGCCCTCAGGGCGCGCCACCGGCACCCTCATGGCGGCCCTCGGCGTCACCGCCTTCTCCCTCACCTTCCCCGCGACCGCGTGGGGTCTAGAGGGCTTCGGGCCCTGGTCGCTGGTGGCGGTGCGCAGTGTGCTGGCGGCGCTGATCGCGGGCGCCTGTCTGCTGGCGCTGCGGGTGCCGCTCCCGGAGCGGCGGCACTGGGCGGGGCTCGCGGTGGTGGCGGCGGGGGTCGTCCTGGGCTTCCCGATGCTGACCACGCTCGCGCTCCGGACGTCGACCACCGCGCACGCCGCCGTCGTGGTCGGCCTGCTCCCGCTGACGACCGCGCTGCTGTCCGCCCTGCGGATGGGCACCCGGCCCTCGCGCACCTTCTGGACGGCGGCGCTGGCGGGCGCGGCCGCGGTGGTCGCGTTCACCGTGCAGCAGAGCGGTGGCGCCCTCACCTCCGCCGACCTCTACCTGTTCGCGGCGCTGCTGGTGTGCGCCGCCGGGTACACCGAGGGCGGGCGGCTGGCGCGGATCATGCCGGGCTGGCAGGTGATCGGCTGGGCGCTGGTGCTGTGCCTGCCGCTGGCGCTGCCCGCCGCCGCGCTGGCCCTGTCGTACGAACCCGTCCGGCTCACCGCGCACAGTGTGGCCGGGGTGCTGTGGGTCGCGGCGGGCTCGCAGTTCCTCGGCCTGGTGGTCTGGTACCGGGGCATGGCGGCCATCGGGATACCCAAGGCGAGCCAGTTGCAGTTGGCCCAGCCGCTGCTCACACTGGTGTGGTCGGTGCTGCTGCTGGGCGAGCGCCTGACGGTGGCCGCACCGCTGACGGCGGCGGCGGTGCTCGTCTGCATCGCCGTCACGCAACGGGCGCGCGGCTGAACGCCGCCCGTACACGCCGGTCCCGACCGGCACCGCGCGCCGTAGACTCAGGCAGAGCCACGGACCGCTGCTCCCGCACTCGGAGGAGGCCCAAGATGCGCGCACGCGTGGGCGACCAGCTTGTCCAGCACGGCAGGGTGGTCGGACAGCAGGACAAGGTCGGCGAGATCGTCGAAGTGATGGGGCAGGAGGGCAACCCGCCGTTCCGGGTCCGCTTCGAGGACGGTCACGAGGGCGTCTGCTCCCCCGGCCCCGACACGGAGATCCGGCACCGGGAGACCACCACCGGGCAGTAGCCCCCAGCGGGGCGGTGGAGTGCCTCAGCTCGGGGGCGGCGCCGACCGCCCGTAGTGGTCGGCCACCACCCGCGCCATCGCCCCGATCGGGTCCTCCCGCACCTCGCGCGCGGCGAAGAAGACATGGCCGCGCACCTCGGGGTGGTCCCCGGCGAGGGTGAGGTGCCGGGACAGCTCCGCCGGGTCCTGCCAGGCGGCGCCCTGGGCGGGGTCACCGGCGCGGTACAGCGCCTCGCCCAGGTAGAGCTGCGTCCTGGTGCCCCGGGCCACCTCCGCCCACCAGGGCACCAGCTTGGCGTAGTCGGCGGGGGCGTTGCCGATGTGCCAGTAGAGCTGGGGGCAGATGTAGTCGATCCAGTTCTCCCTGACCCACTTGCGGGTGTCCGCGTGCTGGTCGTCGTAGGACTGGAGGGCGCGGGTGTCGGAGCCGCGGGAGTCGCTGTCCGCGTTGCGCCAGACGCCGAAGGGGCTGATGCCGAAGCGGGCGGCCGGGCGGACCTCCTTGACCCCGGCGGCCGTGTCGCGCACCAGCCGGTCGATGTTGTCCCGCCGCCAGGCGGCCCGGTCGGGGAAGTCGCCGCCGTGGGCGTCGTAGGCGGCGTCGTCGTCGAAGGTCTGGCCGGGCACCGGGTACGGGTAGAAGTAGTCGTCGAAGTGGAGCCCGTCCACCGCGTACCGGCGCACCGCGTCCAGCATCGCCGTCCGCACGAAGGCGCGGACCTCGGGCAGCCCGGGGTTGTAGTAGAGCTGCCCGCCGTACGACACCACCCAGTCGGGGTGCCGTCGTGCCGGGTGGGAGGCGGCGAGGCGGGAGGGGTCGTCGTGGGCGGCGATCCGCAGCGGGTTGCACCAGGCGTGCAGTTCGAGCCCGCGGGCGTGCGCCTCGGTGACGGCGGTGCCCAGCGGGTCCCAGCCGGGGTCGCGGCCCTGGGTGCCGGTGAGGCACTCCGCCCAGGGTTCGTGCGGGGACGGCCACAGGGCGTCGGCGGTGGGCCGTACCTGGAAGATCACCGTGTTGAGGCGGCGCCGGACCGCGGTGTCGAGGTGGGCGATCAGTTCGGCGCGCTGCTCGGCCGCGGTGAGGCCGGGCTCGGAGGGCCAGTCGCGGTTGTGCACGGTCGCCAGCCACACGCCCCGCATCTCCCCGGTCCCGGCGGCCCGTGGGTGCCGGGGTGTCCGGGCGGGGGCGGCGGACACGTCCGCGCCCGAGGCCAGGGTGGACAAGGCGACCAGGGCGAACGCCCGTCGTGTCAGCCGTCCCATGGAACAACACCCCCATACGCTCCGGATCCGTTCGATCACGGATCGTCTCGGGCTCCAGGATGCCTGTACCCCGTCGATCGATCATCGATACTTGGGGGTAACGTGCACGATCGGAGCAGGGCTGGTACGAGGACGCCGCGACCCGGTGGTCCGTCCGGCCGTGGATCAGCGAAAGGGACGATGTGACCGGCAGTTCGGGAGATATCGCGCGCGTCGGAGTGGTGGGCTGCGGTCAGATGGGAGCGGGCATCGCGGAGGTGTGCGCCCGGGCGGGTCTTGAGGTCAAGGTCGCCGAGACCACCGGCGAGGCCCTGGAGATCGGCCGTACCCGGCTGTTCAACTCCCTCGCCAAGGCGGCCGAGCGCGGCAAGATCAGCGAGGCCGAGCGGGACGCCACGCTGGAGCGGCTGAGCTTCACCACCGACCTCGGCGAGTTCGCCGACCGTGATCTGGTGATCGAGGCCGTCGTCGAGAACGAGCAGGTCAAGACCGAGATCTTCCAGGTGCTCGACCAGGTGGTGACCCGGCCGGACGCGATCCTGGCGTCCAACACCTCCTCGATCCCGCTGGTGAAGCTGGCGGTCGCCACCTCCCGCCCTGACCAGGTCGTCGGCATCCACTTCTTCAACCCGGCGCCGGTGCAGCAGCTCGTCGAGCTGATCCCGGCGCTCACCACCTCCGAGGGCACGCTCAGCCGGGCGCAACTGTTCACGGAGAAGCTGCTCGGCAAGCACGCGATCCGCGCCCAGGACCGCTCCGGGTTCGTGGTCAACGCCCTGCTGATCCCGTACCTGCTCTCCGCGATCCGGATGTTCGAGACGGGCATCGCGAGCCGCGAGGACATCGACAACGGCATGGAGATGGGCTGCGCCCACCCGATGGGCCCGCTGAAGCTGTCCGACCTGATCGGTCTGGACACCGTGGCGTCGGTCGCGCAGAGCATGTACGACGAGTACAAGGAGCCGCTGTACGCCGCTCCCCCGCTGCTCCAGCGGATGGTCGACGCGGGCCGCCTCGGCCGGAAGTCCGGCTCCGGGTTCTACACCTACGGCTGATCACTGAACGTGACGTTCCGCGGGCCCGGCACCCCTTCGGTGCCGGGCCCGCGGCATTCACACACCGTGTGCGCCCCAAGCCCGCATATGCCCCGCTCACACTCTCCCCAGGGGCCCAGCAGGCGAGTTGACTCATCGTGCGTCATGCAAGGGATAGGAACGACTACGGAAAGGAGCGGTTCGTGACCGCCGATCCCGAGCAGTCCGTCGCCCATGGAGAACTCGCAGAGTTACGACGCCGACTGGACGTGGCCTACGCCCGAGTCGAGGGTGGCCTGGCACTGCTCACCCACCGGACCGAGGAGACCGCCAAGGAGCTGGACGACCTGAACAGCCGTCTGGTGACCCTGGAACACGCCCGCTGGCCGCTGCCCTCGATCGCCGCCGTCACCGCCGTCGGCGCGCTGATCGTGGCGGTCTGGCAGGCCCTCGGCCACTAGGGCGGTAACCCCCAAGGCCACCCCTAGGGCCTGTCGTTTGGATCAGGTCGCAGGGCATCGGCGGTGGATGATCAGTGCCGGTGAGCGGGGTCTGGTGCGTGCGGCTGCAAGGCGGAGGAGGGCGGCGACGCGGAGCGTCGGCAACCGACGACAACGCGGCAGACGTGCGTGCCAGACCCCGCGTCTGCGGCATGATCCAAACGACAGGCCCTAGGCCCGGTCGTGTCGGGGCACGCTGTCCTGGCCGAGCCTGAGGTGGTGCAGCAAGAGCAGTGCGGCCGCCATGTTGGCGGCCGGGACCTCACCACGGGCGACCATGTCGGGGACGAGTTTGAGGGGGACCCATTCCCGGCGGTCGGACTCGAAGTCATCCACTGGAGGTCCGACGAACTTCCCCTCGTCGGCCCAGTAGATGTGGTGCCGGGCGTCGGTGAGCCCGTTCGAGGGCTCCACGCTCATCAGATGGCGCAGGGGTCCCGGCCGCCATCCGGTCTCCTCCTCCAGCTCACGGGCCGCCGCGACCGAGATGTCCTCGCCGTCCTCGACCACCCCGGCGGCGAGTTCCCAGCCCCAGCTGTCGGTGATGAAGCGGTGCCGCCACAGCAGCAGCACCTCGTTGGCCGCGTTCACCACGGTCGCCACGGCGACGGGCCGCAGCCGTATCAGGAAGTGGTCCAGATGCCGTCCGTCAGGTAAGACGACATCGGCGAGATTGACGCTGAACCAGCGATTTGCGTACACAGTTTGTTCGTTCAGTTTCGTCCACTGCACGGTTCTGCCACCTTCCGTTTGAGTCAGTGGCAATATCGCAGCAGGAGCGAGTCGGCAGCAGGAGCGCGCGCGGGCGCCCGCGCGCGCTGGGGCGGCGCGGGGCCGGAGTGGAAGAGGGTGGTGGGGCGGTTACAGCGGTACGCGCAGGGCCCCGTCGATGAGTTCGGCGGCCTCGGCGGTGCCCGCGCCGCCGCTGCGCACCAGGTGGTCGCGTACCGCCCGGAGTCTGTCGCGCAGCCGCTGTGACTCCATGCCGCGCGCCTGCTCGGCCATCTGCACCGCCGTGGCCACCGCCTTGTCGGCGTTGCCCCGGCGCAGCTCGATCGTGCTCAGCATGGCCAGCCGGTGCACCCGGCCCCGGTCGTGCGCCGGGTTGTCCACGGCCGCCGCCGCGTGCTCCCCCGCCGCCGCCAGCTCCCCGAGGCTCAGCAGCGCCTCCGCCACCTGGACGTTGACCAGGTCCGGCTGGACATAGCCGGTCTCATCGGGTTCGTAGCCGCGCCGGATGCGTCCGGCGGCCGTCTCCGCCCGCCGGATGCAGGACAACGCGCTCGTGCTGTCACCGAGGTGCGCGTACGCCTTCGCCTGCATCGCGTACAGGTCGGAGGCGAGCGCGGGCGTGATGTCCTTGCCCGCCGTGCGCAGCGCCGCCTCCGCGAAGGCGACGGCCTGCCGGAACTCCTTCATGAACAGCGACTGGTTGACCAGCAGCGCGATCACGTACGCGCCCAGCCCCCGGTCCCCGCTCGCCTTCGCCAGCCGCAGCGCCTGGTGGAAGTAGCGCTGCGCGAGACCGTGCGCGTCGGAGTCGTAGGCGCAGATCCCGGCGACCGCCACCAGCCCGCCGGTGGCCCGGTGCAGTTGGCGGCCGATGGCGTCGGTGTAGCTGCCGCGCAGCAGCGGCGCCGCCTCCGCGTTGAGGAACCCGACGATCCGGGCGCGGGTCGCCACCCCGCCCGCCTTGCGGTACATCTGCTCGTAGTGGCCGCGGGCCGCCCGCAGCAGCTCCAGGTCGGCCGGGGTGACCCGGTGGCGTCCGCCGCGCGAGACGTCCACGTCCTCCGGCGGGTTCTCCCACTCCCACACCGGCATCACGGCGGGCGTGCCGGTGACGGCGGGGGCGCCGAGGATGTGCGGGCGCTGCTGCTCGTCGCTGCGCCACAGCGCGGTGGCCCGCTCCACGAACCCGGACAGGGAGGCGCCGTGCGGGGTCTGCGGCTCGCCCGGGACACCGAGGCCGATGTCGTCGAGCGTGACGGGCCGTCGCAGCCGGGCGGCGAGCACCTCGCAGATCAGGTCGGGCACCTGGCCGCGCGGTCGCTGGCCCTTCAGCCAGCGCGCCACCGCGGTGTGCTCGTAGCGCAGGGCCAGACCACGTGCCCGGCCGGCCTGGTTGACGTGCGCGGCCAGCCCGGCGTGGGAGATTCCGGCCTCGTCGAGGATCGCGTCCAGCAGGGTGTTGGGCTGCATCCTTGCCCCCAAGATGGCTCCTGCCGACAGCGTAGTGAATACGGGTTCACACGGGGTGTGAACGGAGTGCCCGCATCCGCACCGTGTGCGCGCTGTCGCGGAGAGTTTCCGGCCCGGTTGACTGAAATGCCTCGCAAGAGGCCCGGCCGGGCCGTCGGCTCCCCCTCGTACAGTGCGACGGCCCGAACATCCGCCGTCCGCCCGTCGCCTGCCCGACACTCCGTGACGGGGGGACGGCGCGCCGGGTGGGATGGGGGTGTGAGGGGCGCAGCCCCCACACCCCCAGGGGCGCGGGGAACTGCGCGACCAGCCACAGACGACCCGCACCCGGCACACTACCTAGCCCCGCAGCACCGCCCCCGTGCGCTCCGTGGCCAGGGCCACCGCCGCGTCCCGCGCCGCCGACGCCTCGTCCACCGTCAGCGTCCGGTCCGGCGCGCGGAACCGCAGCGCGTAGGCGAGCGACTTGCGCCCCTCGCCGAGCTGCTCGGCGTTCTCGTAGACGTCGAACAGCCGGAGGGACTCCAGCAGTTCACCGGCGCCCTCGCGCAGCGCGGCCTCGACCTCGGTGTGCGGCACCGGCCGGTCCACGACCAGGGCGACGTCCTGCGTGGCGACCGGGAAGGTGGAGATGGACGGCGCCTGCGGGGTGCCGTCGGCGGCCCGCTCCAGGGCGTCCAGGTCCAGCTCCATCGCGCAGGTGCGCTCGGGCAGGCCCAGCGCCTTCACCACGCGCGGGTGCAGCTCACCGGCGTGCCCGACGACCCGCTCCGCGCCGTCGACGGTGAGCGCCAGCTCGGCGCACCGGCCCGGGTGCCACGGCCCGTACTGGCCCTTGCGGACGGTCAGCTCGACCCCGGTCTCGGTGGCCACGGCCCGCGCGGCCTCGACCGCGTCGGCCCAGTCGGCCGGGCGGCCCTTGCCCCACCAGCCCGCCTGCTCACGGGCGCCCGCGAGGACGACGGCGACATGGCGCGGCTGCTCGGGCAGCGCGGCGCCCAGCTCGGCGATCTCCTCGTCGGTGGGGCGCCGGTCGACGGGCAGCGCGGCGGCGACCCGCTGCTCCTCGCGGGGCAGGAAGACCAGCCCCGTCTCGAAGAGGGCGAGGTCGTGGCTGCCCCGGCCGTCGTTGCGGCGCAGCGCGCCGAGCAGCCCCGGCAGCAGCGAGGTCCGCAGCGCGGGCTCCTCGTCGCTGAGCGGGTTGACGAGCTTCACGACCCGGCGGGCGGGGTCGGCGGCGTCGAGGCCGAGCTGGTCGAAGACCTGCTCGCTGACGAACGGGTAGTTCGGCGCCTCGACGTAGCCCGCCCCGGCGAGCGCCCGGCCGACCCGGCGGTGCAGCCGCTGCCGGTGGGTGAGGCCCCGGCCGGACGGCGGCTTGGGCAGCGTGGAGGGCAGGTTCTCGTAGCCCTCCAGGCGGATGACCTCTTCGGCGAGGTCGTTGGGGTCGGTGAGGTCGGGACGCCAGGACGGCACGGTGACGATCAGCTCGTCCTGCCCGTACACGTCGCAGCCGACCTCCTGGAGGCGGCGTACGACGGTCTCCCGGCCGTAGCCGACTCCGGCGACCTTGTCGGGGTGGTCCGCGGGGACGCTGATGGTGCGCGGCGCGGACGGGGCGACGACCTCGGTGACCCCGGCCTCGGCGGTGCCGCCCGCGAGCAGGACCAGCAGGTCGACGGTGCGCTGCGCGGCGGCTGCCGCGGCCTGCGGGTCGACGCCGCGCTCGAAGCGGCGGGACGCCTCCGAGGACAGCTTGTGGCGGCGCGCGGTGCGGGCGATGGCGACCGGGTCGAAGTGCGCGGCCTCGATCACCACGTCGGTCGTGGCGTTCTCGACGTCGGCGTGGTCCGCGATCTCGGTGTTGGCGCCGCCCATGACACCGGCGAGCCCGATCGGGCCGCGCTCGTCGGTGATGACCAGGTCCTCGGCGTCCAGGGTGCGCTGGGCGCCGTCGAGGGTGGTGAGCTTCTCGCCGGGCTGGGCGCGGCGCACGCCGATGGTGCCCTGGACCAGGTTCCGGTCGTAGGCGTGCAGCGGCTGGCCGAGTTCGAGCATCACGTAGTTGGTGACGTCGACGGCGAGCGAGATCGGCCGCATCCCCGCCTTCTGGAGGCGGCGCTTGAGCCAGATCGGGGAGCGGGCCTCGGGGTCGAGGCCGGTGACGGTGCGGGCGGTGAAGCGGTCGCAGCCGAGCGGGTCGGAGACCTCGACGGGGTAGCCGAACGCGTTCGGTCCCGGCACGTCGAGCAGCGCCGGGTCGCGCAGCGGCAGCCCGTAGGCGATGGCGGTCTCGCGGGCGACGCCGCGCAGCGACAGGCAGTAGCCGCGGTCGGGCGTGACGGCGATGTCGAGGACCTCGTCGACCAGTTCGAGCAGCTCGATGGCGTCCTTGCCGACCTCGGTCTCCGGCGGCAGCACGATGATGCCCTTGCTGCCGTCGTCGCCCATGCCCAGCTCGTCGCTGGAGCAGATCATGCCGTGCGAGGTCCGGCCGTAGGTCTTGCGGGCGGAGATGGCGAAGCCGCCCGGGAGCACCGCGCCGGGCAGTACGACGACGACCTTGTCGCCGACGGCGAAGTTGCGGGCGCCGCAGATGATCTCCTGCGGCTCGCCGGTGCCGTTGGCCCGGCCGACGTCGACGGTGCAGAAGCGGATCGGCTTCTTGAACTCCGTCAGCTCCTCGATGGTCAGCACCTGGCCGACGACGAGGGGGCCCTTGAGGCCGTCGCCGAGCTGCTCGACGGTCTCGACCTCGAGACCGGCGGCGATGAGCTTGGCCTGCACGTCCCGACCGGTCTCCGTCTCCGGCAGGTCGACGTACTCCCGCAGCCAAGAAAGCGGGACCCGCATCAGATCTCCATCCCGAACGGCCGGGTGAACCGGACGTCACCCTCGACCATGTCTCGCATGTCCTCGACGTTGTGGCGGAACATCAGCATCCGCTCGATGCCGAACCCGAAGGCGAAGCCGCTGTACTTCTCCGGGTCGACGCCGCAGGCGGTCAGCACCCGCGGGTTGACCATGCCGCAGCCGCCCAGCTCGATCCAGCCCTCGGACGAGCAGGTACGGCAGGGCCGGTCGGGGTTGCCGACGGACGCGCCCTTGCAGACGTAGCAGAGCATGTCCATCTCGGCGGACGGCTCGGTGAACGGGAAGAAGTTCGGCCGCAGCCGGGTCTTCATGCCCTCCCCGAACAGCGACTGGACCATGTGGTCCAGGGTGCCCTTGAGGTCCGCCATGGTCAGGCCCTCGTCGACGGCGAGCAGCTCGACCTGGTGGAAGACCGGGGTGTGGGTGGCGTCCAGCTCGTCGGTGCGGTACACGCGGCCGGGACAGATCACGTACACCGGCAGCTCACGGCCGAGCAGCGAGCGGATCTGCACCGGCGAGGTGTGGGTGCGCAGCACGACGCCGGACTCGGTGCCGCCCTGGGGGCCCGCACGAAGAAGGTGTCCGCCTCGCCGCGGGCCGGGTGGTCCGGGCCGATGTTCAGGGCGTCGAAGTTGAACCACTCGGCCTCGACCTCGGGGCCCTCGGCGACCTCGTAGCCCATGGCCACGAAGATGTCCTCGATGCGCTCCGACAGCGTGGTCAGCGGGTGCCGGGCGCCCGCGGGCACGCGGTCGTACGGCAGCGTGACGTCGACGTCCTCCTCGACGAGCACGCGGGCGTCCCGCTCGGCCTCCAGCTCGCCCTGCCGGGCGGCGAGGGCCTTGTTCACGGCGGCGCGGGCCATGCCGACCCGCTTGCCCGCGTCGGCCTTGGCGTGCGGGGGCAGGGCGCCGATCTCGCGGTTGGCGAGCGCCAGCGGGGAGGCCGGGCCGGTGTGCGCGACCTTGGCCTCGTGGAGCGCGTCGAGGGAGTCCGCGGCGGCGAAGGCGGCGAACGCCTCGTCCCGCATCCGCTCGATCTCTTCCGGTTTCAACGCCTCGACCTCGACAGGGTCGTACGACTTATTGGGTGCCGACATCTCTTCCCGTGCTTCCGATTGGCTGGCTGGAGTCCCCGTCATCGACGCGAAGGGCCGCGAGCAGGACACAAAGGTGCCATTGGCCGAGTCTAACGGGGTGGGGATACGCGAACGCGCCCGCGGGCGGCTCAGGCGAGATAGGCCGGAGCGCTCACGGGCAACGTAAATCGGAACTCGGCACCGGCGCCGGGGGCGCGGCCGACGGTGATGGTGCCGCCGTGGGCCTCGACGATGCCCTTGACGATGTACAGCCCGAGGCCGGTGCCGCCGCGCTTGCTGCCCCGCCAGAAGCGGGTGAAGACGCGGTTCATGGACTCCTCCGGGATGCCTGGGCCCTCGTCGCTCACGGTGACCGACGTGCCGGTGTCCTCCCCCTCGCGGGGTGACGCCGTGGCCGTGATGTCAATGGTGACGGTCCCCTCGCCGTGCCGCACCGCGTTTTCCAGCAGGTTGCTCAGCACCTGGTCGATCTTGTCGGGGTCGGCCCACAGGTCCGGCAGCGGCTGCTCGATGCGGAGCAGGAACCGGTCGGCGGGCAGCCCGGCGGCGACGTAGGCCTGGATGTGCCGTCCGACGGCGGCGCCGATGTCGACGGGCTGGCGGCGCACCTCAAGGCGCCCGGAGTCGATGCGGGAGATGTCGAGCAGCTCGGCGATGAGCCGGGTGACCCGGTCGGCGTCGGCGTCGACGGTCTCCAGCATCAGCCGCTTCTGGTCGTCGGTGAACCGTTCCCACTTGGCGAGCAGGGTGGCGGTGAACCCCTTGACGGAGGTGAGCGGGGAGCGCAGCTCGTGCGCGACGGTGGCGATCAGCTCGGCGTGGCTGCGCTCGGTGCGGCGCCGGGCCTCGGTGTCCCGCAGCGAGACCACGACCCGGCGGACCGGCCCGACGGGCTGGTCCCGCACGTAGCGGGCGGCGACGAGGACCTCCCGCCCGCCCGGCAGCAGCAGGTTCCGCTCGGGCTGCCGGACCCGGATGGCGAGCCCGCCGTAGGGGTCGGTGAGCTGCCACCAGCGCCTGCCCTCCAGGTCCTCTAACGGCAGCGCCTTCTCCAGCCGCTGCCCGAGGGCCTCGGCGGCGGGGACGGCGGTGATGCGCTCGGCGGCGGCGTTGAAGCAGGTCACCCGGCCGTGCTCGTCGGCGACGACGAGGCCGTCCGGCAGGTCGTCCGGGTCGATGCCCAGGCCGCCGGGGTCACCGGCGGCAGCGGGTGGGCGCGCCCGGTGCGCTCCCGGTGCGCTGCTCGTGCCGACGCTCATCCCCGTACCCCACCTCTCAGCTTGTCCAGTGGGCCCCCGAGCTGGTCACCCTACTAGCCTTCGGTGACGGAGCGGCAGCCTCCGGCGGCGCGCTGTGCACGGGCCGACGCGTAGAGACATACGGCGGCGGCGGTCGCCAGGTTCAGACTCTCGGCCTGCCCGTGGATGGGCACGCGCACGACGGCGTCGGTGAGCGCGCGGGTCTCCTCCGGCAGCCCCCACGCCTCGTTCCCGAACACCCAGGCGGTGGGTCCGCCCATGGTGCCCTTGTCCAGCTCGTCGTCGAGGTCCCGGTCCCCCGCGCCATCGGCGGCCAGCACCCGTACGCCGGTCTCCCGCAGCCCCGCCACGGCCCGCTCGACGGGCACGCCGACGGCGACCGGCAGATGGAACAGGGAGCCCACGGAGGCCCGTACGGCCTTGGGGTTGTACAGGTCCACGGAGGCGTCGGTCAGCACGACCGCCTCGGCTCCGGCGGCGTCGGCGCAGCGCAGCACGGTGCCCGCGTTGCCGGGGTCGCGTACGTGCGCGAGTACGGCGACCAGCTTCGGCCGGGCGGCGAGGATCTCCTCGAACGGCGTGTCCAGGAACCGGCAGACCCCGACCAGCCCCTGCGGGGTGACGGTGGTCGAGATGTCGGCGATGACCTCTTCGGCGGCGAGGTGGACACGCGCCCCGGCGTCGCGGGCCGCGCCCACGATGTCGGCGTACCGCTCCGCGGCCTCGACGGTGACGAACAGCTCGACGAGCGTCTCCGCCTGCCCGGCCGCCTCCCGGACCGCCTGCGGCCCCTCGGCGAGGAACAGCCGCTCCTTCCCCCGGAAGTTCCGCTTACCGAGCCGCCGGGCGGCCAGGACACGGGGGGAGCGGGGGGAGATGAGTTCGGGGGCAGGCATCTTCTGTTCCACCTATCGGCAACTGTTCAGGCTGGCGCGAGGGACTCACCCTCAGGGGCGCGGGGAACTGCGCGACCAGCCACGACGCACCCGCGCATGAATGACTACGCCAGCACGACAGAACCCGCAGGAAAAACCCTGCGGGTCCAGTCACGTCGGCTCCAAGGCCAGCGCCAGCGTCACGCGGCCTTCGGCGCGTTGACGTCGCTCGGCAGCGCCTTCTGCGCCACCTCGACCAGCGCGGCGAACGCGCCCGGGTCGTTGACGGCCAGCTCGGCGAGGATCTTGCGGTCGACCTCGACGTTGGCGGCCTTCAGGCCCTGGATGAAGCGGTTGTACGTGATGCCGTTGGCGCGGGCAGCGGCGTTGATGCGCTGGATCCACAGCTGACGGAAGTCGCCCTTGCGCTTCTTGCGGTCGTTGTAGTTGTAGACCAGTGAGTGGGTGACCTGCTCCTTGGCCTTGCGGTACAGGCGCGAGCGCTGACCGCGGTAGCCGGAGGCCTGCTCGAGGATCGCCCGGCGCTTCTTGTGGGCGTTGACTGCCCGCTTGACGCGTGCCACTTCTTAACTCCTTGTAGCGGGGCCGCGGTGGTCGTCACACGGCCCGGGTTCGATTGGGTCCCGGTCGGAGATCAGGCGCGGGGTGCGCCCGATGTCACTTGCCGAGAAGCTTCTTGATCTTCTTGGCGTCGCCCGGGGCCATCTCGGCGTTGCCGGTGAGGCGACGCGTCAGTCGGGACGACTTGTGCTCAAGCAGGTGGCGCTTGCCGGCGCGCTCACGGAGCACCTTGCCGGAGCCGGTGACCTTGAAGCGCTTGCTGGCACCGCTGTGCGACTTGTTCTTCGGCATAGCGCCGTTCTCTCCTCGTGGGTGGCGCTCCGGTGCCCGGCCATGAGACCGGGCACGGTGGAGCGTCGCTCTTGTTTCGGTTACTGCCTGGGACGGCGCGCCGGGGCGCGCGTCCCGGGGATCACGCCTCGGCAGGCTCCTCCGCCGACGCCTCGGCAGGCTCCTCGGTGGCGTCCGCGGCGTTCTGCGAGCGGCCGGGGTTGGCCTTCGCTTCGGCCTTGCGGGCCTCCTGCGCCTGGCGGGCCTCGGCCATCGCCTCGGTCTTCTTCTTGTGCGGACCGAGAACCATGATCATGTTTCGGCCGTCCTGCTTCGGGTTCGACTCGATGAACCCGAGGTCCTGGACGTCCTCCGCGAGCCGCTGGAGCAGTCGGTAGCCCAGTTCGGGCCGGGACTGCTCGCGACCACGGAACATGATCGTGATCTTGACCTTGTCGCCCTGCTTGAGGAACCGGACGACGTGACCCTTCTTGGTGTCATAGTCGTGCGGGTCGATCTTCGGCCGGAGCTTCATCTCCTTGATGACCGTGTGCGCCTGGTTCTTGCGCGCCTCACGGGCCTTCATGGCCGACTCGTACTTGAACTTCCCGTAGTCCATGAGCTTGCACACGGGCGGACGGGCGTTCGCCGCGACCTCGACCAGGTCCAGGTCGTACTCCTGCGCAAGCTCCAGTGCCTTGGCCAGCGGGACGATGCCCACCTGCTCGCCACTGGGACCGACAAGTCGCACCTCGGGAACGCGAATCCGGTCGTTGATGCGGGGCTCGGCGCTGATGGATCCTCCTCGGTAGCACCACACGACGGTCTGGCGGACCGCCGCGTAACGTCTCTAGTCGTTAGACCTAACCGCGCCGAGACACAAAAAATGCCCCGGACGATCACAGGCGGGGCTCCTCGAACTACCGGAGCACCGCCGCGGTGAACGCGGGGCGCGCTTTCGGGCGGATCCCCTCCACCACGGGAGGGACCGCCTGACCGGTGACCCGCCGCCCGCTGGGCGATCAGGTGGGAGTTCGAAAGCCTCCACTTGTGGGCCGGGCTCGCGGGCCGTGAGGCAGGCGAATCCGACCGGTCGTTACACAAGGTTAGCAGCTCGGTCCCCGAACGGCTAACCGAGACCGACTGGGACCGGGCGCCCGGCTGCCTCTAGGGTGAACCGCATGAGTGAAGAGACGCCCGACTTCAACGCCATGACCCGCGACATCGCCGAGGTCCCCGCGGTCGAGGTGATCGTGACGGTCGCCGTCAACCTGATGAGCGCCGCCGCCGTGAAGCTCGGTCTGACCGAGGAGGGCGCGAAGCACAAGGACCTGGACGAGGCCCGCAAGCTGATCCACGCCCTGGCCGGGCTGCTGGACGGCAGCGCCACCGAGATCAGCTCCTTCCACGCGGCGCCCCTGCGCGACGGTCTGAAGTCGCTCCAGCTCGCGTTCCGCGAGGCGTCACTGGTCCCGGACGAGCCGGGCCAGGGGCCGGGCGAGAAGTACACCGGCCCGGTCTACGGCTGAGCGCGCCCCACAGACTTCACAGGCTTCCGCGTACGTACAAGGGCTCGCCCGGCGGCGTGGTCCCGGCGGGCATGAGTGCCAGGTCGAGACCGCGCACCAGGCGGGCCCGCAGTGTCTCGTCGGCGGCCATCCGCCCGGCGACCGCGCGGGCGGTCCCCGCGGGGTCGGCGGCCGGGTCGAGGACGAGGGCCAGGGTGCCGTCGGCCTGCCCCGGCCCGAGGTGCGCGCGGACGACCGCGGGCTCGGCGGCCACCGCGGCCCGTACGGCGTCCAGGACGGCCGGGTCGGTGAGCGGGTCGGTGCTGGTGCGGCCCTCGGCGAGCGCGAGCAGCGCGCGCCCGGTCAGCTCGTAGGGCACCGGTCCGGCCATGTCGAGGACGATCGTGTCGGCCTTCTCGTGCGCCGCCGCCTGGATGGCCTGGTGCAGGGGTACGGCGACGGGGCGGGCCGCCGGGTCCCAGCGGGCCAGCGCGTCGGTGGAGGTGAAGGCGGGCAGCGCGGTGCGGCCCTGGGCCTTCAGGGTGGGGACGGCCATGTCGCTGGTCTTCTCGCGGCGCAGCCCGTTCTCGTCCTCCTCCACCTCCCCGAGCACGGCCACGACGGGCACGAGCAGCCGGGTGCCCTTGAGGGCCTGGAGGACGGGCCCCTCGGCGGTGCGGTCCGCGGCCCAGGCGGCGAGCGCCGCGCTCAGCGCGGGGTCGGCGGAGCCGTCGTCGTCGGAGTAGCCGGGGTCGGGGATGTTCTTGTTCGCCACGGTCACCGACCCTATCGGGGGGATGCCGGGGCGTTCGTCCGGGCCCGGTAACACGGGCGTCATCCGCTCACGGTTTTCTCAGCCTTACCTGACACAGATCTCACCTGCGTCCAACAGTCCGCACAGCGACCGCCCGCAGCATCGCGGGCATGGCCTCTCCCCGCGCCCTCGTCTGCGCCGCCGTCGCGTCCGTCGTGCTCGTCGGCGGTACGGCGGCGGGGACGTTCTACGTCCAGGCGCGGGCGCACGCCGGGACGGGCGTCGTATCGTCGGCGGCGGCTTCGTCGACTGGGGAGGCGGGTGGGGAGGCGACTGTGGAACAGGTGGAGTCCGTGGAGCCGGTGGTCGACCGGGACGCGCTGCTCGCGCGGGCCATGGCGGAGGTGTCCGTGGCGGACGGCGCCGAGGTCTCCGTGGCGGTGCTGGACGTCGCGACCGGGGAGCGCGCCGGGTACGGCGACGGCGCCTTCGACACCGCGAGCATCGTGAAGGTGGACATCCTCGCGGCGCTGCTGCTCCAGGCGCAGGACGCCGGGCGGCGGCTCACCGCGGCCGAGGAGGCGTACGCCACCGCGATGATCGTCAGCAGTGACAACGACTCCGCGTCGGCGCTGTGGCGTGTGATCGGGCGGGCGGAAGGGCTGGACGCGGCCAACGAGCGGTTCGGGCTGACCGGCACCGCGGGCGGCGAGGGGATGCTGTGGGGGCTGACGCAGACCACGGCCGCCGACCAACTGACGCTGCTCGGGCAGGTGTTCGGGGACGACTCCGAGCTGAGCGCCGCCTCGCGGACGTATCTCCAGGGGCTGATGGGGCGGATCGCCGCCGGGCAGGACTGGGGGGTGTCGGCGGTCACTGACGGCCCCGGGGCCTGGGCCCTGAAGAACGGGTGGCTGCCGCGCACCGCGACCGGGCTGTGGGACGTCAACAGCGTCGGCCGCGTCACCGTCGACGGCCACGACTGCCTGCTGGCGGTGCTGTCCGACGGCAACGCGACGAAGGAGCGGGGGGTGGCCCTGGTGGAGGCGGCGGCGGGGGCGGCGGTGCGGGCGGTGGGCGCGTCCGGGTCCTGAGGCGGGTCAGTCCTCGCCGTACCAGCGGCGGCCCCGCCACAGCACCACCGCGGCGACCAGCAGGACGCCGCCCGCGCTGCCCGCGAGGGGGCCAGCCCAGGCCGCGGAGCCGGATTCGGGTTCGGGGGTGTCGGGGCCGGGGCCGAAGTACTCCTCGCCGTACGCCGCCGAGCGCAGGCCCTCCGGCTTGAGGCGGGCGGCCTCGGTGAGGGCGGCGGCCGGGTCGACGAAGCCGAAGCCCCGGGAGTCGTCGCGGCCCTTGACGGGCGCGTTGCGGGCGGTGTCCTCCAGCAGGCGCTTGATCTGCGCCGGGGTCAGGTCGGGGTGGGCCGACCTGATCAGGGCGGCGGTACCGGAGACGAACGCGGCGGCGGCGCTGGTGCCCCAGCCCTCGTAGTACCGGCCGTCCGGGTCGGCGATGACGACGTCCACGCCGGGGGCGCTGACAGTGGCGTACCAGCGGCGGGTGGAGAACGAGGCGCGGGTGCCGTAGCGGTCGACGGCGGTGACGGCGATGACGCCCGGGTAGGCGGCGGGGTAGGAGATGTGGTCGCCCTTCTCGCCGCCGTTCCCGGCGGAGGCGACGACGACGGCGCCCTTGGCCAGCGCGTACTGGACGGCCTCGTCCTCGGCGGGTTCGGGGTGCGCGGAGGCGGAGTCGTCGCCGAGGGAGAGGTTGATGACGTCGGCGCCGTGGTCGGCGGCCCAGCGGATGCCTTCCGCGAGGGCGTTGCCGCGGGACTTGCGGGCCTTGGCGCGGGCCGGGTCGTCGTCCTCCAGGATGACGCGGACGGGCAGGATCTTCGCCTCGGGGGCGATGCCCATGACCCCGTCGGCGTTGTTCACGCCGTGGCCGTGCGCGGCGATGATCCCGGCCATGGCGGTGCCGTGCTTGGCCCAGGTCGCGTCGCCGCGCCCGGCGCCGAAGCCGACCAGGTCGTGCGTGTCGAGGACGTTGCCGACGAGGTCGGGGTGTTGGTCGTCGACGCCGGTGTCCAGGACGGCGACGGTGATCCCGGCGCCCTTGGTGGTCTGCCACGCCCGCTCGGCGTGCAGGGCGTCCAGGGCCCACTGCCGGGCGCGGATGCCGTCGGCGTGCGCGGCGGTGGGCGGGACGAGGGCGAGACAGGCGGCGAGCAGGCAGCCGAGGAGGCCGCCGCGGCGGGCGAGGCCGGTCATGACGGCTGCTCCGTGGGCGAGGTGGCGTTCTTGCGGAGCCCGCGCTCGACGCGGTCCGCGAGGCCCTGCGCCTCGTGGCCGAGGCCCGCCTGGGCGGCGGCGCTGGTGGCGCCGGACGCCTTGGCCTCGGCGGCGGGTTCGGGCTCGTCGACGGTGCGGGCGTCGGCCCAGCCGGAGACGGCGTACACGACGACGGGGGCGTCCGTGAGCACGGAGATGGCCCAGGTGGCGCGCTGCTCGGGGCCGAACCGGGCGGCGGCGGTGCCCTCGGCGGCGTACGGGCGGGGCACGAGGTCGCCGCGCTCGTCGAGGCCCTCGCGTTCGAACTGCTCGTCCAGGGAGCGCATGGCCTCGACGTCGGCGCCGGTGAAGAGCAGGCCGACGGTGGTGACGTGGCTCTGGGTGGCGTCGGTGTAGGTGGCGCGCAGCAGCCGTGCGCAGCCGACCGGGGCGAGGACCTTGCGCAGCAGCGGGTCGAAGGCGCCCGCGCAGTCGCTGTCCGGGGCGACGGCGATCCGGGTCCAGGTGCGGTCGGAGCCGCCGGGCCCGGCGCCCTTGCCCTGCACGGTGGGCGGGAAGAGCCGGTCGACCGGGATGCTGTGCCACAGCTCCCCGGCGGTGGCGAAGGAGCCGCGCTCGCCGTCCGGCCCGGAGTCGCCGGTGAGCCAACTGCCGGTCACGGCGCCGCCGATGAGGCCGAGGCCGAGGACGACGCATCCGGCCGCGGCGAGGGTACGGCCCCGCAGCCGGGCCCTCAGCGACCGGGGGCGCCCCTGGTCGTCGTAGGTCTCGGGCTGGCCGAGGGTGACGACGGGGCGGGCGGTGGGGGTCGGGGGCGTCGCGGGGGGCGGGGTCATGACACCCCAGGAGCGCGCCGGGTCCGGGGGCTGGAGGGGGCGGAGCCGGGTGGTCGTCTCCGAGGGGGCCTCGGGGGGTGCGCCGCTGCCGCCGCGGGGTGGCGCGGCGTCGGGGAAGCGGGCCGAGGCGGGCGGCGGGGGCGGGGTCGGCACCGGGGAGCGGCCCCCGGGGGCCGGGGCGGTGCCGTCTGGCGGCGTCGGCGGCTCCTCCGGGCGCGGTGGGGTGCCGGGCGGCGGTGAGGTGTCCCGTTGTGCCGGGGTCCGCGGGGGTGTGGTGGGGCGTGGTGGGACGGGAGCGCGCTGGGCTTCTGTGCTCATGCACCCCCCGTTTCCCTCTGCCCGGACCGCTTCCTTGTGCGTGGGCCGTCGTTCTCAGGTCGTACGCCCCGGAGCCGGTGTGGATGTACGGATGTCCCACCGGAGTCTTCCCCGTGTCCGCACGTCACTCTACGGGTTGCCGCGCCGCGAACGGGAACCAGTCCGCGACGCCGGGGCATCTGCCCGGAACATCCCCCTACCTTGCGGTAACCCGGTCTGGCAGGCTTCGTTCATGACTGCGCGCGCCACTGACCGGGCCCGTTACGACCGGGCCACCGCCGACCTCGACGCCCCCCTCGCGATCGTCGACCTGGCCGCCTTCGACGCCAACGCGGACGATCTGGTCCGCCGGGCCGGGGGCAAGCCGGTCCGGGTCGCCAGCAAGTCCGTGCGCTGCCGGGCGCTGCTGGAGCGCGTGCTCGCGCGGGACGGCTTCGCGGGCGTGATGTCCTTCACGCTGGCCGAGTCCCTGTGGCTGGCCCGCTCCGGCTTCGCGGACGTGCTGCTCGCCTACCCGTCCGCGGACCGCGCCGGGTACGCCGAGCTGACCGCCGACCCCAAGCTGGCCGCCTCGGTCACGGTGATGATCGACGACCCGGCCCAGTTGCGGCTGATCGACGAGGCGCGCGACGGCGGGCGTGAAGTGGTGCGGGTGTGCCTGGAGTTGGACACCTCGCTGCGGCTGCTGGGCGGCCGGGTGCGGATCGGTGCCCGCCGCTCCCCGCTGCACTCCCCCGCCGCGGTGGCGGACCTGGCGCGGGTGGTGGCCCGGCGGCCGGGCTTCGAGGTCGTGGGGATCATGGCGTACGAGGGTCACGTCGCCGGCGTCGGTGACTCCGTCGCCGGGCGGCCGGTGCGGTCGCGGGCGGTGCGGCTGATGCAGGCGGCGGCGCGCCGGGAGCTGGCGGAGCGGCGGGCGGCGGTGGTGCGGGCGGTACGGGAGGTGGCGCCGGGGCTTGAGTTCGTCAACGGCGGCGGGACGGGCAGCGTGCAGCACACGGCCGCGGAGGACGCGGTCACCGAGGTCGCGGCCGGGTCGGGGCTGTACGTGCCGCGGCTGTTCGACAACTACACGTCGTTCACGGGGCGTCCGGCCGCGCTGTTCGCCGCGCCGGTGGTGCGGCGGCCCGGGGTGGGCGTGGTGACGGTGCTCGGCGGCGGCTACCCCGCGTCGGGGGCGCCGGGCCGGGACCGGCTGCCGGAGCCGTACCTGCCGGAGGGGCTGCGCTACGACCCCCAGGAGGGCGCCGGTGAGGTGCAGACGCCGCTGCTGGGGGCGCCCGCCGACGACCTGCTCATCGGGGACAAGGTGTGGTTCCGGCACGCCAAGGCCGGTGAGCTGTGCGAGCGGTTCGACGTGTTGCACCTGGTGGAGGGCGACGCGGTGACGGCGACCGTGCCGACGTACCGGGGCGAGGGGCACACCTTCCTGTAGGCCGGTGCCGTACGTCAGTCCGTCGGGCCGATGCTGCTGCCGACCCCGCCGCCCGTGTCCGCGTCGCCGATGGGTCGGATGCCCTCGGTGATGCGGTCCATGTCGGTGAGGGGCGGGCCGTCCTCGCCCGCGTCGAAGACGTAGCGGACGATGACGGGCGCCTCGACGCCGACGGTGGAGTGGAAGGCGAGGGACTGGACGTAACCGCCGGGTCCCTTGGCGGTCTTGACCTTCCAGCGCACCAGGTACCCGGCGCGGCCCGCGACCGCGACCGGCTCCGACTTGACGACCTCGTGGGACTCCATGCCGCCGTAGGGACGGCGGTCGAGGCTGTCGCGGTCGAAGGCCTCCTCGGCGGCGTCCTTGATGTCGGCCTTGGCGAGCGCCTCCGGGGAGGTGCCGTCCTCCAGGGGCGCGGTGTGCGAGATGACCATGCCGTGGCGGCACAGGCTGCCCTCGCCGGGGCAGTCGTAGGTGCCGTCCGTGGTCATCAGCACGTCCTCGTCGCTGACGTACTTGGGGCGGACCCAGCCGCTGAGGAGGGGGAGGGTGATGCCGTTCAGCTCGTCGACCACCACCGAGGGGTCGTCGGCGGAGGGTTCGGAGGTGGTGGGCGCGGGGGACGGCGGCGGCTCGCTGGTCTCCGGGGCGGGGGCGGAGACGCTGGGGCCGGGGCGGGCGCCGGTGGGGTCGTCGTCCTTGCCGAGGAGGACCACGCCGGTGACGATCGCGGCGACGACGACGGCCGCGGCGGTGGTGAGGGCGACGGCCTTCACGCCGGTCGACCCGCCGCCACCGGGGGCGGGGGCGGGCGGGGTGACCGGCTGTCCGGGGGTGCGCCGGTGCTCGGTCCAGGCCGCGCCGTCCCACCAGCGCTCCAGGTGCGGGGCGCGCGGGTCGGGGTACCAGCCGGGCGGGGGTGTCATGCTCACCCGGGCCACTGTAGGACGTGGCCCGGGGCGCACGGGCGGCGCCTACAGGGGTGTGACGTACGCCCCCGAGATGCCGCCGTCGACGAGGAAGTCGGTGGCGTTGACGAAGGAGGAGTCGTCGCTGGCCAGGAAGGCGACGGCGGCGGCGATCTCGTCGGCCTCGGCGAACCGGCCCAGCGGGATGTGCACCAGGCGGCGCGCGGCCCGCTCCGGGTCCTTGGCGAACAGCTCCTGCAGCAGCGGGGTGTTGACCGGTCCGGGGCAGAGCGCGTTGACCCGGATGCCCTCCCGCGCGAACTGCACGCCCAGTTCGCGGGACATGGCGAGGACGCCGCCCTTGGACGCGGTGTACGAGATCTGCGAGGTGGCCGCGCCCATCCGGGCCACGAACGACGCCGTGTTGATGATGGAGCCCCTGCCCTGGCGCCGCATGTAGGGGATCGCGGCCTTGCAGCACAGGTAGACGGAGGTCAGGTTGACCTCCTGCACCCGCTTCCAGGCGTCCAGGCCGGTCTCCAGGATGGAGTCGTCGTCGGGCGGGGAGATGCCCGCGTTGTTGAAGGCGACGTCGACGCTGCCGTAGGTGTCGTACGCCGCCTGGAACAGGGCCTCGACCTGCTCGGGGTCGGTGACGTCGACCTGGACGAACAGTCCGCCGACCGCCTCCGCGGCGGCCTTGCCGCGGGTCTCGTCGACGTCGCCGCAGACCACGTGGGCGCCCTCGGCGGCGAGTCGGCGGGCGGTGGCCAGGCCGATGCCGCTGCCCGCGCCGGTGACGACGGCGGTACGGCCGACCAGTCGGCGGCAGATGGTCTCTTCGGTCTCGGAACCGGTCGCGGTACCGGTCTCGGTCTCGGTCACTGTGCGGGGCCCTCCGTGCTGGTGTCGCTGATGAAGACGTTCTTGGTCTCGGTGAAGGCGGCCAGCGCGTCCGGGCCCAGTTCGCGGCCGATGCCGGACTGCTTGAAGCCGCCGAACGGGGTCCAGTAGCGCACGCTGGAGTGGGAGTTGACGGACAGGTTGCCCGCGCGGACGGCCCCGGAGACGCGCAGGGCGCGGCCCACGTCGCGGGTCCAGAGGGAACCGGAGAGCCCGTAGGGGGTGTCGTTGGCGAGGCGGATCGCGTCGGCCTCGTCGTCGAAGGGGAGGACGACGGCGACGGGGCCGAAGACCTCCTCGACGGCCACGCGCGCGTGCGGGTCGACGTCGGTGAGGACGGTGGGCGGGAACCAGTAGCCGGGGCCCTCGGGGGCCTTGCCGCGGATGCCGGTCGCGTCGGGGTCGACGTAGGAGCGGACGCGGTGCAGTTGGGTGCGGGAGATCAGCGGGCCCATGTCGGTGCTCTCGTCGGCCGGGTCACCGACGCGGACGGCCTCGATCGCCGGGGCGAGCAGTTCCAGGAAGCGGTCGTACACCGTGCGCTGGACGAGGATGCGGGTGCGGGCGCAGCAGTCCTGGCCGGAGTTGTCGAGGAAGGCCATGGGGGCGGTGGCCGCGGCGGTGTCGAGGTCGGCGTCGGCGAAGACGATGTTGGGGCTCTTCCCGCCGAGTTCCAGGGTGACGCGCTTGAGCTGCGCCGACGCCTTCGCCAACACCTGTTTGCCCACGACCGTTGACCCGGTGAAGACGATCTTCGCCACGCCGGGGTGCTCGACGAGGGCGTCGCCCGCGACCGGGCCGTGTCCGGGCAGCACCTGGAACAGGTCCTCGGGGAGCCCCGCCGCCAGGGCCAGTTCCGCCAGCCGCAGCGCCGTCAGCGGGGTCGTCTCGGCGGGCTTGAGGAGGACGGCGTTGCCCGCGGCGAGCGCGGGGGCCGTGCCCCAGGCGGCGATGGGCAGGGGGAAGTTCCAGGGCGCGATGACGCCGACCACGCCGAGCGGTTCGAGGAGGGTGACGTCGAGGCCGCCGGGGACCGGGATCTGGCGGCCGGTCAGCCGCTCCACGCCGCCCGCCGCGTAGTCGAGCAGGTCGCGCACGTTGCCCGCCTCCCAGCGGGCGTTGCCGATGGTGTGCCCGGCCTCGCGGACCTCCAACCGGGCGAGTTCCTCCAGGTGTTCGTCGACGGTGACGGCGAACCGGCGCAGCAGCCGGGCCCGGTCGCCCGGCGCCAGCGCCGCCCACCGGGTCTGGGCGCGGGCGGCCCGGACGACCGCGGCGTCCACGTCGGCGGCGGTGGCGGCGGGGACGGTGGCGACGGTCTCCTCGGTGGCGGGGTTCAGTATGTGGAGCTGGTGGGGCTGGTCGGACTGGTGCGGTGCCTGGAACTGGTCGGGCCGGTGGGGCTGGTGGGGCTGGTGGGACAAGGGGGGCCTCACATGCGTTCGAAGGAGCGGCGCAGCTCCCAGTCGGTGACCGCGGCGTCGAAGGCGTCCACCTCGACGCGGGCCATGTTGCGGTAGTGCGCGACGACCTCGTCGCCGAAGGCCGCCTTGGCGATCGGGCTGTTCTCCCACAGCTCGGCCGCCTCCCGCAGGGTGCCGGGCACGTGCTCGTACCCGGCGGTGTAGGCGTTCCCCGGGCACGGCTCGGGCAGCTCAAGGCGCTGTTCGACGCCGTACAGGCCCGCCGCGACCATCCCGGCGACCGCGAGGTGCGGGTTGACGTCGCCGCCGGGCAGCCGGTTCTCGAAGCGCAGGGAGCGGCCGTGGCCGACGACCCGCAGCGCGCAGGTGCGGTTGTCGCGGCCCCAGGCGACGGCGGTCGGCGCGAAGGAGCCGACCTGGAACCGCTTGTAGGAGTTGATGTTGGGGGCGTACAGCAGGGCGAAGTCGCGCAGCGCGGCGAGCTGCCCGGCGAGGAAGTGCCGCATGAGGTCGGACATGCCGCCGGGTCCGTCGCCCGCCATGGCGTTGGTGCCGTCCTCGTCCGCGAGGGAGAGGTGGATGTGGCAGGAGTTGCCCTCGCGTTCGTCGTACTTCGCCATGAACGTCAGCGAGCAGCCCTCCTGCGCGGCGATCTCCTTGGCGCCGGTCTTGTAGACGGCGTGCTGGTCGCAGGTGACCAGGGCCTCGTCGTAGCGGAAGGCGATCTCGTGCTGGCCGGGGTTGCACTCGCCCTTGGCGGACTCGACGGTCATCCCGGCGCCCGCCATCTCGTTGCGGATGCGGCGCAGCAGGGGCTCGACGCGGCCGGTGCCGAGGACGGAGTAGTCGACGTTGTACTGGTTGGCCGGGGTGAGGCCGCGGTAGTGCGCGTCCCACGCCCGCTCGTAGCTGTCCTTGAAGACGATGAACTCCAGCTCGGTGCCGACCCGCGCGGTCAGCCCGTGCTCCGCGAGCCGCTCCAGTTGGCGGCGCAGTATCTGGCGGGGCGCGGCGACGACGGGGCTGCCGTCGTCCCAGGCGAGGTCGGCGGTGACCATGGCGGTGCCGGGGTGCCAGGGCACCCGGCGCAGGGTGCTCAGGTCGGGGTGCATGGCGAAGTCGCCGTAGCCGCGTTCCCAGGAGGACATGGCGTAGCCGTCGACGGTGTTCATCTCGGTGTCGACGGCGAGGAGGTAGTTGCAGCCCTCGGTGCCGTGCTGGAGGACCTCGTCGAGGAAGAAGCGGGCGGCGAACCGCTTGCCCTGGAGCCGTCCCTGCATGTCCGGGAAGGCCAGGACGACGGTGTCGATCTCACCGCCCGCGACGAGGGCGTGCAGCTCCTCGACGCCGAGCGGGGGTGTGCGGTCTGCCACGGGTGGGCCTCCTGGGGGCTGGTGCGCTCTTCGTAGGCGGGCCGGGAGCCATAGGCTGCGGCATAAGGTATGGCGGCCGACCAATGCTTGGGAAGGGGGCACGGCGACATGGCGGAGGCTGGCGTCCCGGTGGCGGACCGGCTCACTCCGGTGCTGCGTCCGGTGCGGGCGGGCAACGGGTTCGAGGAGGCGCTGGAGCAGATCCTCCAGGTGGTGCGCCTTGGGCTGGTGGCGGCGGGTGAGCGGCTGCCCCCGGAGCGGGACCTCGCGGACCGGCTGGGGATCAGCCGGGTGACCCTGCGCGAGGTGCTGAAGGTGCTCCAGGACCAGGGGCTCGTGGAGGCGCGGCGGGGGCGCTACGGCGGCACGTTCGTGCTCCCGCGCGCGGCGGGCGGCGGCGAGGGCGAGCTGCGGCGCCGGACCGCGGGGGTGGACATCGAGGACGTGCTGCGGTTCCGCGAGGTGCTGGAGGTGGGCGCGGCGGGGCTGTGCGCGGCGCACGGGCTGACGGGGGCGGGGGCGGCGCGGCTGGGCGACGCCCTGAGGGCCACGCAGGACGCGCCGCTCGCCGAGTACCGGCGGCTGGACACCCTGCTGCACCTCACGCTCGCCGAGCTGTGCGGCTCACCGACGCTGACCGCGCAGTACGCCGCGGTCCGGGCCACGGTGAACGACCTGCTGGACTGCATCCCGCTGCTGGTGCGCAACCTGGAGCACTCGCAGCGCCAGCACGAGGCGCTGGTGGGGGCGGTGCTGGAGGGGGACGCGGACGGCGCGCGGGAGATCGCGCGCGAGCACTGCGCGGGCACGGCGGCGCTCCTGCGGGGCTTCCTCACCTGAACCGCCGTTCACACGACCCGGGCCGGTACCCGAACCGCCGTTCACACGACCCGGGCCGGTACCCGAACCGCCGTCCACGCGCGACCCGGGCCGGTACCCGAACCGCCGTTCAGGCGCGCCCCGGGCCGGTGAACTTTACGGCGACTTAACGCACGGGTCTTGCCTTCCCGCCGTCGGGGCCACAAAGGTATGCGTCCATTCCATTGCGTCGCGCCCCGGGAGTCGCCGTATGACCGTGGAACCCACGTCACCACAGGCCGCCGCCGACCCGGCGGACGACTACCTCCGGCGCCGGGCCCTGCGCCGGGGCAGCGCGGGCTGGCTGCTGCTGACCGGCCTCGGCGTCGCCTACGTCGTCTCCGGCGACTACTCGGGCTGGAACTTCGGCCTCGCCGAGGGCGGTTTCGGCGGGCTGGCCATCGCCATGGTGCTGATGGGCGCGATGTACACCTGCATGGTGTTCGCGCTGGCCGAGCTGTCGTCGATCCTGCCCACCGCGGGCGGCGGCTACGGCTTCGCCCGCCGCGCGCTCGGCCCGTGGGGCGGCTTCCTGACGGGTACGGCGATCCTCATCGAGTACGTCCTCGCGCCCGCCGCGATCGTCATCTTCATCGGGGACTACGTCGAGTCGCTCGGCCTGTTCGGCCTGGAGTCGGGCTGGCCGGTCTACCTCGCCTGCTTCGTGATCTTCCTCGGCATCCACCTGTGGGGCGTGGGCGAGGCGCTGCGGTTCAGCTTCGTGGTGACGGGGATCGCGGTGGCGGCGCTGGTGGTGTTCGCGCTGGCCGCGCTCCCCCACTTCGACGCCGCGACCCTGGACGACATCCCGGTGGACACCTCGGCCGCCGGGTCGAACTCGTGGCTGCCGATGGGGCTGCTCGGCATCTGGGCGGCGTTCCCGTTCGGCATGTGGTTCTTCCTCGGCGTGGAGGGCGTGCCGCTGGCCGCCGAGGAGACCAGGGAGCCGTCCCGGACGCTGCCGAAGGCGATCGTCTGGTCCATGGGCATCCTGGTGGTGCTGGCCGTGGTCACCTTCGTCACGGCGGCCGGGGCGCGCGGTTCGGCCGCGGTGCAGGAGGCGGGCAACCCGCTGGTGGAGGCGCTCCAGCCGGACGGCGAGGCGACGGCGTGGAGCCGGATCGTCAACTACGCCGGGCTCGCGGGCCTGGTGGCGTCCTTCTTCTCCCTCATCTACGCGGGCTCGCGCCAGCTCTTCGCGCTGTCCCGCGCGGGCTACCTGCCGAGGTTCCTGTCCCTGACCAGCGGCCGCAGGGCGCCGTACCTGGGGCTGCTGGTGCCCGGCGCGATCGGGTTCGGTCTTGCGGCGGGCACCGGTGACGGGGCGCGGATGCTGAACGTCGCCGTGTTCGGCGCGACGATCTCGTACGCGCTGATGTCGCTGTCCCACATCGTGCTGCGCCGCCGGGAGCCGGACCTCGCGCGGCCCTACCGCACGCCGGGCGGGGTGGTGACGTCGTCGGTGGCGCTGGTGCTGGCCTGCGCGGCGCTGGTGGCGACGTTCCTGGTCGACGTGACGGCGGCGTTCATCGCGCTGGCGGTGTACGTCGTGGCGCTGGCGTACTTCGGGCTGTACAGCCGCAGGCATCTGGTGGCGAAGGCTCCGGAGGAGGAGTTCGCCGCGCTGGCGGCGGCGGAGGCGGAGCTGGCACGGGACTGACGGGAACAGCCGAGGGAGCCGAGGGAGAGTGGTGTGGTGGCCAGGCCGCTGATCGGGATCAGCACCTATCTGGAGCCGGGGGCCCGCTGGGGCGTGTGGGAGCTGGAGGCGGCGCTGCTGCCCGCCGGTTACCCGCGCCTGGTGCGGCGGGCGGGCGGGCTCGCGGTGATGCTGCCGCCGGACGCGCCGGAGCGGGCGGCGGAGACGGTGGCCCGCCTTGACGGCCTGGTCATCGCGGGCGGACCCGACGTGGACCCGGCGCGCTACGGCGCCGACCGCGACCCGCGCACCGGGCCGCCCGCGCGTGAGCGGGACGCCTGGGAACTCGCCCTCATCGAAGCGGCCCTCCACGCGCGCGTGCCGCTCCTCGGCATCTGCCGCGGGATGCAGTTGCTGAACGTCGCCCTCGGCGGGACCCTCGTCCAGCACCTCGACGGTCACGCGGAGGTGGTCGGCGTCTTCGGCCGCCACCCGGTCAAGCCCGTGCCGGGGACCTTGTACGCCGCCGCCGTCCCGGAGGAGACCTCCGTCCCGACCTACCACCACCAGTCCGTCGACCGCCTCGGCAGCGGCCTCGTCCCCTCGGCGCACGCCCCGGACGGCACCGTGGAGGCGGTCGAGGTGCCGCCCGCCGGGGACGGCGGCTGGGTCCTGGGGGTGCAGTGGCACCCGGAGATGGGCGAGGACGTACGGGTGATGGCGGCGCTGGTGCGGGCGTCCGGCACCCGGTGAGCGGCTGAATCCCCCTACGCCCGGGTCAGGGACAGCAGGTCCCGGGCCGGGCCCGTGGGCCGGTGGCCGGTGGGCCAGACCGCGCGCAGGGAGCGCCCGAGGGTGACGTCGGCGAGGGGGACGCTGACCAGGCGGCGCATGGTGAGTTCCTCGCGGACGGCGAGTTCGCTGAGGACGGAGGGGCCCGCGCCGCCGACCGCGGCGGCCTTGACGGCGGTGGTGGAGGACAGCTCGATCAGCGGGCGGGCCAGCCCGCCGAGGGCGGTGTCGAGGACCTGGCGGGTGCCGGAGCCCTTCTCCCGCAGGATCAGCGGCGTGGCCGCCAGCTCCTCCGCCGACAGCGGGCGGCGGCGCCGGGCCCAGGGGTGGCCGGGTGCCGCGACGACGACCAGGCGGTCGTGCGCGATCACCACGGCGTCCAGGCCGGGCGGCACCGTCAGCCCCTCCACGAAGCCGAGGTCCGCCTCGTCGGCGAGGAGGCGTTCCGCGACCGCCGCCGAGTTGCCCGCGAGCAGCGACACCGCCGTGTCGGGCCGCTCGGCGCGCAGGGCGAGCAGCCAGCCCGGCAGCAGGTACTCGGCGATGGTCATGCTGGCCGCGACCCGCAGCCGTGAGTCCCGCCGGTCCCGCAGCGCCTGCGCGCCCGCGTCGAACGCCTCCGCGGCCTCGACGACCCGGCGCGCCCAGTCCGTGACCAGCGCCCCGGCGTCGGTGAGCCGGGAGCCGCGCGGTGAGCGGTCCACCAGGGCCACCCCGAGCTGCCGCTCCATGGAGCGGATACGGCTGCTGGCGGCGGGCTGGGTGATGCCGACCTCCCGCGCCGCCGCGCCGAGGCTGCCCAGCCGCGCCACGGCCAGCAGCAGCTCCAGCGCCCCCAGGTCGGGCACCCGGTGCGCGAGGCCCCCGACCGGCCCGTGTCCCTCGTCCTCCGCCTTGCTCATAAACCCAGCTTATGCGGCGATAGGGACAAGCCCTCTGGTCGCGCGGGACGACCGGCCCGACCGTGGAGGACATGGTCACCTCCGTCCGGCACCTCGGACCCCACTGGTACGCCGCCGTCATGGGCACCGCGATCCTCGGCACCGCGGGCCACCGCCTCGCCCCCGCCCTGCTCGGCCTGTGGGCCGCCGTCTGGATGCTCGCCCTCGCCCTGCTGACCGCGCTGCTCACCGCCCGCGCCGTGCACTGGACCCACCACCGCGACCAGGCCCGAGCCCACCTCCTCGACCCGGCCGTGGCGCCCTTCTACGGCTGCCTGTCGATGGCCCTGCTCGCCGTCGGCGGCGGCGCCCTCACCGTCGGCCACGCCTGGACCGGTTCGACGGCCGCGGTGGTGCTGGGCGCCGGGCTGTTCGGCGCGGGGACGGTCGTCGGGCTGGCGGCGGCGGTCGGGGTGCCGTACCTGATGGCCGTACACCACCGGGTGCGGCTGGCGCAGGCGTCGCCGGTGTGGCTGCTGCCGCTGGTCGCGCCGATGGTGTCGGCGGCGGTCGGGCCGCTGCTGGTGCCGTGGCTCCCGGCGGGGCAGGCCCGGCAGACGCTGCTGCTGGCCTGTGTCGCGCTGTTCGGGCTGAGCCTGCTCGCGACGCTGCTGATGCTGCCGGTGGTGTTCGCGCGGCTGCTCGCCGGGGGGCCGCTGCCGCTGGCCCTCACCCCGACGCTGTTCCTGGTCCTCGGCCCGCTCGGGCAGTCCACGACCGCTGCCGGGCAGTTCGCGGACGTCGCCCCCGGCGTGCTGCCCGCCCCGTACGCCGAGGGCTTCCGGGCGCTCGCCGTGCTGTACGGGGTGCCGGTCACGGGGTTCGCGCTGCTGTGGGGCGCCCTCGCCACCGCGCACGTGCTGCGCGCCCGGCGGCTCGGGATGCCGTTCACGATGACGTGGTGGGCGTTCACCTTCCCGGTGGGCACCTGTGTCACGGGCGCCGACTCACTGGCCCGGCACACCGGCCTGGCCGCCTTCGGCTGGCTGGCGGCGGGCCTGTACGCCGTACTGGCCGCCGCCTGGGCGGTCGCCGCCGTGCACACCGCGCGCGGGCTGGTCAGCGGAGCGCTGCTCGCAGGGCCTCGCCCAGCACGCGTGGCGCCGCGGCCAGCGACGGCCCGTACCAGGTGAGGTGCCGCCCGTCGACGAGCGCGCAGGGCAGGCCGGGGAACGCCTCGGGGCCGTCGTCGGCGGTGAAGCGGTACGGCTCGTCGGGCAGGACCACGACGTCCGGCGCCGCCGCGCGCAGCTCCGCCAGCGGCACGCGCGGGTAGCGGTCGGGGTGGTCGGCGTAGAGGTGGTCGACGCCGAGGCGGGCCAGCACGTCCCCGGCGAAGGTGTCCCGGCCCAGCACCATCCAGGGCCGCCGCCAGATCGGCACGACCGCCGTCGTACGCCGCTCCGGGACGGGCAGCCGGGTCCAGGCCGCCTCCGCCTCGGCCAGCCACCGCGGGCGCGCCCCGGCGCCGCAGGCGGCCAGCACCCGGTCCAGCTCGCGCAGGGCCCCGGGCACGTCCCGCACCTCGGTCACCAGCACGTCGAGGCCCGCCGCGCGCAGGGCGTCCAGGTCGGCGGCGCGGTTTTCCTCCTCGTTGGCGATCACCAGGTCGGGGGCGAGGGCGGCGACGCGGGCGGTGTCGGGGTTCTTGGTGCCGCCGACGCGGGTGACGTCGAGGTCGGCCGGATGGCCGCACCAGTCGGTGGCGCCGACCAGCGCGCCCGGCACGGTCACGGCCACCGCCTCGGTCAGCGACGGCACCAGGGAGACGATCCGCCGCACGCGCTACCGGTGCCGGTCGTGCAGGGCCTCGATGTGCTCGGCCACGGCGACGACCAGCACCCGGGTCTCCGGCACCGTGGCCCGCCAGCGGTGCCGGACCCCGCCGGTGAGGTACAGCGTGTCGCCGCGGCCCAGGCGGTACGCGCGGCCCTCCGCCTCGATCTCCACCGCGCCGTCGGCGACGTACATCAACTGGTCGTTGCGGTACTGGAACTCCCGGCCCGCGTCATGGTCGCCGGTGAACTCCGAGGCGTGCATCTGGTGGTGACCGCGCACCAGGGACCGCATCCGCGGCTGCGGCGTCAGGTCGACGCACTCCGCGCGGACGACGTCGACGCTGCACGCCGGGTCGGCGGCGGCGAGGAGTTCGACGGCGGTCGTTCTCAGCGCGTCGGCGACCTTCTCCAGGGAGCCGGTGCTGGGCCGCGCCCGGTCGTTCTCGATCTGGCTGAGGAAGGGCACCGACAGGCCGCTGCGTTCGGCCACGACCGCGAGGGTGAGCTGCAGCGCGCGGCGCCGTCGGCGTACGGCCGCGCCCACGCGGAGGGGCTGTTCTTTGTGGTCGCCCATCGCTCCGGCTCCCTCCCTCGCTCGTCCTCGCTCCGCCACGCGCGCCGTGACCCGACGCGCTCTTCCTGTTGTTGAGTTCTCTGCACCCTACGCATGTTCGGCAAACCGTTTCCCATGGCCGTCACATCGACGACACACTGCGTCGGGTGCGACCTCACAGTTCGCGCCACCTGGATCATCCCGCCGGGGGCGCCTCCGACGGAACCCCTTCCGCGGTGCGGACCCCGGACGGAGCACCTGACCAGCGGCGGAGAAAAGGCTCTCTTCCCTTCAATGCGCGGCTGTCCTCCCGTGTTCCCCCATCTTCCCGCCGTAGGCGACGCGCGAAGTCGGTGCACCCGGCACGCGGTTGCCCGCCTGGTTCGGGGGGTGGCATGGCGCTGCGTGGTTGTCCGGATCCTTGTGGTGGACACACACGCCCCGCCGCACGTCCCCCGGGCACCACGAGGGACGGGCCCCGCCGCACGCCCCCGGGCAGCACGAAGGGCGGGCCCCGCCGTACCCACGGAAGATCAGTACGACGGTGCCCGCCCCTCGCTCACACGGCGGTCCGGGCCGGTCAGGTCACCCGGTCGCCTGGTTCTCGTCCGTCGCGTCGACGGGGGCCCACTTGTCCAGCAGGCCGGGGTGTTCCTTCAGCCAGTCGCGCACGGCGTCCTGCTCCTTGCCGCGGCCCGCCTTCAGGATGCGGGACTCCAGGCCGGTGAGCTGCTCCTCGGTCATGGAGAAGTCCCTCAGCCAGCGGGCCACCTCGGGGTGGTCCTCGGCGAAGCCGTCGCGGGCCACGGTGTGCACGCCGTCGCCCTCGCCCCAGGCGCCCTTGGGGTCCTTCAGCTTCTTCAGGTCGTAGTCGCTGTACGCCCAGTGCGGCGACCAGAGCGTGACGAGGACCGGCTCCTTCTCGGCGTAGGCGCGCTTCAGTTCGGCGAGCATCGCCGGGGTGGAGCCGTCGACGACCTCGTAGTCGCCTTCGAGGCCGTACTCCTTGAGGACCTTGTCCTTCAGCAGGCCCATCATCCCGGCGCTCGGCTCGATGCCGATGACCTTGCCGCCGAAGTCGTCGGCGTGCGCCTTGAGGTCCGCCAGGGAGTTCACGTCCTTCATGTACGCCGGGACGGTCAGCTCCAGGGAAGTGGGGCCGTACCAGGCGCCGAGGTCGTCGATCTGCTCGCCGTACGTGGACCAGTACTCCCCGTGGGTGGTGGGCAGCCAGGCGTCCGTCTGGAAGTCGATCTGGCCGGTGGCGACGCCGGTGTAGAGCGGGCCCGCGGCGTACTGGGTGGTGGTCACCTCGAAGCCGCGGCGCTCCAGCAGCTCCTTCCACAGGTAGGTGGAGGCGATGCCCTCGTCCCACGGCAGGAAGCCCATCTTGACCTCCTTGCCCTTGCCGACGTCGGCCGCGGACGCCGTGGCGGTGCCGCTGGCGGAGCCGAGGACGTTGACGCCGCCCGCGACGAGGGCGAGGACGACCACGCCGACGACCGCGACGGCGGGACGCGGCCGGTGCGCCCACAGCCGGGCGGCGCTGGCGGCGCGGTCCGGGCGGCGGCGCGACGGCCGAGCGGGGAGATCTGGGTGCCGAGCGCGCTGGTCATCCGGTCCAGGTAGATCGCGAGGACGACGATGGCGACGCCCGCCTCGAAGCCGTAGCCGATCTCCAGGCGGCCGATGGCCTCGTTGACGGCGCCGCCGAGACCGCCGGTCCCGGCCATGCCCGCGATGACGACCATGGACAGGCCGAGCATGATGACCTGGTTGACGCCCGCCATGATCGTCGGCAGGGCGAGCGGCAACTGCACCCGGAGCAGGGTGTCGCGCGGGGTGGTGCCGAAGGCCTCGGCGGCCTCGACGAGTTCGCCGTCGACCTGGCGGATGCCCAGCTCGGTCATGCGCACGCCGGGCGCGATGGCGAAGATCAGCGTGGCGACGACACCGGCGGCGGTGCCGAGCCCGAAGAACAGGATCGCCGGGATCAGCAGCACCATCGACGGCATCGTCTGGAGCAGGTCCAGGGCGGGCCGCACGGCCGCGCTGACCGTCTTGGAGCGGGCCGCCCAGATGCCCAGCGGTACGGCGATCAGCAGGGCGATGACGGTGGCGACGAGGACCAGCGCCAGCGTCGACATGGCCCGCTCCCACAGGCCGAGCGAGTCGATGAGCGCGAACCCGGCGAACGCCAGCACGCCCGCGACCAGGCCGCGCAGCCACCAGGCGGCCACGGCGAGGATGCCCGCGAGGAGCAGCGCCTCGGGCGCGGTGAGCACGGCGTTCACGCCGTCGTACATCCCGCCGAGGACCGCCTTGACGGCGTCGAACAGCCAGGACAGGTGGGTGAGCAGCCAGTCGACGCCGGAGTCGACCCAGTCACCGAGGTGCAGCCTAGGCATGAGCGGTCACCTGCCCACGCGCGTTCGCGCAGGGTTCCGGGGCGCCGGTCCGCTCCCCGAGGAAGCCGACCAGCCGCCGCGGCGGTACGACGCCGACGAGGGCGCGGTCGGCGTCCAGGACGGCGACGGGGTGCGGCACGCGCGCGCTGAGGGCGCACAGCTCACCGAACGGGGTGTCGGGGGTGGCGGTGGCGCAGTCGCAGTCGGCCTCGTCGCCGCGCAGCTCGGTGTCCATGACGGCGGCGGCCGTCAGCACGCGCGAGCGGTCGACGTCCTTGGTGAAGGCGGCGACGTAGTCGTTGGCGGGGCGCAGCAGGATGTCCTCGGCGGTGCCGTTCTGCGTGATCCGGCCGTCCCGCATGACGGCGATGCGGTCGCCCAGGCGCATGGCCTCGTTGAGGTCGTGGGTGATGAAGACGATGGTCTTCTTCAGGGTCTGCTGGAGCTGGAGCAACTGGTCCTGCATGTCGCGCCGGATCAGCGGGTCGAGGGCGCTGAACGACTCGTCCATCAGCAGCAGGTCGGCGTCGGTGGCCAGCGCGCGGGCCAGGCCGACGCGCTGCTGCATACCGCCGGACAGCTCGTCCGGCCAGGACCGCTCCCATCCGGCGAGCCCGCACAGCCGCAGCGCCTCGGCGGCGCGTTCCTCACGCTCGGCGCGGGGCACACCCTGCACGGCGAGGCCGTAGGCGGCGTTCTCCAGGACGCCGCGGTGCGGGAAGAGCGCGAAGTGCTGGAAGACCATGCTGATCTTCCGGGCGCGGACCTCGCGCAGCTCGGCGGCGCCGAGCGCGGTCAGGTCCTGGCCGTCGAAGCGGACGCGGCCCGCGGTCGGCTCCAGCAGCCCGTTGAGCATCCGCAGCAGGGTGGACTTCCCGGACCCGGACAGGCCCATGACGACGAAGATCTGCCCTGGTTCGACGGTGAAGGAGGCGTCGATGACGGCGGCGGTGGTGCCGTCGGCCCGCAGCTCCTCCCGGTCCGCTCCACCGCGCAGCCGTTCGGCCGCCTCCTCGGGTCGTCTGCCGAACACCTTGTAAAGGTGCTCGGCCTCTAGCCTGGCTGACACGCGTACCTCTATGTCTCGACTGCGGGGACGGGGCCACCGGACGCTGAACAGTTGAATGAGCAACCGGCGCGGCTCCGCGGCGGCGCCTGCCCCTGCCCACCACCCCCAAACACACAAGTGGCCCAGTTCACAGGGGGTGCCCGGGGTGTCGGCGGGCACGCCGGGGACCGGCGTCGGGGGGCGTTGTCAGTGGGGTGCGGCATGATGCGGGGCGTGACCGGACGACTGATGCTCCTCGACACCGCCTCGCTCTACTTCCGCGCCTACTTCGGTGTGCCGGAGTCCGTGAAAGCCATGGACGGCACCCCGGTGAACGCCGTGCGCGGCCTGCTGGAATTCATCGACCGCCTGGTCCGCGACCACCGCCCCACCGAGCTGGTCGCCTGCATGGACGCCGACTGGCGCCCGCAGTGGCGCGTCGACCTCATCCCCTCCTACAAGGCGCACCGCGTCGCCGAGGAGCACGAGGGCGGGCCGGACGAGGAGGAGGTGCCCGACACCCTCGCCCCGCAGGTCCCGGTCATCGAGGCCGTCCTCGACGCGCTCGGCATCGCCCGCGTGGGCGTGGCGGGCTACGAGGCGGACGACGTGATCGGCACGTTCACCGCCCGCGCCGCGCTCCCGGTCGACATCGTCACCGGCGACCGCGACCTGTACCAGTTGGTGGACGACGCCCGCGGGGTGCGGGTGCTGTACCCGCTCAAGGGCGTCGGCACCCTCCAGATCACCGACGAGTCGGTGCTGCGCGAGAAGTACGGCGTCGACGGCCCCGGGTACGCGGACCTGGCGCTGCTGCGCGGCGACCCCAGCGACGGGCTGCCCGGCGTGCCCGGCATCGGTGAGAAGACCGCGGCCAAGCTGCTCGCCGAGTTCGGTGACCTGGCCGGGATCATGGCCGCCGTCGACGACCCGAGGGCGAGGCTCACCCCGTCGCAGCGCAAGCGGCTGACCGAGGCCCGGCCCTACGTGGAGGTCGCGCCGAAGGTGGTCAAGGTCGCGGACGACGTGCCGCTGCCCGAGGTCGACCCCGCGCTGCCGCGCGCCCCGCGCGACCCGGCCGGGCTCACCGAGCTGGCGGAGCACTGGAACCTCGGGGGTTCCCTGGAGCGCCTGCTGGCCACGCTCAGAGCCTGAGGCGGGCCCCCGCTCGCGCCGCGCACGCCGGTGGCGGCCGGTGCCGTCCGCACGGGAAGTGAATCCATGGGTTCCGTGCGCGAGGCGCCCCCCGGAGGGACACAAGAGGTCCGCACCGCGGGGAGGTGCTAGCTTAGGTAAACCTAAGCATGGGACAGCAGGGAGGCCGCCATGGCAGAACGTCCGGCCCGCAAGCCGCGCAGGGTCCACTCCGCGCAGGTCGTTCGCACCGAACGGCTCACTCCGCACATGCAGCGCGTGGTCCTCGGCGGCGACGGACTGGCCGACTTCTCGGCGGGCTCCTGCACCGACCACTACCTGAAGCTGCTGTTCCCGGCGCCGGGCGTGAGCTACCCCGAGCCGTTCGACGTGCAGCGCATCCGCGAGGAGTTCCCGCGCGAGCAGTGGCCGGTGACCCGCACCTACACCGTGCGCGCCTGGGACGCCGAGGTGCGGGAGCTGACCGTGGACTTCGTGCTGCACGGCGACGAGGGCCTGGCGGGACCGTGGGCCATCCGCGCCCGTCCCGGCGACACCATCCGCTTCCTGGGCCCGGGCGGCGCCTACGCCCCCGACCCGGACGCCGACTGGCACCTGCTCGTCGGTGACGAGAGCGCCCTGCCCGCCGTCGCGGCGGCCCTGGAGGCGCTGCCCGACGGCGCCAGCGTGCGCGCCTTCGTGGAGGTCGCCGGGCCCGAGGAGGAGCAGAAGATCGACTCCGACGCCGAGGTGGTCTGGCTGCACCGCGGTGACCGGCCGATCGGCGCCGCGCTGGTCGAGGCGGTGCGCGCGCTGTCCTTCCCGGAGGGCCGCGTCCACGCCTTCGTGCACGGCGAGGCGGGCTGGGTGAAGGAGATCCGGCGACTGCTCCGCGTCGACCACCAGGTGCCCCGCGAGGACCTCTCCATCTCCGGCTACTGGCGCCTCGGCCACAACGAGGACGGCTGGCAGGAGTCCAAGCGGGAGTGGAACGCCCGGGTGGAGGCCGAGCAGGAGGGCACGGCGACCGCGTGACGGCACGGCACACCGCCTCGTACGTCGACCCACGATGAGACGCAGGACCCCCGCCCCGCCCGCCCCGCTCCCCCAGCGCGCCGGAGTCGATCCGGTGCGGGTGCGGCTGCCCGCCGAGGGCCTCTGGGACACCGTGCGGGACTACCTGGTCGCCCGCCTCACCGGCGCGGGCCCCGGCGTGATCGACGCGATGCTCGCCGCCGGGCTGATCGTCGGCGCGGACGGACGGCCGGTGCGCCCGGACGCGGCGTACGCGCCGGGGGCGTACGTGTGGTTCCACCGGGAGCTGCCCGCGGAGGTGCCGGTGCCGTTCCCGCTGCCGGTGGTGTACCGGGACGAGCACCTCGTCGTCGTGGACAAGCCGCACTTCCTGGCCACCACCCCGCGCGGCAGCCATGTCACCGAGACCGCGCTGGCCCGGCTCCGCCGCGACCTCGGCGTCCCCACGCTGAGCGCGGCGCACCGGCTGGACCGGCTGACGGCGGGCCTGGTGCTGTTCACGGTCCGCCCGGCGGAACGCGGCGCCTACCAGACCCTGTTCCGCGACCGGCTGGTGCGCAAGGAGTACGAGGCCGTGGCGCCGTACGATCCGGGGCTCACGCTGCCGCGGACGGTGCGCAGCCGGATCGTGAAGGAGCGCGGCTCGCTGACCGCGCGGGAGGTCGGGGGCGCCCCGAACGCGGTCACCCGGATCGAGCTGCTGGAGACCCGCGCCGGTGCCGGGCTGGCCCGCTACCGGCTGCTGCCCGCCACCGGCCAGACCCACCAGCTCCGCGTCCACCTGAGCGCCCTCGGCCTGCCCATCCTGGGTGACCCCCTCTACCCGGAGGTGGCGCCGCCGACGTCGCCCGACGACTTCCAGCGGCCCCTCCAACTGCTGGCGCGGGAGCTGGAGTTCACCGACCCGGTGACCGGCACGCCGCACCGCTTCCGCTCCGGCCGCACGCTCGACGCCTGGTCGTCCCCCGACGCGTGGGCGACGGGTACGGCGGCCGGCTGACCGCCGTACCCCCGGCACCCGTCAGTACCCCCGCCACCACCGCACCAGCCGCCGCCACACCCCGTCCGGGCGGGCCGGGCTCTGCGGGGCCTGGAGCAGCTCCGTGGGTGCCGTCGGCCGGGACGGCGTCTGGGTGGCGTCGGCCTCGCTGGTGCTGAGGTCCCAGCTAGCGCGCTGCTGCGGGACGGCGTTGAGGGCGGGCTTCTGGAGCACGTCCTGCGGCTCCCGCGGCTCGAAGTACACCGGCAGCTCCAGCAGGTGGCGCGAGGAGATGGACTCCGACCACCGCAGCTCGTCCTCCTCGCAGGCCAGCTCCACGTCCGGCAGCCGCAGCAGCAGCGCGTCCACGCCGACGTCGGCGATGGCGCGGCCGATGTCCTGCCCGGGGCACTCGTGCGGTCCGCCGCCGAAGGCGAGGTGCGCGCGGTTGCCCTTCATCCCGGCCCGCAGGTTGGGCCGCACCTTGGGGTCGACGTTGCCGGGGGCGGGCGCGAACAGCAGGCCGTCGCCGCGCCGGATGCGGTGGCCGCCCAGCTCGGTCTCCTGCTTGGCGAAGTAGGCGAAGACGGTGCTGAACGGCGGCTCGTCCCACAGCGACTGCTCGACCGCCTCGGGCACGGTGAGCTGCCCGCCGTTGAGCCGGTTGCGGAACCGCGAGTCGGTGAGGACCATCCGCAGCACGTTGGCGAGCAGGTTGGCGGTGGCCTCGTAGGCGGCGATGAGCACCACCCGGAGGTGTTCGCGGACCTCCTCGTCGGAGAGCCCGGCGGGGTGGGTGATCAGATGGCTGGCGAAGTCGTCCTCGGGGTGGGCGCGCCGCCGGGTGGCGAGCCGCCCCAGCGCGTCGACGATGTACTGGTTGCTGGCGATGGCGGTCTCGGTGCCCTTGAGCATGTCGCGGGCGGCGTGCACGATCCGGTCGCCGTACTCCTCGGGCATCCCGAGGATCTCGCACATCACGGCCATCGGCAGGTGGTCGGCGAACTGGCTGACGAGGTCGGCCTCGCCCTCCTCGCAGAAGCGGTTGACGAGCATCTGGCTGAAGCGGTTGATGTGCCGCCGCAGCGCGCGGAACTCGATGGTCGACAGGGCGCCGTTGACGGCGCCGCGCAGCCGCAGGAGTTCGTCGCCCTCGGAGTGCGAGCAGATCGGCTGCCAGGCGATGTGCGGCATGAGCGGGTGGTCGGGCTTGACCCGGCCCTCCCGCAGCGGGGTCCAGATCCGGCTGTCGCGTGAGAACTGCGTGGGTGAGCGCACCAGTTGCAGGTTCTCGGCGTGGCCGAGGACCACCCACATCGGTACGTCGTCGGGCAGCAGCACCGGCGCCACCGGCCCGTGTTCCTCACGGAGTTCCTCGTACAGGGACCGCAGGTCGTCGGCGTCCGGGCCGTAGAGCCGACGCACCCCCTGGGGGCCGAAGGCGTGCGCGGGGCAGCCGGGGGGCGGACTGAGCAGGGCGTCGTCCGTACCGGCCGGGGTTGGGGATTCAGGCATCACAGCGAGTCGCTTTCGAGAACTCGTACACGGGGCGTACGGGGTACGGGGCGGTCCCGTCAGGTGAGCTGGCGGCTCATGACGATGTCGTGCAGGAACCGCATGAGGATCATCAGCGTGTCCCGGCTGGAGGCGCGGCGCCGGGCGTCGCACTCCACGATGGGGATCTCGGGTGCCAGGTCGAGCGCGATGCGCAGTTCGTCGAGGGGGTAACGGGGCGCGTTGGGGAAGGTGTTGACGGCCACCACGAACGGCACGCCGCGCTCCTCCAGCCGCCCCATCACCTCGAAGCTGACCTGGAGGCGCCGGGTGTCGACCAGGACGACCGCGCCGAGCGCGCCTTCGAACAGCCCGTTCCACAGGAACCAGAAGCGTTCCTGGCCGGGGGTGCCGAAGAGGTACAGCACGAGTTCGTCCGTGATGCTGATGCGGCCGAAGTCCATGGCCACGGTGGTGGCCGTCTTGTCGTCGTTGCGGCGGTCGTCGTCGATGCCGACCCCCGCCTGCGTCATGGTCTCCTCGGTGGTCAGCGGTTTGATCTCGCTGACCGAGCCGACCATGGTGGTCTTGCCGACCCCGAAGCCACCCACGATCACGATCTTCACCGCGGCCTTCGCCGTGTGCGGCAGATGGTCCTCGGCGCGGGGGCCGGGGACGGCGTCAGAGCTTTTGAAGTCCATGCATCACCGCTTCGAGGATGGAACGGTCGGGTAGTGCCTGGCGGACGATCGGGGCGCGCGCCTGGACGAGTCCGGCCGTCAGCATGTCGGTGAGCAGCACGGACACGACGCTGAACGGCAGGGCCAGGTAGGCCGAGATCTCGGCCACGGACAGGGGGGCGACGCACAGCCTGAGCACCGCCGCCTGCTCGGGGGGAGCGGAGGACTCCGGCTCTGCGTGCGCCACCACTAAGGTCACCAGGTCGAGGTCCCCGCGCGCGCCGTCCGCGCCGCCGTCCTCGGTGCCGTCCCCGCCACCGATCACGAACAGGCGTTCGGGTTCGGGCCGGTCGTCGTCATCGCCCTCGCCCTCGGCGGGCTCCGGCGGCCGCTGGGGCGGCGGCTCCTGCTTCCGGGGGTGGCGCCGCTGGCGTTTCGGAGGAGTCATACGACCTTCCCGTTCCGCCTCGGCGGACTGGTCAGGTGCGGTCCGAGCCGGGCGACGAGGTCGCGCATCCGGGAGCTCATCATCCCGGGTTCGCACCGGATGTCGGAGAGCACCGCCAGGTAGGCGTTGGGACCGGCGGCCATCAGGTAGAAGTAGCCGCCGTTGACCTCGATGAGGATCATGCGCATCTCGCCGTCACTGCTGACGATCTCGTCGGCGAGGGCCCCGGCCAGGCTCTGGAGTCCGGCGCAGGCGGCGGCGACCCGGTCCCCGGCGTCGGGGTCGCCGCCCTGACGGGCGATGCGCAGCCCGTCGGCGGAGAGCACCACGATCATCTGGATGCCGGGCACGCTCTTGGCGAGGTCCGTGAGCATCCAGTCGAGGTTCGGTCGGTACTCCATCACTTGGGATCCCTCTCGTCTGCGGCCTCGGTCTCGGCACGGACCGGCTCCTCCGTCGGCCCGGGGGTGGACTCGGACTCGTACTCGGACGGGTCGCGCTTCAGCCCCTCGAAGAAGGCCTCGACCCAGAGCCCGGGCGGGGGCTGCTCGTCCTTCTTCGGCTCGGGTTCGGGCTCCGGCAGGGTCCGGCCCTCCCGCGCGGCCTTCTCGGCGGCGGCCTGCTCCTCGGCCTGGGCGATGTAGGCGCGCCTGCGCAGCTCGTGCGGCGGTACCACCACCTTGCTGCGGCGCTGCGGCAGACCGGTGGACGTCCACTCGGTGACGATGGGGTCGTCGTCCTCCGAGGGCGGCGGGGGCGGCGGCACGTCGATGGCGGCGGGGATGCCGCGGGCCGTGGCGGCGGCGGCTTCCTCCTCCTCCAGGTGGAGGGCCGTCGTGGGGACCTTCTTCGGGCTGGAGGGGCGGCGCTTCTTGGGGGGCCGCTTGGGTCCCGGGCCGATCTCCTCGGCGAGGATGGGCAGCGAGGTGGCGCCGATGCCGTGGGCGAGGCCGACACCGCGTTCGGTGGTGAGCAGGGCGTGCGGGACGACGAGTACGGCGCGGACCCCGCCGTACGCCGAGGGGCGCAGCGAGACCTGCATGTTGTAGGACTTGCACAGGCGGCCGACGACGGCGAGGCCGAGGCGGGGCGTCTGGTCGAGGTCCTGGATGTCGATGCCCTGCATGGCCCGCTCCAGCATCGACTCGCAGCGGGCGCGGGTCTCCTCGTTGAAGGTGACGCCGCCGTCCTCGATCTCGATGGCGACGCCGGTCTGCACGGCGACCGCGGAGACGTGGACCTTCGACTTGGGGGGCGAGTAGCGGGTGGCGTTGTCGAACAGTTCCGCGAGGGCGTGGATGACGGGCTCGACGTAGATGCCCTTGACGCTGATCCGGGCGACGTTGCTCAGGGCGATCCGGCGGTACTCCAGGATGCGGGACATCGCGCCGCGCAGGACGCTGTAGAGCGACACGGGCAGCGGCCACTGCCTGCCGGGACGGCCGCCGCCGAGGACGGAGACGGTGTCGGCGAGGCGCCCCATCAGCGAGGTGCCGTGGTCGACGCGGAGCAGGTCGTCGAAGACCCTGGGGTTGGTGCCGTGGTCCTCCTCCATCTCCCGCAGTTCGCGGGCCTGCTGGTGGATGAGGGCCTGGATGCGGCGGGCGACGTCGACGAAGGAGCGGGCCAGGGAGTCGCGGATGGCGTCCTCCGTGTCCACGATGAACAGGACCCGCTTCAGCAGGACTTCCAGCGGTCCGGGGAGGTACAGGAAGCGCTCGTCCTCCTCCTTGAGCTGGCGGAGCGCCTCGCGGGGGGACTCGCCCTGCTTCAGCTTCTCGAACGCGGCGGGGATGATGTCGTCGGTGAAGCGGGCCAGCACGTCGTGCTGGGCGGCCCACCGGCGTTCCAGGTAGGCGGCGTAGTGGGTGTGCTCGGCCTGTACGTTGCGCACCACCCGGCCGCGCCGCACGGCCACGGCGGACACCGCGAGCAGCAGCACCACGGCGACGGCGCCGCACGCGCCGACCACGATCCGCGCGGAGGGCACCACCAGGGCGACGGCGGCCCCGGTCGCCGCCGCCATCACTATGGCCGGTACCAGCAGGACGCGCGCTTCGGGCAGGTCACGCCGTAGGGGAGGGGGTTGGACACTCACCATGTGGGCCTCTAAGACAGATCAGCGGGGGGACGGTTCATGGGCATCCTGAACCTTCAGGACTCATGGGGAACAAACGCCCGAATACGTCTCAACTCGGCGCGCTGCGGGCGAGCTTAGCCCGACCGGATCATCGCCGTGTCACATTCCGCGTCCGCCTGAAACACCGCGCGTGACAGGAGTACCCTCAATCACATTTGCACACAGCGCAGCTAATCGAACACCCATCGTGATCGCATACGGGCGTACGACCGCCCGCGCATGACGCGGGGGTGCCCGCCGCTCGGACGGACACCCCCGGTGACGATCAGCCCCGTCAGCCCACCGACGAGTAGGCGACCACGCCCCGCAGCAGGGCGTCCACGGCCTTGCGGGCGTTCTTCACCACGGTCGACCCGGTGGGCGCCGCCGCCTGGATCTGCCCCAGCACGTCGATGACCTGCTTGCACCAGCGCACGAAGTCACCGGCGGGCATCTCCACCTCCCGCAGCACCTCGTCGAGCCCCTTGCCGCTGGCCCACATGTACGCCGCCCAGGCGAACCCGAGGTCCGGCTCGCGCTGCCCGACACCCTCGGTCTGGGTGATGCGGAACTCCTCCTCCAGGGCGTCGAGACGCCCCCAGATCCGCACCATCTCCCCCAGCGCGGCCCGCGCCTGACCGGACGGCAGCTTCGGCGCCATCGCGTCGTCCGAGACCCGCGCCTCGAACACCAACGCCGAGACGCACGCCGCGAGTTCGGCGGGCCCGAGGCCCTCCCAGACGCCCTCGCGCAGGCACTCGCTGGCCAGCAGGTCCAGCTCGCCGTAGAGCCGGGCCAGCCGCTTGCCGTGCTCGGTGACCTCGTTGTCCCGCAGGTAGTCCAGCTCGGTCAGCAGCGCCACGATCCGGTCGAAGGTCCGCGCGATGGTGTTGGTGCGGCCCTCGATCCGCCGCTCCAGTTGCGAGGTGTCCCGCAGCAGCCGGTGGTACCGCTCCGCCCACCGGGCGTGGTCCTCACGGTCGTTGCACCCGTGGCAGGGGTGCGCCCGCAGCGCCGCCCGCAGCCGCGCGATCTCCCGGTCGTCGGCCGCCGCCGAACGCCGCTTGCGGGCCCGCTCCGCCGGGATGTGCCCGGCCTTGCTGCGCAGCGCCGACGCCAGGTCCCGACGGGACTGCGGGGAGCGCGGGTTGAACGACTTCGGGATGCGCATCCGCTCCAGCGCCTCCACCGGCACCGGGAAGTCGATCGACGCCAGCCGCTTGACCTGCCGCTCGGCGGTGAGCACCAACGGCCGCGGACCGTCGTGGTGTTCGAAGCCGCGGTGCCCGTTGGAACGCCCCGCCGGGAGCCCCGGGTCGAGGACCAGCGCAAGACCCGCGTACTTCCCGGTCGGCACGTGGATCACGTCGCCCGGCTTCAGCCGCTCCAGCGCCACCGCCGCCTCCGCGCGCCGCTGCGCCGCGCCCTGCCGGGCCAGCTCGGTCTCCCGGTCCTTCAGCTCCCGGCGCAGCCGCGCGTACTCCTCGAAGTCCCCGAGGTGGCAGGTCATGGACGCCTTGTAGCCCTCCAGGCCCTCCTCGTTGCGCTGCACCTGCCGGGAGATCCCGACCACCGAGCGGTCCGCCTGGAACTGCGCGAACGACGTCTCCAGCAACTCCCGCGACCGGTGCCGCCCGAACTGCTCAACCAGGTTGACCGCCATGTTGTACGACGGTCTGAAGCTGGACCGCAGCGGATACGTGCGGGTGCCCGCGAGCCCCGCCAGGTGCTCCGGGCTCATCCCCCGCTGCCACAGCACCACCGCGTGGCCCTCGACATCGATGCCACGCCGCCCGGCCCGACCGGTGAGCTGCGTGTACTCGCCCGGGGTGATGTCGGCGTGCTGCTCGCCGTTCCACTTCACGAGCTTCTCGAGCACCACCGACCGCGCGGGCATGTTGATGCCCAGCGCCAGCGTCTCGGTGGCGAACACGGCCTTCACCAGTCCGCGGACGAACAGCTCCTCCACGACCTCCTTGAAGGTCGGCAGCATCCCCGCGTGGTGGGCCGCGATCCCCCGCTCCAGGCCCTCAAGCCACTCGTAGTAGCCGAGGACGTGCAGGTCCTCGGCGGGGATCGACGCGGTGCGCTCCTCCACCAGGGCGCGCACCTTCGCCCGCGCCTCGTCGTCGTTGAGCCGCAGCCCCGCGTACAGGCACTGCTGGACGGCGGCCTCACAGGCGGCGCGGCTGAAGATGAAGGTGATCGCGGGCAGCAGGCCCTCGGCGTCGAGCCGCTCTATGACCTCCGGTCTGCTCGGCGTCCACACCCGCGCGCGCTGCCGCCGCTCCCGCTCCCGGTCGGCCTCGCGCATCGCGCGCCCCCGGCGGCGGTCCTGGTACGACGGCCGGGTGGCCTCCATCCGCGCCATCCGCGTCAGGTCGGGGTTGACGGCCCTCTTCTGCCCCTCGCCCTCCTCGAACAGGTCGTACATCCGCCGCCCGGCCAGCACGTGCTGGAACAGCGGCACCGGCCGGTGCTCGGAGACGATCACCTCGGTGTCACCGCGGACGGTGTCCAGCCAGTCACCGAACTCCTCCGCGTTGGAGACCGTCGCCGACAGTGACACCAGCGTCACCGACTCGGGCAGGTGGATGATCACCTCTTCCCAGACCGCGCCACGGAAGCGGTCGGAGAGGTAGTGCACCTCGTCCATGACCACGTAGCCCAGGCCCAGCAGGGTCTGGGAGCCCGCGTACAGCATGTTCCGCAGCACCTCGGTGGTCATCACGACCACCGGGGCGTCGGAGTTGACGCTGTTGTCGCCGGTGAGCAGGCCGACCTTCTCGGCGCCGTAACGGCGGCACAGGTCGGCGTACTTCTGGTTCGACAGCGCCTTGATGGGGGTGGTGTAGAAGCACTTCCTGCCCTGGAGCAGGGCGAGGTGGACGGCGAACTCCCCCACGATCGTCTTGCCGGAGCCGGTGGGCGCGGCGACCAGGACGCCCTTGCCCGCCTCCAGCGCCTGGCAGGACTCGATCTGGAAGGGGTCGAGGCCGAAGTCGTACATCTCGCGGAAGGACGCGAGCGCGGTGGCCTGCTCGACGGCCCGCTTGCGGGCTGCCGCGTACCGCTCGGCCGGTGAGAGATCCTCTGTCATCGTACTTTCGAGCGTACCGGGCCCCACTGACAACAGGACGATCATTATCGGGATCCACGGCCGGGAATCGGGCGATCCGCCCAGTTCAGGGCCGTACGACGGTCAAGGGCCCACGATGCGGACGGCGCCGGGCACGCACCGGGCGGTCAGCGGCAGCGGCCCGAGCGGCTCCCCGTCGGCGTACCCGGTGACGCCGTCGGCGGCCAGCTCGACGCGGGCCGCCCGGTACACGCTCACCTTGGGGTGGCGCACGTGCCCGCCGCGGTACACCGACGGGAACACCCGCAGCAGCGTCGCCCGGCCGCAGTCCCCGACCACGGTGACGTCGAACAGCCCGTCGGTGGGGTCGGCGCCGGGACAGATCCGCATCCCGCCGCCGTACGACGCCCCGTTGCCGACCGCCACCAGCGTCGCCTCGATCTCCCGTGTCTCGCCGCCGTCCAGGGTGATCCGGTACGGGAACGGCCGGAACGCGGCCAGCTCGGCCAGCATCGCGAGGTCGTACTTCAGCCGCCCGGCGGGCCAGCGCATCCGGTTGCCGCGGTCGTTGACGCGGGAGTCGAACCCGGAGGCGAGGACGGTGCCGAACCAGTGGTCGCCGACCCGGCCGAGGTCGACGTCCCGCAGCCGTGCCCCCTTCAGGGCGTCGGCGGTGATCCGGCCCGCGGCGGCCGGGTCGCGTATGGGCAGGCCCAGGGTGCGGGCGAAGTCGTTGCCGGTGCCGACGGCGACCACGCCGAGCGGGGTGCGGGTGCCCGCCACGGCCTGGAGCGCCAGGTTGACCATGCCGTCGCCGCCGACCGCGACGAGCGCGCCGGTGCCCTCCGCGACGGCGGCACGCGCGCGCGTGAGGGCGTCCGCGGCGCTGCTCCCGACGACCGTACGCACCTGGAACCCGGCGGCCCGCAGAGCGGAAGCGGCCGGTCGCGCCGCGTGGGCGCCCCGGCCGCGTCCCGCGGTGGGGTTGACGACGATGGTGATCTCGCTGCTCACGGGAGTGACCCTATGAGCCGACCGCGGATCCTCAGGTCACGTCGTCATAACCGTTGACCCGGTCCGTGCTCGCCTGCTCGGGCAGCGTGGCCCGGCCGCTGGTGACCGGCTCGGCCTCGCCGATGTCCTCGGGCGTGAGGTCCAGCTCGGAGGCCTCGTCGTCGGCGGGGCCGAGGGCCTCACGGCGGCGCCTGCGGCGGTCGTTGACCAGCGAGACGACCACGGCGGCGAAGTACAGCACCCAGATCGGACCGGCCAGCGCCAGCATGGTCAGCGGGTCGGTGCTGGGTGTGGCGATGGCCGCGAAGACGGTGATGCCCATGATCATGGCGCGCCACCAGCCGAGCATCCGCCTGCCGGTGATGGCGCCGGTGAAGTTCAGCATGACCAGCAGCAGCGGCAGTTCGAAGGAGAGGCCGAAGACGACGACCATGCGCGTGACCAGGTCGAGCAGGTCGTCCAGCGGCAGCAGGTTGTCGACGCCGAACGGCGTGAACTCGATCAGCACCTTCGCGGTGGTGGGCAGCACCTTGTAGGCGAAGAAGGCGCCGCCGAGGAAGAGCGGGAAGCCGGTGGCGACGAACGCGTAGGCGTACTTCTTCTCGTGCCGGTGCAGACCGGGCGCGACGAACGACCAGAGCTGGTACAGCCAGACCGGGGCGGCCAGCACCACACCCGCCATCAGGGAGACCTTGAGGGCGAGCGTGAACGGCGTGAGCAGACCGTTGATGGTGATCTGCGCGCACGGCTCGCTCTTGTCCGTGGAGCGAGCCAGCTCCTCGAACGACTTGGAGCACCCGACCGACTTGAGGATCGGCTCGGTGAAGAAGTTGATGATGTCGTTGTAGAAGAAGGCGGCGACGATCGTCACCAGGACGATCGCCAGCAGCGCCTTCGCGAGCCGGTTGCGTAGCTCACGGAGGTGCTCCGCGAGGGGCATCCGCCCCTCCGGATCCTTCTCCTTCTTGCGGGCAGGCTTCAGCAACCCACGTTCCCATCTCGTGCGGGGGGCCGGAGGTCACCGGCCCTGCGTCAGCGCTTGGTCGTGTCCGTCGGCTCGGTGACCGGGCGGGAGCTGGTCACGTCGCCGGGCGCGGCCTGGATGATGCGCTGAGCGGGGCCCTGCTGGTCGTCGGGCTGCGGCGGGTCGGCCGGGGCGGAGGACTTGTCCTCCTTCATCGCCTTGGCCTCGCTCTTCAGGATGCGCGCGGACTTGCCGAGCGAGCGGGCCATGTCCGGAAGCTTCTTCGCGCCGAACAGCAGGATGATGACGACGAGGATGAGAATGATCTCGGGGGCTCCGAGCCTTCCGAACATAAGTCTTTACCTTCTCACCGAGGCGGCTTGGGTGGGGTGCTGTGTTGTCCGACCGGTCGGACAGGTGTCCGACCGAGCGTGCTCGTCAGCGATCGTAACGCTCAGGGGTGAACGTGAGGCAATCCCCGTGCGTACTCCCGGCCGCGGTCCGGGCCTCGTTTACCGGGCCGCGACCAGCAGCGTACCTGCCGGGTGGGGCAAGTTGACAGGGCGAAGCACCCCGAAACGTCCCGCACGGCGGGACTCACAGGGGCGGTCTAGCGGATACCCAGCGCATCCCTAGCCAACCTGGACAACCGCCCCACCTCGCGCGGTCAGCGCCTCACAGGGCGTCCGCCGAGCGGGCCGCGCTCGTCGCCGCGCGCTCCAGGTCCTCCGCGGCCCGGTTGACCCGGCGCGCCGAGTCGGCGACCTGCCGACCCAGCCGCTCGGCCTCCAGGAACACCCGCACCGCGAGCACCCCGAGCACCAGCAGTCCCGCAAAGCCCAACGCCACCGCGCACATCGCCCAGAACATGCGCCGAGCCTAGAGGGTCAGCCGCAGCGTGCTCACCCCGCCGCCGGTGAGCAGCTCCACGATGCGCTCACCGGCGGGCTTGCGGACCAGGGTGCCGCAGTCGGGGCAGGTGAAGGAGTAGAACGTCGTACGGCTGCTCGCGCCGATCGCGAGGCGCAGCGCGCTCGCCGCCAGCTCGAACCGGCCCCGGCAGTCCGGGCAGCCCGCCCGGAACACCACGGGGGCCACGCTCCGCATCCCGGCGAACGCGGCGGCCACCGACATGCCGCGCGCCCCGGACGTCGCCGACTCGCTCACAGTCCTCGCTCCTGCCTGTCGTACCGGCCGTCGTGCGTCTGTCATACCCCACCCGGCGTCGCGCCGGGCGCGGGCTCAGCGGTCTCCGCGGGCTCAGCCTTCGCCGCGCGCTCAGCCTTCACCGCGCGCTCAGCCCGCTCAGCGTTCCCAGCGGTCTCCGCGTTCCGCGCGGTCTCCGCGTTGCGCGCGGTCTCCGCGTCGACGCCGTCGTACGCCGCCAGCGCCTCCCGGGCCGCCCGGCGGGCGCTCTCGGCCAGCTCGCGCGGGGCGACGATCCGGCCGTCCCGCCCGAGCCGCAGCGCCAGCCGCCTGAGCGACGCCGGGTCGGGGGTGCGCAGGGTGATACGGAGCCCGCCGTCGGAGAGCTCATCGGCGCTGTCGTGCGGGTAGTACTCCGCGACCCAGCGCCCGCCAGGACCGACCTCGACGACGACCTCGGGGTCCTCCGCCGCGGGCTGCACCAGCCCTTCGGACAGGTCCCGCAGCTCCACCTCCGGGGGCGCCGACGGCTCGTCCAGGACCTTGATCTCGGCGACCCGGTCGAGCCGGAACGTGCGCCGCGCCTCGGAGCGGTAGCACCAGCCCTCGACATAGGTGTGGCCGACGCTGACCAGCCGGATCGGGTCGATCTCCCGCTCGGTGACCTCGTCGCGGGCCGGGGAGTAGTAGCGGATCCACAGCCTGCGCCGCTCCGAGATCGCCCGGTCGACGTCCGCGAAGACCCCGCCCTCCGACTCGAACGTCACCGACAGCCGAGAGCTGGCCCCGGCCGCCTCCCCCGCCGCCGCCTCCACCTTGGCCGTCGCCCGCAGCAGCGCCTGCCGGTCGCCCTCGCGCAGCCCCGGCAGCGTGGCCACCGCGCGCGCCGCGACCAGCAGCGCGGTCGCCTCGTCGGCGGCCAGCCGCAGCGGCTCGGCGGCCTCCGCGCCGAGCGCCGCCGGATTGTGCCACCAGATCCGCTCGCCGTCGGTGTCGATGTCGAGCAGATCACCGCCGCGGAAGCTCGTCCCGCACAGGGGCAGCACGTCGAGGTCGGAGATCAGCTCGTCCTCGGTGATCCCGAAGGCCCGCGCGACGTCCTCCACGCGCGCGCCGGGGCGCTCCCGCAGATACGTCACCAGGGAGAGCATCCGCCGGGTCTGGTCGATGGCGTTCACGGGCCTGACCGGTTTGCCAGCCACTGTCTTTCTCCGCTCCCCCTCAGCCCTTGGCCACGGCACGCAGCCGGTCCACCACGTCGGCCCGCAGCTCCGCCGGTTCCAGGACCACCACATCCGGCCCGAACTCCACCAGCCAGGCGTCCAGACCGTGCCCGTACGGAATCTCCAACTCGTCCCAGCCGTCGCCGAGTTCCCGCACCGACGTGGCCTTCGCCCGCAAGGGGTAACCCGACCCCGAACGCAACCGGATGCGGGCCGTGCGGTCCGCGATCTCCCCCGCCCAGCTCGCGACCGTCTCCCGCACCGTCACCACATCGGGGACGGGCGCGACGTACCGGCCGCTGCGGGTGCGCACCCGGCCGGTGATCCGCGACAGCCGGAACACCCGCTCCGCGCCCCGGTCCCGGTCGAAGCCCGCCAGGTACCAGTGGCCGCGCCAGCACTCCAGCGCCCACGGCTCCACGTGCCGGGGCTCGGGACGGGCGGCGGTCGCCTTGCGGTAGTCGAAGACGACGGGACGGCGGTCCCGGCACGCCAGCATCAGCGGCTCGAACGCCGCCTCGTGCACCGGGATGCGCGGCTCCAGCGCGCCGTGCGCCTCGTACGGGTCGACGTCCTCGGGCAGCCCCGCCGCGCGCAGCTTCTGCAGGGCGCCGCTGGCCGCGCCCGCGAGACGGGCCTGCTGCCACACCTTCGCCGCCAGGCCGAGGGCGGCGGCCTCCTCCGCGTCCAGGGTGATCGGCGGCAGCCGGTTGCTGTCCCGGCGCGCCAGATAGCCGACCTCGCCGTCCACGCTCTCCACGGTCTCGATGACCAGGCCCAGCTCGCGCAGATCGTCCTTGTCCCGCTCGAACATCCGGTTGAAGGCGTCGTCGGCCCCCGCCGCCCCTCCGCCCGGCCTGACGGCCTCGACGTAGGCCTCAATGGAGTCGCGCAGCTCCCGCTTGCTGAGTGGCCGCCTGGTCCCGAGCAGACACAGCGCCAGATTCATCAGCCGCTCGGCCTTGGCAATGGCCATCGACGCCCTTCGCCTTCCCTATGGTGCTTCCGACCGATGACCGTACCGCTCCACGGCACCCGGACAAAAGCCGAGGGTCCATGCCCGGACGGGCATGGACCCCACATGGTCGACCGCGGTCAGACCGACACCAGGTCACAGACGAAGATCAGCGTCTCACCCGGACCGATGCGGCCACCGGCACCCCGGTCGCCGTACGCCAGGTGCGGCGGGATGACGAGCTGGCGGCGACCGCCGACCTTCATGCCCTGCACGCCCTGGTCCCAGCCCGCGATGACCTGGCCGATGCCCAACTGGAACGTGAGCGGCGTACCGCGGTTCCAGGAGGCGTCGAACTCCTCGCCGGTGGAGAACGCGACGCCCACGTAGTGGACGGCGACGGTGTCGCCCGCCTTGGCGACCGGCCCGTCACCCTCCCAGATGTCCTTGATCTCAAGGTCCGCCGGGGGCTCGCCGCCCGGGAAGTCGATCTCGGGCTTCTCGATGCTCACGTCTCTAGCTCCTGCATGTGTGCGAACAAGGCAACACGCACCAGTCTTTCATCCCCGCCCGCCACCCGCCCCGCAGGGCGGGGCCAGCGCCGCCCCGCGCCACGGCCGACCGGGACCCCGGGGGTCGTCACATCTTGGCGAGGATGTCCACCGAGAAGACCAGCGTGGAGTCCTTCTTGATGCCGCTGCCGCTCGGCGGCTGGTCGCCGTACCCCAGCTTCGGCGGGATCACGATCAGCACCCGGCTGCCGACCTTCTTGCCGGTCAGGCCCTGCGCCCAGCCCTTGACGACCTGCTGGAGCGAGAACGACGTCAGCGCCTTGCGGCCGTACGTCGAGTCGAACTCCTTGCCGCCGTCCCACAGCACGCCCTTGTACTGCACCAGCACGCTGTCCTCCGCGCCGACCTCCGGGCCGTCGCCCTCGATGACGTAGTTCGCCACCAGGTCCTTCGGCGCCTCGGCGTCCGGGACCTCGATCGACGGCGCCTTGCCGTCCTTGTTGGTGCCGACCTTCGGCACGTCCACGTTGTCCTGGGCGACGTCCGTGCCCTCGGCGGAGCTCTTCGCGTTGAACGTGTTCTGCAGGTCGACCACGAAGACCAGCGTGTCCGTGCCCTTGATGCCCGCGTTCTCGTTGCCGCTCTCGCCGTACCCCCACGTCGGCGGGACCGAGAACTGGACCCGGCTGCCCGCCTTCTTCCCCGTCAGGGCGTAGCGCCAGCCGTCGATGATGCTGCCCTGGGCGAGCTGGATCACCAGCGGCGTCTTGCGGTCGTAGGAGTTGTCGAACACCTTCGCGGTGTCCCACACCTGGCCCAGGTAGTTCGCCTGGACGTAGTCGCCCTCCGCGACCGTGCGGCCCCCGCCCGCGATCAGGGTCCGCACCGCGAGCTGGTCCGAAGGGTCACCCGAGCCCTTGTCCACCGTCGGCTTCTCGTCGAACTTCGTGCCCGCCGTGACCTTGGGCAGCGGACCGTCGACGATCTTCGGCGCGGGGGCCTCGGACGTGTTGCCGTCCGTCGGCGACGCGCTGTCGCTGGCCTTGCCGGAGTCCGAGTCCTCGTCGCCGCAAGCGGCGAGCGTGGCCAGTCCGGCGGGAACGGCGATGAGAAGTGAGCGTCGGCGCACGGTGGGGGCCTCATAATCGGTCGATCTTGTGGATGGCGTGCGCGCAACTCTACGGCGTGAGAAGAGCGCCGTACGTGAAACGTACGGCGCTCGTGTGGCGTTCCGCGCCAGTCTCGGCGAAACCGAGGACCGCGCGAGCCGCCCCTCACATCCCGGCGATCAGCTTCTCCACCCGGTCGTCCACCGAACGGAACGGGTCCTTGCACAACACCGTCCGCTGCGCCTGGTCGTTCAGCTTCAGGTGCACCCAGTCGACCGTGAAGTCCCGGCGCTGCTCCTGCGCCCGCCGGATGAAGTCACCCCGCAGTCGGGCCCGAGTGGTCTGCGGCGGCACCGACTTGCCCTCGAAGATCTTCAAGTCGTCGCAGATCCGCGCCGCCTGACCCTTCCTCTCCAGCAGGTAGTACAGCCCACGACGGCGGTGGATGTCGTGGTACGCGAGGTCTATCTGCGCCACCCGCGGGTGCGACATGGTCATGTTGTGCTTGGCGCGGTACCGCTCCAGCAGCTTGTACTTCATCACCCAGTCGATCTCGGTGCCGATCCGGTCGAGGTCCTCGGTCTCGATCGCGTCCAGCGTGCGGCCCCACAGCTCCAGCACCTGCTCCACCGTGCCGGTGCGGATGCCGCGCCGCTCGCAGAAGTCCACGGCCTTCTCGTAGTACTCCCGCTGCACCTCGAGCGCCGAGGCCTCCCGGCCGCTCGCCAGCCGCACCTTGCGGCGCCCGGTGATGTCGTGACTGACCTCACGGATCGCCCGGATCGGGTTCTCCAGCGTCAGATCGCGCATCACCGTGCCCGCCTCGATCATGCGCAGCACCAGATCGGTCGCGCCGACCTTCAGCAGCATCGTCGTCTCGGACATGTTCGAATCGCCGACGATCACATGCAGACGGCGGTAACGCTCCGCGTCCGCGTGCGGCTCGTCACGCGTGTTGATGATCGGCCGGGAACGCGTCGTCGCCGACGACACACCCTCCCAGATGTGCTCCGCCCGCTGACTCACGCAGTACACCGCGCCCCGCGGCGTCTGGAGCACCTTCCCGGCACCGCACAGCAACTGCCGCGTCACCAGGAACGGGATCAGGATGTCCGCCAGCCGCGAGAACTCCCCGTGCCGCGCCACCAGATAGTTCTCATGGCACCCGTAGGAGTTGCCCGCCGAGTCGGTGTTGTTCTTGAACAGGTAGACGTCGCCCGCGATTCCCTCCTCGTGCAGGCGTCGCTCCGCGTCCACCAGAAGACCTTCGAGAATGCGCTCGCCAGCCTTGTCGTGGGTGACCAGCTCGGTCACGTTGTCACATTCGGGTGTCGCGTATTCCGGATGTGAGCCCACGTCGAGATAGAGGCGGGCGCCGTTCCGCAGAAAGACATTGCTGCTGCGGCCCCATGACACGACACGGCGGAAGAGGTACCGCGCCACCTCGTCAGGCGACAGACGGCGCTGTCCCCTGAACGTGCACGTGACGCCGTACTCGTTCTCCAGCCCGAAAATGCGGCGGTCCATGACTGAACATTACGCCCGATCCCCTGAACTGAAACGGGGTTCGGCGGCACGATTTGGATCATTTTCCGATGAAGCCGCAACGACCCCGCCCCTGGCGGGAACTGCGAGGACCCCCTGCGCGGCCAGCAGAACCAGCAACGACACGGCCCCCGCCACACCCGGCACCGCGAAACCCCACAGCGCCCCGCCCCACTCCACCACCGGCCCCGCGACCCCCGTCCCCACCGACGCGCCCACCGTGAACGTCGTCACCAGCCACGAGAACGCCTCCGTCACCGTCCCGCGCGGCGCGTGCCGGTCCACCAGCACGAACGCGCACGCGATCGCGGGCGCCAGGAACACCCCCGCCAGCGCCGACAACGCCGTCATCGCCACCGGACCCGGCAACAGCGTCAGCGGCACGTAACACACCGCCAGAAGGGCCACCAGACCCCGCAGTCGCCGCTCCGGCGGACCCACCCACTGCCGCGCCCCGTACACCGTGCCGCCCAGCAGCGCGCCCAGACCGAGCCCCGCCATCAGCCAGCCGTACACCACGTCACCCCCGTGATCGTCCGCGTACGACACCGCCGCCACCGTGATCGACCCCAGCGCCACCCCGATGAACAAGAACGCCGCCAGCAGCACCAGCAGCCCGCGCGAGCGCAGCGCGCCCAGCCAGTGCGCCTCCCGCGGCGCCGACCGCCACGCGCGCGAGGGCGGCGACACCACCACCGACAGCGCCCCCAGCACCCCGATCACGCTCAGCACCACCAGCGCCGCCCGCGCCGACCACAGTGACACGCACAGCGTCACCAGCAGCGGGCCGACCGTGAACATCACCTCCTGCGCCACCGCGTCCATCGCGTACGCCGTGTGCACCTGCTCCTCCTTGCGGAGGACACTCGGCCACAGCGCCCGCAAGCCGCCCTCCAACGGCGGCGTGAACAACCCCGCCGCCGCCACCGCGGCGTACGACAGCGCCAGCAGTTCCGTGCCCGTCAGCGCGAACGCCACCATCGCCAGCGCCGACAGCACCGCCGCGGGCAACTGCACCCGCGGCTGCCCGTACAGGTCGCACAGCCGCCCCAGGACCGGCTGCCCCACCGCGTTCGCCACGCCGTACACCGCCGCCAGCGCCCCCGCCAGGCTGTACGTGCCGCCCTCCGCGCGGATGAACAGCACGATCGCGATCGCCGCCGTCGCGTTCGGCAACCGGCCGACCAGCGTGCCCACCAGCAACCGGGCGGCGTGCTGCGCCCTGAGGATCTCCAGGTATCCCGCGGCCATGACCCGCCCTTCCCGAGGTTTTACGTATAACGTCCGCTGTCATACGTACCATGTGCCCAGTTCACACGTCCAGACGAAAGAGCAGGCCCACGGTGGCACGAGGCAGCACCCGACCCACCAGCCGGGACGTCGCCCAGGCCGCCGGCGTCTCCCAGGCCGCCGTCTCCCTCGTCCTCGGCGACAAATGGCGCGGACGCGTCTCCGAGACCACCGCCCAGCGCGTCCGGCAGGCCGCCCTCGACCTCGGCTACCGGCCCAACCTCGCCGCCCGCAACCTCCGCCTCGGACACACCCGCACCGTCCTCCTCGTCGTCCCCGCCCTCACCACGGAATTCTTCGCCGGTGTCTACACCGGCGCAGCCCGGGTCGCCGCCGAACACGGATTCGGCGTCGTCCTCTACCCCTCCCCCGAGGGCATCGGCCCCGCCAAGGACCCCTTCCACTCCGCCCAGGCCGCCCTCGACGGCGTCATCGCCTCCTCCATGGCCGCCGACGCCCTCACCGCCCTCCGCGGCGACCAGCTCCCCCTCGTCATGCTCGACAGCGACCCCCACGGCAGCCACGGCGCCACCACCGTCAACCTCGACATCGCCGACGGCGTCCACCAGATCGCCGACCACCTCCTCGGCCTCGGCCACCGCGCCTTCCTGCACCTCGCCGCCGACGTCCCCTCCTGGACCTTCGACGTCCGCGCCCGCGAACTGGCCAAACGGCTCGACACCGTTCCCGGCACCACCCTGCGCACCACCCGCGCCCCCCTCTCCATCGACGCCGCCCTCACCGCCACCGAGGCCGCCCTCACCGCCGACCCCCGGCCCACCGCGGTCGTCTGCGACGACGACAAACTCGCCGCGGGCGCCTACAAGGCGCTGCGCCGCCTCGGGCTCCGCATCCCCGACGACATCTCCGTGACCGGCCTCGACGACCTCGCCCTCGCCACCGCCATCGACCCGGAACTCACCACCGTCCACCTCGACGCCGAGCTGTTCGGCGAACGCGGGATGCACGCCCTCCTCGCCGTCCTGGACGGCCGCGAACCCGAGCACGGCGACATCCCCGTCCGCCTCGTCGTCCGCGCTTCCACGGCCCCACCACGCGCCACCTGAAACGCCCTGTGCCCCGGCCGCACAGGGGCGGCCGGGGCACAGGACGTCTTCCAGGCGTTCTTTTCGGCTCGGAAGGGCTACTCCTCCTCGGACCCGGACGAGTCGTCGGCAGCCGCCTCCGTGTCCACGCCCGCGCCCGCGTCAGCCGCCAGCAGCCGCGAAAGCTGACCGCCGGTGATCCGCTTGAACTTCCGCTTCTGCGGACGCGTACGGTCCAGCACCGCCACCTCAAGCCGCTCCGCGGGAATCTCCCGCTGCGTCCCGTTGGTGTCCCGCGACAGCGCCTGCACCGCCAGCTTCAGGGCTTCCGCGAGGGTCATGCCGTCCTGGTGGCGCTGATCCAGATAGCCACTGATCTGCTCGGCGTTGCCGCCGACCGCGACCGAGCCGTGCTCGTCCACGATCGAACCGTCATGCGGCAGCCGGTAGATCTGGTCCCCGTCCGGCGTCTCCCCCACCTCGGCCACGACCAGCTCCACCTCGTACGGCTTCTCGGCCGCCGAGGAGAAGATCGTGCCCAGCGTCTGGGCGTAGACGTTGGCGAGGCCACGGGCCGTGACGTCGTCCCGGTCGTAGGTGTAACCCCGCAGGTCCGCGTACCGGACGCCGCCGATGCGGAGGTTCTCGTACTCGTTGTACTTACCGGCGGCGGCGAAGCCGATCCGGTCGTAGATCTCGCTGAACTTGTGCAGCGCGCGGGACGGGTTCTCGCCGACGAACACGATGCCGTCGGCGTACTGGAGCACGACCAGGCTGCGGCCCCGGGCGATGCCCTTGCGGGCGTACTCCGCCCGGTCGGCCATGGCCTGCTGAGGTGAGACATAGAACGGCGTCGACACCGGTTATCCGTCCCTTTCTGTGGAAGTCACTGGATCACCCTCACAAGAACCGGCCGCCGCCTACAGCAGCGCGGCCCGCGGGCCGTCGGGCTGCTCAAGGCGCCGCTCCAGCACCGAGCGGGCGATCTGCGACGACTCCTCCTCGGTGAGCCTGCGGAAGCCGTCCTCGGTGATCACGGTGACGATCGGGTAGATCCGGCGGGCGACATCGGGACCACCGGTCGCCGAGTCGTCGTCAGCCGCGTCGTACAGGGCCTGCACCACCAGCGTCGTCGCGTCGTCCTCGGTCAGGTCGGCGCGGAACAGCTTCTTCATCGCACCGCGGGCGAAGATCGAGCCCGAGCCGGTCGCGGCGAAGTTCTGCTCCTCGGAACGGCCACCGGTGACGTCGTAGGAGAAGATCCGCCCCTTGCCCCGGTCCACGTCGAACCCGGCGAACAGCGGGACGACGGCCAGGCCCTGCATCGCCATGCCCAGGTTGGACCTGATCATCGTCGACAGCCGGTTCGCCTTGCCCTCCAGGGAGAGCTGGGCGCCCTCCACCTTCTCGAAGTGCTCCAGCTCCAACTGGAAGAGCTTGACCATCTCCACGGCCAGACCCGCCGTGCCGGCGATGCCGACGGCGCTGTACTCGTCGGCCGGGAAGACCTTCTCGATGTCGCGCTGGGCGATCACGTTCCCCATCGTGGCGCGGCGGTCACCGGCGAGGACGACGCCCCCCGGGAACGTCACGGCCACGATCGTGGTCCCGTGCGGCGCCTCCACCACGCCCTGCGTGGGCGGGAGTTGCCGCTTGCCCGGCAGCAGCTCCGGCTGGTGCTCGGACAGGAAGTCCATGAAGGAGGAGGACCCAGGCGTCAGGAAGGCAGCTGGTAGACGCCCGGTGCTACGAGTGTTGGCTTCCACGCGTTTCCTTCCAGGTAATCGGCAGCTCGGTTCATCGCTTCGGGGTTGTCCCTCAACAGGCCGAGGCCGGAATTGCAGTTGAAGCACAGTACGCCACGGACCCTACCCGTCTTGTGGCAGTGATCCACATGCACAGCGGGGGCGGCCAAGCAGATCGGGCAGAGCCCCATCTGGGAGGCGACCATCTCGTCGCGCTCGGCTTCGGTGAGGCCGTAGTGGCGCTTGAGATGTCCTGCGCGCCCCTCGGCGGCTCGACACGTCTTGCAGCGCGTCGACAGCCCGTCGGAAGCGGTTGCGTTGCGGTGCCACTCGCTGTGCGGCTTGATCTCTCCGCACTTCAGACAGAGCTTGTACCCCTCGGGCACCTCCACCTTGGGTCGGACCTTCCGCCCAAGTGTCTGCTGCCGCGCCCGGTGATACTCCGATGCACAGTCCCGGCAGTGCCGCTGCAACCCATCCAGGTTGGACCGCTTGCGCGCGAAGGCTGTGTACGGCTTCCACTCGCCACACCGCACACAGCGCTTCGCCTTCTCGCCGCTCCCCAACCGAACCCCCCGAATAACCTTCGATTCGAAGGTTATTCGCCGCCTTTCTGAACGAATGACCGAACGAAGTCCTCGGCGTTCTCCTCCAAGACGTCGTCAATCTCGTCCAGGACGGAGTCCACGTCATCGCTCAGCTTCTCGTGCCGCTCCTTGAGGTCCTCCGACCCCTGTGCCTCGGTCGACTGCTCCTCGACCTCCTCGGTGGAGCGCGTCGCCTTCTGCTGGCCGCCGCCGGTGTCCTTGGTCGCCATAACCCTCACCCCGCTCGGTTCGCCCGACATGGTCGGCAGGACGGCTTTCCTGCCGTTCGGTCTTGATCAGACCCTACAAGGCCGGTCTGACAACGGCCCTGCCGTTGGTACAACGCGCGAGGGCCACCTCGATGATTCCCGTCCGGGGCGGTTTCCACCCCGGCCGGGCGTCTGCTCCGTGTACCCGCTCAGCCGCCGGACAAGACCCTGACCAGGTCTTCCGCGGTACGGCAGCGGTCCAGCAGTTCCTTGACGTGATTACGCGTTCCGCGAAGTGGTTCGAGGGTTGGGACCCGCTGGAGGGAGTCCCGCCCCGGGAGGTCGAAGATCACGGAGTCCCAGGAGGCCGCGGCGACGTCGTCGGCGTACTGCTCCAGGCAGCGTCCGCGGAAGTAGGCGCGGGTGTCCTCCGGAGGCGTGACCTTGGCCCGCTCGACCTCGGCGTCGTCCAGGAGGCGCTTCATCCGGCCGCGGGCGGCCAGGCGGTTGTAGAGGCCCTTCTCGGGGCGTACGTCGGCGTACTGGAGGTCGACGAGGTGGAGCCGGGCGGCGTCCCAGTCGAGGTTGTCGCGGCGGCGGTAGCCCTCCATGAGTTCCCGCTTGGCCACCCAGTCCAGTTCGCCCGCGAGGCTCATGGGGTCGCGTTCGAGCCGGTTGAGGGTGTCCTCCCAGCGGGCCAGGACGTCCTTGGTCTGCTCGTCCGCGTCGGCGCCGAACCGCTCCTCGACGTACTTGCGGGAGAGTTCGTAGTACTCCATCTGGAGTTGTACGGCGGTGAGGGTGCGGCCACTACGGAGGGTGACCAGGCGCTTCAGCGACGGGTCGTGGGAGACCTGGTGGAGGGTGCGGACGGGCTGGTCCACGGCCAGGTCGACGGCGATGAAGCCGTCTTCGATCATGGACAGGACGAGCGCGGTGGTGCCCAGCTTGAGGTAGGTGGAGATCTCCGAGAGGTTGGCGTCGCCGATGATCACGTGCAGGCGGCGGTACTTCTCGGCGTCGGCGTGCGGCTCGTCGCGGGTGTTGATGATGGGGCGCTTGAGGGTGGTCTCCAGGCCGACCTCGACCTCGAAGTAGTCGGCGCGCTGGCTGAGCTGGAAGCCGTGTTCGTGGCCGTCCTGGCCGATGCCGACGCGACCGGCGCCGGTGAAGACCTGGCGGGAGACGAAGAAGGGCGTGAGGTGGCGCACGATGTCGGAGAACGGGGTCTCCCGCTTCATCAGGTAGTTCTCGTGCGTGCCGTAGGAGGCGCCCTTGTTGTCGGTGTTGTTCTTGTAGAGGTGGATGGGCTGGGCGCCGGGGAGCGCGGCGGCGCGTTCGGCGGCCTCGGCCATGATGCGCTCGCCCGCCTTGTCCCAGAGGACGGCGTCGCGGGGGTTGGTGACCTCGGGGGCGCTGTACTCGGGGTGTGCGTGGTCGACGTAGAGCCGGGCTCCGTTGGTGAGGATGACGTTGGCCAGGCCGATGTCCTCGTCGGTGAGCTGGCTGGCGTCGGCGACCTCGCGGGCGAGGTCGAAGCCTCGCGCGTCGCGCAGGGGGTTCTCCTCCTCGAAGTCCCAGCGGGCCCGGCGGGCCCGGTGCATCGCCGCGGCGTAGGCGTTGACGATCTGGGATGAGGTGAGCATGGCATTGGCGTTGGGGTGGCCGGGGACGGAGATCCCGTACTCCGTCTCGATGCCCATTACTCGCCGTACGGTCATGCGGCCCTCCTTGCCCGGCGGCGCCCTCGGTCGTGGACGCCACTCAAGTACCGCTGGCGCTCGGTTGCGTGTGCGGTGCCCGTCCCCGCACTGCGCGACTCGGCGGTATGGAAGAGCCTAGAACGCCTCTGCGCCGGTGGGGAGATCATTTGCGTCATTGCCTTGCTCCAGCCTCCCTGGAAAAGCAGTCGGCTGCGGGTACCCGGAGAGGGGACCCGCAGCCGCCCTGGCTTTTACAGGTACTGTCCGGTGTTCGCCACCGTGTCGATGGAGCGTCCGGTGTCCGCGCCCTGCTTTCCGGTGATCAGGGTGCGGATGTAGACGATCCGTTCGCCCTTCTTTCCGGAGATGCGGGCCCAGTCGTCGGGGTTGGTGGTGTTGGGCAGGTCCTCGTTCTCCTTGAACTCGTCGACACATGCCTGGAGCAGGTGGGAGACCCTGAGGCCCTTCTGATTCTTTTCGAGGAAGTCCTTGATCGCCATTTTCTTGGCGCGGCCGACGATGTTCTCGATCATGGCGCCGGAGTTGAAGTCCTTGAAGTAGAGGACTTCCTTGTCACCATTGGCGTAGGTCACCTCGAGGAAGCGGTTCTCCTCCGATTCGGCGTACATGTGTTCCACTGCCGTCTGGATCATGCTCTGGACGGTCATGGCCTTGTCGCCGCTGTGTTCGTTGAGGTCGTCCCCGTGCAGGGGCAGGCGCTCGGTCAGGTACTTGCCGAAGATGTCCTTGGCCGCCTCGGCGTCCGGACGCTCGATCTTGATCTTCACGTCGAGTCGGCCGGGGCGCAGGATGGCGGGGTCGATCATGTCCTCGCGGTTGGAGGCGCCGATGACGACCACGTTCTGCAGGCCCTCGACGCCGTCGATCTCGGCGAGGAGCTGCGGGACGATGGTGTTCTCGACGTCGGAGCTGACGCCGGAGCCGCGGGTGCGGAAGAGGGACTCCATCTCGTCGAAGAAGACGATGACGGGGGTGCCCTCGCTGGCCTTCTCGCGGGCCCGCTGGAAGACCAGGCGGATCTGCCGCTCGGTCTCGCCGACGTACTTGTTGAGCAGTTCCGGGCCCTTGATGTTGAGGAAGAAGCTCTTGCCCGCGGCCTGGCCGGTGACCTCGGCGACCTTCTTGGCCAGCGAGTTGGCGACGGCCTTGGCGATGAGCGTCTTGCCGCATCCGGGGGGTCCGTAGAGGAGGACACCCTTGGGCGGGCGCAGTTCGTGCTCCCGGAACAGGTCGGGGTAGAGGTAGGGAAGCTCGACCGCGTCGCGGATGGCTTCGATCTGGTTGCCGAGGCCGCCGATCTGCTCGTAGCCGATGTCGGGGACCTCTTCGAGGACGAGTTCCTCGACCTCGCTCTTGGGGACGACCTCGTAGACGTAGCCGGAGCGGGGTTCGAGCAGCAGGGCGTCGCCGGGGCGGATGGTGACGTCCAGCAGCGGCTCGGCGAGCCGTACCACCCGTTCCTCGTCGGTGTGCCCGAGCACCAGGGCGCGTTCGCCGTCCTCAAGGATCTCCTTGAGGGTGACGATGTCCCCGACGCGCTCGAACTCCATGGCCTCGACCACGTTGAGTGCTTCGTTGAGCATGACTTCCTGGCCGCGCCGCAGCTCTTCGAGGTCGACGCTGGGGCTGACGTTCACCCGGAGTTTGCGGCCTCCGGTGAAGATGTCGGCGGTGCCGTCCTCGTTCGCCGTGAGGAAGACGCCGAAACCGGCGGGCGGCTGGGCGAGCCGGTCGACCTCTTCCTTGAGGGCCACGATCTGGTCGCGGGCCTCACGGAGCGTGTTGGCGAGTCGCTCGTTCTGGGCGGACACGCCGGCCAGGTTCGTCTGAAGCTCGACGATCCGCTCTTCGAGAATCCTCGTGTGCCGCGGAGAGTCGGCGAGCTTGCGTCGCAGGACGGCGATCTCCTGCTCAAGGTAGGCGATCTGCCCGGCCGGGTCTTCGGACCCTCGTCCCGGGCGGATGCCGCGGTTCATGTCGTCGTCGTGGGCTGCCACGGTCCTCACCTCCTCCAAGGGGAGCTGGACGCTTCCAGACCCTACCTGGGTGGGTGTCGATTGAAACCCCTAGATCACAAAGACTGTCGGGGTGTGTCCGATCTTCACCCTTGCGCTCTCCCTCACGCCAGGGGAATACCCACCGAACGTGATTGGAAAGCTGCCGGAGGTAGGGTCGAAGTGTTCAACACCCGTCAGAGCTGGCCGGATTCCCGCAGGCTCGGCGAAGAAACGGCAGGAGCGAATGGCAGCGCAGCAGGAGGCCGGAGTCGGTGGCGGGGCCCTTGAGGTCTGGATCGACCAGGATCTCTGTACCGGCGACGGCATCTGCGTCCAGTACGCGCCCGAGGTGTTCGAGCTGGACATCGACGGTCTGGCCTATGTGAAGGGCGCTGGCGAGGAGTTGTTGCAGGACAGGGGCGCGACGACGCCGGTGCCGCTGCCGCTGCTGACGGATGTGGTGGACTCGGCGCGGGAGTGCCCGGGTGAGTGCATCCACGTGCGTCGCGTTTCGGACAGGGTGGAGGTCTACGGTCCGGACGCGGAGTGACTGGATCTGCACGGTCCGTGACCGCTGTCTGATTTCTCACACCTCGGGGTCGCGTGCGTCACACGCTGCGCGCTCCGGCGGGTGTCGAGCGGACGAACGCGCCGTCGCGCCACTGCCACTTCGTGTCGTCGTGGACGTCGGGGCAGCAGGTGGGCACGTCGGCGGTGGAGTAGCCGTGCAGGGTCGCGCGGACCGCGCCGTCACGGACGGTGAAGTCGCTGACGGTGACCCGGTCCTTGGGGTCGACGAGGGTCGCGACCACGCGGGGTTGGGCGCCGTCGGCGCCGCGGGTGAGGACGTACACGCCGTCGGGCGGGGTGCTCATTCCGGCGTCGCAGTGCACCACGGCGACGGTCTCGGGCTGGCCGTCGCCGTCGAGGTCGCCGGAGGCCTGGTGGGCGACGACGGTGGTCACGGGGCCGCAGTCGAGGGGGAAGTCGACGCCGTCGGTGGTGGGGGGTGGTCCGGCGGCGGGTGCCTTCTTGGACGCGCTGGCGGGGGGCTGCGCCGCCGTGGCCGGGCCGGGCTGGAGCACGGAGGACAGGGCGACGACCCCGGCGACCGCCGTGGCGGTGGCGAGCCAGTGGATGGGGCGGGTGTGCGTGTGTGCCAGTTCCGGAACGGCGGGTTGCTGCACGAGGAGTGTCTCCTGTGAGGGCTGTGCCGGTGGGGTGGCTGCATCGTGCCACACGTCACAGTGCGGGGGAACGCCGGGGTGGGTACTCGGATGGCTTTTGGCTCAGGTCAACGTGACGGCGCCGGGCCCGACTTCCCGTGCTGGTGGGGGAACTCGGGCCCGGCGCCGTGAGGTTGTACGCGGCGGGGGGCCGCCTCAGCGGCCGAGGCCTCCGTCGGCGTTGGGGCCGGAGTAGTCCTCGCCGTAGGCGCCCTTGGCGGGGCGGCGGCGGCGCATGGGCGGTTCGACGCCGTCGGCAAGGCGGCGGGCGGTGAGGAGGAAGCCGGTGTGCCCGATCATGCGGTGGTCGGGGCGGACGGCGAGGCCCTCGATGTGCCAGTTGCGGATCATCGTCTCCCAGGAGGTCGGCTCGTTGAAGCAGCCGATCTCGCGGATGGACTCGACGGTCCGGGCGAGCTGGGTGGTGGTGGCGACGTAGCAGCAGACGATGCCGCCGGGGACGAGCGCCTTGGAGACGGCCTCCAGGCACTCCCAGGGGGCGAGCATGTCGAGGATGACGCGGTCGACGTCGGTGTCGGAGAGGTTGTCCTGGAGGTCTCCGACGGTGAGCTGCCAGGCCGGGTGGGGGCCGCCGAAGTAGCGCTCGACGTTGGCCTGCGCGATCTCGGCGAAGTCGGCGCGGCGCTCGTAGCTGTGCAACATGCCCTGGTCGCCGATGGCGCGCAGCAGGAAGCTGCTGAGCGAGCCGGAGCCGACGCCCGCCTCGACGACGCGCGCGCCGGGGAAGATGTCGGCGAAGGCGAGGATGTGTCCGGCGTCCTTGGGGTAGACGACGGCCGCCCCGCGGGGCATGGACAGGACGTAGTCGGGGAGCAGGGGGCGCAGCGCGAGGTAGGCGACGTTCCCGGTGGTGCGGACAACGCTGCCCTCGGGTGCGCCGATCAGTTCGTCGTGCGGGAAGGAACCCTTGTGGGTGTGGAAGTTCTTCCCGGCTTCGAGCGTGAACGTGTAGTGGCGGCCCTTGGGGTCGGTCAGCTGTACCTGGTCCCCGACCTTGAAGGGCCCGCGACGGCGGGCGGCACCGGTCGGTTCGGACATGTGACCAGCCTACCGGGCCTGGCGGGGGCCGCCGACCACGGCGGGGGCGGGGGGTCAGGAAGGGCGGGCCATGGCCTTGACGAAGGCGCGTTCGACGTCGGCGGCGGAGAGGACGCCGTAGATCTCGCCGGTGTCCTCGACGACGAGGTACTCGGTGGCGGGGGTGGCGCGCAGGACTTCGAGGAGGTCTTCCCCGGCGAGTTCGGCGGAGACGCGCATTCCGTCGGTGAGGTCCTGGGCGAGGCCGCTGACGGCGACCCAGGGGCGGCGGTGCTCGGGGACGCCGACGATGGCGGCCTCGCGGACGAGGGAGACGGGGTTGCCGTCGCCGTCGACGACGACGAGGGCGCGGGCCCCGGCGGCGTTGGCCTGGCGGAGGGCCTCGGAGAGGGGGGTGTCGGTCTGGACGGGGACGGCGCGGCGGGTGAGGGCGCGGGCGCGCAGTTCGGGGAGGTGTTCGCGCAGGCGGGCGACGCGGAGGCTGTTCCCGGCGCCGGTCCAGATGATCGCGGCGAGGATCGCGGCGAGCAGGGCGTCCATGACGGTGTCCATGCCGACGTTGTCGACGGCGTCGCTGCCGAGGGCGCCGGACTGGGTGAGCCAGGGCAGGCCGATGAGGACGGAGACGGCGAGGGCGCGGCCGAACCAGGCGGCGGCGATGGTGCCGCTCATGGGTTTGCCGGTGATCTTCCAGACGACGGCGCGGAGCATCCGGCCGCCGTCGAGGGGGAGGCCGGGGAGCAGGTTGAAGGCGGCGACGATGAGGTTGGAGATCATCAGTCCGGCGAGCAGGACGCCGGGGACGGTGCCGGGCTCGACGGTCTGCATGGCGGCGTAGAAGACACCGGCGAGGACGAGGGAGAGCAGGGGGCCGACGAAGGCGAGGACGAACTCGCGGCCGGGGGTCTCGGCTTCCTTCTCGATCTCGGAGACGCCGCCGAAGAACTGGAGCTGGATGCGGCGGACGGGGAGTTTGAAGCGGAGGGCGGCGACGGTGTGGGCGAGTTCGTGGACGAGGACGGAGGCGTAGAAGGCGACGGCGAAGAAGAGGGAGACGAGGTAGCGGGCGCCGCCGAGTTCGGGCAGGACGCGGTCGAGCTGGCCGCCGAAGACCCAGGTGATCAGGGCGGCGACGAGGAACCAGCTCGGGGCGACGTACACGGGTACGCCGAAGGGCCGCCCCATCAGCAGGCCGCCCCGGGGCTCGGGTCCCCGCGCGGGCGCTTTGTTCCCGGCGTGCGCGTGGGGGCGCTCTCCGGCCGGGGTGTGCTCGGGTTGTGCGCTGCCGACGGTGCCGGGGGGCGGGGTGGGCCGCTGGTCGTGGGTGTCCTCCCCGTCGGGCGCGGGGGGCTGCGGGGCGCTGTCGGTCCCGGGCGCGGGGTCCTCGTGGGCGGCGGGGGGCCGCGCGGGGCTCGCGTCGGCGCTGGTGGTGTCGTCGGTGTCCGTGGTGGGCCGGGGTGTCTCGTCGGCGTTGTTCCCGGCCGGCTGGTCCCTGTCGGACCGCGGCTGCCCGCTCCCGCCGCTCACGTCCACGGTTTCCCCTCGTTCGAAGCGTCTTCCGCGCCTGCCGGGCGGAAGGGTCTGTGGTCGATGGTATGTGGTGGGCGCGGCAGGGGTGACGGCGGTCGGGTGACTGTCAGTGGTGGGTCGTAAGGTCTGTGGTCATGGAGACGAGGACCGAGGGCGACATGACGGCCCCCAGCGACGCCGCGGCGGTGGTACGGCCGCCTGCCGTGCCCGAGCCGGAGGAGCCCAGGGCGGCGGTCGCGCCCGCGTCCCTGTCGCCCTCGCGCGCCGGTGACTTCATGCAGTGCCCGCTGCTGTACCGCTTCCGGGTGATCGACAAGCTGCCGGAGAAGCCGAGCGAGGCGGCCACCCGGGGCACGCTGGTGCACGCGGTGCTGGAGCGCCTCTTCGACGCCCCCGCCGGGGAGCGTACGGCGCCCCGGGCGAAGTCGCTGATCCCGGCGCAGTGGGAGCGGCTGCGCACCTCCCGGCCGGAGGTGGTGGAGCTGTTCGCCGACGATCCGGACGGGGAGCGGCTGGCGCGCTGGCTGTCGGAGGCGGAGCGGCTGGTGGAGCGGTGGTTCACGCTGGAGGACCCGACGCGCCTTGAGCCCGCCGAGCGGGAGCTGTTCGTGGAGGCCGAGCTGGACTCGGGGCTGCGGCTGCGCGGGATCATCGACCGGGTCGACGTGGCGCCGACGGGTGAGGTGCGGATCGTCGACTACAAGACGGGCAAGGCGCCCCGCCCTGAGTACGCCGACGGGGCGCTGTTCCAGATGAAGTTCTACGCGCTGGTGGTGTGGCGGCTGAAGAAGGTCGTGCCGCGTCGGCTCCAGCTCGTCTACCTGGGCAGTGGTGACGTGCTGACGTACGACCCGGTCCTGGCGGATCTGGAGCGGGTGGAGCGGAAGCTGCTCGCGTTGTGGGAGGCGATCCGGCAGGCGACGGAGAGCGGTGACTGGCGGCCCCGGCCGACGAAGCTGTGCGGCTGGTGCGATCACCAGGCGCACTGCCCGGAGTTCGGCGGTACGCCCCCGCCGTATCCGCTGCCGGTCAGGGCGGCGGAGTCGGGTGGGGGCGCGCAGGGCAGAATGGGCCCGGACTAGCGAAGGAGACTTACGTGGCCATCCGTGTCCTACTGGTCGATGACCAGCCACTGCTGCGCACGGGCTTCCGGATGATCCTGGAGGCGGAGCAGGACCTCGCGGTCGTGGGTGAGGCCGGGGACGGCCTCCAGGCGCTCGACCAGGTGCGGGCGTTGCAGCCCGATGTGGTGCTGATGGACATCCGTATGCCGCGGATGGACGGTGTGGAGGCGACCCGGCAGATCACGGGCCCGGGTCGGGACGGTCCGGCGAAGGTACTGGTGCTGACCACGTTCGACCTGGACGAGTACGTGGTGGAGGCGTTGAAGGCGGGCGCCAGCGGGTTCCTGCTGAAGGACGCCCCGGCCAACGAGCTGGTGCAGGCGATCCGGGTGGTGGCGGCGGGTGAGGCGATGCTGGCGCCGAGCATCACGCGTCGGCTGCTGGACAAGTACGCCACGCATCTGCCGTCGGGGGACGAGCCGGTGCCGGACACCCTGGGCACGCTGACGGAGCGTGAGGTGGAGGTGCTGAAGCTGGTGGCGCGCGGGTTGTCGAACGCGGAGATCGCCGCGGACCTGTTCGTCAGTGAGACGACGGTCAAGACGCACGTCGGCCATGTGCTGACGAAGCTGGGGCTGCGGGACCGGGTGCAGGCGGCGGTGTACGCGTACGAGAGCGGGTTGGTGCGTCCCGGCGCGCAGTAGCCGACGCCGCAGGACGGGCGGTGGCCGACGCCGGGAGACGGAGGGAGGGCGCCCCCCTCGGGCCTGATGGGGGCGCCCTCGTCGTGGGTGCGGGCCTGGGTCAGGCCTTGCGCAGTTCCCAGAAGCGGAACACGGTCGAGGCGTCCAGGCAGTACTCCAGGCCGTAGACGCCGTCGCCGACGACGGCGTACTGCTTGGCCTGCCAGACGGGCAGGACGGGGAGTTCCTCGGCGACGATGTCCTGGAGGCGGCCGAAGTCCCGTTCGGTGGCGGCGCGGTCGCTCTCGGCGGCGGTGTTCGGGATGAGCGTGCCGGTGATGGTGTCGTTGGCGTAGTTGTTGCCGAGGACGTTGCCCTCGCCGAAGAACGGGGCGGTGAAGTTGTCGGCGTCGGGGTAGTCGGGGACCCAGCCCTTGACGTAGACGCCGTACTTGCCCGCCTCGATGTCCTTCTCGTACTGCTCGAAGGGGACGGACTTGACGTCGGCGTCGAACAGGCCGCTGGCGTTGAGCTGTCCGGCGATGGCCTTGAGTTCCTGGTCGGTGGCGGGGCCGTAGCGGCTGGGCGTGGACCAGAGGGTGAGCTTGACCTTGCCGGTGATGCCCTCGGCGGCGAGCGCGGCGGCGGCCTTGGCCTTGGAGGGGCGGGCGCCGTAGGTGTCGAAGAAGGCGGTGTTGTGGCCGGTGATCCCGGCGGGGACGATCGAGTAGAGCGGGGTGGCGGTGCCCTGGTAGACGTCCTGGACGAGGGCCTCGCGGTCGAGGAGGTGGGCGATGGCCCGGCGGACGCCGAGCTTGCCCGCGACGGGGTCGTCCATGTTGAAGACGAGGTGCTGGACCTCGGCGCTGCTGCCCTCGACGACCTCGATGCCGCTGGTGCCGTCGGAGGTCTTCTCGACGTCGGCGATGTCGGCGGCGGACAGGCCGCGGTAGGCGATGTCGACGGTGTCGTCCTGGAGGGCCTTCTTCAGGGCGGCCTGGTCGCCGTGGAAGAACTTGAGGGTGACGCCCTCGTTCTGGACGTCGGCGGTGCCCTGGTAGTTCTCGTTGACGGAGAACACGGCCTGGTCGTCGGTGAAGGAGTCCAGTTTGTAGGGGCCGGAGCCGCTGGCCTGGTCGTCGGTGCGCAGTCCGTCGGCGTCGTACTCGCGGTGGTTGACGATGGAGCCCGCGCCGGAGGCGATCTTGCTGGGGAAGGTCGCGTCGGGGGCGTTGAGGTGGAAGACGACCGTCTTCTCGTCGGGGGTCTCGACCTTGTCGAGGGTGGGGAACATGACGGCGGGGCCGTCGGGGCCGTCGATGTCCACCATGCGGTCGAAGGAGAACTTGACGTCCTTCGAGGTGAGCGGGTCACCGTTGCTGAACTTCAGGCCGTCCTTCAGGGTGCACTCGTAGACCGAGGTGCGGGTGTCGGTGAAGGAGCACTGCTCGGCGGCCTCGGGCTGCGGTTCGGTGCCGCCGTTGGGGAAGCTGAGCAGGGACTGGAAGACGTTGTTGAACAACAGCCAGGAGCCCGGGTCGTAGCCGGACGCCGGGTCGGTGGCCAGGACGTCGTCGGACATTCCCATGACCACGTGGGAGCCGCCCTGACCGGTGTCGCCGGTCTCGGAGCCGCAGCCGGTCAACAGGCCGGAGGCCAGGCCCGCCACGATCGGTAGGACGGGCCACTGGTTGCGCAGGTTCACGTGCGTGTGCCTTGTGTCGTTGGTGCGTCCCGGGGCCCTCGTGCCGGGCCCCGGGTTCGGGTGTGCGTCAGCCGCTGACGCCGCGGCCCAGCTCCCACAGTTGCAGCGTGGAGGAGGAGTTCAGGGCGTAGGCGGCGCCGGTGACACCGTCACGGGCGGCGATGTACTGCTTGCCCTGCCACAGCGGCAGGACGGGGACGTCCTTGGCGACGAGGTCCTGGATGTCGGAGAGGCTCTCGACGGCGGCGATCCGGTCGGCCTCGCGCCGCGACTGCGGGATCAGGGTGTTGCGGATCTCGTTGTTGGCGTACGGCGAGCCGAGGAAGTTGTCGGCGTCGAGGAACGGGGCGAGGTAGTTGTCGGCGTCGGGGAAGTCGGGGAACCAGCCCATGCCGTAGACCTCGTACTCGCCTTCCTTCTCGGCGGGGCGGAAGGTCTCCCAGGGCACGCCCTTGGTGGTGACGTCGAACAGGCCGCTGTCGTTGAGCTGCTTCTTCAGGACGTCGAACTCGTCCTTGGTCGCGGCGCCGTAGTGGTCGGTGGTGTAGTACAGGGTCAGCTTCACGGGCGTGGTGATGTCGGCCGCGGTGAGGGTGTCGCGGGCCTTGGACACGTTCGGGTCGCCGTAGGCGTTGAAGAACGCGTTGGTGTGGCCGGTGATGCTGGCGGGGACCAGCGAGTACAGCGGTTCGGCCTGGGAGCCGTAGACCTCGGTGACGAGTTCGCTGCGGTTGACGAGCTGGGCCATGGCCTGGCGGACGGCCTTCGACTTCACGGACGGGTCGTCGGTGTTGAAGGCGAGGTAGCGGATCTCCAGGCCGGGCATGTCGACGAGGTCGATGTCGCTGTTGGAGCCGGTGGACAGCTCCTGGATCTGCTGCGGGTTCATGGTGCGGGTCATCAGGTCGATGTCGCCCTTTTCGAGGGCGTCGCCCATGGCGTCGGCGTCCGCGAAGGAGCGCAGTTCGACCTTGTCGTTCTTCACCTCAAGGGCACCCTTGTAGTGGGGGTTCTTGGTGAAGACGGCCTTGGTGAGCTTGCCGTCCTCCTCCTGCGCGTCGAGCGTGTACGGGCCGGAGCCGTCGATGTCGAAGCCGTCGCGCAGCTTGCCCTTGTCGTAGTCGTCGGGGTTGACGATGCCCGCGACGGGCGTGGACAGCTTGTACGGGAAGGTGGCGTCGGCGGTGTTGAGGTGGAAGATGACCTCGCGGTCGCCCTTGGTCTCGACGGTGTCGATGGTGGAGAGCAGGGCGAAGACGCCGCTGTCGGCCTTGATGGCGCGGGCGCGGTCGATGGAGTACTTGACGTCCTCGGCGGTGACGGGGTCGCCGTTGGAGAACTTGAGGTCCTTGCGGAGTTCGCAGGAGTAGCGCTCGTTGCCCGCGTCGCTGAAGGAGCAGGACTCGGCGGCCTCGGGGACCGGTTCGCCGTCGCCGCGGGGCTGGACCATGAGGGTCTGCACGGTCTGGCGCAGGATGTTCCAGGTGCCGACGTCGTAGGCGTAGGCCGGGTCGACGGGGGCGGGAGCGTCCTTCGAGGCGATGAACCCGTCCGTGGTGCCGACGACGATGGCGTCCGAGTCGCTGCCGCTGTCGGACCCACCGCAGGCCACCAGCACTGGCGCGAGCAGGCCCACGACGGCCGGCAGCACCAAAGTCTTGCGGTTCATGCTCGAGTTTCTCCAGATGTCACGTCCGTGTACCCGGCATACAGGGGTGGCGTAGCCGTTCCACGAGGTTGGGGGTGTCGTTCTCGCGACGAGATTAGTCCGCGCTTGCAGCGGCGTTCACAGCCAGTGGAGTTGAGGCCCCATCACGCTGTGAAACCGGGCGTGGACAGACCGAAAACCCGACACGGGAAGGATTCCGGCAGCGGTCCACCAATCAGGACACAAGGGCATGGCACACCGCCCCGGCGGGGGGCGGCAAGCACATGCGGGGGCGACTGTCGACCCGGCCAAGGGTGGCGAACGTCACACTTTCCACCAGGGTGTGACAAGCCGGAATTCAGCCATCCGGCGGAGTCGAATTCCTTTGCGGACGCCGGTCGGCCGCGCGGGATGAATTCGCGTGTTATCCGTGCTGCACGGTGGGTGAACGGCTAGCGCATTTGTGTCACAAGGCCGCGCAGAAATGCCAGGTCGACCTCTTCCAGGGAGGACACCACGGTGCGCCTGTCGGCGGGGGCGATGGGGGCCACGGAGGGGACGGCGACGACCTGGCAGCCCGCCGCCTCGGCGGCCGCGACACCGGTGGCGGTGTCCTCGATCACCGCGCATCTGGCCGGATCCGCGCCGAGTCCGGCGGCGGCGAGCAGATACGGGTCGGGGTGCGGCTTGGTGCGCGGCACCTCGTCACCGGCGACGGTGAGCGCGAAGTGCTGGGGGCCGAGCGAGGCGAGGACGCGGTCGATGATGCGCCGGTGGGAGGCCGAGACCAGCGCGGTGGGGACCTGGTGCGCGGCGAGTTCGGCGAGCAGTCGGGCGGCGCCCGGCATCAGCGGCAGCGAGTGGTCGATGCGGTCCTCGAAGCCCTGGTTGAGCAGGACGGTGAGTTCCGCGAGGGTGATGTCGGCGCCGGTGGCCTCGATGAGGAACCCGGCGCTGCGGCTCATGGGGCCGCCGACGACGACCTGCCGCCAGGATTCGTCGAGGGTGTGCCCGAGGTCGGCGAAGACCGCGGCCTCCACGTCCCACCAGAAGCCCTCGGTGTCGACGAGGGTGCCGTCCATGTCGAGGAGCACCGCCTGGAGCGCGGAGCCGTCGCCCGTGCGGGTGCGAAGCGCCGGGATCGTGGTCGTCATCCACCAACCTCCTTCAGGGACGCACAGGCCGGTTCCCGCGCGGGGAACCGGCCTGCGAGCAGTGGACCGACCATTGTACGTCGGATCGGATCAGTGTGCGGTGAGAGACGTCACTGTGTGCGGTGGCGGGTCACCTTGCGTTGAAGTACTTGGCCTCGGGGTGGTGGATGACGATCGCGTCGGTGGACTGCTCGGGGTGGAGCTGGAACTCCTCCGAGAGGTGGACGCCGATGCGTTCCGGCTGGAGCAGGTCGGCGATCTTGGCGCGGTCCTCCAGGTCGGGGCAGGCGCCGTAGCCGAGGGAGAAGCGGGCGCCGCGGTACTTCAGGGCGAACATGTCCTCCATGGCGGCGGGGTCCTCCCCGGCGAAGCCGAGTTCGGCGCGCACGCGGGCGTGCCAGTACTCGGCGAGGGCCTCCGCGAGCTGGACGGACAGTCCGTGCAGTTCGAGGTAGTCGCGGTAGGAGTCGGACGCGAACAGGCGGGCGGTCTCCTCGCCGATGCGGGAGCCGACGGTGACGACCTGGAAGCCGACGACGTCGGTCTCGCCGGACTCCTCGGGGCGGAAGAAGTCCGCCAGGCAGAGTCGGCGGCCACGGCGCTGGCGGGGGAAGGTGAAGCGGGTGGTCTCGTTGCCCTGTTCGTCGAGGATGATCAGGTCGTCGTCCTTGGAGACGCAGGGGAAGTAGCCGTAGACCACGGCGGCCTCAAGGAGGTTCTCGGTCTGGAGGCGGTCCAGCAGGCCGCGCAGCCTCGGGCGGCCCTCGGTCTCGACGAGTTCCTCGTAGCTGGGTCCCTCGCCGGTGCGGGCCTGCTTGAGGCCCCACTGGCCCTTGAAGAGGGCGCCCTCGTCGAGCCAGGAGGCGTACTCCTTGAGCTGGATGCCCTTGACGATGCGGGTGCCCCAGAACGGCGGGGCGGGCACGGGGTTGTCGGTGGCGACGTCGGAGCGGGCGTGGCCCTCCTCGGGGCGCTCCTCGACCTCGACGGTGGCCGCGCGGACCCGGCGCTGCTTCAGCTCGGGCAACTGGACGCCGGGCACGCCGCGCTTGACGCCGATGAGGGCGTCCATCAGGCGCAGGCCCTCGAAGGCGTCGCGGGCGTAGCGGACCTCGCCCTCGTAGACCTCGTGCAGGTCCTGTTCGACGTAGGCGCGGGTGAGGGCGGCGCCGCCGAGGATGACGGGGTAACTGGCGGCCAGGCCGCGGGCGTTCAGCTCCTCCAGGTTCTCCTTCATGATCACGGTGGACTTGACCAGGAGGCCGGACATGCCGATGACGTCGGCCTTGTGCTCCTCGGCCGCGTCGAGGATCGCGGAGACGGGCTGCTTGATGCCGAGGTTGACGACGTTGTAGCCGTTGTTGGACAGGATGATGTCGACGAGGTTCTTGCCGATGTCGTGGACGTCGCCGCGGACGGTGGCGAGCACGATGGTGCCCTTGCCCTCGGCGCCCTCGACCTTCTCCATGTGCGGTTCGAGGTAGGCGACGGCGGTCTTCATGACCTCGGCGGACTGCAGGACGAACGGCAACTGCATCTGGCCGGAGCCGAAGAGCTCGCCGACGACCTTCATGCCGTCCAGGAGGGTGTCGTTGACGATGTCGAGCGCCGGGCGCTCGGTGAGGGCGGCGTCGAGGTCGGCTTCCAGGCCGTTGCGCTCGCCGTCGATGATGCGCCGCTTGAGGCGTTCCTCCAGCGGCAGCGCGGCGAGTTCCTCGGCCTTGCCCGCCTTCAGGGACTTGGCGGTGGCGCCCTCGAACAGGGCCATCAGCTTCTGGAGCGGGTCGTAGCCCTCGGAGCGGCGGTCGTAGACGAGGTCGAGGGCGGTGGTGACCTCCTCCTCGCTGAAGCGGGCGATCGGCAGGATCTTGGAGGCGTGCACGATCGCGGAGTCCAGGCCCGCCTTGACGCACTCGTCGAGGAAGACGGAGTTCAGCAGGATGCGGGCGGCCGGGTTGAGGCCGAAGGAGATGTTCGACAGGCCGAGGGTGGTCTGCACGTCGGGGTGGCGGCGCTTGAGTTCGCGGATCGCCTCGATGGTGGCGACGCCGTCCTTGCGGGACTCCTCCTGGCCGGTGCAGATGGTGAAGGTGAGGCAGTCGATGAGGATGTCCGACTCGCGGATGCCCCAGTTGCCGGTGAGGTCGTCGATCAGCCGTTCGGCGATCTCGACCTTCTTCTCGGCGGTGCGGGCCTGGCCCTCCTCGTCGATGGTCAGCGCGATCAGCGCGGCGCCGTGCTCGCGCGCCAGCTCGGTGACCTTGGCGAAGCGGGACTCGGGGCCGTCGCCGTCCTCGTAGTTGACGGAGTTGATCACCGCGCGTCCGCCGAGCTTCTCCAGTCCGGCGCGGATGACGTCGACCTCGGTGGAGTCCAGCACGATCGGCAGGGTGGAGGCGGTGGCGAAGCGGCCCGCCAGCTCCTCCATGTCGGCGACGCCGTCGCGGCCGACGTAGTCCACGCACAGGTCGAGCATGTGCGCGCCCTCGCGGATCTGCTCGCGGGCCATCTCCACGCAGTCGTCCCAGCGGCCGTCCAGCATGGCCTCGCGGAACTTCTTCGAGCCGTTGGCGTTGGTGCGCTCGCCGATGGCGAGGTAGGAGGTGTCCTGCCGGAACGGCACCGACTGGTAGAGGGAGGCGGCGCCCGGCTCGGGGCGCGGCTCGCGCCGCGGCGGCGTCAGCTCCCGCACCCGCTCCACGACCTGCCGGAGGTGCTCGGGGGTGGTGCCGCAGCAGCCGCCGACCAGGGACAGGCCGTAGTCGCGTACGAAGTTCTCCTGGGCGTCGGCCAGTTCCGGCGCGGAGAGCGGGTAGTGGGCGCCGTCGGAGGTGAGGACGGGCAGTCCGGCGTTGGGCATACAGGACAGCGGGGTGCGCGAGTGCCGGGCGAGGAAGCGCAGGTGCTCGCTCATCTCGGCGGGGCCGGTGGCGCAGTTCAGGCCGATCATGTCGATGCCGAGCGGTTCCAGCGCGGTGAGCGCGGCGCCGATCTCGGAGCCGAGGAGCATGGTGCCGGTGGTCTCGACGGTCACGGAGACGATCAGCGGGACGTCGTACCCGGCGGTGCGCATGGCGCGGCGGGCGGCGATGACGGACGCCTTGGTCTGGAGGAGGTCCTGGGTGGTCTCCACGAGCAGCGCGTCGGCGCCGCCCGCGAGGAGGCCCTCGGCGTTGCGCTGGTAGGCGTCGCGGATGGCGGCGAAGGTGGTGTGGCCCAGGGTGGGCAGCTTGGTGCCGGGGCCCATGGAGCCGAGGACCCAGCGCTGCTGACCGGTGGCGGTGGTGTACTCGTCGGCCACCTCGCGGGCGATGCGGGCACCGGCCTCGGACAGTTCGCCGATCCGGTCGGCGATGTCGTACTCGCCGAGGGCGGACAGGTTGGCGCCGAAGGTGTTGGTCTCCACGCAGTCGACGCCCGCGTCGAAGTAGGCGGCGTGCACGGAGCGGACGATGTCGGGGCGGGTGGCGTTGAGGACCTCGTTGCAGCCCTCGAGCTGCTCGAAGTCGTCCAGTGTCGGCTCCTGGGCCTGCAACATGGTGCCCATCGCCCCGTCGGCGACCACCACGCGGCTGGCGAGGGCCTGCCGGAGGGCGGTGGCGCGGGTGCGGCTGTCGGCTGCGGACGGGCTCTGTGGCGACGAGGCCATGAAAGGGCTCCCTGGGGTGCGACGGCTGTCGGCTTTGCGCTTCCGTGGACCTTCTCACGGTGGGCGCACGCCGCAAGGGTAGCCGGGACGGGGGCCCGGTGGGCAGGGCGTCCACGACGCGGACGAGGATGGCGGGCGGTCCGCGCCGGATGGCCGTACACGTCGAGCTATTAGCGGGAGGTCGGCATCGACCGGTAGTGTTCGGCATTGCCGAACCATGTCAGCGAGGGCGGCACCCTAACGCTCACGTGGTTCGGCGGTATTCGACGGACCGACGGCGGACGGTGTGTCCACGGGCCGACGGTAGGCGAAGGGGCCGGACGCCGTCGCGGCGCGACGGCCGAAGGGGACGGAGGCAGGACGGCGATGGCACGGAACATCCAGTCGCTCGAACGGGCGGCCGCGATGCTGCGGCTGCTCGCGGGCGGCGAGCGGCGGCTGGGCCTGTCGGACATCGCCTCGTCCCTGGGGCTGGCCAAGGGCACCGCGCACGGCATCCTGCGCACCCTCCAGCAGGAGGGCTTCGTCGAGCAGGACGAGGCGTCCGGGCGCTACCAGCTCGGCGCGGAGCTGCTGCGGCTCGGCACCACCTACCTGGACGTGCACGAGCTGCGCGCGCGGGCGCTGGTCTGGACGGACGACCTGGCCCGCTCCAGCGGGGAGAGCGTGCACCTGGGCGTGCTGCACCAGCAGGGCGTGCTGGTCGTGCACCACGTCTTCCGCCCCGACGACAGCCGCCAGGTGCTGGAGATCGGGGCCATGCAGCCGCTGCACTCCACGGCGCTGGGCAAGGTGCTGTCGGCGTACGACCCGGTGGCGCACAGCGAGGCGCTGGAGGCCGACCGCAAGGCGTTCACGGACCGCACGGTGTGCGACCTGGACGCCTTCGAGCAGATCCTCGACCTCACGCGCGCGCGGGGGTACGCCGCCGACGTGGAGGAGACCTGGGAGGGCGTCGCGTCCATCGCCGCACCCATCCACGACCGGCGCCGGATGCCGGTCGGCTCGGTGGGCATCACGGGGGCGGTGGAGCGGGTGTGCCGGGACGGTGAGCTGCGCCCGGAGCTGATCGCGGCGGTGCGGGACTGCGCCCGCGCGGTCTCCCGCGACCTGGGCGCCGGGCGGTTCTGAGGGGCGCGGGCAGGTCACGGCCGCGTCACGCGCGAGGGGCCGGAACGTCGGAGGACGTTCCGGCCCTCGTCCTTTTCCGACCCAAAACAGCCCCTTTCCGACCCGAAACATCGGTGACCCGCGGCGATCAATAACGATCGCACTTTCCCCATCAGAACTCTTGACGCCCGTGGAACCCCAGAGCAAGACTCCCGTCCATCGGTCGACAATGTCGAACACCTACCGGCAATAGACGTTAGAGTGTGACGACGCCAAAGGACAAAGGAGTCGCGGGTGTCCAGCTCCGACATCTTCATCGGCGAGACCATCGGTACCGCCGTGCTCATCCTCCTCGGCGGTGGCGTGGTGGCCGCCGTGGTGCTCAAGGCCTCCAAGGCCCGCAACGCCGGCTGGCTCGCGATCACCTTCGGGTGGGGCTTCGCGGTGCTGACCGCCGTCTACACCACCGCGCCCCTGTCGGGCGCCCACCTGAACCCCGCGGTGACCCTGGGCATCGCGATCAAGGACGGTGAGTGGGGCGACGTCCCCACCTACTGGGCCGGACAGCTCCTCGGCGCCATGATCGGCGCGGCGCTGGTCTGGGTCGCCTACTACGGGCAGTTCCAGGCCCACCTCACCGACAAGGAGATCGTCGGCGGTCCGGGCGCGCAGGCCACCCAGGCCAAGGCGGTCCAGGCGCAGGAGACGGGCGCTGGACCGGTTCTGGGCGTGTTCTCGACCGGTCCTGAGATCCGCAACGCGGTGCAGAACATGGCGACGGAGATCCTCGGCACCTTCGTGCTGGTGCTCGCCGTGCTCACCCAGGGCCTGAACGACGAGGGCAACGGCCTGGGCACGCTGGGCGCGCTGATCACCGCGCTGGTCGTGGTCGGCATCGGTCTGTCGCTGGGCGGGCCGACCGGCTACGCCATCAACCCGGCCCGTGACCTGGGCCCGCGCATCGTGCACGCGCTGCTGCCGCTGCCGAACAAGGGCGGTTCCGACTGGAGCTACGCCTGGGTCCCGGTCGCCGGACCGCTGATCGGCGGCGCGCTCGCGGCGGGTCTCTACAAGCTCGCCTTCGTCTGACAGTTCCCCTTGCAAGCTGTCGAGCACGCACACGCGCGTACCGCCCTCGTAACCCACGGACCTCTCAGGAGTTCACAGTGACCGACGCCCACACCGCCGGCATCGCCTCCCACGGCCAAGGGCCGTTCATCGCCGCCATCGACCAGGGCACCACGTCCTCCCGGTGCATCGTCTTCGACCGGGACGGCCGGATCGTCTCCGTCGACCAGAAGGAGCACGAGCAGATCTTCCCCAAGCCGGGCTGGGTCGAGCACGACGCCACCGAGATCTGGACCAACGTCCAGGAAGTCGTCGCCGGGGCCGTCGCCAAGGCCGGGATCACCCGCGACGACATCAAGGCCATCGGCATCACCAACCAGCGCGAGACCACCGTGCTGTGGGACAGGAACACGGGTGAGCCCGTCCACAACGCCATCGTCTGGCAGGACACCCGCACCGACGCCCTCTGCAAGGAGCTGGGCCGCAACGTCGGCCAGGACCGCTTCCGCCGCGAGACCGGCCTCCCCCTGGCCTCCTACTTCGCCGGGCCCAAGGCCCGCTGGCTGCTCGACAACGTCGACGGCCTCAAGGAGCGCGCCGAGGCGGGCGACATCCTCTTCGGCACCATGGACACCTGGGTCATCTGGAACCTCACCGGCGGCGTCAACGGCGGCCAGCACGTCACCGACGTCACCAACGCCTCCCGCACCCTGCTGATGAACCTGCACACCATGCAGTGGGACGCCAAGATCGCGGAGTCCATCGGCGTGCCGCTGGCGATGCTCCCGGAGATCCGCTCCTCCGCCGAGGTGTACGGCGAGATCACCGGCGGCAAGCTCGGCGACCTGCTCGGCGGCATCCCGGTCGCCTCCGCGCTCGGTGACCAGCAGGCGGCCCTGTTCGGACAGACCTGCTTCTCCGAGGGCGAGACCAAGTCGACCTACGGCACCGGCACCTTCATGGTGATGAACACCGGCGACAAGATCATCAACTCCTACAGCGGGCTGCTGACCACCGTCGGCTACAAGATCGGCGACCAGGACACCGTCTACGCCCTGGAAGGCTCCATCGCCGTCACCGGCTCGCTGGTGCAGTGGATGCGCGACCAGATGGGCCTGATCTCCACCGCCGCCGAGATCGAGACCCTCGCCCTGTCCGTCGAGGACAACGGCGGCGCCTACTTCGTGCCCGCCTTCTCCGGCCTGTTCGCCCCCTACTGGCGCTCCGACGCCCGTGGCGTCATCGCGGGTCTCACCCGCTACGTCACCAAGGCGCACCTGGCCCGCGCGGTGCTGGAGGCCACCGCCTGGCAGACCCGCGAGATCGCGGACGCCATGACCAAGGACTCCGGCGTCGAACTGACCGCCCTGAAGGTCGACGGCGGCATGACCAGCAACAACCTGCTGATGCAGACCCTCGCCGACTTCCTGGACGCCCCCGTGGTGCGCCCCATGGTCGCGGAGACCACCTGCCTCGGCGCCGCCTACGCCGCCGGACTCGCCGTCGGCTTCTGGAACAGCACCGACGACCTGCGCGCCAACTGGCGCCGGGCCGCCGAGTGGACCCCCCGCATGGACGCGGACACCCGCGAACGTGAGTACAAGAGCTGGCTCAAGGCCGTCGAACGGACCATGGGCTGGATCGACGACGAGAGCTGACGAAACACCTGACGAAGAGCCGTCGGGAGTCCGCTCCCGGCGGCTCTGATGAGGAGTAGCAACCCGACATGACCAGTCAGTCCACCCTCCAGTCCGTGCCTGCCCTCGGCACCCGCCCGGCCTCGGGCGCCAACCCCGGCCGCGCCGAGGTCCGCGAGCAGCTCTCCAAGGCGTCGTACGACCTCCTCGTAATCGGCGGCGGCATCCTGGGCATCTCCACCGCCTGGCACGCCGCGCAGTCCGGCCTGAGGGTGGCCCTGGTCGACGCCGGTGACTTCGCCGGCGCCACCTCCTCCGCCTCCTCCAAGCTCCTGCACGGCGGCCTGCGCTACCTCCAGACCGGCGCCGTGAAGCTGGTGGCGGAGAACCACTTCGAGCGCCGCGCGGTCTCCCGCCAGGTCGCCCCGCACCTGGCGAACCCGCTCACCTTCTACCTCCCCGTGTACAAGGGCGGACCGCACGGCGCCGCGAAGCTGGGGGCCGGTGTCTTCGCGTACTCGGCGCTGTCCGCGTTCGGCGACGGCGTCGGCCACCTCCTCTCCCCCACCCGCGCCCAGGCCGACGTGCCCGAGCTGCGCACCGAGAACCTCAAGGCCGTGGCCGTCTACGGCGACGACCAGATGAACGACGCCCGGATGGCGCTGATGACGGTCCGCGCCGCCGTCGACGCGGGCGCCGTCGTCCTCAACCACGCCGAGGTCACCGGGCTGCGGTTCACCCGGAACCGGGTGACCGGCGCCGAGCTGCGCGACCGGCTCACCGGTGAGGAGTTCGGGGTGACCGCCCGGCTGGTGCTGAACGCCACCGGCCCCTGGGTCGACCACCTGCGCCGCATGGAGGACCCGAACGCGGCGCCGTCCATCCGGCTGTCCAAGGGCGCCCACCTGGTGCTGAAGCGGACCTCCCCGTGGAAGGCGGCGCTGGCCACCCCGATCGACAAGTACCGCATCACCTTCGCCCTCCCCTGGGAGGACATGCTGCTGCTCGGCACCACCGACGAGGAGTACGAGGGCGACCCGGCCGACGTCGCCGTCAACGACAAGGACATAGCCCAGATCCTCGACGAGGCCGCGTTCTCCATCCGCGACCAGCAGCTCGACCGGGACCTGATCACGTACGCGTTCGCGGGGCTGCGGGTGCTGCCGGGCGGGCCCGGCGACACCGCCAAGGCCAAGCGGGAGACCGTCGTCACCGAGGGCCGCGGCGGGATGCTGTCCATCGCGGGCGGCAAGTGGACGACCTTCCGGCACATCGGCCGCACCGTGATGCGGAAGCTGGAGTCGCTGCCGGGCCACCCGCTGGGCGACGACTTCGAGCCGATCTCGGCGCTGCCGAAGAAGCTGCCGCTGCCCGGCATCGCCAACCCGCGCGCGGTCGCCCACCGGCTGCTCACCGACCGCCCGGCGCCCGGCCCGCGCATGGCGCCGGACACCGCGCGGCACCTGGCCACCCACTACGGCTCGCTCGCCTTCGACATCGCCCGGATCGCCAACGAGGACCCCGAACTCGCGAAGCGCGTCCACCCCGACGCCCCGGAGATCTGGGCGCAGGTCGTCTGGGCCCGGGACCACGAGTGGGCCGAGACGGCGGACGACGTGCTGCGCCGCCGGACCACCCTGACCATCCGCGGGCTGGCCACGGACGACGTCCGCGCGAGGGTCCAGGGCCTGCTCGACGAGAAGTAGCGTCGGGCCGGACGGGGGGACGAAGGGGGCGGCTCCACCCCGACGGGGCCGCCCCCTTCGTATGTCGTCGGTCATAATGCGCGCAGACATCGGATGTCTACGACGGTGTCTTGCGTGCTTGCGCGACCGTACGACCGTGGGAGGCCGACGATGGCAGTGACCGACGAGGCGATCGAGAAGATCAAGGGCATGATCGTCTCCGGTGCGCTGCGGCCCGGCGACCGGCTGCCCAAGGAGAGCGAACTCGCCGCGGACCTCGGACTGTCCCGCAACTCCCTGCGCGAGGCGGTGCGCGCCCTGTCGCTGATCCGGATCCTGGACGTGCGGCAGGGCGACGGCACGTACGTCACCAGCCTCGATCCGCGGCTGCTCCTAGAGGCGCTGAGCTTCGTCGTGGACTTCCACCGGGACGACACGGTGCTGGAGTTCCTCGGGGTGCGGCGCATCCTGGAGCCCGCCGCCACCGCGCTCGCCGCGTCCCGGATCACGGTGGCCGAACTCGACGCGCTGGCCGGGCGGTTGGACGCGCTGGGCGCGGCCCCCTCGGTGGAGCAACTGGTCGCCTGCGACCTGGAGTTCCACCGGGCCATCGGGCAGGCGTCCGGCAACTCGGTGCTGTCGTCCCTGCTCGACGGCCTGTCCGGCCCCACGACGCGGGCCCGGGTCTGGCGCGGTCTGACCCAGCGGGACGCCGTCAGCCGCACCCTGCACGAGCACCGCGCGATCCTCGCCGCGCTGCGCGACCGGGACGCCGAGGCGGCGCGGTCGTGGGCGACCGTGCACATCGCGAGCGTGGAGCAGTGGCTGCGCGGCGCGCTGGGGACACCGCGTGACAGCTCAGCCTCACAGCTCGGATGAATCGGTGGGTGTTCCGGGGTGATGATCGGGGCAGTGATCCGTTCACTGCCCCGTGCAAGGGGGCTGCGGGCGCCCCCGCGGAACGCCGTAAGGTTGGGACGTCAGGCGAGGGCACGTCGGAAGGAGGCACTGGGTGATCGAGCTAGAGGGGGTTCCCGAGCTGATCGACCCAGTCATGGTGGCCGCGTTCGAGGGCTGGAACGATGCCGGCGACGCCGCCTCCACCGCGGTCGCGCATCTCGAGAGGGAGTGGAAGGGCGAGGTGTTCGCGGCGCTGGACGCCGAGGACTACTACGACTTCCAGGTCAACCGCCCCACGGTGTGGATGGACGCGGGCGTCCGCAAGATCACATGGCCGACGACGAGACTGTCGGTGGTGCGGGTCGGCGGCGACAAGCCCCGCGACCTGGTGCTGGTGCGGGGCATCGAACCCTCCATGCGCTGGCGGTCGTTCTGCAACGAGCTGCTGGGCTTCGCCCACGAGCTGGGCGTGGAGCTGGTGGTGATCCTGGGCGCGCTGCTCGGGGACACCCCACACACCCGTCCGGTGCCGATCAGCGGGACCACGTCGGACGCCGACCTGGCCCGGCGGATGGACCTGGAGGAGACCAAGTACGAGGGCCCCACGGGCATCGTCGGCGTCCTCCAGGAGGCGTGCACGCACGCGGGCGTCCCGGCGGTGTCGCTGTGGGCCGCCGTACCGCACTACGTGTCGCAGCCGCCCAACCCGAAGGCGACGCTGGCGCTGCTGAACCGGCTGGAGGACCTGATCGACGTCCGCATCCCGCTGGGCGAGCTGCCGGAGGACGCGCGCGCCTGGCAGGTGGGCGTGGACCAGCTCGCGGCGGAGGACAGCGAGGTCGCCGAGTACGTCCAGACGCTGGAGGAGGCCCGGGACACCGCCGAGCTGCCGGAGGCGTCGGGTGAGGCGATCGCGCGGGAGTTCGAGCGGTATCTGCGGCGCCGGGACGGCGGCGGGCCGGGTACCGGTCCCGGGGGGCACGCCACGGACGGCGGTGACGGTCCGCCGTTCCTGCGGGACAACCCGAGTGAGCGGACACGTCCGCCGAAGCCACCGAAGCCGGGGGCGGCGGACGAGGACGATTCCTCGGAGGAGTGAGAGAAGGGGCGCTTCCCTGACGGGAGCGCCCCTTCGTCGTGTGCCTGCCGCTAGAGCGCCACGCCGAGCAGTGCGTCGGCCGCCCGCGACACGACGCCGGGGGCGCCGGTGTCCGTGCCGCCGTGCTGCTCCTGGCGGGCCACCCAGCGGTCGACCGCGGCGAGCGCGGCCGGGGCGTCCAGGTCGGCGGCGAGCGCGTCGCGGACCTCCTCGACCAGCGTCTCGGCGGGCGGGCCGTCGGGCCGGGACACCGCCGCGCGCCAGCGGGCGAGGCGCGCCTCGGCGTCCCGCAGCACGTCGTCGGTCCACTCCCAGTCGGCGCGGTAGTGGTGGGCGAGGAGCGCCAGCCGGATGGCGGCCGGGTCGACGCCGTCGCGGCGCAGTTGGGAGACGAAGACCAGGTTGCCCTTGGACTTCGACATCTTCTCGCCGTGCAGCGCGACCATGCCCGCGTGCACGTACGCCTTGGCCATCGGGAACTCGCCGGTCAGCACCTGGGCGTGCGAGGCGCCCATCTCGTGGTGCGGGAAGGCGAGGTCGGAGCCGCCGCCCTGGACGTCGAAGCCCATGCCGAGGTGGTCGAGGGCGATGGCGACGCACTCGATGTGCCAGCCGGGGCGGCCGGGGCCGAGGGAGCCGCCGTCCCAGCTCGGCTCGCCCTCGCGGGCCGCCATCCACAGCATCGGGTCCAGCGGGTTCTTCTTGCCGGGGCGGTCCGGGTCGCCGCCGCGCTCGGCGGACAGGTGCCGCATGGTGGCGGCGTCGAGGCCGGAGACCTTGCCGAAGTCGGCGTCGGACTCGACCGAGAAGTAGATGTCGCCGTCCAGCTCGTAGGCGGCGCCCATGTCCCGCAGCCGCTCCACCAGCGGCACGATGCCGGGTATGGCCTCCACGGCGCCGATGTAGTGCCGCGGCGGGATCATGCGCAGCGCGGTCATGTCCTCGCGGAACAGGGCGGTCTCCTGCTCGGCGAGGGCCACCCAGTCGACGTTGTCGCGCTCCGCGCGCTGGAGCAGCGGATCGTCGACGTCGGTGACGTTCTGGACGTAGTGGACCTGCCGCTTGTTGTCGAGCCACACGCGCTGCACGAGGTCGAACGCGTTGTAGGTCGCCGCGTGCCCGATGTGGGTCGCGTCGTACGGGGTGATGCCGCAGACATAGATGCGGGCGACTGGACCGGGGTCAAGGGTGACCAGGGCACCGGTCGCGGTGTCGTGGATCCTGAGGTCGCGGCCCTGACCGGGCAGGGCGGGGACCTCGGAAGCGGGCCAGGCATACATGTCATGAGCCTAACCGGACTGGAGTTCCGTATACGACCCGGACCAGGGACCGCTGGCCGGGAAGGCGGTCTTGCGCGATCCCGGCCCGTGTGCCCTGTGCGGCGCGTCCTACACCGGCGGCCAGGGGATGGCGGGCCATTCGCCGCTGGGTTCGGGGTGGGTGCGGGTGGTGCGGAGTACGTCGACACGCGCGCGTGTCGCGTCGAGTTCGGCGGCGGTGATCAGGCCGGTGAGGCGGTCGGTGAGGGTGCCGCCGGGTCTCAGCTCCTCGCTGAGCCGGTCGAGGACGGTGACGGCCTCCTCGGTGAGGGGCTCCCCGGCCCAGCCCCACAGCAGGGTGCGCAGCTTGTTCTCGGTGTGGAAGGTGACGCCGTGGTCGATGCCGTACAGGTGTCCCGTGGCGGTGGGCAGCAGGTGGCCGCCCTTGCGGTCGGCGTTGTTGATCACGGCGTCGAGGACGGCGAGGCGCCGCAGCCGCTCGTCGTCGGCGTGCACGAGCAGGGCGGTCCTGTCCTCGGCGACCTCGGCGAGCCCGATCGCCTTCCAGCCGGGCTCCGGCTCCTCCGCGTCGACCAGGGCGAGCAGCTCGGCGCCGGGGACGGCCTCGATCCACAACTGGACCATGCCCTCGCCGTAGGGGCCGTCGCGCAGCACCGTCGGGGGGACGAGGTCCCAGCCGGTGGCCTCGGAGACGAGGTAGGCCGCGACCTCGCGGGCGGCGAGGGTGCCGTCGGGGAAGTCCCACAGGGGGCGCTCCCCCGCGACCGGCTTGTAGACGCAGGCGGCCTCCTGGCCCTCGTGGGCGACCGTGCAGTACAGGGCCGCGTTGGAGGCGTCCCGGATCCGGCCCCGGACGGTCAGTTCGCCCTCGGTGAGCAGTTCCGCGGGACTCACGCTGAGCGGCGGTATCCGTTCTGGCGCGGACATACGTGTCCTTCCGGGTCGAGCGGCAGACTGCACAGCGGGCACGGCGGCCTGCCCGCGTTGACGACGTCGAGGGCGCGCTTGGCGAAGGCCCTGGCCTGGGCGCCGGTGAGGCGGACCCGCAGCATCGGGGGGCCGTTCTCCTCGTCCTGGAGCAGCCGTTCCTCGGCCTCCGCGAGGTCCTCGTCGGTGTCGGCGTCCAGTTCCACCAGGGCCTGCGCCTCGACGATCATGCGCTGTTCCTCGCCGTCCCAGGCGAGGGCCATGGTGCCGACCCGGAACTCCTCCTCGACGGGGGTGTCCAGGGGGGCGGTGTCGTGGATCTCCGAGGGCGCCACGGCCGGGACGGAGGCGCTGCCGCCGCTGCGGCGCACGACCTCGTCGAGGAGTTCGTCCATGCGCTCGGCGAGCGCTGCGACCTGGGTCTTCTCCAGGGCCACACTGGTGGTGCGGGCGCCCGCGGTGGCCTGGAGGAAGAAGGTACGGCGCCCGGGTAGTCCGACCGTACCGGCCACGAAACGGTCCGGTTGGTCGTAGAGGAACACCTGACGGGACACGTCCTGTCTCCATTGAAGTCGTGAGTGGGGAGTCTTCGGTGGGGGCTGGCGGGTGGGGGCGGGGGCTGCTGAGGTCGGTTCACCCTACTGCGGTCGACGATCACGGTGCGCCCGCGCCGCCGCCGACCGGGGCGTCGCCGGTCGGGGGTTCCTCCCTCGGTGCCAGCGACGCGAAGTCGCCGGTGTCGCCGAGCCGTAGGAGGAAGGGCCGCAGCCGGGTGTAACGGATCGCGGTGATGGAACACGGTTCGACGGAGATCCGCTGGAAGAGGTCGAGATGGAGTCCGAGCGCGTCCGCCACGAGGGACTTGATGATGTCCCCGTGCGAGCACATCAGGTACACGGCGTCGGCGCCGTGGTCGCGCTCCACGCGCGCGTTCCACTCGCGTACCGCCTCGGCGGCCCGGGTCTGCATGGACCGCATGGACTCGCCGCCGGGGAACGCCGCGGCGGACGGGTGCGCCTGGACGACCTCCATCAGCGGCTCGTCCTTCAGCTCGGCCAGCTTGCGGCCGGACCAGTCGCCGTAGTGGCACTCCCCGATCCGGTCGTCGGTGTGGACGGGCACTTCGGGGCGGGCGTCCAGGAGGGGCCCGAGGGTCTCCTGGCAGCGTTGCAGGGGGCTGGTGACGATCTCGGCGAGCGGCAGCTCGGCGAGGCGTCCGGGGAGCGCGGCGGCCTGGGCCGCGCCGCGCTCGTCGAGTCCGACACCGGGCGTCCACCCGGCGAGCAGTCCCTCGGTGTTGGCGGTGGAACGTCCGTGCCGGACCAGGATCAGCGTGGGCATGTCGCCCAGGGTAGGCGTACCGCGTGCCGTGGCGGCGGCCCGGCGAGGAGGGAGTGCGTTCCGTGATCGTCGACTGTGCCGTGTACCGCGAGGGGCGGCGGACCGAGGGGCCGGGGGACTTCTCCGCGGCGCTGGCGGACGCGCGGGCCGCGGGCGGGTTCGTGTGGATCGGCCTGTACGAGCCCGACGAACGGGAGCTGGGCCGGGTCGCCGAGCAGTTCGGGCTGCATCCGCTGGCCGTCGAGGACGCCCTGAAGGCCCATCAGCGGCCCAAGCTGGAGGTGTACGACGACTCGCTGTTCCTGGTGCTGAAGCCGGTCGTGTACGAGCCGGAGAGCGACGCCGTCTCCACCGGTGAGGTGCTGACCTTCCTCGGCGACGGCTTCGTGGTGACCGTCCGGCACGGCGAGGGGCTGCCGCTCGGTCCGGTGCGGCGGCGGCTGGAGCGGGAGCCGGAGATGCTCGGGCAGGGGGCGACGACGGTGCTGTACGCCATCGCGGACGCCGCCGTCGACCGCTATCTGGACGTGGCCACCGAGCTGTCCACCGATCTGGAGGAGCTGGAGGCGGAGGTCTTCTCGGAGGACGGGGGCCGGTCCCGGCATGTCTCCTCGCGGATCTACAACTTCAAGCGGCAGGTTCTGGAGTTCCGGCGGGCCAGCGGGCCGCTCGCGCTGCCGCTGAGCCGGCTGGCGGGTGTGAACGGGGTGGCGCCGCCGTTCGTCGAGGAGAGCGCGCGGCCGTTCTTCCGGGACGTGTACGACCACCTGACGCGCGTGAACGAGTCGGTGGAGGGGCTGGACCGGCTGGTGTCGGACGTGCTGTCGGCGCACCTGGCGCAGATGAGCGTGCGGCAGAACGACGACATGCGGAAGATCTCCGCGTGGGCCGCCATGGCCGCGATCCCCACGATGGTCGCGGGGATCTACGGCATGAACTTCCGCCATATGCCGGAGCTGGGGTGGAGGTGGTCGTACCCGGTGCTGGTGGCGGTGATGGTGGTGCTGGAGATGGGGGTGTTCCGGCTGTTCAAGCGGCGGGGCTGGCTGTGAGCGGCGGTCGCCCCGCCGTCAGGCGAACTCGGGGGCGGGCGGGGGTGTGGGGCCGCCGAGGGCGTCGCGGTGCTCCGGCATCCGCAGGGAGACCATGCGGCGCCAGCCGCCGAGGCGTTCGTACGCGTACACGGCGTGGATGCCGAACGCCAGGAGCGCCGCCTTCGGCCTGGGCCAGCCCAGGACGCGGCCCATGTGGGCCATCACGGCGAGGCTGACGTCCCGGTAGATCCGGATCTCCGCGAGGGCGCACTCGCGCAGGGTGCGCTGGATGGTGCGGCCGTGTCCGGCGCGGGCGAAGCGGAGGAGTTCCTCGTGGCAGTAGGCGAGGTGGTTGTCCTCGTCGGCGGAGATCATCCGGACCGCTCGGCCCACGTCGGGGTGGTCGGCGAAGTGCCTGCGCAGCAGTTCCATCTGCTCGGAGGCGCGCTGTTCGGTGACCCTGCTGTGGGCGAGGTAGGTGACGATGTCCTGGACGGTGAGGGGCTGGTCGCCCTTGAGCTTGTCGTGGGCCAGGCCGATGCCGTGCTGTTCGAGGAGCATGGTGTAGTCGGTCTCCGGGGGGACCGGGACCGGTTCCAGGTGGCGCTTCTTCAGCAGCGCGGTGAAGATCCGCCCGTGCTTGTCCTCGTCCGCGCCATGGCGGGTGATCTTGGGGGCGAGGGCGCGCTCGCTGTCCGGGACGAGCGCGGCGATGCGGGCGTTCTCCCAGCCGCCCTGGGCCTCGCCGCTGGCGGCGATGGAGCAGAACAGGCGGAACGACTCGTCGTTGTCGAGGATCTCCTGGAACAGACTCTTGGCCGAAAGCATCCGTGGGCACCTCTCTGCCGTGCGCGGCCTCCGTGGGATCCGGGTCCGTAAAGGACGAGTCAAATGGGCGGGGGGTGGTGTCGCAACCGGTGTGTCGGACAACTCCGTCGAAAGGATGACGTGACGGGGCCCGCGCGTGGGGCGTTGTTCCGCGTGACGGCCGTGGCGGGGTCGACCCCCGAGCCCCCACCACGGCCGTGGGAACGTGTGTTGGACGGAGGGGCGTCAGGCGAGGCCCGCGCGCTCCAGGGCCTCGGTGCCCGCGCGCAGGGCGGTGAGCCGCTCGTCCAGGGTGAAGCCCGCGGGGGCGAGGGTGAGGGTGGTGACCCCGGCGGCGGCGTACGCCTTCATCCGGTCGGCGATGCGGTCCACCGAGCCGAGCAGGGTGGTCTTGTCGATCAGGTCGTGCGGTACGGCGGTGGCGGCGCCCTGCTTGTCGCCGGAGAGGTACTTGTCCTGGATCTCGGCGGCGGCCTCCTCGTAGCCCATGCGCTGGGCGAGCTGGTTGTAGAAGTTCTGCTTGCGGCTGCCCATGCCGCCGACGTAGAGGGCGGTGTAGGGGCGGAAGGTGTCCGCGAGGGCGGGGACGTCCTTGTCGTCGCCCACGGCGAGCGGGACGGTGGGGCAGACGTCGAAGCCGTCGAGGGTCCGGCCGGTCTTCTCGCGGCCCGCGCGGATGTGCCGGATCGCGGTCTCCTCCAGGTGTTCGGCGGAGGGGAAGATCAGCAGGGCGCCGTCGGCGATCTCGCCGGTCTGTTCGAGGTTCCTGGGGCCGATGGCGGCGATGTAGAGGGGGATGTGCTCGCGCGTGGGGTGCACGGTGAGCTTGATGGGCTTGCCGGGGCCGCCGGGAAGGGGGAGGGTCCAGTGCTCGCCGTCGTGGGTGAGGCGCTCGCGGGACATGGCCTTGCGGACGATGTCGACGTACTCGCGCGTGCGGGCGAGGGGCTTGTCGAACTTGACGCCGTACCAGCCCTCGGAGACCTGCGGTCCGGAGACGCCGAGGCCCAGGCGGAAGCGGCCTCCGGAGAGGGAGTCGAGGGTGGCGGCGGTCATGGCGGTCATCGCGGGCTGGCGGGCCGGGATCTGGAAGATGGCCGAGCCGACGTCGATGCGGGTGGTCTGGGCGGCGACCCAGGTGAGTACGGTGGCGGCGTCCGAGCCGTAAGCCTCGGCGGCCCAGCAGACGGCGTACCCGAGGCGGTCGGCTTCCTGCGCCACGGCGAGGTTGTCGGCGTCCATACCGCCGCCCCAGTAGCCGAGGTTGATCCCGAGCTGCATGGCCGTTCCCCTTACTGGTCAGTAACGTCCCTTGTCGGGGAACCTTAGCGTGTGCCGCCCTCCGGAGGGCCGCGCCAGATCCGTTGTCCGTAGGCAACCCACACCGTAGGTTCTGGCCAGTAATCTCGGCGTTCATGGAGCAGAGGCATCTCGGCCGTACCGGCCTGCGTGTGTCCCGTATCGGACTCGGGACCCTTACCTGGGGCCGGGAACCCGACGAGCACGACGCGGCGGACCTGCTGAAGACGTTCTGGGAGGCGGGCGGGAGCCTCGTCGACACGGCGGACGTCTACGGGGACGGCGAGGCCGAGTACCTGCTCGGGCGCCTCATAGACGGCCTGGTCCCCCGCCGGGACCTGGTCATCTCCACCAAGGCGGGCAGCGTGCCCGACCCGGACCGCCGGTTCAACGGCTCCCGCGCCCACCTGCTCGCCGCCCTCGACGCCTCGCTGGCCCGCCTCGGCACCGACTACGTCGACCTGTGGCACGTCCACGCCTACGACGCCGACACCCCCCTGGAGGAGACCCTCCAGGCCCTCGACCTCGCGGTGAGCAGCGGCCGGGCCCGCTACGCCGGGGTCTCCAACTTCTGCGGCTGGCAGCTCGCCAAGGCCGCCACCTGGCAGCTCGCGGCGCCGGGCACCCGCACCCGGCTGGCCAGCACGCAGATGGAGTACTCCCTGCTCCAGCGCGGCGTGGAGCGCGAGGTGCTGCCCGCCGCGCTGGACCTCGGCGTCGGCCTGCTCCCCTCGTCGCCGCTGGGCCGTGGCGTGCTCACCGGCAAGTACCGCACCGCGACGCCCGCGGACTCCCGGGGCGCCTCGGAGCACCTCGCCCCGTTCGTCGAGCCGTACCTCGACGACACGGCCAGCCGGATCGTGGACGCGGTGGCGACCGCCGCCGACGGGCTCGCGGTGACCCCGCTCCAGGTCGCCCTGGCCTGGGTCCGCGACCGGCCCGGCGTGGTGGCGCCGATCATCGGGGCGCGCAACGCGCAGCAGCTCACGGCGGCGTTGTCAGTGGAGGCGCTTAGTCTTCCTGACGAGATCTGCCGGGCGCTGGACGATGTGTCGGCGCCCGTGCACCGCTATCCCGATCACGACTGGAGCACGCTGTGAGCACCGAGCCGGAGACCACCGAGGACGGCACGCCGGAGGGCACCGCTGAGGTGTCCGAGGCGCAGGCCGAGCTGGAGGCGCAGCGCGTCGAGCGGGAGCGGATCGAGCGGCGCAAGGCGGAGAAGCGGGGGCCGGTCGAGAGCGGCGCCAAGCTCAGCGGCACCGCCGCCGAACTGCTCGCCGCGGTGCGGGCCGTGGAGAGCGGGGCGAAGCCCGTGGGTCCGGTCTTCGCCGAGGAGAAGCCGGTACGGCGGCCCGCGGCACCGGAGCCCGCGCGGCGGGCGGCGCCGCCGCGGCCCGCGGTCGTGGCCCGGTCCGCGCCCGACGCGGACCGGGTGGCCGCCGTGCGGGACGTGCTGGTGGCGGGCGGCGCGCCCGAGGCGCTGGCCGCGCCGGTGGCGCTGGCGCTCGGGGAGGGCGCCGAGGACGTCCTGCGGGCCGATCCATGGCAGTTGCTGCGGGTGCCCGGGGTGCGGCCCGAGCAGGCCGACGGGTTCGCGCGGGCGCTGCTCGGCGCGGAGTCCTCGCCGGGCGACGAGCGGCGTGGGCGGGCCCTCACCGGGTGGCTGCTGGAGCAGGCCGCGCTCGCCGGGCACACGGCGCTGGAGCTGCCCGCCCTGACCGCCGCGCTGGCCCAGCGCGGGGTGCCCGACGCGGACGCCGCGGTGCAGGACGCGCTCGCGGAGGGCGACGCCCTCGCCTTCCAGGACGCCCTCGACCCCGCCGCCGGGGCGCAGGAGGACGCCGAGGGTGAGGAGCGGCCCGTACGGGTGCTGGTGGGGCTTGAGCGGTACGCGCTGGCCGAGGAGAGTCTCGCCGACGGGCTGGCCCGGCTGGTCAACTCCGTGCCCAAGGGCGGTGGTTCGGCCGAGGAGTGGGAGCGGGCCGCCGCGGGGGGCGGCGGGGCCGCCGGGGAGCTGGCGCGGACCGTGGCCGGGCACGGGCTGGTGCTGCACACCGGGGGTGAGGCGTCGCGGGGCGAGTCCGCCGTGTTGCTGCGGGCCGCCCGGGAGGTCGGGTTGCGGGCCTGGGCCGCCGCCCACAGTCCCCTCGGGCGGGACCGGTTCGCCGCCCTGGCCGGGGAGGCGGTGGCCGGGGTCGTGACGGTGGCCGGGCTGCTCGCCGGGGCGGAGGGCCCCGGGCGGGACGCGGAGGGGGCGCTCGACCTGGACCTGCTGGTGGTGCTCGACGCCCCGCAGCTCGACGTGGAGACCGCCGCCCTGCTGGTGGAGTCGCTGCCGGACGGGGTGCGGCTGGTGCTGGGCGGCGATCCCGGGGTGCTGTGGTCCGTGGGCGCCGGGCGGGTGTTCGCGGACCTGCTGGCCGCGCGGACCTGCCCGCGGGTCGCCTCGCGGACGCCTGATCCCGGGCCGCTCGGTGAGCTGGTGTCGGGCGTCGGCGTCGGTGAGCTGACCCAGGTCGAGGCGCCCGGCAAGGAGGTCGTGATCGTGCCGGTGCGGGACGCCGGGGAGGCCGTCCACCGCACCGTGCAGCTCGTGGCGGACTCGGTGCCCCGGGCGATCGGGGTGCCCGCGGAGGAGACGGTCGTCATCACACCGGGGCACGGGGGCGCCGCCGGTACCCGCGTGCTGAACGCGGCGCTGAAGGAGCGGCTCAACCCCGGTCCGGGGCGGTTCGGCGGGTTCGACGCCGGGGACCGGGTCGTCTACTCCCCCGTTCCCGGGCGGGTGCTGCCGGGTGTGGTCGTGGGCGCCGACCGTGACGGGCTGCGGCTGTCCTGCTCGGGCGCGGAGGTCGTCGTGCCGCGCGAGCGGGTCGAGGGGTGGGTGCGGCACGGGTGGGCGCTGACCGCGCACCAGGCCGTGGGCGGGCGCTGGCCCGCCGTGGTCGTCGTCCTGCCCGGTGACGCCGCCGCGGCCCTCAGTCGGCCGTGGGTCTACACCGCCTTCGGGCGGGCCGAGCGGCACCTGTCGGTCGTGCAGGGGGTGGAGCAGGCCCTGCCCCGGGCCGTCGCCGAGGTGGCGGCCAAGCCCCGCACGACCCGCCTGCCGGTGCTGCTGGCGGCGGCACGGGGGCTGGAGCAGGGGGCGGAGCAGGCGTAGACGGCGGAGGCGGGCGGACGGCGGGGGCCCTACGGCCCTCCGACCGCCCGCCCGGTGTCCGGTCCTCTAGCAGTTCACGTCCGGTTCTCTAGCGGTCCGCGTCCAGGGGCTCCAGGTCCTCGTCCTCGTCCAGTTCCAGTTCCGCTTCCAGGTCGTCGTCATCGTCGTCGTCGGTGAGTTCCTCGTCGAAGACCGCGCTGACGTCGAAGCGGCAGACCACCCGCTGCGGATCGGCGTTCTCGAACGGGGCCTCCAGCCATTCGCCGGGGTCCGCCGGTTCGTCCGCGGCCGTGACCCACATCGTGGAGTCGCCCTCCTCCAGGCCGAACTCCTTGTGCCGGGAGGCGATCTCGTCCGGCTCGAACTCGCCGAAGAGGATGCCGAGCGCCCCGTGCACGGTGGCCGCCGCCTCCACCCCGCTGCCGTCGTCGTCCGCCGCCTCCACCCGCTGGGCCTGGGACAGCAGCCGCTGCGGTTCCACCACGGTGTAGTCGCGGCGGATCAGCACGCTCAGCGCGCTGGGCTCCTCCGGGCCGGTGTACGGCGGCAGGGCGTCCTCCGCGCCGGGGATCTCGAAGGGCGTGACCTCGTCGTAGCGGTCGTACAGCAGCTCGTCGTACGCCTCCGCGGCGGCGGCCAGCTCGTTGAACGCCTCGTAGACGCCCGGGTCGTCCTCACCCGACCGCCCTTCGACCGCGGCGAGATGGCGGTCGAGCGCGGTCTTGACCGCCTCGGCGGCGGCGCGTACCTCGGCAGCGGTGGGCTGCGCAGCATCAGACATAGTGCAGACGCTATCCGCACCCGGCCTCTGCCCGCACAATAGATGCGATGCCGGAATACGAATTTGTCGACGTGTACGTGCCGCGCGGGGTCTCCCGCAAGGAGACGGCGCGTCTGCTGACGGACCATGCGGAGTACGGGCACTGGGAGTTGCACCGTCTGAGCCTGCTGCGGGACGGCAGTCGCAGGGTGCGCCTGCGGCGGCGGATCATCCGCCAGGTGCGGGCCACGTGGTGACGTAGGCCACGGACGGGGCGGAGCGGGCCCCTAGGGGGAGCCCGCTCCAAGTTGTGCCGCTACGAGGGGTTTTGTACGGGTTACCGCGTGGCCCGCGCCCTGCGGTAGAGGACCGCTCCGGCCAGCAGCGCGCCCGCGCCCAGCGGCACGGCGGCGCCGAGCGGGAGGCCGCTGCCGGTCTCCGCGAGCTGGGCGTCGGTCTGGGGCTGGGTGGCGCCGGTCTGGGCGCCCGGACGGTTGCCGGACGGGGAGCCGGGCGGGGTGGCGGAGTCGTCCGGGGGCGTGGAGTCACCGGGGGCGGGGGTGTCGTCGTCCGTGGGCGGGTTCTCCGGCCGGGGCGGCTCCACCGGGTTACCCGGATTGCCGGGGTTACCCGGGTTGTCAGGGTTTCCGGGGTTGCCCGGGTTCCCGGGGTTACCCGGGTTGCCGGGGTTCCCGGGGTTGCCAGGGTTGCCCGGCTCCTCCGGGCCCGGCGGCGGGGGCGTGGGGTGGCCGCCCCCGTGGTGGCCGCCGTTGGCGCAGGAGTTGCCCGTCGCCGGGTTGGCCACGCCGCCCACGTCGACGCTGTTGCCGCAGACGTTCACCGGGACGTGCACCGGCGCCTGGACGTTGTTGCCCGAGCCGACGCCCGGGGAGTCGGAGGCGTGACCCTCCGCCTGCGCGCCGCCCGCGTGCCCGCCGCCGCCCTCGTTGGCGCAGGAGTTGCCCGCGGCCGGGTTGAGGACGCCGACGACGTTGACGGTGTTGCCGCAGACGTTGACCGGTGCGTGGACCGGGGCCTGCACGCTGTTGCCGGACAGTACGCCGGGTGAGCCGGACGCCGTGCCGTGGGCGCCCGAACCGGAGGTGGCGTGCGCGGGGGCGCCCACCGCGGCGATCACGCCGGTCGCCGCCGCCACGGTCATCAGGCCCTTGCGGGTGACCTGTCGCATGTGCTGAGTTCCTGCCTTCGCCTTGTGCCGAGTTCCTCGGCCTGCCGTATCGCGGAAAGGAAGCGGAGGGAGTGGAAGGAGCCGAGGGGGCGCGGAACGGAATCCGTCGGCCCCGGAGCGCATGGCGCGCGCTCCGGGGCCGACGGGCGGGTCCGGACCCTAGGTCACACCCTCACGAGGGGGTGGTCACGTCACTTGTTGATGCACACGTTGCCGAAGGCGGGGTTCAGCACGCCGATCACCGAGATCGTGTTGCCGCAGACGTTCACCGGGACGTGCACGGGCACCTGGACGACATTGCCGGACGCCACACCCGGGGAGTGGACCGCGGCACCCTGGGCGCCGGAGTCGGCGACGGCGAGGCCCGCGCCCGCGAGGACGAGACCACCGGTGGCGGCAGCGGCGGCGACGATCTTCTTGATCATTTATTCCTCCTTGTTGGCAATGCGATCCCATGAAGCTGATCGCACCAGCAGTAACGAGGAGGGACTAATAGAGCTACGACCCTATGAGCGCATTCACCCTTCCCAGTCGCGACCGCACGCGCGGCCGAATAGTGGAGTGTCGTTTCACCGGGTCATTCAGGACGCGTCGAGGAAGCGGTCGAGCACCCGTACGCCGAACTTCAGGCCGTCCACGGGGACCCGCTCGTCGACGCCGTGGAACATTCCGGCGAAGTCCAGCTCCGGCGGGAGCCGCAGCGGCGCGAAGCCGAAGCAGCGGATGCCGAGGTCGTCGAAGGACTTGGCGTCGGTGCCGCCGGAGAGCATGTAGGGCACCGCGCGGGCGATGGGGTCCTCGGCGCCGAGCGCGGTCTGCATGGCGTCGACGAGCCTGCCGTCGAAGTCGGTCTCCAGCGCCTTGTCGGCGTGCACGTCCTCGCGCCGGACCCGCGGGCCGAGGATGCGGTCGAGGTCGGCGAGGAACTCCTCCTCGTACCCCGGCAGGAAGCGGCCGTCGACGTGGGCGGTGGCCTGGCCGGGGATGACGTTGACCTTGTACCCGGCGCCGAGCATGGTCGGCGCGGCCGAGTTGCGCAGGGTGGCGCCGACCATCTTGGCGATGCCGCCGAGCTTGGCGAGGGTGGCGTCCATGTTCTCGGGGTCGAGTTCGGTGCCGAGGGCGTCGGAGAGTTCGTCGAGGAAGGAGCGGACGGTCTTGGTGACCCGTACCGGCCAGGTGTGGCGGCCGAGGCGGCCGACGGCCTCGCACAGCTCGGTGATGGCGTTGTCGTCGTTGGTCATGGAGCCGTGGCCCGCGGTGCCGTCGACCGTCAGGCGCATCCAGTGCATCCCCTTCTGCGCGGTCTCCACGAGGTAGAGGCGCAGGTTCTCGTTGACGGTGAAGGAGAAGCCGCCGACCTCGCCGATCGCCTCGGTGACGCCCTCGAAGAGGTCGGGGTGCTTGTCGACGAGGTACTTCGCGCCGTAGGTGCCGCCCGCCTCCTCGTCCGCGAGGAAGGCGAGGACGACGTCACGCGGCGGCTTGCGTCCGCTGCGGAGCCGGTCGCGGACGACGGCGAGGGTCATGGCGTCCATGTCCTTCATGTCGACGGCGCCCCGCCCCCACACGCAGCCGTCCGCGATCTCGCCGGAGAACGGGTCGTGGGTCCAGTCCGCGGCGTTGGCGGGGACGACGTCGGTGTGGCCGTGGATGAGCAGCGCGGGCCGGGACGGGTCCTCGCCCTCGATGCGGGCGACGGTGGAGGCGCGGCCGGGGTGGGACTCGATGATCCGGGGTTCGAGGCCGACCTCGGCGAGCTTCTCGGCGACGTACTCGGCGGCGGCGCGTTCGCCGGGTCCAGTGGTCGCCGTAGTTGCTGGTGTCGATGCGGATGAGGTCGCGGCAGAGGTCCACGACCTCGTCCTCGCCGGTGACGTTGCTGGTCGTGCCCTGCTGGCTCACGGTGGGTACCTCCCGCTGGTGCTGCTGACGGATGCCCCTCATCCTCTCTCCGGGGCGGGGCGCGCCCCAAGACCGGGGGCGGTCCGTCACGTGGCGTTCACAGCGGGTGGGGTGTGATCGGCGGGTCCGGAAGCCTGGTAATGTTTACGTCGTCGCCGCGGGGGAAACCCCGCACGACAGACACCTTGTCCGGGTGGCGGAATGGCAGACGCGCTAGCTTGAGGTGCTAGTGCCCTTTATCGGGCGTGGGGGTTCAAGTCCCCCCTCGGACACATCACCGAATCCCCTCGGTCGCTGCGGCGGCCGGGGGGATTCGTCGTGTCCGGGGAGGAGCGTGTCGGCCGGTCATGACCGGCCGTCGCGACCGAATCCGCCGGGCGCGGGGGGCCCGCTGGCGGGTTCCGTAAGTTTTCCGAGTGGTCCCGTTCGGCCGGGAAGTCCCAGGTGTCGCACCCTTGTCCCGATCCGCACGGGACTCGTACACGCTTCCGGTTTTACAACGTGCTTGACTCGACCTTACAGAGCTTGTTGACTGAATCGGGCGCGGTCTCCGGCGAGTTGCCGCCAGCACATGCCCGGCCTAGTAGCGGACTTGACGGTTGCTCGACCACCCAGGTGACAAGAGGTGAAGCTCTGTGAAAACCCAGGGAAGCGTGTTGGCGGAGCAGCGGTCGGAGGCCGTGTCGAGAGTCTCGCCGGGGCATCCCCAGCCACTGGGCGCCACCGTCGACGCCGACGGTGTGAACTTCTCGATCTTCTCGGAGTACGCCACCCGGGTCGACCTGCTGCTCTTCGACCGCTGTGACGCGCCGCAGCCGTCCCGGGTCATCCGGCTGCACCCGGAGCACCACCGCAGCTTCCACTTCTGGCACTGCCACGTGGCGGGCATCGGCCCCGGCCAGGTGTACGCCTACCGCATCGACGGACCCCGCAACACCCCGCACTCCGGGTCCCGGTTCAACCACCGCAAGGTGCTGCTCGACCCGTACGCCCGCGCCAACATCAACACCCGCTGGGAGCGGTCCCGCGCGGTCGGCAGCGCCGACAACGTGGAGCACTCGATGCGCAGCCTGGTCGTCGACCTCGACAGCTACGACTGGGAGGGCGACCGCCCGCTGCGCATCCCCATGGCGGACACCGTCATCTACGAGGCGCACGTGCGGGGGCTGACCGCCTCGCCGACCGCGGGGGCGACGCGGCCGGCACGTTCTCCGGGCTGGTGGAGAAGATCCCGGAGCTGCAGCGGCTGGGGATCACCGCCGTGGAGCTGCTGCCGGTGTTCGACTTCGACGACACCCAGGTGCTGCGGACGGGGCCGGACGGCACCCCGCTGCGCAACTACTGGGGCTACGACCCCTACGGCTTCTTCGCACCGCACACCGGGTACTGCGCCGAGCCGCACCTGGCGCACCACATCACCGAGTTCCGGGACATGGTCAAGGCGCTGCACCGGGCCGGGATCGAGGTCATCCTCGACGTGGTCTTCAACCACACCAGCGAGGGAAACGAGTACGGGCCGACGATCAGCTTCCGGGGCGCGGCGAACGAGGCGTACTACCACCTGTGGCCGCAGGACCGCAGTCGATACATGGACTTCACCGGGTGCGGCAACGCGGTCAACGCCAACCACCCGATGGTCACCAAGTTCATCCTGGAGTGCCTGGAGTACTGGGTCACCGAGCACCACGTGGACGGCTTCCGGTTCGACCTGGCCTCGGAGATGTCACGGGGGCCGATGGGGTACGAGATGGCGGTGCCGCCCGCGCTGTGGGCGATCGAGCTGTCCCAGGTGCTCTCCGAGACGAAGATCATCGCGGAGCCGTGGGACGGGGGCGGGCTGTACCAGGTCGGCCGGTTCCCGGGGAAGCGCTGGGCGCAGTGGAACGGGCCGTTCCGGGATGACGTACGGCGGTTCGTGCGCGGCGACGCGGGGCTGGTCGGGGAGATCGCCTCGCGGATCGGCGGCTCGGCCGACCTGTTCTTCCCGCAGCAGGTGCTGCCGACCAACAGCATCAACTTCGTGACCTGCCACGACGGGTTCACGCTCAACGACCTGGTGTCGTACAACCACAAGCACAACCACGCCAACGGCGAGGCGAACGCCGACGGTGCGCACGAGAACTTCAGTTGGAACTGCGGCGTCGAGGGCCCCTCGGACTCCGAGGAGGTCGAGCGGCTGCGGGTGCGGCAGATCAAGAACCTGCTGTCGGTGCTGATGCTCAGCCGCGGGGTGCCGATGCTGCTGGCCGGGGACGAGTTCCGCAACAGCCAGCAGGGCAACAACAACGCCTACTGCCAGGACAACGAGGTCTCGTGGCTGGACTGGGAGCAGGCCGAGAAGGAGACGGAGGTCCGGTCCTTCACGGAGCGGGTCATCGCGCTGCGCAAGCGGTTCAAGACCTTCCGGGAGCCGCGGTTCTTCACCGAGCGGCGCAACGAGCGCGGGATCGCGGACGTCACCTGGCACGGCACCCGGCTGGACTGCCCCGGCTGGGACGACGACGAGGCCCGGGTGCTGGCCGCCACGCTCGGCGGTTTCCAGGGCGACCCGGACCTGCACCTGATCATGAACATGTACCACCTGGGGCTGGACTTCGAGCTGCCGGACATCGACGGCCACCGCTGGTACCGGGTGCTGGACACCGCCTGCGGAGCGCCGCGCGAGCTGCTCGCGCCCGGTCAGGAAGAGCCGATCGAAGCGGACACCTTCCACGCCCACGGCCGCAGCGTCGTGCTGCTCGTGGCCTTACCCGATGAGAAGGGCACGTGACGAGATGAGTGCCACCGCCGAACGCCGAATCTTCTCCGACACCCTCGCCGGATACGTCACCTACCACAGCCCCGTGCAGAACCGGTTCGGGCTGCGCACCTCCGACGGCCGCGAGTTCACCGTGCACCTGGCCCGCAACGTCGTCTCCCGCGTCGTACGCAACCTCGGGGACCCCTACCGCGACACCACGGGGCAGACCCGGGACATGCTCTCCGCGGGCCGCTTCCTGTTCGCGTACGGGATCTTCTACGAGTGGGAGGGGGGTTCGCGGTTCGAGGCGAAGGAGATCACCTTCCCCGAGGAGAGCCGCGGGCAGTACGTCTTCGAGCACCCCAAGTGGTGGGTGCGGCAGGCCGCCGCGATCGCGGACTTCTACTTACGCGGGCAGTTCCCGGACGGCAAGTACGACTGGCGCGGCTACCGCACCAACCTCACCCTGGACGGCGCCCACCTGCCGGAGTTCGCCGGGCAGAACGTGCGCCAGGAGACCGACACCATCTCCCGGCTGGTCTACGGGCTGGCGACGGCGTACCTGCTGACCGGTGAGGACCGGTTCCTGGACGCGGCGGAGAGCGGTACCGAGTACCTGCGGCAGTACATGCGCGTGGACGACAAGCAGGACGGGATCGTCTACTGGTACCACGGCATGGACATCACCCCGACCGGGCGGCGCAAGGTCTACGCCTCGGAGTTCGGCGACGACTACGACGCCATCCCGATGTACGAGCAGATCTACGCGCTGGCCGGGCCGACCCAGACGTACCGGGTGACCGGGGACCCGCGGATCCTGGAGGACATCGACCGGACGGTGGCGCTGTTCGATCGGTACTTCCGCGACGAGGAGCGCGGCGGCTTCTTCTCGCACATCGACCCGATCAACCTCAGCCCCTGCGACGACGCCCTCGGCCGCAACCGGTCGCGGAAGAACTGGAACTCGATCGGGGACCACGCCCCGGCGTACCTGATCAACGCCTATCTGGCCACCGGGCGGGAGGACTTCGCCGCGCTCCTGGAGGAGACCGCCGACACCATCGTGGCCCGGTTCCCGGACGAGCCGAACAGCCCGTTCGTGCAGGAGCGGTTCCACGAGGACTGGACGCCGGACCGCACCTGGGGCTGGCAGCAGGACCGGGCCGTCGTCGGCCACAACCTGAAGATCGCCTGGAACCTGACCCGCATCCGGGCGCTGGCCGACAAGCCCGAGTACGCCGAGACCGCCCGCCGGATCGGTGAGATCATGCCCGCGGTCGGCAGCGACCAGCTCCGCGGCGGCTGGTACGACGTGGTGGAGCGGCGGCCCGACCCGGACAGCGGCATCCACCGGATGGTCTGGCACGACCGCAAGGCGTGGTGGCAGCAGGAGCAGGCGATCCTCGCCTACCTGATCCTCGCCGGGACCTCGCACGACCCGGACTCGCTGCGCCTGGCGCGGGAGGCCGCCGCGTTCTACAACGCGTTCTTCCTCGACCACCAGGACGGCGGCGTCTACTTCAACGTGCTGGCCGACGGCAATCCGTACCTGGTCGGCACCGAGCGGTTCAAGGGCTCGCACTCGATGGCGGGGTACCACGCGCTGGAGCTGTGCTACCTCGCCGCCGCCTACACGGGGCTGCTGATCAGCCACGAGCCGCTGAGCCTGTACTTCCGGCCGCGCCCCGGCGACCTCCCGGACCGGGAGCTGCGCGTCGCGCCCGACCTGCTACCGCGCGGCACGGTCGAGCTGACCCGGGTCTGGGTCGACGGTCGGCCCCACCACCACTTCGACGCCAAGGAACTCACCGTCAGGCTGCCCGAGAGCGACGGCCCGGTGCGGGTGCGGGTCGAGCTGGAGCCGGTGCAGATGCGGCTGCGGGTGCGCAGCGAGTTCGACGGCGGCACCGCGCACGTGCGCTGCGGCGGCGCGGTGGACTCCGGGGAGCTGGAGAAGTTCCGGCGGGTCCTCGGCGAGGTGATGGCGGCCGGGCCGCAGCGGGTGGAGTTCCACCTGGGCGAGGTCACCGAGATGTGCCGTCCCGCCGTCAACGAACTGCTCGTGCAGCGCACCAAGGCCGGTCTCGACGTGGACTTCGTCGTCGTCGGCTCGGTGCTGCCCGAGGTCCGTGAAGCGCTGCTGGCCACCGACGCCTTCCTGCTCGAGGGCGAGGAGGACTGACCCGTGACCACCACCCTGCCCCCCACGCACCTCCTCCCCGAGGCGGCCGTCCCCGTGCCGCCCGCCGAGGTGCCGCTCGCACCGCTGGACTTCTCCGCGTACTGCCAGGACCTCTTCGGCACGCTGGCCCGGTCGGACCAGCGGCGCTGGGGCGAGGTGTACGTCCGCGGACTGCTCGACGTGCCCGGCCGCAAGACCCCGGCCCGGATCTCCGAACAGGTGCTGGGGCGCCGGGCCGTCCAGCAGATCCAGCAGTTCGTCAACCAGAGCCCGTGGCCCTGCGGGCCGGTGCGGCGGCGGCTCGCCGGACAACTGGAGCGGACGCTGGGCACCGAGGCGTGGTGCGTGGACGAGGTCGTGTTCACCAAGAACGGCGACCGGTCCGTGGGCGTCGCCCGGCAGTACGCGCCGTCCCTGGAGCGCACCGTCAACTGCCAGCTCGCGCTGGCCACCTCGCTGGTCGGCAGGCACGGCGGGGTGCCGGTGAGCTGGCGGCTGCTGCTGCCGCAGCGCTGGGACCGCGACGAGGAGCTGCGCCGCCAGGCGCACCTGCCGGACGTGGAGCGCGCCCGGCCGCGCTGGCGGTACATCCTGGAGGCCGTCGACGAGATGCTGGAGGAGTGGCTGCTGGAGCCGCTGCCGGTGCTGGTCGACTGGCGCGGCGAGGGCGATGTGGCGCCGCTGCTGCGCGGTCTTGAGGCGCGCGGCCTGGCGTACCTGGTCCAGGTCGCGCCGAGCGTCGGGGTGACCCTGCCGCGGCCCTGCGCGGGGTCGCCGTACGGCAGTGGGACGCTGGTGGAGCTGGCGGTGCACGCCGCCCAGCACCGCAAGCGGATGCCGATCGCCTGGCAGGACCGGGCCACCGCGCGGATGCGGCAGTCACAGGTGCTGTCGATGCCCGCGCTGCTGCTGACGGAGGCTCCGCACGGCGGGGGTGCGGGGGCTCGTTCGGCGGAGGCGCAGCCCGCGCAGCGGCCCCGGCACCTGGTGACCGACTGGCCCTACGGCCGTCCCGCGCCGCGCTCCTACTGGCTGACGAACCTGCCCGCGCGCAGGCTGCCCGACATCATGCCGCTGGCGCAGTTGCGGGCGCTGTCGGGGCAGAGCCTGGCGCGGCTCCAGCGGGACTTCGGGCTGGCCGACTTCGAGGGCCGGTCGTTCCGCGGCTGGCACCACCACGTCACCCTCGCCTCCGTGGCGCTCGGCTATGACGCGCTGAGCGCCGGGGGTCACTTCTCCCAGCCGACGGCGGTGAAGTCGATGTCGCCGAGCCCCGGGACGCCGTAGTTGGCTAGGTGTTCGCGGACGGCGACGACCTGGGGGCGCTGGTAGAGGAGGACGTCGTGGCCCAACTCCCAGATGGCGGCGTCGGCCTGCTGGTAGAGCCGCAGGCGGCGCCCCTCGTCCAGGGTGTGGGTGGCCTCGGCCAGCAGCGCGTCGACGCGTGGGCTGGAGATCCGGCCGTAGTTGGCGTAGGTCTGCTTGTCGTCCGTCTGCCGGTAGACGGGGTAGAGGGCGCTGGGGTAGGTCAGGCCGACGAAGCGGAAGATGGCCAGGTCGAAGTTGCCCTGGTTGAGGTACTTCGGCAGGTAGTCGTCGGCGGGGACCTTCTGCAGCTCCACCTCGATCCCGGCCTCCGCGAGCATCCGCTGGACGAGTTGGGCGAGGTCGAGGCCGAGGCGGTTGGTGGCCTGGCTGAGCACCAGGCGCAGCTTCAGCGGGCGGCCGTCCTTGGTGCGGGTGCCGGTGCCGTCGGCGCGGCGCCAGCCGCGGCGGTCCAGGAGGCGTTCGGCCCGGGCGAGGTCGCGGGTGGCGTAGGGGCCGGAGTTGTCGGTGTAGCCGGGCTGGTTGGTCATGAAGAAGTGGTTGCCGAGCAGCGGCACGCCGATGGGCAGGCCCTCACCCGCGACCTCCGCGAGGGCCTTGCGGTCGACGGCGTGCAGCACGGCCCGGCGCACCTCGGGGTCGGTGAGCGGGCCCGCGGCGCCGTTGAGGGCGATCTGTACGGCGTCCCAGGCGGAGCCGGTGCGCAGGTCGGTGTCGCGGGCGTCCTTGAGGCGGTCGTAGACGTCGGCGGCTGCCGCGTTGACGGCGTCGACCTCGCCGTTGAGGAACGCCTGTACGGCGGTGGCGGGGTCGAGGGTGCGCAGGATGACCCGGTCGAGGAGGGGGCGGGGGCCCCACCAGCGCCGGTCGGGCACCAGGGTGAGGGTGCGGGCGGTGGCGTCGAGGGCGCCGACCTTGAAGGGGCCGCCGGTGACGGGGACGCCGGTGCGCCAGCCCTCGTTGAACTGCTCGGGCGTGCGGAACGCGGCGGCCGGGTACAGCGGCGTGAACAGCCGCTGCCAGTCGGCGAACGGCTCCGCGAAGACGACCTCGACCTCGTGCGGGTCGGCGCCGGGGCGGACCTCGGTGATGTCCTCGTAGCCGGTGGGGTCGGCGATCTGGTACCGGTCGTCGCCGCGGCCGAGGGCGCGCCACTGGGCGTCGAAGTCGCGCCAGCCGAGGGGCTGGCCGTCGGACCAGCGGGCCTTGGGGTTGAGGCGGTAGGTGACGGTCTGCGGGGAGGTCGCGGTGACGGTGGCGGAGCGGAGGTAGTCGGGGTCCGGCTGGGGGGTGCCGTGCGCGTCCCGGGCGAAGAGCCGCGGTTCCAGCAGTCCGGCCATCGTCCAGACCTCGTCGAGGGCGCCGTCCACGTGGTGGTAGTTGAACTGGGTCGGCCACTGGTAGATCGGCAGGGTGAGGGTGCCGCCCTGGCGGAGCGCGGAGCGCGGGCGGGGGTGGACGTCGGTGTGGCCGTAGGCGGGGACCGCGGCCCGGGAATGGTCCGCACCGGGTGAGTCGTCCGAGCCGGATGGGGTGCATCCGATGAGCACCGCGCCGAGAGCGGTCCAGACGAGGAGGAGTCGTAACCGTCTTCTGGAGCCCTGGAAAACCGCCATAGCGCGCCCTCTCCCCCTCTTAAGGTCTTCGCTGCGCCACCGCCGGTGCGAGGAAATACAGAACTCGCCTTCCGAGCGGGGAAGTTGAGCCTAACATTGGCGCATGTCACGCTCGTGAAGTTCCTCGGGGGAACACTCGATGCTCATATTGTCGGCAATACGCCTGACAAACTGTCTTGCTTTACTCCTTGCTTCAACTTTCCTCTCCTATCTGATTTCCGCCTCCGCCCTCGACCCCCGTGCCTACTACGAACAGCGCACACCGCCGCCGCCGGGAGCCGTGGTCGACCAGCGGCTCGCCCAGCTCGGGCTGGACGACACCGTTCCGGTCACCGAGCGGTTCGCCCACTGGTCATGGCGGGCGCTGCACGGCGACCTCGGCCGGACGCTCGACGGCACCCCGGTCACCACGGAGTTCCGCCGCCGCGTCGGCGTGACCGCGCGGCTGCTGGTCGTGGGCACCGTGGTGGGGACGGCGCTGGGGGTGCTGGCCGGGGTGTGGGCGGCGGTCCGCCGGGGACGGCTGCCGGACCGGGCGCTCACGTTGTTCTCCTTCGCGGTGCTGGCGGTGCCCCCCTTCGTGCTGGGGCTGTTGTTGCAGGCGGGGGCGATCACCGTCAACGACGCCGCGGGCCGTACGGTGATCCGCTACACCGGCGAGCGGACGCCCGGCCTGACGGGCGGGGCGCTGACCCAGCTCCGGGACACCGCGGTGCACCTCGCGCTGCCCACGCTCTGCGTCGCCCTGGGCGCCATCGCCGCGTACAGCCGTTACCAGCGGGCGGCGACCCTGGACGTGCTCGCCTCCGAGCATCTGCGCGCCGCCCAGGCCAAGGGGCTCACCCCCGGGCGGGCGCTGCTGCGGCACGGGCTGCGGGTGTCGCTGATCCCGCTGACGGCGTTCTTCTCCTTCGGGTTCCTGACCCTGTTCACCGGGGCGGTGTTCACCGAGAAGGTCTTCGGCTGGCACGGCATGGGCGGCTGGTTCGTCGAGTCGGTGCAGAAGGGCGACGTCCACTCCGTCGTGGCCATGCAGGTGTTCGGGGCCGCGCTGGTGCTGCTGGCCGGGCTGGCCGGAGATCTGCTGCACGCCGCGCTCGATCCCCGGGTCCGGCACCCGTGAGGTCGGCGCGGACACGCGCGGTGGTACGGCGCCTGGTCCGCTCCCCCACGGCCCTCGCGGGTACCGCGCTGCTGCTCGGGCTGTCCCTGCTCGCGTTCGCCGGTCCCGCGCTGACCCGGTGGGGGTACGCCGACGTCGACTACTCCGCGCTGCACCGCCCGCCCGGCGCCGAGCACTGGTTCGGGACCAACCGGATCGGCCAGGACGTGTTCGCGCAGTGTGCGCGCGGGCTCCAGAAGTCGCTGTTCATCGGGGTGCTGGTGGCGTTCTTCGCCACGGTGCTGGGGACCGTCGTCGGGGTGTGCGCCGGGTACCTCGGCGGCTGGACCGACCGGGCGTTGATGTTCTTCGTCGATCTGATGCTGGTGGTGCCCGCGTTCCTGGTCCTGGTGGTCCTCGCGCCCCGGCTGCGCGGGCTGGGCTGGCTCGCGTACCCGGGGCTGCTGGCCGTGTTCGGCTGGATGGTCACCGCGCGGGCCGTGCGGGCGCAGACCCGGTCGCTGCGGGAGCGGGAGTTCGTGCGGGTGGCGCGGTATCTGGGCGTCGGCCCGGTGGCGGTGATGCGGCGGCACGTCCTGCCGCATCTGGCGGGGTTCCTGATCACGGACGCGACGGTGGCGGTGGCCGGGGCGGTGCTCAGTGAGACCGGCCTGTCGTACCTCGGCTTCGGGGTGCAGCCGCCGGACGTCTCGCTGGGCTCGCTGATCGCGGACGCCGCGGAGGTGCCGGTGACGTACCCGTGGATGTTCTTCTTCCCGGCCGGGCTGCTGGTCTGCCTGGTCCTCGCCTGCCATCTGGTCGGCGAGGCGCTGCGGGACGCGCTGGACCCGGCCGGGGCCGCGGTGGGGGGCGGGCGGTGACGGGCCCGGGCGAGGTGCTGCTTGAGGTGCGGGGGCTGCGGGTGGCGCGGCCCGCGTCCCGGCGCGCCCCCGAGCTGCCCCTGGTGCACGGCGTGGACCTGCGGCTGCGGCGGGGCGAGGTGCTGGGCCTGGTCGGCGAGTCGGGGGCGGGGAAGAGCCTGACCGCGCTGGCGCTGCTCGGTCTGTGCCCGCCGGGTCTGGCGGTGAGCGGCTCGGTACGGCTGCTGGGGCGCGAGATCGTCGGGATGCCCGGGCGGGAGCTGGCACGGCTGCGGGGGCGGCGCATCGCCCTGGTCTTCCAGGACGCGCTCGCGGCCTTCACGCCGGTGCTGCGGATCGGTGACCAGATCGGCGAGGCGATCCGCGTCCACCAGGAGCCGCGTCCCGGGCGGGCGGCGGCGCGGCGGGCCGCGGCCGAGCTGCTGGACGCCGTCGGGGTGGCGGAGGCGGGGCGGGTCGCGGACGCCTATCCGCACCAGTTGTCCGGCGGCACCCGGCAGCGGGCCATGATCGCGATGGCGATGGCGAACCGGCCGGACGTCATCGTCGCCGACGAGCCGACCAGCGCCATGGACGGCACCGTGCGGGACAGGGTGGTGCGGGCGCTGGTGACCGCGCGGCGGGCGACGGGGGCGGCGCTGCTGCTGGTCAGCCATGACCTGGGGGTGGTGGCGGGGGCGGCGGACCGGGTCGCGGTGATGTACGGCGGGCGGATCGTGGAGACCGCGGCGGCCGAGGCCCTCTACGCCCGGCCCCGGATGCCGTACACCAAAGGGCTGCTCGGCTCCGTGCCCCGGATCGACAGTGAGGTGCCGCCCACCCCGATGCCGGGCGGGCCGCCCGCGCCCGGCGCCCCGGGGCCCGGCTGCGCCTTCGCGCCGCGCTGTCCGCTGGCGGACCGGGTGTGCGAGGCGCGGGTACCGGCGCTCGTGGGCGTGGACGGGCACCTGACCGCGTGTCATCACGCCGGGGAGGCCGCGCGGCGCGGCGCGGCCGAGCTGTTTCCGCCCGCCGGGAGGAGGCGGGGCGGGGGTGGCGCGGGCGCGGGCGAGACCGTCCTGCGGATCAGTGGGCTCGGCAAGGCGTTTCCCGGGACCGGCAGGGGGGCGCGTGAGGTGTGGGCCGTGGCCGGGGTGGACCTGGAGGTGCGCCGGGGGGAGACCCTCGCTTTGGTCGGGGAGTCCGGGTGCGGGAAGTCGACCACGCTGCGGGAGGTGATGGCCCTGACGGCGCCCCGGCGCGGCCGTGTCGAGGTGCTCGGCATGGAGACCGGCGCGCTGTCACGGGAGGCGGTACGGCGGTTGCGCGGGGCCCTGCAGTACGTACCGCAGGACCCGATGGCGAGCCTCGATCCTCGGATGCCGGTGGGTGACATCGTCGCCGAGCCGCTGTGGGCCCGACGGGTGCCGCCGGAGCGCGCGGCCGTGCGGGTGGCCGAGGTGCTGGAGCTGGTCGGTCTGGGTGCCGCCGCCGCGGACGCCTATCCGCACCGCTTCTCCGGTGGTGAGCGGCAGCGGATCGCCATCGCCAGGGCGCTGGCCGGAGAGCCGGAGCTGCTGCTGCTGGACGAGCCGGTCTCCGCGCTCGACGTGTCGGTGCGGGCGGGGATACTCGACCTGCTAAGGCGGCTGACGGGAGATCACGGTCCCTCCTGTCTGGTCGTCTCCCACGACCTGGCGGCGGTACGGCACCTCGCCGACCGGGTCGCGGTCATGCGGGCCGGTCGCGTCGTCGAGACCGGGCGGGTGCGGGAGGTCTTCGAGCGACCGGCGCATCCGTACACCAGGGTGCTGGTCCATTCGGTTCCGGTACCGGACCCGGTCGTGGAACGGAGGCGGCTGTCGGCCCGCTCAGCCGATCCCCCGACAGCAGACGACGGGACCGTTTTCCTTCGCCGGTCTGACCGTGTCGTACTTCGGCTCCCCCGCCGCCAGGTACATCCCGGCGCAGACCAGGCCGACGACGAAGAGAGTCACGACGAGAAGCGTAAAGGATCTTGAGATCACTTCATTTCTCCCATCTCATAGACACCATCCCTCCGCATGATCATTACTGCGCCAGTCATGGCAGTTTTCACCATGAGTCAAGTTCATGCGCAGTAGTGAAAGGCGAGCGGAATCGGGATTCCCTTTTCTTTCGACCGAGGTGACCTACACCGACTTAGCCAGCGCTTTTTCCGGCCGTCGGCGCCGCCGTCATGAGCAAACCTTGGCGTGCTCCAGTCATGCTGGTATCATGATCTATGACACCATTAGTCATGCTCACCCTCGGGAAGCCAAAATGGATCAAGTGGAAGCCGCATCCCCGGTCCACGTGGGCAGGCGTATCCGAAACCTGCGGGTGAAGCTCGGGCTCAAGCAGCAGGACCTGGCCTCCACGGAAATCTCCGCCAGCTACATCTCGCTGATCGAATCCGGGAAAAGGGTTCCCTCGGACACGGTGTTGACCACCCTCGCCAGGAAACTGGGGTGTTCGCCCGACCATCTCAGGACCGGTCACGACGAGCACGCCCTGGAAGACACCAAGCTGAAGCTCTCCTTCGCCGAAATGGCCCTGCGCAACGGGGACAACGGCGCGGCGCTCCAGTCCTTCGGCGAGCTGCTGGCCAAGCCCGCCCTCCTCGACCGGCCGACGCGGCTGCGGGCGCGCGTCGGCCAGGCCACCGCGCTGGAGAAGCTGGACCGGATCGAGGCGGCCATCCCGATCCTGGAGGAACTGGTCAAGGACCCGGACCTGGCCGCGGGTTCCGACGCGTGGTGCCGCGTCTCGGTCTCCCTCAGCCGCTGCTACCGCAACGTGGGCGACATCGCCCTCAGCATCGAGATCGGCGAGCGGACCATGGCCACGCTCGACGCCCTCGGCCTCGACGTCACCATGGACCACATCCAGGTCGGCTCCACCCTCATCGGGTCGTACCTGATGCGCGGTGACCTCACCCGCGCCCATCTGCTCGCGCAGCGGCTGATCCCGGTGGCGGAGGAGCACGGCGGGCGGGTCGGCCGGGGCGCGGTGTACTGGAACGCCGGGCTGGTCGCCCTCTCGCGGCGGCAGTTCCCGGAGGCGCTCGCCCTGACCGAGCGGGCGCTGGCGATGATGGCCGACGACGACAACCTCCGGCACGTGGCCATGCTCAAGCTGAACGTCGCCTGGCTGGAGCTGCAGTCCGACACCCCCGCCCCGGCGCGCGCCCGGGCCCTGCTGGAGGACGCCGGGCAGACGCTCGCCGAAGTCGGCAACGCCATCGAGCAGGCCCGGTGCGAGATCTGTCTGGTCGACGCGCACATCCAACTCGGCCAGTGGGACGACGCGTCCGCCCACGCCCGGCGCGCCCTCGGGCTGCTCAGCTCCGGCCCGCGGGTCGAGGCGGTCGGCGCGCGCGTCCGGCTCGCCGAGTTGCACCTGCTGCGCGGTGAGCGGAACGACGGCCTGCAGTCCCTGCACACGGCGACCCGGCAGCTCCGGCACTTCCCGCCCTCGTACGAGACGGCGCAGGAGTGGCGGCACATCGGGGACGTGTGGAAGCGGCAGGGCCGGTCCAAGGAGGCGCTGGAGGCGTACGACCAGGCGCTTCAGGCGACCGGGATGCCCGCGACGTACGATCCCGCGCACGCCCTGGCGGAGCAGCACCAGCGCTGAGGCGGTGGTGCCGGACCCGTCTCCCCCGTAGTCCCGCATCAGCGCATCCGCCCCACGAGCCGGTGGACCGCCGCGAGCGGGACCGGCAGCCAGTGCGGGCGGTGTCTCGCCTCGTACAGCGCCTCGTACACCGCGCGGTCCGCCTCGAACGCGGTGAGCTGGGCGGTCCGGCAGGTCGGGTCCTCGCCGCCCGCGGCGGCGTAACCGGCGCAGAAGGCGCGGCGGTTGCGCAGCGCCCAGGCCGTGGCCCGGCGCCGTCGGCTGAGCTGCTGGGCGGGGCCCGCGGCGCCGTCGAGTTCGGCCAGCGCGGTGCGGGCGGCGTAGTCGAAGGAGCGCAGCATCCCCGCGACGTCCCGCAGCACGGGCTGCGGCAGGGCGCGTTCGGCTGCGGGGGTGGCGGGCTCGCCCTCGAAGTCGACGACGTACCAGCCGTCCTCGGTGTGCAGGGCCTGGCCGAGGTGCAGGTCGCCGTGGACGCGCTGGGCGAACACCGGGCAGCCGCGGCCCGCGAGGGCGCCGTACTCGTCGAACACCGCGGCCAGCGCGGCGTGGTAGCGGGCGAGCTGCGGGACCTCCAGGACGGCGGTGTCCAGACGGCGTCGCATCCGCGCCGCGTCCGCGGCGAGGTCGAGGGCCTGGCGGCGACGGCGCGGGAAGGCCCGCCCGAGCGCGCCGTGCACCTCGGCGACGGCCTGCCCGAGGGCATGGGCCTGCCCGGTGAAACCACCGCCCGCGCCGGTGGTCGTACCCGGGTCCGCGTCGGCCTCCGGGTCGCCCGGCCCGTTGATGTGGTCGCGGGCGAAGCGGACCGCTCGTTCCCAGCCGTCCTCCGCGCCCGGCACGAACTCCTCGATCAGGCCCACGGTGAGGGGATCGCCGCCCGGCGCCGGTACCGACAGGGCGCCGTACAGCCGGGGGGTGCGCGCGCAGTCCTCGGCGGTCAGGGCGCGCAGGGCCTCCGCCTCGGGGCTCGGGCCCGGCTCCGGGCGCCGGTAGAGCTTCAGCAGCAGCCGGTCGCCGTACACGACCGCGCTGTTGCTCTGCTCCCCGGTCAGCGGGCGCGGCACCAGTCCGACCGGCAGCGGGAACAGTCCCGCCCGTTCCAGGCGCAGGGTGCCCGCGCGGCGGGCGGCGAGGGCCCGCAGCAGCAGCCCCATCAGCGCCGGGTCGGCCACGGCGTCGTACACCGCCCGGCCCGCCCAGCGGCCGGACGGCACCGTGCCGATCGCGGCGTCCGCCAGGCGGCGGGGCAGCTCGCGGGCGAGGCCGAGCAGGAGCTGGTAGCAGGTCGGCGCGGCGGCGGTGCCGCGCGCGGTCACGTCGACCACCGCGACGACGAGGTCGGGGAGGCCGTCGCCGTGGATCACCGTGACCGCGCGCGGACGCAGCCCGCTCACGGTCGTCCCCTGGTACCAGCGACGGGTCGCCAGCCAGGGGGCGAGGACGGGCAGCAGCGGGCCGAGCACGGTCACGGCGGAGGCGTCCGCCGTGACGCGCGGGCCGACGGGGGCTTCGACCGCGGCCCCGATCCCGGTGGTGGCGGCGCTCATGGCAGGGTCACCGTGGTGGGCCGGGACCGCACCGCGAGCAGGTCGATGATCTTCCGGGCGAACAGGTGGCAGTGCTCGCCGGTGCGGGCGGTGACCAGGTCGTCGTCGACGACGACGTCCTCGTCGACGTAGACGCCGCCCATGTTCCGCAGGTCGCCGAGCAGGTTGTTGTGGACCACCGCGCGGCGGCCCCGGACCATGCCCGCGATCGGGGCGGCCAGCCACATGCCGTGGCAGATGACGCCCTTGATGATGGCCTCGTCCGCGAACGCCCGGCGCAGGAACAGCGCGGCGGGCGGCAGTTGGTCGGGGTCCTCGGTGTAGCGCAGCCGGTCGGCGACCATGCCGGAGGGCACGATGACGGCGCTGAACTCCTTGAGCGTGAACTCGTCGACGTCCTCGAAGGACTCGTCGACCGTGAAGGGCATCCGGTGCTCGTGCCCGGTGAAGGTCATGGAGTCCTCGCCCCACAGGCGGGACAGGAAGTGGACCTCCGCGCCCTCCTCGGGGAAGCGGTGCCGGTAGTAGAGGATCTCGGGTTCGTAGAAGTCGCTCTCCATCAGTACGGCGATCTTGTGCCCCGTGAGTCGCACGGCTGCTTACCGTCCCTTCCCCCGTTCGGTGACCAGGTCGACCAGGAACGGGCCGCGGTGTGCCAGCATCTCGGCGACCGCCGAGGCCGCCTGGCCCGTCTTCTCCACGCGCAGCGCGGGCACTCCCAGGGACTTCGACAGGGCCGCGAAGTCGATCGCGGGCCGTCCGAGGTCGAAGATCTCCGGGTGGTCGTGCGCGGGGATGCCCTGCTCCCGCCAGTACTGCTCGATGTTGTCCTCAAGGAGCTTGTAGCTGCTGTTGTTGCAGATGACGAACTTGGCGCCGATGCCGTGCCGGGCGGCCGTCCACAGCGCCTGGAAGGTGTACATGCTGCCGCCGTCGCCGGTGAAGCCGACGACCGTGCGCTCGGGGTGGGCGAGTTGGGCGCCCAGCGCGCCGGGGATGCCGACGCCGAGGGAGCCGCCGCGGGTCTGGTGCCAGTGGCCTGGCTTCGTCGGCGGCAGCGGGGCGAACAGGTCCGGGCCCGCGGTGAGCGCCTCGTCGAACAGGACGGCGTCGTCGGGGAGCCGGGCGGCGAGTTCCTCCGCGAAGGCGATGTGCGGCAGGTCGTGCGCCTCGGCGTGCTCCCGGCGGCGCCGTACGGCGGCGGCGCGGGCGTCGGCGCGTTCGGCGGCCCCGCGGCGCAGCCGGTCGTCGGCGGCGGCGCGCCGCTCGCCGGTCATCCGCGCCGCCAGGGCGTCCGCGAGCGGCCCCAGGGACCGTTTCGGGTCGGCCACCAGACCCAGGTCCACGGGGAAGTTCTTGGCGATGGCGTCGGTGTCCAGGTCGATGTGCACGACCGGCACGCCCTCGCCGAAGACGCCCTCCAGGGCCGGGAAGACCTCCGGCAGGGCGTAGGTGCCGCACAGCAGCACGGCGTCGGCGGCGCCGGTGACCCGGCGGCTGCTCTCGCCGAACATGTGGCCCAACTGGCCCGCGTACGCCGGGTGTTCCACGGACAGGTTGACCTCGGCCCAGTCGGCGCCCCACACCTCGGCGCCCCACACCTCCGCGAGCCGCGCGAGTTCGGGCTGCGCGCCGGAGAAGTGGACGCCGTCACCGGCGATGACGATGGGCCTGCGGGCGCCGGACAGCAGGTCCGCGGCGCGGTCGAGGGCGGCCGGGTCTGGGGCGGAGGCGGTGTCGGGGTAGGACACCGGCACCGCCTCCTCGCTGGTGGGCCGGTCCATGACGTCGGCGGGCAGGACGACGAGGACCGGTCCGTAGGGCGGGGTGCCCGCGACCTTGAAGGCGCGGCGCAGCACCCGCAGGGTGGACTCCGGGTCGACGACGCGGGTGGCCCACTTGGTCACCGGTTCCGCCATCGCGACCAGGTCGACGTACATCTGCGCCTGGAGGGCGTCGTAGCGCAGGCCGGACTCGCCGACCACGACGACGAGCGGGGCGTGCCCGCGCATGGCCTGGTAGAGCATCCCGACGCCGTTGCCGAGGCCGACGCCGGAGTGCAGTTGGACGACGGCGGGGCGGCGGGTGGCCCGCGCGTAGCCGTCGGCCATGCCGACGGCGACGGACTCGTGCAGGGTGAGCTGGTAGTCGATCGCGGGGTGGTGGCGCAGCTCGTCGAGGAAGCCCTGCTCGACGGTGCCGGGGTTGCCGAACATGTACCGGACCCCGTCGGCCGTGAGCTGCTCCAGGAACGCCGCGCGGGCGGGCCTGCTGGTCATGTGACCGGTTCCTCTCGTCGTCCGGTGCCGGTCAGCTCTGCGTGGCGGTGGGGTGGAAGCCCCACTGGCGCAGGCCGTGGTCGAGGACCTCGACGGTCTTCTGGCCGGTCAGGTAGGAGTCGGGGGTGGAGCGGCCGGTGATGAACGGGTAGTCGACGATCACCGAGGTGACCTTGCCGAAGTTGCCGTGGTAGGCGCCGTCGGGGGCGGTGGCGTCGCGCAGGATGTACTCCAGCGGGTACGGCGGCGGGCCCATGTTGAAGTCGGTGCCGACGAAGCCGGTGCCGTCGAGGTAGTCGTACTCGATGCAGTGGCCGGTGACGTGCTTGCCGCGGATGATGCTCTCGCGCTCGCCCTGGTCGCGGGCGAAGGCGAGGCAGGTGACGCCGTAGCACTCGGCGGCGATGGGCCGGTCCAGGGCGTAGAAGGCGAGGATCAGGTCGTGGACGCGCCAGTTGTTGGCGAGGTCCACGACGGGGCCGCTGCCGCCGACGATGAGCATCGCGTCGTAGCGGTCGGCGATCTGCTCCTGGACCTTCTCCAGGCGGGTGTTGTACGCCTCCCAGTCGCGCAGGAAGTACGGCTTGGAGCGGTAGGGGCGGTCCGGGAGCCAGGAGGACAGGTCGAGGGGGTGGTCGAGGCGGTCGGACGCCTCGACGGCCTTGACCTTCGCGGCCATCTCCGGGGTGGTGACGGAGCGGCCGAGGGGCGGGTCGATGTAGTCGGGGTCGTAGCTGGGCGGCAGGGCGAGGGGGCGCTTGCCGGTCGGCGTGGCGAACGTGCTGTGGTAGCCCGCCTTGTCGAAGGTCTCCAGCGGGCCGATGAGTTCCTCGCCCCAGTAGCCGTACTCGGACAGGATGATGAGGATGCGCCTGCTCATGGGGGTTCCTCTCGTTCGGCGTTCTTTTCGGACACGCGAACTGCCGAACTCATGTCTAGTTATCAGGGTTTGGGCGCTGCCAGGACGGGCCGGGGTGGCTGTCGCACATCCCGAAGTGGCAGACGGCACTACGGCAAATCGCCGGATGACCTGGCCGGTCGTCCAGTGCCGGGCGGCGAGCGCGACCGACGTGGTCAGTACGGCGCACAGGACGGCCGCGGTGAGGAAGACGGCGCCGGTGCGGCCCGCCTTGAGCTGCGGGGCCGCCAGTTCGACGGCGAGGCCGCCGGCGAGGACGCCGGAGGTGGCGAACAGGGAGGCGGCGGTGGCGCGGCGGCCCGCGGGGAGCAGCCGCGGCACCCAGGTCTGGAGGGTGGTGTGCAGCAGCGTCCACGCCAGGCCGAGCAGCACCGCGGCGGCGGTCAGCGTCGGCGGGGCCGTGCGGGCGGCGCCCAGCAGCGCGGCGGCGGTGCCGCACAGGCCGCCCGCGGCGACCAGCGCGGCCGGGGAGCGGGGCGCGCCCCAGCGCCGTACGGCGACGCTCCCGGCGAGCACGCTGGCGCCGTAGGCGACGGCCACGGCGGTACCGCCGCTCCCGTCGCCGTCCCCGGCCGCGGTGACGGCCAGCGCGGGCGCGAGCAGCGCGGGCAGCGCGAGCAGTACGGCGCCTTCGGCGGCCCCGAGCGCGAGCACGAGGGCGAGCCTGCGGCGTACGGGGGTGGGGGTGGTCCGGCGCCGGGTGGCGGGGGCCGGGGCGGCGACGGTGGCCGTGCGGTGCGCGGTGGCGGGAGCCAGGGGGGCGGTTCCCTGGAGGCCGCCCAGGGGAGGCGGGGGCGTGGCGCGGGTGTCCGGCAGGGTCAGGGTGTGGGCCGCGCTGGCCGCGGTGAGGGCGGCGAGGGTGAGGAAGACCAGGCGCCAGCTCGTGAGGTGGGTGATCGTGTCGGCGTACAGGGGGGCCGCCACGGCGGAGGCGGCGGAGACGGCGAGGACGTCGGCGAAGCGGCGTTGGCGGGCCGGTGGGGTGCTGCCGGTCTCGTGGCAGTAGAGGGCGACGGCGGGGGTGACCGCGGCGAACGCGGCGCCGGTGAGGGCGCGCAGCGCCAGCCAGTCGGTGCCCGTGGCGCACAGCGCGCTGCCCGCGGAGCCCGCGGCGGCGAGGGTGAGGCCGGTGCGCAGGACGCGCGCGGGCCCGTAGCGGTCGGCCGCGCGGCCCCACAGGGGCAGGGCGAGGCCGTGGCCGAGGGAGTACGCGCCGAGGGCCGCCGTGACCGTGTGGATACCGGTGCCGAGCGCGGCGGCGAGCGTCACCAGCAGGGGCGCGGTGACGTGCCAGTCCGCGTTGGCCACCGCCGCCGCCCAGCGCAGGCTCCCGGGACAGCGGTCGTCCCCGGGCGGTGGTGGGGTGCGGGGCATGGTGATCTCTCGTGAGGACGCCCCCCGCTCGGGGCGGGGGGCGTCCGGGGCCGGTGTGCCGGGAACGGTCAGAGGCGGAACAGGCCCGGGTCGGCGACGACGACGTCGAGGAGGACGGGGCCGTCGGCGGTCAGGGCGGAGCGCAGGGACTCGCGCAGGCCCTCGGGGGTCTCCACGCGTTCGCCGCGCACGCCGAAGCCGCGAGCGAGCTGGGCCATGTCGACGCCGCTGAGGTCCCAGCCCTTCTGCCAGGACTTCTGGTCCTGGAGGTAGTACTTCAGGGAGAGGTAGCCGGAGTTGTCGGGGATGACGAAGGTGACCGGCAGCTGGTGCTGGGCCGCCGTCCACAGCGCGTGCAGCGTGTACTGCGCGGAGCCCTCGCCCACGACCACGACCGCGCGCCGGTCGGGGCGGGCCAGCGCGTAGCCGACGGCGCCCGCGAAGGGGAAGCCGAGGGCGCCGCTGGCGGTGGCGAAGTAGCCGTGGTCCGCGCCGAGCGGGATCTGCTCGTGGAAGTCGGCGCGGGCGATGGGCAGTTCCTCGAACAGGGCGGCGTTGTCCGGGAGTTCCTGGGACAGGATCTGGAACAGGTACGCCTGGCTGAGCGGGGTGGAGGGCTCGGGGACCGGCACCGGTTCGCGCACCGGGGCCAGGTCGACGCGCTCGCGCTCCTCCACCAGCGGGACCAGGCCCTTCACGACCGCGCCGGGCGGCGCGACGAAGCTGGCGTTGGCGAGGGTCGCGGCGGCGTCCTGCGGGTTGTCGGTGACGTGCAGGAAGCGCACGTCGTCGCGGAGCGTCGGGCGGGGTGTCTTGTCGAGGTCGGCGGGCGCGGTGGAGAACAGGTCCCACGCCGTGAACAGGGTGAACGCCGGGCCGCCGAGGACGACCACGACGTCGTGCTGGGCGCCGAGCCGCTCGTTGATCAGCTCGGGTATCGGCGGCAGCACCCCGGCGAACAGCGGGTGGTTCTCCGGGAAGGCGCCGCGCGCCCACACCGGGGCGCCCCACACGCGCGCGTTGAGCTTCTCGGCGAGCGCGATCAGGTCGCCGCGGGCGCCCTGCGCGTCCACGGGGCCGCCCGCGACGATGCCGGGCCGCTCGGCGCCGTTGAGGGCGTCGGCGATGGTCTGCAGCGCCTGCGGGTCGGGCACGACGGCGGCGGTGACCTCGGGGATGCGGACCGGCTCGGGGTCGGCGGGGCGTACCCAGTCGTCCTCGGGGACGGCGACGAACACCGGTCCCTGCGGGGCCTGCTTGGCGATCTGGTAGGCCTGTGCGATCAGCGCGGGCACGTCCTGCGGGCGGCCGGGCTCACCGGCCCACTTGATGTACGGCTTGGGCAGTTGGGTGGCGTCCTTGGCGACCAGGAAGGGGTCGCCGAGGAGCATCTTGCGGGCCTGCTGCCCGCCGAGGATGACCATCGGCGTCTTCGCGGCGGCGGCGGTGTAGACGCTGCCCATGGCGTTGCCGAGGCCGGGGCCGCCGTTGATGAGGACGAGGGCGGGTTCGCCGGTGCCCTGGGCGTAGCCGTCGGCCATGCCGACGACGGACGCCTCCTGCAGGCCCATGACGAACCGGAACTCGTCCTCCGGCCAGTACTCGAACAGTTTCATCTCGGTGTGGCTTGGGTTGCTGAAGACGGTCGTCATGCCGAGCTGTCGCAGGACGTCGAGTGTCGCGTCCCGCACGGTGCGGGTGCTCTCCTCTTCGGTGGTCATGGTGATCAGGCTCCCGGGGTCGTGTCGGTCGGTTCGAGGGCCGCCACCGCGCTGAAGAGGTGCTCGGGGTCGTAGCGTTCCTTGACCTTCAGCAGCCGTCCGGTGTTCGGGCCGAACGCGGCGATGGCGCGCTGGTACTCCTGCGGGGCGAGCAGGTTGGGGTAGCCGCCGGGCAGGGCGTGCGCCGCGAACGCGGTGGACGCCTCGCGGGCCCAGCGCTGGTGCGGTCCCGGCGGTGCGGTGGGCTCCCAGGCCGCGGCGATCTCGACGAGCAGGTGGTCCCGGCGCAGCGCGAACGCGGTGTCCGCGGCGGGTACGCGGGCGGCGGCGCCGTGGAAGTGGTGCACGAACATGCCGGAGTACGGGGAGGTCGCGCCGGACGCCGTGGCGGCGATCAGGTCGACGGTGCGGTCGGTGAGGGCGGGCAGCCACTGGGTGCGCACCTCGTTGTGCCGTCCGTCGACGACGACCTGGTCGAACATGCCGAGCACGTGGGCGTACTCCTGCGGGCAGACCGCTCCGGAGAGCGGGGGGCCCAACTGGTCGAAGCGGGCGACGACGTCGCGGCCCTCTTCGAGGCCGCCGGACCACACCGGCAGCAGGAAGACCAGCGGCTGTCCGTCGGGGCCGCCGAAGAACCCGCTCATCACGGTGAGTTCGTCGGGCGCGGCGGCGATGATGTCCCGGTAGCCGCGCAGCACGCTGGTGGCGCGGTCGGCCGGGTAGAGGAGCATCCCGGCGAGGACGGTGCTCACCGGGTGGAGTCGGCAGTGCAGTTCGGTGACGACGCCGAAGTTGCCGCCGCCGCCGCGCAGCGCCCAGTACAGCTCGGCGTGTTCGGTGGGGCTGGCGGTGACGGCACGGCCGTCGGCGAGGACGACGCGGGCGGCGGCGAGGTTGTCCAGGGCGAGGCCGCAGCGGCCGTTGAGCAGCCCGTAGCCGCCCGCGAGGGTGACTCCGGCGAGGCCGACGGCCTTGACGGTGCCGGTGACGGGGGCGAGGCCGTAGGGGCGGGTCGCCTCCAGGACGTCCCCGGCGCGGGCGCCGCCCTGGGCGACGGCGACACCCGCGGCCGGGTCGACGGTGACGGCGCGCAGCGCCGACAGGTCGATGACGAGGCCGTCGTGGGCGGTGCCGCGGCCCGCCCAGTCGTGGCCGCCGCCGCGGACGGCGAGCGGCAGGCCGTGGACGCGGGCGGCGTCCACCGCCCGGCGGACGTCGGCCTCGTCGGCGGGACGGGCGATGACCGCGGGGCGGGCGTCGACCGCGCCGTTCCACATCCGGCGCGCGGTGTCGTAGCCGCTGTCGCCGGGGGCGAGGACCGCGCCCCGCAGCGTGCTGCGCAGCGCCCGCGCGGCGGCGGACGCGGGGCTGGTCGTTGAGGGTGCCATGGGTCCACCACTTTCCGTGTGGGGCGTCGGGCGGGTACGGCGTTTCCGTGGCCGTGTCCCGCCCGGCGGGCCTACGGCTCGATCAGCTCGTAGCGGCCCGGCTGGACCGTCTCCAGATCGACGGCGGCGAGGAACTCCTGGGTCTCGGGCGCGGCGAAGAACGCGCCGATGGTGGCCTCGGCCTCCTCGGGGCTGCGCCACTGGACGGTGACCAGGTACTCACCGTCGGCGCTGCGCGCGGTGGAGCGGCTGACGAAGCCGGGGCGGGGCTGCATGTACGCCTTCTCCATGGTGCGGTTGACGTCCTGGAAGGCGGCGTCGTCGACGTCGGGGCGGAGCCTGAACCGGATGGTCTCCACGACGGTCATCTCGTGTGCCTCTCATGGCGGGGGTCGGTACCTCAGGGCGTCAGGCGCACCTGGGCGGGCCGCAGGGGCCGGTTGAAGACGGGGGTGCCGGGTTCCTGGAGCCGGCCGCCCGCGGCGAGGGTGCCGGTCTCCACGGGCGCGAAGCCGAGGTCGTCCAGGAGCCGTACGACGAGGGCGTTGGCCTCGGGGTGGTCGCCCGCGACGAACAGCGCGGTGCGGTCGTCGCGGGGGGCGCCGGGGCGGTTGAGGTCGAGCAGGTACTTGTAGTTGAGGGTGTTGACCGCCTTGACGACGCGGGCGTCGGGCAGGTGCGCGGCGATCAGCTCCGAGGAGGTGGTGCGGCCGGACTCCAGCTCGGGGTGGAGCCCGTCGCGGAGCGGCATGTAGTTGGTGGTGTCGACGACGACCTTCCCGGCCAGCGCGGCGGGCGGCAGGCTCGGGTAGGCGCCGAACGGGGTGGCCAGGACGACCAGCGGGTCGGCGAAGGCGCAGGCCTCGGCGACGGTGCCCGCGCGGGCGTGCTCGCCGAGTTCGGTGACGAGCGCGGTCAGCGCGGCTGGGCCGCGCCGGTTGGCGAGGGTGACGTCGTGTCCGGCGGCGGTGAGCAGCCGGGCCATGCTGCCGCCGATCTCGCCGCTGCCGACGATGCCGATCCTCATGCGGGGTACCTCTCCTCAGCTACCGGGGCGGTTGTAGGCGTACGACTCGTTGTGGTCGTCGTCGTCCGGGACGAACTCGGTGACGACGTCGACGGCCGCGTGGATGTTGACCATGCGGGCGCGGCCGGGGCCGAGGTTGGTGAACTTGTGCGGCATCCCGGCGGGGACGACGCAGATGTCCTCGGCGGTCGCGTCGAGCTTCTCGCCGCCCGCCTCCAGCCGTACGGTCCCGTCGACGATGACGAAGACCTCCTCGTACGGGTGGGTGTGGCGGGGCGGTCCGGCGTCGGGCGCGACGTCGACGATGAACGCGGAGACGGTCAGCCCGTCGTACTTGCTGGCGTTGAGGATGTGCGCGGCGGCCTCACCGTTGATCTGGACGGTGGGCAGCGTGCTCTTGGCGATGACCTGAAGGCCGGTCATGAGGGGTCCTTTCGGGCGGGGCCGCCACCTGGGCGGCCCCGCCGGTCCGGGTCAGCTAGGGGTCGACGGGGCCGCGACGGGGTCGGGGGCCGGGGTCTGCGGGGCCGCGTCGGACGGGGGCCGCAGGCGCTGGGCGGCCCAGGTGGCGGGCAGCGCCACCAGGATGATGACCAGGGCCACGACGACCACCGAGTCGGCGCCGTGGGCCTCCACCGACCAGCCGCCGAGGGCCGCTCCCCCGGCGATGCCCGCGTTGACGGCGGACGCGCCGAGGGTGGCGGCCAGGTCGCCGCCGGGTCCGGCGAGGGTGATCACCCGCAGCAGGAAGGAGGGGACGAGGCCGAAGCCGACCAGGCCCCACACCGCCAGCACCACCGCGGTGAGCACCGGGTTCTCGCCGACGAAGTACAGCGCCGTCAGGCACACCGCGAGGACGACGTTGGCGATGACGAGGGTGCGGGCGGCGCCGCTGTCCGCGAACCGGCCGCCGCCGAACACGCCGATGGCGCTGGCGACGCCGTAGACGAGCAGGAAGGCGCTGACGGCGCCGCCCTCGATGCCGGTGACGTCCTCCAGGTACGACGCCAGGTAGGTGAACGCCGCGAACTGGCCGCCCATCAGCAGCAGTCCGAGGCTCAGCTGGCCGAGCACCCGGGGGGCGAAGGCGTAGCGGGCCTGGGAGCCGAGGTGGGTGGGGCCGGTGCTGGCGACGCGGGGCACCAGGACGAGGGTGGCGAGCAGCGCCACGGCGGTGATGCCGACGATGCCGTAGAAGGTGGCCTGCCAGCCGAGGTTCTGTCCGACCAGGGTGCCCAGCGGCACCCCGATCACGGTGGACACGGCGACGCCGCCGAAGACCATGGCGACGGCCCGACCCTGCTGTCCCGCCGCCACCAGTTGCGCGGCCATCACCGAGGCGACCCCGATGAACAGCCCGTGTACGGCGCCGGAGACGACGCGCGCCACCAGCAGCACCGCGTAGGCGGCGGTGACGGCGGAGAGCAGGTTGGCGACCAGGAACACCACGAGCGCGGACCACAGCAGCATATGGCGGCCGAGCTTGATGGTGGCCGCGGTCAGCAGCGGCCCGCCCAGGCAGATGCCGAGGGCGTACGCCGTGACCAGCAGCCCGGCGGTGCCGACGGAGACGTCGATGTCGTCGGCGATCAGGTTGAGGATGCCGACGATCACGAGTTCCGCCGTACCCATGACGAACGCGCCCAGGGCCAGGGTTCCCAGCGCGAACCCGGTACGGGGTCCGCTGCGCTCGGACTGCGCGGGGGATGTCACATGAACCACCTTCGCTAGCTGTTGTTCTCGTCCAGCTGCTGTCGTCAGCTGGTCTCGTCGCCGATGACCCAGTGCTCGCGGACCGCCATCCGGTGGATGTAGCGGGGCTCGACGAAGCGGGTCAGGTCATCGGTGGCCTGGGTGAACTCGGGCGAGGCCGCGGCCGTCTCCAGCGCCTGGAGGCTGTCGAAGGACAGCAGGTAGGCGGCGTCGAGCAGGGACTCGCCGACGGCGTAGGCGCCGTCGCGGGTGAAGCACTGCAGGTAGCGGCGGAGTCCGGGCACCTTCAGCATCAGCTCGGCGTGCGCGCCGAGGCTGCGCTCGCGGAACTCCTCGACCGTGGTGCCGTTGGTGCGCTTGGCGAGCAGCACCAGCTTGACGCCGTCGGCGGGGGCCGGGTGGTCGCCCGCGCGCAGCACGTGGGCGTCGGTGTCGAGGACGACGGTCCGCCAGAAGGCCGCCCACCTGGGCTCGTCGAGCCGGGCGCCCTCCAGGAACTCGGGGGTCTGGAGGGAGGCGAGCTGCTCCTCCTCGTTCTCCAGCCAGATCTCCGCGATGCCGCTCCACAGCGGGTCGTCGGGTTCCGGGCCGAAGGGGATGCGGGTGTCGATGAGGTACTTCTTGATCTGCGGGATCTTGCTGGCGTACCGCACCGCGTGGACGTCCACCCAGTAGTCCTGGAACTCCTTCTCGGTCATTCCGGGCTTGGGGTGGGCGAAGATCAACTGATGGATCATGGCTGCCTCTCAGACCTTGTACGCCTTCTTGACGTCTTCGGCGAAGCCGAGGTAGTCGCGCAGCGGCCAGACCTCCTCGAACTCCAGGTACTCGCGCATCGGCAGGCGGCCCAGCGCGGTGCGGTCGAGCTCCTCGGCGCTGGGGGACTCGATGATCCCGATCACCCGCTTCTGCGCGGCGACCTTCCACAGGCCGACGGCGAAGCCGGAGTCGAGGGTCTCCTGCGCGTGTTCGGCCTCCTCGCGCTCCAGCTCCCACAGCTCGTCCAGGGTGATCCGGCCCTCGTGGTTCCAGCGCATCTGTACGTAGAACAGCATCGGGACTCCTTGGGAAGGCGCGTCAGGCCGCGGCCAGTGACGCGATCCGCTGGGTGATCGGGTCGTCGGTGCCGAAGACCTCGACGGCCAGGTCGAGCGGCGTCTTGCCGTCGTGACCCACGAGGTCGAGCCGGGCACCGGCGTTGAGCAGGGCCGTCACACAGTCCGCGTAGCCGTGCCACAGCGCGTCGTGCAGCGGGGTGTAGCCGTTGGTGGCGCCCTGGAAGTCCAGGTCGATGTCGTCGTGGGCGACCAGGTCGGCGGTGATGTCGGCGTGGCCGTTGTAGACGGCCTTGTGCAGCGGCACGGCGCCGAAGCAGGGCTCGACGGCGTTGATGTCGGCGCCCGCGGCCAGCAGCAGCCGGACGATCTCGCCGTGGCCGTCGCGGGCGGCGACCAGCAGCGGGGTGTGGGCGTCGTTGAAGCCGTTGAGCATCGGGTAGCGGGCGTCGACCTCGGCACCGGCGTCGAGCAGCTCGCGGACCTGGTCGGTGTCCCCGGCGGAGACGGCGGCCATCAGCGGCTGGGCGGCGACGGCGGCGCTGTCGCGCTCGCGGCGCTCGTTGAGCAGCCGTTCGGCGCGCAGCAGCTTGTCCTTGCCGAAGGTGTTGACGTTCAGCTCGTAGGCGAAGTGCTCCTCCAGGGAGAAGCCGTAGTGCGTGTGCAGCTTGAGTCCGGCGCCCCGGGCGAGCAGGTACTCCACCAGGTCGGGGTACTTGTACCAGAGGGCGTCCATCAGCGGGGTGTGCCCGGTGGTGGGGGCGACGGCGTCGACGAACGCCCCGGCCTCCACGAGCTGCCGGGTGACGTCGAGGTCGCCGCCCTGGCACGCCTTGTGCAGGGCGGTCGCCCCGGCGCGGCTGTCGGCGGTGTGCACGTCGGCGCCCGCGGCGATCAGCGCGCCGGTGGTGCCGGGGTCGGCCTGTCCGGCGGCGATCATCAGCACGGTGAGCCCGGAGTCGGTCTCCCGGACGCTGGGGTCGGCGCCCGCGGCGAGCAGCCGCTCGACCTCGTCGGTCTTGCGGGCGCGTACGGCGGCGATCAGTTCGGCGCTCATACGGCGGCCTCGGCGGGCGGGGCGTCGCCGCGCAGGGCGCGGATGATCTCGGAGGGGTCGGTGTGCGACTCCCAGCGGACGATGCGGCCGTCGCGCACGGTCAGCCAGTGGGTGAAGATGATCTCGAAGTCGATGCCGGTCTCCTTCACCCGGGAGATCTCGTGGATGATCCCGGCGGCGCGCTCGCCCTCGACGACGAGGTCGAGCAGTTCCTCGGAGATCACCTCGCACTGCCCGGCGAAGACCTGGACGCTCTCGGCGACCTCCTCGCTGGTGTGCAGGGTGCCGATCCACTTCATGTCGTCGTTGTAGCCCGGCACGGGGCGGTAGTTGATCCATTCCACGTCGTCGGCGAGGAGGCCGAGCGCGGTGCCGAAGTCGCCGCCGGTGAGGGCGGCGAACCAGCGTTTGGCAACGTCCCGGGTCTGCTCGGTCGCTTCACTCATGTCGTCTCCTTCTGGCCGTCCGGACCGGTCATGATCTGCTGGTTGCCGTCCGCCCACAGGGCCGTCATCAGCACTCCGGAGATGCGCCAGCCGGAGGCGGAGCGGACCAGGTCGAAGCGGTAGCGGCCCCCGAGCGTCCAGGTCGCGGAGCCGTAGGGGTTGGGCAGCAGGTGGGTGGCCTGGAAGTGCGCGGTGAGCACCGCGGTGTCGCCGTTCACCTCGGCGATCTGGTTGCCGATCATGTGCTGGGTGGCCTTGAGGTGCCCGAGCCCGGCGGCCCAGTCGGCGATGACGAGGTCCGCGGTGCGGGTGACCGGCGTACCGCCGAAGAGGCTGGTGTAGTCCAGGGTCACCTTCTCGGCGAGGACGGCGGGGAGGGCGTCCCACTGGCGCAGGTCGACGTGCCACAGCATCCTGGTGCAGGTCTCGATGACGTCGAGACGGTCTTCCGCGGAACTCATGGGCGACTCCGTCGGGTTGTGCGGGCCGGTTGGTCCGCCACGACGCTAACGACGCGCCCGAGCGGGGCCGCTGGCCTGGTGGGGCGCCCTCCCCCAACTGTGCGAGGTCGGCCCGGGTACTACGTCAGTTCACGGGCCCGGGGCGGTTCAGACGGCCTTCAGGAAGCCGCCGTCGACGATGTACTCGGCGCCGTTGGCGTTGGGTGCCTTGCGGGCGACGAGGAACGCCACGACGGCGGCGACCTCCTGCGCGGTGGTGTTGCGGCCGGTGGAGCTGCCGAGGATCTCGGGCACCTGGCCGATCACGTCGTCCTTGGCGATCCCGGTCTGCGCGGCGAGGGTGTCGGCGATGCCGCCGGGGCCGGTCCAGGCGTCGGTCATCACCGGTCCGGCGGCGACGGTGTTGACGCGCACGCCCTGCGGGCCGAACTCCTCGGCGAGGGACTTGCCGAGGTTGAGCAGGGCGGCCTTGGCGGCGGAGTAGTCGACGACGACGGGGACGGGGACGTGGGCGTTGGTGGAGCCCAGGTTCACGATGGAGCCCTGTCGTTCGATGATGCTGGGCAGGGCGGCGCGGGTGGTGCGGACGGTGGTGAGGAGGTTCATGTTGAGGGCCTCCAGCCAGCCGTCGTCGTCGACGGAGAGGAAGCCCTTGGGGCGGGTGTACGGGAAGCCTAAGTTGTTGACCAGGATGTCGATGCCGCCTAACTCCCCGAGGGCGTAGTCGACGAGTTCGGCGGGGCCGCTCGCGGTGGCGAGGTCGACGGAGAGGGTGTACGGCGTGGTCTGCCGCAGCTCGGTGCTGATGGTGCGGGCGCCGCCGACGACGCGGGCGCCCTCGTCCGCGAGGGTCCTGGCGATCTCCAGGCCGATGCCCCGGCTGGCGCCGGTGATCAGTGCGGTCTTGTCCTTGAGGTTCAGTTCCATGAGGTGCTCCCCTGGGTGGTGCGCGCCTTGTGCGCGGTTGCGGGGAAGCTAACGACGGGTGGGACGGTCGCCGCGCGGGTCGTGCGGGACCGGCCCGCACTGCGTTACTTGATTGCTCAATAACCTAGGTTCGGTGGCCGAACTGTCATCGATCACTTGACGCAGTGTCATGCGGCGTCTGGCAGAGTGCCGGGACCGGGCCGGGCGCGCTGCCTGGGGGGTGCGGCGGGTGGGAAGGGTGGGATGCACTTCTGAGAGCGACCCCCGAGGAGGACCCATGGCGAGCGGCCACGGCGGCTTCGGCCGTCTGACGGCATCCGGTGACGAGGACGACGGATGGGGTCTGGTCGGCGACGAGTAGCGGCCGGACGATGGAACAGCGCAGGAGTCTCAAGGTCGGTGCGGTCTTCCCGCACCTGGAGATCGGCGCGGACCCCGGCGCCGTGCGGGCCTGGGCGCAGGCCGTGGAGGAGGCGGGCTTCGACCATGTCGTCGCCTTCGACCACGTGCTGGGCGCGGGCACGGCGTCGCGGCCCGGCTGGTACGGGTACACCAGCGAGCACCTCTTCCACGAGGTGTTCGTGCTGTTCGGCTATCTGGCCGCGGTGACCTCCACGCTGGAGCTGGCCACCGGGGTGCTGGTGCTGCCGCAGCGGCAGACCGCGCTGGTCGCCAAGCAGGCCGCCGAGGTGGACGTGCTCAGCGGGGGGCGGCTGCGGCTCGGGGTGGGGGTGGGCTGGAACAAGGTGGAGTACGACGCGCTCGGCGCGCCCTTCCACGACCGGGGGGCGCGCAGCGCCGAACAGGTGCGGCTGCTCCGGGAGCTGTGGGCGCGGCCGACGGTCACCTTCGACGGGCGCTGGCACCAGGTGGCCGACGCGGGCATCCTGCCGCGGCCGGTGCGCGGGCGCATCCCGGTGTGGTTCGGCGGCAACGCCGAGCCGGTGCTGCGGCGCGCCGGGGAGCTGGGCGACGGCTGGCTGCCGCTGCGGGCGCCGGACGAGACGGCGCGGCGGATGGTGGGGCGGGTCCGCTCCTACGCCCTGCAGGCCGGACGGAACCCCGCCGAGCTGGGTTTCGAGGCGCGCCTGGTGCTGTCGCAGGTGCCCGAGGTGAAGTGGCCGGACTTCGTGGCGGGCTGGCGCGACCTCGGGGCGACGCACCTGAGTCTGAGCACCATGGGCATGGGCCTGGCCACGGCCGACGAACACACCCGGATGCTCAGCAGCACCCTCCGCGAACTCACCCGGGTGGCCCGCGAATGACCTCCGGTCTTCCGCGTCACACCCCGGGCCCCCTCGCTCACGAGGCGGGCCCCGGCCACGCCTGGGCCACGCCGGGCGCCGGGCGGACCGTGACCGTCCCCGCCGCGGGAGCGTCCCTGGCCGGGGCACGGCCGGGCGGCACACGGCACGCGGGGCCGTTCCCCGCCCACCGAGGCTCCGCGAGCGGACCCGACGGTGTGCCGTGGCCTCGCGCGGGCGGGCCGCTCACCCGGGCACACGCACCGTCGGGCTCGGCCCCCCGGCGCGCGCTAGCGGCCGTACTCCTCGGCGAGGAAGCGGATGGCCTGGTCGGTGAAGACGCGCATCTCGCGGGTGAGGTTCTTGCCGCGGCGCCAGGCGAGCTGGGTGAAGACCTCGAAGGGGATCTCCCAGTCCAGGCGGACCAGCAGGCCGCTGTCCAGGGTGTCCTGGACGCAGGCCGTGGGCAGCAGGGAGATGCCGAGGCCCGCCGCCACGCCGCGCTTGATGGACTCGATCGTGCCGAACTCCAGGAACGGCAGCGCCTCACCCGTGCCGTCGTTCAGCTCGGCCTCGAACAGCTCCCGGTAGGCGCAGCCCGCCTCGGCGGAGATGACCTGGGTGCGGCAGAGTTCCTCGGTGGTGATCTTCGCGACCTTGGTGAGGGGGTGGTCGGGGGCGGCGACGACGGTGAGCGGTTCGGAGCCGAGTACCTCCGTCTGGACGCCCGGGTGCTGGGTCTCCGCCTCCATCAGGAACCCCATGTCGAACATGCCCTGGCGCAGCGCGTGGCACGTCTCGGCGCACAGGCTGGGCCGCAGCACGATGTGCAGGGCCGGGTAGCGGTGGTGGAAGAACTCCAGCAGCGGCGGCATCCGGTAGGAGGTGATGGACTCCATCGAACCTATGGTGAGGACGCCGGAGGGCTCCGCGGAACCCACGGTGGCGCCGCGCGCCTCCCCGGCGAGGGTCAGCATCTGCTCGGCGTAGGGCAGCAGCCGCTGTCCCGCCTCGGTGAGCTGGATGCGGCCGCCGAGACGGTCGAAGAGGTCCACGCCGAGCGACATCTCCAGCCCCTTGATCTGACTGGTGACGCTGGACTGCGCGTACTTCAGCTCCGTGGCCGCCTTCGAGAAGCTGAGCAGCGTCGCCACCTTGTGGAACGCCGCCAACTGCCTGATGTCCATGGCTTCTCCCTGTATCGGCGGTCACTGGATGTGCGGGATGTGCTTTCTCCGTTCAGCGAAGCACCGGCGCACCGTCAAGCGCCATGCGCGCCCGCTGTCCCCTTACGGACAGGAGGCGTCACCTAGCGGCCAGCCGCACCGGAATCCGGATCGAATTCGGCGTCGGAAAGCAGGCCCTGACGGCCGATTATCAAACCTGCCTGGAAACGGCTCACCGCGCCCATTTCCTCCATGATCGCGGAGATGTGGCGGCGGCAGGTGCGGGTCGCCATGCCGAGGCGGCGGGCGATCACCTCGTCCTTGAGGCCGAGCGCCATGAGGCGGATCACGGACAGCCGGGTCTCCTCCGCGAGGTGCTGGTACTCGGCCGCGTGCTGGTCCGTCTCGAAGGGACGCCCGATCTGCCACACCGACTCGAAGGCGCGGCACAGGTAGCCCACGACCGTGGGCTCGGTGACGACGGCCGCGCCGGGCGGGCCGCTGTCGGGGCGTTCCTTGGGGATGAAGGCGACCTTCCGGTCGTAGATGATCAGGCGTTCGGAGAGTTCGTCGACGGTGCGCACCTCCGCGCCGCGGCGGGTGATCTCCTGTACGTAGGTGCGGGTGGCGAGGCTGGTGCGGGCGGTGTGCTGGTAGAGGGTGCGCACCCGGACGCCGCGGCGCAGCAGTTCGAGGGTGTGCTCGCGGTCGGCCTCCAGCAGCTCGGGGGGCCGTCCGCCGCCGGACTGGAGGCTGAGGCGTTCCTCGGCGCAGTCGTAGCGGGCGCGGTCGATCTGGCGGCGCACCTCGTCGACGTCGTCGAGGACGGTGATGGGGCCGTCGAGGGCCGGGGCGCGGTGCCGGGCGCGGTACTCCGCGGCGAGGGCGCGCAGTTCCTGGTGGACGCGGGCGATCTCCCGGCGGCGCTGGGCGATCGCCACCTCCAGCGGGCTGACCAGTTCCGCCTCCGCGACCTCCGGGTCGAGCGGGACGACGGGCCTGCCCGCCGTGCCGGGGCTGAGCAGCCGCAGTTCCTGGAGCGCCTTGCGGGCCTGCGCGACCCGGGCGGGGTCGACGCCGAGGGCGGCGGCGATGCCGGCGTCCGTGAAATGCCCGTCGCGCAGGGCCATTTCGTACGCGGACACCGCGATCTCGTCCAGCAGAGGAATCTCCTGTGTCAATTCCTCACCTCAAACCCGTCAATTCACTTCCGCTCGGCGTCGTGTCGTGGTGCGGTCGGGTCAGCTTAGGTCACCTTCGCCGGGGGGAACTCCGGATTTCCGGCCGGGGGCTTTATTGCGTGCAGTACGCGTTCAGTAGTGGACCCGGCGGTCGCCCGGGGTGGCCCGGTAGCGCACCGGCCACAGGGTGCGGCGGATGTAGGTGCGCTGGAGCCAGCGGTCGGTGCCGTCGTAGCGGGCGCGGAAGGTGGACCGGCCGTGCACGCCCTTGCGGTTGTTGATGAGCAGGGCCTCCCCGGGGCGCAGCCGTACCGCGTCGGCGGTGTCCCGGCAGGCCTCCTGGAGCGCGGTGAGGGCGGCCTCGGCGCCGCGGGTCAGCGGGCGGGTGCCGTTGGCGGAGACGGCGATCTCCGGGAAGCGGGCGGCGCCGCTGATCACCGGCACGGGTTCGCTGAGCACCTCGGTGCCGTGCGCCTGGGTGTAGCTGCCGGGCGCGTTGAGCCGGTACAGCGGGCTGCGCAGCGTCTCGACGACCGGCTCGGGCAGGTGGCGGCAGAGGTCGCGGGCGTCGGCGTAGTAGGTGACGGCGTCGTCGTCGGGGGCGCCGCGCAGGCAGTTGAGGACCAGGAAGTCGGGGTTGGCGAGGTCGTAGCGGCCGATGGTGTCGTAGGTGATGTCGCTGTGGAAGTTGAGGAAGACCGCGGAGCCCTGGTTGGTCTGGGCGCGCGCGCCGCGCCGCACGGGCACCACGTCGTGGACGAGGCGGCCGTCCTTCTCGGTGAGGACGCCGATGGGTTCGCCGAGGAGTCCGGTGAGCCCGAGCAGGACGCCTTCGGCGACGTGGCCGCGTTTGCCGGGGGCCGGGCCGCCGTGCGCGGGGGTGGGCGGCAGGTCGTCGTCGACGGGCAGGTTGCGCACCCGCATCAGGCCCGGGGTGTCGTTGTGGCGGCCGAAGTCCATGATGTCCATCAGCAGGTCGGTGGGGAGCGCGGCGAAGACCTGGTGGAGGCGGGCCGTCGCCCGGTCGATGTCCGTGGTCGGGTCGGGCAGCGGGCGCAGGGCGGCGCCGATGGCGTCCCGGACGGCGTCGGGCAGGGCGAGGTCGGCGAACGTCACGGTCACACTCCGGCGTAGGAGGGCTGGCGGCGGGCGCGGTCCGCGTCCGGCAGGTCGAGCTTGTCGTGCAGGGTCTGGGCCAGGTGCAGGGCGTCCTCGCCGCTCTCCGCGATGTGCGTGGTCACCTTGGAGCCGCGGATCTGCGCCACCGGCACCCCGACGTAGGAGCCGGGCTTGAGGTTCTGGCGGCGCTGGACGGCCTCCAGGTCGACGAAGCCGCCGACGACGGCCACCCACGGCTTCTCGGTGAGCCGCACGGTGTCGATGCCCGCGGCGTGGAAGACGCCGTGCGCGCAGTCCGCGATGTCGTCGGAGTCGTAGGCGAGGACGACGGAGCGCTGGTTGAAGACGATCGCCGCCATCTGGGCGCCCTCGCGGCTGATGGTCGTCCCCCGGGAGAACGGGGCCCGGTTGTAGCGGCAGACGATCTCGATGCCGTGCCGCAGGGCGAGCTGGACGGCCCTGCGGTGCAGCACCTTCGCGCCGTACAGGGACATCAGGGCGGCCATGTTGAAGGAGACGTCGGGCAGCAGCCGGGCGCCGCGCACCAGGTGCGGGTCGGAGGTGTAGATGCCGTCGACGTCGGAGTGGATCTCGCAGGCGGTGGCGCCGACGGCGCGGGCGACGGCGATCGCGGAGAGGTCGGAGCTGTTCTTGCCGAGCCAGGTGGGCCGTCCCTGGGCGTCCACGGCCTGCCCGCCGGGGACGACGACGACCTCGTACTCGCCGAGGGTGCGGCTGAGCGGGCCGGGGTCGGTCTCGATGACCCGGGCCCACAGGAAGGACGAGTTGGTGGTCAGGCCGATCTGGTGCCCGGCGAGCACGGTCGCGGTGCGGCCCCTGCGGTGCAGCGCGGTGGCCAGCAGGTGGGCGCTGATCAGGTCGGCGGTGGCGAGCATCCCCGCGGAGGTGGCGTCCTCGGGGTGCGCGTTGACCTCGTGGAGGCGTCCGCGCATCGTCTCGGTCTCGCCCTGCATGGCGCTGACCACCACGGCGAGGCGCCGTCCCTCGCGTTCGAGGCGTTCTTCGAGCCCCGCGGCGAGCTGGTCGTAGGCGGCGTGGCTGCGGAAGGTGGAGCCGCCGAACTTCAGCACGGCGACGGAGTCGGTCACGCCCAGTGGGGTGGTGCGGGCCGCGTCGGTCACAGCAACTCCCGTTGGAGGTCGTTCTCGGCGGTGTGCATGGCGTGGGGCGCGGCCCCGGCGCGGTCGCCCGCGGCCAGCGGGGCCGGGCGGGCCGCGTCGGTCACAGCAACTCCCGTTGGAGGTCGTTCTCGGCGGTGTGCATGGCGTGGGGCGCGGCCCCGGCGCGGTCGCCCGCGGCCAGCGGGGCCGGGCGGGCCGCGTCGGTCACAGCAACTCCCGTTCGAGGATGTTCTCGGCGATCTGGACGGCGTTCAGGGCGGCGCCGATGCGCAGGTTGTCGGCGACCAGCCAGAGCCAGAAGCCGCGCGGGTTGTGCGGGGCGACGCGGATGCGGCCGACGTGCACGTGGTCGGGGTCGCCCGCGGTCAGCGGGGTGGGGAAGCCGCCGGGGGCGTGCCGGTCGTGGACGGTGACCTCGGGCAGCGCGGCGAACCGTTCGACGAGTTCGGCGCGGTCGACGGGCGCGGCGGCCTCCACCCACACGGCCTCGGAGTGGCTGTTGACGACGGGGACGCGCACGCAGGTGGTGGTGACGTCGAGGTGGGGCAGGCCGAGGATCTTGCGGGACTCCTGGAGCATCTTCTGCTCCTCCAGGGTGAACCCGGTGTCCAGCAGCCGGTCGATGAACGGGACGACGTTGAAGGCGAGCGCGGGGCGGAAGCGGTCGGAGGGCAGTTCGGCGTCGGGGTCGCGCAGCGCGAGTTCGCTGCCCTCCTGGAGTTCCTCGATGCCGTGCTGGCCCTGCCCGGACGCGGCCTGGTAGGTGCTGACGACGACCTGCCGGATGCCCCAGCGTTCCTCGACGGTGCCGAGGAGGCGGACCAGCGGGATGGTGGAGCAGTTGGGGTTGGCGATGATGCCGCTGACCGGTCGTCCGGTGACGGCGTCCGCGTTGACCTGCGGCACGACCAGGGGGGTGTCGGGGTCCATGCGGAAGGCGTTGGTGTTGTCGATGACGAGGGCGCCCTGCGCGGCGGCCTTCGGCGCCCACTGCTGGCTGACGGACGTCCCGGCGGAGAAGAACGCGAGGTCGGTGTCGGAGAAGTCGAACTCCGCGAGGTCCTCCACGGTGCGGGTGAGCCCGTCGACGTCCATCACCCGGCCCGCCGAGCGCGCGGACGCGGCGAGCCGGATGTCCCGGTGGCGCAGTCCGCGGGTCTCGATGAGTTCGATCAGGGTGTGGCCGACGGCTCCGGTGGCGCCGACGAGGGCGATGCGTGGCGCGGTGGGGTCGCTGACGTGGGTCATCGGTTCTCTCCGATCCGGGTGAGCGCGGGCGGCGCGTCGCCGGGTGGCGTACGGCGCCGGGTGCCGGGCAGCAGCGGCCAGCCGAGGTTGACCCCGAGTCCGGCCACCACGATCAGCGGGATGCCGAGGGCCTGGAGCGCGGTGATGCGGTGCCCGTAGACGAGCAGGTCGACGAGGATGGCGACGGCCGGGTAGACGAAGGACAGCACCGCGATCCTGGCGGTGGGCAGCTTCTGGTACGAGGCGTACAGCAGGATGTACAGCAGGCAGGTGTGGATCACGCCGAGCCCGACCAGCCAGCCCCAGTCGGCGCCGAGCCCGGCGCTCTGGCCGAGCGCGGTGAACGGCAGCAGCAGCGGGATGCCGACGCAGACCTGGATGAGCGCGGTCAGTTCCGGCCGTACGGACGTCAGGTGCTTGGCGATGACGGTGGCGAAGGCGTACAGCAGCGCGGCGAGCAGCGCCTGGCCGACGCCGAGGAGGTAGCCCGCGCCGCCCGCGCCGTCGGCGGAGGCGAGGTCCGCGACCAGCACCACACCGGCGAACGCCAGCAGGATCCACCCGGCCTGGTGGCGGGTGAGGCGTTCCTTGAACAGCAGCAGGCCGAGCAGGACGACGTAGAACGGCTGGGTGTGGTAGACGACCGTGGCCACCGAGATCGACGTCCTGCCGTAGGAGCTGAACAGCAGCACCCAGTTGAAGACGATGCACACCCCGCCGAGGGCGGCCAGCGCGAAGGTGCGGCGGGTGAAGCGGTGCGGGGTGAAGAAGCCGCGCAGCAGGCAGTACGCGGCGAGCGCGACGGCGCCGAAGACGCACCGGTAGAAGACCACGTTGAAGCTGGACTGCCCCGATTCGATGACGAAGACGCCCAGGGTGCCCGACAGGACCATGGCCGCGGTGAGTTCGACGGCGCCTCTGGTCTGCCGCCGGGGGGTGGGGGTGGTCAAGGTCGGTACCTCGCTTCGCGCTTCGGGGGTCAGTGCAGGGGCACGGCGTAGTGCAGTCCGCCTCTGGTCCACAGCTCGTTGGGGCCGCGGGGGACGTTCAGTCCCGAGGCGTGGCCGAGGTTGCGTTCGTACAGTTCGGCGTAGGTGCCGACGGCGGTCAGGACGCGGGCGGCCCAGTCGCGGTCGAGTCCGGCGGCGGGGCCGTGCGCCCCGGCCTGCCGGGCGACGGCGGCGCGGCCCCAGGCGCCGAGCCGCTGGCTCTCGTACTCGGCGGCGAACAGCAGTTGGAGGACCCAGCGGCAGATCCGGAACCAGCGCGGGTCGTCGTCGCGGACGACGGCGGCCATCGGCTCGCGGGAGATCTCGGTGGCGAGGATGCGGTGCGCGGCCGGGTCGGGCAGGGTGCGGCGGGCGCCCGCGAGGGCCACCTTGTCCAGGACGTAGGCGGCGCACTCCCCCGCCGTGTAGGCGGCCAGCGCCTCGCGCGGGTCGTCGAAGGGCACCGGCTGGACGGCGAGCCCGCGCGGCCGGTACCAGGCGGCCAGGTTGGCGGGGCTGGTCGATCCGGCGTGTACGGCGACCCGCTCCCCGGCGAGCTGGGCGGGGTCGTCGACGCCGCTGGCGGCGGGGACGAGGAAGCCCTCGCCGTCGTAGCAGGTGACCCCGGCGAACAGCAGGCCGTGCGCGGCCTCGCGGCCCATGGTCCAACTGACGTTGCACACCGTCAGGTCGGCGTCCCCGGCGGCGAGCTGGGTGAGCCGGGCGGTGGGTCCGGTGGGCCGCCAGTCGACGGCCTCCGGGTCGGCGAGCACGGCGGCGGCGACGGCCCGCGCGACGTCGGCGTCCAGGCCGGTCCAGCGGCCGTCGCCGGTGCGCAGGGAGAGACCGGGCTGCCCCTGGGAGACCAGGGCGCGTACGGCGCCCCGCTCCCGCACCCCGGTGAGCGTGTCCGCGAGCAGCAGCCGGGCGTTCACGCCGCGCTCCGCAGCAGGGCGCCGACGGTGTGCTCACGGTCGTAGCGGCGTTCGTTGAAGGCCAGCATCCCGGTGAGGCGGGCGGCGGTGACGGGGGCCGTGCACAGCAGGTCGGAGTGGCGGACGGTGACGGGCATGGCGCCCGCGGCGGACCAGGCGAGCATCCCGTACTCGTCGATGACGGCGCGCGCGGCGCCCGCGTTGTCGCGGTGCAGGCAGTACGGCACGTCGAGGACGCCGCGCGCGAACGCGGCGACGAGGGCGGCGCCGACGGTGCGGCCGAGGGAGAGCGTGGCGTCGAGGAGCCGCTCCGCCTCCGCGAGGAGCCCGGTGTCGGCGGTGGGCGGGCAGTGCGCGGTGGCGCAGTCGGCGGCGGCGCGCGCGGCGACGGAGTCCGCGAACTCCAGCGCCTCGACGTTCTCCTCGATCCGCGGGATGCGGCGGGCCTCGGCCGGCGTCTTGACGATCAGCCGCTCGGTGCCGCTGTGCACGGCGAGCCGGGCGCTGTCCTCCAGGAGCCGGAAGGAGCCGACGGGGGTGCGCGGGAAGACGCCCATGTAGGTGTAGAGGGTGAGGTGCCAGTCGACGCCGGTGAGGTGTTCGGTGGCGAGCGCGCGCAGCGCGGCCAGGGCTTCGAGGTCCTGGCCGAGGTGGATCTGCTGGGCGTAGCTGAGGGAGACGGAGCGCAGTCCGTGCTCACGGAAGAACAGCGCCTCCAGGACGCTGAGCGCCACCAGCAGCGAGGGCGGGCAGAGCTGGCCGAGCATACAGCCGCCGAAGGTCTCCAGGTGCATGGGCCGGTCGGCGGCGGCGGCGAGTTCGCAGCAGCGCGCCCAGTTGTCGGCGGCCTCCGGCAGCGGCACCCGCCCGTAGGGCAGGCAGTACGACACCGGGCCGCCCTCGGTGGCGTCGACCCCGGCCTCCACCATGATCCGGAACAGGTCCAGCGGCAGCGGCGAGCCGTGCCGCACCTGCACGGGGAAGTCGGCGGACGCCACCTCCGCGAGGAGCGCGCGGACGGCCGTCGTGCCGTGCGCCTCAAGGGGGAAGCCGTTGAGCTCGGCGCCCCCTTCGGCGCCCTGGGCGAGGGCGCGGCGGGCGGAGCCGTAGTCACCGACGCGGGTGTAGCTGTCGAGGGTGACGGTGCCGACGGTGGTGGCGCGGCAGTCGCGTACGGCGGTCAGCCCGGCCCGCATCCGGTCCAGCTCGCCGAAGCCCATCCGGGGCTGGACGACGAGCCGTCCGTCGGTGGCGGCCCGGCGCACGAACGCCGCGAACCGGGTCACCGGCCCGCTCCGGCCGGTATGCGGGGCGGCGGGGTCGCGGTCCGGGCGGTGGCGAGCGTGGTGAGGAACGCCCGGAAGTCCGCGACCATCCGCTCGGGCGTGTTCCCCCGGGACTCCGCGAAGACGGCGTCGAAGCCCGCGTCCAGCAACTGGCGGCCGACGCCCGGGTCCCCGCTGCCGCGCACGCCGAGCTTGCCGCCGATCACCACGGGCAGGGCGGCGAGTTCGGGGTCGGCGCGCAGGGCGCGGATCAGGCGCAGTCCGTCCAGTCGGCCGTGGCCGTTGACGGTGCTGAGCACCAGCAGGTCGGGCCGGTCGGCGCCGCGGCAGGCGGCCATGACGGTGCCGTCCGGCGGGCAGACGCCGACGTTGGTGACCTCGTGCCCGGCCTCCTCCAGGAGCAGTTGCAAGAACACCAGGTTCCACATGTGCGCGTCGGAGGAGACGCTGGAAACCACGATACGCAGTTTCCTGGGGCGGGTCGGGTAAGCAGACATACCCTCACTCTCGGAATCTCCGGAGGGCCTGTCCATCATTTCCCGAACGGAATTCCGAAAGCCGCGATCAAGTTTTTCCATAGGAGTGGTGAGGGGCATATGCCCAGGTGGGAGTGGGTTGTCAGAGCGTCTCAGAGTGCGAAGTGTCGGGTGAGGAAGTCCGTGGTCACACCGCCGCGCCGGAATTCCGGGTGGCTGATGATTTCCTGGTGCAGTCCGATCGTGGTGTGCACTCCGGGGCCTGACACCTCGAATTCCCCGAGGGCGCGCAGGGTGCGGTCCAGGGCGGTCGGGCGGTCCGGGCCCCAGACGATGAGCTTGCCGATCATCGAGTCGTAGTAGGGGCTGACCCGGGAGCCGGGGACGTAGTCGGTGTCGACGCGGACCCAGGGGCCGCCCGGGGTGCGGTACTCCTCCAGCAGCCCGGGGGTGGGGGCGAAGCCGCGGTCGGGGTCCTCGGCGTTGATGCGGCACTCGATGGCGTGCCCGCGGACCTCGATGTCGTCCTGCTTGACGGTGAGCGGTGCCCCGGAGGCGACCCGGAGCTGTTCGGCGATCAGGTCGACGCCGGTGACGAGTTCGGTGACGGGGTGCTCGACCTGGATGCGGGCGTTCATCTCCATGAACCAGAAGGCGTCCCCGGTGCCGGACTCCGTGCCGGGGTCCGCCTCCAGGAGGAACTCCACCGTCCCGGCGCCCCGGTAGCCGACCGCGCGGGCCCCGGCGACGGCGGCGGCGCCGAGCCGGGCCCGCAGCTCCGGGGCGAGGTCCGGGCCGGGTGACTCCTCGACGAGCTTCTGGTGGCGGCGCTGCACCGAGCAGTCGCGCTCCCCGAGGTGGACGGCGCCGTCGGCGTCGTCGCAGAGCACCTGGATCTCGATGTGCCGGGTGCGCGGCAGATAGCGTTCCAGGTAGACGGCGCTGTTCTTGAACACCGCCTGCGCCCGGCCCGGGTGGCGGTGTAGGCGTCGCGGAGGTCCTCGGGACGCCGTACGACGGTGATGCCGCGTCCGCCGCCGCCCGCCGCGGCCTTGATGATGACGGGGTAGCCGATCTCGCGGGCGATCTCCTCCGCGGACTCCACCGAGTCGACGGGCTCGGTGGTGCCGGGCAGCAGCGGCAGCCCGGCGGCGGTCATCAGCCTGCGCGCCACCGCCTTGTCCCCGACGTTCTCCATCACGTCCGGCGGCGGGCCGATGAAGGTGATGCCGTCGTCGGCGCAGATCTCCGCGAAGTAGGGGTCCTCGGAGAGGAAGCCGTAGCCGGGGTGGATGGCCTCGGCGCCGGTCTTCACGGCGGCGCCGATGATGTTGGGGATGTTGAGGTAGCTGCGGGTGGGCGCGCCGGGACCGATGTGCACGGCCTCGTCGGCGGCGCGCACGAAGCGGGCGTCGGCGTCGGGCGTGGAGTACACGGCGACGGTGCGGACGCCGAGGTCGCGGCAGGTGCGGATGACGCGCAGCGCGATCTCGCCGCGGTTGGCGATGAGGATCTTGTCGAACATCGCGGCCCGCCCTAGCTGGCCGGGACGAGGTCGATGAGCGGCTGGGCGTACTCGACGACCTCGCCGTCGCCCACGTGGATGGCCCGGACGGTGCCCTTGACCTCGGCGGTGATGGAGTTCAGCAGCTTCATCGCCTCGATGATGGCCAGTTGCTGCCCGGCCTCCACGGTGTCCCCGACCTTGACGAAGGGTTCGGCGCCGGGGGACGCGGCCTGGTAGAAGGTGCCGACGAGAGGGGCGGTGACGCGGACGACGTCGGCGGGCGGTTGGTCGGTGTCCGGTGCGGCGCCCTGCGGCGCGGCGGCGGACGCGGGGGCGGCGGGGGACGCGAGGGCGGCGGGGGACGCGAGGGCGGCGGGGGTGGCCGGTGTGGCAGCCGTGGGTGCCGTGGGTGCCGTCTCCCACTCCACGTCCACGCTGAGGGCGCCCGCGCGCAGGGTGATGCGGCGCAGGGTGCCGGGGAGTTCACGGGCCAGGAGGCGGGTCTGGGTCCGCAGCTCCTCCACCGTCATCCCGGCCGTGGTGGTCTCCGTGTCGGTGCCGGTCTCAGTGCTCATCGTGCTTCTCCCAGTCCACTACGGGCTGACGTCGGGGATCGCCGAAGCGGTCGAACCGCTCCCGCCGGGCGTCGACGAGTTGCTCCCCCTGGCTCTCCAGGAGTGGGGCCAGGGTCCGCACCAGGGCGCTCCGCACGGTCAGCGCGGTGGTCTGCGGCGCGGTGTGCGCCCCGTCCGGCGGCTCCGGCACGATGCCGTCCACGACACCGAGGCGGAGCAGGTCGGAGGGGGTCAGGCGGAGCGCTTCGGCGGCGCGCCCGGCGTGTTCGGCGGTGCCGAAGAGGATGGTGGAGGCGCCCTCGGGGCTGATGACCGAGTAGTAGGCGTGCTGGAGGATCAGCACCCGGTCCGCGACCGCGAGGGCGAGGGCGCCGCCGCTGCCGCCCTCGCCGGTGACGACGGAGACGACGGGCACCCGCAGCCGGGACAGCTCCAGGACGCAGTCGGCGATGGCGACGCTCTGGCCGCGCTCCTCGGCGCCGATGCCGGGGAACGCTCCCGGGGTGTCCACGAAGGTGACCACCGGCAGCCCGAACCGGTCCGCGAACCGCATCAGCCTGAGCGCCTTGCGGTAGCCCTCCGGGCCGGGCATCCCGAAGTTGCTGCGCACCAGTTCGGCGGTGTCGTGGCCCTTCTGGTGGCCGAGGACCGCCAGGCTCTGTCCGCCGAGCCGGGCCAGTCCGCCGACGAGGGCCGCGTCGTCGCCGTGGGCGCGGTCGCCGTGCAGTTCCACGAAGTCGTCGAAGACGTAGCCGACGTAGTCGAGGGTGGTGGGCCGTCCGATCATGCGGGCCAGGGCGACCAGGTCACGGGTGGCGCGGGTGGTGGCGACCGGCCGGTCCAGGACCACCGCCGGGTCGGGCGCCTCGGGGAGTTCGGGGACCGAGGGGCCGAGCAGGGTCAGCAGCCGGGCGAGGTGCTCGCGCTGGTTCTCCCGGGGCACCACGGCGTCGATCATGCCGTGCTCCAGCAGGAACTCCGCGCTCTGGAAGCCGGGCGGCAGCTCCTGCCGGATGGTGTTGCGGATGACCTGCGGACCGGCGAAGCCGATCAGCGCGCCCGGTTCCGCGAGGATGACGTCACCGAGCATCGCGAAGGAGGCGCTGACACCGCCGAAGGTCGGGTCGGTGTTGAGGTTGATCACCGGGACGCGGGCCTCGCGGAGCCGGGCGATCCACTGCGCGGTCTTCGCCATCTGCATCAGCGACACCGCGCCCTCCTGCATCCGCGCCCCGCCGGACGCGGCGACCAGCAGCAGCGGCAGCCGTTCCGCGAGGGCGGTGCGGGCGGCGGCGGTGACGGTCTCCCCGACGACGGCGCCCATGCTGCCGCCCATGAAGGTGAAGTCGAGGACGGCCACCACGACCGGGCGGCCCCGCACCGTCATCCGGCCCGCGAGGACGGCGTCCTGCCGTCCGGTGCGCGCCTGGGCGTCCCGCAGCCGCTCCGGGTAGGGCTTGCTGTCGGTGAAGCCGAGCAGGTCGCGCGGGGCGTGGTCGTCGGGGAACGCCGCGAAGCTGCCGGGGTCCGCGAGCTGGGCGATCCGCACGTCGGGCGGGATGCGGAAGTGGAACTGGCACTCCGGGCACACCTTGCGGTTGCGGTCCAGGCGCTTGCCGTAGACGAAGGAGCCGCAGGAGGCGCACCTGCGCCACTGGACGTCCTGCTGCGCGGCCCGTACGGGGCCTGGGGTGGTGGTCATGCGGCACGCCTCCTGCGTGGTTCGCGTCGCCCGCCCCCGGCGCCCGGCACCGGCGGGGTCTGCCGCTGCGGCGCGGACTCGGTCGCGGCGGCCATCCCGAAGCGGGGCATGTTGCGGTAGACGGAGTGCATCCGGTCGGGCGAGACGACGTACGCCTCGTGGAAGATGCCGACGGCGCCGTCGTTGCGCACGGCCCGGTTGAACCAGGCCCACATGGTGCGGTGGCGGCCGTCGACGCGGTGGGAGTAGCGCATCAGGTCGTCCATGCTGCGCCAGTACTGCACCATGATCACGGTGCGGTTGAACCAGGCCCGGGAGTACAGGAAGCCGTGCTCCTTGTTCTTCCGCAGCTCGATGAGCATGGGGATCATCGAGGCGATCACCGGCACCCAGCGGTGCACCATGCGGAACTTGTTGATGCGCAGGCCGATCAGCAGCACCACCGTGTCCTCGGGCGGGGCCGCGATCCGCGGCTCGGTGATGACCTTGAGGTCCATGGGGGTTCCTCTTTCGGTGTCGGCTGGGCGGTCGGTACGTGGGGGTCGGGCCGTGCCGGTCAGAAGGGGTAACCGCGGGGTGGTGAGCTGGTGGTGAGGGTGTGCCAGCGGGTGAACGCCTCCAGGGCGGCGGGCCCGCCGAAGCCGTGGCCGTTGCCGGAGGCGCCGATCCCGCCGAACGGCAGCGCGGCGTCCTGGACGACGGTCTGGTCGCCGACGTGGGTGACGCCGCAGTTCAGTCGGCGGCCGATCGCCTCGCCGCGGGCGGGGTCGGCGGTGTAGACGGCGGCGGTGAGGCCGTAGTCGGAGGTGTTGGCGAGGCGTACGGCGTCGGTGTCGTCGTCGACGGCGGTGACGGTGGCGACGGGGCCGAAGACCTCGGTGTGGAAGACGTCCATCTGCTCGGTGACGTCGGCGAGGACGGTCGGCGGGTAGTACGGGCCGGTCGGGCGTCCGCCGGTGACCAGCCGGGCGCCCTGCGCGACGGCCTGCTCGACGGCGGTGGCGATGGCGGTGAGCTGCTGGCGGTCGATGACGGGGCCGATCTGGACGTCCTCGCGGTACGGGTCCCCGACGCGCAGGGCGGCGGCGTGCCGGGCGAGGGCGTCGGTGTAGTCGGCGGCGACGGCGCGGTGGACGAGGTGGCGGCGGGCGGACATGCAGATCTGCCCCTGGTGCAGGAAGGAGCCCCACGCCCCGGCCGCGGCGGCCTGCTCCACGTCGACGTCGTCGAGGACGACGAAGGCGTTCTGTCCGCCGAGTTCGAGGACGGCCCGCTTCAGCAGCCGTCCGCACTGGGCGCCGATCTCCCGGCCGACGGCGGTGGACCCGGTGAACGACACCATCGCCACGTCCGGCGCCTGCACCAGCGCGCCGCCGGTGTCCGCGTCGCCGTACACCACCTCCAGGACGCCCGGCGGCAGTCCGGCGTCCGCGAACGCCTCGGTGAAGAGGGTGCCGCCGCTGAGCGGGGTGTGCGGGTCGGGCTTGAGCAGGACGGTGTTGCCGAGGGCGAGCGCGGGGCCGAGGGAGCGGGCGGCGAGCAGCAGCGGGAAGTTCCACGGCACGATCACGCCGACGACGCCGAGCGGGACGCGGGTGACGGTGGCGGCGCGGTCGGGTTCGCTGGCGGTGACGGGCGGGTCGGTGTGCTCCCTCGCCAGGCGGGCGCCGTGCCGCAGTTCCTGGGCGGCGAGGACGACTTCGTAGAACGCCTTCCCGGGGATCGCGCCGCCCTCCCGGACCAGCAGGTCCTGGGCGGCGCCGGTGCGTTCCTGGAGCAGGTCGGCGGCGCGCTCCACGAGGGCGGCGCGCTCGTCGGCGGGGGTGGCGGCCCAGCCGGGCGCGGCGGCGGCGGCACGCCGGGCGGCGGAGGCGACCCGGTCGGGGGTGGCCAGCTCCACGCCGCCGAGTTCCTCACCGGTGGTGATCTCCCGGCTGGTGAGCCGGGCCGGTATCCGGGTCAGGGTGGTCACGGTCGCACCTCGGTTCGGTCGCGGGGGTCGTCGTGGGCGCGGGCGGGGGGCCGGTCGAGGGGGCCGTCGAGGGGCCGGTCAAGGGGCCCGTCGTGGAGCCTGTCGAGGGGCCGGTCGAGGGGCCGGTCAAGGGGCCCGTCGTGGAGCCTGTCGAGGGGCCGGTCGAGGGGCCCGTCGTGGAGCCTGTCATCGGGCCGGTTCTGAGGCCGGTCGCGAGGCCCGTCGGCGTCGGCCCCGCGGGCTCCGGCGTCGACGGCCCGGTCGCTTCCGGTGCCCGGCCGGGCGGTGGCGTCGACGGCCCGGTCGCCCCTCGTGCGCGGGCGGGCGGTCGCGGTCTCTCGGCGGGTGGTGTGGACCGGGCAGCGGGCACAGTCGTCGAGGGCCGGGGCCTTGCGGGCGGTGGCGGAGCCGTCCGCGTCCAGTGCGCGGCGCAGGCGGCGCAGGCAGCGGGTGCGGATGGGGCCGACCGAGCCGAGCGGCATGGACAGGGCGGCGGCGATCTCCTGGTAGGAGGGCGGGGGGTCCTCCAGGGCGCGCAGGAGCAGGGCCCGGCACTGGTCGGAGAGGCCGTCCAGGGCGCGGGCGACCTCGCGGCGGCGGTCGGCGCGCAGGGCGATCTGCTCGGGGCTCTCGTGGTGGGCGCCGCCCCGGTCCGCGAGGGACTCCAGGGTCTCGGCGTCCCCGATCATCACCAGGCGCCGGTCGCGGGTGGCGGCCTTGAGGGCCTCGCGGCGGGCGACGGTGGCGAGCCAGTCCCCGAGCCGCTCCGGGTCGCGGATGCGGTGCACGTTCTGCATCAGCCGGAACCAGGTCAGCTGCCGCACGTCCTCGGCGTCGCAGTGGCTGACGCGCTGGCTGCGGGCGACCGACCAGACCAGTCGGCCGAACCGGTCGACGGTCTCGTCCCACGCTTCCGGTTCCCCCCGGGCGCAGCCCGCGAGCAGCTCCGCGTTCCCCTTCTGCTTCGGCGACATCGGTCCTCCGTGTGACAACACCCGTGGCGCTCCGGCACGTCCTGAGGTCCATGCAACACAAGGGGGCACCGGCCCGGGGGTCCGCGGCGATGTCAGGTAGCGGCCATACCAGGAGTGGACAGCGGCCCTTCCCGGGGCCGTGCGGGCGCCGCTCACCGGGCCGGTTCCGCGGCGTGGGCGGGCAGGAGTTCCGCCATCGCGGAGCGCAGCCGCACCGGCACCGGACCCTCGTCGTGCTCGGTGGCGCGGATGGCGATGCCGAGGGCGAAGCGGTCCCAGACCTGGAGGACCTGGATCTGCCACAGCGGCCGTTCCGGTTCGGGGATCTCGTCGTCGACGACGGCCAGTCCGCCGCCGCGCAGCCGGTGCACGGAGAACGCGTCGAAGCCGCGGGCCATGCCCATGCCGGTGGCCTTGGTGTACGCCTCCTTCGCCACCCAGGAGTCGGCGAAGGCGTGCCCCTGCTCCCGGTCCCGGCGCAGCACCTCCTGCTCCAGCGGCGTGAACACCTTCGGCGCGAACTTCAGCGCCTCCGGGCGGGCCGGGGTGTTCTCCGCGTCGACCCCGGCGGTACGGCCACGGACCACGATCGCGGCGATCAGCCCGTTGGTGTGGGTGATGTTGAAGTCCAGCCCCCAGTCGGCCTGGTGGATGGACGGGCGCCCGAACTTGCCCTTGTCGAACCGCCACTCGGCGGGCGGCACGTCGGCGTACTGGGACAGCACCTGCCGGGACAGCAGCCGGGCGCCGAGGAAGCGGGTGCGGGCGGCGGGGAACAGCAGCCGGTCGTGCCGGGCGCGCTCCTCGTCGGTGAGCAGGTCGAGCCCGCCGGTGGCCTCCGCGAACCGGGGCACGTCCTCCTCCGCGAGCAGCCACACGTCGGCGCTCCCGGCGAGCGGGTCGTCGGTGGTGGTGCCGGGGCCGGGCGGGGCGGCCGTCGTCGTGGTCACGCCGCTCACCACCTCACCCGGAACGGCCGGTACGCGAACAGCCGTCCCTCCTCGTGCGCGTCGGCCATGATCCGGGCGACCTCGGTGATGTCGTCGGGTCCGGTGACCGCGCGGGTCGGGTGGAAGCGGCGCAGCAGCCGCTCCAGGCAGAGCAGCAGGACCGCCGGTGAGCGCAGGGCGGGCGCGAAGCTGTCCCGGCCGTGCAGGTACAGGTGGACGCAGGCCGCGGCGGCGGCGACGGCGGTGTACTGCCGGGCCAGGTCGTACAGCTCCGCCGACTGGGACGCGGCCCGCCCGCCCCGCTCGGCGAGCAGCTTGGCGTGCTCGTCCGCGATGCGGTGCACCTCGTCCGCGAGCAGCCCGGCGGTGTCGGCGCAGCCGGTGAGCCAGGCGGCGTCCCGCCCGTCGGCGGTGTCCGCGGCGCGGCGCAGCGCGGCGACGGCGGACCGCAGGGCGAGCACCGAGTCGTCGCCGCCCCGGCTGAACAACTGCTGCTCGGCGGGCTCGTACGGCGCCATCGGCACGGCCGGGTCGAAGAGCCCGGCGACCGTGCGGGCGGCCTCCGTCACCTTCGCCGGGTCCTGTTCGACGGCGTTGCCGAGCAGGCCGGGCAGTTGCAGGGCGATGTTCTTGAGGTTCACCACGGTGTTGCCGTCGGCGAAGTTGGAGATGGCGAAGTCCCGCAGCACCTTCTGGAAGATGCCGTGCCGGGGGTGGCCGCGCAGGTAGTAGCGGGCGCCCAGGACGGCGGTCAGCCGGGCGAGGGTCTCCTCCAGGAACGTCGGCACGAAGTACTTCACCACCGACGACCAGACGCTGGCCTGCGCGGGCGCGAGCTGGAGGGAGCGCACCGCGCCGGTGGTGAGCGCGTCCGCGACCAGCAGGTCGGCGTAGGACTCCGCGAGCTGCCGCCGGGAGTACGGCACCTCGGCGACCGTGGTGCCGAAGATGACCCGGGCGCGGGCGAAGTCGAGGGTGGTGCGCAGCGCGGTGTCGACGCAGGCCATGGCGATGCTGGCGATCGCGATCCGGGCCAACTGGCTGCTCTTGAGGGCGATTTCGAGGCCCTGTCCGACCCGGCCGACGAGGGCGTCGTCCGGGACGAGGCAGTCGGTGAGGCGGACGCCGCTCATGTCGAGGCCGCGCAGCCCGTGCAGGGGCTCGTCGGGCAGGTGCCGCAACTGGTCGGCGGGCACCCCGTCCTTCTCCACGGCGAAGACGGAGTAGCCACCGGGGCCGCCCTTGGCGGAGGTGCGGGCGAAGACCATCACCGTGGAGGCGACGGTGGCGTTGCCGATGGTCCACTTCTCGCCGGTCAGCAGCCAGCCGCCGTCGGTGCGGCGGGCGTGGGTGTCGTTGGCGAGGACGTCGCTGCCGTGCCGCCGCTCCGACAGGCCCCAGGCGAGTTTGCGCCCGGCGCGGATGGCGTCGGCGAAGTGCTGGCGCTGCGCGTCGCTGCCCGCGATCCACACCGGCATGTAGCTGAGGCTGGTGAGCACCATCGCGGTGGCGGAGGTGGGGTCGCGGCGGCCGACGAGGCGGTACAGGTTGAAGCCGTCCTCGACGTTGACGGCCCTGCCGCCGTTGGCGGCGGGCACGATCCAGTCGTACAGGCCCCATCCGGCGAGGGCGTCCACGAACACGTGCGGGTAGCGCTGTTCCTCGTCGTGGGCGAGGATCCGCGGGTACGGCATGGGCGCCGAGGCGTCCCACGGGTCGCCCAGGTACTCCTCCAGATCGGCCATGAGGGCGATCAGGTCGGTCATGTCGTCTCCTCGTGGTCCTCAAGGTCCTCGCCAGGCCCGTCGGAGAGCGGGACCGGGTGCGCGGTGAACAGCAGCCGCGCCGCGGCGAGCCGGGTCAGCGCGCGGTGCGCGGGCGGCAGGTCGGGGGCCGCCTGCCGGGGGTCGCGGCCCTCCGCGAGGGCGAGCAGCACGGCCAGGACGGCGGTGAGCCAGCCCGCGCCGCCGGGCTCCTCGCCGTAGTGGCCGCGCTCGGGCCGGGTCCACCAGGTCAGCGCCGCGGCGGCGGCCGGGTAGAGCAGGCAGGCCCGGTCGGCGAGGTCGAGCGGTTCCGGGGAGGCGGCTGCGCCGCGGGTGCGGTCCCGCTGGGCCGCCGCCGCGGCGACGAAGGTGGCGGCGAGCGCCGCCCGTACGTCCCTGACCAGGCTGGCGGTGCGCCGCTGGCCCTGCTCGGCGAGGGCGTGCGCGATCGCCTCGGCGTGTTCCGCGAACCCGAGCAGCACCAGGTCCCGTGGCCGGGCCGACAGGTCGAGGGCGGCGGGGTCCAGCGGCGGCAGCGGCGCCCCGAACGCGAACAGCGCCGCCAGGTCGGTGCCGGACGGGTCGGGTGCGGTGAAGGGCGCGCGGTAGCCGGGGAGTTGCGGGGCGACCGCGCGGAGCACGCCGAAGGGGCTGGTGTCGATGTGCTCCACGACCGCGTTGTCCCGCTGGGCCTTGTCGACGACGGCGCCCGGCCCCCGGGCCAGCAGCACGCCCCGGGCGCCGAGCAGGGCGCGGGAGCGGGCGATCGCGGAGGCGGTGAGGCGGGTGGCGGCGCGTTTGACGACGTTGGAGCAGAGGCCGAAGGTGCCGGGCGACAGGTGGGCGTACCGCCCGGCGGTCAGGGTGAGCAGGTCGGCGGCGATCAACTCGGCCGCCGCGAGGCCGAGTTCGCGGGCCCCGTAGGGGGTGTCGGTGACGCGGACGCCACCGACGCGGCGGCCGTGGGTGAAGCGCAGGGCCGTCCGCAGGGCGGTGTCGGCGGTGGCGAGGCAGGCGGCGGTGGAGAGCAGCCGTACCAGTTGCTGGGCCCGCATCGCGGCGGCGAGCCCGCCGCCGACGGTGCCGACGACGGCGTCGCGCGGCACCTCGGTGCCCTCGAAGACCAGGTCGGCGAAGTCGGTGCCGCGCAGCCCGGTGACCGGCTGCGCGGCCTGCCGCCAGACGCCGGTCATCTCCCGGGGCCCGAGCAGTACGGCGGTGAAGGCGGCGGGCCCGCGCGCCGCGGTACGCGCCACCACGACCGCCGCGTCGGCGCTGGCGCCCCGCCCGACCAGCCACTTGCGCCCGGTGAGCGCGTACCCGTCCGCGGTCTCGTCGAGTCGGCACCAGTTGGCGAGGACGTCGCTGCCGGTCTCCTCCTCGGAGAGCGCGAACGCGATCGTGCGGCCCTGACGCACCCACCCCGCGACCAGCTCGGCCTGCGCCGGGCTGCCCGCCGCCAGCACGGTCGTCGCGGCCGAGCAGGACAGCAGCGTGGCGGGCATGACGGAGGCGTCCCGGCGGGCCGCCACCCTGATCCGCAGCAGCGTGTCGTCGAGGGCGTCCAGCGCGCCGCCGTACGCGGCGGGCAGCGCGAGGAGGGGGAAGTCGACGGCGGTCAGCCGCCCGGCGAACGCGATCGGGTACTCGCCCGCCGCGTCCCTGGCGACCCCGGCGGCGAACCCGTAGGGGTTGTCGGTCCGCCAGGGGTCGCCGAGGAGGGCGTCGAGCCGGGCGGCGTCAGCGAAGGGGGCGGACGTGAGCGGCACCCCCTCGGCCGTCGGCGCCGTCACGGCCGTACCCCCGGGGTCTCCGGCTCCGCCGGGGTCGACGCGGGCACCGGGTAGGCGGCGATCGCCGGGGAGAGGGTGAGGCCCGCGGCGCGGAGCATGGACAGGCGCTGGTGGAAGGCGGCGCCCGCCATGAGGTGGCGGGCCACGTCCGCGACCCGGCGGTTGCGGGGGGCGGCCAGGTAGGTGCCGCGGACCCAGGCGTTGAAGCTGCCCATCGCGGGCCCGCACCAGATCTGGTAGTCGACCGCGCGGTCCGCCTCCCCGGTCTTCGCCCAGCGGGAGGCCATGCCCAGGTACCAGCGGAAGATGAGCGCCATCCGCCGCTTGGGGTGGTCGGCGGCGCGGGCGAGCTGGGCGGGGTCGCGGCGCTGGAAGTAGCCGACCGTCTCCTCCCAGACGTCGTCGAGGGGGCGGCGGAAGACCTGCTGCTCCAGGCGGGCGCGGACCGGCGCGGGGATCGCGTCGACGCCGTCGTGGTCGCGGTACAGCTCGTACAGGTGCCGGGCCCGCATCGGGAACAGCGTGCCCCGCTTGAGCACCTGCAGCTCCACGCCCATCTCGAACATGTCCGCGGCGGGCGCCATCTCGCAGTCCGCGAGGTCGGCGCGGGCCAGCATCTCCTTGACCACGTCCGACGTGCCCGCCTCCACGCAGGACTGGTTGACCGACCCGGTGACCACGTAGTCGGCGCCCATCGCGAACGCCGCCCACGCCGCCTCCGGCGTGCCGATGCCGCCCGCCGCGCCCACCCGGACCCGTACGGGGTACCCCAGCTCCCGCATCAGCGCGTCCCGTTGCCGCAGCAGCACCGGGAGCTGCGCGGGCAGCGGACGGCGGTCGGTGTGGCCGCCGGAGTCCGCCTCCACGGTGATGTCGTCCGCGAGCGGCACCCGCGCCGCCAGCTCCGCCTGCTCCGCGCTGATCGCGCCCTCGGCGCGCAGCGCCCGCACCATCGCCTCCGGCGCGGGCCGCATGAACAGCTCCGCGATCTCCGTCCGCGACACCTTCGCGATGAGCCTGTGCTCCGCCACCACCCCGTGCGGCCCGCCCGCGCGCAGCCCCGCCAGCCGGTAGCGCACCACGTGCGGGGTGAGCCCGAGGAACGCCGACGCCTCCACGCACGGCACCCGGTGCTTGAGGTACAGGTCGACGGCGGTCCGCTCCAGCCGCTCCTCGCTCGGGCTGTGGATCAGGTTGCAGGCGTACGGCAGCCCCGGGATCTCCGCCGCGAAGCGCAGCAGCGCCTTCTCCACCGCCTCCGGCAGCAGCCCCGCCGCGCCGTACGAGGCGAGGTACCCGGCCCGCGCCATGGCGACCACCAGGTCGGGGGAGGCGATGCCGCCCGCCATGGCGCCGCTCATGTACGCCTGCCGCACCCCGTGGGCGCTGAGGAACGCGGCGCTGCCGAGCCGCTCCGGGCCCAGCGGGGGCACGGCGGCGACGACCTCGTACTCCCCGTCGGCGCGCGCCCCGCCGCCCGCGGCGGCGCCGAGGCCGCCCGGTCCGCGCACGATGTAGACGGGCTCGTCCAGCCGGGCCAGGGCCCGCTGGATGCCGGTCTCTCCGACCGCGGGTGCCTCGGGCCCGCTCCACCGTGGCCGGGGCTGCTCGGTGGTCATCTGGCTCTCTCCTGTCGGATCGCTCGGAACTGCGGGAGGGGTCGTCGGGGTGGTCAGTCGTGGTGGATCTCGACGCCGATGCCGTCGAGCCGGTAGATCCGCAGGGTGGACTTCCACACGTGTCCGTCGCCGGTGAGGACGATCCGGCCGGGCTCCCGGCGTACGTCCCTGATGTGGACGTCGAACTCCATGTCCGGGTCGTCGCGCAGGATCTGGCCGCGGTAGGACCAGCTCGTCTCGCTGCCCCGCAGCAGCGCGAAGCGCGGGTTGCGCAGGCCCTCGGTCAGCCCGGTCTCCAGGGCGTACACCTGCATCCCCTGGAGCAGCGCCTCCACGCCGAGGGAGCCGGGCATCACCGGGTCGCGGTGGAAGTGGCAGGAGAAGTACCACTCGTCGGGGCGGATGCTGCGGTGCCCGCGCACGTAGCCCTGTCCGTGCGCGCCGCCGCCGGGCAGCACGTCCACCCATTCGAGGAGGTCGAGGTGGCCGCCCGCGAGCCGCGGCCCCTGCCGGGTGCGTCCGGCGTCCCGGAGGGCGCGCAGGTCGGCGCGGCGGACGCCCGGTGGGCGGGCCGTCTGCTGGTCCAGCCAGGGCAGGACGTGCTCGCCCTTGTCGAGGCCGACCTGCCGGGCGAGGGCCTTGGCGTTGAAGTAGCCGAAGAGGGACTCGCCGGTGTAGAAGACCTCGCCGTCGGCGGAGAGTTCGTAGGAGAAGTTCTGCAGGATCGAGCCCGGCATCCGGTCGCTGGACAGCAGGGTGGAGCGGTGCTGGATCGTCTTGCCGCGCAGGTCGACGTCCTTGACGAGGGTGGCGCGGCCGTCCAGGTTGCGGATGCTGAACTGCTCCTCCGGGAAGGGCAGGGTGGCGCCGAGGTAGTAGCCGAGCAGGATCGCCGCCTGGAGGCTGGACTCCATGTAGACGCAGTTCGGCATGTACGGGTGGCCGTTGTCGGCGTAGTACCAGGCGTCGGCCGGTGAGTCGTACTCGGTGACCATCACCGCGCCGCGCTTCAGCGTGCCGCGGGTGCCGTCGAGGCGCATCACCCGGTCGACGAAGAGGAAGTCGCCGTTGGGGATGTACGGCGCCCGGGAGTTGGCGTAGATCTCGAACTCGGGGCCCATGGCCACCGCCAGGTCGCCCTTCGCGGCGTGCGCCATGTGGAACTCGTTGAGCAGCGCGGGCTCGCCGGTCGCCGGGGAGAGGCGGCCGAGGAAGTGCGGCACGGTGCCGCCGGTCTCCGGGCGGTAGGGCGTGCCGGGCTTCTCGCGGAGCCGGATGCCGAGGCCGGTGACGCCGATGGACGGCGTGCCGTCGCGCAGCACGACCACGTTCGCGACCAGCGCGGGGCGGGGCAGCAGGGTCAGTTCGGTGATGTCGATCCGGTACTCGACGCGCTCGTTGCGCGGGGTGATCTGGCCGCGCACCTTGACCTCGGTGCGCAGGTCGGGCACCGGCTGGAAGCGGGCGTCGGGGAGGGTGAGGTGCAGGCCCAGGGAGAGGGCGTACACCTCAAGGAGCTGTACGGCGCCCTCCGCGACCAGCGATCCGGCGAGCACCGGGTCGTCGGGGAAGTGGCTGGTGAAGTACCAGGCGTCGGGTTCGAGGCGTTTGACGGCCTCGATCCGGCCCAGGCCGTGGCTGCCGCCGGTGCGGTCCAGGACGGTGACCTCGTCGGCCATCCGCAGCATCCGGTCGGGCAGCCGGAGGGAGGTGTTGCAGCCGGGCGGCTGGCGGTGGCCGGGGCCGAAGACGTCGGCGGTCCTGCCCTCGGCGAGGGCTTCGAGGTTGGCGCCGGTGAGGGAGGTGCGGTGGGTGGGGGCGAGCGGCTTGAACGCGGTGCGCGCCGGGTCGCGGGCGGGTCGCGGGGCGGTGGCGGCGCGGCCCTGGACGAGCCCGGGTGACGCCTCCAGCTCCTCGTCGGTGAAGAAGCCCGCGCAGGCGTTGTTGAGCTTGAGGATCAGCTCGCCGTCGGCGTAGCAGTCGTAGTGGAAGAAGAACAGCAGGGTGTCGCCCTGGCGGACGAACTGGTCGATCCAGATGTCGTAGCGCAGGGTCTGCCCGGTGCGGGGCAGGTCCCCGACGAAGCTGAGGCTGCTGTCGAGGAGGCGGTAGACGCGCTGGCCCCGGTTGGTGAAGTCGGCGCCGAGGTAGCTGATCAGGAGCAGGTCGCACTGACCGGCCTCGATGGTGACGGCGGGCGGCACCTGGCCGTCGACGGCGTACCAGGCGTCCTCCGGGACGTCGTACTCGGTGCGGATGAAGGAGGGCCGGAACTCGCCCGGTTCGGCGTCGAGTTGGGTGACGCGGGTGGCGAAGAGGTACGGCGGGGCGGGGAGCCGGACGCGCCGCTGGTAGCCGTCGACGCGGGCGAAGCGGGGACCGAAGACGTCGCCCACCTTGCCGGTGGCGAACTGGAGGAGGTCGTACTCGTCCCAGACGACGCCCTCGGGTTTGGGCGGGCGGACGGGTTCCGGCGGGGTGGGTTCCGCGACGGGGGGCGGCGGTGGGGGCGCCGACAGCGCGGCCGTCAGCTCGTCCCGCAGTGCCTGCTGGGCGTCAAGGACCTCGCGGTGCGCCTCCAGGATCTCGGCGCGCAGGCTGCGGACGAGGGCCAGGGTGGAGGCGTGGTCGTCGGAGCGCCGCTCGGGCGGGGGTTCCGGTGCGGCGGGCAGGGGCTCGCCGAAGACGGCCGGGCGGGGCGGCACGTCGTACGCCTCGGGAGTGTCGAGCGGCTCGGGTGAAGGTGACGGCTCGGGCAGGTCGGCGGAGCGTTGCGGCGGGATGGCGGCCGGTGCGGGCGCCGGTCGCGCGGGCGGCGCGGGCACGGCGTCGGACGCCGGGAGCATCGTGATCGGGTCCCGGTCCAGCGTCAGCGCGGGTACGGGCGTTCCGGCAGCGGGGCGGGTCGGCATCGCGGTGTCCCATTCCGTGGCGGGGGGTTGCGGGGCGGGCGTCTCCGGCCCGGTGGTGACGGGTGGCGCGGAGGGCCCGGGTGGCGCACCGCCGGGCCCCGTGGCCCCGGCCGACGCCCCGGCGCCCACCGGCACCGCCGCCGCCTCGACCGGCGCCGGGACCGTGGGAGCCGTGGGGACCTCGGGAGCCGCGGGCACCTCGGGAGCCGCAGGGACCTCGGGAGCCGCGGGCACCGTAGGGGCCGCCGGGATCGTCCGGACGACCGGTTCCGCCGCGCCCGCCACCAGCGGGGCGACCGGCGTCCCGCCCACCGTGAAGGTGCGCCGGCCCAGCGGGCGTTGACCGGTCGTGGTGCGGGGGCGGAACGGGGTCAGGTCGACGGGGACTCCGTGGGTGGCGAGGCGGGCCACCAGGCGGGCGATGTCGGTGGCGCCGCGGGCGCCACGGCGGTCGACCGGCACGGACAGGTGCGGCGCCTCGGTGAGGGTCTCGTGGATCCAGCGGGAGCAGGTGCTGGACGGCCCCACCTCGATGAAGCAGCGGAACCCGTCCTCGTAGGCGCGCCGCACCAGCCGCGGGAAGTCGACGGTCTCGCGCAGGGTGACGGCGATGTTCGCGGCCACGGTGTCCTGGTCGAAGTCGGTGACGGGGGCGTAGTGGCGGCTGCTGTAGAGGACGAGGTCCCCGACGTCGCCGGTGGGATAGCGGTTGAGGTCCGCGAGTTCCGGCAGCACGCCGTCGACGACGGGGCTGTGCATGACGTGGTTGGCGGGCGAGCGGGCGCTCTTGCAGCCGAGGGCGTCGATGAGGGCCCGGCACTGGGCGGGGTCGCCCGCGACGACCACCTCGGCGGGGGTGTTGACGTGGGTGATGAAGACCCGGTCGTAGGAGGCGACGGCCACGCGCACGTCGTCGGAGGGGGCCAGCAGGACGTGGGTGGCCCAGACCGCCTGGTCGGGGACCGAGTCGTCCAGGTCCCACAGGTCGCGCACCGTGCGCTTCGGGCCGCGCAGCCGGTCCACGAAGAGCGGCGAGGTGTCGATCTTCGTGGTGGCGCGGGCCTCCTTGAGCCAGCCGCCGGTCGCGAACAACATGCTGGACTCCCCGAGGCTGTAGCCGAACGCCCCGTGCACCGGCACCCCGAGGACCTCGCGGATCAGGTCGGTGGACAGCAGCGCGTAGCTCGTGCCGACGGCCAGCATCAGCGGGATGTCCTCGATGAGTTCGGCCTCGCGGCGCATCAGCTCGCGCCGGTCCAGCGGGGCGAGCCCGCGCGGGTAGAGCGTCGCGGAGCGCAGCATCTCCGCCGGGCGTTCGGCCTGCGTCTCGAAGCGCGGCAGCAGCCCGGGGAAGGCCCGGAACATGGCCCGGCCGAGGCCGAGGTAGGAGTTGAAGGCGCCCGGGTACACCAGGGCGGTCTTCGCGCCGTCCCGGCCCGCCGGGCGGGCGGTGAAGCAACTCCCGGACGGCGACGTCCACTCGCCGCCCGCCCGGTGCACGCCGGGCAGGTCCTGGACGGCGCGGTCGAGCTGGCGGACGAGGCCGTCGGCGTCGTCGGCGACGAGTACGGCCTTCAGCGCGGCGGGCCGGTCCTCCGCGAGCCGCGCCCAGTCGCCGCCGCCCACGACGGCGTCCCGGAGTTCCGCGAGCCGCCGCAGCAGGGTGTCGATGTCGTCGGCGCCGACCGGTACGACGAGACTGCCGCCGGAGCGCGCCCAGTCGGTGGCGGCGGTCTCCCCGCGCGTCTGCGCGCCGCCCAGCACCAGGTGGGCGTGGCTGCCCGCGGTGCCGGTGACGCTGACGCAGGCGACGCGGCGCCCGTCGCGGCGCCGCCGCAGCCAGGGCCGGGAGTCGGCGGCGAGGAAGAACGCCGACCCGGCGAGGGCGTCGGCCGCCACGCCGTCCGGCGCGGTCGGCTGGTAGGCGTGGTGCAGGCAGAGCGCGGCGCGGATCAGCCCGGCGAGGACGGAGGCGCAGCCGGTGTCCCCGACGGCGGCGTTGACGCCGGACAGCGCGGTGCGCAGGGCGCCCCCGGCCCGGTCGGCGGACCAGACCCGGCCGAGCCCGGCGAGTACGGCGGGTTCGGCGGCCCCGGCCTCGACGAGTTCCACGTCGGCGGGGGTGACCCTGGCCGCCGTCAGCGCCTCCTCCGCGGCGGCGGCGACCAGGTCGGCGTCCGGCTCCGGGGACAGCGTCGGCGCGTGGTGGACGGCGAGGGCGTCGACGGTGGCGTACACGGTGCGGTCGGGCGGCACGGAGCCGGGCCGGGTGACGACGACGGCGCCCGCGCCCTCCCCGAGCACCCGGGTGCCGTCCGGCTGGAGCAGGGCGCGGGCGAGCGCCGACTCGGGCCCCGCGGCCAGGTCGACGGCGCCGACGAGGACCGCCTCCACGCTCGGGTCGAGCAGCAGCAGCCGGGCGGCGTCGAGGGCGTCGGCGCCCACGGTGCTGTCGGAGGAGACGGTGAACGAGGGCCCGGTGAGGTTCCACAGGGAGGAGATGCGGGCGGCCATGATGTTGCCGATGTAGCTGAGGACCTCGTTGGCCTCGATGGAGTCGTGGATGCCGTCCCGGGCGGCCCGGGTCAGCGCGGCCAACTGCTCGTCGCTCGGGTCGAGTCCGGCCGCCGCGCACCAGGCGGCGAGCTTGCGGCCGAGCGCGTAGCGGGCGGCGTGCCCGTGGGCGCTGGGCTCCATCTCCATGCCGAGGACGACGGCGACCCGCCGCCCGCCCGCGCCACCGGGCGCGGCACGCTCGTACCCGGCGTCCTTCAGCGCCTCCTCCGCGACCCGCATCATCAGCAGGTGCTGCTGGTTGAAGTGGTCGAGGTCCTTGGGCGGGATGCGGTACGAGGTGGCGTCGACGTCGAAGTCCTCGACGTAGGCCGCGCGGGGCGCCCGTTCGTCGGCGGCGAGCCCGGCGCGCTCCAGCGGTCCCCCGGCGACGGTCTCGAAGCCGCGCCAGCGGTGCGGCGGCAGGTCGCGCACGGCGCTGGTGCCGTCGTACCCGGCGCGCTCGAAGGCGTCGAGGGTGGTGAAGGAGCCGAAGTGGGCGCCCATGCCGATGACGGCGAGCGGCGGCGGCGTCTGACGGTCGCCGCCCGGCGCGTCCGGGGCCGCCGTGTCCGGGGCCGCCGTGTCCGTCGCCGCCGTGTCCGTCGCCGCCGTGGCGGCCTCCGGTCCGGAGAGGACGACGTGCGCGTTGGTGCCGCCGAAGCCGAACGCCGAGACGGCGGCCCGGCGGATGCCGTCCGCCGGGTCCGGCCACGGCACCGGCTCGCGGACCACCCGGTCCGCGACCGTGCCGGGCAGCGGCGCGGTCACCCCGGTGGTCGGCGGGATGGTGCCGTGCGCCAGGGCCAGGACGACCTTGATGAGGCTGCTGATCCCGGCCGCGGTGAGCAGGTGCCCGATGTTGCCCTTCACCGAGCCGAGCAGCGGACCGCGCCCGAAGTACCGCTGCACGCCGTCGAGTTCGGTGCGGTCACCGAGCGGGGTGCCGGTGGCGTGGCACTCGACGTACTGCACGTCGCGCGGGTCCACGTCGGCCTGCCGGTAGGCGAGCGCGTACGACGCGAGCTGGCCGTCGACGTTCGGCACCAGCAGGTGTTTGCCGGGGCCGTCGTTGCCGAGGGCGACCGCGTCGATGACGGCGTACACCCGGTCGCCGTCGCGGCGGGCGTCCGCGAGCCGCTTCACGGCGACCATCGCGGCGCCCTGCCCGGTGAGGATGCCCTTGGAACGGGCGTCGAAGGGCTGGCTGACCCCGTCCGGCGGATAGGCGCGCAGGTCGGAGAAGGACAGGTGGATGACGGTCGGGTCGGGCGCGCACACGCCGCCCGCCAGCATCACGTCGGCGCGGCCCGTGGCGAGCTGGGCGCAGGCGAGCTGGAGGGCGTACAGGGCGGAGGAGCAGGCGGCGTCCAGGGTGCAGCGGGGCCCGCCGAGCCCGAGCGCGGCGGCGACGACGTGCGCGGGCATCCCCCCGGGCCACAGGTCGAGCGGCTCCCCCAGGGCGTCCCCGGCCGGGTCGGACGCCTTGCTGGCCGGGCCGCCGTCCTCCGCACGGGACGGCAGCCCGGCCGCGGGGAAACCGGCCGCCGCGAGCCCCTCAGCCACCGCGGCGTCCCACAGTCTCCCCGCCGTCCGGCCGGAGGCCGGGGTCGGGAACGGGTAGTTGCCGAACACCACCCCGGTCCTCCGGCCGACTGCCCCGGCGGACGCGGCAGCGGGGGATACACCCGCGTCGGCCAGGGCGTTCGCGGCCACCCTGAGCGCCCAGTGGAACGAGCGGTCCAGGCGGGCCAGTCGGTCGGCGGGCAGCAGATAGCCGTCGAGGTCGGCGGCGACCGCCTCGGTCTGCGGGTCCAGGAAGCCACCGCGGGTGCAGTAGACGCGGTGCCGGTCCCGGTCCTCCTCGGGGCCGGGCTCCGCGGCCAGCGGATCGTGCCCGAAGATCCGCTCGCCGCCCTCCGTGCGGGAGTCCACCGCGTCCATCAGGTTGCGCCAGTAGGCGTCGGGGGTCGCCGCGCCCGGGAAGAGGCAGGACAGTCCGACGATGGCGTACGCGCCCATGGGGATCAGCCTCCGGATGTCAGACGGGGTGTCAGACCGTCACCGCGGCGACCCGGCCGCCGGACTGCCGGAACCGGCCGTCCAGCTCCGCGTCCTCCACGGCCGCCACGTCCTCCAGGACCGCGAGCACCCTGCCCCCCGGTTCGACGGCGGTCACCGTGCAGGTCACGCCGGTCCGGCCGGGCCTGACGTCCTCGACGGCGACGAGGAAGTCCGCGTCGGACGGCAGCGGCGCGTACAGCCGCACCCGCCCGATCTCCATCGGCAGGCTGGCCCGGCCGCGCCGCTCCCGCACCCACACCAGCACCGCCTGGAGCAGCAGGTCGGCGAGGACGGGACTGTGCAGCCGCCCGTGGTAGGCGCCGTGCGCGGGACGGTCGTCCGCCAGCCGGGCGCGGACCAGGAGCCGCTGGTCGTCGCTGACCAGCACCGTGCGCAGCCCGCGCAGCGCGGGACCGTGGAAGAGGGTGCCGTCGCGGTACAGCGGGGCGGCGTCCCGGCCGGAGGCGGCGGTGCGGGCGAGCGCGGCGAGGTCGGCCCGCTCGGCCGCCGGGGCGGCCTCGGCCACGGAGACGCGCGCGCTGTAGGCGGGGCGGCTGCGGCCGGAGTCGTCGACCGACGAGGCCAGGACCTCGGCTTCGGAGGCGGGCGCCGGTTCCACGGACAGCCGCAGCTTCCGCGGCTGCTGCCCGTCCGGCTCGTCCCAGGAGACGCCCTTGAAGACCTTGAACCCGCTGACGCCGGTGACGGCCCGCCCGGTCGCCGTCTCCACGGCGTTCGCGAGCGCCCCGAGCGCGGCGGTGGCGGGCAGCACCCGGCGGTCCCCGATGGTGTGGTCGGTCAGCAGCGGCTCGGCGGCGAGGTCCGCGAGGGTGCGGTCGACGACGTACGCGCCGGGCGCGGGGGTGTCCGTGGGGGCGTCCGTGGGCGCGGACAGCGGGGTGAGCGGTCCGGTGACGACGACCGTGTCGTGGCCGTGCGCGGCCGTGAACTGCTCGGCGAACATCCCGGCGCCGGTGGCGAGCGGCACCAGCGCGACGCCGCGCTCGGCGAACATCTCCCGCAGGTCGTCGGAGACCATCCCGCCGTCCCAGGCGCCCCAGTTCATGGCGGTGACCCGCGCGGACGGCAGCTCCCGCTTCAGCCGGGCCGCGATCCGGTTCAGCGCCTCGTTGGCCATGGCGTAGTCGGACTGGCCCCGGTTGCCGAAGAACCCGGCGACCGACGAGAACAGCACCAGGTGCCGCAGCCGGGCCACGCCCCGCAGCACGTCCAGGACGTTGCCGAGGCCGAGCAGCTTGGTGCCCAGCACCCGGCGGGTCTCCTCGGGCGCCTTCTGCGCGATCAGCCGGTCCGCGAGCACCCCGGCCCCGTGCACCACACCGGTGACCCGCCCGGCGTACGGCGCGAGCACCCGGCGCACCTCGGCGGCGTCGGTGATGTCGACGGTGAGGTACTCCACCCGCGCCCCGGCCGCGGTGAGCCGGTCGAGGTTGGCGGCGATCTCCCGCGCCGCGGTGATCTCACGGAACCGCGCCTCCACGGCCCGCGGGGTCGGCTTGTCCCCGCCCTGCGCGGACCTTCGCGCGATGAGGCCGCGCAGCGCGGGCCCCTCGTGCCCCACGGCCCACTCCGGCTCGGGCACCGGCCTGCTCCGGCCGAGCAGCAGCAGCCCCACCGGTCGGGCCGACACCAGCGCGTGCAGACAGTCCGCGGTGATGCCGCGCGCCCCGCCGGTCACCACGAACAGCTCGTCCGCGGCCAGTTCGGGCACGGCCGCCGCGTGCGCCACGGCGGGCTGCGCGGCCAGTCCGACGGTACGGCGCCCGGTCGCGTCGTGCGCCACCTCGGTGAGCGCCCCCGACAGATCGCTGATCTCCTCCAGGAACCGCGCCCCGACCGTCGTGGGCGCCATGTCCGGCGCGAAGTCGACGGTACGGGCGAACAGCTCGGGCGCCTCGATCGCGAGCGTCTTCACCAGCCCGCCGACGCCGCCGAGCAGCGGCGAGCCGTCGCCGCCGCCCCGGTGTCCGGCGGCCCCGTCAAGCCGCGTCACGGCGACGAACCCGGCCCGGTTCCCCCGCGCCGCCGCGGACTTGAGCGCGGGGAGCGCGTGCTTGGCGACCAGCAGGGAGTGCTCCAGCCGCCGCACGCCCTCCCGCCACTCGGGCCCGGCCGCGGCGGCCATCTGTACGACGAGATCGACCCGACCGGCGGTCAGCGCCCCCGCCAGCTCCGTCTCGTCCCAGCTCGCCAGCCGCCGTACGGCGTCCGCCTCCGGCACCAGCCCGTCGACGCCGGGCAGCGCCACGACCTCCACCCGCCAGCCGTCCCCGCGCAGGGCCCCAACCAACGCCCGCGTCAACACGGACCCGTCATCGACGACCACGGCGGTACGCGGCTCCGGGTAGGCGCCGACCAGGGTGGACGGCGCGGGCAGCTCGGTGAGCGTGGCGTGGGTACGGCCGATGCCGGGGGCGGGCGGGTAGGTGACGGTGAGTTCGGAGGGGGGCGCGGGCGGCTGGGTGGATGCCAGGAACCCGGCGATGTCCTCCAACGTCCGCAACTCGGCGAGCCGCTCGGGGTCGATGTCCTCGGAGACCGGGTACGCCTCCTGCAACGCCCCCAGGATCTGCACCCGCTTGATCGAGTCGATACCGAGATCCGCCTCCACATCCATCGACGGCTCCAGCATCTCCACCGGGTAGCCCGTCTTCTCCGCCACCGCACCCAGCAGGGCCTTCATGACCTCGTCGGAGGCGGGCGCGGGAGCGGGAGCGGGAGCAGCAACGGGCTCGGGGGCGGGTGCGGGCTCGGTGGACACCGTGGATGCCAGGAAACCGGCGATGTCCTCCAAGGTGCGCAGCTCCGCGAGCCGCTCGGGGTCGACATCCTCCGAGACCGGGTACGCCTCCTGCAACGCCCCGAGGATCTGCACCCGCTTGATCGAGTCGATACCGAGATCCGCCTCCACATCCATCGACGGCTCCAGCATCTCCACCGGGTAGCCCGTCTTCTCCGCCACGGCGCCCAGCAACGCGTTCATGACCTCGTCAGAGGCGACAGGCGCAGGGGCAGGGGCAGGCTCAGGCGTGGGTGCGGGAGCGGGGGCGGGGGCGGGGGCGGGCGCGGGCTCGGCAGACACGGTGGAGGCGAGGAAGCCCGCGATGTCCTCCAACGTCCGCAACTCGGCGAGCCGCTCGGGATCGACGTCCTCCGAGACCGGGTACGCCTCCTGCAACGCCCCCAGGATCTGCACCCGCTTGATCGAGTCGATACCGAGATCCGCCTCCACATCCATCGACGGCTCCAGCATCTCCACCGGATAACCCGTCTTCTCCGCCACCGCGCCCAGCAGCGCGCCCATCACCTCGTCGGAGACAACGGGGGCGGCGGCCTCCGCGACCACGGGCTCGGGCTCGACCACCGGCTCCGGCTCAGGCGCGGGCGCGGGCGGCGTCTCGGTCACCGTCTCCTCCCCCCGCAACGCGTCCAGCAGCAACCGCGTCGACCGGTCGTGCGCCGCCCCGATGCGTTCGCTGTGCTCCTGGATGATGCGCAGGGCCGCCTCGGTGTCGGGGTGGGCGCCGGAGCGTACGGAGTCCTCCAGGGCGCGGATCGAGGCGTGCACGGTGTCGGCGTGGGCGGTGAGGATCTCCGCCTGGAGGCCGAGGCCCTCGCGCAGGACGGACTCGACGGGGTCGGCCTCGGCGGGGTCACCGCTCGGGCTGGCGCCGGTCAGCGGGACGGGCTCCGCGAGGGCGGCCCGGTAGGCGGAGCGGCGTTCGTCGGTGACGTAGTTGATGCCGCGCAGCGGGATGTTGAGACCCTTGCGGGCGGGGGGCGCCGGGCGCGGGGCGACGTCGGTGTCTATGCCGGTGACGGGGAGGCCGAGGACGGCGAGTTCGACGGCGGCGCGCTTGAGGGCGATCTCGCTGTCCTTGGAGGGGCCGCCGTCCACCGCGAGGGTGACGACGTCGGCGCGGCCTTCGAGGATGCGGTCGATGAGGTCGGTCAGCACCCGCTTGGGGCCGAACTCGACGAAGACGCGGAACCCGTCGGCGTACATGCGCTCGATGCCGGAGACGAAGTCGACGGGCTGGAGGAGCTGGTCGACGAGGGTGCGCCGGTTGGCGGCGGCGTCGGTGCCGTAGGCGGCGCCGGGGGTGTTGGCGTAGACGGGGAGGGTGGGGGTGCCGAGGCCGGTGCGGTCGACGGCCTCGCGGAAGGCGTCGGCGGCGTGGGCGACGAAGCCGGTGTGGAAGGCGGCGGAGACCGGGAGCCGCTTGGCGGGGACGCGGCGGCCCGAGGCGTCCGCGACGAGGCGGTCGATCTCGTCGGTGGGGCCGCCGACGACGATCTGGCCGGGGGCGTTGATGTTGCAGATGGCGACGTTGCGGTAGGTGGCGACGAGGCCCTGGACGTCGGTGAGGGAGGCCCGGATGGCGGCCATGGCGCCGGGGTCGAAGTCGGCGGTGGCGTGTTCGGGCGGGGCCATGGCGAGGCCGCGGGCGCGGGCGAGTTCCGCGAACCGGTCGTCGTCGAGGGCACCGGCGGCCCACAGGGCGGTGAGTTCGCCGAAGCTGTGTCCGATGGCGCCGTCGGGGCGGAAGCCGAGGCTCCGCAGCCAGGTGTACTGGCCGGAGGCGAGCGCGCCGATGGCGGGCTGGGCGAAGTCGGTGCGGCGCAGTGCCGCCTCCTGCTCGCGGCGGGCGGCGTCGGTGAACGGCGGCGGCGGGAAGACCGTACGGGCGAGGGTGTCGGGGCCGTGGGTGAGCCGGTTGGCGCGGTCGAAGGCGGCGCGCAGCGGGGGCAGGGCGAGGGCGGCCTGGCGGCCCATGCCGACGTACTGGCTGCCCTGTCCGGCGAACACGGCCGCCGTCTTCCCGCCGGGGGGCAGGGCGGCGCGGCGGTAGGTGATGCCCTTGGGGTGCTGCCAGGCGGCGGAGTCGGCGCGGGCGCGCAGCAGTTCCACGGCGGTCCGGCGCAGTTCGGTGAACTCCTCGTCGGTGCGGGCGACGATGCCGACGCGGGCGTCGCCCTCGGGTATCGGTCCGGCGTCGGCGGGCGGGGCGCCGTTCTCGATGCGGGCGGCGAGGGCCTCGGGTCCGGCGGCGTGCCACAGCCCCCAGCGGGCGACGGGGCCGAGGACGCCGGAGGGGGCCGGGTCGTGTTCCTCCAGGACCATGTGGAAGTTGGTGCCGCCGAAGCCGAAGGAGGACACCGCGGCGCGGCGTTTGCCGCGGTCGGGGTCGAGAATCCAGGGCCGGGCCTCGGTGTTGACGTAGAAGGGGGTGCTGGCGGGGTCGACGGCGGGGCTGGGGGTGTCGACGTTGATGGTGGGCGGCAGCACCTTCTGGTGCAGGGCGAGGGAGAGCTTGATGAGGCTGGCGGCGCCCGCGGCGGCCTTGGTGTGCCCGATCTGGGACTTGACGCTGCCGATGGCGGCGTAGCCGTGGTCGTCGGTGTCGGCGGAGACGACGGTGGACAGGGCGGACAGCTCGGTGTGGTCGCCGACGGCGGTGCCGGTGCCGTGGGCCTCGAAGAGTTCGATGGCGCCGACGGGGAGGTCGGCGTCCTCGTAGGCGCGGCGCAGGGCGAGTTGCTGGCCCTCTGCGCGGGGGGCGTAGATGCTCTTGAAGCGGCCGTCGCTTGAGCTGCCGATGCCGCGCAGGACGGAGTAGACGCGGTCGCCGTCGCGTTCGGCGTCGGCGAGGCGCTTGAGGGCGAGCATTCCGATGCCCTCGCCGATCAGGGTGCCGTCGGCGGACTCGTCGAAGGGGCGGATGAGCTGGCTCCTGGAGAACGCCGGGGTCTTGCTGAAGCACATGTACATGAGGATCGTGTTCTCGGCGTCGCAGCCGCCGGTGAGCATCAGGTCGGCGCGGCCCTCGATGAGTTCGCTGACGGCGAGTTTGACGGCGGCGAGGGAGCTGGCGCAGGCGGCGTCGACGGTGCAGTTGGTGCCGCCGAGGTCGAAGCGGTTGGCGATGCGTCCGGCGACGACGTTGCCGAGCATTCCGGGGAAGCTGTTCTCCTCCCAGGGGATGTACGCCTTCTTGAACCGCTGGGCGATCTCCTCGGCGTCCTGCTCGCTCAGGCCGACGCTGCGCACGACCTCCTTGAGTACGGGGGTCTGGAGGCGGGCGGAGAGCGGCTGGGTGAGGGAGTTGGCGCCGGTGACGCCGAGGATGACGCCGGTGCGGGAGGCGTCGTACCAGCTCGCGCCGTCGGCTCCGGCGTCGCGCAGGACGTCGCGGGCGACGGTGAGGGAGAGGAGCTGGAGGATGTCGGTGACCTCAAGGGTGTTGGGCGGGAGCCCGAACTCCATGGGGTTGAAGGCGATCTCGGGGAGGAAGCCGCCGCGCCGGACGTAGGTCTTGTCCTCGGCGGCGGGGTCGGGGTCGTAGTAGTCGTCGGGGTTCCAGTGGGACGCGGGCACGTCCTCGATGCAGTCCGCCGCCCGCACGATGTTGTCCCAGAACTCGCGCAGGTCGCGTGACTTGGGGAAGAGGCCAGCCAGCCCGACGATCGCGATCGGTGTCTCGGCCAGACGTGAGTGCTGCACGATGGTCCTCCGAATGTCCTTACGGTGCTGCGCGTCGGGTACGGCGAGGGGGCGGTTCAGTTGCCCTGCGGGACGGCGGTGAGCAGGTCGGCGAGGGCGGCGACGGTCTCCGGTCGCTGGAGCAGGGTGTAGTGGTCACCGGGGACGGCGAGCTGCCGCAGGGGGCGTCCGCTGAGTTCGCCCCAGCCGAGGTCGTGGCTGTCGGGCAGGAGTGAGCGGTCGGGTTTCACGACGGTGACGGTGCGGTCGAGGGGGTCGGGCAGGTAGTCGGCGGTGCACCGGTTGTTGCGGACGAGCCCGGCGTGGAAGGCGCCGTACAGCTTGCGCATCCCGGCGGGTTCGGTGCCGGGGGGCAGGACGCCCTGGGTGACGGCGGCGTCGAGGAGGGCGTCGAGGCTGGTGAGCGCGGTGGCGTCGGTGTGCAGGCGCTGGCCGCGGCGGGCGCCGAGGTACATGGCGAACCAGTCGAGCAGCAGGGCGGGGGTGAGCGCGTCGTCGGGGCGCTGGAAGGCGGCGACGGGTGCGATGGAGTCGAGGACGACGAGCGCCCCGAGTCTGCTGCCGCGGCCCTCGGCGTCGAGGCGGGCGGCGATCTCGTAGGCGACGACGCCGCCGAAGGACCAGCCGACGAGCGCGAGCGGTCGCCGGGTCAGCCCGGCGTCCCGGAGCTGACGCAGACACCGGTCGGCGAGGTCCCGCACGCCGGGCACGGGCGCCGTCGGGTCGAGCCCCGCGGCGACGTACTCGGGCACGGCCCCGAGATCGCAGAGGTACGGCTCCTGCTCCACCCCCAGCCGCCCGGCGAACGCCCCCCACACGGTGGCGGGCAGGGCCCCGGGATGCACGGCGACGACGACCGGCCCCAGCGACGTCCCCTCACCCACGCCCCGGGTACCCGGCTCCTCCGCCAGCCGGGTGGCCCGTTCGGGTGCTGGTCGCAAGGGGGTCAGCAGGGGGCGGGGGGTGCGGTCAGGCCGCGGTGACATGCCGGTCGCTCTCCTCGGCTATGTGCTCGGACAGGGCGGCGATCGTCGGGTGGTACCACAGGGCCGTGGCCTCCAGTTCGAAGCCGAGCCACTTCTCCAGTTCGCCCGCGAGGATCAGCGCCTCCGTCGAGTCCAGGTCGAACTCGTCGAAGTAGCGCTCCACGTCGATCTGGTCCTGGCCGACGCCGAGCCGGATGGCGAGCTTCTCGACGAGCCAGGCCCTGGCCTCTTCGGCGGTGACACGCTGCATGGGGGGTCCTCTCGAATCAGTCGATACGTCGATACGTCAGTGCGCCGGTACGTCAGTGCCGCGCGGCCCGCATCTCGCGGGCGACCGCCTCCGCCGCCTTGCGCCCGGAGACGAACCCGGCCTCGTGGGAGCCGATGAGGTCGACGCCGATGCGCGGGGCGTGGAAGTAGGAACCGGCCAGCTTGATCCGGCCGCCCGGGGCGTTGACGTCGTAGACGGTGCGCTGCATGGCCCGCACGCCGAGGTCGATGACGGGGTGCGTGAACGGCAGCTCGCGCACGACGAGTTCGTCCCGGGGCGTGATCGGTGAGTCGAGGGTGACGAAGTAGTCGTGGCGGGCGGTGAAGCCCTGGAGGGCGTTCATGTAGTAGGCGACCCAGGTGCGCGGGCGGCCGTCGACGGTCTTCAGGCCGTAGTTCCAGCTCTGCCAGCGCTCCCGGCGCGGCGGCATCGCCGCGGGGTCGGTGTGCAGCACGGCGCTGGTGGAGCTGTAGCGGACCTTGCCGAGGATCTCCGCCTGGAGCGGGGTGGGCCGTTCCAGCAGGGCGAGGGTCTGGTCGGCGTGCGCGGCGAGTACGGCGTGGTCGTAGCGCTCCTCGCCGTCGGCGGTGCCGACGACCACCGTGCCGTCGTCGTCCTGCCGCACCCGGGTGACCGGCGTGCTGGTGCGGACGGTGCCGTTGAGCCCGGCGACCACGCGGCGGACGTACTCGACGCTGCCGCCGCCCACCGTCTTCCAGGCCACCGAGCGCCCGCCGAGCCCGCCGGGGTCGTGGGACATGAAGAAGGCGATGACGGTGGTGGCGGGCATCTCCCAGATCAGTTCGGCGGGCACCGACCAGACGGCGGTGGCGAGCAGCACGACGTAGCCGTACTTGAAGGCGTCGCTGTAGCCGCCGCGGTCGAGGTACGCGCCCAGGGAGAGGTCGGTGCGCTTGCGCAGGAAGTCGCGGGGGGCCTCGCGGTGGAAGCGTTCGGCGTCCCGCCACAGGGTGAGGAAGTCGGCCGGGTAGCGGTCGGCGATCTCGGCTTCGGTGAGTTCGAACTCGGCGGTGCCGTAGTCGAGTCCGCGGTCCAGGTCGAAGAAGTCGAAGCCGCCGGTGTGGTCCAGGGCGGTCACGCCGAGCTTCTCGAAGAACGCGGTGAGTTCCGGGTAGGTGCGGGCGTTGAAGACGACGAAGGCCGTGTCGACGCCGATGGTGCGGCCGTCGTCCTCGGCCACCTCCACGGTGTGGGCGTGCCCGCCGGGGCGGTCCTGGCTCTCGTACACGGTGACTTCGGCGTCGTCGGGCAGGTGGTACGCGGCGGAGAGCCCGGCGATTCCGGCTCCGACGACTGCGACACGGGTGGTCATGGCAGGGCTGCACCTCGACTCGGGCACTCTGGAACGGCCTCGGACGGCCACGAACGGCTGGCCCGCCAGTCCTCCGGCGGACGGCGCTCGAAAACCGTAGGGTCGGCTGGAAATCGTGGTCAATCAGCCCATCGGCGGCGCGGGTCGGCCGATCGAAGGCTTCGATGCGCCGATGTGGGGGTGTCCGGATCCGGCCGTCCGGGGCCTCCGTGGGCGCCCGCCGACGCCAACGGGAGGATTCGTCGGCGCGCCAGGTGTCCGGATCTCCGGCCGCGCGCTCTCTTACCCCTGGGACCGCCTATGAGGGGAGCACCTCCATGCCCACGATTCCCTGGATGCCCGGGGCCGACAAGGCCACGGACCCGGCGCCCGGCAGCGCCGGCCCGGCCGTGGTCATGGCGTCCCGGCTGGAGCTGAAGTCCCTGCGGAGCGTGCCCCGGTTCTTCGTGCTGTCGCTGGTGATCCTGCGGCAGGTGCGCGCGGCCGAGGGCTCGGTCGGGGTGTCCCTGCGGGCGGAGCCGCTGAAGCGCACGTTCTGGACGCTGTCGGCCTGGCGGGACCAGCGGGCGCTGGACGCCTTCGCCCGCACCGACCCGCACGCGGTGAGCGTGCGGCGGCTGCGCCCCGGCATGAAGGGCGCGCTGTTCGTGTTCTGGACCACCGGCCGCGACCAGTTGCCGGTCAGTTGGGACGAGGCCCGCCGCCGCCTCGCCGAGCAGGCCGGACGGGAGACCCCGGCCGCATGACCACCACCGCCGAGTCCGGCGCCGCCCCGGTCATCCCGCACGCCCGGCTGGTGCTGCTGGCCGCCTGCCTCGGGCTGTTCATGTCGTTCATCGAGGTCACCGCGGCCATCTCCACCCTGCGCGCCCTCCAGGTCGACATGGGCGTGGCGCCCGCCGACCTGAGCTGGGTGTCCAGCACGTACACCCTCGTCGTCGCCGCGTGCGTGCTCTCCGGCGGGGCGCTCGGCGAGCGCTTCGGGCGGCGCCGGGTGTTCCTGACCGGGGTCGTGCTGCTCGCGGCGGGCTCCCTGGTGGTGGCGACCGCGGACGGCTATCCGCAGGTGCTGCTCGGGCGGGGGGTGAGCGGTCTGGGCGGCGCGCTGGTGCTGCCGACCTCGCTGGCGTTGATCACGACGACGTTCTTCGTGGACCTGCCGCGCATGGTGCGGTTCATCGCCGTGTGGGTGTCCGTCTCCGGTATCGGTCTCGCCGTCGGCCCGCTGCTGGGCGGGCTGCTGCTCGACGTGTCGGGCTGGCGGGCGGTGTACGTGGTGAACACCCCGCTCGCCGTCGTCACGGTGCTGGTCACGCTGCGCGCGGTGACCGAGTCCCGGGTGCCGGACCGCCCGCTGGACCTGGCGGGCCAGTTCTGGGCGGTCCTCGGGCTGTCGACGCTGGTGTACGGCATCGCGGTGGGCGGTCGCGAGGGCTACGACGACCCGTGGGTGGTCGCGGTCCTCGCGGTGGCCGCCGTCGCCCTGACCGCGCTGGTGCTGACCGAGCGCCGTACGGCCCAACCCATGCTGGACGTGCGGATGATGCGCGACGGCCGCTACACGGCGGCCCTGTGCGTCGCCGCGGCCTCGCTGTTCGTGTTCGTCGGCGTGATCTTCGTGGAGGTGCTGTTCCTGCAACGGGTGCGCGGCCTCGGCCCGTTGGGCACCGGGGTGCGGCTGCTGCCCGCCATGCTCGCCTTCGTGGCGGCGACGTTCACCGCGCAGCGCCTCGCGGGCAGGGTGCGGCCGGGACGGCTGCTGGCGCTGGGTTCGCTGATCACCACGGTCGCCGCGCTGGTGCTGCTGTTCCAGCGGCCGGACGGCTCCTACGCGGTCACCGCGCTCGGTCTGCTGCTGGTCGGCTCGGGCAGCGGGCTGGTCGTCGCGCCGTCGACGAACGCGGCCTTCGAGGTGGTCGACGGCGCGCTGATGGGCCAGGCGTCCTCGGCGGTGACGGCGTTCCGCCAGGTCGGCTCGGTCCTCGCGACGTCGGTGCTGGGCGCCGTACTCGCGCTGCGGTTCCTCGGCACGCTGCCGGGCAGCCTGGACGAGCGGGGCGTGGCCGGTCCGGTGGCCGACCGGGTGGTGGCGGTGGCCCGGGACGGGGGCGCCGGGACGGCCAGCGTGTCGCCGCCGCCGATCACCGGGGCGGTGGGGGACGCCTTCACCAGCGGGGTGCACGGCGCGCTGTGGGTGGTCGCGGGCGTGGCCTGTACGGCCGCCGTGCTGGCCTGGGCGCTGCTGGCGACGCGGCGCGCCGAGTAGCCCCTGGATAATGCGGGGCATGTCGTCCCGTCGTCGTACCGCGCGTCCCTCCGCTCCCGCCACCTGCCCGTGCGGGCTTCCCGAGCCGTACGAGCGGTGCTGCGGCCGGTACCACTCCGGTGCCGCCGCCGCGCCGACCGCGGAGGCGCTGATGCGGTCGCGGTACGCCGCCTTCGTGCGCGGCGACGCGCCGTACCTGCTGCGGACCTGGCACCCGCGCACCCGTCCCGCGCGGCTCGACCTCGACCCCGGGACGCGGTGGACCGGTCTGGAGGTCCTCGGCACCGCCGACGGGTCGGCGTTCCACGCCACGGGCACGGTGACGTTCCGGGCGTCCTTCCGCGGCGGGAGCCTGCACGAGCGCAGCCGGTTCGAGCGGGTGGACGGGGCGTGGGTGTACGTGGACGGCGACTTCCTGGAGTGACGCCCGTCACGGCGCCAGGATGTCCAGCTCCTCCAGGGCGCCGAGCGTGATCTGCCGGGTCAGCTCCTCGGCGCGGGCCGCGTCGCGGGCGCGGACGGCCTCGGCGACCTGGACGTGCAGGGTGACGGCGGCCGGATCGGGGTCCTCGAACATGACGTCGTGGTGGGTGCGGCCCGCGAGGACCTCGGCGACGACGTCGCCGAGGCGGGCGAACATCTCGTTGCCGGAGGCGTTGAGGATCACCCGGTGGAAGGCGACGTCGTGGAAGAGGTAGCCCTCCAGTTGGTGGCCGCGCGAGTTGGCGACCATGCCGAGGGCGCACTCGGTGAGCTGGGCGCACTGCTCGGCGGTGGCGTTGCGGGCCGCGAGTCCGGCGGCGACCGGTTCGACGGCCGAGCGCAGCACGGTGAGCGAGCGGAGCTGGCGCGGCCGGTCGGCCCCGGCGAGGCGCCAGCGGATGACCTGGGGGTCGTAGACGTTCCACTCGCGGGTGGGCAGCACGGTGACGCCGACGCGGCGGCGGGACTCGACCAGGTGCATGGACTCCAGCACCCGGACCGCCTCGCGCATCACCGACCGTGACACGTCGAAGCGCTGGGCGAGTTCGTCGGTGCGCAGCACGCTGCCCGGTGGGTACTCCCCCGCGGTGATCTCGGGGCCGAGGGTGTCCAGAACCCGGCCGTGCAGCCCCCGGCCCGTTGTGCTCATGCACTCAGCGTACGGGGCAGGTTACGGGAACAAAAAGTCAGACTTATATGTCACAGAGTCTTGAATTCGTCGTACTAATCAGTTTCAGTGTGGCCGACGTCAGAAGTCGACGTCGCATGTCGAGGAAGACAGCGAGGCAGAGATGCGTACCCCCCACGTCGTGGTCGTGATGGGCGTCGCCGGAACGGGCAAGACCACCATCGGTCCCCTGCTCGCCGCCCGGCTGGGCGTCCCCTACGCCGAGGGCGACGACTTCCACCCGCAGGCCAACATCAGCAAGATGTCGGCCGGTACCCCGCTCGACGACGAGGACAGGTGGCCCTGGCTGGACGCCATCGGCACCTGGGCGCACGGGCGGGCCGGGCTCGGCGGGGTGGTCAGCAGCTCCGCGCTGAAGCGCGCCTACCGCGACCGGCTCCGGGCCGCCGCCCCCGGTGTGGTGTTCGTCCACCTCACCGGTGAGCGCGCGCTGATCGAGGAGCGGATGCGGCAGCGGCAGGGTCACTTCATGCCCACCGCGCTGCTGGACTCGCAGTTCGCCACGCTCCAGCCGCTCCAGCCGGACGAGGCGGGCGTCGCGGTGGACGTCTCGGGCACGCCCGAGGAGATCACCGCCCGCGCCATGGCCGCGCTGGACGCCCTCGACCAGTAAGCCTTCCCCCTCCCCCACCCCCCACTTCTCCCCACCCCTCCCCACTCACAAGGAACTCCCGTGACCAGACTCAGCGTCGAGATGCTGGCAGCGGACCCCGTCGAGCCGATCACCTCGGCCGGTCACGCCCATCTGGGCATCGCCGTCCTGGCGGGCATCGCCGTCATCGTCCTGCTCATCACCAAGTTCAAGCTCCACGCCTTCCTCGCGCTGACCATCGGGACGCTGGCGCTCGGCGCGTTCGCCGGGGCGCCGCTGGACAAGGCCATCGCCAGCTTCACCACCGGACTCGGCTCCACCGTGGCGGGCGTGGGCGTGCTGATCGCGCTGGGCGCGATCCTCGGCAAGATGCTCGCCGACTCCGGCGGCGCGGACCAGGTCGTCGACACGATCCTCGCCAGGGCGGGCGGCCGTGCCATGCCGTGGGCGATGGTGCTGATCGCCTCGGTGATCGGTCTGCCGCTGTTCTTCGAGGTCGGCGTCGTCCTGCTGATCCCCGTCGTCTTGATGGTCGCCAAGCGCGGCAACTACTCCCTGATGCGGATCGGCATCCCCGCCCTCGCGGGCCTGTCCGTGATGCACGGCCTGGTGCCCCCGCACCCCGGCCCGCTGGTCGCGATCGACGCGGTCGGCGCCGACCTGGGCGTGACGCTGGCGCTCGGCGTCCTGGTCGCCATCCCCACGGTGATCATCGCCGGTCCGCTCTTCTCCCGGTACGCCGCCCGCTGGGTGGACGTCCCCGCGCCGGACAAGATGATCCCCCAGCGCGCCTCGGAGGAGCTGGAGAAGCGTCCCGGCTTCGGCGCCACGCTGATCACGATCATGCTGCCGGTCATCCTGATGCTCTCCAAGGCGCTCGTCGACATCGTGATCGACGACCCGGAGAACACCGTGCAGCGGGTCTTCGACGTCATCGGCTCCCCGATGATCGCCCTGCTCGCCGCCGTGCTGCTCGGCATCTTCACGCTGCTGCGGCCCGCCGGGTTCGGCAAGGAGCGGGTGTCCGGTCTCGTGGAGAAGGGGCTCGCGCCGATCGCGGGCATCCTGCTCATCGTCGGCGCGGGCGGCGGCTTCAAGCAGACGCTGATCGACTCCGGCGTGGGCCAGATGGTCCTGGAGATCTCCGAGGACTGGTCGATCCCGGCGCTGCTGCTGGCCTGGCTGATCGCGGTGGCGATCCGGCTGGCGACCGGTTCGGCGACCGTCGCGACGGTCTCGGCGGCCGGTCTGGTCGCACCGCTCGCGGCCGACATGTCGACCAGCCACGCCGCCCTGCTGGTGCTGGCGATCGGCGCGGGCTCGCTCTTCTTCAGCCATGTCAACGACGCCGGTTTCTGGCTGGTGAAGGAGTACTTCGGGCTGAACGTCGGCCAGACCATCAAGACCTGGTCGGTGATGGAGACGATCATCTCGGTGGTCGCGGGCGGACTCGTCCTGCTGCTGTCGCTGGTCATCTAGCGCGGCCTCGGCCAACGGAGCGGCTCACCTGCGGGTGGGCCGCTCCTCTTTGGTTGGTACGGGGTCACGTTCCGTGGGTACGGGGTCACGGCCGCCACAGTGAGTGCTCCCGCTCGGCCCACTCCCGGCTCACCGCGCCGGTGCGCATCCCGCGGCGGGCCTCCGGGTCGGCGAGCGCCATCCCGATGTGACCGGCGATGACGACGCCCATGGTGAGCGCCAGCCAGTCGTGCACGAAGGTCGCGCTGGTCCGCCAGACCAGCGGGGTGAGGTGGGTGAACCACATGAGCAGACCGGTGCCGAGCATCACGAGGGTGGACCCGGCGAGCCAGGAGGCGTAGAGCTTCTGCCCGGCGTTGAACTTGCCCGCGGGCCGGGAGCCGGGGCGCGGGTCGCGGCGCAGCACGGCACGCAGCCAGTCCCGGTCGTGCCGTCCGAAGCGGTTGAGCAGGCCGAGGTCGGCGCGCAGGGCGCGGGAGGCCAGGCCCACGAGGACGGGGGCGGGCAGCGCGAGCCCGGACCACTCGTGCAGCGTCACCACCAGGGCGCGGCGGCCGACGAGTTGGGCGAGCTGGGGGACGTAGAGGCAGGCGGCGGTCAGGACGCAGACGCCCATCAGGACGGCGGTGGTGCGGTGCGTCCACCGCTGGGCACCGGTGAAGCGGCGCAGCCGCGTCACGGGCGCGGCGAGGGCGTCGGCTCTCCCGACTTCCGCCCTCCCGACTTCCGCCCTCCCGACCTCGGCCCTCCCGACCTCGGCGCCCCCGGCTTCGGCCCTCCCAGCTCCGGCCCGCCCGGCTCCGGCGGACTCAGCGGCGGCAGACTCAGCCGCGGCGGGCTCAGTCGCGGCGGTGCTAGCTGGTCGGCGCATCGTCGCGTCCGTTCGAGCGGCCCACCCAGGCGTCGACGTCGTAGCCGCGTTCCTCCCAGTAGCCGGGGCGTACCTCGTCGGTGAGGGTGATGCCGGAGAGCCACTTCGCGGACTTGTAGAAGTACATGGGCGCCACGTAGAGGCGGACCGGCCCGCCGTGGGCGTGGCCGATGTCGCCGTCCCGCATCCGCAGGGCGACCAGGACGTCGGCGCGGCGGGCCTGGTCGAGGGTGAGGCTCTCGGAGTAGGTGCCGTCGAAGCAGGTGAAACGCACCGCCCTGGCCGCTGGCCGCACCCCCGCGACGTCCAGCAGCCGGGACAGGCGTACCCCTTCGAAGGGGGTGTCGGGCACCCGCCACCCGGTGACGCACTGCACGTCGCGGACCACGCGCGTCTGCGGCAGGGCGCGCAGGTCGGCCAGGGTGTAGCGGGCGGGGCGGTCGACGAGGCCGTCGACGGTGAGGCGGTAGCTGGTGTCGTCCTTGCGGGGCACGGAGGAGGCGACCGAGTAGTAGCGGAAGCCGCCGCCGTTGGGCAGCAGACCGGTCAGCCCGGTGGGGTCGCGGTCGGCGGCGGCGCCGAGGAAGGACTCCAGGCCGCGTTGCAGGGTGGGCGCGGCGAGCACGCCGAGGGCGCCCGCCCCGAGGGTGCCGAGGAGGACGCGGCGGCCGATGGGCGGGCCGCCGGTCTCCGGTTGTTCGGGGGTCACGCGGTCATTCGAGCACCCGCGGCCCGGGGAGGGCCAGGGTCCGCGGGTGTCCGTCAGCGTTCCGTAAGCACTTTCCGGACGGTCGTGGCCGGTTCAGTCGGCCGTCCCGGCCACCTTCTCCAGTTGGAACGCCTCGTTGCCGAGCCCGATCCGGGCGTGTGTCTCGGGCCTGCGGGAGCGCAGTACGGCGCCCTGCACGAGGCCCGCGACGAGGGCGAGCCCGATGACGCCGGGCAGCAGCCAGCTCAGCGCGGAGCCGGAGCCCGCGCCGATCAGGACGTCGAAGTCCTTGACGGTGTAGCCGATGATGAACAGCAGTCCGACGAGGGCGAGTCCGGAGGCGGCCAGCCGCCAGAGCTGGGCGCCCGCGGCGCCGCGCCGGACGAAGAAGACGATCACGGAGACGGAGGCGACGGCCATCAGCACGGCCACGCCGAGCGCCCCGAGGTTGCCCATCCAGGTGAACAGCCGCAGCACGGGCGCGGTCGGGTCGCCCACGGGCCCGTCGTCGGTGACGGCGAAGGCGGCGACGACCACGACGGAGATCACCGTCTGGAGCAGGGAGCCGGTGCCGGGCGCGCCGCTGGTGCTGCTGGTGCGGCCGAACGCGGCGGGCAGCAGGCCCTCGCGGCCCATGGCGAAGGCGTAGCGGGCGACGACGTTGTGGAAGCTGAGCATGGCGGCGAACATGCCGGTCACGAAGAGGACGTGCAGGACGTCGGTGAAGGTGTCGCCGAGGAGGTCGCCGGTGAGGAAGAACAGCAGTCCTGCGCTCTGCTCCTGGGAGGTGCCGACGATGGCGGCGGGGCCGGTGACGACGGTCAGGGCCCAGCAACTGACGGTGTAGAAGACGGCGATGCCGCCGATGGCGAGGAACATCACCCGGGGCACCAGGACGTGCGGGCGGCTGGTCTCCTCGGCGTAGACGGGGGCCTGTTCGAAGCCGAGGAAGGCGGCGACACAGAAACACAGGGCGGTGCCGATGCCCGCGCCGGAGAGGGTGTCGGGGTTGAAGGCGTGCAGCGAGAGACCCTCGGGGCCCGGGTCGGAGAGGGCGGCGACGTCGAAGATGACGACGAGGACGACCTCGATGAGCAGCAGGACGCCCAGCACGCGCGCGTTGAGGTCGATCTTCAGCCAGCCGAGCGCGCCGACGGCGAGCGCGGCCAGCAGCGCCGGTATCCACCAGGCGAGTTCCGTGTCGAGGTAGGTGGCGAAGAGCCCGGAGACCTCGAAGCCGAAGATGCCGTAGATGCCGACCTGGAGGGAGCTGTAGGCGACCAGCGCGACCAGGGCGGCGCCCGCGCCCGCGGTGCCGCCGAGGCCGCGGGAGATGTAGGCGTAGAAGGCGCCCGCGTTGTGGACGTGGCGGCTCATCTCGGCGTAGCCGACGCTGAACAGGGCGAGTACGGCGGCGAGGATGACGAACAGCAGCGGCTGTCCGACGATGCCCATCACCCCGAAGGTCGTGGGCATGACACCGGCGACGACCATGAGCGGGGCGGTCGCGGCGAGGACCGACAGCAGCAGTCCCGCGGTGCCGAGCCGATCGGCCCGCAGGGCCCGGTCCTGCCCCTTGAAGGTGCTGATACCGGCGCGCTCGGCGGTGGGTCTGCGTGTGCTCGAACTACCCGTTGTCATGGGGAGGTCGGTCCTTTCGGGAGACGGCGTTCGTCGGGGCGGGGGACTTCCTGGCTCGTGCGGGGTCAGCCCGTGCCCAGCGCGCGGTCGCGGGCGGCACGGAAGACGGGGTACGGGTCCCGGTCGGGGTAGGACCAGGGCTGCGGCGTGGGGTGGTCGCCGATGCGGTGGAACAGGGCGGCGGCCTCGGCGCCGCGGCCCTCGCAGACCTTGGCGTGCGCGAGGTAGTTGAGGTCGACCAGGCGGCGCGGGTGGCCCTCGTGCTCCCACTCCAGCCACCAGTCGAAGGCGGCCTTCATCACCTGCCGGGCGCGGCGGCCGGTCCAGTGCCCGGAGGCGGCCGGGTCGGCGGGTTCGAACCCGGCGCCCGCGAGCACCCGGTAGCGCTCGGCGTGCGCGACGACGGGGAGGATCGCCAGCGGGGAGTCGGCGGGGGCCTGTTCGGCGGCCCAGGAGGCGAAGTCGTACGCCTCGTGCAGCGGGTCGGGTCCGGCGTCGGCGCGCCGTTCGGCGAGCCGGGCGACCAGCAGGTGGTGGGCGTGGTGGTGGTCGGGGTGGCGGGCGCGCACCTGCTCGAAGGCGCGGACCACCGCGTCCTGCGGGCCGAGGGCGCGTTCCAGCATCAGCAGGCCGAGCAGCGGGGTGGGGTCGGCGGGGGCGAGGGCGGCGGCGCTCCGGCAGGACTCCCGGGCCCGGTCCGGCTTCTCCTTGCCGCGCAGGGCGCGCGCCACCTGGGCGGCGGCGAGCAGCACGGCGGCGTCGGCGGAGTCCGGTTCGGCGAGCAGCCACTCGCGCGCCCACGCGGCGGTGTACGACTCCTGGGCGAGGACGGTGACGCGGTGGCCCCGGCGGTCCCAGTCGTCCCCGGTGCGGGCGAGCAGCGCGCGGACGGGCTGCCACCGGCCCTGGCCGAGCGCGGAGCGGGCGGCGCCGAGTTCGGCGTCGTCGAGAGCCGCGTCGAAGGCCGTGGCCGCGCGCCTGCGGGCGCGGCCGAGGGGTGGGGGTGGTGGCACCTCGGGACTACCTCGGGACTTCTGGGAACCTGCGCGGTACGGCGACGGGGGCCGCGGGGGTCACCGGCGCGCCATCGGTCGATCACGCACAGCCAACCCCCACCCAACGCCCAGCGTCAAGTGCCACCGAGACATGACACGCTTCAACAGGCCATGGAACAAGGGGAGTTGGTTAACGGCTGAACTACTCCTGCTTGGATGGGCCCATGAACCCAGCAGAGGAGATCCTCGACGTAGTCGACGAACGGGACCAGGTCGTCGGACAGGCGCCGCGCGGCCGGGTCTACGCCGAAGGGCTGCGCCACCGGTGCGTCTTCGTCCAGGCCCGGGACGCCGACGGCCGGATCTTCGTGCACCGGCGCACCGCGACCAAGCTCGTCTTCCCCTCCCTGTACGACATGTTCGTCGGCGGCGTCGTGGGCGCGGGCGAGGGCTACGACACCGCCGCCCTGCGCGAGGCGGAGGAGGAGCTGGGCGTGTCCGGGCTGCCACAACCGCGGTTCCTCTTCAAGTTCCTCTACGACGGCGGCGGCGGGCGCACCTGGTGGTCGGCGGTGTACGAGGTCCGCTGCGACCTGCCGGTCAGCCCGCAGGCGGAGGAGGTCGCCTGGCACGCCTTCCTCCCGGAGGAGGAGCTGGAGCGGCGGCTGCCGGAGTGGCGGTGGGTGCCGGACGGGCTGGCGGCGTACCAGCGGCTGAGGGCGCGCGGCACGGGCGGGTAGGGTCCAGCGCGTGATCGAATTCGTACGGAACGTCCGGCTGTGGTTCGCTCCGGAGCGGATCCGGGACGAGGGCGCCACGCCCGACTACCGGTTCTCGCTGGCGAACGAGCGCACGTTCCTGGCCTGGCTGCGGACGTCGCTCGCGCTGATCGGCGGCGGCTTCGCGGTCGACCAGTTCCTGCCGGACCTGAACCGCGGCTGGCGCACCGGACTCGCCCTGGCGCTGCTCGCCGCGGGCGTCCTGTGCTCGCTGCGCGCGGTCAACCACTGGCTGCGCTGCGAGCGCGCCATGCGCCGCGGCGAGGACCTGCCGGTGTCCCGCTTCCCGGCGCTGCTCAGCGTGGTGGTGGCGGTGGTGGCCCTGGCGATGGTGGTGATCGTGCTGGTGGGGTGGGGCGGGTGAGGGACGCCGACGACGAGCGGGACCCCGGGCTCCAGCCGGAGCGCACCCGGCTCGCGTGGCGGCGTACGACGCTGGCGGGCACCGTCGCCGCCGTCCTCGCGGTGCGGACCTCGCTGCACGGGGGCGCCTCGGCCACCGGGGCGGTCGCGGCGGCGCTGTGCCTCGCCCTGTGGCTGGGGCTGCTGCTGGTCGCGCACCGCCGCATCCGCACCCTGTCCTCGGCCGCCCGCCCGGCCCCGCTCACCCCCCGGCACGCCGCGGCGGCGGCGCTGTGCACGGTGGCGCTGGCGGTGTGCGCGGCGGCGCTGGTGTTCTAGCGGGCCGTAGCGACGGCGGTGTTCCGGAGCGCCGTCCTACAGCCCAGCCTCCTCCCACTCCACCGTCACCACCAGCTTGCCCCTGGTCCGCCCCTCCTGGTTGGCGCGGTGGGCGTCGGCCGCCCGCTCCAGCGGGAACGTCTCGGAGACGTGCACGGAGAGCGCGCCCTGCTCGGCGAGTTCCGACAGGTGGGTCAGGTCCGCGGCGTCGGGGCGGACGAAGTAGTACTGGCCGCCGTAGTCGACCACCTCGGGATCGGCGATGGAGACCAACCGGCCCTCGGGGGCGAGCAGGTTCGCGGAGGTCTTGGTGGTCTCCCCGCCGATGGTGTCGAAGGCCGCGTCCACGCCCTCCGGCGCCAGCCCCCGCACTCGCTCGGCCAGCCCGTCACCGTAGGTCACCGGCTCCCCGCCCAGCTCCCGGACGAAGTCGTGGTTGGCCTCGCTCGCCGTGCCGATCACCCGGGCGCCGAGATGGCGGCCCAACTGGACGGCGAGGGAGCCGACGCCCCCGGCCGCGGCGTGCACGAGCACCGTCTCACCGCGCTTGACCTGAAGCCGCTTGACCAGCACCTGGTAGGCGGTGAGGCCGGTCAGCGGCAGCCCGGCGGCCTGTTCGTAGGTGAGGTTGCGGGGCTTGCGGGCGAGGGTGCGCACGGGGGCGGCGACGTACTCGGCGAAGGTGCCGCGGGAGAGGAAGTCCTCCCGGACGTACCCGATGACCTCGTCACCGACGGTGAACTCGCTGACCGCGGCGCCCGGCTGCACCACGACCCCGGACACGTCCCAGCCGGGGATGACCGGGAACACGGTGTCAAGAGTGCCGTCCAGGTACCCCTCCCGGCACTTCCAGTCGACGGGGTTCACGGCCGCCGCCCGCACCTTCACCAGCACGCTGTCGGGGCCGACCGTGGGCTCGGGCCGCTCGCCGTACTCCAGCACCTCGGGACCGCCGTACCGGCTGTAACTGATCGCCTTCATGCCACCGACCCTCCGGGGAACCCGGGCCCCGTGCAACCGGGATGACCTGATACGCGCCATTCGCGTGGCGGCCGGGCCGGACCCGGCCCAGGATCGTCAGGACCGCACCCGCACCGAAGGTGAGCACCATGAGCACGACGCAGCACCAGGAACACGCCGCCCACGCGCACGCCCACGGCCCCGGCTGCGGGCACACCGAGGTCCCGCACGGCGACCACGTGGACTACGCCCACGACGGCCACCTGCACCGCGAGCACCGCGGCCACTGGGACGAGTGCGAGCCCGCCGGGCACGCCGCCCACGGCACGCACGAGCACCGGCACGGCGAGGGCTGCGGGCACGCGCGCGTGGCCCACGGCGACCACGTCGACTACCTCCACGACGGCCACCGGCACGCCGCGCACGACGGCCACTGGGACGACCACTGACCCGTCCCGCACCCCCCTGACGGCCTCCCGCGCGGGAGGCCGTCGCCGTACCGTGGCACCGATCACGTTGGCTCCCGCCCCTGGACGCCATACCGACCGGTCGGCATCATGGTCACGTCCTGTCAACGCGTCCCCAGGAGCGACGATGAGCCCCGACCACCCGCCTGGCCTCGACCCCGACCGGCTGCGCGGCCTGCTCGACCGCGAGCGGCCCGGCCTGGTGCGTGGCCCCCTCACCGGACGGCTGATCGAGGGCGGACGGTCGAACCTCACCTACGACGTCACCGACGGCACCGGCCGCTGGGTCGTCCGTCGCCCCCCGCTCGGCCACGTCCTGGCCACCGCGCACGACATGAGGCGCGAGCACCGGGTGATCAGCGCCCTGCACCCCACCGACGTCCCGGTGCCCCGGCCGGTGCTGCTCTGCGAGGACGAGGAGGTGCTCGGAGCGCCGTTCTACGTCATGGAGTTCGTCCAGGGCACCCCCTACCGCACCGCCGACCAGCTCGCCCCGCTGGGTCCCGAGCGCACCCGCGCGGTGGCGCTGTCGCTGGTGGACACCCTGGTCGACCTGCACGCCGTGGACCCCGCCGCGGTGGGCCTCGCCGACTTCGGCCGCCCGGAGGGCTTCCTGGACCGCCAGTTGCGCCGCTGGGGCAAGCAGCTCGACGCCTCCCGCAACCGCGACCTGCCCGGCATCGACGAACTGCACGCCACCCTCGGCCGGGAGCTGCCCGACTCCCCCGCGCCGACGGTCGTGCACGGCGACTACCGGCTCGACAACGTCCTCATCGACGCCGGGGACCGCATCACGGCGATCCTCGACTGGGAGATGTCCACCCTCGGTGACCCACTCACCGACCTGGGCCTGCTGGTGATGTACAGCACGCGGCTCGGGATGCCCGACTCCCCCGTCTCCACCACCGCCGAGGCGCCGGGCCACCCCAGCCCCGCCGAGCTGGTCGAGCGGTACGCCGCGCGCTCGGGGCGCGACGTCTCCGCGGTCTCCTGGTACACGGCGTTCGCCTGGTTCAAGCTCGCCGTGATCCTGGAGGGCATCCACTACCGCTACACCCTGGGCCAGACCGTCGGCCGCGGCTTCGACCGCATCGGTGAGCTGGTCCCGGTCTTCATCGAACACGGCCTGACGACCCTGACCCGCACCCAGGAAGGCTGACCGCCATGGACTTCGCGTTCGACGCGCGCACCGAGGAACTGCGCGCCAAGCTGCTCGCCTTCATGGACGAGTACGTCTACCCGGCCGAGCCCGTCGCCCACGAGCAGCGCGCCCGGCTGGCGTCGCCCTGGGAGACCCCGCGGGTGGTGGAGGACCTCAAGGCCGAGGCCCGCCGCCAGGGCCTGTGGAACCTCTTCCTGCCCGACGCCGAGTACGGCGCCGGGCTGACGAACCTCCAGTACGCGCCGCTCGCCGAGATCACCGGCCGCTCCCCGCAGCTCGCGCCGACCGCGACCAACTGCGCGGCGCCGGACACCGGGAACATGGAGGTGCTGGCCCAGTTCGGGAACGACGAGCAGAAGAAGCGGTGGCTGGAGCCGCTGCTCGCCGGTGAGATCCGCTCGGCGTTCGCGATGACCGAGCCGGAGGTCGCCTCCTCCGACGCCACCAACATCACCACGCACATCCGGCGGGACGGCGACGAGTACGTCATCAACGGCCGCAAGTGGTACATCTCCGGCGCGATGGACCCGCGCTGCGAGATCTTCATCGTGATGGGCAAGACGGACCCCGACGGGCCCGACATCCGCCGCCAGCAGTCCATGGTGCTCGTCCCGCGCGACACCCCGGGCGTCCGCGTGGAGCGGGCCATGCAGGTGTTCGGCTACGAGGACCACTACCACGGCGGCCACGCCGAGGTGGTCTTCGACGAGGCGCGCGTGCCGGTGTCGAACCTGGTCGGCGAGGAGGGCGGCGGCTTCGCCATCGCGCAGGCCCGGCTCGGCCCCGGCCGCATCCACCACTGCATGAGGCTGATCGGCATGGCCGAGCGGGCGATCGAGCTGATGTGCCAGCGGGCCGTCTCCCGGACCGCGTTCGGCAAGGCGCTGGCCCAGCAGGGCGTGGTGCAGAACTGGATCGCGGACGCCCGGGTGGCCGTCGAGCAGCTCCGACTGCTGGTGCTGAAGACGGCGTGGATGATGGACACCGTCGGCAACCGCGGCGCCCACACCGAGATCCAGGCCATCAAGATCGCCACCCCGCGCACGGTCGTCGGCATCCTCGACCGCGCGATCCAGTTGCACGGCGCGGGCGGCGTCAGCCAGGACTTCCCGCTGGCCGAGCTGTACGCGGGCGCGCGCACGCTGATGCTCGCGGACGGCCCCGACGAGGTGCACCAGCGGTCGCTGGCCCGCCGGGAGCTGAAGAAGTACCTGTGAGCGGTAAGGGGCGATCGCCCCAGGCGACCGCCCCTTACCGTTTGCCGTCCGCGTGGCTACGGCCGCAGCGCCCGCAGCAGCAGGTCGGCCAGGTGGTCGGCGACCTGCTGCGGGGTGAGCGGGCCGTCCGGCCGGTACCAGGTCGACAGGTGGTGCACGGACCCGAAGTGGTAGTCCACCACCAGGTCGGCCGGGGTCGCCTTGCTGAAGACGCCCGCCTCCTGGCCCTCCTCGATCAGCGCCCGGAACCTTTCGTGGTAGCGCCGCCGCTCGGCGCGGACCTGCTTGTTCTTCTCCGGGCTGAGGTGGTGCATGGAGCGGAAGAAGATCGACGCGTCGTCGAGGTTGTCGATGGTGGTGACCACCACGTCGGCGGCGGCGTCCCGCACCCGCTTCTCAATCGGCTCGTCGGCGTCGGCGTAGGCGTCCAGGCGCTCCTGCTGGAGGCGCAGCACGCGCGCGTACACCTCGTGCAGCAGGTCGTCCTTGGAGCCGAAGTAGTGGTACAGCGCGCCCTTGGTGACGCCCGCCGCCTCGACGATCTCCTGCACCGACGTACGGTCGTAGCCCTGCTCGGCGAAGAGCCGGGTGGCGGCGGCCAGGAGCCGCTGCGGGACCGGGGCCCCCTCTCCGGTTGTCCTGGCCACTGCCGCCACCTGCCTTTCCATGAGGTCCTACTCGCTGACGCGGGAACGTGAACGCAGTTCCCGACGGAGGATCTTCCCACTGGCCGTCTTCGGCAAGTCGGGCAGGATCTCGACCTGCCGCGGGTACTTGTAGGCGGCCAGCCGCTCCGCGCAGTACGCGGCCAGCTCGCCGGGGTCGGCGGTGGCCCCAGGGCGGAGGCTGATGTACGCCTTCACGGTCTCGCCGCGGTAGCCGTCGGGCACCCCGACGACGGCGGCCTCGCGCACCGCCGGGTGGGTGTAGAGCACGTCCTCGACCTCGCGGGGCCACACCTTGAAGCCGGACGCGTTGATCATGTCCTTCTTGCGGTCGACGACGTAGAGCCAGCCCTGCGCGTCCATGAAGCCGATGTCGCCGGTGCGCAGCTCCCCGTCGGGGAAGGTCTCGGCGGTGGCGTCCGGCCGCCGCCAGTAGCCGGGCACGACCTGCGGCCCGCGCACCACGATCTCGCCCTGCTCCCCGAAGGGCACGTCGGCGCCCCGCTCGTCGACGATCCGGACGACGGTGTCGGGCCCCGGCACGCCCACCGCGAGCGTCCCCGACACCGGGTCCACGGGCGACTCACGCCCCGGCGGTACGGCGGCGCAGGGGGCGGTGCACTCGGTCAGGCCGTACCCGTTGCGGATGTACGGCCCGAACCCGGCGCGGAACTTCTCCACCAGGGCGGGCGGCAGCGGGGCGCCGCCGGAGGAGATGACCTCGAAGGAGGCGAAGTGGTCGCGGGTGACGCCGGGGTGGGCGGCCAGCGCCATGAAGGCGGTGGAGGGGCCGACGGTGTAGTGCGGGCGGTGCGCGGCGAAGGCGTCGAGGACGACGCCCGCCTCGAACCGGTACGCCAGCACCAGCGTGCCCGCGCTGTTCAGACAGGCGCCGAGCTGGCAGACCATGCCGGTGATGTGGAACAGCGGCGCCATCGCGAAGTAGACGGGCGGCTCGGGCAGTTCGAGCCCGGCCCGCTGCCGCTCGGCGTTGTGCATGATGTTGGCGTGCGTGTTGGTGGCGCCCTTGGGCGCGCCGCTGGTGCCGGAGGTGTAGCTGATCAGCGCGGTCTCGCCGGGCTCCGGGTCACGTCCGTCCGGCGCCGGGTGCCCGGCCCGCGCGACCTCGGTGAGGTCGTCGGCGTCGGATGCCCGCGGCAGCCGCTCGAAGCCCAGCACGCGCGGGTCGCCGGTGCTCTGGAAGTCCAGCTCGCAGGCGGTGAGGACGGTGTGCACCGGGGAGTCGGCCGCCGTGTCGCGCAGGTACGACTCCCAGGCCCGGTCGGAGCAGATCAGCGCCGCGACCTCGCCGTCCCGCAGGACGTGCGCGACCTCGCCCGCCTTGTACATCGGGTTGACCGGCACGACGATCGCGCCCGCCTTCCAGGCGCCCAGCACCGCGAGCACGAACTGCGGCGAGTTCTGCAGCAGCACGGCGACCCGGTCCCTGCGCGCCACCCCGCGCCCGGCGAGGTACCCGGCGACGGAGTCGCTCAGGTCGTCCACCGCGCGGTAGTCGAGCCGCCCGTCGAAGTAGGCGAGCGCGGTCCGCTCGGGCGCCTCCCACACCACCCGCCGCAGGGCGTGCACCAGCGAGTCGTCGGGGTGTACGGGGGCGCGCTGGGCGTCGCTGAGCAGCGCCAGCCAGGGCCGGTCGGCGTACCGCGTGCCGCCCGTCGTGCCGCCCGGGGCGGTCACCGGGTGGCCTCCCACTTCTGCTGGATGTGGTTCATGGTGGTCAGCCAGCGCTCGGGGTCGGCGGCCCGGTGCCGGTAGTACCCGGCGACCTCGGGGTGCGGCAGGATCAGGAAGCGGTCCTCGTCGATGCCCGCGAACAGCGCGTCCGCGACCGCCTCCGGCTCGATCGCGGTCGGCGTCAGCACGAGGTCGCCCGCGCTGCCGGTCCCGGCGAGCATGTCGGTGCGCACGCCCTGCGGGCAGATCGCGTGCACCTTGATCCCGCGGTGCCGGTAGGTCAGCGACAGCCACTCGGCGAAGGCGTAGGCGCCGTGCTTGGTGACGCTGTAGGGCGCGGCGCCGATCATGGTGAGCAGCCCGGCGGCGGACACGGTGGACACGAACCGCCCCGAGCCCCGCTCCAGCCACTCCGGCAGCAGCGCCTGCGCGGCCCTGACGTGCGCCATCACGTTCACGTCCCAGGCGAGCGCCCACACGCTCTCCTCGGCGGCCTCACTCCCCCCGGAGGCGACCCCGGCGTTGGCGCAGTACACGTCGACGACCCCGTCGAGCGCGTCCCGGGCGGCATCGACGATTCCGGAGGCGTCCCCGGGCACGGCGGTCCCCCCGATCTCGTCGGCGACGGCCTTGGCCTTCCCGGCGTCCAGGTCATTGACGACCACCCTGGCCCCCTCGGCGGCGAACCGCCGCGCAAGGGCGGCCCCGATGCCACCCCCAGCCCCGGTGACGACCACCCCGGCACCCCGCACGGCTCCCACCATTCGCTCTCCTCCAACATGTCCGATCCCGACCCGGAGACGGCCAGACTAACCAGTCGGTATGTTGCAAAGGAAGGGTTGAGCATCGCCGGAAAAGGGGCGCGGGGCTGTGTACACGTGCGGCTCCGCCGCGTGGGCGCGAGCAACCCCCCACCACCCGCACCCTCCCCCCAACCCGCAGAACCCCCTACCGTGTCCCCCCATGCGCCTGTCCAGACGAACGCTGCTCGCAGCAGCCACAGCGACCGCATCCCTGTCCGCCCCCACCGCAGCCGCCGCCGAGGGCCGCAGGCCCCAGCGGACCGGCTTCGAGAACCTCGCCGCCCAGGACTACGCCCAGCTCAGCGGCGAGCGCGTCGGCATCGTCACCAACCCCACCGGCGTCACCCGCGACGTCCGCCACATCGTCGACGTGATGCACGCCAACGAGAACGTCGACCTCAGGGCCGTCTTCGGCCCGGAACACGGCTTCCGCGGCACCGCCCAGGCAGGCGGCTCGGAAGGCCGCTACGACGACCCCGCGACCGGCCTGCCGGTCTACGACACGTACCTCAAGAACGGCCAGCCCCTCGCCGACGTCTTCACCGCGTCCGGCGTGGACACCGTCGTCTTCGACATCCAGGACGTCGGCGCCCGCTTCTACACGTACATCTGGACCCTGTACGACTGCATGGAGGCCGCCGCGCTCGCGGGCAAGCGCTTCGTCGTCCTGGACCGCCCCAACCCGGTCGGCGGCCGGTCCGCCGAGGGCCCGGTGCTGCACCCGGAGTTCGCGACGTTCGTCGGCCGGAAGCCGATCGCGCAGGCGCACGGGATGACGGTGGCGGAGCTGGCGCTTCTGTTCAACGGGGAGTTCCTCCAGACCCCCGTACCGCTGGAGACGGTCCGGATGACCGGCTGGCGCCGCTCGGACTTCTACGACGCCTCCGGGCTGCCCTGGGTGCCGCCGAGCCCGAACATGCCCACGCCGGACACCGCGCTGGTCTACTCCGGCACCTGTCTGTTCGAGGGCACCAACCTCTCCGAGGGCCGCGGCACGACCAGGCCGTTCGAGCTGCTGGGCGCGGAGGGCGTGGACGGCGGCTGGGCCGCCGCCGCGAACGAGCTGGGGCTCGCGGGCGTGCGCTTCAGGGAGGCGTACTTCGCGCCGACGTTCTCCAAGTTCCAGGGCAGGACGGTCGGCGGGGTGCAGCTCCATGTGCACGACCGCGCGGCGTTCGACCCGGTGCGCACGGGGATCGGCCTGCTGGTGACGGCCAAGCGGGTGTGGAGCGGCTTCGCCTGGCGGTCGGACAACTGGATCGACAAGCTCACCGGCTCCACGCTGGTGCGCACGATGATCGACGCGGGCGCGGACACCGACGAGGTGGTGGCGGGCTGGCGGGAGGAGCTGGCGGCGTTCCGGCGCACGCGCGCGGAGTACCTCCTGTACCGGTGAGCCGCCGCTGAGCCACCACTGCCCCGCCCGCGCGTATGGCCAACGCCCTCCTCCCGCAGGACGATGCACCGCACCGGCCTGGGTGACGAGGAGGTGCCGTCATGGCGGATCCGGCGATGAGCGTGACGCCGTACTGGGAGCTGACCTTCGACGCGGACGGGGACCCGGACGGCCGCCGCGCGGACCGGCTGCTGGCGGGGGTGGCCGCGCGGCGGGTGCGGGACCTGGTGGTCTTCGCGCACGGCTGGAACAACGACCGTTCGACGGCCACCCGCCTCTACAGCGGCTTCTTCGCGCCGATGCCGTCCCTCGCGCCGACGGCCCGGCTCGGGTACGCCGGGGTGGTGTGGCCGTCGATGCGGTTCTCGGACGAGCCGATCCCCGACTTCCCGCGGCCCGCCGCCGCCGGGGAGCCGGGGCGCCCGGCGCTCGACAAGGCGACCCGCAGGGCGCTCCTGGAGACGTTCCCCGGGCGGGCCACGGTGGTGGAGCGGCTGGCGGAGCTGCTGGAGCAGCGGCCCGGGGACGAGGCGGCGCTGACGGAGTTCGCGGGGCTGGCGCGGCTGCTGGCGGACCCGGGCACGGGGACGGCGTTCGCCCTGGACGCCGAGCCGGAGCCGGAGGCGGCGGCCCCGCCCGCGCCGGGCATGTTCACCGCCCCGGCCACCGAGGTGTGCGAGGACTTCGCCGCGGCACTCGCGCACCTCGAAGGGCGGCACGCGCCGGGCCCCGCCTTCTCCCTGCCCAACCCCTGGGACGGCGCCAAGGAACTCCTCCGCCAGGCGACGTACCACGCGATGAAGCGGCGCGCGGGCACGGTCGGCGCCCGCGGTCTCGGGCGGCTGCTCGGGCAGTTGGCGGAGGCGGCGCCGCAGGTGCGCGTGCACCTCGTCGGGCACAGCTTCGGGGCGCGGCTGGTGGCGTTCGCGCTGCGCGGGCTGCCCGCCGGGGTGGACACGGTGAAGTCGGTGACGCTGCTCCAGGGCGCGTTCTCGCACTACGCGTTCACCGACCGGCTGCCGCACGACACGCGCGCGAAGGGCGCGCTCGCGGGCCGTCAGCGGCGGGTGGACGGTCCGGTGGTGTGCTGCCACTCCCGGCACGACTCGGCGCTCGGCACGTTCTACCCGCTGGCGTCCCGCACCGCGGGCGACGACCGCGGCCTCGCCCCGCTCGACCTCGGACGGGTGCTCGGGGACCGGTGGGGCGCCCTCGGCTACGAGGGGATCAGGGCGGTGCCGGGCACGCGCGCGTGGCCGCTCGCCGAGGCCCTTGAGCGGCGGCTGCCCACGTCGGGCTGTGTGAACGTGGACGCGGCGGCCGTGGTGCGCCGGGGCGGTCCGCCCGCGGGCGCGCACAGCGACATCGTGCACCGGGAGCTGGCCCGACTGGTGCTGGCGGCGGGCCGCGTCGGATGACGGCCCGCCGCCAGGTTCACCCCGGTGTCGGTCTCACCGGTGTGAGGTGAACTCCACGACCTGCTGGTAGGTCGGCCGGTTCTGCCAACTGATCGGGGCCTGGGTGATGCCGCCGAGCGCCCGGTGGATGATCGCGTCGGCGCACCACTGGTCACCGGCCGAGCAGTGCTCGTCGCCCGGGTAGACCTGGGCGGCGGTGCGGCCCGCGGCCTGCTTCAGGGTGCTGGTCAGGGCGTCCCGGCAGCCCGCGAGGGTGCCGCCGCCGCAGTAGGTCCGCGCGAGCGGGCCGCGCACTTGCTCGCCGAGGACGGCCCGGACGTCCTTGTCGACATAGCTCCACCAGCCGTACTGGAAGGAGCTCCCGGCGTGCGCGCCGGTCGGGCCGTGCGCGGCGGACGGTGCCTCGTCGACCGGCAGGTTGGCGGTGAAGGCGCCGAACAGCTCGCTGCCGAGGCCGGGTTCGAACTCGGCCTTGACCAGCAGCGGCCACCAGGCGTCCAGGATGCGGATGGCGTCCGCGTGGGCGTACTTCTTGGACCCGGCGGAGGTCTCGGTGCGCTTGGCGCCGGAGGTGACCCACGCGGAGAGCTTCTGCGTGGCGTCCGCGACGGCCGGGTCGGTCACCGGGGCGCTGTTCAGCACCCGCAGCAGCTTCGGCAGCACGTCCTCGGCGCGCAGGTCCGCGAGCCCGGCCTCCGCCATCGCCTTGACCAGCGCGGCGCGGGTCACGCCGCCCTGGGCGACGAGCCGTTTCACCCGGTCGTCGAGGAGGTTGCCGCGGTGCACGGAGCCGTCGCCCCAGGGCGCGACCGCGTACTCCTTGGCCTGCGCGTTGTTCCAGGAGACGTAGTAGTCCTGGTCGGTGGAGCTGGGGTGGGCGGACGGCGGGGTGTAAGAGGCGGTGTTGGTCTCCGGGTTCCAGTTCGCCCACTCGTGGGCGGGCCGCGCCCACACCGGGAACTCGCCGTCGACCCCGGCCGCGCGCACCGGGTTGTCGCCGCTGTTGTAGTACGCGGTGTGCTCGGCGTCGGCGTAGAACCAGTTGAAGGTGTAGTTGATGTGCTGGGTGGCCCGCTGGAAGTCGGCGGGGCCCTTGACGTAGTCGGGGTCGTTCAGCATCTGGAAGCCGATGATCGAGTCGGCCTCGTGCAGGAAGGAGGAGCGCAGGGAGGTGTAGGCGACCTTCTTGCCGCCGACGGTGGCCCGGTACTCGACTGGACCGTACTTGGTGCGCCACACGCGCATGGTGTACGACCCGGCCGCCGTGCCGTCGGCGACGGTGGGCTTCCAGGCGTTCTTCTGCTCGACCTTCTCCATCGCCGTGCAGGTGCCGCGGTAGAGGTAGTGGTAGTCGTCCTGGCACAGCTCGACGGCGTAGGTGTCGATGATGTCCTGGCCGGAGGTGGTGGCGCTCCACGCGTAGTCCTGGCCGCGGCCGAGTTCGACGTAGAAGCTGAGGCCCGCGAAGGAGGCGCCGCGGGCGCTGATGCCGGGGCCCTGGATCTCCTGGAGCATCAGCAGTTGCGGCGCGAAGTAGCCGGTCTGCGGTCCGAAGACGGCGACGGGGTGGCCGCTCGCGGTGTGCTTCCCGCTGACGACGAGGGCGTTGGACATGCCGCGCCGGGCGGAGCTGACGGCCTGGGCGGCGGCCGAGGTGGAGGTGCTGGCGGCGCTGGCGGTCGCGGCGGAGCCGGTGCGGTCGTACACCAGCGGCTCGCGCTGGAGCGAGCCCGGGTCGGGCAGCGCGGCGCCCTGCGGGTCGGCGGGCCTGGCGCCGTAGGGGAAGCTGCCGTCGTGGACGGTGAGGACGGCCTCCGGGTCGTTGCGCATCCGGAAGGACTCCCACACCCGGGTGCCCTCCTCGACGCCGTACTTGGACTGGGCGGCGAGCAGGGACAGCGCGTTGTTGACCTCGCCGCCGCCCCCGGAGCCGAACAGGGCGCCGATGACGGAGGCCAGCGCGACCAGGTCGGTGGTCTTGAAGTGCTCGATGGTCCCGGCGTTGGTGATGGAGTCCTTGTGGCCGGTGAGGACGTACTCGCCGGGGAAGTAGCGGCCGGAGTCGGAGGCGTCGATGTAGGCGTTGACGCCGTCGACGTACGCCTTGACGTCGGCGAGCGCCTGCTGTCCGCGCTCGCCGCCCCGGGCGGCGGCGCCCTCGATCTGCGCCTGGAGGTCCGCCTCGGTGTACGGGGCGTTGCGCCAGAACTCCTGCTCCAGGCCCTGGTTGGCGGGGGCGCCCCCGGCGAAGCCGGTGAGCTGGCCGCGGCCGACGTGCCGGAAGACGTCCATCAGCCAGAGCCGGTCCTGCGCGGCGGCGTACCCGGCGCCGAACTCGGTGCCGTACCGGGTGGTGCCCGTGATGTGCGGTATGCCGGTCTTCTTGTCGCGGACGATGGTCACGTCCGTGCGTCCGGCGGGGCGGACGGTGGAGTCGACCTGGTCGGCGGGGACGCCGAAGGAGGCGTCGTTGAAGAAGGAGTTGATCGTGGCGCCGGTCAGGTTGGGGTAGCCGGTGGCCAGGTTGGCGTAGGGGCCGAGCTGGTCCGCGGCGTGCGCGGGTCGGCTGCCGAAGACCTGGTGGAGCAGGATCTGGGCGAGGGTGGCGTTGCCGTTCTGGCCGGGCGGCAGGATGTCGGAGCACTGGTTGCCGCAGTGGTCGGCGACGGCCGCGACCTGCGGGGCGGCGGGTTCGGCCGCCGCCGCTCGGGAAAGCGGCGACAAAAGACCGGTCATGAGGACGCATACGGATGCCGTCTTCAGGAACCCGTGGAATCCGCGGGGAGTTCTCAGTCTGTCGAGCGCGTTGCGTGGGGTGCGCCGAGGCATGGCACCTCCTGACGGACGTGGGGTGGGGCCGGATGTTACCCGCGGTTATCCCCGCGTTTGAAGGTGAACATGCGTCACTTTTTGGCGGCGCCGACCGCCGCTTATGGCGGTCATCGGGAATCGGATGGATCGGAGGGGAGCCGAATCGGTTGTCGATACGTCTATTCGGCGACGTCCGTACGACGACGCCGAAGTAACCGGAGTAACCGAAGTGCAGGTGCAGGTGTGACGGAGGTGCAGGGCGATGGCCGGTTTCCGGAGTCTGGCGAGACAGGTACGCGACCCACGGTGTGATCTGGCGCTGCGGCGCTACTCACTGCGCAAGTGCCTTGAGCGGTTCGCCCCTTACGGCCACAGGGCGACCTGGGACCATCTCTGCGCGCGGGCCGGTTTCGGCCCCGAGGACCGCTCCCCCGACCCGGTGCGGCTCGTGGCCGCGCTGGAGGAGCTGGAGGAGGCGCGCGCGGTGTGGCTGGCCTACGAGGTGGAGTTCGCCGAGCGCCGCAGGAAGGAGAAGCACGACGGGCTGCGCCGTCCGGGCAGTGTGGACGACTGGCACCGGATGACCTGGGGCGGCTTCGGCGTCGCCTGGTGCGACGACCCGCGGCTGCACCCCCGTGAGCCGCTGGCCGAGGTGCTGCGCCGCATCATCGCCGCGCTGGAGCGCGAGCCTGGCTGGTCCTGCCCGGTGTGCGGCGGGGCCCGCCTCGTGTGGAAGTACGACCTGGATCACGAACCGTCAGCGGGCCCCGTCTGCACGGACTGCGGAATCCTCGTCCCGCGCCCCGTGCTCACCCCGGAGGCCCTCGCCCACGCCCGCCGCGGACACCGCCTGCTGGTGTCGGCGTAAGGCACGCGAGGCGTCGACCCGTAACGGGGGCGGGGGTGCGCGGAAGCACGCCGCACCCCCACGGGCGGGCCCACGCTTGGGCCGCGGGGCTGAAAAGTCCAGCGGGGCGGGTGCATTCACGCCAGATTGCCGGGCAACGGTTTCCGGCCGGAAACCGGTGAGCACGCCCCGTAAACCACTCCCCCAAGCCTCATGTGCCCTGGCCACCCCGACGGCTCGCCGGATGCGCTGGCCAGGATCTCCCCGCCGACGGCGGGTGGGACGCCGTCCGTCCGGTTGTGGGCCCAGGCTCCACAACTTTCGGCCGCAGTGGGTGTCTTCGCCGTTTTCCCGCTGGCCCACCGCCGGTGCGCCGCCCGTCCGGGGCGGTCAGAACGGCGGATTGGCTGCGGTGGGCCCCCGGTGTGCATGGGCCCGGTGTTCCGGATGGGCGGATCAGGGCACATGGCCGGTGGCGCGGGGAGCGTGAGCGGCTGTCTCTGGGTGACGGCCTCCGGACATGGTGGGGTGAGCATGGTTCGTGTTCTCGTGGTGCACGACGAGGGGTTACTGCGGTCCGCGCTGGTGAAGCTGCTCGGATCCGACGAGGGTCTGGAGGTCATGTCGCTGTCTCCCCGCGCGGACGTACCCGATCACGACACCTGGCAGACGGAGGTGTGCGTGGTCGACGGCGACTGTCTGGAGGGCCCGGAGGCGGCGCCCGGCGCGCCGTTCCGGGCCCGTTGGGGCGACCGGCTGGTCGTACTGACCACGCCGGAACGGCCCGGGGTGCTGCGCCGGGCGTTCGAGGGCGGAGCCCTCGGCCTCGTCGACAAGGACGCCTCCGCCGAGCGGCTGATCGCGGCGGTGCACCGGGTCGCCAAGGGCGAGCGGTACCTCGACGAGCCGCTGACCGTGGCGCTGCTCGAAGGCGCGGAGATGCCGCTGACGACCCGTGAGCTGGGCGTGCTGTCGCTGGCGGCGCAGGGCTCCCCGGTGGCCGAGATAGCCGCCCGCCTCCACCTCTCCCGCGGCACCGTCCGCAACTACCTCGCCACGGCCATCCGCAAGGTGGGCGCCCGCAACCGCGTCGACGCGATCCGGATCGTGCAGAACGCGGGCTGGACGTGACCCCGGCGCCCCCGGGTCACCGGGCCGCGGGCGGCCGGGCGTTCCAGTGGCCCGTCAGGTCGCGGTACAGCGGCGAGCGGGCCAGGAGGTCGGTGTGGGTGCCGTGGTCGGCTCGGGTGCCGTCCAGGACCAGGACGCGATCGGCGCGGGTGGCGGTGGAGAGCCGGTGGGCGACCAGGAGCAGGGTCCCCGGGCGGCGGGCCAGGGCCTCCTCCGCACGGGCCTCCGACGCGGGGTCGAGGTGGCAGGTGGCCTCGTCGAGGAGGAGCAGCGGGGCGGGCGACAGGTAGGCGCGGGCCAGCGCGACGAGCTGCCGCTCGCCCGGTGAGAGGTCGTCCGGCGCCACCGTCGCGTCCAGGCCGCCCAGCCGGTCCACGAGCGGCCCCAGGCCGAGGGCGTGGACGGCGGCGGCCACGGCGGACGGTGGGGCGTCCGGGCGGAGGTAGGCGAGGTTCTCCCGCACGGTGCCGGTGAAGACGTACGCCTCCTGCGGCACCAGCACCCGCGCCGCCGCCCGTTCGGCCGTGCCGAGCCCGGCCACGGGCCGCCCCGCCACCCGCACCTCACCGGCGCTCGGCGCCAGCGTGCCCGCGACCAGCCGGGTGAGCGTCGACTTGCCGATGCCGCTCGGCCCGACCACGGCGAGCCGTTCCCCGTCCTCCACGCGCAGGTCCAGCGCGTCGAGGACGGGTTCGGCGCGGGTGCCGTAGGCGAACGTCACGCCGCGCAGCTCCACGGCGGGGGCGTCGGCCCGGCGCACCGGCGGCGCCACGGGCGGCGCCGGTTCCGGTTCCGGTGCCCCTACGGCGATCCGGTCCAGGACCACCAGCAGCCGCGCGCCCGCCGTGCCGAGGGCCGTCATCAGCGTGTGCAGCGCGGGCAGCAGCGACTGGGCGAGGTAGGTGAACGCGCCCAGCAGCGCGCCCGCGGTCACGCCCCGGTCGCGCAGCCAGGGCACGGACAACAGCAGGACGAGAACCGGGAGTTGCCCGGAGACGCCGAGCGCCGTCGTCCGCAGGGCGGTCCACCGGGCCAGGGCGCGCGCGGTCGCGGCGGCCGACGCGACGCGCTCCTCGCCCTCCCGCCGCGCCCGCGGCCCGGTCGCGCAGGCGGTGAGGTCGCGCAGGGCCGCGCGGGTGCGGGCGGCGTGGTCGCCGAGTGCCTCGTCGGCGGCCAGGGCGCGCCGCTGGGCCGCCGCCATCGGCCGCAGGGTGGCGAGGAACAGCGCCAGTCCGGCCAGCAGCGGCGGCAGTACGACGGCCAGCAGCGCGGGGTGCAGGGACAGCAGCCCGAGCAGCGCACCGGCCGCGGTGAAGACGAACGAGCGCAGGGTGAGCACCAGCCCGGCGAAGCTGTCCCGGGCGATCTCCACCTGGTTCGTCAGCCGGGACACCGCCGCCCGGTCCACGCCGCCGGGTCCGCCCAGGGCGTGGGCGAGGGAGCGGTCGACGGCCCGCCGTACGAGCCCGTCACGCAACGGCTCGGTCAGTCCCGCGAGCCCGGCGAAGACGCCCCGCACGACCGGCGCCCCGAGCAGGACGCCCACCGCCGCGACGGCGAGCCAGAGCAGGCCCCTGCGGGTGTCCCCGGCGAGGAACCCCTCGTCGACGGCGTGCGCGACGCCGTACCCGACCACGAACGCCTGCGCCGCCTCCGCCACCGACCAGACGGCGAGCCGCGCCAGCACCGCCGTGCGGCGGGCGAGGAACCGCCGGGCCTGGGGCGCGATGCGGCGCCACGCCCCCGCCACGGCGTCCGGCTCGCGGGCCCGGCCCCCCTTCACGCCCGCGCCTCCACCGGCGCGGCCTCCCCGAACACCGCCCGGTACGCGGCCCGCCGCCACAGCTCCCGGTGCGGCGCGACCGCCCGGACCCGTCCGTCCGCCAGCCAGACCACGAGGTCGGCGCGGGCGGCGGCGGAGGGGCGGTGGGCCACGACCAGGCGGGTTCCGGGGCGTACCGCGCGGCGCAGGGCGGTGTCCACGGCGTGTTCGGTGGCGGTGTCCAGGCTGGAGGTCGCGTCGTCCAGCACCAGCAGCCGTCCGGCGTGCGCGAACGCCCGCGCGAGGCCGAGGCGCTGGTACTCGCCCCCGGACAGCGGGGCGGACGGCAGCGGGGTGTCGTAGCCGTACGGCAGTCGGCGCACGAAGGGGTCGGCGCCCGCGGCGCGTACGGCGGCCCGGACCTGCTCGGGGGTGAGGGCACGGGGCCCGGCGGCGACGGCCTCGGCGACCGTGCCCTCGCCGAGCACGGGGCGTTCGAAGGCGTAGCCGACCTCGCGGCGCAGCGCCTCGCGCGTCAGCTCGGGGAGGGGCACGCCGTCGAGCAGCACCTGCCCGTCGTCGGGGTCGACGAGCCGCCCCGCGACGGCGGCGAGGACGGACTTGCCCGCGCCGCTGCGGCCGACCACGGCGACGGTGCTGCCGCCGGGCAGGCGTACGGCGTCGGCGCTGAGGACGGTCCGGCCGTCGCGCCGTACCCGCACGCCGCGCAGTTCGAGGTCGCCGGGGCCGTCGGGGGGCAGGTCGCGGGTGCCGTACGGCAGGGCGGGCAGGTCCTCGAGGGCCCGGGTGCGGTCGCGGGCGCGGCGGCCCCGGACGACCGCGCCGAGCGGGGTGGCCGCGCCGCCGATCCCGGCGGCGAGCTGGGCGTAGCGGCAGGCGGCGAGCAGCCCGCCGACGCTGAGGGCGCCCGCGGCGAGGCGCAGTCCGCCGACGGCGGTGGCGGCGGTGGTCAGCAGCGGCACCAGGACGCCGCCGCGGGCCAGCGCCCGGCCGTGCAGGGTCCACATCCGGCCGCCGAGGGCGGCGAGTTCGGGCAGCGGCGCGAGCACGCGCGCGCGTTCGCGGGAAGCGGTCCCGGCGGCGGCGATGGTGGCGGCGCCGTCGAGGGCCTCCAGGAGACGGGCGGCGATCCGCGCCTGGACCCGCTGGTAGGCGGCCACGGAGGCGCCGGTGTCGCGGGCGAAGGCGCGCAGCACCAGCGCCAGGGCGGGCAGTCCGGCGAGCACGCACCCGGCCACCCACGGGTCGACGAGGGCGAGCGCGGCGAGGGCGCCCACCGGGGTGACGAGCGAGGCCGCGAGCGCGGCCCTGGCCGCCGGGGCGCCGCCCGCGTCGCTGGCGTTGAGGGTGAGCCGGGTGGCCACGTCGCCGGGCGGGTGCGGCCGGGCGCGTTCGGGGACGGCGGCCAGCAGACCGGCGTAGGCGCGACAGCGGACGGTGGCGGTCCAGGCGGCGGTGCAGTGGCCGGTGCACAGCGCGGTGAGGCTGTCGAGGAGCAGCTCGCCGAGGAGCAGGGCGGCGCTGAGGGCGAGCCAGGGCCCGGCGTCGGCGTCGCTCCCGCTGAGCAGCAGGTCGAGGGTGCGGCCGAGGACGTACGGCTGGGCGACGGTGGCGAGGGCCGCCGCCGTGGCGCAGAGCAGCACCAGCAGTTCGGGGGCGCGTCCCGGCCCCGGGTCGCGGGTGGTCACCTTGGGCGTCGTCCCTTCCTTCCCTCGCGGGCGCACACGGGACGGCGCCCCGGGCCGGAGCCCGGGACGCCGTGGGCCGAGTGGTACGGCCGGGTGCGGGTGGGCCGCTGGACGTCAGTTGCAGGTCGTGATGGACAGGCTGCTGTCGCCGCAGAGGAGCAGGCTCGCCCGGCTGCCGGACTCGACGTCGCCCATGGCCTCTTCCTTCGGGGTCTCCAGCGACTGCAGTTCGAGCAGGTTCATGACATTTCCCTTCGTTGACCTACGGGTTCTTTCTCCTCACGGTCCCCGAGGGGACCGCGGCTCAGGGGGCCGCCGTCTTCGGACAGCGGCGGGAGGAACGGCAGGGCGGCGGGCGGGTCGCCGTACACGGAGGCGACGGCCAGCAGGCATCCGGCCGTACCGGTGGACAGGTCCATCGACAGGCGCATCATCTGCTCGCCGGGGAAGGCGAGGTGGCCCTGGTAGGACAGGGCGTGCCAGGACATCGCGGCGAGCTGGCGGCGGACGGCGGCGGGTTCCGTGCCCGGTCCGGTGGCCCGGGTGCGGGCGAGGAACAGCACCATCCCGGCCACGCCCCGGTACAGGCCCGGCTGCGCGTAGAACATGGCCTGCGCGGCGGCCACGATCTCGTCGCGGGCCCGCGCGAGGTCGTCGTCGGCGCGGTGGACGAGGTAGTCGTCGAGCACCATGCCGATGCCGACGCTGCCCGCGCCCAGGTAGGGCATGGTGCGCCAGCCCTCGTCGACCTGGAGCGCGCCGCCCGCGCCGCGCACGCAGCGGGCCAGGTCCTGGCGCAGGGCGTCGCCCGCGAGGTCCAGCAGCCCGGTGTCGCCGGTGCGTTCGTACAGCCGCAGGAACAGCAGCGCGCGTCCGGCCGCCCCGTACAGCAGCCCCGCGCGGGGCGGCCTCGCCGGGGCGTTCCCGGACCCGGCGCGGGCGGTCAGCTCGGCGCAGCGCAGGGCGGCCGAGGCGAGCACGGCGTCCCCGGTGGCGGCGCCCAGCGCGTCCAGGGCGAGACCGACGCCCGCGGTGCCGCCGTACAGATCGGCGGCGAGGGCGTCGAAGGGCTGGTCGAGCAGGATGCCTACGAGGTCCAGGGCGCGGTCGCGCTGGCCGAGGTACTCCAGCGTCCAGGCGATCCCGGCGACGCCGTCGTGGAACCCGAGCGGGGTGCCGGACGGCAGCCGCCCGGTGCGCTCCAGCAGCCAGCCCAGCTCGTCCTCGGCGTACCCCGCCCCGCTCGCGGCCAGCGCGTACAGCACGCCCGCGGCGCCGTGGCCGAACGCGAGCCCGCCGCCCGCCGTGGCGAACTGCGCGATGTCGCCGGGGAAGAGCCGGTCCGTACGGTCCAGGTCCGCCGAGGCGTGGATGGCGGCGGCCATCGACGCCCGGCTGCGCGGCCAGTCACCCGGCTCGACCGGCACCACCGCACCGCTCGCCGGGGTGCCCGCCGTCCCGTCGGTGATCTCCTTCACCGCCGCGTCCAGCAGCGCCCGGTCGACCGGGAACTGCCGTGCCACCACGTCCGCGAGGTGCGCCGCCTTGCGCCGGTCCACGGCGAGCAGGCTGGTCAGCGGCAGGAACAGGGCGAGCCGCAGACAGGCGAGCGCGTAGCGGTCGACGGCGGGGCCACGGCGGCCGGGCGGGGCCACGAACCCGGGGTTCGCGACGGTCTGCCTGCCCGGTTCCCCGATGGCGTGGGCGGCCTCGAAGTCCAGCAGGGCCACGCTGTCGTCCTCGCGGACCATGATGTTGAACAGGTGCAGGTCGTTGAAGACGATCCCGCGCGCGTGCACCTGGGCGACGGCGCGCTCCACGCGCGCGTGGATGTCCAGCGCCCAGGCGGTGTACTCGGCCAGCCGCTCCTCCCCCGGGTCCGCCTCGATCAGCGGGTGGCGGCGGGCGAAGAAGGTGTTGAGGGGCTTGCCGTCGATGTGCTCGAGGACCAGGAAGTGGTGGTCGCCGACGACGAAGTGGTCGAGCACCTCGGGCGTGCAGTCCAGGCCCGACAGCCGCTCCAGCGCCCGGCGCTCGCGCTCCAGGCGGGTCACCGCGTCGGCCCCGTCGGCGGCCAGCCCGGCGTGCGGACGCGCCTCCTTCAGCACCACCTTCACGCCGGTGCGGGTGTCGCGGCCGAGGTAGACGCCGCCGCCGTTGGAGAAGTGCAGCGCCGACTCCACGGTGTACGGCAGGTCGGTCAGCGTCACCGCGGCGCGGGCTTCGAGGTGCGGGCGCAGGAAGGCGGGCGGTTCCACCCACTCCGGCGTGCGGAAGACGGGGCCGCGCAGGTCGGGCACGAGGGTGCCGTCGGGGGCGGCCACGGCGGGGCGCAGCTCGCCGTCGTCGTCGTAGCACTCGCGGCGGGTGAAGCCGCCGTAGCGGACGTGCACGGGGCCGTCACCGATGCGCAGGTCGCTGAGGATTCGCGGGCCGGGCTCTCCGGCCAGCAGCTCCGCGAGGTCCCCGACGACGCGCTCGAAGCGTGCCTCGTCCGCCGGGTAGACGGTGAGGAACTTGCCGCTGCCCGCGCGGTCGGCGTACTTGGCGTTGCGCTGGTGCAGCAGGTAGCGGCTCGGCACGAACTTGAACGCCGTACCGGTGTCCAGGCAGTACCGCCGCACCCGCTCCAGCACCGACTCGGCGTTGTCGAGGCAGGCCGAGACGTGGATCTTCCAGCCCTGGTCGGGCAGTTCGGCGGCCTCGGGGCGCAGCGCGAGCCAGTCGCCGCTCTCGTGCCGCCGCCAGCCCTCGGGGACGGGCAGCGAGGCCGCCGCGTACCGGGCGCGCCCGGTGCCGGGAGCGGGTGCCGTGCGGTGCGGGGCGTCGTAGAAGTACGGATCCGCGTCGCAGTACACGGCATAGCCCTTGTTCACGCCCGCTCCCTTCGACCGGTGGGTGACGACGAAGACGCTGTCACGGGACGCGGGCCCCTCGACAGTCACCGCTGTCATCACTCCGGTGTGCGGAACGCACGGGTAACTTGGCGGCGCCCGCTACCGCCGCCGTCCCGGCGCGCGCTTCTCCCGGTGCTCGACGAGGAGCCGGGAGCCCGCGCCGCGCTGTTCGCCGTAGACGTCGTCGGGGTTGGACAGCACGCAGGTGTTCAGGGAGAGGCAGCCGCACCCGATGCAGTCGGTGAGGTGGTCGCGGAGCCGGTTGAGCTGCTGGATGCGCTCGTCGAGTTCGGAGCGCCAGGCCTCGGAGAGCCGCGCCCAGTCCTCCCGGGTGGGGGTGCGGCCCTCGGGGAGTTCGGCGAGCGCCTCCCCGATGGTGGCGAGCGGGATGCCGACGCGTTGCGCGGCCCGGATGAACGCGACGCGGCGCAGCGCGTCCCTGCTGTAGCGGCGCTGGTTGCCCGCGGTGCGGCGGCTGCTGATCAGGCCCTTGGACTCGTAGAAGTGCAGGGCGGAGACGGCGGCGCCGCTGCGCGCGGCGAGCTGTCCGACGGTCAGCTCATGGACCTTCTCTGGGATCTGGGGCACTCATCCGACCCTACCGGCCCGTTGACAGGTACCCTCACCCCGACCATGCTAAGCAGTCGCTTAGGTATAGGTGAGAGTTTCTGGAGGCCGGGACATGGCACAGCCGAGGATCTTCGCGTCGACCGACGAGCTGAAGGCGGCGGTGGGCGAGCAGCTGGGGTACACCGACTGGCTGGAGGTCGACCAGAAGCGGATCGACCTGTTCGCGGAGGCGACCGGCGACCACCAGTGGATCCACGTGGACCCGGAGAAGGCGGCGCGGGGGCCGTTCGGCACGACGATCGCGCACGGCTACCTGACCCTGTCGCTGCTGCCGCTGTTCGGCCCGCAGCTCCTCACCGTCGAGGGCGTGAAGATGGGCGTCAACTACGGCACCAACAAGGTCCGCTTCCCCGCGCCCGTCCCGGTCGGCTCCCGGCTGCGCGCCACCGCGACGATCACCGGCGTCGACGACGTCGCGGGCGGCGTCCAGGTCACCGTCGCGTTCACCGTGGAGCGCGAGGGCGGCGACAAGCCGGTGTGCGTGGCGGAGTCGGTGGCCCGCTACTACCTCTGAGCCACCGGTACCAGCTCTGGGCCCCGGACCAGCGCCGGGCACCCGTGCTAGCCCTGAGCCCCCGGTGCGCCGGGCGCACGCTTGGCGCCCACCATCCGCAGCACGAGGTCGGCGTAGAGCGCGCCGACCTCGTCGGGTGTCCGGGGGCCGTCCAGGCTGAACCAGCGGGCGACGTCGATGCAGAGCGAGAGCACCGCCAGCGTGGTGCCCTTGACGTCGATCACGTCGAACTCGCCGGAGCGCACGCCGTCCTCGATGATCCCGCGCACCTCCGCGTCCACCTGGCGGCGCAGGCCCAGGATCTCGGCGCGGGCGTCGGGGCCGAGCGAGTCGAGTTCGTACTGCACGACCCGCGCGGTGGTGCGGCCCCCGGCGTGCCAGCGGACGAAGGAGCTGACCGCGTCCGCGAGCCGCTCGCTGGGGCCGCCCTCGCCGCGCGCCGCCGTGCGCAGGATCTCCACGGCCTTCTGGTGGCCGATCCGGCTGATCCGGTGGAGCAGCTCTTCCTTGGTCTTGTAGTGGATGTAGAGCGCGGCCGGGCTCATCCCGGCGCGGCCCGCGATGTCCCGGGTGGTCGTCGCGTGGTAGCCGCGCTCGGCGAAGGCCTCCACGGCGGCGATCAGCAGCCGCCGGGCCGCGTCCGGGGTGACCTCGCCCCACGGCTGCGCCTCGCCGCCGACCATCTCCTCCGCCGCACTCATCGCTCACACGCCCCTCTCGTTCCGGGCCCCCACCATACCGCCGCTGGTGAGCGGGCGCTTAGCCGGGCGGGGCTCAGAGCTTCTCGAAGGGGTCGTGTTCCGCGAGGAGCTTCTCCAGGCGGGCCTGGTCCACCCGGCTGACGATCTGCCCGGCCTCCTGCCGGTCCCGGATCACCTTGGCGAGGGTGAAGGCGGAGGTGACGAGGTAGAGGACGGCGATGCCGAGGAAGCCGCGCACCCAGGCGTCGGCCTTCAGGTGGTAGATGCCGACGGCGGTGGCCGCGATGGCCACCCCGAAGGACGCGACGGCCTGGCCGTAGAAGGCGGCCGTGCTCTGCTGCTTGACCGGTGTCTCACTCATGCGGACAAGCATCCGCGGACGTGGCGGGCGCCACATCCGCCCGGATACTCAGACCGGGTACTCAGACCCGCTCCCCCTCGCCCGCGCTCAGAACGCCGACACCCCGGTCAGCGCCCGTCCGATCACCAGTTTCTGGATCTGGCTGGTGCCCTCGTAGAGCGTCATCACGCGGGCGTCGCGCAGGAGCTTGCCCGCCGGGTACTCGTCGATGTAGCCGTAGCCGCCGAAGACCTGGAGGGCGTTGTTGGCGGCGCGAACGGCGGCCTCGGAGGCGAACAGCTTGGCCTTGGACGCCTCGGTGGTGAAGGGCAGCCCGCGGTCGATCAGGTCGGCCACCCGCCAGGTGAGCAACCGGGCCGCGTCGACGTCCACGGCGATGTCGCTGATCAGCTCCTGGACGAGCTGGTGGTGGGCGATGGTCCTGCCGAACTGCTCGCGCTCCCCCGCGTACCTGACGGCCGCGTCCAGCGCGGCCTGCGCTATGCCGACGCAGCCCGCGGCGACCGACATCCGCCCCTTCGCCAGCGCCGACATGGCGACCGAGAAGCCCTTGCCCTCCGGTGCCAGCATCGCGTCGGCCGGGACGCGGACGTCCTCAAGGACCAGCTCGGCGGTGGCCTGGCCGCGCAGGCCGAGCTTGCCGTGGATGGTGCGCCGGGTCAGGCCGGGGGTGTCCGTGGGGACCAGGAACGCGGAGACGCCCTTGTGGCCGGGGGCGTCGGTGGAGCGCGCGAACAGCAGCACCACGTCGGCCCAGGTGCCGTTGGTGATGAACATCTTGGTGCCGTTGATCACGTAGTGGTCGCCGTCGCGGACCGCGCGGGTGGCGAGGTTCCCGGCGTCGGAGCCGGTGCCGGGCTCGGTGAGGCCGAAGCAGCCGACGTACGCGCCGGAGGTGAGGCCGGGCAGCCAGCGCCGCTTCTGCTCCTCGCTCCCCCAGGCGGCGATGGTCTTGGCGACCAGCCCGAGGGAGACGGAGACGATGCCGCGCACCGAGGAGTCACCGCGCCCCAGCTCCTCCGTCACCAGGCAGTACGCGAGGTGGTCGCCGCCGGAGCCGCCGTACTCCTCGTCGACGGTCAGCCCCAGGAAGCCGACCTCGCCGAGCTTCTTCACGACGGAGCGGTCGACCTCCTCGGCGCGGTCCCAGGCGACGACGTGCGGGGCGATCTCGCGCTCCACGAAGTCCCGGGCGAGCTGCCGTACGGCGGTCTGCTCGTCGCTCAGCTCCAGGTTCATGCCGCGTCACCTCACACGAGAACGTCACACCAGAACAGCGTGCGCGTACTGGAAATTAGCACTGCTAGTTTACTTGCGCAGCCCTACTATGTGCGCCATGGCCCGACCGCGCAAGCCCCTGCTGAGCACCGACCGGATCGTCGCCACGGCCCGGGAACTCGTGGACGCCGAGGGACTCGCGGCCGTCTCCACCCGCCGCCTCGCCGCCGAGCTGGGGGTCAGCGGGCCCTCCCTCTACAACCACTTCCGCACCAAGGACGAGATCCTGGAGGCGGTCGCGGACTCGGTGAGCGCGCTGGTCGACCTGTCGATGTTCGAGGACGGCCGGGACTGGCGGACCGCGCTGCACGACTGGGCCCTGTCCTACCGGACCGCCCTGCGCGACCACCCCAACATCGTCCCCGTCCTCGCCCGCGGCCCCGGCCGCCGCCCCGCCGCGCTGCGGCTCGCGGACGCGGTCTACGGCGCGATGGTCGAGGCGGGCTGGCCCCCGGCGCAGGCCACCTCCATCGGCGCGCTGATGCGGTACTTCATCATGGGCTCCGCCCTCGGCTCCTTCGCCGGGGGCTTCGTCGACGACGCCAGCGCCTACGACCCCGCCGACTACCCGCACCTCGGCCAGGCCCACCGCCTCGCGGAACGGCAGGAGAAGGTCGACGAGCGGGCCTTCGAGACCGGTCTGACGGCGCTCCTCGACGGGCTGGCACAGCAGTACGCCCAGCTCACCGCGCCCGCGTAGCACCCTTCGGCGCCCGCCGAAGCGTCCCTGCCCCATGCTGGGAGCCATGACCACCAGGGACGCCCGCGCACCGGGCCTCGCCGCGCTCGCCGCACTGCTCGCCGACGAGACCCGCGCCGCCTGTCTGCTCGCCCTGCTCGACGGGCGGGCCTGGACCGCCGGTGAACTGGCCCGGCACGCGGGCGTCGCCGCCTCCACCCTCAGCGAGCACCTCGGCAAGCTGGTCGCGGGCGGACTGCTCACCGAGGAACGCCAGGGGCGGCACCGGTACGTCCGCCTCGCCGACGCCCGCGTGGCCCAACTGGTCGAGGAACTCGCCGCGCAGGTCAGCCCCGACGCGGTAGCAGCGCCGCGCACCCTGCGGCAGTCCAGCGCCGGGTCCGCCATGGCCCGCGCCCGCACCTGCTACGACCACCTGGCCGGACGGCTCGGCATCGCGGTCACCGACGCGCTCACCGACCGCGGCCTGCTCACCCAGGACACCGGCTTCGCGCTGACGGCGGCGGGCCTGGCGTGGTTCGACGCCACCGGCATCGCCCTGGACCGCCGGGGCCGCCGCCCACTGGCCCGCGGCTGCCTCGACTGGACCGAACGGCGCCCGCACCTCGCGGGCGCGGCGGGCGCGGCCCTGTGCGGACACGCCCTGGCCGCCGGATGGTGCGTACGCATCGGCTCCGAACGCGCGGTCCAGCTCACGCCGACCGGCGAACGCGCGCTCGGCGACCTCCTGGGCCTGGACCCGACGACCCTGCACTGAGCCCGCCCGGTCACCCCGCCCCGAAACGCTGAGCCGCCCCTGGCACCCCGTCCGCAAGCGCCGGGCCACCCCGGCACCCCGCCCGAAAACGCCAGGCCACCCCGGCACCCCGCCCGAAAACGCCAGGCCACCCCGGCACCCCGCCCGAAAACGCCGGGCCGCCCCGGCACCCCGCCCGAAAACGCCGGGCCACCCCAGCACCCCGCCCGAAAACGCCAGGCCACCCCAGCACCCCGCCCGAAAACGCCAGGCCACCCCAGCACCCCGCCCGAAAACGCCAGGCCACCCCAGCACCCCGCCCGAAAACGCCAGGCCACCCCAGCACCCCGCCCGAAAACGCCAGGCCACCCCAGCACCCCGCCCGAAAACGCCAGGCCACCCCGGCACCCCGGCCCGAAACGCTGAGCCGCCCCCGGCACCCCGTCCGAAAACCGCGAGCCCCGTGATCCCTCCGTCCCTAACCTCTGGAGCATGATGAACAGCACCCTGTCCCGGCCGCCCCGCGCCCAGTTCCTCGCCGCCGGGGCCGCCGTGGTCACCGTCGTCCTGTGGGCCTCCGCCTTCGTCTCCATCCGCAGCGCGGGCGAGGTGTACTCGCCGGGCGCGCTGGCGCTGGGGCGGCTGCTGGCCGGGGCGGTGGTGCTCGGGGCGCTCTGTCTGGTCCGCCGGGAGGGCCTGCCGCCGCGCGGTGCCTGGCGCGGGATCGCGATATCGGGCGTGCTGTGGTTCGGCTTCTACAGCGTGGCCCTCAACTGGGGCGAGCAGCAGGTCGACGCGGGCACCGCCGCCCTGGTGGTGAACATCGGCCCCCTGCTCATCGCGCTGCTCGGCGCCCGGCTCCTCGGCGACCCGATGCCGCCGCGCCTGCTCGCGGGCATGGCGGTGTCGTTCGCGGGCGCGGTGGCGGTGGGGCTGTCGATGTCCGGCGAGGGCGGCGCCTCGGTCCTCGGCGTGGTCCTGTGCCTGCTCGCCGCGGTCGCCTACGCGGGCGGCGTCGTCGCCCAGAAGCCCACCCTCGGCCAGGCCAGCGCCCTCCAGGTGACGACGTACGGCTGTCTGGTGGGCGCGGTGTGCTGCCTGCCGTTCACCGGACAACTCCTCGGCGAGGCGGCCGACGCCCCGCTCACGGCCACGCTGAACATGGTCTACCTCGGCGTCTTCCCTCTCGCCCTGGCCTTCACGACCTGGGCGTACGCCCTCGCCCGCACGACGGCCAGCCGCATGGGCGCGACGACGTACGCGGTCCCGGCCCTGGTCGTCCTGATGTCCTGGCTGGCGCTGGGGGAGGTACCGGGGGCCTTGACGCTGGTAGGCGGCGCGCTCTGCCTGGCGGGAGTGGCGGTGTCACGATCCCGACGGCGGATCGGCGTACCTAGGGACGCGGGGCTGCGTACATCTGCGGCTCCGCCGCGGGGCGCGCCCAGCCACGACGCGCCCGCGGCCGAAGAACAACACACAGCCCCCGCCCCCACCTCCTAAAAGATCAGAACAACACCAACGCCCGCCCACCCTTCCCCGCGACCATGTTCTCGAACGCCGCCGGAATCCCGTCCAGAGCGATCCGCTCCGTCACCAGCGCGCTCAGATCGAACCGCCCCGCCCGGATGTGCTCCCCGATCACCGGCAGGTCCCGCGCCGGATCGGAGTCGCCGTACACACACCCGGTCAGCGTCCGCCCCCAGTGGAAGATCTCCAGCGCGTTGAAGGTGACCTGCTGGTCCTTGCCGCCGATGCCGACGACGACCGTGCGCCCGCCCCGCCGGGTGGACTCCCACGCCGCCCGGATGGTGACCGCGCGCCCCACGCACTCCACGGCGACGTCGACGCCCTGCTTGCCGGTGAGCGCGCGGATCTCGCGGGGCGTGGTCTCGGAGGCGAGGACGTAGTCCGTGGCGCCCGCGGCGCGGGCGAGTTCCTCCTTCTCGGGGGAGACGTCGACGGCGATGATCCGCGACGCCTCCGCGATCCGGGCGGCCTGGAGGGCGGCCAGCCCGACGCCCCCGACGCCGAACACGGCGACGGTCTCCCCGGCCCGCACCCGCGCCGAGTTGTGGACGGCGCCGTAGCCGGTGAGGACGGCGCAGCCGAGAAGCGCCGCGTCCGTCAGGGGCACCCCGGCCGGGACGGGCAGCGCGCACCTGACGGGGATGACCGTCTCCTCCGCGAACGCGGCGACGTTCAGCCCGGGGTGCAGTTCGGCGCCGTCGGAGGCCCGCCGGGCGTGCACGTTCGCCGCGCCGCTCAGCGCGTCGGCGCACAGCCACACCTCACCGCGCACACAGGCGGGGCAACTACCGCAGGACGGGGCCCAGTTGAGGACGACGGTGCCGCCGGGGACGTACTCGGCGACGCCCTCCCCGACCGCGGTCACCGTGCCCGCGCCCTCATGGCCGAGGACGGCGGGGACGGGCACGCGCAGGGTGCCGTTGGACAGGGACAGGTCGGAGTGGCAGACCCCGGCGGCGGCGAGCCGCACCCGGAGCTGCCCGGGGCCCGGGTCGGGCAGTTCGATCTCGGTGATCTCCAGTGGGGCTCCGACGGCGGGCACGACGGCGGCGCGGACAACCATGGTTTACGCAACTCTCCTGGGGACGGCCTACGGCAACGGGGCTAGAACTGGAGGGACTTGGTCTGGAGGTACTCGGTGAGCCCGTGCACGCCGAGTTCACGGCCGACGCCGGACTGCTTGTAGCCGCCGAACGGCGCCAGCGGGTTGAAGCGTCCGCCGTTGATGTCGACCTGCCCGGTGTCCATCCGCAGTGCGAAGGCCACCGCCTCCGCCTCCTCGCCCGCCCAGACGGCGCCCGCGAGGCCGTAGACCGTGCCGTTGGCGATGCGCAGGGCGTCGTCCTCGTCCTCGTAGCGCAGGATCGACAGGACGGGGCCGAAGATCTCCTCCTGGGCGATGGTCATGTCGGGGGTGACGTCGGCGAAGACGGTCGGGGCGACGTAGTAGCCCTGCTCGCGCGGCGCCTCGGGGCCGCCCGCGACGAGCCGGGCGCCCTCGGCGACGCCCTTCTCGATGTAGCCGCGCACCCGGTCCCGCTGCTTGGCGTTGACGACGGGCCCGATGCGGTCGCCGTACTTGGCGGCGGCCTGCGCGGCGAGGTCCACGGCCTCGTCGTACTGGTCGCGGTGGACGAGCATCCGGGTCCAGGCGCTGCACGTCTGGCCGGAGTTGGACATCACGTTGGCGACGCCGACGTTGACGGCCTTGGCGAGGTCGGCGCTGGGCAGGATGACGTTGGCGGACTTGCCGCCCAGCTCCAGGGCGACCCGCTTCAGGGCGCCGGAGGCGAGCGCGCCGATGCGGCGGCCGACGGCGGTGGAGCCGGTGAAGGAGACCATGTCGGTGCCGGGGTGCTCGGCGAGCGCCTGGCCCGCGACCGGGCCGAGGCCGGTGACGAGGTTGAACACCCCGGCCGGGAAGCCCGCCTCGTGCACGGCCTCCGCGAAGAGCTGGGCGACCAGCGGGGTGTCCTCGGCGGGCTTGAGGACGACCGTGCAGCCCGCGGCGAGCGCCGGGGCGACCTTGGCGACGATCTGGTGCAGCGGGTAGTTCCAGGGGGTGATCGCGGCGACCACGCCGACCGGTTCCTGGCGGACGGTGGAGTTGCCGACCTTCTCCTCGTAGGAGTACGTCGCCGCGAGGTCGGCGTAGGAGCCCGCGACGGCGATGGGGGCGCCCGCGTGCACGTTCTGCGAGAACTTCAGCGGCGCGCCGAGTTCGGCGGTCACCGTCTCGGCGATCTCGTCCTTGCGGGCGACCAGCACGTCCCGCAGGGCGGCGAGCCGGGCGGCGCGCTCGGCGGGCGGGGTGGCGGCCCAGCCGGGGAAGGCGGCGCGGGCGGCGCGTACGGCGGTGTCGACGTCCAGGGCGGTGCCCGCGGGGACCTGGCCGATCACCTGCTCGTCGGCCGGGTTCACGACGTCGATGGTGTCCCGTCCCTCGGCGGGGCGCCAGGCGCCGTCGATGTACATGCCGTCATGTGCCTTCATCGTCTTCCCTCCGGGCGGGCCTCGTCGTCCGGACCCCAAACTAGCGCCGTTAGTTTTACGGCACCAGGGGTTCCCGCCATGGCACGGCTCACCCTGCCCGGAGGGCGCGCGTCTCACTCCTCCAGGCCGGGCAGCCGCGCCGGGGCGGGGCAGACCCGCTCCCCGTGCTGGTCGAAGACGTACAGGTGGGCGAGGTCGACGAGGAGGGGCACCTGCATCCCGTGCCGCAGGCCGATGTCCGGGGTGGTGCGGACGATGAGGTCGCCGGGCAGCCGGGGTTCGACCGCCGAGGGCGCGGGGCCGGGCTCAGGACGGTCGAGCACGCCCACGGACCCGCCGCCGCGCAGGGCGCCCGCGCGCTCGCGCAGCCGCTCCAGTACGGAGGAGCCGTAGTCCCGGCGGCGGCGCCGGTCCTGGCGCACCGCGGGCCGCGGGGCCTCCAGTTCGGGGACGACGGCGGGGCTGGAGCCGGTGTTGAAATGCACCAGCACCTCGTGGCCCTGGAACTCCAGGTGCTCCACCAGGCCGTGCAGCGGCACCTCACCGGGGCGGGCGGAGGAGGGCTTGGCGATGCGCACCGCCTCCGAGCGCAGCCCGACGATGATCTCCCGGCCCTGCTGCACGCGCAGCATCTGGTGGTCGAGGGAGAGCGGCTCGGGCAGCCGCAGGTACTGCTTGCCCAGGCTGATGGTCATGGCGCCGCCGAGCGGGGCGCGGACCATCGCCCGCAGCAGGTTGATCCGCGGGGTGCCGATGAAGGCGGCGACGAAGACGTTGCGGGGCAGCGCGTACACCTCGCGCGGGGTGCCCACCTGCTGGAGGACGCCGCCGCGCAGCACGGCGACCCGGTCGCCGAGCGACATCGCCTCGGACTGGTCGTGGGTGACGTACACCGTGGTGACGCCCAGGTCCCGGGTGAGCCGGAAGATCTCGGCGCGCAGGTGGTTGCGGAGCTTGGCGTCCAGGTTGGACAGCGGCTCGTCCATCAGGAAGGCGGACGGGCGGCGGGCGATGGCCCGGCCCATCGCGACCCGCTGGCGTTCGCCGCCGGAGAGCTGGGCGGGCAGCCGGTCGAGCAGGTCCTCTATGCCGAGCATCCGGGCGGTGGCGTCGACCTGCGGCCGGTGGTCGCCGCCCGGGTCCTCGATGCGCAGCGGGAAGCCGATGTTGTTGCGGCTGGTCATGTTCGGGTACAGGGCGAAGTTCTGGAACACCATCGCCATGTCCCGCCCGGCCGGGGGCAGATCGTTGGCCCACTCCCCGTCGAGCCGCAGCTCGCCCTCGTCGATCTCCTCCAGCCCGGCGATCATGCGCAGGACGGTGGACTTGCCGCAGCCCGAGGGCCCCAGCAGGACGAGGAACTCGCCGGGCGTGATGTCGAGGGTGAGCCGGTCCACCACGCGGATGCCTCGTGTGTAGGACTTGCTCACGTCGTGCAGGGAGATGGCGCGTGTCATGAGGGTGCCCCCGGGGGCTTACTGGTGCGTTGGTGCGGGTGGGTCACGGAAGCTAACGGAATGTGCGCACCCGTGGGAAGACACCGGTCGGGATCAGTCGCCGCCTTCCGAGGAGTGAGAGACAGCCGTCCGCTTAGCGAGCAAGCGGAGGCCCAGATTCAGCGCCGCGGCGCGCCCGCGCGGGGTTCGCGGACGTCCGTCAGGTGCGCGAAGACGACCACGTTGCCGCTGTAGCCGGTGCGTGGCCGGTAACTGCCGCCGCAGGTGATCAGCCGCAGCTCGGGACGGCCCCGGGCGCCGTACACCTCGTCGTTCGGGAACCCCTCCTTCTCGTACGACTTCACGGCGTCGACGGTGTAGACCGCCGTACGTCCGTCCGCGCGCCGGAACTCGACGCGGTTGCCGCGCCGCAGCTCGTCCAGCCCGGCGAAGACGGCCGGTCCCGACCGGGTGTCCAGGTGCCCGACGACCACCGCCGTGCCCCGCTCCCCCGGCGACGGCCCCGCCTCGTACCACCCGACCAGCTCCGGTTCGTCGTCCGGCGGGGCGGTGAGCCGCCCCTTCCGGTCCAGCCGTAGGCCCATCACCGGGGCGTCGACACCGATGTACGGCACGAGCAGGCGGGTGGCACGGGAGCGGGGCAGGGGGCGGAGAGTGCGGGTGGGGCTGGGGGTGGTGCTGGGAGGGGCGGGGCGAGTCGCCCTGCTGGGGCGAGGCGACTCGCTGGGGCGCGGCGACTCGCTGGGGCGGCTCGCCTCGGTGGGACGACTCGCCTTGCTGGGGCGCGGGGAGCCAGCGGCATCCGCCGTACGACGTGGACTCACGGACGGCTTCGGTGTGACGGCACCACCCCGCGCCGCGGGACTCGCGGACGCCCCCGCCCCGGCCTCGGCGCGTGGGCCGGAGGCCGGGGTGGGCGGACCGGGAGGTTCCTCCTCGGCCTGGTTCCACCAGACCGCGCCCACCACCAGCGAGACGGTCAGGACGCACGTCCTCGTCAGGCGGTAGGCGCGGGACCGGTGCCAGGGCCGGGGCCTGGACCTGGGCGTGGACCTGGGCGTGGGCCTGGGACCCTGGCTAGTGCGCGCCATGCGGGCGGCGGCGGAGCCGGAACCAGACCACCCCGGACACCGCGGCGAGCCCCACCGCGGCGGCCCCGGCGACCGGCGCGAACGCGGCGTCCCGGGCGAGTCCGCCGCCCCCGGCGGGCGGGCCGCCGTTCGGGCCGGGGGTGCTCGCCATCGGCTTGGGCGAGGCGCAGTTGACCTGGAACACCTTGAACTTGCCCGCGCCGTGCCCGAGGTCGGTCTTCCAGGTCAGCTTGTACATCCCGTTGGGCAGCCCGAGGGGCACGCTCTGGGCCGTGCCGTCGGGCTCGACGGTGATGTCGCCTTGCAACTCGGGCTCGGGGTCCGGCTTGGGCTGCTTGTCGATCTCCCAGTGGACCGCCTCCCCCGCGTCGAAGTTGAAGGCGGCGAGGTAGAAGTCGCAGACCTTGGGCTCGTTGCGCTGGTCGGCGAAGGGCGTCCCCATCTCGTGGATCTTGACGTCCCCGTTGTCACCGGGCGGCTGGGCGACGGCGGCGGGCGCGCCGAGCGCGGTGGTGCCCGCGACGGCGAGGGCCGCGAGGACGGTGGTACGGACGCCTGCACGGCGGCGTGGACGGGGCAAGGTGGACATGCGTTTTCCTCCGAGTCGTGCGATTTTCATACGAATCGCTTGGCCCGACTCTCTGTCACACCCGCACCCGGATTCCGGGAGCAACGCCTCACACGCCGTCAGGTTCCACTCTTTCGCCGCAGCGCCGCCCGCAGCGGACGGGCCCGCGCCCCCGACGCCGCGTCAGCACCGCCCGCCGACACCGCCGTCCCGGCCGACCGCAGCGCGACCCCCGAGGACAGCAACAGCAGCCCGCCGAGCATCACGAAGGGCGCCGCGACGCCCGCCGCCCCGGCGACCAGTCCCGCGGCGGCCGGGGCGGCGACCTGGCCGAGCCGGTTGCCGGTGAGCCGCAGCGCGAGGGCGGTGGAGCGGGCCTCGTCGGGGGCGGCCTGGACGACCGTCGTCATCGACAGCGGCTGCCCCACCCCGAGGCAGAACCCCAGCACCGCCAGCATCAGGCCCAGCACCCACACCGGCACCTCCAGCGCGATCCCCGCGCACAGCACCGCCCCCAGCAGACAGCTCAGGGTGAGCAGCGCGGTGCGCCCGAGCAGCCGCAGCAGCGGCGTGAGCACCAGACGGCACGCGATGGTGGCCGCCGCCCGCAGGCTGAGCAGGACGCCGATCACCGAGGGGGCGATGCCCCGGTGCTCCCCGACCACCGGGAGGTAGGCGGTGAGGATGTCGGTCGCGGAGAGCACGGAGAGGCTGATGAGCATCCCCGCGGGCACGCCCCGGGCACGCAGGATACGGCCGACGGGGACGCGCCCGCCCTGCCCGGCGCGGCTCCTGGGCGTCGTACCGCGGTGCTCGATCCGCCACAGCGAGGTGACGGCGACGGCGCAGCCCGCGCCCGCCACCAGCAGGGCGAGGGCGCTGCTGCCCGCCATGTCGGGGCCGCCGATGAGGGCGCCCGCGGCGACCGGGCCGACGAGCTGGCCGAGGGAGGCGCCGATGGTGAAGTGGCCGAAGTTGCGGTCCTGTTCACTCGGCGCCGACTGGCGGGCGACCAGCGACTGGGCGCCGATGACGAAGGCGAGGTGGCCGAGGCCCATCACGCCGCTCCACAGGGCCATCGTCCACAGCGAGCCCGCGAGTCCGCTCAGCGCGCAGCCGCCGGAGATGAGGACCACCCCGGCGGGCAGCAGGGGCGCGCAGCGGCCGTGGTCGGTGCGGCGGCCGAGCGGTACGGCGGCGAAGAGCGGCAGTAGCGCGTACACGCCCGCGATGACACCGACCGCCCGCTCGTCCGCGCCCAGCGCGAGGGCCCGGTAGGAGACGGCGGGCCGGGCCATCGACACCGCCCCCTGCGCGAAGCCGAAGGCGATGACGAGGCGGAGCAGCCAGCCGCGGTTCCCACCGGGCGCCATGGTTCGAGTCCTCCGTGAACGCGGGTCAGATGATGCCGAAGAGGATGCCCGCCCCGAGGATCACCAGGCAGGTCAGGGCCGCCCACTTGACCACGAAGCGGGTGTGGTCGCCGAACTCCACCCTGGCCATGCCGACCAGCACGTACACGGCGGGCACCAGCGGGCTGGACATGTGCAGCGGCTGGCCGACGAGCGAGGCGCGGGCCATCTCCAGCGGGGAGACGCCGTGCGCGGCACCGGCCTCCGCGAGCACCGGCAGGACACCGAAGTAGAAGCCGTCGTTGGACATGAAGTAGGTGAGCGGCAGGCTCAGCACCCCGGTGACGAGGGCCATGTGCGGGCCCATGCTGCCGGGGATGGTGTCGACCAGCCAGCGGGCCATGGAGTCGACCATGCCGGTGCCCTGGAGGACGCCGGTGAAGACGGCGGCGGCGAAGACCATGCCGGAGACGTTGAGGACGTTGTCGGCGTGCGCGGCGAGCCGGGCCTTCTGGTCGGCGGTGCGCGGGAAGTTGACGGTGAGCGCGAGCGCGGCGCCGAGCAGGAACAGCACCGGGATCGGCAGCCACTCCATGATCATGGCGGTCAGCAATGCGCCGGTGAGCAGCGCGTTGAACCAGTACAGCCGGGGCCGCAGGGTGGGCCGCGCGGGGTCGAGCACCTGGAAGGCGGCCTCGTCGTCGGCACCGCCACCGGTGCCCGTCGCCGACTTGCCGGTGCCCCCACCGGTGCCCGTCGCCGACTTGCCGGTGCCCCCACCGGTGCCCGTCGCCGCCTTGCCGGTGCCCCCACCGGTGCCCGTCGCCGCCTTGCCGGTGCCACCACCGGCTCCCGCCCCGAGGAGCACGGTCTCCTTCTCCTCCACCAGCACCTCGTCCAGCGCCAGCGTGCCCAGCCGCCTGCGCTCGCGCACGCCGAGCACGTACGACAGCGCGATCACGAGGACCAGGCCCACGGCGAGCGCCGGGATCATCGGGACGAAGATGTCGCTGGCGTCCAGCTTGAGGGCGGTGGCGGCGCGGGCGGTGGGGCCGCCCCACGGGAGGGTGTTCATCACGCCGTTGGCCATGGCGGCGACGCCGGTGAGGATGACCAGGCTCATCCTCAGCCGCTTGTAGAGCGGGTAGAGCGCCGAGACGGTGATCATGAAGGTGGTGGAGCCGTCGCCGTCCAGGGAGACGATCGCGGCGAGCAGCGCCGTGCCGACGACGACGCGCATCGGGTCGGCCTTGCAGAACCTCAGGATGCCCCGCACGACGGGGTCGAAGAGACCGACGTCGATCATCACACCGAAGTAGACGATCGCGAACATGAGCATCGCGGCGGTCGGCGCGAGGCTGGTGACGCCGTCGATGACGTAGTCGCCCAGGTGGGCGCCCTTGCCGACCAGCACACAGAAGAGTGCGGGGATCAGCACGAGCGCCGCGATGGGTGACATCTTCTTCATCATGATCAGCACCAGGAAGGTCGCGATCATGGCGAAGCCGAGGATGGTCAGCATGATGGGGATACCTAACGTTCGCCCTTGAACTCCCACCAGGGTCGGCGGTGCGTTGGACGTTAGGACCCGCTCGACGGCGTTAACAAGACGTTGACGTGCGAGCAATAAGCGCGAAAGTCCAGGTCACGGGCGTGCGATCAGTTCGACGGGGACGCCGTTGAGCACCGCGTTGCCGGACAGCGGGTCGAGCAGGCTGCCGTCGAGGAGCTGGTTGACGTTGGCGCCGGGGTCGGTGGCGGCGTGGTGGAGCCGGGTGCCGGGGCGGTCGTGGCCCCAGCCGTGCGGCAGGCTGACGACGCCCCGCCGGATGTCGGCGGTGACCTCGGCGGGCGCGGTCACCTCGCCCCCGGCGCCCTTGACCCGTACGGGCTGTCCGTCGCGCACCCCGAGCCGGTCGGCGTCGTCGGGGTGGATGTGCAGGGTGCAGCGGTTGGAGCCGCCGGTGAGGGCGGGGACGTTGTGCATCCAACTGTTGTTGGAGCGCAGGTGGCGGCGGCCGACGAGGACGAGCCCCGCGGGCCGCTCGTCCAGCGCCTCCCGCAGCCGCGGCAGGTCGTCCGCGATCGGCCCCGGCAGCAGCTCAACCTTCCCGCTGCGGGTCTTCAGCGGCTGCGGCAGCCGGGCGGCGAGCGGCCCGAGGTCGATGCCGTGCGGGTGCGCCAGCAGCCGCTCAAGGGTCAGCCCGTCGGGGCGTACGCCGAACCCGTCGCCGTAGGGGCCGAGGCGCAGCATCAGGTCGAGCCGTCGCTCGGGGCCGTCGTCGCCGGTGAGCCGCGCGGCCAGTTCGCGGGGGTCGCGGCCGTACGCCGGTGAGTGCGGCTCCTTGACCGCCTTGCCGAGGGTCTGGTCGATGACCATGGCGTCGACGGCGGCCGGGTCGGTGCCGTGGGCGCCCGTCACCGCGAGGATCAGACGGGCGTGGATCTCCGTCTCCGCCATCCGCCCCGGTTCCAGCGGGACGGCGGGGCGGGTGTAGCGGACCTGGTTGCGGACGGCGAGGGTGTTGAAGGCGAAGTCGTGGTGCGGGCTCTGCGCGGGCGGCGGCGGGGGCAGGACGACGTCGGCGTGGCGGGAGGTCTCGTTGAGGTAGGGGTCGACGCTGACCATGAAGTCCAGCCCGCCGAGCGCCTTGTCGAGGCGGTCGCCGTCGGGGACGGACAGCACCGGGTTGGCGGCGATGGCGATGACGGCGTGGATCGGTTCGCCCTCGTCGGTGGCGGTGTCGATCTCCTCGGCCAGGGCGGCGATGGGCAGTTCGCTCTTGGCCTCGGGGTGCCCGCTGACCCGGGACCGCCAGCGCCCGAGCGCGAAGCCGCGGCCGGGTCCCGCGGGGCGGGGCGTCCGGTCGGTGGCGGCCAGCGGGAAGAGGGCGCCGCCGGGCCGGTCGAGGTTGCCGGTGAGGATGTTGAGGACGTCCACGAGCCAGCTCGCGAGGGTGCCGTGCGGGACGGTGCAGCTTCCGATGCGGGCGTAGACGGCGGCGGTGCGGGCGGCGGCGAGTTCGCGGGCCAGGGCGCGGATGACGGGGGCCTCGACGTCGCAGGCGGGGGCGACCGCGTCGGGGGTGAAGTCCTTGAGTGCGGCGGGGAGTTGGTCGACGCCCTCGACGTGCGGCGCGAGGCCCCCGAGGTCGACGAGGCCCTCGTCGAACAGGACGGTGGCCATCGCCGCGAGCAGCAGCGCGTCGGTGCCGGGGCGGACGGCCACGTGCCGGTCGGCGAGCTTGGCGGTGCGGGTGCGGCGCGGGTCGACGACGGTGAGGGTGCCGCCGCGCGCCCGGAGCGCCTTGAGCTTGCCGGGGAAGTCGGCGGCGGTGCACAGACTGCCGTTGGACTCCAGCGGGTTGGCGCCGATGAGCAGCAGGTGGTCGGTGTGGTCGAGGTCCGGCACCGGGATCGCGCCCGCGTCACCGTAGAGCAGGCCGCTGGAGACGTGCTTGGGCATCTGGTCGACGGTGGAGGCGCTGAACACGCTGCGGGAGCCGAGGGCGCCGAGCAGCACGGGCGGGTAGAGGCCCCCGGCCATGGTGTGCACGTTGGGGTTGCCGAGGACGACGCCGACCGCGTTCGGGCCGTACCGCTCCACGACCGGGCGGATTCCGGCGGCGACCGCGTCGAACGCCTCCTCCCAGGTGGCCTCGCGCAGTTCCCCGTCCCGCCGGACCAGCGGGGCGCGCAGCCGGTCGGGGTCGCCGTCGACGGCGCCGAAGGAGGCGCCCTTGGGGCAGATGAACCCCTTGCTGAACACGTCCTCGCGGTCGCCCCGGGCGCCGGTGACGCGGGTGCCGTCGATGGTCAGCGTCAGGCCGCAGGTGGCCTCGCACAGGGGGCAGATTCGCAGGGCGGTGCGGGGCACGGGTCCTCCCGGGACGTGCGGCGGCGGTGACGCGCGGACGGGCCGAGCATACCGACCGGTACGCATGTCGGGGAGGGGTCGGGAGCAACCCTCGGGAGCGGCCCTCGGGGACAACCCTCCGGGGGCCCGCTCAGTCCAGCACCCGCCCCAGGTACGCCCGCAGCAGCTCCCGCATCTCCGCGATGATCCGCTCGTCCCCCTCCGGGTCCACCCGGAACGCGAGCTGCACCAGGGTGTCGGCGGTCTCCACGGCGACGAGGAAGGTGCGCCGCAGGTCGTCGTCGGGGTCGCGGGGCAGATGACCGGAGAGCAGCGCGGTCAGCCGGTCCGCGACCCGGTGGTTGGGTTCGGCGTGCCGGGCGCCGACCGGGATCTGGTTGCCGAAGTCGACCAGCGAGAACCCGGGCGCGGTGCGCTTCATGGCGAGGTACTCGTCGAGTACGGCGTCCAGGGCCGCCCGCCAGCCGCCGTCGGCGCCGTCGGCGCCGCCCTTCAGCCGCTCGGCGACGCGCGCGGTGTAGCGCTCCAGGTTGCGCTGGGCGAGGGCGTCGACCATCTGCCGCTTGTTGCCGAAGAAGCGGTAGACCGAGCCGATCGGGACCCCGGCGCGCAGGGCGACGGCCCGGGTGCTCAGCTCGTCGTACCCGACCTCGTCGAGGAGGTCGGCGCAGGCGTCGAGAATCCGGGTCAGCCGCTCCGCGCTGCGCCGCTGCACGGGCGCGCGGCGCAGCGGCACGGCGGGGGGCGCGGCGGGGGACGGGACGGCGGGCGGGGAAGCGGGCCGAGAAGAGGGCTGAGGCCGGGACTCGGACTGGAGCGGGGACTCGGGCTGGTGCTGAGACTGGGACTCGGGCTGGGCTGGAGGCCGGGGCTGGGCAGAGGGCACGGGCTTCATGATGCCTCCCCACCTGGGTCCGGGTGAACGTGGAACTACGGTACGGACGCCGACGCGCCCGCCGACACCGACGCGGTCGCCGTAGCCGTAGCCGTAGCCGTGGCGGTAGCCGTCCCCTCCGCCCCCGACACCGTGATGTCGGCCGTGCGCTCCACCGGCTCCCCGTCGGCCGCCCACACCGTGCCGTCGTCGGCGTAGAGCCGGGCGGTGACGTGGTGGGTGCCGCGCGGGACGAGCCGGGCGGCGAGGCGGTACTCCGGGGTGCGCAGCTCGGCGATGAACCGGCCGTCCAGGAAGAGCCGGGCGACGCCCCGTCCGGCCACGGCCTTGGCCGCCGCGCCCTCCGGGGAGAAGCGGAAGCGCTCCAGGGTCAGGGTGAGGTCCCAGCCGTCGCCCGAGCCGTCGGGCTGCACCTCGATGTCGACCTCGGGCGCGTCGTCCTCGTCGACCTCGCGGAAGGCGCGCCCGCCCTCGTCGGTGTCGTCCAGCAGTCTGCCCACCGGTGAGGGCGACACCTCGCGCTCACCCGTGTCACTCGCGCCACAGCCCACGGCTCCCGCCACCAACAGGACGCACACCGCGAGCGCGGCGAGGAGTCCCCGTATCCACGACATGCCGGGAGCGTAGAACACCGGTACGACACGTCGAATCCCCCTGGAGTCGGGTTCCGGTCATCCGTCCAGAGGAGGTCCTTGAACCCCTTGCGTCCGGGAAACCGCAATCCTACGGTGATCCATAGGAATCAGTGTGCGCAAGGGAGCGATGCGATCATGAGCGGGGACCCGCGGAAGACCGCCGAAGGACTGACCTACCTCTCCGGCTTCGGCAACGAACACAGCTCGGAGGCCGTCCCGGGCGCCCTGCCCGAGGGCCGCAACTCACCCCAGCGGGCCCCCCTCGGCCTGTACGCGGAGCAGCTCAGCGGGACGGCGTTCACCGAACCGAGGGCGCACAACCGGCGCTCGTGGCTGTACCGCGTCCGCCCCTCGGCCGCGCACCCGGCGTTCACCCGCACGGACAACGGCGCGCTCGGCACGGCCCCGTTCACCGAGACCGTCCCCGACCCCAACCGGCTGCGCTGGGACCCGCTCCCGGCGCCCGCCGAGGGCACCGACTTCCTCGCGGGCCTGTGGACCCTCGGCGGCAACGGCGACGTGACCCAGCGCTCCGGCATGGCGGTGCACCTCTACCACGCCAACGCCGCCATGGACCGCGTCTTCGGCGACGCGGACGGCGAACTGCTGATCGTCCCCGAGCACGGCGGGCTGCTGCTGCGCACCGAGTTCGGGCTGCTGCGCGCCGAGCCGGGCGAGGTGGCGCTGATCCCGCGCGGGGTCCGCTTCCGCGTCGACCTGCTGGACGACACCGCGCGCGGGTACGTCTGCGAGAACTACGGCGCCCCGTTCCGCCTCCCCGACCTCGGCCCGATCGGCGCCAACGGACTGGCCAACCCGCGCGACTTCCGCGCCCCGGTCGCCGCGTACGAGGACACCGAGGGCGAGGTGGAGGTCGTCAACAAGTTCTGCGGCAACCTGTGGCGGGCCGTGTACGACCACTCCCCGCTCGACGTCGTCGCCTGGCACGGCAACCACGTGCCGTACGTGTACGACCTGCGCCGCTTCAACGTCCTCGGGACGATCTCGTACGACCACCCGGACCCGTCGATCTTCACGGTGCTGACGTCGCCGTCGGACACCCCGGGGCTGGCGGGCATCGACTTCGTGGTGTTCGCGCCGCGCTGGCTGGTGGGCGAGGACACCTTCCGGCCGCCGTACTTCCACCGGAACGTGATGAGCGAGTACATGGGCCTGATCGAGGGCGCCTACGACGCGAAGACGGCCGGGAAGGGGGGCTTCGTGCCGGGCGGCGGCTCGCTGCACAACATGATGTCGGCGCACGGCCCGGACCGGGAGACGTTCGACCGCGCCAGCGCCGCCGAGCTGGTCCCGCAGAAGGTCGACGACGGGCTCGCGTTCATGTTCGAGACCCGCTGGCCGGTGACGCTCACCGGCCGCGCGGCCCGCGCGGACCACCTCCAGCCGCGCTACGACGACGTGTGGCGCGGCCTGGAGCGCCACCACCGCGCGCTTCCCTCACCTGAGTCCGCCGGGTTGCACTGATCATTCCCCTCCCGGTACGGATGGCCCCGTGACCTCCTTCGCCCCGGACTCGATCGTCCTGAACCGCAAGCTGCCGCTCTGGTACCAGGTGTCGCAGTCCCTGCGCGCCTCGATACTCGGCCGCTCCCCGCGGGACCCGCTGCGGCTGCCCACCGAGGAGCAACTGGCCGCGCACTACGGCGTGAGCGTGCTGACCATGCGGCAGGCGCTGAAGGAGCTGGAGGACGAGGGGCTGATCACCCGGCACCGCAGACGCGGCACGTTCATCGAGCCGGACGCCCGCCGGGGCACCCCGGTGCGGCTGCTCGGCTCGGTGGACGCGATCGTGGCCCAGCAGTCCGGCATGACGACCGAAATGCTGGACCACGGTCCCGCGCCCGTGCCCGCCGAACTCGCCGAGTACTTCCCGGACCTCGGCGAGGTGGCGACGTACCACCGGCTGCGCAGCGACGAGAAGACCGGCGAGCCGACCAACCACGCCCGCAACCACGTCCGCCCCGAACTGGCCGCGCGCATCGACCTGGACGACCTGGTGCGCTGGCCGATGACGAAGGTGCTGCGCGACGTCGTCGGGGCGGACATCAGCCGCATCACGGACACGGTGGAGGCCCGCCTCGCGGACCCGGAGACCGCCCAGCTCCTCCAGGTCCCGCTGCTCAGCCCGATCCTGCACTACACGGGCGTCACCTACGACACCTCAGGGCGCCCCCTGGACGTGGCCGTCATCCAGTACCGCGGCGACCGCTTCTCCTTCACCGTGACCCTGGACGCGACCTGACCCCCGTGTCAGGGCGCCGTCGTACGATGCCGGGCGTGACGCCCGACGACGACGCTCCGCCGCTCGCGGACCTCATGCCGTGGTCCGTCGCACCGCCACGCCTCGGCCGGGGCTGGCCGGTGGCTCCCGACGCGGCCTGTCTGCGGGCCCGTTGGGACGCCCTGGTGAAGGCGGACGGGCCCGAGCGCGAGGCCCTGTTCGAGCCGACGCGGTCCCGCACACCGCACACCGCCGTGGCCCAGTTGCCGGGCCGGTCCGGCGGCACGGAGCGGCTGGTGCGCGCCGACGGCCCGTGCCCGGAGCCGGTGCGGGTGCTCGCGGCGCCCTTCGACGAGCAGTGGCTGATCCCCGACCACCGGCTGATCGACGCGGCCCGCCCGGAGCTGTGGCGGGTCGCGGACGACCAGCAGGTGTTCGTCGTCGAGACGCCGGAGCGGCTGTTGGCGACCTCCCGGCTGCCCCTGATCCGCCCCGGCCGCGTCCGCCCGCTGTACCGCCGCCCCGGCGGCACCGAGCCCAATCTGGCCCCCGGCCTGCTGGCCCACCTCAGCGCCCGCCTCGGCGTGGACTGCGCGCCGCTGGACGTGCTGGCCTGGACGCTCGCCGTCGCCCGCCCGGACCTCACCGTGCCGCTCACCGCGGACCGCGCGCTGTGGGCGCACGGCACCGAGCTGGGCCACCGCCTGCTCTGGCTGCTGCGCCGCGACGGCGACCGCCCCAAGCTCCCCGGCGGCCGACGCCCCTACGTCCGCGCCCCGCTGCCGTCCCAGCCCCTGACCCTGGCCTACGACCGTGACGAGGAGGCCCTCCACCTCGACGAGGGCCGCATCTCCCCGGTGCCGCCGCAGGCGTGGGACTTCGAGGTGGACGGCGTGCGGGTGCTGGAGCGCTGGTTCACCGGGCGCACCGCCGCCCCCGCCGAGCCGGGCACCCTGGCGGCGATCCGCCCGGCGACCTGGCGGCAGGGCTGGACCTCGGAGCTGCTTGAGCTGATCACCGTACTCGCGCTGCTCGCGGAACTCCGCCCCCAACAGGAGGCGTTGGCGGTCACCGATCCCGTCACGGCGGCCGACCTGCGCGCGGCGGGCGTGCTGCCGGTCCCGGCGTCCGCGCGCCGTCCCGCGACGGTCCTGGACCACCGCGAGGAGGGCCCTGAGGGCCAGTTCGCGCTGCTGTGAGGCGGCGGTGCCGCGCGCTGCGGTGGGGCGGCGGTCATGACAAACGCGCCGGGCGCGGGTCATGATCCCCGGCATGACAACCCAGCCTCCGCCCCTCGCGGGCGTCACCGTCGTCGCCGTCGAGCAGGCCGTCGCCGCGCCCTTCGCCACCCGGCAGCTCGCCGACCTCGGCGCCCGGGTGATCAAGGTCGAGCGCGTCGACGGCGGGGACTTCGCCCGGGACTACGACACGGCGGCGGGCGGTCTCGCCTCGCACTTCGTGTGGTGCAACCGCGGCAAGGAGTCGGTCGCCCTCGACCTGAAGGACCCGCGCGGGCTTGACGTCGTACGGCGGCTGGTGGCGGACGCGGACGTGTTCGTGCAGAACCTCGCGCACGGGGCGGCGGCCCGGCTCGGCCTGGACGCGGCCACGCTGTGCGCCGCGCACCCGCGGCTGGTCGCCGTGGACATCTCGGGCTACGGCTCCACCGGCCCGTACGCCGACCAGCGGGCCTACGACATGCTCGTGCAGTGCGAGGCGGGCCTGGTGTCGGTGACCGGGACGCCCGAGCAGCCGGTGAAGGCGGGCATCCCGGCCGCCGACATCGCGGCGGCGATGTACGCCTTCTCCGGCGTCCTCGCGGCGCTGCTGCGGCGCGGCACGACGGGCCGGGGCGGCCCGGTGGAGGTGTCGATGCTGGAGGCGCTGGTGGAGTGGATGGGGCATCCGTTGCACCACGCGATGCACGGAGGCACACCCCCGGCGCGCACAGGGCTCGCGCACGCCGTCATCGCGCCGTACGACGCCTACGCGACGGCGGACGGCGGGCGGGTACTGCTGTCGGTGCAGAACGACCGGGAGTGGCGGCGGCTGGCCGAACGGGTCCTGGGGCGGCCGGAACTGGGCACGGACCCGGCGTTCGCGACGAACGCCGCGCGGGTGGCGAACCGGGAGCGGACCGACGGGCTGGTGGCGGACGCGCTGGGCGCCCTGACGGCGGACGGGGCGCTGGCCCGGCTGACGGACGCGGGCATCGCCTGCGCCCGCCTGCGGGACGTACGGGAGGTGGCCGGGCATCCGCAGTTGGCGGCCCGGCGGCGGTGGCGGGAGGTGGGGACGCCGGTGGGCCCGCTGCGGGCGCCGCTGCCGCCGATCACCCTGCCGGGCGGGGACACGGCGGGGATGGGCGACGTGCCCGCGCTCGGGCAGCACACCGGGTCCGTGCTGCGTGCCGTGGGGATGACGGACGACGAGATCGCAGCACTGCGCCGGGACGGCGTGGTGGCCTGAGCGCGGTCAGCGGCCGGTGGGGGTCAGTGACCTCCGAACAGCGAACGGCGCAGTCGGCGCAGCGGCGCGAAGAGCGAGACGCGACGCACGCGGGCGCCCCGGTCACTGCGTCGCTGTGCGGTGTCACGGGCGGTGATCTCCCGCATCAACAAGGTCGCCTCGGCCGCCTCCTGCTGCGGTATGGCGGGACCCGCCAGCACCGCGAGATGGCGGTCGAGGCGCGAGCTGGTCGCGCTGCTCCCGCAGGTGATCGCAGGGACCCTGGCCCTGCTGCGCACTGTTATCTGTTCCATGTCACTCCCCACCCGTACGAGTCCACCCGGCCCCGGGCAGGGTAACCCTATCGCCCCATCCGGGCACGCGTGTATCGCGGTCACAGGATTCACCTTCCCCACAAGGGCGTTGACGATGCCGTGCCGACTACCCTCCGAATCCGACCGATTTCAGGGTGACTTGGACAACCGGCTGGGTGGTGGGCCGCGGTGAGCCCCCGTCGGGTTCGACGGTCACGGCGAGTGACGTCGCCGATCGTTCCAGGCCGGAGGCGACCAGCGGCGTGTCCCCGTCGAAGAGCCCGAGGGAGCGCGGTTGCGCACCGGGGCGCATGAGCCACAGTTGGTGCACTCGGTCGCCCGGCGGATCGCCGTACCCGCTCAAGGTCACCACCGCGCGCCCCTCCGAGGCGGAGGCCACCACTCCGATCAGTCGTCCCCGCGCGTCCCGGCCGGTCTCGGCGCGGGCGTCCGGGGCGGCGAGAACGTGGGCGATCTCACGCGCCCGGTCCCGCTCGGCGGACAGCTCGTCCTGGGTGCGGTGGGCCTGCACGGCGAAGAGCCCGGCGACGACGAGGGCCGCCGCGGCGGTCGCGGTGGCGAGCGGCACGAACAGGGGGCGCGCCCGCCGCGCACGCGCGCGTGCCGGTGGCGGTTCCGTCCCCCACACGTGCGGCGGCAGGCCCCCCGGCGCCGCCGCGGGCGCGGGCGCGGGTTCCTGCGGGGTGGTGCGTACGGCGGCCAGGACCCGTTCGCGCAGGGCGGGCGGCGCGGGCGTGGCCGTGGACCAGGCGAGCCGCACGGCGTCCTCGGTCAGCGCCCGCACCTCGGCGGCGCACCGGGGGCAGCGGGCGAGGTGCCTCTCGAAGCGGACCCGCTCGGCGGGTTCCAGGGCGTCCAGGGCGTAGGGGGCGGCGAGCGAGTGGACGTCGCCGCGGCGCAGCAGCCGGTCGAGCGGGGTCATGCGGCACCTCCCAGGCACTCGCGCAGCCGGGTGAGCCCGTCCCGCATCCGGGTCTTGACCGTACCCAGCGGCAGGGAGAGCCGTTCGGCCACCTCCCGGTAGGTGTACCCGTCGTAGTAGGCGAGGGTGACGGACTGGCGTTGCAGCGCGGTCAGCCGGTCCAGGCAGCGGCGCACCCACTCCCGTTCCATCCCGGCCTCCACCTCCTCGGAGACCTGGTCGAAGGCGGGCTGCCGGGACCGCAGGGCCTCGCGCTGCTCGCGCTCCCCGGCGGCGCGGGCGCTGCGCACCCGGTCCACGGCGCGGCGGTGGGCGACGGTGAGGACCCAGGCGAGCGCGCTGCCGCGGCCGGGGTCGAAGCGGGCGGCGGACCGCCACAGTTCGAGGAGCACCTCCTGCGCCACCTCCTCCGACTGCGCCGGGTCGCGCACCACCCGGCGCACCAGCCCGAACACCGGCCCGGACACCAGCGCGTACAACTCCTCGAACGCCCGCTGGTCGCCGCCCGCGACCCGCCGCAGCAACTCCTCGGCCTGCACCGCTCCCCCCTCACCCCGGCCACACCGGCTCGGTCGTCCCGTCACACCAGGCATTCGCACCGAACACACCTCCGGATGGGGTTACGGATCGGCGCGCGCGAAACGCGGGTCCGGGCGGCGCCAAAACATTTTCCGGCCGGACCAATCCACCCCTCCCGGGGCTCCGAACCCTTCTGCGTCAGGCAAGTTGGCACGGAGGACGGACGGCATGACACCTCATCCCAGGAGCAGTGCGGGGCGCAAGGGCCTCGCGACCCTCGTATGTGGCGCGCTGGCCGCCGGGGCGCTCGCCGCCGCTGGCGCGACCGCGCTGGAGCCGGGGGCGGCCAGCGCCTCCAGCCACCGGGAGGCCCCGTTGATCTCGGGGACACCGCAGTACGACAACACGGACGTGTACGCGTTCGTCAGCCCGGACAAGCCGGACACGACGACGATCGTCGCGAACTGGACTCCCTTCGAGCAGCCCGCGGGCGGCCCGAACTTCTACCCGTTCGCCGAGGACGCGCAGTACGACCTGCACATCGACAACAACGGTGACGCGCAGGGCGAACTGCTGTACCGCTTCACCTTCAGGACGCATACGAAGAACAAGAAGACGTTCCTCTACAACACCGGCCCGGTCGAGAGCCTGGACGACCCGGACCTCAACATCACCCAGACCTACGACATCGAGCTGCTGCGCCTGAGGAACCAGGCCCTGGTCTCCCGGACGAAGATCGCCGACGACGTTCCGGTGGCGCCGTCCAACGTGGGCAAGGCGTCCATGCCGGACTACGCGGCGCTGCGGCGGCAGGCGGTACGGGACCTCGGCAACGGCGTCACGGCCTTCGCGGGGCAGGCCGACGACCCGTTCTTCCTCGACCTGCGCGTCTTCGACCTGCTGTACGGCGGTGACCTCACCGAGGTCGGCAACGACACCCTCAAGGGCTACAACGTCAACTCCATCGCCCTCCAGGTGCCGACGCACATGATCACCGAGTCGGCCGGGCAGCCGGTCGTGGGCATCTGGTCGACGACCCAGCGCAAGAACGCCCAGGGGCACTTCACGCAGGTGTCGCGGCTCGGCAACCCGTTGGTGAACGAGGTCGTCAACCCGCTGAAGGACAAGGACAGGTTCAACGCGGACTCGCCCTGGAACGACGGGCAGTTCCTGAAGAACGTCACCCACCCCGAGCTGCCGAAGCTCATCGAGGCGATCTACAAGATCGAGGCGCCCGCCGAGCCGCGCGACGACCTCGTCGACGTGTTCCTGAAGGGCGTCAAGGGCCTCAACCAGCCGCCGCACGTCCGCCCCTCGGAGCAACTGCGGCTGAACACCTCCATCGAGCCGACGGCCGAACCCAAGCGGCTCGGCGTCCTCGACGGCGACAACGCGGGCTTCCCCAACGGCCGTCGACTCTCCGACGACGTGCTCGACGCCGCGCTCCAGGTCGTCGAGGGCGAACTCGTCGGCGCGAAGAACGACCTCGGTGACGCCGTCGACAAGAACGACAAGGACTTCGAGGAGGCGTTCCCGTACGTCGCCCTGCCGACCGAGGGCTCACGCGGGCCGCTCGCCAAGGGCACCACGGACGGCAACGACGTCCGCACCGAGATCGGCGACGCGCTCCAACCGGCCGGGGCGTCCGGCGGCTCCTCGACGGACACCACGCTGGTCGCCGCCTCGGCGGGGGCGGGCGCGCTGGGGGTCCTGCTGATCGGCACCGGGCTGGTGTGGTGGCGGCGGATGCGGGGGCGGGCGTACTAGGCGCCGCGTCGCCGCGAGGCACGGATCGGGTAACCACCCCGCGCCCCCTGAGTGGGGCGCGGGCCATCGTCCAACGAACCGGGGAGAGAGGGCATGACCGCGGAGGCAGGACGGACCAGGCGGGCCGCGCGGCTCGCGGGGTGCGCGGTGTTGCTGGGGGTGGCGTTGACCGCCGGGTCGATCGCGGTCGGGGAGCTGCGGGGCGGCGAGCGAGCCGACACCGTGGCCGCGGCGCCCGGCGCGCTCCCGGCGCGGCTCGGCACCGGCGTTGACCTGGAGGCGAGCGTGACGGCGCTCCAGGCGCACCTCAAGGCGCGGCCCGGGGACTTCACCGGGTGGGCCACCCTCGGGCTCGCCTACGTCGAGCAGGCCAGGACGGACGGCGACCCCGCCCGGTACCCGCGGGCGCGGCGCGCCCTGGACCGGTCCCTGGAGCTGCGGCCCGGCAACGACCAGGCGCTGGCCGGGCACGCCGCCCTCGCCGCGGCCCGGCACGACTTCACGGGCGCGCTGCGGTACGCCGACCGGGCGCTGGAACAGAACCCCTACAGCGAACGCGCGCTGGCCACCCGTATCGACGCACTGGTCGAACTGGGCCGCTACGACGACGCGTCCGAGGCCGCCGACACCGCCGACGACCGGCGGCCCGGCATCCCGGTCTTCACGCGGTACGCGTACGTGCGGGAACTGCGCGGGGACGTGGACACGGCGCGGCGCGTCCTTGAGCAGGCGCTCGGCGCGGCGACCGCGCCGGGTGACATCGCGTACGTCGCCACCGCGCTCGGCCAGCTCGCCTACCACCAGGGGGACTACGGCACGGCCCTGGGCCACTACGCGCGTGCGCTGGCCGCCGACGACGGGTATCTGCCCGCGCTGGAGGGGCGGGCCCGCGCGCAGGCCGCGGACGGGGACCGGGCGGCGGCCGTCAAAGGGCTGGAGCGGGTGGTGGCCCGCGCGCCGCTGCCCGGCCCGCTGGTCGCCCTCGGCGAGCTGTACGAGGCGGGCGGCGACCGGGCACGCGCGCGTGAGCAGTACGCCCTCGTCGAGGCGTGGACGGCGCTCGCGCGGGCGGGCGGCGTCAACGCCGACCTGGACACGGCGCTGGCCGCCGCCGACCACGGCGACGCGCGGGCCGCCCTGCGCGCGGCGCGCGCGGAGTGGCACCGCCGCCACACCGTGCACACCGCGGACGCCCTCGCCTGGGCCCTGCACCGCACCGGTCATGACGCGGAGGCCCTGCGGTACGCCCGCGCGGCCACGGCGACCGGCTACCGCAACGCCGCGTTCCTCTACCACCGCGGCCTGATCGAACACTCCCTCGGCCACCGCGACCAGGCCCACGCCTCCCTCACGGCGGCCCTGACCCTGAACCCCGGCTTCTCGCCCCTGGGCGCGCGGGAGGCCCGCGGCGCCCTGAACGACCTCAAGGACGTGAAGGACCTCAAAGAGCCCAAGGACGCGAAGGACCGGAAGGAGACGACCCGATGAGTGCCCGCCGACGCGCGCTCCGCCGCGTCCTGGCCCCCGCAGCCGCCCTCTTCGCCGCGCTCACCGCCCTGCTCCTGCTGTCCGCCCCGGCCGCGAGCGCGCACCCCTTGGGGAACTTCACCGTCAACCGGTACGACGGCCTGGTGGTCGCCCCCGGTGAGCTGCGCGTCCGTCACGTCGAGGACCTCGCGGAGATCCCGGCGACCCAGGCCGCGCCGGACGTGGCGCGGCTGGGCCTCGACGCGTGGGCGCGGCGGCGGTGCGCGGCGGCCGCGCGGGACAGCGCCCTCACCGTCGGCGGACGGGACGTCCCGCTCACCGTGGGCGACAGCCACGCGCGCGTGCGGCCCGGTCAGGCGGGGCTCGACACCCTGCGCCTGGAGTGCGGGCTGCGCGCCCCGCTCCCCGACGGCGAGACCACGACCGCCCTCGCCTTCCGCGCCGCGGGCGACCGCGACGGGCCCGGCTGGCGGGAGATCACGGCACGCGGTGACCGTATGACGCTCACGGCGTCGGACGTGCCGCGCGGGTCGGTGTCCCGGGAACTCACCCGCTACCCGGAGGAGTTGCTGTCCTCCCCGGCCGACACCCCCACCGCGGCCCTGCGCGTTCGCCCCGGCGGTCCCCCGCTCACCGAGGCGTCCCCGGACGACGCGCCCGGCGCCGCCGTCCTCCCCCGTGGCGCCGACCGCTGGACCCGCGCCCTGGACTCCCTCGTCGCCCGCCAGGACCTCACCGTCGGGTTCGCCGCGCTCGCGCTGGTCGTCGCGGTCGGCCTCGGCGCGCTGCACGCGCTCGCCCCGGGGCACGGCAAGACCCTGATGGCGGCGACCGCGGTGGCCCACGGCGGCCGGGCCCGGCTGCGGCAGGTCCTGCCGCTGGCCGCCTCGGTGACGGTCACGCACACCCTCGGCGTGGTCGCGCTCGGCCTGCTCATCACGGCGGGCTCGGCGGCCACGCCCTCGGTGCTCGCCTGGCTGGGCATCGCGAGCGGCGCCCTGGTGACGGCGGCGGGCGCCACCCTCGTACGCCGGGCCCTCCGCAACCGCCACCCCGCACGCGGGCACCCCCACACCCACGACCGCCCTCACAGCCACGACCACCCCCATGACCACCGCCACAGCCACGACCACGACCACAGCCACAGCCACAGCCATGACCACGGCCGCCCCCACGCCCACCCCACCACCCCCACCCTCCGCGGCACCGTGCTCCTCGGCTTCGCGGGTGGGCTCGTGCCCAGTCCCTCCGCCGTCGTCGTGCTCGTCGGCGCCGCCGCACTGGGGCAGGCGTGGTTCGGGCTGCTGCTGGTCGTGGCGTACGGCGTCGGGCTCGCGCTCACCCTCACCGCCGCCGGGTTCGCCGTGGTGAAGGTCGGCGGGGGCGTGACGCGGTTGCTCGACCGGCGCCCGCGTTGGACCGCGGGCCCGCTGGCCGCCGTCGTACGCCGGGCGGCCCCGCTGGGATCCGCGTGCGTCGTCGTCGCCCTGGGGGCTGGATTGGTGCTCAGGGGGGCGGCATCCGCACTCGGCTGAGCTACTTTGTGAGGAAAGGGAGATTCGCGCCATGCGGCCTGTGCGAAGGGGAGTGCCCGTGACCGAGACCCCGGGCGGCGCACGTGTGATCGCGGGACGCTACCGCCTGCTGTCCCCGCTCGGTGAGGGCGGGATGGGGACCGTGTGGCGCGCCCGGGACGAGGTGCTGGCCCGCGAGGTCGCCGTCAAGGAGGTGCGCGCCCCGCACGGGCTGCCCGCCGCCGACGTGGAGCGGCTGTACGCCCGCCTGGAGCGGGAGGCCTGGGCCGCGGCCCGGGTCGCCAACCGCAACGTGGTGACGGTGTACGACGTGGCCACGGACGAGGGCCGCCCCTGGATCGTGATGGAGCTGGTCCGCGGGATATCGCTGGCGGAACTGCTGGAGGCGGAGGGCCCGTTGGCGCCGCGCCGGGCGGCGCACGTCGGCGCGGAGGTGCTGGCCGCGCTGCGCGCCGCGCACGAGGCCGGGGTGCTGCACCGGGACGTGAAGCCCGCCAACGTGCTGCTGTCGAACGACGGCCGGGTGGTGTTGACGGACTTCGGCATCGCCACGGTGGAGGGCACCTCGGCGCTGACGATGACCGGTGAGGTGATCGGCTCGCCGGAGTTCCTCGCCCCGGAGCGCGCGCTCGGGCGCACGCCGGGCCCGGAGTCGGACCTGTGGTCGCTCGGGGTGCTGCTGTACGCCGCCGTCGAGGGGAACTCGCCGTTCCGGCAGAACACCCCGCTGAACACCCTGCGCGCCATCGTCGACGAGGAGTTGCCGCCGCCGCGCCGGGCGGGTCCGCTCGCCGGGGTGATCGCGGGGCTGCTGCGCAAGGACCCGGCGCAGCGGCTCTCCGCCGACCAGGCCGAGCGTGACCTGCGGCTGGTCAGCGCCGGGGGCACTCCCCGCGCGGACTTGGCGGACGCGGCGCCGTACGCGCCGACCGTGGTCGCGCACCACCAGCCGACCGCGCCGACCCGCCCCGTCCCGCCCCCGGCGCCGACGACGCCCACCAGCACCGCGTCCACCACCGGAACTCCGCCCGGCCGGGACCGCCGTACCGTCGCCGTGCTGGTCGCGGGGGTCGTCGCGCTGGCGCTGGCGCTCGGCGGGCTGACGTACGCGCTGCTGAACAGCGGCGGCGATGACGACGGCGGGCGCGCGGAGGGGGCGAGTTCGGACGCCGGGCGGCCCACGTCGCCGTCGCCGACGACCGATGACGAGGCGGGCGGCGGCGCGTCGAGCGCGGAGCCCACGCCGTCCCCGACGCCGAGTCAGAGCGAGAGCGAGGAGGAGCCGACCTCGGCGGCGCCGCAGTCGGTGCGCGTCAGTGTCGCCGGTGCCCGCACGGAGTACGCGGGCCCGTGTCCGCCGTCGAGCGACGAGGCGCCGTCGTTCACGGCGACGTTCACGGTGGGCCGGGTGCCCGCGGAGGTCGACTACCGCTGGGTCACGCGGGACGGCGAGCTGGCCGACGCGGGCTGGAAGACGCTGTCGTTCCCGGCGGACGGGGCGAGGACCCGGCAGGACCAGGTGGTCGTGACCACGTATGCCGACAGCGGCACGTACGAGAACGAGGTCAGTGTCGAGGTGCGCGACCCGGTGCGCGCGACGTCGAACGCGGTCGCCTTCTCGGTGACCTGTGTGACGGAGACCCCGACGGACGGGGCCTCCGCTTCGTACAGTCCCTGAACACGGCCGAGGGAGGCGTGTTCGAATGACTCGGGGTCAGGCGGCGTTGCGGAAGACGGGCAGGTAACCACCCGACTGGCCGTTGGCGGTCGGGTGGTACGACTCGCCGATGTTCAGCCAGTTGACGCTGTGGAGCCAGGCGCTGCCGGAGCAGAGTTCGTGGCCGGTGAAGGTGGTGCGGACGTCGCCGAAGGTGAAGCCGTACGCGGCGGCGCGCTGGGCGATGACGCTGTTCATGAGGTCGGAGGCCTGGTTGATGGCGCTGCGCTTGGTCTCCGACAGGCCGAGGCACGTGGTGCCGAGCTTGTAGAAGCGGGGGTAGCCGAGGACGACGACGTGGGCGGAGGGGGCCCGGTTGCGGATCGCCGTGTACACGTTGTTGAGCTTGCCGGGCAGGGTGTTGTTGACGTACGCCCGCGCGGTGTTGATGCGGTCCAGGCAGCCGCTGTCGGACGAGACCACACAGGTCGTCATGACGTCGGCGAACCCGGCGTCGTTGCCGCCGATGCTGATGGAGACCAGGCCGGTGCTGGAGCTGAGCGCGCCGAGCTGCCCGGCGAGAACGTCATCCGTACGAGCGCCGGAGCAGGCGACGAAGTTGAAGGACGCGGGTGAGTTGGCGGCGGCCCAGAGGTAGGGGTACGCGGCCGTGCTGCGCTTGCAGTCGCCGCTGGAGCTGATGTAGCTGCCCGCGCCGACGCCGGACGAGTAGGAGTCACCGAGCGCCGCGTAACTGGTCGCGGCGGATTCGGCGCCCTGCGCCGCCGTGGCCCCGGTGAGGGCCGCGGTGAGCGCGAGGAGGGTCGAGGTCAGGAATACGACAAGGCGGGAACGTCTCATGGAACCTCCCTTTAGCAGGATCGCTGCGTGGACCTTGATACCAGCTACGCGCGTTGACTGGAAGTGTCCATGCCAAAACTTCCGTCGCCAGCGCGTGACAAGCGCCCCCGGTTCACGTCCTGTTCGATTGCCTTCGATTACGTGCTCATGACAGATTTGTTGACAGGCGCTCATCTCTCTTGTCCCCAGCGCGAGTCGGCTCCACTCTTGATCCCGGCCCCGAGCGGTACGCGACGTTCCGGGCCGTGCGCGCGAAGACGCGCGCACCCCCCACACGCGCCCGCCCCACCCCGGCGTGCGCCGCCTTGAGGAGGACTCCCTCGTAATGGCACAACTGCGGAGCAAGAAGGTGCGGCTCGCCGCGATAACCACCCTGGCGACCGCCGCGCTCGTGGGCGGGCTCACCACCCTCCCCGCCCAGGCCGCACCGGCCGAGGGCACGGTCCTCGCGGCCGACTCCCCCACCGCCATCAAGGACAGCTACATCGTCACGCTCAAGAAGGCCGCGGGCTTCAAGGCGTCCTCGACCACCGGCAGGAACCTGATCAAGGAGTACGGCGGCGCGGTCAACAAGACGTTCGGCAAGGCGCTGAACGGCTACACCGCCACCCTCTCCGAGACCGAGGCGAAGAGACTCGCCGCGGACCCGGCCGTCGCCTCCGTCGAGCAGAACCAGCGCGTCCAGCTCGCCGACACCACCCAGTCCAACGCGCCCTGGGGCCTGGACCGCATCGACCAGACCTCGCTGCCGCTGTCCGGCACCTACACCTACCCGGACAGCGCGGGCAGCGGCGTGACCGTGTACGTCATCGACACCGGCGTCCGGATCACCCACTCCCAGATCAGCGGCCGGGCCAGCTACGGCTACGACGCCGTCGACGGCGACACCACCGCCTCCGACGGCAACGGCCACGGCACCCACGTGGCCACGACGGTCGCCGGATCGACGTACGGCGTCGCCAAGAAGGCGAAGATCGTCGCCGTCCGGGTGCTGAACAACAGCGGCTCCGGGACCACGGCGGGCGTCATCGCGGGCATCGACTGGGTCACCTCCCACCACTCCGGCCCGTCGGTGGCCAACATGTCCCTGGGCGGCGGCGCCTCCACCACCCTGGACAACGCCGTGCGCAACTCCATCGCCAGCGGCGTGACCTACGCCATCGCCGCGGGCAACAGCAACGCCAACGCCTCCTCGTCCTCCCCCGCCCGGGTCACCGAGGCCATCACCGTCGGCGCCACCACCAGCACGGACGCGCGGGCCAGCTACTCCAACTACGGCTCCGTCCTGGACCTCTTCGCGCCCGGCTCCTCCATCACGGCGGGCTGGTACACCAGCGACACCGCGACCAACACCATCTCCGGTACGTCGATGGCGACCCCGCACGTCGCGGGCGCGGCGGCGGTCTACCTCGCGGGCCACACCTCGGCCACCCCGGCCCAGGTCGCCTCGGCGCTCACCGCGGGCGCCACGACCGGCAAGGTGACCAGCCCCGGCACCGGTTCCCCGAACCGCCTGCTGAAGATCGTCCCGTGACACCCCTGATGCCGTGACACCCCTGAACGGCGTGTGACGACCGGTTCCCCGGGGGCCTGACGCCGCCCCCGGGGAACTCCGCTGCCCCACGGACAGGTTGACCGCTGACACTCCGGACAGACACCGACACTTCACGCGCACCTCGGAAACCGGGTGCGGGCGGCGCCCGAGTGCCCGATCATGGCGACATGTCTGCGAACCCTCACGACGCGCTGCCGATCCGGCTCAACGTCGACGACAGCGACTCGCCCGCCGATGTCGTCGACGCGCTGTTCCTCGGCCGCTTCGCCACGGGCGAGCAGCCGTACTCGCACTCCTCCAACATCGACCGGGTGCGCTCCGGCGCCACACTGCTGCCGCGGGACGCGCGCGTGCTGCGCATGGCCCGCGACGACGACCGCAGCGCCACCCTCGCCGAGGGCGACGGCTGGACCCTGCTGGTCTCCCGCTGGAACCGCGGCGCCGACGTCACCGTGACGGCGACCAGCGCCGAACTGGCCGCGAAGGTGCTGGGCGAGGCCACCGACGGCGCGGCCGACGAGCCCGAACCGCAGCCGGAGAACGTGACGATGGGCTTCTGGTACGTCTCCCCGCGCCGCGGCCCGCACCGCACCACCCGGCAGATCTCCGCGGGCACCTGGGAGGAGGTGCGCCCCAACTACACGGCGCCGGTCGCGGACGCGATGGACCGCCTGATGAAGACCACCCCCGAGGACATCGCGGGCCGCCTCCTGCTGCTGCACGGCCCGCCCGGCACCGGCAAGACGTCCGCGCTGCGCACCCTGGCCCGGTCCTGGCGGGACTGGTGCCAGGTCGACTGCGTCCTCGACCCCGAGCGGCTCTTCTCCGACGTCGGCTACCTGATGGACATCGCCATCGGCGAGGACGACTCCACGGGCAAGGGCCGCTGGCGGCTGCTGCTCCTTGAGGACTGCGACGAACTGATCCGCGGCGAGGCCAAGCACACCGCGGGCCAGGCCCTGTCCCGGCTGCTGAACCTCACCGACGGCCTGCTCGGCCAGGGCCGCAACGTGCTCGTCGGCGTCACCACCAACGAGGACCTCGAACGCCTGCACCCCGCCGTGGTCCGACCTGGCCGCTGCCTCGCCCGCATCGAGGTCGGCCCGCTCACCCGCGCCGAGTCGGTGGCCTGGCTGGGCACCGAGGAGGGCGTCGGCCGCGACGGCGCCACCCTGGCCGAGCTGTACGCCCTGCGCCGGGGCACCTCCCCGACGTCCCTGCCGGAGCAGCGCGGCGGAGCGGACGCGGGCCTGTATCTGTAACGCCGATCTGTGACCCTGGACGTATGACGCTGTACGTCGGCACGTCGGGCTGGCAGTACCGGGACTGGAAGGGCGTCCTGTACCCGCCGGACGTGCCGGTGCGCCGCTGGCTGGAGGAGTACGCGGCGCACTTCCCGACGGTGGAGCTGAACAACGCCTTCTACCGGCTGCCGACCCGGGAGAACTTCGAGGCGTGGCGGGACCGGGTGCCGCCCGGCTTCGTCGTCGCGGTGAAGGCCAGCCGCTACCTCACCCACATCAAGCGCCTGAAGGACCCCGAGGAACCGGTGCACCGCCTCCTGACCCACGCCCACGGCCTGGGCGACCGCCTCGGCCCGGTCCTCCTCCAGCTCCCCCCGACCCTGCGCGCCGACCCCGCCCTCCTGGACACCTGCCTGGCCTGCTTCCCGCCCACCGTCCGGGTCGCGGTCGAACCCCGCCACACCTCCTGGTGGACCCCGGAAACCCGCCAGGTCCTGGAGTCCCGGGGCGCCGCCCTGTGCTGGGCCGACGTCCTCTCCCGCCCGGTGACCCCGCTGTGGCGCACCACCGACTGGGGGTACGCGCGCTTCCACCAGGGCCGAGCCCAACCGTGGCCGCACTACGGACGCCGTGCGCTCCAGTCGTGGGTGACGCGGATCGCCGCGGCCTTCCCGGATGACGCGGACGTGTACACGTACTTCAACAACGACCCCGGCGGGGCAGCAGTCCAAGACGCAAGAACTTTCACCCACCTGGCGAATGCCAACTCAGGGGCGCGGGGCTGCATCGGTGTGCGGCTACCGCCGCGCGGGCGCGACCAGCAGGCCGACAACTCCCACGAACCCGACGCTCACACCCACACCCCAGGGGCGCGGGGAACTGCGCGATCACCCACGACGCACCCGCACCCGGCACCGCACCGAACCCCCCACCCCCCTCACCCATAAGCCGCCCGCAGGGCATCCCGCACCGCGGCCTCCGCGTCCCCCTCCGACACCCCCAACCGCCGAGCCCGCAGCGCGTAAGCCGACGCCGCCGCGGCAACCTCCCGCTCCGCCGCCGAGCCCGCGGCGGCGACGAACGTTCCGTTGCGCCCTCGCGTCTCCACCACCCCGTCCGTCTCCAACGCCCGGTACGCCTTGGCGACGGTGTTCGCCGCCAGCCCCAGCGACTCGGCCAGCCCCCGCACGGTCGGCAGCCGGTACCCCACCGGCAGCACCCCGGCCCGCGCCTGCGCGGAGATCTGCGCCCGCACCTGCTCGTACGGCGGCCCGGCCCCGGCACTCTCATCGATCTGGATCTTCAACGTCACGCGCCGATTGTCCCGCACCCCCGGAAAATGAGAGGCATCCCGGCAGGTCGCCCCGTAGCGTGCCGCCATATGACAGTGATCGTGCGCGCCCTGCGCCCCGAGGTCGCCGCCGACGCCGAGGGGTTCGCCCACGTCCGGCACGTCGCGGTGCCGTACATGATGTCCGTCCCGGCCTCGGTGGTGCACAGCGTGACCCACGCCCACCCGGACACCCACTACCTCGCCCTCCTCGCGGAGCGGCACGGCGAGATCATCGGCACCGCCCAGGTCGGCCTGGTCCCCGAGAGCGCGGAGCCGGGCCAGGGCTACGTCAACGTGTACGTGCACCCGGAGCACACCCGGCACGGCGCGGGCTCGCTGCTGGTGCGCACCGCGGAGGAGCACCTGGCGGCACACGGCGCGACGAGGCTCCTGAGCTGGGTCCTGGACGCCCCCGGCAACCGCGCCTTCGCCGAGGCCCACGGCTACCGCCCCAGCCGCACGGCGCACTTCCTGCGCCTGGACCTGGCCCACGGCACGCTGCCGCCCCGCCAGGACCCGCCCCCCGGCGTCACCCTGCGCACCGCCGCCGACTACGCCGCCGACCCGCGCCCGATATTCGAGCTGGACGCGGAGACCAGCTCCGACGAGCCCGGCGACGTCGACGTCACCATGACCGACTACGAGGCGTGGCTGACGGAGATCTGGCAGGACCCCCTCCTCGACCACGAGCTGACCTCGGTCGCCGTGGTCGACGGCCGCCCGGCCGCGTTCAGCGCCGCGTACACCGACGGCGGCACCCGGTACGCCACCGCGATGACCGGCACGGCCCGCGCCTTCCGGGGCCGCGGCCTGGCCAAGCTCGCCAAGAACGACTCCCTGCACCGGGCCCGCGCCGCCGGGTACACGGAGGCGTTCACCGGCAACGACGCGGGCAACGGCCCGATGCTGGCGATCAACAAGTGGTTCGGCTACGACATCTGCGCGACGGAGGTGCGCTATGTCCGCGAACTCGGCTGACCGGCCACGGCAGGTGGACGTCGTCCTGGTCAAGGCGGGCCGTACGAAGATCCGTTACCCGGCGGAGCTGCTGGCCGACGACGGCACGCGCGTCACCGTACGGGCGCCCTGGGCGGGCTCCGGCACGCGCGACTTCGGCTTCGTCCGCTTCGAGCCGGGCGACGTCTTCACCGAGCACTACTGGCGGGACCGCTGGTACTCCGTGAAGGAGGTCAGGACCGCGTCCGGCGCGCTGAAGGGCTGGTACTGCGACATCACCCGCCCCGCCGCGCTGACCGGCGCCGAACTGGTCGTCGAGGACCTCGACCTGGACCTGTGGCGCTCCGCCGACGGCACGGACGTACGGCGCCTGGACGAGGACGAGTTCGCCGAAAGCGGGCTCACCGAACGCGACCCACAGGCCGCGTCCGCCGCACTGGCGGCCCTGGACGAACTGGAGTCCAGGGCCCACGACGGCGACTTCGACGCGCTGTTCAGCTAGCCACCACCGCGTACCGCTCGTCGTCGACCTCCCGGCCCCACAGCAGCGGGTCGTCGGAGAGCCGCTCCAGGCGTATGTGCTCGGTGAGCGGGGTGAGCAGGGCGGTGAGCCGGTCGGCGGGGACGCCGACCGGGCTGACCGTGCCCCACACGCCCTCCACCAGCACCAGCCGCCCGCCCGGCCGCAGCAGCCCGCGCCAGTGCCGCAGGGCGCGGCCGGGGTCGGGCAGGGTCCACAGCACGTGCCGGACGAGGACGACGTCGTAGCGCTGCTCGCCCACGGGCGGCGCCGCCGCGTCACCGACCAGGAACGCGGCGTCACGCCCGGCGAGTTTGGCGCGCGCCCGCGCCACCATCGCCGGGGAGAGGTCGACGCCGGTGACACGGTGTCCCCGCTCGGCGGCGAGGAGTGCCAGGCTGCCGGTGCCGCAGCCGAGGTCGAGCAGGTCACAGGGGTGCTCGGGCAGCCAGGCCCGCAGCCGCTCCGCCCAGGCGCCGCGCACGGCGGGGTCCCGCAGTCCGTGGTCGGGCTCGTCGTCGAAGGTGGCGGCCTGCGCCTCCCAGTAGTCCGTGTGTTCCGTCATGCCCCAAGAGTGACACCCGCCACTGACAGACCAGCCGCGATGAGGAACTCTCCCCGAAAGGGTCTACCTCCGTGAGAACACGGAACACGGTAGGCACAAAGGAGGCAGCCATGCGCCGAGCGACCGTGCACAAGCCCCCGAGGAAGACCGACGCCCGCAGGCTCCGCGAGGAGGCGGACGACTCCCGGGCGGAACGCCCCGAGGTGCGCCGGGACATCGCGCGCACCTGGTGGCCGGAGGGCGACCGACCATAGACCCGCGCGGTAACTACCTCAGCCCAGCCTCAGCACTCCCTTAAAGCGACCATAAGGATCTCCCACCGCGGCCTTCGGCAGGCGATTCCACGGCTCTCCGGGGCTAACTTCTGATCACCCCACGGGATTCACCACCGCCGTTCCGTCTCAGGAGTTCCCCATGCCCGCACGCCGCAAGGCCGCCGCAGCCGCCGCCCTCGGGATCGTCCCGCTCGCCCTGACCGCGCTCGGCGCGACGCCCGCCGCCGCGCACGGCTCGATGGGCGACCCGGTCAGCCGGGTCGCCCAGTGCTACGCGGAGGGCCCGGAGAGCCCCCGGTCCGACGCGTGCGAGGCGGCGGTGGCGGCGGGCGGCACCCAGGCGCTCTACGACTGGAACGGCATCCGCATCGGGAACGCCGCCGGGCAGCACCAGGCGCTCATCCCCGACGGCAAGCTGTGCAGCGCGAACAACGAGGAGTTCAAGGGCCTCGACCTGGCCCGCGCCGACTGGCCCGCGACCAGCGTCAGCAGCGGCTCGTACACCTTCAAGTACCGGGTCACGGCCCCGCACCGGGGCACCTTCACGGTGTACCTCACCAAGCCCGGCTACGACCCGTCCCAGCCGCTCGCCTGGGCCGACCTCGACCTGGCCAACCCGGTGGCGACCGTCACCGACCCGACCGCGACGGGCGGTTTCTACACGTTCTCCGGCACCCTGCCGGAGCGCTCCGGCCAGCACCTGCTGTACGCGGTGTGGCAGCGCTCGGACAGCCCGGAGGCGTTCTACTCCTGCTCGGACGTCACCTTCGGCGCCGCCGCCCCCGCCGCCCCCGCGCCCGCCGCCTCCGCCCCCTCCGACGAGCAGGTAGAGGCCGCCACCGAGCGCTCGACCGTCGAGAACCACGGCCACGGCGACGACGACCCGGAGACAACCTCGGACGTGGCTGAAGGCACCACCGCCAACGAGCCCAGGGCGGCGGGCAGTACGGCCAGCCTCGCCGAGACCGGCGGCGACGGCACCACCCCCTACCTCGCGGTCGGCGGCGCCGCGGCGCTGGCGGTCGGCGCGGCGGCCCTGTTCGCGTCGGTGCGGCGGCGGGCGGTGGACGGCGGACGCCACGGCCGCTGACCTGAGGCTCCGCACGGGGTCCGACCGGCGGCTCAGGCCGGTCGGACCCCGGCGGTACGTCCGGGGGTCACGTCAGTTGAAGACCGAGGCACAGGTGGAGGGCTGGGCGTGCGCCGGGTCGAGCGCGTTGGCCACCTCGTGGAAGGCGATCCGGTCGACGAGCGCGATCGCCAGGTGCTCGGAGAGGTCGACGGGGCACAGGTCCTGGAGCAGGACGTTGCGGACGCCGGGCCCGTCCAGGTACTGGCTGCGGTAGGGGGTGGCCACCTGGTCGTACTTGGTGGCGATGACGGTGTAGCGGACGCCGGGCACGGTGTCGCCGCCCTCGTTGAGCTTGGTCAGGAAGGCCGAGCCGGGTATCTGGTCGGCCAGGCCCGGGGTGGCGGCGGAGATCAGGTCCTCGGCGCCGGGGAAGTACGGCAGCAGGTTGGTCAGGCCGCTCAGGGTCGCGCCGTGGTTGTCGGGGGCGATGCCGACCAGGGCGTTGACCTCGTCGGCGCCGCCGAGGAACTTCAGGTAGTAGCGCGGCATCATGCCGCCCTGCGAGTGCCCGACGAGGTCGGCCTCGGCGGCGCCGGTCGCGTCGAGCACCTTGTCGACGAAGGCGTCCAGTTGCTCCGCCGACTTGTCGATGGGCCCGAGGCCGTGGAAGAGCGGCACGCCGGGGAGCTGGCCGTAGTCGAGGGAGAAGACGCAGTACCCGCGGTGCGTCAGGTACGGCGCGAGGCCCAGCCAGTTGTCGACGGAGTTGCCGAGGGTCCCGTGGACGAGGACGACGGGCCGGGGGTGGGCGGCGGAGGGCTTGCAGGAGTAGTTGTTCCAGCCTCCCCCAAGCTCTCGGCTTCGCTCGAGCAGGGGGGACCCCCATCTCGGCGCGTCGGCGGCCTGCGCGGTCGAGGCGGCGGGGACGAGGGCGGCGGTGGCGGCGAGCAGCAGGGCGGCGATGGGTCTCATCGCCCGTTTCCAGGGCAGCATCGAGTGATCTCCTCGCGGCTCAGGGGAGTGTGGGGACTGCCGTACGCCCTGTGATCCGGATCACGGGATGCTGTTCACTCGTCAAGTTACGGCCCAGTAGTGAACGCTGAGAAGTTACGCGTCAGTAAAAACTTCCACCGCTCACCAGGCGGGCTTCAGCGGCCCACCCGGCGCCACCCGCCCCAACCGCCCGGCCAGCGCACGCACTTCGGCCTCACCCAGCACCGCGCCCCACTCCGCCACGACCTCCGCCGCCGCCTCCTCCGCGGCCCGCGTGCAGGCCCACCCCCGCTCGGTCAGCACGACCAGTCGGGCCCGCGCGTCCTGCGGATGCGCGCGCCGCTCGACGTACCCCTTGCGCACCAGCTCGTCGACGAGCTGGCTCGCCGCCTGCTTGGTCACCCCGAGGTGCGCGGCCAGGTCGGTCACCGTCGCCCCGTCCGGAGCGAGCCGCGTGAAGGCGAACCCGTAGGCGGGCCGCCCGTCGAAGCCACGGGCGACGACCCCCTCGTTGATGCGCCGCGTCAGCTCCCCCGCGGCGGCGAGCAGGGCGGCGGTCAGGGAGAGGGCGTCGGAGTTCTGCACGAGGGCATTGAAACACCCTTGACGGATTGGTCAAGCAGCTTGACCATAGAGGCCGCAAGGAAAGTCAAGCAGCTTGACTACTCACTCGGGCCCAAAGGAAGAGGCACCCACCCATGCCCGTCGTCCGCTCCTCCGAAGCCGTCACCCACGAACTGCACGGCGCCCGCTTCGTCTCGTACGTCACCCCCCGCACCGGCGGCAGGGAGCTGTGCGCCTGGCGCGGCGAGATCCCCGCCGCCACCAGGGCGCCCGCGCACTCCGTCAGCCGGGAGGAGGTCCTGCACCTGCTCGACGGCGAGCTGCTGGTCACCCTCGACGGTCAGACCGAGCGCGTCACCGCGGGCGACACGGTGGTCGTCAACGCCGGTGCCGTCTTCGCCGTGGAGAACCCCACCGACCGGCCCGCCCTCACCTGGGTCACCACCTCCGTCGGCATGACGGCGGAACTGGCGGACGGCACCCACGTCACCCCGCCCTGGACCCACTGACCACCGCCGGAACGGCTACGCCGCCAGCCTCCCCGCCATCACCGCCCGCGGCCCGAACTTCGCCCGCACGCGGTCCGCGACCTCCTCGATGCGGCGGACCTTCTCGTCCACGGGGTCGAAGGTGAGCTGGTGGGCGGCCCGTTCGGCGGGGCCGAGCCCTTCGGCGCGCAGGGCGACCGCCCGGACCCGGGCGCGTTGGAGGCCGAGCGCGTCGTACATGTCGTAGGCCGCGCGGGTCAGGGCGGGTGAGTGCGCGGTCGGCTCGGGCAGGGTGCGGGAGCGGGTGGTGGCGGACCGGTCGGCGTAGCGGACGGTCAGGGTGAGGGTGCGGCAGACCTTCTCCACGGCGCGCAGCCGGGCGCCCAGTTCCCCGGCGGCGGAGAGCAGGGCGCGGCGGTGGCGCTCGGGGTCCAGTTCGTCGCGGTCGAAGCGGCGCTCCTCCACCAGGGACCGGGAGACGCCGTTCGGGACGACGCGCCCGCGGTCGATCCCGTGGGCCTTCTCGCGCAGGTCGCGGCCCGCCTTGGCGCCGACCAGCCGCTGGAGCGTGGACAGGGGCGCGGCGGCGACCCGGCCGAGGGTGTCGAGGCCGTACTCGCACAGGGTGCGGGCGGTCGCGGCGCCGACGCCGGGGAGGGCGGTGACGGGCAGGTCGGCGATGCCGTCCGGGCCCGCGGGCAGGACCCCGGTGACGCCGGGGCGGGCGTCGCGCAGCGCCATGCGGGCCAGCATCGGGCCGGGTCCGGCGCCGATCGCGCAGTCCACGCCGTGCAGCGCGAGCGCGCGGACGCGGATCACGGCGGCCAGCTCCACCGCCGTACGCCCGAAGTACCGTTCGGCGCCGCGCAGGTCGGCCAGCGCGCCGTCGGGCGGCAGCGCCTCGACGACGGGGGTGAACTCCTCCAGCAGCCCGAGCAGCCCCGGCAGGGCGGCCTCGTACCTGGGCGGTAGCTGGAAACGTACGCAGAGGATCGTCATCCCGCACTCCCCGGACTCTGGTGCCACAACTTCCTTCCCACCGCGGGCCCTTCGCCCGCGGGGCGCAGATCGGCCCAGGGGTGCATCTCGTACCCCGTGGGCATACGGACGCGCCGCTGCTCCAGCGCGTCCTGGGCGGCGGAGCCCGCGGGCGCGGGAGCGCCCTCGGACCCGGCGAGGCGCCGTCGGGCGGGGCCTTCGCCGTCGTCGGCGGCGGCGCCGGGCCCGGGGTCCTCGGCCAGCCGGGCGGCGACGCCCTCCAGCCCTTCCTCCCGCCGTACCTCAAGGAGTTCGGCGAGGTTCCAGGCCGCGGCGCCCACCACGCTGAAGCTGCGCGGGCCACGGCGCTGCACGACCCCGCGGACCAGCAGCAGCCAGGAGTGGAAGACGGTGTGGGCGCAGGCGTCGTGGGAGTCGTCGAAGAAGGCGAGGTCGACCAGTCCGGTGCCGTCGTCGAGGGTGGAGAAGATGACCCGCCTGCCGGACCGGACGGGCGGCGTCTGGGTGGCCGCCTTGGCGCCCGCGACCAGCACCGTCTCCCCGTGCCGCGCCTCGCGCAGCCGTCGGGCGGAGAGCACGCCCAGCTCGTCGAGGAAGGCCCGGTGGTCGTCCATCAGGTGGCGGGAGGCGTCCATGGACAGCACGCCCAGTTCGGCGCTGAGCCGCTCCGCGTCGGACAGGTCGGGCAGCCCGGCGGACGCGGTGCGGCGGCCCCCGGCGAGGGGGAGCTGGTCGCCGCGTCCGCCGCGGGCGCCGCGGTGCAGTTCGGTCAGGTGCAGTTGGAGGTCGCGCCGGTTGGCGCCGAACGCGTCCAGCGCGCCGACCTGCGCGAGCCGCCCGGCGATGGGGCGGCTGGGGCGGGCGCGCTCCCAGAAGTCGAGCAGGGAGGCGTACGGCTGTCCGTCAGCGATCCGGGCGGCCTCGGCCTCGCTGATGCCGTGCACGTCGGAGAGGGCGAGCCGCAGCCCCCACTTACCGGACACCAGTTCGATACGGTGGGCGACGCCCGACGTGTTCACGTCCAGCGGCAGCACGGGCACCCCCTGCCGCCGCGCGTCCGCCAGCAGCAGCCGCTTGGGGTACATCCCGGGGTCGTGGGTGAGCAGCCCCGCGTAGAAGGCGGCCGGGTGGTGGGCCTTCAGCCACGCGGACTGGTACGTCGGTACGGCGAACGCGACCGCGTGCGCCTTGCAGAAGCCGTAGGAGCCGAACGCCTCGACGATCTCCCAGGTCCGCTGAATCGTTTCTGCGCCGTACCCCTTCGCCGCCGCGTGCTGCGCGAACCACACCCGGATGCGCCCCTGCGACTCCGGGTCGGACAGCCCGCGCCGCACCCGGTCGGCCTCGTCGCGCCCGCAGCCGGTCATGATGTCGACGATGTGGATGATCTGCTCGTGGAAGACGACGACGCCGTACGTCTCCTTCAGCGGCCCCTCCAGGTCCGGGTGCGGGTAGCGCGCGGGCGCCCGCCCGTGCCGGGCCTCGATGAACGGCCGCACCATGTCGGCGGCGACCGGCCCGGGCCGGAACAGGGAGATGTCCACCACCAGGTCGTGGAAGGTCGCGGGCTGGAGCCGCCCCACCAGGTCGCGCTGGCCCGGCGACTCGATCTGGAAGCAGCCCAGCGTCTCGGCCGACCGGATCAGCCGGTACGTCGCCGGGTCGCCGTCCGGCACCGCGTCCAGGTCGACCCGCTCCCCCGAGGCCCGCTCCACCTCCGCGACCGCGTGCGCCATCGCCGACTGCATCCGCACCCCGAGCACGTCCAGCTTGAGCAGCCCGAGGTCCTCCACGTCGTCCTTGTCGAACTGCGCCATCGGGAACCCCTCGCCGCTGGTCGGCACCACCGGCGTACGGGAGAGCAGGGAGGCGTCGGAGAGCAGCACCCCGCACGGGTGCATCGCGACCCCGCGCGGGAGCGCGTCCAGCGCCTCGACCAGTTCCCAGAGCCTGCCGTAGCGCTCCCGCTCCCCGGCCAGTTCGCGCAGCTCGGGCAGTTCGTCGAGGGCCGCGCGGGCGTCGCGGGCGCGGATGTGCGGGAAGGACTTGGCGATCCGGTCGATGTCGGCCGGGTCCATCGACAGGGCCGCGCCGACGTCCCGGATCGCGTGCCGCACCCGGTACGTCTCCGGCATCGCGACCGTCGCCACCCGCTCGGTGCCGAACCGGCCGATGATCGCCCGGTAGACCTCCAGACGGCGGGCGGACTCCACGTCGATGTCGATGTCCGGCAGCACCGGGCGCCGCTTGGACAGGAACCGCTCCATCAGCAGCCCGTGCTCGACGGGGTCGGCGTGCGCGATGCCGAGGAGGTGGTTGACGAGGGAGCCCGCGCCGGAGCCGCGCGCGGCGACCCGGACGCCCATCGCCCGCACGTCGTCGACGACCTGGGCGACCGTCAGGAAGTAGGAGGCGAAGCCGTGGTGGGCGATGATGTCCAGCTCCTGGTGCATCCGCTCCCAGTAGGCGCGGCGCCCGGTGTACCCGTACCGCACCATGCCCGCCGCCGCCCGGGAGGCGAGGACGCGCTGCGCGGTGCGCCGCCCGGCGCCGACGAGGTGCGGTTCGGGGAAGTGGACGGTGCCGATGCCGAGGTCGTCCTCGGGGTCGACCAGGCACTCGGCGGCGGTCGCCCGGGTCTGCTCCAGGAGCCGGTGCGCGGCCTCGCGGCGGAAGCCCGCGGCCTCCACGACCCGCTCGGCGGCGCCCAGCATGGCCCCGGCGTCCTTGAGCCACGCCTCACCGGAGTCGAGCCCCTTGGCCGGGTCGACGGGGACCAGGCGCCGGGCGGCGTCCAGCACGTCGGCGACCGGGCCCATGCCGGGGTCGGCGTAGCGGACGGCGTTGCTGAGCACCGGGCGGACGCCCTGCTCGGCGGCGAAGCCCACGGTACGGGCGGCCAGCCGCAGCGAGCCGGGCCCGGTGCCGGTGCGGCCGTGCCAGACGGCCTCCAGGCGCAGGGCGTCGCCGTACACCTCGCGCCAGGGGGCGAGGAGCCGGGCGGCGCGGTCGGGGCGGCCCGCGGCGAGGGCGCGGCCGACGTCGGAGTCGGGGCCGAGCAGCACGGTCAGGCCGTCGGCGTGGTTGTCGGGCCAGGTCAGCAGGGGCAGGTCGGGGGCGCGGTGGGCGGCGGTGACCAGGCGGCACAGGTCGGCCCAGCCACGGGCGCCGTCGCGGGCGAGGAAGGTGACGCGGGGGGTCGACTCATCGATGAAGGCACCGCCGCGCACGGGTGCCCGACGGCGCTTCTCGGGCCGTACGGCGTCCGGCTCGGGGGCGGTCACCGCCAGCTCGGCCCCGAACAGCGGGCGGACGCCCGCCGTGGCGCAGGCGCGGGCGAAGCGGACGGCGCCCGCGACCGTGTCCCGGTCGGTGAGGGCGAGGGCGTCCATGCCCCGCTCCCCGGCACGCTCGGCCAGCCGCTCCGGGTGTGAGGCTCCGTACCGCAGGGAGAACCCGGAGACGGTGTGCAGATGCGTGAAGCCCGGCATCCGCACCTCCCGCTATCGAACATCCGTTCCCAACCTGCTCACCCCCACCATAGACCAAATTCCGAACATCTGTACGACAGCCGTTCGGACCCCTCCCACCTGCGGAAACACTGTTCGCCCCGGACTGTGGGGACATGACACGGAGCCCGTTCCTCCGCGAGGTGAAGGACGCCGTCACCCCGCGCGCCACGCTGCTCGTCCTCGGCGTGATCGCCCTCCAGGTGCTGTTCATCGCCTCGTACGTCGGGGCCCTGCACGACCCGGAGCCCAAAGACGTGCCCTTCGGGGTGGTCGCGCCGGGCGCCGCCGCCGAACAGACCGTGGCCCGGCTGGCGGAGCTGCCCGGCGATCCGCTCGACCCGCGCACGGTCGCCGACGAGGCGACGGCCCGGCAGCGGATCCTGGACCGGGACCTCGACGGCGCGCTGGTGGTGGACCCCGGCGGCACCCGGGACACCCTGCTGGTCGCCTCCGGCGGCGGCAGCGCCCTCGCCACCGCCCTGGAGCACCTCGTCACCGAGCTGGAGCGGGCCGAGCGGCGGACGGTGCGGACGGTCGACGTGGCCCCGGCCTCGGACCAGGACTTCGACGGCCTTTCGTCGTTCTACCTGGTGGTCGGCTGGTGCGTCGGCGGCTACCTGTGCGCCTCGATCCTCGCCATCAGCACCGGCGCCCGGCCCGCCAACCCGCGCCGGGCCGCGATCCGGCTGCTGGTGATGGCCCTGGTCGCGATCGTCGGCGGGCTCGGCGGCGCGGTGGTCGTCGGGCCGGTCCTCGGCGCGCTGCCCGGCGCCGTGGTGGACCTGTGGGGGCTCGGCGCGCTGATCACCTTCGCGGTGGGCGCCGCCACCCTCGCCCTCCAGGGCGTCTTCGGGATCGTCGGCATCGGTCTGGCGATCCTGCTGGTGGTGATCGCGGGCAACCCGAGCGCGGGCGGGGCGTTCCCGCTGCCGATGCTGCCGCCGTTCTGGAAGGCGATCGGCCCGGCGCTGCCGCCCGGCGCGGGCACCTGGGCGGCCCGCTCGATCGCCTACTTCAAGGGCAACGACACCACCGTCTCGCTGCTGGTGCTGTGGGCCTGGGCGGTGCTGGGCGTCGCGGTCACGATGCTGGCGTCGGTCCTGCGGCTCCGCCGCCGGGAGGCCGAGCTGCCCACCCGCTGAGGGCGCACGGACGAGGTCCCGCCCCTCGCGCGCGGGGCGGGACCTCACCGGACTTCCCGGGTGGGTCAGCCGATCGACGTACCGGTGGCCGACAGGGCCTCCGTGACCGGCTGGAAGAACGTCTGGCCGCCGGACGTGCAGTCACCACTGCCGCCGGAGGTCAGGCCGATCGCGCTGCTGCCGGAGAACAGCGAGCCGCCGCTGTCGCCGGGCTCCGCGCACACGTCGGTCTGGATGAGGCCGTTGACGATGTCGCCGTTGCCGTAGTTCACGGTGGCGTCCAGGCCGGTGACCGTGCCGTCGTGCACCTGGGTCGTGGAGCCGCTGCGGGTGACCCGCATCCCCACGGTGGCCTCGGCGGCGCCCGAGATGGCCTGGGCGGAGCCGTCGTAGAGGTTGACCTCGCTCGGGTGGTCGACGTCGGCGGTGTACCTGACCAGGCCGTAGTCGTCGCCGGGGAAGCTGGAGGTGTCGTTCTCACCGATCACCGTGCCCGCCGAGTCCGACCAGGTGGAGATGGACTCGGTGCAGTGCCCGGCGGTCAGGAAGTACGGCTCGCCGCCCTTGACCACGTTGAAGCCGAGCGAGCAGCGCCCGCCGCCGCCGGTGATGGCGTCACCGCCCGCGATGAAGGGGGTGAACTCGCCCTGGGTGCGCTTGAGTTCGGCGACCGTGCCGAGCCCGTCCACGACCTTGGTGAGTCTGGCCCACTCGGCCTTGGAGACGGTGCGGTCGGCGGTGACGACGACCTTGTTGGTGCGCGGGTCGGTCACCCAGGACGTGCCGGGGACGGCGGCGTCCTCGCTCAGGGTGGTCCGGGCGCTCTTCAGCTCGGCGAGGGAGTGCTCGACGATCCGCGCGCGGGCGCCCGCCTCCTCGGCGAGCCGGGCGGCGGTCTCGTCGAGGACGTTCACGACGAGGTTCCGTGACTCCGCGTCGTAGTACGTGCCCGCCGCGTCGGCGCCGAGGTCCGCGCCGAGCGCCGAGGCGAGCTTCCCGGCCGCGGGCACCGTGAGGGGTGCCGGTGCCGAGGAGGGCTCGCTGGCGTTCGCACTCTGGAAGGTGACACCCGCGGCGATCAGTGCGGCGATGCCCGCACCCGCCACGGCGGCCCGCCGCCTGGGTATGCGTCGGTGCTTCAACTCATGTCCTCCTGTGGGGGGTCGGCCCGTACGGCCGTGGGGACCGTAGGAGCCGGAAGGCTTGGTTGACGGGCGACCACTCTTCCGAACCGCACAGGGCGCACACAAGGTCGACTGCTGGACGCGCACACGGTAACCACCGTGCGCCCCCGCCTTCTTCACCATCCGGGACCGCCCCCGGGAGACGTTTCGCACCGCAAACGCTACGACCGGGTAACCGCGCCGCCCGCGCGCCGGAAGGCCGCGCCCGCGCGCCGGAAAAGGGCGAGCCCCCGCACGCCGCTGGCGTACGGGGGCTCGCCGGGTTCGGACGGACCGGCTACCCGGAGACGATCAGTAGACGCTGACACCGTAGGCGCTCAGGGCCTCCGTCACGGGCTGGAAGAAGGTCGTGCCGCCGGAGGAGCAGTTGCCACTGCCGCCGGAGGTCAGACCGTAGGCGGTGCCGTTGCTGCCGTACAGCGGGCCGCCGGAGTCGCCGGGCTCGGCGCAGACCGTGGTCTGGATCAGGCCGTAGACGATGTCGCCGCCGCCGTAGTTGACGGTGGCGTTGAGGGCGGTGACCCGACCGCTGTGCGTACCGGTGGTGGAGCCGGTGCGGATGACGGTGGTGCCCACGGCCGGGGTGGCCGCGCTGGTGATGTCCACGCTGCCCGCGGTGCCGGACTTGGTGATGGACGTGTTGGTGTACCGGACGATGCCGTAGTCGTTGCCCGGGAAGCTGGACCCGGCGGTCGACCCGAGGACCGTGGTGCGCCCGGAGTTGGCGTACCAGGTGCCCGCGCCGTCGGTGCAGTGACCGGCGGTCAGGAAGTAGTCGGCGCCGCTGCTGGTGCGCACGTTGAAGCCGAGGGAGCAGCGCCAACTGCTCGCGTAGATGGCGTCGCCGCCCTTGATGAGCTTGTTGAACTTGCCCGGGGTGCGCTTGATGGTGATCGCCCCGGCGTTGGCCCCGGCCTGCTCCTTGATCTTGGCGATCTCGGCCTGGGAGACCGTGCTGTCGACGGTGACGAGGACCCGGTCGGTCTTCGCGTCGACGGCCCAGGCGGTGCCGGGGACATCGGCCTGGAGCACCGCGTCGCTCGCCTTGCTGAGCTGGGTGGCGCTGAACGTGGTGGCGTCGCTCGCGTTCGCGCTGGGGACCGCGACCGCTGCCGCGGCCACGAGCCCGGTGGCCACGGCGATCAGCCGGAACCGTCTCGATATGCCGCTGCGGGGGGTGGTGCGCTCGATCCTCACTTTTCGTTCCTCCACATGGGAAGTCGGGGGCCCGCGTGGGGTCGGGGCCCGTGAGGCGCAGTCAGTGACCCGTTGTCCGGATTCCGAACACGACGTGACCCTGACAAGCGCTGAGGGGGAGTATTCGGCCGAACGTACGGTCGGCGCAAGGGCACCTTTCGGCCGCTGGCCTGTGCGGCGACCGCCTGGCCGCCTGATAGGGACCTGCCCGCGGACGCCCGCTGTCACCCCGTCAGAACGGGGCGCCTTCCCCCAGTTGACCGCTGGACGACCCGCCGTGCGCGCCGGTCGGCACGGCGCGCACGGCGGCCGTCCAGCGCACCGGGATGTCCGGAAGTCATCGTTCCGGATGCCCGCCGGTCAGGACCGCCCTGAGCCGCCGTCAGCAGTCACAGCCGCAGTCGCAGCCGTCACAGCAGCCGGAACAGTTGGAGCAGCAGTCACAGCAGTCGCAGCAGTTGGAACAGTTGTCGCAGGAGCAGTGGTGGCACAGGCCGTCCTTGCGCTGCCCCGACCACGGGCTGGTGTACTCCCCACAGCACAGCTGGCACGTACAGGCCAGCCCCACCCACACCGCGCACCCCGCGAGCAGCCCCCGCCGGTTCCCGCGCGGCGGCTCGGGCGGCAGCGGACCACCGGGACCGCCGGGGCCCCCGGGCGGGGCGTACGGTCCCGGGGCGTACGGTCCCAGGGCTCCGTGCGCGCAGGTGGCGGACGTACCGAAGGCGCGGTCCACGGAGGCGGGCAGTTCGTGCACGAGCAGCCGGTGCGCCAGCCGCCCGTCCGCGAACTCCACCTCGCCGAGCGCGAGCCGGATGCCGTGCACGGCGTCGTCGGCGAGCCGCCGCGCCTCGGTGAGCGGGGTGCCGGTGGCGGTGAGCGGGTTCCAGGCGCCGGAGGCGGCGTCGGCGTCCCGGTCCTCCACGGCGTCCAGCAGGTGCGCCAGCCGCCCGAACAGCCGCCCGGCCTCCGCGAGCGGCTCGGCGTTCCCCGGCCGCCCGGCGAGGACGGCGGTGTGCGCGAAGGCCGCCGCGGTGGCCGTCTCGGTCGGCTCGGTGACCGCGAGGACCGGGGTGCCGGGCCCGGCCAGCGCCTCCACCCCGGCCTGCCGGTCCACGGCGTCGACCAGCAGCGCCGTGTCGAACCCGACCGCGGTCCCGCCGCGGGCGCCCGCGCGCCCCCACCCGTCGGCGACCTTGCGCGCGGCGAGCGCCACCGGGCGCCGGGCGAGCAGCCCGTCCCCGTCGGTGACGTGGTCGCGCACCTTGGCCGAGGCGAGCACCAGCGAGACGGCCGCCGCGAGCCGGGCGCCCTCCCCGCGGACGACGGACGCGGTCCGCATCCCCCGCAGCGGACACGGCCCCGCCGTACGCCGCCCGCCCTCCGACCGTCCCGTCTGAGCCTCCGTCAGTACGGAGACGAGCAGCCCGTCGTAGTTGGTGACCACCCGTGCGAACTGTCCGTGATCGCGGCGCAGCGCGAGACAGAGCCCGCACAGGTGCGCCAGCCACTCCGTCTGGAGCCGTTCCCCGAGCCGATGACGGCAGGGCCTGACGATGCCGAACATGACGTTCCCCCGTGTTCCCGTTCCCCGTGCTCCCCCGTGGTGCGTGGGACCGTGTCCCACCTTCGAGCGACGGCATCCTATCGACGGATCGTCATCTCTTGTGTCCCACGCCTGGCACAGTTCCGTTCACCCTTACGCACCGCCTGTCACCCGGACGCGGGGAAGAGTCATATTTCACTCACAGTCAGCAGCCGTTTGCGGAACGACCCTTGGGAAACCCGGACTCTCGACGTATTCGCTGTGCACCAGTACCGTCACAAACCCCCCGCGCGGCGTCTAACCACTTGGCGCGACGTCCGCATCATGGATGACCATAGGGATGCGGAAGGTACGAATGACCGCTGTGAGAGGAGGCGTCCATGGGATCGGTACGCAAGGCGAGTGCGTGGCTCGGCCTCGTCGACGACAACGATGACGAGCGCTACTACGACGACGACTACTCCGAGGGAACCGACAACGGGGACGCCTGGGTCACCGACCCTCGGGTGAAGGTGGCCACGGACACGGCCGAGGAGAAGGGCCGCCGGATCGGCACGGTGACCCCGGACAGCTTCCGGGACGCGCGCGCCATCGGCGAGCTGTTCCGGGAGGGGGTCCCGGTCATCATGAACCTCACGGCCATGGAGCCCGCCGACGCCAAGCGCGTGGTGGACTTCGCGGCCGGGCTCATCTTCGGCCTGCGCGGTTCGATCGACCGGGTGTCGAACCGGGTGTTCCTGCTGTCCCCCGCCAACACGGAGATCATCAGCGGGGAACCGGCCGCCCACCGGGCGGACGGCTTCTTCAACCAGAGCTGAGGCGGGGCCGAGCACCACCGGCCCCGCTCTTCCCCCTCCCCCTCCCCCTCCCCCTCCCCCTACGGCCTTACCGGAAGGCGTCCAGTCCGGTGAGTGCCTTGCCCAGCACGAGCTGGTGCATCTCGACGGTGCCCTCGTAGGTGAGCACCGACTCAAGGTTCGTCGCGTGCCGCATGACGGGGTACTCCAGCGAGATCCCGTTGGCACCGAGGATCGTCCGGGCCGTACGGCAGATGTCGATGGCCTCGCGCACGTTGTTGAGCTTGCCGAAGCTGACCTGCTCGGGACGCAGGCGCCCGGCGTCCATCCGCCGCCCCAGATGGTGGGCGAGCAGAATCCCCTTGTGCAGCTCCACCGCCATGTCGGCGAGCTTGGCCTGGGTGAGCTGGAAGCCGCCGATGGGCCTGCCGAACTGCTCCCTCGACGTCGCGTAGTCGACGGCCGCCTCGAAGGAGCTGCGCGCCGCGCCCATCGCGCCCCACACGATCCCGTACCGGGCGTGCGACAGACAGCTCAGCGGCCCGCGCAGCCCGGTCACCCCCGGCAGCACCGCGTCGGCGGGCAGTCGTACGTCGTCCAGGACCAGCTCGCTGGTGACGCTGGCCCGCAGCGACCACTTGTGCCTGATCTCCGGCGCGGAGAAGCCGGGGCTGTCGGTCGGCACGGCGAAGCCGCGGACGCCGTCCTCGGTCTGCGCCCAGACCACCGCGACCGAGGCGACGGAGCCGTTGGTGATCCACATCTTGCGGCCGCTGAGGATCCAGTCGTCGCCGTCGCGCCGGGCGTGGGTGCGCATCGAGGCGGGGTCGGAGCCGTGGTCGGGCTCGGTGAGCCCGAAGCAGCCGATCAGCTCCCCCGCGGCCATGCCGGGCAGCCAGCGCTGCTTCTGCTCCTCGCTGCCGAAGCGGTGGATGGCGTACATGGCGAGGGAGCCCTGCACCGACACCAGCGAGCGGATGCCGGAGTCGGCGGCCTCCAGCTCCAGGCAGGCCAGCCCGTACTGCACGGCGCTGGCGCCCGCGCACCCGTACCCGCTGAGCGACATCCCGAGCGCGCCGAGCCCGCCCAGCTCCTTCGCCAGCTCCCGGATGACGGGCAGCTCGCCGCTCTCGTACCACTCGGCGACATACGGCAGCACCCGATCCGCGGCCCACCGCCGCACGGTGTCCCGCACCGCGAGGTCCTCGGGGGTGAGCAGGTCGTCCAGGCCCAGGGGGTCGCGGGGGTCGAACGGGGGCAACTTCGGGGACACGGGGCACCCTCCGAGAAAACTAGCACTGCTAATCCGCCAATTTCACGGCCGACGGTACGTCGCGTGGCCCTGCACGTCCACCCGTCAACGGGCGGTAAACAGGTGGGTGTGGTGGGAAATCACCCGCTCACGCGGAGACGCGGGACTTCTCGGCGCCGCGCTGCGCAGGCACCTCGGCAGGAGCCGCCTGCTCGCAGTGCATGAGGCGCGGCAACCGCAACGCCATCAACGCCCCCAGCAACAACAACCCCGCACTCACCAGCAACGTCACGTGCAGCCCGTGCACGAAACAGTCCCGGGCCACCCGACGCAGGGCCTCCCCCGCCGACCCGCCCAGCCGCCCGGCGACCTCGTACGCCTCCCCGAGGGAGTGCCCGGCGTCCGCGGACGCCGACTCCGGCACCCCCGGCACGCCCCGCACCCCCGGCGCGTACGCCGCGTTCATCACGCTGCCGAGCAGCGCGATGCCGATCCCCGCGCCGAGCTGGTACGACGTCTCGCCGATGGCCGCCGCGCCGCCCGCCTGCTCCGGCGGGGCCTCGCTCAGCATCGACTCGTACGCCCCGAACAGCGTCGTCTCCAGGCCGAAGCCGAGCAGCACGAACCCGGAGAGCATCAGCGCGGGCTGGTCGTGCCGCCCCAGCGCGGTCAGCAGCACCACCGCGCCCGCCGTCAGACAGAACCCGAAGCACACCATGCGCCGGGGCCCGAACCGCCGCAGCATCCGGGCGCCCGCCAGCCCCGCCGCCATCGCGGCGACGGTCAGCGGCAGCAGCCGCAGCCCGGTCTGGAGGGGCGAGAGCCCGAGCACCAGTTGCAGGTACTGCGCGGCGATCAGTTCGAGCCCCACCAGGGCGAGCATCGCCAGCACGATGCACCCGACGGCGGTGCTGAACGCCGGGCGGGCGAACATCCGCAGGTCGACCAGCGGGTGCGGGCGGCGCCGCTGCCGCCGTACGAACAGCGCCAGCAGGGCGGCACCGGCCAGCAGCGGCACCACCGTGAAGGGGCTGGCCACCGACTCGCCGCCGCCGAGCCGCTTCACCCCGAGGACCATCCCGAACAGCCCGGCCGCCGCGGTCAGCGCGCCCACCACGTCCCAGGGGCCCCGGCCGTCGCCGGTCGACTCGGGCAGCAGCAGCCGCCCCACCGGCAGGCTGACCAGCATCAGCGGGATGTTGACGAGGAAGACCGAGCCCCACCAGAAGTGCTCCAGCAGGAAGCCGCCGAGCAGCGGCCCGACCGCCGCGCCGACCGCGGCGACCGCGCTCCACACGCCGATCGCGAGCGCCCGCTCGCGCCGGTCGGGGAAGACCTGCCGCAGGATGGACAGCGTCGCGGGCATGATCATCGCGCCGCCGACGCCGAGCAGCGCCCGTGCGAGGACCAGCATCTGCGGGCCCGGGGCGAGGGCCGCGAGCAGGGAGGCGACGCCGAACAGGGCGTAGCCGAGGAGCAGGACGCGTCTGCGTCCCACCCGGTCGCCGAGCGTGCCGAAGAGGATCAGCAGCGAGGCGCAGACCAGTGGGTAGACGTCGACGATCCAGAGCAGCTCTATCGCGCCGGGCTTGAGGTCCTCGGTGACGGCGGGGATCGCCACGTGCAGCACGGTCGCGTCGACGGCGACCAGCAGCAGGCTGACGCAGAGGACGACGAGAACCACCCAGCGGTTGGCACCGGCCCCGGCCGCCCGACGGCGCAGCCCAGCGGCGGCGGCCGAGGTCGTCCCGGACATGTACACGTACCTCCCAGATGTTCCCTCGCGTCCGGCGGGCTCACGGGGTGGGGACTCCCCGCGACTCGACCGGAGAGGAGCGGCTCCTCCGGCCCACGCAGACGAACGGCGAGTGACACGTCAGCGTACGCGAGTTCCGGACGGGGTCACGTGGCGGACCTCTCACACCCGCACCGGAACCATGTGGCGTACGCCACTCCGCTTCCCCACCGGATAATCGAGCCCGTGATCGATCTCGCGACGCGCGTGGCGCCCCCGGCTGCCGCGCCCACCTGGCGCCGGGCGGCCCCGGCCCTGCTCGGGTACGCCGCCGTGCGTGCCCTGGGCCTGCTCGTGCTGGCCGGATGGAGCGCCGCGCGCGGCAAGAGCGCGTACGAACTGCTCACCGCCCGCTGGGACGCGCTCTGGTACACCAGGGTCGCGGAGCTGGGCTACGGCTACGAGGTGCGGCTGCCGAACGGCGACGTCCACTCCAACCTGGCCTTCTTCCCGCTGCTGCCGTGGCTGGAGCGGCTGGGGCACGCGCTGACGCCGCTGTCGTACGCCGACTCCGGCTTCGCCGTCAGCCTGCTCGCCTCGCTCGCCGCGGCCTGGGGGATCTTCGCGGTGGCGGACCATCTGTACGGGCGGCGGGCCGGGGTCTGCGCGGTGCTGCTGTGGGCGGCGCTGCCGGTGGGGATCGTGCAGTCGATGGCGTACAGCGAGTCGCTGTTCACCGCGCTGGCCGCCTGGGCGCTGTACGCGGTGCTGACCGGCCGCTGGGTGACCGCGGGCGCCCTCGCGCTGCTGGCGGGGCTGACCCGGCCGGTGGGTCTCGCGGTGGTGGCGGCGGTGTGGACGGCCGCCGCCGTGACGCTCGTACGCGACGGTCGGGCCGGAGCGGTGATGCCGTCTGGGCGGGCCGGGCCGGTTGCGCCGTCCGGGCGGCCCCGGAGCGCGGGCTCGCCGTCCGGCGCCCGGACGGCCGAACACGCCCCCCTGCCCTCCCCCGGCCCGCTCCTGGAGGGCGCACCGGTCTGGCGGCGCGCCCTCGGTATGGCTCTCGCGCCCCTGGGCGCCGCCGGGTACGTCCTGTGGGTCGGCCACCGCACCGGCACCGGCCCGCTCGGCTACCTCGACGTCCAGGCGGGGTGGCGCAACGGCTTCGACGGCGGCTACGCCTTCGCCCGCTTCGTCGCCGAGAAGTTCACGTCGTTCCCCGCGGCCCTGGCGGGCGCCGGGCTGGTCGTCGGGGTGGGGCTGCTCGGCTGGCTGTACGCCGTCTGCGTCCGGCAGCGCCAGCCGCTCCCGCTGCTGGTGTACGCGGGTGTCGTCACCGCCCTCGCGCTGTGCGCGTCGAGCTACTTCGGCTCGAAGCCGCGGCTGCTGCTGCCCGCCTTCCCGCTGCTGCTGCCGCCCGCCCGCGCCCTGGCACGGGCGCGTCCGCGCAGGTCGGCCCTGGTGGTGGCCGCGGCGGTGGCGGTCTCGGCGGCGTACGGGGCCTTCTGGCTGAACGGCTCCGGTCCCCCGTGAACCCGGGACGGCACCCCGACGACCCCCCGACGACCCCGCGGTGATCGCCCGGGAAATACAGCCCCACTATCCGGTGAACACACATAAAAGCAAGCCAAAACATTACCCGAGGAATGATCAAAGGAATTGCAGGGAAGGGGCTCCTGGGATTACGGAATCCCTGGCAATAAACCCCCGCCCTGAGAGGAATCCCACATCACATCGTCATTACAACCCCGGTGATTCGCGGGGGATCCCACCTCACTCCCTGTAACGTCGATTGGGTGCGTACCGAACCAATGCCGACCCGGCTCGACCGGATCTTCGCCCGACTGGACCGTGAACCAGTGCGGCCCGTCCTCGACGTGCCGCGGATGACACGGCACCGGGTGGTGCTCTTCGGCGCGACGCTCGCCTTCTACCTCGCCATCGTGCTGGCCGTCGCGGTCACCTCGTGGCTGGTCCGCTTCGACTGGCAGGCGATGCTCTTCCGGCCGTACCAGCAGTGGCCGGAGATCCACGCCTTCCTGGACTACTGGGTGGTCCTCGGCCAGCGCGGCCCGACCGCCGTGATGGTCGCCGCCTGGCTCGGCTGGCGGTCCTGGCGGCAGCACACCCTGCGTCCGCTGCTGGCCTTCGGCGCGGCCCTGCTGCTGCTGAACATCACCGTGGGGGCCGTGAAGTACGGCCTGGGCCGCTCGGGCCCGCACTACGCGACCGACGTCGGCTCCAACGAGATGTGGCACTGGTTCCAGGCCGGAAGCGACATATTTCCCTCCGGACACACCGCGAACGCGGTGGTGACCTGGGGCATCCTCGCCTACCTGGCCTCCACGCCACGCGCCCGGCGCTGGCTGTCGGCCCTGTCGGCGGTGCTGTCGCTGAGCGTGGGGCTGACCACGGTCTACCTCGGTACGCACTGGCTGAGCGACGTGGTCCTCGGCTGGACCGCCGGTCTGCTGATCCTGCTCGCGCTGCCCTGGTGCGAGCCGCTGATCGCCCGCGCCGAGGCGGGCATCCTCGCCCAGCGCGACCGCTGGACCGCGAGCCACCGCGGTCCCCGGACGGCCCCGCGGCCCACGCCCGCCCCGGCCCCCGTCGCCGCGGTCATCGGCCGCGCCGCCGGGTCCACCGCCTCGGGGCGCGGCGGCGACGCCGCTCCCGCGTTGGTCGCCTCGGCGGCCCCGCAGGACGAACCCGAACCGGAGCCCGACCCGGCCGCGCCGGTGCGCGAGACCATCCTGCCGTCCACGGTGCGGGCCAACCGGCCCCCGTACCTCGCCCCGGGTCCGCACACGGCCCGCTCCGAGCGCACCCCGGTCACCCCGGTGGGCAGCCGCAGGCCGCCGCACTCGGACCGGGCGCCGCGCAACGCGCCGTCCGCGGCCCGGCCCATGACGGGCGGCTGAGCGGGCGGCGCCGCCCGCTCAGCCGCTCCGGGCGCGCCGCTCAGCCCTTCCAGGCCCGCGCCACCCGGTCGTCCTTGACCTCGAAGTTCAGCCGCCCCACGCGGTACTCCATGGTGATGATCGCGCCCGGCGGCAGCGACCGCACCGTGGACCAGCCCCGCTCACGCGCGAGCCGCTCGGCCGCCGCCCCGTCGAGGCCCACGTAGGCGTCCGGGTCGTCCTGGGGTTCCGCTGGGGGTGTGGGAATGGGTGCCATACGGCCACGCTAGGCGCCGCCCGGCGGCGGGGGAAGCCCAGGCCGTGCACCGAGGGTCACTGATCCCCCTCCGGTCACACTTCTGTCACAGGATCACGACACGCGTTTCGGTCGTACTCACCCGGCCGGATGAGTGGACCCGTACCTCTTCGGCGGGCTTTCGCCCGCAATTCCCGCGTGTCGCCGCGGCCCGTCGAATAAAGCGGCGGAAAGTGCTCGGAAGACTGTCCGAGAACCGTGCCCAGAGCCCTTTCCTTTCCGTTTCCGGGCGGGCCGCGGCGCCCCGGTGCCGCACAGGAAATACCCGGCTCCCCCACAGCACCCCCGTCCGCCCCCTGTCGGAGCGCGCCCCAGCGCGAGCATCATGGCGAGGGCCCGCGGCCACGGCGCGGGCTTCCACGGGCCCGGGGCGCGACGAGCGAAGGGGCGAGCGAAGGCCATGGGGACGGAGACGGTACCGGCGACGGCAGGACCCGGAGCGACCGCGCGGCACGGCCGGGTGATCGTGGACTGGCTGACCACCACCGACCACAAGAAGATCGGCCACCTGTACCTGATCACCTCCTTCGGCTTCTTCCTGGTCGGCGGGGTGATGGCCCTGCTGATGCGGGCCGAGCTGGCGCGGCCGGGGCTCCAGCTCGTGAGCAACCAGGAGTTCAACCAGCTCTTCACGCTGCACGGCACGATCATGCTGCTGCTCTTCGCGACCCCGAGCTTCGCGGGCTTCGCCAACGAGCTGATGCCGTTGCAGATCGGCGCGCCCGACGTGGCCTTCCCCCGGCTGAACATGTTCTCGTACTGGCTGTTCCTGTTCGGCGGGCTGATCGTGCTGGGCTCGCTGTTCGTGCCCAGCGGTCCGGCCGACTTCGGCTGGTTCGCCTACGCGCCGCTGAACAGCGAGGAACGCTCGCCCGGCATCGGCGGCGACCTGTGGATCATGGGGCTCGCGCTGGCCGGGTTCGGCACGATCCTCGGCGCGGTCAACTTCATCACCACCATCGTCGGGATGCGCGCCCCCGGGATGACGATGTTCCGGTTGCCGATCTTCACCTGGAACACGCTGTTCACGTCGATCCTGGTCCTGATGGCGTTCCCGGTGCTGGCGGCGGCGCTGCTCTGTCTGGAGGCCGACCGGCGGTTCGGCTCGCACGTCTTCGACGCGGCGAACGGCGGGGCGCTGCTGTGGCAGCACCTGTTCTGGTTCTTCGGGCATCCCGAGGTCTACATCATCGCGCTGCCGTTCTTCGGCATCATCACGGAGATCATCCCGGTCTTCAGCCGCAAACCGCTCTTCGGCTACATGGGCATGGTCGGCGCGACGATGGCGATCACCGGTCTGTCGGTGGTGGTGTGGGCGCACCACATGTTCGCGACCGGCGCGGTGCTGCTGCCGTTCTTCTCCTTCATGAGCTTCCTGATCGCCGTGCCGACGGGCGTGAAGTTCTTCAACTGGACCGGGACGATGATCAAGGGCTCGCTGTCCTTCGAGACGCCGATGCTCTGGTCGGTGGGGTTCCTGGTGACCTTCCTGTTCGGCGGGCTGACCGGGGTGATCCTCGCCTCGCCGCCGATGGACTTCCACGTCACCGACACCTACTTCGTGGTGGCCCACTTCCACTACGTCGTCTTCGGCACCGTGGTCTTCGCGATCTTCGCGGGCTGCTACTTCTGGTGGCCCAAGTTCACCGGCAAGATGCTCGACGAACGGCTCGGCAAGATCCACTTCTGGACGCTGTTCACCGGCTTCCACACCACGTTCCTGGTGCAGCACTGGCTGGGCGCCGAGGGGATGCCCCGTCGCTACGCCGACTACCTCGCCGCGGACGGCTTCACCGCCCTGAACACCGTCTCGTCGATCGGCGCCTTCCTGCTCGGCATGTCCACGCTGCCGTTCCTCTACAACGTGTGGAAGACCGCGAAGTACGGCGAGCGGGTCGGCGTCGACGACCCGTGGGGCTTCGGCCGCTCCCTGGAGTGGGCGACGTCCTGCCCGCCGCCGCGCCACAACTTCCCGGCGCTGCCGCGCGTCCGCTCCGACTCCCCGGCGTTCGACCTGCACCACCCGGACCACGCCGTCCGCCACGAGGCCCAGGAACCCGAGCGGGCTCAGGGCTCGTAGGCCAGTTGCGGGACGTCGAAGCAGGTCCTGGTCATCTCGCCCTGCGTGACCCAGCCCTGGCCGTCCTGCCAGCGGGCGACCGAGAGGCAGTTGCGGCGGTGGGTGGGCGGCTCGGGGCTCGCCCGGAAGCTCACCGGGAGGAGCAGGCCGCCCGCGGTGTAGCCGTCCGCGCGGTGGACGTGGCCGTCGACGCACGCGCGCGTGACGCCGTCCGCCTCCTTCGCGCACGCCGTGGCCGCGTCCGTGAACCACTTGGCCGCCGCCCAGCCCTCCAACTGCCACTGCGCGTGCGTCCCGAGCCCTTCGGTGGCGTCCCGGAACTCCCGTACGGCCGGATGGCCGGTGTCCTCGAAGTTGCGGCTGGAGCCGGTCGCCCACAGGGCGTTGCGGCAGCGCGGCGCGTCCCGGTAGGCGTCCTCGACGGCGGACGTCCAGTTCTGCACGTTGGTCACCTTGGCGGTGACGCGGGCGCCGACGTCGTCCATCGCCTGGCACAGCCGCGCGTTGCCGTGGCCGTCGACGGCGTCGAAGACGAGGTCGACGCCCTGCTCCTTCAGGTCGGCGGCGACGGCGCGGAAGTTGGGCAGCGCGAAGTCGACCTGCTCGCTGACGACCCGGTAGCCCTCCGCCCTCAGCCCGCGTTCGACGAGCCGGGCGTAGGCGGCGGACGCGGCCTGGTTGTAGGAGACGACGGCGGCGGTGCGGGCGCCGTGCGCGCGCTTGAAGTACCGGTAGACCTCGGTGCCGCCGTACAGCCTGCCGTCCCAGCCCGGCTCGCCGTTCCTCGGCGCCGAGGTGCCGTAGACGCTGTAGAGGTGCGGGTAGGTGTCGTAGGCGGCGCCGATGGGCTGGCCGCCGATGTCCGGGACGCCCGCGCGGGACACCAGCGGGGCGCCCGCGTAGTCGAGGGCGGTGGTGGCGACCAGCGCGACCACGTCCTCGTCGATCAGCCTGCGCACGCACGCGTTGTTGCCGACGCCGCTGCCGCCGTCGTCGCACTCGCGCACCTCGACGCGGCGGCCGTCGACGCCGCCGCGCGCGTTGAGGCGGTCGAAGTAGGCGCGGGCGCCGTCGCGCGGGCCGGTGAAGGCGTCGCCGCCGACCGGGCTGGTGGCGCTGGTGACGATGCCGACGCGCAGCGGGCCGGGGGCGGGCACGCGCGTGCGGGTGCGGTCGTCGTGCGCGAAGTCGCTCTCCGGGAGCCGACTGCCGCAGGCGGTGGCCAGGGCGAGCGCCAGCACCGCCGCGACGGCCTCAGCAGCCCGGGACCGGCGCCGTCGACCCATCGCCGCTCAGTCGCACCAGCGCGCACAGCGTCTTCGCGGAGACCTTCCAGGTGCCGTCCTGCTCGACCGCCGTACCGGAGGCGTCCGGCAGGGCGGTGGCGCCCCGGAGGGTGAGGGTGTACGTCACGTTGGCCCCGGTCGCGGAGGTGAACTCGACCTCGGTGACCTCGGCCTGGACCTGGCCGCCGCGTTCGTCGCCGCTGAAGGCGCGCAGCACCGGGGCCATCTGGTCGCCGTTCTCCAGGACGGTCTGCTTCTCCTCCAGGGAGGTGCCCGGGTCGAAGAACTTCCGCCAGTTGTCCTTGATCTCCCGCTCGGCCTGGGCGGCGTCGGCGGGCGCGGTCGCCGCGCCGGTCGTGGTCCGCTGCGCGGTCGGCGTCGGGGGCGTGCTCTCGCTGCCGCCGCCCTCGTCGTCGCCGCACGCGGCGAGTGCCGGGCCGAGGAACAGCAGGAGCGCCGCCGCCAGCGCCGTGGCCCGTGCCCTCGTCCCCCGCCTGGGGTCGCTGCCGAGAACCATCTGGCTCACCACCGGGTGTCGGTCCGGGCGGTGGGCGCCCGGTTCTTTCAGGGTCAGCTCCCGGAAGGCATAGTGCAAGCCATCGGCGCCGGCACGTGCACCGTCCCCCTGACGCGTGGGAGCCAGCGATGCGGACAGCCCGACTGCGCAGTGTGCGTCCCGTCCTGTGGGCGGGGTGGGCCGCGCTGGCCGTGGGCGCGGTGCTGTGCGTGCTCGGCTGGTACGGCGTCTCCGGCGAGCGCTACGCGGAGCGGCAGTTGCCCTACCTCGCGTCCTGCACGGTGCCCGGCGCGGCGCTGATCGTCGCAGGGGCGGTGCTGCTCACCCACGGCCGGGGCACCGTCGCCGCGAGCCGGGTGGAGGAGCTGTACGGCCTGCTGGTGGACGTGGCGGCGGCCGACGCCGGGGAGCCCGGCCGGGTGGCGGCGGTCACGCCGGTCGCGGTCAGCGGCGAGCTGCGGATGGTGCCGGGCGGCACGCTGCTGCACCGCGCGGACTGCCCGCTGGTCGCCGGGAAGGCGGAGGCGGTGCCCGTCGACGGGCGGCTGCTCGCGGACGGCGACCTGGAGCCGTGCCCGATCTGCGAGCCGGGCGAGCCGGACGAGGCAGGCGAGCCGGGCGAGGCGGACGGGGACTGATGTCGTCCCTGACCTACGACCTCACGCTGGCCGGTCTCTCGGTCGGCAGCGCCGCCGCGCTGACCGGTGTCGGGCTGATCGTGACCTACCGGGCGACGGGCGTGCTGAACTTCGCGCACGGGGCGATCGCGATGGTGTGCGCGTACGTGCTGCGCGGTCTCGTCGTCGACGGGGGCTGGCCGGTGTGGGCGGCGGCCACGGTGACGCTGCTGGGGGTGGCGCCGGGCCTCGGGGTGGTGCTGGAGCGGTTCGTGTTCCGTCCGCTGGCGGTGCTCGGCGGCGATCCGGCGCGGACGCTGGTGGCGTCCACCGGGGTGTTCGTGCTGCTGGTCGGCGGGGCGGCGCTGGTGTGGGGGCAGGGCGCGCGGGACGACGCGCCGGAGGTGGTGCCCGCCGAGCCGTGGGGGCAGTTGGCGGTGGTGGTCGTGCTGGCGGCGGGGGTCGCGGCGACGGTCCGCTGGACGCGGTTCGGGCGTGAGCTGCGGGCGGTGGTGGACGACCGGCGGCTGGCGGTGCTCACGGGCGTGGACGCCGACCGGGTGGCGGCGGCGGGGTGGGCGTTCGGCGCGTTCACGGCGGGGCTGACCGGGGTGCTGCTGGCGCCGTACGTGCGGCTCGACCCGTACGGACTGCCGCTGCTGGTGATGGAGGTGGTCGCGGTCGCCGTGGCGGCGCGGATGCGGGCGCTGTCGGTCGCGGTGGCGGTGGCGCTGGGCCTGGGGATCGCGCAGAGCCAGCTCACCCGACTGCACCCGTCCGGGTGGGCCGAGCCGCTGCTCCAGGCGGTGGGCGCCAACCTGTTCGTGGTGGCGCTGCTGGTGGCGGCGCTGGTGCTGCCCGGCGTCGGCACCCGCGACGCGCTGCCGCGCACGGCGACCGCGCGGGTGCCGACGCCGCCGGGCGCGTGGATCGTCGTCGGGGTGCTGTTCCTGCTGCCGTTGGGGTTCGCCGGGTCGGACCTGCACACGTCGGTGCAGGTTCCGGCGCTGGGGGTGGTGCTGCTGTCGCTGGTGGTGGTCACCGGGCGCGGCGGCCAGATCTCGCTGGGGCAGGCGGCGTACGCGGGCCTGGGCGCCCTGTTCACCGCGCTGCTCGCCGCGGGCCGCTTCCCGGGGCTGCCCCGGCTGCCGGAACTCCTCGCGCTCGCGGTCGCGGTGGCGCTGGTCGCGCCGCTGGGGGTGCTGACCGGGTGGCCCGCGATCGGCAGGCGGGGGCTGGCGCTGGCGCTGGCGACGTTCGCGGTGGGCGTGGGCGTGAGCCGGTTCGTGTTCGCGCAGCCGTACGCCACCGCCGGGCTGGCGCTGGGCCGTCCGGCCGGGTTCGAGGGGGACCGCGCGTACTACGTCCTGGAGCTGGGCCTGCTCTGCCTTGCCCTGCTGACGGCGCGTGCTCTGCGCCGGGGCCGCACCGGGCGGGCGCTGGCGGCGATGCGGGACCACGAGGCGGGCGCGCGGGCGGCCGGGGTGCGGGTGCCGTCCCTGAAGCTGCTGGCGTTCGTCTCCGGCGCCGCGCTGGCCGCGCTCGGCGGCGGGATGCTCGGCATGGGCCTGCGCGCCTTCGACCCCGGCGCCTACGACCCCGTACGGGGCCTGCTGTGGTTCGCGGCGGTCGTCGTCCTGGGCGCCGACAGCACCCTCGGCGCGCTGGCCGCCGCGGCGCTCCTCGTCGGCCTGGACGCGGGCGCGCGGGGTGGCGTGGCCGCCGCGGTGGTCGGCCTGCTCGCCGTCCTCGTCGGCCGCTTCCCTGGCGGGCCGTACGAGGCCCTGCGCACGGCGGCGCGACGCCTGCGCCCGCAAGGGCACCGGGCCCGGCTGACGCCGCTGGGGCGACGACTGCGCGCCCGGCTCCGGCCGGGGGGAGGGCGGGGTCGGCGCGGTGCTGGTCTGACGGGGGCCACGGCGGTGGGCCGTCCGGCGCCGCGGGGGGCGCGGCGGCAGGGGGCGGCCCGGCGACCGCCGTACCCCGCGCACGCACCCACCCCCGCCGCCCCTCCCCTCCTCACCGCCCGCGGACTCCACGTCGTCTACGGCGGTTTCGCCGCCCTCGACGGGGTCGGCATCGAGTTGCCGCCCGGTCAGGTCACCGCCGTCGTCGGGCCGAACGGGGCCGGGAAGAGCACGTTGTTCCACTGTCTCGCGGGGACCGTGCGGCCGGTGCGGGGGCGGGTCGGGTACGGCGGGCGGGACATCACCCGGCTCGCGGCGCACGCGCGGACCCGGCTCGGGATCGCGCGGACGTTCCAGCAACTGGCCGTCTTCCCGACGCTGACGGTCGCCGAGAACGTCCGGGTCGGCGCCGAACAGGGGCGGGTCGTCGACCCGGGCGCGGTGGAGCGGTCGCTGCGGCTGCTCGGCCTGGACGGGCCGGTGCGGGTGCTGCCCGCCGCCGGGCTGCCCACCGGCACCCTGCGCCGCGTCGAGCTGGCCAGGGCCCTCGCGGGCGGCCCGCGCGTGCTGCTCCTCGACGAGCCCGCGGCGGGACTCGACACCGCCGAGGTGGCCGCCCTGGCCCGCGTGCTGAAGGCCCTCGCCGCGGACGGCACCGCGCTGCTCGTCGTCGAGCACGACCTCGACCTCGTGGCGGACCTCGCCGACGTCGTGCACGTGATGGCGGCGGGCCGGATCGTCGCCTCCGGGCCGCCCGACCGGGTCCTCGACGGCCGGGAGGTCACCGCGTGACCATCGCCCTGCGCCACGCGCGCGTGCGCTACGGCCCCCTGGAGGCCCTGCACGGCGTCACCCTCGTCGCCCCCTCCCCCGGCCTGACGGTCCTGCTCGGCCGCAACGGCTCGGGGCGTACGACGGCCCTGCGCGCGCTCGCCGGGACCGTCCCGCTGTCCGGTGGGGCGGTGGTGTGGGACGGCGCCGACGTCACCCGGGTACCCGCCCACGAGCGGGCCCGCCGGGGCCTGTGCCTGGTCCCGGAGCGGCAGGCGGTCTTCGGCTCCCTCACCGTCCGCGAGAACCTCGAACTCACCACTCCCGCCTACGCCCCCGCCCTCGACGCCTACCCGCAGCTCGCCCCGCTGCTGCCGCGCCGCGCGGGCACCCTCTCCGGTGGCGAGCAGCGGATGCTGGCGCTGTCCCGCGCCCTGCTGTCCCACGCGCGCGTGGTGCTCGTCGACGAGCCCGCGCAGGGCATGTCCCCCGCAGTGGCGGCTCATACCTACGAACTACTGGCGGCGCTCCACGCGTGCGTGGTCGTCGCCGAACAACGTGTGCCGCCCGCGCTGCACGGCCGGGCGGCACTCGTGTACGAACTGCGCCGGGGCGCCGTCGTCTTCGCCGGGGAGGCGGCCGAACTCAGGCGTCCGCGGCCCCGGTGAGCGGCGGCCCGAACACGGCCGGGGCCCGCTCGGGGCCCTGTGCGCGCAGCGCGCCCTTCGGCAGGACGAGCAGCGTCCCGACCCGCACCAGGTCGGGGCTGGCGCCGATGGTCTTCCGGTTGGCCTCGTAGAGGGTCCGCCAGCCGCCCTTGACGCCGTACTTGCGGGCGATGGAGGAGAGCGTGTCACCGGGTTTCACGGTGTGCATCCGGCCGCTGAGCCCGTACCGCTTGGAACAGACCGGCCAGGCCTCCCACCCCTGGACCGCGAGCACCTCCGAGGCGACCGCGATCTGCTGCTCGCGGGTGGCGAGGTCGGCGCGCGGGGCGTACTTCAGGCCGCCGAACTCCCGCCAGGTGGGCTGCCAGAACTGCAGCCCGCCGTAGAAGCCGTTCCCGGTGTTGGTGTCCCAGCGTCCGCCGCTCTCACAGTCGGCGACGCAGTCCCAGGGCCACTTGTCCTTGGGGCAGTGCTGGGGGGCGGACCCGGGCGGTGCGGCGGACCCGGGGGTGGCCGCGACGGCGGCGGGCGCGGGGGCGAGGGCGGCGAGCAGGGTCGCCGCGAGGACGCGCGAGATCCACGTGGGCTGGGGCATCGGCCCACGCTAAGCGGCGCCCGGCGCCCGCCCGGCGAGCCGCGCCCCGCGGCGCCGGGCGCCCCACCCGGTCGGCGGACCGGGCGAGGCTGGTGGCCGGGGGGCCGTCAGAGATCGAGCCGCTGGCCGGGCACGATCACGTCCGGATCGCCGCCGATGACCGCCCGGTTGGCGGCGTACAGCCGCTGCCAGTTGGTGCCGTGCCGGGCGGCGATCCCGCTGAGGGTGTCACCCGCGCGGACGGTGTAGTCACCGCGGGAGGAGCCGCGGTCGGTGTGCCCCGAGGTGTGCCCCGAGGTGCGCGCCGGGGCCTGCGCGGACTCCCGTGTCGGCGCCGTGTTGGTGCCCGAGCCGGTCTCCCCTGACCCGGAGGACGTCGCCGCCGGTGCGCCGCCGTACGCCCCGGCCCGGGCCGAGCAGGTCGGCCACGCGCCCCAGCCCTGGGCCTGCTGCACCTTGGTGGCGACGGCGATCTGCTGTTCCCTGGTGGCGCCGTCGGCGGTGGGCGCGTAGGCGGTGCCGCCGTAGGCGCGCCAGGTGGACGCGGAGAACTGCAGGCCGCCGTAGTAGCCGTTGCCGGTGTTGATGTGCCAGTTGCCGCCGCTCTCGCACTGGGCGATGCGGTCCCACACTCCGCCGTCCGCCGCCGCGGCGTCACCGCTGGCGGTCAGCAGCCCCAGCGGAGCGAGCAGCGCCGCCCCGGCGAGGACCACGGTCGTACGGGTCGTACGTGCCCTGCGGGCGTCGGCGCGGGCGTCGTCGCGGGTGGTATCGGCACATTCGGACATGGAACTCCCTCTCCACGGACCCGAGGTCCCCCGGACGGGACGCGTCCGCCGTGCGGGGGCACGGTGGTCGCGCTCCGTCCCGTCCACCGTGAGTGGTGCCGCGCGTCGGCCGTGGTGCGGCCGACGCGTCCGGTGGACGTCCCCGAGCGGTGCTCTTTGCACACGGCCGAGGAATGTACGGAGCGCGGCGAGCCCGCATCAACCAACTCCTCGTCCGAGCAGGCCAGTTCGGCGTTACCTGGGGTAACGGCGTTTTTCGGACAGCCCTTTCGTTCACCGATTTCCCGATTTGTCGACCAGCTCCGCGACCAAACTGTGAACTAGTTCACCGCGTCAAGTTCCTTGACGTGGCACGGAGTTGACCCTGAGTGCCCGGTTCCGTCCGCTCGGTGACGCTGTGCGATGGATGGTGGGATTCCGTTCGCCGTACAGCGTGACTCCCGCCACAGATCGCCCGTTGTCTTCTGCATGGGCCCGGGACCGACCCGGACCACGGGCCGGGAGCCACCCGGCCCCTGCCACGCACCGCATCCCGAGGGAGCCACCCGTGCCGCGCATGGTCGACGTCAGCGACGAGGTACGCGCCGAGATCGGCGACGAAGAAGCCGACCGGCTGCTCGCCGGAGACAACACCCCGGGCAGTTACGACTGCACGTCCTGCCGCACCCCGGGCGACTGTGAACGCGAGCGGACCAGCACCGTCCTGTTCGTCGGGGACGAGACCGCCGTGCTCGCCTTCGCCCACGCCACCTGTCTGCCCTCCCAGGTCGTCCAGGTCACCGAGGAGCAGTTGAGGGGTGCCGTGAGGTCCATCAGCGGCGACACCGTCGACCTGGAGCCGGAGAAGGTCGTGCCCGAGCAGGCCGTCCTCGGCGTCACCAGCGGGCTCGTGCTGCTCGCCGGTGAGCTGCACCCGGCGCTGGTCGTCGAGCCCACCGGCCCCATCGTGCGCCCCGGCGCCACCGGCGCGGGCGACGACTTCCTGCCGCTCCTCATCGAGCAGGGCTTCATGCCGCTGACCGAGCTGACCGGCGTCCCGCCGGTGCTGCACGGCTGGTCGGTGCTGCTCGCCATGGGCCAACTGCACGCCGTGCTCCAGCCGGGCACGAACGGCGGCCAGCCGGTGGCCTGGTGGCAGGCGCACCAGCCGCTCCAGGTCACCGAGAGCTGGCGGGCGGCGGCCAACAAGCACCAGCAGGTGCTGATGTTCGCCGCGCCGGTCGGCTCCATCGGCCGCCAGCCCCGCGAGGACCTGCTCCGCGAGGCCCTCGACAAGGCCGCCGCGGGCGGCAAGCTGGTCGCCGCCGCCCTGCCGCTCGCCGGTACCTGAGCCGTCGGAGCCACGGGGAAGCAGCGCACCGCCCCGCGCCCCTCGGGGCGGCCCGCATCCCCGGACGCGCGGGGTCGTTTGGACATACGTGCACGCATACGACGTTTCCCGCCGCCCGTCCCACCCGTCAGCCACCTCCGCACGACCGGACCACGATCCCCAGGGCGGCCCATCGGCCACACCGATCTACGACACGCTCTACGCCGAGTACGTCAAGACGTTCCGCGCGCTGCCGGGCGACCGCAGCGGCGAGGAGGAGCTGGCCTTCACCGCGTTCGGGACCACTCCGCACAGCACGGGCGGCTTCCACGTCCCCGCCCCGGCGTCGTACGGCGGTCCCCACGGGCAGCAGTGGCACCGCGTCGGGCAGCTCAGCCAGCTCGGGCAGCAGTACTACACCGGCACGCGCCACCTGCCCGCGCTGCCCCCGGCCCCGCGCAGAGGGCTCTGACGAACTGACGAGGGAGGGAAAGGGGCGCAGCCCTTTCCCTCCCTCGTCAGTTCTGTCACTTCTTCTTCGAGCGCTTCTCCCGCACCCGCACCGAGATGTGGATCGGCGTGCCCTCGAAGCCGAACTCCTCGCGCAGCCTGCGCTCGATGAAGCGCCGGTAGCCCGCCTCGATGAAGCCGCTGGCGAAGAGCACGAACCGGGGCGGCTTGGTGCCCGCCTGGGTGCCGAAGAGGATGCGGGGCTGCTTGCCGCCGCGGACCGGGTGCGGGTGGGCGGAGACCAGCTCACCGAGGAAGGCGTTCAGACGGCCGGTCGGCACCCGGGTCTCCCAGCCGTCGAGGGCCGTCTCGATCGCCGGGACCAGCTTCTCCATGTGCCGCCCGGTGCGCGCCGAGACGTTGACGCGGGGCGCCCACGCCACCTGGCCCAGCTCGGTCTCGATCTCCCGCTCCAGGTAGTAGCGGCGCTCCTCGTCGAGGGTGTCCCACTTGTTGAAGGCGAGGACGAGCGCACGGCCCGCCTCCACCGCCATGGTGACGATCCGCTGGTCCTGCACCGAGATGGAGTCGGCGGCGTCGATCAGGACGACGGCGATCTCGGCCTTCTCCACGGCGGCGGCGGTGCGCAGCGAGGCGTAGTAGTCGGCGCCCTGCTGGAGGTGGACCCGCTTGCGGATACCGGCGGTGTCGACGAACTTCCAGGTCTTGCCGCCCAGCTCGATCAGCTCGTCGACCGGGTCGCGGGTGGTGCCCGCGAGTTCGTTGACGACGACGCGCTCCTCGCCCGCGACCTTGTTCAGCAGCGAGGACTTGCCGACGTTCGGGCGGCCGATCAGCGCGACCCGGCGCGGTCCGCCGATGCCCGCGCCGCCGAAGGTCTCGCGCGGCGCCTCCGGCAGCGCCTCCAGGACGGCGTCCAGCATGTCGCCGGTGCCGCGGCCGTGCAGCGCGGAGACGGGGTGCGGCTCGCCCAGGCCCAGGGACCACAGGTACGACGCGTCGGCCTCGCCGCTCGGGCCGTCGACCTTGTTGGCGCACAGCACCACGGGCTTCCCGGCCTTGCGCAGCAGCCGTACGACCGCCTCGTCGGTGTCGGTGGCGCCGACCTTGGCGTCGACGACGAAGACGACGGCGTCGGCCGCGTCGATCGCGAACTCGGCCTGCGCGGCGACGGAGGCGTCGATGCCGAAGACGTCCTGCTCCCAGCCGCCGGTGTCGACGACCTTGAAGCGGCGGCCCGCCCACTCGGCCTCGTAGGTGACCCGGTCCCGGGTGACGCCCGGACGGTCCTCCACGACGGCCTCGCGGCGGCCGATGATCCGGTTCACCAGGGTCGACTTGCCGACGTTCGGGCGGCCCACGACGGCGACGACGGGCAGCGGGCCGTGCCCGGCCGCCTCGATGGCGCCCTCGACGTCCTCCAGGTCGAAGCCCTCTTCCGCGGCGAGCTCCATGAACTCCGCGTACTCGGCGTCGCCGAGCGCCCCGTGCTCGTGCTCGGAGTGGGCCGAGCCGTCGGGCTGGATCTGGTCGTTCATGAAGTCCGTACCTCGTAGTTCATTCGTGGTGATCGGTGGGGAGTGCCCGGTTTCACCCGGCACGACCCACTACTCAGTGTCGCCTAGCGCCCGGTGAGGCGCCTGGCGTTTTCCAGGTGGGTGGTGAGCTGCTTCTGGATGCGTTCGGTGGCCTCGTCGAGGGCCTTGCGGGTGCGGCGGCCGGTGCCGTCGCCCGCGTCGAAGGGGTCTCCGAAGACCACGTCGACCCGGCTGCGCAGCGGGGGCAGCGCCTTCACCAACCGTCCGGGGCGGTCGGAACTTCCCAGGACGGCCACCGGGACGACCGGGGCGCCGCTGCGGACGGCGAAGTAGGCGAGCCCGGCGCGCAGGGCGGCGAAGTCGCCCTCGCCCCGGGTGCCCTCGGGGAATATGCCGAGGACGCCGCCCGCCTCCAGGACGCCCAGCGCCCGGGTGATCGCCGTGCGGTCGGTGCTGGTGCGGTCCACCTTGAGCTGGCCGATCCGGGTCAGGAAGGGGTCGAGCGGGCCGACGAACGCCTCCTTCTTGACCAGGAAGTGCGTGGGCCGGGGCGCCACGCCCATCACCATCGGGCCGTCGATGTTGTGGGAGTGGTTGACGGCGAGGATCGCCGGGCCGGTGGCGGGCACCCGCCAGGCGCCCAGGACCCGCGGCCTCCACAGCCCGTACATCAGGCCGACGCCGATCCGGCGGCCGACCTCGGCGCCCCGCGCCGACGGCACCTCGGTCACTTCCCGGCCCGCTTCTCCTCGATGAGGGTGACGACGCACTCGATGACCTGCGTCAGGGTCAGCTCGGTGGTGTCGACCTCGACGGCGTCGTCCGCCTTGGCCAGCGGCGCGACCTTGCGGCTGGAGTCGGCGGCGTCCCGCTTGAGCAGGGCCTCGCGGGTGCTGTTGACGTCGGCGCCCTTCAGCTCGCCGCTGCGGCGCGCGGCGCGGGCCTCCGGCGAGGCGGTCAGGAAGATCTTCAGGTCGGCGTCGGGCAGCACGGTCGTACCGATGTCCCGGCCCTCGACGACGATGCCGCGCTCGGCGGCGGTGGCGATGGACCGCTGGAGTTCGGTGATCCGGGCCCGCACCTCGGGCACCGCGCTGACCGCGCTGACCTTGGAGGTGACCTCCTGGGTGCGGATCGGCCCGGCGACGTCCGTGCCGTCGACGGTGATCGTCGGGTGGGACGGGTCGGTGCCGGAGACGATCTCCGGCTTCCCGGCCGCGGCGGCGATCGCGGACGGGTCGTCGACGTCGATGCCGTTGGTCACCATCCACCAGGTGATCGCCCGGTACTGGGCGCCGGTGTCCAGGTAGCTCAGCCCGAGCTGCGCCGCCACGGCCTTCGAGGTGCTCGACTTGCCCGTGCCGGAAGGCCCGTCGATGGCGACAATCACTGCGGCGCGTTCCACTGTGGGGACACCTTTCCTGGTCCTGGGCGGCGGGGAGGGCGGAGTACGCCCGGAACAAGGTTACTGGGTACCGCTCACCCGTCCGGCCGACGGCTGTCGTGGCGGTGGGCCCCCTACTGCCGCACCGACCACCCACGCTCCCGCAGCGCCGCGCTCAGGACCGCCGCCGCCTTCGGCTCCACCATGAGCTGGACCAGGCCCGCCTGCTGCCCCGTGGCGTGTTCGATGCGGACGTCCTCGATGTTGACCCCGGCCCGCCCGGCGTCCGCGAAGATCCGGGCGAGCTGGCCCGGCTGGTCGTCGATGAGCACGGCGACGACCTCGTAGACGCGCGGCGCGGACCCGTGCTTGCCGGGGACGCGGACCTGGCCCGCGTTCCCGCGCCGCAGCACGTCCCGGATGCCGGCGGTGCCCTCCCGGCGCTTGGCCTCGTCGGAGGACTGCAGGGACCGCAGCGCGCGCACCGTCTCGTCGAGGTCGGCGGCGACGTCCGTGAGCAGGTCGGCCACCGGCCCCGGGTTCGCGGAGAGGATGTCGATCCACATGCCCGGCTCGGACGCGGCGATCCGGGTCACGTCCCTGATGCCCTGCCCGCACAGCCGTACGGCGGCCTCCTCGGCGTTCTCCAGCCGCGCGGCGACCATGCTGGACACCAGGTGGGGCATGTGGGAGACGAGGGCGACGGCGCGGTCGTGGGCGTCGGCGTCCATGACGACCGGCACGGCCCGGCAGTGCGAGACCAGCTCCAGGGCGAGGTTCAGCACCTCGGTGTCGGTGTCCCGGGTCGGGGTGAGCACCCAGGGCCGTCCCTCGAAGAGGTCACCCGTCGCGGCCAGCGGCCCGGACCGCTCCCGCCCGGACATGGGGTGCGTGCCGATGTACGACGTCAGGTCGAGCCCCAGCGCCTGAAGCTCGCGGCGCGGTCCGCCCTTGACGCTGGCCACGTCGAGGTAGCCGCGGGCCAGCCCGCGCCGCATCGCGTCGGCGAGCACCCCGGCGACATGGGCGGGCGGCGCGGCGACGATCGCCAGGTCCACCGGTCCCTCGGGCGCCTCGTCCGTCCCGGCGCCCAGCGCGGCTGCCGTACGGGCCTGCTCGGGGTCGTGGTCGGTGAGGTGGACGACGACGCCGCGCTGGGCCAGGGCCAGGGCGGCGGAGGTGCCGATGAGGCCGGTGCCGATGACGAGTGCGGTCCTCACTGGGCGATGTCCTTGCGCAGGGCGGCGGCGGCGCCGAGGTAGACGTGGTGGAGGTCGGCGCGGGGCCGGTCGGACTCGATGTGCGCGAGGACCCGCACCACGCGCGGCATGGCACCGGCCACGTCCAACTCCTGGGCGCAGATCAGCGGCACGTCGACGATGCCGAGCCTGCGCGCGGCGGCGGCCGGGAACTCGCTGCGCAGGTCGGGCGTGGCGGTGAACCAGATGCTGATGAGGTCGTCCGTGGCGAGCCCGTTGCGCTCCAGGACGGCGGTGAGCAGGGCCCCGACCCGCTGGTCCATGTGCCCGGCCTCGTCCCGTTCCAACTGGACGGCCCCCCGGACCGCTCGTACCGCCACAACCCGCTCCTTAGCTCGGCTCTCCGTCCGTCCAGCGTAGTCAGCGCGCCGGGGCCGGGCGCGCGGCGCCCGCCCGCTGAGACGACCGTTTTCTGGCGCTCCGTCCCGGCTTGCTTCACCTTCGGCCGCTTCGGTGCCAGGATGCTCCTGCTCCCGCCCGGAACACCCTGTTCCGCTCCCCCCTCGCCGCCACGGAGTGACGACATGCCCCACGTACCCACCCGCCGTACGGTCCTGCTCGCCACCGGCGCGACGGCGCTCGCCGCGGGCTGCGGCGGCGACGACGGCTCCGACGACGGCGCCTCCGCCGGGCCGGAGCTGGCGAAGACGTCCGACATCCCGGTCAGCGGCGGCAAGGTCTTCAAGGCCGAGAAGGTGGTCGTGACCCAGCCCGCCGAGGGCGAGTTCAAGGCGTTCTCCAGCACCTGCACCCACCAGGGCTGCACGGTGGCCGAGGTCGCGGACGGCACCATCAACTGCCCCTGCCACGGCAGCAGGTTCCGCATCGAGGACGGCTCGGTGGCGCACCCCCCGGCGACGAAGCCGCTGCCGGAGAAGCAGATCACCGTGGACGGAAACTCGATCCACCTGGCGTGATCCGCGCCGTACGCTGCGGGCCATGAAGCCCGCGCCTCCGGAATCGTCCCTGGACCTGGTCCGCGACCACACCGTCTACGCCTGTGTCATGGGCTCACGCGCCTTCGGCCTGGCGACCGAGGGCAGCGACACCGACCGGCGGGGCGTGTTCGTCGCCCCGACGCCGCTGTTCTGGCGCTTCGACAAGCCGCCGACGCATGTGGACGGCCCGGCCGAGGAGCAGTTCAGTTGGGAGCTGGAACGCTTCTGCGAGCTGGCCCTGCGCGCCAACCCGAACATCCTGGAGTGCCTGCACTCCCCGCTCGTGGAGCACGTGGACGCCACCGGCCGGGAACTCCTCGACCTGCGCGGCGCGTTCCTGTCCCGGCACGCGCACGTGTCGTTCACCCGGTACGCGCGGGGCCAGCGGGGGAGGCTGGAGGCCGACGTCCGCACGCACGGCGCGCCCCGCTGGAAGCACGCGACGCACCTGCTGCGGCTGCTGCTGAGCGTCCGCGACCTGCTGCGCACCGGCCGCCTCACGATCGACGTCGGTGACCAGCGCGAGCCGCTGCTGGCCGTGAAGCGCGGTGAGGTCCCCTGGCGGGAGGTGGAGACCTGGATGGCCCGGCTGGAGGCGGAGGCGGAGCGGGCCGCCCAGCGCACACCGCTGCCGCCCGAGCCGGACCGGCGCCGGGTGGAGGACTTCCTGATCCGCGTCCGCCGCGCCTCGGCACACTGACCTCGGGGCCTCAGGGCTTCAGGACGTCGGCACCTCAGGCGTCCCAGAGCGCCCCGAGCGTCACCAGTTCCCCCCGGTACTCGATCCGGTCCGCCCACGCGGTCGGCCAGGCGTCCGTGCCGAGGTACGCCCCCGCGAAGGCGCCGGTCAGGCAGGCGAGGGAGTCGGAGTCGCCGGAGGAGCAGGCGGCCCGGCGCAGCGCGGTCAGCGGTTCGTCGACGAAGAGCAGGAAGCACAGCAGCCCGGTCGCCAGCGCCTCCTCCGCGATCCAGCCCGCGCCGGTGGCCAGGCACGGGTCGGTCTCCGGCGAGACCGTGCGCACGGCCCGCTGGAGCCGCTCCAGGACCTCCAGGCACTCGTCCCAGCCGCGTGCGATGAAGCGCTCGGGGCTGGGGTCCTGGGCGCGCCTCCACAGGTCGCCGAGCCAGCGCTCGTGGTAGCGGGAGCGGTTGTCGTAGGCGTACGACCGCAGGCGCCCGACGAGTCCGGTCGGCTCGGCGCCCCGCGCGAGCAGCCGTACGGCGTGCGCGGTGAGGTCGGAGGCGGCGAGCGCCGTGGGGTGCCCGTGGGTGAGGGCGGCCTGGAGCTGGGCGGCGCCCGCGCGCTGTTCGTCGCTGAGGCCGGGGACGAGCCCGACCGGCGCGACGCGCATGTTGGCGCCGCAGCCCTTGGAGTGGACCTGGCTGGCGTCCTGCCAGGGCCGCCCCGGGTCCTCCAGCAGCTCGCAGGCGCGGATGCAGGTGTTCCCCGGGGCGCGGTTGTTCTCCGGTGAGCGGTTCCAGGCGACGTACTCCCGGCGCACCGCCTCGGCCATCCCGGCAGGTTCCAGCACCCCGCGGTCCGTCGCCGCCCGTATCCCCCGTCCGAGCGCCAGCGTCATCTGGGTGTCGTCGGTGACGATCGCGGGCGTGGGCAGCTCCATCTCCCGCCAGGGGCCGCACGTGGCGAGGATCGACGGCACGTCGTCGAACTCCGTCGGGAAGCCGAGCGCGTCGCCGAGGGCGAGGCCGGTGAGGGCGCCGGTGGCGGCGCGTTTGGTGACGGTCGTGGCGGTCATGCGGGGCGTCCTTCCCGGGACGGGCGGAGGAGGGGCGGGTGCAGGGCGGTGGCCGGACCCGCGCGGTACAGCGCGGCGGGCTTGCCCCGGCCGCCGGTGAGCCGGGCGGCGCCGGGGACCGGCTCGACGAAGCCGGGCGTGGCGAGCACCTTGCGCCGGAAGTTGGGCCGGTCCAGGGCGGTGCCCCACACCGTCTCGTAGACCTCGCGCAGCTCACCGAGGGTGAACTCGGGCGGGCAGAAGGCGGTGGCGAGGCAGCGGTACTCCAGCTTGGCGCCGACGCGCTCGTGGGCGTCCGCGAGGATGCGGTCGTGGTCGAAGGCGAGCGGCCCCGCGGTGTCGTACGCCACCCAGCGGGCCTGCGCGGCGTCGCTGCCGCCGCGCGGCTCGGGGGCGTCGGGCAGCAGGGCGGTGAAGGCGACGGAGACCACCCGCATCCGCGGGTCGCGGCCGGGGTCGCTGTAGGTGCGCAACTGCTCCAGGTGGAGCCCGGAGACGTCGGACAGCCCCGTCTCCTCGGCGAGTTCGCGCCGGGCCGCCGTCTCCGCGGACTCCTTTGGCAGCAGGAACCCGCCGGGCAGCGCCCACTGACCGGCGTACGGCTCCTGCCCGCGCTCCACGAGCAGGACCCGCAGCGCGCCCGCGCGGATGGTGAAGACCGCGAGGTCGACGGTGACGGCGAACGGCTCGTAGGCGTGCTTGTCGTACTCCACACCCACCCCCTTAATAGTCACTACGACTATAAAGAGGGCGGGCGTGATGGGGCAACCCCCGCCGCGGGGTGGGAGGTCGGCCCGGCCTAGTCGCGGCCGGGTGCGAGCGCCGACACCAGCGCCCCCACCCCGGCGGCGCCCGCCGACACCCACAGCGCGGGGCCGACACCGTCCAGGAACGCGGTCGGGGAGCCGTAGCCGCCGTACGTCGTGAAGACCGCCGCGGCGATCGCCACGCCGAAGACCCCGCCCAGCTCGCGCAGGGCGTTGTTCACCCCGGCCGCGACGCCCGCCTCGCTGAGCGGCACCGCGGCGGTGACGGCGTTGGCGACGCTCGGGAACACCATGGAGATGCCGACGCCCGCGATGACCAGCGGGACGACCATGCCGCCGTAGCCGACGCCGGGTTCGACCCGCCAGGCCAGCAGGGCGAGGCCGAGGCCCTGGAGCGCCAGTCCGCCCAGCATGAACGGCCGGGTGCCGTACCGGTCCGCGAGCGCGCCCGCGACCGGCGCGACCAGCAGCGGCATGGCGTTCCAGACGAGGATGCGCACCCCCGCCTCCAGGGGCGAGTAGCCGAGCCCGAACTGGAACAGTTGGGTGATCATGAACAGCGCGCCGAGCAGCGAGGCGAAGAGCAGGAAGGCGGCGGCGTTGGCGGTGGAGAAGCCACGCCTGCGGAAGTGCCCGAGCGGCAGCATCGGATGCCGGGCGCCCCGCCGCTCCCACTCCAGGAACGCGCCCACGAACACGACTCCGACGGCCAGCGCGGTCAGCACCTCGGCGCTGCCCCAGCCCGCCTCCGGCGCCCGCACCGGGGCCCAGGCCAGACCGGTCACGCCGACCGCCGCCAACACCAGTCCCACGATGTCGAGTTGCGGCCGGGTGCCGTAGCTCTCGTGGAGCCTGGTGGCGGAGAGGGGCAGCATCGCCAGCCCGATCGGGACGTTCAGCCAGAAGATCCACTGCCAGGACAGGCCCTCGGTGACGGCCCCGCCCAGCACCGGCCCGGCCGCGACGCCCAGCCCGGTCACCCCGCCCCACACGCCGATCGCCACGCCCCGCTTCTCCACGGGGAACGCCTCGCTGATGAGGGTCAGGGTGAGCGGCAGCAGGACGGCGGCCCCGGCACCCTGCACCAGCCGCGCCGCGATGAGCTGGCCCGAGCCGCCCGCGAGGGCCGCGGCGAAGGACGCGAGGGTGAACACGGCGAGCCCGACGACGTACATGCGCCGCCGTCCGAACCGGTCGCCGAGCGCGGCACCGGTCAGGGTGAGGCAGGCGAAGGCCAGGTTGTAGGCGTTGATCGTCCATTCCAGCTCGGACAGGCTGGCGCCGAAGTCGGTCCGCAGCGCGGGCAGCGCGGTCGCCACGACCACGACGTCCAGGGAGCACAGCAGCGCCCCGAGCCCGGCGAGGACCACCGTCCACGCGCGGGGCGGGGAGGCTCTGCCGGGGAGCGAGGTGCCGGGGGGAGCCTTGAGGGTCTCGGACATGTCCGTGCCTTCCGTGAGTCATTGAGGTCACTCACGGAAGGCAGACCTGGCTCACCCCGGAAAGGAATCGCGCGGCCCCTCGCCCCGTCCGGCGCGCCGCCCGTCGCCCCGCCCGTCACGCCGCCCCTCGCGCCGCCCCAGGAACGCCAGCAGCCGGACCTCCGGGCGGGCCAGGGCCGACACCGGGACCGGCGCCGCGAACCGCACCCCGCGGTCCTCTCCCACCACCACGTACCGCGCGACCGGCAGCAGCGCCGCCGCGAGGTCGGCCGGGATGGGCCGGGGCCGCCCGCTGGCCTGGGCCACGTCCCAGCCGTGCACGGCGAGCTCGACGGCGCCCACGGCGGCCAGCACCCGGACGTCCAGCGCCCGCCCGCCGACCCGCACCCGGTCCGGCGGCCCGGCCGCCCAGGCGCCGAGCACCGCGCACGCGCGCGTACGGAACCGGCACGCGCGGTCGTCCCGGGGCACCAGGTCGATCCGCCCGCCGGTCAGCCCCTCGTACAGCGCGTCCATCGAGTCGTCGAGGTGGCCAAGCAACCGCGCCAGGTCCCACGCGGCGCACGGCGTGCCCCGCGCGAGGCTGTCAGGCCGCACCCCGGCGACGCTGCCCAGCGCGTAGGCGAGCGACCGCTCCAGCAGCTCCCCCGGGTTCATCCCAGCACCTCGGGCAGCCCGAACCGGCCGAACATCCCGGTGTCCAGGAAGACGCTGATCCGGCGCACGGCGCCCTCCTCGACGGTGAGCACCTGCAAGGCGTGCGCCCGCAGGACGCCGTCCGCCCCGCGCGTGTACATCGCGGTCGCGGGCTGCCCGTTCGCGCGCGTGGGCAGCATCCGCGTGCCGCCCACCTGGTGCAGGCGCGCCACCAGGAAGCGGTGCACGTCCTTCGCGCCGCGGAACCACTCCAGGTACGGCGGCATCTCCAGCTCCACGCCGTCCCGCAACAGGGCGAGCAGGGCGTCCATGTCGGCGTTCTCGAAGGCGGCCACGTACCGGTCGAGCACCTCGCGGTCCGCCGCGCTGTCCGGCTCGGCCAGGAGGTCCTCCTCGGGCGCGACCTCCGCCAGCCGGGCACGCGCGCGTTGCAGGCTGCTCTTCACCGCCGCCGTCGAGGTGCCGAGCACGGCGGCGACCTCCGCCGCCCGCCAGGCCAGCACGTCCCGCAGGATGAGCACCGCCCGCTGCCGCGCGGGCAGGTGCTGGAGCGCCGCGACGAGCGCCAGCCGCAGACTGCCCCGGGCGGCCACCACCGACGCCGGGTCGACGAGCGCGTCCGGCAGCGGCTGGAGCCACGGCACGTCCGTCGCGGGGGCCCTGAGCGGCTCCTCGGGCGTCTGGGACGGCTCACCGAGCCCGGCGGGCGTCGGACGCCGCACCAGGCCCTCCAGGGCCGTCAGACACGTGTTGGTGGCGATCCGGTGCAGCCAGGTCCGCAGCGACGCCCGCCCCTCGTAGCCGTCGTACGAGCGCCAGGCGCGCAGGTACGTCTCCTGCACCAGGTCCTCGGCCTCGTCGACCGAGCCGAGCATCCGGTAGCAGTGGGCGAGCAGCTCCCGCCGGTACGGATCGGTGAGCCGTACGAACTCCTCGCGGTCCGCCGCCTGCACAGTCATCTCGCTGCCCCTCCACGTCCCGGTTCCGGACCGTCAGGGCGACGGCCCGCCGGTATACAGACCGGCGGGGACGGCGAAAGGCGTCGGCCGGTCCCGGACGAGTCCGGAACCGGCCGACGCACAGCGAGCGGGGAGGGAGGGGCCGACCTACAGGTCGACCTCCTTCATCAGCATCCCGACCTCCGTGTTGGACAGCCTGCGCAGCCAGCCCGACTTCTGGTCGCCCAGCGTGATCGGGCCGAACGCGGTGCGCACCAGCTTGTCGACGGGGAAGCCCGCCTCCGCCAGCATCCGCCGCACGATGTGCTTGCGGCCCTCGTGCAGGGTGACCTCGACGAGGTAGTTCTTGCCGGTCTGCTCGACGACGCGGAAGTGGTCCGCGCGCGCGTAGCCGTCCTCCAACTGGATGCCGTCCTTCAGGCGCTTGCCCAGGTCGCGCGGGATCGGGCCGACGATGTGCGCGAGGTAGGTCTTCTTCACGCCGTACCGCGGGTGGGTCAGGCGGTGCGCCAGCTCACCGTGGTTGGTGAGCAGGATGACGCCCTCGGTCTCGGTGTCCAGGCGGCCGACGTGGAACAGCCGGGTCTCCCGGTTGGTGACGTAGTCGCCCAGGCACTGGCGGCCCTCCGGGTCCTCCATCGTGGAGACGACCCCGGCGGGCTTGTTCAGCGAGAAGAACTGGTACGTCTGCGTGGCGACCGTCAGCCCGTCGACCTTGATCTCGTCCTTCTCCGGGTCGACCCGCTTGCCCTGCTCCAGGACGATCTCGCCGTTGACCTCGACCCTGGCCTGCTCGATCAGCTCCTCGCAGGCGCGCCGGGAGCCGTAGCCCGCGCGCGCGAGCACCTTCTGGAGGCGCTCGCCCTCCTGCTCGGCGCCGGGGAAGGTCTTGGGCAGCTTGACGTCCTTCCTGCCCGCGTACCGCTCCCGGTTGCGCTCCTCGACCCGGGCCTCGTACTCGCGGGAGCGCGCGGGCGCCGTACGGCCGCGTCCCCCCTGGCCGCCCTGGCCGCCCTGCTTGGGGCCGCCCTTGGCGGCGCCCCGCGCGGACGCGCCGCGCCCGGCCTTCGGGCCGTCCTTGGTGGCGCCGGGGCCCACGTCGTAGCGGCGCTCCTCGGGGCGGGGCTTGCGGGGGCGGCCCTGCCCCTGCTTCTGGTCCCTGTCGTTACCGGCACCGCGGTAGTTACCGCGCCCGCCGCTCTTGCCGCTGCCGCTGCTTCGCATCAAAGTTCCGTCGTCTTGTCGTCTGCGTCCTCGGAATCCGGAGCGTCCGGATCGAACGACGGCACGCCTTCCTGCGTCTCGGCCTCGATCGCCTCCGCCTCCGGGAGGAAGGGCGCGAGTTCCGGGAGCTCGTCCAGGCCGCGCAGGCCCATCCGCTCCAGGAAGTAGTTCGTCGTCCTGTACAGGATCGCACCTGTTTCGGGTTCCGCGCCCGCCTCCTCGATCAGCCCCCGCTGGAGGAGGGTGCGCATCACGCCGTCGCAGTTCACCCCGCGCACCGCGGAGACCCTGCTGCGGCTGACCGGCTGGCGGTACGCGACCACGGCGAGCGTCTCCAGCGCGGCCTGCGTGAGCCGCGCCACCTGCCCGTCGAGCACGAAGCCCTCGACGGCCGCCGCGTACTCGGGCCGGGTGTAGAACCGCCAGCCGCCCGCGACCAGCCGCAGCTCGAAGCCACGGCCCTGCGCGGCGTACTCGTCGGCCAGCTCCCGCAGGGCGTCCGCGACCCGCCGCCGGGGCCGCTGGAGGATCCTGGCGAGGTGCTCCTCGGTCGCGGGCTCGTCCACGACCATCAGGACGGCCTCCAGGGCGGGCTTGAGTTCGAGATCGGCGACGCCCGGCGCGCCGATGGTCCCCTCGCTCACGTCTTCTTCCCCTCCTCCGGCACCTCGGGCGGCCGGTCGAACTCGTCGGTCACCGTCGGGGCGGCCTCGCCGTCCCCACCGGTCCAGCGCACCAGCAGCTCCCCGAGCGCCGTCTCCTGCTCCAGCGCGACGGCCTTCTCCCGGTACAGCTCAAGCAGCGCCAGGAACCGGGCTACGACGGTCAGCGTGTCGTCGGTGTCCTCGACCAGCGCGAGGAAGCTGGCCTCGCCCACCTCCCGCAGCCGCGCGACCACGATCCCGGCCTGCTCCTGCACGCTGACCAGCGGGGCGTGGATGTGCTCGACGTACACCTGCGGCTTCGGCCTGGGCTGCATCGCCTTGACGGCGAGCTTCGCGAACCCCTCGGGGCCGATCTTGATGACGACGTCCGGCAGCAGCTCCGCGTGGTGCGGTTCGAGTCCGACGGTACGGGGGTAGCGGCAGGCCTCGGCCGCGAGCCTGTCGCTGAAGATGTCGGCGATCTGCTTGTACGCCCGGTACTGGAGCAGCCGCGCGAACAGCAGGTCCCGCGCCTCAAGCAGCGCGAGGTCGGCCTCGTCCTCCACCTCGGCGGCGGGCAGCAGCCGGGCCGCCTTCAGATCGAGCAGCGTGGCGGCGACGACCAGGAACTCGGTCGTCTCGTCCAGGTCCCAGTCCGGCCCCAGCGCCCTGATGTACGCCATGAACTCGTCGGTCACCTTCGACAGCGCGACCTCGGTGACGTCCATCTTGTGCCGGGAGATCAACTGGAGCAGCAGGTCGAAGGGCCCCTCGAAGTTGGCGAGCCGCACCCGGAAGACACCGGCGTCAGCCTCAACCGGGGGCTCCGGCTCCGCGACGGCCTCGGCCTCGGGCTCGGGCTCGGCGACCTCCGCGGGCACCGTCTCCGGCTCGACGGGCTCCGCGCCCGGCCCCCGCCCCAACGCACGCCGCCGCCCGCCACGGCCGGAGGCGGGAAGGGAGGCATCGCGGGAGGTCATAACCCCCGCAGGCTACCCCTACCGCCCCCGCAGCCGCCGTACCAGGATGCTGGCGTCCCCCCGGGTCTCCAGGTCCGCGAGGACGACCGCGACGGCCTCCCGCACGATCCGCCCGCGGTCGACCGCCAGCCCGTGCTCACCCCGGAGGACCAGGCGCGCGTGCTCCAGGTCCATCAGCTCCTCCGCCGAGACGTACACGGTGATCTTCTCGTCGTGCCGCTCGCGCCCGCTGGGGCGCCGCGCCGAGGCCCGGCCGCGCTTGCGCGCCGGGGACGCCGCCGCGGCAGAACCTTCCTGCGCCGCCGGACGGCGCGAGGCGCGCTCCGCGGACCGGCTGCGCGTCTCACCGCCGCCCTCCACGGCCTCCGCGTCGGCCGCGACGTGCTCGGCCCCGTCACCGTCGCCGCCCTGCGCGGGCACGGACTGGGGCGCGTCCTCGGCGGCGGCCTTCTGGTCGCTCTCCCCGGCGGGCGCGGGCACCCGGGCCTCGCCGTTGGCCTGTCGTCGCGGGGTGGACGCCTGGAGCGCCATGCCCCCTGTCGTACGGAAGAGTTCGTCGGCCCCCGGCAGACTCACTCGGCGTGACACCGGGCGAGCACCTCCCTGGCGAGCTGGCGGTAGGCGGCGGCGCCGACGGAGTTGGAGGCGTACGTGGTGATCGGCTCACCGGCGACCGTGGTCTCCGGGAAGCGCACCGTGCGCCCGATGACCGTGTGGTAGACGTGGTCGTCGAACGCCTCGACGACCCGCGCAAGCACCTCACGGCTGTGCACGGTCCGGGAGTCGTACATCGTGGCGAGGATGCCGTCCAGCTCCAGGTCGGGGTTGAGCCGCTCCTGGACCTTCTCGATGGTCTCGGTGAGCAGCGCCACCCCGCGCAGCGCGAAGAACTCGCACTCCAACGGGACGATCACCTTGTGCGCGGCCGTCAGCGCGTTGACGGTGAGCAGGCCGAGCGAGGGCTGGCAGTCGATCACGATGTAGTCGTAGTCGGGCAGCAGCGGCTTCAGCGCGCGCTGCAGCGACGACTCGCGGGCGACCTCGGAGACGAGCTGCACCTCGGCGGCGGACAGGTCGATGTTGCTGGGCAGCAGGTCCATGTTGGGGACCGCCGTCTTCAGCAGCACCTCGTCGGCCGACAGGCCCCGCTCCATGAGCAGGTTGTAGACGGTGAGGTCCAGCTCCATGGGGTTGACGCCGAGTCCGACCGACAGCGCGCCCTGCGGGTCGAAGTCGACGAGCAGCACCCGGCGTCCGTACTCCGCGAGCGCGGCACCCAGGTTGATGGTGGACGTGGTCTTGCCCACGCCGCCCTTCTGGTTGCACATCGCGATGATCGTCGCGGGGCCGTGGTCGGTCAGCGGGCCCGGGATCGGGAAGTACGGCAGCGGGCGTCCGGTCGGACCGATGCGCTCACGGCGCTGGCGGGCCGCGTCGGGCGCGAGCGTGGCCGCGTACTCCGGATCGGGCTCGTACTCGGCGTCAGGGTCGTAGAAGTGCCCGTCGGGCAGTTCGTCGTAGTCGGCGAAGTGGTTGTGGGGCGCGCCACTTCCGTCGCCGGCCATGGCGTTCACGTGATGGCCATCCATGCTCTGGTGTGCTGGGTGAGTCACCCCTGAGGTCTGGTGACTCTGATGGGCTGCGAAGGTGCGCACCGCGACGGAGCCGACAGCCTCGAACCCCGCGGAGCCCTGGCTCCGCGCAGGCGTTCCTGGATGACCACCCCCGGGAGAAAATGTCGACTCATTCACAAGTCGTCTTACCTCCTTGGTGACCAGGAAACTTCTAGACAGGTCAGCGTGGCACCATGCCGACGGTTGGCGACTCTATGGCGTGTCGGGCGTCCGCAGCAACACAATCCGCCGGACCCGGCCGGATGTGTCGGCAATGAAACATCCCTCTGTCAAGGGCGTACGGCCGTCGCACGGCAGGTTTCACGGGTGTGCGAATCGGTTGAAGGGTTACGTTCGAGGCGAGTTGACCGAGCGGCGCAAAGTGACCATACACACACCCGGCCGGACCTTGTCGGCAAGGTCCGGCCGGGTGTGCGAGGTTGACGAGCGGTGTTGACGTATCGCCTTTACGAAAAGGTGACTTAACCGCACGGTCACGGGGCGGCGGTCAGCCGAGCAGCGTCTCCAGCTCCACGTGGTCGAGGCCGTGCGCCTCGGCGACCTCCTTGTAAACGACCTGGCCGTCATGGGTGTTGAGGCCCTTGGCGAGCGCGGGGTCGCGGCGCAGCGCCTCGACCCAGCCGTTGTTCGCCAGCGACACGATGTACGGCAGCGTGGCGTTGGTGAGGGCGTTGGTGGAGGTGTTGGGCACCGCGCCGGGCATGTTGGCGACGCAGTAGAAGACCGAGTCGTGCACCGGGAAGGTCGGCTCGGCGTGGGTGGTGGGGCGGGAGTCCTCGAAGCAGCCGCCCTGGTCGATCGCGATGTCGACAAGGACACTTCCCGGCTTCATCCGGGACACCAGCTCGTTGGTGACCAGCTTCGGCGCCTTGGCACCGGGGATCAGCACCGCGCCGATGACGAGGTCGGCCTCCAGGACGGCCTTCTCCAGCTCGAAGGAGTTGGACATGATCGCCTTGACCCTGGTGCCGAAGATCCTGTCGGCCTCGCGCAGCTTGTTGATGTCGCGGTCGAGCAGGGTGACGTCGAAGCCCATGCCGACGGCGATCTGCGTGGCGTTCCAGCCGGAGACGCCACCGCCGATGACGACCGCCTTGGCCGGGGTGACGCCGGGCACGCCGCCGGGCAGGACGCCGCGGCCACCGGCGGCGCGCATCAGGTGGTAGGCGCCGACCTGCGGGGCGAGGCGGCCCGCGACCTCGGACATCGGGGCGAGCAGCGGCAGCGCCCGGTTGGGCAGCTCGACCGTCTCGTAGGCGATCGCGGTGGTGCCGGACTCGACGAGGGCGTCGGTGCACTCCCGGGAGGCGGCCAGGTGCAGGTAGGTGAAGAGCGTCTGGTCCTTGCGGAGCCGGTGGTACTCCTCCGCGATCGGCTCCTTGACCTTCAGCAGCAGGTCGGCGGTGGCCCACACCTCGTCGGCGGTCTCGAGGATCGCGGCACCGGCGGCGACGTACTCGGCGTCCGTGATCGAGGAGCCGACGCCCGCGCCGCGCTCGATGACGACCTGGTGGCCGTGGCGCACCAGCTCGTGCACACCGGCGGGGGTGATGGCCACCCGGAACTCGTTGTTCTTGACCTCGCGGGGGATGCCGACCTTCACGTCGATCACGGTCCTTGGCTCAGAGGGTGTAATGCACGACATACCCGGATGTTCAGGGCACACCGGGAGACACCGCAGGAGAACGTGCGGCAGAGCCAGTTTAATGAAGGCGTTCCCGCTGTCTAGCCTTTCATTGCATCAATCTTCAGCGGGTGCACTGCGGATTTCGCAGGCGTTAGCACCTTGTTCCAGGTCTGGGTCTGGGGTATCGCCGTCCTCGCCTCCTTCGGGTTCCGCGTGCTCCTCTTTCAGGATCCGCTCCGCGGCGGCCCGGTGCAGCCCGGCCGCCGTGGGGTCCCCGAGGTGGTCGAGGGTGTCCGCGATCCGCAGGTGCAGCGCCGCCTGGAGCCGGGTGTCGTCGGCGCGGCGGGCCCAGTCCAGGGCCTCCTGGCAGGTGTGCAGCGACTCCTCGGGCCTCCCCGCGTACTCCTGCACCCGCGCCAACTCGCTGAGCGCACGGGCGTGTCCGGCCACGTCGTCCAGGCGGCGCAGGAAGCCCGCGGCGGCCCGCCAGTCCCGCTGCGCCTCGCCGTAGCGGCCCGCGTAGGTGTGGGCGGCGGCGGTACGGCCGTACAACCGGGCGGCGTCGGCGCGCTCGTCGCGGGCCAGCCGTTCGGCGAGGGCCCGGCCGAACCAGTCGGCGGCCCGGTCGTAGTCCGCCAGCTCCAGGTACGCGCCGCCTACGGATTCCATCGCGCGGCCGGTCGCGTACGGGTCGTTCGCCTCCCGTCCGGCGTCCAGCGCGGCCCGGTAGCGGGCCAGCGCGTCACTGGTGCGGCCGGTACGGGCGTCCAGGTCGCCCAGGTTCAGCAGGGCCGCCGCCCGCTCCCGGGGCAGGTTCCGGCGCTCGGCCACGTCCAGGACGAGGCCGTGGACGCCGTACAGGTCGGCCGCCGCGGCCTGGGTGCCGTAGTGCGCGACCATCGCCCGCACCAACTGCGACAGCAGCCGTCGGGCGAGGGTGTCCAGCTCGCCGTCCGCGACCGCGAGCCGCGCCGAGGCCAGCAGGGCGGGGCGCCGCAGGGTCAGCCAGTCGGCGGCGGCCCGGGGGCTGGGGAACCGCAGCGAGCGGGGCAGGCCGAGGAGCTTCTCGCGGGCCTGCGGGCTGTCGGTCTCGGTGATGGCCCGGCAGGACTGGAGCAGCCGCACCGTGCGCTCCAGCATCCGGGCGCGGGCCAGCGTCAGCTCGGCCGGGCGGTCCTCCGTCTCGGTCAGGGCGCGCAGCATGGGGTGCAGACAGCCGGGCACCTCGTACTGCGGCAGCGGCGAGTCCACCGGCCGCAGCAGGCCCATGGCGGTGAAGTCGTCCAGGGTGGTGCGGGCGTCGTCGACCGAGCACCCGGCGAGCGCGGAGGCGGTGTGCGGGTCGACGAGCCCGGCGGGGGCGAGGGCGAGCAGCCGCAGCATCCGCGCGGCGGCGCCCGGCAGGGTGCGGTGGACGAGGCCGAAGACCCGGGCGAGGGGCGTGGTGTCGCCGTCCTCGGCGCGCAACTGCTTGGCGAGGTCGGCGACGGCCGCCTTGGGGCGGGCGGCCAGCCAGCCCCCGGCCAGCGTCAGTGCGGCGGGCTGGCCCTGGCAGACCTCGACCAGGCCCTCGGCGGCGCGCGGGTCGACGGTGACGCGGACCGAGCCGGTGTACCGGGACAGCAGCTCCACCGCCGACTTGGTGTCCAGGCCGCCCAGGGTGCAGGGGCGGACGTCGGAGATGCCGGTGAGGGGGCCCTGGGCGACGACGACGGCGAGGCAGTCGGCGGTGTCCGGGAGCAGGTCGTCGACCTGCTGGGCGGTGGCCGCGTCGTCCAGCAGCAGGATCGCGCGGCGGTCGGCGAGGCCCTCGCGCAGGGCGGCGCTGAGGTCGTCGGCGGCGGCACCGGCGGGGGCGGGCAGCTCCAGGGCGGTGAGCAGTTCGCGGGCGGCGGCCTCGGTCGGCACCGGGGTGCCGTCGGGCTCGCTGAGCCGGGCGCGCAGCACGCCGTCGGGGTAGCGGTCGGAGACCTGCCGGACCAGCTCCCCGGCCAGTGCCGTACGGCCGGAGCCGGGGCGGCCCGCGATGAGCAGCACGCGCGCGCGGGGCGCCTTCTTCCCGGCGAGGGTGTCCAGTCCGGCGCGCTCGATGTCGGCGCGCAGCTCCTTCAACTCCCGTGTGCGGCCCAGGAACCGGCTCTGAGCCGACGCGGGTCCCGACAGCTCGACGCCGTCTGTGTCCACCGCCTGATCCGTCACGGGCCACGCTCCCGTTCCACGCACGCGCAAAGCCCGCCGGGACTCCGGTTCGGGCGTTTTCAGAGCCTAGTTCAGGCCCTGTGGCGTTCCGTGGGGAGCGGCGCGGGGACGTCCCCCGATCGGATCAACCGATCGTCACACCGGCCGGTTTCCGGCCCGTACGGGCCTGAATGCCGCCCGACCACCACAGGCGCCCGAACACCACCCGGCCCACGCAGACGCGGACCGCTGCCCGGCCCCCGCAGACGCCCGACCGCCGCCCGGCCCGCTCAGGCCTCGAACGGACGGGCGGGCCAGGGCGCCTCCGCCGGGCGCAGCGCGTCGAGTCCGTCGCCCGCGCGGGCGGCGGCCAGCGACAGCACGCCCACGACCAGGCAGTTGTTGTGCAGCTCCCCGGCCAGCACCCCGCGCACCAGCTCCGTGAGCGGCACCCGCGCCAGCTCCAGGTCCAGCTCCTCGTGCTCGGCCGCGAACCGCTCGCCCTCGGCGTCGGAAAGACCACGGGCGAGGAAGACCCGTACGGCCTCGTCGCAGCCGCCGGGCGTGGTGTACACGTCGGTCAGCACCCGCCAGTCCTCGGCCTTGACGTGCGCCTCCTCGTACAGCTCGCGCTGGGCGGCGTGCAGCGGGTTCTCGCCGGGGACGTCGAGCAGCCCGGCCGGGATCTCCCACAGCTTCTGGCGCACGGGGTGGCGGTACTGCCGCAGCACCAGCACCCGGTCGGCGTCGTCGAGGGCGAGGACGGCGACCGAGCCGGGGTGGACCTGGTAGTCGCGGCGGGCCACGGTGCCGTCGGGCATGACCACGTCGTCGGTGCGGACGGAGGTCTTGTTGCCCACGAAGGGGGTCTCCGTCGCCCGGATCTCCCACTCCTCGGCGGTGTCCTTGATCGTCATGCCCTGCCCTTCCGCGACGTACGAAGAAACCGGGGCGCGCGGAATGTGAACGCGCGCGCCCCGGCCACCGTACAACCGTCGTGCTACTTCGCCGTCTTCCGCTCGACCGCCGCCTTCACCAGCCCCGCGAACAGCGGGTGCGGGCGGGTCGGCCGCGAGCGCAGCTCCGGGTGGGCCTGGGTGGCGACCAGGTACGGGTGGACGTCGCGCGGGTACTCCACGTACTCGACGAGCTTGCCGTCCGGGGAGGTGCCGGAGAACAGGATGCCCGCCTTCTTCTCCAGCTCCGCGCGGTAGGCGTTGTTCACCTCGTAGCGGTGGCGGTGCCGCTCCTCGACGTACTCCTTGCCGTCGTACACCTCGCGGACGAGGGAGCCCTCGGCCAGCTTCGCCGGGTACATGCCCAGCCGCATGGTGCCGCCCATGTCGCCCTCACCGGCGACGATGTCGAGCTGCTCGGCCATGGTGGAGATGACCGGGTGGGAGGTGGCCGGGTCGAACTCGGTGGAGTTGGCGTCGGCGATCCCGGCGAGGTTGCGGGCGGCCTCGATCACGATGCACTGCAGGCCCAGGCAGAGGCCGAGCAGCGGGACGCGGTGCTCGCGGGCGTACTGGATGGCGCCGACCTTGCCGGAGACACCGCGGTCACCGAAGCCGCCGGGGATGCAGATGGCGTCCACGTCCGCGAGCTGCGCCTCGGCCCCGGCGGGGGTGCGGCAGTCGTCGGAGGTCACCCACTTGATCTTGACGCGGGTCTTGTTGGCGAAGCCGCCCGCGCGCAGCGCCTCGGTCACCGACAGATAGGCGTCGGGCAGGTCGATGTACTTGCCGACCAGCGCCATGGTGATCTCGTGGGCCGGGTTGTGGACGCGGTCGAGCAGGTCGTCCCAGGTCGTCCAGTCCACGTCGCGGAACGGCAGGTCCAGCTTGCGGACGGCGTAGGCGTCCAGGCCCTCGGAGTGGACGGTCTTCGGGATGTCGTAGATGGACGGGGCGTCCGGGCAGGCCACCACGGCCGCCTCGTCGACGTCGCACATCAGGGAGATCTTGCGCTTGATCGCGGTCGGCACCTCGCGGTCGCAGCGCAGCACGATCGCGTCCGGCTGGATGCCGATGTTGCGCAGCGCGGCCACCGAGTGCTGGGTCGGCTTGGTCTTCAGCTCGCCGGACGGGCCGATGTACGGCAGCAGCGAGATGTGCACCACGAACACGTTGTCCCGGCCGACCTCGTGCCGGACCTGGCGGACCGTCTCCAGGAACGGCAGCGACTCGATGTCGCCGACCGTGCCGCCCACCTCGGTGATCACGACGTCCACCTCGTCCGTCGCCATGCGGCGGATGCGGTGCTTGATCTCGTTGGTGATGTGCGGGATGACCTGCACGGTGTCGCCCAGGTACTCACCGCGCCGCTCCTTGGCGATCACCGTGGAGTACACCTGGCCGGTGGTGACGTTGGCGGAGCCGTCCAGATCGCGGTCGAGGAACCGCTCGTAGTGGCCGATGTCCAGATCGGTCTCACAACCGTCGTTGGTGACGAACACCTCACCGTGCTGGAAGGGGTTCATCGTGCCCGGGTCGACGTTGATGTACGGGTCGAGCTTCTGCATGACGACGCGCAGCCCGCGCGCCTTGAGCAACATGCCGAGGCTGGAGGCGGTCAGACCCTTGCCGAGCGAGGAGGCGACACCCCCGGTGACGAAGATGTGCTTGGTCGTCGTGGATTTGGGCGGCATGGCCAAGACGGGGCTCCCGTGGTCGCGATCTGAGGGTGCGGCGTCGGGGGACCCCAGCTCCTGCGTCGGTCGCAGTGCCGTCGGGGGCGTCCACCGGTCCACGGGCTACCAGCGTATCAGCGCCCGGAGGGGATGGCTCCCGGCCACGCTGCGCGCACGCCTGGGCACGGACACGTACCACTCACCCGATTCTCACCGGGTGATCACCCGTTCGGCGCAGTCGCGTTGCCCGGAGCGGCACGCGGATCATCAACGTGCGTCGTATCCTGCTCGGACACTCGCTGCCGAGCCCGCCGGCCGAACGGCACCACCCCCGCCCGTTAGCACCGGAACAACGAGAGCTCGTCAGTCCGTTGAGAAACAATTGTCCTTTCGCTGTAGGGCGACTCGACTGTTGTGCAGTAAATCTCAACGACGCACTACAACGACCCCTTGACCGCACTAGCGACAGCCCCCTGCTGGGGCGACGTGGCCGTTCGACTGGAGTTGCACGTGGCCGGGCGCATCGAAGACTACGCACTCATCGGAGACATGCAGACCGCCGCACTGGTCTGCCGGGACGGCACAGTGGACTGGCTGTGCCTGCCCCGCTTCGACTCCCATGCCATCTTCGCCGGTCTGCTGGGCACCGAGGAGCACGGCTTCTGGCGGATCGGCCCGGCGCACCCGTCGGACGCGGCACCGCCGAAGGCGGCCCGGCGTGGCTACCGCGGTGACTCGCTGGTCCTGGAGTCGGAGTGGGACACCCCGCGCGGCACGGTCCGGGTGACGGACTTCATGCCGCCGCGTGACGGCGCCCCGCAGCTCATCCGGATCGTCGAGGGCGTCTCCGGCCGGGTGCCGATGCGCTCCGCGCTGCGGATGCGGTTCTCCTACGGGCGGGTCGTGCCCTGGGTGCACAAGCACGAGGGCCGCACGGTCGCGGTGGCGGGCCCGGACTCGGTGTGGTTCGACACCACCGCCGAGACCTACGGCAAGTCGCTGACGACGTACGCGGACTTCACCGTCGCCCCGGGCGACCGGATCGCGTTCACCATCTCCTGGCAGGCCTCGCACCGTGAGCCGCCGCCGCTGCCGGAGCCGGAGCAGTCGCTGGAGGCGACCGAGGACTTCTGGCGGGAGTGGGTGGAGCACTGCACGTACCACGGCCCGTACCGGGAGGCGGTGATCCGCTCCCTGATCACGCTGAAGGCCCTGACGTACGCCCCCACCGGCGGCATCGTCGCGGCCCCCACCACCTCGCTGCCGGAGGAGATCGGCGGGGTGCGCAACTGGGACTACCGCTACACCTGGCTCCGCGACGCCGCGATCACCCTGTCCTCGCTGCTGCGCACCGGCTACCGCGAGGAGGCCCGCGCCTGGCGCGAGTGGCTGCTGCGGGCGGTCGCGGGCGACCCGGAGAACCTCCAGATCATGTACGGCATCGCGGGCGAGCGCGAGCTGGGCGAGGCCGAGCTGGACTGGCTGCCCGGCTACGAGAACTCCGCCCCGGTCCGGGTCGGCAACGGCGCCGCCCACCAGCTCCAGCTCGACGTCTACGGCGAGGTCACCGAGGCCCTGCACCTGGCCCACATGACCGGCCTGGCCCGCAACGACTACGCCTCGCTGCTCCAGCTCAAGCTGATCCGCTACCTGGAGGACCACTGGCAGGAGCCGGACGAGGGCATCTGGGAGGTGCGCGGCCCGCGCCGCCACTTCGTGCACTCCAAGGTGATGGCCTGGGTCGCGGTGGACCGCACCATCAAGCTGATCGAGTCCGGCGACGCGGACGGCCCGCTGGAGCGCTGGAAGGAACTGCGCGACGACATCCACCACGACGTCTGCGAGAAGGGCTACGACAAGGAACGCAACACCTTCACGCAGTCCTACGGCTCCAAGGAGCTGGACGCCTCGCTGCTGCTGATCCCGCAGATGGGCTTCCTGCCCCCGGACGACAAGCGGGTCATCGGCACTATCGAGGCCATCCAGCGCGAGCTGTCCACCACCGACGGTTTCATCCTGCGCTACCCCACCGACGGCGAGAAGGCGGGCGTCGACGGCCTCCCCGGCGACGAGGGCGCGTTCCTCGCCTGCTCGTTCTGGATGGCCGACGACCTCGCGATGATCGGCCGCGTCGACGAGGCCCGCAAGCTCTTCGAGAAGCTCCTCGCCCTCCGCAACGACCTGGGCCTGCTCGCCGAGGAATGGGACCCCCGCCTGCAACGCCAGGTCGGCAACTTCCCGCAGGCCTTCAGCCACGTCCCCCTCATCGACACCGCCCTGCGCCTGACGGCCTCCGGCGCCTACGGCGGCTGACCGCGCGGGCCGGGCCGCCGCTGCCTAGCCTGGGAGGAGACCTGCTCTTCTCCCGGGAAGGGGGCGGCGGCCATGGCTTCCCCTTCGAAGGCGGGCACGGCTCTCGCCGCGCTGCGCGAGGAACTCTCCGGCGAGGTGTTCGCCCCGGGGGACCCGGGCTACGACGGTGCCCGGACCGTCTTCAACGCCATGATCGACCGGCGGCCCGCCGTCATCGCCCAGTGCGCCGACGAGGACGACGTGGTGCGGGCGGTGCGGTTCGGGCGTGACCTGGACCTGAACATCGCCGTGCGCGGCGGCGGGCACAGCGTGGCGGGCACGGCGGTGAACGACGCCGGTCTCGTGGTCGACCTGCGGCGGATGCGCGGCGTCACCGTGCACCCCGGCGCGGCGGCGGTCCGCGTCGAGGGCGGCGCCACGATGAGCCACCTGGACCGCGCCACCCAGCCGTACGCCCTGGCCACCACCGGGGGACGGGTGTCGACCACCGGCGTCGGTGGCTTCACCCTGGGCGGCGGCACGGGCTGGCTGGACCGCTGGTGCGGCCTCGCCGTCGACAACCTGCTCGGCGTCGAACTGGTCACCGCCGACGGCACCCGCACCCACGCCAGCGCCGACGAGAACCCCGAGCTGTTCTGGGCGCTGCACGGCGGCGGCGGCAACTTCGGCGTCGCCACCGCGCTCACCCTGAAGCTGCACGAACTGCCCGGGTTCGCGATCGCCCTGCTGCTGTACCGGCCGGAGCACGGCCCCGACGTCGTCCGCGCCTACCGCGAGCTGGTCGCGCACGCCCCCGACGAGGCGAGCGGGGCGATCCTGTACGTCACCGGCCCGCCGGAGGAGTTCGTACCGCCCGCCCTGGTGGGCGACCTGGTCTGCCTCGCGCTGGTCACCTGCGTCGGCGGCGAGCAGGACGTGCGCAAGGTCGCCGAGCCGCTGCTGGCGCTGCCGCACGAGGCGGAGGTCGTGGGCGCGATGCCGTACGCCGACGTGCAGTGCATGTTCGACGATCCGCCCGGCCAGCGGAACTACTGGTCCGCGGAGTACGTCAGCGGCCTGCCCGACGACCTGGTGGACGTCTTCTGCGCCAGCGCCGAGGCGCTCCCGGTGCCCACCGGCTGCCAGCAGATCCTGCTGCCGCAGGGCGGCGCGATCGCCGCCGGGCCCGCCGACTACCCCGTGCCCTACCGGGACGCCCCCTGGGCGGTCCACCCGTTCGGCATCTGGGCCGACCCCGCCGACGACGAGCGCTGCGTCCGCTGGGTCCACGAGGTGCGCGCCGCCCTGGGCCCCTGGGCCACGGGCGCGATCTACCTCAACTTCATCGGCGACGAGGGCCCCGACCGGGTGCGGGCGGGCCTCGGCGCGGAGAACACCGCCCGGCTGGCCGCCGTCAAACGCGCGTACGACCCGGACAACGTGTTCCGCTTCAACCACAACATCACCCCGGCCTAGGAGCCGTGGCCGAGGGCCCGTGGTCGGGGTCAGGGCGGGCCGCGGGTAGCGTCCGCGGTATGGACCAGCAGGGACACGACCGTCAGGGCGCGCACGACGCCGGGATCACCGTGCGGCGGGCGCTTGAGCTGCCCGGCCTGAGCGGCGGGCTGCCGGAGGTCGTCGCGGGCGCCGAGCGGCTGCACCGGACCGTGCGCTGGGTGCACGCGGGCGAGGTGCCGAACATCGCCTCGCTGCTCAAGGGCGGCGAGCTGCTGCTGACCACCGGCTACGGCCTCGGCACCCGCCCCGCCGAGCAGCGCGCGTTCGTGCGCACCCTGGCCGAGCGGGGCATCGCGGCCCTCGTCGTCGAGCTGGGCCCGCGGTTCGCCCGGCTGCCCGCGCCGCTCGTGGAGACGGCGCGGGCGGCCGGGCTGCCGCTGGTCCAGTTGCACCGCGAGGTGCCGTTCGTGACGGTCACCGAGGAGATCCACACCGAGATCGTCAACGGCCACTACGCGCTGCTGCAACGCGCCGAGGAGGTGCACCGGCGCTGCACCGAGGCGCTGCTCGGCGGCGGCGGCATCCCGCAGGTCCTGGGCATCCTGGCGGACTTCAGCGCCAACCCGGTGTTCCTGGAGACCGCCGACGGGCAGCTCCTGTACGCCGCGGGGTCAGGGCCGGAGGGCGCCGATCCGCTCCAGGTGTGGGAGGGGCTGCGGGGCCCGCACAAGGACACCCCGCCGCCCGCCGGTTCGGTGCTGGTGGACGTGCCGGGCGGCGGCCCGGGGCCCGGTACGGCGGGCTCGGTGCGGGCCCGCCTGGTGCTGCTGCCGGTGCGGGCGCCGCTCGCGCCGGTGCACCGCATGGCCGCCGAGCGGGCCGCGGGCATCCTGGCGGTGGTGCTGATGCAGGCCCGCCAGGAGGAGGAGCTGGCCGCGCGCGGACGCGGCGACTTCCTCACCGACCTCGCGGAGGGCCGCGTCACGGCGGCGGACGCGCCCGCGCAGGCCCGCGTCCTCGGCTTCAAGCCGGGTGACGGGCCGCTGCTGCCGGTGGTGATGCGGCTGGGCGGGGCGCTCTCGCCGGGCGGCGGCTGGGCCGTGCTCGCGCGGGCGGTCGCGGAGGAGCTGGCGGCGGTGGGCGCGCCGGTCCTGCTGGGGGTGCGGCCGGTCGAGGGCCGGGTGCCGCTGCTGCTCGGGCTGCGCGCGGAGGCGGAGCGCACGGCGGTCGCCGACCGGGTGGCGGCGGCGCTGCGGGCGGGCGTGGAGCGGGCCGGGACGCAACGGCCCGGGGCGCGTCCGCCGGTCGTGGTCGTCGGCCCCGCCGGGGACTGGGCGGCGGCCTCGGCGGGGCTGCGGCACGCCGCGGAGACGGCGACGGCGGCCCAGGGGCTCCCGGACCGGCCCTGGTACGACGCCCGGCGCCTGGACATCGACCTGCTGCTGTGGCGGCTGCGCGACCACCCCGACCTCGCGGCCTTCGTGGAGCGCGCCATCGGCCCGCTGCGCGACCACGACCGCCGCTCCCGGCCGCCGCTGCTGCCGACCCTGGAGACCTACCTCGGCACCGCGGGCCGCAAGGCGGAGACGGCCCGGGAGCTGCACCTGAACCGGCAGACGCTGTACAACCGGCTCGCCCGCATCGGGGAACTGCTCGGCACCGACCTCGACGACCCGCAGACGGTCCTGACCCTGAGCCTGGCCCTGCGCGCCCGCCGCCACGTGGACCGCGGCGCCTGAGGAACGATCAGGGACCGGTCGACCTCCGCTCGACGGGGGTCAGGTCCCGGTCGAGCGACGGTCGAGCCCCGGTCAGGTCAGCGGCCTGGGCTGCGTCAACTCGTCGTACACGCTGAGGACCTGGGCGATGGTCTCCTCCTCGGTCGGCCAGGTCGCCGCCTGTTCGACACCCCGGCGCGCCAACTCCGCACGCCGTGCCGGGTCGTCGAGGAGCCGTACGACGGTGTCGGCGAGGGCGGCGGAGTCGCCGTACGGGATCAGCTCGGCGGCGTCGCCGACCAGGTCGGGCACGCCGCCCACGCGGGTCGCGACGAGCGGCACGCGCGCGTGGAGGGCCTCCTGCGCGAGGACGGACCGCGACTCCCACCGGCTCGTCAGCAGCGCCACGTCGGCCGCGGCGAGCAGCTCGCCCACGTCGTCCCGGCAGCCCACCAGCCGTACCGGCAGTCGTTCCTGGTCGATGCGGTGCTGCAACTCGGCCCGTAGCGGCCCCTCCCCCGCGATCACCACCAGCGGCACGGGCTCCAGACCGCGCCAGACCCGCGCGGCGTCCAGCAGGACGTCGTACCCGCGGCAGGGGTCGAGGGAGCCGACGGTGATGAGCAACGGGCGGCCCAGCGCGCCGAGTTCGGCGAGGATCTTGGGCGGCAGCCGGTCGGGGTCGTCCCGCTCGGCCTCGCGGCGGCCGGGCAGGGCGACCGCGCCGAGCCGGGCGTCCCGCGCGCCGCTGCGGCGGGCCCGGTCCACCAGGTCGGAGGTGGTCCCGAGGACCAGGGTGGCCGCCCGTACCACCCGGCGCTCCAGCATCCGCAGCAGATGCGCCCGCGCGCCCTCGGCGTGCGCCCGGTTGTGCCAGGTCACGACGAGCGGGGTGCGCCGCCCGCCGAGCGCCAACGCCGTGCGGAAGGAGGCGTGCAGCCCGTGCGCGTGCACGAGGTCGGCGTCCGCGCAGACCGACCGCAGCGCCGCCACCGACGCCGGGTCGCTGCTGCGCGGGACGTGTACGTGTTCGGCGCCGACGCCCGTGAAGTCGTAGGCGCGTTCGGCTTCGGCGGGGGCGCACACCGTGACCCGCACGCCCCGCGCGACCAGTCCGGCCGCCAGTGACCGCACGTGCGCGCTGCTGGCGACGCTGCCCCCGCCGAGCACCTGTACGGTGCGCAGCGACGACTGGCCGTGCGGTGAGTGGCTGGTCACGAGGCTCACGCGGCCGGGGCTCCTGGTTCGGCGACAGACGGTCACGGGGAAACGTACAGAAGGATCGGGCGGAGGCACCGCACCGCTCGATGCGCGCGGACCCCGCCAAGGATGCCAGGACATCCGCCCCCGGCGACAACGCCAGGGGCGCCAACCTTCCGCTCTCATCCAGGTCACGTCACCCACACGGGTGAGGGAGAGACACCTATGTGCGAGAGTGACGTCCGCGCGGTACGGGAGTTACACCTCACCCCGCGCCGTCGCCAGCAGCTCCTCCGCGTGCGCCCGGGCCGTCTCGGAGTCCTCCTGCCCGGCCAGCATCCGCGACAGCTCCCGGATGCGCTCCTCGCCCTCCAGGACCTTCACGCCGGACCGGGTCACGGAGCCGTCGTTGGTCTTCTCCACCAGCAACTGCCGGTCCGCGAACGCCGCCACCTGCGGCAGGTGCGTCACCACCACGACCTGCGCCGACTTCGCCAGCCGCGCCAGCCGCCGCCCGATCTCCACCGCCGCCTTGCCGCCGACGCCCGCGTCGACCTCGTCGAACAGGTACGTCGGCACCGGGTCCGTGCCCGCGAACACCACCTCGACGGCGAGCATCACGCGCGACAGCTCACCGCCGGACGCGCCCTTGGCGATCGGCCGCGGCGGCGCCCCCGGGTGCGGCGCGAGCAGCAGCTCGACCTCGTCGACGCCCGACGGCCCGTACGCCACCGTACGGCCCCCCACCTCGACGCCCTCGGGGTCCTCGGTCTGCCGGATCTCGAAGGACACGCGCGCGTGGGGCATCGCCAGCGACGCCAGCTCCGCGGTCACCGCGGCGGCGAACCGCTCGGCGGCCTCGGTACGGGCGTCGGTCAGCGCCTGCGCGAGTCCGCCCAGCTCGGTGCGGAGCGCGTCGCGCTCGGCCGTCAGCTCACCGATGCGCTCGTCGTCGCCGTCGAGTTCGGTCAGCCGCGCGGCACTGGTCTCGGCCCACGCGAGCACACCACTCACGTCCTCGCCGTACTTGCGGGTCAGCGCCGTCAGCGCGGCCCGGCGCTCCTCCACCGCCGCGAGCCGCAGCGGATCGGCGTCCAGGTCGTCGGCGTACCCGGCCAGCTCCCCGGCGACGTCACCGAGCAGGATGCCGATCTCCCCGATCCGGTCGGCGAGCGCCGCCAGCGCCGGGTCGTGGGACCGTACGGCCTCCAGCGCCCGGTGGGCGCCCGCGACGAGGGTGGAGGCGTCCACGCCCTCGGGGTCCTCGGGGTTGCCCGCGAGCGCGGCGTGCGCGGCCGTCGCGGCGGACGCCAGCGCCTCCGCGTGCCCGAGCCGCTCGGCCTCCTCCGCCAGCTCCACGTCCTCCCCCGCGCGCGGTTCCACGGCGGCGATCTCGTCGAGGCCGTAGCGCAGCAGGTCGGCCTCCTGGGCCCGCTCACGCGCGCGCGTGGTGATCTCCTCCAGCTCGGCGGAGACCGCACGCAGCCGCTTGTACGCCTCGGTGTACTTGCCGAGCGGCACGGCCACCGCGTACCCGGCGTACCGGTCGAGCGCCTGCCGCTGCCGGGACTGCTTCAGCAGCCCCTGCTGGTCGGTCTGCCCGTGCACGGCCACCAGTTCGTCGGCCAGCTCCGCGAGCACGCCCACGGGCACGCTGCGCCCGCCGAGGTGCGCCCGTGAGCGCCCCTCAGCGGAAACGGTACGGCTGATGAGCAGCGTCCCCTCGTCCAGCTCGGCCCCGGCCTCCTCGGCGCGCACGGCCGCCGCCGCGCCCTCGGGTACGGCGATCCGCCCCTCGACGACGGCGTTCCTGGCCCCGATCCGCACCAGCGCCGCGTCCGCCCGACCGCCCAGCAGCAGCCCCAGACTGGTGACCACCATGGTCTTGCCCGCCCCGGTCTCCCCCGTGACGGCGGTGAAGCCGGGCGACAGCTCGACGACCGCGTCATCGATGACACCCAGTGACCGTATCCGCATCTCCTCAAGCACGGACACGACCATACGAGGTCCCAGCCAGGAAGTGCGACCGCCCCACCTTTGTCACCCACGCGAGTGGTCCGACACAGGGGCGCGGGGAACTGCGCGACAAGCCACGACCCGTCCGCACCCGCCGACGCACCGGAACCACCCCCCACGAACCGCTAATGAGGAGCCCCCCGCCACCCGGACACCGGCAACGCGAACTTCGCCACCAGCCGATCGGTGAACGAAGCATGGTGCAGCCGCGCCAAGCGGACCGGCACCGCCCCCCGCCGCACCTCCACCCGCGCCCCGGCGGGCAACTCCACCGTCCGCCGCCCGTCACACCACAGCACCCCCGGCGGGACGTGCGGCAGCACCTCCACCGCCAGCACCGAGTCCGGCGACGTCACCAGCGGCTTGGCGAACAGCGCGTGCGCGCTGATCGGCACCATCAGCAGTGCCTCCACCTCCGGCCACACCACGGGCCCGCCCGCGGAGAACGCGTAGGCGGTCGACCCGGTCGGCGTCGCGCACACGATGCCGTCGCAGCCGAACCCGGTCACCGGCCGTCCGTCGATCTCCAGGACGACCTCCAGCATCCGCTCGGCGGACACCTTCTGCACGGCCGCCTCGTTCAGCGCCCAGTCGGTGTGCACGATGTCGCCGTTGCGGTGCACGACGACGTCGACGGTCATCCGCTCCTCGACCTCGTACGCCTTGCTGACGACCCGGTCGACGACCTTGTCCAGGTCGTCCCGCTCGGCCTCGGCGAGGAAGCCGACCCGCCCGAGGTTGACGCCGAGCATCGGCACCCCGGACGCCCGCGCGAACTCCGCGCCGCGCAGCAGCGTGCCGTCACCCCCGAGGACGATCAGCAGCTCGCAGCCGTCGAGGCACTGAGGGGTGGCCTCCCTGACGAGCTGCACGCTGTCCGGCAGCGGCAGGTCGGCGGCCTCCGCCTCCAGCACCCGTACGCCGATCCCGGACCGCAGCAGCCCCTTCACCACCAGCTCGGCGCTGCGGATGGCGGCCGGGCGGCCGGTGTGGGCGAGGAGGAAAACAGTACGAGCGGTGTTCGATGTCAACGCGGCCCCTCCGCAACTGCACGGTCAACGTCGGCCGGGTCCAGTCGGTCAGCTCCGGCCCGCAGCCACAGAAAGTACTCGACGTTGCCCGAGGGTCCGGGCAGTGGACTGGCCGTGACCCCCCGCACCCCGAGCCCCAGCTCCCAGGCCCGCGCGGCGACCCCCCGCACGGCCTCGGCGCGCAGCTCCGGGCTGCGCACCACACCGCCGCTGCCGAGGCGCTCCTTGCCCACCTCGAACTGCGGCTTGACCATCATCACCAGGTCGGCGTCCGGCGTCACGCACCGCGCCAGGGCGGGCAGCACCAGCCCGAGCGGGATGAAGGACAGATCCCCCACGACAAGTTCCACGGGCTCCCCATCGATCGCCTCAAGCGTCAACTCGCGTACGTTCGTACGGTCCTTGACGGTGACGCGTTCATCGCTCTGGAGGGTCCACGCGAGTTGGCCGTACCCGACGTCCACGGCGACCACGTGCGCGGCCCCCGCCCGCAGCAGCACGTCGGTGAAGCCCCCGGTGGACGCCCCGGCGTCCAGGGCCCGCCGCCCCTCGACGACCAGCCCGCGCGGCACGAACGCCGCGAGCGCGCCCGCGAGCTTGTGGCCGCCCCGGGAGACGTACTCGGGATCGCTGTCGTCGGCCGCGACGACGATCGCGGCGGCGGTCTCCACCTGGGTGGCGGGCTTGGTCGCCACCGTCTTGCCGACGCTGACGCGCCCGGCGGCGATCAGCTGGCTGGCGTGCTCGCGCGAGCGCGCCAGCTTGCGGCGGACCAACTCCGCGTCGAGACGTCGGCGTACGACTCCTGCCACGTTCGGTTCAGCTCCTACTGCCGTACGGAGAAGGGGGCGCCGGAGGTCCCGGGCGGGCGTCGAGCGCGGTGAGCGCGTCGCGCAGCCCCCGGTGTACATCCTCGTACACCTCGACGTGTCCGTCCGTGGCGAGGTGGTCGGCGTCGGCCAGCCGCGCGAGCAGGGCGTCGACGTCGGCGTTGCCGGTGGGCTCGCGGGGGACGTCCAGGGGCGCGGGCGCGGCGGGGTCGGCCGCGGCGGCCTCCTCCTGGGGCTCGGGATCGTGCATGTCCAGACGCTACCTCGAACCGCTGCGGTACCGTCGGTCGCGATGGCCACGATCGAGGAGTGCCGCGCGGCACTCGACAAGCTCTCGGAGAACATGCGGCAGGCCGAGGGGGACGTCCGCGAGGCGACGCTCCTGGACCGATCGGTGAGCTGCCACGTCAAGGACCTCGACGTCACCTTCGTCGGCCGGATGTCCGGCGGCGGGATCGAGGTCCACGACATCGTGCCGGGCACGCCCAGCGAGAGGGCGCAGATCCGGCTGACGCTGACCGGCGACGACCTGCTGGCGCTGGTCGACGGCGAGCTGCACTTCGCCCGCGCCTGGAGTTCGGGCCGGGTGCGCCTCGAAGCGGGCCTGCGGGACCTGTTCCACCTCAGGAAGCTGCTGTAGCCCCGGCCTTCGCCAGCCTCGCCTTGCGGGCGGCGGGCACCACCAGCGGCGTGCCCGTCTCGGGGCAGTCGATGACCTGGCAGCCGAGCCCGAAGACCTCCTCCACCAGCTCCGCCGTGACGATGTCGCCCGGCGCGCCCTGCGCGATGACCTTCCCGTCGCGCAGCGCGATCAGGTGCGTGGCGTAGCGGGCGGCGTGGTTCAGGTCGTGCAGTACGGCGACCAGGGTGCGCCCCTGCTCCTCGTGCAGCTCGGCGCAGAGGTCCAGTACGTCGATCTGGTGCTGGATGTCGAGGTACGTGGTCGGCTCGTCGAGCAGCAGCAGCGGCGTCTGCTGGGCGAGCGCCATGGCGATCCACACGCGCTGCCGCTGCCCGCCGGACAGCTCGTCGACGTACCGGTCCGCCAGCTCGGCGACGCCGGTCTGCCGCATGGACTCCTGGACGACCCGCTCGTCCTCGGCGGACCACTGGCGCAGGATGCCCTGGTGCGGGTACCGGCCGCGGCCCACCAGGTCCGCGACGGTGATCCCGTCCGGCGCGATGGACGACTGCGGCAGCAGGCCGAGGGTGCGGGCGACCTTCTTGGCGGGCATCGACTGGATGACCTGCCCGTCGAGCAGGACCCGGCCCTCGTTGGGCTTGAGCATCCGCGACAGCGCTCGCAGCAGCGTCGACTTGCCGCACGCGTTCGGGCCGACGATCACCGTGAAGGAGTGGTCGGGTATCTCCACCGACAACTGCTCGGCGATGACCCGCTGGTCGTAGGCGAGGGTGACGTTCTGGGCGGACAGGCGGTTCACGGTGCTCCTTGGGTTGTTCGGCTCACGGTCGGCGGCGCGGCGCGGCCCGGCGCCCTCCTGTGGCCGGGGGCTCGGCCGCGACGGGAGGCTCGGCCGCGACCGGGGGCTCATATCCGCCCCGCGCGGCGCTCGGTGACGAGGAGCCACAGCAGGTAGACGCCGCCGACGACGCCCGTGACCACGCCGACGGGGAGCTGGTCGGCGCCGAACAGCCGCTGCGAGGCCCAGTCGGCGGTGACGAGGAGGGTGGCGCCCATGCACACGGAGGCCATCAGGTTGGGCCCCGGCGAGCGGGTGAGGCGGCGGGCGAGCTGCGGCGCGGTGAGCGCCACGAAGGCGACCGGCCCGGCGGCGGCGGTGGCGGTCGCGACCAGCAGGACGGCGGCCACCAGCAGCAGCATCCGCAGCCTCTCGACCCGCACCCCGAGGGCGTACGAGACGTCGTCGCCCATCTCCATCATCCGCAGCCCGCGCCCGCCCGCGAGCACCAGCGGCACGAGGACGGCGCACAGGACCAGCAGCGGCCAGACCTGGTCCCAGCCCCGGCCGTTGAGGGAGCCGGTCATCCACACCACCGCCCGGGAGGCGTCGACGAGGTCGGCCTTGGTGAGCAGATAGCCGTTGACCGCCGTGACGATCGCGGAGACACCAATACCGACCAGGACCAGCCGGTACCCGTGCACGCCCCGCTTCCAGGCGAGCACATAGATGGCCAGACCGGTCACCAGGCCGCCGACGAGCGCACCGGCGGTGACCTCGGCGGCGTCCCCGGACATCAGCACGATCACGGTGAGCGCACCGGCCGTGGCGCCCTGCCCGAGCCCGAGCACGTCCGGACTGCCCAGCGGATTGCGGGAGATGGCCTGGAACAGCGCGCCGCCGAGCCCGAGCGCGGCCCCGACCAGCAGCCCGACCAGGACCCGCGGCAGCCGCAGTTCGCGGACGACGAACTCCTGCATGGTGTCGCCGCCGCCGAAGAGCGTCTTCACCACGTCCCCGGCGGACATCTCGAAGTCCCCGGTCCCGATGAGCGCCACGCTCGCGGCGAACGCGGCAAGCAGCAGCAGGACGACGACGGTGACGGCCCGCGTGTCCACCCGCACGGAGAGCCCGCCGGGGGTGCGCAGGGCCCGCGTGGCACGTGGGGCGCGGTCGGCGGGTTGGGCCCGGTTGGCGCGTTGGGTCTTCACAGTTGGGCCGTCCTCCGCCGTCGTACGAGAAGAATGAAGACCGGCCCGCCGAGGATCGCGGTGACGATGCCGACCTGGAGCTCCGCGGGCCGCGCCACGATCCGCCCGAGAACGTCGGCGCCGAGCAGCAGCACGGGCGACAGGATCGTCGCGTACGGCAGGATCCAGCGCAGGTCGGGCCCGGTGAAGGACCGCACGACGTGCGGGACCATCAGACCGACGAAGACGATCGGGCCGCAGGCCGCGGTGGCCGCCCCGCACAGCACGGTGGCCGCCAGCATGGCGAGCGCCCGGGTCTGGTTGAGGTTGGCGCCGAGCGCCCGCGCGGCGTCGTCGCCCATGGCCAGGGCGTTCAGCGGCCGGGCGAGCGCGAGCGCCAGCACCACCCCCGTCACCAGGAACGGCAGCACCTGCCGGATGGTGTCGTCGGTCGCCGCGCTCAGCGAACCGACCGTCCAGAAGCGCATCTTGCCGAGCGCCGCCGAGTCCATGATCATCACGGCCTGGAGGTAGCCGTAGAGCGCGGCGCTGATCGCCGTACCGGCCAGCACCAGCCGCACCGGCGTCGCGCCCCGGCTGCCGCCGAGGAACCACACCAGCGCCCCCACCGCCGCGGCGCCCAGGAAGGCGAACCACACATAGCCGCTGAGGCTGGTGACGCCGAAGAAGGTGATGGCGGTGACGACGGCGGCGGACGCGCCCGCGTTGATGCCGAGCAGCCCGGGGTCGGCCAGCGGGTTACGGGTCAGCGCCTGGAGCACCGCCCCGGCCAGCCCGAATGCGGCCCCGGCGAGCAGCCCGAGCCCGGTCCGCGACAGCCGCTCGTCGACGACGACGTCGCCGTACGTCCCCGAGTTCTCGAACAGGCCGTGCCAGACCTGCTCCAGGGACAGCTCCTTCGCGCCGATGGCGATGCTCGCCACCGCGACGAGCGTGAGGACCGCCAGGGAGACGAGCAACCCGAGGGAACGGATCGCCGCCCGGCGGCTCGGGGGCGCGGGGGCGGTTTCCGCGCGCTGTACGGGAGGACTGTCGACCAACACGCAGTTAGGTTAGCCTACCCTCCCATTTGATCAAGCCGCTGAGCGCCCGCGCACGCCCCCGAGCCGCCTACAACCCCAGCCGCGCCAGCGCCTTCCCCCCGTCCAGCTCGCACACCCCGTCCCCGGCCGCCGTCCACGCCGCCGCGCACAGCGCCCGCAGCCCGTCCAGCGCGCCGCCCTCCCCGTCGACCTCCAGCCGCTCGCCGCCCGCCCGCGCGGTCCAGCCACCGCACCGGAACCCGCCGTCCGCCTCGGTCACCTCCGGCTGCCCGGTCAGCAGCCCGCGCAGGTCGGCGTCGACATAGGTGGGCCGGTACTGCGGCGCCGCCTTGAGGAGCTGCGCCCCGTCGGTCACCCCGGTCAGCACCAGCAGCGAGTCGACGTCCCCGTTGAACGCCCCCTCGATGTCCGTGTCCAGCCGATCCCCCACCACCAACGGCCGCTCCGCCCCCGTCCGCAGGATCGTCTCCCGGTGCATCGGCGGCAGCGGCTTGCCCGCGACCTGCGGCTCGGCGCCGGTCGCGATCCGCACCACCTCCACCGCCGCCCCGTTCCCCGGCGCGATCCCGCGCGCTCCCGGGATCGTCAGATCGGTGTTGGACGCGAACCACGGCACCCCGCGCGCGATCGCGTAACACGCCTCGGCGAACCGCCCCCAGGGCAGCTCGGGACCGCCGTACCCCTGCACCACCGCCACCGGCTCGTCGTCCGCCGACTCCACCGGCACCAGGCCCCGCTCCCGCAGCGCCACCCGCAGCCCCTCACCGCCGATCACCAGCACCCGCGCCCCCGCGGGCACCTGCTCGCTGATCAGCCGGGCCACCGCCTGCGCCGAGGTGATCACGTCGTCCGCCGCCGTCGGTATCCCGAGCGCCGTCAGATGCGCGGCCACCGCGTCCGGCGTGCGCAGCGCGTTGTTCGTGACGTACGCCAGGTGCATCCCGCCCTCACGCGCGACGCCGAGCGACTCGACCGCGTGCCGGATCGCCTGACCGCCCGCGTACACCACACCGTCCAGATCGAGCAGCGCCGTGTCGTACGCCTCGCTCAGGGCCCGCCCACTGCCGTCGGGCCTCGTCCTGACGCTCCGGCTCATCACCACATCGCTCCTCGCTGCTCCCGGTCCGCTCCGCTTTCCCCCGATCATCGCGCATCCCACTGACACACGTACGATGCCGGGATGAACGCAGCAGGTCACCCGGAAGCAACGGAGCGCCGTGGCCTCGAACTCACCCCGTTCCGAGGTCTGCGTTACGACCCCGACCGGGTCGGCAGCCTGGCCGCTGTGACGTCCCCGCCGTACGACGTCGTCGTACGCCCGGACGGTCTGCACCACCTGGAATCCGCCGACCCGCACAACATCGTCCGCCTGATCCTCCCCCAGGCCAGCACGCCCGGCGCCCGCGACCGACAGGCCGCCAGCACCCTGCGCCGCTGGGTCGTGGAGGGCGTCCTCACCGCCGACCCCGAGCCCGGTCTCTACGTCTACGAGCAGCGCGCCCCCGACGGCGCCCTCCAGCGCGGCGTCATCGGCGCCCTGCGCGTCACGGACCCCGCCGACGGCCTCGTCCTCCCCCACGAGGACGTCATGCCGCACATCGTCGCCGAACGCGCCGACCTCATGCGGGCCACCTCCGCCAACCTGGAGCCCCTGCTCCTGACCTACCGGGGCGACGGCTCGGCGGCCCCCACCACCGAGATCATCGAACGCACGGCCGAGGAACCCCCGCTCCTCGCCACCACCACCGAGGACGGCGTCCACCACCGCCTGTGGACCCTCACCGACCCCGCGGACCTGACGACCGTCCAGTCCGACCTCGCCCACCACCAGGCCCTCATCGCCGACGGCCACCACCGCTGGGCCACCTACCGCAGCCTCCGCGCGGAGCACCCCTCCCCCAGCCCCTGGGACTACGGCCTGGTCCTCCTCGTCGACACCGCCCGCTACCCCCTGCGGGTGCGCGCCATCCACCGCCTCCTGCACGGCCTGCCGGTCCAGGACGCCCTGACGGCACTGGATGGCCTGTTCCGCGTACGGCACCTGCGGGCATCCCTGCCGGAGGCGCTCACGGCGCTGGCGGAGGCCACCCGCGCGGGCAACGCCTTCCTCCTCGCCGGTGACGGCGCCTACCACCTCGTGGACCGCCCCGACCCGGACCTCCTGGCCCGCACGGTCCCCACCGACCGCCCCCTCGCCTGGCGCACCCTGGACGCCACGGTGCTGCACGCAGCCCTCCTGGCCCACGTATGGCACGTCCCCGAGGACTCCCCCGCCCACATCGCCTACATCCACGACGCCGCCGCCACGGTCGCCAAGGCCGAGCAGGACGGCGGTACGGCGGTCCTCATGCACCCCGTCCACGAGGACGTCGTACGCGACCTCGCCCGCCAGGGCGTCACCATGCCCCGCAAGTCGACGTCGTTCGGCCCGAAACCGGCGTCTGGGCTGGTGCTGCGCACGCTGGACTGAAAAGAGAAGGGGCGGGGCTCCGGTGGTTCACCGGAGCCCCGCCCCTTCTTCGTCCTGCCGCGCGTCAGTCCCTGTCGGGGCCGCCGTCCTCCGAGGGGCCGTCCTGCTCCTCGTCGAGCGCGTCCATGAACTCCACGCCGTCCAGCTCGGCCAGCCGGTCCGAGGCATCCGTGCTGCCGTCCCGGTCGGCCTCCACCGCCTTCGCGAACCACTCCCGCGCCTCACCGCGCCGCCCGGCCGCGAGCAGCGCGTCGGCGTACGCGTACCGCAGCCGCGCGGTCCACGGCTGGACGGCGTTGGAGGCCAGCTCGGGGCTCTGGAGCGTCACGATGGCCGCGTCCAACTGCCCCATGTCACGCCGGGCACCGGCCGCGACGAGCCGCATCTCGACCTGCCCGGCCTTGTCCAGCTTGTGCACCTCGGGCGCCCCGGCCATGTCGAGCGCCTTCTCCGGCCGCCCGAGCCCACGCTCGCAGTCGGCCATGAGCGGCCACAGCTCCACGCCACCGGTCATCCGCCGCGCCGCCCGGAACTCCGCCAGCGCCTCGGCGTACTTCTGGCTGGCGTACGCCGCGAACCCGGCCGCCTCACGCACGGCGGCGACGCGCGACGCCAGCCGCAGCGCCACCCTGGAGTACCCGTAGGCACCCTCGGGGTCGTCGTCGATGAGCCTGGCGACCATCACCAGGTTCTTCGCGACGTCCTCGGCCAGGGTCTTCGGCAGGCTCTGCAGCTCCTGCCGTACGTCCTTGTCGATCTCGTCGCCGGTCACGTCCTCGGGGATCGGCAGCCGCTTGATCGGCTCACGGTCGCGCTCCCGCTCCTCACGGAACCGCCCACCGCCACGCCGGTCGTCACGCCGGTCGCCCCGACGGTCATCGCGCCGGTCGTCCCTGCGGTCGTCACGCCCACGGAACCCACCGGGCCGCCCGGGACGGTCATCGCGCCGCGGGCCACGCCCTCGGTCGTCCCGCCGGAACCCACCACCGCGCTCCCCACGGTCCCCGCGCACGGGACGCTCGTCGCCCCGCCGCTCGGGACGACGCGCGGGCCCACGGTCGTCACGGCGGTCATCACGGCGATCGTCGCGCCGGTCATCACGGCGGTCGTCCCTGCGATCGTCACGGCGGTACGGGGGACGCTCCCCGTCGCGCCGGAAGCCGCCGCGGTCGGAGCGCTCGGGCCGGTCTCCCCGGTCGTCACGCCGGAAGCCACGGTCACGCCCCCGGTCGTCCCGGCCACGGTCGTCCCGACGGAACCCGCCACGGTCGTCCCGACGCTCACCGCGGTCATCACGGCGGAACGGGGGACGCTCACCCTCGCGCCGGAACCCACGATCCCGGTCGCGGTCCCGATTGCCGTCCCGGTCCCTGTCCCGATCCCGGTCGTCACGCCGCGGCGCACCGGCCCGGTCGTCCCGCCGGAAGCCACCCCGCTGACCCCGGTCGGCACTGCGCCGAGGACCGCCACGGAAGCCGCCACGGTCTCCACCGTCCCGTCGCCGCGGGTCGCGCTCCGGTCGGTCGTCGGGAGAGTTGGTGGACATCGGTGACTCCTGTCTTCGGTACCGCGATTCATTAAACAACGAAAGGACCCCTGGTCCCAGCTGAACGCTGGTGACCAGGGGTCCTCCCCAAAGATTGTTCGGCGGCGTCCTACTCTCCCACAGGGTCCCCCCTGCAGTACCATCGGCGCTGTAAGGCTTAGCTTCCGGGTTCGGAATGTAACCGGGCGTTTCCCTCACGCTATAACCACCGAAACCCTAATGGTTTCGAGCGAACAAGCACACTCTTCAATTATGCGTTCTACTCAAAACCGACAACTGTTCGTTGTCTCAGAACTAACACAGTGGACGCGAGCAACTGAGGACAAGCCCTCGGCCTATTAGTACCGGTCACCTCCACACGTTACCGTGCTTCCAGATCCGGCCTATCAACCCAGTCGTCTACTGGGAGCCTTACCCCATCAAGTGGGTGGGAGTCCTCATCTCGAAGCAGGCTTCCCGCTTAGATGCTTTCAGCGGTTATCCCTCCCGAACGTAGCCAACCAGCCATGCCCTTGGCAGAACAACTGGCACACCAGAGGTTCGTCCGTCCCGGTCCTCTCGTACTAGGGACAGCCCTTCTCAAGACTCCTACGCGCACAGCGGATAGGGACCGAACTGTCTCACGACGTTCTAAACCCAGCTCGCGTACCGCTTTAATGGGCGAACAGCCCAACCCTTGGGACCGACTCCAGCCCCAGGATGCGACGAGCCGACATCGAGGTGCCAAACCATCCCGTCGATATGGACTCTTGGGGAAGATCAGCCTGTTATCCCCGGGGTACCTTTTATCCGTTGAGCGACGGCGCTTCCACAAGCCACCGCCGGATCACTAGTCCCGACTTTCGTCCCTGCTCGACCCGTCGGTCTCACAGTCAAGCTCCCTTGTGCACTTACACTCAACACCTGATTACCAACCAGGCTGAGGGAACCTTTGGGCGCCTCCGTTACCCTTTAGGAGGCAACCGCCCCAGTTAAACTACCCATCAGACACTGTCCCTGATCCGGATCACGGACCCAGGTTAGACATCCAGCACGACCAGACTGGTATTTCAACGACGACTCCACAACCACTGGCGTGGCCGCTTCAAAGTCTCCCAGCTATCCTACACAAGCCGAACCGAACACCAATATCAAACTGTAGTAAAGGTCCCGGGGTCTTTCCGTCCTGCTGCGCGAAACGAGCATCTTTACTCGTAGTGCAATTTCACCGGGCCTATGGTTGAGACAGTCGAGAAGTCGTTACGCCATTCGTGCAGGTCGGAACTTACCCGACAAGGAATTTCGCTACCTTAGGATGGTTATAGTTACCACCGCCGTTTACTGGCGCTTAAGTTCTCAGCTTCGCCCCACCGAAATGGAGCTAACCGGTCCCCTTAACGTTCCAGCACCGGGCAGGCGTCAGTCCGTATACATCGCCTTACGGCTTCGCACGGACCTGTGTTTTTAGTAAACAGTCGCTTCTCGCTGGTCTCTGCGGCCACCCCCAGCTCAGGAAGCAAGTTCCCTCACCGGAAATGGCCCCCCTTCTCCCGAAGTTACGGGGGCATTTTGCCGAGTTCCTTAACCATAGTTCACCCGAACGCCTCGGTATTCTCTACCTGACCACCTGAGTCGGTTTAGGGTACGGGCCGCCATGAAACTCGCTAGAGGCTTTTCTCGACAGCATAGGATCATCCACTTCGCCACAATCGGCTCGGCATCAGGTCTCAGACTTAATGGCGTGCGGATTTACCTACACACCGTCCTACACCCTTACCCCGGGACAACCACCGCCCGGGATGGACTACCTTCCTGCGTCACCCCATCACTCACCTACTAACCGCTTGGTTCAGCGGCTCCACCACTCCCAGAAACAGCAAAGCTGAAACCGGGCGGCTTCACGGCCTTAGCATCACGATGCTCGATGTTTGACGCTTCACAGCGGGTACCGGAATATCAACCGGTTATCCATCGACTACGCCTGTCGGCCTCGCCTTAGGTCCCGACTTACCCTGGGCAGATCAGCTTGACCCAGGAACCCTTAGTCAATCGGCGCACACGTTTCTCACGTGTGAATCGCTACTCATGCCTGCATTCTCACTCGTCAACCGTCCACAACTCGCTTCCACGGCTGCTTCACCCGGCAGACGACGCTCCCCTACCCATCACAGCCTCCGTTAGAAGTATTGCTGCAATGACACGACTTCGGCGGTACGCTTGAGCCCCGCTACATTGTCGGCGCGGAATCACTAGACCAGTGAGCTATTACGCACTCTTTCAAGGGTGGCTGCTTCTAAGCCAACCTCCTGGTTGTCTCTGCGACTCCACATCCTTTCCCACTTAGCGTACGCTTAGGGGCCTTAGTCGATGCTCTGGGCTGTTTCCCTCTCGACCATGGAGCTTATCCCCCACAGTCTCACTGCCGCGCTCTCACTTACCGGCATTCGGAGTTTGGCTAAGGTCAGTAACCCGGTAGGGCCCATCGCCTATCCAGTGCTCTACCTCCGGCAAGAAACACACGACGCTGCACCTAAATGCATTTCGGGGAGAACCAGCTATCACGGAGTTTGATTGGCCTTTCACCCCTAACCACAGGTCATCCCCCAGGTTTTCAACCCTGGTGGGTTCGGTCCTCCACGAAGTCTTACCTCCGCTTCAACCTGCCCATGGCTAGATCACTCCGCTTCGGGTCTTGAGCGCGCTACTGAATCGCCCTATTCGGACTCGCTTTCGCTACGGCTTCCCCACACGGGTTAACCTCGCAACACACCGCAAACTCGCAGGCTCATTCTTCAAAAGGCACGCAGTCACGAGAGTGAAGCAAGCTCCACTCCGACGCTCCCACGGCTTGTAGGCACACGGTTTCAGGTACTATTTCACTCCCCTCCCGGGGTACTTTTCACCATTCCCTCACGGTACTATCCGCTATCGGTCACCAGGGAATATTTAGGCTTAGCGGGTGGTCCCGCCAGATTCACACGGGATTTCTCGGGCCCCGTGCTACTTGGGTGTCGCACAAGCAAGCCGCTAATGTTTCGACTACGGGGGTCTTACCCTCTACGCCGGACCTTTCGCATGTCCTTCGCCTACATCAACGGTTTCTGACTCACCTCACGACCGGCAGATCATGAAAGTGCGATCCCACAACCCCGTATGCGCAACCCCTGCCGGGTCTCACACACATACGGTTTAGCCTCATCCAGTTTCGCTCGCCACTACTCCCGGAATCACGGTTGTTTTCTCTTCCTGCGGGTACTGAGATGTTTCACTTCCCCGCGTTCCCTCCACATGCCCTATGTGTTCAGGCATGGGTGACAGCCCATGACGACTGCCGGGTTTCCCCATTCGGAAACCCCCGGATCAAAGCCTGGTTGACGACTCCCCGGGGACTATCGCGGCCTCCCACGTCCTTCATCGGTTCCTGGTGCCAAGGCATCCACCGTGCGCCCTTAAAAACTTGGCCACAGATGCTCGCGTCCACTGTGTAGTTCTCAAACAACGACCAGCCACCCGTCACCCCGCCACTCAGGCGAGTTCACTGGGACCGGCACTGAGAGAAGTTCATTCCCTCAGACACCCAACAGCGTGCCCGACACGTCCTCTCAGCCCTCCCTGTGTTCCACGCCGAAGCAGTACTAACAGAAAAAGCCTTCAAGACCGTGCCGAGTAGTCAACGTTCCACCCATGAGCAACCGTGCAAGACATGCGCTTGCAGTCGGCTATGTGCTCCTTAGAAAGGAGGTGATCCAGCCGCACCTTCCGGTACGGCTACCTTGTTACGACTTCGTCCCAATCGCCAGTCCCACCTTCGACAGCTCCCTCCCCGCAAGGGGGTTGGGCCACCGGCTTCGGGTGTTACCGACTTTCGTGACGTGACGGGCGGTGTGTACAAGGCCCGGGAACGTATTCACCGCAGCAATGCTGATCTGCGATTACTAGCGACTCCGACTTCATGGGGTCGAGTTGCAGACCCCAATCCGAACTGAGACCGGCTTTTTGAGATTCGCTCCACCTCACGGTATCGCAGCTCATTGTACCGGCCATTGTAGCACGTGTGCAGCCCAAGACATAAGGGGCATGATGACTTGACGTCGTCCCCACCTTCCTCCGAGTTGACCCCGGCGGTCTCCTGTGAGTCCCCATCATCCCGAAGGACATGCTGGCAACACAGAACAAGGGTTGCGCTCGTTGCGGGACTTAACCCAACATCTCACGACACGAGCTGACGACAGCCATGCACCACCTGTACACCGACCACAAGGGGGCACCCATCTCTGGATGTTTCCGGTGTATGTCAAGCCTTGGTAAGGTTCTTCGCGTTGCGTCGAATTAAGCCACATGCTCCGCCGCTTGTGCGGGCCCCCGTCAATTCCTTTGAGTTTTAGCCTTGCGGCCGTACTCCCCAGGCGGGGAACTTAATGCGTTAGCTGCGGCACCGACGACGTGGAATGTCGCCAACACCTAGTTCCCACCGTTTACGGCGTGGACTACCAGGGTATCTAATCCTGTTCGCTCCCCACGCTTTCGCTCCTCAGCGTCAGTAATGGCCCAGAGATCCGCCTTCGCCACCGGTGTTCCTCCTGATATCTGCGCATTTCACCGCTACACCAGGAATTCCGATCTCCCCTACCACACTCTAGCCAGCCCGTATCGACTGCAGACTCGGAGTTAAGCCCCGAGCTTTCACAATCGACGTGACAAGCCGCCTACGAGCTCTTTACGCCCAATAATTCCGGACAACGCTTGCGCCCTACGTATTACCGCGGCTGCTGGCACGTAGTTAGCCGGCGCTTCTTCTGCAGGTACCGTCACTTTCGCTTCTTCCCTGCTGAAAGAGGTTTACAACCCGAAGGCCGTCATCCCTCACGCGGCGTCGCTGCATCAGGCTTTCGCCCATTGTGCAATATTCCCCACTGCTGCCTCCCGTAGGAGTCTGGGCCGTGTCTCAGTCCCAGTGTGGCCGGTCGCCCTCTCAGGTCGGCTACCCGTCGTCGCCTTGGTGAGCCGTTACCTCACCAACAAGCTGATAGGCCGCGGGCTCATCCTTCACCGCCGGAGCTTTCCACCATCAAAGATGCCCAAGATGGTCGTATCCGGTATTAGACCCCGTTTCCAGGGCTTGTCCCAGAGTGAAGGGCAGATTGCCCACGTGTTACTCACCCGTTCGCCACTAATCCACCCCGAAGGGCTTCATCGTTCGACTTGCATGTGTTAAGCACGCCGCCAGCGTTCGTCCTGAGCCAGGATCAAACTCTCCGTGAATGTTTACCCGTAATCGGGTGCAACACCACGAGAGCGGTGCAAGAGGAGGAATGATCCTCTCGCACACAGCGTCCTCGCTGTGTTTGTTCTTCAAAGGAACCTCGCCCCAACTCATACGAGTCGGAGACGGGGTATCAACATATCTGGCGTTGACTTTTGGCACGCTGTTGAGTTCTCAAGGAACGGTCGCTTCCTTTGTACTCACCCTCTCGGGCTTTCCTCCGGGCGCTTCCCTTCGGTCTTTCGTTTCCGACTCTATCAGATCCTTTTCTCGACCTGACCCCCAGTCAGCGGGGTTCGTCTTGGGCTTTGGGGCTTTCGCCCTGCGGCCTTTCGACATTCACTACGTTAGCCGATCTCCCCGGCAACTCATAATCGAGATCCGCAGTTGTCGAATTCGGGCGTGCGGGCACGTCGAATTCGCCCCCACGGAGGGGGTGACGTAGGTAGTGGGTTGGCCGCTCCGGCTGCTGTCTTACCGGCAGTACCCGTTCCAGCGGCTTGGGCTACGTTACGGACCTTCCAGGGCCGAGTCAAGTTCGGCGGCGGCGGGGGACGTGGGCGCGGTACGGGCTCACCGTCGGGTCGTTGGCGACCCAGAAGCGCCAGGGGTGGACGCCGCCGTCGCCGGAGACCCCGGTGCGGGGGCCGTTGCGGACCTGGTCGGGGTGGACGGGGGTGCCGGTGAAGATGCTGAAGGCGTGGTCAGGGCCCGCACAGGCGTCCTCGCCGTCGAGGGTGCGGTCGACGTCGAGGGCCGTGGCCAGGCGGGCGGGGCCCTTGGCCAGTTCCTTGTCGTTGCGGGCCGAGAGGCGGCGGGCGCGGGCCAGCTCGGCGCCCTCGACGATCTCCCCCGCGCGGAGCAGGACGGCGCTCGCGGTGCCCTCGGGGCCGCACACCAGGTTCATGCAGTGCCACATGCCGTAGGTGAAGTAGACGTACACATGGCCGGGAGGACCGAACATCACGTCGTTGCGGGGCGTGCGCCCGCGATAGGCGTGGGAGCCGGGGTCGTTCTGGCCGTCGTACGCCTCCACCTCTGTCAGGCGCAGGGCGATCGGACCGTCCGGGGTGGTGCGGACCAGGGTGCGGCCGAGGAGGTCGGGGGCGACCTCCAGGACGGGCCGGTCGAAGAAGGTCCTGGGGAGGGGCGTACGGTCGGGGGTCGCGATCATGCCGTCCGAGGGTAGTGGAGTCGGGCGGCGTCACGGGGTGGTCAGCGGGCCTCCGCCTTGCCAGGGTGAGGCGCGGAACCGGTCACGGCCGGATCGCGTTTGTAGGGATCAAGGGACTCTTGGGACTCTGGAGAGGGAGAGACATGGCGTTCAAGAAGCTGCTCGCGAGTCTGGGGGCCGGTGGCGCCTCGGTCGAGACGGTGCTCACCGAGGTGAACGTGGTGCCGGGCGGCGTCGTCCAGGGCGAGGTGCGGATCCAGGGCGGGTCCGTGAACCAGCAGATCGAGGGGCTGTCCGTGGGGCTCCAGGTCCGGGTCGAGGTCGAGGGCCAGGACACGGAGTACAAGCAGGACATCGAGTTCACGAAGGTGCGGCTGGGTGGGGCCTTCGAGCTGGCGGCGGGTGCCGTGCACGCGGTGCCGTTCGGTCTGGAGATCCCGTGGGAGACGCCGATCACGATGATCGACGGTCAGGCGCTGCGCGGGATGGACATCGGTGTGACGACGGAGCTGGCGATCGCGCGGGCCGTGGACTCCAGTGACCTGGACCCGGTCAACGTGCACCCGCTGCCCGCGCAGAAGGCGATCCTGGACGCGTTCATCCAGCTCGGCTTCCGGTTCAAGAACGCGGACATGGAGCGCGGTCACATCCGGGGTACGCGGCAGAAGCTGCCGTTCTACCAGGAGATCGAGTTCTACCCGCCGCAGCAGTACCGGGGCCTGAACCAGGTCGAGTTGAGCTTCGTGGCCGACGAGCAGGCCATGGACGTCGTGCTGGAGATGGACAAGAAGCCGGGGCTGTTCAGCGAGGGCAGCGACACCTTCCGGTCGTTCCAGGTGGGGCTGCACGACTACCAGTCGACCGACTGGGCGGCGTATCTGAACCAGTGGCTGTCCGAGGTCGGCAGCAAGCGGAACTGGTTCTAGGGCCTGTCGTTTGGATCAGGTCGCAGGGCAATCGGCAGTGGCTGATCAGCGCTGGTGAGCGGGGGCATGGGGGTGCCCCCTGCTCGAGCGCAGTCGAGAGCTTGGGGAGCGTGCGGTTGCAAGGCGGAGGAGGGAGTCGACGCGGACAGGCCCTAGGCTCGGAGGTCACGGAACCAACCGATCTGGAGGTATCCCGGTGACCGAGCTGAAGAGGCGGCCGCTCCCCCATGACTTCCATCCGCCCGTGCCGTCGTTCACGGTGGTGAGCGAGGACGTCGCGGAGGGGGCGACCCTCAAGGACGCTCAGGTCTACGCGGCCGGTAACACCTCGCCGCACCTGCGGTGGGAGGGGTTCCCGCCGGAGACCAGGAGCTTCGCCGTGACCTGCTACGACCCGGACGCCCCGACGGGCAGCGGGTTCTGGCACTGGGTGGTGTTCGACATCCCGGCCACGGTGACGGAGCTGCCCGTGGGGGCGGGCAGCGGGAAGTTCGAGGGGCTGCCGGAGGGTGCCGTACAGGCCCGTAACGACTACGGGTCGAGGGACTTCGGGGGTGCCGCGCCGCCGCCGGGTGACGGGCCGCACCGGTACGTCTTCACCGTGTACGCGGTGGACCAGGAGAAGCTGGGGCCGGACGCGGACGCCAGTCCCGCCTTCGTCGGTTTCAACCTGCGGTTCCACACGCTGGCGCGTGCCCAGCTCATCGGTGAGTACGAGGTGCCGGCCGAGGGCTGAGCGCCCTGAGGGTTCACCGAACGTTTGCCCGCCCCTGGTCTTGGAAGTGATCAGGGGCGGGCATTTTGTTGCCGGGGGCGCGGGGGTCACCCCCCGTGGGAGCAGCAGATATTGCGTTGTCCATCTCGGCGTGCCCGGCCAGAGTTGATCCCAGCCCGCCAGGGGGTGGGCCGGTGCGCACGGGAGGTGGGCTGGTCATGCGGGACACACTGGTACTGAACGCGAGCTTCGAGCCGTTGTCGACGGTGACGCTGAACCGAGCCGTCGTTCTGGTGCTCCAGGACAAGGCCGTCGTCGAGCAGGCCCACCCCGAACTGCGGATGCGGGGGGCCGCGGTCGACATACCGGCGCCGCGGGTGATCCGGCTGTGCAGGTACGTACGGGTGCCGTTCCGAAGACAAGCGCCGTGGTCGCGGCGGGGTGTGCTGGTGCGGGACCGGCACCGGTGCGCGTACTGCGGGCGGCGGGCGACGACCGTGGACCACGTGGTGCCGCGGTCGCACGGTGGGCAGGACACCTGGTTGAACACGGTGGCCTCGTGCGCGGAGGACAATCACCGCAAGGCGGACCGGACGCCCGAGCAGGCGGGGATGCCGTTGCTGCGGGAGCCGTTCGAGCCGACTCCGGCGGACGCGATGTTGCTGGCGCTGGCCTTGGAGGACGTCGAGGCGTTGCCGGAGTGGCTGGGGCGGGCGGCGGCGTAGCCCCTGCCGGGGGGGCGCGGGTGGTTCTTCCCGTGCCGGTGGTTCGTGGTGGCTTGTCGCGCGGTTCCCCGCGCCCCTGAGAGCACCCGCGCCCCTGAGAGCAGGGGCGCGGGCCGTCTGTTCGCCGTCAGTCGATGGACGGGTTCTCTCGGCGTTCGGTGCCCTGGCCGGGGATCTTCGGGGACGGACCGCCGTTGCCAGCGCCGAAGTTGCCCATCGCTCCGGAGAGGCCCTTGAGGGCGTCGCCGATCTCGCTGGGGACGATCCAGAGCTTGTTGGCGTCGCCCTCGGCGATCTTCGGGAGCATCTGGAGGTACTGGTAGCTGAGGAGCTTCTGGTCCGGGTCCCCGGCGTGGATGGCCTCGAAGACCGTGCGGACGGCCTGGGCCTCGCCCTCGGCGCGCAGGGCGGCGGCCTTGGCCTCACCCTCGGCGCGCAGGATCTGGGACTGCTTCTCACCCTCGGCGCGCAGGATCTCCGACTGCCGGACACCTTCGGCCTGGAGGATCGCGGCGCGCTTGTCGCGGTCGGCGCGCATCTGCTTCTCCATCGAGTCCTGGATGGAGGTGGGCGGTTCGATGGCCTTCAGCTCGACGCGGTTGACGCGGATGCCCCACTTGCCGGTGGCCTCGTCGAGGACGCCGCGCAGGGCCGCGTTGATCTCCTCGCGGGAGGTGAGGGTGCGCTCCAGGTCCATGCCGCCGATGATGTTGCGGAGGGTGGTGACCGTGAGCTGCTCGATCGCCTGGATGTAGCTGGCGACCTCGTAGGTCGCGGCGCGGGCGTCGGTGACCTGGTAGTAGATGACGGTGTCGATGTTGACGACCAGGTTGTCCTGGGTGATCACCGGCTGCGGTGGGAAGGGCACGACCTGTTCGCGCAGGTCGATGCGGTTGCGGATGGTGTCGATGAACGGGACGACGATGTTGAGGCCCGCGTTCAGCGTCCGCGTGTAGCGGCCGAAGCGCTCGACGATGGCGGCGCTGGCCTGTGGGATCACTTGGATCGTCTTGATCAGGGCGATGAAGACCAACACCACCAGGATGATCAAGACGATGATGACCGGTTCCATCGTCGGCTCCCCGTACCCTTCTCCGCCTCGGCGCTTTCGGCAGACCTATGGTTGCAGATCTTATGGTTGTTGAAGATCTTGCTGGTCGAGTCTGACAGACCGTCGCGTGCCGTGTGGAATCTTCGGTCACATGACGATGGCGGTGGCGCCGTCGATGTCCACGACGTCCACCTCTTCGCCCACTTCGAAGGTACGGCCGGTGTCGAGGGCGCGCGCGGACCAGACCTCACCGGCGAGCTTGATCCGGCCGCCTGAGCCGTCGACGCGTTCCAGTACGACGGCCTGTCTGCCCTTGAGGGCGTCGACTCCCGTGGCGTACTGGGGGCGTTGGGCGCGGTGCCGGTTGGCGATGGGGCGTACGACGGCGAGCAGGGCCGTCGACACGGCGACGAAGACCAGGACCTGGAAGACGGCGTCACCGCCGAAGATGCCAGCGGTCACGGAGGCGGCGACGGCACCGACCGCCAACATGCCGAGTTCGGGCATCGCGGTGACCACCAGGGCGATGCCGAGCCCCGTAGCGCCGACCAACCACCATACCCACGCGTCGATTTCCACATGGTCATGGTAGGACCGCGAGTGCCCGCGCGGACAGGGCGCACGGAGGTCGTACGGGTTCGCCGGTCAGGACAGCGGGAGGCCCTGGGCGGTCCAGCGGTCGCCGACCTGTTCGACGACGAGGGGGAGGCCGAAGCAGAGGGAGAGGTTGCGGGAGGTCAGTTCCAGCTCCAGCGGGCCCGCGGCGAGGACCTTGCCCTGGCGGATCATCAGGACGTGGGTGAAGCCGGGGGCGATCTCCTCGACGTGGTGGGTGACCATCAGCATCGAGGGGGCGATCGGGTCGCGGGCGAGGCGGCCGAGGCGGCGTACGAGGTCCTCCCGGCCGCCGAGGTCGAGTCCGGCGGCGGGCTCGTCGAGGAGGAGGAGTTCCGGGTCGGTCATCAGGGCGCGGGCGATGAGGGTGCGCTTGCGCTCGCCCTCGGAGAGGGTGCCGAACCTGCGGTCGAGGTAGTCGGACATGCCGAGGCGGTCGAGGAAGGCGCGGGCGCGCTGCTCGTCGATGTCCTCGTACTCCTCCTGCCAGGCGGCGGTCATGCCGTACGCCGCGGTCAGCACGGTCTGGAGGACCGTCTGGCGCTTGGGGAGCTTGTCGGCCATGGCGATGCCCGCGATGCCGATGCGGGGGCGCAGCTCGAAGACGTCGGTGCCGGGGGTGCCGAGGGTCTCGCCGAGGATGGTGGCGGTGCCCTTGCTGGGGTAGAGGTAGCTGGACGCGACGTTGAGGAGGGTGGTCTTGCCCGCGCCGTTGGGGCCGAGGATGACCCAGCGCTCGCCCTCCTTGACCGACCAGGAGACCTGGTCCACCAGAGCCCGGCCCTCGCGGACCACGGATACGTCCTGAAGCTCCAGAACATCGCTCATGAGCGCGTTGTCTCCCCTTGCAGTGTGGCCGGTCTCGTCCTCAAGGAAATCTACGCCACTGGTCGGGCGGTCCATTCCATCGGTCCGGTACTTAGGCTGGGGGCCATGCTCTCTGAACCACGTTCTGGACGCCTCGCTTCCTGGGGAAACGCCCTGCTTGCCGGACTTGTGTCGCCGGACGACGCCGTGCTCGCCATCGTGGGTGAGGACGCCGTGCACCGGGTGGTGGGGCTGCCCGGCGAGTCGGGGCCGGTGGGGCTGACGCTGGCGCTGGGGCGGTTGCGGGCGCTGGGGGTGCGGGGGCTGCGGGTCGCGCTGCCCGCGCCGGGGCATCCGCTGGGGCTGAGTGGTCCGCCGGAGTTCAACGCGCGGGCGTTGGACGCGGAGGAGGCGGTGATCTGTTACGGCGCCGGGTTCGGGTTGGTGCCGGAGGTGACGGAGGCGGGGCCAGCGGGGGACGTGCACGTGGAGGTGGTCTGGGAGTGCCTGGTGGTGCGGGAGGCGCCGCCCGCGGACGTGCCGTCGCTGGGTGAGGCGGAGCGGGAGCTGGCGGAGGCGCTGCGGGAGGCCACGGAGGTGCTGTCGCGGTTGGACGTGGCGGCGTCGGGGCCGGTGGCCGAGGCGGCGATCGACGCGTACCGGGCGCGGGCCGAGCGGGGGGCGGAGGTGTTGGCGCCGGGGTATCCGGGGCGGGCGGCTCGGGTGCTGGAGTTGGCGCGGCGGGTGGGGGTGCTGGTGGCTCTGGCGGGGGAGAACGGGCACGGGGGTGCGGTGAGCGCGTCCGAGATGGTCGCTCGGGCGGAGGCGTTGCGGCCGGTGGAGCGGACGGCTCGGCGGGCGCGGGTCGCGGCGTACAACTCCGTTGTGGAGGAGCGGGAGCGGGGGGTGCGGTGAGGGTCGGTGCGGTGACACTGCCGTTGCCGTTTGCTGCCGGGGGTGGGTCGCGTTGCCCGGCGTCGCGGGGTGCCGCTGCGCCCACCCGTGCCGCCCCAGCGGCACGACTGCCCGCAGCTACGGCAGAGGCGGCGACGGCGGCCCGCGGATACGGGTGTGTCAGCCTGTTACGCCGTGGCGGACTGCCCAGAGGGCGGCCTGGGTGCGGTCGGCCAGGTCCAGCTTCATGAGGATGTTGGAGACGTGGGTCTTGACCGTCTTCTCGGAGAGGATCAGGGCGCGGGCGATCTCGCGGTTGGAGCGGCCGTCGGCTATCAGTCCGAGCACCTCGCGCTCGCGGTCAGTGAGCGTGCCGCCCCTGCCCTGGCCGCCGCCGGTCTCCTCCTGGGAGAGCAGGGCGGTGGCGACCTCCGGCTGGAGCAGGATGTGCCCGGCGTGCACGGAGCGGATGGCACCGGCGAGGGCGTCGGGGTCCACGTCCTTGTAGACGTACCCCGCGGCGCCCGCGCGCAGGGCCGGGACGACCGTGCGCTGCTCGGTGAAGCTGGTGACGATGAGCACACGCGCGGCGTTGTCCAGCTCGCGCAGTCTGCGCAGCGCCTCGACGCCGTCCATGCCCGGCATCTTGATGTCCATCAGGACGACGTCGGGCCGCAGTTCCTCGGCCAGCGCGACTCCCCCGGCGCCGTCGGCGGCCTCGCCCACGACCTCGATGTCGTCCTGCACTTCGAGGAAGGTGCGCAGGCCCCGGCGGACCACCTGGTGGTCGTCGACGAGCAGGACCTTGATCGGGTCAGCCACCGGGGACCTCCATCTCGATCGTGGTGCCCTTGCCGGGCGCCGATTCCACGGTCAGCCTGCCACCGACGCCGCTGGCCCGGTCCCGCATGGAGACGAGGCCGAGGTGGCGGCCCGCGTGCCGGACCGCCTGGGGGTCGAAGCCGCCGCCGTCGTCGGTGACGCGCAGGACGGCGCCGCCGCCGCGCCGGGCGAGGGTCACGTCGACGTGGGCGGCGCCGGAGTGCCGCAGGGCGTTGTGCAGGGCTTCCTGGGCGACGCGCAGGAGGGCCTCCTCCTGGGCGGCGGGCAGGGCGCGCACCCCGCGGGCGGTGAAGGTCACGCGCGCGGTGTGGGCGCGGTCCAGGACCTGGGCCTGGGTGCGCAGGGTGGCGATGAGGCCGTCCTCGTCGAGGGCGGCGGGGCGCAGCTCCACGACGGCGGCGCGCAGTTCGTCGGCGGCTTCGGCGGCGAGGGTGGCGACCTGGTGGAGTTCGCCCTTGGCGCGCGCGGGGTCGCGGTCGACGAGGCGGGCGGCGGCCTGGGCGGTCAGGCGCAGGGAGAACAGTTTCTGGCTGACGGCGTCGTGGAGTTCGTGGGCGAGGCGGGAGCGTTCCTCGGCGATGGTGAGTTCGCGGCTGCGCTCGTAGAGGCGGGCGTTGGTCAGGGCGATGGCGGCGTGCTGGGCGAGGATGGCGAGGAGTTCCTCGTCGTCCTGGGTGAAGCCGCAGGTGCCCTCGGCGGGGCGGGAGCAGTTCTTGTTGGCGAGGTAGAGCGCGCCGATGATCTCGTCGCCGTCGCGGATGGGCAGGCCGAGGAAGTCGACCAGTTCGGGGTGGGCGGCGGGCCAGCCCTCGAAGCGGGGGTCCTTGCGGACGTCGGGGAGCCGCTCGGCCTTGGCCTTGTGGAGCATCGCGGCGAGGACGCCGTGCTGGCGCGGGAGGGGGCCGATGGCCTTCCACTGCTCGTCGCTGACGCCGTCGACGACGAACTGGGCGAAGCCGCCGTGGTCGTCGGGGACGCCGAGCGCCGCGTACTGGGCGTCGAGCAGCTCACGGGCGGAGGCGACGATCGTCTTGAGGACGTCGTGCACCTCCAGGTGCCTGCTCATGGCCAGCAGCGCGGAACTGACCGCCGCGAGGCCGGACCGGGGGCCGTGACTCATGCCCTCACGGTACCGGCGGGGTGTGACAGCGGGGATCAGACCCGGGGTGGCCGGTGCCTAGGGCGGTGGGACTAGGGCGCGCGTCCCGGACCTGCGGCGTAGGCGGAAGGGTGCGGACGGTTTGGGGCTCGGGACCGAGGTGGGGCGGAGGAGGTGGTTCCTAGGTTGAGGGGCGTCGGCACGTCGACGGGACGGTGCCGGGGAGTGATAGGGGACGACGGTCATGCCGGTAGCGGTGATCACGGGGGCTTCGAAGGGGCTCGGGCGGGCGCTCGCCGGGGCGCTGGCCGCGCGGGGCTGGGACCTGGTGCTGGACGCCAGGGGCGCCGGGGCGCTGAAGGAGACGGCGGCGGCGTTGGAGGAGGCGTACGGGGTGCGGGTGGCGGCCGTCCCGGGGGATGTCACGGACGCGGGGCACCGGTCGTGGCTGGTGGCGGCGGCCGGGGAGCTGGGCGGCGTCGATCTGCTGGTGCACAACGCGAGCGCGCTGGGCGCCGAGCCGCTGGTGCCGTTGGCCGGGCTGCCGCTGGAGGGGTTGCGGCGGGCGCTGGAGGTGAACGTGGTGGCGGCGCTGGGGCTGGTCCAGGAGGCGTTGCCGTCGCTGCGCCGGTCCGAGGTGGGCGCGGTGGTCGCGGTCAGCTCGGACGCGGCCGTCGAGGCGTACGGGACGTGGGGCGGCTACGGGTCGTCGAAGGCGGCCCTGGACCAGTTGGCGGCGGTGCTCGCGGTGGAGGAGCCCGGGGTGCGGGTGTGGGCGGTCGATCCGGGGGACATGGCCACCGACCTGTACGCGGCTGCCGTACCGGACGATGACGGTCCGCGGCCCGACCCGGTGAGTGTGGTGCCCGCGTTCCTGTGGCTGCTTGAGGAGCGCCCGGCGAGCGGCCGGTACACGGCGTCCGCGCTGCTTGAGGGGGCGGTCCGGTGACGCTGGCGCTGAGGGTGCCGGAGGAGTTGTCCGCGCGGGTGCCCGCCGAGCAGCGCGGGCCGGGTCTTGAGCGGGACGCCGTACGGCTGCTGGTGTCCCGGGGCACGGAGGTGTCGCACCACGCGTTCCGGGAGCTGCCGGGGCTGCTGCGGGCCGGGGACCTGCTGGTGGTGAACACGTCGGTCACGCTGGCCGCCGCGGTGGACGGGCGGATCGGGCACGCGCGCGTGGTGGTGCACTTCTCCACCCGGGGGGACGACGGCCGGTGGGCGGTCGAGTTGCGGGACCCGGACGGCCGGGGGACGACACGCGCGCGTGCGGGCGGGCCCGCGGGGGTGGAGGTACGGCTCCCGGAGGGGGCGCGGCTGGTGCTGGAGGAGCCGCTGAGCGCACGGGGTGAGCGGTTGTGGTGGGCGCGGGTGTCGGGGCCGGACGTGCCGGGGCTGCTGCGGCGGCACGGGCGGCCGATCCGGTACTCCTACACCGCGCGGGACCAGCCGCTGTCGGCGTACCAGACGGTGTTCGCGCTGCCGTCCCCCGAGGGCGCGGGCAGCGCGGAGATGCCGAGCGCGGCGCGGCCCTTCACGGCGCGGCTGGTGACGGAGCTGGTGAGCCGGGGGGTGCAGTTCGCGCCGGTGACGCTGCACACCGGGGTGGCGTCGGCGGAGGCGCACGAGCCGCCGTACCCGGAGCGCTTCGTGGTGCCGGAGGCGTCGGCGCGGCTGGTCAACGCCGTCCGGGCGGGGGACGGACGGGTGGTCGCGGTGGGGACGACGGCGGTGCGGGCGCTGGAGTCGGCGGCGGGCGTGGACGGGGTGGTGCGGGCGGCGGCGGGGTGGACGGACCTCGTGGTCACGCCGGAGCGGGGGGTGCGGGTGGTGGACGGGCTGCTGACGGGGCTGCACGAGCCGGAGGCGTCGCACCTGCTGATGCTGGAGGCGGTGGCGGGGCGGGCGGCCGTCGACCGTGGGTATGAGGAGGCGCTGCGGGGGCGCTACCTCTGGCACGAGTTCGGGGACGTGCATCTCGTCCTGCCTCCGGATGACGCTCACCCTGAGCGTTGCTGACGCAACGGATGGTGAGAGTGCGGGGCGGCCGGTGTGAGCCCGCGCATAGGGTGCAGGTCACGTACGAAGGCGCATAGGAGACAAAGACCCCGCCAGGAGCGGGACATTGGGTAATTATGTCCGGTTTCGCCGATTACTGATCCACTACCGGGCTTCGTACGTCACACCTTTGCCACGGATTTTTGCGGACGCTAACAATGGCTGCCGTCGCTCAGCGCCGCGGGTTGTCGCCCGCGGCGTTCGTGTGGGGAGGACCCGAGTCCCCCGCTGGTCAGCGAGCGACCTCCGCGCTATTCGAAGAGGTCCGTCCTTGAAGCTCCAGAGCATTTCCGTCCGTGGCCGCAGTCTCGCCCTGAACAAACGCAACAAGATCGCGATCGGTGGTGTCGCCGTCCTCGGCGCCACCGCGGTCGCCCTCTCCGCGGTGCCCAGCAACGCGGGCACGACCACGACGGCAGAGGTCGCCGCCCCGGCGGCGCCGGTGGTGTTCGGCACCGAGCACGTCAAGAACGTCCAGGCCAGCGTCACCGACCAGGTCGCGAGCGCCAGCCTGAAGGTGGCCGCGGTCGAGGCCAAGCAGAAGGCCGCGGCCCAGGTCGCCGCGAAGGCCGCCGCCGCGAAGAAGGCCGCCGCCGAGGCCGCGGCCAAGCAGAAGGCCGCCGCCAAGGCCGCCGCGCAGCGGAAGGCCGAGCTGGCCCGCCAGGCCAAGGAGGCCGCAAGCCGGTCCGCGCAGCGCGCCCAGGTCAAGAAGGCCGCCGCGAAGACGTACCCGAACAACCTCGACGGCTGGATCCGGCAGTCCCTGGACATCATGAAGTCCAAGGGCATCCCCGGCACCTACCACGGGCTGCACCGCAACATCATGCGGGAGTCGTCCGGCAACCCGAACGCCATCAACGACTGGGACATCAACGCCATCAACGGCGTCCCGTCGAAGGGCCTGCTCCAGGTGATCCCGCCGACCTTCCAGGCGTACCACGTGCCCGGGACGTCGTGGGACATCTACAACCCGGTCGCCAACATCACCGCCGCCGCCAACTACGCGGCCGACCGGTACGGCTCCATCGACAACGTGTTCAGCGCGTACTGAGGCCGCGCGGACCTCAGTCACGCGTACGCCGAAAGGGCGGCACGTATGCCGAAGGGCGGCACCCTCCTGACGGGGTGCCGCCCTTCGGCGTGCTGCGGCAGGCCGCTACTTGCGCATGACCTCCGGCTCGTGGCGGCGCAGGAAGCGGGCCACGAGGACGCCGCAGATCGCGGCGAGCACCAGCAGCGCGGCCATGTTCAGGCTCCAGGCGCCGACGGTGTGCTCCCACAGCGGGTCCGTGTTCGACGGATCGTCCTGGTCGGGGAAGATCTTGTTGAAGTCGAGCGTGGACCCGGCGGCGGCGACGGCCCACCGCGAGGGGAACAGGTACGACAACTGGTTGACGCCGATCGCGCCGTTGAGGATGAGCAGACAGCCGGTGAAGGGGAGCTGCGCGACGGCGAACATCACCAGCAGCGGCATGGTCTTCTCGGCCGTCTTCACCAGCGCGGAGATGACCAGGCCGAACATCATCGAGGCGAAGCCCAGCATCATGATCGGCAGGGACAGCTCGACCAGCACCGCCCCGCCGAGGACGAGGCCCTCCTCGGGAATCTCCCGGCTGATGAACCCGATCGCGCCGATCAGCGCGCCCTGGATCATGGTGATGGCGCCGAGCACGATCACCTTGGACATCAGATAGGCGGAACGGGACAGGCCGGTGGCGCGTTCCCGTTCGTAGATGACCCGTTCCTTGATCAGTTCTCGTACGGAGTTGGCGGCCCCGGCGAAGCAGGCGCCGACCGCGAGGATCAGCAGGACGGTGGTGGCGGTGCCGTTCGGGACGATCCGGCCCTGGGCATTGGCGCCGTTGGGCAGCAGCCCCTTGTCCGGGTCGATGAGCAGGCTGACCGCGCCGAGCACGGCGGGCAGGGCCACCGACAGCGCCATGAAGCCCTTGTCGGAGGCGATCACGGAGACGTAGCGGCGGATCAGGGTCCACAACTGCGAGCCCCAGCCCTGCGGCTTGGGCGGGCGGATCGCCTGCATCGGCGGCATCTGTACGGCCTGCGGCGCGACGGCGTCGATGTCCGCGGCGTACATCTGGTAGTGCTGCGAGCCCTTCCAGCGGCCCGCCCAGTCGTAGTCGCGGTAGTTCTCGAAGGCGGAGAAGACGTCGGCCCAACTGTCGTAGCCGAAGAAGTTCAGCGCCTCCTCGGGCGGGCCGAAGTAGGCGACCGCGCCGCCCGGCGCCATCACCAGGAGCTTGTCGCACAGCGCCAGCTCGGCCACCGAGTGGGTGACGACGAGGACCGTGCGGCCGTCGTCGGCGAGGCCGCGCAGGAGCTGCATGACATCGCGGTCCATGCCCGGGTCCAGACCCGAGGTCGGCTCGTCCAGGAAGATCAGCGACGGCTTGGTGAGCAGCTCCAGGGCGACGGAGACGCGCTTGCGCTGACCGCCGGACAGGGACGTGACCCGCTTGTCGCGGTGGATGTCGAGCTTCAGCTCGCGCAGCACCTCGTCGATGCGGGCGTCGCGCTCGGCGGCGGTGGTGTCCGCCGGGAAGCGGAGCTTGGCCGCGTACTTGAGGGCCTTCTTGACGGTCAGTTCCTTGTGCAGGATGTCGTCCTGCGGGACGAGACCGATGCGCTGGCGCAGTTCCGCGAACTGCTTGTAGAGGTTCCGGTTGTCGTACAGGACCTCGCCCTGGTTGGCGGGGCGGTAGCCCGTGAGCGCCTTGAGCAGGGTCGACTTGCCGGACCCCGACGGGCCGATGACCGCGATCAGCGACTTCTCGGGTACGCCGAAGGAGACGTCCTTGAGGATCTGCTTGCCGCCGTCAACCGTGACGGTCAGGTGGCGGGCGGAGAAGGACACCTCACCGGTGTCGACGAACTCCTCAAGGCGGTCACCGACGATGCGGAACGTCGAGTGGCCGACGCCGACGATGTCGGTCGGGCCGAGCAGTTGCGAGCCGCCCTTGGCGATGGGCTGGCCGTTGACGTACGTGCCGTTGTGCGAACCGAGGTCGCGGATCTCCAGGCGGCCGTCGGGCGTCGCGTGGAACTCGGCGTGGTTGCGGGAGACCTGGAGGTCCGAGACGACCAGGTCGTTCTCCAGCGCACGGCCGATGCGCATCACGCGGCCCAGCGAGAACTGGTGGAACGTGGTCGGGCTGCGGTCGCCGTACATCGGTGGTGCCCCCGCCGCACCACCGGGGCCCTGCTGCTGCGGGATGTGCGGCGCGCCCTGCGGCCAGCCCTGTTGCGGTGGCGGCGCCTGCTGTGGCGGTACCTGCTGCGGCGGTACCTGCTGCGGCGGCGCCTGCTGCCCGGCCCAGGCCGGGTTGGCGCCCGGGACGGCCTGGGCGGCGTACGGCTGCTGCGGCTGGGCCACGGCGGCGGTACCGGTCAGGCTCACCCGCGGTCCGTCGGTCGCGTTGCCCAGGTGCAGTGCCGTGCCCGGCCCTATCTCCAGCTGATGGATGCGCTGTCCCTGCACGAACGTGCCGTTGGTGCTGCCATGGTCCTCGATGACCCAACTGCGGCCGTTGAAGCTGACCGTGGCGTGTCGCCAGGAGACCCTGGCGTCGTCGAACACGACGTCTCCCTGCGGATCGCGTCCGAGCGTGTAGGACCTGGACGGATCGAGCGTCCAGGTCCGTCCATTGAATTCCAGTACGAGTTCCGGCACTCCATGCCCCACTGAGTTGTCCCCCGAGTTACCCCCATCACAGGGAGTCTAGGGATGTCGAACATCGGGGGGAACTATTTCAGGACCGGCCCCCTGACCGAAAGTCGGGCCTTGTGAAGACCGCGCACACGCGTTGCGATTGGTCCGGCCCACGGGGTTGAAACCCGCTCGGAAAGTGGTAATCCCACCCGAGGGGGACAGGCGCGGTGGCCGTGCCGTGCCGCGGATCGGGGGGTCTGCATGAACGTCCAGCACACCCGCACCAGCCGTGCCGACGGGAAAGTGCCGTGGGTCGACGTCCTGCTGTCCGCGGTCGCGGCGGTGAGCTGGGCGCTGATCGGGATGGCGGGGGCGGCGGCGCTCGGGCTGCACCTGCTGGAGGCGGACGCGTCCGCCTCGCTCGGGCCGATGACGGCGGCGGTGGTGGCGCTCGGGGCGGGCGGTTCGGTCACGCCGTCCGGTGACGTGTCCGCGTTCGGTCTGGAGAGCGCGGAGGCGACGACGGCCATCGAGATCACGCCACTGGGCGTCAGCCTGGTCGGTGCGCTCCTTTTGTCCTGGTTCTTCCTACGGTCCCTGCGGGCGGCCGGAGTTGTGGTATCCCCCGCCGAACTCGCCGCCCGCGCGGGCGCGGTGGTCGTCCTGTTCACCGCGACGCTGGGCGGGCTGGCCTGGGCGGGGCACGACGTCATCACCCTCGACGGCGGCTCGCTCGGGCTCGACGACCTGCCCGGCGGGGCGGGTTCGGGGGGCGTGGAGATCCCCGGGCTCGGGGATGTCGGGGACATCGGGGGGCTGCTGCCCGACCGGCTCGGTGACCTCGTCGACGCGCGGGCGGCGGTCGGGTTCAGCGTGGACACGGCGCCGACACTGCTGGGCGGGGCGGGGTGGGCGGCTGGGGTGCTGCTGATCGCGCTGCTGGCCTCGCGCCGCACTCCCCTGCCGCCCGGCTGGGGCGCCGTGTACCGGGTGGTGCGGCCCGCGGTGTCGGCGCTGGTCACGGTGGTGCTGGTGGCGGTGGCGGCGGGGCTCGCGGCGGCCGGGTACGCCGCGATCGGCGACGACCATCCCCGGCGTATCGCGGGCGCGGCGCTGCTCGGCGCGCCGAACGGGGTGTGGCTCGGGGTGCCGTTGGGGCTGTTCGTGCCGTGGGACGGGGAGGCGTCGGGCGCGCTGACGCGGTTCCTGCCCGACCCGCTGGACGACCTGCTCGTCGACGGCGACGGGCCTGTCACCCTCGGCGGGCTGGCGGAACTGGACGGCCGGGTGTGGCTGCTGGGCGTCGCGGCGGCGCTGATGATGCTGCTCGCCGGGGTCCTCACGGCGGCCCGGACGCCGGTCGGCGGGGTGGGCGCGGTCGGCTTCGCGGGGCGGTGCGGGCTGCGGCTCGGGGTGGTCACCGCGCTGGCGCTGCCGCTGCTGGCCTGGCTCACGGAGGTCTCCGTGGACGCGTCGCTGGCCGTACTGGGCTTCGACGCCTTCGGCGCCGCGATCGAACTACGCGGCCACCTCGGCACGGCCCTGCTGCTCGGCGCGCTGTGGGGCGCGGGCGCGGGGGCGGCCGGTGCGCTGCTGGCCCGGGCGACCGGGGCGGCGGGGCGCCGGGCGTCACCGCTGGCACGGGGTGACGCGGGCGGGGGCGGGGTGCCAGGGGGTGCCCCGCAGGCGGGCGGCGTCGCGGCGCCGGGAGGTGCCCCGCAGGCGGGCGGCGTCGCGGCGCCGGGAGGTGCCCCGCAGGCGGGCGGCGTCGCGGCGCCGGGAGGTGCCCCGCAGGCGGGCGGCGTCGCGGCGCCGGGAGGTGCCCCGCAGGCGGGCGGCGTCGCGGCGCCGGGGGGCGTCCCGCGCGGGGGCGGCGGCCAGGGGTCAGGCGGTGGCCTGCACGGAGGCGGTGGCCACGGGCCAGGCGGCACTCCGCACGGAGGCGGTGCCCCGCGCGGAGGCGAGGCCGGGCCGTACACCCCCGGTACGCCCTACCGGCCGCCCAACCCCGCGACCAACCCGTATCTGCGGCTGCCGGACGAGGTGCGGGAGGCGGAGGACGCGGCACGGTCGGAGCCGGATGGAGGTGACGTCTACGGCGCGCAGACCATGACCGGCCCCCTGGAGCCGCCCCGCAGGCCCCCGCGGCGGCCCGCGACCTCGCCGGAGGAGGGGCCGCCGCCACCGCCGGGCAGGCCGCGGGGCTGAGGGGCGCGGGGCTGTCGCCGATGTGACAGGCTGGGGTCACCTGTTGGACATGCACTGTTCCGTGTCCGCTGGGCGGACCTCGGGCGCGTGAGGCACTGGGTGCCGGATACGGTGGAATCACCATGAGCGCTTCGCAGACCTCTGATATCCCCACCCTCCTTGTCAAGATCTACGGCAAGGACCGGCCGGGCATCACGGCCGGACTCTTCGACACCCTCGCCGCCTTCTCCGTCGACGTGGTCGACATCGAGCAGGTCGTCACCCGTGGCCGGATGGTGCTGTGCGCTCTGGTGACGCAGCCGCCCCATGGCCTGGAGGGCGATCTGCGGGCGACCGTCCACAGCTGGGCGGAGTCGATGAAGATGGAGGCGGAGATAGTCTCCGGCCACGGCGACAACCGCCCGCGCGGCTCCGGCCGTTCCCTGGTCACGGTGCTCGGGCATCCGCTGACCGCGGAGGCGACGGCTGCCGTGGCCGCCCGGATCACCAAGGTCGGCGGCAACATCGACCGTATCTTCCGGCTCGCCAAGTACCCGGTCACGGCGGTGGAGTTCGCGGTGTCCGGCGTGGAGACCGGACCACTGCGCACCACCCTGGCCACGGACGCGGCGGCGCTCGGCGTGGACGTCGCGGTGGTCGCCGCGGGCCTGCACCGCAGGGCGCAGCGCCTGGTCGTGATGGACGTGGACTCGACCCTCATCCAGGACGAGGTGATCGAGCTGTTCGCCGCGCACGCCGGGTGCGAGGCGGAGGTCGCCGAGGTGACGGCGGCGGCGATGCGCGGGGAGCTGGACTTCGAGCAGTCGCTGCACGCGCGGGTGGCACTGCTGGCGGGGCTGGACGCCTCGGTCGTGGAGAAGGTGCGCAGCGAGGTGCGGCTGACGCCCGGCGCGCGCACCCTGATCCGCACGCTGAAACGACTCGGCTACCAGGTCGGCGTGGTCTCCGGGGGCTTCACCCAGGTCACCGACGACCTCAAGGACCGCCTCGGGCTGGACTTCGCGCAGGCCAACACGCTGGAGATCGTCGACGGGAAGCTGACCGGCCGGGTCACCGGGGAGATCGTGGACCGGGCGGGCAAGGCGCGGCTGCTGCGCCGGTTCGCCGCCGAGGCGGGCGTACCGCTGGCGCAGACGGTGGCCATCGGGGATGGCGCCAATGACCTGGACATGCTGAACGCGGCGGGGCTCGGGGTCGCCTTCAACGCCAAGCCGGTGGTGCGGGAGGCCGCGCACACGGCGGTGAACGTGCCGTTCCTCGACACCGTCCTCTATCTGCTGGGCGTGACCCGCGAAGAGGTCGAGGCGGCGGACGCACACGAGGAGATCCTCCAGCCCCCGGCACGCTGAGCCAGCCCCCCGCACGCTGAGCCAGCCCCCGGCACGCCGAGCGCGCCGGGGGGCACGTCACTCGGAGGGCGCCCAGTAGTCGAGCAGGGTCGCCACGCCCGGCTCCAGGGTCTTCCAGGAGCCGCTGAACGACAGCACGGCGAAGGCGGCGGCCGGGAACCCCCGGCGCTTCATCCGGTCGCGGGCGTCGGCCTCGGCGCTGCCCGCCAGGATGTCGGCGAGGCCGTGCACGCCGGGGTTGTGGCCGACCAGGATGGCGTTCTGAACGTCGTCGGGGGTTTCGTTGAGTACGGCGATCAGCTCGCCGGGAGATGCCTCGTAGACCCGCTCCTCGTAGTGGGTCCTCGGTCGGTGGGGCAGTTCCTGGACGGCCAGCTTCCAGGTCTCGCGGGTGCGTACGGCGGTGGAGACCAGCGCCAGGTCGAGGGTGATGTCGGAGTCGGCCAGCTTGCGTCCGGCGACTGCCGCGTCCATGCGGCCCCGCTCGGCGAGTGGGCGTTCATGGTCGTCCACCTGGGGCCAGTCGGCCTTCGCGTGTCGGAAGAGGACGATCTTGCGGGGTTCTGCGACGCTCATGCACTCCAGCTTCGCATGAAACACGCCACCGGGCGCAGGGAGTTGACATGCGGCTTCATCACTGCCCGATCAGCCGCTGAACGCGCTCGACGAAGTGTGCGAGGGCCGGGTCGGCGCTGGCCGCCTGGGCGTCGGACGGGTTCAGTATCAGCGTGAGCAGGGCGACGAAGGCGAGGGTGGGCAGGGCGAGTGCCCACCAGGGCAGCCGGGTGTCGACGCCGCCCCGGGGCGCCGGGTGGGGCCGGGTGTGCGTTGGGGCCGACATGGGTGCCTCCGCTGTCATCGAGTCCTCCGCGCTCTCGCGGCATATCTCGAATCTACGGACCCGGCGGCCCGCAACCCATCCGGAGATCCACCCACTTGACCCTGAGCCTTTCCCCCTAGGGGATACGGGGGCTAACCCCACCCCCGGCGGCCCGCGGGGTCAGGGCGCGGCGATGGTCGCGATGACGGCGATGATCACGAAGATGGCGAGGAACGAGCCGAAGACGATCAGCATCTTCTTCTGGCCGTCGCGGGGGTTCGGGTCAAGCACTGGCATACGGCAAGTCTCGCACCCCGCGCAGACCGCCCGACGCCGGGGTCAGCGGCCCGCCGCCTCGTCCTCCACGATACGGTCGCGGCCCGCGAGGACGCCCACCGCGATCTGCGGCACCATCAGGCAGGTCATCAGGGCGATCGGCAGCCCCCAGCCCCCGCTGTGCTGGTAGAGCACGCCCACCAGGAGCGGGCCGGGGATGGAGATCAGGTAGCCGGTGCTCTGCGCGAAGGCCGAGAGCTGGGCGACGCCCGCGCCGGTCCTGGCCCGCATCCCGACCATGGTCAGCGCCAGCGGGAACGCGCAGTTGGATATTCCGAGGAGCACCGCCCACAGCCAGGCGCCCCCGGCCGGTGCGAGGTACAGCCCGGCGTACCCGGCGAGGCCGCTGACGCCGAGGGCGACGACGATCGGCCCCTGGTGGGACAGCCGGGCGGCGACCCTGGGGATGACGAAGGAGAGCGGGACGCCCATCACCATGGTGACGGCGAGCAGCAGCCCCGCCCGGCCCGCGGGCACCCCGGCGTCCCGGAAGATCTGCGCCATCCAGCCCATCGTGATGTAGGCGGCGGTGGCCTGGAGCCCGAAGAACACGGCGAGCGCCCAGGCGGTACGGCTGCGGGTGATCCGCACGGCGGCCGACGGCTGCCCCACGCGCGCGTGCGCCTCGGCACCGCGCCGGGAGCGCCCCCCGTCGGACGCCCCCGCCCGGTCCCGCACGAAGGCCAGCCACGGCACCACGGCCGCCGCCGCGAGCCCCGCCCACACCGCGAGCCCTGACCGCCAGTCGCCGCCCAGCGAGCGGGTCACCGGCACGGTCGCCGCGGCGGCGACGGAGGTGCCGAAGGCGAGGGCCATCGAGTACAGGCCGGTCATGGAGCCGACCCGGTCGGGGAAGTAGCGCTTGACGATGACCGGCATCAGCACGTTGCTGACGGCGATGCCCATCAGGGCGAGGGCGCTGGCGGCCAGGAACCCGGCCGTGCCGCCCGTGTAGGGCCGTATGAGCAGGCCCGCGGCGATGGCGGCCATGCCCGCGCAGACCACCGCGCCGGGCCCGAAGCGGCGGGCGAGGCGCGGTGCCATGACGCCGAAGACGGCGAAGCAGAGCGCGGGCAGGGAGGTGAGCAGGCCCGCCACGCTGCCGCTCATGCCGAGCCCGTCGCGGGCCTCTTCGAGGAGGGCGCCGAAGCTGGTGATGGCGGGGCGCAGGTTCACGGCGGCCAGCACGATGCCGACGACGAGCAGGCGCGTCACCCACGCGCGCGTGGGCGTCGGGGCGTGCGCCCCGGCGTCGGGGTCGGCCGCGGAGGCGCGGGTAGTCGGGGAGGCGTGCGTCCGGGTTACCTGTCGTGCCATGCACCCATCATAGAATCATGGGATGATTGGTTGTCCAGGCTGTCCACGGCGGGGGCTCCGTCCCCCGCCGAATCCGTGCGAAGGTGGGCCATGCCCTTGAGCCACCCCCGCCGTTCGGCGCTGTCCGAGCAGGTCATCGCCGAGCTGCGCAACCAGATCACCTCGGGCGAGTGGCCGGTCGGCTCACGCATCCCGACGGAGCCCGAGCTGGTCGAGCAGCTCGGCGTCGCCCGCAACACGGTCCGCGAGGCCGTCCGGGCGCTGGCGCACAACGGCCTGCTGGACATCCGCCAGGGCTCCGGCACCTACGTGGTCGCCACCAGTGAGCTGGCGGGCGTGATGCACCGCCGGTTCGCCGGTGCCGACCCCCGGCACATCGCGGAGCTGCGCTCCACGCTGGAGTCGGGCGCGGCGAAGCTGGCCGCCGAGCGGCGCACGGAGAAGGACCTCAAGCAGCTCGACGCGCTGCTCCGGCGTCGCGAGGACGCCTGGCTGTCCGGCGACGCGGAGACGTTCGTGACGGCCGACGCCAGCTTCCACATGGCCGTGGTGGCGGCCTCCCACAACGACGCGATGACCGCGATGTACGCGGACCTCGGCGAGGTGCTGCGGGACTGGCTGCGCGCGGACGTCGGCCAGGAGCTGACCCCCGGGACGTTCATGGACCACGCGCGCCTGCTGGACGCGATCCGCGCGGGTGACGCGGTGACCGCCGCGGCGGAGGCGGCGAGCTACCCGTTCTCGTGCCGCCCGGACCGGATCAGCCCGCCCGCTGGTGGCTGACCCACACCGCGCGGACCTCCTTCCAGCACCGCCCGGTGATCCGTACGGTCGTCGCGGGCCCGGCGTCGGCCGGGGCGCTGTCGGTGTCCAGGTCCCACCAGCGGGCGCACTCCACGTGCAGGCGCACCCGGTCGGTGTCGACGTAGGGGTTGTGGCAGTGGGCGACCACGTGGGAGCCGTGTATCCGGGTACGGCACGCAGCGCCGAACGGCGGCGGGCTGGCGGCCTCACCGGGGCCCGTGGCCGCACCGGGCGCCACGCGCGCGTGGGGCAGCGCCTCGTACGGCAGCGACAGCACGAGGGTGACGGCGACGGTCACCGCGGCCAGGCTGGCGGGCAGGCGCACAAGGGGACCTCCTCTGCCGTACGGGGGAGGGAGCGGCGCGTGGGGAACGCGTAATCCAGCGTGCGCAGGCGCGGGGCGTTCCGCCCGGCCGACTGGGCCGAACGGGGGACGCGCCCGGACGCCGCCCGGACGCCGGAACGCCCCGCCCCCGCCAGCGGCTGGCGGGAGACGGGGCGTCGTACGGTCGTACGGACCCGAGGGATCAGGCGCCGACGGCGTGCAGACCGCCGTCCACGTGGATGATCTCGCCCGTGGTCTTGGGGAACCAGTCGCTCAGCAGGGCCACGACGCCGCGACCGGCGGGCTCGGGGTCCTTCAGGTCCCACTCCAGCGGGGACCGGTGGTCCCAGACGGCGGCCAGCTCGCTGAAGCCGGGGATCGACTTGGCGGCCATCGAGGCGAGCGGGCCCGCCGAGACCAGGTTGCAGCGGATGTTCTGCTTGCCCAGGTCACGGGCCATGTAGCGGCTGGTGGCCTCCAGGGCGGCCTTGGCCGGGCCCATCCAGTCGTACTGCGGCCAGGCGTACTGCGCGTCGAAGGTGAGGCCGACGACGGAGCCGCCGTTCTGCATCAGCGGCAGGCAGGCCATGGTCAGCGACTTCAGGGAGAACGCCGAGACGTGCATCGCCGTGGAGACGGACTCGAACGGCGTGTTCAGGAAGTTGCCGCCGAGCGCGTCCTGCGGCGCGAAGCCGATGGAGTGCACGACGCCGTCCAGGCCGCCCAGCTCCTCGCCGACCACGTCGGCGAGCCGCCCGAGGTGCTCGTCGTTGGTCACGTCCAGCTCGATGACCTTGGTGGGCTTGGGCAGCTTCTTGGCGATGCGCTCCGTCAGCGTGGGCCGCGGGAACGCCGTCAGGATGATCTCGGCACCCTGCTCCTGGGCCAGCTTGGCGGTGTGGAAGGCGATGGAGGACTCCATCAGCACACCGGTGATCAGGACGCGCTTGCCCTCAAGGATTCCGCTCATGTGATCAGTGACCCATTCCCAGTCCGCCGTCAACCGGGATGACGGCTCCAGTGATGTACGAGGCGTCGTCCGAGGCGAGGAACCGCACCGTCGCGGCGACCTCCTCGGGCTGCGCGTAGCGGCCGAGCGGCACCGACGCCAGGATGGCGGTGCGCTGGTCGTCGCTGAGCACCTTGGTCATGTCGGTGTCCACGAAGCCGGGCGCGACGACGTTGAAGGTGATGTTGCGCGACCCCAGCTCCCGGGCCAGGGACCGCGCGAAGCCGACGAGACCGGCCTTGGAGGCGGCGTAGTTCGCCTGCCCCGGGCCGCCGTACAGGCCGACGACGGACGAGATCAGGACGACCCGGCCCTTCTTGGCCCGCAACATGCCCCGGTTGGCGCGCTTGACCACCCGGTAGGTGCCGGTGAGGTTGGTGTCGATGACCGAGGTGAAGTCCTCCTCGGACATCCGCATCAGGAGCTGGTCCTTGGTGATGCCCGCGTTGGCGACGAGGACCTCGACGGGACCGTGCGCGTCCTCGATCTCCTTGTATGCCTGCTCCACCTGCTCGGGGTCGGTGATGTCGCACTTGACGGCGAGGAAACCGGCTGGCGGTTCACCGGACCGGTATGTGATCGCGACCTTGTCGCCGGAGTCGGCGAAAGCGCGGGCGATGGCGAGGCCGATGCCCCGGTTACCTCCGGTGACGAGAACCGAGCGGCTCAACGGATCACCCTTTCGATAGCGGTCAGACACCCGCCCGAACGCCTCGTCGACGGGCGACGGAGGCAGGCGGCTTCCCTGGAAACCTATCGGTCGGCCCCTGGTCCGGGACATTCGGGCACCGACAGTGGCTCACCCGGCCTCCTGTGGGGTTCCTACAGGAGGACCCCCTCGCGCGCCCCCGGTCTCGTACTCGGCCCAGACGGTCTTTCCGGGCCCCGTCCGACCGCACACCCCCCACCGCGCGACCAGGGCCGCGACGAGCAGCAGCCCTCGGCCGTCCTCCGCGTCCACCGCCCCCGCGGGCGCCCGCGACGGTTCCGGGACGCCGGGATGGACGTCGGACACCTCCACCCGTACGACGGCCCCGGCGCGGTCGTAGCGCAGCGCCAGCCCGAAGTCGCGCCCCGGGACGCGGCCGTGCAGGACGGCGTTGGCGGCCAGCTCCGCGACGACGAGCGCGACGTCCTCCGACGCCGGGCTGCCGTAGGGGATGCCCCAGGAGTCGAGCTGCTGGGTGGTGAGCCGCCGGGCGAGCCGGGCGCCGCGTCTGGTGGCGGAGAGGCGCTGGGCGAACACACTTACGGTGACGGTTTCGCGGGGAGGTGGTGCGACTGGCATGGGGCCAACCTCTCGGCCCACGGAACCTCACCAACAGGGACGACGCCCATACAGACGCCGCTGTACCAGTGCACACTGTGGACTGGGTGAGTAACTCCCCGTAACTGTTGTCTCGTTGGCGGAGATGACGAGATGAGCACCTGAGCGCGGGAGGCACGCGGCGATGACAACCGAACCGGAACTCTCCGACAGTCTTCGGACGTTCGGCGCGGTACTCAAGGCACTGCGGGAGACATCTGGGCTGACGCAGGAGGAGTTCGCGACGAGGGTGCGGTACTCGGCCGCGTACGTCGCCAAGATCGAGCAGGGGAAGCGGTTCCCTCCAGACAAACTGCCGGAACGGGCAGGTGAGGCGTTGGGACAGGTCGCCACCAAGGTGCTGGAGGCCGCGCTGCGGAGCCTTCGGCGCAAGGCGGGGCTGGCGTCCTGGTTCCGCCAGTGGGCGGGGATCGAAGAGGAAGCGGTGTCCCTGTATGCGTACGAGTGCCGGGCGATTCCGGGCCTGTTGCAGACGGAGGCGTACGCGCGGGCGGTGTTCGAGCGCAACCTGCCCCCGCTCACGGACGAGCAGATCCAACGGCAGGTTGAGGCGCGGCTAGAGCGCCAGGCGCTCATCGTGAGGCGGCCGAACACCGCCTTCAGCTTCGTCGTCGAGCAGAGCATCCTGGAACGGCGGGTTGGTGGGAATACCGTCACCCGGGGAGTCATCGACCACATGCTGACCGCCAGCCAGCGCCACAACGTCGAGATCCAGCTCATGCCGCTGCGGCAGGAGGACCACTGCGGCGTCGAGGGGCAGATGTACCTGGCCGAGACGCCCAGCCACGAGTGGATTGGCTACACCGAAGGACAGCGGTCAAGCAACCTGATCACGGCTCCCAACGACCTGAGTGTCCTGCTCCAGCGCTATGGCAAACTCCGTTCCCAGGCCCTGGACTGCCGGGCTACCGTGAGCCTGCTGGAACGGATGCGAGGAGCGTTATGAGCACCACTGAGCGGCTGCGCTGGTTCAAGAGCAGCTACAGCGCGGGTGAGGGCGACAACTGCGTCGAGGTCGCCGTGCGCCCCGGAGCCGTCCACGTCCGCGACTCCAAGGACAAGGGCATCCGCCCCCTCGTCGTCACGCCGTCCGCCTGGGCCGCGTTCACGACACTCGCGGCGTCGTCGTAGACCGTACGGAGCTGGCGGGCCACGGGAGAATTCCGTGGCCCGCCCGTCTTTGTCACCTCGAAGGGATTCCGTCTGTGCCCCATGAAGTCGATCCGTCCTTCCTGGCGCTGCCCCTACGCGCCCTCGCCGACGCCGCGCTCGCACGCGCGCGTGCGCTCGGTGCCGACCACGCCGACTTCCGGTTCGAGCGGGTGCGCAGCGCGTCCTGGCGGCTGCGGGACGCGCGTCCGTCCGGGTCGTCGGACACCACCGACCTCGGGTACGCGGTGCGGGTGGTGCACGGCGGTACGTGGGGGTTCGCGTCCGGTGTGGACCTGACGATGGACGCCGCCGCGAAGGTGGCGAGCCAGGCCGTGGCCATGGCGAAGCTGTCCGCGCAGGTGATCAAGGCCGCCGGTTCGGACGAGCGCGTGGAGCTGGCCGACGAGCCCGTGCACGCCGAGAAGACGTGGATCTCGTCGTACGAGATCGATCCGTTCACCGTGCCCGACGAGGAGAAGTCGGCGCTGCTGGCGGAGTGGAGCCGTGGGCTGCTGGCGGCGGACGGGGTCGACCATGTCGACGCCTCGCTGCTCACCGTCCACGAGAACAAGTTCTATGCCGATACGGCCGGGACCGTGACCACCCAGCAGCGGGTGCGGCTGCACCCGCAGCTCACGGCGGTGTCCGTGGACGAGTCGAGCGGTGAGTTCGACTCGATGCGGACGATCGCGCCGCCGGTGGGGCGCGGCTGGGAGTACCTGACGGGCACCGGCTGGGACTGGGAGGACGAGCTGGCCCGGCTGCCGGAGCTGCTCGCGGAGAAGATGCGGGCGCCGAGCGTGGAGCCGGGCCTGTACGACCTGGTGGTGGACCCGTCCAACCTGTGGCTGACGATCCACGAGTCCATCGGGCACGCCACCGAGCTGGACCGGGCGCTCGGCTACGAGGCGGCGTACGCGGGGACGTCGTTCGCGACCTTCGACCAGCTCGGCAAGCTGCGCTACGGCTCGGACCTGATGAACGTCACCGGGGACCGCACGGCCGAGCACGGGCTGGCGACCATCGGGTACGACGACGAGGGCGTCGAGGCGCAGTCCTGGGACCTGGTGAAGGACGGCACGCTGGTCGGCTACCAGCTCGACCGCCGGATCGCGCGGCTGACCGGGTTCGAGCGGTCCAACGGGTGCGCCTTCGCGGACTCCCCCGCGCACGTGCCGGTGCAGCGCATGGCCAACGTGAGTCTCCAGCCCGATCCCGCCGGGATGTCGACGGAGGACCTGATCGGCGGGGTGGACCGCGGGATCTACGTGGTCGGGGACCGGTCGTGGAGCATTGACATGCAGCGGTACAACTTCCAGTTCACGGGGCAGCGGTTCTACCGGATCGAGAACGGGCGGATCACCGGGCAGCTCCGGGACGTCGCCTACCAGGCGACGACGACCGACTTCTGGGGCTCGATGACGGCCGTCGGGGGTCCGCAGACGTACGTCCTGGGCGGTGCCTTCAACTGCGGCAAGGCCCAGCCGGGGCAGGTCGCCGCGGTGTCGCACGGCTGCCCGTCCGCCCTCTTCAAGGGCGTCAACATTCTGAACACCACGCAGGAGGCCGGTCGATGAGCGCGCCCGTGAAGAAGCCGCACGAGATCGTCGAGCGGGCCCTTGAGCTGTCCCGGGCGGACGGCTGTGTGGTGATCGCCGACGAGGAGTCGACCGCCAACCTGCGCTGGGCGGGCAACGCGCTGACGACGAACGGCGTCACGCGCGGGCGCACGCTCACGGTCGTGGCGACCGTCGACGGGAGCGAGGGCACGGCGTCCGGGGTGGTGTCGCGGTCGGCGGTGACGGCGGACGAGCTGGAGCCGCTGGTGCGGGCCGCCGAGGCCGCCGCGCGCGGCGCCGGGCCCGCGGAGGACGCCCAGCCGCTGGTCACGGGCGTGCCCGAGGCGCCGGACTTCACCGCGCCGCCCGCCGAGACGTCGTCCGCGGTGTTCGCCGCCTTCGCCCCGGCGCTGGGCGAGGCGTTCGCACGCGCGCGTACCAGCGGCCGGGAGCTGTACGGCTTCGCCAACCACGAGATGGTCTCCACCTACCTGGGCACGTCGACGGGGCTGCGGCTGCGCCACGACCAGCCCAACGGCACGCTGGAGCTGAACGCCAAGTCCCCGGACCGCACCCGGTCGGCGTGGGTGGGCCGGTCGACGCGGGACTTCACGGACGTGGACCCGGCGGAACTCGACGCGGAGCTTGCCGTACGCCTGGGCTGGGCGAAGCGGCGCGTGGAGCTACCCGCGGGCCGCTACGAGACGCTGCTGCCGCCGACCGCCGTGGCCGACCTGCTGATCTACCAGCTCTGGTCGGCGTCGGGCCGGGACGCGGTCGAGGGGCGGACGGTGTTCTCCAAGCCGGGCGGCGGCACCCGCGTGGGCGAGCGGCTCAGCGAGCTGCCGCTGACCCTGCGCAGCGACCCGGACGAGCCGGGGCTTGAGACGCCGCCGTTCGTGGTCGCGCACTCCTCCGGCGCCGACCAGTCCGTGTTCGACAACGGGCTGCCGGTGCGGGCGACGGAGTGGATTCGCGCGGGCGAGCTGGCGCGGCTGACGACGACCCGGCACAGCGCGGCCCTGACCGGGCTGCCGGTGGCCCCGGCGATCGGGAACCTCGTCCTGGACGGCGGCTCGGACCGCTCCCTGGAGGAGATGGTCGCCAGCACCGAGCGTGGGCTGCTGCTGACCTGCCTGTGGTACATCCGCGAGGTGGACCCGGCGACGCTGCTGCTCACGGGGCTGACCCGGGACGGGGTGTACCTCGTGGAGAACGGCGAGGTGACCGGCGAGGTGAACAACTTCCGCTTCAACGAGTCGCCGGTCGGCCTGCTGGGCCGGGCGGTGGAGGCGGGCCGTACGGAGCGCACGCTGCCGCGGGAGTGGAGCGACTGGTTCACGAGGACGGCGATGCCCGCGCTGCGCGTACCGGATTTCAACATGAGCAGTGTCAGCCAGGGCGTATAACCTCGTAGGCACTCCCTTCGGCGGTCACCCGACCGGCCGAAGATCACTTCTGGACCTGTAGGAGACACGAGAACCGTGACGGACATCGTCGACGAGCTGAAGTGGCGGGGGCTGTTCGCCCTGTCCACTGACGAGGACGCTTTGCGCAAGGCGCTCGCGGACGGTCCCGTCACGTTCTATTGCGGGTTCGACCCGAGCGGGCCGTCCCTGCACGTGGGGCACCTGGTGCAGGTGCTGACCGTGCGCCGCCTCCAGCAGGCCGGGCACCGGCCGCTGGCGCTGGTCGGCGGCGCCACCGGCCTGATCGGTGACCCCCGCCCGACCGCGGAGCGCACGCTGAACAGCCCGGAGACGGTCGCGGGCTGGGTGGACCGGCTGCGCGCCCAGATCGAGCCGTTCCTGTCCTTCGAGGGGGAGAACGCGGCCGTGATGGTCAACAACCTCGACTGGACGCAGAACCTGACCGCGATCGAGTTCCTGCGCGACGTCGGCAAGCACTTCCGCGTCAACAAGATGCTGACGAAGGACTCGGTGGCCCGCCGCCTGGAGTCCTCCGAGGGCATCAGCTTCACCGAGTTCAGCTACCAGATCCTCCAGGGCATGGACTTCCTCCAGCTCTACCGGAGGTACGGCTGCACGCTCCAGCAGGGCGGCAGCGACCAGTGGGGCAACCTGACGGCCGGTCTCGACCTGATCCACCGCCTTGAGCCGGACGCCACCGTGCACGCGCTGGCGACGCCGCTGATGACGAAGGCGGACGGCACCAAGTTCGGCAAGACCGAGGGCGGCGCGGTCTGGCTGGACCCGGAGATGACGACGCCGTACGCGTTCTACCAGTTCTGGCTGAACGTGGACGACCGGGACATCAGCCGATACATGCGCATCCTGTCCTTCCGGTCCCGGGAGGAGCTGGAGGAGCTGGAGCGGCAGACCGAGGAGCGTCCGCAGGCGCGGGCGGCGCAGCGGGCGCTGGCCGAGGAGCTGACGACGCTGGTGCACGGCGCGGACCAGACGGCGGCCGTGATCGCCGCGTCCCGGGCGCTGTTCGGCCAGGGCGAACTGGCGGAGCTGGACGAGCGGACGCTGGCTGCGGCCCTCTCCGAGCTGCCGCACGTCCAGGTCGCGGAGCCGGGTCCGGTGGTCGACCTGTTCGCGGAGGTCGGCCTGGTCGCCAGCAAGTCGGCCGCGCGGCGCACGGTGAAGGAGGGCGGTGCCTACGTGAACAACGCGAAGGTCGCCTCCGAGGACGCCGTCCCCGCCAAGGAGGACCTGCTGCACGGCCGCTGGCTGGTGCTGCGGCGCGGCAAGAAGAACCTGGCCGCCGTCGAGGTCACCGGCGCCTGAAAGCTGTTCCAGGCGCCTGAAAGCTGTTCCAGGCGCCTGAAAGCTGTTCCAGCGGACGCCGGGTCTGGGGGTCGTACGCCTCTCAGGCCCGGCGTCGGTTGCCGCGCACGGCCATGTAGAGGCGGTCGCCCACGGAGACGATGATCACCGCGGCGATCACCTGGAAGACGTGCCGCCACCAGTCGATGCCGCTGGTCGCGTCGACCCCGGCGGCCCGCGCGAGCGCGTTGCCCGCGACCGCGCCGAGGATGCCGAAGATGGTGATCAGCCACAACGGGCTGTGCTGTTTGCCCGGGATGATCGCCTTGGCGATCAGGCCCAGCACAAATCCCACGATGATCGCCCACAACCATCCCATGGCCGCCTCCTCGTACCGCTCGTTCCGGGCATTACGCCCAGTCTCGGCCGCGCCCCGGGCATCCGCACCTCGCGTACGGCCATCCGGGGGACGTCCCTCGCCGGGGCCCCGTGGCCCCTTGCCACCAGAGGTGCCCCCACTCTCGAAGGCGGCGGACGCGCGGCGTAACGTGGGGGTTGGACCGGGCGAGTCCGATGCGGGCGGATGGTGGAAGTGTGATGCGGAAGCGACATGACGGCGGCGGCGCCCAGGTGTTCCGGATCACCGGCGCCCGCCAGGGCCTCGCGGAGGACGTCCGGGGGCGCCAGCGCCGGTACGTGATCTCGATGTCCGTGCGGACGCTGTCGGTGATCCTCGCGGCCAGCCTGTGGAACGTCGAGCGGCACGTGGCGATCGTGGCGCTCGTCCTCGGGGCGGTGCTCCCCTACATCGCCGTGGTGATCGCCAACGCGGGGCGCGAGAACGCGCCGTCGTTGCCGTCAACCTTCGTCACGGCACCGACCCCCCCGATGATCCTGCCGCCCCGGGACACCCCGGAGCCCACCGCGGCGGCGGAGGGCGTGGGCGAGGCGCGCGACCGGCCGTGACGGTGGGGGCGGCTGCGCGACCTGTCACCTACGGTTCCAGCCAAGCTCAAGAAAAGCTCATATCGATCGTGCAGTTCCGGTGCCCGGCGACCGGTAAGGCGTGACATACTTCGTAGGCGCTCCGCATCCCCCGTCGGAGCGACGGACCGACGCCGGGCAGCTCCCCCCGTGGCTGCTCGGCGTCGCCTTTTCCCGCGGCTGTGAGACATACCTGTGACTGATGAGACCACCCCCGTCTGCTCCGCCAAGGGCTGCCGTGCCGCCGCCGTCTGGGTACTGGCCTGGAACAACCCGAAGCTGCACACCCCGGACCGGCGCAAGACCTGGCTGGCGTGCGAGGAGCACCGCGAGCACCTGTCGCAGTTCCTGGGGGTGCGGGGGTTCCTGAAGGACGTCGTCACCCTCCCGGAGTGGGACGCGGCCCAGGGCGCCTGACGCCTGCCGTCTACCTCTTCACCCGGCTGCGGACGGCGAGGGCGGCGAGGCCTAGCAGGGCGGGTTCGACGACCCGGGACGTCATGTCGACGTACGTGCCCGCGACGGTCAGCTCCTGTCCCGAGGACCGGAAGACCACCGAGTTGATCACGACGCGCAGGGCCTTCTCGAACCGCTCGGACGACAGGCGCCCGGCGTACGGCCCGGAGGGGTTCACGGGGTCCGGGGTGCGGGTGGTCAGGGTGACGGTGTCGCCGGTGGTGCGCCCGGTGCTCACCGGGTCGGGGTCGTGCCGCGGCAGGCCCCACAGCATCATCGCCAGCACGGTGGCCGTCATGGCGAGGAGCAGCCACCCGAGCGTGCGCAGCGCCCGCAGGCCGTAGCCGGACACCGCCCAGTACAGGTGCAGGAGCGCGCGCTCGCCGCCCGGCGCATCGGGGTCGTGACGGCGCATCTCCATCTCGCCGTAGTAGAAGTCCGCCGCCCCCGGCTCGTTCTTGGCGTCTTCGAGGGCCTTGCGCAACTGGCGGTACACCGGCGCCAGCGCGGCGGGCTCCCGTACGTCCGTGCCGTCCGGGGCGGGCGTCCACCCGTCGGCGCCGGGCCGCCGCGCGCGCCAGTGGTGCTCCTCGACCAGGGTCCCGCGCCGGGTCCAGAGCAGCGGGGCCCGGCCGCGCCAGCGCACCCCGGCGGGAGGCAGCGGGAGGGGGCACCGCCCCTCCAGCTTCAGTTGGTCGAGGTGCACCGACTCCGCGAACAGGCAGCGCGTCAGGTCCACGTCGGTCAGCACCAGGTGCGCGGTGTCGACGCCCCTCAGGGACGTGACCCGCACCCGTGGGTCGGGCAGCCCCTCCTCGTCGATCTCCGTACCGTCCTCCGCGAGGAACGGGCGGGAGCGGCTGGCGACGCCGACCGGGAACTCCAGCACGGCGTCGCTCAGGTCGACGGTGGCGTGCCGGAGGCGCAGGGCCGCCGTCGACGCCCACCGGGTCCGTCGGCAGCGCAGGTCCCGTACGGCGGCCTCGATCGTCACGGCGGACTCGAAGACCGCGTCGGACAGGTCCAGCGCCGCCGGGAACACCACCGGGCCGAGCGTCGCCGTGCGCTGGAAGGTGGCCCTGCGGAACGCGAGGTCGCCGCGTACGTCCGCCGCGCCGAACCCGGCGTCGCCCCCGATGACCGCCGCGCCGAACGAGGCGCCCCGGTGGAGGCGCGCGCCTTGGAAGGAGACGTCGTCCTTCAGCGTCGCCGCGTCGAAGCACGCCTCCTGGTGGAACCCGGCCCCGTCGAACCAGGCGGTCCGAGTGATCTCGGCCCCGTCGAAGCGGGCGTCCTCGTGGAAGACCGCTCCGTCGAACCAGGCCGCACCGCCGACCTTCGCCCCGGCGAACCGGGCGATCCCCCAGAACTCCGTCCCGCTGAACGCCGCGTCACCGCCTACGGCCAGTTCCTCGAAGACGGCGTCACCAGCTACCTCCCGGACGGAGAACCGGAGGGTGCCGCCGACGCTGGCCCGGTGGAACCAGGCTTCGGCACGCATCTCCACGTCCTCGAACCAGAGGTCCTGGGCGACCTGCGTCTCCCCGAACCTGACCCCCGCCTCGAACCTGACCGTCTCGAAGCACGCGCCACCCTCGAAGCGCGCGGCGCCGAACGAGGCGACGCCCGTGACGTCCACCCGCTGGAACTGGGCGTCGCCGCTGAACCGGGCCTCGTCGAAGTCGGCCCTGCCGAGGCGGCACCGTCCCGTCGCCGGGTCCCTGAGCGCGGTCAGCAGCTCGTCCAGCAGGTCCTGGGTGAAGGGGGTGCCCCGGTGGTCGAGGTCGGCGCCGGGCTCCAGCCCGTTCAGGTGGGCGGCCCGCTCGGTCGCGCCGAGGTGCGCCAGGCAGGCCGGGTACGGCTCGACGCGGCGGCCGTGGCAGGGGCCACGGGCTCCGGTGCGGTCACAGTGCGGCCAGTCAGGGGCCTGGGACGCGGTGATGGTCGCGCTCCTTCCGGGTCGAGGTCGGTGTCAGGCCGTATAGACCGTGATGACCTTGCGGTCGGCGCGCATCGGCCCCTTGACCACCGCTTCCATCACCCATTTCCCGGGCTTCCCCACCATCTCGGCCCGGAACCGGCCCGTCCCGTTGGCCGAGAAGACGACCGGTTCCCTGGCGGACGTTCCCACGCGCCAGATGACGGCCCGCAGGTCGCGGTCCTGGATGTTGAGCCCGAGGACGGATACCTCGAACGCCCGGCCAGCGGCGATCTCCGTCGGGGCGTGCAGGGTGATCTCCTCGTCCCCGGCGAGCATCCCGCCCACCGGATCGCCCTTGCGCAGGGCGACGAGCCAGTCCCGGAGGGCGGTACCCGCCATGTCCTCGTTCCGGTGCTCCGTCCAGAGCACCTCCGTGCGGTCCTGGAGCGCCCAGTCCGCGACGGCCGACTCGCGCGGGACCGTGCCGTCGCCGGGGCCGAGGGCGTCGTCGCGGTCGGTGAGCACGTGCTGGCCGTCCGCGGACAGTCCGATCGTCCGTGGCGTCGGATGGGCGGTGCCGCCGACGCAGTACACCTGGTACGGCAGGCGGCCACCGGCGTCGGTGCGCCGGTGCGCGTCCCGTGCCCGTGTGAACTCGGCGTGGAAGGACCGGGCGTCCTGGACGAGGGCGGTGGGCAGGCCGGGGACGGGGTACCGGCGGTCGGTGAGGGGGCGCGGACGGCTCCTGCCCTCGACCCGTACGGCGTCGTAGACCGGCAGGAGCTGGGCGACGGACGGCAGGTTGAGGGCGAAGTCGCGCAGCACCTCGTTCAGCGTGAGGGCGTCCGTGGTCAGGTCGCCGCCGTCGCCGACCGCGTGACCGGTCAGGAGCCGGACGGCCTGGGCGAGGCCCTTGTGCGGGGTGCCGAGGGTGACCAGCGTCCTCGCGGTCTCCCGGCCGCCGAGGCACTCAAGGTAGTAGCGGCCGACGAGTCCGCCCGTCGAGTGGCAGACGAGGACGACCTTCGGGTCGTCCGGGCGGTCCGGGTAGTGCGTGTCCACCCGCTCGGTCCACCGGGTCAGCGCCCGCTGCACGGCCGTGTCCAACCGCGCGGCGACGAGCCGGTGGGACAGGCGCCAGTCGTAGGCGAAGGGCACGTACTGGCCGTCGACCGGTTCACCGAGCGCCGCGCGCAGGTCGGGGTAGCCCATGGTGGACAGGAGTCCGGGCAGCGAGTCCGGCGTCCTGAGCAGTCCGTCCGCCGTCAGCCGGAAGCGGTCCTCGGGCGGCTCGTCACCGAGGCCCGGGGGAAGGGCGACCTCCGCCAGGGCCCGTGCGGTGGGCGGCGAGTTGAGCAGCGCGTCGCCGCACTCGCCCCAGACGTCCCTGCCGTCCCTGAGCAGTCGGCTGCCGAGGAATCCGGGGACGAACACCACCAGGTCGTGCTCCACCTACGCCCTCCCTCACCTGCGTCACCTCACGTCGGTCGTGCTCGGCGGCCCCGCGAAGAAGGCGTGGGGCAGCCGGATCAGATCGCACCGGTCGTTCCCCTGGAGCGCCACGACCAGGCCCTCCGGGTCGGGCGCCGCCGCCGTGGCGTGCACCGCGTACCCGCGCCACGGGACGCCCGGTGCGTGCAGCCAGGTCCTGGCCCGTACGTCCCACACGCGCGGTGCCATCCGGTCGTCGCTGACGAGCAGCACCGGCCGCTCCGGAGGACCGGCGAACACCAGCGACCTCGCCTTGGGCAGCTCGCCCGGGAGCCGTTCCGGCGGGGCGTCGTACCCGGCCGAGCAGTCCTGCACGTAGACGCCGCCGTCGTCCCAGGCCAGCAGGGGGAAGGACTCGGCGTCCTCCGGGTCGTACAACTCGCCCAGGACGAGACCGGCGGGACGCACGGAATCGAGGTGGTGCTCCTCCCGCGGACGGTCCTTGTCGTGGCTCCACAGCCGTAGCTCGCCACCGGCGTCGGCGGCCAGCCAGTGCGTGCCGTCCCGCATGGCCCTGGCGTCGACGCCGCGGCAGCGCAGCCCGGCCCAGACCGGCTCCCCGGTCCGCCAGCCCCGGGAGGCGTCGGCGGGCAGGGAGGCGTGGACGACGCGTCCGCCGTCCGGCACGTAGAGCCGCACCCGCGCGGCGTCGGGGTCCACGACGAGACGGAGCGACGGGGCCTCCTCGCCCGCGTCCCCGCCGAGCGTGAGGTCGTGCTGGGCCACGACGGACAGGTCCTCGGCCAGGCGCCACGTCCGTACGGTGCGCTTCCCCGCCGCGGCCACCGTCCAGCCGCCCGCCACGCGGACCGCGTCGACCGCCCGCACCGGCTTGGGGTGGGCGAGCGCGGTGACGGGGGCGCTGGCCGGGGCGCCGAGGTCCGGACGGGACACCAGGACCTGGTCCGCCCAGGTGCGGCACAGCAGGGGCGGGCCGTCCGCCGCCCCGGCGAGGGCGACCGCCGCGTTCTGGTTGCTGGGGCGCCGCCGCGTGACGTGGCCGGACGCGAGCGCGGGCACCACGTCGATCATCCGGATGTCGGAGCCGTCGGCCGCGGCGAGCAGCCCCCGTCCGCCGGGCTCGAAGGCCAGGGCCTTGTCCCTGGGCGCGGTGAGCTGGAAGGACGCCTCACGGCGGGGGTCCTCGACGGCCCAGACCCGGACGGCGACCTCCTCGTAACCGGCGAGGAGCAGGGTGTCGCCGTGGCGTCCGAACGCGAGTCCCCGCGCGGAGGAGTCGAGTCGTCTGACGAGTCGCACGGTGGGCGGCGCGACGGGGGCGTCCGGGTCGGTCTCGCAGCTCCAGACGTGGATACGGCTGCCGTCCGCGACCGCGATCCAGCCCCGCTGCCGCCCCGCCCGCCCCGTTTGCCCCGGTGCCGGGCCGTGGTCCGGTTCGGCGGTCGCGGCGGCGGCCATCGCGGAGGCCCCGAGTTCGCCCAGGTCCGTGCCCTCCGGGAGCAGGCCGCGGGACCCCTGCGTGCGGCGGTCCACCTCGAACAGCCGCGCGCGCTCCCCGGCGACCAGCACGAACAGCCGGGGCTCCATCCGCAGGGCGGCGAGCCGCTCGGCGTCCATCATGCGGATGTCGGTGAGGTGGGTGCCGTGTCGGCGCGGGCCGCCCTTCCAGGACCACATCCACATCCGCTGCCCGTCGGCCGCCACGACGACGGTCTCCGAGGCCCGCTGGGCCGCGGCCAGGGCCCGGACGGCGCCGCCCCAGTGGTAGACGTGGTCGGGCAGCCGGGAGCCCGAGTGCCAGAAGTAGATGGCCTGGTCGTCGCGGGCGATGGTGGTCCAGTGCGGTCCGGCGCCGACCTCGCGCACCTCGGTGAGGGCGCTCCCCCGTTCACCGGTCGCGTCCCGGGTGCGGCGGGTCAGCAGCCGGGTGCCCGACTGCGGGTTCAGGACGAGGATCTCGCCGCGTCCGCCCGCGGTCAGCGTGTCCCCGGCCGTCAGTTCCGCCGCGCCCGTACCGGCGCGCCAGCTCAGCGTCCTGGCCCCGCCGAGGGGGGCGGCGCGGCGCCATTCCAGGGGGTCGGGCCGCATGTCGGTCCAGTACTCCTGCCAGGGCAGGAACGCGTCGGTCCCCGCGAGCGCCCGGTAGGTGGCGTCCCGGTGGCTGACGAACGCGGTGGCCCGCAGCAGCGCCCTGCGGGACAGCAGGGCCTCGGCGGTGAGCGGGGAGGGCGACTGCCGGAAGTCGCCCCCGACCCGTCCGTACAGCGCGGCGCCGTCGCAGTCCCGGGCCAGGGTGGCCGCCAGCGGCAGCATCACGTCCGGGTTGGTGTGCAGCAGGAAGTCGACGTCCTCGAAGAGCGCGTGCAGTTCCCCCCGCCCGGTCTGCGCGGCGTGTGCGCCGAGGTAGTCGACGGTGTACTCGTCCGCCCTGCTCCAGTCGCCCCCGGTCCGCGCGCGCAGCGCGGTCACGACCTTCTGGTGGGCGGTCTGGGTGTCCAGTCGGGCACCGGTGAGGAAGAACTCGCCGTAGCTGGGGTGGGCGAGCTGGTAGGTCGTGTGGACCGTGCCGTCAGCGCGCGGGGCCCGCTGGGCGGCGATGATGCCGCCCCCGGCGGTCCGGCACACGCGTTGCAGGTCGCCGAGGGCGAGTTCGGGGCCGCCCTCGTCCCGCAGCGCGTTGGCGAGGGAGAGCCAGACCTTGCCCGGCGGCAGTCCGTTCCCCTGGATCACGGCCAGGGCGCGCAGCACCTCGTGCGCGCGCTCCGCGCCCCGCTGGGAGACGAGGTGGCCCACCTCCTCGTGGAGGCGCCTGTGCAGGTCCATGCCGCCGGAACCCATCCAGGACGACAGCTCGGCCTCGGTGACGACCCGGGGCCGACGGGCGAGTTCCGTCGCGGTGAGGCGGGCCACCAGGAACGAGCCGTGGCTGTGGGAGGCGATGAGCCGGGCGGTCCAGTCGCGGTCGTCGTCCCGCGCCCGCCCCTGGTACGGGGAGCCCTCCGTGGCGAGCACGGACAGGGCCATGCCCGCGATGCTCCGGCGCGCCTCGTCGTCGTCGCCCAGCACCACCGGGCGGACGCTCTGGTTCAGGGTGTCCAGCAGCGACTCCTCCTCGGTGGGCGCGGTGGTGCGCCTGCGCGGCTGCGGCCGGGTGCCGACGACCAGGCGGACGCCGGGGAGGGCGGAGAGCGGGTTGAGCAGGTGGCGCGCGATGTCGTGGGCCTGGTCGGGGAGGGCCTCGTCGAGCGCGTCGAAGAGCAGGTTCAGGGAACCGGCCCGGGAGACGAGCTGGTCGACGGCGGTGCAGCACGACTCCGGAGTGACCGCCCCCTCGGGCCGGGGTCCCATGCCCTCGATGTGCGCCAGGACGTCCCACAGTGCGGTGATCAGCGAGTGCACCGACTGGCCCCGGCAGCTCAGGGCGGCGTGGATGGTGCCGGTGCGCGGCAGCGTCGAGGGGGGCAGGTCGGAGCGGAGGGCCTCGCGCGGTTCGAGGGCGGAGGTGACGGCGAGGCGGCCGAGCAGGGCGGTCTTCCCCGTGCCCGCGAGGCCCGTCACCGCGAGGAGCCCCTTGGGGTGGGTGTCCATCCACCGCACGATCCGGCCCAGGGCGTGGTGCCTGCCCGCGAAGTGGCGGCTGAGGTGGCTGCCCTCCTCCAGCCCGAACTGCTCGGCCTCGACCCAGGGCTTCCGCTTCACCAGCACCGCGGGGGTGTAGACCCGGCGTTCGCTGTCCTGGAAGTGCGGGTTGTCCAGGAAGCTGTTGGGCAGGGAGCGGACCTCGGTGTAGCCGGGGCGCTGCTCGGGTTCGTCGAGGCCGGAGGCGGCGGCCTCGGCGTCCACGGCGTCCCGCAGGTACGGCAGGGGCAGGTAGAGGGCGGAGGGCTCGAAGGGGCGGGCGTGGTCGGGGGCCACGAAGTCGGGCTTGGCGAGGGCCTCCTCCAGCCAGCGCACCCACCGGCCCTCGGGGATGCGCGCGTCGACCCCCGAGGTGCCGATGACGGCGAAACCGGCCTGCCTGGTCTGCCGGGCCCTGGCCACGCTGGCCTGCTCCAGGCTCAGGGCGTGGCGCAGGGCCGCGGGGAGCTGGGTGTGGGAGGAGCAGGCGTCGATGATCAGGAGGGTGTCGGTCTCGTGGTCGGAGCGCAGGATGCGGTCCACGAGCCCCGTCAGGGAGACGGCGCGCTCCGGTGCGAACTCCCCGGAGGCCCAGGAGTCGGAGCAGGCGAGGAAGTACCCCTGGTCGGTGCGGTGGACGCCGTGTCCCGTCCAGTAGAGGATCTTCCGCTCGGCGCCGTGGGCGAGGAAGTTCGCCAGTCCCGTCTCCCACAACTGCTGGAAGTCGGTGCCGTCCGTGTCGAGGGGGAGGCTCTCCCCGAAGCCCAGCGAGGTGCGGGCGATGGCGGTGAAGCGGTCGCGGACGTCCGCCACGTTGCGCAGTCTCCGCTGCTGCCGGGTGTCCTCGTCGGGATGCGCGTAGTCGGCCACCGCGACGGTGCCGACCAGGGACGACGAGCGCCGTTCGGAGCGGACCAGCGACAGGTGACCGCCCACCTCGCCCCCCTCGTGCCCCTGTCCGGGCTGTAGTTTTGTCAGCCGCAACAGAGCTTACTGAACGGGGAGTTGCCGATGTCTCGGGACAGGTTCACGCTGGTCGGCCGGGAGACGAACTGTCACATCTACGAGGGTGACGGGACCCGTCCCATCCGGGAGGAGGACGTCCGCGTCCTGTACCGGCGCCAGCGGGTGGAGTTCCCCGAGGAGATCGGCGGCTGGCGGCACTCCATCGAGGAGGAGGAGCTGCGCAACGAGGCCCTCGGCCTGCCGCACCGCTGGAACAACGAGCGCTTCGCCGTCGAGCGGATCACGGTGAGCCGCAACCACCTGGCGGAGGACCCGGTGGTCACCCTCACCTTGCAGGACGCCGACTACTACGACTTCCTCACCACGTCGCTCAACCTGGAGCGCAAGCAGAAGAACGGTCTGACGCTGCGCGAGCAGTACCTGGAGGGCGAGGACCCGGCGCTGGCACCGGCGTGGATGAACTGCAGCTTCGGCATCAACGTGGCGCTGGAGACCGGGAAGGACGGCAGGATGCTGTTCTCGCGGCGCAGCGCCCAGGTCGCCGGGCCGAACAGTTCGCGGTGGAACTCCTCCGCGAACGAGGGCATGGCCCGGCAGCACGACCTGCCCGGGGACGGCAGCCCGATCAGTCTGCACGCGGTGGCCCGGCGCGCCCTGTTCGAGGAACTCGCCGTGCACGCCACCGACGAGCTGGACCTGGAGCTGCTCGGTTTCGGGCTCGACCTGAACAACCACCAGTGGGCGGCCTTCTTCCGGGCGGTGCTGCCCGAGCTGGACGAGGACACGCTGCGGCTGCGCTGGACCCGGGGTGTCACGGACAAGTGGGAGCACGACCGGTTCGAGTTCGTGCCCGCCGACCCCGAGTCCGTGCTCGGTTTCATCGCCGACGAGCCGCCGGAGCGGTGGACGCCCTGCGCACCGGCGCTGTTCTACCTCGCCCTGGTGCGGGGCGCCGTGCGGCGGGCGGGGGACGATCCCGCCGCCCGCTTCGCGGTGGAGACGGCCGAGCAGCGGGTCATCGAGGCCAGGGGGCTGTGAGCCGCCCCGCGGACAGTCGCTAGCCGCCGATCGCCGACATCGGCCGGTCCGGCTGGACGAACGTCGGGTCGTCGAGGCCCGCGCCCGCCTTCTTGCCCCACATCGCCAGCTTCCAGATGCGGGCGATCTCCTCGTCGGGGGCGTCGGAGCGGAGGGCGGCGCGCAGGTCGGTCTCCTCGGTGGCGAAGAGGCAGGTGCGGATCTGGCCGTCAGCGGTGAGGCGGGTGCGGTCGCAGGCCCGGCAGAAGGGGCGGGTGACCGAGGCGATCACGCCGACGCGGTGCGGGCCGCCGTCGACCAGCCAGCGCTCGGCCGGGGCGGAGCCGCGCTCCTCCGAGCCCTCCGGGGTGAGGTCGAAGCGGGTGCGCAGGGAGGCGAGGATGTCACCGGCGGTGATCATGCCGTCGCGCTTCCAGCCGTGCTGGGCGTCCAGCGGCATCTGCTCGATGAAGCGCAGCTCGTAGTCGTGCTCGACGGCCCAGGCCAGCAGGTCGGGGGCCTCGTCCTCGTTCAGCCCCGGCATCAGGACCGAGTTGACCTTGACGGGGGTCAGGCCCGCCTCGCGGGCGGCGTCCAGGCCCTGGAGGACGTCGCGGTGGCGGTCGCGGCGGGTCAGGGTCTTGAAGACGTCGGGGCGGAGGGTGTCCAGGGAGACGTTGACCCGGTCCAGGCCCGCCGCCTTCAGCGCCCCCGCGGTGCGCCTGAGGCCGATGCCGTTGGTGGTCAGGGACATCTGGGGGCGCCGGGACAGGGCCGCCACGCGCTCCACGATGCCGACGAGCCCGGGCCGCAGCAGCGGCTCGCCGCCGGTGAAGCGGACCTCGCGGACGCCCAGGGAGGTCACGGCGATGTCGATCAGCCGGACGACCTCGTCGTCCGTCAGCAGGTCGGGCTTGGCCAGCCACTGCAGGCCCTCCTCGGGCATACAGTACGTGCAGCGCAGGTTGCACCGGTCGGTCAGTGAGACCCGCAGATCGGTGGCCACCCGGCCGTAGGTGTCGATGAGCACGTAACCCCTCCCGGTTCTCGTACTCCGTCGAGCGTACGCGACGCCACTGACATCACCAGAGTCCGATCCCACGACATGGGACGCGGCCGCGTCGTAAGGAGCTACGACGCGGCCGCGCGGGGGGAGGAGGATGGCTCAGTGGGCGCCGGTGCCGGTCAGGGACCGGACCTCCAGCTCCGCGTACTTGTCGGCGTCGGGCTCCTCCTTGGACAGGACCGTGCCGAGCCAGCCCATCAGGAAGCCGAACGGGATCGAGATGATGCCCGGGTTCTTCAGCGGGAACCAGGCGAAGTCGACGTCCGGGAACATCGCCTTGGGGTCGCCGGAGACGACCGGCGAGAACAGCACCAGGCCGGTGGCGACGATCAGACCGCCGTAGATCGACCACAGGGCGCCCTGGGTGGTGAAGCGCTTCCAGAACAGGCTGTAGAGGATCGTCGGCAGGTTGGCGGAGGCCGCGACCGCGAAGGCGAGCGCGACCAGACCGGCCACGTTCAGGTCGCGGGCGAGGGCGCCGAGGAGGATGGAGACGGCGCCGATGCCGATGGTGGCGAGGCGGGCCGCGCGGACCTCCTCCTTCTCGGTGGCCTGGCCCTTCCTGATGACGTTGGCGTAGATGTCGTGGGCGAACGAGGACGACGACGCCAGGGTGAGACCCGCGACCACCGCGAGGATCGTCGCGAAGGCCACCGCGGAGATCGTGGCGAGCAGGATCGCGCCCCACGCGGAGTCGACGCCGCCGAGGTGCAGCGCGAGCAGCGGCGCGGCGGTGTTGCCGGACGGGTTGGACGCGATGATCTCGTCCTGGGAGATCAGCGCGGCGGCGCCGAAGCCGAGGGCGATGGTCATCAGGTAGAAGCCGCCGATGATGCCGATGGCCCAGTTCACGGACTTACGGGCGGCCTTGGCGTTCGGCACCGTGTAGAAGCGGATCAGGATGTGCGGCAGACCGGCGGTGCCCAGGACCAGGGCGATGCCGAGGGAGATGAAGTCGATCTTGGTGGTGGCGGTGGCGCCGTACTGGAGGCCGGGCTCCAGGAACGCCTTGCCCTTGCCGCTGTTGTCGGCGGCGGTGCCGAGCAGGTCGGAGATGTTGAAGTTGAACTTCAGCAGCACCAGGAAGGTGATCAGGATGGTGCCGCCGATGAGCAGCACGGCCTTGACCATCTGGACCCAGGTGGTGCCCTTCATGCCGCCGATGGAGACGTAGATGATCATCAGTACGCCGACCAGGGCGACGATGAGGATCTTGCCCGCGTCGGAGGTGATGCCGAGCAGCAGGGAGACCAGGACGCCCGCGCCCGCCATCTGGGCCAGCAGGTAGAAGATCGACACCACGATGGTGGAGGTACCGGCGGCGGTGCGCACCGGCCGCTGGCGCATCCGGTAGGCGAGCACGTCACCCATGGTGTAGCGGCCGGAGTTGCGCAGCGGCTCGGCCACCAGCAGCAGCGCGACCAGCCAGGCGACCAGGAAGCCGATGGAGTACAGGAAACCGTCGTAGCCGAAGAGGGCGATGGCGCCCGCGATACCGAGGAAGGAAGCGGCGGACATGTAGTCGCCCGAGACGGCGAGGCCGTTCTGGAAGGCGCTGAACTGTCTGCCGCCCGCGTAGAAGTCCGCGGCGTCCTTCGTCTGCCGTCCGGCCCAGACCGTGATCGCCAGGGTGGCGAGGACGAACAGGGAGAAAAGGGTGATGATCAGCGGTCGGTGCTCGCTGGCCTCGTTGGCGGCCAGGGTGATCGCGGGGCTCATGCGCCGCCCTCCATCCGGTTCTTGATCGCCTCAGCCTGGGGGTCGAGCTTCGCGTCGGCGTGACGCGAGTACCACCAGGCGATGAGGAAGGTGGTGACGAACTGGGCGATGCCGAAGACGAAGGCGACGTTGATGTTGCCGAAGACCTCGGTGCCCATGAAGCCGCCCGCGTAGTTGGACAGCAGGACGTACAGCAGGTACCAGACGATGAAGGCGACGGTCAGCGGGAAGGCGAAGGAGCGGTAGGAGCGGCGCAGTTCACCGAACTCCGCGCTCTGCTGCACCTCCACGAACTCCTCCGCGGAGGGGAGTTGGTGTACGGCTTTCGAGGGGGGCGGTGCGTCGGTAGCCACGGAGTCTCCTCGTACGACGGACATGACGGCTCTGGCATTTCTGTGATGTGGGTCACACGGCCGGTTGGCGATGGTAGGCGCCGGAGGCGTGATCCAAAAGGGGGGCGCTCGATGGTGCGGGCGTTCTCTGCCCAAGGTCCACGGCGCCACGCGGATACCGGTTCAACGCATCGTGTTTCTTTCCGGCACGGCCGCGGGATCGGGGCGAAGTCAGTTCGAGGAAGTCATTGCTGGCCAGCGGCTTCGGGAGATAGCTTCAGCCCTGCCAGACCCGTCATGTACCTGCCCGAGCACCACCTGTGTCTCGGGCCGGTTTCGTTTCCGGATGATGTGGAGACCCCATGTCCCAGCCGCGTTCCAGACGTCGACTCGCCCTCGCCGTACCGGTGGTGCTGTCGCTGACCGCCTCGCTCGGGTTCCTGCCCGCAGCCGCGTCCGCCGCGCCCAGCACCCAGCCCACCACGGCGGAGCGGGCGGCCGAGGGCACGCTGACGTACGTCGTCAACACCGCGGTGGACCGCGGCACGATCGCGTCGGTGAAGCGGGCCGTCGCCGCCGCCGGTGGCACCGTCGTCACCACGTACGACAAGATCGGCGTGCTCGTCGCGCACTCCGCGAACCCCGACTTCGGGGCCCAGATACGCGCGGCGCGCGGCGTGCAGTCGGCGGGCGCCACCCGCACCGCGCCGCTGGCCGCCGCGGGCACCACCGACGTCGGCGGCGCCGACTACCTCACCGCGGCCGAGGCCGCGCGGACCGAGGCCGCCTCGGCGGCGGACGCGCAGAGCGAGCCGCTGGAGGCCGACCAGTGGGACCTGCGGGCGATCGGCGCCGACCAGGCCGCCCAGATCAACCCGGGCTCCCGCAAGGTCACCGTCGCCGTCATCGACACCGGCGTCGACGACACCCACCCCGACCTCGCGCCGAACTTCTCCGCGTCCCAGTCCGCCAACTGCGTCGGCGGTGTCGCGGACACCAGCGAGGGCGCCTGGCGGCCGTACACCGCGGACGACTACCACGGCACGCACGTCGCCGGTGAGATCGCCGCCGCCCGCAACGGCATCGGCGTGGCCGGGGTCGCGCCGGGCGTCAAGGTCTCCGCCATCAAGGTGAGCGAGCCCGACACCAGCCTGTTCTACCCGGAGGCCGTCGTCTGCGCCTTCGTCTTCGCCGCCGACCACGGCGTGGAGATCACCAACAACAGCTACTACATCGACCCGTGGCTCTACAACTGCATGGACGACCCCGACCAGAAGGCGGTCGTCGACGCGGTCAACCGGGCCCAGCTGTACGCCCAGACCAAGGGCACCCTGCACCTGGCCTCGGCGGGCAACTCCAACCACGACCTCGCCTCGGACGCCATCGTCGACACGTCGAGCCCGAACGACACCACCCCCGTCGAGCGGACCATCGACCCCAGCGAGTGCCTGGACCTGCCGACCCAGCTCCCCGGCGTCGTCACCGTCAGCGCGACCGGCGTCAAGAACCTGAAGTCGTACTACTCCTCGTACGGCCACAAGGTCGTCGACGTGGCCGCGCCGGGCGGCGACCGGCTCTACCAGATCCCGGACACGCCGTCGCGGAACGGCCGCATCCTCTCCACGATGCCGAACAACGCCTACGCCTTCCTCCAGGGCACCTCGATGGCCGCCCCGCACGCCTCCGGCGTCGCCGCGCTGCTGAAGTCGACCCACCCGTGGGCCACCCCGGCGCAGCTCCAGCTCATGCTCAAGGCGCAGGCCGACAACCCGGGCTGCCCCGAGTCGTACGACCAGAACGGCGACGGCACCCAGGACGCGGTGTGCGAGGGCGGCACGCGCGTGAACGGGTTCTACGGTTTCGGGATCGTCAACGCGCTCCGCGCGGTCAAGTAGCAACTCCCCCCATCAGCGGAAGAACTGGAGACCACCACCTATGACAGTGACCGCCCCGCGTCACCGCCGTGCCCTGGCGATCCCGGTCGGGATGGCCATGGCGACCGCCCTGGCGTTCCTGCCCAACGCCACGGCCACCGCGGCCGAGCCCGCCGCCCCCGCCGTCACGGCCGACGCCACCTCGCTGAGCTACGTCGTCAACATCCGCCCCGGCCACGGTCCGTCGCCGTCCCTGAAGAAGGCCATCGGCAAGGCCGGTGGCACCATCCTGACGTCGTACGACGCGATCGGCGTGGTCGTCGTCCACTCCGACAACCCGGACTTCGCCGCCACCATCCGCCGGGCGCACGGCGTCCAGTCGGCCGGTGCCACCCGCAACGCGCCGCTGCCGGCGCAGTCCACCACCGACGTCGGCACCCCGAAGGTGCTCAGCGCCGACGACCTCGCGGACGTGGACGCCGTCGCCGGTCAGGACCCGCTCGAACCGCTCCAGTGGGACCTGCCCGCCATCAAGGCCGACCAGGCGCACGAGAAGTCGCTGGGCAGCAGCAAGGTGACCGTCGCCGTCATCGACACCGGCGTCGACGACACCCACCCGGACATCGCGCCCAACTTCGACCGGGACGCGTCCGTCAACTGCGTCACCGGCAAGCCCGACACCACCGACGGCGCCTGGCGGCCGAGCGCGGCGGAGAGCCCGCACGGCACCCACGTGGCCGGGGAGATCGCCGCCGCCAAGAACGGCGTCGGCGTGACCGGGGTGGCGCCGGGCGTGAAGGTGTCCGGCATCAAGGTGTCCAACCCGGACGGCTACTTCTACACCGAGGCCGTGGTCTGCGGCTTCATGTGGGCGGCCACGCACGGCGTCGAGGTCACCAACAACAGCTACTACACCGACCCGTGGTACTTCAACTGCGTCGACGACCCCGACCAGAAGGCCCTCGTCGAGGCCATCACCCGGGCGTCGCGGTACGCGGAGCACAAGGGCGCGGTCAACGTCGCCGCGGCGGGCAACGAGAACTACGACCTCGCCGCCGACGAGATCACCGACCCGGTCTCCCCGAACGACGTGCCGGAGCCCACCGAGCGGGTCATCGACCCCAGCGAGTGCTTCGACATACCGACCCAGCTCCCGGGTGTCGTCACGGTCGCCGCGACCGGCGCGAAGGGCCTCAAGTCGTCGTTCTCCAACCACGGTCTGGGCGTCATCGACATCGCCGCCCCCGGTGGCGACTCGACCCGCTACCAGGCCCCGGACGCCCCCGCCACCAGCGGTCTGATCCTCGGCCCGCTGCCCGGTGGCCGGTGGGGCTACATGGCCGGTACGTCGATGGCGTCCCCGCACGTCGCGGGCGTCGCCGCGCTCATCAAGTCGACGCACCCGCGCGCCACTCCGGCGATGGTGAAGGCCCTGCTGTACGCGCAGGCCGACGCCACCGCGTGCACCGACCCGTACGACATCGACGGCGACGGCAAGGTCGACGCGGTGTGCGAGGGCCCGAAGAACTACAACGGCTTCTACGGGTTCGGCATGGCGGACGCGCTGGACGCCGTGACGAAGTAGGGAGCGAGGAGCACGGAGGAGGCGGTGCCTCTCTGGAGTTGCCCCGGTCCGTGACGGCTGGTGAAGATCGTGTGGTGACGTTGACACGACCGACCTCCGAGGCCGCCGACGGAACCGGGGCCGCCGCCGCACCCGGCGTGCGCCGGGCCGCGGCGGTGCTGGTCCTGGCGGCGCTGGGGGCGCTGGTACCGCTGCTGGGGCCGTCCGCCGCCCTGCGCGGCACCGGGGAGGCCGCCGCTCCCGGCGCCGGGGGGATCGCCCTGCTGCGGGCGGTGCTGTGCGCGGCGCTGTGCGTGCCGGTGGGCGAGCTGTTGGTGCACCAGTTGGCCGACCGGGTGCCCGGCGCCCCCAAGGAGCGGCCCCGAAGTTGGGCGCCGGTCGCCGCCGCCGTCGGGTTCGCCGCCGCGCTGGGCCTCGCCGCGGTGGTCGCGAGCGGCAACCTGGTGCCGGAGAGCCTCTCCCAGATCGACGCGGGCGGGCTGCACGCCTCCCGGGACGGCAGGCTGGCGCTGTTGGAGGTGAACGCGTTCGCGGTGGCGGGCTGCCTGTGCGCCCTGTCGCGGCGGCCCGGCACCCCGGTGTGGCCGCTGGCCGCCGTCGTCGTCGCGGAGGCGCTGCGCGCGCACCCCACGACCGAGCACACCCCGTGGGTCGGCTCGGGACTGACGCTGGTGCACCTGACGTGCGCCGCCCTGTGGGTCGGCGGTCTGGTGGCCGCCCTGCGCACCCTGCGCTGTTGGGGCGGCACGGCGGCGGGCGCGGCGCTGCTGGGGCGCTACGCGCGCGTGGCCGTCGGTCTGCTCGCCGCGATCACCGCGACGGGGGTGTGGAGTTCGCTGCGCCGGATGCCACCGGAGACGGTCGTGGAGCAGCTCACGTCGACGGCGTACGGGCGGGTGCTGCTGGCCAAGGTGCTCCTGGTGGCCGCCGTGGCGGCGCTCGCCCTGTGCGCGCGGCGACGGCTGCGCCGCGCGGCCGACCCGCTGACCGCCTGCTCCCCCGCGCGGGCGGAGGTCCTCGCGCTGGGCGCGGTGGTCGCGGCGTCGGGGCTGCTGACGGCGGTGCCGGTGCCGGTCCGCTGGTGAGGCGTCAGGCGGTCGCCGGGAGGCTCGCGCGGGCGCCGCCCTTGGTGAGCGTGGTGAGGGCGCCCAGGACCAGCAGCGCCTGCGCCGCCCCGTACGTCAGCATCACCCACAGGTCGGGGGCCGGGAGCTGGGGCCAGTCGGCGACGCCGGTGGCGATCAGCGTGTCCGACAGCAGGAACAGCGCCCCGCCCGTCGCGGCGAGGGGGCCGAGCCTGGTCGCGCCGTACGCCATGGCGGTGAGCAGCAGGCTGTACCCGGCGACGGGGGCGCGGAGGTCGGCGGGCAGTCCGGGCCACAGCAGCGCGACGGTGACGGCGAGGGCGGTGACGTAGCCCGGGAGCAGGCCACGCGCGCGTGCGGTGCCGTACCGCGCGAACAGGACGAGGTAGCAGACGTGGCCGCCCGCGAAGGAGGCCATCCCCGCGAGGAAGGCGGGCTCGGCCTCCGACAGCAGCAGGAGGTCCCCGCCCCAGCCGAACAGCAGCGCCGCGAGCAGGAGTCGCGGGGCGCCGCAGAGGCGGGCGTACGCGGCGAGCAGCGGCATGAGGAGCGCCTTGGCCACCGTGTGCCCGGCGTCGAGGTCCGCCGCCAGCGCGGCCAGGTCGGCGGCGAGCGTGAGGAGGAAGGCGGCGAGCGTCGCGCGCGGGAGCGTCACGCGGGCACGGTCTTCTCGGACGGCTCCGCGGCGGCGGCCGGGTTCGGCGCCGGGGCCCAGCCCGGCCCGCGGAAGACCCGCCCGGCGCGCTCGCGCCAACTCCGCGCCGCCCGCAGGTCCCTGGCGATGGCGACGTACTCGTGGGTGGCGACCTTCAGCGGGTTGTAGGTGTCGATGTTCTTGGTCAGCCCGTACACCGGGCGCTCGGTCTCGGCGACGAAGGAGCCGAAGAGGCGGTCCCAGACGATGAGGATGCCGCCGAAGTTCCGGTCCAGGTAGCCGCCCTGCGAGGCGTGGTGCACCCGGTGGTGGCTCGGGGTGTTGAGGACGTACTCGAACCAGCGGGGCATCTTGTCGATCCGCTCGGTGTGGATCCAGAACTGGTAGACGAGGCTCGCGGAGGAGCAGAACGCGAGCGCCGCCGGGTGGACGCCGAGGGCGACGAGGGGGACGTAGAACGGCCAGACGGTCAGAGAGGTCCAGGGCTGGCGCAGCGCGGTGGTGAGGTTGAACTTCCGGCTGGAGTGGTGGACGACGTGGCAGGCCCACAGGACGCGGATGACGTGGTGGCCGCGGTGGGACCAGTAGTAGAAGAAGTCCTGCGCGAGGAGCATCAGCGGGACCGTCCACCACAGCACGGGCACGCGCAGCGGCGTGAGTTCGTAGAGCGCGGTGTAGAGGGCGACGATCGGGATCTTCCACAGGAAGTCGAAGCCGAGGCTGCCGAGTCCCATGGTGAGGCTGGTCGCGGCGTCCTTCGCCTCGTACCCGGCCGCGTCCTCGTCGGGATGGAGCCGGACGCTGATCATCTCGACGACGGTGAGCAGCACGAAGGCGGGTATCGACCAGACCACGACATCGGGGAGGTTCGGCATGGCTGCACGGTAGGACCGCCAGCGGGCCACGGCTAGACGTTGTTACCGACAAGTATTACCGGCGGTACGCGCTTGCTTGTTGGCGATCTCCGCCAATGGACACCGGCGGCGGGCGGGTTCGGGCGGGCGCTGTCAGTCCCGGCCCGTATCCTCAGGGACCATGCTCGAAGACCGCACGACCGCAGGGTCGCCCCTCACCGCGTGGCCGACCGCGTATCCCCAGGGATACGCGGTCGTTGACGTGGAGACCACCGGCCTGGCCCGCGACGACCGGATCGTCTCCGCGGCCGTCTACCGGCTGGACGCCCGCGGCGAGGTCGAGGACCACTGGTACACGCTCGTCAACCCGGAGCGCGACCCGGGCCCGGTGTGGATCCACGGCCTGACGAGCGAGGTGCTGCGCGACGCGCCCCTGTTCGCGGACGTCGCCGAGGAGTTCGCGGCCCGGCTCGACGGCCGGGTCCTCGTCGCGCACAACGCCGTCTTCGACTGGCAGATGATCGCCCGGGAGTACGCGCGCGCGGAGCGCGAGGCGCCGGTGCGGCAGCGGCTGTGCACCATCGCGCTCGCCAAGGAGCTGGCGCTGCCGCTGCCCAACCACAAGCTGGAGTCCCTCGCCGCGCACTTCGGCGTGGTGCAGCGCCGGGCGCACCACGCGCTGGACGACGCGCGGGTGCTGGCGGAGGCGTTCCGGCCGAGCCTGCGGGCCGCCGCCGAGGGCGGGGTGCGGCTGCCGCTGCACGAGTGCCGTCCGCTGACCGAGTGGGCGGACCGCCCGGCACCGCGGATCGGCCAGCAGGCGGGCGGCCCCGGCGGCTACGGCGGGTACCGGGCGAGCAGTTGGCGCCCCGCCCGCAAGAGACCCGCCTGTCCCTATCCCAACCCAGGCCGGTACGAAGCGGGCAAACGCCTCAAGCAGGGGATGCGGGTGGCGTTCTCCGGGGACACCTCCGTCGAGCGGGAGCTGCTGGAGGACCGCGCCACCGAGGCCGGGCTGCACGTCGCGACGAGCCTGTCCCGGCTAACCAGCCTGCTGGTCACCAACGACCCCGACTCGGGCACCTCGAAGGTGGTCAAGGCCCGGCAGTACGGCACCCCGGTGGTCGACGAGGCGGCCTTCGGACAGCTCCTCGGTGACGTGGAACCGGCGTCGGAGGGGTGAGCCGTACGGACGGGTGATTCCCGGCGACTCGCCCGCCACCCGCTCGCCCGCGCCGCGCCGACGGCCCACCCTGTGCCCCATGGCGACATGCGAAGTTTGCGGCAACAACTACGGTATGACCTTCGAGGTGCACGCCCAGGGCGCGGTCCACGTCTTCGACTGCTTCTCCTGCGCGATCCACCGCATGGCCCCCATCTGCGAGCACTGCCGGGTGCAGATCATCGGCCAGGGCGTGGAGGTCGAGGGCCACTGGTACTGCGGCGCCCACTGCGCCCGCGCGGAGGGCAGGGTGGGCATCGTCGACAAGGTGTGACCCCGGCCCCACCCCGGGGCCACCGCGCACCCGGCTGAAGGCACCCCACGACCGAGTTGTACGGTCGTGGGGTGTACCGCTTCCTTCTGTCCCGCCAGTGGGTGATCACCACGTTGGTCGCCCTGCTGCTCATCCCCACGATGATCTGGCTCGGCTTCTGGCAGCTACACCGGCACGACGAGCGCGCCGCCCGCAACCAGCTCGTCGAGGACGCGCTGGCCGCCGACCCGGTGCCGGTGGAGCGGCTGACGTCCCCGGGGCACACCGTGACCCGCGCGGAGCGGTACCGCACGGTCACCGCGAAGGGCCGGTTCGACACCGACGACGAGGTCGTCGTCCGCCGCCGCACCAACGGAAACGACCGGATCGGCTACCACGTCCTGACCCCGTTCGTCCTGACCGACGGCAGGGTCCTGCTCGTCAACCGGGGCTGGATCCCCGCCGACCCCGACAGCCAGACCGCGTTCCCCGAGATCCCGGCGCCGCCGCGCGGTGAGACCACCGTCACCGGCCGTCTGATGCCCGACGAGACGACCGAGGCGAGCGGCATCCGGGACCTCGACGACCTGCCGGACCGGCAGATCATGCTCATCAGCAGCGAGCGGGAGGCGGACCGCCTCGGCGCCCGGGTGCTCGGCGGCTACGTCGTCCAGACGGCACCCGAACCCACGGGCGACACCCCGGAGCAGCTCGGCGACCCGGGCCGGGAGAACGCCGCGCTGAACATGGCCTACGCGGTCCAGTGGTGGCTGTTCGCCGCGGGCGTGCCCACCGGCTGGGTCATCCTGGTCCGCCGCGAGGCCCGCGACCGGGCGGCGGCGACGGCCGAGACGCCGGAGCCGACCGAGCCGGAACCGGCCACGGTCTGACGCACACGGCCCGCGTCACCCGCCCAGCCGCTCCCCCTGATTGCCCCCCACCTCCCCCGGGAACCCGCACCTGCGTGGACCGGCGCATCGAGGACTACGCGATCATCGGCGACGAACAGACCGCCGCGCTCATCGGCAGGGACGGCTCGGTGGACTGGCTCTGCCTGCCACGGTTCGACTCGGCGGCCTGCTTCGCGCGGCTGCTCGGCGACGAGGACAACGGCCACTGGCGGCTCGCCCCGAAGGACGCGACCGGCCCGTGCACCCGGCGCGCCTACCGCCCCGACACCCTGGTCCTGGACACCGAGTGGGAGACCCCGCACGGCGCGGTGCGCGTCACCGACCTGATGCCGCAGCGGGACCGCGCCCCCGACGTCGTACGGATCGTGGAGGGCCTGCGCGGCAGCGTGACCATGCGCTCCACGCTCCGGCTGCGCTTCGACTACGGCTCCGTCGTGCCGTGGGTGCGCAGGTCCGACGGGCACCGGGTGGCGGTCGCGGGCCCGGACTCGGTGTGGCTGCGCAGCGAGCCCGAGGTGCACACCTGGGGCGAGGACTTCGGCACGCACGCCGAGTTCACCGTCACCGCCGGGCAGCAGGTCGCCTTCGTCCTGACCTGGCACCCCTCCCACGAGCCGCGCCCCCCACTGGTCAACCCCCACGAGTCGCTGCGGCACAGCGTCGCCGACTGGCGGGCGTGGACCGCGCGCTGCCGCTACGACGGCCCGCACCGGGACGCCGTCATCCGCTCCCTGATCACCCTCAAGGCGCTCACCTACAAGCCGACCGGCGGCATCGTCGCCGCCCCCACCACCTCGCTGCCCGAGGAACTCGGCGGGGTCCGCAACTGGGACTACCGCTACTGCTGGCTGCGTGACTCCACCCTCACCCTGGGCGCGCTGACGGCGGCGGGCTACGTCGAGGAGGCCGAGGCGTGGCGCGACTGGCTGCTGCGCGCGGTCGCGGGCGACCCGGCCGACCTCCAGATCATGTACGGCCTGGCGGGCGAGCGGCGGCTGACCGAGTACGAGGTGCCCTGGCTGAGCGGGTTCGCGGGCACCGCCCCGGTCCGGGTCGGCAACGACGCCGTACGCCAGTTGCAGCTCGACGTCTACGGCGAGGTGATGGACTCCCTGGCGCTGGCCCGGCGCGCGGGGCTGCACTCCCGGCCGGACGTGTGGGCGCTCCAGGTCGCGCTGCTGGAGTTCCTGCGCACGGCGTGGCGGCAGCCGGACGAGGGCCTGTGGGAGGTGCGCGGCGGGCGCCGCCAGTTCACGCACTCCAAGGTGATGGTGTGGGTGGCCGCCGACCGGGCGGTGCGCGCGCTGGAGTCGTACCCGCAACTGGAGGGCGATCTGGAGGGCTGGCGGGAACTGCGCGACGAGGTGCACCGCGAGGTGTGCGAGAAGGGCTACGACGCCGAACGGAACACCTTCACCCAGTCCTACGGCTCCCCGGAACTGGACGCCTCGCTGCTGCTCGTCGCCCGCGTGGGCTTCCTCCCGCCACACGACCCGCGGGTGACCGGCACCATCGACGCGATCCGCGCCGAGCTAAGCCACCACGGCTTCCTGCGCCGCTACACCGCGGACGAGGCGGTCGTCGACGGGCTGCCCGGCGGCGAGGGCACGTTCCTGGTCTGCTCGTTCTGGCTGGCGGACGCGCTGCACGCGACCGGCCGCCGCAAGGAGGCCGAGGAGCTGTTCGAGCGGCTGGTCGAGCGCACCAACGACGTCGGACTGCTGTCGGAGGAGTACGACCCGGTGGCCGACCGCCAGCTCGGCAACTTCCCGCAGGCGTTCAGCCACATCGGCCTGGTGAACACCGCCCTCGCCCTCTACGGGGACGACGGGGCAGGATAGGGACCATGGATCTTGGACTGAAGGACCGGGTGTACGTCGTCACCGGGGCCACGCGCGGACTGGGCAACGCCACCGCGCGCGCCCTGCTGGCCGACGGGGCGAAGGTGGTCATCACCGGGCGGGACGAGGGGCGCGTCGCGGAGGCGGCGGCCGAACTCGGCCCCGGCGCGGCCGGGCTGGCCGCGGACAACGGCGACCCGGACGCCCCCGCCCGGCTGGTCGCCGCCGCGCGGGAACGGTTCGGCGGCCTCGACGGCATCCTCGTCAGCGTCGGCGGCCCGCCGCCCGGGTTCATCGCCGACAACAGCGACGACCAGTGGCGTACGGCGTTCGAGTCGGTGTTCCTGGGCGCCGCGCGGCTGGCGAGGACGGCGGCGGCGGAGCTGGAGCCGGGCGGCGTCATCGGCTTCGTGCTGTCGGGCTCGGTGTACGAGCCGATCCCGGGCCTGACCATCTCCAACGGCCTGCGCCCCGGGCTCGCCGGGCTGGCCAAGTCGCTCTCCGTGGAGCTGGGGCCGCGCGGCATCCGCGTCGTCGGCCTGCTGCCGGGCCGCTTCGACACCGACCGGGTGCGCGAGCTGGACGCCCTGTCCGCCGACCCCGAGGCGACCCGGGCGGCGGCGGAGTCCCGTATCCCGCTGCGCCGCTACGGCACGCCGGAGGAGTTCGGGCGCGCGGCGGCGTTCGCCCTCTCCCCCGCGGCGTCCTATCTGACGGGCGTCATGCTGCCCCTCGACGGCGGCGCCCGCCACGGCTTCTGACGGCCCGTCACGACACCCGCTCCGCGCGGTGCCGCACGCCGCGCAGCCGGACCTCCGTGGGCAGCGACGCGAGGCCCGCGGAGTCCCGGGCGTGCCCGATGGCCCCCTCGGTGAGGTCGCGCAGCGCGGCGGCGGGGGCGACGTCGGGCTCCACCAGCAGCCGTACCCGCGCGGCGGGCGCGGTGCGGCGGCCGGTGAGGTGGACGTGGGCGCGGGAGACGCCGTCGAGGTGGACGGCCTCGGCGGCGAGGGCGTCCTCCATGGCCCGGCCGCGCAGCAGCGCGCTCTCCCCGTCACCGGTGTCGATCAGCACCTCACCCAGCCGACGGCGGCGCAGCACGGCCGTCAGCCACCACAGGGCGAGCAGCAGCAGCACCGCGAGGGCCGCGATGACGACCGGCCACCACCAGCCCTCGTCCCGCCACCGGGTCCGCTCGGCGTCGCTGAGCAGCACGTCGTCGGGGCCCTGGTGCAGCCACCACGACGGCGGCTCCACCCCGAACCCGACGGCGAGGACGGCACCGCCGAGCACCACCAGGACCAGGCCCACGAGCCCGAGCAGCACCCGGTTGACGGACTTGAGCACCGCGGTCACCCCTTCCGGCCGGGCCGCCGCACCCGCACCGACAGCGCGGGCGGCCGGGCCAGGCCCAGCGTCCCGACCGCGTCGGCGAGCGCGGTGTCCAGATCAGCGCGTACGTCGTCCAGTTCACGGAAGTGCGAGACCGCCCGCACATCGGCCTTGCGGCGGCGCACCCGCACCCGCACCGACTGCACCCCGGACACCTCGACCGCCCGGTCCCGCAGCACGGTCGCGGCGGCGTCGCGGTGCAGCCCGGCCCGCACGTCGGGACGGACCCGCCGCATCGGCAGCACACCGCGCAGCCCCGGCGTCACCGCCAGCAGGAGCAGCCACAGCCCGAGCGCGGCGGCGACCCCGGCGCCGACCCGCACCCAGGTGTCGTCCAGGGGCCGGTGGGCGAGCTGGTCGGCGAGTTCGCGGCGCCAGCGCATCCCCGGCCGGTCGGCGCGGACCGCGGCGATGTCGTAGAGGAACAGCCCCACGACGCCCAGCGTCAGCACGGCGACGACGGCGGCGGGGACGCGCCGCGCGGACCAGAAGCGCCGCCTCTCCCGCCCGTCGCCGTCGAGCGCGGTCGGCGCCGGTTCCCAGGAGGCGCCCGACGCGGACTGGTCGAAGGCGCCGCCGTCCGGCTTCTCGATGACCGGCAGCCGCTGGGTGCTGCCGGAGCCCGGGTAGCCCGGGGAACCCTGGGGGCTCTGGGGCTCGCTCATCGCGTCCTCCCCTGTGCCGCGCCGTGCGCCGGGGTCAGGTGCAGCCGCTCCACGTGGACGGCGACCTCCGGCACCTCCATGCCCACCAACGCGTTCACCCGCTCCGCGACACGGCGACGCACCGCCCCGCACTGGGCGCCGATCGCGCCGGGGTAGCCCAGTTCCAGGTGGACGCGGACCCGGGCGGTGTCCCGGTGGACCACCACGCTGGCGTGCGGGCGGGAGGCGTCCGGCGGCAGGGGGCCGAGCGCCTCGCGCGCCGCCTGCCCGGCGACCTTGGCGACGACCCGGTCAGCGATCCGCAGGGCGCCGCGCTCCCCCGGCGGGACGACGGCCAGGGGTCCGTGGGCCGCACCGGCCGCCTCCTGCGCCGTACCGTTCACGCGCTTCACCGCCGCCGGTCGTCACGCGGACGGAAGAAGTCACCGAGGTCCAGGTCGCTCTCCAGGAACCGGCCGACGATGAACCCGACGGCGCCCAGGGCCGCCACCAGCAGGAAGGCGCCGAATCCACCGAAGTAGCCGGCGAAGCCCAACGCCATCCCGGCGATCATGCCGACCACGGCCATGCTCATGGTGCGCTCCTCAGCCGTTCAGTTGTGCGCGTCACTGGATCCGGGGCTCCGGCTCCTCTTCCTCTTCGTCCGGGAGTTTCACATCGCTCACCGCGATGTTGACCTCGACGACCTCGAGACCGGTCATCCGCTCCACGGCCGCGATGACGTTCTCCCGCACGGCCCGCGCGACGTCCGCGATCGAGACGCCGTACTCGATGACGATCTCCAGGTCCAGCGCGGTCTGCACCTCACCGACCTCTGCCTTGACCCCTCGGGTCACCGATTTCGATCCGCCGGGCACCCGGTCGCGTACCGCCCCGAAGGTGCGGCTGATCCCACTGCCCATGGCGTGCACGCCCAGAACGTCCCGGGCGGCGAGTCCGGCGATCTTCTCCACGACGCCGTCGGCGATGGTGGTGCGGCCCCGGGTGCCCGGGTCGCCGCCACCGCGCCGGGTGGCCGTCTTGCGGGTACTGGTCTGCGGCTCGCCCTGGCCCTCGGGGGTCTGCGTGCGGTTCTGGTCCATGTCGGTCATCGCCGTACGTCCCTTTCGGTGGTCGTCCTTCGACCACCGTAAGCCGGGTTGCCGCACCGCGCTTCAGGAATGGGGCAGGCTGGAGGAATGACGGCGGACTGGACACAGGCGGTACGGCAGCAGCTCGGCCTCGGCAGACTCCTCCCGCTGGGCGGCCCGCGCGACGGCGCCTGGCTGACGGAGGGCGCGGCCCGGACGGTACTGGAGCACGCGGCGCTCGCGGTGCCCGGGGTACGGCTGGGCCGGACGAGGATCGGCCTCGCCGACCCGGAGCACACCTACGACCCCGCCGTACCGGCGCCGCCCAGCGCGCTGCCGCCCGGCCCGCTGCGGCTGACCGCGGACTTCGAGGCGTCGTCCGCCGAACCGCTCCCGGCGTCGGCGGCCCGGCTGCGCACGGCCCTGGCGGAGGCGGCGGCACGGCGGCTGGGCCTGACGGTGGCGGAGATCGACCTGCGGGTGACGGGCCTGCTGGAGGAGGGCCTGCTGGAGGACGGCGGGGCCCCGGAGCGCACGCCAGCGCCGGAGCCGCCGCGGGCCCGGGAGGCGACGGAGCCCACGGAGGCGCGGGCCGCGGCGGCGGCCCTCGCCGTACCCGGCGTGGACCGCCTGACGGGCGCCCTGGGCCGACCCGTCCACCTCACCGACAGCGGCGCGGACGCCGCCCTGCCGCGCCCGCACGTCCGGCTGGAGCTGGCGGTGCGGGCGGACCACCGGGCGGTGGACGTGGCGCGGGAGGTCCGCGCCCGGGTGGGCGAGGCGCTGCCCGGCCACCCGTCGGTGGCGGTGCTGGTCACCGCCGTGCTCTGACGCGCCCGCTACTCACCGACCCCGGCCAGGTCCCGCAGCCGCCGCGCCTGCGCGGCCCGCTCCGCGACCCGCTGCTCCTCGAACGACCGCTCCTGCGCGCCGCGCAGCAGCGCCTTGGTCTCGATGACGGCGTCCCGGGGCGCGGCCAGCAGTGCCGCGGCCAGGTCCCGCACCGCGTCGTCCAGCTGGTCCGCGGGCACGGCGAGGTTGGCCAGCCCGGTGCGCTCGGCCTCCGCGGCCCCGACGAAGCGTCCCGTCGCGCAGATCTCCAGCGCGCGGGCGTAGCCGACGAGGGCCAGCAGGGGGTGCGTCCCGGTCAGGTCCGGCACCAGGCCCAGGCTGGTCTCCCGCATGGCGAACTGCACGTCGTCCGCGACGACGCGCAGGTCACACGCGAGGGCGAGCTGGAACCCGGCGCCGATGGCGTGCCCCTGGACGGCGGCGATGGAGACGATGTCGCTGCGCCGCCACCAGGTGAACGCCTCCTGGTACTCGGCGATGGTCGCGTCCAGCTCGGCGTCACCGCCGCGTGCCAGGTCGATGAAGGACGGCTCGCCGTCGAAGCCCTCGGGCGTGAACGCCTGCCGGTCGAGCCCGGCCGAGAAGGACTTCCCCTCGGCGCGCAGCACGACCACGCGGACGGTGCCCGGCAGCAGGCGGCCCGCCTCGGCCAGCGCCCGCCACAGAGCGGGGCTCTGCGCGTTGCGCTTGGCCGGGTTGGTCAGCGTCACCGTCGCGACCGCGTCGTCGACGGTGAGCCGTACGCCGTCCTTGTCGAGTACCGGTTCGGTTACCGAGTCGAGCGAAGCCATGGGACGCCTCCGATGGGTGCGGTCATAAGTGACTGCACAGTAACCACCCGGCCGATCGGTCGCCCGACCGGGTGGTCACCCTCGGAGACGGTGGGCCGCCCGGGGGTCAGGCCGAGGCGGCCTTCTTGCCCCGTGTCGCCCCGCCACGCCCTCGCAGCGTGACGCCCGACTCACTGAGCATCCGGTGCACGAAGCCATACGAGCGGCCGGTCTCCTCGGCCAACGCCCGGATGCTCGCACCGGCGTCGTACTTCTTCTTCAGGTCTGCCGCGAGCTTGTCGCGCGCGGCGCCGGTCACCCGGCTGCCCTTCTTCAGAGTCTCGGCCACCCGTGCCTCCTCATGGGAAGTGCGCTCTGGTCTCCTCATGATCACCCCTCCGGGCCGTCATGGCCACCCATTCGGCAAGGTCCATGCGAGAGGGTTTTGACGACAGGAGCACGTCCACACAAGCGGAACAGCCAATTCCAAAGGGTCGCGCCCGTACCGCCGAACGGGTTCCCCCGCGAAGACGCAGGTCAGAAACGCGTCGCGGCCGAGCCCCCCGCGACGGGGAACTCGGCCGCGAAATCGATGTAGGACACACCTCGGTACGAGGAGATCTCACACAGATGGTGGATCACCGATGGGCCGAATGATCCATCCCCCGTGGATCACTCATTCGATCAAGCGAGGGCGACGAGATCGGCGTAGTCGGAGCCCCACAGGTCCTCCACGCCGTCCGGCAGCAGGATGATCCGCTCCGGCTGGAGCGCCTCGACGGCGCCCTCGTCGTGGGTGACCAGGACGACCGCGCCCTTGTAGGTGCGCAGCGCGCCGAGGATCTCCTCGCGGCTGGCCGGGTCGAGGTTGTTGGTCGGCTCGTCGAGGAGGAGGACGTTCGCCGAGGAGACCACCAGGGTGGCCAGGGCGAGCCGGGTCTTCTCGCCGCCGGAGAGGACCGCGGCGGGCTTGTCGACGTCGTCGCCGGAGAACAGGAACGAGCCGAGCACCTTCCGGACCTCCACGAGGTCCATGTCGGGGGCGGCGGAGCGCATGTTCTCCAGCACCGTGCGCTCCGGGTCGAGGGTCTCGTGCTCCTGGGCGTAGTAGCCGAGCTTGAGTCCGTGGCCGGGGACGACCATGCCGGTGTCGGGCTGCTCCACCCCGGCGAGCAGCCGCAGCAGGGTGGTCTTGCCCGCGCCGTTGAGGCCGAGGATGACCACGCGGGAGCCCTTGTCGATGGCCAGGTCGACGTCGGTGAAGATCTCCAGCGAGCCGTACGACTTCGACAGGCCCTCGGCCATCAGCGGGGTCTTGCCGCAGGGCGCGGGCTCGGGGAAGCGCAGCTTGGCGACCTTGTCGGACTGCCGGACGGCCTCCAGACCGGCGAGCAGCTTGTCGGCGCGGCGGGCCATGTTCTGCGCGGCGACCGTCTTGGTGGCCTTGGCGCGCATCTTGTCGGCCTGCGAGTGCAGGGCGGCGGCCTTCTTCTCGGCGTTGGCGCGCTCGCGCTTGCGGCGCTTCTCGTCGGCCTCGCGCTGCTGCTGGTAGAGCTTCCAGCCCATGTTGTAGATGTCGATCTGGGCGCGGTTGGCGTCCAGGTAGAACACCTTGTTGACGACCGTGTCGACGAGGTCGACGTCGTGGGAGATCACGATGAAGCCGCCGCGGTAGGTCTTGAGGTAGTCGCGCAGCCAGACGATCGAGTCGGCGTCGAGGTGGTTCGTCGGCTCGTCGAGGAGCAGGGTGTCCGCGTCGGAGAACAGGATGCGGGCCAGCTCGATACGGCGGCGCTGACCGCCGGAGAGGGTGTGCAGGGGCTGGCCGAGCACCCGGTCGGGCAGGTTCAGCGCGGCGGCGATGGTGGCGGCCTCGGCCTCGGCGGCGTACCCGCCCTTGGTGAGGAACTCCGTCTCCTGGCGCTCGTACTGCTTCATGGCCTTGTCGCGGGTGGCGCCCTTGCCGCTGGCGATGCGCTGTTCGTTGTCGCGCATCTTGCGGATCAGTACGTCGAGGCCGCGGGCGGAGAGGATGCGGTCGCGGGCGAGCATGTCGAGGTCGCCGGTGCGGGGGTCCTGCGGGAGGTAGCCGACCTCGCCGGAGCGGGTGATGGTGCCCGCGGCGGGGATGCCCTCGCCCGCGAGGCACTTGGTGAGGGTGGTCTTGCCCGCGCCGTTGCGGCCGACCAGGCCGATGCGGTCGCCCTTGGCGACGCGGAAGGTGGCGGACTCGATGAGGACACGGGCACCGGCGCGCAGCTCGATGCCGGAGGCGGAGATCACGGACAGACTCCAGGGCGGATGGGAGGGCGGGGTGGGCGGCTGAGGACGTTCCCGCCGTCTAATGCGCGAGGAGAATGGCCATGGGGCCAGTCTAACGGGGCGGCGCAAGCCGTTTTTCCGGGGCGTTGTCCGTGCTGGCTGCGAGACTGGGCGGCAGACGGGTTCCGAGGGTCTCTCACGAGGGAGTGATCGGCATGGCAGGCGCGAGCGGTGGGCGTCCGGGGATCTGCCCCACGTTGTTGTACGCCGACGCGAAGGCGGCGATCCGGCAGCTCACGGAGGCGTTCGGCTTCACCGAGCTGTCCGTGTACGAGGGCGAGGACGGCTCGGTGCTGCACGCCGAGCTGGCGCAGGGCGGCGGGGTGGTGATGCTCGGCTCCAAGGGCCGCGGCGGGCGCTTCGACGAGGCGATGAAGGGCGCGGGCCCGACGGGGGTGTACGTCGTCGTGGACGACGTCGACGCACACCACCAGCGGGCCGTGGACCACGGCGCGGAGATCCTGATGCAGCCGACCGACCAGGACTACGGCTCCCGCGACTACATGGCCCGCGACATCGAGGGCAACGTCTGGAGCTTCGGGACGTACGCCCCCGAGATCACGGTCTGAGCCGGGCCGGACCGGGACGCGGCGGGGGCGGGGCCCGGGTCAGCTCCCCCCGGTGTGCACCTGGAAGGCCGCGCGGCGCACCGCCTTGGCCAGCGCCGGGTCGGGGTGCGCGGCGGCCAGCGCGACGAGCACCTGCACGGTGCGCGGGTGGCCGACGGCGCGCACCTCGTCGAGCAGCGCGGGCACGGTCGGCTGCACCGCGGACTCCAGGTGCCGCACCAGCAGCGGGGCCTCGCCGTGGTCGGCGACGGCGGCGGCGGTGTCGACCCAGAGCCAGGTGGCCTCCTCCCGGGTGAGCACCTCGTGGGCGTCCTCGGGGTCGGTGCCGTCGTGCTCCGCGAGCCACAGCAGCGCGTAGGGCCGCAGCGTCGGCTCGTCCAGGACGGCGCGCACCTCGGGCTCGGCGGGGGCGCCGACGACGCGCAGCGCCTCGAAGGCGAGGCCGCGCAGCAGGGCGTCCTCACCGCGGGCGGCGTCGAGGAGTTCGGTGACGGCGCCGCCGACGGTGCGGGCGGCGAGCCAGGCGCGGTACTCGGCGCGGGCGGCGTTGGGGCGGAGCTGGGCGCAGCCGCGCAGCATCTCCTCGGCGGACGCCTCGATGTTGCCCGCGGGGCTCTGCGCGGCGACGCAGATCTGCTCCAGCTTGACCCAGACCGCCCAGCTCCCGAGCGGGGTCAGGGTGGCCTGTCCGTCGCCGTAGGTGAGGGCGCCGACGGCGGCGAGGGCGCCGAGGGCCCAGTCCAGGAGCGGGGCGAGCGGGGTGTCGTCCAACTGCTGGGGCTGGGGTTCGGGCTGGGGGCCGTAGGGGATCTCGCAGCGTTCGGTGCGCAGTTCGCGGACGCGTTGTTCGAGCAGGTCGAGGAGTTGGGCGACGGGGACGGGCCCGGCGGAGAGCTGGAGGAAGGAGAGCAGTTGGGGCATGGCCGAGACGACCTCGGCGAGGGCCGCGGGCTGCCGCGCGGGCTCCGGATGGGCGAGCGACCAGGCGTCGAAGAGGGCGACCCAGCCGCGCAGTACGGCGCTGTCGTCGCGGTCCCAGGCGCGCAGCCGCCAGCCGGGGCGGGCGTTGCCGCCGTGCACCTCGACCAGTCCGGCGAGGCGGGCGGTGTCCCAGTCGGCGCGGACCTGGGCGGGTGTCAGACCGAGTTCGAGGGCCGCCCGTTCGGCGGTCGCGTCGGAGAGGGTGGCCTTGCCGTCGGCGGTGGCGCCGGTGCGGCCGGGGCGCAGCGCGGCGTCGGCCCAGCGGGCGACGCGGGCGGCACCGGCCAGTTGGGCGCGTGCCATTCCGGCCAGTTCCGAGGGGGCGGGCGTGCCCTCCGGCGGGCGGGGGGCGGGGCGGCGCGGGCGCCGCTGTTCCATCGCTCGGGGGGCGGCGGCCAGGGGTCGCGGGCGGACGAGTCGGAGCCTGGAGTCGCGCGGGATACGGGACGTCACGGGTGCAGTCTTCCGGTTGACGGTCCGAAAACCCAAACGGAATGCCCGTGGGGGCCCTGGGGGTGGGCGGAGCGCGGGGTTCCGGTGGGGGTCGGGAGGGGTGGTCACGCCGGTGGTCCGGCGTTGAACGGACGCCAAGCGGAATGGTGACGCGCGGGTGTACGGGAGGGGGCGCGGGGTGTGCGGCGGGCGCGGTCGCCTCAGGGGTCACATCACGGTTCACATCATGGGTCACATCAGGGTTCACATCAGGGGGGTGAGGAAGCGGCGGAGTGACTCCTCGTAGGACTCGGGGTCGGCGTTCCACATGGCGCCGTGCGGGGCGCCGCGGACGGTGCGCAGGGCGACCCGGTCGGGTCGGCGGGCGGCGAGGCGCCGGGAGTGGACCCAGGGCGCGACGGTGTCGTCGGGGCCGTGGAAGACCAGCGTCGGGGCGGTGAGCCGGTCGGCGTCGTCGTCGGCGGTGTGGTCGCCGTGCAGTCCGGTGCGGCCCTGGGCGGCGCGGAGGGCCAGCGGCAGCAGGACGCCGGGGGTGCCGTGGGCGGCGGCCAGGGCGCGCAGCGTCGACTCCCAGTCGAGGACCGGGGAGTCGAGGACCAGTCCGGAGACCCGGTCGGCGACCGGGGAGCGGACGGCGGTGCGCAGGGCCATGGCGGCGCCGGTGGACCAGCCGTGCAGGACGACCCGGCGGGCGCCGTAGCGCACGGCGTAGCGGATGGCGGCGTCGACGTCGCGCCACTCGGTCTCGCCGAGGTGGTGCAGGCCGTCCGGGGAGCGCGGGGCGCCGAGGTCGCCGCGGTAGGCGAGGGAGAGCACCGGGAAGCGGAGGCGGTGCAGCAGGCCCAGGACGTTCAGGGGGTGCTCGCGGGTGGTGCCGAGGCCGTGCACCGCGATGACCCACGTGTCCCGGGCGCCCGGCACGAACCAGGCGGGCAGGGCGCCGAGTTCACCGGGGACGTCGACGTCGGCGTGGTCCAGGCCGAGGGCGGTGCGGGGGTTGCCGACGTGCAGGTTCGGGGTGAGCCACACCTTGTCGCCGGGTTCGAGGGTGCCGTGGGTGACGCGTTCCAGGCGGCGTACGACGGTGTCGGCGGGGTGGGACTCGGCCCGCAGCACGGGGCCGACGACGGCGTGGGAGCCGTCCCCGGACAGTCCGTAGGTGCCGGGGCGCAGCGCGGCGAGGTCCCGGGTGAGGGCGACCTGCCCGGCGGCGGTGCCGTGCACGGTGAGCCGGGGTTCGGTGGGCAGCGGGCGTCCCGGCGGGGCCTTGAGCGCCGCGGCGCTGGCGACCCGGCCCACGGCCACCGCGGCGGCACCGGCCCCGAGTACGGCGGTGACGGCGGCGGCCGTCGCTTTGGCAGTGCGCACGGCTCCAGTGTCGTGGCGGAGGTGGCGGGGGGCCAGCGGGGCGACCCTCAGGTGGCCCTCGGGGTGGCCCTCAGGGGCGCTGTCCGTAGCCCTTGAGGCGCTCGGCCGCCTCCCGGAGCTGCCGGTCGGACAGCAGGGTGGGGGTGTGGCCCGGCACCGAGGCGGCGGTGAGCCAGAGGCGGCACATCCACTCCAGTTGGGCGGTGCGGTCGTACGCCTGGTCGAGGGTGTCGCCGTAGGTGAGGGTGCCGTGGTTCTGGAGGAGGCAGCCGGAGCGGTCGGTGAGGGCGCGCAGCATGTTCTCGGCCAGTTCCCGGGTGCCGTAGGTCGCGTAGGGGGCGACCCGTACGGGTCCGCCGAGTGCGCCGGTCATGTAGTGCACCGGCGGCAGCTCGGGGACGAGGAGAGAGACGGCGGTGGCGTGCACGGCGTGGGTGTGGACGACGGCGCGGGCGCCGGTGGCGCGGTACACGGCGAGGTGCATGGGCAGCTCGCTGGTCGGCGTCAGGGTGCCGCGGACCTGCCGTCCGTCGAGGTCGACACCGGTGAGGTCGGCCGGGGTGAGCCGGTCGTAGGGCACCCCCGAGGGGGTGACCAGGACGGTGTCGCCGACGCGGACGGAGACGTTGCCCGAGGTGCCGACGACCAGTCCGTCGGCGACGGTGCGGCGGGCGGTCTCCACCAGCGCCCGCCAGGCGCGCTCCTCCCGCTCGCCGGTGCCGTTCCCGGGGTCTCGCGGGCCCCGCTGTGCGCGTCCCTCTTCGGCCATGTCGTGATCCTTTCAGCCGGTGCCGGAACCCGGCCCGCCGGGGTGGAGGGGAGCTGGTCTGAACCATGAGCCCCAACTCACACGGACGGACACCCTCAAGCCCTCCCCAGTTCACCTTTCGTTCACCTGGGTTACCTACGTTCATCCAGCCAATGACCTCGAACGATTGCCTGGGTAAATGGAAGGCATCTCGCTGATCCTCGCGATTGTGGTGATCACCGCTCTCGCGTTCGATTTCACGAACGGTTTCCACGACACCGCGAACGCGATGGCCACCACCATCTCGACCGGTGCTCTCAAGCCCAAGGTCGCGGTGGCCATGTCCGCCGTCCTCAACCTTGTCGGTGCGTTTCTCTCGGTGGAGGTCGCCAACACGATCTCCAAGGGACTGGTCGACGAAAGCGGTATCCGTCCCGAGGTCATCTTCGCCGCGCTGGTCGGGGCGATCCTCTGGAACCTGGTGACCTGGCTCGTCGGACTGCCGTCCTCGTCCTCGCACGCCCTGATGGGCGGCCTGATCGGCGCGACCATCGCGTCCGCCGGTGTCGGGGCCGTCCACGGTGACGTGCTCGTCACCAAGGTGCTGATCCCGGCCCTCGCCGCGCCGCTGGTGGCGGGCGCCGCCGCGCTGCTGGCCACCCGGCTGACCTACCGGCTCGGCCACAAGGCCGACGGCGAGTCGGCCCGGAAGGGCTACCGCGCGGGCCAGATCGCCTCCGCGGGCCTGGTCTCCCTCGCCCACGGCACCAACGACGCGCAGAAGACGATGGGCATCATCACCCTCGCCCTCGTCGCCGGTGGCTCCCTCGCCCCCGACTCCGACCCGCCCGTGTGGGTCATCCTCTCCGCGGGCCTCGCCATCGCGCTCGGCACCTACCTCGGCGGCTGGCGGATCATCCGCACCATGGGCAAGGGCCTGACCGACCTCCAGCCGCAGCAGGGCTTCGCCGCCCAGACCAGCGCCGCGACGGTCATCCTGGCCTCCTCCCACCTGGGCTTCTCGCTCTCCACCACGCACTCCGTCTCCGGTTCGGTGATGGGCGCGGGCCTGGGCCGCAAGGGCGGTGTGGTGCGCTGGTCGACGGCCACCCGGATGTTCGTCGCCTGGGGTCTGACGCTGCCCGCCGCCGCGCTGGTCGCCGCGCTCGCCGAGTACGTGACCGACCTGGGCGACTGGGGCACCGCGCTGGTCGCCGTCTTCCTGGTCGCCTCCAGCGCCGCCATCTGGAAGGTCTCCCGGCGCGAGGTCGTGGACCACACCAACGTGAACGCCACGGAGCCGGTGGACGCGGTGGAGCCGGTGGCCGAGGAGCCCGCCGGGGTCGTCACCGCGGCCATCGCGGCGGTGTCCCCGCCCCCGACCGTCGCCGCGGCCGAGGAACTGGCCGCCGCCGTCCCCGCCACCCCCGACACCAAGACGACCGTCTGAGCCCCGCGCTCACGGGCAGTTAGGGAAACAGCAGCATGAAGATCGACTGGGCGGCCCTCGGCTCCGTCTTCGGCGTCAGCCTCGTGGCCACCGTGGCCCTCGTGGCCCTCTTCACCCTCGGCATCGCGGGCCTCTCCCGCCACGAGCGCGCCACCCAGCGCGGCGGCTCGGACGCGGTCGCGGTGACCGGCGCGTACGCCTGCTTCGCGGCCTGCGCGGCGGCGGTGGCGTACGGGATCTATCTGATCGTGGCCTGACTTCTCACCCCCCTTACCGCCCTGCGGGACGCCTACGGGTGCTCCTGGCAGGGCGGAGCCATGTCCGCCTCCTCGGGGACGCGCAGCGCCGCGACCGCCGGGGACGCGCGGACGTCGGGAGGGCGGGGCCCGAGCAGCGCGCACAGCGGCGCCGGGTCCCCGTCGGTGAGGCGGCCGAGGTCGTAGGTGAGGCGGCCGTAGGAGGTGAGGCCGTGCAGGAGGTCACCGTCGAAGACCCAGTGGCGGGCGGAGGCGTGCAGCACCCATCTCCGTTCCTTGGTCCGGTCGTCCCACACCTCGACGTCGTCGGCGCCGTAGACCAGGAGCCGTCCCTTCTCGTACACCCCCGTCAGCGTGACGCTCTCCGTCGTGAGCTGCTCCAGCGTGACGGAGCCGGGCCGCCACAGCTCCACGCCCGTCGCCGTGGTCACGGCGACGACCTCGCCGTCCGACCGGGCCACCGCGTTCCGCTCCACGCCGTCCACCGTCAGGAAGACGGGCGGCCCCCGCCGTTCCGCCCCGTCAGCCGCCAGCCGCCACAGCTCCGTGCTGCCGTCCTCCCGCAGGACGAGGAACTCCCCCGGGTGCCGAGGACGGTCGAGCACCAGGCCACACCGGGATTCCGCCACGCCCAGTCCCCGCCCGCACCGCACCTGCGGCACGGTCCGGCGTTCTCCCGTCCGCCCGTCGAGCACCACCAGCCCCTTCCCGGTGAGCAGCAGAAAGCCGGTGGCGCCGTAGGGCCGTACGTCCTTCACCTCCATCCCGTGGCCCTCACCCGGCACCCGGGAGAGCCGCTCGGTGGCGTACAGGACCCACCCGTTCGTCCGCCAGAGGACGAGGGCGGTCCCGTCGTGGCTGAGGACGACCTTCTCCTCCGGACCGGTGGGATGGGGCTTGAGGCGGACCGGCGCCCGCCGCTGGCCGCGCGCGTCGGACACCGCCACGTGGAGGAGGCAGTCCGCCGGTCCGGGGCCCGTGCTGCGCTGGAGCAGCGCGGCGACGGCACCGGACCCGGACGCGCGGTCCATGGACATCACGCCGCCCTCGTCCGTGCCGCCCAACGGGTACCGGGTGGGACGGACCCGGAAGACGAGCAGGTCCTGTTCCGTCATGGCGTACACCTGGAGCGGGCCCCGGGCGGAGCTGACCACGCTCAACGTCTCCGTGCCCATCTCCAGCGGCAGCACCAGGGAGTAGCGGCGCCCGGTGACGAGGTCCTGGAGCAGGAGACGTCCCGCGGTGTCCTGGTACTCGCTCAGGTCATCACGGCTGTCCAGGACCAGGTAGCGGCCCGTGGCGTCGGTCGCCAACCGCGCGGAGTACCCGGCCGCCCACCGCCCCTTCGGACCGGTCCACCGTGCCGCGTCCAGCCGGATCCGCCAGAACCCGCCGCCCGGCGTGCTCGTCCCCAGCGTCCGCCCCGCCGGGTCCAGGGACACCCCGTCCAGACCCTCCTCCGTGGGCTCCCCGGCGGTGGACCGGCTGGCGTAGACCTCGTCGTTCGCGTCGCGCCGCACGACGGTCACCGTCAGCCCACCGTCGTCGACGGACCTCAGCGTCACGCCGTCCAGGCACTCGCCGGGGGCCAGCAGGCCCTCGGTGCGGGGCGGCTTCCGCTCCCGTAGGCCGCCGGGGCCGACCTCCGCCACCCGCAGCCAGCCACCCAGCTCCTCCGCGGAGCAGATCTCCCCCTCCTCGGTGGCCACGGTGTGCAGCAGGCCCCGCCCGTCCGACGAGAAGTCGAGCCTGTCGGTGTACGACGCTGGCGGATCGGGCCTCCAGTCCCACGGCCGGGCGGCGGCGATCCGTCTGGGCACCGGCTCGTCGACGGTCCACACCCGCACCGTCCCGTCCGCCGCACCGGCGGCGATCCGCCGCCCGTCGTCGCTGACCGCCACCTTGTCCACGAAGTCGGGCGCGCCACGCAACGGCACCTTGCGCGGCTCCCGCGTCTCCAGGTCCGCCAGCAGGAACACCTGCCGGTTCCGCCGCGGCCCTTCGTGGAGGACGGCCATCCGGTGCCCGTCCGCCGAGGCGGCGGCGTCCTTCACGGTGCCCTCGGGGAGGACCCGGTGCACCGAGTCCAGGGAGGCGAGGGACAGTTCGTACCGCATCAGCGCGCCCCGGGACTCAGGCGTGTCACTGGTACGGCGGGCCGCGAGGGCGAGCAGCGCCGCGTCGACCGGGTTGTTCTGGGCGCGTTCGTCCGCGAGGCCGACCAGCCGTTCGGCGGCCTCGTCCAGCGCCTTCCGCTTCCCGTCCCGGAACTGGTCCCACGCCGCCACCCCCAACAACCCCGCCAGCACCGCCAGGCAGGCCACCAGCGCCACCCCGGTGCGCCCCCGGCGTACCGAGCGGCGGCGGTGGAGGCGGCTGAGGTGGATGAACTCGGTCTCCTCGGGGGACAGTTCGCCGGGGCGGGTGGACAGCCAGTCGCGGGCGGTGGTCAGTTCCTGGCCGCGTAGCGTCAAGTCGACATGTCGATCGCCGTCCTCCCACTCGCGGAGTCGGCCGCGGAGCTTCTCGTGCCAGGTGAGGAAGGCGTGGGAGTCGTGGAGCCAGTCGCGCAGGGTGGGCCACTGGCGGACCAGGGACTCGTGGGCGAGGGCGACCGTCTCGCGGCCCGAGCTGTCGCGGGCCAGGACGAGGAGGCGGGTGCGGGCCAGGGACTGGGCGGCGGCGCGCAGTTCGGGCGGGAGGTGGTCGAAGGCGCGGGCGACCCGGGCGTACTCCTTGCCCTTGACCGGGCGCGCGAGGCGTTCGAAGAGGCGCCGGGCCACCGCCGGGTCCGGGCCGCCCGGCGTCTCGCAGACCCTCCGGAGCTGGTCGTCGGCGTAGCGGGACAGGGCACCCTCCACCCCGCCGATCTCCCGGTACGCGGCATGGGTGAGACGGCCCCGGTCCTGGCGTTCCCAGAGTTCGGCCAGCGCGAACTCCACCAGAGGCAGCGCGCCCGGCTCCGCGCCCGCGTCCGTGACGACCCGCTCGGCGAGACCGGGCTCGAACTCCACGCCGGGCACGGTGTCGAGGGGCCGCCGGACCACCTGGTCGAGCTGGCCCGGCGTCATCGGGGCGACCATCTGGAGGGTGCCGCTCAGGGCCTCCGCGCGACCGCCGGTGACCAGGTCCTCCAGCGAGGCCGAGCGCAGGGTCGCGAGGACACGGAACCGGCGGCCCTCGGGGTGGACGGCGCGGGTCATGGGCAGCAGGACGTCGAGCAGGGCGCGGGCGTCGGCGGGGCGGGCGCCGACGGTCTCCTCGAACTGGTCGAGCAGGATGACGTGGCCCGCCGTGCCCGCGTGCGCCAGGACCCGCGCGCCGAGCAGCACCGCCGTACCGGTGCGGTCGGGGGACGCGCACAGCTCGCGGGCCAGCCCCGCCGCGGGCGGGAACCGGGCCGCCAGCGCCTCCGCGAGGGTGCGCACCGGGTCGGTGTCCGGCTGGCCCACGAAGTCCGTGACCGTGTGGCCCGCGGACCGCAGGAGGGGCAGCACCCCCGCCCTGACCAGCGAGGACTTGCCCACGCCCGACGCGCCCGCGACCGGGACGAACGGGTGGGCCGCGAGCGCCGCCGCGATGCGTTCGCTGTCCGCGCGGCGGGCGAAGAAGACGGCGGCGTCCTGCTCGCGGAAGGGTTCCAGGCCGCGGAAGGGGGAGGGCCGCGGGCCCTCGTCGAGGCCCAGCAGCAGGGGCGCCGGGATCAGGTACGCCGTCGTCGCGCCGGTGCCGGTGTCCGCGGCGACCGTCATGCCGACCACGCCGCCCTGCTCGGCGTCCCACACGGGTGCCCCGCTGAAGCCGTGCCCGATGGCGGGGCCGGTGCCGGGCGCGGGCCGGGCGGTCTCCATGGACGTCCAGCCCCTGCCGACCGGCGCGCGCAGCCGTCCGCGCACCCACACCCCGTGGTCCTCGGTGCGCGGCGGGAACCCGAGCACGCGGAACCGGTGGTCCCACACCGCCGTACCGCCCGCGAACCGCACCGGCGCCGTGCCCGGCACCGGCTCCGCGAGGCGCAGCAGGGCGATGTCCCCGCCGCCGTCGCCGCTGACGGGGCGCCAGCGGGTGACGGTGGCCGTGAGACGGGGGGACGGCTCGGGCAGCAGGGGGAAGTCGACGGTGACCGGGGTGGTGGGCGGCTCGGGGTCCGTGTCGGAGGTGCCCAGGGCGCTCGCGACGACGTGCGCGCAGGTGCACAGCGTCCGCCCCTCGATCAGGAACCCGCAGCCGGTGACCCCGCCTTCCGCGCCGGTGTGCCAGAACCGGGCGATGGCGTGCGGGAGTTCACCGTCAGGCGTCGGCATCGCGCTGGCCGGGGACACCGGCGCCGTCCGGGTTCGTCCACTCCATGGTGACGCTGAAGTGCGCCTCGCTGGCCGCCCGCGCCACCACCACGCCCGCCTCCGCGCTGAGCGTGACGCCGAACTCCACGGTCACCGTGCCGGGCGGCCGGGGCAGCCCGCGGGCCCCGTCCAGGACCGCGCCGAGGGCGGGACGCACCCGCGCGAGCGCCTGCTGGAGCGTCTCGGCCGCGCCCGCGACCGACCCGCCCCGCGCCACCCGCCGCACCCCGGCCGGGCCGTCGCCCGCCACCTCCAGCAGGACGACCTGACCGTCGTCCAACAGCATCTCGCCCACGTACGCCACGCCGCGCCGCCTCCCCTCACGTACGGGACATTCCAGGCGCCCGCACGTCGGGCGGACAAGCGGACCGGGCAAAGCCGCCCGCTGAAGGTGAATCAGCCGCGAGTGGGTCCACCCCGGGGCCAGCGCCGTGATAGCGGCATCCCCCGTGCCATCCGTCCCGGTGTGGGCCTCCACACACTCCAGCCCCGCAGGTCAACGGCAAGTTGACTGCCGTTCGGGGGCATGGTGGACTGCCCGAGCCATGTACGGCGGCAGGAGAGGAAGCCCGGTGCGAATCCGGCGCGGTCCCGCCACTGTGACCGGGGACGACCATCCCCGGGAGCCAGGAACTCTCACCGCCGGTCTCGTCGAACCAGGGCGTGGACACCCTGAGTGAGGACATATCGCGATGCTCGGCTGCCGCCTGCGGTCCCGCACCGGAGACCCGAACCCGCCCTTCCCTGACCCCACGGTCGGCTGAGCCCCATGCGTGCCGATCGCGTCTTCGCGTACGGCGCCACCGCCGGTCTCCTCGGTGACCTCCTGTTCGGCGATCCCCGCCGCGGCCACCCCGTGGCCGCCTTCGGGCGCGCCGCGACCGCCGTGGAGCGCGTGCTGTGGCGCGACCACCGGGGCTGGGGCACCCTGCACACCGCGGTGTGCGCCGGTGGCGCCGTCACCCTCGGCGCCCTGGCGTCCCGTGCCGTACGGTCCTCCCCCGCCGCCTCCGTCGCGCTGACCGGCGTCGCCGTCTGGGCGGTCGTCGGCGGCACCTCGCTCGGCCGGGAGGCCCGCGCCATCGGGGGCGCCCTGGCGGCCGGGGACGTCGAGGGGGCGCGGGAGCGGCTGCCGCACCTGTGCGGGCGGGACCCGCAGGCGCTGGACGCGGACGGGATCGCGCGGGCGGTGGTGGAGTCGGTCGCCGAGAACACCTCCGACGCGGTCGTGGGCGCCCTGGTGTGGGGCGCCGTCGCCGGGGTGCCGGGGCTGCTCGGCTTCCGGGCCGTCAACACCCTGGACGCCATGGTCGGCCACAAGTCGCCCCGCTACCGCCGCTACGGCTGGGCCGCCGCCCGCCTCGACGACCTCGCCGGGTGGCCGGGGGCGCGGCTGACCGCCGTACTCGCCGCCCTGGCGGGGGACGACACGCGCGGTGCGGTGCGGGCCTGGCGGGCGGACGCCGGGAGGCACCCGAGCCCCAACGCCGGGCCCGTGGAGGCGTCGTTCGCGGGCGCGCTCGGGGTGCGGCTCGGCGGGACGCTGTCGTACGGCGGGCGTATCGAGCACCGTCCGGTGCTCAACGGGGACGCCGGGCGGCCCGTCGCCGTGGCGGACGTGGAGCGGGCGGTACGGCTGTCGCGGCGGGTGGGCGTGCTCGCGCTCGGCGTGTGCGCGGCGGCACGAGTCCTCGTCAACGGCAGGAGGCGTACGGCATGACCGGTGGGGGACTCCTCGTCGCGGGCACCACCTCCGACGCGGGCAAGAGCGTCGTCACCGCCGGGATCTGCCGGTGGCTGGTGCGGCAGGGCGTGAAGGTGGCGCCCTTCAAGGCGCAGAACATGTCGCTGAACTCGTTCGTGACCCGCGAGGGCGCCGAGATCGGGCGGGCGCAGGCCATGCAGGCGCAGGCGTGCCGCGTCGAGCCGACCGCGCTGATGAACCCCGTGCTGCTCAAGCCGGGCGGGGAGCAGTCCAGTCAGGTGGTGCTGCTGGGCAAGCCGGTCGGTGAGCTGAGCGCCCGCGGGTACCACGGCGGGCGGCAGCAGCGGCTGCTCGGGACCGTGCTGGACTGTCTGGCCGAGTTGCGGGGCACGTATGACGCGGTGATCTGTGAGGGGGCGGGCAGTCCCGCCGAGATCAACCTGCGCCGCACCGACATCGTCAACATGGGCATCGCCCGGAACGCCCGGCTGCCCGTGCTGGTCGTCGGGGACATCGACCGCGGCGGCGTCTTCGCCTCCTTCTTCGGGACGGTCGCGCTGCTGTCCCCGGAGGACCAGGAACTGGTCGCCGGGTTCCTCGTCAACAAGTTCCGCGGAGACGTCTCCCTCCTCGAACCCGGCCTCGACATGCTGCACGGCCTCACCGGGCGGCGGACGTACGGCGTGCTGCCGTACCGGCACGGGCTCGGCATCGACGAGGAGGACGGACTCCGCGTGTCCCTGCGCGGGACCGTCCGCGAGTCGAACGTCGCCCCGCCCGTCGGCGCGGACGTGCTGCGCGTCGCCGTCTGCGCGGTCCCGCTGATGTCCAACTTCACCGACGTCGACGCGCTGGCCGCCGAACCCGGCGTCGTCGTGCGGTTCGTGGACCGGCCGGAGGAACTGGCCGACGCGGACCTGGTCGTCGTACCGGGGACCCGTGGGACGGTCCGCGCCCTGGAGTGGCTGCGCGAGCGCGGGCTCGCCGACGCGCTGGTCCGCAGGGCGGCCGAGGGGCGGCCCGTGCTCGGCGTCTGCGGCGGCTTCCAGGTCCTCGGGGAGCGCATCGAGGACGACGTGGAGAGCCGCAGGGGGCTCGTGGACGGGCTCGGCGTGCTGCCCGTGCGGGTGCGGTTCGCGCGGGAGAAGACCCTCACCCGGCCCGTCGGAGAGGCCCTCGGGGAGCGGGTCGAGGGGTACGAGATCCACCACGGGGTCGCCACCGTCGAGGGCGGCGACCCCTTCCTGGACGGCTGCCGGGTCGGCCAGACCTGGGGCACCCACTGGCACGGCTCCCTGGAGTCGGACGGCTTCAGGCGGGCCTTCCTGCGCGAGGTGGCGGACGCCGCGGGCCGCCGCTTCGTGCCCGCCCCCGACACGTCGTTCGCCGCGCTGCGCGAGGAGCAGCTCGACCGGCTCGGCGACCTGATCGAACAGCACGCGGACACGGACGCGCTGTGGCGGCTCATCGAGTCCGGCGCGCCACCAGGACTGCCCTTCATCCCCCCGGGAGCGCCCGCATGAGCACAGTGTTGTTGTTGTCGACCGCCGACACCGATCTGCTGGCGGCCCGCGCCGCCACCGGCGCCGCGTACCGGATCGGCAACCCGGCCCGCGTGGACGTCGCGACCGAGCTGCCCGCGCTGCTCGACGGCGCCGACCTGGCCGTCGTACGGCTGCTGGGCGGCAAGCGCGCCTGGGAGGACGGGCTCGCCGCGCTGAAGGCGTCCGGGGTGCCGACCGTGCTGCTCGGCGGCGAGGCCGTGCCGGACGCCGAGCTGATGGCGGAGTCCTCGGTGCCCGCCGGGGTCGTCGCGGAGGCGCTGCGCTACCTGGTCGAGGGCGGGCCCGCCAACCTCACCGAACTCGCCCGGTTCCTCTCCGACACCGTGCTGCTGACCGGCGAGGGGTTCGAGGAGCCGCGGCGGATGCCGGAGTACGGCGTCCACGGCGCACGCCCGGTCCTGGACGACCGTCCGACCGTCGGCGTGCTCTTCTACCGCGCCCACGAACTCAGCGGCAACACCGCCTTCGTGGACACCCTCTGCGACGCGATCGAGGCGAAGGGCGCCAACGCGCTGCCCGTGTACTGCGGTTCGCTGCGCGACGCCGACGCCGGACTGTACGAGCTGCTGGGGCGGGCGGACGCGCTGGTCACCACCGTCCTCGCGGCGGGCGGCACGCACGCCTCGCAGGCGTCGGCGGGCGGCGACGAGGAGTCCTGGGACGTCGGCGCGCTGGCCGAGCTGGACGTGCCCGTGCTGCAAGGGCTCTGCCTGACCTCGTCCAGGGCCGCGTGGGAGGCGTCGGACGCCGCCCTCTCCCCCATGGACGCGGCGATGCAGGTCGCGATCCCCGAGTTCGACGGGCGGCTCGTCACCGTGCCGTTCTCCTTCAAGGAGCAGGGCCCGGACGACGTCCCCGTGTACGTCGCCGACCCCGAGCGGGCGGCACGGGTCGCCGGGATCGCCGTGCGGCACGCCCGGCTGCGGCACAGGCCCAACGCCGAGAAGCGGATCGCGCTCGTCTTCACCGCCTACCCGACCAGGCACTCCCGCGTCGGCAACGCGGTCGGCCTGGACACCCCCGCCTCCGCGGTCCGGGTCCTGGACGCGCTGCGGGACGCCGGGTACGGCGTCGAGGGCCACCCCGACAACGGCGACGAACTGATCCACCGGCTGATCGAGGCCGGTGGCCACGACGTGGAGTGGCTGACGGAGGACCAGCTCGCCGCCGCGCCCGCGCGGGTGCCGCTCGCGGACTACCGGGCGTGGTTCGAGAAGCTGGACCCGGAGCTGCGGGACGCGATGGTCGAGGCGTGGGGCGAGCCGCCGGGGTCGCTGTACGTCGACGGCGAGGACATCGTCCTGGCGTCGCTGCGGTTCGGGAACGTGGTCGTGATGATCCAGCCGCCGCGCGGCTTCGGCGAGAACCCGATCGCGATCTACCACGACCCCGACATGCCGCCGTCCCACCACTACCTGGCGGCCTACCGCTGGCTGGAGAACAGCTTCGGCGCCGACGCCGTCGTGCACATGGGCAAGCACGGCACGATGGAGTGGCTGCCGGGCAAGGGGCTGGGGCTGAGCGGCGGTTGCGCGCCGGACGCCGTCCTCGGGGACCTTCCGTTGATCTACCCGTTCATCGTCAACGACCCCGGCGAGGGCACCCAGGCCAAGCGGCGCGGGCACGCCACCGTCGTCGACCACCTGGTGCCGCCGATGGCCCGGGCCGACACGTACGGGGACCTGGCGAAGCTGGAGCAACTGCTCGACGAGTACGCGCTGGTGTCCGACCTCGACCCGACGAAGGCCCCGGCCGTGCGGGCGCAGATCTGGACGCTGGTGAAGGCGGCGGAGCTGCACCACGACCTGCACGTGGACGAGCAGCCGGACGACGCCGAGTTCGACGAGTTCGTCATGCACATCGACGGCTATCTGTGCGAGATCAAGGACGTGCAGATCCGGGACGGCCTGCACGTGCTGGGCGGCGGGCCGGTGGGGGAGCCACGGGTGAACCTGGTCCTGGCCGTGCTGCGGGCCTCCCAGGTGTGGGGCGGGCGGGCGAACGCGCTGCCGGGGCTGCGGGCCTGCCTCGCCGAGCACTTCGGGCTGGTGGAGAAGGAGCTGCTGGCCGAGCCCGGGGCGCCGGTGAAGGTGCCGGTGGAGCTGACGGAGCTGGTGGAAGGGCCCGCGCGGTCCGCCGCCGACGCGATCGACCTGCTGGAGCAGTTGTGCAGGCGGTGCGCGGAGGGCATGGAGGCGCGCGGCTGGGAGGCCGCGGCGGTGCCCGCGCTGGTGCGCGAGGTCGTCGGGGTGGAGCTGCCGGAGGCGGTGGCGGTGCTGGAGTTCGCCTGCGTGGAGGTCGTGCCGCGGCTGGCGCGCACGAGCGACGAGATCGGGCACGTCCTGCGGGCGCTGGACGGCGGCTACGTCCCGGCCGGGCCCTCCGGGTCCCCGACGCGCGGTCTGGTCAACGTCCTCCCCACCGGCCGGAACTTCTACTCCGTCGACCCCAAGGCGATCCCGTCCCGGCTGAGCTGGGAGGTCGGGCAGTCGCTGGCCGACTCGCTGGTGCGGCGGTACCTGGAGGACACCGGCACGTACCCGAAGTCCGTCGGCCTGACCGTGTGGGGCACGTCCGCGATGCGCACCCAGGGCGACGACATCGCGGAGATCCTGGCGCTGCTCGGGTGCCGTCCGGTGTGGGACGACGCGTCGCGGCGGGTGACCGGGTTCGAGGTCGTGCCGCTCGCGGAACTGGGCCGACCGCGCGTGGACGTCACGGTGCGCATCTCCGGCTTCTTCCGGGACGCGTTCCCGCACGTCGTCGGGCTGATCGACGACGCGGTACGGGCGGTGGCGGAGCTGGACGAGCCCGCCGAGTCCAACTTCGTCCGGGCGCACGTGGACGAGGACGCCGCCGAGCACGGGGACCGGCGCCGGGCCACCGCCCGCATCTTCGGCTCCAAGCCCGGGGCCTACGGGGCGGGGCTGCTGCCGCTGATCGACGCCCGGAACTGGCGCTCGGACGCGGACCTCGCCGAGGTGTACGCGGTGTGGGGCGGCTACGCCTACGGGCGGGGGCTGGACGGGCGCGCGGCTCGGGGGGACATGGAGACGGCGTTCCGGCGGATCGCGGTGGCGGCGAAGAACGTCGACACACGCGAACACGACCTGGTCGACGCCGACGACTACTTCCAGTACCACGGCGGCATGGTCGCCATGGTGCGGCACCTGACCGGGGCGAACCCCGAGGCGTACGTGGGTGATTCGGCGACTCCGGACCAGGTGAAGACGCGCACGTTGGGCGAGGAGACCCACCGGGTGTTCCGGGCCCGGGTGGTCAACCCGCGCTGGATGGCGGCCATGCGGCGGCACGGCTACAAGGGCGCCTTCGAGATGGCGGCGACCGTGGACTACCTCTTCGGGTACGACGCCACGGCGGGCGTCGTCGACGACTGGATGTACGAGAAGCTCAGCGCGGAGTACGTCTTCGACCCGGAGAACCGGGACTTCATGAAGCAGTCCAACCCGTGGGCGCTGCGCGGCATCACCGAACGGCTGCTGGAGGCGGCCGACCGGGGGCTGTGGGCGGAGCCGGACGCGGACACGCTGGAGCGGCTGCGCGCCACCTATCTAGAGCTGGAAGGCGACCTGGAGGGCGACGACAAGTGACCACCCCGTTTCCGTTCACGGCCGTCGTGGGTCAGGACGACCTGCGGCTGGCCCTGCTGCTCAACGCGGTGTCGCCGCAGGTGGGTGGCGTCCTGGTGCGTGGCGAGAAGGGGACCGCCAAGTCCACCGCCGTGCGCGCGCTGTCGGCGCTGCTGCCCGCGGTCGCGGTCGTCCCCGGGTGCCGGTTCTCCTGTGACCCCGCCGCGGTGGACCCCGCCTGTCCCGACGGGCCGCACGAGCCCGGCGACGGCGCCGAGCGGCCCTCCCGCATGGTCGAGCTGCCCGTCGGGGCCTCCGAGGACCGGCTCGTCGGGGCGCTCGACATCGAGCGGGCGCTGGCGGAGGGCGTGAAGGCGTTCGAGCCCGGGCTGTTGGCGCAGGCCCATCGCGGGATTCTGTACGTCGACGAGGTCAACCTGCTCCACGACCACCTGGTCGACCTGCTGCTCGACGCCGCCGCCATGGGGGCCTCGTACGTCGAGCGTGAGGGGGTGTCCGTGCGGCACGCCGCGCGGTTCCTGCTCGTCGGGACCATGAACCCGGAGGAAGGCGAACTGCGGCCCCAGCTCCTCGACCGGTTCGGGTTGACCGTCGAGGTCGCCGCCTCCCGGGAGCCCGACCAGCGCGTGGAGGTCGTGCGGCGGCGGCTCGCCTACGACGACGATCCGGACGGGTTCGCCGCGCGGTGGGCCGACGAGGAGGCCGCCGTACGGCAGCGGATCGTCGCCGCGCGGGGGTTGTTGCCGTCCGTGCGGCTCGGCGACGGGGCGCTGCGGCAGATCGCGGCGACCTGTGCCGCGTTCGAGGTGGACGGGATGCGGGCCGACATCGTGATGGCGCGGACCGCGACCGCGTTGGCAGCCTGGGCCGGGCGGACGGAGGTGCTGGCGGAGGACGTGCGGCAGGCCGCGCTGCTGGCGTTGCCGCATCGCAGGCGGCGCAATCCCTTTGACACGCCCGGTCTCGACGAGGACAAGCTCGACGAGACGCTGGAGGAGTTCTCCGGGGACTCCCCCGACGACGACCCCGACCCTGATCCCGATCCCGGTCCCGACGGGCCCGGCGGTGGTGGCGGCGAGGGGCCGTCGCCGGACGCCGGGCCGCAGGGCGGTGGTGAGGCCGGTGAGCCGCGGGCGGCGGAGAGCGGTGCGGGCGGCGAGCAGTCTCCCGTGCGGGCCTCCGAGCCGTTCCGGACCAAGGTGCTCAGCGTGCCCGGGATCGGGGAGGGCACCGCCGGGCGGCGTTCGCGGGCGCGGACCGAGCACGGCAGGACGACCGGGGCACGGCGCCCCCGGGGTGCGCTGACCAAGCTGCACCTGGCGGCGACCGTGCGGGCCGCGGCGCCGCACCAGCGGGCGCGTGGGCGGTCGGGGCCGGGGCTCGTGGTGCGCCGGGACGACCTGCGGCAGGCGGTCAGGGAGGGGCGCGAGGGGAATCTCGTGCTGTTCGTGGTCGACGCGTCGGGTTCGATGGCCGCCCGGCAGCGGATGGGTGCCGTCAAGGGTGCCGTGCTGTCGCTGCTGCTCGACGCCTACCAGCGGCGGGACAAGGTGGGGCTGGTGACCTTCCGGGGTTCGGCCGCCGAGGTCGCGCTGCCGCCCACGTCGTCCGTGGACGCCGCCGCCGTACGGCTGGAGTCGCTGCCCACGGGTGGGCGGACGCCGCTCGCGGCCGGGCTGCTCAGGGCGCATGACGTGCTGCGGGTGGAGCGGCTGCGGGACCCCGCGCGGCGGGCGCTGGTCGTGGTGGTGACCGACGGGCGGGCCACCGGTGGGCCCGAGCCCGTGGCGTTGGCCTCCCGCGCCGCGCGGCTGTTCGCGGCCGACGGGGTCGCCTCCGTCGTCGTGGACTGCGAGGCGGGGCCGGTGCGGCTGGGGCTGGCCGGGCGGCTCGCCGGGGAGCTGGGCGGGACCGCCGTGACGCTCGACGAGCTGCGGGCGGACGCGATCGCCGGGTTGGTGAAGGACGTGACGTCGAGGAGGGCCGCGTAGTGCCGCAGGGACAGCCGAGTGTCGTACCGGACGATGGACTGACGACCCGTCAGCGGCGTAACCGGCCGCTGGTCGTCGTGCACACGGGGGTGGGGAAGGGCAAGTCCACCGCCGCCTTCGGGCTGGCGCTGCGCGCCTGGAACCAGGGGTGGCCCATCGGGGTGTTCCAGTTCGTCAAGTCGGCGAAGTGGAAGGTCGGCGAGGAGAACGCGCTGCGGGTGCTGGGGGCGTCCGGGGAGGGCGGGTCCGTCGACTGGCACAAGATGGGTGAGGGGTGGTCCTGGGTTCAGCGGGACTCGCAGATGGACAACGAGGAGAAGGCCCGGGAGGGGTGGGAGCAGGTCAAGCGGGATCTGGCCGCCGAGACGTACAAGTTGTACGTGCTTGACGAGTTCGCCTACCCGATGCACTGGGGGTGGGTCGACACCGACGAGGTGATCTCCGTGCTGCGGGAGCGGCCGGGGACGCAGCACGTCGTCATCACCGGGCGGAACGCTCCCGAGAAGCTCGTCGACTTCGCGGACCTCGTGACCGACATGTCCAAGGTGAAGCACCCCATGGACGTCGGGCAGAAGGGGCAGAGGGGCATCGAGTGGTGATGTCCTCGTCCGTGTCCGTGCCACGGCTGGTCATCGCCGCGCCTTCCTCCGGCAGCGGTAAGACCACCGTCGCCACGGGGCTGATGGCCGCGTTCGCCGCGCGGGGGCTCGCCGTGTCCCCGCACAAGGTCGGGCCGGACTACATCGACCCCGGCTACCACGCGCTCGCCACCGGGCGGGTGGGGCGGAACCTCGACGCGTACCTGTGCGGGCCCGAGCTGGTCGCGCCGCTGTTCGCGCACGGTGCACGCGGGTGTGACATCGCCGTGGTCGAGGGGGTCATGGGGCTGTACGACGGGGCCGCGGGCGAGGGTGAGCTGGCGTCCACCGCTCAGGTCGCGAAGCTGTTGCGGGCGCCGGTGGTGCTGGTCGTGGACGCGTCGGCGCAGGCGCGGTCGGTGGCGGCGCTGGTGCACGGGTTCGTGTCCTGGGACCCGGACGTGCGGGTGGGGGGCGTGATCCTCAACAAGGTCGGGTCGGACCGGCACGAGGCGTTGTTGCGGGAGGCGTTGGAGTCGGTGGGGGTGGCGGTGCTGGGGGTGTTGCGGCGGGCTGCGCCTGTGGCTACGCCGTCTCGGCACCTCGGGTTGGTGCCGGTCGCTGAGCGGCGGGGGGCGGCCGTTGCCGCGGTGGCGGCGATGGGGGCGGTGGTCGCCGACGGGTGCGATCTGGAAGGGCTGGTTGCGCTGGCGCGTAGCGCTGGGGTGCTGGGTTGTGCGGGGTGGGATGCCGGTGCGGCTGTTGCTTCTTCGCCCCCGCCGCCCCTTCCCGTCCCGTCCCTGGGGGCTGTGCCCCCAGACCCCCCTTCGGCCCCGAAGGGGCCTCGTCCTCAAACGCCGGACGGGCTGGAAGTGCCGGACGGGCTGTCCGCGACCGTCGGCCTGTCGTTGCCGTTGCTGGTGGGCCTGCCTTCACCTTCTCCTATGCCGAGCACGGGGAGTTGCTTGCCGCGGCGGGGGCCGATGTCGTCGCCTTCGATCCGTTGCGGGACGAGGAGTTGCCCGAGGGGACCCGGGGGATCGTCATCGGGGGCGGGTTCCCCGAGGTGTACGCCGGGGAGCTGTCGGCCAACGAGGCGTTGCGGAAGGGCGTGCGGGAGCTGGCGTTGGCCGGGGGGCCGGTGGCGGCCGAGTGTGCGGGGCTGCTGTACCTGTGCCGGGAGCTGGACGGGCAGCCGATGTGCGGGGTGCTGGACGCCGGGGCGCGGATGTCGGAGCGGCTCACGCTCGGGTACCGCGACGCCGTCGCCGTCGGTGACAGCGTGCTGGCCGGTGCGGGGACGCGGATGCGCGGCCATGAGTTCCACCGGACCGTCGTCGAGCCGGGCGCGGGGGACGCGCCCGCCTGGGGCGTGCGCGGGGCGCGGCCCCGTGTCGAGGGGTTCGTACAGCGCGGGGTGCACGCGAGCTATCTGCACACGCACTGGGCGTCGGCGCCCGGTGTGGCTCGTCGGTTCGTGGAGAGGTGCCGGACGTCATGAGCAGCGGTGAGTACAGGCTGGTCGGGGTCGGGGTGGGGCCCGGTGACCCGGAGCTGGTGACGGTCAAGGGGGTCAACGCGCTGCGGGCGGCGGACGTCGTCGTCGTACCGGTGATGGACACCGGCGAGCGGGGGCGGGCCGAGGCGACCGTGTTGCACTACGTGCCAGGCGAGAAGGTCGTCCGGGTGGTGTTCGCGCTGAACGAGCGGACGGACCGGGCGCGGCGGGAGGCGGCGTGGGACGCGGCCGGTGAGCGGGTGGCGGGGCTGCTGCGGGAGCACGGGCACGTCGCGTTCGCGACGATCGGCGATCCGAACGTGTACTCCACCTTCACCTATCTGGCGCAGACCGTCGCGGGCGCGGTGCCGGGGCTGGTCGTGGAGACCGTGCCGGGGATCACCGCCATGCAGGATCTCGCCGCGCGGTCGGGCGCCGTGCTCACCGAGGGGACCGAGCCGCTGACGCTGGTGCCGGTGACCGCCGGGTCGGGGGTGCTGAAGGACGCCCTCCAGGGGCCGGGGACCGTCGTCGCGTACAAGTTCGGGCGGCAGGCCGCCGAGGTCGTGGCGGCGCTGCGGGACAGCGGGCGGCTCGACGGTGCCGTGTGGGGGTCGGCGCTGGGGCTGCCGGAGGAGTCGGTCCGGCCCGCCGCCGAGCTGGACGGGGCCGTACTGCCGTACCTGTCGACGCTGATCGCGCCCGCGCGGCGGGACGGCGGGCGGGGCGGGAAGCTGTGACCCGCCGCGTCTCACTCCCCCACGCCCACGACCAGCCAGATGAACAGCACCCCGGCGACCGTGCACAGCAGGGTCGGGCGGGCGGGGTGGCGGTGGTGGGCCTCGGGGAGGATCTCCGCCGCCGCCAGGTAGAGCAGCGCGCCGCCGAACAGGCCGAGGTAGCAGCCGAGCAGGCGTTCCGGGATGGTGAACAGGAGCGTGGAGGCGGCGCCCGCGACGGGGGCCACCGCGTCCGCGGCCAGCATGGTCAGGGCGCGGCGGCGGGCGTTCCCGTACAGGCTGGTGATCGTGTACGTGTTGAAGCCGTCGGCGAAGTCGTGGGCGATGACGGCGAGCGCGACCGCGGTTCCCATGCCGCCGCCGACCTGGAAGGCGGCGCCGATGGCGATGCCGTCCATGGCGCTGTGGCCGACCATCGCGGCGGCGGCCGTGAGGCCGACCTCGGGGATGCGGCCGTCGCGCTCCTCGGCGCCGTGCGCGGCCTGACGGGCGGCGAGCAGGCGTTCCACGAGGTGGGCCAGGAGGAACCCGGCGACGAAGAGGAGCAGCGCGGCGGGGACGCCGTACACCTCGTCGCCCGCCGCGTCCAGCGCCTCCGGCAGCAGGTCGAGGCCGACGACGCCCAGCATCAGGCCGCCCGCGAGGCCCAGCACCAGGTGGCGGCGGTCCGTCACGCGCTGTGCCGTCCAGCCGCCCGCCAGCGTCATCAGGAACGCGCCGAGCGCGACGAAGACCGCCATCCCCCTTTGGTAGCGGATCGCGGCGTGTGTGCGCACGTCCGGCCGTAGCAACCGCAGTACACCCACCACAGAGACGTTTCTCAGGAGAGGACTCCGACTCATGGCCGATGCCTCCACCGGCAAGGTGACCTTCGTCGGTGCCGGGCCCGGCGCCGCCGATCTGCTGACGTTCCGGGCCGCGCGGGCGATCGCCGAGGCCGACGTGGTGATCTGGGCGGCGAGCCTGGTGCAGGCGGAGGTCCTTGAGCACGCCCGGGAGGGCGCGGAGATCCTGGACTCGGCGGCCATGTCGCTGGAGGACGTGGTCGCCGTGTACGAGCGGGCGTGCGCGCAGGGGCTGCGGGTGGCGCGCATCCACTCCGGTGACCCGGCGCTGTGGGGCGGTACGCAGGAGCAGTTGGACCGGTGCGCGGAGATCGGGATCGCGACCGAGGTGGTGCCGGGGGTGTCCGCGTTCTCCGCGGTCGCGGCGCTCGCGCGGCGGGAGCTGACGATCCCGGAGGTGGCGCAGTCGGTGGTGCTGACCCGGCTGGGCGGCGGGAAGACGCCGATGCCGCCGGGTGAGGAGGTGCGGGAGTTCGCCCGGCACGGCACCACCATGGCGGTGTTCCTGTCGGCGGCGCGCAGCGGGCAGTTGGTGCGGGAGCTGCTGGAGGGCGGCTATCCGACGTCCACTCCGGTGGTCGTCGCCTACCAGGCGACCTGGCCGGAGGAGCTGGTGGTGCGGTGCACGATCGGGACGCTGGAGGAGACGGTCAAGGAGCACAAGCTCTGGAAGCACACCCTGTTCCTGGTCGGCCCGGCGCTCGACGCGCACGGCACCCGTTCGCACCTGTACCACCCCGGCCACTTCCACGGGTACCGCAAGGCCGACCCGGAGGCCCGCAGGGAGCTGCGCGCGGCGCGGGGGCCGCGGACGTGATCACGGTCGTCGGTACGGGCACGGGGGCGCCGCCGCCCTCGGCCGAGCTGGTGGCGGGGGCCGACCTCGTCGTCGGCGGGCAGCGCCACCTGGACGCCGTAGGGCTGCCCGAGGGGGTCGAGCGGATCGTGCTCGGGCCGCTCGCGCCCGCGCTGGACGCCATCGGGGAGTACGTCGCCAAGGAGCGGCCGGTGCTGGTGCTGGCCTCCGGGGACCCGGGGTTCTTCGGGATCGTGCGGGCGCTGGCCGAGCGGTTCGGGGCGGAGCGGCTGGACGTGCGGGCCGGGGTGTCGTCGGTGGCCGCCGCGTTCGCGCGGGTCGGGCTGCCGTGGGAGGACGCGGTGGTGGTCAGCGCGCACGGGCGGGAGCCGCGGACGGCGGTGCACGTGTGCCGGGCGCGGCCGAAGGTGGCGGTGCTGACCGGTCCCGGTGCCGGTCCGGCCGAGCTGGGCGCGGCGCTGCTGCACCACGACCGGGTGCTGGTCGTCGCCTCGGCGCTGGGCGATCCGGCGCGGGAGCGGGTGGAGCGGGTGACGCCCGCCGAGGCCGCGGCCCGGGACTGGGGGTCGGTGGTGAGCGTGGTGCTGTGCCTGGACCCGGCGCGGGTGCTCGGGCCGGTGCGGACGGTCGCGGGGCCGGGTCCGGGGCCCGCCGGGTGGGCGCTGGGCGAGGACGCCTTCGCGCACCGGGACTCGATGATCACCAAGTTCGAGGTGCGGGCACTGGCGCTGGCCCGGCTCGGGCCGCGGCTCGGCGACCACGTGTGGGACGTCGGCGCGGGGTCGGGTTCGGTGGCCGTGGAGTGCGCGCGGTTCGGTGCCGCCGTCACCGCCGTGGAGAAGACGCCGGACGGGGTGGGGCGGGTCCGCGCCAACGCCGCCGCGCACGGGGTCGCCGTACGGGTGGTGCACGGGGCGGCGCCGACGGTGCTGTCCGACCTGGACGACCCGGACGCCGTGTTCGTCGGCGGTGGGGGGCGTGAGCTGCCCGCGATCGTGACGGCGTGCGCGCGGCGCGCCCGGCGCACGGTGGTGGTGGCGGTGGCGGCGCTGGACCGGGTGCCCGCGGTGCGGGCGGCCCTGACCGGCGCCGGTCTGGAGTGTGACGGGGTGCTGTTGCAGTCGTCCCGGCTGGCGCCGCTGCCGGGCGAGGTGACCCGGCTCGCGGCGGCCAATCCCGTTTTCCTGCTGTGGGGCGAGCGTCCCCGCACCGGTACTGAAGAAGGAGTTGACCAGTGATCGGCCTCATTTCCGCCACCGCGGCGGGGGCGGCGGCCCGGGACCGGCTGGCCGCGGCCTGGCCGGACCGGACGCGGGTGTACGACGGTCCGGTGCCCGGTGCCGTGCGGGCCGCGTTCGCGGAGTGCGAGCAACTGGTGTGCTTCCTGGCGACGGGCGCGGTGGTACGGCTCCTCGCCCCGCTGCTGGCCGACAAGCGGACCGATCCCGGGGTGGTGTGCGTCGACGAGGGCGGGCGGTACGCCGTGTCGCTGGTCGGCGGGCACGACGGCGGCGCCAACGACCTCGCCCGCGAGGTGGGCGCGGTGCTCGGTGCCGAGCCGGTGGTGACGACGGCGACCGACGCGGTCGGGCTGCCCGGTCTGGACACCCTCGGCTTCCCGGTGGAGGGCGACCTGGCCCGGGTGACGCGGGCGCTGCTGGACGGTGAGCCGGTCGCGCTGGACGCGGAGGTGCCGTGGCCGCTGCCCGCGCTGCCGCTGACGGAGCCGGGCCGGGCGGCGTACACCGTGCGCGTCACCGACCGGGCCGTGGCGCCCGGCGAGCGGGAGGTGCTGCTGCGGCCGCCGTCCCTCGTGGTCGGCGTCGGCGCCTCCAGGGGCGCCCCGGTGGACGAGGTGCTGGGGCTGGTCGAGGGCGCGCTGTCGGACGCGGGGCTGTCGGCGCGGAGCGTCGCGGAGCTGGCGACCGTGCACGCGAAGGCGAAGGAGCCCGGCATCGTCGGCGCGGCGGAGCGTCTTGGGGTGCCCGTGGTCACCTACTCCGCCGAGGAGCTGTCCCAGGTGGAGGTGCCCAACCCGTCGGACGCCCCGCTCGCGGCCGTCGGCACCCCGTCGGTGGCGGAGGCGGCGGCGCTGGTGCGCGGCGGTGAACTCCTCGTGCCGAAGCGGAAGTCGGCGGCGCGGCCCGCGATGGCGACCTGCGCGGTGGTACGGCGGCCGGGGCGCGGTCGGCTCGCGGTGGTCGGCCTCGGGCCCGGCGCCCGCGACCTGCTGACCCCGCGCGCGCTGGCCGAGCTGCGGCGGGCGTCGGTGCTGGTGGGGCTCGACCAGTACGTCGACCAGATCCGCGACCTGCTGCGACCGGGCACGCGGGTGCTGGAGTCCGGGCTCGGCGCCGAGGAGGAGCGGGCCCGCACCGCCGTCGCGGAGGCGCGGCGCGGGCACGCGGTGGCGCTGATCGGCAGCGGCGACGCGGGCGTGTACGCGATGGCGTCCCCGGCGCTCGCGGAGGCGTCCGACGACATCGACGTGGTCGGGGTGCCCGGGGTGACGGCGGCGCTGGCGGCGTCGGCGGTCCTCGGCGCGCCGCTGGGCCACGACCACGTCTCCATCAGCCTGTCCGACCTGCACACGCCGTGGGAGGTCATCGAGCGGCGGGTGCGGGCTGCGGCGGAGGCGGACATCGTGGTCACCTTCTACAACCCGCGCTCGCGGGGCCGGGACTGGCAGTTGCCGAAGGCGCTCGGCATCCTCGCCGAGCACCGGGAGCCGGGCACCCCGGTCGGCGTCGTGCGGAACGCGTCCCGCACGGACGAGTCCAGCCGGGTGACCACGCTCGCGGAACTCGACCCGGCGACGGTCGACATGATGACGGTGGTCACGGTCGGCAACACCGCGACCCGGCGGATAGCGGGCCGCATGGTGACCCCGCGCGGCTACCGCTGGCAGGAGGAGCCCAAGTGAGCCGTGTCGTCCACCCCATCGAGCAGGAGTCCTTCCGGCGGCTGCGCGCCCGCCTGGACACCTCCGGCCTCCCGCCGCTGACCCGGGCGGTGGTGGAGCGGGTCATCCACTCCGCCGCCGACCTGGAGTACGCCGACGACCTGGTCATGGCGGAGGCGGACCTGGTCCCGGCGCACGCCGCGCTGCACGCCGGTGCGCCCGTCGTCGTGGACGTGGAGATGGTGGCGGCCGGGATCACCCGCCGCGAGACCGTCTGCCGGTTGAAGGACGCCGTCGCCGGTCCCGGCCTGACCCGCTCCGCGCACGCCGTCCGGCTCGCCTACGAGCAGGTCGGGCCCGGCGCGCTGTGGGTGATCGGCTGCGCGCCGACCGCCCTGGAGGAGCTGCTCACCCTGGACGCCTCCCCCGCGCTCGTCATCGGTCTGCCCGTCGGTTTCGTCGGGGCGGCCGAGTCCAAGGCCGCGTTGCGCGACAGCGGGCTGCCCGCCGTCAGCAACGTGTCCGAGAAGGGCGGTTCGGCGGTCGCCGCCGCCGCGCTCAACGCCCTGCTGTACCACCCGACTTCCGCTGAGGAGAACCCGTGACCACCCCGCCGCCGCCCGCCCTGCTCATCGCCGGTCACGGCACCCGGGACGACGCCGGAGCCGAGGCGTTCCGCGCCTTCGTGCGCGAGCTGGGCCGCCGCCGCCCCGAACTGCCCGTCGCGGGCGGCTTCATCGAGCTGTCCCCGCCGCCGCTGGGCGACGCGGTGACCGAACTGGTGGAGCGCGGTGTACGGCGCTTCGCCGCCGTCCCGCTGATGCTGGTGTCCGCCGGGCACGCCAAGGGCGACATCCCGGCCGCGCTGGCCCGCGAGAAGGAACGGCACCCGGGGATCACGTACTCCTACGGCCGCCCGCTGGGCCCGCACCCCGCGCTGCTGTCGGTGCTGGAACGGCGCCTGGACGAGGCCCTCGGCGGCGGGCGCACCCCGGACGACCGGGCCGACGTGACGGTGCTGCTGGTGGGGCGCGGGTCGACCGACCCGGACGCCAACGCCGAGGTGCACAAGGCGGCACGGCTGCTGTGGGAGGGGCGCGGGTACGCCGGGGTGGAGACGGCGTTCGTGTCGCTGGCCGCGCCGGACGTGCCGGGCGGCCTCGACCGGTGCGCGAAGCTGGGCGCGCGGCGGATCGTCGTCCTCCCCTACTTCCTCTTCACCGGCATCCTCCCGGACCGCGTCCGTGAGCAGACCGAGGGCTGGGCGGCGGCGCACCCGGAGGTGGAGGTGCGGTCGGCGGACGTCATCGGCCCCGAGCCGGAACTCCTCGACCTGGTGATGGAGCGGTACCGGGAGGCGGTCGGCGGCAACCTGCGGATGAACTGCGACTCGTGCGTGTACCGGATCGCGCTGCCGGGCTTCGAGGACAAGGTCGGCGCGCCGCAGCAGCCGCACTTCCACCCCGACGACGACGGGCACGGCCACGGTGACGGCCACCACCATCACCACGGAGGACACAGCCACTCCCATGCACACCACTGACGGGCACGACCTGCGTCACCACGGGGACGCGGAGGTACGCGACGACGGTTCGGCCCTGGTCGACCTGGCGGTGAACGTCCGCGCGGACACCCCGCCGGGCTGGCTGCGCGAGCACATCGCCGCGTCGCTCACCGGCCTCGCCGCCTACCCGGACGGGCGGGCCGCGCGGGCGGCGGTGGCGGCGCGGCACGGGCTGCCCGCGGAGCGGGTACTGCTGACGGCGGGCGCGGCGGAGGCGTTCGTGCTGCTGGCGCGCGGGCTGAAGGTGCGGCGCCCGGTGGTGGTGCACCCCCAGTTCACCGAGCCCGAGGCGGCGCTGCGGGACGCCGGGCACAGTGTGGACCGGGTGCTGCTGCGGGCGTCGGACGGCTTCCGTCTGGACCCGGCGGCGGTGCCGGAGGACGCGGACCTGGTGGTCGTGGGCAACCCGACGAACCCGACGTCGGTGCTGCACCCGGCTCGGGAGGTCGCCGCGCTGGCCCGGCCGGGGCGGTTCCTCGTCGTCGACGAGGCGTTCATGGACGCCGTGCCGGGCGAGCGGGAGGCGCTGGCCGGGCGGACCGACGTGCCCGGTCTGATCGTGCTGCGCAGCCTGACCAAGACGTGGGGGCTGGCCGGGCTGCGCATCGGCTACGTCCTCGCCGCGCCGGACACGATCGCCGACCTGGCACGCGCCCAGCCGCTCTGGCCGGTGTCCACCCCGGCGCTGGCCGCCGCCGAGGCCTGCGTGGGCCCCCGCGCCCTGGCGGAGGCGGCCCACGCGGCCCACCGGATCGCCGCGGACCGGGCCCACCTGGTCGCCGGTCTTGCGGAGCTGGCCCCGGCCGGGGTGACGGTGGTGGGGCCAGCGGAGGGCCCGTTCGTCCTCGTCCGGGTGCCGGGCGCGCCCGCCGTCCGGCGCCGTCTGCGCGACCTGGGGTACGCGGTCCGCCGCGGCGACACGTTCCCCGGCCTGGACGGCGAGTGGCTACGGCTGGCGGTACGCGACCGGGGGACGACGGACGCGTTCCTGACGGCCTTGCGGCGGGCAACGCCTCAGGCATAGCTGCGGGCAGTCGTGCCGCTGGGGCGATGGGGGTCCCCCCTGCTCGAGCGAAGCCGAGAGCTTGGGGGAGGGTGGGCGCAGCGGCACCCCGCTAGCGCCGGGCCGCGCGACCCACCCCCCGACGCCGAGTCAAGCTCAGCGCTCCCCCACCAACCACCAGCAACGCCACAGCCCCGCCCGCCACATACGGCGTCACGGAACTCCCACCAGTCTCAGCGAGCCCGGTCTCCGCAGGCACCCCCTGCGGCCTGACGTCCGCGGCGGGCGGCGCGGACGGCTCCGTGGTGGTGCGGACGGGCGCGGGCGGCGCCTCGCAGGTGGCCTCCGCCAGCGTGAGGGACCCGGTCACCTCGGCCACGTTCAGCTCCAGCGGGTTCACCTCGACGGCGAGTTCCAGCGCGGTCGCCGTCGCCGTACGCGTCGTGGTCTCCCGCTTCGACAGGTCGAGGCGGACCTCACCGACGCCGGGGACGGCCACCCTCGTCGTACCGCCCGCGGTCAGGGTGACCCGCTTCCCGAGCACCGTCACCGCCCCCAGCACGTTGGCCTCGGCGACCGGCGCCTTCCCTGCCACGCAGGTCGCCGTGGAGGTGATCCCCTCGACCTCGATCAGGGACAGCAGCGGCAACCCGGGGACGTGGAGCGAGGCCCGCGCCAGATGGGTGGACGCCTCGGCCTTCGACGCCGTCACCGTCGCCTTGGCCTGCGCCACCTCCGCCCCCAGGACCGTGAAGGGGCGTCCCCCGTCCACGCCGTCCAGCCGCGCCGTCAGCGCGGTCTTCTCCGCGCTCTGAGGCGCCTCGACCTCGTTCAGGGAGACCGTGAGCGGCACCCGCACGGTCTTGTTGAGCAGCGCCACGTCGAGCCCGGTGCGCAGCACCGCCGCGCTGGCGTGGCCCTCGTCGCCGGTGGCGTGCGCGGGGTGCGCGCCGGATAACGCGACCGGTCCGGCGGCCAGGGCGGTGGCCACCGCGGCGGTGGTGAGACGGCGTGCGGGCAGGCGGAAGGACGTGCTGTTCACGATGGTGGGACCTCTCAACAGGCACGGAGCCACGCGGAACGGGCATGGAGCCGTGCGGACTTGCTCGGGACCCGCCAAGAATTACCCACGGAGAGTGAACGGTCAGCCATCCAGCGTCACTTCACCCCATCGTGGGTATCCCGCACAGACGGCCGAATCGTCATCCTCCCTCGACGACCCGCCCGTTCAGCACCACCCACCGCGGCGCCCCCAGCACCCGCACGTCGGCCCGCGGATCCGCGTCGTACACCACGAGGTCCGCCGGGGCCCCCTCGTCCAGGCCGGGACGGCCGAGCCAGCGCCGGGCGGCCCAGGACGCCGCCGAGAGCGCCTCGACGGGCGGGATGCCCGCGGTGACCAGTTCCCCAACCTCACCGGCCACCAGCCCGTGCGCCAGCGCGCCCCCGGCGTCCGTGCCGACGTACACCGGCACCCCGGCGTCGTAGGCGGCGCGGACGGTGTCGTAGCGGGCGTCGTACAGCCGCCGCATATGGGCCGCCCAGCGCGGGTAGCGGGACTCCCCGCCGTCCGCGAGGCCGGGGAACGTGGCGATGTTGACCAGGGTGGGGACGATCGCCACGCCCCGGGAGGCGAACAGCGGGATCAGGTCCTCCGTCAGGCCCGTCGCGTGTTCGACGCAGTCGATGCCCGCCTCCACCAGGTCCGGCAGGGAGTCCGTCGCGAAGCAGTGCGCGGTGACCCGGGCGCCCAGCCGGTGCGCCTCGGCGATCGCCGCCTCCACGGCCCCGCGCGGCCAGCACGCCGCCAGGTCACCCAGGTCGCGGTCGATCCAGTCGCCCACGAGCTTGACCCAGCCGTCGCCGCGCCGGGCCTCCTGGGCGACGTACGCCACCAGGTCCTCGGGCTCGATCTCATGGGCGTAGTTGCGGATGTAGCGGCGGGTGCGGGCGATGTGCCGACCGGCGCGGATGATCTTCGGCAGGTCGTCGCGGTCGTCGATCCAGCGGGTGTCGGAGGGCGAGCCCGCGTCGCGGATCAGCAGGGTCCCGGCCTCGCGGTCGGTCAGCGCCTGCTTCTCCGCGACGTCCCGGGGCACCGCGCCGTGCGCGTCCAGGCCCACGTGGCAGTGGGCGTCGACCAGGCCGGGCAGCGCCCAGCCGGACACCGTGCGGACGTCGCGGGCGCCGACGGGGCGGTCGTAGGAGATCCGCCCGTCGATCACCCACAGGTCGTCGCGGATCTCCTCGGGACCGACGAGCACCCGTCCCGTGACGTGCAGTACCTCACCACCACTCATGCACCGCACGATAGTCAGGCGCTAGGAGGTCCTGCCCACCTGGTCCGACGTCTCCTCCTCCACCTCGGCCATCGCCGGGTCGAGGAGGCGGGAGAGGAAGTGGCGGGTGCGTTCGTGGCGGGGGGAGCCGATGACCTGTGCGGGGTCGCCGTCCTCGACGACCACGCCGCCGTCCATGAAGACGACCCGGTCCGCCACCTCGCGGGCGAAGGTCATCTCGTGGGTGACGACCATCATCGTCATGCCCTCGGTCGCCAGCATCCGCATCACCGCGAGGACGTCACCGACCAGCTCGGGGTCGAGCGCCGAGGTCGGCTCGTCGAAGAGCATCACCTCGGGGCCCATGGCGAGCGAGCGGGCGATCGCGACGCGCTGCTGCTGGCCGCCGGAGAGGGAGGCGGGGTACGCGGACGCCTTCTCCGCGAGGCCCACCCGCTCCAGGTTCTCCGCGGCCACCTTCGCCGCCGTCGCCTTGTCCCGGCGCAGCACCCGGCGCTGCGGCAGCGTCAGGTTCTCGGTGACCGTGAGGTGCGGGAAGAGGTTGAACTGCTGGAAGACCATGCCGATGCGGCGGCGTACGGCGTCGATGTCGACGTCCGGGTCGGTCAGTTCGGTGCCGCCGACGAAGACCTGGCCCTTGGTCGGCTCCTCCAGCAGGTTCACGCAGCGCAGCAGCGTGGACTTGCCGGAGCCGGACGGGCCGATGACGCAGACCACCTCGCCGCGCTGGATCTCCAGGTCGATGCCCTTGAGGACCTCGTTGTCGCCGAACGCCTTGTGCAGGCCACGGACCTCGATCTCGGGACGGGTCATCGCACGGCCTCCTGTGCCTTGGCCTCCATGCGGCGCACGACGAAGCCGAGCGGGATGGTGATCAGCAGGTAGCACAGGCCCGCCACCAGGATGGGGGTGGAGTTGGCGGTCTGGCTGGCGAGGTCGCGGCCGAACTTCGACAGTTCCCGCTCCTCCAGGGTGACACCGAGGAACAGCACCAGCGAGGAGTCCTTGAAGAGCAGGACGAGTTCGTTGGTCAGCGGCGGCAGGATGATCCGGAACGCCTGCGGGATGATGATCGAGACCATCGCGCGGGCGGGCGAGAAGCCCAGCGAGCGGGCCGCCTCCAGTTGTCCCTTGGGCACCGCCTGGATCCCGGCGCGGATCGTCTCCGCCATGTAGGCGGCGGCGACCAGGCCGAGCGCGAGCGCGACCTTGCCGTAGGTGCCGCCGGGGATCTCGGTGCCGGGGAAGGCCAGCGGCACGGCCACGCCGATGAAGATGAAGATCAGCAGGGCGGGCAGCCCGCGGAAGATCTCGATGTAGACGCCCGCGAGCCAGCGGTAGGGGCCCACGGACGACAGCCGCATCAGGGCGATGACCATGCCGAGGGCCAGTCCGACGGCGAAGCCGGTGACCGTGTAGAGCACGGTGTTCTTCAGCGCCAGCGTGATGACCTCGGGGAACATCTGCTCCGCGATGGCCTTCTGGGCGAACTGGTTGCGCAGCCGGTCCCAGTCCGCCGCCACCGCGAACGCGATCACGGCGGCGACGAACACGGCGTACTGGGCCCCCCGGGACAGGCTGCACTTCTGCCGCCGGGTGAGGCCCTTCTTCTTCGGCTGTACTACGGGTGTGTCGGTATCGGCCATGGGGTCAGGATGCGGCCGGGGAGGCGGCGGCGTCCTCGTCGTACGGGCCGATCCACTGCTCGTACAGCTTCTTGTACGTACCGTCGGACTTCGCCTGGGCGAGCGCCTTGTTGATGGCCTCGCGGAGCTTGTCGTTGCCCTTCTTCACCGTGAAGCCGTACTGCTCACCGGTGTTGACCTGCTCGGCCACCGTGAAGGCGTCGGCGTTGGCCTTGTCCTTGAGCCAGCCCTGGACGACCGGGTAGTCGATGACGACGGCGTCGACCTGGCCGGTGCGCAGGCCGTTGAGGACGGCGTCGGAGGACTCGAAGGAGACCGGGTCCAGGCCCTGGCTCTTGGCGTAGTCCTCGCCGGTGGTCTGCGCCTGGGCGCCGACCTTCTTGCCCTTGAGGTCCGCGAAGGAGCCGACGCCGCTGTCCTTGTCGGCCAGCACGGCCTGGGTAGCCTCGAAGTACGGGTCGGAGAAGTCGACGTTCTTCTTGCGCTCGTCGGTGATGGTCATACCGGCGGCGGCCAGGTCGCACTGCCCGGCGTTGAGGGAGCCACCCGTCTTGAAGTTCTCGAAGGGCTGGTCGACGATCTTCTGCTGCACGCCCAGGTCGTCGGCGACCAGGTCGATCAGCGAGACGTCGAAGCCCTGCACCTTGCCGTCGATCTCCGACTGGAAGGGCGGGTAGGGCAGGTGGGTGCAGGTCGTGAGCTGGCCGCCCTTGACCAGTTCGACGCCGCCCGCGGCGGTCTTGCCGCCGCTGCCGCCGTCGTCGTCCGAGGAGCAACCGGCCACGAGGACCAGCCCGGCCGTCGCGGTGGTGGCGGCCAGTACGCGGGCCCGGCGCCCTAGGAGCGTGATCACGGGGGACCTCCTGTGCAGAAACTGTGACTTCCGATTATAAGGAGATGTTGGGGTTCCTCAAATTAAACCCTTGGCTACGAGGCCGCCCGGCCTAAGAAGTCTCCGGTGATGGGGGGTTGGAGGCGCTGGCCTAAGCTCGGCACCATTCGTCCTGTTCCGCCGCACGCCGAAGAGAGCACCGCCGTGACCCATCCCTTCCTGGAGCTGGCGCCGCTGAGCGCCGAGCGCTTCGCCTCGATCGAGGACCGGGTGGCCCGGTTGCTCGGTACCGCGCAGGACGTCGTGATCATGCAGGGTGAGGCGCTGCTGCCGCTGGAGGGCGCGATCCGCGCCACGGCCGGTCCCGGCACCACCGCGCTGAACGTGATCACCGGCCCCTACGGGCAGACCTTCGGTGACTGGCTGCGGGACTGCGGGGCGACGGTGATCGACCTGGCGGTCCCCTTCCACACCGCCGTCACGGCCGAGCAGATCCGGGACGCCTTCGCCGCGCACCCGGAGATCGACTTCGTCTCGCTGGTGCACGCGGAGGCGGCGACCGGCAACACCAACCCGGTCGCGGAGATCGGCCCGGTGGTACGGGAGCGGGGTGCCCTGTTCTACCTGGACGCGGTCGCCTCGGTCGGGGCGGAGCCGGTGCTGCCGGACGCCTGGGGCGTGGACCTGTGCGTGATCGGGGCGCAGAAGGCGATGGGCGGTCCGGCCGGGGTGTCGGCGGTGTCGGTGAGCGAGCGGGCGTGGGCCCGGATGGCGGCGAACCCGAGGGCGCCGCGGCGGTCGTACCTGTCGCTGCTGGACTGGAAGGAGCGCTGGCTCGACGGGGGGCGCCGGGCGCTGCCGCACGCGCCCGCGCAGTTGGAGATGCTCGGGCTTGAGGCGTGTGTGGCGCGGATCGAGGCGGAGGGCCTGGACGCGGTGATGGCCCGGCACGCGCGGGCCGCCGCGGCGACCCGGGCGGGGGCGCGGGCGCTGGGCGGCGGCCTGGAGCCGTACGTGGTGGCGGACGCCCAGGCGGCGCCGGTCGCGACGACGCTGCGGGTGCCGTCCGGCACGGTGGCGGCGGAGCTGGTGGCGCGGGCGCTGGCGGTCGACCCGGCGCTGCCGCTGGCCGCGGGGGGCGGCGCGCTGGCCAAGGAGATGGTCCGGGTCAACCACTACGGCGCCGACGCCACGCCGGGCGCGGTGCGCGGCTGTCTGGTGGCGCTGGGCGCGGCGCTGGCGGAGGAGGGCCTTCAGGTGGACCCGGGGGCGGCGCTGCGGGCGGCCGGGGAGAGCTGGCGCGGATGACGGTTTCCTAAATTCCTGGCCTTCACCGGATTCCACAATCCCCAATTCCATAATTCTACGGAGCGCAGCTTCCCGTTTTCTTCTGCCCGCTTTTCCGCAGCCTAAACACTAAGGTTTCACCAAGGCCAAGCGACATAATTCGGGCGCGTCTCGCAAGGGTTACGTGTTTGTGACTCGTCACACAAGCGCGCCCGATTTGCGCCGTATTTACGGGTGAAATCATCCCAGGTCGGACAGTGCCGGGGTGATCACTCGCGCCCGCGCGATAACACATCGGACCACGGGACCCAAGGGTCTGCGGCCATGCAATTTCATTTTTCTCTCGGTAAATTCAATTCGCATGACCGCCGCACACGCAGACCTGTACATCGACCGTCCGGGGGTGACGGACGGGGCCGCTCTCTGGCGGCTGGCCAAGGAATCCGGAACCCTCGACCTGAACTCTTCCTACGCCTATCTGCTGTGGTGCCGTGACTTCTCCGGCACCTCGGTGGTGGCCCGCGGGGACGACGGGGAGCCGGTCGGCTTCGTCACCGGGTACCTGCGCCCCGACCGCCCGGGGACGCTGCTGGTGTGGCAGGTCGCCGTGGACGCCGCGTACCGCGGCCGGGGGCTGGCGGCCCGGCTCCTTGACGCGCTGACCACCCAGGTCGCCGCCGAGCGCGGTCTGGACGCCGTGGAGACCACCATCACGCCCGGCAACACCGCCTCCGAGCGGCTGTTCACCTCGTACGCCGCCCGGCACGGCGCCCGGGTCGAGCGCGAGGTGCTGTTCGCCACCGACCACTTCCCGGACGGCCCGCACGACCCGGAAGTCCTCTACCGCATCGCCCCGCTGACCGACCTGTCGAACCGCTGACCGATCAGTCGAACTCCGTCCGAGAACCCGCACCGACTCATCACAGGCCCACTGTCGCACCGAGGAGCGATTCGCCGTGACCATCACCCAGCCCGACCTGAGCGTCTTCGAGACCCTGGAGTCCGAGGTGCGCAGCTACTGCCGCGGCTGGCCCGCCGTCTTCGACCGCGCCCAGGGCAGCCGCATGTACGACGAGGACGGCCACGAGTACCTCGACTTCTTCGCCGGAGCCGGGTCGCTGAACTACGGCCACAACAACGCCGTCCTCAAACGCGCCCTGATCGACTACCTGGAGCGCGACGGCGTCACCCACGGCCTCGACATGTCGACGACCGCCAAGCGCCGGTTCCTGGAGACCTTCCAGAACCTGGTGCTGCGCCCCCGTGACCTGCCCTACAAGGTCATGTTCCCGGGCCCGACCGGCACCAACGCCGTGGAGTCCGCGCTGAAGCTGGCGCGGAAGGTGAAGGGGCGCGAGGCGATCGTGTCGTTCACCAACGCCTTCCACGGGATGTCGCTCGGCTCCCTCGCCGTGACCGGCAACGCCTTCAAGCGGGCCGGGGCGGGCATCCCGCTGGTGCACGGCACGCCGATGCCGTTCGACAACTACTTCGACGGCCGGGTCCCGGACTTCCTGTGGTTCGAGCGGCTCCTGGAGGACCAGGGCTCCGGCCTCAACAAGCCCGCCGCGGTGATCGTGGAGACCGTGCAGGGCGAGGGCGGCATCAACGTCGCCCGCCCGGAGTGGCTGCGCGCGCTGGCCGAGCTGTGCGAGCGGCAGGACATGCTGCTGATCGTCGACGACATCCAGATGGGCTGCGGCCGGACCGGCGCCTTCTTCTCCTTCGAGGAGGCCGGGATCACGCCCGACATCGTCACCGTCTCCAAGTCCATCAGCGGCTACGGCCTGCCGATGTCGCTCTGCCTGTTCAAGCCGGAGCTGGACATCTGGGAGCCGGGCGAGCACAACGGCACCTTCCGCGGCAACAACCCGGCGTTCGTCACCGCGACGGCGGCGCTGGAGGCGTACTGGACCGACGGCTCCGCCATGGAGAAGCAGACCCGCGCCCGCGGTGAGCAGGTCGAACAGGCCATGATCGCCATCACCGAGGAGAACCTCGCCGACGTCAAGGAGTACCGCGGCCGGGGCCTGGTGTGGGGCATGGAGTTCCACGACAAGGAGCGCGCGGGCCGCGTCGCGCAGCGCGCCTTCGAGCTGGGGCTGCTGGTGGAGACCTCCGGTCCGGAGAGCGAGGTCGTCAAGCTGCTGCCCGCCCTGACCATCACCCCCGACGAGCTGGACGAGGGCCTGCGCACGCTGGCCCGCGCCGTGCGGGAGACCGCACCGGCCACCGTCTGAACGACCGAACACCCACGCCTACGAGGAGGCATCGCCACACCGTGATCGTCCGATCCTTCAAGGACATCGAAGGCACCGACCGGCACGTCAAGTCCGCGTCCGGGACCTGGGAGAGCAAACGCATCGTGCTCGCCAAGGAGAAGGTCGGCTTCTCCCTGCACGAGACCATCCTGTACGCCGGGACCGAGACGTCCATGTGGTACGCCAACCACGTCGAGGCCGTCGTGTGCACCCAGGGCGAGGCCGAACTGACCGACCGCGAGACCGGGAAGACGTACACGATCACTCCCGGGACCATGTACCTCCTGGACGGGCACGAGCGGCACACGCTCCGCGTCAAGGAGGACTTCCACTGCATCTGCGTCTTCAACCCGCCCGTCACCGGACGTGAGGACCACGACGAGAACGGCGTCTACCCCCTGCTCACCGAGGAGGTGTGAGTCCCAGTGACCACCACGACCACGAACACCACCGTCACCGACCTCTACCCCAGCCGGGGCACCGCCGAGGTGAGGATCCCCCGCAAGGACCCCGTCGTCTGGGGCGCCCCGGGCACGCCGGGCCCGATCCCCGGCGCCGATCTGGAGTCGTTCGACCGTGACGGCTTCCTCGCCATCGAGGACCTGATCACCGACGACGAGGTCAAGGTCTACCGCGACGAGCTGAACCGGCTGATCGCCGACCCGGCGATCCGCGCCGACGAGCGCTCGATCGTGGAGCCGAAGTCGCAGGAGATCCGCTCGGTCTTCGAGGTGCACAAGATCAGCGAGGTGTTCGCCTCGCTGGTGCGCGACGAGCGCGTGGTCGGCCGCGCCCGGCAGATCCTCGGCTCCGACGTGTACGTCCACCAGTCCCGGATCAACGTCAAGCCGGGCTTCGGCGCCAGCGGCTTCTACTGGCACTCCGACTTCGAGACCTGGCACGCCGAGGACGGCCTGCCGAACATGCGCACGGTGTCCGTCTCGATCGCGCTGACCGAGAACTTCGACACCAACGGCGGCCTGATGATCATGCCGGGGTCGCACCGGACGTTCCTGGCCTGCGAGGGCGCCACCCCGAAGGACAACTACAAGAAGTCCCTCCAGATGCAGGACGCGGGCACGCCGTCCAACGAGGCGCTCACCGAGATGGCGAGCGAGTACGGCATCAGGCTGTTCACCGGCCGCGCCGGTTCCGCGGTGTGGTTCGACTGCAACTGTATGCACGGCTCCGGCGACAACATCACGCCGTTCCCCCGCAGCAACGTCTTCATCGTGTTCAACAGCGTGGAGAACCAGGCCGTGGAGCCCTTCGCCGCCCCGGTGCGCCGACCGGAGTTCATCGGCGCCCGGGACTTCACGCCGGTGCGCTGAAGCGGCTCAGCCGGACAGCGCGTCGAGCAGCCGGTCCACGTCGGCCGGCGTGTTGTAGAGGTGGAAGGCCGCGCGGAGGTTGCCCGCGCGGTCCGACACCTCGATGCCCGCGCCGCTGAGCGCGGACTGCCGGTGGCCGAGCCCCGGCACCGACACGATCGGTGACCCGGGCGCGGCCACCGCCGCGTGCCCGAGCGCGTCGAGCCCGGCCCGGAACCGCGCGGCGAGCCCGAGGTCGTGCTCCCGTACGGCGGCCACGCCGATCTCCTCCAGCAGGGCGAGGGAGCGCCGGGCCCCCGCGTAGGAGAACAGCGCGGGGCTCTCGTCGAACCGGCGGGCGGAGCGGGCGAGTTCCCCGACCGGGCCGTAGCAGCTCGCCCAGGGCTCCTGGCCCGCCACCCACCCGGCGAACAGCGGTGTGAGCCCCCCGAGGTCGCCGGGGACGGTCAGGAACGTCACCCCGCGCGGACAGAACAGCCACTTGAAGGCGACGGCGGCGGTGTAGTCGTAGGCGTCCGCGTCGAAGTCGAGCCAGCCCACGGCCTGGGAGGCGTCGACGTAGGTGCGGGCGCCGTGCTCGCGGGCCGCCGCGCGGATCGCGGGCAGCTCGGCGATCCGGCCGTCCGCGGACTGCGCGGCGCTCACCGCGACCAGCGCGGTGCCGGGGCGCACCGCGTCGGCGACGCCCTCCAGCGGCACGGTGCGCACCTTGAGGTCGGCGCGGACGTGGAAGGGGTTCACCACCGAGCTGAAGTCGCCCTCGGCGGTGACGACTTCGGCGCCCTCCGGCAGGGAGGCGGCGACCAGCCCCGAGTAGACGGCGACCGACGCCCCGGCCGCCACCCGGTCGGCCGCCACGCCGGTCAGCCGCGCGAAGGACGCCCGGGACGCCTCGACGTCGTCGAACATGTCCGTGGGCTGCCCCACGGACGCCGCCTCCACGGCCGTACGCATCGCGGCGACCGTACGGGCGGGCAGCAGCCCGGTGCTGGCGGTGTTGAGGTAGGTGTTCTCCGGGCGGAACTCGGTGCGGACGAGGCTCTCGAAGGTCTCCATGGGTCCACTCTGCGACCCGCGGCTCCCCAAGTCCATCGCGAATAAATACGTGATTCCGCTAAGGAACGCTTATACGTCCGCCCCGACCTGCGCCTTCCCGGCCCATGCCGGACCGGCTACCGCTCCAGTTGCCCGTTGAACCTGCGCGGCAGCCCCAGCGGGTTGGCGTCCCGCAGCTCCGGCGGCAGCAGCGCCTCCGGGGCGTTCTGGTACACCACCGGCCGCAGCCAGCGCTCGATCGCCGTCCCGCCCACGGACGTGGACGTGGACGTCGTCGCCGGGTACGGCCCGCCGTGGTGCTGCGCGGGCGCCACCGCGACCCCCGTCGGCCAGCCGTTGACCAGCACGCGACCGGCCAGCGGCGTCAGCTCGGCCAGCAGTTCGGGGCCCCGCCCCTGCCCCGCGGCCTCCTCCGTCGACAGGTGCACCGTCGCCGTGAGGTTCCCCGGCAGCCGCGACAGCACCGCCTTGGCCTCGGCCTCGTCGGCGTACCGGGCGACGACGGTCACCGGGCCGAAGCACTCCTCGAGCAGCAGGTCGTACTCGCCCTCCTCGGCCAGCTTCGCCGCCGGGACGGTGAGGAAGCCGGGGCTGACGGTGTGCTCGCTGGCCGCGCCGGGGGTGACCGGGGACTCCACGCCGGGGAGCTGGGTGCGCTCGGTGATCCCGGCGAGGAAGTTGTCCCGCATCCGGTGGTCGAGCAGGACGCCCGCCGCGGTGTCGCTGACGGCCTCGGTGAGGGACTTCAGCAGTTGGTCGCCCGCCGGACCCTGCGGGGCGAGGACGAAGCCGGGCTTGACGCAGAACTGGCCGACGCCCATCGTCATCGAGCCCGCGAGGCCGCCGCCGATCTGCTCGGGCCGCTCGGCCGCCGCGGCCTCGGTGATCAGCACCGGGTTGAGGGAGCCCAGCTCGCCGTGGAAGGGGATCGGCACCGGACGGGCGGCGGCGGCGTCGAACAGGGCGCGCCCGCCGCGCACCGAGCCGGTGAACCCGGCCGCGGCGACCAGCGGGTGCTGGATCAGCTCGACGCCCGCCTCGAAGCCGTGCACCAGACCGACCACGCCCTCGGGCACGCCGTGCTCGGCGGCGGCCCGGCGCAGCACCTTGGCGACCAGTTCGGACAGGGCCGGGTGGTCGGGGTGGGCCTTGACGACGACCGGGCAGCCCGCGGCGAGCGCGCTCGCGGTGTCGCCGCCCGCGACGGAGAAGGCGAAGGGGAAGTTGGAGGCGGAGTAGACGGCGACGACGCCGAGCGGCACCTTGTAGCGGCGCAGGTCGGGAATCGGCGGGGTGGCGGTGTCGTCGGGGTGGTTGATGACGACGTCCAGGAAGGCGCCCTCGTCGACGATGTCGGCGAAGGCCCGGAGCTGGAAGCAGGTGCGGGCGAGTTCCCCGGTGAGCCGGACCGGGCCCAGCGCGGTCTCGGCGTCGGCGGTCTCCACCAGGCCGTCCTTCGCCGCCTCCAGCGCGTCCGCGGCGGTCCGCAGGAAGGCGGCGCGCACGGCGCGGTCGGCGAGGGAGCCGCGGGCGTCATGGGCGGCCCGGACGGCGGCGTCCACCTCCTGGGCCGTGGCCTCCACCGCAACCTGTTCCCGCTGCTTCCCGGTTCGGGGGTCGACACTCCAGACTGGTGCTGCTGCCACCGCGGGTCCCTCCACGTGTATCTGGGTCATCCACCAGGGTTGTTCGATATACTGAACGCTGTCTCTGATGGTGAATATGCTGCTGGAGACTATATCTTCAGGTCCTCGTCGAACGAAGGGGTCAAAGGGCGATGTCGGCTGGCGAGACGGGGGGCGGCGCGCAGGTCAAGTCCGCGGTACGGACGGTCGAACTGCTGGAGTACTTCGCCGGGCGCCCCGGTATGCACTCCCTCGCGGCGGTCCAGGAGGCCGTCGGCTACCCCAAGTCCAGCCTGTACATGCTGCTGCGCACGCTGGTGGAGCTGGGCTGGGTGGAGACCGACGCGACCGGCACCCGGTACGGCATCGGCGTGCGGGCGCTGCTGGTGGGCACCTCCTACATCGACGGCGACGAGGTGGTGGCGGTCGCCCGGCCCACCCTGGACCGGCTCTCCGACGACACCACCGAGACCATCCACCTGGCCCGGCTCGACGGCACCAACGTCGTCTACCTCGCCACCCGCCAGTCGCAGCACTACCTGCGCCCCTTCACCCGCGTCGGCCGCCGCCTGCCCGCGCACTCCACCTCCCTCGGCAAGGCGCTGCTGAGCACCTACTCCGACGAGCAGGTCCGCAAGATGCTCCCGGAGACGCTGCCCGCGCTGACCGAGCACACCATCACCGACCGGGAGAGGCTCATCGAGGAGCTGCACCAGGTGCGGGAGCAGGGCTTCGCCGTGGACCGCGAGGAGAACACCCTCGGCCTGCGCTGCTTCGGCGTGGCGATCCCGTACCGCACCCCGGCGCGGGACGCGATCAGTTGCTCGATCCCGGTGGCGCGGCTGACGCCCGCCCACGAGCAGATGGTGAAGGACGCCCTCTTCGACGCCCGTGACCGCCTGACCCTCGCCACCCGGAGGCTCTGAAACCCCATGCTGATCGCCCTGCGCCCGGTACACGACAGCGACCTGCCGGTGTTCTTCCGGCAGATGAACGACCCGGAGTCGCTCCGGATGGCCGCCTTCACCGCGAAGGACCCGGCCGACCGGGACGCCTTCGACGCCCACTGGGCGCGCGTCCGCGCCTCGGACGACGTGGTGCGGACCGTGCTCGCCGACGGTGACGTGGTGGGCAGCGCGGCGGTGTACGGGACGCCGGGCGAGCGGGAGGTCACGTACTGGATCGACCGCGCCTACTGGGGGCGCGGCATCGCGACGGCCGCGCTGCGCCAGCTCCTCGCGGAGGTGCCCGAGCGTCCGCTGTACGCGCGCGCGGCGGCGGACAACGCCGGGTCGCTGCGGGTCCTGGAGCGCTGTGGCTTCCGGGTGACCGCGCACACCACCGGGTTCGCGCAGGCGCGCGGTGAGGAGATCGAAGAGGTCGTGCTGCACCTGGAGGGGTGAGGCGACCGGTGCCCTTCATGAACACCTGATGAGAAAGCGGGCGGACGGGAACGCCCCGGTCCGCCCCGTTCGTCTTCTCCGCGGGATGAACAAGACGATCAGGCGCGCCTCGGTCCTCACGCTGCTGCTGGTGTTCGCACTGCTGGTGCGGGCCACCTGGGTGCAGTTCTACGAAGGCCAGGCCCTCGCGGACGACAAGGACAACCGGCGGAACGCGATCGAGACGTACGCGGCCCCGCTCGGCGACATCATCGTGGCCGGTCACGCGGTCACCGGCTCGGCCCGGACCTCCGGCGACCTCGCCTACAAGCGCACGTACACCGACGGCGAGCTGTACGCGGCGGTGACGGGCTACGCCTCGCAGGCGTACGCGTCCACCCAGCTCGAGGGCGTCTACCAGGACCTGCTCAACGGCACGGACACCCGCCTCAGGACGGTGCTGGACACCGTGACCGGGGAGCGGGCCGACCCGGGTGACGTGGTGACGACGATCGACCCGGACGTGCAGCGGGCGGCGTACGAGGCGCTCGGCGACAAGAAGGGCGCCGCCGTCGCCATCGACCCGTCGACGGGGCGGATTCTCGGCGTGGTGTCGACACCGTCGTACGACCCGTCCTCGCTGACCGACGCCAACACCGCCGGGTCGGCGTGGCAGGAACTCAACGCCGACGAGGACAGGCCGCTGACCAACCGCGCGCTGCGCCAGCCGCTGCCGCCGGGGTCGACGTTCAAGCTGGTGGTGGCCGCCGCCGCGCTGGAGGACGGCCTGTACGACTCGGTGGACGACCGGACCGACAGCCCGGACCCGTACACCCTGCCGGGCACCACCCGGGTGCTGTCCAACGAGAACCCGGACGCGCCCTGCGAGAACGCCACGATCCGCACCGCGCTCCAGTACTCGTGCAACAACGTCTTCGGGAAGATGGCCGTCGACCTCGGCGCGGAGAAGGTCCAGGCCATGGCGGAGAGGTTCGGCTTCAACGACGACGAGCGGGACGTGCCGGTGCGCGCCTACGAGAGCGTCTACCCGACCGGCATGGACGACGCGCAGACCGCGCTGACCGGCATCGGCCAGTTCGACGTCACCGCGACGCCGCTCCAGATGGCGATGGTGTCTGCGGCGCTCGCCCACGGCGGTGAGCTGGTCGCCCCGCACATGGTCTCGAAGATCACCGACAGCGACGGCGACGTACTGGAGGAGTACGACGACGGTGCCGCGTCCCAGCGGATCGTGAGCGCCGGGACGGCCGAGCAGCTCACGTCGGCGATGCGGACGGTCGTCGACGAGGGCACCGGCTCCAACGCGCGCATCCCCGGCGCCGAGGTGGGCGGCAAGACGGGCACGGCCCAGCACGGCGAGAACAACAGCCAGACGCCGTACGCCTGGTTCACCTCGTACGCCAAGTCGGACAATTCGGACAAGGCGGTCGCCGTCGCGGTGGTCGTCGAGCAGTCGGACGCGGCCCGCTCGGAGGTCAGCGGCAACGGTCTGGCCGCCCCCGTGGCCAAGGCCATGATGGAGGCGGCCCTGAGCGACTAGCGGCTCACTTCACGCCGAGGAGCTGTTCCAGCGGGTCGATCGCGAAGTACACCAGGAACAGCGCGGCGGCGCCCCACAGCAGCCAGTGGACGTCCTTCGCCCTGCCGAGGACGGTCTTGATGAGGGCGTAGGCGACGAACCCGGCGCCGATGCCGTTGGTGATGGAGTACGTGAACGGCATCACGGCGATGGTGAGGAACGCCGGGATGGCGATCTCGTAGCGGTCCCAGTCGATGTGCTTGACCTGGGTCATCATCAGGAAGCCGACGGCGACCAGGGCGGGCGCGGCGGCCTGGAGCGGGACGATGGTCAGCAGCGGGGTGAACAGCAGGGCGAGGGCGAACAGGCCGCCGGTGACCAGGTTGGAGAAGCCGGTGCGGGAGCCCTCGCCGACCCCGGCGGCGGACTCGATGTAGGAGGTGGCCGACGAGGCGGAGGCCGCGCCGCCCGCGACCGCGGCGGCGCCGTCGATGAGCAGCACCCGGCTCAGGTCCGGCACCTTGCCGTCCTCGTCGAGGAGCCCGGCCTCGGCGCTGATGCCGACGACGGTGCCCATGGTGTCGAAGAAGTCGGACAGGATCAGGGTGAAGACCAGCAGGACGACGGTGATGACGCCGACGCCGGGTTCGTCGAAGGCGCCGAACAGGCTGAACTCGCCGAGCAGTCCGAAGTCGGGGGTGTCGACGACCTTGTCGGGCCACTCGGGCGTGGTCAGGCCCCAGCTCTTGATGTCGGCGGCGGAGTTGATGAGGATCGCGACGACCGTCATGGTGACGATGCTGATGAGGATGGCGCCCTTGACCTTGCGGGCGAGCAGCCCGATGGTCAGCAGCACCCCGACGCAGAACACCAGGAGGGGCCAGCCGCTGAGGGTGCCGGTGCCGCCGAGCTGGACCGGCACGGTGGTGTTCGCGGCGTCCGGGACGCGGCTGACGAACCCGGCGTCCACGAAGCCGATGAGGGCGATGAACAGGCCGATGCCGACGCTGATCGCCTGCTTCAGCGACTGCGGGATGGCGTGCATCACGGCCTCGCGCAGCCCGGTCACCACCAGCACGCAGATCAGCAGTCCTTCGAGGACGATGAGGCCCATCGCGTCGGGCCAGCTCATCATCGGGGCGATCTGGAAGGCGACGACGGCGTTGAGGCCGAGCCCGGCGGCGAGTGCGATCGGCAGGTTGCCGCCGACGCCCATGATGACCGTCATCACGGCGGCCACCAGCGCGGTGGCGGTGGTGAGTTGGACGGCGTCGAGGTGGTGGCCGTACTTGTCCTCGGCGCTGCCCAGGATGATGGGATTCAGGACAAGGATGTAGGCCATCGTGAAGAACGTGGCGAAGCCGCCGCGTATCTCCCGCCCGATGGTGGAGCGCCGCTCGGTTATCTTGAAGAACCGGTCGACGCCGTTCGCCGCTGGTGGCGGGGGACTTGGCCGGTCGGTCACCTGCTGTGTGTCTGGCATGGCGGTTGCTCCCTGGTGCCGGGTGATCAGTGTGCGGATGCTGGCTGGATTGTTCCCCCGCCGAGTGCGTTTCAGGTTTTCCCCGTGTTACGGAATCACCGTCAGGCCGTTCGGTCCGCCATACGTTGTTCGAACCCTCGTACGGCGTGCTCAGTGATCACTGGTACAGTCCGGATCTCGTCCCGGCGTACGGCTGTTCGACGCCGGGCCATCGCTGCGAGGAGAGAGCCCGTGGGGACAGTCGTCGACGACGCGGCCTCCGTGGAGTTCCACGCCTTCTTCGAGCGTCACTACGCCGAACTGGCCCGGCTGGCCCACCTGTTGACCGGTGAGCCGGACGCCGCCGACGACCTGGCGGCGGACGCCCTGCTGGCGCTCTGGCACCGCTGGGACCGGGTCCGCGCCGCCGACCATCCGGTGGCGTACGCGCGCGGGGTGGTCGCCAACCTGGCCCGCACCCGCGTGCGCAGCGCGGTGCGCGAGCGGCGGCGGATCGCGCTGTTCTGGTCGCAGCGCGAGGAGAGGACCGAGAACCCGGACGTGCCGGGGGTGGTCGACGTCCAGGAGGCGCTGCGTCGGTTGCCGTTCCGCAAGCGGGCGTGCGTGGTGCTGCGGCACGCCTTCGACCTGTCGGAGAAGGACACCGCGCTCACCCTCGGGGTGTCGGTGGGTACGGTGAAGAGCCAGACCTCCAAGGGGATGGCGGAGCTCCAGCGGCTGCTCGGGGCGGAGGGCGCGGCGGGCGCCCCGCGGCGGCTGCGGACGGCGATGGTGCCCACGTCAGAGGGCGGAGGAAGGAACCGATGAGGCGGGACGTGCACGAGGAGTTGCGCGCCCAACTGCGTGAGGCGGCCGGGACGCACCAGCCCGACCGCGCCCGCATGATGGCCCGGATCGAGCGCGGGATGGCCGAGCGGGAGCGGCCCGGCGGGGATGGGGCGGTGCTGCCGCCGGTGTGGGGCTGGCTGCGGGTCGCCGGGGCCACGGCCGCGGTCGCGGGTGTCCTCGCGGTCGGCGGGTACGCGGTGGCGTCCGCGGTGAGGGAGGACGCCCCGCCGCAGGGCACGGTCGCCGTGTCGGCGACGCCGACGCCGTCCCCCGACGCCACCAGCCGTCCGCCCGCGCCACCGCCCGACCCGTCGCCGAGCGCCTCCGCCGCGTCCCGCGCGCCCAGCGCGTCCGCCTCGCGCACGCCGTCGTCCACGGCCACCTCGACCGGCGCGCCGCCCGCGACCGCGACGGACGTCGCGGACGGCCCGCTCTGGTCGGACGGCTCGGTGGACCCGCACAGCAACGAGTTCTGGGCGCAGAGCAACGTCACCGTGAAGACGACCGAGCGGCTGGCGTCCCTCACCGTCGAGCTGCGGATCGCCCAGACCGGCGGCGTCACCTCCACCGGCGCCTGGCGCTCCCTGCCGGAGGCCGACTTCGACCTGGCGGTGACGGAACGGGACGGCTACCTCGTCTACACCTGGGCGCTCAAGGAGGGCCGTACGGTCCCGGAGGGCGAGTTCGTCTTCGCGGGCCAGTACGACCACGAGCGCGGCGGCCGGGACGCGGGGGACGACGACTACACGGTCCACACGACGACGACGAACGCCGAACCGCACGCGGTGACGGGCGACTTCGCGCCCCAGGGCGAGGACGACTAGGCGCCGCGGGCGGTCCGGGAGATTTTTTTCGAGGTCACGGCAACCTCGCGCGCACCGGTGGCGACCAGAAGGCGCAACAGTCACCATCCCACGAAGGATTCGGCACATGAGTGCTCCAGCAGAACAGCGCGCCCGGCACCGCCGCGGGCTCACCAGGCGGCGGGCCGTGATCGGCTCGGTGGCCGCGCTCGGTCTCACCGGCGCCGCGCTGGCCACCACGTCCCTGCTCTCCACGGCGGGCGCCGCGTCCGCCTGGCCGACGGCCAAGGGCAGCAAGGCGGTCAGCAGCACCATCGCGGTCTCCGGCACCTACGACGGCGGCTACCAGCGCTTCTACGGCAGTGGCGCGCTCGGCGGCGACGGCCAGGACGAGGGCCAGGACCCGATCTTCAAGCTGGCCGACGGCGCGGTGCTGAAGAACGTCATCCTGGGCTCCCCGGCCGCGGACGGCGTGCACTGCTCGGGTAGCTGCACGCTCCAGAACGTCTGGTGGGAGGACGTCGGCGAGGACGCCGCCACCTTCAAGGGCAAGTCGTCCTCGGCGGTCTACACCGTGTACGGCGGCGGCGCGAGGAAGGCCGACGACAAGGTCTTCCAGTTCAACGGCGCGGGCAAGCTGGTCGTGACCAAGTTCCAGGTCTCCGACTTCGGCAAGCTGGTGCGGACCTGCGGCAACTGCTCCACGCAGTACAAGAACCGCCAGGTCATCATCAACGACGTGGACGTCACCGCGCCGGGCAAGTCGATCGTCGGGATCAACTCCAACTTCGGTGAGACGGCGGCGCTGCGCGGCGTCCGCATCCACGGCGACAGCGGCAAGAAGATCAAGCCGTGCACCCGCTTCCAGGGCAACGACACCGGCGCCGAGCCGAAGGAACTGGGCTCCGGACCCGACGGCACGTACTGCCGTTACACGGCCTCCGACCTCAGCTACGACTGACCCAGGTCATCGGGCCGCCAGTCGCCGAGGTAGGCGCGCCGGGTGTGCCGGGCGGCCTCCTCGGCCGTGAGCCGCGGCCGGTTCTCGGGCACGGAGACGACCGCTCCGGGGCCGGAGTTGGCGTACTCACGGAACCGCATCGACTGCCACGGGTAGGCGTCCCGCATGTTCGCGTACGGCGCCACCGCGTCGATGCCCGGGCCCAGCCAGGTTTCCCGGACGGTGAGCATGGGCCGCGCGGTCGGGTCGGAGCTGGGCACCCAGGGCCGGGCCAGCTTGTAGAAGGCGTCCGGCGCCGTGCTGGTGACGCGGCTGCGCGTGACCAGGTAGCCGAGCGGGTTGGCGCCCGCCGTGGACGGCGCGAAGACGAAGCCGTAGGGCGCGCCGGTCAGGTCGGTGCGGTCCAGGGTGCGGAAGTGGCAGTGCTCGTAGACGGCGGTGGCCCGGCCGAAGACGAAGTCGACGTCGCCCTCGATGTGGCAGTGGGCGTAGTACTGGCGGGCGAAGGCGTCCAGGGACCGGGTGTCGGCGTACAGGGTGTCCTGGTGGCCGAGGAACCGGCAGTGCCAGAAGGCGGTGCGGTCGCCCTGTGCCTTGAGGGCGACGGCCTGGGTGCCGCTGACGCCGGGGTGGTCGGCGCGCAGCCAGTCGTTGGCGAAGGTGATCCAGTGGGCGGTGAAGCCGTCGGCCTGCACGGTGGTGGTGGCCGAGCCGCTGGTGCCGTAGGTGCCGGAGCCGTCGGGCTTCGGGGTGCCCGCGGCGTTGTCGTACACGATGACGGTGGCCCGGGGGTCCTCGGCGGCGCCGATCCAGGTCATGGCGGTGCGGTCGGAGCTGACGGCGACGGTCTCGCGGTAGGTGCCGGGGGCGAGGACGAGGGTCCAGCCGCCGCCGGTGGCGGCGGTCACGGCGGCCTGGACGGTGGTGAAGTCGCCGCGGCCGTGCGGGTCGACGTAGAGGTGGCGGTCGCTGGGCCGGGCGGCGGGCGAACCGTGACGGCCGAAGGGACGGCGTCCGGTGGCGTGGGCGGGGACGGCGGCGAGGCCCAGGGCCGCGCCCGCCCCGGCGCCCGCCAGGAGGAGGTCTCTGCGGGTGAGGGACATCAGGGTGGTGGTCCTTAAGGAGGTTGGTGCTCGGGGGGAGGGGGGACGGGGCCGGGGCGGGGGCGGGAGCGCCGCCGCCCCGGTCAGCCGGTCGGGGTCAGCGCAGCTTGCCCGCGCCCGCGCCCAGGTCGACGATCCACGGGACCGCCTTCGGGTGGTGCACCGTGGTGCGCAGGGTGGGCGTCCAGCCCGCGCCGGACTGGAGGGTCTCGGCGGGGATCTCCGCGTTGTGCACGGCGATCAGGTCGGTCTTCTTGCCGTTGACGTAGTTGTTCTCGGCGGTCAGCGGCGCCTCGCTCCACTTCTTCAGCGCCTTGGCCACGCTCACGCCCTCCGCCAGCGACAGCGCGTTGTCGGTGGCGTACAGCCGCGACTCCTTGCCGATGCCGTAGACGTAGCCGTAGGGCTGGTCCGCCGTCACCACGAAGTGGTTGTTGTACGAGTCGACCTGCCCGAACCTGACGCGGGGCGCCCGCTCGACGATGCCCTCGAAGCGGTTGTGGTGGAGGGTGACCCTCAGCTTGCCCGCGTCGGTGGCGCCCGCGCTGTCGCTGTTGCCGATCAGCATGGTCTTGTCGTGGTCCCGGAAGGAGTTCCAGGACACGGTGACGTGGTCGGCGCCGCGCACGATGTCGAGGAGCCCGTCGTGCTGCTGGTAGACCTTGCCGTAGTACGACGGCAGCGTGGAGTCCGGGTAGCGGCCGTCGGTGAGGGTGTTGTGGTCGACCCACACATGGGTGGAGCCGTAGACGACGACGCCGTCGTACTCCGAGTTCCAGGCGCCGGTCTTGTTGTCGTCGGTGGGGTCCCACTGCGGGAAGCAGTCGATGGGGGCCTCGATGGTGAGGTTGCGGACGATGACGTTGTCCACGCCCCGGATCTGCAGGCTGCCGCCGAGGATCGCGGCGTCGCGGCCCACGCCGACGATGGTGGTGTTGGCCGGGACGTCGACCTTGATGGCCTTGTCCTGGTTGGCGGCGGACGCGGCCCGCAGGTCCTCCTGCTCACCGCTGACGGGGGTGTCGTGGCCCCAGACCGCGGGGTCGTAGTCGGCGAGGTACTGGTCGAAGTCGTACCCCTCCGCCTCGAACGCCTCACAGCCCCGCGAGACGGCGTCGATGGTGCCCTTCACCTTGACGATCCTCGGCGCGGAGCCGCCGTCCGCGAGCGCGGCCCGGAACTCCTCCCACGTGGTCACGGTGTAGACGTGCGCGGCGTCGGCCGCCGCCCCACCGGTCGTCCCGGTGCCCTCGGCGGCCCAGCCGTCGTGGGCGCCGAGCACCTGACGCCCGAGGTCCCGGCCGTGGGCCTGGGCGGCGGTACCGGTCAGGGACACCACGAGGGCGGTACAGCCCACCAACGCGGCCACTCTGACATGCCCATGCCAGCCTTTTGCTTCCATGGTGCGGCTCTCCTTCTCTCAGCTTCAGGGGGTGTTACGCGGCGGCCTGCGGCCAGGTGATCCACTCCTCGGGGATCTCCTCCGCCAGCCGCCGTACGTCGCGCGGCGCGAGCACCCGCGTCCGCAGCAGCTCCCGCGCGACCAGCCGGGCCACGGCGACCGCGCCGGGCGGGTTGAAGTGCGTGTTGTCCTGCTCGGTGGCGGTCCAGTTGAAGTAGGTCTTCGTCGCCTCGACGCCCAGCTCCTGCCAGAGCGCCAGCGACAGCGCCTGTACGTCCAGCAGCGCCACGCCCTCCGCCGCGGCCAGCGCCCGCATCGCCGCGGGGTACTCACCGTGGCTCGGCACCGCGTTCCCTGCGGCGTCGAACCGCCGCCGCTCCACGGGCGTCACCAGCACCGGCCGCGCCCCGCGCGCCCGCGCCCCGTCGACGTACAGCCGCAGGTGCTCCTGGTACGTCGTCCACGGCTCGGTGTACCGGGTGGGGTCGTCCTTCTTCTCGTCGTTGTGCGCGAACTGGACGAGCAGGAGATCGCCGGGCCGGATCGCGCCGAGTACGACATCGAGCCGCCCCTCGTCGACGAAGCTCTTCGAACTCCGCCCGTTCACGGCGTGATTGGCGACCCGGGTGTCATGCTTCAGAAAGAACGGCAACGCCATTCCCCACCCGGTCTCGGGGGCGGCATCGGCGTACTTCTGCGCGGCGGTGGAATCCCCGGCGATGAAGAGGGTGCGGGCCCGCTGCTCTTGGGCCTGAGCGGTCCCGGCGAGAGTACTCAAGGGCAAGGCGGCAAAAGCGGCACCAGCAACTTGCCGACGACTAAGCGACACGTCGGTACCTTCCGAAAGGGGAACAGTGGACGTCCTCAGGGGCGCGGGGAACTGCGCGCCCAGCCAAGGACGGCCCGCAGCCGAACAACCACGAGCCGCCCCCCGGCACAGTCAGCCGTGCTGCTCGTTCCACTCGGCCTGCGCCTCGTTCAACTGCTCGGCGAGCGTGTCGCAGAAGTCCTTCGCGCTCATCTTCCCCAGCAGCACCTTCTGGAAGTTCGGCTCGTTGTCGGCCTTGGAGATGGTGTTCCAGTCAGGCAGGTAGTACGGCAACTGCACGATCGTCGTGGAGCCGTCCGTCAGCGCCTGGGCCGCCAGCTTCGTCGGCTCCGCCTCCGACACCCACGGGTCCTTCGCCGCGTCGAGGTTCGCGGGCACCTGCCCGGCCGACTGGTTGAACTTGGAGTTCGACTCGTGCCCCGCGGCGAACTCGATGAACTTCCAGGCCGCGTCCTTGTTCTTGCTGCTCTTGAACAGGCCGAGCCCGTCCACCGGGTTGGACACCTGCACCCGCTTGCCGCCGGTCCCGACCGGCTGCGGGATGCCACGGAACTTGTCCGCGCCGAACGCCTTCACGTGGTCCTGGTAGGAGCCCAGGTTGTGGTTGAGCATCCCGATGGTGCCGGAGTCCCACTGGGCGACCATCTTGGTGAAGTCGTTGTTGAGGTCGGCGGCGGGCGTGACCTTCTTGAACAGGGCGGCGTACTTCTCCAGCGCCTCGACGTTCTTCGGGTCGTTGACGGTGGTCTTCTCACCGCTTGCATCCCAGAAGGACGTGATCCCGGACTGCCCGTACATCGCGTCCAGCGCCTGCGCGATGGAACCGGCGCCACCGCGGATGGTGTAGCCGAACTCGTTCTTGCCCGCGTTGGTGAGCTTCTCCGCGGCCTCGTAGAAGGCGTCCCAGGTGGTCGGCTCGTCCAGACCGGCCTTCTCGAAGAGGTCGGTGCGGTAGTACAGGACGCCGTTGTTGGCGGAGGTCGGCACCGAGTACAGGCGCTCGGAGTCACCGGCCGCCTTCAGCGACTCGATCATGTCGTCGTTGAGCTTGCCGTTGAGGGAGGAGCCGGTGAGCCGGTTCTCCAGCGGCTCCAGCGCCTCCTGCGCGGCGAACCCGGCGAGCATCGCCGCGCCGACGCCGCCGACGTCGGGCAGGCCGCCGCCCTGGATGGCGGTGTCCACCTTGGACTGGTACTCGGTGGAGGCGATGCCGACGTACTCGACGTCGATGTCCGGGTTGGCCTTCTCGAAGTCGGCGATGATCTCCTTCCAGACGTCGGTGCGGACACCTCCGTTGTTGTCCCAGAAGACGATCTTCCCGGTGCCGCTGCCGTCGGCGCCCTTGTCGCCGCCCCCGCCGCTGCCGTCGTCGCCGCAGGCGGTGGCGGTGAGCGCGAGGACGGCGCTCAGGGCGACGGCGGCCGACAGCCGCTGCCTGCCGGTGGTGCTTCTGCGCTTGTTGGTGTTCATAGGGTCGGCTCTCTTCTTTGAGTCGCTTCTTCGGGATCCAACGGAGGTCTCCGGGCGGCGTGGGGCGCGGTCCGGAGTGATGGAGTTGTGGGGCTTGGGCGGTTACAGGGCGCTGATCCTGAACCGGGTGAACTCGGCCGCCCCGGCGTGCCCGGAGCCCTCCGGTGCGAGGGCGAACAGGCCGAGCAGGGCACCGACCCAGCGCCAGGGGGTGGCGGCGAAGACCGGGCCGGAGGGACGCGGGCCGTCCCCGACGTCGTAGGAGAAGCGGCAGCGGGCCCCGGCGCCGATCTCGACGCGCAGGGTGGCGCGGCCCTCGGGGGCGGTCCGTGGGTGGTCGGCGTCCCGTTCGGCCTCGGCGACGGACTCCGCGAACCGGTGCACCAGGTGGACCGTCCCGTCGGTCCCGCGCTGGAGCCCGATCCAGGAGAACGCGTCACCGAGCACCGCGAGTCCGGCCCGCGCGCCGGGCGCGTCGCTGTCGAGCCGCAGCTCCACCTCGACCACGCTCGGGAGGCCGGGCAGCCGCTGGGTCAGCACGTTCGGCAGCCTGCGCAGGTCGTGCGCGGCGGCCGAGCGGACGCAGGTGAGGCGGAGCCCGTCGGCGGAGTGCTCGGTGGCCCAGCCGTCCTCGGGGTTGGCGGTCCACTGCCACTGGCGGCCGTACCGCCCGCCGGGGAAGTCGTCGTCGGTGGCGGGCGCGGCGGGCGGCTGCGGGGGCAGGTCGGGGCGGCGGTGTACGGCGACGGGGGCGCCGTCGTTCCCGAGCACCGGCCAGCCGTCCGGGCCCCAGCGCATCGGCTGGAGGTGGACGACCCTGCCGTACGCGCCGCGCTGCTGGAAGTGCAGGAACCAGTCCTCGCCGGTCGCGGTGCGCACCCAGCCGCCCTGGTGGGGGCCGTTGACGTCGGTGTCCCGCTGCTCCAGGACGATCCGGTGCTCGTACGGTCCGAAGAACCCACGGGAGCGCAGGGCGCCCTGCCAGCCGGTCTCCACTCCCCCGGCGGGGGCGAGGATCCAGAACCAGCCGTCGTGCCGGTAGAGCTTGGGGCCCTCCAGGGTGAACCAGCCGGGGATGCGGTCCGCGTCGACGATGACCTCGCCGTCGTCGAGCAGGGCGGTGCCGTCGGGGCGCATCCGGTGGCCGGTGAGGCGGTTCTTGACGCCGGAGCGTGACTTCGCCCAGGCGTGCACGAGGTACGCCTCGCCGGTCTCCTCGTCCCACAGGGGGCAGGGGTCGATCAGGCCCTTGCCGGGCTTGAGGAGGTGCGGCGCGGTCCACGGGCCGCGGATCTCGGGGGCGTTGACCTGGTAGACGCCCTGGTCGGGGTCGCCCCAGAAGATCCAGAAGCGGTCGTCGTGGTGGCGCAGGGACGGGGCCCAGACGCCGCAGTCGTGGCGGGGGACGCGGAACTCGGCGGCCGGTTCGAGGCGTTCGAGGGCGTGGCCGACGAGGGTCCAGTTGACCAGGTCCCGGGAGTGCAGCAGGGGCAGTCCGGGGGCGCGGCCGAAGCTGGAGGCGGTGAGGTAGAAGTCGTCCCCGACACGGATGACGTCCGGGTCGGACCAGTCGGCGTTGAGGACGGGGTTGGCGTAGGTCTCGGTCTCCGGGCTCACTGGGCTCACTGCGTCACCGCCTTGCGGACCAGGGCCGTCGCCTCGTCCCGGTCGAGGTGGCCGTCCGCGACGACGGTCACGACGCGGCGGACCAGGGTGTCGCCGGGCGCGACGGGGACGCGTTCGGTGTGCGCGAGGGAGGAGCCGACGCCGGGGTACTCGGCGGTGCGCACGAACCAGGGGTCGCGGCGGGTGGCGTCGGTGACCCCGGCGAACACCAGGGTCCAGGTCGATCCGGCGAGCGCCAGCCAGTCGGCGGGGCGGCCGTGCACGTCCTGTTCGCCCTCGGCGTCGGGCGTGAAGACCTCCGGGGCGGTGGCCTCCTTGCGGGCCCGCCAGAAGAAGCCGCCGTAGGCCGCGCCGGGGCGCCCGTTGGTGGCGGGGCTGCCGATGGACAGCGGGGCGGAGGTGGTGTTGGTGAGGGCGAAGGTGAAGTCCAGCGCCCAGGCCGTGGCGGTGAGTTCGGTGGCCGCGACCGTGCGGCGCTCGCGCAGCAGCTCGCCGCCCCCGGCCATCCAGCGCAGCTCCTGCACGAAGCCGTCCGGGTCCCGCAGCGGGAAGGCGACGTGCCGCTGGGAGCCGTGGTTGGCCAGCTCGGTCGGGCCCTGGTCGCGGACGTAGGTGCGCCCGCCCCAGAAGTTGTGCCCCTCGACGTCGGGAACGGCGACACCGACGCCGAGGTGGTGGAGGTGGTCGGCGGGGCTCAGCTCGGTGACCGCCGTACCGGAGAGGGTGGTGACGGGGTGCAGATAGGGGCGCGGGGAGAGCCGGTCGGGCAGCTCGGGCCGGGTGACGTAGCGGCCGACGGGGCGGCCCGCGACCCGCAGCACCGGTGAGTCGGGGGTGGTCATCGGGCGCTCACCTCTTTCCGCGGGGCCTGGGGCTGGTACGGCGCCCAGTCGGCGCCCAGTTCGGAGTACAGGGACAGGGTGTCGGCGGCGGCGGCCACCAGACCGTCGACGCCGGGCACGATCCGGCGCCGTTCGGCGGGCAGCGTCCGCCAGGCGGTGTCGGGCAGCGGGGCCGGGTCGGGGGCGCTGCGGACTGCCTCGACGACCCTCATGAAGGCGCCGGTGGCGTCCGGGGGGACGAGCAGGTCGGCGCCGGTGGTGAGGTGGCCGACGAGGTTCTCCAGCAGGTCGGTGCGGCCGTACTCGTACTCCTCGGGGCCGTGGTCGGCACGCTGGAGGAGGACGCGGTCCTGCTTGTACCAGAAGGTGATCCGGCCGCGGCTGCCGTGCACCAGGACGTACGGGTCGCCGGGGTGCTCGGCGCACAGGGTGGCGGCGACGGTGACCTGGCGTCCGGCGGTGGTGGTGATCCGCACGCAGGAGGTGTCGTCGGCCTCGATGGCGTTGGCGTGCCACAGCTCGGTCTCGACGGCGGTGACGTCCTCGGCGCGGGTGCCGCCGTCCAGCGCCAGGGCGGTGGCGACGGCGTGCGCGAGCGGGTTGGTCAGCGCCCCGTCGATCACGTCGACGCCGTTCAGCCGCCGTCGGCCCGCCCAGGGCGCGCGCCGGAAGTACGCCTCGTCGCGCGCCCAGGCCCCGGCGCCGCCGATGCCGCGCACCTCGCCGATGGCGCCCTCGGCGATCAGCTCGCGGATGGCGGGCAGGGCGTGCGAGCCCAGCGACTGGAACCCGATCTGGCAGGCGACGCCCGCCTCCGCGACCCCGTCGGCCATCCGGCGGAACTCCGCGTAGGACGGCGCCGGGGGCTTCTCCAGGAGCAGGTGCACGCCGCGGCGGGCGGCGGTCAGCGCCAGGTCGGTGTGGGTGGGGATCGGGGTGCAGACCACCGCGGCCCGGGCGCCGGTCGACTCCAGGAGCGCGCCGAAGTCATCGGACTGGGCGGGGAGTTCGCCGCCGTACTCGGCCTCGGTGAGCGGGGTCAGCTCGCAGATGCCGACCAGGCGGACCAGGCCGCGCTCGGTGAGGCGGCGGATGTTCTCGACGTGCCAGCGGCCGTGGCCGCGGGCGCCCGCGAGGACGACGGGGACGGGCGGTGGTGGGGTCATCCCCGGTGTGGTCATCCCCGGTGTGGTCATCCCTTCACCGCCCCCGCGCTGAAGCCGGTGATCAGCCACTTCTGGATGAAGGCGAAGACGAGGACCACCGGGACGGCGGCGATGATGCCGCCCGCGGCGAGCGCGCCGAGGTCGACGCTGTCCGCGCTCATCAGGGTGTTCAGGCCGACCGGGATGGTCTGCTTGCCCTGGTTGTTGAGGAACATCAGGGCGAACAGGAAGTGGTTCCAGGAGTGCACGAAGGCGAAGGAGCCGACCGCGATCAGTCCGGGGCGCAGCAGCGGCAGCACGACCAGGCGGAAGGCGGTGAAGCGACCGCACCCGTCGACCCAGGCCGCCTCCTCCAGGGAGTACGGCACGTTCTTGATGAAGTTGCTGATGAGGATCATCGACAGCGGCAGTTGGAACACCGTCTCGGCGATGATGACGCTGCCGAGCGAGTTGATCATCTGGAGTTCGGCGAAGATCTCGAACAGCGGCACCAGCAGCAGCGCGCCCGGCACGAACTGGGAGCAGAGCAGCGCCAGCATGAACGCCCGCTTGATCCTGAAGTCGAACCGGGCGAGCGCGTAGCCGCCCGCGAGGGCGACGACGGTGGTGGTCACGAGGGTGGCGACACCGACGTAGACGCTGTTCTCGAAGTAGGTGCCGAAGCTCCGCTCGGTCCACACCTTCTCGAAGTGGTCGAAGGTGATCGGCCAGGGCACCAGCGAGGTGGAGCCCGCCGGGCGCAGCGCGAACAGCAGCATCCAGTAGAAGGGGACGAGGGTGAAGAGCAGGTAGATCGACAGCGGCAGGTAGATCTGCCAGCGGGGGGCCTCGTCCCAGGCGCGGTGCCGGGTGGCCGGGCGGTGCGGCTGAGGTGCGGCGTGCCGACGCGCGGGCGGCGCGACGGGGGCTTCCTTGGTGGCGCTCACTTGTTGTCACCTCCGAACTTGCTCAGCCGCAGATAGACGATCGAGCAGAAGAGCAGGATCACGAACGCGACCGTGGTCAGGGCGGACGCGTAGCCGAAGTTGTGGGCGTCGACGCTGGTGTTGGCGATGTAGAGCGGCAGCGTGGTGGTCTCGCCCGCCGGTCCGCCGCCGGTGAGGGTGTAGAGCAGGTCGACGTTGTTGAACTCCCAGACCGCGCGCAGCAGCGTGGACAGCACGATGGCGTCCTTCAGGTGCGGCAGGGTGATGTGCCAGAACTGCTTGAGGCGGCTGGCGCCGTCGACCTCGGCGGCCTCGTAGAGGTCCTTCGAGACGGACTGGAGGTCGGCGAGGATGAGGATGGCGAAGAAGGGGACGCCGCGCCAGAGGTCGGCGACGATCGCCGCGGGGAAGACGGTGGACGGGTCCGACAGCCAACTGGTGCCGTAGGAGCCGATGCCCATGTCCGCGAGGTAGCGGGTGATGCCGGTCTGGGAGTTGTAGAGCAGCACCCAGATGGCGCTGGTCAGCACGCCGGAGACGGCCCACGGGGAGAAGACCATGGCGCGGCCGAGGGCCCGGCCGACGAAGGTCTGGTTGACGATGAGGGCGAGCGCGAGTCCGAACAGCAGTTGGAGTCCGACCTCGACGACGACCCACTTGGCGCTGAAGACCAGCGTGTCCCAGAAGAGGGGGTCCTCGGTGAAGGCGTGGACGAAGTTGTCGAAGCCCGCGAAGCCGTTCCGCCATGGCTTGGTGGGGTTGTAGTCCTGGAGGCTGTAGTAGAAGACGCTGAACACCGGGTAGGCGATGAAGCCCAGCATCAGCAGGGCCGCCGGGGCGATCAGCAGGTACGGCAGCCTGCGCGGGGTGGCGGAGGCACGGCGCCGCCTCGGTGGCGCGGGCGGTTTCGCCACGGCTGCGGCTTGGGCCATGACTGTTCTCCGTTCTCGGTGGAGCTGTCGGTGGAGCTGTCTGCGGAGCTGTCGGTGAAGCGCTTTCTTGGGGTGCGCGGTGCGTGCTTGGCCGTGCTGGGACTGAGGGTCCGTCAACCCGCGTACGGGTCCGGCACGTGGCCCGAGCAGGCCAGGAACTCGAAGTCGCAGCCGGTGTCGGCCTGCGTGATCTGGTCGTTGTAGAGGGCGCCGTAGCCGCGCTCGTAGCGGGCGGGCGGGGGGGTCCAGGCGGCCCGGCGGCGCTCCAGCTCGGCGTCGTCGACGTGCAGGTGCAGGGTGCGTGCCGCGACGTCGAGGGTGATCTCGTCGCCGGTGCGCACCAGCGCGAGCGGTCCGCCGACGTACGACTCCGGCGCGACGTGCAGGACGCAGGCGCCGTAGCTGGTGCCGCTCATCCGGGCGTCGGAGATCCGCACCATGTCCCGTACGCCCTGCTTCAGCAGGTGGTCGGGGATCGGCAACATGCCGTACTCGGGCATCCCGGGGCCGCCCTTGGGTCCGGCGTTGCGCAGCACCAGCACGCTGTCGGCGGTGATGTTCAGCGCCGGGTCGTTGATGGTGCGCTGCATCGTCCTGTAGTCGTCGAAGACGACCGCGGGTCCGGTGTGCTTGAGCAGGTGCGGTTCGGCGGCGATGTGCTTGATGACGGCGCCGTCCGGGCAGAGGTTGCCGCGCAGGACCGCGACCCCGCCCTCGGCCGCGACCGGGTTGCCGCGCGGGCGGATGACGTCGTCGTTGTGGACCGCCGCGCCCGCGAGCTGCTCGCGCAGGGTGTCGTGGGAGACCGTGGGGCGGTCCAGGTGGAGCAGGTCGGTGACGCGGGAGAGGAACCCGGGCAGGCCGCCCGCGAAGTGGAAGTCCTCCATCAGGTACGTCTGTCCGCCGGGCCGGACGTTGGCCAGCACCGGCACGGTGCGCGCGATGCGGTCGAAGTCGTCCAGGGTGAGCCGGGCGCCCGCGCGTCTGGCCATGGCGATGAGGTGGATGACGGCGTTGGTGGAGCCGCCGAGGCCGAGGACGGTGGTGACGGCGTCCTCGAACGCCTCCTGGGTGAGGATCTGGCGGAGCGTGCGGCCCTTGTGGACCTGTTCGACGATGCGCAGGCCCGCCGCGGCGGCCATCCGGTCGTGCCCGGAGTCCACCGCCGGGATGCTGGACGCCCCCGGCACGGTCACGCCGAGCGCCTCCGCGGCGGCGGTCAGCGTGGACGCCGTACCCATGGTCATGCAGTGACCGGGCGAGCGGGCGAGGCCGCTCTCCAGCTCGGTCATCTCGCAGTCGCCGATGAGCCCGGCGCGCTTGTCGTCCCAGTACTTCCACATGTCGGTGCCGGAGCCGAGGGTCTCGCCGCGCCAGTGGCCCGGCAGCATCGGCCCGGCGGGCACGAACACCGTCGGCAGGTCGACGCTGGCCGCGCCCATCAGCAGCGCGGGCGTGGACTTGTCGCAGCCGCCCATCAGCACCGCCCCGTCGACGGGGTACGAGCGCAGCAGCTCCTCCGTCTCCATGGCGAGGAGGTTGCGGTAGAGCATCGGGGTCGGCTTCTGGAACGTCTCGCTGAGCGTGGCGACCGGGAACTCCAGCGGGAAGCCGCCCGCCTGCCACACCCCGCGCTTGACGGCCTGCGCCCGGTCCCGGAGGTGGACGTGGCAGGGGTTGATGTCGGACCAGGTGTTGAGGATGGCGATGACCGGCTTGCCGAGGTGCTCCTCGGGCAGGTAGCCGAGCTGGCGGGTGCGGGCGCGGTGGCTGAAGGAGCGCAGTCCGTCGGTGCCGTACCACTGGTGGCTGCGCAGCTCCTCCGGGCGCCTGCGCGGGGTCGTCGCGTCGGTCATATGGACCACCCGGCGGCGATGGCGGCGACCTCGGCGCGCTCGCTCTCCGGCAAGCGCTTGCTTGGCGGACGCACCTCACGGCGGCACAGGCCGAGCGAGGCGAGGGCCTCCTTGACGACGGTGACGTTGTTGGCGGAGCCGTGCGCGGCGCGCAGCTCCTCGAAGCGGCGGATCTGCTCCCACACCTTCATCGCGGCCGGGTAGTCGCCCGAGCGCAGCGCCTCGATCATGTTCCGGGAGACGGCCGGGGCGACGTTCACCAGCCCTGAGGTGAAGCCGGTGGCGCCCGCCGAGAAGTAGGACGGCGCGTACGGCTCCGCGAGCCCGGCCACCCACACGAACCGGTCGAGACCGGCGTCGCGGGCGAAGGCGGCGAACCGGGCGGCGTCCGGCACGGCGTACTTCACGCCGATCACGTTGGGGCAGTGGTCGGCGAGTTCGGCGAGCCGGGCGCCGGAGAGCTGGGCGTTGCGGATGTACGGCACCACGCCCAGCTCGGGCACGGCCTCGGCGATGGCGCGGTGGTAGTCGACCCAGCCGGACTGGGAGACGTAGGGGTGGACGGGCTGGTGCACCATCACCATCGCGGCGCCGCGTTCGCGGGCGTGCCGGGCGGAGGCGACGGCGGTGGGCACGTCGTGTCCGACGCCGACCAGGACCACGCCCCGGTCACCCGCCTCGTCGAGGGTGAGTTCGGTGACGAGGCGGCGCTCCTCGGGGGAGAGGGCGTAGAACTCGCCGGTGTTGCCGTTGGGGGTGAGGGTGGTGACACCGCCGTCGAGCAGTCGGCGCAGCAGGGCGCGGTGGGTGTCCTGGTCGACGGACCCGTCCTCGGCGAACGGGGTCACCGGGATCGCCACCACGTCGGCGAGTGCCGCCCGCTGGACCTCGAACGTCGCTGTCATTCCTGACCGTCCTCTCCCTGGACCTCGGTGGCCTCGGTCCCGGCGTCGGGGAAGGCCTTCAGCACGAACGACTCGATGTGGGCGTGCAGGGCGCGCGCCGCGCCGTCGGCGTCGCCCTCGGCGGCGAGCCGCAGGATCTCGCGGTGCTCGCTGGCCTCGCGCTCCCACGACGGGTCGGCGGCCCAGGCGACGGCGGAGACCAGGGCGGCCTGGTCACGGACCTCGTCGAGCATCCGGCCGAGCAGCGGGTTGCCGCAGGGGACGTACAGCGCGCGGTGGAACTCCCGGTTGGCGAGGGAGCGTTCGGCGGTGTCGGTGGCCTGGTCGGCGCGGGTCAGCGCGGATCGGGCGGCGTCCAGGGAGGCCCTGCGGCGCACGGTGCGGCGGAGCGCCTCGGGCTCCAGGAGCAGCCGGACGTCGTAGACCTCGCGCGCCATGTCCGCGTCCACCATGCGCACCGTGACGCCCTTGTACTGGCTCATCACGACCAGTCCGGTCCCGGCCAGGGTCTTGAGCGCCTCGCGCACCGGGGTCTTGGAGACCCCGAACTGTGCGGCGAGCTCGGTCTCGACCAGGGCCTGACCTGGCGTCAGTTGCCCGGTGAGGATGCGGTGTTTGATCCCCTCCAGCACGTACTGCGTGCGGGAGGGGATGGGCGTGGGCACAGAGGTCATGCGCGCCTCTCGGATCTCACATATCGCGTCTCATATATGACGTACGACGTACGACGCGATGAAGGTAAGAGCGCCCCTGTGTTTCGTCAATGCTTCTGACAGAGAAAATCCGAGGCCGCCTGCTCAGAGGTGCGCGCCCCACTCCGGGTCCCGGCCGCTCAGCCCCACCACGCGGTCCAGCAGCGGCGCGTCCGGCGGCACCGGCACCGCGGGTCCGAAGAGGCCGGGCGACGGCTCGGGTTCGGCGGCGACGGCGCGCACGAAGTCGTGGGTGACGTCGAGGGCGGCCGGGTCGGGGGCGTAGGGCTGGCCGGTGGCGCGGGCCAGGTCCCAGCCGTGGATGACCAGTTCGTCGACGGCGACGGCCAGGGCGACCGGGCCCGGCAGGGTCACGCCGCCCGCGCGGGTCTCGCCGGTCAGGGCGGCCGGGTCGCGCCACGCCTCCGCGAGTTCGTCCAGCGCCCTGGGCAGCTCCTCCCGCCAGCCCGGCCCGATGTCCGGTACGACGCTGTCGGGGCTGGTGTCGGTGGTGGGGCCGAGGTCCTTGCGGGCGGCGTCCCGGAAGGCCACGGCGAGCCCCAGCAGGTGCCCGAGCAGGTTGCGCACGGCGAGCTTCGGGCACGGCGTCGGGTCCGCGAGCCGGTCGTCGCCGACACCGGCCACGAGTGCGGCGACGATACGGGTCTGCGCGCCGAGGTCGACGGGGGCGTGCGCGGTCGGGTCGTTCATCGGGTGCTCCTCACCTGGGATCGGTCCATCGGGAGGCAGACCGATGCGGCGGCCGCGACTCATCGGTCGGCGGCCCGGTCTCTAGGGCACCTGCCCGATCCCGGCCGACCCCCCTTAGGGCGACGATGACCAGACATGACGACGACGACATGGACGGCCGTGCGCGTGCTGCGCGACCGCACGGCGGGCCGGTGTCTGGCCGGGGTGGTGGTCTCCGGCTTCGGCACCTCCGCGCTGTGGCTGGCCTCGGGCGTGTGGGTGAAGGACCTGACCGGCTCCAACGGGCTGGCCGCGCTCACCCTGCTGGCGATGTGGGCGCCGGTCCTGTGCGGCCCGCTGCTCGGCACCCTGGCCGACCGGTTCCCCCGCACGCCCCTGCTGATCACCACGAACCTGCTGCTGGCGGTCCTGCTGCTGACGCTCCTCACCGTCGACTCACCCGGCGACGTCTGGCTGGTCCTCGCGGTGCTGCTGGCCTACGGCGCGGCGGGCGTCGTCCAGGACGCGGCCGAGTCCGCGCTCGTCGCCACCACCCTCGACCCGGCGCTGCTCGGCCACTTCAACGGCCTGCGCATGACCGCCAACGAGGGCATGAAACTCGTCGCCCCGCTGGCCGGTGCGGGGGTGTACGCGGCGTACGGCGGCACCGCCGTCGTCCTCCTCGACGCGGCCACGTTCCTGCTGGCCACCGCCCTGTACGCCGGTCTGCGGTCCGACGGCCCCCGCCCCGCGCCGCCGACGACGGGCTGGCGGGCCCGCACCGCCGAGGGCGTGCGCCACCTGTGGGGGACCGCGCGGCTGCGCCCCCTCGTCGTCGCGGCCGGTACGACGATGCTGTGCGCCGGGGTCAACGGCGCGCTGGTGTACGCCGTCGTCGACGGCCTCGGTCACCCGCCCGCGTACGCCGGTGTGCTCGCCGCCGTCCAGGGCGCCGGGTCGGTCGCGGTGGGCCTGGCCTCCGGCGCCGCGCTGCGGTGGCTGGGGGAACGCCGGTTCGCGGCCTGCGGCATGGCCCTGACCGGCGTGGCGGTGGCGCTGCGCGCGGTGCCGTCCGACCCGCTGGCGCTGGTGGGCAGCGCGGCGGTCGGCGCGGGCCTGCCGTGCGTGCTGATCGCCGCGTTCACCGCCGTGCAGCGGCTGACGCCGGACGGGCTGCGGGGCCGCGCGGCGGCCACGGCGAGCACGCTGGTGTTCGTGCCGAACGTGCTCGGCCTCGCGGCGGGCGCGGCCCTGGTCGAACCGCTCCCTTACGGCCCGCTGCTGGTGCTGCTGGGCGCGGCCCAGTTGCTGTCGGTTGCTCAGCTCCGCCACCCGCTCCGGGCCTGACCGTCAGAGCCCCCGCAACGCCTCCCCCACCACCGTCAGGTCCGCGTCCGACGCCAGCCCGGCGTGGTACAGCCGCAGTTCGCTGGCCCCCAGGTCCAGGGCGCGCCGGGCGTCCGTCGCCAGGGTGCCGGGGCTGCCGCCCATGCCGGAGACGACGGTGAGGTTGGCGGCGAGGACGGCGCCGTCCCGCGCCCGCGCCGCGAACGGCGTCAGCGCACCGGCCCCGCCGGTGCAGGGCACCACCACCCCGTCGGCGACGGAGAGGATGTGCGCGGGGTCGACGCCCGCGTTGGCGCCGCAGTGGTAGGAGACGGGGTCGGCGTGCAGCAGGACCTGGAAGCCGCCCGGCGCCGCCGCGCGGACGGCGGCGACCACCTGTTCCTGGAGGCTGCGCGCGGTGCCGTCACGCCACGCGCGCGTGGCGGTCGCCTTCGGCTCGCCGAGGAGTTTCTCCACGCCCGCCCAGCCCCCGTCGGAGGGCGCCCCCCGCCACACCGGTTCCAGCGCCTCCCGTACGGCGGCGGCGAGTTCGTCGGCGTCGAGGCCCTGGGCGCCGTACCCGGCGCGGCAGTCGGGGCAGAAGCACAGCGACATCAGGTACTGCCCGGCGTCCCCGAGTCCCACGCCGCCGGTCTTGTCGTGGGCGTGCAGGTGCGCCAGGCCGTACCAGCCGAGGGACTCCAGCTCGGTGCCGCGCGCCCCGGGCCGCACCGCCGCCTCGGCCGCCAGGTCGGTGAGGTACGCGCGCGTGGCGGGCTGCGCGATGCACGGCGCCCACGGGTAGCGGTCGCCGTAGGCGTTGACGACCGAGGTGTGCGGGTGCTCGGCGCCGAGCCGGGAGTTGTGCGCGAGGACCACCCAGCTGTGCACCTCGAGACCCGCCTCCGCGAGGGCGGTGGCGGCCTCGCCGTAGGCGTCGCCGGGCGCCCAGTCACCGGCCGGGTAGGGGCGCGGGACGCGTCCGGCCCAGCGGCCCTCGGCCACCGGGTAGAGCACGGCGGCGTGTTCGGCGGTGACGACGCGGTGGCGCGGGTGGCGGGGGGTGAGGGCGCGCGTGGAGTGGTAGGCGGCGGCCAGCGTCACCTGGCCCACGCCGAGCGCGGCGAGGCGCGCGGGTGCCTTGGGGTCCCCGTTGACGTCCCACGGGTAGACGAACGCCGATGTCCTCACTTGGCCGACTCCTCCAGCAGCGCGTGGCCGCGCTCGATCAGTTGGGCGAGCTGCTTGACGTGGTCCTCGCCCGGTTCGTGCAGCGGGGGCCGCACCTCGCCGACGTCCAGTCCGCGCAACCGTACGCCCGCCTTGACCAGGGCGACGGCGTACCCCCGGCCCTGGGCGCGGAGTTCGACGAAGGGGCGGTAGAAGCCGTCGAGGAGCCGGTCCGCGGTGGCGCGGTCGCCGGTCTCCAGCGCCCGGTGGAAGGCGAGGGCGATCTCCGGGGCGAAGCAGAACACGGCGGAGGAGTACAGCGGCACGCCGACGGCGCGGTAGGCGAGCTGGGTCTGCTCGGCGGTCGGCAGCCCGTTGAAGTAGAGGAAGTCACCGGGCGCCTGGGTGCGGACGGCGCTCACCACGCGCTGCATCAGGTCGAGGTCACCGAGGCCGTCCTTGAGGCCGATGACCCCCTCCGTGCGGGCGAGTTCCACGACCGTGTCAGGGGTGAAGACGGCGTTGTCGCGCTGGTAGACGATGACGGGCAGCGCGGTCGCGGCGGCGATCTCGCGGTAGTGCCGCAGCAGCCCCTCCTGCCCGGCGACGACGAGGTACGGCGGCATGGCGAGCAGCCCGTCCGCCCCGGCCGCCGCGGCGAGCCGCGCGTACCGCACGGCGAGCGCGGTCCCGTACCCGGCGCCCGCCAGCACCGGCACCCGCCCGCCGCTCTCCTCGACGGCGGCCCGCACGCACGCCTCGAACTCCTCCGGCGTCAGCGCGTGGAACTCCCCGGTGCCGCAGCAGGCGAAGACGGCGGCGGCCCCGGCCTCCACCCCGCGGCGCACGTGCGCGCGGTAGGCGTCGAGGTCGACGGCGCCGTCCGGGCCGAAGGCGGTGACCGGGAAGAACAGCGGCCCGCTGGGGATACTGAGCCGGGCGGCGAGGTCGGCAGGCGTCACGGGCTCTCCCTGGAAGACGGGTACGGGTGGACCACATCATGCGACTCGTGCAAGTCTCTGATCAGAGTTTATGTTTATGAACACCTGCTCCGCCACCCTCGGCAGGCAAGTGGCGCGCTCCGCACCTTGTCCACCCATATGAATCCGGGATATGAATACGGCTGACCAGCCACGGAGCTTCGAGGACCCGAGGAGACCCCAGGATGCCCGCTCCCCGTACCGTTCTGCTCACCGGTGCCGCCGGTGGACTCGGCACCCTGATGCGGGACCTGCTCCCCGAGTACGGCTACGAGCTGCGCCTGCTGGACGTACGCCCCGTCGAGGGCGCGCCGGACGCGATCACCGCGGACCTCGCGGACCGGGCGGCCCTGCGCGAGGCGGTGCGCGGGGTCGACGCGGTCATCCACCTCGCGGGGATCTCACTTGAGGCCCCGTTCGAGAAGATCCTCAAGGCGAACATCGAGGGCACGTACAACCTGTACGAGGCGGCCCGCGAGGAGGGCGTGCGCAGGATCGTCTTCGCCTCCTCCAACCACGCGGTGGGCTACACCCCGCGCCCCCAGGGCGACGACCCCCTCATCCCCGTCGACACCCCGCACCGCCCGGACACCTTCTACGGCCTGTCCAAGTCCTTCGGTGAGGACCTCGCCCAGTTCTACTGGGACAAGCACGGCCTGGAGACCGTCTCGGTGCGCATCGGCTCCTGCTTCCCGGAGCCGACCAGCGTGCGGATGCTCTCGATCTGGATGAGCCCCGCCGACGGCGCCCGCCTCTTCCACGCCGCCCTGACCGCCGAGGGCGTCGGCCACACCGTCGTCTACGGCTCCTCCGCCAACACCCGCCTGTGGTGGGACCTCAGCTCCGCGCGAGCGCTCGGCTACGCGCCGCAGGACGACTCCGAGCCGTACGCCGAGAAGCTGATCGCCGAACAGGGCGACCTCAACGACCCGGCCGACCCGGCGCACACCACCCTCGGCGGCCACTTCGTCACCGACCCGCCGGTGTGGCCGTACTGAGAGAGACGCTGACCGGCGTCGCGGATTCGGCCTCGGCGGCCGAAAGCGGACGTTCGCGGGAGCGGGCGGGCACCGAACGGGCCCGCCCGCTCCGGCATTCGGGCATCCGCCGTGCCCGATCCCACCCCACCCGTCACACCCGCGCAGGTCCGAGACGGACCCCGACACGGCCAAACGGGCACAACCGGGCACCATCGGATTCGTAACAGACCTGTTCAGCGTCGAATCCCCGCTGTAGAACTTCCCCCATGACCACCTCGGGGCCCGAACGGGCAGCTCCGGCGCCCGGGGAGGGCCGTACCAGGGCGGAGCACGGAAGCGGGAGTCGACGATGACGACGGCGAAGGCGGCGAGGAGCGCCGAGGAGCGCCAGCGCGAGATCGTGCGCGTGGCGCGCGCCACCGGCGCGGTGGACGTCACCGCACTCGCCACCGAGCTGGGCGTGGCCAAGGAGACGGTCCGGCGCGACCTGCGCGTCCTGGAGGACCACGGCCTGCTGCGCCGCACCCACGGTGGCGCCTACCCCGTGGAGAGCGCCGGTTTCGAGACGACGCTCGCCTTCCGCGCCACCAGCCACGTCCCCGAGAAGCGCCGGATCGCCGTCGCGGCGGCCGAGTTGCTCGGGGACGCCGAGACGGTCTTCGTCGACGAGGGCTTCACCCCGCAGCTCGTCGCCGAGGCACTGCCCCGGGACCGGCCGCTGACCGTGGTCACCGCGTCCCTGCCGGTCGCGGGCTCGCTCGCCGAGGCCGAGAACGTCTCGGTGCTGCTGCTCGGCGGCCGGGTCCGCTCCGGCACCCTGGCGACCGTCGACCACTGGACGACGAAGATGCTCGCCGGGTTCGTCATCGACCTCGCCTTCATCGGCGCCAACGGCATCTCGCGCGAGCACGGCCTCACCACCCCCGACCCGGCCGTCAGCGAGGTCAAGTCGCAGGCCATCCGGTCCGCCCGGCGCACGGTGTTCACGGGCGTCCACACCAAGTTCGGGGCGGTCAGCTTCTGCCGGTTCGCCGAGGTCGGCGCCCTGGAGACGATCGTCACCAGCACCCTGCTGCCCGCCGCCGAGGCCCACCGCTACTCCCTGCTGGGCCCCCAGGTCATCCGCGTCTGACACCACCCCGCACCCGAGCCCTCGCGTAGGACCACACACCCGCAACACGCCCTCTTTATCCATCTTTGCCCCTACTTGTTCGGGAGTACCGTATGCGAACCCAGAGCCGACGGGCGCCACGCACCCTCTTCGCCGTGGCCGCCCTAGGGACGCTGATCACCCCGCTCGCCGCCTGCTCCGGCGCGGGCGGCTCCGGCTCCTCCGACGGCAACGCCATCAACGTCCTCATGGTGAACAACCCGCAGATGGTGGAGTTGCAGAAGCTCACCGCCGACCACTTCACCAAGGACACCGGGATCAAGGTGAACTTCACCGTCCTCCCGGAGAACGACGTCCGCGACAAGATCAGCCAGGACTTCGCCAACCAGGCGGGGCAGTACGACGTCGCCACCCTCAGCAACTACGAGATACCGATCTACGCCAAGAACGGCTGGCTGCACGCCCTGGACTCCTACGTCGACGGCGACACCGCCTTCGACCAGGCCGACGTCCTGCCCCCGATGACCCAGGCGCTCACCGCCGAGGACGGCAAGCTCTACGGCGAGCCCTTCTACGGCGAGTCCTCCTTCCTGATGTACCGCAAGGACGTCTTCGACAAGGCGGGCCTGACGATGCCCGAGAAGCCCACCTGGCGGGAGGTCGCCGACCTCGCCGCGAAGGTGGACGGCGCGGAGTCCGGCATGAAGGGCATCTGCCTGCGCGGCCTGCCCGGCTGGGGTGAGGTGATGGCCCCGCTCACCACCGTCGTCAACACCTTCGGCGGCACCTGGTTCGACGAGGACTGGCAGGCCCAGCTGGACTCCAAGGAGTTCAAGGAGGCCACTCGGTTCTACGTCGACCTGGTCCGCGAGCACGGCGAGTCCGGCGCCCCCCAGGCGGGCTACGCCGAGTGCCTGAACAACATGACGCAGGGCAAGACGGCCATGTGGTACGACGCCACCGCGGGCGCCGGGTCCCTGGAGGCCAAGGGCAGCCCGGTGAAGGGCAAGATCGGCTACGTCGCGGCGCCGGTGGAGAAGACCGACAGCTCCGGCTGGCTCTACACCTGGGCCTGGGGCATCCAGAAGGCGTCCGGCAACGCCGAGAACGCCTGGAAGTTCATCTCCTGGGCCTCCGGCAAGGAGTACGAGAAGCTCGTCGGCGAGGAGATCGGCTGGTCCAACGTCCCCGCGGGCAAGCGCGCCTCCACCTACGACATCCCGCAGTACCGCAAGGAGGCGGGCGCCTTCGCCGACGTCACCCGCGACGCCATCGCCAGCGCCAAGCCGGAGGACCCGGGCGTCCAGCCCCGCCCCGCACCCGGCATCCAGTTCGTCGGCATCCCCGAGTTCACCGACCTCGGCACCAAGGTCTCCCAGGAGATCAGCTCCGCCATCGCGGGCCGCCAGTCCGTCGACAGCGCCCTGGAGAAGGCGCAGTCCCTCGCCGAGTCGGTCGGCAAGAAGTACGAGGGATCATGACCGTCACCACGCCCCCCACCCGGGTCGCCGCCGCCCCCGCGCGGCCGGTGGCCCGGCGGCCGAACCGGATGCGCGCCTGGGCCACCCGGGCGCCCCTGCTGCCCGCGCTGATCTTCATGGTCGTCGTGACGCAGTTGCCCTTCGTCGCCACGCTGGTGATCTCGTTCTTCGACTGGAACGCGCTCTACCCGGACGACCGGAAGTTCGCGGGCCTGTCCAACTACTCGGAGGTGCTGAGCACCCCGGAGCTGCGCAGGTCGGTCTGGACGACGATCGTCCTGACGGCGACGGTCGTCCTGGTCAGCCTGCTGCTCGGGCTGCTGCTGGCGCTGCTCCTCGACCGCCGGTTCCGGGGCCGGGCGGCCGTGCGGACCATGCTCATCGCGCCGTTCCTGCTGGTGCCGGTCGCCGCGGCGCTGCTGTGGAAGCACGTCCTGTTCAACCCGGAGTACGGCCTGTTCAACGGCGTACTGCACTGGATCGGCGGCGACGGGGCCGCGCAGCCGGACTGGATCTCCGAGATGCCGCTGATGGCGGTGGAGGCGTCGCTGGTCTGGCAGTGGACGCCGTTCATGATGCTGATCCTGCTCGCCGGGCTGCAGAGCCGGGACCCGCAGCTCGTCGAGGCGGCGCGGATGGACGGCGCCAGCGACTGGCAGGTCTTCGTGCACATCACGCTGCCGCACCTGCGCCGCTACCTGGAACTCGGCATCCTGCTGGGTTCGATCTACATCGTGCAGAACTTCGACGCGGTGTTCACCATCACCTCCGGCGGCCTGGGCACCGCGAACCTCCCCTACACGATCTACCAGACCTTCTACCAGGCGCACGAGAACGGTCTCGCCTCCGCGGCGGGCGTGGTCGTCGTCATCGGCTCGATCATCCTGGCGACCTTCGCGCTGCGCGTGGTGTCGTCGCTGTTCCGTGAGGAGGTGTCCCGCTGATGGCCACCACGACCGCGACCCCGCCCCGCCCCCGTGGCCACCGGATCAAGGGCGCGGCCCTCGGTGTCACCGCCTGGCTGGCCGGGCTGCTGTTCGTCGCGCCCCTCCTGTGGATGGTCCTGACGTCCTTCCACTCCGAGGCCGACGCGGCGACCAACCCGCCGTCGCTCGCCGCCTCGCTCACCCTGGACAGCTACCGCGAGTTCTTCGGCGTGGACGGCGGCGCCAGCCCCTGGCCCGCGCTGATCAACTCCACGATGGCGTCGGTGGTCTCGACGCTGCTGACCCTGCTGCTGGCGCTCCCGGCCGCGTACGCCCTCTCCATCCGGCCGGTGAAGCGCTGGACGGACGTGCTGTTCTTCTTCCTCTCCACCAAGATGCTGCCGCTGGTGGCGGGCCTGCTGCCGATCTACCTCTTCGCGAAGAACACCGGACTGCTCGACAACGTCTGGGCGCTGGTCATCCTCTACACGGCGATGAACCTGCCGATCGCGGTGTGGATGATGCAGTCGTTCCTCTCCGAGGTCCCGGTGGCGATCATCGAGGCGGCCCAGATCGACGGCGCGAGGCTGCCGACGGTCCTCGGCCGCGTCGTCGCGCCGATCGCCCTGCCCGGCATCGCGGCCACGGCCCTGATCTGCTTCATCTTCTCCTGGAACGAACTCCTCTTCGCCCGGGTCCTCACCGGCGTGGTGGCCGAGACGGCCCCCGTCTTCCTCACCGGCTTCATCACCAGCCAGGGCCTGTTCCTGGCGAAGGTGTGCGCCGCGTCGCTCGTCATCTCCCTGCCGGTGCTCGCCGCGGGGTTCGCCGCCCAGGACAAGCTGGTCCAGGGCCTGTCGTTGGGAGCCGTCAAATGAAGGCCGCCGTCATCGAGTCCGTGGGCCGCGCCGTCGTCTCCGAGGTCCCGGACCCGACGCCGGGCCCGCGCGAGGTCGTCGTCGAGGTCGCCGCGTGCGGCCTGTGCGGCACCGACCTGCACATCCTCCAGGGCGAGTTCGCGCCGAAGCTGCCGATCGTGCCGGGCCACGAGTTCGCGGGCGCGGTGGTCGGCGTCGGCACCCAGGTCACGGAGCTGGCGGTCGGCGACCGGGTCGCGGTGGACCCCTCCCTCTACTGCCACGAGTGCCGCTACTGCCGCGACGGCCACAACAACATGTGCGAGCGCTGGGCGGCGATCGGCGTGACGACGGCGGGCGGCGCCGCCCAGTACGCGGTGGCGCCGGTCGCGAACTGCGTCAAGCTCCCCGAGCACGTCCGCACCGAGGACGCGGCCCTGGTGGAGCCGCTGTCCTGCGCGGTCCGCGGCTACGACGTCCTCAAGTCCCGCCTGGGCGCGCACGTGCTGATCTACGGCTCGGGCACGATGGGCCTGATGATGCTGGAGCTGGCCAAGCGGACCGGCGCGGCGAGCGTCGACATCGTGGACGTCAACCCCTCCCGCCTGGAGACCGCCCGCCACCTGGGCGTGTCGGCCGCCGCCGCCAACCCCGACGAGCTGGACCGCCCCCAGGGCTGGGACCTGGTCATCGACGCGACGGGCAACGCGGCGGCGATCCAGGACGGTCTGGACCGGGTGGCGAAGGCGGGCACGTTCCTCCAGTTCGGCGTCGCGGACTACGCGACCCGCGTGACCATCGACCCGTACCGGATCTACAACCAGGAGATCACCATCACCGGCTCCATGGCCGTCCTGCACAGCTTCGAACGCGCGGCGGAACTCTTCGCGGGCGGCGTCCTCGACCCGTCCGTCTTCATCAGCGACCGCGTCCCCCTGGACCGCTACCCCGAGGCCCTGGACCAGTTCAAGGCGGGCGTGGGCCGCAAGATCGTGGTGGTGCCCTGACGGCCGCCGCCGTATGGGCCGGGTAAGGGAACGGTAAGAGGGCTTCGATCGTTCACCCGGCATGACCGCTATGACCCCCGGCTCGAACATCCCGCTGACCGCCCCCCGTGTGACGGTGGACGTCACCGCACCGGTGCGGCTCGATGTCTCGGGCCTCCTCCTCACCGCCGACGGCAAGGTCCGCTCGGACGCCGACTTCATCTTCTACAACCAGCCGAGCGGACCCGGCGTGACCTACCGGTCGGGCGGCGGCACCGCGCCCGACGCGATCACCGTCGACACCGCCGCCGTCCCCCCGGGCATCGAGCGGATCGTCGTCACCGCCAGCCCGGACGCGGCGGGCCAGACCTTCCAGGGCATCGAACCCACCGCCACCCTGCGCAACGCCGCCGACAACGGCGTCCTGGCGACCTTCACCCCGCCGCGGCTCGGCAGTGAGACGGCCCTGGTGGTCGTGGAGATCTACCTGCGCAACGGCCAGTGGAAGGCCCGCGCGGTCGGCCAGGGCTACGCCAACGGCCTGGCGGGCATCGCCACGGACTTCGGCGTCACGGTGGAGGAACCGGCCCCGGCCCCCGTCCAGACCCCGACCCCGGCGCCCGCGCCGGTCACGCCGCCGGTCCCGGCCGCCGCGGTGACCCCGCCGATGCCGCCCGCGCCCCCGGCCGCCCCCGCCGCCCCCGCTCCCGGCGCCGGGAAGATCAATCTCGACAAGGGGCGGGTCAGTCTCCAGAAGAACCAGACCGTGTCCCTCGTCAAGGGCGGGCGCCCGCTGCTCTCCCAGGTCAAGATGGGCCTCGGTTGGGAGCCCGCCTACCGCGGCAAGGACATCGACCTGGACGCCTCGGTCATCGCCTACGGCCCCCAGCGCAACCACGTCGACAGTTGCTACTTCGGCAAGCTCAGCATCGTCGGCGGCGCGATCAAGCACTCCGGTGACAACCTCACCGGCGAGGGCGGCGGCGACGACGAGGTGATCACCGTCGACCTCGGCCGTCTCCCGCAGGAGGTCACCGGCCTGGTCTTCACCGTGAACTCCTTCTCCGGCCAGAAGTTCACCGAGGTCGCCAAGGCGTACTGCCGCCTCCTGGACGCGACGACGGGCGAGGAGCTGGTCCGCTTCGACCTCACCAGCGCCGAGCCGCAGACCGGCGTGATGATGGCGAAGCTGATCCGGCAGTTCTCCGGCGAGTGGGAGATGACGGCCATGGGCGACTTCGTCAAGGCCCGCACGGTCCGCAACATGGTGAAGCCCGCGGCCCAGGCGCTGTAAGGGGCCCCAGTCCCTCGCCCACCCGGGGCGTTCCCTCTCAGCGCACGTCAACCGCCGTGCTGTGAGCGCGCCTTGAAGGCCGCCTTCCGGGCCTCCTTGGCGACCTTCTTGTCCGGGTGCAGGCGGCCCATGGCCTCCAGGACGTCGGCGGTGGCCGGGTGGTCGACGCGCCAGGCCGCCGTGAAGAAGCCGCTGTGCTGCTGGGCGAGGCCCTCGACGAGGGCGCGCAGTTCGTCGGAGTTGCCCTCGGCGGCGAGCTGGGCGGCGAGGGTGTCGACGGTGAGCCAGAAGATCATGTCCTGGGACGGCGCGGGCACGTCCGGCAGCCCCTGCTCGGTCAGCCACACCCGGGCCAGCCCGCCGAGTTCGGGGTCGTCGAGGACCTCCCGCAGCGCGGGCTCGGCCTCCGCGCCGACCAGCGACAGCGCCTGCTGGCAGCGCAGCCTGCGCAGCGGTGCCCCGGCGTCGGAGCCGCGGGCGGCGGCCAGCAGTTCCCGGGCGGCGGCGAGGGGCGGGCGGCGGGCGAGCCACTGCTCGGTCTCGGCCTGCGCGGCCCGCGGCCCGAACGCGGCGGTCCCGTCCAGCAGCACGTCCGCGCCCTTGTCGGCGAGGTCACCGACCGCGGGTGCCTCGACGCCGGACTCCAGCAGCCGGGCGCGCAGCCCGTAGAGGCCGAGGGGGGTGAGCCGGACCATGCCGTAGCGGGAGACGTCGGTGTCGTCGACCGGCGCGGCGGGCTCCTCGTCGGCGTCGGCCAGCAGGGTCTCGTCGACGGGCTGGTACTCCACCAGGCCCACCGGCTCCAGCACCCGGAACTGGTCGTCCAGGCGCATCATCGCCTCGGACACCTGCTCCAGGACGTCGTTGCTGGGCTCGGCCATGTCGCCGGGCACGAGCACGGACGCGGCCAGCGCGGGCAGCGGCACGGGCACGTCACCGGGGCCGTCCTCGGTGACGGTGAGCAGGTACAGGCTGCCGAGCACCCCGTCGAGGAAGGCCGCCTCCGCGTCGGGGTCCCAGCCCAGCTCGGACAGGTCGACCCGGCCGCCCTCGTCCATCGCCTCCATCAGCGGGTCCAGGTCGGGCACGCTCGCGTCGGCGAGGACGGTCTCCAGGGCGGCCAGCCACACGCCGAGCACGTCTTGCGGCGAGCCGCCGGTGAGCACCGCGAGGTCGGCGCCCGCCGTCACGGTGCCCTCGTCCTCGTCGGTGATCTCCACGAGCCCGGTGTCCACGGCGACCCGCCACGCCTCGCTGGCGTACGCGGCGGCGTCCTCGCCGGTCAGCCCGAGCGCCTCGGCCGCCGCGGGCAGGTGCTCCTCCGCCAGCCCGCCCCCGGCGTCCACCCGGGTCGCGGGCCCCGCCCAGCGGGCGAGGCGGGCGGCCCGGGACAGCAGCGGCGTGGCCAGCGCGGCGCGCGCCAGCTCCGCTTCGGAGGACAACCGCACCGGCGGCAGGGGGGAGCTGTCTGACATCGGCTGGTTCTCCTAGGAGGTGAGGTTCAGCCGCTCAGCCTAGACGGATTTCCACCCATGCCGCCCGGTTCATCTCCTGGTCGGCCACCGGACATGGCCGAATCCCTCAGAAGTGGCCGGAACCGGTGACTCACTCCGGGACGAGCCCGAGGGCGTGCGCGTACCGGCTGCCGGTGAAGCCACGCACGCCGGGGTACGTCCGCACCCGCTCCCACGTCGGCGTCGACGGCGCCGCCAGGCTCTCGTCGTAGGCCCGACCGCTCTCCCACTCGGCGTAGTTGAGGACGTGGGTGCCGTCGGCGCTGAGGTGGAAGTGGGCGGAGATCAGACCGCGGTGGCCGTCGGGGTCGTCGGCGAGGGCGGCGAGCACCGTGTCGGCGAAGTCCTCGCGGCGCTCGGCCGCGTGCGGCTCGAAGTCGATCCGTACGGTGACGACGAGTCCGGGCACCCTGTCGTCCCCGGCGGCGCGGGTGTGCGAGCGGTGATGGCGGTAGCGGCCGAGTCCCAGCCGCTGGATGCCGGGGACGGCGGTGTCGATCTCGTCGACCCGTTCCTGGCGCCGGGTCTTCGCGAACGCCTCGTAGGCGTGCTCGCCGGTCCACTGGGAGTGGTGCAGGAGCGTGGCGCCGTCGGTCCCGGTGTAGACGTGGTACGAGAGCAGGTCGGCGGTGGGCCACGGGCGGCGCTGCCAGGTGCGGGCGATGGCGTCGACGGTGGCGCGCTGCCGGTCGGGGGTGTCCACCCGCCAGGTGCTGAACAGGGGCGCGCCGACGTCCGGGCGGGTGAGGTCGGGGTGGGTGTCGGTACGGCGGGTCATGCCGGGCCTCCGTGCGGTCGCGGTTCGGGCGTACGGCTCCACCCTTCAACCTCGACCAAACTTGAGGTCAAGCCGCCCGCCAAAAACGGCGCGGCCCGGACGACCCCCTGGCCGCCCTGACCGCGCCCGGCGTACGCCCGTACGCCCCACCACTTCCGCTCAGTGCCCGTTGTGCCGTCGCCGCAGCACGCCCACCGCGACCACCGCCGCACCGGCCGCCGCCCCCGCGACCAGCACCGGCCGCGGATGGCGCAGCCCGGCCTGCACGACCGTGCGGACCGGCTGCGGTGCCCGGTGCTCCACGGCGTGGCCCGCCTGGCTGGCCTTGCCCTGCACGACGTGCCCCGCCTGGGTCGCCCGGTCCTGCACGGTGTGCCCGGCCTGCGCGGCGCTGCTGCGAAGCTGGACCGTCATCGCACCGGCCTTGTCCCTGAAGTCGGCCGCGCGGGCGCGGGCCCGGCCCTTCACATCCGCCTTCGCCGCCAGTTGCTCCACGGTGTCACCGAGTCGGCCCCTGGTCTGCTCCACCTGCTGCCGCAGCTCGTCGGGCCCCTTCGCGCCACCGGTCCCCTTGGCTGCCCTGTCCGTCATCGACGTACCCTTCCGTTGATCTCCTCGGTGGGCACAGGCATGTGCCCGCCTCGGTCAGCGACCATCCGGGTACCCGGCGCGCACGGCGCTACCCCTGTGCCGTGGCACCACCCTCGCGCCCCTGCCCGAGCCGGGCCAACTGGGTCTGGAACCAGTCGAGGCGGGCCTGCAACAGGGCGGCCTCGGCGACGAGTTCGGGCACCCCGAAGGCGTCGGCGGGCCTCCCCTCCCCGGCGACCACCCGCAGCCCCTCCCCCGCCAGCCGCGCGAACGCCGCCAGCGACAGCGACGTACGCCCCCGCACGCACCCCGCGCAGGCGGCCCCGAGGCCCCGCCAGCCGGGCCGCCCCCAGCCCGCGTCGGCCAGCGCGACCGCGGTGGCGCCGCAGGCGCACGGGCCGACGGTCGCCGTGCGTACCCGCTGGCGGGCGTAGCGGAACCCGCGCTCGAAGCGGATGTAGGCGCCCAGGACGGTGACGTGGAGCAGTACGGCGCCCCGGTGCTCGGTGGTGCACAGCAGCCCCTCGGCCACCGCGCGCTCGTGCACGCAGTGGAAGCCGCAGTCGCAGCGGCGGTGCGGTGCCCGGTGCCGCAGGCCGTAGGCGCAGGACGCGTCGGCCAGGACCCCGTACGGCAGCGTGCCGCCCAGCGACACCCCGGTGAACCCGGCCCGGGTGCCGTCCTGGGACAGCACCGGGCGGGCGATCTTGTATCCGGTCGGCGGCTCCGCAGGGCGTTCCTCCGGCAGCCGCAGCCTCATCGGGCGACCGGCACCTCTTCGGGCACGGAGGGCGCGGCCTCGGCGCGCACCTCACCGGTGGTCTCCTCGGGGAGTGGGGTCGCTTCCTCGTGGGTGCCGGGCCGCTCCTGCGCGACTCCGGTGGCGAGTGCCTTGCCGAGCTTCATGACGCCTCCCATGAACTGGGGTCGATGACCGTCCCAGCCATGGTGACCCATGAAGGCCCCGTTCGGCAGGGCGCCTGAGGGGGCGCACGAGGTGCGACACTTAAGGACCCCTTGCCGGTACCTCGCAGCAGAATTAAGTAGATCTGAATGATCACCGCGTCGACACTGCTGCCATGACCTACACCGGCTCCACGCCCCCCTTCGGCCGCGCCCTCTGCGCGATGGTCACGCCCTTCACCGCGTCGGGCGGCCTCGACCTGGACGGCGCGCGGCGGCTCGCCGCCCGGCTGGTGGCCGAGGGCTGCGACGGCCTGGTGCTCTCCGGCACGACGGGCGAGTCACCGACGACGACGGACGCGGAGAAGGCGGCGCTGATCGCCGCCGTCCGGGAGGCGGTGGGCCCCGGGCCCGTGATCGTGGCGGGCGTCGGCACCCCCGACACCCGGCACACCCTCCAGCTCACCGCCGCCGCGCACGAGGCGGGCGCGGACGGCGTCCTCGTCGTCACCCCGTACTACAGCCGACCGCCGCAGGACGCCGTCGAGGCCCACTTCCGGGAGATCGCCGACGCCTCCGCCCTGCCGGTCATGCTCTACGACATCCCGGGCCGCACCGGCACCCGCATCGAGCCGGAGACGCTGCTCCGGCTCGCCGGGCACCCCCGGATCGTCGCCGTCAAGGACTGCTCCTACGACTTCCTCGCCGCCCAGAAGCTCATCGCGGCCACGGAGCTGGCGTACTACGCGGGCTGCGACGAGCACGACCTCGCCCTGTACGCGGTCGGCGCGGCGGGCTACGTCAGCACGGTCGCCAATGTGATCCCCCGTCAACTGCGTGCCGTACTGGACGCGTTCGACGCGGGCGACACGGCGACGGCGGCCCGGCTCCAGCGGGCGGCGGTCCCGCTGGTCGAGGCGATGATGTGCGCGGGCCTCCCCGGCGCGGTGACGGCCAAGGCCCTCCTGGACCGGCTCGACCTGCCCGCGGGCCCGGTCCGCGCCCCGCTGCGCGCGGCGTCCCCGCGGGCGGTGGACGGCCTGCTGACGGCGTACGCGCACGCGACGGGGCCCACCGCCTGACCGGCGGTGGGCCCCTCGTACGGCGTTCAGTCGGCGACCAGTTCGTCCCCGACCAGCCGGAAGTGCTCCAGCACGTCCTCCATCGGGTCGTCGATCTGGCCGACGTTGACCAGCCCGACCCGCGGACCGTTGTGCGAGGCGGTGTTGGTCTCGTCGGCGTGCGCGACACCCGCCGCCGACAGCCAGCACACCGCCGCCGCCGCGGCGACGGCCACCCCGGTCCCCAACCGCTCGTTCCTCATCGCTCCACCCTCGTCTCTCGGACCCTGCGTTCACCCGTTCATCGGGAAAAACGCCTCCGAGGTCACGGAGGGTAATTCTTTCAAGTGATGTTCGTGATCAGTTGTGGGCGTGCAGGATGTCGTTCAGTCCGCCCCACTCGGCGTTGTTGGGGCGGGCCTCGACGGTGCCGGTCACGGAGTTGCGGCGGTAGAGGATGTTGGAGGCGCCGGACAGCTCACGGGCCTTGACGATCTCCCCGTCGGGCATGGTGACGCGGGTTCCCGCGGTGAGGTACAGCCCCGCCTCGACCACGCAGTCGTCACCCAGCGCGATGCCGATACCGGCCTCGGCGCCGACGAGGGACCGCTGCCCGATGGCCACCCGCTCCTTGCCGCCGCCGGACAGCGTGCCCATGGTGGAGGCACCGCCGCCGATGTCGGAGCCGTCCCCGACGACGACGCCCTGCGAGATCCGGCCCTCGACCATGGAGCTGCCGAGGGTGCCCGCGTTGAAGTTGACGAAACCCTCGTGCATCACGGTGGTGCCGGAGGCGAGGTGGGCGCCGAGCCGGACCCGGCCCGCGTCGGCGATCCGCACCCCGGACGGGGCGACGTAGTCGGTCATCCGCGGGAACTTGTCGACGCCGAAGACGCTCAGGTGCATACCGCGGGCGCGGGCGGCCAGCCGCACGGTCTCCAGGGTGTCGACGGCGACCGGGCCGAGCGACGTCCAGGCGACGTTGGCGAGCAGGCCGAAGACGCCGTCAAGGTTGGGCTCGTTCGGCCGGGTCAGCCGGTGCGAGAGCAGGTGCAGGCGCAGATAGACGTCGTGGGTGTCCAGCGGCTTGTCGTCGAGCGAGGAGATGACCGTGCGGACCGCGACGACCTCCACACCGCGCACCTCGTCCCTGCCGAGCGCGGTCACGGCGTGCGTACCGAGCAGCTCGGCGGTACGCGCGGCGTCCAGCCGCTCGGTCCCGGCCGGTCCGGGCTCGACGGCCAGCTCGGGCGCGGGGAACCAGGTGTCGAGAACGGTGCCGTCAGCGGCGACCGTGGCAAGCCCGGCGGCCACGGCGCCGGTGGTACGAGGAGCAGTCGTGTCGGTCATAAGGGCAACCTAACGCCCTCGCCCCCACGGGAGCGAACCGGTCCGCCATACGACCAACGGCTGGCCAGCCAACCTATAGGGGCGCGGGGCTGTGTCCATATGCGGCTCCGCCGCGCGGGCGCGACCAGCCCACCACAACCCGCACCCGGCAACGAACGAGCAACCACCCCACCCGTCACCCGATGACCCTGCCGAGCATCTCCCGAGCCCACCCCTCGTCGTACGGCACACCGAACAGCAGCGCCTCCAGACAGATCCCGTCCACCAACGCCACCACCGCCCGCGCGGTCCCCGCGTCCACCCGCCGCGCCAACCGCCCGGCGAGGTCGTCCGCCCACTCCGCGGCCACGGACCGCAGCGCGGGTCGCCGCAGGGCGGCCAGATACAGCTCGTACTCCAGCTCGACCCCGGCACGATCACCGGACAACCACTCGCCCATCAGAGCGGCAAGTTCGGCGGCGAGGTCACTCGCGGGATCGCTGAGACCGTCCCTTGAGGCGACCAGCCGGGCGAACCCCTCGTTCGCCTGCCGCAACGCGGCGACCAGCAGCTCGTCGAGGGTCTTGAAGTGGTACGTCGTGGAGCCCAGCGGCACGTCCGCCTCCGCCGCCACCGTCCGATGGCTGAGCCCGGCGATGCCCTTCTCCCCCACGACACGCATGGCGGCGTCGATGATCCGACGCCGCCGTTCGGGGTCGTAGCGCCGCGCCATCAGTGCGCGCCGCTGAGATTGAGCACGACCACGCCGACCACGATCAGCGCGATCCCGGCGGCCTTGGCCGCGTTCATGCCCTCGCCGAGGAAGAGCATCCCGATCGTCGCGATGGCCGCCGTCCCGACCCCGGCCCAGATGGCGTACGCCGTGCCCACGGACACGGTCTTCAGGGTCTGCGCGAGCAGCACGAAGGCGACCAGGTACCCCAGTCCGGTCACCAGTGACGGCCAGAGCTTGCTGAAGCCGTCGCTGTACTTCATCGCGGTGGTCGCCGCGACCTCCGCCGCGATGGCACCGGCGAGCAGCAGGTAACCCATGCGTACGAGCGTACACATCGCTGTGTACGCTCGTACGCGGAACGTCTCATCCGGCTGAGACGCCTCAGACGAACTCAGACGTTGAAGCCCAGCGCGCGCAACTGCTCACGCCCGTCGTCCGTGATCTTGTCCGGGCCCCACGGCGGCATCCACACCCAGTTGATCCGCAGCTCGCTGACGAGGCCGTCCGTGGCGGACTTGGCCTGGTCCTCGATGACGTCGGTGAGCGGACACGCCGCCGACGTCAGCGTCATGTCGACGGTGGCGATGTTCGCGTCGTCGACGTGGATGCCGTAGATGAGGCCGAGGTTGACGACGTCGATGCCCAGCTCGGGGTCGACGACGTCCATCAGGGCCTCCCGCAGCTCCTCCTCGGAGGCGGGCTTGGTCTCCACGGTCTCGGTCATGCCGTCTTCCTTTCGGCGTCGGCGCCGCCCAGCGCCTGGGCCGTCGCGTCCTTCCACGCCATCCAGCTCAGGAGGGCGCACTTCACCCGGGCGGGGTACTTGGAGACACCGGCGAACGCGACGGCGTCCTCCAGTACGTCCTCCATGGCGTCGTCGGGCTCGATCTTGCCCTTGGACTGCATCAGCTCCAGGAAGGTCTCCTGGATCTTCCGCGCGTCGGCGACGTCCTTGCCGACGAGCAGGTCGTTCAGCACGGACGCGCTGGCCTGGCTGATGGAGCAGCCCTGGCCCTCGTACGAGACGTCCTCGATGGTCGTGCCGTCGTACTTCACGCGGAGGGTGATCTCGTCACCGCAGGTCGGGTTGACGTGGTGCACCTCGGCGTCGCCATCCCGCAAGCCCCGCCCGTGCGGGTTCTTGTAGTGGTCCAGGATGACTTCCTGGTACATCGAATCCAGCTTCACGGTTCCCAGCACGCCCTTCAGCCGAAGAAGTTCCGTACGTGCTCCAGTCCCTCGACCAGAGCGTCGATCTCGGCCGGGGTGGAGTACAGATAGAACGACGCTCGCGTGGTCGCAGGAATTCCGTAGCGCAGGCAGACGGGGCGGGCGCAGTGGTGGCCGACCCGGACCGCGATGCCCTGCTCGTCGAGGACCTGGCCCACGTCGTGCGGGTGGATGTCACCGAGCGTGAAGGAGATCGCGGCGCCGCGCTCCTCGGCCGTGGTGGGGCCGATGATGCGCAGGTCGGGGACCTCCAGGAGGCGCTTCACCGCGTACTCGGTGAGGGCGTGCTCATGGGCGAGGATCTTGTCCATGCCGAGCGATTCGAGGTAGTCGATCGCCGCGCCCAGACCGACCGCCTGCGCGATCGGCGGGGTGCCCGCCTCGAACTTGTGGGGCGCCGGGGCGTAGGTCGAGGAGTGCATCGACACCGTCTCGATCATCTCGCCGCCGCCCAGGAACGGGGGCAGGTCCTCCAGGAGTTCCTGGCGGCCCCAGAGCACGCCGATGCCGGTCGGGCCGCACATCTTGTGGCCGGTGAAGGCCACGAAGTCGGCCTGGAGGCTCTGCACGTCCAGCGGCATGTGCGGCGCCGCCTGCGAGGCGTCGACGCAGACCAGCGCGCCGACCTCCTGCGCCCGGCGGACGATGGCCTCGACGGGGTTGTGGGTGCCGAGGATGTTGGAGACGAGGACGAAGGAGACGATCTTCGTCTTCTCGGTGATGACCTCGTCGATGGTGGAGAGGTCGAGGCGGCCGTCGTCGGTCAGCCCGAACCACTTCAGCTTCGCGCCCGTGCGCTGCGCGAGCAACTGCCACGGCACGATGTTGGAGTGGTGCTCCATCTCCGTGATGACGATCTCGGTCTCGTGGTCCACCCGGTAGGGCTCGTCGGCCCAGCCGAGCATGTTGGCCACGAGGTTCAGCGACTCCGAGGCGTTCTTGGTGAAGATCACCTCGTCGCGGCTGGGCGCGTTGATGAACGCGGCGACCTTGTCGCGCGCGCCCTCGTACAGCGCCGTGGCCTCCTCGGCGAGCACATGCACACCGCGGTGGACGTTGGCGTTGTAGCGCTCGTAGTACTCGCTGAGGGCGTCCAGCACCTGGCGCGGCTTCTGCGAGGTCGCCGCGTTGTCCAGGTACACGAGCTTCCGGCCGTCGTGGACCTGGCGGTCCAGGATGGGGAAGTCCTTGCGGATCGCCTCGGTGTCGAGGAGGCCCGGCAACTGTGTCACGCTGATACGCCGCCCTTCGTGTACGCCTCGTAGCCCTCGGCCTCCAGCTTGTCGGCCAGTTCGGGGCCGCCCGACTCCACGATCCGGCCGCCCGCGAAGACGTGCACGTGGTCGGGCTTGATGTAGCGCAGGATGCGCGTGTAGTGGGTGATCAGCAGGGTGCCGACCTCGCCGGACTCACGGACCCGGTTGACGCCCTCGGAGACGACGCGCAGGGCGTCGACGTCCAGGCCGGAGTCGGTCTCGTCGAGGATCGCGACCTTCGGCTTGAGCAGTTCGAGCTGGAGGATCTCGTGGCGCTTCTTCTCACCGCCGGAGAAGCCCTCGTTGACGTTGCGCTCGGCGAAGGCGGGGTCCATGTTGAGGCGCTCCATGGCCTCCTTGACCTCCTTCACCCAGGTGCGCAGCTTGGGGGCCTCGCCGCGGATGGCGGTGGCGGAGGTGCGCAGGAAGTTGGAGACCGAGACGCCGGGGACCTCGACGGGGTACTGCATCGCCAGGAACAGGCCCGCGCGGGCGCGCTCGTCGACGGACATCTCGATGACGTCCTCGCCGTCGAGGGTGACGGTGCCGCTGGTGATCGTGTACTTCGGGTGACCCGCGAGGGAGTAGGCGAGGGTCGACTTGCCGGAGCCGTTGGGGCCCATGATGGCGTGCGTCTCGCCCTGCTTCACGGTGAGGTCGACGCCCTTGAGGATCTCCTTCGTGGCGTTGTCGGCCTCGACGGTGACGTGCAGGTCTCGGATTTCAAGCGTTGCCATGGGTGCCTCAGGACTCCTGGGTGACGGAGACGAGCACATCGTCCCCTTCGATCTTTACGGGGTATACGGGGACGGGGCGCGTCGCGGGAAGGCCGGACGGCTTGCCGGTGCGGAGGTCGAAGCTGGAGCCGTGCAGCCAGCACTCGATCTGGCAGTCCTCCACCTCGCCCTCGGAGAGCGAGACGTTCGCGTGGGAGCAGATGTCGTGGATCGCGAACACCTCCCCCTCGGTACGGACGACCGAGACCGGCGTGCCGTCGAGTTCCACCCGCTTCGGGGTGTCCTCCTCCAGCTCGTCCAGCCCACAGGCGCGTACGAACGTCATGCGACGGACGCCTCCAGCTCCTCTTCGATCTTGGCGAGGAGGCGCTCCTCGATGTCCTCCAGGCCGATCTGCTGGACCAGCTCGGCGAAGAAGCCGCGGACCACCAGGCGGCGGGCCTCGAACTCCGGGATGCCGCGGGCCATCAGGTAGAAGAGCTGCTCGTCGTCGAAGCGGCCGGTGGCGCTGGCGTGCCCGGCGCCGACGATCTCGCCGGTCTCGATCTCCAGGTTGGGGACGGAGTCGACGCGGGCGCCGTCGGTGAGGACGAGGTTGCGGTTCATCTCGTAGGTGTCGGTGCCCTCGGCCTTGGCCTCGATCAGCACGTCACCGATCCACACCGCGTGCGCCTGCTCGCCCTGGAGGGCGCCCTTGTAGACGACGTTGGACTTGCAGTGCGGGACGTTGTGGTCGACCAGGAGGCGGTGCTCCTGGTGCTGGCCCTGGTCGGTGAAGTACAGGCCGAACAGCTCGGCCTCGCCGCCGGGACCGGCGTAGGTGACGCGCGGGTGCAGCCGTACGACATCGCCGCCGAAGGTGACGACGACCGACTTGAAGGAGGCGTCGCGGCCGACGAGGGCGTTGTGCTGGGCGACGTGGACGGCCTTGTCGTCCCAGTCCTGCACGGAGACGACGGTCAGCTTGGCGCCGTCCCCGAGGACGTAGTCGACGCCTGCGGCGAGCACGGCGTCACCGGTGTGGTCGATGACGACGACGGCCTCGGCGAACGCGCCCAGCTCGATGACCTGGTGGCCGTAGGCGGTGCCGCCCTCGCCGTGCACCGCGATGCGGATCGGCTCGGTGAGGACGGTCTCCTTGGGCACGGTCACGACCGAGGCCCGCTCGAAGGCGCTGTACGCCTGCGCGGCGACGCGGTCCACCGGGGTGCCCGCCCGGCCGAGGCGGGCGTCGTCGCGGCCGACCGTCTCGACGGTGACGCCCTCGGGCGCCTCCACGGCGACCTTGACGCCCTCGCCGGTGGCGACGGCGGTGCCGTCGTGCAGGCCGCGCAGCCGCTCCAGCGGGGTGAACCGCCACTCCTCCTCCCGGCCGTGCGGGACGGGGAAGTCCGCGACGTCGAAGGACGGGGGCGCGCTCATGCGGGTGGCGACGGTCGAGTCCGCCTCGGCGGCGACCGCGATGGCACCGGCGGTCGTCGAACCGACCGGGATGTTCTGAGCCTCAGCCATGGCTGTCGTAGTGCTCGCTTTCCGTTACGTAAGGGGCGTGATGGGAGGGCCGGGCGGGCGGTTAGCCGACCGCGCCTTCCATCTGCAGCTCGATCAGCCGGTTGAGTTCGAGCGCGTACTCCATGGGCAGTTCCTTGGCGATCGGCTCGACGAAGCCGCGCACGATCATCGCCATCGCCTCGTCCTCGCTGAGGCCGCGGCTCATCAGGTAGAAGAGCTGGTCCTCGGAGACCTTGGAGACGGTCGCCTCGTGGCCCATGGACACGTCGTCCTCGCGGACGTCGACGTAGGGGTAGGTGTCGGAGCGGGAGATGGTGTCGACGAGCAGCGCGTCGCAGAGCACGTTCGACTTGGAGCCGGGGGCGCCCTCACCGATCTCGATCAGACCGCGGTAGGAGGTACGGCCGCCACCGCGCGCCACCGACTTGGAGACGATGTTCGACGAGGTGTTGGGGGCCATGTGGACCATCTTGGCGCCCGCGTCCTGGTGCTGGCCCTCGCCCGCGAAGGCGATGGACAGGGTCTCGCCCTTGGCGTGCTCGCCCATCAGGTAGACGGCCGGGTACTTCATCGTGACCTTGGAGCCGATGTTGCCGTCGATCCACTCCATGGTCGCGCCCTCGTACGCCACGGCGCGCTTGGTGACCAGGTTGTAGACGTTGTTCGACCAGTTCTGGATGGTCGTGTAGCGGCAGCGGGCGTTCTTCTTGACGATGATCTCGACGACCGCGGAGTGCAGCGAGTCCGACTTGTAGATCGGCGCGGTGCAGCCCTCGACGTAGTGCACGTAGGCGCCCTCGTCGACGATGATCAGGGTCCGCTCGAACTGGCCCATGTTCTCGGTGTTGATCCGGAAGTACGCCTGGAGCGGGATCTCCACGTGGACGCCCGGCGGGACGTAGATGAACGAGCCGCCCGACCACACGGCGGTGTTCAGCGCCGCGAACTTGTTGTCACCGGCGGGGATGACCGTCCCGAAGTACTCCTTGAACAGCTCCGGGTGCTCCTTCAGCGCGGTGTCGGTGTCGAGGAAGATGACGCCCTGCTCCTCCAGGTCCTCGCGGATCTGGTGGTAGACGACCTCCGACTCGTACTGCGCGGCGACACCGGCGACGAGGCGCTGCTTCTCCGCCTCCGGGATGCCGAGCTTGTCGTAGGTGTTCTTGATGTCCTCGGGGAGGTCCTCCCAGGACTCCGCCTGCTTCTCCGTGGAGCGCACGAAGTACTTGATGTTGTCGAAGTCGATGCCGGAGAGGTCGGAGCCCCAGTTCGGCATGGGCTTCTTCTCGAAGAGCCTCAGGCCCTTCAGGCGGAGCTTGGTCATCCACTCCGGCTCGGACTTCTTGTCCGAGATGTCGCGGACGACGTCCTCGTTCAGGCCGCGCTTGGCGGACGCACCGGCCTCGTCGGAGTCGGCCCAGCCGTATTCGTACTTGCCCAGGCCCTCGAGTTCGGGGTGGGCAGTCTCCGTGGGGAGCGTCATGCGGGGTTCCTCCCGGCCGTGCTAGCGGATGCGTCAGTATCAGCAGGATCAGTTGAAGAAATCTTGGGGATGAACGTCGTGCAGACGCCGTCGCCGTGCGCGATGGTCGCCAGCCGCTGGACGTGCGTTCCGAGGAGTTCGGCGAAGATCTCGGTCTCCGCCTCGCACAGTTGCGGGAACTTCTCGGCGACATGGGCGACCGGGCAGTGGTGCTGGCACAACTGTTCGCCGACCGGTGCGCTGCGCGCCGTAGCAGCGTACCCGTCCGCGCTCAGGGCCTTGGCCAGCGCCTCGGCGCGTTTGTCGGGGGCCGCGGAGTCGATCGCCCGGCGGTAGGCGCCCGCCTGGGCGGCGATCCGGGCGCGGGCGAACGCGGCGACCGCCTCGCTGCCGCCCTCGCGCTCCGCGATCCAGCCGAGGGCGTCCGCGGCGAGCTTGTCGTAGGACTGGTCGAAGGCGTCCCGGCCGCAGTCCGTCAGCGCGAAGACCTTGGCGGGGCGGCCCCGGCCGCGGGCGCCGTACACCCGCCGCTCCCGGGCCTCCACGACGCCGTCGGCGCCGAGCGCGTCCAGGTGCCTGCGCACCGCCGCCTGGGTGAGACCCAGCCGTCCGGCGAGTTCGGCGACGGTCGAGGGCCCGTGGTCCAGGATGGACCGCGCGACGCGGTTGCGCGTGGAGCGCTCACCGGTCGCGAACTCCTCCTGCGGGGCCCCCTGGGGGGTCTCCCGAGCCTCGCCGACGTTTTTCACAACGCCATTGTTGCGTAATTCCTCGAACTCCGGCAAGCCGCGTCTGGATCATCCACCGGTGCGCTGCGTCACTTAGGCATACCTAATCTGACCTGCGAAAACGATCACTGAGCCGCCGCACCGGCCGCGTGAGTGCGGAGAGGAGTACGGGCACTCGTCCTCCTGAGCGCCCCGCGCGCCGGAGCCTCCCGTCCGTGCCGGGAGTTCCCGCACCCGCCCGCCGGACGGCCGTGCGGGCTACCTAGACTCAGGGGTCATGCGATACGAGCCCGTGGTCCAGGTCCAGGCCCTGGTGCAGCGGTACGGCGACAAGACCGCGGTGGACGGCCTCGACCTGGTGGCCCAGGCGGGCATCACCGCCGTCCTCGGACCCAACGGCGCGGGCAAGACGACGACCGTCGAGACCTGCGAGGGCTACCGGCGACCGGACTCCGGCACGGTGCGCGTCCTCGGCCTCGACCCGGTACGGCAGTCCCGGGAGCTGCGGCCCCGCGTCGGGGTGATGCTCCAGTCCGGCGGCGTGTACTCCGGCGCCCGCGCCGAGGAGATGCTCCGGCACGTCGCCAAGCTGCACGCCCACCCCCTGGACGTGCCCGCGCTCATCGAACGGCTCGGCCTCGGCTCCTGCGGCCGGACGCCGTACCGTCGCCTGTCCGGCGGGCAGCAGCAGCGCCTCGCGCTGGCGATGGCCGTGGTCGGCCGCCCCGAGCTGGTCTTCCTCGACGAGCCGACCGCCGGACTCGACCCACAGGCCCGCCGCGCCACCTGGGACCTGGTGCGCGACCTGCGCGCCGACGGCGTCTCCGTGATCCTCACCACCCACCACATGGACGAGGCCGAGCAGCTCGCCGACGACGTCGCCATCATCGACGCGGGCCGCGTCATCGCCCAGGGCTCCCCCGAGCGGCTGTGCCGCGGTGGCGCCGAGAACACCCTGCGGTTCTCCGGCCGCCCCGGCCTCGACGTCGGCTCCCTGCTCAAGGCGCTCCCCGCCGACAGCGCCGCCGCCGAGCTGACCCCGGGCTCCTACCGGGTCACCGGCAAGGTCGACCCGCAACTGCTGGCGACGGTCACCTCCTGGTGCGCCCAGCACGGGGTGATGCCGGAGCGGATCTCGGTGGAGCGGCACACCCTCGAAGACGTGTTCTTGGAGCTGACCGGCAAGGAGCTGCGCTCGTGACCTCCCCCCTCGGGAACCCCGCCGGGACCTACGCCCCCCGGCCCGGCGCCGCCCCGCTGCCCCGCATGATCGCCGCGCAGGCCGCGCTGGAGACGCGGATGCTGCTGCGCAACGGCGAGCAACTGCTGCTGACGGTGATCATCCCGACGCTGCTGCTGGTGCTGTTCTCCACCGTCGACGTCGTCGACACCGGCGCGGACGAGGCCGTCGACTTCCTCGCCCCCGGCATCCTCGCGCTCTCCGTGATGTCCACGGCGTTCACCGGGCAGGCCATCGCCACCGGCTTCGAGCGCCGCTACGGCGTGCTGAAGCGGCTCGCCGCCTCCCCGTTGCCGCGCTGGGGCCTGATGGCCGCCAAGACGGTGTCCGTGCTGGTCACCGAGGTGCTCCAGGTGCTCCTGGTGACGGGCATCGCGCTCGCCCTCGGCTGGTCGCCGCAGGGCAACCCGCTCGCGGTGGTGGTGCTGCTCGTGCTCGGCACGGCCGCGTTCTCCGGGCTCGGGCTGCTGATGGCGGGCACGCTGCGGGCGGAGGCGACGCTCGCCGCGGCGAACCTGGTCTTCCTGCTGCTGCTCGTCGGCGGCGGCGTCATCGTCCCGCTGGACAAGTTCCCGGACGCCGCGCAGGACGTCCTCGGGCTGCTGCCGATCACGGCGCTCTCCGACGGCCTGCGGGACGTCCTCCAGCACGGCGCCGGGACGCCGTGGGGTGACCTGGGCGTCCTCGCCGTCGGGGCGGTGGCCGGGCTGGCCGCGGCGGGGCGCTTCTTCCGCTGGGAGTGACGGCCTCCACGGACCCTCGTGAAAGCGTGCACAAACCCCGTCCTACGATGGTGAGCGTGCCAAACCTGACCCGCGCGGACGCCCAGGCCGCGCTGCGCAACCCGCTCGCCTTCATCGCCGCACGCTGGACCCCGGACCCCCGGACGGTACGGCGGGCGGCGCTCGCCGCGCTCGTCATGGCGGTCGTGATCGTCGTCACCGGCGGCGCCGTCCGGCTCACCGGCTCCGGTCTGGGCTGCCCGACCTGGCCCAAGTGCACCGAGGACTCGCTGACCAACACCAGCGCGATGGGCGTGCACGGCGTCATCGAGTTCGGCAACCGGCTGCTGACCTACGTGCTGTGCGCGGCCGTCGGCTGGGCGATCATCGCCGCCCGCTCGCGGAAGCCGTACCGGCGCGGCCTGACCCGGCTCGGCTGGGCGCAGTTCTGGGTGGTCATGGGCAACGCCGTCCTCGGCGGCATCGTCGTGCTGGTCGGCCTCAACCCGTACACCGTCGCGGCGCACTTCCTGCTCTCCACCGCGCTGATCACCGTCGCCGCGGTGATGTGGCAGCGCACCCGCGAGGGCGACGCCGCGCCCCGGCCGCTGGTCGGCGAGCCGGTGCGGCAGCTCGTGTGGGTGCTGGTCGCGGTGGCGGGGCTGCTGGTCGCCGTCGGCACGGTGGTGACCGGCGCGGGCCCGCACGCGGGCGACTCCCGCGAGGTCCCGCGCATGGACGTGCCGTGGGAGGCGGTCACCCGGCTGCACTCGCTGATGGCGTGGGTGGTGGTGACCCTCGCCTTCGCGCTGTGGTTCGTGCTGAAGGCGGTGGACGCGCCGCGCGGCCCGCTGGACCGGACGCGTGACCTGTTCCTGGTGCTGCTCGCCCAGGGGGTCGTCGGCTACACCCAGTACTTCACCAACCTCCCCGAGATCCTGGTCGGCGTGCACATGCTGGGCTCCTGCCTGGTGTGGATCGCGGTGCTGCGGGTGCTGCTGTCCCTGCGTGAGCGCCCCGAGGCCCAGGTGACCGTCGTCCCGGCGGCGCCCGCCGCTCAGGCGTACGAGGCCACCAGCGCGTCGATCGCGGGCCCCAGGTAGGCCCGGGTCAGCTCGCCGCGCCGCGCCGTCCACTCCTCGGTGGGCGGCGCGGGGTCGTCGTAGCGCCGTAGCCGGATGTCCTCGACGACCTCGGCGGGGGCGCCCAGGGCGAGGAGTTCCACCAGGGAGTCGCGCTTGGTGATCAGCCGTCCCTCGCGCAGGGTGACGGCGGCGCGGGCGTACGTCGTCAGGCCCACGTCGACCCAGTCGTCCCGGCGCCAGCGCGGGGCGTGCTCGACCGCGGGCCGCCAGAAGTCCCGCTGGTCGCGCAGGACGAAGGCGCGCAGTTCGGCGTCCGGCACCGGCGGCAGCAGTTCGGCGGGGCCCGCGCCGTACAGGACGCGCCCGAAGGTGTGCAGCTCGCGCCGGGCGACGGGGCTCACCGGCCGCATGAAGAGCCGCTCGTGCGCCCAGGTCAGGTGCCGCCGGTCCGCTCCCGCCGCCGAGCCCGGCGTCAGATAGGTGCAGTGCAGCCCGGCCGCGAGCGGCTCGGCGCGCAGCCGGGCGTGCAGCAGGGCCAGCCGCCAGACGGTGCCCGGCGTGAGCGGGCCGGGCAGCACGGCGACCAGGTCCAGGTCACTGCGTCCCTCCTGGTAGTCGCCCCCGGCCAGCGAGCCGTGCGCCCAGAGGGCGACGGGATCGGCGAGGCCGGTGAGGCCGGTGAGGCCGGTGAGGAAGCGGTCGAGCAGTGCGTCGGTCGGCATGGGGGCAGTCTGTCCACCCCCGACCCGCCTGTACACGCGCGCGCCCTCAACCCTCCGTCCCGGCTCACCCCGCCCGGCGTCCCCACGCTCACCCCAGCACCGTGGACCCGCGCACCCGTCACTCCAGCCCGTACACCCGCCGTGCGTTCCCGGACGCGATCAGACCGGCGACCCGCTGCGCGTCCGTAAGCGACCACGCCCCCTCCGCGACCCAGGTGCCGAGCACCCTCGCGAGGGCCTCGCGGAAGAGGCGGGCGCCGACCACGTGCAGCTCCGGCAGGCCCTGCGCGCCGCTGGAGAAGAGGATCTTGCCGAAGGGGGCCAGCTCCAGGATCTCGGCGAGGACGGTGGCGGCGCGGGCGCCGGTGCGCACCAGGGCGGCGCCGGAGTCGGCGTACACGTGCGGGAAGACCCCGGCGAGGTGGGCGGCGTGCCGGTGGTACGGGTAGCCGTGCAGCAGGACCAGGTCGGTGCCGAGCCCGGCGGTGGCCCGTACGAAGTCGGTCAGCAGCACCGGGTCGGTGCGGTCGATGCGCAGCCCCGGCTCCCCGAGCCCGGCGTGGAGCTGGAGCGGCCTGCCGGTGGCGACGGCGATCCACAGCAGGTGCCGCAGCAGCACCGGGTCGGTCAGCGCACCCCCGACCCGGCGCCCGGCGAGCCAGCGGGCCGCCGCGCCGCGCACCTCGCCGGGGCCGGGCGGCTCGGGCGCGAGGGCGAGTCCGTGCCGGGCGCCCGCGACGGAGGTGAAGGCGACGGCGTGCGCGGCGGCACCGTGCACGGACTCGGCGAGGTTGGCGAGCAGCGCCTCGACGGTGCCGGAGGTGTCGGCGACCTGCTCGGCGAGGAGTTCGAGGCGGACGATCTCATGGGCGTCGGCGGCGGACGCCGAGGCCAGCTCGGGGGGCGGGGTGAGGTCGCCGGGGAGGCCGGTGTCGACCAGGTAGGTGGTGATGCCGCTGCCGCGCAGCAACCGGCGGCCCGCCTCCAGGGCGCCGAGTTCCCGGCGCCGGGCGAGGTAGCGGGCGGGCGCGCAGTGCGGCTCCAGGCCGAGCAGCGGGGGGCACCAGCGGCGTACCGCGAAGCCGGTCTGGGTGTCGAACAGGGTGGTGCCCGGCGCGGGCGGTCCCTCGGTGCGCGCGAGCTGGGCCTCGAAGGTGCCGAGGCCCAGCTCGGTACGGAGTACGCCGTGGCAGTACTGGTCCACGAGGGACGGCGTGTCGATCATCCGGGCTCCCCGTGTCGGACCGCGTGCGAGCGCCACCGCTCTTTGCTGTCCTAACGGGTGGACCGGGCGTCAGGTGTTGGGACCGGCCTCAGTCGTTGGCGGGGCCGCCCAACTGGATGCCCGCCATCCGGTTCCATTCGTACGGTCCGGTCTTCACCTTGGCCGCGAACTCACCGTCGAACGTCTCGTGGACGGTGATCCCGGACGCGCGCACCGCCTGCTCGGCGATGGCGTGGGTGGGCGCGACCAGGTCGCCCCAGCCGCCGTCCGCGCCGACGAGGACGATCCGGGCGCCGCGCTGCCCGAGGTAGGCCACCTGGCCCTCGGCACCGCCGTGCGCCTTGCTGAAGGCGCCGATCTGCCGGGCGAGGCGGGCCGCCCTGCGTGCCGCCCTCTTGTCCTCGACCTTCGCGTCAACCGCTTGCGTGTCTGCCATGGCCAGGATGCTACCGACGGGTAGATCAAACGGCGACGGGCGGGGTGCGTGGCCTTGGCCACGCACCCCGCCCGGGAAGCCGTGTCAGCGCAGGAAGGGGTCCACCGCCACCGCGACGAAGAGCAGCGACACATAGGTGATGGACCAGTGGAACAGCCGCATCTCCTTCAGCTTCGCGCCCGTCACCTCGGCCTTGGCCCGGTTCTGCAGGGCGTGCGCCTCCCACAGCCACCAGCCGCCCGCGGCCAGCGCGACCAGCGTGTAGAACCAGCCGGTGTAGCCCAGCGGGGTGAGCAGCAGCGACGCGCCGACCATCACCCAGGAGTAGAGGACGATCTGCCGGGCTACGACCTTGTTGGAGGCGATCACCGGCAGCATCGGCACGCCCACGCGTGCGTAGTCGTCCTTCACCTTCATCGACAGCGGCCAGTAGTGCGGCGGCGTCCAGAAGAAGATGACGAGGAACAGGATCAGCGGCGCGTACGACACCGAGTTGGTCACCGCCGACCAGCCGATCAGCACCGGCATACAGCCCGCGATGCCGCCCCAGACGATGTTCTGCGAGGTGCGGCGCTTGAGGATCATCGTGTAGACGACGACGTAGAAGAGGAGCGCGCCGAGGGAGAGCCAGGCGGAGAGCCAGTTGACGGCGAGGCCGAACAGCAGGGTGGAGACGACGCCGAGGGTGATGCCGAAGGCGAGGCACTCGCGCGGGCTGACCATCCCGGTGACCAGGGGGCGCTGCGAGGTGCGGTCCATCAGCGCGTCGATGTCCCGGTCGATGTACATGTTGAGCGCGTTGGCGCCGCCCGCGGAGAGGTAGCCCGCGAAGCAGGTGATCAGCACCAGGCCGAGGTCGGGCACGCCCTGCTCGGCGAGGAACATCACCGGAACGGTGGTGATCAGCAGCAGCTCGATGATCCGCGGCTTGGTCAGCGCCACGAACGCCTTGACACGGGCCCCGAACGGCCGGTGACTCGGGCTCTGGCTCGTCCCGACAACCCCCGCAGGACGGGATTCAACGGCCGTCACGCACACCCCTGACAGAGACTCCCAGCGAGCCGCCCCGTGTGAACTCCGGGTAAAGGCTCGCGCGTACCACGCCACTGTAGACGTTGCCCATACCCCGGCCTTCGCGGGGGTGGGTTCGTGTTGGCGGAGCCGCTCACGGGACCGTTCCGAGGGCTCGATTGAGCACTCGGATGAGGGGGTCCGTATTCATGTGTCGAACGTGGTCGGAGCTGGTCGGGAGGCGGATTTGAAAGAGTCCCGGCAGTCTGGAATCTCTCGAAAAGACGCACGTCCCTCCGGGGGTAGGCTCGACTGCGGCCGGTGGGCCAGAACACACCGGCATCCGACATGTGGAGAGGAGCCCTGACCCAGGGTGAGCACCAAGCCGACCACCACAGACCTCGAGTGGACCGAGCTGGACCAGCGGGCCGTCGACACCGCACGCGTCCTCGCCGCCGACGCCGTACAGAAGGTCGGCAACGGCCATCCGGGTACGGCGATGAGCCTCGCGCCCGCCGCCTACACCCTCTTCCAGAAGGTGATGCGGCACGACCCGGCTGACCCGGACTGGACCGGACGGGACCGCTTCGTGCTGTCCGCGGGCCATTCGTCCCTGACCCTCTACACCCAGCTCTACCTGGCCGGTTTCGGCCTGGAGCTGGACGATCTGAAGGCCTTCCGCACCTGGGGCTCCAAGACCCCGGGGCACCCCGAGTACGGCCACACCAAGGGCGTGGAGACCACGACCGGCCCGCTCGGGCAGGGTGTCGCCAACGCCGTGGGCATGGCGATGGCCGCCCGCTACGAGCGCGGCCTGTTCGACCCGGAGGCGGCCGAGGGCACCTCGCCCTTCGACCACTACGTCTACTGCGTCGCCGGTGACGGCTGCCTCCAGGAGGGCATCTCCGCCGAGGCGTCCTCGCTGGCCGGGCACCAGAAGCTGGGCAACCTGATCCTGCTGTGGGACGACAACCACATCTCGATCGAGGGCGACACCGAGACCGCGGTCTCCGAGGACACCGTCAAGCGGTACGAGGCGTACGGCTGGCACGTCCAGCGGGTCGCCCCGAAGCCGGACGGCGACCTCGACCCGCACGCCCTGTACGACGCGATCGAGGCGGCCAAGCAGGTCACCGACCGGCCGTCGTTCATCGCGATGCGCTCGATCATCGCCTGGCCCGCCCCGAACGCGCAGAACACCGAGGCCGCGCACGGCTCGGCGCTCGGCGACGAGGAGGTCGCGGCCACCAAGCGCGTCCTCGGCTTCGACCCGGAGCGGTCCTTCGAGGTCTCCGACGAGGTCATCGGGCACACCCGGCAGGCCGTCGAGCGGGGCCGCCAGGCCAAGGCGGAGTGGGAGAAGCAGCTCCAGGAGTGGCGCAACGCCAACCCCGAGCGGGCCGCCGAGTTCGACCGGATCAGCAAGGGCGAGCTGCCCGAGGGCTGGGAGTCGCACATCCCCGTCTTCGAGCCGGGCAAGGGCGTCGCCACCCGCGCCGCCTCCGGCAAGGTGCTCCAGGCGCTCGGCGCGGTGGTGCCGGAGCTGTGGGGCGGCTCGGCCGACCTCGCGGGCTCCAACAACACCACCATCGACAAGACCAGCTCCTTCCTCCCCGCGGGCAACCCGCTCCCGGAGGCCGACCCGTACGGGCGCACGGTCCACTTCGGCATCCGCGAGCACGCCATGGCCGCGGAGATGAACGGCATCGCCCTGCACGGCAACACCCGGATCTACGGCGGCACCTTCCTGGTGTTCTCCGACTACATGCGCAACGCCGTGCGGCTGTCGGCGCTGATGCACCTGCCGGTGACGTACGTGTGGACGCACGACTCCATCGGCCTCGGTGAGGACGGTCCGACGCACCAGCCCGTGGAGCACCTGGCGTCGCTGCGCGCGATCCCGGGGCTGAACGTGGTGCGCCCGGCCGACGCCAACGAGACCGCGATCGCCTGGCGCGAGATCCTGCGCCGCTGGACGAAGGAGTTCGGCAAGGGCGCCCCGCACGGTCTGGCGCTGACCCGCCAGGGCGTGCCGACGTACGAGCCGAACGAGGACGCCGCCAAGGGCGGGTACGTGCTGTTCGAGGCCGAGGGCGGCGACGCCCAGGTGATCCTGATCGGCACCGGTTCCGAGGTGCAGGTCGCGGTCGCGGCGCGCGAGCAGCTCCAGGCGGCGGGCGTGCCGACCCGGGTGGTGTCGATGCCGTCCGTGGAGTGGTTCGAGGAGCAGGACCAGGGGTACCGGGACAGCGTCCTGCCGCCGAGTGTGAAGGCACGGGTCGCCGTCGAGGCGGGCATCGGGCTCACCTGGCACCGGTACGTCGGGGACGCCGGTCGCATCGTCTCCCTGGAGCACTTCGGCGCGTCCGCCGACGGCAAGGTCCTCTTCCGCGAGTTCGGCTTCACCGCCGAGAACGTGGCCGCGGCGGCGCGGGAATCGCTGGCCGCCGCTCAGCGCTGACGCTCACATACGACACGTAGGAGATGCAATTTCCATGACAGACGCACTGAAGCGCCTCTCCGAGGAAGGCGTCGCGATCTGGCTGGACGACCTGTCGCGGAAGCGGATCACGTCCGGCAACCTCGCCGAGCTGCTCGACGAGCAGCACGTCGTGGGCGTCACCACCAACCCGACGATCTTCCAGAAGGCGATCAGCAGCGGCGACGGCTACGAGCAGCAGCTCGCGGACCTCGCCGCCCGCAAGGTCACCGTCGAGGAGGCCGTCCGCATGATCACCACGGCGGACGTCCGGGACGCCGCCGACATCCTGCACCCGGTGTTCGAGGCGACCGGCGGCCAGGACGGCCGGGTCTCCATCGAGGTCGACCCGCGGCTCGCCCACCACACCCGCGCGACCGTCGCGGAGGCCAAGCAGCTCGCGTGGCTGGTGGACCGCCCGAACACGCTGATCAAGATCCCGGCGACCAAGGCGGGCCTCCCGGCGATCACCGAGGTGATCGGCAACGGGATCAGCGTCAACGTCACGCTGATCTTCTCCCTGGAGCGCTACCGCGAGGTGATGGACGCCTACCTCAGCGGTCTGGAGCAGGCCAAGGCGAAGGGCCTGGACCTCTCCAAGATCCACTCGGTCGCCTCCTTCTTCGTGTCCCGCGTGGACACCGAGATCGACAAGCGGATCGACGCGCTCGGCACCGACGAGGCCAAGGCGCTGCGCGGCAAGGCCGCCATCGCCAACGCCCGCCTCGCCTACCAGGCGTACGAGGAGGTGTTCTCGTCCGACCGCTGGTCGGCGCTGGAGAACGCGGGCGCCAACAAGCAGCGTCCGCTGTGGGCGTCGACGGGCGTGAAGGACCCGGCGTACCAGGACACGATGTACGTCACCGACCTGGTCGCGCCGAACACCGTGAACACCATGCCGGAGGCCACTCTGCTGGCCACCGAGGACCACGGGCAGATCACCGGGGACGCCGTCACCGGCACGTACGAGCAGGCGCGTGCCGACCTGGACGCGGTCGAGGCGCTCGGCATCAAGTACGACGACGTGGTGCAGCTCCTGGAGGACGAGGGCGTCGAGAAGTTCGAGGCGTCCTGGAACGACCTGCTGGCGTCCACCGAGGCCGAGCTGAAGCGCCTCGCCCCCGCGGAGGGCTGACACCTTGTCTCCCTCAGTCACCGGAGCGAACCCGCTTCGTGACCCGGCGGACCGACGGCTCCCGCGCATCGCGGGGCCGTCGGGCCTGGTGATCTTCGGCGTCACGGGCGATCTGTCGCGGAAGAAGCTGATGCCCGCGGTGTACGACCTCGCGAACCGGGGTCTGCTGCCGCCGGGCTTCTCACTGGTCGGCTTCGCCCGCCGCGACTGGGAGAACGAGGACTTCGCCCAGGTCGTGCACGACGCCGTCAAGGAGCACGCCCGCACCCCGTTCCGCGAGGAGGTCTGGCAGCAGCTCCTCCAGGGGATGCGGTTCGTGCAGGGCACCTTCGACGACGACGACGCGTTCGAGCGGCTGCGCGGCACCATCGAGGACCTGGACAAGGCGCAGGGCACGGGCGGCAACTTCGCGTTCTACCTCTCCGTGCCGCCGAGTTCCTTCCCGGTGGTCATCCAGCAGCTCAAGAAGCACGGGCTGGCCGACCAGCAGAACGGCTCGTGGCGGCGCGCGGTCATCGAGAAGCCGTTCGGGCACGACCTGAAGTCGGCCGAGGAGCTGAACAAGGTCGTCCACGAGGTCTTCGCCCCGGACCAGGTCTTCCGCATCGACCACTACCTGGGCAAGGAGACCGTCCAGAACATCCTGGCGCTGCGGTTCGCCAACACCATGTTCGAGCCGATCTGGAACCGGTCCTTCGTGGACCACGTGCAGATCACCATGGCGGAGGACATCGGCATCGGCGGCCGGGCGGGGTACTACGACGGCATCGGCGCCGCCCGTGACGTCATCCAGAACCACCTGCTCCAGTTGATGGCGCTGACCGCGATGGAGGAGCCCGCCTCCTTCGACGCCGACGCGCTGGCGGCGGAGAAGACGAAGGTGCTCGGCGCGGTCCGGCTGCCGCGGGACCTGGGCCGGGACACCGTGCGCGGGCAGTACGCGGCGGGCTGGCAGGGCGGCGCGAAGGTGATCGGCTACCTCGACGAGGAGGGCATCGACGCCAAGTCGAAGACCGACACCTTCGCGGCGATCAAGCTGGGCATCGACAACCGCCGCTGGGCGGGCGTCCCCTTCTACCTGCGCACCGGCAAGCGCCTTGGCCGCCGGGTCACCGAGATCGCGGTGGTCTTCCAGCGCGCCCCGCACTCCCCCTTCGACACCACGGCGACGGAGGAGCTGGGCTCCAACGCGATCGTCATCCGCGTCCAGCCGGACGAGGGCGTGACGGTCCGCTTCGGCTCCAAGGTGCCGGGCACCTCGATGGAGATCCGGGACGTGTCCATGGACTTCGCGTACGGCGAGTCGTTCACGGAGTCCAGCCCGGAGGCGTACGAGCGGCTCATCCTCGACGTGCTGCTGGGCGACGCCAACCTGTTCCCACGCACCGAGGAGGTCGAGCTGTCCTGGAAGATCCTCGACCCGATCGAGGAGTACTGGGACACCAACGGCAGGCCCGCCCAGTACCCGGCGGGGACCTGGGGGCCGGTCGAGGCGGACGAGATGCTGCGGCGAGACGGACGGAGCTGGCGGCGGCCATGAAGATCGACCTGACCGACACCACCTCCAGCAAGATAAACAAGGCGCTGGTGCAGGGCCGCCGCGCGATCGGCACCCCGGCCGTGGGCATGGTCCTCACCCTCGTCATCGTCACCGACGAGGAGAACGCCTACGACGCCCTGAAGGCCGCGGGCGACGCCTCGCACGAGCACCCCTCGCGCACCCTGGTCGTCATCAAGCGGGTCTCCCGCTCGCCCCGGGACCGCACCCAGTCCCGCCTGGACGCCGAGGTGCGCCTCGGTGCCGAGGCGGGCACCGGGGAGACGGTGGTGCTGCGGCTGTACGGCGAGGTGGCCGACCACGCCCAGTCGGTGGTGCTGCCGCTGCTGCTGCCGGACGCCCCCGTGGTCGTCTGGTGGCCGGTGAACGCGCCGCTCGACCCGGCGAAGGACCCCCTCGGCGCGCTGGCCCAGCGCCGGGTCACCGACACCTACGCCGCCGAGCGGCCGGTCAGGGACCTCGCCGCCCGCGCCGACACCTACACCCCCGGCGACACGGACCTGTCGTGGACCCGCATCACGCCCTGGCGGTCGATGCTGGCCGCGGCCCTGGACCAGGTCACCTGCGAGGTGCAGGGCGTCGAGGTGGAGGGCGAGGAGTTCAACCCGAGCTGTGAGCTGCTGGCGATGTGGCTCGCGGAGCGGCTGGACGTGCCCGTCAAGCGGTCGGTGTCCGGCGGCCCGGGTCTGACGGCGGTGCGGATGGCGACCGACTGCGGTCCGATCGTCCTGGACCGGGCCGACGGGACCCTCGCCACGCTCTCCATCCAGGGCCAGCCGCAGCGGGCCGTGGCGCTCAAGCGCCGCGACACCGCGGAGCTGATCGCGGAGGAGCTGCGCAGGCTGGACCCGGACGACACCTACGCCTCCGCCCTGCGGTACGGGGTGCGGCGGCTGAACCCGGCCGCGGACGAGGCGGTCGCGCGGGAGCCGGACGCGCAGGAGCCGGTCGCTGTTCCGGCGCCCGAGGCGTCGGCGGCGAAGGCGCCCGCGAAGAAGGCCGCCAAGAAGGCCCCGGTGAGGAAGGCGGCGGCGAAGTGAACACCCCGCAGCTCGTCGTGCACCACGACAAGGAGCTGATGGCGCAGGCCGCCGCGGCCCGGCTGATCACCAAGGTGGTGGACGCGCAGACCTCGCGCGGGTCGGCGTCCGTCGTGCTGACCGGGGGCCGCAACGGCAACGGCCTGCTGGCCGCGCTGGCGGCGGCGCCCGCCCGGGACGCCATCGACTGGGGCCGCCTCGACCTGTGGTGGGGCGACGAGCGGTTCCTGCCCGAGGGCGACCCGGACCGCAATGTCACCCAGGCCCGCGAGGCGCTGCTGGACGCGGTGCCGCTGGACCCGAAGCGCGTGCACGCCATGCCCGCGTCGGACGGCCCGTGCGGCGGTGACGTGGACGCGGCGGCGGCGGCCTACGCGGAGGAGCTGGCGGCGGCGGCCGGACCGGAGGCGCACGCCCCGGTGCCGTCCTTCGACGTGCTGATGCTGGGCGTCGGCCCGGACACCCACGTCGCCTCGCTCTTCCCGGAGCTGCCCGCCGTACGGGAGACCGAGCGCACCGTCGTCGGGGTGCACGGCGCGCCCAAGCCGCCGCCGACCCGGGTGACGCTGACCCTGCCCGCGATCCGCGCCGCCCGTGAGGTGTGGCTGCTGGCCGCGGGTGAGGACAAGGCGCGGGCCGCGGCGATCGCGCTGTCCGGCGCCGGGGAGGTCCAGGCCCCCGCGGCGGGCGCCCGGGGCCGGGCGCGCACCCTGTGGCTGCTGGACGACGCGGCGGCCTCGCAGTTGCCGCGGTCGCTGTACCCACCGGCGTCACCGTGACGCGACCGGGGCCCCGCTCGCCGCCGCGAGCGGGGCCCCGGAGTTCATGGGCCCTACTTGACCGAGCCCGCCATCACCCCCTGGACGAAGTGCCGCTGGAAGGCGAAGAACACCGCCACCGGCACGATCAGCGACAGGAATGCGCCGGGCGCCAGCACGTCGATGTTGCTGCCGAACTGGCGGATCTGCGACTGGAGTTCCACGGTCAGCGGCTGCGAGGAGCTGTCCGCGAAGAGCAGCGCCACCAGCATGTCGTTCCACACCCACAGGAACTGGAAGATGGCGAGGCTGGCGATGGCCGGGAGGCCCACCGGCAGCACCAGCCGGGTGAAGATCCGCCACTCGCCGCCGCCGTCCATGCGGGCGGCCTCCAGCATCTCCTTGGGCATCTCGGCGAAGTAGTTCCGCAGCAGGAACACCCCGAACGGCAGCCCGTAGGCGACGTGGAAGAGCACCACGCCGGGGATCGTGCCGAACAGGCCGAGCTGGCCGAAGAGCTTGGCCACCGGCAGCAGGCCGATCTGCACGGGCACCACCAGCAGCGCCACCACGACGAGGAACACCGGCTCGCGGCCGGGGAAGTCCAGCCAGGCGAACGCGTACCCGGCGAGCGCCGCGAGCCCGACGACGAGCACGGTCGTCGGCACCGAGATCAGGACGGTGTTCCAGAACGCCTGGACCATGCCGGAGTTGTCCAGCAGGGCCGAGTAGTTGTCGAAGGAAAGCTGCCCGGGGCTGGTGAACACCGTCCACCAGCCGCCCTTGGCGGTGTCCTCGGAGGAGCGCAGGGAGGACAGCAGCAGCCCGGCGAGCGGGGTCATCCAGACCAGGCCGATGACGACCAGGAACGCCTGGACCAGGGAGCTGCCCAGGTAGCGCCGGACCGCGTTCATCGCTGACTCCTTCGGAACCGCCGGACGTTGAACACCATCGCCGGGACCACAAGCAGCAGCAGGAGCACGCCGAGCGCGCTGCCGAGGCCCTGGTCGTTGCCACCGCCGAAGGACACCAGCCACATCTGCGTGGCGAGCACGGTCGCGTCCTCCTGCACGGGTCCGGGGGCGATGATGTAGACGAGGTCGAAGACCTTCATCACGTTGATCACCAGGGTGACGAAGACGACCGTGAGGACGGGCGCGAGCAGCGGCACGGTGATCTTCCGGAAGATCTGCCACTCGTTGGCGCCGTCGATCCGCGCCGCCTCCAGGGCGTCCCGGGGCAGCGCCGACAGGCCCGCGCCGATCAGCACCATCGCGAAGCCGGTCCAGATCCACAGGTACGCCCCGATGATCGCCGGGGTGACCAGCGCCGGGCCGAGCCAGGAGACGCCGTCGTAGGGCGGGGCGAAGTTGGCCGCGGGCAGCCGCAGTTGGTAGCCGCCCTGGTCGAGGCCGGTGAAGCGGAAGGTGCCGTCGCCGTCGGTGGTGGTGCTGGCGACCGTACGGCCGTCGCGCACCGCCTCGACGGTCAGCTCGGGCAGCCCGCTCTCCTTGGCGTCGACCTTGCCCTGTTCCCCGCCGCCTCCGGGCGTGAAGTCCAGGTACACGACGCCGCTCAGCTCACCGGGGACGGCCTTGAGGCCGTCGGCGCCCCGCGCGGGCCGCGCGCCGCCGGGCAGGTCGTCCGGCGCCACCCCGACCAGGCCGAGGGTGACCGCGTCGCCCGGGGAGGCGGTGGCGTCGGTCCGGTAGGAGCCGTCGCGGTCCTCGGTCAGGCCCTGGTCGGGGCGGGGCCGGGCGGCCGGGTAGGACGAGGTGCCCTGGAAGGCGTCGTGCACCGTGACGACGGCGGCGTTGAGGACGCCCTTGTCGGGGTCCTCGTCGTAGGCGAGGCGGAAGATGATGCCCGCGGCGAGGAAGGAGACCGCCATGGGCATGAACAGCAGCAGCTTGAACGCGGTCGCCCAGCGGATCTTCTCCACCAGCACGGCCAGGACCAGGCCGAGGCCGGTGAGCAGGGTGGGGGCGACGACGACCCAGATCGCGGTGTTGCGGACGGCCTTGAGGGTGGCCGGGTCGCGGAACATCTCGGTGTAGTTGTCGCCGCCGACGAAGCGGTCACCGGAGGCGTCGAAGAAGCTGCGTCCGACGGAGAACAGCGCCGGGTAGAGCACCAGGGCGCCGAGCAGCAGCAGGGCGGGGAAGACGAACAGCAGGGCGATGACCCGGCCCCGCCGCCGGGCGCGCCGGGCGCCCGGCGGCGGGGGGAGCGACGGCGGGGGGCTCGCCGGGCTCGTCTCCTTGGTGAGGGTGGCGGTCATGGCCGTATCAGCCCTTGTACGCCTTGGCCGCGGCCTTCTCCAGCTCGGCCGCGGTCGCCTCGGGGTTCGAGGGGTCGCGCAGGAAGTCCTGGAGGATCTTCCACTCGCCGACGCCCTTGGTGCCGCCGAACGCCGCGGGCGCCTGGTCGGACATGTCGAAGCGGACCGAGTCCCCGGCGTCGACGAGGGACTTGGCGGTGGCGCGGGTGACGTCGTCGCCGTAGGAGGCGAGGTCGAGCGCCTTGTTCGGGGAGAGGAAGCCGCCCGCCTCGGCCCACACGGCGGCGGCCTCCGGGGTGGCGAGGTACTCCAGGAGCGCCATCCCGGCCTTGGCGTTCTTGCCGTCCTTCAGGACGACGGCGGCGTCACCGCCGCTGACGACCGGCGCGGTGCCGCCGTCGACGGGCGGGAACGGGAAGAAGTTGGCGTCCTTGCCGATCTCCTTGCCGAACTGGTCCTTGGCGACGCCCGCGACGAAGTCGCCCTCGTAGACCATCCCGGCCTCGGGCTCGGGGCCGAAGACCTTCTCGACGGAGCCGGGGAAGTCGGTGTTCAGGGCCTGCTTCTGGCCGCCCGCGATGAGCTGCTCGTCCTTGAAGAGCTCGCCGAGGGTGCCGAGGGCCTTCACCACCGACGCGTCGGTCCACTTCAGCTCGTGCGCGGCGAGGGCGTCGTACTTCTCGGGGCCCGCCTGCGAGAGGTAGATGTTCTCGAACCAGTCGGTGAGGGTCCAGCCGTCCTGACCGGCGACGGAGAACGCGGCGAGCCCGGAGTCGGAGACGGTGTGCCCGGCCTCCAGCATCTCGTCGTACGTCTTCGGCGTCTCGACCCCGGCCTGGGTGAGGGCGTCGGGGCTGTACCAGACCGTCGACTTGTGGGCGGCCTTGAAGTAGAGGCCGTAGAAGGTGCCGTCGACGCTGCCGTAGTCCTTCCAGACCGGCGCGAAGTTGGTGTCGGCGGCCTGCTCGGTCTTCTGGGAGAGCGGGGTGAGCCAGCCCTCCTTGGCGAACTGCTGCAACACGCCGACCTGCGGGACCATCACGACGTCGGGCGCGTTGCCGCCCTCTATCTTGCTGCCGACGACGGTGGAGACGTTGTCGCCGGTGGAGACGAACTGGGTCTTCGCGCCGGTCTGCTCGCTGAACGCGTCCAGGACCTTCTGGAAGTTCTTCTGCTCGGTGCCGGACCAGACACCGGCGACGGTGACGGTCTGGCCGCTGAGCGACTGGTCGCCGCCGCCCGCGGTGACCGGGTCGTCGTCGCCGCAGGCGGTGGCGGTGAGCGCCAGGACGAGGGCGGTGCAGCCGGTGAGCAGGGTGGTACGTCGTCGCATCATCGTTGATGTCCCTTCGAGAACGGATGGGTGAGGGGAGGTTCAGAGGCCGCCGATCCACCAGGCGGCGGTGGAGCCGGGCAGTTCCCCGGCCGGGCAGGGGCCGCTGGCGAGCAGCGGGGTGCCGGGGAGCGGCGCGGGGGCGGGCGCGGTGGTGAAGTTGACGGCGCAGACGAGGCCGTCGCCGCGGGTGAAGGCGAGGACGCCGGGAGGGGTGTCCAGCCAGGTCAGCGAGCCCTCCCCCAACTGGGGCAGCGTGGCGCGCAGGTGGAGGCCGTCGCGGTAGAGGTGCCAGAAGGAGCGGGTGTCGGCGAGGGCGCGGTCGGTGGCGTACTCGGCGAAGTACGACGGCTGCGGCAGCCACGGCTTGGCGCCCTCCGCACCGGAGGTGAACCCGAACGGCGACGCCTGTCCGGACCAGGGCAGCGGCACCCGGCAGCCGTCGCGGATGCGGGCGCGGCTGCCGGTGCGGCGGAAGATCGGGTCGGTGAGCACGTCGTCGGGCAGGTCGACGACCTCGGGCAGGCCCAGTTCCTCGCCCTGGTAGATGTACGCGGCGCCGGGCAGCGCCAGCATCAGCAGCGCGGCGGCGCGGGCGCGGGCGGCGCCGAGGCCGCTGCCCTGCGGGGTGGGTTCGCCGTAGCGGGTGACGGTGCGGACCTGGTCGTGGTTGTTGAGGACCCAGGTGACCGTGGAGCCGGTCCCGGCGATGTCCTGCATGGCCTCGGAGATCACCTTGCGGAAGGCGTCGGCGTCCCAGGGCGCGCTGAGCAGGTCGAAGAAGAACGCCTGGTGGAGTTCGTCGGGGCGGACGTAGCGCGCGTGTTCGCGGGCGGTGGGCACCGACACCTCGCCGACGAGGAGGCGTTCGCGGCCGTCGCGGGCGGTGTACTCCTCGCAGACCGCGCGCCAGTGCCGCCACACGTCGTGCACCTCGGGCTGGTTCCAGGCGAGCGGGTTGACCGAGTCGCGGGTGCGGGCGTCGGCCTCGGGGTCGGGTGAGTCGGGGAGGTCGGGGTGCTTGAAGAGCCCGGCGGCGACGTCGATGCGGAAGCCGTCGACGCCGCGGTCGAGCCAGAAGCGCAGGGTGGCGTCGAAGTCGGCGGCGACCTCGGGGTTGCGCCAGTTCCAGTCGGGCTGCTCGGGCGTGAACATGTGCAGGTACCACTGGCCGTCGTCGACGCGGGTCCAGGCCGGGCCGCCGAACATGGCGTGCCAGTTGTTGGGCGGCTCGGCGCCGTCCGGGCCCCGGCCGTCGGCGAAGTGGAAGCGGGCGCGGGCCGGGCTGCCGGGGGCGGCGGCGAGCGCGCGCTGGAAGTCCGGGTGGGCGCTGGAGCAGTGGTTGGGGACGATGTCGAGCAGCACCCGGACGCCGAGCCGCCGGGCGGCGGTCATCAGCAGGTCGAACTCGGTGAGGTCACCGAAGACCGGGTCGACGTCGCGGTAGTCGGCCACGTCGTAGCCGTGGTCGGCCTGCGGTGAGGGGTAGAAGGGGCTCAGCCATATCCCGTCCACGCCGAGCTTCCTGAGGTACGGCAGTCCGGCCCGGACCCCGGCGAGATCGCCGATGCCGTCGCCGGTGCTGTCCAGGAAGCTGCGGACGTACACCTGGTAGATCACCGCGTCGCGCCACCAGGGACACTTACTTGACATGTATGCATGTTAAGTAGCCATGTCGCGGAGGTGTCAATGAACAGCACGGAAGCTACTGGGCAGTTGACCGCGCATATCCGGATTTATCCGTATGCAACGAGCCGAGATGAGACGTTGGCGTTACCTAACAAGTAACTAGGAACGGGTGAGCGCGTCGAGTTCCCGCGCCAGCCGCCGCACCGCCGCCTCGGGCGTGTCCCGCCCGGCCAGCGCGTCGTGCACGACCGCCTGCACCACCAGGCTGACCTGGTCGTAGCGCGGGCTCTTGGGGCGCGGCGCGGCGGTCCGCACGCTCTCCCGCAGCGTCGGCAGGTACGGGAACCGCCGCACCAGCTCCGGGTCCTCGTACAGGTCGGCGCGGACCGGCGGCAGCGCGCCCCGGGTGAGCACCTGGCGCTGCACGCGCTCGCTGGTGAGGTACGCGATCAGCCGGGCCGCCGAGTCCGGGTGCCGGGCGTGGCTGCTGACGGCCAGGTTGGACCCGCCGAGCACGCTGGTGCCGGGACCGTCCGGTCCGGGCAGCGGTACGGCGCCGATCTTCCCGGCGACGGGTGAGCCCTCGGCGGCGGCGACGGCGTACGCGTAGGGCCAGTTGCGCAGGAAGAGCAGGCGGCCGTTCTGGAAGGCCAGCTTGGACTCCTCCTCCTTGTACGTGAGCGCCTCGCGCGGTATCCAGCCCTCGCGCACCCCGCGCGCCAGGAACCCGATGCCCTCGCGGGCCGCCGCGGAGTCCACGGTGACGCGCTCGCCCTCGCCGCCGAGGATGGTGCCGCCCGCCGAGTAGACCGCCTCGGCCGCGTTGACGGTGAGGCCCTCGTAGGGCAGGAACTGGCCCGCGTAGCCGTCGAGTCCGTGCTTCGGGGCGACCGTCTCCGCCATCCGCTCCAGCTCGGCCCAGGTGCGCGGCGGCGCGAGGCCCTCGCGGTCCAGGACGTCCTTGCGGTAGAGCAGCAGCCCGGCGTTGGTGACGTACGGGACGGCGTACAGGCGTTGGTCGTAGGTCGCGGTGTCGACGACGCGGGGCAGGAAGGTGTCCAGCGGGAAGCGGTCGCGCGGCAGCGGGCGGATCCAGCCGGCGGCGGCGAACTCCGAGGTCCAGTTGACGTCGATGTTGAGCACGTCGAACCGGCCGCGTTCGTCGCCGCGCAGGTCGGTGGCCATCTGGGCGCGGGTCTCGTCGGCGGAGTCCGGCAGCTCGACGAGGGTGACGCGCTCGCCTGGGTGGGTGCGGTTCCAGCCCTGGAGCAGCGGGCCGAGGTAGCCGGTGAGGTCACCGGCGGTGGCCAGTGTCAGCGGCCCCCGCCCGCCCCCGCCGCCCTCGTCGGCCCGCGCGCCGGAGGCGGCGTAACCGGTCAGGATCACGACGAGGACGAGGAGGCCCCTACCCGCGGCACGGATCCACCGCATAGGTTCCTCCCTGTACCCACCACCACCGGGCGCCGTCGCCCGGGATCTGGGGCATGTATAGCGGTTAGGTATGGGCGATACTAGGGCCTGGGCCACATCAGACGACCCTTACGAGCCCCGCTGGACCACTTCACGAGGACAGGAGGACCGCACGAGTGCGCCTGCCCCTCCTGGCACTCCTCGCGCGCGGACCGGCCCACGGCTACGAGCTGAAGCAGGACCTTGAGCAACTCCTCGGCTCCGCGTACCCTCAGCCGAACGTCGGCCAGATCTACGTCACCCTCGGCCGCCTGGAGAAGTCCGGACTGATCGAGGGCGAGGACGTCGAGCAGTCCGGCCGACCCAACAAGAAGGTCTACCACCTCACCGACGCCGGGCGCGAGGCGCTGCGCGGCTGGTACGAGGAGACGGCGGACGAACCTCGGGTACGGGACGAGTTCTTCATGAAGCTGGCCCTCGCTCCGCAGACCGGTCTCGCCGACCGGATCGCGCTGATCAACAAGCAGCGGCGCCAGTACCTCAACACCATGCGGGACCTGTCGCGGCTGGCCGCCGCCGAGGACCGGGACAACCGCGTCGCCCACCTGCTGATCGAGGGCGCCATGCTGCACCTCCAGGCCGACCTGGACTGGCTGGAGCGGTGCCAGGAAGAGCTGGAGGAGCTGGAATGAGCGACGGTCCCGCTCCCGTACTGCTGCGCGCCGAGGGCCTGGTGCGCACGTACCATGGCGAGGGCGCCCCCGCGCACGCGGTGCGCGGTGTCGACCTGTGCGTGCGGCGCGGCGAGTTCGTCGCCGTGACCGGCCCGTCCGGGGCGGGCAAGTCGACGCTGCTGCACCTGCTCGGCGGGCTCCAGCGGCCCGACAGCGGCAGCATCTGGCTGGACGACGAGCGCACCGACGGCTGGCGCGAGGCCCGCTGGGCGGTGGAGCGCAGGAAACGGATCGGCATCGTCTTCCAGTTCTTCAACCTGGTGTCCAACCTGTCCGTCGCGGACAACGTCGAGCTGCCCGCGCTGCTCGCCGGTCTGCCGCCGAAGCGGGCCCGTGCCGAGCGTGAGCGGCTGCTGGCCGAGCTGGGGCTCGCGGGCAAGGAGCGCGCGATGCCCGGCGAGCTGTCCGGCGGCGAGCAGCAGCGCGTCGCCCTCGCCCGCGCCCTCGTCAACCACCCGCCGCTGCTGCTCGCCGACGAGCCCGCGGGCAGCCTCGACAGCAAGGGCACCCGCGAGGTGATGCGGCTGCTGTCCCGCTTCCACCAGCGCGGCCAGACGATCCTGCTGGTCACCCATGACGCCCGGCTCGCCAGCGCCGCCGACCGCGTGATCAGCTTCTACGACGGCCGGATAGCCGACGACGCGGAGCTGACCGACGACCCGCCGCCCCGCCGACCGGGCATCTCGGGCGTCCTGGAACTGAAGGACTGACCCGCGTGCGAGCCACCCTGCGCTGGGCCCACTCCGATCTGCGGACGCACCGGGGAGAGGCGCTGTTCCTGGTGCTGGCGACCGCGGGCATCGTCGTGTCGCTGCTGCTGGCGTCCGCGCTCTTCGGCTACGCCACCAACCCCTGGCAGCGGGTGTTCGCGCAGGCCAACGGCGCGCACGTGTGGATTCACACCGGTGTCGCCGCCGACGCGGGCAGGCTGGCCGAGCTGGAGGGCACCGAGGCCGTGGCGGGCCCGTACCCGGTGCGGTCCGCGACCGTCACCGCCCGCGGCACCCGCGCCTACGTGGAGCTGCGCGGCACCCCCGGCGAACCCGACGTCGGCCGCCCCGTGCTGGCCTCCGGCCGCTGGCTTGACCCGGCCGTGCCCGACGGGGTGGTGCTGGAGACCGGCCTCGCCCGGACCCTGCTCGCCGAACCCGGCGACGAGCTGACCGTCTCCGGCACCGGCCGCACCCTCACCGTCGTCGGCGTCGCGGACAGCGCCGAGCCGCGCTACCGGCCAGGCGAGCACCCGGGCCTGGTCTGGGCGCCGCCGTCCGCCGTCCGCGCCCCCGACGGCCAGGTGACCGGGCTGCGCCTGACCGACCCGGACGACACCGACTACGCCGTCCAGCGGGCCGTCACCGCCCTCGGTGCCGGGGCCATCGGCGAGGTCTCCACCTGGCGGCAGGCCCGCGCCGAGGCGCAGGGCGGCAACCGGCTCCTCGGCCAGGTCCTCGGGCTGTTCGGGCTCGGCGCGCTGGTCGCCGCGGGCCTCGCCGTGCACGGCGCGATCGGCACCCGCATCCGCGGCCACCTGCGGGACATCTCCGTACTGAAGGCGATCGGCTTCACGCCCGGCCAGGTCGTGCGGGTCTTCCTGCTCCAGCACCTCGCCTACGCGCTCCTCGGCGCGGTGGCCGCCGCCGCCCTCACCCAGGCCCTCGGCGGCCGGATGCCGGGACGGCTCGGGGACGCGGTGGCCGTCTGGCAGGGGCTGCCTGGCCACACCGTGACCCTGGCGGCGGTGCCGGTGGCCGCCGTGCTGTTCATCGGCGCCACGACCGGCCTCGCCGCCTGGCGGGCGGGGCGGGTGCCGCCGGTGCCGGTGCCCCGGCCCGCCGCGCCGCCGGGCGGGGGCATGTCGGCGCTGGCCCGGCGGGCCCTCGGGGTGCGGGTGCCGCCCGCGCTGGTCCTCGGCTGGCACAAGGCGTTCACCCGCCGCGCCCGTTCCCTGGCCGCCGTGGGGCGGCTCGCGCTGCCGCTGCTGCTGATCGTGGTCGCGATGAGCGCCTGGACCACCCTCGACCGCTTCCACAGCAGGCCCGAGCGGATCGGCCTGCCCGCCGCGCTCACCGTCCGCCCGGACGGCGCCCTCACCGACGCCGAGACCCGCGCCCTGCTCCAGCGCGACCCCGACGTCACCGCCGCCCACCCGGGCGTCGAGGTCGCCGCGCTGGTCCCCGGGCAGACCGGCACCATCGCCCTGCGCGGCCTCGGCACCCGCGAGGACCCCTACCCGTACACCGTCACCGAGGGCCGCCCCGCGCACGGCCCCGACGAGGCGGTGGCCGGACAGGGGCTGCTCGACCTGCTCGACGTACGGGTCGGGGACTGGGTGCGGATGACCGTCGGGGACCAGCCGCAGATCCTGCACATCGTGGGCCGCAGCATCGAACCGGAGAACGCGGGCAGGGTCATCTCGACCTCCCTGGACACCCTGCGCGCCAACGACCCGGACCTGGAGCCCACGCTCTACCAGGTCCGCCTCGCCCCCGGCGCCGACCGGCACACGGTCGCGGACCGGCTGGCGGCGGCCGGGCGCGGCCACCTCGACGTGCACGCCGTGGCGAACCCCGCGGACGGGCTGTCGCCGCTGCGGGGCGTCGTCGTCGGCCTGATCGTCGTACTCGCCCTCATCGGGCTGATCGAGCTGCTCACCGCGATCGGCGGCACCGTCCGCGAGGGCGAGCGCGACCTGCTCGCCCTGAAGGCCATCGGCCTGTCCCCACGGCAGATCACCGCCGTCACGGTCACCGCGACGGCCTGTACGGCGCTGGCGGCGGCGCTGCTCGGCACGGCGCTCGGGGTGCCGCTGGCGCGCTGGCTGATCGACGCGCAGGGTCGCTCCAGCGGCATCGGCGCGGGGATCGCGCAGCTCCCCTCCCCCGCGTTCCTGCTGCTGTTCGGGACGGCCGCCGTGCTGGGCGCGGCGGCGCTGGCGGCCCTGCCCGCGGCACGCGCCGCGCGCCGCAGGCTGGCCGACACCCTGAACTCGGTGGCCTGACCCGGGCTACCGGCGGGCGCGCAGCTCCCGGTACCTGGCGACCAGGGCCCGCGTGGAGGGGTCCAGGCCCGGCACGTCGGCGCCCTCGGTGAGCGCGGGCTCGACGCGCTTGGCGAGGACCTTGCCCAGTTCCACGCCCCACTGGTCGAAGGAGTCGATGTTCCACACCGCGCCCTGCACGAACACCTTGTGCTCGTACAGCGCGACGAGCTGGCCGAGGACCGACGGCGTCAGCTCCCGGGCCAGGATCGTGGTCGTCGGGTGGTCGCCCTTGAACGTCTTGTGCGCGACCAGCTCCTCCGGTACGCCCTCGGCGCGCACCTCGTCGGGGGTCTTGCCGAAGGCGAGCGCCTGGGTCTGGGCGAAGAAGTTGGCCATCAGCAGGTCGTGCTGCGCCTTCAGCTCCTCGCTCAGCTCGGCGACGGGCTCGGCGAAGCCGATGAAGTCCGCCGGGATCAGCTTGGTGCCCTGGTGGATGAGCTGGTAGTAGGCGTGCTGCCCGTTGGTGCCGGGCGTGCCCCACACCACCGGGCCCGTCTGCCAGTCGACCTCGGTGCCGTCCCGGCCGACGTACTTGCCGTTGGACTCCATGTCGAGCTGCTGGAGGTAGGCGGTGAACTTGGAGAGGTAGTGGCTGTACGGCAGCACGGCGTGCGACTGGGCGCCCAGGAAGTTGCCGTACCAGACGCCCAGCAGGCCGAGCAGCAGGGGCACGTTCTCCTCGGCGGGGGCCGTGCGGAAGTGCTCGTCGACGAGGTGGAACCCGTCGAGCATCTCCCGGAACGCGTCCGGGCCGATGGCGATCATCAGCGCGAGCCCGATGGCGGAGTCGTAGGAGTAGCGACCGCCTACCCAGTCCCAGAACTCGAACATGTTGGCCGTGTCGATGCCGAAGTCCGCGACCTTCTCGGCGTTCGTCGACAGGGCGACGAAGTGCTTCGCGACCGCCTTCTCGTCACCCCCGAGGCCGCTGAGCAGCCAACTGCGGGCCGAGGTGGCGTTGGTGACCGTCTCGATGGTGGTGAAGGTCTTGGAGGCGATGACGAACAGCGTCTCCGCCGGGTCCAGGTCGCGGACCGCCTCGTGCAGGTCGGCGCCGTCCACGTTGGAGACGAAACGTACCGTCAACGCGCGGTCGGTGAAGGCGCGCAGCACCTCGTACGCCATCGCGGGGCCGAGGTCGGAGCCGCCGATGCCGATGTTGACGACGTTGCGGATGCGCTGGCCGGTGTGCCCGGTCCACGCGCCGGAGCGGACCCGCTCGGCGAAGTCGGCCATCTTGTCGAGGACGGCGTGCACCTTGGAAACGACGTTCTCGCCGTCGACCTCGATCACCGCGTCCCGGGGGGCGCGCAGCGCGGTGTGCAGGACGGCGCGGTCCTCGGTGGTGTTGATCTTCTCGCCGCGGAACATGGCGTCCCGCAGCCCGAACACGTCGGTGGCGGCGGCCAGTTCGCGCAGCAGCCGCAGGGTCTCGTCGGTGACGAGGTGCTTGGAGTAGTCGACGTACAGGTCACCGACCTGGAGCGTGTACCCGCTGCCGCGCCCGGGATCGGCGGCGAACAGCTCGCGCAACCGCACCTCGCCGAGTTCGTCGCGGTGCCTGGCCAGAGCGGTCCACTCTGGCGTCTGGTTGAGCCGGGTACGGCCGTCTGCGTTCATCTGGGACTTCAGCCTTCTTTCCTGCCTGCGCACAACTGCGTTGCTTGCCCCGCTACCGCCCCAACCTAATGGAGCGCACGGCGGCACGTCGCGCCAAGGCAGCCACAGCCGGGCACTCCTGTGCCCGGCCGGTGTGAAGTCCTAGATCTCTCCGCGCAGTTTGGCGAGCGCCTCGGCGAGGATCGCCTCGCCGTCCGCGTCGCTGCGGCGTTCGCGGACGTACGCCAGGTGGGTCTTGTAGGGCTCGGTGCGCGGCGGGTCCGGGGGGTTGTCCCGGTCCTGTCCGGCGGGGAACCCGCAGCGCGGACAGTCCCAGGTGTCGGGGACCTGTGCGTCGCTGGCGAAGCTCGGCTGGGTTTCGTGCCCGTTGGAGCACCAGAAGGAGACGCGCAGACGCGGCGCGGACTCGCCGCGCTCGGCCTCGCCCATCGGCCCCGCCCCGACCCGGCTTCCACGGATCGCGTTGCCACTTGCCACGGTCGTAACTCCCTGCGTGATGGTGCCGCGAAGCGAGTCGGCGTTTCGCTTCGCTGCGAGCGCCTCAGTCTACGTAAGGCCCAACGCGCGTCCAGTGATTGGAGTTACAAGGCCCCACACCTAGACGCAAGCCCCATGATAGGCCGCGCTCAGGAGCACGTACCGAACATGGGGCATTACGTGTGGAATGTGTGCGTCGGTCAGTTGTTGATCTTCATCAGCAGGCCCAGCACCACGATGCAGGCGAACCAGAGGAGACCGACGACCACGGTGATGCGGTCGAGGTTGCGCTCGGCGACCGAGGAGCCGCCGACGGACGACTGCATACCGCCACCGAACATGTCGGAGAGGCCGCCGCCCTTGCCCTTGTGCATCAGCACCAGCAGCATCATCAGCAGGCTGAAGACGATCAGGGCGATCGAGAACCCCATAACCACGGCTGGACCAACTTCCTCGGATTCGGATGGACGACAGGGGCGTGGCCGTCGGGCCACGCCCCCGCAAGGGTACGACGGATCCCCGCTACCGCATACTCACTGGTCGCGGGTGCGCGCTCACTGGTCGCGGAAGCGGACGATCTTGACGAACTCGTCCGCGTCCAGCGACGCCCCGCCGACCAGGGCGCCGTCGATGTCGGCCTGCGCCATGATCTCCGCGACGTTCCCCGACTTCACGGAGCCGCCGTACTGGATGCGGACCCTGTCGGCCAGCTCCTGGGAGTACAGCTCCGCGACCTTGCCGCGGACCGCGGCGCAGACCTCCTGCGCGTCCTCCGCACCGCAGACCTTGCCGGTGCCGATGGCCCACACGGGCTCGTAGGCGATCACGATGGTCTCGGCCTGCTCGGCCGGGACGTCCTTCAGACCGCCCTCGACCTGGGCCAGGGTGTGCGGGACGGCGTTGCCCGCCTCGCGCACCTCCAGCTCCTCCCCGACGCACATGATCGGGGTCAGCCCGTGCTTGAAGGCGGCCTTGACCTTGGCGTTGACGATCTCGTCCGTCTCGGCGTGGTACTGGCGGCGCTCCGAGTGGCCGATGGCCACGTAGGTGCACTTCAGCTTGGCCAGCATCGGTCCGGAGATCTCACCGGTGTAGGCGCCGGAGTCCTGGGCCGAGATGTCCTGGGCACCGTACTTGATCTTCAGCTTGTCGCCGTCGACCAGGGTCTGCACGGAGCGCAGGTCGGTGAAGGGCGGCAGGACGGCGACCTCGACGGCCTCGTAGTCCTTGTCGGCCAGGGCGAAGGCGAGCTTCTGGACGTGGGCGATGGCCTCCAGGTGGTTGAGGTTCATCTTCCAGTTGCCCGCCATCAGCGGCGTGCGCGTGCTCATGCTTGGTCAGTCCTCCAGTGCGGCGAGGCCGGGGAGCGTCTTGCCCTCAAGGTATTCGAGGGAGGCGCCGCCACCGGTCGAGATGTGGCCGAATGCCTGCTCGTCGAAGCCCAGGATGCGCACGGCCGCGGCGGAGTCGCCGCCGCCGACCACGGTGAAGCCCGGGGAGTCGATGAGGGCCTGGGCGACCGCCTTGGTGCCCTCGGCGTAGTCGGGGTGCTCGAAGACGCCCATGGGACCGTTCCAGAAGACGGTGGCGGCGTCGGCGAGCTTCGAGGCGTACAGCTTGCGGGACTCGGGGCCGATGTCCAGGCCCTGCTGGTCGGCCGGGATGGCGTCCGCGGCGACGGCGGTGGGGTGGGCGGGCGCCTTGGTCTTCAGGTCCGGGAACCCGTCCGCGACCAGCACGTCCACCGGCAGCACCAGCTCGACGCAGCTCTCCTCGGCGCGCCGCAGGTACTCGGCGACGACGGGCACCTGGTCCTCCTGGAGGAGGGAGGTGCCGATCTCGTACCCCTTGGCCTTGAGGAAGGTGTACGCCATGCCGCCGCCGATGAGGAGGCGGTCGGCCTTGCCGAGGAGCTGGTCGATGACGGCGAGCTTGTCGGAGACCTTGGCGCCGCCGAGGGCGACGACGTAGGGCCGCTTGACGTCCTCGGTGAGCCGCTTCAGGACGCCGACCTCGGTGGCGATGAGGTACCCGGCGTAGTGCGGCAGCCGGGCCGGGAGGTCCACGGTGGAGGCGTGCGCGCGGTGCACGGCGCCGAAGCCGTCGCCGACGTAGGCGTCCGCGAGGGCGGCGAGCTGGTCCGCGAAGGCGCCGCGCTCGGCGGGGTCCTTGGCGGTCTCACCGGCGTTGAAGCGCAGGTTCTCGATGACCGCGACGTCGCCGTCGCCGAGGCCCGCGACGGTGCTGGTGGCGGACTCCCCGACGGTGTCGGTGGCGAACGCCACGGCGGTGCCGAGGAGTTCACCGAGCCGGGAGGCGGCGGGGGCGAGCGAGTAGGCCGGGTCCGGGGCGCCCTTGGGGCGGCCCAGGTGGGAGGCGACGACGACCCGGGCGCCCGCGTCGGCCAGCGCCTTCACGGTGGGCAGCACGGCACGGATGCGGCCGTCATCGGTGATCGTGGTGCCGTCCAGCGGCACGTTCAGGTCGGCGCGGACGAAGACCCGCTTGCCCGCGACGCCTTCGGCGAGGAGAGCGTCGATCGTCTTCATGGGGAACTCCTGGACTCCTGAGCAGGGCTGGTGATCGGAGGGGGCTGGTGGGGGCGGACGTGCGGCAGGGCTCGGGCAGTACGGTCACGCACTGCCCGAGCCCTGCTCTCACATCGGGGTCCCCGCTCTGGGGATCAGAGCTGGTTGCCGACGAAGACCGTCAGGTCGACGAGGCGGTTGGAGTAGCCCCACTCGTTGTCGTACCAGCCGATGACCTTCACGTTCTTGCCGTCCTGGACCATCGTCAGGGAGGAGTCGAAGGTGCAGGACGCCGGGGCGTTGACGATGTCGGAGGAGACGATCGGGTCCTCGGTGTACTCCAGGATGCCCTTCAGCTCACCCTCGGCGGCCTTCTGGAAGGCGGCGTTGACCTCTTCCTTGGTGACCTCGCGGGACAGCTCCAGGACCAGGTCGGTGACCGAGCCGGTGGGGACCGGGACGCGCATGGCCATGCCGTCCAGCTTGCCCTTGAGCTGCGGGAGCACCAGGGCGGTGGCCTTGGCGGCACCGGTGGTGGTGGGGATGATGTTCTCCGCGGCGGCCCGCGCGCGGCGCAGGTCCTTGTGCGGGAAGTCCAGGATGCGCTGGTCGTTGGTGTACGCGTGCACCGTCGTCATCAGGCCCTTGACGATGCCGAAGTTCTCGTCCAGGACCTTCGCCATCGGCGCCACGCAGTTGGTGGTGCAGGAGGCGTTGGAGATGACGTGGTGGTTCGCCGGGTCGTACTGCTCGTGGTTGACACCCATGACCACGGTGATGTCCTCGTCCTTCGCCGGGGCGGAGATGAGGACCTTCTTGGCGCCACCGGCGATGTGCTTCTCGGCGTCCGCCTTCTTGGTGAAGATGCCCGTCGACTCGATGACGATGTCGACGCCCAGCTCACCCCACGGGATGTCGGCCGGGTTGCGCTCGGAGAGCACCTTGATGGTCTTGCCACCGACGGTGATCGTGTCGGCGGTGTGGGAGACCTCCTCCTTGAGGCGGCCCATGATGGTGTCGTACTTGAGCAGGTGCGCGGTGGTCGCCGTGTCACCCAGGTCGTTGACAGCCACGATCTCGATGTCCGCACCCTGCTCCAGCAGCGCGCGGAAGTAGCTGCGACCGATGCGGCCAAAGCCGTTGATGCCTACGCGGATCGTCACGAACCGATCTCCTCGTTGGTACGCCGACTCCGTTGTCGTCGGCGAGCTGTATGGGATGTCCCCGACCGCCTACGACCCTACCTCCCCGCGGCCTTCTCGGTGACATCGAAGGGCCCGTACACGACAGGGCGGCCCGTACCCGCCAGTAGGGGCACGGACCGCCCACCGGGTAACCCGGGTCGCCCGGGTCACGCCGGTCGAGGTCAGGCGCCGAGGGCCGCCAGCGCCTTGCCGAGCAGCGCCGCGCGGTCCGCGGGCGCGGTCAGGTGCTCCAGGCCGAAGCCCAGCAGCACGGTGTCGTCCGTCGCGACGGCGCCGAACGTCTGGAACAGTGCGCCGGTGCGCTCCCAGTCCCGGACCACCGCGGGGCTGCCCGCGGGCGGCCCGGCGACGGTCCAGGGTCCGAAGGACGTCTCGAAGCCCTCGGTGCCGGTCGACGCGCCGCCGACGACGACGGCGGTGTTGTCGACGAGGATGCCCCGGCCGCCGGAGCCCGGGTCGGTGACGTAGCTGATGGACAGCTCCACCGTCTTGCCCGCGTACGCGGACAGGTCGAAGGAGAGCGCCTGCCAGCCCGCCGAGGAACCGGTGAGGCTGTTGAAGGAACCGGACGTGCCGGTGGCCGTGCAGCCGCCGTCACCCAGCGTCAGGTACCGGGTGAGCGCGGGGTGCGCCTGGATGAAGTACCCGGCCTCGCACTCCTCGGGCACGGTGGTGCTGGTCGCGCCCCCGGCCTCGGGGAGCGTGGTCCAGTCGTCGCCCCCGGCGGTACGGGCCTCGATCAGGACGTGGTCGTAGCCCTCCTCGGTGTCCCAGAACATCCGGGTGCTCAGCGCCGGGGCGTCCGCGGCGCTGACCGAGGTCAGGTCGACGGTGCGGGTGAGCCGGTTCCAGGCGTAGTCGGAGTGGCGTACGGCGGCCATGCGGTCGCCCTCGTACGGCCCGTACGGGTTGACGGTGCCCGGGTAGCCGCCCGCGCCCGCGCTGGCGAACTGCGGGTACGTCGACACCGGCAGGGTGTCGGAGGTGACGCTGAACGAGCCCGCCGTGTCCAGCGGGTTGCCCGGCGCGGCGCCGAGCGGCCCGGCCGCCCCCGCGAGTGCCCCGGCGCCCTCGAAGGAGGTCACGGACGGCAGCGTCGTGCGGGTGTAGGCGCCCAGGTAGTACTGGCTGAAGTCGTTGGACGGGGTGCCGTCGCCGAGGTTGACGCTGCCACCGGCGCGCTCGCCCGCCTCGACCAGCTTGCCGCCCTCGTTGAGGTAGGCGCGCAGTTCGAGCTGGGTGGCGATGCCGGGGACGGCCGCGCCGGTGTAGTGGACGACGGCGTCGAAGTGGGCGAGGACGCCGAGCGCGTCGGGGGCGCCCTGGGTGGCGACGTCCCAGACGGCGGCCCGGTGCCCGTTGGCCTTCAGCGCGTCGACGTAGGTCTGCGTCTGGGTCGCGGTCGCGCCCTCCTCGGCGACGACGAGGACGTCGGCGCGGGGCCGCTCGGCGACGGTGTAGGTGAAGTGCCCGCTGGCGGTGGCCTTGCCCGTGCGGGTCTCGCCGGTGAACCAGACCTCGACCTTGTCGCCCTGACCGCCGTCGCGGACCGTGGCCCGGTACTCGTCGAAGTGGAGGTTGTCCGCGCCGCCGAAGGTCTCACCGCCCTGCCAGGGCCGCAGCGCCACGGTGTGCGTACGGCCGCCGTTGACGCGGTACCTCATCGCCTTGTCCCGCACCGACTTGCGCACCACGACGGAGACCTCCTGGTCCGCGCCGCGGGAGTACGAGGTGGTGAACGGCGCCAGCGTGAAGTCGGGGGCGTCGATGCCGACCGGGGACTTCGGCTGGTCGGGGGTCGCGGCGGTCTCGGCGACGGCGAGCGCGAAGGGGATGTTCTTCTCGAACTCCTCCTGGATCAGCTTCTCGTCGTCGGGGAAGTTGAACACCGACTGGCAGTCGGCCGCGTTCCAGGCGTCGTCGGGGTACAGGTCCGAGGCCGTCTGGCAGGTCGACATCTCGGGGGTGAACATCGCCATGCCGTTGAGGTTGGCCGCGTGGCCGTCCGCCTCGCCGTTGGTGGTGTACAGCTCCGAGGAGAGCTGCGGGAGGTAGCCGGGGACCGCGGAGTTCCCGGGGGTTCCGGCCAGCGCCTTGTAGAGCACGTCGTCGGGGGTCGGCGTGGCGACCTGCCAGCCGACGCCGTAGAGCAGGAGTTCGGCGGCGGAGTGGTAGTTGATGCCGTACTCGAAGCCGATACGGCGCTCGAAGGCGTCCAGCGCCTTGGTCTCGGGCTCGGAGCCCGGGCCGGGGCCGCGGTAGGTCTGGCTGGTGGGGTTGGGGGAGGAACCCTCGTCGTCGTAGCCCCACTTGTAGGCGAAGTTGCGGTTGAGGTCGACGCCGTCGCCGGTGCTGATGGCGCCGTCGCCGTTGATGTCGCGCAGGTTCTTGCGCCAGAGGCGGTTGTCCTCGTCGGCGAAGGTGTAGTCGTAGCCGTCGGGGTTGGCGGAGAGCACGAACCACAGCTCGGTGGTGTCGACGATCTTCTTGACGCGCCGGTCGGTCTTGTACGTGTCCAGGTAGTGGTGGAGCAGCCGCCGGGTCATCTCCGGGGTGATCCACTCACGCGCGTGCTGGTTGGACACGTACAGCACCGACGGCTTGGCGCCGTCCCTGGTCTTCTTGGCGTTCTTGGTGAGCTTGAGCGCGAGGATGTCCTGGCCGCCCACCGTCTTCCCGATCGAGACCACCTTGGTCAGCGACGGGTTCGCCTGCGCGGTGGCGAGGATCTCCTCCTTCAGCCCGCCAGCGCCGCTGTAGGGGCGGAACACGCCCTCGGCGGCGGCCTCCACGCGCTGTTCGGCGCGGGTGGAGAGGGTGTGCTCGGTGAGGTCGACGCCCTTGTCCTCCAGCTTCTTGGCCTGCTGGTCGGTGAGGTAGACCTCGACGGTGGCGGTGCCCTTCGCGGGTACCTGTTCGCTGAGTTCGTGGCCGTCCTGACCGGCCGCCAGCAGCAGGGGTACCTGCTTCTTGGTGACCTCGGCCCGGAAGACCTTGACCTCGTCGGCGTCCCCGGTGGCCGGGGCCCCGGGCAGTGCCTGGGCGACGGGTGCGATGCCCGCTCCGGTGAACAGGAGCGCGCCGACAGCGAGGATCGATCTCGCTCTGTGTCTCATGAACCCCCCTAGCTGTGATTCGCCACCTGGCGAATGTGGATGCCAGGCTCATGTCACTTCTTGATCGAGTCAAGGGTGCGACGAGGGGTTCACGAGCGTGTTTCTTCTAGTCCGCCAGCGCCGGTGCCGATCACTCAAGTGGGGGACGGCACCGGCGGGTTCAGGGTACTGACCGGGGGTCAGCCCGCGAGGTTGTCGGCCAGTTCCTCGGTGAGGTTGGCCTCCGTGCCCGGGATGCCCAGGTCGGCGGCGCGCTTGTCGGCCATGGCCAGCAGGCGGCGGATGCGGCCCGCGACGGCGTCCTTGGTCAGCGGCGGGTCGGCGAGGGCGCCCAGCTCCTCAAGGGACGCCTGCTTGTGCTCCATGCGCAGTCGCCCGGCGGCGGCGAGGTGCTCGGGGACGTCGTCACCGAGGATCTCCAGGGCGCGGGCCACCCGGGCACCGGCGGCCACCGCCGCGCGGGCGGAGCGGCGCAGGTTGGCGTCGTCGAAGTTGGCCAGCCGGTTGGCGGTGGCGCGCACCTCGCGGCGCATCCGGCGCTCCTCCCACGCCAGCACCGACTCATGGGCGCCGAGCCGGGTGAGCAGCGCGCCGATCGCGTCGCCGTCACGGACGACCACGCGGTCCACGCCGCGCACCTCGCGCGCCTTCGCGGCGATGGAGAGTCTGCGGGCCGCGCCGACCAGGGCGAGCGCGGCCTCCGGACCGGGGCAGGTCACCTCAAGGGAGGAGGACCGGCCGGGCTCGGTGAGCGAGCCGTGCGCCAGGAACGCGCCGCGCCAGGCGGCCTCGGCGTCGCAGGTGGCGCCGGAGACGACCTGCGGGGGCAGCCCGCGGATCGGACGGCCCCGCCCGTCGACCAGACCGGTCTGCCGGGCGAGCTGGTCACCGCCCGCGACCACCCGGACGACGTAGCGGGAGCCGCGGCGCAGTCCGCCGGGCGCCATCACGATCAGCTCGGAGCTGTGGCCGAAGATCTCCAGGATGTCCCGCTTGAGGCGGCGGGCCGCCATCGCGGTGTCCAGCTCCGCCTCGATCACGATGCGCCCGCTCACCAGATGGAGGCCGCCCGCGAACCGCAGGATGGCGGAGACCTCCGCCTTCCGACAGCAGGTCCGGGTGACGGGGAGCCGGGAGATCTCATCCTTCACCGCTGCCGTCATCGCCATGGGCCGATCCTTCCATGCATCCGAAAAATACGGTCGTACGCGGCGGCCAGCAGCTCCGGGTCGTGCCGCGGAGTTCCGTCCGTCCGGGCCACCGGAGCCAGCTCGACCGCGGCCCCGAAACGCTTGGCGGCGTCCGTCAGCGAATCGCGGTCGGGCACGGTGGCCTCGTCGGCCAGCACCACGTCCAGGGCGAGTTTAGGGGCGTGTCGTCCCAAAACCTCCAAATGACGCTGCGGGGAGAAGCCCTCGGTTTCTCCGGGCTGCGGGGCGAGGTTCAGCGAGAGTACCCGGCGGGCCTTGGTCTCCATGAGGGCGTCCACCAGTTCGGGCACGAGCAGGTGCGGGATCACCGAGGAGAACCAGGAACCGGGGCCGAGGACCACCCAGTCCGCGTCCAGGACCGCCGCCACGGCCTCGGGGACGGCGGGCGGGTCGTGCGGCACCAGGTGCACCGACTGCACCTCGCCGGTGGTCAGGGCGACGGTCGCCTGGCCGCGGACCGTGTCGGTGTCGTCCGGGCGCGCCGGGTCGTGGCCCTTCACCAGCGCCTGGAGCTCCAGCGGCACCGCCGACATGGGCAGCACCCGCCCGTGCGCGCCGAGCAGCTTGCCGACCAGGTCGAGCGCCTGCACGTGGTCGCCGAGCTGCTCCCACAGGGCGACGATCAGCAGGTTGCCGACGGCGTGGCCGTGCATCTCGCCGTGCGACTGGAAGCGGTGCTGGATGACCCGGGCCCAGGTCTGGCCCCAGTCGTCGTCGCCGCAGAGCGCGGCCAGCGCCTTGCGCAGGTCGCCGGGCGGCAGCACGCCCAGCTCGTCGCGGAGCCGCCCGCTGGAGCCGCCGTCGTCCGCTACGGTGACGACGGCGGTGAGGTCGCCGGTGATCCGGCGCAGCGCGGCGAGCGAGGCGGACAGGCCCATGCCGCCGCCGAGGGCGACGACCTTGGGCTGGGCACCCCGGCGGCGCGGTCGGCCACCGCGCCCCTCGGCGGGCTTGGCCCCGCGGCCTTCGGCGGGCTTGGCCCCCCGCCCCTCGGCCGACGGCCTGCCGCCGCGTCCCTCGGGGGTGGCCCGGCGCAGCCTGCTCAGCCGCAACGTACGTCCGGTCATTCGCGTCCCATGTCCCGGTGCACGACCACCGTCTCCACGCCCTCGGCTCCCAGGCGCGCGGCGAGCTTCTCCGACATGGCGACCGAGCGGTGCTTGCCGCCGGTGCAGCCGACCGCGATGGTCACGTAGCGCTTGCCCTCGCGGCGGTAGCCGGTGGCGATGAGCTGGAGCAGCTCGGCGTAGCGGTCGAGGAACTCCTTGGCGCCGGGCTGGTTGAAGACGTAGCCCGAGACCTCCTCGTTGAGGCCGGTGAACGGGCGCAGCTCCGGCACCCAGTGCGGGTTGGGCAGGAAGCGGCAGTCGACGACGAGGTCGGCGTCGACGGGCAGGCCGTACTTGTACCCGAACGACATCACCGTGGCCCGCAGCTCGGGCTCCTCCTCGCCCGCGAACTGGGCGTCCATCTTGGCGCGCAGCTCGTGCACGTTGAGGCTGGAGGTGTCGATCACCAGGTCGGCGTCGCCGCGCAGCTCGCGCAGCAGTTCGCGCTCGGCGGCGATCCCGTCGACGATGCGGCCGTCGCCCTGGAGGGGGTGCGGGCGGCGCACCGACTCGAAGCGGCGCACCAGGGCGTCGTCGGAGGACTCCAGGAAGACGATGCGCCGGGTGACGTTCTTCGCCTCCAGGTCGGCGAGGGACTGCCGGAGGTTGTCGAAGAAGCGGCGGCCCCGTACGTCGACGACGACCGCGATGCGCGCCACGTTGCCCTGGGAGCGGGCGCCCAGCTCCACCATGGTGGGGATCAGGGCGGGCGGGAGGTTGTCGACCACGAACCAGCCGAGGTCCTCCAGGCACTTCGCGGCGGTGGACCGGCCCGCGCCGGACATCCCGGAGATGATCACCAGCTCGGGGATGGCGGCGTCGGGCAGGCCAGCGGCGGCGGTGGCGGGGGCCGTCTGCTCCGTGCCCTGCGGTGCCTGCTGGTCCGTGCCCTGCGGTGTCGCTTGGACTGGGGTCTGTTCGGTGGCGGGTTCTGTCGTCTGTTCCGTCGTCTGTTCCGTCGGGCGTTCTGTCGTCTGTTCGGACTCGTGCTCGGTCATGTCTCCTGCCCCCGTCGCTCGTCCGGGGACCCCGCGGTCACGGGGTCCCCCGGGGCTCCCGCCGTCGTCTCGGGCGCCCCGTCGTCCCTGTCCTCGTCGTCTTCCATGATCTCTCCCGTGGCCGTGTTCACGGCCGGTGCCGCCGGGGCCGACTGGGCGAGGGCCACGGCGATCGTCTCGGCCGTCTTACGACCGATACCCGGAACCTCACAGATCTGGTCAATTGTCGCGGATCGCAGCCTCTTCACCGAACCGAAGTGCTTGATCAACGCCTGTTTGCGTGTCTCACCGAGCCCCGCCACGTCATCCAGCGGGCTGGAGCGGAAGCGCTTGGCCCGCTTGGTGCGCTGGTAGCTGATGGCGAACCGGTGCGCCTCGTCACGGACGCGTTGCAGCAGGTAGAGGCCCTCGCTGCTGCGCGGCAGGACCACCGGGTCCTCCTCGTCGGGCAGCCAGACCTCCTCCAGCCGCTTGGCGAGACCGCAGACGGCGATGTCGTCGATGCCCAGTTCGTCCAGCGCCCGTCTGGCGGCGGCGACCTGCGGTTTGCCGCCGTCGACGACGACGAGCTGCGGCGGGTAGGCGAACCGCTTCGGTCGGCCGTCGTCCTCGGTGAGGGCGGGGACGGCCGGGACCTCGCCGCTGGCGTCCGCGAGGCCGGGGTCGCCGTCGGCCCACTCCCCCGTGCGCTCCTTCTCCGCGAGGTAGCGCCGGAAGCGGCGGGTGATCACCTCGTGCATGGACCGCACGTCGTCCTGCCCGGCGAAGCCCTTGATCTGGAAGCGCCGGTACTCACCCTTGCGCTGGAGCCCGTCCTCGAAGACGACCATGGACGCCACCACGTCGTCGCCCTGGAGGTGCGAGATGTCGTAGCACTCGATCCGCAGCGGCGCGCTGTCCAGGTCGAGCGCCTCGGCGATCTCCTCCAGCGCGCGTGAGCGGGTCGTGAGATCCGAGGCGCGCTTGGTCTTGTGCAGGGCGAGCGCCTGCTGGGCGTTGCGCTGCACGGTCTCCATCAGCGCCTTCTTGTCGCCGCGCTGCGGGATGCGCAGGGAGACGTTCGACCCGCGGCGGTCGGTGAGCCACTGCTGGACCGGCTCCACCGGGTCGGGCAGCGCCGGAACGAGCACCTCGCGGGGGACGGCGTCGCCGGTCTCCTCGCCGTAGAGCTGCTGGAGGGCGTGTTCGACGAGGGCGCCGGTGGTGATCTCCTCGACCTTGTCGGTGACCCAGCCGCGCTGGCCGCGCACGCGTCCGCCGCGGACGTGGAAGATCTGGACGGCGGCCTCCAGCTCGTCCTCGGCGACGGCGATCAGGTCGGCGTCGGTCGCGTCGGCGAGCACGACCGCGTTCTTCTCCATGGCCTTCTTCAGGGCGCCTATGTCGTCGCGGAGCCGGGCCGCGCGCTCGTACTCCATCTCCTCCGCCGCCTCGGTCATCTGCTTCTCCAGGCGGCGCAGATAGGTGCCGGTGCGGCCCGCCATGAAGTCGCAGAACTCCTCGGCCAGGTCCTGGTGGTCCTCGGCGGAGATCCGGCCGACGCAGGGCGCGGAGCACTTGCCGATGTAGCCGAGGAGGCAGGGGCGGCCGGTGCGCGCGGCGTTCTTGAAGACGCCGGTCGAGCAGGTGCGTACCGGGAAGACGCGCAGCAGCAGGTCGACGGTGTCGCGGATCGCCCACGCGTGCGCGTACGGCCCGAAGTAGCGCACGCCCTTCTTCTTGTGGCCGCGCATCACCTGCACGCGCGGGAACTCCTCGTTCATCGTCACCGCGAGGTACGGGTAGCTCTTGTCGTCGCGGTACTTGACGTTGAACCGGGGGTCGAACTCCTTGATCCAGGAGTACTCCAGCTGGAGCGCCTCGACCTCCGTGGACACCACCGTCCACTCCACGGAGGCGGCCGTGGTGACCATGGAGCGGGTGCGCGGGTGGAGGCCAGCCAGGTCCTGGAAGTAGTTCGCCAGGCGCTGGCGCAGGCTCTTCGCCTTTCCGACGTAGATCACCCGGCGGTGCTCGTCGCGGAACTTGTACACCCCGGGGGAGTCCGGGATCTGTCCCGGCCGGGGGCGGTAGCTGGAGGGGTCGGCCATGTCTCACACCCTACTGGCGAGGGGTGACAGTCCGGTCTGCCTGTGGATAACCCCCGCCATACCGCTGTTACCGACGGTAAGCGCGGTGCCGGGGGAAGACGGACGCGTTCGCCGGGTCTCGGCCAGGAGTACGGCGCTGTTGGGCATCAGGTGTTGTCCGCACTTGGTCAACACGCTTCAATGCGGAGGAACTCGGGACCGGAGCGACGTCGTACGGCTGCGGACGCGCGCGCCCTGCCATGCGCGCGGACCGCGCGCGTGCGGCGGACCGCCGCCGAAGCGTGGTCCCGGCACCCGCGTGAACGGTCTGACCAGCCGTTGTGAACCAGCAGAGAAAGGCCCCTGCCATGCCGCACGCCACGGAGACCGCGGACCTCGCCACCGCGGAACTGGACACGGCCCTGCGCGGCGGCCCGTTCCACGTCGCCCTGCGCGCCGCGATAGCCGCCCGCGGACTGCCCCTCCAACGCGTGCAGCACCATCTCTCACGCCACGGAGTCAAGGTCGGTGTCACCAGCCTGAGTTACTGGCAGCAGGGCGCCCGCCGCCCGCAGCGCCCCGAGTCCCTGCGGGCCGTGCGCGCGCTGGAGGAGATCCTCCAGTTGCCGGACGAGTCGCTGATCCGGCTGCTCGCCGACGGCGACGAGCGCCCCGCCGGACGGCAACCGGCCGCCCGCACCTACCGCTCCCTCGTCGCCGCCTCCGGCGTCCTCGCGGAGCTGCTGGCCGACCTCGACTGCCCGCCCGACGCCGGGCTGCACATGCTCGGGCACCACGAGCGGGTGCGCATCGGCGCCCGCCGCGAACTGCTGGGCCGCGAGGCGCACCACATCGTGCGCGCCCACCGCGACGGCGTCGACCGCTTCGTGGCCGTCCACCACGGCGACCCCGGCTGCGCGCCGGAGCACATGACGGTGCGCGCCCTGGACAACTGCCGTACGGGGCGGGTGCGCCGGGACGACGAGACCGGGGTGCTCGTCGCCGAGCTGCTCTTCGACATCCGGCTGCGGGCCGGGGAGACCTTCCTCTTCCGCTACGGCGTCGAGGACGGCACGGCCGGTGTCTCGCGCGAGTACGTCCGCGGCTTCGGCCCGGCGGGCGGGCAGTACGCGCTCCAGGTGCGGTTCGACGAGAACGCCCTGCCGGTGCGCTGCCACCGGTTCACGCAGCACTCCGCCGCCGCGCCGCGCAGTGGCCGCCGGGAGCTGACCCTGAGCGGCAGGCACCACTCGGTGCACCTGGTCGAGCCCCGGGTGCGGTCGGGGATCATCGGCATCGGCTGGGACTGGGAGTGACCGCGGGGGTGGCGCCGACCCGCCGGTCCGCTCAGGCGACCGGCCCCGCGACGATCTTGCCGCCCTCGGCCCTGACCGGGAGTTCCTGGAGCGGCCGGGTGGCCGGGGGCACCACCGCCTCGCCGGTCAGCACGTCGAACTCGCTGCCGTGACAGGGGCAGATCAGCCGCGTCCCCTCCAGCTTGTTGGCGGCGCACTGCTGGTGCGTGCAGATCGTGCTGTACGCCTTGAGCGCGCCGTCCTCGCTCCGGCCCACGACCACGTTGTGCTCGGCGTACAGCTTGGCGCCCCCCTCGGCGACCTCCGCCTCCGCGCCCAGCTCGACCGGCGCGGTCGGCAGCGCCCGCTTGGCCCGGTCCGACCCAGGTGAGCACGCGGCGGCCCCCAGCCCCGCCACGGGCGTGAGCGCCGCCCCTCGCAGGACGGTACGACGGCTGGGGGTGGGGCGGGCGGACATGGGGTGCTCCTGTTCAGGTGGGTGCGAGGCGACGATAGCCGGGCGGCTCGGGCGGGGGGTGGGCGGGGCGGCGCCTGAGGTTTCCCGGCTGACGTAAACGCTTACGTAAGCGTTTACGTGCGGGTGCGTTTGGGATACGGTCCCGCCCAGACGCGTACGACGGCTGCCTGGTGCGTCCGGCGGCTGAGGAAGGGGGCCCGCGTTGGCGACCATGGCCGACGTCGCCCGGAGCGCCGGGGTCTCCGTGGCGACGGTCTCGCACGTGCTCAACGGGACCCGTCCGGTGCTCCCGCACACCCGCCAGGCCGTCCTGGACGCCATCGACGAGCTGGGCTACACCCCGAACACCCTCGCCCGCTCCCTGGTGACCTCCCGCACCCGCTCCATCGGCCTCGCGGTGTCGGCCATCAGCAACCCCTACTTCACGGAGATCCTCCAGGGCGTCGAGGCCAGCGCCCTGGAACGCGGCTACGGCCTGCTCATCGCCGATCCGCACGACGACCCCCGGCACGAGCGCAAGGCCGTCCAGCTGCTGCACGAGCGGCGCGTGGACGGCATGATCGTCGCGCCCTCCGCCGACCCCAGCGACCTCCTCGCCTACCTCGGCCGCCACGACGTTCCGGCCGTCTTCCTGGACCGGCTGGTGGACGCCAGCGCCGACCGCGCGCCCCGCTACGACCAGGTCTGCGCCGAGAACGCCGCACCGACGGCCGGTCTCGTCACCCATCTCGCCGGGCTCGGTCACCGCCGTATCGCCCTGGTGGCCGGGCTGCCCGGCCTCAGCACCACCGGTGAACGGATCTCCGGCTACCGGAGCGGCCTCGCCGCCGCCGGGCTCCCGCACGACGAGCGGCTGGTGGCGCACGGGGACTCCGAGGCGGCGGGCGCCGAGCGGGCCACCGCGGCCCTGTTGGCCCTCGCCGACCCGCCCACCGCCCTCGTCACCGCCAACAACGCGATGACCATCGGCGCGCTGCGCGCCCTGCGCGACCGCGGCCTGTCCGTGCCCGGCGACATCGCCCTGTGCTGCTTCGACGACTTCGCCTGGGCGGACCTCTTCACACCCCGGCTGACCGCCGTCGCCCAGCCCAGCAGGGCGCTCGGCGCCGAGGCGGTACGGCTCCTCCTGGACCGCCTCGCCACGCCGGACCGGCCCACCCGGACGGTCCGGCTGCCCTGCGCCTTCGTCCACCGCACCTCCTGCGGCTGCCCCGGCGACGGCGCGCAGCCCTCTTCCTCGCAGCCCGCTCCCCCACAGCCCCCTCCCTCGCAGCCCGATCCCTCGCAGCCCCCTCCCTCGCAGCCCGCTCCCTCGCAGCCCTCTCCTCCGCAGCTCCGGAAAGGAACCGCCTCATGATCGTCGTCGCCGGTGAGGCCCTGATCGACCTGGTACCGCAGGGCACGGGCGCCCTGGCGAGCCTGCGACCGGCGCTCGGCGGTGGCCCGTACAACACCGCCGTCGCGCTGGGCAGGCTCGGCTCCCCCACCGCCTTCTGCTCCCGCACCTCGCGCGACGCGTTCGGTGAGGCCCTGCTCGACGGGCTGCGCACGGCGGGCGTCGACGTGTCGGCCGTACAGCGCGGCCCGGAGCCCACCACCCTGGCCGTCGCGACCCTGGACGGCGACGGCTCGGCCGCCTACTCCTTCTACGTCGACGGCACCGCCGACCGCCTCTTCGCGGCCCCCGACCGGCTGCCCGAGGGCACCCGCGCGGTGTCCTTCGGCACCTGCTCGCTCGTCCTGGAACCGGGCGCGAGCGCCTACGAGGAGCTGATGCGCGCCGCGTCCGCGCGGGGCGTCTTCACCGCCCTGGACCCCAACATCCGGCCCGGTCTGATCCCGGACGCGGACGCCTACCGGGCCCGCTTCAGGAACTGGCTGCCGTCGGTATCGCTGCTGAAGCTCTCCGAGGAGGACGCCCGCTGGCTCGGCGGCACCCCGCGCGAGTGGCTCGCCGCCGGTCCCTCGGCCGTCGTGGTCACGCGGGGCGGCGACGGGCTCACCGCCTTCACCCGGGACGGCGGTGAGCACTCCGTGCCGGGCGAGAAGGTCGCGGTCGTGGACACCATCGGCGCGGGCGACACCGTGAACGCCGCCCTGCTGCACGGCCTGGCCACCTGGGACGCCCTGTCGCCTGAGGCGCTGGCCGACCTCTCCCCCGGCCACTGGACCCGCCTGCTGGGCTTCGCGGCCCGCGCGGCGGCGGTCACCTGCTCCCGCGCGGGCGCGGAACCGCCGTACGCCGCCGAGGTGGGCGGCGTGTAGGAAGGGGCGGCGTGTAGGTGGTGGGCGGCGCGTGTAGGTGGTGGGCGGCGGTGGTACGCCGACGGCGCCCCACGGGGGTTCCCACGGGGCGCCGCTCGTCGCCGCTGTGCCGGGTCGGCCGGGTCGTCGCGTCCGGGGTCAGGACTTGCGGGCGCGTGCCGCCGTCTTCTTGGCGGGCGCGGCCTTCTTCGCCGCCGTGCGGCGGGGTGCCTTCACGGGCTCGGCGTCGCTGATGCGGTCGCCGAGGATCTCGCGCAGGAACTTGCCGGTGTGGCTCGCCGGGACCCCGGCGACCTGCTCCGGTGTGCCCTCGGCGACGACCATGCCGCCGCCCGCGCCGCCCTCCGGGCCCATGTCGATGACCCAGTCGGCCGTCTTGATCACGTCGAGGTTGTGCTCGATGACGATGACCGTGTTGCCCTTGTCGACCAGCCCGGAGAGGACCTTCAGCAGCTTGCTGATGTCCTCGAAGTGCAGACCGGTGGTCGGCTCGTCCAGGACGTAGACCGTGCGGCCGGTGGAGCGCTTCTGCAGTTCGCTGGCGAGCTTGACGCGCTGCGCCTCACCACCGGAGAGGGTGGTCGCGGCCTGCCCGAGCCGGACGTAGCCGAGGCCGACGTCCTTGAGGGTGTTGAGGTGGCGGGCGATCGCGGGGACCGCCTCGAAGAACTCCGTCGCCTCCTCGATCGGCATGTTCAGGACCTCGGCGATGGACTTGCCCTTGTAGTGGACCTCCAGGGTCTCCCGGTTGTACCGGGCGCCGTGGCAGACCTCGCACGGGACGTAGACGTCCGGGAGGAAGTTCATCTCGATCTTGATCGTGCCGTCGCCCGCGCAGTTCTCGCAGCGACCGCCCTTGACGTTGAACGAGAACCGGCCGGGCATGTAGCCGCGGACCTTGGCCTCGGTGGTCTCGGCGAACAGCTTGCGGATGTGGTCGAAGACGCCGGTGTACGTCGCCGGGTTGGAGCGCGGGGTGCGGCCGATGGGCGACTGGTCGACGTGCACCACCTTGTCGACCTGGTCGTCGCCCTCCACGCGCGTGTGCCGCCCCGGCACGTTGCGGGCGCCGTTCAGCTCGCGGGCGAGGTGCGTGTAGAGGATGTCGTTGACCAGCGTGGACTTGCCGGATCCGGAGACTCCGGTGACCGCGGTGAACACGCCCAGCGGGAAGGACACGTCGATGTCCCGCAGGTTGTTCTCGCGGGCGCCGTGCACGGTGAGGTGCCGGGACGGGTCCTGCGGGCGGCGGACGTCCGGCAGCGGGATGGACTTCCTGCCGGACAGGTACTGACCGGTCTGCGACTCGGTGTTGGCGAGCAGCTCCTTCAGGGAGCCGCTGTGCACGACCTTGCCGCCGTGCTCGCCCGCGCCGGGGCCGATGTCGACGATCCAGTCCGCGACCTTGATGGTGTCCTCGTCGTGCTCGACGACGATGAGCGTGTTGCCCATGTCGCGCAGCCGGACGAGGGTCTCGATCAGCCGGTGGTTGTCACGCTGGTGCAGCCCGATGGACGGCTCGTCGAGGACGTACAGGACGCCGACGAGGCCGGAGCCGATCTGGGTGGCGAGCCGGATGCGCTGGGCCTCACCGCCGGAGAGGGTGCCCGCCGCGCGGTTCAGCGAGAGGTAGTCCAGGCCGACGTCGACGAGGAACCGCAGCCGTTCGTTGACCTCCTTCAGCACCCGCTCGGCGATCTTCTTGTCCCGGGCGGTGAGCTTCAGCTCGCCCAGGAAGTCGGCGCAGTCGCTGATGGACATCGCGGAGACCTCCGCGATCGACTTCCCCATGACCGTGACCGCGAGGACGATCGGCTTCAGCCGGGTGCCCTCACAGGTGGGGCAGGGCACCTCGCGCATATAGCCCTCGAAGCGCTCCCGGCTGGCGTCGGACTCGGCCTCGCTGTGCCGCCGCTTCACGAACGGGACGGCGCCCTCGAAGGGCGTGGTGTAGACGCGCTCCCTGCCGTACCGGTTGCGGTAGCGGACCTCGATCTGGGTCTTGTGGCCGTGCAGCAGGGCCTTCTTGGCGCGCTGCGGCAGCCCGGCGAACGGGATGTCCGTGCGGAAGCCGAGGGCGTCCGCGAGGGCGCCGATCAGCCGTCCGAAGTAGTCCTTGGTGTGCCCGTGGGACCAGGGGTGGATGGCGCCCTCGTCGAGGGACTTGTCCGGGTCCGGAACGATCAGCTCGGGGTCGACCTCCATGCGGGTGCCGATGCCGGTGCACTCGGGGCAGGCGCCGAAGGGCGAGTTGAAGGAGAAGGAGCGCGGCTCCAGCTCCTCGAAGGACAGGTCGTCGTAGGCGCAGTACAGGTGCTCCGAGTACATGCGCTCACGCTCGGGATCGTCCTCGGGGAGGTCGACGAAGTCGAGCACGACCATGCCGCCGGAGAGGCCGAGGGCGGTCTCCACGGAGTCGGTGAGGCGGCGCTTGGCGGAGTCCTTCACCGTGAGGCGGTCGACGACCACCTCGATGGTGTGCTTCTCCTGCTTCTTCAGCGTGGGCGGGTCGGAGAGCTGGACCGTCTCGCCGTCCACGCGCGCGCGGGAGTAGCCCTTGGTCTGGAGGTCGGCGAAGAGGTCGACGAACTCGCCCTTGCGCTCGCGGACCAGCGGCGACAGCACCTGGAAGCGGCTGCCCTCGGGCAGCTCCAGGACCTTGTCGACGATGGCCTGCGGCGACTGGCGGGAGATCGGACGGCCGCACTCCGGGCAGTGCGGCTTGCCGATGCGGGCGAAGAGCAGCCGCAGGTAGTCGTAGACCTCGGTGATGGTGCCGACCGTCGAGCGCGGGTTGCGCGAGGTCGACTTCTGGTCGATGGAGACCGCCGGGGACAGGCCCTCGATGAAGTCGACGTCCGGCTTGTCCATCTGGCCGAGGAACTGGCGGGCGTACGAGGAGAGCGACTCCACGTAGCGCCGCTGGCCCTCGGCGAAGATCGTGTCGAAGGCCAGGGAGGACTTGCCCGACCCGGACAGGCCCGTGAAGACGATGAGCGAGTCGCGAGGCAGGTCGAGCGAGACGTTCTTGAGATTGTGCTCGCGCGCGCCACGGACGATGAGACGGTCGGCCACGCCGGTCCGCACCTTTCTTGAGAGAAGTGACAGGGGCGGGGCCCCCGTCTTCCTCAGACTAGGGGGAGCCACTGACAACGCCGGTCGGATTCCCCGGGTTGCACAACAATCCCCGGCCTTCCACCATGCCCGACGCCACGCACGACCTTATAGCACGTGCATTCGATTTACGGCCGGAGTCCACCACCTTCACCCGAAGGTGTGGCGGGGCTAGTGTCAGCACCATGATTGATCACGCTCGTGACCTGGCATCTGTACATGACGCGACCGAACGGCTGCTCAGCGCAGCCGCCAAGCTGGACGACACCGCTGTGACGCAACCGTCACGCCTGCCCGGCTGGACCAGGGGCCACGTCCTCGCCCACCTCGCCCGCAACGCCGACGCCCTGGTGAACGTCCTGGAGGGGCGCCCCATGTACGCCTCCGCCGAGGCCCGGGACGCCGACATCGCGCGGGACGCCCCCCGCCCCCTCGACGTCCAGCTCACCGACGTGCGCGAGACCTGGGCCCGCTTCCAGCGGGTGGCGGCCGAGCCCGCGGACTGGTCCCGCACGGTCGCGCTGCGCAACGGCGTCACCGACTCCGCGGCCCGGCTGCCGTTCCGCCGCTGGGTGGAGGTGGAACTGCACCACGTGGACCTCGGCATCGGCTACGAGCTGGAGGACGTCCCGGCGGAGTTCGCGGAGCGGGAGACCGCCTTCCTCGCCGAGCGCTTCACCGGCCACCCCGACGTCCCCGCGACCCGCCTGACGGACGGCACGCACGCGTGGACGACGGGCCGTACGGCCGAGACCCCCGAGGTGACCGTCACCGGCGCGCTCCCGGACCTCCTGGGCTGGCTGTCGGGCCGCCGCGACGGCTCCTCCCTCGCGACGACGGGCGGCGCCCTCCCTGTACTGCCTCCGCTGTAGGGGCTCCTGGCCCCGGCGGAGCGCATAGGCTTTCGGTATGACGTACAGCGGAGCGGTGAAGGTCGGCGGCCCGGCCGATGTGCACGAGCTGCGGGACCTGATGATCACGAAGATCGCGGTCGGCCCGATGGACAACAACGCCTATCTGCTGCGCTGCCGGGCCACGGACGAGCAGTTGCTGATCGACGCGGCGAACGACGCCGACGTCCTGCTGGGCATGATCGGTGACGACGGCATCGCGTCCGTCGTCACCACCCACCAGCACGGCGACCACTGGCAGGCGCTCGCCGCGGTGGTCGCCGCCACCGGCGCCCGCACCTACGCGGGCCGCGCCGACGCCGAGGGCATCCCCGTACCGACGGACGTCCTCGTGGACGACGGCGACACCCTCCGCGTGGGCCACGTGGAGCTGACCGCGCGCCATCTGGTCGGCCACACGCCGGGCTCCATCGCCCTCGTCTACGACGACCCGCACGGGCATCCCCATGTGTTCACCGGGGACTGCCTCTTCCCCGGAGGTGTGGGCAACACACGTAAGGATCCTCAGGCGTTCGCCCGTCTGATCCATGACGTGGAGACCAAGATCTTCGACGCGCTCCCGGACGAGACCTGGGTCTACCCCGGCCACGGCAACGACACCACGCTGGGCGCCGAGCGGCCCCACCTGCCGGAGTGGCACGCGCGCGGGTGGTGACGCCCGGCGGTGGCGGTGGGAGGCGTGGGTCGACAGACGCGCGCCCCGTGTGAAACGTGTGCACGCGCCGGTGCTTCCCGCGCACTCCCGGCGCGCGCCCGTACGCGGTCCACTGGAGGCAGCCCCGCGCGGGATGACGGCTCCCGCGTGGCACGGGCCGCCGGTCCCTTGATTCCCCGCCCTCGACCGGCGGCCCGGCATCCACCGCGCCGCCCTACGCCCGCGCGCTCGCCGCCCCCACCAGCGCCGCGACCCGCTCCACCCCGAACACGTACCCCTGCACCCCGCACCCCGCGATCACCCCGTCCGCGCGCAGCGACACGTAGGAGTGGTGCCGGAACGACTCCCGCTGGTGGATGTTGGAGATGTGCACCTCCACCACCGGCATCCCGTCACAGGTGTTGAGGGCGTCCAGGATCGCGACGGAGGTGTGCGAGTACGCCCCGGGGTTGATGACGATCCCGCAGTGGCGCAGCCGCGCCTCGTGGATCCAGTCGACCAGCTCGCCCTCGTGGTTGGACTGCCGGAGGTCCACCGTGCCGCCGTGCGCCGCCGCGGCCTTGGCGCACATCGCCTCGACGTCGGCGAGCGTGTCGGAGCCGTAGATCTCGGGCTGGCGCTGACCGAGGAGGTTCAGGTTGGGCCCGTTGAGGATCATGATCGGGGCGTTGGCGAGGGTGCGGGGCACGGTTCCTCCGGTCCGTCGGCTGGGGCGGTCCGCGGGACCGCTGCTGGCCCCGGTTTATCACGGTGCGCCGCCCCGGCCGCCCCTCGTATCCTCGGCCAGTGATCACCCCCAGCTATCCCCCGAAGCCCGTGCCCGGCGACCGTATAGCCGTGATCTCGCCCTCCGGGGGCCTGCCCGGCGTCCTCCCGCTCCCCTACGAGCTGGGGCTCAGGCGGCTGCGTGAGGACTACGGCCTGGAACCGGTCGAGTACCCGACGACGCGGACGATGGGCGCGACGCCCCAGGCGCGGGCCGACGACATCCACGCCGCCTTCGCGGACCCGGAGGTGAAGGCGGTGATCGCCTCGATCGGCGGCTCCGACCAGATCACCGTGCTGCCGCTGCTGGACCGGGAGGTGCTGCGCGCCCACCCGAAGCCGTTCTTCGGCATGAGCGACAACACCAACCTGCTGCTGTACCTGCGCAACGCCGGGATCGTCGGCTACCACGGCGCGTCCGTGATGGCGGAGCTGGGCCGCCCCGGCGCCATGCACCCGCAGACCGCCGACTCGCTGCGGGCTGCGCTGTTCACCTCCGGCGCCTATGAGCTGCGGCCCGCCGAGCGGTGGCGCGACACCGCCCGGGACTGGGCGGACCCCGCCACCTTCGAGGCGGAGCCGGAGACCCGGCCCGGCACCGGCTGGACCTGGCTCAACGCCGACCAGGTGGTCGAGGGCCGTAGCTGGGGCGGCTGCCTGGAGATCATCGCCTGGCTGCTGATGGCCGACCGGGAGATCTCCCACGACCTGTCCGACTACGACGGCCAGGTGCTGTTCCTGGAGACCTCGGAGGAGATGCCGAGCGGTGAGGAGGTCTTCCACACCCTGCGGAACATGGGCGAGCGCGGCCTGCTCCAGCGCTTCTCCGCGCTGCTGATGGGCCGCCCCAAGACCTGGGACTTCCTCCGGCCCCACACCCCCGAGGAGGCCGCGCGTTACGCCGCCGCGCAGCGTACGGCCGTACAGCGCGCGCTCGACGCGTACGCCCCCGGTCTGCTGACCGTCTTCGACGTGGACCTCGGCCACACCGACCCCCAGCTCGTGATCCCCTACGGCGGCACGGTCCGCGTCGACGGTCCGGCCCGGCGCATCACCGTCACGTACTGACACGCGCCGCACCACCGCGCGCCCCCGTAACCACTGGTCACTCTGGGTAGTTGACGCGGTATGCACGATGTACAGACCGTGAGGTCACCCGGGATGCCACGCATCGCCGCCGCCGCGCTGGCCGGAACGGCCATCGAGTTCTACGACTTCTTCGTCTACGGGACCGCGGCGGCGCTGGTGCTGGGACCGCTGTTCTTCCCGACCTTCTCCCCGCTGGCGGGGACGCTCGCGGCCTTCGGGACGTTCGGGGTGGGGTTCTTCGCGCGGCCCCTGGGCTCGGTGCTGTTCGGGCACATCGGGGACCGGCACGGGCGGCGGCCGGTCCTGGTGATCTCACTGCTGCTGACCGGCGCCTCGACGGTCGCGGTCGGCTGTGTGCCGACGTACGGCAGCATCGGGGTGGCCGCTCCGGTGCTGCTGCTCGTGCTGCGTTTCCTGCAGGGGCTGGGGCTCGGGGGTGAGTGGGGCGGGGCCGTGCTGCTGACGGCGGAGCACGCGCCCGCCGGGCGGCGCGGACTGTGGTCCAGCTTTCCGCAGGTCGGGCCCGCCGTGGGCTTCCTGCTCGCCAACGGGGTGATGCTGGCGCTGTCGGCGACCCTGACCGAGGCGCAGTTCACGCAGTGGGGATGGCGGGTGCCGTTCTGGGTGTCGGGGGTGCTGGCCGTGCTCGGGCTGTGGCTGCGTTCCTCGCTTACGGAGAGCCCCCGCTTCCTGGAGCTGGACGACCACGCGCGCGTGCCGCTCGTCGAGGTCGTCCGCGACCACTGGCGGCTGGTCCTGCTGACCGCCGGTGCCCTCTCGGTCGGCTACGCGGTCTTCTACGCCGTGACCACCTGGTCCCTCGCCTACGCCACGGAACGGCTCGGGGTGGGCCGTACCGTCATGCTGTCCTGCGTCATGGCCGCGGTGGTGGTGAAGGGCGCGCTCACCCCGGTGGTGGCGGTGCTCGGGGACCGCTACGGGCGGCGGCCCCTGTGTCTGATCGGGTGCACGGCGACGGCCCTGTGGATGTTCCCGATGGTGGCGCTGCTGTCGACGGGGGCGCCGCTGCTGATGTTCACCGGCTTCCTGGGCGCGATGCTCGCCTTCATCACCATGTTCGCGGTGATCGCCGCGTATCTGCCGGAGCTGTACCAGCCGCGGGTGCGCTGCACGGGCGCCGCGGTCGGCTACAACCTCGGCGGGGTGTTCGGCGGCGCGCTCACCCCGATCGTGGCGACGGCGCTCGCGGACCAGGGCGGCCGGGTGCCGTGGGGGGTGGCCGCCTATCTGACCGGGGTCGCGCTGGTCAGCCTGGCCTGTTTCGCGCTGCTGCCCGACACCCGTCCGGCGCGGGTGCCCACGCCGGGCGATCCGGAGCCGGACCCCGAGCCCGGCAGGGCCACGACGGCGACGACGGGCTGAGCGGGGCGGTCCGCCCGCGCGGGGCGGGCCCCGGCGGCTACGGGTTGATCGCGAGTTCCAGATAGGCCGCGAAGATCACCAGGTGGACCCCGCCCTGGAGCGGTGTGGCCCGGCCCGGCACCACCGTCAGGGACGCCACCACCACGGTCAGCGCGAGCAGCACCATGTGGGTCGCGCCGAGGCCGAGCAGGAGCGGGCCGTCGAGCCAGATGGAGGCGAGCGCGACCGCGGGGATGGTCAGGCCGATGCTGGCCATCGCGGAACCGAGCGCCAGGTTGAGGCTGGTCTGCACCCGGTCGCGGCGGGCCGACCGCAGCGCCGCGATGGTCTCCGGGAGCAGCACCATCATCGCGATGATCACGCCGACGACGGCGTGGTGCAGCCCGGCCGCCGCCACCCCGGACTCGATGGTCGACGACACCCCCTTGGCGAGGCCGACCACCCCGACCAGCGCCAGCCCCAGCAGCCCCAGGCTGATCAGCGCGGTGCGCGCGGAGGGCGCGTCGGCGTGGTCGTCGGCGCTGATCACCTGGCCCTCCCGGGTGAGCGGCAGGAAGTAGTCCCGGTGCCGTACGGTCTGGGTCGCCACGAACAGGCCGTAGAGGATCAGTGAGGAGAGCGCGGCGAAGGTGAGCTGCACCCCGGAGAACTCCGGGCCCGGCGCGCTGGTGGTGAAGGTCGGCAGGACCAGGCTCAGCGTCGCCAGGGTGGCCACGGTGGCGAGGGCGGCGCCGGTGCCCTCGGCGTTGAAGACGGCCGTGCCGTGGCGCAGGGAGCCCACCAGGAGGCTCAGGCCGACGACTCCGTTGCAGGTGATCATCACCGCGGCGAAGACCGTGTCCCTGGCCAGCGTCGAGGTCTTGTCGCCGCCGTCGGCCATGAGGGTGACGATCAGGGCGACCTCGATGACCGTGACCGCGACGGCCAGCACCAGCGAGCCGAACGGCTCGCCGACCCGGTGTGCGACGACCTCGGCGTGGTGCACCGCGGCCAGGACGGCCCCGGCGAGCACCACGGTCGCCACGGCCACCACCCCGCCCGGCAGATCACGCCCCCAGGTGAGGACCAGCAGGACGACGGCCAGCACCGGTACGGCGGACGTCCACCGGCGCGTGAGCGACCTCAGCCGATCGATCATGCCGCGATCCTCGCAAGGTCGGCCGTGCCCCGCACATCGGCGGCGCGGGGCACGCCGCGCCCGCTCGCGCTCCGGGCGGCTACTTCAGTTCTCGGGCGTCCAGCAGGTCGCAGTTGGTGTAGCGGGGCGGGCGGCTGCACAGGGCGCCGAGCTGCTCCGCCAGCTTGTTGGTCTCGGGGGACTCGCTGTTGCGCATGGCCTCCTCGTACGACTCGAACTCGATCAGCGCGAGGTAGCGGCCCGGGTTGTCCCGGTCCTTCAGGAGGATGCGGTGGGTGGGGCCGCCCTCCCTGCCCGCCGATCGCTGCCTGGCCTCTTCCAGCAACCGCTCGATCTCGTCCAGCCGCTCGGTCTCGAAGTCGACGATCTGGGTGAACTTCATGGTGCCTCCGCCGGTCGTGCGCCCCCGGAGGGGAGGTGCGCTCAGCTCCAAGCAAGCACCGGGAGCGGTGCCCGGCAATTCGCCGCGCACCGCTCCCGTGGCCCGTTGTCACTACGCCGGGCACGGTCAGCCCTTCAGGCTGTTCTGCGGAGTGTCCTCGGACTCCTTGCCCGCCACCTCGGCCGCTTCCTGCCGCCGGGTGGCCATCAGGCTGGTGATCGTGGTGACGATGAGGACGGTGCAGATGACGCCGAGCGAGACCGGGATGCTGATCTCCGGGACGTGGACCCCCGACTCGTGCAGGGCGTGCAGCACCAGCTTCACACCGATGAAGCCGAGGATGATCGACAGGCCGTAGCTGAGGTGGACCAGCTTGCGCAGCAGACCGCCGATGAGGAAGTAGAGCTGCCGCAGACCCATCAGCGCGAAGGCGTTGGCCGTGAAGACGATGTACGGGTCCTGGGTGAGGCCGAAGATCGCGGGGATCGAGTCGAGCGCGAACAGGACGTCCGTGGTGCCGATCGCCAGCATCACGACCAGCATCGGGGTCATGACGCGCTTGCCGTTCTCCCGGATCCAGAGCTGGGTGCCGTGGTAGCGGTCGGCCACACCGAAGCGGCGCTCGGCGGCCTTGAGCAGCTTGTTCTCCTCGTACTCCTCGTCGTCCTCGTCGGCGCGGGCCTCCTGGATGAGCTTCCAGGCCGTCCAGATCAGGAAGGCGCCGAAGAGGTAGAAGACCCAGGAGAAGCTGGCGATGATCGCGGCACCGGCGGCGATGAAGACCGCGCGCAGCACCAGGGCTATGAGCACGCCGATGAGCAGGACGCGCTGCTGGTACTGCGAGGGCACCGCGAACTTCGCCATGATCAGGACGAAGACGAAGAGGTTGTCGACGCTCAGCGACTTCTCGGTGATGTAGCCCGCGAAGAACTCCCCGGCGGGCTGGCCGCCGCTGAAGACCAGCAGGCCGAGCCCGAAGAGCGCGGCCAGCACGATCCAGACGACGGTCCAGATCCCGGCTTCCTTGATCGAGACGTCATGGGGCTTGCGCCCGATGAAGAAGTCGACGGCGATGAGGGCGCTCAGGCCCACGATGGTCAGGACCCACAGGGTCAGGGAAACATCCACTGCGCCTCCGGCAGTACGTGTCTGCAAACAGTCAGTCAGCGTCATCGCTGCCGGAGGTCTCTTCCACCCCGGGCGTCCGGCGCGCTCACGCGCCCCGGGTACCCACGGGCCGACGCCCCGGGACCTGTGCAGGTCCGTATTGACGGGAACGCCGCAGTTGGCAGGGAGTACTCCCCTCCGTGCCAACTACGGTAACCCGATTCCCAAGGAAAGGTAAAGTACTTGGCAAAAGAAAGGCCAAAGTCGCTGGTCGGGGGGCTTTACTTACGCTTTATAGTGCCAGGTGGGGCGGGTCAGCGGTTCCAGGACCGGCGGGCCGCCGCCACCTGGGTGAGCACCTGCTGGAGCACCTGGCTGCCGGACGGGACGCGCGGCGGCTCGTACGTCCAGGCGTGCCCGACCCACGGGTCCGCCAGGTGGTCGTCCGGCACCGGGGTGAGTCGCAGCAGCGAACGCCACAACGGGTCCAGGAGCGGGCCGTACCCGGCGGCGTCCTCCCGGTCGGCGACCATCATCAGGTGGACGCCGACGTCCGGCCCCTCGTCCGCGAGGTAGCGCAACTGCGTCACCGCGCGGTCGTCGAAGCCGTGCGGGAAGTCGTTGACCACGAGGAGCTGCTGGGCGGTGTCCAGGTCCGGGGGGAGGGAGTCGGCGGCGCCGCCGCGCAGCGCCATCTGCACCAGGTCAACCCGCTGCGTCAGCCGGGTGAGGACGTCCGTGACCCCCGCCGCGCCGAGCGCGGGCGGGGTGGCGAGCACCCCGGTCTGCACCAGCGGTGCCAGCGCCTGCGCGCCCGAACCCGCAGGGTCGATGACGTGCACGGTGAACTCGCCCGCCGGGTGGATCGCCAGCAGCCGGGCGGTGTGCGCCACCGCGGTCTCCATGGCGAGGCGCCGCAGGTCGTGGGAGTCGGTGAAGGAGCCGTCGAGCGACGCCGCGCGCCCGCTGTCGATCCACAGGCCCCGCTCCAGCGGCAGCCGGACCAGCATCGGGATGCGCAGTTGGGCGCACTCGGGGAGGTGGAGGTCGCCCACGCGCACGGCCATGGGTATCTCCATCGGGACCCGGTAGGCGTGCCACACGGGGTTGTCCCAGCCCGCGAACATCGGCGGCAGCGCGGGTTCGACCACGCCCGCCTCGGCGGTGAGCTGGGCGAGGTCACGGTCGAGGGCCTGCCGGGCCTGGTCGACGAGCTGGGTGTGCCGGGCGCGCGCCGACGCCCGTGCCGCGTCGGCCTGGCCGCCGATCCGGCTGCGCGGGTCGGACAGGACCTGCTCCAGCTCCTTCTCCATCCGGGAGTCGGCGAAGTCGACGGCGCTGCGGTATGCGGCGGTGGTGCGGGCGAGATCCTCGAACATGCCCCACACCTGGTTGTAGAGCCGCTCGTCCATGGACCAGCCGGTCGCGTCGCCCGCGACGGGCTGCCTGGGCTGTCCGGGAGGGGCCGGGGGCGCGGCGGGCGGGGGCGGCGGGGGCGCGGAGGTCTGACGCCCGGGGTGGGTGTAGTTGACGGGGCCGCCGGTGGGCTGCCCGGCGGGCTGGGCCGGGGTGGCGGCGGGGGGCGTGGGGTCGGCCGGGGCGGTGCCGCCGTTCGGCGGGTAGCCCGGGTGGTGCCCGGTGCCGCCCTGCGGGCTCTGCGGGCCGTACGGCGAGCCGGTCTGGTCGGGGCCGTAGGGCGACGGCGCCGACGACTGCCGGGCGCGGTCGCCGTCCGCCGTGCGGGGCGGGGGTGCCGCCACCGAGCGGGCCATGCCCTGGCCCACCGCTTCGAGGATGGCGCCCGCGAGCTGGTGGGAGTGGAGCAGGCCCTGGTCGGCGAGGAGTTCCGCGAGGCCACCGGCGTAGCCCTGGCCGACGGCGCGCACCTTCCAGGCGCCCTGCCGCCGGTACAGCTCCAGCGCGACGACGGCGGACTCGGCGTCCAGACCGGTGAGGGTGAAGCTGGCGATCTCGGTGCCGTCGAGGCCGGTGACCGCCACGAAGGGGGCGGCGACGGCGCCGAAGCGGACCGGGCCGCCGCCCTGCCCGACGGGCAGGGCGAGCAGCACGTGCACGCGGTGCACGGCGTCCGGCATGGCGTCCAGGTCCACCGCGAGGCGGTGGTCGGCGGCGGCCTGCCGGGACACCTCCAGACCGGCCAGCGTCGGTGTGCCCGGGTGGGCCACCCACTCCGCGCCGTGCACCTTGCCCTGCTCGTCGCCGAGCGTCGCGGCGGCCACGATCGGCGTACCGGCCGAGACCCGGATCTCTAGACGGGTCTGGGAGAGCGGGTGGTTCTGTCCCCGCGCCAGCTCGGCCGTCATCGCCTTCGTCCCCCTGGATCGCTGTGTCGCTCGTCGCTCGTCGCTGTCGGGTGCCTGGTCCGCTCAGAGGTGCGGCAGGATGGCGGGCATCAGGTCCTGGAAGGTGCGGCCGTTGGCCGGGGTGCCGAGGGCGGTCATCGTCCAGCCCGGGCCGTTGCGGTGCACCTTGGCCATGATCTGGGCCGTGTAGGCGCCGCCACCGGCGAGGGTGTAGCGGGCCAGCTCCTGGCCGTTGGTCTCGTCGACCAGACGGCAGAAGGCGTTCTGCACCTCCTGGAACGTCTGCCCCGTGAAGGAGTTCACGGTGAAGATGATCTGGTCGATGTGGACCGGGACGCGCTGGAGGTCGACGAGGATCGACTCGTCGTCGCCGCCCTGACCGGCACCGCCGACCAGGTTGTCACCGGTGTGGCGGACGGAGCCGTCGTCGCTCACCAGGTGGCGGAAGAAGACGACGTCGACCGGCTGCTTGTCGGCGAACAGCACGGCGGAGGCGTCGAGGTCGATCTCCCGGGTGCGCGAGCCGAACAGGCCGCGCCGGGGGGCCGCCTGCCAGCCGAGACCCATGCGCACCGCGGTCAGAGTGCCGCCGTCGTTCTTCTGAAGACTGATGGCCTGACCCTTGGTCATGTTGACGGTCACGCGCTGATTCCCCTCTCGGACATCCCCTGTTGACCGCGAGAACCGCGGTTGCGCAGAACACTACGCAGGAGCACTGACAGTGCCGTACCCCGGTCCGGACTTTGTGTCGGTCTTGCAACACTGCGCAGCCCCGCCGAGGTCACAGGGGCCGTTTCGGGGAGCACCGGCCCCACGGGTGGACCGGTGCCCGCGCGGGTCCGTCAGGCCAGGCCCGCCTCCCGCATCTGCCGCAGTTCCTTCTTCATCTCGGAGACCTCGTCCCGCAGCCGGGCCGCGATCTCGAACTGGAGGTCCGCTGCGGCGGCCCGCATCCGCTCGGTCAGCTCCTCGATCTGCTCGGCGAGTTCGGCCGCGGGCCGGTCGGTGGGCACCGTCTCCTTGGCCTTGCCCTTGGCGCCCTTCCCGGCCTTGGCCGCCTTGCCGCCCAGCGAGGGCACCGGGGCCTTGGTCCCGCCGCCGTCCTTCTTGGCGCGGTAGCCGCTGCCGAGCAGTTCCGCGGTGTCGACGTCCTCGCGGGCGATCTGCGCGACGATGTCGTTGATCTTCTTGCGCAGCGGCTGCGGGTCGATGCCGTTGGCCGTGTTGTACGCGATCTGCTTCTCCCGGCGGCGGTTGGTCTCGTCGATGGCCCGCTCCATCGCCGGGGTGATCTTGTCGGCGTACATATGGACCTGGCCGGAGACGTTGCGCGCCGCGCGGCCGATGGTCTGGATCAGGGAGGTCCCCGAGCGCAGGAAGCCCTCCTTGTCGGCGTCGAGGATGGCGACCAGGGACACCTCGGGCAGGTCGAGGCCCTCGCGGAGCAGGTTGATGCCGACCAGGACGTCGTACTCGCCGGCGCGCAGTTCGCGCAGCAGCTCCACGCGGCGCAGGGTGTCGACGTCGCTGTGCAGGTAGCGGACCTGGATGCCCAGCTCCAGGAAGTAGTCGGTGAGGTCCTCGGCCATCTTCTTGGTGAGCGTGGTGACCAGGACGCGCTCGTCCTTCTCGACGCGCTGCCGGATCTCGTGCACCAGGTCGTCGATCTGGCCCTCGGTCGGCTTGACGACGACCTCGGGGTCGACCAGGCCGGTGGGGCGGATGATCTGCTCGACCACGCCGTCCCCGCGGGACAGCTCGTAGGCGCCCGGGGTGGCCGACAGGTAGACGGTCTGGCCGATGCGCTCCTGGAACTCCTCCCACTTCAGCGGCCGGTTGTCCAGCGCGGACGGCAGCCGGAAGCCGTGGTCGACGAGGGTGCGCTTGCGGGAGGCGTCGCCCTCGTACATGGCGCCGATCTGCGGCACGGTGACGTGGGACTCGTCGATGACGAGGAGGAAGTCGTCCGGGAAGTAGTCCAGCAGGGTGTTGGGCGGGGAGCCGGGCGCGCGGCCGTCGAAGTGCATCGAGTAGTTCTCGACGCCGGAGCAGGTGCCGATCTGGCGGAGCATCTCGATGTCGTACGTGGTGCGCATCCGCAGCCGCTGGGCCTCAAGGAGCTTGCCCTGCTTCTCCAGCTCCGCGAGCCGCTCGGCCAGCTCCTTCTCGATGTCGTTGACGGCCCGCTCCATGCGCTCGGGACCGGCGACGTAGTGCGAGGCGGGGAAGACGTACAGGTGCTGGTCGTCGCTGATGATCTCGCCGGTGAGCGGGTGCAGGGTGGACAGCGCCTCGATCTCGTCACCGAACATCTCGATGCGGACGGCCAGCTCCTCGTAGACCGGGAAGATCTCGATGGTGTCGCCGCGGACCCGGAAGGTGCCGCGGGTGAACGCCATGTCGTTGCGCGTGTACTGGATGTCCACGAAGCGGCGCAGCAGCTCGTCGCGGTCGATCTCGTCGCCGACGCGCAGCGGGACCATGCGGTCCACGTACTCCTGCGGGGTGCCGAGGCCGTAGATGCAGGAGACGGAGGCGACCACGACGACGTCGCGCCGGGTGAGCAGGGAGTTGGTCGCGGAGTGGCGCAGCCGCTCGACCTCCTCGTTGATCGAGGAGTCCTTCTCGATGTAGGTGTCCGACTGGGGGACGTACGCCTCGGGCTGGTAGTAGTCGTAGTACGAGACGAAGTACTCGACGGCGTTGTTCGGCAGCAGCTCGCGGAACTCGTTCGCGAGCTGGGCGGCCAGGGTCTTGTTCGGCGCCATCACCAGGGTGGGGCGCTGGAGCTTCTCGATCATCCACGCGGTGGTGGCGGACTTGCCGGTGCCGGTGGCGCCGAGCAGGACGACGTCCTTCTCGCCGCCTTCGATGCGCCGCGCGAGGTCGGCGATGGCCGTCGGCTGGTCGCCGCTCGGCTGGTAGGGACTGACGACCTCGAAGGGCGCCACCGTGCGTTCGATGTGGGAAACGGGCCGCATGTCATCCACCGTACGACCCACCACTGACAACCGGCTCCGATCAGCGGTTCTGCGGGCTGCGCGAGCCCCGCTGGCCGACCGGGCGGCGGGGGCGCAGCGGGCGCCGGGGCCCGGAGTGCGAGACGGTCGGGTGCGCCGGGACGCCCGGTTTGTCCTCGATGGGGGGCCATCCGGGCTTGCCCATGACCAGCAGCGGGTCGAACAGCATCACGACACCGGCCAGGCACAGGAAGGCGAGCGGTCCGATCAGCAGGGGCGCGAGCAGGGCCGCGGGCGAGTCCCCGGTGACGCCGGGACCGGCGGAGGCGCCGTGCAGGTGGACGCTGAGGGCCGCCATCCCCGTGTAGTGCATCCCGGTCACGGCCACGCCCATGACGAGGCTGGCGCCCACGCTCCACAGGAACCCCCTGACCTGTCCGGCGGCCCACAGGGCGGCGGTGGCGGCGGCCATGGCTATCACGACGGAGGCGGCGACGGTGAGGGTGTTGTACTCGAAGGTGCCGTGGAAGCGCATCCCCGCCATGCCGAGGTAGTGCATCGTGGCGATGCCCAGGCCGGTGACGGTGCCCCCGGTGAACAGGGCGGTGCCCCGCGCGCCCTTGTAGCCGACGATGAAGACCCCGACGCCGACCATCACGATGGCCACGCCCAGGCTGGCGTACGTCAGCGGTTTGTCGTAGCTGATCGGCGTCTCCTCGATGGTGAAGCCCATCATCGCGATGAAGTGCATGGTCCAGATCCCCGACCCGATCGCCGCGGAGCCGAGGGCGAGCCAGCCGGGGCGCCAGGAGTGGGTCACCAGCAGGGATCTGGTGGTGCAGCGCAGCCCGAGGGCGCCGCCGAGGCAGGCCATGAGAAAGGCCACCAGCGGGGTGACGAGGCCGTAACTGAATCCGTCGACCGTGCCTTGCATCCGCGGCTGTCCTTCCGCCCTCTCGCGTCCCCAGATCTCCTGATGTGCGCCCCCTCCCAGGACCGCCTAACGCCCAGGGTTCAGGCGAAGAGTATGACCCCGGCCAACGAGGTCGAACGATTTTCCGGCAAAGAAACACGCCCTTGCCCCAGTTGTGCCGCCCCGGTGACCACGGCGGGGAGACCGCGCGTACGCCGTGGTGCTCCCGTGGCCGGCGGCGTTGTCAGTGCCGGGCCGTACGGTGGGGCGCATGAACAGCGATGGGCAGTACGAGCGGCGGGACGAGCCGCAGGTGGTGTGGGCCGTCGTCGGTACCGACATCGGCCCCCTGCTGCTGGCCGCCACCCGGCAGGGCCTGGTCAACGTCGTGTTCCACGCCACGGACCGGGTGCGCGAGCGGGCGCTCGGCCAGCTCGCCTCCCGGCTGGGTTGCGAGCCCGTCGAGGCGCCGGGCGCGCCGCTGCTGGCCGAGGCGATACGCCAGGTCGAGGAGTACTTCGCGGGGGCCCGCAAGGACTTCGAGCTACCGCTGGACTGGGCGCTGATCTCCGGCTTCAACCGCCAGGTGCTGCGTGAGCTGGCCGCCTCGGTGCCGTTCGGCGCGGTCGTCGGGTACGGCGATCTGGCCGGGCGGGTCGGGCAGCCGGGCGCGGCCCAGGCGGTCGGGGCGGCGATGGGCGCGAATCCGCTGCCGGTGGTCGTGCCCTGCCACCGGGTCGTCGAGAGCGACGGCGGCATCGGCGGCTTCGGGGGCGGGCTGGAGACCAAGCGGACGCTGCTGGCCCTGGAGGGTGTGCTTCCGCAGCCGCTCTTCTGAGACGGGCGGCGTCCCCATCGCCCCGCGCCGCACACGTCACCCTGCCTCGTGGTGCACGCGTCACCCGTGGTGCCTCGTGGTGCACGCGTCACCCGTAGTGCCACACGGCGCCCGCGCCACCTCTCGTGCCCCGGCGGCACGGGCGGCACCTGTAGTGCCCCGCGCCGCACACGTCACCCGTAGTGCCGCACTTCGCACACGTTGCCGTCCGGGTCGCGGAAGTAGAAGCTGCGCCGGGCCATGCCGCGGGCGCCGAGGAGGTCGTGGGAGATCCCGGAGACCGGGACGGACCGCTCCGCCAGCCGGGCCCGCAGCGCGTCGAAGCGGTCCTCCGGCATGGCCAGGCAGATGTGGTTCACGGGGTGCCCGGCGCTCTCCGCGGCGCCGGGGACCATGGTCATGCGCGGCGCCATGGTCAGCGGCGCAAGGTCGAGGATCGACTCCTCGTTGAGGCGCACCGACGGGAAGGAGACCTGTCCCGCGGCGAACTCGGTGACCCCGATCGCCTCCAGACCGACCGCCTCCTCGTAGAAGCGGGCGGCGGCCAGCGGGTCGCGCACCCAGAGGACGACATGGTCGAGTCGTGTCGTGTTGTCCGTCATGCACCCCAGGCTGGTGGGGTCCCGCACCGACGGCAAGGGTTTGACGGGGCGCGCCGCCCGCCAGGGATGAGGGAAGACCGACAGACAGGAGGCGCCCGTGTCGCTGGTGGTGTCCGAGGAAGTGCGGGAGGCGGTCGACGCGCGTCGGCCCGTGGTGGCCCTGGAGTCCACGATCATCGCGCACGGGCTGCCCCGCCCGCGCAACCTCCAGGTGGCGCTGGAGCTGGAGGACGTCGTACGGCGGGAGGGCGCCGTACCGGCGACGATCGCCGTGCTGGACGGGCGGCCCCGGGTGGGCCTGGACAAGGAGCAACTGGAGCGGATCGCCAACGAGGACGGCATCCGCAAGCTGGGCCACCGCGATCTGCCGCTGGCGGTGGCCGGTGGGGCGAGCGGCGCGACGACGGTGTCAGCGACGGCCCTGCTGGCGGCGCTGGCCGGGGTGCGGGTGTTCGCGACGGGCGGCCTCGGCGGGGTGCACCGGCAGTGGACGGTGACGCAGGACGAGTCGGCGGACCTGGGGCTGCTCGCGCGGACGCGGATCACGGTGGTGTGCGCGGGCGTGAAGTCGATCCTGGACGTCCCGGCGACCTTGCAGCGGCTGGAGACGCTGGGTGTCGCGGTCGCCGGGTACGGCACCGACCGCTTCCCCGGCTTCTACCTCTCCGACTCCGGGCACCCGGTGGACTGGACGCTGCGGTCACCGCGGGAGGTGGCGGACGTCATGCGGGCGCAGGACGCGCTCGGCGGGCCGGAGTCGGCGCTGATCGTGGCCAACCCGGTGCCGGAGGCGGAGCAGCTCGACCCCGAGCTGCACGCGCGCGTACTCGACGAGGCGCTCCGGGCCTGCGACCGCGAGGGCGTCACCGGCCAGGCGGTCACCCCGTTCCTCCTCGACCACCTGGTACGGCACACCGGCGGCGCCTCCCTGGAGGCCAACCTGGCGGCGGTGCGGGGCAACGTACGCCTGGCGGCGCGGATCGCGGCGGCTTGGGCGGGGGTGTGAACGGGGGCGGCGACGGTGCGCTGCTGGTCGTCGGGGACGTGGTGACCGACGTCGTGGCCCGCCATCGGGGGCCGCTCGCGCCGGGCACCGACACCGCCGCCTCGGTGCGGACGCTACCGGGCGGCGCGGGCGCCAACGTGGCGTGCTGGGCGGCGCACTGGGGGTGCGCGGACGTCCGGCTGCTGGGCCGGGTGGGGGCCGACGCGGCGGTGTGGCACGAGCGGGAGCTGACCGCCGCCGGGGTGCGTGCGCGGCTGGTCGTCGACCCGGTGGCGCCGACCGGCACGGTGATCTGCCTGGTGGACACGGGCGCCGCGGCCGAGCGGACGTTCCTCACGGACAGCGGCGCGTCGTTGCGGCTGGAGCCAGGCGACTGGTCACCGACACTGCTCGACGGGGTGGCGCGGCTGCACCTCTCGGGCTACCTGCTGTTCTCCGAGCCGAGCCGCGCGCTGCTCTCGGCGGCCCTGGAGTCGGCACGCGCGCGTGGAGTGCCGGTGAGCCTGGACCCGGCGTCGACCGGGTTCCTGTCCCTGCTCGGCGTCGACCGGTTCCTGGAGCTGGTCGCCGGGGTGGCGGTGCTGCTGCCGAGCCGGGACGAGGCGTGCCTGCTCACGGGGTTGCCCGACGCGGCGGACGCGGCGGCCAAGCTGAGCCGCCACGTCCCGCTGGTCGTCGTGAAACTAGGGGCGGAGGGCGCGCTGGTCGCCCGCTCCGGGGGCGTGTACGCGCGCGTGCCCGCTCTCCCGGCGGTGCCCCGGGACACCACGGGCGCGGGCGACGCCTTCACCGGCGCCTTCCTCGCCGCGCTGCTCGCGGGCGCCGGGCCACGGGACGCGGCGGCGGAGGGGTGCCGGGCGGGCGCACTGGCCGTGGCGCGGGTGGGCGGCAGACCACCGGGCGGTGCCGCGGAGGTCACCTGACGGCGAGTCGGGCGCCGTGCGGCGCGGGCCTTCACCTGAGCCCGCTACGGCCTACACCGTCAACCCTTTACGGCCTGCACCGTCAACCCTTTACGGCCTGCACCCTCAGCCCTCTACGGCCTACGCCCCCAGGCCGAGATCATCGGCGCGCTGGCGAGGTCCATCGTCCCGGAGGCGAGGTTCGCCAGGTGGCGGTCGATGTCCTGGCCGGTGCCGAAGCCCGCGGTGACGAGTTCGTCCCGGAACTGACGGATCGTCGCCGATTCCAGCGCGGCGCAGGCGGGCGAGGCGAGGGGGAAGTAGGCGTCGGCGCCGACCCGGCGCAGTCCGGCCGCGCGGAGCTGACGCGGCAGCCTGCGCCCGTGGGAGAGGTCGTCGCCGCGACTGACGAGCAGGCGGAGGAGCCCCTTGCGCAGCCGGTTCGCCAGTTGCTGTTCGGGCCCGTGCTCGTCGGGGCAGGCGAGGTGCTGCAGGGCGGGGTCGGCGTCCTCGACCAGGAGCCGTCCACCGGGACGGAGCGCCTTGACCATGCACCGCAACGCCCGTTCGCGGTCGGGCACATGGACCAGCGGCAGCCGGGCGTGCACCAGGTCGTAGCCGTCGCCCGGGGGTTCCTCGGCGCCCACGTCGTGGAGGCGCACCTCCACCGGGGGCCGGGCGACCGGGGTGGCCCAGGACAGGTCGGTGGCGGCGGCGGTGGCGAGGACCTTGCCGGTCGGGCCGACCTTCTTGGCCAGCCAGGACACCACGGAGGTGCCGCTGGCGCCGACCTCCCAGCAGCGCCAACCGGGTCCGACCCCGAGGCTTTCGAGGTGCCGGAAGGTGGTGGGGTCGAAGAGGGCGGCGAGGGCGTCGGAGCGCGCCGCCGCGTCGGTCTGCCGGGTGGGCGTGCGGGTCTGCCGGTCGGCCGTGGCGGCCTGCCGGTCAGCGAGGAGATGACCATCGGTTCGCATCATGCCGCGATCATCCCAGTTGTCCGGCTTGTCGGGAGTGGGCGACGCTCCGGTATGACGAGATGTGCGGCGAACTCATGCTTCCCGGGAGGCAACGCCCCGTTGTCCACAGGCGGGAACCAAGCGGAACGTGTGCTACCCACAGGCTTCCCCACGGTCCTTGCCCGGCTGGCAAACTGGCACGACAGGGCGCGGAAACGCGTCACGGGGGACCATGCGAGGAGTGCCGGATGTCCATGGCAGGGAATCTACGGAAGGTCAGGGGCCTCAGCGCGGTGGGCGGCCTGCGCAGGGTGGCGCGGCTGACCAGGCGACGGCGCCGGGTCGACCTGAGCCACCCCGCCCGCTCCCCGCTGGGCTCGTCGGTGGTCAACTGCGTGGCGTACGAGGACGGGGTGCGGGTCCCCGTCGAGGGCGATCTCGCCGACGCGGTGGAGCGGGTACGCAAGAGCGGCGACGGATTCGTCTGGCTCGGACTGCACGAGCCGACGAGCGACGAGTTCGCGGGCATCGCCGAGCAGTTCGACCTGCACCCGCTCGCCGTCGAGGACGCGGTGGAGGCCCATCAGCGCCCCAAGCTGGAGCGGTACGGCGAGACGCTGTTCGCGGTGTTCAAGACCGTCTGCTACGTGGAGCACGAGGAACTCACCGCGACCAGCGAGGTGGTGGACACCGGCGAGATCATGGTGTTCCTCGGCCCCGACTTCGCGGTCACGGTGCGGCACGGGATGCACGGCTCGCTCGGCCCGGTGCGCGAGGAGCTGGAATCGCACCCCCGTCAGCTCGCCAAGGGTCCCTCGGCCGTGCTGCACGCCATCGCGGACCACGTCGTCGACGAGTACCTCAGCGTGGTCGACGCCGTGCAGGCGGACATGGACCAGGTGGAGACGGACGTCTTCGCGGAGGACGGCGAACGGGTCGACCCGGGCCGCATCTACCAGCTCAAGCGCGAACTGCTCGAACTGAAGCGGGCCGTGGTCCCCCTCGGCCGCCCCCTCCTGGAACTCGCCGACCGGCCGATGCGGGTGGTGGACCAGGAGATACAGGCGTACTTCCGCGACGTCGCCGACCACCAACTGCGGGCGGCCGAGCAGATCGCCGCCTTCGACGAACTGCTCAACTCCATCCTCCAGGCGCACCTCGCCCAGGTCACGGTCGCGCAGAACGAGGACATGCGGAAGATCACGGCGTGGGCGGCGATCGTCGCCGTGCCGACCATGGTCTGCGGGGTGTACGGCATGAACTTCGCCCATATGCCGGAGCTGGGCTGGCGATACGGCTACCCGCTGGTCCTCGGGGTGATAGCCGTGGCCTGTCTGGTGCTGTACCGCGGCTTCCGGCGCAACGGCTGGCTGTGAGCGCACCCGTCGACGGGCGGTGGCGGAGCGGGACGCTGGAGGGTCAGCGGGCGCCGCTCTCGGCGTAGACGCGTCCGGCCCAGGAGGCGATCTGGTCGCCCGTCAGGTGCCGTACGAGGTCAGCCTCGCTGATCATGCCGACGAGACGCTTGTTCTCGATCACGGGCAGCCTGCGGATCTGATGGGACTGCATCTCCCGCAGGACCTCGCCGACGTCGGCGTTGGCGTCGATCCAGCGCGGGGTGCCCTGGGCCATCTCGCCCGCGGTGACCCTGGCCGGGTCGTGGCCCATCGCCACACAGCCGACGACGATGTCGCGGTCGGTGAGGATGCCGCAGAGCCGCTCGTCCGAGTCACTGATGGGCAGGGCGCCCACGCCCAGGTCGCGCATCAGCTGGGCGGCGCGGTCGAGGGTCTCATGGGCGGGGATCCACTGGGCTCCCCGGTGCATGATGTCCGCGGCTGTGGTCATGGCGTACCTCCTGGAGCCGGACGCTCGGCGCGGCACGGGGGCACCGCTGGTCCCGGCAGTCCCGGCGCCCTCATTCTCGCGGCGCCCTCCGGGACCCGCACCCGGAGACGCCGCCGACCGAACCACCCCGGGCGGGGCCACTCCGGCGCGGGGCCCGCCGCCCCGGCGAGGGCCTGGTCAGCCGCGCCACGCCGGATGGCGCGGGTCGTCGGCCCGGACCAGGACGTCGGCCGTGGCGGCGGGGTCGGTCTCGTGCTCGTAGCGCGCGAAGGCGGGGAGGGTCCAGTGGTCGGCTTCCGGGGTGCGGCGGCGCAGGGCGCCCGGTGAGAGGAGGAGATGGACGGACAGGTCGAAGGGGAACCAGTGGCGCAGCAGGAGCGGGCCGTGGAGCAGCAGCACACCGCCGGGCGGGAGCTGGACGTAGGGGCTGCGGGTGGCGCGGTCGGTGACCGGGTTCCTGAGGTCGGGCAGGATCCGGCCGTCGCCGCCCGGTTCGAGCGGGCCGAACACCTCGCGCCACAGCGCGCCGGTGTCGAACCAGCCGTCGTAGTAGGAGTCGACGTCCTGGCGGCCGTGTTCGAGGCGGAGCGAGGCGGGGCGCAGGAAGCCCTCGGTGCCGACGACGAGTGAGGGACGGCCGCGTATCCGCAGCGCCTCGTGGACCAGGTCGGCGAGGTCGCCGGGGCGCGCCGCCGGGGCGCCGTCGAAGGCGACGCGCGGCCAGGGACCGCCGTCGGCCGTCTTCAGGTCGAGCAGCCGCTCGGCGAGCTGGTCGCCGAGCCGTTCCCAGGTGATCGCTTCGAGTCGCACACGGCCATGATGCCGCGAGGCCCGGACCCGACGGCTGCCGGAGACCGGGGGGAGGCTCGGCCGCAGGAAGCGCTGTCCCCGCCTCTGCGGGCCTGGCTGAAGCGACGTATCGTGGCCGAAAGCGTGCCACTCGGCGACGTGTGACGGCCGACGTAGGAATACGGCCATGGGCGATCCCAGAGGTTTCCTGACCACCCCTCGCCAGGACTGGCCCCGACGCCCCGTCGGGGAGCGGGTCCGGGACTGGGACGAGGTGTGTGTGCCCGGGGCGCTGCTGCCGATCATCAGCAAGCAGGCCGACCGCTGCATGGACTGCGGGATCCCGTTCTGCCACGAGGCGTGTCCGCTGGGCAATCTGATCCCCGAGTGGAACGACCTGGTCGCGCGCGAGGACTGGCGGCAGGCGAGCGACCGGCTGCACGCCACGAACAACTTTCCGGAGTTCACCGGGCGGCTGTGCCCGGCGCCGTGCGAGGCGGGCTGTGTGCTCGCCATCAACCAGCCCGCGGTCACCATCAAGAACGTCGAGTGCGCGATCGCCGACCGCGCCTGGGAGGAGGGGTTCACACCGCCCCGGCCACCGGACCGGCTGACCGGGCGGACGGTCGCGGTGATCGGCTCGGGCCCCACCGGGCTCGCCGCCGCACAGCAGCTCACCAGGGCCGGGCACACGGTCGCCGTCTACGAGCGGGACGACCGGCTCGGCGGGCTGATGCGCTACGGCATCCCCGCGTTCAAGATGGAGAAGCACCATTTGGAACGGCGGCTGGAGCAGATGCGCGCCGAGGGGACGAAGTTCCGTACGTCGACGGCGGTCGGACGGGACGTCGGCGCCGACGAGCTGCGGTCGCGCTACGACGCGGTGGTGATCGCCACGGGGGCGACGGCGTGGCGGGAACTGGACGTGCCGGGCCGGGAGTTGGCCGGCGTCCAGCAGGCGATGGAGTACCTGCCGCTGGCCAACCGGGTGGGCGAGGGTGATCTGGACAGCTCCCCGATGTCCGCCGCCGGGAAGCACGTGGTGATCGTCGGCGGCGGCGACACCGGCGCCGACTGCCTGGGCACCGCCGTACGGGAGGGCGCCGCGTCCGTGACCCAGCTCGACATCTACGCCCAGCCGGGCGCGGAGCGCGACGAGGACGCCGAGCCCTGGCCGACGTACCCCCGGATCTACCGGCTCTCGGCCGCGCACGAGGAGGCGGGCGAGCTGGGTACGGCACCGGCGGCGGACGCGGACGCGCGGCTGTTCGCGGCGTCGACGCTGCGGTTCACCGGCGACGCGGACGGCCGGGTGCGGGCGCTGCACCTCGTCGAGGTGGACGCGCGGCGCCGCCCACGGCCCGGCACCGGGCGGGCGCTCCCCGCCGACCTGGTCCTCCTGGCCCTCGGCTTCTCCGGCCCCGACCGGACGGACGGCCTGGTCGACCAGCTCGGCCTGGAGCTGGGTCCACGCGGCACGATCGCCCGGGACGCCTCCTTCGCCACCAACGTGCCCGGGGTGTTCGCCGCGGGGGACGCCGCGCGCGGGCAGTCACTGATCGTGTGGGCGATCGCGGAGGGCCGGGCGGTGGCGGCGGCCGTCGACCACCATCTGACGGGCAGCTCCCGGCTCCCGGCGCCGATCGGACCGTACGACCGGCCCATGGCGGTGTGACCGCCACACGAAACGCACCCCATGCGCCCCCACGCGAAAGGCGGCGGTCCCGACGCACGAGGTGCGCCAGATCCGCCGCCGATCGAACCGAACGGGGCCAAACAGAACAGGACCGGAACAGGCCGGAACGAACAGGCCAGCCACGAGCCTCAGAGCTTGCGCCCCACCGCCCCGTACCCGGGAATGACCCCGTCCTCCTGACCCGGCACCGGTTCGCCCAGTTCCGGGTGCCACTCGGGGACGATCGCGACGCCGGGCTCGACGAGTTCGAGACCGTCGAAGAAGCGGGCGAACTCGGCGCGGGAGCGCAGGGCGAGGGTGATGCCCGCCGCCTTGAGCTTCGCGGTCGCCGCCGCCGACTCCTCCGGGGAGAAGTCGGCGGTGGCGTGGGTCATCACCAGGTAGCTGCCGGAGGGCAGTTCGGCCAGCAGCCGGTTCACCAGCTGGTGCGCGCCGTCCTCGTCGGAGACGAAGTGCAGCAGCGCGATGAGGGAGAGGGCCACCGGACGGCTGAGGTCCAGGACCTTCTTCGCCCCCTCGACGATGGCCGCCGGGTCCCGCACATCGGCCTGGAGGTACTCGGTCACGCCCTCGGGCGTACTGCGCAGCAGCGCCGCGGCGTGGGCGAGCACGATCGGGTCGTTGTCGCAGTAGACGACGCGTGCGTCGGCGGCGACCTGCTGGGCGACCTGGTGCAGGTTCGGCTCGGTCGGGATGCCCGTGCCGATGTCCAGGAACTGCCGTACGCCCTGCCCCGCCAGCCAGCGCGTGGCACGGTGCATGAAGGCGCGGTTGACCCGCGCCATCACCGGCACGCGCGGGTCGAGGGCCAGCATCTGACGGCCCATCTCCTCGTCGACGGGATAGTTGTCCTTGCCGCCGAGGTACCAGTCGTACATCCGCGCGGGATGCGGTTTGCTGGTGTCGATCTCGACGTGGGGCTGCCCGGTCATGACGCACTCCATAAGGGTCTCAAGCAGTTAATGATCAACTCAGTACCAACGTACGGGACTTGCGGGAGGGGGCTGAACAACAAACAGGGGCAAGGATCAGGACAACAGGAAGTCCGCCTCTCCCGCCTTGGCCCCCTCGATGAAGGCCGTCATCTCGTCCGTGGTGTAGATCAGCGCCGGACCGTCCGGATCGGTGGACTGACGGACGGCGATCCGGCCGTCGGCGAGCTTCATCGCCTCCAGGCAGTTGCCGCCGTTGCCCCCGCTCCAGGGCTTGTGCCAGCCCTCGCTGCCGAGGTCCCGCGCGGGCATTCCGTTGTAGACACGTATGCGCGGTTTGATGCGCTCCATTTACAGCTCCTTGCGGAGATCCCGGAGGATCTCGTTCGTGCGATGTGCCGTAGCGGCCTGTGCCGCCATGCGGTCCATGACCTCGAGGTAGGTCGCCACCTCGGAGCGCGCGTCGAGGTAGACGGCGCCGGTCAGGTACTCGCTGTAGACCATGTCCGGCAGTTCGGGCATGGCGAACCGGAAGATCACGAAGGGCCCGTAGGTGCCGGGGTGCGGTCCCGTGCGGAACGGGATGACCTGCAGCGTGACGTTGGGCAACTCCGTGACGTCGAGCAGTTTGTCGATCTGGGCGCGCATCACGTCGGGGCCGCCGACCTGACGGCGCAGCGCGGTCTCGTCCATGACGACCCACATCCGGGGCGCGTCCTCACGCGTGAGCAGCGCCTGCCGCTGCATCCGCAGGGCGACGTGCCCCTCGATGTCCTCCGGGCTCGCGTGGCCGATGGCGCCCGAGGTCAGGACGCCGCGGGCGTAGTCCTCGGTCTGGAGGAGTCCGGGTACGAAGTGGGGCTCGTAGCTGCGGATCAGGACGGCGGCGCCCTCCAGGCTGACGTACATCGAGAACCAGCCGGGAAGGATGTCGTGGAAGCGCTGCCACCAACCGGGTTTGTTGGCCTCCTCGGCCAGTTGGACGAAAGCCTCGGCCTCGTCGTCGGGAACGTCGTAGGCCTTCAGGAGAAGTTGGAGGTACGGGATCTTGAAGGCGACCTCGGCCATCTCCATGCGTCGCACCGTGGCGGGGGCGACCCGTAGGACGCGGGCGGCCTCCTCACGTTTCAGGCCCGCGCGTTCTCGCAGGTCCAGCAGGCGCCGACCGAGGACGACCTGGCCGACCGTCGGCGCGGACCGCGGTTCACTCACGCTCCACCTCCAGCAGGGATTTCCACACAGCTCGACGGCGCCATTCGAAGACCTTTTCGAGGAACTGACCTCATACGCGCCCGGCATATGCGGCCGGATTCTCATGAAACCGGACCGATCGGACGCCTTTGACCAGACCCCCGGCGATCCCAAGTGGCGCCGTTCGTCGTGCTGTTGCGAGCAGTGTGCCACGCCCTTCCACTACGTCACACAGCACTCTGCATTTTTCATAGTGACACTTGCCAAGTGTTCCCGACGGGGAGATAGTGGCAAGCGTGATTCCGTCCGCGCCCTTAGGAACAGACGCCGCCATGGGCTCTTTCGGCCTCGGTGCCCATCCGGGAGTCGGCCCCGCCGGGGCCCCTTCCGAGCGCCGGTTCCGCTTCGAACTAGCCGCCCATCCGGGCTCACCCGCACAGGCCAGACGCCTGACGCGGGCCCGGTTGACCGGCTGGTCGGTGTGCGAGGACACCTGCGACACGGCGGCCCTGGTCGTATCCGAGCTGGTCACCAACGCGATCGTGCACACCGCGAGCACGACCGTGGTGTGCGAGCTGCACGACTGCGACGACCTGGTGCGGATAGCCGTGCGTGACGAGGGATGCGCGCCGGGCGAGCCCCACCCGTCACCGAGCCAGCCCGAGGAGGAGCACGGGAGGGGATTGCTCCTCGTCGACGCGATGTGCCGGGCCTGGGGTGCCCTGGAGCACGGTCCCGGCCTGCTGGTCTGGGCCGAGCTGCCACGCGGCGCGGAAACGCCCCCGGCCGACACCGACGCCCACCCCGCCCACGGGGACGCGGACGCCTACTCCGACGCCGACGCGCCCCGCGACGACCTCGGCTGGGGCGCCCGCCCCAAGCCGGGCGAGTCCGGCGGCCCGGACGAGGACGACGAGCCGGACCCCGCCCCGCAGGGCGGCACCGGAGCCCACCGCGGCACCGGGACCTCCCCCGCGCCCCGCCCCTCCATACCCGGCGGGGACGACCCCCGCCCCACCGCCGCCCACGGCGCGCCGAGCCCGCACCCTCCCGTTCACCACAGGAGCGACCGGAGCGACTGGAGCGACCGGATCGACCACCGGATCGATCACCGGGGCGACCACCGCACCGACCATCACCACCTCACCCCCCATCACCGCCCCGAACCGCACTCCCCGTCCCACCAGCACCCAGCAGAAAGGCACCGCCCATGACGGCTGCCCCCCGCGGCGGTCCTCTGCTGAGCCTGGACACGCTGGTCCGCCTCGGGCGCGAACAGCGCACCCCCGACGTGGACCCGCCCCGGCGGCTGTCCGTCCCGGACGGCATGACGGCCCCCCTGGGCTGTGACGCGGTGGCGGTGCCCGCCCGCCTCGGCCCGCTGGTCACCCCCCGGCTCCCCCGGCTCGGGTGCGTGTACGCCGACGAGGCGCACTGGTGGTGGCTCGTGCCCGCCGACTCCGACTACGCCATGGACTGGCCCGCGCCCGCCCAGTACGTGACCGGCGCCCTCGTCCCCGCCACCACGCGTCTCATCCACCGACCGGACGGTACGGTTCCGTACACCCCGCCGATACCCCTCTACCTGGCCCTCTGCCAGGCCATGGGCACCACACCGACCTGGTCCCGCCCGATCAGCGCCTGACCCCCCGGTACGGCACCCCCGCCCACGGCGTACGCCCGCGTACCCGCCCCTCCCCCGTCCGCGCCCTGCCCGCCAGCCGGGCCACCCCGCGATAGTGGCCGTCCGTCCACCCATGGCCGACGTGAATGCGGGGGAGGTCCTCAGTGGGCACACCGGGCACCCGGCGAGCAGCGCGGGGCAGGAAACACCGCGACGACCCCGACCAGCCCCAGGTCTCCGAGTCCGAGCGCCTGCTCTTCGGCGGCCCGCTCCGCTACGACATGGGCTGGAACCAGCACACGGACGCCTTCCTCGAACTCGGCTTCCGCGCCATGGTCGCCCGGCTGCCCGGCCTGCTCACCGCCAGCCTGCGGCTCGCCCGGCAGGCCGACCGGCGGGCCACCCGCACCGTGATCGCCGCCGAGACGGGACGGGGCGCGGCGCAGGCGGTGAGCCTCCTCGCGGTGAACAGCGTCCTGGGCGGCCTGCTCGCGGGCGGCCCCATCGAGGACCGGCTGCGCGGCGCGGCCCCCGCCCTCACCACGGTCGCCGCCGTCGCCCTGCTGTCGGCGCTGCTGCGGGCCGCGTCGACGTACGCCGCCGGGCGGCTGGAGCCGAAGGTGGAGCGGGTGGCGACCGAGCAGTACCTGGAGCGCGCGGCGTCGGTGGAGCTGTCCGCGATCGAGGACCACGCCTTCCACAAGCTGCTGGACACCGCCCAGTACGGCGCCGCCTCGGCCCGCCGCATGATCTCGTACGCCACCCGCGTGGTGAACGCCATGATCTCGCTGGTCGCGGCGGCGAGCGTGCTGACCGTGCTGCACCCGGCGCTGCTGCCGCTGCTGGTGACGATGACGCTCCCGAGCGCGTGGAGCGCGCTGACGATCGCGCGGCGGCGCTACGAGTCGTACCACGCGTGGGTGCAGCACGAGCGCGCGGCCCGGCTGATCGGCTCGCTGCTGATCGAGCCGGAGGCGGCGCCGGAGATCCGGGTGCACGGGGTGGGCCCGTTCCTGCTGCGGCACTACCGGTCGATGTCGGAGACGGCGGAGGCCGAGCAGGCCCGGCTGGCCGGGCTCGCGGCCCGCACCGGACTCATCGCGGCCCTGTGGACGGGCCTGGCGACCGTGGCGACGTACGCGACGCTGGGCGCGCTGCTGCTGACCGGTGCGATGGCGCTGGCCGTCGCGGGTACGGCGGTGATCGCGATCCGCACCGGCTCCGCGAACCTGGACACGCTGGTCGTCGAGGTGAACGCGCTGCACGAGGAGGCGCTGTTCGTCGGCGACCTCCAGCGGCTGCACACCGAGGCGGCGAACCGGCTGATCCCGGTCGGCGGGACGGCCCTGCCCGCCAACCCGCGCGAGATCCGGTTCGAGAGCGTCACGTTCACCTACCCGGGTGAGCAGCCGCAGGACGGCCCGGCCGCCGCCGCGGGGAAGCCCCGCCGACCCGCCCTCGACGACGTCACCCTGACCATCCCGCTGGGCAAGATCGTCGCCCTGGTCGGTGAGAACGGCTCGGGCAAGACGACCCTGGTCAAGCTGCTCGCCGGGCTCTACACCCCGGACCGGGGCCGGATCATGTGGGACGGCGTGGACGCGGCGTCCGTCGACCGGCGCCTGCTGGCGGAGCGGATGGCGATGGTGGCGCAGGACTTCAAGCGCTGGCCGTTCACCGCGCGCGTCAACGTGGCCGTGGGCCGCTCCTCGGCGCCGCTCACCGAGGACAGGCTGGCGTCGGCGGTGCGGGAGGCGGGGGCCGGGGCCGTCGTCGCGGACCTGCCGCGCGGCCTGAACACCCTGCTGGCCCGGCACTTCAGCGGCGGGCACGCGCTGTCGGGCGGGCAGTGGCAGCGGCTGGGGATCGCGCGGGCGGCGTACCGGCAGGGCAGCGTGCTGATCGTGGACGAGCCGACGGCGGCCCTCGACGCCCGTGCGGAGCTGGAGGTCTTCGAGAGGATCCGGTCCCTCGCGGGCACCGGCCAGACGGTCGTCCTGATCACGCACCGGCTGGCGTCCGTGCGCCACGCGGACCTGGTGCACGTCCTGGACCACGGTCGGCTGGTGGAGTCCGGCACCCCCGACGAGCTGCTGGCCAGCGGCGGGGTCTACGCGGAGCTGTACTCACTCCAGGCACGCCAGTTCACCCCGGTCGCCCCCGACCGGTTGCCCACGCCGGAGGCGGGCTAGCACCGGTCAGTCGGTCGCGTCGCCCCCGCGCACGATGACGAGGAAGGTGTCCGTGGCGAGGTCCATGACCACCTCGGCGGGCAGCCCTTCCAGGCGCCGCGCGTGCGCGAACTCCTCCGCGGGCCAGGATCCTCTCGGCCCGCCCGCGGGAAAGCGTTCGAGCACCGTTCGCCCGTTCACCACCCTGCACCTCCACCCGACGTCGTACCCCGTTGAATCTCTTGTAGGAGTTAACGCCCTCTGACAGGGAAACGCCTCGCGCGGTGACCCGACTGAGACGTAGTTGACACGCGCTCACCACGCGGAGTGAGGGTTCCGCAACACTGGGCCCCCTTTCACCACCATCCGCACCACCCGTCTCACTCGTCGTACTCATCGTGGTAACGGATGCGCTCACTACCCGCAGGCGCCCCAAAGGCCGACGCGCGCCCCTTGGGCTCCTCCCACTCCTCCTGTCGCCCCAGTGCCGTCAGATCGAGGAAGCTGGTGGTGGAGCCGAGCCCGTCGAGCCCGCGCTCGTACGTCGAGTAGGTGTGGAAGACACGGTCGAAGTCCCGCAGGAAGCAGCTCAGCCCCGGCCGCTCGGTCAGCTCGCCCTCATACTCCAGGGTGACCCCGAAGTCCTGGTTGAAGTCGGTGCCGTACGACGAGTACCAGGGCACCGTCCAGCCCATCCGCGCCTTGAACGGCAGGATCTTCGGGTACGGCGCCCTGGAGACCGCCGCGAACGACGTGCCCCGCGCGTGCAGATGGGCCAGATGGCCGACCTGGTCGAGGAACGCGGAGCAACTGCGGCAGCCCGCGTCCCACTCGGGGGCGAACATGAAGTGGTAGACGACGAGTTGCTGCCGTCCCTCGAAGAGGTCGAACAGGCTGGCCTTGCCGTCGCCGCCCTCGAAGACGTACTCCTCCTCGACCTCGACCATGGGCAGGGCGCGCCGTTCGGCGTTGAGCGCGTCCCGCGCGCGGGTGGCCGCCTTCTCCTTGACCAGCAGTTCCTCGCGCGCCCTGCGCCACTGTGCGCGCGAGACGATCTCCGGCAGCGACATGTGCCCTCCAGTGCAACGGTCCCGTTGCGGTTGGTGACCGGAGGAGGCGGCGGAACTCATCGCCGCCGCGCGAAGATTTTTCCGCCGTGGCCGTTCAGGTGTCGTACTCCTGGATACGCCGCCCATGGCTCCGGTCGAGCAGTGCGGGCAGTCGCTCCTCCAACTCCCGGACGATCGCGGGCACGTCGAGGGTGCGCAGCTCGCGGTCGTGCATCAGGACCCGCCCGTCGACGACGGTCGTGCGGACGTCGGCGGCGCGGGCGCTGTGCACGAGGGTGGCGGCGAGGTCGTGCACGGGCTGGGTGTGCGGGCCGCTGAGGTCGACGAGGACGAGGTCGGCCCGCCGTCCGGGCGCGATCCGTCCGACGCTGTCGCCGAGGCCGACCGCGCGGGCGCTCTGCACGGTGGCGTGGTGCAGCGCCTGCCGGGCCGTCAGCCACCGTGGATCGCCCTCGACCGACTTCTGCACCAGCGAGGTCAGCGCCATCGACTCCCACACGTCGAGGGAGTTGTTGGAGGCGGCGCCGTCCGTGGCGAGTCCGACGGGGATGCCGAGGGCGTTGAGCGCGCGGACGGGCGTCGTCCCGGGCCAGCCGAACTTCAGGTAGCCGCGCGGCGAGGTCGCCACCGCCACCCGCCCGCTCGCCCGCGCCAGCACGGGCAGGTCGCGGTCGGCGTCGATGCCGGTGCCGTGCGCGATGAGCAGCTCGACGCCGAGCAGCCCGGCCCGCTCCAGCACCTCGATGGGCGTACGGCCGTGGCGGGCGAGGCTGGCGTCGGTCTGGTCGCGGTTCTCGGCGGCGTGCAGGTGCACGGACAGCCCGTGCTCGCGGGCGAGGTCGGCGGTGGCGGCGAGGTCGGCGGCGTCGACGGTGTAGGGGGCGTGCGGCGCGAGCGCGGTGGTGATACGGCCATCGGCCGCCCCCCGGTGCCGCAACGCGAACTCCAGTGACCGTTCGCGCCCCTCGGCGCCCTGCGAGGAGAAGAACGCCTCCCCCAGGTGGGCCCGCATCCCGCACTCCGCGACGACGGCGGCGACCGTGTCCATGGCGAAGTAGTGGTCCGCGAAGCAGGTCACGCCCCCGCGGATCATCTCGGCGCAGGCGAGCCGCGCGCCGAGTTCGACGTCCCGGCCTGTCAGGTTGGACTCGATGGGCCAGACGACGTCGTTGAACCACGCCTCGGTCGGCAGGTCCTCCGCGACCCCGCGCAACGCGACCATGGGGGCGTGGGTGTGACAGTTGATCAGCCCCGGCATGGCGACCTGCCCCCGCGCGTCGATCCACTCGACGGCGGCCAACCCACTGACGTCGTCGGCGTCGACGACGGCCTCCACCACCCCGCCCCGCACCACGACGGCGGAGTCCTCCCGAAAGCCCACCTCCCCCCGCCCGTCATGGACGAGGACGGCGCATCCGCTGATGATGAGATCGGCGCGAGAAGACGTCATGCGCTCAACGTACGACGGTCAGGGCCAGGCAGGCCGACGGTTCCCGGCAGGTCCGTCAGCCCGGCCAGCTCCGCCAGCAGCCCGGTGAGGCGCTCCGCGTGCCGGGGTGTGAGCCGCCCGGTGTCGTCGAGGTGCACGGCGCAGGCGGTGGTGGTGTCGACGAGCCGTTCCAGCAGTACGGCGACCCGGTCGGCGCCCTCGGTGTGCCGGGCGAGCGCGGGCAGTTCGGCGGCGGCGAGGGCGATGGCGTTCCGGGCCTCGGCGAGCGCGCGGTAGGCGTCGCGGCGCAGCGTCCAGCGGCGGGCGCGGTCGTCGGGCTGGTCCATGACGTGGGTGAGGTAGGCGTACGCGGCCCGGCCCGCCGCCGTGAGCCGGGCGCGCACGGTGCCGCCGCGCCGCCCCGGCATCGGCAGGTGCCCGACGACCAGCACGATCGCGCAGGCCAGCAGCGTCTCCCCGATCCGGCTGACGGACGCCTGCGGTTCCCCGCCGACCATGACCAGCGCGAGGACGAGCACGGTGACGACGGCGGTCTGCGCGGCGAAGTGCCGGGTGGCGACCGGGATCAGCGCGCCGCTGACGGCGACGAGCGCGATGAGCCCCGCCGGGTTCGGCAGCACCGCGGCGAGGGCGGCGAACAGCAGCGCGCCCAGCACGGTCCCCGCGGCCCGGCACAGCACCCGCGAGGCCAGCGGCCCGAGGTCGGGCTTGACGAGGAAGACGGCGGTGGCGGGCAGCCAGTACCAGTGGGTGTGCTGCCCGTACCAGTGGGCGTGGAACAGCCCCAGCGCGACGCCGCCGCTGGCCCCGAAACTGAGGGCGACCCGCGCCCCGTACTCACGCCCGCCGCCACCGAACACGGTCCGCGCCAGTTCCCGCACGCTCCGCCGCCGGGTGTGCAGATCGCCGCCGTCCGCCTGGTCGAACGCCTCGGCGGCGTGCAGCAGCGCGTCGTCGAGGGCGCGCAGCGCGGGCACGGACCGGCAGGGCGCGGGCAGCGGCCCGGTGTGCGTGGTGCCACGCACGGCAGCCGCCAGCCGCCGTGGCCCTTCGGCGGCCCGCGCGGAGACGGCGTCCCCGGCCCAGGCCAGCGCGGTCGCGGCCTCGGCGAGCGGCAGCGCGGCGGCGTACTGCGCGTGCAGCCGCCGCTCGGCCGCGGAGCTGGCGTACCGCCGCAGCCGGGGCCCGGCGAGGACGTCCTGCGCCTGGTCGAGCGCGGCGGTCAGCGCGGCCCGCCGGGCGGTGGCGTGCCCGGTCCCGACCGCGTCGAGGAGCGCGGCGACGGCGTCGTACACGGCGGCCACGGCGGCCCGCTCGCCGTCGAAGCGGTAGTCACCGGCGCCCGCCCCGAACGACCCCGGCGAGGGCAGCGCCACCCGCAGCGCGAGCAGCCACCCGGCCCCGGCGAGGAAGGCGACCGCCCGCGCCCACCCGGGCTCGGGCAGCGGCATCCCCGCGCCCACGGCCGAGCCGACCAGCAACTGCGTCCCGGCCGCCGAGGCGACGGGCCCCACGGCGCTCACCCCACCGGCGACCAGCCCGAGCCCGGTGAACACCGCCACCAGCCAGACGGCACCGAGGCCCGCCCCGGCGGCGGTCCCCACCACCATCCCCACGGCACCCGCCACCGCGGGCACGCCGATCCTCTTCACGGAGACCCGACGCCCGCCGGGCCGGTCGTTGATCCCGGCGAGCATCGCGGCGACGGCCGCCACGACGCCGACCGAGGGCCGCCCGGCGACCACGGCCGCCAGCAGCAGCGGCCCGGCCGCCAGCGCCCCCCGCGTCACCGCGCTCCAGGGCACGGGCCCGCGCTGGGCCCGCAGGGCATGGGCGAGCCACAGCGGAAGCGGCGGCAACGGGGGCAGTACGGACATCACACGGCGCGGCAAGCAGCACTCCAGTCGTCCAGGCGGAACGCCCTCGGACGACGGTGGCCGGGCTGGGATCGAGGTGATACCAGGGTAAACGGGCTCGGTGACAACGAGAAACCAAGGCGGTTACAGCCGTTGCCCAACGAACCTGAGCCCGACGGTCCCGTCCGCCGTGAGCCGTGGTCAACAGGCGGAGCGGTACGCCGCGCCGAGCAGCCCCTCGACCCGCGCGACCGCGTCGACCAACGACCCGGGGTCGGGCCTGAGCCCGGACAGAAGGTCGTCCACCGCGTCGAGGCCCGCCCGCCGCACCAGCCCCTTCTCGTTCGTGACCCACTCGCCCCGCGCCGCCAGCACGGCGTGGGCGGTCTGGGTCGTGGCGAGGGCGACGGCCCCGGTGACCTGGGTGACGGCGCCGCGGGGCGCGTGGCCCGACCTGGCGTAGGCGAGGGTGGCGGTGGCGGGGCCGTACCAGCGTTCGGGGGCGGTGCGGCGCAGGGCGGGCGGATAGCCTGCCGGGCGGGGCAGTTCGCCGTGCAGGACCTGGTTGAGGGCGAGTTCGGCCAGCAGCAGGTACGTCGGGATCCCGGCCAGGTGGAACATCAGCGGCTCGACCCGGAACCGGCCCTCCTCGGCGTCGGCCATGACCTGCTCGACGACGTCGAGGTCCCGGTAGTGGACGTCGACCCGGCGCCCCTCGACGGTCAGCCACGCCCCGCCGTTGAAGACGCCGCCACCCCAGCCGCCGATCTCGGACACCTCGCCGTCCCAGCCGAGGGCGCGCAGGTCGGCGGGGTCGAAGGCGCCGCGGTAGTACACGGCCAGGTCCCAGTCGCTGTCCGGCCGGTGCGTGCCCTGCGCCCGCGAACCGCCGAGGGTGACGCCCCGGACGCCGGGGAGGCTGGCGAGGCGGTCGGTGACCGTGGAGAGGAAGCGGGTGTCGTCGCTCATGGGGCCATGAAAATACGGATGCGTGCGGCGCCGCCAGGACGGAGGATCAGTGAGTTGTCCGCCCCCTGGCCAGGAGCCGTCCCATGATTCGCCGTGTCACCGTGCCCGCCCTCTTCCCTCCCCCCACCTACTCCCACGCCTCCGTGGTGGAGGCCGGTACCAAGCTGGCCTTCCTCGCCGGTGCGGTGCCGCTGGACGCGGACGGGAAGCTCGTCGGCGAGGGGGACGCCGTACGGCAGGCCGAGCAGGTGATCGCCAACCTGGAGGAGCAGTTGCGGGCCGTCGGGAGTGACCTCGCGCATGTCGTGTCGACCGACGTGTACGTCGTGAGCACCGAGACCGCCGTGCTCTCCGCCGTCTGGGACGTCGTCGAGGCGTCCGGTCTGAGCACCGGGCCGCACTCGTCGACGCTGCTGGGCGTGGCCTGTCTGGGATACACCGGGCAACTGGTGGAGATCACGGCCACGGCCGTCGTACCGGAGGGTGCGGGAGCGTGACGTCCGACGCCGTGACCGCCGTCGACCTGCGCCGCGCCACCGTCGGTGACGCCGCCGCCGTGGCCGACGTGTGGCTGCGCTCCTTCGCCGCCGCGCTGCCGACCGTCGTACGGCCCCGTACCGATGACGAGGTGCGCGCCTACATCCAGGACGTCGTGGTGCCCCTGCGGGAGACCTGGGTGGCGGACGCGGGCGGGGCGGGGGTCGTGGGGCTGATGGTGCTCGACGGGCAACTGCTCTCACAGCTCTACCTCGACCCGGACTGGCGCGGGCGCGGCCTCGGGGACCGCTTCGTCGCCCTCGCCAAGGAGCGCAGCCCGCGGGGCCTCACCCTGTGGACCTTCCAGGTCAACGCCCCCGCCCACCGCTTCTACGAACGGCACGGCTTCGTCGCCGTGGAACGCACCGACGGCAGCGGCAACGAGGAGCGGGAGCCGGACGTGCGGTACGAGTGGCGGCCCTGAGGCGCGCTCCGGGCTGGCCCTACCGCCCCGTCGCGTACCGGTCCGTCGCCGCTACCAGCGCCTCCGCCATCCCCGGCGCACCGGCGTTGTGCCCCACCTCGTCCACCATCACCAGCTCACTGCCCGGCCAGGCGTGCTGGAGCCGCCATACGACGCCCAGCAGGTTGCCGAAGTCCAGACCGCCCTGCACCAGCGTGCCGGGGATGCCCTTCAGCAGGTGGGCGTCCCGCAGCACCACGCCCTCGTCGTTGCCCTCGCCCAGGAAGTGGTCGTTGCCCCAGTAGTGCGTGACCGTACGGGCGAAGCGCATCCGGAACTCCGGGTCCTCGTAACGCGGCACCGAACGCGGCGGCAGCGCGGCGAACGCCGTCTCCCAGTCCGTCCACGCCCGCGCCGCCCGCTCCCGCACCTTCACGTCCGGCGATTCGAGCAGCCGGTTGTAGGCGGCGGCGAGGTTCCCCTCCCGCTCGCCCTCCGGCAGTTCGGCGAGGAACTTCTCGAACGCCTCCGGGTACAGCTTCCCCAACCCCCTGGTCAGCAGGGCCACCTCGGCGTTGGAGCCGGTCGCCACTCCCGTCAGCACCAGCTCCGACACGGCACCCGGATGCGTCTGCGCGTACCGCAGCCCGAGCACCGACCCCCACGACACCCCCCACACCAGCCACCGTTCGATCCCCAGGTGCCGCCGCAGCAGCTCCAGGTCCGCGATGAGATGAGCCGTCGTGTTGACGCTCATGTCCGTCTCGTACGCGCTCGCGGGCGGCGTCGAACGCCCGCACCCCCGCTGGTCGAGCAGCACGATCCGGTAGGCCTCCGGATCGAAGAGCCGCGGGAAGTACGCGTTGCTGCCGGACCCCGGCCCGCCGTGCAACACCACCGCTGGCTTGCCGCGCGGGTTCCCGCAGACCTCCCAGTACACGCGGTTGCCGTCGCCGACGTCCAACATGCCGTGCTCGTACGGTTCGATCTCCGGGTAAAGAGGCATCCGGCGACCCTAGCCCGCGCCCTCCGTACCTCGCAGCCCATTAAGCCGCCCCGCCGCCGAGCCCGGCCGCACCTGCCGCCGCGCGCAGCACCTCCCGCAGCATCTCCGGGGTGAGTCGCCCCGTGAAGGTGTTGCGCTGGCTGACGTGGAAGCACCCGAAGAGGTCGAGCCCTCCCCCAGCCTCGCCTTCCGCGCTGTCGAGCCGCACCCTCGCGCCGTGCCCGAACACCGGCCGCGGTCTCGGCACCGCCCACCCCGCCTCCGCGAACGCGGGCAGCGCGGCCTGCCAGCCGAAGGCCCCGAGGACCACCACCGCCCGCAGCGTCGGCCGCAGCAGCCGCAGCTCCTGCACCAGCCAGGGACGGCAGGTGTCCCGCTCCTCGGGCGTCGGCTTGTTGGCGGGCGGCGCACAGTGCACGGGCGACGTGACCCGGGCCCCGTACAGCTCCAGCCCGTCCCCCGCGCTCACGGACGTGGGCTGGGACGCCAACCCCACCTCGTACAGCGCCCGGTACAGCACGTCCCCCGACCGGTCACCGGTGAACATCCGTCCCGTCCGGTTGCCGCCATGCGCCGCCGGTGCCAGCCCGACGATCAGCAGCCGGGCGTCCGCCGGGCCGAAGCCCGGGACCGGCCGCCCCCAGTACGTCCAGTCCGCGAAGGCCGCCCGCTTGGTACGGGCCACCTCCTCACGCCAGCCGACCAGCCGAGGACAGGCCCGGCACCCGGCGATCCGCTCGTCCAGCCCCACGAGGCCGCTGCTGGTGCCGCTGTCCATACCCCCACCGTAGAACCCCCCGCCAGGAAAAACGGGACCGTCCCCTCCCTCCCGGGGAGCTAAGGTCAAGGCATGGCTTCCGAGGCTAGGGACCACGAGGACCCGAAGGACACGCAGGACGCATGGGGCCCGCAGGACACCCAGGGCGCGCAGGACACGCAAGGCGCGCAGGGTGCGGTCGGGCAAGGCACTGGTGCGCGGAGCGCGGACGGCACCGCATCCGCCCCCGTCCCCGACCCCAAGGTCGCCGCCGCGGTGGCCGCCGCCGAGGCCGCTCGGCCGCAGAGCGGCGAGAGCGTGCGCATCGACAGTTGGATCTGGTCCGTACGCCTGGTGAAGACCCGCTCCATCGGCGCCGCCGCCTGCAAGGGCGGCCATGTCCGGGTGAACGGCGAGCGGGTCAAGCCCGCCCACTCCGTCCGCGTCGGCGACGAGGTACGCCTGCGGCACGAGGGCCGGGAGCGGATCGTCGTCGTCAAGCGCCTGATCCGCAAGCGCGTCGGCGCCCCGGTGGCCGTCCAGTGCTATGTCGACAACAGCCCGCCGCCCCCGCCCCGCGAGGCCGTCGCCCCGCCCGGCATCCGCGACCGCGGCACCGGCCGCCCGACCAAGCGCGACCGCCGCGAGCTCGAACGCCTCCGTGCCCTGCGCGGCTTCAGTGGCCGACCTACCGGCGCCGGATCGCCCGGTGGGCGCGGGCGCGGTGCGGCTGGCGGGTCCGACGTGCCCGGTGAAGCGGACACGTCCGGCGGGCCGGACGGGCTGGGCGGGCCTGACGGGCTCACCGCGCCTGACGGACTCGGCGGCCTGAGCGGTGGGTCCGGTCGGCCTGGTCGCCCCGGCCGGGCTGGCCGACCGAGCCGACCCGGCCGACCCGGTGACCGCGGCAGGTCCGGCGGGCGCTGACCTCCAGGTCGCCTCAGGACTGTCGGCGCAGCAGCCGCAGCAGCTCCGCGTTGTGAGCGCGGCGCACCCAGGCTATGAGGGCGAGGGGCACTATCAGGATCAGCGGTGTCGCCGCGTACTGCCCGTCGAAGACGGTGAGCTGGACGACGAACGCGCCCACCATCAGCGCGCTCAGCGCCACCGCCGAGACCGACTGGAGCACCGGTATCAACAGGGCGACCGCTCCGGCCAGTTCCAGCGCGCCGATGGTGTACATCCCCGCGCTGCCCCAGCCCATCTCGTCGAAGGATTCGGCGGCCGACGCGTGCCCGATCAGCTTGGGCAACGCGCTCGCGATGCCGAAGAACAGGGCGAGCACCACCTGAAGCGCGCGCAGCGCGATCCGGGCGCGGCGGCCACGAGCGGTCGAGGACTCCCCGATGACCATGCCGGTCGAGGAAGCCTCGGTGGTGGATGCGGCGGAGGCGGTGGTGGCGATCTCGGTCATGGGGGTCTCCTGTGTGAGGTGGTGCTTCGTGGTGCGGTCACAGAGGTAGACCCCGCGGCGGTCACGAACTCATCGCTCGCACCCAGATCCCGTCCTCCGTCAGGTACTTGTCGACGGTCAGCCCTGCCTCCTCCAACGCCTCCTCGAACTGGTCCTTGGTCAGCGGCCTCGCCCGGAACGTCTGCGTCCATATCGCGTCCGGGAACACGTACTCCGCGTGCACCGAGTTGACTCCGTCACCGACCGGCTCGGACGACAGGATGCGCACCGTGAAGCCGCTGGGATCGACCCGCTCACGCGGCAGGTTGGTGTGGTAGTCCGCGCCCTCCCGCTGGATGAGGACACAGCCGCCCTTGGCGACATGCCGTACGCAGGTGCGCAGCAGCCCTCTCCGGACCTCGATGTCCCCGGCGTGCACGAGGAACGAGGCGAGCAGCACGACGTCGAACGTCTCGCCGAGGTCGAGGTCCTCGATGGGGCTGCATATCGTGCGCGCGCCGCGGACCCTTTCCAGCATCTCGGCGGATTCGTCCACCGCGGTGACCGTGAAGCCCCGCTCCAGCAAGGGGTGGGTCATGCGGCCCACCCCGCTGCCCAGTTCCAGGATGTGCGCCCCCGGCGGTACCGCCGCCGCGATGATGTCGGCCTCCGGTCCGCTGGGCAGCCGTGAGTACAGCTCCACCGCGCAGCCGTCCGGGGTGATGGCCCCGGGTCCCGTCCCCTGATGTCCCGTCCGCATTCTCAGCTCCATGCCCGTCCAACGGCCCACATCCGCACAGCCGTTCCCAGACGTCCCCACTTCACCCGTTCGAGTGACACAGGGGGCGGGACCCGAAAACTACGGGCTCAGGAGTCGAAGCGAGCCGCCTTCACGTACTGCGGCTTCGGGTCCAGCGCGGCGGCCAGCCGGAAGTGACGTATGGCCTGGTCAGGCCGTCCCTGACGCTCGTAGGTGCGGGCCAGCGCGAAATGCGCGTACGCGTTGTCCGGCTCTCGCTCCAGGACCACGCTGAACTCCAGCTCCGCGGGCCGCAGTTGCGCGGCGGCGAAGAAGGCGCGCGCACGCAGCAGGCGGGCGGCGGTGTTCTCCGGGTGCGCGGCGATGACCTCGTCGAGCAGCTTCACCGCGCCCCGCGGGTCCCGTGCGGCGAGCAGTTGCTCGGCGGCACGGAAGTCGATGACATGCGTCTCCGGGCTACGTCCGGTGGAACCGCTGGTGTCGGGCACAGCAAAGTCCTTCCCTCACTCGGCGCGTTCAACGCCCGCGCCAGGGCGCGTTATTCCTTGAGCGGCTCCCCGGGCTCCTGCGCGCGGCGCGCGAGATCCGCCCATACGTCCCTTACACGCCCCTGGAGTTCGGGCAGCGGCACGTCGTTGTCGATGACGATGTCCGCGATCGCCAGGCGCTGTTCCCGCGTCGCCTGGGCGGCCATCCGGGCGCGGGCGTCCTCCTCCGTCATCCCGCGCAGCCGCACCAGCCGGTCGAGCTGGGTGCCGGGGCTGGTGTCGACGACCACGACGACGTCGTACAGCGGTGCGAGGCCGTTCTCCGTGAGGAGGGGTACGTCGTGGACGACGACGGCGTCCTCGCTGGCCGCCGCCTCCAGCTCGCGGGAACGGGCGCCGACCAGGGGGTGCACGATCGAGTTCAGCACGGCGAGCCGCTCGGGGTCGGAGAAGACGATGGAGCCCAGCTTGGGGCGGTCCAGGGCGCCGTCCTCGGTGAGCACCTCCTCGCCGAAGGCCCGCACGACCTCGACGAGTCCGGGAGTGCCGGGCGCCACGACCTCACGCGCGATCTTGTCGGCGTCGATCAGTACGGCGCCGCACTCCACGAGCAGCCGCGACACCTCGCTCTTGCCCGCGCCGATCCCACCGGTCAAGCCCACTTTCAGCATGGACGGCAGCTTAGGCCCTGCCACCGGACAGGTGTTCCCCGACCCGGGCGACGGACCTGGGGTTGGCACGACAGGCCCTAGCCGTCGCCCTCCCGCTCCGCCAGGAACCTCTCGAACTCCTGGCCGATCTCGTCGGCCGACGGGATCTCCACCGGTTCGGCCAGCATGTTGCCCCGGGTCTCGGCGCCCGCGACGGCGTCGTACTGGTGCTCAAGGCCCTGGACCAGGGCGGTCAGCTCCTCGTCGCCCTCGCGGATCTGGCGTTCGATCTCCGTCTGGGTGCGGTAGGCGTCGGTGCGCAGGGAGTGCGCGATGCTGGGCAGGACCAGTCCGGTGGCGGCCGTGATGGCCTCCAGGACGGTCAGGGCCGCGTCCGGGTAGGCGGAGCGGGCGATGTAGTGCGGGACGTGCGCGGCGACGCCCAGGACGTCGTGCCCCGCCTCCATCAGGCGGTACTCGACGAGCGCCTCGGCACTGCCGGGGACCTGGGCCTCCTCGAAGGGGCTGCGGTGGCCCGGCACCAGTTCGGTGCGGTTGCCGTGCGGGGTGAGCCCCACCGGGCGGGTGTGCGGGACGCCCATGGGGATGCCGTGGAAGTTCACGGCGAGGCGGACGCCCAGCCGTTCCGCGATCTGGTCGACGGCCGCGGCGAACCTCTCCCACTCCACGTCCGGCTCCGGGCCGGACAGCAGCAGGAAGGGCGCTCCCGTGGCGTCCTGGACGAGCCGCACCGCGAGGGTGGGCTCCTCGAACGCCGTCCAGCGGTCGCGCCGGAAGGTCAGCAGCGGGCGGCGGGCGCGGTAGTCCACGAGCCGGTCGTGGTCGAAGCGGGCGACGATCTGGTGGGGCAGCGAGTCGAGGATGCCGTCGACGATCTGGTCGCCGGTCTCGCCCGCGTCGATGTATCCGTCGAAGTGGTAGAGCATGACAAGTCCGGCCGACTCCTGGGCCAGCGCCATGTCGACGACGGCCAGCCCCTTCGGCTCCCACGTGTACAAACCCTGCGGATCAAGCACTGTGACCGCTCCTCCTCATGTCCGTACTGCACAACGTGGCGCGGGCCACCGGCATTCCCGAACGGACGCCCCGGAGCCGATCAAGGCGCATGGCGACCAGAAAGCCGACCCGGAAAGCCGGTCACCAAGGCGACCAGAAGGCCGATCACGGAGAACGCCGAGGACCCGCACCCTCGACGGGTGCGGGTCCTCGGCGGTCAGCTACTCAGCCGTCGCGATTCAGCTCTGGCCTCCGGCCAGCTTCTCGCGCAGCGCGGCCAGCGCCTCGTCCGACGCCAGGGCGCCGGAGTTGTCGCCGCCCTCGGACGAGTACGAACCACCACCGCCGGACGCGGCCGGAGCGGCGGCCTCGCCACCCTCGGCAGCGGCCTGGGCGTCCGCCTCGCGGGACTTGATGACCTGCGCCTGGTGCTGCTCGAAACGCTGCTGCGCCTCGGCGTACTGGCGCTCCCACTCCTCGCGCTGCTTCTCGTAGCCCTCGAGCCAGTCGTTGGTCTCGGGGTCGAAGCCCTCGGGGTAGATGTAGTTGCCCTGGTCGTCGTAGGACGCGGCCATGCCGTACAGGGTCGGGTCGAACTCGACCGCGGCCGGGTCGGCACCGAAGGACTCGTTGGCCTGCTTCAGCGAGAGGCTGATGCGACGGCGCTCGAGGTCGATGTCGATGACCTTGACGAAGATCTCGTCGTTGACCTGGACGACCTGCTCCGGGATCTCCACGTGGCGCTCGGCCAGCTCGGAGATGTGGACCAGACCCTCGATGCCCTCGTCCACGCGGACGAACGCACCGAACGGAACCAGCTTCGTGACCTTGCCGGGCACGACCTGGCCGATCTGGTGGGTGCGGGCGAACTGCTGCCACGGGTCTTCCTGGGTCGCCTTCAGCGACAGGGAGACACGCTCGCGGTCCATGTCGACGTCGAGGACCTCGACCGTGACCTCCTGGCCGACCTCGACGACCTCGGAGGGGTGGTCGATGTGCTTCCAGGACAGCTCGGAGACGTGGACCAGACCGTCGACGCCACCCAGGTCCACGAAGGCACCGAAGTTGACGATCGAGGAGACCACACCGGAACGGACCTGACCCTTCTGGAGGGTCGTGAGGAACGTCTGGCGGACCTCGGACTGGGTCTGCTCCAGCCAGGCACGGCGGGACAGGACCACGTTGTTGCGGTTCTTGTCCAGCTCGATGATCTTCGCCTCGAGCTCCTTGCCGACGTACGGCTGGAGGTCGCGGACGCGGCGCATCTCGACCAGGGAGGCCGGGAGGAAGCCGCGGAGGCCGATGTCGAGGATGAGACCACCCTTGACGACCTCGATGACGGTACCGGTGACGATGCCGTCCTCTTCCTTGATCTTCTCGATGGTGCCCCAGGCACGCTCGTACTGGGCGCGCTTCTTCGAGAGGATCAGGCGGCCTTCCTTGTCCTCCTTCTGGAGGACCAGGGCCTCGATCTCGTCGCCGACGGCGACGACCTCGTTGGGGTCGACGTCGTGCTTGATCGAGAGCTCGCGGCTCGGGATGACACCTTCGGTCTTGTAACCGATGTCGAGCAGGACCTCGTCCCGGTCGACCTTCACGATGACGCCGTCGACGATGTCGCCGTCGTTGAAGTACTTGATCGTCTCGTCGATCGCTGCGAGGAAGGCTTCCTCGTTACCGATGTCGTTGACCGCTACCTGCGGGGTGGTGGCGGTGGTCTCGGTGCTGCTCGTCATGTGGGAAAGGGCTCCGGTACGGACATTGAAGTCGTAGGTACTGCTTGCGCCAGGAGCCCGTTTCGCTCTGCAGAAGCCGGACAGCCAAGGAAGCGCCCCACCAGCGAACTGGTGACGGCGCCTCGACAACCGAGGGGACATACAACAGATGCGAGCGCAGCCTGCTACGTCTGAGGTGCGCAGGCCCGCAGCGCAACTTGTAGCATACGGGGGCGGCCGGGCAGGGTCAATGCGCGAAGCCGCACACCCGGGGCGGATCGCCGCATAACCGGCACAAAAGCCGTCCACCGAGGCCACGCGTGCCGCATGGCGCCCCTTCGGTGACACCACCGGGACGGGCTGGACGGAAGAGTACGACGAGGGAGCCCATCATCCAAGAGCCCGTGATGTCCCAGACCACGCCCGACAGCGCGGCGGCGGAACCCGAGGGACCCGAGGAAACCGAGGAGCCCGAGGCGACCCGGCGCGCCGCCGGGGTCGCGGAGAGCGCCCGCGCGAACCGGGGCTGGTGGGACCGCAACGCCGACGAGTACCAGGTCGAGCACGGCTCGTTCCTCGGCGACGACCGCTTCGTGTGGTGTCCCGAGGGCCTCGACGAGGTGGAGGCCGAGCTGCTCGGCCCCGCGGAGGAGCTGGCGGGCAAGGAGGTCCTGGAGATCGGCGCGGGCGCGGCGCAGTGCTCGCGCTGGCTCGCCGCGCAGGGCGCGCGTCCGGTCGCCCTCGACCTCTCCCACCGCCAGCTCCAGCACGCCCTGCGGATCGGTGGGACGTTCCCGCTGGTGTGCGCCGACGCCGCCGCGCTGCCCTTCGCGGACGCCTCCTTCGACCTGGCCTGCTCGGCGTACGGCGCGCTGCCGTTCGTCGCCGACCCGGTGCTGGTGCTGCGCGAGGTGCGGCGGGTGCTGCGGCCGGGCGGCCGGTTCGTGTTCTCGGTGACCCACCCGATCCGCTGGGCGTTCCCGGACGAGCCCGGCCCCGAGGGCCTGTCCGTCTCCGCGTCCTACTTCGACCGCACGCCCTACGTCGAGCAGGACGAGGCGGGCCGCGCGGTGTACGTCGAGCACCACCGGACGCTCGGCGACCGCGTGCGGGACGTCGTGGCGGCGGGCCTGCGGCTGGTGGACCTGGTGGAGCCGGAGTGGCCCGCGTGGAACACCTCCGAGTGGGGCGGCTGGTCCCCGCTGCGCGGGCGGCTGATCCCCGGCACGGCGATCTTCGTGTGCGTACGAGACTGAGTGCGTGATCCGCTACGACGCCCTGGACGCCCTTCCCGTACGGGCCACCCTGCCCGCCCTGACCGAGGCCCTGGACGGCCCCGGCACCGCCGTGCTCGTCGCGCCGCCCGGCACCGGCAAGACGACGCTGGTGCCGCTGGCGCTGGCCGGGCTGCTGGACGGCGGGCAGCCGCCCAGGCGGGTCGTCGTGGCCGAGCCGCGGCGGATCGCGGCGCGGGCGGCGGCCCGGCGGATGGCGTGGCTGCTCGGCGAGGAGGTCGGCGGGAACGTCGGCTACACGGTGCGCGGCGAGCGGGTCGTCGGGCGGCACGCGCGCGTGGAGGTCGTCACGACGGGTGTGCTGCTCCAGCGCGTGCAGCGGGACCAGGAGCTGGCCGGGGTCGACGTGGTGGTGCTCGACGAGTGCCACGAACGGCATCTGGACGCCGATACGGCGGCGGCCTTCCTGTGGGACGTACGGCAGACGCTCCGCCCTGAGCTGCGGCTGGTGGCGGCGTCGGCCACCACCGACGCGGAGGGCTGGGCGCGGCTGCTGGGCGACGCCCCGGTGGTCGAGGCGGCGGGGGTCTCTCATCCGGTGGAGGTGGTGTGGGCGCCGCCCGCGCGTGCGGTACGGCCACCGCACGGGATGCGGGTCGACCCGGCGCTGCTGGCGCATGTGGCGTCGGTGGTGCGGCGGGCGCTGGCCGAGCGGCCGGGGGACGTGCTGTGCTTCCTGCCGGGCGTGGGCGAGATCGCGCGGGTGGCCGGGCAGCTCGGTGGCCTGGGGGACGTGGAGGTGCTCCAGGTGCACGGGCGGGCACCGGCCGCCGTGCAGGACGCGGTGCTGGCGCCGGGGGCGCGGCGCCGGGTGGTGCTGGCGACGGCGGTGGCGGAGTCGTCGCTGACCGTTCCCGGGGTGCGGGTGGTCGTCGACTCGGGGCTCGCGCGGGAGCCGCGCGTGGACCACGCGCGCGGGCTGAGCGCGTTGACGACGGTACGGGCCTCGCAGGCGGCGGGGCGGCAGCGGGCCGGGCGGGCGGGCCGGGAGGCCCCAGGAGCGGTGTACCGGTGCTGGGCGGAGGCCGAGGACGGGCGCCTGCCGCGTTTTCCCGCGCCGGAGATCAAAGTGGCCGACCTGACGGCGTTCGCGCTTCAGGCGGCCTGCTGGGGCGATCCTGAGGCCACTGGGCTGGCGCTGCTGGACCCGCCGCCGGGCGGGGCGATGGCGGCGGCGCGGGCGGCGCTGACGGCGGTGGGCGCCGTCGACGCCGCGGGGCGGGCCACGGAGCGCGGCGCGCGGCTGGCCCGGCTCGGGCTGCATCCCCGGCTGGGGCGGGCGCTGCTGGACGCGGCGCCGCTGGTGGGCGCCGACCTGGCCGCGGAGGTGGTGGCGCTGCTGAGCGAGGAGCCGCCGCGCGAGTACGGCGACGATCTCGCCGCCGCGCTGCGGACCGCCCGGCGCGGGGGCGACGCCTACGCGGGGCGGTGGCGGGCGGAGGTCCGGCGGTTGCGGGCCGCCGCCGCGGGGGTGTCGGCCGCGGGTGAGTCCCGGGCGTCCACCGGAACGGGCTCCGGCGATCGCCGTCCCGCCGCCTCGCCACGGGATCGTCTCTCCAGCGCGTTCGGCGGCGGGGAGGACGCCGCCGTCGGGGTCGTCGTCGCGCTCGCCTTCCCGGAGCGGGTGGGCAGGGCGGACGGTGGGTCGTACGTCATGGTGTCCGGGACCCGGGCCGAGGTGCGGGACGGGTCCGCCGTGGGGGGAGCGCCGTGGCTGGCGGTCGCCGTGGCCGACCGGCCGGTGGGCAGGGGGCACGCACGCGTGCAGCTCGCCGCCGTGGTGGACGAGGAGGTCGCCCGGTACGCGGCCGGGGCCCTGCTGGAGGAGCGGGAGGAGGTCCACTGGGCGGACGGCGATGTCGTCGCCCGGCGGGTGGAGCGGCTCGGGGCGGTGGAGCTGGCGGTACGACCGCTGCGGGACGCCGACCCCCACCTCGTACGCGAGGCGCTGCTCGAAGGGCTGCGGGCGGACGGGTTCGGGCTGTTGCGGTGGTCGCCGGAGGCCCGGGGGCTGCGGGAGCGGCTGACGTTCCTGCGGCTGCGGCTCGGCGAGCCGTGGCCCGACGTGTCCGACGACGCGCTGCACGCGCGCGTGGCGGAGTGGCTGGAGCCGGAGCTGAGCCGGGCCCGGCGGCGGGCGGACCTCGCGCGGATCGACGCCGGGCAGGGGCTGGCGCGGTTGCTGCCCTGGGCCACGGGGGAGGCGGCGCGGCTCGACGAACTCGCCCCCGAGCGGATCACCGTACCGAGTGGGTCCAGAATTCGGATTGACTACTCCGATCCGGAACGGCCGGTGCTCGCCGTGAAGTTGCAGGAGATGTTCGGGCTCCAGCAGTCGCCCGTGCTGGCCGGGGTGCCGGTGCTCGTGCACCTGTTGTCGCCCGCCGGGCGCCCGGCCGCGGTCACGGCGGACCTCGCGTCCTTCTGGCGGGACGGCTACCAGGGCGTACGGGCGGAGCTGCGCGGCCGGTACCCGAAGCACCCGTGGCCGGAGGACCCCGCCAGCGCGGAGCCGACCCGGCACACCAACGCGCGGCTCAGGCGGTGACGGTCTGCGGTTCCGAGGCCGGGTGGGGTGCCTAGCTGACGCACCGTCAGGTTTACGGCATACCGTGGCAACGGACGGACGAGATGAGAACAGCTCGCGCGGACGCCGAAGGGCGCCCGTCCGCGGTGGCGGAGGGGCGCCCTGTGCGGGTGCTGGCGTCGTTACGCGGTCGGTGAGGCCGAGGGGCTGGCCGACTCGCTGGTGGTCTCGCTCGGCGTCGGGGTCGGCTCGGGAACCGTCACCGTGAGTTCCAGGGTGAGCGCCGCGCCGCCGGTGGTGGTGACCCGCAGCAGATAGGTGCCCGCGGTGTCGTCCGCGTACAGCTTCGGCAGCGTCAGCAGTCCCTCGGCGTCGGTCTTCAGACCGGTGAGGGTGCGTACGGCGTTGCCGTCGGCGTCCTTGAAGTAGGGGCCCTTGTCGTTGGCCGTGGGGTCGTCCGCCGACTTGATCAGGGTCGCGGTGGCCGCCACCCCGTCCGCGACGGCGCCCTTGTACGCCGCCTTCACCTGGACCTGCTCGGCGAACTCGCCGCCCGTGACGCAGCTCAGCGCGGCCTCACCGACGCGGGTGAGGGTGTCGGCGGCGCGCGCGGTGACGGTGGCGGTGTAGTCGAGCCCGGGCAGGGAGCGGCCGACGACGGCGGCGCGGACCGTGAAGTCGCCCGTCTTCTCGCCCGCTTGCAGGGCGGGGGCGACGGCGACACCGGCGCTGCTGGTGACGACCGTGGCGACGGTCTCGCCGGTGGAGAAGGTGGCGTCGGTGGAGCCGATGATCGTGAAGCGGACGCGGACCTTGCCGACGGCGGTGCCGTCCTTGGTCTCCGCGCGGGTGTTGATCCGCTCGCTGAAGGCGTCGCCCGCCATGGCGGTGAGTTTGGCGGTGCCCGCGTCCTCCAGGTGGTGCACGGTGTCGGTGGGCGTCGGCGGGGTCGCCGGTGGCGTGGTCCCGGGCGGCGTCGGCGACGGAGTGGGGCTGCTGCCGCCAGAAGAGGGCGGGGTCGGCTTCGGGGACGCGCTGCCCCGGTCCCGCGGGGAGGGCGGCGGGGTGGGCGTGGGGCTGGCCCCGGCCGGGTCGTCGCTGCGGTTGCCGGGGAGCGCGCCGGTGCCGTCGGGGACCTCGTGGGTGCCCTTGCGGTAGTACTCCAGCCACGACAGGACCGTGTTCAGGTAGTCGGTGGAGTTGTTGTAGCTGAGGATCGCGCTGTTGAGGTCGGACTGGTCCGAGAGGTCCCAGCCGAACCGGCACAGGTAGTGCCCGGCGGCGAGCGCGGCGTCGTAGACGTTGTTGGGGTCCTTGACCCCGTCGCCGTTGCCGTCGCGGCCCGCCCACTCCCAGGTGGACGGGATGAACTGCATCGGGCCGACCGCGCGGTCGAAGGAGCTGTCGCCGTCGTACAGGCCGCCGTCGGTGTCGCTGATGTTGGCGAAACCGTTGCCGTTGAGCTGCGGCCCGAGGATGGGGCTGAGGGTGGTGCCGTCCGTGGAGACGTTACCTCCACGGGCGTGCCCTGACTCCACCTTGCCGATGGCGGCGAGCAGCTCCCAGGGTATGTTGCAGCCCGGCTTGGCGCCGCGCAGCTTCGCGGCGGCCTTCTTGTAGGCGTCGAGGACGGTCGCCGGGATGCCCGCCTCCGTCTCGCCGGTGGCGGGCGGCGTGGTGCCGGTGCTCGGCGACGGGGTGGGGCTGTTCAGCGGCGGCAGGTCCGTGTAGTAGGGCGAGTTGCCGGTGGCGCTGTCCTGCCCGTACTCGTCCGGTGAGGGCTGCGCGCCGGTGGTGGACTGTCTGCCGTCCGCGTCGGTGGTCACTCCGGGAGCCTGGGACGCGGACAGCGCCGCGACCGCGGCGGCGGCGACAGCGGTGGTCGCCGCTCCCTTGCGCAGCCTCCTGCCGAATTGCGGCCCCATACGGTGAACCCCTCCCCTGGACGTCCGAGCGTCCGTTCGTCGTCTGTGTGCTCGCCCAGTAGCTCTTGTCGACCCAGGTGACCCTACGACAACTTCTCTCGCGCGGGGAGCGGTTCACGTCCGGTTTTCACCGGTTGGCCACATCCCGTTGGGACGCGCGGGGCGCGGCGTTCCCGGGCCGGGGTGGCGGGGCGGGTGGGACGCCGGGCGTGGGCCCCGCGCGCGTGCGCGGGGCCCGTGCCGTCAGACCCGTCCGGGCAGACGGTCAGTGGGCCGCCGACTCCCAGTCCGGGCCGACGCCCACCGAGACGTCGAGCGGGGCGCGCAGTTGGACCGCGGCGGCCATCTCGCGGCGGACGAGTTCCTCCGCCGCATCGCGCTCGCCGGGCGCGATCTCCAGGACGATCTCGTCGTGCACCTGGAGCAGCATCCGCGACCTCAGCCCCGCCTCACGCAGCGCGAGGTCGACGTTGAGCATGGCGATCTTGACGATGTCCGCGGCGGTGCCCTGGATGGGCGCGTTCAGCGCCATCCGCTCGGCCGCCTCGCGGCGCTGGCGGTTGTCGCTGTTGAGGTCGGGCAGGTAGCGGCGGCGCCCGAACAGGGTCGCCGTGTAGCCCGTCGCCCGCGCCTCGTCGACCGCCCGGCGCAGGTAGTCCCGCACCCCGCCGAACCGCTCGAAGTAGGCGTCCATCAGGGCACGGGCCTCGGCCGCCTCGATGTTCAGTTGCTGCGACAGACCGAAGGCCGACAGGCCGTACGCCAGCCCGTACGACATCGCCTTGATCTTGCGGCGCATCTCCGCGTCGACCGCGGTGGGCGGCACGGAGAACACCTGCGCGGCGGCGGTGGTGTGCAGGTCCTCGCCGGAGGTGAACGCCTCGATGAGGCCCGCGTCCTCGGAGAGGTGGGCCATCACCCGCAGTTCGATCTGGCTGTAGTCGGCGGTCATCAGCGACTCGAAGCCCTCGCCGACGACGAAGCCCCGGCGGATCGCGCGGCCCTCGTCCGTACGGACCGGGATGTTCTGCAGGTTCGGGTCGGTGGACGACAGGCGGCCCGTGGCGGCGACGGTCTGGTTGAACGTGGTGTGGATACGGCCGTCCGCCGCGATGGTCTTGATGAGGCCCTCGACGGTGACGCGCAGCTTCGCCTGCTCACGGTGGCGGAGCATGATCACCGGCAGTTCGTTGTCGGTCTGGGTGGCGAGCCAGGCCAGCGCGTCGGCGTCGGTGGTGTAGCCGGTCTTCGTCTTCTTGGTCTTCGGCAGCGCCAGCTCCCCGAAGAGGACCTCCTGGAGCTGCTTGGGCGAGCCGAGGTTGAACTCGTGCCCGGCCGCCGCGTGAGCCTCCTTCACCGCCTGCTGGACGGCGCCCGCGAACATCTGCTCCATGGCCTCCAGATGCGTACGGTCGGCGGCGATGCCGTGCCGCTCCATCCGGGCCAGCAGGGCGGACGTCGGCAGCTCCACGTCGCGCAGCAGGTCCGCGGCGCCGACCTCCTCCAGGCGGCCCTCGAAGACCCCGCCGAGGTCGAGGATCGCGCGGGCCTGCACCATCAGCGCCTCCGCCTCGGCGCCGTCGTCCGTGCCGAAGGCGAGCTGGCCGTCGGCCGCGGCGGCCGGGCCCAGCTCGCGGTGCAGGTACTCCAGGGAGAGCGCGTCCAGGTCGAAGGAGCGGCGGCCCGGCTTGACCAGGTAGGCGGCGAGCGCGGTGTCCATGGTGACGCCCTCGACCGACCAGCCGTGCTCGGCGAAGACCCGCATGGCGCCCTTGGCGTTGTGGAAGACCTTCGGCCGGTCGGCGTCGGCCAGCCAGGCCGCCCACGCACGCTCGTCGGCCTCGTCCAGTTGGGCCGGGTCGAACCAGACGGCGGCGCCGTCCGCGGTGGCCAGCGCCACCTCGGCCACGGAGCCGCTGCCCAGCGCCCAGCTATCGACGGTGGCGACCCCGAGGGGCTCCGCGCCGCGCTCGGTCAGCCAGGGGGCCAGCTCGCCGGTCGTGAGGACCTTGCCGTCCAGCTCGATGCCGTCCGCGGCGACCGGCGTCGTCTCCGCCTCCTCGGCGCCGGGGTCGACGGCGAAGAGCCGCTCGCGCAGGGACGGGTTCCTGATCTCCAGGGTGTCCAGCACCATGGCGACCGCCTTGCGGTCGTACGGCGCGCGGGTCAGCTCGGTCACGCCGCGGTCCAGCTCCACCTGCCGCTCCAGCTCGGTGAGCCTGCGGTTGAGCTTGACGGACTCCAGGTGGTCGCGCAGGTTCTGCCCGGCCTTGCCCTTGACCTCCTCGGCGCGCTCCACCAGCTCCGCGAACGAACCGAACTGGTTGATCCACTTCGCGGCGGTCTTCTCCCCGACGCCGGGGATGCCGGGCAGGTTGTCGGAGGGGTCGCCGCGCAGGGCGGCGAAGTCGGGGTACTGCGCGGGCGTCAGGCCGTACTTCTCCTGGACCTTCTCCGGGGTGAAGCGGGTCAGCTCGGAGACGCCCTTCGTCGGGTACAGCACGGTCGTGTGCTCGCTGACGAGCTGGAACGAGTCCCGGTCGCCGGTGACGATCAGCACCTCGAAACCGGCCGCCTCGGCCTGGGTGGCGAGGGTGGCGATCACGTCGTCCGCCTCGAAGCCCTCCACCGCGAAGCGCTCGGCGTGCATCGCGTCGAGCAGCTCGCAGATCAGCTCGACCTGGCCCTTGAACTCGTCGGGGGTCTTGGAGCGGTTCGCCTTGTACTCGGTGAACTCCTCCGAGCGCCACGTCTTGCGGGAGACGTCGAAGGCCACCGCGAAGTGCGTGGGCGCCTCGTCACGCAGGGTGTTGGCGAGCATCGACGCGAAGCCGTAGATCGCGTTCGTCGGCTGGCCCGTCGCGGTCGTGAAGTTCTCCGCGGGCAGCGCGAAGAACGCGCGGTACGCCAGCGAGTGCCCGTCCATGAGCATCAGCCGCGGACGCTCACCGCCGGAGGTGTTGTCGGTCTTCTTCGATGCTGTCTCTGCCACGTCCCCGATCCTGCCACGGCCCACTGACAGTCGGGCCCACCCGCACACCAGCGCTCCCGACGCGGCGGCTGGACGCACGCTGTGCCCCGTCCGGCGTCGGACGCCGTACGCCCGCCTCGCACCCACCCGGCGTCGGACGCCGTACGCACGCTGTGCCCCCGCCCGGCGTCCGACGAACCCGGTCCCGGTGTCAGTGGGCCGTGCGAGGATCGGAGACGCAGCTCACAGATGCAGCGCGCACGCAGTCACACGCCGTACCCGCGGCGCACACCGCCACGCAGTCGAAGGAGAAGGGTGCCGATGGCCACGAAGCCGCCCCAGGGTGATCCGGTCCAGGACGCGCCCAAGGTCAGCGAGCCCCGGCACACGGTGGCCGGGCTGACCGCCATCGGGCAGAGCCTGCGCGTCGCCCAGCAGCAGATGGGCGTCAGGCGCACGGCGCTCACCCTGCTCAGGGTCAACCAGAAGGAGGGCTTCGACTGCCCCGGCTGCGCCTGGCCGGAGGGCGACCACCGGCACACGTTCGAGTTCTGTGAGAACGGCGCGAAGGCGGTCGCCGAGGAGGCCACCGTACGCCGGGTCACCCCGGAGTTCTTCGCCGCGCACCCCGTCGCCGACCTCGCCACCCGCAGCGGCTACTGGCTCGGCCAGCAGGGCAGGCTGACCCACCCCATGTACCTCCCCGAAGGGGCGGACCGCTACGAGCCGGTGACCTGGGAGCGCGCCTTCGACATCATCGCGGAGGAGATCACCGCCCTCGACTCCCCCGACGAGGCCGTCTTCTACACCTCGGGCCGCACCAGCAACGAGGCGGCGTTCCTCTACCAGCTCTTCGCCCGCGAACTGGGCACCAACAACCTGCCGGACTGCTCCAACATGTGCCACGAGTCGTCGGGCTCGGCGCTCACGGAGACCATCGGCATCGGCAAGGGCAGCGTCCTGCTGGACGACCTCCACCAGGCGGACCTGATCATCGTCGCCGGGCAGAACCCCGGCACGAACCACCCCCGGATGCTCTCCGCGCTGGAGAGGGCCAAGGCGAACGGCGCGAAGATCATCAGCGTCAACCCGCTGCCCGAGGCGGCCTGGAGCGCTTCAAGAACCCGCAGACCGCCAAGGGCCTCACCACCGGCGTCACCCTCACCGACCTCTTCCTCCAGATCCGCATCGGCGGCGACCAGGCCCTCTTCCGCCTCCTCAACAAGCTGATCCTGGACACCCCGGGCGCCGTCGACGAGGACTTCGTCCGCGAGCACACCCACGGCTACGAGGAGTTCGCCGAGGCCGCCCGCGCCGCCGACTGGGCCGCCACCCTCACCGCGACCGGGCTGACCGAGGACGACGTCCGCCGCGCCCTGGACCTCGTCCTCGCCTCCCAGCGGACCATCGTCTGCTGGGCCATGGGCCTCACCCAGCACAAGCACTCGGTGCCCACCATCCGCGAGGTCGTCAACTTCCTGCTGCTGCGCGGCAACATCGGCCGCCCCGGCGCGGGCGTCTGCCCCGTGCGCGGCCACTCCAACGTGCAGGGCGACCGCACCATGGGCATCTTCGAACGCCCCGCGCCCGCCTTCCTCGACGCCCTGGAGAAGGAGTTCGGCTTCGCGCCCCCGCGCGAGCACGGCCTTGACGTCGTCCGCGCGATCCGCGCCCTGCGCGACGGCGAGGCCAAGGTCTTCTTCGCCATGGGCGGCAACTTCGTGGCCGCCTCCCCCGACACCGACGTCACCGAGGCCGCCATGCGGCGCGCCCGGCTGACCGTGCACGTCTCCACCAAGCTCAACCGCAGCCACGCCGTCACCGGCGCGCGCGCCCTGATCCTGCCCACCCTCGGCCGCACCGAGCGCGACCTCCAGGGCGGCGGCGAGCAGTTCGTCACCGTCGAGGACTCCATGGGCATGGTGCACGCCTCCCACGGCCGACTGGAACCGGCCAGCCCGCACCTGCTGTCGGAACCGGCGATCGTGTGCCGGATGGCCCGCCGGGTGCTCGGCGCGGCCAGCGTCGTCCCGTGGGAGGAGTTCGAGAAGGACTACGCGACGATCCGGGACCGCATCGCGCGCGTGGTGCCCGGCTTCGACGACTTCAACGCGCGCGTGGCCCGCCCCGGCGGCTTCGTCCTGCCGCACGCCCCCCGCGACGAGCGCCGCTTCCCCACCGCCACCGGCAAGGCCAACTTCACCGCCGCCCCCGTGGAGTACCCCGAACTGCCCGAGGGGCGGCTGCTGTTGCAGACGCTGCGCTCGCACGACCAGTACAACACCACGATCTACGGCCTCGACGACCGCTACCGCGGCATCACCGGCGGACGCCGGGTGGTGCTGGTCAACCCGGAGGACGCCCGCGCGCTGGGCGTCGCGGACGGGTCGTACGTCGACCTGGTGAGCGAGTGGCGCGACGGCGTCGAGCGGCGGGCGCCCGGCTTCCGGGTGGTGCACTACCCGACCGCGCGGGGCTGCGCCGCCGCCTACTACCCCGAGACGAACGTCCTGGTGCCACTGGACTCCACCGCGGACACCAGCAACACCCCGGCCAGCAAGTCCGTCGTGGTCCGTCTGGAACAATCGGCCACCGACTGAGCGTTTGCTCAGCCGAGACCGACCCGTCCCGAGCCTGAGAGACCCACGAACGGAGCGCGGCCCCATGGGCGAGCAGCAGCACGTGAAGTTCCCGCAGGACGTCATCGACGAGTACGCCGCGCTCGGCGTCGACCTCCAGGCCCTGTTCTCCGCGGGCCACCTCGGCACCCGCATGGGCGTGCAGATCCTGGAGGCGTCGGCGGACCGCGTCGTCGGCACCATGCCGGTCGAGGGCAACACCCAGCCGTACGGCCTGCTGCACGGCGGCGCCTCCGCGGTGCTCGCCGAGACCCTCGGGTCGATCGGCTCCATGCTGCACGGCGGCACCTCGAAGCTCGCCGTCGGCGTCGACCTGAACTGCACCCACCACCGCGGCGCCCGCTCGGGCCTGGTGACCGGCGTGGCCACGCCCCTGCACCGGGGGCGCTCCACGGCGACGTACGAGATCGTCATCACCGACGAGGAGGGCCGCCGGGTGTGCAGCGCCCGGCTCACCTGCATGTTGCGCGACGTCAGCCGCGGCGACGCGGAGCGCTTCAGCGGTGGCACCCCGGCCTGAGCCCCGGCCCGCAGCAGCGGACGGCACCCCCTCCCCTGGCCCAACTCCCCCCGTACGCCGTAGCGTCGGGGCATGGCAAGGGGAGGGGTCTTCCGCGCGGGGGCGGCGCTGTCGCTGGCCCTGCTGGCCGCCGGGTGCGCGGACACCGGCACGGACACCGGCACGGACGCGGGTACGGCGGCACCGGCCACCGCGACTTCCGGAGCCGCGCGGGCGCCGTCCCCCACGCCCCCCGAGGACCTGTGCGCCCGCCTCGTCACCCACTGGGCCCGTGAGGTCCTGGACACCGGCACCTACGGCGACTACCAGTCGATGGGCCTGTCGAACGGGCAGTACGAGATCCTCCGGGAGGTCGTCGACGCCGCGCGGGCGGAGCGCGGGCGCCACGGCGGCGCCGCCGCCGACGAGTTGATCAGGCGCCGGGCGCGCGAGGGCTGCGTGGACTGGTACCGCACCGGCGGACCCAGCGGCGGGCCCTGGCAGTGAGCGGCGTCGGACCGGTCGAACCGGGCGAGGACACCTACGTACGGGAGCCCCTCCCGACGACGGGGAGCGCGCCGCCGCACGGGCGCCTGGCCGGGCTGCGGCGGCGCTACCACCGGCACCACCGCGCCGTCCTGGCCGCCGCGACGGCCACCGCCGTCCTCGCGGGCGGCGGCTACCTCTACGCGACCCGGCCGCACCCGGCCGACCCCGCACCGGCGCTCCCCCGCCCCGTCCCGCGCGACACCGCCGCCCCGTACCCGTCGCAGGCCGTGGACGTCGTCTACCTCAACGACGCGCCCGCACGGGGCGCCGACTTCCGCTTCGACGTGCTGCTGAGCGTGCTGTCCGGCCCGCCCGTGACCGTGACCCGGGTCGACCAGCCGTACGCCGGGCTCACCGTGGCCTCGACCCCGCCCGCCCCTTTTCGGACAGCCGCTGGCACCTCCCGCAAGATCGTTATCACCATGCGGGTCACGGAATGCGAAAAAGTACCGGGTAACGCAGGACTGCCTTTCCTGGACGTAACTCTACGTAATACGCGTGCAATACAAACGCACAGTTTCATCCTGGGATCACGCTACGCACAGCATCTCTCGGAGGCCCTACAGGTAGCCTGCAGCAACAGTCCGCGGTAATCACCAAAACCCCCGAGACTCCTGAAATACCCTGGCGAGGCCTGGGAGTTCTCACTATGCGGACAGGGCGAACCGGCCCGAATTTCGCGGTTCCACCCACTCAGTACCGCTCTGCATTACGTCGTGTCATAACAAGAGCGTCACAGCCTTGGCCAGATACTCCTCCACGTTCCCCTCACACGCTTAGAGTCACGGCCAGTCACCGCGCCGTCGGAATGTCACTTCGGCCCAGCGCTCGACTCGGCCGCTTCCAGGGGGAAGGGCCGCGCCAGGGAAAGGACTGATCGTGCGTCAACGTTCGCTCATCGCCATCACCGCCGCGCTGGCGGCGGGAGCTCTCACCCTCACCGCCTGCGGCTCGCGCGACGACGACGGCGGCTCGGACTCCGGCAGCGGCGGCACCAAGGTCATCATCGGCGTCGACGCCCCGCTGACCGGCGACCTCTCCGCACTGGGTCTCGGCATCAAGAACTCCGTGGACCTCGCGGCCAAGACGGCCAACAAGGAGAAGTACGTCGAAGGGGTCACCTTCGAGATACAGGCGCTCGACGACCAGGCCCAGCCCGCCTCCGGCCAGCAGAACGCCACCAAGCTGGTCGCCAACGACGACGTCCTCGGTGTCGTCGGCCCGCTGAACTCCTCCGTCGCCGAGTCCATGCAGAAGGTCTTCGACGACGCGAAGCTCGTCCAGGTCTCGCCCGCCAACACCAACCCCGCCCTGACCCAGGGCCAGGACTGGCAGACCAACAAGGTCCGCACGTACAAGTCGTACTTCCGCACCGCGACCACGGACGCCATCCAGGGCCCGTTCGCCGCGCAGTACGTCTTCAACGACGCCAAGAAGAAGAAGGTCTTCGTCATCGACGACAAGAAGACCTACGGCGCTGGCCTCGCCGCCACCTTCTCCGACGAGTTCGAGAAGCTCGGCGGCAAGATCGTCGGCACCGAGCACATCGACCCCGAGACGAAGGACTTCTCCTCCGTCGCCACCAAGGTCAAGAGCTCCGGCGCGGACGTCGTCTACTACGGCGGCGAGTACCCGCAGGCCGGTCCGCTCAGCAAGCAGATCAAGGCCGCCGGCGCCAAGATCCCGCTCGTCGGCGGTGACGGCATCTACAGCGCCGACTTCATCAAGCTCGCCGGCGCCAGCGGCACCGGCGACCTCGCCACCTCCGTCGGCGCCCCCGTCGAGGAGCTGCCCTCCGCCAAGGAGTTCGTCGCCAACTACGAGGCCGCGGGCTACAAGGAGGCCTACGAGGCGTACGGCGGCTACTCCTACGACTCGGCGTGGGCGATCATCGAGGCCGTCAAGGCCGTCGTCGACGAGAACGACGGCAAGCTGCCCGACGACGCCCGCGAGAAGATCACCGCCGCCATGCAGAACGTCTCGTTCGACGGCGTGACCGGCAAGGTCTCCTTCGACGAGTTCGGTGACGCCACCAACAAGCAGCTCACCGTCTACTCCGTCGAGGGCGGCGAGTGGAAGTCGGCCAAGTCCGGCACCTTCGAGGGCTGAGCCCAGCCGCACCCAACCCCTGAGCCGCGCGGGGCGCTGCACCACTGGCGCCCCGCGCGGACTCACATCCGGTCACCTTCCGTCGAATCATCGACACGTCTCGGAGGACATGCGGTGAACGAACTGCCGCAGCAGCTGGTCAACGGCCTGCTCCTGGGATCCATGTACGGGCTGGTCGCCATCGGCTACACGATGGTCTATGGCATCGTCCAGCTCATCAACTTCGCCCACGGCGAGATCTTCATGGTGGGCGGCTTCGGCGCGCTCACCGTCTACCTCTATGTACTGCCCGACGGCACGTCCATGTGGGTAGCGCTCCCCCTCATGCTCATCGGAGCCGTCATCGTCTCCGTCCTCGTCGCCGTAGGAGCGGAACGGTTCGCCTACCGCCCCCTGCGAGGCGCGCCACGCCTCGCCCCCCTCATCACCGCCATCGGCCTCTCCCTCGCCCTCCAGCAGGCGGTGTGGGCCTGGTACCCCGACGCCCGGTCCGCCATCACCTTCCCGCACATCGAGGGCGGGCCCTTCGAGATCGGCAGCGTCACCATCCAGACCGGCGACATCTTCCTCATCATCGCCGCCCCCATCAGCATGGCGATCCTCGCCTACTTCGTGATGAAGACCCGCACCGGCCGCGGAATGCAGGCCACCGCGCAGGACCCCGACACCGCGAAGCTGATGGGCATCAACACCGACCGCATCATCGTGGTCGCCTTCGCGCTCGGCGCCGTCTTCGCCGCCGTCGGATCGGTCGCCTACGGCCTCAAGTACGGCGAGGTCCAGTTCCGCATGGGCTTCATCCTCGGCCTCAAGGCGTTCACCGCCGCCGTCCTCGGCGGCATCGGCAACATCTACGGCGCCATGCTCGGCGGTCTCGTCCTCGGCGTCGCCGAGTCGCTCTCCACCGCCTACATCTCCGACATCCCTGGCATGGACCAGTTCGGCAGCCAGTCCTGGGCCAACGTCTGGGCCTTCGTACTCCTCATCCTCGTGCTCCTCCTGCGGCCCCAGGGCCTGCTCGGCGAGCGCGTCGCGGACAGGGCGTGAGACCGATGACGACACAGACCACCGCACCACAGACCCCGCAGACGACCGACACCGGCAAGCACGCCGGACTCATCGGCATCCCCGCACACCTCGGCCGCGCCCTCGCCACCGCGGGCGGCGCCCTCACCATCGTCTCCACCTTCCTCGCCTGGACCTGGACCGACGAGTTCCCCGGCGACCTCACCGTCTACGGCTACCCCGGCGGCCTCCAGGTCCTCGTCCTCATCGGCGGCATCCTCACCACCCTCCTCGCCCTCGCCTCCTACGGCGTCCGGGGACTGGGCTGGCTCACCCCCGCGGGCGCCGACAGCGCCCTCAAACTCGCCGCGCTCGGCACCTTCGGCACCGCCTGGTACACCGTCATCGCCATCAGCTCCGAACTCGGCGGTGTCGTCAACCTCGAACCCGGCGGCTACGTCGTCGCCGTGGGCACCCTCGCCGCCGTCCTCGGCTCCCTGGCCCTGCCGTTCACCTGGCCGGACCCCGACCCCATCGACCCCGAGGACACCCCGCAGGAACAACTGCGCCACCAGCTGCGCACCACCGGCGAGATCCTCAAGGCGTCCATCGCCACCGGCACCACGCCGCCCGCGCGCAAGCTGCCCGCCTACGCCGAGATCCTCATCATCGTCGCGGCCCTCGCCGTCGGCCTCACCGTCTTCACCTACGGCATCGGCACCGAGTACGACGAACTCTTCGTCGGCTTCCTCATCACCGCGGGCTTCGGCTTCGCCGCCGTCGCCAAGGCCGGACTCGTGAGCCGCGTCTCCGCCGTCACCGCCAAGCACCGCAACGTGACGATGATCGGCGCGTTCGTCGCGGCCGCCGCCTTCCCCTTCACCCAGTCCGACGACCAGTACGCCACCATCGGCGTCTACATCCTCATCTTCGCCACCGTCGCCCTGGGCCTGAACATCGTCGTCGGCCTCGCCGGACTCCTCGACCTCGGCTACGTCGCCTTCCTCGGCGTCGGCGCCTACACCGCCGCCATGGTCTCCGGGTCCCCCAGCTCCCCCTTCGACGTCCACCTGCCGTTCTGGGCCTCCGCGCTCCTCGGCGCCGCCGTCGCCATGGTCTTCGGCGTCATCATCGGCGCGCCCACCCTGCGGCTGCGCGGCGACTACCTCGCCATCGTCACCCTCGGCTTCGGAGAGATCTTCCGCATCACCGTCCTCAACATGGACGGCACCTCCGGACCCGACATCACCAACGGCTCCAACGGCATCAGCTCGATCCCCAACCTCAACATCCTGGGCTTCGACTTCGGCGCCGAACACAGCATCGCGGGCTTCACCATCGCCCGCTTCGCCAACTACTTCCTGCTGATGCTGCTCATCACCCTCGTCGTGGTGGTCGTCTTCCGACGCAGCAGCGACAGCCGCATCGGCCGCGCCTGGGTCGCCATCCGCGAGGACGAGACCGCCGCCGAGGCCATGGGCATCAACGGCTTCCGCGTCAAGCTCATCGCCTTCGCCCTCGGCGCCGCCCTCGCCGGACTCGCCGGAACGGTCCAGGCCCACGTCACCTACACCGTGACGCCCGAGCAGTACCAGTTCGCCCACGTCGTCCCGCCGAACTCGGCGTTCCTGCTCGCCGCGGTCGTCCTCGGCGGCATGGGCACCATCAGCGGCCCCCTCGTCGGCGCCGCCCTGCTCTACCTCATCCCCGCCAAGCTCCAGTTCCTCGGCGACTACCAGCTCTTCGCCTTCGGCCTCGCACTCGTCCTGCTGATGCGCTTCAGGCCCGAGGGCCTCATCCCCAACCGGCGCCGCCAGCTCGAATTCCACGAAGAGGCCGAGCCGCCCACAGTCCTCAGCAAGGCAGGGGCCTGACCACCATGACCACCGACACCACCACCCAGAACGCCCCGGGCACCACCACCCCCGGCACCCCCGTCCTCGACGCACGCGGCGTGACCATGCGCTTCGGCGGCCTCACCGCCGTACGCGGGGTCAACCTCACCGTCGGCAGCGGCGAGATCGTCGGACTCATCGGACCCAACGGCGCGGGCAAGACGACGTTCTTCAACTGCCTCACCGGCCTCTACATCCCCACCGAGGGCGAGGTCCGCTACAAGGGCGACATCCTGCCGCCCAAGTCCTTCAAGGTCACCGCCGCCGGCATCGCGCGCACCTTCCAGAACATCCGGCTCTTCGCCAACATGACCGTCCTGGAGAACGTCCTCGTCGGCCGCCACACCCGCACCAAGGAGGGCCTCTGGTCCGCCCTCCTGCGCGGCCCCGGCTTCCACAAGGCCGAAGCCGCCTCCCGCGAACGCGCCATGGAACTCCTGGAGTTCGTCGGCCTCGCCGAGAAGTCCGAACACCTCGCCCGCAACCTGCCCTACGGCGAACAGCGCAAGCTGGAGATCGCCCGCGCGCTCGCCAGCGAACCCGGGCTGCTCCTGCTCGACGAACCCACCGCGGGCATGAACCCCCAGGAGACCCGCGCCACCGAGGAACTCGTCTTCGCCATCCGCGACAAGGGCATCGCCGTCCTCGTCATCGAGCACGACATGCGGTTCATCTTCAACCTCTGCGACCGCGTCGCCGTCCTCGTCCAGGGCGAGAAGCTCGTCGAAGGCGACCCCGCCACCGTCCAGGGCGACGAACGCGTCATCGCCGCCTACCTCGGCGAACCCTTCGAGAACGCCCCCGGAGACGAAGAAGCCGCCGAGGTCGAGGCCGCCGAAGCACACGCCGAGGCCAAGACGGACGCCGCGCCCGGCAAGGAGAACGACCGATGACCGCACTCCTCGAAGTCGAAGACCTCCGGGTCGCCTACGGCAAGATCGAAGCCGTCAAGGGCATCTCCTTCAGCGTCGAAGAAGGCCAGGTCGTCACCCTCATCGGCACCAACGGCGCCGGGAAGACCACCACGCTGCGCACCCTCTCCGGGCTGCTCAAGCCGGTCGGCGGCCAGATCCGCTTCAACGGCAAGTCGCTGAAGAAGGTCCCCGCCCACCAGATCGTCTCCCTCGGGCTCGCCCACAGCCCCGAGGGGCGGCACATCTTCCCCCGCATGACGATCGAGGACAACCTCCGCCTCGGCGCCTTCCTCCGCAACGACAAGCCCGGCATCGAGAAGGACATCCAGCGCGCCTACGACCTCTTCCCCATCCTCGGGGAGCGCAGGAAGCAGGCCGCGGGCACCCTCTCCGGCGGCGAGCAGCAGATGCTCGCGATGGGCCGCGCCCTGATGTCCCGGCCCAAGCTGCTCATGCTCGACGAGCCCTCCATGGGGCTCTCCCCGATCATGATGCAGAAGATCATGGCGACGATCGCGGAGCTGAAGTCCCAGGGCACGACCATCCTGCTCGTCGAGCAGAACGCCCAGGCCGCGCTCTCCCTCGCCGACCAGGGCCACGTCATGGAGATCGGCAAGGTCGTCCTCTCCGGCACCGGCCAGGACCTCCTGCACGACGAGTCGGTCCGCAAGGCGTACCTGGGCGAGGACTAGGCACGTCCCTACGACGCGGAGGCCCGCGTTCCCTGACAGGGGAACGCGGGCCTCGGTGCTGCCTGACGGAATGACCGGGTCAGTCCTTCGCGGCCTTCTTCTCCGCCGCGTCCTGGATGACGGCCTCCGCCACCTGCTGCATCGACATCCGCCGGTCCATCGACGTCTTCTGGATCCACCGGAACGCGGCGGGCTCCGTCAGCCCGTACTCCGTCTGGAGGATCGACTTCGCCCGGTCCACCAGCTTCCGCGTCTCCAGCCGCTGGCTGAGGTCGGCGACCTCCTTCTCCAGCTCCTTCAGCTGCGTGTACCGCGAGACGGCCATCTCGATCGCCGGTACGACGTCACTCTTGCTGAACGGCTTCACGAGGTACGCCATCGCACCCGCGTCCCGCGCCCGCTCGACGAGGTCACGCTGCGAGAACGCGGTCAGCATCAGCACCGGGGCGATGGACTCCTCGGTGATCTTCTCGGCGGCGGAGATGCCGTCCAGCTTCGGCATCTTCACATCGAGGATCACCAGGTCGGGACGGTGCTCGCGGGCCAGCTCGATGGCCTCCTCACCGTCACCGGCCTCGCCGACGACGGAGTACCCCTCTTCTTCGAGCATCTCTTTGAGATCGAGCCGAATCAGCGCCTCGTCCTCGGCGATGACGACCCGGGTCGTCATCGGAGGCACGTGCGACTTGTCGTCATCGGGCACGTCTACGGGCTGGGGCGACTCGGGGGCGGTCACGGGGGCGCTCCTTGTTCCTGGGCAGGCTGGTACTGCTGCCAAGAGCCTACCTAGCTGAAGTCCTCAACGGTTACCGGGTACACTCCCAACAGCGCTGTTGCCGGGTTGGCGGAACAGGCAGACGCTGATGTCTCAAACACATCTGTCCGAGAGGACGTGCGGGTTCGAGTCCCGCACCCGGCACCTCTGAAGCGGAGGATCACGTTCGCGTGATCCTCCGCTTTCTGCTGCTTGGCGTCACTCTTCGTGACGCAGAGTGGTGTCATGGAACAGCACAGCCCTTCGATCCGCGCACACGCTGTCGCACTCATGCGCCAGGGCGTCCCCAACCGCATCGTCGCCGAGCGCTTGGGCATCCCACGCGGGACCGTGGGCTGGTGGCGCAGCGAGGACCGCAGGGCTCGTGGCGAGAGGTACGAGCAGCCCACCGACTGCCCGCGGTGCACCGGCCGCAGCTTCGATCGTGCCGCCTACGCATACCTGCTCGGCCTCTACCTCGGCGACGGCCACATCGTCTCGAAGCGCCAACAGCACCATCTGTCCATCTACTGCAACGCGGCACAGACCGGCCTGGTCGCGGCAGCCGAACAGGCGATGCGCCAGGTCATGCCGCTGCCCAGCGTCAGCCAGCGCCCCAAACCGGGCTGCGTGGAGGTCAAGTCGTACACCAGGCACTGGACGTGCATGTTCCCCCAGCACGGCCCCGGCCTGAAACACGATCGGCCGATCGTGCTCGAACCCTGGCAGCAGGCCGTCGTCGACGCCCACCCCTGGGAGTTCGTACGCGGCCTCATCCACTCCGACGGCTGCCGCTTCACCAACTGGACGACCCGCGTGGTCGCCGGTGAGAGGAAACGGTATGAGTACCCCCGTTACTTCTTTACCAACAAGTCGGACGACATCAGGAAGCTGTACACCGACACCCTCGACACCCTCGGCATCGAGTGGACGCACTGCACCCGGGACGGGACCCCGTACAACATCTCCGTCGCCCGCAAAGCCTCCGTCGCCCTCATGGACGTCCACGTCGGGCCCAAGTACTGAGGCGTGGCTACTCCCTGTTCTCGCCCATGTGGTGGACGCGGACCATGTTCGTCGTGCCCGGCATTCCGGGTGGGGAGCCCGCGGTGATGACCACCGTGTCGCCCTCCGCGCAGCGGCCGTACTTGGTGAGGAGGTCGTCGACCTGGTCGACCATCGCGTCGGTGGAGTCGACGTGCGGTCCGATGAACGTCTCCACGCCCCAGGTGAGGCTCAGTTGGGAGCGGGTCGCCTGGTCCGGGGTGAAGGCGAGGAGCGGGATCGGGGAGCGGTAGCGGGAGAGGCGGCGGGCCGTGTCGCCGGACTGGGTGAAGGCGACGAGGAACCGCGCGCCGAGGAAGTCGCCCATCTCCGCCGCCGCGCGGGCGACCGCGCCGCCCTGGGTGCGGGGCTTGTTGCTCTCGGTGAGGGGCGGCAGCCCCTTCGCGAGGAGGTCCTCCTCCGCCGCTTCGACGATGCGGGCCATCGTGCGGACCGTCTCGACGGGGTACTTGCCGACGCTGGTCTCGCCGGAGAGCATCACCGCGTCGGTGCCGTCGATGACCGCGTTGGCGACGTCGCTTGCCTCGGCCCGGGTCGGACGGGAGTTGTCGATCATGGAGTCGAGCATCTGCGTGGCGACGATGACCGGTTTGGCGTTGCGCCGGGCCAGTTTGATGGCGCGCTTCTGGACGATCGGGACCTGTTCGAGGGGCATCTCGACGCCGAGGTCACCGCGGGCGACCATGATGCCGTCGAACGCGGCGACGATGTCGTCGAGGTGCTCCACGGCCTGCGGCTTCTCCACCTTGGCGATGACGGGGAGGCGGCGGCCCTCCTCGGCCATGATGCGGTGGACGTCCTCGGCGTCGCGCCCGGTGCGGACGAAGGACAGGGCGATGACGTCGAAGCCGGTGCGCAGCGCCCAGCGGAGGTCCGCTTCGTCCTTCTCGGAGAGCGCGGGGACGGAGACGGCGACGCCGGGCAGGTTGAGGCCCTTGTTGTCGGAGACCATGCCGCCTTCGACGACGGTGGTGTGGACGCGCGGGCCGTCGACGGAGGTGACTTCGAGGCAGACCTTGCCGTCGTCGACGAGGATGCGCTCACCGGGGGTGACGTCGGTGTGGAGGCCCTTGTAGGTCGTTCCGCAGGAGGTGCGGTCGCCCTGGGCGCCGTCCTCGACGGTGATGGTGAAGTGATCGCCGCGTTCAAGGAGTACGGGCCCCTCGGCGAAGCGGCCGAGGCGGATCTTCGGACCCTGAAGGTCGGCGAGGAGGCCGACGCTGCGGCCGGTTTCGTCGGCGGCCTTGCGCACGCGCTGGTAGCGCTCCTCGTGGTCGGCGTAGCTGCCGTGGCTGAGGTTGAATCGGGCGACGTCCATTCCGGCTTCGACCAGGGCTTTGATCTGGTCGTATGAGTCGGTGGCGGGCCCCAGGGTACAGACGATCTTTGCTCGGCGCATGATTCGACCCTAGGGCTTACCGATGGGTAAGGAATTGGTCCGGCATGACGACTCAACGACCTTTCAGTGAAGGGGTGTTGACAAGTGTTGAATTGTGCACCCGGTTGCTCTGATGAGCAATTGGGTGGTCGCGATGAGAAAGCGTCGCAGGCGGTGAGCGAATTCGGCTTCCTTTTCGGTGCAGTGCGGCTAGAGGGTGGGCGGCGCCATGGTGAAGCGGGCGATCACGGTGGCGTGGACGTGCTGGCGCTGGGGTTCTAGGTCGAGGGGCGGGGTGGGGATGTCCTCGGGGTCGCCGGAGTAGGCGATGGCGCGCATCTCGGCGGCGGCGGAGACGGGTCGGTGGCGGTCGGGTTGTTCGGCGCCGGTGTCGGCGAGTTCGAGGAGGGCGGTGAGGGTGGTGCCGAGGGCTTCGGCGTACTCGCGGGCGCGCTGGACGGCTTCGGTGACCGCCTGCTGGCGGGCTTGGCGGTGTGCGGGTGAGTCGGGGCGCAGGGCCCAGCGGAGGCCGATGACGCGGGTGAGGTCGAGGTCCGCTAGGCGGGTGGTGAGTTCCCCGAGGGCGGTGAAGTCGGTGAGTTCGGCGGTGATGTGGACGGTGCCGTGGTAGGTGCGGACGCGTTCGCCGTGGCCGCGTCTGGTGAGTTCGGGGGTGATGGAGAGGGTGCCGGTCTCGAGGCGTTCGACGGCGTCGCCGTAGGTCTTGACGAGGTCGAGGGCGGTGGCGTTGCGGCGGGTGAGGTCGTCGAGGGCGCTGCGGCGGTCCCGGCCGCGGGCGTGCACGGTGATGCCGACGCGGGCGAGTTCGGGGTCGACTTCGAGGTGTGCTTCGCCACAGACGGCGATGCGCGGGGCGTCGGGGGTGCCGTAGGGGTGGGCGGTGGGTGGGGTCATACGCCCCACTCTGTCAGGGGTGGAGTGGTTCGAGCCCTCGCGTGTATCGGGTTGGGTCACCAGATCGCAACGTCGTGGGCCTGTTGCCGTTGGTTGTGGGCGGGTCAGAATCTACGCGCGTTATCTACGCGCGTCGTAAGGACCTGGCACCAAGGAGTACGAGACATGCCGTTGAACCGCCGGAAGTTCCTGAAGAAGTCCGCTGTCACGGGGGCGGGGGTGGCGATCGCGGGCGCGGCGGCGGCTCCGGCGGCACAGGCGGCCCCGGAGAGGAAGCCCGCGAAGCGCTACTCGCTGACCGTGCTGGGCACGACCGACCTGCACGGCCGGGTCTTCAACTGGGACTACTTCAAGGACGCCGACTACGCCGACGCGGCGGGCAACACCCAGGGCCTGGCGCGGATCTCCACCCTGGTGAAGCAGCTCCGCGAGGAGCGCGGGCGGCGGAACACGCTGCTGATTGACGCGGGTGACACGATTCAGGGCACCCCGCTGACGTACTACTACGCGAAGGTCGACCCGATCACCGCCGAGGGCGGCCCGGTGCACCCGATGGCGCAGGCGATGAACGCGATCGGCTATGACGCGGTGGCGCTGGGCAACCACGAGTTCAACTACGGCATCGAGACGCTGCGCAAGTTCGAGGAGCAGTGCGACTTCCCGCTGCTGGGCGCCAACGCGGTGGACGCGAAGACGCTGAAGCCCGCCTTCCCGCCGTACTTCATGAAGACGTTCCGGGTGCCGGGCGCGAAGCCGGTGAAGGTGGCGGTGCTGGGGCTGACCAACCCGGGGATCGCGATCTGGGACAAGGCGTACGTGCAGGGCAAGCTGGCGTTCCCGGGTCTTGAGGAGCAGGCGGCGAAGTGGGTGCCGAAGCTGAAGTCGATGGGCGCCGACGTGGTCGTGGTGTCGGCGCACTCGGGCGCGTCGGGGACGTCGTCGTACGGTGACCAGTTGCCGTACGTGGAGAACGCCGCCGCGAACGTGGCCCGGCAGGTGCCGGACATCGACGCGATCCTGGTGGGTCACGCGCACGTCGAGGTTCCGGAGCTGAAGGTCACCAACGACAGGACCGGTCGGACGGTGGTGCTGTCGGAGCCGCTGGCGTACGCGCAGCGGTTGTCGGTGTTCGACATCGAGCTGGTCTTCAGCAAGGGCCGGTGGTCCGTGGAGTCGGTCGCGTCGAAGGTGCTCAACTCCAACACGGTCGCGGACGACCCGGAGATCACCAGGCTGCTGACGGACGAGCACGCGAAGGTCGTCGAGTACGTCAACCAGGTCGTCGGCACCGCGACGGAGACCCTGACGACGGTGGACGCCCGGTACAAGGACGCCCCGATCATCGACCTGATCACCCGGGTCCAGGAGGACGTGGTGCGGGCGGCGCTGGCCGGTACCGAGTACGCGGCGCTGCCGGTGATCGCGCAGGCGTCGCCGTTCTCGCGGACGTCGGAGATCCCGGCGGGCGAGGTGACGATCCGGGACCTGTCGAGCCTGTACGTGTACGACAACACGCTGGTCGCGAAGGTGATGACGGGGGCGCAGCTGCGGGCGTACCTGGAGTACTCGGCGGAGTACTTCGTGCAGACGGCGGCGGGTGACGCGGTGGACGTGGGCAAGCTGACGAACGCGGGTGGCCGTCCTGACTACAACTACGACTACGTGTCGGGGCTGTCGTACGACATCGACATCGCGCAGGCGCCGGGGTCGCGGATCAAGAACCTCACGTACAACGGCGCCGCGCTGGCCGACGGCGAGCGGTTCGTGCTGGCGGTGAACAACTACCGGGCGAACGGTGGTGGCGCGTTCCCGCACGTGGCGTCCGCGCAGGAGGTGTGGTCGGAGTCGACGGAGATCCGGACGCGGATCGCGGAGTGGGTGACCGCGAAGGGCGTGCTGGACCCGAAGGACTTCGCGTCGGTGGACTGGAAGCTGACGCGGAACGGTACGCCGGTGTTCTAGGCCCTTGCGGGACTCGTACCGGCGGAGGCGCGTGGGTCGCGTCTCCGCCGGTGCGTGCGTTTGCGGCGGGTTACGCCTCGGTGGGTGCCGGGGTCTGCCGGACGCGCAGGGCGCGGGCGAGGTCGTCGAGTTGGTCGGTGAGCTTGCGGCGCAGGGCGGGGATGGGGTCGGCGTCGCGCAGGCACTCCTCCCCGAGCCGGAGGGTTTCGGCGTCGACGGCGTGGGCGGGGAACGCCCAACGTCCGGCGGCTTCGGCGATGGCGGGGCCGCGGCGGGCGGCGAGGGCGACGGCGTCCTGGTAGTAGCGGGCGACGTAGGGCTGGAGCAGGTCGGCCTGCTCGGGCTGCCAGAAGCCGCGGGCGGTGGCGGTGAAGAGGTAGTTGGACAGGTCGTCGTGGGTGAACATGGCCTCCCACGCGGTGCGCTTGGCCTCCGGGTCGGGCAGGGCGGCGCGGCAGCGGGCGGCGCCTTCCTGGCCGGTGGCGCTGGGGTCGTTGGCGAGTTCGGCGGCGATGGCGGCCTCGTCGGTGGCGCCGAGGACGGCGAGGCGGCCGAGGATGCGCCAGCGCAGCTCGGGGTCGAGTTCGGGGCCGCCGGGGACGGTGCCCTCGGCGAGCCAGGCGGCGAGGGTCTCGGGCTGGGCGGCGACGTCGATGGCGTGGCGGACGGCGATCAGGCGCAGTCCGGGGTTGTCGCCGTCCTCGGTGCGGCGGATGAGGTCGCGGCAGAGCGAGGAGAGGGTGGCGAGGGCGACGGGGCGGTCCTCGGGGGTGGTGTAGCGGTCGGCGACCTGGGTGGCGGCGAAGGTGAGGACGCCGCCGGTGACGGCGAGGTCGGTCTCGCGCGGGAGGTGGGCGCGGGCGGTCCTGAGGTAGTCGGCGGGCGGGAGTTCGCCGTCGCGGACGGCGTCCCTGAGGGCGTTCCAGACGACCGCGCGGGTGAGGGGTTCAGGCAGGCCGGAGAGGCTCTCACCGAGGGTGTCGAAGGACTTCGGGTCGAAGCGGACCTTGGCGTAGGTGAGGTCGCCGTCGTTGAGGACGAGCAGGGCGGGGCGCTTGCCGATGGGGTGGCCGCCGTCGGGGTGGGGGACGTCGACGTCGAGGCGGTCGCGGAGGGTGAGGCGGCCCTCGTCGGTGAGGTCCTGGTCGTAGAGGCCGACGGCGATGCGGTGGGGGCGGCTGCCGGTGTGGTCGACGGTGAGGGTGCACACGCCGTTGTCGCCGGGGGCGATGTGGGGGGTGAGGGTGTCGACGCCGGTGGTGCGCAGCCAGGTGTCGGCCCAGGTGTGGACGTCGCGTTCGGTGGCGTCGGCGAGGGAGTCGATGAAGTCGGCGAGGCTGGCGTTGCCGAACTTGTGGCGGGTGAAGTGGTTGTTGATGCCGGTGAGGAAGTCCTTCTCGCCGAGCCAGGTGACGAGTTGGCGCAGGGCTGAGGCGCCCTTGGCGTAGGAGATGCCGTCGAAGTTGAGGAGGGCGGAGGCGGTGTCCGGTACGGCCTCGGGGGCGACGGGGTGGGTGGAGGGGCGCTGGTCGGCGTCGTAGCCCCAGGCCTTGCGGGTGATGCCGAAGTCGGTCCAGGTGTCGGTGAAGCGGGTGGCTTCGGCGGTGGTCTGGTAGCCCATGTACTCCGCGAAGGACTCGTTCAGCCAGATGTCGTCCCACCAGCGCAGGGTGACGAGGTCACCGAACCACATGTGGGCCATCTCGTGGGCGATGACCATGGCGCGGGTCTGCCGCTCGGTGTCGGTGACGGCGGAGCGGTAGACGAACTCGTCGCGGAAGGTGACGAGGCCGGGGTTCTCCATGGCGCCGGCGTTGAACTCGGGGACGAACGCCTGGTCGTAGGAGTCGAAGGGGTAGGGCTCGTCGAACTTCTCGTGGTAGCGGTCGAAGCACGCGCGCGTGACGTCGAGGATCTCGTCGGCGTCGGCGTCGAGGTGGGGGGCGAGGGAGCGGCGGCAGTGCAGGCCGAAGGGCAGGCCGCGGTGTTCGGTGCGGACGGAGTGCCAGGGTCCGGCGGCGACGGCGACGAGGTAGGTGGAGATCGGCGGGGTGGTGGCGGCCCGCCAGCGGCCGTCTCCGAGGTGTTCGGTGACGCTGTTGGCGAGGACGGTCCAGCCCTCGGGGGCCTTGACGGTGAGGTCGAAGACGGCCTTCAGGTCGGGCTGGTCGAAGGCGGCGAAGACGCGTTGGACGTCGTCCATGAACATCTGGGTGTAGACGTACGTCTCGTGGTCGCTGGGGTCGGTGAAGCGGTGCATTCCCTCGCCGGTGCGGGAGTAGCGCATCCGGGCGGCCACGCGGAGTTCGTGTTCGCCGGGGGTGAGGTTCTTCAGGGGGAGGCGGTTCTCGACGAGGCTCTCGGGGTCGAGGGGGTGTCCGTCGAGGGTGGCGGAGCGCAGTTCGGCGGGCTTGACCTCGACGAAGGTGTCCGTGGCGTCCTGGTCGGCGCGGACGGTGAACCGGATGGCGGTCCGGGATTCGAAGAAGGTGTCGTCGCCGCTCGTGAGATCGAGGTCGATCGTGTAGCGGTGGACGTCGAGGAGCCTGGCACGGGTCTGCGCTTCGTCGCGCGTGAGGACGGACATGGGGACATGCTGCCTGATGGCACTGACAGCGCACAGGGGCGGCGGGATTCACGCTCGGTTCGGGCGTTATGTCCGGGTGGTGGGTGCGGTGTCGAGGTCGTTCTTGATCAGGGCGCGCAGTTCGCGGACCTCGTGTTCCAGTGCCAGTCGGCGCTGGTGGGCGTCGTAGAGGTAGCGGACCTTGGTGCGCAGGGTCCAGGGGTCGACGGGCTTGGTGACGAGGTCGGCGACGCCGAGGCCGAAGGCGGTGGCGGCGAGTTCCTGGTCCTGGGCGAAGCCGGTGAGCAGGACGACGGGGATGTGCTGGGTCTGTTCGAGGCGCCGCAGGTAGCGGACGACGTCGAGGCCGCTGATGCCGGGCAGGCGCACGTCGAGGAGCAGGAGGCCCACCCGGCCGCGGAGTACCTGTTTGAGGGCCTCGTCGCCGCTGGTGGCGCTGGCGAGCAGGTGGCCCAGGGGGGCGAGGGCGCTCTCCAGCGCGTACAGCGTGTCCTCGTGGTCGTCGACGATGAGGATTCTGGCGTCCGGTGACATGCCCGCCCTCCCTCCCGTACGGCGTCCGGGAGGCGCCCGGGCCACTGACGGGGAGTGCTCGTCGGCTGACAAGGAGTGCACAGCGAAGAATGCCCGCTGCGCGGCCCGCTGTCACTCCCCCGGGGCATCTGCCGAGGTCAATCGGCCACCGGTGCGGAGCCGTTCACGGTGTCCCCGGCGATGCTCTCGTGGTGGCGGATGACCTCGGCGATGATGAAGTTGAGGAACTTCTCGGCGAAGGCCGGGTCCAGCTTGGCGTTCTCGGCGAGCGCGCGCAGCCGGGCGATCTGGCGGGCCTCCCGCGCGGGGTCGGCGGGCGGTAGCTGGTGGGCGGCCTTGAGGTGGCCGACCTGCTGGGTGCACTTGAACCGCTCCGCGAGCATGTGGACGACGGCCGCGTCGATGTTGTCGATGCTGTCGCGCAGCCTGGCGAGTTCCGCGCGGACGGCGGGGTCGACGTCACCGGTACCGGTGTTGCTGGTGGTCATGGGTGCCTACCCTACGGGGGGTTGCGCGGGGTCCACGCGCGCGTGGTGGTGGCGCACGGCCGGGCGGAACGGGCTCCGGCCCTCGTACAGTGGAATCGGGTTCACGGCGTCTTGGGGGTACGGGCGTGGCGAACGACGGACCGGTCGAGCACGGCTACCCGCATCTGGAGACGGTGCGGGCCGCGATCACCGCGCTGTACAAGCGGCTGTCGTACGACACGATCCAGACGTTCGCGACCAGCGTCCCCCCGGTCGACGTGGCGTTCTGCGACACGGACGACCTGTATCTGGGGTCCCAGCGGGTGGCCCGCGAGCTGGTGCGGCACTACCGGCTGCCGGACGCCCGGCTGATCGTCGGCTTCCGTGAGATGACGCACGCGGCGAACGTGGAACTCGCGGCGGGTCCGGAGTACTTCGTGGAGCTGAACGACCGCTTCCGCACCCATCGCCGGGACATCGGCGCGGCTCTCGCGCACGAGATCATGCACGTCTATCTGCACCGGCTCGACCTGTCGTTCCCGGGCACCCGCGACAACGAGATCCTGACGGACACGGCGACGACGTACCTGGGCGCGGGGTGGCTGCTGCTGGACGCGTACCGGGAGGACGCGGCGTCGTCGCAGAAGCTGGGCTATCTCACGCCGGAGGAGTTCGGGTACGTGCTGGCCAAGCGGACGCTGCTGTTCGGTGAGGACCCGTCGACGTGGTTCACCAGCGCGCAGGCGTACACGGCGTACGTGAAGGGCATGGCGCGGGCCCGCCAGGACGCGCAGCAGCCGCCGCTCACGGCCGCGGGCTGGGCGGGCCGCCGCCGCTACACCCGCGACCGCCGTCACGCCCAGGACCACCGCCGTGCCGGGCCGCCCCCGGCGTCGGGCGGGCCGGGCGTCCCGTACGCCTTCAGCCCGGAGGGTGGTCACGGCCCGCTGCGGGTGTCGTTCCCCTGTCCCACGTGCCACCAGCGCATCCGGGTGCCGGTGCGGGGGCGGGTGCGGGCGCGGTGCGGGCTGTGCCGGACGGTGCTGGAGTGCGACACGTAGGCGGGGTCGTCCGTGGTGGTCACACCCCGTCCACCGGCCCGGGCGCCTCCGCCGACGCCACCAGCCCCAGCACCGTGTCCGGTCACGCCGGAGCAGGCGGCGGAGCCGAGCCACACCACCAGCGGTGAGACGTTCTCCGGTGCCATGGCGTCGAAGGCGGTACCCGGCTCGCCGTCCGCGTGGCCGTGCGGGGCCATCTCCGTGGCGAAGACCGTCTCCGTCAACCGGGTCCGCCTTGGCGGCGCTGTAGTTGCCCTGTCCCGCGGAGCCGAGCAGTCCGGCGCCGCCGCTGGTGTGGACGACCCGCGCGTGCGGCACGCGGCCCGCCTACGCCTCCGCCCGCCAGTACGTGACGAGCATCCGGTCCCTGAGGAACCCGGCGTTGCTGACGAGGGTGTCAGGCGCCCGTACGCCTCCAGGGCGGTCCGCACCAGGGACGCGGCGCCCTCGCTGACCGCCACGTCCCCGCCGTGCGCGACCGCCTCACCGCCCGACGGGCGTACGGACCGCTTCGACGATGGATGCCTCGGCCATGACGACTCCCGGCCTTCCCGGACTCGGCTGGTCCTCGGTGGGTTACGCGCGTACGGCGATCCCGTCCAGCACCATCGACAGGTACTGCCGGGCAATCTCCTCCGGGCTGTGCTGTCCGCCGGGCCGGTACCAGGACGCGGCGACCCAGACGGTGTCGCGGACGAAGCGGTAGGTGAGCCGGATGTCGAGGTCGGCCCGGAAGACCTCTTCGACGACGCCGCGTTCCAGCGTGGACAGCCAGCGCCTAGGGGTGCTGGCCGCTGACGGAGACGACCTCCCCGGTCAGGTACGAGGAGCAGCCGGAGGCCAGGAAGACGATCACGTTGACCACCTCCCAGGGCTCCGCGTACCGTCCGCGGGCCTCTCGGCCAGCAGTTCGGGGGTGGTGACCTTCACCAGGTGGGGGTGCAGGGCGAGGCTGGGCGCGACGGCGTTGACGCGGACGCCGCAGGCCGCCTCGATCGCGGCGCACCGGGTCAGCGCCATCACGCCCGCTTTCCGGCGGCGTAGTGCGCCTGCCCGGCCTGGGCGCGCCAGCCGACGACGCGGGCACCCTCTTCGAGGCCCCAGGCCGTGATGGTGCTGTGGTCCCGTATCGCCGCCGCGGGCGTCGTCGCGCTGGCGGTTCCCGAGGAGTACGGCGGGCTCGGCACCCGGCCCGTCGAACTCGCCCTCACCTTCGTCGAGCTGGGACGCCACGCGGTGCCCGGCCCCCTGGTGGGGACGGTCACGGCGGCGACGCTGCTCAGCGGCCCGACCGGATCCGCCGACCCTAGCCGAACGCCCGCCGAGACGCCCGCCCGCCAAGGCCCCCTCAGCCCACGATCCCCAGCCCCCGCGCCGCCGCCAGCCACTGCGGGAACTCGCTCACCAGCCGGTCGTACAACTCGGCGTCGGACACCCTCCGCGGATCGCGCCCGGCGTGGAAGAACCCGGCGTTGTCGACGACGCGCTTGCCGGGCACCGCCAGTTCGTCGAGCCTGCGCAGATAGTCGAACTGCTTGCTGCGCGGGTCCCCGAAGCCGATGAACTGCCAGAACAGCGGCAGCCTGGCGGCCTTGCAGAGGTACCGTTCCGCGGCCATCCTGCTGCTCGGCCCGCCGTCGGTCTGGAAGACGACCAGCGCGGGGTCCTGGGCACCGCTGTCGAGATAGTGGTCGATCACGGCGTCCATGGCCAGGTGGTAGTTGGTGCGGCCCATGTGCCCGAGCCCGGCGGCGATCCGCTCGACGCGCCCCTGATGGCTGTCCAGGGAGATGTCCGCGACCGCGTCGATGTCGGTGGAGAAGAACATCACCGGCACGGTCCCGTCGTCGTCCAGGTGGGCGGCCAGTCCGAGCACCCGGTCGGCCAGCGCCTGCACACTGCCGTCCCTGAAGTACGGCTTCATGGACCCGGAGTAGTCGACCACGAGATAGACGGCGGCCCGCTGCCCGCCCAGCCCGTGTTTCTCCAGCGACAGCCCGGCCTTCTTGTAGAGGTCGACGAGCGCGGGCGCCCGCTCGACCACCTTGTTCAGACTGATCGCGGACGTACGAGTGGCCATGCGCGTTCCCCCCACAAGCGGTACCGGTACCAGCAGTCAGCCGACCGTACGACAGCCGCCCCCGTGATCTCACCCCCCACAGGTGTTCGATAGTTTTGCGCCGCCGTCCCCACCGGCTCACCCAACCGTCCCGTCCCCGCTGTCCGAGGAGCCGGTCGTGGAACCCGAGTCCACCGTCACCACCTGCTACCGCCATCCGGCCGTGGAGTGCCACGTCCGCTGCGTCCGCTGCGACCGGTACATCTGCCCGGACTGTATGCGGGAGGCGGCGGTCGGCCACCAGTGCGTCGAGTGTGTGCGGGAGGGCGCGAGGTCCGTCCGGCAGGCGCGGACCGTCTTCGGTGGCCGGATCTCGGCGGTCCCCCTCGTGACGTACGCGCTGATCGCGGTGAACGTCCTGGTCTACCTGGCCGAGCTGGTGCGGCCGGAGACCGTGGGCCGGTTCGAGCTGGTCGCGGCGCGGCTGGTCGGCCCGGACGGGCAGTACTACGTGGCCGACGGCCCGGTGCTAGGCGTCTTCCAGGTCGAGGGGGTCGCCCACGGTGAGTGGGAGCGGCTGCTCACCAGCGGTTTCCTGCACCTCCAGCCGATCGAGAACACCTTCGGCATCCTGCACATCACGATGAACATGCTCGTGCTGTGGCAGCTCGGCCGGGACGTGGAGCCGCAGCTCGGCCGGGTCCGCTTCCTCGCCCTCTATCTGCTGTCGGTGCTCGGCGGCTCGGTCCTGGCGCTGCTCCTCACCGACCCGGGCACCGCCTCGCTGGGGGCGTCCGGCGGGATCTTCGGTCTGGGCGCCGCCTCCTACGTCATGGCCCGCCGTCTCGGCGGCGACCTGCGCGACGTCCACCGCTTCATGGCGTTCCTGCTGCTCTGGCTGCTGATATCCGCCCGGTTCACGTCCTGGCAGGGACACCTCGGCGGTCTGCTGACCGGCGCCGCGGTGACGGCGGCGTACGCCTACGCGCCCCGCGGGCCGCGCCGCACCCTGGTCCAGGCGGGCGCCTGCGCCGCGGTGCTGGTGGTGCTCCTGCTGCTGACCGAGACGAGAGTCACGGAGCTGACGGGAGGGGCGGTCTAGTCCGGCCGTACGGTTAGCGCCATGAGAAGAGCCGGTTGCCTGTTCCTCGCCGTCGTGCCCGTCCTGGTGACGGCCGGGGCCTACTTCCTCGTGCCCTCCAACTCGGAGCCGCCCGGCGGCGGGGAGACGGTGTCCCAGTCGGCCCGTGACGACGCGCGGGCCAAGGCCGAGCGCAGGCACGCCGAGGACCGGGCCGCCGACGACGAGCTGATCGCCTCCCTGCCGCCGGGCCTGGCCGCGCCGGACAAGAAGGAACTCGCGCACCGGATCGTCTCCACGGCCGAGAACTCCACGCTCGACTGGCGCAGTTCCTACGGCTACATAGAGGACCTCGACGACGGCCAGGGCTACACGGCCGGTATCGCGGGCTTCTGCACCGGCACCCACGACCTGCTCACCCTCGTCGAGCGCTACACCGAGGCGCACCCGGGCAACGGCCTGGCCCGCTACCTGCCCGCCCTGCGCGAGGTCGACGGAACCGACTCCCACGAGGGCCTGGACCCCGGCTTCACCGACGCCTGGCGCGCGGAGGCCGAGGTTCCGGCCTTCCGCGAGGCCCAGGAGGAGGAACGGGACCGCGCCTACTTCGACCCGGCGGTGCGGCTGGCCAAGCTCGACGGCCTGGGCACGCTCGGCCAGTTCGTCTACTACGACGCGATGGTCTTCCACGGCCCCGACACCGACCCGGACGGCTTCTACGGCATCCGGGAGCGCGTCATGGAGGAGGCCGACACCCCGGCCGAGGGCGGCTCGGAGACCGCGTTCCTCGGCATCTTCCTCGACGTGCGCCGCGAGGCCATGCTGTCCAGCAAGCAGCGGGCGCACACCGACACCAGCCGCGTCGACACCGCCCAGCGCCGCTTCCTCGACGCCGGGAACCTGGACCTTGACACGCCGCTGGAGTGGCAGGCGTACGGGGAGACGTACCGCCTGCCGTAGGGCCGGGACATGCGGCGGCGCCTGCCCTTACGGTCCGGTCGGGGACTGTGGGCAGGCGCCGTCTGTGTCCCGTACGCCGTTGTACGGAAACGTTCTTCGAAAGGACCCGTCGGACGGGTCAGACCGCCAGCGCGCGGTCCGTCGGGCGGATCGGCGCGGGCAGGTCGCTCGCCCCGGTCAGGAACCGGTCGACGCCACGGGCGGCCGAGCGGCCCTCGGCGATCGCCCACACGATGAGCGACTGGCCGCGGCCCGCGTCACCGGCGACGAACACCCCGGGGACGTTGGTCTGGAAGTCGGCGTCGCGGGCGATGTTACCGCGCTCGTCGAGGTCCAGGCCGAACTGCTCCACCAGGCCGTTCTCCCGGTCGGTGCCGGTGAAGCCCATGGCGAGGGTGACGAGCTGGGCGGGGATCTTGCGCTCGGTGCCCGGCTTCGGGGTCAGCTTGCCGTCGACGAACTCGACCTCGGTCAGGTGCAGCCACTGCACGTTGCCGTCCTCGTCACCCTCGAAGTGGGTGGTGGAGACGGAGTAGACCCGCTCACCGCCCTCCTCGTGCGCGGAGGTGACCTTGTAGAGCAGCGGGAACGTCGGCCACGGCTGGGAGACGGCGTCCCGCTCGTCGTTCGGCCGGGGCATGATCTCCAACTGCGTCACCGAGGCCGCGCCCTGCCGGTGGGCGGTGCCCACGCAGTCGGCGCCGGTGTCGCCGCCGCCGATGACGACGACGTGCTTGCCCTCGGCGGAGATCGGCGGGCTGACGTAGTCGCCCTCCTGGACCTTGTTGGCCAGCGGCAGGTACTCCATGGCCTGGTAGACGCCCTTGAGTTCACGGCCGGGCACCGGCAGGTCGCGGGCGGTGGTGGCGCCGACGGCGAGCACCACGGCGTCGTACCGCTTCTTCAGGTCGGTCGCCTTCAGGTCGACACCGATCTCGACCCCGGTGCGGAACCGGGTGCCCTCCGCGCGCATCTGCTCGATACGGCGGTTGATGTGCCGCTTCTCCATCTTGAACTCGGGGATGCCGTACCGCAGCAGGCCGCCGACGCGGTCGGCGCGCTCGAAGACGGCGACGGTGTGCCCGGCCCGGGTGAGCTGCTGGGCGGCGGCGAGACCGGCGGGGCCGGAGCCGACCACCGCGACGGTCTTGCCGGAGAGCCGCTCCGGGATGCGCGGGGCGACGTCACCGGTCTCCCACGCCTTGTCGATGATCGAGACCTCGACGTTCTTGATGGTGACCGGCGGCTGGTTGATGCCGAGCACACACGCCGACTCGCACGGAGCCGGGCACAGGCGGCCGGTGAACTCCGGGAAGTTGTTGGTGGCGTGCAGCCGCTCGGACGCGGCCTGCCAGTCCTCGCGGTAGGCGTAGTCGTTCCACTCGGGGATCAGGTTCCCCAGCGGGCAGCCGTTGTGGCAGAACGGGATGCCGCAGTCCATGCACCGGCTGGCCTGCTTGCTGATGATCGGCAGCAGGGAGCCGGGGACGTAGACCTCGTTCCAGTCCCGGACGCGCTCCTCGACGGGGCGGGACGCGGCGACCTCGCGGCCGTGGTTCAGAAAGCCCTTCGGGTCAGCCATTGATCGCCGCCTCCATCATCTTCTCGTGGGTCTCGGACTCGGAGAGACCGGCTCGCTCGGCGGCGTCCTTGGCGGCGAGCACTGCCTGGTACGTGCTGGGGATGATCTTGCTGAACCGCTCCACGGCGGCGGGCCACTCGGCGAGCAGCTTCTCGGCGACCGTGGAACCGGTCTCCTCCGCGTGGCGGCGCACCACGTCGTGCAGCCACTCCCTGTCCGCGTCGTCCAGCGCCCGTACGGCGTCCAGGTTGCCGACGTTGACGTTGTCCCGGTCGAGGTCGATGACGTAGGCGACGCCGCCGGACATACCGGCCGCGAAGTTGCGCCCCGTCTCACCGAGGACGACCGCGTGACCGCCGGTCATGTACTCGCAGCCGTGGTCGCCCACGCCCTCGGAGACGACCAGCGCGCCGGAGTTGCGCACGCAGAACCGCTCGCCGACCTTGCCGCGCAGGAACATCTCGCCGCCGGTGGCGCCGTAGGCGAGGGTGTTGCCCGCGATGGTGGAGTACTCGGCGAGGTGGTCGGCGCCCCGGTCCGGGCGGACGACGATCCGGCCGCCGGACAGGCCCTTGCCGACGTAGTCGTTGGCGTCGCCCTCCAGGCGCAGCGTGACACCGCGCGGGACGAAGGCGCCGAAGGACTGGCCCGCGGAGCCGGTGAAGGTGATGTCGATGGTGTCGTCGGGCAGGCCCGCGCCGCCGAACTTCTTGGTCACCTCGTGGCCGAGCATGGTGCCGACCGTGCGGTTGATGTTGCGGATGGCGACCTGGGCGCGCACCGGCTGCGCCTCGGTGGCGGAGTCGGCGGCGAGCGCGTCGGCGGCGAGCTTGATCAGCTCGTTGTCGAGCGCCTTCTCCAGGCCGTGGTCCTGGGCGACGATCTGGTGCCGCACCGCGCCCTCAGGCAGGTCGGGGACGTGGAACAGCGGGGCCAGGTCCAGGCCCTGCGCCTTCCAGTGGTCGACCGCGCGGGTCACGTCGAGCAGCTCGGCGTGGCCGACGGCCTCCTCGATGGAGCGGAAGCCCAGCTCGGCCAGCAGTTCACGGACCTCTTCGGCGATGAACTGGAAGAAGTTGACGACGTACTCGGCCTTGCCGGAGAACCGGTCGCGCAGCACCGGGTTCTGGGTGGCGATGCCGACCGGGCAGGTGTCCAGGTGGCAGACGCGCATCATGACGCAGCCGGAGACGACGAGCGGCGCGGTCGCGAAACCGAACTCCTCGGCGCCGAGCAGCGCGGCGATGACGACGTCCCGGCCGGTCTTGAGCTGGCCGTCGGTCTGGACGACGATCCGGTCCCGCAGCCCGTTGAGCAGCAGCGTCTGCTGGGTCTCGGCGAGGCCCAGCTCCCAGGGGCCGCCCGCGTGCTTCAGCGAGGTCAGCGGGGAGGCGCCGGTGCCGCCGTCGTGACCGGAGATCAGCACGACGTCCGCGTGCGCCTTGGAGACACCGGCGGCGACGGTGCCGACGCCGACCTCGGAGACCAGCTTGACGTGGATGCGCGCCTTGGGGTTGGCGTTCTTCAGGTCGTGGATGAGCTGGGCGAGGTCCTCGATGGAGTAGATGTCGTGGTGCGGCGGCGGCGAGATCAGGCCGACGCCCGGCGTCGAGTGCCGGGTCTTCGCCACCCACGGGTAGACCTTGTGGCCGGGGAGCTGGCCGCCCTCACCGGGCTTGGCGCCCTGGGCCATCTTGATCTGGATGTCGTCGGAGTTGACCAGGTACTCGCTGGTCACGCCGAAGCGGCCGGACGCCACCTGCTTGATCGAGGACCGGCGGGCCGGGTCGTACAGGCGCTCGGGGTCCTCGCCGCCCTCACCGGTGTTGGACTTGCCGCCCAGCTCGTTCATCGCGATGGCGAGGGTCTCGTGCGCCTCCTTGGAGATGGAGCCGTACGACATGGCGCCGGTGGAGAACCGCTTGACGATCTCCGAGACCGGCTCGACCTCCTCCAGCGGGATCGGGCCGCGGTCGGACCTGAAGCCGAACAGGCCGCGCAGCGTCATCAGGCGCTCGGACTGCTCGTTCACCCGGTCGGTGTACTTCTTGAAGATGTCGTAGCGGCCGGTGCGGGTGGCGTGCTGGAGGCGGAAGACCGTCTCCGGGTCGAACAGGTGCGGCTCGCCCTCGCGGCGCCACTGGTACTCGCCGCCGATCTCCAGCGTCCGGTGCGCGGGCGCGATGCCGGAGGCGGGGTACGCCTTGGCGTGCCGGGCGGCGACCTCCTTGGCGATGACGTCGATGCCGACGCCGCCGATCTTGGTGGCGGTGCCGTTGAAGTACTCGGCCACGAAGTCCTGGTCGAGACCGACGGCCTCGAAGACCTGGGCGCCGCGGTAGGAGGCGACGGTGGAGATGCCCATCTTGGACATGACCTTCAGGACGCCCTTGCCGAGGGCGTAGATCAGGTTGCGGATGGCCTGCTCGGGCTCGATGCCGGGCAGGAAGGTGCCCGCGCGGACCAGGTCCTCGACGGACTCCATCGCCAGGTACGGGTTGACGGCGGCGGCGCCGTAGCCGATGAGCAGGGCGACGTGGTGGACCTCGCGGACGTCACCGGCCTCGACCAGCAGGCCCACCTGGGTGCGCTGCTTGGTGCGGATGAGGTGGTGATGGACGGCCGCGGTGAGCAGCAGCGACGGGATCGGCGCGTGCTCGGCGTCGGAGTGCCGGTCGGAGAGCACGATCAGCCGGGCGCCGTTGTCGATCGCGGCGTCCGCCTCGGCGCAGATCTCCTCGATGCGCGCGGCGAGCGCGTCACCGCCGCCGTGCACCCGGTACAGACCGGAGAGGGTCGCGGCCTTGAAACCGGGCATGTCGCCGTCGGCGTTGATGTGGATGAGCTTGGCCAGCTCGTCGTTGTCGATCACCGGGAAGGGCAGCACGACGGTGCGGCAGGACGCGGCGGTCGGCTCCAGCAGGTTGCCCTGCGGGCCCAGCGACGAGCGCAGGGAGGTGACCAACTCCTCGCGGATCGCGTCCAGCGGCGGGTTGGTGACCTGCGCGAAGAGCTGGGTGAAGTAGTCGAACAGCAGCCGGGGGCGCTCGCTGAGCGCGGCGATCGGCGAGTCGGTGCCCATGGAGCCGATCGGCTCGGCGCCGGCCTTGGCCATCGGCGCCAGGATGACCCGCAGCTCCTCCTCGGTGTAGCCGAAGGTCTGCTGGCGGCGGGTGACGGAGGCGTGGGTGTGCACGATGTGCTCGCGCTCGGGCAGGTCGCCCAGCTCGATCTCACCGGCCTCCAGCCACTCGGCGTAGGGCTTCTCGGCGGCGAGCTGCGCCTTGATCTCGTCGTCCTCGATGATGCGGTGCTCGGCGGTGTCGACGAGGAACATCCGGCCCGGCTGGAGGCGGCCCTTGCGGACGACCTTCGCGGGGTCGATGTCGAGGACGCCGACCTCGGAGCCGAGGACGACGAGGCCGTCGTCGGTGACCCAGTAGCGGCCGGGGCGCAGACCGTTGCGGTCGAGTACGGCGCCGACCTGGGTGCCGTCGGTGAAGGTGACGCAGGCGGGGCCGTCCCAGGGCTCCATCATCGTGGAGTGGAACTGGTAGAACGCGCGCCGGGCCGGGTCCATGGAGTCGTGGTTCTCCCACGCCTCCGGGATCATCATCAGCACGGAGTGCGGCAGCGTCCGGCCGCCGAGGTGGAGCAGCTCCAGGACCTCGTCGAAGGAGGCGGAGTCGGAGGCGTCGGGGGTGCAGATCGGGAAGACGCGGTCGATCTTGTCCTGGTCGCCGAAGAGGTCGGAGACGATCTGCGACTCGCGGGCCGCCATCCAGTTGCGGTTGCCCTTGACGGTGTTGATCTCGCCGTTGTGCGCCACGAAGCGGTACGGGTGGGCGAGCGGCCACGACGGGAAGGTGTTGGTGGAGAACCGGGAGTGCACGAGCGCGATCGCGGAGGCGAAGCGGCGGTCGGACAGGTCCGGGAAGAAGGGCTCGAGCTGGCCGGTGGTCAGCATTCCCTTGTAGACGATCGTGCGGGCCGACAGCGACGGGAAGTACACCCCGGCCTCGCGCTCGGCGCGCTTGCGCAGCGCGAAGGCCCGGCGGTCGAGGTCGATGCCCTTGCTGGCGCCGTCCGTGACGAAGAGCTGGCGGAAGACCGGCATGGTCGACCGGGCGGTGGCACCGAGCAGTTCGGGCGCGACCGGGACCTCACGCCAGCCGAGGACGGTGAGGTTCTCCTCCCGGGCGATCGTCTCGATGCGTGAGACGGTCTCCTCGGTGCCGTCCTTCGGCAGGAAGGCGATGCCGACGGCGTAGCCACCGGCCTCGGGCAGGTCGAATCCGGCCACCTCACGGAAGAAGGCGTCGGGGACCTGGGAGAGGATGCCCGCACCGTCGCCGGAGTCGGGCTCGGAGCCCGTGGCACCGCGGTGCTCCAGGTTGCGCAGGACGGTCAGGGCCTGGTCAACAAGGGTGTGGGACGCCTCGCCTGTGAGGGTGGCGACGAAGCCGACGCCACAGGCGTCGTGCTCGTTGCGGGGGTCGTACATACCCTGCGCAGCAGGGCGAGCATCCATGAACGTCCAGTTCTGGCCGTTCGCGGAGTGCTGGGACGGCTGGCGCGGCGTACGCATCGGCTCTCCCGTCGTCGTCAAGTGGCTGAAGGTCCCTCCGGGGCCGAACGGCCTGGAGGAGCAAGGCGCAAGGGACGACGCTGGCCCTCTGCGTAGATGCAAAATTTCGTGCAGGTTACATGATGGAGCGCTTCTCGGGAACCGGATACATCGTTCCAACATGCGGACGCCGCTGGTGGCGGCGGGGGTACCGCGCACGGGCGGCGGAAGCTATGGGGACCGATGCGGACAGATCGATGCCCGTCGGCCCGAGGGCGAGGGAGTGTGTCGTCGCTGACCCCTCGGGTGCGCGGCAGGCGTCATTGCCCACAGCGCTTACGGCTCATGCCCCGCGGTTAAGCGTTCGAAACCACCGAGTAACGGTTACTTATGCGGCCCAACGCATAAGTGCGGGCCGCACTATCCTAGGGCGATTCCGAACAGGCTGCCCAGGGCGTACGTCACACCCGCCGCCGCGCCGCCGAGGGCGAGCTGCCGCAGTCCACTGAACCACCAGGTCCGCGCGGTCACCTTGGCCACCACGGCACCACAGGCGAACAGCCCGGCCAGCGCCAGCAGCACCGCGGGCCACAGGGCACTGGCACCCAGCAGGTACGGCAGTACGGGCAGCAGCGCGCCCAGCGCGAAGGCGCCGAAGCTGGACACCGCGGCGACCAGCGGCGAGGGCAGGTCGCCGGGGTCGATCCCCAGCTCCTCGCGGGCGTGTATCTCCAGCGCCTGCTCGGGGTCGCGGGAGAGCTGCCGGGCCACGTCCCGCGCCAGGTCGGCGTCGACGCCCCGGGAGACGTACAGCGCGGCCAGCTCGGCCTCCTCGTCCTGGGGGTGCTTGCGCAGCTCGCGGCGCTCGACCGCCAGCTCGGCCTCGACCAGCTCGCGCTGGGAGGCGACCGAGGTGTACTCACCGGCGGCCATGGAGAAGGCACCGGCGGCGAGGCCCGCGAGCCCGGTCAGGATGATGGTCTGCTGGCCGACCGAGCCACCGGCGACACCCGTCATCAGCGCGAGGTTGGAGACCAGGCCGTCCATCGCGCCGAAGACGGCGGGGCGCAGCCAGCCGCCGTTCACGTCCCGGTGCGTGTGGTTGTCGCGGTGCGCCACGTGCAGCGCCGCCTCGTTCTCGATGATGGCCATGGAAGAATCCCCCCAGGGAGCGTTCTTAGACTTAATCCACTTCTCGACAACATCGAGATTACGCCCCTGATTCCGTGCCCGCCAGCAAGGAAAGCCTGCGCTTACCTGCGGTTTTGCACGACGAAGGCGCCCGGGGAACCCCGGGCGCCTTCGTGTGAACATGCCAGTCGTCAGCCCTTCTTCGCCGACCCCGCGCCGTCCTTGGCGTCGGCGTCGGCGTCGGCGTCGGCCTCCGCGTCCTTCTCCGCATCCACCTTGGCCTCCGCCTCGCCGTCCTCGGCCTCCGCCCCGTCAGCGGTGGCGGCGCCCGGCTCCACCACCGGCTCGCGGCCCGGGCGCTTGCGTGCCGAGACGACGATGTAGGTGACGGCGAGCAGGAAGACCAGCAGCGCGGTCCAGTTGTTCAGCCGCAGCCCGAGGATGTGGTGCGCCTCGTCGACGCGCATGTACTCGATCCAGAACCGGCCCGCGCAGTACGCGGCGACGTACAGCGCGAACGCCCGGCCGTGGCCCAGCTTGAAGCGCCGGTCGGCCCAGATGACGAGCACGGCGACGCCGACGCACCACAGGGACTCGTACAGGAACGTCGGGTGGTAGTACCCCGGCAACCGGCCGTCCGCGGAGGAGGTGATGTGCAGGGCCCACGGCAGGTCCGTCTCCTTGCCGTACAGCTCCTGGTTGAACCAGTTGCCCCAGCGGCCGATGGCCTGCGCGAAGGCGATGCCGGGGGCCACGGCGTCGGCGTACGCGGGCAGCGGGATGCCGCGGCGGCGGCAGCCGATCCACGCGCCCAGCGCGCCGAAGGCGATCGCGCCCCAGATGCCGAGGCCGCCCTCCCAGATCTTGAAGGCGTCCACCCAGTCACGGCCCTCGCTGAAGTACAGCTCGTAGTCCGTGATCACGTGGTAGAGACGGCCGCCGATCAGGCCGAAGGGCACCGCCCAGACCGCGATGTCGGCGACGGTGCCGACCCGGCCGCCCCGGGCGATCCAGCGCCGGTTGCCGAGCCAGACGGCCACGAAGACGCCGATGATGATGCAGAACGCGTAACCGCGCAGCGGAACGGGGCCGAGGTGCAGCACTCCGCGCGACGGGCTGGGGATGTAGGCAAGTTCCATGGCAAGGCTGACGCTACCCTGCCGGACCCACCGCACGGCGGGCGGCCCGGCTACGGGTCCATAACAGGCGCCCCGCCCAGCCCCCTCCCGGCCCGCCCTCAGCCCCTGGCCCAGCCCGCGCGCCACCCGAGCCCGGCCCTCCGCTCGGCTACCGCTCAGCCCTGCCCGGACTGCCGCTCCACCATCTGCTTCAGCTTCGCCGGGGTCATCGTGCGGTCCTGGACGATGTTCTTCCCGCCGAACAGCACGGTCGGGGTGCCCGTGAAGCCACCCGCGCGGAAGGCCTCGTTGGACTTGTCGACCCAGCTATGGTGCTTGCCGTCCCGCACACAGGCGCGGAACGCCGGGGTGTCCAGCCCCTTGACCTTGCCCGCCAGCTCGATGAGTCTGCCGGTGTCGGCGAAGGCGTCGTCGGTCTCCAGCGGCTGCTCGTCGTAGAGCACGTCGTGGTAGGCGGCGAAGTGCCCGGCGTCCTGGGCGCAGGCCGCGGCGTTGGCGGCCTCGCGGGAGCCGCTGCCGCGCATGTTGCCGTCGATGATGGTGGCCAGGTGGTACTCCACCTTGAGCTTCCCGGCGTCGGTCAGCTCGTGGATCGTCGGCCGGTAGGTCACCTCGAAGGACTTGCAGGCCGGGCAGCGGAAGTCCTCCCAGACGGTGAGCGTGGACCTGGCGCTCTCCTCGCCGACCGGGATGGCCAGCCCGTCCTTGCCCTGGGCGCCGGAGGGCGCCACCACCGGGCCCGCCTTCTCACCGCCGTCGTCCCTGCCCGCGTTGGCCGCGACCACGCCGACCACCGCCGCGAGACCGAGCACGCCGACCACGGTCACGCCGACGATCAGCCCGCGCCGCCGCTTCTCCGCGCGCCTCTGCTTCTCACGCTCGACCGCCAGCCGCTCCCGGGCGGTCCGCTTTCCCTCACGGTTCTTCTCGCTCACACCCCGCAGAACGAACCGGGGAGGCGCACCGCGCCTCCCCGGTCCCAGGTCCACCCGTTCGAGGGACCCGCAGCACAAGCTGGCCCGCTACGCCCGCCCGCGCACGCCCTCCGCCAGCTCCCCGGCGAGGTCCCGCACGCCCCGCACGCCCGCGGCGTGGTCGGGCGCGTCCAGCATCCGCTTGACGAAGGCCGAGCCGACGATCACGCCGTCCGCGAAGCCCGCGACCTCGGCCGCCTGGGCGGCGTTGGAGACGCCGAGGCCGACGCAGACGGGCAGCTCGGTGCCGGTGGCGCGGGTGCGTTCCACCAGGTCCTGGGCCTGCGCGCCGACCGACTCCCGGGTGCCCGTGACGCCCATCAGGGAGGCGGCGTAGACGAAGCCGCTGCCCGCCGCGGTGATCTCGGCGAGCCGTGCGTCCCTGCTGCTCGGCGCGACCACGAACACCGTGGCGAGCTGGTGCTTCTCGGCGTGCTCGCGCCACAGCGCGGACTCCTGCACGGGCAGGTCGGGCAGGATGCACCCGGCGCCGCCCGCCTCGGCCAGCTCGGCGGTGAACCGCTCGACGCCGTAGCGGTCGATGGGGTTCCAGTACGTCATCACGAGCACCGGCTTCCCGGTGGCCTCGTACGTCTCCCGCACCGTGCGCATCACGTCGGCGATCCGCACGCCGCCGCGCAGGGCGATGTCGTCGGCGGTCTGGATGACGGGGCCGTCGAGGACCGGGTCGCTGTGCGGCAGCCCGACCTCCACGACGTCGGCGCCACCGTCGAACGCGGCCTTGATCGCCTCGATGCCGCCGTCCACGGTCGGGAACCCGGCCGGGAGGTAGGCGATCAGCGCGGCGCGCCCCTCGGCCTTGGCCGCGGCGAGGGTGTCGGTCAACAGCCGGATGTTCCCGCTCACTTGGCGTCCCCCTCGATCTCGGCGGTGCCGGAGGCGTCCTCGGCGACCTCGGCGTCGGTGTCGTACAGGCCGAAGTAGCGGGCGGCGGTGTCCATGTCCTTGTCGCCGCGCCCGGACAGGTTGACGACGATCAGCCCGTCCTTCCCCAGTTCCCGGCCGACCTCCAGGGCGCCCGCGAGGGCGTGGGCGCTCTCGATGGCCGGGATGATGCCCTCGGTGCGCGACAGCAGGCGCAGCGCCTGCATGGCGGCGTCGTCGGTGACCGCGCGGTACTCGCCGCGTCCCGAGTCCTTGAGGTAGGAGTGCTCGGGGCCGATGCCCGGGTAGTCCAGGCCCGCGGAGATCGAGTACGGCTCGGTGATCTGGCCCTCGTCGTCCTGGAGGACGTAGGACCGGGAGCCGTGCAGGATGCCGGGCTCGCCCGCGGTGAGGGTGGCCGCGTGCTCGCCGGTCTCGACGCCGTGCCCGGCGGGCTCGCAGCCGATCAGGCGGACGGAGGCGTCCGGGATGAAGGCGTGGAAGAGGCCGATGGCGTTGGAGCCGCCGCCGACGCAGGCGATCGCCGCGTCGGGCAGCCGTCCGGCCGCCTCCAGGAGCTGGCGGCGGGCCTCGACGCCGATGACGCGGTGGAAGTCGCGGACCATCGCCGGGAAGGGGTGCGGACCGGCGACCGTGCCGAACAGGTAGTGGGTGTGGTCGACGTTGGCGACCCAGTCGCGGAACGCCTCGTTGATGGCGTCCTTGAGGGTGCGGCTGCCGGACTTCACGGCGATGACCTCGGCGCCGAGCATCCGCATCCGGGCCACGTTCAGGGCCTGGCGGCGGGTGTCGATCTCGCCCATGTAGATCGTGCAGTCCAGGCCGAACAGCGCGCAGGCGGTGGCGGTGGCCACGCCGTGCTGTCCGGCGCCGGTCTCGGCGATGACCCGGGTCTTGCCCATCCGCCTGGTGAGCAGGGCCTGGCCGAGCACGTTGTTGATCTTGTGGGAGCCGGTGTGGTTCAGGTCCTCGCGCTTGAGGAAGACCCGGGCGCCACCCGCTTCCGCGGCGAACCGGGGGACCTCGGTCAGCGCCGAGGGGCGGCCCGTGTAGTGGACGAGGAGGTCGTCCAGCTCGCGGGCGAACTCGGGGTCGTGCTTGGCCTTGTCGTACTCGACGGCGACCTCGTCGACGGCGGCGACGAGGGCCTCCGGGATGAACTTGCCGCCGAACGCGCCGAAGTAGCCTTCGGGGCTCGGGACCTGACCCTCCGGGTCAGGGATGAAGAACTCGCTGGGCATGGTGAAACCTCACGGTGAGTGTTCTTGCGTGAAGACGAATCGCCGTGGGGCGGGAGGTCGTCTAGCGGCTGCGGGCCGGTTGTGGCCGATCGCGCAGTTCCCCGCGCCCCTGGAAGGGGCGCTGCCATCGACGCCCGTTGACCTGCCCAGGTTCGTCACCGATCACGTACCGCACCCGGCGCCCGTGGACACGCCGCGCGGGCGCGCGGCAGCCGCGGGGGCGGCAGCCTCGGGCCAGGCGCGCGTACGGGTCCCTGGTCGGCAGGGTGATCGGGAGAGTCATCGGGAGAAATAGTAGCGGCGTTCGGCCGTCCGGGTCAGTCGCGGCCGTGCCGCAGCGCCGGGTGGGTGCCCGCGGCGACCAGGTCGGCCACGGCGGCCTTGGGGTCGCGGCCGGTGACGAGGGACTCGCCGACGAGGACGGCGTTGGCGCCCGCGTTGGCGTAGGCGATGAGGTCGTGCGGGCCGCGCACGCCGGACTCCGCGACCTTGACGATCGTGTCCGGGATCTCGGGGGCGACGCGGTCGAAGGTCGTGCGGTCGACCTCCAGCGTCTTGAGGTTGCGCGCGTTGACGCCGATGACCTTGGCGCCCGCGTCGACCGCGCGGTCCACCTCGTCCTCGTCGTGCACCTCGACCAGCGGGGTGAGCCCGATGGACTCGGCGCGCTCGATCAGCGACTCCAGGGCGGCCTGGTCGAGCGCGGCGACGATCAGCAGCGCGAGGTCGGCGCCGTACGCGCGGGCCTCCCACAACTGGTACGACGTGACGATGAAGTCCTTGCGCAGCACGGGGATGTCCACGCGCGCGCGGACGGCCTCCAGGTCGGCCAGCGAGCCGCCGAAGCGGCGCTGTTCGGTGAGGACGGAGATGACGGACGCGCCGCCCGCCTCGTAGTCCGCGGCGAGTCCGGCCGGGTCCGCGATGGCGGCCAGCGCGCCCTTGGACGGGCTGGAGCGCTTGACCTCGCAGATCACCTTGACGCCGTCGCCGCGCAGGGCGGCGGCGCCGTCCCGGGCCGCGGGGGCCTTCGCCGCGCGCTCCTTCAGCTCGTCGAGGCTGACGCGCGCCTGCCGCTCCGCGAGGTCGGCACGGACTCCGTCGATGATCTCGTCGAGCACACTCACGCGAGCGGCCCCCTTCCAGACGGCACTGATTTCGGCAGAAAACCTATGGTCACTGCGATGGTATCCGCAGGACGGCTGAGGCCCCGCATCCGGTTGACGCCGATTCCACTACCTGGACGTTCGGCACATGATCAAGGATGTAGCCAGCCACCGAACGGCAGGTTCCGGACAACGGTGAACAGCAGCAACAACGTCCCCACGGTCCACAGGTGCGCGTTGCGCAGTTCGAACCGCGTCGGCCGTCCGCGTGCCGCACGCACGACCCAGACGGCCCATACGACGGCGAAGAGGGCGTAGCCCGCGACGGCCACCGCGTTCGCCTGGAGGGCCGCCCCGAGGTCGCCGTGCACCACGGCGTGGGCGCTGCGCAGCCCGCCGCAGCCGGGGCAGAACACGCCGGTGTAGTACAGCAGCGGGCAGGCGGGGTAGTGGCCGGGCTCGTTGGGGTCGACGGCGCCGACGTACGCGAAGGCGGCGGCGACGGCGGCGAGCATTCCGGCCGGGACGGCCAGTCGCCCGGCCAGGCTGCCCGCGACGGGCGGCGTCACGCTCGGGTGGTCGGCATTCACGCTAGGCATTGTGCCCCGTGCTGGCCCGGAGCGCGCCAGAGGGGCGGCACCGGTGTCCGTACCGGCCGCCCCTCGGGGATGTCGGGTCAGCTCTTGGCGCTGGCCGTCGTGGTGTCGGTCATCTTGAGGGGCTGCGCCTTGGGGGCGCCCAGGCCCATCGCCCGCATGATGCCGCCGACGACGCCGCCGAGGGCGATGACGACCATCCCGGCCCAGAAGCCCACCGGGTTGTCCGCCACCATGAACAGGCCCGCCACGCAGAACCCGATGAAGGTGATGATGACACTCGTCCAGGCGGCCGGGGTGTGACCGTGACCGTGGCTGCTGCCCGCCATTGCTTGCTCCTCGTTGCCGTGTACTTGGGTGAGCCTGCCGCTCACGGGCCCATTGTCCCGTACGGACGCGCGCGGCGTGAGCGGGGGGCACCCGTACGCGACCGTACGGGAGCGGCTCTCACGCCGGGTCGGCGCCCGCCGTCGGGTCCTCGCCGCGGTCGAGGGCCTTCCACAGGTCCTCGGGGCGGTCCGGGTCGGGCGTGGCGGCGGCGCGGCGCGGGCGGGGGGCGCCGGAGCGTTCGTAGCGGCCGGACATGGCGGGCCACAGGCGGCCGTAGCGCAAGGCGAGGAGTCCGGCGACGAGGATGAGCGCGCCGCCCGCGGCGGCGACGTACGGCCACGCGGTGTGGCTGAGGGCGTCGACGGTGGCAGAGGTGTCGCCGGAGACCTGCGCGGCCTGCTCGTCGAGGGCGCCGCGGTCGGAGGCGCCGAGCAGCGCGGCGACGAGCGTGCCGACGCCGGAGAGCGCGAGCAGCGCGGCGACCGCGTACCGCCCGCTGCGGCGGACGGCGAAGACGGCGACGAGCGCGGCGAGGCCCACTATGGCGAGGGCGGCGGGGACGCCGGTGACGTCACTGCCCTTGGCGGTCAGCGGGAAGGCGCCACCGGCGACGGTGGCGGTGCCCTCCGACCACTGCTGGCGGGTGGCCAGCAGCGCCACGGCCGCGCCGATGGCGCCGCACAGCAGCGCCACGGCGAGGCTCCGGCGGCTGGCCCGCGCGGGTTCCGCGGCTTCGGGACGGGGGTGAGGTACGGCAGTCACGTACTCCACTATGGCGTGCGCCGCGGGGGAACCCTCACCCGGGTTCACGTGAGAAGCGCCCCATTTTCACGCGCGGTTGGTCTCCGTCCCGCCCAGTCGGCCCGCCGTGTGGACCGCGCGCAGCACCGCCGCGGCCTTGTTGCGGCACTCGTCGTCCTCCGCGACGGGGTCGGAGTCGGCGACGATCCCGGCGCCCGCCTGCACGTACGCGGTGCCGTCGCGCAGCAGGGCGGTGCGGATGGCGATGGCGGTGTCGGAGTCGCCCGCGAAGTCGAGGTAGCCGACGCAGCCGCCGTACAGACCGCGCCGGGACGGCTCCAGTTCGTCGATGATCTGCATGGCGCGCGGCTTGGGCGCGCCGGAGAGGGTGCCCGCGGGGAAGCAGGCGGTGAGCACGTCGAAGGCGGTGCGGCCCGGGGCGACCCGGCCGGTGACCGTCGACACGATGTGCATGACGTGCGAGTACCGCTCGACGGACATGAAGTCGACGACCTCCACGGAGCCGGGCTCGCAGACCCGACCGAGGTCGTTGCGGCCGAGGTCGACGAGCATGAGGTGCTCGGCGCGCTCCTTGGGGTCGGCGAGCAGTTCCTCGGCGAGGGCCTGGTCCTCCTGCGGGGTGGCGCCACGGCGCCTGGTCCCGGCGATGGGGTGCAGCATGGCCTGCCCGTCGGCCACCTTCACCAGCGCCTCGGGGGAGGAGCCGACGACGTCGAAGCCGTCGAAGCGGAACAGGTACATGTACGGCGAGGGGTTGGTGGCCCGCAGCACCCGGTAGACGTCGAGCGCGCTGGCCGTGCACGGGGTCTCGAAGCGCTGGGAGGGGACGACCTGGAAGGCCTCCCCCGCGCGGATGCGCTCCTTGATGTCCTCGACGGCGCGCTGGAAGTCGGGGCCGCCCCACAGCGCGGTGTACTCGGGCAGCTCGGAGGGCGGCAGCACGGCGGGCGGCTGGGCGACCGCGCGCGTGAGGTCGGCCTCCATCGCGTCGAGCCGGGCCACGGCGTCGGCGTACGCCTCGTCGACGCCGGTGTCCAGGTCGTTGTGGTTGATCGCGTTGGCGATCAGCAGGACCGAGCCCTCCCAGTGGTCCATGACGGCGAGGTCGCTGGTGAGCAGCATGGTCAGCTCGGGCAGCCGCAGGTCGTCGCGGTCGCCGGGGCCGATCTTCTCCAGGCGGCGCACGATGTCGTACCCGAGGTAGCCGACCATGCCGCCGGTGAAGGGCGGCAGGCCCTCCTGGTGGGGGGTGTGCAGGGCCTCGATGGTGGCGCGCAGGGCGGCGAGCGGGTCGCCGTCGACGGGGACGCCGACGGGCGGGGCGCCGAGCCAGTGGGCCTGGCCGTCGCGCTCGGTGAGGGTGGCGGCGGAGCGCACGCCGACGAAGGAGTAGCGGGACCAGGAGCGGCCGTTCTCCGCGGACTCCAGCAGGAAGGTGCCGGGGCGCTCGGCGGCGAGCTTGCGGTAGAGCGCGACCGGGGTGTCGCCGTCGGCGAGGAGCTTGCGGGTGACGGGGATGACGCGGCGGTCGGTGGCCAGCTTGCGGAACGTGTCGAGGTCCATGGCGGCCGACCCTACTGATCCGCGGCGGCCGGGGAGCCGTCCTTGAGCAGGACGTCGGCGTCGAAGCAGGTGCGCGCGCCGGTGTGGCAGGCCGCGCCGACCTGGTCGACCTGGACGAGGACGGTGTCCGCGTCGCAGTCCAGGGCGACGGACTTCACCCACTGGAAGTGTCCGGAGGTGTCGCCCTTGACCCAGTACTCCCGGCGGCTGCGGGACCAGTAGGTGCACCGGCCGGTGGTCAGCGTCCGGTGCAGCGCCTCGTCGTCCATCCACCCGAGCATCAGCACCTCACCGGTGTCGTACTGCTGGGCGATGGCGGGCAGGAGACCGTCGGCGCTGCGCTTGAGGCGGGCGGCGATCTCGGGGTCGAGGCTGCTGGACGGCGGAGTGCTGGTCATGGGTGCCATTGTGCCGGGCGGCACTGACATCCCCGGCGGGATGTCCACTGGGCGGACCGCGGCGCCGGTCATAGGCTGACCCCATGTCAACCTTTGCCCAGCGTGAACGGCTCCTCCTCGCCGACCTCCTGGAGACCGCGGGCCCGGAGGCCCCGACCCTCTGTGAGGGCTGGCAGACCCGTGACCTCGCCGCGCACGTCGTGGTGCGCGAGCGCCGCCCCGACGCCGCCGGAGGCATCCTCATCAAGCAGCTCGCGCCCCGTCTGGAGCGGGTGATGGAGGAGTTCGCGGCCAAGCCGTACGAGGAGCTGATCCAGCTCATCCGCACCGGCCCGCCCCGCTTCTCTCCCTTCTCCCTCAAGCAGATCGACGAGGCGTCGAACATCGTCGAGTACTACGTCCACGCCGAGGACGTCCGGCGCGCCCAGCCCGACTGGTCGCCGCGGGAGCTGGACCCGGTCTTCCAGGACACCCTCTGGTCCCGGCTGGAGCGCTCGGCCCGGCTGATGGGCCGCGGCGCGCCGACCGGCCTGGTGCTGCGCCGCCCGGACGGCCAGACGGCGGTCGCCCACCGGGGCGCGCCGGTCGTGACGGTGACCGGTGAGCCCTCGGAGCTGGTGCTGTTCCTGTACGGCCGCCAGAGCGCCGCCAAGGTGGAGCTGGACGGCGACGAGAACGCGATCGCCAAGCTGCACGAGAGCAAGCAGCTCGGCATCTAGCGACCCGCTGGCGGCCCGCTGTTCAGCGTGGGAGCTCGGCGCGGCGCAGCTCCCGCGCGCCCAGGACGACGACGCCGCCGAGCCCGCAGACCGCCGCGCTGGCCACGAACACCGGGCCGGTTCCCCAGGCGCCGATGGCCGTGGCGGTCAGCGGCATGGTCAGCGGCGCCACTCCGAGGCTGACCAGGGAGGCGACGGCGGTGACCCGGCCGAGGCGGGCCGGGTCGGACTGGGTCTGGAGCAGCGCGCCGCACAGGATGCCGCTGAGCCCGGCGAGCAGCCCCACGAGCAGGGCGATGCCGACGGCGGCGGGGACACCGGGCGCGTGGGCGAGCGCGCCGATGGCGACCGAGCCCGCGAGGATGGCGTACGCGGCGAGCCTCCCGGCGTGCGGCAGCCGTCCGCGCACGGTGAGCAACAGGGCGGCGGCACCGGCGCCGGTGGCGAACCCGGCGACGACCCAGCCGAGCCCGGCGGCGCCCCAGCCCCGTTCGTCGGCGAGCAGGGTCACGCCGACGTTGAGCGGACCGACGAAGCCGAGGTCACCGAGGGCGATGGCCAGCATCAGCGGGGCGAGGACGCGGTGCTGGCGGATGTAGCGCAGCCCGGCGACCAGGTCCCGCCAGGCGGTGCCGCCGTCGCGGTCGTCGTCGGGCGGCAGCTCGCGCACCCTGACGGAGACCAGCAGGGGTACGGATACGGCGATCAGCAGCCCGGCGACCGTGAACGCCGCCGTCGCTCCGCCGACGGCCACGGCGAGCCCGCCGAGCGGTGCCCCGAGGACGCTGGCGCAGCGGCTGGCGAGGCCGCGCATCCCCTGCACCCGCGCGAGCTGGTCGCGGGACGTCACGCGCGCGGGGAGGGCGCCCACGGCGGGCAGGAAGACGGCGTCGACGGTGCCGAAGACGAGGGCGAGCAGGGCGAGCGCCCACAGTCCGGGGCTGGCGAGCGCCAGCAGCGCCGCCACGGCGAGCACGGCCGCGCACCGCACCACGTCACTGCCGATGACGACCCGCCGCGGCCCGAACCGGTCGGCGACCACTCCCCCGCCCAGCAGCAACACGGCCCGCGGCAGCGCGCTCACCGCCATCACCACGCCCGCCTGGGCCGCGCTCCCACCCCGCACGGCGGCCCACGACAGGGCGATGTAGTAGACGTTGTCCCCCACCATCGAAACGCCGTACGCGGCAACCCACCGCAACACGTTGCCGTCCCGGTGAGCGGGCCTGGCCGGGTCAGTGGTGGCCGACGGTATGTCGGCTTCGAGGGTCACGCCGCCCAGTCGCGCAGGAGGCGGGCGGCCTCCTGGAGACCGGCCTTGCCGCCTCGGACGTCCCGGACGAGTTGGGCCATCGCGCCTGGCGGTGGCGCGATCGGGGTGCCGGACTGCTCCATGTACTCCCATGCGCACATGGCGCCGATCAGGCCGTTGTAGTCCTCGAAGGGGGCGAGCAGCACGATGGTCTGCAGGAGCACGGCCGCGCGGGTGGGCGTCTCCTCGTAGTACGCCTCGTCGGCGAAGCGCTCGAACCTGTGCCGCTCCACGGCCGCGTGCAGCGCTCCCCAGTCGCGCAGTGCGGGATCCGTGGGCGTGTTGCCGTACTGGACGCCCAGGATCCAGCCCGCGTCGATGCGGAGGGTCACCGGTCGCCCTCCGGGAAGGCGTCCAGGAACTCGGGGGCGAGCGTGCGGAACTTGGCGCTCGCGCCCTCGATGAACCGCTGCCGCTGCCGCCGCCGCACGACGTCCTCGGTCAGTATGTCGTGCGCCAGCCGCTTGATCGCGACGCCTTGTTCCTTGGCCTCCGCGCGCAGCTCGGCCAGCTCTTCCTCGGTGAACTCGATGGTGATCCCAGGCATACGAGCACCATAGGGGGGTCGGTACCTCGCCCGCTACCGACTGCGCTACCGGCGGGCGAGGCGCCGAACTCGCGTCCGGTGTCAGCGGACCGGGTGCCCCGCCCCCCGCAGGGTCTCCTTCACCTCGCCGATCCGCAGGTCGCCGAAGTGGAAGACCGATGCCGCCAGGACCGCGTCGGCGCCCGCCTCGATGGCGGGGGGAAGTGGGCGAGGGTGCCCGCGCCGCCGGAGGCGATGACGGGGACCGTGACGTGCTTGCGGACCGCGGCGATCATCTCCAGGTCGTAGCCGTCCTTCGTGCCGTCCGCGTCCATGGAGTTCAGCAGGATCTCCCCCGCGCCCAGCTCCGCCGCCCGGTGCGCCCACTCGACCGCGTCGATGCCGGTGCCACGGCGGCCCCCGTGGGTCGTCACCTCGAACGAACCCGACGCCGTGCGGCGCGCGTCCACCGAAAGGACCAGCACCTGGCGGCCGAACCGCTCCGCGATCTCCTGGATCAGCTCCGGCCGGGCGATCGCCGCCGTGTTGACGCCCACCTTGTCCGCGCCCGCGCGCAGCAGCTTGTCGACGTCCTCGGCGGTGCGCACGCCACCGCCGACCGTGAGGGGGATGAACACCTGCTCGGCGGTGCGGCGCACCACGTCGTACGTCGTCTCGCGGTCGCCGGACGAGGCGGTGATGTCCAGGAAGGTCAGCTCGTCGGCGCCCTCCGCGTCGTACACCTTCGCCATTTCGACGGGGTCGCCCGCGTCGCGCAGGTTCTGGAAGTTCACGCCCTTGACGACCCGGCCGTTGTCGACGTCCAGGCAGGGGATGACTCGGACCGCCAGGGTCATGACTGTTCGGCTCCTCTGAATGCTTCTATCTCTACTTCGACCAGGATGCGCGGGTCGACGAACCCCTCCACGACCAGGAGGGTCGAGACCGGCCGGACCGTGCCGAAGAACTCCTTGTGGGCCCGGCCCACGGCGTCCACGTCCCGCGCGTGGCTCAGGTACATCCGGGTGCGGACCACGGAGTCCACGCCGAGCCCGAACTCGGCGATCGCCTCGATCGCGCTGGTGAAGGCCACCTTCGCCTGTTCGTACGGGTCGCCCTCCCCGTACAGCACGCTGCCCTTGAAGGACGTCGTGCCCGCCACCAGCACCCGGTCGCCCGCCGCGACGGCGCGCGCGAAACCGAAGGTCTCTTCCCAGGGACTTCCGCTCTGCACGCGCCGCACGGCCTCGGACGTCATGACGACACAGCCTCCAGGGCCTCTTCCAGGGTGAACGCCTTCGCGTACAGGGCCTTCCCGACGATCGCGCCCTCGACACCGAGCGGGACCAGGCTGGCGAGCGCGCGCAGGTCGTCCAGGGAGGAGACGCCGCCGGAGGCCACCACCGGGCGGTCCGTCGCCGCGCAGACGTTCTTCAGCAGCTCCAGGTTGGGGCCCTGGAGGGTGCCGTCCTTGGCGATGTCCGTGACGACGTACCGCGCGCAGCCCTCCTTGTCGAGGCGCTCCAGCGTCTCGTACAGGTCGCCGCCGTCGCGGGTCCAGCCGCGCCCACGGAGGGTGGTGCCGCGTACGTCGAGACCGACCGCGATCTTGTCGCCGTGCTCGGCGATGACCTTGGCGACCCACTCCGGGGTCTCCAGCGCGGCCGTACCGAGGTTCACGCGCGTGCAGCCGGTGGCGAGCGCGGCGGCGAGGGAGGCGTCGTCGCGGATGCCGCCGGACAGCTCCACCTTGATATCCATCGCCCCGGCGACCTCGGCGATCAGCTCCCGGTTGTCGCCGGTGCCGAACGCGGCGTCCAGGTCGACCAGGTGCAGCCACTCGGCGCCCGCCCGCTGCCAGGCCAGGGCGGCCTCCAGCGGGGAGCCGTACGACGTCTCGGTACCGGACTCGCCGTGCACCAGGCGGACGGCCTGGCCGTCGCGGACGTCCACCGCGGGGAGGAGTTCGAGCTTCGAGGGCATCAGAGGGTTCCGATCCAGTTGTTCAGTAGCTGCGCTCCGGCGTCGCCGGACTTCTCGGGGTGGAACTGCGTCGCCCACAGGGCGCCGTTCTCCACGGCGGCCACGAAGGGCTTGCCGTGCGTCGACCAGGTGACCTTGGGCGCGGCCATGGCCGGGTTGTGCGCCTCCAGGTCCCAGTCGTGGACGGCGTAGGAGTGCACGAAGTAGAAGCGGGCGTCGGCGTCCAGGCCCGCGAAGAGTTCGGAGTCGGCCGGGGCGTCGACGGTGTTCCAGCCCATGTGGGGCACGATGTCGGCCTGGAGCGGCTCGACCGCGCCGGGCCACTCGTCGAGGCCGTCGGTCTCGACGCCGTGCTCGATGCCGCGGGCGAACAGGATCTGCATCCCGACGCAGATGCCCATGACGGGCCGACCGCCGGACAGCCGACGGTCGATGATCCAGTCGCCGCGGGCCTCCTTCAGGCCGCGCATACAGGCGGCGAAGGCGCCGACGCCGGGGACGAGGAGCCCGTCGGCGTTCATGGCCCTGTCGTAGTCACGGGTGATCTCGACGTCGGCCCCCGCGCGCGCGAGGGCGCGTTCGGCGGAGCGGACGTTGCCGAAGCCGTAGTCGAAGACGACGACCCGCTTGGCCGTCGATCCGGTGCTGCTCAATTCCACACCTCCAGCCGCAGGACGCCCGCGACGAGACAGAGCGCGGCGCCGAGGGAGAGCAGCACGATCAGGCCCTTGGGCATCTGCTGCCTGGCGAACGAGTAGACGCCGCCCGCGAGGAACAGGCCGACGAGGATGAGGGCGGTCGAGGCGCCGTTCACAGCGCGCCCTTGGTGGACGGGAGGATGCCCGCGGCGCGCGGGTCCCGCTCGGAGGCGTAGCGCAGCGCCCGCGCGAGCGCCTTGAACTGGCACTCCACGATGTGGTGCGCGTTGCGCCCGTAGGGCACGTGCACGTGCAGCGCGATCTGCGCCTGGGCGACGAAGGACTCCAGGATGTGCCGGGTCATCGTGGTGTCGTACTCACCGATCATCGGCGCCATGTTCTCGGGCTCGGTGTGCACGAGGTAGGGGCGGCCGGACAGGTCGACCGTGACCTGGGCGAGGGACTCGTCCAGCGGGACCGTGCAGTTGCCGAAGCGGTAGATGCCGACCTTGTCGCCGAGGGCCTGCCTGAAGGCGGCGCCGAGGGCGAGGGCGGTGTCCTCGATGGTGTGGTGCGAGTCGATGTGCAGATCGCCCTCGGTCTTCACGGTGAGGTCGAACAGACCGTGGCGGCCGAGCTGGTCGAGCATGTGGTCGTAGAAGCCGACACCGGTCGCCACGTCGACCTTGCCGGTGCCGTCGAGGTCGATCTCGACGAGGACCGAGGTCTCCTTGGTGACCCGCTCCACGCGTCCCACGCGGTTCATGCGTTCTGCTCCTTCTTCAGTTCACGGGCCGCGTCGAGGAACGCGTCGTTCTCTTCGGGCGTCCCGGCGGTGACCCGCAGCCACCCCGGCACGCCGTTGTCCCGGACCAGGACGCCCCGGTCGAGGATGCGCCGCCAGGCGGCGTGGGCGTCGTCGAACCGGCCGAACTGCACGAAGTTCGCGTCGGACTCCGTGACGTCGTAGCCGAGGGCGCGCAGCTCGACGACCAGCCGGTCCCGTTCGGACTTGAGCTGCTCGACGTAGCCGAGCAGGGTGTCGGTGTGCTCCAGGGCGGCCAGCGCGGTCGCCTGGGTGACCGCCGACAGGTGGTACGGCAGCCGGACGAGCTGCACGGCGTCGACGACGGCCGGGTCCGCGGCGAGGTAGCCGAGCCGCAGGCCCGCCGCGCCGAACGCCTTGGACATGGTGCGGGAGACGACCAGGTGCGGGCGCCCCGCCAGCAGCGGCAGCAGCGAGTCGCCGTGGCTGAACTCGGCGTACGCCTCGTCCACGACGACGATCGACGGCTTCGCCGCCTGCGCGGCCTCGTAGAGCGCGATGACGCTCTCGCGCGGGACGGCGTTCCCGGTCGGGTTGTTCGGCGTCGTGACGAACACCACGTCCGGGCGGTGCTCGGCGATCGCACGCTCGGCGGCGGCCACGTCGATGGTGAAGTCGTCGTTACGGGGACCGGAGATCCAGCCCGTTCCCGTGCCGCGCGCGATCAGGGTGTGCATCGAGTACGACGGCTCGAAGCCGATCGCGGTCCGGCCGGGCCCGCCGAAGGTCTGGAGGAGCTGCTGGATGACCTCGTTGGAGCCGTTGGCGGCCCACACGTGAGCGAGGCCGACCTCGTGGCCGGTGGTCTTCGTCAGGTACTCCGCGAGCCGAGTGCGCAATTCGACCGCGTCCCGGTCGGGGTAGCGGTTGAGGTTGCGGGCGGCGTCGCGCACCCGCTCCGCGATCCGCTCGACCAGCGCCTCGGGCAGCGGGTAGGGGTTCTCGTTGGTGTTCAGCCGTACCGGGACGTCGAGCTGGGGCGCGCCGTAGGGGGACTTGCCGCGCAGTTCGTCCCGGACCGGGAGATCGTCAATGCGGGTCACTTGCTCTCGGGTACCTTCCAGTCGAACCGCGCCTTGATCGCCGCGCCGTGCGCGGGCAGGTCCTCCGCCTCGGCCAGCGTCACCACGTGGTGCGCGACCTCGGCGAGCGCCTCGCGCGTGTAGTCGACGACGTGGATGCCGCGTAGGAAGGACTGCACGGACAGGCCGGAGGAGTGGCAGGCGCAGCCGCCGGTGGGCAGCACGTGGTTGGACCCGGCGGCGTAGTCACCGAGGGAGACCGGCGCCCAGGGCCCGACGAAGATCGCGCCCGCGTTCCGCACCCGGTCGGCGAGGGCGGCGGCGTCGGCGGTCTGGACCTCCAGGTGCTCGGCGCCGTAGGCGTCGACCACGCGCAGGCCCTCCTCCATGCCGTCGACCAGCACGATCGCGGACTGCCTGCCTTCGAGGGCGGGCACGATGCGGTCCTCGACGTGCTTGCTGGCGGCGACCTGCGGGGCGAGTTCCTTCTCGACCGCGTCGGCCAGCGCCGGGGAGTCGGTGACCAGCACGGCGGCGGCGAGCGGGTCGTGCTCGGCCTGGCTGATCAGGTCGGAGGCGAGGTGCGCCGGGTCGGCGGTGTCGTCCGCGAGGATGGCGATCTCGGTCGGCCCGGCCTCCGCGTCGATGCCGATCCGGCCGGTGAAGTAGCGCTTGGCGGCGGCGACCCAGATGTTGCCGGGGCCGGTGACCATGTTGGCGGGCGGGCAGGACTCGGTGCCGTACGCGAACATCGCGACCGCGGTCGCGCCGCCCGCCGCGTACACCTCCTCGACGCCGAGCAGCGCGCACGCGGCGAGGATCGTCGGGTGCGGAAGGCCGTCGAACTCGGCCTGCGCGGGCGAGGCGAGCGCGATCGAGCCGACCCCGGCCTCCTGCGCGGGGACGACGTTCATGACGACCGACGACGGGTAGACCGACCGGCCGCCGGGCGCGTACAGCCCGACGCGGTCGACGGGCACCCACTTCTCGGTGACGGTGCCGCCGGGCACCACCTGGGTCGTGTGCGTCGTGCGGCGCTGGGCGCGGTGCACGAGGCGGGCGCGGCGGATGGACTCCTCCAGGGCCGCGCGGACGGCCGGGTCAAGGGCGTCCAGGGCGTCGGTGAGCGCCTGGGCGGGGACCCGGACGGAGGTGAGGCGTACGCCGTCGAACTTCTCGGCGAAGTCGATCAGCGCCGCATCGCCCCGATGATGCACGGCCTCGCAGATGGGACGCACCTTCTCCAGGGCGGCCGCAACGTCGAAGTCGGCTCGGGGCAGCAGGTCGCGCAGGGCGGGACCCTCCGGGAGGGCGTCGCCGCGCAGATCGATTCGGGAGATCACAGGCCCAATTCTCGCAGACCCGCGCGGGCCGCCGTCCGCGCGTATCAGGTGCTGATACGGCGCACGGAACATTCTGCTCACTTTCTGTGTTCGCGACGTCACTCAGCGGGAATGAACAGGTGTACGAACACCAGTGGCGCGCACACGCGCATGAGGAGGCCGAGCAGCACGTGACCGAGGGGACCCGGGTCAGGGACGGGGAGCAGGAACTGCCAGCGGAGCTGACCGCCGTCGAGGCCGGGATGTGGCAGGCGTTCCGCAACGGCACCATGTACGACCTGCGCAGCGGCGATGCGGCCGTCGACGATCCGCACGGCGGACGGCCCTGGGGCGCGGACCGCACCGTGCGGGCCCGCGTCGTGTGCTGGCTGCTCCTGGACGGGCCCCCGGCGCTCGCCGGGCGGGTCTCCGCGCTCAAGCTCACCGGCGTGCTCATCAGCGGCAGCATGGACCTCGCGGGCGGCACGGTCGTGCCGTACGTCGAACTCCAGGGCTGCCGCTTCGAGAGCGAGGTGCTGCTGCCGGAGACCCGCTTCACCACCGTGCGCCTGGTGGACTGCGCCGTGCCGCGCCTGGAGGCGGCCCGGCTCCAGACGGAGGGCGACCTGCACCTGCCGCGCTGCCGCTTCCACCGCGGCATACGGCTCACCGACGCGCAGATAGGCACCGACCTGCTGCTCAACCAGGCCGTCGTGGACCGCGGCCGGGGCGGCCGGTCCATCGCCGCGGACGGGCTGAACGTCGGGCAGGACCTCCAGGCCGAGCTGCTGGAGTCACGCGGCGAGCTGAGCCTGCGCAGCGCCACGATAGGCGTCTCGCTGAGCCTGCGCGGCGCCCGGCTGACCAACCCGTACGCCCGGCTCGCCCTGAACGCCCCGCAGCTCACCGTCGAGCGCACCCTGTACCTGACCCCGGCCGCCGTGGGCGGCAGCCAGCCCATCGGCACCACACCGGCGCGCGGCACCCTCGTGCGGCGCTTCGAGTGCCGGGGCGGGATACGGCTGGACGACGGCCGGTTCGGCGACGCCGTCGACTTCGAGCGGGCCCGGTTCCTCCTCGGGGACGACCACGAGCTGTCGCTGCGCCGCGTCCAGGTGCCCGAGCTGCGGTTCCTCGGGGAGCGTCCGGAGCGCGGCCGGGTGGTGCTGTCGGGGGCGCGGGTCGTCAACCTCGTCGACCGGGCGAGCAGTTGGCCAGGGCCCGGCGGCCTCCAGATGAGCGGCTTCAGCTACGAGACGCTGGTCCCGCGCGGGCCCTTCCCGCTCGCCGAGCGGCTGCGCTGGCTGGCGGCGGCGACCGCCGAGTACCACCCGGAGCCGTACGAGCGGCTGGCCGCCGTGCTGCGGGCCAGCGGGGAGGACGAGGACGCGCGCGAGGTGCTGCTCGCCCGGCAGCGCCGCCGCCGCGAGACGCTTCCGCTCGGGCCCAAGCTCTGGGGGTACGCCCAGGACTGGACGGTCGCCTACGGCTACCGGCCCGGCCGCGCGGCGGTGTGGATGGCGGTGCTGTGGGCCGCGGGCTCCCTGGCGTTCGCCAGCGCGGGCCGCCCCGGCTCACCGGACGGCGGGGAGGCACCGCCGTGGAACCCGGCCCTGTTCGCCCTCGACTTACTGCTGCCGGTGATCGACCTCGGGCAGGTCGGTTTCTGGCACCTGGACGACGGCTTGCAGTGGCTGGAGGCGGCGCTGGTGCTGCTCGGCTGGGTGCTGGCCACGACCGTGGCGGCGGGGGCGACACGGATGCTGCGCCGCAACTGACCGGATGGCCGTTTCCGGCCCCGGAACGCCCACTGTGCGGGCGGGACGGACGCGCCCGCTCCACCGACCATTAGGCTTTTGCGCCGTGACCACCGTCCGGCTGCCGCTCTTTCCCCTGAACTCGGTGTTGTTCCCGGGGCTCGTCCTTCCGCTGAACGTCTTCGAGGAGCGCTATCGCGCCATGATGCGCACGCTGCTGAAGGTTCCGGAGGACGAGCCACGCCGGTTCGCCGTGGTCGCGATCCGCGACGGCCACGAGGTGGCGCCGAGCGCGCCGGGGATGCCCGACCCGACGGCACTGCCCGAGCGGGGGCCCGGCGCCGGGTTCGGCGCGGACCCCGCCAAGGCCTTCCACGCCGTCGGCTGCGTGGCCGACGCCGCGACGATCCGGGAGCGGTCCGACGGCACCTTCGAGGTGCTGGCGACCGGGACGACCCGGGTGCGGCTGCGGTCGGTGGACGCCTCGGGGCCGTTCCTCACCGCCGAGCTGGAGGAACTCCCCGAGGACCCCGGCGACGAGGCGGGCGCGCTCGCGGAGGGCGTGCTGCGCTCGTTCCGCCAGTACCAGAAGCGGCTGGCGGGGGCGCGGGAGCGGTCGCTGGCGACCGGCGGCGAACTCCCGGACGAGCCGAGCGTGGTGTCGTACCTGGTCGCGGCGGCGATGATGCTGGACACCCCGACCAAGCAGCGGCTGCTCCAGGCCCCCGACACGGCGTCCCGGCTCCGGGACGAACTGAAACTCCTTCGCGCCGAGACGGCGATCATCCGTAACCTGCCGTCGTTGCCCGCGGCGGAGCTGACGCGCGGCCCGACCAGCCTGAACTGAGGGCTGGGAACTGACGGCGGAGACGGCGGAGATGGCGAAGAAGTTCAAGAAGCAGCAGCAGTCCGGCGGTACGCCCGCCACGGTGGCCCTGACCGCGGCGGGCGTGGCGTTCACCGTCCACGCCTACGACCACGATCCCTCCCACCCCTCCTACGGCGAGGAGGCGGCGGAGGCGATGGGCGTCTCCCCCGAGCGGGTCTTCAAGACGCTGGTCGCGGACGTGGACGGCGCCCTGACGGTGGCGGTGGTGCCGGTGGCGGGCTCCCTGGACCTGAAGGCCCTCGCCTCGGCGGTCGGCGGCAAGCGCGCCGCGATGGCCGACCCGGCCCTCGCCGAGCGGACCACCGGCTACGTGCGGGGCGGCATCTCGCCGCTGGGCCAGCGCAAGAAGCTCCGCACGGTGCTGGACGCCTCGGCCACCGGCCACGCCACGATCTGCGTCTCCGCGGGCCGCCGGGGCCTGGAGGTCGAACTCGCCCCCACCGACCTGGCCACCCTCACGGAAGCCACCCTCGCGCCCATCGCCCGGCCCTGACCCCTCGACGACCGCCCTTTCCTCGACTAGAGGGAAAGGGCATGTCGAAACGCACCCGAAAGCGCAAGTGGCGCACCAGAAAAGGCAACGCCAACCACGGCCGCCGCCCGGCCTAACGCGTAGCTGCGGGCAGTCGTGCCGCTGGGGCGGCACGGGTGGGCGCTGGGGGCACCCCCTGCTCGAAGAGCTTGGGGGAGGCACCCCGCAAGCGCCGGGCCGCGCGACCCACCCCCCGCGCCAGCCCTAACGCCGGGCACCGCTCAGACGGACCCCTTCTCCATCGCGTACGGCGGCATCTCAGGATCCCGCGGCCCAAACAACGCCGTAAGCCCCAGATGCACCGCCAACGCCCCCACAGGCCACGCCAGCAACGCCCCCTTCGCCCCCAACTTCAGCGGCGCGGAGAACGTCACCCCCCGCCCCACGTCCTTCGCCCGCCCCAACACGTCGTCCGAGGGCCCGAGCCACACCCCCACCCGCCACGCGAGCAGCGCCCCGAGCAGCCCCCCGACCCCCAGCGCGACGACCAGCGGCACACCCCCACGCCGCCGCAGCAGGAACACCACCACCGCGCTGACGACACCGAACCCCAGCGCCAGCAGGGTGAACGTCCCGTCCACCCCGATCCGCTGCTCCCCCTCGGTGTCCCCGAGGTAGACGACCCAGCCGCCGTCCACCACATCGCCCACCAGCGGCACCCGCGGCGCCAGCCAGTTCCACAGCACGCCGAGGAGCGCCCCGCCGAGCGCCACGACCACCGTGACGACGGCGGCCTCCCGCACTTCGGTCTTCATCCCGGGCCCGTCCTGTCCGTATCCGTACCCGGCGGGCGACGACGGCGGCCACGCCCGCGACGAGAACCGAGCGGACTGATCATGCGGTGGCGGAGGCGGAGTCAACGGAGCAGTCACCCTGACATCGTGCCAGGCCGCGCGGCGCGCCGCGTCACCGGACGGCCGCCCGGCGGTACGCCCAGGTCGCCACGGCCAGCGAGAGCACCCCGACCCCGGCGCAGACCGCGAGGTCACCGGCGACGAGCGCCCAGTCCGGGTGCGCCGAGAAGGTCCGCGCGTACGCCTCGACGCCGTACGTGGACGGCAGCAGGTCACGCAGCAGCCGTACCGGCTCCGGCATCCGCTCGGCGGGCAGCACGCCCAGCAGCAGCGCCGCCGACATGCCGAGCTGCCCGAGCAGCGTGGCGAGTTCGGGACGGGGCGCGAGCAGCCCGAAGGCCGCGCCGAGCCCGGAGAGCGCGGCGCCCGCGAGCGGGATCACCGCCAGCAGGATCCACAGGTGGGTCAGCGGCAGCCCGAAGAGCACGCACCCGAACACCGCGGTGACGACGGTCCCCGGCACGGTGAACGAGGCGTACGCGCCCGCCGCGCCCAGCACCACCGCCGCGGGCGGCACCGGCAGGGTGGCGTAGTGGTCGAGACCCCCGGTGGCGCGGAGCTGGCCGAAGTACTGCGCGAGCAGGTTCAGCGCGACGTACGCGACGACGACGATGGACGATCCGGCGACCACGGCCTGCGCCTCGCTGCCGCCGTCGACCACGCCGCGCATCATGACCATGATGCCGACGGACTGGAAGGTCGCGACGAACAGCAGCGGGATGCGCGCCACCCGCGCGCGCGAAAGCTGCGCCCGGTAGACGGCGGCCAGCGACGGCCACAGCCGCGCCCGCGGCCCCAGCTCGGCCGCCGTCGCGGTCGGCTCCTCGACGGCCAGGGCGCTGCCCGGCAGTACCTCCGCGGGTACGACACTCACGTCGCGCTGCTCCCTTTTCCAGGGGTCTGAGAAGTCCCGGGGGTTTCAGGGGTCCCAGGGATCACGTGCACGGGGGTCGGTTCGCTCACGCCTTCACCAACCCCTGCCGGGCCGCCCCGCCGAGCGCCAGGTAGACGTCCTCCAGGCTGGGCGTGGTGAGGGTGAAGTCGTCGAGGGCGGCGAAGGCGGCGCCGCCGGTGACGGTGGAGACGACCGCGCGGGCCTCCTCGGGGCCGAGCCGCAGCGTCCAGCGGCGCCCGGACTCCACGGCGCGTTCGCGCAGCGCCGCGACCTCGGGCACGTCCAGTGGCGCCCGCTCCCGCCACACCAGGTCGACCCGTACCTCTCCGGCGACCCGTTCCTTCAGTCCGGTGGGCGTGTCGCAGGCGATGACCCGGCCGCGGTCCATGACGGCGACCCGGTCGAGGACCGTCTCGGCCTCGATGACGTTGTGGGTGACCAGCAGCACCGTCGTACCGCGTTCGGCGCGGCGGCGGTCGACGGCGGACCAGACCGCGCGGCGGGCGACCGGGTCCATGCCGGTGGTGGGCTCGTCGAGGACGAGCAGGGGCCGCTCACCGACCAGCGCGGCGGCGAAGCAGGCGAGGCGGCGCTGGCCGCCGGAGAGCTTGTTCAGGGCGCGCCCGGCGAGCGCCGTGAGGCCGAGTTCGTCGAGTACGGCGTCCCGCTCGGCGCGTGCCCGGCGGACGTCGAGTCCGCGCAGCCGTCCGGTGGTCTCGGCGGCGAGGGAGACGGTGAGTTCGTCGAGGGCGCTGGACTCCTGCCCGAGGTAGGCGAGGATCCGCGAGGCCCGCTCGGGGTGGCGCACGATGTCGTGGCCGAGGATCTCCACGCCGCCGCTGTCGGGCCGCATCAGCCCGGTGAGCTGGCGTACGAGGGTGGACTTGCCCGCGCCGTTGGGCCCGAGCAGCCCGAAGATCTCACCGCGCCGCACGTCAAGGCGTACGTCGTCGGTGGCCCGCACCTCGGGAGTGCCGGGGGTGCCGCGCCTACCGCGGACGGCGGGGTAGGTCTTCGTCAGCCCGCGCACGGCACACACGACCTCGTCGGGGTCGGGATGTGCCTGTGCCGCGCGTTCACTCACAAGGGACGAGCCTAAGGGGTCGGCGGCGGTACACCGCGCGCGGGTCGGCCTCCGCACCCCCGGTCCGACACGGAGCGTCACGTTCCGGGTGTTACTCGGCGGCGGGGGCGTGCTCCGCGGCCGTCGGTACGTCGACCTCGCGCCAGAAGCCCGCCCGGATGGCGTAGCGGTCGTGTTCGTCGATCTGGTCGTCCTTGTGGGCGAGCAGGCCGAAGCGGGCCGCGTAGCGCAGCAGCTCGCCGTCGATGCGGTGCGGGATGCGCGGGTAGAGCGTGGACAGCCGCTGGAGGTGGACCGGGTCGCCGAGCCGGGAGATCCAGCGGCGGGCGAAGACCTGCCCGACCTCGTACGGGTCGCCGCCGACGGTGGTGATGTCCTCCTCGCGGTCGGCCCACCGCTGCTCGGCCGTGGTGAGCTGGGCCAGCGTCGGCATGGAGGCCGCCTCGGGCGGTTCGGCGGTGGCGCCGGGCCGGTCCACCCAGCCCTTGTCGGAGGACCAGCGCAGGGTCGCGGTCGGCGGGGGCTGGGCGACCTGCGGGCCGGGGGCGCGCAGCGCGGCGAGATCCTTGGGGGTGGGCACGCCCTTGGTGGGGACGCGGTCCTCGGCGGGGCGGGCGGCGGTGGCCGCGGCGGCGGCCCGGTGCGAGGGCTCCTCGTCGGGCCGTTCCCCGGACCCGGACAGCGCGGACTCGGGCAGCGGCGCGGAGAGGATCGCGGCGATCTCGGGGCGCGGCACGGGCGGCGGCGCGCACACGCCGGTGAGTTCCTTGGCGCGGACGGCCTGGATGATCCAGGCGCGGTCCAGGACGCGCCGCTCGTCGGCCTCGGCGACCAGGTCCTCGGACTGGTTGTAGTCGCCGTCGGCGGCCTGCACGGCCCACAGGTGGACGGCGACCCCGTGCTCCTTGGCGGCCATCATGCCCGGCAGCAGATCGCCGTCGCCGGTGACCAGGACGATGTCGGAGCAGGCGCGGTTGCGGGCCAGCTCGGTCAGCTCGGCGTGCATGGCCGCGTCGACGCCCTTCTGCGCCCAGCGTCCGTCGCTGCGGGTGAGGGCGCCGAGCCGGACGGTGACCCGGGGCATCACGCGCAGCCTGCGGTGTTCGGGCTGGGGGACCCGGTCGGGGGCGCCGTCGAACCAGTAGATGCGCAGGAGCTGCCGTTCGGTGTCTGATTCGGCACGGTCGCGCAGCCCCTGGATGAGGGCGGCGTGGTCGACGGTGATCCGGGACCGCGAGGGCTCCCCGGCGAGGAGACTGGCGGCGGCCCCCAGCAGATACCCGGCGTCCACCAGGACGACGCAGCGGTCCACGCGACTCACCCTCTTCCCGGGAGGTTTGCTCTGGGCTTCCTTCGAGTCTGCCCGACCGTGCGGAGGTTAACGGTCCGAACTCGATCTTCGGCGTGGCGTTTCGGGCGCGCGGAGGGCGACCACCCCTGTCACACACGGTAATTATCCGAAATGCGACGGTTGTCGGTGTATGTGAATCTGGTCCCGGCCCTGGCCCCTAGATCCCCCACAGGAGGCAGATCACCATGGCCAAGAACAAGAACCGTGACCGTAAGCAGCCCCAGTCCGAGCACGCGCGGCAGGACGCCCAGGAGCCGACGCTGGTGCCGTCGGCGGAGGAGCGCCTGGCCCAGGCGACCCCGGGCGACGCGGCGCGCAAGGGCCGTCAGAAGCGCTTCGGCCACAACTGACATGCGCTGACGGGCGGTTACCGCCCAGACGGAAAAGAGGGGCGCGTCCACTGCCGGACGCGCCCCTCGCGCACGTCGAGTGCCTGGTGCGGCGGGGGCTCAGCCCGCCAGGCAGGACGGGCCGAGCAGCACCTTCAGATCGCCGAAGAGCGCCGGGTCCGGCTTGACCCGGTGCCGGTCGAGCCGCAGCACGATCGTCTTCGTCGGACCCTGGAGCTTGATCCGCACCTCGCTGTCGCCCTTGTGGTGGCTGAGGATCTCCCCGAGGCGACTGACCATCGGCGGGGTGACCCGGGTCGCCGGGATGGTGAGCACCACGGGCGCGTTGGCGCCCGCGTTCGACAGGTCCGGGACCATCAGCTCCATGGCGACCAGCCGGGGCACGTCCTCCCGCTTGTCGAGCCTGCCCTTGACGAAGACCACGGCGTCCTCGACGAGTTGGGTGGACACCAACTGGTAGGTCGCGGGGAAGAACATGCACTCGATGGACCCGGCGAGGTCCTCGACGGTGGCGATCGCCCAGGCGTTGCCCTGCTTGGTCATCTTGCGCTGGAGGCCGGAGATGATGCCGCCGATGGTGACGACCGCGCCGTCCCCGAAGTCACCGCCGGTGAGCTGGGAGATGCCCGCGTCGGCCTTGTCGGACAGCACGTGCTCCAGACCGAAGAGGGGGTGGTCGGAGACGTACAGACCGAGCATCTCGCGCTCCTGGGCGAGCAGGTAGGTCTTGTCCCACTCCTCGGTGGTGAACTCCACGTCGAGCCCGAAGCCCGGCTCGCTGGTGTCCTCCTCGCCCATGCCGCCGAAGAGGTCGAACTGGCCCTCGGCCTCCTTGCGCTTGACCGCGACCACGTTGTCGATCATCGGTTCGTACTGCGCGGTCAGGCCCTTGCGGGTGTGGCCGAGGGTGTCGAAGGCGCCCGCCTTGATCAGCGACTCCGTGGTGCGCTTGTTGCAGGCGACCGCCTCGACCTTGTCGAGGTAGTCGGGGAAGGAGGCGTACTTCCCCTTCGCCTTGCGGCTCCTGATGATCGACTCGACCACGTTGGTGCCGACGTTGCGCACCGCCTCCAGGCCGAAGAGGATCACGTCGTCGCCCTGCGCGGCGAAGTTGTGCACCGACTCGTTGACGTTCGGCGGGAGGACCTTGATGCCCATGCGGCGGCACTCGTTGAGGTAGATCGCCGACTTGTCCTTGTCGTCCTTGACGGAGGTCAGCAGCGCCGCCATGTACTCGGCGGGGTGGTTCGCCTTCAGGTATGCCGTCCAGTACGACACCAGTCCGTACGCCGCCGAGTGCGCCTTGTTGAACGCGTACCCGGCGAACGGGACCAGCACGTCCCACAGGGCCTGGATGGCCTCGTCGCTGTAGCCGTTCCTGCGGGCGCCCTCCTGGAAGATGGTGAAGTTCTTCGCCAGTTCGTCGGGCTTCTTCTTGCCCATCACGCGGCGGAGGATGTCGGCCTCGCCGAGCGAGTAGCCCGCGATGATCTGGGCCGCCTTCTGCACCTGCTCCTGGTAGACGATCAGGCCGTAGGTGACGTCCAGGACCTCCTTGAGCGGGGCCTCCAGCTCCGGGTGGATCGGCGTGATCTCCTGCTGGCCGTTCTTGCGCAGCGCGTAGTTGGTGTGCGAGTTCATGCCCATCGGGCCCGGCCGGTACAGGGCCGACACGGCGGAGATGTCCTCGAAGTTGTCCGGCTTCATCAGCCGGAGCAGGGAGCGCATCGGGCCGCCGTCGAACTGGAAGACGCCCAGGGTGTCGCCGCGCTGGAGGAGTTCGAAGGTCGTGGGGTCGTCCAGCGGGAGGGAGAGGAGATCGATGTCGATCCCCTTGTTGGACTTCACCATCTTCACGGCGTCGTCCATGATCGTCAGGTTGCGCAGGCCCAGGAAGTCCATCTTCAGCAGGCCGAGCGACTCACAGCTCGGGTAGTCCCACTGTGTGATGGTGACGTTGTCCGTGTGCCTGACCCAGACGGGGACGTGCTCGGTGATGGTCTCGCTGGACATGATCACGCCCGCGGCGTGCACGCCCATCTGCCGCACCAGGCCCTCGACGCCCTTGGCGGTGTCGATGACCTTCTTCACGTCGGGCTCGTTCTCGTACATCGCCCGGACCTCGCCCGCCTCGGAGTAGCGCGGGTGCTCCGGGTTGGTGATGCCGTCGAGGTTGATGCCCTTGCCGAGGACGTCGGCGGGCATGGCCTTGGTGATCCGGTCGCCCATCGCGTACGGGTAGCCCAGCACGCGCGCGGAGTCCTTGATGGCGTTCTTCGCCTTGATGGTGCCGTAGGTGCCGATCATGGCGACCTTGTCGGCGCCGTACTTCTCCGTCACGTACCGGATGACCTCGACGCGCCGACGCTCGTCGAAGTCGATGTCGACGTCGGGCATCGAGATGCGCTCGGGGTTGAGGAACCGCTCGAAGATCAGGCCGTGCGGGATGGGGTCGAGGTCGGTGATGCCCATCGCGTAGGCGACGATCGAACCGGCCGCCGAGCCGCGGCCGGGGCCGACGGCGATGCCGTTGTTCTTGGCCCACATGATGAAGTCGGCGACGACGAGGAAGTAGCCGGGGAAGCCCATCGAGATGATGACGTCCATCTCGTACTCGGCCTGCTTCTGGCGGTCCTCGGGGACGCCGCCGGGGAAGCGGCGCTCCATCCCGCGGCGGACCTCCTCCTTGAACCAGGTGACCTCGGTGTAGCCCTCCGGGATGTCGAACTTCGGCATCAGGTCGCGCTTCTCGAACATGCCGGTGGTGTCGACCATCTCGGCGACCAGGAGGGTGTTGGCGCAGCCCTCCTGCCAGGCGTCCGAGGAGTCGATGGCGTACATCTCCTCGGTCGACTTCAGGTAGTAGCCGGTGCCGTCGAACTTGAAGCGGTCGGGGTCGGAGAGGTTCTTGCCGGTCTGGATGCACAGCAGCGCGTCGTGGGCGGTCGCCTCGTGCGCGTACGTGTAGTGCGAGTCGTTGGTGACCAGCGGGGGGATACCGAGCTTCCTGCCGATCTCCAGCAGGCCGTCGCGGACCCGGTGCTCGATCTCGATGCCGTGGTCCATCAGCTCCAGGAAGTAGCGGTCCTTGCCGAAGATGTCCTGGTAGTCGGCGGCGGCCTTCAGGGCCTCGTCGAAGTGGCCGAGGCGCAGCCGGGTCTGCACCTCGCCGGAGGGGCAGCCGGTGGAGGCGACGATGCCCTCGGACCACTGGGCGATGGTCTCCTTGTCCATCCGGGGCCACTTCTGCAGCCAGCCCTCGGCGTACGCGTCCGAGGAGAGCCGGAAGATGTTGTGCAGGCCGGTCTTGTTCACCGCCCACATCGTCTTGTGGGTGTAGCCACCGGAACCCGAGACGTCGTCCCGCTTCTGGTGCGGCTGGCCCCACTGGATCTTGCGCTTGTTGCGCCGGGACTCCGGGGCGACGTACGCCTCGATGCCGATGATCGGGGTGATCCCGGCCTTCTGCGCGGAGTGGAAGAAGTCGTACGCCCCGTGCAGGTTGCCGTGGTCGGACATGGCGATGTGCGTCATGCCCATCTCATTGCAGGCGTTGAACATGTCCTTCAGCCGCGCGGCACCGTCCAGCAGCGAGTACTGGGTGTGGACGTGCAGGTGCGTGAACGGCGGTTTCGACACGTTCGGCCTCCTAGGAGAACAGTCGGCGACAGGCTGCGGACAGTCTGGGGGGACAGCGTCGAAGTCTATGCCCCGGCACTGACACGCACGGGGCTCATCCGCGTACCTTCGGGCGAGGGTCGCGGGCACTCCCCTGCCTCCCCGGACGTTAGGACAGCGACGGCCGCCGCCAGCACGGACAGCGCGGTCGCCGTCACCCTCAGAAGCCAGGCACCAGGAGGCACCCAGCGATGTCGGTCCCGCAGCTCAGCGACGAGCCCCGCGGCGAGGAGATCCTCACCGTCTTCGACACCGCCTTCGGCGAGCTGCTCGCCGCCGACCCGGCGGCGTTCCGGGTGAAGTTCCGCAAGATGGCGGCCTCCGCGTTCGCGTTCTACCGGGGCACGGCGTGCCTCTTCTACCACGACCTGGAGACCGAGAAGCGCGACGGCCCGTTCCTGGACGACCGCACCTCCCGCGTCTGGATCCACGGCGACCTGCACGCGGAGAACTTCGGCACGTACATGGACTCCACCGGCCGCCTGATCTTCAACGTCAACGACTTCGACGAGGCGTACGTCGGCCCCTTCACCTGGGACCTGAAGCGCTTCGCCGCCTCCGTCGCCCTCATCGGGTACGCCAAGGCGCTCAGCGACGCGCAGATCACCGAGCTGGTGGAGATCTACGCCGCCGCCTACCGGGAGCGCGTCCACGCCCTGGCGACCGGCGCCAAGCGCGACGAGGTGCCGCCGTTCACGCTGGACACCGCCGAGGGCCCGCTCCTGGACGCGCTGCGCGACGCCCGCTCGCTGACCCGCTTCGGGCTGCTCGACTCGATGACGGAGATCCGGGACTTCGAGCGCCGCTTCGCCCCCGGCGGCGGCTCCGTGGAGCTGGACGCGGCCACCCGCTACAAGGTGCTCGCCGCCTTCGACGGCTATCTGGAGACGCTGCCGGAGTCCTCGCTGGCCCGCCCCGACTCCTACCGCGTGAAGGACGTCGTGGGCCGCCGCGGCATCGGCATCGGCTCGGCCGGGCTGCCGTCGTACAACATCCTGCTTGAGGGCAACAGCGACGCCCTGGAGAACGACGTCGTGATCTACATCAAGCAGGCCCAGACCCCGGCGGTCTCCCGGCACATCACCGACCCCGCCATCCGGGAGTACTTCGTGCACGAGGGCCACCGCACGGTGATCTCCCAGCGCGCCCTCCAGGCGCACGCCGACCCGTGGCTGGGCTGGACCGAGCTGGACGGCGCGGGCCAGCTCGTGGCGGAGGTCTCGCCGTACGCCGTGGACCTGGACTGGGGCGACATCGACGACCCGGAGGAGATCGCCGCGGTCGTCGCCGACCTGGGCCGGGCCACGGCGACCATGCACGCCGCGGCCGACGACACCTCCGGCGAGTCCCTGGTCCCGTTCTCCACCGAGCGGGCCATCGACGCGGCCCTCGCCGCCGACGAGGAGGGCTTCGCGCCGCTGCTGGTGGACTTCGCGCACACCTACGGCGCCCGCGCGCGCGCCGACCACCAGCTCTTCGTCGACCTCTTCCGCAACGGCCGGATACCGGGCCTGTGACGGGTTCCGCACCCCGCACCGGGGCCCTTTAGGGGTCTCTTACAGCGGTCCGTGCCACACTTTCACCGCGATGGACATATCAGGGACCCAGCTACGAGCCGTACGCGCGGCGCTGTTCACGGCGGTGGTCGTGACGCTCAGCACCGCGTCGCACGTGCTGCTGTCCCGCGTCCCGCTGCCGCTGGGCACCGTCGCCGCGATCGCCGCCGCCGTGTTCACGCTGGCCTACGCGTTCGCGGGCCGCGCCCGTGGCTTCGGCCGGATCGCGGCCCTGCTGATCCCGCTGGAGCTGGCCGCCGACACGGTCTTCACCGCGGGGCAGCACGCCTGCTACGGCCCCTCGGGCGGCCCGGTCGCGGGCCCGCTGCGCGCGTTCGGCCTTGACGTGCTGTGCGCCGGTGAGGTCGGCGGCCCACTGGCCCAGGTGGCCGGGACCGGCCAGGACCGCTTCGCCGCGCTGCTGGCGCACGCCCACCCCGGCACCGCCTGGCTGCTGCTCGGCGCCCACGTCGGCGTCGGGCTGCTGGCCGCCTGGTGGCTGCACCGCGGTGAGCGGGCCCTGGAGCGGCTGCTGCGGGCGGCGGCCACCGCCACCTTCCGGCCGCTGCTGCTCGCCGTCGCCGCGGTCCGCGGGCGCCGCGCCCCGGCCCGGGTCCGGCTGCCGCGGCCCGCGCACCGCACCGCGCACGCCCGTGAGCTGCTGCGCACGCACTGTCTGGGACGGCGTGGACCGCCGTGCCGGGTCGCCCTCGGCTGAGGGCCCGCCCCGAGCACGGTCACCCATCCACGCACCCCGCGCACCACAGGTGCGCGTCCCAGACGGAGAGCATCACCATGAGCAAGCGCAACAGCCAGACGGCGAAGATGGCGGCCCGGGAGAAGCTGCGCCAGGAGCGCGAGCGCCAGGCCAAGCGGGACAAGGCGAAGCGGCAGCTCGTCGTCGCCGGTTCGATCGTCGCCGTCCTCGCGATAGCGGGCGGCATCGGCTACGCGGTCGTCCAGAACAACCAGCCCACGGCCTGGGAGGAGGCCGCCAAGGCGACCGTCGTCGCCCCGGCCAACACCTCCGGCAAGAACGGCACCACCGTCCTGATCGGTGACTCGAAGACCGACAACGTGGTCCACCTCTACGAGGACCCGCGCTGCCCGGCCTGCGCCTCCTTCGAGCAGAACATCGGCGAGACGGTCAACAAGGGCGTGACCGACGGCGACTACAAGCTCTCCGTCACGCTCGGCACCTTCCTCGACGGCAACCTCGGCGGCGAGGGCTCCAAGAACGCGCTGAGCGCGCTGGGCGCCGCGCTGAACGTGAGCCCCGAGGCGTTCCTCGACTACAAGGCGGCGCTGTACTCGGCGGAGTACCACCCGGAGGAGTCCTCCGACGAGTTCTCCGACGACGCCTACCTGATCAAGGTCGCCGACACGGTCGACGCGCTGAAGAACAACAAGGAGTTCCAGACCGCCGTGGAGAAGGGCACCTACGACGCCTGGGCGATGCGGATGAGCAAGTCGTTCGACGACACCAAGGACGTCAGCTCGACCCCGACCATCAAGGTCAACGACAAGAAGATCACCAACCCGGGCAGCGTCGAGGAGTGGCAGACGGCGCTGAAGGACGCGGGCGTCACCAAGTAGCGCCCCCGGCGCACGACATGAGGAACGGGCGGACCCCTGCGGGTTCGCCCTTTCTTCATGTCGGCGGTCTTACCGGGGCACTTACCGGTAAGTAATCTGAGCGGCCGTGACCAGTCGCCACAGATCCCACACGGACCCCAACCCGCTCGCTCCGCGCCGCCGCACGGTCGTCAAGGCAGCCGCCGCCGGAGCCGTACTCGGCGCCCCGCTGGCCGCCGCGCTGCCCGCCCGCGCGGTCACCGGGGCCCCCGCCTTCCTGCACGGCATAGCCTCCGGGGACCCGCTCCCGGACGGCGTCCTGCTGTGGACGCGCGTGACGCCCACCGAGGAGGCCGTGCCCGGTTCCGGTCTCGGCCCGGACGTGACCGTCTCCTGGACCGTCGCCACCGACCGGGCGCTGACGAACGTCGTCGCGCGGGGCACCACCACCGCGACCGCCGCCTCCGACCACACCGTGAAGGCCGACATCCGGGGCCTGAGGCCCGCGACCGACTACTGGTTCCGCTTCTCCGCGGGCGGCACCGACTCACCGGTCGGCCGCGCCCGCACCGCCCCGGCCGCCGACGCCGCGGTCTCCGGCCTGCGCTTCGGCGTGGTCTCCTGCGCCAACTGGGAGGCCGGGCACTTCGCCGCCTACCGCCACCTCGCCGCCCGCGGCGACCTCGACGCCTGGCTGCACCTGGGCGACTACATCTACGAGTACGGCACCGGCGAGTACGGCACCCGCGGCACCGTCGTACGGCCGCACGCCCCCGCGCACGAGATCCTCACGCTCGCCGACTACCGCGAGCGGCACGGCCGCTACAAGACCGACCCCGACCTCCAGGCGCTGCACGCCGCCGCGCCCGTGGTCGCCATCTGGGACGACCACGAGATGGCCAACGACGCCTGGTCGGGCGGCGCCGAGAACCACACCGAGGGCGCGGAGGGCGCCTGGGCCGACCGGCAGGCCGCCGCGAAGCGGGCCTACTTCGAGTGGATGCCGGTGCGCCCGGCGCTCGCGGGCACCACCTACCGGCGGCTGCGCTTCGGGAAGCTGGCCGACCTGTCGCTGCTCGACCTGCGCTCCTTCCGCTCCCAGCAGGCGGGCTTCGGCAACGGTTCGGTGGACGACCCGGAGCGCACCCTGACCGGGCGGGCCCAGTTGGACTGGCTGAAGTCGGGGCTGGCCACCTCCGACACCACCTGGCGGCTGGTCGGCAACTCGGTGATGATCGCGCCGTTCGCCATCGGCTCGCTCTCCGCGGAGCTGCTGAAGCCGCTGGCCAAGCTGCTCGGGCTGCCGCAGGAGGGCCTGGCGGTCAACACCGACCAGTGGGACGGCTACACCGACGACCGCCGGGAGCTGCTGGCCCACCTGCGGTCGAACGCCATCCGCAACACCGTCTTCCTGACCGGTGACATCCACATGGCGTGGGCCAACGACGTGCCGGTGCACGCGGGCACCTACCCGCTGTCCGCGTCGGCGGCCACGGAGTTCGTCGTGACCTCGGTGACCTCCGACAACCTGGACGACCTCGTGAAGGTCCCCGAGGGCACCGTCTCCGCGCTCGCCGCGCCGGTGATCCGGGCGGCCAACCGGCACGTCCACTGGGTCGACACCGACCGCCACGGCTACGGCGTCCTGGACCTGACGGCGGAGCGCGCGCAGATGGACTACTACGTCCTGTCCGACCGCACCACGGCGGACGCCACCGCGTCCTGGGCGCGCTCCTACCGCACCCGCAGCGGCACCCAGAAGGTCGAGCGCACCTACGACCCGGTGTGATCCCGACGCCCGACCGTCGATTTCCAGCCATCCGCGGCGTGTTTGCGTGGGGTTAAGGAAAGATCACGTCGCTACGGCGGGTGGTGCGAGCCGTGGTCCGAATACGGACACACCACCCGCCCTGGTCACCGTCCTCGTTACGTGGGGATCTCAAACTCCGGACGGCCCGTCAATTCATCTCCCCAATCCTCCCTGTTTGCCGGTTATTTGATTGGGCTTGATCACTCCTCTTCGACCCTGGTCATGTCCACGTAATCTCCGGGCGGATGGCCAGGAAGACCCCTGCGCCCCTCTCCCCACCGCATCCGCCAGGAGTCAACATGCGTGCGCTTGCCCGGATATCACCCCTCACGAGCAGACGCCTTCTCGGCACCGCCGCCGTGGCCGGAACCCTGCTGCTCGCCCCGGTGTCGGCCCCCACCGGCGTCGCGGCGGCCAGCACCCCGTCGGCCGCCGAGTGCGCCGAGGACACCGGCGCCCACGCCGCCGCCCGTGAGGCCCGCCCCGGCGCGGGCGAGCACATCGCCGAGCCGAACGAGATCAGCACCGCCCGCGCCCAGGCGATGGACGCCGACCTGCGCAAGCAGCTCGACAAGCTGCCGTCCAGCCGCCGCGGCCTGGAAGCCGCCGCCTCGACCAGCATCCCGGTCTACTTCCACGTGATCCACAACGGCAACGCGGGCAAGCTCTCCGCCACCGACGTCAACGCCCAGATGAACGTGCTGAACGCGGCGTACGCGGGCCAGGGCACCGGCAACACCGACTCCGGCTTCCAGTTCACCCTGGCCGGGACCGACTACACCGACAACGCCGCCTGGTACACCGTGGGCTACGGCTCCCAGGAGGAGAAGGCCATGAAGTCCGCCCTGCGCAAGGGCGGCGCGGGCGCGCTCAACATCTACACCGCCAACATCGGCGGCGGCCTCCTCGGCTGGGCCACCTTCCCCAGCTCCTACAAGTCCAGCCCCTCCATGGACGGCGTCGTCATCCTCGACGCCTCCCTGCCCGGCGGCTCGGCCACCAACTACGACGAGGGCGACACCGCCACCCACGAGGTCGGCCACTGGATGGGCCTGTACCACACCTTCCAGGGCGGCTGTAACGGCAGCGGCGACTACGTCGACGACACCCCGGCCGAGAAGAGCGCCGCCTACCAGTGCCCCACGGGCCGGGACACCTGCACCCGCAGCGCGGGCGCCGACCCGATCCACAACTTCATGGACTACACCTACGACTCCTGCATGTACCAGTTCACCGCGGGCCAGGTGACGCGGATGCAGCAGAGCTGGGCCGCGTACCGCGCGGCTGGCTGAGCCAGCCGCTACAGCGTGCCGAGGAAGCCGAGCGCCACCCGCCAGGTGGCCTCGGCGGCCTCCTCGTCGTAGTCCGGCAGGCCGGGGTCGGTGTAGAGGTGACCGGCCCCGGCGTACCGGTAGACCTCCACGTCCGCGCCCGCCCGGCCGAGCTGGAGGTACCAGGCGCTGAGCCAGTCGTCCGTCTCGAACGGGTCCGGCTCGGCCACGTGCAGTTGCACCGGCAGCCCGTCCACGGCGGCGTTCGGCGCGATGTCCGAGGTGCCGTGCAGGAGCAGCAGGCCGCGCGCCTTCTCGTCGCCGAGCGCCAGCGTCTGCGCGATGGACGCGCCGAGGGAGAACCCGGCGTACACCAGACCGCGCTCCGAGTACGGCGCGGCGGCCAGCACCGCCCGTCTGAGCAGCTCGTCCTTGCCGATCGCGTCCTGGTGGGCCATGCCCTCCTCGACCGTCTCGAACGTCGCGCCGTCGAACAGGTCCGGCGTCCACACCTCGTGTCCCGCGGCACGCAGCCGGTCCGCCGCCGCGCGCACCGCCGGGCGCGGTCCGTAGGCCGAGTGGAAGAGCATGATGTTCATGGGGCCATGGTGCCAGCCGGGTCTGACACCCCACACACGCTGCCCTACCCGGAACGTACCCGAAGTCACATGTTCAGGGCCGCCCGACGCTGGTTACGTTCGAAGACATGGAGAATCTGCTCCGCCCGCTCATCGTGGTCGGCGGCTCGGTCGTCCTGACGCTGTTCATCGGCTGGGTCACCGACCGCCTGCTGTGCAAGGCCGACCGGCGCCACCCCGAGACCCCGCTGTGGGGTCTGCTCAGGCGTGGCCGCATCCCCTACCAACTGGTGCTGTGCGCCGCGCTGCTGAGAGGCTCCTACGACTCGGCCCGGCTGCTCCAGGAGCACGAGATCGGCATCGGCCGGACGCTCACCCTGGTGCTGATCGGCTCCGCCGCCTGGCTGGTGATCAGGATGGCGGCGGCCGTCGTCGAGACGTCGTACACCCGCTACGCCAGCCACCGCGCCCAGCGCGACCCCGCGCGGGTGCGCCGGGTCCGCACCCAGGTCTCCCTGATCATGCGGGTCGTCGCGGCCGTCGTCGGGGTGGTGGCCGTGGCGGCGATGCTGCTGACGTTCCCCGCGATGCGGGCGGCGGGCGCCTCGCTGCTGGCGTCGGCGGGCATCATCGGCATCGTCGCCGGTGTCGCCGCGCAGTCCACGCTGGGCAACATGTTCGCGGGCTTCCAGATCGCCTTCGGCGACATGGTCCGGCTCGGTGACACCGTCGTGGTGGACGGCGAGTGGGGCACCGTCGAGGAGGTCACCCTGACCTACCTCACGGTCCGCACCTGGGACGAGCGCCGGATCACCATGCCGGTGTCGTACTTCACGTCCAAGCCGTTCCAGAACTGGACCCGCGGCACCTCGCAGCTCACCGGCGTCGTCTACTGGCAGCTCGACCACTCGGCGCCGCTGGACGCGATGCGCGAGCGGCTCCGGGACATCCTGCGCAACTGCCCGGCCTGGGACGGCCGCGACTACGGCCTGGCCGTCACCGACAGCACCCCGAACACCATGGAGGTGCGGGCGCTGATGACCGCCAAGGACGCGGACGACGTCTGGACGGTCCGGGTCACGGTCCGCGAGCAGATGATCACCTGGCTGGTGAAGGAACACCCCTACGCCCTGCCGCGCGTCAACACGGCCGACGCGGTGCTGCCCAACGGCGTCCCCCGGCCGTCGCCCTCCCCGGACGGCGCGCCGCGCCGGGCGCACGCGACTCCCCACACGGCCCCGCGCCCGAATCGCCCCTGAGCGGCGGCCGCTCAGCCGTAGGTCTCGGCCCGCACCTGGTCGAGGGCCCGCTGGAGGTCCTCGGGGTAGTCGCAGGCGTACTCCACCCACTGGCCGTCGCCGGGGTGCTCGAAGCCGAGGCGTACGGCGTGCAGCCACTGCCGGGTCAGGCCGAGCCGCTTGCCCAGCGTCGGGTCCGCGCCGTAGGTGAGGTCACCGACGCAGGGGTGGCGGTGGGCGGCCATGTGGACGCGGATCTGGTGGGTGCGGCCGGTCTCCAGCTTCACGTCGAGCAGGGAGGCCGCGCGGAACGCCTCGATCAGGTCGTAGTGGGTGACGGAGGGCTTGCCGTCCGCCGTGACCGCCCACTTGTAGTCGTGCTGCGGGTGGCGGCCGATGGGCGCGTCGATGGTGCCGCTGGTCGGGTCGGGGTGGCCCTGCACGAGCGTGTGGTAGCGCTTGTCGACCGTGCGCTCCTTGAACTGGCGCTTCAGCGACGTGTACGCGTACTCCGACTTGGCCACCACCATCAGGCCGGAGGTGCCGACGTCCAGCCGGTGCACGATGCCCTGGCGCTCGGCGGCGCCGGAGGTGGAGATGCGGTACCCGGCGGCGGCCAGACCGCCGATCACCGTCGGCCCGGTCCAGCCCGGCGACGGGTGCGCGGCGACGCCGACCGGCTTGACGATGACGACCACGTCATCGTCGTCGTGCACGATCTCCATGCCCTCGACCGGCTCGGCCACCACCCGCACCGGAGCGGCGGCCCCCGGCATCTCGACCTCCAGCCAGGCGCCGCCGCGGACGCGCTCGGACTTGCCGACCACCGCGCCGTCCACCAGCACCTTGCCCGCCGCGGCCAGCTCGGCCGCCTTGGTACGGGAGAAGCCGAACATGCGGGAGATGGCGGCGTCGACGCGCTCGCCCTCCAGGCCGTCCGGCACGGGCAGGGTACGGATCTCGGGAATCGTGCTCACCCGTCGAGTATGCCGGACGGGTCGGACAGCCCCGTACGAGAGCCCGTCCCGGGCGCTCAGTCCTTGTGGACGGTCCCGTCCGGGTCGAGCCCCCGGAACGACAGCAGCACGATCAGGACGCCGCCGCAGACGATCGCGGAGTCGGCGAGGTTGAAGACGGCGAAGTGCTTGGGCGCGATGAAGTCGACGACCGCGCCCTCGAAGACCCCCGGCGCCCGGAAGATCCGGTCGGTGAGGTTGCCGAGCGCGCCGCCGAGCAGCAGCCCGAGCGCGATGGCCCAGGGCAGGCTGTAGAGCTTGCGGGCGAGCCGGGCGATCACCACGATCACCACCGCCGCGATCACCGTGAAGATCACCGTGAACGCCTCGCCGAAGCCGAAGGCCGCGCCCGCGTTGCGGATCGCCTCGAACCGCAGCCAGTCCCCGATGATCTCGATGGGCTCGTGGTGCTCCAGCTTGGCGACCACGATCATCTTGCTGACCAGGTCGAGGGCGTAGGCGAAGACGGCGACCGCGAACAGCACGGCGATCCGCCGCCTGCCGCGCGGCTCCCCGGCCGGAGCCGGTTCCCCGGCGTCACCGGCCGCCTCCCCGGCGTCACCGGCCGCCTCCCCGGCCCGCCCGGCCTCGGCGGGCGCGGCGGAACCGGCGTCCGTCTCCGGGCCGCCCGCGCCGGACCGCTCGCCCGACGCCGTGCCGTCGCCGCGCCGCTCCCGCTCGGCCCGCGCCGCGTCCGGGGTGTCCGGCGTACCGATGATGCGCTCCGCCTCTGCCACGTGAGTCCCTCAACCTAGGTGCCGACTGAGCACGAGGGTACGACACACCGTGCGGGACCCACGTGCTCGCCTCAGTACCGTCGCTCCTGCTTCTGCTTGCACTCCACGCACAGCGTCGCCCGCGGGAACGCCTGCATCCGCGCCTTGCCGATGGGCTTGCCACAGCTGTCGCACAGGCCGTAGGTGCCCGCGTCGAGCCGCTCCAGGGCGCGCTCGGTCTGGGTGAGCATCTCGCGCGCGTTGGCGGCCAGCGCCAGCTCGTGCTCACGCGTGATGTTCTTGGCGCCGGTGTCCGCCTGGTCGTCGCCCGCGCCGTCCCCGGAGTCCCGCATCAGACCGGCGAGGGACCGCTCGATGCCCTCGATCTCGGAGCGCAGCCGGTCCGCCTCGGACACCAGCTCCGCGCGCGCCTCCGCGACCTCGTCCGGGGTCCAGGGGTCCTCACCGGGGCGCACCGCCAGCTCGCCGGGCTCCACCGCGGCGATCCGCGCCTTGGGAACGGCGGTCTTGGCCGCCGTGGCCGTACCAGGGGTCTTCTTCGCAACCACCGTCGTGGCTCCCGTCTGCTTCGCGGCCTGTGCCGCGCCCGCCTTCTTGGCCGTGCTCTTCCTGGCCGTCGCCTTCTTGGCCGTGGCCTTCTTCGCCGCGCGTGGGGTGGTGCTCTTCTCGGTCGTGCTCTTCTCGGTCGTGCTCTTCTCGGTCGTGCTCTTCTCGGTCGTGCTCTTCGCCTCGGTTGTGCTCTTCGCCGCGCTCTTCGTCGTGCTCCCGTCGTCGGACCGCCGCCGGGGGGCCGTCTTCTTGGCGGCCGTCTTCTTCGTCGGGGCCGTCGTGCTCTTCTTCCCCGCCACGTCCTTGGCCGCACCTCCGGATGTCCTCGTCGAACCACCGGAGGACGCCGGCTGCTGTACGGCGGTCTTCTTCGCCACCATGGCCGCGGCCCCTTCACATATTGTGATCTTGCACGCGAATCGTGCTGGGACGATAAATCGACTTCAGCCCCGCGGCAACCGGGCACGCCGCCCGATACGCCCGGCCCGCGACCCCACCGCGACCGACATGCATCCGTTGTGCCCAGCCTTCCGCCGGGTAACCACCCGGCCGCACCGCGCCGAAAACCGGTCGGCCACTGTCCGCGGGGCGCCGTACACTGGGCGGAGCGAGAAGCGTCGATGGGGACGAGTAGCGTCGTACGCAGCCCAGAGCGACCCGGGGACGGTGTGAGCCCGGGGGTGAGCGCGGCGTGAAGATCACCCCGGAGCCGCCGGAAGAAAGCCCGAACACGCACAGTGACGGTGAGTAGACCCGGCATCGCGACCCCAATGAGGGGGCTCACCGGTGCACACCCCGCACCGGAGGGCCAAGGAGGGTGGTACCGCGGGAGCGCGCCGAGACCGGCGCAGGAAGACACAGCTCTCGTCCCTCCGGACGGAAGGCAGCAAGTCCGCCGGAGGAAGCTCGCTGATGACATCGCCTACGTACCGCCAGGTGCCCGCCCAGGTCGACCTGCCCGCCCTCGAGCACGCCGTGCTCGACTTCTGGCGCGAGCAGAAGATCTTCGCCAAGAGCCTGGAGCAGTCCGAGGGTCGCCCCGAATGGGTGTTCTACGAGGGCCCGCCCACCGCCAACGGTATGCCGGGCGCCCACCACATCGAGGCCCGCGTCTTCAAGGACGTCTTCCCCCGCTTCCGCACCATGCGCGGCTACCACGTCGCCCGCAAGGCGGGCTGGGACTGCCACGGCCTCCCGGTGGAGCTGGCGGTCGAGAAGGAGCTGGGCTTCAGCGGCAAGCAGGACATCGAGGCGTACGGCATCGCCGCGTTCAACGACAGGTGCCGCGAGTCCGTGACCCGCCACACCGACGCCTTCGCCGAGCTGACGACCCGCATGGGCTACTGGGTCGACATGGACGAGGCGTACCGCACGATGGACCCCGAGTACATCGAGTCGGTCTGGTGGTCGCTGAAGGAGATCTTCACCAAGGGCCTGCTGGTCCAGGACCACCGCGTCGCCCCCTGGTGCCCCCGCTGCGGCACCGGCCTGTCCGACCACGAGCTGGCCCAGGGCTACGAGACGGTCGTCGACCCGTCCGTCTACGTCCGCTTCCCGCTCACCTCCGGCCCGCTGGCGGGCGAGGCCGCGCTGCTGATCTGGACGACCACGCCGTGGACGCTGGTCTCCAACACCGCGGTCGCCGCCCACCCGGAGGTCACCTACGTCGTCGCGAGCAACGGCGAGGAGAAGCTGGTCGTCGCCGAGCCGCTGGTCGGCAAGGCGCTCGGCGAGGGCTGGGAGCCCACCGGGCAGACCTTCACCGGCGCCGAGATGGAGCGCTGGACCTACCAGCGCCCGTTCGAGCTGGTGGAGTTCCCGGCCGAGGCCCACTTCGTCGTGAACGCCGAGTACGTCACGACGGAGGACGGCACCGGTCTGGTCCACCAGTCCCCCGCCTTCGGTGAGGACGACCTCAAGGTCTGCCGCGCCTACGGCCTGCCCGTGGTGAACCCCGTCCGCCCGGACGGCACCTTCGAGGCGGACCTGCCCCTCGTCGGCGGCGCCTTCTTCAAGAAGGCCGACGAGCAGCTCACCGAGGACCTCGGCGCGCGCGGCCTGCTCTTCAGGCACCTGCCGTACGAGCACAGCTACCCGCACTGCTGGCGCTGCCACACCGCGCTCCTCTACTACGCGCAGCCGTCCTGGTACATCCGCACCACGGCCATCAAGGACCGCCTCCTGGAGGAGAACCAGAACACCAACTGGTTCCCCGACACGGTCAAGAACGGCCGCTACGGCGACTGGCTGAACAACAACATCGACTGGGCGCTCTCCCGCAACCGCTACTGGGGCACCCCGCTGCCCATCTGGCGCTGCGAGGACGACCACCTCACGGTCGTCGGCTCCCGCGCGGAGCTGACCGAGCTGACCGGCACCGACCAGTCCGAACTCGACCCGCACCGCCCGTACATCGACGAGGTCACCTTCGCCTGCCCGAGCTGCGCGAAGACGGCCACGCGCGTGCCGGAGGTCATCGACGCCTGGTACGACTCCGGTTCGATGCCGTTCGCGCAGTGGGGCTACCCGTACAAGAACAAGGACCTGTTCGAGTCCCGCTACCCCGCGCAGTTCATCAGCGAGGCCATCGACCAGACGCGCGGGTGGTTCTACACGCTGATGGCGGTCGGCACCCTGGTCTTCGACAAGTCGTCGTACGAGAACGTCGTCTGCCTCGGGCACATCCTCGCCGAGGACGGCCGGAAGATGTCCAAGCACCTGGGCAACATCCTCCAGCCCATCCCGCTGATGGACCAGCACGGCGCGGACGCGGTGCGCTGGTTCATGGCGGCCGGTGGCTCCCCCTGGGCGGCCCGCAGGGTCGGCCACGGCACCATCCAGGAGGTCGTCCGCAAGACGCTCCTCACGTACTGGAACACGGTCGCCTTCCAGGCCCTTTACGCCCGCACGTCGAACTGGGCGCCCTCCGCGGCCGACCCGGCCCCGGCGGACCGCCCGCTGCTCGACCGCTGGCTGCTGTCCGAACTGCACGCGCTGACCGACCAGGTGACCCAGTCCCTGGAGGCGTACGACACCCAGCGCGCAGGCAAGCTGCTCTCCGCGTTCGTCGACGACCTGTCGAACTGGTACGTACGCCGCTCCCGGCGCCGCTTCTGGCAGGGCGACAAGGCGGCGCTGCGCACCCTGCACGAGGTCGTCGAGACGGTCACGAAGCTGATGGCCCCGCTGACCCCGTTCATCACCGAGCGGGTCTGGCAGGACCTGGTCGTCCCGGTCACGCCCGGGGCGCCGGAGTCGGTGCACCTGTCCTCCTGGCCGGAGGCGGACCTCACCGCCATCGACCCGGAGCTGTCGCGGCAGATGGTGCTGGTGCGCCGCCTGGTGGAGCTGGGCCGGGCCACGCGCGCGGAGTCGGGCGTCAAGACCCGCCAGCCGCTGCGCCGGGCCCTGGTCGCGGCGACGGGCTTCGACGCGCTCTCCCCCGAGCTGCACGCGCAGATCACGGAGGAGCTGAACGTCGAGTCCCTCGCCTCCCTCAGCGAGGTCGGCGGCAGCCTGGTCGACACCACCGCGAAGGCCAACTTCCGGGCGCTGGGCAAGCGGTTCGGCAAGCGCGTCCAGGACGTCGCCAAGGCCGTGGCGAACGCGGACGCGGCGGCGCTCTCCCTCGCCCTGCGCGAGGGCACGGCGTCGGTCGAGGTCGACGGCGAGACGATCACCCTCGCCCCCGACGAGGTCATCATCACGGAGACCCCGCGCGAGGGCTGGTCGGTGGCGTCCGACGCGGGCGCGACGGTCGCCCTCGACCTGGAGATCACCGAGGAGCTGCGCCGCGCCGGTCTCGCCCGGGACGCGATCCGGCTGATCCAGGAGGCCCGCAAGAACAGCGGCCTCGACGTGGCCGACCGGATCGCGCTGCGCTGGACCGCCACGGAGGCGGCGACCGTCGCCGCGCTCACCGAGCACGCGGGCCTGATCGCCGACGAGGTGCTCGCGACGGACTTCGCCCAGGGTGAGGCGGACGACACCTACGGCTCCGCCTTCTCGGACGAGGGTCTGTCGCTGACGTTCCGCCTGCGCAAGGCGTAAGCGGGCGGGGGGCACGGGAAATCCCTTCCCGCGCACCCCGCGTCCCTGCGCACCCCGCGCTTGCGCGATCAACACGGGTAAAAGGGGCGGGCCCCGGATCGGAATCCGGGGCCCGCCCCTTTTGAACGCTGCCGACGCCTACGGCGTACTCCTGGTCATGCGGCCGTCAGTTGTCGTCCTCGTCGATGAGGAACCCGCGCATCGGCGAGGGCGCCTGACCCATCGGGCCCGGACCCTGCGGACGCACCGGCGCCATCGGCTGGGTCATCGCGGGCGACATCTGCTGCTGACCGCCGTAGGACGGAGCGGCCGGAGCCGGACCGCCACTGCCCATGCCCTGGTTGCCGCCGTAGGACGGGGCACCCGCACCGGCCGGAGCCATGGAGGGCGCCGGGGACGGCGGCAGGGAGGCGGCGGCCGGAGTGCGCGGCGGGGCCAGCGAGTCGTCGGCCTGGGTCTCCAGCTGGCGCAGCTGCGACTCCAGGTACGACTTCAGCCGCGTGCGGTACTCGCGCTCGAAGCCGCGCAGGTCCTCGACCTTGCGCTCCAGGGTGGCGCGGGCGGACTCCAGGGAGCCCATCGCGACCCGGTGCTTCTCCTGCGCGTCCCGCTCCAGGGCGTCAGCCTTGGCACGGGCGTCCCGCTCCAGGCCCTCGGCGCGCGAACGGGCCTCGCCGACGATCTTGTTGGCCTCGGCGCGCGCCTCGGCGATCGCCTGGTCGGCGGTCTGCTGGGCGAGCGAGAGCACCCGGGCGGCGCTGTCGCCACCGGGACCCTGACCGGGCATACCGGGGCCGTGTCCCGGACCGCCCATGGGACCGCCCATCGGGCCGGGTCCCATCTGGCCCTGCATCGGGCCCTGGCCCATCGGACCCTGGCCCATCGGACCGGGACCCTGCGGACCCTGCCCACCCGGGCCGGGGGGCAGCTGCGGAGCACCGCTCGGCAGCTGGGGCGGACCACCCATGGGGCCACCCATCTGCTGCTGCGGCGGGCCCGATATCCCGGCGGGGACCGGAGCGCCCGGACCGCCGGGGCCACCGGGTCCGCCCGGACCACCATGGCCGCCAGGCCCACCGGGTCCGCCCGGACCGCGCATACCCTGCTGCGGGTGCTGCTGGTCCTGCTGCTCCGGGGGCTTGCGCATGTTCTGCTGGTTCTGCGCGGCGGCACGCGTCGCCGCGGCCAGCTTGGCGCGCAGGTCCTCGTTCTCCCGGAGCAGGCGGGTCAGTTCGGCTTCGACCTCGTCGAGGAAGGCATCGACCTCGTCCTCGTCATAGCCTTCTCGGAGGCGGACGGTCGTGAACTGCTTGTTCCGCACGTCCTCGGGGGTCAACGGCATCTCTTCACCTCAACGTAGTCGTCGGCATTCGGCAAGACGGTAGGTCACATCGCTCACAGCCGGCTCACCACAGAGATCAGGATGTAGACGATGATCATCAGTACGAAGAAGGACAGGTCGAGCGCCACGCCCCCGAGACGCAGCGGCGGAATGAACCGCCGCAGAAGCTTGAGCGGTGGATCAGTGACAGTGTAGGTGGCCTCCAGAACGACCACCATCGCCTTGCCGGGTTGCCATGAGCGGGCGAACTGGAAGACGTAGTCCATGACCAACCGGAAGATCAGCACGATGAGGAAGCACATCAGCGCGATGTAGACGACATCCAGGACCACGCTCATGACTCGTGCTTCCCTCTCCCCTGTTTCCCGTACTTCTAGGTACTTCTACCGGTCGTGCGTCTCAGCTCTGGTTGAAGAACCCGCCCTCTGCGATGCGGGCCTTGTCCTCCGCCGTGACATCGACGTTAGCAGGCGACAACAGGAACACCTTCTGCGTCACCCGCTCGATGCTGCCGTGAAGACCAAACACCAAACCGGCCGCAAAGTCGACAAGTCGCTTGGCGTCTGTGTCATCCATCTCAGTCAAGTTCATGATCACGGGGGTGCCTTCACGGAAGTGTTCCCCGATGGTACGGGCCTCGTTGTAGGTCCGCGGGTGAAGTGTGGTGATCCGGTAAGGCTCTCGTTCCGACACGACCTTGGGCATGATCACCGGTGCGTTCTTCTCCAGGCTTGCGCGTTCTTGTGTGATGGACGCCACGGGCGCGATGCGCGCCGGACGCCCGGATTCCGCGGCGAGCGAAGCGGAACGGGGTACCGGGTCGCGGGGCGCGGACGGCTGTACGACTCGTACCTCTTCGTCCCTTTGGGACTGATGCGAGCTATGCGACGAATGGGGCGGTTCATGACGCCGGTGGTCCCGCTCGGGCTCCGGGTCGAGTTCCGGTTCGAAGTCGTCATCGGGGTCGAATCCCCGGCCGTCGTACCCATCGTCCTCCACGAGGCCGAGGTAGACCGCCATCTTGCGCATCGCGCCGGCCATGCTCTGAGTCCTCCGCTCTGTGGTGGATCGGCTGACGACTGCCAAGTGCCCGCGATCCACGAGGTCGTTATGCCCGCCTTTCGACGGTAATGACCATATTTTCTGCTGTGGTCCGACTTCTTGGCGACGTTACCCGAGCCTCACGCGGACTCCGAGTACCGCGCTGCCGACGCGCACATGTGTCGCCCCGGCCGCCACGGCCTGCTCAAGGTCCGCACTCATTCCTGCCGAGACCATGTTCGCAGCCGGATGGCTTCCGCGCAGGTGGGTCGACAAATCCATCAACCGCTCGAACGCCGCCTGTTCGCGTCCGGCGTACTCGCCGGTGAGCGGGGCGACGGTCATCAGCCCGTCGAGCCGGAGCCCGTCGGCCGCCGCCACGAGGTCGGCCAACTCTTCGATTCCGCCCGGCGCCACGCCACCGCGCTCACCGCGGGCGCTCTCCCCCGCGTCCAGGGCGACCTGGATCAGGCAGCCGATCTCCCGCCCGGCGCGCACCGCCTCCTTCGACAGCGCGGTCACCAGCCGGGAACGGTCGACGGACTGCACGAGATCGGCGTAACCGACCACGGAACGCACCTTGTTGGTCTGCAACTGGCCCACGAAGTGCCAGGTGAGCGGCAGATCCGCGCACTCGGCAGCCTTCGGGGCGGCGTCCTGGTCGCGGTTCTCCGCGACGTGCCGCACGCCGAGTTCGGCCAGGAACCGCACATCGCTCGCCGGGTAGGTCTTGGTGACCACGATCAGGGTCACCTCGTCGCGGCGGCGCCCGGCGGCGGCGCACGCGGCGGCGATGCGTTCCTCCACTTTCGCGAGGTTCGCCGCGAGTTCGTCCTTACGGTCCGTCATGCCCCATCAGTCCAGCCAGACGTAGCCCGCGAGCCGCCCGGTGGCGCGGTCGCGGCGGTACGAGAAGTGATCGTCCGACTCCAGCGTGCACACCGGCGACTGCTCCCGGTCGCACACCCCGAGCCGGTCGAGCTGCGCGTGCACTCCGGCGGCCACGTCGACCGCGGGCGTGCCCCAGCTCGTGACGGCGTACGCCGCCGGTTCCACGGCGGCCACCTCGGCGCGCATCGCCTCCGGCACCTCGTAGCACCGCCCGCAGACGGCGGGTCCGGTGCGGGCGACGATCCGGGAGGGCTCGGCGCCCAGGTCGGTCATCGCGCGTAGCGCCGCCGGGACGACGCCCGCGACCAGGCCGGGACGGCCCGCGTGCGCCGCGGCGACGACGCCCGCGACGGGGTCGGCGAGCAGGACGGGCACGCAGTCGGCGGTGAGGACGGCGAGCGCGAGCCCCCGCTCGGTGGTGACGAGCGCGTCGACCTCGGGGACGGGGCGCTCGCCCCAGGGTCCGTCGACCACCGCGACCTCGGCGCCGTGCACCTGGTTCATCCAGACCACCCGGCCCGGGTCCAGGTCCAGCGACTTGGCGGCGAGTTCGCGGTTGGCGCGCACGGCGGCGGGGTCGTCACCGACCGCGCCGCCGAGGTTCAGCTCCTCGTACGGAACGGCGCTCACCCCGCCCCACCGGTCGGTGAAGGCGAAGTGCGCGCCGTTCACGGTGCTCTTACCGGAGCGCTTTCCTATCACTTCAGGAAGTCCGGAACGTCCAGTTCCTCGGCCGCGCTGTCCGTGTAGCTGCGCGACGGCGGCACCGGCGGCTGGGACTGGAGGTCGCTCACCGGCTCGGGGGCGGGCTCCGGCTCCTCCTTCGGCTTGACGCTGCCGAGCGCGCCGAAGGTGGGGCGGCTCTCCGGGGCGGGCCGGACCGGCGTGGGCTCCTCGCGCTTGGCGGTGGCGGAGCCGAGAACGGTGTCCCGCTTCGACGGGGGCTGGCCGCCGTCGAACCCGGCGGCGATCACGGTGACCCGGACCTCGTCGCCGAGGGCGTCGTCGATGACCGCGCCGAAGATGATGTTGGCCTCGGGGTGGGCGGCCTCGCTGACGAGCTGGGCGGCCTCGTTGATCTCGAACAGGCCGAGGTCGGAGCCGCCGGAGATGGAGAGCAGCACCCCGCGGGCGCCGTCGATGGAGGCTTCGAGCAGCGGCGAGGAGATCGCCATCTCGGCGGCGGCCACCGCGCGGTCGTCGCCGCGGGCCGAGCCGATGCCCATCAGGGCGGAACCGGCCTCGGACATGACCGACTTGACGTCGGCGAAGTCGAGGTTGATCAGGCCGGGCGTGGTGATGAGGTCGGTGATGCCCTGGACACCGGAGAGCAGGACCTGGTCCGCCGACTTGAAGGCGTCGAGGACGGAGACCTGGCGGTCGGAGATGGACAGCAGCCGGTCGTTGGGGATGACGATGAGGGTGTCGACCTCTTCGCGCAGCTCCGCGATGCCGTCCTCGGCCTGGTTGGCGCGGCGCCGCCCCTCGAAGGTGAACGGGCGGGTGACCACGCCGATGGTGAGGGCGCCGAGGGAGCGGGCGATGTTCGCCACGACGGGCGCGCCGCCGGTGCCGGTGCCGCCCCCCTCACCGGCCGTCACGAAGACCATGTCGGCCCCCTTGAGGACCTCCTCGATCTCCTCGCGGTGGTCCTCGGCGGCCTTGCGGCCGACGGCCGGGTTGGCTCCGGCGCCGAGTCCGCGGGTGAGTTCCCGGCCGACGTCGAGCTTGACGTCGGCGTCGCTCATCAACAGGGCTTGCGCGTCGGTGTTGATGGCGATGAACTCGACGCCCTTGAGACCGACCTCGATCATCCGGTTGATGGCATTGACACCACCGCCGCCGACACCGATGACTTTGATGACTGCGAGGTAGTTCTGCGGTGCTGCCACGTCGAAGGCCTCTCGCCTCGAGTTACGTGCCGCCGAATCACCGGGACGCGCTGCGCCCCGCGATGCGACGACTGATGCCGAATGGGACGGTCCGTAGTGCCGACCCGAACCCTAACGCTGAAGTTTAGGGTTACCAGTGTGTCTGTTCCCTGGAGTCTTCTGAACAGGACACTAAGTCGACAAGTGGCGCACGTTCAACGAACACGCCGAACCTCCCGTTTTTCTTTTCACCCTATGTGATCAGGCGTAGCGCTGCCCAACCAGGGTGCTGGCCTGCGCGGATGTGCGTCAACTCCCCGATGACGCCGGGGCGGTGGGAACACTCACGTCGAAGTGCCGGGCACCGGGCGCGGCTTTCATCAGGGCGGTGAGCGCGCGGGCCTTCGCGGCGCCCTTCTCGGAACTCCCCCAGGCGACGGTCCGGCCGCCGTCCAGCTCCAGCGAGATGGCGTCGTAGGAACGGACCTTGACGGTACGGGTGTCCCGGGCGACCCCGGCCGGGAGGGCGGCCACGGTCCGGACCGCCTCGCGCACCAGGCGGCCCTCGCCGAAGCGGCGCAGGCTGGCTCCGGCCGAACCGGAGCGGGACGGCGCCAATTCCAGCACGGGAACGTCTTTGATGGCCCGTGAAACCGTGGCGAATCGGACACCTTCCTTGTCCACTTCCACGAATCCGCCCGCATTGTCGGGATTTTCCATCAGCAGGACGGGAGTGCGCTCGACGACTTTCAGCCCGATTCCATGGGGCCAGGAACGGACCACGTCAACCGCGTCAATTCGGGGCAATTTCCTGCGGAGTCGTGTCTCGATCGCCCCGGTGTCGAGGGAGGCCAGCGGCGCCCCGAGCGGGACGTCGGCGGCCTCGCGCACCTGCGCGGGCGTCAGCACGCGCGTCCCGGAGACGGTCACCCACTCCACGCGCAGCCACGAGGAGCCGTACAGCACCCAGCCGCCGCCCGCGCCGAGCAGGACCAGGGCGAGCGCCAGGATGATGATCGTACGAGGCTTCGGCGGCCTCAGCCGCCGGGCGGGAGGCGGGCCGGACGGTTCCTGCTCACGTACCCCGCGTTCGGCGGCGGTGGGTCCGGCCACGCTTCCTGCCCTCTTCCGTCGTGCGTGCCTAGCGGCGTGCGCGGCTGGCGGCGATCGCCTCGTACACCATGCCGACGAGGAGGTCGTCGGCGTCCCGGCGGCCGAACTCGCCCGCGGCGCGGGACATCTCGTACAGCCGGTGCGGGTCGGCCAGCACGGGCAGGACGTTCTCCCGCACCCACTCCGGGGTGAGTTCCGCGTCGTCGACCAGCAGCCCGCCGCCCGCCTTCACCACCGGCTGGGCGTTCAGCCGCTGTTCGCCGTTGCCGATGGGCAGCGGGACGTAGGCGGCCGGGAGTCCGACGGCGGAGAGTTCGGCGACGGTCATCGCGCCCGCGCGGCAGAGCATCATGTCGGCCGCGGCGTACGCGAGGTCCATCCGGTCCAGGTAACTTACCGGGATGTACGGGGGCATCCCCGGCATCTGGTGCACCTGCGGCAGTTCGTTCTTCGGGCCGACGGCGTGCAGGATCTGGATACCGGCCTGCTGGAGCCAGGGCGCGACCTGCTGCACGACCTCGTTCAGGCGCCGGGCCCCCTGGGAGCCGCCGGAGACCAGCAGGGTCGGCAGGTTCGGGTCGAGGCCGAACGCGGCGCGCGCCTCGGGGCGTACGGCGGCGCGGTCCAGGGTGGCGATGGAGCGGCGCAGCGGGATGCCGATGTAGCGGGCGCCCCGCAGCTTGCTGTCGGGCGTGGAGACGGCGACCTGGGCGGCGTACCGGGAGCCGATCTTGTTGGCGAGGCCGGGGCGGGCGTTGGCCTCGTGGATGACGATCGGCACGCCGAGCCGCTTGGCGGCCAGGTAGCCGGGGAGCGCGACGTAGCCGCCGAAGCCGACCACGGCGTCCGCCTTGGTGCGCTCCAGGATCTGCTCGGCCGCCTTGATGGTGCCGCGCAACCGGCCCGGGACGGTGATCAGCTCGGGGGTCGGCTTGCGGGGCAGCGGCACCGCGGGGATCAGCGCCAGCTCGTAGCCCCGCTCCGGCACCAGCCGGGTCTCCAGCCCGCGCTCCGTGCCCAGGGCCGTGATCCCCACGGTCGGGTCCTGCCTGCGCAGGGCGTCCGCGAGGGCGAGCGCTGGCTCGATGTGGCCGGCGGTCCCCCCACCGGCGAGTACGACATGCACCGAAATTCACCGCTCTCCGGACGAGCGCGCCGGGGCGCGCCGTCGCATCGTGTTCCATCTCCGGGGGCTCCGTTCCGAACCCGGTCCCCCAGCCCCCCGCTTTCTACCAAAGCGGGGTTGCCGCATCGCAAGCGCCGCCCGCGCAGCGGGTTCGTCCCGTGCGAAGGCGATCAGCAACCCGATGGCGAACATGGTCGGCAGCAGGGCGGATCCCCCGTAGGAGAACAGCGGGAGCGGGACACCGGCGATCGGCAGCAGGCCGAGCACCGCACCGATGTTGATCACGGCCTGGGCCGTGATCCAGGTGGTCACGCCTCCCGCGGCGTACCTCACGAAGGGGTCCTCCGTGCGTCCGGCCACGCGGATACCCGCATAGCCTAGAGCGGCGAAGAGGGCGAGCACCGACAGCGTCCCCGCCAGACCCAGCTCCTCACCGGTGACGGCGAAGATGAAGTCGGTGTGCGCTTCAGGGAGTTGGCCCCATTTTTCCACACTCGCCCCGAGTCCGGAACCGAACAGTCCGCCGGAGGCGAGGGCGTAGATGCCGTGCACGGCCTGCCAGCAGGAGCCGTCCTCGCCCATCTCGGTGGCGCCGATGCAGGCGAACCGGTCGAGGCGGTTGGCGTTGGTCTGGATCAGCACCGCCCCGAGCACCCCGGCGACGGCGAGCACGCCGACGAACAGCCGGGTGGGGGCGCCCGCCAGCCACAGCAGGCCGAACAGGATCGCCGTCAGGATGATCGCCGTACCCATGTCGCCGCCGAGCATGATCAGGCCCAGCAGCATGAAGGCGACCGGGACCAGCGGCACCAGCATGTGCTTCCACTGCGTGAGCAGCTTCTTGTCCTGCTTGCGGGCGAGCAGGTCGGCGCCCCACAGCACCAGCGCCAGCTTGCCGAACTCGCTCGGCTGGAGCTGGAAGGGGCCGCCGACGGAGATCCAGTTCTGGTTGCCGTTGACCGCGTGCCCTATCCCCGGCACCTGCACAAGGGCCATCAAAAACACGGCTCCGGCGAGGATCGGGTAGGCCAGCGCCCGGTGCAGCTTCACCGGCATCCGGGAGGCGGCGTACAGGAGCACGGTGCCGAGCACGGCGGCCAGCAACTGCTTGCGGAAGAAGTAGGAGCCGCCCAGCGACATCTGCAGGGCGGTGATCTGGGAGGCCGAGTAGACCATCACCAGACCCAGCACGGTGATCAGCAGGCTGCCGCCGAGGATCAGGTAGTACGCCGTCAGCGGCCGGTCCCAGGCGCGGCGCGCGCGGGTGGTCAGCCGGACGAACGGGTTCTCGCGCGGGGTGCGCGGTACGGCGGGGCGACGCGGGGCCCGCTGGACGGGCGGGCGGCCGGTGCGGCTACCGGGCACGGGTGCCTCCGGTGTACGCCGGTTCCGGCCGGGTCGGCGTCATGCGCTTCGCGCGTCCCACGGTCCCTCCCAAGGTCGCCCGGCAGGCGGCCGGGTCAGGCGCCGAGTTCGCGAACCGCCTCCGCGAACGCGTCACCGCGCTGGTTGTAGTTGGTGAACATGTCCATGGAGGCGCAGGCGGGGGCCAGCAGCACCGTGTCGCCCGGCTCCGCGAGCCGCCGCGCCTCCCGCACCGCCTGGAGCATCGCCCCAGTGTCGGTCCGGTCGACGTCGACGACGGGTACTTCGGGCGCGTGTCGCGCCAGGGCCTCGCGGATGAGCGCGCGGTCGGCGCCGATGAGGACGACGCCGCGCAGCCGCCTGGCCGAGCGGGCGACCAGTTCGTCGAAGGTGGCGCCTTTGGCGAGCCCGCCCGCGATCCACACGATGGGCTCGTAGGCCGCCAACGACGCCTCGGCGGCGTGGGTGTTGGTGGCCTTGGAGTCGTCGACGTAGGCGACGCCGTCCACGTCCGCGACGTGCGCGATGCGGTGGGCGTCCGGCCGGAAGGCCCGCAGTCCGTCGCGTACGGCGGTGGCGGGCACCCCGAAGGCGCGGGCGAGGGCCGCCGCCGCGAGGGCGTTGGCGATGTTGTGCGGGGCGGGCGGGTTGACGTCGGAGACCTCGGCCAGCTCCTGGGCGCTGGTGTGCCGGTCCTCGACGAAGGCGCGGTCGACCAGGACGCCGTCCACGACGCCGAGTTGGGAGGGCGCCGGGGTGCCGAGGGTGAAGCCGACGGCGCGGCAGCCCTCCTCGACGTCCGCCTCGCGCACCAGGTCCTCGGTGGCTTTGTCGGCCACGTTGTAGACGCAGGCGACGCGGTTGCCCTCGTAGATCCGGCCCTTGTCCCTGGCGTACGCCTCCATCGAGCCGTGCCAGTCGAGGTGGTCGGGGGCGAGGTTCAGGACGGCGGCGGAGTGGGCGCGCACGGAGGGCGCCCAGTGGAGCTGGTAGCTGGACAGCTCCACGGCCAGGACGTCGTACGGCTCGTCGCCGAGTACGGCGTCCAGGAGGGAGACGCCGATGTTGCCGACGGCGGCGGTGCGCAGGCCCGCCGCCGTCAGGATCGACGCGAGCATCTGGACGGTGGTGGTCTTGCCGTTGGTGCCGGTGACCGCGAGCCAGGGGGCGGCGTCCGGGCCGCGCAGCCGCCACGCCAGCTCGACGTCGCCCCAGACGGGGACGCCCGCCTCGGCCGCCGCGGTGAACAGCGGCTTGTCGGGGCGCCAGCCGGGCGCGGTGACGATCAGCTCGGTGCCCTCGGGCAGGGAAGCGCCGTCGCCGAGGCGGACGGTGACGCCGAGCGCCTCCAGGTCGGCGGCCTGCGCCCGTGCCCGCTCGTCGGCGCCGTCGTTGACGACGGTGACGTGCGCGCCGCGGGCGTGCAGCACCTTGGCCGCCGGGACGCCGGAGACGCCGAGCCCGGCGACGGTGACGCGCTTGCCCTGCCAGTTGGTCACTTGTCCGCTGCCCATCCCGCGTAGAAGAGGCCCAGTCCGACGATCACACAGATGCCCTGGATGATCCAGAAGCGGACCACGATCAGGACCTCGGACCAGCCCTTGAGTTCGAAGTGGTGCTGGAGTGGCGCCATCCGGAAGACCCGCTTGCCGGTCATCCGGAACGAGCCGACCTGGATGACCACCGACATGGTGATCAGCACGAACAGGCCGCCCAGGATGGCGAGCAGCAGCTCGGTGCGGGAGCAGATCGCCAGGCCCGCGAGGACGCCGCCGAGGGCGAGCGAACCGGTGTCGCCCATGAAGATCTTGGCCGGGGAGGTGTTCCACCACAGGAAGCCCAGGCAGGCGCCCATCAGCGCCGCGGAGACCACCGCGAGGTCCAGCGGGTCGCGCACCTCGTAGCAGGCGCCGGGGTTGGTCAGCGTCAGCGCGTTGGCGCAGGACTCCTGGAACTGCCACACGCCGATGAAGGTGTAGGCGCCGAAGACCAGCACGGAGGCGCCGGTCGCCAGACCGTCCAGACCGTCGGTCAGGTTCACGCCGTTGGACATCGCCAGGATCATGAACAGCGCCCAGACGACGAACAGCACCGGGCCGATCGTCCAGCCGAAGTCGGTGATGAACGACAGCTTGGTGGAGGCCGGGGTGTTGCCGCGGTTGTCGGCGAACTGCAGCGACAGCACCGCGAAGCCGATGCCGACGATGAGCTGGCCCGCCATCTTCGCCTTGGCCCGCAGGCCCAGCGAACGCCGCTTGACGATCTTGATGTAGTCGTCCAGGAAGCCGACCAGGCCCATGCCCGCCATCAGTCCGAGGACCAGCAGACCGGAGAAGGTCGGCGGGTAGCCGGTGATGAGCTTGCTCAGGAAGTAGGCGGCGATCGTCGCCAGGATGAACGCGATACCGCCCATGGTCGGCGTACCGCGCTTGGCGTGGTGCTCGCGCGGGCCGTCGTCGCGGATGTACTGGCCGTACCCCTTGCGGGCCAGCAGCTTGATCAGCAGCGGGGTGCCGATCAGCGTCAGGAACAGGCCAATGACTCCCGCGAACAGGATCTGCTTCATCATCGGGCTGCGACCTCACCCTCGGCACCGGTCTCCAGCAGCGCCTGGGCAACGCCTTCGAGACCGACCGAACGGGACGCCTTCACGAGCACGACGTCCCCCGGGCGCAACTCGCTGCGCAACAGGTCGACCGCCGCCTGTGCGTCGGACACGTGCACCGACTCCTCACCCCACGAACCCTCGTTATATGCGCCCAGTTGCAGCCAGGCGGCTTCCCTACCGCCGACCGCGACGAGCTTGCTGACGTTGAGTCGGACGGCGAGCCGTCCGACCGCGTCGTGCTCGGCGAGCGCCTCGTCCCCCAGCTCGGCCATCTTGCCGAGCACCGCCCACGTACGGCGCCCCTTGCCCATCGCGGCCAGCGCACGCAGCGCCGCTCGCATGGACTCGGGGTTCGCGTTGTAGGCGTCGTTGACGACCGTCACGCCGTCCGGGCGCTCGGTGACCTCCATCCGCCAGCGGGAGAGGGAGCCCGCCTCGGAGAGCGCGGTGGCGATCTCTTCCGCGGACATGCCCAGCTCATGGGCGACGGCGGCCGCGGCGAGCGCGTTCGACACGTGGTGCTCACCGTACAGGCGCATGGTCACGTCACTGCACCCGGAGGGTGTGTGAAGGCTGAAGGAGGGCTGTCCGCTGTCCGTGAGTCGTACGTTCTCGGCGCGTACGTCCGCTTCGTCGGCCTCACCGAAGAGGAGCACCTTCGCCTTCGTACGGGACGCCATGGCGCGTACGAGGGGGTCGTCGGCGTTGAGGACCGCCGTACCGTCTTCTGGAAGCGCCTCCACGAGTTCGCCCTTGGCCTGCGCGATCTGCTCCCGGCCGCCGAACTCCCCGATGTGGGCGCTGCCGACGTTGAGCACCAGGCCGATCCGAGGGGGCGTCAGGCCGGTCAGGTAGCGGATGTGGCCGATGCCGCGGGCGCCCATCTCCAGGACGAGGAAGCGCGTCTCCTCGGTGGCGCTGAGCGCGGTCAGCGGGAGCCCGATCTCGTTGTTCAACGATCCCGGGGTGAACACCGTGGGCGCCTTGCGCCGCAGCACCTGCGCGATGAGGTCCTTGGTGCTGGTCTTGCCCGCGGAGCCGGTCAGCGCGACCAGGGTCGCGCCGAGCCGCCGGACGACCTCACGCGCGAGCGCGCCGAGGGCCGTCTGGACGTCGTCCACGACGATCGCGGGCACGTCGACGGGACGGGTCGCGAGGACGGCCACCGCCCCCGCCTCCACCACCTGCCGTGCGAAGTCGTGGCCGTCGACGCGTTCCCCGGCGAAGGCGACGAAGAGGCTGCCTGGCTCCACCTCGCGGGAGTCCCGGACGACCGGTCCGGTGACGCGCACCGACGGATCCGGTATGTCGTGCGTCTGCCCGCCGACGACTGCTGCGATCTCGGCGAGAGAGAGGGCGATCACAAGTTCATCCCTGGGTCTGCTGGATTGCTTCCCGAAGCACCTGGCGGTCGTCGAACGGACGGACCACCCCGGCGATGTCCTGGCCCTGCTCGTGGCCCTTGCCCGCGACCAGCACGGTGTCCCCGGGCCGGGCGCGGGCCACCGCGGCGGCGATCGCGGCGGCCCGGTCCTCGAACAGGACCACCTCGCCGCGCTCGTGCGCGGGCACCGCCGCGGCGCCCTGGAGCATGGCGGCGAGGATCGCCAGCGGGTCCTCGGAACGCGGGTTGTCGGAGGTCAGTACGGCCGTGTCGGCGAGCCGGGCCACGGCGGCGCCCATGGGGGCGCGCTTGGTGGTGTCACGGTCGCCGCCGCAGCCGAGCACGACGTGCACCCGGCCCTCGGTGACCTTGCGCAGCGCGCGCAGCACCGATTCGACGGCGTCGGTCTTGTGGGCGTAGTCCACGACCGCGAGGTACGGCTGTCCGGCGTCCACCCGCTCCAGGCGGCCCGGCACCCCGGGCACCGCGGCGATGCCGTCGGCGGCGGTCTGCGGGTCGAGCCCGGCCGCGGCGAGGGCGACCAGCGCGGCGAGGGTGTTGGCCACGTTGAACGGGCCCGGCAGCGGCGAGGTGGCGCTGATCCGCTGCCCCTCGGGGCCGACCGCCGTGAACGGCGAGTCCAGCGGCCCGACCCGGACGTCCTCGGCGCGCCAGTCGGCGTCGGGGTGGCCCTCGGCGGAGAAGGTGACCACCGGGACGGTGGCCTCCTTGGCGAGCCTGCGGCCGTACTCGTCGTCGACGTTGACCACGCCGAGCCTGCTGCGTTCCGGCGTGAAGAGCTGTGCCTTGGCCCGGAAGTAGTCCTCCATGTCGGAGTGGAACTCCATGTGCTCCGGGCTGAGGTTGGTGAACACCCCGATGTCGAAGACACAGCCGTCGACCCGGCCGAGGACCAGGGCGTGGCTGGAGACCTCCATCGCGACCGCCTCGACGCCGCGCTCACGCATCACGGCGAACAGGGCCTGGAGGTCGGTGGCTTCGGGGGTGGTGCGCTCGGACTTGATGCGCTCCTCGCCGATGCGCGTCTCCACGGTGCCGATGAGGCCGGTGTGGTGCGCGGTGCGCAGGCCGCCCTCGACGAGGTAGGCGGTGGTGGTCTTGCCCGAGGTGCCGGTGATGCCGATCTGGAGCAGTCCGTCGCCGGGGTGGCCGTAGATGGTGGCGGCCAGTTCGCCCATCCGCGCGCGCGGGTCGTCGACGACAAGGACCGGGAGTCCGGTGGCGGCGGCGCGGTCGGCGCCCGCCGGGTCGGTCAGGACGGCGGTCGCGCCGAGCCCCGCGGCCTGGGTGACGAAGTCGGCGCCGTGCGCGCGGGCGCCGGGCAGGGCGGCGTACAGGTCACCGGGGCGCACCGCGCGGGAGTCGTGGGTGATGCCCGTGACGCCGGGGGTGCCCGGGGCGTCGGGGGTGCCCGGGGCGTCGGGTGACGGTGGGGCGGTGTTCGCTGGTGCGGTACTCGGTGGCGCGGTGCTCGGTGGTGCGGTGACACCCAACTGCTCGGCCAGTTCCGCGAGGGGTGTGGCGGAGACCGAGGCCGGTCGCGGCGGGCCCGGATAGGTCACGGGACCGCCCTTCTGGGTGGTTTGGGACTGATCAGCGTGTGGCACGGCGGTGAGCGTACCGGGCGCACCCGCCTCGGAGCTAAAAAGGCGCCGGGGCGTGCCCTGGTTCCCGGAGTCGGGGGTGATCGTGGTCACGGGTGGTTCCTGGGGCTCGGACGATCATGGCTGGAAGGTGACGGGCAGCTTCGCGGGCGGGGCCCCGGTGGGCGGGACCTGGAGGGACTTCAGGGCGAACTCCATGACCTGCTTGTAGATGGGTCCGCAGATCTGTCCGCCGAAGTAGCTGCCCTCGGTGGCGTTCTGGATGGCGCAGTAGACGGTGACGCGGGGGTTGTCCGCGGGCGCGAACCCGGCGAAGGAGGACGTGTAGCCGCGGTACTTGCCGGTGTCCGGATCCACTCGGTTGGCGGTGCCGGTCTTGCCCGCGACGCGGTAGCCGGGGATGCGGGCCTTGGTGCCGGTGCCCTCCTCGTCGTCCACGACCGACTCCAGCATCCTGGCGAGCGTCTTCGCCGTCTTCTCGCTCACCACCCGGGTCTTCTTCGGTTCCGGCGCGGGGGTGAAGCGGCCGTCGGGGCCCTTCGTGCCGCGCACCAGGGTGGGTTCGACGCGGACGCCGCCGTTGGCGATGGTGGAGTACACGGACGCCGCCTGCATGGCGTTGATGGAGACGCCCTGCCCGAACGGGATCGTGAACTGCTGGGAGGTCGACCACTGGTCGGGCGGCGCGAGGATGCCCTTCGTCTCCCCGGGGAAGTCGAGCCCGGTGTAGCCGCCGAGGCCGAACTTGCGCAGGTAGGAGTAGAGGATCTCGTTGCTCTGGGCCTGGTTTTCGCCGAGCTGGCCGACCGCGAGGATGGTGCCGATGTTGCTGGACTTGGCGAGCACCCCGTTCAGCGTCAGGTACCAGGTCTCGTGGTCGATGTCGTCCCGGAAGAGCCGGTCGCCGCGGTGCAGCCGGTTGGGCACGACGACGTGCGTCTCCGGCGTGGCGGCGCCCTCTTCGAGGACGGCGGCCATCGACATCAGCTTGGCGGTGGAGCCGGGCTCGTAGGCGTCCTGGAGGGCCGCGTTGCCCATCGCGGTGGCGTCGGCCTGGGAGAGGTCGTTGGGGTCGAAGCCGGGCGAGTTCGCCATGGCGAGGATCTCGCCGGTGCGGGTGTCCTGGACGATGACGTAGCCGCGGTCCGCCTTGGACTTCTCCACCTGCTCGGCGATGGCGTTCTGCGCGGCCCACTGGATGTCCCGGTCGATGGTCAGCTCGACGTCGGAGCCGGGCACGGCGGGCGTCTCGCGCGAGCCGACCGTGGGCACCTGGTAGCCGCCGGACTGCGCGTAGCGGACCTCTCCGGGCTTCCCGGCGAGCACCTTGTTCAACTGCTGCTCGATGCCGCCGCCGCCCTTGCCCTCGGCGTTGACCCAGCCCAGTATCCCGGCGGCGAGTTCGCCGTTGGGGTACACGCGCTTGCTGCTGGGGTCGGAGAAGACGCCCGCGAGGACGTTGACGGCGGAGTCGTCGTGCTCCGCCTTCTTGGTGAGCGCGGTCTTCAGGTCCTTGATCTGCTTCCAGACCTCGGGGGTCTGACGGCGGGCCAGCAGCACGTACCGGGTGTTCCTGGTACGCAGCTTCTCCGCGATCGCGTCCTGCTCCGCGCCGAGGATCGGGGCGAGGAGCGCCGCCGCCTGCTCGGGGCCGTCACCGATCCCCAGCTCCTCGCGCGTGAACATCGTCGGGTCGGCCGTGATGTCCTCGGCGTCGTCGCTGGTGGCCAACGCGACACCGGTGCGGTCGGTGATCTGGCCGCGCTCGGCGGCCAGGGTGTGCACGACGTACCGGTTCTGCTCGGCCTTGGCGGCGTACGCGCTCGCGTCGACGGCCTGCACCTGGAGCAGCCGCACGGTGAACACCAGGAGGACGACGGTCAGTCCGAGCCCGACCATGCGCAGCCGGGGGCGCGGGCTGCCGAGCCGCAGCGCGGGCGGGGCGGCGGGGCCGCGGGACGGCGCGGGGCGGCGGGCCGGTCGGGCGCCGGGCCCGGGGCGCTGCCGCCCGCCGGGGCGGACGGGCCGGGCGGGGCCTGGCACCCGGCGACGCGGCGGTTCCCTGTCGGTCACTTCCGTCACCTGCCGGGGGTTGTCGGGGTCGGGGTGGGCTCGTGGGGGGTGCCGGGGGGCGTTCCGTAGGGGGTCGGGGGCGCGGCGGTCCCGGGGACGGGGGCTCCTTGGGGTTGCGGCGCGGTCGGGGCCTCCGGCGCTCCCTGCGGCTGCGGCGCGGTCTGGGGTTCCGGTGCGGTCTGCGGTTCCGAGGTGCCCTCAGGCCCGGCCTGCCCCGCGTCGGTCTCATCCTCCGTACCCGGCGCCTCCGTCGCCCCCGTGGGCATCGCCTCCGGAGCCAGCACCAGTGGGCTGTAGCGGGCGCCCCGGGCCGGGGTCGGGACGCCCTTGACCGTGCCGTCGGGGTTGAGGAACGCCGGATCGCCGCCGGGCACCATGCCCAGCTCACGGGCGCGGCGCTGGAGCGCGGCGGGAGCGGCGTAGGCGTCGATGTCGCGGCGCAGCGACTGCTCCTCGTCGGTGAGTTCCTTGGTCTCCCGCTTCAGGTCGTCCAGCTTGAACGTGCCCTCGCTGAGCGCCGAGTTCAGCAGCAGCAGCCCGATCAGCCCCCCGCCGAGGAGGACGACGACGAGCAGCACGAACGGCGTCCTGGCCGCCTGTGTCCCGCCCCGGCCCCGGCCGGGCCCCTGCCCGGGCCCGGTCGGGAAGAGCCGGGCGAGCCGCGCCGCGCGCCCCTTCAGCTCGGGTCTCCTAGCCACGCGCCCTCCCCCGTGTCCGGCTCACTCGACGTCCTCCCTGATGCGCTGGGCCGCGCGCAGTCGCGCCGGGGCCGCCCGGCGGTTGGCGGCGACCTCCTCCTCGGTGGGAAGTTCGGCACCGCGCGTGAGCAGCTTGAGCCGGGGCTGGTAGCGCTCGGGGACGACGGGCAGGCCGGGCGGAGCGGTGGTGGCGGCCCCGGCCGCGAAGACCTGCTTGACCAGCCGGTCCTCCAGCGAGTGGTACGACAGCACGGCGATCCGCCCGCCCACCTCAAGCGCTCTCACCGCCGCCGGGACGGCCCGTTCGAGCACCGACAGCTCGCCGTTGACCTCGATCCGCAGGGCCTGGAAGGTGCGCTTGGCCGGGTTGCCGCCGGTGCGCTTGGCGGCCTGCGGGAGCGCGTCGCGGATCAGCTCCACCAGCCGCGCGCTGTTGCCGAACGGCTCCTTGTCGCGCTCGCGCACGATCGCGGCGACGATCCGCTTGGCCTGCTTCTCCTCGCCGTACGCGCGCAGGATGCGGACCAGTTCGCCGGGCGGGTAGGTGTTGAGGACCTCGGCGGCGCTGATGCCGGTCGTCTGGTCCATGCGCATGTCGAGGGGGGCGTCCTGGGCGTAGGCGAAGCCGCGGTCGGCCTCGTCGAGCTGCATGGAGGAGACGCCGAGGTCGAACAGGACGCCCGCCACGCGCGGGACGCCCAGCCGCCCGAGCACCTCGGGCAGCTCGTCGTAGACGGCGTGCGCCAGGGTGGCCCGCTCACCGAAGGGCGCGAGCCGCTCGGCGGAGAGCCGCAGCGCCTCCTTGTCGCGGTCCAGGGCGACGAGCCGGGCCTCGGGGAAGCGGGTGAGCAGGGCCTCGCTGTGCCCGCCGAGCCCGAGGGTGCAGTCGACGACGACCGCGCCGGGGCGCTCCAGGGCGGGGGCCAACAGGTCCAGGCACCGCTGGAGCATCACCGGGACGTGTCGACTGTCGCTCAAGGGGGCCTCTCAGGTCCGGCGTGCCGGTACGCACCGCCGGGTCCCCGCCCGCTCGTGAACGGGAGCCCTGCCTGCGCCGTACGCGGCGCGCACGCGGGGAGATCTCCGGAACGCCGCCGGGGTCTCGGGGGGATCAGTCCAGCGGGGAGGACCTCGCCTCCCGCTTCGCGTCACTTTAGTCCACCCTGTCTCGCGGTCAATCAACCGGCCTGCGCGTCGCCGCGCCCGGCGCGCACGTCGCGCCGGGGGCGGTCTGCTCACCCGGATGGGCGCCCCGCACCCCGCTTGTGGGCTACCTCACAACAAGGTGCGTTGATGTTCTTTGTCCCCTCTCACAAAGGGCCGGGACGGAGTGTGACCAGTACCGTCATAGTCATGACGACCTCTGCATCGGTTCCCACCGGCTCCGGCGGCGCCATACGCGCCGACGGCACCGTCACCGACCGCCTCGTCGAGGCGAACGAGCAGTATGCCGCCGCTTTCTCCGACCCGGGCATGGACGCCCGTCCCGTCCTGCGGGTGGCCGTCGTGGCCTGCATGGACGCCCGGCTCGACCTGCACGCCGCGCTCGGTCTGGAACTCGGCGACTGCCACACCATCCGCAACGCGGGCGGTGTCGTGACCGATGACGTGATCCGCTCGCTCACCATCAGCCAGCGCAGGCTGGGCACGCGCAGCATCGTGCTGATCCACCACACCGGGTGCGGTCTGGAGACCATCACCGAGGACTTCCGCGAGGAGCTTGAGCAGGAGGTCGGCCAGCGCCCGGCCTGGGCCGTGGAGGCCTTCCGGGACGTCGACCAGGACGTGCGGCAGTCGATGCAGCGGGTGCGGACGTCGCCGTTCCTGCTGCACTCCGACGACGTGCGCGGCTTCGTCTTCGACGTGAGGACGGGTCTGCTGCGCGAGGTCGACCCCGCGTGACGGACGCCGTGTGACCTGCTGCCATGCTGCGGGGACCCGCTCGTGGCGCACGCCTGCCGCGTTCGGCTGGGAAAGTCGGGGCAACCGCATTCCGTACGGCCCGAAAAGCCGTAAGGCCCGACATATCGCGGCCAGTTGTCCACAGGCGAGTGACACGAAACGGTAACGGCGGCAAGAATGCGGTTGTGGCGCCTCGCGGAACTTTTCGCGCGGGGTGTCCGTGTTCCAGGGGTGGGCCGGTTACGCACGCAGAGCGTCGGCCCGGGAAAGAACGGGCCGAGGAGGGCCGGGTGACGACCTATGACGATCGAGCGAGCCTCACTGATCTGACCGCCACTGTGGAGAGGGTCCGCAGTTCGGTGGAGGGAGTGATCGAGGGCAAGCCCGAGGTCGTACGGCTTTCGCTGACCGTGCTGCTCGCCGAGGGGCATCTTCTGATCGAGGATGTCCCCGGCGTGGGCAAGACGATGCTGGCGAAGGCGCTGGCGCGGTCCATCGACTGCTCCGTGCGCCGTATCCAGTTCACGCCTGACCTGCTGCCCTCGGACATCACCGGGGTGTCGATCTGGGACCAGCAGCGGCAGGACTTCGAGTTCAAGCCGGGTGCGATCTTCGCGCAGATCGTGATCGGCGACGAGATCAACCGCGCCTCGCCGAAGACGCAGTCCGCGCTGCTGGAGTCGATGGAGGAGCGCCAGGTCACCATCGACGGGCACAGCTACGAGCTGCCCAGCCCGTTCATGGTGGTGGCCACCCAGAACCCGGTCGAGATGGAGGGCACCTACCCGCTGCCGGAGGCCCAGCGCGACCGCTTCATGGCCCGGGTGTCCATCGGCTACCCCAGCCCGGAGGCCGAGCTGCAGATGCTCGACGTCCACGGCGGCGTCAACCCGCTCGACGACCTCCAGCCGGTGGCGCACGCGCACGAGATGGTCAAGCTGATCGAGGCGGTGCGCGGGGTGCACGTCGCGGACACCGTCCGGCGGTACGCGGTCGACCTGGTCGCCGCCACCCGCGCCCACCCCGACCTCAGACTCGGCGCCTCGCCGCGCGCGACGCTGCACCTGCTGCGCGCGGCGAAGGCGTCCGCCGCCCTCTCCGGCCGGGAGTACGCCCTGCCGGACGACGTACAGGCCCTCGCCGTGGCGGTCCTCGCGCACCGGCTGCTGCCCACCGCGCAGGCCCAGCTCAACCGCCGCACCGCGGAGCAGGTCGTGCAGGAGATCCTGCAGCGCACCCCGGTCCCCGCGGGCCCCCAGCAGAACGTCTTCGGCCTTGGCCAGGGCGGTCCGGCGTACGGCCAGCAGCCGCCGCGGAGGCTCTGATGGCCACCGCCGACGCGGTGCAGCCGGAGCCCGACGGCGGCGCCAGGGGCGGGGTGCGCACGGCGCTGGCCGGGCTGACCACCCGCGGCCGTTCCTTCCTGGCCGCCGGGGTGGCCGCCGCCGTCTGCGCCTACGTCCTCGGGCAGGGCGACCTGCTGCGGGTCGGGCTGCTGCTGGCGGTGCTGCCGCTGGTCTGCGCCCTGGTGCTGTACCGCACCCGCTACCGCGTCGCGGGCAGCAGGCGGCTGTCCCCCGCGCGGGTGCCCGCGGGCTCGGAGGCCCGCGTCCACCTGCGGATGGACAACGTCTCCCGGCTGCCCACCGGCCTGTTGATGCTCCAGGACCGGGTGCCCTACGTCCTCGGACCGCGCCCCCGCTTCGTCCTCGACCGGGTGGAGGCGGGCGGTCGCCGCGAGGTGTCCTACCGGGTCCGCTCCGACCTGCGGGGCCGCTACCCGCTGGGCCCGCTCCAGCTACGGCTGACCGACCCGTTCGGGATGTGCGAACTGACCCGGTCCTTCTCGACGTACGACACCCTGACGGTGATCCCGCGCGTGGAGCCGCTGCCGCCGGTGCGGCTGACCGGCGAGGCGAAGGGGTACGGCGACGGGCGGCTGCGCTCGCTCGCCCTGGCCGGTGAGGACGACATCATCCCGCGCGGGTACCGCTACGGCGACGACCTGCGCCGGGTGCACTGGCGCTCCACCGCCCGCTACGGCGAGCTGATGGTGCGCCGCGAGGAGCAGCCGCAACGCTCCCGCTGCACGGTGCTGCTGGACACCCGTGGCCTCGCCTACCGCGGCGCGGGCCCCGACTCGGCCTTCGAGTGGGCCGTCGCGGGCACGGCGTCGGTGCTGGTGCACATGCTGGAGCGGGGCTTCTCGGTCCGGCTGTTGACGGACACCGGCAACTCGGTGCCGGGCGAGGGCTCCGACGGGTTCGCGGGCGCCAACCAGGAGTCGGCGGACGCGGCCGGGCTGATGATGGACACCCTCGCGGTGATCGACCACTCCGACGGCAGCAGCCTGTCGCGCGGCTACGACGTGCTGCGCGGCGGCAGCGAGGGGCTGCTGGTGGCGTTCTTCGGCGACCTGGACGAGGAGCAGGCCGCGGTCGCCGCCCGGATGCGGCAGCGCAGCGGCGCCGCGCTCGCCTTCGTGCTGGACAGCGAGAACTGGGCGCGGGAACCCGCCGAGACCCCCCAGGCATTCCACCGCAGCGAGGAGCGGCTGCGGCTGCTGCGCGAGGCGGGCTGGACGGTGGTGAGCGTGCCGCGCGGCGCCACCCTGAGCGACCTGTGGCGCCAGGCGGACCGCGAACGCACGACACTGACCGCGACGGGCGGCACGAGCGGCGGGGAGGGGCGGCGATGAGCGGACCAGCGCGCACGGCTCCGGCCGCGACGGATGGCACAACTGGTGCGGAGGGGCGGCGATGAGCGGACCGGCGCGTATGGCGCTGTGGGCGATGGCGGCCACGCTGATGGCGGCCTGCGCCCTGCTGCCGCTGGTCGACCCGGTCACCTGGTTCCTCCAGGCGGCCATCCTGCTGGCGATCCAGACGGGCGTCGGCGCGGCGGGCCGCCGGGTGCCGCTGCCCCGGCCGCTGACCGTGCTGCTCCAGGCGCTGGTCACGCTGATGCTGCTGACCCTGGTCTTCGCCCGTGAGCAGGCGCTCGCCGGGCTGATCCCGGGCCCGGAGGCCTTCCGCTACTTCTCCGACCTGCTCCAGCAGGGCACCGACGACGTCAGCCGGTACGCCATCCCGGCGCCGCTGTCCGACGGCATCCAGCTCATGCTCGTCGGCGGCGTCCTGGTGATCGGCCTCGCGGTGGACGTCCTCGCGGCCACCTTCCGCAACGCCGCCCCGGCGGGCCTGCCGCTGCTCGCGCTGTACTCCGTCGCCGCCGGACTGTCCGACGGCACCGGCGAGTGGGTGTGGTTCCTGATCGCCGCCGTCGGCTACCTGATGCTGCTGCTGGCCGAGAGCCGGGAGCGGCTGTCGCAGTGGGGCCGGGTCTTCGGCGGCCCGGCGCGCGCCCCGGGTCTGGAGCCCGGCGGCGCGGTGACGCCGGTGCGCACCGGGCGGCGGATCGGCGCGGTCGCGCTGGGCCTCGCCCTGGTGGTACCGCTGGCGCTGCCCGCGATGAACGACGGCCTGCTGGACGGCACGGGCCGCGGCGTGGGCGCCGGGGGCGGCGGCGGGGGCACCATCTCCGCGGTCAACCCCCTGGTCTCGCTCCGCGACAGCCTGAACGTGGACCAGGACCGCCAGGTACTGACCGTGCGCACCAGCAGCGCCGACGTCTCCAACCTGTACCTGCGGATCGTCTCCCTGGACGACTTCGACGGCACCACGTGGAAGCCCGCCAAGCGCCACATCACCGCCGTACCCGAGCAGTTCCCCACCCCGGTCGGGCTCGGCGCGGACATCCGCAGCTCCGAGGTCCGCACCCGGGTCACGGTCGCGGACTCCTACGCGCAGGACTGGCTGCCGATGCCGTACCCGCCGACCAGCGTGCAGGTGGACGGAAGCTGGCGGTACGAGCCGGTCGGGATGACCCTCGTCGGTGACCACGGGCAGAACACCCGCGGCCTGACCTACGAGGTGCGCAGCCTCGACGTACGGCCGACCGCCCAGCAGCTCGCCGACGCCCCGGAGCCGCCGGGCGCGCTGACCCGCGAGTACACGCAGGTACCCGACTCGCTGCCCGACGTCGTCACCAGCACCGCCCGCGAGGTCACCGACGGCGCGCGGAACCGCTACGAGCAGGCGGTGGCGCTCCAGGACTACTTCGCGGTGACCGGCGGGTTCCAGTACGACACCGAGGTCGAGGTCGGCAGCGGCCCCCAGGCGATCGCCCGGTTCCTGGAGGAGAAGGAGGGCTTCTGCATCCACTACTCCTTCGCGATGGCGGCGATGGCCCGCACCCTCGGCATACCCGCCCGGGTGGCGGTGGGCTTCGCCCCCGGCACCCCGCAGGGCGACCAGTCGGTGGCGGTGGGCCTGCGCGACGCGCACGCCTGGCCGGAGCTGTACTTCGAGGGGGTGGGCTGGACCCGTTTCGAGCCGACGCCCACCCGGGGGACGACGCCGTCCTACACCGTGCCGGACGCGCCGGGCAGCACCACGCCGGACGTGCCGGACGTGGCCCGGCCGACCGACGAGGCACCGGCCGCGGAGCCGTCGGAGAGCAGTAGCTGTGTCGCGCAGGACGAGCGCCGGGAGCTGTGCGCTGGCGCGCTGCCGCTGAACCCGGAGACGCCGGACGACGCGGGCACGCCGTGGTACCACACCGCGGGCTGGATCTCGCTGGGCGCCGTGGGGGTCCTGCTGCCGCTGCTGCCGATGCTGTGGCGGATCAGACGGCGCTCGCTGCGGCTGGCGTCGGCCCGGCACGCCCCGGCCCTGGCCAGCCGCGCCCCGGAGGTCGAGCGGCGTGACGGGACCGAGGCCGAGGCGGCGGGCCTGCCCGGTGTGGTGCTCGACGAGCCGTCCGCCGAGGCGGCCAGCGGGCACGTACTGGCCGTCTGGCGGGAGCTGACGGACACGGCCTGGGACTACGGCATCGTCCCGGACGACGCGCTGACCCCGCGCAAGGCGGCGGAGCGGATCGTCCGGCTCGGGAAGCTGGCGGAGCCGACCGCCCAGTCGGTGCACCGGGTCGCGGGCGCCGTCGAGCAGGTGCTGTTCGCGCCGCGGCCCCGGGCGGTGCCCGGTCTCGCCGACGACGTGCGCGCGCTGCGCACGGCGCTGCGCTCCCAGGCGCGCTGGGCCACCCGGGTCCGGGCGGTCCTGGCGCCGCGTTCGGCCGTTCGGGCGGTGTGGGACCTCTCCGACCGCTGGACGGCCCGCAAGGCCCGCTGGTCCGACGGCTGGACGGCCCGGACGGCACGGCTGCGCCGCCTGCGCCCGAGCGGGCAGCGGGGCACCTGAGGAGGACCGGAGGACGGTTCTCCGGACGCGTGAAACGTGAAGGGGGCTACCACCCGAGGGTGGTAGCCCCCTTCACGTGTGTACGTGACGGGACGCGAGCCGTCTGAGGTGCCGGGCGGCGGTCAGTGACCGCCCTGCTCATCGCGGCGGCGCTGCCAGCGCTGCTCGATGCGGTCCATCATGGAGCGGCGCTGGCGTCCCTGATGCCGGGGCTGCTGGCCGCCGCCGCTGGGCTGCTCGCCCGGCTTGGGGGCCTTGCGCCAGCCGGTCACCGCGAGCACCGCGCAGCCGAGCATCACAAGGAAGCCCACCACGCTGAGCCACACCTGCTTGGCGACCATTCCGGCCATGAGGAGCGCGATACCTACGAGGAAGCCCGCGACCGCCTGGTAGACCCGTCGCCGGGTGTACGTACGCAGCCCGCTTCCCTCAAGCGCTGTCGCGAACTTGGGATCTTCGGCGTACAGCGCTCGCTCCATCTGCTCGAGCATCCGCTGCTCGTGCTCTGAGAGCGGCACGGAGTCCTCCTCATCGTGCAGTCGCCGGGGCGACCCGGGGGGTCCCTTCAGGATAGGCAGGGAATCGCCCCCGTGAAACCCGCCCCTCTACGCCAATTGGCCAACCGGAATCCGCCATCGTCGGTCCGGCTCGCTGAGGATTGGATTCCCCGGCAGCCGACCCGTCATGCCGGGTGGTCTCCCTCGATCATACGGCGACATGCCCCCGATCGGGGGGCTTGTGGCGTACTCCATGTGCGGCCAAGTCCCTGATCAGCGGCGCGTCACGGGAGGCGGCTCAGACCCCGGTGGCCCCTCTGGTCTCGCCGAGCACATGCAACTGGGTCGCAACCGCGTGGAAGGCCGGAAGCTCCGCCGCCGCGGCCTCCAGCTTCAGCAGGGCGTCCAGGGCGCCCGGCTCGGTGTCCACCAGCACCCCGGGGACGAGGTCGGCGAAGACCCGCACGCCGTGCACGGCGCCGACGGCCAGGCCCGCCCCCTCGACCAGCGCGGTGAGCTGCTCGGCGGTGAAGCGGCGCGGCACGGGGTCACCCTCGCCCCAGCGGCCGTCCGGGTCACCGAGGGCCTGCCGGGCCTCGGTGAAGTGCCCGGCGAGGGCGCGAGCGAGCACGGCGCCGCCGAGCCCGGCCGCCAGCAGGCTGAGGACGCCCTCGGGGCGCAGGGCGGCGACGGCGTTGCGGACGCCTTCGGCGGGGTCGTCCACGTACTCCAGGACGCCGTGGCAGAGCACGGCGTCGTAGCCGCCGCGCTCGACGACGTCGAAGAGGCCGTGGGCGTCGCCCTGGACGCCGCTGACCCGGTCGGCGACCGACGCCTCGGCGGCCCGGCGCTCCAGCGCGAACAGGGCGTTGGGGCTGGGGTCGACGACGGTGACGCGGTGGCCGAGGCGGGCGAGGGGCACCGCGAAGTTGCCGCTGCCGCCCCCGGTGTCGAGGACGTCCAGCGACTCCCGGCCCGCGGCTTTCACCCGCCGGTCCAGGGCGTCCTGGAGGACCTCCCAGACCACGGCGGTACGGAGGGAGGCGCGGGGCCTCATCGGATCCGACACGGCAGTTGACTCCTAGAGAAGGGCTTCAGGCGTCTCCACCCTATTGCCTCCGCCCCTGCCCTTCGCCCTCTGCCCTTCGCCCCGCGGCCGGGTGGACGCCCCGGGGCTCCCGGGCGGTCAACCCGCGTCGGGCATCCCGTGCGAGGGGTGGGGGCCGTTCGCCTCCTCCGGGTCCGGGCGGGGCTGGGGCAGGACCGGCTGGAGCACCAACATGCGCTCGACGATGCGGAGGAACATCGCCACGTCCCGTATCAGGTCGTCGGCGTCGCGGCTGCTGGCGGCGCCCCGGATGCCCGCCTCGGCGCGGGCGCGGCGGTCGGCCCCGGAGGCGAACAGGGCGCTCCACTCGGTCAGCTCGGGGGCGATCTCGGGGAGCACCTCCCAGGCGCTGCGGATCCTGGCCCGGCGCCGGGGCGAGGTCTCGGGGCGCCCGCGGGCGGCGAGCACGGCGGCGGCGGTGCGCAGGGCGGCCAGGTGGGCCGTCGCGTACCGCTCGTTGGGGGTTTCGAGGACGGCGGCCTCGTCGAGTGCGGCACGGGCCTGGGCGAGCAGGTCGAGGGCGGCGGGCGGGGCCGTGGCCCGGCGGAGCACGGGGTGCACGTCGCTCGCCGGGCCGGTCAGTGAGGGGGCAGGGCCGGTGGCGCGGCGCCGACGGGCGGCGGCTGCGGACGAGCTGGCCATGACGAACCTCCTGTCGTCTGGGTGACGGCGCCCTCACATGGGGTGCCGTATGTGCCCATCGTGAGGTATGGCACTGACAATCCGTTCTGACCTGGGCTTTTGCTTCGAGCGCGAGTTCGGGCTAGCTTTTGAACTGACCAGTCAGTTCAAAAAATGGGTGAGGGGGAGGACATGCGGGGTCTGGCCGTCGCCGCCCGTGACCTCGGGGTGAAGGGCCCCCGCGGCTGGGCGTTCCGCGGGGTCACCTTCGCGGCGGAGCCCGGCACGCTGATCGCCGTCGAGGGTCCCTCGGGGACGGGCCGTACGAGTCTGCTGCTGGCGCTCACCGGGCGGATGCGGGTGAGCGAGGGGACGGCCGTCGTCGGGGAGGCGCGGCTGCCGAAGCAGCTTGCGGCGGTGCGCCGGGTCAGCGCCCTGGCCCATGTCTCCGGCGTCACCGAACTCGACCCGGCGCTGACCGTCGGGGAGCACCTGCGCGAGCGGGCGCTGCTGCACCACCGGTTCGGTGACTCGCTGCGCGGGCTGCTCAGGCCCCGCACCGAGCGCGCGCGGGAGGCGCGGCTGCGGATCGACGCCGCGCTGGACGCGGTGGGCTTCGACCGGGCCGCCCTGCCCAAGGGCTCCCGGACCGCCGTACGGGACCTGGAGCGGCTGGAGGCGCTGCGGCTGTCGCTCGCCCTGGCGCTCATCGGGCGGCCCCGGCTGCTGGGGGTGGACGACACCGACCTGAAGCTGTCCGACGCCGAGCGGGCCGAGGTCTGGGCGCTGCTCGGGTCCGTCGCCGAGGCCGGGACGACGGTGGTGGCGGTGTGCAGCGAGGCCCCCGGGGGCGCCCTCGTCGTGTCCACGGCACCCGACTCGGGAAGCGCCGACACGGAGACCGAGCAGGACGAGCACGACGAGCACGACGACGAGAACGAAGAGAAGGAGGCCGACGATGCGCTCGCCGCTCCTCGCCGCGCTTGAGCTGCGCCGCTTCGGCCGGGGGAAGCTGCCGCGGGCCGCCCTGGTCGCCCTGTTGCTGCTGCCGCTGCTGTACGGCGCCCTGTACCTGTGGTCCTTCTGGGACCCGTACGGCCGGCTGGACCGGCTGCCGGTGGCGCTGGTGAACGACGACCGGGGCGCCTCCGTCGACGGGGAGCGCCTGCGCGCGGGCGACGACATCGTCCGCGGGCTGCGCGACAGCGAGGTCTTCGACTGGCGGGAGGTGAGCGCGGCGGAGGCCCACGCGGGCGTGGAGGACGGCCGCTACTACCTGTCGCTGACCATGCCGAAGGACTTCAGCGAGCGGATCGCGTCCAGCTCCGGCGACTCCCCCGAGGCGGGCGCGCTCCAGGTCCGTACGAACGACGCGAACAACTACATCGTCGGGCAGATCTCACGGACGGTGTTCAGCGAGGTGCGCACGGCGGCCTCCACGAAGGCGTCCCGGTCGTTCCTGGACCGGATCTTCATCTCGTTCTCCGACATCCACGGCGAGACGGTGAAGGCCGCGGACGGCGCCGACAAGCTGAAGGGCGGCATCGGCAAGGCGGAGCGGGGTTCCAAGGACCTCGCCGCCGGGCTGAAGGACGCCAAGGACGGCAGCGGCTCGCTGGCCAAGGGCCTGAAGAAGCTGCACAAGGGCGCCGGTGACCTGGAGGACGGCGCCAAGAAGGTCGCGGAGGGCACCCAGACCCTCACCGACCAGGTCGACGGCGTCGCGGGCAAGGTGGGGCCCTTCCTCAAGGACAACGAGGAGACCATCGGGGACACCGCCCAGCTCGTCGCCGACGCCGCCGGGGCGATCCGCGGCAACCTCGACACGCTGGTGAAGCTGGCGCCGACCGCCGCGAAGGACGCCCGCGCGGCCTCCGACACCCTGGACGGCGTCCACCGGGCGCGCTGCGAGGACCCCGTCCTGCCCGACGCGGCCTGCGCCGACCTGAAGAAGGCCAAGGACGCCGCGGCGGACGCGGCGACGGTCGCCGAGGACCTGAACACCCTGATCGCCGACGAGGACGGCGACCTGGACGCGCTCGACGGCCACCTCGCCACCCTCCAGGAGCAGGCGCAGGCCCTCGCGGACCGCGCCCCGCACCTGTCGGAGGACCTCGCGGACGCCGTCTCGCGCATCCACGCGCTGAACGACGGCGCCGGGAAGGTCGCCACGGGCGCCGAGACACTGCACACCGGACTCGGCACCGCCAAGACCGGCGCGACCGACCTGGACAAGGGCGTGGGCGCCCTGAAGACCGGCGCGGACGACCTCAGCGGCGGCATGTACAAGCTCGTCGACGGGTCGGTGAGGCTCGCCGGGGGCCTGCACGACGGCGCCGAGAAGATCCCCGACTACGACCAGCGCGAGCGCGACGCGCGCACCGCGGTGATGGCGGACCCGGTCCAGCTCGCCGCCAAGTCCCTGCACCAGGCGCCCAACTACGGCACCGGCTTCGCCCCGTACTTCATCCCGCTGTCGCTATGGGTGGGCGCCATGGTGGCGTACATGCTGATCCCGCCGCTGAACGGGCGGGCGCTGGCGGTCGGGGCAGCGGCCTGGCGGATCGCCCTCGCGGGCTGGCTGCCGGTGGTGGCGATCGGGATCGTCCAGACGGCGGGCCTGATGGCGGTGCTGCACTGGGCGGTCGGCCTGGAGATGGCCCGCGCGGGCGGCACGGTGGCCTTCCTGTTCCTGGTGGCGGCCTGCTTCGCGGCGATCGTGCAGTGGCTGAACGCCCGCTTCGGGGCGGCGGGCCGCATCCTCGTCCTCGCCCTGCTGATGCTCCAGCTCACCTCCGCGGGCGGCACCTACCCCGTTCAGACCAGTCCGGGCTTCTTCAACGCCCTGCACCCCTGGCTGCCGATGACGTACGTCGTCGAGGCGCTGCGCAGGCTCATCACGGGCGGCGGTCTCGGACCGGTCTGGCACGCGTGCGTGGTGCTCGTCGCCTTCACGGCGGGCGCCCTCGCGCTGACCGCGCTGTCGGCCCGCCGCCGCCAGGTGTGGACCCTCGACCGGCTGCACCCGGAGCTGAGCCTGTGACCGCGCGCGGGAGAATCATGGCCATGGAAAGCAGCAGCGCCGCACCGGGCGGCAGCACCCGTCGCGAGGCCACCCGGCAGAAGCTCTACGAGGCGGCCGTCACGCTCATCGCCGAGCAGGGCTTCTCCGCGACCACGGTGGACGAGATCGCCGAGCGGGCCGGGGTCGCCAAGGGCACCGTCTACTACAACTTCGCGAGCAAGTCCGTCCTCTTCGAGGAGCTGTTGCGGCACGGGGTGGGGCTGCTGACGGCGTCCCTGAAGGAGGCGGCGGAGCACTCCGCGCGGGACGGCGGCTCCCAGGTGGACGCCCTGGACGCGATGATCCGCGCGGGCCTCGGCTTCATCGCCCGGTACCCGGCCTTCACCCAGCTCTACGTCGCCGAGCTGTGGCGCACCAACCGGGCCTGGCAGTCCACGCTCATGGTGGTGCGCGGGCAGGTCGTCGCCGTCGTCGAGGACGTGCTGCGCGAGGGTGTGGCGGGCGGGGAGTTCAGCGAGGAGATCGACGTCCAGCTCACCGCCGCGGCGCTGGTCGGCATGGTCCTGGTGGCCGCCCTCGACTGGCAGGCGTTCCAGCCGGAGCGGTCCCTGGACGACGTCCACTCGGCGCTGTCCCGACTGCTCCAGGGCCGGGTCAGCGGACGGCTGTGAGAAAGGCCGAGGGGGCGCGCGGAAGCGCCGGTCCAGGTGTGGCCGCGTCCCCCGCGGGCCGCGCCCGGACCGGCGCTCCCTCTGTGCTCCCCCGTTGGGCCCTCCGTTTCCCCCGGTCCCCCGTTGGGCCCGTCCGGTCATCCCCCGAACTCCCCCGTGCCTCGCTTCCGTCGACCCGGGCCGACGGAAGGAGCGGTCCGGGACCGGTGCCGTTCCGCCGCCCCGTGTCGGCGGTACCGGCGCCCTGCCCCTTCCCGTGCCTCCACTGTCTCGTTCCCGCAGGTCGCGGCCCATCCGTGCGGCTACTCATCTCTCGCCCTGAGTACCGGTACTCAGCCCTGGGCACCCGGGCCCCGCCCATCCGGGCCCGTGGGTGGATTGTCAGTGGCGGCCGATAAAGTCGCGGTCATGGCACGGATTGCGGTGATCGGCGCCGGGATGGGCGCGTTGACGGCCGCCGCCCGGCTGGCCGTCGCGGGCCACCGGGTGGCGGTGTACGAGCGTACGGAGACGTACGGCGGCGCGGTGCGCCGACGGGAGCGCGACGGCTTCTCCTTCGACACCGGCCCCGGGCTGCTGCCGCTGCCCGCGGTCTACCGCGACCTGTTCCTGAAGACCGGCAAGGAGCCGCTGGAGGACCACGTCGAGCTGGTCCAGGTCGACCCCTCGGCCCGGCACGTCTTCGCGGACGGCAGCGAGGCCGTCCTGCCCAACGCCTCCCGGGCGGGCGTCGTCGCGGCGCTGGACGGGGCGCTGGGCGCGGGGGCGGGCGACCGCTGGGGCGATGTCCTGGTGCGGGCCCGGGAGGCCTGGGACCGGTCCCGCAGACCGCTCCTGGAGGAGACGCTGTGGCCCAACTGGCGGGTCCTCGCGGAGCGTGAGCCCTACCCGGCGGTGCCGCACAAGCGGCTGCTGCGCACCCGCCGCGCGGGCACCCTCGCCGAGGTGGCCGCCTGGGAGCTGGGCGACCCCCGGCTCGCCGCCCTGCTGGAGAGCCACGCGCTCGCCTACGGCCTGGACCCGCGCACGGCGCCGGCGGGCGCGGCCCTGCTGGCGTACCTGGAGCACGCCTTCGGCACCTGGTACGTCCGCGGCGGCCTGCGGGAGCTGGCGCGCGCGGTGTACGAGCGCTGTGTGGCGCGCCGGGTGGAGTTCTCCTTCGGCGCCGAGGTGGCGCGGGTGCGGGAGAAGGACGGCCGGGCGGCGGGCGTGGAGCTGGCCGACGGGTCGGTGGCCGAGGCGGACTTCGTGGTCGCCGGGATCGCCCCCGAGGCGCTGGACCGGATCGTCACGGGTACGGCGGTCAGGGGCGGCGGCGTGGATGAGGTGCCGCCCCAGCGCGGGCTGCCCAGCCGTCTGACCGTGCTGCTGGCGCTGCGCGGTGGCCGTCCGGAGGGCACGGCGCACCGGACGGTGGTGCACGCCCCGGACCGTGAGGCCGAGTTGGCCGCCCTGTTCGACACCCCGTCAGGGATGGCCGCCCAGCCGACGGTGACGGTCCTGCGCCCCGACGACCCGGCGCTGGTGCCGGACGCGGAGCACGAGGCGGTGACCCTGACGGCCACGGTCCCGGCGGGTACGGAGCGCGGCGCGGAGTACGCGGGGGCGATGGTCGCCGCCGCCGAGCGCGCCGTGCCCGGGCTGCGGGACCGGATCCTCTGGCAGAAGATACGCACCCCGGCCGACATCGCGGCGGAGACCGGCGCGGTGGGCGGCGCGGTCCCGGCACCGGCGCTGGCCGCGGCCGGGGGCCGGTTGCTGCACCCGTCCAACACCACCGCCCTGCCCGGTCTGTTCACCGTGGGTGGCTGGTCGCACCCCGGCGGCGGGCTGCCGCACGCGGGCATGTCGGGCGCGCTGGTCGCCGGACTGATCGTGGAGGGGCCGGAGTTCCGGGGCTCGCGGTGACGCCGGGGCCGGTCCCGTAGCGGTACCGGCTCAGTAGCGGTACTGGTCGTCGTACCCGTTGCCGCCCTGCGGCTGCTGCCCGTCGCCCTGGTAGGGGTACTGCTGCTCGGCCGGGAGTTCACCGCCGTACGGGTCGTCGGTGCTGCGCTGCTGCGGGACCCAGACACCGCCGGGCGGGGTCTCGCCGCCGTAACCCTGGGTGGCGTACTGGTCCTGGGTGTAGCCCTGCGGGTTGTACGTCGGGTAGCCGCCGGTGTCGTAGGCGGCGCCGTCGTAGGTCTGGGTGCCGATGTACGGGTCCGAGTACGCGGCGTACTGCTGCTGGCCGGTGGTGTCGTAGCCGTAGCCCTGCTGGCCGTACCCGGAGTAGTCGTAGCCGTAGGTCTGGTCGGTGGCCTGGGCCGCCGTGGCGTACTGGTCCTGGGGCTGGCCCGCGGGGGCGGGGGTGTCGCCGTATATGCCGTAGGAGCCGGTGTCGTCGGGGAGCGGCTGCGGCTCGTAGACGGCGGTCGTCTCGGCGGCCGAGGGGTCGGCGGGACGGGCCGGGGTGAACATGTCGTCGCGGTCGTAGCCGTCGTACGCCGTCCGCTCGCCCTGGCCGTAGGCGCTGGTGCCGTCGCTGTCGTCGCCGTAGCCGCCGGGTGCCTCCAGGTCGGAGACCTCCAGGGTCGGGTCCCGGTGCTCGGCCTCGCCCCGGCCGCGCCTGCCGACGAAGCCGGGGCGGCCGGTGGTGACCGCCCAGCCCTCGGCGAAGCCGCGCCGGAAGGACAGCGTGACGTAGGTCTGCCCGACCGCGAACGCCGCCGCGCCCAGCGCGATGACGACGACGGACGGGATCAGCACACCGACGACGACGCCGAGGAAGCCCCCGAAGGCCAGCAGCCGCCAGCGCAGCCGTGCCTTGTACTGCAGCAGCACCTCGCCGAGCAGCCACAGCGCGACGACGCCGAACGCGATGTAGAGGACCGTCCAGCCCATGTACGCCCCTCTCCCAGATGGCCGCTACGCAGTGTGTCGTACACCGGTGCGACTGGTCTAGGCCCGCGGTGGCCGGTGCAGGCCCAGGTTCTCGTAGATTTCCAGTGTCGCCGTGGAGTTGTTGAGCGTGATGAAGTGCAGACCCGGCACTCCCTCGGCCAGCAGCCGTGCGCAGAACTCCGTGGCGAAGTCGATTGCAATGGAGCGTACAGCGGCCGGATTGTCTTTCGCTGTGAGGATCCGCTCTTTCAGCTCGGGAGGGAACGCGGCGTTGGTGAGATACGGCACTCGCTCCAGCGTCTTCACGCTGGCGATGGGCATGACCTCGGGGATGATCGGGGTGTCGCAGCCCGCCGCCGCGACCCGGTCGCGCAGCCGCAGGTAGTCCTCCGGGTGGAAGAACATCTGCGTGATCGCGTAGTCGGCGCCCGCGCGGCACTTGCCGACGAAGTGCCGCACGTCCTCGTCCCAGTCCGCGGAGCGCGGGTGCATGGCGGGGAAGGCGGCGACGCCGACGCAGAAGTCACCGGAGGTCTTGATCAGTTCGACGAGTTCGGCGGCGTAGTGGAGGCCCTCGGGGTGCGCCACCCAGTCGCCCATCGGGTCCCCGGGCGGGTCGCCGCGCAGCGCGAGCATGTTGCGGATGCCCGCGTCGGCGTACTGGCCGATGATGTTGCGCAGGTCGGCCACCGAGTGGTCGACCGCGGTGAGGTGGGCGATCGGGGTGAGGGTGGTGTCGGAGGCGATCCGCTCGGTCGCCTTGACGGTGCCCGCGCGGGTGGAGCCGCCGGCGCCGTAGGTGACGGAGACGAAGTCGGGTGCCACCGCCTCGACCCGGCGCAGGGCGTTCCACAGGTTCCGCTCGCCCTTCGGGGTCTTGGGGGCGTAGAACTCGAAGGAGAACGTCGTCCTGCCGGTCGCGAGCATGTCGCGCACGGTCGGGGCGTGGTCCGACCTGGTGGATGCGGTGCCGAGGGCCATACGGGCAGGTTAGCCAGGGGGTTGGCGCTCACCCAACCGGAGTCGTGGAAATTGACCGAATTGTCGTGCGGCTGTCCACGTCCTGGACAGATGCTTGAGACGACGGGCCCTACCCGGCCGCCCGCAGCCGCTTGGCGAACTCGGCCGCGGCGGCGCCCGGGTCGTCCGCCTCGGTGATCGCGCGGACCACGACGACGCGGCGGGCGCCCGCCGTGAGCACCTCGTCGAGGTTGCCGAGGTCGATGCCGCCGATGGCGAACCAGGGGCGGTCGGTGCCGAGCCCCGCCGTGTACCTGACCAGGTCAAGGCCGGGCGCGTGGCGGCCGGGCTTGGTGGGGGTGGGCCAGCAGGGGCCCGTGCAGAAGTAGTCCACGCCGTCCTGGACGGCCGCGGCGGCGGCCTCGGACTCGGCGTGGGTGGAGCGGCCGATCAGCACCTCGTCGCCCAGGATGGCGCGGGCGGCGGGGACCGGCAGGTCGCCCTGGCCGAGGTGGAGCACGTCGGCGCCTGCGGCGTGGGCGACGTCCGCGCGGTCGTTGACCGCGAGCAGTCGGCCGTGCCGGGCGCAGGCCTCGGCGAAGACGGCCAGGTGCTCCAGCTCCTCGGCCGCCTCCATGCCCTTGTCGCGCAGTTGCACGACGTCCACGCCGCCCGCGAGGACCGCGTCCAGGAACTCGGGCAGGTCGCCCTGGCGTCTGCGGGCGTCCGTGCACAGGTAGAGCCGGGCGTCGGCGAGCTGGTCGCGGGCGGTTGCGGACATGCGTCGTCCCCCGTGGTCGGTGGTGTACGGGCCGAAAGGGCCCGGCCCGTACACCAGGGTGGTTCGTCGGATCAGACGGCGAGCGCCTGGGCGCGGCGCTTCACCTCCGTGCCGCGATTCTCGCTGAGGGCCTGCGCGGGTGTGCCGGGCAGGCTCTCGTCGGGGGTGAAGAGCCACTCCAGCATCTCTTCGTCGGTGAAGCCGTCGTCCCGCAGGAGCGTCAGGGTTCCGGACAGGCCCTTGACGACCTTGTCCCCGTCGATGAAGGCGGCGGGGACGTGCAGCGCGCGGTTCTCCCCGCGGCGCACGGCGATCAGCTGGCCCTCCTTCACCAACTGCCGCACGCGCGTCACCTCGACGTCGAGCATCTCGGCGATGTCGGGAAGGGTGAGCCAGGCGGGGACGAGAGCATCGATCTTTGCGTCAATCTCGGTCACGGAAACAAGCCTGCCATCCCCCACTGACAGTCGGAAGTCAGCCCCGCCCACCTGGGCGGACGGCGGGCCGTCAGGCGGTCGCGGACTTCAGGGGGCGGGCCGGGTCGGCCAGCAGCCCCGGGTCCATCGGCGTGCCCGCCTCGATCAGGCGCCTGCCCTGGGCCAGGTCGCGGGGGCGCCCGACGGCCAGCAGGGCGACCAGGCGGTTCTCGCGCAGCCAGCACACCGTCCACGCCGGTCCGGAGGGGTCACCGCGCCACAGCGTGGTGTCGGCGGCGGGGTGGTGGCCCGCGTACTGCACGAACCGCCCGAACTGCTCGGACCAGAAGTACGGCACCGGGTCGTAGGCGGCGGGCGCTTCCCCGATGATGTCCGCGGCGACCGTGCGGGGGCCCTGGAGGGCGTTGTCCCAGTGGTGGACGAGGAGCCGCTCGCCGTACCGCCCGGACGGGAAGGACGCGCAGTCACCGACCGCGTACACGTCGGGCGCGGAGGCGCGCAGCCGGTCGTCGGCCACCACCTCGCCCCAGGCGCCCCGCTCGATGCCGGACCCGGCGAGCCAGGCGGTGGCGGGACGGGCGCCGATGCCGACGACCACGGCGTCCGCGGGCAGCCGGGAGCCGTCGGCGAGCACCACGACGCCGGGCTCGACGTGCGCCACGCGCGCGTGGGTGCGCAGGACGGCCCCGCTGTCGGCGTACCAGGACGCCATCGGCACGGCCACCTCGGCGGGCAGCGAACCGGCGAGCGGGCGCTCCGCGGCCTCCACGACCGTCACCGCGCACCCCGCCTCCCGGGCGGCGGTGGCGAACTCCGCGCCGATCCAGCCCGCGCCGACGACCACGATGTCGTGCTGCCGGGCCAGCACCGGCCGCAGCCGCCCGGCGTCGTCCAGGGTGCGCAGCAGGTGCACCCCGGGCACGCCCTCGGTGCCCGGCAGCGGCACGGGTTCGGCGCCGGTGGCGAGGACGAGGACGTCGTACGGGACGGGCCCGGCGCCGGTGTCCAGCTCGTGGTCGGCGGGGCGCACGCCGAGGACCTCGCGGCCGAGCCGCAGCTCGATGCCGAGCGCCTCGAAGTCGACGTCGAAGGCGGAGTCCTCGGCCTTGCCGAGCAGCACGGCCTTGGACAGCGGCGGCCGGTCGTAGGGCTGGTGCGGCTCCGCGCCGATCAGGGTCACCTCGCCGGTGAAGCCCTGTTCGCGCAGGGCGACCGCGGTCTGGACCCCGGCCATGCCCGCGCCGACGACGACCACGCGCCGTGCCGTGGACCCTGTCCGTGCCTGCGTCTGCTCGCTCACCTGATCACCATAGACACCTGCTGAAAGGTCGGTCAGGAGGCGGACTCCGTGACCTCTTCCACAACGCTGGTGCCACTGCCCTCCTGGGACTCCCACTCCCAGGTCTCCGTCAACCGCAGCCGCCCGTCGGGGAGTTCCTCGACGGTCGACACGCAGTGCCCGGAGGACGTCGTCCGGTCCTCCTTGAGTTGGACGTACCGGAAGTCCAGCCGGTCCCCGTCCCGGGTGCCCACCAGATGGCCGCGTACGACGTCCCCGCCCGCGTACTCCGCCCAGATCTCACCGTCCTCCTCGTGGTACGTGAACCGGGTGCGGGTGCCGACCTGACCTGGGGCCTGGTCGGCGACCGGGGCGAGGACGAGGCCGTCGAGCGAACGGGGCATACGGGAGGCTCCCTTACAGAGACGTCGTGGCAGCGGCTAGGGTGGGTGGCCAACGTAAAGCACTCGCGGGAGCCCGGACGCACCGGGCTGAGAGGGAGGCTGGCGGCCTCCGACCGTACGAACCTGATCCGGGTCATGCCGGCGAAGGGAGGGGCTGGACGCCCATGTCGCGTACGTCAGACGTCCTCGTCGTCGGGGGCGGAGTCATCGGACTGGTCACCGCGTGGCGGGCCGCGCAGCGCGGGCTCACCACCGCGGTCGTGGATCCCGCGCCGGGCGGCGGGGCCGCGCAGGTGGCGGCCGGGATGCTGGCCGCCGTCACCGAACTCCACTACGGCGAGCAGACCCTGCTGGGTCTGAACCTCGCCTCCGCCCGCCGCTACCCCGACTTCGCGGCGGAACTCACCGACCTCACCGGCCACGACCTCGGCTACCGCCGCAACGGCACCCTCGCCGTCGCGCTGGACGCCGACGACCGCGCCGAGCTGCGCGAACTGCACGCCCTGCAACGGCAGTCCGGGCTGGAATCGGAGTGGCTGTCCGGCCGGGACTGCCGCCGTCTTGAGCCGATGCTGGCGCCGGGCGTGCGCGGCGGACTGCGGGTGGACGGCGACCACCAGATCGACCCGCGGCGGCTCTCTGCGGCGCTGGTGGCCGCCTGCGAGCGGGCGGGCGTGGTCCTCCACCGCGCCTGGGCCGAGCGGCTCACCGTCACGCGGGACCGGGCCACCGGCGTGCTCACGCGGGACGGCGATCCGCTGGGCGCCGGGCAGGTGGTCCTCGCGGCGGGCAGCCTCAGCGGGCGGCTCGCGGGCGTCCCCGGCGCCGTACTGCCCCCCGTACGGCCGGTGAAGGGGCAGGTGCTGCGGCTGACCGTGCCGCGCCGGTACGCGCCGTTCCTCACCCGCACCGTCCGCGCGGTGGTCCGCGGCAGCCACGTCTACCTGGTGCCCCGCGAGAACGGCGAACTCGTCGTCGGCGCCACCAGCGAGGAACTCGGCTGGGACACCACGGTCACCGCGGGCGGCGTGTACGAGCTGCTGCGCGACGCGCACGAACTGGTGCCGGGCCTCACCGAACTGCCGCTGACGGAGACCCGCGCGGGACTGCGTCCCGCCTCCCCGGACAACGCGCCGCTGCTCGGCCCGACCGCGCTGGACGGGCTGCTGCTGGCCACCGGGCACTACCGCAACGGCGTCCTGCTCACGCCCGTCACCGGGGACGCCATGGCGCACGTGCTGGCCACCGGGGAGCTGCCCGAGGTGGCCCGGCCCTTCACCCCCCAGCGCTTCTCAGGAACCCCGGCCCTCATGGAGTCGCCCGCATGAACATCTCCGTCAACGGGGAGCCCCGGAGCGTCGCGCCCGGCACGGCTCTCGACGTCCTCGTCAGGACGCTCACCGCGGCGCCGTCCGGAGTGGCCGCCGCCGTCAACGAAACCGTCGTCCCGCGCGCGCAGTGGGCCACGACGTCCCTCACCGACGGGGACCGCGTCGAGGTCCTCACCGCCGTCCAAGGAGGCTGACCATGGCCGACGATCCCTTCGTCCTCGGCGGTACGGCCTTCACGTCCCGGCTGATCATGGGCACCGGCGGGGCGCCCAGCCTGGAGGTGCTGGAGCGGGCGCTGGTCGCCTCCGGGACCGAGCTGACGACCGTCGCGATGCGGCGCGTGGACCCGTCCGTACGGGGTTCCGTGCTGTCCGTGCTCGACCGGCTCGGCATCCGGGTGCTGCCCAACACCGCCGGGTGCTTCACCGCCGGTGAGGCCGTGCTGACGGCCCGGCTCGCGCGGGAGGCGCTCGGCACGGACCTGGTGAAGCTGGAGGTCATCGCCGACGAGCGGACCCTGCTGCCGGACCCGATCGAGTTGCTGGACGCGGCGGAGACGCTGGTCGACGACGGGTTCACGGTGCTGCCGTACACCAACGACGATCCCGTGCTGGCGCGGAAGCTGGAGGACGCCGGGTGCGCGGCGATCATGCCGCTGGGGTCACCGATCGGGTCGGGGCTCGGCATCCGCAACCCGCACAACTTCGAGCTGATCGTGGAGCGGGCGGGGGTGCCGGTGATCCTCGACGCGGGGGCCGGTACGGCGTCGGACGTGGCGCTGGCGATGGAGCTGGGGTGCGCGGGGGTGATGCTGGCGTCGGCGGTGACGCGGGCGCAGGAGCCGGTGCTGATGGCCGACGCCATGCGGCACGGGGTGGAGGCGGGGCGGCTCGCGTGGCGGGCGGGTCGGATTCCGCGGCGGCGGTTCGCCTCGGCGTCGTCTCCTGCGGAGGGCTTGGCGGTTCTCGACCCTGAGCGGCCCGCGTTCTGAACCGGCGTTGCCCTGACCGGGTTCTTCTCCCACCCGCGCACCGCCCGTTTCCAGTCGGCTGACAAGTTCGGGTCTCCCGTGGGTGGCTGAGCACCGTCGGCGGGTTTCCGTTCGTGCGTTGCGTCACAGGTGTGACTCAGGTCTGGTGCGATCTTGGTGCAAGCGGGCGGGTCTGTCAGTCGCTGCTCGTAGACTCGCCTGCGTGGACACGACCCTTCAGGACCCTCTCGTCGGGCAGGTGCTCGACGGCCGCTACCGCATCGAGGCGCGCATCGCCGTCGGCGGGATGGCGACCGTCTACCGGGCCGTGGACACCCGGCTTGACCGCGTCCTCGCGGTCAAGGTCATGCACCCGTCGCTCGCGGCGGACGGCACGTTCGTCGAGCGCTTCATCCGCGAGGCCAAGTCGGTCGCCCGCCTCGCCCACCCCAACGTCGTCCAGGTGTTCGACCAGGGGACGGACGGGGCGTACGTCTACCTGGCCATGGAGTACGTCGCGGGCTGCACCCTGCGCGACGTGCTCCGCGAGCGCGGCGCGCTCCAGCCGCGGGCCGCGCTGGACATCCTGGAGCCGGTGCTCGCCGCGCTCGGCGCCGCCCACCGCGCCGGGTTCGTGCACCGGGACATGAAGCCGGAGAACGTGCTCATCGGGGACGACGGCCGGGTCAAGGTCGCCGACTTCGGACTCGTACGGTCCGTGGACACGGTCACCAGCACCACCGGCGCGGTGCTCGGCACCGTCTCCTACCTCGCGCCCGAGCAGATCGAGCAGGGCGGTCGCGCGGACGCCCGGGTCGACGTGTACGCGTGCGGGGTCGTCCTCTACGAGATGCTCACCGGCGGCAAGCCGCACGACGGGGACTCCGCCGCCGCGGTCCTCTACAAGCACCTCCACGAGGACGTGCCGCCGCCCTCGGCGTTGGTGCCGGGCCTGGCGTACGCGCTGGACGAGCTGGTCGCCTCCGCCACCGCCCGCAATCCCGAGATCCGGCCGTACGACGCCGTGGCGCTGCTCGCCGAGGCCCGTACGGCGCGCGGCGCGCTCAGCGACGAGGAGCTGGACCTGGTGCCGCCGCGGGCGCTCGGCGCGGACCACGTCCATGACAACGCCGAGGACCGCACCAGCGTGCTCCCGCGCTCGCTCACCGTGCCGCGGACGCTGCCCGGCGACCCCGTCGACGCGGCCGAGCCGGAGCCGTACGGCCCCCACCTCACCAGCCGCCTCGACGCGCCGCCGCTGCCGCCGCGCACCCGGCCCGGCTGCCCCGGCGCGGGGTCCTCACGATCGTCGCGGCCGTGCTGCTGGCCCTCGGCCTCGGCGCGGGCGTCTGGTACATCAACTCCGGCCAGTTCACCAAGGTCCCGCCGCTGCTGGCGAAGACCGAGCGGGAGGCCCGCGACCGGCTCTCCGACGCCGGTCTGGACGTCGGGAAGGTCGAGCGCGCGTACAGCGCCACCGTGCCCCGCGGCACGGTCATCAGCACCGACCCGGCCCCGGGCAGCAAGATCCGCGGCAACGGCTCGGTCTCCCTCACCATCTCGCGCGGCCCGGAGACGGTGAAGGTGCCCGACCTGGCGGGCTACCGGCTGGACAAGGCGAGGACCGTGCTCAAGCAGGAGGGCCTGGAGCCCGGCATGGTCACCCGCGCCTTCAGCGACGAGGTGCCGAGGGGCTTCGTGATCGGCACCGACCCGGAGAACGGCACGGAGCTGCGCTCGGGCTCCGCGATCGCGCTCACCGTCAGCAAGGGCAGCCCCGTCGACGTGCCGGACGTCGTCGGCGAGGACCTGGACGACGCCCGGGCGGAACTCCAGGAGGCCGGTCTGAAGGTGCGGATCGCCGACGAGCAGGTCAACTCCGAGCACGACGCCGGGCAGGTGGCCCGGCAGTCGCCCGGCGCCGACAGCGAGGCCGCCGAGGGGGACACGGTGACGCTGACGGTCTCCAAGGGCCCGGAGATGGTCGAGGTCCCGGACGTGGTCGGGGACAGCGTCGGGGACGCCAAGGACAAGCTCCAGGCCGCCGGTTTCGAGGTCGACGAGGACCGCGGGCTGCTCGGGCTGTTCAGCGACACGGTCAAGGGCCAGTCCGTGGAGGGCGGCGAGACCGCGCCCAAGGGTTCCACGATCACCATCAAGATCGGCTGAGTCATGCACAACAGGCGGGGCAAGGGTCGTACGTGAGCACTTCGCGCAATCCCGTCGGCGGACACGTCCCCGTCGCCGGTGGGCTGAACACCGTGGGCCTCGCCTACGCCCGGGAGCTGGCGGCCGAGACCGTGCAGGTCTTCGTCGCCAACCCGCGCGGGTGGGCCACGCCGACCGGTGACCCCCGGCAGGACGAGGCGTTCCGCGCCGCCTGCGCGGCGGAGTCGATACCGGCGTACGTGCACGCCCCGTACCTGATCAACTTCGGCTCGCACACCGAGGCGACCGTGGAGAGGTCGGTGGAGTCGCTGCGGCACTCGCTGCGCCGCGGGCGGGCGATCGGCGCGCTCGGCGTGGTGGTGCACACCGGCAGCGCCACCGGCGGCCGGGACCGGTCCGTCGCCCTGCGGCAGGTGCGGGAGCGGTTGCTGCCGCTGCTGGACGAGCTGACCCACGACGACGACCCGTACCTGCTGCTGGAGTCCACCGCGGGCCAGGGTTCCTCGCTGTGCTCGCGGACCTGGGACTTCGGGCCGTACTTCGAGGCGCTGGACGCCCACCCGAAGCTGGGCGTCTGCCTCGACACCTGCCACGTCTTCGCCGCCGGGCACGACCTGACCGGCCCGAGCGGGATGCACCAGACCCTGGACCTGCTGGTGGAGACGGTGGGCGAGGGCCGGTTGAAGCTGATCCACGCCAACGACTCCAAGGACGTCGTGGGCGCCCACAAGGACCGGCACGCGAACATCGGCGCCGGTCACATCGGCGAGGACCCGTTCCGCGCGCTGATGACCCACCCCGCCACCGAGGGCGTACCGCTGGTCATCGAGACGCCGGGCGGCAAGGAGGGGCACGCGGCGGACGTGGAGCGCCTGAAGAAGCTCCGGGACGGCCAGACCCGCTGAGGGGCCCCTACAGCTCGGGGCCCTCCCCCGGTTCCTCCTGGTACGAGTACCGCTGCTCCCGCCACGGGTCCCCGATGTTGTGGTAGCCGCGCTCCTCCCAGAAGCCGCGGCGGTCGGCCGTCATGTACTCCACGCCGCGGACCCACTTCGGGCCCTTCCAGGCGTACAGGTGGGGCACGATCAGCCGCAGGGGGAAGCCGTGCTCGGCGGTGAGCAGCTCGCCGTCCCGGTGGGTGGCGAAGATCGTGCGCTCGGCGGTGAAGTCCGCGAGGCGCAGGTTGGAGCTGAAGCCGTACTCCGCCCACACCATCACATGGGTGACGTCGGGGGCGGGCGGCGCGATGTCGAGGATGGTGCGGGCCGGGATGCCGCCCCACTCCGCGCCCAACATGCTGTACTTCGTCACGCAGTGCAGATCGGCCACCACGGTGGTGTACGGCAGGGCCGTGACCTCCTCGTGGCTCCAGCAGTGCTTGTCGCCGTCGGCGGTGGCGCCGAACACCCGGAACTCCCAGCGCTCGGGCCGGAACTTGGGCACCGGACCGTAGTGGGTGACCGGCCAGCCACGCTGCACTCGCTGCCCCGGCGGAAGCTCGGACCGTGCTGCTTCCCCTGTTTCGCGCTCCACCGGATGACCCATGTCCCCATCCTGACAGAACCCGGCCGGTGCACAGGACCAGGGTCACCTCAAAACGGTCAACTAGCACTAAGTATACACTTACTTACTAAGTGCGCACTTACTGGACGATCTTCGACGCCGGTGCAATCATGCGGCGGCAACCTCCCCGTTCCGACGTCCTCACGTGGAAGGAGCCCCGTATGCAGGGCGACCCCGAGGTCCTTGAACTGCTCAATGAACAGCTCACCGCCGAGCTGACGGCGATCAACCAGTACTTCCTGCACTCGAAGCTGCAGGACCACAAGGGGTGGACGAAGCTCGCCAAGTACACCCGCGACGAGTCGTTCGACGAGATGCGGCACGCGGAGGTGCTCACCGACCGCATCCTGCTCCTGGACGGCCTGCCCAACTACCAGCGGCTGTTCCACGTGCGCGTGGGGCAGACGGTGACGGAGATGTTCGAGGCGGACCGGCAGATCGAGGTCGAGGCCATCGACCGGCTGCGGCGCGGGGTGGAGGTCATGCGCGCCAAGGGCGACGTCACCTCGGCCAACATCTTCGAGGCGATCCTCGCCGACGAGGAGCACCACATCGACTACCTGGAGACCCAGCTCGACCTGATCGAGAAGCTGGGGGAGTCGCTGTACCTGTCGACGCTCATCGAGCAGTCCCAGCCGGACTCCTCAGGACCCGGCACGGGCGGCTTCTCGACCCACTGAAGCGGCCGGTTCAGGCCGCCTCGGCGGTCACGCGCACGGCGGCGGGCTGGTTCGCCACGTCGGCCAGCGGGGACCTGCCCTGGTCGGCCAGCTCCCGGCGGGGGCAGTTGCCCCGGCCGAGGAGCGCCTGGATACGGCGTACGCAGCCGCCGCAGTCGGTGCCCGCCTTGCAGGCCGAGGCGATCTGGCGGGGCGTGCAGGCTCCGTCCTCCGCATGTTGCCTGACCTGCTGCTCGGTGACACCGAAGCAACTGCACACGTACACGCGGGTTCACCTCCCGACGGGGATCAGGGTCGTGCCGTACCGACCCTTGATCGGTGAGGCTAACCTAACCTTACCCGTCGCTCAGGTGGCGCAAAAGGTGAGTGGGGCGCGGATCGTATGTGATCCGCGCCCCACTCAACACGCCGGTAACAGGCGCCCCCGCCACCGGTCCCCTACTGGTCCCGGTACATCTCCGCGACGAGGAACGCCAGGTCCAGCGACTGGCTGCGGTTCAGGCGCGGGTCGCAGGCCGTCTCGTACCGCTGGTGGAGGTCGTCGACGAAGATCTCGTCGCCGCCGCCCACGCACTCGGTGACGTCGTCGCCGGTCAGCTCCACGTGGATGCCGCCGGGGTGGGTGCCGAGCGCCTTGTGGACCTCGAAGAAGCCCTTGACCTCGTCGAGCACGTCGTCGAAGCGGCGGGTCTTGTGCCCGGAGGCCGCCTCGAAGGTGTTGCCGTGCATCGGGTCGGTCACCCAGGCCACGGTGGCGCCGGACGCGGTGACCTTCTCCACCAGCTCCGGCAGCCGGTCGCGGATCTTGTCGGCGCCCATCCGCACGATGAACGTCAGACGGCCCGGCTCCCGCTCGGGGTCGAGGCGCTCGATGTACTGGAGCGCCTCCTCGGCCGACGTGGTCGGGCCGAGCTTGATGCCGATGGGGTTGCGGATGCGCGAGGCGAACTCGATGTGCGCGTGGTCGAGCTGCCGGGTGCGCTCACCGATCCACACCATGTGCGCGGAGACGTCGTAGAGCTGGCCGGTGCGGGAGTCGACGCGGGTCAGCGCGGACTCGTAGTCGAGCAGCAGCGCCTCGTGGGAGCTGTAGAACTCGACCGTCTTGAACTCCTCCGGGTCGGCCCCGCAGGCGTGCATGAAGTTCAGCGCGTTGTCGATCTCCCGCGCGAGCTGCTCGTAGCGCTGCCCGGAGGGGGAGGACTTCACGAAGTCCTGGTTCCAGGCGTGCACCTGGCGCAGGTCGGCGTAGCCGCCGGTGGTGAAGGCGCGCACCAGGTTCAGCGTGGACGCCGACGCGTGGTACATCCGCTTCAGCCGCTCCGGGTCCGGCACGCGGGCCGCCTCGGTGAAGTCGAAGCCGTTGACGGAGTCGCCGCGGTACGACGGCAGGGTCACGCCGTCGCGGGTCTCGGTCGACTTGGAGCGGGGCTTGGAGTACTGGCCCGCGATCCGGCCGACCTTGACCACCGGCACGGACGCGGCGTACGTCAGCACGGCGCCCATCTGGAGCAGGGTCTTGAGCTTGGCGCGGATCTGCTCGGCGCCCACGGCGTCGAACGACTCGGCGCAGTCGCCGCCCTGGAGGAGGAACGCCTCTCCCTTGGCGACGGCCGCCATCCGGGCGCGCAGCTGGTCGCACTCGCCCGCGAAGACCAGCGGGGGATACGACTCGAGGTCCGCGATCACTGCGCGCAGAGCCTCGGTGTCGGGGTACTCGGGCTGCTGCGCCGCGGGCAGGTCTCGCCAGGTGTTGCCAGCGGTGGCGCTGGTCTTAGCGTTCACGGTCACGTCCCCCACATTACGGGGTCGTGTCGGGGCCACCGCCCGCTGCTCAGCAAATGAGACGCGGGGTACGGTCCGCGGACATGGGGTAGGGTCCGTGTCATGTTCGCGCACTCGACCCAGAACTGGTGGTGGACCGCTCCTTCGGCGGCCCACTGAATCGCGCGCACACGAACTCCGCGAAGGCCGCCCGAGAGGCGGCCTTCGGCGTTCTCCGGGGTCGCCCTCTCGTCACCGAACCGAGAAGGAGCCCGGACCCATGAAACTGCTCGGCCTGCTGCACGACCCCCGTCCGTTCGCCCTGCTGCGCCGCCGCACCCCGGGCCGCGACCACGACACCGTCGAGGTCCTGGTCGGCCCCGCCGTCACCCGTGAGCGGCTGGCGGACCTGCCCGACGAGGGGCTGGCGCTCATCCCGTTCCGGCAGATCCGCGAGCGCGGCTTCGACGTCCGCGACGACGGCACCCCGCTGACGGTCCTGGTCCCGGAGGAGACGTACGAGGTCCCGCTCGACGAGGCGCTCCGGCAGCTCCCGGCGCACGACGTGCGCGTGGAGGGCGGTGGCTTCGACGTGTCCGACGAGGAGTACGAGGCGATCGTCGGACGCGTGCTGCGGGACGAGATCGGCCGTGGCGAGGGGGCGAACTTCGTCATCCGGCGGACCTACGAGGGGGAGATCCCCGGCTTCGGCAGAGCCGACGCGCTCGCGCTGTTCCGGCGGCTCCTTGAGGGCGAGCGGGGCGCGTACTGGACGTTCGTGGTGCACACCGGGGAGCGCACGCTGGTGGGCGCGAGTCCCGAGGTGCACGTGCGGATGGCGGGCGGCACGGTCGTGATGAACCCGATCAGCGGGACGTACCGCTATCCCGCCGAGGGGCCCACCCCGGAGCACCTGCTCTCCTTCCTCGCCGACGGCAAGGAGATCGAGGAGCTGTCGATGGTGGTGGACGAGGAGCTGAAGATGATGTGCACCGTCGGCGACATGGGCGGAGTCGTCGTCGGGCCGCGGCTGAAGGAGATGGCGCACCTCGCGCACACCGAGTACGAGCTGCGCGGCAGGTCCTCGCTGGACGTGCGGGAGGTGCTCAGGGAGACGATGTTCGCGGCGACCGTCACCGGGTCGCCGGTGCAGAACGCCTGCCGGGTCATCGAGCGGCACGAGGTCGGTGGGCGGGGCTACTACGCGGGGGCGCTGGCGCTGCTCGGGCGGGACTCCGGGGGCGCGCAGACCCTCGACTCCCCCATCCTCATCCGCACCGCCGACATCTCCGGCGACGGGCGGCTGCGGGTCCCCGTCGGCGCCACGCTGGTGCGCGGCTCGGACCCGGCGGGCGAGGTGGCGGAGACGCACGCCAAGGCGGCCGGGGTGCTGGCGGCGCTCGGGGTACGGCCGTCCAGGCCGCGTGCGGAGGCGGTGCGGCCGGGGCTGGCCGACGACCCCCGGGTGCGGGCCGCGCTGGACGGGCGCCGGGCCTCGCTGGCGCCGTTCTGGCTGCGGATGCAGGAGCCCGCCGCCGTGCTGGACGGGCACGCCCTGGTCGTCGACGCGGAGGACACCTTCACGGCGATGCTCGCGCACGTCCTGCGCTCCGGCGGGCTTGAGGTGACCCTGCGCCGGTACGACGAGCCGGGGCTGCGGGAGGCGGTGCTCGGGCACGCGGGCCTGGTCGTGCTGGGCCCCGGGCCCGGTGACCCCCGCGACCTGACCGACCCGAAGATGCGGTTCCTGCGGGAGCTGACCGCCGAGGTGGTGCGGGTCCACCGGCACGGGGTGCTCGGGGTGTGCCTCGGGCACGAGCTGATCGCGGCGGAGCTGGGCCTGGGGATCGTCCGCAAGCGGGTGCCGTACCAGGGGGCGCAGACGACGGTCGACCTGTTCGGGCGGCGGGAGACCGTCGGCTTCTACAACAGCTTCGTCGCGGGCTGCGACGACGGGGCCGCCGCCGAGCTGGCCGCGCACGGCGTCGAGGTCAGCCGGAGCGCGGACGGTGAGGTGCACGCGCTGCGCGGGCCCGGTTTCGCCAGCGTCCAGTTCCACCCGGAGTCGGTGCTGACGCTGGACGGCGCCGGGGTGGTGCGGGAACTGGTGGGTCAGCTGCGGGGCACGAGCACGTTGTCGGAGCGGCGGCCCGCGCGGTAGTCGAGGACGTTCTCCACGGTGGCCTCGACGATCTGGCCGACGGCCTCCTGGGTGTAGTACGCCTGGTGGGACGTGACCAGCACGTTGGGGAACGTGACGAGGCGGGCCAGGGTGTCGTCCTCGATGGCCTGGAGGGACTTGTCGAGGAAGAACAGGCCCGCCTCCGCCTCGTACACGTCGAGGCCGACGCCCGTGAAGCGGCCCGCGCGCAGCTCGGTGACGAGGGCCGCCGTGTCGATCAGGCCGCCGCGGCTGGAGTTGACCAGGACGGCGTCGTCCTTCATCGACTTCAGCGCGGCGGCGTCGATGAGGTGCTGGGTCTGCGGCAGCAGCGGGACGTGCAGGGAGACGACGTCGGACTCGGCGAGGAGCCGCTCCTTGGGGACGTACTCCATGCCGAGGGCGACGCAGGCGGGGTTCTCGGCGACGTCCCAGCCGAGCAGCCTCATGCCGAAGCCGTGGGCGATCCGGGCGAACGCCTCACCGATCTTGCCGGTGCCGAGGACGCCCGCGGTGCGGCCGTGCATGTCGCGGCCCATCAGTCCGTCGAGGCGGAAGTCGAAGTCGCGGGTGCGGGTGGAGGCGCGCACGACCCGGCGGTTGACGGCCATGGCGAGGGTCCAGGCGAACTCCGCGACGGAGTACGGCGAGTAGTACGACACCCGCGCGACCGTCATGGCGAGCCGCTCGGCCACCTCCAGGTCGATGTTGTTGAAGCCGGTGGAGCGCTGGGCGACCATCTGCGTGCCGCCCGCGGCGAGGGTCTGGAGGACCTGGTGGCCTAGGTCGCAGTTGACGCTGGTGCAGATGATCTCGTGCCCGGCGGCGATGGGCGCGGTGTCGGCGTTGAGGAAGACGTCCAGGCAGCGGACCTCGGCGTGGCCCTGGAAGGCCCGCTCGATCAGGGGCTTCTCGTCGGCCTGCACACCGAAAGCCAGGATCTCCACGGAAGCCCTCCCAGGGTCATGCCATCAGGTCATCTGTCCCGAATATACGATCTTCGTCAGCCGAAGAACACGCTCACCTCGTCGTAGAGCGCCGGATCGACCGTCTTCAGCGGCGCCTTCGCCTCGGCGAGCGGCACCCGCACCAGCTCGGTGCCGCGCAGGGCGACCATCTGGCCGTAGGCGCCGTCGTGGACGCAGTCGATGGCGTGCAGCCCGCAGCGGGTGGCGAGCCAGCGGTCGAAGGCGCTCGGGGTGCCGCCGCGCTGCACGTGCCCGAGGACGGTGGTGCGGGCCTCCTTGCCGGTGCGCCGCTCGATCTCGCGGGCCAGCCACTCCCCGATCCCGGACAGCGGCACCGGCCCCGACGGGTCGGACTCGTCGTCGTCCCCCGGCATCGGGTCGCCGCCCACCGGGGCGGCGCCCTCCGCGACGACCACGATGGGGGCGTACGACGCCTTGAAGCGCGAGGTCACCCAGGCGCACACCTGGTCCAGGTCGAAGGGGCGCTCGGGGATGAGGATGACGTTGGCGCCGCCCGCGAGCCCGGAGCGGATGGCGACCCAGCCGGTGTGACGCCCCATCACCTCCACCACCAGCACGCGCATATGGGACTCGGCGGTGGTGTGCAGCCGGTCGATGGCCTCGGTGGCGATGTTGACGGCGGTGTCGAAACCGAAGGTGTGGTCGGTGGCGGGCAGGTCGTTCTCGACGGTCTTCGGGACGCCGACGCAGGGCACCCCGTACTCCTCGTGGAGCCGGGCGGCGGCGCCGAGGGTGTTGCGGCCGCCGATGGTGATCAGCGCGTCGATCTCGTGCTTGGCGAGGTTCTCCCGGATGCGGCGCACCCCGGTCTCGCCGTGCTGGAAGGGGTCGGTGCGGGAGGAGCCGAGGATGGTGCCGCCGCGGGGCAGGGTGCCGCGCACGGCGGGGATGTCGAGGCGGGTGACGTCGCCTTCCAGGGGGCCGCGCCAGCCGTCCCGGAAGCCGACGAGTTCGTAGCCGTACTCCTGCACGCCCTTGCGGACGATGCCGCGGATGACGGCGTTGATGCCGGGGCAGTCGCCGCCTCCGGTCAGTACTCCGACGCGCATGGGGTGTCCCTTCGCCGCGGTTGCCGTACGCCTCACGCTACCCGCGGCGCCGCGTGGACTACTCCTCGTCGAGGCCGCGCTCTATGGCGTACCTGACCAGCTCGACGCGGTTGTGGAGCTGGAGCTTGCCGAGGGTGTTCTGGACGTGGTTCTGGACGGTGCGGTGGGAGATGACCAGCCGCTCCGCGATCTGCTTGTAGCTCAGCCCCTTCGCCACCAGCCGCAGCACCTCGGTCTCCCGGTCGGTGAGCCGGGGCGCGTCGGGTTCGCCGGTGTCGGCGGCGGGCGCGGGCTCGGCGGCCAGCCGCCGGTACTCGCCCAGGACCAGGCCCGCGAGGCCGGGCGTGAACACCGGGTCCCCCACGGCGGTACGGCGCACCGCGTCCAGGAGTTCCTCGGTGGACGCCGACTTCACCAGGTAGCCGGTCGCGCCGGACTTCACCGCCTCCAGGACGTCCGCGTGCTCCCCGCTCGCGGACAGCACGAGCACCCGCAGCGCGGGGTTGGCGGCGACCAGCTCCTTGCAGACCTGGACGCCCGGCTTGGCGGGCAGGTTCAGGTCGAGCACCAGCACGTCCGGCGCGGCGGCCTTGGCGCGGCGCACCGCCTGCTCGCCGTCGCCCGCGGTCGCCACCACGTCGAGACCTGACTCGGCCAGGTCACGGGCGACGGCGTCGCGCCACATGGGGTGGTCGTCGACCACCATGACCCGGATCGGACCCCGCTGCTCACTCATCGTGTCTCCGCCTTCCCCCGTGCGGTCTGGTTCTCCTTCGGCACCTTCAGCTCCACCTCGGTGCCCTGCCCCGGCACCGACACCAGCTCGGCGGTGCCGCCGATGTCGCGCAGCCGCCCCCGGATGGACAGCGCCACCCCGAGCCGCCCCTCGCCCTCGGCCTGGGCGAGACGGCCCTCCGGGATGCCGGGGCCGTCGTCGCGTACGGTCACGATCACCTCGTCGGGTTCGTCCTCGACGAGAATCCACGCGCGGGCGTCCTCCCCGGCGTGCTGGCGGACGTTGTCCAGGGCCGCCCCGACCGCCGCGGCCAGCTCCGTCGCGGTCGCCGACGGCAGCGGCACCGGGGCGCCGGGCTCGGCGAGGCTGACCCGGGCACCGGCGTACGGCGTGAGCAGCGGGCGCAGGTCGACGGGGCCGCCGTCCGCCGGGCGGTCCGCGGCGCGGGGCGTCGGGAGGGCCGGGTCCGGTGGGCGCAGGCCGCCGGAGACCAGGGTGCGCAGCGCCACCTCCTGCTCACCGGCGAGCCGTCCCAGCTCGGCCGCCTCACCGCCGATGACCGCGCCGCGGCGCTGCACCATCGCCAGCACCTGGAGAACGCTGTCGTGGATGTCCCGCGCGAGCCGCTCGCGCTCCCGGGTGGCGGCCTCGATCTCCAGGGCGCGGGCGAGGGTGCGCTCGGAGGCGCGGGCGACCTCGACGACGTAGCCGATGGCGATGGAGGCGACCCAGACCAGGATCACGGCGTGCACGGTGTCCCGGGTCGGGGAGCCGCGGTGCAGCAGGTTGGCGGCGGCGACCAGGGTGGAGGCGAAGGCCGCCCAGCGCCAGCCGCCCTTGAGGGCGAACGCCAGCACGCTGCCCGCGGTCCATATCGACGGCAGCGTCGCGTTGCCCGCCTCGATGCGCTCCACGGAGTCGGCGACCCGGGTCAGCATGATGCCGACGAGGGCGATGGTCAGGTCCGCGGTGAGGAACCGCTTGGTGCAGCTCGCCGCGTTCGCCACCCGGGGCAGGGTGGCCAGCGTCCAGACGCCGAGGACGGCGAAGTAGGCGACGGCGACCCAGGGGCGCGCGAAGTCGTCGTAGGCGCTGAGGAACAGGCCCAGCGCGTACAGCATGGTCAGCACCCGGTACCCGGCCAGCGCGCGCCACAGCGGCTGCTCGACCGACATCTTCATGACCCGCTCACGCCCGGCCACGTCCCCCACCCCCGGTATCCCCGCACCGCACCCCTACCCGACGCTACTGGCTCCGGTCGTCCCGGTCGGCCCGCTTCTCCTTCTCCGCCTGTTCCCGCTCGGCCTGCGCCAGCGCGGCCTTCGCCGCCTTCGCGGCCTCCTTCTCGGCCTTCGCGGCCTCGGCGAGCTGGCGTTTGGCGGCGGTGGCGTACATGTCGACGTACTCCTGGCCGGAGAGCTTCATGATCTCGTACATGACCTCGTCGGTCACGGCGCGCAGCACGAAGCGGTCGTGTTCCATGCCCTGGTAGCGGCGGAAGTCCAGCGGCTTGCCGATGCGGATGCCGGGCCGCATCAGCTTCGGCATGACCTGGCCGGGCGGCTGGATCTTCTCCGTGTCGATCATGGCGACCGGCAGCACCGGGGCGCCGGTGGCGAGCGCCACGCGCGCGAGGCCGCCGGGCTTGCCGCGGTAGAGGCGGCCGTCGGGCGAGCGGGTGCCCTCGGGGTAGATCCCGAACAGCTCACCGCGCTCCAGCACCTCGATGCCGCTCCTGATCGCGGCCTCGCCCGCGCCGCGCGCCCCGGAGCGGTCCACGGGGAGCTGGCCGACGCCCTTGAAGAACGCGGCGGTCATCCGGCCCTTCACGCCGGGCGTGGTGAAGTACTCGGCCTTGGCGATGAAGGTGACCTTCCGGTCGAGCACCGCGGGCAGGAAGAACGAGTCCGAGAAGGACAGGTGATTGGAGGCGAGGATCGCGGGCCCCTCGGCGGGAACGTTCTCCAGGCCCTCCACCCAGGGCCTGAAGACGAGCTTCAGCGGTCCCCCGATGGACACCTTCATCGCGCCGTACAACAACCGAGTGCCTCCTGTGTCTGTCGGACAGACCTTAACCCGGAGTCCGCCCCCGGGGGTCTGCGGCCCTGGTCGGTGTCAGTGCGGTCGCGTACGGTGAAGCACACTCGGATCGTTGTCCATGCCCCTCTTGATCCCTCTCATGAACAGGAGACCGAAGGTGCCGGTCCTTCCTGGAGCCGAGCCGTACCGCCGTGAAGGCGGGGAGGTCGGCGTCCTGCTCTGCCACGGCTTCACCGGTTCCCCGCAGTCGCTGCGCCCGTGGGCGGAGTTCCTCGCCGGGCACGGGCTGACGGTGTCCCTGCCCCTGCTGCCCGGCCACGGCACGCGCTGGGAGGACATGCAGCTCACCGGCTGGCAGGACTGGTACGCGGAGGTGGACCGCGAGCTGCGCGCCCTCAGCGCGCGCTGCGCCCAGGTGTTCGTGTGCGGTCTGTCCATGGGCGGCGCCCTCGCGCTGCGGCTGGCGGCCAGGCACGGCGACGCGGTCAGCGGCGTGGTCGTCGTCAACCCGGCGAACAAGGTGCACGGCCTGTCCGCGTACGCCCTGCCCGTGGCCCGGCACCTGGTGCGCACCACCCGGGGCATCGCCAGCGACATCGCCAAGCCGGGGAGCGTGGAGATCGGCTACGACCGGGTCCCGCTGCACGCCGCGCACTCCCTGCGGAACTTCTTCCGGCGGGTCGACGGCGAGCTGCCGCAGGTCACCCAGCCGTTGCTGCTGCTGCACAGCCCGCAGGACCACGTGGTGCCGCCCGCCGACTCCGCGCGCATCCTCAGCCGGGTGTCGTCGACGGACGTCAAGGAGGTCCTGCTGGAACAGAGTTACCACGTCGCGACGTTGGACCACGACGCGGACCGGATCCAGGAGGAGAGCCTCGCGTTCATCGGCCGGCTCGCACCCAGTGTCGGCAAGGAAGGGACGGCCGCAGGTGGCTGAGCACGACTCCGACCGCGAGGACCGCGAGCCGGACGAGCGTGGGGTCCCGTTCGACGAGGAGGCCGCGTGGGCCGCGATCGTCGCCGCGTACGGCGACGAGCCGCCGGACCCGCCGGGCGCGAAGCCGTTCAAGTCGGTGGAGGACCTGGCGCTCCTGGAGGCGGAGCCGAACGGCGCGGAGCCGAACGGCACGGACGCGGAGGACCCGGAGCCCGGCGACACCAGGACGGAGGGCCGCCCGGCGACCCCGCTCGGCGGTTCGGTGACGTTCGCGCCCGGCGTGGGCGCCGGTTCCGGCCCACGGGACTACTCGGTGGCCGAGCCGTCCGAGGACGACCTCGGCGAGGACGACGAGGGCCACTTCGTACCGCCTGAGCCGCCGCCGCTGCCCGCCGCCGACGTGACCGCCAAGTTCGCCTGGCTCGGCGTGCTCGGCGGTCCGCTGCTGATGTTGGTGGCGGTGCTGCTGAGCTGGGAGATGACCTGGTGGCTGACGACGGTCTGCATCGGCGGCTTCCTGGGCGGCTTCGCGACGCTGGTGATGCGGATGCGGACGGACGACGACGAGGACGACGACCCCGGCCGGGGCGCGGTCGTCTGAGTCTGGGCCTGGGCCTGGGTCTGGGTCGTCCGGCTAGACGGCGGCGGGCACTCTGAGGGCGGCCAGGACCGGGAGGTGGTCCGTGGCCGCCCTCAGGTCCGCTTCGGTGACGCCCGGGTGGCCGAGGGGCACCCCGCAGCCGAGGACCTCGACGCCCTTGCTGGCGAAGATCGCGTCGATGCGCTGGTGGGCGCCGGTGGCCGGGAAGGTGTGCTCGGCGCCCCAGGGCGCGGCGGTACGGCAGTCCTGGAGGCTGTCCGCGAGCCGCCGGAAGGTGGGGCCGCCGGGGCGTTCGTTGAGGTCGCCGCCCGCGATGACGTGTTCGGTGCCCAGCGCGGCGACCCGGTCGAGCAGCATCCCGCCCTGCTCGTAGCGCTCGTCGCGCTGGAGCGAGAGGTGGCAGCTCACGACGCCGAGCCGGGCGGCGCCGAAGCGGACGACGGCGGTGGCGAGGCCACGGCGGTGCTCGCCGGGGGTGAGCGGCAGCAGGACGTCCTCGGTGCGCTCGACGGTGGCCCGTAGCCCGCACAGCAGCGCGGGTCCGGCGGCGGTGCCGCCACCGGAGAGGATCACCAGCCCGGAGGCGGAGGCCAGCCGGGCGAGCTTCTTGCGCCAGCGGAAGAAGCGGGGGGCTTCCTGAACGAGGACCAGGTCGGGGGCGCAGGCGGTGATCACCCGGGCGACGGCGGCGGGGTCGTCGCGCAGTGAGCGGACGTTGTAGCTGAGGACGCGGAGGACGGCGGAGCCGTCGGGTTCTGTGGAGGAGGTGGGGAGCGGCGCCATGGTGATCCAATGTACGCGTCATGCCCCGGGGCGCGAGGTTGATTGGCGACTAACGGTTCGTCGTGGCTAGTCGCGCAGTTCCCCGCGCCCCTAAGAGGTGGGGACAGGGGCCCCTGGTTTACATGATCGGGTCGGGTTCCCTGGCCAGGTCGGCCGCGCCTACCAGGCCCGCCTTGTTGCCGAGTTGGGCGGCGATGACGTCGGCCACGGGGCGCCAGTTGCCGCCGACGAGCCAGCGCTTGTACGACTTGCGGATCGGGTCGAGGACCAGGTCACCCTCGTCGGAGAGGCCGCCGCCGACGATGAACGCCGACGGGTCGAAGAGGGAGGCGAGGTCGGCCAGGCCCGCACCGGCCCAGCGGGCCAGCTCGCGGTAGGAGTCGACGGCGACCGGGTCGCCCTGCCGGGCGGCCATGGAGATGTGCTTGCCCTCGATGCCGTCGGGGGTGCCGTCGCCGAGGGCGAGCAGCGCCTCGGCGCGCTCCGGGGTGGCGTTGGCGCGCTGCTTGGCGTACCGGACGAGGGCGCGCCCGGAGGCGTACTGCTCCCAGCAGCCCTGGGAGCCGCAGCCGCACAGCAGGCCGTCCGGGACCATGCGGATGTGGCCGAACTCGGCGGCCACGCCGAAGTGCCCGCGGCGCAGCTTGTTGCCGATGATGATGCCGCCGCCGAGGCCGGTGCCGAGCGTGATGCAGATGACGTTGCGGTGGCCCTTGCCCGCGCCGAACTTGTACTCGCCCCAGGCCGCGGCGTTGGCGTCGTTCTCGACGACGACGGGGAGACCCACGCGGGTCTCGACCTTCTCCTTGAGCGGCTCGTTGCGCCAGTGGATGTTGGGCGCGAAGTAGACCTCGGAGCGCTGCCGGTTGACGTATCCGGCGGCGCCGATGCCCACGCCGACGATCTCGTGCCCGGCGCGCGCGCCTTCCACCGCCGAGGCGATGGCGTCCACGATGGCCTCGGCTGTGGTGGGGGTCGGCACCTTGAAGGTCGAGAGGATGTTGCCTTCCTCGTCGACCACGCCGGCCGCGATCTTCGTGCCGCCGATGTCGACGCCGATGGTGAGTCCCATGAATCCCTCAGTTCCGGTCGAGCCCCGCTACGGCCAACCGTACCCGAGCTGAGGGTCAGTCCAAGTCGATGCGGTGCCCAGGACCGCTGCCCTCGTCGGGGTCGCGGGGGTTGCCGGGGTCCTGGTCGAGGTCGCCGCCGAGGTCCTCGCGGAAGTCCTTGGCGCCGGTGGTCCAGCGGCTCTCCTGGGCCTGCACCGCGGAGCGGTAGGCGGCGAGCAGCTCCTGGCCCGCGCTGGCGAGGTGGTCGAAGACGTCCGGGTTGCGTTCGATGACGGGCTCGACGGCGGCCTTGGCCTGCTGGACGACCTGCCGCACCACCTGCTGGGCGGCCGATCCGGCGACCGCGCCGAGCAGCGGGGACTGGAGGCCGGACAGCTTGTCGGCGACGGTGTCGACGAGCCTGCGCAGCTCCTCGGCGGCCGAGCCGGTGGGCTGGCCGTGGGCGGCCCGGCGGCGGGCCTTCTCCGCCTCCAGGTCCTCGGCGCAGGCGGTCGCCCAGGCGTCGGCGTCGGTCGGGCGACGGACCTCGTCGGCCGCCTCCTCGCCAGCGGCGTCGGAGGTGGGGCGCTCTTCGCTCATGGCGGGCTCCTGACTACGGTTCGTCCCTACGACGTTACCCGACCGGGTACGGCGGATTCACCGTCCCGTGGGCCAGAGTCCGGGGTCGGGGGTGAACCGGATGCGCAGCTCCCCGTCGCGCAACCCGGCGCCCGAGACGGTGCACCGGCGCAGCGCGGAGGGCAGGGGCACGATCCGGCGGAACGGTCCCGCGGTGACGACGAGTTCGTCCCCGCGCCGGATCAGGTCGAGGTCGTCGCGGACGGCGCCGGGCAGCGGGATGTGCCAGACGAGCACCCCGTCCTCGGCGATCCGGTCGGTGACGGCCCACTCGGTCGTGGGGCCGCGGCGGGGGGTGGGGGCGGGGGGCACGGTGAGGGCGGTGAGGTCGTCGGTGCCGCGGGGGTCGCGGCCGAGGTGGTCGACGCTGTGGACGTCGTACGTCTCCCGCCACTCGTCCACCGCCTTGCGCTGCTGCGCGACGACCCCGGCGAGCCGGGTGTCCGCGGTGGGCTCCGCGAAGACCCGGTTGGCGACCAGCACGTCCGTGCGCAGTCCGCGCAGGGCGAGGCCGAGGGTGGTGGCGCGTACGGCGTCGAGTCCGGCCGGTGAGGGCTCGGCGACCAGCCGTACGACGGTGTCGCGGTCGGCGAGGACGGCCTCGGCGGCGGCCAGCTCCACGTCCCAGCGGGCCGCCTTCTCGTACAGCCACTCGGCGGGCATGGGGACGCCCGCGAGACGGCCGAGGACCGGGCGCAGGGCGCGGGCCGCCTGCCGCTCGGGCGGGAGGAGGCGGCGCAGGTAGCGGCGGAGCTCCTCGGGGAGGCCGAGCAGGGCGACGGCGTGCGGGGCGGGGGGCAGGTCGACGACGAGGAGGTCGTGCGCGTCGGCGGCGAGCGCGGCGTCGCGCAGGGCGCGCAGCAGGGCGAGTTCGGCGGCGCCGGGGAGGGGGGTCAGCTCCTCGGGGTCGAGGCGGGTGGCGCCGAGGAGGTCGAGGGCGGTGGTGGCACGGTCCTGGAGCGCGGTGAGGTCGGCGCGGAACGCGGTGGCGGGGTCGGGACGCCAGGCGGTGAGGTGCGGGGCGGCCTCGGTGGGCCTCGGGCCCGTGGGGGTGCCCAGGGCGGCGCCGAGGGTGTCGGTGGGGTCGGCGCTGAGGACGAGCGTGCGGGTGCCCTGCCTGGCGGCGGCCAGGGCGGTGGCGGCGGCGACGGTGGTACGGCCTGCTCCGCCGGGGCCGGTGATCAGGAGGGTGCGCATGGGGTGACCGTAGCCGAGGGCTCACACCGGGGCTGTCCCCACTCAGCCCGTCCGGCGTTTGCGGACGAGGCCCGTACAGGGCCGGGCGGGGGTCTGGGGGCGGCAGCCCCCAGGGGACGGGAACGGGTAGGGGCGGCGGGGGCGAGAACCCCTACTTGCCCGACTCCACGCGCTTCTTCAGACCCGCCAGCGCCCGGTCGATGATGACCTTCTCCGCCTTGCGCTTGATCATGCCGAGCATGGGGATCTTGACGTCCACGGTCAGGCGGTACGTGACCTCCGTCGAGGACGGCCCCTGCGGCTTCAGCAGGTACGTGCCGTCCAGCGACCGCAGCATCTGGGACTTGACCAGCGTCCAGGAGACCTCGTTCGCCCCGCTCCAGGTGTACGCCAGCGTCTGGTCGTCCTTGATCGCCCCCGCGTCCATGACGAGCCGCACCTGCTCCGCCCGCCCCCGCGCGTCCGTGGCGAGGACCTCCGCCTCCTTCACCTCTCCCGTCCAGTCCGGGTAGCGGGCGAAGTCGGCGATGACGCTCATGACGTCGGCCGCGGGGGCCTCGATCGTGATGCTAGAGCTGGTGTGTTCCGCCATCGCCGTGGCTCCTCCAGTTACGGTCCGGTGCGGGAGGGTGCCAGGCTACCGCGCGGCGCACGGCCCGACGGCACCCCGCTCACCACTCCAGCGTCCAGGGCCGCCCCGTCCCCGCGAAGTGCCCCACGTTCACGCACTCGGTCGCCCCGATCCGCATCCGCCGCACCAGCGGCTGGTGGACGTGTCCGAAGAGCGCGTACCGCGGCCGGGTCCGGCGGATCGCGTCCAGCAGCGCCCGGCTGCCCCGCTCGAAGCGCCGCGCCACGGTGTCGTAGACCAGCTCCGGGACCTCCGGCGGTATGTGGGAGCACAGCACGTCCACCTCCCCGACCGCCGCCACCTTCGCCGCGTACTCCTCGTCGCTGATCTCGTACGGCGTCCGCATCGGCGTGCGCAGCCCGCCGCCGACGAAGCCGAAGACCCGGCCGCCGATCTCCACCCGCTCCCCGTCGAGCACGCTCACGCCGGGCCCGGCGTACTCCCGGAACAGGGGCGGCATGTCGACGTTGCCGTAGGTGGCGTACGTAGGAGTGGGGAACGCCGAGAACAGCTCCGCGTACTGTTTGCGCACCGCACGCTCGATCACCGCGGCCCGGTCCTCACCGACCCCCGCCCACAGCCGGGCGCCGAACTCGCGGGCCTCCTCGAAGCGCCGCTCGGTGCGCAACGCCACGATCCGGTGGGCGTTCTCGGCGCCGAACAGGTCGGGGAAGATGCCGCGGGAGTGGTCGGCGTAGTCGAGGAACAGGATGAGGTCGCCCAGGCAGACCAGGGCGTCGGCGCCCTCCCCGGCGCGGGCCAGGTCACGCGCGTTGCCGTGCACGTCGCTGACCACGTGGACGCGCGTCCGCCGGTCACCGGCTGGTGTGAGTGCCATGGCGATCAAGCGTAAGCGTGTGCGGCGGAGGTGAACAGTGGCGGCCGGACCTGCGCAGACTCGCCAGTACGAAAAGCCGTGGACTACTGTGCGCGCAGGAACACCAACGGGAACACCCACCTGTGTGACGCAGCGAACATCTCGCCGGGACCCCCTGTCGAAGAAGCCATACCGGCGGGTAACGTCCGGGCAGTCCAGTCGTGCTCAGGATTTCAACATCCGAATCCCGAGTACCTGCCCGAGCCTTGGACCGCACCGTCGCAGCACACAACGTCGTGGCGTCGGCGCCCTATGAGGAGCAGCAGTCTTGCGCGAGTTCAGCCTTCCGGCTTTGTACGAGGTCCCCGCGGACGGCAACCTGACCGACATCGTCCGCAGAAACGCCGCGCAGCACCCGGACGTCGCCGTCATCGCCCGCAAGGTGGGCGGCGCCTGGCAGGACGTGACCGCCGTCGACTTCCTCGCCGAGGTGCGCGCCGCGGCCAAGGGCCTCATCGCCTCGGGCGTGCAGCCGGGCGACCGCGTCGCGCTGATGTCCCGCACCCGGTACGAGTGGACGCTGCTCGACTTCGCGATCTGGAGCGCGGGCGCGATCACCGTGCCGGTGTACGAGACCAGTTCGCCGGAGCAGGTGCAGTGGATTCTCAGCGACTCGGGCGCGACGGCGTGCGTCGTGGAGCAGGACCACCACACGGCCGCCGTGGAGTCGGTCCGCGACCGGCTGCCCGAGCTGAAGCACCTGTGGCAGATCGAGGGCGGCGGCGTCGAGGAACTGACCCGCTCCGGGCAGGACGTCAGCGACGCCACCGTCGAGGAGCGCAGCTCGCGGGCGAAGGCCGACGACCCGGCGACGATCGTGTACACCTCCGGCACCACGGGCCGCCCCAAGGGCTGTGTGCTCACCCACCGCAACTTCTTCGCGGACTGCGGCAACGTCGTCGAGCGGCTGCGCCCGCTGTTCCGCACCGGCGAGTGCAGCGTGCTGCTGTTCCTGCCGCTCGCCCATGTCTTCGGGCGGATGGTGCAGATCGCGCCGATGATGGCGCCGATCAAGCTGGGCTGCGTCCCGGACATCAAGAACCTCACCGACGAACTCGCCGCGTTCCGGCCGACGCTGATCCTCGGTGTGCCGCGGGTCTTCGAGAAGGTCTACAACTCGGCGCGGGCGAAGGCGCAGGCGGACGGCAAGGGCCGCGTCTTCGACAAGGCCGCCGACACCGCGATCCTCTACAGCCGCGCCCTGGACACCCCGTCGGGCCCGTCGCTGGGGCTGAGGATCAAGCACCGGGTGTTCGACAAGCTCGTCTACAGCAAGCTGCGCGCGGTGCTCGGCGGCAAGGGCGAGTACGCCATCTCCGGCGGCGCCCCGCTCGGTGAGCGGCTCGGGCACTTCTTCCGCGGCATCGGCTTCACCGTCCTGGAGGGCTACGGCCTGACCGAGACCACCGCGCCGACCGCGTTCAACCCGTGGGACCGGCAGAAGATCGGCACGGTCGGGCAGCCGCTGCCGGGTTCTGTGGTGCGGATCGCCGACGACGGCGAGGTGCTGCTGCACGGCGAGCACATCTTCAAGGAGTACTGGAACAACCCGCAGGCCACCGCGGAGGCGCTGGCGGACAACTGGTTCCACTCCGGCGACATCGGCACCCTCGACGAGGACGGCTATCTGCGCATCACCGGCCGCAAGAAGGAGATCCTGGTGACGGCGGGCGGCAAGAACGTCGCCCCGGCCGTGATCGAGGACCGCATCCGGGCGCACGCGCTGGTCGCGGAGTGCATGGTGGTCGGCGACGGACGGCCTTTCGTGGGCGCGCTGATCACCCTGGACGAGGAGTTCCTGGGCCGCTGGGCCGCCGAGCACGGCAAACCGGCGGGTTCCACCGCGGCGTCCCTGCGTGAGGACGCGGAGCTGCTGGCGGCGGTGCAGTCGGCGGTCGACGACGGGAACGCGGCGGTGTCGAAGGCGGAGTCGGTGCGCAAGTTCCGCATCCTGGACTCCCAGTTCACGGAGGACTCCGGCCACCTCACGCCGTCGCTGAAGCTGAAGCGGAACGTGGTGGCGAAGGACTTCGCCGCCGACATCGAGGCGATCTACCAGAAGTAAGGGCGCCTACGGAAGGTGAGAGGGTCTAGCGGCCGTCAGGCGGCACAGCGAAGTAAGAGGGTCTCACCTCACCGCAGCAACGCCTCCAGGCGCTCCGCCAGCAGCTCCCACCGCCACCGTTCCTCCACCCAGCGCCGTCCCCGCTCCCCCATGCGGCGGCGCAGCGCCTCGTCGCCGAGGAGGGCGGTGATCCGGTCGGCGGTCTCCTCCGCCGAGCCGCCGCGCACCACCCAGCCGGTCTCCCCGTCGAGCACCGCGTCGGGGGCGCCGCCGGAGTCCCCGGCGATCACGGGCAGCCCGGTCGCGGACGCCTCCAGGTAGACGATGCCGAGCCCCTCGACGTCGAGCCCGCCGCGCCGGGTCCGGCACGGCATCGCGAACACGTCCCCGGCGCCGAAGTGCGCGGGCAGCTCCGCCCACGGCACCGCCCCGGTGAAGCGCACCGAGTCCGCGACGCCGGTCTCGGCCGCGAGCCGCCGCAACTGCCCCTCGTACGGCCCGCCGCCGACGACCAGCAGCACGGTGTCGGGCTGGGCGGCGAGGATGCGCGGCAGGGCGAGGATGAGGGTGTCCTGGCCCTTGCGGGGCACCAGCCGCGAGACGCACACCACCACCGGCCGGTCGGTGAGCCCGAGCCGGGCCCGGACCTCGGCGCCGCCGGAGCCGGGGTGGAAGGTCTTCTCGTCGACGCCGGGCGGCAGTTGGACCATCCGCGCCGCGGCCTCGGCGCCCAGCGCCCCGGCGATCCGCGAGCGCGTGTACTCGCCGAGGTAGGTGAGGGTGTCGGTGGACTCCCCGATCCGCCGCAACAGCGTCCGCGCGGCGGGCAGTTGGGCCCACCCCGCCTCGTGCCCGTGGGTGGTGGCCACCAGCCGCTCGGCCCCGGCCCGGCGCAGCGCGGGCGCCATCAGGCCGAGCGGTGCCGCCGCCCCGAACCACACCGCCGTGCAGTCGTGTTCGCGCAGCAGCCGCACCGCGCGCCGGGTGACGGCGGGCACCGGCAGCAGCATCGTCGTACGGTCGCGGACGACGGTGAAGGGCTGCTCCGCGTCGAAGGCGGCGGTGGCCTCGACGCCCTCGCGGGTGCGCTTCCAGGTGGAGGCGTAGACCACGATCCGCCCGGGGTCCAGCCGTAGCGCCATGTTGTGCAGGAACGCCTGGATACCGCCCGGGCGGGGCGGGAAGTCGTTGGTGACGATGAGGGTCTTGCGCATCGTCGCCGACCTTACCCAACGTAGACTCCCTTCAGGCGCACAGAACGGGCAGGGACTCAGGTGGACGACACGGACATGCGGCGGCGCACCCTGGGGTGGCTGGCCGCGATCTGGGTGCCGACCCGGCTGCTGCTGCTCCTGTTCGTCTTCAAGGTGTTCGTCTTCCCCGGCCCGGACGTCACCAGCGACGTCTCGGGGATCTACCACGACTGGTACGAGGTGCTGCGCGGCGGAACGTTCCCGCTGGACGACGTCACCTGGCAGTACCCGCCCGCCGCCGCCCTGCCGATCCTCTCCCCCGGGCTGCTGCCGTTCCTCGACTACGCGCACGCCTTCTTCGTCCTGGTCCTCCTCACCGACCTGGCCGTGCTGGCGGTGCTCGCCCGCACCGGCACCCGCCCCGGCCGGTCGGCGCGGGGCGCCTGGGTGTGGGTGGCGGGCGTGCCGCTGCTCGGTCCGACGGTGTACGCGCGCTACGACGTGATGGTGACCGCAGTGGCGGTGGCCGCGCTCCTCGCGGGCGCCCGGCGGCCCCGGGTACTGGGCGCGCTGGCGGCCTTCGGGGCGCTGCTGAAGGTGTGGCCCGCGATGCTGCTGGTCGGGGTGGTGAAGCGGCGGGCGTGGGTCGCGGCCGGGGTGACCGCGGCGGTGGTCGCGGCGGGGTTCGCGGTGGCGATGCCGGGGGCGTTCGCGTTCCTGACCTTCCAGCGGGACCGCGGCACCGAGGTGGAGTCGCTGGGCGCGCTGGTCTTCCACGTGGCCCGGCACCACGGCTGGGAGGGCCAGGTGCTGCTGCACTACGGCTCGGTGGAGTTCCTGGGCCCGCACGTGCGGACCGTCAGCACGGTCGCGCTGACGCTGACCGGGATGGCGATCGGCTGGCTGCTGATGTGGCGGATGCTGGCGGTGCGTTTCCTGCCGCACACGGCGGCGGACGCGGCGTTCACGGCGGTGCTGCTGTTCACGGTCACCAGCCGGGTGATCAGCCCCCAGTACCTGGTGTGGCTGGTCGGTCTGGCCGCGGTCTGCCTGTGCTTCCCGGCGAGCGTGATGCGCCGTCCGACCGTGCTGGTGCTGGCCGCGTGCCTGGTGACGACGCTGGAGTTCCCGCTGTGGTTCGCCCATGTCGTCGCCAGCGACGGGCTCGGCGTGACCCTGCTGTTCGTCCGCAACGGCCTGCTGGTGCTGGCCACGATCGCCGCGGCCCGCGCGCTGTGGCGCGACACGACCCGCCCGGACGCCCCCGAGCCGGTGCCGCCGGTCAGCCGAACTGAACCCGCAGATACTCCCGCCACCGCTCGGTGAACTCCCCGGGCGTGACGTCGAGGACGTCGGCCAGCGCGCCCTCCACCGCGCCCGCCCGCTCCTCGTGGGCGCCGACGGCCCGGTAGAACGCGCGCAGCCGGTCCTCGCCCCACTGCTCCGCGACCATCCTGCAGGCCAGCCAGCCGCTCTCGTACGCCTGGGCGAGGGCGGCGGCGTCGCCGGTGAAGGCGAAGTCCTCGTCGGTGGGCAGGTCCTCGGGGCCCTGGTCCGCGGCGACGGCGCGGGCCAGCTCCGGCGCGGCCTCGGCGGGGGCGCGGCCGGTGCCGCGGTACCCGGCCCAGTCGGCGTACCCCTCGGACAGCCACAGCGGCGTGGCGGCGTTGGTGTGGGCGCGGGTGGCGACGTGGGTGGCCTCGTGGGTGAGGACGACCTGTCGGCCGACGTCCCCGAGGACGCCGTACGCGTCGGGGTTGACGATGATCCGGTCGGCCGCCGCGCGGGCCGGGGCGCCGACCTCGCCGGTGGTGACGGCGGCGATGCCGCGGTAGGCGGAGGCGGGCGAGCCGAGCAGCGCCGCCATGTCCTTCAGGGACTCGGGGACGACCACGACCACGCGCCCGCTCCACTGGTCGCCCCAGGCCGCGGTCACCGCCGGGACGGCACGGTCCGCGAGCCCGGCGTACTCGCGCAGTTCCCGGGCCGGGTGCCCGACGCCGAGCACCAGGGAGCGCTCGCCGCGTACGACGCTCACCGGGCCCTGGTCCCAGGGTTGCTGGGCGGACTTCTCGGCGGGCCGGTCGGAGACGACGTCCCACTGCCCGTCGGCGCCGCGGGCCAGCGTCAGCGCCCGGCCCGCGACGACCGGCGCGGTGTCGTAGCCGTCGACGCGGTAGCGCAGCCGGGCGTCGGCGGTGGCCCGGTCGCCGGTCACCCGCAGCCCGGTCAGCTCGTAGGACCAGGCGGCCAGCGGTACCGCGCGCAGGTTCCGGAACCCGGCGGTGCTGCCGGTGCCGCGGTACGCCGCCAGGTCCCGGTCGAGCACGGCGGCGGCCCGCCGGTCCAGCACCCGTCGTACGTCCGCCTCGGCGCGGTCGGTCGCGGAGCGGCCCCCGCACCCCACCAGCGACGCGAGCAGCGCGCAGACCGCCACCACCACGGATATCGGCGCCCCCGTCCTCGGCGCCCGCCCTCGACCAGCCACCTTTCCGATCGTACGGTGGTCGGCGCGGAACCTGGCGTCGGCGGCCGGTCAGATCCTGGTGACGGTGGCGCCCGGGATCATGCCGACCGGGTCGTAGCGCACCGGGGCGCCCGGGTAGGGGGCGTGGATGACCTGGCCGTTGCCCACGTACATCGCGACGTGGCGGGCGTCGGAGTGGTAGGTGACCAGGTCGCCGGGCTGTGCCTGGGAGAGCGGCACGTGCCGTCCGGCGTACCGCTGGCCCTGCGAGGTGCGCGGCAGGGCGACCCCGGCCTGGGCGTACGACCACTGCGTCAGGCCCGAGCAGTCGAAGCCGCCGGGTCCGGCGGCGCCCCACACGTACGGCCTGCCGAGCGCGGAGCGGGCGGCGGCGACCGCGGCGGCGGCGCGGGCGGAGGGCGCGGCGACGGCGCCGGGGGCGGGCAGGTCGGCGCGGCCGGAGCGGGAGGCGCGCTCGTAGGCGGCGCGGTCCTCGGCCGTGAGGCGGTTGAGGAGTTGGCGGGCCTTGGCGAGTTTCCGTTCGACGGTGCGCTTGTGGGCGGCGACCGCCTTGCGGCTCTTCTCCAGTTCGCCGAGTTTGCGGGTGGCCTCCGCGCGGTCCTGGGCGAGTTCGCGCATGGCCTCCTGGAGGTCGGTGAGCTGGTCGGCGTGGTGGCCGCTGATCCGGTCCAGGACGGACGCCCGGTCGAGGTAGTCGTCCGGGTCCTGGGAGAACAGCAGGGCCACGGTGGGGTCGAGACCGCCGGAGCGGTACTGGGCCCCGGCCAGCGAACCGAGCGCCTCGCGCAGGGTGTTGATGCGCTCCTGCTGGCGGGCGACGCGGTCCTGGACGGCGCCGACCTCGCCGCGCAGCGCGTCGGTGCGCTCGTCGGCCTCGTTGTAGGCCTCGGTGGCCTTCTCGGCCTGCGCGTAGAGGCGGTCGACCTCGGCGCGGGTGTCGTCGTGCGGCGCGGCGAGCGCCGGGAGGGCGCCGAGGGCCGCGGCGGCCGACAGGACGGAGACCGCGACGGCGGCGCCCCGGTGGAAACCGGGAGCCGGTTGGCGGCGATGGGACCCCACGGGTAGCCGTGCTCCTTCCGCTGGCGGACAGGGAAACGCGGCAGACAGTAGCCCCGTGCCGGGGTCCCGGCCAAAGCCCCGCGCGGGCACGCACGGTGACGCCCCACCGCTGACGCAGGTCACCGGCGGGGCGTGGGGTCATCGGGGGTCCCGGCAATTCGCCCGAACGGGCGCCAGGGGTTCCCCGTGTTGAAGGGCCGTCAGACGGGGACGACCCTCAGATACGGACGGTCCTCAGATGCGGACGCCGAACTGGAACGGCATGTTGTTGATCGACTCGTAGCGCACGACCGTGCCGGTGCGCGGGGCGTGCAGCACCTGGCCGTTGCCCGCGTAGAAGCCGACGTGGTGCAGGTCGCCGTAGAAGATGACCAGGTCGCCGACCTGGAGGTCGCTCTGCGAGTAGATGCGGGTGCCCGCGTTGGCCTGCGCCTGCGAGGTGCGCGGGATGGCTATCCCGGCCTGGGCGAAGGCCCAGTAGGTGAGGCCGGAGCAGTCGAAGGAGGACGGCCCGGTGGCGCCGTAGACGTAGGGGGAGCCGATCTTGCTCTGCGCGGCGGAGTAGGCCGAGGCGGCGCGGCCGGTGGCGGGGGCCGTGGAGCCGAGGACGGCGCGCTCGCTGGCGCGGGTGGCGCGGGCCTCCTCCTCGGCGAGGGCGGCCTTCTCCGCGGCGGTCAGGGTGTTGAGGAGCTTCTGCGCCTCGGCGAGCTTGGCCTGCACCTCGGACTTCTTCTTGCCCAGCTCGGTGCGGGTGGCGGAGAGGTCCTTGAGCTTGTCGGTGGCCTCGGACCGCTGCTGGGCGAGTTCGCGCTGCTTGACCTGGATCTTCTTCAGCGCGTCGACCTGCTGGCCGCTCAACTGGTCGAGCGTGGACGCCTTGTCGAGGTAGTCGTCCGGGTCGGCGGAGAGGAAGAGCTGCACCGAGGGGTCGATGCCGCCGCTGCGGTACTGGGCGCTGGCCATCGAACCGAGGCCGTCGCGCAGGTCGTTCAGTTCTTCCTGACCGCGGGCGACGTTGTCCTGGATGGTGGAGATCTCCTTCTGGAGTTTCTCCTGCTTCTCCTTGGCGCCGTTGTACTTCTCGGTGGCGTGCTCGGCCTCTTCGTAGAGCTTGTCGACCTTCGCCTTGACCTCGTCCTTGCTCGGCTTCTCACTGGGGGCGGCGTTGGCCGCCTGGGAGCTGAGGGCGACTGCTGCGGCGGCTGCCGTGGTCAGCACGGTCACGCGCGTGCGGCTCGGCTGCTTGGGTCGACGGTGGGACGCCACGGAGGCGAACTCCTTCTTGTGAGTTACTGCCCGCTCGGAGGTTCGAGCCCAGACCCTAGTGACCTTCTTGTGATCAGTTCAAATTCTCAGCTCAAAAATCTCGCCCCAACCACCATTCTTTACACATGAATCACAGGTGGTGACGCACTCCTGACACTGCGCTGTACCGCAATCCCATCAATTCCGGCATGACACCGGAACGTTGCGGTTGGGGCGAACGTCAGGAAAGCCGCTTGAGCAGCACCGCCGACGCCACCGGCCGCGCGCCCGCCTTGGCGACCCCGTCGGCGACCTCGCGGTCCGTGGAGGCGACGATGACCGGCCGCCCCGGCGGTTCGGCGCGCACGAGCTGGCGGATCAGCTCGTCGGCCGTGACGCCCGGCTTGGAGAACAGCACCCGCACCCCGCGCGGCGGCGCCAGCAGCACCGGCGCGACCAGTTCCGCCCCGTCGAAGACGCAGGTGACCTCGGCGCCGGTCTGCGCGGCGAGCTGGGAGAGCTGGCCGAGCAGCCGCAGCCGCTGCTGCTCCAGCGGCATCTGCGGGTAGCCGGTCTTGGTGACGTTGTAGCCGTCGACGACCAGGTGGACCTGCGGCAGCGCCAGCAACTGGTCGAGGATGGCCGGGTCGTGCTCGGAGAGCGCGCGGGCGGCGATGTCCTTCGGCGTCATCCGGCCCGGCTCCACGGCGTCCACGGTCTCGGCGGGGCGCGCGGAGACCGGCGGCAGCGCCAGCTCCCGGCGCAGGCCCTGCGCCGCGTCCAGGACGGTGTCAAGGAGCAGCCGTACCCGCATGTCCTCGACGCTGCGGCCCTCGCGGGCGGCGCGCCGGGTGGCCTCCAGGGCGGCCTCCGTCTCCCCGAGGCGGGCCTTGAGGCGCCGGGTCTCGCTCTCCGCGGCGGAGAGCTGGGTCTGCCCCTCGGCGCGGACCGCCTCCATCTCGCCCTGCGCCCGGCGCAGCGCCGCCTCGCCGCGCTTGATGTCGCTGAGGGCGGCACGCAGCTTGCGGTGAAGCGATTCGGCTTCCTTCTTCGCGCCGTCCAGTTCGGCGCGCAGCCGCTCGGTCTCGGCGCGGGTCTGCTCCCGGGCGGCGGCGAGTTCGGCGCGCAGCCGCTCCAGCTCGGCGCGGCTCTCGTCGTCGGCGCGCTCGGCGTCCGCCCGCTGGGCCTCCTCGCCCGCGGCGGTCACCAGCTTCACCCAGCCGGTCGGGCGCAGCACGTAGGCCGCGGCGGCCACGTCGAGCGGGTCGGCGGCCGGGGGCGGCGATCCGGAGTCCAGGGCGCCGGTCAGCTCCGGCTGGGCCTCGCGCAGCCTCTCCCCGATGCGCTGCCGGAACAGCGGGTCGGTCTCCAGCGCGGCGGCCATCGCGTTGCCCGCGAACTTGGCCCGCCGGTTCGGGGCGAACCGGGCGTACTGCCGGAGCTGGGCGGGCAGTTCGGCGACGGTCAGCCCGCCGAAGCCGTCCGCGACGATCTGTACGACCCTGCGGCGCACACCTTCGGGCAGCGGACGGTCGAGCACCTCGGCGGCGCCGTCGCCCGGCCCCCCGCTCGTGGTCTCCACCATCCGTCACACCTCAATGTCCGTACGGGGTCGCCTCCCGGTCAGGAGGAGGCGCCCGGCCTGTCCACCAGCTCCACCTGGTCCACCGCGTTGCACCAGCGGCAGCGGACCGACTCGATGGTCTCACTGACCACCTCGCGCTCCTCGACCTTCGGCTCACCGGCCAGGTCGAGGTGGACGTACTCGACGACCTTCGACGAGCGCGTCACGTCGAAGCGGGTGAGGTTGCCGCACAGGGTGCAGCGCCACCGCGTCGTGGCGGTCGGCAGGGGAACCGTCATCGCGCCTGTTCTCTCCTTCTAGTTTCCGTGATGCGCCAGTTTCCCCGGCGCATGTGGCTCGTAACCCTACGGCCTGGCGGGGACCCGACGCCCGCCCGTCCACGGCGGCGAGGCGATCTGGGCGGCTGCGTCCCGTTACGTCATGCTCTATGTCCATGATCGGTACATGGAGCGCGGTGGCCGTCCGGGTGGGCAGGGCCATGCGGGCGCCGTCCGCGCCGGTGACGTACACCCTGATCACGCTGTGCTGCCTGGTCTTCCTGGTCAGCCCGGCCTCGGGGCTCAGTCCGGCGCACGGCACCGGGGACGGGCTGCTCGCCGCGCAGCGCGCCTACTTCCGGCACTGGGGGGTGGTGCCCGCAGATCTGTTCGAGGGCTCCGCCCGCGCCACCCTCACCCCCGCGACGGCCCTCTTCGTCCACGGAAGCTGGGTCCACCTGCTCGGCAACATGCTCTTCCTCTACGTCTTCGGCGCGATGACCGAGGAACGGATGGGCCGCGTCCAGTTCACGCTCTTCTACCTCGGCTGCGGCTACCTCGCCCTGCTGGGCTACGCCGCCGCCAACGCCGACTCGCAGCAGTCGCTGGTCGGCGCCTCGGGGGCGATCTCGGCGGTGCTCGGCGCGTTCCTGTTCCTCTTCCCCGACGCCCGCGTCACCAGTCTCCTGCCGTTCCTGTTCTTCCTGCCGGTGCGGTTCCCGGCCTGGGTGGTGCTGCCGTTCTGGGCGGTCCTGCAGTGGCTGGCGGCGGGGCGGGCCACCCAGGGACCCGGGGTGGCCTACCTGGCCCACCTGCTGGGCTTCGGCCTCGGCTTCTGCTTCGCGTGGGCCCGGTTCGGGGGGAGGACTAGAGTGAAGCCCGCCGCTCCAGCCCAGGCCCCCGAGGGAGAGAACCAGCCGTGATCACCGCGATCGTCCTCATCAAGACCAGCGTGGACCGCATCCCCGAGATCGCCGAGCAGATCGCCTCCCTGGAGAGCGTGAGCGAGGTGTTCTCCGTGACCGGGACGTACGACCTGATCGCGATGGTCCGGGTGCGGGAGCACGAGGACCTGGCGGAGGTCATCCCGGGGCGGATCAGCAAGATCCCCGGCGTCGAGGCGACGGACACCCACGTGGCCTTCCGGACGTACTCGCAGCACGACCTGGAGGCCGCGTTCGCTATCGGCCTGGACTCGTAGCGCGGGACACGAGCTGGCGGACCGCGGCCACGAAGCGGTCCACGTGCTCGTCCGGCGTCCCGGCGCCGAAGCTCACCCGCAGCGCGCTGGGCCCCTCGGCGGACTCACAGGTGGCGTCGGCGCCGTCGAGGAGCGTGCGCACCAGGGGGTGGGCGCAGAACAGGCCCGCCCGCACCCCGATGCCGTACTCCGCGGACAGGGCCGTCGCCAGGTCGGCGCTGGGCCAGCCGTCGACCACGAGGGACAGCACCCCCACGCGCGGGGCGTCGTCCCCGAACAGCGACAGGAAGCGGACCTCGGGAAGGTCGCCGAGGCCCGCCCGCACCTTCTCGATCAGGTACCGCTCCCGGGCGACCAGCGCCTCGAACCCCGCCTCGGTGAGCGCCGTGCAGGCGGAGGCGATGGCGTAGGCGCCGATGACGTTGGGCGAGCCCGCCTCGTGCCGCGCGGCGCCCTCCTGCCACCGCACCTCCACTCCCCCGTCCGCGCGCCGCACCACACCCCGGCTCGCGCCCCCGCCCGCGAGGTACGGCTCGGCCTCCCGCAGCCAGTCGGCACGCCCCGCGAGGACACCCGAGCCGAAGGGCGCGTACAGCTTGTGCCCGGAGAAGGCGACCCAGTCGACGTCCAGGTCACGCACGCTCACCGGGTGGTGCGGGGCGAGCTGGGCGGCGTCCAGGACGATCCGGGCGCCGTGCGCGTGGGCGGCGGCGGCCAGCTCGGTGACCGGCCACAGCTCGCCGGTGACGTTGGAGGCGCCGGTGACGCAGACCAGGGCGGGGCCGTGCGGGTCGTCACGGTCGGCGAGGGCGCGCTCCAGCGTCGCCACCGCCTCGCCGGGGCCGCGCGGGGCGTCGAGCACGGTGACGCGGGCGCTGTTCCAGGGCAGCAGGGCGGCGTGGTGCTCGGTCTCGAAGACGAAGACCCGGCAGTCGGCGGGCAGCGCGGCGGCGAGCAGGTTCAGCGAGTCCGTCGTCGACCGGGTGAAGACCACCTGGTCGTCGGCCCGGCAGTCCAGGAACGCGGCGACGGTGGCGCGGGCCTTCTCGAACAGGTCGGTGGAGAGCCGCGAGAGGTACCCGGCGCCCCGGTGGACGCTGCCGTAGTACGGCACGTAGGCGGCCACGTCGTCCCAGACCCGTTGCAGGGCGGGGGCGCTGGCGGCGTAGTCGAGCGCGGCGTAGGTGGTCTCGCCGCCGCTGGCGAGCGGAACGGTGACATCCCGGCCCAGAACGGGCAGCGGGGCACAGACGGGTGTGACGACGGACATGGCGAACCCCCATGCGAGGAAAGAGAGAAGAGGAGAGGGAAGAGGGCGTGCGGAGGCGGGGCTCGGCGGCCCTATCGCATTCGCTGACTCATGGAAGAACTCCTCGACGACCGCGCTTGCCATGAACCCTGCTGTTCACGGCCTGGTCTTCACCCGGGGCACCCCGCCACGGACGGAGGGTTGCCGGACAGCCAGCCGGGGCCTATTGGCTGTCACTCATGACCTGGTACGGCATCTTGCCATACGATCTTCGACGCGCAAGGGCGCGGTCCAGGATCCGGACCGCGCCCCGCACGGAACTCACGCGTTGCTGACCGCCACCCAGCGGTCCAGGGTGCGCTTGGCCGCGCCGGAGTCGATGGCCTCCGCCGCCTTCGCCATGCCGAACCGGATGCGGTCCACCAGCGGCCCGTCCTCCGGTTCGAGCGCCGCCAGCGCCGCCGCCGAGTTCAGCAGGACCGCGTCGCGCACCGGGCCCTCCTCGCCGTCCAGCAGCCGCCGGGCGACCTCGGCGTTGTAGGAGGCGTCGGCGCCGCGCAGCGCCTCCACCGGCACCCGCCGCAGGCCGACGTCCGCCGGGTCGAAGGTCTCCTCGGTGACCTTGCCGTCCCGGACGATCCACACCCGGGAGGTCGAGGTGGTCGTCAGTTCGTCCAGGCCGTCGTCGCCGCGGAACACCAGCGAGGAGTTGCCGCGCTCCGCCAGCACCCCCGCCATGATCGGCGCCATCCGCAGCGAGGCGACCCCGACGGCCTGCGCCCGCACCTTGGCCGGGTTGGTCAGCGGACCGAGGAAGTTGAAGGTCGTCCGGATGCCCAACTGGCCGCGCGCGGCGGCCACATGGCGCAGCGCCGGGTGGAACTTCACCGCGAAGCAGAAGGTGATCCCGGCCTCCTCCGCGACCTCCGCGACCCGCTGCGGCGTCAGCTCCAGGTTGACGCCGAGCTTCTCCAGCACGTCGGAGGCGCCGGACGCCGAGGAGGCCGCCCGGCTGCCGTGCTTGACGACCTTCGCGCCGGTACCGGCGATGACGATCGACGACATGGTGGAGATGTTCACCGTCCTGGCGCCGTCGCCGCCGGTGCCGACGATGTCGACGGTGTCGCCCGGCACCTCGATCACGTTGGCGTGCTCGTACATCGTGCGGACCATGCCGGAGATCTCCTCGACGGTCTCCCCCTTGGCCCGCAGCGCCACCGCGAACCCGGCGATCTGGGCGTCCGTCGCCTCACCGCTCATGATCCTGTCCATCGCCCAGGCGGTGGCGTCGGCGCTCAGGTCCTGGCCATCCAGCAGGCCGTTCAGCAGGGCGGGCCAGGAACGGCCCGCCGCGGTGTCGCCTCCAGCGGGGGTCACAGCGCTCATCAGCCGCTCCTGATCGTGATCGTCGTAGGACAGTCGGTGGGGCCAGCCTATCCAGGTCCGGGCGCGCCGAAGGGCCCCCGTCCGAACACCGGACGGGGGCCCTTCGTGTGGCGTGGCGAACGCGGGATCAGTGGTGGCCGTGGCCGCTCGTGATCTCCTTGTACTCCTCGACGGTGGGCTTGGCGATCTGCGACTCCTCGCCGAAGTACGCCTTGCTCAGCTTGGCGCGCAGCTTCTCGGAGCCCTTCACCTTGCGCTCCACACCGTTCTCGTCGACCGCGGGGCCGAGTTCGAGCGGCTTGTACTGCTCGTGGGCGGTGAGGGTGTGGAGCTGGTCCTGGCTCAGCGGCTCGTGGATCTCGATGAACTCGCCGTGCGGCAGGCGCTTGATCGTGCCGGTCTCCCGGCCGTGCAGCACCTTCTCCTTGTCGCGGCGCTGCAGGCCCAGGCAGATCCGCCGGGTGACGATGAACGCGAGGACCGGTCCGGCGAAGAAGAAGATCCGGACGAACCAGGTGACCGCGTTGATCGACAGGTGGAAGTGGGTGGCGATCAGGTCGTTGCCACCACCGACCAGCGTGACCATGTACAGCGTGATCCAGGAGACGCCGAACGCGGTGCGCGTCGGGGCGTTGCGCGGGCGGTCCAGGATGTGGTGCTCGCGCTTGTCGCCGGTGACCCACGCCTCGATGAACGGGTAGGCCGCGATCGCCACCAGCACCAGACCGAAGATCACCAGCGGGATGAACACGCCCAGGACGAGCGTGTGACCCCAGAAGTTGACCTCCCAGCCCGGGAAGTAGCGCACCAGGCCCTCGGCGAAGCCCATGTACCAGTCCGGCTGGGCGCCCGTGGACACCTGGTCGGGACGGTAGGGGCCGATCGCCCAGATCGGGTTGATCTGCGCGACCGCGGCGATCACCGCGATGACACCGAAGACCAGGAAGAAGAAGCCTCCGGCCTTGGCCACGTACACCGGCATGAACGGCATACCGACGACGTTCTTGTTGGTCTTCCCGGCACCCGCGAACTGCGTGTGCTTCTGGGTCCACACCAGGATCAGGTGGGCGGTCACCAGACCGATCATGATGCCCGGCAGCAGCAGGATGTGGATCGAGTAGAACCGCGCCACGAAGTCGTGACCGGGGAACTCGCCGCCGAACAGGAACATCGACAGGTACGTGCCGATGACCGGCGTGGCCAGGATCGCGCCCTGGGTGAAGCGGACACCGGTGCCGGAGAGCAGGTCGTCCGGGAGCGAGTAACCGGTGAAGCCGGTGAACATGCCGAGGACGAACAGCAGGAAGCCGAAGAGCCAGTTGACCTCACGCGGCTTGCGGAACGCGCCGGTGAAGAAGACGCGCATCATGTGCACGAACATCGCCGCGAGGAAGATCAGCGCCGCCCAGTGGTGGATCTGCCGGATCAGCAGACCGCCGCGGACGTCGAAGCTGATGTCCAGCGTCGACTTGTACGCCTCGCTCATCAGCTGTCCCTGCATGGGGACGTAGCTGCCGTGGTACTCCACCTCGTTCATCGACGGGTGGAAGAACAGCGTCAGGTACACACCCGTGAGGATGATGATGACGAAGCTGTAGAGCGCGACCTCACCCAACATGAACGACCAGTGGTCGGGGAAGATCTTGCGTACGTTGTTCTTGGCCAGGGAGTAGATCCCCAGGCGGCCGTCCGCCCAGTCGGCGAGACGCTCACCGGCCGGGGCCTTTCCGCGCGAGCGGCCCGGCGCCGTGGCGCCCGACGGGCTCGTGCTGCTGGCGGTAGTGCTCATCCGCGCTCCCAGAATGCAGGACCGACGGGCTCCTCGAAGTCGCCGAGCGCTTCGAGGTACCCCTCGTCGTTCACGCCGATCCGCAACTGCGGAAGAGCGTGTCCGGCGGGTCCGAAGATGACCCGGCCCCGTCGGACAGGTCGAAGGTGGACTGGTGGCACGGGCACAGGACGTGGTGCGTCTGCTGCTCGTACAGCGAGATCGGGCAACCGACGTGGGTGCAGATCTTGGAGTACGCCACGATGCCCTCGTGCGACCACTCGAGCTCGCGCTTGTCCTTGATGTCACCCGGCTGGAGCCGGACGATCATCAGGGCGGCCTTGGCGATCTCGTTGTTGAAGTCCTCGGCGTGCTCGTCCAGGCCCTCGGGCTTGGCGAACGTGAGCGAGCCGACGGCGATGTCCGCCGGACGCAGCGGCTCGTCGGTGTTCATGTTGACGAGCAGCTTGCCCTTGCTCCACAGGGTGTGGCGGAGCTTGGTGCCGGGCAGCGGGCCGAGGTCGCGCAGCAGCACGACACCGGTGAGCGGCACCAGGGTCAGCGCGCCGAGCATGGTGTTGCGCAGCAGCTTGCGGCGGCCGAGCTGCGACTCCCGCGCGCCCTGCGTCCACTCGTCCTTGATGGTCTCGCGCAGTTCGGGCGACGCCTCGATGGGGTGCCGCTCCTGCACGACCTCGTGGTCGGACATCAGGGTCCGGGCCCAGTGGATGGCGCCCGCGCCGATCGAGAACAGCGCCACACCGAGCGTCAGGCCCAGCGCGAAGTTCAGCGCGCTGATGTGCCCGAACGGGAAGATGTAGACGATCTTGTCGACCGGGAACGACACGAACGCGGCGATGAAGCCGATGGTGGCCAGCATCGACACCGTGAACAGCAGCGACACCACGCGCTCGGACCGCTTGGCGGCCCGCTCGTCGATGTCCTGGACGCGGTACTCGTGCGGCGGCAGGCCCGGGTCGGCGAACGGGTGCTTCTCGTCCGCGACGCCTACCGTGCCGCCCTTGGCGGTGTCCTGCTCAGCGGGCAGGTTCTCTTCTGGAATGTCTTGGCTACTCATGACTTCTTGGCCTTTGCGGTCCGAGCGGCGACCCAGACGGCGACCGCGATCAGTGCGCCCAGACCGAAGACCCAGGCGAAGAGGCCCTCACTGACCGGCCCGAGGCCGCCCAGCTCCATGCCGCCGGGGGTCTTCGCATCGTCGCCGTTGACCGCGTTCAGGTACGCGATGATGTCCTTCTTGTTCTGCTCCGTCAGCGTGGTGTCGGGGAACGAAGGCATGTTCTGCGGGCCGGTCAGCATGGCCTCGTAGATGTGCTTCGGGTCGACACCCTCAAGCGTCGGCGCGTACTTGCCCTTGGTGAGGGCACCGCCCTTGCCGGTGAAGTTGTGGCACTGCGCGCAGTTGTTGCGGAACAGCTCACCGCCCTTGCCGACGTCGGCGCCCTCAAGGCTGTACTGGTCCTCGTTCGGCACGGCAGGACCGGCGCCGAGGGAGGCGATGTACGCGGCGAGCTGGTCGATCTCCGCCTGCGAGTAGACGGTCTTCTTGCGCGGCACCTGGGCGCCCTGCGAGGTCGCGGCGGGCATCCGGCCCGTGGAGACCTGGAAGTCGACGGCCGCGGCGCCCACACCGACCAGGCTGGGACCGTCGGAGGTGCCCTGACCGCCGGTGCCGTGGCAACTGGCGCAGCCGACTGCGTACAGCTTCTTCCCCTCGTCGATGGTGAGGGACTGGGCGGTTTCGTCGGCCTGAGCCTTATCCGCGGGTGCGAACGCGGTGTACAGCCCCCCAGTGGCCGCCAGCGCGAGGAGTAGGACGACGACCGCCGCCAGCGGATGGCGTCGTCGTGCGGAGAGCTTTTTCACGGATTACCCCGGTGTCAGGATCTTCTGCGTCGATGCTTCGGGAAGGTGCGGGAGCGGGCCCGGCTACTTGATCATGTAGATCGTGGCGAAGAGGCCGATCCAGACGACATCGACGAAGTGCCAGTAGTAGGACACGACGATGGCGGCGGTCGCCTGCTCGTGGGTGAACCTCCGGGCCGCGTAGGTGCGGCCGAGGACCAGCAGGAAGGCGATGAGGCCGCCCGTCACGTGCAGTCCGTGGAAGCCGGTGGTCAGGTAGAAGGCCGAGCCGTACGCGTCGGACGAGAGCGAGAGGCCCTCGTGCTTGACCAGCTCGGTGTACTCGTACACCTGACCGCCGATGAAGATCGCACCCATGATGAAGGTGACGATGAACCACATCCGGAGCTTCTTCACGTCACCGCGCTCGGCGGCGAACACGCCGAGCTGGCAGGTGAGGGAGGAGAGCACCAGGACCGTGGTGTTCGTCGCCGAGAACGGGAAGTTCAGGGCCTCGGCCTGTTCCTTCCAGAAATCGGGACCCGTCACCGATCGCAGGGTGAAGTACATCGCGAAGAGGGCCGCGAAGAACATCAGCTCGGAACTCAGCCAGATGATGGTTCCGACGCTGGTGAGGTTCGGCCGGTTGACCGACGGGTGCGCGTGCCCGGTATCTACTGTCGTTGCTGTCGCCACGACCGACATTATGTCGGTCGCTTATCCCGCCCTCACTCCGGGGGGTGCCGTTCGGAGTGTTGCTGGCCCCGGACCGGGGCTGACGAGGTGTTCAGCGCGGGTGTCCGAGGGAGTAGCATCCGCCGTGACAGGCCCTTCCCGTACGACGCTGACGTCCCGGAGGAAGCACATGCAGCCGACCGCCACGGTGCTGGTCTACAGCGACGACTCCACCACCCGCGAGCAGGTGCGGCTGGCCACCGGGCGGCGGCCCGCCCCCGACGTGCCCGTGGTGGAGTTCGTGGAGTGCGCGACTCCGGAGGCCGTCGTCAGGGAGCTGGACAAGGGCGGCATCGACGTCTGCGTGCTGGACGGGGAGGCCGTGCCGATGGGTGGCATGGGCGTGTGCCGCCAGATCAAGGACGAGGTGTTCCACTGCCCGCCGGTGCTGCTGCTCATCGCCCGCCCGCAGGACGCGTGGCTGGCGACGTGGAGCCGGGCCGACGCGGCGGTCACCTCGCCGGTGGAGCCGGTGGAGTTCGCGCAGGCGCTGGCCGGGTTGCTGCGGGGGCCCGCGGCGCTGAGCGCCTGAGGGGTTCGGAGTTCCTCGCCGTTGGCGGGTGCGGGTCGTGTGTGGCTGGTCGCGCCGTTCCCCGCGCCCCTTGCGGGGCGCTCACATGGCCCTTGGCTGAAGGCGAGCCGTTTGCTCCTGGCGGGGGGTGTCCTTGGTGAGGGCGCTGCCCTCCCGCCACTTCTGCCAGGGGACGTTCCAGTCGCCGAAGCCGTTGCCGAAGGGTTCCATGACGGCGCCCTGGGAGTTGACGACCTTGACCAGGTCGCCCTCGCGGACGTTGTCGAAGAACCACTCGGCGTTGGCGGTGCTCATGCCGACGCAGCCGTGGCTGACGTTGGCGGAGCCCTGGGAGCCCACGGACCACGGGGCGGCGTGCACGTACTCGCCGCTCCAGGTGACGCGGGTGGCGTAGTAGACGGGCAGGTCGTACGACTCCGCGGAGCCCTCCGCGATGCCGATGCTGGTGCCGCGCATCCGGACGAAGTACTCCTTGCCGAGGACGACCTTGACGCCGTTGCGGGTCTCGAAGCCAGGCTTGCCGGTGGTGACGGGGATGGTCCTGACCTCCTCGTCGTTGCGGTACAGCGTCAACTGGTGCGCGGCGGCGTCGGCGACGGCGACGACCTGGTCGCCGATGGTGAGCTTCACGGGCTTGGCGGTGCCGCCCCAGAGGCGGTCACTGATCTTGATGCCCGCCAGGTTGCTGCGGAGCTGGACGGTCGTGCCGGTGGGCCAGTACGCCTTGGGCCGGTAGTGGAGTTCCTCGTCCGACACCCAGTGCCAGCCGCCCTCCGCCCAGGGCCGGGCGTCCACCTTGAGGGCGCGTTCGACGACGGCACGCTGTGCCCTGTCCTTCACCGGCTCGCTGAGTTCGGCGGTGAGGGGCTGGCCGACGCCGTAGGTGCCGGTTTCAGGGCCGAACGTGACGTTCAGGCGCTTCTTGGTGAGGGGCTTGCCGGTGTCGAAGGTGAGCGTCCTGCGGCCGGGGGCGCCGTCGTCGTTCTCCGTGCTCACCCGGACCGTGTAGCGGGCGTCGGCGGCCAGCGCGGAGGTGCTGTGCCAGCGGCGGCCGTCGACGGCGAGTTCGCCCGCGACATGGCGTCCGGTGGCGTCCACGGCGGTGACGTCCGTGATCCGGCCGTCGGAGCCCGCCGCGATGACCTCCAGCGGCTTGCTGGGGTCGGCCTTGCGGCCGTCGTCCCTGGGGCCGCTGAAGGAGACCTGGTCCGCCGCGTCGTACGGGGCGGCGGCGAGCGGGTTGCCGTCGTCGCTGGCGCAGGCGGCGGCGCCCGCGCCGAGCGCGAGCACCAGCAGCGTGCGGCCGACCGTGGTGCGGGTACGCGGGACACCGGAGCCGGGGTCCCGGGAGAACACTGTGCGACTCATGACCCCACGCTAGGAAGCGGGGTGCGCTTCGGCGCGCGGAGTGGTCCGCCCGGGGGAAGGCCGTTGGGCGGAACGCGTGAGCCCGGACCCTCCTGACGGAGTGTCCGGGCTCGCGCGCGTACCGGGTGTGCTACTGGGTGCGGTTCTCACCGCGGTAGTACTCGAAGACCCAGCCGTAGACGCCGATGAGCACCAGCGGGGCCGAGAAGTACAGCAGCCACCAGCCGACCGCGATCGCGGTGAAGGCGAGGGCGCCGCCGATGGCCAGCGACAGCGGCTGCCAACTGTGCGGGCTGAAGAAGCCCAGCTCGCCCGCGTCGTCCGCGACGTCCGCGTTCTTGTTGTCCTGCGCTCCGGCGTCCACCCGCCTGGCGGTGAAGCCGAGGTAGAAGCCGACCATGATGGCCAGGCCGAACGCCAGGAACAGGGCGGTGGTGCCAGCCGGTTCCTTGGACCACAGGCCGTAGACACAGGCCATGATCAGCAGGAACAGGCTCAGCCACATGAACAGCTTGCCCTGGATCTTCACTTGCCGGCCTCCTTGCCGCTGCTCGCCAGGACGGCCGCGCTGGCCCCGCCGGAGCCGAGCTGCTCGTACTCGGTGATCTCGGGGTGGTGCAGGTCGAACGCGGGGGATTCACTGCGGATCCGCGGCAGCGTGAGGAAGTTGTGCCGCGGCGGCGGGCAGGAGGTCGCCCACTCCAGGGAGCGGCCGTAGCCCCACGGGTCGTCGACGCCGACCGGCTTGCCGTACTTGGCGGTCTTCCAGACGTTGTACATGAACGGCAGGATCGACAGGCCGAGCACGAACGAGCTGATCGTCGAGATCGTGTTCAGGGCGGTGAAGCCGTCGGCCGCGAGGTAGTCCGCGTACCGGCGGGGCATACCCTCGGCGCCCAGCCAGTGCTGGACCAGGAAGGTGCCGTGGAAGCCGATGAACAGGGTCCAGAAGGTGACCTTGCCCAGGCGCTCGTCGAGCATCTTGCCGGTCCACTTCGGCCACCAGAAGTGGAAGCCCGCGAACATGGCGAAGACGACGGTGCCGAAGACGACGTAGTGGAAGTGCGCCACCACGAAGTACGAGTCGGAGATGTGGAAGTCCAGCGGCGGCGAGGCCAGGATGACGCCGGTCAGACCACCGAAGAGGAAGGTGATCAGGAAGCCGGTCGCCCAGAGCATCGGCGTCTCGAAGGACAGCGAGCCCTTCCACATCGTGCCCAGCCAGTTGAAGAACTTCACACCGGTCGGGACGGCGATCAGGAACGTCATGAAGGCGAAGAACGGCAGCAGCACACCGCCGGTGACGTACATGTGGTGCGCCCACACCGTCACGGAGAGACCGGCGATGGCGATCGTCGCGGCGATCAGGCCCGAGTAGCCGAACATCGGCTTGCGGGAGAAGACCGGGATGATCTCACTGATGATGCCGAAGAACGGTAGCGCGATGATGTACACCTCTGGATGGCCGAAGAACCAGAAGAGGTGTTGCCACAGCAGCGCTCCGCCGTTGGCCGAGTCGAAGATGTGCGCCCCGAACTTGCGGTCCGCCTCCAGGGCGAACAGCGCGGCGGCCAGCACCGGGAAGGCGAGCAGCACCAGCACACCGGTCAGCAGCACGTTCCAGGTGAAGATCGGCATCCGGAACATGGTCATGCCGGGCGCGCGCATACAGATGATCGTGGTGATGAAGTTGACCGAGCCGAGGATGGTGCCGAAGCCGGAGAAGGCCAGACCCATGATCCACAGGTCGGCGCCGAGTCCCGGCGAGCGGACCGCGTCGGACAGCGGCGAGTAGGCGAACCAGCCGAAGTCGGCGGCGCCCTGCGGGGTGAGGAAGCCCGCCACCGCGATCAGCGAGCCGAACAGGTAGAGCCAGTAGGCGAACATGTTCAGCCGCGGGAAGGCGACGTCGGGGGCGCCGATCTGGAGCGGCATGATCCAGTTCGCGAAGCCCGCGAACAGCGGCGTCGCGAACATCAGCAGCATGATCGTGCCGTGCATCGTGAACGCCTGGTTGAACTGCTCGTTCGACATGAGCTGGGTGCCGGGACGGGCCAGCTCGGCGCGCATGAACAGCGCCAGCACACCGCCGATGCAGAAGAACGCGAACGACGTCGCGAGGTACATCGTGCCGATCGTCTTGTGGTCGGTGGTCGTCAGCCACTTCACCACGACGTTTCCGGGCTGCTTGCGCCGGACCGGCAACTGGTCCTCGTAGTACGGGGACTCAGCGGCCGCGGCGCCCTGAGGTTCGTTGACGATGCTCACAGGTTGTTCGTCTCCCGGTTCTTCTCGTGGCTCGTCTGCGCGATGCCGGCGGGAACGTAACCGGTCTGCCCCTTCTTGGCGAGGTCCTTGAGGTGCTGCTCGTACCGCTCAGGGGAGACGACCTTCACGTTGAACAGCATCCGGGAGTGGTCGACACCGCACAGCTCGGCGCACTTGCCCAGGAAGGTGCCCTCCTGGTTGGGCGTCACCTCGAAGGCGTTGGTGTGGCCCGGGATGACGTCCTGCTTCATCAGGAACGGCACCACCCAGAAGGAGTGGATGACGTCCCGCGAGGTCAGGACGAAGCGGACCCGCTTGCCCTCGGGCAGCCACAGCGTGGGGCCGGGGTTGCCGGTCTGCGGGTTCTCCTCACCCGGCGTGCCGCAGGTGTAGACCCCGCCGGCGTCGGCCGGGAAGTCCTCCTTGTAGCGGTCCGGGATGGCGTCCAGCTCCTTGGCGGTGCTGGCGTCGCCCGTGGAGCCTTCGACGTTCTCGATGTAGTTGAAGCACCAGCTCCACTGGAAGCCGACCACGTTGACCGTGACGTCGGGCTTGTCCTCCAGTTCGAGCAGCTTCGATTCGTCGCGGGCCGTGAAGTAGAAGAGGACCGAGACGATGAGGATCGGTACGACCGTGTACAGGGCCTCGATGGGCACGTTGTACCGGGTCTGCGGAGGAACCTCGACCTTGGTGCGGCTGCGCCGGTGGAAGATGGCACTCCACAGGATCAAGCCCCACACCAGCACGCCGACGGCGAGCGCGGCAGCCCAGGAGCCCTGCCACAGGGAGAGGATCCGGGGAGCCTCTTCCGTGGTCGGGGTGGGCATACCAAGGCGGGGGAAGTCCTTGTATGTGCAACCGGTTGCGGTCGCCAGGACCAGGCCCGCGGTCAGTGCCTGGAGCAGCTTCCGCCGCATCGGGCGCCGCGGCGAGCGGTCGGAGCCGTTGGGACTCACGTAGCGCCTTCCCGAGAGTCTCGCCCGCGCGGTTGGCTGCGGCCTTCTCGCTGGTCGGTCGCCGCCCTGCGTCGGGCAGGGGTTTGGATGTTTATGCGGACCAAACCCTAGCCGACGCGTTGTCGGAGGTCGCGAGGAGGGGTACCTAGTGAAGGGGGTGGTTCGCTGGTTTGGCGGGCGCGGGTTTTGATGTGGCTGGTCGCGCCCCGCGGCGGAGCCGCTGATGGCACAGCCCCGCGCCCCTTTGGGGCGCCACGGTCACGGACGCTCTAGCGTTGCCGTATGGCCTACTTTGACGCGGCTTCCGCTGCTCCCCTTCATCCCGTTGCCCGGCAGGCGTTGCACGCCTCGCTTGATGAGGGGTGGGCCGATCCGGCCCGGTTGTACCGGGAGGGGCGGCGGGCGCGGCTGCTGCTCGACGCCGCTCGGGAGGCCGCCGCGGAGGCGGTGGGGTGCCGTCCGGACGAGTTGGTGTTCACCTCGTCGGGGACGCGGGCCGTGCACTCGGGCGTGGCGGGGGCGTTGGCGGGGCGGCGGCGGGTGGGGCGTCACCTGATCGTGTCAGCGGTCGAACACTCCTCGGTGCTGCACGCGGCGGAGGCGCACGAGGCCGACGGCGGCGCGGTGAGCCGGGTGGCGGTGGACCGGGCGGGGGCGGTGACGGCGCAGGGGTACGGTGCCGCGCTGCGGGCCGACACCGCGCTGGCGTGCCTGCAGTCGGCCAACCACGAGGTGGGCACGGTGCAGCCGGTGGCGGAGGTGGCCGAGGTGTGCCGGGCGGCGGGGGTGCCGCTGCTGGTGGACGCGGCGCAGTCGCTGGGGTGGGGGCCGGTGCCGGGTGACTGGTCGCTGCTGGCGGCCAGCGCGCACAAGTGGGGTGGGCCGTCCGGGGTCGGGCTGCTCGTGGTGCGCAAGGGGGTGCGGTTCGCGGCGCGGGGGCCGGTGGACGAGCGGGAGTCGGGGCGGGCCCCCGGGTTCGAGAACATCCCGGCGATCGTGGCCGCGGCGGCGTCGCTGCGGGCGGTGCGGGCGGAGGCGGACCGGGAGGCGGCCCGGCTGCGGGAGTTGACGGAGCGGATCCGGGCGCGGGTGCCGGGGTCGGTGCCGGACGTGGAGGTGGTCGGCGATCCGGAGCGGCGGCTGCCCGGCGTCGTGACGTTCTCGTGTCTCTATGTCGACGGGGAGGCGCTGCTGCACGAGCTGGACCGGGCCGGGTTCTCGGTGTCGTCCGGGTCGTCGTGCACGAGCAGCACGCTGACGCCGAGCCATGTGCTGAAGGCGATGGGCGTGCTGAGCGAGGGGAACGTGCGGGTGTCGCTGCCGGTGGGGGCGGCCGAGGAGGACGTGGAGCGGTTCCTCCGGGTGCTGCCGAGGGCGGTCGCGGGGGTGCGGGAGAAGCTCGGGGCGCCGGTGACGGGTACGGCCACGGTCACGGCGGCGGACGCGCTCGTCGTGGACTCCCTCGGCAAGCGCTGCCCCATTCCGGTGATCGAGCTGGCCAAGGTCATCGGGGACGTGCCGGTCGGCGGCACGGTCCGGGTGCTGTCCGACGACGAGGCGGCGCGCCTGGATATCCCGGCGTGGTGCGAGATGCGGGGGCAGGAGTACGTCGGTGAGGAACCGGCGGACCAGGGTGTCGCGTACCTGGTCCGCCGGTTGTCGTAGCCGTGGCCGTCCGGGTCAGGGCAGGTGCTTCTGGACCTCGGCGGCGGCCTCGTCGCCGTAGGCCCGGGCGAAGCGGTCCATGAAGTGGGCGCGGCGCAACTGGTACTCCTGGGTGCCGACGGTCTCGATGACCAGGGTGGCCAACATGCAGCCGATCTGGCAGGCGCGCTCCAGGGAGACGTCCCAGGCGAGGCCGGAGAGGAACCCGGCGCGGAAGGCGTCGCCGACGCCGGTGGGGTCGGCCTTGCGCTCCTCCTGGGGGCAGCCGACCTCGATGGGCGTCTCACCGGCGCGCTCGACGCGGACGCCGCGGGCGCCGAGGGTGGTGACGCGGTGGCCGACCTTGCCGAGGATCTCCTCGTCGCTCCAGCCGGTCTTGGACTCGATGAGGCCCTTCTCGTACTCGTTGGAGAACAGGTACGTCGCGCCGTCCAGGAGGGTGCGGATCTCCTCGCCGTTCATGCGGGCGATCTGCTGGGAGAAGTCGGCGGCGAAGGGGATGGACCGGGAGCGGCACTCCTCGGTGTGCCGGAGCATGGCCTCCGGGTCGTCGGCGCCGATGGAGACCAGGTCGAGGCCGCCGACGCGGTCGGCGACGGTCTTCAGCTCGATCAGCCGGGCCTCGCTCATGGCGCCGGTGTAGAAGGAGCCGATCTGGTTGTGGTCGGCGTCGGTGGTGCACACGAAGCGGGCGGTGTGCAGGGTCTCGGAGATCCGCACGGAGTCGGTGTCGACGCCGTGCCGGTCCAGCCAGGCTCGGTACTCGTCGAAGTCGGAGCCCGCGGCGCCGACGAGGATGGGGCGGGTGCCGAGCTGTCCCATGCCGAAGGCGATGTTCGCGCCCACTCCGCCGCGGCGTACGTCGAGCTGGTCGACGAGGAACGACAGCGAGACCGTGTGCAGTTGGTCCGCGACGAGCTGGTCGGCGAAGCGGCCGGGGAAGGTCATGAGATGGTCGGTGGCGATGGAGCCGGTGACTGCGATGCGCACGGCGTGGACTCTCCTGAGGAGGCGACTGGCCCGGGGGAGGCGTTGACAGTTCACGCTACCCGGTCCGCGGGGTGCCGCTGAAGCGGCCGAAACTACCCGATAGTAGATCTTTCTCCGCGGGCTCCAGCGTGCTTACGGTTCCGCTATGACGAAACTGAAGTTCCAGGCGTACTCTCCGGCCGAGCCGGAGGGCTCGCTGGACTCGCTGCTGGGCGACTGCGCGCGGATGGCACCCCACTGGGCGGCGCCGGACCGGGTCGCGCCGGTGCCGGTCTCGCCGTCGCTGATCCACGGGGTGTCGGTGCCGCCCGCGTCGGCGCGGCTGCTGGACGCGATGGTGGAGTACGGCGCCTGACGGGGAACCGCGCGCTCCCCCGGTGCGTCCCATCGCCGTCCCCTGTGCGGGGGACGGGGAAGACGGCGGCCGGACGGGTGGACGGCCGCGCAGCCGAAGGAGCGATGCGGTGGACACCGAGCGACCCGACGACGACGCCGCGCGTGCCGACGACGCGGCGCGTGCCGAGGAGGGCGCCGACGCGGCGGGCGGTACCGGCGCGGAGGGCGGCAAGGACGCGACCGGCGGCAAGGACGCGGCAGGTGGCGTGGACGCGGCGGGCGACGTGGACGTGTCGGATGACATGGACGTAACGGGCGGCGTGGACGTTGCGGGTGAGTCGGAGCGGGGTGGGCGGCGGTGGTCGCCGGTGCTCGTCGTCTCCGTCGCCGCCGCCGTACTGCTCGCCGGGGGCGGTGGGGCGTACCTCGCGACGTCGGCCTCCGGGGGCTCCGGGACCGCGGCGAGCGGGGGCGCGACCCCGCCGCCGTTGGTCATCGACGGGTACACAGGGGGCGGCGGGACGCCGGGGATCGCGCCGGGTGAGCCCGATCCGAGCGGGGCCGTCTACCGGGCCTCGGGCGACCTGCCGGACGGCCCCGGCTCGGCGGCCGTGTACCGGGCCCGCGGCGAGGTCACCGCGGCGGAGGTGACCCGGCTGGCCGCGGCGCTCGGCCTGGACGGCAAGCCGGTGGCCGAAGGGCAGGCGTGGCGGATCGGCGGGCAGGACGGGGCGGGACCGAGCCTCCAGGTGAACCGGCGGGCGCCGGGCACCTGGACGTTCCACCGCTACTCCCCCGGCACCGACGACTGCCGGTCCCGCACCACCTGCGCCAAGGACCAGCCCGGCGGCGACCCGGTCGGCGAGGCCACCGCGCGGAAGGCGGCGGCGCCGGTGCTGAAGGCGGTCGGGCAGGCGGACGCCAAGGTCGACGCGGGCCAGGTCATGGGCGCCCAGCGGATGGTCAACGCGGACCCGGTGGTCGGCGGTCTGCCCACGTACGGCTGGCCGACCGGGGTCACCGTCGGCGCGGGCGGCGAGGTCGTCGGCGGCAGCGGGCAGTTGAAGGCGCCGGTGAAGGGGGACACGTACCCCGTGCTCACGGCGGACGAGACGCTGGCGCTGATGAACGGCGCGGCCCCGGACGCCACCGGTTCCGGGCGGTCCGGCATGGGCGGCTGCGCCAGTCCCGTACCGCTGGAGGACGAGAGCCCGTGCGGGGCCGCGACCGGTGCGCCGAAGGCCGCCGAGCCCGTCGAGGTGGAGTCGGCCGTGTTCGGGCTGGCGTCGCACTTCGTGGACGCGCGGCAGACGCTGGTGCCGTCCTGGCTGTTCGAGGTGCGGGCGCCGGGCGCCCAGGACACCTTCACGGTGACGTACCCGGCGGTGGAGCCGGAGTTCCTCAGGGCGCCCGCCGCGCCGTCCGAGGAGCCGCCCGCGCAGCCCAGCCCGCGTCCGACCGGGCCGGGCGCGGGCGCGCGGGAGCTGGACGTCGACGGCTACACGACGGAGGGCACGGAGCTGACCGTCTCCTTCACGGCCGGGGTGTGCGCCGACTACACGGTGACGGCGACGGAGAGCGCGCGGCGGGTGACCGTGAAGGTGACCGAGCAGCCGTGGAAGGACAAGGTCTGCATCCTGATCGCCAAGGTCCACACCCGGACCGTCCACCTGGACGAGCCGCTGGGCGCCCGGAAGGTGGTCGGCACGGACGGCGAGCCGGTCCCCCTGGAGAAGCCGGGGGCGCGGCTGCCCCGCTAGGGCTGAGCAGACGAGAAGGCGGCGGTCCCTCCCGCGAGGGGAGGGGCCGCCGCCTTCGGTGTCGTACGGGGCGTACGACCTAGCTGAAGGAGTCGCCGCAGGCGCAGGAGCCCGTCGCGTTCGGGTTGTCGATGGTGAAGCCCTGCTTCTCGATGGTGTCCACGAAGTCGATCGTGGCGCCGCCCAGGTACGGGGCGCTCATCCGGTCGGTGACGACCTTGACGCCGCCGAAGTCCTTCACGACGTCGCCGTCGAGGGAACGCTCGTCGAAGAAGAGCTGGTAACGCAGGCCGGAGCAGCCGCCGGGCTGGACGGCGACGCGCAGGGCGAGGTCGTCACGGCCTTCCTGGTCGAGCAGGGTCTTGACCTTCGACGCCGCGGCGTCGGTCAGAACGATGCCGTCGGTGACGGTGCTGGTCTCGTCCGATACGGACATCTACATCTCTCCCGGGTTGTACGGAGACTGCTTGCCGACGGTTGCAACCGGCGGGGCCGCGGATTCATTCCGGGGCGTCTTCTTTCATGCTCGCACACGCGCCGGGGAGCGGAAAACGGCCCTTTCGTGCGGGACGTCGGGAATGAATAGCGGCGTGTCGGGATTCACGTCACATAGACGCTATGGCCATCGTCAAACTGACGTGAAGCGGTTATGATAGATAGCGTCAATTCGACGAAAAGTCGAAACGGTGTCCCGCCTGTCCCGTCGGGTCCGGATCCTCCGGCCCGGCGAGCCGCAGAAAAGAAAGGGTGCGTGTCGTGACCACCGCCCAGATCCAGGAGCTCGACGTACAGCCGACGCCCCTCGCCCTGCTGCTTCTCGGCCGTGAGGCCGACCCGAGGAGCGAGCGCGGCGTCGAGTGTCCCGGAGACCTGCCCGCGCCGTCCGACCCGGACCTGGTCGAGCGCGCCCGTGCGGCGAAGGAGAGGCTCGGCGACAAGGTCTTCGTGCTCGGCCACCACTACCAGCGCGACGAGGTCATCCAGTTCGCGGACGTCACGGGCGACTCCTTCAAGCTGGCCCGGGACGCGGCGGCCCGCCCGGAGGCGGAGTACATCGTCTTCTGCGGTGTGCACTTCATGGCCGAGTCCGCGGACATCCTCACCGGCGACGACCAGAAGGTCGTGCTGCCCGACCTCGCCGCGGGCTGCTCGATGGCCGACATGGCGACGGCCGAGCAGGTCGCCGAGTGCTGGGACGTGCTGACCGAGGCCGGGATAGCCGACGTCACCGTGCCGGTGTCGTACATGAACTCCTCCGCCGACATCAAGGCGTTCACCGGCAAGCACGGCGGCACCATCTGCACCTCCTCCAACGCCGAGCGGGCCCTGAACTGGGCGTTCGAGCAGGGCGCGAAGGTCCTCTTCCTGCCCGACCAGCACCTGGGGCGCAACACCGCCGTCCGCGACCTGGGGATGTCCCTGGAGGACTGCGTCGTCTACAACCCGCACAAGCCGAACGGCGGTCTGACCGTCGAGGAGCTGCGCGCGGCCAAGATGATCCTGTGGCGCGGGCACTGCTCGGTGCACGGCCGCTTCAACCTGGACTCGGTCAACGACGTGCGCGAGCGCATCCCCGGCGTCAACGTCCTGGTGCACCCCGAGTGCCGCCACGAGGTCGTCGCCGCCGCCGACTACGTCGGTTCCACCGAGTACATCATCAAGACGCTGGAGGCCGCCCCGGCGGGCTCGGAGTGGGCGATCGGCACCGAGCTGAACCTGGTCCGCCGCCTGGCGAACCGTTTCGCTCCCGAGGGCAAGGAGATCGTCTTCCTCGACAAGACGGTCTGCTTCTGCTCCACCATGAACCGCATCGACCTTCCCCACCTGGTCTGGGCCCTGGAGTCGCTGGCCGACGGCAAGCTGGTCAACCGCATCCAGGTGGACAAGGAGACCGAGGCGCACGCCAAGCTCGCGCTGGAGCGGATGCTGGCGCTGCCGTAGCGGCTGGCGGTGCCGGTGCCGACGTGCGGGTCACGTGGGCACCGGCACCGGTTCGCGTTCGGGGGCGGCCGGGTCCAGGGTGAAGACGGTGCCGTCGGAGACCGCCACGACCAGCGCCCCGCCGTTCAGCGACAGACCCGGCCAGGTTCCGGTGCCCGCCAACTGCTCGACGCGGGAGTACGACTCCCACAGCCGGGTGCCCGACCGGGTGTCCAGGGCCGCCACCCGGCCGCTCTCACTGGCGACGTACGCGGTCCGCCCGCGCCGGTCGACCACGAGCGCGGCGAGCAGGTCCAGCGTGGTCCGGGTCTGCCAGAGCTGCTCGCCGGTGTCCGGGGAGACCGCCGTGACCAGGCCGGTGGACGTGATGAAGTACAGGGTGCCGTGCGCGAGCACCGGCTCACCGAGGTAGGTCTTCGCCAGCCGCGTCACCCGGCTGGCGCCGGTGTCCAGGTCCAGCGTGGTCAGGCCGGTGTACTCCAGCCCCGAGCCGCCCTCGCGGTAGTGGGCCAGCAGCATCCGGCCGTCCACGACGCCCAGTTCGGCGTCGCGGAAGTGCGTCATCGGGAACGTCCGCGTCCTGCCGTCGGCCGGGTCGAAGGCGACGAGCAGGACCTCGTCGGAGTCCTCGGCCGCCGCGACGCAGTCCGCGAACGGGCGGTCCCCGGCGCCGAGGAGCGAGCAGTAGTACCCCTCGGGCAGCCGCGCCGTCCACAGCCGGGTGCCCTTGCGCGGGGTCACGGCCGTCACCGAACCGGCGTCGTCGGACAGGACGAGGGCCACCGAGCCGGAGAGTTCCAGGTAGCCGCCGTAGTCGGTGCCCAGCGACCGCGTCCACAACTGCTCGCCGCGCTCGGCGTCCAGGGCGATGGCGTCGCCGCTCAGCGTCTCGCCGTCCGGGCCGGAGATCGACCGCTCCACCAGCACCACCCCGTCGGCCACCCCGACGATCCGGGCGTTGAAGTCGTTGACCTCCACCCCGGCGGGCGCCACGTCGGCACGCCAGTCGGTCTCGCCGGTGAGCGCGTCGATGCGCACCGGCAGCACGCCGTTGCCCGCGCAGTACACGGCGTCCCCGCCCAGCTCGCACGTCACGCCGCTGCCGGTGGCGTCCTCCTCGCCCCCGTCGAGCCTGATGCGCCCGCCGCCCGGCGCGGGCGCGTAGGCGGTCGTCTGCCAGGGGCGCCAGCCGTCCGGCACGGGCTCGTACCGGGCGGACGCCGAGGGCGACGGCGTCGACGGCGGTGCCGGGGCGCCGGTGCGCTCGGTGCCGTCCGGGCGGCCGATGAGCAGATAGGCCAGCAGGGCCACGACCAGCGTCCCGGCGGTGGCGGCCACCGCCAGCAGCGGACGCCTGCGCCGGGGGCGCCGTACCACGTCGGGGGCGGTGGGCACCGACCCGCGCAGCGCCAGGGTCACCGGGTCGCCCGGGTCCGGCTCCGGCAGCGCGTCCGCGAACTCCGCGGCCAGCGCGTCCAGTCCGGGCCGCTCGGCGGGCTCCTTGGCCAGGCAGCGGGCGACGATGCCGCGCAGCGGCTCGGGTACGGCGTCCAGGGCGGGCGCGTCGTTCATCACCTGGTACGCCGCCACGAAGGGGCTGTCGGCGTCGAACGGGCCGCGCCCGGTCACCGCGAACACCACCAGCGAGCCGAGCGAGAACACGTCGGAGGCGGGGCCGACCGAGCGGGAGTCGGTGAGCTGCTCGGGGGACATGAACGGCGGGGTGCCGATCAGGTGCCCGGTCTCGGTGAGCGTCTGGTTCTCGGCCGCCCGGGAGATGCCGAAGTCGATGACGCGGGGCCCGTCCTCGGCCATCAGCACGTTGGCCGGTTTGAGGTCCCGGTGCACCACGCCGACCCGATGGATGTCCCGCAGCGCCTCGACCAGCCCCAGCACCAGCCGCCGTAACTCGGCGCCGCGCAGCGGGCCCCCGGCGCGCACCCGGTCGGCGAGGGACGGCCCGGGGACGTACTGGGTGGCCATCCACGGCCGTACGGCCTCGGGGTCGGCGTCGACCACGGGTGCGGTGAAGACGCCGCTCACCTTGCGGACGGCGTCGATCTCCTGGCGGAACCGGGTGCGGAAGACGGCGTCCCCGGCGTACTGGGCGTGCACGACCTTGACGGCGACCTGGCGCCCCGAACGGGACCGGGCCCGGTACACCACGCCCATGCCGCCGGACCCCAGCCGGTCGATGAGGCGGTAGCCGCCGATCGACCGGGGGTCGTCGCTGTTCAGCACCGCTCCAGCCCCTCCCCGCAGCCCCGCAGAGCAGTTTCAAAGGATCAGGATAGGCAGCACGGGGCGGCGGCGGAGGGCGAGTTCCCCGCATCCGGCGACGCGGGCGCCCCACCCGGCGGCGGGGCGCCCGCGTCCGCGGGTCAGACCCGCGCGGGCTCCGGCTCGGCCGCCGTCGGCTGTTCCCTCGCGGCCCGCTTCGCCGCGCGCTTCCTCGCCCGGCGCTCCTTGCGGAGTTCGAGCATCGCGTACAGCGTCGGGACGAGGAGCAGGGTCAGCAGCGTCGAGGTGATCAGGCCGCCGATCACGACGACCGCGAGCGGCTGGGCGATGAAGCCGCCCTCGCCGGTGATGCCCAGGGCCATCGGGAGCAACGCGAAGATCGTCGCCAGGGCCGTCATCAGGATGGGGCGCAGGCGGTGACGGCCGCCCTCGACGACCGCCTCGATGACGCCGTACCCCTGGGCCCGGTACTGGTTGATCAGGTCGATCAGCACGATCGCGTTGGTGACCACGATGCCGATGAGCATCAACATGCCGATCATCGCGGGGACGCCCATCGGGGTGCCGGTGACGATCAGCAGGCCGAGCGCGCCGGTCGCGGCGAACGGGATGGAGACCAGCAGGATCAGCGGCTGGGCCAGCGAGCGGAACGTCGCGACCAGCAGCATGAAGACGATCGCGATCGCCGCCAGCATCGCCAGGCCCAGGTTGGCGAACGCCTCGTCCTGGTCCTGGGAGACGCCGCCGATGTCGGCGGTGGCACCGGCCGGGAGGTCCAGGCCGTTGATCTTCGACTGGAGGTCGGCGCTGACCGCGCCGGTGTTGTCGGCGGTGGGCCGGGCGGTGACGGTGGCCGCGCGCTGACCGTCGATCCGGGTCATCGACACCGGGCCGTCGACGAGTTCGACGGTGGCGATCTCGCCCAGCGTGACCGGGCCGAGCGGCAGCTTCCTCAGCTCGGCCAGCGTCTCGGCGGGCCGCGCCGACCTGATGACGACGTCCCGCTCGGTGTCGTCCAGCGTCGCCTTCCCGGCGGTCGTGCCGCGCACCGCCTGGGTGACTGCGGCGCCCAGCGTCTGGTCGGTGAAGCCCGCGGCCGCGGCCTTGTCGCCCGCCCGCACCGAGATCCGCGGCACGCTCTGCGCGAGGTCGCTCTTCACGTCGGTGACGTCGTCGAGGGAGGCGACCGCCTCGCGGACCTCCTCGGCCGCCGCGCGCAGGGTGTCGGCGTCGGCGGCCTTGACGACCACGCTGAGGTCCTGGCTGCCGAAGCCGTCACCGGCGGCGATGGTGGTGGTGCCGATGTCCTGGAGACCGGCGAGGCCCTTCTCGATGCGGTCGTGCACGTCGTCGTAGGACGCGGACTCCTCCAGCATCACCTGGTACGACGCCTGGTTGCTGTCGGTGCCGCCGCCGAACGCGGCCAGGAAGCCGGAGGAGCCGATGGTGACCTGGTAGTCCTTGACGCCCTCGGTCCCGGCGAGCAGCTTCTCGACCTTCCTCGCCTGCGCGTCGGTCGCCGCGAGGCTGGTGCCCGGCGCCAGCTTCTGCTTGACGGTGAGGACCTCCTGCTCGCCCGGGTCGAAGAAGTTGGTCTTCAGCAGCGGCGCCATCCCGAAGGTGCCGACCAGGATCACCGCCGCGAGGGCCAGGCTGGTCAGGCGGCGCCGGGTGGCGAACCGCAGGACGGGGACGTACAGCCGCTGGAGCCTGCTCCGCGCCTCCTTCTCCTCCGCGACCCTGCGGGCCTCGTCGGCGTCCTCGGGGGTGCCCTTCGGGGGGCGCAGGAACCAGTACGACAGCACCGGTACGACGGTCAGGGAGACCAGCAGCGACGCCAGCAGGGCGGCGGTGACGGTGAGGCTGAAGGAGCCGAACAGCTCGCCCACCATGCCGCCGGTCAGGCCGATCGGCAGGAACACGGCGACGGTGGTGAGGGTGGAGGAGGTGACCGCGCCGGCGACCTCGCGGACCGCCTTGAGGATGGCCTCCTCGCGCTCCTCGCCGTAGCCGAGGTGCCGCTTGATGTTCTCCAGGACGACGATGGAGTCGTCGACGACGCGGCCGACGGCGATGGTCAGCGCGCCGAGGGTGAGCATGTTCAGGGAGAGGTCGCGCGTCCACAGCACGATCAGCGCCAGCACCACCGACAGCGGGATGGACACCGCGGTGACCAGCGTGGAGCGGACCGACGCCAGAAAGACCAGGATGACCAGCACCGCGAAGACCAGGCCGAGGGCGCCCTCCGTGGTCAGGCCCTTGATGGACTTCGAGACGGCGGGGCCCTGGTCGCTGACGACGGTGAGGGTGGCGCCGGAGCCCAGGTCGGCGCGGAGCGCGGGCAGCTTGTCGCGGACGGCGTCGGAGATGGCGACCGCGCTGCCGTCGTGGTCCATGGTGACGGCGACGGCGAGGCTGGGCTCGCCGTTGGTGCGGGTGAGGGAGTCGGCCTTGGCGGGCTCCTCCTTCACGGTGGCGAGGTCACCGAGGCGGACGGGCTTCTTCGCGCCCTCGCCGGTGACCATCAGGTCCTCGATCTGCGCCAGCGAGGTGAGGGGACCGCCGACCTGCACGGTGCGGTTGGCGCCGTCCTCGTCGAAGGACCCGGCGGGGACGGTCGCGCCGCCCGCCTGCAGGGTCTGGGCGAGGTTCTGGGTGGTCAGCCCAGCCGCGGCGAGTTCCTTCTCGTCCGGCGTGACGGTGACCTGGACGTCGCGCACCCCGTCGACGGTGACCTGGGCGACGCCGTCGATCTCCTCCAGGTCCGGCACCAGGGTGCGGTCGAGCCGGTCGGCCAGCGCCTGCTGGTCCTGGTCGGAGGTGACGGCGAGGACGACGGTGGGGATGTCGTCCGTGGACCCGGCGACGACCTGCGGGTCCACGTCGTCCGGGAGCTGGACGCGGGCCCGGTTGACGGCCTGCTGGACGTCGGCGACGAGCTGCTGGGTGTCGTTGCCGTAGTCGAAGGACGCCATGATCACGGCGTTGCCCTCGCTGGCGGTGGAGGTGACGCCGGTGATGGCGTCGACGGCCTCCAGGTTGTTCTCGATGGGTTCGACGATCTGCTTCTCGACCACGTCGGGGGACGCTCCCTGGTACGGCGCGATGACCGACACCACGGGCAGCTCGATGGTGGGCAGCAACTGCTGCTTGAGCTGCGGGATCGCGATCGCGCCGAAGGCGAGCGCGATGATCGACATCAGCCCTGTCAGGGCCCGCTGGGCGAGGCTGAATCTGGACAGCCAGGACATGGGGTACGCGTCTCTCTTCTGTGGCCTTGAGCGGAGGGACGGACGCAGGGGGGCGCCCGTCCCTACACCCTGAGCCATCCCCGAACGCGGGTTCGTAGCCCCTGGGTCCATTTCTTATACGGCGTATACCGCGTCCGCAGTACGCCTTGCGCGGGTCAGTCCACCCTCGGACGTACCAGCCCCGACTCGTACGCGATGACCACGAGCTGCGCCCGGTCGCGGGCGCCCAGCTTGGCCATGGCCCGGTTGACGTGGGTCTTCACGGTGAGCGGGCTGACTTCGAGGCGCTCGGCGATCTCGTCGTTGGAGTGCCCGCCCGCGACCTGCACCAGCACCTCCCGCTCCCGCACGGTCAGCGCCCCGAGCCGCTCGGAGCTGGCCGGGTCCCGGCCGTCGTCGGCGCCGTCGCCCTGCGCGAGGAAGCGGGCGATCAGGCCCTTCGTCGCCGCCGGGGACAGCAGCGCCTCCCCGCCCGCGGCGACCCGGATCGCGCTGAGCAGCTCCTCCGGCTCGGAGCCCTTGCCGAGGAACCCGGAGGCGCCCGCGCGCAGCGCCCGCACCACGTAGTCGTCGACCTCGAAGGTGGTCAGGATGACCACCCGGACCTGGGCGAGGGACGGGTCGGCGCTGATCATGCGGGTGGCGGCGAGCCCGTCGGTGCCGGGCATCCGGATGTCCATCAGGACGACGTCCGCGCGCCGCTCCTTCGCCAGCCGCACCGCCTCCGCGCCGTCGGACGCCTCGCCGACCACCTCCATGTCGGGCTCGGAGTCGACCAGCACCCGGAAGGCGCTGCGCAGCAGGGCCTGGTCGTCGGCGAGCAGGACACGGATCGTCATGCGGGACCCTTCTCGGAGGCGAGGCGGTCGTGGGCTGTGACGGGCAGGATCGCATGGACGCGGAAGCCGCCGCCGTAGCGGGTGCCGGTGGTGAGGGTGCCGCGCAGCGCGCCGACCCGCTCCCGCATCCCGAGCAGGCCGTGGCCGCCGCCGGTGGCGGGGCGGTCGGCCTCGCCGGTGCCGTCGTCGAGGACGGTGATCTCGATGTTCGGGCCGACCCGGACGACGCTCACCTCGGCCTTGGCCCGCGGGCCCGCGTGCTTCTGCACATTGGTCAGGGCCTCCTGGATGACCCGGTAGGCGGCGAGGTCGACGGCGGCGGGCAGGGCGGTGCCGTGGTCGGCGCGGGCGACCTCCACCCGGAGCCCGGCGCTGCGGAACGTGCCCGCGAGTTCGTCGAGGCGGGCGAGGCCGGGCGCGGGCTCGGTGGGCGCCTCGGGGTCGCCGGACTGGCGCAGCAGGCCGACGGTGGCCCGCAGTTCGTTCAGCGCGGAGCGGCTGGCCTCGCGGACGTGCGCGAGGGCCTCCCTGGCCTGGTCGGGCCGCTTGTCCATGACGTGCGCGGCGACCCCGGCCTGCACGTTGACCAGGGCGATGTGGTGGGCGACCACGTCGTGCAGGTCGCGGGCGATGCGCAGCCGCTCCTCGGCGACCCGGCGGCGGGCCTCCTCCTCCCGGGTGCGCTCGGCCTTCTCGGCGCGCTCCCGGATGGCCTGCACGAAGTCCCGGCGGCTGCGCACGGCGTCACCGCCCGCGGCGGCCATCCCGGTCCAGGCGAAGATCGCCAGGTTCTCCTGCGCGTACCAGGGCAGCGGACCGGCGAGCATGGCGCAGCCGGTCAGCACGGTCATGGTGAGCAACCCGATGCGCCAGGTGGTGGGGCGGTCGGTGCTGGCGGCGACGGTGTAGAGGGCGATGACGGCGGACATCGCGACGGGGGCGCGGGGGTCCCCGATGACGGACTCGATCAGCGCGACGGTGCCGGTACAGGCGAGGACGGTCTTCGGGGCGCGGCGTCTGAGCACCAGCGCGGCGGCGCCGAACGCCATGAGCACCAGGCTGGCGGGGTCGGGGGTGCGCAGGCCCCAGGTGACGCCGTCCTCCCCGCGCGGGTCGACGAAGGACCCGGCGACCATGCAGACCAGCACGCCCGCCGCCAGTGCGGCGTCCAGCGCCAGCGGGTGGGCCTTCAGCCAGAGCCGGGTACGGGCGAGGGTGCTCACGCCGACTTACGGTACGGCGTCCCCGCGCGCCTTGGCACCGGGCGGTGAGCGGCGCCTCACACCTCCGGGATCAGCCCGTCGTCGCTGAGCATCTCCCGGACGTCCTCCAGGGACGCGTCGGGGGACGGCAGGATCAGCTCCGAGGGTTCGAGGGAGTCGTCGGGCAGCGGGGTGCCCATGCGGCGCACCGCCTCCAGGAGGGCGCCCAAAGTGCGCCGGAAGCCCTCCTCGTCACCGCTCTGCATTTCCGCGAGCAGCTCGTCGTCGAGCTTGTTCAGCTCGGTGAAGTGGCTGTCGGCCAGCTCCACCTGCCCCTCCCCCATGATCCTTACGATCACGACGCCCTCCTCGGCGTGAGGCTACTGCTTGTCGAAGCGCGGGGTGTCCTGCGGCTGCTGCTGGGGCTGCGACTGCGCCTGGGACTGCGACTGACCTGTGCCGCCCTCGATGGCCTGCTGCCCACCGGTGCCGCCCCCGGCCAGCTCGGCCTTCATGCGCTGCAGCTCCAGCTCTACATCCGTACCACCGGAGAGCCGGTCCAGCTCGGCCTGGATGTCGTCCTTGGCCATGCCGGAGGGGTCGTCGAGGGCGCCGGAGGCGAGGAGTTCGTCGAGCGCCCCGGCCCGCGCCTGGAGCTGCGCGGTCTTGTCCTCGGCGCGCTGGATGGCCAGCCCGACGTCGCCCATCTCCTCGGAGATGCCGGAGAACGCCTCCCCGATGCGGGTCTGCGCCTGCGCCGCGGTGTAGGTGGCCTTGATGGTCTCCTTCTTCGTGCGGAAGGCGTCGACCTTGGCCTGGAGCCGCTGCGCCGCCAGGGTGAGCTTCTCCTCCTCGCCCTGGAGCGTGGAGTGCTGCGTCTCCAGGTCCGTCACCTGCTGCTGGAGCGCGGCCCGCCGGGACAGCGCCTCGCGCGCGAGGTCCTCGCGGCCCAGCGCCAGCGCCTTGCGGCCCTGGTCCTCCAGCTTGGAGGACTGCTGCTGGAGCTGGTTGAGCTGGAGTTCCAGGCGCTTGCGGGAGGTGGCCACGTCCGCGACGCCACGGCGGACCTTCTGGAGCAGTTCGAGCTGCTTCTGGTACGAGTAATCGAGGGTTTCGCGCGGGTCCTCGGCCCGGTCAAGGGCCTTGTTCGCCTTCGCGCGGAAGATCATCCCCATACGCTTCATGACACCGCTCATGGGCTTCGCGCGCCCCCTTCTGACGGACTCCAGCTCACAGGTCTGCGACAGAACCCACAGTACGGGCCCTGCATCCATTGACGCACTGTTCGGGGACGGATGCGGTCATCCCCAAGGACGACTGGCCTCCGGCCCGCTCCGGCGTAAGGAGTAGGTGACACCCGGTGGTGCCGGGCGCCTCCGGGTCCCTGCCGGGCGAACCGTCCGCGTCGTCCCCTCTGTCCCCCTACAGACGACTGGTGTTGCCGGATCGTTCCCCGCGGGGCTGGGGTCCACACCCGCCGACCCCGTACCCTTGGGTTTTGTGTTCCGTAGCCGTGCCAAGGAAGAGAAGGCCCCGGGCGTCGACAAGACGCTGGTGACCGACTCCAAGCAGACCCGTGACCCGCAGGCCCCCAAGGGCAGGCCCACGCCCAAGCGGAGTGAGGCCCAGGCCCAGCGCCGCAGCGTGGCCAACACGCCCACCACGCGCAAGGAGGCCGCCAAGCGGTCGCGCCAGGAGCGCCGTGCCGCGCTGGACCGCCAGCGCCAGGCGCTGGCCAGCGGGGACGAGCGCTACCTCCCGGCGCGGGACAAGGGCCCGGTGCGCCGGTTCGCCCGTGACTTCATCGACTCGCGGTTCAACATCGCCGAGTTCTTCCTGCCGATGGCCGTGGTCATCCTCGTGCTGAGCCTGGTGCGGGTCCCGGCGCTGCAGAACACCGCGCTGCTGCTGTGGCTGTTCGTGATCGTGCTGATCGTGCTGGACTCGGTGATCAGCGGCTTCCGGCTGAAGAAGCGCCTCAACGAACGCTTCCCGGACGAGCGCAAGCGCGGCGTGGTCGCCTACGCCCTGATGCGCTCCCTCCAGATGCGCCGTCTCCGGCTGCCCAAGCCTCAGGTCAAGCGCGGGGAGCGGCCCTGAGCACGACGCCGTTCTCCGGGGGCGCGGCGCGACGCTGGCTGAGCGGGCTGAACGGCCTGCGGGACGCCGTACGCCAGGAGCTGGTGGCCCGGCAGCTCGAGGAGCAGATATCCGGGCGGTTCCCGGTCGGGCAGCGGCTGCGGGTGCTCGACGTCGGGATGGGCCAGGGCACGCAGGCGCTGCGGCTGGCCAGGGCCGGGCACCAGGTGACCGGTCTGGAGCGGGACACGACGATGATCTCGGCCGCGCGGGCCGCGCTGGCCGGGGAACCGGAGGGCATCCGGGAGCGGGTGCGGATCATCGAGGGGGACGGCCGGGACACCGGTGTGCACTTCGTCCCGGGCAGCTTCGACGTCGTGCTCTGTCATGGCGTCCTCATGTACGTGGAGGAACCCGACCCGCTGCTCGCGGGGCTGGCGCGGGTGCTCGCGCCGGGCGGGCTGCTGTCGCTGCTGGTGCGCAACGGCGACGCGCTGGCGATGCGGCCGGGGCTCTCCGGGGACTGGGCGGGCGCGCTGGCGGCGTTCGGCACGACCGCGTACCGCAACCGGCTCGGCCTCGACGTCCGCGCGGACCGGCTGGCGACCCTGACCGCGACGCTCGCGGGGATCGGGGCGCCGCTGTACGCCTGGTACGGCGTCCGGGTCTTCACGGACACCGCCCCGGACGACGCGGAACTCCCCGACCCCGAGACGCTGGAGTCCCTGCTGGCCGCCGAGGAACGCGCGGGCCGCACGGAGCCGTACCGCGGGGTGGCGGCACTGCTGCACCTGTGCGGGGTGCGCGGCTGAGGCTTCGGCCCGCACGTTCGTGCCCGCACGTTCGGGTGAGCCGGGCGGGCACGGCCGCCGCCGCGAATCCAGACTCGGGGCATGGACGCTTCCCGTTTCCGTGCCGTCGTCGTACGACTGGGCGGGCCGACCGCCGCCCTCGTGTGCTCCCTCGCGCTGACCACCGGTTGCTCCGGGCCCACCGCCGCCTCCGCCGCGAAGGAGCGGCAGGAGCGCCCGGCGGGCAGCACCGCGCAGGCCGCCGCGCCGCGCGCCGCGAGTGACCTCCAGGACGACTACCAGAAGGTGATCGGCGACGTCCTGCCGTCGGTGGTGCAGATCCAGTCCGGGGACGAACTCGGGTCGGGGATCGTGTACGACGACGAGGGGCACGTCGTCACCAACGCGCACGTCGTGGGCGCGGAGCGGACGTTCCGGGTGACGACGGCGGGCAGCGAGCAGCCACTGGGCGCGAAGCTCGTCTACTCCTACCCCGAGCAGGACCTCGCCGTGATCAAGCTGGACCGCACGCCGGACGGCCTGAAGGCGGCCCGGTTCGGGGACTCGTCCAAGGTGGACGTGGGGCAGATCGTGCTCGCCATGGGCTCACCGCTGGGCCTGTCGTCGAGCGTGACGCAGGGCATCGTCTCGGCGACCGGGCGGACCGTCAGCGAGGGCCGCGGGGACGGCGGCGGTACGGGCGCGACGCTGGCGAACATGGTGCAGACGTCGGCCGCGATCAACCCGGGCAACAGCGGGGGCGCGCTGGTGGACCTCGACAGCAAGGTGATCGGCATCCCGACGCTCGCCGCGACCGGCACCGGCGGCTCCGACAGCCAGGCGCCCGGCATCGGGTTCGCGATCCCGGCCTCGATGGTGAAGACGGTCGCCGACCAGATCATCAAGGACGGCAAGGTCACCGACTCGGGCCGGGCCGCGCTGGGCATCACCGGGCGGACGATCGTGAACGACCGGTTCCGGCCCGCCGGGGTGGCCGTCGTCGAGGTCACCGGCGGCGGGGCGGCCGACGAGGCGGGCATCGAGTCCGGTGACGTCATCACCCGGCTCGGGGACACCGACGTCACCACCATCACCTCCCTGGCGGAGGCGCTGGCGGAGCGCAAGCCGGGCGACAAGGTGAAGGTGACGTTCACCCGGGACGGCGACGAGCGGACCGCGGACGTGACGCTGGGCGAGCAGTAGCTCAGGACGCGTCGGCGTGCGGGCTAGTAGCTCAGGACTCGTCGGCGTGCAGGCTCATGGGGCCGTAGATCTCGGTGCGGTCCTCGAACAGCCGCACCTGGTCGGCGCCCCCGGCGAGCAGGTCCTTCCAGTTCTCACCGATCCAGGACTCGGCGTCGCCCTGCGTGGTGAACTCCTCGGGCCGCACCGCGGGCTCGACCTCGGTCCCGTCGGCCTTCTCGAACCGCCACGTCCATGCCGCCATGTACGCCTCCCTGGGTACGTGATCTTCCTTCGATCTCCTGCCGAGAGCCTAGCCGGACGCGCAAGAGGTACACCGGCGCGGGAAAATCGTCGGCGTGGAACTGACACTGCTCGGCACCGGTGCCCCTGAGGGCCTGCCCCGTCCCGACTGCCCCTGTGCGGCGTGCGCGACCGCGTTGGGGCCCGACGCGCGGGCGGCCACCGCGGTGCTCGTCGACGGGGCGCTGCTGTTCGACCTGACCCCCGGCGCGGCGTTCGCGGCGGCGCGTGCGGGGCGGTCCCTGGGCGGCGTACGGCAGGTGCTGCTGTCGCACCCGCACGACGGACCGGCGGTGGAGGTCCCGGCCGGGGTGCCGCAGCCGGGCCGGGTGCCGGACGGGCGGGAGCTGGCGCTGCTGACGGGGCACCGGGTGCGGGCGGTGGCGATGGACGCCCCGGGCACGGGGTACGCCGTGACGGGCCCGGACGGGCAGCGGCTGCTGTACCTGCCGCCGGGGGGCGCGCCCGCGGGGCTTGAGGAGGGCGCGGGGGCGGGTGAGCCGTACGACATGGTGCTCGCCGACGTCGTCGGGCGGCCGGACGCGCTGGCGCGGCTGCGGGCGGTGGGCGCGGTGGGGCCGACGACGGACGTGGTCGCCGTCCATCTGGACCACGACGTGCCGCCGGGCGCGGAGCTGCGGCGGCGGCTCGCGGCGGCGGGCGCGCGGGCCGTGCCGGACGGTACGACGCTGACGGTGGGCGTCTACGAGGACGTACCGGACGTGCCGCGGCGGACGCTGGTGCTGGGCGGGGCGCGGTCGGGCAAGTCGGTGGAGGCGGAGCGGCGGCTGGCGGCCTTCCCCGACGTCGTGTACGTCGCCACCGGCGGCACCCGCGGCGGGGACGGCGAGTGGGCGGCGCGGGTCGCGGCGCACCGGGAGCGGCGGCCGGGGTCCTGGCGGACGGTGGAGACCTGCGACCTGGTGCCGCTGCTGAAGGACGACGGGCCGCCGCTGCTGGTGGACTGCCTGTCGCTGTGGCTCACGGACGCGATGGACGCCGTCGGGGCGTGGGACGACGCCGAGTGGGCCGACGGCGGGGAGCGGGCGCTGCGGCAGCGGGTGCGGGAGCTGACGGAGGCGGTGCGGGGCGCCCGGCGGATCGTGGTCGCCGTGTCGAACGAGGTGGGGTCGGGGATCGTGCCCGCTACGGCGTCGGGTCGCCGGTACCGGGACGAACTGGGCCGGTTGAACGCGGGGTTCGGGCAGGAGTGTGAGCAGGTGGTGCTGGTGGTGGCGGGACAGGCCGTCGTGCTGCGCGGGTGAGGACGAGGGGCCTGCGGGCCAGGACGCGGTAGCTGGCCGGGAAGGGGGCGCGGGGGCGGCGGGCGGCGGTGAGCACCTCGCAGCCCTGGGCCCGCAGTTCCGCGCGGAGGTTGGGGGCCGGGAGCAGGTGCGGGGGCGGGGGGCCGGTGCGGAAGGGGGCGGCCGGGTCGGCCAGTTCGAGGAGCAGGTGGCCGCCGGGGCGCAGCACGGTGAGGGCGGCCCGCAGTTCGGCGCGCGGGTCGGCGGTGTGCTCCAGGTGGCGCAGGACGCTGACGACGTCGTAGCGGGCGCGCAGGTGGGCGGTGAGGGCGGGGGTGGCGAGGGCGCCGACGTACGCCTCCTCGACGCGTTCGGCGGCGCGGGCCTGAAGGACGCGGGGGGTGGGGTCGGTGCCGTCGAAGGCCGTGTACGGGAAGAACTCGCGGGCCGCCGCCGGGAAGCGGGCGTCGCCGGTGCCGACGTCCAGCCAGCTCTCCGGCTCGCCGAAGGGCAGCAGGGCGCGGGCCGCCGAGCGGTGGTGGTGGCGGGCGGTGGCGGGGTGTGGGGCGGCCGGGTGGTGTCCGTAGAACGCCAGGCCCTCGGGGGTGAGGCGGGGGTTCTGGAAGAGGTGGCCGCAGTCGCGGCACTCGTCGCTGGTGAGCCCGGCGCGGGACGGGGGGCGGGTGTGCAGGCGGGGGGAGGCGCACCAGGGGCAGTCGGTGCGGCGGGGCTCGAAGAAGCGGCCGGTGTCCAGGGCGAACCGGGCGAGGTAGGCGCTGCGGCGGCGGTCGGTCGCGAGTCGGGTGAGGGGTGCGGGCATGGCGGCTCCCGGCGGCGCGAGGACATACAGCTCGATTGTCATCAATTGCTGTCAAACCGGAACTTATGGGATCGCGATCTTGGGTGCAACGACGCCGACGGGTGGAGCTGGCCAGGTGGCGCCGCCCTGTTCGACCGGGGCCGGTACTGTTCGGCGAATGAGTTCGCTGAATCTCGACGACTTCACCGATCTGATCGAGCGCCCCGACGCCGCGGTGCGCCGCGCCGCCGAGGCGCGCCGGGGCCGTCAGATCGTGCCCCCCGGTTCGCTCGGCCGCCTGGACGAGCTGGGCGAGTGGCTGGCCGCGGCGCAGGGTGCCGTGCCGGTGCGGGCGATCGAACAGCCGCGGGTGGTGCTCTTCGCCGCCGACCACGGGGTGGCGGAGCTGGGGGTGTCGGCGCGGCCCGCGGGCGGCGCGAGCGCCCTGGTGCGGGAGATCCTGGACGGCGGGCGGCCGGTGTCGGTGCTCGCGCGGCGGCTCGGGGTGCCGGTGCGGGTGGTCGACATGGCCCTGGACTGCGACCCGGACACGCTGCCCGAGGACGTCGTACGGCACCGGGTGCGGCGCGGCAGCGGCCGGATCGACATCGAGGACGCGCTGACCGCCGAGGAGGCCGCGGCGGCGTTCGCGGCCGGGGTGGCGGTCGCGGACGAGGAGGCCGACTCCGGTACGGACCTGGTGGTGCTCGGCGATGTGAGCGTGGGCGGCACCACGGTGGCGGGCGTGCTGGTGGCCGCGCTGTGCGGCACCGACGCGTCCGTGGTCACCGGGCGGGGCGGGCTCGCCATCGACGACCTGGCGTGGATGCGCAAGTGCGCGGCGATCCGGGACGCGCTGCGGCGGGCGCGGCCGGTGCTCGGTGACCAACTGGCGCTGCTCGGCGCGGTGGGCGGGGCCGACTTCGCCGCGATGACGGGCTTCCTGTTGCAGAGCGCGGTACGGAAGCTGCCGGTGGTCCTGGACGGCGTGGTGGCCGCGTCCTGCGCGCTGGTGGCGCAGCGGGTCGCGTTCCGGGCCCCGGACTGGTGGCTGGCCGCCCACGACAGCGGGGAGCCGGGCCAGGCCAAGGCCCTGGACCGGATGGCCCTGGAGCCCCTGCTCGACCACTCCGTGCGGGTGGGCGAGGGCACGGGCGGCCTGCTGGCCCTCCCCCTCATCCAGTCCGCCGCCGCCCTCGCGGCGGAACTGCCCGAGCAGCCGGAGGAGAAGCCCACCGAGCCCGCGGAGCCCACCGAGCCCACCGAGCCCGCGGGCGGGGACGCCACCGCGACCGACGGCGCCGCGTAGCCGGGCGACCGGGGCGGCACCCGGCCCGCGTGCCGCTCTCGGACTTCACCCCCCGTCGCCGTCCGGCCGCCGTTCCTCGTCCGGGGTGCCGCCGATCCAGTTCTGGAAGGTGCGGCGGGGGCCCGACCAGCGGCGGTCGTGGCGGGCCGCGCGGCGGGCGGCGCGGGCGCTGGCGCGGGGGCGGTGGGTGTAGAAGCGCTGGGCCCAGTAGGAGCCGGGGCGGGCCAGCCGTACCGCGCCGACCAGGGCGACGACGGGGATGATCACGCCGAAGACGGCGACCCGCAGCTTCCCCTTGACGAGGGCGACCAGGGAGAAGAGGAAGTTCACGGCGATCGTGGAGATCACCGAGCCGCGGTTGTCCAGCTCGTCCTCGCTGAGGCCGTCCACGCCGAACGGGGAGAACCCGGCGAGGACCAGGCCCACCAGGGCCACCGTGAGGACGACCACCTCCACGCTCTGCCGCCCCGCCTCGCTCCAGTACACGTCGTCCAGGTGCAGGATCAGCGCGAACTCGTCCAGGACCAGCCCCGCCCCGATCCCGAAGACCACCGCCGCCACCGCCCCGCCCGCCCCCTGCCGGTCCGCCGACACCGCCCCGAACCCGCCGACCACGGTGAGCACCACCCCGGGCACCACATGGTGGATGTGCAGCCCGCTCTCCGTGCTGACGTTGCCGAACGGCCCCTTCCCGGCCCGGATGAGACGGGTGATCAGCCGGGTGACGACGAAGGTGAGGACGAACGCCGTCAGCGCCAGCAGCAGCGGCAGCTTCCCGGGCTCGACGATGTTCCGGTGCAACCATGGGCCCATATGCGCAGTTTGCCCGCCCGTCGGGCGCGGACGGCCGCTCGCGTACTCTTCGGGCGTGTTCACGACTCACGCCCCGCACGCCCTCCGGTTCGCCTTCGGCACCCTCACCGTGCTGCCCGTCAGGGTGACCCGCTGGGACCGGGACGCGGCCCGCGGCGGAATGCTCGTCGCGCCCGTCGTCGGCCTGACGGTGGGCGCCGCCGCCGCCACCGGCGGGCTGCTGCTGCTCGCGCTCGGCGCCAGCGCCCCGCTCGCCGCCGTCGCCGCCGTCGCCGTACCCGCCGTGCTCACGCGCGGGCTGCACCTCGACGGGCTCGCCGACACCGCGGACGGGCTGGGCAGCGGCAAGCCCGCCGAGGACGCCCTGCGGATCATGAAGCAGTCGGACATCGGCCCGTTCGGGGTGCTCACGCTGGTCCTCGTGCTCGCCGGTCAGATCGCCGCGCTCGCCCAGGTGTACGACGGGTCCTGGGCACGCGGCGCCTTCACCGTGACCGTGTCCGCGGTCGCCGCCCGGCTGGCGCTGACGCTGGCCGCGCGGGCGGGCGTACCGGCGGCCCGACCGGAGGGGCTGGGCGCGGCGGTCGCCGAGGTGGTGCCGGTGCGGGGGGCGGTCGCGGCGGCCCTCGTCGTCGCCGCCGGGGCGGTGGCCGTGGGGGGCGTGGCGTTCGGGCCGGGCGCGGCCGTCCGCACCGCCGTCGCGCTCGGTGCCGCGCTCGCCGTCGCCGAGGCGCTGCTGCGGCACTGCACGCGCCGCTTCGGCGGGGTCACGGGCGACGTGTTCGGCGGACTGGCGGAAACCACCGCAACCGTCTCGCTCGTTGTGCTGTCCTTGTCACCGGGGTGACGGCGGGTCAGGTCACCCGCCGCACGTCATCGTCACCGTCGTCCTCGGGGGACCTCATGCCCAAGTCACGTCGCGCCGTCGCCTGGTTCATCGACTTCGCCCTGGTGGTCACCGCGGCCGTCCTGCTGGCCATGCTGACCTTCAACCGCGTATCCACGCTCGTCGCCGACGTGCCCGAGCTGGCCACCAGCAGCGGCTGGGAGCTGGTGACCTCGCGCGGTGACGTCATCGACGCCTCGCAGGGGCTCGGACTGTCGCTGTGGAACAAGACGGTGCTCTACGTCGAGCAGGCGTTCCTCGCGCTCGCCGCGGTCACGTTCCTCTACCAGTGGGCCTGTCTGGCGCTGCTCGGCCGCACCCTCGGCAAGGCGCTCACCGGTCTGAAGGTGCAGGCGGCGGGCAAGGGGCGGGTGGCGCTGCGGGCCGCCGTCACCACCGCCGCGGACGTGGTGGTGTACGCCCTGGCCTGCGTGCTGCTGATCGAGGGTCAGTTCCTGCTGTCAGTCGTGGTGTGGGCGGCGGCGGTGGCCCTGTTCTTCCTCAACGCGGTGCCGGTCCTCTCCCCCACCGGGCGCTCCCTCGCCGACCGGATCGCCGGGACGACGGTCACCAGCGCCCTGGGCTTCAGCAGGCCCGCCGCCATGCCCCCAGCTCGTACTTCTTGGCCATCGAGCTGAGGTCGAGCCGCCGCGCCTCGGGGCAGAAGGCGCGGGTCGGCAACTCGTACTCGACGTGGAAGACCGCCTTGTCGGCCTCGATGAACGGGGTGAGCCTCGCGCACTCGTCGTACTGGGCGCACTGCTCGTTGACCGCGAAGTCGAAGTCGTCCACCAGCTCGGGGATCTGGCCGAGGTCGTTCTTCAGGCCGACGGACATGCCCCGCTCGTGGGCCAGCCGGGCGATGAGGCGGTTGTAGCGGAGCTGGTCGGCGGCGGTCAGCTCGAAGCCGGTGCGGTTGCGGTAGCCGTCCATGTTGTCGGGCTCCACCGCGTCGAAGCCCTTCTCGGCGCACATGTCGAGGCGGTCCGCCATCAGCGGCTCCAGTACGTCGGTACGGCGGATGTCGAGCCAGCGCTCGCCCTCCCAGCCGTTGCCGCGGCCCAGCACCGCGTCGGGGAAGTCGTCGGCGTCGGGGCGGAAGTCCTCCCAGGCGCCGGTGGAGAGGTAGCAGATGACCTTGCGGCCGTCCCGGTGCAGCGCGGCGACGGTGTCGGCGTCGTGGTCGAAGCCGTCGATGTCGTACACCGGCACGTCCACGGAGGTGTCGAGACGGCCGCTGAGCTGCCACTGCCAGGGCGTGCCGGGACCCGGCCGCCAGCGCGGGCCGGGGTCCTCGCCGTCGGGGCTGGCGGCGCAGCCCGCGAGCAGCAGGGCGAGCAGGGTGACGAGGAGGATCGGGCGTCTCACCGGGCGGGCTCCAGGGTGTGCGGCGGCGTACACCCTGGAGGATCGCCGCACGCCGCGGAAGGTTGCGGCGCGCGCTCCGATACCCGGCGAGTGTGACTCAAGCCATGGGGTGCGAGGATCAGGGGACGGCCACGACGCCACCCCCTGGTGAACGCCCGGAGGCATGAGCGCACGGACATCCGCGCGTAGGCTCGTGGTCTACGGGTCCCGCCCAGGTGACGTCAGCGTGCAGGGCTGCGTCTAGGGTCGGCTGATCGGGCCCGGCCGACCCGATCCGTTCGGCCATCGCAACTTCACATCGGAAGCGAGATTTCACCACCGTGACTGCTCTCACTCTCAGCACCGCCGCGGCGCCCGGCCTGCGGGCCGACGCGATCGTGATCGGTGTCGCCAAGGGCGACAAGGCCCCGGTCGTCGCACCGGGCGCCGAGGCCGTGGACAAGGCGTACGACGGCAGGCTCGCGGGCGTCCTGGAGACGCTCGGTGCCTCGGGAGCCGAGGGCGAGGTGACGAAGCTGCCCGCACCGCCCGGGTTCAAGGCGCCGCTCGTGGTGGCGGTGGGCCTGGGCACCGAGCCGGGCAAGGACGCCGAGTACGGCGCCGAGGCGCTGCGCAAGGCCGCCGGTGTCGCCGCCCGCGCCCTCGCCGGGTCCAAGAAGGCCGCCTTCGCCCTGCCGGTCGCCGACGCCGCCGCGGTCGGCGCGGTCGCGGAGGGCGCGCTGCTCGGGGCGTACGCCTTCGACGCGTACAAGGAGAACGGCCGTCAGGCCAAGGACGCCGCGAAGGGCAACGGCAAGGCCCCGCTCGCCGAGGTCGCCGTGCTCGGCGGCAAGCCCCGCGACAAGGCGCACAAGGCGGCCGTGGAGCGCGCCCTCGCCGTCGCCGAGGAGCTGAACCGCGCCCGCGACCTCGTCAACACCCCGCCCAACGACCTCAACCCGGAGGCCTTCGCCGCCGTCGCCCAGGCCGCGGCCAAGGAGCACGGCATCAAGGTGCAGGTCCTCGACGAGAAGGCGCTCACCAAGGGCGGCTACGGCGGCATCCTCGGCGTCGGCGCGGGCTCGGCGTCCCCGCCGCGGCTGGTGAAGCTGTCGTACACCTCCTCCAAGGCGAAGAAGCACCTCGCCTTCGTCGGCAAGGGCATCACCTACGACTCCGGCGGCATCTCGCTGAAGCCCGCGGGCCACAACGAGACCATGAAGTGCGACATGAGCGGCGCGGCGGCGGTCTTCGCCGCCGTGGTCGCCGCGGCGCGGCTCGGCCTTGAGGTGAACGTCACCGGGTGGCTGGCGCTGGCCGAGAACATGCCGTCCGGTTCCGCGACCCGGCCGGGTGACGTGCTGCGGATGTACAGCGGCAAGACGGTGGAGGTGCTCAACACCGACGCCGAGGGGCGGCTGGTCCTCGCCGACGCGCTGTGGGCGGCGTCCGAGGAGAAGCCGGACGCGATCGTCGACGTGGCGACGCTGACCGGCGCGATGGTGCTGGCGCTGGGCAGCCGTACGTTCGGTGTGATGGCCAACGACGACGCCTTCCGCGCCGCGATCGTGGACGCGTCGGCGGAGGTCGGGGAGGCGTCCTGGCCGATGCCCCTGCCGGAGCACCTGCGCAAGGGGATGGACTCGCCGACCGCCGACATCGCCAACATGGGTGAGCGGATGGGCGGCGGGCTGGTCGCCGGGCTGTTCCTGCGGGAGTTCGTGGGCGAGGGCATCACCTGGGCGCACCTGGACATCGCCGGGCCCGCGTTCAACGAGGGCGGGCCGTTCGGGTACACGCCCAAGGGCGGCACGGGGTCGGCGGTGCGGACGCTGGTCCGGCTGGCCGAACTCACTGCCTCGGGCGATCTCGGCTGACGTCACGTCGGTGGCTGTAGCGCCCAGTGACCCGGTCCGGTCCGTCGTACGGCGGCTGCGGCCCGGATGTGGCTGGGCGCGCAGTTCCCCGCGCCCCTGATGTGCGCTGCCGTGAGGTCGGTCATATGACGTGGGGCGTCTCACACCCCGGCCCGGCGTCTCCTGGGGAGCCGACAAGTGCGAAGATGGGGCACGGCAGGACAGGGCCCCACCTAAGGGCCGAGAACAATAGAGCGGCCGGACACCAGCCGCCGACCGGTCACCGCTGACCGGCGTGGCGCACATGCATGGAGGACGTGACGTGGCGAACGACGCCAGCACCGTTTTCGACCTAGTGATCCTCGGCGGTGGTAGCGGTGGTTACGCCGCGGCCCTGCGCGGGGCCCAGCTGGGCCTGGACGTCGCCCTGATCGAGAAGGACAAGGTCGGCGGTACCTGCCTGCACCGGGGTTGCATCCCCACCAAGGCCCTGCTCCACGCGGGTGAGATCGCCGACCAGGCGCGCGAGAGCGCCCAGTTCGGCGTCAAGGCCACGTTCGAGGGCATCGACGTACCGGCCGTCCACAAGTACAAGGACGAGGTGATCTCGGGCCTCTACAAGGGGCTCCAGGGCCTGATCGCCTCCCGGAAGGTCACCTACATCGAGGGCGCCGGACGGCTGTCGTCCCCGACCTCCGTGGATGTGAACGGCCAGCGGATCCAGGGTCGCCACGTGCTGCTCGCCACCGGTTCGGTGCCGAAGTCGCTGCCGGGCCTGGAGATCGACGGCAACCGGATCATCTCCTCCGACCACGCCCTCGTCCTGGACCGCGTGCCGAAGTCCGCGATCGTCCTCGGCGGCGGCGTGATCGGCGTCGAGTTCGCCTCGGCGTGGAAGTCCTTCGGCACCGACGTCACCATCATCGAGGGCATGAAGCACCTCGTCCCGGTCGAGGACGAGAACAGCTCCAAGCTGCTTGAGCGCGCGTTCCGCAAGCGCGGCATCAAGTTCAACCTCGGCACCTTCTTCCAGAAGGCCGAGTACACCGCCGACGGCGTCAAGGTCACCCTCGCCGACGGCAAGGAGTTCGAGGCCGAGGTCCTGCTGGTCGCGGTCGGCCGCGGGCCGGTCTCCCAGGGCCTGGGTTACGAGGAGGCCGGGGTCGCCATGGACCGCGGCTACGTCCTCGTCGACGAGTACATGCGGACCAACGTCCCGACGATCTCCGCGGTCGGAGACCTCGTCCCGACGCTCCAGCTCGCGCACGTCGGCTTCGCCGAGGGCATCCTGGTGGCGGAGCGTCTGGCCGGTCTGAAGACCGTCCCGATCGACTACGACGGCGTGCCCCGGGTGACGTACTGCCACCCCGAGGTCGCCTCCGTCGGCATCACCGAGGCCAAGGCCAAGGAGATCTACGGCGCGGACAAGGTCGTCGCTCTGAAGTACAACCTGGCGGGCAACGGCAAGAGCAAGATCCTGAAGACCGCGGGCGAGATCAAGCTCGTCCAGGTCAAGGACGGCGCGGTGGTCGGCGTGCACATGGTCGGCGACCGCATGGGCGAGCAGGTCGGTGAGGCCCAGCTCATCTACAACTGGGAGGCGCTGCCCTCCGAGGTCGCCCAGCTCGTCCACGCCCACCCGACGCAGAACGAGGCGCTCGGCGAGGCCCACCTGGCCCTCGCGGGCAAGCCCCTTCACTCCCACGACTGAGCCTTCGGTCCACGGGCGCGACGACACAGACTTCCGCAATTCGTTAGGAGCAACCGAAACCATGGCGGTTTCCGTAACCCTTCCGGCGCTCGGTGAGAGCGTCACCGAGGGCACTGTCACCCGCTGGCTGAAGGCCGAGGGCGAGCGCGTCGAGGCCGACGAGCCGCTGCTTGAGGTGTCCACCGACAAGGTCGACACCGAGATCCCCTCGCCCGCCGCCGGCATCCTGGCCTCCATCAAGGTCGCCGAGGACGAGACGGTCGAGGTCGGCGCCGAGCTGGCCGTGATCGACGACGGCAGCGGTGCCCCCGCCGCCGCCCCGGCGCCCGCCGCCGAGGCCGCCCCGGCCCCGGCCTCCGAGCCCGCCCCGACGCCGACGGCGGCCCCGGCCGCGCAGGCCCCGGCCGCCCCCTCCACCGAGCAGGCCGCCCCCGCCCCGGCCCCGACCGCCGAGGCCGCCGCTGGTGGCGGTTCCGCCGAGGGCACCGACGTGGTGCTGCCCGCGCTGGGCGAGTCGGTCACCGAGGGCACCGTCACCCGCTGGCTGAAGTCGGTCGGTGACAGCGTCGAGGCCGACGAGCCGCTGCTTGAGGTGTCGACGGACAAGGTCGACACCGAGATCCCGGCGCCCACCTCCGGTGTGCTGCTGGAGATCGTGGTCAACGAGGACGAGACGGCCGAGGTCGGCGCCAAGCTGGCCGTCATCGGCGCCCCGGGCGCGGCCCCGGCCGCCGCTCCGGCCCCCGCCGCCCCGGCGCCCGCCGAGGCCCCGGCACCGGCCGCCCCCGCGCCGACCCCCGCCCCGGCCCCCGCGGCTCCGGCTCCGGCTCCGGCCCCCGCGGCTCCGGCCGCCCCGGCGCAGCCCGCGGCCCCGGCGCCCGCGCCGACCCCGGCCCCCGTCACCCCGGCTCCCGCCCCGGCCACCCCGGCCGCCGCGCAGCCGACCGACGAGGGCGCCTACGTCACCCCGCTGGTGCGCAAGCTCGCCGCCGAGAACGGCGTCGACCTGTCCACCGTCAAGGGCACCGGCGTGGGCGGCCGCATCCGCAAGCAGGACGTCCTCGCCGCCGCCGAGGCCGCGAAGGCCGCCACCGCCGCTCCGGCCCCGGCCGCCGCTGCCCCGGCTGCCGCCGCCGCCAGGAAGGCGCCGGTCCTTGAGGCGTCCCCGCTGCGCGGCCAGACCGTGAAGATGCCGCGGATCCGCAAGGTCATCGGCGACAACATGGTCAAGGCGCTGCACGAGCAGGCGCAGCTCTCCACGGTCGTCGAGGTCGACGTGACCCGGCTGATGCGGCTGCGCGCCCGTGCCAAGGACGCGTTCGCGGCGCGCGAGGGCGTCAAGCTCTCCCCGATGCCGTTCTTCGTCAAGGCCGCCGCGCAGGCGCTGAAGGCCCACCCGGCCATCAACGCCAAGATCAACGAGGCCGAGGGGACCATCACCTACTTCGACACCGAGCACATCGGTATCGCGGTGGACTCCGAGAAGGGCCTGATGACCCCGGTCATCCGCAACGCCGGTGACCTGAACATCGCCGGTATCGCCAAGGCCACGGCCGACCTGGCGGGCAAGGTCCGCGGCAACAAGATCACGCCGGACGAGCTGGCGGGTGGCACCTTCACCATCTCCAACACCGGTTCGCGCGGCGCGCTCTTCGACACGATCATCGTGCCGCCGGGGCAGGTCGCGATCCTCGGCCTCGGTGCCACGGTGAAGCGTCCGGCCGTCATCGAGACGGAGGAGGGTACGGTCATCGCCGTCCGCGACATGACCTACCTGACCCTCTCCTACGACCACCGCCTGGTGGACGGCGCCGACGCCGCCCGCTACCTGGGGACGGTCAAGGAGATCCTGGAGGCGGGCGAGTTCGAGGTCGAACTCGGCCTGTGACCTCCCGGTAGCGTCGTACGGCGCCCCCGTCCGGAAGACTCCGGGCGGGGGCGCCGTACGTTACCCGCCGGTGTAAGTCTCGTCTCACCTGCGCGAAAGCGCCCCCTCGCGCCCCTCCCGTACGGCCGGGCCGCCGTATTGTCTAAGCGTCAAACGCCCCCGGGGGCCTGTGGGCCCCTTCCTAAGGAGCCCTCATGACCGCGCCCGTCATCCACTCGCTGCGCGAACAGATCCGCGAGCACATCCTTGAGGGGATCATCAGCGGGCGCTGGCAGCCGGGTGAGCGGATCGTGGAGCGGCGGATCGCGACCGAGCTGGAGGTCAGCCAGACCCCGGTGCGGGAGGCGCTGCGGGAGCTGGAGTCGCTGCGGCTGATCGAGTCGGCGCCCAACAAGGGCGTACGGGTGCGGAACCTGACCGCCGCCGACCTGGAGGAGAGCTATCCGGTCCGGGCCGGTCTGGAGGCGATCGCGGCGGAGCTGGCGGCGGCGAAGCTGGCCGAGGACTGCTCGGCGCTGGAGCCGCACGTGACCGCGCTGTACGCCGCCGACCGGAACGCCGACGGCACGGCGCAGGTGCGGCACACGGTGGCCTTCCACCGGGAGATGGTCCGCGCCGCCGGGAACTCCGTGCTGCTGCACACCTGGGAGGGGCTCGGCATCGAGGTGTTCACGGCGCTGTCGATCCGCTGGCTGGGCACGGTGCAGCAGTCGTACGCGGAGGAGCACGAGGAGCTGGTGGCGGCGTTCCGGCGCCGGGACCCCCGGATCGCGGACCTGGTCAAGGCCCACGTCCTGGGCTGCGCACCCCGCCACGAGCGCTAAGCACCCGCCTCCCGCACAAGCACCGGGGTCCACCTCCCCGCACCAGCGCCAGGGACCCGCCTCCCCGGAAGCGCTCCCAGGGTGACCTAATGTGACCGACATGCCCGAAATGTCGGATGCGCCGCACGGGGCGCACGGTGCCCCGCCCCCAGGCCGCTGGGAGCGGATCAGTCAGTCCCCCTTCCTCCCCGCCACGGTCCTGACGCTGATCGTCTCCGCGGCGGCGGGCCTGTTCGCCTGGTCCTACACCTACGCCATGGCCGACCCGACCCCGCGCTCCATCCCGATGGCGGTGGCGGGCCGCTACGAGCAGCAGCGGGGCCGGACCTTCCTCGACGGCATGGAGCGGGCCCTGAACGCGTCGGTGAAGGTGCGCACGTACGCCACCATGGCCGACGCCCGGACGGCGGTGGAGGAGCAGGAGGTCTTCGGCATCTTCGACGTCCGGGACGACGGCCGCGCCGTCGAACTCCAGTTGTCCAGCGCCTCGGGCGCCTCCGTCGCCCAGGTGCTCGCCGAGGCCGCGCCGCGGGTCGGCCGGGAGACCGGCGTCGCCGTCACCCTGCGGGACGTCAAGCCGCTCCAGAAGGGCGACCCGCGCGGACTGGCCGTCTTCTACATCTCGCTGGCGGCGGTGATCATCGGGTTCGTCGGGGCGATCCAGCTCAGCGTGCACGCGCGGGCGCTCAACCCGCTGGAGCGGATCGCGTTCACGGCGGCGTACGCGCTGCTCGGCGGGCTGGCGATCACGACGGCGGTGGACTGGCTGCTGGGCGCCCTTGAGCTGCCGTTCCCGCAGTCCTGGCTGGTCCTCGCGCTGACGATGTTCGCCAGCGGCATGGTGTTCACCCTGTTCAACACCCTGATCGGGCGCTGGGCGATGCTGCCGACGTGGGGCCCGATGGTGCTGCTCGGCAACCCGTCGTCCGGCGGCGCGGTCTCCTGGGCGCTGCTGCCCTCGCCGCTGGCGACGATCGGCCGCTGGCTGCCGCCGGGCGCCTCGGTCAACGCCCAGCACACGGCGGTGTACTTCCCGGGCCACCAGCACGCCCTGCCGTACCTGGTGCTGGCCGGGTGGGCGCTCCTGTCGTGCGCGGTCTTCCTGAACTGGTCGCACCGGCACCCCGGCGGGCGGTAGCGACAATCGAGCGGGGCTCCACTCAAACGCTGCCCGACCTGCGGAAACCCTTCGAAAACAAGGCACCCGGTGCCCGTGAGCAAGGCACCGGGTGCCGACTTTCTCGTTATCAAGAGATTTTGCTCATGAACCCTTTGATCGATCATCGATCAGCGGGTTACAGTCCACGACGGGCTTCCACCCAAGCCCTAGCCCTGTCCTGCCAAAGACCTAGGGCCATCCCCAACCCTTGCCGATGAGGGAACCCCCTTCGACTGAGGAAGGCGGCGACATGACCGACCCCCACGCCATCCAGCCGAGCGAGCTCGACCAGCTCCCGGACCGCGACCCCGAGGAGACCGCCGAGTGGCGGGCCTCGCTGGACGCCGTCGCCAAGGCGGCCGGGCCGCACCGTGCCGCGTACCTGATGCGCCGCACGCTGGAGCGTGCCGAGGGCGCCGGTGTCGCGCTGCCGAAGCTCCTCGAGACGGACTACGTCAACACCATCCCCACCGCCGCCGAGCCCGCCGTGCCCGGTGACGAGGAGATGGAGGCCCGGATCACCGCCTGGAACCGCTGGAACGCGGCGGCCATGGTGACCCGCGGCTCGAAGTACGGCGTCGGCGGCCACATCGCCACCTTCGCCTCCGCGGCCTGGCTCTACGAGACCGGCTTCAACCACTTCTTCCAGGGCAAGGAAGCCGACGGCTCCGGCGACCAGCTCTACATACAGGGCCACGCCTCCCCCGGCATCTACGCCCGCGCCTTCCTCGACGGCCGTCTGAACGAGGCGCACCTGGACAACTTCCGCCGCGAGGCGGGCGGCAACGGCCTGCCGTCGTACCCGCACCCGCGCCGACTGCCCTGGCTGTGGGAGTTCCCCACCGTCTCCATGGGCCTCGGCCCGCTGTCGGCGATCTACCAGGCGCGGTTCAACCGCTACCTCACCAACCGCGGCATCAAGGACGTCTCCGCCTCCCACGTCTGGGCCTTCCTCGGCGACGGCGAGATGGACGAGCCGGAGTCGACGGCGGCGCTCGCGCTGGCCGCGCGTGAGGAGCTGGACAACCTCACCTTCGTCATCAACTGCAACCTCCAGCGCCTCGACGGCCCCGTCCGCGCCAACTTCAAGATCGTGCAGGAGCTGGAGGCCCAGTTCCGCGGCGCCGGGTGGAACGTCATCAAGACGCTGTGGGGCTCCGCCTGGGACGAGCTGTTCCAGCTCGACACCACCGGCGCGCTGGTCCGACGGCTGCGCGAGGTCCCCGACGCGCAGGTGCAGACGTACCAGACCCGGGACGCCGCCTACATCCGCCAGGACTTCTTCGGCGCCGACCCGGCGCTGGCGGAGCTGGCGAAGCTGCTGAGCGACGACAAGATCCTGGAGTGCTTCCACTTCTCCCGCGGCGGCCACGAGTCCCGCAAGGTGTACGCCGCCTACAGGGCCGCCCTCGCCCACAAGGGCGCGCCGACCGTGATCCTGGCGCAGACCGTCAAGGGCCACACCCTCGGTGAGGGCTTCGCGTCGAAGAACGCCAACCACCAGATGAAGAAGCTGTCGGTGGACGAGTTCAAGGCGATGCGCGACCGACTCGGCCTGCCGATCAAGGACAGCGACTTCGTCGACGGCGTGGTCCCCTACGGCCACCCCGGCGCCGACTCCCCCGAGGTCCGCTACCTCCAGGAGCGCCGCGCCGCCCTCGGCGGTCCGGCCCCGGCCCGCCGGGTGCACCCGGTCGGCCCGCTGCCCGCGCCCGCGGAGAAGGCGTTCGCCGCGTTCGACAAGGGCTCCGGCTCCCAGAACGTGGCCACCACCATGGCGTTCGTCCGCCTGGTGAAGGACCTGGTCCGGGACAAGGAGACCGGCAGGCGCTGGGTGCCGATCGTCCCCGACGAGGCGCGCACCTTCGGCATGGAGAGCCTCTTCCCGTCGCTCGGCATCTACTCGCCCAAGGGCCAGACGTACGAGCCGGTCGACCGCGACCAGCTCATGTACTACAAGGAGGCCAAGAACGGCCAGATCCTCAACGAGGGGATCACCGAGGCCGGTTCGATGGCCGACTTCATCGCCGCTTCGACGTCGTACGCGACGCACGGCGAGGCGATGATCCCGTTCTACATCTTCTACTCGATGTTCGGCTGGCAGCGCACGGCCGACCAGATGTGGCAGCTCGGCGACCAGCTCGGCCGCGGCTTCCTGGTCGGCGCGACGGCGGGCCGTACGACGCTGACGGGCGAGGGCCTCCAGCACGCCGACGGCCACTCGCCGGTGATCGCGGCGACGAACCCGGCCGCGCTGACGTACGACCCGGCCTTCGCCTACGAGGTCGCGGCGATCGTCAAGGACGGTCTGCGCCGGATGTACGGCGAGGCGGCGCCGGGCGAGGACCCGAACGTCTTCTACTACCTGACCGTCTACAACGAGCCGCTGCCGCAGCCCGCCAAGCCCGCCGGGCTCGGCATCGACGAGGGCATCGTCAAGGGCCTGTACCGCTTCAACACCGCCGAGTCGGCGGGCCTGACCACGGTGGCGAACGCCCCGCGGATCCAGCTCCTCGGCTCCGGTACGGCGATCCACTGGGCGCTCCAGGCGCAGAGGCTGCTCGCCGAGGAGTGGGGCGTGGCCGCCGACGTGTGGTCCGCGACGTCCTGGGGCGAGCTGCGCCGGGACGCGCTGGAGGCCGACGCGGCGCTGCTGCGCGGTGAGGAGCGGGTGCCGTACGTCCGGCAGGCGCTCCAGGGCGCCGAGGGCCCGGTGCTCGCGGTCTCCGACTACATGCGCCAGGTGCCGGACCAGATCGCGCAGTGGGTCGAGCAGGACTACAGCTCGCTGGGCGCCGACGGCTTCGGCCTGTCGGACACCCGGGACGCGGCCCGCCGCCACTTCGGCGTCGACGCGCAGTCCATCGTCGTGGCGGCGCTGGCGCAGCTCGCGCGGCGCGGTGAGGTGAAGGCGACGGCCGTGAAGGAGGCGCGCGAGCGCTACGGCCTGTGAGACCACGGTGAACGGCACCGGCTCCCCCGACCGGGGAGCCGGTGCCGTTCGTTTCCTCACTCCGCGCTGGGGATGCCCAGCTCGTCGGGCTCGGGGCCGGGGTCGGGGTGGCCGCGGAGCCGGAGGATGGCCAGGAGCAGCCCGCCCCAGACGATCAGGATCGCGACGATCATCATCGTGATGGCGCCACCGGACATCAGCGTCCCTCCTTTCGGTGCCCGCGCCTGCGTTCATGGGCGGCCTGTTCCTCGGAGGTCTCCAGGTCCAGGTCGATCAGCCCGCCCCCCGCCGCCTTCCACGGGATCAGCGAGAGCAGCACGCCGACGAGCAGCGCGCCGATCGCGACGCTCCAGCCCGCGCCGAGCAGGAAGTCGGTGGAGTAGCCCTCGTAGTTCTCGTCGAACTCGTCGCGCAGGCTGTCGACCATCATCCAGCCCAGCACCAGCGGGGTGATGACACCGAGGCAGATCCGCCACCAGTGGCCGAGCCGGATGGCGGAGGTGGCGTCGGCGTCGCGTTGCAGCTCGGTCAGCTTGCGCATCACCCAGGCCACCCAGACCACGCCGACGAGCCCGGCGAGCGCGATGCCGTACTGGTTGATGAAGTGGTCGGAGGCGTCGAGCAGGTAGACGCCCTCGTCGGTCGGGAACAGCAGCAGGGACACCACGGCGATGGCCCCGCCGACGCTGAGCACGGCCGGGAGGCGGTGCATCCCGGTGCGGTCCTGCACCGCGGAGACCACCACCTGCACGATGGAGATCAGCGACGACAGGCCGGCGATCACCAGCGACACGAAGAACAGGACGCCGAACACCTCGCCCAGCCACATCTCGGAGATGACGGTCGGGAACGCCACGAAGGCCAGTCCGAGCCCGGCGGTCGCCACCTCGCTGACCGGCACGCCCGACGCCTGCGCCATGAAGCCCAGCGCCGAGAACACCCCGATGCCCGCGAGGATCTCGAAGGAGCTGTTGGCGAACCCGGCGACCATCGCGGAGCCGGTGAGGTCGGCGCGGCGGCGCAGGTAGGAGGCGTAGGTGACCATGATGCCGAAGCCGATGGAGAGCGAGAAGAAGATCTGGCCGTAGGCCGCCACCCACACGCTGCCGTCGCTGAGCTGGGACCAGTCGGGCCGGAAGAACGCGTCGAGGCCCTCGGCGGCGCCGTCCAGGGTGAGCGCCCGGACGACGAGGGCGCCGAAGAACACCACGAGCAGCGGGATGAAGACCTTGTTGGCCGCCTCGATGCCGCGCCGGATGCCGAAGGCGAGGATGACCAGCACGACCACCCAGACGGCGATCAGCGGCCACAGCACGCCGGGGACGTAGCCGGAGACGAAGCCAGGCTTCTCCGCCGCGTCGAGGAAGTTCCCGAAGAGGAAGCCCTCCGGGTCGTCGCCCCACGCCTCGTCGACCGAGAACCCGACGTAGCGGATGGCCCAGGCGATGATGACCGCGTAGTAGGTGGCGATCACGAAGGAGATCGCCACCTGCCACCAGCCGAGCACCTCGGCCGGGCGGGACATCCGCCGCAGCGCGGCGGGGGGCGAGGTGCGGTACCTCCGGCCGATCGCGTACTCCATGATCAGCAACGGGATGCCCGCGGTGAGCAGGGCGATCAGATAGGGGAAGAGGAACGCGCCGCCGCCGTTCTCGTAGGCGACGGCGGGGAAGCGCCAGATGTTCCCGAGGCCGACGGCGGAACCGATCGCCGCCAGCAGGAACCCGGTGCGGGTGGACCACTGTTCGCGGGGTGGTGTCGTGTCACTCGACTGTGTCGCCATGTGCCCGTCCTAGGTCGGGGACGTCCCGGGTGAAGCGCTGAACCACTGGGATGAACCGAATCCCGACGTTAACAGCGGTCTCCCGGCCACCACAGGGTGCGTACGCCCGCCCAGGTGACGGGGCCCGGCACAATGGCGGTCATGCGTGCCGCCCGGCTGATCAAGATGGTGCTGCTGCTCCAGTCCCGCCCCGCCATGACCGCGGCCGAGCTGGCGCGCGAGCTGGAGGTGTCCGAGCGGACCGTCACCCGCGACGCCCAGGCGCTGTCGGAGGCGGGCGTCCCGGTCTACGCCGACCGGGGGCGCGGCGGCGGCTACCGGCTGGTCGGCGGCTACCGCACCCGGCTCACCGGGCTGCACCGCGGCGAGGCCGAGGCGCTGTTCCTGTCCGGCGTGCCGGGGGCGCTGCGCGAGATGGGCCTGGAGGACGCGGCGTCGGCGGCCCGGCTGAAGGTTTCGGCGGCGCTGCTGCCGTCCCTGCGGGACGCCTCCCGCACGGCGGCGCAGCGGTTCCACCTGGACGCCCCGACCTGGTTCCACGAGCCTCGGACGCCGGAGCTGCTGCCGGACGTCGCCGAGGCGGTGTGGGACGACCGTCCGGTCACCGCCCACTACCGGCGCGGCGAGCGCGAGGTGGTCCGGGAGCTGGAACCGTACGGGCTCGTCCTGAAGGCGGGCGTGTGGTACCTGTGCGCCCGGGTCGCGGGGGACGTCTCCCACCGGGTCTACCGCATCGACCGGTTCACGGCGGTGCGGCCCGGCCCCGGCCGCTTCGAGCGGGACCCCGACTTCGACCTGCCCGCGTTCTGGGCCGAGCGCGCCGAGCAGTTCGCGCGCTCGCTGCTGCGCGCCGAGGTCGTGGTACGGCTCTCCCCCGACGGCGTACGGCGGCTGCCGCACACCGTCGACCCGCGGGCCGCCCGCGAGGCGCTGGCCGCAGCGGAGCCCCCGGACGCCGACGGCTGGACCACGGTCACCCTGCCCGTGGAGTCGGAGGAGGTCGCCCACACCCAGCTCACCGCCCTGGGTCCGGAGGCGGAGGTGCTGGCCCCCGGCACGCTGCGCGCCCGGCTGGCGGCGGACGCGGCGCGGTGGGCGGGGCTGTACCGGAACTGACGGGGCGGCCGGGGCCGGGTGATAACGATCCGTCGTACTCCGCGTGCGTCGGGCCCGTTCAGGGATGATGCTGGACGCGTGATGGACGAGACGGAGTTCTGGGAGCTGGTGGATACCAGCCGCGAGGCCGCCGAGGGCGATCCGGAGGAGCAGGCGGACCTGCTGGTGGAGCGGCTCGTCCAGCTCGACCCCGAGTCGGTCCTCGACTTCGCCCGTCACTTCGAGGCCCGCTACCAGCGCGCCTACCGCTGGGACCTGTGGGGCGCCGCCTGGGTGCTGCTCGACGGCGCCAGCGACGACGCGTTCGACTTCTTCCGGTGCTGGCTGATCGGCCAGGGCCGGGAGGTGTACGAGGGCGCCCTGCACGATCCTGACGCGCTCGCCGACCTGCTGGACGACTTCGACGAGGAGGTCGACGGCGACGGCGAGGAGCTGGGGTACGCCGCGGACGAGGCGTACGAGCAGCTCACCGGCACCGTCGCCCCCGACCTGGGCCTCCCGCCCGGCGCCGCGGAACCCGAGGGCACGCCGGTCGACTTCGAGGACGAGGCCGCGCTGGCGGGGCGGTACCCGCGGCTGTGGGAGCGGTTCAAGGAGTAGGCCGCCCACGACGGTGCAGGCGCCTTCGGGCTCACGGTGCAGGTGCCCACGGGGTCTTCGGCGTCGGCTGCCGCAGGGGTGCGGCGTTGGCCTGGTCGAGGGCCGGGGCGGTGAGCGCGGGCGGGCCGAGGACGACCGTCAGGGCCGCGCACACCGCCCGCCACGTACCGCGCGGCCCCGGCTCGGCCCGGCCGCCCTGGTGCCGCCCCCGCGTCCCCTCGTACCGCGTCCTGTCGTTCATCGTCCCCACCTCCGGTCGGCGTCCACCGCCGACGGTAGGGACGGCCGCTGTGCGGAGCCCGCGCGGCGGCTGTGGCCGTCCTGTGGGGTGCCGCTCCGGCCCTGGAGCCGGGCCGCCAGCGCGCGGATCTCCGGCAGTCGGGCGGCGAGGGCGGCGCCGGGGCAGCTCGTCATGTAGCCGTCGCTGTGCCCGGCGAGCGCGGGCAGGCTGGCCCGGGTGCCCGCGGCGTACCGGCTGCCGCTGTTGCTGGAGACCAGGCGGACCCGGCTGCGCGGGTCGGTGTCCGACAGGCCCAGCTTCCAGGCGGCGACGGCGGCGATCGCGTCGGTCATCACGCGCGGGACGGTCGCGCCCGCCGTGAAGGTGCCGATGGCGGCGATGCCCGCGGTGCGGTGGTTGAAGCCCTGGGTGTGGGCGCCGGTGACGGCCCGGTCGACGCCGCCCGCGCGGCCCTCGTACACGGTGCCGCAGCGGTCGACGAGGAAGTTGTAGCCGATGTCGTCCCAGTCGCGGGCGCCGGTCTGCCCGGCGTACAGGTCGCGGATGATGCGCGGCGTCTGGGCGCAGTCGTAGGCGTTGGGCGAGTCGGTGTGGTGGACGAAGACGGCGACCACCGTGTCGTCGTAGCGCGGCGGCGGCTGGTGCCGGGTGCCGCCCGGGGTGGCCCAGACGGAGCGGGGCCTGATGTCGGGCCGGGGCGCGCTGTGCGGGGCGGCGCGGACGGCGGGCCGCCGGTGCGCCGCCGAAGTGACGGCGCTCTCGACGCCGTTGGCGCACAGCGCCAGCGCGGCCACGGCGGCGAGCCCCGGCAGACAGCCGAGGGCCACCCGGGCCGGGCGGGGCAGACGGGGCGAGCCGGGTATTCGGGGCCCGCTGGGCACGCGGGGTGTGCCGGTGGTGCCGTCCGGGCGGCGCGGCGGCGGGCGCCGGTGGGCGGCGCGCCGCCGTCCGCTCCGGGCCTTCTGGGCCCCCCTGCTCCGCTGCGCGGCGCGTATCCGCTGTGCCGTGCGGATCTGCCGCGTTCTTCGCAAGACACGCATGGTTTCACTGTCCGGCCGAACCGTCGTGCCCGCGATGTGTGCTGTGCCACCCGGTGGAACCATCGTCCCGGTCCGCGGCGTTTTCCCGGGTACACGCGCTGACCGGCGGCTGATCACGGGAGCCGCGCCGCGCGTATGTGAGGGCGTGGGAGGGCTCCGAAGGGAAAGGCGGCTTTGTGGACCTGCTCGACATCCTGTTGCTGCTGGTGACCCTGGCCTACGCCGGGTCGGGGTACCGGCGCGGGCTGGTGGCGGGCTGTGTCTCGCTCGCCGGGTTCGTGGGCGGCGCGGTGCTCGGCGTGTGGCTGCTGCCGTGGGTGATGGACGTGGTGGCGCCGGGCTCCACCGCGGCGACGGTCACGGCGGTGCTGACGGTGCTGGTCCCGGCGGTGCTGGTGCACGAGCTGGCGGGGCGGCTCGCGCTGCGGCTGCGGCGGGAGCTGGACCGGGGGCCGCTGCGGGTGGCGGACGGCGTGGGCGGGGCGCTGGCCGGGTCGGTGGCGGTGCTGATCGTGGCGTGGGTGGCGGCGAGCGTCCTCGCGGCGTCCTCGTCGCCGCTGCTGACCTCGGCGATCCGGGACTCGCGGGTGCTGGGCGCGGTGCAGGACGCGATGCCGGACACCACCCCGGCGTGGTTCGCGCGCGCCACGTCGGCGCTGACGGAGGCGGGGTTCCCGCAGGTCTTCAACCCGTTCGAGAACGAGTCGACGGCACAGGTGGCCCGCCCCTCCGGCGACAGCGTCACCGCCGCCGCGACCCGGGCCGCCCGCGCCAGCACCGTCAAGGTGGAGGGCGTGGCGGGCACCCAGGGCCGCGAGGGCAGCGGGTTCGTGTACGCGGCGGAGCGGGTGATGACCAACGCCCACGTGGTGGCGGGCATCGACGAGCCGACCGTCCGGGTCGGCGGGGTGGGGCGGGCGTACGAGGCGCGCGTGGTGCTCTTCGACCCCGACAAGGACGTGGCCGTGCTGTACGTGCCCGGGCTCGCGGCGCCCGCGCTGGGCTTCGACGACGGCGCGGCGCGCGGGGACGCGGCGGTGGTCGCGGGCTATCCGCAGGACGGCGGGCTCGACCTCCAGGCGGCGACGGTGGCGAGCCGGGTGCGGGCCAACGGCCAGAACATCTACAGCGACGGCACCGTCACCCGGGAGATCTACGCCATCCGTTCCACCGTCCGCCCCGGCAACTCCGGCGGCCCGCTGCTGACCACCGACGGCAAGGTGTTCGGCGTGGTCTTCGCCCGCTCCACCTCGGACGCCGAGACGGGCTACGTCCTCACGGCGGCCGAGGTCGCCGCGGAGGCCGAGCGCGCGGCGGGGGCGACGGCGGCGGCGGACACGGGCGAACTGGTCACGTCGTGAGGGCAGCCCAAAGGGCTCAGAGCAGTGAGTCGGAGGGGGCTCAGAGCAGTGAGCGCCCCATGAGCACGTCGTCGACGTACTTGCCGTCGAGGTGGAACTCCTCGGGCTGCACACCCTCGACGACGAACCCCTCGGCCTCGTACAGCGCACGCGCGGGGGCGTTGTGCCCGAGGACGCGCAGGCTGATCCGGCGGGCGCCCTGACGGCGGGCCTCCGCGACGGCGGCCCGCACCAGCGCCCGCCCCGCGCCCCGCCCGCGCGCCTCCCGCGCCACGGCGAGGCCGTGTATCTGCCGGACATGCGCGTTGCTGGCCAGGTCGGTGGGGAGGCCGAGGCGGACGTAGCCCACGACGCGTCCGCCCAGTTCGGCGACGAAGTGCTGGAAGGGCCGCACCCGGTCGGTGAAGAAGGGCTCGTCGGGCCGCGGCCGGGGCGTGACCGCGTGCAGGGACGACCAGGTCGCGTGGTCGAGTCCGGCCAGCGCCTCCTCGTCCTCGAAGACGGCTCGGCGGATACGGGGCTCAGGCTGCGGCATGTCGGCCACCCTACGTCCGCCGACCGGCCGTCCCACCGGGGTTTCCGGTGCCCGGTGACGGCATGATGGCGGGGTGGACGACAACGCGGGTGACGGTGTGGGACGGGACAGGATCGCGGTGACCGGGGCGTCCGGGCTGATCGGCGGGGCCCTCGTGCGGTCGCTGGCCGCCGACGGCCACGAGGTGGTGCGGCTGGTGCGCCGGGCGCCCCGGTCCGCCGACGAGGTCCGCTGGGACCCGGAACGGGGGTACGTCGACCCGGCGGGGCTCGCGGGGTGCGCCGCCGTGGTGAACCTCGCCGGGGCGGGGATCGGTGACCGGCGCTGGAGCGCGGAGTACAAGCGGCGGCTGCGGGACGGGCGGGTCAACGGCACCCGGGCGCTCGCCGAGGCGCTCGCCGCCCTCGACGCCGAGCGCCGCCCGCGCGTGCTGCTGAACGGCAGCGCGATCGGCTACTACGGCGACACCGGTGACCGCGCGGTCGACGAGGACGCGCCCGCCGGGACGGGGTTCCTGCCCGAGCTGTGCGTGGCGTGGGAGTCGGCGGCGGCGCCCGCGCGGGAGGCGGGCGTGCGGACGGTGTTCGCCCGGACCGGTCTGGTGGTGGCCCGCGAAGGCGGGGCGTGGGGGCGGCTGTTCCCGCTGTTCCGGGCGGGGCTCGGGGGACGGCTGGGCGACGGGCGGCAGTTCTGGTCGTTCATCGCGCTGCACGACGAGGTGGCCGCGCTGCGGCACCTGCTGGACCGCGTGGACCTGTCGGGGCCGTTCAACCTGACGGCCCCGCAGCCGCTGACGAACCGTGAGATCACGGCGGCGATGGGGCGGGTGCTGCGCCGTCCGACGGCGTTCGCGGTGCCCGCGCCGGTGCTGCGGGCCGTGCTCGGGGAGCTGTCGTCGGAGGTGCTGGGCAGTCAGCGGGTGCTGCCCGCCCGGCTGCTGCGGTCGGGGTTCGCCTTCGCCTTCCCCGGGATCGAGGACGCGCTCCGGGCGGCGTACTGAGTCCGACGGACCGCTCCTGGTAAGGCGGCGGACGCGTGTGACCGTATGCGACCGCCGTGCGACCGTGCCCTGGCGATGCGCGACTGACCTGGACCGATCACGGCCCTAACCTCAAGCCGAACTCGGGTATCCCCGGAGCTTGTTGGGGGCATGACGTCTCCAGCGCCCGCCCGACCTCTAGGAGGGGCACGTGCTTGAGCCCGCGTTTCAGGCGGATGTCGTGGTCGTCGGGGCCGGGGTCGCCGGTCTCTCCGCGGCCCATCGGCTGACCCGCGCAGGAGTGAGGACCGTCGTCCTGGAAGCCGCTCCCTGGGTCGGCGGCCGGATGTCGACCGAGAAGGTCGACGGCTTCCGGCTCGACCGGGTCGGACGGCTGCTGTCCACGTCGTACCCGGAGCTACGGCTGACCCCGGGCCTGGACGCCCTCGCGCTGCGCGCCTTCGCCCCCGGAGTGCTGCTGCACGCCGACGGTCGGCTCCGCCACACGTCCGTCCCGACGGGTGGCGGTAGCGCGCGGGGCGCACGGGGCGCACTCCAAGCAATGCGCGCCCTCGCAAGCGCCCCCCGGCCCATACCCACACCGTGGAGCCGCTCCGGCGCGGCGGGGGGCGGCCGGGCTGGCGCCCCTGGGGGCGGCGCGGAGGCCCTTCAGGGCCAGGCGGGCGCCTCGCACAGCCAGGCGGACGCCGCTCAGGGCCGTGCGGACGCCCTCCCGGGCCAGGCGGGCGCCCCTCGAAGCCAGAGGGACACCTCGCAGAGCCAGGCGGACGCCGCTCAGGGCCGTATCAGCACCCCGCAGGGCCGTGCGGACGTCACTCACGCCCTTCGGGGCCGTACCCGCGCCCCCGGGCCCCGTACAACCCCCTCCTGGACCCGCGCGGGAGCAGCCCTCGGCACGACCCTCGGTACCACCCTCAGTGGCCCCCTCGGCAACCCCCTCGACCAGGCCCGGCTCGGTGCCGCGCTCGCGCGGCTCGCCGCGATGCCCGTGGAGCGGCTGCTGGCCCGGCCCGAGGTGCCCGCCGGTCAGGCACTCGCGGCCCGTGGGCTGCCCGCCCGCACGATCGACGGCTTCCTGCGCCCGCTGCTCGCGGCCCTGCTGTGCGACCCGGAGCTGACCACCTCCAGCCGGTGCGCGGACCTCGCGCTGCGGGCGTTCGCCAGCGGGCGGCTGTGCGTGCCGGAGGGCGGCGCCGAGACGCTGCCCCAACTGCTGGCGGCGGCGCTCCCGCCGGGCACCGTGCACACCGGGGTCCGCGTCACCTCGGTCGCCACCAACCGCGTCACCACCGCCGAGCACGGCGAGTTCCGCTGCCGCGCCGTGCTGCTGGCCACCGACGCGCGGGCCGCCGCCGACCTCCTGCCGGGCCTGCGCGTGCCCGGCTTCCACCCGGTGACGGTGGTGCACCACACCACCGACGAGCCGCCCGCGACCGGCGCCGCGCTGCTGCTCGACGCCGACCGCGGCGGCCCCGTCGCGCACACCGCCGTGGTCAGCGCCGTGGACCCGTCCCGGGCGCCCGCGGGCCGCGCCCTGGTCTCCTCCACGGTCCTCGGCCCGCCCGTGCCGCGGGTCGACACCGCCGTACGCGCCCACCTGTCCCGCCTCTACGGCACCTCCACCGCCCGCTGGGAGACGCTCGCCGTGCACCACACCGCCGAGGCCGTCCCGGCGATGCGGCCACCGCACGACCTGCGGCGCCCGGTACGGCTGCTGGCGGGCCTGTACGTGTGCGGCGACCACCGGGACACCAGCACCGTCCAGGGCGCCCTGCACTCCGGCTACCGGGCCTCGGCGGCGATCCTGGCCGACCTGGGCGCGGCCGGTTCGATGCACCAGGCCGACCCGGCGCCCACGGCGCGCAGGACGGCGCCGACGGCACCTCCGCCCGCCCCGGCGGCGGCTGCCTGACCGGGGGCGGGCGGGCCGGGGCGGCGGCTCAGCCGAGGGCCGCCACCCGGTCCCGGTACCCCCGGACCGGCGCGGCGTCCTTGTACGGCTCCAGCCTCCGCTCGAAGTCCCGGACGTACTCCAGCGCCCGTACCGACCGCATCTCCGCCGCCTGTCCGGCCGCCTCGGCGGCGAGCTGGCACGCCTGGTCCAGCTCCCCGAGGCCGAGCCGGGCGGTGGCCAGCACCACCCGGCAGAACAGTCGGCTGCGGGCGTAGGAGGGCGCGCGCAGTTGCAGCGACCGCTCCGCGTGCTGCGCCGCCGCCCGGTACTGCTGGAGGTCCCGGTGGCAGTGCCCGAACTCGTCGGCGAGCTGCGCCTCGTCGAAGAACCGCGCCCAGTGCGGCACCTCGTCACCGGGTCGCGCGCCCTCCAGCGCGCGCTCGGCGCGCACCAGGGAGGCCGTGCACGCCCGTACCTCCCCGAGCACGCCGTGCCCGCGCGCCTCGGCGGCGTGCAGCAGCGCCTGCACCACCGGCGGCCCGGAGGTGCCGATGCCCTGCTGGGCGACCCGGGCGAGCTGGATGGCCTCCCGCCCGTGCCCGAGGTACACGGCCTGCCTGCTCATGGTGACCAGCACGTACGAGCCGTAGGCCCGGTCCGCGGCGGCCTGCGCGAGCCGCAGCGCCTGCACGAAGTAGCGCTGCGCGAGCCCGTGCGCCGCGATGTCGTACGACGTCCAGCCCGCGAGCCGGGTGAGGTCGGCGGCGGCGGCGAACAGGCGGCGGCCGGTCTGCTCGCCGTACGTGCCGCGCAGCATCGGCTCGCACTCGTGCTCCAGGTAGCGCACCAGCGCCTGCCGGGCGTGGCCGCCGCCGTAGGCGTCGTCGAGGGTGCGGAACAGCTCGCCCACCGAGCGCAGCGCGGCGATGTCGCCGCCGGTGACGCGCTGGCCGGGGCCGCGCTCGGCGGTCTGGCCGCCGCGCTGCCGGGGCACCGGGGGCAGTCCGGGCACCGGCGTCCGGCTGCCCGGCCGGGGCTGGGCGGGCACCCGGGGCGCGGGCTCACCGCGGGCGACCTTCTCGTCGGGGCGTCCGATCAGCCAGTCCCGGCTGGGCACCACGAGCCCGGCCGCGGTGAACGCGATCTTGCGGAGTTCGGCGTGGCTGCCGGAGTCCTTGCGCCACAGCCCGCTGACGATGTCGACGGCCTCCTCGGGGGTGGCGGCGAACTCCAGCCCGGCGTAGACCGGGGCGCAGGCGTCGAGCCCGAGGTCCTGCGCGGTCAGTCGGCGCCCGAGGCGCCGGGTGAAGACCTCGGCGATGAGCGCCGGGGTGGTCCCGCGGGGCTGCTGTCCGCGCAGCCAGCGGGTGACGGAGGTCTTGTCGTATCTGAGATCGAGCCCGTGTTCCAGGCCGAGCTGGTCCACGCGACGGGCGAGACCTGCGTTGGAGAACCCCGCTTCTGCGATGAGCGCGGCGAGCTGTCGGTTGGGGGTGCGCTGCGCGGGTCGTTCCGTCATCTGCGGTGCGGTCTCCTGCCTTCCAGGCATCTGATGTGCCCGGATTGCCTGTGAGCAGCCCTTATGGCCTCGTGAACGGCGCGAATGTAGCGGAGAGTAAGCAACTGATCGCATACTTCGACGTTCATTCATCCGATCGTGTGAGGATTGCCCGCAGAGCTGACGCCCCCGGGCGAGTCGTACAGTGGCGTGGGCGCGTTTCATGCCTGTCGACCGAGGGAGGCGCTTGCCGTGAGTGGATTGCGGTTCGTCCGCATGGGGTTCGGCGCGGACGCCGTCGAGTACGTCGAGGCGTGGGACGAGCAGCGCCGGGTGCACGCCGCCCGGTTCGCCGACGAGATCCCCGACACCGTGCTGCTGCTTGAGCACCCGCCGGTCTACACCGCGGGCCGCCGCACCGCCGACAGCGAGCGCCCCCTGGACGGCACCCCGGTGGTCGACGTGGACCGCGGCGGCAAGATCACCTGGCACGGCCCCGGCCAGCTCGTGGGCTACCCGATCCAGAAGCTGCCCCGCCCGGTCGACGTGGTCGCGCACGTCCGGCGCCTGGAGGAGGCGCTGATCCGCACCTGCGCGGAGTTCGGCCTGGAGACCACCCGCGTCGAGGGCCGCAGCGGCGTCTGGGTCCTCGGCGACCCGGTGGAGACCCGCCCCGCCCTCGGCGGCCTCGCCCTGGACTTCGACCCCCGGCTGACCGACGAGGAGTTCGACCCGCGCCTCAACGGGCCCGAGTACGCCCCCTCCAACGCGGGCCAGCGGCGCGAGGACCGCAAGATCGCGGCGATCGGCATCCGGGTCGCCAAGGGCGTGACCATGCACGGCTTCGCCCTCAACGTGAACCCCGACAACGTCTGGTTCGACCGCATCATCCCGTGCGGCATCCGCGACGCGGGCGTCACGTCCCTCGCGGCCGAGCTGGGCCGCGACGTCACGGTGCCCGAGGTCGCCCCGGTCGTCGAGCGGCACCTGAGGGACGTACTGGAGAACGCGGAGCTGAAGCCGCGGGAGATCGAGAAGGCACCGGCGGCCTGAGACGCCCCGCCAGCTTTCAATTCCACGGGCGTACCCTGAAGAACGCCGAAGAATCAAACGCTAGGGAGCCGGTCGTGTCCGCAGTCACCCCCGACGGACGCAAGATGCTGCGCCTGGAGGTCCGCAACAGCCAGACCCCCATCGAGCGCAAGCCCGAGTGGATCAAGACCCGGGCGAAAATGGGCCCCGAGTACACGAAGATGCAGGGCCTCGTGAAGAGCGAGGGACTGCACACGGTCTGCCAGGAAGCGGGCTGCCCGAACATCTACGAGTGCTGGGAGGACCGCGAGGCGACCTTCCTCATCGGCGGCGACCAGTGCACCCGGCGCTGTGACTTCTGCCAGATCGACACCGGCAAGCCCGAGGCCCTCGACCGCGACGAGCCGCGCCGCGTCGGCGAGTCCGTGGTCACCATGGACCTGAACTACGCCACCATCACCGGCGTCGCCCGCGACGACCTGGAGGACGGCGGCGCCTGGCTGTACGCCGAGACGGTCCGCCAGATCCACCAGCAGACCGCCGACCGCGAGGGCGGCCGGACCAAGGTCGAGCTGCTGGCCCCCGACTTCAACGCGGTCCCCGAACTGCTGGCCGAGGTCTTCGCCTCCCGCCCCGAGGTCTTCGCGCACAACGTCGAGACCGTCCCGCGGATCTTCAAGCGCATCCGCCCCGGCTTCCGCTACGACCGCTCGCTGAAGGTCCTCACCGACGCCCGCGACCACGGCCTGGTCACCAAGTCGAACCTGATCCTCGGCATGGGCGAGACCCGCGAGGAGGTCAGCGAGGCGCTCAGGCAGCTGCACGAGGCCGGGTGCGAGCTGATCACCATCACGCAGTACCTGCGCCCCTCCGTGCGCCACCACCCCGTGGAGCGCTGGGTCAAGCCGCAGGAGTTCGTGGAGCTGAAGGAGGAGGCCGAGCAGATCGGCTTCTCCGGTGTGATGTCCGGCCCGCTGGTCCGCTCCTCGTACCGCGCCGGTCGCCTGTACCAGATGGCGGTGGAGAAGCGCGGCGCGTTCGTCGCGGCCCAGGCCGTCTGACGCTCCGTCACCCACCGTACGTACCACCGGCATACGACGCGCGTGTGAATTCGCGCACAAGCGACTACCTGCCAGTAGCGGCCGATATGACGCGGCCCCGACCGTCCTCGCAGATGAGGGGCACGGCCGGGGCCGCGTCGGCGTTCCGACCCGCCCCATCAGGGCTTCATGGGTGTTTGACCGGTCAGTCACGCCCTGGTAACACCGAACAGTGACCCTGGCCTCACGCCCAGTACACCCATCACCAGAGCCCGTACTGGGTTCGGCCCCGTACCACCAGAGCCCGTACCGAGGGGGACCCCCATCATGCAGGCCGCGCCCGTCCGTGCCACAGCGATCCCGTCGCTCACCGAAGCACTGCGCGCAGTCGAGTCGCTGCTCATGAGCGGCGGCCAGCGCACCGCCCGCCGCAACGCCTGGACGTCCGTCCTGGAGGACCGCCGCCGGGCCAAGGACCGCGTCGAGGCCGAGCGGCTCCTGGAGCAGGCCCTGGCCGCCCGCTCCTCCTGACCCCCGTTCCCGTCGCCCGGGACACCGCCGTCGTCCGCGCCGCCGGGGACACGTAGACTTCACGACATGGCGAGGAAGGAAACCGCAGCGGACGCTGCGAACCCCGGGCGACTGAAGCAGATCGCCCTGACCTACAAGATGACCCGCAAGGCCGACAAGAAGATCGGTCTTGTACTCGCGGCTGTCGGAATCGTCACCTTCGGTGTCTTCCTCGCGATCGGTTTCTTGATCGGGCACCCCATCTATCTCGGCATCCTGGGCCTGCTGCTCGCCTTCCTCGCGACGGCGATCGTCTTCGGGCGCCGGGCCGAGCGGGCCGCCTTCGGGCAGATGGAGGGCCAGCCGGGCGCCGCCGCGGCCGTGCTGGACAACATCGGCCGGGGCTGGACCACGACCCCCGCGGTGGCGATGAACCGCAGCCAGGACGTGGTGCACCGGGCTGTCGGCAAGCCCGGCATCGTGCTGGTCGCCGAGGGCAACCCGAACCGGGTGAAGAGCCTGCTGGCCGCCGAGAAGAAGAAGATGAACCGCATCGTCGCGGACGTCCCGGTGCACGACCTGATCGTGGGCAACGGCGAGGGCCAGGTCGAGCTGAAGAAGCTGCGCACCACCATGCTGAAGCTGCCCCGGGTGCTCAGCGGCCCCCAGATCACCGCCACCAACGACCGGCTGCGCGCCCTGGGTGACCTGATGAGCAACATGCCGCTGCCGAAGGGTCCGATGCCGAAGGGGATGCGGATGCCGAGGGGCGGCCCGAAGTCCCGCTGACCCCCACCTCGCACACGACCTCTCTACGACGATGGGGCGCCCGGATCTCACCGGGCGCCCCATCGTCGTAGGAATCCGTAAGTGGATCTGTCTACATCCGCACCTCGACCGTGCGGGCCACCCGGTCGTGGAGGCCGCGGCCGTCGCGGTCCCAGATCAGGGCCGGGACGGCGAGGCAGAGCAGGGCCGAGCGCAGCAGGGCGCGCTGCGGGCGGACCAGCCCGGTGTCGAGGGAGATGACCCGCAGACCCAGCAGCCGCTTGCCCGGGGTGGAGCCGATGGTGCCGACGGTGAGGGTGCTCAGGACGAAGAACACCAGCAGCGCCCAGTTGCCGGTGGCCTGCTGGTAGCCGTCCGTGATGAGGCCGTATGCGATCAAGAGGCTGATGCCCCAGTCGACGGCGACGGCCGCGAGGCGACGCCCCGGCCCCGCCATGGACCCCGGTCCGGTCTCCGGCAGCCCCAGCCGCTCGCCCCGGTATCCGAAGTCGGCACCGGCTTCCTCCAAGGCCGCGCGGGGCCCGGAGAGCCATGATCCGATTGCTCGCCTCTTGTCCACGCCTACACGGTACTGAACGCGTGCGCGAGCGGAACACGGCGGGTGCCGGGCGCACCGTGGCGGACTACGGTGGAAGCGGGCCGGTTAACTTGTGCGAAACAAATGGGTCACGCCCGAGAAATCACGCGTCCCTAGGGTCGAGGTCAGCGTGTGCCACCGCACTGGCCGCACAACGAACTACCACCCCGGCGGGACGGTCGGGAGTAGGAGGAGCTGGATGTTCCAGAACGCCGACGAGGCCAAGAAGTTCATCGCGGACGAGGACGTCAAGTTCATCGACGTCCGCTTCTGCGACCTCCCGGGCGTCATGCAGCACTTCACGGTGCCCGCTGAGGCGTTCGACCCGACCGAGGAACTGGCCTTCGACGGCTCCTCGATCCGGGGCTTCCAGGCCATTCACGAGTCCGACATGGCGCTCCGCGCCGACCTGACCACCGCCCGCGTCGACCCGTTCCGCCGGGACAAGACGCTGAACATCAACTTCTTCATCCACGACCCGATCACCGGCGAGCAGTACAGCCGTGACCCGCGCAACGTGGCGAAGAAGGCGGAGGCGTACCTGGCGTCGACGGGCATCGCCGACACGGCGTACTTCGGCCCGGAGGCGGAGTTCTACGTCTTCGACTCGGTCCGCTTCGCCACCTCGTCGAACGAGTCCTTCTACCACATCGACTCCGAGGCGGGCGCCTGGAACACCGGCGCCCTGGAGGACAACCGCGGCTACAAGGTCCGCTACAAGGGCGGCTACTTCCCGGTCCCGCCGGTCGACCACTTCGCCGACCTGCGCGCCGAGATCTCCCTGGAGCTGGAGCGGTCCGGCCTGAAGGTCGAGCGCCAGCACCACGAGGTGGGCACCGCCGGTCAGGCCGAGATCAACTACAAGTTCAACACGCTGCTCGCCGCGGCCGACGACCTCCAGCTCTTCAAGTACATCGTGAAGAACGTGGCCTGGCGCAACGGCAAGACCGCGACCTTCATGCCGAAGCCGATCTTCGGTGACAACGGCTCGGGTATGCACGTCCACCAGTCGCTGTGGAGCAACGGCGACCCGCTGTTCTACGACGAGCAGGGCTACGCCGGTCTGTCGGACACCGCCCGCTTCTACATCGGCGGCATCCTCAAGCACGCCCCGTCGCTGCTGGCCTTCACCAACCCGACGGTGAACTCCTACCACCGCCTGGTCCCCGGCTTCGAGGCCCCGGTCAACCTGGTCTACTCGCAGCGCAACCGCTCCGCCGCGATGCGCATCCCGATCACGGGCTCGAACCCGAAGGCCAAGCGCGTCGAGTTCCGCGCGCCGGACTCCTCCGGCAACCCGTACCTGGCCTTCTCCGCCCTCCTCCTCGCGGGCCTGGACGGCATCAAGAACAAGATCGAGCCCGCCGAGCCGATCGACAAGGACCTCTACGAGCTGGCCCCCGAGGAGCACGCGGGCGTCCCGCAGGTCCCGACCTCCCTCCCCGCGGTCCTGGACTCCCTGGAGTCCGACCACGAGTTCCTGCTCCAGGGCGACGTCTTCACGCCCGACCTGATCGAGACCTGGATCGACTACAAGCGCACCAACGAGATCGCCCCCCTCCAGCTCCGCCCGCACCCGCACGAGTTCGAGCTGTACTTCGACGTGTGACCGGCACCCCGAGGGGCGTCACCCGGATCTCCCCGGGCGGCGCCCCTCGGGCGTTTCCGGGCCCCTGTCTGCCGCGAACGGCGTGGGTGGGGGATCCTGGTGGGGGAACGACGGATCGTGGGGAGAGGCGAACGGGGATGAGCGAGCAGGGGGACTCCGAGCGGGAGTTCGACATCAAGTGGGCCGACGAGGCCGTGCACAAGGAGCCCTCGGCGCGGGCCCGGATGCTCGCCGAACGCTGGAAGCACGACCCGCCGGGCCCTGTCCCGTTCCGCCCTGAGCCGGACGGACGGCGTCACGGACGCCGCCTCCGCGGACGCGGGAGCGGGCGGATACGGGGCGAGAGGTCGCCGTGGGTGTCCGTGGTGATCGTGTTCGGTTTCATGGCGACGGTGATCCTGCTGCTGGGATACGCGGACTTCCGGGGGTAATGGCCGCGACCGAGGGGCCCCGCGAGGCCTACCCTCCCGGTGAACGGGCTGTTCGAGGTGGGGGTGTGCGGGGTGCGTGAGGACATCAGGGGCGGTGGTGAGGCGGCGCTGCGGGTGGCGCGGGGTGTGTCCCTGCGGGATGCCCTCGACGTGACCGACCCGGCCGCCTGGACCGGCCTCGACCTGGCCGTGCGTTCCTGGTGGTGGCCCGGCGAGCTGCCGAGGCTGGCGGAGGTCGGGGCCCTGGACGAGGGGCGCCTCGCGCTCGCCCTGTGCCATCCGGACGGCCGGGTCCGGGAGGCGGCGCTGATCCCGGCGGCCAAGCGGCCCGCGCTGTCGCCGCTGGTCGTCGTGCGGTGCGCCGACTGGGTCGCGCCGGTGCGGGAGCGGGCCCGCGAGGTGCTGCGCGCGTCCCTCGACGCCGACGCCGCCGTGGCGCTCGCCCCGCTGGTCCTGCGCGTCGGCCGCCGTGAGCGCGGTTCCCACGCCGTCGGTCTGCTGGGCGAGGTGCTGCGCGGGCTGCCGCGTGAGCGTCGCACCGCGTTGTTCGACGCGGCGGAACGGTCCGTACGGCGGTACGCGTACCGCCTGGCCGTCGAGGACGGGCTCCTCTCCCCCGCCGAGCTGGCCCGCACCGCCGCCCGGGACGAGGACGTCGTCGTCCAGAACCTGTGCGCCGAGTCGGCCCTGGCCGCCGTACGGGAGGGTGGGGCGTACGACGACGACGTCCTGCCGTCGCTGCTCGGGGCGCGGGCGCCGCGGGTGCGGGCGGCCGGGGTGACGGCGCTGCGGGCGGCGGGGCGGCCGGAGGCGGCGGTGCCGTTCCTCGTCGACCGGGCGGCGATGGTGCGGGCCTGCGCGCGGTACGTCGTACGGCAGTACGGCGGCGACCCCCGCGTCCGGTACCGGGCGTGGTGCGCCGACCCGGCCGACCCCGCGCTGCCGCCGGGCGCGGCGGTCGGGCTCGCGGAGTGCGGGGAGCGCGCCGACGCCGTACTGCTGTGGCCGTTGCTCGCTCACCCCGTGGGCGGGGTGCGGGCCGGTGCCGTGGCGGGGCTGCGGGTGCTGGACGTGGCGGACGTACGGCGGCTGCTGCCGCTGCTCGACGACCCCGTGCCCGGTGTCGTGCGGGAGGCGGCGCGGGCGCTGCTGCCCGGTGCGGGGGCGTTGCCGGTGGCGGAGCTGACCGCACGGCTCGCGCCGGAGCGGCCCGCGTCGGTGCGGAGGGCGGCGTTCCGGCTGCTGCGGGCGCGTGGGGACGGCGTGGTGCTGCGGGCGGCGGCGGGACTGGTGAACGACCCCGACGAGCGGTTGCGGGTCTGGGCCGGGCAGGTCGTGCGGTGGTGGGGTCCCGGTAGGCGGTGACGTAGCGGGAGTACGGCGTTTTTGCCCCGTTGCGTGGGAGTAGGTGCACACTGGCAGTGGAGTGCGTGGGCTTGTTCAGGTCTGCGGGGTGGTGCACATGCGCAGTCGGTTCCGGAGCGATCGGCGGTTGACCCTTCGGATGGGGGTCACGCTGTTCCTGCTCGGGTTGCTGTACGTGGCGTTCATCGCCGCGCTGCTGGTGCTGCTGAAGTCGTGGGTGCTGGTCGTGGTGGTCGCGGCGGGGCTGCTGGGGGCGCAGTACTGGTTCTCCGACCGGATCGCGCTGTACGCGATGCGCGGGCGGGTGGTGGAGCGGGCGGAGTATCCCGAGCTGCACGCGGTGGTGGACCGGCTGAGCGCGATGGCGGACATGCCGAAACCGGTGGTGGCCGTGTCGGCGATGGACATGCCGAACGCGTTCGCCACCGGGCGGAACGCCGAGCACGCGGTCATCTGTGTGACCGACGGGCTGCTGCGGCGGCTGGAGCCGGGGGAGCTGGAGGGGGTGCTCGCGCACGAGCTGTCGCACGTGGCGCACCGGGACGTCGCCGTGATCACGGTCGCGTCGTTCCTCGGGGTGATCGCCGGGCTGATCGTCCGCTTCGCGTTCTACTCGCAGTTGTTCGGCGGTGGACGGCGGGACCAGAACACCGCGGTCGTGTTCATGGCCGTGATGGGTGTCTCCGCGGCCGTGTACGCGATCAGCTTCCTGCTGATCCGGGCGCTGTCCCGGTACCGGGAGCTGGCGGCGGACCGGGCGGCGGCGCAGCTCACCGGCCGCCCCTCGGAGCTGGCCGCCGCGCTGACCAAGGTCACCGGCGACATCGCGCGCATCCCGACGAGGGACCTGCGGACGGCGCAGGCGTTCAACGCCTTCTACTTCACCCCCGCCCTCGGCCGGGAGCCGGGCATCGCCCGCCTGTTCTCCACTCACCCCACGCTCGAGGAGCGGCTGGAGCAGCTCGGGCGGATGTCGGCGGAGCTGGGCGAGGGGACGGGGACGGGGCGGTGACATGGGGCGGCTGATCGATATCCTGCTGGGCCGTACCAGGCCCGTCGCGCCCGATCTCGACCAGCTCTTCGCGCTGCCGTCGGCCGCCGTGACCCTCCAGGCCGCGGCCTTGCTCACCCCGACCGGGCACGGCGCGGTGTGCTTCGCCACGGTGGAGGGCGCCGCCTTCGAGCAGGTGCACCGCGAGGTGCGGGCCCTGCTCGACGCGGACGCCGACCGCCGGGGCGCGCCGGTGGAGCTGGCGCGGGACGACTACGGCTACTCGTGGCTGGTCTCACGCCGTTCCCCCGAGGAGCTGCCGCAGCTCGTCAACGACCTGCACGCCGTGAACAGCTCCCTGGAGGCCAACGGCTTCGGTCCGCAGTTGCTCTGTTCCCTCGTGGGTTTCCAGGACGGCGACGGCGACCGCCGTCTCGCCCTGGTCTACCTCTACAAACGCGGCACGTTCTACCCGTTCGCGCCGCTGCCCGGCGGCTCCGGGCAACGGCGACGCGACCACGCGCTGGAACTCCAGGCGAAGGCCGCCCTCGCGGACGACCTGCGCGTCGAACAGGACCTGGGCCGCTGGTTCCCCCTCTGGGGCGCCCCCGGCCTGTGACCCGTCACCGGCCCGTACGATCCATCACCGGCCGATACCTTCCGTCACCGGCCGCTGCGCTCCCGCTGCTGGCGACGCGCCTCGAACGGCCGCTCCCTGCGGTACCGCCGTTCCCAGCGCGCCTGCTGGTCACGCCGCTTGCGGTACGCCTGGTAGGTGCCGGGCATTCCGCCCGCCGACGGAGGTCCCGTCTTGGCGTCCTCGCTCCGCCCGTACTTCACGTACACGTAGAGCAGCGCCGCCGCGCCGAGCCAGTACATGTGGTTCCCGATTCCCAGGACGCCCAGGACGGCCGCCCCCGATAACACGACTGCGTTCACAACTGGCCTCCCCCTGAGATGAGTTGGGCGATTGGTGTCCCTGAGGGTAGCGCTGGGGGCGTGGAATGGCGCAGCTCTATTTGTCAGTGGGGGGCGGCAGGATGGGGACAGGAGACGCGGACGACGGACGGTGGAGGCGGGTGTGGCGGTGGCTGACGGACCCTACGTCGGGGTGGGCGAGCGGCGGGCGCGGCTGGTGCGGCGGCAGTGGGTGGGCGTACGCGGCGGGAGCCCGGAGGAGGTGGCCGGGGGGCTGGTGGCCCTGCACGGCACCGACCCGGCGACCGTGTACCTGGCGCTGGGCGCGCGGCTCGCGGAGCCCGGGAAGACGGTCGCGGAGACCGAGCGGGCGCTGTACGAGGACCGGACGCTGGTGCGGATGCACGGGATGCGGCACACCGTGTTCGTGTTCCCGGCCGAGCTGACCGCCGTCGTGCACGCGTCGACCGGTCTCGCCGTCGCCGCCCGGGAGCGGGCCTCGCTGCTGAAGGACATGGCGAAGGCCGGGGCGCCGGACGCGGCGTGGCTGGCGGAGGTGGAGGCGTCGACGCTGGCCGCGCTTGCCCGGCGCGGGCAGGCGACGGCGGCGGAGCTGGCGCGGGACGAGCCCCGGCTGAAGGAGCGGTTCACGCACTCGGCGGGCAAGAGCTACGAGGGCGTGCACACCGTCTCCACCCGGCTGCTGCGGGTGCTCGGGGTGGAGGGGAAGGTGGTCCGCGGGCGCCCGCTCGGGTCCTGGACGTCGAGCCAGTTCCGCTGGGCGCTGGCGCCCGCGCACCCCGAGCTGGACGCCGCCGAGGCGCAGGCCGAGCTGCTGCGGCGCTGGCTGGGCGCGTGCGGGCCCGCCACCGAGGACGACCTGAAGTGGTGGACGGGGTGGCCGGTGACCGCGGTGCGGCGGGCGCTCGGCGCCATCGGGGCGGAGCGTGTGGTGGTGGACGAGGGGCCCGCGTACGTGGTGGCCGGGGACGCCGAGACCGTCAGCGGCGGCGCCCCGCCCTCGGCCGCGCTGCTGCCCGCCCTCGATCCGACCGCCATGGGGTGGCGCAACCGTGACGGGTTCCTGGACCCCGAGATACGTCCCGCCCTGTTCGACCGCAGCGGCAACGTCGGGCCCACGGTGTGGTGGGAGGGGCGGATCGTGGGCGGCTGGGCGCAGCGGCCGGACGGTGAGGTCGTCTGGCGGGTGCTCGACCGCGCGGGCGTCGGCCGGGACGCCGAGGCCGCGATCGCCGCGGAGGCGGAGCGGCTGCGGGCCTGGGTGGGCGAGACCAGGGTCACGCCGCGGTTCCGGACGCCGCTGGAGCGGGAGTTGGCGGCGGGGTAGGGAGCGGCGCCGGGTGCCCGCCCCGCACCGGACGCGGGTGCGGGGCGGGCTCGTTCAGCGGCTGTAGCGGATCAGGGCGCGCACCATGTGGCACGTCGTGTCCGACGGCGGGTGTACGCCGATCAGCGCCGCGGTGCTGCGGATCTTCTCGTTGCGCGCCTGGTTCGGCACGTAGACGCCCGAGTCGAGCAGGGCGATCGCCAGACGCATGGCCTTCAGTCGGCGGTTGTGCGTGATGTACCACTCGCGGGGTCGGCCCGGCGGCAGCGGGCGCTTCTCCACGGGCGCGTACGGCAGGTCGAGCTGGACGGGACGCCTCGCGGTGGACTGGGTGGGCAACGGCTTGAGGGCGGCAGCGGGCACAGGCAACCTCCTGTCGCGGGCAGAGCCCCGGCGGGGGCGCAGGCCCCGCCGGAACTCTCGAACACTGCTTACAGTCTACTGCCCACCACTGACAATCGCCGATGCCTGAGCCCACCTCAAATCCGCTGGTGAACGGCGGAATTGACGGTGTTTCGAGGCGGGCTCCTGAGGCTCACGCAGCCCGCTGTGAATTCGAACAGAGCGATCGTCCGTCAACCGCCGAGCACCTTCGCCTCCACCTCGGGGTCCAGCCCCACCGGCGGCCGGTCGGGGCGCTGCGGGGCGGTGCCTCCGATGCTCCGCAGCCAGTCCCAGGTGTCGGCGACCGTCTCCGTCACGGGACGGCAGCGCAGGCCCGCCGCGACGGCCCGGGAGACGTCCGCCCCGTGCACGGCGCCGTGCAGCTCGCTGGCCGGAGGCACCCACACCGGGAGCTGCGTCCAGGGCTCGATGCCCGCCGCCAGTACGGCCTCCGGGTCGGTCCAGCGCAGCTCGGCCGCCCCGCCCGTCGCCTCCGCGCAGGCGTCGAGGAGGGCGCCCATCGTGGTGTGGCCCGGCGGACTGACCAGGTTGTACGGCCCGCTCCGCGCCCCCGCCACCGCGTCCAGCGTCCACTCCGCCAGGTCGCGGACGTCGACGTACTGGAGCGGCAGGTCACGCGGGCCCGGCGCGAGCACGGGGCCGCCGCGGGCCGTCCGGTTCAGCCACCACGGCAGTCGGCCGATGTTCTCGTACGGCCCGAGGATCAGCCCGCAGCGCACCAGCAGCGACCGGTCCGCGCCGAAGGCGTCCAGCGCGGCCAGCTCACCGCCGCGCTTGTCCCGCGCGTACGCGGTGGCGTCGGCGTCGGCGGAGGCGCCCTCGACCAGCGGCGCGTCCTCGGTGTACCCGGCGGTCGGCGGCCAGGCGTACACCGAGCAGCTCGACACGTAGGCGTACCGCCCCGCCCGGTCCCGCAGCAGCCGGGCCGCGTCCCGCACCGCGCGCGGCGCCGCCGACCAGGTGTCGACCACGGCGTCCCAGGTGCCGCCCCGGGCGAGGGCGGCCAGTCCGTCCGGGTCGGTGCGGTCACCGTGCAGCGACCGCACCCCGGCGGGCGGCAGGTGCCGTCCCCGGTGGAACACGGTCACGTCCCAGCCGCGCGCCAGCGCCGCCTCCACCACGGCCCGCCCCACGAACTCCGTACCGCCCAGCGTCAGTAGCCTCATGCCGGTGATGCTGCCTGGTCGGGCCACGTACGCGGTACCCCCGTCTGCCGTCAGCAGACGCCCTCCCCCACGACGCGAGGCGCCCACCGGACCGGTGGACGCCTCGCGCGGAAGTCGCGGAAGTCGCGGAAGTCGGGGTGGATCAGACCTGACCGGCCTTCTCCAGCGCCGAGCAGCAGGTGTCGACGAGGAGGCGGGTCACCACGTACGGGTCGACGTTGGCGTTGGGGCGGCGGTCCTCGATGTAGCCCTTGCCGTCCTTCTCGACCTGCCACGGGATGCGCACCGAGGCACCGCGGTTGGAGACGCCGTAGGAGTACTCGTTCCACGGGGCGGTCTCGTGCAGGCCGGTGAGGCGGTCGTCGATGCCCGCGCCGTAGTTCTTGACGTGGTCGAGCGGCTTGGAGCCCTCACCGAGCGACTCGCACGCGGTGATGATCGCGTCGTAGCCCTCACGCATCGCCTTGGTGGAGAAGTTGGTGTGCGCGCCCGCGCCGTTCCAGTCGCCCTTGACCGGCTTGGGGTCGAGGGTGGCGGAGACGCCGAAGTCCTCGGCGGTGCGGTAGAGCAGCCAGCGGGCCACCCAGAGCTGGTCGGAGACCTCCAGCGGCGCCAGCGGGCCGACCTGGAACTCCCACTGGCCGGGCATGACCTCGGCGTTGATGCCGGAGATGCCCAGGCCCGCCTTGAGGCAGTTCTCCAGGTGCGCCTCGACGACGTCACGGCCGAAGATCTCGTCGGCGCCGACACCGCAGTAGTAGCCGCCCTGCGGGGCGGGGAAGCCGCCCTCGGGGAAGCCCAGCGGGCGGGAGCCGTCGAAGAAGGTGTACTCCTGCTCGATGCCGAAGATCGGCTCCTGGGCGGCGAACTTCTCCGCGACCTCGGCCAGCGCGGCGCGCGTGTTGGAGGAGTGCGGGGTCATGTCCGTGTTGAGGACCTCGCACAGCACCAGGATGTCGTCGCCGCCGCGGATCGGGTCCGGGCAGGAGAAGACCGGCTTGAGCACGCGGTCCGAGGCGTGGCCCTCGGCCTGGTTGGTGGAGGACCCGTCGAAGCCCCAGATCGGCAGCTCGGCACCCTTGGCTGAGTCGGCCAGTATCTTCGTCTTGGAACGGAGCTTGGCCGTCGGCTCGGTGCCGTCGATCCAGATGTACTCAGCCTTGAAGGTCACGGGCCACTTCCTTCGGGGTGGGTCTGGGCGCGCTTGCAGGTGTCGCGGCGCTGCGGCACTGGGGCGCCGCGCTCATGTGCCCGGCAGCCTGTCAACAGGCGATTTCCCGATCATTGCCCGTTTGTGAACCCCGTGTTACCTGGTGGTCGTGTGGCCGACCTCACGCCGTGAGGCGGGGCGTCGTACACCGCCTCCCGCCGACAGCCGCCGACCGGCACCCGTGCCGGGACGGCCGTACGACGGCTCGTACCGCTCGTATGCGATGGGAATACGGCGCCGGGGACCGGGGAGGGCGCACGGCGAGGTGGGGCGCGGCGAGGCGGAGCGCGGCGAGGTGGAGCCCCCCGACACCACCTCGCCGCGCCGTCGTGTTCCTCAGCCCACCTTCTCGATGACCGCCCGGCGGATGAGGAACTTGCCGGGTTCGCGGACCTGCTCGAAGGCCGCGTCGTTCAGCAGCACACAACTGCCGGAGACCGAGGTGACCTGCACGGTCGTGGACCTGCCGTTGTCCAGGTTGGTCACCTTCAGCTTCGTCCCGGCCGGGAACTGGTTGCTGGACGCGGCGGGCGCGCCGCCCTCGCCGGAGAGGGTGACGGTGGAGCCGTTGCACACCTGCTGACCGGCGGGCGCCGCGGGCTCCGCGGGTGCGGCGGGCGCTGCGGACCCGGCGGGCGCTGCGGACTCCGCGGGCGCCGCGGCCTGGGGGTCCTGAGCCGACCCCCCGATCGCCTCGCCCGCCACGCACCCGGACGCCTCCTGCTTGCGCTCGATCTCGGCGACGACCGCCTCGCGGTTGGCGATCCGCGCCGCCGACTGCGCGTCCGGGTTGGTCCGCTGGTCCGCGATGAACCGCTGGTTGTTGCCGAGGGCGGTGGCCAGCCCCTGGCAGACGGTGGAGTCGGCGGCGGACTGGGCGGCGTTCGAGGTGCTCGCCAGGGCGAAGGCACCGCCCCCGGCCACCGCCGCCGCGGTCACCAGCAGCGAGATCTTCTTCCTCGTGCTGAGTCTTCTGAGTTTCCTGGGATTTCTGGGATTCCTGGGATTTCTCCTACGCGACATGCGCGCCTCCTGAAGAGAGGTCGGGGAGCGTACGCCGCTATGTACGAGATCTCGAACGAGGTTACTCAGTGGTCACGGCGACGTACGCACGTAACCTGCGTCACACCCGCCCCACTGGATCACCGCTGCCGCGACAACGCCTCGCGCACCGCCTCCTCCGTCCGGCCCACCACCGCCGTACCGTCGTCCGCGGTGATGATCGGCCGCTGGATCAGCTTGGGGTGCTCGGCGAGTGCCGCGATCCACCGGTCCCGCGCCTCCGCGTCCCGGGGCCACCGCCCGATGCCGAGTTCCTTGGCGGCGGCCTCCTGGGTGCGGGTGATGTCCCACGGTTCCAGGCCCAGGCGGGCGAGCACCTCCCTGATCTCGTCCTCGCCCGGCACCTCCTCCAGGTAGCGGCGGACGGTGTACTCGGCCCCCTCGGCGTCGAGCAGGCTGACGGCGGCGCGGCACTTGGAACAGGCCGGGTTGATCCAGATCTCCATGCGGCCCACGGTACGTCCGACGGGCCACCGGAGCCGCCACCGCCCGCACCCGATCAACAACTCCCCGTATGAATACGGCAGTTGAAACACGAGTGACCCACGAATCCCCCGGCAATTTCCGCGACGGCTGAACACCGGTGGGACCGCCTCCGTATGGGAGTGCGCCGCTTCACTCCTGTCGGGCGCCTCGCTGCCCCGCAAGGGATGCCCCGCAAGGAAGTCAGAGGAGTTCCATGGGACGCAACACGAGAAAACGCCGTACGCCGCTGGCCACCAAGGCCATAGCCGCATCGGCGGCCCTAGCGCTCGGTGGGGGCGGGCTGGTCTGGGCGAACTTCTACGCCTCGGCGCACGAGTCGAACAAGGCGGAGACCCGGGCCGGGACGACGGGCGCGCAGATCGCCACGATCTCCTGTCCGGACGTCGGCGAACGGCTGCGGAAGGTGCCGCGGCGGGCGCGCAACGGTGTCGCCAGGGAGCTGGCGAACCTCGACAAGCAGATCACCGAGGCGTACGCCCGGCTCGCGTCGACGCGCCAGGCGCAGCAGGGCGACCCCGCCTTCGTGCAGAACGCCATCCTCGGTCCGCTGAAGTCCAAGCGCACCGCCACCATCGACCGCATCGGCATCAACGTCCGCCGCGCGGGCGGCTACACGCCGAAGTGGCTGGGCAAGCTCGCCGAGTGCAAGGGCATGGGCGGCGACGAGGTCACCGACGGTGGCGGCCAGACGCCACCGGAGAGCCAGCCGCCGAGCCAGGACCCGAGCGCGGAGCCCAGCCAGGGCGACGGCGGTGGCGGTGGAGACGGCGGCGGTGGCGACGGCGGTCAGGTCGGCGACAACGGCAACGGCGCCGCTGGCCCCTTCGCGGACGACTTCGTCGACATCACCACCGTCGAGCCCAACACCCCGCCGTCGAACGGCAACGGCTTCGCGGCCAACGGCGACTCCGGGTCGCAGGGCTCGTTCACCACGGTCTGCGGCGTGAACGAGAACAACAAGTTCAACACCGACAACCTGATCGTCGCCCCGGGTGTCGACAACGGCGCCCACCACCTCCACGACTACGTGGGCAACCAGGGCAACGACGCCTTCGCGAGCGACGAGGACCTGGCGAACGCCGACACCTCCTGCCAGAACCAGGCGGACAAGTCGACGTACTACTGGCCGGTGATCCGCGTCCAGGACGGCACCCAGGAGTTCGACGCCGGTGAGCTGGGCGGTGGCCTCGAAGGCAACGTCGGCCGGGTGGTGAAGGCCAGCCAGGCCGAGATCCGCTTCGTCGGCAGCAAGCAGGGCGACGTCGTCGCGATGCCGAAGTTCCTGCGCATCATCACCGGCGCCGCCAACGCCTTCACCAACGGCGACGCGAACGCCAACGCGGCGTGGAGCTGCACCGGCTTCGAGGACCGCCAGCTACGCGACAAGTACCCGATCTGCCCGCAGGGCAGCCAGGTAGTGCGCACGGCCAACTTCCAGAGCTGCTGGGACGGCCAGAACATCGACAGCGCCAACCACCGCGACCACGTGGCCTTCGTCCAGGAGGACGGCAGTTGCCCGGAGGGCTTCCAGGCCATCCCGCAGCTCCAGGTCCGGCTGGTGTACGACGTCCCGGCGCCGACCATCGAGAACGGGCAGGTCCGGGCGCCGTTCGCGGTGGACGGCTTCCCGGAGCAGCTCCACAAGCCGATCACCGACCACAACGACTTCATCAACGTCATGGACGAGGACCTGATGAACCGGGTGGTGGAGTGCATCAACACGGGTGAGGACTGCGAGTAGTACCGGGAAGGGGGCGGCGGGAGACACCACACCTCCCGCCGCCCCCTTCGGCGTGCTCAGCCTGCGTGCCCCCCGTGCCCACCGGAATGACCGGCACTGGAGTGACCGGCGCCAGAATGATCGGCACCGGAGTGATCGGCGCCGACCTCGATGTCCCCGCCCAGCGTGGCCCGCAGCCGCGTCACCACGTCCTCGTGCCCGACGGCGAGCCACTTCCGCCCGACGAGGTAGTAACCGCCGTAGTCCTTGGCCTCGTTGATCCACTCCCGCTGCCCCCGGTCGGTGGCGAAGGTCAGCAGGACGTACTTGTCGGCCGCCCCCTCGCAGAGCGCCTGCCGCAACTCGTCGGCATCGATCTGGATGTCCGGCTCGCACCGCGCCTCGGCGGCCAGGTGCTCCAGGCTGCCGCTCGCCGTCTCCGGTACGGCGTCCTCGTCGCCGTCGGCGCCGCAGCCCACGAGCGCCAGTGCCAGCGCGGCGCCGCCCAGGGCGAGCATCGGTCGGGTCAGCCTCATCTGTTCCTCCGGGTCCAGTGCGGGAACGCACACGCGTGCCGCACTTCGATACGGGCGCCGGGCACCGCCTGCTCAATGCCGGGCCGGGTGTGCGAGGGTGCCCCGATGGACCAGAACCCCTTGACCGACCAGAGCTGGGACGCCCGCGTGGCCGCGGCATGGACCGCCTTCGACGCCGACCCGGACGCCTGGGACGCCGCCGACTTCCGCGCCACCATCGACGCGCTCGCCGCCGAACTCCCCGCCGACAGCCCGCTGGCCCCCTTCGAGCGGGCCTGCGCCTGGGACTCGACGGGCCACTCGGACCGCGCCGTACCCCTCTACCGCGAGGCCCTGTCCCGCGGCCTGGACGGCTACCGGGGCCGCCGCGCCAAGATCCAGCTCTCCAGCTCCCTCCGCAACACCGGCCACGCGGAGGAGGCCGTCGCCCTCCTCACCCCCGAACTGGACGCCCCCTCCGACGAGCTGGACGACGCCGTACGCGCCACCCTGGCCCTGTGTCTGTCCACCCTCGGCCGCGACCGCGAGGGCCTCGCCCTGGCCCTGGCCGCCCTGGCCCCACACCTGCCCCGCTACCAGCGCTCGATGGCGAACTACGCGCGCCTGCTGGTCGAGCCGGACCACTAGGGCGTGTTGCGAAAGTCCCGTCGTCCGCCCGGAGGGCGGGCCGAGCGGCGTCCGGTGCGTGCTCTCGGCGTGCCGGGCGGAAGCCCTCGTACTGGTTGTACGTGGGCTTTCGTCCGGTGCGGCGAGAGTGCGTGCCGGGCGTCGGGCGGCAGGCGGGACTTTCGCAACACGCCCTAGGTGTTCTGTCCACGGAGGTTGGCGACAGCGATCACTGATGTGTGATCTTGAAATGGGTGAGGGCCTTCTGGCTCGGTGTGGATTGCGAGATCTGCACCGGCGACCAGAGAGGCCCTCGTGCCCCACCGTAATGCACCCCTGACCGAGACCGGACGACTGCGCCTGGCCCGCTGCATCGTGGACGACCACTGGCCCCTGCGGCGGGCCGCGGAACGCTTCCAAGTCTCCGTGAGCACCGCCAAGCGATGGGCCGACCGCTACCGGCAGCACGGCGAGGCGGGCATGGCCGACCGGTCCAGCCGCCCGCACACCAGCCCACGGCGGACCCCGACCCGCACCGAGCGGCGGATCATCAAGGTCCGTGTGCTGCGCCGCTGGGGACCTGCGCGGATCGCGGGCCTGCTGCGGCTGGTTCCTTCCACCGTCCACCGGGTGCTCACCCGCTTCGGCCTGGCCCGCCTCACGCACCTGGACCGGGCCACCGGCCACGTCATACGCCGCTACGAACGGGAACGTCCCGGCGAGCTGGTGCATGTGGACATCAAGAAGCTCGGCAACATCCCCGACGGCGGCGGCCACAAGGTCCTGGGGCGCCAGGCGGGCCGAAGGAGGCGTTGCGGGGCTGGCTACAGCTACCTGCACACCGCCGTCGACGACCACTCCCGCCTGGCCTACAGCGAAATCCTCACTGACGAGAGGAAGGAAACCGCCGTCGCCTTCTGGGGGCGGGCGCAGGCGTTCTTCGCCTCGTGCGGGGTCACCGTCGAGCGCGTGCTGACCGACAACGGTTCCTGCTACAAGTCCCGTCTGTGGCGCGATGCCCTGGCCGCAGCCGGCATCACGCACAAGCGCACGCGCGCCTACCGGCCCCAGACCAACGGCAAGGTCGAACGGTTCAACCGCACCCTGCTCGACGAATGGGCCTATGCCCGCCCCTACCGCTCGGAACAGGAACGACGCGACGCCTTCCCCAACTGGCTGCACACCTACAATCACCACCGCGGACACACCGCGCTGAGAGGTCAGCCACCCGCCAGCCGCGTTCCCAACCTCACGGGCCAATACACCTAGGCGCCACCCGGGAGTAGGCGCCCGGCGGTCCTCGGGTGACCAACCGCCCCCTCGTTCGTTGCGCTGGGCGTGCAGTCACAGGATGTCGCCCCGCGCCCCGCCCCCGCCGACCCGGTCGTCGATGTCGAGCAGGCCGAGGCCGCGCTCGTCGAGCACTACCCGCGGCTGGTCAGGCTCGCCTATCTGGTGTTGCCGCCCCGGCTGGGGCGCAATCGGCGGGTGCTCACCGCGCACGCGCTGGTGCAGCGCGCGCTGCCCCGGGGGCGGACGCCCGCGCCGGTGATCCCGGCCCAGTCCAGCGGCCGGGACGGCGACCCGGGGTACGCCTTCGTGCGGCTGCGGGTGCTGCGTACGGCGCTGGAGGCGGGGCTGCCGCGGACGTTCCGGGCGTGGCCCAAGCGGGCGCAACTGCCGATGCCGCTCCCCCAGGTCTGGGGGCTCCGGCTCTTCCCGCGCTCCGGCGGCGCCGACGAACTCGCCCTCGACCAGCAACTGTCGGCGCTGGACTCCCCCGCGCGGGCCGCGTACGTGCTGCGCGGTCTGGAGAAGCTGCCGGACGGCGACGTACGGGCGGTCCTCACCGACGCGGGCGTCAGCGACGCCGACGCCGCGCTGCGGGAGGCGGACGGGGTACCGGCGCGGTACGCGCTGCTTGAGTCGCCGGAGTTCGACCCCTGCTCGCTCCAGGCGCGGCCCACCGACCTGATGCGCCGCCGCCAGCACCTGAAGGCCGCGCTCGCCGCCGCTGCCGCCGTCGCCGTGTGCGGGGCGCTGCTCGGACTGCCGGGCGACGGCTGGGCCCCGGACGGCGCCGCCGCCCCGCCGTACGCCCGCAACCCGGCCGCGCAGGCCGCCCTCGACCCCGGCCAGCTCACCCGGGTCGCGCCGAGCGCGTGGCGTACGTCGGCGCGCACCGACTTCTCCGTGTGGCCCGCCCGCGGCGCCCTCACCGGCGACAAGGCCCTGCTGCGCCGCGCCCTCGCCGTCTGGGCCCGCCCCGGCGAGACGGTCCAGGTCTCCGCCACCCCCGGCACCCCGTCCGGCGGCCCCTCCGGACCGCCCCAACTGCTGTACGCGGGCGAGGTGGACGCCGCCCGGGTGGTGATCCTCTACGACGGTCTGCGGATCGTCCGGTACGCCGAGCCGAAGGACGGCACGACCGGTGCCGCGCTCGACCTCGCCCGGGTCGACGGCGCGACGCGGGCCGACGCGGGCGCGGTGGTCCTCGCGCGCGCCGACGGCAACGTCCGCTATCTGACGGCGCCGTGGGTGACCGGCGCGGCCGAGCGTGACCTGCTGAAGCCGGGCTCCGGCGCGATGGACCTCACCCTGGCCGACGGTGTCACCTCACCGCTGGCCAGCCCGGCGGCCCGGAGCGGCGCCTGCGCCTCGTGGAACGCGCTGGAGCTGACCGACGCCTCCGGCACCCGGGTGACCACCGACCTCGGTGAGCTGGTGCCCGCCCGGCTGACCACCGGCCACCCCGGTGCGACGCACGACGCGAGCGGCGCGGAGGAGCTGCGCTCCTGGGCGCCGTACGCCTGCTCGCTGGGGGCGGTGCGCGGGAGCGGGGTGCGGTCGGTGAACGCCTGGCGGTTCACCGAGCAGCCGCTGCCCGACGCGAGCGGCTCGGCGGCGTGGGTGTGCACGCGCGCCGACACCTGGCGGGGCGGCGGGGCGCGGGTGCTGGCGCAGTTCCGCACGCCGGGCGGCCGGTACGGGGCGGTGGCGGCGCAGGCCCAGGACAGTCCGGCGTGCGGGGCGCGCGATCCGCACGTGCTGGCCGGGGTGCTGTGGAAGTCGACGGCGGGTGACTGGTACCTGCTGGCGGCCGGTGACCGGGACACCGTGTCCGTGCGGGCGAAGGGCGGCATCCAGGCGTCCGCGCGCGGCCACCTGCTGACCGCCGAGGCGGAGGCGGGCGCCCGGGCCGAGCTGACGGGGGCCCTGACGGACGGGCGGACGGTGGAAGGGCTGAGCTGAGCACCGGCGAAGCCAGCGCTCCTGAGGGTTTCCCCCGTCCTTACTCGTCAGTATGCTGACAGCTCGTCTAACAAGTCTTGGTGAGCAGGGAGCCCTCCGATGCCGATGCCGAAGCTGCCGATACCGAAGCTGGGGACGGCGGTCGCGGCCGTCACCGTCACCGCGCTGTGCGTACGACGGGCACGCCGACGCCGCCACCCCGCCACGCCCGCGTCCCGCCCCACCGCCCCCCGGACGCCGTCCCTCCTCGTGACCGCCCACGAGGAGATCGCGGACGGCGTCGTCCAACTCCGCCTGGAAGGCCACGACCTGCCGCGCTGGGAGCCCGGCGCGCACCTCGAACTGGTCCTGCCCTCCGGCCTGGTGCGGCCGTACTCCCTCTGCGGCAACCCCGAGGACACCTCCTCCTACACCGTCGCCACCCGCCTCGTCCCGGACGGCCGGGGCGGCTCGCGCGAGGTGCACGAGCAGGTGCGGGAGGGGATGGAGCTGGAGGTGCGCGGGCCGCGCAACCGGTTCCCGCTGGTCGCGGCCGACGCGTACGTCTTCGTCGCCGGGGGCATCGGCATCACCCCCCTCCTGCCCATGCTGCGGGCGCTGCCCGAAGGCGCCGACTGGCGGCTGCTGTACGGCGGTCGGAGCCGGGCCTCGATGCCGTTCCTGGAGGAGGTCGAGAAGCTCGGCGCCGCCGCGGGCGGCGGCCGGGTCACCGTCGTCGCCGAGGACGAGGACGGGCGCCCCGACCTGGACGCCTTCCTCGCGGACGTCCCCGCCGAAGCCGCCGTCTACTGCTGCGGGCCGGAGGGGCTGATGGCCGCCGTCGAGGAGCGCGTGCCGTCCGTACGCACGGAGCGGTTCACGCCACGCGCCGCCAGCGGCGGGGAGTTCGAGGTCGAACTGCGCCGCAGCGGCCGGACCCTCACCGTCCCCGCCGACACCAGCGTGCTGACCGCCGTCCGCACCGAACTGCCCGAGACCCTCTCCTCCTGTGAACAGGGCTGGTGCGGAACGTGCCAACAGCGCGTCCTGGAGGGCGAGGTGGACCACCGCGACGAACTGCTGACGGACGGGGAACGCGCGGACTCGATGCTGATCTGCGTCTCCCGGGCGAGGAGTGATCGACTCGTGTTGGACATGTGAGGAAACTGTGGGCATGACTGGTCGATCCGGTCCGTTGGGGGCCGGAACCGATCGGTAAGGTGTGCCCATGACTACCGGGGTGCGTCGCAGGATGGGAGTCGAGGAGCGTCGGCAGCAGTTGATCGGCGTCGCCCTCGATCTGTTCAGCCGTCGGTCCCCGGACGAGGTCTCCATCGACGAGATAGCGTCGGCCGCCGGGATCTCGCGGCCGTTGGTCTACCACTACTTCCCCGGCAAACTCAGCCTGTACGAGGCCGCGTTGCAGCGGGCCGCGGACGATCTCGCGGGGCGGTTCAGGGAACCGCACGAGGGGCCGTTGGGGGCGCGACTGCTGCGGGTGATGCGGCGGTACTTCGACTTCGTCGACGACCACGGGCCGGGGTTCTCGGCGCTGATGCGCGGTGGTCCGGCCGTCGGTTCGTCGACGACCAACGCGCTCATCGACTCCGTACGGCAGGCCGCCTACGAGCAGATCCTGGCGCATCTCGGGGTCGAGGCGCCGTCCGCGCGGCTTGAGCTGGTGATCCGGTCGTGGATCTCGCTGGCCGAGTCGACGGCGCTGATCTGGCTGGACGGGCGGCGGATTCCGCGCGGTGAGCTGGAGGCGCAGCTCGTCCACGACTTCGCCGCGCTGGCCGCCGTCAGCGCCGCCTACGACGAGGAGATGACGGCGGTCCTGCGGCGCGTGCTCAAGGACGAGCCGGGCGACGGGCCCTTCGGGGACCTCGCCGCCCGGTTGATCTCCCTGGCGTCCTAACCGGCCACCACGGCCTTCTGGTACGACGCGTCCAGTTCCCGCACCTCGGCCGACAGGTGCAGGGTGACTCCCTCGACCGGCTCCACGTACTCGCGGAGCAGTTCCACCACGGCCTCGGTGAGCCGTGCCTTCGTCTCCTCGGTGCGGCCGGGGAGCAGGGCGAGGGAGACGTTCACGATCGCGTGGCCCTCCGCCTCCGCGCCGACCGCCTCGTCCTCGGTGCGCAGGACGCGGGTCTTGCACGCCTCGACGCGGGCCGCCGCCGTCTCCACGACCACCGGGTGCAGCGCGAGCGCGAACCGCTCCCAGTCGACGTGGTCGAGGCGCGGGGAGCGTTCGACGGTGATCTGCGGCATGGGGGCTCCTGTTCCGACACCTTCGCGGGAAGGCTCACCCTAGCCGCAGACCACCGCCTTCCGATCAGCGGGTGAACACCGCCACCGTGCGGCCGGGCACCGTGAACGTGCCGGTCGAGGCCGTGTACTCCGCCTTCTTGACCACGCTGTCCGCGCCGGACGCCTGGACCGGGTGCAGGCGGTAGCCCGCGTCGGCCAGGGCGCCGACCCGCTGCTCCTGGGTGTCCGGGGTGGCGTTGAAGACGACGACCAGGTCACCGAGGCGCATGGTGATGACGCCGGGGGTCTCGTCCGTGCCGGACAGGGGGAAGGAGAGGCGGGACTGCACCTGCGCGGCCGTGTCGAGGGAGAACGCCTTCTCCGTCGTACGAATTCTCAGCAGGTCCTGGTACGCCGTCGACGCGCCCTCGATCTGTTCGCAGCCGACGCTGACGCCGGTCAGCAGCGGCCTGGCGTACGGCCACTTGGACTGGTTGTCGGCGGCCATCGGCAGGCCCCGGCCGAAGCCGTTGCCGTCGGCGCAGTTCCAGTGGATCGCGTTGAACCAGTCGCCGCTGTCGTAGGAGTTGCGGTCGAGGGACTTCGAGCGCAGCAGGTCGGTGCCCGCCTGGGACAGGGCCGGGCCCTGCGAGAGGGTGGCCGTGGCCATGGCGAGGACCTGCATCCTGGCCCGGTCGGTGGCGCTCACCGAGGCGGGCAGCTTGAACGCGAGGGCGTCGAAGAGGGACTCGTTGTCGTGGGCGTCGGCGTAGGCGAGGGCGTCGCCGGGGGCCGCCGCGTATCCGGCGGGGGCGCCGTTGTAGTCGACCTGGGAGCCCTTGACCTCCTTGCCGCTTGAGTCGGTGAAGGTGTAGTCGGCGAGGTTGCCGGAGAGGCCGACCTTGATGAGGTCCTGGTAGTGCAGGAGCCGGGCCTTCTGCTCGGCCTCGGTGCCGTTGGCCACCGAGGAGTTGGGCTCGGTGTAGAGGCCGGAGGCGAAGCCCTGCACGCCGGGGTCCTCGTCGAAGGGGCCGCCGCCGCGTACGGCGTCGCGGGCGCGGTCGGAGAAGGTGGCGACGCCGGTGCCCGCCATGTTCTTCTGCGTGGCCTGGACGAAGCGGGCGTCGTCGGCGACCTCGCCGAAGTTCCAGCCCTCGCCGTAGAGGATGATCTTCTTGCCGTCGACGCCGTCCTTGTCCAGGGTCAGCGCGTCGAGCGCCTTGCGGACCGCGAGGATGTTGGCCTTCGGGTGGTGGCCCATCAGGTCGAAGCGGAAGCCGTCGACCTTGTACTCCTTGGCCCAGGTGACGATGGAGTCGACCACCAGCTTGCCCATCATGGCGTTCTCGGTGGCGGTGTTGGCGCAGCAGGTGCTGTTGGCCACCGAGCCGTCGGCGAGGAGACGCTGGTAGTAGCCGGGGACGATCCGGTCCAGGACGGAGGTCCTCGCCTGGCCGCTGGCGGCCGTGTGGTTGTAGACCACGTCCATGACGACCCTGAGGCCGTCCTCGTTGAGCGCCTTGACCATCTCGCGGAACTCGACCGTGCGGGCGGTGCCGTTCGGGTCGGTCGCGTAGGAGCCCTCGGGGACCGTGTAGTGGTACGGGTCGTAGCCCCAGTTGTAGGCGTCCTTCGCGGCGACCTCGGCCACGCACTCCTGCTGCCGCTCGGAGTCGGCGGGCAGGGCGGCGAGGTCGCAGTCGACGGTGGCCTGGTCGCTCTTCTTCTCGGGGATGGTGGCGATGTCGAAGGCCGGGAGGAGGTGCACGTACGAGGTGCCCGCCTCGGCCAGCTCGCGGAGGTGCCTGCTGCCGTCGCTGTCCTTGTCGGTGAAGGCCAGGTAGGTGCCGGGGTGGTCGGCGGTGGTGTCCGCGACGGAGAAGTCACGGACGTGCAGTTCCTGGATCTGGGCGTCCTTCAGCGGGACCGCCTTGGGCTTGCTGAGCTTCGACCAGCCGCCGGGGGCGAGTGCCTTGTCGTCGAGGTCGACGACGAGGCTGCGCTCGGAGTCGGTGGTCAGGGCGACCGAGTAGGGGTCGGTGACCTTGTTGGTGACGACCTCGCGGACGCTGGGCGCCCACACCGAGACGACGTACCGGTACGGCTGGTTCTTCCAGGACGCCGGGCCGGTGACGGACCAGACGCCGGTGGTGTCGTTCCGCCGCATCGGGACCGTCCCGCCGCCGATCTCCAGGGCGACGCGCTGTGCCGTCGGCGCCCAGACCGCCAGGGTGGGGCGGCCCTTGGTGAACGTCGGGCCGAGGTCGGCCTTGGTGGCGTCGTACAGGTCGTCGAGGACGCCGCCGATCTGCACGCCCGTCGCCGCGAGGACGGCTCCGTTGGCGGCGCGCTGGGTGGCGACGACCTGGCCGCGCAGGGCGGAGCGGACCCGGTCGCGGTCACGGGGGTCGACCGTCCAGGCGGTGGCGTCCTTCAGGTGCGGGAACCTGGCCTTCTGCGCGTCGGTCAGGGTGGTCTTCGTCAGGCGTAGCCAGCGCTCGTCGTCGCTGGTCAGCGTCCCGTCGGTGACCTTGATGGAGCCGGTGCGGGAGGCCAGGAGCTGGGTGGAGGCGGCGGCCTCCGAGCCGTTCCAGGCGACCGTGTTCCGGTCCAGCCAGACCGCCTTGGAGGTGGTCAGGTCGAGGGCCGCGGCGGAGCCCGCGGGCTGCGGCAGCAGGTACTTCTCCTGCCCGCTCAACAGCCACACCTCGTGGCCGTTGGCCTTGAGGTCCAGGGCCTGGTCGGTGGGCAGGTCCTTCTCGTCGCCCTTGTGGAGGATGTAGCTGAGGCTGGTGGCACCCTCGGTGAGCGGCACCTCGAAGACAGCGCCATAGCTGTCGGTCCGCACCGGTTCCAGGGGCTTCGACCAGTCGGTGGGGCTGGCCGCGCCGGACCACACGTGCAGTCCCCAGCCGTCGTAGTTCCCGTCGGCGCGGTGGTAGTGGAGTACGGCCTTGCTGGTGTCCTGCGCCGGGTAGTCGGGGCGCTCGGTGAGGACCGTCTCCTTGCCCTGCTCGATCCAGATCTCGCCGGTCCTGGTGACGTCGATGGAGCGGTCGGCGGCGACGTCCTTGTTGCCGTCCTTGTCGATGACCAGGAAGCCGACGTCGGAGGCGCCCGGCTTCAGCTTGACGTAGGCGAAGGCGCCGTAGGCGTCGCGGCCGACGAAGGGGTGGCTGTTCGGCCAGTCGGTGGCCTCGCCGTCGGCCAGGTCGCCCCAGGCGTAGACGCCCCAGTCGGCGTAGTTCCCGTCCGCGCGCTTGTAGTGGACGACGGCGTAGTCACGGGAGGACGCGGTGGGGACCTCGGGGGCGGGCGGGGTGCCGGTGCTGGAGGCGGCGGTGGCGCTGGCGGTGCGGCCCGCCGAGTCGATCACCACGGCCTTGTACCGCAGGGCGGTGCCGGGGGCCACGTCCTTGCCGATGGTGTGGGTGACCTTGTAGGGGGCGTGGTCGGCGGAGCCGAGGGTGCGCCAGGCGCCGTTGCCGGTCTGGGCGGCGAAGACGACGCGGTTGAGCTGGCCGCCGTCGACGTCGGCGGTGACCTCGACGGTTCCGGTGGCGCCCGCCTCGGGGGCCTTGAGGGTGACGGTCGGCCTGCTGGCGGGCTGGGCGAGGGTGCCCGCCGCCTTCAGGACGATCGCCGAGCCCGCCGGGACGGTGACGGTGACCTTGCGGTCGGCGCCGGACCGCACGGTGGCGTCGGTGCCGTACAGGCCGCGGAACGTCATGTTCGCGGAGCCGGTGGCGAAGGTGGCGGTCTTCGCGTCGTCGGCGTTGTTGAAGGCGACGACGTACTCGGTGCCGGTCCTCGCGTCGGTGCGGGAGACGGCGTAGATCCCGGCGCCGTCGGCCGCGTGGCGCTCGGTCTGGACGCCGTCCGCGAGGGCCGGGTGGGCCTTGCGGAGCGCCGCGAGGGCGCTGATCTGGCGGTAGAGCGGGGCGCCGGTGTCGTAGGCGTCCTGGGCGTGGGTGCGGTCGGTGCCGAGGAGGTCGTCGTCGAGGTAGTCGGCGGTCTTCGAGGCGAACATGGTCTGGCGGGCGTCCTTGTCGCCGCCGGGGCCGGTGAAGCCCTGCTCGTCGCCGTAGTAGACGACCGGGTTGCCCCGGTTGAGGAACATCAGCTCGTTGGCGAGCCTGGCGCGCCGGAGCAGTTCGGCGTCGGAGGCGCCGGGGTCGTCCTGCTTGAGGAAGCTCCCGATGCGGCCCATGTCGTGGTTGCCGAGGAAGGTGACCTGCTCGTAGGCGTTGGCCTTGTCGGTCGTGTACTTGTAGTCGTCGCCGAAGACCGCGGCGAGCTTCCTGGCGCTGCCGCCCTGGGAGGCGTAGGCGCGGGCGGCGTCCTGGAAGGGGAAGTCCAGGGTGGAGTCCAGGCGGCCCTGGGTGACGTACGGGGAGGTGACGGCGGTGTCCGCCGAGTACACCTCACCGAACATGAAGAAGTCGTCGCGGCCCTTCTTCGCCGCGTAGGCGTCGAGGGTGGTGGCCCACTGGGTCCAGAACTCCATGTTGACGTGCTTCACGGTGTCGATGCGGAAGCCGTCGATGTCGAAGTCCCTGACCCACCGCTGGTAGATCTTCTCCATGCCCTCGACGACCTCGGGACGCTCGGTCCACAGGTCGTCCAGGCCGACGAAGTCGCCGTAGGTGGCGGACTCCCCGGCCCAGGTGGAGTCGCCGCGGTTGTGGTACATCGTCGGGTCGTTGAGCCAGGAGGGCACCTTGGCGTTCTTCTTCGCGGCCGGGACGACCGGCGTGCGCGGGAAGGAGTCGCCGTCGACGGCGGGGAACTTCCGGGTGCCGTCGGCGTAGTCGGCGTCGTCGAAGGGCCTGCCGTCCTTGGTCAGGTACGGGAAGGCGCCCTTGGAGAGGTAGTCGTAGGACTTCTCCTCGTAGTCGACGACGTCGGCGGTGTGGTTGGTGATGACGTCGAAGAAGACCTTGATGCCCTTGGCGTGCGCCTTGTCGATCAGGGTCTCCAGGTCGGCGTTGGTGCCGAAGTGCGGGTCGACCTGGGTGAAGTCGGTGATCCAGTAGCCGTGGTAGCCCGCGGAGGCGTCGGCCCCGGTGCCCTGCACGGGCTGGTTCTTGAAGATGGGGGCGAGCCAGAGGGCGGTGGTGCCCAGGCCCTTGATGTAGTCCAGGCGCTTCGTCAGGCCCTTGAGGTCGCCGCCCTGGTAGAAGCCCTTGTCGGTGGGGTCGTAACCGGTGGTCGTGCGGGTGCCGGTCAGACCGCCCTTGTCGTTGCCTGTGTCGCCGTTGGCGAAGCGGTCCGGCAGGACGAAGTAGAACTGCTCGCGGGTGAGGTCGTTGCGGGCCGCCGTCTTCGCCAGGACCGCGTCGGAAGGCGGCGGGGGCGGGGTGGCGGCCTGCGCGGCCAGCGGCTGGACGAGGGCCGCGGCGAGCGCGGTGGTGGTGACGGCGGCGGTAACCGCCGCGACGCGTCCGGCGGGTGCGGTGCGGCGCCCAGGGGGCACCGGCCATCTCGGTATCACAGGCTGAACTCCTTGCGGATACGGCTCATCCGGCTCCGACGCCCGCGCCACGGGACGGCTCCTTCGCCGGGGTGCGGGCTGACCGTATCGCCGTCGCAATGCTTGCAGCAAGGGCCGTGAAAGTAACGGAAAGAACTTTCACGGCCCTTGCCTGATCGGGGGACTAACAGCTCGACTTGCCCGCGTACACCGCGAGGGCCGTGTTGCTGCCGAGGGTGGCCGTGAGCTGACCGGAGCCGTTCACGGTCACGAGGGTGTTGTTCTGGACGTTGCAGTACGTGCCCGCGGGGAGCGACGTCTGGTAGGTGCGGGTCAGGGAGCCCGACTCGTGGTTGATGGCGACGAAGCCCTTGCTGCCGCGCCCGAAGGCGATGGCGTCGCCCCCGTTGTCCCACCAGTTGGTGACGGCGGCGCCGCGGGTGGCGTTGCGGAAGGCGACCATGCGCTGGATCTCCGGCCAGGCGTGCTGGCACTTCCAGCCGTCCTGCCAGCAGGCGTTGACCGTGCCGCCGTTGGGCGGCCCGGCGTCGGCGTCGCTGAACTCGTAGCCGGAGTTGATGTCGGGGGCGCCGTACGGCCAGGCCAGCATGAAGACGTTGGCCATGGTGTACGTGGCGTTGTCCTTGTAGCTGAGCGTGGAGCCGTTGCGCTCGGTGTCGTGGTTGTCGACGAAGACGCCCGCGACGGAGCTGCTCAGGTAGCCCCAGCCCTCGCCGTAGTTCTTCAGGTAGGCGAGGTTCTCGTTGTTGAAGACCCGCTTGAGGTCGTAGGCGTAGCGGAACTCCTGGACGTCCCCGGTGCCGGTGTACTCGCTCGGCTGGACGGCCTCCCCGGCGCCGTAGATGGCCTCCTGCTTCCAGTAGGCGTTGGGGTTGCTCAGCCGGGACTTGATGTTGGCGAGGTCGGCGGCCGGGATGTGCTTGGCGGCGTCGATCCGGAAGCCGTCGACGCCGTAGGAGAGCAGGGTGTTGAGGTACCCGGCGATGGCGGAGCGGACGTACTCCTCGCCGGTGTCGAGGTCGGCGAGGCCGACGAGTTCGCAGTTCTGGACGTTCCAGCGGTCCTGGTAGTTGGTGATCTGCGAGGTGCAGTTGTCGAAGTCGTAGGAGGAGTACAGGCCGGGGTAGGTGTACTTCGTGTACGACGAGCCGCCGGTGCCGGTGCCGCCGCCCGCGGACATGTGGTTGATGACCGCGTCGACGACGACCTTGACGCCCGCCGAGTGACAGGCGCTGACCATGTTGCGGAAGGCGGTGGTGTCACCGAGCCGCCCGGCGATCTTGTAGCTGACCGGCTGGTACGACGTCCACCACTGCGCGCCCTGTATGTGCTCGGCGGGCGGGGAGACCTGGACGTAGCCGTACCCGGCGGGGCCGAGGCGGTTCGCGCACTCGGTGGCGACCGAGGCGTACTTCCACTCGAAGAGGACGGCGGTGACGTCCTTGGTGCCCGGTGGGGAGGCCTGGGCGGTGGGCGAGTTCATGACAAGAGTGGTGGCGGCTGCGGCGGCCGCCAGCGCTCCGGCGAGGAATCTGCGTGCCATGTGGGGAGTTCCTTCGACGTTGAAGGTTCTTGCTGAAACATTCAGCAAGGGTTGCGTGACGCAGATGTTAAACGCCCGCTGCCCCGAAGGGACAGCGGGCGGTACGGAATTCAAGGGAAAATCTTGCGGCGGGTTCCCCCGGACGTCAGTTGGTGGCCCACCAGACGGTCGTGTCGGCGGGCACCTTGACCTCGCCGTCCGCCTCCGACACCTCACCGCTGGCGAGCAGCACCCGCCCGCGCACCGGCGCCGTCACCGACTCGCCGGTGGTGTTGGCGACGCACACGAACTCCCCGCGCCGGAACGCGAGCACGCCCTCGGGCGCCTTCAGCCACTCCACCGCGTCGCCCGCGCCCAGGTCGGGCCGCTCCCGGCGGACGGCGAGCGCGGCGCGGTACAGCTCCAGCGTGGAGCCCGGCACGCCGGTCTGCGCCTCCACGCTCAGCTCGCCCCAGCCCTCCGGCTGCGGCAGCCAGCTACCGCCGTCCCCGAAGCCGTACGACGACCCCGTGCGGGTCCACGGGATCGGCACCCGGCAGCCGTCACGGAAGCCGTCCTGCCCCGCGCCGCGGAAGTACGCCGGGTCCTGGCGCACCTCGTCGGGCAGGTCGACGACGTCCGGCAGGCCGAGTTCCTCGCCCTGGTAGACGTAGGCGGAGCCGGGCAGCGCCAGCATCAGCAGGGTGGCGGCGCGGGCCCGGCGCAGGCCGAGCGCGCGGTCACCGGCGAGCCGGATCTGGGTGCCGAGGCCGGGCGGGTTGGCGAACCGGGTGGCGTGCCGGGTGACGTCGTGGTTGGAGAGCACCCAGGTCGCGGGGGCGCCGACCGGGCGCATCGCCTCCAGCGTGCGGTCGATGACCGTACGCAGCTCCTCGGCGTCCCACGCGGTGGACAGGTACTGGAAGTTGAACGCCTGGTGCAGCTCGTCCGGGCGGACGTAGTTGGCGGTGCGCTCGACGGTCGGCGTCCACGCCTCGGCGACGAAGATGCGTTCGCCCGCGTACTCGTCGAGGATGAGGCGCCACTGACGGTAGATCTCGTGCACGCCGTCCTGGTCGAAGAACGGCATGACATCGTTGCCCAGCAGCTTCAACTGCTCGTGGGATCCAAGGTCGGGCAGCCCCTCGGCCTTCACCAGGCCGTGGGCGACGTCGATGCGGAAGCCGTCGACGCCCATGTCCAGCCAGAACCGCAGGATGGAGCGGAACTCGTCCCCGACGGCCGGGTGCTCCCAGTTGAAGTCGGGCTGCTCGGGCGCGAACAGGTGCAGGTACCACTCGCCGTCCGGTACGCGCGTCCAGGCGGGCCCGCCGAAGATGGACTCCCAGTCGTTGGGCGGCAGTTCGCCGTTCTCGCCCTTGCCGGGGCGGAAGTGGTACCGGTCCCGGGACGGCGAGCCGGGGCCCTCGGCGAGGGCGCGCTTGAACCACTCGTGCTGGTCGGAGGAGTGGTTGGGCACCAGGTCGACGATGATCCTGAGGCCCAGCTCGTGCGCGTCGCGGATCAGCGCGTCGGCGTCGAGCAGGTTGCCGAACATCGGGTCGACGGCCCGGTAGTCGGCGACGTCGTACCCGGCGTCGGCCTGCGGGGAGGCGTAGAAGGGGCTGAGCCACACGGCGTCGACGCCGAGGTCGCGCAGGTACGGGAGACGGGTGCGTACGCCCTCCAGGTCGCCCATGCCGTCGCCGTTGCTGTCGGCGAAGCTGCGCGGGTACACCTGGTAGATCACCGCGTCGCGCCACCAGTCGCGGCGGCGGCCGACGGTGGCGACGGCGCTTGCGGTCTGGGCGGTCGGGGCCGGGGCGGCGGAGTGCTGCTGGCTCATGTCGTCCTTGCTGCGATGGGGTCTCGGTGAAAGGGGAGAACGGTGCGGTACCGGGGGTGATGAGGCGACCGCGGTGCGGCGGGGGCTGGAGGGCACCGCGGTCGCCACCCGCGCGGATCAGGCGCGCGGGAGTTCGTTCACCCGGGGGCGCCCCGGGGGGCGGGTCAGCCCTTGGTGCCGCCCGCGGTGAGGCCGGTCACCAGGTTCTTCTGCACGAGGTAGAAGAACGCGGAGACGGGTATCGCGACCAGCACCGCGGTGGCGGCCATCAGGTTGCGCTGGGCGTCGTGCTCGCTGATGAAGCTCTGCAGGCCGACGGCGAAGGTGTACTTCGTGTCGTCCAGCATGAACGTCGTGGCGAAGGCGACCTCGCCGAAGGCGGTGATGAAGCTGTAGAACCCGGCCACCGCGAGGCCCGGCCTGGCCAGCGGCAGGATCAGCCGCAGGAAGGTGCCGAACGGGGAGAGCCCGTCGACCCGGCCCGCCTCGTCGATCTCGAACGGGATGGTGTCGAAGTAGCCCTTCATCAGCCAGGCGCAGTACGGCACCGCGGTCGAGCAGTAGACCAGGATCAGACCGAGGTAGGTGTCGATGAGCTGCAGCTCCGACAGGATCTGGTACATCGGCACGATCAGCACGGCGATCGGGAACATCTGGGTGACCAGCAGGACCCACATGAACTTCTTGTAGCCGGGGAAGCGCATCCGGGAGACGGCGTAGCCGGTGGTGGCGGCGATCATCACGCCGACCACGGTGGTGCCGAGCGAGACGACGAGCGAACTCTTCAGCCAGTGGAAGAAGTTCGTGTCCTGGAGGACGAAGGAGTAGTTGTCGAACGTCATCTTCCCCCAGATGCCCCCGGGGTGCAGGTAGTCGTCCTTGTCCGGGCCGAGGGAGAGGAACACCAGCCAGGCGATCGGGAACAGCGCGATCAGGCTGGCGACGGTGAGGATGCCGTGCGAGGCGAGCTTCCCGGCGAGGCTGGTCTCGCCGCGGCTGCGGGTGCGGCGCGGCGTGGTGGTGGGCGTGGCGCTCATGGGGACTCCTGCCTCAGATCGCGAGCTGCTGGTCGTTGCGGTTCAGCCAGCGGCGGTAGAAGGAGGTGAAGACGATCAGGATGGCCAGCAGCAGGATGCCGTAGGCCGCGGACTCCGCGAACTCGCGCGGCTGCTGTCCGAAGCCGAGCTGGTAGGCCCAGGTGACCAGGATCTGGGCGTCGGGGGCGGTGTTGCCGAACAGCAGGAAGATGATGGCGAACTGGTTGAAGGTCCAGATCACGCCGAGGAGGACGACGGTGGAGCTGACGGAGCGCAGGCCCGGCAGGGTGACGTAGCGGAACCGCTGCCAGGGGGTGGCGCCGTCCATCTCGGCGGCCTCGTAGAGGGTGGCGTCGATGGACTGGAGGCCGCCCAGCAGGGAGACCATCATGAACGGCACACCGCACCAGGTGTTGACCATGATCGCGGCGAACCGCTGCCAGAAGGTGTCCTCCAGCCACTGCGGGCTCGGCAGGTGCAGGGCGTCGAGCGCGGTGTTGATGATGCCGGAGTCGGCGAGCATGAACCGCCAGCCGAAGACGGTGACGAAGGTCGGCACGGCCCACGGCAGCACCAGCAGCAGCCGGTAGACGGTACGGCCGCGCAGCTTCTGGTTGAGCAGCAGGGCGAGGCCGAGACCGATGGAGTAGTGCAGGGCGACACAGGCCGCGGTCCAGACGATCGTCCAGAGGAAGTGCGACCAGAAGCGGTCGTAGGACGTCTCGCCCCACAGGATGTCGGCGTAGTTGTCGAAGCCGACGAACTTGTAGGTGGCCTCGATCTCGTTGACGCCGATGGTGCGGGCGGTGTTGAGGCTGTCGGCGTCGGTGAGCGTCAGGTAGAAGCCGTACGCCAGCGGGTACAGCACCAGCACGCCGAGCACGAGGACCACCGGGGTGATCATCGCGTACGCGTACCAGTACTTCCGGTAGCTCTGCTTCAGGCGCCGACCCAGCCCGGGGCGCGGCACGCGGTCACCGCGACGCTTACCGGTCGCGCGGTCGATGGCGACTGTCATGGTTCGCACTTTCTACAAGAGCCGGGGGTGGGACCGGGCGGGGTGGGGGCTGGGGCAGGCCGGTGTGGCCGCCGGGTCACTCCCCTCGTCGGCGGGGAGTGACCCGGCGGCCACGGGGGACTACTTGCTGAAGTCCGGGACCAGCTTGGCGATCGCGATCTCCGCGTCGCCCAGGCCCTTGTCCAGGGACTCCTTGCCACCGGCGATCTCCAGCAGCTCGTCGTCCAGCGGACCCCACAGGGAGCTGTACTCGGGCAGCGCCGGGCGGGGCTGGGCGGCGGCGAGGACGCCCTGGTAGCCCGCGATGCCCGGGTCGGCCTTGACCTGGTCGGTGTAGGCGTCGTCACGCGTGGGCAGCGTGTTGTTCTTCAGCGCGATGGTCTCCTGCGCCTTGGCGGAGGTCATGAAGTTCACGAACTTCAGCGCGGCCTCCTGGTGCGCCTGGTCCGAGCCCGCGTAGACGGACAGGTTGTGACCGCCGGTCGGGGCGCCCGCCGTACCGGCGGAACCGGCCGGGACCGTCGCGATGCCCAGGTTCTCCTTGTTGGTGAACGCGGAGCCCTTGTAGAAGTTGGTGATCTCCCAGGGGCCCTGGATGATCGACGCGACCTTGCCGTTGATGAACGCGTCCTGGATGTGCGCGTAGGCGTCGGCGGTGGTGTCGGCCTTGTGCAGGCCCTTGCCGTCGAACAGCTCCAGCCAGGTGCCGTAGCCCTTCTTGGCCTCGGGCGAGGTGACCGTGATCTTCTTGGCGTCGGCGTCGACCGTGTCGGTGCCCTCGCCGTAGAGGAAGGTCTGGGCGTAGTACGCCTGGGTCGAGCCCCAGTAGCCGTCGACGCCGGTCTTGTCCTTGATGGTGGCGGCGGCCTTCTTCAGGTCGTCCCAGGTCTTGGGGGCCTCGACGCCCGCCTTCTCGAAGAGTTCCTTGTTGTAGACGAGGGCCAGGGTGTCCGTGGTGAACGGCACGCCGTACGTCTTGCCCTCGTACTTGGCCTGCTCGATCAGGTTGGACTTGAACTTGTCCTGGTCCGCGAGGGCCTCGGTGCCGTCCAGCGGCAGGAAGAAGCCCTTCTTGGCGAACGCCGGGGTCCAGCCCACCTCGGAGCGCAGCACGTCCGGGGCGCCCTTGGAACCGGCAGCCGTGTCGAACTTGTTCTGCGCCTGGTCGAAGGGCACGTTGACGTACTTGACCTTGATGTCCTTGTTGGCGGCCTCGAACTCCTTGACCAAGGCCTGGTACGTCGGCGCCTCATTGGTGGCGTTGGAGGTGTCCCACCAGGTGATGGTGACCGGACCGTCGGCCTTGTCGCCGCTGTCGCTGTCCCCGCCGCAGGCCGTCGCCGCGAGGGCGAGGGACGCCACCAGCGCGGTGGCCGCTATGCCACGCCGCATGAGTTCTCCTTGAGGGTTAAGCCCGTGGGGTGCGGAAGGCGGTCCCGTCCGCCGACCCGCTACTTGCCGACTGCGCCTTTGCCGCCGCCGGGCGACGTGAACGTAACAGCGATGCAATGGTTGCGAAAGTCCTTGCAGCAAAAAAGTGCAAGAGATCTCGCAAGTTACCTGTCCGTGACCTCTCCTCGACCGTCACGAGACCGCTTCGAGTCCACTTGGAGACTGGTTTTTACTGCGCCGGAGCGGCATACCGCAGACTTGTGCAAGACTCTGCAAGCTCTTGCCAGTGAGATTCCAAGGGGACGCGATGAGGCAGCAACCCGCACGGGGCCGCGCTACGGCCCGCACCCGGCGTCCGGTTGGTGTGCAAGGTGAGGGCCGCCCGGTACAGTCCACCCCTGTGACCACACGGCTTGCGGACATCGCTGCGCAGGCGGGGGTGAGCGAAGCGACCGTCAGCCGCGTCCTCAACGGGAAGCCCGGCGTCGCCGCCACCACCCGCCAGTCCGTGCTGGCCGCCCTCGACGTCCTCGGCTACGAGCGTCCGGTGCGGCTGCGGCAGCGCAGCGCGGGACTCGTCGGCCTGATCACGCCGGAGCTGGAGAACCCGATATTCCCGGCCCTGGCGCAGGTGATCGGCCAGGCGCTGACCCGCCAGGGCTACACCCCGGTGCTCGCCACCCAGACCCCGGGCGGCTCCACCGAGGACGAGCTGACCGAGATGCTGGTGGACCGCGGCGTCGCGGGCATCATCTACGTCTCCGGACTGCACGCCGACACCACCGCCGACACCCAGCGCTACGAGCAGCTGCGCGCCCAGGGCGTGCCGTTCGTGCTGGTGGACGGCTTCTCGCCGAAGGTGCAGGCGCCGTTCATCTCCCCCGACGACCGGGCCGCGATGACCCTGGCCGTCACCCACCTCGCCTCCCTCGGCCACACCCGGATCGGGCTCGCCCTCGGCCCGAAGCGGTTCGTGCCGGTGCAGCGCAAGATCGAGGGCTTCGTGCGCACCGTGCAGGACCAGCTCGGCCTGGACGCCGCGACGATCGAGTCGGAGCTGGTCCAGCACTCCCTCTACACCCTGGAGGGCGGCCAGGCCGCCGCCAACGCCCTGATGGACCGGGACTGCACGGCCGTGGTGTGCGCCAGCGACATGATGGCGCTCGGCGCGATACGGGCGGCCCGGCAGCGCGGGCTCGACGTCCCCAAGGACATCTCGGTGGTCGGCTTCGACGACTCCCCCCTCATCGCCTTCACCGACCCGCCCCTGACCACCGTGCGCAAGCCGGTCCCGGCGATGGGCCAGGCCGCGGTGCGCACGTTGCTGGAGGAGATCGGCGGGACGCCCGCGCCCCACAGCGAGTTCGTGTTCATGCCGGAACTGGTGGTGCGGGGTTCGACCGCTTCGGCCCCTGGTGACCGGAATCGTCCTTAGGGCGGAGCATCAGGGTGCGCCTCTCGTACACGGGTAGCATCCGTACGACTGCGACCGGTGTAGAACGTGCGTCCGGAACCCGCCTGCGGGATGATCGGGGCAGTAAGTCTTTTCTGGCAGACTCTGTACCCATGGGTGACTCGACCGTGACGACACCGGAAGGCCGTACGGCGGCCGTTCCGCACCCCGTCACGGCCGCCTCCGCGCCGACCCCGCTGCACCGGCTGCGCACCCCGCGCCGCCCCCAACTCTGGTTTGAGACGCTGCTGATCGCGGTGAGTTACTGGACGTACTCACTGATCCGCAACGCCGTCCCGGAGCAGCGCGGCGAGGCGCTGCGCAACGCCGACTGGATCTGGCGGACCGAACACCAACTGGGCCTCGCCTTCGAGCAGTCCGTCAACCACGCCGTCAACTCGGTGACTTGGCTGATCGTCGGCATGAACTACTACTACGCGACGCTGCACTTCGTCGTCACCCTGGGCGTGCTGGTCTGGCTCTACCGCGGCCATCCCGGCCGCTACGCCGCCGCCCGCCTGGTCCTCTTCGCGACGACCGCCGTCGCCCTCGTCGGTTACTACCTGTATCCGCTGGCGCCCCCGCGGCTGATGACCGACGGCGGCTTCGTCGACACCGTGCTGGTCCACCAGACCTGGGGCTCGATGGCCTCCGGCGACCTGAAGAACATGTCCAACCAGTACGCCGCGATGCCGTCGATGCACATCGGCTGGTCCCTGTGGTGCGGGCTGACGATCTTCGCGCTGGCCCGGGTGCCGTGGGTGCGCGTCCTCGGCCTGCTCTACCCGGCGGCCACCCTGGTCGTCATCGTGGCGACGGCCAACCACTTCTGGCTGGACGCGGTCGGCGGCGTCCTCTGCCTCGCCTTCGGCTACACCGTCGCCCGCCTCTGGTACGGCGCCCTCCCGCACGCCCTCCCCCGCCAGGTCCCGGGGCCGCGCCGCCGCCCCGCCTTCGACGTCCGCCGCCTGCTGCCCGCGGCGGCACGGGGCGAGCACGACGCGGCGGAGCGCCCCGTGCAGGAGGCTTCAGGGGTGCGGGCAACCCGTGAGGCGCAGGAAGCCGAGGGCGGCCTGGGGCTTCAGGAGGCCGCCGCCGCCCGCAACGCCTCCACGAAGGCCCCCAGCGCGGGCTGAACGGGCGCCGTCTCCCGGACGGCGGCGTGGATGGAACGGGACGGTTCCGGCCCCTTCACCGGCCGCACGACCACCTCCGGATGCCGCCCGCGCAGACCCAGGCGCGGGATCAGCGCGACGCCGAGCCCGGCCGCGACGAAGCCCTGCGCGGTGCCGTAGTCCTCGCTCTCCACCACGAAACGGGGGCGGAAACCGGCCATTTCGCACGCCGACACCTGGGCGTCCAGACACGGCCCCGGCCACTCGCTGCCGACCCACGGCTCCCCGGCCAGCTCCCCCAGCGGCACCGACCGGCGCGCGGCGAGCCGATGCCCCCGCGGCAGTACGGCGAGGTAGGGGTCGTCGAGCAGCGGCAGCAGCCGTACGCCCTCGTACCCGGGCGCTCCGCCCGCCCCCGGCGCGACCACCAGCGCCAGGTCGGCCCGGCCTTCCCGGACGTCCGGCAGCGGGTCCGGGTCGGCGAGCGCCAGGTCGATCCGGACCCCCGGGTGCGCGGCCCGCAGCCGGGCCACGGCGGGCGCGACCAGCGCCGCACCGGCGGTGGCGAAGTACCGCACCGACAACCGCCCGGTCCGCCCCGCCAGCAGGTCCGCGAGCGCCGCCTCCGCCTCGGCCAACTGCCGCCCGACCGCGTCGGCGTACTCGGTCAGCAGCAGCCCCGCGGCGGTCGGCCGCACCCCGCGCCCGACCCGTTCGAGCAGCGCCGCCCCGGCCTCCTTCTCCAGCGCCGCGACCTGCTGGCTCACGGCGGAGGGCGTGTAGCCGAGCCGCGCCGCCGCCCCCGTCACGGACCCGCAGCCCACCACGGCCCGCAGCACCTGCATCCGACGCACATCAAGCATGTAGCCCAGCTTAACGGTAGGTCGAGGATCTTTCACTTGTCCTCAAGTCAGTGCGGGCGCCACGGTGGGGGCATGTCCCTCGCCTCCACCGCCCGCATGGCCGTCCTCGCCCTCCTGTGGGGCTCCGGCTTCCTCTGGATCAAGCTCGCCCTCGACCACGGCCTGACCCCGGCCCAGATCACCATCGCCCGCTGCGCCCTCGGCACCGCGACCCTGCTGCTCCTCGCCCGGCGGGCCGGGCAGCGCCTGCCACGCGGGCGGCGCGTCTGGGGGCACCTGGCGGTGGCGGCGCTGTTCTGCAACGCCGTGCCCTTCGCTTTGTTCAGCGTCGGCGAGCAGACCGTCGACTCCGGGGTGGCGGGCGTCCTCAACGCCACCACACCGCTGTGGTCGCTGCTGATCGGCGTCCTGCTCGGCACCGACCGGCCGCTCGCGGGCACCCGACTGGCCGGGCTGCTGCTGGGCTTCACCGGCACCGTGCTGGTCTTCGCGCCCTGGCACCGCTCCGGCCTGCTGAGCTGGGGCGCGCTCGCCCTGCTCGGCGCCGCCGCGAGCTACGCCGTGGCCTTCGCGTACATGGCCCGCCACCTCACCGGCCGGGGCGCCCCGCTCGGCCTGTCCGCGGCCCAACTGCTGGCGGCCACCGGCTGGACGGCCCTGTCCCTGCCCGCCGCCGGTCCGCTCGCCCCCGACCTGACCGCCCTGCTGGCGGTCACCGCCCTCGGCGTGCTCGGCACGGGCGTCACCTTCCACCTCAACTACCGCCTGATCGCCGACGAGGGCCCGACCACCGCGGCGACGGTCGGCTACCTGCTGCCGGTGGTCTCGGTGACCCTGGGCGCGGTGCTGCTGGACGAGCGGGTGGGGGTACGGGTGGTGGCGGGAATGGCAGTGTTGTTGGTGGGGGTGGGGTTGGCGGGACGGGGGCGGGCGCGGCGGGAGGGGTCCGCGAAGGGCACGGCGGCCGCGACGGAGGCGAAGGCGGGACCCGCGTGAGTCAGCCCCCGTAGAACAGCTCCTCCACCACCCCCCGCGCCCGCCGCGCCGTACGCCGGTACGCGTCCAGCATGTCGCCCGCCCGGCCGGGACCGTACCCGAGGTACCGCCCCACGGCGGCCAGCTCCCGCACGTCCGACGGGAAAGTGTCGGCGGCCCGGCCGCGCACCAGCATCACGGCGTTGCGGACGCGGGTGGCCAGCACCCACGCCTCGTCGAGGATCGCGGCGTCCTCCTCCCCGAGGAGCCCGGCCTCGCGGGCGGCGGCGAGGGCCTGCCGGGTGCGGGTGGTGCGCAGCCCCGGTACCCGCGCGCCGTGCCGCATCTGGAGCAACTGCACGGTCCACTCCACGTCGGAGAGCCCGCCAGGCCCGAGCTTGGCGTGCAGCTTGGGGTCGACGCCGCGCGGCAGCCGCTCGGTCTCCATCCGCGCCTTCAGCCGCCGGATCTCGCGCACGGCGTCCTCCCCGAGCCCGCCCGCCGGGTACCGCAGCGGGTCGACCAGCTCGACGAACCGCCGCCCCAGGTCCTCGTCCCCGGCGACCGGCTCGGCCCGCAGCAGCGCCTGCGACTCCCAGACCAGCGACCAGCGGCGGTAGTACGCCTCGTACGACTTCAGCGTGCGCACCAGCGGCCCCGACTTGCCCTCCGGGCGCAGGTCGGCGTCGATGAGCAGCGGCGGGTCGGCGCTGGGGAGCTGGAGCAGCCGCCGCATCTCGGAGACCACCCGGTTCGCGGCCTTGGCGGCCTCGCCCTCGTCGGCGCCCTCCCGTGGCTCGTGCACGAAGAGCACGTCGGCGTCGGAGCCGTAGCCCAGCTCGTGCCCGCCGAAGCGGCCCATGCCGATCACCGCGAACCGGGTCGGCAGGGTGTCGCCCCAGCCCTCCCGGGCGACCGCCCGCAACGTGCCCGCCAGCGTCGCCGCCGTCAGGTCGGACACCGCGCCGCCGACCAGGTCCACCAGGGCGCCCTGGTCGGCCTCGGCGGGCTGCGCCTCGGTGCCGTAGGAGCCGACGATGTCCGCCGCCGCCGTACGGAACAGCTCCCGGCGCCGTACCCCGCGCGCCGCGGTGACCGCCTGTTCGGCGCCCGGGGCGCGGCCGACGGCGGCGAGGATCTCCTGCTCCAGCGGCGCGCGCCCGCGCGGTACGAGCCCGCCGCCGCTCCCGTCGCCGTCGCCGAGCAGCGCCACCGCCTCCGGCGCCCGCATCAGCAGGTCGGGGGCGAGCCGCCCGGCGGACAGCACCCGGGCGAGGTTCTCCGCCGCCGCGCCCTCGTCGCGCAGCAGCCGCAGGTACCACGGGGTCTTGCCGAGCGCGTCGGACACCTTGCGGAAGTTCAGCAGGCCCGCGTCCGGCTCGGCGGAGTCCGCGAACCAGCCGAGCAGCACCGGCAGCAGCGTCCGCTGGATCGCCGCCTTGCGGGTGACGCCGGACGCCAGCGCCTCCAGGTGCCGCAGCGCCGCCGCCGGGTCCGCGTACCCGAGGGCGACCAGCCGCTCCCGCGCCGCGACCGCGCTGAGCCGGGCCTCGCCGGGGGCGAGCTGGGCGACCGCGTCGAGCAGCGGCCGGTAGAAGAGCTTCTCGTGCAGGCGTCGTACGACGGCGGCGTGCCGCTTCCACTCCCGGTTCAGCGTCGCCACCGGATCGGTGCGCAGGCCCAGCGAGCGCCCGAGCCGCCGCTGGTCCTCCTCCGCCTCGGGCACCAGGTGGGTGCGGCGCAGCCGGTAGAGCTGGATGCGGTGCTCCATGGTGCGCAGGAAGCGGTAGGCGTCCTCCAGTTGGGCGGCGTCCGCGCGCCCGACGTAGCCGCCCGCGGCGAGCGCCTGGAGCGCGCTGAGGGTGGTGCCGCTGCGCAGGGAGGCGTCGGTGCGGCCGTGCACGAGCTGGAGCAACTGCACGGCGAACTCGACGTCCCGCAGCCCGCCGGGCCCGAGCTTCAGCTCCCGGTCGACCTCGGTGACGGGGATGTTCTCCACCACCCGCCGCCGCATCTTCTGCACGTCGGGCACGAAGTTCTCCCGCTCGGCGGCCTGCCAGACCAGCGGCTCGACGGCGGCGACGTACTCCTCCCCCAGCTCCAGGTCCCCGGCGACCGGGCGGGCCTTCAGCAGCGCCTGGAACTCCCAGGTCTTGGCCCAGCGCTGGTAGTAGGCGAGGTGGGAGGCGAGGGTGCGCACCAGCGGGCCGTTGCGCCCCTCGGGCCGCAGGTTGGCGTCGACGGGCCAGATCGTGCCCTCGACGGTGGTCTCGGAGCAGATCCGCATCATGTGCGAGGCCAGCCGGCTGGCGGCGCGCAGCGCCTTGCCCTCGTCGGCCCCGTCGACGGCCTCCCCGACGAAGATCACGTCGACGTCGGAGACGTAGTTCAGCTCGTGCCCGCCGCACTTCCCCATCGCGATCACCGCGAGGCGGCACAGCGCGGCGTCCTCGGGCGCGGCGGCGCGGGCGAGGGCGAGCGCGGCGCGCAGGGTGGCGGTGGCGAGGTCGGCCAGCTCGGCCGCGGCCTCGGCCACGTCGGTCGTCCCGCACACGTCCCTCGCGGCGATGGACAGCAGGCAGCGCCGGTAGGCGACCCGCAGCGACACCGGGTCGGTGGCCTCGGCGAGCCCGCGCTCGAACTCCTCCACCCCGGGGTGCAGGTCCCGCGGCTCGTACGTGACCAGCGCCTGCCAGTCCGCCGCGTGCCGGGCGAGGTGGTCGGCGAGGGCGGCGGAGGCGCCGAGCACCCCGAGCAGCCGGTCGCGCAGCGGCTTGGCCGCTATCACCGTGTCCAGCAGCTCCCGCCGCGCGGTCGGTGAGGGCTGCGCCTCCAGGAGCCGTACCAGCCCGTGCAGCGCCAGGTCGGGGTCGGCGGTGGCACCGAGTGCCTCAAGGAGCACCGGGTCGTTGCGTACGGCGGCCAGCTCCACGCCGTCGAGCAGCCGCTCGGCGGCGGACGGGTCGGTGAAGCCGTGCCGCAGCAGCCGAGTGAAGGTACTGCTCCTGCGCCCTGGCGCCGTCATGGTCGGCCTCCCCGGTCGGACCCCGTCGGATCAAGACTTCGAGCCTAACCGCAGGGAGCGGGGCGGGGGCGCCTCAGGCGGGGCGGGGAGACGGCTGACCGGGGCCGCCCCGTGGGCAGGGGGCGGCCCCGGCCGGGGACTCCGCGTACGGAACGTACGTCGATCGGTACGACCGTCAGGCGTACGTCTCGAACTCGGCGACCTTCGGGGTGCCGTTGGAGCTGGTGATCTCGAAGGTGATCTTGCTGAGCGTGGTCGGGGGGAGGGCGATGACGCCCGCGCCGCTGCCGGTCTTCAGGACGGCGCCGGTGTCGTGGTTGAGGACGCGCCAGGAGCCGATGGCGCCGGTGGACCCGGCGGCCTCACGGATGTTGATCGAGGAGACCCGGGTGGCGGTGCCCCACTTGACGGAGACGGAGCCGGTCGAGCCGGACGGCGACCAGTAGGTGCTCATGTTGCCGTCACGGACGTTGCCGTAGCTGGTCCCGTCGGCCTTGCTGGACCCGTCGGACCCGGCGCCGAGGCTGAGGTTGGTGCCGGTGGGCGGGTCGGTGGGGGTGGGGGTCGGGTCGGTCGGGGTCGGCGTCGGGTCGGTCGGCGTCGGGGTCGGCGTCTGCGGGGTGCAGTTGCCGTCCGAGACGCGCAGCCCCTTGTTGGCACCGGCGGTCTGGCTGACGACGCCCGGCACGCAGCTCGCCGCGTCCAGGGAGTAGGAGTACGGGATGGAGACGCTGGTGTTGGAGGTCGGGTTCGGCCCGGCCGGGTTGGTGTCGCCGCTGCGGCTCGACCAGGTCACGTTGTCGAAGATGTTGCCGTTGACCTGCCAGTACCCGGCGGCGTCGGTGTAGAAGGTGCCGAGGACGTCCTTGGAGTCCTCGAAGTAGTTGCTGTCCACCCGGTCCGGGCACCGGCGCGGGAGTTGATGCCGGACTCGTTCAGTTGGACGTAGTGGTTGTTGTAGATGTGTGCGATGCCGCCGCGCAGCAGCGGGGTGCGGGAGTCGATGTTCTGGTACAGGTTGTGGTGGAAGGTGACGTACCCGTTCGACGTGTCGCTCTCGCTGGACCCGATCAGCCCACCGCGCCCGGAGTTGCGCAGGATGCTGTACGACAGCGTCACGTACTGGGTGTTGTCCTTCATGTCGAAGAGGCCGTCGTAGCCCTCCGACTCACCACCGGACGCCTCCAGCGTGGTGTGGTCGACCCAGACGTTGCGGACGTCGCTCTCCATGCCGATGGCGTCCCCGCCGTTGGAGAGCGGGGAGCCCGACTTCTTGACGTTCTTGACCGTCACGTTCTGGATGATGATGTTGCTGGCCTCCCGGATGTGGATGCCGAGCTGGTCGAACACGGCCCCGTTCCCGACGCCGACGATCGTGATGTTGCTGACCTGCTTCAGCTCGATCTTGTCGGCGGCGGTGCTGCAGCTACCGCCGGACACCTGGCTGGTGTTGCCGTGGTTGATGGTGCCCTCGACCTGGATGATGATCGGGGTGCTCCTGCTGGCCCGGTTGCACAGGGCCGTGTGGATCGCGGTGCCGGTGGTGGCCCGGACGGTCTGCCCACCCGCGCCGCCGGTGGTGCCCCCGTTCTGGGTGGCGTACCCGGTGGCCCCGGTGGTGGCCGCCGACGCCGTGGGCATCGACAGGGCCACGCCCGTCGCGGCCACTACGGCTCCGGTGGCCAGGGCCGCGTAGAGCCGCACTGCGACTGGTCGCTTCATGCTTGCTCGCCTTGCCTTTCGTCTTCGACTACGGGTCATTGCCGCATTGCATGGGTGCTGCATGTCATGGGCATGTCAGTAAGCCGTCGACAAGCCTTTGCGGGTGCCGCGACGTCTACCTCCACCGGAACAGCCCTATGAGCAGAGGAAAGCGCTTTCTGCTGCGCGAGGGTATGGGTAGGGCCGACGACTGACAAGCCTTCGCGCAGCACCGAAAGAAAGCCGACGGCTGCGGAGCGGTTACTGAGGATCCGTCAATCGCCGTCCGCTCGACGGCGCTTGTCGATCGCCAAGTCAGCCGCGACCCCGGCGCGCTCACCTGCCGCGAGACACCGACCAGCCCGGCACCGGCGAACGCCCCGACGAGGCGCAGTTGGCGGCCATGCCGTGTTCGCCGTATGGCGCTCCCACCGCCAGAGGCCCACCCCCACCGGAACCACGGAGGCGGACACACCGGCGTCGACGGTCTGAGCGGGAGGCCGTTCGTTGTCGACGGCGGCGGGCATCAGGTGAAGCGCCACTTGATGCTCGCCGCGTTGAGCGCACGGGTGCGCTCTCGTATGGCGCGCAGCCGCTCCTCGTCGGAGGCGCGGCGGACGTGTGCCGGGTCGGCATCCCATTCGCGGCCCCCGATGACGGGGCGGAGTTGCAGGTACGGGCCCATGTGCCCCATGACGTAGCCGAGTCTGTCGCTGCGGGTGTCTACGACGAGCGCGTCAAGCAAGTCAGCGGCCTGCGCTGCGTTCTTCGTGGCCATGAAGGGGACGCTAGAAGGCACGGTTCGCTCAGCACATCACCGGTTTCACGAAGTTTCTCGATCTGTTGGCATGGTTGCCCGAAGTTTCGCGCGCAAGTCTCGTCAACCAGTCCTCCCGAGCGTTGATCCGGGGGAGGCTGGTGCGGCCCTCGCACTGCCCTGGACGAGAGGAAGAGGATGCGACGACTTCGGTTCAACGGCACGGGCTCAGGGGGAGACGGCTGCCCCGGAGTGCACGAGGACCTCGACTCGGGGGACGTCATCGTGCACGGTCCCCAGCTCACTGACCCCAAGGACCTGGAGCAACTGCGGCACTTCGACGACGGTGAGGTGGCTGTGGTCGTACCGCGCAACACCCTGGTCGACTTCGGGCCGCGCGATGACACCCCGCGGAGCATCAACATCACGGAGGAGTTCAAGCGTCTCTTCCAGACCTTCGACCACACCGCCTGGCGCCTGGAGACCCGGCGCCGATACGCGAGCGACGAAGCGACGGACACCTGGGCTCAGTTCACGGCGGGCGAGCCGGTGCGGTGGGACTACGACGACGCCTGGTGCCGCACCGTGCGGTCGCAGACGGAGCAGGGCAAGCGTTTCGAACGGGTACGGCTCCTCGACTCCCCCGCCACACAGGGGCAGCGGTACCTGCTCGACAACGCCGTACGGAACTGCGCCGTAGGCGAGGACATCCGTTGCCTGCCCCGTGCCGAGGCCGAGCGGCTGCGGCTGCCCACCGAGGACTTCTGGCTCTTCGACTCCCGGCTGGTGGCCCGACTCGTCTTCGACGACGCCGACGACCTGACCGGCGCCGAACTCATCACCGAACCGGCGGCGGTGAACCGCTACTGCCAGGTGCGCGACGCGGCCTGGCACTATGCGGTTCCCTACGATCAGTTCACGCCAGCCTAGAAACGACGTGAGGTCCGGTGAGCACCGACTACCAACAGGCTCGCGAGGCCTTGGGCATACGGCTCCGGGAACTGCGACTCACTGCCCCGGATGGTCGGCTCACCGGAGCCGAACTGGCCGAGCGTCTCGGCCCCGGCTGGACCAAGTCCAAGGTCAGCAAACTGGAGAACGGCAGACAGACCGCCACGGCCGAGGAGCTGGCAGCATGGGCGGAGGCCACCGGTCACCCGGATGCCTCCGCCGGTCTGATCGCCCAGTTGCGCGGCTTCGAGTCCCACATCCGTTCATGGCGGCGGCAGTTGGCGTCCGGACACAAGCCCGTGCAGGACGCCATCACGGCCGAACACGACCGCACGCGCGTCCTGACGATCTGGCAGAACAACCTCGTCCCCGGCATCCTCCAGACGGCCGACTACGCCCGCGGTGTCCTGTCCCGGCACTCCCATCTGTACCGCTCGCCCCGGGACACCGAAGACGCGGTACGCGCCCGCGTCAAACGCCAGGAGGGCCTGTACGAGCAGGGCAGGAAGTACCGGATCCTGATGTGGGAGGCAGCCCTTCACGCCCTGGTCTGCCCGCCCTCCGTCCTCGCCGCCCAGCTCGACCGCCTGGCGGGCGTCATCGGTCTCGACACGGTGGAACTGGGCATCATCCCGTTCGCCGCTCCACTCAAAATCAATCCCGGAAACGGCTTCTGGATCTACGACGACCGCCGCGTCATCGTGGAGGACTGGCACGCCGAGCTGTGGCTCGACGACGCCGACACCATCGCCACGTACCAGCGGGTGTGGGACACCCTGCGGGAATCCGCCGTACACGGAACGGACGCCCACAAGGTGATCACAGCGGCACGACGCGCGCATCAGTGAACGAGATCGGCTTGCCGCTGGCCTGGGCGTACTCGATCTCCCTGCCGGTGGACTCTCCGACATAGCCGCCCGGATAGACGCCCGGCGCGACGACGATGGCACCCGCGAGGGTCAGGTCACGGCTGGCCGCGCCCATCTCATCCACGAATCGGGTGGAACCGCAGATACAGACGATCTCAGGTCGGTCGGGCACGCTCGGAGCCTACGCGGCGAGCGCGGTCGTGAGAGACGTGGGCCGACGGTCCACGACCGTCGGCCCCGTTCCCTGAGCGCGCCTACAGCACCGGCAAGTTCTTCCGCAGTTCGAAGGCCGTGACCTCGCTGCGGTACTCCTCCCACTCCTGGCGCTTGTTGCGGAGGAAGAAGTCGAAGACGTGTTCGCCGAGGGTTTCGGCGACGAGGTCGCTGCGTTCCATGAGGGTGAGGGCCTCGCCGAGGTTCTGGGGGAGGGGCTCGATGCCCATCGCGCGGCGTTCGGCGTCGGAGAGGGCCCAGACGTCGTCCTCGGCGCCCGGCGGAAGCTCGTAGCCCTCCTCGATGCCCTTCAGGCCCGCGGCGAGGAGGACGGCGTAGGCGAGGTAGGGGTTGGTGCCCGCGTCCAGGGAGCGGACCTCCACGCGGGCGGAGCCGGTCTTGCCGGGCTTGTACATCGGGACGCGGACCAGGGCCGAGCGGTTGTTGTGGCCCCAGCAGATGTACGAGGGGGCCTCGCCGCCCGCGCCCGCGGTGCGCTCGGAGCCGCCCCAGATGCGCTTGTACGAGTTCACCCACTGGTTGGTGACCGCCGAGATGTCCGCCGCGTGCCGCAGCAGGCCCGCGATGAAGGAGCGGCCGACCTTGGAGAGCTGGTACTCGGCGCCGGACTCGTAGAACGCGTTGCGGTCGCCCTCGAAGAGCGAGAGGTGGGTGTGCATACCGCTGCCGGGGTGCTCGGAGAACGGCTTCGGCATGAAGGTGGCCTGCACGCCCTGCTCCAGGGCCACCTGCTTCATCACCAGGCGGAACGTCATGATGTTGTCCGCGGTGGAGAGCGCGTCGGCGTACCGCAGGTCGATCTCCTGCTGGCCCGGGGCGCCCTCGTGGTGGGAGAATTCGACGGAGATGCCCATCGACTCCAGCATGGTGATCGCCTGGCGGCGGAAGTCCATGCCGATGTTCTGCGGGGTGTGGTCGAAGTATCCGGAGTTGTCGGCTGGGGTCGGCCGCGAGCCGTCGAGCGGCTTGTCCTTCAGCAGGAAGAACTCGATCTCCGGGTGGGTGTAGAAGGTGAAGCCCAGGTCGGAGGTGCGGGCGAGGGCGCGCTTGAGGACGTAGCGCGGGTCCGCGAAGGACGGGGAGCCGTCCGGCATGAGGATGTCGCAGAACATCCGGGCGGTGCCGGGGGCCTCGGCGCGCCACGGCAGGACCTGGAAGGTGGACGGGTCCGGCTTGGCGATCATGTCGGACTCGTACACCCGGGCGAAGCCCTCGATCGCGGAGCCGTCGAAGCCGATGCCCTCGTCGAACGCCTGTTCAAGCTCGGCTGGGGCCACGGCGACCGACTTGAGGAAGCCCAGCACGTCCGTGAACCACAGGCGTACGAACCGGATGTCGCGCTCCTCCAACGTCCGGAGCACGAACTCCTGCTGCTTGTCCATCTTCCGCTTCCCCATCCTTGCTGGTCAGGCCGCCTGTCTCCGGTCCCTCGGGAGGCGGTCGGGCACCTGAGCATCCCACCACAACACCGTTTCGTGCGCGTTGCGGACCTTGATCGCCCGGCCGACCCCGGTCTGAACGCCTCAGATACGGCAGGTGTACAGCTCCCCGGGCTCTCCAGCCCATCTTGCCTGCCCGCACCGGCATCCGTAATGGCAGGGCGGTACGGGAGCTTCCGGCGGCCCGCCGCCGCCTCAGCGGAACGCCCGTTCCCCCACCTATCGGGCCATTCCTGTGACCACCCTACGAGTCAACGGTGGTCCCCCATTACGATCAGCGCACCCGACCGTCCTCCCTCCCCAGAAGGGCCAGCCCCATGGGTTCCGCCAAGAACAAGAGCAGTGCCGAGCGCAAGGCGCGGATAGAGGAGATGCGGCGCGCGGAGCAAGCCCGCGAGCGCCGCCGCCGCATCCTCACGATCACGGCGTCCGCGGTGGTCGTGGCCGCCCTCGTCGTCGGCGGGGTCATCCTCGTCCAGTCGCAGTCCGACGACTCGGACTCGGCCGACGACTCCAAGACCACGGGCAAGCTGGTCGCCGGGGCGGACGGGGTCAGCACCTGGAAGGGCACCCTGTCCCGCAACCACGTCACCAAGTCCGTGACGTACCCGGTGACGCCCCCGGTCGGCGGCGACCACCAGGCGGTCTGGATGAACTGCAACGGCGACGTCTACACCGAGGCCGTGAAGAACGAGAACGCCGTGCACTCGCTGGAGCACGGCGCCGTCTGGGTGACGTACAACAGCAAGGCGCCGAAGGCGGACGTGGACGCGCTGGCGGCGAAGGTCAAGCAGACGCCGTACACGCTGATGAGCCCCGTCGAGGACCAGACGGACCCGATCATGCTGACCGCGTGGGGCCACCAGCGCTCCGTGACCAGCGCGGACGACCCGAACGTGGGGAAGTTCCTGGAGAAGTTCGTCCAGGGTGAGCAGACGCCCGAGAAGGGTGCCGCCTGCACCGGCGGGCTGGGTCAGTGACCCGGGCGAAGGCCGGGTGGATCGCGGGCGCCGCGGCGGCGGTGCTCGTCGCGGCCGGGGCGATCACCTACGCCGTCGCGGAGGACGGCGGCTCCGGCGTGGAGCCGCCCGCCGCGGACTCCGCGGACGCCGGGTTCGCCCGGGACATGGCGGTCCACCACCAGCAGGCGGTGGAGATGTCGTACATCGTGCGCGACCGCACCGACGACGAGGACGTCCGGCGCCTGGCGTACGACATCGCGCAGACGCAGGCCAGCCAGCGGGGCATGTTGCTGGGCTGGCTGGACCTGTGGGGGCTGCCGAAGGTGTCCGCGGACCCGCCGATGACGTGGATGGGCATGGGTTCCATGCCGCCCGGCGAGGACGGCGCGCTGATGCCGGGCATGGCGACCAACAGCGAGCTGAAGCGGCTCGGTGAGCTGAACGGGCGGCGGGCCGAGGTGCTCTTCCTCCAGCTCATGACCGAGCACCACCAGGGTGGCGTGCACATGGCCGAGGGCTGTGTGGAGCGGTGCCGGGTCGGTGTGGAGCGGCAGCTCGCGCGGGGCATGGTCGAGGGGCAGCGGTCGGAGATGGCGCTGATGGCGGACATGCTGGCGGAGCGGGGGGCGAAGCCCCGGTCATAGCGGTGGGGCTGAGGGCGGGGGTGGTCCGCGCCGTCCGGCCGTCCCCCTCGCGGGCGGGGTGGTCCGCACCATCCGGCCGCCCCCGTCCCCGTCCCCCTCGCGGGCGGGGGTAGTCCGCGCCATCCGGCCGTCCCCGTCGCGGCCGGGGGTAGTCCACGCCACACGGCCGTCCCGTCGCGGGCGGGGGGTGGTCCGCGCCACACGGTCGTCCCGTCGCGTTCGCGTCGCTCTGACGATTACACTGAACGGCGTGCCTCAACTTCGCCTCGCTCTGAACCAGATCGACGCACGCGTCGGTGACATCGCCGGTAACACGGAGAGGATCCTCCGTTGGACCCGGCACTCCGCCGAGCGGGGAGCGCACCTCGTGGCCTTCCCGGAGATGGCGCTCACCGGCTACCCGGTGGAGGACCTGGCCCTGCGCTCCTCCTTCGTGGAGGCGTCCCGCGCGGCCCTGCGCTCGCTCGCCGGGCGCCTCGCCGAGGAGGGCTTCGGGGAGCTGCCGGTGCTCGTCGGCTACCTCGACCGCTGCGAGACCGCCCAGCCCAAGTACGGCCAGCCCGCGGGCGCCCCGCAGAACGCCGCCGCGGTGCTGCACCGCGGGGAGGTCGTCCTCACCTTCGCCAAGCACCACCTGCCGAACTACGGCGTCTTCGACGAGTTCCGGTACTTCGTGCCGGGCGACAGTATGCCCGTGCTGCGGCTGCACGGCGTCGACGTCGCCCTCGCCATCTGCGAGGACCTGTGGCAGGACGGCGGACGGGTCCCGGCGGCCCGTTCGGCGGGCGCGGGGCTGCTGCTCTCCATCAACGCGTCGCCGTACGAGCGCGACAAGGACGACACCCGGCTCGAACTGGTCCGCAAGCGCGCGCAGGAGGCGGGCTGTACGACGGCCTACCTCGCGATGATCGGCGGGCAGGACGAGCTGGTCTTCGACGGCGACTCGATCGTCGTCGGCGCGGACGGCGAGGTGATCGCGCGGGCGCCGCAGTTCGCGGAGGAGTGCGTGGTCCTGGACCTGGACCTGCCCGCGGCGGCCCCGGACGCGCCGACGGGCGTGGTCGACGACGGCCTGCGCATCGACCGCGTGGTCCTGTCCGAGGACCCCCTGCCGTCGTACGCCGCGGAGCTGCCCGGCGGCTACGCCGAGCGCCTGGACGACGCCGAGGAGGTGTACGCGGCGCTGGTCACGGGCCTGCGGGCGTACGTGGAGAAGAACGGCTTCCGGTCCGTCCTGATCGGCCTGTCCGGCGGTATCGACTCGGCGCTGGTGGCGTCGATCGCGTGCGACGCGGTGGGCGCGGAGAACGTGTACGGCGTCTCGATGCCGTCGAAGTACTCCTCGGAGCACTCGCGGGACGACGCGGCGGAGCTGGCCCGGCGTACGGGCCTGAACTTCCGTACGGTCTCGATCGAGCCGATGTTCGACGCGTACATGGGTTCCCTGGGGCTGACCGGTCTGGCGGAGGAGAACCTCCAGTCCCGCCTGCGCGGCACGCTCCTGATGGCGATCTCCAACCAGGAGGGCCACATCGTCCTCGCCCCCGGCAACAAGTCGGAGCTGGCGGTCGGCTACTCCACGCTCTACGGCGACTCGGTGGGCGCGTACGGCCCCATCAAGGACGTCTACAAGACGTCGGTCTTCCGCCTGGCCAAGTGGCGCAACAGGGCGGCGGAGGCACGTGGCGAGACCCCGCCGATCCCGGAGAACTCCATCTCCAAGCCCCCGAGCGCGGAACTCCGCCCCGGCCAGGTCGACACCGACTCCCTGCCGGACTACCCCGTCCTCGACGCCATCCTGGAGCGCTACGTCGACCGCGACGAGGGCGCCGACACGATCGTCGCGGCCGGTTTTGACCCCGCCCTGGTCACCAGGACCCTCCGCCTGGTCGACACCGCCGAGTACAAGCGCCGCCAGTACCCGCCGGGCACGAAGATCTCCCCCAAGGGCTTCGGCAAGGACCGCCGGTTGCCGATCACCAACGGGTGGCGGGAGACGGCGTAGGGGCCCATGGCGCTCAGGTGTCTGACGCGTCGTTGGATGGGCTGCTCGGTGTGCGGTGGCCCGCTGGGGTCTCCTGGGTGAGGCGGGTGGGGTTTTCGGGGTTGCGTACGGCGTAGAGGCCGGTGATGAGGCCGTCGTCGACGCGGATCGCCAGGACGGTGTCGGTTCTGCCGTCCGTGTGCAGGGTGAGAGCCGGGGCGCCGTTGAGCTGGGTCGGGCGTACCGACGTCTCGGGTCTGGCCAGTTCCGTGGCCACCCTGTCCGCGCCCACGACGGGGGCCAGCGTGGTCTGGACGGCTCCGCCGCCGTCGGTCAGCAGGACGGCGTCCGGCGCGAGGGTGGCGCGCAGGCGCTGTGGGTCGCCGGTCTCCAGCGCCCGCTGGAACGCCGCCAACGCGCCCCGCGTCTCGGCCGGGGAGACGACCTCGCGGGGCCTGCGCGCGGCGACGTGGGTCCGTGCCCGGTGCGCGATCTGGCGTACCGCGACCGGGGTCTTGTCGACGGCCTCCGCGATCTCGTCGTACTGGAGGTCGAACACCTCGCGCAGCACGAACACCGCGCGCTCGGTCGGCGCGAGCGTCTCCAGCACCAGCAGCATCGCCATCGAGACGCTGTCGGCCAGCTCGCCGTCCCCGGCCGTGTCGGGCGCGGACAGCGGCGGTTCGGGGAGCCAAGGGCCGGCGTAGGACTCCTTGCGGCGTCTCAGCGTGCGCAGTCTGCCTAACGCCTGCCGCGTGGCCGTACGGACCAGATAGGCGCGCTGGTTCCGCACGGTGTGGGGGTCGACGCCCACCCAGCGCAGCCATGTCTCCTGGAGGACGTCCTCCGCGTCGGCGGCGGAGCCGAGCATCTCGTAGGCGACGGTGAACAGCAGGTTGCGATGGGCGACGAACGCCTCCGTGGCGGAACCCGTGCGCCCCCCACGAGCGGGCGGCTCGGCGGCGTTCCCTGTCTGTGCGTTCATGGTCGGCTCCCGCGTGTTCGCTCTGGACCGTGTCACGCACATGACGCCGCACCCCGGCCGCGATGTGACACGCGGCGTCGTGGCCTACGTCACATCACGGGGGTGGAACCCGCTCAGAACGTCGTCGCCAGCCATGCCGTCACGCCAGCCAGCGCTATCAGGGTCCAGTTGAGGGCCGTCTCCTTGGCCTCGCCCCGGGACAGGTGCAGGCCCGCCGCCAGGAGTTGCAGCAGGACGAAGCCGAGGGCGGCCACCATCGCCAGAGCCGGGGCTCTGCCCGTCAGGGGTGGGAGGACCAGGCCCGCCACGCCCGCGATCTCCACGGCTCCGATCAGGCGGACCAGCGGCATGGGGACCGTGTCCACCCACGCCATCATCGGGGCGAGCCTCTCCCTGCTCTGGGTCGCCTTCTTGGCGCCCGAGTAGAGGTAGAAGAGGCCCAGCAGGGTTACGACGATCCAGTACGCCACAGTCATGGCTCCGCCCTCCGCGGTTGTCCGACGTCATGGGTGACGTCATGGGTTACGCCTTGTGCGCAGGGTCATCATGGGTAACCGTTGGAAGGCTTACAAAAGGCACATCCGTGTGCCCGACTCCCACCAGGAGCGTCATGTCGCAGTACGAGAAGGCCTGTCTCATCCGGGGCGACGGGGGGCGGGCCGTGCGGGGCATCCTCGACCGGGTCGGGGACAAGTGGACGCTGCTCGTCGTCGCCACCCTGCACGGGGAGCGGATGCGGTTCACCGAGCTGCTGCGGCGGATCCCGGGGGTCTCGCAGCGGATGCTGACCCTGACGCTGCGGCACCTGGAGCGGGACGGGCTCGTCGGGCGCACGGTGCACGCCGAGGTGCCGCCGCGCGTCGAGTACGAACTCACGGCGACCGGGCGGACCCTGATCGGGCCCGCCGTCGCCCTGGCGGAGTGGGCGATCGCCCACAATCCCGACATCGAGCGCAGTCGCGAGCGGTACGACGACTCCCAGAGCGACGGCCAGAGCGACGGCCAGAGCGACGGCCAGAGCGACTCCCGCAGCGACGGCCAGAGCCACGGCCAGAGCGACTCCCGCAGCGACGGCCAGAGCCACGGCCAGAGCGGAGAGCCCGCCGCTCCTCAGGGCTGAAGCGTCTCCGCTCGCTCCGGCACGTGCGTCGCCACCAGCCGCTCGTGAGCCGCGGGCCGCATAGCCGTCCCCCGGTCCACCGCGTACGCCACCGCCGCGACCCCCAGCCCCAGCGCCGCCAGCGCCGCCCCCGCGACCGCCGGGGACGTCACCCCGTACCCCGCCGCCAGCGTCAGGCCGCCGATCCAGGCGCCGCCCGCGTTGGCGAGGTTGAAGGCGGCCTGGTTGGCGGAGGAGGCGAGGGAGGGGGCGGACGACGCCTTCTCCAGGACCATCATCTGAAGGGGGGAGCCGGTGACGAACGCGGCCGTGCCCAGCAGGGTCACCGCCAGCGCCGCCGTCCAGGGGGCCGCCATCAGCAGCGGGAACAGCGACAGCACCGCCGTCAGCGCCGCCAGGCCGCCGAAGAGGGTGCCCCGCAGGGAGTGGTCGGCCAGGCGTCCGCCCAGCAGGTTGCCGATGGTCGCGCCGACGCCGAACAGGGCGAGCAGCAGGGTGACGCTGGCGTCGGTGTACCCGGCGGCGTCCGTGAGCATCGGCGTGATGTAGCTGTACGCGGCGAACAGCGCGCCGAAGCCCGCGACCGTCGTCCCGAGGGCGAGCCAGACCGGCAGGGAGCGCAGGGCCGTCAGCTCGCCGCGCAGGCCCGCCGCCGGGGCGCCGGTGCCGTCCGCCGGGATCAGCAGGGCCAGCGACGCGATCGCCGCGACGCCGATGGCGCTGACGGCGAGGAAGGTCGCCCGCCAGCCCAGGTGCTGGCCCATGAGGGTGGCCGCGGGGACGCCCGCGACGTTGGCGACGGTGAGGCCGAGGAACATCAGGGAGACGGAGCGGGCCTTGCGGTCGGGTGCGGCCAGGCTGGTGGCCACGACCGCGCCGACGCCGAAGAAGGCGCCGTGCGGGAGGCCGCTCAGCAGGCGGGCTGCGAGCAGCCAGCGGTCGTCGGGGGCGAGCGCGGAGAGGGCGTTGCCCGCGACGAAGAGGACCATCAGGGCGATCAGCACGCGGCGCCGGGGCATCCGTGCCGTGACGGCCGCGAGCAGCGGGGCGCCGATGACGACGCCGAGGGCGTACGCGGAGACCAGGTGTCCCGCGGCGGGGAGGGAGATGCCGAGGTCAACCGCGACGTCGGGCAGCAGGCCCATGATCACGAACTCGGTGGTGCCGATGCCGAAGGCGCCTACGGCCAGGGCTAGCAGGGCCAGGGGCATGGGAATCCGGGACCTTTCGAGAGGGGTGTTCCGACCATCGTATGTTCAGATGCGGAACAAACTCTCGCGGGGTCGGTATTCCCCAGGATTCCGGCAGACCAGCGGCCGGTTAGGAGTCCGTGGCCAGGTCCACCCGCGCCGCCACCGGCAGGTGGTCGCTGCCGGTCTCCGGGAGGGTCCAGGAGCTGACCGGCTCGACGCCCTTCACCATGATCTGGTCGATCCGGGCCATCGGGAACGACGCGGGCCAACTGAAGCCGAAGCCGCTGCCCGCCGCGCCCTGCGTGGAACGGAGCTGGCTGGTCACGGCGTTCAGCGCGCGGTCGTTCATCGTGCCGTTCAGGTCGCCGAGCAGTGCCGTCCGGGGCAGCCGCTCGTCGGCGATGGCCTCGCCGAGGGCGTCGGCGCTGTGGTCGCGCTGCCGGGCGGTGAACCCGGCCTCCAGCTTCACCCGGACCGAGGGGAGGTGGGCGACGTAGACCGCGAGGGGGCCGTCGGGGGTGGTGACCGTGGCGCGCATGGCGCGGGTCCAGCCCAGTTTGATGTCGACGGACCGCACCCCGCTCAGCGGGTACTTGCTCCACAGCCCGACCGTGCCCTGCACCGAGTGGTACTCGTACGTCGACGCCAGCGCCCGCTCGTACACCGGGACCGCCGAGGCCGTCAGCTCCTCCAGCGCCAGCACGTCGGCACCGGCGGCGGCCACGGCGCGGGCGGTGCCCTCCGGGTCGGCGTTGTCGGCGTTGACGTTGTGGGTGGCGAGGGTGAGGTCGCCGCCGGTGGTGGCCTTGTCGGTGAGCAGCCCGCCGAACACGTTCAGCCAGACCACCAGCGGCACCAGGACCGCGAGCAGCGCGGACGCGGAGCGGCGCAGCGCGCCGAGCCCGAGCAGCACCGGGATGCCGATGCCCAGCCAGGGCAGGAAGGTCTCGGTGAGGCTGCCGAGGTTGCCGATGGAGTTGGGGATCTGCGCGTGCGCCACCATCACCAGGGCGAGCAGCAGCGCGAGCGCGGCGAGGACCAGCCCGCGGCGCCAGACCCGGCGGTCGTTCCGCAGGACGTCGAGGAGCCGGGCCGTACGGCCGCGCAGGCGTCGTAGGGCGGAGCCGGGGCGTTCGGGCTCCGAGCCGCCGTTGTCCGTGTCCGTCACGTACGCCTGTTGCGCCATACCGTCGCCTCGCTACCTGCCGTGCACACCGTCGTCCCCCGCGCCTAAGACCCTAGGGGATGATCGGCTCCGTTCCCGCCGTCCCGTGACGGCCCTACGCAAGTGTGGGACGAGCCGTGCGGCGCGGGGAGTTCCGGGGTCGGCGCCGGAACGCGCTTCCTGTGACGAAACGCGCACATCAGTGCGGGGCGGTGGGCGGGCTGACGGGGCGTAGACCTTCGAGGAGGGTGTCCACGATCTGCTCCGCGAGGCCCTCGGGGAGGTCGGCGGTGCGGCGCAGCACGGCGCGCATCAGCATGGGGCCGACGAGGATGTCGTAGAGCAGTTCCACGTCGGTGTCGGCACGCAGTTCGCCGTCGCGCTGGGCGCGGCGCAGGACGTCGAGTCCGGCGCGGCGGCGGGGGGCGATGACCGTGCTGTCGTAGGCGGCCCAGATCTTGGGGCTGCTCTTCATCTGGGCGCGCACGTTGTGCAGGATCGCCGAGGTGCGGTCGGCCTGGCCGCGGCGGCGCAGCGTCTCCAGCAGGACGACGAGGTCGTCGCGCAGGGAGGTGCCGGGGAGTTCGGGGTCGGGGGGTTCGGCGGTGCGCAGGACGTCGACGAAGAGTTCCTCCTTGTCGCGCCAGCGGCGGTAGATGGTGGCCTTGCCGACGCCCGCGGTGCGCGCGATGCGCTCGATGGAGAGTTCGCTGAGCGGGACGCCGTCCTCCAGGAGCTTCATCGTGCCCTCGATGATGGCGCGTTCGACGGCCTCGCTGCGGGGGCGGCCCCGGGTGGGGCCGTCGTGCGGGGGGTGGGGGGCGGCGAGGCTCACGGTGCTGCGTCCCTTCGTCGTGCGGCGGGTCGTCGTGATTCTCCCTGGGCGGTGGGACGGCGGTCTACGACGCTCCGCCGCCCTGCGTGACCGCTTCCGCCGTCTCCTCGCCGCCGTGGGCCCGCTCGGTGGCCGGGGCCTCCCGCTGCCTGCCCGGCAGGAACGCCGCCACGACCAGCGCGCCGAGCACCGCGACGCCCGCGCCGCACACCGCGGTGACGTGCATGGCGTGCAGGAAGGCGCCGTTGGCCGAGTCGACGAGGGGCGCGGCGGTGGGGCCGAGGCGGTCGGCGACGGCGAGGGTGGCCTCGATGGACTCCCCCGCGGCGTGCCGGGCCCCGGCGGGTACGGCGCCCAGCTCGTCCTCGATGCCGGTGCGGTAGGCCGCGGACAGCACCGAGCCGAGTACGGCGATGCCGAGGGCGCCGCCGACCTGGCGGAAGGTGTTGCTGAGCGCGGAGGCGGAACCGGCCTTCTCGCGGGGCAGGGACTGCATGATGACGACGCTGACCGGGGTCATGATGTGCGCCATGCCGGTGCCCATCAGGAAGAACACGACCTCCAGTATCCAGATCGGGGTGTCCGCCTCCAGGGTGGCGAACGCGCCGAGCATCGCGGCGATCAGCACCATGCCGCCGGTCGTCGTCGCCCGGTTGCCGAAGCGGTCGACGACGAGCCGGGCGCGCGGCGCGAAGACCAGTTGCGCGAGGGCCAGCGGCAGCATCAGCACGCCGGTCTCCAGGGGCGAGTAGCCGCGCACGCTCTGGGTGTAGAAGACGGCGAAGAACGTGACGCCCATCAGCGCGAAGAACACCAGCGTGATGGCGGCGATCGCGGCGGAGAAGACCTTGTCCTTGAAGTAGGTGACGTCGATGGACGGGTGGTCGCTGCGCTTCTCGAAGACGACGAACCCGGCGAGCACGGCGAGTCCGGCGGCGATGGTGCCGAGCACGGTGACGTCCGTGAAGTCGGCCAGCTCACCACCGCGGATGATGCCGTAGACGAGCAGGACCAGGCCGACGACGGAGAGCGCGACGCCGACGGGGTCGATCCGGCCGGGGTCGGGGTCGCGGAAGTCGGGGACCAGCCACACCATCAGGGCGAGGGCGAGCAGCACGATCGGCACGTTGACGAGGAAGACCGAGCCCCACCAGAAGTGGTCGAGGAGCGCGCCGCCGGTGATCGGGCCGATGGCGATGGCGAGGCCGACGCCGCCCGCCCAGATGCCGATGGCCTTGGGCTGCTCGTCGCGCTCGAAGACGTTCATCAGGACGGCGAGGGTGGCGGGCATCACGAAGGCCGCGCCGAGGCCCATCACCGCGCGGAAGCCGATCAGCTCGTTCGGTGAGGAGGCGAAGGCGGCGAGCGCGGAACCGGCGCCGAAGACGACGAGTCCGCCGAGCAGCACCTTCTTGCGGCCGAGCCGGTCACCGAGGAGCCCGGCGCTGAACAGCAGACCCGCGAAGACGAGCGTGTAGGCGTTGATCGCCCACTCCAGCTCGCTCTGGGTGGCGCCCAGGCCGGTCGGGGCGGGGGTGGAGATCGTCTTGATGGCGACGTTCAGGATCGAGTTGTCGAGGACGACGATCAGCAGGCTGAGCATCAGTACGCCGAGGATCGCCCAGCGGCGTCGGTGCACCGCCTCCGGTACGGCCGAGGGAGTTGTCATGCCGTCGAGCCTAGGCGATTTACGATACGGACCTGTCTCGTATCGTAAACTTTTACCCCCTTCTTAACCGGCCGCCGTGACCGGATACCGACGTGACGGGAGTCCCCTCGGGGGTCCCCTAGCCGCCTCTGGCACGAGGTGCCACCATGGAAGGGATCCGGGGACACCGTCAGGGTGCCTCGAGATGACGTAAGGAGCCGGTGCAATGACGCAGCTTTCGGCTGCCCAGCCCGCGAAGACGGGCGCCTCCGACGGCAGCAAGGCGCTGTACGGGGGCAAGGGCACCCGCCGTATCACCGTCCGCGACATCGCCCTCGCCAAGGAGCGGGGCGAGAAGTGGCCCATGCTGACCGCGTACGACTCGATGACCGCGTCCGTCTTCGACGAGGCCGGTATCCCGGTCATGCTCGTCGGTGACTCGGCGGGCAACGTCCACCTCGGGTATGAGACCACCGTGCCCGTCACGCTCGACGAGATGACCGTGCTGTCCGCCGCCGTCGTGCGGGGCACGAAGCGGGCCCTGATCGTCGGCGACCTGCCCTTCGGGTCCTACCAGGAGGGTCCGGTGCAGGCGCTGCGCTCCGCGACCCGGCTGGTGAAGGAGGCGGGCGTGCAGGCCGTGAAGCTGGAGGGCGGTGAGCGGTCGTACGACCAGATCCGGCTGCTCGTCGAGTCCGGCATCCCGGTCATGGCCCACATCGGGCTGACGCCGCAGTCCGTGAACGCGATGGGCTACCGCGTGCAGGGGCGCGGCGAGGAGGCGGCCCAGCAGTTGCTGCGGGACGCGAAGGCCGTGCAGGACGCGGGCGCGTTCGCGGTGGTCCTTGAGCTGGTCCCGGCGGAGCTGGCCGCGGAGGTCACGCGCACGCTCCACATCCCCACCGTGGGGATCGGCGCCGGGGCCGCGACGGACGCGCAGGTGCTCGTGTGGACGGACATGATGGGGCTCACCGGGGGGCGGGTGCCGAAGTTCGTCAAGCAGTACGCCGATCTGCGGGGGGTCCTCGGGGACGCGGCGAAGGCGTTCGCCGAGGACGTCGTCGGCGGAACGTTCCCCACCGAGGAGCACTCCGTCCACTAGAGGACGACCAGAAGGCCCTTCAGAAGACCATTGCCGCACCACCCCAGGACAGCCCCGCCGATCTTCCCCCGTCGGCGGGGCTGTCCCCTTCCTGTCCACGGGCCGTAGGCGGGCTGTCGGTCGGCTGTCGGTGGTTTGTCGGTGGGGTCTGGGAGCGTCTCTCTCATGACGGGAATCGACATGAAGGCCAGGGGCGCGGCGGTCGCCGTGCGTGGGCTGGTCAAGCACTTCGGGGAGACCAAGGCGCTCGACGGCGTCGATCTGGAGGTCCGGGAGGGGACCGTGATGGGGGTGCTCGGGCCGAACGGCGCCGGGAAGACCACCCTCGTGCGCATCCTGTCCACGCTGCTCCAGCCCGACGCCGGTCAGGCGCACGTCGCGGGGTACGACGCCGTACGGCAGCCCCGGCAGTTGCGCCGGGTGATAGGGCTGACGGGCCAGTACGCGTCCGTGGACGAGAAGCTGTCGGGCTGGGAGAACCTCTACTTGATCGGGCGCCTGCTGGACCTGCCGCGGAAGGAGGCCCGCGCGCGGGGCGACGAGCTGCTGGAGCGGTTCTCGCTGACCGAGGCCGCGCGGCGGCCCGTGCGGACGTACTCCGGCGGGATGCGGCGGCGGCTCGACCTGGCCGCGTCGATGATCGGGCGGCCGGTCGTGCTGTTCCTCGACGAGCCGACCACCGGGCTCGACCCGCGGACCCGCAACGAGGTCTGGGACGAGGTCCGGCGGATGGTCGGCGACGGCGTGACCGTGCTGCTGACCACGCAGTACATGGAGGAGGCCGAGCAACTCGCCTCCGAGCTGACCGTCGTCGACCGCGGCAAGGTGATCGCGGGCGGCCGGATCGAGGAGCTGAAGGCGAAGGTCGGCGGGCGCACCCTGCGCATCCGCCCGGCCGATCCGCTCCAGGCCCGCCCGCTGGCGTCCTGGCTCGACGAACTGGGCATCACCGGTCTCGCGACGACGACCGTGGAGGCCGACAGCGGCACCCTGCTGGTGCCGGTGCTCAGTGACGAGCAGTTGACGGCGGTGGTCGGCGCGGTCACCGCGCGCGGCGTCACCCTCGCCTCCGTCAGCACCGACCTGCCCAGCCTGGACGAGGTGTTCCTGTCCCTCACCGGGCACCGCGCCAGCGCCCCGCAGGACGCCCCGTTCGCCCCTGTACCCCGCGAGGAGGTCGCCGTATGAGCGCCACCACCCTGACCCACGGCACCTCGGCCGCCGACAGCCGGATCTCGCTGCGCGGGCACCTGCGGCACACCGGCGCGCTGGTCCGCCGCAACCTGCTGTGGATACGGCAGGACCCGGAGTCGATGTTCGACGCGATCCTCTTCCCGGTCGTGTTCACGCTGCTGTTCGTGTACGTCTTCGGCGGGTCGATCGGGCAGTCCCTCGGCGGCGGGCAGGAGGCGTACGTGCAGTACGTCGTGCCGGGGCTGATGGCGATGATGGGCATGAGCATGGCCCAGGGCGTGGGCACCGGCTTCAACCAGGACTTCAACACCGGGGTGATGGACCGCTTCCGGTCGCTGCCGATCGGCCGTGGCTCGGTGCTGTTCGCGAAGATCGCGGTGGAGCTGCTGCGGATGCTGTTCGCGACGACCGTGCTGCTCGTCGTGGGCGTGCTGGTCGGCTTCGACATCACCAACTGGGGCGGGCTGCTGGCCGCCGTGGGGCTGTCGGTGGTGTTCGGCTCCGCGCTGATGTGGGTGTTCATCACCCTGGGCGTGATGATGAAGAACGCCCAGTCGGTGCAGGCGATGGGCTTCCTGGTGCTGATGCCGCTCCAGTTCGGCTCGTCGATCTTCGCGCCGACCGACTCGATGCCGGGCTGGCTGCGGAACTTCACCGACGTCAACCCGCTCTCCGCGCTCGCGGACAGCGCGCGCGGGCTGATGGTGGGCGGGCCGGTCGCCGGTGACGTGTGGCTGACGCTGGCCTGGTCGGTGGGGATCACGGCGGTGATGGCGCCGGTCGCGATCCACAAGTTCCGTACGAAGAACTGACCCGCGCCGGGTCAGACGAGGGCGGTGGCCTCCTCCGCGGAGAGGGCGCCGCCCTCGTCGTACGCCTTGGTGTACTCCTCCTCGGGCAGGGCGGCGCGGGTCAGCTCCACGGCGCGCTCCAGCACCGAGCGCTCCAGCAGGGAGAGCCGGTGGCCCGGCGGGAGCTGCGCGTCGGCGGCGCCCAGGCAGCGGGCGGCGGCAGCGGGCTCGCCGGTGCCGGTGAGGGTGAGGGCGGTGGTGACCAGGTAGGCCGAGGTGAGCTGGGGTGCCATGCCCTGGGGCAGCGGTTCCTGGGCCAGCGCCACCCCGCGCCGCGCCTTGGCGCGGGCGTCGTCGTACCGCTCGTCGAGGACGTCGAGCCAGGCCTCAAGGCCGAGGATGAAGGCGTCGAAGACGACGAAGTTGGACAGGGCGAACTCCTCGCGCAGCGTCCGCATCTCGGCGCGGGCCTCGTCCGCCCGCCCGGTCAGGCTCAGCCACCCGGCGAGGAAGACCCGGGCGAACGCGGTGGACTCGTGCGGCCCGCCCTGCCCCTGCTCCACGACGTCACGCAGCAGCCGCTCGCCGCGCTCCGCCTGCCCAGCCTCCAACAGGGTGCTGCCGAGCCGGGCGTTGAGGACGGCGAGCTGGGCACGGGCGCCGAGCGTCTCGGCCAGCTCCATGGCCGCCTCGAAGTCGGCGGCGGCGTCGGCGAACCGGCCCTGGTGCTCGGCGGTCTCGCCCCGCGCCGACAGCGCCTCCGTGGCGCCCCACACGTCCCCGAGGCGCCGGTAGATCGTCAGCGCCTCGTCGGCGTCCGCGACCGCGTCGCCGGTCCACTCGGGGCGGTGCACGAGCATGTTGGCGCGCATCTGGAGGCAGGCGGCCAGCTCCCAGTCGAAGCCGGGGGTGGCGCGGCAGGTCGCCACGGCGGCGTCGCAGACGCCGGAGAGCCGGTCCATCTGGCCGGTGAGGATCACCGCGTACATCCACATCATGCCGGGGACCCGGCAGACCTGCGGCAGGCCGGGCTCGTACGCCTCGGTGACGGCGCGCAGCTTGCGCTGGCCGTCCTCGGTGTCCCAGACGTCCAGCTCGGTGTCCATGCAGGCCATGTGGGCGAGGTGGAGGCCGCGCCGGGCCTCGGCGAGCAGCTCGCCGGTCCACGGCGGGGGCCGGTCGGTGCAGCGTTCGAAGACGGGGGCGGCCCGCTGGACCGGCGCGGCGAACGGGTCGGGGCCCAGCGCCATGACCTCGGCGCACCAGTTGCGGGCCTCGATGCGCAGGTCGCGCATCTGCCAGAACCAGCACAGCGACAGCACCAGGCACAGCCCCTCCTGCTCGTCGTGGCGGGCGACGGCGTGCCGCAGGGCGGTGCGCAGGTTCTCGTACTCGCGCTCCAGGCGGGCGATGGCGGCGGCCTGGCCGTGGCCGCGCAGCGACGGGTCGGTGGTGCGGGCGAGTTCGCGGTAGTAGGTGAGGTGGGCGCGCTCGGCGGCGTCGCGGTCCCCGGCCTCGTCGAGGCGTTCGCCCGCGTACTCGGCGACGGTCTCCAGGAGCCGGTAGCGCATCCCGTCGTCGTCGGAGGGGGCGGCGACGACGAGGGACTTGTCGACGAGGGAGCCGAGCGCGTCGAGCGCGGCGGGCCCGCAGACGGCCTCGGCGGCGGTGAGGTCGCAGCCGCCCGCGAACACCGACAGGCGGCGCAGCACGTCGCGTTCGGCGGCGTCGAGGAGTTCCCAGGACCAGTCGACGACGGCGCGCAGGGTCTGCTGGCGGGGCAGGACGGTGCGACTGCCGGAGGTGAGGAGGCGGAAGCGGTCGTCGAGGCGGTCCGCGATCTGGCGGGGGGTGAGCATCCGCAGCCGGGCGGCGGCGAGTTCGATGGCGAGGGGCAGTCCGTCGAGGCGGCGGCAGATCTCCGCGCACGCCTCCGGGTCGTCCTCGGCGCGGAAGCCGGGGCGGGCGGCGGCGCCGCGGTCCGCGAGCAGCCGCAGCGCGTACGGCTCGGGCAGCGGGTCCACGGGGCGCAGCACCTCGCCGCTGACGCCGAGGGGTTCGCGGCTGGTGGCCAGCACCGTCACGGCCGGGCAGCGGGCGAGCAGCTCCTCGACGAGGTGGGCGGCGGCGTCGACGACGTGCTCGCAGTTGTCGAGGACGAGCAGCATCCGCTGTCGGCCGCAGTGTTCGACGAGGCGCTCCAGGGGGTCGTCGAACCGGTCGCCGCCCACCGCCCGCATCCCCTCGGCCCCGGCGCCGTACAGCACGGTCTCGCGGGCGCCCACGGCGGTCAGGACGGCCTCGGGTACGGCGGCCGGGTCGTCGACGGGGGCCAGCTCGGCCAGCCACACCCCGCCGGGTACGGCGTCCCGTACGGACTCGGCGGCCTCCTGCGACAGCCGGGTCTTCCCGGCGCCGCCCGGCCCGAGGAGGGTGACGAGGCGGGCGGTGGCGAGGTCGGCGCGGATGGCCTCGATGTCGTCCTCCCGGCCGACGAAGGAGGTGAGCCGGGCGCGCAGGTTGCCGGGGGGCCGGGGGCCGTCGGGGACGGGCGGGGCCTGTGGGGGCCGCAGCAGTTCCGCGTGCAGGGCGCGCAGTTCGGGCCCGGGGTCGGAGCCGAGCCGGTCGGCGAGGAGGCGCCGTACCTCCTCGTAGGCGGCCAGGGCCTCGGCGGTGCGGCCGGTCTCGCGCAGGGCGCGCAGCCGCAGCGCCTGGAGGGGTTCGTCGAGGGGGTGCCCGTCGCACAGCGCGGTCAGTTCGGGCAGCGCCAGGTCGGCCTGGCCGAGGGCGAGGGCGGCGGCGAGGCGGGCGCGGCGCACCTCCAGGAGGCGGGCCTCGCAGCGGGCTGCCTCGGCGGCGCGGTCGGGGAGGTCGGCGAGGGCGGGGCCCTGCCACAGCCCCTTCGCGTCGTCGAGGAGGGCGGCGGCCTTCACGGCGTCGCCGTCGGCCAGCGCCCGCAGGCCCTCCTCCGCGAGCCGCTCGAAGCGGTGCAGGTCGACGTCGTCGGGCTGGGCGGTGAGCCGGTAGCCGCTGTCGGCGGAGGCGACGGCGTCGGCGCCGAGGGCCCGGCGCAGCCGTCCGACCAGCGCCTGCACGGCGGCGGGCGCGTCGGCGGGCGGGTCGCCGTCCCACACCTCGTCGACCAGCAGCCCCACGGGCACGGCCCGCCCCGCCCGCAGGGCCAGCACGGTCAGCAGGGCACGCAGCCGCGCCCCGCCGACCGGAACGGGACTGCCGTCGGAGCGGAACGCCTGGGTGGTACCGAGGATGCGATAGCGCACGGCACCCATTGTCCCTGGCCGCGCCCCTCCACCGCCCCCGGGTTCACGCGGGCATGAAGCAGGGCCGGTCACCCCCGCGGAACCCGGACGGCCCCCCGGGACGTTCCCCCACCGTCACCTGTACGGTCGACCCGACGATCCGGTCCCACGTCAGGAGCCCCATGACCACCGCCACCGCCCGCCCCAGTGATCGGCGTGTCAGCCCCGTCTTCCTCGGGATCCTCGCCGTCGCCGCGGTGACCGGCTGGGCGACCTGGACCGGGTTCGCCGCGGAGCCCGGGGTCGCCGTGTTCTTCTTCGTGACGGCGGCCTGGGTCGTCTCGCTCTGTCTGCACGAGTACGCGCACGCCCGCACCGCCCTGCACAGCGGGGACATCTCGATCGGCGCGAAGGGCTACCTCACGCTGAACCCGCTGAAGTACACGCACGCGCTGCTGAGCATCGTGCTGCCGGTGGTCTTCGTGATCATGGGCGGGATCGGTCTGCCGGGCGGGGCGGTGTTCATCGAGCGGGGCCGCATCCAGGGCCGCTGGAAGCACAGCGTGATCTCGGCGGCGGGCCCCCTGACGAACGTGCTGTTCGCCGTCGTCTGCACGGCGCCGTTCTGGCTGGACGCCCTGGACGGCGTGCCCCGCGACTTCCGCTTCGCGCTCGCCTTCCTCGCCCTGCTCCAGGTGACCGCGGCGATCCTGAACTTCCTGCCGGTGCCCGGCCTGGACGGCTACGGCGTCATCGAGCCCTGGCTGTCGTACAACGTCCGGCGGCAGGTGGAGCCGTTCGCGCCGTTCGGACTGCTGTTCGTGTTCGCGCTGCTCTGGCTGCCCGCGCTGAACGGCGCGTTCTTCGACATGGTCGACGCGGTCCTGCGCGGACTGGGCGTCGACGAGGTCGACACCTACTGCGGCTTCGAGCTGTACCGCTTCTGGGAGGGCGGCGACGACTTCTGCTCGGTCACTCCGTGACGGACGCCCGCCGCTCGGCCTGCCCGCGCTTCAGGTAGTACCACCACATATTGGACGACAGCCCCGCGAGCAGCACCCACACCACCCCCAGCCAGCTCCCCCGCACGAAGGACAGCACGGCCGCGGCGGTGGCGAGGACGCACACGACGAGGGCGTAGAGGGCGAGACGAGGCATGGCGGCGGGCTCCTGTCGGGGACACGGTGGGACGGCGGCCGGGTCGCGGTCCGCCGCTGCCCACCAGTGTCCCCCATGGGGTCACACGTCCGTGACGCGGAGCCCCGCGTGTGCCTTGTAGCGGCGGTTCACGGAGATCAGGTTGGCGACCAGCGACTCCACCTGGTGGGCGTTGCGCAGCCGCCCGGCGAACACGCCCCGCATCCCGGGGATGCGCCCGGCGAGCGCCTGCACCGTCTCGACGTCGGCGCGCTCCTCGCCGAGCACCATCACGTCGGTGTCGATCTCGTCGATCTCCGGGTCCTGGAGCAGGACGGCCGACAGGTGGTGGAAGGCGGCCGTGACCCGGGACTCCGGCAGCAGGGCGGCGGCCTGCTCGGCGGCGCTGCCCTCCTCGGGCCTGAGGGCGTAGGCGCCCTTCTTGTCGAAGCCGAGCGGGTTGACGCAGTCCACGACCAGCTTGCCGGTCAGCTCCTCGCGCAGTGACTCAAGCGTCTTGCCGTGCCCGTCCCACGGTACGGCGACGATCACGATGTCGGCGCGCCGCGCGCACTCGGCGTTGTCGGCGCCCTCGACGCCGTGGCCCAGCTCCCCGGCGGCGGCCTCGGCGCGCTCCGCGGCCCGCGAGCCGATGATCACCTTCTGTCCGGCCTTGGCGAGCCGGTAGGCCAGGCCCTTGCCCTGCGGCCCGGTCCCGCCGAGGACGCCGACGACCAGCCCGGAGACGTCGGGCAGGTCCCAGGGGTCCTTGGCGGGGGCCTTCGCGGGCTTCTGTGCGGCACTGTCGGTAGAGGTCATGGGGCCGACTCTACGTCCGGGCCGTGCGGGGGACTCAGGTGAACCGCGTCACGGGGAGGGTACGGAAGGCGATGCGCTCGTACTGTCCGAAGTCGCCGGTCTCGTACAGCAGTCCGACCGTGTCGGCGTCGACGCGGACCAGGTCGGAGTAGGCCGCGGGCAGCCCGTCGACGGTGTGGGCGACCCGCCAGGTGGTGCCGCCGTCGGTGGAGGCGCGCACGGTCATCAGCGCCCGGTGGGCGGGGTCGGCGGGACCGGAGTAGAGCAGCACGTCCGGGTCGCCCAGGTGCAGCACGCTGCCCTGGCAGACCGGGCCGGTGAGGCCCGCCTGCGGGCGGAACCGCGGGCTGAGGGTGCGCCCGCCGTCCGCCGAGTGGGCGTCGGCGCGGTTGCCCGGGGAGCGGGAGTCGTTGCGGGTGTTGAAGTAGACGCGGCCGTCGGGGAGTTCGGCGGCGGTGGTCTCGTTGGCGTTGATGTAGCCGCTGGTGTCCTGGTCCAGGTAGCCGAGGTACCAGCTCTCCCCGCGGTCGTCGCTGAGCAGGCAGTGGCCGCTGTTGTAGCGGGGTTCGGCGCCGGTGTCCGAGCCCTCCGGGGGCAGGGTGTGGTTGCCGGGGACGACGACCCGGCCGGTGCTGAGCTGGATGCCGTGCCCGGGGGTGGTGGCGTACCAGCGCCAGCCCGGGTGCTTGACCTGCTCGGTGATCTCCCTCGGGTCGGACCAGGTCAGCCCCTCGTCGTCGCTGTGCTGGACCCACACCCGGCGCCCGTCGGCCTCGGCGACCTTGCCGTGCAGGATCAGCTCCTCGGACGCGGCGGCGGCGGAGCGGACGTGCACGAGCAGCACCCGTCCGCTGTCCAGCGCGACCGGCGCGGGGTTCCCGGCGAGGTCCGTCCCGCCCGCGGCGGCCACCTGGAGCGGCCCCCAGGTGCGGCCCCCGTCCGCCGACCGTTTCAGCACCACGTCGATGCGCCCCCAGTCCCGCGCCGACTCCACCCGCCCCTCGCAGAAGGCGAGCAGCGTGCCCGGTCCGGTGGCGACCACGGCGGGGATGCGGTAGCTGGCGTACCCCTCCTGCCCGGCGGTGAACGGGACGGTGGCGACGGCGGTGTCCGACATGCGCGCGACTCCTCGAAACGACGACGGTCCGGCACGACTGCCCGTCTTGGGCGAATTCGGGGTGAACTCGGGGTCACGAGTGTCCCGTTACGGCAGGATGCGTTCGTATGGATGCCGTACGAGTCGCACTGTTGCGGGAAGTGCTCGCCGGGACCGAGTGGCTGGGGGCCACCCGGAGATTCGCGGGGGCGCTGCGCGGGTCGGTGGTGGCGCACGGCGGCGGGCTGCTGTTGGTCGGCACGGAGGAGTACGAGCCCTGGCACCTGGCGGCGCACCTGGTGGACGAGGCGGCCTGGTCGGGGACGCCGGAGCTGACGCCGACGCTGGTGCGGCACGGCGCACGGCCCACGGACCCCCCGCACCTGGCGGTGGGGCTCGGCAGGATCGAGGCGGCGAAGCGGGGCGAGACGCTGCTGGTGGTGGCGGACCGGGAGCCCGGCGGGGCGCTGCTTGAGCGGGTGTACGACGCCCGCAGGTCGGGGGCGACGGTCCTCGCCCTGGGCTCGGGGGACGAGGGGCTGAGGGCGATGGCGCACGAGGCGCTGCCGGTGCGCCCCGACGCGGAGCTGGACCTGGACACCGTGCAGCACCTGGTGAGCGCGGCGGCGGGCGAGAACCCACTGCCTTCCCCGACCGGCCGCCGCCTCCGCGACCGCCTCACCCGCCTCGCAGACCAGCTCACGGCCCCACCACCGCCGCGGTGGTGACACGCGGAGGCGGGTGACACCACCTCTATGGCGGCGCCGGGGGCGGGTGACACCACCTCAATGGTGACACCGCGGGCTGGCGACACCACCTCGGTGATGACACCGCCGGCTGGCGGCACAGCCTCGGTGGTGACACCGCGGGCTGGCGACACCACCTCGGTGATGACACCGCGGGCTGGCGACACCACCTCGGTGATGACACCGCCGGCTGGCGGCACAGCCTCGGTGGTGGCGCCGCGGGCCCGATCGCACCGGCCCGGTGGTGACACGCGCCACCTGAAAAGGCGTTGCCCGGGGTGAGTGTGGCGGCGGAGCATGGATCTTCGTGACCGACGCCCCTCCCCCGGCCCCCGCGGCCCCCGCGGCCCCCTCTGGTCTGCGCGCCCTGCTGCCCGACCTGGCGCCCTGGCGGGCCTCCCGTGACTTCCGGCGGCTGTGGGTGTCGGGGCTCGTCACCAACTTCGGCAGCTTCCTGACGTTCGTGGCGCTGCCGGTGCAGATCAAGGAGGAGACGGGTTCGGCGGCGGCGGTCGGCGCGATCGGCGCGGTGGAACTCGTGCCGCTGATCGTCTTCGGCCTGTACGGCGGCGCGCTCGCCGACGCCGCGGACAAGCGGCGCCTGATCCTCTGGTCGGAGGTCGGCCTCGGTCTGCTGTCGGCGGTGCTGCTGTGCAACGCGCTGCTGCCGGACCCGGCCGTCTGGCCGCTGTACGTGGTCGCCGCGCTCAGCTCCGCGCTGGTCTCCGTGCAGCGCCCCGCCCTGGACTCCCTGATCCCGCGGATCGTGCCGCACGAGCACCTCCCGGCCGCCGCCGCGCTCAACTCCCTGCGCTGGCAGGTCGGCGGCATCGCGGGCCCGGCACTGGCGGGCGTGGTGGTGGCGTTCGCGGGCCTCGGCTGGGCGTACGCCGTGGACCTGCTGACGTTCGTCGTCTCGGTGGTGCTGGTCCTCGGCCTCGCCGCCTCCCCCGCCTCGCACGAGGCGTCGAAGCCGTCGCTGCGCTCCATCGCGGAGGGCGCCGCGTACGCCTGGCGCCGCAAGGAGCTGCTGGGCACCTACGCGATCGACCTCGCGGCGATGTTCCTGGCGATGCCGCTGGCGGTGCTGCCGTTCCTCGCGGACGAGCTGGACGCCGAGTGGTCGCTGGGCCTGATGTACGCCGCGATCCCGGCCGGGTCGCTGCTGGTCAGCGTCACCAGCGGCTGGACGTCACGGGTGCACCGGCACGGCCGGATGGTGGCACTGGCCGCCCTGTTGTGGGGCCTGTCGATCGCGGCGGCGGGCGCGGCGCACGACGTCTGGCTGGTGCTGCTCTTCCTCGCCCTGGGCGGCTGCTGCGACATGGTCAGCGGCATCTTCCGGGGCGCGATGTGGAACCAGACGATCCCGGACGAGCTGCGCGGCCGTCTCGCCGGGATCGAGCTGCTGTCGTACTCGGTGGGCCCCCAGCTCGGCCAGGTCCGCGCGGGCTCCATGGCGGCCTGGGCCGGGGTGCGCGCCTCCGTCTGGTCCGGCGGCCTCGTCTGCGCCGCCGGGGTGGGCCTGCTGGCCCTGTGCCTGCCCAAACTGATGACCTACGACGTCCGCACCAACGAGCACGCGGTACGCCTGCGCGAACAGCGCGCCGCCGCGGCGGTGGCCCAGGGCTGATCACCCGTCGTCGCGGCCCGGCTCGCGGCCCGCGGTGTCGTGCCAGCGGGGGTCGTTCTCCCACTCCAGGTTGCGTTCGCGGGCCGTCTGCATGGCGTGTTCGGCCTCCTTGCGGCTCGGGTAGGGACCGAAGCGGTCCTTGGCCGGGCACTCGGGGCCCTCCTCGACCTTCTGGTGCTCCAGGCAGTAGTACCACTCGCCCGGCTTCCCGACCGTGCGCTTCTTGAACAGGGCCATGACCGGCTCCTTTCGCCAGGGACATGGTCTCGTATGCCCGCTGGTTAGACTCGCTGACATGTCTGGCCAGTCGCTGCTCGTACCAGGGGAGCTGTCTCCCACCCGTTCCGTACCCGGAAACATCCGCCGTCCCGAGTACGTGGGCAAGCCCGCACCCACCCCCTACACCGGCCCGGAGGTGCAGACCCCGGAGACCATCGAGGCGATGCGGACCGCGGGGCGGATCGCGGCGCGGGCGATGGCGGAGGCGGCCAAGCTGATCGCCCCCGGCGTCACCACGGACGAACTGGACCGGGTGGCGCACGAGTACATGTGCGACCACGGCGCCTACCCGTCCACGCTCGGCTACCGCGGCTTCCCCAAGTCCCTGTGCACCAGCGTCAACGAGGTGATCTGCCACGGCATCCCGGACTCGACGGTGCTGCGCGACGGCGACATCGTCAACCTCGACGTGACGGCGTACATCGGCGGGGTGCACGGCGACAACAACGCCACCTACCTGGTCGGTGAGGTGGACGAGGAGAGCCGTCTGCTCGTCGAGCGCACCCGCGAGGCGCTGAACCGGGCGATCAAGGCGGTCAAGCCGGGCCGCCAGATCAACGTCATCGGCCGGGTCATCGAGTCGTACGCCAAGCGCTTCGGCTACGGCGTGGTCCGGGACTTCACCGGACACGGCATCAACTCGTCGTTCCACTCGGGCCTGATCATCCCGCACTACGACAGCCCGCACGCGACGACGGTGATCCAGCCCGGCATGACGTTCACCATCGAGCCGATGCTGACGCTGGGCACCCACGACTACGACATGTGGGACGACGGCTGGACGGTGGTCACCAAGGACCGCAAGCGGACGGCCCAGTTCGAGCACACCCTGGTGGTGACGGACACCGGCGCGGAGATCCTGACCCTGCCGTGACCCCGGGAGAAGCGAAGTCCCCCTCGCGCACCCAACCGTGCGCGAGGGGGACCACCGTCCCGCTCAGAAGTGGCCGTCGCAGCGGGCGCCGCCCCACTCCACCTCGGCGGTCTCCATCTCGATCTCGCCGTGGTACGGGCTGCACGCGTGCCCGCCGTTGAACGGGTACCGCTGGCCGTCGTCGTCACCGGCGGACGCCGTCGCCGCGCCCGTGGCGGTCAGCGCGGCGGTCAGGGCGGCGGCGGCCAGAACAGAACGAATACGCATGGAACACCTCTCGTGGTACGGGTCGGACATGCCCAGAGGTCCCCGTTCGCCACTGCCCGCACACGCGGTTCCACCCGTACGGCGGCTCAGCGCTCCAGTTGGACCCGGCCCCCGACCTCGACCCAGCCGTGCGGCTGCGGCGCGGTCAGGAGCTGCGAGCCGAGGCCCTGGGTGATGTTGAGCGCCCGTCCCAGCCGCTCGGTCAGCAGCAGCGCCGCCGCGCCGGTCGCCTCGTCCTCCGCCACGCCGTCGCCCCGGCCCGGGAAGGCCCGCGCCCGGACGCGTCCGGCGGCCTCGTCCTCCCAGGCCCAGGCGTACACCCACGCCCCGTCCGGGGGCACCGGCAGCGCCTCCACCTCGCGGGCACTCGGGTACTGCCGCAGGGTGCGCGGCGGCACCCACTCCGCGCGCGCCTCGATCCAACTGAACTCCCCGTCCAGCCGGACCCCGACCGGCCCCGCCGGGGTCACCAGCTCGGGCACGTCGAGCAGCCAGCCCACCCCCACGCAGGGGTGACCGGCGAAGGGCAGCCGGGTGCCGGGTGTCCAGATGTCGATGACGCCCCGCTCGGGGTCGTCGACGAAGACCGTCTCGCTGAACCCCAGCTTGGCCGCCAACGCCTGCCGCTCCTCCGCCCCGGGGACCTGGGACCCCTCCCGGACGACGCCGAGTTCATTGCCGTAGCCACCGTTCGGCGCACAGAAGACGCGCAGCACGTCGTAGTCAGTCACGCGGGCATTCAAGCACCAAGGGGGCGGTGGTCCGCCAGGGACATTTGAACGTCCCTTTGCCCGTGCGTGGTGTTCTTGACCTGTTCATGGCGTCTCGATGGAGCACCCGTGATCGCTTCGTGCTCATACGCCGCCCATGAGAGCTGAATCACCGCACGCGTGGGTAGCCCACAGGTAAGGCTCAGATAAGTTAGGTGAGCCTATCCAGATCTCTCATGGAGCCCGTATGCGCGCCGCCCGCCTCACCGTCGCGACCGCCGCCACCGCGGCCGTCCTCGCCGCCCTCTCCGGCTGCACCGAGAAGAGCGGTGCCTCGGACGGCGAGCACGTCATCAACGTGACCGCCACGGACGACGCGTGCGAGGTGTCGAAGAAGTCGGTGCCCGCCGGGCACGTCGAACTCGCCATCGAGAACAAGGGCTCCAAGGTCACCGAGGTCTACCTCCTCTTCCCCGACGACCGCGTCGTCACCGAGCGGGAGAACATAGGCCCCGGCACCAAGCAGCGCGTCACCGCCGAGGTGAAGGCCGGTGACTACCGCATCGCCTGCAAGCCCGGCATGAAGGGCAAGGGCATCCGGCAGGACATCAAGGCCACCGGCAAGACGGACGCCAAGCGCGACCCGCGGCTGGACGCGGCCGTCGCCGAGTACCGCGCCTACGTCCAGCAGCAGGCCGACGAGACGCTGCCGCTGGCCGAGACCTTCGCCAAGGCGGTCAAGGACGGCGACCTCGCCGCTGCCCGGAAGGCGTACGCCCCCTCCCGCGTCGGCTGGGAGCGCACCGAGCCGGTCGCGGAGTCCTTCGGTGACCTCGACCCCAAGGTGGACGTCCGCGAGGACGGCCTGGAGGACGGCCAGGACCCGGCCACCGACTGGACCGGCTGGCACCGCCTGGAGAAGGCCCTGTGGGCGGACGAGAAGATCGGCGACCGGGAGAAGGAACTCGCCGACCAGCTCCTCACCGACCTGAAGGACTGGCAGGACCGCGTCGGCACCGCCGAGATCACCCCCACCTCCATGGCCAACGGCGCCAAGGAACTCCTCGACGAGGTCGCCACCGGCAAGGTCACCGGCGAGGAGGAGCGCTACTCGCACACCGACCTCGTCGACTTCAAGGCCAACGTCGAGGGCGCGCAGAAGTCGTACGAGCTGCTCAAGCCGGTCGCGCGGGAGAACGACAAGGCGCTCACCACCGAGCTGGACGAGCAGTTCGCCGCGCTGAACACGCTGCTGGACGACTACCGCGCGGACCCCGCGAACAAGGAGTCGTACGACTTCGTCTCCTACGACAAGGTCGGCGCCGCCGACCGCAAGAAGCTGTCGGACGCGGTCAACGCCCTCGCGGAGCCGCTGTCCAAGCTCGCCGCCGCCGTCGTGGCCAAGTAGGGCAGGGAGGGAACGCACGTGGCTGACACTCCGCGACCGAAGGACCCCTCCCGGCGGGCGCTGATCGGCTGGGGCGGTGCCGGGCTGGCGCTCGGGGCCGCCGCCGGTGGCGGGGCCGCCGCCATGGCGCTCGCCGGGGACGACGTCTCGCCCGCCGCCGACGCGGGCGCCGCCGTCGCCTTCCACGGCGCCCACCAGGCGGGCATCGCCACGCCGGTGCAGGACCGGCTGCACTTCGCCGCGTTCGACGTGCGCACCGACGACCGCGCCGCCTTCGTGCGACTGCTGAAGGACTGGACCGAGGCCGCGCGGCTGATGACCGCCGGGCACCCGGTCGGTGAGGGCGCGTACGGCGGGCCCGCCGAAGCGCCCCCGGACGACACCGGCGAGGCGCTCGGCCTCAAGCCCTCCCGGCTCACCCTGACGATCGGCTTCGGGCCGTCGCTGTTCGAGAAGTTCAACCTGGCCGACCGGCGCCCCGAGGCCCTGGTCGACCTGCCGAAGTTCCCCGGCGACAACCTGGACAGGAACCGCAGCGGCGGCGACCTGTGCGTGCAGGCGTGCGCCGACGACCCGCAGGTCGCCGTGCACGCCATCCGCAACCTCGCCCGCATCGGCTTCGGCCGGGTCGCCATCCGCTGGTCGCAGCTCGGCTTCGGCAAGACGTCGTCGACGACGCCCGACGAGCAGACCCCGCGCAACCTCATGGGGTTCAAGGACGGCACCCGCAACATCGCGGGCACCGAGACGGCCCGGCTGGAGAAGCACGTCTGGGTCGGGGAGGAGGACGGGCCGCGGTGGATGACCGGCGGGTCGTACCTGGTCGCCCGCCGCATCCGGATGCACATCGAGACCTGGGACCGCACCTCCCTCCAGGAGCAGGAGGACGTCTTCGGCCGCGACAAGGGCGAGGGCGCGCCCGTCGGCAAGGCCAAGGAGCGCGACGAGCCGTTCCTGAAGGCGATGAAGCCCGACGCCCACGTGCGGCTCGCCCACCCCGACTCCAACGACGGGGCGACCCTGCTGCGCCGCGGCTACTCCTTCACCGACGGGACCGACGGCCTCGGCCGCCTGGACGCGGGCCTGTTCTTCCTCGCCTACCAGCGCGACCCGCGCACCGGGTTCATCCCCGTCCAGCGCAACCTGGCCACGGACGCGCTCAACGAGTACATCCAGCACGTCGGTTCGGCCGTCTTCGCCATCCCGCCGGGCGTGACCGACAGCGACGACTGGTGGGGCCGGACCCTGCTGACCGAGGAGGCGTGAGAGGTGTTCTCCAACTACCTGATCGGACTGCGGGAGGGCCTGGAAGCCTCCCTCGTCGTCTGCATCCTCATCGCCTACCTGGTCAAGACCGGCCGCCGGGACGCCATCCGGCCGATCTGGATCGGCATCGGCGTCGCGGTCGCGCTGTCCCTCGGCTTCGGCAGCGCGCTCGAATACGGCTCCCAGGAGCTGACGTTCGAGGCGCAGGAGGCCCTCGGCGGCTCGCTGTCGATCCTCGCGGTGGTCCTGGTGACGTGGATGGTGTTCTGGATGCGCCGCACCGCCCGCCACCTCAAGGCCGAGCTGCACGACAAGCTGGACACCGCCCTCCAACTGGGCACCGGCGCGCTGGTCGCGACCGCGTTCCTCGCGGTGGGCCGGGAGGGCCTGGAGACGGCGCTGTTCGTGTGGGCGTCGGTGCACGCCGCGAGCGACGGCACCCCGCGCCCACTGATCGGCGTCGCCCTCGGCCTGGCGACGGCGGTCCTGCTGGGCTGGCTGTTCTACCGGGGCGCGCTGCGCATCAACCTCGCCCGGTTCTTCACCTGGACCGGCGGCATGTTGGTCGTCGTCGCGGCGGGCGTGCTGGCGTACGGCGTCCACGACCTCCAGGAGGCCGACTGGGTGCCGGGGCTGACGAACCTCGCCTTCGACATCAGCGGCACCATCGATCCGTCCAGTTGGTACGGCACCCTGCTCAAGGGCGTGTTCAACTTCCAGCCCGATCCGACCGTCCTCCAGGTCACGGTGTGGCTGCTGTACCTCGTCCCGGCGCTCGCGCTGTTCCTCGCCCCGGTAGGGTTCGCCTCCGGAAAGGGGAAGGTGAAGGAGCCGGATGACCAGGGATCGCAGCCGTCGCGGGCGTGACCGGAACGCACTCATAGCCGCCTCGGTGACCGTTTTGTCGTTGACGGCGGCGAGCGGTTGCGTGGTGGTGCACGGCGAGCGCGAGGTGCTCCCCGCGACGACCAAGGCCGAAGCCGCCGAGGCGCTACGGGAGTTCACCGCCGCGTACAACGACGCCGACGAGGCGTACGACAGCACCCTGGACGCCGACTACGTCACCGGGCCCCTCGCGGACATCGACAAGGCCCGGCTGACGGCCGGTCGCGCCAACAACCCCGGCGGCAACCCGTCGCACACGCCGCTGGAGCTGACGGACGCCAGGTTCACCATCCCGAAGAAGGCGGGCTGGCCGCGCTGGTTCCTCGCCGACGCCGAGGGCAACAAGGGCGGTTCGGCGCGCTGGCTGCTGGTGTTCACCCGGGACTCGCTGGACGAGCGGTGGCAGGTGTCGTTCCTGACGCTGGTCGCGCCCGGCAAGGTGCCCGAGTTCAGGACGGACGCGGACGGCTGGGCGGAGCCGGTGGCCGCGGACGCGGCGGACCTGGCGGTCACCCCGGCGAAGCTCAGCCGGGCGTACGTGTCCTACCTGAAGGACGGCGGCGACACCTTCGCGCCCGGCACCCACACCAGCGTCTGGCGCGGCACCCGGGAGAAGAACGCCACGCGGCCCGGTCTGGCGACGCAGTACATCGACGAGCCGATGACCAACGGCGACTACGCGCCGCTCGGGCTGCGCACCGAGGACGGCGGCGCGATGGTCTTCTTCACCACCCGCCACTTCGAGAAGCAGACCGCCGCCCCCGGCACCGAGGTCCCCACCCCCAACGACAGCGTCCTGGCCCTGACGAAGGGCGAGATCAAGCAGTCCCTGACGATGGAGTTCGTCTCCAACGAGGTCGCCCTGGACCCGGCCGCGGACGGCGCCCCGGTGACCGTGCTGGGCCGCATCCAGGGGCTCACGGCGGCGCAGGGCGAGTAGCGCGGCCCGGCGCTCAGCGGCGCAGGGGCCAGGCGCCGCTGGGGTGGTCGGAGTCCTGGGCGGCGTGGCGGGCGCAGGCGTCGGTGAGGTGCTCCAGGAGGCTCAGCGGGTCGGGGAGGGCGTGTTCGGGGCCGCGTACCCAGTGCACGTCGAGGCCGTCGCCGGGGAGGCGGGACGGGGGGACGAGGACGTAGGAGCCGCGGCAGTGCCAGCGCAGGCCGGGGTGCTCGTCCATCGTCTCGGGGTGGCAGTCCAGCTCGCAGGGCCACCACTCGTCCTCGTCCTCGGGGGTGCCGCGGGTGAGGGTGAAGAAGAGCATCCGGCCGTCGCCGGTCTCGGCCACCGGGCCGACCTCGACGCCGTCGGCGAGGAGCCGCGCCAGCGCCTCGTTCCCGGCGTCCAGGGGGACGTCGAGGACGTCGTGGACCATGCCGGTCGCGGTGATGAAGTTGGCCTGCGGCTGGTGCCGGGCCCAGCGCTCGATCTGGGCGCGGTCGGTCGTGGACTGCGTCTGCCAGGCGAACGACACCGGGTGCCGGGCGGGGGTCGGACAGCCGACCCGGTCGCAGGAGCAGCGGTAGCCGGGGGCGGGGTGCGCGGCGGGCGCCAGCGGCAGTCCCGCGGCGGCGGCGGCGAGCAGCAGGTCCTCCCGGCCACCGTCACCGGCGGCCTCCTTCGGTCGGCGTCCGCGCAGCCACTGGGAGAGCCTGCCCTGCCGGCCGGTGCGACCGCCGTACTCCGCGCTCATCTATCCCCTCGCCTCGCCGTCGTGCCGTCAACGTGCCCCATGGTCCCACCATCCTGCGCCCTGGGGGGCCACAGTCCCCAACCGGGAACGGGGGGAGGAGAGATACCCCACACCCGCGACCGGGGCCGTTGCCCCGACGTCAGCGGGGTGCGAGGCCGCCGAGCGCGTAGTCGACGAGGGTGTCCGTGTAGGCGTGGGTGATCGGCCCGGTGCGCTGGAGCCAGCGCTGGGCGAGCGGGGAGACGAAGAGTTCCAGGGCGATCCGCGGGTCCACGTCCGGGCGCACCTGCCCGGCGTCCTGGGCGGCGCGCAGCCGTCGTACGTAGAGCTGGAGCTGGGGTGCGAGGAGCGTGGCGACGAACTCCCGGCCGAGCTGTTCGTTGACGACTCCCTCGGCGGCCAGCGCCCGCGCCGGGGCCTCGAAGCGGGGGTCGTGCAGTTCGTCGACGGTGGCCCGCAGCACGGCCTTGAGGTCGGCGGCAAGGTCGCCGGTGTCCGGGATGGCGTACTCGGCGCCGCCGTCGGCGGCCTGCTCGGCGGCCTGTGCGCTGAGGTCGAGGAACGCCTCCAGCAGGACGTCCGCCTTCGAGGACCACCAGCGGTAGATCGTCTGCTTGCCGACCCCGGCGCGGGCGGCGATCCCCTCGACGGTCGTCCTGGGGTAGCCGACCTCCCCGACGAGCGCCAGCGCCGCCTCGTAGATGGCGCGGCGGGACCTCTCGCTGCGGCGGGAGGCGTCGGGGCGGGTACTGGCGGGGTTCTGGGCCATGGCGTCGAATCTAGCAAGGGGGCAAGACGCGCCGTCTCGCCTTATGCGCCGGGTTCCTCGGGGGGCGGCCAGGCGTCTCCCCAGTCGGCGTCGCGGGCGGCCTTGTAGAGCGGGCCGTGGCGCTTGGTGACGGTGGTGCGGCGCAGGCCCGGTTCCGTCTCGCACAGCTCCAGCAGCACCTGCCCCTTGCGGATCTGCGGTCTGCGGACGACGCGGGCGGTGGCCGGGGCGGGCGGGAAGCGGGTGGCGGCGACGTAGGAGAACTTCTCGTCCTCGTAGGCGAGGGAGCCGCCCTTGACCTGGCGGTGCAGGGAGGAGCGGCTGACCCGGGCCGAGAAGTGGCACCAGTCGGTGCCGGGGACGATGGGGCAGGCGGCGCTGTGCGGGCACGGCGCGGCGATGTGGAAACCGGCGGCGACGAGGCGGTCGCGGGCCTCGATCATGCGGGCGTAGCCGTCGGGGGTGCCGGGCTCGACGATGACGACGGCCTGCCCGGCGGACGCGGCGGCGTCGACCACGGCGGCGCGGTCGGGTGCGGTCAGCTCGTTGAGGACGTAGGAGACGGTGACGAGGTCCGCGTCCTCCAGCGTGAGCGCCGTACCGATCCGCGCCCGCTGCCAGCGCACGTCCCGCAGCCCGGGGTCGGCGGCGGCGATCTCCCGCCCGAGGGCGAGCGCGGGTTCGGCCCAGTCCAGCACGGTCACCGCCCGCGCCCCCGGCCACACCGCCCCGGCCGCCCAGACCGCCGCGCCGGTGCCGCCGCCGACGTCGACGTGGCTGCCGGGCGCCCATCCGGGGACGGCCGCCGCGCACTCCGTCAGCGCGGAGCGGACCGCCGCGAAGGTCGCGGGCATCCGGTACGCCGCGTACGCCACCACGTCCGCCCGGTCCCGCAGGATCGGCGCGTCGGTCGGGGTGCGCCCCCGGTAGCTGGCGATCAGCCGCTCCACGGCCCCGGCGGCCTGCCGTGGGGGCAGCCCGTCGAGCAGCCCGGCGAGCGCGTCCCGCAGGGTTTCCGCCTGGGGCGCGGGCGGGGAGGCGGAGTCCGGGGTGGGCACGGGTACGTTCACCGGGCGATTCTCTCAAACCCCCCGCACCGGCCCCGCCGCCCGCACCGCCCGCGCCACCCGCGTCCCCGCCGCCGCCCTCGGACGGCTGTCCGCGGGCCGCCGCCTGGGGTGGACGGTGTTGGCGAGGAGGACGAGGTAGGTGTCCGTCGCGGGGTCCAGCACCAGGGACGTACCGGTGAACCCGGTGTGCCCGGCCGCCCCCCGCCCCGCCAGCTCCCCCATGAAGTACGGCTCGTCCAGCGCGAAGCCGAGGCCCGGCGGGGTGAGCAGCAGTTCCACGAAGTCGGGGCCGAGGATGCGCGCGGGCCCGTACGCGCCGCCCGCGAGGATCGCGCGGCAGAACACCGCGAGGTCGCGGCCGGTGGAGAACAGCCCGGCGTGCCCGGCGACCCCGCCGAGCGCCCAGGCGTTCTCGTCGTGGACGACGCCCCGCAGCATCCCCCGGTCCGCCTTGGCCCAGGGCCGCCGCTGGTCCTCGGTGGCGGCGGCGCCGGGGCAGGGCCCGAAGCGGGTGGCCGTCATGCCGAGGGGGCGGGTGATGCCGTCGCGGACCAGGACGTCCAGCGGGCGCCCGGTGACGCGTTCCAGGACGTACTGGAGGAGCAGCAGGTTCAGGTCGGAGTAGCGGTAGGTGCCGGGCTCGCCGTCCGGGGCCTCGGCGCGCAGCAGGGCGAGGCGTTCGGCGTGGTCGGCGCAGTCGTACAGGGGCAGTTCGGGGCGGAGCCCGGAGGTGTGGGTGAGGAGTTGGCGGACGGTGGTGCCGTGCCGGGCGGCGCCGTGGAACTCCGGCAGGTAGGCGCCGACGAGGGCGTCGATGCCGAGGGTGCCGCGCTCGATCTGCTGGACGGCGGCGACGGCGGTGAACAGCTTGGTGAGGGAGGCCAGGTCGAAGGGGGTGTCGACGGTCATCGGCACCCGCTTGCCCGGCGGCAGCTCGACGCCCCGGTCGGCCACCGGGTCGTAGGCGGCGTACCGCACGGCCCAGCCCGCCGCGTGTTCCAGGGCGAGCACGGGGCCGCGCCCGGCGACCACGACGGCGCCCGCCGCCCAGGGGTCGTCGCCGGTGGTGAGGCGCTGTACCTCACGGACCAGGCGGCGCAGTTCGGCGGGGTCGAGTCCGGCCCGCTCGGGGGTGCCGCTGCGCAGTCTCGGCGCGCTCAGCTCTCTGCTCCCTCCAGGCTCGGGCGGGCCCGCCACGGTCGGCACATGCCGACGAAGAAGGCCACGCCCACCAGTGTGGCGGTCAACTGCGTGACGGCCATGGGTACGGCGGTGTGTTCCCCGGCGATCCCGACCAGCGGGGAGGCGACCGCGCCGATGAGGAACCCGGAGGTGCCGAGCAGCGCGGACGCCGACCCGGCGGCGTGCCGTACCCGCAGCAGCGCCAGCGTCTGGGTGTTGGGCAGGGTGACGCCCATCGCGGACATCAGCACGAACAGCGCGGCGGCCACCGGCACCAGGCCGACGTCGCCGAAGACGCCGAGGGTCATCAGCAGCAGCGCGGTGGCGGCGGCCACGATGATGCCGAGGCCGACGGTGAGCACCCGGTCGAGGCTGACCCGGCCGACCAGCACCCGGCCGTTGAGCTGCCCGGCGGCGACCAGGCCGATGGAGTTCAGGCCGAACAGCAGGCTGAAGGTCTGCGGGGAGGCGCCGTAGATCTCCTGGACGACGAAGGGCGAGGCGGAGACGTAGGCGAACAGGGCGGCGAAGGTGAAGGCGCCGCAGAGCATGTAGCCGGTGAAGGGCAGGTCGGCGAGGAGCGCGCGGACGGCGCGCAGGGTCTCCCCGGCGCCTCCGGAGTGGCGGTCGGCGGCGGGCAGGGTCTCGGGCAGCCGGAACCAGACGACGGCGGTGAGCAGCGCCCCGACCACGGTCAGGACGACGAACACGCCCCGCCAGTCGGTCACCCGCAGGATCTGCCCGCCGATGAGCGGCGCGATGATCGGGGCGACGCCGGAGATCAGCATCAGGGTGGAGAAGAAGCGGGCCATGGCCATGCCGTCGTAGAGGTCGCGGGCGACGGCGCGGGCGATGACGATCCCGGCGGCGCCCGCGAGCCCCTGCACCAGCCGGAAGGCGACGAGGGTCTCGACGGTGGACGCGAAGGCGCACAGGGCGGTGGCGACGACGTAGAACGCGAGGCCGACGAGGAGCGGGCGGCGGCGTCCCCAGCGGTCGCTCATCGGGCCGACCACGAGCTGCCCGAGCGCCATCCCGGCCAGGCACGTGGTGAGGGTGAGCTGCACGGTGGCGGCGGGGGCGTGCAGGGAGCTGGTGACCTCGGGCAGCGCCGGGAGGTACATGTCCATCGCCAGCGGGGGTGTGGCGGTGAGTCCGCCGAGGACCAGGGTGACGAGGAGGGAGGTGCGGCGCGGGGAGCGCGGCGCGGCTCCCTCCAGCGTCGACAACCCGCCTGATGTGCCCCTTACTTCTGATACGTCCGGTATCGATGCCCCTGGTTCGGGCATGTGCCCCTCCCTTTGCGAGTGATCCGCGACCTATGCTCTCAGCTCGTACAGGTGGTCGGAGCCGGGTCGGCAGTTCGAACGTCGACGGCCACACCGAGGAACAGGGCGGGCGGGATGACGGACACGACGGACTCGACACACTCGACGGACACCGTGCGGTGGGGCGTGCTGGCCACCGGCGGGATCGCCGCCGCGTTCACGGCGGACCTGGTGGACCTGCCGGACGCGGAGGTGGTCGCCGTGGGCTCGCGGTCGCTGGCCTCGGCGGAGGCGTTCGCGGAGCGGTTCGGCATCGACCGGGCGCACGGCTCCTGGGCGGAGCTGGCGGCCGACGCGGAGGTGGACGTCGTCTACGTCGCCACCCCGCACGCGGCGCACCGCGCGGCGGCCGGGATGTGCCTGGAGGCCGGGCGCGGGGTGCTGTGCGAGAAGCCGTTCACGCTGAACGTGCGGGAGACGGAGGAGCTGGTCGCGCTGGCGCGGCGGCACGGGGTCTTCCTCATGGAGGCCATGTGGATGTACTGCAACCCGCACATGCGGCGCCTGAAGGCGCTGGTCGACGACGGCGCGATCGGCGAGGTGCGCACGGTGCAGGCCGACTTCGGCCTCGCGGGCCCGTTCCCGCCCGCGCACCGGCTGCGGGACCCCGCGCAGGGCGGCGGCGCGCTGCTCGACCTGGGCGTGTACCCGGTGTCGTTCGCGCAGTTGCTGCTGGGTGAGCCGTCGGGCGTGACGGCGCGGGCGGTGCTGTCGGAGGAGGGCGTCGACCTCCAGACGGGCGCGCTGCTCTCCTGGGACGGCGGCGCCCTGGCGTCGGTGCACTGCTCCATCGTGGGCGGCACCGCGGGGACGGCGTCCGTCACCGGCTCGCTCGGCCGGGTCGACATCCCCGACGGCTTCTTCCACCCCGAGACGTTCGTCCTGCACCGGGACGGCCGCGACCCGGAGGTCTTCACGGCCGACCCGGCGGACGGGCCCCGCAGCACCTACAAGCACCAGGCCCGCGAGGTGATGGGCGCGCTGCGCGCGGGCCGCACGGAGTCCGAACTGGTCCCGCTGGACGGCACCCTCGCGGTGATGCGCACCCTGGACGCGATACGGGACCAGGTCGGCGTGCGCTACCCGGGCGAGCTGGAGCCGGTGACTACGCGGGCTTGAGCCCCTGGTCACCGACCTCGGTGACGAAGGAGGCGGCGGTGGTCAGCGGCGCGTCCGGCGTGGTGACGTACGGGACGGTCCTGAAGTCGGCGCGCGCCGCCTCCTGGCCGAGGGTGACGGTGGCGTAGCCGCGCTGCCCGTTGTAGAAGCGCATATGCGGGTTGGCCGCCAGGTAGGTGCCCCAGTTGGCGGGCCGCTCCGAACCGTCGCCGCCGCTGCTGACGGAGCTGGTGACGATCTCGGTGCCCACGACCCTGGACCCGGGGTCCTCGAAGTCCCGCTTGACGTCGAACCCGTAGTGCACGTGGACGTCGCCGGTGAGGACCATCAGGTTCTCCACCCCGGCCGCCTCCGCCCCGGCCAGCACCCGCTCGCGGGAGGCGGGGTAGCCGTCCCAGGAGTCCATGGAGACCTTGGAGGGCAGGGTGGTGGAGTTGTACCGCCGGGAGAAGGTGACCTGCTGCGGTACGACGTTCCACAGCGCCCGCGACCGCTTCCAGCCGTCGATCAGCCACCGCTCCTGGGTGGCCCCGGTCAGGGTGCGCGAGGGGTCCTCGGACTCGGGCCCGGGGAACTGCCAGCCGTCGCCGTACGCCTGGTCGGAGCGGTACTGGCGGGTGTCGAGCACGTCGAACTGGGCGAGCCGTCCCCAGTGCAGGCGCCGGTAGAGCTGGAGGTCGGGCCCGTCGGGGAGCTGCGGGCGGCGCAGCGGCATGTTCTCCCAGTAGGCCCGGTAGGCGGCGGCGCGGCGGAGCAGGAACTCCTCCGGCGGGACGCTGTTCTCGGGGGTGTCGTCGGCGTAGTTGTTCTCGGTCTCGTGGTCGTCCCAGGTGACGACGAAGGGGTGCGCGGCGTGCGCGGCGGCGAGGTCGGCGTCCGTCTTGTAGAGGGCGTACCGCAGCCGGTAGTCCTCCAGCGTGACCGTCTCGTGGTTGAAGTGGTCGGGCAGCGTCCCGGCCGGGTAACCCCGGGAGCCCGCGGCCGAGTTGACGGCGTACTCGTACAGGTAGTCCCCGAGGTGGAAGACGACGTCCACGTCCTCCTGGGCGAGGTGCCGGTACGCGGTCCAGTACCCCTGGTCGTAGCGCTGGCAGGAGACCAGCCCGAAGGTGAGGCCGGTGACCTTGGCGCCGATGCCGGGGGCGGTGCGGGTGCGCCCGGCCGGGCTGATCCAGCGCCCGGCGCGGAAGCGGTAGTGGTAGACGCGGTGCTCGGCGAGGCCGTCGACCTGGACGTGCAGGGTGTGGTGGAACTCGGGGTGGGCGGTGGCGGTACCGCGTCTGACGATCCGTCGGAACCGCTCGTCGGAGGCGACCTCCCACTCCACCGGGACGCGCTGGGCGGGCATCCCGCCGTCGGCCTGGAAGGGGACCGGGGCGAGCCGGGTCCACAGCAGGACGGAGCCGGGCAGCGGGTCACCGGAGGCGACGCCGAGGGTGAAGGGGTCCTCGCTGATCCGCGCCGGGTCGAGTTCGGCCGCGGCGGCGGTACCGGCGGCGGGCAGGTTCACCGTGAAGGCCAGCGCGGCGGCGGCGCCGGTGACGGTCAGGAAGCGGCGGCGGCCGAGGTGCCGGGCGGCGGCGCGGAGTTCGGGGGCGTGCCCGGGGTGCGGGTGACGGGGGGTCATGAGCGGCGGTTCCTCCCTGCGGCGTGAATGGACGCAGGGGGCATTCGAGTGGCCGGGAACGACCTCCGCTTGCCACGGACATGACCATCCCATTGCGGCTCGGTGAGGAGTTCCGCAGCCCTGCTCCCCCCGTACGCTGCGGACTCATGAACGCCAAGCGAAGCACCCCGAGCACCCCGCGTGTCGCCCTCGTCACCGGTGCGGGCTCCGGCATCGGCCGGGCGGTCGCCGTCGAACTGCTGCGCACCGGCTGGGCGGTGGCCCTGGCCGGACGCCGCCCGAGCGCCTGGCGGAGACGGCGGCCCTGTTCCCCGAGGGCGACTGCCTCCCCGTACGCTGCGACGTCTCACGCGAGCCGGAGGTCACCGACCTCTTCACCGCCGTACGCGACCGCTACGGCCGTCTGGACCTGCTCTTCAACAACGCGGGCACGTTCGGGCCGGGCGGGGTGCCGGTGGAGGACCTGCCCTACGACGCCTGGCGGCACGTGGTGGAGACCAACCTGAACGGGGCGTCCCTGTGCGCCCAGTCGGCGTACCGGCAGATGAAGGAGCAGGACCCCCAGGGCGGCCGGATCATCAACAACGGCTCGATCTCCGCGCACGCCCCGCGCCCGCACTCGGTGGCCTACACGGCGACCAAGCACGCGCTGACCGGCCTGACCAAGTCACTGGCGCTGGACGGACGCCCGTACCGGATCGCCGTCGGCCAGATCGACATCGGCAACGCGGCCACCGACATGACGGCCCGGATGCGGACGGGCGCGCTCCAGGCGAACGGGGAGATCGCTCCCGAGCCGGTGATGGACGTGGCGGACGTGGCGCGCACGGTACGGCACATGGCGGAGCTGCCGCTGGAGGCGAACGTGCAGTTCGCGACGGTGCTGGCGACGGGGATGCCGTACGTGGGGCGGGGGTGAGGCGACGGCGGTGGCGGCGACCGGGTTCGTCACTTCGTCAACCTGCACAAACGGAGTTTGACCGTCCACTCCATCGCGGCCGGTGGCGGGCTTATGCTCGACTCCCCTCCACAGGAGCTTCACATCTGGAGCCCGTAGCTTCCGCGGCCACATTGAGGGGGGAGGCGGCAGCCGTTCCACGGCACCGGGTGGGGGTGGGCCCCGCGCGGGACCGCGGGGTACGCACCGGAACCGCGGGACGGCTGCCGCGCCGACCTCCGTCCTACGCCTGTCCCGTCTCGAACCGGGAGATCCGCCCGTCGTCCTCGACGGTGAAGCTCCACCGGGTGCGCATCTCGCCCCAGGTGTCGTTGCTGTAGCGGGCGACGAGGGAGCGTCCGCCCTTCGACTCGTTGTCGACCTCCATATGGCCGTGGGAGGAGAAGATCTCCCGGTCCACCCAGTCGTCGAGGTCCCGGTCGGTGCCGTCGTCGGCCATCGTCGCGTCGGGCGTGAGCAGCGCGCGGAAGCCGTCGACGTCGTGGGCGTTGACGGCGGCGACGAAGGCGCGGACGGTGGGGTCGCTGAGTTTGGCGGTGTTGATGGGCATGGGGGGAGCGTCACACCGGCGGGGCGGGGCCGCCACCGGGGGGTGGGCGGGCGCGCGAGGCGGCGTGGGTGAGGCACCCGAACGGACCCGGGCGGAGGGTGTGCCGGATGCCGGGAGGTGTGACGGGTGCGACGCTGGAAACGCGGAACGCACCCTTCCCCTTCCCCGCTTGGAGTGACCGACGATGATCTCTTGCACCCGAACGGACCTGGGTCTGCTGCTGCTCCGGCTGGGGACCGGCGGGGTGCTCGCCGCGCACGGCGCGCAGAAGCTGTTCGGCTGGTTCGGCGGCGGCGGGATCGAGGGCACGGGCCAGTTCATGGAGTCCGTCGGCTACCGCCCCGGCAAGGCGAGCGCCACGGCGGCGGGCCTGGCGGAGACCGGCGGCGGCACCCTGCTGGCGCTGGGCCTGGCCACCCCCGCGGCGGGCGCGGCGGCGGCCGGTGCGATGTCGGGCGCGGCGGCGGTGCACGCCCCCAACGGCTTCTTCGCCCAGAGCGGCGGCTACGAGTACGCCGCGTCCCTCGCCCTGGCCGCCACCGGCATCGCGATCGCGGGCCCCGGCCGCCTGTCCCTGGACCACGCCCTGGGCCACACGGTCAACCGCGGCTGGATGGTCCCGACGGCGCTCGCGGTGACGGCGGCGGCGACGGTGGCGGTGGTGGGGGCGCGGATGAAGCGGCTCCAGGAGTCACAAGAGGACGAGCAGGAGCCGCTGTTCGAGGAGTGAGGCGTCCCGGCGGCGTGGCAGGCTACCGGGATGACCACCCAGGACACGCCCCCCGCCGCCTCCCCCTCCGACCTGTGGTCGGACATCGACGCCCTGTGGGCCTGGCTGGACGCGCACCGCGCGCACGGCGGCCGGGAGGGCCTGCTGCTGCGCATGTTGAAGCTGTCGGAGGAGGTGGGCGAGGTCGCCCAGGCGGTGATCGGCGCGACGGGCCAGAACCCGCGCAAGGGCACCTCGCACACGTGGGACGACGTCCAGTCGGAACTGTGCGACGTGGTGATCACGGCGCTGGTGGCCCTGCGGACGCTGACGCCGGAGCCGCGGGAGGTGTTCGAACACCACTTGGCGAGGGTGCGGGAGCGTTCGCTGGGTCGGCCTTAACCGACCCTTAAGCACCGCTTAAACCCTCCCGAGACAGCCAGGAACCGGTTGGCCCCTCCAGGCACCGTGCGTAGCATCGGGCACCCGACTGAGAGCGCTCTCACAAACGCTCCCGCGGGTAGGTCACCCCACAAGTAGCCCTGGAGACCCCCCACATGACCGCACGTCACCAGCGCCGCCTCGGCCGCCGCAAGCTGCTCTTCGCCCTCGGCGGAGCGGCGGTGGCCGTCCCCGCCGCGGCGGCGACAGCCCCGTACGCCCTGGCCGACCCGGAGGACGGCACCGCCGCGTCCCTCCCCCTCACGGTCGTCAACGACACCGGCACCTTCGGCAACGCGGAGGTCCACCTCTACGTCGTCGGCAACCAGGACGGCCGCCAGGTCCGGGTCACCCCGGACGGCACCCTGGCCCCGGTCGCCCTCACGGACAACGGCGCGGACGGCTACACGGACTACGCGATCCCCCTCTCCGCAGGCGCCGAGACGACACTGTCCCTCCCCCACATGTCGGGCCGCGTCTACGTGGCGCTGGGCGAGAAGCTGAAGTTCAAGGCGGTGACGGACGGCGCGGGGAACGCCGCGCTCCAGTACCCGGCGGGCTGGGTGAAGTCCGACCCGAACTACGGCGTGCTGCACGACTGCGCGGAGTTCACGTACAACGCGGCGGGCATGTTCTGCAACACCACGATGGTGGACATGTTCAGCGTCCCGCTGTCCATCCGCCTGACCGGCGCGAAGGACCAGACGACGGGCACGCTGCGGGCGGGTGGCCGGGCGGCGGTCTTCGACGCGCTCCGGAAGGTGGAGGAGTTCGCGCCCCTGATCGTCGACGACACGCGCGTGATCGCCCCGGGCCACGGCCTGGACGCGGGCCTGTTCCCCAAGGACTACCTGGCGCCGTACATCGACGAGGCGTGGAGCACGTACACGGGCCGGGACCTGAGCGTCACCACGAACGCGGGCACGTTCACGGGCCGCGTCCGCGCCGACCGCCTCACCTTCGACGGCCCCGCCCAGGTGTCCTTCGCCCGCCCCTCCACCCGCGACGTCCTCTTCTGCGACGGCAACCTGGCCGCCCCGAACGACGGTACGACGGGCCCGGTCGCGGCGATCCTGGGCGCGGCCCTGAACCGCTCGACCCTCCTGTCCTCCCCCACCCAGCCGACGACGGACCCGGCCACCTTCTACCGCACCGACCTCACCAACCACTACTCCCGCGCGCTCCACGCGGCGACGGAGGACGGCAAGGCGTACGGCTTCGCCTTCGACGACGTGGCGGACTTCGCGTCGTACGTCCAGGACACGGCGCCCACGGGGATACGGCTGACGCTCACCCCCTTCTGATCCGCGCACCGCGGCCGTCGGCTACGTTGACCTTGCTTCGGGGGAGGCGAGGAGAGGCACATGGAGGCGCGGGACACCGGCAAGGGCCTGCGGGCGATCTGCGACGAACTGTCGGCCCGCTTCTACGAGCGGGCCGACGTGGTACGGACGCTGGTGGTGACGTTGCTGGCCGGGCAGCACTCGCTGGTGCTCGGCCCGCCCGGCACGGCGAAGTCCGAGCTGGCGAGGGAGCTGACGGGGCGGATCGAGGGGGCGGCCTACTGGGAGATCCTCCTGTCGAAGTTCACGGCGCCGACGAGGATGTTCGGTCCGATCGACGTCGCGGCGCTGGCCCGGGGCGAGTACCGCCAGGTCTTCGACGGCCGGGCCACCACCGCGCACGTCGCGTTCATCGACGAGATCTTCAAGTGCTCGACGGCGGCGCTGAACGAGACGCTGGGCTTCCTCAACGAGCGGATCTACCACCCCGAGAACGGCGGCGAGCCGATCCACTGCCCCCTGATCGGCGCCATCACGGCGAGCAACGAACTCCCCGGCGGCGAGGACGCGGCGGCGATCTACGACCGTCTGCTGGTACGGATCGAGGTCGGCTACCTGGCGGACCCCGCCAACTTCGCCGCGCTGGTCCGCTCCGCCGTCAGCCGCCCGGCGGCCCCGGTCCGCACGACGATCGAACTGACCGAGTTGCAGCGGGCCGTGACCGAATCGGTCCCGGCGGTGGACGTCCCCGACCTGATCGTGGACGCGGTGTGCACGCTGCGGGCCGCCCTGCGCCGCAAGGAACTCATCGCCTCCGACCGCCGCTGGCGGCAGGCCGTACGACTGCTCCAGGCGTCCGCGTACCTCGACGGCCGCCCGGCGGTCGCGGAGACCGACCTGTCGGTGCTGACGCACGTGCTGTGGGACTCCCCCGCCGAGCGCCCGACCGTCGAGCGCGAGGTGCTGCACCTGGTCAACCCGGACGCCAGGGAGGCGCTCGACCTGGCCGACGTCATCGAGGAGTTGGAGGCGCAGCTCGACGCCATGGCCGGGCAGTCCCGGGAGGCGTTGAGCGAGTGGGTGATCAAGAACGCCCACCACAAGCTCGCCATGGCGGGCAAGCGGCTGGAGAAGCTCCGCGAGGAGGCGGCGAACGCGGGCCGCTCCACGGCCACCATCGACCGCGTCACCGGCCGCCAGCGCGCGGTCCGCGCCCGCGTCCTGACGGAGGCGCTGGGTGTGGACGCGAGCATGGTGCAGACGCGGCAGCCCTGAGCATCGACGGACCGCATCACGATGACGACGACACCCAGCACGCTCGCGAACCTGGCGAGCCGGTCCGCCCGGTGGCTGGGCGGCCCCGCCACCGCCTTCGGACGGCACACCACGGCCGTGGTCGGGGACCGCTTCGACCGGATCACCTGGCGCGACACCTACGAGCAGTCGGCCGGGCTGCGCGAACTGACCGCGGAGCTGTCCGAGCGCCACGACCACGCCGCCGACCTCCTGACCGACGTGTTCCTGGCCGCGTACCAGCCCGCCCCCCGGTTGCGCGACCGCGCCGAGTTGGCCCCCTCCCATCTCCCCAACCACCACCTCACCACCTCCCTGATGGAGTCACGGGAGTTCACCGAGTTGCGCCGGGAGACGGCGGGCGACCCCTACGCCGCCGCCATGGCCGTACTCGCCCAGGGCTCCGCGCTGCGCGGGATGCTGGAGCGCGCCGGGGAGGCCAGGGAGCGGGCCGCGCGGGCGGAACGGGCGCGACAGACCGCCGAGGGCGCGGCGACCGCGGTGGCGGAGGCGTTCCAGCAGGCCACGGCGTCTGCGGCCGAGGACGGCACGGTGCCGCCCGCCGCCGCCGACGCCGTGGGACGGGCGGTCGAGGCCGCCGAGGCAGCCGCCCGGCAGGCCGCCGAGGCCGGGGCGCAGGCCATGGCGGCGGCGGTCCCCGGTGCCCGCGCCACCGCGCGCACGGCGGCCAGGCAGGCGCTCGCGGCGGTCCGGGAGGAGGCCGCGCTGATGCGGGCGTGGGGCGTCGCGCCCGCCGAGACGGAGCGGATGCCGTTCGAGCAGCGGGCCAGGCTCGCGGAGCGACTCCGCACCGGCCGTCTCGCGGAGTGGGCCGAACTGATCGGCCGCTTCCGCCAGATGGCCAGCGGCGAGCGGGCCCGCAGGACGGAGCACGCGACCGGAGAACTGGTCGGCGTCACCCTCGGCGACGACCTCTCCCGCGTCATCCCCTCAGAACTCGCGAGCCTGGGCCTCCCGGCCCTCCGCGCGGTCTTCGCCGCCCGCTACGCCGCCGGTGAGCTGATGCTCTACGACACCGAGAACGAGCAGCCCACCGGCCAGGGCGCCATCATCGCCTGCGTGGACACGTCCCACTCCATGTACGAGGCGGGGCCGGGCGGAGTCACCCGCGAGGCCTGGGCCAAGGCCTGCGCCCTGGCCCTCCTGGACCAGGCCCGCCACGCCTCCCGCGACTTCGTCGGCATCCTGTTCTCGGCCGCCGACAAGATCAGCATCTTCCGCTTCCCGGCCGACGAGCCCACGGACATGCCCCGTACCCTCGACTTCGCGGAGACGTTCCTCGGCGGCGGCACCAGCTACCAGACCCCCCTGTCGGCCGCCGCCGCCCTCCTGGACGACGAATTCAACGACACCGCCCGCGCCCGCGGCGACATCGTCCTGATCACCGACGACGACTGCGGCGTCACCGAGGACTGGATGCGCACCTGGAACACCACCAAGCACCGCCTGGAGTTCCGCGTCTTCGGCGTCGCCGTCGGCAACCTACGGCCCGCGGAGAACGGCTCGGTACTGGAGGCACTGTGCGACAACCTGCGCGTGGTGGAGGACCTGACGGATGTCCATGCGGCGGCGGATCTGTTCCGGGTGATCTGAGAACCTTCCCGGATCAGATTCGGGGAGGTGACGATGTGGTGCAGCACTACGGGGTCGAGCCGGTCGAGTACATCGGCCCCGCCCTCGTCCGGACCCGTCGTGCCGGAGCTGTCGGCGTCCGTCGTCACAGGTCCAAGTCGATGTCGTCGGCCGAGGCGGGACCTCCGGACACCGTGGCGGCCAGGTTGCGCTCCAACGCGGTCGAGTACGTCCCCGACCAGCTTCTTCGGGAACAGCCGGGGAGTGACACCCACTTTGCCGTCGACGGCTCGCGCCAGTTCCGCGACGCAGGCGTCGTCGACGACCGTTTGCAGCCGCTCGGGCGACGCGGCGGCCTCCGCGTACAGGTCCCGGATGGTGACGCCGAGGCCGAAGCTGGGGTCGGTGGTGAAGTCGGTGGCGAGCCGTTGGCCAGCGGGGCCAGCCGCTTCGCGCCCTGCCGACCGTCGTAGAAGGCGGGTGTGCCGGTGATGACGAGATACCGGCCGGAGCGCACCTCGTCGATGAGCTGCCGCAGCGCGTTGAGTGCCTTGTCTTGGGCATCCGACCGGACCGCTGCGACGTCTCCACCTCGTCCAGCACCACGAACAGCCCGGTGTGCCCGGAGTCGCGCAGCACGGTGAGGAGTCCTCACAGAAAGCCGAGGGCACCGAAGTGGTCGCGGTCTCCGCGCGCACCGGCGGACCTACGGGCAAAGGCCGCCACATGCGGCTGGCCGCCGAGCCCGGCGAGAACGGCCGAGGCGGTCGCCTCGTCGCGTTCCGCGCGTGCGGCCCGGAGCCGCGCAGGGCGGTGGCGAAGGAGGGGGCGTGCCGGGAGACCGCGACGAGCAGCTTCTCCACCTCACCGGGCAGTTCCTCCTCGGTCGCCCCGGCCGCGAGGGCGTCCTCCTCCAGGGCAGAGAACCAGACGTCCACGGCCAGCCGTAGCGCGCTGGGCGGGAAGCTGGACGTGGTGAGACACGGGCGCCCACGGTCACGATGTCCTCGGGGCCGAGGACCCGGTCGCGTTCCGAGGGCAGCGTGAGCAGCGCGCCCCCTCCCGGTGACCACTTCACCGGCGGGCATCTCCAGAAAGTTGGCCCGGCCCCGCAGGGTCAGCGGATGCGCGGGACCCAGTACCGAGCGCCGCACGGCAACGGGGTCACGGAGCGGGGCGACGACTGCCTCCCGGCTGCCCAGGTTGGCCAGCACGAGTCGGAGTCCGTAACCGCTGTCAGTCGAGTCGGGGTCGTCAGCACCGAACAGCCGCGCCTGGGCGTTCCGCACCGCGCGGTGCACCGCCTCGGCCGCCGCGTACTTGCCCAACCGGAACAGTGGGGCGGGGCGGACTGTCCGGTGGCCCGCGCCAAGCGGTGGCTCGGCCAGGTCCGCCGCTCCCCGTGCGGTCTCCCACGCCAAGAGGTAGTCAGCGGTCCGGCGCAGGGCGACCGACAGCCACGTCGCCACGGCCAGGGCATCGGCGGCGGTCGGCCCGTCCATGTGCCTCAGCACCGCCAGCGCGGGAGGCACCGGCAGACGCGGTGCCGGATCGTGCGGACCCACGTCGGGTACGCCGGGCACCGCCGCGTCGAGGCGCGCGGCAGTACGGTGCTGATGTCGGCGTGGTGGAGCAGGGTCAGCGGCAGTGGCTCCGCGGCGAACCGGGCCAGCCGCCCTCACGACGACGAAGTGCTGTGCAGAAGCGGGGCGAGGCTTGTACGGGGGCCTGGCAGTCGCGGTGTTATGTCGTCTACGTGCCGTTCGTAGCGGCTCGTCACGGCCCTGGAGGAGTGCCGCGCCTTCCGCGACGACCTCATGCACTTCAGCCCGGCCCGGTCACCGGCGAACAGCTCACTCCGGCGCGGGGCCTACTTGAGCTGCTCTGCCCTCTGGACCCTCAGGTCCTAGGCACCAGGCTCATCCGGGAGGCTCCGTCCTTGCCGCGTCCGGCGGTGTCGGAACCACACCCGGGAGCGGGGCCATCACCCACTGCGCGTTCTCCCAGGTGATCGTCTCGGTGACACGGACCGGCCTGTGCTCCTTACCAGCGGTGCCGGTCACATCCACGTTCCACACGCTCGCGAACTCCGAGGTACGGGTCCACCGCACATTCCAGCCCTGTCCGCCGTACGCCTTGATCCGGGCACGGGCGTCCAGGGCGCCCTGGGGGTGGGCGTCGAGCAGTCGGGCGAGCCCCTCCCCGTCGGAATCGTTGAGCAAGCGCACGTAGTCCCGCAGAAAACGGTCCTGGTCCGCAACGTCAGGGGACTTCGCCGACCCGGAGCCGTCCCCGCCTCCGCACGCGGTGAGGAGCACCGCACAGAGCGCGGCCCCGAGCAGCCCCGCCTTATGCCCCCTGGGACTGCGTCCGCCTCCCTCAGGTGCGGAAGGCGTGATACGTCGCTCTCGGATACTGCGCCACAAGGCTCTGCACCGACTTCCAGTAGGTGTTGGTGGAATGGTAGGGGAGACAGGGGATCCCACCCCTCTTCTGGAGAATGTCACCGATGCCCAGCTTGTAGTGGCACGTCGAGGCTCTCGCTTCTCACTTTCGTTCCCCCAACTACCGCCTTGGTCAAGCCGGTTGAAGCATCCTGGCACGCCACCCTCAGCTCAGCGATCACTTTTCGCGCATACATGAGCCACATGTCCGCGAGCCACCACACCAGCCCCGAGGTACTCGCCGACTGGGCGCAGACCATCCCGCTCGCGCCAAGAAGTGGCGGCGGTTGACGACCGGCGGTGAGATTCGCCCGCTCGGCGGCGCGAAAGCCTGACGACTGTGCGTGCGCGAGCCCTGCCCGTCCCGATCGCGGGACGGGCAGGGCTCGCGCGTGTGTGGGGATCAACAGCAACGGGCCGGCGACTCGCACTCGCGTCGCAGGGTGCGCAGCCGTTGGTACTCCCGGCGGGTGGGCAGCGGGGCGTCGGGGTGGTGGTGGCGGTGGCGTGCGCAGTAGCGCTCGTACTCCGTCTCGCCGGTCACCTCACGCGCGTACCAGAGCACGGTGGCCAGCGCCTTCCGTACGGCGTTCATGAGCCCGTCCCCACCAGGGAGTCGCTGTCGCGCCGCTCCGGCACGTCGATACGGGAGGCGACGTACGGCACCTCGGTGGTCGGCAGCGGCTCCGGGGAGCGGATGGCTCGGACGCACACCACCGCGCAGTTGACCAGGACGATGAGGACCAGCAGCAGGAAGACCGCCATGAGTACGCCGTCCACGGTGTTGTTGAGGACGATGGTGTGCATGTCGTCCATGTCCGTGGCGCCCGGCAGCAGCCTGCCCGCGTCGATGGCGTCCGCGTAGACGTCACGCTGGGCGAAGAAGCCGATCTTGGGGTCGTCGGAGAAGATCTTCTGCCAGCCCGCGGTGAAGGTGACGACCACGTCCCACGCCAGCGGGATGCCCGTGACCCACGCCCAGCGCAGCTTGCCCGCCTTGATCAGCATGGTCGTGGTGACGGCCAGGGCGACCGCGGCCAGTAGCTGGTTGGCGATGCCGAACAGCGGGAACAGCTGCTTGATGCCGCCGAGCGGGTCGGTGACACCGGCGTAGAGGAAGTAGCCCCAGGCGCCCACGACCAGGGCGCTGGTGATCCAGATGCCCGGCTTCCAGGTGACCCGGCCGATCGGCTTCCACACGTTGCCGAGCATGTCCTGGAGCATGAAGCGGCCGACGCGGGTACCGGCGTCCACCGTGGTCAGGATGAACAGCGCCTCGAACATGATCGCGAAGTGGTACCAGAACGCCTTCATCCCGGCGCCGCCGAGCACACTGGCGAAGATCTCCGACATGCCCACGGCCAGGGTGGGGGCGCCGCCGGAGCGACCGACCAGTGTCTCCTCCTCGACGGCCTGGGCCGCTGCGGTGAGCTGGTCCGGGGTGATCGTGAAGCCGAGGTTGCGGACCGCCTCGGCGGCACTGTCCACGGTCGGGCCGAGCAGCGCGGCCGGGGAGTTCATCGCGTAGAACAGTCCCGGCTCCAGTACACAGGCGGCGATCAGCGCCATGACGGCGACGAAGGACTCGGTGAGCATGGAGCCGTAGCCGATCAGCCGGACCTGGGACTCCTTCTGGATCAGCTTGGGGGTGGTGCCGGAGGAGACCAGCGCGTGGAAGCCGGACAGGGCGCCGCAGGCGATGGTGATGAACAAGAAGGGGAACAGCGACCCGGCGAAGACCGGGCCGGCGCCCGTCGAGGCGAACTCGGTGACCGGCTCGGCCTTGAGGGTCGGGGCGGCGATCACTACGCCGACGGCCATCAGGGCGATGGTGCCGACCTTCATGAAGGTCGACAGGTAGTCACGCGGGGCCAGCAGCATCCACACGGGCAGCACGGAGGCGACGAAGCCGTAGCCGACCAGGCAGAGGACCAGGGTCTCGGGGCTCCAGACGAAGTACTCGGCCAGGGAGGAGTCCTGCACCCAGCCGCCGCCGAGGATGGCGATCAGCAGCAGCGCCACACCGATGACGCTGGTCTCGACGACCTGGCCCGGCCGCAGGTAGCGCAGGTAGAAGCCCATGAAGAGGGCGATGGGGATGGTCATGGAGACCGAGAAGGTGCCCCACGCGGACTCCGCCAGCGCGTTGACGACGATCATCGCGAGGACCGCGAGCAGGATGATCATGATGGCGAAGACGCCGATCAGCGCGGCGGCACCGCCCACCCTGCCGATCTCGTCCCGGGCCATCTGACCGAGGCTCTTGCCGTCCCGGCGCATGGAGAGGAACAGCACGATCATGTCCTGGACCGCACCGGCGAAGATCACGCCGACGATGATCCAGAGCGTCCCCGGCAGGTAGCCCATCTGGGCGGCTAGGACTGGGCCGACCAGCGGGCCCGCTCCGGCGATGGCCGCGAAGTGGTGGCCGAACAGCACCCGCTTGTCGGTGGGGTGGTAGTCGACACCGTCCTCCAGCCGTTCGGCCGGGGTGGCGCGGGTGTCGTCGACCTCCAGGACCCGGCGCGCGATGAACCGGGAGTAGAACCGGTAGCCGATGGCGTACGAGCCGAGGGCGGCCATCACCAGCCACACGGCGGAGATCTCCTCGCCACGGGACAGGGCGACCACGGCCCAGCCGATCGCCCCCACCAGGGCGACGGCGGTCCACACGAGGATCGATCTGGGGGTCATCCGGGACCGCCGGGGCGGCGGTGGGCCCCCCGGCGCGGGGAGAGCGGATTCGGGCATGGCTGATGCGGGCATGGCGGCTCCTCGCCGGGGCGGCGGTGGGGTGGGGGTGGGGAGGTGCGGAGGGGTGATACCTGGGCGGCGGCGACGGATCAGGGATCGTCGCTGCCGTGCCGGGTCAGCGCGTACGCGGCGAGCAGGCAGAGGCCGCACCCCGGTACCCAGGCGAGCTGGTACCAGTAGAAGAACGGCGTCCCCGCCAGCCGCGGGCTGGCGTCGGCGTACCAGGGGACCCACAGCAGGCCAGCGGCGGGCGCGAGGAGCAGCACGGCGATCGCGAGGCGCCGCAGCCGGTGATGAGCCGTCTGTGCCATCCCTCACGCTCCTCTCCCGCTCTCTGCCGGTCTGTGCAAGAGTTGCCGACCCGGCGGAGAAGGTTGACAGCGGATTTCCAGAAGATTTCCCGCCGTTTCCCTGTCCTCCGAACCGGCCCGCCGCGCAACTCTCCCGCGAGGGCACAGGCACACCAAGGACGGTGACCCATGGCCGACGGCGCCATGACCGCGACGTTCCTCGCCGTGATCGGCGGAGCGTCGCTGCTCGCCGTGACCGCGCGCCGTCTGCGCCCCAGCGACCGGCTGCCGTCCCTGGAGGGGTGGGCGCTGGCCGACCGCAGCCTCGGCCCGGTGTGGACCTGGTTCCTGCTGGGCGGCACGATCTTCACCGCGTACACCTTCGCCGCGATACCGGGACTCGCGTACGGCAACGGCGCACCCGCCTTCTTCGCGGTGCCGTATACGGTGATCGTCTGCCCGCTCGCGTTCGTGCTGCTGACCCGGCTGTGGAGCGTGGCCCGCCGACACGGGTACATCACCGTCGCCGACTTCGTGCGCGGCCGGTACGGCTCCCCGCCGCTGGCCCTGGTCGTCGCGCTCACCGGCATCCTCGCGACGATGCCGTACCTGGCACTGCAACTGCTCGGCATCAGGGCGGTGCTGACCGCCGGGGGCGTCTATGCGCGGGGCGCGACCGAGGACCTGGTGATGGTGGCGCTGTTCGCGGGGCTGGCGGTGGCCACCTACCGGCACGGGCTGCGCGCGCCCACCGTCATCTCCGCGCTGAAGGCGGTCGCCGTCTTCGTCTCGCTCACGGCCGTCACCTGGCTGGTCCTGGCCCGCCTCGGCGGCCCGGGGAAGGTGTTCGACGGGGCGGCGGAGCGGCTGGGCGGACCCGCGCTCCTGCTGACCCCCGAGCAGCAGCCCGCGTACGCCACCCTCGCCCTCGGTTCCGCGCTCGCCCTGCTGATGTACCCGCACGTCCTGACCGCCGGTTTCGCCGCCGACAGCTCGCACACCCTGCGCAAGGTCGCCGTGGCGCTGCCCGCCTGGACCGGACTCCTCGCCCTCTTCGGCTTCCTCGGCATCGCGGCGCTCGCCACCGGGGTGCGGGCTCCGGAAGGCGGCGCAGAGGCGGCCGTACCGATGCTGGTCGACCGGCTGATGCCCGCCCCGCTGGCCGGGCTGGTGTTCGGCGCGATCACCGTGGGGGCGCTGGTGCCGGCGGCGGTGATGTCCATCGCCGCCGCCACGAGCTTCGTACGCAACGTCTACGTCGAGTACGTACATCCGACGGCCACGCCCAAGCGGCAGGTGCGCATCGCCAAGGCGGTGTCGCTGACGGCGAAGGTGGGCGCGGTCGCGTTCGTGTTCGGGTTGCGCGACCAGGCCGCCATCAATCTCCAGTTCCTCGGCGGTGTCTGGATTCTCCAGATCTTCCCGGCGGTGGCGGTCGGTCTCTTCACCGGGAGGCTGCATCCGCGGGCGCTGCTCGCCGGGTGGGGTACGGGGATGCTGGTCGGCACGTTCCTGGTCGTACGGGAGGGGTTCTCGTCGGTCGTGTCGATCGGCACCGGCCCGTTCGAGGTCTACGCGGGGCTCGCCGCCCTTCTGCTGAACCTGGCCGTAGCCGTTGTCGGCACCGTGATCCTCGAACGCCTCGGCGTCCCACGCGGTGCCGACCTGACCGACCTGCCGTCGCGCCTGACCGTCAGCCGGCGTCCCGAGACGGGAGCGAACAACGCGTGAGACAGCATGTGAGACCCACCACCCCGGTAACCCGGGTGCCGCTCGCCCCGGCGGTGACCGACCCGGCAGAGCTGGAGCGCGAGGCGGGCGTGGCCCGGCTCTTCGAGCTGCACTACACCTCGATGCTCCGCCTCGCTGTACTGCTCGGCGCCGACGACCCGGAGAACGTCGTAGCCGAGGCGTACTACCAGATCTACCGCAAGTGGCGGCGACTGCGGGACATCGAGGCGGCGGAGGCGTACCTGCGCTCCACCGTCTGCAACCTGACCCGGATGCGGATACGGCACCTCCAGGTCGCCCGCAGACACGTGGAGAACCCGCCGGAACTCACCGACGAGACCGTCGCCTCGGCCGAGAGCACCGCGCTGCTCCGCGACGACCAGCGGGTGCTGCTCGACGCCCTCCAGCAACTGCCCGCCCGCCAGCGGGAGGCGCTGGTCCTCCGTCACTGGCTCGGCCTGAAGGAGAGCGAGATCGCCGCCACGATGGGCATCTCCGGCGGCTCCGTCAAGACCCACACCTCGCGCGGCCTCGCCGCCCTGACCCAGGCGATGGAGGCCCGGCGATGACGCACCGAGACACGACGCCGTCGCACGGCACCAGCCCCGACCGCACGGAACAGGAACTCCAGGAGTCCCTCGCCGCGCTCGCGGGCGCCGTCCACCCGATGCCCGACGCCTACCGCACGGCCCGCGGCGAGTGGCTCCGCCGCGAACGCCGCCGCCGAGTCATCCTGACGGTCCTGGTCGCGGTCGTGTTCGCGGTGGCGGTGCTGATCGGGCTTTGGGTGCTCAACCGGACCCCGTCAGATCCGGGAGTGATCTTTTCCGGAACCGGAACCGGTACCAGCACCGCGACCGCGCCGTCCGCTCGCCCTCCCGGCTCGCAGGGTCCCTGAGACGCGGGACGTGCGGAGAAGTCTTACGGGCAGACGAGTCGGGCTGTACGCCGGGTTCTGTTCCGCTCAGGGAGCGATCACGCTCTGACCTGCATGTTCACGGGCATCCGGCGGCTGGTTTCGCCCTCTGGGACTTCTCAGGGACTTTCGGCCGAGTCTGTGAACCACGCCTCGATGGCGGACAGTCCCCGGGCGCCGGCCTGCGGCATGAAGTGGGTGTACGTCCGAAGCGTGAACGCCGGATCGGAGTGCCCCAGCCACTTCGCGAGCGAGACGATCGACTCACCGGCTTCGAGCATCACTGAAGCGTACGTGTGGCGCAAGACGTGGAAGCCGTGCTCGCGGCTCGGTTCCCACACGCGCGACGGCTTCTCGCCCGGCTGCCGCTCGGGCAGCGGCGGGATGACTCCCACTTCGGCGAGCGCGGGCTTCCAGGCTTTGGTGTTCCAGGTGGTGCGGTTGATCGCGCCGCGCCGCCCGGTGTAGACGAGCAGCGGGACGGTCACCTTGCGCCGGTCCTCGCGTGCGAGGTCGGGTTCCTCGGGGTCCAGCCACGGCAGGGTGACGTCGATCGGTTCGAAGCGTTCCTGGTGGGTGAGGAGCCGCTTCGCCAGCACCTTCGGCAAAGGCACGTCGCGCTCCTTGCCGCCCTTGGGCGGGCCGAAGTACAACTGCGACTTGTACATGAGGATCTGCCGCTCTACGTGCACGAAGTCGCCATGGATGTCACTCGGGCTGAAGCCGAACACCTCACCCTGCCGAAGTCCGCATCCGACGCCGAGGTCGAGCATGATCCGGTAGCGGTCGGCCAGTGCCTCCCGTACGGCGTCGACACGATCCTGCTCCCAGGCGCGAGCCTTGCGCTCCGGCTTCTTCGGCGGCTTGATCGAGCTGTTGCCCTTGCACGGGTTGCGGTACAACCGCTTGTCCTCGACCGCGGCCTGCATGATCGCCTTGAGGTACACCCACGCGACATAGGCCGTACTCGACGCCACCGCCCTCTGCACGTCGGCCGACCACTTGCGCAGCTCCGCGACGCCGATGTCCCTGAGCGCCAGGTCTCCGAGTTGCGGCAGCACCTGCCCCCAGATCCGGTGCCTCATGCTTTCTAGCGTCTGAGCGGGGTGCACCTGGGATGGCCACCAGTGCTTCTCGACGTACTCACGAAGGCTGATCGCACCGTGTCGTGCATCGACGAAATCTCCTCGACGCGTGTCGGTCTGGGCCTCGGCCAGCCACGCCTTGGCGTCCGCGACAGTATCGAAAGACCGGTCGCGGACCCCCGGTATCCCCTTGACGCGGTAGCGCGTGCACTTGCCCCACAGGGCGGTGCGCTCGCGCTTGCCCGTCTCCTTGTTCGGCCGCTTCTTGAGCCACCGGTCTTCGATGTAACCCGCCATGCGCATCTTCTCCTCGGCCTAGACGCGGTTCTCTCGGCGCCACCTGCGCCGCGATCAGACACACAGACGATCTGCGTGCGCATGAAATTCCGAGTGGTGCTGAACTCTTCTGACCCGTTTTCCCAGGTCAGGCAGCCCGGCGACGCTCACGCTGCCGCGGGGCCCTGTTCAGCGGGTCGAGGGTCGGGTTCGACCGCGAGTCCGCCTGCTGCTGTTCGCTGAGCCACTCATCGAGCAGGTCCCGGCGGTACATGACCCTTCCGCCAGGGCCCATCCGGAAGCTGGGCGGCCCTTGTCGGCGGTGGCGCCAGACGTAGAGGGTGTTCGCCGATATACCCATGTACTTTGCGGCGTTCTGAACATTCAGGAACGTAGTCTCAACCGCGGACTGGGACTGGTTAAGCATCGTGTGTCTCCGAGGTAAGCGCTGCCAGAGCAGCGGTCGTTCGTCCTCCCGCCCACCGCGCAGCGAAACCGCGCGGATCACTGTCTGCGAGCAGGATCAGAATCCTGGGATTCAGCGGTTTGGCGCGGCTGTCCCGTCGTGATAAAGCGAGGCCAAGACCGCGTGCGGGTCAACTCACATGACTCCGTGGCTACCGCGCGACGTTAGTCCGGATGGCGGCCGCGGTCCGCCAGAGGAGATCGCCCGGCTGCACGCCACACTGAACGAGGAGATGCCGCGCGACCGACCTGCACCGAGAAGGTACGGCTACTCGAAGTGCCCCAGAATAAGCGCGTCTCGGAGCTGGAGCGACTGCGGCTGAGCCCGACGCCGGTGTCCACCCGGGTCATGGAACTGGCCTTGGACCGCGCCCTCCAGGTTCGAGATCTGCGCACCGACGCGGTCCGACGCGGCCGTGTCCCGACCGCATGCATCCGATACAGCGAGCGCCGAGGTAGTAACGCCGACCGAGTCGGGCTCGTCGAACTGCGTCGGCGCTGGGGGGACCACTACTGCGGCCTTGGTGGCCTCGGGGTGCTAAGTGGCCGGATGAGGTAGGTCAGAACTCCACGCGGGGTCGTTCGCTGATATCCCGACTGAGCAGGGTTCGAACGTCGACTTCCGGAAGGCCGGAACTATTGATGAAATCAGCGAAGGAGATACCCGTTGTTTCCATGAGTTCTAGTGCGCGCTGCAGGAGTACGGGAGCCTCTGGATTTCCCAGGGGACCTGGCTCTACTTTTCTCCATCCTCGTACAGACAAGGCTTTCCACCCCTGCGTGTAAGTGTGTTCACTCATGACACCGAGCGTTTTTGCCCTGACCAAAAGGGAGGATAGCGAAACGTGCCATTTCGCCTTCAAGCGGAGAAAAGCGGGCCAATCGAGCCGATCCGGAAGCTCGGATCTGATGTCGTCGGCTGGCATGAGGAACGCGGCGGCGAACTCGTGGGCTTGACTCTCAGTAACTTTGTCGCCAATTTTTCCAGTGACGCCATGCAAGACCAGGTGGCCAAGTTCGTGGGCTGCATCGAAGCGGGAACGGTCACGCAGGTCCCGTCGGCCCCGAGGGCAACAACGGGCCTGTCGGGGAAGTCAACGCAGAATGCATCAACCTTTTCGATGCTGACACGGAAGCGGACAACAACGATTCCGTTCACTTCCAGCAGTCGCACAACATCTCGCACTGGACCACGTGGGACATTCCAGTGGTCACGGACCTGGGCTGCCGCTTGTTCGATATCGACGGACTGAAGAGGCTGCTCTTCGTCGATTGGGACGCGCGGGAGATTGAGGTCGGGCAACGCGACGTGCTTTTCGAGCTCAAGCGCGAGTTCCCGCGCAAGGTGCACGTAGGCGAGCGCCTGTTGGCGATCTCGGGGGGAGGTGGATCGAAGGCTGCGAAAGAACCCGTTGACCTGATCCTGGGCAGGAGGGCGAGCCGGAGCGGCAAAGAATGACGCCGGTACCCGCAACGCGACCGCGAGCCGGCGAAGCGTCGATGTGGCCGGCTTGGTATGTCCGTTCTCGAACTGGCTGATCGAAGCCGCGGTGACGGAGCCGACTTCCCGGGCCAGCTGCACCTGGGTGAGTCCACGGAGTTCGCGCGCCATTCGCAGCCTGGCGCGATCGAAGAGGGCCGCGATGTCGCCGGGGTCCAGTTGCGGGTCGTTCACGTCGCTCGTCTCCGCGCCAGTCGACGTCCACCGATCAGTGGACGATTCTCGATCTTGAATGCTCCGCTCGCATCTTAGGCACACCTTGGTTACCGGTCGGTCAAAACACCCGGTTCCAGCCGAACACGCCCGAGTGAAGTGTGTCGAGTTGAATCTCCGTCACGTCGTGTACCCTACCGGAAACCAGGAAGATGATGTTCAGATCTGAGGTATCCCACCAAGCGTGGGGGGGACGGAGCTGAGGAGAATGAGGGTTCAGGAGTGCGTGCTGTCGGACGAGGTGATACCCGCCGACTCGGAGGAGGCCGGGTTGTGGGACGCCATCGTGGTGCCGGAGGAGATCAAGGAGCGGTTGCGCAACCAGACTGTGTTGTCGCTGCTTGTGCGGCCTGACCTGCCGTTTGCGGTGACGGCGTTGCACGGTTTGTGCACGCTCTACGGCCCTCCCGGCACCGGCAAGACCACCCTGGCACGGGGTCTGCCTGCGCAGGTCGCCCGCTACGTCGGCGGAGGCGCGGTCCGGCGGATCGAGATCAACCCGCACGGGCTCATGAGCGCAGAGCATGGGCAGTCGCAGCAGCGTGTCAGCGAGCTGCTCGGCGAGTACGTTCCGGGTCTGGCGTCGGATGGCGTGCCGACCGTGGTGATCCTCGACGAGGTCGAGTCGATGGCAGTCGCCCGCTCTGCGGCGTCGCTGGCTGCCAACCCGGCCGATGTCCACCGAGCCACCGACGCGGTACTCACTGCCTTGGATCTCAACGCCGCCGAGCACCCGCACCTGTTCTTCGTCGCGACGAGCAACTTCACCACCGCCCTGGACGAGGCGTTCCTCTCCCGCTCCGACGCCGCCATCCTCGTCCCGCTTCCCGAGCCGGAGGCGCTGCGGAAGATCCTGGCCTCCACGCTGCTGATGCTGGCCGACAAGTACCCGGTCTTGGGTGAGCTGGCGCGCTCCTCGGCGATGGAGCGCATCGCCGAGGCGGCTCACGGGCTGGACGGCCGCCGTACGCGCAAGGTGGTGTTCGAAGCCCTGGCTCAGCGGCTGGACACGGTGCTGGACCCCGGCAGCCTCACCGAAGACGACCTTGCCTCCGCGGTGCGCAACGCCGTCGCGCAGACGGGTGAGCCGGAGGTGTCCCGTGCGGCGCACTAGGCAGGTGGCGGCCTCTCCCATGCGCAGTGCCAGCGGAACCTGGGCGGTGATCGCGGACCTCGTGGCGGACACAGTGGCGCAGTCCTCCGCGCTATCCCGCGACGAGGCGGCGCAGGCGATGTCGGCCGCCGAGGCGGTCGGGCGGATGCTGATCGCGGCAGGGCACCTGCAGCAGCACCCGATCACCCTGGTGGTCGGGAAGGTGCACTGCGAGATCACGACGGTGTCCGGCACGGCGGCGCTGACGTTGGAGGAGAACCTCAATCCCGTCCCCGGCGCGGCGGGCGCCGACGATTTCACGATCCACCTGCCGTCCGCGGCGCCGCTCCAGGAGCAGGTGAAAGCAGCTGTCGACGGTCACGCCCGGTTGTCCGACGCTGTCCCGCCCGCTCCGGAGACGAAGGCTGCCATCTCTGGTCCGCTGATCGACCGCGAGGCTCTGCGACGGGCGGTGACCCAGCGATGACCTCCACCCATACCTACAGCTACACCCGGACCCACACCGCCACGCATCTGACCGATGTCATCCTCGGCACCATCACCGACATCCTCGCCGACCTGGGGATCAACATGGATCGGTTCCGTCGCGACTGGGTGCAGAACGAGGATGCGATCAAGGCGTGGATCGAGGAAGGCTCCCTCGACACGGTCGTCCTGGAGTGCCACCAGCCCTCGGGCGCCGTGGCACCGGTGATCGAGTTCCCGGTGTCCTACGCCACCTCCGGCGACGGCAACGCCGAGTTCACGGCCTCTCGTGCCCGAGCCGCCCGGTTCCGGGCCAAGTTCGACCGGGTGCCCGCGGGCACAACCTATCGGCTGTTCTGCACCTTCAACGGACCCCGCACCCCGCAACCGGGTTGGGGCCCCGGCCAGCGGGCGAGCACCGACGGCCTGCGCGGTATCACCTTCGGCACCCTCGGCTCCGCCCCGCACGCCTCGACCGGCATGCGGTACTACCACAAGTGAGACCACGATCAGGAAGACACCGCCATGGGATACATCGACGACGCCTTCACCAAGCTCAAGCACAACCTGGAGATCACCCAGACCGAGCAGAACCTGGCGAAGGCACGACACGAGGCCATCCGCGATTTCCTCCGGTCGCACTGGGACCTCGCCGACGACTTCCTCACCGGCAGCTACAGGCGCGACACCAAGACGAAGAAGCTCAAGGACATCGATATCTTCGTGGTCCTCGACGCCGACGGCTCCCAGGCCGGCTTCCGCGATCAGGCGCCCATCCAAGTGATCAACGCCCTGGAGACCCTGCTTCGTCAGAAGTGGAGCGCTGCCGCCCGCGACGGCATGGCCGTCGTCATCCCCTGCGGACCCGACGACGAGGTCATGTCGATCGACGTGGTCCCCGCCTTCAAGCGAGACAAAGGCGGCTACTACATCCCCAATCCCTCGGCAGGCGACTGGATCGCGACCAACCCCAAGCGCCACCACGAGCTGAGCATCGCCAAGAACGCCGACTGCGACGGCAAGTACGTACCCTTCGTCAAGATGGTCAAGGGCATCAACCGCGAACTCGGTGAGCCCGTGTCGCCCTCCTTCCTGCTGGAGGTCATGGCTCAGTCGCTGGTGAAACCGCCGATTGGGCGGTACCAGGACGAGATCGTGCTGTTCCTGGCCACCGCCGCCGAGCGCATCGGCGACGAGTGGCCTGACCCCGCTGGCCTGGGTGGTGACGTCAACGCCGTCATGAGCGCGACTCAGAAGCTCGCCGCGGCCAACGCGCTCGACCAGGCCGCGCCATCGCAGAGCGGGCGGTCGATCTGGAGGACGAGGGCCAGGAGCACGCCGCCTACGACGAGTGGAGGAAGCTGTTCGGGAACAGGATGACCAGGCCATGAACCTCTTCACCGACCCCGGCGGCGTCCACGGGATACCGCCTCGGGCTATCCACGAGCGGCAGCTCGACGACGACATGTTGCTCCTCCAGCGCGCCGCGTCGGCAAGCCATCAACGCGGCCAGTTCCTCGAAGCCGTGCGCGTCACAGCCGCCGTCGCGCTCGCCGCCGCTGGTGTCCTGATTACGCTGATCGGCCACGGCCGGACAGTGGTCTCGATCGTCGGGTTCTTCTGGTTCGTCGTCTCCGCGTTCCTGCTCAAGGGCCTCGCCGGGAACACCGCCCGCCAGGGCGCCCTGCTCCAGGAGATGTTCGACGTCGCCCTGTTCCACTTGCCGTGGCGCGCCACCGTTGCAGGCGATCCCATCCCCGAACCCGACGTCCGCCGTCTCGCGCGCAAGCTCCGCCGAGGTGGCCCGAAGGACAAGCGCATCACTGCCGGCTGGTACGACCCCACCCACGACGTCCACCACCCCTACGACGTGTTCATCGCCCAGGAACAGAATCTTGCCTGGGACGCCCGCCTTCGCCGCCGCTACAGCTACCTCATCGCTGCTACCGCGGGGGTGTGGGCCGCCGTCGGCTTCGTCGCCGGTTTGGTGGTGGCGGACACCACTCTGGGCGACACTCTCCTCAGCTTTTTCGTCCCGTCCCTGGCGGTCTACCAGATCGCTTACGAGATTTGGTCCGGCCAACGCAAGGTGGCCGACGAGCGCGACCGACTCACCAAGGTCGTCAACACCGAGATACACAACGGACGCCCCGGCCCCGTCCCCGACGAAGAATGGCGCCGCCTTCGAAACGTTGCACGGGACGTACAGGACGGCGTACTCCGCACCCGCCTGGACACCACCCGAGTACCCGAGTGGTTCTACAAACGCTTCCGCGACGACGACGAACGCGACTTCGGCGATACCGCAGAAGGCCACCGCGTCCGCCTCGCCCAAGACAGACCCCCTCCCACGTAGTTCGCTGGGCGGGATACTCCAAGCCCGCCCCCCGTAGCGGCTTAGAGTCGCCCCGGCCTACAACGGCAGAAACGGGCTGGGCCTACCGTGCCAGGAGATGCGCAAGGCATCGCGGGCTCGGGTGGTGGCGACGAAGAGCTGGTTGCGGCTCTTCTTGAGCTCGCGTTCGTAGCGCTTGGGGTCAGTCGTCTTGTACTTCTCGACGACAGCAGTGCGCGGGAGAATGCCGTCGCTCGCGCCGATGACCGCGAGCTTCTGGTACTCAAGTCCCTTGAAGCGGTGCATCGTTCCAACGTGGACCTCGCCGTCACCTTGCGGGCCTTCCTTGGTGAGGGTCGCTGTGGTGATGCCGTGCTTCGTCTCCAGGTCGGCCGCGACGCGGCCGGCCATGTCGCCGTCGGCGACGCAAACGGCCATGGTGCCGCTGGGGTCGCGTACGGTGCCGTCCTCGGTGGGCTGCGTGATGTCCGCGCGCCACTGCTTGAGGGCTTCGGCTAGCTGAGTGATCTCGTCAATCCAGTCGGCGCAGGCGACGTACTCGGGGGCCGGCCCGTGCAACAGGGAGTGGTAGCCGTCGAGGGTGTCGGTACCGTCGTCGAGGTCGTCATAGGTGCCCCCGCGGACGACCTTGGCGGCCTGGTCGAGGATCTCCTGGGTGGTGCGGTAGCTCAGCGTCAGTTTCGAGGAGCGGCCACCGCGGATGTTGATGCCGACCGTGGAAAGGGTGACTTGCCGGTCGTAGATCCGCTGGTGGGTGTCGCTGGCGATAAACAGGTCGTCAGGGCCGGAGGCGACCATGGCGCGCAGCATCTTCCAGTGGGCGGGGCTGAGGTCCTGGGCCTCGTCGACGACGATGTGACGGTAGCGGTGACGCAGGTAACGCATCGCGGAGCTGTTGTCGTCGAGGTGGGCCAGGTCGCCGCCGCCGATATCGGCCTTGCGTTCGGCCCGCGTCTGGATCTTGCGGGCGCGTTCCATCTCGTACCGCGCCGCCCGCTCGGCGGCCTGGGCCCAGGTCTCCCGTCCCATGCCGTTGAGGCGCAGGGCGAACTGTTCGAGCAGTTTCCAGACGACGGCGCGTTCGGGGCGGTTGAGGGCGCGACCCATGCCGGCGCGACGGGCCTTGAAGTAGTCCTGGCGTGTGCCGAGGGACTGGCCCAGGACGATCTGCTCCCATTCGTCGAAGAGGAATTCGGCGTCCCAGCGCTGCTCGTCATGTTCGAAGAGGACCTCGCGCAGTACATCCAGAGCCTGGTCGTCGGTGATCAGGCTGCGTTGTGCGCCCGGTGCGGTGTTCTCATTGAGGACGCTCTGGGCGAGCTGATCGATGTGCTTGATGTCGACGCGGCCGAGCAGCGTTGGGTCCATGAGCGAGGTGAGTCGGGAGCGCAGGTCGGCGGTGAGGTTCTTGGTGTACGTGGTCAGCAGGATCGGCCTGCCATGGCCGGGCGGCAGAGCCGCGGCGAGGCGGGCGACGCGGTGCAGGGCGACGATGGTCTTGCCAGTGCCGGGGCCGCCGCTGACCCGGCCGGGGCCGCTGTAGTTCCGCTCGACGATCTTGCGCTGGGTGGGGTGGAGGTAGACCTTCCAGGCTCGGAAGTCGCCCTCGGCCAGGACGTTGCGGATGTCGTCGTCGACCGTGGTGACCGCGGTACGGGTGAGGGCCGCTGCCATGTCGTTCTCGAAGCCCGGTTCGAGCTCCGTGGAGGCAGGCTCGGTGATCTCACGCTCGACCTCGTCGACGGACATGCCGGAGCCAAGCCCGGTGAGGACCTCGGCGGTCAGGCGCGGGGCTCCGGCGATGAGCTGGTCGAGCTCCTCGTCGGTCGTGACCGCGAGGGCCGGGCCGATGAGAGCGTCGGCGACACCAAGCCGACGCAGGTCCTCGGGCGTGCAACCGACGAGGAGCGGTTCGGCGGGGACGGCCGGTCGTGGCGACACAACGGGGGCGGGCGTGAGCTCGGCCGGTGCGGTGTGTTCTTCCTGGGCCGGCGTGAGTTGGAGTCCCGCGCGCTGGAGGACGCTTTGACCGACGACGCCGAGGTCGACGAACTCGATCTCGCCGGTGACCCGGTTGATGGCGACGGTGAGTTCTTCGTAGACGTCCTTGCGGTGGCGGACGGCGACAATCAGCCACTGCTGGACACCATCGGCGCCGACCCCTGCCCGGGCCAGCAGCGCCCGGTACGAACGGTCGATCTTGGCGCGGAAGATCCGGCCGTCCCCCTTAAGGGGCTTGAGATCGAGGCTGGGGTGATCGGGGTCGAGACGGAACTGGTGGCAGAAGTCGTAGAACTTCGTCTTGACCGACGAGTCCATCTTGTAGAGCTCGTTCTCGGCCTTCTGGTAGAGGCTCAGGCGTGCGGTCATCGTGCGGCACTCTGTTCTTCGGAGTCGGGACGGACGGTGGCGTCGGGGAGCACGCCCAGCAGAGCATCGAGATCGGCGAGCCAGTCGTCGGCCGAGCGGATGCTGAACCCGGCGACACGGTAGGCGCTCCAGGTTTTGTTGCTCTCCTCGTCCTCCTGGTCGTAAGGCTCGGCCATGACGGCGATCCGCGGAGTGCCGTGGTCCCAGACGAAGTCGGCGAGCCAGCCGCGTTCGCCGAGCTCGTAGCCGTAAGCGGGGGCCTTCTTGCCGCCGTCGGCCAAGACGTGGGCGAGGCGGGTGAGAGGGGAGTTGGGGTCGTCCTCGTCGAGGTATTCGAGGATCTCCCGGTCCCACAGCAGATCCCGCACCGCTGCTTCGAGAGGAGTCTCGTTGGAGGCTTCCGCGGGGACGGGCTGCGGTGCGGGTGTGCCGGTGCCATACCGCACGACGAGGGATTCGAGTTCACCGAGGCCGCCGAAGGCCTTGAGGACCGAGAGGTCGAAGCTTGCTGCAGTGGCTGTGGTGAGTTGAATACCGTCGCCGCCGTCGTGGGCGAGGAACTGCAGGATGTTGGACCACTGGAGCCACGCGCGCCAGCGCGCCTTGTGTTCGGGCGTGCCCAGCTGGTCGTGTGCGGTGTCGTCGAGGCAGGCCAGGGCGGACCAGCGGCTGGTGGCCGCGTCGACGAGGAAAGCGATGGGGAGACCGGACTGGTCGCAGGTCTGGAACAGGTTGAGCGTGCCGGTGCCCTGGATGGGAGCCGGGTCGATGCCGTCGGTGCGGCCCCAGGCGTCGAGGAGCCCGCTGAGCGTCTGGCGCGTCTGGTCCGGGGTGCCGTTGCCGACGAGGATCTCCTGACCGGTCCCAAGGAGCCCGCCGACTATGGCTGATGCCCTCCTGCCCCAGGCCGCGTCGTCCGGGCTGCGGAGGTAAGCGAGGAGCATGGTCATCGGGTCAGTGAAGGCGGTGGCCGCAAGGTCGTCGCCGCCACGGTCGGCGTAGAGTCGTTTGGCGAGGTCCTGGGCACTGCGAGGGTACGGCGGCCACACCGGCTCGGCCGCCTCCCGCCCTGCGGCGGACTCCGCCGTGTTCGTCTGCCGCTCGAAGGCGTCGAGGTCGTCCCAGGTGAGCTGAAAGACAATTCTCCCCCGGCCCGGAGCCGGTTGCGTTTGTCGGCGTCGCCAGCGAGTCGGTTGTGGCGACGAGAGGCGTGGAAGCGGTGCCCATCGAGGTAGACAGTGATCTTCTGCTTGGGGCCATTGACGCGTTCGAAGGTGAAGTCGGTACGGGTGTACCCCTCGTTGCGTTGCGCTGTCAGGCGCCAGCCGTGCACGGTGCCGACCGCGTCCAGACGCAGATAGGCGCTGTTGTCGCCGCTCTCCTCCAGCACGGCGTCGCCGCGCTGTCCGGCCCACCCGCGCAGGGCCTTGAGGAAGCGTGCCTCCAGATCGGACTCGACCTGGCCGTCCAGCCCGATCTGATCGGTGTTGCCGACCTTCTTGGTGTCCCAGGCGTCGGTGTCCGTGCCCAGGAGTTCGTCGAGGATCTCCAGGGCGGCCTGGCGGGAGACGCGCTCGATGTACTGCTCGTCGGCGTAGAGGTACAGGCAGCGGTGGCAGGCCGGCCCGCCCTCCTCGTTGCAGGGGCATTCCAGAAGCAACCGGCGGGCGCCCTCCAGCACCTGACGGAAGGCGGCGGGGTCGGTGAGCCGGTCAAGGTAGCCGGTGCCGTGCGGGAGACGGTCGTACAGCACCAGGAAGTGCCGTTTCTCCGCGGTGTCACGGTCCGGCATGGTGGCGAGCGTGGTGGCGAGGTGCTGCGGGTCGCCGCCGAAGGCGCCGTCTACGCCCAGACGCAGGGCCGCCTGGAAGGAGTGGACCTTCTCCTCGACGAGGACGGTCGCGGCCGGCAACAGGATGCGCAGGGCCTCGGTCTCCAGTTCGTGGGCGAGCAGGACCGGTTCCTGGGGTACGCCCTTCTTGCCGCGCCGCAGCGGGCACCAGGGAGTGTGGTGCTTGAGTTCGCGCTGGCGGTTGGCGGAGTTGTCGACGGCGTCCCGGTCGTCGTCGAAGACCGGACGGCCGTCGGCGCTCGCGGCTCCGCAGGCGGTGCACACGTGGAAGGGGGCGATACGCACCGGCTTCCCGGCGAGCTGTTCGTTCTCCTGGGCGCCGATGCTGAGCGGTCCGGCGTTGATACGGCGGATGACGGCACGGCGGGTGTAGTCGACGCCGAAGACCTCTTTGGTATGCCGCCAGGACTTACCCTTGGCGAAGTGGTCGGGGTGGATGTCGACCATGTCGACGACGGTGTAGAAGCGGCGGTCGCGGTCGTCGCTCTCGTCGCCGATCCTGGCGTCCTCCCGCTTGTCGCGGGCCGTCACGACGCTGGGCTGGACGATCTGCCACAGGCTGCCGGAGTCGGCGATGCCCGTCTCTCCGCAGCGCGGGCAGGGCGTGATGTCGTTCTCGGCGTTCTCGGTGCGGACGTAGCCGCACGAGGGGCAGAAGCGCCAATGGCGCCAGTCCTGATCCCGGCCGGTGACGATGTCGATACCGGTGATCCGGTGCTTGTAGCCCTCGGCATAGAACGTGTTGCCGGGGGCGAGTTCGGACAGGGCGAAGCCACGCGGCCGCCCGTACGAGAACGACTTCGACTTGTAGCGGGGCCGGCCTTCGGGTGTGGTGCCCTCGGGCCAGAAGACGGTGGCGTCGAGGGTGGTCGTGGCGTCGATGAGGGCGTAGTTGGGCAGCAGGCCGAGGTCGCACAGCACGGTCTGGGCGGGCTGACGCTGCCGTGCGGCACCCTGCTTGGAGATGGCGCCGAGCTCAGCCTCCAACTCCGCCTTCGTGCTCGCCTGTTCGTCGTCACCGTCCTTGAGCTCGTCGATCGCGGAACGGATCGTACGGATACGGGTGCGCAGCTTCTGGTTCTCGCGCTCCCACTCCCGCTCGGCCTTCTCGATCGCGCTGCGGATGCCGCGGACCGCGTACCTCTCCAGCTCCTTCTTGGCGGTGTCGCTCACGCCGGTCGGGAATAGGGCGAGGAAGCCCGCGACGAGCTCCTCGCCGTGGGCGAGGGCGGCGTCGGTGAAGTCGGCGAGGTAGCCGGAGGGGCCGAAAAGCTCATCGACCCGGCGCGACAGGGCTGCCAGCGGCTTGCCGTCTTCGCGCAGCAGCCGGCCGCGCGCTGCGAGATCGAGGAGGTGGGCGGTGTACTGGCGGCGCAGGATCTCGATGGCCGACAGATACGAGCCCGGCGGCACGATCCGTCCGTCGATCATGTCCCGTGGCCGGTCGAGGAAGTACAGGTCGCGGCGCTTGCGGTCCGGAATGGTCAGCAGGAAGGCGTTTCCGGTACGGCGTCCGGCCCGACCCGCCTGCTGGGCATAGTTGGCCGGACGGCGCGGTAGGGCGCCCAGGACGACGGCGGACAGGTCGCCGATGTCGATGCCCATCTCCAGGGTGGGCGTGCACGACAGCACGTTGGGGTCGTTGAATCCTTCGCCGTTGCGGAAGGCGTCCTCGACGCGTTCGCGCTTGCCGCGGGAAAGCAGACCGGTGTGCTCGGCGGTGATGACCTGGTAGGTACCCGCTCGCCGGTACAGGCGGCGATAGTAGTCGTCGCGGTAGTCCCGGTCCCGGTCGTGCCGGTCCACGGTCTCCAGCCACCGATCACCAGCGACCAGCCGCCCCTTCGCACAGCGATACGCCTGGCAAGGCTGCCCGTGGTACTGGGCCAGCAGCGAGGGATGGACGGTCTGCTCCCAGAAACACTTCGGGCAGCGCACATATGCCTCGTTGACCTGGGCGTCGGTCAGCAACTGCAACCGGATGGCGCCCGGCTGAAGGCCGTACAAGCGGGCGGCCGTATCGCTCGGGGTGCGCGCCGAGAGCAGCCCGGCGTCGGTGAGCCGGGGCAGCAGCCGCACCCAGAACTCGTCAGCCTGCTCACGGGTCATGTCGAGGCAGCGCTGGGCCCAGCTCTGGTACCAGGACAGACGTCCGGCTGCGAAGTCGAACTCGCTGCTCGGCTTGGGCCGCGCGAGCAGGAAGCTCGGTGCGGAGACCCCCTTGGGGAAGGCCTTCATGCCGCGCGGGCGGCCTCCCCAGATGAAGTAGCGGCTGGTGCCCGCCTCGTCGAGGAACTCTTCCAGCCACCGGTGCCCGACCGCCCCCCGTGTGCGCAGCCGCTCCAGCAGGCCGCGCAGGAACGCTAGATAGCGGGCGTCGTCGTGTTCGGTGAGCGTCAACCCGCGGTGGGCGGCCTCCTCATGAGCGCCGCGCACGAGCGCCACAGCCGCCTGCTCATCGGGAATGTCCACCCAGGCGGCTGAAGTACGGGTCAGTTCGAGGGTACGGCCGTTGCGGGAGCGGTGGCCGAACTCCATGACGGCCTCGAACGCGAAACGTTCACCGATCAGGTCCCAGGTCTTCTTGTCCCCGCCGCGTCCTTGGCCGGACAGCAGGCGCGCTACGCCCGTGTCGTCGTGGAGGTCCGGCGGGACGACGGCAGCGAGTGTCTCACGGTCGGTGGTCGCCGCTACGACGTCGGCGACAAGGTCGTTGAGCGCGCTGGGCTGCTGTTCGCTCAGGTGCTTGGTGAACAAGGCCCGCAAGGAGAAGGTGTACGAGCGGGAGGCGACGAAACCGGCCCGGTGCGCGGCGTCCTGCACCGAGTCGTTGAACATAAGTGTCTTTGTCTCACGCTGCCTCTTGTCCATCTCCCCGCCGGTGAACAGCTGGGTGACGGAGGCGGCGGCGAGAGCGGCAGCGCCCGTACCGACGAAGCGGATCGCGTTGTGCGTGCCGCAGGCGGGGCACCAGTCGTCCTTGGCGGCGCGTTCCGCGGTGTCGCCCAGCTGGACCAGGACGAAGGCGGAGTCGGGGCCGGCGGGCGCCGGGTTGCCCTCGTCGTCGTAGTCGCCCTGGGGGTCGGGCAGCCGCAGCCGCTGGGACAGGCCGTCGAGCACCATGAGCACGCCCGCGCCGCCGGTGGTCAGCGACCTCTGCACCGCCGGGTCCATGGCAGTACGGCCGTTGCCCTCTCGGGCCTCGTTATCAGTGGCCGCCACCAGGGTGCGCACCTTGGCCTTCTCGGCGGTGACGGTGGCCCGGCGGATCTTGTGAGCCTCAAAGTTCAGCTCCTCGAAGTCCGACTCGGGAGCGAGGACCGACCAGCCGGAACGCCCGCATTCTCGGCAGTACACCGCGGGCAGGAAGATCTTGGTGTCGCGGGAGGTGGTGGTGTCCGGCGTCGTACGCGACTGGCTCTGCGCCGCGGCCGTATCCCACGCGAACTCGGCCTTCGGCCACGGCAATACACCCCGCAGCATCCGGGTGACGGACCGCGCCCACTGGTGCACCTCGACCTGGACAAAGGGGCGGCTGACCTCGGCCGGCGTGTCAGGGTCACGCGCCACCGACAACAGCGCGACGAAGCGGGCGAGTGCCAGCGCAGCGATCTGGGGCCGCGTCGTGATCGCCTCGTCCCAGCTCTTCGCCCCACTACGGCGCATCACGTCGAGCACCTCGTCGTAGGTGCGCACCGTGCCGTCGAAGGCGTTCAGGACGGCGTAGGTGAGCCGATTGCGCTTGAGGGCTGCACCGAGAGCGACCGGATCAGTGACCCGGCTTCCGGTGACGGCCTCGGCGAGGTCCGCGAGTTCTTCGCGGCCGGACGCCGGATCCGGCAGGGCGCTGAGTGTCTCAGGAGGCGTGGCGTGGCCGGGGAGGAATCGCGCGTCCGGGATCGACTCATCCTCGCCCAGGATGAACTCGTCGACCGTCAGCCGGTTCTCGCCGACAATCGCGTCCTCGGTGAACTCCGTGCCGAATACGTTGGTGGCCACGGAGAGGAGTTGCTGTACCCCGTCCTCATCGGTGCCGGAGGCGAGGGTCGCTGAGGTGGCGATGGGGGTGATCGAGCCGAGCGGCTTGCCAGGCTGGTTGGCATCGACGGCGATGGCGAGGCGGCGCAGCAGCATGGCGACGTCGGTGCCCTGCGCGCCGTCGTACGTGTGGAACTCGTCGACGACCACGTAGCGGATGTCGCTGCCGTCCCACAGCGGTGCGTCGGCGGCACGCTGGAGCAGCAGGTCGAGCATCTTGTAGTTGGTGATCAAGATGTCCGGCGGGGACAGCTGCATGTCCTGGCGGCGGGTGTACACCCGGTCGTAGTGCGTCGCCGCCTTCTCCCCGATGTAGAGGCCGGCGCGGACACCGCTCAACTCGTCATAATCGGTAAGCAGATCGTTGATGCGGGCGGCTTGGTCGGTGGCCAGGGCGTTCATCGGATAGAGGAAGACCGCCTTGACCCCATTGTTCCCGGCCGCGCGTTCGCGCGCACAGTGATCGAGCACGGGGTACAGGAACGACTCGGTCTTGCCGGAACCTGTGCCTGTCGTGACGAGCGTGGGCTGAGGTGTGTGGCCGTCCTTGGAGGTGAGCCGGGCGAAGGCGCGGGCCTGGTGGGCGTACGGTGTCCAGCCGTCGGTACGGACCCAGTCCAGGTACTGTTGCCAGCCGTCGTCGGCCGGGGTGAAGGGGGTACGCAGGCGGAGGTACGGGCCGCGGAACATGCCTGCCGTCTCGTCCCCGAGGAAGGCATTCAGCGCCTTACGCGCGCCCTCGTCCGCGAGACCGTACGTCGTGGACAGGTACTGGAGCAGGCTCTCCTTGAGTCCCTGTGCTTCGAGGGTCGGCCTCACGGGGTCGGGACCTCCATCTTCTCCGGGTCCCAGAGACCCTTTGCCACGGCGTCATCGAGCCGCTTCTTGAAGTAGGCGTGGGCTTGGCGCATTTCGCGTTCGCGGTTCGCCTTGTAGAAGGGGGCGGTGTAGCCGACGGGGACGGGGTTGTTCTCGGGATCGTCCTGGTAGGCCTGGAACTGGGTCCAGTGGTCCTTGGTCTGGTCGAAACCGTAAGTGTCCCGTCTGGCCGCAATTTTGCGCTCATTAGCATCGAACGATGTCACGTCGTCATAGCCCTGAAGTACAGGGAATCGGGCCCGGTACATAACGATGAGCGTGTCCGCGTCGATGCCGAGCCAGACGGCGACGAGTGCGTCGATCTCGACTAGCGCGGCGCGGCGGGCGTACTCGGTACGCAGCGGGGTGTCCCGCTGCCAGATAGGGGTGACAGCGTGTAGGTCAGTGCGCATGCCGGGCCAGTCGATCGCCCAGGGCTCGTAGGCGGGCCACTTGGGGTCGTAGAGATCGGCCCAGAGATCAGCATAGGCGGTGGTCAGGGCGTTGAGGCGTAGGGTACGGAGAAGGAGAGCGGAGGCCAGAGGGTGGCCTGACTGTGGCGCCGGAAGACGCCTCGCCTGTGCCACGTCCAGATGCCCGACCCCGGCGGTCCGCAACAGGTAGTCCACGGGTAGAGCAGCCATGAACCCGGCGGTGAGCCCGGTGAGGCGGGGTGACGTGATGCGTCCGGAACGCACTGCGTGAATGTGGCTGGTCCCTGGAGGAATCAGCGTTGCGTAGAGCGCACGCTCTGTATCGAATGTGACCCTCTCACGCCACGCCACGCGATACCACGCGCTGTACGGCATCCCCGCCTTGTCTCGCAGGAACACCTCAATCTCCCCAGCATCGACCTCCTCCTCCGGAATCTTCCTCTTTGCCGCAACCCGAGCCCGAGCCTTCTCCCACTCCTCATCCGACGCGAGCAGCGCCTCGTACGCCTTCCCGTCAGTCCACTCGTCTTGGGCAGCCAGGAACACCTGGGGCGTCGCCACGCGCTTGTACTCCGACTCGGGTACCTCGTCGTCGGCGATAGCCAATGGGTTGAGCCCGCGCCTTTCACCCTTACCCTGGCTGGGCTGCTTGAACATCGGGTTGGCGACGTCAATCTGCACGCCCTTGAGAATGACGTCATCCCATGACGCGGTATGGTAGTCTTTCTGGCCGTCGATGCCGGTATTGTAGTCGATGAGTCGCTGGTTCCTGTCCGGGCCGAACTGCGCCTTCTTAGCCCCACTTTCGTCGTACCCACGGGTGATATCCGGGTTCAGTTCCCCGAGCCTCAGCGGGTACAGGCCAAGTGCGTCGATCGCCGGGTCCTCCGCCGTGCTCACCGGTGTGAGGAGGGGCGTTTCCTCCAGCGGTCCATCTTCGCCAGCAAATCGCTGCCACCGTTCGAGAGTTCCGCGGGTTACTCGCACCATCCTCTTTGGGTGAGGGCGCTCATCCCAGCTGCCATTGAACCTGACACCCGGATCCTCCCCGGGGTCATCAACAGCATCCGAAAGTCGCAACACATCTACCGCGTAGAGCCAAGCCAACGAGTAGAAATCGACTTCCTGATCAGGACCATAGATGTGCACGCCAAAGTGAGTCACGTCCCTAACCGGTTCTGGGAAGAACCGGTTATTGGCGTTAACGAAGTCGCCGTGCACACGCAGCCGCCGATAAGCCGCCGCCCGCAGTGCTGCCTCCTTGTCTCCCGCGAAGTGCGTATCCGGGTGCACCATCCCCACCGTGCCACCGTGCCCAGAGTGGTCCCATACTTCGCACATGAAGGCCCGGTACAGGTTGGGTTGGCTGCCCGAGATGAACGGATAGACGTATGCGGCCGCCAGGTACGACGCCATCGTCGCCGTGTGCGTCAGCACACCGAGCAGGTACTCTTGTACCTCGCGCCGCCCAAGCTCGGCCTCCCGCCGCCGGTTTTTCTCCTCCGCCTTCGGCTTCTCCGTGAGCATGAACCACGGCTCGTACTCCGCAAGAACCGGATCCTCCTTCCACTCCGGCCGCACCCACGGCGGGTTACCCACCTGAAGGTCGAAGCCCCCTGCCTCCCCGGCGAAGACACCCGCAAAGTCCAACTCCCAGTGCAGGAACCCCTGTTCCTCCGCAATATCCCGCACGACCCGCATCCACGGATACCGCGTCTCCACCGCCTTGCGGGCGTCGTCCATACCCATCTCGGCCTGGATCAGGTCTTCGAGCTTCTTCAGCTCCTCCAGAGAGTCGACCGTCGTGGCAAGGGTGTCCTCCGGGACCGATCCCGTGCCGAGCAGCGACTCCAGGAAGGCGATCCAGTCGCCCACGTCCGCCAGCGGAATGACATCGCGGCGGCGTGCCGGTCCACTGGGCTTCTTGGATGCAGAGGAGGCACGTGTCTTCTTGGCCGCCTTCTTCTTCCCGGCCTCGTCGTCGCTCTCAGCCTCACCCAAGGAAATCTGGTCACCGTCTAGGGTGAACAGGAGCCCGGGCTCAAGGAACTGAGGCACAGGCGTCGGCTCGGGCGCGCGCTCCTGAACCTCCACCGCCGCCCCGGCCACCGAGGACAACAACGCGTCAAGGTCGGCCCCCTCCTGCGCCGTCACCAACGGAGCCGTGTCGTACTCCGCATCGGACCCATCCAGCAGGCCCACCTTCTCCAGCGGCCAGAACCACAACGCGCACCACGCGTCCATGACCTGCTTGAGCCGCCAGTACGGGGAGCCCTCTGCCTCGAAGAGGTCCTTGAAGACCTGCTCCTTGGTCAGCGGCAGGCTTTGGTCAGGGTTCTGTTTGTCGCGGCGGAGGAAGGCGTATTCCCCCGCGTCCTCCTCACGATCCGTCCCCCACACATCGATGGTACGGGCGATCTCCTGCTCGCTCAGCTCCATGCGCTTGGCAACTAGCTTCCACAGGAACTCAACGCGTTGGGCCGCAGCCTGCAACCGGGCGAGCTGGCTGCCCTTGCCGCCGGTCGTCTTGGGCTTTGCCTTGATGCTGTTCTTCCACGCCTTCAGCTGCTCCACCTGTGTCCCGGCGAGCTGCTCCACCAGCTTCTTCGCATCCCCACTCGCCCCCGCGACGGCACCCCACCCAGGCGTGGGCAGAAGAAACTGGTGCACAGCCCCATCCGGCAGCAGCTGCTTCGCGCCATCACCAGCCGCCCTAAACGGCAGCTTGGTGGGCACCTGCGCGCCGATCGTCCGCTCCTTCTTGATGCGCTCGGCTTCGTACACCCAACGCCGGGCTCCGATAAGTGAGTTCCCCCGTCGCAGATGCAGTCCGAACCACGGCGCACGCATGCCGGGATGCATGGTGTTGAGCCACAGCGACACCTCTGCGAGCTCCACGCCCGTCGCGTTGAGGTCGATCCCGTACGCGTTGTGGAGGGCGATGTACGCCTTGACCTTCTGCTCCGCATCGAGCGCCTTGGAGGTGTCCAGGCTGACGCCCAGCTCTTCCTGACGGCGCTTCAGGTACTCCTTGGCGACCTGATTGATCGCCTCGTTGAGGAACGCGCCAGATCCAAGGGCCGGTTCGCAGATCGTGTAGCGCAAGAGCTCGCTCGCGCGGGTCTGGATCGTGTTGCCGTCAGCGTCCTTGTCCTGGTCGAGGCGGTGCTTAAGGGCAAGCTCGACGGTGACCTTGGTGAGGGACTCGGGGGTGTAGTACGAGGCGGACGTCTCTCGGTCACGGCCAGCCAGTCGGTAGACGAAGGTGCCCTTGGCGTACTTCTTGGGACCGCGCAGACCGTATTGTTCGGCATCCTGGGGGGAGTACACGACATGCGTGTTCTCCGGGTAGTGCTTTAGTCTCTCGGCCGGGATGAGCCAAGAACCTTTCTCCGGGTCGCCGTACTGCTTGCCGCCCTTCTTCGCGCCGGGCTTGGCGACCTCAGCCAGCTCGTCCTTGGCGATGATGCCGGTGTAGGACATCAGGCCCTCGTAGACGGCGCCAAGCTGGTTGATGCCGAGGTTGCGGTAGGAGATGAAGCCGCCCTGTCTGCCCTTCTGGCCAGCCTCCTTCATGGTCAGCAGACGCAGTACCTGGTGCAACGCCTCGTTGCGCAGTCGCAGGTCCAGCCACCTCGGCTGCTCGTCCCCGTCCTCGTCCCAGTGGGGGTGGAGGATGTGGCGGCCGATGAGGGTGATCGCCTTAGGGTCGAACAGTTCGCTGCGCAGCGGCTCGAAGCGCAGTCCGCGAAGCTGGCTGCGCTCCTCGGCCGGCTTGTCGTCGTCGGCTTCGGTGCCATGCGGACGGTGGCCGTAGTTAACCTTGTTGAAGAGAACGTCGAGGGAGGCGTAGAGGTGGAAGCCGTTCCGGCTGTCCTCCTCGACCAGCTTCCGCTCCCGCGCCACCAGTTCTCGCAGCCGGGCGATCGAGTACCCGGTCTGGTACGTCGAGTCGTCGGCGGGCAGGATGCCCAGTTCGGGTCGGGCCTCCGCATAGAGGAGGAAGAGGATGCGGTAGAGATAGCGCAGCGATTCGCGGGTGAGCTGCTTGGCGAACGGGCCCTTCTTGAGGTCCTCGATCTCCCGCGGCTCGACCTCCTCCTCACGCAGGCGGGCGAGCACCTCGTTCGCGATGATCTCGACTGAGTGCTGGAGTCCCTTGCGCAGCTCGGAGTTGACGCCGACGGCGTTGTCCCGTGAGGCCTTGAGCAAGTCGTCGAGGCGTCGGCCCTTGCCGTCGGGGCGGGGCGCGAGCATGTCATGGGAGAAGAGGGCGGCGAGGAGGGAGAGTTCGCCGGCCTTCGCCGTGTCGTTGCGGGCGAGGGCCGCGTCCAGGTTGGCAGCGAGATAGCGGCCTTCGGCCCAGGAGTTGCGGTCGGCGAGGACGAGTACGCCGCCGCAGAGCAGCAGGATGAAGCGGGGTCCGTCGCCACCGGGCTCGTGCAGTTCGCTTTGGAAGAGCCAGCCCGCCAGCTTCTCGCCGACATCAATGAGGCCGTCGGCGGTCTTGAGCAGGTGGAGGAGCTGTCCGGCCTTCTCGGGGTCGAGGGCGTCGTCCAGTTTGGCGGTCCAGCCGCAGTCGATGGCGAGGATGCCGTTTCCGTGCCAGGCGACCTGGAGTTCGTACTCCCGGCCCGCGTTGTGCACGGTGATCGGCTCAGGCCGGTCACCACTGTAACCGAGGGCCTTAAGGACAGCTGTGTGCCAGGTGGCGAGGCGTTCTGTCCACTCGCCCGTGGGGTCGTCGTAGGTGCTACCGAGTTCTTCCTGCTGGGCGCGGGCGGACAGGAAGGGGCGCACGGTGGCCAAGTACTCACCGCGGAGTCGAGGGAGGAGTTCGCGCGGAGTGGGCTGCGGGTCGTGGGGGTCGGTCTCGCGGCTGGTCCACAGGGTGAACAGGCCCTCATCGCCCGCCTTACTCCGCTTAAGGGTGTTCTCCAGCTCCTCGCTGAAATAGTGGGCGGAGAGGTACTCGCCGCGGTTGGCGAAGGAGTCGTAGGTGTAGCTCATCGTGCGGACTCCTCGGCGTGTGCGGCGGAAACGGTGGCAGGGTGGAGGGGTTCGAGGACGCCGAGGACCCGCAGCATCGGGTCGCCATCGGTCCGCAGACGGCGTACGAGGGCGCGGCGGCGCTTGGCGGTGTCGTACACCTGCTTACGACGACGCTCCTGGTTGCCGACGGCGATCAGGGCCCCCTGCTCCCAGACCTGCACCCGGTCCTCGTACGGCGCCAGGTAGGAGTCGACCTGCTGGTCGTAGTCGGCGCGGCGTTCACGCAGGTGGGTCTCGGCCGCATCGACAGCCGCGGGAACGAGTTCCTGGAGGAGGTCGGGGTCAACGGGCTGGGCGCGGCCGGGCATGTCAGGGCCCACGCCGCAGGCGGCGAGGAACGCCGAGTCCATGCGCCACACGCGAGGAGTGGCCTCGGCGAGGCCGGTGACGGCCATCCACTCCACGACCGTCGGCTTGCCCGCCGCGTTGGAGTAGACGCCCTGGAGGAGATAGACAGGGCCGGTCAGGGCCGAAGGCAGAGCTGCGTCGATCCGTTTGGCCTTGGCTACGTCCGGCTGGTAGGCGAGGACGAACGCCTCGTCATACTTGAGCTTGGCGAGGACCTTGTCCGTCACCCAGTCGAGCACCGGGTGAATGTCGGAGACGTAGGAGACATTGGGCCACTGGGACGTGGGCTCGTCGGTCTTGCCCTGCTTGGCATTGCGGGCGGCCTCCAGGCGGTCGGCGGCGTACTGCTTGTCGAAGGTGATGCGCAGCGTGCCGTCGTACTTGGACGTCGTGAGGATCTTCTCCTGCTCCAGATACGACTTTGGCAGCTCCCGGAAGCGGTACTGCAGGTCGTCGGGCGGGGTGAACTCGATGCGGCCGCCAGCCGTTTCGGGCTTCCAGTCGAGGGCCTCGCGCTCGGCCTGCGGGTAGATGAGGTCTACGGCGGTGTGGAAGTACGCCTTGGTGTCGGCGAAGACGTGGGGTACGTCGGCCTCGGGCACCGCGGCCGTGCCGAGAGTGGCCGGAGCGGCCGTTGGGTCGGCGAGCCGGGCATTGGCGCCGGCGAGGAGCCCCGCGAGGACCCCGCCGGACTCCTGCTGGGACTGTTTGACGGAACGCTCGACGGTGCCGCCCTTGATGAGGTCGCGGGTGAGGCGGTCCTCTTCCTTCTTGTCGTTGTAGAGACCGGTGACGGCCTCGGCACTGCCCTCGCCGGTCTCGATCTCGTGCGCCTGGGCCTCGCGGCGCAGCAGACGGGTGCCGACGAGCCGGTCGTCGAGCGTGAGCATCTCGCCGCTCTCCTCATCGCGCCGCCAGGGCACGTCGGCGGTGAGGGTGAGCGCACGGAACTCAGGGCTGACCGCCTGCCCGTAACGGTCGATACGTCCGTTGCGCTGCTCAATACGGATGAGGGACCAAGGCAGGTCGTAGTGGATGAGGTCGTGGCACTGGTGGTGCAGGTTGACGCCCTCGGAGGCGATGTCACCAGTGAACAGCAGCCGCACTGGCTCCTCGCGCCGGCCGAAGCGGTCGACGATCTCCCGCTGTTGCTGGTCGTTGGTGGTGTCGCCGTGCATGACCTCGACGGCGCCGTCGTACGCCTTCCAGGGACGCATCTTGTCGGGCTTGGCCAGGTTCTTCTTCTTGAAGCCAAGCCGGGCCGGGACCTCCTGGGCCAGCCAGTCCAGGGTGTGGACCCGCTCGGAGAAGATCACGACGCGGCGCTCGGAGTCCGGGCCGACGCCGAGGTCGTCCTTCAGCGTGCGGACGAGTGCGTCGAGCTTGGCGGAGTCCTGGTCGGTGAAGTCCGCGACCAGCGCCTCCAGCTCGGCGAGGGCCTTGCTCTCGGCGGCGAGAGCGGCGCGGCGCTCGGGGGTGTCCGGTGCGGTCTTGGCCTTGCCCTTCGCCGTGACGCTCTTCGGGTTGTCCAGGTAGGCACGCCGGTTGGCCAGGGATTCACGCAGGGCGACGTGGGAGGAGAGGAACGCCTTCAGGAAGTTGTAGCCGACCAGCGGATCGGCGCAGACCGACGAACGGTTCGGGTCGCCCGGCGTCCATTCGCTCGCGAGCTTCTCCAGGACGGCGACTTCCTTCCGTGTCGCCGGAGCCGGCACCGGCAGGGAGTCGCCGCGTTCAGCCCAAGGCTTGTCCTTGAGGCCGTCACGCACCTCACGGTCGGACTTGGTGCGCCTGATGTAGAGGTGGTCGAGGTCGGCGACCTTGTAGTTCTTGGGGTCGGCGATCGCCGCCGGGTCGAGCATCCGAATCAGCTCGGCGAAGGATTCGGCGTCGCCGTTGTGCGGAGTGGCGGAGGCCAGGATCAGCGCATCGGTCTGCTCGGCGAGACGACCGGCCAGGAGGTTGTTGCGGGTGCCCTTGTTCACGAGGTTGTGCGACTCGTCGATGACCACCGCGTCCCAGGTGATGTTCTCCAGGTGGTGGGCGTACGTCGCCGACTTGAGGGTGTCGACGGAGACGATGGCGCGCTTGAAATGAGCAAATGGGTTCCGGCCCGCCGGGATCTCCTGCTGAATGCGCTGGATGCCGGTGGAGTCCAGGCGCACCAGCGGTAGGGAGAAGCGGGTCCACAACTCGCGCTGGAACTGCTCCAGCACATGGGCGGGCGTGACCACGAGGATGCGCTCGCCGCGCCCGCGCCGGATCAGCTCCGCGAGTGTGATGCCGATCTCCAGCGTCTTGCCCAGCCCGACCACGTCGGCGATCAGCAGCCGTGGCTGCGGGTTGCGCATGGACAGTGCCAGCTCAGCGGGGCGCAGCTGGTGCTCCTGCCGGTCCATGAGAAAGGAGTCGGCGAGCGCGATGCCGTGCTCGGTCTGCGGCAGTGCGGTCTTGCGGATCACCGCCTCCAGATACAGGCGGGCCTTGGCGTGCCTGGAGGTGTCGTCGGGCACGAGCCGGGTCTTGCGCGGATCGAGTACGTCGATCTGGTCAAGGCCGGAGTAGAACACCGCGTCCGAGCCCCGGACGAACGAGGACACGCCACTGACCTCGACCATCAGTCCGTCGCGAGACTCGTCGACGGACTTCACGAGCCACTGCTCGTGGCGGATGCGTACCTGGGCGCCAGGCGCGAAGGTCGGCTTCGCACCGGCCGGATACGCCGACGCCGCATCGGCGTCGCGCGCCTCAGGAACCTCGGGCTGCATCGCCGTGGCCACGTGGTGCTCCTCTTGGACTGTGTACTCGTGATGTGCGGTGTGCCGCTGCCCACCCTTTGTATCGCCCCGAACCGACTCCGTCGGCGAAAGGTAGGGAAGAGTAGTTCAGCACTTCGACCAGGCGAGTGCCGGGCCCATCGCGTAGCGCTTCCGCAGCTCGTCGGCGACCCGCCGGGAAGCGGGGGGACGGCCCTTCTTCGGCGCGGGTTCGGCCGGGCGTCCGCTGGGGGATTCCTGCACGGACACGAGCGAACTTTCGACGCCGCTCTGGACATCGCCCTGGGCCGGTGCGTCTGGGCTGGATTCACCATCGGACGGCAAGGCGGGGACGTTATCCGCCGGAGCCGCCGACTCCTCCCGCAGATGCCTCTCCAGCGAGTCGAGCCGGTCCAGCATGGGCGTATCAGGCTGAGGCAGCACCATCGTGGGATGGTCCCTTGGCGTCGTCTCCTGGATCAGAGCGCGCCGTGCCCGGGCGGGACTCGTGCCCAGCAGATGCATCAGATCGGCACACTGCCGGGTCACCTCCTCCAGGGAGGGGCGGTCCTCAGCCTTGTGCGCCAGCATGGCCGATACGACGGGGGTCAGCTCGGCGGGCAGCCCGGACAGGTCGGGGCCAATCTCGGCGTTGACCACCTGCGCGGCCACCGCCTCCCACCGCGCGCCGTCGTACGGATAGTGCCCGGTCGCCGCGTACAGCAGCACCGTGCCCAGCCCGTACACGTCAGCGGCCTGCGTCACTTCCAGCTCGCCCAGTGCCTGCTCGGGCGGCATGCAACGCACCGTGCCGATGACCATGCCGGCCTGCGTGAGCGACCCCTTAGATGCCCCGACGAAGGCCCCGAGACCGAAGTCGATGATCACCGGACCGAAGTCTCCGAGAATGACGTTCTGCGCCTTCAGGTCGCGGTGCACCAGACCCGCGGCGTGCACGGCGGCAAGCCCTTCGGCCAACAGCGCGCCAAGGCTCGCCACGAGTGGCGTGGACAGCCGACCTTGGTCCTTTACGACATCGGAGAGCGGGCGGCCAGGAACGTAGTCCATGGCCAGCCAAGGCTGCTCGGCGAACGGATCCGCCTCGATGAAACGAGCCACACGACCCGTTCCTGAGATCGTACGCGCCATCGTCGCCTCGCGTTCGAACCGGGCGCGCGTGTGCGGATCCGTGCGGTCAGGCCGGATCACCTTCACAGCGACTGGTTCACCCGCGACCGAGTAGGCGAGGTACACCTCCCCCATCCCGCCCGCGCCGAGCCGCCGCTCGACGAGGTACGGCCCGATACGCGACGGTATAGACGCGCCGCTCACCGCACACCCCCTGACTCCCGCAGCGAAAGCACACCCTCGCTCGGCGCATGCCCCCGCTCCGCCGTAGAAGAAGCGAAGCACGAGGGACATGGACACCGGCGAATCACCACTACAGCCTACTGATCGGCATCCCACAGGAGAAAGTGATCACATCGGACTGGGCCAGCCTCCAGGCTCATGTCCGAAATCAGGCCGCCATGGATGTGACTCAATCGTCTCAGTGAACACCATCCTGGTCCGTCCAGATCCTGCGGCGGGGCCGACAGATGTACGCGTGGGTGTCCTGAGAGCAGGCCCGGCCGACGAAGCAGGCTCACAGCCGGATCGGAATAGCCAGGGGCCCGGTTTCCATTGCTTCTCCTGTAGAGATCACGCAGAGGGAGACGCTGGTGACCGACCTGAAGCTGTTCCGGATGGATACCGACGGCCAGGACGTCGAGCTGGGCGGCTCGACGGTGGCGCTTGAGGTCGAGCTGCAGCGCCGGATCGAGCCCAGCAGGGAGGCCATGCTCGGTATCCGCTTCCTGGCGTCGGAGTACCCGACGGGGCCTTGGCACCGGGGCCGGATCGACTCGCTCGGTCTGGACGAGAACGGCACACCTGCGCTGATCGAATACAAGAAAGGCGCCGACAGCGGTGTCCTATCGCAGGCTGTCTCCTACCTGTCGTGGTTGGACTCCGCGCGTCACGAGTTCGAGGCACTGGTCAAGGACAAGCTGGGCCCCGAGGCCGCCGAGTCGATCGACTGGCGGAACCCTCGGATGGTCTGCATCGCCGCTGGCTTCTCGCACCACGACCGAGTCGCGGTGCACCGTCTGCGCGAGCGGATTGACCTGGTGCGCTACAGAGTCTTCGAGGGTGGGCTGCTGAGCCTGCTGCTGATCGAGTCCACGCCAGGATCTGCGAGACAGATCTCGGATCGGCGCCAGAGCCGCGAGCGGGAGGTCACGGCTGGTGCCGCCAGCAAGGACGGAAAAACGTCCGCTCCGGCGACCGCTACTCCGGGTGCGATTCCTGGCTGCCTGCAGGACCTGTACGCCGAGCTGGACGAGGCCCTCACCGCATGGGGCGAGGTCGAGGTGGCTCAGCTTCGGCACTACATCGCGTACCGCCGGATGGTGAACGTCGCTTCCGTCATCTTCCGTCCGAAGCACGAGGTGATCCTGGTCTACCTCAAGGTCGACCCGGACACGGTCGAGTTGGAGGAGGGCTTCTCGCGCGACATGCGCGGTATCGGCCACCTCGGGACCGGCGACCTGGAGGTGCGTATCGCCTCGGCAGCCGACCTGGAGAAGGCGGGACCGCTGATCCGGCGGGCGTTCGAGGCGGCCTGACGCAAGAGGGAGGGCGGCTGGTGCGCCGGTTTCTCGATGCACCAGCCGCCCTTGTCCGTCTGCGGTCCGTCGGCCCCGGTCCGGTCGCTCTCACGCTCATGCCTGCGGTCCTGCCAGGACGAAGTCGTCCTGGCTCAGCTCCGCTCGGAGCCTTGCCTCGGCGACGTCGGCGTAATGCGCGGAGAGCTCGACCCCCACGAACTGCCGGCCCTCGCGCAAGGCGGCTACGCCTGTGGAGCCGCTGCCGGTGAAGGGATCGAGGACGGTGCCGCCTTCGGGGCAGATCTGCACGAGCTGCTGCATGATCTCGACCGGTTTCTGGGTGATGTGGACACGGTCCTTGCGGGGCTGGGAGGCGATGAAGTGCCCTGGCAGGTAAAGATCCCGGTCCTTTTCGAGGCTGCCCTTGACGCCCCAGACGATGAACTCGGCCGACTGCTTGAACCCGCCCTTGCGGGGCCGACTGGCGGGCTTGATCCAGGGGATCGTTCCGCTCCAGGTCCAGCCCGCCATCTGCAGGGCGTCGGACGTGGTGGGCTCTTGGCGCCAGTCGGAGAAGACCATGGCGACGGAGTGCTCGGTCGCGGCCCGGTACGCCTCGGTGAGCAGCGCGGTCAGCCAGCTGCGATAGCTCCGCTGGTCGCGGTTCTCGCCGGGGAAGTTTTGCAGGTCGTGCGCCGATCCGGCCGTGACGTACTTGGCGCGGGCGGTGCGGCCGGTGCGGTCCGAGCTGGTGCGTCCGCCGGAGTTGTACGGGGGGTCGGTGATGACGGCGTCGACGCTCTCGTCCGGGAGGGTCTTCAGCACGGTGAGGGCGTCGCCTCGGTGCAGCGTGTAGCTCATGTGCGGGGCCTCTTTCAGGGCACGACGGGACTCCGGCCCGCCCCGGACGGCGGTCAACGACAGCCGCCCGGAGCAGGATTGCGCCGGAGGTTAGCCGCGTTTTCCGGCCGTACCTAGCGAGCCTGTGCCGTGGTTCGGGCCCGGTTCGGCGGTCGTTTGGTGCGGCCGGAATCCCGGTCTACTGTCTCGCCACGTCGCCGAGGCGGAGTCCGGCTCCACCCCTGCTGACCTGTGCTGATCCATGTTTCCGCGTCCAAGAACGCGGACCGGGTAGCGCGTTGACTACCCGTTCCCGAAGCCGTGAGGAGACCCGGTGCACCGCCTGAGATTAAGAGCGCGGCTGGCTGCCGCGCATGACCTGAAACCGGCGTCCGGGAGCTACCAACTCCTCCTGACCCGGGCCCGCCCTGAGAGGCGGGATTCACATCCGCGCGGTGTCGACGGCTTTGCACGAGAAGTCAGCACCGCGCCTCCTACGAACCGCGAGGAGTCGCTGTATGCAGCTCGCCCTGATACGCCCACGCCCTGACCCAGCTCCGCTTCCCGGTCGGGTTCTCGGCCCCGGCGAACGGCAGCGTCGATGAAGAAGACCACCGGAGCGGTCGTCGGTCTCTTCGCCTCCGGTCCGCTGCTGCTGGCCGTTCCGGTCCTCGCCATCGGGGCCGGGACTGCTTCGGCCTCCTGTTCGACCGGCGGTACACAGGCTGTGGATACCTCGGCCGTTGCCGCTCAGGTGAAGGCAATCCTGGACGGCGGCGGCAAGGGCACGGTCTCCGTGCCGGGCCTGGACGACCCGGCCGAACAGATCCCCAACGCCAAGACCATCCAGGCCACCGGCGTCGCGATGAACATCCCGGCCCGGGGCCAGATCGTGGCCCTGGCGACCGCCCTGCAGGAGAGCGGCCTGCGAAACCTCACCTACGGCGACCGCGACTCACTGGGCTTGTTCCAGCAGCGGCCGTCGCAGGGCTGGGGCACCGCGAACGAGATCCTCGACCCGGTGCACGCCTCGACGAAGTTCTACGAGGCGTTGGGAAAGGTCTCGGGCTGGCAGTCCCTGTCCGTCACCCAGGCTGCCCAGGCTGTGCAGAGGTCTGGCTTCCCCGAGGCTTACGCGAAGTGGGAGCCCCTGGCCACCGCCTTGCAGCAGGCGATCGAGCCGCTGCTGTCGAAGGCCGGCGGCACGTCGCCGAGCCCCTCGCCATCCGGCTCGGACAGCACGGCCAGTCCTCCGCCGAGTACCGCGGGCGGCTGTACGGCCGACGGGGACGGCACCGACTTCGGAACCATCCCGCCCGGCGCGGTGCCGGCCGGATACAAGATTCCGGCAGACGCTCCGCCCAAGGTCCAGACGGCGATCCGCTGGGCGCTCGGCCAACTCGGCACCCCGTACCAGTGGGGCGGGAACTGCACCGACTCCCACGGGAGCGACCCCATGGGCCGCTGCGACTGCTCCTCCCTGATGCAGCAGTCGTACAAGGCCGCCGGGGTCACCCTCACGCGGACGACCTACACGCAGGTCAAGGAGGGCAAGCCGGTATCGGTCGACGCTCTCCGGCCCGGTGACCTCGTCTTCACCGAAGGGACTGCCAAAGTCCCGGAACACGTCGGGATGGTCGTCGGCCAGGGCCTGATCGTGCACGCCCCGCGCACCGGGGACGTGGTCCGCCTCGCGACCCTCGCGTCCTGGAAGCCGCAGATTCTCGCGGCCCGCCGAGTCGTCTGACCGGCGCTTCTCTCCCTCCCCCTCCTGCACTGGCGCTTCGCCCCCTCGGGCTTTGGCGTGCACCAAATCGAACTGGAGTTCACACCTATGTACCTCGTCGACACGGTCGTCCAGCTCGCCTACGACCCCGGGATCAAGCCGAACGAGGGCGGGCTGCCGGGTCTGTCGGTCCTCAAGCAGGTGATGGGCTCGATCAACCTCTTCGGGATCATCGCCGTGGTCGGCGCGCTCGCCGTCAGTGCGGGCGTGTGGGCCTGGGGCCACCACTCCGGCGGCCACCAGGCCGAGGCCAACGGCAAGAAGGGCGTGCTGGTCAGCGCTGGCGCGGCCCTCCTGCTGGGTGCCGCGAACGGCGTGGTGGCGTTCTTCAGCACGCTGGGGAGCCAGGTCCGCTGATGTCTTCCCGCTCCACGAACCCCGGCGGCGCTTCTCTCGTACGCCGCCGGGCGCTGCTCGGCACCGCCGTCCTGGTGGTGCTCGTCGCCCTCGCCGGCCTGGCCGCCTACCTCACCCGCGACGGCAGGACCTCATCCAAGACTCCCGCACTCCAGGTGAGTTCGACTCCCCCCTCCGCTCCGGCCGCTTCTGCTTCCGCCTCGTCACGACCGCACGGCAGCCGTGGCGAACTCCCCGTTCCCCCGTCCACGCACGACCCGATCGCCTTCGGCAAGGCGGCAGCCGCGGCGCTGTGGTCGTACGACACCCGCGCCTACTCCCAGCGCGAGTTGGTGGCCGCCCTCCGCGGGTGGCTGACCAGCGAGAAGAAGTACGCCGACACCGCCTCGCTCGACATGCTCGTCCCCTCGCGCGTGCTGTGGAAGGAGATGGCCGCCAACGGCCAGTTCGCCACCGCCAAGGTGAACGAGGGGCACTTCCCCGACTCGTTCACCCAGGCCCTGCAGGCGGACCCCGGGGCGATCACCACTGCGTACGTCTACGCCGTGACGGTCTCCGGCAAACAGTCGATCGCCTGGAAAGGCTCGCCGCACGGCGGCGCCGAGAACCGCGTCACCACCCTCGCGGTCCAGTGCCGGCCCTCCCAGCCCTGCGCCCTGGCCGGGGTCCTGTCGGCCGTCGCTCCCTGACCCCCGTCCCAGAAAGGAGGTATCGACATGGGAGTCTGCGACTTTCCGCTGATGGACAAGGTCTGCGGCGCCGTCGACTTCGCCACCAATCCCGCCGGGACCGTCACCGACGGCATCGGGGCGTGGATCGCGAAGTCGGCGGGCGAGCTGGCCGCCAGCGCAGCCGATCTCGCCGCCGAAGCCGTCAACGAGACCACCGCCATCGATCTCAACGCCGGTTGGTTCCGGGACAACTACGAGCTGCTGTTGCCCATTGGTCTCGCCCTGACCGTCGGCACGTTCTGCATCCAGTTGATGCTCGCGGCCTGGCGACGGGACGAACGCGCCCTCGCCCAAGCCGCGATCGGCACGATGACCGGCGTCCTCTTCTCCTTCTGCGCCGTCGCCTTCACCTCCGTGGCCATCACAGTGGTCGACGCCCTGTCCGATGGCCTGTTCCAAGCAGCCAACAGCTCAGTGGACGACGCGATCCGCCGCGTCATCAAGGTCAACCAGTTGGGGCCCATGTACGGCCTCGGCTGGACAGTCCCAACCCTGGTCGCCTTCGGCTGTGCGATCGGCGCGTTCATGTACTGGGGCGTGATGGTCGCCCGCAAGGTCGGCGTCCTGATCATGGTCGCCCTCGCGGTCTTCGCCGGAGCCGGTGGTGGCTGGGAGGTCGCCAAGCGCTGGCGGCGGGGGTGGATCGAGGCAACCGCCACCCTGGTCGTGTCGAAACTGCTGATGACCGTGGTCTTCCTGATCGGCGTCTCGGTCATGGGTAATTCCGACGCCACAGACGGCATGGCCGCCCTCTCCGACGCGATGGCTGGCATCGTCGTGATGGTCCTAGTCCTGCTGTGCCCGTACGCCACCTACAAGTTCGTCCACTGGGCGAGTGACGGCGGCGGACACGACGACCTGCACCGTACCGGCGTCGTCGGCATGGCGGTCGCCGCAGGCGCGGCGAAGACCGCGGGCAGCCTCGCAATGCAGGCCAGCACCGGCACTCCCGCTCCGCAGGGGCCGAGCAAGGTCCCCGGCGCGGGCAGCGACGGTGTCGCCTCCGGCATCAACCCCACCGGCGGAAACCTGAGCAAGGAGGGCATCGACGCCGGACCTCCGAAGCCGCAGACCCGCTTCCGGTACGGCGAGGACCCGAACGCCTCCGGCGACAAGGGCCGCGCCCTGGTCCAGCGCCCCGGCATTCCCGCGCTGATCACACGGCCTGCCGACAGCGAAGCAGGAGGCTCCGAGGGCGCTCCCTCCGCCCCTCAGCCCGCTGGCGCGTCGATTCCGGGCGGCAGCTTGACCCGCGTAGGTGCCGCTCCGCCTGGTGGTCCCGCCGTACCACCGCCGCCCTCCACCAGTCCGTCGGCGACCGGCTCCCCGACTCCGACGAGCTGGGTCTACCCCGACCAGCCGCCGTCGGAGTCCTGACCCACTACCCGGGGGCGGGCTGCTTCCCTCCAGCCCGCCCCCTTCCCCGACCACACGGGTGGTGTCCTGCGATGACCTCCACGAGAGCGCCCCGCCTCCGCCTCGTCCTGCCCGCTCCCACTGTCTGGAACCGACATGTCTGACAACCGCCAGGCCGAAGCCACCACGGCCACCGTGAAGTTCCCGCACCGCAGCAGGCGCGGCATCCTGCTTGGCCTGACCGCCCCGCAACTGATCGTCGTGAGCCTCACCGGCCTGCTCCTGCTCGCCGTGATCCTCGCCCGTGGTGTGGTCGGAGCTCTCGCACTCATCCCGCTGTGGGCCGCCATCGCCCTGCTCGTCCTCGTTCGCTACCGAGGCCGGGCCCTGGCCGACTGGGCTCCGATCGTCACCCGGTACGTGCTCCGCCGGATGCGGGGCCAGTTGATCTGGCTCGTCCGCCCCTCCCGCCGCCCGGTCCGCGAAGGACTCCTCCACCTGCCCGGTACCGCTGCCAGCCTGCGCGTGGTCACCGCACCCGACCGCCGGTACGGCGCGGTCCACGACCCCCACGCCGGCACGCTGACCGCCGTCGTCAAGGTGTCCTCCCGCGCCTACGCACTGCTCGACCCGGGCACCCAGAACGCCAACATCAACGGCTGGGGCCGTGCCCTCGCCGCGCTGGCCCGCACCGGCCAGGTCGCCCGGATCCAGGTGATCGAGCGCACCGTACCGGACTCCGGCGACGCCCTTCGCCGGTACTGGGAGGAACACGGCCGGCCCGATGCCCCGGTGGCCGGCCAGGTCTACAGCGAGCTGGTCCAGAGCGCCGGCCCGGCCGCTGCTCCGCACGAGGCGTACGTCGCGGTCTCACTGGACACCAAGGCCGCGCGACGCCTGATCAACCAGGCCGGTGGTGGTCTGACCGGGTCCTTCAGCGTCCTGGCGCAGTTGACCTCGACCTTCGACCAGGCCGCGCGCACCGCCGGGCTCAACCCCACCGGCTGGCTCACCGCCCGCGAGATCGCGGCAGTCGTACGAACGGCGTACGACCCCAAGGCCCTTTCCGCACTGGACCGTTGGTCCTCCTCAGGGAGGCCCGAGGCCGAAGCAGCCGCAGCCGGCCCGGTCGTGGTCGTCGAGAAGTCGGACCACATCGCAACCGACTCCGCCGTCCACTGCACGTACTGGGTGGAGAACTGGCCCCGCACCGAGACGTCAGCGGGCTTCCTGCACCAGCTGCTGTTCACCGCTGGGGTGCGGCGGACCCTGTCGCTGTCGTACGAGCCGAAGGGGCTGGACGCTGCCTTGCGTGATGTCCAGCGCAGGAAGGCCAGTGTGATCGCGGACGCCGCCGAGCGGGCGCGGCGCGGCCAGGTCGACTCCGAAGCGGACTCCATCGAGTACCAGGACATCAAATCCCGGGAGCGCCAGCTCATCGCGGGCCACGCGGATGTCGCCCTGACCGGCCTGCTGACCGTCTCGGCCGACTCCGAGGAGGAACTTCGTTCCGCCTGCGCGGTCGTGGAGACCGCGGCGGTCGGCGCCCAGCTCGACCTCCGGCCGCTCACCTGGCAGCAGGCCGAGGCGTTCACTGCCGCCGCCGTGCCGCTCGCCCTCGCCGTCTGATGCCAGCCCTCCTCCCTTCCGAAAGAGCACCCCCATGTCCCGCACCGCCAGCCCGACCGCGCAGGACTTCGTGCCCTTCGCCACCGCCGCGCTCGACTTCCACCGCGCGCTCAACATGCCAGGCGGTCCACTCGTCACCACCCGCGCCGAACTGGACGCCCTGCACGCCCACCTCGTCTCGCTGCACGGCCTGCTCGATGCCCACGCCGCCCGCACAGGCCAGCTCGTGCCGATCGAGGGCGACCAGCTCAGCGCCGCCCGCACCCGGGTCTGGCAGGCCGCCGACCACGTCCACGCCGCCTACCACGCGGCCCCCCGGCCCGGCTCCGGTGAGGTCCCCGACCGCGAGGCGTGCCAGGCCGGCCTGCCGGAAAACGCACCGGAGCTGACCATCTGCCAGCGCCACCAGCGCACCGCGCACACGGTCCGACGCCGTACCACCCCGGCCGACCTCCACTCCCCGTTCACCGGCCTCGTCCGCCACTGACATCCCTGCCTTCCGTCTGGAGAATCGTTCATGCCCCGTATTCGCGCCAGCGCCTCCCACCTGTTCGTCCCCCGCAAAGCATCGCGGACCGAGCAGCGCGCCGCCCGAGCCGGTTTCGCTGAGGCCCGGCGCCAGGCCCGCCTCGCCGGAGCCCCGCCCAAGCGCCGCGCCGAGGAGAGCCTCGACCCGGAGCTGCGGCCGACCTATCCGCCGTCCGGACGCCCATGTCGGCGTACAAGCGAACGTGCACCACCTCGTACGGATGAAAGTGCACCATTCTTGATGCGGTGATGGGGTGCCAGCCGTGAGCCTGCTGCTGTCGTTTCGGGGTGGCAGGGAGGCCGCTGACGGTGGTTTTGGATCCACATCGCTGGCTGGAGTTGAGGCGGTTCCGGCCGCTGTACGAGTCCGGTGCGATGAGCTTGCGGGAGATCGCGAAGGAGACCGGGCTGAACCGCCGGACGGTCAGCAAGTACCTGAAGGACTCCGCGGCGGTCGCGCCGCCGAAGAGAGAAACAGCAGATCAGCGGCCTCGGCGGGTGGTGGATGAGGTCGCGCCGCTGATCGACGCGATGCTCAGGTCGGAGATCCTGCTCAAGGGCAGGGTGATCCACGACCGCCTGGCCCAGGAGTACGGGGTCGCGATCAACTACCAGCGGGTGAAGCTCTATCTGCAGGAAGCCCGGCCCCGGATCGCGGAGGAACTGGGCATCAGCCCGGGTGAGCTGGCGGGCCTGCACCGGCGCTTCGAGGTCGTCCCCGGTGCTCAGGCCCAGGTCGACTGGGGAGACGAGGGCAAGATCCTCGCGCATGTCGGCATCCCGAAGGTCTATTCCTTCCACATGACGCTGTCGTACTCGCGCGACCCGTTCTGCTGTTTCACCACCAGCCAGGACCTGGCCACGTTCTTCGACTGCCATCGGGCCGCGTTCGCGCACTTCGGCGGGGTGCCGATAAGTATCGTCTATGACCGCACCAAGACGGTCGTGCGCCGGCACGTCGCCCCGGGTGAGGCGGTTCCGCTGCACCCGGAGGCGGTCGCCTTCGCCGGCCACTACGACTTCGACATCGACGTGCTGGCCGCCTACCGGCCTCAGGGCAAGGGCCGGGTCGAGCGGCAGGTGAACATCGTCCGCGACCACGTCCTGGCCGGGCGGGCCTTCTCCTCCATCGAGGAACTCAACGCCGCCTTCGCCGCCTGGGTCCCGCTGCGGCGGGCGAAGGTCCACGGCACCCACGGTGAGGTCATCGGACACCGGGCCGTGCGCGACCACATGGCCCTGCGTCCGCTGCCGGCGGCCCCCTACGTGGTCGCCCAAAGGCACCTGCGGCATGTCGGCAAGGACTGCCTGGTCGCCTTCGACGCGAACCTCTACTCGGTGCCCGCCCGCAAGGTCCGCCCCCGCCAGCTAGTCGAGATCCGGGCCACGAAATCGCAAGTCAGCCTCCATTCCACCGTTCCCGATGCAAGCGGCCAGACCCTGCTGGCCATCCATCCGCGGGCCGTTGGCCGGGGCGCCCGCATCGTGGATGAGACGCACTGGGACGGCCTTCCCACCGGCGCAGGCCGCCGCGTCACCACCGGTGACGACGCTCTGCCCTCACCCCGACGCGGCCAGCCGCCGAAGGCGGAGGCCGGACCGCTGCAGGCTCTGCTGAACCGGGCCGCCGCCGCGAACGTCGAGGTCGGCCGCCGCCCGCTGTCGGTCTATGACGAGCTGACCGGCACCCGTCCCTTCACCACCCCGACCAAGGAAGCCCGTTGAGCGAGCTGACCAGCACCCGCATCCGCACCACCGCCGCCAAGCTCGGCCTGCCGCACCTGGCCGAGGCCCTGAACCAGTACGTCCAGCGGGCGGACGAGGCCAAGATGGGCTACCTCGACTTCCTCGACCTCGTGCTGGCCGAGGAACTCGCCGTCCGCGACGACCGGCGCTTCCGCAACGGTCTGCGGCTGTCGAAGCTGCCGCACCACAAGACGCTGGAGGACTACGACTTCTCCTTCCAGCCCGACCTCGACCCGCGCAAGGTCAAGGACCTGGCCACCCTCTCCTTCGTCGAGGACAAGGCCAACGTCGCTCTGCTCGGACCGCCCGGGGTCGGCAAGACGCACATCGCCGTCGCCTTGGCGGTCGCGGCCTGCCGGGCCGGCTACTCGATCTACTTCACCAGCCTTGACGACATGGTCCGCCACCTCAAGGCCGCCGAGGACCAGGGCCGTCTGATCAGCAAGCTCACCAGCTACCTCCGGCCCGCCGTTCTCGTGGTGGACGAGGTGGGCTACCAGCCGCTGGAACGGGCCGAGGCGAACCTGGTCTTCCAGGTCATCTCCAAGCGTTACGAGAAGGGCTCGATCATCCTGACCTCGAACAAGACCTTCGGCGAATGGGGCCAGGTCTTCGGCGACGAGGTCCTGGCCACCGCGATCCTCGACCGGCTCCTGCACCACTGCGAAGTCGTCTCGATCAACGGCAACAGCTACCGGCTCAAGAACCGCCTCCAGGCCATCGAGCGGGAGACCGACGTGGCCTAACCAGTGGTGCACATAACTTCGTACTCGGTGGTGCACTCACATAAGTACCTGGACAGCCCAAGCCTGGCCTCGGCACGCGGTGGCAAACTCCGCCTGCCCGCCCACCGGATGACCACAGCCACGGTGTCCGGGGCCTATCCCTTCCTCGCCGAGGGCGGCCTGGGAGCGGAGGGCATCTTCATCGGCCGCGACGTCCACGCGGAGGCCGCGTTCTGCTACGACCCGTTCTCGCTGTACAGCAGCGGCCGGGTCGAGGGCTTCACCAACCCCAACGCGGTCCTGGCCGGGATCATAGGCATGGGCAAGTCCGCGCTGGCCAAGTCCATCGCGACCCGGGCAATCGCCCACGGTTACCGGGTCTACGTGCCATGCGACCCCAAGGGCGAGTGGACGGCCGTCGCGCAGGCTCTCGGCGGCTACAGCATCGCGCTGGGCCCGGGGCTCCCGGGCAGGTTGAACCCCCTGGATGCCCCGGCCCGGCCTGCCTCGGTGAGCGAGGACGACTGGTCGACCGAGGTCCGCAAGCGCCGTCTCCTGCTCCTGGCCGGCCTCGCGCGCACAGTACTGAAGCGCGATCTCCAGCCGATGGAACACACGGCTCTCGATCTCGCGCTGGACCTGGTCGTCACCGAAGCCGAGGCAGGCGGCACAGTGCCCCTGCTCGGCGAGATCGCGCACACCCTCGGCTCGCCCGAGCGCCTCGACCGGGCTCTTGGCGACCAGGCCGGGCGTATGGGAGCCGCAGCGCAGGACCTCGCGCACGCCCTGCGCCGCCTGGTCCACGGCGACTTGAGCGGCATGTTCGACGCTCCCTCGACCGTGGCCTTCGACCCGACCACCCCGATGCTGTCCATCGACCTCTCCCGCCTGGGCGGCTCGGGCGACGACACCGCGCTGGTCCTCGCGATGACCTGCGCGAGCGCCTGGATGGAGTCCTCGCTCGCCGACCCGGACGGCGGCCGACGCTGGGTGATTTACGACGAGGCGTGGCGCGTGATGAGGCACGTTGGCCTGCTGGAGCGCATGCAGAGCCAGTGGAAGCTCAGCCGAGGGCTCGGCATCGCCAACCTGATGGTCATCCACCGGCTCAGCGATCTGCTGAGCGCGGGCGACGCCGGCTCGCGCGGCCGGGTGCTGGCCGAGGGCCTCCTCGCCGACTGTTCCACCCGCATCATCTACCGCCAGGAGCCCGACCAGCTCGCCGCAGCCGCGTCGCTGCTCGGCCTGACCGGTATCGAAACCCAGGCCGTGTCCGCCCTGACCAAGGGCCGGGGCCTGTGGAAAGTCGCTGGTCGGAGCTTCATCACGCAGCACATCCTGCATCCGGCCGAGCGTGAACTGTTCGACACGGACGCCCGGATGCATGCAGAACCCCGCGAGTTCACCGTAACTGACGACACCTCAGTTCATGAACCGAGCGGGGAGGCTCAGCAGTGAGCCCCCGTGGAGTCTCGGATTCCCGGTCCGGGCTCGTCCCTGGTCTCCGGTTCGGTTCGGTCGAGGACACCGCCCAGCTCCAGCGCCACCCGACGGCCGGCCCGGCCACGAGTCCGGACAGCGGCTCACCGGCAACTGACGGAAACGACCGCCTCGCCGCAGCCCGGGCCGAGGAGTTCACCGCCCTGTTCCGCGAGGCCGTCACGGAGGACTTCGGCGCGGTGGCCCGCCTGAACCAGATGCTCGAAACCGCCTCCGAGTGGTGTCGCGTCCACGGTGCCCGAAGCAGCGCGTCCGAATTGGACGCCATCGCCTCCCGGCTTACCGACCTCGGCGAGGAACTGCATCTCGTCGCGGAGAACGTCGAACACGAGATCCACTCCCGGGCGCACCAAGCGGCAGCAGCAGCCCGTCTCTCGCCGGCGGCGTCGACCCGGGAGACCTCCCCCGGCCAGCGGAACGACGCTCCGTCTCCTCTCCCAGCATCCGTCACGCGCCCGCTCCCGCGTTCGCGGTGAGGCACCCGTACAGAAACGAGTAACGACCATGCCCGCCTCTCCCGACTCCTCCGCCACCCCCGACTGCCAGCCGCAAGACGTCGACGAACGAGCGGCATGGCGGGCGCGTGTCCAGGCCCTGGCCTCCGCCGCTGACGGCATCAGGCAGGCTTCGGACCAGTGGGACGCGGTCTCCGACTCCTACTGCGACGAGGACGGCTGGCCCGTCGATGAAACCGGCCACGCCGACGGCAAGGTGGCCCGGGACGCCGCCGCCTGGGAGCACGTCGAGACCTTCCTGGCCCACGGCCCCGAAGTCCTCTCCGGTGTCCGGTCAGCCGCGCAACCGGCCGACTACCTTGACGGCCCGATCAGCGCCGACCTGCTGCGCCTGCGCGGGATCGACTCCGTGCTGGAGCGAGCAGGCGAGATCCGCCGCGAGTGGGATCAGGTCATCGCGCTCATGGAGGGGTGCATGCCCGGGTCACGGGAGCTCTACGAGGAACGAGCCCGCGAGATCCGCAACCCCGAAGGCTGGCATTACGCCGACAAACTCCGTTACAGGGGAGCGGCGTTGGCCAGAGCTGCCGATCACCTGGCCGACCGGATCAGCGATAACCAGTCCGCGCACACCGGGCGTGTCCACGCGGCCCTGGCCCGATCCGCCTCAGGCCAGCACGGTGCCTCTCCCACTTCGCCGCCCGCCTCGGCGACGTCCGACCCCCCTGCCATGCGCCGCTCGCGCTGAAACCTCTAGCACCGACCTCCGGCGAGGCCAAACCGTCCGATCGCCGGATCCTCGACGAACGCCACCATCCCTGCCGTCCCCGCCCGGCTGCGGCTTGCCGCCGCCGTCGACCGCTGGGGACGGCCAGCCACGGAGAAGCCAACATGCCCCCCGATCGGACCCTGGTCACCCTCCAGCGGGAGGGCACACGCATCACAGCGCGCACCAGCGAACCCCACGCCCGACATGGCGGCAGCATCCCCCGTCTGCTCGCCACCATCGACACTCGCCTGGACCAGCTCTGCCTGCCGCCCCGACCGGAACCGCGGCGACCTGCCCACGTGTGCGGCACCGACGCGGTGCATCCAGTCGGCGTCGCACACGGGCGAATTCGTCGCCGCACTGAGCGAGCTGACTGCTCCCGGTGACGGCGTTCTCCAGCGCGTCGTGGAGTCCCTCAACACGACGGCCGACTGGTGGGAGGGCCGAACCCTCAGATCCCCACTACGCGAACCGGCTGCGCTACATCGCCCAGAACCTCGACCCCTACGCGTTGGATATTCGGTCCATGCGCGGCGAACTGGCCGACCGGGACACCGCCCCCGGCAGGCTCCAGGTTCGGGTGGACCAGGCTCGCCCCGGAGGAACCGGTGGCCTCCCGGGTCGCCGCCGCTCTCGCGGTCTCGCCGACCGCACGGCGCACGACCCAGCCCCACTGCCGTCAGCTTCAGCCGCACCTCCGTCCTGTCCTACCGCCCGGCCCTCCTCCGCGCCCGGTCGCTGACCGTTGCCCAGCTTGGAGCCCGCCATGTCCCGCCCGCACCAGCAGAACCGTCCCCACCCTCGACCGCCCCGCTCCCCCTGCGCCCATCGGATAGATCCGCCATGCCCAACTCCGAGCACGACCTGCTGCCCGACATCGCGGTCGGCCGCCACCCCGACTTCGGCATCGTCGCCGCCAACCCCAAGCAGTTGGCGGCAAGCACCTGGATGTTGCAGGGACTCGACTTCCGCCCCGTCCCCGACCACCCCAGCCTGTACGCGCTGGCCAACCAGCACAATGATGGGCAGGGCCGCACCACCCGGGCCGTCGCGCTACTGCGCAAAGCCGGCTACCGGGTCGACGTGGACGCCGCGTTCGAACCCTCGCCGACCTCCGGACCAGCGCCCGCCCACGACCGGCCCACACGCACCGAGCCGGACGTCGCGTTCGCCGAGCATCCGCAGCTCGGAGTGGTCGCCGCCACCGCCGACGGTTCCTCCGCTCTCGGCGGCCCGCTCATCCTGGAAGAGCACGGCTGGCGGCACAACCCGGGCCTGGACATCTACACGCTGCCCAGCACCACACGCCGCAGCGTGGCGCTCGACAAGGTCGCCACTTCCACGCTGGCGATACACCGGGCCGACCTCCGGGTGGCCGTGCAGCCCCTCCTCGCCCAGGAGGTCGCCGCGCGCCACTCATCCGCGCCCATGACAGCAGCGCACCACCAGCGCTTGCAGGGCGTCACCAATCACAGCTTCCTCATCAGCGCCGCCGCGCTCGCCGCCAGCCCCGCCCGCGCCGACCTGCCGGGTACGGCGCCGGTGACCATCCCCGCCGCCTCCGGTCCAGCGGCCCGCCCAATGGACCCGCGCACCGCGTTCTCCCGTAACCGCTGACTCAACTACCGCAAGGAGCAGCTCTCATGGCCGCTGCTGGTACGGCGGGAAATCCCAAGATGCGGAATGCCCGGTGCCGCACCGGTGTTGCCCGGCGCCGACAGTGCCCCGCCGGTGCGCACACGCCGACGGCGAGGGCAGTCATGCGACTCTCATGCTCTCGTCCGCGTGGCCAGAACAGGAAACACGTCGCGCCTCACACCCGCTCAGGTCGAGCTGAGCGAGGACTTCCCAGCAAGGTTGCCGCCCAAAATTCCACCGCCAAAGACCCGCCGACTCGGGCAAGAAGACGGAGCCACTCAGTGGCAGAGTCGGGCTGACGGTCTATCCTCAAGTAGAAGCCCTGACCGCGGACTTCATGGAATCGGTCTGAATCTGAGGGTGCGGCGCCGCCGCTCACGTTCTTGGGCATGGAGGCAGGACACCGCAATCGCAGGCAATTCTCCAGATCCACGGATACCGGGACACTCGAATGAGTGAAGAGTACGGGAGCGGCCACCCTCCCGTACTTCCCTATGCACTGCTGGGACAACCCCTGCCCCAAAGGCGCGCCACCCCGTGCTTCTTGGCCCGGGATTACTCCTCGGCTCACCCTGCTTGCTGCTACATGGCCATACCCGTTTGCGCTTACCCCACCTACTCCTGCGCCCTTTCGCTGCTGCCGACATGGATCTTGGCGCTGGTCCTGCCTAGGTTGCGCCTGCTTGGCCGGAGACTCTGGAAGCCCGGCCAAGGGGACCATCAGTCGGACGGAGTGTCGTAGCGCTCCGGGTTCGTCGGAGCGGGGCTCCTGCAACGGCGGCAGCGTATGAACCAGCCGACCGCCCCAAGAACCAGCCCGCTGACCAAGCTGCCAAGGAACTCGGGCAGCGCAGCGGTGAGCACGTTCACCGCGTTCTCCGTGTGGTGCGCTCTGCCTCCGCAGCCCGGTCGGTGTGACGTTCACCCAGTCTGCTGAGCTTGCGGCGCACCCTCTCCCCAAACTTCCGTTCCCAGCCGAGCTCGTTGGCTACTACAGGCCAGGGACCACCATGCTCAGCCCACTCCAGCGCCATCGTCAGCTCTTCAGCGCTTAGGTACTTCAGCACCGTGGACACCCGAGCATCTGTCTCCTTGGACAGGAGATCCTGCTCGGGCGTCCAGTGCTCAACCAGCAGGTCTGCGATGGTTCTCGCCTCGTCTACAGGCTGCGCTAGAAGAACCGTGCGCTCCCCTTTGATTCTTCCCTCCCACACCGGCTGCAGATAGCGGTGCTGGACATCAGCATGGCGCCGTAACTGGTCATGCACGTACGTCTTGGTGACCGTACCTGTACCAAGCAACGCCACCCAGTCCCCAAGCAGCGCCATCTCGACAGCTTCACGCCAGCGAGCGGGGTGTTCCAAGCCGAGCACCTTCCTACTGAAAGCGTCAACAGTGTCGCTGTTTCCTTCGATGACAGCGTTCCGCGCAATCAGCGCCGCGGCCAGCGCCTCAATGGGACGCACCAGGAACGGCCGACAGAGCACCCTGTTCAGCTTGAGCAGCATGCCCACAATCAGTCCTGAAGCCAGCGGAGAGAGGACATTCCTCTCAAAGTCCTCCACACGTTGGGGGCCAGTCTCATCCCCGGCAAGACCACCCCCTCCGACGAGGGCACGCAAGTCACAAATGCACTCCCTGACCTTCTCAATCATGTGGAAGGTCAGGGAAGCAAGGTGCTCACGCCAGACGACTCTGGGCCCGTCGCTACTTTCGAACTCTGCTTCGAACGACTTCATGGCCCGCGCCAGGGAGTCAAACACGGCATCAACGTCCGCTTGAAGCGTGGCGGCTTCTGATGTGACCTGACTGCTCACTCGGGGCTCCTCCTGAGCTGAGGTGAATGGGGCTTCTCTACCTAGGCTCGGGAGCACCCCGATCCGGCAATAAATCTTGCAACCAGCGCCGTGATGTGCGTCACACTCGTCGGTAGAGCCTCCCCGTGCCTCTGCGACTGGCTTCGGGCATAGGTGCCAGCCACCATCGCGCCGTTGCCGGATTGCGGCGGGTGCCTACCTGGTAGGACTATTCGACTTTGGCCCCCAGTGATCGGCTCCGCCTCAAGTTGATCGAGCGCGTGGCCTGGCTCATCGACAGCCAGCTGCTCGCTGAGCTTCCCCGCTCACTTCATAACTTGGTCGAGTGACGCGAGGAGTAGCTCTGGCTGCTTCCAAGAATCCCCATCAGCGTCACCGGCATCGAGGCGTATGACGATCCCGCAGCCTGCGGATGGGCGGCCCTGCGCGACACGACGGGCTCGACATCACCGACAGAGTCATCCGACAGGATGACCGCTGCGCCCAGCTGCACAAGGACGCGTCCTTTGCGCGCTCGGCCTGCGTGGACTCCCTACAACCAGGACCTCGACGAGCCGCAGTGGCCTCAGGCACCTACCACTCATCTCCGGCCGGGCCAAATCGCAGATTCCGCGGATCCTCTTTCCCTGATGGCCCAACCACCCGGGCTCCCGTTCACCACTCCCCTTCGAGGTAGACGCCGTGATCGCCCACCTGCAGCGTGCCAGCCATACCGTCGGCCTCCTTGAGTACCTGTACGGGCCAGACGAGCGCGGCAACCACACCAACCCCCGCCTGATCGCGGGGGACGGCCACGGTGCCCCGATCGAGATGCTCGCCCAGACCGACGCGCCGGCGTACCTGGCCCACGCCCTCGACGCACCCGTCGAGCGCCTCGGGACCCGAGCTCCCGAGCGGCCGGTGTGGGTCTGCTCGGTCCGCTCCGATCCCCGGCACCCCGACCCGACCGACGCGCAGTGGGCCGAGGTGGCCCGCCGGATCGTGGCGGCCACCGGCATCGCCCCGGAGGGCGATCCGGACGCCTGCCGGTGGATCGCCGTGCGCAACCAGCCCCGGCAAGTGCACGTCGTAGCAACCCTCGCCCGCGAGGACGGCAGCCTCCACAACGCCTACCGCGACGCCTTCCGTCTCCAGACCGAGTGCCACCACATCGCCACCGAACTCGGCCACCTGCCCCCGACCCCGCGCCCCACACCCCGCGCCCAGGAGACCCACGTGCCTGCCCACAAAATCACCATCAGCGCAGAGCCCAGCGGCAGCGTCTCCGCGAAGGGCGCCAGCGACGACCTGTCCGCCACGCTCCTCAAGCACGCCGGTTTCCAGCAGATCGAGGACTGGTACGGCCGCCGCCACCGCCTGGCGACCACCACCCCGCAGGCTGAGCGCGTCGCCATCGCCTCCCACGCAGCCGAGATGCTCCGCGCCGCCCGGTACAGCGTCGAGCTGGACCCCGACCTCGACACGAGCCGGTTGACCAGCCCGGCCAACCCTCTCGGGCTCTACGCCGCCGGAGCCGAAGTCCTGCGGCTGACCGACCAGATCAGGGCCGCCGAGAACGGTGCCGGCCTTGCCCAGGCGGTCGATCACCTCCTTCATCCCGAGCACGGCGTCCTGGAACGCCTCCGGGAAGCTCTGGAGACGGCAGGCGAACAGATCACCGACCTCGACGACGAGGCGTACGCGCTCGCCGACCGGTTCGGCTTCGCCGCGGAGTTCGTCAGCGCAGCGCAATCAGAACTCGTCGAAGCGGGACGCGAACTGCATCGTGTCAACGACTCTCAGCAGGACCACGCCGGGGCGCAGACGCAGTCCCCAGCCCCGCCCGACGCACGAAACGCGGCTCTCGCCTCGTCGCCCGCGGCGGACAGGGCCAAGGCGTCTTCGGCGCTCGGAACTCCGTCTCCGGAGATCGGTACCGCCGTAGGTGCGCCGCAGGTCGCCAGCCCTCGGACCCGTTGATCCCGGTCTTCTCCCCTCGTACCCCCTTCGGCGGTCTGATGCGCACCTACCTCATGCGGACAGCCATCGATGCTCTGGCCAGCACGTCCGCCGTCAGACCGGCCAAGGTCCGAAAGGTCTGTCCAACCCACCCGGCACCGACCCACGCACCGCGCCCAAGGAGGAACAGTGCCCGAGTTCTACCCGAGCATCGGCGAGGCCGTAGGCGCCGCGATGCAGCACAACATCCGGCTTGCCTACGGCCACAAAGCGTCCGGCCCCGACGCGTCCCTGCAGGCCCGACGCCTGCCCCACCCGGCGGCCGACGCGTACGCCGTCCCGGGGATGATCGCCCGGCTCACGGAGACAGCGACTCCCCATGAGGTCGCCGGAATCATCGAGGAGGTCAACGGAGCGCTCGGGGCCCTCCCCCAACTGACCGAGCTCGTGGCCGCAGGGGCCGACTGGACCCGAGCCCGTCTGGCCTTCGAGAACCCGCACCACAACCCGACCTTCGAGACCTGGACACGGCTGGCCGCCGCCACCCGCATGCTGCGGGACGTCCAGGAGGAACTGGCAGTCGCCGGGGACATGATCGCCGCGTGCCCTGTGCAACTCAGCGACCCCAAGTACCGCGACGAGGTGCCCGCACTGCGGACCAGGGAGCAGCTCAGCGATGTCCTCGGCAACGACGCGGTCGCGGACGACGAGCCGCCCGCCACCCAGAACCCGGAAGCGGACCGATGCCGAGCCGCCCGTGCCTCCTCCCCGCACGCCGGCACCCAGCGGACCGCGCCCTCCGCCGACGCGACTTCCGAACCACCCACCAGCGCCTCACCGCCCCGGTCGCCGCGCACGCGATGACCTCGGCCTGACCTCGACCGCCGCCCCCTTCCCGGAGCAGGAGCTGCCCCGATGACCACCAGAAGAGCGCCGCGCGCCCCGCCTCGCCCTGTCCGCTCTCCCTGCTTGGACCCGCCATGCCCGTACCGCGTACCAGCGCGCCCTCGACCACCACCGGCTCCGACGCGCTCCTCTACCTCCTGTTCGGCGTCCTCGGCGTCGGCACCGCCTTCGGCTCCCTCGCCTGGCTGACCGGCAACCTCACCAACTCTCTCGTCGGCACCGGCCCCTGGGCGCCGTTCGAGGCCACCAACGCGCTGTTGCACCCCGACGTGCTGTGGCCGCACCTGAGCCCCACCGCTCTGCTGGTCGGCGCGCGGCTCGTTCCCGGGCTGCTCTCCGTCTGCCTCACCGTCACCGGCCTGGTTGTGTGGCTGCGGCTGCGCGGCGGTGCGAAGAACGGCCTCGCCCTCAGGCGGGATCTCGCCCCTCTGATGAACAAGGAGATCGCCGCCAAGGCGAAGAGCCTGCGACCGAGCCTGTCCGGCCTCAAGCCGAAGGAGGTCGCTCCCGCGGACCGCGGGATCCTCGTCGGCACGCACTCCCCGGGCCGGGCCGAGGTCCGCGCCTCCTGGGAGGACGTGATCGTCGCGATCATGGCCCCGCGCTCCGGCAAGACGTCCGGGCTGGCGATCCCCGCGATCCTCGCCGCTCCCGGCCCGGTGCTGCTGACCTCGAACAAGGCAGCGAACGATGCCTTCACCGCGACAGTGGACGCCCGCGCCGAGGTCGGCACGATCTGGACGCTCGACCCGCAGCAGATCGCCCACCACCCGCGCGAGATGTGGTGGGACATCCTCGCCGACGCCCGCGACCTGGCCGGGGCGAAACGTTTGGCCGGGCACTTCGTCGCCGCCAGCGTGGACGAGTCCAGCGGTGCCGACTTCTGGTCCACTGCCGCGAGCAACACGCTGGGTGCGCTGTTCCTGGCCGCCGCGAGCCATCGGCGCCCGATCACCGATGTCCTGGCCTGGCTTGCCTCCCCCGCTGACCGCACTCCGGTGGACCTGCTCACCGATGTCGGCCACGAGGCGGTCGCCGCTCAGCTCCAGGGCACCGTCAGCGGGGCCACGGAAACGCGGGACGGCATCTATGAGACGGCGCGGCAGTACGCGAGCTGCCTGCTCGACCCGGACGTCGCCGCCTGGGTCACACCAGACAAGCGTCTTCCCGAGTTCAAGCCCTCGGCGTTCGCCACCTCCCGCGACACGTTGTACCTGCTCAGCAAGGACGGCGGCGGCTCGGCATCGGCGATCATCGCGGCGGCGGCCGACGCGGTGATGCGCGCGGCCGTGGTCGTCGCCGAGCGCTCCGGCGGGCGGCTCGACCCGCCCGCCCTGTGCGTCCTCGACGAGGCCGCCAACGTGTGCAAGATCTCCGATCTCCCCGACCTGTACAGCCACCTGGGCTCACGGGGCGTGATCCCGATGACGATCCTGCAGTCCTACCGGCAGGGCCAGCGGTGCTGGGGCGAGGCCGGCATGGACGCACTGTGGAGCGCCGCCACGGTCAAGATCGTCGGCTCCGGCATCGACGACATCGACTTCGCCGACAGGCTGAGCCGCGCGATCGGGGAGCACGAGGTGCGGACCGTCTCCGTCTCCCGCTCCGACAGCGGCAAGTCGACGTCCGTGTCCATGCGCACGGAGCGGATCCTCGCCCCCGACGCGATCCGTGCGCTGCCCAAGGGCAAGGCACTCCTCCTGGCCACCGGCCTACGTATCGCGCTGCTCGACCTCAAGCCCTGGTACAAGGAGCCGTCGGCGAAGACCATCGCGCCTGCCTCCGCCGCCGCCACGGCCACCATCACCAACCGCGCACTCGCGAAGGCGAAGAACTCCGGCTTCGGGCGTGCGGCATGAGCGGGGTCTGGGACGTCCCCGCCGCCGAACGCGTCGCCGCCCTCCGGCGCGAAGCAGCCCACCACCCCGAGTCCGGCGCGCAGGAACTGTCGGATCTGGAACTCCTCAACCGAGCCTACGAGTCCGCCGTCCGCGACCGGATCGACACCCACGACGCCTACATGCGCCTGCTCACCGATCTACGCCACCACGACGACCAGGTCCGCGCCGGGGCCGTGGCCGGCTTCCGCCCCCAGATCGACCGCATCGCCCGCCACGTCGTCAACGAACACCTCAAGCCCTACTGGCAGTTGGTCCACCGCGTCGAGCACCTGTCGGAACGGCTCTCCGCCGGGGACATCAAATCGCTGCGGTCCCAGGCGGCGTCGGTGCGGCACTGGCTACGCCAGGACGGGCCCGCCGAGGACCGGCTCGACCCCGGCGACGCCCGGGAACACCTCAGCGCCCTGCGCACCGTCCTCGCCGCGCTCAAGGGACGCCGGGACGTCTCCACGGACGACGCGCTGCGGCTCATGGACGCGGCTCTCAACGACGGACCGCTGCTCGACCTGTTCGAGGTCGGCACACCCGAACCGCTACCCGAGCCCGCCCCACCCGCCTTCGTCGGACCCGGCTGGACAGTCCACGCCCACATGTGGACCTACCAGCCGGCACCCGACGACGGCTTCGTCACCGCCGTCCGGCTCGGCGACGAATGGCGTATCGACCTGTGGTCCCCCGCCGGCCCCCTCCTCGCCCGCGGCACCGCACCCGAGAACGACGTCGCCGCCCTCGCCGAAGCCCTCGTCGCCCGGGCGCCGGCCTGGACCGCGGACCGCTCCGACTACGCCTGGCGCCGCTTCACCGACACCGCCAACGCCCTCCGTCACACCGACGACACCTCCCCACGAGTCCGAGCCGCCACCGCACGCACCACGACACCCCGCCCCACACCGCACACCCCACCGCCCACCACGTCATCCCTCCCGGCGTCCGCGCAGACGGCCCTCGACCGCGGCCGTCGCCGCTGACGGAGGGCACGCCGCTACTCGGCCCGGCGTATCCGCACCGCAGTCGTCGGCCTCTGGACCAGGCACCGATCGACCGGGCACCGCCCACACGAGTGGTCCAGATGTCAGGGCGACATCTCCGACGCGCTCACGGGCGCCGAAACGGAAAGCGGCCATCCGGGCGGCTTCCTGCCTGGTCCTGCCGCTCCGGCACCCCCGTCCGGGCCGACATCGACCTCACGGCCTGTCCCTCCCCTCTACCTGCTCAGGAGTCCCCTCGTGTCCTCGCACACTCCGTCCCCTCCTCCGACGCGTTCCGAACGCCTCGCCCAGTCACCGATCGTCCGACGCGGTGGCCGGTGGTGGCTGGTCACCGGTTCCGAATCGATCCTCGCCACAGACCCGACGTTCACCAGCGAGCTGGACCGCTTCGCCGACGCGATGACCGCCGCCGACCAGGCCGTCGCCGATCTCCGCTCGCAGCAGGACGACCCGCCGACTCCCCGCCCCGGGCGGCGGCGATGAACCCGCTGCTGAGTGCCGAGCAGGCGGTGCTCGGCTCGGTGCTGCTCGACCCCGGCCAGCTCGCGCACCTGGACTGGCTCGCGCCGGATCACTTCTACCGGCCCATCCACCAGGCGCTGTTCGCCGCCTTGCGCAAGCTCCGGACCGAGAGCCATCCCGCCGTGGCGACCGGAGAACGCGTGCTGCTGTCCTGGGTGACGGACGCCGTCGCCGAGGCCAGCAACACGTCCGAGGGCTGACCGCCGTGTATCCCCACATCCTGATTTCGGCCTGCCCGCGACCCGAGCACGCCCCGGTGTACGGCCGGATGGTGCTGGAGGGAGCGATCCACCGCAGCGTGACCGCGCACGCGATCCGCCTCCACCAGGCAGCCCGCGCCGACGCCCTCCGCGGTGAGGTGGAAGGAGCGCTGCACCATGCGGACGTCCTGGCCGGGGTGCTCGAAGACCTCGCGCGCCGCTGGGGGTCTGAACCGCGCCCGGTCGCCCCGACGACACCGCCCCCCACAGCTCCCGTCGCACCGCCGTCGGTACGAGCGGAACAGGTCGCCGAGGACGAGCAGATCCTGCTGGCGGTCCTGGTCGAGCGGCCGAAGGCGATGGACGAAGTCGTCGGCTGGTTGCGCCCCGGCGACTTCGCCGACCCCGCCCACGGCCAGCTCTACCGCTGCCTGGGAGCGCTGCACCACCGCGGCGAACCCATGGACCGGATCACCGTGCTGTGGGAAGCCCAGCGGCGCGGTCTGCTCGCCGACGGCACTCTGACCACCGAACAGCTCACCGCCATCTGCGACGGCGTCGGCGCCGGCAGCGCCGAGTGGCTCGGCGAACAGATCATGCGCTCTTCCGTCGCCCGTACGGCCGCCGCCTCCGCCCGCGCCATCCGCACCCTCGCCGAGAACGAGACCCTGGCCCCCGGACGGCTCATCAGCCACGCCCTGCACGCGCTCGGGCCGCTCGACAACGTGCGCGCCCGCTGGCAGACCGCGAACGGCCACCCCGCTCCGGCGCCGCCGCCCGCGCCACCGACAGAGGGACCCCCGACCGCGCAGGTCCACGCCGCCCTCGCCCGCAGCACGGCGCGACCGGCCGCACGGCCCTCGGAACGCCCAAGCCTTGCCTCCACATCATCAGCCGCACGACCGCCCTCGCGCACCCACGGCTGAGCCGTCCTCCGCCCTCACCCGCTCACCAACCAACCCAGCCCATCCGACCGTCCCCACCTTGGAACGCCCCATGGACAACACCTCGCTCTCCGACGCCCTGGCCCTGCGCGCCACGGCCTCTGCCTTCGACGCCCAGCGCGGCAAGCTGCCGGTGCCGGGAGACCCCCACCGCTCGCCCGATGTCGTCGCCGTCGCACGCCAGATCTCCGAACTAGGAAAGCTGGTCACCGATCTGGGCGACGAGGTCCTCTTCCGCGCCGCCGACCAGGACCAGGCGCCCCACACCGCTCGCGTGATCACCAACTTCGCCGCCGCCGTCGAGCCCGCGGGCGAAGCGGCTTCCGCCCTGGGAGCGGTGGCCCACCAGCTCGCCTTCCTGAACCAGACTGAGAGCCTGCGCGACCAGCCCGAAGCCAGGGATGCCCGGGAGGCAGCAGTACGGGTGATGGAGGAAGCACTCGCCACCGCCGGCACGGCCCTGCACGACGGGGCCAACTCCCTGTACGCCGCGTCGGCAACGGTCTCTCCCCCGACCGCGCGGCTCCAGGCCGCCCGCAGCCGGTCCGCGATCACGGCGCATATTCCGGGGCACCCGCCGCCCAACATCACCACGGCCCCGGCGACCCCCTCGGACCGAATCGCACGTGGCCGGTGACATGGAACCCACCACCGCGCGAACGCCGTTGTTCGGCTCGCTCTGCTCGGGTTACGGCGGTCTGGACCTCGGGGTCCAGACCGCGCTCGGCGGCACCGTGGCCTGGCACGCCGAGATCAACCCCGACGCCGCGCGCATCCTGGCCCGGCACTGGCCCGGCGTACCCAATCTGGGGGATATCACCGCCGTCGACTGGGCCGATGTGCCTCGGGTGTGCGTCCTGACGGCCGGTTTCCCCTGTCAAAGACGTCTCCGTCGCCGGCCGCCGGGCCGGACTCAACCCCCACACCCGCTCGGGGCTGTGGCTGCACGTCGCTCGTGCAGTCGAAGCCCTCCGCCCCTGTTTGGTGGTGATCGAGAATGTCCGAGGTCTCCTCACCTCGCCCGCCGGTTCCCCTGGCGACGTGGAATTCTGCCCGTGGTGTCTGGGAGACGACTCAACCCAGCCTCCTGTGCGCGCACTTGGTGCCGTACTCGGCTCCCTGGCCGATCTCCGGTACGACGCAAGGTGGCTCGTGCTTCGTGCCTCCGACGTCGGAGCCCCCCATCGTCGTGAGCGGACCTTCCTCACCGCCTGGCCCGCCGAGCACCCTGCTCAAGACCCCGACGAGCAACATCGGCAAGAACGGTGGCTCCCAGCACCCGTCGAAGAGGAAGAGCGGCGGCCACGGCCCGAACCTGGCCGACGAGGTGGAGTGGCTGCTGCCCACGCCGAAGGCGTCGGACGGGATCAAGGGCTCGCCGAACCAGCGGCACGGCAACGGGGACATGACGCTGCCGAGCGCGGCAGCGTCGCTGCTGCCCACCCCGAGGGCGAGCGACACCGGCACACCGGGCCGCCGTCCGGGCAAGGGCTGGCGCCCGCCTCTGTCGGCGGTGGTCCTGCCGCTGTGGGCGGAGGCGGCACCGGAAGCGGAGGAACCGACGGGCGATGGGGAGCGTACGCCTCCGCCATCGCCCGATGGGAGAACCTCACCCGCCCCGCGCCGGCGCCCACCGACGCTGCCGGACGTCTGCGCGCCGACTTCGTGGAGTGGATGCAGGGCCTGGCTCCCGGTTGGGTGACCGCCACTCCGGGACTCGGCCGACCGGCTCAGCTCACCGCACTCGGCAACGGCGTGGTCCCCCAACATGCCGCCCGAGCCGTGCAGTTGCTGGCACCGCCTTTCCCACGCTGCCCCCGCTGCACCGCGCCGTAGCGCCCCACTACCCGGTTTCCCCGGCCGTACCAAATCGCGGAATCTCCGCATCCTCCTGCCCATGCCGACCTGCGAAGGGAGCACCGCCGTGACCTCCAGAAGAGCGCGCCGCACTTCGCCTCCGCCCTGCTCGCTCACTCCCTTGGATCCGCCATGTCCGACCCCAGCAAGGCCACCCCCGAGCCCGAGCCGTTCCGCGTTCCCGACGGAGACCTCGACGATCTCGCCAGCACCCTCGCCAAGACCATGGCGGAGGTACGCCAGCACGGCGTCATCCTGGACCGTCTCGGCTCCGAGCCCGTCTCCACCCCTCAACCCACTGCGGACGCCTCCACCACAGACGCCGTCGACGCCGACAAGGCCGACGCCCCGGCCTCGGTGTTCATCCTCGCCCTGGGCGGCGAGGCGTACGCCGTCGAGCTGGCCGCGCTCAGCGACTGGGTGAACTACCTGTTCCTGCCCGTCTACGGACGGGAGATCAGCACCACCCGACCGTGGTGCGGCCAGTGGCACGAGCACCCCGAAGCCGTTGCCCGGCTGCACGCGCTCTGGCTCGCGTGGCAGCAGCTCACCGACGCAGAGGCCGGCCTGTCCGGCCCCTCGACGTGGCACCGCGACCACCTCGACCAGGCCCTGGTTCATCTCCGTGCCCCCGACGGCCCCTTCGCCGCATGCACGACGAGCCCGACTCGGCCCAACCACCGCGTGCTGGCCACCCCGGCGCCCGAGCTGACGGGAGCCACCCAGTGATCGCCGAACCCGACTTCCGCCTCGCCGATTTCGAGCCTGCCGACGCCGCCTCCGAATTGGCCGAGAGCAGCGTCTGGGGCGGAGACCTGACCGTGCTGGCCGAGCACCACACCACCCCGGAGGGGACGCACAGCTACCTCGTCGCCCACGACAGGTCGATGACCTGGGGCGTCCTCGGTGATCCAGCTCTCGTTGCCATCAAGATCACGCGGGACCTGCGCGAGCGCACGTTCACCTTCGAGACCGCGAACCACGCCAGCCTGGCGTTCGCCCAGAACTGGCTGATCGAGCATGGCTGCCCGCCCGACCGGATCGCCCAGGCCAAGGGGGACTCCCTGAAGCCCGCCGACGATCTCACCCTCTGGGTCGAGCGGCAGATCCGGGGGTCAGGCTCTCGTTACAAGGTCCTCGACAGCTGGACCTCGGACTTCGCCCCCTCCGAGACGTGGACGGTGACCCGTGACTCCAGCGCCGCTCAGGCACCGATTCGTGTCTTTCTCGAAGAGGAGAACCCCGACGCCCACACGTACACGATGCGCGAGGGCGCCTTCGCCGACGAGGCCGCCGCCCGGCACTGGCTGGAGCACCGCGGCAGTCCGCTACCGCACCCTCCGGACTACTGCGGTGAGGCCGCCGCCCGGCTGACCCGCGCCGCCCTCACCCGGTCGTCGGGTGCCTCCGCGATCCCGAAAGCCGGTCTCGACACGGGCAACGCACCGTCGGCAGGAACGGCCCAGCGCTCGACCCCCCGGAGGCCGATGTGAGCCGCGCCCGCTTCGCCTTCGCCGCCCACCCGGACGCCATCGCGGACCTGCGCCAACTCCCCGACGACATCCGCGACCTGGCACTGCTGGAACTGCAGAACCTGGTCCACGGCAGCGACGATTGCCTGCCGCTGACCGGCCGCCTTGCGGGCTTCCACAAGGTGTACGTCGACCCGGCCGTCTCCTACCGGATGGTCATCCAGTTCCGCCCGGCTCCGCCCACCTCGACCCACAAGCGCGAGATCTACCTCGTCGCGGCCGGTGCCCGGGAGGACTACGCGGTCTACCGCACGGCCCAGCTCCGCACCAACCGGACCGGCCTCAACCGGCACGAGGGCATCGACGCGGCGGCCGAGGCACGAGTCCAGGCGGCCCGGTCCCAGTCGCCCCACGCGATCGACCCGACCGCGTCCCTCCCAGCCTCCGCACCGGCGGCAGCCAACCCCGCCGCCCCGGCCCCCTCCCGAAAGGCCTCCATGCGATGACCGCCGACCGTGCGTCCCTCAACCGCACCGAACTGGCCGGGCTGCTCACCGACGCCGCGCGCAGCGTCTCGAAGGTCCTCACGACCGAGTACCCCACCTCCGCCAGCCGCTCCTATCTGCATCCCGTCCTCGGCGCGCTGTCCGCCGGTCCGCGGGTGGTCCGCGAATTGAACGACCGGCTCGAAGAGTTCGTCGTCGAGGAGCCGCTGCCTTCCACCCCCGCGGGTCTGTTCACCCTGGCGTCCTACGCTTCCGCGCTCGGCTGGCTCACCGAGTCCCTCGCCGAGCTGACCGCCTCCGTGGACCAGATTTGCACGCGCGTCGGCATCCCGGCCGAGCCGCCAGACCCGGCCTTCGTCGCGCCCTCGCCGACGGACCAAGACGACGAGTCCGACTTCGCGTTCAGCGCGCTGGAGTTGGCCGCCATCCGCACAGCCGCCAAGGCTGCCGACCTCAGCCCCGGGGACTACGTCGAGGTGCTCTCGCGGTCCCTGCTCGCCGCCTCCCGGATCACCGACGCCTGCATGGAGATCTCCAGCGGCCTGCTCGAAGACGCCGCGTACGTCCTAGGCGAGGCAACCGATCATGTCCGAATCGGCGAGGGCCCCGACAGCCTGCCCACTCTGGTGCGCTCCCTGCTCGCCCGGATGGACGCTGCCGAATGAACCCGCACAACATGGCGAAGCGGCCCGGCGCGCACTTGGTCGCCGAGGAGTTCTGTGTCGAGGACCCCTTGGCGCTGAGCGACGACCATCCACCCCGCGACCCGCTTTCCCCGCCGGCACGACTGCCAAGCCCTCTCGCTCCCGCTGAAATCCCCAGAAGGAAGACGCCCATGTCCAGCGTGATCTACACCCGCCACCTGGTCGAGCACCGGTACGGCCTCCCGTTGGAGGACCTCCAGCGCCACAGCGCGAATGGCGGTTCGGGAGATCCTGTCCTGCCGATCGTGCTGCGGCGGCTCGACGGCTTGGCCTCGACGAACGCCCATGCCCGTGCTGCCCGCCGCAATCTCGACGCGGCCTGGCAGCGCTGCCGCTCCGGCGAACACGCGCTCGACGACCTCGTGCTGCGGTACGCGGCCGAAGTCGTAGACCTCGAACTTGGACGTCGGCACACCTCTTGCGGCAGCAGGCTGGAGCCACCGCTACGGCACGACCGACACCTCCTTCGAATCCTCGGACGGCCTGGCCAAGGTCTACCTACGCCGCAACCGACTCGACCACGCGGCCGAAATGACAGGCCATCAAGAGCGCTGGCTCATGCTGGCCGGACCGCCTGGCAACCAGTGGTACGCCACCGCTTCGTCCTTCACCCCAGAGGACCTGGTCGCCGCGATGAACACCGCCCTCACTGATCCGGCACCTGTCATCCGTTACGGCGACGACCTGCGCCGCCTTCCCCCGCAGGCCACCGCGACCCCGGTGAAGCCCCCGGCACCGACGCCACTGGACATGCGCCGCGTCCACGCTGCCAACGCCCGTGCCACCGTGGCCCCCTCGCCTGCCAGCGCGCGGCCGTTCATACCGGCACCGCGCCCGCCGTCGGCTCCGCAGGTGCCGCGCCCGGGGCAGAGCCTCTGACCACCGTTCCCTATCTCACCCTCCGGAGCCACCCTTGTCCGACGCCACTGCCCTCGACCAGGCCGACGCGATGATCGAGAAAGCCTGGGGCCGCCCCATCGACGCACTGGAAACCCTCGCGGTGCGCCGCCCCGTCGAGGATCCGCTCCTGCGCTCGGCGATGCATATCCGTTCGAGCCTCGTTGTCTCGAACAACGCGGTCGCCGTCCACCAGGACCGTCTGCATGCCCTCGCCAGGCCCGGTCATGTGCCGGCCTTCTACGACCTGGAGCGGATCACCAGCTCGGCGGTGGACCTGCGTGTCGCGCAGGCCGAGAGCCGCATAGCCCTGCAGGCGATCAGCCACGTAATCGAGGCCCGCGAAGCCGCCGTGACAGCGGACCGGGCACCGTCGCTCAGCCTGGCCCAGGCCGCTGTCGCCCGCTCCGCGCACGCGCCGCGTGCCCTGGGCCAACCACCGGACCAGCCCGCCCCGTCGGCCGCTGTCCGCCCCACGGTGGCCACGACCGGGCCCGGACGGTAACCGGTCAGCGGGAGCCTTCGTCGCGTTGGGTCGCACCGAACCGGGAGTCCATCGCCCGGGCCAGCTCCACCAACGTCAGCTCGACGCGCCGCCCGTCCGCGATCCGACGCTCCACCACGGCTTCCCCGCCACGCTGCCTCCGGGCCTGGACGCCCACGGCCCACTGCCCGTCGGCCACCATCGCTATGTCGCCCACCGTCCACGGCCGCCCGGCGGAGCGGGTCTTGCGCTCCAGCCCGACACCGTCCCAGTGTCTGCTCGACTCCGCCACGGCCTGTCCCTTCTGCTCCGTACGGCCCTGCGCCGCAACCGGGTTACGCAAACCAGTCGCGCCGATCCATTCCCCGGCTCGCCACCTCCTCCCCCTCGGCGGCCAGTTCGCCCACGGCAGACCTCACCTTCCCGGAAACGACTACGTACTTCGGCACACCGCATGCCAACGTACGGACGTCGGGAAAACCCGCAGGTCAACGAAGGGACGCCCACTCGTGAACGCCTCGAGCACCCTCCTGCCAGCCGTCGTCCGCCCCGCCGTGGAGGAACGTGCCTGGCTCTCCAGCGACCACTGTGCGAGCCCGGTACTCGAACTGCTCCGCGGGCTCGGCTGGACAATCGTCGACACCTCGGAGGCCAATGTGCACTGCACCAGCCCGGACGGCCGCGTCTACGTTGGCTGGCTCCCCGAGGACATCACCGCCTGGAAGCGCGGCATCGTCTGGCAGGTCCGGGTCCGCCCCTCCGACGCCGCCCCTAGGATCCAGGAGTTCGGCCCCGACACCCCCTCCGACGCCGTGGCCGGTTTCCTCGCCACGCTCATCGCAAGCCGCTGAACCACCCAGCAGCCGATCTTGCGCGACCAACTCTGCCTCGACACCCCTGACGCTCCATCACCACTGCTTCGCCCTCGATCCCGGAGGCTCCCCGTTGCCCCAGCACCTGACCGTCGGCCACCTGCTCTGCCAACTTCAGAACCTCGACCCCGACCTGCCGATCCGCCTGGCCGTCAACCCCGACTGGCCCTTTGCCCACTACCTCGGCATCGACGTCGTGGTGGGCGACGACATGGCGTTCATCGCCGAGGACGGCCAAGAGGGCTACCTCCCGGCATCGGTCCGCAACGCCCTCGCCTGGGCCTGACCCGCCGTACGGACCTGTCCAGGAGGCCCCGATCTCACCGCGACCCCACCCTTCCACCGCCTACCCGCTGCACACCCTCGCCGTGCGGCCCATGCCGCCGGGAGTGCGCGGCGCACCGGTCCAGCGCGTCTCCGCCCTCCCGGAGGGACCGCTCGACGTCTCCTGGCTCCCGGCGGGCACCCCTGAACTGCCGCTCGGCCGTCTCCGCCTGCACTGGGAGCCCGCCTCCCGCGCGGGCTGGGACGTCACCGCCCACCTCGGCCTGGCCACCACCGAGGCCCTCCTCGCCTCCTGGCCCGCCGCCCCCGACGACTGGCCGCGCCTGGTCCGCCCCACCATCCACGAGGTGACCGGCCTGTGCGCCGCCCTCGCGGTTGCCACCGTCGCCCTGGACCTCTCCAACCGCCTCGCCGAAGTCTGACCGCAACCGCAAAAGGCCGCCCCTCGCCGAACCGGCAGCGGCGGCCTTGCCGTACGCACGCCCACGCTCATCACCGACGAACGAGGAGGACACGATGGCCGACGACCAGCAGCTCTGAAGGTATCCGGAGATCGCCGCCCACCTGGGCATCAGCGTCCGGGCCGCCCGCAGCCGCAAGAGCCGGGGCACTCTGCCGGAGCCCGACAACACCAGGGTGCCGGACCGGCCGCGCTGGAGGCCCGGTGGGTTCCGCAGCGACCTGCACGGCACCGCCCGACCCGACGGCACCGCATCCGGCTGACCGGCAGTCGGTCCCCCCCATAGGCTGCGGCCATGACGACCGACTCGCCGATGCGGTCCCCGCCGTTCCCCTCGCCCGACAGCGCCGTGCTTCGGCTGATTGTCGGCAACGCCATCGCGTCGGTCCGCAGCGGCGAAGCCTCGGTGGAGGGGGAGATCCTCCACGCAGCCGTCCACAGCTGGTACGAAGGCCATGTCCAAGGCGAGGACGAGTGCCCCGGCTGCGACTTCCGGGGCGAGCTGCCCAAGCACGGCAACCGCGGATGAGCGCGGCTAGATCCGTTCACTCCCGTCTCCGTGCAGGACAACAAGAGGGTCCCCGCACTGGTGATGGTGATCTGCCTGGCCCTGTTCGTGTTCTGCCTGATCGAGCGCCAGGTCCGCCGGGCCCTCGGGAGCGGCCAGAAGATGCCCGGGCTCTATCCCGGAAACCAGCAGGTCCGGCCCCCCGGCCGGATGATCCCCTACCATCTCTCCGGCCTGCGGCTGCGCGTCGTCGGCGCCACCGACCCGCCCATCATCGTCATCAGCGGCGGCGTCCAGCTCCATCTCCTCGACCTCCTCGGCCTGGAACCGACGCATCCCCGCTGGCCAGAGACCTGAACGAGCTACCCGTGGCGACCATGGGACCTCCTGGGAGCGTTGACGGCATAGCCCATAACCCGCGGGCGCGCACGCCGGTGTAGGAGCGTGTCGTTCCCTCAGCGTCGGTGGGCGTACAAGGATGACCAAGTGAGCGCCGGAGGCACGTGACCTGTGGCAAGCTCATCTCCCTGGGGGAGGAACGACTGATGACCCATTACCAATGCGGATCGTGCTCGTTTCAGAGCGACCATCTCAGCGAGGCTCAACAGCACTCGCAGCAGACGGGCCACGTCTGCATCGGCAAGGAGGATGCTGGGCCGGCCGGAGGTAAGTTCGGCAAAGCCGGGGTCGTGGTTACGGTCGGCGCCAGCGTTCTGGCCGCCACCGCCACCGCCCTCGGGGTCCTCGCCTGGAAGTACAAGGGGCTCCGGTCCATGGCTGCCGGACTGGTCGTGCAGTTGGCGGAGTCGACGGCGGAGAACGAGAGCCTGAAGTCGGAGAACGACTACCTGAAGTCGGCCACCGGTGCCTCGAAGACGCTCAAGAGCTACGACTGCTGAGTGAGGGCTTACTGCGGGTAGTGCCACTGGTGGACAGGTGCCGGGTGCTCGATGCCGTTGGAAGGTCGAGCGGGCGCCGGTGCCCAGCCCGGCGCTAGCCCGTTCTCCGCAGGTCACCCATTTGAAGATCAACTGATCATAGCGGGTCAGCCACCGATCAGCGCAGCGGTCCGAGTTGCAGAACCTGCCGAAGCACGATCACCTGAGGACCGTGATCAAGCTCGGTAACTGTGCAAAAGAGTGACCCGCGAAGTGCGAGCTAGATTCCGGAGCCCGCAGCTCGGCCAAGCGCTCGCGCGACTCGCCGCACCAGCGTGGTCGGCTTCAGGTTCCGTTCCACCCTGAGCAGGTAGCTGACCGGAGAGCCAACGAGCTGAGCGTCGCGTGCCTCCACCGTGGCCTGGCGCAGGGTCGCGGCGGCGATCGCGAGACTTCCTCCGGCGATCGGCACGTTGCCTGCCCAGCCGCTCGCCGCCGCGGCGAGGGCGGGCACTTCGAATTTGTAGTTCAGCGCGCTGTAGAAGGTTTTGAGGTTGAGGCCGCTCATGGTCTTGCGCAGGTCCTCAAGTGGCTGGGCGATGCTCTCGTCGAATGTCATCCGAAGGTGGAGTTCGAAGGCTGCGCGGTCTTCGATGCCGCCCACCTGCTCTCGCAGGTCTGCCGCAGCCTTGTCGACTGCCTGGGTGAAGGCACTGAATTCTGCCCGGTAGTCGTTCCGCAGTTGGATGATCTTCGCCACCGGCACCGAGCGCAGGCCGTCCGGGAGGACGCACTGCACGGCCATCAGCCCGAGTCGTGTTGTCTCGTCGGAGCTTGCCGGTCGGGGCCGCTCGCCCAACATGGCGGCAGCGATCCGGTCGCTGTCCCAGCCGTCCGTGGCGCTGTGGGCCGCGACCTGGTCGGTGATCGGCGCGTACCGCGTACGGCGGGCCAGCTCCTCGGTGAGCACACACTTGTAGATCCAGGCCAGGACCGGGTCCATGGCCAGCCACGTCACGTCCGCGGATCTGGCGATGCGCGACCGCACGGCCGGCACGGCGAGACCGGCACCGCGTAGGGCGTCGGCAAGCCCTGGGTCTACCTCGTGCGGGTAGAGGCCGGCGAGGGGGCGCTCGTCTCGCGGAAGCGTTCGCAGGTCGTCAGGCGAGGTCGGCTCGGCGTTGATGATGCGCTGTCCCATCACCAAGGGCTCGGGCTGGTTCCCCTGTTGCGTATGGAAGGGCCGGGTGTCGGCAGTGGCCAGAAAGCGCTGCCTCAGTTCGGTGCCGTGGTCCTCGACGGCCTTCAGGAAGGCGGGGGCGACAGTGGCTGCCGCTTCCCTGGGGTCCACGTCGGTGAGGAAGTTGTCCAGCCCGTCGCGCAGGGCCTTGACCAGGTCCGGGTCGCTGACAGGAAATCCGCGTGGGACGACTCGGGCCACGCCCGGCCAGTAGAGGGCGGCGGCCTTGATCCACTGCTCCTTGCGGAAGTGCACGTACGGGTAGTAGAGGCCGATCCGCTGCACTGCTGCCCTTTCACCGCGTCCGTCGGCCTCGCCAGGTGCGTCCGGGGGCCGACAGCATGCTACGCAACAAGTGTTCGCCGCTGGTCTGTCGTCACCGAGGGACGCCGCAGCGGACGCCAGTTACGGTCCGAGCCCCAGGGTTTCGTGTCTCGCCCAGGGAAAGGTGGGGCCGCCTCCGTGACACAACAGCGTAGACCTGCCTATAACGGGCTGGCGGACGCCCGCTTCCGAGGTGTTCTGGCCGAGCGCGGAATCTCGGCTGGCAGCATGCCGGGCCGCGACACGATGACCACGTCGGTGATTCCGGACACGCCCATCAAGGCTTGTCGAGTGAGATCGTGGCGCTCCACTGAACTTGAATGATCGTAGATGAAGACCACGATCTCCTTATACACGTCGGTTTTGTTGAGGTATCCGACCGCATCGACCATGACCTGTCGTTCAATTTCTTTGAAGTCGGCGCCTTTGTACGCGTACTTCGCTTCGATCAAGATGCCCAGCTGCGGGAGGCCGAAGTCCGCGCGGTAGCTGCTGTGGCCCACCTTGGGCAGGGTCTCTTCGTCTTTGACGTCGTCGAACACTGAGCGCAGGATGATCCATAGGATGTCCTGTACTTCACGCTCGGAGGAGATTTCCCACCGGATGGGGTGACGGAGTTCGTCTCTATCCCACCGCCAACGGAGCATGGCGGCCTCGAATCGGCGCAGCACGCGGCTGAGGTGTGAGCGGCTGAGAATCAGCTGGTCGATGCTGGAGTACAAGACGTCGCTCACGGCCCGGTACAGAAGAGCGGCACGGGGAACTGCCAGTCTTTCAGTGTCGCAGTGAAGCAACGCCCATATGATCCGCTGTTGAAGCACTCTGGCATCTGTATCGGGGTCGATGAGGGTGCCCGTGCTGGTAGCGATCATCCATCGTGCCGTGGCCAACTCGACGGGCTCATTCATGGTGGCGACATCGGTGATTCGGGCGGCCGGTCGGCCAATAGCGCGAGGGCGTGCTGCTGGATCAGCCCTTGGAAGCGGTCGGCGGGCTGGTACTGGGGGCTCGTGAGGGCGTCTTGGAGCCAGCTTTCAAACTCCGGCACGTCGTCCCTCGCGGTCATCACTGCTAGGCAGATTCCGAGGAGGAGGCGAGGTTCATACAGGAAGGAGAGCCGATCCCCTGGGAAGGGATTGCGCTGTCTGAGTCGGTGCAAACCCTCGCGCAGCCTGCGAACCACTGCCGGGTTCGCCAATGCAGGGAAGTGTGTGATTCCGTATCCGAGGACGGCGAGCGCAGGAGGGTCAAGGCGTTCCTCGTTCTCCTGCATCCATGACCCAGCCGCCGGGTCGACGTTCCAGGCAAACCCCGGTATTGCGCCATTCAGGACGTGGTAAGCCAGCAAACCGTCCAGATTTCCGGGCGTGTTGGCTTCGGTGACGCGCCGTTCGAGGGCCGACAGTTGCGTCCCGATCTGAATAGTGAGTGCCCCGTCCTCTTCCGCCGGGCCGTTCACAGAAACCACCGGCTCCAGCGCAACGGCATTGCAGAGATCATGTCTGGGTTCCAGTTAGTGACGTCTCTTAGTTGGCCGAGCAGCCCGGCGATCAACTCGGAGTACAAGATGGTTACGGGCTGGCTTGCAGGGTAGAAGCGGCGCCACGAAAGTGCGGTGAACCGGAAGACCTGCCCAGCCAAATAGTCCAGGTCAGTGAACGTCGATCCTTTATGCAGCTTAATCTTCAGCGGGCGCGGCGCACCTTGCAGCGGCAGTTTCATGTCGGCGGGCTCAGTGACCGAGATCAGCATTTCGCTTCGGCTGACCTGGACGGCGTGGCCTCGGGCAGGTACGGCACGGCCAGTCACCTGGCCCCGACGTCTGGTGCCAGCGCTACGGAGGTCGAACATCATCCAGTCGTGGTCGTTGCCGACGTGCAGGAAAGCGAAGTCGACACCTGCGTAGTCCTTGGTCAGCTCTTCTACCAGCTCCTTGACCGCCCTCGTCTCCCTGTCCTTGAGCGGCTTGAACACGTGGAAGATCAGCCGAATGGTGTCGTCTGGCTGCCAAGCGTGGCGCGCCATAACGTCCTGGATACACGTCCGCAGCGTCCGCAGCAGCTCCTGCGGGTATTGCTCATAGGGCGCCTGTTTCGAGGCGTTGGACAGCATGTAGTTGCCGTCGGAGCTGAAGACGGTAGTAATACCAACGAACCTCTGCGAACCGCCTAGCCGACTCGTCTGAACATCGGATCGACCGATGCCTATCACGAGTTCGTGGGCCATGGCCCGGTGCGAGGTCCCGATCACGAACGGCGTGCCACCTAGTTTCGCGTAGCAGGCCAAGGCGATGGTGCTGAGCGTGGAGGCTCGATCAGCGTCCCGGATGGTCTCGACCTGGACCTCCTGGACCGGCACGCCCTGGCTCATGAACGTCGACTTGCTAACCATGTATGGGCTGGCATCGCCGTACAGGTGCTCTTGTTCCTGACTGACAAGCACGATCGCCAGGTCGGGCTTGATTGCCTCAAGGGCAGTCAAGCAAGCCTGCCGGTAGGCACCGGCGTCTTGAGCACCGCCGTCGAAGACGGTGAAAGTGACCTTGCAGTCGGTCAACCGATACTTACGGATGAAGCCTTGGGAGAATGCTTCCTTACCAGGCACGCCGTGCAGGAAGGCATGCATGAACTCCTCAGCGCTGCCTTTGAATTGTTGTGGTGTGACCACGGCTACCGAGGGCGTCTTCGGGGTAAACATTTCGGAATCGAAGGGGCCGTACCGCTCCAATCCCTGTCTCGGATACCGGTGAGTCTTGTCCCCACTGAGGTCGAATACGAAAGTCGGAGAATCAAGTCGCCGTGTGGAGATCCTGCTGGTGCTCCCTGCTGGCTCGCCAATGGAAGCCTGCACGCCCACGGCGATCGTCAGTGGGCTATGCCGCCCCAGACCGTCCGCGATCTCCTTCGTGCGCTCGTAACGCCCCTCCGCGCCGGACAGCTTGAATGCAGCCTCGTTCAGCCGGCTCTCGATCCGCCGATATCCGCTTCCCGCTGCAATGGCGAGCATGTCGTGGAAAACATCTCGCCTCGGCTCCAACCAAGCCTCAGAGGCGGGGATCTCGGACTGCCCCGAGGAATCGGTCAGCCGCAGCCGGTCTCCCACCACGACCTCGACCATGCCGACCAGTCGTCGCCGTGCGCTCAAGTCCGTATTCGGCTGCACTGGCACGTCGTGGTCGACAGCCAGTACGTACCGGCCCTCAACACGCACGCCCCGTCGCAACAGCTCGCTGACGGGCAGATCAATCTCATAGCGAGCCTTGATGCCAACGAGGATCCCGGGTGTTCCCGCTGGCCCTCGACGTCGTACGTCCAATCGGTATTCGGGGTAGACGTGCAGCCCTTCCACGTTCGTGCCCGATGCAGCTGCCTCCAGCAAGTCACGTCCCGGAATGCGCGACACGAAGACCAGCGGAGCGAACTTTCGCAGCCGGAAGTTCCAGCCTTCGGTGAGGACCCGCCTCAGGGCCGCTTGTAGCAAGGAAGTGACCACCACCGAGTCAGCCTCGGTGTTGAACTCCTGCTCGGAGCCGATAGTAGGGGCGTCGGGGACAACGGGCACGCAGACGATCGTGTCCCCGCTACGAATCACGACGTGGGTCCCGGCGAGATCGTCGCGGAGCCTGCGGAGCTGCTCAGCAGCCTCGTAGGGCATGACGCCAGCGCTGAAACGGCCAGGTCGGTACTGAACAGGCAGATAGTTGAAGACGATCTGCGAACCACCGTGTGCGGAATCCCGCCTCGGGGCTGCGCCTCGTCGCACCGCCGGCGAATTGGATGGCATCGCGAGCCTCATGCCTCCTGCCTGAACTCTTACCATGCCCACGGTGCCGCCTCTGCGGCTCCGGCTCATTCAATTGTGACGCAGTCGAGTAGCTCACACGGGGTCAGTTGACCCACGCAGTATGTGCAATCTTGCCTCGGCTCACAAACATCCCGCCACGCGCTACGGGAAGCTGTTCACCTTGTTCGTCCAGGAGCGACGGGTGCCATGGGAAGCGGTGCCTTCGAACCTGACCGCTCGCAGCTCCGTTACTCCAGGTAGATGCCAGCGAAGGCGCCGTCGAAGCCGAGTGCGATCAGGCCCTGCTCGACGCTGGGGTAGGTCGTCCCGTCCGGGATGGCGATCATGGCGTCGAAGTCGGCGCGGCTGATCTCGGGCTCGAGCCACTGGTTGCCGCAGCGGCAGCGGACCCAGACGTTGCGGCCGTGGTTGATGAGCAGCCAGTCGCGCCGGACCGGCAGGCCGAGCACAGCACGGGGATGCCCCGCAGGGACAGCTCCGGTGGGTGGCTGAGGCAGCGCGTTGCGCCGGGTCCGCTGGGCGACTGTGTCTCGTACTGGAGTTGCGGCAGCGGATCGTTTCCGGCGGGCGCGGCGGGCAGGACGGGGGTCGGCTCTACGTGGTGGTCGGTCGCTCTGAGCACGAGCGTCATCTCCCGGTCGAGGTCCTTCTCTTTATCCGTAACAGCCGGTGGAGCGGGTTGTCCAGGTGTTTCGCGCAGTCCGGCAGGACGGTGGCGGGCCTGCCGGACTGCTGGTCAGCGGCGCGGCGGGCGGCTGCGCGGGTCCGGTGCGGCGGGCCTCGGCGAGGCCGGGGGCGCGGTCCGGACGCTGACCGGGTTGGCGGGAGGCGTGGCGCGACCGGTGCCAGCCTGCGGGCGTCGAGTGGCTTCGCCCGGGTGGGCGGGGAGCTGGGCGAGGCGGCGCAGTCGCCAGACCAGGACGTCGTTCACGTCCTCGGCCGTGTCGAGTTCGCGCATGGCGATGGCCTCCTGCAGGAGGGCCTTCGGGTCGTGGCCTGCCTGCTCGGCCTGAGCCAAGGTAGCGGCCAGGGCGTCGTCCTTCGTGCTCGTGCCGGGTCGGGTTCGGTTCTCGGGCAAGGCGGCGCGGATGGTGGTCTCGTAGGTGCGGCGCTGGGCTTCGGGCAAGCGTCGGCCCTGGTCGCGCAGGGCCTGCATGGGTGCGGCGGCGGCCTGGCGGTAGGCGGCGCGAAGGTGCTCGGCGGTCTGACGGGAGGCTTCGGCCTGCTGGGCGTGACCGTGTGCGGAGTGCCAGCGTGCTGCGGCCAGCGCCACCAGGACCAGGGTGGAGACGAGCATGGCGGTGGTGCCGCCGTCTTCTCCTCGACCGAGCGCGCCTCCGGCCTGGATGATGCCCCGGGCCGCCGAGCGGATCGCCCGGGTGTCGGTGCGTTCGGCTCGGATGTGGCTGCGGGTGGCGCGTTCGAATGAGCGAGCGGCGGCGCCAAGTTCGGCGCGGGTGGCGGCCGGGGAGGTCTGGGCGATGGCGTCCAGGAGTTCACCGACTCCGACAAGTTGGGCTGCGGCTTCGTCGTCGTCGCTGTCCAGGAGGATTGCGGCGCGCTCGGCGACCCCGGTCGCGGTGCGTCGCTCCCGTGCGGACGGCGACCAGTCCGAGCGGACGCTGTCGGCTTCCGGCAGCGGGCCCGTCTCGGGAGTTCCGTCGGCGAGGCGGCGCTGGATCTTCGGATAGGAGAGATCGGGGGCCAGGGTCGAGCCCGCGAACCAGACCGGCTCGCGATCGCGGTTGCGGTCGCCGGGCAGTGCGACCGTGTAGCCGAGAACGTCCCCGGAGGGGGCGTGCCGGAGCTTTATGCGCAAGCCCGCCTCGCGAAGGCGGGTGAAGAACTCGGCTTCGCTGGCGGCTCCGGCGACGGCCTGGCGGACGGCTTCGCGAAGCGTCTCGCGCGGTGTCTCGGGTCGGCCGGTCCGCTCGGCTTTGAAGCGCTCGGCGCTGGTGGGCGTCTTGGCTCCGGTGCCGTCGCCGGGCTTGAGCTGGCGCAGGCCCATCTCCTGTTCGATGCGACGACATTCGGCCTGGGCCTTCTTAAAGTCGTAGTTCATCCTCGGGCGGCGCAGGTCGCCTCGGACCATGGTGGCGACGATGTGGATGTGGTCGTCGGCGTGGCGCACCGCGACCCAGCGGCGGCCGTCGGGATCGCCTTCGGGGGCGAGGTTGACGGCGTGGACCAGACGGCGGGCGACGGTGTTCCACTCATCGTCGTTCAGGGTCCGGTCGCCGGGGTCGGTACGGACCGAGCAGTGCCAGACGTGCTGGGCCGGCGCCTTGTCGCTGGCCTGCTTCACCCGCAGGTCCAGGGCGGCGGTGAGCCGGGCCAGGGTGACCTTGGGGTCGGGGTCGGGGCTGGTGTCGCGACCGGGGTCGGGGGCGAAGCCGTCCCAACTGCCGACGAGGTGGGGGTCGGTGTGTTCGTCGCGCTTGCCGGGACCGTACAGGTAGACGAGCAGGCCGTGGGTGCGGGAGCCGCGTCGGATCTTGGGGACCATCAGAGGCACTTCTTCACCAGGGCGTCGGCCGCGTCGTCCACGCGAGCCAGGACGCGGTTCACGGTCGTCAGGGCGCGGTCGAGTTCACCGGGGCGGGGCTGCCCTCCGGCGTTGTAGACGTAGGCGATCTGGTTGATGTTGTTGCCGACACGGGAGATGGCGGTGCGCAGCGCGGCCAGCTCGTCGATGGCGGCGTCGAGCTGTTCGTTGGTGTGCACGGTGGTCGAACCGCGGGCGACGGCGAGGCCGGCGGCGGCGAGAAATCGGGCGACGGTGACGGCGCGCTGCTTGGCGGCGGCGGTGATCTCGGTCTTCTCGGTGTCGGACAGGCGGATGGTCGTCTTGTGGGTGCGCTGGCTCGGGTTGCGGGTGCGGCGGCGCGGTTTGCGGTCGGGGAACGCAGGTTGGCTCGGGCTCTGCTGCTCGCGCGGGGCGCGGTCGTCTCCTTCTCCTCCTCCGACGGGCGCCTCCTGGTGCCGGGAGTCCGGCTGGTCACCGTGCGCCCTCGCTCGAGGACCAGCCGGGCTTCCCCCGTTCCCCTGGGCGGGGGCAAGTGCGTACGCCGGGCCATAGGACCGTCGTATGCGACAACTTGCTCCGCCTGAAGCCGAGTTGGGTCCACGCTGCGGTCCGGACGTGGTGGCCGCCGGGTCGTTGGCGGTCATCGGCCCGTCTCCGCGTCCTGCTGGCGGATGTCGCGGACGAGGTCCTCGATCCAGTCCATGGCGAGGACCGGGTGGTGCAGCGTCCAGGGGCGGCTGTGTCGGCACCGTTGCACGGTCCAGGTGTTGTCGGGACCGGATTCGGCGCGGTGGAGGTGGCCGCGTTGGTGCAGGACGGTCAGCCAGGTGTCCACCTCGGCGGGTGTGGCGGGGCTCGTGCGCATGGCGGTGCTCTCCGGTTCACGGGAGGAGGTCGTGGGGTGGGGTGTCTGGGGGGTGGGTGACCGGCCGAGGTGTCCGGCTGGTCACCCACCCCATGGGGCGTGCGGTCAGTTCCGGGGAGTGGTGACCGACTGTCCGTGCTGCTGGCGGAGCTGGGCCATCAGGCGGGTCAGTGTGTCGCTGGACAGCGGGATCTGCTGACCGCGGATCGCTTGGGCGACCACCTTGCGGGTCAGTTTGTCTTCGGCCCTGACCGCTGACCGGGCGATCTCCAGCAGTTCCTCGGTGTCCGGGTCAGGTCGCCGGTCACCGGTTGTCCGGGGGGCGCGGTCAGTGACCGGTGGCTGAGTGACCGGCCCGTCAGTGACCTGCAGGAGGTTGTACGGGTGACTGGTGACCGGCTCGGTGACGGCCGGTCCGCCGCTGACCGCCAGGGTGGTGTCCTGCTGTCCGCCCAAGTCAGTGGACTTGGGCTCCCGGTCAAGGCGACTGGTGTCCGGGCTCCTGCTGCCCGCTGGGGCGCTGTCACCGGTCAGCGTCCGAGCCTCCGGTTCCTGCTTGTCCGGGGACAGGCGGGGCCGGTCGGTCAGGGCGGTGGCTGGCTGTCCGGCGCTGACCTGACCGGGCGGTGGCTGCTGGCGGCCGGCCCGGTCAGTCCGAGTGACCGGGAGATGCTCGGACTGACTGGGGCGGCTGGCCTGACCGAGGCCATCGCGGTCACTTCGGTCACTGTCCTTGACCGGCCCCCGGGCGATCAGGATGTACAGGTGCACCGCTCCGGCCAGGGCCAGCGGGGCGATGGTGGACAGCACCGCGACCACCATGTCTCCGAGCCGCAGCCCGGTGGCTGAGGTGCTCACTTCGTTGAGCCTGACCGCGTGCAGCGCGTTGGCCCAGATGCTGGCAGCGGTGGCCGTGCCGAAGAGCGTCCAGACATAGAGCCGGGCGCGCAGCGGTGCGTCGCGCAGGACGAGCAGAGCGCGGATGCCGTACGCGATGAACCCATCGATCACCAAGGGGAAGAGGTAGGTCAACAGCCCCCGGACGTGGACGGCGACGGCCATCTGCTGCAGGGCGTCGTAGGACAGGGCGCACCCCGCACCGCCGAGGGCGATGACGACCGCGCGATCCCACCCGGTGACGTGCGCCGTGCTCCGCGCGCTCGCGATGCTCACGCCGCCGTCCCGAAGTTGTCGCGGCCCAGGCGCTTGCCGTCGGCCCCGGGGGGCGGGGTGCTCTTCGTGGTCTGCTCCAGGTCTCGGTTGCGCAGGGCTCGGCGGGTTTCGCGGTAGAGCTTCTGGGCGTGTTCCTCGCTGATCTTCAGGAGCCAGGCCAGGCGCTGTTCGGTGAGGCCGTGGCGGTAGGCGGCGCGGACGACCGCGCGACGCTCGGCCTTGGTGAGGTGGACGTCGCGCCCGGCGACGGTGGCGTTGACCCGGCTGTAGTCGAGGCGGCTGGCGAGGTGTTCGTGCAGCGGCTCGCGCTCCTCCTCTGTCATCCCGCCCCTTATGCCGTGGGTGTCGCCCCCTTCCAGTGCGGCATCCAGGCAGGTGCGGCGGACCGGGCACTGGCCGCACAGCGACTTCGCTGCGGCGATCTTGGCGGTCTCGTCGGGCTCGGGGAAGAAGATGTCGGGCTCCACCGGGTTGTACTCGGTGCTCTGGCAGACGGCCTGGTCCTGCCAGGTGTGGTCGCCGAGCGAGCGGTGGCGGGCAGGGTTGATCGTCGTGGGGGTCATGCTGGTTGCTCCGATCGCTCTCCGCGTGTGGTGGGCGTCTGCGGAGAGGTGTCGCTGGGTCGGGAAGTACGTGGGCGGCGCGCCGGTTGCGCGGCCCGGCGTGGCGGCCTGCGGCAGGTCAGGCGGCGTGGGGCTGGCGTCTGCGGTCGACGGGCTCGAAGGTGACGCGGGTGGTCATCTCGGCGAGCCGGGAGGCGACGCGGTCGCCGAGCTGGTCGCGGAGGTCGCGCATGGCGAGGTTGGTGGTGATCAGCGTGGGGAGCATCAGGTTGTACCGGCGGTTGATGAGCCGGTAGGTGATCTCCTCGACCCACTCGGAGGTCTTGGCCGCGCCGAGGTCGTCCAGGATCAGCAGCGGGTAGCGGCTGACCGTCTCGAGTTCGCGTTCGGTGTCATGGCCGGGGCGTGGACGCAGGTCCGCGTAGAGGTCGGCGGCTGTGGTGGCCCGCCACCGGACTGCGATGCCCACTTCGACGAGGGTTCGGACCGCGCCGTACACCTGGTGGGTCTTGCCCGCGCCGGTGACGCCGGCGAGGAGCAGGCTGGGGCCGGTGGTGATCTGTCGTCGCGCGCCGGGGTTGGGTGCCTCGGCCCGGGCGATCACGTCGCGGGTCCAGGCCAGTACCTCGGGGTGGTCGGCGCGGGCGGTCCGGTAGCGCGGGGGCATCCGGGCGTCCAGCAGGCCCAGCGGACTGTAGGGCTTGTCTTCGTCCGGGGTGTCGGGGAGGCGCTGTGGGTTCATGCCCCGGGCGGTGAGGATCCGCTGCAGTCGCTGGAGGGCACCGGCGCCGAGGAGCTCCGGCTCGCGGCTCATCACAGCTCCTCCGCGTAGGCGGCGGCAGCATCGACCGGGTTGGTCCACGCTCGGTGCGGCGCGCCGAGCTGGGACGCCGTCTGGGCAGGGATGCGGGCGTTCATGGCGTCGTTCACCAGGCTCGGCAGCCGTGAGGGATGGCCCTGGATCTCGGCGTAGCGGGCGAGGCCGGCGCGGATGTGGTCCACGTCGATGCCTTCGGCGAGCAGCTTCTTCAGCAGTCGGCCGAGGTGTCCGAGGACGTCCCCGGGCGGACGTTCGGTGCAGGAGCCCACGTACTCGGCGAGGAGGTTCCCGGCGGTGACGGTGCCGTCGGGCGCTGTGCGCCCCGTAGGTGAAGAAGATCCAGGATCCATGATCCTGGATCCGGATGTCGAGGCTCCGGCGAGGGTTCGCGGAGGGTTTGCCGAAGCCTCGACGAACTGGTCTTGACCTGCGGATTCCCTCCCCGTGGGGCAGGCCGTCCCGCTGGTGTCGGGACGCCTGTCGTCGCCGGTGCCCGGGGCCGTGGTGCGGTCGCTGTGCGGACGCGCGAGCTGTGCCGGGTGCCGGTCGAGGGCTCGGTGAGAATCTGCCGAAGGCTCGTCCACTGCTCCCCGAGTCTTCGCCTCGGTCTCGGCGCAGGCTCCCTTGCACCGGCCGCACCTCTTGTCGCTGTTGTGGGCGACGCAGACCGGGAGCCGGGACTGGCTGGGCCGGTCGATCTTCTGGTGCTCGTACCAACCGGTGACGTGCAGGTAACGCTTGCCGTCGCAGCCGGTGTACCGGCAGATCAGCCCGGCGTCTGCGAGCTGCTGGAGGTCCTCCTCCACGTGTACGGGGGTGTGCTCGGCGCGCAGCGGCCAGAGGAGGCCGGCGATGATCGCTGGGTTGTCCCGGTGCCGTCCGTGATCGTCGGACTGGGTGAACAGGCCGATGTAGGTGACGACGGCGGTGACCGAGCAGGCCGCGACCCGTTCGTTGACGAACAGGTCGGGCTTGACTGTCCGGATGCGGGCCATCAGCTCTCCCGGCGAGCTCGACGACGCTGGAGCCGCTGGCATCGGCCCCGCGTCGAGGCTGCCGGGATTCCCCTGCCGGGTGGGCGCATGTGATACTCCGTCCTCATGGACGGGGCTGCGTGGTTGTCGCCTGCAAGCTGGCTACGCGGCCCCGGATCATTGGGTGCCCTCGGCGAGGGCAGCCGACGGATGCCCGGGAGTTGGCGCTCCTGGGCATCGCCGTTTGGCCCCACCCTGGCCTGGACCGTTTTCGTGGGTGGATGGCACGATGATCACACTAGACTGAGGTGGGGCGCCGCTGTCAACCAGAGAAAATGCAGGCGGGGCAGCCATTCACACCAGTGAAGGCGACGCGACCGGAGGACGGCCACGATGGACCACGAGAACAACCCACCTGCAGCGCAGGCGGGCGGCGGGACCACGCTTGCCGGTCGCCTGGACCGGCTGTTCACCACCGTCCACCCGAAGGGCCGCGGCCCGTACAGCTACGAGGAGGTGGCGTCGGGCATCCGCCGACAGGGCGGCCCGACCATCTCCGCGAGCTACATCTGGCAACTGAGGACCGGCGCCAAGGACAATCCGACCAAGCGCCACCTCGAGGCTCTCTCCACCTTCTTCGGCGTGAAGCCCGCCTACTTCTTCGACGACGACGAATCAGAGAAGATCGCCGCCGAACTCGACGCGCTCGCCGCCATGCGTGACGCTGGTGTGAGATCAGTGGCTCTACGTGCGTCCGGGCTCTCCGACAAGAGCCTCAAGATCATTTCCGAATTCATCGAACGCGCCCGCGAACTCGAAGGCCTCGGTACCCCTGGCGAGGATTCGATCATCGATGTGAATTCCAGTGGCAAACATCACGACGGCGTGAACTGATACACCACTAGCCAGGATCCACCGCCCTACTTGCGCATGATTGTCCGCATTCGCCCGGCACGATCAGTAGCCCTCCAGATGTGCGACCGGAAATGATCCATATACTCGCCACGGCATCGCGGCAATGAGTCGCGCGTTCGAGAAGTGTCGGAGTCGGAGGGCAGATGAAGTCCGGTCGTTCGAGGCCTGCCCAGGATCAGGGAATCCGGCTCGAATCCGTCCTGGACGATCTCGATCTTCCGGACCCCTTCAAGATCGAGGAACTACTCGCCCGCGTGTCCAAGAAGCGCGGCCGTCCTATCCACCTGCATACGTTCCCAGCGATCACCGGTGACGAACTGCCCTGCGGAGCCTGGCTCGCCACGGAGAAGGCGGACCACATCCTCGTTGAGGAGTCCACCAGCCCTCTCCACCGGGACCACATCGTGCTGCACGAGGTCAGCCACATGCTCCTCGGGCACACCCCTCGCCAAACCCTCGGCCGTGCCTTCCACCACCTCGACGCCGACCTCGTGACGGGTGTCCTCGGCCGCACGAGCTACGAGACCGAGGAAGAGCGGAGCGCCGAGACGCTCGCCGGCCTCATCGCGACCCGTGCCGCTCTACGTGGAAACGGCGACCGGACCACCCCCAGCACCTTGCGCCGGCTCAATGCCGCGCTCAGCGACTCCTGAGACTCCCCCACACATGATTGACGCGATACCCGCCGTCCTGCTCTGGGCCGTCACCCTCTGGCGTGCCCGCTCCGCCTTCCGGAGACCCGAACGACTCAGTCTCTGGCTGGCCTTCGCGGCACTCGCCGTGGCCATGTCGGTCCGACCAGTCGCCATCGCGTCGGCCGTCGACGAGCACCTGCACGTCACCAACCTGTCGTTCCTGATCAAGCACATCTGCGCGACCGTCGCGGCGGCATCGGTCCTCACCTTCGTCGCCGACATGGCCGAGTCGAAGACCGGGATGCGCGTGTCCAGGCTGCACAAGGCCGTGCCTGTCGTCACGGTCGTCCTTCTGGCTGCCTGCTTCTTCGCCACACCCCAGCCTCACGAGGCGGAGGACCTCCTGGCGGACTACGCCGACCACGCCACGATCCTCGCGTACGGCGTCGTATGGACCTCCTACCTCGGCGCCGCCCTGCTGAGCGCCACGCTGCTCTGCTTCCGCTGGGGGCGCCGCCCCGACAGTGGACTCGTCGGCCGAGGGCTGATCCTCACCGGCACCGGCACCGCCGTCGGCCTCGTATACGCCCTCCACCGCGTCGTCGTGCTGTTCATCGACTACGTCGGCAGCAGTCCGCTCGGTGATCACGTCAACCACACGCTCAGCACGGGCCTGCTCTTCCTGGCCCTGCTGCTGATCGTGCTGGGCAGCACCCTCCCCGCCGCCCCACGTGTCCTCGCCCGCATCCGGGCCCACTGGCAGCTCGTCAGCCTCTACCCCCTGTGGCGCACCCTCACCGACGCCGTCCCGGAGACCCGGCTCGACACACCGCCGAGCCGCTCCGCCGACGCCACCAACCCACTGCGTACGCACGACCGGCTGTACCGGCGCACCATCGAGATCCGCGACTCGATCCTCACCCTCGCCGACCACGCACCGGCGGAACTCCGCGGACGCGCCTACGACCACGCCACCTCCCTCGGCTTCATCGGCGCCCACGCCGACATCACCGCCGAGGCCGCTGGCTGGCCGTCGCCCGCGAGGAACGACTCCGCGGCACGGCCGTCGGCTCCGGCGAGCCCATGCCCCCCGCCAGCGGAGGCCGCGACCTGGCCACGGAGATCCGCGCCCTCACCACCCTCAGCACCGCCTACCGCTCCCGCGCCACGCAGGACTTCCTCCGCGCCCACCTTGAGGGGACACCGGCATGACCACCACGCAGCTTCCGCCCACTGCCTCCGTTCCTGCCGAGCGGCGCTCCGCCCGCCTCGTCACCGAGGTCCTGGCGCCCGCCAATCTGGTCATCGGGGTCCTGCTGGTGATCGGCTGGCACTCCACCAACTCCCCTGCGGGTGCGGGCTGGGGTCTGCTGGCCGGTACCTTCTGCGGCGGCCTGCCGATCGCCTACATCGTCATAGGCGTCCGCCGTGGCCGCTGGAGCGACAAGCACCTCAAGGTCCGCTCCCAGCGCTGGATACCGCTGTTCGTCACCCTGGGTTCCGTTCTCCTCGGTACGGGCCTGCTCTTGGCGCTCGACGCGCCCCGCGAGGTCGTCGCCCTGGTCGCCGCCATGATCGTCGGCCTGCTGCTGACCATGGCGGTCACCGTCTGGTGGAAGGTCAGCGTCCACACCGCCGTCGCCTCCGGCGTCGCCGTCGTCATCACCGTCGCCTACGGCTGGTGGGCCGCCCTCCTCTTCCTCGGTGTCGCCGCCGTCGGCTGGTCCCGGGTCTCGCTGCGCGACCACACGACGGCGCAGGTGATCGTTGGCACCATCCTGGGCGGCACGGCGGCAGCCGTGGTGTTCGCGGGGCTGCGCTGACCCGTTCCGCACACGGTCACCCCATCAGTGGTCCTCGTCGACTGAGCCGAGGTCGTAGTGCTGAATCTGCCAGGTCCGGCTTCGGGCCCACGTGCTGTTTGGCGAACCAGCGCTCTGCTCGTCAGGATCCACTGACACTGGCGGCTGTGCTGGTCGATTCCGCGTCAGGTGCGGTGACGTATCGGCTGCCGTGCCCCGGCTCAACCGGTCTGGCCGGTGGGCCGCAGGCGGACGGGCAGCGTGCGGTGCCCGTTGATGAGGAGGCTGGCGACCGGTTCGAGATCCGCGACGGGCACGGCGAGGTCCATTTCCGGGAAGCGGTCGAAGAGGGCGGGGAGCGCGACTCGGGCTTCGGCACGCGCCAGGGGTGCGCCGAGGCAGAAGTGCGCGCCGTGCCCGAAGGCGAGATGCTGTTTGTCCTTCCGCGTGACGTCGAACGTTCCCGCGGTGACGCCGTACAGGTTCGGATGGCGGCCGGCGGCCCCGTACGAAGCGAGGATCGCCTCGCCCTGGCGGATGACCATGTCCCCGGGGAGAGGGATGTCCTCGACCGCGTACCGGAGGGGCAGGTGGCTGATGGGCGCCGCATACCGGAGTGTCTCCTCGATCACGTCGTCCCATGACGCGCGCCCCGCGCGGACGTGAGCCAGCTGCTCGGAGTGGGCGAGCAGCGCGGTGACGGCCTGATCGAGCAGGTTGACCGTGGTTTCGTAGCCGGCGCTGATGACCAGCAGCAACGTGTCCAGGAGCTCCTGTTCGGTGAGGACGGAGCCGTCGCCCTCGTCGTCGCGCACGTCGATGAGCGCCGAGGTGATGTCCGCGCCGGGCGTGGTCCGCTTCACGGCGACCAGTTCGGTGAGGATGCCGTACAGGGCCATGGTGTTGGCGGTGGCTTGCTCACTGCTGAGCGTGGTGTCGAAGACTCCGTCGACCACGGTACGGAACCTGGGCCAGACCTGCTCGGACAGGCCCATGAGGTCGCCGATGACCTGGATGGGAAGGGGGTACGCCAGGGCTTCCCGCAGGTCGACGACCTCACCGGGCTTTGTCCTGGCCATCTCGTTGACGAGACGGGCCGTGATCTGTTCGATGCGCGGCACCATCTCGGCGGTGCGTCGCGCGGTGAACGCCTTGCTGACGAGGCGCCGCAGTCGTCGGTGGTTTTCCCCGTACGCCGTGAACATGTTGTCCACGCCGACCCACAGGGCCAGCGGCCACTTCTCGGTGATCTCGCCGCTGATGAAGGCTGGCCAGTGCTTGCTGGCGTCCTTGGACACCCGAGGGTCGTTGAGGAGGCTCTTGAGGATGGCCGGGTCGCTGACCGACCAGGCCGCCACTCCGAGGATGTCCACGAGCGTCGCGGGACCGGCGGCGTGGAGGGCGGCCTCTTCGTTCGAGCGGGCACGGCCGGTGGGGTCGAGGACGAGGGGGAGGGTGAGCTCCATGTTCGGTTCTCCCTAGGTCAGGGTGAGGCGCGGCGATGGGGGGAAGTGGACCGGCAGCGCGGTCAGGGAGCGGTGGAACGGGCCGGGGCGGTAGGTGAGGCGGTCGACAGGCACGGCGAGTTCCATCTCGGGCAGGGCGTCGAGGATCTGCTCGATGGCCACTTGCGCGATCAGGTAGGCCAGGGGCTGGGCGGGGCAGACGTGAGGACCGGCGCTCCATGTGAGGTGTGAGCGGTTGCCCGCCCGGTAGTCGGACGCGATGGCCGGGTCGTTGTTGCAGGCGGCCATGCTGATGACGACCGGCTGGTGGGCCGGCAGAACCACGCCGTCCACCTCGACGGGGACTGGCGGATAGGAGACGCAGTAGTTGGCCAACGGTGGGTCCACGAACAGGAGCTCGTCGAGGGCGTCGCGGACGCTGAGGCTCCCGCGCAGGACGTCGCCGGAGAACCGGTCGTCGCTGAGCATCAGCCGCAGGGTGTTGGCGATCAGGTTCGTCTGGGGCTCGATGCCGGCGCCGTAGAGGGTGACCAGCTGGTGCAGCATTTCCAGGTCGTCGAGGTGGGTCGGGTGCATCAGCAGCCCGGTGGTGATGTCCATGCCGGGGTGGCGGCGTTTGAGGTCGACGAGTTCGGTGAGCGCCTGGGCAAGCATGGCGTTGCCTTGCTCGGCGTTCACGCCTTCGAAGATGGCGGCCATTCCCGCTGCGACACGCTGTCCGATCTCGGGTGGGCACCCCAGGATGGCGTTGAGCACCTGGAAGGTCAGAGGGTGCGCGTACTGCGTTAGCAGGTCGGCCTGGCCCGTGACGCAGATCTGGTTGATCAGGGGCAGGGCGGCCTGCTGCACCGTGGAGTGCAGGACGTGCTGGCGCACGTTGTCGAGAGCGTCGACGTTGGCAGTGCGGTAGCGAGTGTGCGCTGCTCCGGCGCTGCGCAGGGCATTGGGCCGGTACTCCATCATCGGCAGGATCGGGCAGTGGGCCGGGACAGTCTGCTGCCACATCCGAGGGTCGGCCGGGAACCGCTCGGTGTCGTGGAGGATGCGTACCGCCGCGTGGTAGCCGATCACCAGGGTGGCGGGGGCGTCCGGATCGAGGTACACCGGCGCCACGGATCCGTACCGTTCCCGCATGTACGCGTAGGCGGCGTACGGATCGGCCGCGAACTCGTGCGCGTACATCGGGAAGCGGTACTGCTCGGCGTGGGCGGGGCAGCCGGCAGGGGGTGGCATCGGCGTCCTGTTCACGAGAGGTGCTCCAGTCGGCGGGATCGGTGGAGGTGGTCGACGAGGGCGATCAGCGCGTGGATCGAGGAGCTTTCGTCGCGCGCGTCGCAGGTCGTGAGCACAACGTCGTCCTCAAGGGCGAGGGCCTGTCTGATCTCGTCCAGGGGGTAGCGAGGAGCACCGTCGAACTCGTTGACGGCCACCGCGAAAGGGAGGGCACGTTCCTCGAACAGGCCGAGAACGCCGTCGGAGTCCTCCAGCCGACGGGTGTCGACCAGGACCAAGGCGCCCAGCGCGCCCCGGAAGAGGTGCTCCCAGAAGGGAGTGAACCGGTTCTGTCCTGGTGTGCCGAAGAGATACAGAGCCAGGTGGGGGCTGAGGGTACGACGACCAAAGTCGAAGGCGACCGTCGTCTCGGTCTTGCCGGACAGTCCCTTGAGGTCGTCTATCCCTACGCTGGCTTGTGTGATCGGCTCCTCGGTGCGCAACGGCCTGATCTCCGAGACGCTTCCGACCAGTGTCGTCTTCCCTGCCCCGAAGTGGCCGGCGACAAGGATCTTCGCCGACCGGGTCACCGTGGTGGGCAGGTAGACGTGCTCAGACGAGAGCACGGAGTCCATCGAGTACTTCCTTCAGGATGTCGATGCTGGGGGCGTCGGCCAGCGCGGGGGTGTCGAGGTGACCGGTGTCGAGGAGTCCGGAGACCACGATGAGCGCCACGGTCGGTGGAATGTCCAGGAGCGCGGCGATCTCTGCGACCGCCATCGGTCCGCCGCAGACGCGCACCACCCTGACGGCCTCTGCGTCGAGGCCCTGCAGCGGTCGGTCCGCGGCGCGTACCAGGGATGTCAGTTCCAGGTCGTCGCGGGACGGAGTCGAGCGCCCTCTGGTTCTGACGTACGCCCGGATCATGTCCGGATCGCGCCGCGGACCGCTCACGGCCGAGCGCCGCCTTCGCCGCCCTGGCTCCGCGCCGGACTGACCAGTTCCTCACCGACGCGTTCAGCCAGCCCGTTCATCCGGTGGGTGACGATCTCGGCGTTCACAAGATCGGTGGTGGAGACGGCCAGCAGCGTGTTTTTGCCAGCCGTCTTGACGAAGAGGAACCCCTCGTCGAACTCGCCCACCACCTGACGCAGACCGTTGTCCTTCCCGCCGCAGAAGGGAGCCAGCGCCACGCCGATCGAGTGGAAGCCGCTGGCCGAGGCGGCCACCTTGTCCGCCGTGTCGCGGTCCACCGACTCCGAATAGGCAATGGACATCCCGTCGGCCGCCAGCAGAACGACGAAGCGGACCTCCGGCATGTCCGCCAGCTCGTTCAGCATCCAGCCGAGCCGGTTGTCGGCACCGTTCACCTGCGTCGTCATGAGTCCGAGGACCTCGATTCCTGTGTCCGTGCAGCCGTCTCCCGGCTGCTTCTGCTGCTCTGCTGCCAAGCTCCGATGACGCCCGAACGGCCGGGCGCCGTACTCACACGCCTCGCCGCCGTGGTCTGCTGTTGTCCGCCCGGTGAGCGGCGGCGCCGAATCTGCAGCCCGTTCTCCGTCACCGGGGACTCGGCGCTCATTTCGATCTGAGCGGGTTGAGTCGTCGCAGGATCGCCCTGCACGGTGGTGAGCAGCGCATCGGGAATGAACACCGAAGCGCGCATGCCTCCGTAGCGGTTGGGGCCGGTCAGGACGACCTCGATGCCGTACCGACGGGCCAAGAGGGCAATCACCGGGAAGCCGACCTTCGGATAGGCCTCCATCGCCAGGATGTCGACCTGGCGGCGGCCCTCCAGGATCTGCCGCGCGCGCTCCAGCTGCTCATCGCTCATGCGCTTGCCGGCGTCGTCGATGAGAAGCGTCACCCCGTGGTGGCCGGGTTGGGTACTCACCTCGACGTACGTCTGCGGCGGCGAGTAGCGGGCGGCGTTGTCCAGCAGGTGGCTCAGGATGAGCCTCACCGGTCCGACCATCCGGCTGATGACGGCCCTGTCGGATGCGTAGGGCTGAACGCGTGTGTAGTCGCGAATGGCCCCCTGTGCCGCGCCCACGACCTCGGTCAGTGTGCTGGCCGGCCACCTCTGCCCGAGCAGTCCCCCACCCAGGACGACGTACGACTGGGCCTGGTGGAGCATCTGCTGGACACCGTGATCGATTCTGGTCAACGTCGTGAAGACGGTGCTGTCGTGGTGTTGGCGGAGGGCCCGCGCGATCTCACTGCTCACGTCGATACCTACGCTCACGGCGGCCGTGGCGAACGACTTGACCGCCGCCCGGGCCGCCTCACGGGCCTCGTCCTCGACCTGACGCCTCACCGAGACCGCCGTCTCCGTCTGCACCTGCTGGAGATCGGCGACATACCGCTCCCCGAGCACGCGCAAGTCGTTCACGAACGCGGAGTCGGCCAGGCAGTCGGACACGTCGAACTCCGTCGCAGCGGGCTGTGACATCTGAACGGAGGATGCGACGGAGCCCAAGCCCTGGGCGATGAGACCGTGCAGAGCGCGGTCCCGCGCCACGACCTGCTCCTGCCAGTGGGCGGCCTGCGAGCGGTGGCTACGGGACAGCCAGGCGAAGTATGCGGCCAGTCCTGCGACGGCAACGACCAGGGCGGCCGAGCCCAAGGACACCACGACGGCTATCTCGTGACTCATCAGTTCTCTCACGGGGATCGAAGGGGCAGCGACGGCGGGGAAAGACGAGCAGTCGCACGAGCGCGGGCTGGTGATCACTGAAGCGACGACCGAGCGATGTGGCCCGAGTTGGCCCTCGCCACTGGTGGTCGACTAGATCTTGAAGCCGCTGATCATGTTGGCGAGGCTCGTCATCGTCTGCGAGACGGTGGGTGCGATGGAGGAACTCGCGAGGTAGAAGCCGAACAAGGTACAGACGACGGCATGGCCGGCCTTCAGTCCGCCCTTCCTGATCAGCAAGAACGTGACGATCGCCAGGAGAACGACGGCCGAGACGCTAACCGCCATACGGCATCACCGAGTTGCTAGCTATGGAAGACCGTGTGACGGAGATTCCGTGGTGGAGACTGGTGCTGTCGGTGAACATGTGACGACCGTCAGGGGGAAGCAGCCAGACCCCCATGCAGGTCGCGTACGCCGATCCCTGCCTGTCGACCGAACACACCCGCGTTTCCGTACGGCACATGGTCTGCGGCGCGTGCCACCGGTCCACCGTCCCCGGTTCGACGAGGATGTGAACCAGGGAGTGCTTGATGCAGCAAAGGACCGGGCCAACAGGAAGCCTCCGCTCGCGCAGGCGCTCCACCGCTCGCAGCCCCAACAGCAGCCCCACCTGCACGACGTCAGATGCTTCGAGCTGCCGAGGCGGACTCATCCCGAGCTGAAGCTTCCACGGCAGTGCGGTTTGCCTCGGGTCCGGTGACGTCGAACCCACCAGCAGGGGACGACTGGGCTGGGACTCGCCGTTCCGGAGCGCGGCACCTAACGCCGACGGCTGGTCGGCAAGCGGATCAGAGGCGGCTTCGAGCCGACCTGGAGAGACAATCACCGGAATCTCCCGTACCTCGGGGCGCACTGGCTGGGTCGCGATCCGGGCGACTTCTGTCACCAGGACGCTCTCTGGTTCCCCAAGGCTGGTCAACGAACGGCGACTACGCACATTCCGAGGGTGATATCACTTAGGTGATTCCGGTTCCGACAAGGGCCTGTCGGCCGCGTACTCGGTCAGGGGAGGCAAGGTGTTACAGCCTGCGCAGCGACGTTGTGACCGATGCGGCTGCCCCCTGAGCCAGTACAACACGGACACACTGTGCTCCGCCTGCGCTCGCTTACGAACATGGGAGGCAAGCAACCCCACCGTTCCGGAGCACGTTTGGTTTGACCAGGACGTCCGGGACGCCCTTTCGGTATGGGACTTCGGTCGAGCCAGCCGTCTTGTTCGGCTCCGCGGCGGTCTTCGCCAAGAGGACATGGCACAACTCACCGGCCTGAGTCAGGCATTCCTGTCCATGTTGGAATCGGGCAGCCGCCGTCTTACGAACATCGACAAAATCGTCGACTTCCTCGCGGGCCTTGCCGTACCCGACGAACTGGTGCCGCTGCCCCTCCCCCGGGCGCCCCTACCTGCCCAGCGGGAACCCCTGACGCAGTACCCCGGCGACGCCGATCCGACCCTGCCCTGGACCTCGGCTCGCATGGTGGCAGCACTGGATACCGCGGTAGGAGGGAACACAATGAAACGCCGACGATTCCTCACCGCCAGCGGCGTAGCACTCACCGCCTACGTCAACCAGTGGGACCGCGCCGAAGTCGAGCCTCTCCAACGCGTCGCCGAGGGAAGCCGACTTACTCCGGGGCTACTCGACAGCCTGCAGCGCACCACCGACGGCCTGCGGACCATGGACGCCAGTAGTGGCAGCGGCGCCTTGACCGAGCTGGGCAACACACACCTCAAGTTCCTCAGACACCTTGTGGACCGTACTTCATACGACATGGCCACGGGACAGCGGCTCGCGGCGATCATCGCCGACACGGCGACCCAGACAGGTTGGTTCGCCTTCGACTCCGGTGAACGCGAGCAGACCCTCGGCTACCTGTACGCCGCTCTCCGTGCTGCCAAGGCCTCCGGGGACATCCGGCTCGGAGCCGGTGCCCTCTCGTACATCGCCATCCACGCCTACTCCACGGGGGCGCCGCATCACGCAGTCACCGCGGCCCACACAGCACGGGAGAAGATCAGGAAACTCGGCACGCCCGCCCTCGAAGCCATGCTGCTCACTCGACAGGCGCGCGGGCACGCGAAGCTCGGCGAAGGGCAGGCCGCACTCGCCGCGCTCGGGCGTGCCTCGGAACTCTGCGCACAGGGCCGCTCAGAGCATGATCCGGATTGGCTGTACTGGATCAACGAAGGCGAGATCCACGGACAGACCGGCAGTTGCCATCTGGACCTCGGTGATGCCCGGAGCGCGGTTGCCAGCTTCACCAAGGCGCGGAAGGCCCTCAACCCCGGTGACCACCGGACCAGGGGTCTGTTTCTCTCTCGTGCCGCGACCGCCCATTTCGCCAACGGCGATCTCGAAGCCGGAGCCGTCACGGCGCACGAGGCCCTCGACCTCGCTGACCAACTTCAGTCCACCCGCCTGAACGACCACATCGACGTCATGCTCGGCCACCTCCGGCCTGTGATCCACAACCCGTACGCTCAAGGTGTACTGGAACGAGCCGCCGACGCGACGGGAACAGGGAGCCGAACTTGACGGAGAGCCCGAGGGTCCTTGTGCTGTGGGACATCGACCGCACGCTGGTATACGTCGGCGACATCGACCGGCAGGTCTATCGCGAAGCCTTCGCAGAGATCGTCGGGCGCCCCGCAGAACACCTGCCCGCACGGGGAACCGGCGTGACCATGCCCCTCGCCATCCGATCCCTCCTCCTGGACAACGGCGTCCCGGAACCGGACGTCCCCCACCTGGTGCCGCGCATGGTGGAACTCCTTCCCAACCGTCTCGCGGCACACTCAGAGGATCTGCGTGAGCAAGGCGTCCTCATGCCCGGCGCCGTCGCAGCCCTGGAGGCGGTCCGCGCGCAGCCGAACCTCGTGCCCACCGTCGTCACGGGCAACCTCAAGCCAAACGCGGTCCTGAAACTGGAAGCGTTCGACCTCGGCAGGTACCTCGACACCGAGATCGGCGGCTACTCTTCGGACAACGACCACCGCCCCGCCCTGGTCGCCGTCGCGCAGAAGCGGGCCCAGGCCAAGTACGGGTCGGCGTTCGCCCGCTCCAACACCGTGATCATCGGAGACTCCCTCGAAGACGTCCGTACGGGACTCGAAGGAGGCGCTCCGGTGATCGGGGTCGCGTCCGGCAAGACAACCGCCGCCGAACTCACCTCGGCCGGAGCTGACGTGGTCCTCGACGGCCTCGAGGACGTCCCGCGGCTCCTGGATGCGATAGCCACCGCGACGGCCTCCGGTAGCTGAGGCGAGACGGACAGCACCAGACGTCAACTGCGCGTATTACAGGTGTGATACCGGCCTACTCGTACCCCTCGTACCCTGACGTGCGCGGACGAGAGACGGGGGTGCGATGCGACAGCACACTCGCGTGTGTGCCGACTGCGGATGCCGGTTGAGCCAGTACAACGACGAGGACCGGTGTGCCACCTGCGCACGTGGCAGGCGTCTTGCCTCCCGCGTCGAACCCCAGGTACCGGACACCGTCTGGCGGGACGAAGAGGTTCAAAAAGCTATCGCGGCGTGGGACTTCGGTCGCGTCAGCCGCCTCGTCCGGGAGCGGGCCAGGCTCCGCCAGGACGACATGGCTGCTTTGACCGGGCTAAGCCAAGGCTTCCTGTCGATGCTCGAAGCCGGAACCCGTCGTCTGACCAGCCTCGACAAGGTCGCCCGGTTCCTCAGGGGCATCGAGACGCCTGATGCCCTCCTCCCGCCGCCGTTCCGCGAGCACCGCGAGGTTGTGTCGCACGTTCCCCTTTCACACCGGGGTCCATCAGTAACCGACCTTCAGGTCGCGACCGGCGAACGGACCGGGAACCTGCATGAACTCGCGGCACAGGCCGCGTCGCAGTCGCTGCGGTTCACGGAAGAGGTCACGAGGAGCAACGTGAGCGACGTCGAGCTGGAGGCGCTGGAGTCCAAGATCACCCACATCGCGACCGATTACGTTCACGCTCCTCTCCACCCGCTCTTCCACGACCTGCTGTCTACGCGAGACCGGATCTTCTCGCTCCTAAGCGGCCAACAGCCGCCAGCGCAAACCCGCGAGCTGTACCTCCTCGCCGGCACGTGTTGCCTGCTCCTCGCCCATGCCTCACAGAACCTCGGTGACCAGGATTCGGCGATCGCCCAGCTCCAGACGGCCTGGACGTTAGCCGATCACACCGACCACAACGATCTCCGGGCATGGGTCAAGGGCACAGCTGCACTGATCGCCGAGTGGTCGACTCACCGGTTCACGGCCCTGGAGTACACGCAACAGGCGATCCGACACGCTCCCGACGGTGAGACGCGGATCAGAACCGCCGCCATCAAGGCCAGGGCAGCGGCACGTATCGGCGACCGGAACACAGCACTGACCGCGCTCCGGGAACTCGAACGCGCCCGTGACCAACACACGGACCCTGACGGACTCACGCGTTTCGGAGGGCTGCTCACCTTCCCGGAAGCCAAGCAGGAGTACTACATCGGCGGGACGTACGCCCTGCTGGGCGAGCACGAACTGGCCGAGCACCACGCCGCCGCGGCGATCGAACTGTACGCGACAGGCCCGGCGGAGCAGCGTTCGTACGGTGACGAGTCCCTGGCACGCATCGACATCGTCACCGCACGCATTGCGGCGGGCGAGATCGAGGGAGTAGGCGAACAGCTCCACCCCATCCTGGAACTGCCGGTGAACCGTCGCATCCGACAGATCGGCGACGCGGTGCAAGGAGTGGCTAGGCTTCTGGAAGACCCACGGTTCGCCGGAAACCGCGTTGTGCGCGAGCTTGCCGACGCCACCCGCGGCTACCAGGCGATCGACACCCGAGCGAAGGCCCTCACCTCATGACATTGACGGTCTCTCCTGAGTCCGCCGCCCGCATGGCCTGCCGGGCATCAGGTCTGACAGACCGGTCCCTCGCCCCTCTTCACCACCACGCCACCTCCGTGTTCCTCCTGTCAGCGGAGGACATGGTGGTACGAGTGAGCCCCGTCGCGCAGCAGCAGAACCTCGCGACGGCCGTCTCGCTCACGCGCTGGCTCGTCGCGAACGGCTTTCCGGCGACAGAACCAGCAGACGTGCCCCAGCCGGTGGCGTACGAGCCCTACGCCGTCACGCTCTGGCGGTACTATCCCCAGCCCGGGCACGGCCGACCCCCGACCGGCCGGTTGGGGGACCTTCTACGTGCCCTGCACTCCCTGCCGACCCCATCAGTGACGCTGCCGCAGTACCAGCCCCTTGCGTCGCTCAAGGCCACCGTGGAATCCAGCACGTACCTTGGGCCCGACGTGCGAACGTGGCTCATGGAGCGCAGGCAGGAACTCCTGAACGCTTACGCGGGGCTCGAATTCCGCCTGGGCTACGGCCACATCCACGGCGACGCCTACCCCGGCAACACCCTCTGGGACGATGGGAGCATCAGGCTCGGGGATTGGGACGAGGCGGCGGTCGGACCTCGCGAGATCGATCTGGCCAACACGTTCCAAGGGGTCCGCTTCGGGCGCACCTCCGCAGAACTGGACGACTTCAGCCTCCGGTACGGCTACGACATCAGGGAGTGGCCGGGCCTCCCGGTCCTGGTCGGCATCCGAGACCTGCACACGCTCGGCTCCTTCATTCGGCGCGCGGATCGCGGAGACACGGCCGCCGCCGACCAGCTGTCGTATCGCATTGAGACGTTGAGGAACTTGGACGGCCAAGCGAAATGGGGCTCGGCTTGAAGAGTCCGAAGTCGCTCCGGTACCAGCTGCCGTCTCCGGTACGGGCTCGGATGGAGACGCCTGACGCAACCGGACGGACACCCTGGGTGACGGCCTGGTCCGTGTAACCTTCGGGTTGCCCGCTGCTCAGTTCCACTGGGACGAGACGACCGGGTCCGTAATGATCATCTTCGGCTTGGAGGACGGGTGGCAGTACAGCGGATCTCGACCCGCAATGCCCGTTTCCAGCAGCTGCAGACGCTGCTCAACAACCGCACGAAGCGAGGGCGGGCCAAGGAGTTCCTGGTCCAGGGCGTACGTCCGATCACGATGGCCGTGGAGCACGGCTGGACCATTCGCTCCCTCCTCTACGACGCCACCCGCCCACTCTCCCGATGGGCTGAGGACCTGCTGCGCCGTGTCGGTGCCGAACGCGTGGCGATGGCGCCGCAGCTACTGGCCGAGCTAAGCGAGAAGGCCGACGGTGCTCCGGAGGTCCTGGCGGTGGTCGAGATGGCGCCGGACAGCCTGTCACGGATCAAGGTCCACGACGACTTCCTCGGTCTGGTCTTCGACCGACCCACCCAGCCCGGCAACATCGGAAGCATCGTGCGCTCAGCCGACGCATTCGGTGCCGACGGGCTCATCGTGACGGGGCACGCTGCGGACCCCTACGACCCCAAGTCGGTGCGTGCCTCCACGGGGTCGTTCTTCGCCGTGCCCGTGGTGCGCAGCCAGTCGCACCACGAGGTCATGGAGTGGCTGGAGAAGGAGCGCTCCCAGGGGCGCCCGGTGGCCGTCGTGGGCACGGACGAGGACGGCGACGCCGATGTCTCGGAATTCGACCTGACCCAGCCGGTCCTGCTGCTGATCGGCAACGAGACCGCGGGCCTCAGTGCGGCCTGGCGTGAGCTCTGCGACCACGTGGTCAGCATTCCGATGACGGGCTCGGCCAGCTCCCTGAACGCGTCGAACGCCGCCTCCGTCGTTCTCTACGAGACGCGCCGTCAGCGTCTCGCGAGGCAGCGTACGGCGTGATCTGCCGAGGTCACGTCCAGACCTCGCCGCTGACCGCTCTCTTGTAGACCGCGAGGTACTGGCGGGCGATGGTGTGGTGGCTCCATCGGTCCACCGCTGCTTCGCGCACGGCCTGGGCCGTAGGCAGCGATCCCAGCACCCGCTCCGCGTCTCGGGGCGTGATCTCCTGCCCGACCGGCAGAACCGTCCCGACACCGGGAACGATCTCGGGCAGGCAACCGTTGTCGCTCGCGATGACAGGGGTGCCGCTGGCGGCGGCCTCCGAGACCACGGTGGCGCCGGGTTCGACCCATCGTCCGCTGAACGGTCCTCCCCAGGGCTGTGACAGCACTAGCTGCGCTCGGGCTCGTGCGATCAGGCGGGTACGGGCGCTGCCACCGACCTCTCCCACGTAGCGGACGGTGTGCGGGAAGTCCGCCAGCAGAGCGTCCAGGTAGTCCTTCTCCCAGGCTGGTCCGGCGACCGTCAGCGGCAGGTCGGCGGCGCGCGCGAACGCGGCCGACTCGCGTACGCCCTTGTGTGCGGAGACCCGGCCCAGAAAGAGGAGGTAGTCGTCCTTCGCTTCCTGGAACGGATATCGCGAAGCGTTGACCGGCAGTCTGATCACCGGGGCGGACTCGGACCCCGCGGCGATGCGTTGTGCCCGGGAGAGGTACACGCCGTTGATCTGGCCCTCCGGCACGCCGTTGAGGTGGTGCGTGCTCACCGTCGGCCTGAGCCCGCCGGGTGGAAGCGCGGCGGCGTTCGAATGGTCGTGGACGACGTCCGGGGCGAACGCCTCGATGGCGACGTGGATGTCCGTTGTCTTGACCGCGGGGGACACCGTGACACCGTCCTGTACCGGACTTCCAGGGGCTCCGAGCAGCAGGATCTCGCACCCGGCCTCCAGCAGGCCGTCCATGAGCGTGGCAACGACCCATTGGATTCCGCCGTAGCCCTGGGGTGGCACGGTGATCCACTGGGTGGGGTCGGCCCCGTACCGGTACGGCGGAACGACCATGGCCACCTTCATCGGTCGCCCCTGGGTCCAGGGTCGGCGGCGCCGGCCCAGCGCCACGTGATGGCCTCCCAACAGACGCCAATGAGGACGCTGGCGGTGTAGAGCACCGCGAGGACGTCCCGAAGTGGACGGGCGCCGTCTCCCGACCGGTTACGGTCCCATTCCTTCCTGATGCCTCGCCGCGCGTCGTTACGCCGGGTTTCGCTGCGCCCCTGCCAGAAGGCGCGGCGCAACAGATAGGCAAGGGTCAGCCGATGGGCGGGGATCAGGTGTCGGACCTCGGCGTCGTGCAGGACCGTCGCGGTGGCGCCGCGGGCGGTCATCTCCCGGACGAAGGTGGTGTCCTCGGCGGAGGTGAGGGAGGTGCCGATCCGGCCGAGGCGTTCGTCGAAGGCGACTCCGAGCAGGCGGGCGTGCTCGGAGTCGATGGCGAAGCTGCCGCCCCAGATCGTCGCTGGCCAGGTAGGGGCGTGGGACCCGAGGTAGTGCAGCTGACCAGAGGTGAGAAACCACGGGCGACGGCGCCCCTGAAGATGGGCGGTGATCCGCGTCCCGGTGACGTGTGCGCCGGTGGCCAGAGCGACCCGCATCTGCGTCAGGGCCTCAGCGGTGGGGACTATGTCGTCGTCAAGGAAGACAACGTGTCGCGTCGCGGCCTCCTTCATGGCCTTGTTGCGGCTGTAGGCGAGTCCCTGGTTCTCGTCGTTGCAGATGACGCGGACGCAGGACGGGGGGAGCGAGGAGCTCTCGGGCACCGGCGGAAGCTGCTGAGTGGGCATGTCCGCGATAATCAGCAGGCGGTCTCGGGGCCCGATCGCCGCGGCGGTTCGAGCGACAGCTCCCGGCAGACTGTCGGGGCGGTTGCTGCAGATGACGATGGTGAGGGGCAGGTCGGCGCCGAGAGTCACGGGTGCACCTCCTGGCTCGGCCAGGGGCAACACTCTTCGCGACCCCCGGCCCAGAGCACATCGGCCAGGTCTCCGAGGGCAGCGACGGACCAGTACCTCGCGCTGCCCTCGCTGGTGTAGCCCTGACGGGTTTCCAGTCCGCGGTAGACGGCCTCGATCTCGGGATCGACCTCGGCTGGTGCACTCCATCCGCCGTCGACGTTGACGATCGCCGCCGAGCAGCCGAGGGCGAGTGCCGGAGCAGCGTCGTGGTCGGTCCGGTCGCCGACGACCACGGTGTGTTCCGGCTTCCAGTTGAGACGGTCCAGGGCCCACTCGAAGAGCCGGGGGTCCGGTTTGGCGTAGCCGACGAGGGAGTCGAGTGCGACCAGCCGGACCTGTTGCTCGATGCCCATGGCGCCCAGGGCGGAGAGGCATTCCAGGGGCTGGTTGGCGACGATGCACGTCTCGTACTCGCCGGCGAGTTGGCCAAGCGCGTCGACGGCTCCAGGGATGGGCTGCACGAGCGAGGTCCAGCGTTCGCGGACGCACTGCCAGCTCTTCGTGCCGTTGGGTGGGAAGAGGCTGGGTGGGGGTGTTCCAGGCGTGCGGTGGCGGTAGAAGTCACGCACGGCCTGGAGGAAGGCGTCCATGGTGAGGGTGGGATCGTCCTCCTGCGCCAGCTCCCAGACGCCCTGGAGCCAGGCGAGGTCGAAGGGTTCGTCGTAGTAGAGGACGCCGCCGACGTCGACGGCGAGCGTGCTGGCCCTCATGACGTGACCGTCCGTCCCGAGGCCCAGGCGAACCACTCGGGCTTCTCCGCGGTGTCGTTCTCGATGCTGAGGGAGGTCGCGGGTTCGACAGGGCCTTGCTCGCGGGCCCAGGCCGCGGTGCGTCGCAGTCCGTCAGTGAGCAGGGTGTCGGTCCAGTCGCCGAGCGCCCTACGGGCGAGGCTGTTGTCGGTGTACGCGGCGTGGACCTCGTGGCGGGCCGCCAGGTGCTTGATCGGGTGGTCGGGGACACCCATCGCGGCGCGTACGGCGTGCGCCATGTCCAGCACGGTGGCGGTCTGTGAAGAACCGACGTTGAAGACCTGGCCCCAGGCGCTCGGCTGGTCGGACGCGGAGAGGAAGGTGCCGACGATGTCCGGGGCATAGGTGAAGGCGCGGACCTGGCTGCCGTCTCCGTACACGCTGATCGGCTCGCCACGCATGATCTGGTTGAGGAAGATGGCGACGGCGTTGCGGTAGGGGTCGCCCATGTTCTGCCGCTCGCCGTAGACGTTGTGCATGCGCAGCGCGAAGTACGGCAGGCCCTGAAGCTCCATGGTGACGGCGAGTTCACGCTCCACGGCGAGTTTCGCGTTGCCGTAGCTGTCGGCCGGGACGAGGTGCTCGTCCTCGCGCATCGGGACGTGTCCATGGCCGTACACGGCCACCGACGAGGCGAAACCGAAGAACCTGACCTTTGCGGCCAGTGAGGCGTTGATCAGGTTGATGCTGCCGAGCACGTTGACGGAGTAGTTGTGGTGCTTGACGGCGTGGCTGATGCCTTCGGCGGCGAAGGCTGCCAGATGGTAGACGCCGTCGAAGCGGTACGAGGCGAAGAGTTCGGCGACGGTGGCCTGGTCGGCGACCGAGCCGACGACGAGGGTCGCGCTGGCAGGCACGTTCTCGGTCTTGCCGCCGTCGAGGTTGTCCAGGACTACGACGTCGTCGCCGCGCTCGATCAAGGATGCGACAAGGTGGGACCCGATGAAGCCGGCGCCGCCGGACACCAAATGCGTGGGCATGGTTGTCGTGTCTCCCTTTTCGTCAGTCGGTCCCCGCTGCTGTCCAGAAGCGGTGCACAGCGGGTCGTGCGGGATGCGGTGCGGACGAGCCGTGCGTGGAGCCGGGGAGTTCAGTACGTGAGGAGCCTGCTGATCTGGGCGAAGTCGCCGCGGGCGCGGTCCGTGATCAGCGGGAGCCGCTGCTGCAGGGTGGTGCGCAGCACGGTCGCGTCGGTGTCGTGGACGATCCGGTCGATGACGGTGTTGTCCCGGGCGAAGGCCCGGACGTCTGCGTGGATGTCGTCGACGTCGACGGTGTCGCCGTAGGTCTCGGCAAGCACGCCGTTGAACTTGTGCGAGTGCCCGATCGCGATCGCGGGGACGCCACCGGAGAGCGCACCGATCGCGGCGTGCAGGCGCTCGGAGATGACGAGTTCTGCGCGGGAGAGCACGCCCTTGTAGTCGGAGGCCGTCAGTGCGCCGGGTAGCGCCACGACCTGGGACATGCCAGCGGCCTCGGCGATGCGGGCCGCCAGGATCCGGTCGTCGTTGTGGGGTCGGGAGTCGTGGCAGTGCGGAACGAGGACGACCGGCATCTTGCGGGTGCGGACGAGAGCGGTGGCCAATCGCGTCAGTGCGGCCGCGTGCTGTGCCTCCCCCAAGCCGCTGAAGCGGGTGATGCCCTGGCTGGGGGCGAGGCATATGTAGGGGTCCTCGGAGGTGAGCCCGAGGGGTCCGAGCACGGCCGAGGTCCGCTCGGCGGTGGCTGTCGGCAGCAGGAAGGCGGGGTCGGAGGACAGTTGCACACGGTGCTCGGGAAGGCCGAGCTTGCCCGTGAGGTAGCCGCGGGAGACGCTCTCCCGGACGCTGAGCAGATCGCACCGGGCTGCGACCGTGAGCCAGGCCTCGGCGTCGGCGGGATCGTCGAAGGGGCCGACGGACTGGCCGATCATCGCTGTCGGGATGTCCCGCTGCTGAGCGGCGGTCAAAGCCCGCAGGTACGGTGTGGAGACCCCGTAGTCAGAGGTGTGCAGGTCGCCCCCGGTGGCGATGAGCAGGTCGGTTTCGGCGAGCAGTTGTTCGCTGCGTGCGGTCAGTTCGGCGGGGCTCTCCTGAGGGCGCATCTGCTGCCAGGAGCGGGAGACGACGAAGGGATCGGCCGCGCAGCGGGCACCGGCGGGGGCGAGGGCTTCCTCGTCGAGCGCCGGGGTCTGGGTGAGGACGGTGACCCTGTTGCCGCCTTCGCGGTTCAGTTGCTCGGTGATGGCCCGGGCCAGGGCCTCGACACCCCGGCTCTCGCAGCTGGTAATACCGGTGATCAAGATGTTGGACACAGCGGACCTCACAGTGGTCATCGGGTGAACCGCATGAGTTCGGCCAGGAGGGCCCGGTAGTTGAAGCGCTCGTGGACTCGGAGCTGGACGGCCGCCAGGCGCTCGCGGTACCGAGCCGGCTCGCGCACCATCCGGGAGAGGGTGTCTGCCGGACCGTCGCCGAGCAGGAAGAGCTCCGCGTCATCGCCGTAGAGTTCGGACAGGTAGTCCAGGCCGGGCCAGAGCGCGGGGATGCTGCCCGAGGCGAGGGTCTCGAACATGCGGGGGGTCAGGAGCCCCATCTGTGCGAGCAGCGGACGGACCAGCACCGGTGTGATCGCTGCCTGGGACATGGCGGCGACCACGTGCCCGAACGGAACGGGCGGCGCCACCTCGACACCGTGATCCTGCATCCAGCCGGGATCGCTGGTGGTGGCGGTCAGGTGGTCGGGGTGCGGGTCGCCCGCCCACCAGCGTCCACACACCCGGATGCGCTCGATCGGTGGTTCGGCCGCGGCTGCGGCCCGGACAAGGCTGGTCATCGCCTCCCAGCGCCACCAGTTCGCGCCGACGTACTGGAGCTCGTACGCCAGGGACTGTGGGTCCGGGAGGTCTGTGGCGAGGCGGTGGATGTCCGGCATGCCGAAGTAGCTGAAGAACTCGGCTCCGTCGGGCAGCCGTTCAGAGAGGTGGGGCTGCAGGATCACGTCGCTGAGGTCGGCATACAGCTTGTGCCAGGACTCGATGGTGTCCGCGCCCGCGTTGTCGTCCAGGTCAGCGGTGACGTACGGGCCCCAGTGGCCGTCGGGGTCCAGGATGATGCGCCGACAGCGCGGCACAACCTCGCACAGCTCACGCTGCTCGGTCGAAAGGAACTGCCGACCCTCGAAGACGAGGACGAGGTGGGTGGCCCAGGTGAGGTCGTCCACGAGCCGCAGGTGGACGTTCACCGTGCCGTCCAGGCGTGACAGTCGGCTGGAGACGCCGACCTCGCATCCGACCTCTGAGGCGACCCGGGCGTACTCGGCGATCATGTGGCTGGAGCCCGCGTTCCAGTGGAATACACCGGCGAACAGGATCCGGGGTGTGGTCATCGCGCGCTCCTTGCCTGCGAACGACCGGCACCGACCGTCTGCCGGCCGAGCTGGCGGTGGGCGCGGCGGCGGGCCCTGATCAACGGTGCACGGCGCGCGAGCCAGCACACGGCCTCGGCGGTCTCCCAACTCCCGCGCCACCAGCTGGTCACTCCACCCACGCCACGCCCACGCAGATCGTTCTTCAGCCACCGACTGGCCAGCCGCAGCATGGGCAGCGCGTGCCAGTCGATGTCGGTGAGGAGGTAGTAGTAGCGATTGCGGCGCATCTGGAGACGCCGGTAGTTGCTGCCCGCGGTTCCGCCGCCACCGAAGTGCTGTATCCCGACGTCGAGCCTGAGGGCGACGCGCCACCCGGCCCAGCGAGCGCGACGGCACAGATCGGTCTCCTCGTAGTACGTGTGGAAGACCTCGTCGAAGAGTCCGACGGTGCGCAACAGCTCGGCGCGGACGAAGAAGGCGGCCCCTTGGACGTAGGCGTGCTCCAGGGTGTTCGGGGCACGGCCTTCGGGCGGGCTGGCAGGTGAGGGGTGGTTCGGCCAGTCGCCGGCGAAGGCATGCTGCTCGCCCCAGCGCAGAGCCGTCTTCGACCAGTCGTTGTACGCGCTTAGAGCGGTGCCGCCCGACTCGTCGTACTCGTACTGCATGGGACCGACAACGCCGTAGTCGGCCCAAATCTCCATGAACTCGGTCAGATCGCGTACCAGCGACTTCGGTGTCCGGGTGTCCGGGTTGACGAGGAACACGTAGTCAGCACCGTCGTCGAGCGCCGCCCGCATGCCGATGTTGTTGGCGCGGGCGAAACCGACGTTGCTCCGGTTCTGGATGACACGCACCTCGGGGAAGCGGTCCCCGACGAACGCCGTGCTGCCGTCGTTGGAGTCGTTGTCGACGTACCAGACCGTCAGGTCTATGCCGGGCGTGTCGCTGTCGACGAGTGTGGCGAAGCAACGCTCCAGCCAGCGGCGCTCGTTGGTGCCCACCGTGATGGTGGCCACCCTCACTCTCGGGCTCCGGCCAGCGGGGTTGGGGCTGGTCACGCCAGCTCCAGATCAGCGGGGGCAAACTCCATGACGATGCTGCGCCGGATCCGCCCCGAGTGGTTACGGCGCGAGGCGTGGCCAATGCGCACGTCGTGTACGGCGACGTCACCGGCCGAGAGTGGGAGGGCGTGGACCGGGCCTCGGGCCTGGAGCTCCCCGGCCCCCTCGTCGTCGGGCGACAGGTGTGAGCCGGGGACGAATTCGAGGCATCCGTTGTCCGCGTCGGAGTCATCGAGGAAGACGCTCAGATTGCACACGGTGTGCGGCGGAACGTCGGTGCGGTCGCGATGCCAGGGCACCGAGGCGGCCACCCTGGGCAGTTTGACGATCATGGCGCACGCGGTGGCACGCACGGGACCACCCAGGACGGAGGCGGCCATCGAGTGCAGGGGACCTCCGCCGGTGTAGAGCCGTGTCGCGGTCGGAGAGCCCTGGTTCTCCAGGTTGTGGATGCGGTAGAGGACGGGCGCGTCCGTGCCGGAGGGCGTGAAGTACCAGTAGTCGTCCGAGCGGAACCCGTCCTGGGTGAAGCGCCGGACCAGGTCGTCGGCCTCAGTCCGCAGAGCCTCAAGTACGTTCCCCGTGATCCTCTGGCGCAGGACCGCGTAGCCATCTGTACGAAAGCCCTGGAGCCCGCCGTCGAATCGGGCGTTCTGTAACGGCGTCTCGTCAGTCCCCGCGTGACGAGGTGCGTGTCGCGTCATCGTTCCCTCGCTGCGGTGTCGTTGAGCTGCGTGGCGAACCAGTCGACGGTGGTGCTCAGTCCTTTGCGGGGATCGGTCTCCGGCTTCCAGCCGAACTGTTCCCAGGCGAGGGTGATGTCCGGTCTGCGGCGCCCCGGGTCGTCGACCGGTCGGGCGACGAACTCGATCGGGGCGGTGGACCGGCTCAGGTCCCGCACCAGGTGTGCGAGGTCCAGGACCGTGGTCTCGGCGGGGTTGCCCAGGTTGACGGGGCCCGGGTGGCTGCTTGCGGCGACGGCGAGGATGCCCCGTACGGTGTCGCCGACGTAACACAGCGACCGCGTCTGCGAGCCGTCGCCGGTGACGGTCAGCGGGTCACCCGCTAACGCCTGGCGGATGAAGGTCGGTACGGCCCGCCCGTCCTTCGTGCGCATCCGTGGCCCGAACGTGTTGAAGATCCTCACGATCGCGGTGTCGACGCCGTGTGTCGTGCGGTAGGCGATCGTCGCAGCCTCCGCGAACCGCTTGGCCTCGTCGTACACGCTGCGCGGCCCCACCGGATTGACGTTCCCCCAGTACGACTCGTGCTGCGGGTGCTGGAGCGGGTCCCCGTACACCTCGGAGGTGGAGGCGAGCACGAAGCGGGCCAGCTTCCGCCGAGCCAGTTCCAGGGCGTTGAAGGTTCCGAGAGAACCTGCCTCCAGCGTCTCGACCGGCAGCCGCAGGTAGTCCTGCGGGGAGGCCGGTGACGCCAGGTGGAGGACCAGGTCGACCTCACCAGGTACCGGGATCGGCTCCGTGACGTCGTGGTCCAGCAACTCGAAGCGGCCGTCCGACAGGCAGTGCGCGACGTTGTCCCCGTTGCTCGTCAGGAAGTTGTCGACGCACACCACCTCTACGTCGCTGTCGAGCAGCAGGTCGCACAGGTGCGAGCCGACGAACCCACAGCCGCCGGTGACGACGGCACGCCGGATGGGACCGCCCCAATCCGAGTGCGGCCTGTTCCTCCTTCGGGAGGTTTTCATAGCGCCTCATCTCATCCTTCGTAGCCAGGTTGCAAAGTCGGGGCTTGCTACGGGGGTCAGACATCCGAGCCCAGTCCGGGTTGAGTTCACCGGCGGCCTGGTCAGCATCCTCGACGACGGCACCCGGGCCCCTGACCGCTGCAGCAACGGCGAACGCAACTGCTGGCCAGGAAGAGCGCCAAGGTCATCGTCTGGCACTCGCCAGACGTGGTCCCTTGCCTGAGCACGGCTTCACCTCGGTCGGGAGCCACCGCGAGATGTGGAGCCTCGGCAGTTGGCTCGCACTCCACGATGACGGCGAACCGTCCACCTGCTTATGAGCGTTTATGAGCGTCCTGCCTTGCCCCGCCCAGCAGGAGGTCTCGGTACTGGAGGACCGCCTGTTCGTCCACCTCGAAGGTCAGCGCGTCGACAAGTTCGCGAAGGTGGACGGGGTTGTCGGTACCAACCGCGACTGTGCTCACCCTCGGGAGGGCATAGGCCGTCCTGAAGGCTGCCTGCACCTGGGTGACGTGGTCCGGACGCTCTCGTAGGAAGACACGGGCGTCGAACCTGCTCCACACCGGGTCGTGGGCGTTTCCGCTGAAAGGGCTCATGCCCCACACCTGGGTGCTGTGATCACCCCACCGGTGGGCGAGCAAGTCCGCCGCGCGAAGCGTGTGAACGCCGACAAGCAGGCCGCACCTGACCATCAGGACGGCTGGCTTGGCCACGGTGGTGTCGATCGCGTCGGCCAACGGAGACGGGTCCCAGGTGGAGACGCCCCACGCCCCGCAGAGCCCCTTGTCCGTGGCGTCCGCCAGTACGGCGCATGCCCGGGCGAGTGCGTCGTGGGCACGCCCCGTGACGGCATCCCGGAGGCTGTGCTCCGGGTTGTGAAGGAAGACGAGGTCGGGTGCGCGACCCAGCACCCGGTTCGTCTGCTCCAGGGCCCCGATCAGGCGGGCCGGGTCGAGTGAGTGCTCGGCCCCGCCTGGCCGTGGGAAGAAGCCGACCTTGGTGGAGATCGTGAAGCGGTCGAGCAGGCCGCGCCCGATGTCCGCGAGGATCGTGTGGGAGGCGAACCCGCGGTAGCTGAAGGCCGTGTCGATCGCGGTGATCCCCAGGTCGAGCGCGTTGGTCAGTTGGTCGCGCTGGTGACGAGATCGGTGTAGCCCGAGAGCAATTCTGCGGTCAGGGGCGCGCACAGCTCCTCCTCCGTCAGGATCTTCGCGACCTGTTCCACTTCGGCACCGACCTGGCTGGCTGCCTCCTCGATGTGCACGGGGCGGCCACTCAGCAAGAGCCGCAGCGCAGGGAGCGCCTTGACCGCGAAGGTCAGCTTCTTGCGTGCCGCGACGACCTCGACCGCCTCGCCGAGCTCCACGATGCGCGGCGGGAAGTTGGTGATGCAGACGACGGACGTCAGGGGGCCGAAGAAGTCGACGTACGGCACGTGCCGGGGCGGAGCGACTTCCTGTTCACGGGAGGCCAGGAAGTCCGCCGGGCTGCGCGATCCGATGAGCGAGACCGTGGCTTCGGTCAACAGCCGCTGCTGGACCTTCTGCTCGTTCACGCTGCCCCATCGGTCGAGGTCATGGCGGAAGATCTCGGTCTCGCGAGACCAGTCGGCAAGCCAGGACAGCCAGTTCACCCCGGTGCGCTTCTCGAACCCGAGTGTCATGTGCAGGCTCTGCCCGGAGCCGCGTCCGTTGCGCGTGGCCTGGTGCCAGTGGCCCCGCGGGATGTGCATGACGTCGCCCGTCTTCATGGTGCCGGCCCAGACGATCTCCTCGCTCGGGGAATCGTTGCGTGCCGCGTCGCGGTACATCGGGTAGGGGCGTGAGATCCCACGGACCTCCCACTCCTTCTCCCCGGCGAGCTGGACGATCACGACGTCGTGGTCGTCCCAGTGGAGCCTGAAGCCGGCGGCCTCGTTCGTGGTGAGGTAGATGTTCGCCTGGACGTGTTCGCGGGACCACCACTGCAGGGCCCGGCAGGCGACCTCCATCGTGGGATCGAACACGTTGGACTGGTCCAGGACCATCGTCGCGCCTTCGCGGAGCAGGCCCGCCAGGAGCCGCATGTCCACCATGTCGACACTCTGGCCCCGACGACTGACTTCCTGGTGGAGGTACCGGCGCGGGTGCAGTTCCTCGCCGTCGCGGAACATGCGGAACTGCGGGTGGGCGAGGGTGCGCCGCATCGTCATGTCCAGCAGTCGCTGTGGGGTCAGCATTCGTTCGGTCAGCACGGTGTCCGTGAGGCTGCCGCGGGCGAAGGCTCCTCCGAGACCCTCGGGGCCGTCCCACCCCAGCGCCTGCTCGATGCCACGTATCAGTCGGTGCTCCATGGTCTCCCCATCGTTCGAGTGGTAACGGACTGTCCGGTACGGGGACCGCGCCGGATCACACGGTCCCCGTACGGTCGTGTGCTGGCTGCTACACGGGGTGGTTCAGGCCGTCGCCACCGGGCCACGGGCCGTCTCCGCCGCCGCCCTGCGACGGGTCGGAGGCGCTGGTGTCGTTGCGGTTGTGTACGGCCTTCAGAACCTCGACGGCCACGAGCAGGCCACCAGGCGCCGGGGGTGCGTTCTCCTTCACCACGTACTCCTTCCACCTCATTGCCCAACGGGGCTCCGCTGGGCGGTCCTGGGGGCTAGGTCGAACCTGGGGAGCTGTCCGGCTGGAACCGCAGAGGTCGGGCCAAACGCGGTGCCGGGCACTGGTCGTCTTCCTGCACCAGCCCTCGCTCACCCCCGAGCCCAACCTGCTTCAGGCGGTCGGCAGTCGCACATCACGGCCGTGATATCTCTTCCGTGATCCAGTGGGTTTTGGACAGACTCGAACACAGCGACGGCGGGCCTCCGCACGGGATTCCCCCTGGGCCTGGCAGAGCCCATACTGAGCCTCGGCCGGTGGGTTTGGACGCTGGAACCGCGCGGCAAAGTAGATCTGCGGGACGTCGAACAGCTGGAGATGGGCCTGATCACCTAGAGGTGAGACCGGGATGGCTGGCGAGGTGGAGCGGCACTGCTCGGTGTGCCGTGCGACGCTCAGCCGTTTCAACGCGGGAACGCGGTGTGGGCCCTGCCATAGGGGTGGCGCAGTGCCCCAGGTCAAGGAGGGGTTCTGGGCCGATCCCTCAGTTGAGACAGCAATCCGGGCCTGGGATCTCGGTGTGGTCGTGCGGCTTTTCCGTCAGCACACCGGTCTGTCACAGGCAGCGGTCGCTCGGCTCGTCAACATTGATCAGGCCGAAGTGAGTCGGCTTGAGCGGGGTCGCAAGAAGATCCGCGACCGCCGCCAGCTTGCCCAGTGGAGCGAGGCCCTCGGAGTTCCTGTCGGACTCCTGGGTGCGCTGCCCGACGTGGACCGGCTCTCGTCAACCGCGGGCAGCACCCGTGGCCGCCTGGCCCTTCCGCTAGGACCGGGGCAACTCCTCCTTCCGGCAGGACGGAACCTGCCGCCCACAGCACTTCCCACGCTGACTGAGCCAGCCGTCTCCTCACAGAGGGACGCCCTTTGGCTCACGTCCAACCGGGAGGCCGCAGCATGGAGTCGGATGCCGCTCAGGGCCTTGTTCGCCGTGCGCCACGGCGAAGTCGGGAAAGAGCGGCACTTCGTCATGGACGCGCGCGGGGGCGACCGCGACCAACTGGGCACGTCTTTCGCGATCCCCATGGCCTACGAACTCGACGATCTCACCTATGGAATCCTCTGGGCCACGGCAGGGTTCGACTCCGCAGTCCTCGGCGACGACGCAGCACTACACGGGAGTCTCGATCTTCTGTCCCAGCCCCGATTAGGAACTGACAGCCGGTCGATCGCTGCTGACGCCCTCACTGACGGCTCGCAGATGCTCGTCGGCTCGCGGGCGTGCGCCAGCTTCATCCTCAACCAACGCGATGAGCTGTCCGGTGATCCGGTCTTCTGGACGCGCGAGCAGCGAGGGGAGGAGGCTGCGACCTGGCTGCTCTTCGAACACAAGCACCACTACCTCCGGACGATGGCTCCCGCACGTACACACGACGGCGTCGGACGAGCCTTCTGTATCCCCCACCAAGAGGTCGTCGCCTCGCCCCTGTACGAGCGCGTGTTGCTGTTCCTCGCGATCGCGCTGATGGAGTCGTACGGCGTCACGACGTGGGTGACCGACGAAGCCGATCTCCAGCAGACGGACGGCTTCGTACTCGTCCCTGGACACAGGGCCGCGATAGCGACCTGGGTACGCGCCGAACGCACCCCGCAGACCGCTCTGACCGCCGGGCCGCGTTCGCTGCGGGCCTTCGAGGACATCACTGGCCACGCGCGAGCCCACAGCGTCACTGCGGGAACGACTCCCGGAGAACGCCTGGCAGCGACATCGGACTTTCTGGGCCTTGATCGTGCTTGGCTCATCCGCCGCTGTGGACAGCTCGCGGCTGTAGGCACCACCGGGCTCGCCAAGCCACGAAGTCGCCACCTGAGCCTCGCTGCCTTGGATCGGGCCTGCGCATACGTGGCAGTCGAGTTGCAGCCCGAAGCTGGCCCTCGCGTAGGGGCGACCCGATAGCCTGCTCAGAAAGATCTCCGAGGAAGATCCAACCAGGCTGAGCCGGATGGGAAGTTGGAGCGATGGCGGGCATGACGCGAACGGTAGCTGTCTACTCTCTCGGTGGCACCATCGCGATGGCCACCGACCCGGCGACCGGAGGGGTTGTGCCGGCGCTCTCCGCGCACGATCTCCTGGCGGCCGTGCCCGGCCTGGACCGTCACGGCATCGACCTGCGTGTGCATGACTTTCGCCGGGCGCCCGGCGCCTCGCTCACCTTTGCCGATCTCACGGAGCTCGGCGCGGCGATCGACAAGACCCTCGGCGGCGGCGAGATCGACGGCGTCGTGATCACGCAGGGCACCGACACCATCGAGGAGACCGCGTTCTTCCTCGACCTTCATCACGGTCACGACCAACCGGTCATCGTAACCGGCGCCATGCGCAATCCCACCATGGTCGGCCCTGACGGACCTGCCAACCTGTATGCCGCCGTCATCGCCGCAGCTGACCCGCAGCTGCATGGCGCCGGGGTGCTGGTCGTCCTGAACGACGAGATCCACGCGGCACGCCACGTCCGTAAGTCCCATACCACCAACCCCGCCGCCTTCACGTCACCCGGTGCCGGACCCGTCGGCCGGGTCGCCGAGGACCGCGTACGGCTGGCTTCCCCGCCACCCACGCGTGTCGCCCCCCTGGCGCCGGCTGTTCGTGACGCACGCGTGGGCCTCTACACGGTCAGCCTCGGCGATGACGGCACGCTGCTCGATGCGTGGGACGGACGGTGCGACGGGCTCGTCGTTGCCGCCTTCGGTGTGGGGCATGTTCCCCAGCGGCTCGTCGCGAGCCTCGAACGGCTGGCCGCACGCATTCCCGTGGTTCTCGCCTCTCGCATCGGCAACGGCCCTGTCCTGACAGGCACCTACGGCTTTCCCGGATCGGAGAAGGACTTGATCGGCCGAGGGCTCATCCCGGCCGGCGACCTGGACCGTACCACGCGCGGCTCCTGCTTCAGGCGTTGCTCGCCCAGGACGCGGACCACGAGACGATCACCTCGAAGTTCTCCGCCCTCGCGCGCTGACCCACGAACCTCAGTCCCATCCGAGAGGACCCATATGCGTGCTCACGTGCTGGACACCGGCAGGACGTTCGGCGTCACCTTCGACCACGGCGAGGACTTCTTCGACGCGCTTTCCGCGTTCTGCCGTGACCACGGGGTGCGGCAGGGCTACATTCCCTCGTTCATCGGCGCGTTCGCCGAAGCCGAGATCGTAGGCGCCTGCGGGAAGCTCGAAAACCCGGACGCCCCGGTCTGGGACAGAACGCACGTCACCAACGTCGAGGCCTTCGGCGCGGGAACGATCGCACACGATCCGGAGACGGGGGCCATTCTGCCGCACATCCACGTGTCCGCCGGCCTGAAGGCACTGTCCGCTGACGGGCGTACCAGCCACCTCCTGAGCGCCAGGGTCCAGTTCCTGAGCGAGCTCTACGTCGTCGAGGTGCTCTCGCCGACCATGACCCGGCCTCGAAACCCTCAGTTGTACGACGTGCCACTGCTCACTTTCGGCACACCGGAGTGACGCCCTCGCCCGTCGAGCACCCAGCCAACGGATCCATCACGGCGCCAACGCTCATCCCGCTCGGAGATCCGCCACGATTCGATCCGCTTCGATCCGGGCGAGCCCTCTCCGGGGGTCACCCGGATCGGCGTGCGGGCCAAGGATCTTCGTGCAGAAGAACAACGACATGAGCTTGCCGTCCCGGCTCTCCAGGTCCCTCTGACGCTCCCGCCGCACCCGCTCGGCCAGCTCCGGGAGGACGAGCGAGTTTCCCCATAGCCACGCGGCATCCAGGCCACGGGGAGCCATCCCCCAGTCCTCCCAGTCGAACAGACAGAACTGCGGGGTGGTCATGTTCGCCCAGTTCAGATCCGCGTGTGCTGGCGCCCACTCCCCGATGGTCGTATCCGATACCGCCGGGAACGTCTCTTTGATCGCGGCTGTGACTCCTGCCTGAGTGATCGCGACGGTGTCCGGCGTCGCCACGCGCGTCGTGCGCTGGCCAGCGAGTGCGTCCAGCGAGCTGTTCAGTGCCTTCCACCACTCCTCGGACAGCACCAAAACCGAATCCGGGCGCACGGGCTCCCCGGGAAGCAGCTCGGTCTCGTCGGCGCGCCACATCGCCGCTCCAGGCGGGTCGCTCCAGGACACACCCTGGAACCACACGGGCTTCGCCACGCCGTCCAGAACGGCGGCGCACTCCGTACCGTTCCAGCCCTGCCCTCTTACCTTTCCGAGCGGACGCCGCTCGATCCGTACCCAGGTTCCACGGTCCGTTCGCGCACCAACCGTTCGGCGCTTCCGGACCAGCGACTCCGGCTCTACCCGCACGTCGAGCGCACGCTCCACGCGTTCGAGTACCTCGTCAACCGGTTGAAGGCGCAAATCGATGGAAGTGACCGTCGGCAACGACGCTGTCATGGAGGTCCTTGGCTACTGTGCCGCGCTACTGACAAGAAGCAGCCCCACGCGTGATCGCTCATGCTCCGGGGCTTCTCCGTCCAACGGTAACGAACGATGTCCAGCTGCGATATCACGCACGTGATGTGCTCAGAGCAGCGCCGAGGTGCAGAGTTGTGCCGACCGGAGCACCGGATCCCACGATCGCGAAGCCGCCACCTCTCGACTACGGGGAACGGCAGTCGTGTCCGCTCACCGTGACCGGCTCTGATGAACTGCCCTGACCTTCGGTTCCCCCGTAGCCGGAGGTCAGGGCGCTCTCCTGACGTACGGCCGGACAATTTTCCCACACTGTGGTGACTTTCTGTAGTCTCACTCGCGGTCTGGCATCTGATCCGAGGGGAGCAAGTCGGCATGGCACGCACGTGGTTGTCCATCCGCGTCGAGCTGGTGTCCGGTCACGGGGCGGATCTGTGGCCTCGCCCCGGCCGGATCCTCGCCGCGGCACGGACCCACTCCTTCGCCCAGCTCGCGGTGGCCATCGATCGCGCCTTCGCCCGCTGGGACCTGGCCCACCTGCACATGTTCACGCTGGCCGACGGAACGGGCGTCACCCCGCTGGTGCGGTGGGACGGTGAAGCCCCGGACGGCACCCTGGACGGCCACACCGCCAAGCTCAGCAGGCTGCAGGCCGGCGAGCAGTTCGCCTACGTCTTCGACCTGGGAGACGACTGGGCGCACCTGTGCACGGTGGGCGACAAGCGCATCGATCCGCTGGAGGAGTTCGGCGAGACGCCCGGCAGCCCGGTTCCGTACTGGGGCTGGGGGAGCCTCCCGGATCAGTACGGTCGCCGCTGGGACGGCGACGACGGCGAGTCGCCCATGCCCAAGCGACCCGCCCGAGGGCTGAGCGATCTGCCCCCGATCCTGCCTTGGTGGGGAGATCGGCGTCACAGCTGAACTTCACGCCATGTAGCTGAAATGGCAGGACGGTGGGGATGGAAGTGGCCACGGCGAACGGGCCGCCGACGTGCACCAGAGGTCCGGAAACTTCCCCTCCATATGTCCGGCATCGGGACGCCTTCAGGCCGCTTGGTGCTCGGCTCGTGCTCGTGCGCCGACTATCGGCAAGGGCTTCGCCAGCACCCAGGGGGCGCTGCCGGTGCAGCTGGCCATAGCCTGCTCAGGCGGGATTTCACGACGCGAGGTCGCCATGCTCATGGCCGCTTCTGCTGAGGGTGGCACTTCCAGTTCGAACCAGATCGTCTTCCCGGCAACGCAGGATTGCGAGCCCCACTCTGTTGCCAGTGCGGCAACGAGGAAGAGACCACGCCCGTGCTCGTCCACAGGTGAAGCTTGTGAGAGAGTCACCGGCGTGGGATCGATATCGGTGACTTCCACACGGAGCCGCTCTCCGGTCCACCGTACGCACACCACGCACGCGGCCTTCGTGTGCGTGACCGAGTTCGCGACTAGTTCTCCGGTGAGCAGCTTCAAGTCGTCGGTCAGTTCCTCGCCCAATTCCAGCCCAATCCGCCGAGCACGGTCCACGACGCGGTCGCGTGCTGCCGGCACCGCCTCGACCCGAGGTGGGACGGTGAACGCGTAGGGCGATTCCTCGAACGGGCGCGACATAGCTGGAACCTCTCAACGGGCGGGAGCTAGGGCGTCAACGCGATCTTTTGGGGTGAATGGATCGCTCGCCTGCCTCGCCGGGCATCCCTACAAGGTGACAGGAATATTCGGAGAGCCCGGCACTGGCGGACAACCACCATGAGTTACTGACCGCCCGACTCTCAATTCCTCCGGTGATATCACTGTCGCGATGTCGATTCGGCACGGAGTTCCCATCGTGAACTGCTCGCGTTCGTCTGTGTCGGCACCATTGAGACCGAGATTCCGACCTGGGAGGGCTGGGGCAGAGGGTCATGGGCGCTGCCGCGAGCGGCAGCGGCAAGTAAACGAGGACCGCGCTCGGCCGGAACCATGGGCTGGTAATCGGATTAGTGGGCCAGCGACGCGTCATTCAGCACGTCGAAGCGAAGTGCCTCCTGGGGAACCGCTTGGCCGGTGACCAGCAGGCGACGTGCCTGATCTCGGACTGGGGCGGGGAGCCATGCGACCAGCTCCTGGGCCTCAATATCCGGTGTGGGACGGGCCGGGCGTGACGGCTGGACGACAAGCAGGGCCCAGAGGCGTTCGGCCGGCCGCCGGAACACCGGCGTGCTCAGCCACGGCGCAGGCCGCGTTTGCAATCTGGAGACCGGCAGCATCCAGGTCGCCGAGGTAGTCCAGACGTGTGACGGGGAAGGGTAGCGTCGCAAGGGACTCCAGAGGCGCGGTGTTGCGGCCCTGGACCCAGGCGACGGCAGTCCAAGGTGGGATAGCGCGAGCCCGCAGGACGCGGACGAGCGTGCGGAAGGTGGCGTGATTCTCGACGCAGATAACAGCACCGGGATGGCGGATGTCCGATGTGATCGGTTCCCAGACGAGGGGAGTCGGCAGACGTTCGCACCGCAGCAGCTCGAACGTCAGTCTGCCGGGCGCCCATAGGGTGCTACCCCCACGCGGAGGATTAGCGTCGAACGCCTTCTCATCGCGGAGGAGTTCGTAGGCCCGTTCGGCCACGGACACGACCGGGACCTGCCCGCCGTCGGTACGCCGGAGCCAGTCGTTGACGGCTAGGAGGAGCTGTCGTTGTGTCGTGGAGAGACGGAGCGTGGCTGCCCAGCCAGCGAGTTCGCTGCGCAGTGGTACGTCGACGGGCCGCAGCTTGTCGACGGAGCGGGCCGTTCCCAGCAGGGTCACCGCCTTGGGTAGAACCGTCCGTCCCCGACGTACGGTCGTGGTCCGGCTCGCCGACCACAGCCCTTCCCGCTCCCCGCGCCTGATCGTGTCGTGGACGACCTCCGGCAGCGCGGACGCCTCGATCCCAGGATTCTGCGCGCCGACAGCGGCGGCGATGTCGTCAGCGTGGCGTCGGCCACCGCGCCCATCAGGGTCGAGGGCGGTGATCAACGCGACCAGGTCGACGGAACTCATTCTCCGAGCACCGCCCTGACGTCGCGTTGTACGAGGACCAGGTCGACCAACTCGCGGGATCCGTCGTCCACGACCACGACCTTCTCACCCGAGGACGGGCGGGAGCGCCGACCGAGCATGATGGTGCGGTCGAACATCGACAGTGCGCCTTTGTCCTTGGGCGCGGCGGTGAACAGCAACTGCAGGCCGAGTTGGTCGGCGGCGCGTCGCATCGTCCGGACGAACTGGTCCGCGGATGCCTGGCCGAACGGGTTGTCCAGCCAGAGCCAGCCCACGGAGGTGGTGTCCGAGAGGGCGCGGACTTTCGTCATCGTCGCGTAGAGGAGGACACCTGCGGTCACTCGCTGCCCACCGGAGAAGTTCTTCAGTTCGGCGACGTCGACTCGGTCGAGGGAGAGATCGATATGCGGTTTGAGCAGGCGCACCTTGAAGGGCGCGTCGACGAGCGCCCGGGCGGCGGCGAACAGCAGCGACTCTGCGTCCGACCGGCTGGTGCCGGGCGTCAGCAGGGAGTGGACGACGCGGGCAACCCGGTCGATGGCGACGGATTCGTCGGCCGGAACCTTCTCGTGCTCGATGACGACGAAGCGTCGCTCGGACCACTCGCCCAGTCCGTCCGGGAGTCGGGACTGGTTCTGGTAGGCACGAAGCCGGTCGAGCGCTCGCGATGCCTGCACGTGCAACATGACCGCACAGGTGTGGACGTCCCGGTCGTGCCGGTCCAGGTCGTCCCGCAGCGAAACGGCCCGCTGTTCGAGTTCCCCCGCGATGCGCTCTGCCTCCGCGGGCAGCTGCTCGTCGCCGCGCAGCCGTGAGATCAGATCGGTGACACGGGTATCCTCCGCGGCCTCGACCTTGCGAGCCTGCGGGCTGTTGGCGTACGCGCGGACTGCGCCCGCCACTCTCTGTCGAGTCTGCTCGCTGTCCCCCAGTTGCTTCCGCGACTCGCGAACGCGTTCAGCGAGCCCTGCGATTCGGGTGGTGAGTGCGGGGATGTCGTCCGCGCGGCGGCCGGTTAGTGCCGGGTCGGCGAGGTAGCGCAGCCCTCTCACGCTTGCTTCGACGAGCTGGGCTGACTGACGTGCCGCGGTCGCGGCGGTCTCCGCGTTGCGGGCGAGTTGATCCTCGGCGCGGTGGGTGAGCAGCGACTGAGCCGCCAGTTCGTCGAGTTGGTCGGCGAACGCCTCGGCCTCGTCGGCCTCAGCGACCAGCTCGGCCGACGGGAATCCCTCAATGTCCGGAGAAGAACGGTCTGCCCGCTCCTCGGCCTGCCGCTGGTGTTCCCGCTTGGCGGTTTCGGCGGCCTGCAATGCCCTCGCGTACGCCTCGCGCGCTTCCGCCTCGCCAGCCTCCGCACGGCGGGTCGCCGTGCGGAGCGCGACAGGGTGCCGCGCGTCATCGGTGCCGGCGAACCGCTCGGCCAGACGCCGCTGCTCCATGTCGGCGTCCAGTTTCGCGTCCAGGTCCGCGAGGCGTTGCCTGGCGTCGGTGATCTGGTGGCGAAGTTCCGGGTCGACCGCCGCGTCCTCCAGAGCCGACGTAACACTTTCCAGGCGCGCCCGGATGGTGGGCACGTCCTCGTCGGGGACGGGGCCGTGAGTGGTGGCCGACAGTCCCGCTCTGCGTAGTTCGTTGGCAGCGTCGTCCCGACGGCGCTCGTGGATGCTCACACGGTCACGTGCTCGATCGACGGCGTCAGCGAGCTCAGGGATCTGCTCACCAAGCTGGTCGATACGGCGACGGTGCTGGGCCTCGGCCGTGCGCAGGCCCGGCAGCCGCTCACGGGCGCTGGAGAGGGCGTGCGCGGCGCTGATGGCGGGGACGAGGAGCCGTCGGGTCTCGGTCGCGCGGTCGATGCGTTCTTGTGCCGCGTCTCGTGCGGCCTGGTGCTCCTGCTTGAGCCGAGCGAGGTCATGGAGGGCATCCGCCGCGGCTTGTTCGTCGTTCCGGGCTGCTTCCACCCGTTCCTGAGCGGACCTGATCTTCTCCTGGATGGCGGTACGTGGGTCTTCGGGGAGGTCTTTCCAGAGCTGGGCCAGGGCCGCGAGGGCGCTGCGGGCGTCGGTGGCGCGCTGACCGGCTTCCTGGAGGCGCACAGTCGCCGAGGTCAGCGCGTTCTCGGCGGCTGCGACCATGTCGCGCGCCGCATCTCGGTCGTAGGTACCTGGGTGCGGGAGGAGGACTCGGGCCAGTGTTCCGTCGGCATGGTCGGCCGCGCTCGGTGACACGGCCGCCTCCGGGTCGAGGACGGCACCGACCCAGACCGCCGTGTCGGTGTCGAGATCACCGATGGCGTCGAGGGCGCGGCCGAAGTGATCGGGGTGGGAGACGACCACCCCGGACGCGATGTCGGGACGTACCGTCGCGAAGGTCAGGGCGGCTTGGGAGGTCATCGTGTCCGCCAGCCATCGCCATCCCGGCCAGGCCAGAACGTCGGCGTCCTGGCAGCGCCGAACGACCTCCTCCACCAGAGCGGACCCCGGAAGCAGACCGTCGGCGCCGACCGCGTCGAGCGTGCGCCGTGCGTCATCGGTGGCGGCGCGTGCCTCGGCGGCGTCTCGGTCGGCTGACTCGGCCCGTTGGCTCAGTGCGTCCGTGAGTGCTGAGCGGGCGCTCCACAACTCGATGCCGCCGTCGCCAACCGCGTCCCTTATGCGTTCGTCGCCCTCCAGCGCGCGGACCCTGTCGTTCACCTGCTGTAGCTGACGCTCTCCGTTCTCCACGTCGTGCCGAGCGGCGACGAGCGCGTTCTGTGCCTTCGACATGGTCTTCTGCTGGGCATCAGCCTGTCTGTCGACGGTCTTGAGCGCCTCGTCAGCCGCTTCGCGGCTGCTCAGCGCTGAAGCGGCTTTATCCACCCACTCGGCTTCCACCACTGCTGGATCGGCGCCCTCCGGAACCAGACCGGTGGTGACCGCCTCGGAGAGGGTCCGTTCGGACTCGGTGATCTGTCCACCAACGTGCCGGAGCTGCTCGACGGCCGTCGCGTGTGCTGCCACTGCCTCGCGCTGCTCGCCCTGAGCCGTCGCGAAGGCAGCGGAGGCCCGTTCCCGCTGTTCCTCGGCGGCTTGGAGATCGGCGGCGGCACGGTCACGGTGGTCGGTGAGGAGGCGGGCGAGGGAGTGCAGATGCCGCTGTTCCTCCTCGCGGAGTTCCGCGGTGTGCTTCTCGGCGGCCTCAAGGCGGGCTGTGAGCCCGGCGAGCCGGGTCCTGGCGGTGCTGGCGTCGAGTACGTCCTGAACGAGTCGCCACGCGGCCAGTTCACGGACAGCCTGGTCGCGGTCTGCGCGGCGCTTGTCGGCCAGGGCTGCTGCTGCGCCGGCCCGGAGTTCGGCCGCTCTCAGCCACATGCGCAACCGGTGTGCCTGTGCCCTGCGTGCGGTCGAGCCCGCCTCCCGGCGCAGGCGTTCGTGCTCCTCGTGCTTCTCTCCGGCACTGGCCTCTTCGGCGGCCAGTTCGGCCAGGGTCGCCTCGGAGTCGGCCACCACGGCTGCCGCGTCTGCCTCCGCGGTGGCCACCGCCCGCCGGTGAGTGGCGACCTGATCATGTGCGATCGCGAGGCGGAGTAGCGGTTCGGTGAGGCTCTCCCAGAGGGCGAGTTCGTCGGACCATCGGGGCCGTGCGGCCGCGTTCGCCCGCAGGACCTCGATGCTCTTGCCGATCTGCTCGACGGTCGTGGTCGGCGTGGTCGCGCCGATGAGCCACTGGACGCAGGCGTCGGAGTCAGAGAACCGCATCACGCGGTCGACGCCGCCTTCGGAGGCGTTCATCTGGGACTGGAACCGCAGCTGTTCCACATCGACTTCTGCGGCGGCCAGCCAGTCGATCCAGGCCCGTTGGTGGTCGGAAGGACGATGCGGCGGTAGCGCGCCACCCTTGGGCAACATCCCACGCACTGTTTCCACGAACTGCGCATGGGTCGCCCGTCGGCCGACGCTGGTGCGGAACGGCAGGTCTTCGATGGTCGGCCCCGAGCCGTAGGTCACCCATCCGTAGAAGTCGCGGTGCAGCTTGCTCGGGTTGTCGAGGTCCTGAGTGCCGCCGTCTGACCAGTCAGCGACCATGCCCATGACCAGGCGCTGTAGTTCGCCGTCCACGACTCGGGTGGCCTGCTCGACCACGTGACAGACATCTCCCGAGCACACCAGCTTCGCCAGGGACCGGTCGGATTCACCGCGGATGAAGTCCCGGGCGTGCGGCAGGTACAGCCCGAATCGCAGGGCCGTGATCGTCGTCTTTCCCGTGCCGTTGTCGGCCCACAGGGCGGCGTGTCCGGTCGGCTCGAAGGGATCGGACCAGTTGATGCTGAGCCCTTCCAGCCGTGATTCGGGGAAGCCCGCGCCGGCCAGGTAGGTGCGTTCGAGGCGCCAGCCCGTCTGCATCACTCGCCCCTCTCATCGAAGGGCTCGCCGTAGTCAGGGGGACCGGACTGGTCCTGGCCTGCCTGTCGGTGTCCTTCCGACACCTGCGAACCGGTGATCGTCTGCCGCACGAGGGGACCGCCGGCGATCGCGATGTGGGCGCGGAAGCGGTCCGTGGAGCGCCACACTCTCAGCTCGTCTCGCGGAGGCGGAACCGTCCTGTCGACCACGACAAGCCCGAACGACGCGAGCATCAGCAGCACGTCCTCGCACATACGTACCGTGCAGTCCCGCTTGAGTCGGCCGCTCGAAGTCAGAGCGACTTGCTTACGGTTGGTGGCGTACTCCCGCCATGCCTCGCCCAGCCCGCCGTCAAGCGTGATCTCTTCCGCCTCGATGGCCGCGGCGTGGTCGCGTACCAGGCGGTCGACGTCCAGGGCCGTGACGCGCCGCGTGCCCGGCTCGCGCACCGCGCGAGCGGTCGGATAGCACCAGGCTGTCGTGCCGCCGAGGGCCAGCCCGTACACCAGCCGATCAGCCGTTCCCCGTATACGGAGCCAGCGGCTGGTGTCAGTCACGGCCAGCGGCGAGGTGGGTTCGGCGACCAGCACGAGCCCCGCGGAGCGATCAGCGGTCAGCACTCTCAGGCCGAGACCGTCGGCCGTCTCGTCGAAGGCGGTACGCAGATCGGGATCGGTGTGGAAGCGGTCCAGCAGTCGGCTGTAGACGTCATGGCGGGCTGGAGACATGGTGGGGTCGAGGCCGTACCTGAGGAGGAGGCCTACATCCCGGGCGTCGTCACGTGCCGTCATCATCGTCCCCTTTCCGGCAGACGAGCAGATCGGGAACGTCGAGGTCGGCGAGCAGCCCGCGTATGCCGTCGTCCAACGCCCACCACTCGTCAGAAGCGTCGGGCCGACCGTCGGGCCGCCAGAGCATCATCGCGTCGAGCGCGAGCAGCAGCCGCAGCCTGCGACGGGCGGTCTCCCGCGAACCCCCGACCACGGCGACCAAGCCGTCGACGACGGCGGAGGGCTCCTCTGCGGCGAACAGCCTGTCGGCGTCGGCCAGCAGGTCGGTCAGCCGCGCCTTCGTGCCAGGCATGATCCGATGGGCTCTCAGCACGTGGGCCACATCGTGAAACTGCTCCGGGAACTGCTCGTACACCCCGTCAGCGTCTTCGAGTGGCTCCTCCACGACGGGCGCCGCCTCCGGCTCCGGCATCTGCTGCGGCGGCACGGCAAGCCTGTCGGCAAGAGCCGCGACGTCCAACAGCACCCGTGGAGCCGGTGGACCCAACCTGGCGCCGCGCGGCAAGGGCAGGCCGCCCAACAGCGCCGTCAGCACATCCGCCGTCGGGTCGATCTCGCTCACCGGCACAGCGCTGAACGCCTGCGCGGCCTGCGCCTCGCGCCAGCGCGGAGTGGCCCCGATCACGTCGGTCTGCAGCACAGCCAGAGTCTCCACCGCATCGCCGAGCCGCGACGCGGCCACAGACAGCTGCCGGACCGCCACGGGGTCCTGCTCCTCGGAGGCGTCCGCTCTCAAGTTCTCCAGGTGCCGCAGCAACGTACCGTCGACGCTGATCCGCCGTTCCAGATGCGTAGCCGCGGCCATCAGCTCGGGCCGCAAGACCCGCAGGTAGTCGACGCGGGTCACGTCACGCTCGGCCTCAGCGATCAAGCGCCGGACGTTCGCCGCGTAGGTCCGCGACAGCGTCAGGGCGTCCTCAGCCGAGTCGATCGCCGCGTCCAAACGCCCGCTCTCAGCCTGCGCCCGCATCACCGCGATCACCGCCTCGTGCTCGTCCTCCAGGGAACGGTTGGTGGCGATGAGCAGCAGGGTCACGGCAGTGTTGTCGGCGTTGACGTGCAGGGTGCGCCCGTCGGCGGCAAGCGTCTCGTACAGCACCCGTACCTGATGGTGCACCGGCTGCCAACTGGCGTCTGGATCCGCGTACTCGACGGTGAAGTACGGGGTCGGCTCGTCGTGACGGAGAAGGTGGTCGAGTAGATGGCGGGCCACGTGCGCGTGCTCGTCAGTGGGGCGGTGCGGGGCCATACGCCCGGCGACCTGGGCCATATCGGCGAGCACTTCATCACGTGGGGCGCCGAGATTGCCCTCCAGCCCGGAGGACAGTGCGATCGTGTCCACGCACGACTGGGTCAAGGCGACGAAGTCGTACGCCTCCCATTGCACCCTCGACGGGTTCCTCGCCCGGTTCAGGTGCACGTCGAAGATCGGCGACAGGTGGGCAAGGGTGCGACGGCGGCGGGCGGCAGTGCTCGTCAAGGGAGAACCGGTGCTCTTCACTCGCACCTCCTCAGCCGGTCGGGCAACAGCCGTCGACTTCCTGATGCAAAAGAGTATGGCCAGCCGCCGAAGTCACGACCCCCTGCGGCGCTCGGGCCCCAAGCCTGGCAGGCGTAGGTCATACGAAGAGAGCTTTTCAAACTATATGCGGCGCCACGCGACTCGCCTTCGAAGACTGGATTTGTTCAGTTTCACGGCGAAAGGAAGCATCGTGGCACTCAAAGCAGATCGCACGGTCACGAACAACGCCCGAGTCTGCGACCAGCAGCCCGGAACCAGTGCGCCGCACGCACAGCCCCCGGCGTCAGAGCAGGCCCAGTTGCGCGCACACGACGCATGGGCACTGCCGGTCGAGGTCCTGGGGGATGCCCTGGGCGTGAGGTTCTCCGAGAAGGAGTTGATCGACGACCATGAGGCATGGCTCATCGTCCTCCGCGGCCTCATCGTTGTCTTCACGGTCCCCGGACTCTCCGAGGCGGCGAGGGAGCACTACATCCGGCAGCTCTTCTGCGAGTACATCCGTCACGGGTGGCCCGCCATCACAGTGGACTCGGAGGACGGGGTGACGTTCGTCGGAACCTTCCTGCAGGAGGTCGACCCGAAGGACTGCTCGGCAATCGACCCACCCGACGCCCGCCCGAAGCGGAGCAAGGACGTGCGCGACCTCTACGAAGGATCCGACTACGCGCCACTGCACGGCTGGCGCAGCGACGAGGAGGTGATCACGGCGCTGCGCACACTGATCACCGATGCCCTCGCCGGCACGGCCGAGGACATGCCGGAGGAGGCCTATCCACTTCCTGAAGGAGTGGGGGCCCTGGTCGCGCTCGGCTACGACGAGCAAGGAAGGTTGCACCCCCTGGTCTGGGTCCGCACGGACATCCCCAGCGGGCTGCGAGCGGACCTGTGGGGGTACTGCGCCGCCCTGTCCGCCAGCCTCGACCGCGTGGACGCCGAGCCCGACGAGGACGGGATCTTCTACGTGGGAATGGAGCGTTCGCCGGTAACCGGCCCGGGCACGGCGCTGCTCGCGGCAGTCACGGTGCAGCGGATGGGCCGCCGCCCCGAGGACTGCGCCTTCCCCCTCCTCTCGCGCCCCACCCAGGCAGAGGAAGCGCCTCCGCAGGCGGCGTGACGGGGAGCGCTTCTCGGGACACGGGAGAGATTCACTACGCCCGCGCCTGAACGGTCGGGCCTCGTGGCGAGCCATAGCCCCCTGTATCCGGTCCTCGCACCGGATACAGGGGCCCGCATGTAGGACGCCTGAGACTCGATCCCATAACCAACAGAACAGAGGTCGGCGGTTTCAGCTAGCAGCCTGAAGCAGCGTGGTGCGCAATACGGAAGCCGTGTCTCGCGCTGGTGATCAACCGAACTTCGTGACGACACACCGCCGCCCCAGCGCGCCGCAAAGGCTGCGCAGTCTACCGGCGTACAGGGACCCGGGGGCCAGATCCGGCTCGGTCGGGTAACGCGTGCCCGGGCTGAACGAGTGCTGAGCAACGAGGAGCCAGGCAACAGAAGGCAGGAAGCCAGCGGCCACACCCGCGCCCTGCCCAGGCATCCGAGCTTGCCCCACCTACGACAAGGAAAGACGACGTGAGCATCGCCGTATCGACGACCACCAACAGCGGCAGCAGCAAGGACTTCGCCGCCTTCGAGGACGACGACGGGCAGAAGTGCACCGTGCACCCGGACTGGTGCACCGAGACCGGAATCCACGACGCCCATTTCGGCGCCAGGCATGTCGTCATGGGCAATGACGGCAGAGAACTTCTCAACTCCGGCCTCCTGGACTTCACCGGATCTGGTCCGGTTATCGGCCTGAGCGAGACGGACACGGACGCGACCGAGGCCGTGCGAAGGCGACGGAGCTGCGCAGGTTCGCCGACGACCTCGAAACCCTCGCAGACATGATGGACGCCTTCACCAGCCGCGAGCAGCCAATTGCGCCGGACGTAGCCAACTGCCCCGATGGCGTCCCCTTCTGCACGGGACACCCCGCGGACCACAAGAACCCGACCGAGCACTTTCACCGCGGTCCGATCACCGGCATGGGTGCTGGCCGCGCCTACGCCGATCGGCACAGCGACGGCATCATGGCCTTCCACCTGGTACAGATCAACGACGAGACACCCGGACTGGACTTCGAAGCCGGCGGCGACTGGCCGACGCTCGCCCTCGGAGAGGTCGACGAACTGATCAGCGACATGAGCGCGCACCTGGTGAAGCTACGGGCAGTGCGTACACAGATGGCCGACCTCATGGCCCGCAGGCTCGGCCCGACAGCCACAGCACCCGGTCGCACATGGACCTACGCCAACAGGAGCGGCACCAGATACACCCTCACCTGCCCGTCCTGGTGCACGACGGACCACACCCACGACATGGAACTCAAGTCCGCCCCATCCGATGTCCGCCACCAGCTGTACGGCGCTGAGGCCCACGCCGAGTACACCGAGGCCTACGAGAAGTACGAGTCCCGGCCGTTGCTCTGCGCGCACCTCGCCGTAAGTCCGGACTCGACAGTCAGCCCGGCTTACCGAGTCCCACACGTTGCGGTCGAAGTGACCGCCGACACCTGGACCCGTCCGATGGATCCGGACGAGCTGACCGAGTTCATCCACAGGGTGGCTGGGCAGTTGGAGGAGCTGCGCGCGATGCAGCCCCGGCTCACCACAGCACGCGCCGAATAGGCTGCGCAGGCCGAGGTCGCGTGATCCCGCCGTTCCTGGAATCACCCCGAGTCCTGCGCCTCCAGCTCATGCTCCGGCGGCCGTGCCGAACGGCCAGCTCAGAGGCCTCTCCCGACCGCCAGTTCCAGGGACTTTTCAGGGACTTTCAGCGCTGTCTGAGGGACTTCCGAGGGACTTTCCGCCGCGTAACGCGGCAAGCCCTCGAAAGGCCGGAAAGGGCCTCCGACGCAGGTCAGAGGCCCTTTCCCAGGCAAAGCCGCAGGTGGCGGCAGACGAGTCGGGCTGTACGCCGGGTTCTGTCCCCCGGTCCCTCGCGGGAGGCGGGGTGACGGCCATCCATCTAGGGTCGACGTTGCCGTCGGCCTCGTGCGGTCTACCCGCGGACTCGGGCGGGCAGCCCTCAAGCGTCCGCGCAGGGTCACCTTTTACGGTGGCCCCTCTTGACCTTGCTCCAGGTGGGGTTTACCTAGCTGCCCAGGTCGCCCTGGGCACTGGTGGTCTCTTACACCACCGTTTCACCCTTACCGAGGACCGAGGTCCCCGGCGGTTTGCTTTCTGTGGCACTGTCCCGCGGGTCACCCCGGGTGGCCGTTAGCCACCACCCTGCCCTGTGGAGCCCGGACGTTCCTCGGGGAGCCCCCTCACGGGGATTCCACGCGGCCGTCCGCCCGGCTCGTCTGCCGTGTCGACCATGGTACCCGGCGCGTTTCCCGCCGCGCACCGGCGGCGGACGTGGCGAGGACCGAGCCCGCCAGGATGAGGGTGAAGGCGATGCCGATCGTGGTGGTGAGGGGCTCGTCCAGGAAGAGGGCGCCTGCCGCTACCGCCACCGCCGGGTTCACGTACGTGATGACCGTCGCCCGGGTCGGGCCCGCCTCCTTGATCAGTTCCAGGAAGGCGACGAAGGCGAGGGCCGTGCAGATCACGCCCAGGGCGGCGAGGGAGAGCAGGACCTGGGTGGGGGGCAGTTCGTTCGGGTGGGTCAGGGCCGCCGCGGGGGCGTACACCAGGGCCGCCAGGGTTAGGCAGGGGGCCGTCAGGTGGAGGGAGGGGACGTCGCGCAGGTGGCGGGCCGCGATCAGCGGGGCCGTCGCGTAGCCCACCACCGTCAGCAGGACCTCGGCGAGGGAGCGGGCGTCGCCGCCCGTCAGGTGCGGGACCGTGAGGAACGCGACGCCCGACAGGCCCAGGGCCAGGCCCGTCACCCGGCGCCAGCCGAGGCGTTCCGTCTCGCCCAGGCCGAAGAAGCGGGCCAGGACGACGCCGACGATCGGCACGCCCGCTATCAGGAGTCCCGCCGTGGAGCTGGACAGGTGGCGTTCCGCGTCGGTCAGGGTCCACCACGGGCCGATGATCTCGATCACCGCGAAGGCCAGCATCGGTTTCCAGTGGGAGCGGAGGGTCGTACCGAGGCCGCCCTGGCGCAGGGCGAAGGGGAGGAGCAGGGCCGCGCCCAGGGCGCAGCGGGTGAACACCACCGTCGACGGGGACACCTCGTCCACCGCCACTTTGATCATCAGGTACGGGATACCCCAGACCACTCCCATCAGGGAGAACAGGAACCAGCCTCGTGCAGTCATGCGGTGAGTCTCGCGCCGGTCAGCGCCCGCCGTCTTGAACGCTGTTGCGGTACGCCGCCGGGGTGACCCCCAGCACGCGGCGGAACCAGCGGGTCAGGTGCGCCTGGTCCGCGAAGCCGACCAGCGCCGCCACCTCGGCCGGGCGCAGGCCGCCGTCCAGCAGCGTGCGCGCCCGGTGCACCCGGTGCTGGGCGAGCCACGCGTACGGCGGGACCCCCATCGTCGTACGGAAGGCGCGCAGGAGTTGGTAGCGGGAGGACAGGCCCAGGTCCGCCGCCAGGGACGACAGGGAGGGTGGGGAGGTGAGGTCGTCCGCCAGGCGGTCGCGTACCGCGTGGGCTATGGCCTTCGCGCCGGGGATCGCGTCGTCCGTCGCGCGGGCCGTGGAGTGGCGGCGGGACAGGGCCGTGAGCAGCCACGGGAGGCGCGACTCCGTTTCCAGGGGGTCCGGGCAGGCGCTGAGTTCCGTGTGGGTGAGGCGGAGGGCCGCCGCCAGTTCCGGGTCGTGCAGGACGGGCTCGCTGAAGTGCGGCAGGAGCGCGCCCAGGGTGCCGTCCGTGAGGAGGTCCGGGGACGCGTACAGGGCGCGGTAGGAGTAGCCCTCGGGGGCCGCGGGGCCGCCCGTGTGCATCTCGCCGGGTTCCAGTACGACGATGGAGCCCGGGCCCGAGTGGATACGTCCGCCCCGGTACGCGATGACCTCCAGGCCACCGATCGTCACGCCGATCGTGTACTCGTCGTGCGCGTGGGGGGCGTAGACGTGGCGGTCGAAGCGGGCGGTGAGGAGGTCGAGGGGCGGGCCGTCGTGGCCCATGCGGGCCCTCGTCCACAGCGCCTTCTCTCGCCCGTTCACCGCGTCCTCCCCCTGGTCACGGGAATCAGGGCATCAGAGGAAGTCGGATGTGTCCAGTTCGAATTCGAAGGGGGTGGGGAGGGGAAGTGGTTTGCCGAAGGGGCGGGTGTGGTGTTCGCGGTAGTCGTCGTTCCAGGGATCGCGGAAGAGGGTGCTCTGGGCGGCTCCTCGGTCGATCAGGAGGTAGAGGGGGATCCCGCCGCGGGCGTAGCAGCCGCGTTTGACCTCGCGATCGTTCTCGGGCCTGTGTCCCGTCACCTCCATCACCATGCGGACTCCGGCACTGGGCATCCAGGGGGGCGCTTCCCGGAAGAGCCGGTCGGCCCTGGCGACGAACGTGCCGTCCGGGATGACGTGGTCCTGCGGGCGACCGTCCGCATTCTTCAGCGTCAGGCCCTTGTTGGCGGAGAACATCATGGGAGTGCGGGAGTCCAGGTGGACCTGGCGGACGGTTCTGCTGATGCAGCGCTCGTGCCCTCCGTTCGGCAGCGGGTTCAGATACAGCTCCCCCTCAATGAGTTCCGCCCGGAAACCCAGTGGGGTCTCCAGTTCGACAAACCAGTCCAGCAGCAGCTTCTGCGAGTACGGATCCATCGGCGCCCTCTCTCCTCAGGTGCTTGCCAGGCTGACCGCTGAGTGGATCATCCTCGGCCCGACCGGCCTCGCTTCCCCCGATCGTGGGACGTGGGGCTTCACGCCGTACCCTGGCCAGGTCCCCGACGCCCAGGTTCCGTGAAATAGGAGACTCCCCGTGCTCGTCCTGCTCCCCCCGTCCGAAGGCAAGGCGCCCTCTGGTGGGGACGGTGGTCCGTTGGAGTTGGGGAGCCTGTCGTTGCCGGAGTTGGGGGATGCGCGGGAGGTCGTGCTCGGGGAGTTGGTCGCCCTGTGTCAGGGGGACGAGGAGAAGGCGCGGGATGTGCTCGGGTTGAGTGCCGGGCTTGTGGGTGAAGTCGGCAAGAACGCTCGGCTCCATGACGCTCCCACTCGGCCTGCCGGGGAGGTGTACACCGGGGTGCTCTACGACGCGCTCGGGCTCGGGTCGCTGGACGGCGTCGCCAAGCGGCGGGCCTCGCGGTCGCTGTTGATCTTTTCGGGGTTGTGGGGGGCCGTGCGGATCGGGGATCGGATTCCGTCGTATCGGTGTTCCATGGGGGTCAGACTGCCGGGGCTCGGGGCGCTGGGGGCCTACTGGCGGGGGGCCATGGCGGGGGTGCTGCCGGGCGTCGCCGGGGACGGGCTCGTGCTTGATCTGCGGTCCGCCGCCTATGCCGCCGCCTGGAAGCCGAAGGGGGAGGTCGCCGGGCGGACCGTCACCGTGCGGGTGCTGCACGCGCCGACCCGGAAGGTCGTCAGCCACTTCAACAAGGCGACCAAGGGGCGCATCGTGCGCAGTCTCATGACGGCGGAGGGGGGCGAGCCGGGTGGGCCCGCCGAGCTTGTCGATGCCCTGCGGGGGCTGGGGTACGGGGTCGAGGTGGATGTGCCGGGGAAGGCGGGGGCTCCCTGGCGGGTGGATGTGCTGGTCGATGATCTCCACTGACGTGCCGCGTTGCGGCTTGCGCAACGTGCGTTGCGGAGCATGACCAGGGTGGGCACCATGGCGCCATGGCCTCCTCCGTCCTTGATCTCGTCGTCGCTCCCGTCGTGCCCGTCGTCGTGCTGGACGATCCCGCCGACGCCGTGCCGCTCGCCCGGGCGCTCGTCGACGGGGGGCTGTCCGCGATCGAGGTGACCTTGCGGACGGCTGCCGCTCCGGAGGTCATCCGGGCCATCGCCGACGGGGTGCCGGAGGCCGTCGTCGGGGCCGGGACCGTGCTCTCGCCGGGGCAGGTCGACCTCGCCGTCGGCGCCGGGGCCCGGTTTCTCGTCAGTCCGGGGTGGACCGAGCTGCTGATCGGCGCCATGCGCGACTCCACGGTGCCGTTTCTGCCCGGGGTGTCCACCGCGTCGGAGGTCGTCGCGTTGTGGGAGCGGGGGGTGCGGGAGATGAAGTTCTTTCCGGCGGCAGCCGCGGGCGGGGTTCCTTATCTCAGGTCGTTGTACGGGCCGCTGCCTCAGGTTCGGTTCTGTCCCACCGGGGGGATCACGGACCACTCCGCGCACGAATACCTCGCACTTCCCAACGTCCCTTGTGTCGGCGGGAGTTGGATGCTTCCCGCCGACGCCGTCGCGGCTCGGGACTGGGGGCGGGTCACGGCGTTGGCGCGGGTCGCCGCGGGGCTCAGGGCCGTAGGTGTGACGTGTCGTTGAGGAGGCGGACGCTCGCGTTGCCGTCCGCGTAGTACGCCACCGCCGACAGCGACGCCGCCGACAGTTCCATGCGGAAGAGGGACTCCGGGGGAGCGCCCAGGGCCAGGCGGATCAGGGTCTTGATCGGGGTCACGTGGGTGACCAGCAGGACCGTGCGGCCCGCGTAGGCCGCGATCAGTTTGTCGCGGGTGGCCGCGATGCGGGTCGCCGTCGAGGCGAAGCTCTCGCCGCCGCCCGTGGGGGCCGCGTCGGGGGACGCCAGCCACGCGTTCAGGTCGTCGGGGTGACGGTCGCGGACCTCGGCGAAGGTCAGGCCCTCCCACGCGCCGAAGTCGGTCTCCCGCAGGCCGTCCTCCACCGTGACGTCCAGGCCCAGGCGGGCGGCCACGATCGCCGCCGTCTCGCGGGTGCGCTTCAGGGGGGAGGTGACGATCGCCTCGATCGTGCCGCGGCGGAGCAACAGGGCCGCCGCCCGTTCCGCCTGGTCGCGGCCCGTCTCCGAGAGGGACGGGTCCGTGCCGCCGCTGCCCGAGAAGCGCTTCTGGGGGGTGAGGGGGGTTTCGCCGTGGCGGAGGAGGACGAAGGTCGCCGGGGCGCCCATGTCGGCGGCCGCTCCCCAGCCGACGGTGGGCACGGTCGCCGTCTCACCGGCAATCGAGGTGCCCGCCGTCTCACCGGCATTCGACGTGCCCGCCGTCTCACCGGCATTCGACGTGCCCGCCACCGCACGTGCCGCACGCGTATCAGCCGCGGCCCTGCCCCCCGACCCCGCGGCCCTGCCGCCCACCCCGGCGTCCATCGCCCCGTTCGCCAACCGGTCCGCCCGCTTGTTCGACTCCCGTGGAATCCACTCGTACGTCACCCGGCCCGGTGGGTACACCCGTGCCGCCTCCGTCGCCAGGGGCTTCAGGTCGGGGTGTTTGATCTTCCAGCGGCCCGACATCTGCTCGACGACCAGCTTGGAGTCCATCCGGACGTGGACCGTGGCGGTCGGGTCCAGTTCCCGCGCCGCCCGGAGACCTGCCAGCAGGCCCCGGTACTCGGCGACGTTGTTGGTGACCGTGCCGAGGTACTCGGCGGCCTCCGCCACCGTCTCCCCGCTGGCCGCGTCGATCACCAGCGCGCCGTAGCCCGCGGGCCCGGGGTTGCCCCGTGACCCGCCGTCCGCCTCGACGATGAACTCCCGCACCACGAGGGCCGCCCTACAGACCCGAGTCCGCCGTGCGCACCAGGATGCGGCGGCAGTTCTCGCAGCGCACCACCTTGTCGGGGGCCGCCGCGCGGATCTCGTTGATGTCGGTGATCGCCAGCTCCTGGCGGCAGCCCTGGCAGGTGCGCTGGTGGAGGCGGGCCGCGCCGATGCCGCCCTGCTGCTCACGCAGCTTGTCGTAGAGCTTCAGCAGGTCGGCGGGGACGGCGGCGGCGATGACCTCGCGCTCCTTCGTCACCGTGGCCACCTCGCCGTCGATCTCCTCGAACGCGGCGTCACGGCGCGCGGTCGCGTCGTCGATCTTCGACTGGACGGAGGCGACCCGCTCGGTGAGTTCGGCGACCCGCTCCTGCGCGGACTCCCGGCGCTCCATGACCTCCAGGACCACGTCCTCCAGGTCGCCCTGTCGCTTGGCGAGGGAGGCGATCTCGCGCTGGAGGTTCTCCAGGTCCTTCGGGGAGGAGACGGCGCCGGAGTCCAGGCGCTGCTGGTCGCGGGCGGCACGCTGGCGGACCTGGTCGACGTCCTGCTCGGCCTTGGTCTGCTCGCGACCGCAGTCGCTCTCCTCGGTCTGCGCGGCCACGAGCAGGTCGCGGAGCTGGGTGTGGTCCTTGGTCAGCGACTCGATCTCGGCGTGCTCGGGCAGGGACTTCCGCTTGTGCGCCAACTGCTGGAGGCGGACGTCGAGTGCCTGGACGTCGAGGAGTCGGATCTGGTCGGCGGGCGCGGCGTTCAGTTGGGGGCTCCAAGGGGAAGTGAAGGGGACTGGCTGGTCCAGGGGTCGGTGACCGTCCTGGAGACATGGACGCGGAGGTCCCAGCCGTGGCGGTCGGAGATCTCGTCGAGCTGTGCGGCGGCCTGCTCGCACCAGGGCCACTCGGTGGCCCAGTGCGCCGCGTCGAGCAGCGCGAGGGGGCTCGCGGCGCGGGCCTCCGAGACCGGGTGGTGGCGCAGGTCCGCGGTGAGGAAGGCGTCGGCTCCTGATGCCCGTACGACGTCGAAGAGGCCGTCGCCCGAGCCGCCGCTCACCGCGACCGTGTGGACGAGTGCCTCGGGGTCGCCCGCGACGCGGATGCCCTGGGCGGTGGCGGGGAGGCGCTCGGCGGCGCGGGCGGTCAGCTCGCGGACGGTCAGCGGGTGGTCCAGTTCGCAGATCCGGCCCAGGCCGCGGCGGCCCTCGGGGTCGGTGGCGTCCGGCACCAGGGGGCGGACGACGCGCAGGCCCAGGGCCCCGGCGAGCGCGTCGCTCACCCCGGGGTCGGCGGTGTCGGCGTTGGTGTGGGCGACGTGCAGCGCGATGTCGTTCTTGATGAGGGTGTGCACGACGCGGCCCTTGAAGTGCGAGGCCGCGACCGTCGTCGTACCGCGCAGGTAGAGGGGGTGGTGGGTGACCAGCAGGTCCGCGTCCAGCTTCACCGCCTCGTCGACGATCTCCCGCACCGGGTCGACGGCGAACAGGACGCGGCCGACCTCCTGGTCGGGGTCGCCCACGACGGTGCCGACCGCGTCCCAGGACTCGGCCCGCTCGGCGGGCCACAGGCTCTCCAGCGCGGCGATGACTTCTGACAGACGGGGCACGGGGAAAAGGCTACCTGTCCGTTCCCCGGGGCTGAACCGCTGGCGGGAGGCGCACCCGCCGCCGCTCCCCGCTCAACACAGCCGCTCCCCTCTCCTCAGGCAACGCTCAGCACAGCCGCCCCCCTCTCCTCAGGCAACGCTCAGCACAGCCGCCCCCGTTTCCTCAAGCGAATCGTTACGCGGCCACCCTTATGTGTGAAGCCCCCAGCCGCCGGTCCCCCGCCTGTGCGTACGAAAACTAGCTTCGTCGCCGGAGGTGACCGAACGATGACGGCCTGTGCGATCGAAGCCACCGAAACCGGGGCGGGGGACGCCGACGCGTCCGCCCCGCCCGCCGCCTGCGTGCTCACGGTGAGCGGGAGCTACGCCGCCCGCCTCGCCCGCCGCGGCGACTGCTGGTTCCCGGAGCGCTGGACGCTGGACGGCCCCGAGCCGTACGCCGTGCCGCTGCCCGGCAACCAGCCCGAGGAGCCCGGCACCGAGGTGCAGCCGCTGGGCGACGGGCGGGTGCTGATCCGGCGCTTCGCGGACGGGCGGAATCATTTCTCCTTGCTGTACCCGACCGGCCCCGGCACCGGTGAGCTGCCGCTCGGCGCGGTCGAGTGCCCGGACGACACCGGCACCCGGCTGCGGCTGCTGCCCCCGGCGCCGGGCGGCGACAAGGCGTACGCCCTCCAGACCGGGCCGCGGTCGTGCGCGGTGTGGCTGGTGGCGGGCGGCGCGTTCGGCCCTGAGCACCTCGCGGAGGTGCCGGGGCGCTGCTCGGGCGGGGTGTGGCTGGACCGGACGGGGCGGATGCTGGCCCTGGACCGGGAGGCGGACGGGCGGACCAAGACGGTCGTGGTCGACCTGGGGCGCGGGGGCGAGGTCTCGCCGCTGCTCCAGCTCACCGAGGACAGCGACGACCGGCTGCTGCTCGCCGACCCCGACAGCGGGCTGCTGCTGGTCCGCTCCGACGCGCCCTCCCCCGGGCGTGCCCGGCTGGGCTGGGGGGTCCTGGGCAGTGCGCTGCCGGTGCGGTTCCCGGAGTGCCTGCGGCTGCCGGGCCGCGCGGTGACGCCGTTCGCGATCCAGCCGGGGCAGGTGCTGACGCCGGAGGGCTGTGCGGTGGCGCTGCGGGTGGACGGTCCCGGGGGCAGTGGGGTGGCGGTGTGGCGGCCCGCGGACCGGCGGGTGCGGCACGTGGGCGCGCCCGCCGGGTGGCTGGCGGGCGCCGGGCTGTGGACGGCGGACGGGGTGCTGCGGCTGCCGTACGCCACGGAGGCGGTGCCCTGCGGGGTGGCGACGGCGGCCCCGCTGCCGCCCGCCCCGCCGAAAGCGTCCACGGCACCGGAAGCGGACGCCCCGGTACCGCCGGACACCTCAGGAACAGCCGCCCCGGTACCGCCGGGAACAGACACCCCGTCCCCCCTGGAACCGGACCCTCCGCACCCGCTCACCCCCCGCCCCGTTCCCCTCCAACAGGCCCCGCTCGCCCGTCTTGTAACGAAGTAGCGGCGGTTCGCGTGGCTGTCTTTATCCGGCCCGTGGGTGGCCGGTTAAACTCGCCCGGCTGTAAAGAAGATCATGTTGACGGGGTGAATTCCTTCCGATGAGCGACACCAGCACGTCCCAGCCGCTGTCCGACAGCCAGGAGCACGACAGTCACGGCAAGCACCGGGGCCCGCGCTCGGCACACGACGCCGAGACGGCTCCGCACGGTCGGCACCGCAAGCCGGTGGACCAGCAGCACGCCGAGAACGCCGCCTGACGGTACGTCAGTCACGGTCGATGACGACGGCCCCGCTCGCCCCCCATCGGGGGAGGAGCGGGGCCGTTCCCGTTCCTACGGCGTCCAGTTCCGCGTAGGTGAAGGTGTCCCGCTCGCTGTCGAGCCGCGCCCGCACCCGGGGCCGTTCGACGACGGCGACCACGCCGCCGTGCACCACCAGCACCTGCCCGTCGACACGCGCCGCCGCGGGGGAGGCCAGATAGCCGACCAGCGGGGCGACGTGCTCGGGGGCGGGCGGAGGTGGCGCCGGAGCTGTCGCGGCCGGGCTGGCCGTGGTCGTTGACGACGACGGCGGCGCCGAGCCGGGCCAGTTCGAGCGCCTCGGCCCGGCCGAGGCCGCGTCCGGCGCCGGTGGCGATGGCCACCAGGCCGTCCAGCGGCGGCGTCATGACGGCCGTCCCCCCCTCAGATCTCGATCGACGTGCGCAGCGCGGTTCCCGTGCGCATCTGGTCGAGGGCCTCGTTGATGTCGGCGAGCGGTACCCGGTGGGTGATCAGTCCGGCGAGGTCGACGCGTCCGGCCCGCCACAGGGCGATCGTCCGCTCGTAGGAGCGCCGGACGTCGCCGCCGCCGTACAGGGACGGCAGGATGCGCTTCTCGTCGAAGAACAGCTCGAACATGTTGAGCTGGAGGACGTCGTCCATGGCGCCCGCGCCGACGACGACCAGGGTGCCGCCGCGCCGGGTGGTCTCGTAGGCGGTGCGGGCGGTGGTGGAGCGGCCGACGACCTCGAAGACGTGGTCGAAGCCCTCGCCCCCGGCGGTGAGCCGCTGCTTGGCGTCGGGCAGTTCGTCCGGCGCCACGGCCCGCGTCGCGCCGAAGCGGAGGGCGGCCTCGCGGCGCGCGGCGACCGGGTCCACGGCGACGATCTCGGCGGCGCCCCGGAGCCGCGCGCCCTGGATGACGGAGATGCCGACGCCCCCGCAGCCGATCACGGCGACCGACGAACCGGCCTCCAGGTCGGCGGTGTTGAGCGCGGCGCCCAGCCCGGTCGTCACCCCGCAGCCGATCAGCGCGGCGATGTCGTAGGGCACGTCGTCGGGGATGGGCACCGCGCACCCGGCGTCCACGACGACCTCCTCGGCGAAGGTGCCGGTCCCGGCGAAGCCGAACACGTCGCCGGAGGGGCGGCGGAAGTTGGGGGTGCCCGCGTTCACGAAGCCGGTGAGGCACAGTTCGGTCTGGCCGCGCTTGCAGGCGGGGCAGGCGCCGCAGGACGGCAGCCAGCAGACGATGACCCGGTCGCCGGGCCTCAGGTTGCCGACCCCCTCCCCCACCTCGACGATCTCCCCGGCGCCCTCGTGGCCGGGCACGAACGGGGCGGGCTGCGGCAGTACGCCGCTCATCGCGGACAGGTCCGAGTGGCACAGGCCGGTCGCCCGCACCCGGATCCTGACCCGGCCGGGTCCGAAGCCGGTCGCCTCCACGTCGTCGAGGACCTCCAGCTTCTCCTGACCGGTCTCGTGCAGTACGGCTGCGCGCATGGTGCGGCTCCCCTCGAAGACAGGTGTTCAGGTGTGCGCTACGACGGTGTCGGCGAGGACGGGGGCGTCGTCCCGGTCGGCGGCGCTCACGGCGACCCGGACCTCGGTGCCGGACGTCCGCCACATCCGCACCCGCAGGGTCCCGCCCGGGTACACCACCCCGGCGAACCGGGTCCGGTACTCCCGCACCCGCGTCACCTCGCCGTCGAGCAGCGTGTCCACGACCGCCTTCAGGGTCATGCCGTAGGTGCACAGCCCGTGCAGGATGGGCCGCTCGAACCCGGCGACCCTGGCGAACTCGGGGTCGGCGTGCAGCGGGTTCCAGTCGCCGGAGAGGCGGTACAGCAGGGCCTGGTCCTCGCGGACGGCCCGTTCGACGGTGCGGTCGGGCGGTCCGGCCGGGGGCTCGGTGCGGGCGGACGGGCCGCGGTCGCCGCCGAAGCCGCCCTCGCCGCGCAGGAAGATCTGCGCGTCGTTGGTCCACAACGGGCCGTCGGCGTCAAAGACCTCGGTGCGCAGCACCAGCACCGCGGCCTTGACCTTGTCGTAGACGGCGACGACGCGCGAGGTGGCGGTCGCCTCGCCGGTCGTCGGCAGGGGCCGGTGCACGGTGAGGGCCTGGCCGCCGTGCAGGACGCGGGCGAGGTCGACGTCGACGCCGGGCATGGACAGGCCGCTGATCACGCCGGGGGCGCCGGAACCGGCGACGGTGGCGAAGCTCGGCAGGACGTGCAGCCGGGACTCCAGGACGTAGCGCAGCTCGTCGGGGTCGGTGGCGGGCAGGCCCGCGCCGATGCCGAGGTGGTAGAGCAGGACGTCCTTGGGGGTCCAGGAGATCTCGCCGGTCCGGGGTCCGGCGGCGAGCGCCTTGGCTGCGTCGATGGGCATGGGGCTCCTGACGTGGCGCGGGGCCGCCTTCGGGACGTCTTCGGGGATCGCGAACCCGTCCCGTTCTAGAACGCGTTCCAGTGACAGCGCCCTCTGTATAGCCCAGCGGGCGGCAGTTGGGAAGACCGCTGACGGCGCGTCAGGCCACCGGTCGGGGTAGGACATTTGTCCCGTCGGAGTCCGTACAACCGCCTCTGCCGGGCCACCTGCCCCGCTCCATAGCGTCGCAGCCATGAACAGGACACCTGTGGCCGCCCTCTCACGGGCGGTGAAGCGCTACGGCCCCACGACCGCCGTCGACGGAGTCGAACTGGCCCTCGCGGCCGGGGAGACCGTCGCCCTGCTCGGTCGCAACGGCGCGGGCAAGTCGACGGCCATCGCGCTGCTGCTCGGGCTGGTGGAGCCGGACGCGGGCCGGGCGGAGCTGTTCGGCGCCCGGCCGGAGACCGCCGTACGGGAGGGCCGGGTCGGCGCCATGCTCCAGGACGCGCGGGCGGTGCCCCGGGTCACCGTGCGGGAGCTGGTCGCCTTCGTCGCCGGGCGCTATCCGGTGCCGCTGCCCGTGCCGCGCGCGCTGGAGCTGGCCGGGATACCGGAGCTGGCGGGGCGGCGCGTGGACCGGCTGTCCGGGGGCCAGCTCCAGCGGGTCCGGCTGGCCCTCGCGCTCGCCGGTGACCCCGCGCTGCTGGTCCTGGACGAGCCCACCGCCGCCCTGGACGTGGCGGCGCGGCGGGAGTTCTGGACGTCGATGCGGGAGTACGCGCGGCGCGGCCACACCGTGCTGTTCTCCACCCACCACCTGGAGGAGGCCGACGCGCACGCCGACCGGATCGTCGTCGTCGACCGCGGCCGGACCGTCGCCGACGGCACCGGCACCGAGCTGCGCCGCGCGGCGGGCGGCTCCCTGGTCGCCGTGGACATGGCGGCCGGGCAGGGTCCCGACGGGCTGGCCCTGCTGCCCGGGGTGCGGTCGGTCGAGGTGCGGGGCGGGCGGGCGCGGCTGCGCACCGAGGACTCCGACGCGACGGTGCGGGCGCTGGCCGAGCGGGGCGCGATCCGGGGCCTGGAGGTCGTACCGGCGACGCTGGACGAGGCGTTCCTCGCGCTGACGGAGGTGCGCTGATGTGGGCCTACCTGCGGCTGGAGGCGCGGCGGACGCTGCGGGACCCGGGGTTCGTGGTAGGCGGGATCGCGGTGCCGGTGCTGATGTACCTGCTGTTCACCAACGTGGGCGGGGCGGACGGCGGCTGGCGGACCGGCGCGATGGTCGGCATGGCCGCCTACGGCGCGGTCGGTTCGGCGCTCGGCACCGGGGGCGGCGTCGCGGAGGACCGGGCGGTCGGCTGGCTGCGGCAGCTCCGGGTGACGCCGATGCCGCCGCACCAGGTGGTCGTCGGGCGGGCGCTGACCGGCGCGGTCACCGTGCTGCCCGCGATCGGCGCGGTGCTGGCGGCGGGCGGGCTGGTCAACGGCGTACGGCTTACGGCCTGGCAGTGGGCGGCGCTGGCGGTGCTGCTGTGGCTGGGCTCGCTGCCGTTCACGCTGCTCGGCCTCGGCAACGGCTACCGGCTCACCGGGCAGACGACGGCCATGGCCAACCTGGTGTGCAACCTGGGCCTGTCCGTGCTCGGCGGGCTGTGGTTCCCGGTCGAGCTGTTCCCCGCGTGGCTGCGGGCGCTGTCGCCGTACACCCCGACGTTCCGGTTCGCGCAGCTCGGCGGGGCGGTCGCGGACGGGCACGCGCCGGGGGCGGGGGCGGTGCTGGTCCTGACGGGGTGGCTGCTGCTGTTCGGTTCGTACGCTGTGCTGGCGTACCGCCGTGGCGCGGGCGCGAGCTGAGGGGGCGGGGGGAGTCATGACGCGCAGGACGCCGGGACGGCCGCCCATGCCCTTCACGTGGCTGCCGTGGCTGCTGATGGGGATGGGCGCGGTCGCCAACCTGGTGCAGGGCGAGACGCCGAACCCGTGGGTCGGCGTCGTGGGGCTGGTGGTCTTCAACTCGCTCTACATCAACGTCGTCTGGCGGGTGTTCGTGACGGAGGTCAGGGAGTCGACGGCGACCCGGCTGGCGCTCGCGGTGATGGGCCTGGTGACCTGCGTGCTGGCGATCGGGTACGGCGGGAGCTGGCTGGCGTTCTTCCCGCTGCTGGGGCTGGCGGTCGGCGCGGCGATGCGGGGGCGCTGGCTGGCCCCGGCGGGGCTGGGCCTGACCGCCGTCGCCGCGGTCGTCACCGCGTTCCACGAGGGCTGGGGCGCGATCGGCATCGCCTACGGCACGTTCCTGTCCGTGCTGGTGACGGCGGCGATCCTCTCGCTGGCCGACACGGTCGGTGAACTGCGCGACGCGCGGGAGGAACTCGCCCGGCGGGCCGTGGAGAAGGAGCGGCTGCGGTTCTCCCGCGATCTGCACGACCTCCTCGGCCACACGCTCTCCGTGATCGTCGTGAAGGCGGAGGCGGCGCGGCGGCTCACTCCCCGCGCCCCGGAGGCGGCGCTTGAGCAGATCGCCGACATCGAGTCCGTCGGCCGTCAGGCGCTCACCGAGATCCGCGAGGCCGTCACCGGCTACCGGCGGGGCAGCCTCGACGCGGAGCTGACCCGGGCCGCTCCGTCCTCGCGGCGGCGGGCGTCGCCCTGTCCGTCCACCGCTCGGGCCCACCGCTGGCCCCGCAGTCGGAGGCGCTCCTCGGGTGGGTGGTAAGGGAGGCGGTCACCAACGTCGTACGGCACGGGGGCGCGGTGACGCGGTGCGAGATCGGGGTGCGGGGCGGGGAGGAGCGGGTACGGCTGACCGTCGTGGACGACGGGGTGGGCGGTGCGGTGGGCCCGGTGGGCGACGGGGCGGGGGGTACGGCGGGCCCGGTGGGCCCGGTGGGCCCGGTGGACGACGGGGCGGGGGGTACGGCGGGCCCGGTGGGCGACGGGGGCGGGGGCGACGGGCTGACGGGCGTGACCGGGCGGCTGACGGCGGCGGGGGGCGGTGGCGCGGGCAACGGGCTCACGGGCCTGACGGAGCGGCTCGCGGCGGTGGGGGGCTGGCTGACGGCCTGCCCTGGGCCGGACGGGGGCTTCGAGGTCACCGCGGAACTGCCCGCGGACGCCGAGCTGGTACGGAGCCCACCCGGCCTACGCTGACCCCGTGACCGACGAGATGCCCCGCGACCGCCGCCCCGCGAGATCCATCCGGGTGCTGCTCGCCGAGGACCAGCAGATGCTGCGCGGGGCGCTGGCCCTGCTGCTCGGCATGGAGCCGGACATCGAGGTGGTGGCGCAGGTCTCGGCGGGCGACGCGATCGTGGACGCCGCGCTGACGCACCGCCCCGACGTGGCCCTCCTCGACATCGAACTGCCGGGCCGCAGCGGCCTGGACGCCGCCGCCGAGCTGCGCGACGAGGTGCCGGAGTGCCGGGTGCTGATCCTGACCACCTTCGGCCGCCCCGGCTACCTGCGCCGGGCGATGGAGGCCGGGGCGGCGGGGTTCCTGGTGAAGGACGGTCCCGTGGAGGAGCTGGCGGCCGTGATCCGCCGGGTGCTGACCGGCGAGACGGTGGTCGACCCGGCGCTGGCCGCCGCCGCGCTGAGCGCCGGGCCCAGTCCGCTCACCGCGCGGGAGTGCGACGTGCTGAGGGCGTCCGCCGACGGCGCGACCGTCGCGGACGTCGCGGCCCGGCTGCACCTGTCGGAGTCGACGGTCCGCAACTACCTCTCCGCCGCGATCGGCAAGACCGGCACCCGCAACCGCGCGGAGGCGCTGCGCGAGGCCCGCAGCCAGGGGTGGCTGTAAGGCGGGCAAGACGGCCGAGACAGCCGAGACAGCCGAGACAGCCGAGACGGCCGAGGCAGCCGGGGGTCAGACCCCGCTCGCCGTCCGCCGCAGCACCCGCAGGGACCCCGTCGCCGCGACCTCCGTGAACGCGCCGGAGGCGAGGGCGCGGAGGTAGACGCGGTAGGGCGCCTGACCGGTGAACTCGTCGACGGGGTCGGGGAAGACGTCGTGGATGACGAGCAGCCCGCCGTCGGCGACGTGCGGGGCCCAGCCCTCGTAGTCGGCGGTGGCGTGTTCGTCGGTGTGGCCGCCGTCGATGAAGACGAGGCCGAGCGGGGTGCCCCAGATCCGCGCCACCTGGGGCGAGCGGCCGACGAGGGCGACGACGTGGTCCTCCAGGCCCGCCCGGTGCAGGGTGCGGCGGAAGGTGGGCAGGGTGTCCATCAGGCCGAGGTCGGGGTCCACGGTCTCGGGGTCGTGGTACTCCCAGCCGGGCTGCTGCTCCTCGCTGCCGCGGTGGTGGTCGACGGTGAGCGCGGTGACCCCGGCGGCGCGGGCGGCGTCCGCGAGCAGGATGGTGGAGCGCCCGCAGTAGGTGCCGACCTCCAGCAGCGGCAGCCCGAGCCGCCCCGCCTCCCGGGCCGCCGCGTACAGCGCGAGCCCCTCGTCCACGGGCATGAAGCCCTTCGCTGCCTCGAACGCGGCCAGGACGGGAGGCGGAGGCGGAAGCGGGGGTGCCGCGGCGGTCATGGGGTCCCTCTCGGTCGTACCGTCTGCGCGGATGGCGCCCCACATGCTACGGCGGCACCCGCCACCCCCGTCAGGCCGTGACCGCCGTCTCGCCCGGCAGGGCGAGGTCCACCTCCACCGGACGGTCGTCGCCCGCGTGGGTCGCGGAGGAGGCGTGCGGGCCGTGGCCGGTGGCCCGCGCGGTGACGACGTACGCGCCCGCCGCGGGCACGGTCAGCGCGTAGCTGCCGTCCTCGGCGGAGTGCGTGGCGCCCGCCTTGCGGCCCCGCTGGTCGATGAGGGTGACCCGGGCGCGGGCGACCGGCGCTCCCCCGGCGTCGGTGACCCGGCCGTGGAAGCCGCGCAGCGCCTCGGTGGCGCGGGCGAGGTTGGCGTCCTCCTCGCTGCTGGCGCGCAGTTGCGGCGTGGCGGCGGGGCGGGTGCGGGGCAGGAACAGGGCGAGGGCGAGTCCGACGGCGACCGCGGCGGTGGCGATCAGGAAGGAGATCCGGAAGCCGTGCATGGTCGGTACGGCGACCCCGCCGACGTCGTTCGCCGTGCTGGCGAGCACGCTGCCCACGACGGCGCTGGAGACGGACGTACCGATGGACCGCATGAGGGTGTTGAGGCCGTTCGCGGCGCCGGTCTCGGAGGCCGGGACGGCGGCGACGATCAGCGCGGGCAGCGAGGAGTAGGCGAGGCCGATGCCCGCGCCGAGGGCGACGGAGGTGACGAGGGTCTGCCAGGCGGCGTCCATCAGGCCGAGGCCGCCGCCGTAGCCGAGGGCGATGACGAGCAGGCCGAGGATGAGGGTGGAGCGGGGGCCGTAGCGGGCGGAGAGGCGGGCGTACAGCGGGGCGGTGAACATCATCGTCAGGCCCAGCGGGGCCACGCACAGCCCGGCGACGACCATGGACTGGCCGAGTCCGTAGCCGGTGCTGGTGGGGAGCTGGAGGAGCTGCGGCAGGACGAGGGAGACGACGTAGAAGGCGACGCCGACCATGATCGAGGCGAGGTTGGTGAGCAGCACCTCGCGGCGGGCGGTGGTGCGCAGGTCGACCAGGGGCGCGGCGCGGCGCAGCTCCATCAGGCCCCACAGCACCAGGACGACGACGGCGGCGGCGAACATGCCGAGCGTGCCGGGCGCCGACCAGCCCCAGTCGCTGCCCTTGGTGACCGGCAGCAGGAGCAGCACCAGGCCCGCGGAGAGGCCGAGCGCGCCGGACAGGTCGAAGCCGCCGCTGGCGCGCAGCGGGGACTCCGGTACGACGAGCAGGGTGAGGGCGATGGAGAGGACGCCGAGGCCCGCGGCGCCGTAGAAGAGGGCGTGCCAGTCGGCGTGCTGGGCGACGAGCGCGGCGCCGGGCAGCGCGAGTCCGCCGCCGACTCCTATGGAGGAACTCATCAGCGCCATCGCGGAACCGAGGCGTTCGCGGGGCAGGGTGTCGCGCATCAGGCCGATGCCGAGCGGGATGGCGCCCATGGCGAAGCCCTGGAGGGTACGGCCGACGATCATCGTCAGCAGGTCGCTGGTGACGGCGCTGACCAGGGCGCCGACGACCATCACGGCGAGGCTGGTGACGAGCATCCGCCGCTTGCCGTACAGGTCGCCGAGGCGGCCCATGATCGGGGTGGCGACGGCGCCGGACAGCAGGGTCGAGGTCAGCACCCAGGTGGCGTCGCTGGGGGAGGTGTCGAGCAGTTGGGGCAGGTCCTTGATGACCGGCACGAGCAGCGTCTGCATCACCGCGACGGTGATGCCCGCGAAGGCGAGCACGGGGACGACGGCCGGGTGCGGGGTCGGGGCGGGCGGTGTTCTGTCGGTGGGACGGTCGTCGTTCGTCGATCGGGGCATTGAGGGATGACCTTCCACGTTGGATACGTGGATTACGAACTCCGTCGTCCGGGGCAACTATTCCGGCGGGACGTAAGGCGCGGGTAAGAATGCCCGCGGCGCGTCGGGAGGCGCGGGCCACCGGGTCGTGGTGGCCCGCGCCAGCAGACGCGGCCGTCCGGCCGGACGCCCTACACCGCGGTGAACCGCCAGGTCTGGCCGTTGAACGAGCCGCAGGTGGACTGGTCCAGCGGCTGGCCGCTGTTGGTGGTGCCCCACGCGACGCCCATGCAGAAGCCGGTGGACCGGTTCCGCAGCGTGTAGCTGTCGGTGCCGACCGGCTCGGCCACCCACACCTGCGAGTCCACGTTGGCGCACGGCAACTGGACGACGAGGGCGTGGTCGGCGCCGGTCTGCGGGCTCACGCACATGCCGGTGGATCTGATCCGCAGGAAGTACGCGTTCGTGCCCGCCCACTGGGCGTAGAACTGCTTGTTGTACTTCGAGTCACACGGGTACTGGATCAGCCCGGCGCCCACCTTGGTCGAGTTGTTGCCCACGGCGGCGCACATCCCGGTGTGCAGGACCCGCATGTTGTTGTACTGACCGTTGGCCGGGGTGTCGGCCGCGGCGGGGGTCGCCATTCCCGCGGCGAGGGCGAGGGCGCTGAGCACGGCTCCGGCCGCCCCGATGGACTTCTTCACGGCTCCTCCGTTGCAGTTGGTCCGAACAGGCGTGATCGAACGTATAAGCTCCCGCCTCGCCCGGAGTCTCAGATGTGTCTCAACCCGTATCGGGGCCCCGGGCCACATCAGGGGACCGTGCGATGGGGGCGCGATGGGGGCGAACGATGATGTCTGCGGTACCCGGGCGGAACTGGCCGCCGAACTGGGCGCGGCGGTCGCGGCCCGTCCACTGGTGAACCTGACCGGTCCGCTCGGCGTGGGGAAGACCTGGCTGGCCCACACGCTCGACGCCCAGCGCGTCGATCTGTCCCGCCCGCACCGCCCCAATGACCTGCGGCGGGCCGTGACCGGTGCGGACCGCAGGCCGCTGGTGCTGGACGGCGTCGACGGGCCCGCGGCGATCGAGTCCGCCGCCGGGGCACTCGACGACGCCCCCGCGGGCCACCGCCCCGTACTCGTGCTCAGCCGCAGACCGTTACGGGCGGCTCGGGGCTGGGCCGGGGGCGACCTGGTCACCCTCGCCGTTCCCCCGCTACCCGACGACGAGATCGCGGCGCTCGCGAGCCGGGCGGGCCTCGCGGACCCCGGCGCGCGGGACGTCGTCGTCCGACTGGCTGGCGGCATCCCCCTGGTGGCGCTCGCCGCCTGCCGGGCGATGCACGCCGGGGCCACGCCCACCGCACCCGCGGCGGTGGCCGACGCGGTCAGCGTCGAGATCCTCCAGCGCCTTGAGCGCGAACTGCCGGGCCGCCGCAGGGCCCAGGCGCTCCGGCTGCTCGCCGCCGTCGGCACGGCGGACGAGAGGTTACTGGCCACGGGCCCGGACCTGTTCACTGACCTGGCCGGGCTCAGCCTGGTGCACCGGACCGCCCTGGGCCTGACCGTCGCCGAACCGTACCGCGCCCTGCTCGACATGACCTACCGCTGGCGGCGCCCGGAGCAGCACGGCGCGCTGCTCGCCCGCGCGGCGCGCTACCGCGGTGCGATGCTCACCGGGTCGGCCCCGCCCGAACTGCGGGCCGAACTGGTCGAGCAGTCGATGCTCCTGACCGGCGACCCGGTCGTACGGGAGGTGCTCTTCCCGCCCGGCCGCCCACCGGTCCCGATCGTGACGGCCCAGGGCACCGACGCGGACGACATCGGCCGCCTGATGCACGGCTGGGCCTCCCTCAAGGGGTTCGACCAGCGCAGGACGGAACGGCTGGTCAGCCAGTGGCTGGACGACGACATCACCGGGTTCCACCTGGCCCGTGACCCCGACGGACAGCCGATCGGCCTGTTCAGCCTGATCGGCGTCCGGGAGCAGACCCTGGCGGGCGTGGAGCCGCTGCTCCAGCAGCACACCGAGCACCTCACGGCGGGCGACCGCGGCGGGCTGTTCCTGGGGGCGGCCTTCTGCCCCGAACCGGCCGTCCACGCCCAGGTGCTGCGCCACATCCTGCGGCAGGCGGTCACTAACGGAAGGCTCCTGGTGTCCACCGCCGACCCCGGCTACCACCAGCTCCTCGACAGACTCGCCTTCCGCCGCCACGGGGAGATCCGCGACGACGTCTACCGCTGCGGACGCGCCCCGCAGGTCTACAGCAACGACTTCACCGGCACGGCGCTCCCCTCCTGGCTCCGCCGCCTGGGCGCCGCCGCGACCGCCCCGCTCACCGCCGATGGACCCACTGCCGCCCACATGACCGAGGCACTGGGCAACCTGCACACCCCCAAAGGGCTGACCGGCAGTCCGCTGCTGGCCGCCGCGCACACACCGACGGCCCAGGCCCTGCGCGCCTGGCTCGTCGAAGCCGTGGACGCCCTCGCGGCCAGCCCCGCGGCGGCCGACGCCGAGGCCGGGAAGATCCTGCGCGCGTACTACGTCGACCGGTCGGGCACCCACTGGCAGGTCGCCAACCGCCTGCACCTCAGCCGCGCCACGTACTTCCGCCGCCTGCGACGCGGCGTGAGCGCCCTGGCCGCGCGGCATGACAACTAACCGCGCACCGGAACCGGTGAGCGCGGCGAGGCGTGCCCGGCGGTGGGCCCGTAAGGTGTTCGCCGTGTCCTACACCGGTCCCGGCTTCGAACCGCCCCACCCCCGCCGCTCCCGTCTCCGCCGCCCCCTGGTCGTGGCGGTCGCCGCGCTGGTGCCGGGGGCGTTGGCCGGGTGGTTGGTGTACGCGGCGGTGGGCGACGGCGGCGGGGATGAGGGGCGGGCCGCGGTGGCGTCCTCGGGGGCGCCGACAGCCGGGGGAACCGTTTCCTCCGCGGCGCCCTCACCCTCGTCCTCATCCTCGTCCTCGTCCTCTGGCGGGCCGGATGACCAGAAGGCCCCCAGCCCCACCCCTGCCACCCCCACCCCCGACCAGTCCGCCTCCGGCCCCCTCAAGGGCAAGGTCGTCGTCATCGACCCGGGGCACAACCCCGGCAACTTCCAGCACACGTCGGAGATCAACCGCACGGTGGACATCGGCACCGGGCGCAAGGAGTGCGACACGACCGGCACTTCCACCAACGACGGGTACGCCGAGGCCCGGTTCACGCTGGACGTCTCACGGCGGCTGCGGGAGCTGCTGGAGGCGCAGGGCGCCACGGTGAGGCTGACGCAGGACGAGGACCGGGCGTACGGGCCCTGCATCGACGAGCGGGCCCGGATCGGGAACGAGGCGGGCGCCGACGCCGTGGTGTCGGTGCACGCCGACGGGTCGGGGGCCGGGAACCGCGGGTTCCACGTGATCCTGCCCGCGGTGGTCCAGCGAGGCGCCGCCGACACGCGCGCCATCGCGGCGCCGTCCCGGGAGCTGGGTGAGCGCATCGCGGGGAACTTCGTACGGGTCACCGGCAGCGCGCCCGCCAACTACGTCGGCGGCGGTACCGGACTGGTCACCCGTGACGATCTCGGCGGTCTCAATCTGTCAACGGTTCCCAAGGTGTTCATCGAGTGCGGCAACATGCGCGATAGCAAGGACGCGGCACTGCTGACCAGCGGGGCCTGGCGGCAGCGGGCCGCGCAGGGGATCTCTGAGGGAATCGTGAGTTTCCTGCGCGGGTAGTGATCAGCGCGCGCATCCCGGCGGACAGCGTTCGGGAGCGGACGATAGTCTCGGCCCTACGATGTGGGGCCACCCCCGCGCTTCACACCACGGCCGCACGGCGACATGGTGTCAGCGACGCCTCCACGATGACGAGACGACTGACGAAGGACCTGAAGTGAATATCCGCTCCCTCACTAGAGGCGACGGCGTGGTGATCGGAGCAGCGGTATTGCTGTTCATCGCGTCGTTCCTCGATCTGTACTCGATCGACGGGGCCCCTGACAGCTTCGACGTTCCCAGCCTCTGGAGCAGCGGGCCGGTCCTGCTCGGGGTCGTGCTGGCGGGGATCATCGGCGCCGTGCTCATCGTCGTCGCCCGGGGCCTGCCGCAGGCGCCGAAGGTCGCCGGGCTCGACCTGGCCCAGTTCGGCATCGCCCTCACGGTGTTCGCCGCCTGGAGCGCGCTCGGCAACATCTTCGACCCGGCCGGTGGCGCCGACAACTTCGAGGGCGGCGGTGACGGCCCCGACTCCGGCACCGGTCTGATCCTCGCGCTGATCGCCACCCTGGTGATGGCCGCCGCGGCGGTCGCCACCCCGCTGGTCCCGGCGCTGAAGGCCGCCCTCCTCGGCGCCCCGCGCCCGGCCGCCCCGCAGCCGCCCTACGGCGGCGCCCAGCCGCCCAGCGGCTACGGCTACCCCGGCGCCCAGCAGCAGCCGCAGCCGTACGGCGGTCAGCCGCAGCCCGGCGCGCCCGGCCAGCCCTTCGGCGGCGGTCAGCCCGCGGCCCCGCAGCCGCAGGCCGCCGCGCCGCAGCCGCCCGCCGGTGACTTCTCGCCGTTCTGGTTCGCCGTGCCGGTGCCGCGTCCGCTGTTCGCGGAGGACGGCTCGCAGACGACGATCGCCGAACTCGCGCCGGGCACCTGGTACCTGGCCGTCGAGCAGCGCGGTCCGGCCCTGGTCGCCCAGACGCAGGACGGCCGCCGTGGCGTCCTCCAGGACACCAGCGGCATCCAGCGCGGCTGACGTACCACGCGTCACCTCCCGCGGCCCCTCGCCCTTCCGGGCGGGGGGCCGTTGTGCGTGCGGCGCCGCTCAGCGGAAGATCGCCACCGGCTCCAGGGTCAGCTCGCCGCGCGTGCGGTCCCAGGTCCACACCTTGCCCAGGCAGCGGGCCCGGAACTCGCCGCTGAAGTACTCCTCGCCCCGGAACCCCTCGCGCAGCCCCTCGGCCTCGCAGTAGACCCGGACCCGCGCGGTCGAGCCGTCGCCGCCGTAGGGGGCGCGCAGTTCGATGGCGCCGTCCTCCCTGCGGTGGGCCGAGAACAGTCCGGTGACCGACACGAAGGACGACATGACGGCGGTCAGCGGCACCCCCTCGGCGGGGTCCCCGAGGGCGTCCCTGAGGTCCCGGTTGGGCGTCAGCACGCCGGTCGTCAGGTCGACGTCGACGACGACGTCCTCGTTGCGCATGGTGTCCATCAGCAGCCGTATCACCGTGATGGGCGTGCTCTGCTGGATGTAGGCGGTGACGCGTTCCCGGGTGACGTCCCGGGCCGCCCGGCCGCCGCCGAAGCCGAGCCTGCCCAGCACGTGCACCCCGCTGGTGACGTTGGTGCGGTCCGCGACCTCCTGTTCGAGCGCGGCGGAGAAGCCGCCCGTCTGGTACAGGTCCATGACCCGGTTGTCGTGCAGGAACAGGCACATGCCGTACCCGGTGCGCGCGCCGCGGCGGCGTCGGCGCCCGAGGCCGAGGCGGAGCAGCGCGTACCGGGCGAGCACGGCGAGCGAGGCCGCCGTCACCGCCCAGACGACCAGCCACGGCCACCACAGACCCCACCACTGACCGTCAGTGACACCCACGGATCTCCTTGAACGCGTCTGAGAGGGAGGAGGGGTTCGCGTCGACCATCCGCCCGCCGGTCGCGGCGGCGGCCCGCTCCAGCGCGGCGGCGTCGGCCTCCCCGAAGTGGACGGTGAAGGTGGGCACGTCGGCCGCCGCGTCGCCGAGTCCGCGGTGGCGGCGCCGGAACTCCTCGTACCCGATGCCGGTGTTGTTCTCGCCGTCCGTCATCAGCACGATGGCGACGGGGCGTCCTGGCTGTTCGTGGGCGGCGGCCGTGGCGGTGCGGTAGCCGTGGTCGAGCGCGGTCCACACGGCGGTGGCGTCGTCGTAGCCGCCCTCGGCGACGGTCCGTTGGAGCGAGCGCAGGTCGGCGTCGCCGCGCACGGTGACGGTACGTTCCTCCAGGACCCGCCCGCCGAACCGGACGACGGTGAGGCGCTCGCCGCGGTAGAAGCGGGCGAACTTGCCGGTGGCGGTGCGGTCGGCGCCGCTGAGCCCGGCGAACGCGGCGCGCAGGTCGGCCATGCGGGCGCCGCGCATGGAGGTGGAGAAGTCCAGCACGAACACCACCTGGTCGGCGCTCTGGCGGGTGGGGTCGCCGTAGTCGGTGACGAGGCGTTCGACGATGGCGAGGCGGTCGGGGAAGGAGAGCGCGTTGCCGACGTCGGCGCGCAGTTCGGGCGCGGGCGTCACGTCCTGGTTGACGGGGCGGCGGTGGGTGTCGGTCATCAGGGCGCGCTGGGCGTCGGCGCCGAGCAGCCACTCGACGACCTTCTGGTACGCGGAGCGCTGGTCCTCGTCGAGGAGGAGCAGCGGGAAGTCGGAGAGCACCATGCCGTCGTCGGGGTGGACGATCTCCAGGGGGTGGCGGAGCTTCCCGGAGGCGTTGAGGGAGAGCAGTTCGGACTCGTGGGCGATGAGGGCGTTGGCGTCGTCCTGGTGGGCGGGGTAGTCGGCGGTGAGCTGGCGGGAGCTGGCGGCGGTGAGGGTGTGGCCGGAGCGGAAGCCGCGCAGGCGGTCGCAGGTGACGTCCTGTTCGCGCAGGGCGGTGCCGGTCCCGGCGGCGGCGGTGGCGACGCCGACGAGGGCGGCGCGGCCGGTGTCGCTGACCCGCGGGTCGGCCATGCCGAAGCGGACGGTGCCGTCGGCGGCGGCGTCCGCGACGTCGGCCCAGGAGACCCGGCCGCCGGGGGCGTCCTCGCGCAGCCGGGTCGCGGTGCCGGGGGCGAGGCCGACGACGACCGGGGAGCGCATGATCGGCGTGGACTCGGGGCGGGTGCGGCCCTCGTCGCGCAGCCGCAGCAGATAGGAGCGGTCGGAGGCGAGCCAGGCCAGGTCGTACGCCGTCCGCCCCGTCCCGGCGAGGTCGGCGGTGGCCTCGTACGTCATCTCCAGCTTGACGCCGGTGTCGTCCTCCAGGTCGTCCAGCAGGGGTGCGACGTCGGCGAGTTCGGGGCTGGCGATGACGCGCAGGGTGGTGTCCTCGTCGCCGGAGGCGCAGGCGGTGAGGGCGGCGGGGGCGGTGGCGAGCAGCAGGACGGCCAGGGCGAGGCGCGGCAGGGCGCGGCGCGGCAGGGCCCTCATGAGGCGTCCCGTACGGGTGGGACGCAGTCGCCGACGTAGTCGATGATCTCCTCCAGGACCTCCAGGTCGGGTTCGTACACCTTCGACTGGTCGGGGTTCGGGGCCGGGGCCTGGATGCCGTGGTCGCGCAGGTAGGCGTTGAGCTGTTCGCTGGTGCCGTCCTCGCCGGAGAAGCGGACGCGGAAGCCGAGTTCGATGGCGCGGCGGCGCAGTTCCGGGTCCTGCTCGATCAGCCGGACCAGCCGGTCGCCGTCGTCCGTGAGGCCGATGAGCTGGGGTTCGGTGAGGGCGTAGGGCGTGGGGTAGAGCAGGACGCGCTGGTCGTCCTGGGTGCCGTACCGGTCGTGGTGGGCTATCTGGTGGGCCAGGTACTGGTGTTCGTAGATCACGGAGATCGGGGCGATGCTCTCGCCGATGTCGGAGAAGTAGCTCTCGGCCTGTTCGTCGGCCCACATGCCCTGGAGGCTGATGAGAGGTTTGATCCTCCGGCCCACGGCACGTACCTCGGCGGCGCGGCCGGCCTCGTCGGTGTGTTCCGCGCCGGGGGTGCTGTTGCCGTTGGCGACGAACGCCAGGATGCTCAGGTAGGTGCCCGCGGCGTTGGACTCGCAGACGTTGGACGTGCGCACCAGGACGCGTCCGCTGTTGCTGCGGCCGGTGAGTTCGTCGTAGCCGATGCCGTTCCAGTGGTCGGCGTCGGCGTCCTCGCCGTCGTGGTGGGCGGGGGGTCCGTCCGCGCCGTCGAGGAGGTGGGTGAACTTCGTCATGTCGAGGTCGTAGTAGAGGGACTTGGCGCCGTTCTCGGCGGGCTGCCGGTGGGCGACGCCCGCGCGGACCAGGGTCTCGGCGTAGCCGCGGAAGGTGGCGAGGACCAGGGGGGTGACGAAGGGCCGTACCGAGCGCACCGAGCGGTCCTGGCGGTCCAGGATGAGTTTGGCGGCGGGCTGTCCGGAGGGGAAGACGACGTCCATGCCCTTCAGGGACTGGGTGGCGATGCCGCGGGAGCCGAGCCGTCGGACGTCCACGCGCAGGCCGTGCTCCAGTAACAGGCGCTGCACCTCGGGGTCGCGGAAGTAGTCGCTCTTGGAGGCCATGCGGGCGTCGATGGTGGTGATGGTCTCGAAGGGGCGCAGGGTGTTCCCGGTGACGAGCAGGGAGATCAGTCCGGCCAGCGCGAGCGGCAGCGCCACGGCGACGTGGCGGGGGATCTGGCGGCGGGTCCGGCGCTGGCGGGTGGCGAGCCGCGGTTCCCCCAGGGTGGTGGCTGCGCTCGGATCGTCGGGCACCGGCTCTCCTGACTCTTCAGGGGGCAGGATCATCAGCGACCACGTCTAACGTCAACCCCCGGAAGAATGAACTCCATTGAAACCAGGGGTGAACTACCGGCGCGGGGGCGCGCCGGTTTCAGGGGGCGTGCGCTGGCTACCCGGAGGGCATGTCCCCTCGATATCACGCTGGTTCACAGGCAGGCCGGGTGATAGCGGTCGTCGCCGACATCATGGCGTTGATCCTCGGCCTGTGGATCCTGATGTATCTGCTGGACGCGAACCGCGCGAACGACTTCGTGCAGTTCATCCATGACGCGGCCCGCTGGCTCGCGGGCTGGTCACACGACCTGTTCACCTTCGACGAGGAGTGGGCGCGGGTGGTGTGCGGCTACGGCCTCGCCGCGGTCGTCTACCTGTTCGTGGGGCACGCCCTCGCGGGCCGGATCTACCGCCGCTCCTGACGCTCCCGGGAGACGGGCCGCCGTCAGCAGCAGTCCGTCTCCGCGTCGTCCAGGCCGCGCGGCAGGTGGTCGCCGCCGAAGACCGCGCAGGTGGCCTCGTCGCCGCCGAGCGCGGCCACGGCGAGCAGCAGTGAGCCCGCCGTCCAGGTGGTCAGCTCCTCGGGCCAGACGACCTCGTCGTCGAAGACGAGGCCGGTCCAGTACAGCCCGGAGGCGGGGTCGCGCAGGTGCTGGATGGACTGGAGTATCTCCAGCGCCCGGTCCGACTCGCCCACCGCCCACAGCGCGAGGGCGAGTTCGGCGGACTCGCCGCCGGTCACCCACGGGTTGGGGACGACGCAGCGGACGCCGAACCCGGGCACGACGAAGCGGTCCCAGCCCTCCTCGATCCGCTCCTTGGCCTCCGCGCCGGTCAGCGCGCCGCCGAGGACGGGGTAGTACCAGTCCATGGAGTAGCGGGACTTGTCGAGGAACCGCTCCGGGTGCCGCCGGATCGCGTGCCGCAGCGTGCCGAGGGCCAGTTCCCAGTCGGGCTGGGCCTCCTCGCGCTGCTCGGCGATGGCGAGGGCGCAGCGCAGGGCGTGGTGGACGGAGGAGGAGCCGGTCAGCAGGGCGTCGGTGGTGGCGGTGCCGTCGTCGTCGCGGCGCCAGCCGATCCGGCCGTCCGGCTGCTGGAGGGCGAGCACGAACTCGACGGCCGCGTAGACGGTGGGCCACATGCGGTCGAGGAAGGCGTCGTCGCCGGTGGCGAGGTAGTGGTGCCAGACGCCCACGGCCACGTAGGCGACGAAGTTGGTCTCGCGGCCCCGGTCGGTGACGGCGTCCGCGTCGCCGTCGGCGTAGGCGGCGTACCAGGAGCCGTCGGCGTTCTGGTGCCGCCGCAGCCACGCGTAGGCCCGCTCGGCGGCCTCGTGCTCACCGGCGGCGTCCAGGGCCATGGCGGCCTCGGTGTGGTCCCAGGGGTCGAGGTGGTGTCCCCGGAACCACGGTATGGCGCCGTCCGCGCGCTGTACGGCGAGCAGGGCGCGTACGGTCGCGGCGGCCTCGTCGGCGGTGAGGACGCCGGGCAGGACGAGGTGGTCGGTGCGGGGGGTGGTCACCGCGCGTCCGCCTCGGGCACGCGGGGCAGGTGCGGCTTGGTCGCGTAGGCCACGAAGCTCTTGCCGATCAGCGGGTTGAGGGCCTGTTCGGCGACCCGGGTGGCGAGCGGCTTCTTCATGATGTCCCAGACCAGCAGCTTGTGGTACGCCCGCACCGGCAGCGCCTTGTCGTTGTCGACGCCGAACGCGCACTTCAGCCACCAGTACGGGGAGTGCAGGGCGTGGGCGTGGTGGGTGCCGTAGGGGCGCAGCCCGGCCTCGCGCATCTTCGCGAGGAGTTCGTCGGCCCGGTAGATGCGGATGTGGCCGCCCTCGACCTCGTGGTAGGCGTCGGAGAGGGTCCAGCAGACCTTCTCGGGGCCGTAGCGCGGGACGGTGACGGCGATCCGGCCGCCGGGCCTGAGGACCCGGACCATCTCGGCGAGGACGCCCTTGTCGTCGGGGATGTGCTCCATCACCTCGGAGATGATGACGACGTCGAAGGACTCGTCGGGGAAGGGCAGCGCGAGCGCGTCGCCCTCCATGGCGGTGGCGGTGGCCCCGGCGGGCGCCTCCCCGGCCTCCTTCATCGCCGCGAACCACTTGGCGACCTCGCGGATCTCCTCGCCGTTCTGGTCGAGGGCCACGACGTGCGCGCCGCGCCGGTAGCACTCGAAGGCGTGCCGTCCCGCTCCGCAGCCGAGGTCCAGGACACGGTCCCCCGGGGCGAGCGGGAACCGGGTGAAGTCGACGGTCAGCACGTGGCCCTGCTTTCGGGTGAGACGCCGGTGGTGGTGGGGGTGGGCGCGGGGGCGCCGGTGGCGCGGGCGATCGCGGCACGGTAGTGGGCCACCGTGCCCTGCGCGGCGCGGGCCCAGGTGAAGTGGTCCAGGACGCGTTCCCGGCCCGCGGCGCCGAGGCGGGCGCGCAGCTCGGGGTCGGCGAGCAGGCGGCGGAGCCCGGCGGCGAGGGCGTCCGGGTCGCCGGGGGGTACGGCGAGGCAGGTGTCGCCGTCGCGTCCGGCGACCTCGGGGATGGCGCCGCCGGTGGTGGCGAGCAGCGGGGTGCCGGTGGCCATGGCCTCGGCGGCGGGCAGCGAGAACCCCTCGTACAGCGAGGGCACGCAGGCGACCTGCGCCGAGCGCACCAGGTCCACGAGTTCGGCGTCGGAGATGCCCTTGACGAACTCGACGGCGCCTTCGAGGCCGTACCGCTCGACGGCGCGGGCGACGGGGCCGCCCTCGGGGCGCTTGCCGACGACGACGAGGTGGGCGCCGGGGTGCTCGGTGCGGACCTTGGCCAGCGCCTCGACGAGGAAGACCAGGCCCTTGAGGGGGACGTCGGCGCTGGAGGTGGTGACGATCCGGCCGGGCACCTTCGGCACCGACGGGTCGGGCGAGAACAGGTCGGTGTCGGCGCCGATGTGCACGACGTGGACGCGGTCCTCGCGGACGCCGAGGTGTTCGACGATCTCGGCGCGGGAGGTGCCGGAGACGGTGAGCACGGAGGGCAGTCGGCGGGCGACGCGCTTCTGCATCCGGGTGAAGGCGTACCAGCGCCGCACGGACCAGCGGCGGGCGCGGCTGGTGGCGGCGTCCAGTTCCAACCGCCGGTCCACGGTGATGGGGTGGTGGACGGTGGTGACGAGCGGGGCGCCGAGGTCGCCGAGGAGGCCGTAGCCGAGGGTCTGGTTGTCGTGGACGACGTCGAAGTCGCCGCGGCGGGCGCGCAGGTGGCGGCGGGCGCGCAGCGAGAAGGTGAGCGGCTCGGGGAAGCCGCCGGTCCACATCGTGCCGACTTCCAGGGCGTCGATCCAGTCGCGGTACTCGTCGCGGCCCGGGGTGCGGAAGGGGTCGGGCTGGCGGTAGAGGTCAAGACTGGGCAGCTCGGTGAGGGTCAGGCCGTCGTGGCCCTCGTCGAGGACGGGGTAGGGCTGGGCGCCGATGACCTCGACGCGGTGGCCGAGGCGGGCCAGTTCGCGGGAGAGGTGCCGGACGTAGACGCCCTGGCCGCCGCAGAACGGGTTGCCCTTGTAGGTGAGGAGTGCGATGCGGAGCGGTCGCAAGCCGTCGGCTGCCAGGTCTGCCAGGTGGTCTGCCAGGTCCTGGCGGGGACCCGCCTGACTGGCCTCAGCGGTCACTCTGGGCCCCCTTCTCCCTGCACTGCGCGAGCCTACGTCGAGACGCTAATCTAGAACAAGTTTCAGACTTGATCGTTCGGAAGCTCCGAATCTACCGGCAGGTAGGGGTGCTGTGACCAGTGGATCAGGTGATTCGCGCCACGGCGGGGCAGGGCGGAGTGGGCAGGGTGGAGAAGGTGGCCAAGGCGGCCGGAGCGGACGCCGTCCCCGGCGTCGGCGGGGCGCGCCCCGAGGCGCCGCCGCTCACCGAACGGCAGGCGGCCCGGCGCCGCCGCATCCTGCACGCGACGGCACGGTTGGCCAGCCGGGGCGGCTTCGACGCGGTGCAGATGCGGGAGGTGGCGGAGTCCTCACAGGTGGCCCTCGGCACGCTCTACCGCTACTTCCCCTCCAAGATCCACCTGCTGGTGGCGACGATGCGGGACCAGTTGGACCACATGCACGCCACCCTGCGCAAGAAGCCCCCCGCGGGTGACACGGCGTCCGAGCGGGTCGCGGAGACGCTGATGCGCGCCTTCCGCGCCCTCCAGCGCGAGCCGCACCTCGCCGACGCGATGGTCAGGGCGCTGACGTTCGCGGACCGCGGCGTGAGCCCGGAGGTGGACCAGGTCTCCCGCCAGACCACGGCGATCATCCTGGACGCCATGGGCCTTGAGACCCCGCCCACCGCCGACCAGCTCGCCGCCGTCCGCGTCATCGAACACACCTGGCACTCGGCCCTCACCACCTGGCTCTCGGGCCGCGCCTCCATCGCCCAGGTCAGAATCGACATCGAAACAGCGTGCCGCTTGATCGACCTGACGGAACCGGCGGCGCCCTGAGCGGGCGGGACATGGGGCGACCTACGAGGCGGGTTCCCTTCGCCGGTATTGTCCGGATCAGGTTGCTGGGGGTCGCCTTTCGGGCGTTCGCCTCGCGGCTGGCGCCCTCCGGGCCTCTCAGCCCGACCGTCGACGTCGGCACCAGCGGATACCCGTACTGCTCGGTGTCGCGCCAGAGTCGGCTACTCCGGTCGAACTCCCTCACTCGTCTCGCAGGTCTTGTAAATAGGGTAAATCCGGCATTGCGGTGAGCGCTAGTCCTCTGGCGGCAAAAATCCTCCGCCGCGGCGGCGGTCTCCTACCAGGCGCTGTAGGCGACCGGCGGGAGGCGCGCCGACTACGGCCCGGTAGCATGGGCCGGTCGTCATCACACCCGTACGGGGGGAAGCCGGTGCAATTCCGGCGCTGACCCGCAACCGTGAACCGCCCATCCGAGAAAGGGCGGTGAGCCGGACTGCCCCGGACGGAAACCGTGACCGGCTCAAGCGCACCGGCGTCCCGCGGGTGCGCGGCACCGTCGAGGCATACGGAGCCGAGCCGCCGGGGGTGTCCCCTGCTGCCCGGCTGCCCGCGCAGCACAGAGAGGCACCCGCCGATCATGAACTTCCGCCGCAGCGCAGCGGTCCTGGCCGCCGCCGCCCTGACCGGCGCCGTCGCGGCACCGGTCGCGCACGCCGCCGACCCGTCGCCGTCCGCCTCGCTGCCCGCCGCCCTGTACGGCACCGCCGACCCCACCTACGACGGCGTCTGGCGGCAGTCCCTGGCGCTGCTCGCCCAGGACACCGTGGGCGTCACCCCCGCCGCCGAGGCCGTGACGTGGCTGACCGGACAGCAGTGCGCCGACGGCTCCTTCGCGCCGTACCGGGCCGACACCGGCGAGGAGTGCGACGCCAAGACCGCCGTCGACACCAACAACACCGCCGCCGCCGTCCAGGCCCTCGCCGCCCTCGGCGGGCACGACGCCGTGACGACGAAGGCCGTCGGCTGGCTGAAGTCCGTACAGAACGCGGACGGTGGCTGGGGCTACACCCCCGGCAGTCCCAGCGACGCCAACTCCACCTCCGTCGTCATCGGCGCCCTCGCCGCCGTCGGCGAGAAGCCCGGCGAGACCGTCAAGGGCGGCAAGTCGCCGTACGACGCCCTGTTGGGCCTCTCCCTGCCCTGCGGCGCGGACGGCGGCGGCGGCGCCTTCGCCTACCAGCCCGACGAGAAGGGCAAGCTCGCCGCCAACGACGACGCCACCGCCGCGGCCGTCGTCGGCGCCCTCGGCAAGGGCCTGACCGGCGCCTCCCCGAAGCCGGACGGCACCGAGCCGACCTGCGCGAAGGCCACCGGCCCCGAGCAGGCCGCGCGGAACGGCGCCGCGCACCTCCTGGCCGCCCTCGGCAAGGAGGGCCACCTGATGTCCGCGCTGCCCGGCGCCGAGGACCAGCCCGACTACGGCAACACCGCCGACGCCGTCCTCGCCCTCGCCACCGCCGGGCACGCCGACGAGGCCGCCGACGCGATGCGCTGGCTCGGCGCCCACTACCAGGGCTGGGCCAAGCAGTCCGGTCCCGCCGCGTACGCGCAGCTCATCCTCGCCGCCGACGCGGCCGGGTTCGACGTCCACGACTTCGGCGGCAGCGGCGACGACCTGGTGGAGCGGCTGAACGCGACGGGTCCGGCGCCGAAGGCCACGGAAGCCGCGACCGAGGCGAAGGACGAGGCCGAGGCCGAGGACGACGACTCCGGGTTCGGGGTGTGGTGGACCGTCGGCGTCTTCCTCGTCGCCGGGATCGGCATCGGCTTCCTGATCAGCGGCCGCAGGAAGTCGCAGCCGTGATACCGCGCCGTCAGCGTGCCGTCGCCCTGCCCGCGCTCGTCCTCGCCGCGCTGCTGACCGCGCTCGTGGCCGCCGCGTCCCCGGCGTCGGCCACGGGCTACCGCTACTGGTCGTTCTGGGAGCGCCAGGACGGCCGGTGGACCTACGCCAGCCAGGGCCCGTCCCAGGTCCGGCCCGCTGACGGCGCCGTGCACGGCTTCCGGTTCGCCGTGAGCGAGGACTCCGCGGACGCCGCCCAGCCGCGCGGCACGGCGGACTTCACCGCGATCTGCGGCGCGACGCCCAAGCGGGCCGACCGCAAGCGGATCGCCCTCGTCCTGGACTTCGGCACGAGCGCCGACGCCCCCTCCGGCGAGACCCCGCCCGCCCGCCGCACGGTCTGCGCCAGCGTCGCCCCCGACGCCAGCACGGCCGAGGCCCTCGCCGTGGTGGCGAAGCCCCTGCGCTACGACACCAACGCGCTGCTGTGCGCGATCGCCGGGTACCCGCAGCGGGGCTGCGGCGAGCAGACAGCGACCGGCGACGACCACGGCAAGGGCGGCGGCGGTACGGAGACCGACGAGGGGCCCTCGCTGGGGCTGCTCGCGGGCGGTGCCGTCGTCGCCGTGCTCGCCGCGGCGGCGGTGTGGCAGGTCCGCCGCCGTGGGTGAGCGGGCCGCCGTCCACCCCGGGGCGTGGTGGCTGTGGTCCCTCGCCCTGGGGACCGCGGCGACCCGCACCACCAACCCGCTGCTGCTCGCCCTGCTCGTCGCCGTCTCCGCGTACGTCGTCGCGGCCCGCCGCCCGGACGCGCCCTGGGCGCGGTCCTACGGCGCGTTCGTGAAGCTGGCGCTGGCCGTGCTGGCGATCCGGCTGGTGTTCGCGGTGGCCCTCGGCTCCCCCATCCCCGGCACCCACGTCCTGGTCACGCTGCCCGAGGTCCCGCTGCCCAACTGGGCGCAGGGCATCCGGCTCGGCGGCCGGGTGACCGCGGAGGCGGTGGTGTTCGCGCTGTACGACGGGCTGCGGCTGGCCACCCTGCTGGTCTGCGTCGGCGCCGCGAACGCCCTCGCCAGCCCGACCCGGCTGCTGAAGTCGCTGCCGGGCGCGCTGTACGAGATGGGTGTCGCGGTGGTCGTCGCGCTCACCTTCGCGCCGCACCTCATCGCGGACGCCCGGCGGTTGCGTGCCGCCCGGCGGCTGCGCGGGCGCCGGGACACGGGGGTGCGGGGGCTGCTGCACGTCGGGCTGCCGGTCCTGGAGGGCGCCCTGGAGCGCTCGGTGGCCCTCGCCGCCGCGATGGACGCCCGCGGCTACGGCCGTACCGCCGCCGTCCCCGCCGCGGTGCGCCGTACGACGGCCACGCTCACCCTCGGCGGACTGCTCGGCGTCTGCGCGGGCACGTACGGGGTGCTGACGGCGGCGGGCGGCACCTACGGGCTGCCGGTGCTGCTGGCCGGGCTCGGCGCGGCGCTGGCCGGGCTGTGGCTGGGCGGCAGGCGCACCCCGCGCACCCGCTACCGCCCGGACCCGTGGGGCGCGCGGGCCTGGCTGGTCGCCGGTTCCGGGGCCGCCGTCGCCGCGCTGCTGGTGCTGGCCGGGAGCCGGGACCCGGCGGCGCTGCGGCCCGGGGTGGTCCCGCTGACCGCGCCGGAGCTGCCGCTGTGGCCCGCCGCCGCCGTACTCGTCGGGCTGCTCCCGGCGTTCGCCACCCCCGCGCCGGAACCGGTGCCCGCCCCCGTACCCGACAAGGAGCCGTCGTGATCCGCTTCGAGGACGTGACCGTCACCTACGACGGCGCCGCCGAACCGGCCGTGCGCGGCCTGGACTTCGAGGTGCCGGAGGGCGAACTCGTCCTGCTGGTCGGCCCGTCCGGCGTCGGCAAGTCGACCGTGCTCGGCGCGGTGAGCGGGCTCGTCCCGCACTTCACCGGCGGCACCCTGCGCGGCCGGGTCACGGTGGCGGGCCGCGACACCCGCACCCACAAGCCGCGCGAACTGGCCGACGTGGTGGGCACGGTGGGCCAGGACCCGCTGGCGCACTTCGTGACGGACACCGTCGAGGACGAACTCGCCTACGGCATGGAGTCCCTCGGCCTCGCCCCGGACGTGATGCGGCGCCGGGTGGAGGAGACCCTGGACCTGCTGGGCCTCGCCGACCTGCGGAACCGGCCCATCGCCACGCTCTCCGGGGGGCAGCGGCAGCGGGTGGCGATCGGCTCGGTGCTGACGCCGCACCCGCGCGTGCTGGTCCTCGACGAGCCGACGTCGGCCCTCGACCCGGCCGCCGCGGAGGAGGTCCTCGCGGTCCTCCAACGGCTCGTGCACGACCTCGGTACGACGGTCCTGATGGCCGAACACCGGCTGGAACGGGTCGTCCAGTACGCCGACCAGGTGCTCCTGCTGCCCGCCCCGGCCACGGCACCGGTGCTCGGCGCCCCGGCCGAGGTGATGGCCGTCTCGCCGGTGTTCCCGCCGGTGGTGGACCTGGGCCGGTGGGCGGGCTGGTCCCCGCTCCCCCTGACGGTCCGCGACGCCCGCCGCCGCGCGGGGGCCCTGCGGGACCGGCTGGGGGACGCGGAACCCGCGCCCACGGGGGCCCTGCGGGCCGGGCCGGGCGATCCGGCCTCCGGGGAGCCCCTACCCGCGCGGCCCCTTGGGGCCCGGCCGGGCGGTACGGCTCCCGCGAAGCCCATCCCCGCCGGCGCGCCGGATGCCGCACCCCCCGTCAGCCGTCCCACCCTCCGCTCCCTGCTACGGCGCCGCCCGCCCGGCGACCTCCCGCAGGCGTCCCCCCGCGCCGCCGAGGTGCGCTCGCTCGCCGTCGACCGGGGGCGGGTGCGCGCCCTGCGCGGGGTGGACCTCGCCGTCGCCCCCGGTGAGACGGTCGCGCTGATGGGCCGTAACGGCGCGGGCAAGTCCACGCTGCTGTCCGCCCTGGTCGGCCTGGTCGAGCCGACGTCGGGCACGGTGCGCGTCGGTGGGGCGACCCCGCACCGGACGGCGCCACGGGACCTCGTACGCCGGGTCGGGCTCGTCCCGCAGGAGCCGCGGGACCTGCTGTACGCGGACACGGTGGCCGCCGAGTGCCGGGCCGCCGACGAGGACGCGGACGCCGCGCCGGGCACGTGCCGTGCGCTGGTGTCGGCGCTGCTGCCGGGGGTCGGCGACGGCACGCACCCCCGGGACCTGTCCGAGGGGCAGCGGCTCGCGCTCGCCCTGGCCGTCGTCCTGACCGCCCGCCCGCCGCTGCTCCTCCTCGACGAGCCGACCCGCGGTCTGGACTACGCGGCGAAGGCACGGCTGGTCGGGGTGTTGCGCGGCCTGGCGGCCGAGGGGCACGCGATCGTGCTGGCCACGCACGACGTGGAGCTGGCGGCGGAGATCGCGCACCGGGTGGTGCTGCTCGCGGAGGGCGAGGTGATCGCGGACGGCCCGACGGCCGACGTGGTGGTCTCGTCGCCCTCGTTCGCGCCGCAGGTCACCAAGATCCTGGCCCCCCGGCCGTACCTGACGGTGGCCCAGGTGAAGGAGGCCCTCGTATGACGCACCCGGACCGGCAGGCCCGCGCCGTCCGGCTCGGCCCGCGGTCGCTCGCCGCGCTGGCGCTGGTCAGCGCGGTCGGGGTGGCGGCGGTCGGCTGGCCGTTCCTCGTACCGCCGGAGTCGCAGGTCGCCGCGCACGCCAAGGACGCGCCGTGGCTGTTCGCGGGGCTGCTGGTGCTGCTCGTCGCGGTGGTCGCGGCGACGATCGCGGAGTCCGGGCTGGGCCCGAAGGCGGTGGCCATGCTCGGCGTGCTGGCGGCGACGGGCGCGGCGCTGCGGCCGATCGGCGCGGGCACGGCGGGCATCGAGCCGATGTTCTTCCTGATGGTGCTCAGCGGCCGGGTCCTCGGCCCCGGGTTCGGTTACGTGCTGGGCTCGGTGACGATGTTCGCCTCCGCGCTGCTCACCGGCGGGGTGGGGCCGTGGCTGCCGTTCCAGATGCTGTCCATGGGCTGGTTCACGATGGGCGCGGGCCTGCTGCCGGGCCCGGACCGGCTGCGCGGCCGGGCGGAGCTGGCGCTGCTCGCCTGCTACGGCTTCCTGGCCGCCTTCGCCTACGGCACGGTGATGAACCTGGCGGGCTGGACGTTCATGGACACCAACGCCTCCACCATCGCCTTCGACGCCGACGCCGGGGTGGCCGCCAACCTGGCCCGGTTCGTCGCCTACTGCCTGGCGACCTCGCTCGGCTGGGACCTGGGACGCGCCCTCGTCACCGTCGTACTGACCCTCGTCCTCGGTCCGGCGGTGCTGCGGGCGCTGCGGCGGGCGACGCGGCGGGCCGCTTTCGAGGCGCCGGTCACATTCGACGCACCCGCCGGGTAGGGGCGCGCGCACGGGCGGTTACTTACGTGGTGAACCACCCCACATGACCCAGATCACTCACTACGCCCCTTAGTAGCCGATTCGTCGTGACATGAACCGGACATTACTCGCGCTGACCTGCGCTTTGAGAGCCAGGTCACAGAGCGGAAGATCGGAGCGTATGCGACCACAACTAGTAAAAGGGGTCATTGCGGACCCCTGCCCGGCCTGCTTCTCTGGATGACGTCGCACGGCGCCGAGGTGCCCCCACGGGCCCGGCGCCAGCGCATGTCCCCGCCCCGCACCGCGTGGTTCCGACATGCCGCCGACACCACCGTCCCCGAAGAAAAGGTTCACTGTGCCCGCCACCTTCATCCGTCGTGCCGCCGCCCCCAAGAAGGCCCTCACCGGTCTCGCCGTCGCCGCCGCCACCGCCGGTATGGCGCTGACGGCCGCCCCGGCCCACGCGGCGACCACCTCCTCGGCCGCCAGCGCCCAGGCGATCGCGAAGCAGATGATCCCGGACACCGCGCAGTACAACGCGTTCAGCAAGATCGTCCAGCACGAGAGCGGCTGGGACGTCGACGCCACCAACGCGTCGTCCGGCGCCTACGGCCTGGTCCAGGCCCTGCCCGGCTCGAAGATGGCCTCCGCCGGGGCCGACTGGAAGACCAACGCCAAGACCCAGATCAAGTGGGGTCTGAACTACATGAACGAGCGCTACGGCAGCCCGGTCGGCGCCTGGAACTTCTGGCAGGCCAACGGCTGGTACTGAGCGGCACCCACGCTGCGAGCGGCCCCTTGATACGAAGGCGGCGGCCCCCGATCCCCGGGCCGCCGCCTTCACCCGTGTCCGGCCCCGTCACGCGCTGACCTGAAGCCGACGGGTCTTCGACCTACTTCACTCCCCTCACTCCCCTCACTCCCCTCACTCCCCTTACTCCCCGTCGAGCCCGTCCCGCACGAGTTCCCGCGCCACCCGCGCCCGCGCCCCGGCGAGTTCGGCGGCGATACGGCCCTCGCGGGCGCCGTCCGTCACCACGGTGCCGGTCTCGGGACGGATGCGCAGCAGGTACTCGCGGCGCAGATGGGTCGGCGGGTGGGTGGAGTCGACACTGTGGCCGCGCAGTGCGCCGACGCGCCGCCGACGCTCGTACTCGGACTCCGGCACCTCGGCCGCGTACGCGGCGAGCGCCTCCCAGAGCCCCGCGCTCGCCGCCTCGGCGCCCCGGCGGCCCCGCCCGTTCATGCGCCGGGAGTTGATCTCGCGGCGCAGGGCGATCTCCACCGGGTCCGCCACCAGCAGCCGGTCCATCAGACCCACCGCGGCCCCGGTGGAACCGGCGCGCGCCGCCGCGGAGTCGGCCAGGTACTCGCCGCGCTGGGAGGCGCGCAGGGCGACCAGGTCGAGCAGCGTGAGCAGGGCGCCGGTGGCGAGGCGGAACGGGAGCGCGACCAGGTTGGTGAGCACCTCGAAGAAGGTGCCGGGGTGCCGGTAGGGCAGGAAGTAGTCGTGCCAGACGGTCAGTGACCGCAGGGCGGACCCCACGACCAGACCGTGCCGGGTGTCGCCGTTGACGAAGTGGCCCAGCTCGTGCCCGAGCAGGGCGACGCGCTCGTCGGGGGTGAGCACCTCCCACAGCGGCACGCCCAGCGTCAGCATCCGCCCCCGTACGCCGAGGGTCATCACCGAGGCGTTCAGCTCGGCGTCGACGACGATGGCGTCGACGCTCCGGGTGCCCACCGCGCGGGCCACCTCGTCGACGAGCGCGAACAGTTCGGGCGCGTCGGCGCGCCGCAGCACGATGCCGTCCCGGGGCAGCCGCCCCAGCCGGGGCCGCAGCGTCCAGGCCACCCCGAGGGCCAGCACCCCGCCGACGACCCCCCAGAACCCCGACCCGCTGACCAACGACACCACACCGCCCACCGCCAGCACGACGGTGACCGCGTGCACGGCGAGGGCGATCCCGTAGGACAGCACCCCGAAGACGTCCCGCACGGGGCGCACCCCGTCCTCCGTGAGGTCGGCGAGCAGTCGCTCCCCGTGCCGCCGCGCCAGCCTCCGCCGGACCCGCTCCCCCCGCCCGGCGGGCTCGTCCGGCCCGCCCTCCGGATCGACGTTCCAGCCGCACCCGGCACACCACGCGGTGAACCGCTCGTGCACCGGCAACGAGCCCCCACACTCAGGGCACGCCCGCAGCGCCCCCTCCCCCACGGCACGCACCCGCACGCCCTCCCCACCCTCGGCCCTCTCCCAGGCCCCCTGCACATGACAACCAGAGCTGATCACGCCCCCGGTCCCCACGTAAAGCACACGCCGGTACCGGTTCCCGCGCCGTTCACTCCGCCGCCACGTACCGCCCCTCCGCCGACGCCGACGACGGGCCGCCGCCCTTGCCCGCCCCGTCCCCGCGGGGCTCCGGACGGGCGCGGGGCCCCTGGAACGCGTACGACAGGGCGAAGCCCGCCGCTACCACCGCCGCGCCGCCCGCCGCGTCGAGGACCCAGTGGTTGCCGGTGGCGACGATGGCGGAGCAGGTGAGGAGGGGGTGGAGGAGGCCGAGGGCCTTCATCCAGGGGCGGGGGGCGACGATGGCGATGATCACGCCGCACCACAAGGACCAGCCGAAGTGCAGGGACGGCATCGCCGCGTACTGGTTGGTGAGGGCGGTCAGGGTGCCGTAGTCGGGCTGGGAGAAGTCCTGGACGCCGTGGACGGTGTCGATGATGCCGAGGCCCGGCATCAGGCGGGGCGGGGCGAGCGGGTAGAGCCAGAAGCCGACCAGGGCGAGCAGGGTGGTGAGGCCGAGGGTGGAGCGGGCCCAGCGGTAGTCGACGGGGCGGCGCCAGTACAGGACGCCGAGGACCGTCAGCGGGACGATGAAGTGGAAGGACGTGTAGTAGAAGTCGAAGAACTCCCGCAGCCAGTCCACCTTCACCACGGCGTGGTTGACCGCGTGCTCGATGTCCAGGCCGAGCAGCCGCTCCAGGTCGAGGATCTGCTCGCCGTGCGCCTCGGCCCGCTCCCGGCCCCCGGAGATCGTGCCGCCGGTCGCCGCCAGCCGGACCTGGGAGTAGGCGGCGTAGGTGACCCGTATCAGCAGCGCTTCCAGGAGCAGGTTCGGGCGGGTCAGGACCCGGCCGAGGAACGGCAGCAGGGGGACGCGGCTCCAGCGGGCGGGGACGGGGTCGGCGTACGGCGTGGGGATCGGGTCGCGGTAGTAGGGCGAGGTGCGCGGCAGGAACGGGACGGCCGTCGCGGCGGCCAGCGCGGCCAGCAGGACGGCGTTGTCGCGCAGCGGGTACAGCGACGCCATCTCCGGCAGCAGCCACCTCGCGGGCAGCGTCATCACCACCAGGACCGCGACCGGCCAGACCAGCCGGTCCGAGGCGCGCTTGCCGACCCGGCCGACGACCGCCAGCAGCACCCACAGGAGCTGGTGCTGCCAGGCGGTCGGGGCCGCGACGATCGCCGCGCACCCGGTGACCGCGACCGCGAGGAGCAACTGGCCGTCGTGGGCGTAGCGGACGGCGCGGCGCAGGGCGAGGACCGCGACCGCCGCGCCCAGCACCAGGAAGACGACGGTCTCCGGCCACCCGGTCAGGCCGAGCCGCAGCAGCGCGCCGTGCAGGGACTGGTTGGCGAGCGCGTCCGCGCGCCCGCCGAGGCCGACGCCCGCGAGGTGGTGGACCCAGTAGGTGGACGAGTCGTGCGGCAGCGCCGCCCACGCCAGCGCCGTACACCCGGCGAACGTGGCGCCGAGCGACGCGGCGGCCCGGCGCCGTCCGGTCCACCACAGCAGCGCGGCGAAGAGCAGCAGCGTCGGCTGGAGCGCGGCGGCCACGCCGATCAGCGCGCCGCTGGCCCGCTGGCCGCGCACGGCGAAGCAGCCGAGGAGGACGAGCAGGACCGGCAGGATGCTGGTCTGGCCGAGCCAGAAGGCGTTGCGCACCGGCAGCGACAGCATCAGCAGGCAGATCGCGACCGGCGCCGCGAACAGCGAGGTGCGGCGGCTCACCGGCTGCGGCAGCGCGCGGGCGGCGACCAGGCCGAGCGCGGCGACCAGCAGCAGCGTGCCGAAGGTCCAGCCCCAGCCGAGGGCCTGTTCCGCCGAACGGGTGAGTGGCTTGAGGACGAGCCCGGCGAAGGGGGTGCCGGTGAAGCGGGTGGAGTCGTAGAGGGAGCCCGTGACGTGCAGGACTCCGTGCGGTCCGACCCAGGTCTCCAGGTCGGTCAGCCGCTCCCCGCGCGGCGTGCTCAGGACGACGGCGATCTGCCGTACGGCGAGGACGGCGGCCACCGCCCACAGGCCCGCGCGAGCCAGCCGCAGCCGCGCTCCGGGCGTGCCCACGGCCGTCGCTCCGAGCGGCTCCGGCGGTCTTCCGCCGCGTTCCACGTTCGCCACGCCTAGTCGGCCCTCCCGCCCCGTCCGTCCCGAGCGTCGTCCCGTGTTCCCCAGGGAGGAGACGCAGGCCATCCCCTCTTCACCTGACGGCCCATCTTCCCTTGTCCAGAAGACGATAGTGCGGGCGGGATTGGGTTGCTTCCACTCGGCGCGATCTCGATCACACGTGGCGCACGGGCGGGACTACACTCGTTAGGGAAACTAGTTAGCGGTTCTAAGAAGGCATACGAGAGGCAGAGCGTATGAGCGAGTCGCAGACCTGGGACGCCGTCGACGAGTACTTCACCGGCCACCTCTCCCCCGACGACGAGGCGCTCCGGGCGGCCCTGCGCGACAGCCAGGCGGCCGGGCTCCCGGAGGTCAACGTCACCGCCACCCAGGGCAAGTTCCTCCACCTGCTGGCCACGGTCCAGGGCGCCCGCACCGTCCTGGAGATCGGCACCCTCGGCGGCTACAGCACCATCTGGCTGGCCCGCGCCCTGCCCGCCGACGGCAGGCTCGTCTCCCTGGAGTACAGCCCCCGGCACGCCGAGGTCGCCGTGCGCAACATCGCCCGCGCGGGTCTGGACAAGGTCGCCGAGGTGCGGGTCGGACCGGCGCTCGAGTCGCTGCCCCAGCTCGCGGACGAGAACCCGCCGCCCTTCGACCTGGTCTTCATCGACGCCGACAAGGCCAACAACGAGCGGTACCTGGAGTGGGCGCTCAAGCTGACCAGCGCGGGCAGCCTCATCGTCGTCGACAACGTCGTCCGGGGCGGGCGGGTGGCCGACCCCGGCAGCACCGAGGCCGACGTGCGCGGCACCCGCGCCGCCATCGAACTCATCGGCTCGCACCCCCGCCTCGACGGTACGGCGCTCCAGACGGTCGGCGCCAAGGGGTACGACGGCTTCGCGCTGGCCCGCGTGCTGGGCTGAGCGGCGGCGGGGCCGTCCCGTGCGCGGGTCGGGTCACACCTCGTGGTAGAAGCCCACGTTGACGGTGCGCGGGCCGGTCCGGTCCTGGATGACCAGCTCGCCGCCCGCGCCCCGGGGCAGCGGCACCGTACCGCCGTAGCCGAGCGGCTGGGCGTGCTGGCCGACCGTCAGCCGGACCTCGGAGGACGGGTCGGGCTGGGAGCCGCGCAGCCAGGTCACCTGCCAGGCGCCGTCCGGGCCGCACACGAACTCCAGATGCACACGGGAGACGAACAGCCAGTCCTGCGGCGTCGTCAGACGGCACACGGCCCGGTCCCTGCCCACCCGCAGCACGGCGCCCGGCTCGCTGGGCGCGTCGGCCATCAGCATCCCGGCCGTGGCACCCTCGTCCGCCCCGGAGACGGTGGCCATGGTGAGTTCGAGCACGTGCGCTCCTCGTGAGGTGTTCTGCCGCCGCGGCGGGAGACGTCGGACGTCCAACTGCGGCGCCCCACGGGGACGTACCGCCGCCAGATGATAAAACGCCCGGCCCGGTCCCGTCCGGCACAATGGGGCCATGACCGAGCGAAAGCCACCGGGTGTGCCGTTCGAGTCCTGGGTGGACAAGCAGATTCAAGAAGCCCAGGCGCGCGGCGACTTCGACCGGCTGCCCGGCGCGGGGAAGCCGCTGCCGGACCCGGCGGGGGCGGCGTACGACGAGAACTGGTGGATCCGGCAAAAGCTCGCCCGTGAGGGCGTCTCCGTGCTGCCGCCCGCGCTGGAGCTGCGCAAGCAGGCGGAGGACGCGCTGGAGGCGGCGCTGAACGCCCCTTCGGAGCGGGTCGTCCGGAAGATCATCACAGACGTCAACGCCCGCATCCGCGACATGCTGCTCAAGCCGCCGCCCGGCCCCCCGCTGGGCCGTAGGCCGTACGACGTCGAGGACGTGGTACGGCGGTGGCGGGAGGGCCGGGCGGCAAGCTGACGCCCCTAAGGGCCGGGATCTACTGGTGCAGGAGCCGGTCCGCCAGTTCGCGGTAGTCCCGCAGCGCCAGCCGGAGTTGTTCGGTGTCGGCGGTGGTCGTGCGGTCCTCGTCGGTCTCCTGCCAGGACTTCCGCAGCGTACGGCGCCGCTGGGTGACGGCGTCGGCGAAGCGGGCGGCGATCTCCTCCAGCGCGTGGTCCGCCTCCTCGACGGCGGACCGGGGCCCGTCCACGAACCCGGTGACGGCGTGCTGCATACGCCGGGAGAGCTGCTCGCTCTCCTCGTGGGGGAGCAGCGGCGTGGCCGGGTGGGGGGTGCCGGTGGTGCCGTGGGCCGCGGGGCCGCCCCGCGTCCCGGGCGCACCCGGCGTCCCCGTGGCCCCTTCCGCCACATGGGCCGCGTGTGTCTCCGTCACCCCGCGCGTCTCCGCCGTGGCCATGCCGCGCCCCGTGACGTCCTCGCGGCGCCCGGGGCCGCGGTCGGGGTTCTCGTCGAACGTGCCGGTCGGCCGTGTCGCGTCGGACATGTCCTCAACTCCCCTTCGGATGACGCCTGCCGAAGGCCAACGGCAGGTGCGCGCGGCCACCGGTCCTGGCCGGGGCGGCGGTCCGCCCGTCACGGTCACCGGTGCCGGTGCGGCGGTCCTGGCGGGACGGGGCCACCAGGTCCTCGAACAGGGCGCGGGCCTCGACCATGGCCTCGCGCATCTCCTCCGTGGCGGCGCCGTTCCCCGCCCCGTCGACGGGCGTACGGGCGACGCGGTGCACCCGCCGGTAGCCGTGCACGTGGTGCGCGTGGTGCACGGACAGCGCGGCGAGCTGCTCCTCGTACTGCCCGCCCTCGGGGAAGCCGCGGGCCGCGGCCAGCTCCGCGAGCAGCCGGTCCGCCTCGCCCACCGCGTCCCGCGGCGAGTCGACGAACCGCTCCTGCGCCGCCGTCCAGCGGGCCTCGAACTGCTGCCGCTGGGCGGGTTCCAAGGGCCGTTCGCGCAGGTCGCCGTGGCGCTCCAGGCGCTCGGCGAGTTCCCGCTCGGCCGCCTTGGCGTCCCCGTCGTGCCGCGCCACGGCACGGTCGTACTCCGGCCCGAAGCGCCGCTTGAGTGACGTACCGCCGAGCCCGCCGCCACGGGAGCGCAGGCCCCGCACGGCCACCGCGACGATCACCAGGGCCGCCACGATCACGATCAGAGCAATGATCCAGCCAGTGGACATGAATGCCTTCCGGGTTCTCGACCCGACCGGCCCGCGTGGCCGGTCCGCCTGTCGGGTTGCCTCGGCGGCGCTCCTCAAACAGTTCGCAAAGGCCACGGCGCCGACACCACAATGACCGGCATGAACACGACCGCGGACTGGACCGTCGCCCCGGAACCCGTCGGCTCCCCCGACGCCGTCGCCCTGTGGCGGGCGTACTACACGGAGGTCAGCGACCGCTGGTACCTGCTGCACGAGGGGCGCCGCACCGACCCCGCCGAGCTGGAGCGGGAGATCGCCGCCGACCCCGGCGACTCCCTCGCCCCGCCCACCGGGCGGCTGCTGGTGGCGCGGTACGGCGGGGTCGCGGCCGGGATGGCGGGCGTACGGCTGCTGGACGCGACGACGGCCGAGCTGAAGCGGGTCTTCGTGTACGAGGCGATGCGCGGCCGGGGCGGGGCCCCGCTGCTGGTCGCCGCCGCCGAGGACGCCGCCCGCGCGCTCGGCGCGACCCGGATCGTCCTCGACACCCGCGGCGACCTGGTGGAGGCGCGCACCCTGTACGCCCGGCTCGGCTACGAGGAGACCGCCCCGCACAACGACGAGCCGTACGCCGAGCACTGGTTCCGCAAGGACCTGGTCACCGGGAGCGGGCCAGCGGCCCGGACCCCTGCGGCTGCTCCCGGGTCGAGCCGCACAGCTCCTCGTTCAGCTCCCTGACCAGCAGGACCAGATCGGTGGGCCGGTCCGGCCCCCACCAGTCGCCGAGCAGTTCGGCCAGCGACTCCTCGCGGGCGTCCGCCAGCCGTTCGGCGACCGTCCGCCCGGTGTCGGTCAGCCGCAGCCCGAGCCCCTCCCGGAGGGCGAGGCGGCGCTCCTCGACCTGCCGGGCGGCCTCCAGGATCACCGGCAGCGGCACGGGGCTGTGCTCGGCGAGCACGCCCGGCTCGACCGTGCCGTACCTCTTCATCCGCAGCAGCAGCCAGCTCGCGGCGGGCAGCAGGTCGTAGCCCGCCCGGTCGGTGATCCGCTGGTAGACCGCGCGGCGGCCCTCGCGGGTGCCGAGCACGGACAGCGCGCGGCACACCTCGTCGTGGCTGGACCGCTCCACGGGGTTGCTGGCGAGGGTCTGGGTGGCGTCCGGCGCGGTGACCGAGCCGCGCAGCCGGTCCTCGCGCAGGAACCAGGCCAGCACGAAGCCGAGGAGGGCGACGGGGGCGGCGTACAGGAACACGTCGGTGATGGCGGTGGCGTACGCGTCCAGCGCGGCCGGGCGCAGCGGCGGCGGCAGGGCGGCGATGCCGCGCGGGTCGGACTCCAGGGCGTCGACAGAGACGCCCGGCGGCAGCGGTGTGCCGCGGAAGGCGTCGGTGAGCAGGTCGCCGAGGCGGCCCGCGAAGACGGTGCCGAAGACGGCGACGCCGAACGACGCCCCGATGGACCGGAAGAACGTCGCGCCGGAGGTGGCGACGCCGAGGTCCTCGTACGACACGGCGTTCTGCACGATGAGCACCAGCACCTGCATGACCAGCCCGAGTCCGACGCCGAAGACGAAGAAGCAGGCGCTCATCTCGGCGGTGGAGCTGTCGGCGTCCAGCTCGTGGAGCAGCAGCAGCCCGAGCGCGGTGACGGCGGTGCCCGCGATCGGGAACACCTTCCAGCGGCCGGTGCGGCTGACGACCTGTCCGGAGCCGGTGGAGGCGAGCAGCAGCCCGAACACCATCGGCAGCATGTGCACACCGGACATGGTGGGCGTGACCCCGTGCACGACCTGGAGGAACGTCGGCAGGTAGGTCATCGCCCCGAACATCGCGAAGCCGACGATGAGGCTGATGACGGCGGAGAGCGTGAAGGTGCGGATGCGGAACAGCTTCAGCGGCAGTACGGGTTCGGCGGCCCGGCGTTCCACGCGCACGAACACCACGGCGAGGACGACGGCCAGTACGACCAGGCCGATGATCTGCGGCGAGCCCCAGCCCCAGGTGGTGCCGCCGAGGGAGGCCGCGAGGACCAGGCAGGTGGCGACGGAGGCGATGAGGAGGGTGCCGAGGTAGTCGATGGTGTGCCGGGTCCGCTTGGGCGGCAGGTGCAGCACGGTCGCGATGACGGCGAGCGCGACCGCGCCCAGCGGCAGGTTGACGTAGAACACCCAGCGCCAGCTCAGGTGCTGGGTGAACAGCCCGCCGAGCAGCGGCCCGAGCACACTGGTCGCCCCGAACACGGCCCCGAACAGCCCCTGGTAGCGCCCCCGGTCACGTGGCGACACCAGGTCCCCGACGATCGCCATCGACAGCACGATCAGCCCACCGCCGCCGAGCCCCTGCAACGCCCGGAACGCGATGAGCTGCGGCATGTTCTGCGCCGCCCCGCACAGCGCGCTGCCGACCAGGAAGATGACGATCGCGGTCATGAACAGCCGCCTGCGCCCGTACTGGTCGCCGAGCTTGCCCCACAGCGGGGTCGCGGCGGTCGACGCCAGCAGATACGCCGTCACCACCCAGGACAGGTGGTCGAGGCCGCCCAGTTCGCTGACGATCGTCGGCAACGCGGTCGCCACGATGGTCTGGTCGAGGGCGGCGAGCAACATGCCGAGCAGCAGGGCGCCGATGGAGACGAGGACGTTCCCGGGCACATGCTCCTCGCCGGTGCTCCCGGGTGGCCGTTCGTCCCGTACCCCGCTCGCCATACCGTGCGTCATATCGCGGGCCTCCCCCGCCATGAAGTCCTCCCGGGGCTCTTGTGACACCTTCCATCGTGGCGGCTGTGTCCGGTTATGGCCTGTCGAGTCCCTTTGGAAGGGGTACTTCCGCAGGTCAGCGGCGCCGAAGTGGGGGATTGCGCGAAGAACGTGTGCGCACGGTCTGCATAATCTCTGGAGTTCGCAAGGGGAGGAACGAAGGCATGGCCAAGCCGAAGGGGCACCCGTGCCCGCAGTGCGGGGAACAGCGGGGCACGGACAACACCCCGTCCTGTGCGTGCGGCCGACGGGCGTCGGACGCGCTGCACCATGCCCGTACGGCCGAACAGGCGGCGGCGGAGGACTTCAACCCGCTGCGGATACGGCCGTACGTCGATCTGGGGGAGGTGGGGGAGGTGGCGGACCCGGGGAACGGGGACGCCGGAGACGCCGGGGACACAGCGGGCGAGGCCGCCGAGACGACGATGGCGCTGCACGCGGTGGACGCCGGGGACGTTGGGGGCGCCGGGAACGCCGGAGACGCGACCGTGGTGCTGCGCGCGGTGGACGCCGACGGGAAGCCGACCGCGACCGCCCCCGTCGCGGAGCCCACCCCCGTCGCGAAGCCCGCCGACGCCACGTCCCCGCTGCCCACCCCGCTCGCCCCGTCCGCGACCGAGCCGAGCGCCACGGACCTGCGGCTGTTCGAGGCCGGTGAGCGGGCGGACGGCCCGCAGAGTACGGCACCGCAGGCGCCCACGCCGGACGGCGGACGCGGCTCCCGGCGCCGCCGCGTCGCGCTGCTCGGCGCGGCGGGCGCCGCCGTGGCGGTGGTGGCGGCGGCCGGACTGGCCAACGGCGTGTTCTCCTACGACACCCCGACCCGGGACACCGCGATGCCGCAGGACGTACGGGAGGCGGTACCGGACACCTCCACCAACGCGGCGACCTCGGCCCCGCCCAGCACCGGCGCCGCCTCGTCCGCCGCGCCGACCTCGGCCTCCCCGAGCCCGTCGCCCAGCGACAGCGACAGCGACAGCGCCTCGGCGTCGGCGTCACCGTCGGAGGCGTCGCCGTCCGCGTCCGACTCCCCGCGCCCGTCGGCGTCGGCGTCCCCTCCCCCGACCACCGCGGCGGCCACCGCGACCGTCGGCCCCAACGGGGCGACGGGGGCCGCGGAGGGCCCCGTACTGCGCCGCGGCGACCGCGGCCCCGAGGTCACCGAACTCCAGCAGCGCCTGACCAAGGTCTGGCTCTGGAACGGCGACACCAACGGCTACTACAGCCACCGCCTGGAGGACGCCGTCCGCACCTACCAGTGGTCCCGAGGCATCCAGACCGACGAACTAGGGGTCTACGACGCCCAGACCCGGGCCAAGCTGGAGGCGGAGACGCCGGAGCTGTAGCGCCCGCCCCCTCAGGGGCGTGGGTGCTCAGCCCACGCCCGCCACATGCAGGCGTATCCCGCCGTCGGCCAGGGACTCCACCCGCACCTGCGTCAGGTCCCGCACCACCACATCAGGCCGGTGGTACCCGGCCCGCGCCCCCACACCGACCACCCGCATCCCCGCCGCCCGCCCCGCGGAGATCCCCGCCCCGGAGTCCTCGAAGACGACGCACTCCGCGGGCGCGACGCCCAGCTCCGCCGCCCCTTTGAGGAACCCCTCGGGGTCGGGCTTGCTCGCGCCCACCGACTCCGCCGTGACGCGCACGTCCGGCATCGGCAGCCCCGCCGCCGCCATCCGTGCCGTGGACAGCGCGACGTCGGCGGAGGTGACCAGGGCGTGCGGCAGCCCCCGCAGCGCGGCGAGGAACTCCCCCGCACCGGGCACGGCGACGACGCCGTCCATGTCGGCGGTCTCCTCCGCGAGCATCCGCGCGTTGTCGGCGTGGTTCTGCTCCATGGGCCGGTTCGGCAGCAGCAGCGCCATCGAGGCGTACCCCTGGCGGCCGTGGACGACCTTCATCACCTCGTCGCCGTCCAGACCGTGCCGCTCGGCCCAGCGCCGCCAGACGCGGTCCACGACGGCGTCCGAGTTGACGAGGGTGCCGTCCATGTCGAGCAGGAGGGCGCGGGCGGTGAGCACGGTCGGGGCCGTCATCGGCAACTCCAAAACAGGGAGAACGGGGGTCCCGGGAGGGGGACAGAGCGGCCCCGCCCGCCGGTCAGGGAAAACGGGCGGAACCACTTTGTTCCTCTACGGTACAAAACCTGGCGACCACCCGCCACCACCGTCACCGATCCTTGACCTGATGTTCAGCCGAGCGCACCGGCTCGCACCCGTCTCACCCGGTCACGGCCTCCCACAGGCTCCACAGCCCGAGCCCCAGCATCAGCAGCGCCGCGATCTTGGTGATCAGCCCCAGCGGCACCCGCCTCATCAGCGCCTTCCCGCCGACGATGCCGATCCCGGCCACCGACCACAGCGCGAGCACCGCGCCCAGGCCGACGGAGAGCGGGTCGTCGTAACGGGCCGCGAGGTTGGCCGTCATGATCTGCGTGAGGTCGCCGAACTCCGCGACGAGGATGAGCATGAAGCCCGCGCCGGAGACCTTCCAGAACGACTGGTCCCGCGGTTTGCGGACCTCCTCCTCACCGTCGTCGTGCTTCATCAGCAGCATCGCGGCGCCGCCCAGGAAGAGCACGCCGGTGAGCGCGTGCACCAACTGCTGCGGCAGCAGCGTCAGCACGCTGCCCGCCGCCACGGCGAGCGTGACGTGCAGGGCGAAGGCGGCGGCGACGCCGACGAAGACGTACGAGGCGCGGTAGCGGGTGCCGAGGACGAGCCCGGCGAGCGCGGTCTTGTCCGGCAGTTCGGCGAGGAAGACGACGCCGAAGGTGAGCGCCATCACGGTCAGGCTGAGCAAGGGTCCCTCAATCGGTCGGGGCTGTCCCCCACCGAGAAGTACGGGCCCTTCGGACGCGACACCTCGGCAGGGACAGCACACTCGGCGCCCGCGCCACGGGGGCACGGGCGTGCACTGTCTGCCGAAGGTCTCGCTGGCCGGTCACCACGACCGCGGGGCGGTCGGGATCATCCGGCTCCGGGCGCCGGCCCAGCCTGGGCTGAGCAGTATGTCGACGGTCCGGCGAAGAGCTACTCCCCTTCTGCGCCCCCCATGGTACGCGACACCCACACCGGGGGCTCAGCCGCGATCCCGGCCGGGAAAACCCGGGGGGCGTCCCCTGCCGGGAAACCCCACCGGGCATCCCCGCCGGAAAAGCCCCGCAGGACGCCCCCCACCGGGAAACCCCGACCGGACGCCCCCCACCGGGAAACCCCGGCCGGACGCCTCCGCCCGGAAAACCCACCAAGCGACCCCCGCCGGGAGAACCCCGCCGGACGCCCCCGCCCGGAAACCCCACCACGCATCCCCGCCAGACTCCCCCCACCGGGAACCCAAACCGGACGCCCGCGGCCGGGCAGGCCCCCGCCGCACAACCCCCGCCGGGCAGGCGCCCGTCGCGATCACCGTCGCAGACCTTGTCGTGTCATGAACACGTCACTAACTTCTCACCGTACGCACACCCACACGCAACACCCCACCGCGAGCATTCCCTCGCTCGCTGCAACACCCCCATCCCCCAAGGGAGTTCACCATGCCGAAGTTCTACGCGCGTCGACGGCTCAGCATACTCGCGGCCCTCACCGGATTCACCGCCTTCGTCGGACTCTTCACCGGCCCGACCGCCTCCGCCGCCCTCCCCACCCCGGTGAGCGCCGCCACGGCCCGCTCCTACCTCGCCACCCTCCCCGTCCGCACCGAGAACCGCACCGGCTACAGCCGCGACCTCTTCCCGCACTGGATCACCATCAGCGGCGCCTGCAACACCCGCGAGACGGTCCTGAAGCGGGACGGCTCCAACGTCGTCACCGACTCCTCCTGCGCCGCCACCAGCGGTAGCTGGTACTCCCCCTACGACGGCGCCACCTGGTACGCCGCCTCCGACGTCGACATCGACCACCTCGTCCCGCTCGCCGAGGCGTGGGACTCCGGCGCCAGCTCCTGGACCACCTCCCGCCGCCAGTCCTTCGCCAACGACGTGACCCGCCCGCAGCTCATCGCCGTCACCGACGACGTCAACCAGGCCAAGGGCGACCAGGACCCGGCCACCTGGATGCCGTCCCGCACCACCTACCGCTGCACCTACGTCCGCGCCTGGGTGCAGGTGAAGTACTACTACGGCCTGTCCGTCGACTCGGCCGAGAAGAGCGCGCTGACGAACTACCTCGCGAGCTGCTGACCCCCGGCCCCCGGCACGGATTTCCGGAACCGCCCCGCCGTCCCCCGTCGTTCCGTACGGTACGGGGCGACGGAGGAGGGTGATCGACCATGCCGGAACTGCGCCTCGGGCCACTGCTGAGGTACGCCGACGGCTCGTCCGCGACCGTCTGGGTCGAGGCGAGCCGTCCGTGCACCGCCGAGGTGCGCGCCCCGGACGGCACCGCCAAAGGCACCGCCCGCACCTTCCAGATCGCGGGCCACCACTACGCCCTCGTCGAGGTGACCGGCCTCACCCCGGGCACCTCGACGCCGTACGAGGTGTTCCTGGACGGCACGCGCGTGTGGCCGCCGCCGGGGTCGCCCTTCCCGCCGTCGGCCATCCAGACCCCGGCCGCCGAGACGGGCACGGACGGCACCGTCCGCGTCGCCTTCGGCTCCTGCCGCTGGGCCGCGCCCCCCGCCGCCGAGGACGACCCCGTCGGCCCGGACGCCCTGGACACCCTCGCCGCCCGGCTGGCCGCCGACCCCACCGCCGAACGCCCCGACGTCCTGCTGCTGCTCGGTGACCAGGTCTACGCCGACGAGGTCTCCGACGCGACGAGACGCTGGCTGTCCGCCCGCCGCGACCTGCGCGAACCCCCCGGCGACCAGGTCGCGGACTACGAGGAGTACACCCGCCTCTACTACGAGTCCTGGCTCGACCCGGAGATCCGCTGGCTGCTCTCCACCGTGCCGAACTGCATGGTCTTCGACGACCACGACGTCATCGACGACTGGAACACCTCCGCCGCCTGGCTCGCCGACATGCGGGCCACGCCCTGGTGGCGGGAGCGGCTGCTCAGCGGCCTGATGTCGTACTGGGTCTACCAGCACCTGGGCAACCTCACCCCCGCCGAACTGGCCGCCGACCCGGTCTACGACGCCGTACGCGCCACCGCCGACGGCACCGACGTGCTGCGCACCTTCGCCGCCCGCGCCGACGCCGACCCGGCCGCCGTCCGCTGGAGCTACCGGCGCGACTTCGGCCGCGTACGGCTGCTGATGGTGGACTCCCGCGCGGCCCGGGTGCTCGCCGAGGACGCCCGCTCGATGCTCGACCCGGGCGAGGCGGCCTGGCTGCGCGACCAGGCGCTGGCCGCGCCCGGCTCCTACGACCACCTCCTCATCGGCACCTCGCTGCCCTGGCTGCTGCCGCACCTCGTACATGACGTGGAGGGGTGGGACGCGGCGCTGTGCCGGGGCGTGAAGGGGGCGCGCTGGGCACGGTTCGGGGAACGGCTGCGGCGGGCGGCGGACCTGGAGCACTGGGCGGCGTTCCCGGCGTCGTTCGACGCGCTGGCGGCGCTGGTCGCGGAGGCGGGCGGCGGCACGGACGCCCCGGCGACGGTGTGCGTGCTCTCCGGCGACGTCCACCACGCGTACGTCGCCGAGCCGACCTGGCCGTCCGGCGCGCCGGTCCGGCCGACCGCCCGGGTGGTGCAGCTCACCTGCTCGCCGGTGCACAACTCGGTGCCGCTGTCCATCCGGCTCGGCTTCCGGTTCGGGTGGAGCGCGGTGGCGCGGGCGCTGGGGCGGCTGGTCGCCCGGCACGGTCGCCTGCCGCGGGCGGCGGTCGACTGGCGCAGGACGGGCGGGCCCTGGTTCGGCAACCAGCTCATGACGCTGACCCTGCGCGGTCGTTCGGCGCGGCTGCGCCTGGAACGCGCGGCCCGCACGGGCCGGGACACCCGCCCCGCCCTGCGCACGGTGACGGAGAGGGACCTGTCCCTCTGACCACCGCCACGCGGGGCCGGATCACCCCACCGCCGCCACCCACCCGAACGGCACCGTGAAGCACCCCACCCGGCGCTTGGTGTGGTCCCGCGCGTCATGGAGGACGACGGAGCCCGCCTCGGCGCGCCGGAAGCCCCAGTCGTGCCGGGCGACGGCGTGCCCGGCGCCGTGGCGGTCGGCCCGGAAGTCCAGCCAGACCTCGTTGTGCGGGTTGGCGGCGACGGGGTCGTCGGAGGGCCGGTGCTGGTAGTGGCCGCCCGCCGCGGCGGGGTCGGCGCCGCAGGGCTCGCGGTGCACATGGACGTCGTACCGGGCGCCCGGCCGCATCCCGGTGACCCGCAGCCGCACCGTCGTGGCACCGTCCGGGTCGGTCCGCTGCCCCACCTCGATCCACGCCCCCTCCGGGACCAGCAACTGGTCGTACGTGACCGCCGCCGGGGCGACGTAGGAGAGGGACGGCGCGAACCGCGCGTCCGTCCGCATCGAGTAACCCCCGGCACCACCACCGGTACCGGCCGCGAGCACGGCCGCGGCGACGGCGACGGCGCTCATCCCTGCCACCATGATGTGTACGTTCCCTCACGTTACGGACAGACGAACCGGGCATGTGTGAACATGCCTCATCGAACACGCAAGCCCCCCGTGAACCAACTGTCACACCCCGGGCGTACGCTGTATGGCTGTCATCGGCCCGTCCTGCCGCCCCGCGTCACCGCGGCATCAGGCTGGCCCACGGGGGAGTCACGGGGAGTCGCGGTGCTGGAGAGTATGGGGTCACTGACCGGGAGCCCCTGGATCTACGCCGTGGTGGCCGTGTCGGTCCTCCTCGACGTCTTCCTGCCGGTGCTGCCGAGCGGGGTGCTGGTCATCATGGCGGCGACGGCGGCGGCCGCCCAGACGGCCGCGCACTACGTCCCCGACATCCTGGTGCTCACGCTCTGCGCCACCACCGCGTCCGTGCTGGGCGACCTGGTCGCCTACCGGCTGGCCCGGCGCGGAGGCGCCCGGCTGGACCGGGCGCTGTCCCGCTCGCGTCGGCTGCGCGGCGCGCAGGAACGCCTTGGCGCGGCGCTGGCGAAGGGCGGCGGCGCCCTGGTGGTGCTGGCGCGGTTCGCCCCCGCCGGACGCTCGGTGGTCTCCCTCGGCGCCGGGGCGGCGCACCGCCGGGTGCGGGAGTTCCTGCCGTGGTCCGCGCTGGCCGGGCTGTCCTGGGCCACGTACAGCGTCGCCCTCGGCTACCTGGGCACGCACTGGCTGGGCGCGCCCTGGCTGGCCACGGCGGTGTCCATGCTGGCCCTGCTGGGCGCGGGCGCCGCCGCGACATACCTGGTACGCCGCCGCCCGGCGTGAGCACCGGCCCCCGGTGCGGCGGGGCCCGGCGGTGGGCGTCGGTCCCAGGCGGGTGGCGTGGCTACCCGGCCGCCTTGCGGGCGGCCGCGCCCCGTATCTCCAGACCGGCGAGGAGTTCGGCGGTGGCCTCGGCGACGGCGTCGACGGCCCGGTCGAACACCTCCTGGTTGTGCGCGGCGGGGGCCCGGAAACCGGACACCTTGCGGACGTACTGCAAGGCGGCGGCGCGGATGTCGTCCTCCGTCGCCTCCTCGGGCAGCGCGGGCGGGCGGAGCGTCTTGATACTGCGGCACATGGTTCCAGTCTCACCTTCCTGAACGTTTCCGGCACGGGCCTCCCGACGACCCGCCCGACCTGTCATGATCACTTCTGGCGGCCACCGCACCCGGGGCCGACCGACGAGAGGAGCCGTACGGCATGACACAGGACGTACTCCAGAACCGCCTGACCATCGCGGTGCTCGGCCCCGGCGGGGTGGGCGGGCTGCTCGCCGCGCTGCTGTCCCGCTCCGGACACCGGGTGGTCTGCCTGGCCTCGGAGACCACGGCGGACACCCTGCGCACCCGTGGACTGCGCGTCCGCAGCGGCCAGTTCGGGAACTTCACGGCCGAGGTGGAGGCCGACACCGAGCTGCGCGCGCCGGTGGACGCCTGCCTGATCACCGTCAAGGCGACCAGCCTCGACGCGGCCCTGACCCGCCTCCCCGCCGCCACGGTCGGGGACACCCTCCTCGTCCCCTTCCTGAACGGCGTGGAGCACCCGGCCCTGCTGCGCGCCCGCTACCGCCCCGAGCAGGTGGCGCCGTCCACGATCCGCGTCGAGTCGACCCGGGTGGCGCCGGGCGAAATCGAACACGGTAGCCCGTTCGCGCAGATCGACCTGGCGGGCGACCCGGTCCCCCGCCCCCGCCTGGACACCCTGGCGACGGCGCTCACGGAGACGGGCGTGACCACGCAGGTCCTTGACGACGAGACCGCGGCCCTGTGGGCCAAGATGTCGTTCCTCGCCCCGATCGCCCTGCTCACCACCCGCTACGGCGTCCCGCTGGGCGAGATCCGCGGCCGCCACCGCGAGGAGCTGACCGCCCTGGTCACGGAGACGGCGGCGGTGAGCCGGGCCTGCGGCGGCCCCGCCGACCCGCAGGGCGTGCTCGCCCGCTACGACACCTTCCCGCCCGGCACCAAGTCCTCCATGCAGCGCGACGCGGAGGCGGGCCGCCCGCTCGAACTGGACGCCATCGGCGGCGCGTTGCTCCGCGCCGCGACCCGGCACGGCGTCCCCGTCCCCACGGCGACCCGAGTGGTCACGGAGCTGACCCCGCAGGCCGGTTAGGAACCACGAGGCGAGGAACCGCCAGGCAACGAACCGCCAGGCAACGAACCGCCAAGCCAGGAACCGCCAGGCTAGGCACCACCAGCCTGGGACCCGCCCCCGGAATCCACCCCGAGGTCCACCCGCCAGTCGTTGCAGGTGATCGGGTTCCCCTTCGGGTACTCGAAGCCGACCTCGCCGAGCAGGGTGAACCCGGCCCGGCGGCACACGGCGTTGGACGCCGCGTGGCTGACCTTCGGGTAGGCGTGCAGATACCGGTGCCGACCGGCCGTCCGGGCCGCCCCCACCACGGCCCGGGCGGCCCGGACGGCCAGCCCGCGCCCCTGGAACCCGGGCAGCACCCCCCACCCGGTCTCCCACACCAGGCCGCCCCGCCACTCCCGCTCCCAGAACCCGACCGACCCCACGGTCTCCCCGCTCCCGGCCAGCACCACCCGGTACATCCGCCCGTCCCCCAGCTCCAGATACCGCCGGTGCCGCGCAAGCACCTGCTCCTCGCTCTCGGGCCCGCCCAAGTGCTCGGTCATCTCCGCGCTGTTCAGCCCGCGCAGCACCCACAGGTCCGCCTCCCCCCACGCCTCGAGCCGCACTTCGTCACCCATGTCCGCCACACTAGGACGAGGGTCTGACACTCCCGGGAAAACTCGCGCCCCAAAATCGAACAGGCGTAGCATTGGGCCGTGGCTACGACCTACGACTTCCCCAGCGACCTCCTCGCCGGTCAGGAGGAGCTGCATCAGGTCAGGGCCGAGCTGTCGGCCCTGCTGAAGCGGCTGCCCTGGTCGGTGGAGCCCGTGGACGGCTTCAGCGACGACAACGGCTGGCGCAAGGTCGAACGCCCCGCCTCCCCCGGCTGGACCGCCGACGAACAGGCGGAGGTGGAGAAGCTGCGCCGCCGCGAACACGAACTCGCCGTCTTCGTCACGACCCACCGCTACTGGTCCGAACTCACGGGCCAGGACCGGGTGGCGGCCCGCTCGCACCTCAAGCACGCCCACGAGCCCCCGCCGGACCACGACGGGCGGTAGCCCCACGGAAAACCACTGGCAGGACGTCACCCCCCGCCCCTACGGTGCTGCCGAGCCCCATCGCCGAGGCAAGGACGTGCCGTTGTACACCGTGTGAGACCCCCCGAGAGCTGATCGGTCGCGCGTCGCGTACTTCCGCGCCGCGCTGCTTCTTGCTGCGGATTTCTCACTGGAACCGGTGTACTCCTGTGCTCAACACCTGGGTGGTCACGCCCACCTGCCTGCCTGCCGTCCTGCGCCGCTGCCCGGCCTGCGCGTCGGACCGCTTCCACGCGAACGGCAAGTTCCGGGTCAACGCCAACCACAAACTCCTCGACGCCTGGCTGCTGGTCCTCTGCACCGGCTGCGGGGACACGGCCAAACTGACGGTCCTGGAGCGCGCGCATGTGCGCTCCATCCACCCCGACCTGCTGACCCGGATGCACGACAACGACCCGACCCTGGCCGCCGAACTGCTCCAGGACCCGGCCCTACGGCACCGCAACCGCGTCGCCCTCGACTGGACCGGCGCCTGGCGTCTCGACACCGACGGCCCGGACCACCTGGACCACGAAGTGCTCGACGTCTCGGTCCGCTTCGCGGCCCGCATCCCCGTCCGCCCACTCCGCCTGATCGCCGACGGCTGCGGCCTCTCCCGCGCCGAGACCGAACGCCTCCTCACCGACGGAAGACTCGTCTCAGCCGTCCGTCTGGGCGGCAGGCTCTCCGACGACTTCACCTTCACCCTCAAACGCTGACGTCCCCCACCGGACAGCACAGGGGCCCCTCGCACGATCCGCGAGGGGCCCTGTTCCCGCCCTGGTGTCGCGGGGCCATCCCGCGACCGCTGTCTCGCCGCTGCGGGGTGGCCTCGCCTTCGCTGTAGTCGGCGCTGGGCTCGGCGATGGTGGCCGGTGGGATGTTGGCGGGGCCGGTGCTGGCCGTGTCGTCGCCTGACGAGCGGGTGGTGAGTGTGGGCGCCGTGATGGCGGTGGCCGCGGCGAGGTGCCGGAGTCTCATGGTCCCCCCGGGAGGTGAGATACGGGGGAAAGATGCCAGCGGGCGCGTCAGTTGACGAGTCGGTTCGCGGAGACCAGCCAGCGCCAGCGTCGACGTTCTGTGACGAGGGTGGCGGAGGCCAGGAGGGTCACGGGAACCGCCACCCAAGTCGGCCAGGCCAGCCATGACGAGACCACGGCGGCGGCGAGCTGGAGCAGTACCAGCAGGATCGTGGCCCACCCCGGGACCGCGATGATCACGTTGGCTTTGTCCCCCGGGGTGGAGAACACCGTCGGAAGCCCGATCAGAACCAGCACGGACAGGGCGGCGAGCAGCCAGGAGTGGCCAGCCAGTGCCCAAGGGGTGGCCACCCACGCGACGAGTTCCGTCACGAAGCGCAGCGCGGACGCCGCACGGTCGTCCGGTCGTCTCACCATCGATGCCCCACCAGCAGCGTCCGTCACCGGGGGACGATCTCACGACGCGCGCCTGACGGCCAGAGGCGGAGGGGCCAACCTCCGCGCGGACCGGTGTCTGACCGGGAGGGAGACCGGCGATTTCAGGGTCTCAGCAGCTCTCGTCGTCCTTTACCGCGAACAGAGTCACGAGCGTGTCAGTGGGGTGCGTGCCGGGCGCTGGGTCCTGGCTGCACACGGTCCAGTTGCGGTCGAGGATCTGCAAGCGGTTCTGGCCGCTGGCGTCCTGGTCGTCGAGGACGTAGAAACCGGCGGCTTGCGCCTCGTCTTGGGCGGCCTGGAGATCCTTGCCGACGAGGTTGGGCAGCTTCGCGGTGTCGGCTTTGTCATCCTCGGTGGGCGTTTCAGTATCTGCCTCGGGGCTGTCGGTGTCCTGCTTCGGCTGGCCGCTGGTGTGCTCGGCGGTGGTGTCCGGCTTGGTGGGGCCAGTGTCGTCGGTGCTCTCACAAGCGGGGAGCGCCAGCAGGGCTGTGGCGATGAGTGCTGCGGCAGTGGTTCGGGTGCGCATGATGTCCCCAGGGCGGTGCGGTACCTACGGGTCCAGCTTGCGTCGCATAGGGGTCACCTGCAGGCTGAGTGACGTTCCCGTGACACGAGCGGGCACCAAAACGAGCAGCAGGCCGGGCTCCAAGCGGTCACCTCCAGGCGCTGACATTCCGCCTGTGGGTCCCAACTATCGCCTAGATGATCTGCAGAAGGCCCCCCGCGGATCATGCGGAGGGCCTCTGCGCTGGGTGGGCGCGGACGGTTTCGAACCGCCGACATCCTGCTTGTAAGGCAGGCGCTCTACCGCTGAGCTACGCACCCGGGACAAGTCGACAGCCTACATTGTCCGAGGTGCTGCCCCGCAAACTCTTACCGAGAGCAGGGCAGGGCGTAGCCATCTTAGAGACTGAGCGGTAGCGCGACCTGGATCCAGGATCGCTGCTCAGCCGCGTGCCCCGAGCGGTGTTGGACACGCTGGTTGCCCGCGTTCGCTCCGCGTCCGGCGCCGACGGATCGTGTCCGTGGTCCGGGGATGCAGGGGCGGGATCCCTCACGCCCTGGGGCACCCGGTCCGGCCTGGACGGTCCGATGCCCGTACCCATCGCTCTGGTGGGTACGGGGCGGTGTCGTCCGTCGCCGGATCGGGTGCCCCAGGGCGCGCCGTCCGATCGCCACGGCGGCCGCGTCATGGCGGCTGGTTTTCCGGTTCTTGCTGGTGAGGGGTTTCTGCCAGTGCTGGGCGCCCCAGCGGGAGGTGTAGGCGGGGTCGACGGCGACCAGCGGGATGCCGAGTTCGGCGGCCATGGACACCAGCCGGGCGCGCAACCGGGCGACGGGCATCCCGGAGACCAAGCGCCGGAAGCGCTTGCGGCGGCCATGCTTCTCCCGCGTGGTCTCGGCGGTGAAGTCCAGATCCTCCATCGCGATCGCCAGGTGGTACCGCTTGGCCCAGTGCAGGAGACGGATGAGGGCGTGGCGGACCTGGGCGTCGCGGTGCGCGGCGGTGCCGGTCAGGTCGTAGTCGAAGCGGCGTGGGGAGCCGACCGGGTTGCCGTGCACGTCCAGGCGCCATGCGGCCAGGTGGTCGGCATTCATGTCCACGCCGACCACGCCCGCCGCGCGGGCGGTGGACAGCGGCACGGTCGGGGCCGGGGGAAGAGTCCAGGAGGCGGTCAGGTACCAGCGGTCCCGGTTGGTGTCTTCGTGGATGCGGTAGGCCACCGCCCGGTGCGCGGTGACGCGGTCGCGCCAGGTCTCGCCCCGGTGCCGGAACACGACTCGCGCGACGAGGACGTAGCGGCCGTGTGGGGCGTTGGCCAGATGAGCGAGCGGGGCCGGGAGGCGGATGCTCACCCTGCCGTCGGGGCTGACGCGGATGGTCTCGTTGCCGTGGCGCTTGCCGGACTCGCCGTCGGCCTGAAGGAACCGGCGGGATGCCTCCCACCGGCGGCGCCACCCCTCTGCGGTGAGCTGGGCCCGCTGAAGGTGGTGGCGGGTGGTCAACAGCCGTTTGCCGCCGCGCACCACCCGCACCCGCCCCGCCTCCCGGTCGGCGCGCTCCCGGTCCAGCCGGTCCTCCAGCACCCGCAGGCGACGCGACTTCGCGAACCACTCCCGCTCGCTGCCGTAGCCGCCTGCCGCACGTTTCGTTCCCTTCTCCCGATGGGCAGGGACAGTCGACGGCGGACCGCGGCGATCCCGGCCTCCAGGCTCTGCAGATGCGCGGCCTGACCTCGCCTCGCCAGCGCCCACTGATCGTGTGTGGCCTTCGTGATACTGCCCGCCCACCGTGACGACGACTCACCCGTCAACGCCCGCTTACGTTCCGCCCACCGGTCGGCGTCGTGATCGAAACCGTCCGCACACCGCGCCCTCATATCCCGGGAAGCCAGCGAGCCGAGATGGCCGCCGACCAGGCGCAACACCTCCTCATCCCCGCGGGTCAGGCCCTTGAGCCGGGCCCGGATCGCCACTCCCACGGGGCCGGGCACCACGAACGATGCCGCCACCTCCCACAGCACAGCCACCCCACCCACCCCCCTGCGCCAGTCGAAGATCCCGTCACCGCACCCAACGACACCATCCACGAAAAGTCACGCGTTCGACGGACAAACTCACGTTCACATCAACCACAAACCCGCCTCCACGACCGACTACCAACACCGACACTCACCCACGCCCACGAAGGCCTACTGGGGATAACCCCACCCCCGATCCGGGGACGGCCCGGATGCCCGTGGGGGCGGTGGATCTCTACGGTCGTAGGTGTCGACAGCGCACCGGCTGTCCCAGGTGATCAGGGGGAACTCCTCATGTCCAGCTCTCGCCCGCGCCGTACCGCCGTCCCCGTCCGCGCAGCCGCCGTCGCCGGGGCCGTGGCGGTGCTGCTCGCGGGGGCGACCGCCTGTGGGGCGTCCGCCGAGGATGACAGCGACCCCGAGCACCGCACCTTCCCCGTGGCGGGCGGCACGCTCACCGTCGACTCCGACGACTCGACGCTGGAGATCATCGCCGCGGACTCGAACGCGGCGGGAAAGGTGGAGGTGACCCGCTGGTTCCAGGGGTCGGTGGTGGTCGGGTCCGACCCCAAGGTCACCTGGTCCATGACGGGCGACCGGCTGAAGCTGCGGGTGAAGTGCAGCGGCATGGTCGCGAACTGCGCGGCGAAGCACCGCATAGAGGTCCCGCGCGGGATCACCGTCAAGGTCGAGGAGGGCGACGGCAGCGTGCGGGCCCGCGGGTTCGAGGACCCGCTGGAGATCAGCACGGGCGACGGGTCCGTCGACGTCACCGACTCCACCGGGCCGCTGACCGTGCGCACCGGTGACGGCTCCATCCACGCGGACGTCACCTCCCGCGAGATCCGCGCCCAGACCGGGGACGGCTCGGTCGACCTCGCCCTGGGCGCCGTACCGGACCTGGTGGACTCCCGCACCGGGGACGGCTCCGTCACCATCGCGCTGCCCGCCGCCACCTACCGGGTCACCACCCAGACCGGCGACGGCTCGGTGAACGTGTCCGTGCCGCGCGCCGAGTCCAGCGCCCATGTGGTGAACGCCCGCACCGGCGACGGCAAAGTCACGGTGCGAACCGCGAACTGACCGGCCCGTGTGTTCGTCCCTAACCGGTGGGAGAATGACACCGGGCAGGGTGGATCACAGCACGGGAGAGGGATGTGACGGCGACACCAGCGCAGCCGTACTCGCCGTCGGGGTCGCGCGTGCGCGACCGCCGGGTCACCGCTCCGGTCCCCAGCAGCCCAGTCGCCCGCCCGGCCGCCGGTCCGCTCAGGGATCTGGTCACGCTCGCCGCCCTGCCCCTGGTCGTCGTCCTCGCCCTGCCCGTCGCGTTCGCCGGAGGCGGCGGCACCCGGCGCTGGTTCGGCGGTCGGGCCGAGAGCCAGCGGGCCGAGGCGCAGGCCGCGAAGGACGCCGCCGCGGCGGCGTTCTACGAACTCGACACCGCCCAGCGTGACCTGCGCATCTCCATAGAGACGATCACCGCCGTCGACGACTCCCCGGCCGCCCGCCGCGCCACCGGCGACTTCGCCGCGATCGGCCAGCGCATCGACGAGGCCAGCCACCGCTACATCCAGGCCGTCGACGCCCACGACCTCGACCGCGACGACCTGGAAGCCTCCGTCGCCGCCCGCGCCCGCACCGAACTGACGCAGGCCAAGGAGGAGCTGGAGCGGGTCAAGAAGGACCTGGACCGGTTCGCCGACGGCCTCGGCCCGCTGCTCGGCAAGGCCGAGACCCAGCTCGCCAGGCTCGCCCCGGCCGTCGAGCGCGCCCGGCAGTCCCTGCTCGCCGCCTCCAACGCCCTGGACGCGGTCCGCGCCTCGGAGCTGGCCGCCGACGACCTCGCCGCCCGCCTCGCCGCCCTCGGCCCCGAGCTGACCCGGCTGAACCAGGGCGCCGGGCAGCACGGCGTCCCGCAGACCCTGGAGCGTGCCGAGCGGGTCGCCCGGGAGGCGGAGGCGATCCGCGCGGAGGCCGAGCGGCTGCCGGAGCGGGCCGCCGAGATCGACCACCGGCTGGTCTCCCTGCGCACCCGCGCCGAGGCCCTCACCACCCGCGCCGGGCAGGTGGAGCCGGTCCTCAGCGAGCTGCGGCGCCGGTTCACCGCCGCCTGCTGGCAGGACCTCCAGCACGTACCCGAGCAGGCCACCGAGACCGTACGGCAGGCCGAGCGGAAGCTCGCCGAGGCGCGGGCCGCGCGGGAGGCGCAGCGCTGGCCGGACGCCACCGCCCTGCTCTCCACCGCGCGGGCGCTGCTGAACAGCACCGACGAGGCCGTCTCCGCCGCCGGTGACCGGCTGCGCCGACTGAACGCCGTGCAGAAGGACCCCCAGCAGGAGATCGACCGCACCCGGTTCGCCATCCGCGACGCCCAGCGGCTCGCGATGGCCGGGCGCAACACCCCCGACCCCCAGCACGCGCGCCCGCTCGACGACTCCGTGGCCCGGCTGGAGCGCGCGATCGCCTCCCTGGAGGGCCGCCACCCCGACTACTGGCACTTCCTCACCGAGACGGAGGCGGTACGGCGGACGGTGGCCGGTGTCGTCGGCCGGATCCGGGAGGAGCGGGGCGCTACGACGGGGCACTGACGCCGGTTAACCTGTGCCCATGCCTCGCTACGAGTACCGCTGCCGTACCTGCGGCGACACCTTCGAACTGAGCCGCCCGATGGCCGACTCCGCCGCCCCGGCGGCCTGCCCCGCCGGGCACGACGACACCGTCAAGCTGCTGTCGACGGTCGCGGTCGGCGGCACCGCCAGCGCCCCCGCACCGGCCCCCCGCGCGGGCGGCGGAGGCGGCGGTTGCTGCGGAGGCGGCTGCTGCGGCTGACCCCCCAGCCCTGCGGCTGACCCCCAGCCGCCGCACTCAGTCAGCAGCCCCCACCAGCCTCACCCAGCGGCCCGCCTGAACAGCCGCCCCGGCCTCACCCCGTACCCCCGTCACCACCCCGCACCACCCGCAGGAACTCCCGCAACACCCGCTCCCCCGCCAGCACCCCCCGCTCCGGCAGCGCGCCGACCGTCGGCGCGCTCCATCCGGCGTCCGCCAGCTCCCCGTGCCCGGGGCGCCAGCCCCGGTCGGCCGCGAGGAGCAGGTCGGCGTCGAGCAGGGAGTCGCCCGCGGCGAGGGTGAGGGAGGCGCCGGTGCGGTGGGCGACCTCGCGCATGGCGGCGCTCTTGGTCAGCGGCTTCGGGACGGCGTAGAGCTTGCGGCCCTGGAGGGAGACCGTCCAGCCGCGGTTCTCCGCCCACACCGCCAGTTCCTTCACCCAGTCCTCCGGCAGCAGCTCCCGCTCCACGACCAGGTAGGCGAAGAGGTCCTCCGCGATCCGGTGCTTGCGCACCCACGCCGGGTCGGCCGTCGTGCGCAGGTGCTCGCGGACCTCCGTGAGGGGCGCGCACTCGTCGGCGAGCCGGGCGGTGACCCGCCCGTGCCAGTCCGCGTCGGACACCCCGTCGACCAGCAGGTGCCCGCCGTTGGCGCAGATCGCGTACCGGGGCGCCGGACCGGGCAGGTTGACGCGCTCGTACTGCTTACGGGTCCGGGTGGTCGTCGGCACGAACACCGCCGCGTCCCCCAGCTCGGCCAGCAGCCCCGCGGCGGTCTCCGTCAGGTAGGACAACGGCTTGCTCTCGTGCACCTCGACGCAGAGCAGCCGGGGCGCCCGCGCGTCCGGCATGGTCAGCGCGAGGGCCGCCGAGGAGTAGATGAGCGTACGGTCCAGGTCGCTCGCCACCAGCACCGGCATCAGCCCGCCACCGCCTTGCCGTCGGCGCCGGTCGCGCCCCGCGTGTACCGGGGGTGGATCAACCCCACGCAGGAGTACGGCAGTTCGTCGACCTCCTCGACCACCACCCCCCGCTGCCCGGCGAGCAGCCGCACGTGGTCGAGGTCGGCCCCGGCGCCCTTGCGCGCGAGGATCTTCCACGGCACCCGGCGCAGCAGCACCCGCGTGGTCTCGCCCACGCCCGGCTTGACCAGGTTGACGTCGTGGATGCCGTACTCCTCGCTGATCCGCTCGACGGCGGCCCAGCCCTCCCAGGTGGGCGTGCGGTCGGCGGACAGCAGTTCCTTCACGGCGGCGTCGACCGCTTCCGCGACCTCCTCGAAGCGGGCGGAGACGGCGTTCAGGAAGTCGCCGGAGACGTCGGCCCCGGCGAGTTCGCGGTAGAACTTCGCGCCGTGGAAGTCGTCGGGGCCCACCAGGTCGGCCCGCAGCACGGTCCGGGAGATCAGCCCGGAGACGGTGGAGTTGAGGCAGGCGGACGGGATGAGGAAGTCCTCTCGGGTGCCGTACGTCCGTACGCACGACCCCGGGTCGGCGAGTACGGCGATGTCGGGGTCGAACCCGCCGATCCCCTCCCGTTCCTCGAACTCCCGCACGGCGGCGGCGAGTTCGCGGCTGATGGCGCCCTTCCCGGTCCATCCGTCGACGAAGACGACGTCGGCGGGGTCGTGGTGCCGCGCCAGCCAGCGCAGCGCGTTGGCGTCGATGCCGCGCCCGCGCACGATGGACACGGCGTAGTGGGGCAGTTCGAGGCCGTGCCGGTAGCGCGCCCAGCGCCGCATCAGCACCCCGACCGGCGTGCCCGCCCGGGCCAGCGACACCAGCACGGGCCGCGGGGACCGCTCGGCGAGGACGGTCTCGGTGACCACGCCCACGGCGTGCGCGAGCCGGTCCGCGGAGGCGTCGAGCGCGGCGTGGAAGAGGCGCTGGTACTCCTCGCTCGGCTGGTACTCCACCGGCAGCGACTCGGCGTAGTGCGCGCCGCCGCTCTGGATGGCCTCCTCGCGCTCCTCGGTCGGCGCCTCCAGGGTGACGTCCGACAGGTCCTGGAGCAGCCAGCCCACCTCCTCCGGCGCGTACGAGGAGAAGGCGGGGCCGCGGAGGGGCTCGGGCAGCATGGGGGGCCTTTCAGGGGCGTGCGCGGGAACGTACGAGGGCACCACGGCGAGCAGGACGTGCGGGACGTGCGCGGCGAGCTGGTCCAGCAGGCCCCCGGCGGCGTGCAGTTCGGGCGTGTCGGCGGTGGAGTCCACGACGGCGACCACCGCGTCGAAGCCGCCGCCCGCGACGTTGTAGGCGTACCGCTCGCCGGGCCCGTCGGCCGGGTCGTCGTGGGCCGGGAAGACCAGTCGGCTGCGGATGGCGTACCCGGGGTCGTCGACGGCGAGGACGGGTGACCGGGTCGTGGTGGAGAACCGTACGTCCACGCCGTGGGCGATCTGCTCCAGCTCCCGGGCCAGCCGCAGCGGGGCGTACATCAGCTCCTCGCACCCCAGCACCAGCACCCGCCGCGCCGACGCCGGGAGGGCCTCCGCGAGCCGGGCGCCCAGCGCGGGCAGGGCGCGCTCCAGGCGCCGCCGGTGCGCGGGCGTGAACCCGTGCCGACCGCCGTCGGGCACGCCGCCGGGCCAGCGCAGCGCGACCCGCCGCACGGAGCCCCGCTCGGTGAGCGCGGCGGGCCCCGCACCGCCCTCGTGCGCGGCGACGAGGGCCTGCCCCTTCTCCAGTACGCCGTCGGGCAGCCGTACGCTCCCCCGCGCGGCGGCGACCAGCTCGACCCGGGCGCCGATCTCCCGGCCGAACGCGGTGAGCCGCTCCTGGTCGTGCGCGGAGCGCATGTCGACCAGCGCGACGACGACGTACCGCTCCCGGGGCCAGCGCTCGTGCAGCGCCCGTACGGTGTTGAGGACCGTGTTGCCGGTGGAGAACTCGTCGTCGACGAGGACGAGGGGCCCGTCCCCGGCGAGGAAGCGGTCGTCCTCGGGCAGCAGCAGGTGGGAGGTGGCGTGCGAGTGGGACTCCTCGAACCCCCCGGCCGTGGCGACGCCGTCCACGGGCCGCCGCGTGGAGTGCAGGTACGGCACGTCCCCGAGGCCGTCCGCGACGGAGTGCCCGAGCCCGGTCGCGGTCTCCGCGTAGCCGACGACGACGGCGCCCCTCGGGTCACCGAGCAGCTCCCGCACCCGCCTGCCGAGGGCGAACCCAGCGCCGTACACCACCGAGGGTGACTGCGGTACGTGCTTGCCGAGCACGTGGGAGACCAGCAGGTGGGCGCGCTTGGGGTTGCGGCGCAGGGCCAGCCCCAGCAGCTCCCGCACCTGGCCGTCGCCGACGAGTTCGACGCCGAGCCGCTCGGCCACCCACGTACCCGACCAGACCCCGTTGGCCCCGTTGGCCCCGTTGTTCACTGCGTTCGTCATCCGTCCCTGTCGTCCCTCAGCCGGGTATGCCCGCGGCGAGCAGTTCCACGAAGCCGATGTCCTCGTTGGCCACGCCGAACACCTCGGCGCGCAGCACGGTCCGCTCGGCCCAGGCGCGGTGCGGCTTCACTTCGTTCATCTTGTTCGTGTACGCGGACCGCAGCACGCCGCCGCCCTCGCGTTCGGGTCGCAGTATGTCCTGGGCGTCGCTGTACTCCTCGTGGCTGACCACGGACAGCGCGTGCACGGGCGGCACGTGGGAGGGGTGGATGCAGGTCTTGCCCAGCAGTCCGTTGGCCTGGTCGAGGGCGATCTCGCGCAGCAGTCCGTCCATGGCGTGCTCGATCAGCGCGGCCCGCAGTTCGTCGGCCTGCCCCTCCAGGAAGGGGCTGCGCCGCAGCTGCGGCTTGAACATGCGCTCCTGCACGCGGAAGTACTCCCAGACGGGCCCGGTGACGGTGAACCCGGTCCCGTCGGCCCGCCCCAGCATGTTCACCACGTCGGAGATCACCGACGCCACGACCTGGACGTCGTAGGCGGTCATGTCGGACGCCCGGCGCAGCCCGTACGACGAGCAGAAGTCGGTCACCCCGAGCCGCAGCGCGAGCACCCGGTCGCGGAACTTGTCGACGGCGCGGTAGATGCCCTCCAGGGTCCCCACCCGGGACTCCCGGTAGAGCAGCTCGGGCGACTCCAGCACCGGCATGGCGAACAGCCGCCGCCCGGTCCCGGCCTCGGCGGCCTGGAGCGCCTCCAGGAACGGGATGCCCCGCTCCTCGGTGAACTTGGGCAGCACGAATCCGGACAGCAGCCGGACGGCGGGGCCGAGCCGCCGCGCGAGGTCGGGGATCTGCTCGGGCGCGCGCACCCGGATGAACAGCAGCGGCGGCTCGCCGCCCGCGCCCCGCCCCGCCAGCTCGGTGAACTGCCGTACGAGGTTCTCCTCGGCGTCGGGGACCTCCGCGTCGTCGATGGAGTCCTCCAGGCACAGCACCATCGAGACCACGCCCCGTGCGCCCTGTTTGACGACGTCGTCGGCCAGCCGGGGCCGGGTCGCCGGGCTGTAGAGCGTGGCTCCCAGGGCGGCGGCGAGCAACCGGGCCGGGGAGTCCGCGGTGAACGTGCACGGCTCCCGGTAGAACAACCGATTCCGCACCTCAGGGGCGATGTGCCCGAAATGACGCATTGAACTCCCCTGTGGTGACGGTGTGACCCTGTGGACTGTCCACGGGTGGCCGGTAATAGTACGTATCAATCCATGTCGGCGGTTCCCGCCGGGCATGAATTCCAAGTAACGCACGTGAGCCAACTGTGCGCCCCCCGCGTTGTCGTGAGCAGGACCGAGAAGGCAGGATGACGGCATGACGCACGCGATGCTGAAGGGGTCGAACGTCCCCCTGGAAGCCACCACGGTACGCGCCGTACTGCGCTGGACGCCTGGGCAGGGGGTGCCGGACGTCGACGTCTCCGCGCTCCTGCTGGGGCCCGAGGACCGTGTGCGTTCCGACGAGGACTTCGTCTTCTACAACCAGCCCCGGCACCCTTCCGGGAAGGTCTGGCGGCTGGGCAAGAAGCGGGCCGCCGAATACCTGACCGACACGATTCAGACAGACCTCTCCGGCGTCCAGCCGGACGTCGGGCGCATCCTGCTGGTCGCCTCCGCGGACGGGGTCGCCTTCGACCGGGTACGGGATCTGCGCATCCTCCTCCATGACGCGGCGGACGCCGACGGGGAGCCGGTGGCGACGTTCGACGTGACGCCGGAGACCGGGCAGGAGACGGCGCTGATCTGCGGCGAGCTGTACCGGCGGGGGGAGGGGTGGAAGTTCCGGGCGCTGGGTGAGGGGTACTCCAACGGGCTGAAGGGGCTGGCGACGGACTTCGGGATCTCGGTGGACGAGTCGGAGTCCACGGACGCGGGCGTGGCCGCGCCCGCCGCGCCGGAGGTCTCCGCGCCGCTGCCCCCGGAACAGCCGACGGCCATCACTCCGGCACCCGCGCCGACGTACGGCTATCCGCGGCCCGCGTCGGTCTCGTCCGCCCCGGCGTACGGCTACCCACAGCCCGCGTACGGCTACCCCCCGCCCCTGCCGATCCCCCCGGGCCCGGACCCCAACTTCCACCTCCCACCCCAGGGCCCCCAGTTCATCGGCCGCTGACGTGACCGCGCCCACCTGGAGGCCACGGGGGCGTTGACCATACCCACCTAGGGGCGCGGGGAACTGCGCGCCCAGCCACCGACGGGCCGCACCCGAAGAACCACCGCACGCACGGCTGTCAACGCTGGGCCTTCGTCTTGTAGCCCCGCCCCCACTGGAGGCCCCAGCCGTACAGGCGGTCCAGTTCGCCCTGGAAGCCGTAGACGAACTTCACCTCGCGGCGGACGATGATCTCGCCCTTCACGTTCTCGATCATCACCACCGCGCAGGACCGCGCCTGCGGGTGCCGTTCGTCCAGGTGGATCTCGATCCGCGGCCCGTTGCTCGGGTACAGCGTCACCACCGCCTGCGTCCGGTCGAACGCGGGCGTCTGGTCGTAGATGTACGCGAAGACCAGCAGCCGCTTGATCGCGTCCCGGTGGTCCAGGTTGACGTAGATCGTCTCCCCGGACGCCGACCCGAACCGGTCGTCGCCGCTCAGCTTGACGTACGGCGGCGCGTTCACGTCCCCGAGGTAGCCCCCCAGCGGCTGTACGACCCCCTTCGTGCCGTCCTGGAGTTCGTACAGGCACCCGAGGTCCAGGTCGACGTTGACCATCGACTGGCTGTGGCCCATCACCTCCGGCGGCTTCAGCGCCTTGAAGGGGTGCCGCAGCAGACTCTCCCGCTGCGGCCCCCCGAAGTCGGACGTCCGCATCCGCCAGTTCAGGTTGATCCGCAGGTGCCCGGTCGCCGCGTCCTGCTTGGTCAGCGACACCTGCCCGTGCCGTCTGGTCAGCTCGATCGCGTTGCTCGACGCGCTCCCCGAGTCGAACTGGGGCGTCCGCCCCCGCCACAGCAGTCCGTCGAACAGTCCCATCAACGCCCCCACCCAGCCAGCCACCACCGGCACGACCCAACAAGAACCAGCGAACGGGGCGGCGCCGAGGACACGTCCTCCACACCGCCCCGTTCAGAAGCGTTCCCACACCCGCGGGAACGTCACACCCCGGAAGAGACCTCGGCCTTCTCACCAGAGGACCCGGACGACCCCTCCGCCGCCTCCAGCGCGCGGTTGCGCCGCACGGAGGACCAGAAGGACGCGGCGATCAGGAAGACGCCGACCAGGCCGGTGATGACCTCGTGGATCTCGTACTGGATGGTGACCAGCAGGATGACCGCCAGCGCGCCGATCGCGTAGTGCGCGCCGTGCTCCAGGTACACGTAGTCGTCCAGCGTGCCCTGGCGGACCAGGTAGACCGTCAGCGACCGGACGTACATCGCGCCGATGCCCAGGCCCAGCGCCATCAGCACGATGTCGTTGGTGATGGCGAAGGCACCGATCACGCCGTCGAAGGAGAAGGACGCGTCCAGGACCTCCAGGTAGAGGAACATGAAGAACGCGGCCTTGCCGGCGAGCAGGATCGCGGGCTTCTGCTTGCCCGCCCGCTTCGCCTCTTCCTCCTCCTCGTGCTCGCGTTCCTCTTCCTCTTCCAGCCGCTCCTCGAAGTAGCCGGAGAGGCCGCCCACCACCATGTACGTGATCAGACCCGCGATACCGGAGAGCAGCACCGTCTCCGCCTTGTCGGCGGACCCGGCGTGCAGGTGGGCGTGCGTGGCGAAGGTCATGGAGGAGATCAGCAGCACGATCAGCGCGATGCAGACCGACAGCATGTCGACCTTGCCCAGCTTGGCCAGCGGACGCTCAAGCCAGGCCAGCCACTTGATGTCCCGGTCCTCGAAGATGAAGTCCAGGAAGATCATCAGCAGGAACATGCCACCGAACGCGGCGATCGCCGGATGCGCGTCGGTGACCAGCTCCTGGTAGCGGTCCTTGTCGGTCAGCGCGAGGTCCACGGCCTCGATCGGGCCCATCTGCGCGCTGATGGCCACGATGACGACGGGGAACACCAGCCGCATACCGAAGACCGCGATCAGGATGCCGACCGTGAGGAAGATCTTCTGCCAGAAGGCGTTCATCTTCTTCAGGATTCCGGCGTTGACCACCGCGTTGTCGAACGACAGCGAGATCTCCAGGACGGAGAGGATCGCCACGATGCCGAACGCGGTCCACCCCCCGTAGAAGACCGCCGCGACCAGGCCGAGCGCGGTGACCACGAACGACCAGCCGAAGGTTTTCAGTACCACTGGCTACCCAATCCCTTGTATCGGGGTGTACGGGTCTCCCCCGCGCCGCACCCGGCTTTACGAAACATTGACCCCGAAGTCTAGAGCGATCCCCCGCAGTCCGGACGCGTACCCCTGTCCCACCGCCCGGAACTTCCATTCGCCCTGGTAGCGGTAGACCTCACCGAAGATCATCGCGGTCTCGGTGGAGGCGTCCTCACTCAGGTCGTAGCGGGCCAGTTCCTGGCCGTCGGCCTGGTTGACCACCCGGATGAAGGCGTTGCTGATCTGCCCGAAGGTCTGGCCGCGCTCGTCGGCCATGTGGATGGAGACCGGAAAGACGATCTTGTCGCAGTGGGCGGGCACCTTGGAGAGGTCGATCAGGATCGACTCGTCGTCGCCCTCGCCCTCACCGGTGAGGTTGTCACCGGTGTGCTCCACCGAGCCGTCCGGGCTCTTGAGCTGGTTGTAGAAGATGAACCACTCGTCGCCGAGCACCCGCCCGCTGTTGAGCACCAGCGCGCTGGCGTCGAGGTCGAACGGGGCTCCGGTGGTGGAGCGCGCGTCCCAGCCGAGTCCGATCATCACCTGTGTGAGGTTCGGCGCGGCCTTGGACAGGGAGACGTTGCCCCCCTTGGCGAGCGTGACGCCCATGATGCTGGTCCTCCCCTGGTCATGCCTCTTTGGTTGTGCTGCGCGTCCGGCGCCGCACGCTCTCGGTGCGGCGCCGGACGGTGAGAACGGCTGCCTGGCGGCCGGACGGTGAAACCGACTGCCTGGCGGACGGCGGACGTCAGACGTTGACGCCGAAGTCCTGAGCGATACCCCGCAGACCCGAGGCGTACCCCTGACCGATGGCGCGGAACTTCCACTCCGCGCCGTGCCGGTACAGCTCACCGAAGACCATCGCGGTCTCGGTGGAGGCGTCCTCGCTGAGGTCGTAGCGCGCGATCTCCGCCTCACCGGCCTGGTTGACGACGCGGATGAACGCGTTGCGCACCTGGCCGAAGGACTGCTGGCGGTTCTCGGCGTCATAGATCGAGACCGGGAAGACGATCTTCTCGATGTCGGCCGGGACGGCGGCCAGGTTGATCTTGATCTGCTCGTCGTCGCCCTCGCCCTCACCGGTGATGTTGTCACCGGTGTGCTCCACCGAGCCGTCGGGGCTCTTGAGGTTGTTGAAGAAGACGAAGTGCTGGTCGCTCGCGACCTTGCCCGCGCTGTTCAGCAGCAGGGCGCTGGCGTCGAGGTCGAAGTCGGTGCCGGTCGTGGTGCGCACGTCCCACCCCAGACCGACGATGACCGCGGTCAGGCCCGGCGCCTCCTTGGTCAGCGATACGTTGCCGCCCTTGCTGAGGCTGACTCCCACGAGTCCTCCATTGGTGTCCAGGGGCGGGAAGCCCCGTCATGCGTTGCTATCGGATCAAACGACTCGATCCTAGTGACGGGTTCCCGCCGCCCGCAGTGCTTGCGACCGAAGAATCACAGGGTGTCGAGCGCGGTGACGTACTCGTTCAGGTCACGGGCGTCCGGCAGACCGTTGACGACGGTCCAGCGCACGACGCCCTCCTTGTCGATGACGAAGGTGCCGCGCACCGCGCAGCCCTTGGTGTCGTCGAAGACGCCGTAGGCGCGCGAGGTCTCGCCGTGCGGCCAGAAGTCGCTGAGCAGCGGGTACTCCAGGCCCTCCTGCTCGGCGAAGACGCGCAGGGTGTGGATGGAGTCGTTGGAGACGGCGAGCACCTGGGTGTCGCGGTCGGAGAACTTCGGGAGGTTGTCGCGCACCTCGCACAGCTCGCCGGTGCACACCCCGGTGAAGGCGAACGGGTAGAAGAGCAGCACCACGTTCTTGTCGCCGCGGAAGTCGGAGAGCCGCACGGTGCGGCCGTGGTTGTCCTTCAGTTCGAAGTCGGGCGCCTTCTCGCCGACCTGGATCGCCATGCGTCGTCCCTCCAGTGGGGCTGTTCGGGTGGATCACCCACCCTACGCAGCGGCCACCGGGTTCCGGCGCGCGACCCTGGCCCGGGGCGGTTCCGGGCCAGGGTCGCGTTCAGCGGGCGGTCACTTCTTGGACTTGGCCGCCTTGGGCGTGGCCAGGCGGCTGCCGCTCCAGTCCTTGCCCACGCTGACGCTCTTGGACGCCGTCAGTCCGGCCGTCGTCGCGGCCTCCGAGATGTCGCTCGGCTCCACGTACCCCGAACGGCCGGTCTTCGGCGTCAGGAGCAGGATGGCGCCGCCTTCCTCGATGTACGTGGTGGCATCCACCAGCGCATCCGTCAGGTCGCCGTCGTCGTCACGGAACCACAGCACAACGGCGTCGGCCACGTCGTCGTACTCCTCGTCCATCAGGTCGCTGCCGATGGCTTCCTCGATGGCATCGCGGAGTTCCTGGTCGACGTCGTCGTCGTAGCCGATCTCCTGGACCACCTGCCCGGGCTGGAACCCCAGCCTGACGGCGGGGTTCGTCCGCTCCTCCGCGTGGTCCGCGGTCGCGCTCACGGGGTGCCTCCTGATCATGTCTTCGAATTGGGGTGTCCCCCGCTCGTTCGAGTCCGGGGGATCTCAGCCACGCGCGTGCGCGAAGCATTGGCCGTAGTCCACACGGGCGGGGCGGATCGCGCAAGTACCCGGCGGTTCGGACCGCCGAAACGGTGACGATCCCGGCGGTGTCGCCGCAACTCACGCCACACTTCCGTGGCCGTTGGTGACGCACACCACACCGTTGTGCCCTGTTTGCCCATTTGGGAACCATATACGGGTACGAAGTTCGAATGCTTTTGCGCCGAGAGCTGACGAGAGCTGACGAAGGTCTCGGTTACCCATGGGTAGAGATGACGATTGAGGCGCCGAGGTAGACGATGGGGGGCGGCGCAGGCATTTGGACAACCCTCTGACAGGTAAGGACCAGCGTGGCTTCCGGATCCGATCGCAATCCGATCATCATTGGCGGCCTTCCGAGTCAGGTTCCTGACTTCGATCCCGAGGAAACCCAGGAGTGGCTCGACTCACTCGACGCCGCGATCGACGAGCGCGGGCGGGAGCGCGCCCGCTACCTGATGCTGAGGCTGATCGAACGCGCCCGTGAGAAGCGCGTCGCCGTGCCCGAGATGCGCAGCACGGACTACGTCAACACCATCGCCACCAAGGACGAGCCGTTCTTCCCCGGCAACGAGGAGATCGAGCGCAGGATCCTCAACGCCACCCGGTGGAACGCCGCGGTCATGGTCTCGCGCGCGCAGCGCCCCGGCATCGGCGTCGGCGGCCACATCGCCACGTTCGCGTCCTCCGCCTCCCTCTACGACGTGGGCTTCAACCACTTCTTCCGCGGCAAGGACGAGGGCGACGGCGGCGACCAGGTCTTCTTCCAGGGCCACGCCTCGCCGGGCATCTACGCGCGCGCGTACCTGCTGGACCGGCTGAGCGAACAGCACCTCGACGGGTTCCGCCAGGAGAAGTCCAAGGCGCCGTACGGCCTCTCCTCGTACCCGCACCCGCGGCTGATGCCGGGGTTCTGGGAGTTCCCGACGGTGTCGATGGGCCTCGGCCCGATCGGCGCGATCTACCAGGCGCGGATGAACCGCTACATGCACGCGCGCGGGATCGCGGACACCTCGAAGTCGCACGTGTGGGCGTTCCTCGGCGACGGGGAGATGGACGAGCCGGAGTCGCTGGGCCAGCTCACCATCGCCGCCCGCGAGGGCCTGGACAACCTCACCTTCGTCGTCAACTGCAACCTCCAGCGCCTGGACGGGCCGGTGCGCGGCAACGGCAAGGTCATCCAGGAGCTGGAGTCGGTGTTCCGGGGCGCGGGCTGGAACGTGATCAAGCTGATCTGGGACCGCACCTGGGACCCGCTGCTCGCCCAGGACCGCGACGGCATCCTCGTCAACAAGATGAACACGACGCCGGACGGCCAGTTCCAGACGTACGCCACCGAGTCCGGCGCCTACATCCGTGAGCACTTCTTCGGTGACGACCACCGGCTGCGCGCCATGGTCGAGAACATGACCGACGAGCAGATCCTGCACCTCGGGCGCGGCGGCCACGACCACCGCAAGGTGTACGCGGCGTTCAAGGCGGCCGTGGAGCACCAGGGCCAGCCGACGGTGATCCTCGCCAAGACCATCAAGGGCTGGACCCTTGGCCCGAACTTCGAGGGCCGCAACGCCACGCACCAGATGAAGAAGCTGACGGTCGACGACCTGAAGCGCTTCCGGGACCGCCTGCACCTGCCGATCGCCGACAAGGACCTGGAGTCCGGCGCGCCGCCGTACTACCACCCGGGCCGGGACTCGGAGGAGATCCAGTACATGCACGACCGCCGCAAGGGTCTCGGCGGTTACGTGCCCACGCGGGTGGTGCGCTCCAAGCCGCTGCCGCTGCCCGCGGACAAGACGTACGCGACCGTGAAGAAGGGCACCGGTCAGCAGCAGATCGCCACGACCATGGCGTTCGTACGGCTGCTGAAGGACCTCATGCGGGACAAGGAACTCGGCAAGCGGTTCGTGCTGATCGCGCCGGACGAGTACCGCACCTTCGGCATGGACTCCTTCTTCCCGAGCGCGAAGATCTACAACCCGCTGGGCCAGCAGTACGAGTCGGTGGACCGGGAGCTGCTGCTCGCCTACAAGGAGTCCCCGACCGGCCAGATGCTGCACGACGGCATCTCCGAGGCGGGCTGCACGGCGTCGCTGGTGGCGGCGGGCTCGGCGTACGCCACGCACGGCGAACCGCTGATCCCGGTGTACGTCTTCTACTCGATGTTCGGTTTCCAGCGCACCGGCGACCAGTTCTGGCAGATGGCCGACCAGTTGGCGCGCGGTTTCGTCCTGGGCGCGACCGCTGGCCGTACCACCCTGACCGGCGAGGGGTTGCAGCACGCGGACGGCCACTCGCAGTTGCTGGCCTCCACCAACCCGGCGTGCGTCGCCTACGACCCGGCGTACGGCTATGAGATCGCACACATCGTGCAGGACGGGCTGCGCCGGATGTACGGCGGCGACGAGCGGCACCCGCACGGTGAGGACGTCTTCTACTACCTGACCGTCTACAACGAGCCGATCCAGCACCCCGCAGAGCCGGAGGACGTGGACGTCGAGGGCATCCTCAAGGGCGTCCACCGCCTCAGCGAGGGCGACTCCGGCTCCATCCCGGCGCAGATCATCGCCTCCGGCGTCGCGGTGCCGTGGGCCGTCGAGGCGCAGCGCATCCTCGCCGAGCAGTGGAACGTGCGGGCGGGGGTCTGGTCCGCGACCTCCTGGAACGAGCTGCGGCGCGAGGCGGTGGACTGCGAGCGGCACAACCTGCTGCACCCGGAGGAGGAGCAGCGGGTGCCGTACGTCACCCGGAAGCTCGGCGCGGCGCAGGGACCGTTCCTCGCGGTCTCCGACTGGATGCGGTCGGTGCCGGACCAGATCGCGCGGTGGGTGCCGGGGACGTACCAGTCGCTGGGCGCGGACGGCTTCGGCTTCGCGGACACCCGGGGTGCGGCGCGGCGCTTCTTCCACATCGACGCCGAGTCGATCGTGGTGGGGGTGCTGGCGGAGCTGGCGCGGGAGGGGAAGCTGGACCGGTCGGTGCTGAAGCAGGCGATCGACCGGTACCAGTTGCTCGACGTCGCGGCGGCGGACCCGGGGACGGCGGGGGGCGACGCGTAGGTCTGACGGCTGGCGCGGTGGCGGCGGTGCGGGTTCGTCCGTGCCGCCGCCGCCTTTCCTACGATGGCCCGCATGTCCGAAGCCACCGCACCGACCGCGCCCACCGCACGGGACCGCTGGGAACGACGTACGCAGGGGCCGCTGCTGGGGCTCGCCGTCGTCTTCGCCGTCGCCTACGCCTATCCGATCGTCCAGCCGGACGCGCCGGAAGGGCTGCTGACCGCCTGCCACGTCGCCAACTGGGCGGTGTGGGGTGCCTTCGCTGTCGACTACCTCGCGCGGCTGTGGCTGACGGAGGACCGGCTGCGGTTCGTCCGCGGCAACCCGCTGGCGCTGCTTGCGGTCGTGCTGCCGCTGCTCCAACCGTTGCGGCTGTTGAAGCTGGTGTCGTTGCTGCTGCTCGCGGGGCAGCGGGCGCGGTTGGCGTCGCAGGTGCGGGTGACGACGTATGTCGCGGGGTCGTGCCTGGGGTTGCTGGTCTTCGGGGCGCTGGCGGTGCTGGAGGTCGAGCGGGGGAAGCCGGGGGCGTCCATCCACACGCTGGGGGACGCGATCTGGTGGGCGTTCACGACGATGACCACGGTGGGGTACGGCGACATGGCGCCGACGACCGGTCTCGGGCGGGTGCTGGCGATCGGGCTGATGCTGTCGGGGATCGCGTTGCTGGGTGTGGTGACCGCGAACATCGCCGCGTGGTTCATCGCCCGGTTCGAGATGGACGACGAGGAGGAGCGGCGGCGGACGGAGGCGATCGTGGCGCTTACGGAGGAGGTGCGGGCGTTGCGGGCGGAGGTCGCGGCGATCGCCTCCGGCGCGGTACGGGAGCGGCCGACCGAGCTGGACCCTCGGTGACCTGTTGCCCGCAGCTAGGGCGGTACGGCTAGGCGGGCGTGACTGCGCCTACCCAGGGGCGCGGGGAACTGCGCGACCAGCCAGCGACGGCCCGCAGCCGCGTATCGCAGCCGCGGGCCGGGTCGTCGCGGTCGAGGGGGGTCAGAACGCTCCCGTGCCCGGGGACGCCGCCCCCGCCAGCCAGATCAGGGCCAGCAGGGTGTCTATCGCGCCCAGGACCACCGCTATCAGGGCCGGGACGTGGCGGGAGCCCGTCCAGGTGCGGCCCATGGCGAGCCAGCCGCAGACGATCGCCGCCGGGCCGAGGATGATCCCCAGCACGAAGAAGCCAGCGACAGCGCAGATGGCGCCGATGATTCCGAGCGTCGCGCGATCCGGCCCGGTCCGTGACCACGTCCGGCCACGTGAGCGGGGGTTCCTGCGCGTGCTCTGTCCGAAGCCCGCCATCATCAACTCCCGGAGTTGGTGGGTGTGTTCGGCCTTCGCCACGCGAGTACCCCGCCCACGGAGCTCAATCCTCCTCAGTTGTCAAGGGCGTTCAGATGTGGACCGCTCCTCCGCCCGCCTCCGCGTTCTCCCCGCGCTTGGCCAGGAAGGCCACCAGCACGGCGACCGCCGCGACCCCGGCCGCGGTGAGGGAGGCCAGGCTCATGCCGGAGATGAAGGTGTCGTGGGCGACGTCGGTGATCTGGGCGGCGACCTGCGGAGGGGTCTCGGGGGTCACCGGCGCCGCGCCGACCTGGACCGCCTCCGACGCCTTGTCCAACTGCTCGGGGCTCAGCGGCGGCAGCCCCGCGTCGGCCCAGTTGCCCGGCAGGTCGCTGTCGACCTTGGAGGCCATGATGGCGCCCAGGACGGCCGTGCCCAGGCTGCCGCCGATCTGCATGGCGGACTGCTGGAGGCCACCGGCGACCCCGGACAGCTCCAGCGGCGCGTTGCCGACGATGACCTCGGTGGCGCCGACCATGACGGGCGCGAGGCCGAGGCCCAGCAGGGCGAACCAGAGGGACATCATGCCGCTGCCGGTGTCGGTCTCCAGGGTGGAGATGCCCCACATGGCGACCGCGGTGCAGGCCATGCCCGCGACCAGCGGGATGCGCGGGCCCATCGCGGTGATCGCGGCCCCGGCGAGCGGCGAGCCGACGATCATCATTCCGGTGAGCGGCAGCAGGTGCAGACCGGCGTCGACGGGACTCATGCCGTGCACGTTCTGGAGGTAGAAGGTGACGAAGAACAGGCCGCCCATGAAGGCGATGGCCATCAGCACCATCAGCACGACACCGGCCGACAGCGACACCGAGCGGAACAGCGCGAGCGGGATCAGCGGCTCCCTCACCCGCGTCTCCCAGAAGGCGAAGCCCGCGAACAGGGCGACCGACGCGACGATGAACAGCCAGGTCTTGCCGTCGCCCCAGCCCCAGGTCGGGGCCTTGATGAGCGCCCAGACCAGGCAGAACATCGCCGCCGAGAGCAGCGCGATGCCGAGGAGGTCGAAGGACCGCGGCGCGTTCTCCGCGCGGTGGTCGAGCAGGATGCCGACGCCCAGCGCGACGGCGAGGACGCCGACGGGGACGTTGATGAAGAAGACGGACTGCCAGTTGACGTGCTCGACGAGGACGCCGCCGAGGATCGGGCCGCCCGCCGTGGAGGCGCCGATGACCATGCCCCAGATGCCGATGGCCATGTTCAGCTTCTCGGCCGGGAAGGTGGCCCGCAGCAGCCCGAGCGCGGCGGGCATCAGCAGCGCGCCGAACAGGCCCTGGAGGACGCGGAAGGTGACGACCAGCGCGATGCTGCTGGACAGTCCGATGGCACCGGAGGCCGCGGCGAAGCCGACGACGCCGATGAGGAAGGTCTGCCGGTGGCCGAAGCGGTCACCGAGCTTGCCCGCGGTGATCAGGCAGACCGCGAGGGCCAGGAAGTATCCGTTGGTGATCCACTGGACGTCCGCGAAGCTCGCGTGGAGGTCCTTCTGGATGGCGGGGTTGGCGATCGCCACGATGGTGCCGTCCAGGGCCACCATCATGACCCCTACGGCGACGGTTATGAGGGTGAACCAGGGGTGGCCGCGCAGCCCCTTGCCGGGCACCGCGTCCCCCGGCCCCGCCGTCTCGATGGTGGTCTGACTAGTCATGCCACGAGGTTAATGACAGCCTCTGACAGTTGACAAACGTATTCACAAGTCGGTAACTGACGTGAACAGGAGAGACGATCCCTTGAGCCCCTTGAGTGGTGAACAGAACGTCGGACTGCGAGAACGCAAGAAGCGCCGCACCCGGGACGCGCTGGTGCGGGCCGCGCTGGAGCTGTTCACCGAGCAGGGGTACGAGCGCACCACCGTCGACGAGATCGCCGAGGCCGTCGAGGTCTCGCAGCGCACCTTCTTCCGCTACTTCGCGGGCAAGGAGGAGGCCGCCCTCGCCCTCCAGACGCTGGCGGAGGCGCACTTCGTCGAGGCGGTGCGGGCCAGACCGCCGCACGAGCCGCCCATGGAGGCGCTGCGCCGGGCGATCCTGGAGGGCTGGGACACCATCAGCGACGCCATCGAGGCCGTCGTACCCGTCGAACTGCACCTGCGGATGTGGCGGGTGGTGGAGTCGACGCCCGTGCTGCTCGCCGCGCACCTGCGGCGCGCCATGGAGACCGAGGAGCGGGTCACGCGGGTGATCGCCGAGCGGGAGGGGCTCGACGCGGACACCGACCCGCGGCCCCGGGTGGCGGTGGCCGTCTTCAGCGGGGTGATCCGGGCCACGGAACGGCAGTGGGGCGCGGACGGCGACTTCAGCGTGCCCGCGATCCGGGAGCTGACCGCGCGCTACCTCGACCAGGTCGGCCCGGCGCTGGCGGGCGACTGGCGCGCGCCCTGAAGACGCCGGGAGGGGCGGGCGGGGTTCCTGGGCGGCCCGTGAACACGCCGGGAGGGGCGGACGGAGCTCCTGGGCGGTCCGGCTGATCGCACCGCCACCAACTGTCAGCAATCGCCCGGAGTTGTCCGATTCGTCGCCCCAACTCTCGCCCCCCGCCTCAAACGTGATCCCCATCACTTGGTTCACGTGAGACCGTCCCGTTCTCCTAGTGTGTCCTCCCAGTGACTTCCTTCGACACCTCCCCGCAACTCGGCGTCTGGCGCGCACTGCTCGCGCTGGCCGTGGTGTTCGTGATGCTGGCGACCTCCGGCTGGACCGCGCTGCGGGGCCAGCGGGAGTCGACGCCGTTCCAGGCCGCGGTCAGCGCCTGGGAGCACGGCAGCCTGCACGGACGCCGACTGCCCGACCCGCAGTCCGCCCCCGACCGGCTGGCCCGCTTCTTCGCCGCCCTCACCGAGGCCGACCGCGCCCGCCTCGCCCGCCGCTACCCCCTGGTCGTCGGCAACCTGAACGGCGCCCCCGTCGCCCTGCGCTACCGGGCCAACCGCCTCGCCCTCGCGCAGGCCCGTACGGTCGAGCGGCGCCGGATGCACGACCCCCGGCTCACCCCGGCCGGGCAGTACGAGGCGGGGCGCCGGATGCACCGCCTGGAGTCGCTGCTCACACCGGGCCGGAACATCCTCGCGTTCAGCCCCGACGGCTCGGGCCGGGTCGCCGAGGTCTTCGGCAGCCTCACCAAGGCCCAGCGGGTCTCGGTCGTCGTCCCCGGCGTCGACACCGACCTGCTCACCTTCCAGCGCACCGAGCGCAGGTACAGCGCCCCGGTCGGCATGGCCGAGTCGCTGTACCGGGCCGAGCACGCGGCGAGCCCCGGCACCGCCACCGCGGTGATCGCCTGGGCCGACTACACCGCCCCCAGCGGCATCGGCATGGACGCGGCGACCGCGATGCGCGCCGAGCACGGCGCCGTACGGCTGGACGCGCTGGTGCGCGCGCTGCCCGGCCGGGCGCCGGTCTCGCTGTTCTGCCACAGCTACGGCTCGGTGGTGTGCGGGGTCGCCGCGCACCGGCTGCCGGACCGGGTGACGGACATCGCGGTCGCGGGCAGCCCCGGGATGCGCGCCGAGAAGGCGACGCACCTGCGGACCTCCGCCCGGGTGTGGGCGATGCGGGACGCGGACGACTGGATCCAGGACGTGCCCTACCTGGAGCTGGGCGGCTTCGGGCACGGCGCCGACCCGGTGTCCGCCGCGTTCGGCGCGCGGGTGCTGTCGGCGGACGGCGCGCACGGGCACGCCGGGTACTTCGAGCCCGGCACGGAGAGCCTGTGGAACTTCGCCGAGATCGGGGTCGGCGCATACTCGTCGGTGCACTGCGCCGACGATGCCGGGGGCTGCCGGGCGGGTTTGTCCCGTACGGACCCGGTCGGACGCGCGTAGAGACGGAAGAACTGCGGTCCGTGCGGGGAGGGGACGAACGAGCACATGCCGCATACGATGAGCCGCATGGGTGACGTACTGGCCGGATTTCATGCCGCCTGGGAGTTCGGGACCGACTCCGTGCTCATCCGCTACGAACGGGGGATACGCACACCGAAGCTGTTCCAGGCGCTCGGGGAACGCCGTGTCCCCCTGGCGGCGTTCGCGGGGGTGACGCTCTCCCCCGGCAAGCGCGGGACCGTCGTGCTGCGGGCGGAGCCGAGGGCGGGTGCCGACCCCCTGATGGAGGCGGCGGCGGGACAGTTGAAGGACGTGCACGACCCGTACCGGCTGGTGCTGCCCGCCGAACGGGAGGCCCTCGCCGAGCGGTACGCCGACGAGCTGCGGGCGCGGATCGACGACACCGGTCCCGCCGACCGGCACCTCGTGGCGCCGCCCGAGGCACCGCTCGCGTTCAAGGCGTACGACGGCAAGGCGTCCTTCGACGGGACGACGGTGCGGTTCCGCTGGTTCTGGACGGGCGCGTCCACCGCCAAGTGGAAGGCCGGGGACCAGAGTTTCGCCGTCACCGAGCTGAGCGGGGTGGAGTGGCGGCCGGACGGCCATCTGCGGCTGCTCCCCCGCGAGCCCCGGGAACTGCGGGACGGCACCCCGGCCGCCGTCCCCGCCGACCAGGACCCGGCCGCCGTCACCTTCGGCCTCGGCTACGGGCCCGTGCACGAGTCGCTGCCGTTCGCGGCGGCGGTCCTGGGCGCCGTACGCGACAGGTCGACGGCGGTCCCGGCGACGGTCGTACCACGCCGGGACCCCGCCGACATCGCGGAGCGCATCCGCCACCTCGGGGAGCTGCACCAGGCCGGTCTGGTGACGGATGAGGAGTTCTCCTCGAAGAAGGCGGCGTTGCTGGCCGAGCTGTAGCCCAGGAGCCGCTACTCGCGGCCCGCCGACGCGAACCGCATGTCCGCGTAGCGGTCGCCCGCCACCTGACCGGCGATCGGCTCCAGTTGGGCCAGTTCCTCCTCCGTGAGGACGATGGCCGTCGCCGCTACGTTCTCCTCCACCCGGCTCGGCTTGCGGGTGCCCGGGATCGGGACCAGGGGCAGGCCGTGCACCGCCGACTGCTGGTGGACCCAGGCCAGCGCGATCTGCCCGAGGGACGCCCCGTGCGCCTCGGCCACCGCGCGGACCGGCGCCAGCAGGGCGGCGTTCGCGGCGGCGTTGTCGCCGGTGAACCGGGGCTGCTGGCGGCGGAAGTCGTCCGCGGTGAGGTCGGTCTCCGCGTTGGTGAAGGCACCGGTGAGGAACCCGCGGCCGAGCGGCGAGTACGGCACCACGGTGACGCCCAGCTCCGCGGCGGCCGGGACGACCTTCGCCTCGATGTCCCGGCTGAACAGCGACCACTCCGACTGGAGCGCGGCGATCGGGTGCACGGCGTGCGCCGCCCGCAGCTCGTCGGCGGTGACCTCGCTCAGCCCGAGCTGCTTGACCTTGCCCTCGCGCACCAGCTCGGCCATCGTGCCGACGGTCTCCTCGATCGGCACGTTCACATCGCGCCGGTGCATGTAGTACAGGTCGATCACGTCGACGTCGAGCCGCCTGAGGCTGGCCTCGACCGCCTGGCGGATGTAGGGCGGGTCGTTGCGGATGACCCGCTTCGAGGGGTCGTCCGGCGGGATCGACAGGGCGAACTTGGTCGCGATGACGACCTCGTCGCGGTGCGCCTTGAAGAACGGCGACAGGAAGCGCTCGTTCTCCCCGGCGCCGTACGCGTCGGCCGTGTCGTACAGGGTGACGCCGAGTTCCAGCGCCCGTTCCAGGGTGGCCCGGGAGGCGTCCGCGTCCGCGGGGCCGTAGGCGAAGCTCATGCCCATGCAGCCCAGGCCCTGGGCGCCCACCTCGGGGCCGTCCGTGCCCAGCTTCACCGTCTTGATCGTCATGAGGACCTCTCTGACGCCAGCGCGTGTCCGGCGTCCGCGTAGAAATCGATCTTCCGGTCCAGGACGGCGAGGGTGCCCTGGAGTTCCGCGATCCGGGCCAGCACGTCCTGCCGGGTCTGCTTGAGCAGTTCGAAGCGTTCGGTGTACGTGTGGTCGCCCTCGCGGACGAGTTCGGCGTACCGCACCATGTCGGCGACCGGCATCCCGGTCAGCCGGAGCTTGCCGACGAGGTCGAGCCAGTCGAGGTCGCGGTTGCGGTAGCGCCGCTGGCCGGTGTGCGACCGGTCGATGTGCGGCATCAGCCCGATGCGCTCGTACCAGCGCAGGGTGTGCGCCGACAGACCGGTGAGGGCGACGACCTCGCTGATCGTGTACCTGTCCTGTCCGTCCGGTCGCCGCTCCTGCTGGGGCAGTCCGGCGCAGTTGTCGGTCCTGGTGGCCGTGGCGGTCGCCGCGGCCGTGGTCTCCATCACCGTCATGCCCCCACGCTATGACCTTGGAGTGCGCTCCAAGCAAGCGGCGTCGGCAAGAAATCGTGGGTGGCATAGGCTCGGCCGCATGTCGCTGCAGAGCCTCGCGCTGATCGAGAACTGGCCCGTCCCCACCGCCGCGGCGGGCGTCGTACGGGCCGACGGCACGGTGCTGGGTCGGCACGGCCCGGTCGGGCGGCCCTTCCCCCTCGCCTCGGTCACCAAGCCGCTGGCGGCGTACGCGGTCCTGGTCGCGTACGAGGAGGGCGCGGTCGAGCTGGACGAACCGGCGGGGCCCGCCGGTTCCACCGTCCGCCACCTGCTCGCCCACACCTCCGGGCTGGCCTTCGACGACGAGCGGGTGATGTTCGGCCCCGGCGAGCGGCGACTGTACTCCAACACCGGGTTCGAGGCGCTCGGCGACCACGTCGCCAAGGCGACCGACATCCCCTTCCCCGAGTACCTGCGCCAGGCCGTCCTCGAACCCCTCGGCATGACGTCCACGACCCTCACCGGCTCCCCCGCCAAGGACGCCGTCTCCACCGTCGACGACCTGCTCCGCTTCGCCGCGGAGGTGCAGGCGCCGCGCCTGCTGGACCCCCGCACGGTCGCGGAGGCGATGACCGTGCAGTTCCCCGGCACGAAGGGCGTCCTGCCGGGGTACGGCCACCAGAACCCCAACGACTGGGGGCTCGGCTTCGAGATCCGGAACGGCAAGTCCCCGCACTGGACCGGCGCCGCGTCCTCCCCGCGCACCTTCGGACACTTCGGGCAGTCCGGGACGTTCCTGTGGATCGACCCCGACGCGGACGTGGCGTGCGTGGCGCTGGCCGACAAGGCGTTCGGGGACTGGGCGATCGCGGCGTGGCCCGGGTTCACGGACGCGGTGTTGGCGGAAACTCGGGCGTCGTAGCAGGTGAGCCAGGTCTCCGGGGCGGGTACAACCCCGGTCCCGAGGGGCGCTTTCACGGGGGGCGGGAATGACAGGGACAGTGGGCGACGACGACTGGCTGGACCTCGCGGACGCGGTGGACCTGCTCCGCGCGCAGGTCGTCGAGGCCAGGCGGCGCGCGGGCACGTCGGAGGTCCGGTTCGAGATCGCCGACGTGACGGTGGAGCTGGAGCTGGAACTCACCCGCAGCAAGGCCGCGGGCGGCGCGCTGCGGTTCGGTGTCGTGGGGGCCGACGGCAGGGGTGAGACGTCCCGCAGGCGGACGCACCGGGTGTCCCTGACGCTGCTGGCGCGGAACGGGGAGGGCGGGCCGGTGGAGGTGCGGGACGTCGACGACGTATGACGGTCGTCGTCTGACGGCGCCTACGGGGGGTGGGAGCGGATGTCGCTGAAGCGAGTCGCGGTGGTGCGGGCGGCGGTCGGGGACGGCCGGGCGGTCCAGGGTTCGGGCTACCTCGTCGCACCGGGGCTGGTGCTCACGGCCGCCCATGTCGTCACGCCCCGGCCGCCTTCCGGGCAGGTCCTCGTCGAGTTGCCCCGCGCGCTCCCGGGCGCCGTACTGCCCGCCGAGGTGGTGTGGAGCCGGTACGACGACGACGTCGACGCCGCCCTGCTCCGCCTGGACGGCGGTCCCGCCGAGGTGCCGCCGCTGCGGTGGGGCGAGCTCGTCACGGAGTTACCGGGCCGCGAGGTGGAGGCCGCGGGCTTCCCCCGGATGCAGCGCACGCCCACGGGAATCCGGGGCCTGGAGCAGCTCACCGGCCACGTCCACCCCGGGACCGGCGCCCCCGGCCGCCGCTACGAGATCCTCAGCGGCACCGCGCCGGTACGGTCCGGGGAGCGGGACGGGACCACGCCCTGGTCGGGCATGTCGGGCGCCGCGGTCTTCCACCACCACCTGCTGATCGGTGTGGTGCGGCACGACCGCCGCCCCGACGGCGGCAGCAGGCTGACCGCCACCCGGGCCGTGGACCTGCTGGACGATCCCGGGTTCCGCGCCGCCGTGCACACCGCGACGGGGGTGCGCCCGCTGCCGGAACCCGCCGAACTGGCCCCACTGCTGACCCCGTTGGCGCCCGAGGGCTACCAGGGGTCCCCGACGATGCTGCTGCGGGCGGACGCCGAGGTCGTGCCCTTCCAGGGGCGGGAGCGGGAGCAGCGCGAGCTTCTCGATTGGTGCGAGCGGGATGAGCCGACGGTCACGGCGGTGATCCTGGCCGGGACGGGCGGGCAGGGCAAGAGCCGACTGGCGCGCTGGCTGGTGACGGAGATGACGGAACGGGGGTGGGTGGCGGGCCAGCTCGACCGGTCCGACGGCGGCAGCGCCCCCGCCGCCGCGGACCTGTCGGTGTTCACCGAGGTCGAACGCGAACTGCTGCTGGTCGTCGACTACGCCGACAGGCGCCCGCAGGAACTACGGGAGTTCCTGCGGCTGATGAACCGCCGCTCGCGGCACTGGCCGAAGGTCAGGCTGCTGCTGGTCGCGCGGGCGCCGGGCGCGTGGAACAAGGACCCGATGCGGGCCGACGCCCAGGTGCGCTCGATCCTCAGCGAGGCCCCGGTCATCGAGCTGAGCGCCATCGCGCACCCGGCTGCGGCCCGGGAGGAGTTCTTCCGCACCGCGACGCGCTCCTTCAGCGAGCGGCTGGACAGGATGCCGGGCGTGCGGCCCCCGGTGGACGCGCGCGGCGCCACCACTCGGTGGGCGGAGGTCGCCCGGTCCCTCCCCGTCCCCGGCACGCTCGATGAGGAGAGGTACGGCAACCCCCTGGACCTCCAGATGGCCGCGCTGGCCGCGCTGCTCGACCACGGCAGGGGTCACGCGTCCGCCGCGCCGAACGAGCCGTCGGAGGCGACCCTCCTGAACCACGAGGAGGACTACTGGGAGTCGGCCGCGCCCACCTACCGCGTCGACATGAGCAGTGAGCTGCTAAGACGCGTCGTCGCCGCCGCCACCCTGTGCGGGGCCGCCAACAAGAAGGAAGCTCTGCGGACTGTCACTCGGGTCCCCGAACTGCCCGCGACCCAGCACTCCGAGGTCGCCCTTCTCCTGCGCAAGCTTTACCCACCGCCGCCCGAGCGCTTCTGGGGACGCCTCCAGCCGGACCGCGTCGCGGAGTTCCTGGCGTGGCAGGCCGTGGCGAAGCACGAAAACTTCCTGGCGGCGATGCTGGCCGACGCCTCCCCCGCCCAGCAGGAACAGTTGCTCACGGACCTCGTCCAAGCGGCGCTCGCGCACGAGAGGGCGGGCCGGATCAAGGAGGGCGCGCGGCTGCTGCGGGAGATCGAGACGGCCGCCGAGGACGTCGGAGGACTGCACACCGAGGCACTGCGCGGCTGCTACTCGGCGCTGCCGGACTGGGAGTCGCCCCCGCTGGTCCGCTTCGGCCTGTGGGTGACGGAGCGCCTGGTGACGGCGTTCACCGAACGCGGGACGCCCGCGGACCCGGCGGAGCGGCTCCGGGACGCCGCGGACCTCGCTTGGGCCTGGCACCAGCGCTGGGCCTGGTCATCCAGGGCGTACCGGGGCGGGAACGTCGAGTGGATCACCAAGGCCGTAGAGCTGCGGCGCGCCCTCGTCGCGGAGGACGCCAGGGCCCATCTGCTGTCCCTGGCCACGTCGTTGAAGGCGCTGGGCTACCACTACACCCGGCTCGGCGACCACGAGGCGGCACTGCGCGCGACGTGGGAGTGCTGCACCATCCTGGAGGGCCTGATGCGTGAGGACCCCCGCACCCACGAGGCGCACTTCGCCAACGCCCTGCACAACCTGTCGATCGACTTCCGGAATCTGGGACACCGTCGCGCGGCCGATCTCGCTCTGGAGCAGTCCCTGAAGATCCAGACCCGGCTGATGGGCCCGACCCCGGACCGGTACCGGCAACAATTCGCCCGGTCGTTGGCCGTACTGGCCCGTGCCCATGGGCAGCAAGGCCGACGCAGGCTGGCGATCGCCGCCGCGCAGGGAGCCGTACTGCACTACCGGCAGGCCGCGGCCCAGGACCCGGTCTGGGGCCGCCCCCTCCTGGCGTGGGCGCTGGGGGTGCTCGCCGAGTACCGGGTCCAGTTGCCCGACCCGGGCGACCAGTCCGACGCCCTCACCCAGGCCGAGGAGGCCGCGGCCCTCCAGCGGGTGCGGGCCGAGCACTATCCCGAGGACTTCGGTACCGAGTACGCCTGGTCCATGAACGACCTGGTCGACCACTGCCTCTCCGCCGGACAGGCCCAGCGGGCGCTGCCGCACGCCAAGGAGGCGGTCCGGGTCTGGGCGTCCCTCGCCGAGGCGGACCTCGACACCGCGGGCGGCGAGTTGGCGGAGTCCCTGCGCACCCTGGCCGACGTGCACCGCAGGGTCGGGGACCGGGCGCGGGCCCTGGTGGCGGTCCGCAGGGCCGTCGCGCTCTGCCGACGACTGCCGGACGCCTCCTCCGCGTACCGCCGCGAGGCGCTCGCCCGCTACCTGTGGACCTGGGCCTCCATCTGCCTGGACACGGCCGACCCGCGCAACGCCGCACACCTCGTCGCCGGGGTCCGCCCGGCCCTGGAGTCACTGGCCGTCATGCGCGGCCTGCACGACGGCAGGCTCAGGTACCCGGACGGCTCCCCGTTCGGCGCGGTCGGCACCCTGCACGCGTTGGAGAGACGCCTCGGCCGAGTGACCACACCATCGTGACAAGGGAAGGGAGCGGCGAGATGCCCGAGGAGACCGACGGCAGGACCTTCACCTCAAGGCTGGAGGACCTGCTGGAGCCGGACGCGGAACCGGACCCGGGGGGCCGGGACCTCATCTTCGACAGCCTGGTGTCGTTCGTCGAGGACTACGTGGCGGAGATCATGCGCCTCCCGGGCGACAACGCCCCGGTCGCCTGGTGCCCGAGCTGGTGGGACCACCCGGAGGCCATCGTCCGCTTCAGCGCCATGTGGCGTGCCATGGAGTACCTGACGACCGACCCGGCCCTGGGCATGTCCGTGTGGTGGACCCAGCACGTCGACCCGCACATGCGCCTGCTCCGGGACCCCGTGCTCGGCCCGTTCGCCGCCTGCCACCGGGTGGGCGGCCACGTCCAGCAGTCCAAACTGCGCACGGACCCCGCGCCGCAGGAGATGTTCGACCACCCCGCGTACTCACGCGAGGCCGCGGAGGCCGCCGATGCCGCCGAACGCCCCACCGCCGACGACATCCGCAACTCCGAACGCCCCTGGCTCGGCTGGATCGCCCTCACGATGCCGCCCCCCGACAACGGGACCGTGGGCTAAATTGCCCTACGCCCAAGGCCACTTGCCGCCCTACCCCTGACGAGGTGTCCCGTTGGCGGGAGCCCCCTACCCGACGCCCACGGTCGTGGTGCTGACCGCGCTGGGCCTGGAGTTCCAGGCCGTGCGCGAGCACCTGTCCGACGTGGAGGTGCGCGAGCACCAGCACACCCTCTTCGACGTGGGCCGGGTGTCCGGGCTGCCGTGGCGGGTGGCGCTCGCGGAGATCGGTGAGGGCACCAGCGGCGCCGCGACCCACACCGAGCGGGCGATCGCGCGCTTCCGGCCCGCCGCGGTGTTCTTCGTGGGCGTCGCGGGCGGCCTGCGCGGCAAGGTCGCGCTCGGTGACGTGGTCGTGGCGAGCAAGGTCTACCTGCACCACGGCGGCAAGGAGACCGACGCCGGGCTGCGCGCCCGGCCCCGCGCCTGGGAGGTGGACCACGCCCTGGAGCAGCGGGTGCGCCGGGCCGTCCGCGCGGACGCCCACACGCACTTCAAGCCGGTCGTCTCGGGGGACGTCGTCCTCGACACCCGGCGCTCCCCGCTCACCGAGCTGATCGAGCGCACCTACGACGACGCCGTCGCCATCGACATGGAGAGCGCCGGGATGGCGCAGGCCGCGCGCCTGAACGGCGTCCCGTGGCTGGCCGTCCGTGGCGTCAGCGACCCCGCCGACGGCAGCAAGAAGGACACCGACGCCAAGGGCTGGCAGCCGGTCGCCGCCCAGCGCGCCGCCGCCGTCGCCGTGCGCGTCCTGCGGGAGCTGCCGCCGCCCGGCGCCCGGCCGTCGGCCCCGCCCGAGCCGACGCGGGGCGAGTCGGTGGTCCTCGTGGCCGCGCCGCCCGCCCCGGCGGACCCCGGGGCGCGGGCCTGGCGCGGCGGCGCCGTCGTCGACGTGGGCGGCGAGTCCTGCCTGCTGCACGACGGGCCGGGCGACCTGCTCGCCGAGACCGCCTCCCCCGACCACCGCGTCCTGCGGCGGCAGGCGCTCGCCCGCGTCGTGCCGGGCCGGGGCGGCGAGGCGGGGTACGTGTGGGTACGGCAGGCCGTGGGGTCGTACGACGATCCAGTGGCCGAGGTCGCCCTGCGCGCCCTGGCCGACGAGCACGACCTGCTGCGCCAGCTCCCCCGCGCCGCTCCCTCCGTCGCCTTCTTCGGGCGGCGCGCCGACACCACCACCCTCGCCCTGCGCTGGCCGGGCGCCCCCTGCGAGACCCTCGCCGCCCTCCTGGGCGACGACGGCGAACCCCTCGACGCCTGGCGGACGCACCGGGTCCTGCGCGGACTGACCGCCTGCTGCCGCCTGCTCGCCGAACTGCATCAGCGGAAGCGGGCCCACCGGGCCCTGACACCCACCGCGCTGATCGTCCACGACGACGGCACCCTCCTCTTCCGCGACCTGGGGCTGGCGACGACGCCACCGGTGCCGGGCGAGGCCCCCGGCCCCTACCAGGCCCCCGAGCAGCGGCTCAACCGGCGCGCCCGACCGGACGCCGCCACCGACGTCTACCGCCTGGCCGCGCTGACGCACCGGATACTCACCGGCACCCCACCGGTCCCCGGCCTGCCGTCCGGGCTGCGCGCAGCCGGGGAGGGACCACCCTGGCGGACCGTCGACGCCGCGCTCCACGCCGACCCCGCCCGGCGTCCCCCACTGCGTGACCTGTCACGCGCCCTGCACACCCTCAGCCACCGCCCCGCGTCCAGGAAGCAGTGAACCGTCCATGTCCCTCGCCACGCTGGACCTCACCTCCCCCGTGTTCCTGGTGCCCGGCAACTCCCTGGAGAGGCAGTTGCGGGACAAGGCCCGCGTCCACCCCGCGCTGCCCGCACACGACGTCCAACAAATCGCCGCAGACCTGGGCAGCCTGCGGGACGGCGTGCCCGCGCGGATCGACGAGGGCGGCGGCGGCCGGGACGCCAGCCTGCTGCTGCACACGGCGTCGTACCGGCTGCGGCTGTTCCCGACGAACCGCGGTACGGGCTACGTCGTCGGCGCCGTCGACCCGGTGCGGCTGCGCGACCACAACGAACTCGCCCGCTCCTGCCTGCTGTTACGGGCCCCCGCCTGGCACATGATGTTCAACGTGCGCGCGGTTCCGCTGAACGCCGACGCGGGCTGGCAACGGGTGCTCGACGCCTGGTGGCACCTGGGCGCCGTACGCGCCGCCCCCCACGAGGTCCCCGCGCCGAACCCCGCCGAGGCGGCGTTCCTGGACTCGGTGGGGCGGCTCATCGACGCCAGCGAGCGCATCACCACGCGCGAGGAACGGCTCGGCGGCCCCTACCCGTACGCCGAGGTGGTCGCGACGGGCGGGCGGCGCCACGGACCGCGCGCCCTGTACGACTTCCGCGTGGTCGGCCCCGCGCTGCCTGAGCCGGACACCTTCGTCGAGGTGCGCGGCGAGGTCGAGTCGCGCGGCCAGGTCACGCGGGTGGACGGCGACCTGGTGACCGTCCGCTTCGACGAGCGGATCTCCTGGGACCACCTCCCACCCCAGGGCGAACTCACGCCGACGCCGAACACGGTCGTGTTCGCCAAGCAGCGCGAGGCGGTACGGCTGCTCAGGGACCGCGGCAGCCGCAACCCGCGCCTGCTGCCCGCGCTGGCCGAACACCGGGTCGGCCCCCTGCGGCCCAGCACCGTGACACCGACCCTGCCCCTGGACGACGACCAGCTCACGGCGTTCCACAAGGCCCTCGCCACCGACGACGTCCTGGTCGTGCTCGGCCCGCCCGGCACCGGCAAGACCCGCACCATCACGCAGATCGCGCATGCCTGCGCGGGCGGCCGGGTCCTGGTCACCTCGCACACCAACCGCGCCGTCGACAACGTGCTGGGCAAGCTGCCGCGCGACCTGGTCGTGATCCGCGTCGGCAACGACGGCAAGGTGTCCGACGAGGGCCGCCCCTACCTGCTGGAGCACCAGGCCGCCGAGCTGGCCCAGGAGGTCACCGGCACGATGGGCCTGCGCGAGGAGGCGTACGCGCACCTCGACGCCGCCCGCGCCTGGGCCGGGGAACTGGCCCGCGAGGTAGGGCGGCTGGACGAGCTGACCGCGGCGGAGGCCACCGCGCAGGCCGAGTTGGACGCCGCGCGGCGCACGGTCGGCGCCCCGGTACGGCAACGCCTCGACGAGCTGACCGCACGCCGGGACCAGGACCGCGAGCGGCACCAGCGCACCACCGCCGACCTCGAACAGGCGGCGCTCAAGGTACGCCGGACACGGGAGCGCGCGGACGGCAGGGCACTGGGCTGGCTGCACCGCGCCCTGCTCCCCCGTCGACAGCGACGGCTCGACGAACTCCGGGCCCGCGAGGCGGAGTTACGCGCCGCGCTCACCGCCACCGACGGCGCGATCACGGCGGCGGAGCGCGAGTGGGAGGCCGTCACCCGCGACGCCCCCGCCGTACGGCGGGCCCGCGACGCCCGGCAGCGGGTGCTCGACGACCTCGCGGACACCGCACGCCGGGCCCACGAGGCGGCCGACCGGGCCGCGTCGGCCGTCGCCCACGTGGACACACCGCCGTGGCCGCGACCGGCCGACGGGCACACCGGGCCGCGCGAGCTGCACGACTGGCTGACCCAGCGCCTGCCGCTGCTCCTCGCCCGGCGCGAGCTGACCTCCCAGTGGCGGGCCGCGGTCGCCGCCGAGCCGGGGCAGCTCACCCCCGAACTCATCCGGTACGCCCATGTGGTGGGCGCCACCTGCATCGGCGCCGCGTCCCGACCCGAGCTGTCCGGCATCGACTTCGACCTCGCCATCGTCGACGAGGCGGGCCAGATCGGCGTCGCCGACGCCCTCGTCCCGCTCGTACGCGCCCGGCGCGGCGTCCTGGTCGGGGACCACATGCAGCTCCCGCCGTTCCTCGACAGCGAGGTGGACTCCTGGGGGCGGGACGTGGCCTGCGCCGAGGTGCGGGAGCTGATGACGAAGAGCGCACTGGAACGGCTCGTCGACGGGCTGCCGGAGTCGCACGTCGTCCATCTGACCCTCCAGCGCCGGATGCCCGTCGAGATCGCCAGCTTCGCGTCCGCCGTGTTCTACGGCAACCGGTTGCGCACCGAGCACGACCACCCGCACGACGACCCCCTGTTCGCCAGCCCGATGGCGTTCGTGGACACCGGCGGGCTGCCCGCGCGCCTGCGCCGCGAGACCGCCACCGGACGGGCCACCGAACGCTTCGCGCGCAAGGGCGTCCGCAACGACTGCGAGGCGCGGCTGCTCGCCCGGCTCGCCGCGTTCTACCACCGGCGCGGCACCGGCTGGACGGTGATCGTGCCCTACCGCGCCCAGATCACGGCGGTGACCGCCGCGCTGACCCCGCTCGTCGGCGCCGCCCTCGCCGCCGACGGGGTGAAGACGGTCGACTCCTTCCAGGGCGGCGAACGCGAGGTCGTCCTCTACGGGTTCACCCGCAGCAACGCCCAGGGCCGCGTCGGCTTCCTGAAGGAACTGCGGCGTGCCAACGTCGCCTTCACCCGCGCCCAGCGGCAGCTCGTCCTCGTCGGCGACCTCGGCACCCTGCTCTCCGCCGACGACCCCGACTTCCGCGCCCTCGCCACCGAACTGCACCGGCACCTCACGGGGTGCGGCGACATCCGGTCGTACGACGACATCGTGGCGCTGCTCGACAAGGCGGCGCCGGAAGGGGACGGGACCGCGTGACGACCATGCCGTACCCGCCGGAACGGGTACTGGAGGACGCGGCGGTGCGGCGGGGGCTCACCCCGACCTGGCTGCACGCGCTGCTGCTGCCGGTGTGGCGGGTGGAGATCCGGGCCACGGTCACCGAGGGCGAGGACTTCGACCTCATCGACCGCTTCCTGGAACGCGGGCTCGCCTACGGCGGTCTGGAGACCGTGGCGGAACTGGCGGAGTTCTTCGCGCTGGAGGAGCCGCTCGTCGCCCAGGCGGTGCGCTTCCTGACGCGCACCGGGCACGTCGAGGACCTCGGCGGCACCCTCCGCCTCACCCCGCTGGGCCTGCGCTCGGTGCGGGACGACCGGCGGTACGTCGTCACCCGCGAGGACCGCCGCAAGCTGTACTTCGACGCGCTCACCCACGCCCCGCTGCCCCGCACCCACTACGACGAGAAGCGGGTGACGTACGTGGCCGGGGACGCCCCGGAGACGGGCGGGTACCCGCGGTTCACGCGGGTGTTCCCCCGCACCGGCTTCGACCACGCGGCGCTCACCCGGCTCGCCACCCGCACCGGGCGCGAGGAGCGCGAGCGGCTCAACCTGCCCGTGGCGCTGGACCAGGTGGAGAGCCTGGGCGCGGAGGAGTGCGTGTTCCTGCCCGTCCTCGTGGTGCGCGGCGTGCGCGGCAGCGGGCGGCCGGGGCTGCTGGTCTACAGCCAGATCGGCGCCGAACCCGACGACGACCTGACGGCGGTCGTGGAGCGGGCCGGGCACCTCCTGGCCGCCATCGAGACCGAGGAACGGGAGGCGGAGCACCGGGACGCCAGCCGCCGGGCGGCCGAACAGTGGCTGGAGCGGCAGGGACTGGGCGCGCACCGGCCACGCCGCCTGCCGGACGGCCGCCACTCGGTCACGCTCCCGGCGTCCGCGTTCGGCGGCGACGGCCTCCCCCTCACCCGGGTCGGCTCGTACGTCGTGCGCGGTGGCGGCTTCCTGCACGTGTGGTGCGCCGACGAGAACCTGCGCAAGCGCGCGCTGCTGGCGCGGCTGGAGCTGTGGCTGGGCCCACGGAAGCGGGTAGAGGTCCTCGACGCGGAGGCGCTCGTCGGCCAGCTCGCCCGGCAGTTGGAGCTGGACGTGCCGGACCTTTGGCAGCTACGCCTCGGCGCGGAGCGCACCGGCCTGCGCGCCCTCGCGGACCAGTTGGCCCGGCTGACGAGCTGAGCCGAATTCCCGGTTTCGCGGCGAAGGCACCTCCCCTTCGGGCACGCTCTGTGCATGGCCGGTTACGAAGACAGGGTGCCCGCGTATCTGACGTTCCGGGTGGCCGCGCAGGAAGGGCCCATCGCGGCGTTCGCGGAGCAGGAGGCGTGGGAGGCGCGGGAGCACTACCCCGACCTGATGGGGGTCGGGCTCGCGGAGTTCTTCCACGCGCGGGAGCTGGACACGGGCGGCTGGGAGCTGTCCGAGTACGGAAACGACACACCGCAGGGCGCCCGGGACTCCCTCGGGTCGCACTTCCGCAAGCGCGCCCAGCAGGCCGAGGCCGACGGTGACGCGAAGGCCCACAAGACGTGGATGGCCGCCGCGGAGCGCATGGACCGCGAGGTCGTCAACGACCTCCGCGTCCGCGGCGAGCGGTTCCGCGTCCTGCGGGCCTCACGGTTCGTCCGCATGGGCCGCAGCGGGCCCGAGCCGCCCCGGCCCTCCGACCCCGACCCTGCCGAGGTCGGGGAGGGCTATCAGGTGCGCTCCCGCACCAAGGGGTTCGTCGTCGACCCGTACACCAGCGCCGGACTCTCCGAGAGCCTGCTGAAGTTCGACCTCCTCCAGCTCGTCGGCGTACCCTCCAGCGCGCCCGACGACGTACTGGCGGACGCGCGGCACGCCGCGCACGCCTATCCGGGCGGGGTGCTGCTGCCCGCCGTGTTCATGATCTCCGAGCGGGTGGACGGCAAGTGGCAGTCCCACAACCCCGGCGCCTCGCACTCCACCCCGCAGGGCGCCCGCGACAGCCTCACCGGGTGGCTGCGGGTCATGGCCCCGTTCACGCTGCGGCTGCCGGAGGAGAAGAAGGCCGAGTACGCCCGCGCGGCCGACGTGCTCGACGACAAGCGCGGCAACAACCTCACCGTCGACGGCGTCCGGTACCGCGTCACCCGCATGGAGCGGCTCATCCGCATCGGCCCGGACGGCCCCGAGGGGCCCCGGCCCAGCGACTACGACCCCGAACCACCGGTGCTGGTGCAGAAGCGGCAACTGGAGGAGCAGGGGCTGTGGGACGAGGACGAGGAGACCTCTCCCGAACTCGACGCACGCGCCCGTGAGCTGAACGCCCTGTGGGAGCAGGAGGAGGCCCGGCGCCTCGCCGCCAAGGAGCGCAGGCGGCGGAAGCGGGGCGGCTGAGCCGACGGCTACTTCGCCCGGCACTCGAACCACACCGTCTTGCCGTCGCCGGTGGGGCGTACCGTCACGCCCCACCGGTCGGTCACCGCGTCCACCAGCAGCAGCCCGCGCCCGTTGTCGGCGAGCGTGTCCCCACCGCCCGTGACCGGCAGCCTCGGACAGCCGTCCGACACCTCCACCCGCACGGCGGCGGGCAGCAGCAGGAAGCAGATACGGCAGCGGCGCCCCGGCACATGCCGTACGACGTTCGCCATCAGCTCGGTCAGCGCCAGCTCGGCCGCGTCCGCCACGTCGAGCAGGCCCGCGCCCGTCAGGTACAGCCGCAGGATGCGGCGCAGGTGCCGTGCCGAGTGCTCGCCCACGGCGAACTCGGCGCGGTACTTCGACTCAAAGTCCGTCGCCCGCGGACCAATTACGTGATTCACGTCACCAGGATGCGACGCACCGCATACGCTCGACTACGCAACGAAACGAACGCTGTGAGGCGTTGCAGGCCGGAGGTGCACACGTGGCCCACATCCAGACGCTCGACCCGACCGCGTCCCCGCTCCACTACTACGGCGGCGAGTTGCGCCGCCTGCGCGAGGCGGCCAACCTGAGACAGGGTCAGCTCGGGGACATCATCTTCTGCACGGGTTCGCTGGTGGGCCAGATCGAGACGGCGAAGAAGGTCCCGACCCGGGACTTCTCCGAGCGCGTGGACGCGGCGCTGGGCACGGACGGGGTGTTCTCCCGGCTGGTGGGCCTGGTACTCCGCAGCCAACTGCCGACGTGGTTCCAGCCGTACGCGGACATGGAGGCGAAGGCGACGTACATTTCGACCTACCAGGCGCAGTTGGTGTACGGCCTGTTGCAGACGGAGGAGTACGCGCGGGCGCTGCTCAGCGTCGGTCATCCCGACAAGGTCGACGAGATGGTGGCGGCCCGGTTGGAGCGCCAGCGCATCTTGGCCCGCGAGCAGCCTCCGGCCCTGTGGGTGGTACTGAGCGAGGCCGCGCTGCTCCAGTACGTCGGTGGCCGTGACGTCATGCGCGGGCAACTCGCCCGCCTGTTGGAGTTCCGTGACAACCCGTGGGTGCAGATCCAGGTGCTTCCGTTCTCGGTCGGCCAGCACACGGGAATGATGGGCACGTTCACGCTCCTCAGGTTCGACGACGACCCCGACCTGTTCTACGTGGACGGCTACGACCAGGGTCATATGACCGCCAACCCACAGGTAATCAAGGAGCGTTCAGTCGGCTACGCTCGTTTGCAAGCCACAGCCCTCTCCCCCGAGGACTCGGCGGCACTGATCGCTCGCGTGATGGAGGAACGTTATGGGGACCGGCCATGACCTGACCGCAGCACGGTGGCGGAAGTCGTCGTACAGCGGCACCAACGGCGGCGAGTGCGTTGAGTGCACGGTCATCGACGGCGCGGCGTGGCGTAAGTCCTCGCACAGCGGCAACACCGGCGGCGACTGCGTAGAAGTCGCCCCCGGTCGCCCCACCGGCACCGTCCCCGTTCGGGACAGCAAGAACCCCTCCGGACCCGTCCTCACCGTCGGCGGAGCCGCCTGGCAGGCGTTCGTTGACGGGCTGCGTTAGCCCTCCGCCATCTCCCAGATCAGCAGTTCCGCCCCCGCCTCCAGACCCTCCGCCTCCGTCTCCTTCTCGGCCGTGAGTCTCGCCGCGTCGCCGGGGCCGAGGTGCTCGGTGCCCACCCGGGCCTCGCCGCGGGTGACGTGGACGTACACGTACCGGCCGTCCGGGACCGCCGTGCGCTCGCCCGGACCGAGGCGGCGGACGTGGAGCATCGCGCCCGCCTCCGGGAGGGCGTACGGCGTGGAGTCCGCGATGCCGTGGACGATCTCGTAGAAGGGGTCGCCGCCGGGCTCCCGGGGGGCCAGCCACATCTGGAGGAAGACCAGCGGCGTCGGGCCGTCGTTGCGTTCCACGTGGCGGACGCCCGACGCCGCGCTCAGGCGCTGGACGTCGCCGGGGCGGACCACCGTCTCCCGGCCCGTCGAGTCGCGGTGGGTCAGCTCGCCCTCGACCACCCACGTGACGATCTCCGTGTGGCTGTGCGGGTGCTCGGTGAAGCCCGCGCCGGGGGCCAGGTGTTCCTCGTTGCAGGCGATCAGGGGGCCGAAGCGGAGGTTGTCGGGGTCGTAGTGCGGGCCGAAGGAGAAGGCGTGGCGGGTGTCGATGCCCGCGTGCGGGTCGCCGCCTGGGTAGCGCTCGTCCGCGCGCCGTACGTCCATCACGGGGTCCACCGTAGACCCGCTCCCGTCCCCCGCCCGTGCGCACTGCTGACCCGGCGGCGCATGGGCGGCGCCGGATAAGGCAGTCTTGTCCCGTGCCCGAACCCGAAACCCGCGCCGCCGACGCCTCCCCGCCCGACGTCCACCCGCACGCCGCGACCCTGCGGCGGCTGGAGAAGTCCTCCGGTTCGCTCGCCGCGCAGGCGATCGCGCGGATGGACGAGACGTTGCCGTGGTACCGGGCGATGCCCCCGGAGAACCGTTCCTGGATCGGGCTGGTCGCCCAGGCCGGTATCGCCGCGTTCACGGAGTGGTTCCGGCGCCCGGACGCCCCGCAGGCGATCTCCACGGACGTCTTCGGGACGGCGCCGCGTGAGCTGACGCGGGCGATCACGCTGCGGCAGACCGTGGAGATGGTGCGGACGACGATCGAGGTCATGGAGACCGCGATCGACGAGGTGGCGGCGCCCGGGGACGAGAGCGTGCTGCGCGAGGCGCTGCTCGTGTACGCGCGGGAGATCGCCTTCGCCACCGCGCAGGTCTACGCGCAGGCCGCCGAGGCACGCGGTGCCTGGGACGCCCGCCTTGAGTCGCTCGTCGTGAACGCCGTGCTGAGCGGGGAGGCCGACGAGGGGGCCGTCAGCCGGGCCGCCGCGCTGGGGTGGAACTCGCCGGAGCACGTGTGCGTGGTCCTCGGGACCGCGCCGGACGGGGACAGTGAGCTGACCGTGGAGGCCATCCGGCGGGCCGCCCGGCACGCGAAGCTCCAGGTGCTCACGGGGGTGCTCGGGAACCGGCTGGTGGTCATCGCGGGCGGCAGCGACAACCCGCTGGCCGTGGCGAAGTCGCTGATCGGGCCCTATGCCGCCGGGCCCGTCGTCGCCGGGCCCGTGGTGCCCGACCTGCTGGCCGCGACCCGGTCCGCGCAGGCCGCCGCCGCGGGACTGAAGGCGTGCTTCGCCTGGCAGGACGCCCCGCGCCCGGTGCTGGCGGACGATCTGCTTCCGGAACGCGCCATAGCCGGGGACCCCGGCGCGCGCGAGCAGTTGGTGGAGGAGATCTACAGACCGCTGGAGGTCGCGGGGTCCGCGTTGCTGGAGACGCTCAGCGTGTATCTGGAACAGGCGAGCAGCCTGGAGGGCGCGGCGCGGATGCTCTTCGTGCATCCCAACACCGTGCGCTACCGGCTGCGACGTGTGACTGACGTCACCGGCTGGTCGCCGTCCGACGTACGCTCCGCGTTCACGCTGCGGATCGCGCTCATCCTGGGGCGTCTCGCCGACGGTGACCCCCAGGTTTAGCTATTTGTGGAGGGTCCACAAAACCCCCTGCTGTTCTTCGTCCTTGTCCCCACGGGCGGCTTTGGCCGTCCACAAGAGAGAGTGTGAGAGTGCTCGTACTCGTCGCTCCCGGCCAGGGCGCCCAGACGCCCGGCTTCCTGACCCCCTGGCTCGAACTGCCCGGCGCCACCGACCGTGTGGCCGCCTGGTCGGACGCCATCGGCCTCGACCTGGCCCACTACGGCACCCAGGCCGACGCCGACGCGATCCGTGACACCGCGGTGGCGCAGCCGCTGCTGGTCGCCGCCGGTCTGCTCTCCGCCATGGCACTCAGTGACACCGCGGAGTTCACCCCGGACGCCGTCGCCGGGCACAGCGTCGGTGAGATCACCGCCGCCGTGCTCGCCGGGGTCCTCGACGACACCGCCGCGCTGACCCTCGTACGCAGGCGCGGCCTGGCGATGGCCGAGGCCGCCGCCGTCACCGAGACCGGGATGTCGGCGCTGCTCGGCGGCGACCCCGAGGTCAGCGTCGCGCACCTGGAGAAGCTGGGGCTCACCCCGGCGAACATGAACGGCGCAGGTCAGATCGTCGCCGCGGGCACGCTGGAGCAGCTCGCCGCGCTGGCCGAGGACAAGCCGGAGGGGGTGCGCAAGGTGATGCCGCTGAAGGTCGCGGGCGCCTTCCACACCCACCACATGGCCCCGGCCGTGGAGAAGCTCGCCGAGGCCGCCAAGGCGCTGACGCCCGCCGACCCGAAGGTGACGTACGTCTCCAACAAGGACGGCGCGGCGGTCGCCACCGGCACCGAGGTCCTCCAGCGGCTGGTCGGGCAGGTCGCCAACCCGGTCCGCTGGGACCTGTGCATGGAGACGTTCAAGGAGCTGGGCGTCACCGCGCTGGTCGAGGTGTGCCCGGGCGGTACCCTCACCGGTCTCGCCAAGCGTGCGCTGCCCGGCGTGGCGACGCTCGCCCTGAAGACCCCCGCGGACCTCGACGCGGCCCGCCAGCTCGTCGCCGAGCACGTCTAAGACGCCCGAAGGAGCCGACCGGATTATGGCCAAGATCAAGCCCAGCAAGGGCGCCCCGTACGCGCGCATCCTCGGTGTGGGCGGCTACCGGCCCACCCGTGTCGTGCCGAACGAGGTGATCCTGGAGACGATCGACTCGTCCGACGAGTGGATCCGCTCCCGTTCCGGCATCGAGACCCGGCACTGGGCGGGCGCCGAGGAGACCGTCGCCGCGATGTCGGTGGAGGCGTCCGGCAAGGCCATCGCGGACGCCGGGATCGACGCCGCGCAGATCGGCGCCGTGATCGTCTCCACGGTCAGCCACTTCAAGCAGACCCCGGCCGTCGCCACCGAGATCGCCGACAAGCTCGGCACGGCGAAGGCCGCCGCCTTCGACATCTCCGCGGGCTGCGCGGGCTTCGGCTACGGTCTCACCCTCGCCAAGGGCATGATCGTCGAGGGTTCCGCCGAGTACGTGCTGGTCATCGGCGTGGAGCGGCTGAGCGACCTGACCGACCTGGAGGACCGCGCGACGGCCTTCCTGTTCGGTGACGGCGCCGGAGCCGTCGTCGTCGGCCCGTCGAAGGAGCCCGCGATCGGTCCCACGGTGTGGGGCTCGGAGGGCGACAAGGCGGAGACCATCAAGCAGACCGTGCCGTGGACGGACTACCGGGACGGCCACGTCGAGAAGTTCCCGGCGATCACCCAGGAAGGCCAGGCGGTGTTCCGCTGGGCCGTGTTCGAGATGGCGAAGGTCGCCCAGCAGGCGCTGGACGCGGCCGGGATCAGCGCGGACGAACTGGACGTCTTCATCCCGCACCAGGCCAACGAGCGGATCATCGACTCGATGGTGAAGACCCTGAAGCTGCCGGAGACCGTCACGGTCGCCCGGGACGTACGCACCACCGGCAACACCTCGGCCGCCTCGATCCCGCTCGCGATGGAGCGTCTCCTGGCGACCGGTCAGGCGAAGAGCGGCGACACCGCGCTCGTCATCGGATTCGGGGCGGGTCTCGTCTACGCCGCGTCGGTCGTTACCCTCCCCTAGGCACTCCGTGCCGGATGATCCGTCCGGCACGGCAGCGAACCACAGCATCCCTCTCTGGAAACCAACGAAGGAGCGCCAACATGGCCGCCACTCAGGAAGAGATCGTCGCCGGTCTCGCGGAGATCGTGAACGAGATCGCCGGCATCCCGGTTGAGGACGTCCAGTCGGACAAGTCCTTCACCGACGACCTGGACGTCGACTCGCTGTCCATGGTCGAGGTCGTCGTCGCCGCCGAAGAGCGCTTCGACGTCAAGATCCCGGACGACGACGTCAAGAACCTCAAGACCGTCGGCGACGCGACCGAATACATCCTCAAGCACCAGGGCTGATCACCGATCACCCCCTGGGCTGACTGCCCCGCCACCCGGCGGTGGCGCCGTCATCCCCGCCTCGCGCGGGGGTTGTCCTCCTCGTAACCGTTGGAGAAAGAATTCCCGTGAGCCCGACCAATCGCACCGTGGTCGTCACCGGTATCGGCGCAACCACACCGCTGGGTGGCGACGCAGCCTCGACCTGGGAAGGGCTGGTGGCCGGACGTTCCGGCGTCAAGCCCCTGGAGCAGGAGTGGGCGGCCGAGCAGGCCGTCCGCATCGCCGCCACCATCGCCGTGGAGCCCTCCGAGGTCATCCCACGGCCGCAGGCCGCCGACTCGACCGCTCGGCGCAGTTCGCGCTGATCGCGGCGCAGGAGGCGTGGGCCGACGCCGGTTTCACCGCCAAGGCCGGTGAGGGGTCGTCCGAGGTCGACCCGGACCGCCTCGGCGCCGTCATCGCCTCCGGCATCGGCGGTGTGACGACCCTCCTCGACCAGTACGACGTGCTCAAGGAGAAGGGCGTACGCCGCGTCTCCCCGCACACCGTCCCCATGCTGATGCCGAACGGCCCGTCCGCCAACGTGGGCCTGGCCGTGGGCGCACGCGCGGGCGTGCACACCCCGGTCTCCGCCTGCGCGTCCGGCGCCGAGGCCATCGGCTACGCCATCGAGATGATCCGCACCGGCCGCGCCGACGTCGTCGTCGCCGGTGGCACGGAGGCGGCGATCCACCCGCTGCCCATCGCCGCGTTCGGCAACATGATGGCGATGTCCAAGAACAACGACGACCCGCAGGGCGCCTCCCGCCCCTACGACACCGCCCGGGACGGCTTCGTCCTCGGTGAGGGCGCGGGCGTCGTCGTCCTGGAGTCCGCCGAGCACGCCGCCAAGCGCGGCGCCCGCGTCTACGCGGAGGCGGTCGGCCAGGGCATCTCCGCCGACGGCCACGACATCGTGCAGCCGGAGCCGGAGGGGCGGGGCATCGCGCACGCCCTGCACAACCTGCTGGACCGCACCGACCTGAAGCCGTCGGAGATCGTGCACGTGAACGCGCACGCGACGTCCACGCCCGCCGGTGACATCGCGGAGCTGAAGGCGCTGCGGAAGGTGTTCGGCGACGACGCCGACCACATCGCGGTGTCCGCGACCAAGTCGATGACGGGGCACCTGCTGGGTGGCGCGGGCGGGGTCGAGACCGTCGCGACCGTGCTGGCGCTGTACCACCGGGTGGCGCCGCCCACCATCAACGTCGAGAACCTCGACCCTGAGGCGGAGGCGAACGCTGATGTGGTGCGGGGCGAGGCGCGGAAGCTGCCCGTGGAGGGCCGGATCGCGGCCCTGAACGACTCGTTCGGGTTCGGCGGGCACAACGTGGTGCTGGCGTTCCGGACGGTGTGACGTCTTACGTCAGCTTGATGGCCCGGGTCCCTTTGGGGGTCCGGGCCATTGCCGTTGTGTGTGAGGGTCGTGTGCCGAGTGCGGGTGGTGTGTGGCTCAAGTTCCCTTCTCACACCACCCGAAAAGCCTCACACCACCTGGTGGAGCCATCTCACCGGTGCTCCCTCGCCCGCGTAGCGGAAGGGTTCCAGTTCGTCGTCCCAGGGCTTGCCGAGGAGTTTGGCGATCTCGGCCTCCAGTTCGGTCTCGCCGCGTTGGGCGCGGACCAGGGCGGCGCGCAGGCGGTCCTCGGGGATGAGGATGTCGCCGTGGATGCCGGTGACGGCGTGGAAGATGCCGAGGTCGGGGGTGCAGCTGTAGCGCTCGCCCTCGGCGGTGGGGCAGGGCTCGGCGGTGACCTCGAAGCGCAGCAGGTGCCAGCCGCGCAGCGCGGAGGCCAGTTTGGAGGCGGTGCCCGCCTCGCCCTGCCAGGAGAACTCCGAGCGCCAGGTGCCGGGCGCGGCGGGCTGCCGGATCCAGTCGAGGTTGACGCGGGTGCCCAGCACCCCGGCGACGGCCCACTCGACGTGCGGGCACAGCGCGCGCGGAGCGGAGTGCACGTACAGAACTCCACGTGTCGTCACCGGGACCTCCGAGCAGAGCGGGACGTGGGCGGGCGGGTGGGCGGTGGTGGCGGCGGGGCCACGCTGATGGCGAGGCTACCGTGCGGGGGCGCGCGGAGTGTGACGTACCGTCGGTCCCGGTGCGCACAACGCCTCCCTTTCACCCGGCAGGACGCTTGTGCGGGGCGGTGGCGGGGGGCGCGCGGGCGTACGGGAACTCGCGCGCGTTGTCATGAGTGGGGGCGGGTCCGGCGGCGGCGTGGCGAGCGAGGGGATCTTCTTCAGATGCGGAGTGGCGGTCACCGCGCGGGAGGTGTGCTCGCGGCGCTGGTCGCGGGCGCGCTGGCGCTGACGGGGTGTGACGCGGTCGGCGGTGACTCGGCGGGCCCCACGGCGGACGCGAGCAGCGCGCGGCCGTCGCCGAAGCCGACGCCGGAGTGGGACCGCAGCCCGGAGTCGCTCGCGGCGGTCGGTGACTCCATCACCCGGGGCTTCGACGCCTGCGGGGTGCTGTCGGACTGTCCGGAGGTGTCCTGGGCGACCGGTGACAGCGCGGAGGTGAACAGCCTGGCGGTGCGGCTGCTGGGGCGCTCGGGGGCGGCGGAGCGGAGCTGGAACTACGCGGTGTCCGGGGCGCGGATGGCGGACCTGCCCGGCCAGATGGCCCGCGCGGCGGCGCGGCGGCCGGAGTTGGTGACGGTGATGACGGGCGCGAACGACGCCTGCCGGGCGACGACGGCGCAGATGACGCCGGTCGCGGAGTTCCGTGCCGACTTCGAGGACGCCCTGCGCACCCTGCGCAGGACCGCGCCGAAGGCGCAGGTGTACGTGGCGAGCGTGCCGAACCTGATGCGGCTGTGGTCGCAGGGCCGGGGCAACCCGCTGGGCAAGCAGGTGTGGAAGCTGGGCATCTGCCCGTCGATGCTGGACGACGCGGACGCGCTGGACACGGCGGCCACCCTGCGCCGGGAGACGGTACTGAAGCGCGTGGAGGACTACAACGCCGTGTTGGAGGAGGTGTGCGCCAAGGACCGCCGCTGCCGCTTCGACGGGGGCGCGGTGTACGAGTACCGGTTCGGGACGGACCAGTTGAGCCACTGGGACTGGTTCCACCCCAGCAAGAACGGCCAGGCGCGGCTCGCGGAGATCGCGTACCGCACGGTGACGGCCCGGCAGTCGCCCTCGTAGCGGCCGTGACCTAGGGTTTCGCTCATGAGCGAACTTTCCGGCACACCTTTCGGCACACTTTCCGACGGCACCGAGGTGCGCAGTTGGACTCTGGAGCGCGCGGGCGTACGGGTGCGGGTGCTGTCGTACGGCGGGATCGTGCAGTCGGTCCAGGTGCCGGACCGCACCGGCCGCCCCGGGAACGTGGTGCTCGGGTTCGACGACCCCGCGGGCTACGAGGAGCACCCGGGGCCGTACTTCGGCGCGTTGGTCGGCCGGTACGCCAACCGGATCGCGGGCGGCGCCTTCCCGCTCGACGGGCGGACGTACCAGGTCACCCGCAACGAGGGCCCGAGTTGTCTGCACGGCGGCGCGCGCGGCTTCGACAAGCGGGTGTGGGAGGTCGTCCCGGACGGCCCGTACGCGCTGCGTCTGTCGCGGGTCAGCCCGGACGGCGAGGAGGGCTTCCCGGGGCGGGTGGAGGTGTCGGCGGTGTACGCGCTGGAGGAGTCCGGCGCGCTGCGCCTCGACTACGAGGCGGTCACGGACGCGCCGACGGTCCTGGCGCTGACGAACCACTCGTACTGGAACCTGGGCGGTGTGGACGGCGGTCCGGAGCCCACCGCCGGTCACGAACTGCGCGTGGACGCCTCCCGGTACACGCCGGTGGACGCCGATCTGATCCCGACCGGGGTGGCGGAGGTGGCGGGCACCCGCTTCGACTTCCGTGAGCCGCGGAAGTCGGGTTCGGGCTACGACCACAACTACGTGCTGGACAAGGGCGTCACCCAGGCCGCGGAGGAGGTCGCCGAGCTGTACGACCCGGCGTCGGGGAGGGTGCTGACGGTGGCGACCACCGAACCGGGGCTCCAGCTCTACACCGCCGACCAGTTGACCGGACCGTACCCCCCTGGCTCCGGCATCGCACTGGAGACCCAGCACTTCCCCGACTCCCCCAACCACCCGGAGTTCCCGAGCACCGTGCTGCGGCCGGGCGAGGTGTACCGGTCGCGGACGGTGTACGGGTTCGCGGTGCGCGACTGACGTCCGTCAGCCCTGGTCCGGTGGTCAGGTCACCGGACCAGGGCTGCCCCGACGGTAACCGGCGCGCCGATCCCGTGGTCGGCGATCAGGTGCCCCTGGATGAATCTCGTACCAACCCTTCACAAACGGCCACACCGGCTACGGATGCGATACTTCCGCCGTCCGGCACCACGCACGCTCCCCACGGCGACGGAAGGACCGAACTCCCTTGATCTACCTACGCGTTCATACGAGAACGAGGGTGCTCGGCGCCCTCGGCCTGGCCCTGCTGGCCACCCTGTCCGCCCCGACGTCGGCCCCTGCGGTGGCCGCGCCCGCCGCCGCCCCGACCGTCGAGGAGCAGCGCCTCGACGGCCCCGTGCCGCGGGAGATCCTGCGGCGCTCCGGGTTCGACGCGGTGGCGCCGCGGCTGGCGGGGGCACTGGACTCGGCCCGCTCCTACGCGCAGGCCCGGCGGACCGTCGTCCACCAGGGGTCGGCGCTGTGGCGGCGGGCCGTGGGCCGGGCGCAGGGGCGGGGCCCGACGGGCGGCGACCTGAGCCGGGACGACGACCGGCCGCTGTACTGGGCGCGGCTGGGCATGACGCGTGAACTGCGCCTGTGGGAGCCGTCGTTCCCGCTCTCCGAGGCGCGGCGGGCGGCGCTGCTCGACGCCCTGGAGCGCACCTCGCGCGGGCAGACGGACATCCGGTACCGGCGCGGGGGCGGGGAGCGGCGGGTGCTGCTCACCGGGTTCGACCCGTTCACCCTGGACCGGGACATCCGGATCTCCAACCCGTCCGGCGCCACCGCGCTCGCCCTCGACGGCACGGTGATCGAGACGGCGGACGGTCCGGCGCGGGTGGAGACGGCGGTGTTCCCGGTGCGCTGGCGGGACTTCACGGCGGGCACGGTGGAGCGGACGCTGCGGCCGTACCTGCCGCACGTGGACCTGTTCGCCACGGTCAGCCAGGGCCGGGTGGGGCGGTTCGACATCGAGCGCACCAACGGGGCCTGGCGGGGCGGCTTCCCCGACAACGAGAACGTCGGCCTGACGGAGACCGTGCCGGTGACCGACCCGGCCAGCCAGCCGCAGTGGACGCCGACGACGCTGCCGTACGCGGCGGTCGTCGCGGCGGACACCGGGCGCTTCCCGGTCTACGACAACACGTCCGTGACGGAGGTCCCGGCGGGCGGCACCGCGGCGGTCGTACGGCCGGACGGGCCGACGCCGGGGTCGACGGCGCGGGCCGGGGGCGGCGGGAACTACCTCTCCAACGAGATCGCCTACCGCGCGACGCTGCTGCGCGACCGGCTCGGCCTGCGCGCCACGCTGCCCGGCGGCCATGTGCACACGCCGGTGCTCCAGTTCGCGGCCGGGAACACCACCGAGGTCACCGACCCGGAGTTCGTACGCAACCGGCTGGACATCATCGCGCAGGTGCGCGCGGTGGTGACGGTGGCGGTCGGCGCTAGGAGCTGAGGCTCTTCTCGGTCGGCTCCGGGGCGTCGCCCTCCTCGATCTCCTCGCCCAGCAGGTCGCGGGCCATGAGGGTGGCGCCCGCGACCGCGCCGGGCATCAGGAAGACGGCGACCAGCGGGACCAGGAAGGCCAGCGCGAGGGGCGTACCGAAGCCCCAGACCAGCGGTTTGCGGGCGCGCAGCAGGGCGAGCCGCTCGCGGAGTTCGACGCCGCGCCGCTGGAGGGCGACGGCGGTCAGCTCCTCGGCGAGGAAGAAGCCGGTGACGACGAAGCCGACCGCGGGGACGACGGTCTGGCCGACGACGGGCAGGAACCCGAGGCCGAACAGCAGCACGCCCCACAGGGCGGCGCGGACCAGGATGCGCAGGCTGTCCCGGGCGGAGATCCACAGCTCCCGGTGGAGCGGAAGGCCGGACTCGGGCGCGGTGCCGTCCGGGGAGACGTCGCGGTCGACCCGCTCGGAGAGGTTCTCGTAGAACGGCTGTCCGACCAGCAGGGTCACGGCGGTGAAGGTGAGGACGGCGAGCAGCAGGGCGAGGGCGAACAGCACGGCGGTGAGGAAGCCGCGGAAGAGCCCGGCCCAGGGGCTGGACCAGTCGTCGGCGAACGGGGTCGCCCAGGTGACGAGGTCCGCGCCCCACAGCGCGAGGGCGACCAGCGCCGCCGCGTAGAGCAGCAGGGTGATCAGTCCGGGCAGCAGCGCGAAGCCGTAGCTCCTGCCGTGCCGGGCCACCCACCGCTGGCCTTTGAGGAGATAGCGGAAGCCCGCCCCGAGATCACGCATGACGTGACTCTATCGAGCGACCTGAAGGGGCCTGGCAGGCGGTCTAGGCGTCGACCATGCGCTGGAGCAGGTCCCGTAGGGCGAGGCGTTGTTCCTCCGACAGGGCGGCGAGGGGTTCGCGGGCGAAGCTCAGGGACTCGCGCAGCTCGCGGGCGACCCTGCGGCCCTCGGGGGTGGCCGCGGCGAGCTTGACGCGGCGGTCGGCGGGGTCGGGGCGGCGCTCGGCCAGGCCGCGGGACTCCAGGCGGTCGACTATGCCGGTGACGTTGGACGGCTCGCACCTGAGCTTGTTGGCGAGCTTGCGCATGGGCAGCGGTTCGAGGCTGAGCAGGCTGAGGAGTTTCGCCTGGGCGCCGGTGAGCGCGTGCGCGGCGGCGGCCTCCTCGTACTCGTCGTGGTAGCGGGCCACGACCGAGCCGATGAGGTCGACGACCTCCAGGGTGAGCGCGTCGGGGCGGCGTCGGGCGGGGGGTGTGGCCATGCCCTCCAGGGTACCCGCTTACTTGACAGCCTGAAATGTTCAGGAGCATCTTTGTTTCAGACACTGAAACAATTGCCGCGTGTACGGAAGCAACCGCGCACGTGACGACCGGAGAGGCGTTCCATGTCCGACACCCCCACACTCCCCGCCGTCAGCCGCGAGTGGCGGCTGCTGAGCCGCCCCGTCGGCTGGCCGAAGCCCGAGGACTTCGAGCTGGCCGAGGCGGAGATCCGGCAGCCGGGGCCCGGCGAGGTCCTGGTGCGCAACGCGTACCTCTCCGTCGACCCGTACATGCGCGGCCGGATGAGCGCCGCCAAGTCCTACGTCGCCCCCTACGAGCTGGGCAAGGCCATGCAGGGCGGCGCGGTGGGCGAGGTCGTCGCCTCCCAGGCCGACGGGATCGCGCCCGGCGACCACGTCCTGCACTTCGGCGGCTGGCGCGAGTACGCCACCGTCGAGGCGAAGCACGCCGTCAAGGTCGACCCGCAGGCCGCGCCCCTGTCGACGTACCTCGGCGTGCTCGGCATGACCGGCCTGACCGCGTACGCCGGGCTGCTGCGCACCGCCTCCTTCAAGGAGGGCGACACGGTCTTCGTCTCCGGCGCGGCGGGCGCGGTCGGCAGCCAGGTGGGGCAGCTCGCCAAGTTGAAGGGCGCCTCCCGGGTCATCGGCTCCGCGGGCTCCGCCGAGAAGGTGAAGCTGCTGGTCGAGGAGTACGGCTTCGACGCGGCCTTCAACTACAAGGACGGCCCCGTCAGCAAGCAGCTCCGCGCCGCCGCGCCGGACGGGATCGACGTCTACTTCGACAACGTCGGAGGGGACCACCTGGAGGCCGCCATCGGCTCCCTCAACCGGGGCGGCCGGATCGCGGTCTGCGGGATGATCTCCGTCTACAACGACACCGAGCCCGCGCCCGGCCCGCGCAACCTGGCCCGGCTGATCCAGACCCGGGGCCGCATCGAGGGCTTCCTCGTCGGCGACCACTACGACCTCCAGCCGCAGTTCGTCTCCGAGGTGGGCCCCTGGGTGGCCTCCGGGGCGCTGAAGTACCGGGAGACGGTCGTCGAGGGCATCGAGAACAACCTGGAGGCGTTCCTCGGGGTGCTGCGCGGCGACAACACCGGGAAGATGATCGTCAAGCTCTGAGCAAGCCGGGGTGGTTCACGTGCACCACCACAGGAACCGGTCGCACGTCTTGGTGGGTTCCGGTGCCGGTTCCGGGTCGTCGGCCGGGGGGTCGGTGGTGGGCGTGGGGTCCGGCGCGGGGCGCGTGCCGCTGGGGGCGGAGGCGCTGGGGGGCGGTCCGGCCGTGGCGGTCTGGGCGTCCCGGGTGGGGGACGCGTCGCCCTCCTCGTCCGTGCCTTCACCCTCGTCCTCGCCCTTGTCCTTCTCGTCGTCCTCGTCCCCGTCCCCGTCCTTCGCCGACGTGGACGGGGACGCCGACGTGTCCGGGGAGCCCGAGCCGGAGGACGACGGGGCGTCGGCGCGGGCCGCGCCGGTCGTGGGGTCCGCCGGGTCGGCCCCCGCCTCGGCCGCCGCGCCGCCGTCCGTCGAGGGGGCACCGGCCGCGGCGGGGCGGGGATCGGAGCCGGGGGCGTCCAGGCCCAGCTCGGCGAGGCTCAGGCCCGCGGCGGCCAGCACGAAGCCGGTGCCGACCAGCAGGGCGCGGCGGCGCCGGCGGCGGTGGGCGGCGGCTTTGCGGTCGCGTCGGCTCTGACGGCCCCCGGCAGGTGCCGCCTCGTCCGGCCCCTCGTCGCCGGGTTCGGTGTCGTAGGCGTCGGCTTCCGCCTCGTACTCCTCCGTCTCGGGCGGCAGGAAGCCGGTGGGCGTGCCGCACCCCGGGCAGGCGAGGGCGCCGTTCAGGTGCCGTCGGCACGGGTGGCAGTAATCCATGACGCGGGAAGATTAAGTTCCGGACTGGTGGTGTTCCTAGCCGCTTCAGTGAAGGTTCTGTGCGGAACTTTTCGTTCCGAGGCGGGAGTTGGGGCGCACCCCGGGGACAGGCCGGGCAACCGGCGCCTTCCCGTCGAAAGCGAGTTTCGATACCAGTTTCGAAAGTGTCGAAACCGTTACGCGTTCGACCCATTGACACGTCCGGCCGCCCGTCCTTACTGTCACGCCAGCATTTCGAACGTGTGACGACATTTCGAACAGAGCAAGCCACAGCCGACGTTTACGAGGGGCAGTAAACCGTGCGCATCACCGGAATCAGCACACACGTCGTCGGGACGCCCTGGCGCAACCTGACGTACGTCCAGGTGCACACCGACGAGGGCGTCACCGGAGTCGGCGAGACCCGGATGCTCGGGCACACCGACGCCCTCCTCGGTTACCTCAAGGAGGCCGAGACCAACCACATTCTCGGCTCCGACCCGTTCGCCGTGGAAGACCTCGTCCGGCGGATGAAGTACGGCGACTACGGGCGCGCCGGGGAGATCGTGATGTCCGGCATCGCCGTCATCGAGATGGCCTGCTGGGACATCAAGGGCAAGGCGCTGGGCGTGCCGGTGTGGCAGTTGCTCGGCGGCAAGGTGACCGACAAGGTCAAGGCGTACGCCAACGGCTGGTACACCACCGAGCGCACCCCGGAGGCGTACCACAAGGCCGCGCAGGGCGTCATGGAGCGCGGGTACCGGGCGCTGAAGATCGACCCCTTCGGCACCGGGCACTTCGAGCTGGACCACCAGCAGACCCTGTACGCCGTCTCCCTGATCGAGGCGGTGCGCGACGCCATCGGGCCCGAGGCCGAGCTGATGCTGGAGATGCACGGCCGGTTCTCCCCCGCGACCGCCGTGCGCCTCGCCCACGAGCTGGCGCCGTTCAAGCCCGCGTGGCTGGAGGAGCCGGTGCCGCCGGAGAACCTCAAGGCGCTGGAGAAGGTCGCCGCGAAGGTGGACATGCCGGTGGCCACCGGTGAGCGCATCCACGACCGGATCGAGTTCCGGGAGCTGTTCGAGAGCCAGGCCGTCGACATCATCCAGCCGGACGTCGGCCACATCGGCGGCATCTGGGAGACCCGGAAGCTCGCCGCCACCGCGGAGACCCACTACATGCTGGTCGCCCCGCACAACGTGGGCGGCCCGGTGCTCACCGCGGCCTCCCTCCAGGTCGGGTTCACCTCCCCCAACTTCAAGATCCTTGAGCACTTCAACGACTTCGCGGACGCGGAGATCAAGAAGGTCGTCAAGGGCGCGCCGCAGGTGGACCCCGAGGACGGCTGCTTCCACCTCTCCCACGCGCCCGGCCTCGGCGTCGAGCTGGACACCGACGCCGCCGCCGAGTTCCCGCAGCAGCAGGCCCGCTTCGACCTGTGGGCCGAGGGCTGGGAGCAGCGCAAGCCGAAGGGCACCGGCGCGTGAGGGGCGCCGCCGTCGTCGTCGAGGCGCCCGGCAGCCACCGGGTCGTCGAGCACACACCACGGCAGCCGGACCCCTGGGAGGCGCTGGTGCGGGTGCACGCCGTGGGGATCTGCGGCAGCGACCGCGAGGTCTACCAGGGCAACCGGCCCGAGGGGTACGTGCGGTACCCGCTCACCCCCGGCCACGAGTGGTCCGGGACGGTGGAGGTCGTGGGCGGCGGAGTGCCCGCGAGCCTGGTCGGGCGCAAGGTCGTCGCGGAGGGCTTCCGCAACTGCCAGGTGTGCGACCGCTGCCACGCCGGTGAGACGACGCTGTGCGCCGAGGGCTACGAGGAGACCGGGTTCACCCAGCCGGGCGCGATGGCGACCACGCTCACGCTCCCCGCGCGGCTGCTGCACGTGCTCCCCGACGACGCCGACCTGACGGCGGCGGCGCTGCTGGAGCCCGCGGCGTGCATCGCGGCGGCGGCGCTGAAGGCCGCCGCCGTGCCGGGGCAGCGGGTGGGCGTGGTCGGCACCGGGACGCTCGGGATGCTGGCCGTGCAGTTCCTGCGCGCCGTCTCCCCGGCCGAGCTGCTGGTCGTCGGCACCCGTCCGGACCGGGAGCCGCTGGCGCGGCGGTTCGGGGCGACGGACTTCCGCACCAAGGACCGGGAGCTGCCGGACGACCTGGACGTGGTGATCGAGACCGCCGGGTCCGCCGACGCCGCCAAGGTCGGCGCCGCCCTGCTGCGGCGCGGCGGGCGGCTGGTGCTGACCGGCATCCCGGCGCCGGGCGCGGCCGGGCTCGACCCGACCGACCTCGTCGTACGGCAGTTGGAGGTGCACACCGTCTTCGGGGCGGCGCCGGACGCCTGGTCGCACGCCGTGCGGGTCTTCGGCGCGGGACTGCTCGACACGGAGCCGCTGGTCACGCACGAGCTGGCGCTCACGGAGTTCTCCACGGCCATCGACCTGGTGGGCTCCGGCGACCCGAAGGTCGGGAAGGTGCTCCTGCGCCCCTAGCCGTACGCCGGTGCGGGGGCACCTGACGACCCCCGCACCGGCGTACACCAGGCCCTTACGAGCCTTCGCGCACCTGGTGCCGCGAACTTCGTCCGCTATTTCGAACACGAAGGACAACTTGTGACCGACGCTTCCGCCCCGGCGGCCCGCAGGCCAGGTGAGCAGGCCCTCACCACGCTCGGTCTGGGCGCCCCGGACCTCGACCCCGCCGACGCCTCGCCGCACTCCTTCCCCGGCGGCGGCCGCTGGCGCACCGAGATCCCCTCGTGCGAGGGTCCCGAGGCGCTCGCGGTGGTCCTGAAGGAGTCCTCGCGCCTTGACGTGCCGATCCACCGGATCAGCCAGGGCAGCGGCGTGTGGATGCTCACCGACGCCGAGATCACCGAGATGGTCGAGGCGACCGCCGCCCGGGACATCGAGCTGTGCCTGTTCACCGGGCCGCGCGGCACCTGGGACATCGGCGGCTCCACCCGCACCGACTCGGGCGGGGCGGGCGCGCGGGCCCGGGGGCACGACGCGGTCGCCGGGTGCGTCGAGGACGCCGTACGCGCCACCGAACTGGGCGTGAAGTGCCTGCTGGTGGCCGACGAGGGCGTGCTGTGGACGCTGCACCGGGCGCGCGCCGCCGGGATTCTCCCGGCCGACACCACGCTGAAGGTGTCGGCGCTGATCGGGCCGGTCAACCCGGCCGCGTACCAGGTGTACGAGCTGCTCGGCGCCGACTCGGTCAACGTGCCCAGCGACCTGACGCTGGACCACCTCACGGAGATACGCCGGGTGTCCGCGGCCCCGATGGACATGTACATCGAGGCGCCGGACGATCTGGGCGGCTATGTCCGGATGTACGAGGTCGCCGAGCTGATCCGGCGCGGGGCCCCGCTCTACCTGAAGTTCGGTCTCTCCAAGGCCCCCGGGATCTACCCGTACGGCACCCACATGCGGGACCTGACCCTGGACACGGCCCGGGAGCGGGTGCGGCGCGGACGGCTCGCCCTCGACCTGCTCGCCCGGCACGGCGCGGACGGGGACATGGCGCCGCTGGGGTCGCGACTGCCGGGTCAACTGCGCAGGTTCGAAAACCCGGCATAACTATCCGGAAACTTCCCTCCACAAAACGCGACACAGCTGCGCACAATCCAACACACTTCTTCGGCCGGACCAGCTCTCAGCGCACGGCCGAGGCACCGCCCCCAGCCGCACACACATCAAGGATGATGACCATGCGCAACCGCCGAGTCTCACTCGCCGCCATAGCCACCGCCGCCTCCCTCGCCCTGACCCTGTCCGCCTGCGGCCAGGACAGCGAGGGCGGCAGCGAGGAGAAGAAGGGCAGCTCGGAGGGGGCCACCGTCGGCATCGCGATGCCGACCAAGTCCTCCGAGCGCTGGATCGCCGACGGTGCCAACGTCGTCAAGAACCTGGAGTCCAAGGGCTACAAGACCAAGCTGGTCTACGGCGAGGACGAGCCCGACCAGCAGGTCTCCCAGATCGAGAACATGATCACACAGGGTGTGGACGCCCTGATCGTCGCGGCCATCGACAACAAGTCGCTCAACAACGTCCTCCAGCAGGCCGCCGACGCCGACATCCCGGTCATCTCCTACGACCGCCTCATCCTCGGCACCGAGAACGTCGACTACTACGCCTCCTTCGACAACGAGAAGGTCGGCGAGCTCCAGGGCAGCTACATCGTCCAGCAGCTCGGCCTGGAGGACGGCGAGAAGGGCCCGTTCAACATCGAGCTGTTCGCGGGCTCCAACGACGACAACAACACCCGCTACTTCTTCCAGGGCGCGATGAACGTCCTGCAGCCCTACATCGACAAGAAGCAGCTCGTCGTCAAGTCCGGCCAGACCGAGCTGACCCAGGTCACCACCCTGCGCTGGGACGGCGCCACCGCGCAGCGCCGCATGGACGACATCCTCACCAAGTCCTACAAGAGCGACCCGGTCGACGCGGTCCTCTCGCCGTACGACGGCATCTCCATCGGCATCCTGTCGGCGCTGAAGTCCGACGGCTACGGCACCAAGAGCAAGCCGCTGCCGGTCGTCACCGGGCAGGACGCCGAGGTCGCCTCGGTGAAGTCGATCATCGCCGACGAGCAGGCCATGACCGTCTACAAGGACACCCGCGAGCTGGCCAAGGTCGCCTCCAACATGGTCGACGCGCTGCTCAACGACAAGAAGCCCGAGGTCAACGACACCAAGACCTACGACAACGGCTCGAAGGTCGTCCCGGCCTACCTGCTGGAGCCGGTCGCGGTGAACAAGGAGAACTACCAGGAGGTCGTGGTCGACTCCGGCTACATCAAGGAGGGCGACCTCAAGTAACCGGTCCGAGTGACCGGTTACGCGTAACCGCCACCCCCTACTGATTGGAAGGCACGACCATGGCGGGACCCGTCCTGGAAATGCGCTCGATCGTCAAGACCTTTCCCGGCGTCAAGGCGCTGTCGGACGTCACACTGACCGTCCGGCAGGGCGAGGTCCACGCCATCTGCGGCGAGAACGGCGCCGGCAAGTCGACCCTGATGAAGGTCCTCTCCGGCGTCCACCCGCACGGCAGCTACGAAGGGGAGATCCTCTTCGAGGGAGAGACCTGCCGGTTCAAGGACATCCGGGCGAGCGAGCAGCACGGCATCGTCATCATCCACCAGGAACTGGCACTGGTGCCCTACCTCTCCATCGCGGAGAACATCTTCCTCGGCAACGAACACGCCTCGCGCGGGTTCATCAACTGGAACCAGACCCTTCGGCACGCCACCGAACTGCTGCGCCGCGTCGGGCTCGACGACCACCCGGAGACCCGGGTCGCGGACATCGGCGTGGGCAAGCAGCAACTCGTGGAGATCGCCAAGGCGCTCTCCAAGAAGGTGAAGCTGCTCATCCTCGACGAGCCGACCGCGGCCCTCAACGACGAGGACAGCGGCAAGCTGCTCGACCTGATCCTGGAGCTGAAGAACCAGGGCATCACGTCGATCATCATCAGCCACAAGCTCAACGAGATCCGCAAGGTCGCCGACTCGGTGACGATCCTGCGCGACGGGCAGACCATCGAGACGCTCGACGTGAAGGCCGCGGAGACCACCGAGGACCGCATCATCAGCGGCATGGTCGGCCGCGACCTGGAGAACCGCTTCCCCGAGCGCACCCCGATCGACCCGGAGGACAGCGCCGCCCCGGCCCTGGAGATCCGCGACTGGACCGTGTACCACCCCATCGACCAGCACCGCAAGGTCGTCGACGACGTGTCGCTGCACGTCCGGCGCGGGGAGATCGTCGGCATCGCGGGCCTGATGGGCGCCGGGCGCACCGAACTGGCGATGAGCGTCTTCGGCCGCACCTACGGCCGCTACAGCGGCGGCACGGTGCTCAAGGACGGCGAGGAGATCCGCACCAAGACCGTCGCGGAGGCGGTCAAGCACGGCATCGCCTACGTCACCGAGGACCGCAAGCACTTCGGCCTCAACCTCATCGACACCATCAACCGCAACATCTCGCTCAGCGCGCTGGGCAAGGTCGCCAAGCGGGGCGTGGTCGACGAGCACGGGGAGCGGCAGGTCGCCGAGGGCTTCCGCAAGTCCATGAACATCAAGGCGCCGACCGTCTTCGAGCCGGTGGGCAAGCTGTCCGGCGGCAACCAGCAGAAGGTCGTCCTCAGCAAGTGGATCTTCGCGGGTCCGGACGTGCTGATCCTGGACGAGCCGACGCGCGGCATCGACGTCGGCGCCAAGTACGAGATCTACACGGTCATCGACCAACTGGCGGCCCAGGGCAAGGCGGTCGTCTTCATCTCCTCCGAGCTGCCGGAACTGCTCGGCATGTGCGACCGCATCTACACCATGGCCGCCGGGCGGCTCACCGGTGAGTTCACGCGGGCGGAAGCCTCGCAGGAAACGCTGATGCGTCAGATGACGAAGGACAAAGAGGTAACGCGATGAGCACCGATGTGACCGCCAAGACCCCGGCCCCCGCGCCGCCGGGCAGGAACGGCGGCGCCACCGACGGCGGACTGCTGGGCCTGGTCCTGGACGGGATGCGCCGCAACATGCGGCAGTACGGCATGTTGATCGCCCTCGGCCTGATCGTGGCGCTGTTCGCGGTGTGGACCGACGGCGACCTGCTGCTGCCGCGCAACGTCTCCAACCTGGTCCTCCAGAACAGCTACATCCTGATCCTCGCGATCGGCATGATGCTCGTCATCATCGCGGGCCACATCGACCTGTCGGTCGGCTCGCTGACGGCGTTCGTCGGCGCCGTGGCCGCCGTGCTCATGGTCAAGAACGACATGCCATGGCCGCTCGCCGTGGTGCTGTGCCTGGCCATCGGCGCGGTCGCGGGAGCCACACAAGGGTTCTTCATCGCCTACGGCGGCATACCCTCGTTCATCGTCACCCTCGCGGGCATGTTGGTCTTCCGCGGCCTCACCGAGATCTTCCTGGAGGGCCAGACCCTCGGCCCGTTCCCCAAGGGCGAGCAGAAGGTCGGCAACGGCTTCCTGCCGGAGGTCGGCCCGAACACCAACTACCACAACCTCACCCTCCTCCTGGGCTTCGTCCTGATCGCCGCGGTGGTCTTCCAGGAGGTCCGTGACCGCAAGCGCCAGCAGGAGTTCTCCCTGGAGGTCCTGCCGCGGAACCTGTTCCTGCTGAAGCTGGTCGCCATCACGGCGGCGATCCTCACCGTCACCCTGCTGCTCGCCAGCTACAAGGGCACCCCGATCGTCCTGCTGGTCCTCGGCGTGCTGGTGGTCGGCTACAGCTACGTGATGCGCAACTCCATCTTCGGCCGCCACATCTACGCCATCGGCGGCAACCTCCCGGCGGCCAAGCTGTCCGGGGTCAAGGACAAGAAGGTCACCTTCTACGTCTTCCTGAACATGGGTATGCTCGCGGCCCTGGCGGGACTGGTCGTCGCCGCCCGCCTGAACGCGGCGTCTCCGAAGGCGGGCCTGAACTACGAACTCGAGGCCATCGCCTCCGCGTTCATCGGCGGCGCGTCCATGAGCGGCGGTGTCGGTACCGTCCTCGGCGCGATCATCGGCGGTCTCGTCCTCGGCGTGCTGAACAACGGCATGAACCTCCTCGGCGTCGGCACCGACTGGCAGCAGGTCATCAAGGGCCTCGCCCTGCTGGCCGCGGTCGGCTTCGACGTCTGGAACAAGCGCAAGGTCGGTTCGTAAGTCGCTCGGGCCCCGCCGGACGGCGGGGCCCCACCTTTTTGGAGAGCCGCACATGGAACTGAGCAGACGCACGGTCATCGCAGGAGCGGCAGCCGCCGGAGTCACCGCGGCGGCGGCGACAGGGGGTACGGCACACGCGAAGGGCGGGGGCGCGCCGTCGAAGTCGCTGTTCGGCACGCTCGCCGACGGCACGAAGGTGTACCGCTGGTCGCTGGCGAACGGCGGCACCCGCATGAAGGTCCTCTCCTACGGCGGCATCGTGCAGTCCCTGGAGATCCCGGACCGGCGCGGCCGGTACGCGAACGTCTCCCTCGGCTTCGACACCATCGAGGAGTACGTCGCCTCCAGCCCCTACTTCGGCGCCCTCATCGGCCGCTACGGCAACCGCATCGGCCAGGGCCGCTTCACCCTCGACGGCACCACGTACCAACTGTCCGTCAACGACGGCGAGAACAGCCTGCACGGCGGCGAGCAGGGCTTCGACAAGCGGGTCTGGGACGTCGAGCCGTTCAGCACCGGCACGGACGTCGGCCTCGTCCTGCGCTACACCAGCGCCGACGGCGAGATGGGCTACCCGGGCACGCTGCGCACCAAGGTGACGTACACCCTGACCCGGCACGGCGACTGGCGCATCGACTACGAGGCGACGACGGACAAGACCACCGTCGTCAACCTCACCAGCCACGTCTACTACAACCTGGCGGGCGAGTCGAGCGGCACGATCTACGACCACGAGCTGTCGATCGACGCCTCCCGCTACACCCCCGTCGACTCCGGTCTGATCCCCACCGGCGAGCTGGCGAGGGTCGCGGGCACCCCCTTCGACTTCCGCCGTGCCAAGCCGGTCGGCCGCGACATCCGCGTGGCCCACCAGCAGCTCCTCTACGGCAAGGGCCTGGACCACAACTGGGTCCTGGACAAGGGCATCACCTCCCGCCCGGCCCACGCCGCGACCCTGCGCGACCCGTCCTCGGGCCGCACGATGCACATCGCCACCACCGAGCCCGGCCTGCAGTTCTACTCGGGCAACTTCCTCGACGGCAGCCTGGTCGGCACCGGCGGCACGGTCTACCGGCAGGGCGACGGGCTGTGCCTGGAGACCCAGCACTTCCCGGACTCCCCGAACCAGCCGGGCTTCCCGTCGACGGTGCTGCGACCGGGCCAGACGTACCGGACGACGACGGTGCACTCGTTCGACGCGTGATCCGTCCGGCGTGGTGAGGGGCACACATTTCCTTCACGTCAGTTGAACGGCGCCCCTCCCGCCTCCGTACGTAGGGGTGGCCCGTGCTCCCCCGCACGGGCCACCCCGAACCGGAGGTCCCCTTGGCTGACAACGTCACCTCGTTGTTCCGCTCCACGGCGGCGCACAGCCCTTCGATGGCGGCGCTGACCCGGGAGAGCGGCGGGGACGGCGCCGGTCCGGTGGACTTCTGCATCCCCTGCAACCCGTACTTCCCCACCCCCGCCATGTTCGACGACATGGCGGCCAGGTTGCGGGACATCATCACGTACTACCCGAGCGGCGCCGACACCATCACGGCCGAACTGTGCGGCCTGCTCCAGCTCCCGCCGCAGTGCGTGGCGATGGGCAACGGCTCCACGGAGCTGATCACGTGGCTCGACCACCTCATGGTCCGCGAGTCCCTCGCCATCCCCGTCCCCACCTTCGGCCGCTGGACCGACCAGCCCATGGAGACCGGCAAGCGGGTCGACATGTTCCCGCTCCAGGAGTCCAGCGGCTTCGCCCTCGACCTCGCCCAGTACGCGGAGTTCATCCGCGCCCGGGGAACGCGCGTCGCGGTCCTCTGCAACCCCAACAACCCGGACGGCGGCTACCTCCACAAGCACGCCGTCGTCCAGTTCATGGACGCGATGGCCGACCTGGACCTGGTCGTGGTCGACGAGTCGTTCCTGGAGTTCGCCGACGCGGAGGCGGAACCGTCCGTCGTCCAGGAGGCGATGCTGCGCCCGAACGTGGTCGTGCTGCGCAGCCTGGGCAAGAACTTCGGCCTGCACGGCATCCGCTTCGGCTACCTGGTGGCGAACCCGGCGCTGGCCGGGAGAATCCGCACCGCGCTCCCGAGGTGGAACCTGAACTCCTTCGCCGAACACGTCGTCTTCATGCTGAAGGACCACGGCGCGGAGTACGCCCAGTCCCTCCACCAGGTCCGCCGCGACCGCCTCGACATGGCCAGCCAACTGGCCGCCCTGCCCGGCCTGACGGTCTACCCCTCCCAGGGCAACTTCCTCTTCGTCCGCCTCCCGGTGGGCGCGGAGGGCACGGTGGTCCGGGACCGGATGCTCACCGAGCACCGCGTCCTGGTCCGCGAGTGCGGCAACAAGATCGGTTCGTCCAGCCGCTTCCTGCGTCTCGTGGTGCGCCCCCAGGTGGACGTGCGTCGCCTGGTGTCCGGCCTGGAGCAGGTCCTCTACGGGACCAGGAGGGGAGCCGCCGCCGTACCCGAACTGAGCACCGGAACCGGCTACAGCTCGGGCACGGCGGCGGTGGACCGGTTGATCGGCGCGACGAACGGAGCGGGGGCACGCATGGCACAGCCGCTGCCCCACCCGGTGGGAACGCCCTTCCCCCCTCCCCAGCCCTACCCGCAAGCGGTACCGCAGGGGGTCCCCCAGCCCACCCCCCACCCTGCGGCGCCGCGTCCCGCCGCCGCCCAGCAGCCGGTACCGGCCCCCACACCGGTACCGGCTCCGGCGGCGGCGATGCCCGGCCCCACCCCACCCGGCGTCCCGGCCCACGGCGGCCTCACCGCCGCCCAGGTCCGCGGCGCCACGTCCCCAGCCGACCTGACGGCGGCCCCGGCGACGGGCTGGCCGGGGCCGGGCACCTGGCCGAACGCGGCGGGGATGGGGCAGGCGGGCTGAGCCGCCTGCCCCGGCCCGCCCCGGGTCAGTAGGCGACGGGCCATCCGCTGCTCCAGTTCAGGAGGTTGATGCCGAGCTTGGGCGTGCCGTTCGCGGCGCCGTCGTAGTAGTGGTAGACGATCAGGTCGCCGTCCACGTCGGACATGATCGACTGGCCGCCGGGGCCGATGGTGTTGCCGTGCGACTCCAGGACCGGGGTGCCGCCGTTGTTCATCATCGACACGCCGTTGCGGTCGTAGTACGGGCCGGTGACGCTCGTGGCGCGGCCCACCTTGACCTTGTACGTGGAGCTGGTGCCCGCGCAGCAGGTGTCGTACGAGGCGAAGAGGTAGTAGTAGCTCCCGCGCTTGACGATGAAGGGGGCCTCCACCGCCTTGGTGCCGGTGGGGCGGGAGGCCAGGGAGTAGCGGGTCGTGTGGGAGGCGAGCTGCTTCCCGGTGGACGGGTCGATCTGGATCATCTTGATGCCGGTCCACCAACTGCCGAACGACAGCCACCACTTGCCGTCGCCGTCGACGAAGAGGTTGGGGTCGATGGCGTTGTAGTCGCTGGACGAGGACGACGTGTAGACGATGCCGTAGTCGCTCCAACTGCCCGGCTGGCCCGTCGTGGAGCCCGCCAGTCCGATGGCGGACGTGTTGGAGCCGAACGACGAGACCGAGTAGTACATCAGGTACTTGCCGCCGTGGTACGAGATGTCCGGCGCCCACGCCTCCGGCACGGAGGAGTAGCGCGACCACCAGCTCGGGCGGGTGGTGAACGCGTCCCGGCCCGCCGTGAAGGCGGTGCGGTCGCTGGACGTCTTGTTGCTGATGCCGCCGCCGGTGGCGTAGAGCAGGTACTGCCCGGAGGACGTGCGGATCATCGACGGGTCGTGGGTGACGACCGAGCCGGTGACGTAGCCGGGGTTCGGGTACGCCGACGCGCTGGTGGGGACCAGGGCGAGGGCGACGGCGGCGGGGAGGGCGAGGAGTGCGCGGGGGATGCGGGGGGTGCGCGTTGTGGGGATGCGGCTCACTTGAACGCTCCTGTTCGTTCGGAATTTCGAACAACGGTCGTTCTGTCGGACGGAACCTAGAATCGAACACCATGCGCGTCAATCCCTCGCGCACACCCCGTCCCTCCGGCCTGAGGCACAGGTCACACGGAGGGCTGTCACACCCGGCGGGGGCGGCGGGTCATAGCTGCGTAGCCATCCACGAGAAACGAGCAAGAGGAGATCACCGTGGAAGCCCGTCTCGACCTGTTCAGCAACCCCGTCCTCGGCAAGTTCCTGAGGAGCATCAACGCCGCGGGGAAGGCCGTGACCGACTCGGACCTCCCCGCCACGACACAGGAGTTGGTGAAGATCCGGGCCAGCCAGATCAACGGCTGCGGATTCTGCACCGACATGCACACCAAAGACGCCGCGCACGCCGGGGAGACCTCGGTGCGGCTGAACCTCATCGCCGCCTGGCGGGAGGCCACCGTCTTCACGGACGCCGAACGCGCCGCCCTGGAGCTGACCGAGGAGGGCACCCGGATCGCGGACGGCGCCGGTGGGGTCAGCGACGAGGTGTGGGCCAACGCCGCCAAGCACTACGACGAGAACCAACTCGCCGCCCTGGCGGCGCTGATCGCGGCCATCAACACGTACAACCGCGTCAACGTACTGGTCCGCCAGCCCGCTGGAAGCTACGAGGTCGGCATGTTCGGCTGAGCCGGACCCCGCGGCGGTCGCGAGTGCCCGGTTCCGGGCGGCGCGGCGCGTCTCACGTCGGGTTCTCCCAGGACGCCGGTTCCGATGCCAGGCGCAGTACGGGCTCCGGGAGGGTGTTCGTGGCGATGTCGGCGATCGTCACGCCCTCCAGGATCGCGCGTACGTTGGCGCGCAGCGCGATCCACAGGGGCAGCAGGGGTTCGGCGGTGCCGGTGTAGCTGAGGCTGTTCGGGCGTTCGCCGCGGACGGACACGATGGGGCCGTCCACCGTGCGGATGACGTCCGCGACGGTGATCGTCGACGGGTCGCGGGCCAGCCGGTAGCCGCCGCTGCCGCCGCGCCTGCTCTCGACGATCTGGCCGCGGCGCAGATCGCCGAGGATGCCCTCCAGGAACTTGTGCGGGATGTCCTGCGCGGCGGCGATGGCCTCCGCCTTCACCGGGTCGCCGCCCTGTCCCTGCCGTGCGGCGAGTTCCAGTACCGCCCGCACCGCGTAGTCCGCCCGTGCCGAGATCCTCATGCCGCCATTGTCCGGTGCGCCGGGGGGCGACGGCGCACCGGACGGGCGCGGTATCAGCTCATTCGGATCACGTTCCAGGACAGCGGCTCCAGTACGGCGGTCAGGGTCCCGTCCGTCAGGGTGGTGCCGTCCACCGCGTGCGGGGTCACCCGCTCGGGGTCCTCCAGGGTGTTGCGGGCGTCCGGGTCGGCGTCCGCCAGCGCGCTGTGCTCGACGACCCCGGTCAGGTCCAGGCCGTTCAGGGCGACGGTGAGCGGCAGCGGCTCGGTGCGGCTGCGGTTGACCGCGAAGACGGTGACCGAGCCGTCCTCGGCGCGTACGGCGGTGGCGTGCAGCAGGTCCGTCTCGCCGTACTTGGCCGTCTGGTACGTCGGGGAGTCCACCCGGACGTCGAGCACCTCGCCCCGGCCGTACCGGGACGCCTGCGAGAACGGGAAGAACGTCGTCTGCCGCCACGCCGGGCCGCCCGGCTCCGTCATGATCGGCGCGATGACGTTCACGAGCTGCGCGAGGCAGGCCACGGTGACGCGGTCGGCGTGCCGCAGCAGCGCGATGAGGAGCGAGCCGAAGACGACGGCGTCGGTGACGCTGTAGCTGTCCTCCAGCAGGCGGGGGGCCTCGGGCCAGTCCAGCGGGTTGGTGCGGGCCTCCTCCTGGTGGCGCCGCATGTACCAGACGTTCCACTCGTCGAAGGAGAGGTTGATCTTCTTCTTCGACTTCAGCCGGGCGCCGACGTGGTCGCAGGTCGCGACGACGTTCTCGATGAACGACTCCATGTCCACGGCCGACGCGAGGAAGGAGTCCACGTCGCCGTCGACCGGCTCGTAGTAGGCGTGCAGGGAGATGTAGTCGACGAGGTCGTACGTCTCCTTCAGGACGGTCGCCTCCCACTCCGCGAACGTGTCCATCGACTGGCCGGAGCTGCCGCAGGCGACGAGTTCCAGGCCGGGGTCGATCTGGCGCATCGCGCGGGCCGTCTCGGCGGCGATCCTGCCGTATTCCTCGGCGGTCTTGTGGCCGGTCTGCCACTCGCCGTCCATCTCGTTGCCGAGGCACCACAGCCGGATGCCGAAGGGGTCCTTGTCGCCGTGGGAGCGGCGCAGCTCCGACAGGCGGGTGCCGGAGGGGTGGTTGGCGTACTCCTGGAGTTCGATGGCCTCGGCGACGCCGCGCGTGCCGAGGTTGACGGCCATCATGGGCTCCGCCTGCGGGCCGATCTTCCTCAGGAACGCGATGTACTCGGAGAGGCCGAAGCGGTTCGTCTCCGTGGTGCGCCAGGCGAGGTCGAGGCGGCGGGGGCGGTCCTCGACCGGGCCGACGGAGTCCTCCCACTTGTAGCCCGACACGAAGTTGCCGCCGGGGTAGCGGATGGCGGTCACGCCGAGTTCGCGGACGAGTTCCAGGACGTCCTGGCGCAGGCCCGCCTCGTCGGCGGTGGGGTGGTCCGGTTCGAAGACGCCGGTGTAGACGCAGCGGCCGAGGTGCTCCACGAAGCTGCCGAAGATACGGGGGTTGACTTCGCCGACGGTGAAGGCGGGGTCGAGGGTGAAACGGGCAGTGCCGTGCATGGTCGCCTTTCGGGGTGGGTGGTTTCTGTTCGGTGGGCGGGTGCGGGTGGTGGGTGGCTGGTCGCGCCCCTAGAGGACGAGAGGCCAACCGTCTGTCGTCCAGCTCAGCCTGTTCAGCCCCAGCTTCGGGGTGCCGTCGTCCTGGGCGTCGTAGTAGTGGTACGCCAGCCAGTCCCCTCCCTTGTCCTGGAAGACCGACTGGCCGCCCGTGCCGACGAAGTCGCCGTGGCCCGCGAGGAGCAGGTCGCCGCCGCCCTCCAGGAGCGGGGTGCCGGTGCTGTCCACGTACGGGCCGGTGACCGACGTCGAGCGGCCGACCTTGATCCTGTAGGTGGAGCTGGTGCCCGCGCAACAGGCGTCGTAGGAGGCGAAGAGGTAGTAGTAGCGGCCGTGTCGGACGACGTAGGGGCCCTCGACGGCGTACGGCTCGTCCGGGCGGGTCGCCAGGTGGTGGACCGTGGTGCCCTTGACCGCCTTGCCGGTGCGGGCGTCCAGCTCCACCATGCGGATGCCGGTCCAGTAGGAGCCGAAGGCCATCCACAGCCTGCCGTCGGCGCGGATGACGGCGGGGTCGATGGCGTTCCAGTGGTCGGTGGTCTCGGAGGTGAGGACCGTGCCGTGGTCGGTCCAGGTGCCGGGCAGGCCGGTCCGGGAGGTGGCGACGCCGATCGCGGAGTGGTTGGTGCCCCAGGAGGAGACGGCGTAGTAGAGCCAGTAGCGGCCGTCGCGGTAGGAGAGGTCGGGGGCCCAGGGGTCGCCGGTGTCGTTGTACTCGTACCACCAGGCCGGGGGCTCGGCGAAGGCGTTGCCCGCGTCGTCCCAGTGCCTGCCGTCCTTCGACAGCCGGGCGCCGATCACGCCGCCGGTGGAGTAGGCGACGTAGCCGCCCGTCCTCAGGCGCATGACCGTGGGGTCGTGGATGATCTCCTGGCCGGTGATCGGGCGGGGGTCGGGGTAGCTGACGTCGGCCGCCTGTGCCGAGGTCGGCACGAGGACCAGCAGGGCCGTCGCGGCGAGGGCCGCCATCGCGGTGCGCGGGGTCACTGGCCCGCCAGTCCCGTGTGGGCGACGCCCGCCACGATCTGCCGCTGGAAGAAGACGAAGACGATGATCAGGGGCAGGCCCGCCATCAGGCCGCCCGCCATGAGCTGGGCCCACTGGATGCCGTAGGAGTTCATGACGGTCGCGATGCCGTTGGGCATGGTCATCAGGTCGGGGTTGTTGGTCACCATGTACGGCCAGAGGAAGTTGTTCCAGGAGGCGATGAAGGTGAAGATGCCGACCGCCGCCAGGGAGGGGCGGGCGAGCGGGACGACGATGGTGAAGAAGACCCGCCAGCGGCCCGCGCCGTCGATGAAGGCGGCCTCCTCCAGTTCGCGCGGGACGCCCTGGAAGAACTTGTAGAGGATGTAGACCATCGCGGCGGGCGCGCACTGCGGCAGGATCATGCCCCAGTAGGTGTCGACCATGCCCATCTGCTGGACGGTGGTGAACAGCGGCACGCCGAGCACGGCCGGGGAGACCATCAGGCCCGCCATGACGATCCCGAGCAGGACGTTCTTGCCGCGGAACTCGGTGCGGGCGAAGCCGTATCCGGCGAGGGCGGCGACGGTCAGCACGATGGCCGTGACGCAGACGGAGACGACGAGCGAGTTGACGAACCAGTTGGTGATGTTGCCGGTCTCGAAGATCGCCGTCCACGCCTGGCCGGTCCACTCCTTCGGCAGCCAGTGCGGGGGCACCTCGACGGCCTCGGTCTCGGACTTCAGGGAGGTGAACAGGGCCCAGGCGAGCGGGGCGAGGAAGACCGCGGAGACGGCGGCGCCCAGCAGGGTGAGGACGATCTGGCTCGGGGTCCAGGTGCCGCGGGGCCTGGTGCAGGTCGGGGTGGCGGTGCTCATCGGGCGCCCTCCTCACGGTTGCGCAGCAGCCACGTCCGCGCGAGGGCGACGGCCGCGATGATCACGAAGAAGATGACGGAGATGGCGGAGGCGTAGCCCACGCGGTAGCTGGTGAAGCCCTCTTCGAGGGTGTACTGCACGAAGGTGCGGGTGCTGCCCTCGGGTCCGGGTCCGAAGTCCTGCATGACGACGGCCTGGTCGAAGACCTGGAGCGAGGCGAGGATCTGGAGGGCGATGACGAGGCCGGTGATGTTGCGCAGCATCGGCAGGGTGATGTGGACCATGCGGTGCCAGGCGCCCGCGCCGTCCAGCTTGGCGGCCTCGTAGAGGTGGCCGGGGATGCCCTGGAGGGCGGCGAGGTAGAGCAGGAAGCTGAAGCCGACCGTCCACCACAGGGTGGTGATGACGACGGCGAGCATGGCGTACGACTTGTCGGTCAGCCACGGGGTGTCGAGGCCGAAGACGTGGTTGACCATCCCGGTGCCGGGGTTGAACAGCCACTGCCAGAGGTTGGCGGCGACGGTGGACGGCAGCAGGAACGGGGCGAAGAAGCAGAGCCGCCAGAGCCACTTGCCGCGCTCGATGTGGTGGGCGAGCATCGCGAGCAGGAAGGCGAGGACGGTGATGCAGGGCACGACCAGCAGGGTGAAGTAGGCGCTGTGGCCCAGCGACTCCCACATCAGGTCGTCCTTGAGGGCCTCGCGGTAGTTGTCGAGGCCGATGAAGCTGGCGCCGTCGCCGGAGATGTTGGCGTCGGTGAAGCTGAGGTAGAGGCCGCGCAGCAGCGGCCAGATCACGAAGAGGGCGAAGAGCAGCAGGAACGGCGCGATGAACCAGCCGCCGTGCTGGAAGCCCTGCCCGCGGCGGACGGTGGCGCTCGGCGCGGCGGTCCTGGCGCGGGCCGGTGCGAGGACGGTTCCTGCGCTGGTCGTCGTCATGCGACGGCACCTCCCTGCGCGGCGGTCTTGCCGTCCATGGGGTTGGGCATGGACAGCAGTTGGGTGAGGGCGCCCTTCATACGGCGGGCGACGGCCTCCGGCCGGGCGGAGCCGCTGGTGGCGGAGACGACGATCGGGCCGACGCGCTGGGCGAGGATGCCGGTGGAGCCCGCGAACCACACCTTGGGCTCGGTGGCCTGGTGCTCCATGGCGCTGACGTACTCGCTCTGCGGCTGGAGCTTCTGGTAGTCCGGGGCGGAGAGGGTGGGCGTGTAGGCGGGGATGTGGCCGCCGCCCGCCCACGCCTGGGCGTGCCGCACGATGTAGGCGGCGAGCTGGTGGGCGGCCTCGTTGGTGGCGCCGCCGCGGCCGGACTGGTGGGGCAGGACGAAGGCGTGCGACTCGGCGTGGGTGGCCCGCTGGCCGAAGACGGGCGGCAGCGGGGTGGCGCCGTACTCGATCTCCGCGGCGTCGAAGACCGGCACCGACCAGTTGCCCTCCCAGGCGAACGGGGAGCCGTTGACGAACTGCTCGGCGCCCGCGCCGCCGCCGAAGTTGGGGTTGGCGTAGCCGTCGGCGATGTGCCGGTGCAGGAACTCCAGGACCTGGGTGGCCTTGTCGGTGTCGAAGGTGACCTCGGTCCTGGCGTCGTTGAACCAGGTGCCGCCGAGCTGGGTGTAGAAGGCGACGAAGAACCACCACTGGAAGTTCTGGTCGTTGTGCCACAGGCCGATGGTCTGGAGGCCCTTCTTGGTGGCCGCCTTGGCCTCCTTCAGCACGTCGAACCACTCGTCGGTGGAGGTCACGGGCACCATGCGGCCGTCGGCGCCGAGCAGTCCCGCCCGCTTCAGCACGTCCTTGCGGTAGAAGCAGAGCTGTACGTGGATGTCGAGCGGGAGGGCGTAGAGCCTGCCGTCGACGACGGCGCGCTTCCACAGCTCGGGGTTGAAGTCGGCCTCCCGGACGCCGTACTTGGCGAGCAGGTCCACGTCCCACGGGTCGAGGAGGCGGCCGGGTGAGAAGCCGGTGACCCGGCCGAGGTGCATGACGCTCAGCTCGGGGGCGCGGTTGCCCGCGGCGGCCATGGCGAGCTTGGTGTAGAAGGGGCTGCCCCACTGGAGCGTGGAGTCCTTGACCGCGATCTCCGGGTGCTCGGCGCGGAAGGAGTCGAGCATGGCGATCATGTTGTAGCCGTCGCCGCCGCTGAAGAGGTTCCAGTAGCGCACCCGGGTGTCCGCGCCGGTGGCGAGCGCGTCGGCGCCGGTGCCGAGCGCCGCGAAGCCGAAGCTCCCGGCGACGATCAAGCCCCCCACGGCCGTGAGTAGTTGCCTGCGGTTCAGGCCAGGTCGTCCCATTGCCCTGCCCTCATCGTTCGAGATGTTCGAGATTTCGAATCGTGCTCGTAACTTCGAACGGGACCGTAAGGTCGTCGCCATCAACCGTCAATGGATCGGACAGAACTTTGCGGAACCTGAGCGGCCCGGGTCCCCCCGCGGCGACGGGCCACGTACCCTCGTACGACCGCCGCTCGACGGTCAGAAGGGGGGCCGATGGAGTTCGCGGGCGCGCTGCCGACGGCCCAGGGCCCCGCCGCGTTCCTCAGCGGGTTCTACACCTCGTTCTGGTGGGTGCCCGCCGGTGTGCTGGCCGTGGCCCTGGCGCTCAAGCTCCCCACCATCATCCGGCTCTGGGACGACCCGCTGCTGCGCGCGGTCGGCGGTCTGCTGCTGCTCGCCTGCGCGGTGTTCGTCTTCGTCGCCCCCTCGACGATCGCCTGGGTCAACCGCGTCACCGGCGTCCCCAACATCTCCGCGCCCTGGGTGTACTCGCTGCTCACCGCGTACTCCGGGGCCTGCCTGTGGCTGATCACCGCCTGGCGCAACGGACTCTCCGAGCGGTCCGCCACCACCCGCCGCACCCGGCGCTGGGTGCTCTCCGCCTACTCGGGCGTCGTCGTCGCGCTGTGGGTGCTGTTCGCCCTCGCCGACGTGCCCGACGAACGCCTGCGGGACCTGGACACCTACTACGCCAACACCCCGTTCATGCGCGAGGAGATCCTGCTCTACCTGCTCGCGCACACCACCGCCGCGCTGGTCATCTCCAAGCTGATCTGGAACTGGGTCCGCGCCGACGGCCTCGACGCCTGGCTGCGCGGCGGCCTGAAGTTCCTCGGCCTCGGCTACGCCCTCAACCTCGTCTTCGACGCCGTGAAGCTGACCGCCGTCACCGCCCGCTGGACCGGCCACGACCTGGACTGGCTCAACGTCGACGTGGCCCCGCCGGTGGCCTGCCTGGCCGCCGTACTGATCGCCGTCGGCTTCATCCTGCCGCACGCCGGGCAGTACCTGCACGGCCGCTGGCGCATCCGGCTCGCCCACCACCAACTGCGGCCCCTGTACGCGCTGATGCGCCGCGCCACCGGCGACCGCGTGCCGCTCGTGCTGCGCGCCAGCCCCGAACTGCGCCTGACCCGCCGCGAGACGTTCATCCGCGACGCGCTGCTGCCGCTCGCCCAGCACCTCGACCGCGACCTGCGCGCCCGCTCCCACGCCGCCGCCCTCGGCCTCGGCTTCCCGCCCGAGCGGGCCCGCGCCCTCGCCGCCGCCGTCGCCATCCTCGACGCCGTCGACACCGGACCGCGCGCCCCGGACCACCCCGGCGCCCCCTGGGACGGCGACCTGCTCAAGGAGATCGGCGCCGTCTCCCGCGCGCTGGGGCGCCCCGACGACATCCGGGCGGTACGCACCCGCGCCGCCCACCCCGAGGACAGTGGCATAGTGCACAAGTGACCGTACGGAGACCGGCCGAGCAGGGAGAGAAGGGTGCGTACGAGGAAGGAGATGCGTCGCCTCGCTGACGCCCTCATCGACCCCATACGGGTGCCGGTACCGGCCGACCCCGAGGTGCTGTTCGAGGCGCTCGTCGCCTCCGTCAGCGCCTGGCGGGGCCGCGAGGTGACCGTGCACCGGCGGGCGTTCCCGCCGCACACCGCGAGCGGGCTGTGGCTGAGGCGGGACACGCACGACGACGTCATCGTCGACGAGCGGGCCGCCGTGTGGCACCAGATCGTCATCTTCTGCCACGAGGTGTGGCACATGAACAGACGCCCCGCCGTCCCCGACCCCGCCCACCCCCAACTGGTCGCCGCCCGCACCGACTTCAGCCTCGCCGAGGAACAGGAGGCAGACCGCTTCGGCATGTTGATGGGCCGTCGGCTGCGCACCTGGCTGGACGCCTCCTCGGACTGCACGGACGACGACGACACCCAGGACCTCGCCGGACGCATCGGCGCCGCCCTCAACTACCGCGGGACCCGAAGATGAGCGGCCTGATCAACTACGTGAGCTGTACGGTCCTGTGGCTCGCGGTGCTGCTCAAGGCCCCCGACCTGGTCCGCCACCGCGCCGACCCCTACCTGCGGACCATCTGCGTCGTCCTGGGCCTGGCCGGGCTCTGCTTCTTCCTCGGCGCCCCGCCGAGCGTCGGCGCCATCAACGACCTCGGCGGCGTTCCCAACCTGGCCGCGCCGCTGACCTACGCGGCGATCACCGCGTACTGCGCCGCCTCCCAGGTGCTGGTCGTCTACTGGCGCGGCGGCCCCACGGTGCACCGCACCGCCCGCCGCTGGATCCTCGCCTACGCCTGCGTGACCGTCGGCATCGCCGTCACGTTCACGCTCGGCGACGCGCCCGTGGAACGCCGTACCGACCTGGACACCTACTACGCGACCACGCCGTTCATCGCCGAGATGATCGTCCTCTACCTGGTCGCCCACCTCACCGCGGCCAGCGTCACCACCTTCTCCGCGCTGCGCTGGGCCCGCCGCGTGGACGGCTGGCTGCGCGCCGGTCTGACCGTCCTCGGCATCGGCTCGGTGTTCAACTGCGGGTACAGCGTGAGCAAACTCGTCGCCGTCGGCGCCCGCTGGAGCGGCCACGACTGGTCGGCGCTCGGCACCACCGTCGCCCCCGCCGCCGCGGGCCTCGGCGCCGTGACCACCGTCACCGGCGTACTCCTGCCGCTCACCGCGCCGCGCGTCGCCGCCTGCCGCCAGGCCCGGCGCACGTACACCCGGCTCGCGCCCATGGAACGCGCCCTGGACGACCTCCTCACCCGCCACTGCCTCCGGCTCCCCCGCCCCCGCCCGGCCTCCCCGGTCACGCTCCTCATCTGGCGTCAGACCAGCATCCACAACGCGCTGAGCCACCTCGACGCCTACCTCGACCGCTCCCTGTACGACCGCACCCTCCAGGCCGCCCTGGACGCGGGCGGCGACCCGGCCCGGGCCCGCGCCGCCGCCTGGGCCACCACCATCACCGCGGCGGCCCGCGCCGACGCCCACCACCCCCCGGCCGCGCCCCCGGCCGACCGGCTGCCCGACCAGCTCCCCGACCTCGCCCTCATCGCCGACGCCCTGCGCGACCCCGCCGTCGCCGCCCTCGCCGCCCCCCGGGTCCCAAGCGGCACGTCCACGACGGGTGGCGCATGAACCAGACCATGAGCTACGTCGTCTACCTGGCCGCCGCCGCCCTCGGCCTCTCCGGCGTCGTCCTCTTCCGCCGCCCCCGCAACCCGCTCACCCTCTCCACCTCCGTGGCGGTCACCCTCGCCGCGCTCGTCTTCCTCTGCTCCGCCCCCCTGACCCTGGCCGCCGTCAACGACCTCACCGGCGTCCCCAACTTCGGCGCGCCGCTGACGTACGGCCTGATCACCGCGTACAGCTGCGCCCTGCTCATCCTGCTGACCCACTGGCGCGGCGGCCCCCGCGCCCGGGTACGGCGCCTGGTGCTGCGCAGCGTCGCCGCGTACGCCCTGCTCGTCGTCGCGATCGTCGTGCTCTTCGCCCTCGCCGACGCGGACACCGAGCGCCTGCGCGACCTCGACACCTACTACGCCACCACGCCGTACATGCGGGAGATGATCCTGCTCTACCTGCTCGGCCACAGCGCGGCGACCCTGGTCATGGCCGCCGTCTGCGTCAGATGGGCGCGCGAGGTCACCGGGCTGCTCCGCATCGGCCTGCGGCTGATCGTCCTCGGCGCGCTGGTCGACGTCACCGGCTTCCAGCTCACCAAGTACACGGCGATAGCCGCCCGTTGGACGGGCCACGACCTCGACACCCTCTCCACCGACCTGGCCCCGCCGATGGCCTCCCTGGCCGCGCTGCTCTGCTCGGCGGGCTTCGTCCTCCCCCGCCTGCTCCCCTCCCTGACGGCCCACTGGCAGGGCCTGACCGCCTACCGCCGCCTGGCCCCCCTCTGGTCCCTGCTCCACCACGTCTCCACGTCCCCCAAACCGCCCACGTCCTGGTGGGACCTCCCGCAGACCCGGCTGCACTGGCGGGAGGTGTGCATCCACGACGCGCTGCTCGCCCTCGCCCCCCACTTCGACGACCGGGTCCGCGCCCACGCCCACGCCGCCGCCCTGCGCGCGGGCGCCTCCCCGCACCGGGCGCGGATCGCCGCCGAGGCGGCCATGCTCACCGACGCCGCCCGCCGGGCCGCGGCCCGCGAGGCGCCCCTGGACCACCCCAGCACCCACCGCCTGCACGCCACGGAGGCCTCCGGGGCCTCGGGAACGAGCGGACTGGTGGAACTGTCCCAGGCCCTGCACCACGCCCCCACCCCCCACGAGGACACGGCGCGAGCCACACCGAACCCCGAGGAGCCCCATGTCGCGTAGAGCTGTCGTCATCGGTGCCGGTATGGGTGGCCTGCTGGCCGCGGCGGCCCTGTCCACGACCGTGGACGAGGTGACCGTGCTGGACCGCGACGCCATGCCGGAGGGCCCGGAGCACCGCAGGGGCGTCCCGCAGGGCCGTCACGCCCACCTCCTCCTGGCCGGTGGTCTGGACGCCATCGGGTCCCTGTTCCCCGACGCGGACGTCCGCAAGCACCTCCTCGCCGCCGGGGCGCACGAGATCTCCCTCAGCTCCGGGGTGGTCGCCCTCACCCCCGAGGGCTGGCTGCACCGCTGGCGCCGCCCGGGCCCCCACCTGCTGACGTGCAGCAGGGCGCTGCTGGACTGGGCGGTACGGGACCTCGTCACCACCCATACCGCGACGACGTTCCACCAGGGCACGGTGACGTCCCTGCTGGGCACCGCGGACCGCGTCACCGGAGTGGTGGTGGACGACTCCACCCACCTCCCCGCGGACCTGGTGGTGGACGCCAGCGGCCGAGGCTCCCGCACGACGACCTGGCTGAGCGAAGTGGGCATATCCCACATCCGCGAACGAACGGTCGACTCCGGACTCGTCAACGCGACCCGCGTCTACCGTGTCCCGCCCGGAGCGGAACGTTTCCCCCTGACGGTCGTCCACGCCAACCCCCACCTCTCCCGCCCCGGCCGCAGCGGCATGGTCCTGCCCATCGAGGGCGACCGCTGGATGGTGAGCCTCGCGGGCACCCGGGGCGCCGAACCGCCCGCCGACCCCGACGGCTTCCTCCGGTACACCCTCGACCTCCCCGACCCGATCGTCGGCCGCCTGATCTCCGGCGCGGAGCCGCTCACCGGGGTGCACGTCAGCCGCTCCACCAGCAACGTCCGCCGCTACTTCGAGAAGGCCCCGCGCTGGCCGGAGGGCTTCGTCGCCCTCGGCGACGCGGTGGCCACCTTCAACCCGGCCTACGGCCAGGGCATGTCCGTCGCGGCCCTCGGCGCACAGACCCTCGCGCACGAGGTACGGCACTCCGGTCCCGCCGCCCCCGGCCTCTCCCGACGAGTACAGCGGGGCGTCGCCCGCTCCGTGGAGACGGCCTGGTCCGCGGCGGTGAGCCAGGACGTCCTGTACCCCGCCACCCTGGGCGGCCACCCCCGCCCCGCCGACCGCCTCATCACGGCCTACTCCCGCCGCCTGATGCACGCGGCGACGGGCTCCTACAAGGCGGCGTCGGTGGTCTGGGACGCGATGAGTATGCGCGGCGGCCCCACCCGCGTCCTCCACCCGGACGCCCTCCTGGCCGCACTGACGGGCCCCCTGCTAGGCCCACCTACGGAGGCACCGTTGACACCGGGCGAACGAAAGGTACTGGCGGCACTGGACCGGACGTGAGCGGCTGGGATACGGCGTTCATGGGTCACCCGGCGTGGGTGCTGACGCGGCGGGTGGGTCGCGCGGCCCGGCGCTGACGGGGTGCCGCTGCGCCCACCCTCCCCCAAGCTCTCGGCTTCGCTCGAGCAGGGGGGACCCCCATCGCCCCAGCGGCACGACTGCCCGCAGCTAGGACGGGCTGCAGTCGCCGTACGACGGAAGGGGCCGTGTCGGGGGGTGTCCGCCCGCAGTGGTTCGCGCGGAACACACCGGCGACCTCGCAGCCGTACAGTCCGCGCGGTTCCGAGGACGGACACCCCCCGGCGCGGCCCCGACCCACCACCCGGCAGGCAGCGCTACATCAGCCGCCCGCCGGACAGTCACGGGCCGCCGCAGGCATGGGCGGTCAGCCCGCGAAGGCGGGTTGGGGGAGGCCCTTGCCCGCGCCCGGGGAGACGAGGAGGGAGCCTGCCAACGGGTGGGGGGAGTCCAGGCCCACGCGGGCCGTGGTGATGTAGAGGTCCGTCAGCCCCGGGCCGCCGAAGGCGCAGGCCGTGATGCGAGGGACGGGCAGATCCAGGACGTCGGCCAGTTCGCCCGTCGGGGTGTAGCGGCGGATGGCCGCGCCGTCCCACAGGGCCACCCACACGCAGCCCTCGGCGTCGACCGTCAGGCCGTCCGGGTAGCCCGCGTCCTCCTCGATCTCCACCAGTGGGCGGCGGTTCACCGCCCGCCCGTCCTCAAAGTCGAAGACGTCGATCCGACGGGTCGGGGTGTCGACGTAGTACATGAGCGTGCCGTCAGGGCTCCAGCCCGTGCCGTTGCTCACCGTCACGTCGTCCAGGACCGGCGTCACCGACCCGTCCCCGCCGAAGCGGCTCAACGTACCGCCGCCCACCGCCTCGTCGTACCGCATCGTGCCCGCCCACAGCGACCCGTCCGGCGCCACCGCCGCGTCGTTCCCCCGACGCCCCGGCACCACCTCCCGGTGCAGCCACCGGAAGCTGTCGTCGGGGTCGAGGAGGCCCACCCCGTCGCGGAGGTTCAACACCAGCCCCCCGCCCACCCGCGGCTTCACCGCGCCCACGTGCTGGTCAGTCCGGCGCACCGTGCGCGCACCGGACGCGGGGTCGTAGCCGTACACCCGCGACCCCAGGATGTCGATCCACAGCAGGCGGCCCGCCGACGCGTCCCACGTCGGCCCCTCCCCCAACCGCGCCTCCGCCCGTACCGCCACCTCGTACCTCATGCCACGCTCCGGTGTCCCAGCCGCTCCGACAGATCCACGGCACCCTTCGCCGCGAGGTGCTCCAGCTCCACCCGGCGCTCATCGCTCCACCGGATCATCGGCACCGAGATGGACAACGCGGCCACCACCCGCCCGGTACGGTCCCGCACCGGCGCCGCCACACAGGACACGTCCGGGTTGGACTCCCGGCTCTCGACGGCGATGCCCCGCTGCCTGATCTCCGTCAGGGCCTCGCGCAGATCGGCCGGGTCGGTGATGCTGTTGGGGGTCATGGCGACCAGCTCGGCGCCGTCGGGGATGCGCGCGGCGAGTTCCGGCTCGGGAAGGGAGGCCAGCAGCATCTTGCCCACCGACGTGCAGTGCGCCGGGAGCCTGCGGCCCGCCGCGGAGACCATGCGCACGGCGTGCGTGGAGTCCACCTTGGCGATGTAGATGACGTCCGTGCCCTCGAGTATCGCCACGTGCACCGTCTCGTCACAGGTCTCGGCGACGGAGCGGGCGACCTGCTGCCCCTCGGCGGCGAGGTCGAGCTGTTCGGCGTAGCGGCTGCCGAGCTGGTAGGGGCGTACGCCGAGCCGGTAACGGCCGGGCTGGCCGGGCACCGGGGCGATGTACCCGCGGGCGGCGAGCGTGGTGACCAGCTCGTGCACGGTGGTCCGCGGCAGTTGCAGCTTGCGCACGATGTCGGGGGCGGACAGCGTGCCGTCCCCGTCGAGGAAGAGCTCAAGGATGTCGAGAGCCCGGGTCACGGCGGGTACGAGGCGTCCCACGACCGGCACCCCCTTCTTCTGTCAGGTCGGTTCGAATCGAAACGTTCGATATTTCAACAGACGGTCGGAATAACGAACAGGCTACTCATGGAGGCTTTGCCGGGGCAATGGCCCTGCGCCCTCACTCCTGCCGCAGGTACGAGAAGGCCACCCGCAGCAGCTCCGGCGCCGACTCCGGCACCCGCTCCTCCTCCGGCAGCACCGCGTACGCGAACAGCGCGGACCGCATGGCCCCCACCGCCGCCCGCGCCAGCACGGCGGCCCGCAGCACGACGCCCTCGCACGGACCGTCACCCCCCGCCGCCAGCCGCTCCTCCAGCGCCCCCGCCAGCCCCTCCTCGAACTGCGTCAGCACCGGCAGGAAGTGCCGCACCGGCTGCCCGGGGAACCGCTGCGGCGGCCCGCTGAACATCAGCCCCACCCCCCGGTCGGCGATCAGCTCCAGCGCGGCGCCCAGTACGGCGTCGTACGGCCCCTCCTCCGCCGGACGGCCGACGACCTTGGCGCGGATCACCGGGATCAGGTCGAGGACCTCGTCGAGGACCAGGTCCTCCTTGGACGGGAAGTAGCGGAAGAAGGTCCGCTCGGTGACCCCCGCGGCGGACGCGATGTCCCGCACGGTGGTGTGCGTGTAGCCGCGCTCCTCGAACATGCGGTGGGCGGCTTCCTGGAGCGCCTTGCGGGTCGCCGCCTTGTGCGCCTCGCGCCGCCCCCGCGACTGACGCGCTTCCTGCGGCCGGCGCACTCCCTGCGACTCGACGGTTGACATGTGAGGAGTATCGCAGGCCGAAAAGCGACGGGAAAGAATCTGTCAGTCATGACACTTTGGCTATGCTGTCAGTCATGACACTTTTGCGGATGAGGCGTGTGTCCGGCCGGGGGCGCCTGGTCACCCTCGGGGTGATCGGCGCGGTGCTGGTCACCGGGGGCGTCGCGGAGGCCGTGGCACGGCACAGCGCGGCCGACCGGTTCGCGGACCGGATGGAGCGCCGTCTGCACACCGGCGTCGACGTCGGGTTCGGACCGACGCCGGTGATGCTCCAGCTCGCCCGCGGCACCTTCCCCCGGGTGCAGGTTTCCGGTCAGGACGCGACGTTCCGACGGTTCAGCGGGGTGGACCTGGAGGCGGAGCTGGACGACGTGGTCCGCACCGGCGACGGACTGTCGGTGCGCGACTCCCGGGTGACCGCCGAACTGCCCCACGACGCGCTCACCGCCGCGCTCGGCACGGTGACGGACGGCGCGCTGGGCGGCGCGGCGACGGTCACCACGGACCCGGCCAGCGGCGAGCTGGTGGTGGTCGCGGGCCCGGCGGGCCGCATCCTGGTCGGCTTCCGCCCCGTCCTGAACAAAACCGGCGAGGCGTCCATCCGCTTCGAACGCACCGACGTCCGCATAGGCGACCGCCTCGTCCCACCCGCCCTCGCCGACCAGTTGCTCCAGAACGCCGCACCGCGGGAGGTCGACCTGTCCGGCCTGCCCCTCGCCCTGGAACCGAACAGCCTCTCCGTCACCGCCACCGGCCTCCGCCTGGACCTGACCGGCGGCCGGACGACCGTAAAAGCCTGAACCGAACCACCACACAAAGCCTGAACCGACCCACCACACAAAGCCCGAACGGAACCACCGCACAAAGCCCGAACCGACCCCCGCGAAAGCCTGAGGAGCAGCAACGTGGCGACATGGCTCTACCGCCTCGGCACCGGCGCGTACCGCCACCGGCGGCTCGTCCTGGCGGCCTGGCTGGCCGTCCTCGCGGCGGCCGTGGCCTGCCTGGTCCTGCTGGGCGGCAAGCTCGACAACGAGTTCACCATCCCGGGGTCGGAGTCCCAGCGCGCGCAGGACACCATGGCCGAGGACTTCCCGGCGGCGGCCGGGACCAGCGCGCAGATCGTGTTCACCGCGCCCGAGGGGCGGACCGTCACCGACCCCCAGGCCGCCACCGCCATCCAGCGCACCCTGGCCGCCGCGCGGGACGCCCCGCAGGTCGCCGTCGTGATCCCGCCCGACAAGGCGGGCACCGTCACCCCGGACGGCCGCACCGCGCTGGCCCAGGTCAACTACGACGTCGACCGCGCCGCCCTGGACGACGGCACGCTGGACGCCCTGGAGGACACCACGGGGGCCGCGAAGGAGGCGGGCCTGACGGTCTCCGTCGGCGGACAGGCGTACGGCAACGGCGTGCTGACCCCGACCGCCCTTGAACTGCTCGGCGTGGCGGTCGCGTTGGGCGTGCTGGTGGTCACGTTCGGGTCGCTGCTGGCGGCCGGGATGCCGCTGCTGACGGCGTTCGTCGGGATCGGCACGGCCCTCACCGGGCTGCTGGCGGTGTCCTCGGGCGTGACGGTGTCGTCGACGGCGCTGAGCCTGGCGCTGATGCTGGGGCTCGCGGTCGGCATCGACTACGCCCTGTTCGTACTGTCCCGGCACCGCAACCAGCTCGCCCGGGGCATGGGTCCCGAGGAGTCGACGGGGCGTGCCGTGGCCACGGCGGGCGGCGCGGTGGTGTTCGCCGGGACGACGGTCGTCATCGCGCTGGTCGGGCTGACGGTGGTCGGCATCCCGTTCCTGACGGTGATGGGCCTGAGCGCGGCGGCGACGGTCCTGATCGCCGTACTCGTCGCCATCACCCTGCTCCCCGCGCTGTTCGGCGTCGCGGGCGACCGCCTCACCCCCCACCCGGACTCCCGCGCGGCCCGCCGCGCCACCCAGACACACCACAAGGACGACACCACCCCCACCCTGGGCAAGCGCTGGACCGCGCTCGTCACCCGCCGCCCCCTCCTCGTCCTCCTCGCCGGCACCGCCGCCCTGGTCACCGTCGCCCTGCCCGCCACCGATCTGCGCCTCGCCCTGCCCGACAACGGCTCGGCCGGGCACGACACGACACAGCGCCAGACGTACGACACCGTGGCGGACGCGTTCGGGCCGGGCTTCAACGGCCCGCTGCTGGTGCTGGCCGAGGCGGACGCGGACGGCCAGGACGGGCAGCGGCGGACGGCGGCGGTGGCGCGGCGCTTGCAGCAACTGCCCGGCGTGGTCAAGGTGGGCGCGCCGCAGTACGCGCCGGAGTCGGGCCGGGCGGTGATCCAGGTGGTGCCCGACGGCGGTCCGCAGGACGAGGCCACCCAGGACCTGGTGGACTCGATCCGCGGCGACGCGGCGGCGATCGAGCGCGAGACCGGCACCGCGGTGTCGGTGACCGGCACCACCGCGATCGGCATCGACGTGTCGGACCGGTTGAGCGACTCCCTGGTGCCGTTCGCGGCGGTCGTCGTCGGGCTCTGTCTGGTCCTGCTGTTGCTGGTGTTCCGTTCGCTGGTGGTGCCGGTGAAGGCGACGGCGGGCTTCCTGCTGTCGGTCGCGGCGTCGTTCGGCGCGGTGGTGGCGGTGTTCCAGTGGGGGTGGCTGGCCGACGCGCTGGGCGTGGCCAGGACCGGGCCGGTGGTCAGCTTCCTGCCGGTCGTGCTGATGGCGGTGCTGTTCGGACTGGCGATGGACTACGAGGTGTTCCTGGTCTCCGGGATGCGGGAGGAGTGGGTGCGCACCGGGCGGGCGCGGGAGTCGGTGGTCGAGGGCGCCGGGCACGCCGCGCGGGTGGTGACGGCGGCGGCGCTCATCATGTTCTTCGTCTTCGCCAGCTTCGTGACGTCGGAGGACGCGATCGTCAAACCCATCGCGTTCGCGCTGGCGTTCGGGGTGCTGGTGGACGCCTTCGTGGTGCGGATGACGCTGGTGCCCGCGGTACTGGCGATGGTGGGACGCGGCGCGTGGTGGCTGCCGCGCGCCCTTCACCGGGCGCTGCCCGACCTGGACGTGGAGGGCGCGCGCCTGGAAACTCCACGGCAGGAAACCGACCCACCGCTGGCTGAATTCCCCGAGCCGACCAATCTCACCAAGCGCTGATTCCAGACACCCAAAAAAAGGCCCGATCGGCTCATCTTCCGGTGTTACCCGGAGGATGGGCCGACGTTTTTTCGTCGCCAGTGTTACCGGCACGGAAATTAACCGTGGAACATTTGATTCCGCTGAACGGGCTGTGTTTGACTGAGATCACGGCGCACATCCGGCAGTCACTTGCCGCGCCCGTTCTGCCTGCGCAAAGAGGCCAGGCTTCCCCATGCACGATTCCCTATTCAACCCTCACCGGGCAAATTTCTGCTGCCCAACGCAAAGGAATCGACATGCAACTCGAAGAAAAGCTCGCCCCGGTCCGGCACGGCCTGCGCGCCGCCGCGCGTCCCGTCATCACCGGCTCCTCGCATTCCTTTCCCGGCACCCGATCCAGCCAGGAAGAACTCTGGCAGGACTTTTTCCTGGAGCACTACGACGGTTTCCCGCTGGCCCGCCGGATATTCGAGAATTCCGGTATCAGCTCCCGCTCCACGGCGGTGGACCCGCGTGAGGAGCGCGAGGTGTCCGGCTGGAGCACCGGCCAGCGCATGGAGCGCTACATAGAGGAGGCCGTCCCGCTCGGCCTGCGCACCGTCACCGCCGCCCTGGACTCCGCGGGGCTCGACCCGCAGGACGTGGGGCTGCTCGCGGTGGCGTCCTGTACCGGCTACACCACCCCCGGCCTGGACTTACGCCTCGCCGACCAGCTCGGCATGAACAGCAGGGTGCAGCGGCTGTTCGTCGGCCACATGGGCTGCTACGCCGCCGTGCCGTCCCTCGGCGCGGTCTCCGACTTCGTGGCCTCGCGTGGCCGTCCCGCGGTGCTCCTCTGCCTCGAACTGACCTCGCTGCACGTGCAGCCGCCCACCCGGGACATGGAGCAGATCGTGGCGCACGCGCTGTTCGCGGACGCCGCCGCGGCCGTCGTCCTGGAGCCCGACGCGGGCAGCGGCCACGAGGTGGTCGACGTGGTCGCCGTCACCGACCACAGCACCGCCGACCTGATGAGCTGGCAGATCACCGACCTCGGCTTCAAGATGAGCCTCTCCCCGAAGGTGCCGGACGTACTCGCCCAGCACGTCGGTGACGTCGTGCGCGACCAGCTCCTCGCCCCGCACGGGCTGACCCCGGAGGACGTCACCGGCTGGGCGGTGCACCCCGGCGGCAAGCGCATCCTGGAGGTCGTCGGGGAGCGGCTCGCCCTGCCCGACGGCGCCCTGGACGCCTCGTACGCCGTCCTCGACGAGTGCGGCAACTGCTCCTCCCCGACCGTGCTGATGGTCCTGGAGCGGCTGCCGGAGAGCGACGGCCCCGTGGTCGCGATGGCCTTCGGCCCCGGCCTCACCCTCTACGCGGCCCTGCTGCGCCGCTCCTCCTGACCACCCGACGGGACCAGCGCAGCCAGCAAAGCCACCGACCCCAGACGCACGGAAGGAACGGCCTCACCATGCCCAGCCCTCTTGAGGCGCCCCCGGGCCAGCTCTTCGTCACCGGCACCGGCCGCTGCGGCTCCACCCTCGTCTCCGCGCTGCTGCGGGAACACCCGCAGGTGCTCAGCCTGTCGGAGCTGTTCAACCACCTCACCGACATGTACCGGATATCCGCCCGGGTCTTCCCCGAAGGCACCGTCACCGCGCGGGAGTTCTGGGGCGTCCTGTCCGCCCGCAACACCGTCAACCGGCTGCTGACCGCGCACGGCATCGCGCCGAAGGAGATCCTCTACCGGCCCACCGCGCCCGGCGCCCGCTTCACCGCCGAGGACGGCGTCCCCGCCCTGCTCCTGACCACGCTCCCGCACCTGACCGACACCCCCGACGCGCTGTACGACGAGATCGAGGCCGCCGTCGCCTCCTTCCCGGACGCGCCCGTCGCCGACCACTACGCGCTGCTGTTCTCCTGGCTGTGCGCCCGCTTCGGCAAGACGCTGTGGGCCGAGCGCAGCGGCGGCTCGCTGATCCTCGCCGGACAGTTCCGCGACCACTTCCCCGACGCCCGCTACCTGCACATCGTGCGCGACGGACGGGACTGCGCGCTGTCCATGAGCCGCCACACCGGCTTCCGGATGGCCGCCGTCGTCATGGCCCTGCACCTGACCCTGGGCCACGACCCGTACGCCGACCAGCTCCCCGGCGAGCCGCCGAGGGAGAGCGAACTTGGCTTCGTACCCGAGGAGTTGCTGCCGTTCCTGCCCGACCGGTTCGACGCGGCGGCGGTGCGCGACTACCGCGTGCCGGTGTCGCTGTTCGGCACCTACTGGGCGGACGAGATGAAGCGCGGCATGGAGGCGATGTCGCTGCTGCCCCCGGAGAACGTGCTGCACGTCTGGTACGAGGACCTGCTCGCCGCGCCCGAGGACACCCTGCACCGCATCGGTGACTTCCTCGGCCCGGACTTCGTGGACGCGGAGTGGGAGAAGCGGGCCGCGGCCCGGGTCGGGCAGCCCTCGTCGTCCTGGCGGGACCTGCCCGACGCCGAGCGCGAGGAGCTGGACCAGGCGTGCGCGCCCGGGTTCGCCACCCTCGCCGCGCACGGCGTCGTCCCGGTGGCGGGACCCATGGCCGGTATCGCGGTGAGGAGCGACGCATGAGTGGGCGCACCCCGGCGACCCGCGGCGGCACCGTCTGGCTGACCGGGCTGCCCAGCTCCGGCAAGACGACCCTCGCGCAGGCCCTCGCCAGCCGTCTGACCCGGGAGGGCCACCGGGTGGAGGTCCTCGACGGCGACGAGATCCGCACCTTCCTCAGCGCCGGGCTCGGCTTCACCCGCGAGGACCGCGACACCAACGTGCAGCGCATCGGCCTGGTCGCGGAGGTGCTGGCGCGCAACGGCATCCTGGCGCTTGTGCCGGTGATCGCGCCGTACGAGGACAGCCGGGAGGCGGTCCGCAAGCGGCACGAGGCCAGCGGCACGCCGTACCTGGAGGTGCACGTCGCCACGCCGCTGCAGGTGTGCGCGGTCCGCGACGTGAAGGGCCTGTACGCGCAGGCCCGCGCCGGGCGGCTGTCCGGGCTGACCGGCGTCGACGACCCGTACGAGCCGCCGCGCGCCCCGGACGCCCGGATCGAGACGCAGTTGCACTCCGTGCCCGAGTCGGTCGAGGCGCTGCACGCGCTGCTGGCGGACAGGGGGCTGCTGTGACCGCCGTCGGCACCCGGCCGGTGACCGGGCGCCTCGGGCACACCGAGGTGCTGGAGTCCGAGTCGGCGTACGTCTTCCGCGAGGTCGCGGGCGAGTTCGAGAAGCCGGTGCTGCTGTTCTCCGGCGGCAAGGACTCGGTGGTGATGCTGCACCTGGCGCTGAAGGCGTTCGCGCCCGCGCCGCTGCCGTTCGCGCTGCTGCACGTGGACACCGGGCACAACTTCCCCGAGGTGCTCGCCTACCGGGACCGGGTGGTGGCCGAGCACCAGCTCACCCTGCACGTGGCGTCCGTACAGGACTACATCGACCGCGGGGTGCTGCGCGAACGCCCCGACGGCACCCGCAACCCCCTCCAGACGCTCCCCCTCCTGGAGGCCATCACCGGCGGCGGCTTCGACGCCGTCTTCGGGGGCGGGCGGCGGGACGAGGAGAAGGCGCGCGCCAAGGAGCGGGTGTACTCGCTGCGGGACGAGTTCGGCACCTGGGACCCGCGCCGTCAGCGCCCCGAGCTGTGGCAGCTCTACAACGGGCGGCACCTGCCCGGCGAGCACGTGCGCGTGTTCCCGCTGTCGAACTGGACCGAGCTGGACGTGTGGCAGTACATCGCCCGGGAGCGCATCGAGCTGCCGCCGATCTACTTCGCCCACGAGCGGGAGGTGTTCCTGCGCTCCGGCATGTGGCTGGCGCCCGGCGCCTGGGGCGGTCCCCGCGACGGCGAACCGGTGGAGCGGCGCCGGGTGCGCTACCGCACCGTCGGCGACATGTCGTGCACCGGCGCGGTGCTGTCCGAGGCGGCCGACGTCACCGAGGTCATCACCGAGATCACCGCCTCCCGGCTCACCGAGCGCGGCGCCACCCGCGCCGACGACCGGCTGTCGGAGGCGGCGATGGAGGACCGCAAACGGGAGGGCTACTTCTGACATGACCGCCGACGTCTCGGCCTACGGCCACCATTCCTACGGCCATCCCCACGGCCACCCCCACGGCCATCCCCCGCACGTCACCGCCGCCCTGATGATGCGCGGCATCTTCCAGGAGGCCAGGTCCCGGCTGACCGCCGGTCCGGTGGCCGCCGTACCGGAGGGACACCCGAACGCCATGCCCCAGCTCACCGAGGAACCCGAAGCGCGGGAACCCGAAGCGCCAGTCGCGGCGCCCGAACCCGACCTGCTCCGCTGGGCCACCGCGGGCTCCGTGGACGACGGCAAGTCCACCCTCGTGGGACGGCTGCTGCACGACTCCAAGTCGGTCCTCGCGGACCAGTTGGAGGCGGTGGCGCGGGCGTCGTCCGGGGAGGGGCCCGACCTGGCGCTGCTCACGGACGGGCTGCGCGCCGAACGCGAGCAGGGCATCACCATCGACGTGGCGTACCGCTACTTCGCGACCCCGCGCAGGCGGTTCATCCTCGCGGACACGCCGGGCCACGTGCAGTACACCCGCAACATGGTCACCGGCGCCTCCACCGCCACCCTCACGGTGATCCTCGTCGACGCCCGCAAGGGGGTCGTGGAGCAGACCCGGCGGCACGCGGCGGTGGCGGCGCTGCTGCGGGTGCCGCACGTGGTCCTCGCCGTCAACAAGATGGACCTCGCCGGGTACGAGGAGGCCGTGTTCACGGCGATCGCGGAGGAGTTCACCCGGTTCGCGACCGGCCTCGGCGTCCCGGACGTCACCGCGATCCCGATCTCCGCGCTCGCCGGGGACAACGTCGTCGAACCGTCGACGCGCATGGACTGGTACCGGGGGCCGACGGTCCTCGAACACCTGGAGCGGGTACCGGTCGCGGAGGAGGGCGGCGCGGACACCCCGGCCCGCTTCCCCGTGCAGTACGTCATCCGCGCCGGTGACGTGCGCCGGTACGCCGGTCAGCTCGCCTCCGGTGAGCTGCGGGTCGGCGACCGGGTCACCGTGCTGCCCTCCGGCCGCGCCACCACCGTCACCGGCATCGACGTGCTCGGCGCGGCGACCCGGTCGGCCCGCGCCCCGCAGTCCGCGGCGGTGCGGCTCGCGGACGACCTCGACGTGTCCCGGGGTGACCTGCTGGTGCCCGCGCGGGCGCTGCCCACGGTGTCCCGGGACGTCGAGGCCGCCGTCTGCCACCTGCACGAACGGCCGCTGCGCCCCGGCGACCACGTGCTGCTGAAGCACACCACGCGCACCGTGCGCGCGGTCGTCCGGCGGATCGCGGGCGGCGGCAGGCTCGACCTGAACGAGATCGGCCAGGTCTTCCTGCGCACCGCCGAACCCCTCGCCTACGACGCCTACGCCGACAGCCGCCGCACCGGCTCCTTCGTCCTCATCGACCCCGGCGACGGCGCCACCCTCGCCGCGGGCATGATCGGGGAGACGGCGCCGGAGTTACCCGATGCGGCGGACTGACCCCACCAGGCGGGCCCGGCTGGCGCTGCTCCTGGCGGTCGTCTGCCTGCTGGCCGCCGCCGGGTGCGGCTACGGGTCACGGGCGCCGCGGGCCGCCGCCGTGCCGGAGTACGTGGGCAGCGGGCCGCCGCTGTCCGCGGAGTCGGTGAGCGTCGGCTACTTCGCGAACGTGACCCACGCGACCGCGCTGGCCGGGGTGCGGGAGGGCTTCCTCACCGAGGAGCTGGGCGGCACCCGGCTGCGCACGCAGGTGTTCAACGGCGGCCCAGCGGCGCTGGAGGCGCTCAACGCCGGTGCCGTGGACATGGCGTGGATGGGGCCCTCACCGGCCGTCAACGGCTATCTGCGCTCCCACGGGCGGGCCCTGCGGATCGTGGCGGGCGCCGCGTCCGGCGGGGCCGCCCTGGTCGTCGACCCGGACGCGGGGGCCGGGGCGGCGCACGGCACCGACGTGCGGGGCCTGCGGATCGCCACCCCGGAGGCGGGCAACACCCAGGACGTGGCCCTGCTGCACTGGATCAGGGAGCAGGGCTGGGAGGTCGACCCGCGCACCGGACGCGGGGACGTCACCGTCGTACGGCAGTCCGTGAAGGAGATCCCGACCAGTTTCCGGCGCGGCGCGATCGACGGGGCGTGGGTGCCCGAGCCGGTCGCGGCGCAACTGGTCGCGGACGGCGGGCGGGTCGTCGTCGACGAGTCGGACCTGTGGGAGGACGGCGCGTTCGTCACCGCGCTGGTGGTCGTCGCGCCGTCCTTCCTCGACGGGCACCCCGACGTGGTGGAGGCCGTGCTGCGCGGCGCGGCCCGCACCCGGGTCTGGCTCACCGACCATCCCCGCGAGGGCCGGGCGAGCGTGAACCGCGCCATCGACGCGCTGACCGGCAGACCGCTGGACACCGGGGTCCTCGACGCGGCCTGGGCGCACGTGCGGCTCGACGACGACCCGCTCGCCGCGACGCTCGCCGAGCAGGCGGACCGGGCGGCCGACCTGGACCTGCTCGGCCCCGAGGGCCGCCGGGACGGCCCCTCCGCCGAGGACCTGCGCGGCGTGTTCGACCTGCGGCCGCTGAACCGGGTGCGCGCCGCGATGGGCGAGCCACCGGTGTCCGACGCCGGGCTCGGCGTCCGGGCCGACGGCGACTGACCACCCCGAACCTCTCACTGAGCTGAACCAAGGGATTTGATCTCATGTCAGAAACGGTGGTGCGGGCCGGTGCGCCGGTCCGCTCCCTCGCCCCGGCCGACGCGGACGCCACGCCCGCCGTACGCCTCACCCATGTCTCCAAGTGGTTCGAGGGCGGCGGTCGCCGTCAGACGGTCCTCGACGACATCGGCCTGACCGTGCGCCGCGGCGAGTTCCTGTGCGTGCTGGGCGCCTCCGGGTGCGGCAAGTCGACCCTGCTCAACCTGGTGGCGGGCCTGGACGCGCCGTCCACGGGCCACATCGAGGTGCCGGGCGGACGGCGGCCCGCGCTGATGTTCCAGGACCACGCCCTGTTCCCCTGGCTGACCGCCGGACGGAACGTCGAACTCGCCCTGCGGCTGCGCGGCGTACCGCGCCGGGAGCGCCCCGAGCGTGCCCGGCACCTGCTGGAGCTGGTCCGCCTGAAGGACGCGCACGGCAAGCGCGTGCACGAGCTGTCCGGTGGGATGCGGCAGCGCGTCGCCCTCGCGCGGGCGCTCGCCCAGGACGGCGACGTCCTGCTGATGGACGAGCCGTTCGCCGCGCTCGACGCGATCACCCGGGACGTGCTGCACGAGGAGCTGACCCGCATCTGGGCGGAGAACGGGCTCAGCGTCGTCTTCGTCACCCACAACGTCCGCGAGGCCGTCCGGCTCGGTGAGCGGGTGGTGCTGCTGTCGTCCCGGCCGGGCCGCGTCGCCCGCGAGTGGAGCGCCGCCGACGCGCCCGAGGCGGCCCTGACCGGCGTGGTCACCGACGCCCTGAGGGAGGAGATACGACGCCATGGGCGCCGGTGAGACCGCCGCGCCGCGCACCGCGGAGCGTCAGACGGACGGGACGGCGGCGGTCGGGGCGGGCCTGGACGCCCTCGACGGCGTCCCGGCCGGGGGCGGCCGTACGCCACCGCTGCGGATGCTGCGGGAGCGGGTGCTGCCGCCCCTGGTCGCCGCCGTCGTCGTCCTGCTGCTGTGGCAGGCGGCCTACGCGGCCGAGCTGAAGCCGGACTACCTGCTGCCCTCGCCCGCCGACGTGTGGGGCGCGCTGAGCGACCAGTGGTACGAGGGGACGCTGTTCTCCACCGTGTGGACCAGCGTGGAGCGCGGCGCCCTCGGGTTCGCCGTCGCCGTGGTCGTCGGCACCGCGCTGGGGCTGCTGCTCGGCGCGGTACGGCCCCTGCGGTTCGCGGTCGGCCCGGTGTTGTCCGGGCTCCAGTCGCTGCCGTCGGTGGCGTGGGTGCCCGCGGCGGTGGTGTGGTTCGGGCTGACCGACGCCACCATCTACGCGGTGATCCTGCTGGGCGCCGTACCGTCCATCGCCAACGGGCTGCTGTCCGGCGTCGACCAGGTGCCGCCGCTGTACCTGCGCGCCGGGCGGGTCCTCGGCGCGACCGGGCCCGCCCGGGTACGGCACGTGCTGCTGCCCGCCGCGCTGCCCGGCTACCTCGCCGGGCTCAAGCAGGGCTGGGCGTTCGCCTGGCGGTCCCTGATGGCCGCCGAACTCATCGCCAGCTCCCCGGAACTGGGCCTCGGCCTCGGGCAGTTGCTGGAGAACGCCCGCTCCTACCAGGACATGGCGCTGGTGCTGGCCAGCATCGCGGAGATCCTCACGGTCGGCGTCGCCGTCGACCTGCTGCTCTTCGCCCCGCTGGAACGGCGGGTGCTGCGCTCCCGGGGCCTGGCGGGAGCGCGGCCCTGACCCATGGACGAGCGTCCCGGGCACGGCCTCCCCCGACCATGCCCGGGGCGCTCCCCTGCTGATCTCCCCCGCCCCTCTGCTGTACTGACCGGATGAGCGTGACGGCCTCCTCCGCACCCTCGTGGCTGCTGCGGCTGCGCCCGTCCGGCCCGCCGCCCGAACCGGCCTGCTCCGCCGAGACGATCGCCGCCGCCGAGCGGCGCCTCGGCCCCGGGCCGGTCGGCTGGGCGGTGGAGGTGGCCCGGGAGATGGCCGCGGACATCGTGCGGCAGGTGCCCGAGCACGGCGGCCCCGGCGCGCACGCCCCGTTCCAGCGGGCGGTGGAGGCCACCGTCCTGGTCGCGCTGCGCGGACTGCTCACCGAGCCGGAGCCCGCCGCCGCGCTGGTCGCCCCGGAGGCCGTCGCCAGCAACTCCCAGCTCGCCCGGCAGAACGTCCCCCTCGACCGGGTGCTGCGCGGGGTCCGGCTCGGCCACGCCCACCTGCACGGCCGTCTCCTGGAGGCGCTCGGCGCCGAACCGGAGGACGTGCGGGCGCTGGAGACGCACCGGGTCAGCGAGCTGCTGTTCGTCTACGCCGACGTCCAGGCCAGCAGGCTCGCCGAGGAGTACGTCGCCGAGCGCGACCGCTGGCGGCGCGGCACCGAGGCCGCCCGGCGCCGGATCGTCACCGACGTGCTGGCCGGGCGGGCGGTCGGCGGGGCGGTCGCCGCGCGCACCCTGGGCTACGACCTGGCCCGCCACCACGTGGCGTTCATCGTCAGCTCCGCCGCGCCCGACCCGGCCGACGGGTCCGCGGACGCGCTGCGCGCGCTGGCCGCCGAGCTGTCCCGGGCGGCGGGCGCGGAGAACCTCCTCACCGTCACCGCGGGCGGCGGCGAACTGTGGGCGTGGGCGTGCTGGCCCGCCGCCCCGCCCCGGCACGCCCTCGCCCAACTGCCGCGCCGGGTCCGCGAACGCCGTCCGCTGCGGGCCGCCCTCGGCCCCGTCGGCTACGGCACCGAGGGCTTCCGGCGCAGTCACCGCGGCGCCCGGGAGGCGGAACGCGTGGCCCGCCTCGGCCGCACCGGCTGGCTGTGCGACTACGCCGAGGTGAGTACGGCGGCCCTGCTCACCGCCGACCCGGAGCACGCCCGCTGGTTCGCCGCCCGCGTCCTCGGCCCGCTCGGCGCCGACGACGCGCGGACCCGGGAGCTGCGCGAGACGCTGCGGGTCTACCTCGCCGAGGGGCGCAGCCCGCGGAACGCCGCCGAGCGGCTCTTCGTCGCCCGGAACACGGTGACGTACCGGGTGCGGCGGGCCGTGCGCCTCCTGGGCGGCGCCCCGCTGCCCGCGGACTGCCTGGAACTGCGGCTCGCCCTGGAGATCACCCGGCTGCTGGGGCCCGGCTGACGGCGGCCCGGGTCATGGGCCGCGGGTGCCAAGAAGCGCGGGGAGTTTGGGCGACGGGACCAAAGCCGGTACCGGCCGCCCGCCGTTGACTGCGAGGAGAGGGGCGCACCCACCGCCCCGCACCCGCAGCCCGTACCCGCCTCACCCCTCCCTGGAATCGCCATGCCCTCATCCGCGTCCCGTGTCCCTCCGCTCTCCCGCCGCGCCCTGCTGCGTACGACCGCCGCCGCCATGTCCGCTTCCGGCCTCACCGCCGCCACCGCCACCGCCACGGCGGCCTCCGGCCGTCCCGCCGCCGCGGGCTCCGGTACCGAGCTGGTGCTGCTCGGCACCTGCGGCGGGCCCGTGCCCATGCACGGGCGGTCGGGGATCGCCTCCGCGCTGGTGGTGGACGGCCGGGTCTACCTCGTCGACTGCGGTCCGGGCGCGTTCGGGCGGTTCGCGCAGGCGGGGCTGACGCCCGACCAGCTTGAGGCGGTGTTCGTCACGCACCTGCACTCCGACCACCTCGCCGACCTGTACCCGCTGCTGTGGCTGCGGTTCGGCGGCTTCCAGTCGCTGACCGGGCCCGTCCACCTGTACGGCCCCGGCTCGGCGGGCGCCCTGCCGGACATCTGGCCCGCGGGGCGCACGGTACCGACGGTGTGCCCCGAGGCGCCCGCGCCGGGCCTGTCCGAGCTGGTCGCCCGGCACATCGACGCGACCGCCTACGACATCAACGTACGGATGCGTAGCGAGGGCTGGCCCGACATCCGGGAGCTGGTCCGGGCGCACGACATCCGGCTGCCGGAGCGGTGCGGGGCGAGGGCGGCGGGGCCGGTGGCGCCGCGGATGCGGCCGTTCGAGGTCATGCGGGACGACCGGGTGCGGGTGACGGCCACGCTGGTGGAGCATCCGCCGGTCTTCCCGTCGTACGCGTTCCGCTTCGACACGGCGCACGGCTCGGTGGTGTTCGGCGGGGACACCGCGCCCTGCCGGAACGTGGAGCGGCTGGCGCGCGGCGCGGACGTGCTGGTGCACGAGGTGATGGACCTGCCGACGCTCGCCCTGGCGGGGCTGCGGCCCGCGCAGCTCCGGCACATGGAGATCAGCCACACCGACGCCACCCGCGTCGGCCGGGTCGCCGAGCGCGCCCGCTGCGGCACGCTGGTCCTGACCCACCTGGTGCCCGGCGCGACCAACGTCCTCCCCGACGACACCTGGCGCGCCAAGGCGTCGCGGGGCTACTCGGGCCGGGTGGTCGTCGGCACCGACCTGCTGCGCCTGCCGGTCGGCGCCCGCGGGGACTGAAACTGGACTTCGGCGCGGACGCGGCCCACGCGGTGTGGTTCTCGGCGCCCGCCCGGATGCCGCGCGGCCTGACGGTCACCACGGCGTCCACGGCGGGCCGACTCCACCTGGCGCCGCGCTGGTCCCGCGGCCTGCTCGGGCCCGGTGAGGGCGCTCACCTCAGGGACCTGTTCGAGCACCACCTCCACGCGCCGGAGGTGACGCGATGTCCACCGCCGCACCACCCGGGTGACCTGCGCGACTTCTACGAGAACCCCGCCGTCCCCGTCGCCTCCGGCACGCCCCGCGCCCTGCGCCAGGCCCGGCTGCTGGCCGCCGCCCTCGGCCCCGCCCGGGCCGACGGCCCCCGCACCGTCCTGGACCTCGGCTGCGGCGACGGCACCGCCGCGGCCACCGCCGCCCCACTGCTCGCCGGGCACCGCCTCGTCGGCGTCGACTGGTCGCAGGACGCGCTGGGCCGCGCCCGCGCCCGGCTGCCGTACGCGGTGCGCGGCGAACTCGGCGGCGCCGGGCCGCCGTTCGCGTTCTACCCCCGCTTCGAACCGGAGCTGGCCCGGCTCGCCGTACGTCGACTCGGTGCTGTTCCTGCCGGACGGGCGCCGTCCGCACGGCGCCGCCCGCATGGACGACGATGGGTTCCATGCCACCCCGTTCGAAACTCCCCCCCAGCCCTTTCACCCCCCTCCAGTTCCAGCTCGTCCTGCTGCGCCGGATGGCCGACCACAACCCGGACCTGGTGGCGGCGGCCCGTCAGGAGCTGGGCGCGTCGATCACGGACATGCGGGAGGCCAACAAGCGCTGGCAGGCCATGCTCCGCTCCCCCCACGCCCGCGCCGCGGCGACCCGCTACCGCTCGGTCCTCGGCACCCCGGAGACGGCCGTCCCCCGCCGCGTCGGCGACCTGGACTGCGAGGCCCTGCGGTGGCCGGTCCCGCTCTGGCCCGACCTCCGCTTCGAGGTGCTGCTCGCCCCGGGCGGCGCCCTGTGGAACGAGTGGCTGGTCCGCGCCCCCGACGCCGAGCCGCCCGCCCTCCGTACGGTCGAGGACCTCACCCCGTGGTCCTGCACGGTCGACGAGGCCGCCCGCGCCTTCGCCCCCGCCCGCCCCCTGGAGGGCACCGCGCCCACCCGCTGGGGACTGGCGTTCACGGCACCGGACGGACAGGGCGTACGGCACCGGGTGACGGCGGAGTTCACCTGGGGCCTGCTCCAGCGCACCGCGGTCAGCCCCGCCCCGGAAGCCGCGCCGGACCGCCGCTGAGGCTGACGTGGAGGCCGTCGTCGGTGACGTCGACGGCGGTGGCTTCGAGCCCCAGGGGATACCGCCGGGGACCGTCACGCCCTCCCCGCTCCGAGAGCCTCTCCTCGAACCGCTCGACGAGGGCCGGGGGCGCGTCCCTGCCGAAGACCCGCACGGCACCGACGTGCAGCGCGACCCGCCCGTCCTCGACGCCGGGCCGCAGGGTGACCTCACCGAGCCCGCCGCCGAGCTGGAGCACGACGGTGTCGGCGCCCGGGTCGGTGCGCACGCCGGTGACCTCCAGCCGTCGGGGGCCATCGCCGCCGCTGGCCAGCTCCGTCAGCGAGGCGGCCGGTATGTCGACGTCCGCCCGGGTCCGCCCGACGGTCCCCTGGCGCAGCCGCACGTCATCGAGCCGCACTTGCACGTGAACCCCCTCCATCCGCCCCAGGTCGGCGTCGTCACCGCGCACGGTCACGGCGTCCAGGTGACGGTCGTACAGCTCGTACAGCATCAGCCCGCCCTCGATGTCGACATCGACGTCGGCGTCCTCGCCCAGCCGCCGCCCGACCGCGTCCTCGACCCGACCGGCGAGCAGGGCACGGGCGACGAGTTCGCCGACGGTGCCGGTGAGGAGCAGCCCGGCGACGAGGACCGCGACGACGACGCGACGACGCCGGGACCTCACTGCTCGACCCCCTCGGCGTCGAGCCGGGGCAGCACCCGGTCCAGCCACCGCGGCAGCCACCAGTTGGCCCGCCCCAGCAGGAACATGGTCGCGGGCACCAGCACCAGCCGCACGACGGTGGCGTCCACGACGACGCTCACGCCGAGCCCGAGGGCCAGCATCTTGATGACCACGTTGGTGGAGAGCAGGAACGCGAAGAACACGCTGGTCATGATGAGCGCGGCGCAGGTGATGACCCGGGCGGTCCCCGCCAGCCCCTCGGCGACGCTCAGCCGGTTGTCACCGCTCGCCAGCCACGCCTCCCGCACCCGGGACAGCAGGAACACCTCGTAGTCCATGGACAGCCCGAAGACGATGGCGAACATCATCATCGGTACGTACGACTCCACGGGCACGGGCTCCGGCACCCCGAACAGCGCGCCGCCCCACCCCCACTGGAAGACGGCGACGACGACGCCGTACGCGGCGGCGATGGACAACAGGTTCAGCAGGGCGGCCTTGAGGGCGACGAGCAGGCTGCGGAAGACGGTGAGCAGCAGCAGGAACGCCGCCGCGACGACGACCGCGATGATCACCGGCAGCCGGTCGCGCACGACGTCCCGGAAGGTGAGCTGCGCGGCGGTGGTGCCGGTGAGGTGGGCTTCGGCGCCGGTTCCGGCGAGGACGTCGGGGAGGGTGTCGTCCCGCAGTCGGTCCAGCACTTCGGAGGTGGCCTGGTCCTGGGGCCCGGAGTCGGGGGTGACGGTCGCGGTCAGCAGGGCCTGGTCGGCGGTGGCGGCCGGGGTGGAGACGTGGGCGACCCCGGGCGTGGCGGCGAGGGCGTCGTACAACTCACGCGGGTCGAGGGAGCCCGGCCGCTCCACGACGACGGTGACCTGGCCGTTGGTGCCGGGCCCGAAGCCGTCGGAGACGAGGTCGTAGGCGCGGCGGTCGGTGTGGCCGGTGGGCCCGGCGCCCGCGTCGACGTGCCCGAGGCGCATCCCGGCCGCCGGTACGGCCAGCACGCCGAGCGCGAGGACGCCGGTGAGCAGGAACAGCCAAGGCCGACGCCCGATGGCGGCGCCCCACCGGTGCCAGGCGTCGGCGCCGCCCTCGTCGTCGGGCTCGTCGACGGGCGTCCGCACCCGCCACCGGTCGACGTTCCGCCCCACGATGCCGAGCAGGGCGGGGGCGAGGGTGAGCGCGGCGACGGCGGCCACGAGGACGGTCACCGCGGCGGCGGCACCGAGGGTGCCGATGAAGGTGACGCCGGAGGCGTACAGGCCGCCGAGCGCGAGGGCGACGGTCAGCGCGGCGACGATCACCGCGCGCCCGCTGGTGGCGACGGCCCGCCCGGCGGCCTCGGCCGGGTCACCGAGGTCGCGCAGGAGGCGCCGGTAGCGGGTGATGAGGAACAGCGCGTAGTCGATGCCGACACCGAGCCCCATCATGGTCGCGAGCGTCGGCGCGGCGGCCCCGAAGCTGAACACCCCCGCGAGCAGCCCCAGCACGGCCAACCCGGCGACCAGCCCGACAAGGGCGGTCAGCAGCGGGAACCCGGCGGCGGCGACGCTCCCGAACCCGACGAGCAGCACCAGTACGGCGGTGGCGAACCCGATGACCTCCGACAGATGGGCACCCGACTCCGGCCGCGCGAGCTGCCCGAGCGGCCCCCCGTACTCGACCTGGACCCCGTCGCCGCGCAGCCCGCTCACCGCGCCGTCGACCTGATCGACGTACGACTTCCCGTAGCCGCTCGGGTTCTCCGCGAACCGGACGGTGACGAGTGCGGTGTCGCCGTCGGCGGACACGGCGCCGGGCGTGGCGAACGGGTCGGCGACGGAGATGACGCCGGGCAGCGCCCGCAGCTCCCCGAGGGTGTCGCGGACGGCGTCCCGGTGCCCGCTGAGCCCGCCGTCCCCCTCCGTGTGCAGGACGATCTGCGAGGAGGTGCCGCGCACACCGTCGGAGCCGTGCTCCTGGAGCAGGTCGGCGCCGGTCTGCGCGGAGGTGCCGGGCAGGGAGAAGTCGTCCTCGTACGTACCGCCGAAGGCACGGTCGGCCCCGAGGGCGGCGAGGGCGACCAGCAGCCACACCCCGAGCACCCACCAGGGCCGACGGGCACACAGGCGCCCGGCACGGTGCAGGAGCCCGGGACGGGGGCGGGGCGGAGCGGGCGGGGCGGGTGAACTGTCGATCATGCGCACGTCGTTCCTGGCCAGGTAGAAGGGAATCCGGAAAGGCGAGGCCAGACTGACGAAGCCGTACGAGCGGAACGTTCGACGAATGTTCGGGGAGTGTAAGGATCGGCGTCAGGGGGCTGGTGAGGCCGCTTACGCCCCCGCCCGTGACTAGCATCGAGTCCATGCCGGACCTGCCGGACCTGCCGGAGCACAAGGGGCTCGTCCTGATCGCCGAGGACGAGCGGCACATCGCCGACGTCCAGCGGCGCTATCTGAGCCGGGAGGGTTTCGGCGTCCACGTGGAGGCGGACGGCACGGCGGCGCTGGCCGCGGCACGGCGGCTGCGTCCGGTGGCGATCGTGCTGGACATCGCCCTGCCGGGGCTGGACGGCGTGACGGTGTGCCGCAGGCTGCGGGAGGACGGCGACTGGACGCCGGTGGTGTTCGTGACGGCGCGGGACGAGGTGGCCGACCGCGTCCTGGGCCTGGAACTGGGCGCCGACGACTACCTGACGAAGCCGTTCTCCCCGCACGAGCTGGTGGCCCGGGTGAAGAGCGTGCTGCGCCGCACGGCGGGCCCCGGCCAGGACCCCGTACGCCGGGTGGGGCAGCTGGTGCTGGACACGGGCCGCCGCACCCTGCACGTGGACGGCGCGGCGCTCGACCTGACGACGACGGAGTTCAACCTGCTGGCGTTCCTGATGCGCAACCCGGGCCAGGTCTTCTCCCGGGACCAACTGTTGGCCCGGGTGTGGGGCTACGCGGACTACCGGGACACCCGGGTCATCGACGTCTACGTCTCCCAACTGCGCGCCAAACTGGGCGGGGCGAGCCCGATCCGCACGGTGCGGGGGGTCGGTTACGCGGTGGCCGACGGATGAGGCGCGGGTCCCTGACGGTGCACGTCACCCTCCTCGCCACCACGGTGGCGACGGTGGCGGTGCTGCTGACGGGGGCGATCGCCTGGTGGGTGATCCGTTCGACGTCGGAGGCGCAGGAGCGCGACCAGTTGGCGGCGCAGGCGGAGGTGCTGTCCCGCACCCCACCGCTGGCGGCGGCGATGCTGAACCGCCAGGAGCGCATCGCGGGCCCCACGGGCACGATGCTGGCGAGGGTACGGAGGTCGGGCGAGGTGGAGGGCCCGGCGGCGGAGGTGGTGACGGCACCCCGCCGGGCGGCGCTGCTGTCGGGCGAGAGGATCTCCGCGACCGCGACCCTGAACGGCCGCCACATGCTGGTGGAGGGCGTCCCGACCCCTGCGGGCGGGGGCCTGGTGCTGGCGCAGCCCATGAGCACGGTGGACGAGGCGAGCGCGAGGATGCGCACCCGCCTGCTCCTCCCCCTCTCCCTGGGCCTGGTCGGCTCGGCCCTGGCAGGCGCCCTGCTGGCCCGCAGACTGGCCCGCCCCCTCACCTCCGCCGCCGCGGTGGCCCACCGCCTGGCGGACGGCGAACGCGGGTTGCCCGTCGGCACGGACGGCCCGACGGAGGTCGCGGAGCTGGCGGGCGCTCTGAACTCCCTGGACGCGGCGCTGGCCCGCAGCGAGAACCGCCAACGCGACTTCCTCCTCTCGGTCTCCCACGAGATCCGCACGCCCCTGACGACGGTCCGCGGCTACGCGGAGGCCCTGGCGGACGAGGTGGTGACGGGCGCCGAGGTCCCGCAGGTCGGCCGAGTCCTGACGGGCGAGGTGGAGCGCCTGGAAACCTTCGTGGGCGACCTGCTCTCCCTGGCCCGCCTGGAGTCGGACGACTTCCGCCTGGAGGTGACGGAGGTGGACCTGGCGGCACTCCTGACGCACGTGGCGGAGGTCTGGCAACCGCTCTGCACCCGCCACGGAGTCGACTTCCGCACGGAAGTCCCGGATTCAGAAGCCCCCCTCCCCCTCCGCACGGACGGCTTCCGGGTCCGCCAACTCCTGGACGGCCTGATCGAGAACGCCCTACGGGTCACCCCGGCGGGCCGCCCCCTGGTGGTGGCCCTCAGTGACTCCACCGTCCTCCAGGTCCGCGACGGCGGCCCCGGCCTCACCGACGCCGACGCGGCGGTGGCCTTCGAACGCGGCACCCTCACCACCCGCTACCGCGGCGTCCGCCCGGTGGGCAGCGGCCTGGGCCTGGCCATCGCCCACCGCCTGACCACCCGCCTCGGCGGCACGATCACGGCACAGGGCCGGGGCCCGGAGGGCGGCGCGTGCTTCACGGTACGCCTACCGCCGACGCCTCCTCAGGCTCAGGCGCAGTAGCGCGACGCATTACAAAGAAGTCGTTGCAACATACCCTTTGCAACGCTACCTTTGTACTCATGCCCGAGCAGCCCCCAGACCCACAAGTCCGCAACCTCGACGCCCGCTCCCTGCGCGGCCTCGCACACCCCCTGCGGATGCAACTGCTGGACGCCCTGCGCTTCGGCGGTCCGGCCACCGCGTCGCAACTCGCCGAGAAACTGGGCGAGTCGAGCGGTTCCACCAGCTACCACCTACGACAGCTCGCCGCCCACGGCTTCATCGAGGACGCACCCGAGCACGGCAAGGGCCGGGAGCGGTGGTGGCGGGCGGCCCACCAGGGCCTGCGCTTCGACGACGCCCTCCTCACGGACGCGAACCCGACCGTACGGGGCGCGGCCGACACGTACCTCCACGAGATCGCGAGCACGCAGACGCGGGACCTGTCGACCTGGCTGGGCAACCGCCACACCTGGCCGGACGAGTGGAACCGCACCTGGGACATGAGCAGCGCGACGCTGCGGCTGACGCCCGACCTCACCCGCGAACTCGTCGAGAAGATGCACGCGCTCATCGACACCTACCGCGACCGCGCCACCGACGAGGCCGACACCGACACCGCCCAGGTACGCGTCCACACCCACGCGTTCCCCCTCACCACGGAATGAGAGGCCACAGCCCGATGCACCCGGAGACCCCCCTCGCCCTGCCCCACGCCCGCGCCACCGAACTCCGTACCGAAGCCGACGCCTACCGCCTCGCCACCACGGCCCGCCGCCCCGTCCACCTCCGCACCCGCGTCGGCTGGACCCTCGTGGAGGTCGGCCTACGCCTGGCCTCGACCCCGCGGAGGACGGCACCCGCCCAAGCCTTCTGAGCGCCCGAGCACACCACCGACAGCGCTAACGCACCCCCGCCGCCGCCCCGAGCACCGCCGCCACCACCGGCCCCACGGACCCGGGATGCAGCGACAGGAAGAGATTCGGCTCGACCAGCTCCAGTTCCATCAGCCGCGGCGCCCCGTCCTCCCCGTCCACGAGGTCCACGCGCGCGTACAGCAACCCGCGAGCATCAGCATCGGGTACGGCCCCCAAGGCCCGCTCAGCGAGTGCGAGTTCGGCGGCCGTGGGCTCCCAGACCTCCAGCCCGGGATGCGCGACCTTCCGCTCGTCGTACGCCACGCCGGGCGCGAGGACCGCGCCCTTCCGGCTGGCGTGCAGCAGCCGCCCGCCGAAGAACTGCAACGCCCGCTCCCCGCGCAGGTCGATGCCGCGCATGTACGGCTGCACCATCGCCGTGAACCCCTCGGCGTGCATCCGCCGCACCTGCCGTACGGCGATGTCGTGCTCGTCGGGCGCATAGCGGGCGGCGAACCGCGCCCCCGCCCCGGAGGTCGGCTTGACGACGTACTCGGTGTCGCGGGGCGGCTCGAACGCCTCCCCCGGCGCCACGTACCGCGTCGGCACGGTGGGCACACCGGCCGCCGCCAGCTCCCCGAGGTAGCGCTTGTCGGCGTTCCACCGCACCACGCCCACCGGATTCACCAACCGCGTGGCCTTCCCACAAGCCTCGGCCCAGGCCAGGAACTCCCCGGCCCGCCAGCTGTAGTCCCACGTCGACCGGATCAGCGCGAGGTCGAAGCCCGCCCACTCCACGCCCGGCTGATCCCACGCCACCACCCGGACCTCCGCCCCGGCCGCCTCCAACGCCGCCACCAGCACCGGCATGTCCCGGTCGACACTGACCTCCGGCCGCGGCCGACAGGTGACGAGCGCTATGCGGGGCACGGCGGGACCTCTTCCGGTAGAACACGTGATCGCCCGCGAGGGTAACAAGGGCGGAAGAATCGTCCGCATGTCGCTCTCCGGTACAGCCGCGTACGACGACCCCACCACGACGGGCGCCCTACCCCCGCTCGTCCAACGCGCCGTCACCGCCGCCCGCGCCCACGGCTTCCCCTACTCCTGCCGCCCCGAACAGGGCCGCCTCCTGCACGCCCTCGCCTCCGCCACCGGCGGCCCGATCGCCGAAACCGGCACCGGCTACGGCGTCGGCCTGGCCTGGCTGACCTCTGGCGCACCCCCCGGCACCCACCTCATCAGCGTGGAACGCGACCCCCACCGCGCCGCCATCGCCGCCGAACTCTTCACCGACCACCCCAACGTGACCGTCCTCCCCGGCGACTGGCACCACATCACCGACCACGCCCCCTACGACCTCCTCGTCCTAGACGGCGGCGGCACCGGCAAGACCCCCACCGACCCCCCAGCCGACCCCACCCACCTCCTCACCCCCCACGGCACCGTCGTCATCGACGACTTCACCCCGTCCCCCACCTGGCCCCCCACCCACAACGGCACACCGGACCACCCCCGCCTCCACTGGCTGACCCACCCCGCACTCCACACCACGGAGATCCACCTCGCCCCAGACCTCGCCACAGTCCTGGGACGGCGCACGGGCGTGAGCCAGAGGCGCCGATCACCTTCCTAGGCGGACGCGAGCGCGAGAGCCAGAGACGCCACCGACAGCCCCCAATAAACCCCCGGAAACGCGATGTTGCCGTACACCCGAGCACGTACGTGCGCCACCAGCGCGCCGGTGAAGAACAGCACGAGCCCGGTCGCCGCCGCGGCGCCGATCACCGGGACGCCCAGGAGCCCCAGCAGGAGACCCGCCGCCCCCGCGGCCTTGAGCGTGCCGAGCCAGGGGAGCCAGCCGCGTGGGACGCCGACCTCGGCCGAGTTGGCGAGGACGAACTCCGCCTTCGCGAAGTCCGCGGCGGCGATGGCGGCGTTCGCCGCGATGGTGATGGCGGTGATGGTCACGTAGGTGAGGGAGACGAGCACGACAGCCCCTTTCTTCGCCGTGCCGCCAGCCTCGCCGAGCGTCCCCGCCAGCCGCCAATACCTGCGCCTATAACCTGACGGCATGGACGTGGACACCCGGCTGCTGCGCTACTTCGTCGCCGTCGCGGAGGAGGGGACCCTCACCCGTGCCGCGGAGCGCCTGTACGTGTCCCAGCCCGCGCTCACCAAGCAGATCCGGCAGTTGGAGGCCCAGCTCGGCGTCCGGCTGTTCAACCGGTCGCGCACGGGGATGACCCTCACCGAACCGGGGCGCACGCTCGCCGAACGCGTCCCCGCCCTGCTCGCCGACTGGGACCGCGCCCTGCGGGACACACGCGGCGCCGCCAGCCGGGCCGCCCGCGTGCTGCGCGTCGGCTTCCTCGCCAGCGCCGCCAACGAGGCCACCCCGCGCATCGTCGCGGAGTTCGCCCGCCGCCGACCCGGCTGGCGCGTGGAGATGCGGCAGGCCACCTGGGCCGACCCGAGCGCCGGACTCGCCGAAGGCGAAGGCGGCGGCGAAGGCGACGTCGACGTCGCCCTGCTACGGCTGCCCTTCCCCGGCCAGCACGCCCTGCGTACGTCGGTGCTGTTCACCGAAGCCCGCTGGATCGCCCTGCCCACCGCGCACCCCCTCGCGGGCCGCGACCTCATCGCCTTCCACGAACTCCGCGACGAGCCCTTCGTCGCCGCCCCGCCCGAGCCGGGCCCTGGCGCGACCACTGGCTGGCCGCCGACGAACGCGACGGCCACCCCGTCCGCGTCGGCGCCGTCACCGACCAGCCCGACGACTGGCTCAACGCCATCGCCAACGGCTACGGCATCGCCCTCGCCCCCGCCTCCGCCGCCCGCTTCTACGCCCGCCCCGGCATCGTCTACCGGCCCCTCAGCGGCGTCAGCCCCAGCCAGGTCGCCGTCGCCTGGGCACCCGCCGACGACGCCAACCCCGTCGTCCAGGACTTCGTCCGCTGCTGTGGGGACCAAATCCCGGACGGCGGCGCCGCCGACCCCTTCCCTCCCGAGGAGTACGCCGCGTGTCCACCCTCTTCCCGGCCCTGACCCGCGATCCCGCCCCCGACCGGCCCGCCCTGCGGTTCGGTGACCGTTCCCTCAGCTACGCGGAACTCGCCGCCGCCGGCGGTGCCGTCGCGGACCGGGTACGTGCCGCGCGGCGGGTCGCCGTCTGGGCGACGCCCACGCTGGAGACCGCCGTCGGCGTCGTGGGCGTCCTGCTCGCCGGGGTCGCCGCCGTGCCCCTCAACCCCAGGTCCGGCGACCAGGAACTCGGCCACATCCTCCGCGACAGTGCGCCGGAGCTGGTCCTCGCGGCGCCTGGGGACGCCCTTCCCGGCGCCCTCGACGACATCGAGCGGTACGACATCGACGTGCGAGAGACCGTCGACCGGACCCCCGACGACCACCCCGACCCCGAGACCCCCGCCCTCGTCGTCTACACCTCCGGCACCACCGGCCCGCCCAAGGGCGCCGTCATCCCCCGCCGTGCCCTCGCCGCCACCCTCGACGCGCTCGCCGACGCCTGGCAGTGGACCGGCGACGACGTGCTCGTGCACGGGCTGCCCCTCTTCCACGTGCACGGTCTGGTGCTCGGCGTCCTGGGGCCGCTGCGGCGCGGCGGGGCCGTCCGGCACCTGGGGCGGTTCAGCACCGAGGGCGTCGCGCGGGAGCTGAACGACGGCGCGACCATGCTCTTCGGGGTGCCGACCATGTACCACCGCATCGCCGAGGCGCTGCCCCACGAACCAGCCCTCGTCAAGGGGCTCAGCACCGCCCGGCTGCTCGTCTCCGGCTCCGCCGCGCTCCCCGTCCACGACCACGAACGCATCGCCGCCGCGACCGGGCGCCGGGTCATCGAGCGGTACGGCATGACGGAGACGTTGATGAACACCAGCGTGCGGGCCGACGGGGAGGCGCGGGCGGGGACGGTCGGGGTGCCGTTGCCCGGGGTCGAACTGCGGCTCGTCGAGGAGGACGGGGCGCCCCTCACCTCGTACGACGGGGAGACCGTGGGTGAGGTCCAGGTGCGCGGCGACAACCTCTTCACCGAGTACCTCAACCGGCCCGACGCCACCGCCGCCGCCTTCACCGCCGACGGCTGGTTCCGCACCGGGGACATGGCCGTGCGGGAGGCGGACGGGTACGTCCGGATCGTCGGGCGCAAGGCCACCGACCTCATCAAGAGCGGCGGGTACAAGATCGGGGCGGGCGAGATCGAGAACGCCCTCCTCGAACATCCCGGCGTGCGGGAGGCCGCCGTCACCGGGGAGCCCGACCCCGACCTCGGGGAGCGGATCGTCGCCTGGGTCGTCGCCGCCGATCCGCAGGCGCCGCCCGGCCTGGAGGAGTTGGCCGACCACGTCGCCCGGCGTCTCGCCCCGCACAAGCGGCCCCGCGTCCTGCGCCACCTCGACGCCCTGCCCCGCAACGACATGGGGAAGATCATGAAGCGGGCCCTGGGTGAGCATGTCTGAGCGGGCCCGCCGACTCTCCGCCCGTGCCGTCATCCGGCTGCTGGGGGAGGACTTCCATCAGCTTCCGGACGGCGGTGACCCCAGACCGTACGCCCCGGACGGCCCTCTCGCCTGGCCCGGCTACGACGCCGCCCGTGCCCGCGCCGCCGAGCGCACCGGCGAGGACGAGTCCGTCGTCTGCGGCACCGCCCTGATCGACGGCACCCGTGCCGTCCTCATCGTCTCCGAGTTCGGCTTCCTCGGCGGCTCCCTCGGCGAACGCACCGGCGACCGGCTGGAGTCGGCGTACACCCACGCCCGTGCGCGGCGGCTCCCCGTCGTCTCGCTCATCGCCACCGGCGGCAGCCGGATGCAGGAGGGCATGATCGCGCTCACGCAGTTGCAGCGCGTGGCCCGGCAGTCCGCGCTGACGCGGGACGCGGGGGTGCCGCAGATCGCCGTGCTGCGGGACCCGGCCACCGGCGGCGGCTGGGCCACCCTCGGCGCGGGCGCCGACGTCGTCCTCGCGCTGCCCGGCGCGCAGGTCGGCTTCGCGGGCTCCCGGGTGCGCCCGGCGGACGCCGACCCGGCGGCGTACACGGCGGAGGCGCAGGTCGCGGCGGGCGCCGCCGACGCCGTCGTCCCGCCCGAGGCGTTGCGTGCCACGCTCGGGCAGTGGCTACGGCTGCTCACGGCACCGGCCTCCACCGAACCGGCCCCACCTCCCCGCCCCCTGGGGCTCACCGACCCGCCCGCCACCGGCTGGGACGCCGTGCACCGCGCCCGGCACCCGGACCGGCCCCGCGCGCCCCGCTACCTGGACGCCTACTTCACGCACCGGGTCACCGTCTCCGGCGACCGCTGCGGCGGCGTCGACCCCACCGGCATCCTCTGCGGGTTCGGCGCGAGCAGGCTCGACGGGCGGACCGTCGCGTACGCCGCCCAGACCGGCACCGCCACCCGGCCCGCCGGGTACCGCACCGCCGCCCGGCTGATCCGGCTCGCGGACCGGCTGGGCATCCCGGTGCTGACCCTGGTCGACACGCCGGGCGCGGCGAACGACGCCGAGGCGGAGCGGCAGGGGGTGGGTCCGGCGATCGCGGAGGTGTTCGCGGCGGTGGCGACCGCCCGGACGCCGGTCACCACCCTCGTCATCGGCGAGGGCGGCTCCGGCGGCGCCCTCGCGCTCGCCGCGCCCGGCAACACCTGGGCCACGCCGGACAGTTACTTCTCCGTCATCGCGCCGGAGCTGGCCACCGCGATCCTCAAGCGGCCCGCCAGCGAGAGCGAGCTGACCGCCAACCAGCTCCGGATCACCCCGGAGGAACTGACACGGCTCGGAGTCGCCCGGCCGTTCTAGGTGTATTGGCCCGTGAGGTTGGGAACGCGGCTGGCGGGTGGCTGACCTCTCAGCGCGGTGTGTCCGCGGTGGTGATTGTAGGTGTGCAGCCAGTTGGGGAAGGCGTCGCGTCGTTCCTGTTCCGAGCGGTAGGGGCGGGCATAGGCCCATTCGTCGAGCAGGGTGCGGTTGAACCGTTCGACCTTGCCGTTGGTCTGGGGCCGGTAGGCGCGCGTGCGCTTGTGCGTGATGCCGGCTGCGGCCAGGGCATCGCGCCACAGACGGGACTTGTAGCAGGAACCGTTGTCGGTCAGCACGCGCTCGACGGTGACCCCGCACGAGGCGAAGAACGCCTGCGCCCGCCCCCAGAAGGCGACGGCGGTTTCCTTCCTCTCGTCAGTGAGGATTTCGCTGTAGGCCAGGCGGGAGTGGTCGTCGACGGCGGTGTGCAGGTAGCTGTAGCCAGCCCCGCAACGCCTCCTTCGGCCCGCCTGGCGCCCCAGGACCTTGTGGCCGCCGCCGTCGGGGATGTTGCCGAGCTTCTTGATGTCCACATGCACCAGCTCGCCGGGACGTTCCCGTTCGTAGCGGCGTATGACGTGGCCGGTGGCCCGGTCCAGGTGCGTGAGGCGGGCCAGGCCGAAGCGGGTGAGCACCCGGTGGACGGTGGAAGGAACCAGCCGCAGCAGGCCCGCGATCCGCGCAGGTCCCCAGCGGCGCAGCACACGGACCTTGATGATCCGCCGCTCGGTGCGGGTCGGGGTCCGCCGTGGGCTGGTGTGCGGGCGGCTGGACCGGTCGGCCATGCCCGCCTCGCCGTGCTGCCGGTAGCGGTCGGCCCATCGCTTGGCGGTGCTCACGGAGACTTGGAAGCGTTCCGCGGCCCGCCGCAGGGGCCAGTGGTCGTCCACGATGCAGCGGGCCAGGCGCAGTCGTCCGGTCTCGGTCAGGGGTGCATTACGGTGGGGCACGAGGGCCTCTCTGGTCGCCGGTGCAGATCTCGCAATCCACACCGAGCCAGAAGGCCCTCACCCATTTCAAGATCACACATCAGTGATCGCTGTCGCCAACCTCCGTGGACAGAACATCTAGGCGCACGAAGGCGCCGCCTCCCCGTCCCAGGGAGGCGGCGCCGAGTGACGGGTACCCCCGTTACCGCGTTCCCACCGCCCGGATCAGCTCCTGGGTCACCGCACCGCCCCGGTCGTCGCGCGCCGACGCCCGCAGGGCGACGTACCCGGAGGCGTCCTTCGGCACCCGCAGCACACCGCGCCAGGACGCGCCGGGCGTGGCGCGCGACAGTTCGACCGGTCGCCAGGTCCTCCCGTCGTCGTACGACACCTCCAGCGTTCCGCCGCCGATCGTCCCCGTGCCGGTCGCGCCGCGCACGTACTCCGCCCGCAGCCCGACCGGCACCCGGGAACCGGCGCGTACCGTCCCCGCGAGGTCGGTGTCGAGGTCGAAGGCGAGGTTGATCAGGGGGAGGTAGGTCGCCCGGTCGTCCGGGGTGGCCGACGACCGGAGCGTCCACTCCGCGTGGCCCTCGGCGGCCCGTCCCCAGCGGGCGGCGTCGAGGGCCGTGTCGGTGACGACGCGGTAGGTGTGCGCGTCGGCGGGCGCGTCCCACACGTACGCGCCCGAGCCGCGACGGCGGTCGACCAGCTCACCGTCCAGGTACACCTCCGTGGACTGGGTCATCCCGCTCCCGTCGCTCCACACGTCACCGAAGCCCGTGTGGTCGGGGCCGGAGTCGCCCCAGCCGGGGACGTTGAACTGGAGCTGGTTGCCGGTGCGCTGCTGGCCCCAGCCCAGGCCGGTGCCGAGCCAGGGGTGCCACACCGGGCGGAACCAGTTCAGCTCGCCGCCGTCCCGGTGGTCGACCAGTCCACCGCGCTGCTCCAGCGCCCCGTCGGCCGTGCTGACCGACTCGTGCCACCACTGTCCGGCGCCGGTGGAGACGTAGTCGGTGCGTTCGGCGGGGTAGTCGATCCGCTCGGCGAAGCCGATGCCGACGGGGAAGGTGTCCGTGATCGAGTAGCGGAACTCGCCGCCCTCGGTGGTCCCCGGCCGTACCGCGTGGAAGCGGACGTCCAGCGCGGCCAGGTCCCGGCGCGGGTCGGGGGCGTAGGTCAGGTCCCGGTCGGGGATGCCGCCGGGGTGGCCGTGGGAGAGGTCGTAGACGTACGGCGTGTTGCGCGTGCCCGTCATGTCGACGGTGCGGGCGGCGCGCAGCCGGGCGGCGTCGGCCGCGTTGACCGTGGCGATCTGGAGCGGCCGGTCGGCGTTGTCGTCCGTGCCCCACCAGGCCATGAGCCGTCCGGGGCGGTCGTCGGTGACGAACAGCGCGCGGGCGCCCGCGTCCTGCGCGGCCTGGGCGAGCGCGGACGGGGTCACGCCCCCCGGCAGCCGGGCCAGGACCGCCTTGCCCGCCACGCCGTTCAGGGGGCCGTCACCGACGTCCACCAGCGGCAGCCGGGTACGGCCCTCGATCAGCGTGCCGCCGGGCTGGACGACCGCCTCGCCGACGCCCGCCACCTGGAGCGGCGGCTTGCCGAGCCGCCACACCGTGCGGTACTCGAAGGTGCCCTGCCGGACGCGTCCGGTGGGCGCCGCGAAGACGCTGTCGTACGTCAACGGGACCTGGACCGCGCCGAACAGGTCGGAGCCGTGGGCCCTGCGGTCGTACTCCATGAGCAGTTGCCGGGTCTCGGTGCGGCGGCCGACGTCGGCGCTGACCTCGCGCAGGGTGCGGCCGTCGAGGGTGACCTCCAGGTCCCGGTCGAGGGTGACCTCGGGCGCGGCGAGGAAGCCGAGGCCGAGCGAGTCGGCGCCGTGGCCGCCGCGCACGTCGAGGAAGGAGGTGAGGCTGTACGTCGCCGGGGCGAGCCGGAGCCTGAGGGTGCCGGAGTCGTCGACGTGCGCGGGGACGGGGTCGGCGCCCTCGGTGAGCCGCTGGACGGTCAGGTCGGCGGCGGTCGCGGCGCCGTCGCGGTCCTTCACGTGGACGGTGAGCGTGTAGCGCTCGTCCTCCTTGACCAGCCCGAACGCGGTGTGCGCGAGCGGCGTGCCGTCGGGGGTGGAGGCGACGACCCGGCCGCTGGTGGTGCCGACCGGGGCGTGCGTGCCGTCGCCCGTGAGGGTCGTCGTGGCCGTGCCGTGCGCGGGGACGGTGAGGGTGGTGTCCGCCAGGGTGGCGACGCCGGGTGCGGCGCCCTCCGTCGACAGGCGCAGCTCCACCGGTTCGGCGGTGGCGTTGGTGTAGGTGAGGGTGCGGGACACCGGCTCGTTGGCGTCGTAGGGCCAGCGGACGTAGCCGAGGTCGGCGCTGCCGGTCGCGGTGACGGGGGCGTCCAGCGCGTGGGGCACGCTGACCCGGCCCGCGCCCAACGCGTACACGGAGGCGTCGAGTTGCTTCGACGTCGACATCAGGGCGTCCTTGAGCTGGGCGCCGGTCCAGTCGGGGTGCCGCTCGGCGAGCAGGGCGGCGACGCCCGCGACGTGCGGGGTCGCCATGGACGTACCGCTCAGGGCGCTGTAGTCGCCGTCGCCCTCGGTGAGGCGGGAGCGGGCGGCGAGGATGTCGACGCCGGGGGCCGAGAGGTCGGGCTTGAGGGCGTTGTCGCCGTGGCGTGGGCCGCCGCTGGTGAAGTAGGCGGCCTGGTCGGCGGCGTCGACCGCGCCGACGGTGAGCGCGGCGTCGGCGGCGCCCGGGGAGCCGATGGACGACGGGGCGCCGGTGTTGCCCGCCGCGACGACGAACAGGGCGTCGGTCTCGGCGGAGAGGGCGTCGACCGCCCGTGCCATGGGGTCGGTGCCGTCGCTGGGTTCGGTGGAGCCGAGGCTCAGGGAGACGATGTCCGCGCCGACGTCCCGCGCGGCCCACTCCATCCCGGCGATGATCTGCGACTCGCTGCCCGAGCCCTGGTCGCTGAGCACCTTGCCGACGGCGAGCGTGGCGCCCGGCGCGACGCCCCTCTCCGTACCGCCGGACGCCGCCCCGCTGCCGCCGACCGTGGAGGTGACGTGCGTGCCGTGGCCGTTGCGGTCGGCGACCTCCTCGCCCTCGACGAAGCTCTCGGCGCGGTCGATCCGCCCGACGAGGTCGGGGTGCCCGGCGTCCACGCCGGAGTCCAGGACGGCGACGGTGACGCCCTTCCCGGTCAGCCCCGCCTCCCAGGCCGCCGCCGTACCGATCTGCGCGTTGCTCTCCGCCAGCTCGGCACGCACCCGGCCGTCGAGCCACACGCCCTCGACCCCGGCCGCGTGCCGGGTGAACCCGCGCCAGAAGTCCCGCCCCTTCGCCGCCGCGACGGCGGCCCCGCGCACGCTGGGCAGCGCCCGCTCCCGGCGCGCCCCGGGCGGTACGGCGGCGGACCGCGCGCCCTTGCCGTAGGTCACGATCAGCGGCAGCTCGGCGGTCCGGGCGTCCGCGAGGCCCTGCCGGATCAGTCCGCTGACGTCGAACAGCCGCTCGTCGAGGGTGCCCGCCCGCAGGTACGGCAGCGCCTCGTCCGGTACGACGGTGACGGCGCCGTCCGTCACCTGGGTGCGCACGGCACCGGTGGCCCCCGGCGGACGCGCCACGGTGACCGTCCGCTTCCCGGCGCCGACCTCGGTGACGGTCACCTGGTCGCCGGTGACGAGGGTGACGGTGCGGGGGTCCGCCGCCGCTGCCGTACGGGGTTCCTCGGCGGCCCCGGCCCCGGACGCCGGTGCCACCGGCGACAGCGCGACCACGAGCCCCGTCGACAGGAGGATCGCCCCGCGTCTGACTGGTCCTGTCCTCATCCACGCCTCTCTTCGTCGAGCGTTCGTCGAACCTTCGTCGATCGAGCGAGTGCTGCGAAGAGTGTCAGGGGGCTTGTGTGACAAGTGAGTTGAGCGGTGCTGGCGGATAGGTGCCCTGGCGGGTTCCCGCCAGGGCGGGCGGCGGGCGGGGCGGGTCCCGGTCCGGGTACGCCATCCGGCCGTACCCGTGAACACCACCCGTACAGCCGCTCCCCACCCGGCCCCCTCCAGCAGGCGGCCCGCGCTCCGCCCCGCCCACCATGCGAGGTAAGGCCCGCATCAAGCAGCCCACGGTCTGCGCTCTCGGGAGGAACTGCGATGACCGCCAGTCTGGAGCAGCTACGCCGCTGCCACTTCGCCGTCGACCTGGGCGCCGCCCGTACCCGTGTCTATGTGAAGGGCGCCGGTCTGGTCGTCGACCAGCCGTCCGTCGCCGCCGTGAACACCCGGACCGGCGCGCTGATCGCGGTGGGTGAGTTCGCGGAGAAGATGACGGGCCGTACCCCCAGCTACATCCGGGTCGTCCGGCCGGTGTCCGGCGGCACGGTCGTCGACATCGAGATGGCGCAGCGGATGCTGCGGCACCTGCTCGGTGACAAGGTGCGCCGGGCCCTGCGCCGCAAGCCCCGGCTGCGGGCGGCCTGCTGCACCCCGCACGACGCGGACCCGCTGGCGCGGCGGGCGGCGATCGAGACGCTGGTGGGGCTCGGGGCGCGGCGGGTGGAGCTGGTGGACACGCTGATCGCCGCCGCCGTGGGCTGCGGGCTGCCCGTGGAGCAGCCGGAGGCGACGATGGTGCTGGTGTGCGGGGCGGCGACGACGCAGGTCGCGGTGTTGTCGCTGGGGGCGATCGTGACGGCGGAGCGGATTCCGGTGGGCGGGGAGGCCGTGGACCACGCGATCGTGCAGCACCTGCGGCTGGAGCACGAGCTGATGCTGCCGAGCCAGTCGGTACGGCCCCTCACGCTGGCGCTGTCCGGGAACGGGCTCACCCCGCAGGGGCCGTCGTCCACGGAGATCCACGGCCGGGACGTCGCCACGGGTCTGGCGCGCAGTGTGCGGGTGGAGACGGCGGCGGTGCGGGACGCCATCCAGACGCCGCTGACGGCCGTCCTCGACGGCATCGGCAAGGTGCTGCGGGACTGTCCGCCCGACCTGGTGGCCGACCTCGCCGACCGCGGGATCATGATGGTCGGCGGCAGCGCGCTGCTGCCCGGCTTCGACCAGATGCTGCGGCAGGCCACCGGGATGCCGGTGCACATCGCGGAACGGCCGGACGTGTGCGCCGTACAAGGGTTGGGTTACATGCTGGAGGGGCGGGTCCAGCCCTTGGAGCTGGACCCGCTCAGCAACGACTGAGCCGGTTCGGCCGCACCGGTCCTACCTCGGCCCCGCTCAGCCGCGGGTGAACCAGCACCGCACCGTCGTCCCCTGCTCGTCCGTGTGCACGCGTACGAGGTCGGCGACCAGGTTGACCAGGAGCAGGCCCCGGCCTCCGCGCTGGTCGCGGGGGGCCGGTCGGCGTCCGGCGAGCGGGTCGGTCAGGCGTCCGCCGTCGCGTACCTCGCAGACCACCTGGCCGTCCTCCGCCCACAGTCGCACCTGGCCGGAGCCGCCGCCGTGCACGACGCTGTTGGTGGTCAGCTCGGCGGTGACGAGGGCCAGGTCCTCCAGGCGGGTGCCGCTGAGCCCGAGCCGGGCCGCCTCGGCGGTGGCGGCGTGCCGGGTACGGGACAGCGAGGCCGAGTCGAAGGCGAGGTCCAGGGCGCCCGGCACCGGCGGCAGCGGCCGGTTGTAGCGGGCGACGACGCCGTCGGGGTCGTAGGCGGCGCTGGGTTCCTCGCGTCCGGCGCGGATGACGGTGGGGTGGGTGGCGCGGGCGTCGGCGAGGGTCTGCTCGTCGAGGCCGCGGACGTCGTAGGGGCACAGGACGGTCACGGCCCGGCCCACGAACGCGGCGTTGATCAGCGCCTCGTGCTGCGCGCACGCCGGGTACTCCGTGGGGGTGCGGCCCGCCCAGATCGGCTCGCCGATGATCCGCACCCGGCGGTCGGGCGGCTGGGCGTCGGCGAACGCGCGGAGCACCGCGGGGATGATCCGCCCCGGGTTGCGTCCGGCCTGCCGCATGTCCAGCAGCAGTACGGCGTCGGCGGCGTCCTCCAGGGCGTCCCGCAGCAGTTCGAGGTTGGTGCCGGGCACCGCCACGGCCACCGGTTCCCCGGCCGCCAGCCCGTCCCTGACGAAGGGCACGGTGGCGGCGAGGTACTCCCCGGGGCCGCCGTAGAAGAGGGCCGGGTGGCCGAAGGCGGCGGGCGCGGCGTACGACTCCTCCGGTTCCGTCACCGCAGTCATGACATCGACACCTCGCTCGCCGACGGGCCCCGCGCCGACGGGCCGGGCCGGGTCATCCGTTCACGCCTTCGCTCGCTGGGTCTCTCGCTGGTTCTCTCGCTGGTCCTCGGACGATGCTCGTACCCCTCACGGCCCTCGTCAATCAGTTCCCCTTCCCGTGGGACACACGGTGACCGGGTGTACCGCGACGGGCAGCGGGCAGGCGCACGGCAACGGGCGTCCTCCCCCCTCAACTCCATACCCCACGCGTACGTGCGACACGTACCCGGCGCGTGACAGCAGGACGACCCTGACGGCGCAGAAGAAGGCGGTGACATGACCTCAACGGCACCCATACCTCCGGTATCACTCGGTCGGCGGAGCACCCTCGTCGTCGACGGCCACACGGACGGGGGCCGAGCCGTGCTCACCACGCGCGGCGAACTCGTACACGGCTGCACCGACACCCTGGCCGCGACGCTGGACGGCCTCCCGGCCGGGGTGTCCCGGATCGACGCGGACATGTCCGGGGTGGTCTTCATGGACACCGCCGGGCTGGGCTTCCTGAAGGTCCTGCGGGACCACGGGGAGCGGCGGCTGATCCCGGTCACGGCCCGGCACTGGAACGGCCAGCCGCGCCGGATACTGGAGCTCGCGGGCCTGGACACCTCCGACCCGCTGCGCTCCCTGACCCGCCCCGCCCCGCAGGAGCCCACCGCGCCGGAGCCCTGCGCCCCGGCGCCCATGCCGTCGGCGGTGGCGCTGGAGCGCGCCGAGCAGTTGCACAGCCTGCGCGAGGAGATCGAGCAGCTCCGGTTCGCCATCGCGTCCCGGCCGGTGATCGACCAGGCCCGCGGCATCCTGATGGCGACCCACGCCTGCACCTCCGACCAGGCGTGGGACATCCTGCGGGAGGCGTCGCAGCTCTCCAACACCAAGCTGCGCACCGTCGCCGCCACGGTCACCGCGAGCACGGAGCACCCGGACGGCCCGCCGCCCCCGGCGAAGCTGCGGGAGGCGCTGCGCACGGCGCTGCGGCGGTGCCTGAACTGAGGACGGCCCCGGGGGCGGGTGCCGTCCCCAGGGCCGTCGGCGCGCGGCCGGTCAGCCGGTGATCTCTATCTTCCCGTTCGCCTCGGTGGCGGGCGCGGGCACGGGCGCGTCGCCGCCGCCCGCGCGGCTGGTGATGCCCTTCAGGAGCTGGGCGAGGTCGACGCCCGTGGTGGCGTTCAGCAGCTCCACGCCCTGCGCGACGTTGTCGGCGACGGTGCGGGAGAGCTGGCTGGCCCCGTCGGTGGAGATGACGGTCATCTTGTCGACGGCGCTCAGCGGCTCGGACGCCTTGGCGACGACCTGCGGCAGCACCTCCACGAGCATCTGGAGCACGGCGGCGTCGCCGTACTGCGCGAACGCGTCGGCCTTCTTGCGCATGGCCTCCGCCTCCGCGGACCCCTTGGCGCCGATCGCGGCGGCCTCGGCCTCACCCTCGATGCGGACGGCCTCCGCGAGCGCGGCGCGCTGCGCCTTCTCGCCCTCACCGGTGAGGCGGGCCCGGTCGGCCTCCGCCTCGGCCTCCTTGACCAGGGCGATCCTGCGCGCCTCGGCCTCCTGCTCGGCCTGGTAGCGGGCGGCGTCGGCGGGCTTGCGGACCTTGGTGTCCAGCTCGCGGTCGGTGAGCGCGGCCTGCCGCTCGGCGACCTTCTCCTGCTCGGCGAGGACCTCCTGGCGGCGGGCGGCCTCGGCGAGCGGTCCGGCGGCGTCGGCGCGGGCGGCGGCCTCGTCGGTCTCGGCCTTGATCTCGGCCTGGCGCAGCGCGAAGGTCCGCTGGGCGACGGCGATCTCCTCCTCGGCCTTCAGCCGCGCCTGCTCGGCGGCCCGGCGGGCGACGGCCTCCGCGATGTCGGCCTCCTGCTTGGCGCGGGCGGCCTCGGGACGGCCGAGGTCCTCCAGGTAGGAGCCCTCGGTGGTGATGTCCTGGATCTGGAAGGCGTCGAGGACCAGGCCCTGCCCGGACAGGCTGGCCTCGGCCTCCTCCGCGACCTGCCCGGCGAACGCGGCGCGGTCGCGGATGATGTCCTCCACGGACATCCGGCCGACGATGGCGCGCAGCGCGCCGGAGAGCACTTCCTGGGTGAAGCCGACGATGCCGTCCTGCTGGACGAGGAACCGCTGGGCGGCGGCCCGGATGGCGTCCTCGGTGCCGCCGACCTTCACGATGGCGACGCCTTCGAGGTTGGCCTTGATGCCGCGCAGCGTGACCGCGCCCCGCACCGCCACGGGGATGTGCCGGGAGGACAGGTCGAGGGTGAACTTCTGCTGCACGAACGGGACGACGAAGACGCCGCCGCCGACGACGACCTTCTGCCCGCTGTTGTCGGTGAAGATCCGCCCGGTCTCGGGGTCGGTGGACTTCTTGCCGCGCCGCCCGGTGACGATGAACGCCTCGCTCGGCCCGGCCACCTTGTAGCGGGTGACGACGACGAGGGCGAGCAGGACGAGGAGTACGACGACTCCGATGACGGCGATGGTGACTGAACTCATGGTGGTTCCCCTCAGCCCTCCCTGGGGACGGCGATTGACAAGGGTGAAGTAGGTGACGTGGGTGATGCGGGTGAGGTGGGTGATGCGGGTGAGGTGGGGTGAGGTGGGTGAGCGGCCTGGGTGGGGGCCGGGCTCAGCGCTCGACCTGGCGTACCGAGACCGCGGTATGGGAGAGCGTCTCCGCGATCCACACCTCCGCGCCGCGGGCCAGCGGCACCGGGCTCTTCGCGGCGAGCTTCACGGTCTGGCCCGCGAGGCGCACCAGCACCTCGCCGTAGCCGTCGGCGGGGATGGCGGTCACCACGGACCCGGCCACCCCGATCAGGTCGCCGCCGCTGGGCGCCGTACCGGAGCGGTCGTTCATCAGGGCGCGGCTGAGCTTGTAGGCGAGCCAGCCGGTGAGGACCCCGGCGGGGATGCCGACGGCGGTGGCGGCGACGGCGCCCAGGCCGGTGCCGCCCATCACGATCGCGCCGGTGAAGCCGAGCATGGAGACGAACCCGGCGATGACGGGCAGGGAGAGCAGTCCGTCGAGGAAGCCGTCGAGTCCGAAGCCGTCGAAGAACCCTTCGAGGATGCCGTCGAAGACGAGCGACAGGACGAGGAGGACGACCCCCACGATGCCGAGACCCAGAAACCAGGCCATCCGCCCCCACCGCCCTTCCCGCTCCCCCGTGGCGCCTGTCACCCCCGTTGACGAACATATGCTCGCACTTGGTTCCAGGTCGGCGCACTGCGTCCTTCCGGCAATGTACGCCTCCATGAACTTGCCTGTCGTGCTCGCGGGTCCGCTGCTGGCCGGGGCCGTCGCCCCCCGTACGTCGGCCCCGGCCGGTCTTTGGCGGCGCGCGCGGTCCGTCAGCCCCTCGGTACGCCGTTCAGCGCGCCGTCGAGCGCCCCGTTCAGCCCGCTCAGCGGCAGGTCGGCGAGGCCGAGCTGACCGGCCTTGTCGAGCAGCTCCCTGACCTGCCCGGACCGCTCCCCGGCGCCGTTCATCAGCTTCAGCAGCAGCGCGGAGACGGTCATGTCCCGCACGTCGGCCGTGGAGAGGGAGCCGAGGACGCGGCTGAGGTCGTCGGTGAAGCTGGAGCCGCCGTCCAGCCAGGGCCCGGCGAGCGTCCGCGCGGTCTCGGAGTTCTGGACGAACCCGTCGACGCTCTTGCCGAGCGCGATGGACGACATCAGCCGGTCGAAGAAGACGGACTCGCCGCCGACGATGTTGATGTCCGCGCTCTCCAGACCGGTCGCGAGGACGGTGGCCTGCGCCTGCGCGACCTGCCGCTGCACGTCGAGCCCGGCGAGCCGGATGTCCTTCTCCGCCTCCAGGCGCAGCCGGTACTCCTCGTGCCCGCGGGACGCCTCGTCGAGGGCGGCCATCGCGGTGGCCTTCTCGGTGAGCCCGGCGGCCTCCGCCTTCAGCCTGCCGCTGATGGCCTCGGCGTCCGCGAGGGCCTTGAGCCGGGCGCCCTCGGCCTCGGCGCGCAGCCGTGCCTGCGTGGCCTCGGCCTCGGCACGGCCCGCCTTCTCGATGACCTCGGCCTCCTTGTCGCGGACCTGCACCGCGGCCAGTCCCTCGGCGGCGGACTCGGCCTGGATGCCCTCGGCCAGGCGCAGCTTGGCGCGGGCGTCGAGGTCGGCGGACTTCAGCCGGGACTCGGCGAGCGTCAGCTCCTCGGCGGCGCGGTGGGTGGCGGCCTGCTCGGCGGCCTCGGCGGCCTTGATGTCCTTGACCAGCTTCTCCTGCGCCTCGGCCTCGGCGGCGATGATGACGGCCTGCCGCTCGCGCTCGGCCTCCTCCACGGCCCGCAGCCGCTTGATGGACTCCTCCTGCTCGGCGACGGTGCGGTCCACGGCGACGCGCTCGCGGATGACCTCGGCGATGTCCCGCTTCTCCGCCTCGACCTCCTTGGACGCGGCGATCCGGGTCAGCTCGGTCTCCCGCTCGCGGGCGATGACCTCCAGGACGCGGTCCTTCTCGATGCGCTCGTTCTCGATGGCGATGACCCGCTCGCGGTTCTTCGCGGCGACGGCGACCTCGCGGGCCTGGTTCTCGCGCTGCACGCCGAGCTGTTCCTCGGTGCGCAGGAAGGCGCTCTGCGCGCGCAGCCGCTCCTCCTCCACGACCCGCGCGGTCTCGGCCTCCTCCCGGGCCCGTACGGTCTCTATCTCCCGGCGCTGCTTGATCTCCGCGTCCGCCTGCCGCCGCTCCAGCTCCAGGATGGCCTCGCGGGCGTCGACGTTCTGCCGGGTGATCTCCTTCTCCTCGTGGCGCTGGAACTCGTTGGTGCGCACGTGCTCCACGGCGGTCAGCTCGGTGATCTTGCGGATGCCCTGGGCGTCGAGGACGTTGGCGGGGTCGAGCTGGGTGAGCGGGGTCTGCTCCAGGTAGTCGATCGCGGCGTCCTCCAGGTGGTAGCCGTTGAGGTCGACACCGATGACCTCGATGATCCGGTACCGCAGTTCCTCGCGCTTGGTGTAGAGGTCGGTGAAGTCGAGCTGCTTGCCGACGGTCTTCAGCGCCTCGGAGAACTTGGCGTGGAACAGCTCCTGGAGGGTCTCCCGGTCGCTGGCGCGGGCGGTGCCCACGGCCTGCGCGACCTTGATGACGTCCTCGACGGTCTTGTTGACCCGGACGAAGAACGAGATCCGGATGTCGGCGCGGATGTTGTCCCGGCAGATCAGCCCCTCCCGCCCGGCGCGGGTGATCTCGATGGTCTTGACCGAGATGTCCATCACCTCGGCCTTGTGCAGCACGGGCAGCACGACCTGCCCGGTGAAGGTCACGTCGACCTTGCGCATCTTGGAGACGATCAGCGCCTTGCCCTGCTCGACCTTGCGGAACAGCCGGGAGACGAGCACCAGCACCAGCACGGCGGCGACGAGGGCGACGACGAGCACGCCGATGCCCAGAGTCATGGCATCCATGAGGAAGTCCTTGAAGTCGGTGAAAGGGTGACGCTGCCGGTGTCCGGCATGAGAAACGCCCCCCGCGTTCTCGCGCCCTCATCCTGACCCAGGCCACGCTTCGCCGCATTGCCGACTCCCGGCAGTCTTGGCCCGCCGACGAGTGCCGGACGACACACACGCTCCCCACCCCGCACCGCTTCATAACGCTTACATAAAACACCCCAAAGCGGGATACCCGGCCGCCATGGCCAAACTCCATCTACCAGGACGAACGCACAACGCCGCGGAACCGGCCCCCGGGCCGGGACCCGAGGTGGAGCGTGACGCCCCGGACGCACCCACGAAACTGTCGAAGGGCTCCTGGCGCGCGGTGCTGAAAGGCACCCTGCGGGAGTTCAAGGACGACGAGCTGACGGACCGCGCGGCGGCCCTGACGTACTACGCGGTCCTCGCGCTGTTCCCGGCGCTGCTGGTGCTGGTGTCGCTGCTCGGCCTGGCGGGGAAGTCGACCACGGACAAGGTGCTGGACAACATCAACCAGTTCGCGCCCGGCGCGGTCCGCGACATCCTCACCAACGCGGTGCAGCAGCTCCAGAACAACTCCGGCGTCGGCTCGATCATGGCGATCGTCGGCCTGGTGCTGGCGGTGTGGTCGGCGTCCGGCTACATCGCGGCGTTCATCCGCGCCTCCAACGCCGTCTACGACATGCCCGAGGGCCGCCCGGCCTGGAAGATCCTGCCGGTCCGCTTCGCCCTCACCCTGTCCCTGCTGGTCCTGGCCGTGGTCAGCGCGCTGATCGTGGTCCTCACCGGCAGCATGGCCGACCGCGTCGGGGAGGCGCTCGGCATCGGGGACACGGCGCTGACGGTGTGGTCGATCGCCAAGTGGCCCGTCCTCGTCCTGCTGGTCACCCTCATGATCGCGATCCTGTACTGGGCGAGCCCCAACGCCAAGGTCAAGGGCTGGCGCTGGATCACCCCGGGCAGCTTCCTGGCCCTGGTGATCTGGCTGGTCGCCTCCGCCGGGTTCGCGTTCTACGTCGCCAACTTCGCCTCGTACAACAAGACCTACGGCACCATGGCGGGCGTCATCATCTTCCTGGTGTGGCTGTGGATCACCAACCTGGCGATCCTGCTGGGCCTGGAGTTCGACGCCGAGACCGCACGCCAGCGAGCCGTCCAGGGCGGTCACCCGCCGGACGCGGAGCCGTACACACAGCCGCGTGACACGGCCAAGTGGGACGAGACGGACCGCCGCCGCCTGAACGAACCCTGACCCCCGCCAGGCTCCACAGGAGAGACCCTCATGTCGACTCAGCAGACACGTTTCACCGAAGTCTCCACGAACGGCCACCACTCCCGCGCCGAACAGCCCGTCGGCGAGCTGGTGCAGCAGGCGTCCCGGCAGCTCAGCGAGCTGGTGCGGGGCGAGATGCAACTGGCCCGCGCGGAGATGGCCCAGAAGGGCAAGCGCTACGGCAGGGGCGGCGGGTTCTTCGGCGGCGCCGGACTCGTCGGCTTCCTGATGCTCCAGGCGGGCGTCGCCGCCGCGATCGCCGGGCTGGCCGTACCGCTGCCGGTGTGGGCCGCCGCGCTGATCGTCACCGGCGCGCTCGGCCTGATCGCCGCGGTCATGGCGGCGACCGGGAAGGCCCAGTTCAAGAAGGCCGCGCCCGCCGCGCCCGAGCAGACCATCGCCAACGTCAAGGCGGACGTGGCCGAGATCAAGGGGAGCGCGCACCGATGAGCAGACAGCCCACCACCACCGACGAACTGCGGGCCCACGTCGAGCACACCCGCGAGGAACTGGGCCACACCGTCGAGGCCCTGGCCCACAAGACCGACGTCAAGGCCCGCGCCCGGCAGAAGGCGGAGGAGGTCAGGCAGCGGGCCGGGACCCACCGCACCGCCCTGACCGGAACCGCCGTCACGACCGTGGGCGTCATCGCCGCCCTGGTCTGGCTGACCTGGCGCCCACGCAAGCCCGCGCGAACCGGAAGGACGTGGAGCCGGTGAAAGCATCCAAACTCGCCTACAAGCCGGTCGGCCTGGCCCTGGGCGCCCTCAGCGGTGTCCTCGCGGGCGCCCTGTTCAAGCAGTCCTGGAAGGTCCTCGGCCACGACGAGGACGCCCCCGACGCCACCGACGAGGAACGCACCTGGCGGGAGGTCGTCGTCGCCGCGGTCCTCCAGGGCGCGATCTTCGCGGGCATCAAGGCGATCGTCGACCGCGGCGGCGCCACGGCGACCCGCCGCCTGACGGGAACCTGGCCGGGCTGAGCGGGCACGAGAGGGGATATCCGTAGCCCGGACCTGCGCGGATTGGTCCACGGCACTCTTTTCATCCGATCGGGTGCCGGACCAATCCGCGCCCCGTCCGGCGCCGGATTCCCCACGTGACGGACGACGACAGGACCACGCGCACCGCCCACCGGGGGCTCCGCCGGACACTGGCCGCGCTCAGCGGCCTGCTCGCCGGGTGCACCGCCCTGGCCGTCGCCGAACTGGTGGCCGCCTGGGTGAGGCCGCAGGCCGGTCCGGTCGTCGCCGTCGGCGGCGCGGCCATCGACCGCACCCCCGCCGCGGTGAAGGACTGGGCGATCCGCTCCTTCGGCACCGCCGACAAACTGGTCCTCCAACTCGGCATCCTCACCGCCCTCGCGGTCCTCGCGGTGACACTGGGCCTCCTCAACCTGCGCCACCGGTACGCCGGTGCCGCCGGGGTCCTGCTCCTCGGCGCCGTGGGGGCCGCCGCCGCGACCAGCCGCCCGGACTCCACCGGCCCCGCCGACGCGCTGCCCTCGCTGCTCGGGGCGGTGACCGGCGCGCTCGCCCTCCACCTCCTCCTCGGCCACCTGCGGCCACCCGCCGCCGGGGCCCCCGCACCGGACGCCTTGCCGCCCGCGCCCACCTGGGACCGGCGCGGGTTCGTGACCGCGGCGACCGCGGTGGCCGCCACGACCGCCGGTGCCGGGCTCGCGGGGCGCGCCCTGAAGCGCGACCGCGGCCAGGACGCGGCGGCCTCCCGCGCCCACGTCGTCCTCCCGGCTCCCGCCTCCCCGGCCCGCCCGGTGCCCAAGGGCGCCCAGCTACGGCTCCCCGGCGTCAGCCCCTTCCTCACGCCGACCGAGGACTTCTACCGGGTGGACACCGCCCTCGTGGTGCCCAAGGTGGACGCCACCGCCTGGCGGCTGCGCGTCCACGGCACGGGAGTCACCAGGCCCGCCACCCTCACCTTCGACGACCTGCTGCGACGCGAACTGATCGAGCGGGACATCACGCTCACCTGCGTCTCCAACGAGGTCGGCGGCCCCTACGTCGGCAACGCCCGCTGGATCGGCGTACGCCTGGCCGACCTGCTCGCCGACTGCGGGGTGCGCCCGCCGTCCCGGGGCGGCCCCGCCGACCAGTTGGTGGCGCGCTCGGTGGACGGCATGACGCTCGGCAGCCCCGTCGAGGACGTCCTCGACGGCCGCGACGCCCTGCTCGCCGTCGGCATGAACGGCCAGCCGCTCCCCTTCGACCACGGCTTCCCCGTCCGCATGGTCGTCCCGGGACTGTACGGCTACGTGTCCGCGTGCAAGTGGATCGAGGACATCGAACTCACCACCTTCGCCGACTACGACACCTACTGGGTCAAGCGCGACTGGGCACGGGAGGCCCCCGTCAAGACGCAGTCCCGCATCGACACCCCGAAGCCCTTCGCCCGGCCGCGGGCGGGCACCGTCATGGTCGCCGGGGTCGCCTGGGCCCAGCACCGCGGCATCGACGAGGTCGAGGTCCGCGTCGACGACGGGCCCTGGCAGCGGGCCCGGCTCGCCGCCGAGGACTCCCGCGACACCTGGCGGCAGTGGTCCTTCCCCTGGCGGGCCACCAAGGGCGGCCACACCCTCGCCGTCCGCGCCACCGACCGCTCCGGCGCCGTACAGACCGAGCGGCGCGCCCGGCCCATCCCCGACGGCGCCAGCGGCTGGCACTCGGTGGTGGTGACCGTCGACTGACCCCTGCCCCCCCTGACCCCCTTGACCCCTCCGGCCCCCTTTTCCCCCACCCGCTACATCAACCCTCATCCAGGAGAGACGAACATGAACACCCGTATCCGCCGTATCGCCGTCGCCGTGACCGCTTCCGTCGTGCTGCCGCTGGGCCTCGCCGCCTGCTCCGACGACGGCGGCGACTCCGCCACCTCGGACTCGGCGAGCGGCGCCACGTCCGCCCCGGCGGCCCCGTCCGGCGCGGGCGAGGACGGCGCGGGCGACGCCGCCGCCATGGACGAGCCGTTCGGCCCGGCCTGCGCGTCCGTCCCCGAGGACGGCGCCGGTTCCTTCGACGGCATGGCCAAGGACCCGGTCGCCACCGCCGCCTCCAACAACCCCGCGCTGTCCACGCTGGTGACCGCGGTGCGGAAGGCGGGCCTGGTCGACACCCTCAACAGCGCCGAGGACATCACGGTGTTCGCCCCCACCAACGACGCCTTCGCGAAGATCCCGGAGGCCGACCTGAACAAGGTCCTCAACGACAAGGAGCAGCTCACGAAGCTCCTCACCTACCACGTGGTCGGGCAGAAGCTGGCCCCGGCCGACCTGGAGGACGGCTCCTTCGCCACCCTGGAGAAGTCGCGGCTGACCACCTCCGGCGCGGACGAGGAGTACACGGTCAACGACTCCGCCAAGGTGGTCTGCGGCAACGTGAAGACGGCCAACGCCAACGTCTACATCATCGACAGCGTCCTGATGCCCCAGAGCTGACGGGTACGCCGGTCCGCCGGGCGCCGCGGGGCGCCCGGCGGACCGCCCGGTACGTTGCCCCCCTCCGCGCACGACAGGACGGAACCCGTGCAAGAGCCCATCTTCCTCGGCACCCCACCGCCCCGGCGACCGGACCTGGAGACGCTGGTCCACGAGGTGGCCCGCGGCGACACGGACGCCTTCGCCCGCCTCTACGACGCCGTGGCGCCCGCCGTCCTGGGGGTGGTCCGCGCGGTGCTGCGCGATCCGGCGCAGTCGGAGGAGGTCGCCCAGGACGTGCTGGTGGAGGTGTGGCGCACCGCCCCCCGCTACCGGCCCGACCGGGGCTCCGTCACCAACTGGGTCCTCGCCCTCGCCCATCGGCGCGCCATCGACCGGGTCCGCTCCGCGGAGGCGTCCGCCGCCCGCGACCACCGGGCCGCGGCGCTGGACCAGACGCCCGAGTACGACGAGGTGAGCGAGGAGGTCGAGCACCGCCTCGAACACGAGCAGGTACGGCGCTGCCTGCGCACCCTGACGGAGCTGCAACGCCAGTCGGTGGCGCTCGCCTACTACCGGGGGCTCACCTACCGCGAGGTGGCCGAACAGTTGTCCGTCCCGCTGGGGACCGTCAAGACCCGTCTCCGCGACGGCCTGATCCGGCTGCGCGACTGCCTGGGAGTGAGCGCATGAGCACCAAGGCCGATCCGCACACCCTCACCGGTGCCTACGCCCTGAACGCGCTGCCCGACGACGAACGCGCCCTCTTCGAGGAGCACCTGACGGCGTGCGCGGCCTGCCGGGAGGAAGTGGCCGAGTTCACCGCGACCGCCGCCCGGCTCGCCGCCGCGGTCGCGGTGAGCCCCCGCAGCACCGCCAGGCTGGAGGTCCTGCAGCGCATCCGCACGGTCCGCCAGGTCGCCCCCACCCCCCGTCTCCGCACACCGTCCACGGCCCTGCGCCGACGGCTCCCCCGCCTCGCGCTGGCCGCCTGCCTGGCGGCGGCCACGGCGTTCGGCGGCATCGCGGTGTGGCAGCACGACCGCGCGCAGGACGCCACCACCCGGGCCGAGGAGGCGCGAGGACGCCTGGACGACCTCGTCGCCGTCCTGGGCGCCCCGGACGCCGAGACCCGCTCGACGCGCCTGACGGACGGCTCCCGCGCCACGGTCGTCGTCTCCGCGAGCCGTGACCAGGCGGTCCTCCTGACGGACCTGCCAGCCGCACCCCCGGGCAAGGTCTACCAGGCGTGGTACCAGGTCGACGGCAGTATGCGCCCGGCGGGCCTGGCCTCCGGCACGCGGGACACCGGCCAGGCCGTCGTCCTCAGGGGCTCCGCGAACGCGGCCTCGGCCGTGGGCCTCACCGTCGAACCCACGGGCGGCTCCCCCCACCCCACGTCCGCCCCCGTCGCCCTGCTCACCCTGCCGGTATGAGTCCCTCTCTGATCTTCCGATCCATCCCGGCCCTTGCCTCATCTTGCATAGGGAGGAGTAGCGACACCCTTGCCGAGAGACGTGCCGGAGATCATGGAAGCGGATCGGCGACAGGCCGGACAGTTCCACCAGCCGCACCAGCCGCCCCCAGCCCCTGCTCGAAGGACCGAGCCCCGGCCAGCACCCTCAGATCATCCTCGCCGAATCCCACCGCTTTCCGTGCCACTGGGATAGCTGACGTAGCGCCAGGACCGCTGATTCGCCCTCGTCGGCCTCCGGGAAGCCGGTCAGCGCGCGGACGCCGTGCCTGCGGATTCCCGCACCCGACCCTCGGACCTCAGATGCACCGCGAACCGTTCTGGGTGCGGCGAAGGGCGTACGTACGGGTCTCCGCGGACCGAGCGGCCCCCGCGGCCTCCGCCAGGCATACCGAAGCGTGTATCTTGATATAAGACTCCGGATATACAGGGGGCCGTCTTGAGCCGCACCGTGATCGACCTCGACGACGAGGCGCTGGAGGCCGCAGCCAAGGAGCTCGGCACCACCACCAAACGCGACACCATCAACACCGCGCTGCGGGAAGTCACGGCCCGGTACCGGCGACTGCGCGCGCTGGCAGAAGCCCGCGACCTGGTCGCCGAGGGCGCGCTGGACGTGGACGTCCTCCTCGACAAGAGCACATACCGGCCCACCGGCAGGCAGAACCGCGTCCGCGACGCAGGAGCGGATGCGTGACCGTCGCCGACTACCTGATCGACACCTCCGCCCTCGCCCGCGTCCTGCTCGGCCGGACCACGGCCGAGTGGGACGACAGGGTCGGCGCGGGACTCGTTGCCCTGTGCGATCTCACCGAACTGGAAGTCCTCTACTCAGCCCGCTCGGCAGCGGACCGGGAACGCGTGAAGCGAGCGCTGGAAGCCCACTACACCTGGTGCCCCATGCCCGATGGCATCTACCGGCGCGCACGCGTCGTCCAGGAAATGCTCACCGCCAAGGGCGAGCACCGCAGTGCGGGCCCCGTCGACCTGCTCATCGCCGCCGCCGCGGAAGAGGCGGGGCTGACCCTGCTCCACTGTGATCGCGACTTCGAGACGATCGCCCGCACGACCGGACAGCCGGTACGGATGATCGATCTCAAGAACTGATCGGCCTTGGGCCGTCAGACGCCGCCCCTCACACAGATGAGCGAGCGCCGGCCCGCCCACCGTCACGGCCCGTGCCGGGTCGGCTCCTTCGACCGCTCGACCAGCCGCGGGTACACGCCGAGCACCTCACCCGGGCGCGTCTCCCGAAGAGCTCGGTCGTCTCCGGGTCCCGACACGCGGCGCCTCGCACTCCGGTTCTGAGACCTCGCGTCCCGTGGCCGCGCTTCCGCGGCGGCCTACTGCCGCTGCAGCCATCATCACCGCAGGTCAGAACGATTCTCTGAGCCGCGCTTGGTGGGGCGGGTGGGACTCGAACCCACGGCCGACGGATTATGAGTCCGCTGCTCTAACCGGCTGAGCTACCGCCCCATAGCGGCGTGTCGCGTACATGTGTGCGCGCCGTCTGCCGCAGCATAGCCGCTCATACGATCTCCTGCTCCGGATGGTCGGCTTACCGCGGTGCCTTCGTGACCTTGAGGACTCCGGTGTGGCGTGCGCGGTTCCCGGGTGGCGGGACGGGCACGAAAAAGGACCCCGTAGGGTCCTCGTTCCGGCTGCTCCCCCGACTGGACTCGAACCAGTAACCTGCCGGTTAACAGCCGGCTGCTCTGCCAATTGAGCTACGGAGGACCGAAGCTCCCCCGACTGGACTCGAACCAGTAACCTGCCGGTTAACAGCCGGCTGCTCTGCCAATTGAGCTACGGAGGAATGCCTCGCTGCATCGAACGTACCTACCTGGGTATTCGCCAGGGGGCGCGCGCTCGCTGCGACACATACATTAGCGCAAGCGGGGGGGTGCTCCGCCAATCGGTTCCCCGCAGGTACTCGTCTAGCAAGCCAGGAAGGGTGGCCGTCATGCGCTACCGGCTCACGTTCGTCGTCGGACTCGCTCTGGGTTACGTGCTGGGCACGCGCGCCGGGCGCGAGCGCTACGAGCAGTTGAAGAAGTCGGCACGGCAGATCAGCCAGAACCCCGCCGTGCGGAACTCCGCCGAGACCGCCGCGCAGCAGGGGCGGCAGTTCGCGGGGAAGGCGTACCACGTGGTCAGCGACCGGGTCGGGGACCGGATGCCGGACTCGGTGGCGCAGCGGGTGCGGTCGCTGCGGGAGCGGAACTCCAATGGCGGCGGAGCCGACGAGTGGGGGACCAGCAACACCTGAGGCGCCCGGCCGCGCCGTCACCGGGTCCCGTGCGGCAGAATTTCGGCCATGGGGATAGTCGCCGGGCTGGACAGTGCGCCCGATTTCACTCGTATCGTCGTCTGCGACACGGACACGGGGGCCGTGCTCAGGCAGGGATATGCGCCGCACCCGGTCGACGAGGCCGAGGGCGGCGGGCGGCCCTCCGACGTCGATCCGCAGGCGTGGCTGCTGTCCCTCGGGGAGGCCGCCGGGGGCGGGCTGCTGGAGGGTGTGCAGGCCATCGGCGTCTCCGCGCAGCAGAACGCCCTGGTCCCGCTGGACGCGCAGGGCGCCACCGTGCGGCCCGCGCTGGTCGGCGGGGACAAGCGGGCGCAGGTCGCGGCGGCCGATCTGGTGGACGCGCTCGGCGGGCGTGAGGCGTGGGCGCAGGCGGTGGGCAGTGTGCCGCAGGCCGCGCACCCGGTGACCAAACTGCGCTGGCTGGCCCGCGCCGAACCGGAGAACGCCGCGCGGGTCGCCGTACTGATGCAGGCGCACGACTGGCTGGTGTGGCAGTTGCTGGGGCGGCCGGTTCGGAGGACGACGGATCGGGGTGGGGCTTCCGGGACCGGGTACTGGTCCGCCGCCACGGGGGCCTACCGGTCCGATCTCGTGGAGCTGGCGCTCGGGCACCAGGCGATGCTGCCGGAGGTCATCGGCCCGGCGGACGCCGCCGGTACGACGCCGGAGGGGCTGTTGATCTCGGCGGGGACCGGCGAGACCATGGCCGCCGCGTTCGGGCTGGGCATCGGGCTCGGGGACGCCGTGGTGTCGCTCGGGGCGTCCGGGTCGGTGATGGCCGTCCACCCCGAGGCGCTGCACGACCAGACCGGCATGATCACCTCCCTCGCCGACGCCACCGGGATGCACCTGCCGGTCGTCACCACCCTGAACGCCGTGCGCACCCTGCGGGGGACGGCCGAGCTGCTCGGGGTGCCCGATCTGGAGAGCCTGTCCGACCTGGCGATGAAGTCGACGCCGGGCTCGCACGGGCTGGTGTTGCTGCCCTATCTGGAGGGGGAGCGGACGCCCGCCCTGCCGCACACCGCGGGCACCCTCGCCGGGCTGCGGCGGGAGTCGATGCGGCCGGAGCACCTGGCGCGGGCCGCGTTCGAGGGGATGCTGTGCGGGCTCGCGGACGCGCTGGACGTGCTGCGCGGGCGGGGCGTGGAGGTGCGGCGGGTGTTCCTGCTGGGGGCCGCCGCCGAGCTGCCCGCCGTGCAGGCCGCGGCGCCCGCGATCTTCGGGGCGCAGGTCCTCGTCCCGCAGCCCGCCGACTACGGGGCGATCGGGGCGGCGCGGCAGGCGGCGTGGGCGCTCGGGGTGTCCCAGGGGACGCTGGACCCGCGCACGCCGCCGATGTGGCAGGGGCCCGCGGGGCAGGTGATGGAGCCCGGGGAGGAGCTGGCCGTGGGGCAGGCGGTGCGGCAGCAGTTCGTGTCCGTGCGGGAGCAGACCCACCCGGGCGCGTTCCGCTCCTAGGAGACCCGTGGGGGACTCGTAGGGGACCCGTAGGGGCGTACCGCGTTGCGCTCTCGGGTTAATCGGTTGAGGTAACACCGGTGGAGTGTTCGACGATAGGGGCCAGGGGCAACCAACCGCCCCGCCGCCCCGTCGTCGACCCCGAAGAGAAGCAGCGTGCTCATACGACTTCTGCGGACCTATCTCAGGCCCTACCGAAAACCCATCGCCCTGCTGGTGCTCCTGCAGTTCCTCCAGACCTGCGCCACCCTGTACCTGCCCACCCTCAACGCCGACATCATCGACAACGGTGTCGTGCGGGGCGACACCGGCTACATCCTCAGCTACGGCGCCCTGATGATCGGCATCTCGCTGGCGCAGGTCGTCACCAACGTCGGGGCCGTGTACTACGGCGCCCGCACCGCGTCGGCGCTCGGGCGGGACGTGCGGGGCGACGTCTTCGACCGGGTGCAGTCGTTCTCGGCGCGCGAGGTCGGTCACTTCGGGGCGCCGTCGCTGATCACCCGTACGACGAACGACGTCCAGCAGGTCCAGATGCTGGCGCTGATGACGTTCACGCTGATGGTGTCGGCGCCCATCATGTGCGTGGGCGGCATCGTCCTGGCGCTCGGCCTCGACGTGCCGCTGTCCGGGGTGCTCGTCGCGGTCGTGCCGGTGCTCGGCATCTGCGTGACGCTGATCGTGCGGGCGCTGCGACCGCTGTTCCGGGCCATGCAGGAGCGCCTGGACACCGTGAACCGGGTGCTGCGCGAGCAGATCAGCGGCAACCGCGTGATCCGCGCCTTCGTCCGCGACGAGTACGAGCAGCACCGCTTCCGCAAGGCCAACACCGACCTGACCGACATGGCGCTGGGCACCGGCAACCTGCTGGCGCTGATGTTCCCCATCGTGATGACGGTGGTGAACCTGTCGTCCGTCGCCGTGGTTTGGTTCGGCGCGCACCGGATCGACAGCGGCGGGATGCAGATCGGCGACCTGACCGCGTTCCTCGCCTATCTGATGCAGATCGTGATGTCCGTGATGATGGCCACCTTCATGTTCATGATGGTGCCGCGCGCGGAGGTGTGCGCCGAGCGCGTCCAGGAGGTGCTGGACACCGAGTCCAGCGTCGTCCCGCCGATCGCGCCGGTCACCGAGCTGCGGCGGCACGGGCACCTGGAGCTGCGCGGCGCGGGCTTCCGCTACCCGGGTGCCGAGGAGCCGGTGCTGAAGGCGGTCGACCTGGTCGCCCGGCCCGGGGAGACGACCGCCGTCATCGGCTCCACCGGCAGCGGCAAGTCCACCCTGCTGGGGCTGGTGCCCCGGCTCTTCGACGCCACCGAGGGCGATGTCTTCGTGGACGGGGTCGACGTCCGCACCCTCCGGCAGGACGTGCTCGCGCGGACCGTCGGGCTCGTCCCGCAGAAGCCGTACCTGTTCGCGGGGACCGTCGCCACGAACCTGCGGTACGGAAACCCCGACGCCACCGACGAGGAGCTGTGGCACGCGCTGGAGGTGGCGCAGGCCAGGGAGTTCGTGGAGCGCCTCGAAGGCGGGCTCGACTCCCCCATCGCGCAGGGCGGCACCAACGTCTCCGGCGGTCAGCGGCAGCGGCTCGCGATCGCCCGCACGCTCGTGCAGCGGCCGGAGATCTACCTCTTCGACGACTCCTTCTCCGCCCTCGACTACGCCACCGACGCCGCGCTGCGGGCGGCGCTGGCCCGGGAGACGGCGGAGGCGACCGTCGTCATCGTCGCCCAGCGGGTCGCGACCATCAGGGACGCGGACCGGATCGTCGTGCTCGACGAGGGACGGGTGGTCGGCACCGGGCGCCACCACGAGCTGATGGCGGACAACGAGACCTACCGGGAGATCGTGCTCTCCCAGCTGACGGAAGCGGAGGCAGCCTGATGGCCGGGCCCATGGGGCGCATGATGGCCGGGGGCGGCCCCGACAGCCGTTCGATGGACTTCAAGGGCTCGGGCAAGCGGCTCGTCGCCCAGTTCCGGCCCGAGCGGGTCACCGTCGCCGTGCTGGTGCTGTGCGTGCTGGTCAGCGTCGGCCTGTCGGTCGTCGGGCCGAAGATCCTGGGGCGGGCGACCGACCTCGTCTTCGCCGGGATCGTCGGACGGCAGTTCCCCACCGGGGAGTCCAAGGCGGAGGTCCTGGACGCCATGCGGGAGCGCGGCGACGGTGAGATCGCCGACATGCTGCGCTCCACCGACTTCACCCCCGGCGAGGGCATCGACTTCGGCGCGGTCGGTGACGTGCTGCTGCTCGCGCTCGCCGTGTTCGTCGGCGCCGGGCTGCTGATGGCCGTCGCGACGCGGCTGGTGAACCGGGCCGTCAACCGGACCATGTTCCGGCTGCGGGAGGACGTACAGGCGAAGCTGTCGCGGCTTCCGCTGTCGTACTTCGACAAGCGGCAGCGCGGTGAGGTGCTGTCCCGCGCCACCAACGACATCGACAACATCGGGCAGACGCTCCAGCAGTCGATGGGGCAGCTCATCAACAGCGTGCTGACCATCATCGGCGTGCTCGCGATGATGTTCTGGCTCTCCTGGATCCTGGCTCTCGTGGCGCTGGTGACCGTGCCGCTGTCGTTCGTGATCGCGACGCGTGTCGGCAAGCGCTCGCAGCCGCACTTCGTCGCGCAGTGGCGGACCACCGGCAAGCTCAACGCGCACATCGAGGAGATGTACACCGGGCACACCCTGGTGAAGGTGTTCGGGCGGCAGGAGGAGTCCGCGCAGCAGTTCGCCGAGCACAACGAGGAGCTGTACGAGGCCGGGTTCCGGGCGCAGTTCAACAGCGGGATGATGCAGCCGCTGATGATGTTCGTCTCGAACATCAACTACGTGCTGGTCGCGGTCGTGGGCGGGCTGCGGGTGGCGTCCGGGGCGCTGTCCATCGGTGACGTGCAGGCGTTCATCCAGTACTCCCGGCAGTTCTCCATGCCGCTGACGCAGGTCGCGTCCATGGCCAACCTGGTGCAGTCCGGGGTCGCCTCCGCCGAGCGGGTCTTCGAACTCCTCGACGCGGAGGAGCAGTCCGCGGACCCGGTGGCGGGCGCACGGCCCAAGGAGCTGCGGGGGCGGGTCGCGCTGGAGCACGTGTCGTTCCGGTACGACCCCGAGAAGCCGCTCATCGAGGACCTGACGCTGACCGTGGAACCCGGGCAGACCGTCGCCATCGTCGGCCCGACCGGCGCGGGCAAGACGACGCTGGTCAACCTGCTCATGCGGTTCTACGAGGTGTCCGGCGGGCGGATCACGCTCGACGGGGTCGACATCGCGGGCATGTCCCGGGACGAGCTGCGGGCCGGGATCGGCATGGTCCTCCAGGACACCTGGCTGTTCGGCGGCACGATCGCGGAGAACATCGCGTACGGGGCGTCCGGGAAGGTCACCCGCGGGGAGATCGAGGAGGCGGCGCGGGCGGCGCACGCGGACCGGTTCATCCGGACGCTGCCGGACGGGTACGACACGGTGATCGACGACGAGGGGAGCGGGGTCAGCGCGGGTGAGAAGCAGCTCATCACGATCGCCCGGGCGTTCCTGTCCGATCCGGTGATCCTGGTCCTTGACGAGGCGACGTCCTCCGTGGACACGCGGACGGAGGTGCTGATCCAGAAGGCGATGGCGAAGCTGGCGCACGGGCGGACGTCGTTCGTGATCGCGCACCGGTTGTCGACGATCCGGGACGCGGACACGATCCTGGTGATGGAGAACGGGGCGATCGTGGAGCAGGGCGCGCATGAGGTGCTGCTCGCTTCCGGGGGCGCGTACGCGCGGCTCTATCAGGCCCAGTTCGCCTCCGCTGTGGCCGAGGTGGACTGAGGGGTTGCCCGGTGTCGGGGTGCCGCTGAGCACGCAGCGGCACCCGCTGACTCAGTCCAAGTAGCCGCGCAACTGGTCCGCGAAGGCGTGGTCCCTCAGTTTGTTGAGGGTCTTGGACTCGATCTGGCGGATGCGTTCGCGGGTGACGCCGAAGATACGGCCTATCTCCTCCAGCGTGCGGGGGCGGCCGTCGGCGAGGCCGTAGCGGAGTTGGACGACCTTGCGTTCTCGTTCGCCGAGGGTGGAGAGGACCGCCTCCAGGTGCTCCTTGAGGAGGAGGAACGCGGCTGACTCGACGGGGCTCGCGGCGTCGCCGTCCTCGATGAGGTCACCGAGGGCCACGTCGTCCTCCTCGCCCACGGGGGCGTGCAGGGACACCGGTTCCTGCGCGAGCCGCAGCACCTCGCTGACCCGTTCCGGGGGCAGGTCGAGGTGGGCGGCGACCTCCGCCGGGGTGGGTTCGTAGCCGCGTTCCTGGAGCATCCGGCGCTGGACGCGGACGACGCGGTTGATGAGTTCGACGACGTGCACGGGGACGCGGATGGTGCGGACCTGGTCCGCGAGGGCGCGGGACATGGCCTGGCGGATCCACCAGGTGGCGTACGTGGAGAACTTGTAGCCGCGGGCGTAGTCGAACTTCTCCACGGCGCGGATGAGGCCGAGGTTGCCCTCCTGGACCAGGTCCAGCATGGTCAGGCCGCGGCCGACGTACCGTTTGGCGACGGAGACGACCAGCCGCAGGTTCGCCTCGATCAGGCGGCGTTTGGCCATCCGGCCCATGACGACGAGTCTGTCCAGGTCGAGGGCGAGCTGGTCGTCCAGGTGGGGGGTGTTGCCCAGCTTCTCCTCAGCGAACAGCCCGGCCTCCACGCGGCGCGCCAGCTCGACCTCCTCGGCGGCGCTGAGCAGCGGGATGCGGCCGATCTCGCGCAGGTACTGGCGGAACAGGTCGGACGAGGGGCCACCGGTGTCCAGGCGGGTGGGCACGGCCACCGGTTCGGTCTCGGGCCTCGGCTCCGGCTCTGCCTCCGTCGCCGTGTCCGGGTCCGTCTCCGGGTGGAGGGCGACGCGGTTCTGCGTCGGGACGGCGAGGAGCACACCGGGCTCCGCGTCCGGCTCGGCGCCGTCCGTGGTCACGTCGGTCTGGATGAGGGTCTGGGTCTGCACGGGGGCGACCTCCAGGGTGATCGCTGCTGAGGCGTGCGGCAGCGCTGCTTGGGGGGCGGAGTCGGCGGCCTTGCCGCTGTCCGTCCCGTACGCGTTGAGCGGAACCGCGGGGGTGTGGGACCCGTGGGGGACGGATCGGCCGCGCTCCGAGGACTCAGGCACCGGAACCCAGTGTGGGGTAAGACACATCCCCGCCACGAGGGGCGTGCGGTGACTTTTTGCGTCCGGAACGTGACCCGCTGGTGACCGGGGCGACGGGCGGGGAAAACGCCGGTGCCGCGTGGGCTCGGCGCTAGAGCGCGGAGGGGCCCTGGTCCTGGAGGGCGCGGTCGTATCGGGTCAGGACCATCATCTCGTTCTGGAGGGCCGCCGACTGGGCCGGGTCCGTGTGGGCGAGGCGGGTCAGGGTGCTCTGGAGGTCGGTGAGGCGGCGGGCGACGGCGCGGCGGCGGACGGCGACGAGTTGCTCGCCCGCGTAGGTCTCGTCGACCGTGCGGCGCATGATCGCCTCGACGGCGAGTTCGGTGACCATGGCGCGGACGGTGTCGTCGGGGGCCGCCTCGCGGACCCGGACCAGGTACTGCTGGGGGTCCTGGACGCCGTACTCCGCGCCGCCCGCGTCGAGGATGGCCTGGCGTACGGCGGCGTAGGGGGCGGCGGTGAACTCGTCGACGCCGTAGGCGTCGAAGGCCGGGGAGACCAGTTCGGGGCGCTGGAGGGCGAGTTTCAGAAGTTCGCGTTCGGTGGCGTAGACGGGGTTGCGGAGGGTGAGGGCCGGGCCGGAGGTCGCGGGGCGGGGGGCCGACTCGTACGACGGCTGCTGGGGGGCGCGGGTGGGGGCCGGGCCCCGGCCGCCGCGGTCGCGGGCCCAGCGGGCGAGTTGGGCGACGCGCTTGACCACGAACTGGGTGTCGAGGATGCCGAGCATCCCGGCCAGTTCGACGGCGACCTCGTGCTGGGCGCCGCTGTTCTTGATGCGGGCGACGACCGGGGCGGCCTCGTCGAGGGCGGCGGCGCGACCGGCGGGGGTGTCGAGGTCGTAGCGGGAGACGATCTGGCGGAGCGCGAACTCGAAGAGCGGGGTGCGGGGTTCGACCAGGTCCGCGACCGCCTCGTCGCCCTTCGCCAGGCGCAGGTCGCAGGGGTCCATGCCGTCGGGGGCGATGGCGATGTACGTCTCGGCGGCGAACTTCTGGTCGTCCTCGAAGGCGCGCAGGGCGGCCTTCTGGCCCGCCGCGTCGCCGTCGAAGGTGAAGATGACGCGGGCCGAGCCGTTGTCCATGAGGAGGCGGCGGAGGATCTTGATGTGGTCGCCGCCGAAGGCCGTGCCGCAGGTCGCGATCGCGGTGGTCACCCCGGCGAGGTGGCAGGCCATGACGTCCGTGTAGCCCTCGACGACGACCGCGCGGGACGACTTCGCGATCTCCTTCTTCGCCAGGTCGATGCCGTACAGGACCTGGGACTTCCGGTAGATCGCCGTGTCGGGGGTGTTGAGGTACTTCGGGCCGGTGTCCGCCTCGTACAGCTTGCGGGCGCCGAAGCCGACGACGTCGCCGCCGATGTCGCGGATGGGCCACATCAGCCGTCCACGGAAGCGGTCGATGGGGCCGCGGCGGCCCTCCTGGGCGAGGCCGGAGAGGATCAGCTCCTTGTCGGTGAAGCCCTTGCCGCGCAGGTAGCGGGTGAGGTGGTCCCAGCCCTGCGGGCTGTAGCCGACGCCGAAGTGGACGGCGGCGGCCTGGTCGAAGCCGCGCTCGGCCAGGAAGATCCGGCCGGTGTCGGCCTCGGCCGACGTCGCGAGCTGCTCCGCGTACCACTCGGCGGCGATCTTGTGGGCCTCGACCAGGCGGATGCGTTCGCCGCGCTGGTGGGCGGGGTTGTAGCCGCCCTCCTCGTAGCGCAGGGTGATGCCCGCCTGACCGGCGAGCCGCTCGACCGCCTCCGAGAAGGTGAGGTGGTCGATCTTCATCACGAACGTGATGGTGTCGCCGCCCTCCTGGCAGCCGAAGCAGTGGAAGAGTCCCTTGCTCGGGCTGACCTGGAAGGACGGCGACTTCTCGTCGTGGAACGGGCACAGCCCCTTCAGGTTGCCGCCGCCCGCGTTGCGTAGCTGGAGGTACTCCGAGACGACGGCGTCGATCGGGACCGCGTCCCTGACCGCCTTCACGTCCTCGTCGTTGATCCGTCCTGCCACGCGTGAATTCTACGGTGACGGTCGGACAGTCACGGGACCAGACTGTCGAGCGGGACGTGCGGGTCAGCCAGCGCCTCCGTGCTGACCTGGGCCTGGCCGCGGATGAGCGCCTGGATGGGGTCTGTGACGTCCCACACGTTCACGTTCATCCCGGCCAGCACCCTGTGGTCCTTCACCCAGAACGCGATGAACTCCCGCTTCCCGGCGTCCCCGCGGATCACCACCTCGTCGTACGACCCCGGGGGCGCCCAGCCGGAGTACTCCATCCCCAGGTCGTACTGGTCGGAGAAGAAGTAGGGCACCCGGTCGTACACGACCTCCTTGCCCAGCATCGCCCGCGCCGCCGCCGGGCCGCCGTTGAGGGCGTTGGCCCAGTGCTCCACCCGCAGCCGGGTGCCGAACAGGGCGTGCGGGAACGCGGCGACGTCACCGGCGGCGTGGATGTCCGGGTCGGAGGTGCGCAGCCGCTCGTCCACGACGACGCCGCCGCCGTGCGCCCGGTCGGCCAGCTCCAGGCCCGCCGCCTCCGCGAGGGCGGTGCGCGGGGCGGCGCCGATCGCGGCGAGGACGTCGTGCGCGGGCTGCTCCTCGCCGTCGTCGGTGCGGGCGGCGAGGACCATGCCGTCCTGCCCGACGATCTCGGTGAGCCGCGTCCCGAAGCGGAACCGGACGCCGTGCTCGGTGTGCAGTTCGGCGAAGAGCTGCCCCAGCTCGGGCCCGAGCACGCCGTGCAGCGGCGTCGGCGACGGCTCCACGACGGTGACCTCGGCGCCGTACTCCCGGGCCGCCGCCGCGACCTCCAGGCCGATCCAGCCCGCGCCCGCGATCACGAGGTGGCCGTTGTCCCGGCCGAGCGCGGCGAGGACGCCCTTGAGGCGCTCGGCGTGGGCGAGGCGGCGCAGGTGGTGGACGCCCGCCAGGTCGGTGCCGGGGATGTCCAGGCGGCGCGGCTCGGCGCCGGTGGCGAGGAGGAGCTTGTCGTAGCGGACGACGGTGCCGTCCTCACCGAAGCGGACCGTCTTCGCGGTGCGGTCGATCGCGTCGACCGTCTGGCCGAGGTGGAGTTCGACGTCGTGGTGGGCGTACCAGGTGGGCTCGTGCACGAAGACGCTGTCGCGCTCCTCCTTGCCGAGGAGGTAGCCCTTGGACAGCGGCGGGCGCTCGTAGGGGTGGTCGCGTTCGTCGCAGATCAGTATCACGCGGCCGGTGAAGCCCTCCGCCCGCAGCGTCTCGGCCGCCTTGGCGCCCGCCAGGCCGCCTCCGACGATGACGAATGTCTGGTCCGCGTCGACCACTTGATGCCTCCTCGTAAGGGTGCCGCCACATGCGAGCCTCCCGCACGCGGCGTGTTGGGGGAAGAGGGTGTGAGTCCCGACCGGCCCGGCCGGATGTGGGCCGCGCCACGCTGGTCACCTTCCGTCGCGCACATGCCCCTTCAGTGTCACAGGTGCCCGGTCAGCCTCGCGTGAAGCGACCGCGCGGACACGTCCGTCAGGGACGCGATCTGGTCGACGATCACCCGCTTGCGGGCCCTGTCGTCCGGCGCCGCGTCGAACAGGGCCCGGAACTGCGGGTCAAGACCGTCCGGGGCGCGGGCGGTGAGCCGCTCCGCCAGTTCGAGTACGACGATCCGCTGGTCGGCGCGGAGCCGGGCCTGCTCGGCGCGCTGCATGACGTACCGGTCCGCGACGGCCTTCAGCACCGCGCACTCCATCCGGGTCTCACGGGGTACGACGAGTTCGGCGCCGTACCGGGTGAGGCGCCCGCTGCCGTACGCCGCCCGGGTGGCGCCCTCCGCGGCCAGGCAGAACCGGCCGATGAGCTGGCTGGTGGCGTCCTTGAGGCGGGCCTGCGCGACCGCGGAGCCGTCGTAGCCGTGCGGCCACCACTCCTGGTCGGTGAGGCGGTCCAGGGCGGCGGCGAGTTCGGCCGGATCGGTGTCGGCGGGCACGTACCGGCCCACGGCCACCTCGAAGACGGCCCGGCGTTCGGGGTCGGCGTGCAGCAGGTTGGGGTCGAGGTGCCCGGCGTGCAGGCCGTCCTCGACGTCGTGCACCGAGTACGCCACGTCGTCCGACCAGTCCATGACCTGCGCCTCGAAGCAGGTGCGGGTGCCGGGGGCGCCCTCGCGGACCCAGTCGAACACCGGGCGGTCGTCCTCGTACACGCCGAACTTGCGCGACGCCGGGTCGGTGGGGTGGGCGCCGCGTGGCCAGGGGTACTTGGTGGCGGCGTCGAGGGTGGCGCGGGTGAGGTTGAGGCCGACGGAGCCGTCGGGGGTGAACCGTTTCGGTTCGATGCGGGTGAGGAGCCTGAGGGACTGGGCGTTGCCCTCGAAGCCGCCGCAGTCCTCCGCGAACTCGTTGAGCGCCTGTTCGCCGTTGTGGCCGAAGGGCGGGTGGCCGAGGTCGTGGGCGAGGCAGGCGGCCTCCACCAGGTCGGGGTCGCAGCCGAGGGCGGCGCCTAGTTCGCGGCCCACCTGGGCGCACTCCAGGGAGTGGGTGAGGCGGGTGCGGGGGCTGGGGTCCCAGGCCTGGCTGGTGGTGCCGGGGGTGACGACCTGGGTCTTGCCCGCGAGGCGGCGCAGGGCGGCGGAGTGGAGGATGCGGGCGCGGTCTCTCTGGAAGGCGGTGCGGCCGGGGCGTTTGTCTGGTTCGGGGGCCCAGCGGGCGGCTGACGCCGGGTCGTATGCGGTGGGGGGTGTGTTGCCTTCCATGGGTTGACAGTATGCGCAGGACGGGGTGGGTGGGATCTGTTGTGGGGCGACTGCGGGTCGTGGGGGGTACTCGCGCAGTTCCCCGCGCCCCTAGGTAAGCGCGGCGAGCGTCCGCTTCAGAGGTGCTGTCTTCCTCGCCTCGTCGTAGCGGTGGAGGATCAGGTGGGCCATGGCCGGGTGGGGGCCCAAGGGGGCCGCCGCCAGGGTGGGGGACGCCTGGGCGGATTCCGTGGCGAAGCGGCCGGGGGCCGTGAAGTACGACGCTATGGCCACCCTGCGGTGGCCCCGTGCGCGCAGGGCGGCGACCGCCTCCGGGACCGTGGGCTTGGCGGCGGAGGCGTAGGCGGGGACGACGGGGACGCCGCCCAGGCGGGCGGAGAGGAGGTCGGCCGTGTGGCCGGTGTCGACCGCGGCCTCCGGGTCGCGGGAGCCCGCCGCCGCCAGGACCACGGCGTCCCCGCGGGTCCAGCCCGCCTCGGTCAGCCGGGTGACCAGGGTCTCCACGAGCAGGGGGTGCGGGCCGAGCGGGGCGGCCAGGCGGGTGCGGACGCCGGACGCGGCGGCCATCTCGGGAATGTCCTGCTTGACGTGGTAGCCGCGGCTGAGCAGCAGCGGCACCAGGACCGCCTCCGCGCCGTCACCGAGGGCGGCGAGGGTGTCGGGCAGCAGGGGCGCGTTCAGCTCGATGTGGCCGAGGCGCACCGGCAGGCCGGGGCGCAGCGCGCGGACGCGGTCGGCGAGCGCGGTGACCGTCTCCAGGGCGCGCGGGTCGCGGCTGCCGTGGGCGACCAGGACCAGCGCGGGCCGGGTGCGGTGGTGGCTGGCGTTCCGGTACGTGCTCGGGTTCAGGTTCATGGGGTGCGCCGCCGAACTGTCGAGGTGGGGCCGTCGTACCCGCCGTGCACGGGAACCGACGTCGTCGTGAACCGATGGTGTCGGGGGGAGGTTGCCGAGCCGTTGCGTGGGGGTCACGGGTCTTTTCCGCGGGTTCACCGCGGGGGGACGCGCGGGTGTGAGGTCGCTCCTCACGGTGGCCGTCGGCGGGCGGGGAGGTCGCCGTCCCGGCCGTGTAACAGGGAGCCGCCGCGGCACGTAACACGGTCGACGCACGCTGGGCGGTATGCAGCAGACCTCCGCGACGCCCACGCACTGCCCGTACTGCGCCCTGCAGTGCGGCATGAATCTGACGCCCGCCCCCGACGGGACGGCCGAGGTGACCGAGCGGGCGGACTTCCCGGTGAACCGGGGCGCGCTGTGCGGCAAGGGGCGCACGGCGCCCGCGGTGCTGTCGTCGCGGGTGCGGCTGACGTCGCCGCTGGTCCGGCGCGACGGTGACCTGGTGCCCGCGAGCTGGGACGAGGCGCTGGACCGGATCGCCGAGGGGCTGGGGTCCGTGCGGGACGCGCACGGCGCGGACGCGCTCGGGGTGTTCGGCGGCGGTGGGCTGACCAACGAGAAGGCGTACGCGCTGGGCAAGTTCGCGCGGATCGTGCTGGGCACCTCGCAGATCGACTACAACGGCCGGTTCTGCATGTCGTCCGCCGCCGCGGCCGGGATCAAGGCGTTCGGCGTGGACCGCGGGCTGCCGTTCCCGCTGGAGGACATCCCGAGGACCGGCTGCGTCGTCCTCGTCGGCTCCAACCTCGCCGAGACGATGCCGCCCGCGCTGCGCTACCTCACCGAGCTGAAGGAGAACGGCGGCACCCTCGTCGTCATCGACCCCCGGCGCACCAAGACCGCCGAGCAGGCCGACCTGCACCTCGCGCCCCGGCCCGGCACCGACCTCGCGCTGGCGCTCGGGCTGCTGCACCTGGTCGTCGCCGAGGGGCGCGTGGACGAGGAGTACGTCCGCGAGCGGACCGTGGGCTGGGAGGAGGCCCGCGCGGCGGCGATGGCGCACTGGCCGGAGTACGTGGAGCGGATCACCGGCGTCTCCGTGCCCGAACTGCGGGAGGCGGTACGGCTGTTCTGCGAGCCGGAGGCGGCGATGGTGCTCACCGCCCGCGGGCCCGAGCAGCAGGCCAAGGGGACGGACACCGTCGGCGCGTGGATCAACCTGGCGCTGGCGACGGGGCGGGCGGGGCGCCCGCTGTCCGGGTACGGCTGTCTGACCGGGCAGGGCAACGGGCAGGGCGGGCGCGAGCACGGCCAGAAGGCCGACCAGTTGCCCGGCTACCGCAAGCTGACCGACCCGGCGGCGCGGCGGCACGTCGCCGAGGTGTGGGGCGTCGACCCGGACAGCCTGCCGGGCCCGGGCCGCAGCGCCTACGAGTTGCTGGACGCGCTCGGCACCGACGTCCGCGCGCTGCTGCTGATGGCGTCCAACCCGGTGGTGTCGGCGCCGCGCGCCGCGCACGTGGAGGAGCGGATCAGGTCGCTGGACTTCCTCGCCGTCTGCGACGTGGTGCTGTCGGAGACGGCGGCCCTCGCCGACGTCGTCCTGCCGGTCACCCAGTGGGCGGAGGAGACCGGCACCATGACCAACCTGGAGGGGCGGGTGCTGCTGCGCCGCCGCGCGCTCACCCCGCCCGACGGGGTGCGCAGCGACCTGGAGGTCATGCACGAGCTGGCCGCCCGGCTGGGCGGCGAGGGCAACCCGGAGAAGCGGTTCCCGACCGACGCCGAGGAGGTCTTCGAGGAGCTGCGCCGGGCGAGCGCGGGCGGGGTCGCGGACTACTCCGGGATCACCTACCGCAGGCTCGCGGAGGAGAACGGGGTGTTCTGGCCGTGCCCGGCGCCGGATGCCGGGAGCGGGGACGGTGACGGTGCCGGTGGCGCCGTCCATCCGGGGACGCCGCGGCTCTTCCTCGACCGGTTCGCCACGGAGGACGGCCGGGCCCGGTTCGCGCCCGTCTCGCACCGGCCGATCGCGGAGGAGCCGGACGACGAGTACCCGGTGCTGCTGACGACCGGGCGGGTGGTGTCGCAGTACCAGTCCGGCGCCCAGACCCGCCGCGTCGACGAGCTGAACGCCGCCGCGCCGGGCCCGTTCGTCGAGCTGCACCCGCGGCTCGCGGCCCGGCTGGGCGCGGCGGAGGGCGATCCGGTGGCCGTGGTGTCCCGGCGCGGGCGGGCGGTGGCACCCGCCCGCATCACCACCGGCATCCGGCCCGACACGGTGTTCATGCCGTTCCACTGGCCCGGCGAGGGCCGCGCCAACACCCTCACCAACCCGGCGCTCGACCCGACGTCCCGGATGCCGGAGTTCAAGGCGTGCGCGGTGCGGGTGGAGGCGGTGGAGGGCTAGGGCCTGTCCCGGGGACACCGGTCGCGGGTAGCGTCCTTGATCAGGTCATGCGGTGGGTGGCCGCTGGCCGGGAGAGAGGAGCACCTCCGTGACGGACGCGGCGTCCTTCCTGCTCGCACGCCTGCGCGCGGCCGGGCTGACCGATGTCGTCACGGTCGAGCCCGCCACGGGCGGCCTCGCCGCGACGGCGGGGCTCGCGCGTCGTGGTGACGGCACGTCGGTGTTCGTCAAGGCGTTCGGTGAGCCGCCCTCGGACGACGCCTTCGCCGCGGAGGCCGAGGGGCTCACCGTGCTGCGGGAGGCGGGCGGCGTCGCCACCCCCGAGGTCATCCTCGCGGACCGCGACCTGCTCGTGCTGTCCGTGCTGCGGCCCCGGCCCGGCAGCGGCGCCTACTGGGAGCGGTTCGCCCACGCGCTCGCCCAGCTGCACACCACCACGCGGCACCCCCGGTTCGGCTGGCACCGGGACAACTGGCTGGGCCGCCGTCGGCAGGTCAACACCTGGCACGACGACGGGTTCGCGTTCTTCGCCGAGCACCGGCTGCTGCGCTGGCTCGACGAACCCCGCGTCCAGGAAGCGCTCGGCGCCGCGGACCGGGCGGCGCTGGAGCGGCTGTGCGACCGGCTGCCCGAGCTGCTGCCGGTCCGGCCCGCGTGTCTGACGCACGGTGACCTGTGGGCGATGAACGCCATGGCCACCCCCGACGGGCGGCCCGCGCTGATCGACCCGGCCGTGTCGTACACGTGGGCCGAGGTCGACCTGGCCCACCTGTGGACGACGGCCCCGCCGCCCGAGGCGCGGGTGTTCTTCGAGCGGTACGCCGAGCTGACCGGGCTCGACGACGGCTGGCGCGAGCGGATGCCGATACTCCAACTGCGCCAGCACCTGGCCGTGATCGCCCAGTTCGACCCCGACTGGGGCGCCGCCGACCTCGTGCGCGCCACGCTCGCCCCGTTCCGGACGCGGCCCTGAGGCACCCTCGCCGGTCAGCCCTGGCCACCCGCGACCGTACGACGCCGCCGCAGCGCCAGGTACCCGACCGTCAGGGCGACCGCGCTCACGGTCAGCCCCGCGCCGAGGGCCAGTTCGAGCCGGGACGGCCCGGAACCGCCACCGAGGCCGCCCTCCACGCCGCGGGTGGGGACGGAGGTGGCGGGCGCCGGGGCGGCGGGGCTGGTCGCTGCCGGGGGCGCCGTGGCGGTGGGCGTGGCGGTGGCGGTGGCGGTGGCTTTCGGGCGCGCCGTGGAGCTGGTCGTCGGCGGCACGGTCGTACGGGCCGTGGCCCGGCGGGGCAGGACCTCGCAGGCGACTCCGTCGTCCGGTCCCTGGTCCTCGTCCAGCCGGTTCGGGTCGCTGGGGTCGCGGGCGAGTTCCGCCTGCGCGTCCTCCTGGAAGGCGAAGTCCCGGCAGTCGAGGTCCCCCGGCTGGGCGTGCGCGCCGCCGACCGCCGGTCCGGCGGTCGCGAGCACGGTGACGGCGGCGGTGAGCGCGACGCGTACGCGCCTACGGGTTCGCATGGGCGTTCGCATGGGCGAGCCTTTCCGATTTCGGCGGCCGTCCCAGACGGGTCGGCCACCGCATCGACGCTAGGAGCGCCCGGCCGCCCCGGCCATCACTGCTGGGCCGTTCGGGTGCACCCTCCCCGCCCTCACTTCGTGGACGAAGTCGCCTGTCCGTGTCCACCAAGGTCAGTGCTTCTCGAACCGTGATCGCAATCGCATCGAGGTTGCTTTCACGCGCCTGCACCGGAAGGCTCGCCGTCACCCGCGTCAACGCGCCTTACTCGTGATGCCCGATCTCCAGACCGCGAACGGCCACACCACAGGCGAAGCGACACAGTGCACCGCGGCCACCCCCACCGCCACCCAGAAGGCCGGCACGGACGGCTGCGGCATGAGCAGCGCGGCACCGCCGACGGCAGCCAACAGAAACGCACACCTGGAAAGCAGGGGACTCGGCTTCACCTTCTCGCACTTCTCCGCCGCGACGAGGTACTGCTCCTTGAAGACAACGGGATAGAAGAAGGGACGACAGAGAAATACGCCGGTGAGCACCAGGTACCAGACGGGTACGGAATCCCGCGCTTCCAGCAGGTCCGGGCCAAGGCCGACAACGACGATCAACAGAGCAATGACCGACCCAGGAACCAGTAGCGCCCTTGGCGTGATCCGGCGGAGCATTGGTCACCTTTCCGTAGCGAGGGTGCAGACGCCATCGGCGTCTGCACCCTCACACTCGTCAATTGAGCCTGTCGCCGATCGCCGTCAACGAACGGCTATGAGAAGCATCTCCTCTTCCTCCAGTAGTACCCGGCTCCGAAGGCGCCCCCCGCCGCTACTGACGCATCGGTCCATCGGCTTCGGCCGTACCTGTAGCTCGGCAGGCTGCCGATGCCCATGAAGGAGGCGGAACAAACGGCCCCTCGTGCGATCCGGCCGGCCGCTCGCCGGTTGACATATCGCCCGAAGCTTCTGGCCCTCGGTGCCGCATGGCGTGCGTACCTCGCCGCACGAACGGCACGGTAGGCGCGGTACGCGCGATATCCGCGGTAGGCCCACGACGCCGCACCCACTCCCGGCACGAAGCTGGCAGCCGTGAGGGCGATGTCCCACTTGTGTCGCTTCACGAACCGCTTGGTCTTCTTCCAGGCTTTCTTCCAGCTCCACTTGCCGTCGAGGTCGTAACGGTTGAGCGGATCGGCGTGGACGTAGTCGTAGGCGTTGGCGTTGCCCCCCGCGATCGGGTCGACCGACAGGAAGCGTCCGATGACGGGGTCGTACAGACGGACGCCCATGAGGGTCACGCGGCTGGGGGTTTCGGTGGAGCGCTGCTTGCCGCCGAGCCAGCCGTAGCGGGCCGGGTCGGTGCCGGGCAGTGGGTTGCCGTACTCGTCGTAGGTGTTGACCACGGGGGTGGTGTTGTCCACCAGCGGGATCTGGGTGCCGATGTCGCCGTGCAGGTTGGCCAGTTGCAGGGTGACGTCACCGGTCGCGCTGGTGGTGGCGATCAGACCGCCGGACAGGTCTTCGAGGCTGCGGCTGATGGCGCCGTTGCCTTCCGCGATCCAGTCCGGGCTGTCGCCGTCGCCGCCGTAGTGGTTGGTGCTGGTGACAGCCGCGCCCCAGGTGCCGTCCTCGTCCTGCTCCTCGGTCGCGGCGGAGGCCAGACGGCCAGCCGCGTCCAGGCTCCAGGTCGTGCGCTTGGAGTTGGCGGTGATCTGACGGACGAGGTCGTTGGCGTAGTACGCGTTCTGGGCGCCGTTCGCCTGGGCGGTGGTGCGGCCGTAGGCGTCGTAGACGGTGCCGGTGGCGATCAGGCGGTCGGCGCTGTCGTAGGTGGAGGTGACGGTGTCGCTGGCGGGGGTACCTCCGTCGAGGTCGTCGATCGTGGTGGTCAGGGAGGTGCGGTTGGTGTTGTTGTCGAAGGTGTAGGCGCGGTGGGTGGTGACGCCCGCCTGGGAGTCGTCCGTCCTGGTCAGGCGGCCTGCCGCGTCGTAGGTGTACTCCTGGTAGGCGCCGCCTCCGGTGTAGGTGGTGCGGGAGACGACCTGGTCGTGGATGTTCAGGCTGGTGGACTCGCCCTGGACCGTCCAGCCGGACTCCCAGTGCCAGTAGCGGGAGGTCTCGGTGCCGGTGGGGTCGAGGTTGAACTCGACGTCCATGTTCCACGGCAGCCTCTGCTTGTAGAGGCGGCCGTCGGAGTCGTAGAAGCCGGTGACGTCACCGATGGCGCCCATGACGGAGTCGTGGATCCTGGTGGGCAGACCGGCGGGGTTGTCGTAGTCGTAGCTGACCGTCGACGGGGCGGAGTCGGCGACCCTGATCCTGCGGTCGCGGTTGTCGTACTCGGTGCGGGTGACATTGCCCGCCCCGTCGTCGTAGGTGATCTCCCGGCCGAGCCGGTCGGTGGTACGGCGAATGGTGGCGGTGCCGTTGGTGACGGTCGCCACCGCGCCGTTGTCCGGATCGTAGGTGGTGGTCTGCGCCGGGACCGCGGTGCCGATGCCGCCCGTCATCTTGCTCTGCGTCAGGCGTCCGGCCGCGTCGTAGGTGTTCTCCGTGGTACGGGTGACACCGTTGGCGGTCTCGGTGACCTTGGCCACGTTGCCCCAGCGGTCGTACTCGGTCGTGCTCAGCGGGAGTTCGTCCGGGTTCGAACCACCTCCGGTGATCTTGCCTGCCGGGCCCGTGGAACAGAGCAGGTCGGCCCACTCCGGCCGTCCCTCGCAGGTGCCGGTGCCGGTGGCGGACCAGTAGCGGGTCACCGTGGCTCCGGCGTCGTTGCCGCCCGACTTGGGCAGCGTCGTCTTGATGACCCGGCCCTGCGTGTCGTAGCTGGTGGTCTTGGTCAGCTTCAAACCGTCCGGGTCGGTGACCTCGCTGGTGGGCAGGCCCTTGACCCAGTCGTAGGCGGTGGCGCTGGTGCGCACGTCGCCGTCGGCCGGGTAGCCGTCGATCGCCGCGCCCACCATCGAGGTGGTGACCTGGTCGCTCACCGTGGCGGTGCCGTCGGCGGGGCGGCCCTCGTCGTAGCGGTTGACGGTGTGCTCGCGCGCCGCGACCTGGACCCCGGCCGGGAGGTCCGGACTGTCCTCGTCACCCTGGAGCGCCTTGGTCAGGGTGACCAGGTGCAGCGGCCCGGACTGCTCCAGCAGGCGCTTGCCGTCGGTCGAGTACACCCAGACGGTGCCCAGCAGGCGGGCGCGCTCGGCCGGTGAGGCGGACAGGATGCCGAGTTCACTCTGGGTGTTGACCTGGTAGTCCGCGTTGCCCAGGGCGAGTTCGCGGTTGGTGGCCGACAGGTCGAACACCGTGTTGCCGAAGCGGTCGTACTGCTTGACGGTCAGGTGCCGACCGGGCAGGCCGGAGTTGACCTCGCGTCCCGAGGCGTCGGTGTAGGTGAGGGTGGCCTTGTCGTAGTCGGCCGCGCCCAGGTCACCACCGGTGTGCGAGGCGGGCGTCTGGTCGGCGGGGAAGACGGCGGTGGCGTCCGTGGGCGCGTCCGTCTGGCCCCACTTCGCGGCCTCGACGGGCGAGACCTGGTGCGGGGCCTTGTCGCCGGACAGCGGTACGTCGTAGACGACCGAGGTGACGGCCCTGCCACCGTCCTGCTCGTCCTTGCTGCCCGCCTTCAGGGTCGGCCGGGAGACCTTCAGCAACATGCCGTCCCCGGCCACCGCGCTGGCGCCCGCCCTGCCGTACTCGAACGTCCACGGCAGCTCGCCCGGCGGGGTCAGGGTGACCACGCGGCCCGCGCTGTCGTAGGTGTAGGCGGTCTTCAGCGCCGGTGAGACGCGCGGGTCCCACTGCTCACGCAGACGGCCCTGGCTGTCGTAGGCGTAACGGGAGACGACCGTCGCGGTCGACGTCGACGCGCCCGGGACGGTCGTCCACAGACGGATCTGTGTCACCTGCCCGGCCACGTCACCGAGCGTGCTGCCGCTCGCCGTGGTCGTCGTGGCGTACTGGTACTCCAGGATGCGGCAGCCCTTGGTCGACGGCGTGCCCGCGCAGGTGGCGGCGGAGACCGCCGACGTGGGCGCGATCACGTACTTGGGGCGGGCCAGGGTCTTGCCGTCCACCGTGACCTTCTCCGAGATCACCGTCGTGGTCGAGTTCTCGGCGGGCAGGAAGGTCCTCGACAGCTGCCACGTGGTGGCCGTCGTGTCCACCTTGGCGAACACCGAGGTCGTGCCCTCCGTGTCCTTCAGCGTGAAGGAACCCGTCAGCGAACCCGTCAGCGTCAGGTCCTCCGCGCCGGTCTCCGGCTTCCAGCCGCCACCGGTGACCGCGGTGAACCCGGTCTCCTCGCCGTCCACGTCCACGACCGCCACCGAGGTCGACGACGTCGCGCGCACGTAGGCCCAGTCGCTCTCGGAGAGTTCCGCCACGGTGCCCGCGGTCCACTGCGGGCCGAAGATGGCGGCCTGCCCCTCCTGCTGCGAACCGTTGGCCGGGCGGCGGGAGGAGAAGGACCGCGTGGCGGTCAGATCGAACCCGGAGGCGTCGGTGGCCGACAGGCCGAAGTCGCCCGTGAGCGTGTTCACGCTGCCCGGACCGGCCTCCTCGCTGGGCGCCTCACCGGCGTTGCGGTCCACCGTGATCCGGGTCGCGGGAGACGCGTCGCTGGTGCTCCCGTCGGTGAACACCGCGCGGACGTCCACCGGGCCGTCCTCGCCGAAGGTGTCGGTGACGTTCCAGACGAGCGCCTCGGCGCTGCCGCCGGTGACCTTCGCGGGCCACGCGGACAGGGCCGAACCGTCGGCCTTGCGGCGTACGTTCGCCGCGGGGATGTCCTTCCAGGTGTCCGTCTCACCGCGGCGGTACTGGTAACGCACCCCGGTGTCGCCCGCCTTGCCCTCGCCCGTCAGCTCGGTGCGCCGCGCGGGGCGATCCCCGTCGGTCGGGGTGAGCAGGGCCGCGCCGGAACCGGCGTAGAAGGTGTGCGACGTCTCCGCCGAGACGTTTCCGGCCGCGTCCTTGGTCCGCGCGGTCAGCACGTGCTTGCCCGCGCGGAAGACCGGCTTGCGGGTGACGGCGGTGCCGGTGGTCGCGGCCGACTGCCAGGCGCCGGAGTCCAGCTTCCACTGGACCTCCTTCACATCGCTGGTCGGCGGGGTGAAGGTGAAGGTGCCGGTGAAGTCACCGTTGTCGTCCGGGGTGCCGGACCACTGTCCGGCCGGGAAGTCGGTGGACGACACCTTGGTCGTCGCGGGCGCCGTGGTGTCGACCGTCAGCGAACGGAACGCGGACCAGGCACTGCTCGCCGAACCGTCCGAAGACCGCGCACGCCACTTGTAGGCGCCCGCGGGCAGCGCCGTCGCGGGCTTCCAGGACGCCTGCGCGCCCGAGGCCACGTAGCCGCTGGAGCCGGAGCGCAGCGCGGCGGTGCCGTTGGACGCCCAGACCTCGAAGTCGAACTTGACCTGCGAGCCGTCCCCGTCCAGCGCCTTCGCCGACAGGGTCGGCGTGGTGACGTTCGTGGCGGCCGCGGCCGCCGGGGCTATCAGGGTCGGGACGTCCGGGATGGAGTTGTACGTCACCGACAGATACGGCGTGTTGGAGGCCGCGTTGCCCGAGTTGAAGCGCTTCCAGCCGTACGGGTCGGACTCGTCCGAGGCGCGCAGGCCCAGGTGGTTGGTGGCGTTGCCGTTGGCCGCCCACGCCTTCACCAGCGAGGTGGCGTCGACGTTGACCCAGCCGTCGTTGCAGGAGCTGGAGTAGCCCTTGGTCTGGGTGCTGGTGGCGTACTTGGTGCCCCAGGTGGGCTGGCTCGTCCACCGGGTGCTCGTCGAGGAGGCCCCCGTCCTGTACAGGTCCCAGCCCTTGGCCGTGCAGGACCAGGAGTGGAACTCGAACAGGTTCAGCTTCGCCGCGGTGATCTGCTTCCCGGTGATGTTCTTCATCGGGAACGACAGGAAGGAACGGGCCACCTGGCTGGAGCCGTTGTTGCCGATCTTCAGCTCGGTGGCCGTCGACTGGTCGGTGGTGTAGCCCTGCTGGACGAACGTGTCGAAGCTGGCGCCGACGTTGATGGTCGGATCGATGGTGACCGGGAACTGGGTCTTCCCATCCGCCAGGAACTCGGCGTCCGGCGTCAGGGTGAGGGTGATCGTGTCGCCGTCCTGCGCGACCTTCACCCCGACCTCCGCGGTGTGCGTGTGCTCACCGGAGTTCTTGTCGGTACGGGCGTCCCACATCACCGGCGACGGCAGGACCCCCGCGGTCTTGCCCTTGGCGTCGGTGAAAGTGACCGAGCCGTCCTCCTGCGCCTTCGCGGTGAGCCCCTTGGCTTTCAGGCTGTAGGAGACCTGACCGTTGGCGTCGACGGCGGAACGATCCTGCAACTCCAGGAACTGCTCGTAGCCGGTACGCGTGGACTCGATCAGCAGGTCGGTCGCCGGCAGCACGTCCTTGTACCGGGCGACCGTGTCCTCGGCACCCTCGACCGTGGGCGTCGGCAGCGCGCCGTACCAGCCGAGCTGTATCCGCCGACCCGCACGGTCCTCCATGGTCACCAGAGGGACGGCCGTCGCGCCTTTCTCCCCGGCGGTCCTGAGGCCCTTAGGGGCGGCCTTCCTGCCCGCGAGCACCAGCCCGTGCGGGTGGCCCTTGGCCCGTAGTAAGCCGTCCTCGGCCCGGGTCAGCGACGCGTCGACGTCGTGCCAGGCGCCGTCGTCACCCTTGAAACGGACCGGACCGGCGTGCGCCTCCTCCGTCACCGTCCCGTCGGGATTGACATAGGTGGTCGAGGTCTCCGTACGAGCGTCGGTGACCTCGATCCTGCGGTTCTGGATCTTGGCCTTCAACCGGGCCGCCGCCTCCGAGGCCGCGGTGGCGGGACCGAGGTCCTTGGGCTCACCGGAAGCCGTCGCGCTCTCGGTCTCACGGGAGAGCGCGACGGCTTCGCCCGTGGACCCGATGACCAGGGTGGCCTCAAGCGCCATGAGGAGCGTCACGGCCAGGGCCACGGGGCGCAGCCGCGCCATGGACGGCAGCGGCCGGTACGGGAGTTCCGGGTCAACGGATCTGTGTCGATGGTTCTTGTGGAAGGGGATTGACATGTGAAGTCCTCACTGGCGCAGGTACGCTCTGCGCCAGTCCGGGATCTTCACATGTCACCCACAAGCTGTCATGGCCGTCATATGACAACGGCTTGAACCGTTCGGCCGTCAGGAGTGGCGAGGCACCGCGCCCAGGCTGACCGATTCACACCTCGATGTTCCGGTTGTCGCGGTGGGCCCTCACTCCCGCACCGAGGGAGAGATCGGGCATCGCCGACCAAACAGGTGCCAGTTGGCGTTTCGAGGCTTGCGTGAGACTTCGCGAGTCCCGACGCGACGCACAGACCGCGTTTCAGCCACGTGCGTCAACCGGCGTAGGGGCGCTTCTCCCTGGCTTCCTTGAGGGCCGTGCCCCACCACACCAGTTGGTCCAGCATCGTCTTGGCCGCCGCGTCCGGGCCCGTGGGGTCCTTCGGGCGGCCCTGGGCGTCGAAGGAGTCACCGGCGTTGTGGAAGGAGACGGTGTCGCGGACGGTGACCGCGTGCAGCTCCGCGAAGACCTGGCGGAGCTGTTCGACGGCGCGCAGGCCGCCGGAGAGGCCGCCGTAGGAGACGAACGCGACCGGTTTGGCGCGCCACTCGGTGTAGTGCCAGTCGATCAGGTTCTTCAGGGCCGCCGGGAAGGAGTGGTTGTACTCGGGGGTGAGGACGACGAACGCGTCCGCGGCCGACAGCTTCGGGGTGGTCCCGGCGAGCGCGTCGGCCGCCTCGGGGGTGCGGGCGAGGGAGGTCGGCAGGTCGGTCTCGGCGAGGTCGATGACGCGGGCGGTGAGGTCGTCGCGCTGGCGGACGTGGCCGAGCAGCCAGTCCGCGACGACGGGGCCGAAGCGGCCGTGGCGGTTGCTGCCGATGACGAGGGTGAGGTTGAGGTTGGGGGTCATGCGGCACAGCCTCCTACCTCAAGTTTGGTTGAGGTCAAGCGGCCGGGGGCGGCGGAGGGCTCGGTCACCCGTTCACACCTTCGCCGTGCGCCCATCGGGTGCTCTTGCGGCGCTCCCCCCGCGACCCCCTTGACCTGCGGTAAGGGCATCGGTCCTGGAAGTCGTAGCACCCGTTCGGCACATTCCCGACGCCGTTCTGACGGCGTCTCAGCAAGCGGTGGCGGGCCGATGGCACTTACCTCGGTAGGGCAGCGCCCGATCGGCTCGAAGGAGCAAGCACCATGCGACGTACCGCCCGGCTGCTGATGCTGTCCGGACTGACCGGTGGCGTACTCGCGCTCGCCGCGCCCGCGTCCGGCGCGGACTCCGGCCGTCTGGAGGTGTCCCCGTCCGGCGTGGTCCCGGGCGGCGAGGTCACGGTGACCACCACGGCGTGCGGCAGCGGCGGCACCGCGGCCGGGGACGCCAGCGCGGTGGGCGCCGGAACGTTCACCCTGGCGCCGGGCGAGCGGGACGGCGAGGCGGTCGGGACGTTCCGGGTGCCGCCGAGCGCGCAGCCGGGGACGTACGAGATCGTCGCGCGGTGCGCCGGGAAGGCGGCGGGCGGGCGGCGGGTCGCCGGGGACCTGGTGGTGACGCTGACCGTGCCCCGTGAGCAGGTGTACCCGCGCGGAAGTGTGAAGACGGGGGTCGGTGGCGCGCTCGGCCCCGACCCCGTGCAGACCGCGGCGGGCGTGGCGGCTCTCGCCGTCGCCGCCGCGGGCGGTACCTGGCTCCTGCATCGCCGGGCGAGAGGCGACGGGATCTGACGGACACCCTCCGCTGTCCGTCCGCCGGTACCGCATGTCCCCTCCCCTCCGGGTCCGACGCCCCTCGCGGCCCGGAGGGGGCCGGGGCCCTGCCGGGCGTTGCGGGCGGGTGGGGTGCCGGGGGCGGGTTCCGTGCCGGGTGCGGGTCGTGCCGGGTGCGGGTCGTGCCGGGTGCGGTCGTCTCCCGGGTGCCGCGCCGTCGTGGCTGGTCGCGCAGTTCCCCGCGCCCCTTGAGGGCGTGGACCCGCCGCCCCTCAGGGGGTGGCCCCCCCCCGGGGCGTCGCCGAGTGCAGGAGGTCGTCATGGGACGTAGGGCGGGCAGGGCCGGTGATGTCGCGATAGCGACCGTCACCGTCGTCGCCCTGGGCTGCGGGGCGTGGCTGCTGCACGGCAACGGCACCCCCGCCCCGCCCCAGCCGTCCGCCGCCGAGGCGCGGGTGGGCGGTGAGCGGGACACCGCGCCCGCGCTGCCGCCCTCTCCCCCGGACCGCGTCCGCATCCCCGCGATCCGCGTCGACGCCCCCCTGACCGGCCTCGGTCTCACCCCCAGCGGCAGCCTCGACGTCCCGCCCGCTGACCGCCCCGGCCTCGCCGGTTGGTACGAGGCGGGGACGACGCCCGGCGAGACCGGGACCGCGATCGTCGCCGGGCACGTGGACAACGCCGACGGGCCCGCCGTCTTCTACCGCCTCGGCGCCCTGAAGCGCGGCGCGGTCATCGACGTCGACCGGCGCGACGGCTCCACCGCCCGCTTCACCGTCGACGCGGTCGAGGTGTACGACGCCAAGCGCTTCCCCGACGACAAGGTGTACGGCGCCGCCCGCCGCCCCGAGCTGCGCGTGATCACCTGCGGCGGCGGCTACTCCCGGGCCACCGGCTACCGGGGCAACGTGGTCGTCTTCGCCCACCTCACCGGCGGCTGACAAGGAGTCCGAGCAGCCGGGCGCTCACGCCAGCCACTGCTCGTACGCCAGGTTCGCCACCAGCGCGAACACCACCGTCAGCAGCACGATCCGGACGAACCCGCTGCCCTGCTTCAGCGCCGTGCGCGCCCCCAGCGTGCCGCCCGCCAGGTTGAACACCGCCATCAGCGCGGCGAGCTGCCACAGCACCGTGCCCTGCCAGGCGAAGGTGGCCAGCGCGCCCGCGTTGGTGCAGCAGTTGACGATCTTCGCGGTGGCGGAGGCGGTCACCAGGTCGAGGTGGAGCACGGCGGTCAGGGCCAGCACCAGGAACGTCCCGGTGCCGGGGCCGATGAGACCGTCGTAGAACCCGATGCCCAGGCCCGCCAGGCCGATCGCGGCGAGGGTGCGGCGGCGGCTGACCGGGCCCGGCGCGGGGGCGGTGCCGAAGGCGGGGCGCAGGATGACGAAGGCGGCGACGCCGAGCAGCACCACCATGATCACCGGCTTCAGCACCTCGGTGCTCATCCCCGCCGCGAAGAACGCCCCGCCCGACGACCCGGCGAGCGCCGCGAGCCCGATGCGCACGGCGAGCCGCACGTCGACGGGCGCCTTGCGGACGTACGTCACCGCGGCCCCGCCCGTGCCGACGATCGCGACCGCCTTGTTGGTGCCGAGCGCGTACGCGGCCGGGGTGCTCGACGGGAGCCCGAGCAACAGCGCGGGCAGGAGCAGCAGCCCGCCCCCGCCGACCACGGCGTCGATCCAGCCTGCCGCGAGCGCGGCGAGGCAGAGCAGGGCGAGCGTGGTCAGCGATATGTCGGGCACGAGTGGCGACCCTATGGACGGGGTAGGTGTGCAGTCCAACGACTTGAGGGTCATTTGAGGTCAGGGCGCCTCCCGCGGCCCCCTCACACCCACCCCCCGCCCCCGCTGAGGGCAGCGTTCCCCACGGGAAACAACGGTGATTCGGTCGGGTAACACCGGCACCGCACGCTCAAGAGCATGACCTCGAATACGCGTGTGGTGGTGATCGGCGCCGGCCTCGCGGGCGTACAGCTCGCCAAGCGGCTCGGTGAGCTGGGCACGCCCGCGCTGCTCGTCGGCGACGAGGAGCACCGGCCGTACAACCGGGTGCTGCTCGCCGAGGTGCTGGCCGGGCGGTACGCCCCCGAGGTGATAGCCCTGCCCGCCCCCGCGGAGCTGACCCGCGCCCGGGTCACCGGCATCGACCGGGCCGCGCGGACCGTGGAGTGCGCCGACGGCTCGCTGATCGCATACGACACGCTGGTGCTGGCCACCGGCTCCAACCCGGTGCTGCCGCCGCTGCGCGGCCTGTTCACCGGCACCCCCGAACTCCCCGAGGGCGTGCACGCCTTCCGCACCATGGACGACTGCCTCGGCCTGTCCAAGGCGGTGCGCCCCGGCGTGCGGGCGGTCGTCATCGGCGGCGGGCTCCTCGGGGTGTCGGCGGCGCGGGCGCTGGCGATGCGCGGCGCGCAGGTCATGCTCGCCCAGCAGGCGGAGCGGCTGATGGAGCGCCAGCTCGACCCGGGCGCCTCCAAGCTGGTGCTGCGGCACCTGAGGGACCTCGGCGTCGAGGTGCACACCGAGTGCCGGGTGCGGGACGTGCGCTGCGTCGGCGGCGCGGTCCGCTCGGTGGAGATGGCCGACGGGTACGCCCTCGACGCCGACCTCGTCGTCCTCGCCTGCGGCGTCCACCCGCGCGTCGGCCTAGCCCAGGCCGCGGGCCTTGAGGTCCGCAAGGGCGTCGTCGTCGACGACGAGCTGCGCACCTCCGACCCGCACATCCGGGCCATCGGCGACTGCGCGCAGCACGCCGACACGCTGTACGGGCTGGCCACCCCGGCGCTGGAACAGGCCGAGGTGCTGGCGCGGGCGCTCGCCGGCGACGGCACCGCCCGCTACACCGGCACCCGGGCCCTGACCCGGCTGAGCCTGAACGGCCGCACACCTTCCGGCCGCACACCTTCCGGCCGCGCGTCTTACGGCCACACGTCTTTCGACCTCGCCGCGTTCGGCGAGACCGAGGCGCTCCCGGGCGACGACGTCGTCCAGCTCACCGACGCCACCCGAGGCACCTACCGCAAGGTCGTCGTCCGCGACGACCGCGTGGTCGGCGGGGTCCTCGTCGGTGAACTCGGCACCGTCGGCGCGCTCGCGCGCGCCTGGGAGGGAGCAGAGCCGCTCCCCGCGGACGGCGCGCCCCTGCTCCACCTGCTTACCAACGATGGAGGCTCCTGATGACCGCCACCCTGGGGGCCAACCCCACGATCGTGCTCGTCGGCCACGGCATGGTCGGCCAGCGCTTCCTTGAGGCGCTCGCCGAGCGCGGCCTGACCGCCACGCACCGCGTGGTCGTGCTGTGCGAGGAGCCGCGTCCCGCCTACGACCGCGTCGCGCTGACCTCGTACTTCTCGGGGAAGACCCCCGAGGAGCTGTCGATGACCGACATGGAGTTCATCGAGAGGCACGGGATCGAGCTGCGGATCGGCGACCCGGCCGAGACGGTCGACCGCGAGACGCGGACGGTGACGGCCCGCTCCGGGTTCACCGTCGGCTACGACATCCTGGTGCTGGCCACCGGCTCCTACCCCTTCGTCCCGCCGGTCCCGAACAAGGACGCCACCGGCTGCTTCGTGTACCGCACGATCGAGGACCTGCTCGCGATCGAGGAGTACGCCAAGACCCGGGCGAAGGTCGGCGCCGTGGTCGGCGGCGGGCTGCTCGGCCTGGAGGCGGCGGGCGCGCTGAAGGGCCTCGGACTGACCTCGCACATCGTGGAGTTCGCGCCGCGGCTGATGCCGGTGCAGGTCGACGAGGGCGGCGGCGCCGCGCTCCTGCGCACCATCGAGGAGATGGGCCTGGGCGTCCACACGGGCGTCGGCACGCAGGAGATCGTCGTGGACGACTCCGGCGCGGTGACCGGCATGAAGCTGTCGGACGGCTCGGTCCTCGACACCGACATGGTGGTGTTCTCCGCCGGTGTCCGCCCCCGCGACCAGCTCGCCCGCGACTGCGGTCTGACGGTCGGGGAGCGCGGCGGCATCGCGGTGGACGAGCAGTGCCGGAGCGTCTCCGACCCGCACGTCTTCGCGATCGGTGAGTGCGCGCTCGCGGCCGACGGCCGGGTGTACGGCCTGGTGGCGCCCGGCAACGAGCAGGCCGAGACGGCCGCCGCGACGATCGCCGCCGAGGAGGCCGCGTTCACCGGCGCCGACCTGTCGACCAAGCTGAAGCTGCTCGGCGTGGACGTGGCGTCCTTCGGCGACGCGCACGGCACGACCGAGGACTGCCTGGACGTCGTCTACTCCGACTCCCGCGCGGGCCTGTACAAGAAGCTGGTCGTCGCCCGCGACGGCACCCTGCTCGGCGGCATCCTCGTCGGTGACGCCGACGACTACGGCACCCTGCGGGCGTTCACCGGCTCGGTCCCGCCGGTCAAGCCGGAGTCGCTGGTGCTGCCCGCGGGGGTGGGCGCCCCGACGCAGCTCGGCCCGTCGGCGCTGCCGGACGAGGCGATCGTCTGCTCCTGCCACAACGTCTCCAAGGGCGCCATCCGCGCCGCGGTCACCGACCACCAGTGCACCACCGTGCCCGAGGTGAAGAAGTGCACCAAGGCCGGTACGGGCTGCGGTTCCTGTGTGAAGGTGCTCGGCCAGTTGCTCACCGCGGAGCTGGAGGCCAGCGGCGTCGAGGTCGACAAGGGCCTGTGCGCCTGCTTCTCGCAGACCCGCGAGGAGCTGTACGAGATCGTCCTCGCCCTGCGCATCAACTCCTTCCAGGACCTCCTGGACCGCTACGGCCGCGAGGAGGCCAGGGGTGGCGAGGGCTGCGAGGTCTGCAAGCCGACGGTCGGCTCGATCATCGCCTCCCTCGCCCCGGTGATCGGCGCGAGCCCGTACGTCCTCGACGGTGAGCAGGCCGCCCTCCAGGACAGCAACGACCACTTCCTCGCCAACCTCCAGAAGAACGGCTCCTACTCCGTCGTACCGCGCATCCCCGGCGGTGAGATCACCCCGGAGAAGCTGATCGTGATCGGTGAGATCGCCCGGGACTTCGGGCTCTACACGAAGATCACCGGCGGTCAGCGGATCGACATGTTCGGCGCCCGGGTGGAGCAGCTCCCGGTGATCTGGACCCGGCTGGTGGACGCGGGCTTCGAGTCCGGCCACGCCTACGGCAAGTCGCTGCGCACGGTGAAGTCCTGCGTGGGCCAGACCTGGTGCCGCTACGGCGTCCAGGACTCCGTCCGGATGGCGATCGACCTGGAGCTGCGGTACCGGGGACTGCGCTCCCCGCACAAGCTGAAGTCGGCGGTGTCGGGCTGCGCCCGCGAGTGCGCCGAGGCCCAGTCGAAGGACTTCGGCGTGATCGCCACCTCCAACGGCTGGAACCTCTACGTCGGCGGCAACGGCGGCGCCACCCCGCGCCACGCGGACCTGCTCGCGCAGGACCTGTCGGACGCGGAGCTGATCCGGCTGATCGACCGGTTCCTGATGTACTACATCCGCACCGCCGACCGCCTGGAGCGCACCTCCACCTGGCTGGACCGCATCCCCGGCGGCCTGGACCACGTGCGCGACGTGGTCGTGGAGGACTCCCTCGGCATCTGCGAGGAGCTCGAGTCGCTCATGGCGGCCCATGTCTCCGCCTACCGCGACGAGTGGGCCGAGACCATCAACGACCCGGAGAAGCTGGCCCGGTTCGTCTCCTTCGTCAACGCGCCGGACACCCCCGACCCGGTCGTGGGCTTCGTCCCCGAGCGCGACCAGATCAAGCCCGACCTGCCGCTGCTGTCCATCGGCATCCGCCCCGCGGAGCCCACCGCGGACGTCCTGGAAGGAAGCGCCCAGCGATGACCCTGGCACCCGAGACGACCGACCTCAAGATCCAGCTCCGGCTGGGCGAGGACGACTGGTTCACGGCCTGCGACCTGAGCCAGTTGCTCCCCGGCCGCGGGGTGGCGGTCCTGTTGCCGGACGGCAGCCAGGCGGCGCTGTTCCGCGACCGCAAGGGCGAGCTGTACGCCATCGACAACCGTGACCCGTTCGGCGGCGCGGCGGTCCTCTCCCGCGGCCTGCTCGGCAGCCACCAGGGCCGCACGTTCGTCGCCTCGCCCCTGCTGAAGCAGCGGTTCGACCTGCGGACCGGGGAGTGCCTGGACGAGGACGGGGTGCGGATCGTGACGTACGAGGTGCGGGCGGCCTAACCGACCCGTTTCAGGGGGCCGTAGGCCACCTGGGTCATCCGCTCCGACGCCTCCCACAGCAGCTCGCCCGCCCGGTCGTCGAGGGTCCACGGGGCCCGCGGTGACGGGGCGGGCGTGCCGTTCCCGCGCCAGGCGGCGAAGGACGGCCCGGTGAAGGAGTCGGGCCGCACGTCCGGCGCGGTCGCCGCGTACAGCACCGGCAGCGCGCCGCCCTCCGCCGACTGCGCGACGACCCGGTTGCCCAACTCCGCCACCCACTCCGACACCCGGCGCCCGGCGGCCCGGGGCCCGGTGGTCTGGAGGTTGGTGGCGGCGTACCCGGGGTGCGCCGCCACGGCGGTCACCTCCGCGAACGCGGCTTCCAGCCGCCGGGCCAGCTCATGGGTGAACAGCAGGTTGGCCGACTTGGACCGCGCGTAGGCGACCCAGCGCCGGTACCGCCCCCGCTCGCTGTTGAGGTCCCGCGGGTCGATGGTGGCGAGCGCGTGCATCATGCTGGAGACGGTGACGACCCGGGCGTCCGGCGTGGCCAGCAGCGCGGGCAGCAGCAGCCCGGTGAGCGCGAAGTGCCCGAGGTGGTTGACGCCGAACTGCGTCTCGAACCCGTCGACGGTCGTCCCGTACGGCAACGCCATCACGCCCGCGTTGTTGACGAGCAGGTCGAGCCGCTCGTGCCGGTAGGCCGCCGCGAACTCCCGCACGGACCCGAGGTCGCCGAGATCAAGCCGTACGAACTCCACATCGGCACCGCCCACTTCGCTCGCGATCCGCCGCTCGGCGGCCCGCCCGCGCACCTCGCTCCGGCACGCGAGCACCACGTGCGCCCCCTTACGGGCCAACTCCCGCGCGACGACGTACCCGAGCCCGCTGTTGGCACCGGTGACGACGGCGACCCGCCCACCCTGGTCGGGAATCCGCGCTGCGTTCCACGCCACGACCGAGACTCCTTCCTCCTCCTGGCCCCCCGCACGGCTCGGCTCCCCCACCGGAGGCAATCTACGCGCAGGGGGACGGAGAGGCCCGCATCCGTATCCGGCCCGACACACTCCCGCCATGCACATGTCCACACCCCGTCCACTCCCCGCCCCTAGATTCCGAGACCGCACCGCACCACACCACCCCGCCGCCGCCCGGCGACGGGGCCGGTCACGACCCCTCTGGAGTGAGAGTGGAACGTCGTAGCCTCCTGCGCGCCGCCGTCCTCGGCGGTTCCACGGCAGCCCTGGGCGGAAGCCTGTGGCGGGGCGCCGCCTACGCCGCGCCCGCACAGCCCGGCACGGGCCCCTACGGGGCGCTCGGCTCCCCCGACGCCAACGGCATCAGGCTCCCCAGCGGCTTCACCAGCCGCGTCATCGCCCGTTCCGGTCAGAAGGTCTCCGGCACCTCGTACACCTGGCACAACGCCCCCGACGGCGGCGCCTGCTACGCCGACGGCACCGGCTGGATCTACGTCTCCAACTCGGAGATCAACCCGGGCGGCGGCGCGAGCGCGGTGAAGTTCTCCGCGACCGGCGCGATCACGGGCGCGTACCGCGTCCTGTCCGACACCCGGCAGAACTGCGCGGGCGGCAAGACCCCGTGGAACACCTGGCTGTCCTGCGAGGAGGTCTCCCTCGGCTACGTCTACGAGACCGACCCGTGGGGCGTGAACGCGGCGGTGCGCCGGGACGCCATGGGCCGCTTCAAGCACGAGGCGGCGGCGGCCGACCCGGTGCGCAAGGTGATCTACCTGACCGAGGACGAGACGAACGGCCGCTTCTACCGCTTCGTCCCGACCACCTGGGGCGACCTGTCCTCCGGCAAGCTCCAGGTGATGGTCGCGGGCACCGCCACGTCGGGCTCCTTCACCTGGACGGACATCCCCGACCCCGACGGCTCCCCCACCACCACCCGCACCCAGGTCTCCGGCTCGAAGTCCTTCAACGGCGGCGAGGGCTGCTACTACGCCGACGACAAGGTGTGGTTCACGACGAAGGGCGACAACAGGGTCTGGCAGCTGAACCTGACCTCCAACACCTACGAGTTGGCCTACGACGACTCGTTGGTCACCTCGGGCACGGCCCCCCTCACCGGCGTGGACAACATCACCGGCGCGTCCTCCGGTGACCTGTTCGTGGCGGAGGACGGCGGCAACATGGAGATCTGCGTGATCACACCGGACGACGTGATCGCCCCGTTCCTCCGCGTCGACGGCCAGTCCTCCTCGGAGATCACGGGCCCGGCGTTCTCCCCCGACGGCAGGCGCCTGTACTTCTCCAGCCAGCGCGGCACGACGGGTTCCTCCTCGGGCGGCATCACGTACGAGGTGACGGGCCCCTTCAGGTCGTAGGGGGAGGGGATAGGGGACGTAGCGTGCGGGGGCCGGGTGACGCCCCCCCCGAGACGCCGAGGGGGGAGCGATTGGCGCCTTTGGCTCATGCCGCGCCAGGCGCTCCCCACCAGAACCAACGGCGCTTGTGGGTCAAAAGGGCCAGACGTTCACCGCCCATCCAAGCGGAGAGCTACCATCCGGTCACGTCACGTTCGTATCACGGGTCGTTTATTTCGCCGCAGTTGCCAACAGGCCCTCCCATACCTCCAATCCCTCACCATCCGTAGGGATATGAAGCCGGGGGGCTCACCATGAAGTCGTTCCGCAAGCCTGCTGCCCTGACCATCGCCGCGCTGACCTTGGCGGCGGCACCGACCACCGCCGTCGCCCACGACGGCACGCACCCGTTCGCCAACTGCACCGAGGCGTACGAGAACGGGCACGCCAACATCCCCGAGACCGACGAGCACTACGGCAGGCACCTCGACCGCGACGGCGACGGCGTCGGCTGCGACCAGCCGCCCGCGGACTTCGTCCCCGCGGGGTCCGAGGCGGAGCCGGAAGGCGCCGACCTCGCGGAGACCGGCGGTGACGGCATCACCCTCTACCTCGCCGTCGGCACGGCGGTCCTGCTCGTCGGCGGGGGCACGGTCTACCTGACGGCCCGCCGCCGCGACCCGCGCTGAGAACGGGGCGGCGGCTTGAGGGTATTGAGGAACGACGCGAAGGCGCCGGGCGAAAAGGTGAGCATTCCGTACGCCGGGCCCTTTGAATCTCGTATGGCCACACCGTTGGGGAAGTCCGCTATCTCCACACAGTCGTTCCCCTCCCCACCACCGGAGAAGGACGACTTCTTCCACGGCGAGAGAGTGGTCATGTCTCGCTCACAGCTCCTTGGCCATTCGACAGATGAGGTCACGTGACTTCTCCGGAGGGAGAGCACTCTCCTTCACCCTACGGAACAGCTCCCGGAAGTGCCTCAGTTGCGCCTCGGAGTCCAGGAAGGCGGTGCCATGCGGAGCGTCGCGTACGACGGTGTCCAGTCGAGCGATCGCACCGCCCAGGTACACCATGGTGCTTCCCGCACCTGGGAAGTCATCCAGGGTGAAGGGAATGACCCGTACGGTGACGTGGGGCGCCTGTGACATCTCCAGGATGCGGGCGAGCTGCGCCTGGCTGGCGGCACGTCCCGCCACCTTGATACGGAGCGCGGCCTCGTGGATCACGGTCTCGTAGGGAATGGCGTCAGGGCCTTCGATGATGACCTTTCGCCGCATACGGTGTTCCACCCGCCGCTCCACCTCCCGCGCCGGAAACTCCGGATTCATGTAGGCGAACAGCGCCTGGGCGTACGCCTCCGTCTGGAAAAGCCCGGGTACATGAAGGACTGCGACGTCGCGTCGGAACGTGGCGTGATGCTCCAACTCCGCGAGGTCCTGGTAAGCGGACGGGAGTACGCCTCGGTACTCTTCCCACCAACCACGCGTCCGGTCGGTGGCGAGGGATACCAGCGCTTCAATCAACTCATCGTCATCACAGGCGTAGTTGGCAGCAAGCTGGCGAAGCCGCTCCTCGCTCACACCGGAGAGCCCTGACTCGATGTGACTGATCTGGACGTGACTCACCCCCAGTAGCGCCGCCGCCGCGCGTGCAGCGAGCCCGGCCGCGTCGCGGAGCTTGCGGAGTTCCGCCCCCAGACGCACCTGACGTGCCGTGGGTTCGCGCCTTGTCGTCATCGACTACTCCCTGGTTCAAACGCGCCTCCAGGTCGGCTCGTTCGGAGTCAGGCTATGCGATCAGCTTGCGCGACCGAAACTGTAACCCCTACCGTCGGTGATGCGACGAGCACGCTGCGGAAGCGCACCGCTCCGTCCTGCCATGACGGCTGCGGCAATGACACCGCCACCCCCCACTACCGAACCGGAGCTGACGCATGTCCGAATACGACTCCTGGGAGTACTCCCTCTACATCCCGAACGACCCCCGCGCCGTCCCCATCAGCCGCCGTACCCTCCGCCTCATCCTCACCATGCACGGACTGATCCGCTTCGTGGACGTGGCCGAACTCCTCGCGGCGGAGCTGGTGTCCAACGCCGTACTGCACACGAAAGGGCCCGCCGCCCTACGGGTGCGCTGGGCGGCGGGCGTGCTGCGGATCGGGGCGTGGGACACCGACCCCGAACCGCCCCAACCGCCGGTGCCGTTCGAGCGGAGCGGGGACGCCGAGGGCGGACGCGGGCTGGCGCTCGTACGCGCCTGCGCCGACGTGTGGGGGTGGCAGCCGCTGGCCAGGGACGGGAACCGGGGCAAGTACGTCTGGTGCGAGCTGACGTCGGCGGCGTGAACGTTTCGCCGCCGCTCGAAAGAGTGAACGCCTCCGCGTTCGTCGGATCTGCCGGACATCAGACCAGGAAAGTGGCGCCCATGGTCACATCCACCCACGAGACCTCGCACCGGATCTTCCAGGATCACCCCGAGGTACTCGCCCCGATCTTCGAGGCGTTGGGGCTGCCGCCGCCCGTGAAGGCGGACATCGAGGCGATCACCCCGGACGCCACGGAGCTGAAGCCCCTTGAGCGCCGCGTGGACACGGTCCTCAGAGTCGACCCCGCGGACGGCGACGGCTTCCTGCTCGCCATCGAGGCGCAGACCAGGAAAGCGTCCGACAAGGCGGTCAACTGGCCTTACTACATGGCCTATCTGACCGCGAGGTACCACCTGCCGGTGCTGCTCGTCGCCGTCTGCCGGAAGTCGTCCACCGCCAAGTGGGCGGAGGGGCCCTTCGAGAACCGCGTCGGGCCGTGGCTCAGTCAGGTCACGCGTCCGTTCGTGCTCGGCCCGGGTTCCGTTCCCGAGATCACCGACGAGGCGGTGGTGGCGCGCCAACCCGCCCTGGCGACGTTCAGCGCCATCATTCACAGCGAGAGCCGGGGCATCGAGGCCATACTGAACCTACTGGCCCGCGGCATGAGGTCGTTCGACAAGGACACGGCCACCTACTGGTCCGAACTGCTGGAAGTCGGCCTGGAGAACACTCCGGCCCGCGAGACATGGAGAGAGCTGCAGAACATGGTCGCCAGTTACTTCCCCGGCAGGGGCACCCTCATCGAAGAGACGTACCTCAAGGGCGAGGTCAAGGGGAAGGTCGCAGGCAAGGCGGAAGACGTTCTACGCGTCCTCGAAGCCCGCGGCCTCCCCGTCCCTGACGCCGTACGCGACCGCGTCACCGCCTGTACCGACCTCACCGCCCTCGACGACCTCCTCGTACGCGCGATCACCGTCGAGCAGGCGGAGGAACTGTTCAGCGCGCCGTGAGGTGGCAGTGGCGGCCCCGCTTGGGGCCGTCTACTGACGCCGTGCCACCCCCGGATCATCCCGTTTCGGAGCCGGGCGGCCAGCCTCCGGCCGCCCGGTCAGCGTCGTCCTCCGGACCTGCGGGGACAGCAGCGCCGCGCCCGTGGCGAGGACGATCAGGGCCGCGCATCCGGCCAGCGCCGTCTCCGTGCCCACCGCATCCGCGATGGGTCCCGCCGCCAGGAGGCCCAGCGGGGCGAGAGCCAGGGAGCCGAACCATTCGTAGGAACTGACCCTGGAGAGGGCCTCTTCGGGGATCTGTCGCTGGATCGTGGTGGACCACAGGACGGCGAAGACGTCCCCGGCGACACCCGCGCAGAACATCGCCGCGGCGATCAGCCAGACGGGAGCGGACGCCGCGAGCAGGGCGATCGGTACGGCCGCCGGGAAGGTGGCCAGCACCGCGACGAGGACCGGGCGCCGTACCCGGACGCGGGCCGCAAGCCCCGCACCGGCGATGGTGCCCAGGGCCTGGGCGGCGACGATGACGGACCAGGCGCGAGCGCCGCCGAGGTGCTCCGTGGCCGTCAACGGTCCCAGCACCCCGACGTTGGCGTTGAGCGCGGCCACGACGACGGTGTACTGGGCGACCACCACCCACAGCCACTGCCGGGACGAGAACTCCCGCCAACCCTCTTTCAGGTCATCCCACCCCGACGACGACTTCGCCGGGCGGCCGGGGATCCGTAGCCGGGCCGTGAGGACGGCGCTGACGACGAACGACGCGGCGTTGAGCGCGAGCGCCCAACCGGCGCCGACCAGCGCCACCGTGACTCCCGACAGGGCGAGCCCGAGCAGCAGGGCGGTGTTGGTGCCCACCCGCAGCATCCCGTTGGCCTGCTGGAGCCGGGCCGTCGGCACGACCAGCGGCACGAGCCCGTCCATCGCCGGGGAGAACAACGCCGTCGCGGTACCGGCCACCACGGCCAGCGCGCACATGAGGATGAGCGGTGCGTCGCCGGACAGCGCCAGGGCCGCCAACCCCGCGTAGGCAGCCGCGCCGACGGCATCGGCTGCCACCATCAGCCGGACCCGTGACACCCGGTCCGCGATCACTCCGCCAGCGAGGATGAACACGAGCTGCGGCAGCGCCTGGCACGCCAGAACCAGCGAGAGCCGACCCGGCGTGGCGCCCGGCAGGGCGAGCACGGCGAAGCCGAGCGCCACCCTCGCGAAGCCGTTCCCCAGTACGGAGATGGTCCTGGCCGAGGCAAGGACCAGGAACTGTTGATTCCGCCAGAGCACCGAACGATCGGGGGCCAGAGTCACGCCGCCGCACTCTACGGGGCACCGCGCAGGCGCTTCCGACGCATCGTCCATTTCCCGCCGACCTCGGGAGCGTCAACGCCCCATCACCGTCGAGCACGCCGAGCAGCTCTTCAGCACCCCGTGAGACGGAGGGGGCGGCACCCCCGCACAAGGGTGCCGCCCCCTCCCCGCGGTCCGGGGCCGTCGCTGGTCGGTGAGGGTTGAGGGAGCAGCGACGGGCCCGGAGGGCGTCAGCGGTGGTCGCTGCCCGTTGACTGGGACGCCGCGCGGCCCGCTTCCAGGCGGGCCACCGGGATGCGGAACGGGGAGCAGGAGACGTAGTCCAGGCCGACCTCGTGGAAGAAGTGGACGGACTCCGGGTCGCCGCCGTGTTCGCCGCAGACGCCGAGCTTCAGGTCGGGGCGGGTCGCGCGGCCCGCCTTGGCCGCCGCGGCGACCAGGGAGCCGACGCCGTCCTTGTCGATCGTCTCGAACGGGGAGACGCCGAAGATGCCCTTCTCCAGGTAGGCGGTGAAGAAGGAGGCTTCCACGTCGTCGCGGCTGAAGCCCCACACCGTCTGCGTCAGGTCGTTCGTGCCGAAGCTGAAGAACTGGGCGGCCTCGGCGATCTGGCCCGCCGTCAGCGCGGCGCGCGGGAGTTCGATCATCGTGCCGATGGAGAGCTTCAGGCGCGTGCCCGTCGCCGCCTCCACCTCCGCGATGACCTTGTCCGCCTCCTCGCGGACGATCTCCAGCTCCTGGACCGTGCCCACCAGCGGGATCATGATCTCGGCGCGCGGGTCGCCCTTCGCCGCCTTGCGTTCGGCCGCCGCCTCCGCGATCGCCCGTACCTGCATCGTGAACAGGCCGGGGATGACCAGGCCCAGGCGCACGCCGCGCAGGCCCAGCATCGGGTTCTGCTCGTGCAGGCGGTGGACCGCCTGGAGGAGGCGGAGTTCGTTCTCGTGGGGCTCCTGGCGGGATTCGGCCAGGGCCACGCGGACCGAGAGTTCCGTGATGTCGGGGAGGAACTCGTGCAACGGCGGGTCCAGGAGGCGGATCGTGACCGGGAGGCCGTCCATCGCCTCGAAGAGTTCGACGAAGTCGCGCTTCTGGAGCGGCAGTAGCTCCTTCAGGGACTCCTCGCGCTCCTGCTGCGTGTCCGCCAGGATCAGGCGTTCCACCAGCTCACGGCGGTCACCGAGGAACATGTGCTCCGTGCGGCACAGGCCGATCCCCTGCGCGCCGAAGCGCCGCGCCCGCAGCGCGTCCTCGGCGTTGTCCGCGTTGGCGCGCACCCGCAGGCGGCGCTTGCGGTCCGCGAAGGCCATGATGCGGTGGACGGCCTCCACCAGCTCGTCCGCGTCGTCCGCGCCCGCGTGCATCCGGCCCTCGAAGTACTCGACGACCGGGGAGGGGACCACCGGCACCTCGCCCAGGTACACTTTGCCCGAGGAGCCGTCGATGGAGATGACGTCGCCCTCCTCGACCACATGGCCGCCGGGCACCGTCATCCGGCGGCGCTTGGTGTCGACCTCCAGCTCCTCCGCGCCGCACACGCACGTCTTGCCCATGCCGCGCGCCACCACCGCCGCGTGGGAGGTCTTGCCGCCCCGGGAGGTGAGGATGCCCTCCGCGGCGATCATGCCGTCGAGGTCGTCGGGGTTGGTCTCGCGGCGGATCAGGATGACCTGCTCGCCCGAGCGGGACCACTTCACCGCGGTGTACGAGTCGAAGACCGCCTTGCCGACCGCCGCGCCCGGCGACGCCGCGATGCCCCGGCCGATCTGCTCGACCTTCGCCTCGTCGTCGAAGCGGGGGAACATGAGCTGGGCGAGCTGGGCGCCGTTGACGCGCTGGAGCGCCTCCGCCTCGTCGATCAGGCCCTGGTCGACGAGTTGCGTGGCGATGCGGAACGCCGCGCCCGCCGTGCGCTTGCCGACGCGGGTCTGGAGCATCCAGAGCTGGCCGCGCTCGATGGTGAACTCGATGTCGCAGAGGTCCTTGTAGTGGTTCTCCAGGGTCTCCATGATCTGCATGAGCTGGTCGTACGACTTCTTGTCGATCGACTCCAGCTCCGCGAGCGGGACCGTGTTGCGGATGCCCGCCACGACGTCCTCGCCCTGGGCGTTCTGGAGGTAGTCGCCGTACACGCCCTGGTGGCCGGAGGCGGGGTCGCGGGTGAAGGCGACGCCGGTGCCGGAGTCCGGGCCCAGGTTGCCGAAGACCATCGAGCAGACGTTGACCGCGGTGCCGAGGTCGTGCGGGATGCGCTCCTGGCGGCGGTAGAGCTTGGCGCGGTCGCCGTTCCAGGAGTCGAAGACCGCCTTGATGGCGAGGTCCATCTGCTCGCGCGGGTCCTGCGGGAAGTCCCGGCCCGCCTCCTTCTTCACGATCTTCTTGAAGGCGGTGACCAGCTTCTTCAGGTCCGCGGCCTCCAACTCGGTGTCGACCGTGACCTTCTTGGCCTCCTTGGCCTTGTCGAGGGCGTCCTCGAAGAGTTCGCCGTCCACGCCGAGGACCGTCTTGCCGAACATCTGGATGAGGCGGCGGTAGGAGTCCCACGCGAACCGGTCGTCCCCGGCCTGCTTGGCCAGGCCCTGCACCGACTTGTCGGAGAGGCCGATGTTGAGGACGGTGTCCATCATGCCGGGCATGGAGAACTTGGCGCCCGAACGGACCGAGACCAGCAGGGGGTTGTCGGGCTGGCCCAGCTTCTTGCCCATGCGCCGCTCCAGCGCGTCGAGGTGCGCACTCACCTCGTCACGCAGTGCCACGGGCTCCTCACCGCTGTCGAGGTAGACCTTGCAGGCTTCCGTGGTGATGGTGAAGCCGGGTGGCACGGGGAGACCCAGGTTGGTCATCTCGGCGAGGTTGGCACCCTTGCCACCGAGCAGGTCCTTGAGGTCCTTGTTGCCCTCGGTGAAGTCGTAGACGAACTTCACGCCCTCAACGCTGGCGCCGTGCTCGGCTACCTGAAGATCTTTGTTTTCCGACACGGGTCTCGACTCCTCGAAGACGCGGTGGCTGCCCTGACGGCGAGGAACATACCCAGATCAAAGGCGTCTGGGTACGTCCACTCGTGCGTCATGCGCCTGTAACCCGTCGTCAGCCAGTGGATCGAAAGTCAAGGGTTGGTAAGCAGTTACGGGTTCTTGTTTTCACTTCTTGAACGACTCAGCCCTCATATTGGCCGCACCGCGCTCTGATGAGCGGCGTGCGGCACGTTTGATTTCGATCGATGAACGATCAAGGGGTGGCACTCAGTGCCACCCCTTGGAGAAGTGCAGTCGCCCAAGATCCGCTCATCTGAGCGTACCCCTTATCAGGGGTGGCGAGAATCACGCTGCCACATGGACCGCGATCCCACCATGCGGACCGGTCCTCCGGACGGAAACACGGGCGTCACACCCCCAGCGCCCGCAGCCGCTCCTCCGCCCGCTCCGGCGCGTACAGGTGCTCCACCACCAGCGCCCCGGCCCCGACCAGCCCCGCCCGCTCCCCCAGCCGCGAGGTCACGACGTCCAGGTGGGCCGTGGAGCGCGACAGCGCCCGCTGGTACAGCAGCTCCCGTACGCCCGTCACGAACGCCGTTCCGGACAAGTCCCCGGCGATCATCAGCACACCGGGGTTCAGCAGCGTCACCACCGTCGCCAGCACGTCCCCGACCCGGCGCCCCGCCTCCCGCGCCAGCCCCACCGCCTCCGGGTGCCCCGCCGCCAGCAGGTCCCGCACGTCCGAGCCGGACGCCGCCGGAACCCCGGACGCCACCAGCCGCCGCGCCACGGCGCCACCGCTGGCGATGGCGGCCAGACAGCCGTACGACCCGCAGCGGCAGAGCACCTCCGCGCCCTCGGGCACCCGGATGTGCCCGATGTCCCCGGCACCGCCGTCGATGCCGCGGTAGACCGAGCCGTCGACCACCACCCCGGCGCCGATGCCCGTGGAGACCTTGACCAGCACGAACGCCGAGCAGTCGGGGTAGCCGGTGCGCTGTTCGCCGTACGCCATCAGGTTGGCGTCGTTGTCGACCAGGACCGGCACGGCGGGGACGGCACCCGCGGCGCCCGTGTACTCCGTGAACGCGCGAGCCAACCGGCCGCGAATGTCGTAGCCGTCCCAGCCCGGCATGATCGGCGGCTGCACCACCCTGCCGGTGTCGGTGTCCACCGGGCCTGGCACCGCGAGGCCGATGCCGCAGACCTCGGCGGCGCGGTGGCCCGTCTTCGCCAGCAGCTCGGCGAACCAGCGGCCGAGTTCGCCGAGGACGGCCTCCGGGCCGTCCTCGATGACCAGCGTGCCGCCGTGCTCGGCGAGGATCTCGCCGGTCAGGGTGAGGACGGCCGCGCGCGCGTGCCGGGTGTCCAGGTCCGCCGCGAGGACGACCGCGTGCTCGTCGTCGAACTCCAGGGTGATCGAGGGGCGCCCGCCCAGCGGGGAGTCGACCGGGCCGCCCGCGCCCTCGCGCAGCCAGCCCGCGCGGAAGAGGCGGTCCAGGCGCTGGCCCACGGTGGCCCGGGACAGCCCGGTGGCCTGCTGGAGCGCGCCGCGCGTGGTGGCGCGGCCACTGCGCACCAGTTCGAGCAGCTCACCGGAGCTGCCCTGACCTCGGCCGCCACGAGCACTGCGTACGGACATCCGCGCACCCCCTTGTGTTTCTCAAGCCTGCATTACATATTGAGTTTTGCGTGTTAAATAGACGTAACCCTACGGTAGCCGCTGCCGAACCCATCAGCCGTACGCGTCTTCGGGGAGTCCCGAGTGGATCGTCCAGCACCAGTCATCACCCGCCCCCCGGACCGCGCTGTTGCATACGATCCGGACACCGCGGCCGATTCCCTGCACCGCAGGGCGGCCCGCGTGCTGGAGGGCAACTGGACCGGTACCTCCACCGTCCCCTCACGGGGCCTGTACCCGCACCAGTGGTCCTGGGACTCGGCGTTCATCGCGATCGGGCTGCGGCACCTGTCGCCGTTACGGGCGCAGACGGAGCTGGAGACGCTGCTGGCGGCCCAGTGGCGCGACGGACGCGTCCCGCACATCGTCTTCAACCCCTCCGTCCCGCTCGACGCGTACTTCCCGAGCCCCGACTTCTGGCGCTCCTCGACCGCGGGGCGCGCTGCGGGCGCCCCGCGCACCGTACAGACCTCCGGGATCGTGCAGCCACCCGTGCACGCGCTCGCGGCCTGGCTGGTGCACCGCGCCGATCCGGGGCTGTCGCGGGCGCGCGGGTTCCTCTCCACGGTGTATCCCCGGCTGGCGGCCTGGCACCGCTATCTGCTGCACCGGCGTGACCTGGGGGGCGGCGGGCTGGCGTCCGTCGTGCACCCGTGGGAGCAGGGCATGGACAACAGCCCCTGCTGGGACGCCCCGCTCGCCCGCGTCACCCCGGCCCCGGCCCGCTCCTTCCGCCGCGCCGACCTCGACCACGGCTCCCCCGAGGACCGGCCGACGGACCTGGACTACGGGCGGTACGTGCGCCTCGCGGCGGACTACCGCGACCGGGGGTACGACGACGGGACCCACGGGCACCCGCACCAGGCCCAGGCGCACGCCTTCGCCGTGGAAGACCCCGCCTTCAACGCCCTCCTCATCGCCTCCGAGCACGCCCTCGCCGCCATCGCCCACGAGCTGGGCGCCACCGGCACCGCCCGGCACGCGCGCGCGGAGCGGCTGACGGAGGTGCTCATCGAGCGGCTGTGGGACCCGGCGCACGGCATGTTCCTCTGCCGGGACGTGGTCGGCGGCGGCCTGGTGCCCGAGCGCGGCGTCTCCGGCCTGGTGCCGCTGCTGCTGCCGACGCTCCCGCGCGAGACCGCCGCCACGCTGGTGCGCACGATGTGCGGCCCGCACTTCGGGCTCGGCGGGCTCACCCGCCTGGTGCCCAGCTACGACCTGCGCGGCGAGGCGTTCGACCCGCACCGCTACTGGCGGGGCCCGGCCTGGTTCAACACGGCCTGGCTGCTGGAGCGCGGGCTGCGGCTGCACGGCGAGCGCGGCCGGGCCGACGCGCTGCGCCGGGCGGTGCTGCACACCGCCGACACCTCGGGCTTCGCGGAGTACGTCGACCCGTACACCGGCGAGTCCTGCGGCACCACCGACTTCGGCTGGACTGCGGCGCTCGCCCTCGATCTGCTGCACGACCAGCCCGCCTGGGACAAGGGCGCGGCCACCGCGTTCAAGGGAGGGGACCGGCGATGACGGACCGGCATCATCTGCTCGTGTACGGGGGGACGTTCGCCGCCGTGGGCGGCCGTGGGGACATCGCCGGGGTGCGCGGCGCCAGCGCCCCGGACGGGCTGCCCGACGGCATGTTCGTGCGGGACGCCCGGCATCTGAGCCGCTGGCAGCTCACCGTCGACGGCGCGGTGCCGGAGGCGCTGACGCCGGTCGCCGACGGGGACACCGCCCGCTGTGTGCTCGTACCCCGCGGGGGGCGCCAGGAGCCGCCCGCGTACACGCTGTTCCGGGAGCAGGCGGTCGGGGACGGCTCGTTCGTGGAGTTGATCCGGGTCAGCGGGAACCGGCCGGTGCCCACCACCGTGCGGCTCGCGCTCACCGTGGACGCCGACTTCGCCGACCAGTTCGAGCTGCGCTCCGACCACCGCACCTACGCCAAGACCGGCGCCGTCCGCCGCCGCCACGTCCTCGACGACGGCGTGGAGTTCAGCTACCGGCGCGGCGAGTGGGAGTCCCGTACGACGGTCACCGCCGACCCCGCGCCGGACGGCGTGGAGGAGACCGGCACCGGCGCCCGCCGACTGGTGTGGACGCTGGAGCTGGAGCCGCACGGCACCACCGAGCTGACCCTGCGCGTGATCGCCCGCCCGCACGGCGAGAAGCGGGCGCTGCGGGTGCCCCGCTCCCCCGCCGCCGTCACCGCGCAACTGCTGGCGAAGGAGGGCGAGTTCGTCGAGGGCGTCGCCTTCCCCACCGGCTGGCCCGAGCTGGCCGCGGCCTGTGCGCGCGGCCTCGCGGACCTGGCCGCGCTCCAGGTACCGGCGACCGGACCGGACGGCGAGGAGCTGCGCGTCCCGGCCGCCGGAGCCCCCTGGTTCCTCACCCTGCTGGGCCGCGACGCCCTGCTCACCTCCCTGTTCGCGCTGCCCTACCGGCCGGGGCTGGCCGCCGCCACGCTGCCCGCGCTCGCCGCCGCCCAGGCCACCGGCACCGACCCCGGCTCGGTCGCCCAGCCCGGCAAGATCGTGCACGAGGTGCGGCACGGCGAGCTGGCCCACTTCGGGCAGGTGCCGTACGGCCGCTACTACGGCTCGGTGGACGCCACCCCGCTCTTCCTCGTCCTGCTCGGCGCCTACACCGAGCGGACCGGCGACACCGCGCTCGCCCGGCGCCTCCAGCCGCACGCCCGCGCCGCCGTCGGCTGGATGCTGGACCACGGCGGGCTGACCTCGCGCGGCTACCTCGTGTACCGCGCCGACCAGGGCGGCCTGGCCAACCAGAACTGGAAGGACTCCCCCGGCGCCATCTGCTCGGCGGACGGCAGCAGGCCGAACGGGCCGGTGATGGCGGCGGGCGCCCAGGGCTACGCGTACGACGCGCTGCGCCGCACGGCGTGGCTGGCGCGCACGGTGTGGGACGACGAGACGTACGCCGCCCTCCTCGAACAGGCCGCCGGTGACCTGCGGGACCGCTTCCAGCGGGACTTCTGGATGCCGGAGCACTCCTTCCCGGCGCTCGCCCTGGACGGGGAGGGCCGCCAGGTCGACGCGCTCGCCTCGGACGCGGGGCACCTGCTGTGGTCGGGGCTGCTCGACAAGGAGTACGGCGAACTGGTCGGACGGCGGCTGCTGGAGCCGGACTTCTTCTCCGGCTGGGGCGTGCGCACGCTGGCCGCGGGGCAACCGGCGTACCACCCGCTGTCGTACCACCGCGGTTCGGTGTGGCCGCACGACAACGCGCTGATCACGCTGGGCCTGTCCCGCTACGGCCTGCACGACGAGGCCCGCACGGTCGCGCACGCCCTGGTGGACGCGGCGACCGCGACCGGGCACCGGCTGCCCGAGGTGCTCGCCGGGTACGGCCGGGACACGCACGCGGAGCCGGTGCCGTACCCGCACGCGTGCGTGCGCGAGTCCCGGTCGGCCGCGGCGCCGCTGGCGCTGCTGACCGCGGTGGGCGGTGCTTGAAGGGGAGGCAAAGGACGCGGGCGGGGTGAACGCGGCGCGGGACCGGGCCGTACGGGTTGACGGTGGACCCGCTACGCACGGAAGGACCCTCGGGTGCCTGTCTTCACACGCACACGTCACCTCGCCCAGGACCCGGACACGGACACGGCTGAGGGCGGCGAGGAGGAGGCGGCGCCCAGCAGAGGGCTGAGGGACCGGGTGCGGGCCGTGCGGGCCGGGCACCCGGGGGCCGTCCGGGCGCTGCGGCACACGCTCACCGCCCTGTCCGCCGCGCTGGTCCTCGCCGCCCTGCTGCTGCCGAACGCGCCCGCCGCCGTGGACGCCCGGCACTTCGCGCGCCTCCCGGCGGAGGCGGTCGTCGGCGTGGCGGTGCTGCTGGCGCTGCCGGGGCGCCGGTCGCGTACGGCGATGGCGGTGCTCACCGGCGTCGGGCTCGGCGCGCTGACGGTGCTGAACCTGCTGGACATCGGGTTCATGGAGTACCTGGGCCGGGGCTTCAACCTCGTCCTGGACTGGGAGCTGCTTGACGACGCGCGGGCGTACCAGAAGGACACCATGGGCGGCACGGCGACGACCGCCGCGACGGTCGGCGTCGTGGTCGCGCTGCTGCTGCTCTTCGCGGCGCTGGTGCTGGCGTCGCTGCGGCTGAGCGGGCTGCTGGTCCGCCACCGGACGGCGGCGACGAAGGGCACGCTGATCGCGGGCACGGTGTGGATCACCTGCTCCACCCTCGGCCTCCAGGTCGCCGGGGTGCCGCTGGCCGCCGACCGGGTGGCCGACACGGTGACCACGCAGTCCCGGCGGGTGAAGGCGACCCTGCGGGACGAGGCGGCGTTCGCGAAGGAGGCCGGGGAGGACGCCTTCGGGGCGACCCCGCCCGCCGAGCTGGTGCCGGACCTGCGCGGCAAGGACGTGCTGTTCACGTTCATCGAGAGCTACGGCCGCAGCGCCCTGGAGGACCCGCTGATCGCGCCGCGCGTGACCGGCACCCTGGACACCCGGACGGAGGCGCTGGAGGAGGCGGGGTTCCACGCCAAGAGCGGCTGGCTGACGTCCGCGACGTACGGCGGCAGCAGTTGGCTCGGCCACTCCACGTTCCTGTCGGGCCTGTGGATCGACAACCAGCAGCGGTACCGCACGGTGACCGCGAGCGACCACCTCACCCTCACCAAGGTCTTCCAGAAGACGGGCGCCTGGCGCTCGGTCGGCATCGTGCCGGGCGTGCAGAAGGGCTGGCCGGAGGCGGAGTTCTTCGGCCTGGACCACGTCTACGACGCGTTCCACCTCGGCTACCAGGGCCCGAAGTTCAGTTGGTCGACGATGCCCGACCAGTACGCGCTGGAGGCGTTCCAGCGCCTGGAGCACGGCAGGGAGCACGACAAGCCGCTCATGGCGGAGATCATCCTGACCTCCAGCCACCAGCCCTGGGCGCCGATCCCGACCATGGTCGACTGGGACGACCTCGGGGACGGCCGGATCTTCGAGGGCATCGAGGCGGCGGGCGCCGACCCCAAGGAGGTCGTCCCCGACTCCGACCGCTCCAGGCGGGAGTACGGCAAGTCGATCGCGTACTCGGTGACCAGCCTGACCGAGTGGCTGGAGCGGTACGGCGACGAGGACACCGTCCTGGTCTTCCTCGGCGACCACCAGCCCATCCCCCGGGTCAGCGGCGAGAACGCCAGCCGGGACGTGCCGGTGTCGATCGTGGCGAAGGACCCGAAGGTGCTGGAGAAGATCGCTGACTGGGGCTGGGCGGACGGCCTCGCGCCGAGGGCGGACACCCCGGTGTGGAGGATGGACACCTTCCGCGACCGCTTCCTGACGGCGTACGGCTCCACGCCGCACACCGCCGGGAAGTGACCGTCAGCCGCCCGAGGTGTCCAGCTCGGCGTCCTCACCGACGCCCGCGCAGTCGTAGGGGTCCTTCAGCCAGCCGTCGGGCAGGACGACGCGGTTGTTGCCGGAGGTGCGCCCGCGCGGGCCGTCGGCGCCGGTGGGCCAGGGCTGGTCGAGGTCGAGTTCGTCGAGCCCGGCGCGCAGCTCGGCCAGCGAGGAGGTGATCGCGAGCCGCTTGCGCATCTCGGAGCCGACCGCGAAGCCCTTCAGGTACCAGGCGACGTGCTTGCGGAAGTCGATGACGCCCCGGGACTCGTCGCCGATCCACTCCCCGAGCAGGGTGGCGTGCCGGACCATGACGTCCGCGACCTCGCGCAGGGCGGGCCGCGCGATGTCGGCGTCCCGGCCCTCGAACGCGGCCACCAGGTCCGCGAACAGCCAGGGCCGCCCCAGGCAGCCGCGCCCGACGACGACGCCGTCGCAGCCGGTCTCCCGCACCATGCGCACCGCGTCCTCCGCGGACCAGATGTCGCCGTTGCCGAGGACGGGGATCTCCGGGACGTGCTCCTTCAGCCGGGCGATGGCGCTCCAGTCGGCGGTGCCGCCGTAGTGCTGGGCGGCGGTGCGGCCGTGCAGGGCGATGGCGGTGACGCCCTCCTCGACGGCGATCCGCCCGGCGTCGAGGTAGGTGACGTGGTCGTCGTCGATGCCGATGCGCATCTTCATGGTGACGGGCAGCTCACCGGCGCCGCTGACGGCCTCACGCAGGATGGCGCGCAGCAGGTTCCGCTTGTACGGCAGCGCGGAGCCGCCGCCCTTGCGGGTGACCTTCGGCACCGGGCAGCCGAAGTTGAGGTCGATGTGGTCGGCCAGGTCCTCCTCCGCGATCATGCGGACGGCCTTGCCGACGGTGGCGGGGTCGACGCCGTAGAGCTGGATGGAGCGGGGCTTCTCCCTGGCGTCGAAGTGGACCAGTTGCATGGTCTTCTCGTTGCGCTCGACCAGCGCCCGCGTCGTGATCATCTCGCTGACGAAGAGGCCCTTGCCGCCGCTGAACTCCCGGCACAGGGTGCGGAAGGGCGCGTTGGTGATCCCGGCCATGGGGGCGAGGACCACGGGCGGGGTGACGGTGTGCGGGCCGATCTGGAGGGGGCTGGTGGGCGCGGACATTCCTCCATTGTCCCGCACGCGAAGGGGTGGTCACCCCGACGGTCACTCCATCCCCGTCACCGCCAGCTTCGCGCCCAGCACCACGAACGACCCGGCGAAGGTGCGCCGCAGCCACGCCATCACCCGCGGCCGGGAGATCACCTGGCTGCGCACCGCCGCCGCCAGCACCCCGAACACGGCGAAGACGACAAAGGTGACCAGCATGAACACCCCGCCGAGGAACAGCATCCGGGGCGCGGCGTGCGGCTGCCCGGGGCTGACGAACTGCGGCAGGAACGCCAGGAAGAAGATCGTCACCTTGGGGTTGAGCAGGTTGATCAGCACGGCCCGCGTCACCACCTGCCGCGAGGACATCGGCGCGACGGGCCCGTCCCCCACGGTCAGCGCCTCCTTGTCCCGCACGGTGGCCCAGGCCATGTAGAGCAGGTAGCCGACGCCCGCGTACTTGAGGACCTGGAACGCGGTCGCGCTCGCGTGCAGCAGCGCCGCGAGCCCGGTGACCGTCGCCAGCACGTGCGGCACGATCGCGAGCGTGCACCCCACCGCCGCCCACACGGCGGCCCCCCGCCCCCGCCCGAGCCCCGCGGCGAGCGTGTAGACGAGCCCGGTCCCGGGCGTGACGACGACGACCAAGGTGGTCAACAGAAACGTAAGGGTCATGCCCCCACCCTGAACGCGCGAAGGCCCCCGATACAGGTCCACTGGGGGGCCGGTATCGAGGGCCAATACGGAGCTGGAGCACTCCCTAGGGGCAGCGCACCCAAGGGGCGCGGGGAACTGCGCGATCAGCCACGCACGCCCCGCACCCGGCAACGGCGCTCCGCCACCCCGGTCAGCTACCGATCAGCCGACTGGCGAGGTACCCCTCGATCTGGTCGAGAGACACCCGCTCCTGCTTCATGGAGTCCCGCTCCCGCACCGTCACCGCGTTGTCGTCCAGCGTGTCGAAGTCCACGGTCACGCAGTACGGCGTCCCGATCTCGTCCTGGCGCCGGTACCGGCGCCCGATCGCGCCCGCGTCGTCGAACTCGATGTTCCAGTGCTGCCGCAGCGCCTGCGCGAGCCCCTTCGCCTTCGGCGACAGCTCGGGGTTGCGGGACAGCGGCAGGACGGCGACCTTGACCGGCGCGAGCCGGTGGTCGAGCCGCAGCACGGCCCGCTTCTCCATCTTGCCCTTGGCGTTGGGCGCCTCGTCCTCGACGTACGCGTCGAGCAGGAAGGCGAGCATCGCGCGCCCGACACCGGCCGCGGGCTCGATGACGTACGGCGTCCAGCGCTCCCCGGCCTCCTGGTCGAAGTAGGACAGGTCCTGGCCGGAGGCCTTGGAGTGGGCGCCGAGGTCGTAGTCGGTGCGGTTGGCGACGCCCTCAAGCTCGCCCCACTCGCTGCCGCCGAACTGGAAGCGGTACTCGATGTCGGCGGTGCGCTTGGAGTAGTGGGAGAGCTTCTCCTGTGGGTGCTCGTACCACCGCATGTTCTCCTCGCGCATACCGAGGCCGGTGTACCAGTTCCAGCGCTGCTCCATCCAGTACTCCTGCCACTTCTCGTCCTCGCCCGGCTTGACGAAGAACTCCATCTCCATCTGCTCGAACTCGCGGGTGCGGAAGATGAAGTTGCCGGGCGTGATCTCGTTGCGGAAGGACTTGCCCATCTGGGCGATGCCGAACGGCGGCTTGCGGCGCGAAGTGGTCTGCACCTGGGCGAAGTTGGTGAAGATGCCCTGGGCGGTCTCCGGACGCAGGTAGGCGATGGAGCCGGAGTCCTGGGTCGGGCCGAGGTGGGTGGAGAGCAGGCCCGAGAACTGCTTGGGCTCGGTGAACTGGCCCTTGTTGCCGCAGTTGGGGCAGTTGATGTCGGCGAGGCCGTTCTCCGGGGCGCGGCCCTTCTTCTCCTCGTACGCCTCTTCCAGGTGGTCCGCGCGGAACCGCTTGTGGCAGGCGGTGCACTCGGTGAGGGGGTCGGTGAAGGTGGCGACGTGACCGGAGGCGACCCACACCTCGGGGGCGAGGATGACGGACGAGTCGATACCGACCACGTCCTCGCGCGACGTCACCATGTAGCGCCACCACTGGCGCTTGAGGTTCTCCTTCAGCTCGACACCGAGCGGCCCGTAGTCCCAGGCGGCCCGCTGACCGCCGTAGATCTCACTACAGGGGAAAACAAAGCCACGGCGCTTGCTCAGGCTGACGATGGTGTCGATCTTGTCGGCGGCCACGGTGCTCTCTTCATTACGACGACGGGCGACGAAGCGAGATGCTTCCAGCGAATGCTTCAGGTTACCGGCGGGGACGGCCACTCGACCAAATCGGTCCCGTCCTATGGGCTCCACCACGTTTATTGACAATCGTTTCCACGTTCACTGAAAATGAGTGTCATGAACGTACGACGACGACACATATCCGGCATCGCGGTCGCGGCGGCGGCCACCCTCGGCCTGACCACCCTCACCGCCTGCTCCTCCGACAGCGCCGCCGCGGGCAACACCGACAAGTTCGACGTCGTCGCGTCGTTCTACCCGATGCAGTTCCTCGCCGAGCAGATCGGCGGCGAGCACGCCAACGTCACCACCCTCACCGAGCCCGGCCAGGAGCCGCACGACCTGGAGCTGAGCGCCCGGCAGACCGCGCAGCTCGGCGAGTCCGACGCGGTGCTCTACCTGAAGACCCTCCAGCCCGCCGTGGACGAGGCCATCGACCAGTCCGGCGTCAAGACCAAGATCGACGCCGCCAGCCTCACCACGCTGGAGGACCACGGCGGCGTCGAGCACGACCACGGCGCGGAGGAGGGCGGCGAGTCCGAGGAGGAGGAGCACGCCCGCGACCCACACATCTGGCTGGACCCGGTGAAGTACGCCGAGGTCGCCAAGGGCGTCGGCGCGGCCTTCGAGAAGGCCGACCCGGACCACGCGGCCGACTACAAGAAGAACACCGCCGCCCTCGTCGAGAAGCTCGAAGCCCTCAACACCAGCTTTGAAGACGGCCTGAAGGACACCGCCACCAAGGTCTTCTTCACCAACCACGCCGCCTTCGGCTACCTCGCCGAGCGCTACGGCCTCACCCAGGAGGCCATCTCCGGCCTCGACCCGGAGAGCGAGCCGAGCCCCGCCCGGATCAGGGAACTCCAGGAGGAGGCCAAGGCCGACGGCGTCACCACCGTCTTCTACGAGACACTGGTCTCCGACAAGACCGCGAAGACCCTCGCCAAGGACGCGGGCCTGAAGACGGACGTCCTCGATCCGCTGGAGGGCATCACCGACCAGTCCCGCGGCGACGACTACTTGCAGGTCATGGAAGCCAACCTCAAGGCGCTGGAAACCGCCCTGGGCAGCAAATGATCTTTACGGAGGACGCCATGGGCGAGACGGCCGCCACGGGTTCGCCCGTCATATCCCTGCGCGGGGTCCGCGCGGAACTGGGCGCACGTCCCGTCCTGCGCGGCATCGACCTCACCGTGCGCCACGGTGAGGTCGTCGCCCTGCTCGGCGCCAACGGCTCGGGCAAGTCGACCGCCGTGCGCGCCGTCATCGGGCAGGTCCCGGTCAGCGCGGGCGAGGTGGAGCTGTTCGGCACCGCGCGGCACCGGTTCCGCGACTGGGGGCGGGTGGGGTACGTCCCCCAGCGCACCACCGCCGCGGGCGGCGTGCCCGCCACCGTGACGGAGGTCGTCGCCTCCGGGCGCCTGTCGCGGGCCCGCTTCGGCTTCCTCCGCAAGGCCGACCACACCGCCGTACGGCACGCCCTGGAGCTGGTCGGCATGGCGGACCGGGCCAAGGACTCCGTCAGCGCGCTCTCCGGCGGCCAGCACCAGCGGGTGCTGATCGCCCGCGCGCTGGCCGCGGAACCGGAGCTGCTGATCATGGACGAGCCGATGGCGGGCGTGGACCTCGCCAGCCAGGAGGTGCTCGCCGCGACCCTGCGCGAGCAGGTCGCCCGCGGCGTCTCCGTCCTCCTCGTCCTGCACGAACTGGGCCCGCTGGAGCCGCTGATCGACCGCGCCGTGGTCCTGCGCGACGGCTGCGTCCTGCACGACGGCCCGCCGCCCAAGGCGGTCGGCCAGCACGCCCTGCCCGGCCACGACCACGTCCACCCGCACGCCCCCGAGGGCGCCGAGCCCCTCCGCACCGGACTGCTGAGCTGATGGAAATCCTGAACTACGCCTTCATGCAGCGGGCGCTCCTCGCCGCTGTCCTGGTCGGCATCACCGCCCCCGCGGTCGGCATCTACCTGGTCCAGCGCCGCCAGGCCCTGATGGGCGACGGCATCGGCCACGTCGCCATGACCGGCGTCGGCCTGGGCTTCCTGCTCTCCTGGTCCCCGGTGTGGATGGCGACCCTCGTCTCCGTCCTCGGCGCCGTGATGATGGAGCTGATCCGCTGGTACGGCAGGACCCGCGGCGACATCGCCCTCGCGATGCTCTTCTACGGCGGCATGGCGGGCGGCGTGATGTTCATCAACCTCGCCCCCACCGGGTCCAACGCCAACCTGACGTCGTACCTCTTCGGCTCCCTCTCCACGGTCTCCGAGTCCGACGTGACGGCGATCTGCCTGCTGGCCGCGTTCGTGGTGCTGGTCACGCTGGGCCTGCGCCGCCAACTCTTCGCGGTCAGCCAGGACGAGGAGTTCGCGCGGGTCACCGGGCTGCCGGTGCGCGCGCTGAACCTGCTGACGGCGGTGACGGCGGCCGTCACGGTGACCGTCGCCATGCGCGTCGTCGGCCTGCTGCTGGTGTCGGCGCTGATGGTGGTGCCGGTGGCGGCGGCGCAGCAGCTCAGCCGCAGCTTCGCGGCGACGTTCGCGATCGCGGTGGCGATCGGCGTGAGCGTGACCATCGGCGGCACGGTCACCTCGTACTACCAGGACGTGCCGCCCGGCGCGACGATCGTGCTGCTCACCATCGGCGCGTTCATCCTGCTGACCGTCCTGGCCGCCCCGCTGGCCCGGCGCCGCGCGCGGGCGCTGGCCGCGGCGCACCCCACCGGCGACCCGGCGGAGTGCGCGATTCCGGCCAGCCGGGGGGCGGGCGACGAGGTCGGCGTCTGACCGCGCACAGACCGGGCTGGCACAATGGCCCGGCAGACGCCAGATGTGAGGAGGCAACCGGTGACCACCGCTGGACCGCCCGTGAAGGGCCGCGCCACCCGGCAGCGCGCCGCCGTGGCGGCAGCCCTGGAAGAGGTCGAGGAGTTCCGCAGCGCGCAGGACCTGCACGACATGCTCAAGCACAAGGGCGACTCCGTCGGGCTCACCACCGTCTACCGCACCCTCCAGTCCCTCGCCGAGGCCGGTGAGGTCGACGTCCTGCGCACCTCCGACGGCGAGTCCGTCTACCGCCGCTGCTCCACCGGCGAACACCACCACCACCTCGTCTGCCGCGGCTGCGGCAAGGCGGTCGAGGTCGAGGGCCCCGCGGTGGAGAAGTGGGCCGAGGCCATCGCCGCGGAACACGGCTTCGTCAACGTCGCCCACACGGTGGAGATCTTCGGCACCTGCGCGGAGTGCGCCGTCGCGAGCCCCGAGGACTGACCCCCAGGGCGTCCGGTAGCAGGTGTGGGAGCGTCGTCCCCGCGGCTCACGGCCGGAGCGCGGCGACCCCCCCACACGGACGCCGCGCACCCGCCCACCAGCCGTGGCGGGACCGCCTGGCTCAACCCTGCCTGCCCTCCATGGCCAGCAGCTCCTCGTTCGGGATCGCCCCGCCGAAGCGGCGGTCGCGGGAGGCGAACTCGACGCACGCCCGCCACAGGTCGCGGCGGTCGAAGTCCGGCCACAGCACGTCCTGGAACACCATCTCGGCGTACGCGCTCTGCCAGATGAGGTAGTTGGAGACGCGCTGCTCGCCGCTGGGCCGCAGGAACAGGTCGACGTCCGGCATGTCCGGGTAGTACAGGTACCGGGCGAACGTCTTCTCGGTCACCTTCGACGGCTCCAGCCGCCCCGCCCGCACGTCCTCCGCCATCGCCTGCGCGGCGTCCGCGATCTCCGCGCGCCCGCCGTAGTTCATGCAGAAGTACAGCGTCAGCCGGTCGTTGTCCCTGGTCTGCTCCTGGGCGACCTGGAGCTCCTTCGCGACCGACTTCCACAGCTTGGGCATCCGCCCGACCCAGCGCACCCGCACCCCCAGCTCGTCGAGCTGGTCGCGGGTCTTGCGGATGAAGTCGCGGTTGAAGTTCATCAGGAAGCGCACCTCGTCCGGCGACCGCTTCCAGTTCTCGGTGGAGAACGCGTACAGCGAGATGGCCTTCACGTCCATCTCGATGGCCCCCTGGAGCACGTCGAGCACGCACTCCGCGCCCACCTTGTGCCCCTCGGTGCGCGGCAGGCCCCGCTCCTTCGCCCACCGCCCGTTGCCGTCCATGATGATCGCCACATGGTTGGGCACCAGCTCCCCGGGCAGCTTCGGCGGCCGGGCACCGGACGGATGCTGGTCCGGCGTCCGGTACTCGCGGCGCTGGCGTCCCAGAAACCCGCGTACGACCATGTGCTTCTCTTCTCTCTTGCTTCTCTCTGGCGAACTTGTTTCTCGGCCTGGTGAACGTGTTTCTCGGCCTGGCGGACTTACTTCTCGACGTAGCGCAGCGACCGCAGCCCGCGCTCCAGGTGCCAGTGCAGATACGCGGACACCAGCCCACTGCCCTCCCGGACGTAGCGCGCCTCGCAGGCGTCCGCCGTCTCCCAGTCGCCCGTGAGGAGCGCGCCGAGCAGTTCGAGCGTGCCCGGGGAGGGTACGACACTGCCGGGCACCCGGCAGTCCCCGCAGACCGTGCCGCCCGACGCCACCGAGAAGAACCGGTTCGGGCCGGGCATCCCGCACCTCGCGCAGTCCGTGAAGCTGGGCGCGTAGCCGTTCACGGCGAGGGAGCGCAGCAGGAAGGCGTCGAGGACGAGGTGCGGGGCGTGCTCCCCGCGCGCGAGCGTGCGCAGCGCGCCGACGAGGAGCAGGTACTGCTGGACGGCGGGCTCACCCTCGTGGTCGGTGAACCGCTCCGCCGTCTCCAGCATGGCCGTCCCGGCGGTGTACCGCGCGTAGTCGGTGACGATGCCGCCGCCGTACGGCGCGATGGTCTCGCTCTGGGTGCACAGCGGCAGCCCGCGTCCGACCAGCTCGCTCCCCCGCGCGAAGAACTGCACGTCGACGTGGGAGAAGGGTTCGAGCCGCGCCCCGAACTTCGACTTGGTGCGCCGCACCCCGCGCGCCACGGCGCGTACCCGGCCGTGACCGCGGGTGAGCAGCGTGATGATCCGGTCCGCCTCACCCAGCTTCTGGGTGCGCAGCACGATGCCGTCGTCGCGGAACAGACTCATGGGCCCATTCTCGCGTACGGCTGGAGCGGCCGGGCACGGCCCGCGTAACAGGCGGGCAACGGCTCAGCGGGCGCGGGCGGCGGGCTGGTCGGGCTGGCGTATGGCGTCCCAGGGGGCGAGGTTCCAGGGGCTGGACCGGTTCGCCGGGTCGAGCAGCGCCCGCAGGTGCGCGTCCGCCACCGCCTGCGGCGCGGGGAAGTCCGCGTCGGGTGTGCCGCGCAGTCCGTCCCGCCAGACCTGCCGCCCCAGCAGGTAGTGGTCGGCGTACTCCCGCCAGGAGCCGTACGTCCCCGCCACCGCGGGCACGATGTTCTTCAGCGCGGTCCAGGCGTCGCCCTCGGCGATCATCCCGCAGGCGAAACCACGCCGGGTGATGTCGACGTACAGCGCGGCGTCCCAGGCGAGCGGCGCGACGCCGGTGAGCCGGTGGGCCCGGGCCCGGTAGCCGGTGCGGGCGAGGTCGTCCAGGCGGTCGACCAGTTCCGCGCGCGTGGTGATCTCCCACTGGTCGGCCAGCCAGGACCGGGCGCGGTCGTCGTCGACGCGGGTGAACGGGTACAGCGTCGTCCCCGATGCCGTGCGGTCCCGGCTCACCGGCGCGCTCAGCGACACCATCCAGAGCTGGTGCGCGGTCAGCGGGACGGGGTAGCGCCGGGTGACCTTGGCCCCGCGCCCCCTGCTCTTACCTCTCCACTTCCAGAAGCCCATGCGCCCGCACCCTAACGTCAGGGTGTCAAGGCACCTCACCCCGGCTGCGGGCGTTGGCGTACGCGGTCGCCGCGCTGAGCCGCTCGGCGGGCGTGGCCTGCCGTACGGCCTCGGGCTCGGCGTCCCACTCCTTGCCGCCGCCGTAGGGTCTGAGCTGCACGTACGGGCCTTCGTGCCCCATGACGATGCCGAGTCTTCCGGTACGGGTGTCGATCACATACGCCCCCAGCGGTACCTGCATTGGTTCCCCGTCCTCTTTCCTGCCGGTGCCGTCATTGCCTCCCCGCCCCCTTCGGATTTCACCCATTTCCTCGTCCAGGTGGCCTGGTACACCTACACTCGGCAGGAGACTGTGCGTGACGGGGGAGCGCGCCGCAGGCGGGGCTGACCCTGATCTCTCGGGTGGGGTAATCCCCAGGTGAGATAGGGGTGTTGCCCGGATGTGACGCGGTGTCACCGTCCGCGAGGCTGCTGGGTATGAAGCAGATCGCGAAGAGCACCGCCTTACTCGCCGTAGCCGCGGGCCTCGTCGCCCTCGTGGCGCCGGTCACCGCGTCCGCCGCCGCCCCCGGTGGCCCGTCCGACACCCTGAAGTGGAGCAGGTGCGAGGGTGCCGGGCTCGACCCACGGCAGGAGTGCGCGAGCGTCTCCGTGCCCCTGGACTACGCCCGGCCCGGCGGGCCGCGCATCGAGGTCGCCGTCTCCCGCATCCGCAGCGAGAGGCCCGAGGCCCGGCGCGGGGTGCTGCTGCTGATCCCGGGCGGGCCGGGCGGCACCAGCATGGACGACCCGTCGGGCAAGGGGCAGCGGCTGCCGCAGGAGGTGCGGGACGCCTACGACCTCGTCGGGTTCGCGCCCCGCGGCAACGCGCCGTCCACGCCGGTCGACTGCGGGCTCGACCCCGCCGACCTGGCGGCCTCCCGGCTGCGGCCCTGGCCCGCCCCCGACGGGAGCGTCACGGGCAACCTGGAGACGGCCCGCCGCATGTCCGACGCCTGCGCGCGGAACGGCGGTGAGCTGATCCGGCACATCAGCACCCGCAACGAGGCCCGCGACATCGACCGCGTCCGGATCGCGCTCGGCGAGCGCAAGCTGTCCGCGTGGGGGGTGTCGTACGGCTCGTACGTCGGCGCCGTGTACGGCGAGATGTTCCCGCGGCGCACCGACCGCGTCGTCCTGGACAGCAACCCCTACCCCGACCCCGTGGGCGTGCAGCGCAGTTGGCTCGCCGCCTTCGCCACCGGCGTCGAGGACGTGTTCCCCGACTTCGCCCGCTGGGCCGCGGCGCCCGGCAACCCCGACCGGGTCGCCCGGTCCGCTGACCAGGTGCGTCCGCTGGTCCTGCGGCTGGCCGAGCGGCTGGACCGGGAGCCGCTCCCCTGGCCCGGACACAACCCGCCCGTCCTCGACGGCAACGAACTACGGCAGGTGATGCTGAACAGCCTGTACGAACCAGCCGGTTACCCGGAGCTGGCCCGGACCATCCGCGCCGCCCAGCGGGGCACCGCCCCCGCCGCGCCACCCGCGCCGCCCGAGGAGCTGCTCCAGAACGTCACCGCGGCCGGTGCCGGGACCATCTGCAACGACGCCGCCTGGCCGCGTACGGCCGCCGACTACCAGGCCGACGTCACCGCGAGCCGGGCCGCCCACCCGCTCACCGCGGGGATGCCGCACAACGCGATGGTGTGCGCGGCCTGGCCGTACCCGCCGAAGGAGCCGCCGACGCGGATCACGGACCGGGGGCCGTCCAACGTGCTGCTCATACAGAACGCCCGTGACGTCGCCACCCCGCTCAGCGGCGCCCTGAAGCTGCGCGCGGCGCTCGGCCAGCGGGCCGTCATGGTCACCATGGACTCCACCGGCCACGACGCCTACCTCGGCAACGGCAACGCCTGCGGCGACCGCGCGGTCTCCCGCTTCCTGGCCACCGGTGAGCGGCCCGCCGCCGACCTCTACTGCCGCTGAGCGAACCGCCGCACGTACGACCGCTGCCACGGCGTCTCCACCGCCCTGCGGTGGTAGTGGGCGCGGACGTAGCCCACGGCGTCCGCCGCGGGCACGCCGTCCAGGACCGCCAGACAGGCCAGCGCCGTACCCGTGCGGCCCCGGCCGCCGTGGCAGGCGACCTCGACCCGCTCCCGCACCGCCCGCTCCCACACCTCGGTCAGTTCGGCGCGGGCGGTGGCGGGGTCGGCGGGGAGCCAGAAGTCACGCCAGCGCAGCCAGCGGGCCTCCCAGGGCATGGCGGGCGGCGGGTCCCCGAGGAGGTAGAGGCCGTACGAGGGCGGCGGTGCCGCGGGGGGCAGGGGGTGCCGCAGGCCCCTGCCCCTGATCAGCCGCCCGGACGGGAGTCTCAGTACGCCCGTGTCCCGCTCGTCCCATACCTCGCCCACCTGACCGCCTCCTCAGCGTCTCGGGGCCAGCCTCCCAGCAGCCGCCGGGTGCCGGGCAACCGAATCGACCGAACAGGTGGTCTGGTGGGCGAGGAGGGTGCTTGATGCAAGCCGAACTAGAGGATCGGTTCCAGGAGTTCGTCAGGGCCAGATGGACCCATCTGGTGCGTACCGCCTATCTGCTCACCGGGGACGCGCACCACGCGGAGGACCTGACGCAGACGGCGCTGGCGAAGGCGTACCGCTCCTGGCGGCGGGTCTCCCGCGCCGACCATCCGGAGGCGTACGTCCGCCGGATGCTCGTCACCTGCAACCGGGACCGCTTCCGCAAGCGGCGGGTCACCGAGGCCCTGACCGCGGCGCCACCGGAGCGGGCCGGGCGGGACGAGTCGGTGGCCCGGGTCGACGAGCGCGGCGCCCTGCTCGCCGCGCTGGCCCAGTTGCCCAAGCGGCAGCGGGCCGTGGTCGTCCTGCGCTACTGGGAGGACCTGTCCGAGGCGGAGGTCGCCGACACGCTCGGCTGCTCGCCGGGGACCGTCAAGAGCCAGGCGTCCAAGGGCCTGGCGAAGCTGCGTACGTATCCGGGGCTGGCCCGGGCCATGGACGGGCCCGCGCACGGCGTGACGCGCGAGGGAGAGGAGAGCCGGGCATGAACGACCACGGGTTCGAGGAGCGGGTGCGGGAGCTGCTCGCCGAGGACGCCCACATGATCAGTCCCTCCGCCGCGCCCTACCCGGACATCCGGCGCCGGGGCGTGGCCTGGCGGCGGCGCCGGGTCGCGGCGACCGGGGCGGCCCTGGTCACGTTGGCCGCGGTGCCGGTGGGGGCGTACGCCCTCGGCGGGTCGGGCGGTTCCGGCGGGGGCGCCGGTCCGGCGGCCTCCGCCAGCGCCGCCGTGTCGGCCACGCCGACGCCGACCCCGACGCCGACCACCACGGCGGCGGCCCCGCGCGGGGTGCTGCTGGACGGGATCACGTACGCGCAGGCCCTGGAGGACCTGGAGTACTGCGTCGAGTTCGAGTGGCCCCAGGGCCCGAACGACGACTACGGCGACCCCGCCGACTACCGCCTGCTGCTCGCCATGCGCAGCACCGGCGACTCCAACACCCCCGGCGACGGCCGCTTCGTCGTCGCCGTGGACGACACGGCGACGACGCGGCTGATCTGCAACGTCAAGGACGGTGACGACGGGCCCGGGCGCAACTTCGGCGGCGGTGACGTGGCCGGTCCGGACGCCGGTCCCGTCGTGCCGGACATCAACGCGCAGAAGCTCTACGCGCAGTCCTTCCTCGACAAGGGCAACTGGACGCTCCCCTTCCGCTGGGCGGACATCGGCACCGTCGAGGACTCCGTGAAGCGGGTGACCGTCGAGTACGGCGGGGAGACCAGCGAGGCCGTCCTCGACGACGGCTGGTTCGTGGCCACCGGTGAGCTGGACCGGCAGGTCACGGAGGCACCCCGGGTGAAGGGGTACGACGCGGGCGGCGAGCTGGTCTACGACTCCGACGAGGACCCCACCTACGACGCCCTCCTCCCCTAGGGGAACCACGTGTGGCACGGGAGGGACGCCCCCAAGCGCCCCTCCCGTGCCACGCGCGCCGTCCTTGACCACCCCCACGGGCCCTCCTATGGTCGCGCTGACTGCCCGACATATCCGGGAATGCCCCGTGGAGGAACCGTGCGCCACGCGCCCCCCGCCCGCCGGTCGCTCCTCAGGGGCGGCGTGGGCGCGCTCGGTCTCGGTGCGCTGACGGCGGCCTGCCGTGTGGGGCCCGCGTCCACCACCAGCTTCGGCGGCAGCGGCGGCGCCGACCGCACCCTGACCGCCGTGATCGGCTACGGCAACGACGGCACCTGGGACCCGACGCAGACGGCGTCCGCGTTCTGCATGGCGGGCAACAACCACATCTACGAGGGTCTCCTCGACACCGACCCGATCTCCCGTGAGCCGTACGCCGCGCTCGCCACCGCGCTCCCGGCCGACCCGCGCGCCACGACCTGGCGTTTCACGCTCCGCGAGGGGGCCACCTTCCACGACGGCGCCCCCGTCACCGCCGACGACGTCGTCTTCGTCTACGACCGCATCCTCGACCCGGACACCCACACCCTCGCCAAGAGCTTCTTCGCGACCTGGCTGAAGGACGTGCGCGAGGTCGACGCGCGGACCGTGGAGCTGGTGCTCAAGTTCCCGTTCCCGGAGGGCCTGGCGCGGCTGACGCTGGCGAAGGTCATGCCGAAGCACGTGTTCGGCCAGCCGGGCGGCTGGGACAAGGCGATCACCGGGCTCGCGGTGGGCTCGGGGCCGTACCGGATGACGGCGCACCACCCGAAGTCCAACACCACGTTCGAGGCGTTCGAGGCGTACAACGGGCCCCGGCCGCCCGCCTTCAGGAAGATGAACTGGCTGACCATCGTGGACGCCGCGCCCCGGGTCGCCACCGTCTCCGGCGGCGGGGGCGCGGGCGCGCAGGTCGCCGACAACATCCCGTACGCCAACATCGGGCAGTTGGAGAGCGCGGGGATGACGGTGGCGGGCGGGGCCGGGATGAACAACCTGTTCCTGATGTTCAACACCGCCCACCGGCCGTTCGACGACGTGCGGGTGCGGCAGGCGCTGCGGTACGCCATCGACACCGAGCAGTTGGTGGAGGTGGCGCTGCGGGGGCACGGCACGCCCGCCTCGTCCTTCCTCGACGAGGCCAACCCGTCCTACCGGCGGGCCCGCACCGTCTACGACCACGATCCCGACCGGGCCCGCGCGCTGCTGCGGGCGGCCGGGGTGAGCGGGCTGCGGGTGGACCTGCTCGCGGTGAACGTGAGCTGGATCGTGGACTGCCTGCCGACGATCAAGGAGTCCTGGGACGCGGTCGGGGTGCGCACCACGCTCTCCCCGCAGGAGACCACCGCCGTCTTCACCAAGCTGGACCAGAAGCGGGACTACCAGGTCGTCGCCGCCGCCTCCAACCCCAACCAGTTCGGCCTCGACGCCGACCTGATCATGCACTACAACTACGGCCCCGAGAACCTGTGGATGGGGTACACGCGGTGGGCGGACGACCCCGTGGCCCGGCGGCTGTTCCGGGACATGGAGCGGGCGACGCGCGAGGCGGACCCGGCGCGCAAGCGCACGATGATCCAGGACTACATCGACGTCGTCGCCGAGCAGGCGGTGCTCTACCCGGTCGTCCACAACGAGCTGATGACGGCGTGGGACCCGCGCGCGCTGACCGGGCTGCGCGCCCAGCCGTACCCCGGGATCAACCTCCTCCAGGCCGCGTGGGCCTGACCAACGCCTGTCCCAACGCCTGACCACCGCCTGACCACCGCAGAGGGAGCACCGCGTGGCCGTCGTCGCCAGGATCCTGTTGCGCCGGATCGCCCTGCTCGTACCGCTGCTGCTGGGCATCGTGCTGTTCGTGTTCGTGGTGATGCGGTTCTCCGACGCCGACCCGGCGTCCGCGTTCTTCCAGGGCGCCAACCCGACCCCGCAGCAACTGCACGACTTCCGCGAGGAGCACGGGCTGCTCGACCCGTTCCCGGTGCGGTACGCGCACTTCGTGGGCGACCTGCTCCACGGCGACCTGGGGATCAGCGCGCTGACCCGGGCGCCGGTGGCCGACCAGATCCTCACCGCGCTGCCGCTCACCCTCCAACTGACGTTCCTCGGGCTCGGCATCGCGGTCGTGCTGTCGCTGCTGCTGGGGGTGACGGCGGCGATCTACCGGGACCGGCTGCCGGACCAGTTGGTGCGGGTGGTGTCGCTGACCGGCGTCGCCGCGCCCGGGTTCTGGCTGGCGCTGCTGATGATCCAGTACCTGGCGGTGGACGCGGGCTGGTTCCCGACCGGCGGCTACATCAACCCGGCCGACTCCGTCACCGGCTGGCTGTGGACGATGACGCTGCCCGCGCTGGCGCTGTCGCTGCCGGTGGCGGCGCAGCTCACACGGATCGTGCGGACGTCCGTGGTGGAGGAGCTGGACAGGGACTACGTGCGCACCGCGATCGGCAGCGGGCTGCCGCCGCACGTGGTCGTCGGGCGGAACGTGCTGCGCAACGCGCTGATCAACCCGCTGACGGTGCTCGGGCTGCGGGTCGGCTACCTGCTCGGCGGCGCGGTCGTCATCGAGACGATCTTCTCGCTGCCCGGCATGGGCAAGCTGATGATCGACGCCGTGAAGAACGGCGACCCGGCCGTCGTGCAGGGCGTGGTGCTGACCACCGCCACCGGGTTCGTCGTCGTCAACCTCGTGATCGACATCCTGTATCTGCTGGTCAACCCCCGACTGAGGGAGGCGGCGTGACCCTTCGCCGCAAGACGCTCGCGCAGGTCCTCGCCCGGCCCGGCGTCCGGCTGCGCGGCTGGCGGCGGCTGCCGACGCTGTCGAAGGCGGCCGTCTGCTTCCTGGCCGTGGTGGTGCTGGTCGCCGTCCTCGCGCCACTGCTGGCACCGTACGACCCGCTGGCGCAGCAGCCGCCGGTGGACGGCACCGGGCACCCGTCCGCCGCGCACTGGATGGGGCAGGACAGCCTCGGCCGGGACATCCTCAGCCGACTGATGTACGGGGCGAGGTGGTCGCTGGCGATCGGGCTCGGGGCGACCTCGCTGGCGCTGGTCGCGGGGGCGCTGGTCGGGGCGGTCGCGGCGACCTCGCGCAAGGCGGTCGACGAGACGTTGATGCGCTGCCTGGACGTCGTGATGGCGTTCCCCGGGATCGCTCTCGCGGCCGTCCTCGTCGCCGTGTTCGGCGGTGGCATCACCGTGCTGATCTGCGCGATCGCGTTCCTGTTCACACCGCCCGTCGCGCGGGTGGTGCGGGCGAACATCCTCGACCAGTACGGGGAGGACTACGTCACCGCCGAGCGGGTCATCGGCGCCCGCACCCCGCACATCGTCCTGCGGCACGTCGCCGTGAACTGCGCGGCGCCGGTACTGGTGTTCTGCACGGTGCAGGTGGCGGAGGCGATCGTGTTCGAGGCGTCGCTGTCGTTCATCGGGGCGGGGGTGCGGCCCCCGGACCCGTCGTGGGGCAGCGTCATCGCGGACGGCAAGAACATGGTGCTCACCGGGGGCTGGTGGGCGACCGTGTTCCCGGGGCTGCTGATGCTGTTCACCGTGCTGGCGCTGAACGTGCTGTCCGAGGGCGTCTCGGACGCCTGGGCGGCCCCCGCGGCCCGGGAGGTGGCGACGGCCAAGGGCGAGGACCGGGCCGAGGCCGGGGGCGGGGAGGTCGTGGCGCTGCCGGGGCTCGGGGCGACGGCGGCGCGGCTGCGCGCCCGTGCCCGGCCGCTGCCCACCGGGGCGCCGGTGCTCGCGGTGGAGGACCTCGCCATCGGCTTCGACGACCGGCACGGGGGCGTCGACATCGTCGACGGCATCAGCCTTGAGGTGCGGCCAGGGGAGGTGCTGGGGCTGGTCGGGGAGTCCGGGTGCGGGAAGTCGCTGACCGCGCTGACGGTGATGGGGCTCCAGCCGAAGGGGGCGCGGGTGCGGGGCCGGGTGCGGTTCCGGGAACGCGATCTGCTGACCGAGCCGCCGCGCGCGCGGCGGGCGCTCCTCGGGCACGAGATGGCGATGGTGTACCAGGACGCCCTGTCGTCGCTGAACCCGGCGATGACGATCCGGGCGCAGCTCAGGCAGGTCGTCCGGCGCGGCGGCCACCGCACGCCCGCCGAGCTGCTCGCCCTGGTCGGCCTGGACCCGGAGCGGACCCTGCGCTCCTACCCGCACGAACTGTCCGGCGGGCAGCGGCAGCGGGTGCTGATCGCGCTGGCGCTGTCCCGGGACCCGAAGCTGATCGTCGCCGACGAGCCGACCACCGCCCTGGACGTGACCGTGCAGGCGCAGGTGATGGCGCTGCTGCTGCGGCTGCGCGCCGAGCTGGGGTTCGCGCTGGTCCTGGTCAGCCATGACCTGGCGCTGGTGTCGGACGTCACCGACCGGGTGGTGGTGATGTACGGCGGGCAGATCGTGGAGAGCGGGGTGACCGCCGACCTGGTGGCGGCCCCGGCGCACCACTACACGCGCGGCCTGCTCGGCAGCGTGCTGTCGCTGGAGGGCGGCGCGGAGCGGATGACGCAGATCCGGGGTGTCGTACCGTCCCCGGCCGACTTCCCGGCGGGCTGCCGCTTCGCGGACCGCTGCCCCCGGGCGACCGAGGTGTGCCGGACCACCGCGCCCGACCTGCTGGGCGGCGCCACGCACCGGGCCGCCTGCCACCATCCCGCCGTCGATCTGACCGTGGGCGCCGACCCGGACGACGCGGGCGAGGCCGAGAGCGAGGTCGTCTCATGACCGATCTGGTGCGCACCCTGCACTCCATGCCACCGCTGATGGAGCTGACCGACGCGCACGTCGTGCACCGCGCCCGCAGCGGCGGGGTGTTCGGCCGGGACCGGGTGTACGCCCTGACCGGCGCCGACCTCACCCTCTCCCCCGGCGAGACGGTCGGCGTGGTGGGCGAGTCCGGGTGCGGCAAGTCGACGCTGGCGAAGGTGCTGGTCGGCGTGGAGCGGCCGACGTGGGGGACGGTGTCGTACCGGGGGCGCGACCTGTGGGCGATGCCGCCCGCCGAGCGGCGCCGGACCGTCGGCGCGGGCACCGGGATGGTCTTCCAGGACCCGTCGACGGCCCTGAACCGGCGGCTGCCGGTACGGCGCATCCTGCGCGACCCGCTGGACGTGCACCGGCGCGGCAGCGCGCCGCAGCGGGAGGAGCGGGTGCGGGAGCTGATGGCGCTGGTCGGGCTGCCCCCGGCGCTCGCGGACGCGCTGCCGGGGCAGCTCTCCGGGGGGCAGCGGCAGCGCGTCGCGATCGCCCGCGCGCTGGCCCTGGACCCGGACCTGGTGGTCGCGGACGAGCCGACCAGCGCGCTGGACGTGTCGGTGCGGGCGCAGATCCTGAACCTGCTGCTCGACCTGAAGGAGCGGCTGGGTCTCGCGCTGGTGTTCGTGTCGCACGACATCCAGACCGTGCGGCGGATGAGCGACCGGGTGATCACCATGTACCTGGGCCGGATCGTCGAGGAGGCCCCGGCCGACCGGGTCGGCGACCGGGCCTGCCACCCGTACACCCGGGCCCTGTTCTCCGCCACGCCCGGCCTGCTCGAACCGCTCGACCCGATCCCGCTGACCGGTCCGGTGCCGTCGGCGGTGCGTCCGCCGAGCGGCTGCCCGTTCCGCACCCGGTGCTGGCGGGCGACGGAGGTGTGCGCCGAGTCGATGCCGCCGTTCACCGAAGCGTCCGGCCCCGGGCACCGCTACCGTTGCCACCATCCGGTGCCGGAGGACCAGCCGACCCGTGAGCTGGTCGCCCAGGCCGCACCCCCGACGGAGCCCGTATGACCTTCCCCGCGCCGCTGACCGGTGTCGTCCCTCCCGTGTGCACGCCCCTGACGCCGGACGGTGAGGTGGACGTGGCGTCGCTGCACGCGCTCATCGACCATCTGGTGGGCGGCGGGGTGCACGGGCTGTTCGTGCTCGGGTCGACGTCCGAGACGGCGTACCTGACGGACCGGCAGCGGGCGCTGGTGGTGACGGAGACCGTGCGGCAGGTGGGCGGGCGGCTGCCGGTGCTGGCCGGGGCGATCGACCTGACCACGCCGCGCGTCCTGGACCAGGTCGCCCGGGTGACGGCGGCGGGCGCGGACGCGGTGGTGGTGACGGCGCCGTTCTACACCCGCACCCACCCGGCCGAGATCGCCCGCCACTTCCGCCTGGTGGCCGCCGCCAGCCCGGTCCCGGTCATCGCCTACGACATCCCGGCCGCCGTGCACTCGAAGCTGCCGTCGGAGCTGGTGCTCGAACTGGCGGCGGAGGGGGTGCTGGCGGGGCTGAAGGACTCCAGCGGCGACCAGGCCGGGTTCCGCCGGGTGGTGACCGGCGCCCGCACACACCCCGCGCTCACCGGTTTCTCGGTGCTGACCGGCTCCGAGGCGCTCGTCGACGCGGCGCTCGCGATGGGCGCCGACGGGGCGGTGCCCGGCCTCGCCAACGTCGACCCGCACGGCTACGTCCGCCTGTACCGGCTGCACCGGGCGGGCGACGCGGACCTGGCCCGCGCCGAACAGGAGCGGCTGTGCGCCCTGCTCGGCCTGGTCGGCGTCGGTGACGGCACCCGGATGGGCGGGAGTTCGGCGGCGCTGGGCGCCTTCAAGGCGGCCCTGCACCTGCGGGGCGTCATCGCCTCCCCGACGACGGCCGAACCGCAGGTGCCCCTGTCCGCGGACGAGGTGGCCCAGGTGGGCAAGTACCTGGCGGCGGCCGGGCTGCTCTAGGGCTCGTTGACGTCGGCCAGGCCGCTCAGGGCGAGTCTGCGGAACTCGATCGTCTCGTACGAGCCCGACTCCCCCGTCTCGTAGAGCACCCCCACGGTCACCGGGTCGACCTCCACCAGGTCGGAGTAGGCGGCGCGCAGTTCGGAGAGGGTGAGCGCGCGGGTGAAGGTGGTGCCGCCGTCGGTGCTGCGCCACACCGCCATCGACCGGCGCGCGGTCGGCACCGACGGCGCGGACAGCAGCAGCGGCGCGCCCGGCATACTCAACTGGAGGGCGCTGGCCTGCACCACCGGCACCGCGCCCAGCGTCGGCTGGGTGGCGTAGGGCCGGTCGAGGGTCTGGGCGCCGTCGCTCGAGTGGGTGTCGAGGCGGTTGCCGGGTTCGGTGCCGTGCTGGTCGCGGGCGGAGAAGTACACCCTGCCGTCGGGGAGTTCGGCGGCGGTGGACTCGTTGGCGTTGTGGGCCCCGTCGTAGGTGTCGTCGACGAAGCCGAGGTGCCAGGTGTGGCCGCTGTCGTCGCTGTAGAGGGCGTGGGCGCCGTAGTAGCGGAACTCCTGGCCGGTGTCGGAGGACCCGGCGGGCGGGGCGGTGGAGTGGTTGGCGGGGACGACGAGGCGGCCCGCGTGCGGGCCCCGGGCCAGGGCGACGGCGTGCCCGGGTCCGGTGGCGTACCAGCGCCAGTGGGCCGGTTTGACGGTGGCGGTGATCTCCTTCGGCGCGGTGAAGGAGCGGCCGTCGTCGGAGGAGCGCTGCACGAACACCCGGCGGCTCTCGGAGGGCGTGGCCTCGCCGCGCATGATCTGCGCCTCGGTGACGTCGCCGCTGTTGTACGAGGTGACCAGCACGACGGCGCCGGTGCGCGGGTCGACGACGGGCGCCGGGTTGCCGCGGGTGTCGCCGTTCCCGGCGGCGACCACGGCCAGCGGCTCCCAGGTGCAGCCGCCGTCGGTGGAGCGGCGGACGACGACGTCGATGTCACCGCTGTCGGCGGCGCCGTCCCTGCGGCCCTCGGCGAAGGCGAGGACGGTGCCCTGTCGGGTCGTGACGGCGGCGGGGATGCGGTAGGTGTCGTAGCCGCCGCGGCCCGAGGTGTACGGCACCGAGGAGGCGCAGCCGGGGGCGGCGGCGTGGGCGGGGGTGGGGGTCGCGAGCGGGGTGAGGAGTACGGCGGTGGTGAGGAGGGTGCGGCTCAGCAGTGTCATCCCTGTCCCTGACGGCTCGTCGGACGGTGTTGATCACATGCTCCCCGGAGTGACCAGCCCCGACTCGTAGGCCACGATCACCAACTGGGCCCGGTCCCGCGCGCCGAGCTTGCCCATGATCCGGCTGACGTGGGTCTTCGCGGTGAGCGGGCTCAGCCCCAGGGACTCCGCTATCTCGGTGTTGTTCAGGCCCCGCGCGACCAGCGTGAGCACCTCGCGCTCCCGCTCGGAGAGGCGGTCGGGGCCGCCCGAGACGGGCATCGAGGGGCTGCGCAGAAACCGCTCGATCAGCCGTGCGGTGGGCCCCGGCGACAGCAGCGCCTCCCCGGCGGCGACGGTGCGGATCGCGTCGAGGAGTTCGGCCGGACGGGTGTCCTTCACCAGGAACCCGGAGGCTCCGGCGCGCAGCGCCTCCACGATGTTGTCGTCCGTGTCGTACGTCGTCAGGACGAGCACCTTCACGCCCGCGAGGTCCTCGTCGGCGGCGATCAGCCGGGTGGCCTCGATGCCGTCGAGGTCGGGCATCCGCAGGTCCATCACGACCAGGTCGGCGCGCTCGCTGCGGGCGAGGCGCACCGCCTCCCGGCCGGTCCCGGCCTGGCCGACGACGGCCATGTCCCGGGCCGACTCCACGAGCATCGTGAACGCCGCCCGCACCAGCGTCTGGTCGTCGGCGAGCAGTACGCGGATCATCCCTGTCCCTCCCCTTCGCCGCCGAGCGGCAGTACGGCGGTCACCTCGAAGCCCCGCGCCGCGCCCGGCCCGGCGTCCAGCGTGCCGCCGACGCTGCGGGCGCGTTCCCTCATGCCGATCAGGCCGAACCCCGGGGACGCGCTGCCCTGACCCCTGCCGTCGTCGGTGACCGTGACGCGCAGGGCGCCCGTCTCCTCGTACACCCGCACCCGGACGGTGAGGTCGTCGCGCCCGCCGTGCCGGACCGCGTTGGTCAGCGCCTCCTGCACGATCCGGTAGGCGGCGGCGCCGACCGCGGGCGGCACGTCGTCGGCGCGCACGGACAGTTCCACCTCGGCGCCCGCGGCGCGCGCGGTGTCCGCGAGGTCGGCCAGCCCCTTCAGGTCGGGCAGCGGGCCGCGCACGTCGGGCGTGTTGTGCTCGCGCAGCACCTCCAGGGTGGTGCGCAGCTCCCCGCGTGCGGTGCGGCAGGTCTCGGCGATGTCGTCGAGGGCGCGGGCGACGGCGGCGCGGTCCAGGCGCTCGGGGTCGGCGGCCAGGACGTGCGCGGCGACGGAGGTCTGCACGCCGATCAGGGTGATGCTGTGGGCGAGCAGGTCGTGCAGGTCGCGGGCGACCCGCAGCCGCTCCTCCGCGACCCGGCGCCTGGCCTCCTCCTCGCGGGTGCGTTCGGCGCGTTCGGCGCGCTCCACGATCGCGGCGACGTACTGCCGGTAGTGGCGCACGGCGATGCCGCCCAGCAGCACCGAGATCACCCAGCCGGAGATCCGCAGCAGTTCGATGGCCTGCTTGGACTCGCCGAAGGTCGACATCACGGTGAAGACGAAGGCGAGGACGGTCACCCCGGTGATCAGGGTGCGCAGCGGGCGGCCGGTGACGGCGACGGTGTAGAGGGCGACGTACGCGGCGGGCGTCGGGGCGGCGTGGTTGTAGTCGAGGCCGTGGTACGGGCCGACGAGGCACACCTCCGCGGCGAGCACCAGCAGCGGTCGGCGGCGCCGCCACACCAGCGGCACCTGCGCGGCCATGAGCAGCACCCAGCCGACGGTGCTTGGGCGGCGGCCCTCGTCGGTGAACAGGGCGACGCAGACGGCGATGACGGCGCTGGCGACGGCGAGCAGGACGTCGTTGCGCAGGCCGTGCGGGGCGGTGCGCGGGTCGCGGTTGACGACGGCCATGATCCGCTCGCCGACGCCGGGCCGGGGAGCCGCCGGGCCGGGCCTCGGGGCCGCTGTGGTGGTTGCCTGCACGGGTTCATCTTCCGGGAGGAGGGCGCCCCTCCGGTGCGGAGGGGCGCCCTCGGGGACGTACGTCACACCGGCTCGGGCTGCCGCTGCGGGGTGACCGGCTCGGGTTCCCTCGACAGCCGTCCCGGCCACCACACCCGGCGCCGCAGCAGCACGCTGGCGGTGGTCACCAGGTAGGTCCGCACCAGGAAGGTGTCCAGCAGGACGCCCACCGCGATGACGAAGCCGAGTTCGACCAGCGCGACCAGGGGCAGCGTGGTGAGCACGGCGAAGGTGGCGGCGAGGACGACGCCCGCGGAGGCGATGACGCCGCCGGTGGTGCGCAGCGCGGTGAGCGCGGCGGCCTGCGGTTCGGTGCCCGCGAGGGACTCCTCGCGCATCCGGTGCATCAGGAAGATGCCGTAGTCGACGCCCAGGGCGACGAGGAAGACGAAGGAGAGCAGTCCGAGGCCGGTGTCGGTGCCCTGGAAGTCGAACAGCGGGCCGAAGACGAGGCCGCCGATGCCGAGGGCGGCGCCCCACACCGCGACGACCGCGGTGAGCAGCAGCAGCGGCGCGACGAGGCTGCGCAGCAGGCCGACGAGGATCACGAAGACGGCGGCCAGCACCAGCGGCACGATCACCCTGCGGTCCCGGGCCTGGCTGTCGGCGAGGTCGATCTGCTGGGCGCTGGGCCCGCCGACGTAGGCGCCGTCGGCGTCGTCGAGGGCGGTGCGCAGGGCCTCGATGGTGCGGGTCTCGGCGGCGGACTCGGGGGCGGCGCTGGCGTACACGGTGATCTCGGTCCAGCCCGCGCCGCTGCGTCCGGCCGCCGCCTCGGCGACCCCGTCGGTGGCGCGTACGTCGTCCAGGACGGCGTCGGCCCGGTCGGCGGGGGCGATCACGGTGATGGGCTGGCTGCCGCGCTCGGGGTAGGCGGCGGCGAGGGTCTGGCCCGCGGTGATGGACTCGGGCCGGTCGGTGAAGGAGTCCTCCTGCTTCAGGCCGCCGGGCTGGTTGAGGACGCCCAGCGCGAGCGCGCCGAGCAGGACCGCGCCCCCGGCGAGGACGACGCCGGGACGGCGGGTGGCGGAGGTGCCCATCGCCGCGAACAGGGAGCGGCGGGCCTTGGCGGTGCTGCCGAAGGCGGGCACCAGCGGCCAGAACACGCGCCGTCCGAGCAGTACCAGCACGGCGGGCAGCAGTGTCGTCATCGCGACCAGCGCGGCGAGCACGCCGACCGTGCCGACCGGGCCCATGCCGCTGCTGCTGTTGAGGTCGGCGGCGAGCAGGCACAGCAGTCCGGCGGCGACGGTGCCGGAGGAGGCGAGGATCGCCGGTCCGCAGCCGCGCAGGGCGGCGCGCATGGCGTCGTAGGGGCGTTCGTGGCGGCGTAGCTCCTCGCGGTAGCGGGAGATGAGCAGCAGGGCGTAGTCGGTGCCCGCGCCGAGGACGAGGACGGTCATCACGCCGCCGCTCTGGCCGGTGATGGTGACGTCGAAGAGTTCGTGCATCCCGTAGGCGGCGGCCATCGCCATGGACGCGGCGACGCCCGCGACGGCGAGCGGCACCAGCCACAGGAAGGGGCTGCGGTAGATCAGGATCAGCAGCACGGTGACGACGCCGAGGGTGGCCAGCAGCAGGGTGCCGTCGATGGTCTCGAACACCTTGCTCATGTCGGTCTGGAGGGCGCCGGGGCCGCCGACCTCGACGGTGAGCCCGCCCCCGCCGTCGGTGATCTCGCGCACGCCGTCCACGAAGGCGTTGCGGGCCTCCTCGTCCTGGCCCGGCTGGGTGCTGGAGACCGGGTACATGAGGGTGGCGCCGTCGGCGGACGGGATCGCCTGGGGCGCGGCCGTCAGCTCGTAGGCGTCGCCCACCTCGGTGAGCTGCCGGGCGGCGGTCTCCCGGTCGGCGTCGGTGAGGCCGCCGTCGCGGTGGTACACGAGCACTAGGTCGGTGGACTCGCCGCCGGGCAGCCTGTCCTCGACGCGGGCGACCTGGGTGGAGTCGGCGCTGTCCGGGAGGTAGTCGACGGCGCGGTTCTGCTGCACGTCGCTGAACTTGCCCGCGAGCGGCCCGGCGAGCACGAGCAGGGCCAGCCACAGCCCGACCACCGCCCACGGCACCAGGCGCCGCCGCCGGGCGCTCTCTGTCGTCGCTGTCTTGGGTCCCCCCATCGGGTGGGTCTCCCTCCGCTCGGTGTCTGGATCGACACCAGACTCCCGGCACACGGCGGCCGACACGTCGGACGCGGGGGCGACTTCCCGGGTACGGCGAGGGGTGACAGGCGGGGCGGCTTACTCCCCGGGGAGTACGGGGCGGCCTACGGCCGAGGCGCTACGACGGCGTCCCCGCCGCCGTCAGCAGCCGCTCCACGTCCGCCGTGCTCAGGGTGAGGGCGGCGCCGACGGTGGCGAGGACCTCGCGTTCGGCGGCGGTGTAGGGGCCGTCGGCGAGGGCGATGCGGGCGCCCTGGAGGAGGATCGACTCGCGTCCGGGGGGCGCGAGGTGCGGGGCGAGCGGGTCGAGGGCCTCGTGCAGCTCTATGGCGAGTCCGGGACCGCAGGGCTCCCCGAAGATCCGCCCGGTGTCCGCGGCGAGCGCCTCGACGAGGGCGTTGAGCTGCTCCTCCGTGCAGTCCTGGAACCCGGCGGCGCGCACGGCGCCCGCGGCGGCGGACAGGGAGGTGTGGGTGCGGGTGTTCCCGGCGGCGAGCACGGCGAGGGCGACGGTGTGCACGGCGTCCCGGAGCATCGCGGAGAAGCGGATGGTGGTGGGGTGGTCGAGGACGTCGGTGCCGAAGTGGCGGCGGCAGGCGGCGCACTCCACGACCGGTCCGGCCTCGCCGCGCGGCAGCACGGGCAGGCCCAGCAGGGTGAAGCGCCGGTGCCCGGTCAGCCGCTGGTAGTTGCGGTCGCCGCCGCAGCCGGGGCAGAAGAACTGCCCGTCGCCGACCGGCGTCCACGCGGTGCGGGTGCCCAGGACGCGCGCGAAACGGAACGCACGGCCATTCTGTCCCCGTTCAGGCAGCACGTCGCAGCACCTCCGTAACCCCGCGGCAACATCGCCGCGCTGGCGTGATGTTAGCCACATCAGCGACGCGCAGTCAGCCCCCGGACGAGACCTCTCCGTGACCTGCACGGTCGCATGGCCGGTATACGACGGGGTCCCGCCCCCCGGTCGACGGTGGACGGGACCCCGAAACCCCCGGTCAGAGGGGTTCAGCGAGCCGCTCGGTTGACGGCGGAGACGACCGCCTTCAGCGAGGCACGTGTCGTGTTCGCGTCGATGCCGATGCCCCACAGGACCTTGTCGTCGATCGCGCACTCGATGTACGAGGCGGCCTGCGCGGAGGCGCCCTCGCTCATCGTGTGCTCCTGGTAGTCCAGGAGCCGGGCGTCGACGCCGATGCCCTGCAGGGCGTGGAAGAACGCGGAGATCGGACCGTTGCCGGTGCCGACCAGGGTGACCTCGGCGCCGTCGACCTCGGCCTCGACGGTGAGGGTGTCCACGCCGTCCTTGTCGGTGGTGGACTGGCCGTTCCTGAGCTGGATCCGGCCCCAGGGGTTGCCGGGGTTGGGCAGGTACTCGTCCTGGAAGACCGCCCAGATGTCCTTCGGCGTGACCTCGCCGCCCTCGGCGTCCGTCTTCGCCTGGATGATCTTGGAGAACTCGATCTGCATCCGGCGGGGCAGGTCCAGCTTGTGGTCGTTCTTCAGGACGTACGCGACGCCGCCCTTGCCGGACTGCGAGTTCACGCGGATGACGGCCTCGTAGGACCGGCCCACGTCCTTCGGGTCGATGGGCAGGTACGGCACCGCCCACTCGATGTCGTCGACCGTGACGCCCTTGGCCTTCGCGTCGGCCTCCATCGCGTCGAAGCCCTTCTTGATGGCGTCCTGGTGGGAGCCGGAGAAGGACGTGTAGACCAGGTCGCCCACGTACGGGTGGCGCGGGTGGACCTCCATCTGGTTGCAGTACTCCCACGTACGACGGATCTCGTCGATGTCGGAGAAGTCGATCTGCGGGTCCACGCCCTGCGAGAACAGGTTCATGCCCAGCGTGACCAGGTCGACGTTGCCGGTGCGCTCGCCCTGCCCGAACAGGCAGCCCTCGACCCGGTCGGCCCCGGCCATCAGCGCCAGCTCGGCCGCCGCCACCGCCGTACCGCGGTCGTTGTGCGGGTGGATCGACAGGCACACGAACTCACGGCGGGACAGGTTGCGGCCCATCCACTCGAACCGGTCGGCGTGCGTGGACGGCGTGGAGCGCTCCACCGTCGCGGGCAGGTTCAGGATGATCTCGCGGTCCGGGCCGGGCTGCCAGACGTCCATGACGCCCTCGCAGACCTCCAGCGCGAAGTCCAGCTCGGTGTCGGTGAAGATCTCCGGGCTGTACTGGTAGCCGAAGTGCGTCTCCTCGCCCAGCAGCTTCTCCGCGTACTCCATCACCAGGCGGGTGCCGTCCACGGCGATCTGCTTGATGTCGTCCTTCGAGCCGCGGAAGACGACCCGGCGGAACACCGGCGCGGTCGCGTTGTACAGGTGCACCGTGGCCCGGTGCGCGCCGCGCAGGGACTCCACGGTCCGCTCGATCAGGTCCTCGCGGGCCTGGGTCAGCACGGAGATCGTCACGTCCTCCGGGATCGCCCCCGGCTCCTCGATGATCGACCGTACGAAGTCGAAGTCGGTCTGCCCGGAGGCCGGGAACCCGACCTCGATCTCCTTGTAGCCCATCTTGACCAGCAGGTCGAACATGGCCCGCTTGCGCACCGGGGACATCGGGTCGATCAGGGCCTGGTTGCCGTCGCGCAGGTCGGTGGAGAGCCAGCGGGGGGCGACGGTGACGCGCTGCTCCGGCCAGGTGCGGTCGGGGATGTCGACCTGCTCGTACCGGCCGTACTTGTGGATCGGCATGGGGCTGGGCTGCTGGCGGTTGGCCATGTCTGCGGGGCTCCTCAGGGTGTCCGGAAGGACGGCCGACGACGCAACGCCAAGCTCCGCGGGGAGGGGGTCGGCCTCGACTACAGGCCCTCGCCGCGGCAGCTAAGGAGAAGCAGCCCGAAACGCATGATGCGCAGCATGTTAGCCGAGCCGGTCCGAAGCGCGGGGTCGCGTTCCAGTATGCGGGACCGCTCGGCGCATCCGGTAGCACAGAGCGACCGTTTCCGCCGCCCACACCCCCATAATTCACCAATCATGGTGGCGCCTAGTGACAGCCCGTACACGCGGTGCCATGGTGCCGCCATGACCACAACCGGGGGCCGCAGGCCCGTCTTCTGCACGATCGTCCCGCCCCACGTCCTCGACAAGCTCGCCCAGGCCGAGGACCCCGCACTCTCCGGTCCCGCCCGCCGCACCCTGCAACGCGACGCCTACGAGCGCACCCAGCGCCGACTGACCACGGTGCTGGGCGCGCCCGCCGTCCCCGTCCCCGAGGCCGCCGAGTCCGGAACCCCGCACCGCACGATCTACGACGCCCGGCACCGCACCGGCCTGCCCGGTGAGAAGGTCCGCGGCGAGGGCGACGCGCCCGGCCGGGACGCCACGGTCAACCGCGCCTACGCCGGTCTCGGCGCCACCTTCGAGCTGCTGATGACCGCCTACGCCCGCGACTCCATCGACGGCGCGGGCCTGCCGCTCAACGCGACCGTGCACTACGACCGGGACTACAACAACGCCTTCTGGAACGGCGAGCAGATGGTGTTCGGGGACGGCGACGGCGAGATCTTCCTCGACTTCACGATCGCCGTCGACGTCATCGGCCACGAGCTGGCCCACGGCGTCACCCAGCACACCGCGAACCTCACCTACTTCGGACAGCCGGGCGCGCTGAACGAGTCGGTGTCGGACGTCTTCGGGGCGCTGGTCAAGCAGTACACGCTCGGGCAGAGCGCCGCCGACGCGGACTGGCTGATCGGCGCGGGCCTGCTCGCCCCGCGCGTCACCGGTGAGGCGCTGCGCTCGATGAAGGCGCCGGGCACGGCGTACGACGACGACGTCCTCGGCAAGGACCCGCAGCCCGCGACGATGGACGACTACGTGCGCACCGGCCGCGACAACGGCGGCGTGCACATCAACTCCGGCATCCCCAACCACGCCTTCTACCTCGCCGCGACCGCGCTCGGCGGCAACGCCTGGGAGAAGGCGGGGCAGGTCTGGTACGACGTGCTGACCGGCGGCGAGTTGAAGGAGGACGCCTCGTTCGCGGAGTTCGCCACGCTCACCGTCCGCGCGGCCCGCGCCCGGTTCGGCGGCGGGGACGAGCTGGACGCCGTGACGAAGGCGTGGGAGCGGGTGGGGGTGCCCACGCGGTAGTTCCGTACTAGACATACAGCCATGCGTATTCAGGTACGGCGCACGGGAGGGTTCGCGGGCATCGAGCGCCAGGCCGAGGTGGACACCTCGGGGCGGCCCGACGCGGCGGAGTGGCAGGCCCTGGCCGAGCAGGCGGTGGCGTCCGGCCGGGGCACGCCCCCGGTCGGGGTGCCGGACGGGTTCAGCTACCAGATCACCGTGGACGGCCGCACGGTGTACTGCGCGGACCCGCGGCTGACCGACGAGCAGCGGCGGCTGATCAGCCGGGTGCTGAAGGAAGGCGCGTAACTCCCGGCGGGGGTTGCGGCGTTGGGGCGGCGGACGGATGATCCGGGACCATGGCCACCGCACCGCGTCCGCGCCCCCGCCCGCCCCTGCCGCGCTTCCCGGCGGAGTTCCTGTGGGGCGTGTCCACGTCGGCCCACCAGATCGAGGGCGCGGCCGACCTGCGCCAGCCCTCGGTCTGGGACACCTTCACCGCGGAACCCGGCCGGGTGCGGGACGGCTCCACCGCCGCCGTCGCCTGCGACCACTACCACCGCCACCGCGAGGACGTGGCGCTCCTCGCGGACCTCGGCGTGGACGCGTACCGCTTCTCGGTCTCCTGGCCCCGGGTGCGCTCGCCGAAGGGGCTCGACTTCTACGACGCCCTGGTGGACGACCTGTGCGCGGCGGGCGTGCGCCCGGTGCCCACGCTGTTCCACTGGGACCTGCCGGAGGGCCTGGACTGGCTGGACCGGGACACCGCCTACCGGCTGGCCGACTACGCCGCGGAGGTGGCGGACCGGCTCGGTGACCGGGTGGGCAAGTGGATCACCCTGAACGAGCCCGCCGAGCACACCCTGCTCGGGCACGCCCTGGGCACCCACGCCCCCGGCCGACGGCTGCTGTTCGACGCGCTGCCGGTGGCCCACCACCAGCTCCTCGCCCACGGTCTCGCGGTGCGGGCGCTGCGCGCGGCGGGCGCGACGGACGTCGGGATCGCCAACTCGCACGGCCCGGTGTGGCCCGCGTCGTCCGGGGCCGCGGACACGGAGGCGGCGGACTTCTACGACGTCCTCCTGAACCGTCTGTTCGCGGAGCCGGTGCTGCTGGGCGCCTACCCGTCCGGCCTGGGCGAGCTGATGCCGGGCGGCGACGTGGCCGCCGACCTGGAGGTGATCGCCGGGCCGGTCGACTGGTACGGCGTCAACTACTACGCGCCGACGAAGGTGGGCGCCCCGCAGGGCACGGAGATCGACTTCGGCGGGGTGCGGATGCCCGCCGAACTCCCCTTCTCGGTGCGGGAGATCGAGGGCTTCCCGACGACGGACTTCGGGTGGCCGGTGGTGCCCGGGGCGCTGACCGAACTCCTCACCGGCTTCCGCGACCGCTACGGCGACCGGCTGCCCCCGGTCGTGATCACCGAGAACGGCTGCTCCTACCAGGGGCTCGACGACCAGGACCGGATCGCCTACCTGGACGCCCACGTCCGCGCCCTGCACGAGGCGCTGGCGGCGGGCGTCGACGTGCGCGGGTACTTCGTGTGGTCGCTGCTGGACAACTTCGAGTGGGCGGAGGGGTACGGCCAGCGGTTCGGCCTGGTGCACGTCGACTTCGAGACCGGGACCCTCGAGCGCACCCCGAAGGCGTCGTACGCCTGGTACCGGGAGGCGCTGCGCGGGCAGCGGTGACGGGTGCGGCCCCCGGGGGCCGTCAGAAGCCCAGCTTGCGGAGCTGCTTGGGGTCGCGCTGCCAGTCCTTGGCGACCTTGACGTGCAGGTCGAGGTAGACGGGCGTGCCGAGGAGGGCCTCGATCTGGCGGCGGGACTTGATGCCGACCTCCTTCAGGCGCTTGCCCTTGGGGCCGATGATGATGCCCTTCTGGCTGGGGCGCTCGATGTAGACGTTGGCGTGGATGTCGAGCAGCGGCCGGTCCGCGGGGCGGTCCTCGCGCGGCAGCATCTCCTCCACGACGACGGCGATGGAGTGCGGCAGCTCGTCGCGTACGCCCTCCAGGGCGGCCTCCCGGATCAGCTCCGCGATCATGATCTGCTCGGGCTCGTCGGTGAGGTCGCCCTCGGGGTAGAGGGCGGGGCCCTCGGGGAGCAGCGGGACGAGGAGGTCGGCGAGCAGGCCCACCTGCTGGTCGCCGACCGCGGAGACCGGCACGATCTCCGCCCACTCGAAGCCCAGCTCCTTGCCGAGCTGGTCGATGGCGATGAGCTGTTCCGCGAGGGTCTTGCTGTCGACGAGGTCGGTCTTGGTGACGATCGCGATCTTCGGGGTCTTCTTGATCGACGCCAGTTCCTTGGCGATGAAGCGGTCGCCGGGCCCGATCCTCTCGTTGGCGGGCAGGCAGAAGCCGATCACGTCGACCTCGGCCCAGGTGGTGCGCACGACGTCGTTGAGGCGCTCGCCGAGCAGGGTGCGCGGCTTGTGCAGGCCGGGGGTGTCCACCAGGATGAGCTGCGCGTCCGGCCGGTGCACGATGCCGCGCACGGTGTGCCGGGTGGTCTGCGGCTGGTTGGCGGTGATGGCCACCTTCTGGCCGACCAGGGCGTTCGTGAGGGTGGACTTGCCCGCGTTGGGACGGCCCACGAAGCAGGCGAAGCCAGCCCGGTGCGCGGTCTCGGCGGGCTCTGCGGAGGACGGCATACGAACGCTCATGGCGCCCATTCTCCCTGATCGTCGGAGCCCCGCCGCACCGCTCACCCACGGTGAGGATGCGGAAACCCGCACGCAATGAAACACGGCGGAAACACCGCCGTACGCGACCGGAAACCCGGCGCGGTGAGTCTCTTGCGGACCCCAACCCCGTTGGAGACCACCGTGACCCTGGCCGCGTCCCCCCTCGACACCGGCGACACCGCCTGGCTCCTCGCCGCGACCGCCCTGGTGCTGCTGATGACCCCGGGCCTCGCCCTGTTCTACGGCGGCATGGTCCGCACGAAGAGCGTCCTCAACATGCTGATGATGAGCTTCGTGTCGATCGCGCTGGTCACCGTGGTGTGGCTGGCCGCCGGTTACTCGCTGGTGTTCGACGCGGACGCGGGCGGCGCGGGCCTGCTCGGCGGCCTGGAGCACCTCGGCATGGCGGGCCTCGGCCCGGACAGTGTCCAGGGCACGGTGCCGACGCTGCTGTTCGCCACCTTCCAGCTCACCTTCGCGATCATCACCGCGGCGCTGGTCAGCGGGGCGATCGCGGACCGGGCGAAGTTCGGGGCGTGGCTGGTCTTCGTGCCGGTGTGGACGCTGCTGGTATACGTTCCGGTGGCGCACTGGACCTGGGGTCCCGGCGGCTGGATCCTGGAGCACCTCGGCGCCCTGGACTTCGCGGGCGGACTGCCCGTCGAGATCACCTCCGGCGCGTCCGGGCTGGCGCTGGCGCTGGTCCTGGGCCCGCGGCTGGGGTTCAGGAAGGACGCGATGCGCCCGCACAACCTGCCCATGGTGATGCTCGGCGCCGGTCTGCTCTGGTTCGGCTGGTTCGGGTTCAACGCGGGCTCCGCGCTCGGCGCCAACGGGCTCGCCGCCGCCGCGTTCCTCAACACCTTCGCCGCCGGGTGCACCGGGCTCCTCGGCTGGCTCTTCGTCGAGCAGCTCCGCGACGGCCACCCCACCACCCTCGGCGCCGCGTCCGGCGTGGTCGCGGGCCTGGTCGCCATCACCCCGTCCTGCGGCTCGGTCTCCCTGCTCGGCGCCCTCGTCATCGGCCTCGCCGCGGGCGTGGTCTGCTCGTACGCGGTGAGCTGGAAGTTCCGCCTCGGCTACGACGACTCCCTCGACGTCGTCGGGGTGCACCTGGTCGGCGGTGTCATCGGCACCCTGCTCATCGGCGTCTTCGCCGTCGACTCGATGACCGGCGGCACCGAGGGGCTGCTGTACGGCGGCGGGCTGGCGCAGCTCGGCAAGCAGCTCGTGGCGATCGTCGCGGTGGCGGTGTACGCCTTCGCCGTGACGTACGCCGTCGGCAAGGTGATCGACCGGGCGATGGGCTTCCGCGCGAGTGAGGAGCAGGAGCACACCGGCCTGGACCTTACGGTGCACGCCGAGACGGCCTACGATCACGGGGTCCTGGGGCACGGCGCCCCGGTCACCTCCTCCCCCGTCGGCTCCCCCGCCCAGAAGACCAAGGTCTAACGCATGAAACTCATCACCGCGATCGTCAAGCCGTACCGTCTCGACGAGGTCAAGAAGGCGCTCCAGGAGATCGGCATCCAGGGCCTGACGGTCTCCGAGGCCAGCGGTTACGGGCGGCAGCGCGGCCACACCGAGGTGTACCGCGGCGCCGAGTACCAGATCGACCTGGTGCCGAAGATCCGGATCGAGGTCGTGGTGGAGGACGCGGAGTCGGACACCGTGATCGACACCATCGTGAAGGCCGCGCAGACCGGGAAGATCGGTGACGGCAAGGTGTGGGCGCTGCCCGTGGACACCGTCGTACGGGTGCGGACGGGTGAGCGCGGGCCGGACGCCCTGTAGGCGGGCGCCCGGCGCCGGGGAGCCGGTGGTCAGCTCGCGGGGACGGTCTCCCGGACCGCTCCGTCCGGACCCGCCACCAGGACCGGGGTGCCAGCCCCGCCCAGGTCCCGGACGGCCGCCAGGTCGTCCGCCGAGGCCGCCGCGGCCTCCGTCACCACCGCCGCCGCCTCCAGCGACCTCGCGCCGGACGCCACCGCCATCGCCACCGCCGTCTGGAGGGCGCTGAGCTTGAGGGAGTCCAGGGCGACGGTCCCGGCGACGTACGTCCTGCCCGTCTCGTCGCGGACGGCGGCGCCCTCCGGGACGCCGTTGCGGGCCCGCGCGGAACGGGCCAGGGTCACGATCTTGCGGTCCTCGGGGTCGAGCGCGCTGCTGTCGGTCATGGGGTGAGCATACGGAAGGGTCAGGGCCGGTCCAGGCGCAGGCGGTCCGCCCGCGGCAGGCCCGCCACCACCAGGTCGTAGGAGTCCTCGACGAGTTCCCGCAGGAACGCGTCGGGGAGGGAGCCGTCGGCGGTGACGGTGTTCCAGTGCCGCTTGTTCATGTGGTAGCCGGGCACGATCAGGCCCTCGTGGTCGGCGCGCAGCCGCGGGGCGTCCTCCGGGTCGCACTTGAGGTTGACCGTCAGGGGCCGCCCGCCCAGGTCGGTGAGGGCGAACATCTTGCCGCACACCTTGAACACCGACGTGTCGGGGTTGAAGGGGAACTCCTCCACTGCGGCGTTGAAGGAGAGGCAGAACGCGCGCAGGTCCTCCGGGCTCACTCCGGTGCCTCCCCTTCCCCGGACGGCACCTGGGCCGGGGACACCGGCTCCGCCAGCACCGTCACGATCTTGTTCCGGCGGCCCGCGGCGGCCTCCGCGGTCAGCCGCAGCTCCCGGCCGTCGGGGAGTGCCACGACCGAGGACGCCCCGGCGATCGGCACCCGGCCCAGCGCCTTGGCCATCAGCCCGCCGACGGTCTCCACGTCCTCGTCGTCGAACGCCTCCAGGCCGTACAGCTCGCCGAGGTCCCCGATGTCGAGGCGGGCGGTGACGCGGAAGCGGTCGTCGCCGAGGGGCTCCACGGGCGGCAGTTCGCGGTCGTACTCGTCGGTGATCTCACCGACGATCTCCTCCAGGATGTCCTCGATGGTGACGATCCCGGCCGTGCCGCCGTACTCGTCGATGACGACGGCGACGTGGTTGCGCTCCTTCTGCATCTCGCGCAGCAGGTCGCCCGCGTTCTTGGTGTCGGGCACGAAGAACGCCGGGCGCATCGCCGTGGACACCAGCTCGCTCTCCGCGTCCCGGCTGATGTGCGTCTTGCGGGCGAGGTCCTTCAGGTACACGATCCCGACGACGTCGTCCTCGCTCTCGCCGGTGACCGGGATGCGGGAGAAGCCGGAGCGCAGGGCGAGGGTGAGGGCCTGCCGGATGGTCTTGTAGCGCTCGATGGCGACCAGGTCGGTGCGCGGCACCATCACCTCGCGGACGAGGGTGTCACCGAGTTCGAAGACGGAGTGCACCATGCGGCGCTCCTCGTCCTCGATGAGGGACTCCTTCTCCGCCAGGTCGACCAGCGCCCGCAGCTCCGCCTCGGAGGCGAACGGGCCGCGCCGGAAGCCCTTGCCGGGGGTGAGGGCGTTGCCGATGAGGATCAGCAGCGACGGGACCGGACCCATGATCCTGGCCAGCGGGACGAGGACGTACGCCGCCGCGGTGGCCGTGTTCAGCGGGTGCTGGCGGCCGATGGTGCGCGGGGAGACCCCGACGGCGACGTACGACACCAGCACCATCACCGCGATCGCGACGAGCAGCGCCTCGGTGGTGCCGTCGAACTCGCGCAGGCACAGGTAGGTGACGAGCGCCGCGGCGGCCATCTCGCAGGCGACGCGGACCAGCAGCGCCACGTTGAGGTAGCGGGTGGGGTCGGCGGCGACCTTGGCGAGCCGGGCGCTGCCGCGCCGCCCGGAGCGGACCGCCTCGTCGGCGCGGAAGCTGGAGACCCGCGCGAGGCCCGCCTCCGCGCAGGCGGCGAGCCAGGCGACGACCACCAGGGCGATCGCGCCGAGGACGAGTTGCGGGCTCATGACACGGTCGGCGCGGGCGACGGACCGGTCATGCCCCGCTCGCCGCGCCAGCCGTCCACGATGGCGGCCTGGAGGCCGAACATCTCGGCCTTCTCGTCCGGCTCCTCGTGGTCGTAGCCGAGCAGGTGCAGCACACCGTGGACGGTGAGCAGTTGCAGCTCCTCGTCCATGGTGTGCTGCGTGGGCGCCTCCGCGCCCTGCTTCGCGGCGACCTCGGGGCAGAGCACGATGTCACCGAGCAGGCCCTGCGGGGGCTCGTCGTCGTCCTTGGACGGCGGGCGCAGCTCGTCCATCGGGAAGGACATGACATCGGTGGGTCCGGGCAGGTCCATCCACTGGATGTGCAGTTGCTCCATGGCGTCGGCGTCCACGACGATCACCGACAGCTCGGACAGCGGGTGGATGCGCATCCGCGCGAGCGCGTAGCGGGCGATGTCGAGGATCGCCTGCTCGTCGACCTCGGTGCCGGACTCGTTGTTGACGTCGATCGACATGGTGCGGTGCTTGTCTACTTCCCCTTGTGCGCGGACTTGCCCCGGCCGCCCTTGTGGGCGCCGTTCTCGGTGCCGTGCTTGGTGTCGTACTTCTCGTAGGCGTCGACGATACGGCCCACCAGCTTGTGCCGTACGACGTCGTGCGACGACAGCCGCGAGAAGTGCACGTCCTCGACGCCGTCCAGGATGTCCTGGACCTGCCGCAGGCCGGACTTGGTGCCGTCGGGCAGGTCGACCTGGGTCACGTCACCCGTGATCACGATCTTCGAGTCGAAGCCGAGCCGGGTGAGGAACATCTTCATCTGCTCGGGGCTCGTGTTCTGGGCCTCGTCCAGGATGATGAAGGCGTCGTTGAGCGTGTTGTGCGTCAGCAGGTAGTCCTGGGTGACGTAGAGGGAGTCCTCGGCGGCCACCTGGATGCAGACGGTCTCCTCCCGGCCCGCGGGCTCGATGCTGTCGATGAACCGCATCGGGCGTCCGCCTCCTCCGGCCGCGTGGTACTTCTCGGCCTTACGGGCGAGACGGAAGGGTTCGACGCCTTCCGGGAGACGGATGTCGACGACATGGGCGTCATGGCGGTGGGCGACCTCACGGCCCTTGGCACTGCCCGGCTTGCGCCCCTCGGCGGCCCGGCGGCGCGTGTGGGCCACACCGCCCAGGGACTGGACGAGTGAGATCACATCGTCGCGTAGCAGGATCGATGTCGTCGTGTACTGGATCCGGCAGGTCCGGTCCTTCTGTGCGACCGGGCCTCCGTCGGAGTCGAGGAGTCCCTGCAGGACAGCCAGTCGCACCTCGGCCGAGTTGTTCAGGTAGTCATCCGGGACGAACTTGGAGTGCGAGCGGGTGCGGAGCGGGTCAAGTGCGCGCAGGGCGCCGGTGACCGGGTTCTCCTTGGTCATCAGGTCCCCGGGGGACTTGATCCTGTTGAGCACGTAGTCCGGGCCGCCCCGGTGCCGCACGGTGACGCCGGGGAGCGCGGCCTGCAGCGCCACCGCCAGTTCCGGGTCCTCCGTGGCGAAGGACGGCGTCGTGGAACCGGTCAGGCAACCGTCTCCGAGGAGCAGCCCCAACGCGTACGGGTCCATGGGGACCTCACGCTCGGGGAGACAGACCGGTGCCGTGAGCAGCGGCAGCTCGTAGCGGCGGGCGTGCGCCGCGCGGAGGTTGCCGATCATCTCCTGGGTCTCCAGGACCCGCCACGGCTTGTCGCGCCGCCGGTCGGAGGCCGTACGGACGGTCCACAGGTGTTCGCCGCAGCACAGGGTCCAGGAACCGTCCTGTGCCGTGACGCGGTAGACGTCCTTCTCACCCTGCGGGTAGACGCCGAGGACCGGTGTCGGCTCGCCGTTCGAGCCGATGACGAGATCACCGACCTCGAGGTCCCCGATGGGGCGCCAGCCATCCGGCGTCAGGACGTTGGTGAAGACCGGCTGAGCCCTGCCGCGCATGTACGCCAGCGGCGCGACCTCGATCGTCCCGGCCGCCATCAGGCGGGGGATGGAGTCGGGGTCGAGCATGTCGTGCAGCGCGTCGTAGAGCGGGCGCAGGTACGGGTCGATCTTCTCGTAGAGGGTGCCGGGCAGGAAGCCGAGGCGTTCGCCCGCCTCCACCGCGGGGCGGGTCAGGATGATGCGGTTGACCTGCTTGGACTGGAGGGCCTGGACCGCCTTGGCCATGGCCAGGTAGGTCTTGCCGGTGCCCGCGGGGCCGATGCCGAAGACGATCGTGTGCTGGTCGATCGCGTCGACGTACCGCTTCTGGTTGAGGGTCTTGGGGCGGATCGTACGGCCGCGCGAGGACAGGATGTTCTGCGTGAGCACCTGCGCCGGGGTCTCCGGGCCGTCGCTCTCCCCGTTCTCGCTCGCCCTGAGCATGGCGATCGAGCGTTCCACTGCGTCCTCCGTCATCGGCTGCCCGGTGCGGAGCACGAGCATCATCTCGTCGAACACGCGCGAGACGAGGGCGACTTCCGCCGAGTCGCCGACCGCGCTGATCTCATTGCCCCGGACATGGATGTCGACCGCCGGGAAGGCCCTCTCGATCACGCGCAGGAGGGCGTCGCCGGAACCCAGGACGGTCACCATGGGGTGCGCCGCGGGGACGGTGAGCTGCACTCGCGCCTGCCCCTGCGCGGGGGTGTGAGCTGTGGGTGTCTGAGTCATGGGCTGGCCAGATGGCCTGCACGTCCTCCTCGATACGACTCGCCCGCCACGAGGGCGGCCTGGCGACTTCCAGGGTACGCCGGGGGACTGACAACGCCGTAGGGCTTTTCCTCGGATGATCGGTCCGTGCGGGGGCGACCGCGGAGGGTGCGCGGCGACCGGGGCGTCCGGCTCACGCCGAGCGGCGGAAGCCGATCGTCGGCACCGCGCGGCGCAGCGGCCACGGGCGGGCCGTCGCGGGGACCAGCTCCGCCAGGAACGCGTACCGCCGCAGGGCCGCCGGGTCCTGGTCGGCCACCGACTGCACCCGGCGCCACCAGGCCGCGACCTCCGTCCAGCCCGGCGCCGACAGGGAGCCGCCGAACTCCTGCACCGACAGGGCCGCCGTGAGCCCGGCGAAGGCCAGCCGGTCGGCCAGCGGCCAGCCCGCGAGGCTGCCGGTGACGAACCCGGCGACGAACACGTCCCCCGCGCCGGTCGGGTCCAGGGCCTCCACCTCGATGGCGGGGACCTCGGCGGTCTCGCCGGTGCGGCGGTCCACGGCGTAGGCGCCGTCCGCGCCGAGGGTGACGACGGCGACCGGCACGTGGTCGGTGAGGGCATGGGCGGCGGCGCGCGGGCAGTTCGTGCGGGTGTAGCGCATCGCCTCCTCGGCGTTCGGCAGGAACGCCTCGCAGTGCGCGAGGTCGGTGAGGCCCGCCAGGTCCCAGGCGCCGGTGTCGTCCCAGCCGACGTCGGCGAAGATCCGGGTGCCCTTGGCGGCGGCCTGCGCGATCCAGGGGGCGCGCTTGCCGGGGGCCAGCGCGGCGACGGCCGCCCGCGCGTACGGCGGGCAGTCGGGGGCGGGCTCCTCGGGCGGGGGCTCGTGGCCGTGCGAGACCATGGTGCGCTCGCCCTCGTACGCCATGGACACCGTGACCGGCGAGTGCCAGCCGGGGACCGTGCGCGACGGGCCGAGGTCGATGCCCTCGCCGCGCTCCAGGGCGTCCCAGCAGTAGTCGCCGTAGTGGTCGTCGCCGAACGCGGCGGCCAGGCACGTCCGCAGGCCGAGGCGGGACAGCGCGGCGGCCATGTTGGCGACCCCGCCGGGGCTCGACCCCATGCCGCGCGCCCAGGACTCGGTGCCGCGCACCGGGGCGGAGTCGAGGCCGGTGAAGATGATGTCGAGGAAGACGGTGCCCGTGAGGTACACGTCCCAGGGCGGGTCCTGCGGCGCGCGCAGTGGGGCCAGCGGGTCCACGTGGGCCCGCTGGCGCGGCCCCTCGGCGGGGGCGGGCGGCTTCCTGCCGGTGACGGTGACGGCGGATGGGTTGGTCGCGGTCACGGTGCGCTCCTGAGATGGTGCGGATCAGGCCAGTCTGCACCACCCCACTGACAACCCGCCGCCCCTCCCGGCTGGCCTGCGCCTTCGGCCGTCAGCCGCCACCGGGGCCCGTCACCAGCGCGGCACCGAGGGCGTCACCCACGCCGGGTCCGCGACCCGCATCGCCGCCGCGTCGTCGCGGTCCCGCAGCGCACCGTCGTCGTCCAGCCAACGGCGGTGCAGGCGCCGTAGCTCGGCGTGGTCGAGTTCGACGCCGAGGCCGGGGGCGTCGGGGACGGCGACCCGGCCGCCCTCGAAGGTGAGCCGCCGGGTGAGCACGTCCTCGGACTGCCAGGGGTAGTGGGAGTCGCAGGCGTGGTGGAGGTTCGGCACGGTGGCCGCGACGTGGGTCATCGCGGCCAGGGAGATGCCCAGGTGGGTGTTGGAGTGCATGGACACGCCGACGCCGAAGGTCCGGCAGATCGCGGCGAGCTGCTGGGTGTTGCGCAGCCCGCCCCAGTAGTGGTGGTCGGAGAGCACGACCTGCACGGCGCCCCGCGTGAACGCCTCCGCGATCTCCGCGAACGTCGTCACGCACATGTTGGTCGCCAGCGGCACGCCGGTCCCCGCGGCGACCTCGGCCATCGCGGGCGTGCCGAGGGCCGGGTCCTCCAGGTACTCCAGGACGTCACCGAGTTCCGCGGCGACCCGCAGCGAGGTCGCCACGCTCCACGCCCCGTTGGGGTCGAGCCGCAGCGGGTGCCCGGGGAACGCCTCCGCGAGCGCGCGCACGGCGGCGACCTCCTCGTCCGGCGGGAAGACGCCGCCCTTGAGCTTGAACGACGTGAAGCCGTACCGCTCGGTGAACGTCCGGGCCTGGGCGACGATCCCCGCCGGGTCCAGGGCGGCGCCCCAGTCGTCCCGCTCCGCCGCGACCCCGGCCGGGTGCCCCTCCCACTTGTAGAACAGGTAGGCGCTGTACTCGACCGCGTCGCGCACCTTGCCGCCGAGCAGCGCGTGCACGGGCAGCCCGAGCGCCTTGCCGAGGGCGTCCAGGCAGGCCACCTCGAACGCCGAGACGACGGACAGCCGCAGCTTGTCGGCGGTCTGGACGCCGCGCAGCCCGCCGACGTCGACCTGGTTCCGCACCCGCGCGGAGTCCACCGCCACCTCGTCCGCGACGGCGAACAGCCCGTTCAGGTCGCTGACCGACCGCCCTTTCAGCTTCTCCGCGAACGGCCGGGCCAGCTCCAGGTACTTGCCGTCGCCGTACGTCTCCCCGACGCCGGTGACCCCGTCGGCGGTCTCCACCTCCACGATCAGCCGGGGCGTGTACGGCTGGTGCACGCCCTGCGTGTTGAGCAGCGGGGGGTCGGCGACCAGGATCGGCGTCAGCCGGACGTCGGTGAGGGTGAGGTTCACGGGCCAACCCTTCGATGTTCACATATGAGAACAAAGGCCATGTACTCGAACTAGAACTGCGCCGCTCCTACCCGGCCCTCACCACCCCAAACAGAAGGTGTCCCAGATCACACCCGTGCACCCCCGTCACGCCTTCTTCCCCCGCACCCCCGCTTGATACAAATTGCCCGCGCGTTCCTGTCTGTCGACGGTCGTCGCCCAATCCCCCCTTTTGTGCCGCTTCTTTCGCATGTCCTGGGAACGCCCGTGTCCGCCCGCACCACCCCCACACCCCGGCCCCTCGTCGCCCTCTTCACGGCCGGGTACCTCGCCCCCTACCTGCTGCCGACCGTCGTCGGCCGGTTGGACTCGGGGCTGCCGCTCACCGCCACCCAGTCCGGCGCCGTCGGCAGCGCGCTGCTGCTGAGCTCGGCGTCGGCCGGGCTGCTGCTCGCCTCCCGCGTCCACCGCCTCGGCCCCCGTGCGCTGGCCCGCCTCGGCCTGGCGCTCGCCGTCGTCGGCTACGGCGGGGCCGCGCTCACCGGCTGGCTGCCCGCGGTCGTCGGGGGCGCGATGGTCGGCGGCTTCGGCTCCGGTACGGCCACCGCGGTCGCCGCCACCCTGATCGCCGGGCGGCCCGACCCGCACCGCACCACCACGCTCGGCCTGCTCGGCGTCTCCGCCCTCGCGGGCGCCGTCTACCTCACGGTCCCGCACCTCGGCCCCGGGCACGGCCTGCCGCTGGCGGCGATCGCGCTGACGGCGCTGGCCGTCTGGCCGCTGACCGGCCGCCTCGGCACCGCCCGGCCCGCCCCGCGGCGCCGCCCCGACGGCCACCCCGCCACCGGCCTGCCCCAGCGGCGCGCCGGGCTGGTCCTCGCCGGGACCCTGCTGTGCTGGTCCCTCGCCCAGAACTCCCTGTGGGGCGTCAGCGGACGCATCGGCCTCACCCAGGCCCACCTCAGCGAGGTCACCGTCGGCGCGGTCTTCGCCGTCGCCCTGGGCGCCGGGCTCGTGGGCGTGGTCCTGGCGGGGGCGCTGGGGCCGCGGCTCGGGCTCGCCGTGCCGATAGGCGGGGGTACGGCGGTCATCGGCGCGTGCGTCGCGGTGAGCGCGGCGGCGACGGACCTGGTGACGTTCGCCGCCGGTGAGATCGCGTGGAACGCGCTCTACCCGATCGTCCTGTCGTACGTCATCGGACTCGCCGCGTCCCTCGACGGGGGCGGGCGGTGGGCCGTGCTCGTGGGGTCGGCGTCGTCGCTGGGGACGGCGGCGGGGCCGGTCACCGGGGGTGCGCTGGCGGCGGGGTTCGGGTTTCCGGGGATGGGGTTGGTGCTGGCGGGTGGGCTGTTCGTCGTCGCCGTGCCGATGACGGTGGTCGCGCTGCGGGTGGGGCGGGCTTCGGTGCCGGTGGTTCCGGTGGAGGTTGGCGGAGAGAAGCAAGGCGCGTACGAGGCTGCCACGGCTGCGTGATCGCGGCTGCGGGCCGGTGAGGGCTTGTCGCGCAGTTCCCCGCGCCCCTTAAGGGGCGCGTCACCACGCGTAGGCGTCTACCTCCGCCAGATAGCGTGCCCGCTTCTCCTCGTCGTCCTCCAGGAACGAGGCGAGGAAGGAGTTGCGGGCCAGTTCCCGCTGGCGTTCCTCCGGGAGGTTCAGGGCGCGGAAGTTGTCGTCCACGTAGCCGCCGAAGTACGCCGGGTCGTCGGAGTTGACGGTGCACAGCAGGCCCGCGTCCAGCATCGCGGGCAGCGGGTGGGCGGCCAGGTCCGGGACGGCGCGCAGGCGGACGTTGGACAGGGGGCACACCGTCAGGGGTATGCGGTCCCGGACCAGGCGGGCGACCAGCGCCGGGTCCTCCAGGCAGCGCAGGCCGTGGTCGACGCGCTCGACGCCGAGGACGTCCAGGGCCTCGGTGACGTACTCCGGCGGCCCCTCCTCGCCCGCGTGGGCCACCCGGCGCAGGCCGAGCGCGGCGGCGGTCTCGTACACCTCGCGGAACTTCACCGGCGGGTGCCCGACCTCGGCGGAGTCGAGGCCGACGCCGGTGATGCGGTCGAGGTAGGGCTTCGCGGCCATCAGGGTGTCCATGGCCGACTCGGCGGACTCGTCCCGCAGGAAGCACATGATCAGCCGGGTGGAGACGCCGTGCCGTGTCTCGCTCTCCCCCAGGGCGCGCCACAGGCCCTCGACGACCGTCTCCATGGAGACGCCGCGTGCGAGGTGGGCCTGCGGGTCGAAGAAGACCTCCGCGTGCCGGACGCCCTGCGCGGCGGCGCGGGCGAGGTAGGCGTCGGCGAGGTCCGCGAAGTCCCGCTCGGTGCGCAGCACCGCCATCAGCTCGTAGTACAGGTTCAGGAAGGACTGGAGGTCGTCGAAGTCGTACGCCGCGCGGATCGCGTCCGTGTCGGCGTACGGCAGCTCGACCCCGTTGCGGGCGGCCAGCGCGAACGCCAGCTCCGGCTCCAGGGTGCCTTCGATGTGCAGGTGCAGCTCAGCTTTGGGCAGGGGCATCAGGGAATCGTACGGCCGTTTCACCTGCGCTTCGGAACGGGCACCGTGAGCAGGTCATGGGCCACGGTCAGCTCGCCCTCGTATCCGGCGGCCCGCGCCTGGCGTTCGAAGTCGTCGGGGTCGGAGTAGCGCTGGCTGAAGTGGGTGAGGACCAGGTGCCGTACGCCCGACTCCCGGGCCACGCGGGCGGCCTGTCCCGCGGTGAGGTGGCCGTGCTCGACGGCGAGGCGTTCGTCGTCGTCGAGGAAGGTCGACTCGATGACGAGCAGGTCGCAGCCCTCGGCGAGGGCGTACACGCCGTCGCACAGCCGGGTGTCCATGATGAACGCGAACCGCTGCCCGCGCCGGGCCTCGCTCACCTCGTCCAGGGTGACCCCGGCGAGGACGCCCTCGCGCTGGATGCGGCCGATGTCGGGGCCCTTGACGCCGTGCGCGGCGAGCCGGTCGGGCAGCATCCGGCGGCCGTCGGGTTCGACGAGCCGGTAGCCGTAGGACTCGACCGGGTGGGACAGCTTGCGGGCCTGGAGGCGGTAGGCGCGGGTCGTCGCCAGGTCGCCGTCGGTGTCGACGGGGGCCTCGGTGAGGTCGACGGTCTCGCGGTAGGCGGTGGCGTACCGGAGCCGGTCGAAGAAGCGCTGCCCGGAGCGCGGGTAGTGGGCGGTGACCGGGTGCGGCACCTGGTCGAGGTTGATGCGCTGGATCACCCCGGCGAGGCCGAGGCAGTGGTCGCCGTGGAAGTGGGTGACGCAGATCCGGTTGATGTCGTGGGCGGCGACCCCGGCGCGCAGCATCTGCCGCTGGGTGCCCTCGCCGGGGTCGAACAGGATGCCCTCGCCGTCCCAGCGCAGCAGGTAGCCGTTGTGGTTGCGGTGCCGGGTCGGGACCTGGCTGGCGGTGCCGAGGACGACGAGTTCACGTACGGACACGTCGGCTCACCCGGGGGGCCACTGCAGGCCCCGGCCGCCCAGGACGTGGGCGTGGGCGTGGAAGACGGTCTGTCCGGCGCCGCCGCCGGTGTTGAACACGACGCGGTAGCTGTCCAGCTTCTCGTCGTCGGCGACGGCCTGGGTCTCGCGCAGCACGTCGGCGGCGAGTTCCGGGGCCCCGGCGGCGAGCGCGGCGGCGTTCGGGTAGTGCGCCTTGGGGATCACCAGGACGTGGGTGGGCGCCTGCGGGTTGATGTCGCGGAACGCGACGGTGGTGTCCGTCTCCCGGACGACGGTCGCCGGGATCTGCCCCTCGACGATCTTGCAGAACAAGCAGTCCTGTTGTGCTTCGCCTGCCATGCGTTTCGTGCCTCCTCACGCCGGTGATCCACTGACCTCGGCATCGTAGCGAGCGGTGTCGCGTGTTTATCCGCGGTCGAGGTCGGGCAGGGCGGGCGGGGTCTTCGCCGGGTTGCCCTCCAGCGCGGCCAGCGCGATCCGGACCGCCTCGTCGAGCTGCGGGTCGCGGCCCGCGGCGTGGTCCTGCGGGCGCTGCGGGACCTCGACGTCGGGGTCGACGCCGTGGTTCTCCACGCCCCACGCGTAGTTCTCCAGCCAGATCGCGTACTTGGGCTGGGTGATCAGGGTGCCGTCGACGAGCCGGTAGCGGCTGTCGATGCCGATGACGCCGCCCCAGGTGCGGGTGCCGACGACGGGTCCGAGGCCGAGCGCCTTGACGGCGGCGTTGACGATGTCGCCGTCCGAGCCGGAGAACTCGTTGGCGACGGCGACGACCGGCCCGCGCGGGGCGTCCTCCGGGTAGCTGTACGGCCGCATCCCGCGCGGCACCGCCCAGCCGACGATCCGGCGGGCCAGCTTCTCCACGACGAGCTGGGAGGTGTGCCCGCCGCGGTTCTCCCGGACGTCGACGACGAGTCCCTCGCGGGCGACCTCCACACGCAGGTCGCGGTGGATCTGCGCCCAGCCGGGGGCCAGCATGTCGGGGACGTGCAGGTAGCCGAGTCGGCCACCGGACTTCTCGTGGACGTGGGCGCGCCGGTCGGCGACCCAGGCGTGGTAGCGCAGCGGCTCCTCGTCGGCGAGCGGGACGACGACGGCGTGCCGTACGTCGCCGCCGCCGGACGGCGAGATGGTCAGCTCGACGGGTTTGCCCGCGGTGCCGACGAGCAGCGGTCCGGGGCCGGTGACCGGGTCGACGGGGCGTCCGGCGACCGCGACGATGGCGTCCCCGGGACGGACGGCGACACCGGGCGCGGCGAGCGGGGAGCGGCCGTCGGGGTCGGAGGTCTCCGAGGGCAGGATGCGCGCGATGCGCCACACGCCGTCGGCGTCCCGGGTGAGGTCGGCGCCGAGCAGGCCCTGCCGGGCGCCGTCCCCGAAGCCGCCGCGCGGGATGACGTAGGCGTGTGAGGTGCCCAGCTCGCCCTGGACCTCCCAGAGCAGGTCGACGAGGTCGTCGTGGGTGGCGAGGCGGTCCAGGACGGGGCGGTAGCGGTCGAGGACGCCGTCCCAGTCGACGCCGTTCATGTCGGGCCGCCAGAAGTGGTCCCGCATGATCCGGCCGGTCTCCTCGAACATCTGCCGCCACTCGGCGGCCGGGTCGACGAACTGCCGTACCCGGCTGAGGTCGACGGTGATGTGGGTGTCGCCGTCGTCGTCGTGGGCGGCGCGCCGGTCGCTGGGGACGACCTTGAGGCGGCCGTCGCTCCACAGCAGGACGCGCTTGCCGTCGCCGCTGACCTCGAAGTGGTCGGCGTCGGCGGCGAGGTGTTCCAGGCGGTGCTGGGCGAGGTCGTAGCGCTCCAGCTCGCTCTTGGGGTCGGGGTCGTCCGGGGTGGCCCGGGAGACGCCGAGGACGCCGCGCACCGGGTGCCGCAGCCACAGCACGCCGTCCTTGGCGGCACGCAGGTTGGAGTAGCGGCCCGCCTCCACCGGGAACGGCACGATCCGGTCCGCGAGCCCTTCGAGGTCGATGCGGGTGGCCGGGGCGCCCTCGCCGTCGGGGGTCTCGTCCTTGTCGGCGTTCTCGAAGGGGCGGCCGTGCCGTTGCGGGCCGAACGGGGACGGCGTGGTCGCCGCGAGGGTGATCAGGTGCGGCCGGTCCCCGACGACGAACGCCAGGTCGAAGACGTGCTCGTCGTAGACCGGGTCGAAGGAGCGGTTGGAGAGGAAGGCGAGGTGCTTGCCGTCCGGGGTGAAGGCGGGGCTGTAGTCCTGGAAGCGCAGCGGGGTCGCCTCGGTGACGGACAGGTCGGTGGTGTTGGCCAGCTTGAGCTGGCACAGCGGGCGCGGGCCCGGGTGCGACCAGGCCAGCCAGGTGGAGTCCGGGGAGAACACCAGGCCGGTGGCGTCGCCGTCCTCGCTGCGGTCGAGTTCGCGGATCTCCCCGGAGTCGCGCTCCACGAGCAGGACCCGCCCGTCGTGCGCGGCGACGGCGGCCCGGCTGCCGTCCGGCGCCATCGCCAGGTCGAGCACCCGGCCGAGTTGTCCGGCGGCGAGGCGGCGCGGGGTGGCGCCCGGGGCGAGGCCGGTGGCGGGCGCGAACTCCAGGGCGTCGTCGCCCTCGGCGTCCGTCACCCACACCACCCACTCCTCGCCGTCCACGCGGAACGTGCGCGGCAGCCGGGCCCGCACCCCCGGTTCGGCGGCGAGCGCGCGGGCCGGTCCCGAGCGGTGGGTGACCCAGTGCACGGCGCCGCGCACGGCGACCGCGCTGCCCCGCGCGGTGTGGTCCGGGAAGGCGGAGCCGAACCAGCGGGCGGTGCTGACCGGGTAGGGCTGCTGGTCGGCGCGCTGCCCGCCGAGCCGGATGTCGAGGCGGCGCGGCTCGGCGCCGTCGAGGTCGTCGAGGAGCCACAGCTCCCCGGCGCTGGCGTACGTCACGCGGGTGCCGTCGGTCGCGGCGTGCCGGGCGTAGAAGCCGCCGAGGGGGGTGTGCCGCCGCAGGTCGGAGCCGTCGGCGAGGGAGGAGTACAGGGCGCCGGTGCCCTCGTGGTCGGAGAGGAACGCGATCCGCTCCCCCACCCAGAACGGGTACTCCAGGTTGCCGTCCAGGTCCTCGTGGAGCCGGACGAACTCGCCGTCGCCGTCCCGGTCGATCCACAGCTTGCCCGCCGTACCGCCCCGGTACCGCTTCCACCAGGCGGCCTCGCGGCCCATCGGCGCCGACAGCAGCACGGTGGCCGGGCCGTACGCCACCTCACCGACCGGCCCGTACGGCAGCCGGGTCGCCGGGCCGCCGTCGAGGGGGACGGCGTGCGCCCAGGAGCGGCGCAGGCTGGCCTGGCCGTGGGTGGTGAGGGCGAGGACCTCGCCGTCCGGGGTCCAGCCGCGGACCTGGGTCTTCCAACTGCCCCAGTGCGTGAGGCGGCGGGCGGGGCCGCCGTCGACGGGCGCGATGTGCGCCTCGGGGGCGCCGTCGCGGGTGGAGGTCCAGGCGACGGTGGTGCCGTCGGGCGAGATGCGCGGGTGGTTCACCGGCACGTTGTCGGCGCTCACGCGCCAGGCACGGCCGCCGTCGAGGGGCGCGAGCCAGACGTCGTCCTCGGCGGTGAACGCGACCAACTCGCCGTGCGGATGCGGGAAGCGGAGGTACGCCGGTGCGGCGGACGCTGCTGACTGAGTCACCCGAGCAACCCTATGCAGGTGAGGTGTCCGCGAACAGCGGTTTCGATCACTTGCCGCCCCACCACTCGCCGCTCCGTCACTTGCCGTCGGGCCAGCACCGCGGGGCCTGCTGGCAGTAGACGGTCTTCGTGACGGTCACGGTGACCGTCGGCCCCGGCTGCTGCCCGCCGGGGTTCCCCACGGGCGGGGTGCTCGGCGCGGCGTCGCAGTCACCGAGACCGGTGACGCGGAACCGCTCCCTGCCGTCGACCTTGACGGTGAGCTGGCCGCGTACGCAGGCGTTGTTGACGGCGCGGGTCACGTTGCCGTCGACGGTGATCTCCTTGCCGCTGTCGGTGCGGCCCTGGCAGTCGACGTCCGCGACGGTGTCCTCGCTGGCGGTCGGCGTGGTGTTGTCGCCGTTGCCGAAGCTGGCGGTGCAGTTGAGCCACTGCACGCCGGTGTCCCGCCGCTCCAGCTCCCGGGTCATCAGCTCGTCGGTCGTGAACGCCACCGACGTCGAACTGAGCTGGCCCGGCTCACAGGCCACCAGACCGCCCACGGCGACGACCGCGAGCCCCACCATCCCTGCCATCCGTCGCGACACCCCCATGGCAGGCAGCGTGCCACCGTCACGCCGGTCACGGAAGGGCGCATACGGACACCGTGAAATCCCGAGCGAAACGGACGTTCGACGTCATAGCGTGACCGTCATGGGGAACGACCACAGGCTGAGGAGGCTCGTCGTCGACGAGCACACGGCGTACGACTGGACGTTGCGGCACTCGCACGCCCCCGACGGCGGCTGCCGGGAGACACTGACGCTCTACCGGGACCCGCGCACGGTCACCCGGATCGTCTTCGGCTCCGGGGAGGGCCGCTACGTCGCCGAGGGGTACTGGTACTCGGGCTCCGTCACCGACGGCCGGGGCAACCTGCTGAACCTGCACGAGCCGGGCGTGGTGCGGGCGTTCGTGGACGAGGCGGACCGGCGGGGGCTGCTGGCGGAGCCGGGCGCGGGGACGGTGGAGGTGGACGGCTGGGAGCTGTTCCGGGCGGTGGTACGGGGCCGGGAGGCGCTGGCCTGAGGGCCACCGGGAGACGGCCCGTCAGTCCCAGCGGCCGGTGCGACCCAGCAGCAGCGCGGTCGCCGCCGTGCCCGCCGTCGAGGTGCGCAGCACGCTGCGGCCCAGCCGGTAGGGCCGCGCCCCGGCCGCCGTGAACAGCGCCAACTCGTCCGGTGACACGCCCCCTTCGGGGCCGACGACGAGCACGATGTCACCCTCGGTGGGCAGTTCGGCGGTGGCCAGCGGCGCGTCACCGCTCTCGTGGAGTACGGCGGCGAAGTCCGCGTCGGCCAGAAGTGAGGCAACCTGCCTGCTCGTCGCCGCGTCCGCGACGTCGGGGAAGCGGACCCGGCGGGACTGCTTGCCCGCCTCGCGGGCGGTGGCCCGCCACTTGCCGAGCGCCTTCGCGCCGCGCTCGCCCTTCCACTGGGTGACGCAGCGGGCCGCCGCCCACGGCACGATCGCGTCGACACCGACCTCGGTCATGGTCTCCACGGCGAGTTCGCCCCGGTCGCCCTTGGGCAACGCCTGCACGACCGTGATCCGGGGCCCCTCCTCGGGCTCCTCCCGCACCGCCGTCAACTCCGCCACGACGAGCCGGTCCTTGCCCTCGGCGGCCTTGACGACGCCCTCGGTGAACCGTCCGCGCCCGTCGGTGAGGACGACGGCCTCACCGGGCCGCAGCCGCTTCACGGAGACCGCGTGCCTGCCCTCGGGCCCGTCGAGGACGAACTCGGCGCCGACCGCGTCGAGCTGGTCGGCCACGAACACCGGCGCGGTCATCAGCCCCGCCCTCCCGTCGACAGCGCCGTCCGCGCCGCGTCGAGTTCGGCGGCGAGGACCTCCACGAGCTGCCCGGCGGGCAGTTGCCGGGCCATCCGGTGGCCCTGCCCCGCCCACAGCGCCATGCCCTGCGCGTCCCCGGCCCGCGCCGCCGCCTTCCGCAGCGGCGAGGTCAGGTGGTGCACCTCCGGGTAGGCGGCGGGCGCATACGGCCCGTGCTCCCGCAGGAACCGGTTGACCAGGCCGCGCGCGGGCCGACCGGAGAACGCCCGGGTCAACTCGGTGCGCACGAACAGCGGGTTGGTCAGCGCCTCCTTGTGCACGGCGTGGGCGCCGGACTCGTCGGTGGCGAGGAACGCGGTGCCGAGCTGCGCGGCGCTCGCCCCGGCGCCGAGCACGGCGGCGATCTGGCTGCCGCGCATGATGCCCCCGGCGGCGACGAGCGGCACGCTGACCGCCTCCCGCACCTGGGCGAGCAGGGACAGCAGCCCGATCCCGGCGCCGTCCCGCTCGGGCAGGTCACGGTGGGTGCCCTGGTGGCCGCCCGCCTCGACGCCCTGCACGATCACCGCGTCCGCCCCGGCCTGCTCGACGGCGACGGCCTCGTCGACGGTGGTGGCGGTGACCAGGGTGACGGTCCCGGCGCGGCGCAGGGCGGCCAGCACGTCGGGGGCGGGCACGCCGAAGTGGAACGACACCACCGGCACCGGGTTGTCCAGGAGCACGGCGAGCTTGGTCTCGTAGCCGTCGTCCCGGCCGCTGTCGGGGTCGCCCAGCTCGGTCTCGTACCAGACGGCCTCACCGGCGAGCTGATGGGCGTAGACGTCGACGGCGGCGGCCTCGGCATACTCGGGCTGCGGCATGAAGAGGTTGACGCCGAAGGGGTGCTGGGTGAGGCTCCGCAGTTGCTTGATCTCCTGGTACATCCCGTCGGCGGTCTTGTACCCGGCGGCGAGGAAGCCGAGCCCGCCCGCCTCGGACACGGCTGCGGCGAGGCGCGGCACGGAGACGCCGCCCGCCATGGGGGCCTGCACGATCGGAAGGGCGAGGAGATCGGTCAGTGCGGAGGACATGACCGCATGTTGTCACGTCCTCCGCGGCAGTCCGAATCGGGTCTTCCGCAGGCATATGCCTAGGGAAGACCCCGCACGTCAGCGAGGCGCCAGCAGCGGGCCCAGCGGCCGTCAGGGGCGCCTTTCAGCGACCGTCGAACGTGTCCCTCAGCGACCGCCGAAGGTGTCCCTCAGCGACCGTTGAAGGCGTCCTTCAGCCGGGAGAACAGGCCCTGCTGGCCGGGCTGGAACTGCCCCTGCGGGCGCTCCTCGCCGCGCAGCTTGGCCAGTTCGCGCAGCAGCCGCTCCTGCTCGACGTCCAGCTTGGACGGCGTCTGCACCTCGACGTGCACGATGAGGTCACCGCGCCCGCCGCCACGCAGGTGCGTCACACCGCGCCCGTGCAGCGGGATCGACTGCCCGGACTGGGTGCCGGGGCGGATGTCGACCTCCTCCATGCCGTCGAGCGTCTCCAGCGGCACCTTCGTGCCGAGGGCCGCCGCCGTCATCGGGAGGGTGACCGTGCAGTGCAGGTCGTCGCCGCGGCGCTGGAAGGTGGGGTGCGGCAGCTCGTGGATCTCCACGTACAGGTCACCGGCGGGGCCGCCGCCGGGGCCGACCTCGCCCTCACCGGCGAGCTGGATGCGGGTGCCGTTGTCGACACCGGCGGGGATCTTCACGGTCAGCGTCCGCCGCGAGCGGACCCGGCCGTCACCGGCGCACTCCGGGCACGGGGTCGGCACGACGGTGCCGAAGCCCTGGCACTGCGGGCACGGCCGCGAGGTCATGACCTGGCCCAGGAAGGACCGGGTGACCTGGGAGACCTCACCGCGGCCCCGGCACATGTCACAGGTCTGCGCGCTGGTGCCCGGCGCGGCGCCCTCGCCGTTGCAGGTGGAGCAGACGATGGCCGTGTCGACCTGGATGTCCTTGGTGGTCCCGAAGGCCGCCTCGTCCAGCTCGACCTCGATGCGGATCATCGCGTCCTGGCCGCGGCGGGTGCGCGAGCGCGGTCCGCGCTGCGACGCCGTGCCGAAGAACGCGTCCATGATGTCCGAGAAGTTCCCGAAGCCGCCCGCGCCGAAGCCGCCCGCGCCACCGCCGCCCGCCTGGGACAGCGGGTCGCCGCCGAGGTCGTAGACCTGCTTCTTCTGCGGGTCCGACAGCACCTCGTAAGCGGCGTTGATCTCCTTGAACCGCTCCTGCGTCTTCGGATCGGGGTTGACGTCCGGGTGCAGCTCGCGCGCGAGCCGCCGGAAGGCCTTCTTGATCTCTTCCTGCGACGCGTCGCGACGCACGCCGAGAACGGCGTAATAGTCCGTGGCCACCTACGACTCCGCCAGGATCTGTCCGACGTACCGTGCCACCGCTCGTACCGCTCCCATCGTTCCCGGGTAATCCATGCGGGTCGGTCCGACCACGCCGAGTTTGGCTACTGCCCTGCCGCCCGAACCGTAGCCGACCGACACCACCGACGTGGAGTTGAGCCCCTCGTGGGCGTTCTCGTGACCGATACGGACGGTCATGCCCGGATCCTTCGCCTCGCCCAGGAGCTTGAGGAGCACGACCTGCTCCTCCAGGGCCTCCAGGACGGGCCGGATCACGAGGGGGAAGTCATGTCCGAAGCGGGTGAGATTGGCGGTGCCGCCGATCATCAGCCGCTCCTCGTTCTCCTCGACGAGGGTCTCCAGCAGGGTGGAGAGCACCGTCGAGACCGTGCCGCGGTCCTCGACGTCGAAGGCTTCGGGCAGGTCCTCGACGAGGGTGGGCACGTCGGTGAAGCGGCGGCCCGCGACCCGGCTGTTCAGCCGCGCCCGCAGGTCCGCCAGCGACGTCTCACCGAACGGCGCCGGGCAGTCGACCATCCGCTGCTCGACCCGCCCGGTGTCCGTGATCAGCACCAGCATCAGCCGCGCCGGGGCCAGCGCCAGCAGTTCCACGTGCCGCACCGTGGACCGGGTCAGCGACGGGTACTGCACGACGGCGACCTGCCGGGTGAGCTGCGCCAGCAGCCGCACCGTGCGCGCCACGACGTCGTCGAGGTCGACCGCGCCGTCGAGGAAGTTCTGGATCGCGCGCCGCTCGGGCGCGGTCAGCGGCTTCACCTCGGCCAGCTTGTCGACGAAGAGCCGGTAGCCCTTGTCGGTGGGGATGCGCCCGGCGCTGGTGTGCGGCTGGGCGATGTACCCCTCGTCCTCCAGGGCGGCCATGTCGTTGCGCACGGTGGCCGGGGAGACCCCGAGGCCGTGCCGCTCGGTGAGCGCCTTGGAACCGACGGGCTCCTCGGTGCCGACGTAGTCCTGGACGATGGCGCGCAGCACCTGGAGCCTTCGTTCACTGAGCATCGCGCACACCTCCAGCGGTCGTCCCCTTGACGCTCCCCCTGGCACTCGCGGCCTACGAGTGCCAGCCTTACCCGGCCCAGTGTACGGCGGTCGGGTACGCCCCCGGCAAGGCCGGTACCACGACGGCGTGCGTGAACGGGCGTTACAGCTAGCGTCGCGGTTATGACGGTGACTTGGGAAGAGCTGGGGTGGGAGCGGCTGGCGCCGGGGGTCGGGCGGTGCCGGTTGCCGGGGTGGGACTGCACGGTGGGGCTGGTGGTCGGGGCGGGCGCGGCCCTGATGGTCGACGCGGGGTCGAGCCTCGCGGAGGGCGCCAGGTCGCGTACGCGGGCGCAGGCGCTCGCCGGTCACCGTGTGACCCATCTCGCGCTCACCCATCCCCACTTCGACCACGTCCTCGGCGCGGCGGCGTTCGCGGGCGCGCAGGTGTACGGCGCGGTCGGCGTGGACGCGGTCCTCGGCTCCCGGTCGGGCCGCGCCGAGCTGCGCGCGGACGCCGTACGGCACGGCCTCGCCGAGCCCCTGGCCACGGAGGCCGCCGAGATCCTGCCCGTGCCCCGCCACCACGTCTCCGGCGAGTGGACGCTCGACCTGGGCAGCGGACGGCAGGTGCTGCTCGCCAACGTGGGGCCCGGCCACACGGCGTACGACCTCGCGGTGCTGGTGCCGGGCGACCCGGAGGTGGTGTTCTGCGGCGACCTGGTCGAGGAGTCGGGGGAACCGCAGGCGGGACCCGACGCCGTACCGGCGAGGTGGCCGGAGGCGCTGGACCGGCTGCTGTCCCTCGGCGGTGAGGACGCGGTGTACGTGCCCGGTCACGGGGCGGTGGTGGACGCGGCGTTCGTGCGGGCGCAGCGGAACGCGCTGGCGGCGCGTTTCGGCGTGTCGCGCTGAGGGCGCGCGGGGGCGTCCATATCGTCATCCGAATGCGCCAGTACTCCGCCGACCTGACCCCACCCTGGAAGAAGCCCCGCCCGGTGCCCGAGGTCCCGGCCGACCCCGGTCTGGTGGTGGAGGAGCCGCGCACCGGCTTCTGCGGCGCGGTGGTCCGCTGCGAGGCGGGCACGGTGACCCTGGAGGACCGCTTCGGCAAGCACCGGGTGTTCCCGCTGGAGCCGCGCGGGTTCCTGCTGGAGGGCGAGCCGGTGACCCTGGTGCGACCGGCGAACGGTCCGGTACGGCCCACCCGCACCGCCTCCGGCTCGGTCGCCGTCCCCGGCGCCCGCGCGCGCGTCGCCCGCGCCGGGCGGATCTACGTCGAGGGCCGCCATGACGCCGAGCTGGTGGAGAAGGTCTGGGGCGACGACCTGCGCGTGGAGGGCGTGGTCGTGGAGTACCTGGAGGGCGTCGACGACCTGCCGGGGATCGTCGAGGACTTCGCCCCCGGCCCGGACGCCCGCCTGGGCGTCCTGGTCGACCACCTCGTACCGGGCTCGAAGGAGTGGCGCATCGCGGAAGCGGTGACGAGCGAGCACGCCCTCGTCGTCGGCCACCCGTACATCGACGTCTGGGAGGCGGTGAAGCCGTCGTCGCTCGGCATCCCGGCCTGGCCGCGGGTGCCGCACGGCCAGGACTGGAAGACGGGGGTGTGCCGGGCGCTGGGCTGGCCGTCGGACAACACGGGCGCGGTGTGGCAGCAGATCCTGAAGCGGGTGACGTCCTACAAGGACCTGGAGCCGGAGCTGCTGGGCAGCGTGGAACGGCTCATCGATCACGTGACCGTGTCCTGAACGTCGTCCGGCCGTTGACAGACCGGGCCTGGTGGGCTGCTCTCCGCCGCTGCGGAGGTGGTCCGTCGATCAGCTCGTCCACACGGCCGAGCAGTTCCTGCTCCCCGCCGAAGCGGGGGTGACCCCTCAGTCCACCAGGTCCCGCACCACCGCGTCCGCCAGGAGCCGCCCGCGCAGCGTCAGCACGGCCCGCCCCTCGTCGTAGGGGCCCTGCTGGAGCAGGCCCTCCGCCAGCGCGCGCCCCGCCGCCGCGAGCCCCGCCTCCCGCAGCAGCGACAGGGGTACGCCCTCCCGGAGCCGCAGCTCCAGCAGGACGCGCTCGACGCGGCGGTCCTCGTCGGACAGCAGTTCGCGGCCCGCGCCCGGTGACCGCCCGTCCGCCAGCGCCGCCGCGTACGCCCCCGGGTGCTTGACGTTCCACCAGCGCACGCCGCCGACGTGGGAGTGGGCGCCGGGGCCCGCGCCCCACCAGTCGGCGCCGCGCCAGTACAGCTCGTTGTGGAGGCAGCGGGCGGAGGCGGAGGTCGCCCAGTTGGAGACCTCGTACCAGTCGAGGCCCGCCCCCGACAGCACCTCGTCCGCGATCAGGTACCGGTCCGCGTGCACGTCGTCGTCGGTCATGGGGACCTCGCCGCGGCGGATGCGGCGGGCGAGCTGCGTGCCCTCCTCGACGATCAGCGCGTACGCCGAGACGTGGTCGGGCCCGGCGCCGAGCGCCGCGTCCAGGGACGCCCGCCAGTCGTCGTCGGACTCGCCCGGGGTGCCGTAGATCAGGTCCAGGTTGACGTGGTCGAAGCCCGCCGCGCGGGCCTCCGCGACGCACGCCTCGGGGCGGCCGGGGGTGTGGGTGCGGTCGAGGACCTTCAGGACGTGCCGCCGGGCGCTCTGCATACCGAAGGAGATCCGGTTGAAGCCGCCCTCGCGGAGCGCCGCGAGGTACGCCGGGTCCACCGACTCCGGGTTCGCCTCCGTCGTGACCTCCGCGTCCGCCGCGAGCCCGAACTCGTCACGGATCGCCCCCAGCATCCGTACGAGGTCGTCGGCGGCCAGCAGCGTCGGCGTACCGCCCCCGACGAACACCGTGCGCACCTCGCGCGGGTCGTCGCCGAGGACCTTGCGGGCGAGGCGGACCTCGTCGGTGAGGGTGGCGGCGTAGTTGTCGCGGGAGGCGAGGACACCGCCGGTGCCCCGCAGCTCGGTCGCGGTGTAGGTGTTGAAGTCGCAGTAGCCGCAGCGGGTCGCGCAGTACGGGACGTGCAGGTAGAACCCGAGGGGGCGGGTCGCCGCCCCGGCGAGCGCGGACGCGGGCAGCGCGCCGTCGGCGGGGACGGGCTCGCCGTCGGGGAGTGCGGAAGGCATGTACCCCATTGTCCGGCATCGGCGCCGGACGCTACTCCGCCTGTAGGACCAGCAGCGCGAGGTCGTCCTCGGGCGGCCGTCCGCCGAAGTCGTGGACCAGGCGCCGGATGCGTTCCGCGATCAGGTCGGCGCCGAGCCCGGCGCATCCGGCGAGCGCGGTCGCGAGGCCGTCCTCGTCGTCGAACTGGCGGGAGCCGCTGCGCCGCTCGGTGACCCCGTCGGTGACGCAGAGCAGGCTGTCGCCGGGCGCCAGCTCGACCGTCTCGCTGGTGTACGTCTCGTCCTCGACGACGCCGAGCAGGGTCTGCGGGCGGGCGGCGGTGCGCACGGTGCCGTCGGGGCGGAGCACCAGCGGCAGCGGGTGGCCCGCGGAGGCGAGGGTGAGGCGGACGCCGCCGACGTCGAGGGGCACCAGTTCGCCGTAGAGCAGGGAGAGGAAGCGGGTCTGCGGGCCCTCGCCGGGCGGGACGGGGCCGACCAGGGCGCGGGCGGCGGCGTCGGCGGCCTCGGTGGCGTCGTCCAGGAGGAGCTGGTTGAGGCGGTCCAGGACGTCCGCGACGCGGTAGCCCTCGCGGGCCAGCAGCCGCAGCCAGGGCCGGGCGAGGCCGATGACGACGGCGGCCTCGGGCCCCTTGCCCTGGACGTCCCCGATGGCGAAGCACCAGCGGCCGTCCCCGGCCGGGAACAGGTCGTAGAAGTCGCCGCTGGGTCCGCCCTGGTCGCAGGGTTCGTAGACGAGGGCGCTGCGCACGCCGGGGATCTCCGCGACCGCGCCGGGCAGCAGTCCGCGCTGGAGCACGGCGCTGATGGTGGCCTGCCGGGCGTACTGGCGGGCGGCGCCGATGGCGAGCGCGACCCGGCGGCTGAGGTCCTCGACGAGGCCGGTGATCTCGTCGGGGAAGCGGGGCAGCCCGGCCCGGCCGATGACGAGGGTGCCGAGGGGACGTCCGCCCGCGGCGAGGCGGTAGGCGAGGGCGGCGCCGTGCGTCCCGCGCGGGCCGAGCGCGGAGCCGGGCCACGGGTAGGGGACGGGTCCGGAGCGCAGGGCGTCGGGCGGCTGCGGCGGGTCCTTCTCCAGGACGCGGCGGAGTTCCTCCAGGTGCTCCTCGCTGCGGTGCCAGACGCGGGCGAGCCGGGCGCCGGACAGCCGGGCACCGGTCGGTCCGCCGCCGTCGCCGCCGCCGCTGCCCCAGCCGCCTCCCCGGCCCATCGCCTCGTCCTCCAGCCAGACGGCGCACCAGTCGGCCAGCCGGGGCACGATGAGCTGGCCGGTGAGCGCGGCGACCAGGTTCTCGTCGAGTTGTCCGGCGAGCAGGTCGGAGGCCTCGGCGAGGAAGGACAGGGCGCCCCGGCCCAGCCAGTCCCGGTCGGCGCCCGAGGCGCGCGGCTCGGGCGCGAGCAGTTCGGCGACGCGCAGGCCGAGGTCGGCCGTCCCGACGGTCCCGTCGCGTTCCTCGGCCGGGAGCCGGGCCCACACGGTCTTGGCGTCGCGCTGGTAGCTGACGCCCCAGGCGTCCGCGAGGGCGGCGACCAGCCGCAGCCCGCGCCCGTGTTCCGGCGCCTCGCGGGGCGGGCGTGCGGGGTGCCGGTCGGTGACCTCCACGACCAGCGCACCGGTGCCGGGCTCCAGGCGGCAGGCGAGCACCACGTCGGTCCCGGCGTGCACGACGGCGTTGGTGACCAGCTCGCTGACGGCCACCATGGCGTCGTGCGCGAGCCGCCCGCTGATCTTCTCGGTGCCGGGCAGGCCGCGGTCGGTCCACTCCCCGAGCGCGGCGCGGACCAGCCCGCGCGCGGTGCCGGGGGCGAGGGGACCGCCGGACAGGGTGGCGCGCAGGTGTGCCGCGGTGGCCGTGTCCGCGGGCCCCTCGGCGGCCAGGGAGACGGTCTCCCGTTGCGTGGGAATGGCCCCCATGGACGGCTCCCCGGACACTCGGACGGACAGACCTCAGTCAATGCCGACAGGGTGACAGAAAGACGGCGCCCATACGCACGGAGTTACCGAAGTGAGCCAACGGGGGTGAGGGAGCTGTAGTACACGAGTCCTAAGCTGGCCGATTCTGATCGGAAGGGGCACGAGGACCGACGCTCGCGCCCCCGCGCCCGCCCCTACGCCTCGCGCGCCCCGGCGTACATCTCCTCGATCAGGTGCCCGTACTCCCGCTCCACCACCGGCCGCTTCAGCTTCAGGCTCGGCGTCAGCTCACCGTGCTCCACGTCGAGGTCCCGCGGCAGCAGCCGGAACTTCTTGATGGTCTGCCAGCGCTGGAGCCCCTGGTTCAGCTCCCGCACGTACCCGTCGATCAGCTCCACCGTGGCGGGCGCCGCGACGACCTCCGCGTACGACTTCCCCGCCAGGCCGTTCTCCCCGGCCCACTGGAGGATCGACGGCTCGTCGAGCGCGATCAGCGCGGTGCAGAAGTTCCGGTCGGCGCCGTGCACGAGGATGTTGGAGACGTACGGGCACACCGCCTTGAACTGCCCCTCGACCTCCGCCGGGGCGATGTACTTGCCGCCGGAGGTCTTGATGAGGTCCTTCTTGCGGTCGGTGATGCGCAGGTAGCCGTCGGGCGACAGCTCGCCGATGTCGCCGGTGTGGAACCAGCCGTCCGGCTCCAGCACCTCGGCGGTCTTCTCGGGCAGCTTGTGGTAGCCCTGCATGATGCCGGGGCCGCGCATGAGGATCTCGCCGTCGTCGGCGATGCGGACCTCGGTGCCGGGCAGCGGCTTGCCGACGGTGCCGGTGCGGTAGGCCTCGCCGGGGTTGACGAAGGACGCGGCGGAGGACTCGGTGAGGCCGTAGCCCTCCAGGATGTGGATGCCCGCGCCGGAGAAGAAGTAGCCGATGTCGGGCGCGAGGGCGGCGCTGCCCGAGACACAGGCGCGCAGCCGCCCGCCGAACGCCTCGCGGATCTTGGCGTAGACGAGCTTGTCGGCGACGCCGTGCTTGGCGCGCAGCCCGAAGGGGACGGACGCCGTGCCCGTGCGGCGGAAGTTGTCCTGGCTGACCTTGGCGTACTCGCGGGCGACCTCGGCCGCCCACTGGAAGATCCTGTACTTGGCGCCGCCGCCCGCGCGGGCCTTCGCCGCGACGCCGTTGTAGACCTTCTCGAAGATGCGCGGCACGGCCGCCATGTACGTCGGCTGCACCACCGGCAGGTTCTCGATGATCTTGTCGACCCGGCCGTCCACGGCGGTGACGTGGCCGACCTCGATCTGGCCGGAGGTGAGCACCTTGCCGAAGACGTGCGCGAGCGGCAGCCACAGGTACTGCACGTCGTCCGGGCCGACCAGCCCGGTCGCGGCGATCGCCTTCGCCATGTACGACCAGTTGTCGTGCGGCAGCCGTACGCCCTTGGGTCGGCCGGTGGTGCCGGAGGTGTAGATGAGGGTGGCGAGCTGGTCCTTGGTGATCGCGCCGACCCGGTCCCTGACCAGGTCGGGGTCCTTCTCCAGGCGGGCGGCGCCCCGGCTCTCCAGCTCGGCGAGGGTCAGGATCCAGTCGCCGCTCTCCACGCCGTCGCCGTCGACGACCACGACGTGCGTCAGCTCGGGCAGCTCGGCGCGCTTCTCGACCGCCTTGGCGAGCTGCTCGGCGTTCTCCGCGATCAGCACCCGGCTCTCGGAGTCGGAGAGGATGTACGCCGATTCGTCGGCGTTGGTCTGCGGGTAGACGGTGGTCGTCGCGGCGCCCGCGCACATGATGCCGAGGTCGGCGAGGATCCACTCCAGGCGGGTGCCGGAGGCGAGCGCGACCCGCTGCTCCGGCTCGACGCCCAGCTCGATCAGTCCGGCCGCGATGTTGAACACCCGTTCGGCGGCCTGCGCCCAGCTCAGCGACTTCCAGTCGTCGGGACCCTCGCCGGAGGCCGCGGGCACCGGGTAGCGGTAGGCCTCGGCGTCCGGGGTGGCCGCCACCCGCTCCAGGAAGAGGCCGGCCACGGACGGCGGACGGTTCTCGATCAGGGTCTGTGTGTCGCTCACGACATCCTCCGGGGCCCGCGACGGTGCGGCTGGATCAGTGGGCTCGTAGCACTCTCAGGGCACTTGTTTAACTCACGAGTAACCTGCGAGTGGAGATCAGGGTAAGGCCCGACCGGCCGTGACGTAAGGGCCCGCGCCCTGTGACTTCCTCCGGACGGCGCCATGGACGTGACCAGGGGCCCGCCGCACTTTCGTACGACGGGCCCCTGTTGCGCCCGTTTTGCCGTGGGGCGGCCCGGTTACTTCTTGGCCTTGCCCGACCCCGCGCTGTCATCGCTGGAGAGCACCGCGATGAACGCCTCCTGCGGAACCTCCACGGAACCCACCATCTTCATCCGCTTCTTGCCTTCCTTCTGCTTCTCCAGCAGCTTCCGCTTACGGGAGATGTCACCGCCGTAGCACTTGGCGAGGACGTCCTTGCGGATGGCGCGGATGGTCTCGCGGGCGATCACCCGGGAGCCGATGGCGGCCTGCACCGGCACCTCGAAGTTCTGCCGCGGGATGAGCTCCTTCAGCTTGGCGACGAGCCGCACGCCGTACGCGTACGCCTGGTCCTTGTGGGTGATCGCGGAGAAGGCGTCCACCTTGTCGCCGTGCAGCAGGATGTCGACCTTGACGAGGGAGCTGGACTGCTCGCCGGTGGGCTCGTAGTCCAGCGAGGCGTAGCCACGCGTCTTGGACTTGAGCTGGTCGAAGAAGTCGAAGACGATCTCCGCGAGGGGGAGCGTGTAGCGGATCTCGACGCGGTCCTCGGAGAGGTAGTCCATGCCGAGCAGCGTGCCGCGCCGGGTCTGGCACAGCTCCATGATCGCGCCGATGAACTCGGTGGGCGCGAGGATCGTCGCCCGCACGACCGGCTCGAAGACCTCCGCGATCTTCCCCTCGGGGAACTCGCTCGGGTTGGTGACCGTGTGCTCCTCGCCGTCCTCCATGATCACGCGGTAGACCACGTTCGGCGCGGTGGCGATCAGGTCGAGGCCGAACTCGCGCTCCAGCCGCTCGCGGATCACGTCGAGGTGCAGCAGGCCGAGGAAGCCGACGCGGAAGCCGAAGCCGAGGGCGGCGGAGGTCTCCGGCTCGTAGACCAGGGCGGCGTCGTTGAGCTGGAGCTTGTCGAGGGCCTCGCGCAGCTCCGGGTAGTCGGAGCCGTCCAGCGGATACAGGCCGGAGAAGACCATCGGCTTGGGGTCCTTGTACCCGCCGAGCGCCTCCGTGGCGCCCTTGTGCTGGCTGGTGACGGTGTCACCGACCTTCGACTGGCGGACGTCCTTCACCCCGGTGATCAGATAGCCCACCTCACCGACGCCGAGGCCGTCGGCCGGGAGCATCTCGGGCGAGTTCGTGCCGATCTCCAGCAGCTCGTGCGTGGCGCCGGTCGACATCATCCTGATCCGCTCACGCTTGTTGAGCTGGCCGTCGATGACACGGACGTACGTCACGACACCGCGGTAGGAGTCGTAGACCGAGTCGAAGATCATGGCGCGGGCGGGGGCGTCCTTGACACCGACCGGCGCGGGGATCTCCTGGACGACCTTGTCGAGCAGCGCCTCGACCCCGAGCCCGGTCTTGGCGGAGACCTTCAGCACGTCGTCCGGCTCACAGCCGACCAGGTTCGCCAGCTCCTCGGCGAACTTCTCCGGCTGCGCGGCCGGGAGGTCGATCTTGTTGAGTACGGGGATGATCGTGAGGTCGTTCTCCATCGCCAGGTAGAGGTTGGCGAGGGTCTGGGCCTCGATGCCCTGGGCGGCGTCGACGAGGAGGATGGTCCCCTCACAGGCGGCCAGGGACCGCGAGACCTCGTAGGTGAAGTCGACGTGCCCCGGGGTGTCGATCATGTTGAGGATGTGCGTGTTGCCCTTGTCATGGGTCGGGGCCCACGGCAAACGCACCGCCTGGGACTTGATCGTGATGCCGCGCTCGCGCTCGATGTCCATGCGGTCGAGGTACTGAGCGCGCATCTGCCGCTGCTCGACCACCCCGGTCAGTTGGAGCATCCGGTCGGCGAGCGTGGACTTGCCGTGGTCGATGTGCGCGATGATGCAGAAGTTGCGGATCAGAGCCGGGTCGGTACGGCTCGGCTCGGGCACATTGTTAGGGGTCGCGGGCACGCAGGGTCCTGTCTCTTGAGGCGCCTTATGCCTCGGGTCGGATCGATACGTAGCTTCCATGGTCCCACGGGCGGCGACCGGGAGCGGGTTTGGGCCACTCAACGGGCCGCTGGTAGTGTGGGGGGCTGTGTCTCATGCCCTCTCAGCGCGAGGCACGTCTTCGAAAATCACCTGGTACGGGACGCACGGGGTTGCCCGGCGCCTCCGTACCTGAACCTGAAAAGGCTCATTCGTGGCGAACATCAAGTCCCAGATCAAGCGGAACAAGACCAACGAGAAGGCCCGGCTGCGCAACAAGGCCGTCAAGTCCTCTCTGAAGACCGCGATCCGCAAGGCCCGTGAGGCCGCTGCCGCGGGTGACGTCGAGAAGGCCACCGAGTACCAGCGCGCTGCCGCGCGTCAGCTCGACAAGGCCGTCTCCAAGGGCGTCATCCACAAGAACCAGGCCGCCAACAAGAAGTCGGCGCTGGCCAACAAGGTCGCGTCCCTCAAGGGCTGAAACCTCCTTTGATCTGACCGTCGGCGGGACATAGGGCGGGCCCTCTCTCATCCGCTCCCCACCGGCACCTCCGAGCCGCCCGCGGCCTGCGTTCGCCACGCGGGGGCGGCTCTACCGCTTCACCCGGAGGCCCCGGTGCCGCGCCCTTCCCCAGGGCGGGCACCGGGGCCTCCGGCATGGGCCTCACGCCCAGAACTCGTCGGCCGCGTCGATGTCGGTGACGCACTCGTCGATGTCGGTGACCTTCTCACCGACGATCCGGAAGATCAGGCATCCCGTCTCGTCGTAGCTCCGGCCGCCCCGCTCGGCCTGGAAGCGGTGCAGGGCGACGGCGTGCCCCCGGCCGTCGACCATCACGTTGAGCATCTCGACCCGCATCGTCCCGGCGGTCTCCTCGGCGAGCCTGCCGTACATGTCGATGATCGCGTCCTGCCCCTTGAAGTCCCCGGCCAGCGGATGGCTGCCGGGCACATGATGCGTACAGTCCGCCGCGAGCAGCCCGCGCAGGGTGTCCATGTCCCCGCGTACGAAGGCGTCGTAGCCCTTGCGGACGAGTTGAGCGTGCACATGTTCAGCCACCGGAACCGCCACCTCTCCATTGACTCGGCGATTTTGGCTGATGTGTCCGATTCTCCTCCGGGCCGGGAGATGCCGCCGCTGGAGCTAGGTACGGCCCCGGGAGCGTGCCGCCCTCGCGATGGTGACGACCGCCTTCTCCAGGGCGTACTCGGGGTCGTCGCCGCCGCCCTTCACCCCGGCGTCCGCCTCGGCCACCGCGCGGAGGGCCAGGGCGACGCCGTCCGGGGTCCAGCCGCGCATCTGCTGGCGGACCCGGTCGATCTTCCACGGGGGCATACCCAGCTCACGGGCGAGGTCGGCGGGGCGTCCGCCACGGGCGGAGGACAGCTTGCCGATCGCGCGGACGCCCTGCGCGAGGGCGCTGGTGATCAGCACCGGGGCCACGCCGGTCGCGAGCGACCACCGCAGCGCCTCCAGCGCCTCCGCCGCCCGCCCCTCCACCGCCCGGTCCGCGACGGTGAAGCTCGACGCCTCGGCCCGCCCCGTGTAGTACCGCCCGACGACCGCCTCGTCGATGGTGCCCTCGACATCCGCGACCAACTGCGACACCGCCGACGCCAGCTCCCGCAGGTCACTGCCGATCGCGTCCACGAGCGCCTGGCACGCCTCCGGCGTCGCGGACCGGCCGAGCACCCGGAACTCCTGCCGCACGAAGGCCAGCCGGTCCGCGGGCTTGGTCATCTTCGGGCAGGCCACCTCCCGCGCCCCCGCCTTACGCGCCGCGTCCAGCAGCCCCTTGCCCTTGGCGCCGCCCGCGTGCAGCAGCACCAGCGTGATCTCCTCGGCGGGCGCCGCCAGATACGCCTTCACGTCCTTGACCGTGTCGGCCGACAGGTCCTGCGCGTTGCGCACCACCACGACCTTGCGCTCCGCGAAGAGCGACGGGCTGGTCAGCTCCGCGAGCGTCCCCGGCTGCAACTGCTCCGGCGTCAGCTCCCGCACGTCCGTGTCCGCGTCGGCGGCCCTCGCGGCGGCCACCACCTCCCGCACGGCACGGTCGAGCAGCAGCTCCTCCTGCCCCACGGCAAGAGTCACCGACGCGAGGGGATCGTCATTCACAGTCTTCCTGGCCATCGCGCCCAGCATCCCACGCCCCACCGACAACGCCCCCGGCGGAGGCGGCCGGGGTCACCTGGAGTGGGCCAACGCGGAACCATGGTCGTGCGAGCGGGAGCGGCGGGCGGGCGCGGTCGACCACGGCGGAGCGCCGGGCGGGCGCGGACGACCACGGCGGAGCGCCGGGCGGGCGCGGTCGCCTACGGTTCCTCCCGCCAGCCCTCCCACTCCCCCGCGAACTCGTCCAGCTTCCCGGCGTCCAGCCGACCCCCCTCGTCCCGCAGCAGCACCAGCCACTGCGCGTCCTCGGCGTCGTCCTCACCGGCCAGCGCGTCCCGCACCAGGCGCGGTTCCTCCGTCACCCCGAACCGCTCAGCGAGCGCCTCGGCCACCTCCTCCGCGGCGTCACGGTCGGGCAGCACCAGCACATGTCTCACATCACTCACGCCCGCCATTCTCCGTCCCCCGCACCCGCGGCACCCGCGCCAGCTCCATCCCGAACCACTCCCGGTACGCCGCCAGCACCTCCCCGTCGTCACCCAGCTCCCGCGCCTCCGACACCGCCCCGTCCACGCCCGTCACCTTCAGCTTCCGCCCGCTCAGCGTGACCCGCCCACCGTCCTCGGTGAGCCGGGAGCACACCAGGGACCGCGTGAAGTGCGACTCAGGCGAGGTCCGGTGCCACCACGCCCCGGCGACGAAGTCACCCAGCGCCCGTGGCCGTACCTCCAGCCGGTACTGGGCCGTACCGTCCTTCACCACGTCCACGTCCCCCTCCGCCACGTCCACCAGCCGGAACACCCCGGCCGCGTCCACCTGCTCCCCGCGCTCCCGCCACGCCAACGGCCCGTTGCTGAGCCCACCGAACCCGACGTCCGCGAGCCACTCCCCGCCGTCCACCGTGCCCACCCGCAGCGCGAGGTGGTCGTACGGGACGCCGAGCCCGCCGCCCGGTACGTGCACCCGCGCCGCCAGCAGCGTGACCTCGAAGCCCAGCGCGGTGAGCAGCGCCGCGAACGCCCCGTTCAGCTCGTAACAGAACCCTCCCCGGCGCCCGCCCAGCACCTTGCCCAGCAGCCGCTCCTCCGTCAGCACGATCTCCTCACCGAGGTGGATCGACAGGTTCTCGAAGGGCACGGTCTCCAGGTGCCGCAGATGCAGGGTGCGGAGGGCGTCGGCGGTGGGCCGGGCGGGGCGTTCGGCCCCGAGCCGGTCGAGGTAGGCGTCAGTCTGCGCGGAATTCATGACCCCAGTCTCCGTCGTCCGCCACCCGCAGTTCTCCCTTCTCCGTCGCCACCGCCACCGCCCCGTCCCGGTCCGTCCGCGCAACCCACGCCCCGCCCGCCCGCAACGCCGCGACCGTCGCCGGAGCCGGATGCCCGTACGGGTTGTCCGCGCCCGCGGAGACCAACGCCAACCGCGGCGCCACCGCGCGTATCAGCTCCGGGTCCTGGTACGCCGAGCCGTGATGCGCGACCTTCACGACATCCACCCCGTCCAGCGCCGCAGCCGCCGGGCTCCGCAACAGCGCCCGCTGGCCCGGGGGTTCGAGGTCCCCGAGGAGCAGGATCCGCAGTCCTGCCGTACTGACCAGGAGGGTGACACTGGCGTCGTTGGGTCCGTCAAGGTCGTGCGGGCCGCTCATCGAGTCCATCTGCCGCGGTGGCCACAGCACCTCCCAGGAGAGGACCCCCGCGCGCCGCCGATCCCCCGCGACGGCCGTCCTGACCGGCACACCACGCGCGCTGGCCTCCCGTCGTACGAACCCCGCCTGGTCCGCCGGCTCCGCCAGTCCCGTCGTCTCGATCACCCCCACCGAACGGCCTCGCAGCACCCCCGGCAGCCCCGCCACATGGTCGGCGTGGAAGTGCGTGAGCAGGACCAGCGGGACGCTGGTGATGCCCAGGTCCCGCAGGCAGCCGTCCACCAGGCCCGGGTCGGGCCCGGCGTCCACGACCACCCCGGCGCCGCCCCCGGCCGCCAGCACCACCGCGTCGCCCTGCCCCACGTCGCACATCACCAGCCGCCAGCCCGGCGGCGGCCAGCCCGTGAGCGCCCTGGTCAGCGGGGGTGGCCGCACCACCGCCAGCACCAGCAGCAGCCCGCAGACACCGCACAGCCAGGGGTGCCGTGACAGCCGCCGTCCGACCAGCACGGCCACGGCGACCACCAGCCCCAGCAGCGCCGCCCCCGTCCAGTCGCCCGGCCAGTCGACGCCCGCGCCCGGCAGCGCCGCCCCGGTGCGCGCCACCTGGGCGAGCCACTCCGTGGGCCAACCCGCCAGCCACGCCGCCGCCTTGGCGACCGGCATCGCGAGCGGTGCCGCCGCCAGCGCCGCGAAGCCCAGCACCGTGGCCGGTGCCAACGCGAACTCCGCCAGCAGGTTGCACGGCACCGCCACCAGGCTCACCCGCCCCGACAGCATCACCACGACCGGCGCGCACAGCGCCTGCGCCGCGGCAGCCGCCGCCACCGCCTCCGCCAGCCTCGGCGGCACCCGACGCCGTCGCAGGGCGGCGCTCCAGCGCGGGGCGAGGGTGAGCAGGGCGCCGGTGGCCAGCACCGAGAGCAGGAACCCGTAGCTCCGGGCCAGCCACGGGTCGTACAGCACCAGCAGCAGGACCGCCGTCGCCAGCGCCGGGATCAGCGACCTGCGCCGTCCGGTCGCCAGGGCGAGCAGCACCACGGTCCCGCAGGCCGCCGCCCGCAGCACGCTCGGGTCCGGTCGGCACACCACGACGAAGGCCAGCGTGAGCACGCCGCCGAGCAGTGCCGTCGTCCGCAGGGAGACGCCGAGCCGTGGCGCCAGCCCCCGGCGCTCACTGCGCTGCGCCAGGCCAGGCGGTCCCAGCAGCAGGGCGAGGACGATCGTCAGGTTGCTGCCGGACACGGCGAGCGTGTGGGCGAGGTCGGTCTCCTTGAACGCCTCGTCCAGCTCGGGCGTGATCCGCGAGGTGTCCCCGACCACCAGCCCCGGCAGCAGCGCCCGCGCGTCCGGGGGCAGCCCGTCGGTGGCCGCCCGCAGCCCGGCCCGCAACCGTCCCGCCAGCCGCTGCGGCCCCGACGGCTCCCCCGTCACCCGGGGTGCCGTCCGCTCGCCGACCCGCAGCACCGCCGCGATCCGGTCGCCGCCCGTCAGCGGTGGCGCCAGCCGCCCCGTGACCCGCACCCGGGTCGACGGCAGCAGCCCGAGCCAGGCCGCCCGCGCCGACCCGCCGCCGTCTGAGAGGCGGGCGTCCGCGTCGACGATCAGCAACACCGGCGTCCGCGTCACCGCCATGGCCCCACTCGTCATCGCCCCGCCCGAGACCGCCACACCCCGTACCCGCGCGCCGACCAGCACCCTGCGCTCCGGCATCCGGTCGCCCGTGACCCGGGGCCGGGAGAGTCGGGGGTCGGAGGTGACCTCGACCTCCGCGGTCACCGTGGCGTACCGGGCCGCCAGCCCCGGCACGGGTCCCCGGCGCAGATCGGCACCGTGCAGCCCGGCCGACGCGGCAGCCGCGGCGACACTGAGCAACGTCGCCCCCACCGCGACGGCGATCGAGCCGCCGTCCGCGCCGGGCGTCCCGTACCGGCGTCGGCGCCGTACCCACAGCAGCACCGCCACCGCCACCAGTACGCAGACGGCGACGGCACCGGCCACCCTGCCCGGTGGTGCGTGCAGGGTGAGCGCCGCCGTGGCCCAGGCGGCGAGCGCGGGCGGCACGAGACGCAGGTCGGTCGGGCCCTCCTGCCTGGGGTTGGCGGCGCCGAGCCGCTTGCCCGAGGCCGCGTGCACCGGCTGGCGGGCGGGAGGCGCGAGCACCCGCTCGTGGGGGCTCATGGCCGTACGAGGTCCCGCAGGTCGGCGTACCGCCCGTCGCCGATGCCCTTGACCTCCCGCAGTTCGTCCACCGAGCGGAAGCCGCCGTGCTGGGTGCGGTAGTCGATGATGTGCTGGGCCAGCACGGGGCCGACGCCCGGCAGGGTGTCGAGCTGCTCCGCGGTGGCCGTGTTCAGGGACACCGGGGCGACGGGCGCGGCTCCCGGAGAGGCAGCGCCGCCCCCAGTCCCGGCGACCCCCGGAGCGGGCGTGGGCCCCCCGACGACCACCTGCTCGCCGTCCACCAGGAACCGCGCCCGGTTGAGCCCCTCGGTGGCCGTACCCGGCCGGACCCCTCCGGCCGCCTCCAAGGCGTCCATCACCCGTGAACCGGGCGGCAGCCGGTGCACCCCGGGCTCCCGCACCTTGCCGCTGACGTCGACAACGATCTCGCCCGCGGACGCACCGGACGCACCGGACGCACCCGCAGAGCTGACCGCCCTCGGCACCCCCGACTCGAACGGCTCCGCCGCCCGCACCACCTCCGGCGCCCGCACGGGCTGGGTCCGCCCGGTCCAGAAGTGCTGCACGGCGAGGACGGCCGCCGCGACCAGCAGCACGGTCAGCGCGACGACGCTCCTCGGCCGCAGGCCGCACCGCGCCTGAAGCCACACCGGCATCCGCTCCCGCACGGCCAGCCCCACCCGCGCCGACGCGGGCCCAGACCTCGGCTCCGGCTCGGGCGGCCCGCTCCCCGACTCCCGCCGCTCCCCGGCCCGTTGCGCGAACATCGCCTCAGCGCGCCGCCGCGTCTCCTCAGCGGCCGAAGTCGTAGCGGAAGGCGTAACCGCAGCCGTAACCGACGTCGTAGCCGAAGCCGAAGCCGGTACCCACCTGTGCCGCACCCGCCCATCAGACGCGGGCCCCCGCCCCGGACCACAAGCCGCGGCAGCGCGCCGCACACGAGTCCCGGCAGGCGTACCTGAAAGTGATCGAAGTTCCATGCACCGAGCATCACCCGCCCACCCCCACCCGCGACGGCCTCACCCAAGTTCCGTGGACTACCGCCCGGTTGTGGACAACACCGTCACCCACACGCGTGAAGCACGTAAAGCACGTGAAGCACCGGAAACGCGTGACGCACCGTCACCGCGGCGACACCACAACCCCCAACAACCCAGGCCCCGTATGCGCCCCGATCACCGCCCCCACCTCGCTCACATGCAGGTCCGCCAGCCTCGGCACCCGGGCCCGCAGCCGGTCCGCCAGCGCGGACGCCCGGTCGGCGGCGGCGAGGTGGTGGACGGCGATGTCGACCTCGGCGTTGCCCGCCCGGTCGGCCGCGATCTCCTCAAGGCGGGCGATGGCCTTGGACGCGGTGCGCACCTTCTCCAGCGGTTCGATCCGGCCGCCCGCCAGTTGGAGCAGCGGCTTCACCGCGAGCGCGGAGCCGAAGAGGGCCTGCGCGGCGCCGATCCGGCCGCCCCGGCGCAGATAGTCGAGGGTGTCGACGTAGAAGTAGGCGGAGGTGCCGGACGCCCGCTTCTCCGCGGCGGTGACCGCCTCGTCCGCCGTGCCGCCCGCCTCCGCGGTCTCGGCGGCGGCCAGCGCGCAGAAGCCGAGCGCCATCGCGATCATGCCGGTGTCGACGACCCGTACCGGCACGGGCGCCTCGCGGGCGGCGAGCAGGGCCGCGTCATGGGTGCCGGACAGCTCGGCGGACAGGTGCAGGGAGACGATGGCGCTGGCGCCCGACTCCGCGACCTTGCGGTAGTGCTCGGCGAAGAGCTGGGGGCTGGGGCGCGAGGTGGTGACCGGGCGTCGCTTGTGGAGCGCCTGGGCCAGGGAGCGGGTCGAGATCTCGGTGCCCTCTTCGAGCGCCCGGTCGCCGAGGACGACGGTCAGGGGGACCGCCGTGATGCCGTGCCGCTCCATCGTCCGTGGCGGCAGGTAGGCCGTTGAATCGGTGACGATCGCGACATGGCGGGACATGAGCTGGAGGTTACCTGCCGTAGTGCCCGCGCGGCAGTCCGGGCCGGTCCGCCCGGAGCGCGGTGGCGGGATCAGGTGGTGCTCTCGGGGCGGGTCTTCTTCTGCCAGGGGTAGGTGAGGCGAGGGCCCGGCGGGGTGATCGCGGGGCGCGTCGGCTCCTCGGCGGCGCGTGCGCGCGGTGTCTCCGCCCCGGTCTGGCGGGCCGCCGTACCGGCGTCGGCGGCCTCCTGCCGCGGAGGTGTGGCCGAAGTCGTCGTCGGGGTGTCCGTGGTCGTCCAGTGCCGCAGGGCGCCGCTCTCCATGTCTATCTGGGCGCTGAGCGAGTCCAGGTCGTCCTCGGCGAAGTGGCGGGCCCGGTCGCGGGCGGCCCAGCGCAGGGAGTCGGCGGAGTGTGTGATGCGGCGGGTGCGCTCGCGCAGGGCGGGGAGCCGCTCGGTGAGGGTGGCGCGGTCCGGTTCGGACTCCAGGCGCCGCAGCTCGTCGTCCAGTTCGTGCCCGTGGGCGCTGAGGCGCTGGAAGAGGCTGAGGGCCTCCTTCAGCGACTCGTCCTCGGCGGCGCCCGTCTGGAGGGCCTCCTTGGTGGCCCGCATCGAGGTGCGCAGGCTCAGCCGCAACTGGGCCAGCTCGCCCACCGGGCCGGGCTGGGCGAAGGACTTGGCGCGCAGGGTGTGGTCCTCGACGGTGCGGCGGGCCTGGGTGAGGGTGCGGTCCACGCCGCGCTTGGCGGCGCCGACGGCCTTCACCGTGGCGTAGGCGCCGAGCACCATGAACATCACGAAGAGCAGGGCGAAGACGGCGATCACTGCTTCCACGGTGCTCCTCCTCCGACCGGCCCTGGCGTCAACCGCGCCACTTCTCAACGGTAAACGGAACGGGCAGGCCCGGAGTTCCAGAAAAACCCCGAACCTGCCCGTAGGGGACTACCCCGAGTCCCCTCGAAGGCTTGGCACCTACGCCGGAACGATGTTCACCAGCTTCGGCGCCCGCACGATCACCTTCCGGATCCCGGCCCCGCCCAGCGCCGCGACGACCTTCTCGTCCGCCAGGGCGACCTTCTCCAGCTCCGCCTCGGAGATCCCCGGCGGCACCTCCAGGCGCGCCTTGACCTTGCCCTTGACCTGCACCACACAGGTGACGGTCTCGTCGACGACGTACGCCGGGTCGGCGACCGGGAAGTCCTGGTGGACGACCGAGTCGGTGTGGCCCAGCCTGCGCCACAGCTCCTCGGCGATGTGCGGGGCCAGCGGCGCGACCAGCAGCACCAGCGCCTCGGCGACGGACCGCGACAGCGGGCCGCCCACCTTGGTCAGGTGGTTGTTCAGCTCGGTGACCTTGGCGATGGCGGTGTTGAACCGCATCCCCTCCAGGTCGCCGCGCACCCCGTCGATCGCCTTGTGCAGCGCGCGCAGGGTGTCCTCGTCGGGCTCCGCGTCCACCACCGTGACGGCGCCGGTCGCCTCGTCGACGACGTTGCGCCACAGCCGCTGCAGCAGCCGGAACTGGCCGACCACCGCGCGCGTGTCCCACGGCCGGGAGACGTCCAGGGGGCCCATCGCCATCTCGTACAGGCGCAGGGTGTCGGCGCCGTACTCGGCGCAGATCTCGTCGGGCGTGACCGCGTTCTTCAGGGACTTGCCCATCTTGCCCAGCAGCCGGGAGACCTGCTCGCCCTGGTAGTAGTAGGCGCCGTCGCGCTCCTCCACCTCGGCGGCCGGTACGGCGATGCCACGGCTGTCGCGGTAGACGTACGCCTGGATCATGCCCTGGTTGAACAGCTTGTGGAACGGCTCGGCGGACGAGATGTGCCCCAGGTCGTACAGCACCTTGGACCAGAAGCGGGCGTACAGCAGGTGCAGTACGGCGTGTTCGGCGCCGCCCACGTACAGGTCGACGCCGCCGTGCGGCTGGCCCTCGCGCGGGCCCATCCAGTACCGCTCGATCTCCGGGTCGACCAGCTTCTCGCTGTTGTGCGGGTCCAGGTAGCGCAGCTCGTACCAGCAGGAACCGGCCCAGTTGGGCATGGTGTTGGTCTCGCGGCGGTACTTCTTCGGGCCGTCGCCCAGGTCCAGGGTGACGTTGACCCAGTCCGCGTTGCGCGACAGCGGCGTCTCGGGCTGGGTGTCGGCGTCGTCCGGGTCGAAGGTGCGCGGCGAGTAGTCCTCGACCTCGGGCAGTTCCAGCGGCAGCATCGACTCGGGCAGGGCGTGGGCGGTGCCGTCCTCGTCGTAGACGATGGGGAAGGGTTCGCCCCAGTAGCGCTGGCGGCTGAACAGCCAGTCGCGCAGCCGGAAGTTGACGGTGCCCTCGCCGATGCCGGAGCGCTCCAGCCACTCGGTGATGCGGGCCTTGGCCTCGACGACGCCCAGGCCGTCCAGGGAGACGTCCGCACCGGCGGAGTTGACGATCGTGGCGTCGTAGGAGACGAAGGCGTCGTCCCACGCGGACGTGTCGGTGCCCCGGCCGTCGGTGGGCTCGACGACGCAGCGCACCGGCAGTTCGAAGGCGCGGGCGAAGGCGAAGTCACGCGTGTCGTGCGCGGGGACGGCCATGATGGCGCCGGTGCCGTAGCCCATCAGGACGTAGTCGGCGATGAAGACGGGGATCTTCTCGCCGTTGACCGGGTTGGTGGCGTAGGCGCCGGTGAAGACGCCGGTCTTGTCCTTGGCCTCGGCCTGCCGCTCCACGTCGGACTTGGAGGCGGCCTGCGCGCGGTAGGCGGCGACGGCCTCGGCGGGCGTGGCGTGGCCGCCGGTCCACACCTCGTGGGTGCCCTCGGGCCACTGGTCGGGGGTGAACTTCTCCACCAGCGGGTGCTCGGGCGCCAGCACCATGTAGGTGGCGCCGAACAGGGTGTCCTGGCGGGTGGTGAAGATGGTGATGCGCTCACCGTCGATGGGGAAGTCGACGCGGGCGCCCTCGGAGCGGCCGATCCAGTTGCGCTGCTGCAGCTTGATGGCCTCGGGCCAGTCCAGCTCCTCCAGGTCGTCCAGCAGCCGGTCGGCGTAGGCGGTGATGCGCATGTTCCACTGGCGCAGCTTGGCCTTGAAGACGGGGAAGTTGCCGCGCTCGGAGCGGCCGTCGGCGGTAACCTCCTCGTTGGCCAGGACGGTGCCCAGCCCGGGGCACCAGTTGACGGGCGCGTCGGAGGCGTAGGCCAGCCGGTACTCGCCCAGGACGTCGGCGCGTTCGGCGGCGCTCAGCGCGCCCCAGGAGCGCCCGCCGGGCACCGCGCGCTCACCGGACTCGAACTGGGCGACCAGCTCGGAGATCGGGCGGGCCTTCCTCGCCTCGGGGTCGTACCAGGAGTTGAAGATCTGGATGAAGATCCACTGGGTCCACTTGTAGTAGTCCGGGTCGATCGTGGCGAACGACCGGCGCTTGTCGTGCCCCAGGCCCAGGCGGCGCAACTGGGCCTTCATGTTCTCCATGTTGGCCTCGGTGGACACGCGCGGGTGCGTGCCCGTCTGCACGGCGTACTGCTCGGCGGGCAGGCCGAAGGCGTCGAAGCCCAGGGTGTGCAGGACGTTGTGGCCGGTCATGCGCTGGAACCGGGCGAAGACGTCGGTGGCGATGTACCCCAGGGGGTGGCCGACGTGCAGGCCCGCACCCGAGGGGTACGGGAACATGTCCATGATGAACTTCTTGGGCTTGGCGGCCAGCTCCGGGTCGCCCGCCAGGTCGCCGCTCGGATTGGGCGCGGCGTAGGTGCCCTCGGCGTCCCAGAAGTCCTGCCAGCGTGCCTCGATCTCGGCCGCGACGGCGGCCGTGTAGCGGTGCGGCGCGGCCACCTCTGCGGTGACAGCGGGGTTCGTCTCGCTCATCGTCCTCAAAGCTCCATCGATCGTCTTCGCCAACTGCTGCGGTTGTCCGGAGGGGTCCGGAAACGAAAAATCCCCTCGCATAGGAGGGGACGCCGCGCCGAGTCCGGCCACTCGTTCCGACGGTGGCCGGTGCTGGTCAGCGCGGCTCGCTAAGCAGAAGGCGTACGGCACGCATGGCGTCAGGGTACCGCAGCCGTCGAGGCGCCCGCGACGGCACCGGACGCTGAACGGAAGTCAAATATTACTTCGCGTAACACCCCACACCCGCACATCACCACAACCCGATCACCCCTTGATAACAACGCAATAACTCAAACCTCGTACCCATCGGTACGGCGCGACCTAGAGTGCGGCAGCGGGACCGCTTTCCCGATACCGCTCGGAGTTGCCCCCATGAACCCTCCTCGTAGTACCCGCCCCCTCCCCCAACGGGGCACCTCGCCCGTCGTCAGCCGGGGAGGCACGTCATGACGACGGACAGCACGGTCGACGACCGGATAGTGGAGTACCTCAACTTCGGCGCGGGCGTCCTGTCGCTCGTCTGCCTGAGCTGCTCGGTGATCTGGGGCCTGGTCGCACAGGACCGGATCCTGCTGGACGCCCGGCGACGCATCCTGGCGCAGGCGGTGCACCGGACCACCGCGCTCGCCTCGCTCGTCTTCCTGGTGATCCACATCGTGGTCAAGCTGATGCTCGACCACACCTCGCTGATCGCCGCGTTCATCCCGTTCGGGCTGGCGTTCACCGACGACGAGGTGGCCACCGGCCGGACCTTCCTCATCGGCCTCGGCACCCTGGCCGCCCTGCTCATGGCCTTCGTCGCCGTCACCGGCCTGGTCCGCAACCGGTTCGCCTCCCCGGCGCCCGTCGCGGCCCGCTGGCGGGCGATGCACATGCTGGCCTATCCGGCCTGGTGCGCCGGTCTGGTCCACGGGCTCTACGCGGGTCGAGCCGCCGCACCGCTGTTCATGACCCTGTACGCGCTGTCCGTGGTGTTCGTCGGCGGCGCGCTCGCCCTGCGCGCCGCGCCCCGCCCGGTCAAGCGCCGGGTGGCCGACAAGATCACCGCCCTGTTCGACGCCGAGCAGCAGCCCGCCCGCGACGACCTGGACGCCAGCCGCACCCGCGCGACCGCCGACGCCACCGCGCTCCCCGGCCACGAAGGCACCCGGCCCGGCTACGACAAGACCCCCTCCGGCTACGACAGCACCCCCGCTGGCTACGGCGACCAGCGCGCCGGAGCGCCCCGGCAGCCGCCCCCCGAGCCCGCCCACGGCTTCGCCGCCGCCTACCGGGCCGTCTCCCGGCCCTCCCGCGCGCGCGAGCCCTTCGCCGCCGGTCCCGCCGACCAGACGGCGCCCCTGCCGCTGCCCGACCTCCAGCCCACCCAGACCGTGCCGCGCGTCGAGCAGGGCGGCGCCACCGGTTCCTGGCCGGTGCCCTCCCCGCCACCGGTCGGCGAGGCCCCGCCCTCGGCCTACGACCCGCTCCAGGACACCGGATACAACATCCCGACCTACGACAATCCGGGCACCACGGGCTACGCGTCGAGTGATGTGTACGACACCGGTGAGACGAACACCCTCTACGGCACGTACATCCCCAGCGACACGTACGACAACAGCGGTCCCGCCACAGAAACACTCCCCACCGGTGCGTCCTACGACTTCGACGCACCGGGTTCGGGCGAACCATGGAACACCCCGTCCGGAGGCTTTTAGTGAACGAGGCCCTGCCCGACGTCCCAGAAGTCCGCGTGGTCGGCCTTCCTCAGCTCACGTCGGGCTTCGACCTTGTGGAACGACTCGACCTGCCCATGCACCTCAAGGTGCACGGGCCGCTCGAACCGATGGGCGGCGAACAACTCGCGAAGCTCGCCGAGAACATCAACCTGAAGGGCCGCGGCGGCGCGGGCTTCCCCTTCCACAAGAAGCTGCGCGCGGTCGCCGAGTCGGCGATCAAGCGCGGCGTCCGGCCGGTCGTGGTCGTCAACGGCAGTGAGGACGAACCGGCCTGCCGCAAGGACACGGTGCTCATCAACCGTGCCCCGCACCTCATCCTGGACGGCGCGCTGCTGTGCGCCGAGGCCCTGGGCGCCCGCACGCTCGTGGTGGGGGTCACCCGGGAGTCCACCCAGCGCTCCATGGAGGCCGCGCTCGCCGAACGCGGCCTCAGCAACGGCCGCCGATCGGCCCTCCGCGCGCGCGTGCAGCGCAATCCGGTACGGATGGTCACCGGCGCCGCCGCCTCCCTCATCCGCTCGATCGACGGCGGCCCGGCCATCCCGCCGGGCCGCAAGATCAGCGCTTCCAAGAGCGGCGTCGGCGGCGCGCCCACCCTGCTGTCCAACGCCGAGACCTTCGCCCAGCTCGCCATCGCCGCCCGCATCGGCCCCGAGCGCTACGGCAACACGGGCCTGTACGACGAGCCGGGCACCGTCATGCTCACGGTCTCCGGCGCGGTCGCCCGCCCCATGGTCCTGGAGGTGCCCACGGGGGTGCCGCTGCGCTACGTCCTCCAGCTCGCCGGCGCGCCGCCGGTGCCGCAGGGCGTGCTCACCGGCGGCTACCACGGCAAGTGGATCGACGCGGCGACCGTCAACGAGGCGATCGTCTCCCGCAACTCCCTGGACGCCGTGGGCGGTTCGCTGGGCGCGGGAGCGATCCTGCCGATCAGCCAGGACACCTGTCCGCTGGGCGAGTCGCTGCGGGTCGCCCAGTGGCTGGCGGAGGAGAGCTCGGGCCAGTGCGGCCCCTGCTACCTCGGCCTGCCCGCCGCCGCCCGCGGGCTGGAGGACATCCTCAACGGCGGCGGCCCGGCCGCCCTGGAGGCGGTCAAGCAGGTCGCGAGGAACGTCAAGCGGCGGGGCGCCTGCTCCCACCCGGACGGCTCCGCGATGTTCCTGGAGTCGACGCTGAAGGCGTTCACCGACGACCTGGCCGCCCATGTCCTCGGCAACGGCTGCGGACGGCGCGTGGCGGGCGTCCTGCCGCTGTTCGAGGGCGGCAGGGCCCCCACGGGCATCCCGGGCGGCGGCGAGTCCCAGGACAACGGCCCCAGCCGTCAGAAGATCCACGTCGACTGGACGCTGTGCCGGGGCCACGGGCTGTGCGCGGACATCCTGCCGGAGGTCTTCGAACTGGGCGCGGACGGCTTCCCCACGGTGGCGCAGGCGTCCGTCCCGCGCTACGCGGAGGCCAAGGCGATGCGCGCGGTGCGCCGCTGCCCGGCCCTCGCCCTGCGCATCGAGGAGGACACGCGCGCGCAGGAGGCCACCCGCAACAACCTGCCGGTGCTCTCGCAGGGGCGGGGCCGCCGCGCGCTCGGCCGCTGAACGGGAGGGCCCGGGAGGGTCCGCAACGTGAAAGATCCCGCCGGATCGTACTGATCCGGCGGGATCTTCCTGCTGTCCTGTGGAGCTAAGGAGAATTGAACTCCTGACCTCCTGCATGCCATGCAGGCGCTCTACCAACTGAGCTATAGCCCCTTGCTGTTCCGCCCGGTCTCCCCGGCGGCGACGCCAACACTACAGGTCCCCCCGGTGGAGCACCAAATCGTTTCCGTCGGGTCCGTCAGGCCGTCAGGCCGTCAGGCCGTCACGAACGAGTAGAACCGCTTGAGCGTGCAGTGCTCCTCCAGGAGCCGCCCGTAGATCGGCTCTCCCTCCAGTTCGCGGTAGGTCTCGATCGGGTCGCCTTTTATGATCAGCGCCCGCGCGCACTCCTCGCACCAGTACTGGTAGTCGGGGTTGACCGGCTCCATGTCGCGGACGATCGGCGTACCGCTGCCGCACCAGTCGCACTTCCGCCTGTGTGCACCCATCGATCAGCTCCAGCAGTGGCCGCAGGCCGTGCACACGTAGGAGATCCCACCGTTGTCGCCGAGGACCTGGGCGACATGGGCGGAACCGCAGGAAGGGCAGCGGAGCCGGGTGGCCGTGCTCCGCGTCAACGCCGCTTCGCCAGGGAGGTGGCCGACCTCCCCGAGGATGCTCGCAGGCATCGCTACTCCCTCCCGTCGGGCCGCGTCCCCTTCCGGCCGTTTGATTCTGCCACGAGCGGACCAACACGGTCAGCGACGCCTGGGTTCCAGTCCGGACACGGCAGCCACCGGGAGCGCCCGCACAGAGGTATACGCCTCTCACGGCCCACGTGCTCAACGGGAAACGAAAGATCCCGCCCCCTGCGGGGACGGGATCTTCACCGGGTGTGGAGCTAAGGAGAATTGAACTCCTGACCTCCTGCATGCCATGCAGGCGCTCTACCAACTGAGCTATAGCCCCGGGTGCTCCCCGGTCGGCCGGGCGAACAAGAAGAACTTTAGCCTGCGACCTGCCGGAAAGTGAAATCCGGGTCCCGGGCCCGGTGCCTGTCCAGGGCTCAGTCGTCGTCGCCCAGCACCGGCTCCGGCAGCGTGCCCGCGTTGTGTTCGAGGAGCCGCCAGCCGCGGGCGCCCTCGCCGAGGACGGACCAGCAGCAGTTGGACAGGCCGCCGAGGCTCTCCCAGTGCCGGGAGTCCAGGCCGAGCAGACGGCCGATGGTGGTGCGGATGGTGCCGCCGTGACTGACGACGACCAGGGTGCCGTCCTCGGGGAGCTTCTCGGCGTGCCGGAGCACCACGGGGGCGGCGCGCTCGGCGACCTCGGTCTCCAGTTCGCCGCCGCCGCGGCGCACCGGCTCACCGCGCTTCCAGGCGGCGTACTCCTCGCCGTACCGGGCGATGATCTCGTCGTGCGTGAGGCCCTGCCAGACGCCCGCGTAGGTCTCCCGCAGGCCCTCCTCGTGGGTGACGTCGAGGCCGGTGAGGGCGGCCAGCTCGGCGGCGGTGTCCGCGGCCCGCTGGAGGTCGGAGGCGACGATCGCGTCCGGCCGCAGCGAGGCGAGCAGCCGGGCGGCGCGGCGGGCCTGGGCGACGCCGGTCTCGGTGAGTTCGACGTCGGTGGTGCCCTGGAAGCGGCGGTCGACGTTCCAGGACGTCTGCCCGTGCCGCCACAGGATGACGCGGCGGCCCCGGCCGGAGGGCCGGGACTCAGTGGACCCTGCGGACCCCGTGGCCCCGGCGGCCCCTCCGGTGGTGCTCATCGCCACTCACCGCCCGTCTCGGCGGCCTCCTCGGCGGCCTGGAGCTTGGCGTGCTCCTGGGCCTTGCCGCGGGTGGCCTTGGCGTCGGCGGGCAGGTCCAGCTCGGGGCAGTCCTTCCACAGCCGCTCCAGGGCGTAGAAGACGCGCTCCTCGCTGTGCTGGACGTGGACGACGATGTCGACGTAGTCGAGCAGGATCCAGCGGGAGTCGCGGTCGCCCTCACGGCGCACCGGCTTGGCGCCGAGTTCCTTCTGGAGGCGCTCCTCGATCTCGTCGACGATCGACTTGACCTGGCGGTCGTTGGGCGCGGAGGCCAGCAGGAAGGCGTCCGTGATCGACAGGACGTCGCTGACGTCGTAGGCGATGACGTCGTGCGCCAGTTTGTCAGCGGCTGCCTGGGCGGCGGTGCTGATGAGGTTCAGGGAGCGGTCGGTAGCGGTCACTGCATGGCTTTCCGTCGGTGGTCACTTGACACCAAGGGTCTCACGGACGGCGAGGGGCGCCCCGGGTATTCCGGGGCGCCCCTGACCGGCGGGTACTACGACGCCGGGTCGTAGTCCTGCCCGAGGACGACGGAGACGCTCGCGTTCGCGGCGACGTCGCCCTTGGCCACGGCGCTGTCGGGCAGGTTCAGCGTCTTGGCGACCTCCTCGGCGTCGGCCTTGTCGGCGGCGTCGGCGTAGAGCACCTTGGAGGTGGCCTGCGTGGTCTCCTCGGTGGTGCCGCCGAGGAAGGTGAAGCCGCCGTTGAGCAGGACCACGCGCGCGTTCTCGGTGTTGTCCTTCTCACCGCTGGCGTTGCGCACCGAGACCCGCACGGCCGCGCCCTGGTCGGGGCTCTTGGCGGTGCCGCCGAGGACGTCCTTGACGACGCTGTCGCTGGCCTCGGCACTGAGGGTGCCGTCGTCCTGGACGGGCAGCAGCGCCGTCTTGTGGTCGCCGCCCTTGGCCAGCTCGGACATCTTGGCGAGGAAGGCGCCGAGGTCCTTGTCGGTGAGGGACGGGTCGAGGATCTGCGCCAGCGTCTGCACGGTGACCGTCGCGACCTGCTGGTCCGAGGACAGCTTGCGCAGCACGCCCTGCATGACCTGCCCGAACCGCTCGAGCTGGGCGTTCTGGGCCTCGCCGGAGGCGCGGTAGGTGGCGTAGGCGACGGCCATCTTGCCGCTGAGGGTCTGGTCCTCGCCCTTGCTGACCAGCGGCGAGGTGCCCTTCTTCTTGGCGGCCGGGTCGGGGACGTCGGCGTTGGTGTCGATGTCGATGTTGCCGACGAGGTCGACGAGGTTCTGGAGGTAGGGGGTGTCGAGGCGCCAGGTGCCCTCGATGTCGGTGCCGAGGGCGGAGTCGAGGGCCTCGCGCGTGCCGGAGGAGCCGTCGTCCTCGACGGACTTGGCGAGGGTGGTCGTGGTGCCGTCCTCGCCGGTCAGGGCGAGGGAGTTGGGCAGCAGGACGGTGGTCGCCTGCTTCGTGGTGGTGTTGTCGACGAGCAGCGCGGTGGAGGTGCCGCCCTTCTTGGTGTCGTGCAGGTGGACGACGATCACGTCCCGCTTCTGGGCGCCGGTGGCGGTGGTCGTGCCGGTCTTGTCGTCGGAGGAGGACACGCCGGGCAGCTTCCCGGCGTACCAGAGGTAGCCGACGCCGCCGACGGCGGCCAGCGCGAGGACGACGACGAGGGCGACGACGCGGCTGCGGGCGCGGCGCCTGGCCTCCTCGCGGCGCTCGGTGCGGTTCTCGGTGAACTTCAGCCAGTCGATGACGTCCTCGGAGTCGCCGTCGGGCTCCTCGACGAACGCGAACTGCTCGGTGCGGTAGTCGCGGTCGTCCTGACCGTCGCGGTGGTCGTCGGGGTCCTCGCCCGGCCCGGACGCGTACCGCGGGTAGTCCTGCTCCGGTCCCGCCTGCTGGGGGATGTAGGCGGTCTGCTCGGCGACCCGGGGCTGCTGGCCGGTGCCCGCGGCCTGCCCGTAGGGGTCGTACGGGTCTGGGGTGCCGTACGACGGCGGCACGGGCGGCTGCTGCCCGGTGCCGTAGGGGTCGTACCCCGTTCCGCCGCCGGAGGTGTACGGGTCGTAGCCGTAGCCCTGCTGCTGGGCGTAGGGGTCGTACGCCTGCTGCGGGGTCTGCTGGGCCGGTACCTGCCGGTACACGGGTTGCCCGTACTCGTCGTAGCCGACGAGTTCGTACTGGTCGCCCCCGTAACCAGCGTCGTATCGGTCGTTCACCGGTGCCCCTCTCGGCTCATTCGCCGCGGTACAGCTCACGTTTGGCGATGTAGCGCACGACTCCGTCCGGCACCAGATACCAGATGGGGTCGCCCTTGGCGACTCTCGCACGGCAGTCGGTGGAGGAGATGGCGAGCGCGGGGACCTCGACCAGCGAGACCCCGCCCTCGGGGAGCCCGGCGTCGTTGAGGTGGTGGCCGGGCCGGGTGACGCCGATGAAGTGCGCGAGGGAGAACAGTTCGGGCGAGTCCCGCCAGGTGATGATCTGGGCGAGGGCGTCGGCGCCCGTGATGAAGAACAGGTCCGTGTCGGGGTTGAGTACCCGCAGGTCCCGCAGGGTGTCCACGGTGTAGGTGGGGCCGCCGCGGTCGATGTCGATGCGGCTCACCGAGAACTGCGGGTTCTCGGCGGTCGCGATGACCGTCATCAGGTAGCGGTCCTCGGCCGGGGAGACCGTGCGGTGGCTCTTCTGCCACGGCTGGCCGGTGGGGACGAACACCACCTCGTCGAGGTGGAACTGCGCCGCCACCTCGCTGGCCGCCACCAGGTGCCCGTGGTGGATCGGGTCAAACGTTCCGCCCATGACACCGAGACGACGCTTCCCGCCACTCGTGTCACTCGCCGGACCGGTAGGCATGTCCTGCTCTCCCATGCGTGCAGACACTACCGGCCCGGCCTGTGGGGGCCCGGACGGGCTGGCTGCCGGTCAGCGGTCGCGGTTGAAGAGGGTGGTGATCCACAGCAGGAGCATCAGGGCGAGGAAGGCGCCGCCGCCGGTGACCAGGGGGCTGAGGCTCTCGTGGTTGCCCCCGTGCTCCTCGCCCTCGGCGGCGAGGGTGACCAACTGGGCAGCGTGGCTGTAGAAGCTCATCTTCGGCAGGACCTATCCGGTGTGGGCGGGATAAAGACGTCGGCTCATCGTAAGCGTCGGCCACGGCGGCGATCACGGCGACTCCGCCATCGGCGCCGGGACGTCGGCGGGGTGCCACCGGGACGTCGTGCCGGGCGTGGGGAACCTTCGCGTCGGCTCAGTCGTCCTTCTGCTTGTAGCCCCGCAGCAGGAACCACGCGGTCAGCGCACAGCCCAGCACCATCACGACGAGCACGACCCGGAGCAGATTTCCGGCCCCCTGCTGCTCAGCGGCGTTCGCGGCCTGGGCGAGCCAGGCGGCGGCGGGGGTGTGGTCCATGGCGCGGGCTCCTTCGGTGTGGTGCCCGTCCACGGTAACTCCGCCTAGGCTGGGCACTGCCTCGGGGGCAGCCAGAGCACTTGAGACGCTTGGGGGAAGACATGTCCGACGACGGCCACCAGCAGGACGGGCACGAGCACGTGCCGAGCAGGCAGCGCAGGCGCTTCCCCGGAATCTCCTCGCGCGCCTACGAGCATCCCGCCGACCGTTCCGCCCTGGTCGCCCTGCGCAAGCTGAGCGGCTTCGACACCGTGTTCAAGGCGCTCAGCGGCCTGCTGCCGGAGCGCAGCCTGCGGCTGCTGTTCCTCTCCGACTCGGTCCGCGTCTCGGACCGGCAGTTCGCCCACCTCAACGACATGCTGCGGGACGCCTGCTACATCCTGGACCTGGAGAAGGTCCCGCCGATGTACGTCAACCAGGACCCGCAGCCCAACGCGATGTGCATCGGTCTGGACGAGCCGATCATCGTCGTCACCACCGGCCTGGTCGAGCTGCTCGACGAGGAGGAGATGCGGGCGGTCATCGGCCATGAGGTCGGCCACGCGCTGTCCGGGCACTCCGTCTACCGCACCATCCTGCTCTTCCTCACCAGCCTCGCCGTGCGCGTGGCGTGGATCCCGCTGGGCAGCGTCGCGATCATGGCGATCGTGACCGCGCTGCGGGAGTGGTTCCGCAAGTCGGAGCTGTCCGCCGACCGCGCCGGGCTGCTGGTCGGCCAGGACCTCCAGGCGTCGATGCGCGGCCTGATGAAGATCGCGGGCGGCAACCACCTGCACGAGATGAACGTGGACGCGTTCCTGGAGCAGGCCGAGGAGTACGAGGCGGGCGGCGACCTGCGCGACTCCGTACTGAAGATCCTGAACGTGCTGCCCCGCTCCCACCCCTTCACCACGGTCCGCGCGGCCGAGCTGAAGAAGTGGGCGGCCTCCCGCGACTACCAGCGGATCATGGACGGCCACTACCCGCGCCGTGATGAGGACAAGGACGCCAAGGTCTCCGACTCCTTCCGGGAGTCCGCCGCGCACTACGCCGGTCACGTCCGCAACTCCAAGGACCCGCTGATGAAGCTGGTCACCGACATCGCGGGCGGCGCCGGAGACCTGGGCAGCCGGGTGCGGCGCGGCTTCGGCGGCTTCACCGGCACCGGCTCGACGGGCTCCGGCGGCGCCACGGGCACGAGCGGCAGCACGGGCAGGACCGGCACGACGGAGGCCCCGCCCAGGGACGACGAGCCGCCGCGCGACGAGCAGTGACCCCCGTGTCCGGCCGCTTGTGGGTCCCTCAGTAGATCCGCCGCTGGTCCGCGGCCCTCAGACCTTCGGCTGGGCCTGGTCCGCCAGCGTCCCGCACAGCGCCGTCGTGCCGCCGGTGGCGTACGGGTCCGTGCCCGCCGGGGCGCCGCCGGTCGCCTTCTCGCCCGCGAGCAGCGGGCGCAGGTGGTCGGCGGAGTCGGCGGCGCAGGCCAGCGGCCCGGCCTGGGTGGCGGAGCCGACGAGCTGGGTCTGGTGCAGACGCAGGTCGTCGCGGTCGAAGCGGAAGTGCAGCTCACGCCGGACGGTGAACAGGGACGCCTCGGCGTCCGCGTCGGCACCCGCGGGCCGCAGCGCGTAGACGAAGGTGTGGTCCGAGACGACCTCCAGCGTGGCGGAGTCGGCCTCGCTCACCCGCAGGCTGCCGCGCACCCGGATCTCGTCGTCGGCCAGCTCGGCGAGGGCGGGGTCGAAGCGGACCAGCCAGCCGGTCGGCGCGTGCCGCCCGTCGGCGGTCGGGTGCTGGAAGCTGCGGTCGAACTGGTCGAGCTGGTCCCCGTCGACGAGGATCCGCACGGGCCGCACCTGCTCCCCGGAGAGCACCTCCGGGTAGAGCGAGGAGCGCACGATGTAGTCCTTGGCGGTGGTCAGCGCGTTGACGACCTGCCCCTCGGAGAAGTTCGCGGTGCGCCGCGAGGCGGGCAGCGTTATGCCCCCGGCGCCGAGCCGGAACTGCGCGGCGGGGCTGCTGGCGAACAGCCGATCCACGTCGGCGGTGCCGGGCACCTCGCCCCGGGGCGCCAGCGGCACGACGGTGGAGCGCAGCGGCTCCACGGGGGTGCGGGCGGTCTCGGGGTTGCCGTAGGGGTTGCGGACGCCCATGTAGAGGGCGGCGCTGAGGGCGATGGCGATCATCAGCACCAGGATCAGCGCCTGCCGGGACAGGCTGCGGTGCACGTGCGCGCGGCTGCGCAGGGCGACGGCCGGGGCGTGCTCGGTGGTCCGCTCGTGCGCGGAGAACTCCTGGAGGCGGGCAGCGCGGACGAACGACTCGTCGAAGACGACGGATCGGTACTCGTCCTCCGTGCCTGGGGGTACCCCGTCGGGCGTCCCCTCAGGCTGGTCTCCAGGCCCACCCATACCTTCAGGGTAGGTCTGCGGAGCGCACGGTAAACGCCTGGCTACGCGCCAACTTGTGGCGGGTTCCGGTCGCTTTCCGCGCGCCGTGTCCGACCGGGCCGGTCAGGGCGTGCGGGGCACCGCGGAGACGGGTGGCTGGGAGTGTTCGGCCGGGACGGAGGGCGCGACCGCGCCGCCCTGTTCCGGGCCGGTCGAGGCGGGCGGCGGGCTGGGCTGCTCGTCCCGGCTGGCGGAGGCGCCGCGGTAGACCGCGGCGAACGCCAGCACGACCATGCCGACGCCCATGACCAGGGCGAGGACCCAGGCGACGGGGCGGTGCCAGCGCGCGTGCTTGCCGTAGGGGCCGAAGCGGCCGGGCCCGTAGTGGCCGTCCTCGAAGAGGTCGGGGTCGTCCGGGTCGTACTCCGGATCATGGCCGAAACCGCTCGGGCCGTAGACGTCGTCGTAGTGCTCGCCTCTGAGGCGGCCACGGCGGGATTCGGCCTCGGTGGCCTCGGCTCTCGCCTCGGCCGCGGCCAGGAGGCGTTCGACGGCGGTCGGCTCGTGGACGGCCGCCGCGCGTACGAAGTCCTCGTCGAAGACCACGGAGGCGAACTCTTCGTCCGACACCCCGCGGTCGTGGTCGTCGTCGGGCATCCAGCCGTCAGGAGACGGCGTGCCCCCCACGTCCTCCGGCACGGGTCCAGAGTAGACCTGGGGGGTCAATTTGGGCAGACCGTATGGAAATTCATCCACGTGCCGAGCGCATATGCCCGGCCCCGGTTCAGCGGCGTACGTGCCCGTCGCCGGTGACGATGTACTTGGTGCTGGTCAGCTCCGGCAGGCCCATCGGGCCACGGGCGTGCAGCTTCTGGGTGGAGATGCCGATCTCCGCGCCGAAGCCGAACTGGCCGCCGTCGGTGAACCGGGTGGAGGCGTTCACGGCGACCGTGGTGGAGTCGACCAGCTGGGTGAACCGGCGGGCCGCCTGCTGCGAGGTGGTGACGATCGCCTCGGTGTGACCGGAGGTCCACAGCCGGATGTGCTCCACGGCCCGGTCGAGGGAGTCGACGACGGCGGCGGCGAGGTCGTGGGAGAGGTACTCCGTCTCCCAGTCCTCGGCGGTCGCCTCCACGACGGTCGCCCGGGAGTCCTTCGCGTACGCCAGCACCCGCTCGTCGGCGTGCACGGTCACCCCGGCGTCGGCGAGGGCGTCCAGCGCGCGGGGCAGGAACTCGGCGGCGATGTCCTGGTGGACCAGGAGCGTCTCGGCGGCGTTGCAGACGCTCACCCGCTGGGCCTTGGAGTTGATCAGGATGTCGACGGCCATGTCGAGGTCGGCGTGCGCGTCGACGTAGACGTGGCAGTTGCCGGTGCCGGTCTCGATCACCGGGACGGTGGACTCGCTGACGACGGTGCGGATCAGGGAGGCGCCGCCGCGCGGGATCAGTACGTCGACCAGGCCGCGGGCGCGCATCAGCTCGCGCACGCTGTCCCGGCTCTCGCCGGGCACGAGCTGCACGGCGTCGGCGGGCAGCCCGGCGCCGCCCACGGCGTCCCGGATCACCCGGACGAGGGCGGTGTTCGACTCGTAGGCGGAGGCGGAGCCGCGCAGCAGGACGGCGTTGCCGGACTTCAGGCAGAGCGCGGCGGCGTCGACGGTGACGTTGGGGCGGGCCTCGTAGATGATGCCGACGACACCGAGCGGGACGCGGACCTGGCGCAGGTCGATGCCGTTGGGCAGCGTGGAGCCGCGCACCACCTCGCCGACCGGGTCGGGCAGCGCGACGACGTCGCGGACGTCGGAGGCGATGGCGCGCATCCGCTCCGGCGTCAGGGTGAGCCGGTCGACGATCGCCTCGCTGGTCCCGGCCTCGCGGGCCCTGGCCACGTCCTTGGCGTTGGCCTCGACCACCTCGCTGGTACGGACCTCCAGCGCGTCCGCGATGGCGAGCAACGCGTCGTCCTTCGCGGCCCGCGGCAGCGGGGCGAGGTCGGCGGCGGCGCCCTTGGCCCGGTAGGCGGCCTGGGTGACCGGGGACATGGAGTCGTACGGCGAGAGCGTGGTCATGGGGGAAGGGTAGTGCGCCGATACGGGCCGATTCCGGCCCATCCCAAACCCCGAGACACCCCGGGACAGCCTGGGGCACCTCGGGGAACGCCCTAGAACGGGTGTACGCCGACCGGGGACGCCGGGGGTGGGCCGTAGCCCTCGGCGACGCGCTGGTGGTAGGTCGCGCGGTCGATGACCTCCAGGCCGACGATCTCCCACGGCGGCAGCCCCGCGGTCTGCCGGTGCTCGCCCCACAGCCGCAGCGCGACGGCGGCGGCGTCGTGCAGGTCGCGGGCCTCCTCCCAGTAGCGGATCTCGGCGTGGTCGCGGGCGTAGCGGCTGGTCAGCAGGAAGGGGTGGTCGTGGGCGAGCTGTTCGAGGGCCCGGCGGACCTCGGGAAGCGGGGCGGCCTCGCCGGAGACGCTGAGGGTGACGTGCCACAGGCGCGGGGTGTCCTCGGGCCGCTCGCCGCCCGAGCCACCGGGGCCGCCCGTGCCGCCGGAGCCGTCCGAGCCGCCCGTGCCCCCGCCGTCGTACCGGTCGCCCGCGGCGACACTGGTCAGGGCGCGCTCCTCACCGCGCGCGCGGCCGAGGCCCCCTCCGGCACCGCCACGGGAGGCCGCTGCCCCCGGGCGCACTCGTCTCACGGCGGCCTCCTTCGTGCGGTGTCCCGCGGTGTCCGCGGGACGTCGGCGGAATGTGTCCCTGAGACAAAGTTGAGCAGGCCGCAAGGGCTCGCGGGGCACTTTCGCGGAACGTCCACCTCAGGGCGGGTCCCTTTACGGGCCGTTCTCCCTGTTTTCGGCCGGTGGCAGGGCGACGGCCGCGCAGGACGGGCGACGGCCGCGCAGGCCGGGGCAGGGCCGCGTACGCCTCAGCCGTGCAGGATCACCAGGTCATCCCGGTGGACGACCTCCCGCTCGTACGCCGGTCCCAGCTCACGGGCGAGTTCGCGGGTGGAGCGGCCGAGCAGCCGGGGGATCTCCCGGGCGTCGAAGTTGACCAGCCCGCGCGCGACGGCGTGCCCGTGCCCGTCGCGCAGTTCGACGGGGTCGCCCGCGCTGAAGTCGCCCTCGACGGCGGCGATCCCGGCCGGGAGCAGTGAGGTGCGGCGCTCGACGACCGCGCGCACCGCGCCGTCGTCCAGGGTGAGCGCGCCCTGCGGGGCGGAGGCGTGCTGGAGCCAGAGCAGGCGGTCGGCGGAGCGCTTGCCGGTGGGGTGGAAGTAGGTGCCGGTGTCCTTGCCGGTCAGCGCGTCGGCGGCGTGCACGGCGCTGGTGAGCACCACGGGGATACCGGCGGCGGCGGCGATCCGGGCGGCCTCGACCTTGGTGACCATGCCGCCGGTGCCGACGCCCGCCTTGCCCGCGCTGCCGATCTCCACGTGGTCGAGGTCGGCGGGGGCGCGCACCTCGGCGATGCGGGAGGTGCCGGGCTGGCTGGGGTCGCCGTCGTAGACGCCGTCGACGTCGGAGAGCAGCACCAGGAGGTCGGCGCGGACGAGGTGGGCGACGAGGGCGGCGAGCCGGTCGTTGTCGCCGAAGCGGATCTCGTCGGTGGCGACGGTGTCGTTCTCGTTGACGACGGGCAGGGCGCCCATCGCGAGGAGCTTGTCGAGGGTGCGGGAGGCGTTGCGGTGGTGGGCGCGGCGGCTCATGTCGTCGCTGGTGAGCAGGACCTGGCCGACGCGGACGCCGTAGCGGGCGAAGGAGGCGGTGTAGCGGGCGACGAGCAGGCCCTGGCCGACGCTGGCGGCGGCCTGCTGGCGGGCGAGGTCCCGGGGGCGGCGGCGCAGCCCGAGCGGGGCGAGTCCGGCGGCGATGGCACCGGAGGAGACCAGCACGATCTCCCGCTCGCCGCCGCTGCGGCTCTTGGCCAGCACGTCCACGAGCGCGTCGACGCGGTCGGCGTCCAGGCCGCCGGACGCGGTGGTCAGCGACGAGGACCCCACCTTGACGACGATCCTGCGGGCCTCGCTCACGGCCTGCCTTGCCCCTGCCACTGGCTCTTCGTCCCCTCGCGTCGCTCCGGCTGACCCTGCGGGCAATCTACGCGACGCAGGGCGGCCACCGCGACCGGCTTTGATCTTGGCGGAAGTGTTCGGGGCGGAATTCCACAAACAGGCTCGCACGCGCGTGCGTGCTAGGATCCCGCGTGCTGGTCGCAGTAGTTGAGGAATGTTGGGCTGTTTCAATGCGACTGCCAACACATGAGTTTAACCTCTGCTCCGTTGCGACTGCTTTTCTCCGTCAAAGCAGAGGACAGAACATGAAGCGCATTCTCATACAGGCGGGTAACGACCCCTTCAGCGTACCCACGCTCGAAAGCACCCTGGTGCGCAACCACATCCGGGGCAACGTCGGCAACCTGATGTACACGAATGCCGCTTACAAGCACCTTTATGTGCCGGGCAAGACGACGATCCAGATCGACACCACACCCTTCGCCGAACTCTCGGTCGCGGACGCCGGTCGAATCAACGCCGAGTGCGACATCTTCGTCATTCCCATGGCGAACGCCTTCAAGAAGAAGTTCGTCCGGCACCTCGGCATCCTGGCCGACCTCATCAAGAAGCTCAAGGTGCCGGTGGTCGTGATCGGCGTCGGCGCCCAGGCGACCCTGAGCTACGACACCGAATTCCTCGCGCCCGTCAACTCCGCCGTGAAGCGGTTCATCGGCGCCGTCCTGGACCATTCCGCGTCAATCGGTGTTCGCGGTGAGTTCACCAAGCGTTACCTCGGCGAACTGGGCTTCAAGGACGTCGACGTCATCGGCTGCCCGTCGGTGTACTTCCGCGGCCCGAAGTTCCGGATGGAGAATCCCGTCGGCCGGGCGCTGCCCGAGAACGCCAGGATCGGGCTGTCCACCGCCCTGCGGCTCGCCAACGCCGAGCACGCGGCGGCGATCAACGCCGCCATCCTGGAGCAGCACCCCGACCTGACGTACTTCGCGCAGGAGAGCCGGGACCTCAACACCCTGTACTGGGGCGACACCTCGGTGGTCGGCGGGCGGCACGCGCCCATGCCCGACTTCGCCTCCCACCCGCTGATGCGCTCGGCGGACGTGTGCCTGCCGCTGGAGCCGCACAGTTGGATCGACGTGCTGAAGGAGTACGACTTCGCCGTCGGCACGCGAATTCACGGCAATATCGCCGCGCTGGCCGCCGGAACTCCGGCGTATGTGTTCGCCCATGACTCGCGGACCCTTGAGCTGGCCCGGTACCACCACATCCCGCACAAGGTCCTCACCGACATCCCCGCCGACGTCAATGTCGCGAAGCTCTACGCCGAGACCGACTACTCGGCGTTCAACGAGCACTATGACGAGGGTTTCCAGCGGCTGCTCGCCTTCCTGACGAAGAACGGTTTCCAGAACGCCTACGAGCACGGCGACGGCGGCGCGGAATACGACCGGAAGGTCGCCGCCACGCGGTTCACCGAGCCGTACCGGCGCACCGAGCACCACGACGAGGCCGATCTGTTCTTCCGTATGACGCTGCTTCGGGAACAGCTCGTGGACTCGACGGCCAAGGCGGAGAAGAAGGCTGCCGCCCAGGCCGCCCGCATCAAGAAGCTGGAAACGCAGATCTCCGAGCAGGAGGACCGCCTTTCCGCGATCGAGGCCCATGTGAAGGGCGGAATCGCCGCCCGCCCGCGCGGCATCATGAAGCGGCTCTCCTCGAAGTAGGCCGAGGAAGTAAGCCGAGGCTGCTGAAGCAGCACGAAGGCCGGGCACCGCATCCGCGGTGCCCGGCCTTCGGCGTCAGACGGTGGGTGTCACCCCGCGGGGTCGACCAGGCCCACCACCAGGTCCGCTGGGTCGGCCTGCTCGCCGGAGTCGGAGCCGTCGGACTGCTGGTAGGCCGAGGCCTCCACCGAGTCGGGCATGTTGAAGGAGTCGGTGCGCTGCGAGGGGATCACCACCGGCCGGTGACCCTCACCCGGCCCCTCGGCCAGCTCCGCCCGGCCCTTCTCGGCCAGCGCGAGCGCGGCGGCGTTGAACCGGGCCATGGAGGTCGGCCGGTCGGGGCCCAGCACGTACTCCTTGAGCGTGCGGCGGCTGTCCGCCATCGGGTCGTGGCGCGGCTCGCGCACCGACCGCAGGATCTCCGGCAGCCGCTCACAGGCGCTGTCCAGCAGGTACGCGCCGCCCGCGGTGGTGTACGCGGCCCGGAACTCGTCGTCGGGGAGGTCGTGCGCGTTGGTCAGCACGTACGGCTTGAGGCTGGCGACGAAGTCGGCGACCACGGAGGAGACGTCGCTGATGAGGATGTCGGCCTGGTTGAAGCACTCGTACAGCGTCGGCAGCCGCTTGAGGATGACGTGGTGGCGGGCGGCGGCGTGGCTCTCCCAGAAGACGCGGTGCCACTCGTCGTTGAGGTCCTGCCACTCGGTGCCGCCGTCCCGGTCCGGAACGCGGGCCAGACGGGTCTGCTCGGCGTCGTCGCCCTCAGCCTGCCCGGCGAGTTCGTCGAGCCGGTCCTCGATCTGCTGGAGCCGGGTCCGCGCGGCGGCGATGGCGGCCTCCGCCTTCGCGCCGCCGTGCCGGGCGTTGTCCGCCTGGAGCATCTCCTTGATGGCCTGGTCCGCGGCGGCGGCCTCACGCGAGCGCTTGCCGGTGAGGGGGTGCGGCTTGTAGATGACCCGCACGTTCTCCTGGAGGAGCTTCTCGACCAGCGTCACGCCCATCGGTATGAGCGAGGTGTGGCAGTCGTCGTCGCTCCAGCCCTCCCAGGTGGGCGCGTACAGGACGACGGGCTCGGGGCCCGGGGTGTGGTCGGCGTGCAGCTTGATGGGGGCTAGCTGCGGACGGCCCACCTCGACGATGGCGCTGTCGCTGATGGCGTGCCGGACGCGCTGGTAGCGGTCGCGGCCCGCGCGGCCGGCCACCCAGATCTCGTCGTACACCTTGCTGACGCGGTTGCTGCTGGCGAGCTTGTCGCTGTCGCCGTGCCCGATGAAGACGTGCTTGGCCTCGGCGACGCGCAGCATGTGCACGTTCTTGCCCGCGTTGCCCGGGTAGAGGACGACCCGGACCTCGGGCAGCTCCAGCTTGGCCACGTCGTCCGCCTTCGGCACACAGACGACGGGAATCCAGGTGCGGCTCAGATAACGGAACGACGCGCGCTCCCGCAGGATGATCAGCGGGCGCATGTCGAGCTGCTCCAGCGTCTCGATCCACATGTTGACCTGGTACATGAAGTCCCGGGACACCGCGGCGAAGCTGAAGTAGAGCGCCACCTCGGGCCGGTACCCGGCGAGCTGCTCGTTGAGGGCGGCGATCATCTCGTCCGGTCCCGGCGTCCGGGTCGCCCGGCGGAGCTGCCACAGCAGGGCCACCAGCGCCAGCGCCGCCAGCGCGGTCATCGCCGCGAACCCGGCGTAGGCGGGGTACACGCTGTCCACCACCAGCGCCGTCAGCAGCCCGGCCTGCGCTGGCACGTCGAGGTGGAGGAGCTTGCGCAGGAAGCGTCGGTAGAGCGTGGCGGGCGGCTGCTTCGGTATGCCCGCGCCGCTCATGTCGAGGTTGCGGACCATCACCGGCAGCGTCCTGCGCACGCGGATGGCACGGTGCACGGCCGAGTACATCATCACGATCGCGAAGTGGACGCTGAACGCGGCCAGCCCGACCACCAGCACCGTGGCCGACGCGCCCATGCGCTGGGCGAGGGCGAGGAGCATGACCATGCGGGCGGCGAACCGCATGGTGCGGGTGAGTTGCAGCGACGCCAGTCGGCGGATGAACCCGGGAGCGCGGGAGTGCAGCATCTCGTCCGTGACGTAGCTCACGGCAGCCGCGGCGACGAAACCCCACAGCGACGGCAGCAGCGCGAACACGGGCAGGGCCGCGAAGCTGGCACCGAACAGGAACACCAGCAGAAGGTCGGCCTTCCCGCGCACGCGCAGGACAGTGCACAACCAGCGGATCATCATGGGCAAGGATTCCTCTTCAAGGTATACGTGCGGCAGCGCGGGTGCCGCGGTACTCCTGTTTCGACGTGCGAGGGAGGCCAAAGGTTGTACATCACCGCGACAGACCAAATCTACCTTCAGTTAGGGGAACCGCTACCCTCGCCCGGCCCCGCCGCCGCCCCGTCAGGAGGGCCGTACGGGCTTCGCCGCGGGCTTCCGCTTGCCGCGGTAACCGGGCACGGAGCGCGCCTCGGACGGCTCGGCGAGGTACACGGCGTCCGGTACCCGCGCCCACCACTTGCGGAAGTACGGGTAGGCGAGGTAGACCCGGGTGCCGCCGTCCTCCAGGTGGGCCTCGGGCTCCTTCTCCGCCGCGACGAACTCCACGACCGCCGGGAGCAGGCGGTGCCGTCGCTCGGCGACCAGGTGCAGCCGTAGCCGCTCGTGGACCTTGAGGCGGCGGGCGACGCCCTCGGTCCAGTAGGCGTCCAGCAGCGGACCGGCGAGTTCGAGCTTGTGCCGCCTGACCTCCTTGCTGTCCTCCAGGTACCGGGGCCCGAACTGCGGCAGCAGGGTGACGCGGAACGGCCGCACCATGAGCAGGTCGCGCCGCTCGCCCTCGGGGACGTGCTCGGCGATCAGCCGCATCAGGGCGCGGGCGGAGTCGAAGCGCGGGAGGTAGCCGCCGGTCTTCGTGACGTGCTTGCCGTCGCTGCGGCCCACCAGGTAGTAGCAGGTGTAGTCGGCGACCACGGAGACGCCGTCCGCCCTGAGGTACGCCTCCATGGTGAACAGGGCGTCCTCGCCGGTCCACAGCGACTCGTCGAACCGCATACCGTGCCGCTCCAGCAGGGAGCGGCGGAACAGCTTCTGCGCGCTGAGCGTGTACTTGATGTTGGAGGAGAAGACGTCGACGCGCTCCTCCGTCCGGCGCCACATGGACTGGGGCGCGTTGCGGTTGACGCCCTCGACCCGGCCGAGCACGACGTCGGTGCCCGCCCGGTCGCCCATGGCCACCAGCCGCTCCAGCGCCTCGACGCCCAGCCGGTCGTCGGCGTCGAGGAAGAAGACGTAGCGTCCGGTGGCGAGGCCGAGGCCGACGTTGCGCGGGCCGCTGGGGCCACCGGAGTTCCGCTGCCGGAGCACCCGCACCGGCATGGCCGCGCGGGCGGCGAACTCCTCCAGGTACTCCCCGGTGCCGTCCGTCGACCCGTCGTCCACGGCGATGACCTCGAAGCGCTCCGGGCCGATGCTCTGCGCCTCGACGGAGGCCAGGCAGTCGATGAGGTACGGCATGGCCTCGTACGCCCCGATGACCACCGTCACATCCGGCTGCGTGCCGCTCACGTGTCCCCCTCGTCAACAGGAGTTCCCTCCTGCGATCCCTTCTGGATACCTCCCGGATACCTCCTAGACGGACGGATCGGACGCCGCGTTGCACCGCCCCCACAACGGTGACTGAGATCACAACAGGCTCCGCGGCCGCACATGTTTCAGCCCCCGAGGACTGGTCCCCGGGGGCTGGAGCGACTGGTCAGCCCGCCGCCACGCCGTCCGCGGGTTCGGCGGTGTCGGCCTCCTCGGGCGCCTCGGTGGCCTGCGCCGCCGCCCGGGACTCCTGGCCGAGGTTGCGGGTGCGCGCCTTGAGGGCGAGTTGCGCCACCGCCGTGTTGAACTGCTCGATCGAGGTCGGCTCGTCCGGGCCGAGCAGGTACCGCTTCAGCTCCTTGCGGTCCTCCGCGAGCGGGTCGGCGGCGGGGTCGCGCACCGCGGCCAGCAGTTCGTCCAGTTCGGTCGCCTTGTTGGTGAGGATCACCGCCGCGCGGACCGCGGTGTTGCGCCGCTTGAACTCCTCGGCGCCCAGCTCCGCGGAGTCCGTCACCGCGTACGGCTTGCCGCTGGCGATGAAGTCGGAGACCACGGAGGAGATGTCGGAGACCATCGCGTCGGAGACGTTGAAGCAGTCGTACAGCCGCGGCTCGGGGCCCGTGATGACCCGGTGCTCGAAGTCGGGGAAGGAGCGCCAGTAGGCGTCGTTCCACTCGGCGCGCAGCCGGGCGATCTCCGCGTGCTGCGCCACGTCGGTCAGACCGTCCCGGGTCGCCACCGCCTCGTCGCCCTTCTCGGTGCCGTTCCCGGTCAGCTCCGCGAGCCGCGCCTCGACGCGGGCCAGCTCGGCCTGGGCGGCGGCCAGCTCGGCGGCGTCGGCCTGGAAGCGCTCGTCGGCCAGGCGCTTGGCGGCGGCCTTCTCGATCAGCGCCGTGATCCGGCGGTGCGCGGTCCTGGCGGCGGAGCTGCGGGTGCCGGTGAAGGGGTGCGGCTTGTACAGGACCCGCACCGGGGGGTCGGCCCTGAGCAGTTGGCGGACGATGTTCTCCCCGGCGCGCAGCAGGGAGGTGTTGCCGGGGTTGTCGTCCCAGCCCTCCCAGGTGGGCGCGTACAGCACGGTCGGCATCCGGCCCTCGGGCACGCCCTGCCAGCCCTGGATCGGCGCCAGTTGCGGGCGGCCGACCTCCACGATGGCGTCGTCGCGGACCCCGACGTCGGCGATGGCGTACCGGTCGCGGCCCGCGCGCCCGGCGGTCCACACCTCGTCGTACACCTTGCTGTACGGGTTGACGCTGGCCACCTTGTCGCTGTCGCCGTGGCCGATGAAGACGTGCTTCATGGTCGGTACGCGCAGCAGGTGGATGTTCTTGCCGACGTTCGCGGCGTACAGCGCGACCCGCACCGTGGACAGGTCCAGGTTCATCAGGTGGACGCCGCCGGGCACGCAGACGACCGGGACGGTGGTGGGCGCGAGCCGCTCCAGGACGGCGCGCTCGCGCAGGATGACCAGCGGCCGGGTCTCCAGCCGCTCCATGGTCTCCAGCCACATGTTGACCTGGTACACCGCGTCCTTGGAGCCCGAGAAGTACAGCACCGTCTCCGGCCGGTACTCCCCCAGCCAGTCGTCGACGGCGCCGAGGATCACGCTGGGGCTCGGCGGGATCTTCGCCCCGCGCACATAGGGCGCCAGCGCGGCCACGTACCCGCAGCCCGCCAGCAGGGTCACGCCGATGCCGAGGAAACCGACCGCCGCGGAGTCCAGTTCGGCGGAGAGCAGTATGCCCGCCACCGCCGCGACGTCGAGGTGGAGCATCTTCTCGGCGGAGCGGTGCAGCAGTCGTCTCGGCGGCGCGTCGGGGATGCTGACCCGGGTGGTCAGGTCGATGTTCCGGGTGGCGACCGGCATCTTGCGGCGGTTGCGGATGAGCGTGACCAGGGCGCCGTGCGGTGCCTGGAGGGCGTAGAAGGCGATGAAGCAGGCGATGGCGCCGTAGTAGATCAGGTCGTCCGCGAGGGAGAGCCGCGCCAGGAGCAGGACCAGGAGCAGTTGCCGGATCAGGAAGCGGATCGACAGACCGGCACGCACTCTGCTCAGGCAGCTGATCAGGTAGCTGCCCTTGCGGTGCAGGTAGTGGTCAGAGAGGTAGGTCGCGACAGCCGCGACCGCGAAGAGGGGGACGCTCGGAATGAGCGCGGCCAGCATGAGGCAGCAGTAGCCCAACATCATGAGGACCGCCGCGGCCAACTCGGCCGCGCTGCCCACCCGGGCGACGCGAATAGCGGTGGATATCACGGAGAACCTGCTCTTGGAGGGGATGCCGGTCTTTTGTGACGGTGCCAGCTCAGGATGTGAATAATATGAGAAATGTGGCTTAGGACGGATTCAGGCCCCTGCGGGCCCTCAGCGCCGAGCGGCGGCGAGGAACCCACAGAGGCCTGAAAGACGAGGCTCTATTGCGGCGATTATTACACGTCGTCGTGACGGTCGAGCACCAGCGCCAACGCCTGCTCGAAACCGGACGCCTTGTTGGCGCTGGCCGTCGGGTCCTGCTGGCGGACGTCGATCACGTGTCCGGTCAGCTCGGAGAGCAGCACGTCCAGCGAGGTACGGGCCACCGCCTCGGACGACAGCAGGCTGCCCGCGGGCTCCTGGCCGAACGCCTTGGTGCGCATCGGGGTGGCGGTGCGCTCGGGGTTGACGCAGTTGACGCGGATGGAGTCGCCCGCCCACTCGTCGGAGAGCGCCTGGGTGAGATTGACCATGGCGGCCTTGGTGGAGGAGTACAGGCTGTACTCGGCGCGCCCGCGAGTGTAGCTGCTGGAGGTGTAGAGCAGGAGCTGGCCCTTGGTCTCCGCCAGGTACTTGTACGCCGAACGAGCGATCTGCACCGGGGCCAGGTAGTTGACCTTCAGCGCCTCCTCGATGGTGGCGTTGTCGGTCTCCGCGAGCTTGCCGATGCGCAGCACGCCCGCGGTGTTGACGACGTAGTCGATCCGGCCGGTCTCCGCGTACGCCTTGGACAGCGCGTCGTCGACCTCCTCGGGGTTCTCCACGTGGGTGCCGGTGGTGGAGCGCCCGAGGGCGTAGACCTTGGCGCCGTAGGACTCGGCGAGTTCGGCGATGTCCTTGCCGATGCCGTAGGAGCCGCCGAAGACGACGAGCGTCTTGCCGGTGAGGAGTTCGCGGTAGACCTCCTCGCCGTTCTGCTCGGGCGTGGCGGTCGAGGCGAGCTGGAACAGCTTGTCGGCGATGAAGACGTCGACGGGCTGGGTGACCTTCATGTTGTACTCGTCACCCGCGACGACGTGGATCGGCACGTCCGGCAGGTACTTCAGTACGACGGAACAGTCGTCCGTGGCCTGGAAGTTGGGGTCACCGGAGGCGACCTCGTAGGCGCGGCGGATCGTGGACAGCTTGAACGCCTGCGGCGTCTGGCCGCGGCGCAGCCGGGAGCGGTCCGGGATCTCGGTGATGAACTCGCCGTCCTCGCCGTGGGTGCGGGTCACGATGATCGTGTCCGCGGACGGGATCGCCACGTCGACGGCCTGGTAGCGCTCCAGCGCCGCCACGCAGTCGTCGATGACGCGCTGCGACAGCAGCGGCCGTACGGCGTCGTGGAAGAGGACGTTGAGGTCCTCGCCCTCGGCCAGGCCCTCGCCCAGGGCGGTGATGGCGCGCTCGGTGGTCTCGTTCCGCGTGGCGCCGCCCTCGATGATCCTGCTGACCTTCTGGAACCCGGCCTTGGCGACGATCTTCTCGATGTCCGGCACGTAGCCCGGCGCCATCAGGACGATGACGTCGTCGATGGAGTCGGCCTTCTCGAAGGTGGTCAGGGTGTGCTCGATGACTGCCTTGCCGGCGATCTTCAGCAGTTGCTTGGGGATCGACAGACCCACCCGCTGGCCGGTGCCACCGGCCAGGATCACTGCGGTGGTACGGGGCTTGGCTATGTGCTGGGACACAGGTGACCTACCTTGGGGCGTCAGGGAACGGGGAAATGGTCCCACTTCGGGTTACCGAGATGCAAGGTGAGTGCCCCCCAGCGCATATGTGCGCGCAACCTGTCATTCACCTTGCACCTACGGTGATTGACGCCGGCTTCCGCGGACGCCGCCGCGGACGCTGTGAGTGACCGCACAGGGCTCCGGCGCCGGAGGCGGTGGCGCGGCCCGCGCTCAGCGCAGTCGCAGCCGCTTGAGGCAGCGGTGCCCGACCACCCTGACCAGCTCCTTCGTCGGCGTCTGGTGCACGGTGCGCGGCCGGGGCGCCTGCCTGGGCGGGGCCACCGGCTTCGGCGGGGGCGTCGCCACCACCGCGGCCAGCGCCCCGTACAGCGCGTGGGCGGCGGCCTCCGGCGCGAGCCTGGCCGCCCCCTCCGGCCGCCGTTCGGCGCGCTGTTCCGGCACCTCGGACAGCAGCGCGACATCGCCGACGACCCGCACGCCCGTCCCCTTGATCCGCTCGGCCATTTCCGCGCCGATGCCCGCGGCGGCCTCGACGGCCCAGCGCGGTGTGAAGATCTTCACGTCTTCCGGTGTGGGGGCGTACACGTTTTTCATGTGCATGACGGCGCCATACCGGATAAGGCGCGAATACAGCTGCTCAGGGAGTCCATGTGCGCGGAATTCCACATTGAGGTGCCGGAGCATTTCGGTCTCGGCCAGACTGAGGGAACGATTCGCCGTATCGACCGCCGGTCGCAGGACATGCTCCGGAAGTCCGAGGAGTCCCTCGAACGTGCGCATCAGACCGTCCCGGTCGCGGTCGTCGACCACCACGACCGTCACCCGCTCCGCGCCCAGCGCCCGCACCCACCGCTCGACCAGCCGGTCATGCCGGTGCCGACGCCAGAAGCTCGGGTTGGGCTTGTCGTAGGGCGGCTTGCGCAGCATGTGCTCCAGCCAGTCCTCGTAGCCCATCCGCAGCCCGTTCTGCACGTACTGCTGCCACTGCGAGGGCATGATCTTCGCCAGCGGGCGCAGGGTGACCAGCACGTGCACCCGCTCCCGCCCGCCCAGTTCCTCGATGACGCGCGCGACGGTCCCGTCGTCCTCGGCGTCGGCGAAGAACTCGCTGCTGACCACCGACGTGCGCGCACCACTCGCCCGCACCTGGTCAAGCAGCCGCGTCCACTGCTCCGCCCGGGGCCTGGCGTCACCCATCATCCCGGGCCTGGCGCAGGCGGCCAGGACGGCGCCCATCGGGTGCCGACTGTCGGCGGGGAAGACCACGCCGTGCTCCGGAAGCCGGTCCCTGGCCGCGAACAGGGCTCCCTGAACAGCGGTGGTGCCCGTTTTGTGCGGACCTATGTGCAACAGCCGGGTTCCTGGAGGCAGCGGGGTCACCCGGGCAGGCGACGCTGCCGCCGAGCGGTTCGGCTGGGCAGGAACGGCGGGCAGCGGGGCGGCCCCGCCGTTCACTCGTACTTCGTCTTCCGTCCAGTCTGTGTCCATGGGCACCGGATGGTAGGAGACGACTCTGAGTCCTGACTGAGAAGTACCAGGGGCGGGTGAGTCCGCCGGGCCCGCACCACGTGAGCCCGGCGATCCGGTCAGAACGGCTCGAAGTCGTCGAACTCGCGCTGCGCGTCGTCGCGTTCGGCCTGCCGGTCGCGGCGGCGCTGCGCCGCCGGACGCTGCTCCTCCAGACGGTGGTCCTCACCGCGGCGGCCCAGCATCTCCGCCCCGGCCATCACCGTCGGCTCCCAGTCGAAGACGACCGCGTTGTCCTCGGGACCGATCGCGACGCCGTCCCCGGCCCGCGCGCCCGCCTTCACCAACTGCTCCTCCACCCCGAGGCGGTTGAGCCGGTCGGCGAGATATCCCACGGCCTCGTCGTTGTTGAAGTCGGTCTGCCGCACCCAGCGCTCCGGCTTCTCACCGCGCACCCGGAACAGCCCGTCCTCCTCGCGTACGACGGTGAAGCCCGCGTCGTCCACGGCCTTGGGCCGGATGACGATCCGCGTCGCCTCCTCCTTCGGCCGCGCGGCACGCGCCGCCCCGACCAGCTCCGCGAGGGCGAACGACAGTTCCTTCAGCCCCATGTGCGCCACCGCCGACACCTCGAAGACGCGGTAGCCGCGCGCCTCCAGGTCGGGGCGGACCATCTCGGCGAGTTCCCGGCCGTCCGGTACGTCGGTCTTGTTCAGCACGACCAGCCGCGGCCGGTTGTCCAGACCGCCGTACTGCCGCAGCTCCTCCTCGATGACGTCGAGGTCGGAGACCGGGTCGCGGTCGGACTCCAGCGTCGCCGTGTCCAGCACGTGCACCAGCACGCTGCACCGCTCCACGTGGCGCAGGAACTCCAGGCCCAGCCCCTTGCCCTGGCTGGCCCCGGGGATCAGTCCGGGCACGTCCGCGATGGTGTAGACGGTCGAGCCCGCGGTCACCACACCGAGGTTCGGCACCAGCGTGGTGAACGGATAGTCGGCGATCTTCGGCTTGGCCGCGCTCAGCACCGAGATCAGCGACGACTTGCCCGCGCTCGGGTAGCCGACCAGCGCCACGTCGGCGACGGTCTTCAGCTCCAGTACGACGTCCCGCAGGTCCCCCGGCTCACCGAGCAGCGCGAACCCGGGCGCCTTGCGGCGGGCGGAGGCCAGCGCCGCGTTGCCGAGGCCGCCCCGGCCGCCCTGCGCGGCGACGAACGACGTGCCGTGGCCGACCAGGTCGGCCAGCACGTTGCCCGCCTTGTCCAGCACGACCGTGCCGTCCGGCACCGGCAGCACCAGGTCCTGGCCGTCCTTGCCGGAGCGGTGGCCGCCCTCGCCGGGCTTGCCGTTGGTGGCCTTGCGGTGCGGGGAGTGGTGGTAGTCCAGAAGCGTCGTCACGGACTGGTCGACGGTGAGGATGACGTCGCCGCCCCGGCCGCCGTTGCCGCCGTCCGGGCCGCCGAGCGGCTTGAACTTCTCACGGTGGACGGAGGCACAGCCGTGGCCTCCGTTACCCGCGGCGACGTGCAGCTCGACGCGGTCCACGAAGGTGGTCATGGGATGTGCCTCCAGTTACGTACGCAATGTCTTGGCGTGAGTGCCTTGGGTGTAACACGCGAAAGGCGGACCCGCTTCCCCGGAGGGAAGTGAGGTCCGCCTCGCGCTGGTGTCCGGTCAGACTGCTCAGGCGACCGGGACGATGTTGACGACCTTGCGGCCCCGGCTGGTGCCGAACTCCACCGCACCGGCCTGGAGGGCGAACAGCGTGTCGTCGCCACCGCGACCGACGCCGGAGCCCGGGTGGAAGTGGGTGCCACGCTGGCGGACCAGGATCTCGCCCGCGTTGACGACCTGACCGCCGAAGCGCTTCACGCCGAGGCGCTGAGCGTTGGAGTCACGACCGTTGCGGGTGGACGATGCGCCCTTCTTGTGTGCCATCTCTCCTCAGTCCCTTACTTCGCAGCCGCGGGGATCTCAGTGACCTTGATCGCCGTGTACTGCTGGCGGTGGCCCTGACGACGGCGGTAGCCGGTCTTGTTCTTGTAGCGCAGAATGTCGATCTTCTGGCCCTTGTGGTGGTCCACGACCTCGGCCTGGACCTTGATACCGGCCAGCACCCACGGGTCGCTGGTCACGGCGTCGCCGTCGACGACGAGCAGGGTCGAGAGCTCGACCGTGTCGCCCACCTTGGCGGTGGAAATCTTGTCAACCTCAACGATGTCACCGACAGCAACCTTGTGCTGGCGGCCACCGCTGCGCACGATGGCGTACACGCGGATCTCACTCTCTCGCTCGGGAACGGCACCCCCGCAGTCCAGCCACCCGACCGAAGCGGACGGCCTCTCCCGGCCCACCGGAACACCGGGCGCCCGGGAGGAAGAGGTTTACGGGGATGTGGCGTGTCTCTGTGGACGGACATGCCGACGGTCAAGGTTACGGGGCCGCGGCCGAACGGGTCAAACCGGGCCCGGCTCCCCGGGTGTGCGGCCGGTCACGCCGCCCGCACACCCGAGGTGACCAGGGGGTCAGCCCTCGTCGGTGGTGGCCGAGACGGAAGACACAGAGGACACGGCCTGCTCCGCCGCCGCGGTCTTCTTCGTGGCGGTCTTCTTGGCCGCCGTCTTCGCCGCCTTCTTGGCCGTCGTCTTCTTCGCCGCCGTCTTCTTGGCGGCGGTCTTCTTGGCCGTGGTCTTCTTCGTGGCGGCCTTCTTCGCCGTGGCCTTCTTCGCCGTCTTGCGGGCCGTCTTCTTGGCGGCGGCCTCGGCTTCGGGGGCCTCGGTCTCGGAGGTCTCGGCGGCCTCGGGGGCTGCCGGGGCCTCGGGTGCCTCGGTGACCGGTTCCGCCGTCTCCGTGGGGACGACCATGACGGCCGCCTCCTCCGAGGCGGTGGGCGCGGTGGCCTTGCGCACGGCGCGGCGGCGCGGGCGGGCGGGCGGCGCCGGGGTCTCCGCGGCGGGCTCGGCCGGGGCCTCGGGCTCCGGGGCGACCGGCGTGTCCTCGGCCGACGGCGCGGGCTCGGTCACCGTCACCACGGCCGCCTCCGCCGCCGTCGGCGAACCAGCAGGGGCGGACGCCCTGCGGGTCGCCCGGCGCCGGGTACGGCCCTTGGGCGCGGCCTCCTCGACCGTACGGCCCTCGAAGACCGGGTCCTCCACGGCGACCGGCTCGGCCTTGATCTCGGCGGCGCCCTCCGGGGTGACCGGACGCGCGACCTCCTCCGCGACGGTGACGTCCTGCGCGGTCGGCGCCGCCGCCTCGACGACGGCCTCCTCGGCCCGGGTCTCCGCCTTGGGAGCGCCCGCCGGGGCGGACGCCCGACGGCTCGCCCGGCGCCGCGAACGCCCGCGCGATACCGCGGCCTCCGCCTCGGCGACGCTGCTGTACAGCTCCTCGTCCGGCGCGAACTCGGGGGCGGGCAGCGCCACCGGCTCGGCGACCTCGGCGGCGACCTCGGCCTGCGACTCGGCCTCCGCCTCCTCCTCGGCCGTCACCGTCTCCGCGGCGACCGCGGGCTCCTGCTCGGCCGCACCGGCCCGCGCCCGCTTCTTGCGCTTGCCGCCACCGCCGCCGCCCGTACCGGCGACGTGGTCCAGGTGCACGATCACACCCCGGCCGTTGCAGTGCACACAGGTCTCGGAGAACGACTCCAGCAGCCCCTGCCCGACCCGCTTGCGGGTCATCTGCACCAGCCCCAGCGAGGTCACCTCGGCCACCTGGTGCTTCGTGCGGTCCCGGCCCAGGCACTCCAGCAGGCGCCGCAGCACCAGGTCCCGGTTGGACTCCAGCACCATGTCGATGAAGTCGATGACGATGATGCCGCCGAGGTCGCGCAGCCGGAGCTGGCGGACGATCTCCTCGGCCGCCTCCAGGTTGTTCCGGGTGACGGTCTCCTCCAGGTTGCCGCCCTGGCCGGTGAACTTGCCGGTGTTGACGTCGATGACGACCATCGCCTCGGTCCGGTCGATCACCAGCGAACCGCCGCTGGGCAGCCAGACCTTGCGGTCCAGCGCCTTGGCGAGCTGCTCGTCGATCCGGTACGTGGCGAAGACGTCGACCTCGCTCGTCCAGCGCGTCAGCCGCTCGGCCAGGTCGGGCGCCACGTGGGAGACGTACCCGTGGATGGTCGACCAGGCGTCGTCACCGCTGACGATGACCTTGGTGAAGTCCTCGTTGAAGATGTCGCGCACGACGCGGACGGTCATGTCCGGCTCGCCGTACAGCAGGCTCGGGGCGTTGCCGCTCTTGGCCTTCTTCTGGATCTCCGCCCACTGCGCCTGGAGCCGCTCGACATCGCGGCGCAACTCGTCCTCGCTGGCGCCCTCGGCGGCGGTGCGCACGATGACGCCCGCGTCCTCGGGGACGATCTTCTTGAGGATGGTCTTCAGCCGGGCCCGCTCGGTGTCGGGCAGCTTGCGGCTGATGCCGGTCATCGAGCCCTCGGGCACGTACACGAGGTAGCGGCCCGGGAGGGAGACCTGGCTGGTCAGACGCGCGCCCTTGTGCCCGATCGGGTCCTTGGTGACCTGCACCAGGACCGACTGGCCGGACTTCAGGGCGGACTCGATGCGGCGCGGCCCGTTGGCCATGCCCAGCGCCTCGAAGTTCACCTCACCGGCGTAGAGCACGGCGTTGCGGCCCTTGCCGATGTCGATGAAGGCGGCCTCCATCGACGGCAGCACGTTCTGCACCTTGCCCAGGTACACGTTGCCGACGTACGACGTCGACTGCTCCTTGTTGACGTAGTGCTCGACGAGCACGCCGTCCTCCAGGACGCCGATCTGCGTACGGTCGCCGTACTGGCGGACGACCATCACGCGCTCGACGGCCTCGCGGCGGGCCAGGAACTCCGCCTCGGTGATGATCGGGACGCGACGGCGGCCCTGCTCACGGCCCTCGCGGCGGCGCTGCTTCTTCGCCTCCAGACGCGTGGAGCCCTTGATGGACTGCACCTCGTCGGACGGCTCGGCCTGCTTGCGCGGCTCGCGGACCTTGACGACGGTGCGCTCGGGGTCGTCGGCGGACGGCTCGGCGTCGGAGGAGCTGTCCCCGGCGCGACGGCGACGACGGCGACGACGGCGGGTGCTGGAGGTGGAACCCCCGGCGTCCTCGCCCCGGCCCTCGGCGTCCGCCTCGTCCTCGTCCTCCTCGACCTGCTCGGCGGTGTCCTCGGCGTCCTGCGCGGCCTGCTCGGCGGCGGAGCCCTCGCCCTCGCCGTCGGCACCGTCACCGGCCTCGCCCCGGCGGCGGCGACGGCCACCCCGGCGACGGCGGCGGCGCGAGCCGGTCTCCTCGCCGTCGTCCTCGCCCTCGTGCTCGGCGGAGTCCTCGGCCTCCTCGGGCTCCTCCTCCACGGCGGGCGCGGCGGCCTCGGCGGGCTGCGCCTCGGCCTCGTCCGCGGCGCCCCGGCGACGGCGACGACGGCGCGAGGGGGTCTGCTCCTCCACGGCCTCGGCGGGCTCGGTGGTCTCGGTCGTCGCGGTGGGCTCCGCGACCTCGGGCTCCGGCTCCGCCTCGCCCTGCTCCGCGGCCTCGGCGGCGGCTTCGGCGGCGGCCCGCTGCGGCGTCTGGAACTGGAACTGCGGCTCGGTGAAGACCGGCGGCTGGAACACGGCGACGGCGGGCCGCGCGGGGCGGCGCGGCGACTCGGGCTCGGCGGCGGGCTCCTCGGGGGCCTGCGCCGCGGGCTGCGCGGGCTCGGCGAAACCGGTCGCGGCCTTGCGCACGCTGCGGCGGCGGGCCCGGCGCGGCGCGGCCGCCTCGGAGACGGCGACCTCCTCGCTCTCGGCCTTCGGGGCGGCGGCCCGCTCGGCGGTGCTGCTGGGCTCGGTGACGGTCTTCTCCTCGCTGGTGCTCGGCTCGACGGCGGCCTGCTCGGCCGTCGCGCCGGTGGCCGCGGGCTCGGCGGCGGCCTCGGCGGCGGTCTCGGCGCCCGCGTCGGCGGCGGCCTCGGCGTCGTCCGTGCCGGTCACCGGGGCGGTCGCGCGCCGGGTGGCGCGACGCCGCGTGCGGCGCGGGGCGGGCTCTTCGGCGGGGGCGGGGGCAGGGGCGGGGGCCTCAGCCGCAGCCTCCGGCTTCTCGGCGGCCTCGGCCCGCTTGGCTTCCTCGGCCTTCTCGGCGGCAACAGCCGCCTCAGCGGCCTCCGTGGCCTCAGGCGTCGTCTCGGCTGGCGCGGACACCTTCCGCGTCGCCCGGCGCCGCGTACGCGGGGCGGGCGCGGCCTCCGCCTCCGGAGCGGCGGCGGCCTCAGCCGGGACCGTCTCAGCGGTCTCAGCGGTCGCTACGACCTCCGCGGCCTCCGGTGCCCCGGCGGGCGCGGACACCTTGCGGGTGGCGCGGCGGCGGGTGCGCGGGGGCGCGGGCTCCTCGGCGGGCGCCTGCGCGGCCACCGGTTCGGCGGCGGTCCCCGTCGCGGCGGGGGCCTCGTCGGCCGGGGCGGTCGCGGGGAGTACGGTCTCGGCGGCCTCCGCCGGTGCCACGGCCCCGGCGGGCGCGGACACCTTCCGCGTCGCCCGGCGACGGGGACGCGCGGCGGGCGCGGGCTCGGGTTCCGCGGCGGCGGCGACCTCGGTCTCTTCGGTCTCCTCGGCCACGTCCGTCACGTCGGCCTCCGGTTCGTCCGCCGCGATCGCGGCGGCCTCCGCGGCCGGTATGGCCGGGGCGACGGTCTCCACCGGGGTGTCGGTGGCGGCGACGGGCGGGCCCGCCGGGCGGGACGCGGCACGGCGTCGGCGGCGCGGCGGCAGGGTGTCGCTGGGGGTGTTCAGTTCGGAACCCTCGGTGGGCTCGGTCGGCTCAAGCATCCGGGCGTTTCTCCCGTCAGGCTCCCGGGCGCCGCACCTGGTCCGGCGTGGTGCCGGTGACGTCCGCGGCTCGCGCGCTGCGCGTGTGCCGCCGTCCGGGGCGCGGGCGCCGCTCGGGAGCTTTCTGTGTCCTGTCTCGCCGGTTCCGTACGCCGTGTTGCGTACGGCCTGGCGAAAGTCTTGTGGTCGGTGCGCTGCCCGACCCAGGTGGCTCCCGGATCCGAGGGCGGCGCTTCGACGTCCGTCCTTACGCGGGACCTTCCTTACCCGGGCGCCTTCGCGGCGGCAGCGGGTGCGGCCGTCGAGAGGGCCGCCGCTGCGTCGCGGTCGGGCGCGAGCGGGTCGGTCACCGTGCCGGTCTCTTCATCGAACAGCCCCTGCGCCAGCCTGGTCACCGCTGCGGGGACCGGCGGCGCCAGGTCGGCCACGGCGCGGAGACCGGACAGGACGTCGTCGGGTCGTACGGCAGGCGTCACGTGCCGAACAACCAGCCGCAGTATCGCACAGGGCTGGTCGCTCGGCCTATCAGCCCGCGAACTGTGCGTTTCCGTGCTGTCCGCGCCGGGTGCGCCCGGAGCGGAGTGGCTCTCCAGGCTGACGACGGCCGGGCGGGCGTCGAAGGTGCGGACGCCGTTCTTGGTGAGGCGCTGGACCTCGACCGTCCCGGCCGCGTTGAAGGCGTCCACCGCGCGGCGGGCGTCCTCGGCCGGGACCCCGGTCAGCCGCAGCTCCCACACGGAAGCCGTCAGCCGGTCCGCCAGCCCCGAGGTGCGGGCCTCGACCGCCTCGATCACGTCGAGCCCGGGGGGCAGCGACTCGTCGAGGAGGGCGCGCAGCCGCTCGGGGTCGCGCGCTTCGGTGAGGGCGATCTCCAGGTACTCCGCCTCACTGCCCGTGCCGGTGGGTGCGGCATTGGCGTACGACACCTTCGGGTGCGGGGTGAACCCCGCCGAGTACGCCATGGGCACCTCGGCGCGGCGCAGCGCACGCTCGAAGGCGCGCTGGAAGTCACGGTGGCTGGTGAACCGGAGGCGGCCGCGCTTGGTGTAGCGCAGTCGGATGCGCTGCACCGCTGGTGCGGGCGGCGGGCCTTCGGGCTGTCGCTTGCCCAGTGTCCTTGTCCTTCGTGAGAGCGGTCGTACTCCTACCAAGAGTACGTGTCCCGTCCCCGGGAGGTTCCCGCCGGTCTGTTCCCCGGGAGGTTCGCCGGGAGGTTTCCCGCCGGTCCGCCCGCTTTCCCGCAAGACCGATTCCCGGGCGCCCCCGACCCACTACCCTGAGCGACCCTGGCACTATCGGGGGGAATGGTGGGGGCGATGCGGATCCGACTGCTGGCCGAGGGCGACGAGCGGGCGTTGACGGAGCTGCGGGCGTGGCTGGGCCGCGATCCCGGCACGGCGGGGGTGCCGGTCGAGACGGTCACCGGCGACGGCCCGACCATGAACGTCCTTGAGGCGCTCGACGTGATCCTCGGCAACGCGACGAACCTCGCGAACTTCGCCGTCGCCTACGCCACCTGGCGCTCCACCCGGCCCGCCGCCCTGGCCCCGCCCGGCGCGCGCACCCTCGTCCACGGGGACACCACGGTCGACATCGGGGACCTCACCCCCGAGGAGCTGGCCGACCTGCTGCGCCGCCTCCAGGACTGACCATGGAGCTGGAGCAGAGCGGATCGCGCGCGGTCCTCTTCGGCGTCCACGCCTACCAGCACCTGCCCAACCTGGACGGCGTCCGGCACAACGTGCCCGCGTTACGGGACCTGCTGGTCGCGCGGGACGTCGGCCTGTTCGCCGGGGAGCACTGTGTCGCCGTACCCGCCAACAGCACCCCGCAGGTGCTGCTGGACGCGGTGCAGGACGCCGCCGACCACGCCGAGGACCTGCTGCTGGTGTACTACGCCGGGCACGGGCACTTCGGGCGGGACGGGCGCGGGCTGCTGCTCGGCACGGAGGCGTCGCGCCCGGACCGGCCGCACCACTCGGTGGCGTACGACGAGATCCGCGCGATCGTCGCGGGCTCGCGCGCCCGGCACCGGGTCGTGGTCGTCGACTGCTGCTTCAGCGGCGCCGCCCTGCACATGGACGGGCGGCCCGACGAGACGCCCGCGGCGAAGGCGCCGGTGTTCGACATCGAGGGCGCGTGCGTGCTGACGTCGGCGGCGGAGACGGAGCGGTCGCTGTGCCTGCCCGACGGGAGCGTGTTCACGCGTGAGCTGGTGCGGCTGCTGCGGGACGGGCTGACCGGGGAGCTGTCCGACGGGCGGCGCGGCGAGCAGCTCACGGTGCTGACCGTGGCCGACGTGTACGAGGTGCTGCGGGAGCGGCTCGCCGGTCGCACCGTCGAGGGGTTCGCCGTACCCCTGCCGAGGATGAGCACCCGGGACGGCGGCCACCGCATCCCGCTGGCCGCGAACCGCGCCTACACCCCGCCGACCCCGGGCACCCCCACCGCCGCCGAGCCCACCACGGCCCCGCTGTCCACGGCGTACGCCACCACCCCGTACTTCACCGGCCGGGCGGCGGAGCTGACCGCGCTGGAGCGGACGGCCGTGGAGCAGACCGCGGCGGTGTGCGTCGTGCACGGGCGCGGCGGGCAGGGCAAGACGGAGCTGCTGCGGGCGCTCGCGGCCCGCACCACCCACCTCTTCCCCGGCGGCTGCCTGGAGATCGACCTGCGCGGCTGGACCCCCGGCGAGCAGCCCCGCGACCCCTACATGGTGATCGCCGAGCAGTTGCACCACATGGGCCACGCCCCCGAGGACGTCCCCGCCGACCTCACCGCGCGCGCCGAGACCTGGCGGCTGTTCCTCAAGCAGAACCCGGTGCTGCTCCTGCTGGACAACGCCCGCGACGCCCGTCAGCTCGCCCCGCTGCTGCCCTCCGCGGGCTCCCCCAGCGCGGTGATCATCTCCAGCCGCTCCGAGCTGCCCGAGGTCAACGCGCACCAGCGGATCGAGCTGCCGCCGCTCCAGCCCGCGGACTGCGTCGCCGTCTGGCACAAGATGGGCATCCCGCAGGACACCGGACACCTCGACGAGATCGCCGACCGCATCAACGGCAGCCCGCTCGCGCTGGGCCCCATCGGCACCCGGCTGATGCACGGCGCCTCCCCCACCGCCGTCCTCGCCTCCCTGACCGGGCCGCACCGCTATGCCACGTTCCCCAGCGTCGACACCGCCGAACGCGCCGCGTTCACCACGGCGTACGCCTCCCTCGACGCCGATCTGCGCCATCTGATCCACCACTGCGCCTGGCACCCGGGCCCCGACTTCGGGCCCGACTCGCTGGCCGCGATGGCCGACCGCCCGGAGCACGAGGTGGAGGTCCGGCTCGCCGAGATCGAGCAGCTCCTGATCCGCAAGAACGGCCGCCACAGCCTGCACGACCTCAGCCTCAGCTACGCCCGGGAGACGGCCGCCCACCACACCACCGGGGAGGAGGCCACCGCCGCCCGGGACCGGCTCTACACCCATCTGCACAGCGGGCTCAAGCGGGCCAGGGACGTCCTGCGCACCACCCGCACGAGCGACGACGGCGAGGTGCGCGAGGCACGCCGCTGGCTCGACACGCACGCCCAGGAACTCCAGGCCGCGGCCCGGTCGGCCGACGCGGACGTCTGGCCGCAGAGCCCGGACTTCCTCACCGACCTCGCCCGTTCCCTCTACTTCGACGACCGATACATCGAGTCGTGGGAACTCCTCCAGACCGTGCTGGGCACGACGGTCCCGGACTCCGCCCGGCACGCGGAGGCCACCAAGGGCATCGGGGACATCCACCGCGTGCAGGGCAACTACAAGGAGGCCGCCGAGTCCTACGAGAAGGCGCTGGGCCTGTACGAGGCGCTCGACGACCGGCTCGGCCAGGCCAACGTCATCGACGACCTCGGTGACATCCACCGGGTCGAGGGCCGCTTCGAGGAGGCCAGGGCCGCCCATGAGCAGGCGCTGGCGATCTACCGCGAGATCGGTGACTCGCTCGGCCAGGCCAACACCACCAAGGGCCTCGGCGACGTCCACTACGCGCAGGGCCGCTACGACGAGGCGGTCGCCGCCTACCAGGACGCCCTGGCCATCTACCGCGACAACGGCGCCCTGCTCGGCCAGGCCAACACCACCAAGAACCTCGCGGACATCCACCGCTTCGAGGGCCGCTACGACGAGGCCGCGCAGTCCTACCACGAGGCCCTGGCGACCTTCCGCACCCTGGGCGACCGGCGCGGCCAGGCCGACGCCCACGCCGGTCTGGGCGACCTGCACGAGGTCCAGGGCCGCCCGGAGGAGGCGGCGGCGGCCTACGACACCGCCCTGACGACGTACGAGGCGATCGGGGACCGCCGCGGCCAGGCCGACACCTACGTCAGCCTCGGCTTCCTGCACCAGTCCCAGGGCCGCTACGCCGAGGGCATCGCCGCGTACGACAAGGCCCTGGCCGTCTACGAGACCGTACGCTCCCTGATCGGCCAGGCCACCGCCCACGTCGGCCTGGCGGGCGTCCACCAGGCCGAGAACCGCCTGGACCGCTCCGCCGACGAGTTCCGCACCGCCCAACGCCTCTACACAGAGGCCAACCTCCCCGCGGGCGCGGCCCTGTGCAAGCAGGCCCTCGACTTCCTCACCGGGGCCAGCGAGGAACCCGAGGGCCCACAGGACGACTAGGGTCCGTCTTCAAACGGATCTTGCCCAGAGTAGGAGCGATGCGAGGGTGACCGCCGCTTCGTAGGAGGTGGCGGTCTTGTCGTATCGGGTGGCGATGCCGCGGAAGCCCTTGAGCCGGTTGAAGCAGCGCTCGATCACGTTGCGCCGCCGGTAGGTCTCCCGGTCGAACCCTGGCGGTCGGCCGCCTTGGCAACCGCGCCTCAGCCGGTGCCGTCGCTGGTCGGTTTTCTCCGGAATGGTGTGCGCAATGCCGCGTTTTCGCAGGTAGGCGCGGAAGCTGCGGGAGCTGTAAGCCTTGTCTGCGATGACCTGGTCGGGCCTGCACCGAGGCCGGCCCAGGCCGGTGCGGGGAACACGGATCCGTTCCAGCAGAGGGCGTGCACAGACACTGTCGTGGCGTTGGCCGGGCGTCACCAGGATCGCGAGCGGGCGGCCCTTGCCGTCGCAGGCGAGGTGGACTTTGGTGGTCAGTCCGCCGCGGGATCGGCCGAGGGCGTGATCGTCCGGTTCGTCCTGCTGGTGCCGCCCCCTTTTCGGCCCGTGGCGGCGGCGTGCTGGTGAGCGCGGACGATGGTGGAGTCGATCTGGACCAGCCAGTCGATGTCGCCGGCCGCGTCCGCCTGGGCCTGGATCTGCTGCAGAGCCCGGGTGAACACCCCGTCCAGGGCGTAGCGGCGGAAGCGGGTGTAGACGGTCTTCCACGGCCCGTAGCGTTCCGGCAGGTCACGCCAGGAGATCCCGGTGCGGATCTTGTAGACCATCCCGTTGATGACCTGCCGGTCCTCCACTCGAGGCCGCCCCGTCGCGGCCCGGGGTATCAGCGGAACGAGCAACTCCCACTCCCGGTCGGTGAGTTCATGACGACGTACCACAACACCATGATCTACCACCCAGATGATCTTTGAAGACAGCCCCTAGAACTCCCGCCCTATCCCGCGTTCTTCACGGTCAGAGGCAGCAGCTTCCTGCCGGTGGGGCCGATTTGGATGTGGGTGTCCATCTGGGGGGCATAACGAGACAGCCCAACATCTAGTCTGTACGCTCCGCAACCATGAAGACGTACGACATCGAGAGCGAGTGGACCGCCTCGGACCTGGCTCTCCTGGAGGACCTGAAGCGGGCGGAGGCTCTGCTCCCCGAGGACGCTCCGCGCGCGCTCCTCTCCGTCCGCCTGTCCGTACTTACGGAAGACACGACATCGCCGGTGCGGCAGGAGCTCGACCTACGGCTCCTCGCAAGAGAGAAGGGGTACCGCGTCGTCGGCGTCGCCTCTGATCTCAACGTGTCGGCGACGAAGGTTCCGCCGTGGAAGCGGAAGGAACTCGGGGAGTGGCTCAACAACCGGGCTCCGGAGTTCGACGCCCTGCTCTTCTGGAAGCTCGACCGCTTCATCCGTCGCATGACGGACCTGTCCACGATGATCGAGTGGTGCGAGCGATACGGGAAGAACCTCGTGTCGAAGAACGACGCGATCGACCTCAGCACGACCGTGGGCCGGATCATGGTCACACTCATCGGCGGCATCGCGGAGATCGAGGCAGCGAACACGTCGACCCGCGTGACGTCGTTGTGGGACTACGCCCGCACGCAGGACTCGTGGCTCGTCGGCAAGCCGACGTACGGCTACGTCACAACGAAGGTGGACGGCAAGCCGGCACTCGCCATCGAGCCGAACGCACACAAGGCACTGCACTGGGCCCGGCGTATGGCGCTCCGAGGCATCTCCGCCCGCCGCATGGCCCTCTGTCTCGTCCGCTCCGGACTCATGTCGACAGGACTCACCACGTCGACTCTCCTCCGACGCCTACGTAACCCCGCGCTCATGGGCTACCGGGTCGAGGAGAACAAGCAGGGCGGGAAGCGACGAAGCAGGCTCGTCCTCGGCAACGACGGGAAGCCGATACGGGTCGGCCCTCCGATCTTCACCGAGGAAGAGTTCGAGACCCTTCAAGCGGCACTCGATCGCCGGGGCAAGAACCAGCCGACCCGGCAGGCGGGCGGGGCGACGCAGTTCCTGGGAGTCCTGATCTGTGTCGACTGCTCGACCAACATGACCGTGCAGAAGAACATGAGCAACGGCCGGAGCTACACCTACCTGCGCTGCGGCAAGTGCAAGGGCGGCGGGCTCGGCGCACCCAACCCGCAGGACGTGTACGACGTCCTCGTGGGCGACGTGCTGCGCGTCCTCGGCGACTTCCCCGTCCAGGTCCGCGAGTACGCGAAGGGAGCCGAGGCACGCGCCGAAGTGAAGCGGCTCGAAGACGCCATCTCCTACTACATGGCGGAGCTCGAACCAGAGGGCCGCTTCTCAAAGACGCGGTTCACTCGCGCGCGAGCGGAGAAGACCCTCGACAAGCTCACGGAAGAACTGAACGCCATCGATCCCGAGACCACGCAGGACCGGTGGGTCCTTGTCCACAACGGCAAGACCTTCCGGGAGACATGGGAAGCGGGCGGCATGGAGGCCATGGCGGAGGACCTGCGCCGCGTGGGCGTCACGTGCGAGGTGACCCGCACGAAGGTGAAGGGGGTGCGCGCGCCGTCCGTACACCTGCGGCTCAAGATCCCGCGCGACGTCCGCGAACGCCTGGTCATCAAGGGTGACGACTTCGCCGCAAGGCTCTGACGAGGGAGCAGGGACAGACATCTCCGGGCGGCCCGGTCAGCCAGACCCGGAGGTGTTCCGGCTTGACGGCCGGCCCGGGCTCCGGATAGGAAGACCCTCCCGCTCTTTCTGCGAGCGGAGACCGTAGCTCCCACCGTTCAGCGGCGGTAGAGCTGGCCACTCCGTGAGGGGCCGCGATCCCGAGGGGCTCGCAGGGACGTCGAGGACATCCCGAAGCGCAGGACGGTACTGCGCGACTTCCACCCAACGCTGAGGCGCGGCTCCGTGCTGCCCTCGGCCACCGCCAGGAGTCGCCAGCCCTTGAACATCACGATCGAAGTCGTCTGGACTTGTGAGGTCTGCACCTCACCCCTCGTCGAGGGAGAGACGCACGACTGCGGCCACGCCCCGCAGGAAGGGGGTGCGAGCGGTGGCTATCAGCTTCGGCCATGACCGCTCGTGGGGCGCGGTCTCCCAGCACGAGTACCGACGCATGGCGCAGAACCCAGGACACCCTCTCGCTTACCGCGTGCACTTCGCCGCCATCGGATGGGCGGACAGGCAGGGACACGCAGGCTTCGAGCCCGGCCGGCTGGCCACCCTGCTGGGCAGGAACGGCAAGCCACTGTCCGACCAGAGCACCCGCAACGCGGTGGCCCGCGCCAAGGAACTGGACCTTGTGTCTCCCCGCTCCGGGGCCGCCTGCCTCGTCCTTCCTCCCCACCTGTTCCAGAAGGGCAAGGGTGCACCGGTCCCCTGCCGACTCCATCAGGACCGCTGAGCACACGCGGTACGTGTAGTCAGAGCACGTCTGGCGTATACCGACACGGCACCCGACCTGCGGAAACGTTCGCGTGCTCTCTTATCTATTTGGCTCCAGTGCAGCGCGGCCCCTGTCGGGGCCGACTCAGGAAGGCCACGAAGACCAGCGGCAAGGGAAACAGGGGGCGCGGCTGCGCCCCACAGGGGCAGGGCAACGGCGAAGAGAGAAGCGGCAAGGGGCCGCCTACCGGCCGCCACAGTCGCAGCGCTCAACAACAGTGCGGCCCCGGAAGGGGCCGACAGGAGCGAGCCAGCAAGACCCGTGGGGCGCTACCGCACCCCACTGTCTCAGCCGTAAGGCCCTGTTCCTTGCAGGCTTCCGCCGTCGTGAGCGAGTCAGGGCAAGGCTGTGACCAGGTTATACGCCCCGCCATGGCAGTCGGAGGACAGGACAGACGGACCCTGAAACCGTGGCGGAATCTTGGCTGCTAAGACACGGCGGTCCGCCTCGTTGTCCTCAAGGGGTCATCCCCCACCCCTTCGCGGTCGACGTGCTCAGCCGTCTCGGTCAGCGGTCCTCGCCGTTGCCGTGGAGGACGGTTTCGGCGATCTCACGGACGCGGTCGAGACTGATGCCTGTGCGCTGCTCAACCGCGAGGGGATGATCGGTGGGTTCGAGCTCGATGAAGGGGCGCTGGCCGACCGGGCGGGTGTGAGCGTTCGTCTTCAGGTTGGTGGTGCCGGGCGAGTAGATCGGCAGCTCGGTCGTCAGCCAGCCGAAGTACGGCTTTTCGTTCTCGCGGCCGGGCGTGTTCCACATGTCGGCGGCCCGGGAGAAGTTGTCTCGGCTCAGGGACACCCAGACTCCCCACGAGAACACCTCGTCACTGCCGATGACGGGTATCTCGATCAGGCCCTTGATGAAGTAGTGCTGGGCCTTGATGACGCACTGGTCTGAGGAGAGCAGGCTGTCAGATCGGCCTTCGAAGCTCGCATCCCAGACATCGGGGGCCGTGGCGCTGTAGCCCATCGGAAGTTCCGCGTGGTACTCGCCGCAGCATGAACAGGTGTAACCGAGATCGTTGGTCATGCGCGGGAGCGTAGCTTCGCTGCGAAGCGTAACGACGAGACAGGGTCTCAAAAACCAAGGTTTGTGAGACGACTGGCAGCGCGCCCCTCACGGGGCGCGCACCCTGTTCGAAACCCGTCTCGAAACCTCTACCTCGAACTTGACCTTTTGAGACGAGTTCTGAGACAGTCCTCGCCATGGCGACGAACACGATCACTGGTCAGCTCATCGGTTACGCCCGCGTCTCCACCGACGACCAGGAAGCGCAGCTTCAGCGCGACGCCCTGACGGCCGCAGGGTGCGCCCGCATCTTCGAGGACAAGGCCAGCGGGAAGAACACGGACCGGCCAGAGCTGGCAGCCGTACTGGACTACGCCCGACCGGGCGACGTGCTGTGCGTGTGGAAGCTTGACCGACTCGGCCGGTCGCTCATCGACCTCGTGTCCATCGTCGACGGCCTGCGTGAGCACGGCATCGGTTTCCGCGTGCTCGATGGCGCGCTCTCGTCAGTCGACACCACGTCGGCCGATGGCCGCCTGTTCTTCCAGATCATCGCGGCCATGGCGGAGTTCGAGCGTTCGCTCATCAAGGACCGCACACGGGCCGGACTGGAAGCGGCCAAGGCGCAGGGCCGTACCGGCGGCAGGCCGTCCGTAGTGGACGAGGACGTACTCACCGTGGCCCGAGCCAGGAAGGCCAAGGGCGAGAGCGTCAGCGCCATCGCTAAGGCCCTCGGCGTCTCCCGCGCCACGCTGTACCGACACCTAGGAGAGAGCGCCTGAGACAGGCGCACAGCAGTTTCAGACAGGCCCCCGGCTACGTCGGGGGCCGTTCTCGTACGTGGACGTACAACGCTGCCTTACTCAGCCCGCACCACCATGGCGAACGACGTACAGACCCGCCGAAAGCCGCGATGGTTGCTCAGGCCGGTATGGCTCATGCACTCGACGTCGACCGCCGCGCTGTCCGTCGACGGCTCCGCCTTCCACTTGCAGTGCAGGCACTCCGCCTCATAGGTCACGTCCGTGTCCGGATGCCGCGTGATCCGGTGCGGCACGAACCGCAGGACCGTGCGAGCCATCACTCGGCCCCGTGGGTTTCCCGGAGGTGCCTGCGGAGCACGACGTTCGCGTCCGTCGCCTTCGAGTAGTCGCCGACCGATCGGGCGTTGGCTCGGGTCACGGCGACGCCGAGGCACTGCCGACAGCCCGCGACGGGGTCCGGGTCTCCCTCCGGAAGGGTCAGGTTCACCGGCCATGCCATCGTCGTCCTGGGTGTGCTCATCCGTACGACCTCCCGACTGTTCGCCTGCCGAAGGATGATCCCCCGGGGTGCGCACGGAATGGCGTTTCAGTCGCGTAGTCGACTGAAGTCATGCACGGCAAGCAGCGGACCACTCGGCAAGGCGTGCCCGAAGGTCTTCTCCGAAGAGGGCGTGCTCCTCGTACCCGGCGAACTCCTTCAGATACGCCTGAACATCTCGGCCGTCGCGGAATACGAGACTTCCCGCTGTCGTCTCGATGGTGACCAACGCGGTGTCGTAGATGGTGAACGTGCTCAGAGGGGTTCGTGGCGTCGGTACCCCTACGGGGATCACCCCGATCTGAACGTTCGGGAGGTAGGACAGGGACGCCAGTCGGTCCATCTGCTCGGCCAGTGCCAGTGGGGAGACGACCGGCCAGCGAACCGCCTGTTCGGTCAGCACGAACGTGAACCGCTTCGAAGCGTCGTAGAGGACGGCTTGCCGTCCCATCTTCCCCGCTACAGCCCTGCTCGTGTCGGCCGTCGAGTGGGCCAGGCTCGCCCGTACGTACTCCGGTGTCGCGAGCAGGCCGGTGACCATCGAGAGCAGGAAGTACCGCATCTGCGTGGAAGACGCTTCGAGCGACTTCAGCTCGGCCTGTCTCGTGCCGAGCCCCTTGCGCCGAAGCTCTCGGACGTTCCGCCACTCGGTGTTCGCCATCCTGGCGAGGGCGGAGACCTCGGCGACCAGTTCCGGCGGAGCGTCCAGCGCTCGCAAGATCTGTTCGACATCGACCAGGGACGGTCGTGTCCTGCCGTTCTCGATGCGAGACACCTTCGACTGGGACATGTTGCAGCGCGCCGCAAGCCGGTCCCCAGAGAGGCCGGCTCGCTTGCGCAAGTCCCGAAGCAAAGAGGCGAGTTCGGTACCAGACTCGCCAAGCTGCTCAGCTTCGAACGTCACTCCGTCACGCGCTCCGCGTACTCCAGGAAGGGAACCGACTCGGCAACGGCAATGCGCTGCCACTCGACGAACGGCGCAGGGTCACCTTCGTACAGCTCCCGGCTGATCTGCGTGCCGTCGCCCTCGTAGTGCATCAGGACGACCGTCGAGCGGTCGAACATCCAGAAGTCCTCGACATCCGGCAACGGGCTCTCTCGCTCGGTCACGTCCAGGATGCGGATGTCCTCCCCGGCAAGCACGTGCGGGGCGTAGTAACGCGAGAACTCGAAGCGCAGGTACTCGGAGAGCGGTCGAGTCAGGACGTGCACTCGCCCCTTGCACCTCCCCTCGCCGCGCAACCGCCTCAGGTCTTCCGTGTACGCGGACGAGTAGGCGTGCGGGTCGACGCGCTTGCCTGCCCGGAAGGCTTCGAGTTCTTTCGTCTCCTGCGGTACGAGGTACTGGGGCAGGGTCTCCAGCCGCCACGCCTCCGACTGGAAGCCCCGGAGCATCGCCCGCCACTCGTCACCATCCAAGAGCACGAACGGCCTCCCGAAGAACGCTCTCGGGAATCTCCACGAGCCCTTCCCCCTGCGGGGGCGTGAAGGCGTCGGACACGTCGCCCCGAACCACGATGGAGCCGGAAGCGGTGCGGTAGACGTTCGGGCAGTCGTCCTCTCCACACGTGCCGTTGCCGTTGCCCGTGAGCCGGGTCAGTTCTTCGCGTGCCATGCGGAACCCCCTGGACTTGTCGGCCCGGCCAGGCCGCCTGAGACGACCGTACGGGGGCCGCTCGCGGCCGTCCATGCACGGACGTGACTCATGCACGTTGTCGCATAAACAGGGTCCAGGAACGCCGAGAGGCGCCCGGACAGGATCGTCCGAACGCCTCTCTACGCCCTACCCCCACTCGACCGCCGAGACGATGCCCGAGTCCTGCCGAGGGGCGGGAAGCGGCGTGCGCCGCGTGGGGCGGGGAGCCTGCTCGCGCTCCTTTGCGCCGAGCCCTCGGAGGGCTTCGGCGCGGTCCGCCTCGGGTACGTCGGCAAGCGCCTCAGCCATCCGTTGGATGGCATCGCCGCTGGTCACGGCTACTTCTTGACCGTGAGCGGGAGCAGCTTCTTGCCGGTGGGGCCGATTTGTATAGCCGTATCCATCTGCGGGCACACCCCGCAGTCGAAGCACGGGGTCCAGCGGCAGTCCTCGACCTCGGTCTCGTCGAGGGCGTCCTGCCAGTCCTCCCAGAGCCAGTCCTTGTCGAGGCCGGAGTCGAGGTGGTCCCAGGGGAGGACCTCCTCGTAGGAGCGCTCGCGGGTGGTGTACCAGGCGACGTCGACGCCGAGGGGGGCGAGGGCCTTGTCGGCGCAGGCCATCCAGCGGTCGTAGGAGAAGTGCTCGCGCCAGCCGTCGAACCGGCCGCCGTCCTCGTAGACCGCGCGGATGACGGCGCCGATGCGGCGGTCGCCGCGGGAGAGGAGGCCCTCGACGATGCCGGGCTTGCCGTCGTGGTAGCGGAAGCCGATGGAGCGGCCGTACTTCTTGTCGCCGCGGATCTTGTCGCGGAGCTTGGCCAGGCGGGCGTCGGTCTCCTCGGCGGAGAGCTGCGGCGCCCACTGGAAGGGGGTGTGCGGCTTGGGGACGAAGCCGCCGATCGACACCGTGCAGCGGATGTCGTTGGAGCCGGAGACCTCGCGGCCCTTGGCGATGACCCTCGTCGCCATGTCCGCGATCTGGAGGACGTCGTCGTCGGTCTCGGTGGGCAGGCCGCACATGAAGTACAGCTTCACCTGGCGCCAGCCGTTGCCGTAGGCCGTCGCGACGGTCCTGATCAGGTCGTCCTCGGAGACCATCTTGTTGATGACCTTGCGGATGCGTTCCGAGCCGCCCTCGGGGGCGAAGGTGAGGCCGGAGCGGCGGCCGTTGCGGGTCAGCTCGTTCGCCAGGTCGATGTTGAAGGCGTCGACGCGGGTGGAGGGGAGGGACAGGCCGATCTTGTCCTCCTCGTAGCGGTCCGCCAGGCCCTTGGCGATGTCGCCGATCTCGGAGTGGTCAGCCGACGACAACGACAGCAGGCCGACCTCCTCGAAGCCCGTCGCCTTCAGGCCCTTCTCCACCATGTCGCCGATGCCGGTGATGGAGCGCTCGCGCACCGGGCGGGTGATCATGCCCGCCTGGCAGAAGCGGCAGCCGCGGGTGCAGCCGCGGAAGATCTCCACCGACATGCGCTCGTGGACCGTCTCGGCCAGGGGGACCAGGGGCTGCTTGGGGTACGGCCACTCGTCGAGGTCCATCACCGTGTGCTTGGAGACGCGCCACGGGACGCCGGAGCGGTTGGGGACGACGCGGGCGATCCGGCCGTCCGGGAGGTACTCGACGTCGTAGAAGCCGGGGACGTACACGCCGCCGGTCCTCGCCAGGCGGAAGAGGACCTCCTCCCGGCCGCCGGGGCGGCCCTCCGCCTTCCAGGCGCGGATGATGTCGGTGATCTCCAGCACGGCCTGCTCGCCGTCACCGATCACCGCGCAGTCGATGAAGTCCGCGATCGGCTCGGGGTTGAACGCGGCGTGGCCGCCCGCCAGCACGATCGGGTCGTCCAGGTCGCGGTCCCTGGCCTCCAGCGGGATGCCCGCCAGGTCGAGCGCGGTGAGCAGGTTGGTGTAGCCCAGCTCGGTGGAGAAGCTCACGCCGAACACGTCGAACGCCTTCACCGGGCGGTGCGAGTCGACCGTGAACTGGGGGACCCGGTGCTCGCGCATCAGGGCCTCCAGGTCCGGCCACACGCTGTAGGTGCGCTCGGCGAGGACGCCCGCGCGCTCGTTGAGTACCTCGTAGAGGATCATGACGCCCTGGTTGGGCAGTCCGACCTCGTACGCGTCCGGGTACATGAGCGCCCAGCGCACGTCGCACTCGTCCCAGGGCTTGACGGTGGAGTTCAGTTCTCCACCGACGTACTGGATCGGCTTCTGCACATGCGGGAGCAGAGCTTCAAGCTGCGGGAACACCGACTCAGCTGGCTCGACAGACATCGTGGGACTTTCGCGTGAGCTGACAGGGGTGACCCTCAAGCCTAACGCGGGCCACGAGTGCCCCGGCACGTCAGCTCTTCCGGCGCCGTCCGGTCTGCGCCCACAGCCGTGGCAGCTCGGCCTCCGCGGTCGCCGCCCGCTGCTCCTCCCTGCCGTAGAGCAGTCCGTAGGTGAAGGCGTTCTCGCCCGCCGCGTGCGCCTGGACGGCCAGGTCGCGCAGGGCCTCGCGGGACATCACGCTGTCCTGGTGGTCGCCCAGCAGGCCCTGGAGCGCCTTCATCGACTTCGTCAGGGCCGCCATCGGGTCACCGAGCGCGGGCGTCGCCGCCTCCGCCGCGTACCGGGCGCGCTTGGCCTTCTTGCGGGCCTCGTGCAGGGCCAGGTCGCGGTCCGGTCCGGGTGGGAGGGTGAGGGCCTCGTCGACGAGGGCGGAGACAGCCGCGACGTCCTTGTCCACGGCCTTGGCGACCGCCTTCTCCGGCGCGGCCCCCGCCGCCTTGAGCAGCGGCGGGTCGGTGAGCAGCGCGTCGAGGGTGTCGAGGAGGGTGAGGTAGCGCCTGCCGTCGAGTACGGCGATCATGCGGCGCCGTGAGCCGGAGCGGCGGGCGTGGGACCAGGTGCGCAGCCGGGTGCGGACCGGGCCGACGACGAGCGGGCGGGGCAGTTCGCCGAGGAGGGTCGTCAGGCGTTCGGTGAGGACCTCCTGGTCGCGGCCCGCGCCCAGCTCGCCCGCGAGCCACTTCAGCTCCCCCCCGACCGGGTCGGTGACCGTGCGGTCCAGGATCTTGCCGTAGCTGCGGAAGGCGCTGCGCGCCCGCCGGGTGGCGACCCGCATGGCGTGCACCGAGTCGTCCACGTCCCGGCGTACGGCCGGGTCGAGCCCGACGATCGCGTCCCGCTGGGCCCGTAGGTAGGCGAGCACGTGCTCGCCGCTGGTGCCGGGCGGCGCCTGGGTGGGGCGGTCCTTCTTCCTCCCGCGTCCGCCCCTCTTGCCCGGCGCCGTCTCCTTCAGGGCGCGGGCCAGTTTGGACGAGGACTTCGACGGCCGCACGCCCGCCTTGCGAAGACGTTTCTCCACCTTGTCCAGCAGGGCCGGGTCGCCGCCGTCGGCCAGCTCCACCTCGATCTCGGTCCACTGCGCCGCGCCCGCTCCCCCGGCGAGCCGCTCGGCGTGGACGGCGTCCACGCTGATCTCGGCCAGCAGCGTGCCGTCGGCGTCGACGAGGTGCCGGAGGTCGCGGGCGGAGCGCAGCCGGACCACGGGCAACAGCTCGGCGCCGCGCACCCGGGAGCGGACCAGCCCGGCGAGGGCGCGCGGCAGGGTGTCGGAGAGCGGGGCCTGGATCTCGTCGCGCACGCCGGGGCCGACCGGGAACTTCAGGTGCCAGCCCGCGTCGGAGCCGCCGGTGCGGCGGCGCAGGGTCATCGCGTGGGCGGCGAGGCGCTCGTCGGCGGTGTCGTAGTACAGGGCGTCGAGTTCCACGACGCCCTTGTCGAGGACGGCCGCGACCCCGGCGACGGACGTCAGGTCGGGCAGGCCACTGTCGTCGGATTCGTACTTGCGTTCGATCTCGCGTTTCGTCTCCGCCATGACCTGAATCTAGTGGCTCACGGAGCGCTACGGCAGGGCCAACTTCCGCTGAATCATGGACCAACGGCCACTTTCCGCCCCGCCTCTCGCCTTCGCCTTACGTCCTTGGCCGCCCTACGCCGACATGGGCCGTTGCACCCGGATCGACTGCAGCAGCCCCACCGCCACCCAGGTCGCGAACATCGACGAGCCGCCGTAGGACACGAACGGCAGCGGCAGACCGGTGACCGGCATGATGCCGAGGGTCATGCCGATGTTCTCGAACGCCTGGAAGGCGAACCAGGCGACGATCCCCGCGGCGACGATCGTGCCGTACAGCTCGGTGGTCTCCCGGGCGATCCGGCAGGCCCGCCACAGCACCACGCCGAGCAGCAGGATGATCAGCCCGCCGCCGACGAAGCCGAGTTCCTCACCGGCGACGGTGAAGACGAAGTCGGTCTGCTGCTCGGGCACGAACTGCCCCGTGGTCTGCGAGCCCTGGAAGAGCCCGGAGCCGGTCAGCCCACCGGAGCCGATGGCGATCCGGGCCTGGTTGGTGTTGTAGCCGACGCCCGCCGGGTCCAGCTCGGGGTTGGCGAACGCGGCGAAGCGGTTGATCTGGTAGTCGTCGAGGATGCCGAGCTGCCAGACGGCGATCGCGCCGAGCGCGCCGCTGCCGATCAGCCCGAAGACCCACCGGTTGGAGGCGCCGGAGGCCAGCAGTACCCCCAGCACGATGATCACCATGACCATGACCGAGCCGAGGTCGGGCATCAGCATCACGATCAGCATGGGCACCGCGGCCAGGCCCAGGGCCTGCAAGACCGTCCGGTGGTCCGGGTACGGTCTGTCGCCCGCGTCGACCCGGGCCGCCAGCAGCATCGCCATCCCCAGGATGATCGTGACCTTCACGAACTCCGAGGGCTGGAGCGAGAAGCCACCGGCGAGCTGGATCCAGGAGTGCGCGCCGTTGACGGTGGAGCCCAGCGGGGTGAGCACCAGCAGGATCAGGAAGACCGAGATGCCGTACAGGATCGGCACCGCCGTGCGCAGGGTGCGGTGGCCGAGCCAGACCGTGCCGATCATCAGGGCGAACCCGATGCCGGTGTTGAGCAGGTGCCGCACGAGGAAGTAGTACGGGTCGCCCTGGTTGAGTTCGGTACGGCCCCGGGTCGCCGAGTAGACGAGGACCGAGCCCATCAGGGACAGGGCGATGGCCGCGAACAGTATCGGCCAGTCGAGGCGACGGGCGAGGGAGTCCCGGGCGAACAGCCGCGTCCAGCCCGCGCGTTCGGGGCCGTAGCCGGAGACGTGGAAGCTGTTGGCGCCGGTCATGCCGCTGTCCTCCGCTTGCCGCGCCGCTGCCGCCTGCGGGTGAGCCGGTTGCCCGTGCCGGGCTGCTCGACGGTGGCCGCCACCTGCTCCTGCGCCGGGGCCTCGGGGGCCTTCTGGTACGCCTGCTGGTCCTTCGCCGGGTCCTTGGAGACCTTCGGGGCGGTGATGGAACCGTCCGCCTTGATCTTCGGCAGGTTCTTCTGCGGGGTGGGCAGCAGGGCGTTCTTCTTGTTGATGGTGCCGTCGTCGGAGACGCCGTACAGCGCGTCGTAGATGTTGCGGACGGCCGGGCCGGAGGCGCCGGAGCCGGTGCCGCCCTGGGAGATCGTCATGACGATCGCGTAGTCCTTGGTGTAGGTGGCGAACCACGACGTCGTCTGCTTGCCGTAGACCTCTGCCGTACCAGTCTTGGCGTGCATCTCGATCTCGTCCTGCGGCCAGCCGCCGAACCGCCAGGCGGCGGTGCCCCGGGTGGCCACGCCCGCGAGCGCGTCGTCCATCTTGGCGAGGGTCGCCTTGTCGACGGGCAGCTTGCCGTGCGCCTGGGGCTTGATCTCGGTGACCTGCTTGCCGTCGGGGCTGACGACCGCCTTGCCCACGGTCGGGTCGTACAGGGTGCCGCCGTTGGAGATCGCCGAGTAGATGGTGGCCATCTGGATCGGCGTCACCAGGGTGTCGCCCTGGCCGATGGAGTAGTTGATCTCGTCACCGGCGCGCATCTTGTTGCCTTCGAGGCAGTTCTCGTAGGCGATCCGCTCGACGTAGTCGCCGTTCTTCTTGCCCGTCTTGCACCAGGCGTCCTTGTTGGCCTTCCAGTAGTTCTGCTTCCACTGGCGGTCGGGGACGCGGCCGGTGACCTCGTTGGGCAGGTCGATGCCGGTCTCCTCGCCGAGGCCGAAGTCATGGGCGGTCTTGTAGAACCAGTCGGCGGGCTTCTTCTTGGGGTCGATCCCGCCGTCCTTCTGCCACTCGCTGTGCGCGAGCCGGTAGTAGACGGTGTCGCAGGAGACCTCCAGGGCTCGGCCCAGGTCGATCGCGCCGTGGTTCTGCGACTCGAAGTTCTTGAAGACCTGCCCGCCGACGGAGTACGAGCTGGAGCACTCGTAGTTGCCGTTGAAGTCGTACCCGGCCCGCACCGCGGCGGCCGTGGAGACCACCTTGAAGATGGAGCCGGGCGCCGCCTGACCCTGTATGGCGCGGTTCAGCAGCGGGTAGTTGGACGACTTGCCGGTGAGCTTCTTGTAGTCCTTGGCGGAGATGCCGCCCACCCACGCGTTCGGGTCGTAGGTCGGGTTGGACGCCATGGCGACGACCCGGCCGGTCCTGGCCTCCATCACGACGACGGCGCCCGCGTCCGCCTTGTACCGCTCGTTGGTGTTGCGGTCCCACTCCTTGCGGGCGGTCTTCATCGCCTCGTTCAGCTCGTACTCGGCGACCCGCTGGACGCGGGCGTCGATGCTGGTGACCAGGTTGGAGCCGGGCTCCGCGTCGTCCGACTCGGCCTGGCCGATGACCCGGCCGAGGTTGTCGACCTCGTAGCGGGTGACGCCCGCCTTGCCGCGCAGCTCCTTGTCGTACTGCCGCTCCAGGCCGTTGCGGCCGACCATGTCGGAGCGCAGGTACGGCGAGTCGGTGTCCTGCGCCTGCTGGATCTCCTCGTCGGTGACCGGGGAGAGGTAGCCGAGGACCTGCGCGGTGTTGGCCTGGCCGGGGCTCGCGTAGCGGCGGACGGCCTGCGGTTCGGCGGTGATGCCGGGGAAGTCCTCGGCGCGCTCACGGATCTGCAGGGCCTGCTTGGGGGTGGCCTCGTCGGTGATGGGGATGGGCTGGTACGGCGAGCCGTTCCAACACGGCTGCGGGGTGTCGGCGTCGCACAGCCGGACCTTCTCCATGACCTCCTTCGGCTCCATGCCGAGGACGCCCGCGAGCTTGGTGAGGACGGCGTCGCCGTCGTCCTTCATCTTCAGCAGCTCGGTGCGGGAGGCGGAGACCACCAGACGGGTCTCGTTGTCGGCGAGGGCCACCCCGCGGGCGTCCAGGATGGAGCCGCGGACGGCGGGCTGGACGACCTGCTGGACGTGGTTGCCCGACGCCTCCTTGGCGTACGCGGAGCCCTCACGGATCTGGAGGTACCAGAGCCGACCGCCGAGGGTGGCGAGCAGGGAGAGGACGAGGATCTGGACGATGACGAGCCGGGTCTGGACCCGTGGGGTCCGGCCGGTCTCGGGGATGTTGGTCACTGCGGTGTCTCCCCCTCTCAGCGCGTGGACGAGCGGCCGTGACCCGTGGGCACGTGTGCGACCGAAAGCCGTGCGAGCGATGCGAGTGATGTGTGCGTGTGTACGAGTGAGGAACGACCGGTCCGCGGGCCCGGGTTCCGCCCGACCTCACCCGTCCGGGTGAACTCCCCCGCGCTCACAGCCGCTTGACCCCCTTGATGCGCCCGGCCCGCGCCACCCGCGCCCGCGCCGCCCTCACCTTCAGCCCGCCGAGCCCGCCGCGCTGCGCGCCGATCCGCAGGCCGGTCCCGGAGGACAGCCAGCCGGAGGAGATGTCGGAGGCGCTGGACGCGGAGCCCGCCTCCAGCGGGTCGTTCTCGGCGCGCCGGGCGAGCGCCATCACGCCGGGGACGACGAACGGCGCCAGCAGCAGGTCGTACACCGCGGCGGTGAACAGCAGGCTGCCGAGCCCGACATGGCGGGCGGCGGTGTCCCCGACGAGGGCGCCGACGCCCGCGTACAGCAGGGTCGTGCCGAGGGCGGCGGCGACGACCACGGCCATCGGCCCGGTCGCCGACTTCAGGCGGCCGTTCTCCGGTCTCACCAGCCCGGCGAGGTACCCGACGACGCACAGCACCAGCGCGTACCGCCCGGCGGCGTGGTCGGCGGGCGGGGCCAGGTCGATCAGCAGCCCGGCGCCGAAGCCGACGAGGGCGCCGCCCACATGGCCGTACACCAGGGCGAGGCCCAGCACGGTCAGCAGCAGCAGGTCGGGTACGGCGCCCGGCAGGTGGAGCCGGGCCAGGACGCTCACCTGGAGCACCAGGGCGACGACGACCAGCGCGGAGGCGAGCAGGATCCGGTTGACGCGCATGAGTGACAGCTCCCCTTACTGCTCTTGCTCTTGCTGGACTCCGCCGTCCGCGGTGTCCCCGGTGCCCACCGTGCCCTCGGCGTCCTCGGCGCCCGGCGTCACCGTCACCGTCACGGTCGGCGTCGGAGTGGGCTTCGGCCGGGGCGGCAGCACCGTGTCGCGCGGGTCCTTCGCGGGGGCCTGCACGACGACACCGACGATGTCGAGCTTGCTGAAACTGACGTACGGCGTCACGTACAGCGTCCGCGTCAGGTCACCGCCGGACGGGTCGACGCGGGACACCACGCCGACCGGCACGCCCGGCACGAACGGCCTGTCGGCCTGCGAACCGAAGGTGACCAGCCGGTCGCCCTTCTTCACCTCGGCCTTGCCGTTGAGGAGTTCGACGCGCAGCGGGCGGTCGCCCTGCCCGGAGGCGAAGCCCAGCTCGTCGCTGTTCTCCATCCGGGTGCCGACGGTGAAGTCGGGGTCGCTGGCCAGCAGCACGGTCGCGGTGCTCGGCCCGACGGTGGTGACCCGGCCGACCAGCCCGTCCCCGTTGAGGACGGTCATGTCGCGCTGGATGCCGTCGTCGGCGCCGACGTCGATGGTGATCGTCCAGGAGAAGCCCTGGGCCGCCCCTATGGCGATGACCTCGGCGCCCTTGATGCCGTACTGGCCCGCGCCCGCCGTCTTCAGCATCTTGTCGAGCTGGCGGGCCCTGCTGCGGTTGCGGTCGTCGCTGCCGAGCTTCGCCTTCAGCGCGGCGTTCTCCCGCTCCAGCTCGGCGAGCCGGTCGTGCCGGTCACCGGAGTCGCGGACCGCGGAGATCGCGTTGCCGACCGGGTCGACCGCGGACGACACCCCGTCCTGGATCGGGCCGAAGACGGTGGCGGCGGCCTGCCGGGCACCGTCGACCGGTGAGTCCTCCCCGCCGCGGATGTCCACCGTGATCAGCGCGAACGCGGTGGCGACCAGCAGCACAAGAAGCAGCCGGCTCTCTCGTGTGTCCCTCACGTGCGGCGGCCGTGCCCTTCCTCATCGAATTCAGAAGTCAAACGAGATGTACGAGATGAACGAGTCGAACGAGATGAACAAAGGTAAAGCGGTAACCAGAGATCGATCTGTCGCAGCTTATGCCTCTGAACCAACGATCCGCCGTACGAGAGGAGATCATCTCGTACGGCGGAATCGACACCTCGTGTCATCTGCGCGGCTGGGCGTCCAGCACCTGCTGGAGCGCCTCGAACTCCTCGACACACTTGCCGGAGCCGAGCGCCACGCTGTCCAGCGGGTCCTCGGCGATGTGGATCGGCATACCGGTCTCCCGGCGCAGCCGCTCGTCGAGCCCGCGCAGCAGCGCCCCGCCACCGGTCAGGACGATCCCGCGGTCCATGATGTCGCCGGACAGCTCCGGCGGACACTTGTCGAGGGTCGTCTTGACCGCGTCGACGATGGCGTTGACCGGCTCCTCGATGGCCTTGCGCACTTCGGCGGCGGAGATGACGACGGTCTTGGGCAGCCCGGAGACGAGGTCCCGGCCCCGGATTTCGGTGTGCTCGTCGGAGTCGAGGTCGTACGCCGAACCGATCGTGATCTTGATCTGCTCGGCCGTGCGCTCACCCAGCAGGAGCGAGTACTCCTTCTTGATGTGCTGGATGATCGCGTTGTCCAGCTCGTCGCCCGCGACCCGGATGGACTGGGCGGTGACGATGCCGCCGAGGGAGATGACCGCGACCTCCGTGGTGCCGCCGCCGATGTCCACCACCATGTTGCCCGTGGCCTCGTGGACCGGCAGGCCGGAGCCGATGGCCGCGGCCATGGGCTCCTCGATGATGTGCACCTGGCGGGCGCCAGCCTGGGACGACGCCTCGATGACGGCGCGGCGCTCGACACCCGTGATGCCCGACGGCACACAGACGACGACCCGCGGACGAGCCAGATACCGCCGCTTGTGGATCTTCAGGATGAAGTAGCGGAGCATCCGCTCGGTGATCTCGAAGTCGGCGATCACACCGTCCTTCAGGGGACGCACGGCGACGATGTTGCCCGGGGTGCGCCCGATCATCTTCTTCGCTTCGGCGCCGACCGCGAGGATGCCACCGGTGTTGGTGTTGATCGCGACGACGGACGGCTCGTTGAGTACGATCCCGCGACCCCTGACGTACACCAGCGTGTTGGCGGTCCCGAGGTCGACAGCCATGTCACGGCCGATGAACGACATTGAGTTCCCCATCAGGATTCGTCTGGCCTTCCCACGAGCTTTTGAGGGCTTTTCAGGTTGGCGAGGTGGGTGCGGTGACGTGAAGGCTTCCATCGTAGACGCGCCTTCCCGAACACTGCGGGAGGGTCTTCGTCATTGTCAGCAGATGCGCTGCGCGTCCGCTTCTGGAGACGAGCGTTCGGGGACACTCGTTCCCTCGATCGCCGCGCATATGCCGGGAAGCCCGGGACGAGTGGAACCGCTCCCGGACTTCCGGTCACGCTACCGGGCTACGCCCGGCCAGGGAAGAAGATCTTCACCTCGCGCTCGGCGGACTCCTCGGAGTCGGAGGCGTGGATCAGGTTCTCGCGGACGATCACACCGTAGTCACCGCGGATGGAGCCCGGCTGCGCGGCGATCGGGTCGGTCGGACCGGCGAGCTGCCGCAGCCCCTCGATGACCCGCTCACCCTCGACGATCAGCGCGACGACGGGACCGGAGGCCATGAACTCGACGAGGGGCTCGTAGAAGGGCTTGCCCTTGTGCTCGCCGTAGTGCTGCTCCAGCGTGTCCTGGTCGAGGGTGCGCAGTTCCAGCGCGGTGATCTGCCAGCCCGCCTTGCGCTCGATACGGCTGATGATCTCACCGGTCAGGCCCCGCCGGACGGCGTCGGGCTTGAGCAGCACGAGGGTGCGCTGGGTCACGAGGTGCTCCTTGGAATCAAAGGATGTGCGGGAGACGAAGATTACCGGGCGTGTCCCCCCACCCGTTACGCAGCGTCAGGCTGACGCCCCACACCGCGCGTCGGCGTCGGCACCGGCCTGACGGGCCTCACACCGCGTCGGGCTGGTCCGCCTCGGTGGCCGCCGCGAAGCGGGCCTTCGCCTCGTCCACCTTCCGTCCGAAGTGCACCGAGGACCACCACAGGCCCGCGAACAGCGCGCCCACCACGAACATCATCGGCACGAAGAACCCGGAGGCGACCAGGCCGAGCTGGAGCGCCCAGCCCAGGGCGACCCCGCCCGGCCGGGTGACAAGACCGCACAGCAGCAGGCTCAGCAGCATCCCGGCGCCGCACACCGCCCACACCGTCCCCGTGGACAGGTCGTCGCCCTTCATCGCCACCAGACCGGCGAACCCGATGATCAGGAACTCCGCGATCAACGTACCGGAACAGAGCGTACGCATCAGAAAGTCAGCCCCTCCCCAGAAGCAGCCGGGCCTCGCCGACCGTGATGACGGAACCGGTCACCAGCACACCGCCGCCCGCGAACTCGCCCTCTTCCTCCGCGAGCGTGATCGCCTCCTCCAACGCGTCCGGCAACCGCGGCTCGACCTGCACCCGCTCGTCGCCGAACACCTCCACCGCGACCGCCGCCAGCTCGTCCGCGTCCATCGCGCGGTGACTGGAGTTCTGCGTCACCACGATCTCCGCGAACACCGGCTCGAACGCCTCAAGCAGCCCCCGCACGTCCTTGTCCCCGCTCGCGCCGACCACCCCGATCAGACGGCTGAACTGGAACGCCTCCCCGATCGCCTCGGCCACCGCCCGCGCGCCCGCCGGATTGTGCGCCGCGTCCAGCACGACCGTGGGCGACCGCCGTACGACCTCAAGGCGGCCCGGCGACGCCACCGCCGCGAACGCCTTGCGCACCGTGTCCACGTCCAGCGGCTCGGCGCGCTGCGCGCCCACCCCGAAGAACGCCTCCACGGCGGCCAGCGCGACGGCCGCGTTGTGCGCCTGGTGCGCGCCGTGCAGCGGCAGGTACACCTCGGTGTACTCACCGCCGAGCCCGCGCAGCGTCAGCAACTGCCCGCCGACCGCGACCTGCCGGTCCATGACCCCGAACTCCAGGCCCTCCCGGGCCACCGTGGCGTCCACCTCGACGGCCCGCTTCAGCAGCACCTGCGCCGCGTCCACCGGCTGCTGCGCCAGGATCACCGTCGCGCCCTGCTTGACGATGCCCGCCTTCTCCGCGGCGATCTCGCCGGGCGTGGACCCGAGCCGGTCGGTGTGGTCCAGGTCGATCGGCGTCACCACGGCGACGTCACCGTCGATCACGTTGGTGGCGTCCCAGCTACCGCCCATGCCGACCTCGACCACGGCCACGTCGACCGGCGCGTCCGCGAAGGCGGCGTACGCCATCCCCGTCAGCACCTCGAAGAACGACAGCCGGTAGTCCTGCTGGGCGTCGACCATCTCGACGTACGGCTTGACGTCCCGGTACGTCTCCACGAACCGCTCGGCGGAGATCGGCGCGCCGTCCAGGCTGATCCGCTCGGTGATCGACTGCACGTGCGGGGACGTGTACCGGCCGGTGCGCAGCTCGAAGGCGCCGAGCAGCGCCTCGATCATGCGGGCGGTGGACGTCTTGCCGTTGGTGCCGGTGATGTGGATCGACGGGTACGTGCGCTGGGGCTCGCCCAGGACGTCCATCAGCGCGGAGATCCTGCGGACCGACGGCTCCAGCTTGGTCTCGCCCCAGCGGGTCGCCAGCTCGGCCTCGACCTCGCGCAGCGCCTTGTCGACCTCCGGGTCCTCGGGGCGGGTGGGCACGTCTGCCTGGGGCGGGCCGCCCTGGGTGCGGAGGGTGCGGCTGCCTGCCTCGATCACGGCGAGGTCGGGGTCGCGCTGGGTTTCGGCCTCGATGATGTCTTCGAAGGAGTCGAGGGGGTCGGGCTCGTTCTGGTCGGTCACGGGGCCAGTCTACGGAGCGGGGGTGACATCGGGTGGGGGGTGGCTTGTGTCGTCGGGTGAGTGCGGCGTCGTGGTGGCTTGTCGCGCCCACGCGGCGGAGCCGCACATTGACACAGCCCCGCGCCCCTGGAGTACGTGAGGGCCCCGGCGCCTTCCAGCACCGAGGCCCTCCCAGCCGTGCAGACCGCTACGCCTCCGGCAGCTTCTCCAGCTGCGCGGAGATGCGGGCGATGTCCTCCTCCGCCTTCGACAGGCGGCCCCGGATCTTGTCCACGACATTGTCCGGTGCCTTGGCCAGGAACGCCTCGTTGCCGAGCTTGGCCGTGGCCTGGGACTTCTCCTTCTCGGCGGCGGCGAGGTCCTTCGTCAGCCGCTTGCGCTCCGCCGCCACGTCGATCGTGCCGGACAGGTCCAGCGCGACCGTCGCCCCGGCGACCGGCAGGGTGGCCGTCGCCGCGAAGGCGTCGCCCTCCGGCTGGAGGCGCAGGAGCTGCCGGATGGCGGCCTCGTGGGCGGCGAACGGCGTGCCGTCCAGGGTGAGGCGGGCCGGGACCCGCTGGCCGGGCTGGAGGCCCTGGTCGGCGCGGAAGCGGCGGACCTCGGTGATCACCGACTGGAGGTCGGAGATCTCCCGCTCGGCGTCGGCGTCCCGGAAGCCGGAGTCGGCGGGCCAGTCCGCGATGACCAGGGACTCACCGCCGGTCAGCGTCGTCCACAGCGTCTCGGTGACGAAGGGGACGACCGGGTGCAGCAGCCGCAGCGTGACGTCGAGGACCTCGCCGAGGACGCGCTTGCTGACCTCGGCCGCCGCGCCGCCCGCCTGGAAGGTGGTCTTGGACAGCTCGACGTACCAGTCGAAGACCTCGTCCCACGCGAAGTGGAACAGGGCGTCGGAGAGCTTCGCGAACTGGTAGTCCTCGTAGAACGCGTCGACCTCGGCGACGACCGAGTTCAGCCGGGAGAGGATCCAGCGGTCGGTCGAGGACATCGCGGCGGCGTCGGGCAGCGGGCCCTCCACCGTGGCGCCGTTCATCAGGGCGAACCGGGTGGCGTTCCAGATCTTGTTGGCGAAGTTCCGGGAGCCCTGGACCCAGTCCTCGCCGATCGGGACGTCGACGCCGGGGTTGGCGCCGCGCGCCAGGGTGAAGCGCAGGGCGTCGGAGCCGTACTTGTCCATCCAGTCCAGCGGGTTGACGACGTTCCCGAAGGACTTCGACATCTTCTTGCCGTTCTGGTCACGGACCATGCCGTGCAGGGCGATGGTGTGGAACGGCGGGGTGCCGTCCATCGCGTAGAGGCCGAACATCATCATCCGGGCGACCCAGAAGAAGAGGATGTCGTAGCCGGTGACCAGGACCGAGTTCGGGTAGAACTTCGCGAGCGACTCGGTCTGCTCGGGCCAGCCGAGCGTGGAGAACGGCCACAGGCCGGAGGAGAACCAGGTGTCGAGGACGTCGGAGTCCTGGTGCCAGCCCTCGCCGCTCGGCGGCTGCTCGTCGGGGCCGACGCAGACGACCTCGCCGTTCGGGCCGTACCAGACGGGGATGCGGTGGCCCCACCAGAGCTGGCGCGAGATGCACCAGTCGTGGAGGTTGTCGACCCAGTCGAAGTACCGCTTCTCCATCTCCTGCGGGTGGATCTTGACCTTGCCGTCGCGGACGGCGTCACCGGCGGCCTTCGCCAGCGGGCCGACCTTGACCCACCACTGCATGGACAGGCGCGGCTCGACGGTGGTCTTGCAGCGCGAGCAGTGGCCGACGGAGTGGACGTAGGGCCGCTTCTCGGCGACGATCCGGCCCTCGGCGCGCAGCGCGGCGACGATCGCGGAGCGGGCCTCGAAGCGGTCCAGGCCCTGGAAGGGGCCGTGGACGGTGATGACGGCGTGCTCGTCCATCACGGTGATGGCGGGCAGGCCGTGGCGCTGGCCGATCTCGAAGTCGTTCGGGTCATGGGCCGGGGTGACCTTGACGGCGCCCGTGCCGAACTCGGGGTCGACGTGGGTGTCCGCGACGACCGGGATGGAGCGGTCGGTGAGCGGCAGCTTGATCCGCTTGCCGATGAGGTGCTGGTAGCGCTCGTCGTCGGGGTGGACGGCGACGGCGGTGTCACCGAGCATCGTCTCCGCGCGGGTGGTGGCGACGACGATGGTGTCCTCGCCCTCGCCGTACTTCATGGAGACCAGCTCGCCGTCGTCGTCCTGGTACTCGACCTCGATGTCGGAGATCGCGGTCAGACAGCGGGGGCACCAGTTGATGATGCGCTCGGCGCGGTAGATCAGCTCGTCGTCGTAGAGCCGCTTGAAGATGGTCTGGACGGCCTGGGACAGGCCCTCGTCCATCGTGAAGCGCTCACGCGTCCAGGCGACGCCGTCGCCGAGGCGGCGCATCTGCCCGGAGATCTGCCCGCCGGACTCGGCCTTCCACCGCCAGACCCGCTCGACGAACGCCTCCCGGCCGAGGTCGTGCCGGGACTTGCCCTCCTTGCCCAGCTCCCGCTCGACGACGTTCTGCGTGGCGATGCCCGCGTGGTCCATGCCGGGCTGCCACAGCGTCTCGTGGCCCTGCATCCGCTTGCGGCGGGTCAGGGCGTCGATGAGGGTGTGCTCGAAGGCGTGCCCGAGGTGCAGGCTGCCGGTGACGTTCGGCGGCGGGATGACGATGGTGTACGGCGGCTTGTCGCTCTTCTCGTCCGCCTCGAAGTAACCGCGTTCTACCCAGCGCTCGTACAGCGTCCCCTCTACCTCGGCCGGCGCGTACTGGGTCGGCAGTTCGGTGATGGGCGCTGGTTGCTGCTGCTGAGTGTTCTCGGTCACGGGCCCAGTTTAGGGGTGTCACCACGCCGTCCCGAAACGCGATTCCTTTGTAACGGCTGGCACCCCGGTGCGGTCGCGGCACCTGGCCTGGGCCAGGATGTCAGGAACGCATAAGCATCTGGAGGGGAACCCAGTAATGAGCTACAACCAGCCGGGCCCGTACGGCGGGCAGCCCCAGCAGCCCGGACCGTACGGTCAGCCGGGTCCCTACGGTCAGCAGCCGCAGGCTCCCCAGCCCGGCTACGGCTACCCCCAGCAGCCGCCCGCCCAGCCGCAGCCGGGGTACGGCTACCCGCAGCAGCCCGGCCAGCCCGGCGTGCCCCCGCAGCAGCCCCCGTACGGCCAGCCGCCCCAGCAGCCCTACGGGCAGCAGCCGTACGGCGTTCCGCAGCCCCCGGCGCCCGGCGGCGGCAAGAAGAAGACCGGCCTGATCATCGGCGCGGTGGCGGTCGTCGCGGCGATCGCGGTCGGCGCGTACTTCGTGCTCGGCGGCAGCGGCAGCGGCTCGGACATCGCCGACGACGGCCCGCACAAGCTGACGACGCCCGCGACCGTCCTCGACGGCGAGTACAAGAAGGGCGACGGCGAGGAAGACGGCATGACGGACGAGGACATCAAGGACGCCGAGAAGTGGGGGGTGAAGAACCCCACCGACGTCGAGGCCGAGTACACCTCCGGCAACGAGGACAACCCGCTGTCGCAGAAGGCGCTCAATTTCGGCGGCGTGTACGGCGAGATCGAGGACCCCGAGGCGGTCGTCGACGCCTTCCTGGCCCATATGGAGAAGAAGGCCGGGGAGGAGGACGACGAGGACATGAAGGTCACCTTCGAGGGTGAGCCCACCTCGTACGACAACGCCGACGGCGCCGTGCTGAAGTGCCAGGACGCCAAGATGGAGCCGACCGACGACTCGTCGTCCAGCGGGGGCCCGAGCAAGATGTACGTGACCTACTGCGCGTGGGGTGACTACAGCACGCTCGGTCTGGTGATGCCGATGGACTACGCGAACATCGCCGCGGAGAAGAAGTCGGACCAGGCCGCCGCCGCGGAGATCACCGCCAAGCTCCGTGAGGAAGTCCGCGTCAAGTCCTGACGGCCCGTAACGGCGAGGGGGCCCCGGCCGGTTGGCCGGGGCCCCTCCCCATGTGTACGACGGCTACGCCGACTTCTGCTCGCCGTTGCCCCGCCCCCGCGCGTCCCGCGGGATCAGGGTCGGGTTGACGTTGGAGTGGACGACGTCGGCGGTGATGACGACGCGGGCGACGTCCTTGCGGGACGGCACCTCGTACATCACCGACATCAGCACCTCCTCCATGATGGCGCGCAGGCCGCGGGCGCCGGTCTGGCGGAGGATGGCCTGGTCGGCGATGGCCTCCAGCGCCTCCCGCTCGAAGTCCAGCTCCACACCGTCGAGTTCGAACAGCCGCTGGTACTGCTTCACCAGCGCGTTACGCGGCTCGACGAGGATCTGCAGCAGCGCCTCGCGGTCGAGGTTGTGCACGGAGGTGATGACCGGCAGACGGCCGATGAACTCGGGGATCATCCCGAACTTGACCAGGTCCTCCGGCATGATGTTCTCGAACTGGTCCTTGGACTCCAGCTCCCGCTTGGAGCGGATGGTGGCGCCGAAGCCGATGCCCTTCGCGCCCGCCCGGGACTCGATGATCTTCTCCAGGCCCGCGAAGGCGCCGCCCACGATGAACAGCACGTTCGTGGTGTCGATCTGGATGAACTCCTGGTGCGGGTGCTTGCGCCCGCCCTGCGGCGGCACCGACGCCGTGGTGCCCTCCAGGATCTTCAGCAGGGCCTGCTGGACGCCCTCACCGGAGACGTCACGCGTGATGGACGGGTTCTCGCTCTTGCGCGCGACCTTGTCGATCTCGTCGATGTAGATGATCCCGGTCTCGGCCTTCTTGACGTCGTAGTCAGCGGCCTGGATCAGCTTGAGCAGGATGTTCTCGACGTCCTCGCCCACGTACCCCGCCTCGGTGAGCGCGGTGGCGTCGGCGATGGCGAACGGGACGTTCAACATGCGGGCCAGGGTCTGCGCGAGGAGGGTCTTGCCGGAACCCGTGGGGCCGAGCAGCAGGATGTTGGACTTCGCCAGCTCGATGGCGTCGTCACGGCCCTGCGCGCCGCCGTTCTCGCCCGCCTGGACCCGCTTGTAGTGGTTGTAGACCGCCACCGACAGGGCCTTCTTCGCGGCCTCCTGGCCGACGACGTACCCCTCGAGGAACTCGTAGATCTCCCGGGGCTTCGGCAGTTCCTCCCAGCGGACCTCGCTGGACTCCGCCAGTTCTTCCTCGATGATCTCGTTGCAGAGATCGATGCACTCGTCGCAGATGTACACACCGGGACCTGCGATGAGCTTCTTGACCTGCTTCTGGCTCTTGCCGCAGAACGAGCACTTGAGCAGATCGCCGCCGTCACCGATGCGTGCCACGGTGTGCTTCCCCTTCGCCTGGGAGCGCCTGGACGCCTGCGTCCGGCGGCTCCTGGTGCTGCCTTATGTCCGACGGTACCTTGCCGAGCCCCCCGTTCGGGCCCCCCTTGGCACGGTTCGCTTTGACGTGGACCGGGCCAGAGCCGTGCCAAGGGGCGGCAGACGCTACAGGATCCGCGTCAGCGGACGTCAGCGTTGTTCATCTTGCGGGTGGAGATGATCTGGTCGATCAGACCGTACTGGAGGGCGTCCTCCGCGGTGAGGATCTTGTCGCGCTCGATGTCCTCACGGATCTTCTCGATCGACTGGGTGGAGTGCTTGGCCAGCATCTCCTCCAGCTGCGAGCGCATCCGCAGGATCTCGTTGGCGGCGATCTCCAGGTCCGAGACCTGGCCGCGGCCGGTCTCGCTGTAGGGCTGGTGGATCAGCACGCGCGCGTTGGGCAGCGCCATCCGCTTGCCGGGCGTACCGGCGGCCAGCAGCACGGCCGCGGCGGAGGCCGCCTGGCCCATGCAGACCGTCTGGATGTCCGGCTTGACGAACTGCATCGTGTCGTAGATCGCCGTCAGCGCGGTGAAGGAGCCACCGGGGCTGTTGATGTAGACCGAGATGTCCCGGTCGGGGTCCATCGACTCCAGGCACAGGAGCTGCGCCATGACGTCGTTGGCGGAGGCGTCGTCGATCTGGACGCCGAGGAAGATCACCCGCTCCTCGAAGAGCTTCGCGTACGGGTCGTACTCGCGGATGCCCTGGGAGGTGCGCTCGACGAAGCGCGGGATGACATAGCGGGACTCGGCGGTCGGGCCGGTGTAGCGGCCCTGGGCGCCGCTCATGTCCTGCACGGCGTCCATACGGTCGTAGAGGCCGCTGCCGGGGAAGTGGTTCACGGTGTCTCCTGGAAAAGGGCTGGGGCGGTGGCTGGGGGCTTGGCCGGGGCTGGCGCGCCCCGACGGGAGCGCGGTGTCTGCCGGGGCCTGGAAGGGGCCGCTACGGCCCTCAGGAGGCCGCCCCGGTACCGCCGCCGCCCGGCATACCGGCGGCCGTCGGGATCACGTCGTCGATGAGCCCGTACTCCTTGGCCTCGTACGCGTCGAACCAGCGGTCGCGGTCGGAGTCACGGGTGATCTGCTCGACGGACTGACCGGTGTGCAGCGAGGTCAGTTCGGCCATGCGCTTCTTGGTGTGCAGCAGCCGCTCGGCGTGGATCTTGATGTCCGAGGCGGAACCGGCCAGGCCCGCGGAGGGCTGGTGGATCAGGATCTCGGCGTTGGGCAGCGCGAAGCGCTTGCCGCGGGTGCCCGCGCTGAGCAGGAACTGGCCCATGGAGGCCGCGAGGCCCATGGCGATGGTGACCACGTCGTTCTTGATGAACTGCATGGTGTCGTAGATCGCCATACCGGCCGTGATCGAGCCGCCGGGGCTGTTGATGTAGAGGTAGATGTCCTTGTCGGGGTCGGCGGCAAGGAGCAGTAGCTGTGCGGTGATCTTGTTCGCGATATCGTCGTCGACCTGCTGGCCGAGGAAGATGATCCGCTCGTTGAGCAGCCGGTTGTAGACCTGGTCACCGAGGCCACCACCGATGGAAGGCTCGCCGGCGGCGGAGGGCATCAGATTCGTCACGTATCCACCTGCTCGTCTTGCGACGGCGCCGGGCCGTCGGGCCGTCTTGCTTTCTGCCGTATTCATGGACCCTAACGCCGTGGCCCGCCCGGCGAATCCCGGTAAGGGGGGTGTTCGCCGGGGGCGTAGTCGCTCCGCCGGGTTGGCGGGGGCCGTCCTCGCCGTGGTGTCGGCCGGGTACGGCGACGGGCCCCGGGTCACTTGCGTACCCAGGGCCCGTCGTGGCTCACTCGCGGATCACCGGTCGTGCCGTGCGGCTCAGGCCTCGGGCTTGTCCTCGGCCTCGGTCTGGTCGGCGGTGCCCTCGGCGGCCTCGACCGTCTCGGTGGCGGACTCGGTCTTCTCGACCTCGTCCTCCTCGTCGTCGAGGTCGACGACCTCGCCGTTGGTGTCCTTGACCGTGGCGGCCTCGACGACGACGGCGAGCGCCTTGCCGCGGGCGACCTCACCGACGAGCAGCGGGACCTGGCCCTGCTCGACGACGGCCTGCGCGAACTGGTCGGGGGACATGCCGGAGGAGGCCGCGCGCCGCATGAGGTGCTCGGTCAGCTCCTCCTGGTTGACGTTGAGCTTCTCCACCTTGACCAGCTCGTCGAGGACGAACTGGGTCTTGATGCCCTTGACCGCGGCCTCGCGGGTCTCCTCGTCGAACTCCTCGGCGGTCTTGCCCTGGAGCTCCAGGTACTTGTCGAGGGTGAGGCCCATCTGGCCGAGCTGGTGGTGCTCCAGGTTGTGCTTGCGGGTGTTGATCTCGTCCTCGAGCAGCTTCTCGGGGACGGGCACCTCGACCAGCTCCAGCAGCTTCTCCAGGACGCGCTCCTGGGCCTGCGTGGCCTGGTCGTACTTCTTCATGTTCTCCAGGCGCCCGCGGCTGTCCGCCTTCAGCTCCTCCAGGGTGTCGAACTCGGAGGCGAGCTGCGCGAAGTCGTCGTCCAGCTCGGGCAGTTCGCGCTTGGCGACCTGGGTGACCTTGACGGTGACCTCGGCCTCGCGGCCCGCCGCGGAGCCGCCCTTCAGCTCGGAGGTGAAGGTGGCCTCGCCACCGGCCTCCAGGCCCTTCACGGCGTCGTCGATGCCGTCCAGCAGCTCGCCGGAGCCGATGGTGTAGGAGACGCCGTTCGCGATGCCGTCCTCCAGGACCTCGCCGTCGACCTTGGCCTCCAGGTCGATGGTGATCACGTCGCCGTCCTCGGCGGCGCGCTCGACCGGGGTGGTCGAGGCGAAGCGCTCGCGGAGCTGCTCGACGGACTTGTCGACGTCCTCGTCGGTGACCTCGACGGCGTCGACCTCGACCTCGATGCCGGAGTAGTCCGGGATCTCGATGGTCGGGCGGATGTCGACCTCGGCGGTGAAGTTCAGCGTGTCGCCGTCCTTCAGCTCGGTGATGTCGACCTCGGGCTGGCCCAGCACGCTGACCTCGGCCTCGTTCACGGCGCGCTCGTAGAACTTCGGCAGCGCGTCGTTGACGGCCTCCTCCAGCACGGCGCCACGGCCGAACCGCTGGTCGATGACCCGGGCGGGGATCTTGCCCTTGCGGAAGCCCTTCACCGTGACCTGCTGGTTGATCTTCTTGTACGCCGCGTCGAGGCTGTCCTTGAGCTCCTCGAAGGGCACCTCGACAGTGAGCCGAACCCGGGTCGGGTTCAGGTTCTCCACGGCGCTCTTCACGGTTCGGTCTCCTTGTGGCTGACTTCTCGGGTTCTGCCGGAGCCAGACCGGCCCGGCGGATGTGGTCGCCCGGAGGACTACTGTGCGACTTCACTTTCACTGCGGAGACACACGGAGACACGGGCGCGCAGCTTGCATAGTAGCCGCAGCGACGGACCCGCCCAAAAGGCGATCACCGAGGTGATCGGGAGAGTGGGTGGTTGGTCGGGGTGGCGGGATTTGAACCCACGGCCTTCCGCTCCCAAAGCGGACGCGCTACCAAGCTGCGCCACACCCCGTCTGGTGCGACACGTAGGGTACATGGCCGCAGGCCGTACGGCCGCCGCATTTAGGGGGTGTGCGGCGAGGGGGTGCGACCCGCTACGATGCCTGTGGTGCCGCGGTCGGCTGACCTGCGGCGCGTCTGTGTGCGGGCGTAGCTCAATGGTAGAGCCCCAGTCTTCCAAACTGGCTACGCGGGTTCGATTCCCGTCGCCCGCTCTGTCACGCACGAGGGCCCGGTTCCGTGGAACCGGGCCCTCGGTGTTCGCGGGCCCGGCGGACGGCGTCCAGTGGTCGGATCGCTGGAACCAGTGATCGCTAGAACTGGATCGAGTTGATGGTCGTCGCTATCGAGTCGAGGAACCGCTGGATGTCGTCGGCCATGCCCGTCGAGGCGAGGAAGAAGCCGAAGAGGACGGCGACGATCGCGGGTCCCGCCTTGAGCGAACCGCCTCGGATCAACACCACCATGATGATCGCCAACAGCAGCACCACTGACAGCGAAATGGCCACAACTGATCACACCCTCGGTCGGTCCGCACTCCCGCCGGGGATGCAGCCCAGCACCCCCGTCAGACCATCGTGCCACCAACGGCCCCTGCCTATGCGGCGCGTGACGGTTCGTTGGCCATGACAAAAGCCGCAAAGGTCAGGATTCGGCTGAAGTTGGAAATGTCCAACCGGTGTACAGCCGGTGAACCGAGAGGTTTTGCGAATCCTCACAGCCGCCGCTAGGGTGCCTCAAATGTTTCAGGCTGCATCGTCTTCCCGGCCCGCAAAGACGACTTCCGGCCAGCAGCGCGACGCTTTCTTCGACAACGCAAAGTACCTCGCGATCGTCCTGGTCGCGGTCGCCCACTCCTGGGCGCCTCTGCGGAACGAGAGCCGAACCCTGGATGCCGCGTACGTCCTTGTGTACGCCTTCCACATGCCGGCGTTCATCATCATCTCCGGCTTCTTCTCGCGCAGCTTCGACATGCGCCCCGACCGGCTCAAGCGCCTGGTCACGGGGCTCGTCGTGCCGTACGTCATCTACGAGGTCGCCTACACCCTGTTCCGGCGGCACTTCAACGACCAGCCGGACCTGGCGATCAGCCTCCTCGACCCGCTGTTCCTGGTCTGGTTCCTCGCCGCGCTGTTCGTGTGGCGGCTGACGACGCCGCTGTGGAAGCTGGTGCGCTACCCCCTGCCCCTGGCCCTGGTCATCGCGATGCTGGCGTCCGTCAGCCCGAAGATCGGCGAGGACCTGGACATGCAGCGGGTGCTCCAGTTCCTGCCGTTCTTCGTCCTCGGCCTCCTGATGAGGCCCGAGCACTTCCAGTGGGTCCGTCGGCGGTCGATGCGGATCGCCGCCGTTCCGGTGTTCCTGGGCGCGGCGGCGGTGGTCTGGTGGGCCACGCCCCGGTTCGACACCAACTGGGTGTACCACCGTGACGCCGCCCAGGCCATGGACCACCAGTGGTGGACCGGGCCGCTGATGACGCTCGTCATGTTCGGCGCCGCGCTGGTGCTGACCGCCTGCTTCTTCGCCTGGGTGCCGGGCCACGACACCTGGTTCACCTCGCTCGGCGCGGGCACCCTGTACGGCTTCCTGCTGCACGGCTTCGTGCTGTGGGGTTCGGAGTACGCGGGCTGGTACGACGCCGCCTGGCTGCGCCGCCCGTACGGCGAGGTCTTCGTGACCGTGGTCGCGGTCGTCGTCATCACCCTGCTGTGCACCGCGCCCGTACGGCGCGTGTTCCGGTTCTCCATGGAGCCCCGGATGGAGTGGGCGTGGCGCAAGCCCCCCGCGACGGCCACCGGCGAGGCCGGTAAGCGGAGCGAGGACGGCGGACAGGCGACCGTACGCGAGAGCGTCGGGGCCTGACGCCTCACGCCTTCTGGTCCAGGCCGAGGAGTGCGCGCATTCGCGCGTACTTCTCGGTCAGTCGTGTGCGGGTGGCGGCGTCGAGGCGGGCGAGGCGTGCGGGGTCGGCGTTGTGGGCCAGGTCGGCCTGTTTGACCAGGAGGGCGCCCGGGGTGGCGAGGATGCGCCCCGCGTACGCCTCTGGGGGCTCGCCGGGGCGTTTGGTGACCGCGCGCACGATGTCCTTCGTACGGCGGCTCAGGGGCGCCTCGTCGAGCCACCGCGCCGACAGGGCGTCGTCCTCCACGGCGTCGTGCAGCCAGGCGGCGGCGATCTGGTCGTCGTCGCCGCCCCGCGCGCGGACGCCTTCGGCGACGGCCCGCAGGTGCTCGGCGTAGGGCCTGCCCGCCTTGTCGGTCTGCCCCTCGTGGGCGGCGCGGGCGAGGGCCTCCACGTCGGCCAGGCCGAGCGGCGCCCCGTGCGCCTCCCCCGCCGTCACCGCGCCTCCCCCGCCGTCACCGAACCTCCCCCGCCGTTACCGCGCCTCCCGCCGTCACCGAACCTCCGCCGCCTCGGCCGCCGCCTCCCGCCGTCACCGTGCCGCCTCCGCCTCGGCCGCCGCCTCCGCCGCTGCCGAGGCCGCCGCCGTCGCCGTAGGGCCCTCGCGGCAGATCAGGAGCAGGGCGCGGTCGTCGTTGACGTCCTTGGCGACGGCCTCGATGAGGTGCCAGGCGGCGCCGTGGAAGCCGCCGGTGACATAGCGGTCGGCCTCGCCGGTGAGGCGGTCGATGCCCTCGACGATGTCACGGTCGGAGGTCTCCACCAGACCGTCCGTGAACAGCATCAACACGTCCCCCGGGCGCAGTGAGCCCTTCACGGGGTCGAACTGGGCGCCCTCGTACACACCCAGCAGCGGCCCCTCCGCCGCCTTCTCCTCCCAGCGGCCGGTGCCCGCGCTGAGCTGGAGCCCCGGCGGATGGCCCGCGGAGTACAGCTCGTAGTCGCCGGAGTCCAGGTCGAGGACCAGGTGGATGGAGGTCGCGAAGCCCTCCTCCCAGTCCTGGCGGAGCAGATAGCCGTTGGCGGCGGGCAGGAAGGCGTGCGGGGGCAGGCTGCCGAGGAGGCCGCCGAACGCGCCGGACAGCAGCAGCGCCCGCGAGCCCGCGTCCATGCCCTTGCCGGAGACGTCCGTGAGGACGACCTCCAGGGTGCGCCCGCCGTTCGTGCGGGCCGCGACAACGAAGTCACCGGAGAACGACTGGCCCCCCGCGGGCCGCAGCGCCATCTCCCGGTGCCATCCCTGCGGCAGCCCCGGCAGCTTGCTCTGCACCCGGATGCGCTCGCGCAGGTCGAACAGCATGGTGCCGCCGCGCCGCCAGGGCACGCCGACCCGGCTGCGGAACTGCGCGATCAGCAGCCCCGTGAACCCGCAGGCCGCCACCACCAGCACCACGCCCGGTGTCACCCGCGACGGGCCCTCGGTGTACGGGCCGAGCTGGATCGACTCCACGATCAGCGCGGTGGCCGCCGCCGCGTACAGCCCGAGCAGGCTGGCCGGGCGCAGCAGCAGCCCGCCCGCGACGATCGGCAGGACCAGCGCGGCCGGTGAGCACCACACCGGGTTGGCCATCGTGCCGACGGCGATGAGCGGGATGGTGATCAGCAGTCCGGCCAACGCGATCCAGTCGGAGCCGTCGCCGCGGAAGTAGTCGACGGCGCTTCTGCGCACGCCGACGCGGGCCCGGTGCCACCTCATCCTCAACCGGGCCGGGAACGTCTCGGCCGCCGCGCGCCGCTCTCGTCCTGCTGCCATTAGTTCGGGACCCTATCCATCCGACCAGCCCGTTGGCACGGGAGGCCCCACTTGTCCCCCGTCCGGGGCTCGACTTCACAGTGAACTTCACGGAAAGCCATCGCGCCGCCACCCGGCAGAAATCCCCTCGCCCGGTCCGCAACACGCTGGTAGGCATGGGTGCATGGCAGCCAACTTCGCGACGCCCTCCGGCCCCGATCGGACCGGACGGACGGTCCTGCGCACCCTTGAACAGGACGAATGGGACAACTGGTACGACAACCTGATCCGGGCCTTCGGCGGGGTCCCGGAGGCGCCGGAGGAGCGGGCGCTGTGGCGGGACATCACCCAGTTCGACCGGTCGATCGGCGTCTGGGACGGGGCCTCGTGCGTCGGTACGACGAGCGCCTTCCGGTTCCGGCTGACGGTGCCGGGCGGCGCGTCGGTGCCGGTGGCGGGCGTGACGATGGTGAGCGTCGCCGGGACGCACCGGCGCCGCGGCCTGCTGACGTCGATGATGCGGCGGCAGTTGGACGACGTGCGCGCCTGGGGCGAGCCGCTGGCGGTGCTCACCGCCTCCGAGCCCGCCATCTACGGCCGGTTCGGCTACGCCGCGGGCACGTTCTCCCTCGGCGCCGAGATCGACACCGCCCGGGTGGGGCTGTCCGTGCCGCCCGGCACGGATGACGTGAGTCTGCGGTACGCCGACCACGCCGACGTACTCGACGCGTGTGAGGCGGTGTACGCGCGGCTGGTGCCGGAGCGTCCGGGGATGCTGGCCAGGGAGCCGCACTGGGAGCGGCTCGGGGTGCTGGACCCGGAGAGCGAGCGCGGCGGGGCGTCGCCGTTGCAGTGCGTGGTGGCGGAGCGCGGCGGTGAGGTCACCGGGTACGCGCGCTACCGGGTGCGGCCGGGCTGGGAGCCGTCCGGGCACAACGGCACGGTGCTGCTGTCCGAGCTGGCCGGTGCCGACCAGGCGACGGAGGCGGCGCTGTGGCGGTTCCTGTTCGGCCTGGACCTGACGGCGACGGTGGTGGTGCGGTCCCGTCCGGTGGACGACGCCTGGCAGCACCAGGTGACCGACATCCGGCGGTGCCAGCCGCGGCTGAGGGACTCCCTGTACGTGCGGGTGGTGGACGTCGGCGCGGCGCTGGAGGCGCGGACGTACCAGGCGCCGGTGGACGTGGTGTTCGACGTGGAGGACGCCTTCTGCCCGTGGAACACGGGCCGTTGGCGGCTGTCCGGCGACGCCAAGGGCGCGACCTGCGCCCGCACCACCGACCCCGCCGACCTCGCGCTGACGGAGCGGGAGCTGGGCGCGGCCTACCTCGGCGGGGTGGGCCTGGCCTCGCTGGCGGCGGCCGGGCGGGTGCGGGAGCTGCGGCAGGGGGCGCTGGCGGAGGCGGCGGTGGCGTTCGGGTCGGCGGTGGCGCCGTGGCTGCCGCACGGCTTCTGACCGGCCGTCAGCCGCCCTGGCACCCCGGGCACCAGAAGAGGTTGCGGGCGGCGAGGTCGGCGGTGCGGATCTCGGCGCCGCAGACGTGGCAGGGCTGGGTGGCCCGGCGGTAGACGTAGACCTCGCCGCCGTGGTCGTCGACGCGCGGCGGTCGGCCCATCGCCTCCGGGGTGTGCTCCGGGCGGACGGTGTCGATGCGGTTGTCGCGCACGCCCTCCCGCATCAGCGCGACCAGGTCCGCCCAGATCGCGTCCCACTGGCCGGGCGTGATGTCCCGCCCCGCGCGGTACGGGTCGATGCCGTGCCGGAAGAGGACCTCGGCGCGGTAGACGTTCCCGACGCCCGCGATGACCTTCTGGTCCATCAGCAGCGCGGCGATCGTCGTACGGCTGCGGCGGACCCGGGCGTATGCGAGCGCCGGGTCGGCGTCCGGGCGCAGCGGGTCGGGGCCGAGGCGGGCGTGGATCGCGTCCTTCTCGGCGTCGGTGATCAGGGCGCACGTCGTCGGCCCGCGCAGGTCGACGTACGAGGCGGTGTCGGCGAGCCGCAGCCGGACGGTGTCCGTGGGCGGCGGCGCCGGGGCGGGGCCGAAGGTGACCTTGCCGAACAGGCCGAGGTGGATGTGGACCCAGGACTCCGCGGAGCCCGGGGACCCGGCGAAGCCCAGGAAGAGGTGCTTGCCGTGGGCTTCGGTGCCGGTCAGCGGCGCGCCGTCGAGCAGGGCGGCGGCGTCGGAGAACTTGCCCTGGGGGCTGCTGACCCGGACCGGGCCGCCCGTGGCGAAGCGGGCGGCGTAGTCCTGGGCCAGCCGGTGGATCGTGTGCCCCTCTGGCACGGGTCGTTCCCTCCCTCGTCCGTCCCGCCCTTGCCTCCCCCGCTTACTGCTGGGGGTGGTGGGGCGGGATCGGCGGGAGGTCGCCGGTGGTCTCGTAGGCGGCGAGCATGTCGATGCGGCGCTGGTGCCGCTCGTCGCCGGAGAACGGGGTGTTCAGGAACGTCTCGACGAACTTCGTCGCCTCGTCCTGGGTGTGCATCCGGGCGCCGACCGCGACGACGTTGGCGTTGTTGTGCTGGCGGCCCAGCGCCGCCGTCTCCTCGCTCCAGGCCAGGGCCGCGCGGACGCCCTTGACCTTGTTGGCGGCGATCTGCTCGCCGTTGCCGGAGCCGCCGATGACGATGCCGAGGGCGTCGCCGTCGGCCGCGGTGCGCTCGGCGGCCCGCAGGCAGAACGGCGGGTAGTCGTCCTGGGCGTCGTAGATGTGCGGCCCGCAGTCGACGGGCTCGTGCCCCGCCGCCTTCAGCCAGTCGACGAGGTGGTTCTTGAGTTCGTAGCCCGCATGGTCGGAGCCGAGATACACGCGCATGGCAACGAGTGTGACACGCGGGTTTCCGGTCGGCAGCGCCGGGGCTCGCGGGGCCACGGCACGGTGGGGCCGGGACGGCGGGGAGGGGCCGGGACGGCGGGGAGGGGCCGGGGCGCTCGCACGCACCCCGGCCGCCCGCGTCAGCGCTTGTCGGCGAGCTTCCAGGCCGTCGGCAGGGCGCCCATCGCCAGGGCCGCCTTCAGGGCGTCCCCGAGCAGGAAGGGCGTGAGGCCCGCGGCGATGGCGGCGGAGGCGCTCATGCCGGTGGCGAGGGCGAGGTAGGGCACGCCGACGGCGTAGATGATCGCCTCGCCGAGGAGCATCGCCCCGGCCATCCGCGGCATGGAGCGGTCGGCGCCGCGCCGGGCGAGGGCGCCGACGACGGTGGACGCCAGGACCATGCCGAGGACGTAGCCGAAGGACGGCGCGGCGGCACCGGAGCCGCCCTCCGCGAACCACGGCACGCCCGCCATGCCCACCAGCGCGTACAGCGCGAGGGAGAGGAAGCCGCGCCCGGCGCCGAGGGCGGTGCCGACGAGCAGCGCGGCGAAGGTCTGGCCGGTCACCGGCACCGGGGAGCCGGGCACCGGGACGGCGAGCTGCGCGGCGACGCCGGTGAGCGCGGCGCCGCCGACGACGAGCGCGACGTCACGGACGCGGGAGGCGGGGATCAGGTCGGCGAGGACCTGTCCAGCGCGGACGGGGACGGCGGCGGTGCTCATGGGGACTCCGCGGAGGTGAGGGACACTCGGGACACCGTGACGCTATAACGGCGCCCTCGCGGCGATCACCATCACCGCTCGACAAAGGCTGGAACGGCGGCTTGGTGCGCTTCACACAAAGAACGCCGGTGACAGGGCCCCGGCGTGACCGACGTGACGGGCGTCCTACCCTCCGTCGTGCAAACGTCCGTATGGTGGTCGCCAACTGTCTACGTGGCCTTTATCCGCTGACACTGTGGACGTTTTTGCTATCGCACCGACTCACGTACTGGACGAGCCGCGCATGTCCCGCACCACCCCCACCGAGGCTCACGACGAGTCTCCTCCCCTCGCGGAACCCTCCCTCTCCCACGGCCTGAAGCAGCGCCACCTGTCGATGATCGCCCTCGGCGGTGTCATCGGCGCCGGTCTGTTCGTCGGCTCCGGCGCCGGTATCGCCGCCGCCGGTCCGTCGATCGTCGTCGCCTACGCCGTCTCCGGCCTGCTGGTGATGCTGGTGATGCGGATGCTGGGCGAGATGTCGGCGGCGTATCCGTCGTCGGGTTCGTTCTCCGCGCACGCCGAGCGGGCGATCGGGCCCTGGGCGGGCTTCACCGCGGGCTGGTCGTTCTGGGTGCTGCTGTGCACGGCGGTCGGCCTGGAGGGCATCGGCGCCGCGAAGATCGTCAGCGGCTGGCTGCCGGGCACGCCCGAGTGGGCGTGGGTGGCGCTGTTCATGCTGGTGTTCTGCGGCACGAACCTCGCCGCCGTGAAGAACTTCGGCGAGTTCGAGTTCTGGTTCGCGGCGCTGAAGGTCGGCGCGATCAGCCTCTTCCTGGTCCTCGGCGGCCTCGCCATCGCGGGCGTCCTGCCCGGCACCGACTCCCCCGGCGCGAGCAACCTCACCGACTTCCTGCCCCACGGCAGCGAGGGCCTCGTCATCGGCCTGCTCGCCTCCGTCTTCGCCTACGGCGGCCTGGAGACGGTCACCATCGCGGCGGCCGAGTCGGAGGACCCGGTCAAGGGCGTCGCCAGCGCCGTCCGCACGGCGATGTGGCGCATCGCGCTGTTCTACATCGGCTCGATGGCGGTCGTCGTCACCCTCGTCCCCTGGGACTCCCCGGACGTCGCGGAGAAGGGCCCGTACGTGGCCGCCCTCGACCACATCGGCATCCCCGGCGCCGGTCAGCTCATGAACGTGGTCGTGCTGGTCGCCCTGCTGAGCGCGATGAACGCCAACATCTACGGCGCCTCCCGCATCGCCTACTCGCTGGTGCGGCGCGAGCAGGGCCCGAAGGCGCTGGGCCGGGTCTCCGGCGGCGTCCCGAGGATCGCCGTCCTCGCCTCCTGCGTCTTCGGCTTCCTCTGCGTCGTCCTCAGCTACTGGCGGCCGGACGACGTCTTCGCCTGGCTGCTGAACATGATCGGCGCGGTGATCCTGGTCGTCTGGATCTTCATCGCCGTCTCCCAACTGCGGCTCCGCCGCCGCCTGGAGCGCGAGACGCCCGAGCGGCTGACGGTGCGGATGTGGGCGTTCCCGGCGCTGACGTGGGTGTCGCTGGCGGGGATGGCCGCCATCTTCGTCCTGATGGCCCGCGAGCCCGACACCCGCGTGCAGCTCTACTCGACGGGCGCGATGACGCTGGTGCTGGCGGCGGTCGGCTACGCCTGGCAGCGGAGCCGGACGGCCACGGAGGGCTGACGCCCCGGGCCGCTCAGCCGCACGGCACGTTCAGGCTGAGCAGCCCGGCCGTGCCGCCGTCCATGGCCAGCTCGCTCACCGCCCCGCCCCGCAACGCCGGGAAGACCCGGCGGTACTCGCGCAGCGGGACGGAGAGCAGTGAGCAGAGCGCCAGCCGCAGCAGGCTGTTGTGCGCGACGACCAGGACGCGCGCCCCGGGGTGCGCGCCGGTGATGCGCTGCAACGCCTCCACGCCCCGGTTGGCGGCGGCCCGCGGGTCCTCGGCGGCGGGGAAGGGGTGCGCCACCGGATCGACCCGGTAGGCCGCCGCCCGCTCCGGCTCCTCCGCCGCGAACTCCGCGAGCGTACGGCCCTCCGCCACCCCGAAGTCGCACTCCCGCAGCCCGGCGTCCCGGTGCGCGGCGACACCGAGCGCCCGGCAGGCGGGCTCGGCCGTCGCCACCGCCCGGGACAGCGGCGACGTCCACACGGCGTCCACCGCGTGCGCCGCCGCCCACCGCCCGAGCGCCTCCGCCTGGGCGCGCCCGGTGTCGGTGAGCGGGATGTCGCTGACCCCGGCGTAGCGGTTCTCGGCGTGCCAGACGGACTGCCCGTGCCGGGCCAGCAGGAGGGTCGTACTCATGGCTCCGCAGTATCGCGGCTACGACGGCACGGGCGGCGACACGACGGCGGCCGTGTCTCAGAGGTTGCTGAAGTCCGGCCCCTTGGTCCGCGTCCGCTTGATCTCGTAGAAGCCGGGGATCGAGGCGACCATCAGGGTGCCGTCCCACAGCTTGGCCGCCTCCTCGCCCTTCGGGGCGGGGGTGACGACGGGCCCGAAGAAGGCGATCTGCTGGCCGTCGGCGCCGGGGACGGCGATGACGGGAGTGCCGACGTCCTGGCCGACCTTCTCGATGCCCTCCTTGTGGGAGGCGCGCAGTTCGGCCTCGTAGGGGGTGGCGTCCCAGTGGTCCATCAGGGAGTCCGGCAGGCCGACGTCCTTGAGGGCGGCGGCGACCGTCTCCTTCTCCGGGCCCTCGCCCTGGTTGTGGATGCGGGTGCCGAGGGCGGTGTAGAGGTCACCGAGGACCTCGTCGCCGTGCTCCTGCTGGGCCGCGATGACGACCCGTACGGGCCCCCACGCCTTGTTGACGAGCCACTCGCGGTAGTCCTCGGGCAGTTCGTCGAGCTTGTCCTCGTTGAGGACGCCGAGGCTCATCAGGTGCCAGCGCACCTCGATGTCACGGACCTTCTCCACCTCCAGCACCCAGCGGGACGTCATCCACGCCCACGGGCACGACGGGTCAAACCAGAAGTCGACGGGGGTCTTGTCCGACATGTCTCTCCTCGGAGGGGAAGCAGTACTGACTGGGTACGGAAAGGTCCTTGCGGGGAACGCCGCACGTCGCCGTCGCCATTCCCGACTGACCGGTGTCCGTGGCGCATGGCAGGATCAACGCTGTCCGCATGTTGAACACCACCTGAGGGAGTACCGTCCGTGCCCGGTGAGAATCTGTCCCGCGACGAGGCCCGGGAGCGGGCCGCACTGCTGTCCGTCGACGGGTACGAGGTGTCCCTCGACGTGCGCTCGGCGGTCGGTGACCACGACGGCGACGGTCCGCGCACCTTCCGCTCCGTCACGACGATCCGCTTCCGCTGCGCCGAACCGGGCGCGTCCAGCTTCGCGGACCTGATCGCGCCGAGCGTCACCGCCGTCTCCCTCAACGGCCGTGACCTGGACCCCGCCGAGGTCTTCGACGGCTCCCGCGTGCTCCTGGAGGACCTGGCCGCCGACAACGAACTCACCGTCAACGCCCAGTGCGCCTACTCCCGCACCGGTGAGGGCCTGCACCGCTTCGTCGACCCCGAGGACGGCGAGGTCTACCTCTACACCCAGTACGAACCGGCCGACTCCCGCCGCGTCTTCGCCAACTTCGAGCAGCCCGACCTGAAGGCGCCGTTCCGCTTCGAGGTGCGGGCGCCCCAGGAGTGGACGGTGTGGAGCAACGGCGCGGGCCAGCGCGCGGACGGCGTCTGGCGCTTCGCGGAGACGAAGCCGATCTCGACGTACATCACCTGCGTGGTCGCGGGCCCGTACCACTACGTCACGGACACCTACACGCGCGAGTTCGAGGACGGCACCCGCCTCGACATCCCGCTCGGCGCGATGTGCCGCAAGGGCCTGGCCCCCCACTTCGACGCCGACGACGTGTTCCTCGTCACCAAGCAGGGCCTGGACTTCTTCCACGACCACTTCGACTACCCGTACCCCTTCGGGAAGTACGACCAGGCGTTCGTGCCCGAGTACAACCTCGGCGCGATGGAGAACCCGGGCATGGTCACCTTCCGCGAGGAGTACATCTTCCGCGGCAAGGTGACCCAGGCCTCCTACCAGGGCCGCGCCAACACCCTCCTCCACGAGATGGCGCACATGTGGTTCGGCGACCTCGTCACCATGGAGTGGTGGGACGACCTGTGGCTCAAGGAGTCCTTCGCCGACTTCATGGGCGCCTTCGCCAACGTCGGCGCCACCCGCTTCAAGGACGCCTGGATCACCTTCGCCAACCGCCGCAAGGCCTGGGCGTACCGCGCCGACCAGCTCCCCTCCACCCACCCCATCACCGCCGACATCCGCGACCTCCAGGACGCCAAGCTCAACTTCGACGGCATCACGTACGCCAAGGGCGCCTCCGTGCTCAAGCAGCTCGTGGCGTACGTCGGTCAGGACGCGTTCCTGGAGGGCGCCCGCCGCTACTTCAAGCGGCACGCGTACGGCAACACGCGCCTCGGTGACCTGCTGTCGGTGCTGGAGGAGACCAGTGGGCGGGACATGTCGGCCTGGGCCCGCTCCTGGCTCCAGACGGCGGGCGTCAACTCCCTCACCCCGCAGGTCCTGCTGGCCGCGGACGGCCGCGTCGACGAACTCGCCGTCATCCAGGAGGCGGCCGAGTCCCATCCGGAGCTGCGCCCGCACCGGGTGGCGGTGGGCCTGTACCGGGCGTCGGAGGACGGGACGCTTCAGCGGTACGCGCGCACGGAGGTGGACGTCGACGGCCCGCGCACCCTCGTACCGGCACTGACGGGCGCCGACGCCCCCGACCTGGTGCTGGTCAACGACGACGACCTCACCTACTGCAAGATCCGCTTCGACGAGACCTCCCTCGCCACGCTGCGGGGCCACCTCGGCTCGGTGACCGACCCGCTCGCCCGCGCGCTGTGCTGGTCGGCGCTGTGGAACATGACGCGGGACGCGCTGCTCCCGGCCCGTGACTTCATCGACCTGGTGCTGCGCTACGCGGGCCGCGAGTCCGACATCGGCGTCCTGCAGATGCTGCACGCCTGGGCCAGCTCGGCGCTGACGCACTACGCGGCCCCCGAGTGGCGTCCGGTCGGCGCCCCGCTGCTCGCCGAGGGCGCCCTGCGCGAGCTGCGGGCGGCCGAGCCGGGCAGCGAGCACCAACTGGCGTGGGCCCGCTTCTTCGCCACGACGGCGTCGACGGAGGCGGACCTCCGGCTCCTGGGGGCGCTGCTGGACGGCACGGAGAAGATCGACGGCCTGGAGGTGGACCAGGAGCTGCGCTGGTCGTTCCTGGAACCCCTGACCGCGCACGGCGCCGCCGACGAGTCGACGCTGGCCGCCGAACTGGCCCGCGACGACACCGCCTCCGGCAAGCGCCACCAGGTCCGCTGCCTGGCCGCGCGCCCCTCGGCCGCGGTGAAGGCGCAGGCGTGGGCGCAGGTGGTGGAGTCCGACGCGCTGTCCAACGCCCTGGTGGAGGCGACGATCGCGGGCTTCGCCCAGCCGACGCAGCGGGAACTGCTGGCGCCTTACGCGGACCGGTACTTCGAGATCCTGGAGCGTGTGTGGGAGGACCGCTCGATCCAGATCGCGATGCACATCGTCAGCGGCCTGTTCCCGGCGTACCCGCAGGACGGTCAGGCGATCCTGGCCGCGACGGACGCCTGGCTGACGGCCCACGAGAACGCGGCACCGGCGCTGCGCCGACTGGTCCTTGAGGCGCGGGACGACCTGGCGCGCGGTCTGCGGGGCCAGGAGTGCGACGCGACGGCGCGGTGACGGCGTCGTGAAGGCGACGGCGGCGGGGTGAACGGCCGGACGGAGATTGACCGTTGGCCTGAGCTTCGGCCCCCGGTGACCGTTACGAAATTCAGGCAGTAAGAGCCGTAACCCCTGGTCCACTCCCGAACGGACCAGGGGTTTTCGGCATCCGAACACCCGTCCTTTAGTACGGGGTTGTCCGGGTTCTCCGACAGGCGTGTAACAGCGGTTAAGGGTGGGACCAGACGCGGAAACCCCCGGACCATGACCCACAACACCCCGCTCTCGCCCCGCCCCCTGCACGACCTCGCCGACGTCCGCCGCCGCGTGGTGCGCACGGCACAACTGCGCGCCCAGGGCCTGTCCCCCGCCGACATCACCGCGCGCTGCCGCCCCGGCGGCCCCTGGCAGCAACTCCTCCCCGGCGTCCACCTCCTCCACCCCGGCCCGCCGACCAGCGAGGAGCGCCTGCACGCGGTCCTGCTGTACGCGACCCGCGAGACGACGCCGGGGGTCGTCCCGTCCCAGCCGGGTCCCGCCCAACCGGGTGCGCCCACTGCCCCCCGGCACGTGTACACCGACGCCATGATCACGGGCCTGGCGGCCCTCACCCTGCACGGCTTCGCCGCCACGCCCCCGCTGTCCTCCCTCGACCACATCGACGTCCTCGTCCCCCGCCTGCGCCGACTGCGCACGACCGGCTGCGCCCGCGTCATCCGCGCGGCGACCCTGCCCGCGCCGGAGACGGTCACCGGCCTCCCCGTCGCCCCGGTCCCCCGCGCCCTCGCGGACGCGGTGGCCGACCTCACGGACGCCAACGCCGTGCGCCGCCTGCTGACGGAGGCCGTACGGGCGGGCCACTGCGACCCGGCGTCGGTGGTCCGCGAACTGACCCAGGCGAAACTGCTGAACCGACCGCACATCGTGGACGCCGTGGACATCCTCATCGCCGAGGGCCGCTCCATCGCCGAGGACCGCCTCTACGCCATGGTCGGCGCGTACGGCCTTCCCGACCCCGTCTGGAACGTCGACCTCCGCCTCCCCGGCGGCCCCCACCTCGGCGGCCTCGACGCCTACTGGCCCGACCAGGCCATCGCGATCGAGCTGGACACCCGCGCCCCGCGCCAGGACGAGGACGCCCAGTGGACGGAGTACGCCCGCAAGCGCGAGCACCTGGAACGGCTCGGCATCACGGTCGTCCACATCACCCCCCGCAAGCTGCGCGACGCGATGGAACAACAGGCGGCGATCGTCCGCACCGCCCTGATGGCCGCGGCGGACCGCGACCCGGCGGCGTACGTGGTGGTACTCCCCCGGTAACCACACCCCCCGACCACCACCACAAGGAGGGGAGAGGAGGGGCCGCCCGCTCTCTGACGGCGGCCCCTCTTCGCACCGGCCTGGCAAGGGAACGGCTAACGCCCCTCCGGGCAGAACTCCGCCTCCAGGATCGCGTCGGTGGCGCCCGTCCAGTCGCCGTTGAGGTTGAAGGCGAGCGTGTGGCCGCCGTCCGCTGTCGTGACCGCCTCTGACAGGGAGCCGTAGATGCCGCCGCCGTGGCCCCAGACGACGGTGCCGCAGGTCAGTTGGCGGGACGCGAGGCCGAGGCCGTAGCGCTCCTTGGTGGGTGGGGCGGCGTCGGGGGCCGGGACCGTGGTCTTCATTTCCTTGAGTTGCTCAGGGGGGAGCAGGGCGCCGCGCAGGAGGGCCGAGTAGAAGCGGTTCAGGTCGGTCGAGTTGGAGATCATCTCGCCCGCCGCCCCCGCGATGGAGGGGTTGAAGCGGGTGACGTCGTAGGTCGGGCCCGTCGTCGACGTGGGCGACAGTTTGCTGTACGCGCGGCTGCTCGGCGCCGGGACGTCCGGGCGCGTGCCCGGCACCGATGTCGAGGTGAGGTGGAGGGGGCGGATGATGCGCGCGCGGATCTCGTCGCCGTACGGGCGGCCCGTCACCGCCTCGATGACCGACCCGGCGACGACGTAGTTCGTGTTGCTGTAGCTCCAGCCGTCGCCCGGCGTGAACAGCGGCCTGTGGCGGAGGGCGACCGCGAGGAGGTCGGCCGGGGTGTGGGTGTCGTGGCGGTGGGCCAGGAAGCCGTCGGCGGTGAAGTGGGCGCGGGCGAAGCCGGGATCGCTGGTGTAGTCGTAGAGGCCGCTGGTGTGGTTGAGGAGGTGGCGGACGGTGATGGCGCCGCCGTCGTTGCCGTTGCCCCGGACCGCGCCCGGTAGCCAGCGGTCCACCGTGTCGTCGAGGGAGAGGCGACCCTCCGACTCCAGTTGGAGCAGCACCGTCGCGACGAAGGTCTTGGTGACGCTGCCGACGCGGTAGCGGTCGGCGGGGGTGCGGGGCTGGCCGGTGCGCAGGTCGCCGACCCCGGCGGTGGTGGACCAGCGGCCGTGGGTGTCCCGGGCGGTGAGGGTGATGCCGGGGACGCCGTCCTTGACGGCCGCCTCGACCGCCTCCCGGGTGGCGTGGTGGCTGTCGTGACCGGCGAGGGCCGTACCGGTGAGGGCGACGGCCAGGGCGGTGACCGTCGTCGCCACCGTCACGGTCGTACGCCGGGAAGCGCCGCGGTGTGTCCGGGGTGAGGTGGGTGGTGTCATGTGCTGCCAGACCCGGCGGGGATGGTGAGGGTTGCCACGGTGTACGCCAGTTGGGTGAGTATTAGCCCCTTTTGAGGAGCAGTTCGGTGTTGCGGTCGGTCCGGTCGCCCGCCAGGCCGGTCCGGTCGCCCGCGCGGTTGAGGGACAGCTCACGATAGAGGGCGGCCAGACCGGTCTGGGAGAGGTCGGTGAAGTCGGTGCGGTGGGGGGCCGCGGACTCGATGAGGGTGGTGAAGAGGGAGAGGGTGCCGTCGCGGTTGTCGGCTATCTCGATCACGCGGGCCAGTTGGGGGAAGTCGACGTGGGAGGCGGTGGAGATCTCCCAGAAGGCGTTGCCGTCCGGCGTCGTGTGCGGGGTGATGGCGTTGCGGTGGACGTGGCCGTTGACCCAGGCCAGGACGTTGCGGTGGCGGCCGAGGGCGGCGAGGACGGCGGCGCCGTCGTGGCGGTGCTCGGTGGGACGGGCCGGGTCGGGGCGGGTGTTGTCCATGGTCGTGCTGGTGTGGTGGCTGAAGACGACGGCGTGGGAGTCGGCGTTCTCCCGCAGGGTGCGCTCCAGCCAGCGGAGCTGGGCGGTGCCGATCGAGCCCTGGTAGTGGCCGCCGGGGTCGGTGGTGTCGAGGCTGACGCCGATGACGTCGTCCGCGACGCGGAAGCTGTAGTACTGGGTGCCCGCCTCGGCGTTGGCGGTGGAGTAGCCGTGGCCGACGGGGCCCATGCCGGTGTGGGCCGGGTCGAGGTGGGCGCGTACGTACTCGGCCGGCGTGAAGGGGGCGCGGCGGTCGTCCGGGGTGATCGCGCGCATGGCGCGGGCGTGGGTCTTCAAGAGGTCGCGGAAGGCGTGGCCCAGGGGGTCCGCGGCGGCCTTGAGGGCGTCCTGGAGCCTCTTCGCCTCGGCGGCGGGCAGGCTCATCAGCTTGCGGCCACCCACGGCGAACTCGGCGAGGTAGGGGTCGCCGTGGCCGAAGCAGCCCAGGGGCATGGCGTCGTGGTTGCCGACGGTGGAGTACCAGGGGAGGTTGAGGCCGGGGCTGAGCACCTCGCGGGTGGCGGCGGCGAGGTAGCCGTCGAGGTGCGGGAAGCCGCGCCGCTTGTCGGCGTCGCGGACGGGCGAGTCGGGCTGCCAGTACTGCGCGACGCCGCTGTCCTGGACGCCTTCGTAGTGGCGTACGTCGCCCGAGCTGGGGGTGACGCGTCCGCCGCTCATGACGGTGAGGTACCACTCCAGCTCGGTTTTGGCGTTGTTGTCGGTGTTGTCGCCGGTGGTGATGGCGAAGTGCAGGGGCGCGCCGGTGGCGGGGGCGCCGCGCAGGGCGTTGACCCGTTCGACGAGGGCGACGGCGCCCTGCACGGTGAGCGCCTCCTGGGGCCGCCACGCCCTCGGGTCGTGGGAGCGCAGGTACTCCAGGCGCATCGGGTGCTGGACGTCCGTCAGGTGCAGGTCGGTGAGCTGGACGAAGGCGGCGAGGGCGGTACGGCGGTCCTCGCGGCCGTTCCGTGGCGTGGCGAGGTCGCGGCGGACGACGCGTGCCCAGCCGGGGCCGTCCCCGAGGCGCCGGTAGCCGGGGCCGCCGCGCGGGGTGGCGACGGTGGCGAGGGTGGTGCCGCGGGTGTAGGGGGCGAGGGGCGCGCCGGGTGCCCGGCGGGAGCTGGCGACGGGCGCCTCCTGGACGGGCGCGGCCTCGCTCTCGGTGGGCCGCAGGGCGTATCCGGCCCCGGCGGACACGGACATGGCTCCGGCGACGGCGAGGACGGTACGGCGGTTGACCGCGGGTCCGTTGACGGCAGGTCCGTTGGCGACAGAGCGTAGGCGCGACATGCGCGGTCTCCCCGAGTGCGAACGCGTCGGCAGTGGTCACGGCGGCTCGCTCGCGCGCACCGACCGCTCGTACGGGATGCTTCGCACCAGCGGTGACCCGCGCGTGAACGGGGCGGCAACGCGCGACGCCGATCGCCGGACGTGGATCTCGGCGGGGTCCGCGCGTTCGCGGGTGCTCCCGTACGGGTCGGGAGACGGTCACTCAGGGTTCATGTACGGGGGTAGGAACCCCCTCTTCCCCGCCACAGCCCGAGCCCTACGTCGACCAGCCCCACCCGCCGCAGCGAGGGGACGTCGGCCAGGTCGTGCCAGGCCGCCAGGTCCGTGGAGCCGCCGACCTCCGGGCGGAGTTCGCCGCCGGTGACGTGGGCCTCGTAGAGGAGGCGGACGCCGTGGTGGTCCCGAGGGGACCGGAGGCGGCGGCGGGGGAGGGTGCGGCGCAGGGAGTGCACGCCGAGGATGCCGGTGACCTCGATGTCGTAGCCGGTCTCCTCGGCGACCTCGCGGCGGACGGTGTCGTAGGGGTCCTCGCCGTGTTCCATGCCGCCGCCCGGCAGGACCCACTCGTGGCCGCCGCCGTCGGCCGGGGAGCGGGCGAGGAGAAGGTGGCCCTGGCGGACGCATATGGCGTAGGCCGCCACCCGCAACGTCTTGCGCACGCCCCGGACGTTAGCGTCTGGCCGGCGGCCCGGCACCGCGCCGGGTGGGCGGTGACCGCGAGGCAAGCGGGCGATTCCCGCTATTCACCGTCTCTCCGCCCAAAGCGCACCGGGGGTTTTCCCCATAGATCTGTTTCGGTTCGGTCAACTCCTCCCATAACCCGATCCCTTGCGTAAGGGTGAGCGGTCGTCCGGGGTCGCATTCCGGACGACCACGCTCGCTCCTTTACCTCCAAGGGATGCCGATGACCCTCACCCCCCAGCGGGAACCCATACCGGGCGCCAGACGCGTGGCCCGCGTCGCCGTCGCCGCGGGTCTGGTCGCCGCGCTCAGCGCGGCCGGTCCGATACCGATGGCCCTGGCCGCCGGAGCCGACGACGCACCGCCCGCCGCCGCCGACCCGGCGCTCAAGTCGGCCCACGTCAAGCTCGGTTCCGACGACGCCGACCTGCTCGCCGAGGCCAAGGCCGACGGAGACAAGACGGTCACGATGATGATCGCGACCGCGCCCGGCGAGACCGAGCAGGTCGCCGAGCAGCTCGACGCGGTCAAGGGCGGCCTCGTGGGCCGCACCTACGACAAGCTCGGCTACGTCCGGGCCACCGTCCCCACCGGCGCGGCGAACGCGGCCATCGCGGCGGCGGCCAAGCTGCGCTCGGTGCACGGCATCGACCTGCGGCAGGAGATCCCGCTCGACGACCCGACCCCGGCCGGTGACCGGGGCAAGGGCGCCCCCAAGGCGCCGACCGCGGGCAGCTACCCCGCGCCGGGCGCGAAGACCCCGGCGAAGAACCCGTACAACCCCTCCTTCGAGACCGGCGCCGTCGACTTCGTCGAGGACCACCCGAAGGCGGACGGCCGCGGCATCACCATCGGCATCCTCGACTCCGGCGTCGACCTGGGCCACCCCGCGCTCCAGAAGACGACGACCGGTGAGCGGAAGATCGTCGACTGGGTGACCGCCACCGACCCGGTCGCGGACAGCGACGGCACCTGGCGCCGGATGACCACCTCGGTCGCCGGGCCGACGTTCTCCATCACCACCACCGCGTTCGGCACGGAGACCTTCAAGGCGCCCGAGGGCGCCTACAAGTTCCAGTACTTCGCCGAGTCCGCCACCACCGGCGGCGACATGGCGGGCGACCTCAACCGCGACGGGGACACCAGCGACGTCTGGGGCGTGCTCTACGACGCCGCCGCGGGCACCGTCCGCGTCGACCTCGACGACGACCTCGACTTCACGGACGAGGACGCGATGAAGCCGTACAAGGACGGCTTCCAGGTCGGCTACTTCGGGACCGACGACCCCTCGACCGCGATCGCCGAGCGGATCCCGTTCGTCGTCGAGATCCGCAAGGACGTCGTCTACAACGCCGCGGGCGCCAAGGCCGACTACGTCAGCATCGGTGTCATCGAGTCCGAGCACGGCACCCACGTCGCCGGTATCACCGCCGCGAACGGCCTGTTCGGCGGCGAGATGAACGGTGCCGCGCCCGGCGCCAAGCTGGTCTCCTCGCGCGCCTGCACCTGGAGCGGCGGCTGCACCAACGTCGCGCTCACCGAGGGCATGATCGACCTCGTCGTCAACCGCGGCGTCGACATCGTCAACATGTCGATCGGCGGCCTGCCCGCGCTGAACGACGGCAACAACGCGCGCGCCGAGCTGTACACCCGGCTCATCGACGAGTACGGCGTCCAGCTCGTCATCTCCGCGGGCAACTCCGGGCCCGGTGCCAACACCATCGGTGACCCCGGCCTCGCGGACAAGGTGATCTCCGTCGGCGCGACCGTCTCCAAGGAGACCTGGGCCGCCAACTACGGCTCCGCGGTGGAGAAGAAGTACGCCATGATGCCGTTCTCCTCGCGCGGTCCGCGTGAGGACGGCGGCTTCACGCCGACGCTCTCCGCGCCCGGCGCCGCGATCAACACCACCCAGACCTGGCTGCCCGGCGGCCCGGTCGCCGAGGCGGGCTACAGCCTGCCGCCCGGCTACTCCATGCTCCAGGGCACCTCGATGGCCTCCCCGCAGGCCACCGGCGCCTCCGCGCTGCTGCTGTCCGCGGCCAAGCGCAAGGGCATCGAGCTGACCCCGGCCGACCTGCGCACCGCGCTGACCTCCACCGCCGACCACATCCCCGGTGTGCAGGCGTACGAGGAGGGGGCGGGCCTCATCGACATCGAGGACGCCTGGGACGCCATCCTCGACGGCGCCACCGCGCACGCCTACACGGTGAAGGCGCCGGTGGACACCGCCATCGACGGGTTCCTGAAGACCCCGGGCTACGGCACCGGGATCTACGACCGCGAGGGCGGCCTGAAGGCCGGGCAGAAGAAGACGTACGACGTCACGATCACCCGCACCTCCGGCGCCGACCGCCCGGTCTGGCACGAGCTGAGCCTGGCGAACAACGCGGGCGGCACGTTCCGGATCGTCGGCTCCGACGTGGTCGCGCTGCCGCTGAACAAGCCGGTGACCGTGAAGGTGCAGGCCGCGCCGAGGTCGGCCGGGCTGAAGAGCGCGATCCTGGAGGTCGACGACCCGCGCACCGAGGGCGTCGACAAGCAGGTGCTCAACACCGTCGTGGTGTCCAAGCCGCTGGACTTCAGCTACTCCACGTCCGGCTCGGTGCAGCGCAACAGCACCACGTCGTACTTCGTGACCGTCCCCGAGGGCGCCAAGACCCTTGAGGTCGCGATCGGCGGGCTGAAGGGCAAGAGCCAGACCCGGTTCATCGCCATCCACCCGTACGGCGTCCCGGCCGACACCACGTCCACGCCGTACTGCTACAACAACTACCTCGACGGCAACGGCTGCAAGCCCGACGTGCGTTCGTACGCCGACCCGCAGCCCGGCGTCTGGGAGATCGAGGTCGAGTCGCGCCGTACGTCGCCGCTGCTCGACAACCCGTACACCCTCGACGTCACCATCCTCGGCGCGGTCTTCGACCCGGCGACGGTGACGGTGCCCGAGGTCAAGGTCGGCACCCCGGCCACCGCCTCCTGGACGGTGACCAACCAGGCCGCCCCGATCGACGGCAAGCTGGCGGGCGGCCCGCTGGGCTCCGCGAAGAACGAGCGCCCGACCATCGGGCAGCGCGAGACCGTGACCACCACGGTCGAGGTGCCCGAGGGCGCCACCTCCCTGGACGTCGCCATCGGCAACGTCTCCGACGCCGCCGCCGACCTGGACCTGACGGTCTACGACGGCAACGGCGACGAGGTCGGCCAGAGCGCCGACGGTGACTCCGAGGAGTCGGTGTCCATCGCCAACCCGGCCGCCGGTACCTACACCGTCGAGGTGTACGGCTACGGCGTACCGTCCGGCTCCACCGCCTACGACTACCGGGACGTCTTCTACTCCGCCGCCCTCGGCACCGTCTCCGTCGACGAGTCGACGCCGGTGAAGCTGGCCACGGGCGCCACGGCGACGGTCACCGGCACGGTCACGGCCGCCGCGGAGGCCCCCGCCGGGCGGGAGTTCTTCGGGCAGGTCCGGCTGCTCACCGCGCGCGGCACGGTCGCGGGCGTGGGCAACGTGAGGATCGAGAAGGTCACGCCGTAACGCGTGCGGGTTTCGGCCCAGGGGCGGGCGTCCGGTTCGGGCGCCCGCCCTTCTTCCGCTCTTCCGCGCGTCCTTCAGCCGCACTCGATCGTGCGGGACTCGGGGAGCGCGTCCGCGATCCAGGCGCGGTGGCGGGCGATGTCCTCCTCCGTCACGGCCCAGACGTCGGGCTCGGCGGCGTCCCTGGGGATGCCGACGAGCGCGTGCTGGCCCTCGCGGAGACGGGGGTCCACGGCCTCGTCCATGGTGAAGACGGTCTCCGCGGGGCCGTCGTCCGGTTTGAGGTAGTCGGTCACGCGCAGGGTGACGCGGTCCTTGCCGGTGCCGGGGACCGGTTCCACCTCGGTGACCGTGCCCTCGACGACCAGCCGGGCGCAGGCCAGGTAACCGGCGGCGGACAGGGACTCGTCCCCGGCCCCGGACTTCGCGCCGGACCGCGAGTCCGAGACGGCGGCACCGGCCTCGCTGTCGTCGGAGCCTCCCGGCGACGTCTGGGTCACCAGCCACGCCAGGCCCGACACGGCGGTAGCGGCGCAGAGGACGGCGGCGGCGCGCAGGGCGAGGGTGAGGGGGCGGCGGCGGGGACGGGAGCGTACGACCACCGGTCGCGGCGGTGCCACGGGTTCCGGCTCCGGCTCGCTGAGCGCCGTGCCGATGAGCCGCAGTTGCTCCCGCAGCGCCGTCACGTCGGCCGTCGCCGCCCGGTACTCGGCGCGTGCGGTGGCGTCGGCGTCGGCGGGCAGGGGCTCGTCGGTGATGACGGCGAGCAGGGGGTCCGGGGCCGCGTGGTCCGCGCGGCCGTCCTGACCGCGGTCGCCGCCGTCGTAGCCGTCGTAGCCGTCGTGTTCGACGGACACGTCACACCACCTCGTCCTAGTGCAGCCGGGCGCGCAGGGCCCGGACCGCCGTGTGCAGCCTGCTCTTGACCGTGCCCTCCGGGACGCCGAGTTCCTCGGCGATGGAGCGCACCGGCAGGTCGGCGTAGAAGCGCAGCACGACGACCTGCCGCTGGGCGTCGGGCAGTTCGTCCAGGCCCTGCGCCACGGCGACGGAGAGCACGCTGGTGTCCTCGCCGGAGGGGTGCGCGAGTTGGCGCAGGGAGGCGAGGCGTTCGCCGATCCGTTCCTGGCGGCGCTTGGCGCGGTGCCAGTCGACGGCGAGGTTGGAGGCGACCACCGCCGCCCACGCGGAGACGTCGCGCGGCGCCTCCCGGCCGCTCGCGGCCCGCTCCAGCAGCCGTAGGCGGACCTGCTGTACCCCGTCCAGCAGGTCCGCCTGCGGCACCCCGCCCAGTGCGAGCACCGCCCGCACCCGGCGCTCCTGAGCCGCGTCCAGCGGGTCGTCCGCGGCACGGTCGGCCCCGTGCCCGCGCTGCGCCCCCTGGCCGCGTCGCGCCTTTCCGCGCAGCACAGCCACCCCTCTCCTCGCCGCGTTTCCCCTATGACGCCGGGGCGGCCGGGAACGTTCGGCCGGAGCGGGGGGAATTTCCGGGCCCGCGCCGAAGGGTGACCTCCGCTGAATGGTGATCTCCACTTTTTCCGACCATCGACTTCACGTCAGCTTCACTGACACCATGTGCCCCATGACGCACATCACCAAAGGCGCCAACACCCCTGTCCCCGCCGCTGAGCTGCGGGTCGTGGTCGGTCGGCGCAGTGTGCCGGGGGGTCCGGTCGTGGATGCCTCGGCGCTGCTGCTCGACGCCACCGGCAAGGTGCGCGGCGACGCCGACCTGGTCTTCTACAACCAGCCCGCGCATCCGTCCGGCGCCGTACGGCACTCCGGTACCGGCGAGGACGGCGGTCAGCTCCTGGACTGGCTGGAGGTCGACCTGTCCGGCGTCGAACCGGCCGTGCAGCGGGTGCTGATCGCCGGTTCCTGCGACGGCGGCGTGTTCGGGCAGGTGCCGGGGCTGTACGTGCGGGCGCTGGGCGCCGCCGACGGCGCGGTGGTGGCGCACTACGACGTGACCGACGCGACGACGGAGACGGCGTTCGTGCTCGGGGAGTTCTACCGGCGCGACGGGCTGTGGAAGTTCCGCGCGGTGGGACAGGGGTACGCCTCCGGGCTCGCGGGGCTGGCGACGGACTACGGGATCGCGGTGGAGGAGCCGGTGGACACGCCGGTCCCGGTGCCCGCGCCCCTGCCGCGGGTGGCGAAGGTGGACTCGGCGCCGCCGCCCCCCGTCGCGGCACCGGCGTTCACCGCCCCTCCCGCCGGCGCGCCCGCCGCCCCCGCGTTCACCGCGCCTCCGCCGCCGCCCCCGGCACCGGCCGCCCCCGTGACCGCCCCCTTCGGCCCCGACTTCCAGCCCTACACCCAGCGCGGCCGGGGCAACGGCGTGGTCTCCGTCGCCGTACCGCTGCCGCCCGGGCCGGTGATCGTGGAGGCCTGGCACCAGGGCTCCGGCTACTTCGCGGCGCACACCCTCAACCGCCGCAACAAGGACGACGAGCTGCTCTTCAACAGCACCCTGCGCGACTTCCGCGGCCGGGCCCTCGCCTGGCCAGCGCCGGACCGCCCGCTGCGGCTGCGCGTCGAGGCCGACAACGACTGGACGGTGCTGGTGCAGCCGCTGTCGGTGGCGCGCGGGCTGGAGGCGGGACCGCCGCTCCAGGGGTACGGCCCCGAGATCGTCGCCTACCACGGCACCGCCGCCGACCTGGACGTGGACGTCGCGGGCGACGAGGACGGCGGCGGCTACTTCGCCATCCGCTGTCGGGAGGCGGCGCACGTGCGCGACATGGACGAGTACGACCTGCTGGTCAACGACACCGACCGGTTCCGCCAGACCGTGCCGCTGCCGGACGGCCCGCTGCTCCTCGACATCGAGGCCGACGGCCACTGGCAGCTCGTGGCCCGCCCGCTCCCGGTCCTCGACCAGGCCGCCGCGCAGGCGTCCGGCGCGTACACCGGCCGGGGCGCGAGGACCGTCACCCTGGTCAACCCGGCGCCGGGCCGCCCCGCGCTCCTGGAGTACGCCATCCAGGACGACGGCGCGCTCTTCGGCCACCGGGTGAGCGTGCTGGACGAGTACGACGACGAGGAGGAGTTCCTCAAGGGCACCCGGCACGGCGACCACGGCCGCACCGTCGTCTTCCGCAAGGGCGAGGCGCAGGTCAGGCTGCGCCTTGAGGACGTCGGCGACTGGAGCCTGCGGCTGCTGCCCATCGAGCAGGCGCCCGCGCTCACCGGCCCGGCGGAGGGCCGGGGCAGCGCGGTGTTCCGCTACGACGGCCCGCCCGCGCTGCTCGGACTGGCCCGGACCAGCACCGACGACGACGAGCTGACCACGCACACCGTCCAGGCCGACGGCCGGGGCCGGATCTCCGCCGACACCTCGGGACGGCGGCGCCCGGTGACCGGCCCGCTGTGGGTGTCGCACGCCGGGTACTGCTACGTCCAGGTCGCCACCTCCGACCACACGGGCTGGCGGATCGAACCGGCGCACCTGTCCGGGGTGCCGGTGCTGGGGGCGCGGGCCGAGGGGCAGGGCTATGGAGTCGTACGTCACACCGGGCCCGAAACCGAGGTGATGCTCACCCACGAACCGCGCGGCACGATCGACCTGCCGGTGCTCTGGGAACTGGACGAACGCCTGGAACCGGTACGGCGGATCAGCACGGCTTCCGGTCTCCAGCGCGTTCCGAGCGGATATCTCCAGATCAGGACGGCGGGCCGGTGGTCGATCACACCGCGCGGGTGAGGCGCGTAGCGTCTCGCATCCTGGGCAGGTCCGGCTGTGAGGTGCCTTAAGGATTGGACACATCGGCCGGGGTCCCCCGCATGATGGAACGGGCACACGCACGTCAAGCACAGAAGTCGAAGGAGTCGCCGTGAGGGTCGGAATCGTCGGAGCCACCGGGCAGGTCGGCACGGTCATGCGCAGGATCCTGGCCGAGCGGGACTTCCCGGTCGACGAGCTGCGGCTGTTCGCCTCGGCCCGCTCGGCGGGCACGGTCCTGGACGGCGTGACGGTGGAGGACGCGTCGACGGCCGACTACTCCGGCCTGGACATCGTGCTGTTCTCGGCGGGCGGCGCCACCTCCAGGGCGCTGGCCGAGAAGGTCGCCGCGCAGGGCCCGGTCGTGATCGACAACTCCTCGGCGTGGCGCCGGGACCCCGAGGTGCCGCTGGTGGTGGCCGAGGTCAACCCGCACGCGATCGCGAGCCGCCCCAAGGGCATCATCGCCAACCCGAACTGCACCACGATGGCCGCGATGCCGGTGCTGAAGCCGCTGCACGCGGAGGCCGGTCTCCAGGCGCTGGTCGTCGCCACCTACCAGGCGGTCTCCGGGTCGGGTCTCGCGGGCGTGGACGAGCTGTTCGAGCAGGTCAGGAAGGTCGGTGAGGACGCGCCGAAGCTGACCCACGACGGTTCGGCGGCGGAGTTCCCCGAGCCGCACAAGTACGTCGCGCCGATCGCGTACAACGTGCTGCCGATGGCGGGCTCGATCGTCGACGACGGGCTGCACGAGACCGACGAGGAGCAGAAGCTCCGCCACGAGTCCCGCAAGATCCTGGAGATCGACGGTCTGAAGGTCTCCGGCACCTGCGTCCGGGTGCCGGTCTTCACCGGCCACTCCCTCCAGGTCAACGCCCGTTTCGCGCGTCCGCTGAGCGTGGAGCGGGCCAAGGAGCTGCTCGCCGGTGCGCCCGGTGTGGCCCTGACCGATGTGCCGACCCCGCTCCAGGCGGCCGGTCAGGACCCGTCCTACGTGGGCCGCATCCGCGTCGACGAGACGGTGGAGAACGGCCTCGCGCTGTTCGTCTCCAGCGACAACCTGCGCAAGGGCGCGGCCCTGAACGCGGTGCAGATCGCGGAGCTGGTCGCGGCGGAGCTGTCGACGAAGGCGGCCGGGACGACCGCCGCCGCCGAGTAGTCCGGGCCAGCGGTCACTGGGGGCGGTCACCGGAGGTCGGTGGCCGCCCCCGCTCCATGGCCCTGCGCGGGTACGGCCCTACGGCCGCCGCACCTCGTACAGGAAGCACCCGTACTCCACGGCCCTGACGTGCACCAGCGCCACCTCCGGGTCGGTGAACGCCTCGTCGAGGGCGTCGGTGAACCGGTCCGCGACGAGCGTGCCGCCCAGGATGCGCCCGTCGGCGGAGTAGCGGCGCAGGACGCGGTGCGCGTGGGTGAAGGGCAGCGCGCCGCCGTCCGGGCCGGGACAGTCGTCGGCGTGGATGAAGACGGGGCCCTGTTCGTCGTAGGCGCCGGGGGTGGCGCCCGTCGCGGCGGCCCAGCGGCGCAGCGGGGCGTAGGAGACGAGGGCGATCCGCTCCCCCGGCGCGCTCCGGCGCAGACAGCAGCGCAGGGGGGCGCCGCCCTCGTCGTCGGTGACGGGGACCGTCCGCCGCCCGGCGTCGTCGGTGACGCGGAGTTCCTTGAGGACCGTGGGCTCGACGGGTCGTGCGGTGTGGGTGCTCATGGGCCCAGCGTGGCGCGCGAGCGCCGCGTTCACCGGCGGGAATAGGACATCGCGTTCGGTCCGGGTCCCGTGGAAGGATGGCGCCACCGACACATCACGAGGAGATGACCGCGTGCCTGGCACAAACCTGACTCGCGAAGAGGCGCAGCAGCGGGCGAAGCTGCTCACCGTTGACTCGTACGAGATCGATCTCGACCTCTCCGGCGCGCAGGAGGGCGACACCTTCCGTTCCGTGACCACGGTCCGCTTCGACGTGGCCGAGAACGGCGGGGAGTCCTTCATCGACCTGGTGGCGCCGACGGTCCACGAGGTGACCCTCAACGGCGACACGCTCGACCCCGCCGAGCTGTTCCAGGACTCGCGGATCGCGCTGCCGGGTCTGCTGGAGGGCCGCAACGTCCTGCGCGTGGTGGCCGACTGCGCGTACACGAACACCGGTGAGGGCCTGCACAAGTTCGTCGACCCGGTCGACCAGCAGGCGTACCTCTACACGCAGTTCGAGGTGCCGGACGCGCGCCGGGTCTTCGCCTCCTTCGAGCAGCCGGACCTGAAGGCGACGTTCCAGTTCACCGTGCGGGCGCCGGAGGGCTGGACGGTCATCTCCAACTCGCCGACTCCGGAGCCGCAGGACAGCGTCTGGGAGTTCGAGCCGACGCCGCGGATCTCGTCGTACATCACGGCGCTGATCGTGGGCCCGTACCACAGCGTGCACAGCGTCTACGAGAAGGACGGCCGGACGGTCCCGCTGGGCATCTACTGCCGCCCCTCCCTCGCGGAGTACCTCGACTCGGACGCCATCTTCGAGGTCACCCGGCAGGGCTTCGACTGGTTCGAGGCGAAGTTCGACTACGCGTACCCGTTCAAGAAGTACGACCAGCTCTTCGTGCCGGAGTTCAACGCGGGCGCGATGGAGAACGCGGGCGCGGTGACCATCCGCGACCAGTACGTCTTCCGGTCCAAGGTGACCGACGCGGCGTACGAGATGCGCGCCGAGACGATCCTGCACGAGCTGGCCCACATGTGGTTCGGCGACCTGGTCACCATGGAGTGGTGGAACGACCTGTGGCTGAACGAGTCGTTCGCCACGTACACCTCCATCGCCTGCCAGGCCGCGGCACCCGGCTCCCGCTGGCCGCACGCGTGGACGACGTTCGCCAACTCGATGAAGACCTGGGCCTACCGCCAGGACCAGCTCCCCTCCACGCACCCGATCATGGCCGAGATCCGCGACCTGGACGACGTCCTCGTCAACTTCGACGGCATCACGTACGCCAAGGGCGCCTCCGTCCTGAAGCAGCTCGTGGCGTACGTCGGTGAGGACGAGTTCTTCCGGGGCGTGCAGGCGTACTTCAAGCGCCACGCGTACGCCAACACGCGCCTGAGCGACCTGCTCTCGGCGCTGGAGGAGACCTCGGGCCGCGACCTGAAGACCTGGTCGCGGAAGTGGCTGGAGACGGCGGGGATCAACGTCCTGCGCCCCGAGATCGAGACGGACGCGGAGGGCACCATCACCTCCTTCGCCGTCCGCCAGGAGGCCCCGGCGCTCCCGGTCGGCGCCAAGGGCGAGCCGACGCTGCGCCCGCACCGCATCGCGGTCGGCTTCTACGACCGTGACGAGGCGACCGGCAAGCTGGTCCGCGTGGAGCGCGCCGAGCTGGACGTCGACGGCGAGCTGACCGCCGTACCGGCCCTGACGGGCAAGCGCCGCCCCGCGGTCGTCCTGCTGAACGACGACGACCTGTCCTACGCGAAGGTCCGCCTGGACGAGGGCTCGCTGGCGTACGTCACGGAACACCTCGGCGACTTCGAGTCCTCGCTCCCCCGCGCCCTGTGCTGGGCGTCGGCGTGGGACATGACGCGGGACGCGGAACTGCCCACCCGCGACTACCTGTCCCTGGTGCTGTCCGGCATCGGCAAGGAGTCCGACATCGGTGTCGTGCAGTCGCTCCAGCGGCAGGTGAAGCTGGCGATCGACCTGTACGCCGCCCCCGTGGGCCGCGAGGCGCTCCTCACCCGCTGGACCGACGCCACGCTGGCCCACCTGCGCGCGGCCGAGCCGGGCGGGGACCACCAGCTCGCGTGGGCGCGCGCGTTCGCGGCGACGGCCCGTACGCCGGAACAGCTCGACCTCCTGGAGGCGCTGCTCGACGGCTCCCAGACGGTGGAGGGCCTGGCGGTCGACACCGAGCTGCGGTGGGCCTTCGTGCAGCGGCTCGCGGCGGTCGGCCGGTTCGACGAGGCGGAGATCGCGGGCGAGTACGAGCGGGACAAGACCGCCGCGGGCGAGCGGCACGCCGCCACCGCCCGCGCCGCGCGTCCGACGCCGGGCGCGAAGGCGGAGGCGTGGGCGTCGGTCGTGGAGTCCGACAAGCTGCCGAACGCCGTGCAGGAGGCGGTGATCTCCGGCTTCGTGCAGACCGACCAGCGGGAGCTGCTGGCGCCGTACACGGAGAAGTTCTTCGACGTGGTGAAGGACGTCTGGGACTCGCGCTCCCACGAGATGGCCCAGCAGATCGCCGTGGGCCTGTACCCGTCGGTGCAGGTCTCCCCGGAGACCCTGGAGAAGACGGACGCCTGGCTGGCCTCCGCCGAGCCGACCCCGGCCCTGCGCCGCCTGATCTCGGAGTCCCGGGCGGGCGTGGAGCGGGCGCTGCGGGCCCAGGCGGCGGACGCGGCACCGGAGACCGCGGAGTAGCGTCCGCGGACCGCTGTCCTTCGGGCGCCCGGTGTCCCGTCAGAGGGACACCGGGCGCCTTTCGTGTGCCTGTGCCGCCGCGGGCACGTGGGTGGGCGGGGCGGGGAGGGGGGCGGCGGGTCCGGTCGTCGCCGCCGCCGCTGTCGCCACCGTGGTCGCCGCCCTCGTCGGGAGCTGCCCCACCACCGTGGCCCCGAACGCCACCACCATCCCCGCCACCTGCACCGGCGTGAGCGCCTGCCCGAGGGCCGCCCAGCCGACGACGGTCGCGGTCAGGGGTGAGAGGGGGCCGAGGAAGGTGACCTGGGTGGCGGTGAGGCGGCCGATGCCGCGGAACCAGAGCCAGTAGGCGACGGCGGTGTTGGCCAGCGCGAGGTAGAGGTAGCCGCCGACCGCGCGCCCGTCCAGCGCGGGCGGCGCGCCCTCGGCGAGGAAGGCGACCGGCGCGATGAGCAGGCCGCCCGCCGTGAGCTGCCAGGAGGTGAGGGCGAGCGGGCCGACGCCGTCGGGGCGGCCCCACCGCTTGGTCAGGACCGTACCGGCCGACATCGACGCGGTGGACGCCAGCGCCGCGAGCGCCCCGAGCGCGTCCAGGGCCCCGGCCGCCCGCAGGACGACGAGACTGACGCCGAGCGCGGCGATGACCCCGGTGAGCAGGGCACGGGCGGTGGGCCGTTGCCCGAGCAGTACGGCGGACAGCCCGACCACCAGCAGCGGGCCGACCGAGCCGACGACCGCCGCCATGCCGCCGGGCAGCCGGTACGCCGCCAGGAACAGCAGCGGGAAGAACGCGCCGATGTTCAGCGCCCCGAGCACCGCCGACCGCCACCACCACGCCCCGCGCGGCAGCACCCGGGCGAGCGCGAGCAGCAGCAGCCCGGCGGGCAGGGCACGCAGCAGCCCGGTGAACAGGGGCCGGTCGGGCGGGAGGAACTCGGTGGTCACGGCGTAGGTGGTGCCCCAGGAGATGGGGGCGAGGGCGGTGAGGAGGGTGGTGGCGAGGCGGTTGGCGGTCATGGGCGGGCACCCTTCGCGGTAGGTCAGCGGTAATTAGCTTAGCTCTAAGTTAATTAGAGTCAAGTCACTTACAACACAGCTACTTCTCGCCAAGCTACTTACTTGCAAGGAACCGCCCGCGCTCGGGATACTCCGCCCATGAGCGAACAGGACCGGGACCCCGTCGACGCGATCATCGACCAGTGGGCCGTCGTACGCCCCGACCTCGACACCCGCGCGATGGAGGTCTTCGGCCGCGTCTACCGGCTGGCGCGCACGATGGGCGACCGGATGGAGAAGGCGTACGCCCGGTTCGGGATCTCCCGCGGCGAGTTCGACGTCCTGGCGACCCTGCGCCGCTCCGGGGAGCCGTACGCCCTCTCCCCGCGCCAGCTCTCCGCCACCCTGATGCTCACCACCGGCGGGATGACCGGCCGCCTTGACAAGCTCGAACGCGCGGGCCTGCTGCGCCGCTCCCCCGACCCGCACGACCGCCGCGGCCTGAAGGTGACGCTTACCGAACGGGGCCTCGCCGTCGTCGACGAGGCAGTGGGCGCGGGCCTCGCCCTCCAGACGGCCGCACTGTCCGCCCTCACACCCGAGCAGGCCGACCAACTGGCCGACCTGCTCCGGGAGTTGCTGGCTTCCACGGCCGCTGACTGAGACTCCCCCCTCGGCCCGGCGGTCAGCCGACGTGGGTCGCGAGCGCCGTGTCGATGTCCGTCGCGGCGGCGGAGTCGGCGGCCCAGGCGGCGTACCCGTCGGGGCGGACCAGGACGGTCGTACGGCGGTCGCTCGCCCAGTGCGCCACGGCGAGCCGGTCCCCGCGGCCGGTGGGGGCGCCGTCCTCGTACGGCTCCGGCGTGATCAGCACGAACCGGCCGCCGCGCAGCGCCTCGTAGAGACGGGTGCCGTCGGCGAGGGCGACGTCCGGGACCCGGGCGCCGGTCAGGCGGTGGGAGCCGCGCGGGGCGGGGTAGCGGTAGCCGATGCCGGTGAGCTGGCCGAGCATCCTGCGGCGGGCCGGGGCGACGGTGTTGAGGAGCGTGGTGACCGCGGCGCGCAGGGCGAGGGTCCACGGACTCTTGGCCATGGCCAGCCGCACGATGCCGCCACTGCTGCGCAGCACCGCCTTGCCGACGGGGTGGCGCTCCGACTGGTAGGTGTCGAGGAGTCCGGGGGCGGCGTGCCCGTGGACCACCTGGGCGAGCTTCCAGCCGAGGTTCGCGGCGTCCTGGAGGCCGGTGTTCATGCCCTGCCCACCGGCCGGGGTGTGCACGTGCGCGGCGTCACCGGCGAGGAAGACCCGGCCGACGCGGTAGGCGGGCGCCTGCCGCTCGTCGCTGTGGAAGCGGGACAGCCAGCGGGCGTCGTGCATCCCGTAGTCGGTGCCGAGGGCGAGCCGGGTGATCTCCTTGACCTCCTCCAGGCCGAGGGGCTCGCTGTCCGGGACGTTGCGGCCACGGTGCCAGCCGACGACGCGGTAGTAGCCGTCCCCGAAGGGCGCGAGGAACGCGAAGGCGTCGCCCACGGCGTTGACGGTGAGCAGCGTCTCCGGCTCCTCGGCGAGCCGCACGTCCGCGAGGACGACGGACCGGATGACCGACTGCCCGGGGAACGGCAGCCCGATCGCGTCCCGCACGGCACTGCGCATCCCGTCCGCGCCGACGACGTACGCGGCACGCAGGGTCTCCTCCGCGCCGCCGGGGCCGCGGACCTCGACGGTGACGCCGTCGGCGTCCTGGGTGAGCCGGGTCATCGTCGTCTCGTAGCGGAAGTCGACCCCGGCCTCGACGGCCCGCCGCTCCAGCAGCTCCTCCACCTCGTACTGCGGGGTGATGAGGAGGTGGTTGAAGCGGGAGGGGAGGGAGTCGAGGTCGAGGGTGAGGCGGCCGAACAGGCGCAGGCGCTGGAGGACCTGCCCGGTGCCCTCCAGCTCGTCGGCGAGTCCGCGGGCGTCGAGCTGCTCCAGGGTGCGGGCGTGCACGGCGAAGGCGCGGGAGAGGTTGCTGGCCTTGTGGGGCCGCTTCTCGACGAGGGTGACGGGGACTCCGGCGGTGGCGAGGTCTCCGGCGAGGAGGAGGCCGGTGGGGCCGGAGCCGATGACGATGACGGCGTTCATGAGGACCTCCCTGGAGGACAACGACCGTTGGTCAACCCCTGTTGGCCAACGCCTGTTGACTACGAAGGTAGCGAGGTGGGCGAGGGTACGTCAACAACTGTTGGCAAACAAGCGTTGGCAGCGACTCCGCCGCAGCCGCCCGAAGCGCGGACCAGCACTTGTCGGCCCACATCTGTAGGCCCACACTTGTGGGCCCACGCTTGTAGGCCCACACTCGTCGGCCTACGCTCGTTGACATGACACCGAACCGCACGACTCCCCCAGCCCCCCGCCGCTCGGACGCCACCCGCACCGCGATCCTCGACGCGGCCCGCGAACGCTTCGCCGCCGACGGCTACGAGCGCGCCACCATCCGCGCCATCGCCAAGGACGCCAAGATCGACCCCTCGATGGTCATGCGCTACTACGGCAACAAGGAGGGCCTCTTCGCGGCGGCCGTCGCCGTCGACCTGCACATGCCCGACCTCTCCGCCCTCCCCCGCGAGGAGGCCGGACGGGGCCTGGTGACCCACTTCCTCACCCAGTGGGAGGAGAACGAGGTGCTCACCGCCCTGCTCAGGGTCGGCATCACCAACACGTCCGGGGCCGAGCGGATGCAGGCCATCTTCCGCGAGCAGGTCCTGCCGGTCGCGCGCGTGACGTGCCCGGACCCGGAGCAGGTGCCCGCACGGGCGGCACTGGTCTCGACCCAACTCCTGGGCCTGGCCCTCACCCGCTACGTCCTGCGCATCCCCTCGGCCGAACAACTGACCCGAGAGGAGATCGTGGCCTGGCTGGCCCCCACCATCCAGCGCTACCTGACGGCCCCGAACCCCTGACGAAACCAGCCCCGCCACCACCACCCCCAAACACACCAAGGGCGCCGCCCTCACCGTCGTACGACGGCGAAAACGGCGCCCTCAGCGCAGAACGAGTCCCGGCGCGCCCGGATCAGCCCGGATCAGCCCAGATCCGACCGGGTCAGACCGTGGATCAGGCCTTGGCCGCGCTCTTCGTCTTGATGTTCTTGGACGTCACCCGGTGCTTCTCCTGGGACTTGTCCAGGACCATCACCAGACCCGCGATGACCGCGAAGATCGCGATCGGCAGGGCGACGTAGAGGCCCAGCGTCTCGATGACGCTCAGGCCCGTGCCGGGGTCGTCACCGTCGTCGCGGGTGAGCGCGAGCGCGGGAGACGACATGAGCAGCATCATCAGCGTCGTACCGGCAGCCAGGGCACCGGCGCGCAGGGCGTTCTTCTTGTCCACGGTGCAAAAGTAGCGAACGCCGGAACGGCCCGCGCGCCCGGGGTGCCGTACGGGGCCCCGCCCCGGCCCCAGCAGCGCTAGCGCCCCCGCCCGTCGCCCCGCAACTCCTCCATCAGCCCCCGCAGCCGAGCCGACCCCACCAGTTCCTCCAGCGTCACCGGCCGCCCCGCCGCGTCGGCGATCGGCAGCCGCCAGTTCGGGTACTCGTCCCAGGTCCCCGGCAGGTTCTGCGGACGCCGGTCGCCCACCCCGTCGGGCAGCCAGACGCCGACGAGCCGGGCGGGGGTGCGCAGCAGATACCGGTGGACGGCGCGCACCTCGGCCTCCTCCGACGAGGCGTCCGTGCCCCCGCCGGTGCCCCGCAGCAGCCCGAGCCGGGCGAGGAGGCCCAGCCACTCCCCCGTGTCGGCGGCGGCCTCGGCACGCTCGACGTCCACCGGACGGCCGAGGAGCCCGAGCCGGTCCCGGAGTTCGACGTGCTCGCCGGTGAGGCGGGCGGCGGTGGGCGGCAGGTCATGGGTGGTCGCGGTGGCCAGGCAGTCGGCACGCCACCGCTCAGGGGCCAGGGGTCGGCCGTCCCCCTCCCAGTCCCGCTCGAACCACAGCACCGACGTGCCGAACACCCCGCGCTCCCGCAGCGCCTCCCGCACACCGGACTCCACGGTGCCGAGGTCCTCGCCGATGACCATGGCGCCCGCGCGGGAGGCTTCCAGCACGAGTACGGCGAGCATGGCCTCGGCGTCGTAACGGACGTAGGTGCCCTCGGTGGGCGGCAGCCCCTCGGGGACCCACCAGAGCCGGAACAGGCCCATGACGTGGTCGATGCGCAGGGCGCCCGCGTACCGGAAGAGGGCGCGCAGCAGGGCGCGGAAGGGGGCGTATCCGCTGGCGGCGAGCCGGTCGGGGCGCCAGGGCGGCAGGCCCCAGTCCTGGCCGTGGGCGTTGAAGGCGTCCGGCGGGGCGCCCACGGACATCCCGGCGGCGAAGTGGTCCTGCTGCGCCCACGCGTCGGCGCCCTCGGGGTGGACGCCCACGGCGAGGTCGTGCACGATCCCGACCGGCATGTCCGCCTCACGGGCGGTGCGCTGGACCGCGCCGAGTTGGCTGTCGGTGAGCCAGGCGAGTCGGCAGTGGAAGTCGACGCGGTCCATCAGGTCGGCACGCGCGCGTGCCGTCTCCGGTGAGCGCGGGTCGCGCAGCCCGACCGGCCAGGTCCGCCACCGGGGGCCGTACACCTCCGCGAGGGCGTACCAGGTGGCGTGGTCCTCCAGGGCCTGGCCCTCGCGGGCGAGGAAGTCGCAGTAGGCGGCGCGGCGGCCGGGCCCGAGGGGGACGGCGCGCAGCAGCTCCAGCGCCTCCCGCTTCAGCTCCCACACGGCGTCCCGGTCGATCAGCGCGCCCTTGTCCAGCACGGCGGCCCGCAGTCGCCCGGCCCGCTCGACAAGTCCCCGCACCTGTTCCCGCTCGGCATCGGCCAGGTAGGCGAACTCGGGCACGTCCTCGATCCGCAGGTGCACCGGGTCGGGGAAGCGGCGGGAGGAGGGCCGGTAGGGCGAGGGGTCGGTGGGCGGTCCGGGAACCGCCGCGTGCAGGGGGTTGACCTGCACGAACCCGGCGCCGAGCGCCCGCCCGGCCCAGCCGGTCAGCTCCCCGAGGTCGCCGAGGTCGCCCATGCCCCAGGAGCGCTGGGAGAGCAGGGAGTACACCTGGACGAGCAGTCCGTACGCGCGTCCCGTCGGCGTGGGCAGCCGGGCCGGGGCGGCGATGAGGTGGGCGTGGGCGGTGCGTCCGTCGGGCGCCTGGGCGGTCAGCCGGTGGACGCCGGGCGGCAGGTGCCCGGCGTCGGCGCGGGTCTCGCCCTGCTCGGTCTCGATCAGCAGCCGGGTCCCGTCCGGCAGCCCGGCGAGGGCGGCGCACTCGTCCTCGCCCTCCCAGCACACGACCGTCGGCGGCAGCAGCCGCGCCGCGTCCTCCCGGTGCCGGGCGGCGAGGGCGGCGCGCACGGCGTCGGGGGTGCTCGCGTCGACGCCGAGGGCGCGCAGGGCGCGGGTGACGGCGGTGACGGAGGCGGCGACGGTGCGGTCGGGGGCGGGCCGGTAGGAGGTGGCCACGCCGTACGACTCGGCGAGCCGGACCAGGTCGCCGTCGAGGGCCTCGTCGAGGGGTTCGACCGAGCGGGGCGCAGTCATCTACGGCCTCGTGGAGTCGGCGTCCGGGGCGGCGAGCGGCGGCTCGCTGGTGAGGGGCTCGGCGTCGGGCAGCGGGGGCTCGCTGGTCAGCGGGGCCTGGGAACAGGGGCCCTCGGCGCTGAAGACGCACACGTGGGGTGCTTCGGGCTGGCTGGGCAGGGCGGGCAGCGCGGCGGACGGATCCGCCGGGCGTTTGGAGAGGGCGTCCAGGAGCAGGTGTGCGGATGCGGCCACGGGTTCTCCTCGTTGAGCGAATGGGGTATTCGCAGCCCTACCCAGCGGACGCGTCCCCAGACGCCCTGACACCGGAGAACGCACTTCTCGTCACATTCCGGCCCGCGCCCCCCACCGCGGAGCCGGGCCGTCCCGGCCCCGGGCGGGGCGTGCGAAGGCCCGGACCCTCAGGCGGAGATGCCGTCGATCCGGGCCAAGGCGTCGTCCGCGCCGTACGGCTGGAGGTAGGGCAGCCAGCGCGGGTCCCGGTGCCCGGTGCCGATGATGCGCCAGGCCAGGCCGGTGGGCGGAGCGGGTTTGTGACGGAGCCGCCAGCCGATCTCACCGAGATGCCGGTCGGCCTTGACGTGGTTGCAGCGGCGGCAGGACGCCACCACGTTGTCCCAGACGTGCTTGCCCCCGCGCGAGCGCGGGATGACGTGGTCGACGCTGGTTGCGACGCCACCGCAGTACATGCACCGGCCCCCGTCGCGGGCGAACAGCGCCCGGCGGGTGAGGGGAACGGGCCCCCGGTAGGGAACCCGGACGAATCGCTTGAGCCGGACCACGCTGGGTGCGGGGACTGTGACGGTCGCGCTGTGCAGAAAGGCGCCGGACTCCTCAAGGCACACGGCCTTGTTCTCAAGGACGAGGACGAGCGCGCGGCGGAGCGGTACGACGCCGAGTGGCTCGTACGACGCGTTGAGGACCAGGACATGCGGCACGGATGCCTCCTTGTACGCCGGCGGCGCGTGGCTCGCGCCGGGACGATCTGACGTCAGTCTCCCCTCATGCCTGGTCGAAGCGCCACCATGTCCCGGTAACGGGCTGGGAGTGTTTTCGACCACACCGGAATTCATCCCCAGGACGGACAACGGTTCATCCCCCCTGAACATCCCCGGATCCGCACGCCTTCTCCCTCGAACACTGAACCGATCCACACACGACACCCCGCTAATGTGGTGGACCCGCCCTCCGGTGACCTTTTCGTGACCTTGACCGCCCTACCGGTGGCGCGGACCCGCACCTGGAGGTACCCCCGTGTCGTCGCCCCTGTCCGGCCCAACGGCCGACGCCACCCCGTCGCCGTCCCCCTCGCAGACGACGACTCCGGCGGTCCCCTCGATCCAGGACGCCCAGGAGCACGCCACCCAGGCGGCGAGCTGGGTCGAGGAGAACTGGTCGACGTGGCTGGCGATCGGCCTGCGGGTGCTGCTGATCCTCGTCATAGCCGCGGTCCTGCGCGTGGTGGTCCGGCGCGCGATCACCAAGCTCATCGACCGCATGAGCCGAACGGCGGACGCGGTCGACGGCACGGCGATAGGCGGCCTGCTGGTCAACGTGGAGCGCCGCCGCCAGCGCTCCCAGGCGATCGGCTCGGTCCTCCGCTCGGTGGCCAGCTTCCTGATCATGGGCACCGCCGCCCTGATGATCCTCGGCACCTTCCAGATCAACCTGGCCCCGTTGCTCGCGTCGGCCGGTGTCGCGGGCGTCGCCATCGGCTTCGGCGCGCGCAACCTCGTCACCGACTTCCTGTCCGGCGTGTTCATGATCCTTGAGGACCAGTACGGCGTCGGGGACTCCATCGACGTGGGCGTGGCCTCCGGCGAGGTCATCGAGGTCGGCCTGCGCGTGACCAAGCTGCGCGGCGACAACGGCGCCATCTGGTACGTCCGCAACGGCGAGGTCAAGCGGGTCGGCAACCTCTCCCAGGGCTGGGCCACGGCGGGCGTCGACGTGACCGTCCGCCCCTCGGAGGACCTCGACCGGGTGAAGGACGTCCTCGCCGAGGTCGGCGCCACGTTCAGCAAGGAAGAGCCCTGGAACGAGATGCTGTGGGGCCCAGTGGAGATCCTGGGCCTGGACAGCGTGCTGCTCGACTCGATGGTCGTCCGCGTCTCGGCCAAGACGATGCCGGGCAAGTCCCTCACCGTCGAACGCGAACTCCGCTGGCGCATCAAGCGGTCCCTGGACGCGGAGGGCATCCGCATCGTGGGCGGCCTCCCCGCCCAGCCCACGGAAGAGCCCCCCACCGACCCCACGACAACCATGGCCGCCCCCTCCGCCTACGCGAGCACGTCGTCCCCCCAGTCCCTCGCGGCGTCCCCCTTGACCCCACCAACAACGAAGTAACCGCCCACGGCAGCCAGCGCGGGTGCGGGGGCGGGTGTGCGCGGCCCGGCGTTAACGGAGTGCCGCGGATGCCCGTACCGCTGCGTGGGTCGCGCGGCCCGGCGCTAACGGGGTGCCGCTGCGCCCACCCGTGCCGCCCCAGCGGCACGACTGCCCGCAGCTACGACGGCGGCTACAGCGGCACGACTGCCCGCGACTAGGGATGGTCGCCGTACGACGGAAGGGGCCGTGTCGGGGGGTGTCCGCCCGCAGTGGTTCGCGCGCAAGACCCCGTCCACCCCACGACCCACAGCCCGCGCGGTTCCGAGGACGGACACCCCCCGGCGCGGCCCCGACCCACCCCCCGGCAGACAGCGCTACGCCCGCCACGCAACCACCGCAACGGGCCGCCGCAGGCATCCCCCCACCCCCCGGGAACCGAACCGATTCCACCGGCGTATTCATGGGCAGGGGTGGTGCGACGCAAGCACTCCGCTGCGATCCGATCAAGATCCAGTCAAGCCCGGTGCGATTGTCAGTACCGGCAGAGATACTTGCGGCAACGGGGATGACCACGGGGGAGGTCAGCAGTGACACACACGCCAACAGGCAGCGCGGCACCACCAAGCCAGACCCAGCCAACACCCACCCCCGCCCCCACCCGCCGCACCGCCTTCGCCGAGGGCGCCGACCGCCTCCGCGCAGCCGCCACCACCGAACCCGGCCGCCTCCGCATCATCGGCGCCGTCCTCGCCTTCCTCGTCGTCGCCTTCGGCACCGTCACCGCCTGGCAGACCACCGAACGCAGCGCCGCCGCCGACGACGTCCTGCACAAGAGCCAGCCCCTCAGCTCCGCCGCCGCCGACATCTACCGCTCCCTCGCCGACGCCAACACCGCCGCCTCCAGCGGCTTCCTGGCGGGCGGCCAGGAGACCAAGGCGTCCAGGGACCGCTACGAGGAAGACATCCGCACGGCCGCCGCCAAACTCATCACGGCCGCCAACAACAGCGACCCCGCCTCCCCCGCCGCCAGGACGATCGCGAAGCTCAACCGCCTCCTCCCGGAGTACAAGGGTCTCATCGAGCGCGCCCGCGCCAACAACCGCCAGGGCTACCCCCTCGGCGGCGCCTACCTGCGCTACGCGAACGACAAGATGCAGAACGACATGCTCCCGGCCGCGGAGGACCTCTACACCTCCGAGAACGACCGCCTGCGCGGGGACTACGACGACGCCACCCCCTACCCCTGGGCCGCGATCGCCCTCGGCGTCCTCGCCCTCGCCGCCCTCGCCTGGGCCCAGCACCGCAACTACCAGCGCACGAACCGCGTCCTGAACCACGGCCTGGTCGCCGCGACGGCCACCACCACGGTCGTCCTGCTCTGGCTGGTGATCGGCCACACGGTCGCCCGCCAGGCCCTGAACGACTCCTACGACCACGGCGTCCGCTCCCTCAACGTCCTGCACGACGCCCGCATCGCCTCCCTGAAGGCCCGCGGCAACGAGAACCTGACCCTGGTCAGCCGAGGCGCGGAGACGGTCGAGGTCAAGACGGGCGAGTTCGAGGACAAGTTCGACGTCGCCTTCAGAGCCTCGATGGACGACCTCGCGGACCGCCTCGACGACGCGCGCGACCTCGCGGACGACGCCACCGGCGCGGAGCCGGTCCAGGCGGCCACGGGCAACATGAAGGAGTGGCGGTCCCGCCACGCGGAGGCCCGCGGCGCCGACGACGCGGGCGACTACCAGGCCGCCCTGGACAAGATCATCGGCTCGAAGGACGACAAGCCCACGCGCGAGTGCTTCGACAACATCGACAGCAACCTGCGCACGGCCCTCGCCCACGAGGAGAACGAGTTCAAGGAGTCCGCGGGCGACGGCCTGGACGCGATGACGGGCCTGTCCGTCGGCGCGGCCGTCCTCGCGGTGCTGGGCGCGGCGGGCGCGGTGCTCGGCATCGGCCGCAGGCTTTCGGAGTACCGGTGAAAGGGGGCGTGAGGATGCACGCACAACGCTGGCGGACCAGCCTCCGGGGCTGGGGCGGAGTGGGCGCGATGGCGGTCGTCTGCGCCCTGGCGACCCTCCTGGTCCTGCTGCTGCCACTCACCCAGACCCCCGCACAGCGGGACGGCAGCACGGGCATCGGCGGCCAGGGCGTGGCCGAGGGCACCCAGGCCAGGGCCGAGGCGTGCGAGGACAACCCGCAGGACCTCAGCCTCTCCCCCTCGCTGGCCGAGGGCCCGGCGATCGAGGCCATCAAGAAGCGCGGCCACCTCTCGGTCGGCGTGGACCAGAACAGCTACCGCTGGGGCTACCGCGACCCGAACAACACGGACACGGACGTCCAGTTGGAGGGCTTCGACATCGACCTGGCCCGCCGTATCGCGCAGGAGCTGCTGGGCGACCCGGACAAGATCAGGTTCAAGGCGATCCCGACCAACCAGCGCGTCCCGGCGATCCAGAGCGGCCAGGTCGACATGGTGGTCCGCACGATGACGATCACCTGCTCCCGCCTGGAGCAGGTGGACTTCTCCGCCCCGTACTTCGTGACGGGCCAACAGGTCCTCGCCCCCAAGTCCTCCCCGATCAAGGGCTACGACGAGTCGCTCGCCGACCAGCGGATCTGCTCGGCGGACGGTTCGACGGCGTACGAGAAGCTGGACGCGGACAAGAAGTCCGGTGAGCTGCCCGCCTCCGCGGACATCTCCCTGACCGTCCCGAACCAGCTCGACTGCCTGGTCCGGCTCCAACTGGGCGAGGTGGACGCGGTGGTGACGGACGGCGCGCTGGCTGCGAGCCAGGCGGCGCAGGACCCGACGGTGACGCTGAAGGGGGACACGTTCACCACGGAGTACTACGGCGTGGCGATGAAGAAGGGCGCGGATGATCTGGTACGCCGGGTCAACCGAATACTGGAGGACTACCGCAAGGACGGCGGCTGGAAGAGGTCGTACGACAACTGGCTCTCGGCGACGCTGGGTTCGAACTCGGACTCGGCAACACCACCGATACCGAAGTACACCTGACCAGCCCAACCCCCAACCGGCACACACCGCCACCACAACAGCAACGAGAGGTGATCGATGGGCGCGGGACCCACCGGGCCGGTACTGGACCGGGACGAGGTGGACCGTGCGCTGGCGCGGCTCGGCGCGGAGCACGAGGCGATCGAGACCTCGCTCCTCGCCCTCCAGGACCACGCGGGCCGCAGACTCCTGGAGGGCGCCGACCTGACCGGCATCACCAAGGAGCGCTGGGCCGCCACGGAGGCGGCGATCACGCTGCTGTGGACGTACTTCGACGCGTACACGGACGCCCTGCGCACGGCCCGGGACATCCGCTCCCGCCGCCGCTGGTCGAGCCGCGAGGACCTGTCGGAGCTGACGGAGCTGCTGCGCGGCGAGTCGGTCACGGTGGCGGGCAGCGCCACGGCGGCGGCGACGGCGAACGCGCCCACCCTGCACGGCACGGGCAAGCTCAGCCACAGCTACTCCCTCACCACCCTCGTCGACCGCATGAACGAGCTGTACGCGACGTCGCTGGACATGGTCGTCGCGGCCGACGCGGTCTGGTCGGCCCTGCCCGCCAGGATCGATTTACTCGCCGCGGAACTCCAGCGCACCCGGCAACTGGCGCACTCGGTGGGCGTCCGCCCGGGCGAGCACCCGGCGGGCGACGACCTGGAGCGCATCACGCGCACGCTGACGACGCTGCGCGAGCAGGTCGTGTCGGACCCGCTGGCGTACTGGGTGCCCGCGCAGGGCAGTTCGGCGCCGGGCGGCGGCCGACCGGACACGACGGTGTACGACAGGGAGGCGCGGGCGCTGGAGGAGGTCCGCCGGGAGATCGACGCCGTACTGGAGGTCCGCAAGGACGCGGAACAGCGGCTGATCAAACTGCGGGACATCCTCTCCCGGGCGGACCGCACGCTCGCGGAGGCCCGTACCGCGCGCGGCGAGGTGCTGGCGAAGATCGCGGCGACGGAGGTCCCGCCGGTCAGCGGCCCGCCCACGGCGCTCCAGGAGCAGTTGGCGACGGCGGCGGAGTACCGCCGCCAGGGCCAGTGGCACCGCCTGTCGCCGCTCCTGGAGTCGCTGGAGCAGAAGGCGGAGGACGAACTGCTGCGCGCGCGGGAGTCGTTGACCGCGGTCACCGCCCCGCTGGCGGTCCGCGCCGAGCTGCGCGGGCGGCTGGACGCGTACAAGGCGAAGGTGGCCCGGCACGGCCTGGCGGAGGACCCGCTGCTGATGGAGCGGTACGAGAAGGCGCGCCGCATGTTGTGGAGCGCGCCCTGCGACCTGCGGGTGGCCGAGCAGGCGGTGCTGCGCTTCCAACAGGCGGCGGCGGACCTCCTGAGCGGCCCGCAGGACCGCCAGGGACCGGGCGCATGAGCGAGAAGGGGGACACAGCGTCATGAGTCAGGCACCCACGGGCGGCCCCCACACGGGCCAGCCCCACCCGGACCAGTCCCGGCAGCCCTGCCAGCGCCCCGGCTGCGACGGCGCGTACGAGGACATGGGCGGCGGCGAGCTGTACTGCGACACCTGCGGCCTGGCCCCGGTGGTCTCACCGACGGGCGAGGTCGGCTCCCCGCCCACGGGCATCACGGCGGGCGGCAAGGGCTCGCGCGGTTCGTCGGGCAGCGGAAGCTCCAGCGCGCGGGGCTCCACGAGTTCCCGCACCTCTTCGCGTACGTCGTCGCAGTCGTCGAAGTCACGCCGCTCGGTGTCGGGCAGGCTCTCCCGCTCCCTGTCGGGCAGGTCGACGGGCCGCTCGGTGTCGGTCCGCAGCTCGGGCTCGACGGCGGCCTCGTCCTCGCGGGGCCGCCTGGGCGCGGGCCTGGTGCAGGTCCCGCAGGTGCCGCGGCCGGACCCCAGGGCGATGGTGCTGGAGAACCCGGAGGTCCCGGAGCGCAAGCGGTTCTGCTCGCGCTCGGACTGCGGGGCGCCGGTGGGCCGCGCGCGGGGTGACCGGCCGGGCCGTACGGAGGGCTTCTGCACGAAGTGCGGCCACCCGTACTCGTTCATCCCGAAGCTGAAGGCGGGCGACATCGTCCGCGGCCAGTACGAGGTCGCGGGCTGTCTGGCGCACGGCGGCCTCGGCTGGATCTACCTCGCGGTGGACCGCGCGGTGTCCGACCGCTGGGTGGTGCTCAAGGGCCTGCTGGACACCGGCGACCAGGACGCGATGGCCGCGGCGATCTCCGAGCGGCGGTTCCTCGCGGAGATCGAGCACGCGAACATCGTACGGATCTACAACTTCGTCGAGCACCTCGACCAGCGCACCGGCTCCCTGGACGGCTACATCGTCATGGAGTACGTGGGCGGCAAGTCGCTCAAGGAGATCGCCAACGCCCGCCGCGGTCCCCAGGGCCGCCGCGACCCGCTGCCGGTGGAACAGGCGTGCGCGTACGGCATCGAGGCGCTGGAGGCGCTGGACCACCTGCACAGCCGTAACCTGCTGTACTGCGACTTCAAGGTCGACAACGCCATCCAGACGGAGGACCAGCTCAAGCTGATCGACATGGGCGCGGTGCGCCGCATGGACGACGACGAGTCGGCGATCTACGGCACGGTCGGCTACCAGGCGCCGGAGGTCGCCGAGGTCGGCCCGTCGGTGGCGTCGGACCTGTACACGGTGGCGCGCACGCTGGCGGTCCTCACCTTCGACTTCCAGGGCTACACCACGGTCTTCGCGGACTCCCTCCCGGACCCGGACAGCATCGAGGTCTTCCGCCGGTACGAGTCGTTCTACCGCCTCCTGGTCCGCGCGACCGACCCGGACCCGGCGCGCAGGTTCGCCTCGGCGCAGGAGATGGCCGAGCAGCTCACCGGCGTACTGCGCGAGGTGGTGTCCCTCCAGACGGGCCGGGCGCGCCCGGCGCTGTCGACGCTGTTCGGCCCGGAACTGAAGGTGCCGGACACGGAGTTGTTCCCGCGCCTGGAGGGCGAGGTCTCCCGCCTGGGCGCCCGCGCCCCCCGCACCCGCCGGGCAGCCCTCCCCCAGGGCACGGACCCGACCACACCACCCACCACACCACCCACCCCATCACCCATCGCAGCACCCCCGCCCCCACCCACCGCCACCCCCACCCCCCTGGTCAAGCCCATCCACACCCCCACCGCCGCCCTGGCCCTCCCCGTCCCCCGGGTCGACCCCGCCGACCCCAACGCGGGCTTCCTCGCGGGCCTGCTGGCGACGGCACCAGCGGAGCTGCTGAGCGCGCTCGCCGCGGCCCCGGCGGCGTCGGTGGAGACCCGGCTCAGGCAGATCCGCGCCTGGCTGGAGAACGGCGACCCGGCCCCCGCGCTGTCCGCCCTGGGCCAATTGGAGGCGGAACGCCCGGACGACTGGCGGGTGGTCTGGTACCGGGGCGTGACCGCGCTGGTGACCGGCGACCGGGAGAGCGCCGCGCTCGCCTTCGACGCGATCTACGACGCCTTCCCCGGCGAGATCGCGCCCAAGCTGGCGCTCGGCGTGTGCGCGGAGGTGCTGGGCCAGTTGGACAACGCCGCCGAGTACTACCGCCTGGTGTGGACGACGGACCCGAGCCAGGTGAGCGCCGCGTTCGGGCTGGCGCGGGTGCAGTTGGCGAGCGGTGACCGGCGCGGTGCCGTCACCACGCTGGAGTCGGTGCCGGAGAGCTCCATCCACTACATCCCGGCTAGAGTCGCGGCAGTGCGGGCGCGACTGCGGCAGCGCACGGAAGTCACCAGTGCCGTACCTTTCCTGGACGATCTGACCGCGGCCGCGCGGCAGGTCGAGGCGCTGGAGGGGTACGGTCTGGACCCGACGCGGCGCGAGCAGTTGGCGACGGAGGTGCTCGGTTGCGCGCTGGACTGGATACTCTCCGGTAGCCAGGGTTCCGTCCCGCCCCAGGCCGCCGGGGGACGGACGCTGCTCGGCAGCGGCCTGGACGAACGGGGCCTCAGGTTCGGCCTGGAGCGTTCGTACCGCACACTGGCCCGGCTGGCCCGGGGCGGCGAGGAGAGGATCGACCTGGTGGAACGTGCCAATCGTTACCGCCCCCGGACATGGGTGTAGTTGATGTCGCAGTTGCCCCAGCAGGCCGCCCTGTCGAGGTGTCCGAGCTGCGCCGAGCCGCTTGAGTCGGGTGACCGTTTCTGCGGTGCGTGCGGGTACGACCTGTCCGCCGTACCGCCGCCGCCGGACGACAACCCGACGCTCACCATGACCAACGGCTCGGCGCCACCGCCCCCCGGGCAACTGCCCACGGCCGCGGTCACCGCCGTACCCCCGCCGGTGGCGGGCACCGAGGTCCGCTTCGACCACCGCCACCAGCCGCACCCCCAGCCCACGCCTCAGCCCGCACCGGAGCCGGTGCCGGAGGACTACCCCCTCCAGGCCCCGGACCCCCGGATCGCCGCGGACCTGGCCGCACAGGCGGACCCCGGCGCCCCGCCCCTGGCGGCCGACGCCGCCAAGGTGTGCGTCGCCTGCCGCGCGGGCCGGGTCGACGACGACGGCTACTGCGAGACCTGCGGGCACGCCCAGCCACGCGAACGCGACCACATGGAGCAGGAGTCGGGCCCGGTCGCCGCGGTGAGCGACCGCGGCCTGCGGCACCACCGCAACGAGGACGCGTTCGCGATCGGCCGCACCGCGCTGCCCGACGGCTCACCGGCGACGCTGGCCATCGTCTGCGACGGCGTCTCCTCGGCGACCCGCCCGGACGACGCCTCGCTGGCCGCGTCGAAGGCGGCGAGCGAGTCGCTGCTCGCCGCGCTGCCGCTAGGCACGCATCCCCAGCAGGCGATGCACGAGGCGATCGTCGCGGCGTCCCGCGCGGTCAACTCGCTGGCACAGGAGCCCCAGACGGCCCGCGAGCACGCCCCGCACCAGAACGCCCCGGCCTGCACGCTGGTCGGCGCGGTGGTGACGTCCGGGCTGCTGGTGGTCGGCTGGGTCGGTGACAGCCGCGCCTACTGGGTGCCGGTGGACCGCGCCGCGCCGCCCGCCCGGCTCACCGAGGACGACTCGTGGGCCGCGCAGATGGTCGCCGCGGGCCTGATGAACGAGGCGGAGGCGTACGCCGACGAGCGCGCCCACGCGATCACCGGCTGGCTCGGCGCCGACGCCTACGAACTGGAACCGCACACCGCTTCCTTCAAACCGGACCGGCCGGGTGTCGTGGTGGTGTGCACGGACGGGCTGTGGAACTACGCCGAGGCGGCCGAGGAGATGGCGGGCGTGTTGCCCGCCGACGCCGCCGCCCGGCCGCTGCACGCCGCCCGGGTCCTCGTCGGCCACGCCCTGGACGGCGGGGGCCACGACAACGTAACAGTGGCCCTCGTGCCGTTCCCGACCCCACCGCAGGGGGCAGGATCGGCCTGAGGCCACGGGTCATACGTGGGCAACACGGACCGCGAGCAACCACGACGGACCGCTAGGGACCACAACGGACCGGAGGGGACCGGTCCGCACACAGTCGTCGCCTTGGTGCGCGCCCGGTGGCGTCGACCAGGGCCACAAGGGGGATTTGAGTAGGCATGGCCATTTTCTCGAAGTCGAACGTGCCGCAGTTCTCGGTGGATGTGTACCAGAACGAGTACCTCCCGGAGGGTGGCCGCGAGGTCAACGCGATCGTCACGGTGACCGCCACCGGCGGGGGCACGATCGGGAGCGCCGCGGCGGCGCCCCACCTCTACTCGCCGGGCCAGGGCCCGTCCGCGGCCGTGGCGATCATGGTCGACTGCTCCGGTTCGATGGACTACCCGCCGACCAAGATGCGCAACGCCCGGGACGCGACCGCCGCCGCCGTCGACACCCTGCGCGACGGGGTGCACTTCGCGGTGATCGGCGGCACCCACGTGGCCCGCGAGGTGTACCCGGGCAACGGCAGGCTCGCGGTCGCGGACGCCACCACCCGGGAGCAGGCCAAGCAGGCGCTGCGCAAGCTGAGCGCGGGCGGCGGCACGGCGATCGGGACCTGGCTGCGGCTGGCGGACCGGCTGCTGTCGTCGGCGGACGTCGCGATCCGGCACGGCATCCTGCTCACCGACGGCCGCAACGAGCACGAGTCGGCGGAGGACCTGAAGGCGTCGCTGGACGCCTGCGCCGGACGGTTCACCTGTGACGCGCGGGGCGTGGGCACCGACTGGGAAGTGAAAGAAGTCACAGGGATCGCCTCCGCCCTGCTCGGCACCGCCGACATCGTCGCCGACCCCTCCGGACTCGCCGCCGACTTCACGCAGATGATGGAGACGGCGATGGGCAAGGAGGTCGCGGACGTCGCCCTGCGGCTGTGGACCCCTGTCGGTACGACGATCAGGTTCGTCAAGCAAGTGGCGCCCACGGTCGAGGAACTGACCGACCGGCGCACGGAGGCGGGCCCGCGGGCCGGGGACTACCCCACCGGTTCCTGGGGCGACGAGTCCCGTGACTACCACGTCTGCGTGGAGGTCCCGGCCGCCGGGATCGGCCAGGAGATGCTGGCGGCGCGGGTCTCGCTGGTCATCCCGCACCCCGACGGCACCGTGCAGAACCTGGGCGCCCAGGGTCTCGTACGGGCCGTGTGGACCGACGACATGGCCGCCTCCACCTCGATCAACCCCCAGGTCGCCCACTACACCGGGCAGGCCGAACTGGCACAGGCCATCCAACAAGGGCTCGATCTACGCAAAGCGGGAGACTTCGACGGAGCAACGGCCAAACTGGGCCGCGCGGTTCAGCTCGCCAGCGTCTCCGGCAACGCCGATACCGCGAAACTGCTTGCGAAGGTGGTGGACGTGGTCGATGCCCCGACAGGTACTGTGCGACTGAAGGCGAAGGTCGAGGACGCCGACGAGATGACGCTCGAAACTCGGTCGACAAAGACTGTTCGTGTAAAGAAGTGACTGAGCCTGACCCCTCGGGGTTGGAGAAATCCGGTCAAAGCGGCCGGAAAGGAGAGGGGGAAGCGCCGACATGCCGACCTGCCCGAACGGACACCAGTCGGGTTCCGACGACTGGTGCGAGGTCTGCGGTCACCGCATGGCCGGTGCCGTGCCTCCGCCCCCGCCGCCACCGCCGCCCGGTGGGTACGGCTTCCCGCCGCCCGGCGGTGGCCGGGGGAACCCCGAACCGGAACTCTGCCCGCAGTGCCGTACGCCCCGCGAGGGCGGCGCGCCGTTCTGCGAGGAGTGCCGGTGGAACTTCCTCACCAACACCGCGACCTCGTACACCCCGGCCGCGCCGCGCCCCTCGTCGACGGGTGCCGGTGGCCCGAACTTCCAGCGGCCGACCGGTCCGCCGCCGTCGTTCGGGGGCGGTGACTCGTACGAGTACCAGGGCTCACGCCCGTCCCAGATGAACCGCCCGGCCGAGCCGATCCCCCCGGGCGGCCCACACGGATCGCCGTTCGGCGGCGACCCGGGCCCGTCGGGTCCGCCCGGACCCCCCGGGCCTCCCGGGCCGGGACCGTCGGGACCTCCCGGCCACCCCGGCGCACCCGGTGGGCCCGGCCCGTCCGCCTTCGGCGGCGACCCCTCCCGACCGGTTCCGCCCCCGCCCGGCCCGACCCCGCACGGGGGACCGGGCGGCTTCGGCGGCCCCGGTGGGCCCGGCGGTCCCAACGGCCCCGGTGGCCCAGGTGCCCCCGGCGCGCCCGGTCCGGGCGGCGGCGCCCCGCAGGCGTTCCAGCAGCCCCCCGGCCAGGGCGGCCCCGGGCCCGGCCCGCAGGGCCCGCCCCCGCCCCCCGGCTTCCCGCAGGACCCGAACCGCCCCCAGCCGGGCGGCGCACCCAGCGCCTCCCCCTTCGGCGGCGACGACGACTGGGTCCTCTCCCCGCCCGCCTCGACCGGCCCCGGCGGACCCGGCGCCCCCAGCGGACCGGGCGGACCGGCCGGACCGGGCGGCGGCTACGGCTACCCCCAGCCCGGCGCCACCCAGGCCCCGCCCGGGCCCCCCGCCCCGGCCGCCCCGCAGCGCCCGGCGACCTGGCTGGCGACCATCGGCCCAGACCGCGACTACTTCATGTCGATGATGCAGCGCTCCGGCCCCGAGGCGGCGGGCCTGAACCTGCCCGCCTACTCCCCGGAGCAGCAGCGCACGCTCTCCGGCAACCAGGTCACCATCGGCCGCCGCCGCCACTCCACCGGTGAGACCCCCGACATCGACCTGTCGGTGCCGCCGGAGGACCCGGGCGTCTCGCACCAGCACGCGGTGCTGGTGCAGCAGCCGGACGGCACCTGGGCGATCGTCGACCAGAACTCGACGAACGGTACGACGGTCAACGGCTCGGAGGAGCCGATCCAGCCGTTCGTGCCGGTACCGCTCCAGGACGGCGACCGCGTGCACGTGGGCGCCTGGACGACGATCACGATCCGCCGGGGCTGAGGCCGGGTGCCGGACCACCCGGGAGGGGCCAGGAGTACGGCCCCTCCGGGTCGTCCAGCCACGCCCACTCGCGGTCGCCGACCACGGTGATGCCGTACCGCCCGCGCCCCGGCTGGCCCTCCCGCTCCCACAGGGCGTACGCCTCCTGCGGGTCGAGGCGGCCCCGGGTGAGGGCGAGCAGGAAGCGGAACAGCTCGTGGTCCCGGCCCCGGCGCGGCACCCCGCCCAGCGGCACGGCGTCCGGCCCCGGCCCGTGCGTACCGCCGCCCCGCAGCGGCACGAAGTAGGCGGCGGTGTCCAGGAAGCGCCCCTCGGCGTGCCCGGCGTCGTGCACGGTCAGCGCGACCAGACCGGTGGCGAGCGGGGTCAGCACGCGCCCACCGGGTCGGCACTGGGCGATCCAGGCGCCGGGCACGGACGGCAGAGCGCAGGTGGCGATGATCCGGTCGTAGGGGGCGCGTTCCGCGACCCCGCGCGCCCCGTCCCCGGTGATGACGGCCGGGTGGTACCCGGCGGCGGCGAGGTGCCGTCGGGCGCAGTCGGTGATCTCCGGTTCCAGGTCGACGGTGGTGACGAGGTCGTCGTCACCGAGCCGGTGGGCGAGCAGCGCGGCGTTGTACCCGGTGCCGGTGCCGATCTCCAGGACGTGGTCGCCGTCCACCACCCCCAGCTCGACGAGCATGGTCGCCATCAGGGACGGCTGGCTGCTGGAGGAGAGCAGTTCGCCGTCGCGCAGCCGGGTGGCGAGCGGAGTGTCGGCGTACGCCCCGCGCAGCCAGCGTTCCCGCGCGCCCGCCTCCGGGCTGTCGCACCAGCGCCGCTCGAAGCCGCCGACGACACCGACGTAGTAGTACGGCACGAACAGGTGGCGCGGGACGGCCTCGAACGCCGACCGCCAGACGGGGTCCGCGTCGAAGGTGCCGTCGGCGGCGATCTCCCGCACCAGCGCGGCCCGCGCCGACGCGGCGAGATCGTCCAGGTCGTTGCCGAGAGCGTGCGCGCCCATGTGTCCACTGTGCGGCGCCCGGGCCCGGGAGGCGAGTGCCCGGACCGAACACCGCGCCGCCGGTCTCCCGTGGTCCTAGGGCTTGAGTCCTCCTCCACCCGGTCTGAGACCATGGGGAGCGTGAGAGAGATTCGGCGTGGCACGCTTCAGGAGCAGACCTTCTACGAGCAGGTCGGCGGGGAGGAGACCTTCCGTCGGCTCGTCCACCGTTTCTACGAGGGAGTCGCCGAGGACCCGGTCCTGCGGCCGATGTACCCCGAGGAGGACCTGGGTCCGGCCGAGGAGCGGCTGACCCTGTTCCTGATCCAGTACTGGGGCGGCCCGACGACGTACAGCGACAACCGTGGCCACCCGCGGCTGCGGATGCGGCACGCCCCGTTCACCGTGGACCGGGCCGCGCACGACGCGTGGCTGAAGCACATGCGGGTCGCGGTCGACGAGCTGGGCCTGTCCGAGGAGCACGAGGAACAGCTCTGGCGGTACATGACGTACGCGGCGGCGTCGATGGTGAACGCGCCGGACTGACGCCGCGGCACACCGGCCCGGGGGACCGCTCAGCGGCGGACGCTGAGCGGCAGCGCCCCGGCGCCCGCCCGCCCCCGTACGGCTATGGACCCGTACGGGGTGCGCAGCCGCAGCCACGCCCCGGACGAGAACAGCCCCGCGCCCGCGCCACCGCCCGGCCCGCGCAGGAAGCCCAGCGACTGCGCGGCGTGCACGGCCCGCACGGGCAGCCCCGTCTCCCCGACCGTCCGGGACCAGATCTCCCGCCCGACGCGGTCCAGCTCGGCCCGGGTGCGCCGCTCCTCGGGGAGTTCACCCGTCCGGGCGCGGAACTCCGCGACCCCGGCCGCGACCATCGCCCGCAGGTCGTCGGGGCCGGGCAGCCCCGGCTCCGCCCGCCAGCCGCCGCGCGGCGGCAGCACGCCCGCCCACGGCGGCCCGGTCACCGCGGCGGGCACGACGACGGTGGCGGCCTTCTCGTCGACGGCCTCCAGGAACTGTCCGGCGGAGACGGTGACGTCGAGGACGAGATCGATCCCGTCCTCGTAGGGCTTCGCCAGCCGCGCGGTGCGGATGGCCAGCACCTCGAAGGACGGCGGCCGTCCGAAGACGGCGAGCGCCTTGCCCGCCGCCTGGAGACGGACGGCGGCCCCACGGTCGTAGTGGAGCAGCCGGGAGAGGAAGGCGGCGAGGTCCGCCGCCTCCCCCTCGTCGACGAGGTGCAGCACCGTCATGCGGCGACGGCCTCCTCCGCGTCGTCCATGTACTCGCGCAGGAACTCGCGTTCCTCGTCGGTGATCCGACGCGGTCGCTGCGCCGCGAAGTCGAACGGCACGATGACGGTCGAGGCGCGGACGTAGACGACGTCCCCGTCCTTCACCTCGTAGGAGAGGGTGAAGGACGCGGCGCGTATCTCCGTGACCCACAGCTCGATGTCGACCGGGTGGTGCCGGTGGACGAGCTGCCGCTTGTAGTCGATCTCGTGGCGCGCCACCACCGACCCCTGCTGGAAGTCCTTGTCCGGGCGGAACAGGAAGTCGATACGGGCCTCCTCCAGGTAGCGGAGGAAGACCACGTTGTTCACGTGGCCGTACGCGTCCATGTCCGCCCAGCGCAGGGGGCAGCGATAGATGTGCCGCAAGATCAGCCCCGGGTCAGCTTCTTGTAGGTGGCGCGGTGCGGACGGGCGGCGTCCGGTCCCAGCCGCTCCACCTTGTTCTTCTCGTACGACTCGAAGTTGCCCTCGAACCAGAACCACTTGGAGTCACCCTCGTAGGCGAGGATGTGGGTGGCCACGCGGTCCAGGAACCACCGGTCGTGGGACACGACCACGGCGCACCCGGGGAAGTCCAGCAGCGCGTTCTCCAGGCTGCTGAGCGTCTCGACGTCCAGGTCGTTGGTCGGCTCGTCGAGGAGGAGCAGGTTGCCGCCCTGCTTGAGGGTGAGCGCGAGGTTCAGCCGGTTGCGCTCACCGCCGGAGAGCACCCCGGCGGGCTTCTGCTGGTCGGGCCCCTTGAAGCCGAAGGCGGAGACGTACGCCCGGGAGGGCATCTCCACCTGCCCCACGTTGATGTAGTCCAGCTCGTCGGAGACCACGGCCCAGAGCGTCTTCTTCGGGTCGATGTTCTCGCGGCTCTGGTCGACGTACGAGATCTTGACGGTCTCGCCGACCTTGATCGAGCCGGAGTCGGGCGTCTCCAGCCCCTGGATCATCTTGAAGAGCGTGGTCTTACCGGCACCGTTGGGCCCGATGACGCCCACGATCCCGTTCCGCGGCAGCGTGAAGGAGAGGTCATCGATCAGGACCTTGTCGCCGAACGCCTTGCCGAGGTTGTTGACCTCGACGACGACGTTGCCGAGCCGCGGCCCTGGCGGGATCTGGATCTCCTCGAAGTCCAGCTTCCGCATCTTCTCGGCCTCGGCGGCCATCTCCTCGTACCGCGCGAGGCGGGCCTTGGACTTGGCCTGCCGCCCCTTGGCGTTGGAGCGGACCCATTCCAGCTCTTCCTTCAGCCGCTTGGCCCGCTTGGCGTCCTTCTGCCCCTCGACCTTGAGACGGGTCTGCTTCGTCTCCAGGTACGTGGAGTAGTTGCCCTCGTACGGGTAGGCGCGCCCGCGGTCCAGTTCGAGGATCCACTCGGCGACGTTGTCGAGGAAGTACCGGTCGTGGGTGATGGCGACGACGGTGCCCGCGTACTTGGCGAGGTGCTGCTCCAGCCAGTTCACCGACTCGGCGTCGAGGTGGTTGGTGGGCTCGTCGAGGAGCAGCAGGTCGGGGGCCTCAAGCAGCAGCTTGCAGAGCGCGACGCGGCGCTTCTCACCACCGGAGAGGTTGGTGACGGGCCAGTCCCCGGGCGGGCACCCGAGCGCGTCCATGGCCTGCTCAAGCTGGGCGTCGAGATCCCAGGCGTTGGCGTGGTCCAGCTCTTCTTGCAGCTTGCCCATCTCGTCGAGCAGCGCGTCGGAGTAGTCGGTCGCCATCAGCTCGGCGATCTCGTTGAACCGGTCGAGCTTGCCCTTGATCTCGGCGACGCCCTCCTGGACGTTCTCGAGGACCGTCTTCTCCTCGTTCAGCGGGGGCTCCTGGAGCAGGATGCCGACGCTGTACCCGGGCGACAGGAAGGCGTCCCCGTTCGACGGCTGCTCAAGCCCCGCCATGATCTTCAGCACGGTCGACTTACCGGCACCGTTCGGACCGACGACGCCGATCTTCGCCCCCGGCAGGAAGTTCAGGGTGACATCGTCGAGGATCACCTTGTCGCCGTGCGCTTTGCGCGCCTTGCGCATGGTGTAAATGAACTCAGCCAAGAGAAACCGTCCGGCAACTTGAATCTGGCAGTGGGCAGATACACCCCATCTTGCCGTACCGCCACCCCTGGGCGGAAACTCGTCTCCACCGACCCCTCTGACCTGGCACTCTTCATCAGGTGGGGGCGGTCGCGGGCGGGGGGAGCGGCATGAGGGCGGACGTGGGGCGCGGGGGGCGTGTGCGGCGGGTGGGGCGTGGGGTGAGGGGCTTCTTTAGGTGGGTTCTGGAGGACGTCGTCGGTGAGGCGGTGCTGTCCGTGGTCGCCTGTTGTGTGGTGCTGGGGCTAGGGGTGGGGCTGGCGCTGGCGTTTGTCTGGGGGTGGGAGCGCAGCCCGGTCGTCGCCGGGGGTGTCGGGGGTGCCGTGCTGGCTCTTCTGGTCTACGGCGGGTGGGAGCTGGTGCGTCCTGCCAGGGCGGGGCGGCGTGGGCGGCTGGCGGGGGTGGCGGCCCTGGTGTGTGCTGGGGCCGCCGTGTCCCTCGCCTACGTCTGGTTGGCCTGCGGCTGTCTCTGAGGGAGCCGCGGGCGTGGACCGGGGTTACGGGGTGTTTCTGCGGCGTACGAGGAGGAGGGCCGCGCCGCCGATGACCACGAGGCCGATGGCCGTGCCCGCGATCAGGGGGGTCACGTTGGAGGAGCCCGTCGCGGCCAGGTTCAGGTCGTCCGAGGGGGTGCTGACCGTGGGGGTGGGTTCGGTGACCGTCTGGGTGGTGATGCCGGTGTCGATGCCCTGGGTCTTGCAGTCCAGGACCCCGGTGAAGCGCTTCTCGAAGCCGGTGGGGCTGGTGATGGTGAGGTCGTAGGGCTGGTCCTCGCGCAGGGGCACCGTCACCGTGCGGGTGTCGCCCGCGGCGATGCTGTGCTCGATGCCCATCAGCTCGAAGGTGAAGTCCTCGTCGCCGACGTTGGAGGCGGTGACGTCCAGGCCGCCCTCGGCGCAGTTCTTGCGGGCGGACACCGCGGGTATGGCGCCCGTCGAGGCCCAGGTCGCCGTCGCCGTCACCGAGACCGTGGACTCGCTGGAGCCCGCCAGGATCTGGGTCTGGCTGCGGCTCTCGGAGGCGAAGGCGCGGCCGACCGGGACGGTGGTCGTGGCGTTCAGCGTCAGCTCCGCCGTGCCGTCCGCCGCGTCCTCGGGGACGTCGAAGAAGAGGCGGTCGCCGTTGGCCGCCGACGTGACCGGCTCGCCGTCCGCGTCGACGATGCGCACGCCGCTGGTGACGGCGTTCGTCGGCGGGATCACCGTCACCGTGTCGGCGTCGGTGCGTACCGTCACCGGGCCGAGCCTCTCGCCGGGGCGGCCGGAGACCGCGGGCGGGTCGAGCGTGAGGGACGCCTTGGGCTCCGCCACGCCCCGCGCGTTCTCCTCCAGGTAGTCCGCGAGCTGCTCGGCCTCGGCGTCCACGGCGTCGACGTCCGCGCCGTCGGAGTAGCGCCAGATGGCCACCTGCGTACCGGCCGCCGCGTCCTGCTCGGTCAGGCCGCCGCGGATGCCCGCCTTGCGGGCGAGCGCCGCGAGGTCGTTCACCTGCGGGTAGGAGTGCTGGAGTATCCAGCGGATCCGGCCCGCGTCCTCGTTGGCGCCCAGGGACGTGCCGCTCCACGGCGTCTCGTAGTACCTGGCGTCCGTCTGCGTGGGGTTGTGCAGGTCGACGCAGTAGGTCTGGAGGGTGCCGCCGCCCTCGACGGACATCTCGAACAGGCCCGCCGAGACCTCCAGGTCCCCGGTCTCGGCGTGGACCACCGCGCCGCCGTACGTCTTCAGGCCGCCGATGGTCGCCGTCGCCCCGCCCCGGTTGGGCGCCGTCCCGCTGTCCGCGACGGCCGTCCCCGCTCCGACCGCGACGCTGGTCGCGACCAGCCCGGCGGCCAGCGCCGCGCCCGCGGCACGACGGGCCACCCGCCGTCTGGGCGCCGACCGCCGCAGCGGGGTGAGCGGCGCGGAAAGCGTTGACAGCCTCGACAGCGCCGTCAGCACGGACGTCACCGACGGAACGGAGAGCGAAGATCGCACGTAATTTCCCTTCAGGCGGGACCCGTTGGCGTGGGGGACAGTCCCACCAGCAGAAATCAGCAGCCCCAAGTAACCCCAAGAGCCGTTTCCGGCATCCTAGGTACGCGCCCGCACCGCGTTTCCCGGAGAGCCCGTCAGCCAACCGATCCGAATCGGAATCGTTATCGCCTAGACCGGTCATGAGCAGGGCTTATCGACAAATCAACCCGCCCGGGCGGCACATGATCGCCGATAAGCCGCGGTACGGCCCGCTATGTCGCTCATGACACCAATGCTGGCTGCTGGGCCTGTTGGGCCTGCTCCGATTCCTCTCCCTCCGAACTCCGCGCCGGTGTCTCCCAGTTGGGCTCCGGCTGCCGCGCCGTCGTCTGCGTGGTGGGCGGCGCGGTGGCCGCTCCCGTGGGCTCGCCCTTGCCGGGCGGGCGGCGGAAGGCGGTCGTACCGCGGGCCAGGTCGTGGCCGATCGCCACCGCGTCGATGTCGGCCGACGTCCAGTTCTGCCCCTCGCGCACATCCGTGCGCACCTTCAACCTGCCCTGCACGATCACCGGTTCGCCCACCGACAGGCAGGCCATCGCGTTGCTGGCGAGCTGCCGGTTGGACCACACCGTGAAGAAGTTGGTGTGCCCGTCCGTCCACGCGCTCTTCTCCCGGTCCCAGTACCGCGCGGTCACCGCCAGCCGGAACCGCGTCGACGGACCCGACGCCAGCTCCCGGTACACCGGCTGGGTCGCCACGTTGCCCACCACACAGACCACCGTCTCGTTCATCGCTGTCCCCTCCCTGCCCGCCCCGGCCGGTCCTGGCGGGGGCGGGCGGATACGCCGACGGGTCCGTCCCGTACGGCTGTGTCTGCCGGGGCGACCGCCTCCGTCGCGATCGCCGCACCGCCAGACTGCCTCCGCCGGGCCGGACCCGCTGAGCGCTGTGGACCATCCCCCGCCTGTGGACAACTCCGCCACCCGTGTGAGTGACCAGCACCTCGGCAGAGTGGCCCCACCCCCGGCCGGTCACCCACCGGTCACCTCCCCCCAGCCACCACCCCCACCGCCTCCCCCGCCCCCATCACCCGCGCGTACTGCTCCCGTACCTCCCGGTACCGCAGCAGCTCCGCCGCCACCGGATCGAGCACCCGGGCCCGCCCGCACCCCGCCGCCGCGTCCCGCAACCGGCGTTCCGCCTCCAGGCCGTAGCGCCGGGCCGGTCCCCGGGCGGCCATCTTGCAGCTCCACTCGACGAGCGGCCCGCCGACGATCCCGGCCACCATCAGCAGTACCGGCACCCCCAGGTTCGGCGACATCACGCCCACGATCTGCCCTACCAGCCACAGCCCGCCGACCACCTGGAGCAGCGTCATCGACGCCTGCACGAGGACGGCCGCGGGCCACCAGCCCGGCCGCGGCGGACGCCCCGGCGGCAGCCCCGCCCGCGCGGCCAGCTCGTCCAGCGCCTCCGGCAACCCCTGCGACCCGCGTACGGCGGCCTCCCGCACGGCCTGTGCCCAGGGCGCGGGCAGCCCGGCCGACGCCCGGTCGGCCACCGTACGCACCGCCTGCTCGACGCGCTGCCGCGCGGTGGCCTCCTCCTCCGGCTGCGGGCGGAGCGGGAACCGTCCCGTGGACGGCTCGCGCCGCGCCTCGAACCACCGCCACAGCCGCAGCCACGGCGTCCCGCACGCGCGGTTGGCGTTGCGCAGCCAGGCCCGCTCGGCGGCCTCACCGGCGGCGGTGGCGCCGACGGCGTCGGCGAGCCGCGCGGAGAACTCGTCCCGCGCGCGTTCACTGAGCCCGCTGCGCCGCCCCGTGGCGTACACCGGCCACAGCCGTACGGCGGCGGCGTCCAGGTCGGCGGAGATCCGCCGTGCCGCCGCCCCGCGCTCCGCGACGAACTGCCCGAGCGCCTCGCGCAGTTCCCCGAGGCCGTCCCCGGTGAGCGCCGACACGGCGAGCACGGACGCGCCCGGTTCGCCGTACTCCCCCAGGGCGATGCCGTCCTCGTCCAGGAGGCGCCGCAGATCGTCGAGGACCTGCTCGGCGGCCTCCCCGGGCAGCCGGTCGATCTGGTTCAGGACGACGAACATGACCTCCGCGTGACCGGCCATGGGCCGCAGATAGCGCTCATGGAGGACGGCGTCCGCGTACTTCTCCGGGTCGACGACCCAGATCACCGCGTCGACGAGCGCCAGCACGCGGTCCGCCTGCTCCCGGTGCTCCACGGCCGCCGAGTCGAGGTCGGGCAGGTCCACCAGGACCAGTCCGCGCAGTTGCTCCTCCGCCTCCGGGCTCTGCACCGGGCGGCGGCGCAGCCGTCCCGGGATGCCGAGCCGGTCGATGAGGCTCGCGGCGCCGTCGCTCCAACTGCACGCGATGGGCGAGGCGGTGGTGGGACGCCGTACCCCCGTCTCGGAGATGGTCACCCCGGCGAGCGCGTTGAAGAGCTGGGACTTGCCGCTGCCGGTCGCGCCCGCGATGGCGACGACGGTGTGCTGCCCGGAGAGCCTGCGCCGCGCGGCGGCCTCGTCCAGCACCCGGCCCGCCTCGCTGAGCGTCCGGCCGTCGAGCCGCGCGCGCGAGAGCCCGACCAGCTCCCGCATGGCGTCCAGCCGCGACCGCAGCGGCCCGTCGTACGCCAGTTGCGGCACGCTCCGCGGTCCGGGCGTGCGCGTCTCCACGACGGCGGGAGCGGCGGCGGCCGCCTGCTGGGCCGCGGCCTCCTCGCTCACCCGCCGCGCGATCAGCCCGTCGTCCCAGCCGCCCGCCGAGTCCGCGTCGCCGTCCCCCGTACGACGGCCGACACCCTCCGTACGACGGTCCGCAGGCCGGTCCGTACGACGGTCCGCAGGCCGGTCCGCAGGCCGGTCCGCAGGCCGGTCCGTACGGGGGTCCGTACGGGGGTCCGTACGGCGGTCAGCGGGCCGCTCGCTGGGAGCGGCGTCGGAGGGCCGGGGGGACGGGCGCTGCTCCGAGGCGCCGTCGGGCTTCCGCTCGGCCACCTGCTCCGCCGCCTGCTCCGCCACCTGGTCGGCCTCGGAAGGCTCCTCCCGAGGGTCCTCCCGCTCGTCACCGTCTTCGTCCGTGTCGGCCTCCTCACGTCCTTCGGAACCGCCCTCCGCCGCGGCGTCGTCGGCCTCCGCGGCGTCCTCACGACGGCCCACCTGATCAGCACGATCGATGTGCTGGGCATCCTCAGTGCGCTCGATGTGCTCGATGTGCTCGATGTGCTCGGCCTGTTCCGTGTGGTCCTGGTCAGTGACGGCGGTCACCGGTCACCTCTCCTTCTGCAGTACGGACAGCGCGGCGATGAGTTCGGCCTGCGGCTCCGGGTGGACCTCCATCGCGTCCAGCGGAGCGAGACGGCGTTCGCGCTCGGTGTTCATCACCCGGTCCAGACAGTCGATGAGCAGCCGCCCGCCGCGGTCGCGCAGCCGCAGCGCGCCGTGCGCGCCGATCCGCTCGGCGAGGCCCTCGCCCGCGTTGCGCGCCCGTCGGCCGCCCAGCAGCGCCGTGGCGACGAGCGCGGCGATCACCTCGGGGTCGGGCGCGACGCTCCGGTCCAGTTCGCGCACCTCCTCCTCGGCGTACTCCTCCACCTCGCGCCGCCACCGCCGTACGGCCAGCCCGATGCGGTGCTCGACGGTCTCGGTGGACGGCTCCTGGGCGGTGAGTTCCGGCGCGCCCGACGCGGGTTCGCGCCGCCAGGCGTCGTCGACGCGCTCGTCGGCGGCGGTGACGGCGCACAGCAGCAGCTCGCAGAGGCTCTCCACGAGGGCGTCGAGGAGTTCGGCGGCGGTGCAGTCGAGGGGGAAGGCGCGCCAGCGTTTCAGCGCGTCCCCGGCGAGTACGGCGCCCATCTGCAACCGGCCACGCACGCGTGAGTGTTCGCTGTCGTAGGCGGTGTCGACGGCGCTGGTGAGCCGCAGGGCGGCGGCGTACTGCGCGGCGGCGGCACCGGCGAGTTCGGGCAGCCGGGCCTTGAGGGAGTCGAGGAGGCCGTACGCCGTGCGGGCCATGGTGTGCTGGCGGGCGCTGGGGTCCTGGGCCTGGTGGACGAGCCAGGTCCGCAGCGGTGCCACGGCGGTGGCGGGCAGCAGTCCGCCGCCCCAGGCGGACTCGGGCAGCTCGGGCACGGTGAAGCGGGGTACGTCGCCGAGTCCGGCCTTGGTGAGCAGCGCGCCGTACTGCCGGGAGACCTCGGAGACGACCTGGTGGGGCACCCGGTCCAGGACGGTCACGAGGGTGGCCTGGTACTCCTTGGCGGTGCGCAGCAGGTGCCAGGGGACGGCGTCGGCGTAGCGGGCGGCCGTCGTGACCATGATCCAGATGTCGGCGGCGCAGATCAGCTCGGCGGCGAGGACGCGGTTGTCGGCCACCAGGGAGTCGACGTCGGGGGCGTCGAGGAGGGCGAGGCCGGGCGGGAGGGTGTCGGCGGTCTCGATCCTCAGGACGCGGGCGGGGTCCTCCCCAGGGAGGAGGAGATCGTCCCCTGTCTCGCGCTGGGGCACCCACACGCGCGTGAGGTCGGGCAGTACGCGCATCCCGCTGAACCAGTGATGGTCCTCCGGATGGCAGACGAGCACCGGCGTCCGGGTCGTGGGCCGCAGCACGCCCGCCTCGCTGACCCGTCTGCCCACGAGGGAGTTGACGAGGGTCGACTTGCCCGCGCCGGTGGAGCCGCCCACGACGGCCAGCAGGGGTGCTTCGGGTTCTCTCAACCGGGGCACCAAGTAGTCGTCGAGCTGCGCGAGGAGTTCGTCGCGGTTGGCACGCGCGCGTGCGGCCCCCGCGAGGGGCAGCGGGAAGCGTGCGGCGGCGACACGGTCGCGCAGGGCGGAGAGTGCGTCGAGCAGCTGAGGCCGTACGTCCAAGGTCACCACATGTGAAGAATGCCCAATTTTAGGGGAATTCTGAAGCATATAGACATGTCTGCGCGCCGATGGAACACAAGGGACGGAAGGGACGAGCGGGACATGGACACAGCCGAGGCATAACGAGTACACAACACCCGGGACGCGGGGCGCCAAAAGCGATGCACGATTCGTACCTGCCTGCGATTATCGGGACCGCTTCACCGAACCTCCACATCGAGCCACGGAGGCGAGGCGACAGGGACACGGATCCGGGAGCCCTATCCTTGTCCCCGGCAACGTCAAGGATCAGCCCACACCCGGGCACCACGACAGAGGCCACCACACCAGGCCCCCGTAGCTCAGTGGATAGAGCAGGCGCCTTCTAAGCGCTTGGCCGCAGGTTCGAGTCCTGCCGGGGGCGCCCAGTCTCCACCCCTCCCTCGGGAGGGCGTTTTCGCTGGTCAGGCGCGCTTAATCAGGCTCGACAGAATAGCTTCAGGGATGCGGGTGGCCCCCGGGCGGAGTCGGCAGGTGTCCGGCTGGAGACGATTTCGTCCGGCCCTCGACGGGCGCCCTTCCCGAAAACTTCCCGAAGTTCCGAAGCGATCTCTCTGCAACCCGTCGGCGGCCGAGGTGCGACGACCACCCGGCCACACTCCTCAGATGAGGGCAAATCGCCATACAGGTTGAAGGAGCGCTGAATGTCAGATCATCCTTGCCGCCATGAGTCTCGTCTCCACCTCCTTCGATGTGCCCGACACGGGCGACTACGCACACGACTGGGCCCTGGTTGATGTGGAGACGTCGGGCCTCATAGCCCGGCGAGACCGCGTGCTGTCCGTCGCGGTGATCACGATCGGCCCGGACGGCGAGCAGACCGGGGAGTTCTCGACCCTGCTCAATCCGGGCTGCGACCCGGGACCGGTGGAGGTGCACGGGCTGACCGTCGAGCGGTTGCAGGGTGCGCCGAGCTTCGACCAGGTCGCCGGGCGGATCGGAGCGATGCTTCAGGACCGGGTCCTGGTCGCCCACAACGCCCAGTTCGACTACGACTTCCTGGCTCACGAGTTCGCCCGCGCGCGGATGTGGCTGCCGGTGTCGCAGCGGCTGTGCACCCTGGCGCTGAACCGCCAGGTGGACCCGCCGACGGACGACATGAAGCTCGGCACCCTCGCCGCCCATTACGGCGTCCCCCAGCAGCGTGCGCACGATGCGCTGGACGACACCCGTGTGCTGGCCGGGATCCTGCGGGCGTCTCTGCGTGAGGCGGCGCGGCTCGATCTGCCCTTGCCACTGGTGGCCTGCCCGCCCCGGGCGGAGTCGCAGTTCACACCGAAGCCGCCAAAGACTCCCTGCGCCTACCGCAACCCGGGACGCATGACTCCCGGCGGGCCTCTCCAGCAGGGGATGAAGGTCGCGATCACCGGTGAGACCGCCCATGCCCGTGCGGAGCTGGTGGGGCGGGCGGTCGCCGCCGGGCTGAACATGATGACCTCCGTCAGCCGGCACACCAGCGTGCTGGTCACCAATGAACCGGCGTCCGGTTCGGCGAAGGCCCGACGCGCAGTCGCCGAAGGCGTGCCGGTCATCGACGAGCACACCTTCCTGCGGCTGCTGGCCGACGTACGGCCGGGAACAGCACATGAGGCGACGGCCGCCGCTGTCACCCCCAGTGGCCGAGCCGGAACCAGAACCAGTCGTCGGACCCGTGGAGTCGGCGCGCACCACAACCGGTGCCGTAGCCGTCCCGCAAGCCGCAGCCCTCCCCAGGGCCGCACCCGGTACGGGGGTACCCTCTCCGCGCCGACCGGTGCCCTCCGTCGGCACGTCGGACAAGCCTCTGGCCGGGCGTCGCGTACTGGTGCTCGGCGGTGTCCATGCCGATGCCGCGGCGGCCCGTACCCGCATCGTCGAGCTGGGAGGGTCCGCGGCCATCAACCTGTCCGCCAGCGTCACCGACGTCGTACTCCTGAAGGGAGGGGAGGGCGACCGGCGCATGAGCCGCATCACCGCCCTCGAACTCCCCGTACACGACCTCCACTGGCTCACTGCTCCGACCGCCACCGCTTCGACCTCGGCGACGCTCCGGACTCAGGAGCCGCACGTGATGCCGAGAGGCGGCGTCATCGACCTGCCCATGCCGCAGGGCAAACCCGCGCCGGAGTGGTACGTCACCGCCAGCTGGGCCCCGCAGTCCGACCACGGGATCGACGTCGTCGCCTTCCTCCTCGACGAGGACGAGCAGGTCACCTTCGACGAGGACTTCATCTTCTACGGGGCCCCGGAGAACCCGGCTGGAACCGCGCGGCTGCTGACCGGCGGCCCGGCCGAACAGACCATCGCCCTCAACCTGGCCTCCCTGCCGCCCGCGACGCGCAAGGTCGTCGTCGCCGCCGCCATCGACGGGACCGCCACCTTCGGGACGGTCGGTGCGATCCAGATCGGTGCCGCCCCCGGCAGCAGCGGCGCACCGCTCGCCCGGGCAACCCTGGACGCCGCCACCACCGAACGCACCATGCTGCTCGCGGAGGTCTACCGCCGTGGCCCGGTGTGGCGCCTTCGAGCCGTCGGCCAGGGCTACGACCACGGCCTCGACACCCTCGCACGCGGATACGGCGTCAACATCGCCGAGTGAACGCCGGTGCCGGAAGCGGAGGTCCGTGCGTCTCCTGGGTCCGGGTCAGGCCCGGCGACGCGGTGCGGACGTGGATCCAGGTGGGGGAACCGGCATGCTCGGGGACGGCCCCACCGGCAGTCGCTGGGGGCCTTCGATGCGCTGCTGGAGTTCGGCGAGCTGACCCGTGATGCACCGGGCGTAGGTGGCGAGCAGGACGGGGACGCTGTTGCCGGCCCACTCGGCGACCTGGGCGGGTGGGATGCCGTTGTTGAGCCAGGTGGTCAGGCAGGTGTGGCGCAGGTCGTAGACGCGCTTGCCCACGGGTGACTCGTATTCGTGCTCCGGCAGGACGGCCTCGCGGGCCTTGTTCCAGGCTCGGCGAAAGACCGATCCGGCCAGCAGCCCACCCTTCTCGCCGGGGAAGAAGAGGTCGCCCGGCTGGAGGCCGTCCCTCTTGATCAGGTCGCGGAGGACAGCGACGAGTGCCGGGTGGGCGGGGACGGGGCGGGTGTCGCCCTCGGCGCGACCCTTGAGGTCTCGGGTCTCGTGGACGCGGCCGTCGTCGGTCCACTGGCTGCCGACCTCGGGCTCGGCGGTGTGGACGAGCAGCTCGCCCCAGCCCTCGGCGGGCAGTGTGGTGGCGCTGACGCGGAGGGCTACGGCCTCCTCCGGCCGCAGACCGGCGTAGTACAGGGTGGCGAAGAAGGCGTGGAGGCGGTGTCCGGTGCGGGGGCGGTCGGCGATCCAGGCCAGGAGGCGGGCGACCTGAACCGGGTTGAGCAGCGACCGCTTATCGACGGCCTCGGCCACCTTGGGGGCAGCGCCTTCCTCCTTGCCCTTGGGGAGCGGGTTGGCGGTGAGGATCTTCTGCCGGACGGCGTACTTCATCGCCACGTTGAGGATTCGCTGCTCACGCTTGACGGAGCTGGCGGCGGCCGGGCTGCCGTCCAGAAGCGTGTCGAGCGCGTGCAGGACGGCGTCGACGCGTTTGGTGTCCTCCCAGGCCGTCATGGGCAGGGAGTTGCGGGCTATCCACGACAGGACGGTGCGGACCTCGGGTGGCGCCTCGTCGCGTCGGGTCTTGTTGAAGGCGTACTCGCGCAGTGCTCGGCGTACGTCGATCGGGTCGAACCGGTCCGGGAGTTCGGTACGCAGCAACGCGAGAGTGACCTTGGTGAGGGCCTTGGCGGTGTTCTTACGGTTGTTGGCCGAGATGCGCGGCCACTTCATGTCGACGTACTGGAGGGCGAATTCGTAGGTGGTGACCTCGGCGGCAGAGGTGGCGTGTGAGACCGGCAGGCCGGTGTCCATGTCGAACGGTTCGCCGTTGTTCGCGGCTACGCGCAGCGTTGCACGGAAGGATTCGGCGAGCGCACTCGTGGCATAACTCTGCCCGTGACGCCTTCCGTTGACGGACCACCGCACGGTGTAGCTGGTCTTGCGCTTCCCCCTATATATCTCCGTGTCATAGAAGCGGACCTTGAAGGACCGGTTGCTCAAGCGTGGTCCTCGCAGTCGGTCAGCCAGTTCTCGTAGTCACTGCGGCGGATACGCAAAGCGCCGTTGGGTATGCGTATGCAGCGCGGGGCTGTGCCCTTCTTGCGCCAGTCGTAGAAGGTGGAGCGCGAGATGCGGAGGTCGTCGCAGAACTCGTCGACCGTGAGTTTGTCGGTGGGGCGGCGGGGCGGAGACGTCAAGCGGTGCTCCTTGGGCAGGGGGCGGGGCTGTCCTGCTTTTGCACCGGGTCGGCGCGAAAGGCAGGCAGACTGCGGAGTTGCCAGTCGATAGCGGCGTAGATCCGTGGGCTGGGTCAGCACCTCGATCGGCACGACAACTATCCGTAGAATCGCCGGTTTGGATAACCGGCGATCGTCGTCTATGTTGCGCTCGCGCGGTTCGCCGCGAAGCGGCTTCCCGGGAGCGGGAAGTACCGAAAACCGGCACATCAATCGACTATTTCGTCAACCGGCGATCGTGCCCTAAAGTCTTGGGACGCCTTCTACCGCCTTTTTTTGGGCACCCTTTCTGCCGTGAGAGATGTCGCGAGATAGGGCTGGACTTGCGCGGCCCGAGTGTGGCTATGTGTTGACGGCACCTCCGGAAAGCGCGAGCGGCCACCAATGCGCCACGCGCCACCGGCTGGTCAACTCCCCCACCCCTGATGCCCGTCCCGCCACGGCGACGGTGAGCCGTGGGTCCCCGCCCACCCGCAACCGAGTGAGGAACCGCCCCTCTTGGCCCGAATCCGCACCATCAAGCCCGAAGCCTTCGTCTCCGAGTCCCTGGCCGCCGTCTCCCTGACCGCCGAGCGCACCTTCATCGGCCTGCTCACCCAGGCCGACGACCAGGACCGCCACCGCGACCACGCCGCGATCATCGCCGGACAACTGTGGGTGCTGCGCCCGGAACACGCGCCCTCGGACGTCGAGACGGACCTCGCCCAGCTCAGCGACGCCGGACTGATCTGCCGCTACACGGGGTTCGACGACAAGCGGTACCTGCACATCGTCACCTGGAGCCGACACCAGAAGATCAACCGGCCTAGCAAGAGCCGCCTCCCCGCCTGCCCGCACCACGACGCCCCGGCCGCCGCAGCCACGCCAATCCCCACGGGGGTCCGCTTCACGGAGCCCTCCATGCCGCCTCACGAAGCCCTCCATGCAGACGCACGCGAGATGCGCGAGCCCGCACCGAATCCGGGCACCGGTAACGAACCCGCAGGTCAGGAGGGGTTCACGGCGTCCTCCGTGACGGCTCACGGAGGACGCCCGGAGCCGTCGGTGAAGCCTCAGGGTACGGATCTAGGACCTAGGATCATGGACCTAGGAAGTACCCCTTCGGGGGGCGCGAGCGCCCACACACCCGACACCGTCTCGGCCCGGCATCTGATCGCCGAGTACGTCGCCGCCTGCGCCCACCGTCCACCAGCCGGTGTCCTGGACCATCTCGGCCGGGAAGTGCGCAAGATGCTCGCGGAAGGCATCGCCCCCGCCCACATCCGGGCCGGACTTGAACGCCACCGGGCCAAGGGCCTGCATCCCAGCACCTTGCCGAGTCTCGTCCACGAGGCCATGAACGCCGCGCCCGTGCCGGTCGGCCACACGCCGTGGACGAACCCCAGCGACATCGACGCCGCCTACGGAGGTGACCTCTGAGCGCCACCCTCGTCCGAGAACCCCGCCAGGTCGGTCCACTCGCCGACCGGCTCAACACGATCCTGGCCACCCGCGGTATCGACCCCCGCGTCACAGCCGAGGATCCGCCGACCGAGCCCGTCACGGCACTGGAACTCGCGGACGCCCGGATCCCCGCCCGCTACCGCCGTGCACTGGCCGATCACTCGCAGATCATCGCCTGGGCCGACCACATCGCCGGAGCAGGACGCCCCGGGCCCGGCGGCCCCGGCATCGCCGAGGGCCCCTCGCTGCTGATCGCTGGCCCCACCGGCACCGGCAAGACCCACCAGGCGTACGGCGCCGTCCGCGCTCTCCTCACCCGAGGTGTCCGCCTGCGCTGGGAGGCCACCACCAGCGCCGACCTGCACGCGCGCCTCCGCCCCCGTGCCGGACACGACGGCGAACGGGAACTGCAGACGCTGGCCCGCTGCCCGCTGCTGCTCCTGGACGACCTCGGCGCGGCCAAGACCAGCGAGTGGACCGAGGAGCTGACCTACCGGCTCATCAACCACCGGTACGAGCACATGCTCCCCACCCTCATCACCACCAACCTCCCCACCGCCGAGCTGCGCACCGCGCTCGGCGACCGCGTCGCCTCCCGCCTCGCCGAGATGACCGAACGCGTCGTCTTCACCGGCCCCGACCGACGCCGCACCGCGCCTGCCCCCTGAGGGCGGCACCGCGTCTCCCGCTCCGTACCCCCACCTCGCCCTGCCCGCGCACAGACATGCCCTCACACACGCGAGCCCTTGGAGAGCCCCTGCATGACACCTGGCAACACCGTGCCCACAAGCGCCGAAGAGACTCCGGCAGCATCCCTGGCGCACTGGATCACCTCGCCCACCGCAGCCGTACTGCTGCTCGCGGTCCTTGCCCTGACCGCTGGATGGCGGTGGCAACGCGCCCGCAAGCCCGGTAATGGACAGCGACCTCGTACCGCCGCGATCCCGGTTGCCGCCGTCGCCGCGATCGGCTGCACCGCATACAGCGCGGACACCAGCTGGCGCTTCGCCGCCGACTACCTCGACATGGGCGGCACCATCGAGCGCGCCGCGATGTTCGCTGTCGCCGAGCTCGCCTTGTTCTCCACCGCGCTGATGGCCCGGGCGAACCTCAACGGCCCGAAGCAGTCGCCCGGCCTGCCCGGCACCCTCACCTGGATGATCACCGGCGTGCAGATCGTGCCCGCCTACGCCGAGTCCGGGCTGGTCGGCGGAACCGTGCGAGCCTTCGTCGGCCCGGTCCTGGCGGCCGTGCTGTGGCACCTGGCCATGGGCATCGAACTGCGCAACCGCAGCCCGCGCTCCGCCTCCCGCAGCCTGATCGCCGTCCTCGCCCGACAGGCACGCGAACGCCTGCTGGCCCGCATGGGGATCGCCGACCGGGACGCGGACGCCGCCCGGATCATCCGCGAGCGCGCCCTCGACCGAGCCATCACCCTGATCCTCCGGGCAGATGCTATGAAGCCCGAGAAACGCACCAAGCGGCGAGGCCAGCGCCTCACCCGCCGCCTGCACCAAGCACTGGAGCAGGCCGATGTCGACCGCGACGCACAGCAGGACGAGTTGCTGCTGCGCAAACTCGCCACCCGCCAACAGGCCCTCGCCTTGGCCTCCATCCCGCTGCCCGCCCGCTGGCCCCACTACCCCGCCCCGGGGTCTACAGAGGGATCCACGACCGCCAGCCTGCGGGCCAACATCGCGAATCGGGCAGAGATCCCGGGCAGCCCGACTTCGCAGGTCGCGGGTGATGACGCCGCCGACCGCGCAGCCCGCCCTCAGCCCGAAAACCGCCCGCCCCAGTCTGCCCGCACCGCCACCAGCCCGGAACCGAAACCGGGCGAGGTTCCGCTGGACGTCGATCCGGGCAGGGCTGCGCGGGCGAAGCCAAATCGCTCGGGCCACAAGCCGCGGGCGACACGGGACCTCCTCACCGAGTACGCCCACCGCCTCCACCGCGACACCGGACGTCTCTCCCGTGACCTGTTGGAGAACGCCGTGCGCGAGGACGGCTACAGCGTCGCCAGCGACACCGCCGGAGAAGTCGTCCGCAGCGTCAAGGCCAACCTGCGCACCAGGCCAGCCAGCCACCCGTAGTGAGACCGCCCCTACACCCAAGCCCCCAGGAAGACCGCTCGATGCACGACTCGCACCACGAACTCCACGACGTCCAGAAGGAGATCAACACCCCCACCTCAGCGCCAGCAAGTTGTCCCGGGAGCAATGCTCCCGGAGTCCCTGCCCCAGGGGTGGCAGGGGCGGTCCAGCGCCAGGGGGCGCCGGACCGGCAGGCAGCGACCGAGGGCGGACCGCAGCCAGGAGAGGGACGGCCAGCCGAGGCCCTTGCGCGGCGGCGTCAGCGCGCCCGACAGCCGAAGAAGCACAAGCGCCTTCACCAGCCCAGCTGCCGCATGAACGACGCCGAGTACAAACGCTTCACCGACGCAGCCGCCCACTGCCAGATGACCAACGCCGCCTTCCTCGCCTACGCCGTCGACAAGGCCGCCCGCGACCTGACCCGCACCGCCGCCGAGATCGCCACCGAACGGGAAGTCATCGAGGAGCTGTTCGCTGCCCGCCGAAACCTGGGCCGCATGCACGGCCTGTTCAACCAGGTCGCCAGGGCCCTCAACTCCGGTGCCGACGCACCCCACCTGAACGCAGCGGCCCAGGCTGTCCGTAGCGCGGCCTGCCGGATGGAGGACGCCGCCGACGCTCTGCTCGCCCACCGGGACGGCGGCGCCGCGTGATCCCCAGCATCCACAAGCGCGGCAGCAAGACGTACGGGCTGATCCGCTACCTGTACGGCCCCGGCACCCATGAGGAACACACCGACCCGCACCTGGTAGCCGCCTTCGACCCGCTCACCCCCGACCCCGGCCGCGACCCGCAGGCCACCTACGGGCAGCTTCAGCGGCTGCTCGACCAGCCCGTCAACGCCCTGTCCGACGGCCGACGCCCCAAGAAGCACGTGTGGCACCTGTCCGTGCGAGCCAGCCCGGAGGATCCGGTCCTGACAGACGAGGACTGGGCGGCCATCGCCCGTCGCATGGTCGCCGCCACCGGCATCGCTCCCGACGGCGACGATGCCGCGTGCCGGTGGGCCGCCGTCCGGCACGCTGACGACCACATCCACATCATCGCCACTCTGGTCCGCGACGACGGCCGACGGCCCCGCCTGCACAACGAGGCCCGCCGCGCCCAAGCCGAGGCCCGCGCCATCGAGGCCGACTACGGCCTGCGCCGCGTCGCACCAGGCGATGGCACCGCCGCGAAGCGGGCCACCAGTGCGGAGCGGCACAAAGCCGAACGGCAGGGCAGACAGCGCCCCGCGCGCGAGGAACTGCGCCAGACCGTACGCCATGCGGTGGCCGGTTCGGCAAGCGAGGAGGAGTTCTTCGACCGGCTGGCCGCCGCCGGTGTACTGATCCGCAAGCGGATCGCCCCTTCTGGTGACCTGCTCGGCTACAAGGTCGCGCTGGCCGACGACCGCAACGGTGAGAGGGAACCGGTGTTCTACGCGGGCTCCACGCTCGCCCCTGACCTGTCCCTGCCCCGCATCCGGGAACGCTGGATCCTTCCCGCGCAGGCTGCTGCCTCGGCGGACGGCTCTTGCCCGGAGGCGCCCGCCCTGCCGGACGTGGCAGGGCCTGCGTTCGCGCGGCGCCGGGCCACCGCCGCCACCTGGCAGGCCCTGCTGGTCATCGACCACGGCGACGACGGCGCGGCAGCAGCCCACATCGCCGCGGCGGGGGAGGTGCTAGACGCGCTCGCCAAGACTTCCGCCGCCCACACCCGCGCCGAACTGCGTGAGGCGGCGTTCGGGTTCGAGCGGGCCAGCCGCTCCCATGTGAAGGCCGTACGCGGGCACGACCGCGCCCTGCGCCAGGCCGCCCGCGACCTCGTCCACAGCGGGCCCGCCCTCGGCCGCGGCGAGGACGGCGCCACCACCGCCATGCTCATCGACATGGCCTTCTTCCTCGCCGTCGCGGCGGCGACCTGGCACGCCAAGAGGCACCACGGCCAGCAGGCCGCCGCCGCCCGGCAAGCCGCCGAGCACCTGCGTGCCGCCTACCAGGCCGCCGCAGCCCACCCCATGGCTATCCTCAGCCAGCGAGGCCAGCGCCTGGCCCCGCGTGTCCGCCAGCGGCACGCCGGTCTTCTGCACCAGGTGCTGCCGGAGCTGGCCGAACGGATCCGGGCCGAGCCTGGCTGGCCCGCCCTGGCCGCCACCCTCGACGACGTCCAAAGGGCCGGTCACTACCCGGCTGCCCTGCTTGCCGACGCCACCCGACGACGCGAACTCGACACCGCCACGTCCGTCAGCGACGTCCTCGTCTGGCGCCTACGCCGCAGCGCCCACCTGCCCGCAAGTCCTCACGATGCATCGGCCCGAAGCCACCGTCGGACCCCACCTTCGGCGCCCAGCGCACAGTCGGCGCCCAGCGCCGTGAACGACTCCAGCCGTCGGCGCTGACCGGCAAGGCGGGCGGAACATAGCCGACGATCGCCGGTTGGCCAAACCGGCGATCCTCCGGACCATTGATGCCTGCACCCACCCCGACTCCCCTGAGGAGCACCTGTATGCCAGAAACCGAGGCCCGGCCCCGCCCCGAGATCGTCGCTCTGCTCTGCGACGCCGACTTCAAGCGCCGCCGTGACACCAACACATGGACCCACCGCGACGGACGCCCGTTCAGCAAGGAAGAACAGGCCCTTGCCTTCACCGCCACCCGAGCCGAGTTCGAAGAAATGAATGAACAGTTCACCCGCTATCAGGAGTACCTGCGCACGGGCTGCGAAGCACCGGAGGCTCTGCAGCGCTTCCTCGCCCCGTTCATGGAACAACTCACCAAGAAGACACTCGGCAACGCCGTCCAGCTCATGAACAAGGACGACCGGACCGAGCTCGACCGACTGCTCCGCCTCATCACAGGGCCGGTTCGCCCCTTCACCCCGTACACCTTCTGACCCTGGGCCCCGCGTCACCGCGTTCCCACCGTGCTAGTGACCGGCTTACAACACAGGTTCGACATCTGGCACATAGGCGCGTGCGTTCCAAGCGATAGCCGGTAGGACTCGGCGCGCCGAACCCACCCATAGTGGCGGGGGCGGACCGCCCCCAGCAGCCCCAGACCGTGTCGCCGCAAGGACGCCAGCCACGGCCGAGCAGTATGAAGCCGGGCCTCCCCCGCGGGGAGGCCCGGCTTCATTGCTTTGGATGGCCCTCAGCTGGCTGGGGCGCGCAGGAGCCTGTCACGTGTGCTCTCCGGCAGCACCCGGCGCAGCACCGGTGCGCTGGAACCGAGGGAGTCGGTGAATGCGGCGACAAGGTCGTGCGGCACGCTGCTGCTGAACGAAGCCGCCCACAGGTAGCCCCCGCCGAGCACTGGCTCGGCCCACGCCTGCCACCCGGCCAGGGCCGTCCCGTCCGTCTCAGTCACCAGGGCCTGTGGATCGTCATCCTGGATGAGGGGCGGCACCTCACCGAGGCGGATGTGGGAGGCGAACGTCGGATCCACCGCTCCCGTGCCGGGCTGGTCGATGTCACGGAGCCAGCCGTGGGCCGTAACGGCGTCGAGGACCAGCTCTGGGCCGCCGCACGGCATGGTGGGCTGATCGCGGGCGTCGAGCGCGGCAAGGAAGTCGGCGAGGACCTCCCCCGGGACATCGGGGGTGAAATAGGCCGACCAATGAGCGAGCGGACTGCTCAGGTCCGTACGAGCGGACACGTGCCAGGCGATCGGCAGGTCCCCCAGGTGGAACGGCTCATCCGGCAGGACCCACTGCGCCCACCGCAGGGTGTCGGGGCTGATGTGCAGGACGGTGCTACGCACCACTTCACGGTCCTCCGGCACCTCGCTCAGCTCCCGTCGCCCGCGGACGATCGTCAAGCTCGTCCAGCCGAGGCCAGCGAGTGCGTCGGCAACGGAGTCGTACTGGCGTGCGTCGTCACCGGCCAGGTGCCGGGGACCGACCCAGTACGCGGACGGGACATCGGCCGGGGCAGGTGGACCGGACAGGAAGTCGGAATGCAGTTGCCCTCCCAGGGCTTGAAGATCTTGATGCCGTTAGCGGTGCCCAAGGCTGGACCGGTGTGCTGGGTTGGCTGCTCCGCAGTCTCGAACGGCGGAGGGTTAGCTATGTGACCGCGCCATGCCATCAACGTCGGCTGTCGTCTCGGTGTCGAGGGACATCCGGTAGCCACGTACCTCGGCGCCACCGGTAACACCACGAGCGTGACCCGGGTCCTGGGCCGAGCAGCCAATCACGCAGCCGCAGGGCTTCGACAGTGGTGGTGAAGCCAGAGCCTGCGGACGCCACCGCCCCAGGCAATCACCTCTATGACCTGCTGCTTTGCAAGGAGGTCGTCTAGGTTCACATGCCGCTGCGGCGTTGGCCAGTCATTCGTGGACCTTTGCTGTCTGCCTCCGGCGAACTGAGACCCACACGGCGATACTCCGAAGCCACGGCCTCCGCTAGGACGACGGCAGTGGTGAACTCAGCCACCCCCGCCCCAAGCCAAGGCCCGCCCTGGTCACGGGGCTCACGCTGCGGGGGACAGCGGGCACCTGCGTGACCAGGACGGGGGCTTAACCTCGGCGGAGAAACTTGCGCTGGCCTCGATGCCTGCCGGTCCTCCTGCCGGAGGGCGGCTGTCCCACCGCGGGGGCATCGCTCGGCCGGGCGGGGTGGTCCGGGTGGTCCTCACTGAGGAGGGACTGCCAGACCCGCTCCTGCAGCACGCGGATGCAGGGGCCGCACGCGTACATCGGCGCCTGGGCACCGGCGACTCTGGCGGGGCCGATCCACAGGACGCGCGTCCACCGCTGCCCGCAGTAGAGCCAGCAGAGTCCGTCGACCCACGCGTTTCCGTCGTCGGTGGCCGCAGGAGCGGGCAGTCCTCCGCGGGCGAACTCGGCTATCCCGGGGATCACCCTGTGCTGTAAGGCGACTTCCGTCAGCACTGCTCGTCCACCTCCGCGGTCAACGGCTCTGCGCCGTCGGGGAGGTGGTCTCCTGCTTCTCGGCGTCGGAGAACAGGAGGGTGGGTTCGGCGAGGATGTCGCGGCCGGACTCGCTCTTGTAGATCTCGTCGACGCTGCCGAACCGGGCTTCGGAGTAGTCGAGGTCCAGCAGCGCGGCGGCCTGGCGGACCGATGCCTCGTCGGGCCCCTCGATCTCCAGGAAGGTGGGGAGGTCGGGCCAGGTGTCGAAGTCGAACGCGACCTCGCCCAGGCGCCACTCCTCGCGGTAGTTCTCCTGATAGCGGACCTCGGTGAGGCCGACCCGGCGCAGGATGTCGGCCATGGCGTGCAGGTCGGCGACCTCGGTCTCGATCTCCTTGGTGCCGTCGATCGTCGTGGCGTCGGTGACCTGCTTGAGTGTGAGCGTCGAGCGGGTGCCCTCGTCGCGCAGACGGAGCCAGGCCGCCGTCCAGGGAGTCGTTCTCGAAGATCTTGCGGGTGAGGAGTGTGCGGGGGAACGCCTGGACGGCGCCGAGGGCGGTCAGCTTGGCCTGGAGGCTGGCGGTGTCGACGGCCAGGAACTTCGCCTCGTACTCGTGCTTCATGGGGCCTTCTTTCAGAAGTGGTCGGTGACGGTAGACGCTCGGGCCGCCACAAGCAGGCCCATGCGGTGCGTGTGGTCGTGCGGCTGGCCGACGTGGGGGCGCTCGATGAACTCGTTCGTCCGCAGGGTGAGCACGACCTCCCAGTCGCCGAGGAAGTGATGGCGCAGGCGCTCTGGGGAGGTGTAGTGCTCGATCACGTGGTGGCGTCTTTCGACGGGCATCATGAACTCCGCGCCGAACACGCCGCCCGGGCGGACCAGGCGCTGCATACGGTCGACGAACTCGGCGAGCGGGCGGTGGTGGTTGGCACTGTAGTGCCACGAGCAGCTCGTCCAGACCGCCTCGCAATACGGGCCCATCGGCTCGCCGTCGAGGAAGTCGTTCTCAACGACCTGCACGCGGTCCTGGAGTTCTTCGAGCTTCAGCCGATCGACCAGACCCAACGCGTGTGCCTGGCTGTCACCCGGGAGATGGACGTCGCCTCCGTGGACGGCGACCTCGTCACGCTCGATGGCGACGACGTGGTAACCGGCGGCGGCCAAGGGCAGGACGAACTTGCCGTCGCTCGCGCCGACGACCGCGACGGTGGCGTCAGGTGCGACGCGTTCCCGCAGAGTGGCGAGGAACTGGGGGAAGAAGGTGAGGGTGTGCTCCCACAGGCTCTGTGTCTGCATGGGAGTGGGCTCCTTGCGTATCGGTGTCCATGATCACGCGGAGGACCTCGTCAGGACTGCGCCCACTGGTGTCGATGCGATGCATCGGGAAGGAGAGGTAGGCGTCCGTCACCCGGTCCGTGACGGTCTCGATCAGCGCGTCCCACCGCGAGAGGGGCTTGTTCCGGCTGACGAGGCGGCGCTGTCGTTCGTCGTCGGCGCAGACAAGGTGGTAGGTGACGGGTGTCGGTATCCACCGCGGCAGCGTGACGCCGAGCCGGGCGCCCAAGGCGCGGTGGTTGGCGAGGCACCGGGCGAAGTAGCTCTCGACCACGACCGAGACGCCAGCGTCGAGGTGGCGCTGGATCTCCTCGGCTGCGGTGAACAGCGCGGAGAGGTACAGGCACATCCGTGCTTCTACGTTCGTCCGCGCGTCCACCGCCTGCCTGACGGGCTGGTAGAGGGCCGGGACGGTGGGGACGAGGACGGCTTGACGGGCAGCGGCGAGCATCGGCGCCAGGGTGGACTTGCCGGTGCCCCGTAAGCCCTCCAGGCTCTCAAAGCGCGGGTGATCAGGCACGGGCGTACACCACGTCTGGTACCGCGAGGGTGAGCTCGTCGGCGGACGAGGGCTTGTGGACGATGCGTCCGGCCGCCTTCTCGTACCAGAAGGCGTGGGAGTCCTTGCCCACGGCCTTGCAGGACATGGTCAGCGCGCCGCGCGGGTCGGCCTCGATGCGGTCGATCTCGCGTGGCCCGCCCGACGGTGCGCAGACCTGGGGGGCGCCGTGCTCGGAGAGGTCCTCGTCGACGATCACCTCCAGGGGCAGGTCGGCCGAGGCCAGCTCTTCGCGGAGCCGGACGTAGGCGGAGGGTTCGGTGACCAGGAGTTCGGGGTGGTCGGCGGCGTTACCGACCGGCCGAAGGTGGTGGAGCTTGAGCTGCCGGACCCCGAGCTGCGCCAGGACGCCCGCGAGGGGGAGGACCTCGCCGATGTTGCGCGAGGTGACGGTCATGGTCGCGCCCGTCGGAACGCCGAGGTCCCGGGCCAGACTGAGCGAGTTGAGGGCGCTGTGGTAGCTGCCCTGTCGGCGGATGCCGTCGTTGGTCGATCCGACGCCCTCCAGCGAGACCCTGAGCAGGTCCAGGTACGGGGAGACCTCGGTCAGTCGGCGTTCGATCCGGTAACCGTTGGTGCAGATCTCGACGCGCTGGCCCAGCTCCTCCTTGGCGTGGCGGACGACCTGGGCGAGGTCCCGGTGAAGGAACGGCTCTCCGCCGAGCAGGGTCACGGCCTCCGTGCCGTACTCGTCCCGCATCAAGGTGAGGAGGCTGGCCGCTTCCTCGGCGGTGAAGGCGTCGGCGTACTGGAGTCGTTTGCCGTGGAAGCAGTGCAGGCACGTGAAGTTGCAGCGGTAGAGCAGCTGCAGGTACAGCATCCGGATCTTCTTGATCCCGGTGACTTCCCCGATCACATCGGCTCCTTTGGCTGGCTGCCTGTTGGAACTCCGATGGTGGCTTCGTGGCCCGGGACCTCGTCACCGCGTTCAGGGACGGTCCTGGGACGTCCTGGGACGTTTTCAGCGACCCGCGAAGGACTCCAGAATGCCCAGCACGCGCTTCGTGTCCGACAAGTCGGGCAGGACTTCAGCAGCGCCAGCGGCGGCCAGTTCCTCCGGTCCGTGGATGCCCGACGCGACGGCAACGACCCCGGAGCCCGAGGTCAGGGCGGCTTCCACATCGCGGGGGGTGTCTCCCACGAGGACGGTGGGCACGTCCGCCGCGACGCCGCGCAGCCGCCGCGCGCGCTCGCGAGCGACAGCGACAAGCTGAGGACGGAGTTCGGCGTCCGCTCCGTAGGCGCCCACCGGCAGGTCCAGCAGCGAGTCGAGGCCAAACGCTGACAGCTTCACGCGGGCGTTGGGGGCGATGTTGCCGGTCAGGACAGAGGAGACCCACCTGCGCTGGGCGGAGGCGGCTTTCAGCACTTCATGGACACCAGGCAGGGCGGTGCCCCGTCTGCGTAGATCACCCAGGCGCGCTTCGCCCGCCTGGGCGAGCGCGGTCTCGATGGAATGCCAGTCAGGCACGGGCAGCCCTTCGCGGACGAACATGTCGCGCATGATCAGTCGATCCGTACGCCCCTCGGTACGCGCCGGCTCCATGGGCTCGCGTCCCACGAGGGCCGAGAAAGCAGCGGCGTAGATCTCCTTGCTCACCCCCGCGTTCTCGATGAGGGTGTGGTCGATGTCCCACAGGACCATGAGCTCCATGGGGCCAGAGTAGGCAGTCAGCGGGGACGCGCTTCAGCGACCGCGTCCCAAAACGTCCTTGCGCGATCACGCACCGCACCGATTCGATGACTGCCGTGAACGACCGACTGCGCACAGTGCTCGGCCAACGGGGTGTCTCACCGGAGTCTCTCGCCGAGGTCTGCGAGGTGGACCCCAAGACGGTGAGCCGGTGGCTGGGTGGGCGGACCCCTCATGCCCGGCACCGCTTCCGTGTCGCGCGGCACCTGCGCGTGGAAGAGACCTTCCTCTGGCCTGAGCCGTCCAAGCGCTCTGGCCCGCCGCGGGACGGGTTAGGCACCGAGCTGGTCAGCACCTACCAGAACCGGGCCAGCGTGCCCCGGGACGTCTGGCTCACGCTGCTGCGAGAGGCCCGGAACGAGATCAGCGTCCTCGTCTTCTCCGGCACCTTCTTCGCCCAGTCCAACCCCCACGTCGCGAAGATGCTCTCCGAACGCGCCGCCGAGGGCGTGCGGGTGCGCCTGTGCTTCGGCGACCCCGACGGCCAGGCAGTCGCCCTCCGGGGCCGCGAGGAGGGAATCGGCGACACCCTCGCCGCCAAGATCCGCGCCTCGCTGACGTACTACCGGCCCCTGCTCGGCGAGACAGGCTGTGCCGTACGGCTCCACGACACCACGCTCTACACATCCATGTTCCGCTACGACGACGACCTGCTCGTCAACCCCCACATCTGGGGGCAACCGGCCAGCGCCAACCCCCTCCTCCACCTCAAAAGAGCTGACGGCACAGGGTGGTTCGACAACTACGCTCAGAGTTTCGACGCCGTCTGGGCCGCCGCGCGGCCTTGGGTACCCGACCAGGAGAGGACCGCCGACCATGGGCAGGACTGAGTACTACAACGACCCGACCGCCCCTAAGGCGAACACCCTCATCCCGGCCAGCAACCTCCTCGTCGTCGACGAGACCGGCGCCATTCTCCTCCAGCGCCGCCGCGACACCGGCCAGTGGGCACTACCCGGCGGAGCCCAGGACATCGGCGAGACCGCCGCCGAGTGCGCCGTACGCGAGTGCCTGGAAGAGACCGGCATCATCGCCGAGGTCACCGGCTTCCTCGGCGTCTACACCAACCCGAACCACATCGTCGCCTACACCGACGGCGAGATCCGCCAGCAGTACGAAAACACGTACATCGGCCGCCCTGTCGGCGGAGCGCCCACGGTCAACGACGAGGCCGACGGCGTCCGCTTCGTCCAGCCCGCCGACCTCGACCAGTACGACATCCACCCGAGTATGCGCCAGCAGATCGGGGACTACCTCGCTGGCACCTACCCCTACCTGGGCTGAGCCGCCAAGGCAGCCTCAACCCGCTCGACGGAGGAAAAGATCTCCGGCGCCGCCCGCCGGATGAACCGCCCGACCACGCTGTCCGCGCCATAGCGACCAACGATCTCCGCGACCCGGTCCTGCGCGGTCGTCCGGCCGCCGTCGGGGGTCGTCGTCATGTCGCAGTACACGAGGGCATCCACCAGCAGCGGATCGTCCAGCAGCGGGAACTCCGTAGCCAGCGCCTCCCGCAACCCGCGTTCCTCCGCCTCCAGCAGCGCGAACGAATGGTTCGCCACCAGCCGGGCCAACCGCTCGTCGGCACCGTGCTCGTCCCGGAGGAAGCGCGCTCCGTCCAGCGGATGAAACCCTGTGATCGCCAGGCGAGGCGCGTAACCCACATCGTGCAGGATGGCAGCCGCGTTCAGCAGGTTGGCGTCAGTACCCAGGAGGCGTCCTAGCTCCTCCGCCCTAGCGGCTACGCCCTGACTATGCACCAACCGCCGAGGCAACGACTCACCGAGCTCCGCCTCCGCAATGCGCCGTGCCCACCCCAGCGTCACCTTGTCCATGAACGGCTCCATGCCCGCCAGGTTCGCGTCCCATGCCCTGGTCCGCCTCCGCCTCAAGCACAGCCGACCCGTACTGAGTAACAACTTCCTTCACGGGTTCAAGGCGGCTCGCTCCGCTCCCCGCACGCGGCCCGGCCCCCGGCCGGGCCTGCGCTCCTGTCTCCGCCCCGCTCCAGCCCGGCCGGCGCCCGTGCCGCGCGCACACCAATCAGCCGCCTGACGTCAAGGGGGTGCGTCGTGGCTGAGGTCGGTCGGCTCCACGGCTTTAGCCACCTCCCCGGTCCGGGTCCCGCGTCGAGCAAGACCAGGGGGCCACTCGTGCCCATTGCGGGCAGGTCCAAAGCCTGCCCGAGTTGCCGACCAGCGTACGGCCCCCTGATCATGCTCGACCCCAGACCTGGCAGGCCACCGGCCAAACCCGCTCCGCCTTGTCAATCCAACGTGCGACTCGCAAACCGCAAAATCAGGCTTATCGCCGCCGTTCATGCCAGTACGGATCGACCGACAATGACAGAAGGCCAGCGCTAGATCCCACGACAAGGGACCGCCCAACTTGAGAAATCGACGTGACGGGATGATAAACGGGGATCTCCATCAATCGCGTACGCTCAAGTGGGTCCCAGAGTCGCACAGTTCTATCGTCACCCCCACTGGCCAAAATCGTTTTACCCTTGGAGTGAAAAACAGCAACACCCCTGACCCAGTCCGTATGCCCATCAAATGTAGCGACGGAGGTACTACTCAATGGATCCCAAATGCGAACCAAAGCATCCCTACCTCCGGTGACCAACAGCGAACTGCCATTTACTTCGAATGCCTCGACACACAAAACATTATCAGGCCGCGCGCCGAGCTTACGCACAACCTCGCCCGTCACCGGGTTCATTAGCGCAAGGGCACCACCAGCAAAGCTTTCACCCGCGCAGGCAATAAGCGGTTCTCCTTCGCACAGCAGACTGCACACATCGTAGGTCTCCTTGTACCAGTCTTCGACTCGAAGTACACATTCTCTAGAAATCGGGTCCCAGACACATACAAGTCCGCTCTGATCGGCACTCACAACGAGGGACCAATCGAAAACATTAACGTGACACATTGCAACGATCGGTGACGTATGGGAGTGAAAGACCGGCACAAAGTCACCTACAGCAAGGGGTTCGCGCATCCGAATAGCCCCATCAAACCCACCCGCCAAAACCACTTGTCTGCCAGCCACTTGGATAGAGAGTGCTGACAAGACGCCTTGCGGCTCACGTCGGACGCGACGTACGACGTTTCCCGTCTTTACGCTCAACAGGCGAATTGATCCATTGTAATCACAAGACAATACCGAAGGACGCGACCGAAGTGAGAAGCTCTGAACTGAGAAAACCCCGTGCGAGATCTCAGAGAGTGTGTGCCCCATCGCCACATTCGGATCCCACAGGCGGACCGAATTGTCGATCCCGCTACTCGCCAACATGGAGCGCTGGCCGACTTGAACACTGCACACGGCGAGAACATCCTCGGTGTGCCCTTTCAAACGACGGACCAATCGCCCATCTTTCGGACTCCAAAGCAGAATATTTTCGTCACAAAACCCTGCTATTAGATCCGACTCTCCGTCGCTTACGACACAAAGCCCGCGAACGGGGTCGTCGGGAGATTCGATTGTCAGCGTCGCCTTGCCGTTGTCTAGCCGGCGGAGAGTCACTCCTTGCGTTGAAGCGCTTGCCACACATGGGATATCGTCAACGACAACTTGGCATATCGCGTTTATCTCTTGTTCGTCGGTGTAGTAGTCTTCATTCAATTCACCCTCATCCGACATTCCCAGCCGTCGCACGACTTTCCCAGAGCGGGGGTCGATTACACTTATGTCTCCAGATTCCGAGCATACAAGAAATTCTCTCCCCTTCAGCGTTGCCGTACAGATCGCCTCCGCCCAATTTACGGAAGAAACCGTACGGAGATGCCGCCCAGACGATGGATGCCAAATCGAGATTCGTCCACTGTAGTGTGCAATCGCGAGGATATCTTCGCCCCCAACACGAACGCTTCTTAGCGTAAAGGCGTCAGTAGCGTCTGCGTCTTCAGCTTCTCTGGAGTCATTGTTGAGTGAACGGATTTTGATACCAGTTGTCGGATCCCAAAGCCATACCTCGTTTTCCCTTCGGCTCGCTGAATCCGCAATACTTGCGAGTAGGGTTCGCCCTCCCGTCTGAATACTGCAAAGTGCGATTACAGTACCTGCATGGCCCTCTAGCACCCTGACCGTTTCGCCACTCGAAGGATCAGACAACCGGAGGTTCCCATTACGGCTACCGCTTGCTAGGAGCTGGCGCCCCCCAGCCGTAACGGCGCAGAGCGCTCCGACTCCGCCGGCATGACACTCGAGCGTAACCTCCTCTGATCTAGGCGCTACCGTGGTCCATTCAGCTCTGTAAGGAGTGTCTGCCCGGTATTCCTTGAAATTACTGCCTAGACGCTCCTGCAGTTCAGTAACACTGAATAGAGAAACACGCTCAGCAGGATTGGCACCAATCGCCTGTGGCGCTTTTCTGAGAAGTTGGGCGCGGTGGCGAGTAGCCTCGCTTGCTCCACCATCTGCTAGTGGAATGAGCCGTCTCAGATCTCCCCGCAGCAGATACTCGTCATCCATAAGAACCTCATCGAGAATTCCGCCCCGATGAGCGTGGCCAGCGAGAGACCTGAAAAGGTACGATGGGCAGTTCTGCCATCGCAAAGATCGCCCCTCCGCCATGAACGACCTAGCAATGGCGCGCTCATCCTCTTCCCGCGAGGATTTATCACGGCGACGGGAAATCAGCGCATCGTTCAATGCCTGATGAAAAAGTCGATACTGACTCACCTCGCCCACATTGCTAGTTTCGATCAAGAAATTAGCGGCGGATGACCGGGTGAAATTCTTCACTGCCGCGATACTCAGATCGACACCTGCTATCGCCGCCACCGCTGTTTTCCACAAATCAAGAGGAAATCCGGGGGCTTCGGCGTACGCTAGAGCTGAAAGTGCGACTTCTGCCCTGACCCCTCCAACGTCGGGAAGCCTTTGCAGGTAGTTCCTCAGAGCCGCTTCGACTGTTGGCGTAAAGGAAACGTCCTCGGGCTTAATTGCAACGTCGTCATACAAGCCATGCGTGCGGGCGACGAGTCCGGCTACTAGAAAATTCCTTTCAGAAAGATCAGCAATCCGAAGAGCAACAGGGTTTGCTACCTTCTGATCCAGGTATGGATTTCCTGGTCGCTCATCTCCTAGAAGACGTAGTGTGGCCTCCGCGTACGCCGCAAGGTCCGCTTGCTCGAAGAACTCAGAACTATCAAGGTTAATAACTTCCGCAGCGGGTCCGAAGACGTCCAACAAGTTGCCCTCGTCGTCACGCGGTCGAGTGGCAACAAGGACGCGGACCCCGACGTCCGAGCAAGTCTCCACAAGGGGAAGGACAATTCGCGCAACTGTAATACGTGCTTGCTCCGCACTTACAGTTTCGTCTAGCGCATCGATAACGATATTAAAGTTTCTGCCCGGACGGGAAACTAGCGCACTGTGTAGAGCAGCGGGGAGGTCGTCTATCTGCGTCGGCAGAGTAGCCGACGCGGCTCGGGCAATCTCACATGCCACGTCCAAAGCAGTTTTTCCCTTGGCGTGCACAGCGCAGGCAACGGAGCCGATGGGGGCCCGTATACCGTCGTCCTCAGATGGCAGGGACGCGGCGATTGCCGCATCCGCTGTCGTGACTATCCGGCCTAGTACAGCGGACTTTCCGACGCCGGGTGACCCAGTGACCACGACAGCTCGGCGCTCGTAACGCCCACCGATCCAATGAATAAGCTTTGTAAGCGCTGCTACACGGCCGCGGAACCTGTAGCCGTGTTCCGTGTCCACAGTTACACCGCGTGCACGCGGCTTCCAGTGTCTTCCTGCCTCGGGATCTTCTTCGAGCTTCCAACCCCAGGCTGCAAGTGCTGCCTCACCTGCTGCTTCGATATTCCATTGGCTGAGGGTTCGGAATTTTTGCTCAGGGAGACATCGATCCACTTGGGCTAGTGAAATAGCGCAGGCATCGCCACTTACACCGCTTGCTTGTCCCACCATGCCGACTACTGCATTGTAGTCAGGGGACCAAAGCGCCGCCCCGCTATACCCTGGGCGAACGGGATAGCGCGAATCTGTATCCAGGCGCACCCACCCGTAACTCAACTCTTCGCCGATCAGACCACTGGACGAATTACCTATCCATTGTCCGTCGGGAAAACCAAAAGACCACCAGTCCCCGCCCACCAGGTCTCCAGCGCTGGGGCATCTCAACCTGGCAGACATGTCGTCAGGCAGAGCCTCCTCCAGATACAGGATAGCAACATCTTGTATCTGGGGCTGCGGTGGCGTTATTACCTCGCGAACCCGAATTCTGCGAGGTCCCATGTGATCTGACTTAGGGAATGCAACCCAGGGTTTATCTTCCCTGGTCAACAGGGGCAATACAACGTGGGCGCAAGTTACGACTCGATCAACATCAGCGACGAATCCTGATCCGAGAGGGCGCAGGTCATCCTCTGACGCGTGTATGGCTGCGACCCACATCGCTGCCTGCGGTCTAGCGTCACGCTCGACCGGACATGTAGCGCTACCTATGCTGCTGCGCTACTGCTGCCGTCAGGCTTCCAAGTCAGCGTGACTTCAAAATTGGCATCCACGCCAGTTTTTGCCACGATCCAGTTGGTTGTGCCGTTTACTTTGATCCCAAACTTTACCTGCACTTCGCTCGGTGCAACTTCGGCCACCTTTTGCATCACTATGCGAGCCGCCTGGACAGCAGGACGCACTGCCTCTTGGACGCGACCTGCAACGCCATCTGCACTCACGGGTTGGAAGTCATTCGTTGGCTCAATCTCGAATCGCACAGTGGTGGCGTCATCGAGCATGTAAGTAACTACTTGAGATGCAGTCAACAGTCTCCCCCTCGCTCAGAGCGCCTAGCATAGTGTCCCCGTCTGAGCTTGATGCTCTGTCCGCGTCAGATATGAGGTCAGCGGATGAACGTCGGCAGGCGCACGCCGCAGGTCAGCTAGGCATCCCGTACTGGAGCACCCAAGCTTCCCGAACTGAGGCTCAGACACCGTCATCGCGTGACTGCCGTCGTGGCTTGCTCTGGTCGACGGCACTGCAGCGTGGTGCAGGCCGATGAGGGTACAGCGAGGCACACGCGTGCCGGGTCGGCCGGCGCACCCACCGTCGTGGCTGACTGTCGTCGGCTGAGGTTCGTGCCACAACCGTGCCAGATGCAAGGGTCAGCCACGGTCAACGCCGGTGCCACGCGGTCGAGTAGCCGCCCGCTTCCTCGGCCGGCGAAGCCGCAGCTCAGCCCGTAGATCACGCAGCCTCTCTACTAAAGTGGTTCTCCAGCGTGATCACCGCGCCCGAGAGCCCACAGGAGCCCGCGACGGCCCTACGCGGATGGGTGGGACTGCGATCCCTCACGCTGGGCTGCCTCCCGTCGGGCACGCTTCAGCTCCTGCCACGCCTCCCAGGCGCGTCGGATGGAGGCGAAGAACTCGGGCAGCTGATCAATGAAGTCCTTGAGGGCGTGCACGAAGCCCTTCAGGCCGTACAGCGCAATCGCCAGAACGCCGAAAATGGCGAGGATGGTGAGCGTGGCCCCGTCCAACGGTCTCGGTACCTTCCGTTTCAGGTGGCCGAGCTGGGGGCTCATGTGCAGGGCACTTCCTCAGCTCGACCACAACAAAATCGTCGTGGTTCGAACTGAGAAGCCCTGCGCCGACGTTCGCCGGGATCTCAGGCGACAGGGTCAAGCCCTGCCGTGGATCAAACTTCAAAAACTAGGCATCAGTTGGCAAGCACAGATCACACACCGCTACGGCTGGCTGACATCGGATGGGTGAGTTTTGTAGGGAACCCGCCCAACAGCCCGCCCACTGACTGGTCCGCACTCTTAGATACGGGCGCCGCCAAGAACGGAGAAGCGATCTTGCTTGGTGTCCTAAGCGAGTTCGCAGCTCCTCAGGACACTCCGCGAGCATAGCGCACTGCCGCTGAACTATGCCTCGATACAGGGCATTTGGGCGGTGAGATGCTGAAATCGTGTCACCCCGCCTCGTCGCAGGAGGCAGGGTGGGGTGACCTACGGGGCGGTGGGGGGCTGTTCGTCGTCCTCTGCCGAGACCGTCGCCGGGGGCGGTGGCTCCTCTGTGCCCTCGGGCTTGGTCACCTCGTCCTGCTCCGTGCCAGTTGCGTGCCAGATCCTGCGGGAAGCCACGGGGGACACCGGAGAACGCGTCGGCCCCCATTCAAAGTTGGAGTCGGCTCTGCCGCAGGTCAGGCCAACAACCGCCCGCAGCTGACCCGAGTTTCCCAAGCTGAGGGCGCTGAATAGGGGCCTGTAGGCGCCACCGCTTCTCTGTGGCATGAGGACGGACGCTGCTGTCTCGGCCGTTACCGGCCCGGCTTCCAGTCCGCATCGAGGATTGCGGCATGCACGGCGGCAACGATCATCGTGATGGCAAGGACGCCACCCACCCAGTTCTTCGGGTTACCGAGAACCGACCCCAGAACAGCGGACCCGTAGATGATCACCGCGTACACAGCAGGCACGGCCATGCTGACGACACGCTTCTTGGCGGCGATGAAGAACAGGGGCGGGGCAAGAAGGCCGGCCGACGCCACGACCACAACCACCCAGATCACCTTGTGCGGTGTGTTCGCGTACATGCGTGCTCGGATGGGCGCAGTGATGTGCGGGCTGCTCATGGTTCCCCCTTGGCTCCACCGGGCGCCCAGTGTGACCTACAGCACCCGTAGCATGGGGGCCTTTCGGAGGATCCGCTGACCGGACCTCAGCGTTCGCCCGGCTCGGTCCCGTCTCAGTTTCCGTCTCATTCAGCGCCGTTCACGGCCGTTCAGTCAAGACGCAAGCCGGTAGCCGCTCAGGTAACCGACCGCCTGTGAACGCAGGTGAACGCCCCTGGTCGCGGCCCTGCCGGACACCAACACAGTTGGAAAGCGTGTTGGTCCGCACGGAAGCTCGGCCCAAGACACCGCCAGCCGGGACGGCTACGTTGAGGGCGTGGACGAGGAAGCGATCACCATCAGGCTCACGCGCGATCAAGCGTTCGTGCTGTCGGACTGGCTCTACCAAGTCATACTCCAGTCCGACGACCTGGAGGGGATCGTGCGCGACCGAGCCGTCTGGTCGCCGATCTACGCGATCTCCGGAACGCTGGACAAGACGCTGAGCGAGATCTTCATGCCCGACTACGGCCCACGCCTTGAGGCAGCCAAGGAGCGTCTCCGCGCCGATCTGTACGGCGGAGCCGACGAGTCGACGGCGCCGGGCCAGGACATGACCGACGCACCACAAGCGCACCAGATCAAGCGGGGAACAGCGGGGAACCACGGTGAAAGCGACCGAGGGCGATGAGACCCGGTGCCAGGTGAACGCCCAGTTCAGCAGCCCTACCCGTCGCAAATGCCCGCAGCTTCCCAAGCTGAGAGCGCGAGTTCGATTCTCGTCACCCGCTCCACGACTCAGGCCCAGGTCATCGACCCGGGCCTTTTTGCTGTCCGCTGTGGTCAGTGAGCTTCTTCGAGTAGGCCACCGATCGGGTGATGGGCGTGAAGCGCAACGAGCGAGGCCCCCGGGCTGTTGATCGAGATGTCTTACGTCTCAACCACGCTGCTCGGGGGCCTCGTTGGTCATCCATCCTGCCGCACTCGACCTGCCGCACGCACTCGTGGAGTGGGTCACGATGCTGATCGTCACCCGTGAGGGTGACCGGCGCTGCAAGCTCCGTCCGTCTCAGCGCGCGATGGTGGCACTGGTGTACCTGCGCGAGCACACCACCCTGGCGAAGATCGCAGCCGGGTTCGGGATCAGCGAGTCCACCGCCCATGCCTACACCAGCGCGGTCGTCGGCCTGCTCGCCGCACGTGCACCGGGTTTACTCAAGACGCTGCGCGAACACGATCCAGACTTCGTCCTGCTCGACGGCACCCTCGCCGAGTGCGACCGGGTCGGCGACGGCCGCGCTGACTACTCTCACCAACACCGCCGGCACGGGGTGAACGTTCAGGTGGTCACCGATCCGGACGGTCGGCTGCTGTGGCTCTCGCCCGCGCTGCCGGGCCGCACCCACGACCTGACCGCCGCCCGCACCCACCGGATCATCCGCATCTGCGAGCGCCAGGTCGTACCCGTCCTGGCCGATCTCGCCTACCAGGGCGCCGGCCCGTGGCTGACCACCGGCATCAAGCGCAGGCCCCTCCAGGAACTCACTCCCACCGACAAGACCCGCAACCGCGCCCTGGCCACGGCACGAGCCCTCGTCGAACGCGGCGTCGCCCGCCTGAAGTCCTGGCGGATCTTCCGCAGGTCCCGCTGCAGCCCCAATCGCATGACGTCGATCGCCAAGGCAGTCCTCACACTGGAGCTGCAACGCTGAAGAAGCTCAGTGGTCACGTTGCAGATTCGCCAGTAGTAGTCGGTACCAGCGGGACCCTTCCCGAAAACGCCGGAAGATTCACTGACGGCTGGTCAGGGCATCACGTAAGAGCAGGTCACAGGCACAGCAGTCGTGCCCTCGCCAGGCGCCTTCTAAGCGCTTGGCCGCAGGTTCGAGTCCTGCCGGGGGCGCAAACCCCGCCTCACCAGCGAAGGTGCCGGTGGGGCTTTTTCAGGCCCCCTCTGCGCGTCGCCCTGGCCAAGCGCCTTCACCTGTGCAGGCTGGATTCGCTCTCCGCGGGCCGCAAGTCCCGTCGCGGTCCCTGCCGGGGCGTACCCAACCCCTCACCTGCGGATGCGCGTGAGGCGTTCTTTCGTGTCCGGCGAGTGCACGGTCGCGTCGGCGTCGGGCCGTGGGGAACGTGGTTGTTGCTAGCGTCGCCCACGCACCCGAGGTCATTGGAGTTCCGATGCCGTCAGCGCCGTCCCACGCCCCCGGTGAGTATCCGCGTCTGACCAGCCTCTCTCCTGGTGGTGGCTGTGCGTGCAAGCTGCCCATGGGCAAGCTGGAGGAGGTGCTGGCGCCGCTGGCGACCGGGTTTCACGGCGCCTCCGGGGACCTGCTCGTCGGGGCGCTCGAAGGGGACGACGCGGCGGTGTTCCGGCTGGACGGGGAGCGGGCCGTCGTCCTCACCACCGACTTCTTCACGCCCATCGTCGACGACCCCGGGGACTGGGGACGCATCGCCGCGGCCAACGCCCTCTCAGACGTCTACGCCATGGGCGGCACCCCCCTCATCGCCGTCAACCTGGCCGCCTGGCCGGGCGCCGAACTCCCCCTGGAGATGCTGGGCGAGGTGCTGCGCGGCGGTGCCGAGGTGGCCGCGTCCGTGAACTGCGCCGTCGTCGGCGGACACACCGTCGACGACCCGGTCCCCAAGTACGGCATGGCCGTCGTCGGACTCGCCCACCCCGACCGGCTCTTCACCCTCGACGCCGTCGCCGAGGGCGACCGGCTCGTCCTCACCAAGGCCCTCGGCACCGGCGTCGTCTCCACCGCGCTGAAGCGGGGCGCCGCCGACGACGCCACCGTCCGGGTCGCCGTCGAGTCCATGACGCGGCTCAACGACGGTGCCCGTACGGCGGCCCAGGCGGCCGGGGTCCGCGCGGCGACCGACGTCACCGGTTTCGGCCTGCTGGGCCATCTGCACCGGATGCTGCGCGCCGCCGGGCTGGCCGCGACCGTCGACGCGGCGTCCGTGCCCCTGCTGCCCGGCGTCACCGATCTCGTCGCACACGGCTACGTGTCCGGGGGGACCCGGGCCAACATGAGCCGTCTGCGAGACGTCGTCGGGGCCGTCAGCGTCGAGGAGTCCGTGCCCGCGTCCCTCGCCACCGTCCTCTTCGACGCGCAGACCTCCGGGGGGCTGCTGTTGGCCGTACCCGGGGACGACACCGAGCTGATCGACACGCTGAGGCAGGAGGGGCTGCCCGCGGCCAGCATCGGACGGGTCACCGCCGGTGCCCCCGGCGCGATCAACGTCCGCCACGCCCCCGCCTGACCTCCGTCACTCCCTGCCCCCACCTGACCCCGTCAGTCCCCCGCCCCCACCGCCACCGGCAACCCCGCCGCCCGCCACTCCAGCATCCCGTCCGCCAGCCGCCGTGCCCGGCGCCCGTGGCTCCGCAGCAGCCGTACGGCGTCGTACGCCAGGACGCAGTACGTGCCCCGGCAGTACGCCACGACCTCGCGGTCCGGCGGCAGGGCGGCGAGGCGCTGCTCCAGTTCCGGCAGCGGGACGCTGAGCGCCCCCGGGATGTGCCCGGCCGCGTACTCCTCGGGGCTGCGCACGTCCAGTACGACCACACCGCCCTCCTCGGCCCTGGCCAGCAGTTCGTCCCTGCCGACGGCCTCCGTCTCCGCGCCGAGGTAGGCCGCGCGGGCCCGCTCGGTCTCCGCGAGGTGCCGCTGCGCCACGCCCCGGAGCACGACGTAGAGGACGGCGACGTCGTCCCCGGCGAGCCGGTAGTAGACGCGCGTGCCCTCCCGGCGGGTGGTGACGACACCGGCGCGCTTGAGGGTCTGCAGATGGGCGGAGGCGGTGGTGAGGCCCAGCCCGGCCGCCCTGGCCAGCGCCTCCACGGTCCGCTCGCCCTGCGCGATCAGGTCCAGCAGTTCCAGGCGCTTGCCACTGCCGAGGGCCTTCCCGACCCGGGCGAACTGCTCGTAGAGATCACCCCTGAGGTCAGCCGTCAGCCGCGCGTCCGCCATGTCCACTCCTCCGAGGATCTCCAGATCACCGTAACAGCGGGCTCCCAGCCAGTCCGCTTCCGCCCGGTCTCCTCTTGTGACCGCGCACCCCATCAGGCAGGCTCCAAGCCCAAGCCCCAGCCCCCCAGCACCAGCCCCCCAACCCCCGCCCCAGCCCCGGACCCACCACCTCGGAGGCGCCCCCATGACCAGCGTGCTCTTCATCCACGGCACGGGCGTGCGCGCCCCGGAGTACGCCGCCGCCCTGCGGACGGTGCGGGCTGGGCTCGCGCGGGTGCGGTCCGACGTGACCGTGGCCGAGTGCGACTGGGGGTCGGCGCTCGGGTCGTACCTGCGGGCGGAGGGCATGTCGATCCCCGGGTACCGCCCGCGGAAGACGGACACCACCCCCAGACGCGCCCCCGACGACGAGGAACGGGCCCGCTGGGCGCTCCTCTACGCCGAACCGGACGCGGAGCTGACCCTGTTCGCCCTCAGCGGGCCCACGGCGGACACGGCGCCCGCGCCCTTCGTGCCGGGGCGGGTCCCCGCCGGGCAGCGGCTGCGGCGGCAGACGGCCGGGCTCGCCGACGTGCCCGCCGTGCGGGAGGCGTGGGAGGCCGCCGGGCTCGCCGGGCAACTGGGCGACGCACTGCGCGAGTTACGGTCGTCGGCCGTCTTCGGGTCCGCGTGCGGTGCCCTGGACGACGGCGGCGGCGGAACCGACCGGGGCCTGCCCCGGCTGACCGGCCGCTCGCTCGTCGCCCGCGCCCTGGCCCAACTGCCGGAGGGCCCCGGCGCCGTACCGGTGGCGGCGCGGGACGCGGCGGTGGACGCCGTCACCGACGCGCTCGGCGGGGACGAGCGGGGGATCGGGGAGGTCCTCGGCCGCTCGCTGGGGGCGTTCGCGCGGCTGGCCGAACGGGCGGGCGGCTCACGGCTCGTGGTCAGCCAGCGCGGGCCGATCAGCGGGCACTCGCTCGGCTTCTCGGGGGACATCCTCAGCTACCTCGTCCGCGGGGCGGCCGTCCGCGCCTACGTCGCCGACCTGGCCCGGCGAGTGCCCGCGCCGGTGGTGCTGCTGGGCCACAGCCTCGGCGGGGTGATCGCCTTCGACCTGATGGCGGGCGGGACCAGCGGGCCACTGCCGCCCCCACCGGTCGCCCAACTCATCACCGTGGGCTCCCAGGCCCCTCTTCTGTACGAGTTGGACGCTCTCCCCTCCCGCCCCTACGGCACCGGTCTGCCCGCGGCGTTCCCCGAGTGGCTCAACGTCTACGACCGCCGCGATCTGCTGTCCTTCCTCGGCTCGCCGATCTTCGGCTCCCGCGTCCGTGACGTGGAGGTGGACAATGGACAGCCTGTGTCGGCCGCCCACAGCGCGTACTGGGCCAACCCGCGCCTCTACGAAGTTCTGGCACAGGCCCTTCCCGGATGACGCGGGTGTTCCGGGATGATGGGAGTGTCGGGCAGTGCGAGGGGGAACGCACGTGCAGCAAAGGTCGTGGAAACACTCGGCGCGGCAACGGGTCCTGGGCGCCATGGTCGACGCGCTCGGCACCTCGACCGCGCTGGCGGACCCGCGGGGGCGGCTCCAGTGGGCGAGGGAACTCGCGGCGGAGTTCGAGGGCCTGGAACTCACCGGCTTCCCGACCCCGCGCCAGGAGTTCGTGGAGGCGGTGCGGCTGTGCAGCCGTACCGAGGGCGGGCTCGACGGGCTGGTGGACATCACCGAGTTCCTCGCCCCGGCCCTGTCCACCCGGCTGCGCCCGCTGCTCGACGAGTGGTACGCCACCGACCTGTACGAGGGCCGCGACTGGACGGCGCTGCGGGCCGGACTGGACTTCTCGCTCCCCGAGTTACCGACGCTGATCGCCGAGATCAGCGGTGACCGGGTACGGCTGCCCGCGTACTGCACCTCGGTGTGGCACGCCTTCGTCCACCTCGCCGGCCACAACGCGCCCGTCGGCGGCCTGGAGCCCAGCATGGTGCTCCTTGAGCACCTGATGCTGCGCGCGGAGGCCGCCGACCTCGTCGGGGAGATACGCGCGTGGAACGACCACTTCGCGGCGGCCTGGGGCACGGCGGGCGGACCGTCCGGACTGCGCGCCCTGCGCTCCCGACTGGCCGCCCGGCACCGCCCCCACCCGGCCCTGACAGCGGACCCAGCGCACACCGGGCACCGGGCCCTGACGGTGGACCCGTTGCACACCGGGCACCCGGCCCTGACGGTGGACCCGGCGCACACCGGGCACCCGGCCCACACGATGGACAAGAAGCAGCACACCGCGCAGCTCATACCCGCCACGGCCACCTCGGCGGCGGCCCCGCCCGCCACGGTCCCGCCCCCGAGGGCCGCCGAGGTGGCCGCCGAGCCCGACGGCGAGACGGATGCCCGACCCGCGCCCCCGGTGATCCGCATGTTCATCAAGGTGGCCCCGGACCTCACCCCGTTCGACGCCACCGGCCCGCGCAGGAGGCGGCCCGAGCCCCGCTACCGGATCTCCTCCCGGGTCCGCTACGTCGAGTCGACCCGGCTCCACCAGGAGGGCCGCGACCCGCAGGACCCCGTTCCGCGCGGCAAGGTACCGACCGCCGTAGCCGAACTGCTGTCCGCAACGGCCGAGCTGTGGCAGGCTCGGGACGAGAACGTGGTCCTGGAGATCTTCCTGCCGACCGAGCTACTCGCAGAACCGGTGGAGTGGTGGGACAGAAACCCTCAACTCAGCCACCCCAACCCGCTGTTGAGCAAATATCCTTCGGTTTTTATCCATAGTCTGGAGCGTATGCAGCGACGCGATCTGCATCACGTGTGGCGCAGACGATGGACACGGTGGCGGAGCGACCCGGGGAGCGGCCAGGCCCACTGGTGCGACCCCCAGGGGCGACCCGCCGCCGAGCACCTTGAGCTGCTGGATGCCCGGATCGGCAAAGAGGAGGGGGTGGTCTGCATGGTGCTCAGTGACACCCCGCGGACCAGGAGCGGCCTGGGACCGCGGGAGTTACGGGTGGGGCTCGACCACGGTGTGCCGGTGCTGGTCTTCCACCGGGAGGCCGCCGCCTCGGAGGCGTTCCGGAGCCTGGTTCAGGAGCTGTTGGCCGGTCAGGGGCTGGCCAACCTGCCCGAGACTGCACGACAGTGGAGGGGCGACGCCGCCGCGGGTGCCGCCGGCCAGCGCGACAAGACCCTGATCAGACACCTCGGTGTCATCTGGGACGACCCGCATCACCTCCTCGATGGCGACGCTTGTGCTCCCGCTGCCTTCATAGGGGGAACGGATTGAACGCGCAGCAGACCAACGCGTTGCCCTACAAGGGCACCGGACGGTCACTACCCGACGCCCCGTACGAGGAGCGGAGCTGGCCCGAGGGTCCGCGCTGGCGCAGCTTCGACGGCGGCCCGCCCATGCCGGAACCGCCCCCCGAGGACGAGGCCGACCGCCGCCTCGGCCCGGTCACCGTCCCCCGGCAGCCCCCGCCGGACGAGGTGCGGCTCGTCAACGCCGCGATACTGCTGCGCCGCCCCCTGCTGGTGACCGGCCGCCCCGGCGTGGGCAAGTCGGCGCTGGCGTACCGGATCGCCCGCGAGCTGAGCCTGGGCCGCGTCCTGCAGTGGCCGATCACCAGCCGCACCACCCTGGCCTCCGGCCTGTACGAGTACGACGCGATCGGGCGCGCCCAGTCCCACAACCCCTGGCTCATGGCGGCGGCCCCGCAGCAGTCCGCGGCACAGGCGGACGGCGCGGAGGGCGCGGACGGTACGGCCGACAACGCGGCGACGGCGGACATCGGCGACTTCATCCAGCTCGGCCCGCTCGGCACCGCGCTGCTCCCCTACCGACTGCCCCGCGTCCTGCTCATCGACGAGATAGACAAGGGCGACGCGGACCTCCCCAATGACCTCCTCACCCTTTTCGAGGACGGCTGGTACTCCATCCCGCCACTCGTTCGGGTGAGGAAGCAGCATCCCCACGTCACCGTCCACACCGCCGATCCGGGCGGTTTCGCGCGCGTCGACGAAGGCGTGGTCACGGCCCGGGCCTTCCCCATCGTGATCATGACCTCGAACGGGGAGCGCGCCTTCCCGGAGGCCTTCATGCGACGGTGTCTGCGTTTGGACATGGCAGACCTCGATGCGGAAGGCTTGGCGGAGTTGCTCTCCGCCCACTTCTCCGACCGACTCGGTGACATGCAGGGAAAGTTGATCCGCGCCTTCAGGTCCCACAGCGAGGAATCCTCGGGGCTGGCCGCAGACATGCTGCTCAACGCGGCGCACCTCGTCACCTCGGGCGCGTACACCTACGCCGAGGGCGACGACGCCGAGTGGCAGTCGGTGCTGAGCGCCATCTGGCACCCACTGGACGCCGATGGGGCTGGGCGGAGTGACTGAACACCACCCCGCGTCCGAGGGCCGGGTGGCGGACCTCCCGGCCCCGGACCCACAGCGCCTGCGCGTCGGCGACCTGCACTGGCGGGAGGTCGCCGACGCGCTGTGGCTCGTCCAGGAACACCCCGGCCTTGTGGAACCGGCCGGGCACGCGCCCGTGCACGAGCCCGGCCACCCGAGCACTCCCGACCGGGAGCGGGCCCCCGTCCCCTCAGCGCCGACGCAGACGCCCCAACCCGAAGCGGCCGAGGCGGACGAGGCGGACGAGGCGGACGAGGCCACGACGCCGGACACCTCCGACCACGCCGAGGTCTCTGACCACCCCGAGACCTCAGACCCGGCGGAGGCCGCTGAAACCCCGGAGGCCACTGGAACCCCGGAGGCCACCGAAACCGCGGAGGCCACCGAAACCCCGGAGCCCCCCACCCCCACCACAACCCCCCGATCCCTCTTACGCCGCCGAGCGCGCCGCCGCCGAGGCGCCCGCACGCCCGCCACCCCGTCCCTCGGCCGCGCCCTGCGCCCCCTGCGCCAGCGCCGCCGCACCTCGCCCTACGGCGAACTCGACGAGGAGCGCACCGGCGAGCGGCTCGCCGAGGCGCCGTGGCTGCCGCCGGTGCTGCGACCGGCCTACGAGGCCCACTGGAGCGTCGTCCTGGTCGTGGACACCGCCCCGCACATGGTCGCCTGGCGCGGCACCGCGGCGGCGCTCACCCGGGACCTGCGGCTGTACGGCGGTTTCCGGGGCGTGGAGACCCGGCTCCTGGACACCTCGGCGGGCACGCCCGACGGCGTCGTCTTACGTGCCCCGGGCCAGCCGGACCGGCCGGGCCGTCCGCAGCCGGTGCGCAGCCTGGTGGACCTGTCGGGGCGCCGGATCGTGCTGGTGCTGACGGACGGGATGGCGCCCGCCTGGCACACGGGCGCGGTGCGCGCGGCGCTGGCGGTGTGGGGCAGGCACCAGCCGCTGGCGGTCCTCACACCGCTGCCGCAGCGCCTGTGGGACCGCACGGGGCTGCTCCCGGAGCGGGTGCGGATGCACGCCGCCGGACCGGGCGCGGCGGGCGGCGCGCTGTCCTGGGAGCTGCTCAACCCCTACGGGGCGAGCGAGTGGTCGGCGCCGCTGCGCCCCCGCCGGTCGTTCCCGGTGCCGGTGCTGGAGACGGCCGGTGAGTGGCTGGCGCCCTGGGCGCGGTTCGTGGCGGGTACCGAGCCGCGCTGGGCGGAGGCCGCGGCCACGCTGGTGGCGCCGGGCGCCAAACCGCTGCCGGTGATGGAGACCGGCCCGCTGGAGGAGAGCCCGGCGCAGCGGGTGGCGCGGTTCCGGGTGTGGGCGTCGGAGGAGTCCTTCGAGCTGGCGGTGCGGCTGGCGGCGGTGGAGCTGGACCTCGCGGTGATGCGGGCGGTGCAGCGGGACATGGTGCCGCCGTCGGGGCCGGTGGAGCTGGCGGAGGTGCTGGTCAGCGGGCTGATCGAACCGCGCCCCGGCCGCCCGGAGTCGTACGCCTTCCTGCCCGGGGTGCGCGCGGAACTCCTCGCGGCGAGCACCAAGCGGGCCACGCTGCGGGCCTCGCGGCGGGCGGCGGAGGTGCTCGCGCCGAAGAACAGCGCCGCACGGGAACTGCTCGACTATTTCGACGGCCGGGAGATCACGGGCGGTACCGAGATCACCCCGGACAACCTCCGTTTCCGCACTACCGAATACGTCGTTCTCAGTTCGCTCGCGGGACCCCATCTGCGCCGTGCGCACCGAATTCGCGGTCTCCTTTCAGCGCACATCCAACCGGATGAACTGACAGGTGCCGTCGTACACACCGAAGCCGTAACCGATCATTTACGAAAAGATTCCGGCACCATGAATACAGCCGACGTTCCAGAGAGCCGGAGCACGACTGAGCCCCTGCCCTTCGTTTCTGATATCCACGGGCAGGACGACAGCAGCACACGCCAAGGAGGCACACCAGTGACCACTCTTGCCCAAGGGACCGACACTCCGGCCCCCGATTCCACGGGCGTGACGCTGGGCAAGCCTCAGGAAGGCGTTTCCTCGCTCCGTCCCGCGGTCCTCAACAACATGCCCCCGCGCAACGCCCTCTTCACCGGGCGGGACGATTTGCTGCGCATGTTGGAACGGAATCTCGGGCAGGGCCCCACGGCCGTACTGCCGCACGCCCTGCACGGAATGGGCGGTGTCGGAAAGTCGCAGCTGGCCCTTGAGTACGTTTATCGGAATGCCGCCCGCTATGACGTCGTGTGGTGGATTCCGGCCGAACGGCCCACCCAGATCGCGCAGGCCCTGGTGGAACTCGCCCAGCGCCTGGGCCTGCGGGTGACCTCGGAGGCCAACACAGCGGTGCCCGCCGTCCTGGAGGCGCTGCGCACGGGGCAGCCGTACGGCAACTGGCTCCTCGTCTTCGACAACGCCGAGAGCCCGGAGGCGGTGCGGAACTACTTCCCCACCACGCCCGGCAGCGGCCCGGTCGGCTCCATCCTGGTCACCTCCCGCAACCCGCAGTGGAACACCCTGGCCCACCCGCTTGAGGTCGACGTGTTCAAGCGCGAGGAGTCCATCCACCTCCTCCAGCGCCGCAACCCCGACCTGCCGGACACCGAGGCCGACCAGCTCGCCGCCGTCCTCGGCGATCTCCCGCTCGCGGTCGAGCAGGCGTCGGCGTGGCGCGCGGAGACGGGGATGCCCGCCGCGGAGTACCTCCGGCTGTTCGAGGAGAAGCGGGCGGAGCTGATGACGGTCTCCCAGCCCACCCACTACGAGGAGACGGTCGCCACCGCCTGGAACGTCTCCCTCGACCACCTGGAACGCAAGAACGCGGCAGCCCTCCAACTGCTGCAGGTCTGCGCCTACCTGGCGCCGGAACCGATCTCCCGTTCCCTGTTCTCCCGCGCCCCGGTCGAGCCGATCGCCCCCGACCTGGACCGCGCCCTGACCGACCCGCTGCGCCTGGGCCGCGCCATCCGCGAGATCAACCGCTACTCCCTCGCCAAGATCGACCACCGCACCAACTCCATCCAGATGCACCGTCTGGTCCAGGCGGTGCTGGTCGCCCGCATGTCGCAGGAACAGCGGGACCGGATGCAGCACGGAGCGCACCTGCTGCTGGCGGGGGACACGCCCGGCAACCCCCAGGACCCGATCAACTGGCCCAAGTTCGGCGAGCTGTACCCGCACGTGCTGGTGTCCGAGGCCGTGCGGTCGCCCTCCCGGCACGTCCGGCAGATGGTGCAGAGCGTCGCCGAGTACCTCTTCTACTGGGGTGAGCACGAAGGAGCCCGCGAGTTCGCGCAGAACGCCTACGACATCTGGGGCGAACTGCACGGCTCGGGCGACGGCCAGACGCTGACGCTCGGCCGTCACCTGCGCTACGTCCTGTGGACGATGGGCCGCTACGAGGAGGCCGCGTCCGTCACCCAGGGGATGCGCTCGGTCCTGGAGCGGCCGGAGGCCGACGCGGACGAGGAACTCCTGCGGGTGCTGGGCCTGGTGGCGGCCGACCGCCGCGCCCAGGGCAACTTCCGGGAGTCCCTGAAGATCAACGAAGAGGTGTACCAGCGGTCCCTCCGGTACGGCGACGACGAGCCGGAGACCCTGCTGCACGCCCACAACCTGGCCGTGAGCCTGCGCGTCAACGGCAAGTTCAAGGAAGCGCTGGAGCTGGACCAGCAGACCTGGCAGCTCAAGACGCAGATGTACGGCGAGGAAGCGCTCAGCAGTATGCTCACCGAGAGCAGTGTCGCCCTCGACCGCCGGGAGCTGGGCGAGTACCTCGCGGCCGTGCAGCTCTTCGAGAGCATCACGGAGCGCTACCGGCAGCAGATCGGTGACAACCACCCCAACACGCTGCGCAACCTGGCCCGGCTCGGGGTGACCGTGCGCAAGGCGGGCCGACACGCCGACGCCGCCGAACTCACCCGCAGGGCCCGCAAGGAACTCATCAACCGGTACGGTCCCGACCACCCGGACTCCCTGGTTGCCTCCCTGAACCTCTCCGTGGACCTGCGCCAGCTCAACGACCTCAAGGAGTCGGTGCAGTTGGGCGAGCAGACCCGGGACCTGTACATCCAGGTGTTCGGCGCCGAGCACCCGCACACCACCGAGGCGGAGATGGACCTCGCCATCACCTACCGCCTGCTGAACAAGGTGGGCGCGGCGCGGGAGCTCAACGAGACCGCGCTCAGCCGCTGCACGGCGACCCTGGGCGCGGAGCACCCCGACACGCTGGTGTGCCGGATCAACCTGGCCAGCGACATGTTCGCGCAGGGCGAGGTGAGCGCGGCGCTGGCGATGGACGAGGAGACGTTGCAGGCGGCCACCCGGGTGTTCGGCGAGACCCACCCGACCGTGCTGGTGCTGACCAGCAACCTCGCCCAGGACCTGAAGGCGCTGGGCCGCACGGAGGAGGCCGAGACCTACCACCAGAAGGCCCTGACCGGCATCGCCCAGGTGCTCGGTGAGCAGCACCCCGCCCACGCGGACGCGGTGGCCTGGCAGCGCGCCAACTGCGACATCGACCCGATGCCCATCTAGGGCGCGACGCGCGCGTTCCCGGTGGCCTCAGTCGCCGGGGGCGCGCCCGTCCAGGCGCTCCGTCTGGTCGTCCAGCCATCCGACGAAGGCGACCGGGTCCGGCGGGTTCCCCTCGGCCCGCCCCAGCTCCTGATAGACCGCCCGCGCCAGCTCCGGATGCCCAAGGACCCGACCGGCCGCCTGGTGGCCGGTGGCGCGCAGGGCGACCAGCAGGTCGGCCCACATCCAGTCGGCGTCCGGCTCACGGGTCTGGAGGGCGGTCACGGCGAGCTTCACCGCGCCCTCGCTGTCCCCGAGCGCGTGCAGCAGTTCCGTCACCCTGGCCCCCGGCACCAGCGCCGCCAGCGCTTCCGGACCGTCACCGGCCCGCTCCAGGGCCCGCTCGTCGCGCAGCCGGACCCGGTAGAGGCTGGCCAGGGTGTCAAGGCGGGGCACCCGCGGACTGGGCAGCACCCGCGCCGGGGCCGTCCGCGTCGGCGGCTCCAGCCGCCCGGGCCAGCTCCGCGCCAGCGCCTCGACGACCCCCCGGTCCGGTACGGCGTGGTGCAGCCGCCATCCGGCGGCGTGCTGGTCGGCGGCGTCCTCCGCCAGGGTGTACGCGCCCTTGGCGCGGTCCGGTTCGCCCCAGCCGAGGACCGTCTCGCTGAGCCGCTGGACCGTGCGCCTGCCCAGGTCGGTGAGGCCCGCGTGGACCCGCAGTTCCGGGAAGACGCGCAGCAGTTGCCGCCGCCACAGGCCGTACTCGAAGTGCGCCGCGTCGGCGTCCGCGCCGCTGGTGTCGGGGTGCAGCGCCCGCCCCCGCCAGAAGCGGGCGACGCCGGTGAAGGCGTAGATGCCCTGGAGGAGGCCGCGGATGGGCCGGGGGTCGTCGCGCCAGGGGGCGTAGCAGAGGCTGGTGTCGCCGGGCTCGTACAGGGAGTACAGGTGCATCAGGGCGCCCAGCTTGCTGTGCTGGATCTCGTGCGCCAGGACGGCGGCGAGCTGGACGGCGTCCGGCGGCAGGGTCGAGGCGAACCGGCCCACGCCGTCGCCGGAGGTGGCGCTCACGGGGCGGGCGGCGGCGGGGGACGGCAGCGGCTCGATGCCGCGCAGCAGTACCGCCGCGTCGGTGGCGGACTGCGGGTCCGTCTCCTCGATCAGGGCCAGCGCGTCCCGCAGCAGGCCCTCCCAGGCGCGCGCCTCCGGCTCGGACAGCCGCGGTGGGGGCCCGCCGGTCGCGGCGGGGTCGATGCGGTGGGTGCCGAGGTCGTCCAGCAGGACGGTGGCGGTAAGGCCCCGCACGGTCACGGGGATGCCGCGCGCGGGCTGCCAGTGGGCGCTCTCGTCGTCGTACGGAGGAGGCACCCGTATGGTCCGACCACCGATCCTGACCGTCAGTTCGCCCTGGGCGCAGGTCACCCGGGCCGTGCCCCAGGGCCGGGCGGTCTCCGGCGCCACGGCGCGGCCCAGCGACGGCAGCCACACGGTCCCGTGTCGGGCGGGGACCGTCAGCGTGCAGTCCAGCCCGGCCCGTACGGCGGCGGCCACCGCCAGCGCGTGGAGCTCTCCGGCGTCCGCCCACAGGGGTGCCTCGGCGTCCGCGGACCCGCCCAGTCTGCGCAGGGTCGCCGCGAGCCACAGGCCCGTCTCGGGTGCCAGCAGCAGTTCGCCGACGCCGGTCCGGTCCCGTCGCTCCGCGTCGAGCAGCAGTTGCCAGGCGGTGTCCGCGGGGGGCAGTGGGCCCAGTGTCTCGGGGCGGTCGTGCAGCAGATCGAGGAGGAGGTCGAACTGGAGCAGCCGGTGGCTTCGCTCACCCTCCAGGATGCGCCGCAGGGTGCTCGTCGTGCCGCCGCCAGCGAGCACGGCGTCGAAGTCCGCGACGCTCAGCCCGTAGCGGATCACCTGCTGGGGCTCCCCGGCCCCGCGAGTCGTTGATCAGCTCTCATCGCCGCCGAAGTTGACATCCCGCTGTTCGAGCTTGCGCAGCAGCCTCCGCTTGCTTTCGGCGCGGTCCTGGTCCCTAATCGCGCGTAGCTGATCAAGCGTCACTCCCCCGAGATCAAGAAGGTCCGACTCAACAATGCTGTCGGCGTGTTCCATGGTGCCGTTGCCCTCCCAGCATCCGGGCCGATGCCGCCGACGCCGACCCAACTGATGTCCATCATCGCCGCGTCACGCAGGCGCAGGAAGCCCGTGTCTCAGACATCCTTTCGAGCCGATGGCTCGTCACCGCCCCCTGAGCAGGCCAAACCAGGATTCTTCCGTCAGTCACCCCATCCCCGTCACCTCCCGCACCGCGTCCGCGAACGCGGCGAAGGCCGCCGTGCCCGCGTCCACCATCTCCAGCGCGGCGCGCAACTCGTCAAGGCCGCCCGGGAACTCCGCGCACGTGTCGACGAGGTCGAGGAGCGCGAACCGGGTGACGTCGGACTGCGGCACGCTCACCGCGATGGCGGGCGGCAACTGTCTGATCAGGCGTGACCGGTCGCCTGGGCTGGTCATCGCCGGGAGCCGTTCGAGGAGTTCGACCAGCCGTCGTCGCTGGTCGCGGGTGGGCGGGGCGGAGGGGGTGGCGCGGGGCCTGGTCCAGCGTTCGTGCTGGCCGTCCGGTCCCGTGTGCCAGAAGTACGTCGGGGTCTGCCGCCGCTCGCCGTCCCACGCCCCGCCCTCGTCCACGGCGGCCCGCAGCGCCTTGGCGAAGCCCTCGGGGTCGGTCAGCCAGGCGTGCCCGGCGGCGGCGCGGTCGTCGAGCTGGCCGAGCACCCAGGACGTGAACACGCCGTACCCCCCGGTGCCGTTGGCGCGCGCCGCCTGACCCGGTGCGGCGGCGAAGAAGGCGTACTGCCCCGGACGCTCCCGCAGTTGCCCCGTCGGCACCGGGTCGGGGGGCAGGGTGCCGCGCTCGGTGCGCAGGTCGGTGAAGAGCTGGCAGGCGTCCAGGAGCCACAGTTGCCGGGCGAAGGACGGCACCAGGTCGGAGCGCCAGGCGGCGAGGGCGGCGTCCAGGTCGAGGCCGCGCAGGTCCTCCGCGACCGCGTCGGCGTACAGCAGGCGGCGCCGTCCGCCGCTGTCGAGCAGGCCGTGCCCGGACCACGCCAGCAGCAGCGACTCGCCGTCCGACCCGGGCAGTTCACGGAAGAGGACCTCGTGCACGGCGTCCCGGGTCGCCGGGCGGCACGTCAGGCCGAGGTCCGCCGCCGCCCGCGCGTTGTGCGGCAGCGGGGACAGCAGCAGGGTGATCCGCTCCGCGGGCAGCCCGGCGTCCAGCAGCCGCCGCGCATGACCGAGGGCATCGCGCACCGGGCCGTCCAGGCGCCAGTCGGGGCCACCCGCGTAGCGCTCCACACCGACGAGCACGGCGTGCGCCGACCGCGAGTTGTCCAGCATGGCAGGTACTTCCCCGCGATTCGGTACGCCAAATCCGTCGATCGGCATCCCCCGCGCCACACCGTCGGTTGTCGGCCCCGCTCCCGGCCCGGGCGCGTCCGCGGCGAATTCCCTGTTCAAAAAGGGTGATCCGGAGGGAATCGCCGTGACCCGGCCAGATCCGCCGCGTTGAACGGGAAGTGCGGCGGCTCGTCCTGCCGTCGCGCTCACCGATATTCATAAGGAGAACGTGATGTCTCGCATCGCGAAGGCGACCGGTGTCGCTCTCGGCACGGGCGCCATGGTCCTCGGCGGAGCCGGACTGGCCGCGGCGGACGCGGGCGCCGAGGGCGTGGCCGCCCACTCGCCGGGTGTCCTGTCGGGCAACGTCGTCCAGGTTCCGCTGCACATCCCGATCAACCTGTGCGGGAACACCATCGACATCATCGGCCTGCTCAACCCGGCCTTCGGCAACGAGTGCGTCAACGACGGCGGCCACCACCACGGCAAGCACCGCGGCGGCCACCACGGCGACGGCGGCTACGGCGGCTGACTCCCACCCGCCGTCACCCCCGCGAGAGCCCCGGCTTCCCCTCCCCGAGCGCCGGGGCTCCCGCGTGTCCGGCACCGACCGCGTGTCCGGCACCGACCGCGTGTCCGGCACCGCCAGCGCGCCCGGCGCCGGCGCCCGCCTCACGCGTACCGGTAGATCCGGCTGTGGTCCTCCAACTGGTCCGGCGTCACGTCCCACGGCGGCAGCCGCTCGTGCCGGGCGACGACCCGCCCGTGCTGGGCGTGGCCCGGTCCGGGCGGGGTGGCCGGAAGGTACCGGTGGTCGCCGTGGCCGCGGTGGCGTCGCTGCCAGCGGGACCACAGCAGGTCGACGAAGGCGTGGTGCAGCCAGAAGACGGGGTCGTTGACGGACGCCCCGCCGACCATGACGCCGCCGACCCAGCGGTGCACCCGGTTGTGGTTGCGCCAGGACCCCTTGCCCCGGCCGCCGCCCCAGCCCTCCAGCTTGTTGCGGAAGCCCCGCCCGGCCGTGGAGTCCCAGGGCGCGCTGTCGTAGGCGGGGTCCTTCATCGCCCACTCCAGTTCGGCGGCCGGGGGCAGTTCGATCGGGTCGCGGGGGCGGCCGAGGTCCCGGGTGAGGAACTCGGCGTCGGTGACGTTCTCCCGCAGCGGCCAGTTGCCCTCCGCGTACGCGAACGGCCCGGTCGTCACCTGGAGGTCCGAGCGCCGCCCGGTGCCGCCGAGGAGGTCGGGCGTCCAGGGCGTCGAGGCGGTGCCGCGCTGCCGTGTCCAGTCCCAGTACGGCACCGTCACCGCCGGGTCGACCCGGCGCAGCGCCCGTTCCAGCTCCAGCAGGAACTGGCGGTGCCAGGGCAGGAAGGACGGCGTCATGTGGGCCGTGCGCAGTCCGGCCTCGCCGTCGGCGACGTAGTACTCGATGTGCGTGCGCACGTAGTGGTCGTACTCGCCGCGGCGTTTCAGCGTCAGCAGCGCCGTCACGAACCGGCGCTTCTCGGCGGCGGTCAGGGCGCTGACGTCCTTACGGACGTACACCATGGTGGTTCCCTCCGGCCGCGCGCAGGTGCTGCCCCGGGCCCAGTTCGTCGACGGCGGCGCGGGCCGCGTCCAGGGGGGTGTCGTACGAGGCGTAGTGGTCGACGACGCTCAGCCAGCCGCCGTCCGCGCGGCGCATCAGGTGCAGGGGCCGTCCGTCGACGGTGACCTGCCAGGCGTCGCCGCCCAGCAGGCGTCCGGCGACGGCCGACTGCTGGGCGGCGGCGTACGGCGGCACGCCGTGGATACGGCGGCCCCGGTAGGTCTCCTCGAAGGCGAGGTCGGGCGCGGGCGGCCGGGGGCGGGAGGCGGCGACCAGGGGGGCCAGCGCCACCGCGGCGGCCAGGCCGCGCACCAGGTCGCGCCGCCCGGCGTGGGGCGGCGCGGGGTCGTCGTCGGGCGGTCGGCCCATGGCTGCCTCCTCGTGCGGTCCGCCCGGGGGGGCGGTACGTCCCTACAGTCCCGGCCCCGTGACCACGCTCGCCGCCGGGACGGCCTGGAGCATCGGCGTGACCACGCCCGCCTCGGGCAGCTTGGTACCGGGCAGGCCGTAACGGTCCGCGTCGGGCGCGGTGACCGGGGCGTCCACGGTCAGGCCGGGCGCGAGGGTGCGCAGGTCGGAGGCGGGGGCGTGGACGGCGAGGTGGTCGAACTCGGCGCCGAGGACGTGCGGCAGGGGCGCCCGCACCTCACCGCCGGGTACTCCGGCGCGCACCGGCAACTGCGGCACGGCGCGGTCCGGCAGGAGACGGCCCTCGACATAGCGCGGGCCCTCCGGGTCGCCCGGCACGGGCACCGGCAACTCGCCCCTGACCTCGGGCAGTTCGACGTTCAGCGACTTCTCGACGCCGCCCAGCGGCACGGGGACGGGCACCACGGTGACCGCCGCGGCGGGGGACGCGCTCGCGGCACCGGCCGCCGCGGCGGCCACACAGGTGAGCGCGGCGGCGAGGGTTCCTCGGGTGGTGGGCTTCATGGGGGTGCGGTCCCTTTCCGATGTCGGGAAGCTGTGCGTGCGTACCAGTAACGAGCCGGGAAACAGCACGAACACGGGATTCCCCCGTGTGCCGCAGTAGTACGGCAGTCATACGGCACCGGCCCACGGCCCGGCTCCCGGGGTCAGCCGCGCAGGCTGCGGGCGGGCAGGACGACACGGGCGGCGGACTCCAGGGTGGCGTCGGCGGTCGCGAACGCGGTGAACTCCTCGCGGGCGACGGTGGCGCCGGGGGCCTCGCCGGGCCACGGGCGGGTGGTGAAGATCAGGCAGGCGTAGCCGCGTTCGGCCACCGCGGCGAGCCACTCGTCGCCGACCGTGCACTGGGCGTTCAGGCGCGGCATGGTGACGACGGCCTGCCCGGCCACGACGAGCAGGCTGACCGGCAGGCTCGGCTTGAGGTGGCCGTCGACGAGGTCACCGCCGAGGGGCAGCCCGGCGTCGGTGAGCATCTTCTCGACGGCGGCGCTCGCGGCCCCGGGCCCGTCGGGGGCGTCACCGAGGGTGCAGGCGAGGAGGTAGGGCATGTCCTTGCCGTCGGCGGCCTCGCCGCTCCAGGCCATCATGACGAGCGTGCCCAGGTCGGAGGTGGGGAAAGGGCGGGTTTCGGGGGGAGTTGTGGTCACCCGCGGGACCCTATCCACGGGCCGGGGCGGCGGGGCCGGGTTGTCACCCGGGCGGCGGAGCGCGCCGGGGCCCGCCACCCGATAGGGGGACACCGAGGGCCGGTACCCGCGGTCCGTCGGGGGAGGGGAAGGACGGAGTGCGGGAACCGGCCCTGGGGCCCGTCCTCGGCCGGGTGCCGCTGCCGGTGTGCCGGGTGGGTCAGCGGGCCACCGGGAGGCCGCCGAGGAGCCCGTTCTTGGAGTTCAGCGCGCGGGTGGCGCCCTTGACGGTGCTCAGCACGGAGTCCTTGTTCTCGGTGTCGAGGGCGTTGGACTGCTGCTTGAGCGGCATCGGGTCGATGGGGCCCTTGGTGAGGGCGTTCACGGCGCCGTTGAGGCTGGTGGGCGTGATGTCGGCGGTGTCGTAGGCGAACGCGGGCGCGGCGGCTCCGGCGGCGACCAGGGACCCGGCAACGACAGCGGCAGCCTTCAGGGACTTCATCGTGTTCCTTTCTTCGGCGACTCGAACCGCCGGAGGAAAATCTGACGCCGTGCCTAACGAGCCCCGCGCGGCCCGGAAACCCCGGGCGCGCATCCTCATATCATCCGGACTCAGGAGGCCGGGGGCGTCTGAAGGGTCGGCTGCGGCAGTCCGCCGCTGAGCTGGATCGCGGCCACCAGGTTGACCAGGGCGGACACGAGTCCCTGGGACGCCGTCTGCGCCTTCGCCGCGCTGCCCGAGGTGGTCGCCGCGAGCAGGTCGTCGACCGCCGTCTGCACGGCCTCCAGGGTGTCGGCCTTGAGGTCGGGGGCGGGCGCCTTGTCGTCGTCGAGGACGGCGGAGGCGTCGGCGGCGGCATCGGCGGTGAGGTCATCCGCGTCGTCGGCGTCGTCGGCGTCGTCGATGTCGTCCGCGTCATCCGCGTCATCCGCGTCGTCCGCGTCATCGGTCCCGGAGCCGAACAGGTCCGTCAGTCCGCTGAGGCCGTTCAGACCGGTCAGGCCGTCCAGGCCGTTGAGCCCCGTCAGGCCCGTCAGGCCCGACACGCTCACCCCCGACGTGGGCGCGTCCGAGGACTCGGGTTCCACCTCCGCCGGGAGGGTCTGGGCCGACGGGGTCACCTGAGTCGTGCCGTTGGCCTGGGTGATGGCCTCCTTGACGGCCTCCCCGAGCTTGGTCGCCTGGTCGGCGCTGAGCTGGCCGTCCTCCGCCCTGGCCACGGCGTTGAGCAGGGCGGTCGCCGGGGTGAGGACGGCGCCGAGGTCGGCGAGGGCGCCGCTCTGGTCGAGGAGCGTGTCCGCGCCGGGGACGGGCGCACGGGACGCCGCCGTGCCGCGGTCCCGGGCCGGTCCGCCGTCCGCGGCCAGGGCGGACGGCCCGGCGACGCCGAGGACGAGGGTGGCACACAGTGCGGTGGACGCGAGACGCCGTATGGGCAGATCACGCATGGGGGTTCCTTTCGGGGTGGGGTGCGTGTGGTGCACGGGTTCGTGCGTCCCACCGTGAAATCGGGCGTCACCGCCCGCAACCGCAGCCACCCGTTCGGGGCACCGGGCACAGCGAACCGGCCGCCCTCCCGTGCGGGAGGGCGGCCGGTCGAGGAGACGCGGCTCGACGTCAGTCGTTGACGCACTTGTTGCCGAACGCCGGGTTCAGCAGGCCGATGATGTCGATCGTGTTGCCGCAGACGTTGACCGGCACGTGGACCGGAACCTGCAGGACGTTGCCCGACAGCACACCCGGGGAGTGGGCTGCGGCAGCCTGGGCGCCAGCGTCTGCGCTGGCCACACCGGCGGTGCCCGTCACAGCGGCGGCGGCGACGGAGGTCAGGGCCAGGCCCTTCGCGATACGCGACATGGAGAGGTGCTCCTTGGGATTGACACAAACATCCGGGCGGGATGCCCGGCGTTGTGTCAACGCCTGGGAATCACGGGAGTTGTGCCGCCAATGGAGTGATCTCACACCGCGCCCGACCTTCACCCTTCCGACACACTTGTCTGTTTCGCCGCATTAATCCGTATCGCGGCTAGAGTTGCCGACCGTCCGACGCATCCCTATAGCCAGCAAATCGCACTGTCGTTTTCCGAAAGGGCACTGCCGGTCATGCGCAATTCCCCGGGTCCGCTGCTGCGCCGTGCGACGGTCGGCGTCCTCGCCCTCGCCACCTTCTGGACCTCCGCCACGGGCCCGGCGTCCGCCGCCGAGGCGGAGCGGCTGCCCTTCACCGAGCGCTACCGCGCCACCCAGCACGGCGGCATCGTCCGCGCCGCCAACACCTCCATCAGTTGCCGTACGACGGCGCCCGGGTGCGCGTCCGCGCGGCGGGGCGCGGTGGCCGCCAACGGCGACTTCGACATGTTCTACGTCGACGTCGACCGCGACCCCAACACCTACAACTCCTCCCGCGCCGAGGTCCGGCTGCCCGCGGGCGCCCGGGTGACGTACGCCCGGCTGTACTGGGGCGGCAACCTGCGCGTCGGGGAGCAGAAGCCGCCCGCGGACAACGGGCGGGTGCTGGTCGCGGAGCCGGGCGGCGCGTACAAGGAGGTCCTCGCGGACACCGTGGTCGGGCACCGGGTGGCGCGCGGCGCCGATGCCTTCCAGGCGTCGGCCGACGTCACCGACCTGGTACGGGACAGCGGCGCCGGGCTCTACACGGTGGCCCAGGTGAACGTGGCGATGGGCAGGTCGGCGGCCGGGGCGTGGGGCGGCTGGACGCTGGTCGCGGCGTACGAGAAGGCGGCGGAGCCGCTGCGGCGGCTGTCGGTGTGGGACGGCTTCGAGTCGCTGGACGGGCGGCGCGGGCTCCGGCTGCCCGGCCCGTGGCTGCCGGAGGGCTCCCGCGGCCACGCCGGTCTCGTCGCCTACAACGGCGACCGGGGCCGCACCGGCGACTCCCTCACCGTCTCCGGCGCGACGCTGTCGGACGCCGCCAACCCCCGTGACGACGTACTGAACTCGACCATCAGCGGGGCCACGGGCGCCCGCGTCCCGTCGTACGCGCACACGCTCGGCTACGACTCCGACGTGTACGACCTCGGGGCCGCGCCCCGGCGCCGCGGTGACCTGCCGGGGGCGCGGCTCGTCGCCCGGCGCGAGTCGGCCTGGGCCGGGGTGCTCTTCGCCGCCGTCGACGCCCGCGACTGAACGGCGTGCCTCCTCCGCCCGTCCCGAGCACCCCCGTGAACGAGAAGGCCCGCGTATGCACCAGCCAGCCACCGACCCCCCGCCGCGGGTCCTGCACCTCACCCAGCCCGCCCACGGCGGGGTCGCCGAGGTCGTCGCCGCGCTGACGCGGGCCCAGCTCGCCGCCGGATGGCGGGTGACGGTCGGCTGCCCGGACGGTGAACTCGCGCACACCGTACGGCGGTTGGGCGCGGACGTGCGGTGCTGGGCGGCGACGCGGGCGCCGGGGGCGGCGCTCGCCGGTGAGGTGCGGCGGGCCGCCCGGATCGTGGCCGCCGTACGCCCCGACCTGGTGCACGCGCACAGCGCGAAGGCCGGTCTCGCGGGGCGGCTCGCGGTGCGCGGGCGGGTGCCGACGGTGTTCCAGCCGCACGCCTGGTCGTTCGAGGCGGTCGGCGGGGTCACCGCGGCGCTGGCGGTCGGCTGGGAGCGGTTCGGGGCGCGTTGGGCGCACCGGGTGGTGTGTGTCAGCGAGGCGGAGCGTGCGACGGGCGTACGCGCCGGAATCCGCGCCGCCTGGGCCGTGGTACCCAACGGCGTCGACGGTGAGCGCTTCCGGCCCGCGCCCGGTGACGCCCTGCGGGCCCGGCTCGTCCCGGCGCTCCGGACGCGGGCGCCGCTGGTGGTGTGCGTGGGGCGGCTCTGCCCGCAGAAGGGGCAGGACGTGCTGCTGACGGCGTGGGACGACGTCGTGCGGTCGGTGCCGGGGGCGCGGCTCGCGCTCGTCGGCGACGGGCCCGACCGGGACCGGCTGCGCGCCCGGGCGCCGGAGTCGGTGCTGTTCCCCGGGGCCGTCGCCGATCCGGTGCCCTGGTACCGGGCCGCCGACCTGGTCGTGCTGCCGTCCCGCTGGGAGGGCATGGCGCTGGCCCCGCTGGAGGCGATGGCGTGCGGGCGGCCGGTGGTGGTGACCGACGTCGGCGGCGCCCGGGAGAGCCTGCCGCCGTCGGCCGTCGCGCACTGCCTGGTCCCGGCGGCCGACCCGGCGGCGCTGGCCCGCGCGGTCACCGCGCTGCTCGACGCCCCGCCCCTGCGGGCGGCGCTCGGCGCGGCGGGACACCACCACGTCCGCGCCGCGCACGACGTACGGCACACGGCGGAGGCGGTCGCGCGGGTGTACCGCGAGGTGCTCGCGGAACGGCGGGCGGCGGAACGGGCGGCGGCGCGAGCCGACGAGTACGCGTACGGGGACGAGTTCGAGGAGTCGATCCACTCGTGACTGCGGAAAGCACTGCGGCGGGTACGGCCGCCAGCCCGGCGGCAGCGGCGGACACCGCGGCGGCGGGAACCGTCCCCTCCCCCGGTGGTCAGGCGCGGGGGCGTGCGCGGGTGCCGGGTCTCCGGTTCCCCGTGCCGCGGTCCGCCGCCGCCCCGTACGCCTCCCCCGTGCCGCTGCTGCTGGTGGACCTCGGCGCCGCCCTGCCCGGCGCCGTCGCGCTCGCCGGGCGGCGGCCCCTGCTCGGGGCGCTGCTGCTGGCGGGAGCGATGCTGCTGCGTCCGCACCGGCCGCCGCGCCGCGGCCAGGGCGTGCTGGACGAACTGCCCACGCTGTGCGGGCGGATCACCGTGCTGTGGCTGGCGCTCGCCGCGCTGGTCGCGGCGTACGCCCCGCAGCACCTGCTGTCCGCCCGCGCCCTGCTCACCGGCCTGCTGCTGCACACGGCGGCGGACTGCGCCGGGCGGGCCCTGGTGCACCGGCGGCGGCGCGCCGCGCTGCTGCGGCACCCGCGCGCCGCGCTCGTCGTCGGCCCCGCCGCGACCGCCCGCCGGGTGGCCGCCGCGGTGCTGCGCCACCCGGCGTGCGGGGTGCGGCCGGTGGGGATCGTCGCCGACGACGACCACCCCGGCACCGCCGACGGCGCCGAGCGGTTGCCGGTCCTGACCACCGACGACGAGGTGCAGCGGGCGCTCATCCAGAACGGCGTCCGCGACGTGCTGGCCGTGCACCCCGCCGTACGGTCCGAGCGGGCCGCGCTGCTGCGGGGGCTCGCCGTGTCGGGGTGCGCGGTGTGGGAGCTGGACGCCGACTCGCCGTCGTACCGGACGCCCGAGCGGCTCGCCGGGTTCGCCTGCCGCCGCCTGGAGCTGGCGCCCGCCCGGCGCGGCGGCCTCGGCAAACGGGCGCTGGACGTCACCGTGTCCGGGGTGCTGCTGCTGGCCTGCGCGCCGCTGCTGCTGGCGTGCGCGGCGGTGCTGCGGCTGACCGGCGGGCCCGGCGTGGTCTTCCGGCAGGAGCGGATCGGCGGGGACGGCAGGCCCTTCACGCTGCTGAAGTTCCGCACCCACCGCCCGGCCGACGCGCACGAGTCGGCGACCCGGTGGAGCGTGGCCGACCAGCGGGACATGCCGTGGTTCTGCCGCTTCCTGCGGCGCACGTCGCTGGACGAGCTGCTCCAGCTCTGGAACGTCTTCCGCGGCGACATGAGCCTGGTCGGGCCGCGCCCCGAACGCCCCTACTTCGTCGAGCGGTTCAGCCAGGCCCACCCCGGTTACGCCGCCCGCCACCGGATGCCGACCGGGATCACCGGCCTCGCGCAGGTGCACGGGCTGCGCGGGGACACCTCGATCGAGGACCGGGCCCGCTTCGACAACGCCTACATCGACAACTGGTCGCTCTGGCAGGACGTGTGCATCCTGCTGCGCACCGCCGCCGCGCTGCTCCGGCCCACGGGGAGCTGAACGCGGATGAGCCTCGCCGTGCCGGTCCTGCCCGTGGTGGCCGTGGTCGCCCTGCTGGCGCTCCCGCACGCACCCGACGGCGGCCCGACCCCGGCCGACGCGGCGTCCGCGCTGCTGGTCGGCTGGTGCGCGGTGCGGCTGCTACGGCAGCGGCGACGCCCCCTGTCCCGTACGGCGGCCCTGGTGTTCGGGCTGCCGGTGGCGGGGCTGGCGCTGGCGGCGGCGGGGGCGGCGTCCGCGGAGTCGGCGGTCGGCGGTCTGGTCCGCTACGCGCAGGTCTTCGTGCTGGTCCCGGCCGCGGTACTGCTGCTGATCCGCGACCGGCGGGACGTACGGGCGCTGGCCTGGGCGTGCGTCGGGCTCGCGGTATGGCAGGGGGCGGTCGGCGTGCACCAGTACCTGACCGGGACCGGTGCCTCGTACCAGGGGCAGCCGGTGCGGGCCGTGGGCACCTTCGGGCCGCAGGACGTGATGGGGATGGCCGGTGCGGTCTCCGTGGGCCTGGTCTGCGCGCTGGCCCTCGCGCTGGGACGGGCGCCGGTACGGCGGCGGGTGGTGGCCGCCGGGTGCGCGGTCGCGCTGCTCGTGCCGCTGGCGCTGTCCTTCAGCCGGGGCGCGTGGATCGCCACGGCGGTGACCTGCGCGGCGCAGCTCGTGCTCGCCGGGGCGCGGCGGGCGGTGGCGGTGGGCGCGGTGGCCGTCGCGGCGGGGGTGCTGCTGGTGGGCGGGTTCGGGGTCGGTACGGCGCTGCTCGAGGAGCGGATCGCGAGCATCACGCAGGTCGCGGACGCGCCCGACCAGTCGGTGACCGACCGGTACGCGCTGTGGGGGGCGGCGGCCGGGATGTGGCGCGAACGGCCGCTGACCGGCGTCGGGTTGAAGCGGTTCCCCGAGTACCGGGACGCGCACGCCTCCCTGGCGCTGTCCTCGGCCAGCGACACGGAGGGCGCGGGCGCGGGCTTCCGGCGCCAGCCGCTGCTGTCCCCGCACAACATGTACCTGCTGGTGCTGAGCGAGCAGGGGCTGATCGGCCTGCTCACCCTCGCGGGAAGCTGGCTCGCGCTGCTGGTGTGCGCGGTACGGGGGCTGGTGCGCGCCCGCCGCACGGGGTCCGGCCTCGACTGCGCCCTCCTCGCCTTCGGCCTGCTGACCTGGCAGCTCACCGACTTCGCCTACGCCGACATCGGCGGGCCCTCGACCGTGCTGACGGCGGTCACCTTCGGGGTGGCGGCGTGGTGGGCGCTGGTCGGCGGGCGGGAGCCGGGGGCCGCGGGCGAGGCGGTCGCCGTCGGGGGCGGGCGTGCGGTGGCGGGGGTGGGGGCGCGGTGACGGCGGGGAACGAGGGCGGGGGCGCGGTGACGACCGGGGCGGGGCGGGAGGCGCCCGCTCAGGAGACCCTTGAGGCACCCGACGGGATGGCCGCGCCCGACGTGGCACCCGCGCCCGACGTGATGCCCGCGCCCGACGTGACGTCTCCGCCCGACGCGGCACCCGCGCCCGACGTGATGCCCGCGCCCGACGTGACGTCTCCGGCCGACCTGGCGCCCCACCCGCCCCACGTACCCCACGCACCCCACGCCGCCCCCGAGACCGTCCCCCCGCAGGACTCCCGTGGTTTCCTCGCCAAGGCCGCCTTCCTCACCGCCGGGCTCTCCGTCGCCGGGGCCGGGCTCGGGCTGGTGCGGGACCAGGCGTTGGCGCGGCTGTTCGGGGCCGGGGCCGACACGGACGCGTTCCTGGTGGCCTGGACCGTGCCGGAGTTCGCGGCGACGCTGCTGATCGAGGACGGGCTGGCCTTCGCGCTGGTCCCGGCGTTCAGCCTGGCCCTCGCCCAGCGGGCGCGGGGCGCCGCCGGGGACCCCGTGCGCGCGCTGGTCGTGGGCACCCTGCCCCGCCTCGCGCTCGCCCTGGTCGCCGTCGCCGTCCTGGCCGTCGTCGCCGCGCCCCACCTGGTCGCCGCGCTCGCCCCCGGCCTGGACGACCGCGCCCTGGCCGTCGACTGCACCCGCCTCACCGCGACCTGCCTGCTCAGCTTCGGGCTCGCCGGTTACGCCAGCGCCGCCCTGCGCGCGCACCGCAGGTTCCTCGCCCCGGCGGGCATCTACGTGGCGTACAACACCGCCGTCATCACGGCGATGCTGCTGCTCGGCGGAGGCTGGGGGGTGCGCTCGGCGGCGGTCGGCGTCGCGGTGGGCGGGCTGCTGATGGTGGCGGTGCAACTGCCGGTGCTGTGGCGGCGGTTGCGCGAGGGCGCGGACGTCGTCGGCGCGGCGCCCGGGTCCCCCGCCGCGCCCACCCGGGTCGGGCTCGCCCTCGTCGGGACCGTGCTGCTGTTCGCGCTGTGCCGTCAGTCGCAGGTGCTCATCGAGCGGTTCCTCGCCTCGCACCTGCCCGCCGGGGCGATCTCGCACCTGAACTACGCGCAGAAGGTGGCGCAGCTCCCCATGACGCTGTCGCTGATGCTGTGCACGGTCACCTTCCCGGTGGTCGCGCGGGCGCTCGCCGAGGGCGACACCGCGCGGGCCCGGGAGCGCGTGCAGCGGGACCTCGCGCTGGCCGCGTGCGTGGTGCTCGCGGGCGCCTCGGTGGTCGTCGCCTGCGCCCCGCAGATCATCGAGGTGCTGTTCCAGCGCGGCGCGTTCACCGCCCGCGACACGGCGGCGACGGCGTCCGTGATGCGGGTGTACGCCCTCGGTCTGCTCGGCCAGACCCTGGTCGGCGCGCTGGTCCGCTGCTACTTCGGCGCGGGCCGCCCCACCTGGTACCCGCTGGCCGCGATGGCCGTCGGCATCGTCACCACCGCCTGGCTCGGCACCTGGGCGGTCGGCCCCTGGGGCACCGCCGGGATCGCCGCCGCCAACGCGGCCGGGATCACCGCCACCGCCGCGCTGCTGCTGGCCGGTGCCCGGCCGGGCGGTCCCTCCGGTGTCGTACCGCTGCGCCGCCGGGCGGTGCTGGCCGAGCTGGGCAGGCCGGTGTGGGCGGCGGTGGCCGCGACGGCGGCGGGCGCCTGCGCGGCCGACTGGCCCGGCTCGGCGGTGCTGGGCCTGGCCGCCGGTGCCGTGACCGTCGCCGTCGTCTACGTGCCGCTCGGCCGGGCCCTGGGCGACCGGGGCTGCGCGCTGGCGGTGACTTCCCTGCGTTCCGCGATCCGGAGGCTCCCGTATGTCCGTTCCCGTTGACGTCCGCCGACGTGGCCGCCCGGCCCCGGCGCCCGGCCCGGTGCCGTGGGTGGCGATGTACCACTCGGTCGGCGACCCCACCGACGACCCGTACCGCGTCACCGTCACCCCCGACCGGCTCGACGCCCAGCTCCGCTGGCTGCGGCGGCGCGGGCTGCGCGGGGTGGGGGTGGCGGAGCTGCTGGCGGCCCGCGCGCGCGGGGAGGGCGGCGACCTGGTGGGGCTGACCTTCGACGACGGGTACGCCGACTTCGTCACCGACGCGCTGCCGCTGCTTGACCGGCACGGCTTTGGCGCGACCCTGTTCGTGCTGCCGGGACGGCTCGGCGGCGACAACGCCTGGGACCCGCTGGGCCCGCGCAAGCCGCTGCTGACCGCCGACGGCGTCCGGCACGCGGCGGCGCACGGCGTCGAGATCGGCTCCCACGGGCTGACCCACGTCGACCTGACGAAGGCCGACGACGCCACGCTGCGCGCCGAGGTCAGCGAAAGCCGGGCGCTGCTGGCCGAGCTGACGGGCGCTCCGGTCGCCGGGTTCTGCTACCCGTACGGCACCCTCGACCGCCGTGCCGTCGACGCCGTGCGCGCCGCCGGGTACGCCTACGCCTGCGCCATCGACCCCGGCCCCCTCACCGGCCCGCACGCCCTGCCCCGGCTGCACGTCGGCCAGCGGGACACCGCCGTACGCCTGCTGCTGAAGTACAAGCTGCACCGGCTGCGCAGACGGCCCGTGGCCGGGGCGGAGGCCGTGCGGTGAGGGCGCTGCACGTCATCACCGGGCTCGGCGTCGGCGGCGCCGAGCAGCAACTGCGGCTGCTGCTGCGGCACCTGCCCGTCCACTGCGACGTCGTCACCCTCACCAACCCGGGGCCGGTCGCGGACGGCCTGGAGGCGGACGGCGTGCGGGTGATCCACCTGGGCATGACCGGCAACCGCGACCTCGGCGCGCTGCCCCGGCTGGTGCGGGTCATCCGGGACGGCGGCTACGACCTCGTCCACACCCACCTCTACCGGGCCTGCCTGTACGGCCGTATCGCCGCCCGGATCGCCGGGGTGCGGGCGATCGTGGCGACCGAGCACTCCCTCGGGGACTCCCAGATGGAGGGCCGCCCGCTGACGGCCGGGGTGCGGGCGCTGTACCTCGCCGGGGAGCGGCTGGGCCGGACCACCGTCGCCGTCTCCCCCACCGTCGCGGACCGGCTGAAGCGGTGGGGGGTGCCCGCGCCCCGGATCGAGGTGGTGCCCAACGGCATCGACCTGGACCGCTTCCGCTTCGACCCGTGGGCCCGGCTGCGCGCCCGGCAACGGCTCGGCCTGCCCGACACGGCGTACGTCATCGGCGGCGTCGGACGGCTCACCGCCGCCAAGCGCTTCGGCGTGCTGGTGCGCGCCCTGGCCCGGCTGCCCGCCGACCACTGGCTGCTGCTGGTCGGCGGCGGCCCCGAGGAGAACGTGCTGCGCCGCACCGCCCACGAGGCGGGCGTCGCCGACCGGGTGCTGTTCACCGGCGAACGCCCCGCCGTGCCGGACGGCTCACCCGGCCCCGACCTGCCGTCGCTCATCTCCGCGATGGACGTGCTGGCGTCGCCCTGCCCGGAGGAGGCGTTCGGGCTCGCGGTGGTGGAGGCGCTGGCCTCGGGGCTGCCGGTGCGGTACGCCTCCTGCCCGGCCGTCGAGGACCTGCCCGCGCGGGCCGCGCCCGGGGCCCGCCGGGTCGCCGGGGACGCGGGCCCGGACGCCTTCGCGCACGCCCTCGCCGAGGTCCGCGCGGCGGGCCCGCACCCCCGCACCGCCCCCGACGCCGCCCACCACTACGGCATCGCCCGCAGCGCCGCCCGCCTCCTCGGCGTGTACCGGACCACGCTCGCCCCGGACCCGGCGGAGCCGCTGCGCCTCCCGCCGAGCCGCGTGCGCGTCCCGCCCCCGCCGCAGCAAACCCCGCAACCGTCCCCCCAGGGAGTCACCCCCTCATGACCGAGAACCCCACCGGAGCGCGCCGCCACCCGGCCCGCGCCGCCCTGGACCGCGCCCGGACCCTGCCGCCCTGGTCACTGCTGGTGGCCGGGGCCCTCACCGGCGGACTGCTCGGCGGCGCGTACGGCGCCCTGCGCACCCCCGAGTACACGGCGACCAGCTACGTCGTCGCCGTACCGGAGGAGAAGTCCGACCCGTCCGCCGCGCTCGGCCTCGCGCAGGCGTACGGCCGGGTCGCCACCCAGCTCGCGGTGCTCGGGGACGCCCAGGTGTGGGCGGGCGTCCCGGTCGGCACCCTGAGGGACAGCGTGCGCACGGCGACCTCGCCGGACGCGCCGATGGTCGCCGTCACCGCCCGCTCCGCCCGCCCCGACCTCGCCGCCGACATGGCCAACGCGGTCGCCCGCGCCCTCACCCGGCACGCCGACGACAGCGCCGACGCCACCCGCGTCGAACTGCGCCAGTTCGCCCGCGCGGTGGAGCCGACCGAGCCGTCCTCCGCCTCGGCGGGGCTGACCGGGCTGGTCGGGGCCAGCGCGGGCGGGCTGCTCGGCGGGCTGGCGCTGCTGGTGCGGCCCCGCGGGTCCGCCGACGACGGCGGTGGCGCCCCCGCCGCCGTACCGGGACCCGCGCTGGCCGCCGACGCCCACCGGCCGCTGTGACGTACACGACGGAACTCGTCACCGACGAGCGCGCCTTCGCCGCCCTGGCCCCCGACTGGGCCCGCCTGTACGGCGGTTGCCGGGCCGCGACGCCGTTCCAGAGCCACGCCTGGCTGCACTCCTGGTGGCTGTCGTACGGCCGCCCCGGTCGGCTGCGGCTGGTCGTCGTCCGGGACGGGACGGACCTCGTGGCCGCCGCGCCGCTGACGCTCGTGCACACGCCGGTGCCGTCGCTGGTGCCGCTCGGCGGGGCGATCTCCGACTACGGGGACGTGCTGCTGGACGACGCGCACGGCACGGCGGCGGTCGCCGCGCTCACCGGGGCCCTCACCCGGGCCGCCCGCGGCGCCCTGATCGACCTGCGCGAGGTCCGGCCGGGCGGCGCCGCCGAACGCGTCTACGACCACTGGTCCGGGCCCCGGCGCCGGGTGCCCGACGCGCTCTGCCTCGAACTGCCCGCCGCGCCGATGGCCGAGCTGGTCGCCCGGCTGCCGTCGGCGAAGGCCCGGCAGCGGGCGCGCGCCAAGCTGCGCAGGCTGGCCGCGCTCGGCGTGGAACGGCACGTCGTCGGGGCCGACGAGGTCGACAAGGCCCTGCGGCGCCTCCTCGAACTGCACCGGTTGCAGTGGCAGGACCGCAAGGTGACCCCCGAGCACCTGCGGACACGGTTCCGTGAGCACCTGGTGCGCTCGGTCGGGCCCATGGTGCGCTCCGGCGACGCGGTCGTCACCGAGTTCCGACTCGCGGACGACGTGGTCGCCGTCGACCTGACGCTGCGCTCGCGCTGTCTGACCGGCGGCTACCTGTACGGCGCCCACCCGTGCCTGCGGGAGAGCCGGGCCGACGTGGCGGTGATGCTGCTGGACGCCTGCGCCGAGCAGGCGCGCGGCACGCTGAGCCTGCTGCGCGGCGACGAGCCGTACAAACGGCACTGGCGGCCCGAACCCGTCGTCAACCAGCGGCTGCTGCTGGCCCGGCGGCGCACCGCCCCGCTGCTCGCCGCCACCGCGTGCGACGTGGCCGTACGGCGGCACGGCAAGGAACTGCTGCGCCGCCAGGCCGAGTGGCGCCGACGGAGAGGACACGACGGTGACGGCGGCTCCTGAGCGGGACCGCCGCCCGCGCCCCGGATCAGCCCCGCCGCGACCACCAGGCGGGCCGCACGCACACCTTCCCGCCGAGCCAGTGCTCCACCCACTCCCCCAGGTCGACGGGCGAGCAGTCCGCCGAAGGCTGAGTGGGCGTCGGGGTCGGTGTCGGAGTGGGAGTCGGGGTGGGTGTCGGGGTCGGTGCGGGCTGTTCCCCCCTCCCGGAGAGGGCGGCCCGGTAGACCTCCGCCGACCTCGGGTTGTCGTCGCACTGCCAGACGCCGTGCGGGCAGTAGTCGGTGAGCGTGTTGTACAGCGGCCGGTGCTCGTCCATCCAGGCGATCATGCGGCGCACGTACTCCGCGTTGTCGCCGTTGCGGAACAGCCCCCACTCCGGGTACGAGACCGGCTTGCCGTGCGCCTTGGCGAACTCGACGTGGTCCCTCAGGCCGTAGGGCTCGCTGACCTGTTCGTCGAAGGAGAGCCCGGCGGGCTGGTCGTAGGCGTCCATGCCGACGATGTCGACGACGCCGTCCCCCGGGTAGCAGCGGGTCCACGGCACGGCGTCCCGGCCGCGGCTCGGCGTGAAGTCGAAGCGGAACCGCTGGCCGGGCACCGCGCGCATGGCGGCGACGATCCGGTTCCAGTACGCCTTCCACGCCTGTGGGTCGGGCCCGCAGCGGTGGGTGTAGGTGGAGCCGTTCATCTCCCAGCCGAGCACGATCACGGTGTCCGGCACGTCCAGCGCGACCAGCCGTTCGGCGAGGGCGCGGAAGTGGTGGTCGTAGCGCCCGGCGGCGCCCCGCCGCAGGTGCCGCCGCACCTCGTCGTCGGGGAGGCCCTCCTCGTTGCGCTCCAGCATGGGCACGTTGAGGACGAACACCCGGTCCGCCCGTTCGTTCCGCCAGCGCGCCCAGTCGTCGAGGAAGGCCGGGGCGCCCGCGATGTTGCTCCACCGGTCACCGGGCAGATAGGTGTGCCCGACGCGCAGGTCGGCACCGCCCAGCCAGCGGCTCAGCTCGGCCATCCGGGCCACCCCGCGCGGACCGTAGTCGAGGTAGGCGCCGAAGGCGGGAGCCGCCACGGGCGCGGTGGGAGCCGGGGGTGCCGCGGGCTCGGCGGGCGCGGCGGACGCCGGTGGGGCGGGCGGCTCGGCCTCCGCCACCACCCCGAGCCCCAGGGCGAAACCGGGGACCGACGCCAGCGCGGCCGACGCGGCGACCGTCGCCGCGAGCAGCGCGAGCCGCCGGGACCGCGCCCCTCGTCGCTGTGGGGCCATGCCCGCTCCCTTCTCCACCTGCTCCGTCTTCTCCACTGATGTCCGGCACTCACTGACACCCAGTCACATCACTACGAGGTCCGCCAGTGCGGCTGCGGCGTTGGAGCGTTCCGCGCGCCCGCACGGGTGAACCGACCCGAGGAGTACGACCGTGTCGCTGTTCGACACCCGCGTCCCCGCCGTCCTGCTGCGGACCGACCGGAACCCCTTCCACCACGGCACCCTTGGCGCCGCCCGCTCCCTGGGCCGCGCCGGGCTCGACGTGCACGTGGTCGCCGACTGCGCCGACAGTCCCGTCCGCGCCTCCCGCTACGTACGGCAGGTGCACGCGCCGCCCCGGCCGGGCGCGGGCCCTGACGAGTTCGCGCTGGCGCTGCGCCGGGTCGCCGCCCGGATCGCCCGGCCCGCGGTGCTGATCCCGATGGACGACGCCAGCGCCGTCGCGGTGGGGCGGCTGCACGCCGAACTCGCGCCCGCCTACCTGCTGCCCACCGTCCCCGCAGCGCTGCCCGAGCGGCTCGCCGACAAGGCGGAGCTGGCGGCCCTGTGCGCGGCCCTCGACCTGCCGCACCCGCACACCGTCGTCCCCGACAGCGCCCGGCAGGCCGCCGACGCCGCCTGGCGGCTGGGGGTGCCGGTGGTGGCGAAGTGGAGCCGCCCCTGGCTGCTGCCCGCCGGGTCCGGGCTGCGCAGCACGACCCTGCTCCGCTCCCCGCGGCAGGCCCGCGAGCTGTACGGGCGCGCCGCGGACGCCGGGAGCAGGCTGCTGCTCCAGGAGTTCCTGCCGCCCGGCTCCGGCCTCGACTGGTTCTGCCACGGCTACGCCGACCGCTCCGGCGCGGTGCGCGGCGGCGGACCCGGCCGCAAGCTGCGCTCCTGGCCGCGCGGCGCGGGCCTGACGGCGGTCGGTGAGTGGACGCCGAACCTGGACGTGCTGGCGCTCACCGAACGCCTCACCGCCGAGGTGGGCTTCCGGGGCGTCTTCGACCTCGACTTCCGCCGCTGCGGCCGGACCGGCCGCTACCACCTGCTCGACTTCAACCCGCGCCCCGGCGCCCAGTTCCGGCTGTTCAGCGACACCGCGGAGCTGGACGTCGTACGCGCCCTGCACCTGGACCTGACCCACCGTCCGCTGCCGGTCGGGGCGCCGCGGCACGGGCGGACGTTCGTGGTGGAGAACTACGCGCCCCTGACGACGCTGCGCCCGGCGCCCGCCGGACGTGAGCTGGCCTGGCACGCCGACGACGACCGGGGGCCCGGCCGGGAGCTGTGGGGGCTGTGGTCCCGGCACGTCTCCCGGCGGCTGCGCACCCGGCTGCGCCACCGGGCCCCGGCGGGCGGCGGGCGCACCCAGCCCCGCGTGGTCCGGCAGGCCACCGCCCCGGCCGACGACGCGGGGGACGCCCCCGCGGCCCGGCCCACCGACGAGAAAGCGAGCAGCCACTGATGTACGACCTGCTGGTGGTCGGCGCGGGCCCCTACGGCCTGTCCGTCGCCGCCCACGCCGCGAGCGCCGGGCTCTCCCTGCGGGTGCTGGGCCGCCCGATGGCGTCCTGGCGCGACCACATGCCCCGCGGCATGTTCCTGAAGTCGGAGCCCTGGGCGTCCAACCTGTCCGATCCCGAGGGCCGCTGGCGCCTGGACGCCTACTGCGCGGGCCGGGGCACGGTGGCCCGGCACGGCGAGCCGGTGCCGGTGGAGACGTTCACCGAGTACGGCCTGTGGTTCGCGCGCCACGCCGTCCCCGACGTCGACGAGCGCGCCGTGACCCGTCTCGCGCCCTGCCCCGGCGGCTTCGAGGCGGGCCTCGACGACGGGCGGTCGCTCACCGCCCGGACCGTCGTCCTCGCGGTCGGGGTCATGCCCTTCGCGGAGGTCCCGACCGCCCTGCGCGGACTGCCGCCCGACCTCGTCACGCACAGCGGCGACCACGCCGACCTGGGCCCGCTGCGCGGCCGGGACGTCACCGTCGTCGGCGCCGGGCAGGCCGCCCTGGAGACGGCGGCGCTCCTCGCCGAGCAGGGCAGCCGGGTGCGGATCCTGGCCCGCGCGGACCAACTGCGCTGGAACGACGCGCCGCCGCCCCGGCCGCGGCCCTGGTGGCGTGCGGTCCGCGCCCCGCACACCGCCCTCGGCCGCGGCTGGCGCAACTGGCTGTACGCCGAGCACCCCGGCCTCGTCCACCACCTGCCCGCGCCGACCCGCGCCCGGATCGCCGCCACCGCCCTCGGACCGGCGGGCGCGTGGTGGGTACGGGACCGGGTCGAGCCGTCCGTCGAGATCCACCTCGGCCACCGGGTCGCGGCGGCGATCCCGGAAGGGAACGGGGTACGGCTTGAGGTGGTCCGCCACCGTCCGGGCCCGGGTGCCTCCGGTGAACGGGCCTGGTCCCTCCAGACCGAGCACGTCATCGCGGCCACCGGCTTCCGCGCCACCGCCGACCGGCTCGCCCCGCTCACCGCCGAGCTGCGCGGCTCCCTGCTGCGGCTGCCCGACGGGTCCCCAGCGGTCGGCCGTGACTTCGAGTCGTCCCACCCCGGCCTGTTCCTCGCCGGGCTCGTCACGGCCAGCGCCTTCGGTCCGGCCATGCGCTTCGTCCACGGCACGGCGTTCACCGCACCGACGCTGGTACGGGGGGTACGGCGCCGACTGGCGGCGGGCGGGGGCGCGGGAGCGGGCGTCGGCGCGATCCCGGTGCCGGGGCGGCGGACGGCGCGGGAGCGGGAGCGGGAGACGGCGACGCGGGGCTAGCCGGGGCGCCGGGGGGCGGTGGGCGTCGCTCACCGTCCCGGCGACGCACGGCGCCCCGGGCGGCGGCCGGTGGGGTGGCCGTCGCCCGGGGCGTCGGGGTGCGGGTGCCTACCTGGGGGAGGTGGCGCGTCCGCGTCGGTACAGCAGGGTTCCGGCCGCGATCAGGGCGGCGCTGGCGGCGGAGGCGCCGAGCAGGGCGGCGCCGCCGGTCTCGGCCAGTTCGGGCGCCGTACCGTGCTCCTCCTCGCCCTCCGGCGGGGTGCCGGGCTCCTCCTCGGCCGCGGGCGGCTGCTCCTCCTCGTCGGCGGGCGGCTCGTGGTGGTCGCCGGGCGGCTGCTCCTCCTCGTCGGCCGGGGGCGGCGGCTGCTCCTCGTCGGCGGGGGGCTTGTCCTCGTCGTCGGAGGGCGGCGTGGGCGGGTGCGTCGGGGGCGTGTCGCCGTAGCCCGGCTGCTCCGCGTTGGCGCAGCCGTTGCCGAAGGCGGGGTTCAGCGCGCCGACCACGTCGACGGTGTTCCCGCAGGCGTTCACCGGTACGTCGACCGGTACCTGGGCGTTGTTGCCACTCCCCACGCCGGGCGAGCCGACGGCGGCACCGTCGGCGGAGGAGCCGGAGGTGCCACCGTGCCCGCCGTCGCCGTAACCGCCGTCGCCGTAGCCACCGTCGTGGCCGTGACCGCCGCCGTGCCCGCCGTGCCCCCCGTGGTCCGTGTGCGAAACGTTCGCGCAGGAGTTGCCGAAGGCCGGGTTCAGCGCGGCGACGACGTCGACGGTGTTGCCGCAGGCGTTCACCGGTACGTGCACCGGTGCCTGGGCGGCGTTGCCGGAGGCGACGCCGGGTGACTGCCGGGCGCCCGCGTCAGCCGTCGAGTCGGCGAGGGCGGGGCTGCCGCACAGGGACAGAATGCCGGTCGCGGCAGCCGCCGCGACCATTCCCCTGCTCAGGGTCTGTCGCAATCTCGTGTCTTCCTGGTGAGAAGAAATGGGCAGAAAGGAGACAGCCGGTCCCGGACGGAAGGGAACCCTTGTCCGAGACCGGCCGGGACGCAGCCGAACGAGCCGGTGCGCTACGACGTCACTTGTTGACGCACACGTTGCCGAACGCCGGGTTCAGCAGACCGACGACGTTGATCGTGTTGCCACACACGTTGACGGGGATGTGGACGGGCACCTGCACGACGTTGCCGGAGAGGACACCCGGGGAACCGACAGCGGCCCCCTGGGCGCCCGCGTCGGCGAACGCCGGGGCGGCCCCGCCCAGAGCCATGATCGCGCCCGCGACAACGGCAGCGCATTTCTTCATGAGAATTCCCTTCTCTGCGGTCATGCCCCTATGACGGCCGAAACCGAGCGAGCACAGCTTCAACGGCTCGCACCATGACCGGCAGCTGTAGAACGAGGGATAGACGCTTTGAGAAACTCTGGAACGCGGGTCGCCCGGGAATTCACCCGTTCGCGCCGTGTCACCACACGTTTCACCCCCGGCATTCGAGCATTCGGGCAAGGAGATCTCCGGAGAAGCCCGGGCGCCCGCGCGGTACCGCTGCGGACCACCCGGGCTCGACCGGGATCCTCGAATTCGGGTCAGTCGCCGTTCGCCGACAGAACCGACAGGTCCTCCAGAATGTGCGACAGGGCGGCGTCGCGCTTGGCCTGGGTGGAGTTGTCGGTGCACTGCTGAGCCAGGTCGTCCGACAGGATCGGCACGTCCTGGATCGGGACGATGTTGATGACCGCGACGTTGATGTCCTCAAGGCCGACGCACGGCTTGTTGAGCGACCCCTCGACGAGCGAGAGCTGCGGGCTCATGTCGCCCTTGGTCGCCGAGTTGCCGTAAGCCGACTCGGCTCCGTTGCCGTTGGCCACGGCCGGGCCGGAGTCGTCGCCCACGGCAAGCGCGTGGGGAGCGGCCGCCACCGACATACCGATGACGGAAGCGGCGGCCGCCGCGGCGACCATTGCCTTCTTGAGCACTTCGCATTCCTTTCCTCGTAGCGACGCATGTCCTACGGCTCCATCAACACGGCGGACCAGGATTAGTTGCGGCGGTTCACCCAGTTGGCCCGCATGTGGGCCGACCGGGTGAACGACAGAAACCACACCGGTCACGTGGAGTTGACCAGAGAGCTCCGGTGGACGGGGTTTCCTCAGAAAGGACTTCCAGTGATCAAGAAGGTTGTTGCCACCGCGGCGATCGCCGCGTCCGTCATGGGCGCTTCCGCCGTCGCCGCTCCGCAGGCGATGGCGATCGGCGATGACAGCGGCCCGGCCCTCGCCAACGGCAACGGTGCCGCCCAGTTCTACGGCAATTCCGCCACCTACGGGAACATGAGCCCGCAGATGGCGCTCATCCAGGGCTCGTTCAACAAGCCGTGTATCGCCGTCAGCGACATTCCCGTCAGCGTCATCAACCTCATCCCGATCCAGGACGTGCCGATCCTGTCGGACGAGATGACCCAGCAGTGCGCCGAGAACTCCACGCAGTCCAAGCGCGACGGCGCGCTGGCCCACCTGCTGGAGGACGTGTCGATCCTGTCGTACAACGGCGAGGAGTGAGCTGCCGCTCCCAGCGGACATGACGTGGGCGGGGCCGCCGGAGTCGATCCGGCGGCCCCGCCCGCTTCCGCGTCCGGCGCCGCGGCCTAGCGGCCGGTGTCGTAGAGCGCGTCGATCTCCTTCGCGTACACCTCCGCCACCGCGTGGCGTTTGACCTTCAGGGACGGCGTGAGCAGGCCGTTGGCCTCGGTGAACTCGCCGTCGACGAGGGTGAAGGCGCGGATGGACTCGGCGCGGGAGACCGCCTCGTTGGCGTAGTCGACGGCCCGCTGGACGTCGGCGCGCATCCGGTCGTCCTCGATCACCTGGGACAGGGGGGTGTCGGGGGGCAGCTTGCGGACGGCGAGCCAGTGGGCGACGGACTCGGGGTCGAGGGTGATGAGGGCGGCGACGTAGGGGCGGTTGTCGCCGACGACGACGCACTGGCCGATGGGTGAGCGGCTGCGCAGCCGGTCCTCCAGGACGGCCGGGGAGACGTTCTTGCCGCCGGAGGTGACGAGGATGTCCTTCTTGCGGCCGGTGATGGTGAGGTAGCCGTCCTGGTCGAGGGTGCCGACGTCGCCGGTGTGGAACCAGCCGTCGGTGAGGACGGCGTCGGCGGCCTCGGGGTTGTTCCAGTAGGCGCCGAAGACGATGCCGCCCTTGAGCAGGACCTCGCCGTCCGCCGCGATGCGGACCGAGGTGCCGGGGACCGGGCGGCCGACGGTGCCGGGGCGGGGGCCCAGCGGCGGGACGACGGTGGCGGCGGCGGTGGTCTCGGTGAGGCCGTAGCCCTCGTAGATCATGATTCCGGCGGCGTAGAAGAACAGGTTGAGGTCGCGGTCCAGGGGGGAGCCGCCGCTGATGGCGTAGCGGACCCGGCCGCCGAGTTCCTTGCGGACCCTGCGGTAGACCAGCAGGTCGTACAGGGCCCACGCGGCGTACAGGGCGGGGCCCGGCCCCTTCCCGGTGCCGAGGAAGCGGTTGAGGTGGGCCTCGCCGAAGCGGACGGCGACGCGGTCGGCGCGGTCGAAGGAGGCGCCGCGGCCGAGCTTCTCGGCGGTGGCGCGGCCGGTGTCGTGGATCTTCTCGAAGAGGTAGGGGACGCCGACGAGGAACGTGGGCCGGAACTCCTTGAGCGCGGGGCGGAGTTCGGCGGGTCTGACGCTCGGGAAGTGGCCGGTCTCGATGCGGGCCATCAGGCAGCCGATCTGCAGGGCGCGGCCGAGGATGTGCGCGAGCGGCAGGAACAGCAGGGTGGAGGCGGTCTGGCGGGAGACGGCCTTGAAGACCGGGTGCAGCAGTTCGACGGTGTTGGCCGCCTCCGCGTGCAGGTTGGCGTGGGTGAGGACGCAGCCCTTGGGGCGGCCGGTGGTGCCGGAGGTGTAGCAGACGGTGGCGATGGCGTCGGGGGTGAGGGCGGTACGGCGCTGGGTGACCTCGTCGTCGGGGAGGTGCCGTCCGAGCTGGGTGAGGTCGTCCAGGGCGCCCGCGTCGAGCTGCCACACGCGGGGCCGTGCGGGCAGGGCGGAGGTGGCGGAGGTGGCCGTGGCGGCGTTGTCGGCGGTCTCGGTGACGATGAACCGGGCGCCGGAGTCGCGGACGATCCACTCCACCTGGTCGGCGGAGGAGGTGGCGTAGACGGGGACGCTCTGGCCGCCCGCCGCCCAGATCGCGAAGTCGAGGACGCTCCACTCGTAGCGGGTGCGGGACATCAGCGCGACCCGGCCGCCCGGTTCGAGTCCGGCGGCGATCAGGCCCTTGGCGACCGCGGTGACCTCCTGGGCGAAGGTCTCCGCGGTCACCGGCCGCCAGCTCCCGTCGGCGGCGCGGCGGCGCAGCACCACCGCGCCCGGCGCCTCGGCGGCGTTGGTGTACGGGATGTCCGCGACGCTGCCGGTCGTCGGGCGCGGGACGAGGGGCGCGGCCCGCGCCTCGCGCACCGTGCCGTCGGCGTCCCTGACCAGTTCGATGCCGGTGTGGTCCGGCAGGCGGGAGTGCTGCTTGGCCCGCTTCAGATCCCTGCGTACGCCCATGGCGGCTCCCGGTGCGGCGAACGACGTTGTCTCGCCAGTAACTTACTCGGAAGTAAGAAGGAGTCAATGGGGCCGCGGGCGGCGTCCGGGCTCGTCAGTACAGGGCGTCCGCCTGGCGGATGGCGTCGGCGAGCCGCGCCACCGCGCGGTCGCCGGTGGCGTCGGCGAGGTCCTCGGCCTCCTCGGTGAGTTCGGTCAGGGACGGGGCACCGGGCAGGCGGCTGCCGTAGCCGCCCTGGCGCAGGGCGTCGGCGAAGTAGGCGGCCACCGCGGTGACGCGGAACCGGTCGGAGGCGCGGGCGCGGGAGCCGTCGACGGTGCCGGTCTCCACGCTCGCGGACTCCTCGTGCGGGGCGCGGCTGTCGGGGTCGAGCCAGCGGACGGTGGCGGTGGCGAGGTGGCCGGAGGCGCCGGGCCGGGTGCGCACCGCGTACAGGGCGGTGACCGTGTGGCCGGGGCCGACCTCGCCGCCGTCCACGGAGTCGTCGCGGAAGTCCTCGTCGGCGACCTCGCGGTTGTCGTAGCCGACCAGGGCGAACTCCTCGACCGTCTCCGGGTCGAAGGCGACCTGCGCCTTGGCGTCGCGGGCGGTGAGGTCGATGTTGCGCGGGAGCTGCTCCGCGAAGACGTCGTAGGCGTCGTCGGGGGTGGAGACGTAGACGGTGTGGCCGTCGCCGCGGTCCGCGAGGCGTTCCATCAGGGCGTCGCCGTAGTCGCTGCCGACGCCGACGCCGAACAGGGTGATGCCGTGCTCGCGGCGGGCCCCGGCGATGCGCTCCAGGATGGTGTCGGCGTCGGTGTCGCCGGTGTTGGCGAGCGCGTCGGAGACCAGCACGACCCGGTTGGTGGCGCCGCGGCGCAGGCCGTCCTCGGCGGTGGCGTAGCCGGTCTCGACGCCCGCGCCGAGGTTGGTGGAGGCGTCGGTGCGCAGGTCGTCGATGGCGTCGTGGACCTCGTCGCGGTGGCCGCCGAGCCGGGTCATCGGCAGGACGGTCTCCGCCTCGTCGCTGAAGGTGACCAGGGCGACCGAGTCGTCGTCGCGCAGCCGGTCGGTCAGCACGCCCAGCGACTTCCTGGCGAGGTCGAGGCGGCCGGGCTCGGCCATGGAGCCGGAGACGTCGAGGACGAAGGTGAGGGCGGCGGGCGGGCGTTCGCCCCGACCCTCGGCCTCGCGGGTGGCGAGCCCGACGCGCACCAGGGACCAGTCGTCCGCGCTGGTGCGGGCGCCGTCGACGGTGACGGAGAAGCCGTCGCCGTCCGGGCGGTCGTAGTCCTGGCGGAAGCTGTTGACGAACTCCTCGGGGCGGATCGTGGTGGGCTGGGGCAGCCCTCCCTCGGCGAGGGTGCGGCGGGCGTAGCCGTAGGAGGCGGTGTCGACGTCGAGGGCGAAGGTGGAGAGGTAGTCGGGGGCGGGGGCGACCTCGCGGGAGTCGGTCTCGCCGGTGCCGTCGCTGTCCTGTTCGCCGGTGCCCTGCCGCTGGTCGGGGGCGGGCAGCGGGGCCTCGCCGCGGGAGTCGCTGGCGCCGCCCTTGTCGGCCGTGGCGGTGTGCTCGCCGGTGCCGCCGCAGGCGCTGAGCAGCAGCCCGCCCGCGACGGCCAGCGCGGTGAGCGCGGTGCGCGGGCCCCGGGGCCGCCGCGGCGGGCGGCGGCTGGGGAGGGTCGGTTCGGTGGTGTGGTCCATGGGTGGCCCCCTGTGCGCGTCGGTGTCGCCTTCTGGGACTGTGACGGCGCGGGGTGCCGGAAGGTGCGGGACAGGGCGTTGCGGAAGGGTCTCGATGCGGGCACGGACCAGGGCCGTCGAGACCGGTAGGTGATCTTCCGGTGACCTAGGAGACCACGTCCTTGCGGGCGAAACCCCGGAAGGCCAGCGCGAACAGCACCAGCGCGTACGTGAGGGACAGGGCGGTGCCCTGGATCATGCCGGACCACTCGGGGTTCGGCTGGACGGCGTCCGCCCAGGCGAACTGCCAGTGCGCGGGCAGGAAGTGGCGCCAGTCGCCGAGGGCGGTGACGGCGTCGAGGACGTTGCCGACGATGGTCAGGCCGACCGCGCCGCCGACCGCGCCCAGCGGCGCGTCCGTCTTCGTGGAGAGCCAGAACGCCAGCCCGGCGGTGACCAGTTGGGAGACGAAGACGAAGCCGACGACGACCACCAGCCGCCCGGCCGCCGTGCCCGCGTCGAGCGCGCCCCCGGTGGGGATCTTCAGGGGCCCCCAGCCGTAGGCGACCGTGCCGACGCCGACCGCCACCACCGGCAGCAGCACCATCGCGGCCAGGCTCAGCGTCAGCCCGACGACCAGCTTGGACCACAGCAGCCGGGCCCGCGGCACGGGCGCCGCCAGCAGATAGCGCAGCGACGACCAGCTCGCCTCCGAGGCGACGGTGTCCCCACAGAACAGGGCGACGGGGATGACCAGCAGGAAGCCCGCGGAGACGAAGAGGTTGACCGCGGCGAAGTTGGCGCCGGACGCGGTGGCCGTGTCCATCAGGGTGATGCGGTCACCGCCGCCGTCCGGCTCACCGCCGATCGCGAACGCGGCGACGAGCACGAACGGCAGCGCGGCGAGGATCGCGAACATCACCAGCGTGCGGCGGCGCTTGAGCTGGCGGACCAGCTCGACGCGCAGCGGCAGGGTGCGGCCCGCGCGGTAGCCGTGGGCCACCTCCGTGCGCTCGGTGAGCGTCGTGTCGGCGCTCATGCGGAACCTCCGATCAGGGTGAGGAACGCGTCCTCCAGGCGGCGGTGCGGGCCCACCGACGCGACGGGCACCTCCAGGCGGACCAGTTCGGCCACCAGCCGGACGGGGCTGCCCCCGGCGTCGAGGCGGACCAGGAGTCCGTCGTCCGCGCGGACGGCCGAGGCGACGCCGGGCAGCGCGCCGATCTTCTCCACGACGGGTTCCTCGACGGGCCCGGTGGTGCCGACGAGCAGGGTGTCACCGGAGCCGATGATCTCCCCGACGGGACCCGCCTGCACGAGCCTGCCGCGGTCCATGACCACGAGGTGGGTGCAGGACTGCTCCACCTCGGCGAGGAGGTGGCTGGAGACGATGACCGTGCGGCCCGCCGCCGCGTACCGGATCATCACCTCGCGCATCTCGCGGATCTGGGGCGGGTCGAGGCCGTTGGTCGGCTCGTCCAGGATGAGCAGGTCGGGCAGGCCCAGCATGGCCTGGGCGATGGCGAGGCGCTGGCGCATCCCTTGCGAGTAGGTGCGCACCGCGCGGGCGAGGGCGTCACCGAGACCGGCGATCTCCAGGGCCTCGTCCAGGTGGGCGTCCTCGGGTGGGCGGCCGGTGGCCCGCCAGTACAGCTCCAGGTTCTCCCGGCCGGACAGGTGCGGCAGGAAGCCCGCGCCCTCGACGAAGGCGCCGACCCGGGAGAGGACGGGCGCGCCGGGCCGGATGGCGTGGCCGAAGACGCGGACCTCGCCGCCGTCCGGCTGGATCAGGCCCATCAACATGCGCAGGGTGGTCGTCTTGCCCGCGCCGTTGGGGCCGAGGAGGCCGAGGACCTGGCCCTTCTCCACGGTGAAGGAGAGGTCGCGGACCGCGTACCGGTCGGTCGACCCGGCGTACCGCTTGCTCAGGTCGGTGATCTTCAGCGGTACGTCCGCGAGCGCCGGGTCCGGGGCGGGCGTCGTGGTGCGGCGGCGGCCGGTGAGCAGCAGCGCCGCGGCGAGGACGGCGGCCAGCAGGGGCAGCCACCACACCCAGGACGGCAGCGGCGCGGCGGCGGTCGTGACGCCGGGCGCGGTGGGCACCTTGAGGTCGCCCTTCAGGGAGACCCGGTACGTCGCCGGGGTGGCCGGGGAGGCGTAGCCGAGGTCGGTGGAGGCGATGACCAGGCGCAGCCGGTGGCCCTTGTCGACCTCGTGGTCGATGGCGGGGAGGGTCAGGGTGACGTCCCGGCCCGCCTTGGCGTCCTCGACGCGCACCGGGGTGACGAGCTGGGAGGGCAGCACCTGCTGGCCGCCGTCCGGGCCGACGTCGTACACCTTGGCGAAGAGCACGGCGTCGTCGGTGGTGGACTCGGTGTGCACGGTCACGGTCGGGGAGCCGGTGACGCGCAGGTCGCGGTCGAGGGGCGCCGACTCGAACTTCGCGTACTGGCCGGGGAAGTCGAGGGAGACGCCGACGCCGAGGGAGGAGAGCTGGGCGAGGCCGCCGGAGCCGCCGAGTCCTGGCAGGGCGGAGACGGCGGGCGGGGCGCCGCCGGGCGGGTTGTCGAAGCGCTGCTCGCGACCGGTGAGCGGGATGGCGCGCTGTCCGCTGCCCAGGCCGGGGTAGGTGTCGGCGCTGGCGCCCCGCAGCAGCGCCTCGCCGTCGGTGGAGTCGACGCCGCCGGTGCGGGTGACGCGGAAGGCGGGGCCGGTGTCGGCGCCCTCGTCGTCCTTGAGGTACCGGTCGAACCAGGACGTCACCCGGGCGCGGACCCGGTCGGCCTCCGGGTCGCCGCCGTCGTGGCCGCCCGCGATCCAGTCGACGTCGACGGGGGCGCCGTTGGCGCGGATCGCCTTGGCCGCCGCGTCGGCCTGGCCGAGTGGGAAGAGGGAGTCGGACTGGCCCTGCACCAGCAGGGTGGGCACGTCGATGCGGTCGGCGACGGCGGACGGTGAGCGCTCCTCCAGCAGGGCGCGCGCCTCGGGGTCCGGGGCGCCGGACTCCGCGACCCGCTCGTACATCGCGCACAGTTGGGGCTCGAACCGGTCGCAGCCGCCGCCGGAGTTGACGAAGATGCCCGCCCACAGCTTCTTGAACACGCCGTTGGGGAACAGCGCGTCCGCGAGGTTCCAGTAGGTGATCGCCGGGGCGATGGCGTCCACCCGGTCGTCGTACCCGGCGGAGAGCAGGGCGATCGCGCCGCCGTAGGAGGCGCCCGCGACGCCCACGCGCGGGTCGCCGGGCTTGTCGAGGCGGACCTCGGGCCGCTGGGACAGCCAGTCGATGAGCCGGGAGACGTCAGCGACCTCGCCCTGGGGGTCGTTGAGCCCGATCCGGCCGGTGGAGCGGCCGAAGCCGCGGGCGGACCAGATCAGCACCGCGTAGCCGTCCCGGGCGAGTTCCTCGGCCTGCTCGCGGACGTCGTCCTTGCTGCCGCCGAAGCCGTGGCCCAGCAGCACGGCGGGGCGGCGCCCGGCGTCGGCGGAGGTGAAGTACGAGGTGTCGACCCGCACCCCTTCGCCGACGCCCAGCACCCGGTCGGTGCGGTGCACCGCGGGCGGGTCGTCGGAGGCGACGGCCGTCCACGTACCGGCACCGGCGAGTACGGCCACGGCGGCGACGGCGGCGAGCAGCCTCCGTGGTCCGCGCGGCCTCCGCAGTCCGGGCAGTCGAAGATCCATGCGTCAACGGTACGGGCCGCCACCGACAACGGGGGCAGCCCCCGGGGTGAACCCCGTGACCTCCCACGGGGGTACGGGCCCGTCCCCGTGTACCGCGGGCGCGGTACACGGGGACGGGACGCGCGCGGGTCAGTGGTTGCGCGGGAAGCCCAGGTCGACACCTGCCGGGGCGTCGGCCGGGTCGGGCCAGCGGGTGGTGACGACCTTGCCTCGGGTGTAGAAGTGCGTGCCGTCGTTGCCGTAGATGTGGTGGTCCCCGAAGAGGGAGTCCTTCCAGCCGCCGAAGGAGTGGTAGCCGACCGGGACCGGGATGGGCACGTTGACGCCGACCATGCCCGCCTCGATCTCCAACTGGAAGCGGCGGGCGGCGCCGCCGTCCCGGGTGAAGATCGCGGTGCCGTTGCCGAACGGGGAGGCGTTGATGAGGGCGACGCCCTCCTCGTACGTCTCCGCGCGCAGTACGCACAGCACCGGGCCGAAGATCTCGTCCTGGTACGCCTTCGCGGTGGTCGGCACCTTGTCGAGCAGGGAGATGCCGATCCAGTGCCCCTCCTCGTGGCCCTCCACGGTGTAGCCGGTGCCGTCGAGGACGACCTCGCAGCCCTCGGCCGCCGCGCCCGCCACGTACGACGCCACCTTGTCGCGGTGGGCGGCGGTGATCAGCGGGCCCATCTCGGAGGCGGGGTCGGTGCCGGGGCCGATCTTGATCTTCTCGGCGCGCTCGCGGATCTTCGCCACCAGCTCGTCGCCGATCGCGCCGACCGCGACCACGGCGGAGATCGCCATGCAGCGCTCGCCCGCGGAGCCGTAGGCGGCGGAGACGGCGGCGTCGGCCGCCGCGTCCAGGTCGGCGTCGGGGAGGACCAGCATGTGGTTCTTGGCGCCGCCGAGGGCCTGCACGCGCTTGCCGTGGGCGGAGGCGGTGGTGTGGATGTAGCGGGCGATGGGGGTGGAGCCGACGAAGGAGACCGCCTTGACGTCGGGGTGTTCGAGGAGCCGGTCGACGGCCACCTTGTCGCCGTGCACGACGTTGAACACGCCGTCCGGGAGGCCCGCCTCCGCCAGCAGTTCCGCGAGCCGCACCGCCGCCGACGGGTCCTTCTCGCTCGGCTTCAGCACGAAGGTGTTGCCGCAGGCGATGGCCAGCGGGAACATCCACATCGGCACCATCGCCGGGAAGTTGAACGGCGTGATGCCCGCGACGACGCCCAGCGGCTGCCGGATCGCGGCCACGTCGACGCGGCTGGCGACCTGCGTGGACAGCTCCCCCTTGAGCTGCACGCTGATCCCGCAGGCCAGGTCGACGATCTCCAGGCCGCGCGCCACCTCACCGAGGGCGTCGGAGTGCACCTTGCCGTGCTCGGCGGTGATCAGCTCCGCGATCTCGTCGCGGTGGGCGTCCAGCAGCGCCCGGAACGTGAACAGGATCGAGGTGCGCTGGGCCAGCGAGGACTGGCCCCAGGTGGCGAAGGCGTCCTTGGCGGCGGCGACGGCGGCGTCCACCTCGTCGACGGAGGCGAAGGCGACCTTCGTGGTGACCTGGCCGGTCGCCGGGTCCGTCACCGGGCCGTAGGTGCCCGACGTGCCGTCGACGGACTTGCCGCCGATCCAGTGGTTGACGATCTTCGTCATGACCGGTTGCTCCTTCACAGATGGCGGCGTCGGGTGGAGACGTGCCGTTCGTACAGCTCGCGTGCCTTGACCGCGGAGGGCCTGGTGGCGGTCTCGGCGACGGGTACATCCCACCAGGCCTGCGCCGGGGGCGCGCCCGACACTGTGTCTGCCGTTTCGGTCTCCACGTAGACACATGTGGGGGTGTCGGCGGCCCGCGCCTCGGCCAGCGCGGCGCGCAGGTCGCGCACCGTGCGGGCGCGCAGCACCCGCATCCCGAGGCTCGCGGCGTTGGCGGCGAGGTCGACGGGGAGCGGGGCGCCGGTGTAGCCGCCGTCGTCGGCCGGGTAGCGGTAGGCGGTGCCGAACCGCTCGGCGCCGACGGACTCGGAGAGGCCGCCGATGGAGGCGTACCCGTGGTTCTGCACGAGGACGACCTTGATCGCGACGCCTTCCTGTACGGCGGTGACGATCTCCGTCGGCATCATCAGGTAGGTGCCGTCCCCGACGAGCGCCCACACGGGCCGGTCGGGCGCGGCGAGCTTCACGCCGAGGGCGGCGGGGATCTCGTAGCCCATGCAGGAGTAGCCGTACTCCAGGTGGTACTGGTCGCGGGAGCGGGCGCGCCAGAGTTTGTGCAGGTCGCCGGGGAGGGAACCGGCGGCGTTGATGACGATGTCCGTCTCGTCGACCAGCGCGTCCAGGGCGCCGAGGACCTGCGGCTGGGTGGGGCGCCGTACGTCGGGTTCCTCGGCCTCGTAGCAGGCGTCGACGCGCTGCTCCCAGCGCTCCTTGTCCTCGGTGTACTCGCTGACGTAGGCGTCGGGGACGCGGTGGCCGTGCAGGCGGAGGGCGTCGGTGAGTTCGGTCAGTCCGCTGCGGGCGTCCGCGACCAGCGGCAGGCCCGCCATCTTGTGGCCGTCGAAGGGCGCGATGTTGAGGTTGAGGAAGCGCACGCCGGGCGCGGCGAAGAGGGTGTTCGAGGCGGTGGTGAAGTCGGTCCAGCGGGTGCCGACACCGATCACCAGGTCGGCGGTGCGGGCGAGTTCGTCGGCGGTGGCGGTGCCGGTGTGGCCGATGCCGCCGACGTCCTGGGGGTGGTCGTAGGTGAGGGAGCCCTTGCCCGCCTGGGTGGCGGCGACCGGGATGCCGGTGGCGGCGGCGAACTCGGCGAGGGCCTCCTCGGCGCGGCTGTGGTGGACGCCGCCGCCCGCGACGACCAGGGGGCGCCGGGCGGCGCGGATCGCGGTGACGGCCTCGGCCAGCTCGGTGGGGTCGGCGCCCGGCCGTCGTACCACCCAGGTGCGGTCGGTGAAGAAGTCGTCCGGCCAGTCGTACGCCTCGGCCTGCACGTCCTGCGGGAGGGCGAGGGTGACGGCGCCGGTGTCCACCGGGTCGGTGAGGACCCGCATGGCCTGGAGGGCCGCCGGAATCAGGGCCTCCGGCCGGGTGACGCGGTCGAAGTACCGCGACACCGGGCGCAGGCAGTCGTTGACGGACACGTCGCCCGCGTACGGCACCTCCAGTTGCTGGAGCACCGGGTCGGCGGGGCGGGCGGCGAAGACGTCGCCGGGGAGCAGCAGGACGGGCAGGTGGCTGATGGTGGCGAGCGCGGCGCCGGTGACGAGGTTGGTGGCGCCGGGGCCGATGGACGTGGTCACCGCGTGCGTGGACAGCCGGTTGGACTGGCGGGCGTAGCCGACCGCCGCGTGCACCATCGCCTGTTCGTTGCGGCCCTGGTGGTACGGCATCACGTCGCCGTACTCGACGAGCGCCTGGCCGATCCCGGCGACATTGCCGTGGCCGAAGATGCCCCAGGTCGCGCCGATCAGCCGCTGCCGCACCCCGTCGCGTGCGGTGTACTGGGCGGACAGGAAGCGGACGAGCGCCTGCGCGACGGTGAGCCTGGTCGTCGTCATCGGTACCCCTCTGTGTGGTCCGGGTGGAAGCAGATCCGCCACTCCCTGTTCTTCCCCGGTCCCGCCATGACGTTCAGGTAGTACATGTCGTGGCCGGGCTGGGCGACGGACGGGCCGTGCCAGCCGTCCGGGACGAGGACGGCGTCGCCGGTGCGGACCTCCGCGAGGACGTCCGAGCCGCCCTCCCTGGAGGGGAACACCCGCTGGTACCCGAACCCGTTCGGACCGTCGATCTCGAAGTAGTAGATCTCCTCCAGCTCGGACTCCTCACCGGGCCGGTCCTCGTCGTGCTTGTGCGGCGGGTACGACGACCAGTTGCCGCCCGGGGTGATCACCTCCACGGCGATCAGCCGGTCGCAGACGAAGGTGTCGGCGGCGGCGAAGTTGCGGACGTGGCGGGTGCGGGTGCCGCTGCCGCGCACCTCCACGGGGACCTCCGACGCGGGGCCGCGGCGGGCGGGGAGTCGTCGCTCGCACTTCGCTCCTGCCAGGGCGAAGCGGCCTCCCGCGTCGGAGGCGATCTGGACCCGGGCGTCCCGGGGCGCGTACGCGAAGTCGGTGACCGACGCGAACACGTGCTCCCGGCCCAGGAGGGGGAACCTCTCCTCATCTACGTGTACGACGCAGCCGCCGTTGAGCGGCAGCACGATCCACTCGCTGTCGCCGGTGGCGAACGTGTGCGTGCCGCCCGGCGCCAGCTCCACCACTCGCAGCGCGCTGTACCCCCACCCGGCCCGCTCCGGGTCGATGTCCAGCGCGTACTCCACGTTCGCGGCCGCGCCTTTCGGGACGTGCAGCTCGTTTCTCATGCGGCCCTCACAGCAGTCCTACGGCGGTGTCCACGGCGGCGGCCACGTCGCCGTCCGCCGGGTACAGCAGCGATCTGCCCACGACCAGACCCCGCACGGTGGGCAGCCGGAGCGCGCCGCGCCACCTCTCGTACGCCTCCGCCTGGTCGTCGGGCTTGTCCCCGACGTCGCCGCCGAGCAGCACGGCGGGGAGGGTGGAGGTCTCCATCACCCTCGCCATGTCGTCCGGGTCGTCGGTGACCGGCACCTTCAGCCAGGTGTAGGCCGAACTGCCGCCGAGCCCTGAGGCGATGGCGATGGAGCGGGTGACGGCGTCGGCGGACAGGTCGTTGCGCAGCCGCCCGTCCGCGTCGCGGTGGGAGATGAACGGCTCCACGAAGACCGGCAGCCGCCGCGCCGCCATCGCGTCGACCGCGCGGGCGGTGGACTCCAGCGTGGTCAGGGAGCCGGGGTCGCGGTAGTCGATGCGCAGCAGCAGCTTGCCCGCGTCGAAGCCGAGGCGCTGGATGTCCTCGGGGCGGTGGCCGGTGAAGCGGTCGTCGAGTTCGAAGGCGGCGCCCTGGAGTCCGCCGCGGTTCATCGAGCCCATCACCACCTTGTGGTCGAGGGCGCCGAGCAGCAGCAGGTCGTCGAGGATGTCGGCGGTGGCGAGGACGCCGTCCACGCCGGGCCGGGAGAGCGCCAGGCAGAGGCGTTCGAGCAGGTCGGCGCGGTTGGCCATGGCGAACTTGCGGTCCCCGACGCCGAGCGCGCCGCGGGCCGGGTGGTCGGCGGCGACGATCATCAGCCGTCCGCTGTCGCCCAGCAGCGGACGGCGCGGGCGGCGGGCGGCGGCCTCCGCTATCGCCTCCGGGTGCCGGGTGCGGGTGCGGACGAGGTCCGCGACGTCGACGGTCACCGGACCGCTCCGGCGGCGAGCGCGGCCTCGACCTCGGCGGGGGTGGGCATCGCGGAGGAGCACTCCAGGCGGGAGGCCACGATCGCCCCCGCCGCGTTGGCGTACCGCATGGTCTCCGCCAGGCTCCAGCCGCCGAGCAGGCCGTGGCAGAGGGCGCCGCCGAAGGCGTCCCCCGCGCCGAGTCCGTTGAGGACGGTCACGGGGAGGGGCGGGACCTCGGCGGACTCGCCGTCGGCGCTCATCGCCAGGACGCCCTTGGGTCCCTGTTTGACGACGGCCAGCTCCACCCCGGCGGCCAGCAGGGCGCGGGCGGCGGCGTGCGGGTCGCGGACGCCGGTGGCGATCTCGACCTCGTCGAGGTTGCCGACGGCGACGGTGGTGTGGCGCAGTGCCTCGGTGTAGTGGGGGCGGGCGGTGTCGGGGTTCGCCCAGAACATCGGCCGCCAGTCGAGGTCGAACACCGTGGGGCCCGCCGTGCCGCGGTGGGCGAGGGCGGCGAGGGTGGCGGTGCGGCTGGGCTCCTCGCTCAGACCGGTGCCGGTGACCCAGAAGACGCCCGCCTCGCGGATGGCGTCCAGGTCGAGGTCATGGGCGTCGATCTCCAGGTCGGGGGCCTTCGGCTGGCGGTAGAAGTACAGCGGGAAGTCGTCCGGCGGGAACACCTCGCAGAAGGTGACCGGGGTGGGCAGTCCGGCGACCGGGGTGACCCAGCGGTCGTCGACGCCGAAGCCGCGCAGCGCGTCGTGGAGGTAGGTGCCGAAGGGGTCGTCGCCGGTGCGGGTGATCACCGCCGTGCGGCGGCCGAGGCGGGCGGCGGCGACCGCGACGTTCGTCGCCGAACCGCCGAGGAACTTGCCGAAGGACGTCACCTGCGGGAGCGGGACACCCGTCTGCAACGGGTACAGGTCCACCCCGATCCGCCCCATGGTGATCAGCTCGTACGCCATCGAGTCCCCTTCGCGGTGCTCCTCGCGCGCTCCCACTGTTCCGGCCTCTCCCCGGTTTCTAGCCCTGCACCGGGAACCCTGTCAATATTTTGTCCGGACATTCTGACGACATACGGGTGACGGGTGGACCAACCGCTGTCAACACGCCCCGCCGACGGACCGGCGTACGCCTTTGCGGCACCTTTGTCACAAACACCACCCGCGCGTCACACATGTCGCGTGTCCGCGGGTTCCCGGTCACACCCGTCCCACAGCCCCGCTCCGCTGTCACTCTCCGTCGTTGACCGGGCACAGGCTTGGTGATCGCCAGCGCTGCGCCCGGCTCCCCCGACGGCCGTCCCCGGCCGCCGCCGTGGCGTGGCGCGGGGAGGTGCAACTCATGACCGACCGACGGCTCTGGTCCTACAAGGAGATCGCGGCGCACATCCGGGTGCAGCCCGACACCGTGCGCTCCTACCGCAAACACGGTCTGCTGCCCCCACCCGACCATGTGGAGGGCGGCAAGCCCTACTGGTACGCCGACACGGTCCGCACCTGGGCCGCCGCGAGGCCGGGGAACAGGGGGCGACGGCGGGACTGAACGCGCCGCGAGCTGGCGGTGACCGACCGGGGTGACCGACCGGGCTGACCCACCGGGGTGATCGCCTCCCGGGCTCAGCTCCTCGGGTCAGCCCAGGGTTCTATGACCGTCACCCCGGCGCCCGGTGCCGTGCCCAGCGCGGACAGGGCCGCCGGGGCCGCGTCCAGGCCTATCGCGGAGGTGACCAGCAGGTCGGGGCGGAGGGTGCCGGAGCGGACCAGGTCCAGCAGGGCCGGGTAGGCGTGGGCGGCCATGCCGTGGCTGCCGAGGAGTTCCAGTTCCAGGGCGACCGCGCGGGCCATCGGGACGGCGGTGGTGCCGTCGGCCGAGGGCAGCAGGCCGACCTGGACGTGCCGACCCCGGCGGCGCAGGCCGTTGACGGAGGCGGCGCAGGTGACGGGCGAGCCGAGGGCGTCCAGCGAGAGGTGTGCGCCGCCGCCGGTCAGCTCCCGGACCGCCCGCGCGGTGTCCTCGGTACGGGCGGCGTCCACACCGTGCGCCGCGCCGAACTTCCGCGCCAGGTCCAGCGCGCCGGGCGACACGTCGACGGCGATGACGCGGGCGCCCGCCGCCGCGGCGATCATCACCGCCGACAGGCCCACTCCCCCGCAACCGTGCACCGCCACCCACTCCCCGGCCGCCACCCGGCCCTGCTGGACGACGGCGCGGAAGGCGGTGGCGAACCGGCAGCCAAGGGAGGCCGCCGTGGCGAAGGTCGTCTCCTCCGGGACGGCGACGAGGTTCACGTCGGCGTGGGCCAGCGCCACGTACTGGGCGAAGGAGCCCCAGTGGGTGAAGCCGGGCTGGGTCTGCCGCTCGCAGACCTGCTGGTCGCCCGCCGCGCAGGAGGGGCAGCCGCCGCAGGCGCAGACGAACGGCACCGTGACCCGGTCCCCGGGCCGCCAGCCGGTGACCCGGGCGCCGACCTCCTCGACGACCCCGGCGAGTTCGTGCCCGGGGACGTGCGGCAGGGCGATGTCCGGGTCGTGGCCCCGCCAGCCGTGCCAGTCGCTGCGGCACAGGCCGGTGGCCTCGACCCGCACCACGACGCCGTGCTCCGCGGGCCGCGGGTCCGCCACCTCCCGCACCTCGGCCGGTTCCCCGAACCGCTCGAACACCACAGCCCGCATCCGTCACTCCTCCGCGTCCACTACGTCCGGGGCAACCTAACCGCCCGTCGTCACCTTGTCCCCCTCTCGCTCCTTCTCGCGCCCCTGCTCGGCCGGGGTGGCGCCCGGGGCCGACTCGCCCTCGCTCAGCCCGAACCGGGCGTGCAGCCGCCGCAGGGGTGCCGGGGCCCACCAGGTGGCGCGGCCCGTCAGGCGCATCACCGCCGGGACCAGCAGGCTGCGCACCACCATCGCGTCCATCAGCACGGCCAGCGCGATGCCGAGGCCGAGCATCTTGGTGTTGGTGACCCGGGAGGTGCCGATGGCGACCATCACCACCGCCAGGATGACCGCCGCCGCGGTGATCAGACCGCCGGTGCGCTGGAGCCCATGCCGTACGGCCCGCTGATGGTCGCCGGTGTGGTCGTACTCCTCCTTGATGCGGGAGAGCAGGAACACGCCGTAGTCCATGGAGAGGCCGAAGGCGACGCAGAACATCAGGACCGGCAGGGTGGTCTCTATGGAGCCGGTGCTGGTGAAGTCGAGCAGGCCGGACAGGTGCCCGTCCTGGAAGACCCAGACCACGGCGCCGAACATGGCGGTCAGGCTGAGGGCGTTGAGCAGCACCGCCTGGAGGGGTATGAGCACGCTGCCGGTGAGCAGGAAGACCAGGATCAGCGTGACGACGGCGATGAACAGCGCCGCCCAGGGCAGTTGCTCCCCTATCGCGTCCTTGGTGTCGACCAGGACGGCGGCGGTGCCGGTGACGGCGGTGTCGAAGGGGGCGTCCAGGGCGCGGATGTCGCCCACCAGGCGCTGGGCGGGTTCGTCGACGGCCTCACCCCTGGGCTGCACCGTGAAGTACGCGGCGTCGCCCTGCACCAGCGGGCCGTCCACCCGCAGGACCTCCGGCAGCGCGGCGACGCGCTCCTTGTAGTCGGCGTACTGGGCCTCGGTGGCGCGGCCCTCGGCGAGGATCTCCAGTCCGCCGCCGGGGCTGCCGGGGAAGCCGTCGCGGATGTCCTGCTGGACGACGTGCGACTCGGCGCCCGAGGGGAGCTGACGGTCGTCGGCGGTGCCGAACTTCACGCCCAGGAACGGCAGCCCGAGCAGGACCAGGACGGCGGTGGTGGCCAGGGCGAAGAAGGGCGCCCTGCGCATCACCAGGCCCGCCGCGCGGCCCCAGCCCCGGCCCTCCTCGGCGCCCGGGACGCGGGCGCGCTGGCCGCCGCGCCGGAAGAGGCGGCGCAGGTCCAGGGAGTTCACCCGGTGGCCGAGCAGCAGCAGGGCGGCCGGGAGCAGGATCAGCGCCGCCGCCGCGGCGAGCAGGACGACGGCGATACCGGCGTAGGCGAAGGACCGCAGGAAGTACTGCGGGAAGAGCAGCATCGCCGCCAGGGAGACCGCGACCGTCAGGGCGGAGAACAGCACCGTGCGGCCCGCCGTGCGCAGGGTGGTGGCGACGGAGGTCAGCGGGTCGGCACCGGTGGCCAGTTCCTCGCGGAAGCGGCGGACGATGAACAGGGCGTAGTCGATGGCGAGGCCCAGGCCCAGGGCGGTGGTGAGGTTCAGCGCGAAGACCGACACGTCGGTGAACTCGGTGAGGCCGCGCAGCACGGCGTTGGTGCCGAGGATCGCCACGATGCCGATGCCGAGCGGCAGCAGGGCCGCGACGGCGCTGCCGAAGACCATCACCAGCAGCACCAGCGTCACCGGCAGGGCGATCATCTCGGCCCGCACCAGGTCTTCCTGGATGGTGGTCTGCATCTCGTGGCGCACGGCGACGATGCCGCCGATGCGCACCTCCACCGGGCCCTGGCTGCCGCGGAAGTGCGGTGCGATGCGCTCCAGGGTCTCGCCCGCGGTGGTCTCGTCACCGGTGATCCGGGCGGCGATCAGCGCCTGGCGGCCGTCCTCCGCGCGCAGGGCGGGTGAGCGGGACTGCCAGTAGGAGCCGACGCCGGTGACGCCCTCCTCGGCGGCCAGCCGTGCGGCGAGGTCCTCGGCCTGGGCGGCGACCACCGGGTCGTCGACCGAGGCGCGGCCCGCGTCGACGAGGAGCAGCAGGTTGGGCTGCGAGTCGGGGAACTGGCGCTCCAGCGCCTCGGTGGCGTACGTGGACTCGGCTCCCGGGTCCTCCCAGCCGCCGCTGGAGAGCCGGTCGGCGACGCCGCCGCCCGCCAGCACGGCGAGCAGGGTCACCACGAGGGCCGCGAGCAGGGACAGCCGTGGGCGGGCGGTCACGAAACGGGTCCAGCGCCCGACCTGGGGCGGGCTTTTGACTTCGGTCATCCTGCGGTGTCCCCTTCACCGTGGCCCGGCTGCCCGGCGTACGAGCAGGCAGCATGGGAGTGTCATTGCCATAGACTGACAAACACGAGACGTCGCTCGCGTTTCTCCAGAATGCGAGCGGTCGCTCGCGTTTGTCAATCGCGTTCGGGAAGCTGGGGATAACGCGTGTCCGAGGAGCGAGCGGAAACAGGGACAGAAGAGGCCAAGGGACCCGAGGGAACCAAGGAGCCCAAGGAGGCCAAGGAGACCGAGGCGACGGACCGGCCGCGCCGCCGTCAGGCTCGCGGCGAGCGCCGGATCACGCAGTTGCTGGAGGCCGCCGCGAGCGTGTTCTGCACGACCGGCTACACCGCCGCCAGCACCAACGCCATCGCCCGCGAGGCGGGCGTCTCCCCCGGCACGCTGTACCAGTTCTTCCCGAACAAGGAAGCGATCGCGATCGAGTTGGGCAGCCGCCTGATGCACGAGATGCGGGAGACCTACGGCGAGGCGCTCGCCCCCGTCGACCCGGCGACGCCGCTGGAGGAGGCCGTCGGCGCCGCCGTGGACCGGTTCATCGCGTTCAACTGCGAGCGCCCGGAGTTCTTCGCGCTGATGCACGGCCCCGACATCCCGGGCCGGATCGCCGAGCAGCACGACGCCCTGCACGCGACCCTGCTCACCCGGATCGAGGCACTCCTGACCTCCCTGCTGCCCGACCGCTCCCCGGCCGACATCACCCGCGTCGCCCAGGTCGCCCTGGGCGTCTACAAGGCGGGCCTTGAGCTGGTCCTGGCCCACGAGGGCGCCGAGCGGGAGGCGTACGTACAGGAGATCAAGGACGTACTGATCCGCTACCTGGGACCGATGAGCGCCGGGACACGGCGCGACCCCTCTTGGATTTATACCCCCTAGGGGTATAGTCTGGGAAGCGTGGCCCCTCCCCCGGGGTCTCGTCCGACCCACGCGCCTCGACGAGGAGTAACGACATGAGCGCCCAGACCGACACCCAGGGTTCCGTCACCGCCGTCTACAAGGTGAGCGGGATGAGCTGCGGCCACTGCGAGGGCGCCGTCTCCGGCGAGCTGTCCCAGCTCCCCGGCGTCAGCTCCGTGCGGGCCGTCGCCGCCTCCGGCGAGGTCACCGTCGTCTCCGCCGCCCCGCTCGACGAGGACGCCGTACGCGCCGCCGTCGACGAGGCGGGCTACGAGCTGGTCGGCAAGGCCTGATCCGCCGCCCGGCGCACGCACCACCCCACACCACGGCACCGGGCCGTACCCGACGCCCCGCGCCCGTACGGCCCGGTCCCTCCCCTGGAGCCCGGGAATGACCAGCACCAGCACCACCCCCGCCGGGACCCCGATAGCCGCCCCGGCGCCCACCGCCGAGGTCGAGCTGCTCATCGGCGGGATGACCTGCGCGTCCTGCGCGGCCCGCATCGAGAAGAAGCTCAACCGGATGGACGGCGTCACGGCCACCGTCAACTACGCGACGGAGAAGGCCCGCGTCAGCTACCCGGCCGGGACCGAGGTCGCCGACCTGATCGCCACCGTCGTGAAGACCGGGTACACGGCCGAGGAGCCCGCGCCTCCGGAGGTCCCCGAGGAGGACGACCGGGCCGGGGACCCCGAACTCGACTCCCTGCGCCACCGCCTGCTGGTCTCCGTCGCGCTCGCCCTCCCGGTCGTCCTGCTCGCGATGGTCCCGGCGCTCCAGTTCGACAACTGGCAGTGGCTCTCCCTCACGCTCGCCGCCCCGGTCGTGGTCTGGGGCGGCTGGCCGTTCCACCGGGCCGCCTGGACCAACGTCCGGCACGGCGCGGCGACCATGGACACGCTGGTGTCGGTCGGCACGCTCGCCGCGTTCGGCTGGTCGCTGTGGGCGCTGTTCCTGGGCGACGCGGGGATGCCGGGGATGCGGCACGGCTTCGAGCTGACCGTCTCCCGCACGGACGGCGCCGCCACGATCTACCTGGAGGTCGCCGCCGGGGTCACCGCGTTCCTGCTGCTCGGCCGGTATCTGGAGGCCCGCTCCAAGCGCCGCGCGGGCGCCGCGCTGCGGGCGCTGATGGAGTTGGGCGCCAAGGACGTGACGGTGCTGCGCGGCGGCGCCGAGGTCCGCGTGCCCGTGGCCGACCTCAAGGTCGGGGACCGGTTCGTGGTCCGCCCCGGCGAGAAGATCGCCACCGACGGCACGGTGACCGAGGGCGCCTCCGCCGTCGACGCCTCCATGCTGACCGGCGAGTCCGTGCCGGTGGACGTGGCCGTCGGGGACGCCGTGACCGGCGCGACCGTCAACGCCGGGGGCCGACTGGTCGTCGAGGCCACCCGGGTCGGCGCGGACACCCAGCTCGCGCGGATGGCCAAGCTGGTGGAGGACGCGCAGAGCGGCAAGGCGGAGGTGCAGCGGCTCGCGGACCGGGTCTCCGCCGTCTTCGTCCCCGTCGTGCTGCTGCTCGCGACGGCCACCTTCGGCGTCTGGCTCGGCAGCACCGGCGACACCGTCGCCGCGTTCACCGCCGCCGTCGCCGTACTGATCATCGCCTGCCCGTGCGCGCTCGGCCTGGCCACCCCGACCGCGCTGCTGGTCGGCACCGGGCGCGGCGCCCAGCTCGGCATCCTGATCAAGGGCCCGGAGGTGCTGGAGTCCACGCGCCGGGTCGACACCGTCGTCCTCGACAAGACCGGCACCGTCACCACCGGCCGCATGACCCTGCGGGAGGTGTACGCCGTCCAGGGCGCCGACGAGAAGGAGGTGCTGCGCCTCGCGGGCGCCCTGGAGCACGCCTCGGAGCACCCCGTCGCCCGCGCGGTGGCCGCCGGGGCGGCGGAGCGGCTGGGCGAGCTGCCCGGCGTCGAGCACTTCGAGAACGTCCCGGGGCGGGGCGTACGGGGGCGCGTGGACGGCCATGAGGTCACCGTGGGGCGCCAGCTCCACGACACGCTCCCCGAGGAGGTGGAACGCGCCCGCGCGAGCGCCGAGCGGGCGGGCCGTACCGCCGTGGTGGTCGGCTGGGACGGCGCGGCGAGGGGAGTCGTCGCCGTCGCGGACGCGGTCAAGGAGACCAGCGCCGAGGCGGTCCGCGCCCTGCGCGCGCTGGGGCTGACGCCGGTGCTGCTGACCGGGGACAACCGGACGGTGGCCGAGGCGGTGGCAGCCGAGGTCGGCGTCACCGAGGTGATCGCCGAGGTGCTGCCCGAGGACAAGGTGGACGCCGTACGGCGGTTGCAGGGCGAGGGCCGGGTCGTGGCCATGGTCGGGGACGGGGTCAACGACGCCGCCGCGCTCGCCGCCGCCGATCTGGGGCTGGCGCTGGGCACCGGCACGGACGCGGCGATCGAGGCGGGCGACCTGACGCTGGTGCGCGGGGACCTGCGGGCGGCGGCCGACGCGATCCGGCTGTCCCGGCGCACCCTCCGCACCATCAAGGGCAACCTGGTATGGGCCTTCGGCTACAACGTGGCCGCGCTGCCGCTGGCCGCGGCGGGCCTGCTCAACCCCATGATCGCGGGTGCGGCGATGGCGTTCTCGTCGGTGTTCGTGGTGACGAACAGCCTGCGCCTCAGGACTTTTCGGTCGGGGGTCCCTCTGGAGTCCGGGGCGACCCTCACATAAGCTCTTCACACGGCTCGCGCATTTTCCTTACGCTTGAGCCCCGTTCGGGGAATTGGGCCTCTTGCGTACTAACAGGACAAATGCAAGAGACGCAGATCACAGTGATGTGAACGTAACCATCGAAGGGGTTCGAAGGTCTAAGTTGGCGATGTCAGACAGCGTCTTGGGGGGCGCTGGCTGGCGTCTGGGGGTGTCTTGGGGGACTTCCCCAGATGGGGGTACCTCCCTGCTCGAACGTAGTTGAGAGCTTGGGGGAGCGTTGCCGGGGCACGCCACGCCCGGGGAGCTTTGAGCGGCCCTCCCAGCGTGCGCTGTCCCGGCAGATCGCACCGCACCACCGCAATACCGCACCACCGCACCACCGCAGTACGGCAACACCGCAACAACAGCGATTCAGGCGCTGGTCTCCACAGACGCCCGGCCGGATCCCGTGGGGGGAATCCGCACCGGGACATGGGAAGGCGCCCTGGTCGTCGGCCCGTGGGGGGACTGACGTACCGGGGCGCCTTCTGCCGCGCTCGGCGCCTCTCGGCGCGGCGCGGCTCTCAGCACATGGCGAGGCTCGCTCAGCGGGCCTCGACGGGGACGAAGTCGCGCTCGACGACACCCGTGTAGATCTGGCGCGGACGACCGATGCGGGAACCCGGCTCCTTGATCATCTCGTGCCACTGGGCGATCCAGCCCGGCAGGCGGCCGAGGGCGAACAGGACCGTGAACATCTCGGTCGGGAAGCCCATGGCCCGGTAGATCAGACCGGTGTAGAAGTCGACGTTCGGGTAGAGGCTGCGCGAGACGAAGTAGTCGTCGGAGAGCGCGTGCTCCTCCAGCTTCAGCGCGATGTCCAGCAGTTCGTCGGACTTGCCGAGCGCGGAGAGGACGTCGTGCGCCGCCGCCTTGATGATCTTGGCGCGCGGGTCGAAGTTCTTGTAGACCCGGTGGCCGAAGCCCATCAGCCGGACGCCGTCCTCCTTGTTCTTCACCTTGCGGATGAAGGAGTCGACGTCGCCGCCCGCGTCGCGGATGCCCTCCAGCATCTCCAGGACGGACTGGTTGGCGCCGCCGTGCAGCGGGCCCCACAGGGCGTTGATGCCCGCGGAGATCGAGGCGAACATGTTCGCCTGCGAGGAGCCGACCAGCCGGACCGTGGAGGTCGAGCAGTTCTGCTCGTGGTCCGCGTGCAGGATCAGCAGCTTGTCCAGGGCCGAGACCACGGTCGGGTCCAGGTCGTACTCCTGCGCGGGCACCGAGAAGGTCATCCGCAGGAAGTTCTCGACGTAGCCGAGGTCGTTGCGCGGGTAGACGAACGGGTGGCCGACCGACTTCTTGTACGCGTACGCGGCGATCGTCGGGAGCTTGGCGAGGAGCCGGATCGTGGAGAGGTTGCGCTGCTGCTCGTCGAACGGGTTGTGGCTGTCCTGGTAGAACGTGGACAGCGCCGAGACCACCGACGACAGCATGGCCATCGGGTGCGCGTCGCGCGGGAAGCCCCGGTAGAAGTTCTTGACGTCCTCGTGCAGCAGGGTGTGCTGCGTGATCTCGTTCTTGAAGCCGGACAGCTCGTCGACGGTCGGCAGCTCACCGTTGATCAGCAGGTAGGCCACTTCGAGGAACGTGGAGCGCTCGGCGAGTTGCTCGATCGGGTAACCCCGGTACCGCAGGATGCCCGCCTCGCCGTCGAGGTAGGTGATGGCCGATTTGTACGCGGCGGTGTTGCCGTACCCGCTGTCCAGGGTCACCAGACCGGTCTGGGCCCGCAGCTTCCCGATGTCGAAGCCCTTGTCCCCGACCGTGCTATCGATCACCGGGTAGGTGTACTCGCCGCCGTCGTACCGCAGTACTACAGAGTTGTCGCTCACGTCTTCCCTCACCGACGTAGTGCCTCATCTTCGAGGTGCCCTGACTGTCTCTACCATCCCCCATTTGGCTCAGGAGAGTGCACTCGGGGTCGACCATTGGGCTTATTGGCGGCACTGAGTGCCGCCAACTTGCACATCCTGCCCGCTGACTTCCGCATCCGGAAGTGCTCTGTGACCTTCGCGACTCGTTTGATCGATCATTTTTTACCTACGGCGCCCGCGGTGGACCCAAAGGTGTACTAAAGGGGGCGCGGCGAGAGGCGGAAGTCGAGCGCGGTGCAGCGCCGCCCCGCCGACACCGTGCGCACCGCCTGCCCGATCGCCTTGCGCGAGCCGACGAGCACGACCAGCCGCTTGGCCCGGGTGACCGCCGTGTAGAGCAGGTTGCGCTGGAGCATCATCCAGGCGCCGGTGGTCACCGGGATGACGACCGCCGGGTACTCACTGCCCTGCGAGCGGTGGATGGTCACCGCGTACGCGTGCGCCAGTTCGTCCAGTTCGTCGAAGTCATAGGGAACCTCCTCGTCCTCGTCCGTCAGCACCGTCAGCCGCTGCTCGACCGGGTCGAGCGAGGTGACCACGCCCACGGTGCCGTTGAAGACCCCGTTCTTGCCCTTCTCGTAATTGTTGCGGATCTGGGTGACCTTGTCTCCGACGCGGAACACCCGGCCGCCGAACCGGCGCTCGGGCAGGTCGGGGCGGCCCGGGGTGATGGCCTGCTGGAGGAGGCCGTTGAGCGTGCCCGCCCCGGCTGGTCCGCGGTGCATCGGGGCCAGGACCTGCACGTCGCGGCGCGGGTCGAGCCCGAACTTCGCGGGGATGCGGCGGGCCGCCACGTCCACCGTGAGCCGCCCCGCCTCCTCCGTGTCGTCCTCCACGAAGAGGAAGAAGTCCTTCATGCCGTCGGTCACCGGGTGCTGGCCCGCGTTGATCCGGTGCGCGTTCGTCACCACGCCCGACTGCTGGGCCTGCCGGAACACGCGCGTGAGCCGCACCGCCGGGACCGGACCGCCGTCGGCCAGCAGATCGCGCAGCACCTCGCCCGCGCCGACGCTGGGCAACTGGTCCACGTCCCCGACGAAGAGCAGGTGGGCGCCCGGGGGGACCGCCTTGACCAGCTTGTTGGCGAGCAGCAGGTCCAGCATGGACGCCTCGTCGACGACCACCAGATCGGCGTCCAGCGGGCGGTCCTTGTCGTACGCCGCGTCCCCGCCCGGCTTCAGCTCCAGCAGCCGGTGCACGGTGGACGCCTCGGCGCCGGTCAGCTCCGCGAGCCGTTTGGCGGCCCGGCCGGTGGGCGCGGCGAGCACCACCTTGGCCCTCTTGGCGCGGGCCAGCTCCACGATGGAGCGGACCGTGAAGGACTTGCCGCACCCCGGACCACCGGTGAGCACGGCGGCCTTCCGCGTCAGCGCCAGCTTGACGGCGGCCTCCTGCTCGGGCGCCAGCTCGACGCCCGTACGCCCCTTCAGCCAGGCCAGCGCCTTGTCCCAGTCGACGTCCCTGAACCCCGGCATCCGGTCCTCCTCCGTGCGCAGCAGGCGCAGCAACTGGGCGGAGAGGGAGAGTTCGGCGCGGTGGAAGGGGACCAGGTAGACGGCGGTGACGGGTTCCGGGGAGCCGTCGGGGCCGGGCACCCGCTCGCGTACGACGCCGGGGTCCTCGCCGTCCTCGCCGGGCGCCGCCAGCTCCGCGAGGCACTCGATGACCAGGCCGGTGTCGACCTGGAGCAGCTTCACCGCGTCGGCGATCAGCCGCTCCTCCGGGAGGTAGCAGTGGCCCTGGTCGGCGGACTGCGACAGCGCGTACTGCAACCCCGCCTTGACGCGCTCCGGGCTGTCGTGCGGGATGCCCACGGACTGGGCGATCTTGTCGGCGGTGAGGAAGCCGATGCCCCACACGTCGGCGGCCAGCCGGTACGGCTGGTTCCTCACGACCGAGATCGACGCGTCGCCGTACTTCTTGTAGATGCGCACCGCGATGGAGGTGGAGACCTCCACGGTCTGGAGGAAGAGCATCACCTCCTTGATCGCCTTCTGCTCCTCCCAGGCGTCGGCGATCTTCTTGGTGCGCTTGGGGCCGAGCCCCGGGACCTCGATGAGGCGCTTCGGCTCCTCCTCGATGATCGTCAGGGTGTCCAGTCCGAAGTGCTGGGTGATGCGGTCCGCGAAGACCGGGCCGATGCCCTTGACCAGGCCGGAACCCAGGTAGCGGCGGATGCCCTGGACGGTGGCCGGGAGGACCGTCGTGTAGTTCTCCACGGTGAACTGCTTGCCGTACTGCGGGTGCGAGCCCCAGCGGCCCTCCATCCGCAGCGACTCCCCGACCTGCGCGCCCAGCAGCGCGCCGACGACCGTGAGCAGGTCACCCGCGCCCCGGCCGGTGTCGACCCGCGCGACCGTGTAGCCGTTCTCCTCGTTGGCGTAGGTGATCCGCTCCAGGACGCCTTCGAGGACGGCCAATCGCCGTTCCCCCTGCGCGTTCCCCGCCTCATTGGACATGATCCGACCGTAGCGGGTGCGACTGACAGCGATGAACGGCCACGTACGGAGATGAGGGTGCTGATGTACCACTACGACCTGCTGGTGGTGGGCTCGGCCAACGCCGACCTGGTGATCGCCGTCGAGCGGCGGCCGGGCGCCGGGGAGACGGTGCTCGGCTCCGACCTCGCCGTCCACCCCGGCGGCAAGGGCGCCAACCAGGCCGTCGCCGCCGCCCGGCTCGGCGCGCGGACGGCGCTGCTTGCCCGGGTCGGCGCCGACGACCACGGGCGGCTGCTGCTCGACGCGCAGCGGGCCGCCGGGGTCGACACGGTGGGCGTGCTGGTCGGCGGGGCGCCGACCGGCGTCGCGCTGATCACCGTCGACCCGTCCGGGGACAACAGCATCGTGGTGTCGCCGGGCGCCAACGCGCTGCTCACCCCGGCCGACGTGCGCGCCGCCGCCAGCCTGTTCCACGCCTCCCAGGTCGTCTCCGCGCAACTGGAGATCCCGTTGGAGACGGTGGCGGAGGTGGTGCGGTGCCTGGCGCCCGGCAGCCGGTTCGTGCTGAACCCCTCGCCGCCGCGGTCGCTGCCCGGCGACGTGCTGGCGGCCTGCGACCCGCTCGTCGTCAACGAGCACGAGGCCCGCGTCATCCTCGGCGAGGCGTGCGTCAGTGACGTCCCCGAGGACTGGGCGCGGCTGCTGCTGGCCAAGGGGCCGCGCTCGGTCGTCGTCACGCTGGGCGCCGAGGGCGCGCTGGTGGCGTCCCGGGAAGGGCTCGCGCGGGTGCCGTCGGTGCGGGTGGCCGCCGTGGACACCACCGGCGCGGGCGACGCGTTCACCGCCGCGCTGGCCTGGCGGCTGGGGGCGGGCGAGCCGCTCACGCGGGCGGCTGCCTACGCGGCACGGGTGGGGGCGGCGGCGGTCACCAGGGCGGGGGCGCAGGAGTCGTATCCGACGGCGGGGGAGGTCGAGGGGACGGCGGCGGGGGAGGTCGGGGAGACGGCGGCGGAGGGGAGCTGAGAGATGGCCTTCCGCCCCCGGTGGCATATGACGGGGGCCAGGTCGATGATGGAAGTGGAGTGAGCAGATGACGGACGACGAACGGGTCTCCGCTGCCGAGGCCATGCGCAGCGCGGCCGAGCAACTCACGGAGTTGCTGGGCCGGGCCCCCGAGTCCGTTTCCTCGCTGAAGCCGACCGAGCAGGGCTGGGAGGCCGACGTCGAGGTCGTGGAGCTGGAGCGCGTCCCGCAGACGAGCAGCGTGATGGCCAGCTACCAGGTCGTCCTCGACCCCACGGGCAAGCTGCTGGCGTACGAACGCGGACGCCGGTACACGCGCGCGCAGGTCGACCGGGACAACCGCTGACCGATGGACGACAACCGGTAAGGGGCAGCACAGTGACTGTGGTGCCGCAGGGCGAGGGCGGCGCCGTTTCCGCCAGCCCGGGGAGTTCGGGAAACCTGTACGACGTACTGGAACTGGTCCTGGACCGGGGCCTGGTCATCGACGCGTTCGCGCGGGTGTCGCTGGTCGGCATCGAGCTGGTGAAGATCGACGCCCGCGTCGTCGTCGCCAGCGTCGACACCTACCTGCGCTTCGCGGAGGCCTGCAACCGGCTGGACCTGGAGTCCGGCCGCAAGGCCCCCGCCCAGCTCTCCGACATCGTCGAGGGCGCCTCCGAGGGCGGCGCCCGCGGCAAGAGCAAGGGCGCGCTGACCGGCGCGGTCCAGGCCGTCACCGAGTCCCTCCAGAAGGGCCGCGAGGACGACGACAGCCGTGAGAAGCGGCACGCGCGCGTGGAACGCGGCTCCGACCGCCGTTCCACCAAGGCCCGGGAGGAGTGAGCGCCCATGCCGCTGTACGTCTACGCGATCACCAGGGCCTCGCACCCCCTGCGGCTTGAGGGCGCCAAGGGCGTCGGCGAGGCGCCCACGGAGGTGCGCGCCGTCCGCGTCGGCGACCTGTGCGCCGTCGTCAGCGAGGCGCCGGAGCAGGTCGGCGTCAGCCGGGACGCCCTGACCGCCCACCACGAGGTCCAGGAGTCCCTGTGGGCCGACGGCGCGGTCCTCCCGCTGGGCTTCGGGTACGTCGCCGCCGACGAGGACGCCGTACGCGCCGTGCTCGAAGAGCGCGCCGCGGCGTACGCCCAGCGGCTCGACGAACTCACCGGGCGGGTCGAGTACAACGTCAAGGGCGTCCAGGACGAGGACACGCTGCTGCGCGCCGTCCTCACCGACTCGGAACAGGCCCGCGCGCTCAACGAGGCCACCCGCGACGGCGGCGGGACGCACGCTGACCGGGTCGCGCTCGGCCAGCTCGTGGCACAGGAGGTGCAGGCCAGGCAGGAGGCGCTGGCCGGGCAGGTCCTGGACGCGCTGCGCCCGCTGGCGCTGGCGGAGAAGCTGTCCCCGCCCTCCCAGCAGTACTTCGTGAGCGTGTCCTTCCTCCTGGAGGACGACCGCGGGGAGGAGTTCACCCGCGCGGGACGCGACCTCGCCGAACGGCTCGGGGACGGCGTCGAACTCCGGCTGCGCGGGCCACTGCCGCCGTACAGCTTCGCCTGAGCGCGGACGGGGTGGGTGACGAAGGAGGTCCGGTGTGGGACTGGTCGTGGAGATCCTGGCGCTGCCGCTCGCCCCGTTCCGGGGCGTGGGCTGGGTGATCGACAAGGTGGTCCGGGCCGCCGAGGAGGAGTACTACGACCCGGCCCCCGTGCAGGAGGCGCTCGTGAACCTCGAACGGGCCCGTGAGGAGGGGCGGATCGACGACGAGGAGTTCGCGCGGCACGAGGAGGAGCTGCTCCACCGCCTGGAGGAGATCCGGGTCTACCAGCTCCAGCGGGGCGCGCGGCCCGGCCTGTGAGGGCACGCGGAGAAAGGCGGATCATGAACAACGCCAAGATCGGGGCGGCCGTCCTGGGCGGCTATGTGCTCGGGCGGTCCAAGAAGGGCCGACTCGCCGTCAGCCTGGGCGCCCTGCTGGCCGGGTCGCGCATCCGGCCGGGGCAGTTCGGCAAGGCCCTCGACTCGCCCTTCCTCAACAACATCACCCAGCAGTTGCGCACCGAGCTGACCGAGGCGGGCAGGACGGCGGCCAGTTCCGTCCTGACGGCCAAGGCCGACCACCTCGCCGACGCCCTGCACGAACGTACGGCGGGGCTGCGGGAGGCGGGGCCGGAAGCCGACAAGGAGGCGGAGGCGGACAAGGAGGCGGAGGCGGACACGAAGGCGGAGCCCGAGGCCGAGGCCAAGTCGGACGACGCCGAGTCCGCCGAGGAACCCGAACCCGCGCCCCGGCGCCGGGAGAAGACCACGACCGCCTCCCCGAGCCGCTCCAAGCGTGCCGCTCCGAAGGCGAGGAGGCAGGGCGATGGCTGAGGGCAAGCTCCGTGAGCGGGCCGCGCAGAACCCGGGCACGGCCCACCTCAAGGAGGAGCTGGAGAAGTACGTCGAGGCCCGGCTCCAGGTGATGCTGAAGGGCGTGGGCGAACGGATGGGCTCGGGGGCGCGCCGCCTCGGCGAGGCCCACCTGGGCCGACCGCACCTCGGCTCGCTCGCCTCCCACACCACCCACGCGCTGCTGGACAAGGCCAAGGAGGCCACCAGCAAGCGGCACACCCAGGCCACCGAGGGCGGCGTCGGCAAGGGGCTCACCATCATCGAGGACATCGACGTGGGCGTGCCGGTGCGCGAGGCGTACGACCAGTGGACGCAGTTCCGGGAGTTCGGCCGGTTCGCCAAGGGTGTGGTGGACGTCCAGCAGAAGGACGACGTGACCACCGAGTGGCAGGTCAAGGTCGCCAAGGCCAGCCGCCGCTGGCACGGCACGATCACGGAACAGGTGCCGGACGAGCGGATCGCCTGGACGTCCGAGGGCGAGAAGGCGACCACCAAGGGCGTGGTCACCTTCCACCCCCTCGGCGAGAACCTCACCAAGGTGCTGCTGGTCCTCCAGTACTTCCCCAAGGGGGTCGTCGAGAAGACCGGCAGCCTGGTCCGCGCCCAGGGCCGCCGCGCCCGCCTCGACCTGAAGCTGTACCGCACGTTCGTGATGATGCGCGGCGAGGCGACCGGGGGCTGGCGCGGCGAGATCCGCGAGGGGGAGGTCGTCCGGGGGCCGGAGGAGGCCGAGGAGGAGGAAGAAGAGGACCAGTACGAGGAAGAGGACGAAGAAGAAGAAGACGAGGACGACTACGACGAGGAAGACGAAGACGACGAGGCGGAGGACGAGGACGCCGACGAGGGAGAAGCGTACGAAGACGACGAGGAGGAGGCGCCCCGGTGACGCATCCCGACTCCCCCGCCCCCCTCCCGTCCCGGGCCGTCTCGCCGTACGGCCAGTCCTCCAGCGCCAACCTCGCGGACATCCTGGAACGCGTCCTGGACAAGGGCATCGTCATCGTCGGCGACATCAAGATCAACCTGCTCGACATCGAACTGCTCACCATCAAGCTCCGCCTCCTGGTGGCCTCGGTCGACAAGGCCAAGGAAATCGGCATCGACTGGTGGGAGCACGACCCCGCGCTGTCCTCCCGCGCCGACGGCAGCCGTTCCCTGGAGGAGCAGAACCGGCGGCTCCGCGCCGAGGTGCGGGAGCTGCGCCGCCAGGTCTCCGAGTCCCCCGAGCCGCGCCGCAAGCCCCGCGAGGAACTCCCGCGCCGCAGACGCCGTGAGGACAGGGAGCCGTGAGCGGGCGGTTGGCCTACGTGTACGCGGTGGTCCCGGCGTCGGCCGCGACCGACCGTCCGCGGGACGCGCCGACGGGGCCGTACGGCGTGGCGGGGGCGCCGGTCGGGTTCGTGCGCTCCGGCGCGGTGGCCGCCGCGGTCGGCGCGGTGCCCGCGGCGGAGTTCTCGGAGGCGGCGCTGAAGTCACGTCTGGAGGACCTGGAGTGGCTGGAGGCGACGGCGAGGGCGCACCACGCCGTCATCGAGGCGCTGGCCGCCCGCACCACGGTGCTGCCGCTGCGGCTGGCGACCGTGTACCTCGACGAGACGCGCGTCGCCGGGATGCTGCGGGAGCGGGAGGCGGTCTTCGCCGCGCTGCTCGACCGGTTCGCCGGGCACGAGGAGTGGGGCGTGAAGGTGTACGCCGAGAGCCCGCCCGGCGCCCCGCCCGCGCCGGTCGCGGTGGACGGTCCGGACGCCGGACGCGCGTACCTGCGCAGCCGCCGACGCCTGCGCCAGGAACGGGAGGACACCTGGCGGGCCGCGCGGGAAGCCGTACGGCGCACGGAGGAACTCGCACGCGGGCTGGCCGTGGAACGCGCCCGGCACCGCCCCCAGCAGGGCGACCTCGCCCGGGCGCCCGGCCGCACCGGCGACAACGTCGCCAACGACGCCTACCTGGTCCCGCGCCACCTGTCCGCGCAGTTCCACGACCGGATGCGGCACGCGGCCGACGACCTGCCCGGCGTCCGCGTGGAGGTCACCGGCCCCTGGGCGCCGTACTCCTTCGCCGCGCCCCCGGTGCAGGAGGAGGTGCCGCAGGGGTGAACGCGTACGACACGGACGGCGCGTACGAGCCCAACGAGCCGTACGAGTCCTACGAGCCCCACGAGTCCTACGGTCCCGGCGAAGACGACCGTCCCCTCTCCGGACGGCAGGTCGCGCTGATCGACCTGCTGGACCGGCTGCTCAGCGGCGGGGTCGTGCTCACCGGCGACCTGGTGCTGTCGATCGCGGACATCGACCTGGTGCGGATCTCCCTGCGCGCGGTGATCGTCTCCGTCCGCGAGCAACTGGACGAGCAGTGGACCCTCCCGCCCTCACCGGAGGACGGGCCGTGACGGGCCCCGCCGACCGGCTGCGGGAGGTCTCCGACGCCGCCTCGCGCGCGTTCGCGTTGCTGCCCGCCCGGCCGGAGGACCTCGTGGCACCCCCGGCCGGGCGGAGTCCGGCCCACCGGCTGCGCACCGACCCGGACACCGTGGAGCGCGACCTGGTCAGGCTGGTGCTGACCATCGTCGAGCTGCTGCGCCAGCTCATGGAGCGGCAGGCGCTGCGCCGGGTGGACGAGGGCGGGCTGACGGAGGAGCAGGAGGAGCGGCTCGGGCTGACGCTGATGGTCCTGCACGACCGGATGACCGAGCTGTGCGACCGGTACGGCCTCACGCTGGAGGACCTCAACCTGGACCTGGGACCGCTGGGCCCCCTGCTGCCCCCACCCTGAGGATCGTTCAACGATCCTCAACTGCGGCTCAGCGCACCACGTGCTCCACGAACCGCGCCGCCGTCTCCGCCAACACCTCCCGCCCGTCCCGCGCCCACAGCGGATCGTTGAACAACTCCACCTCGATGGCGCCGGTGTACCCCGCCGCCTCCACGTACCCCTTCCACTCCCGCATGTCGATCGAGCCGTCCCCGATCTGCCCGCGCCCGTTGAGGACACCCTCCGGCAGCGGGGTCGTCCAGTCCGCGAGCTGGAAGGTGTGGATGCGGCCCCCCGCGCCCGCGCGGGCGATCTGCTCCGGCGCCCGGTCGTCCCACCAGATGTGGTACGTGTCGACGGTGACGCCGACCTGGTGGGCCGGGAAGCGCTCGGCGAGGTCGAGGGCCTGGGCCAGGGTGGAGACGACGCAGCGGTCGGCGGCGTACATGGGGTGCAGTGGCTCGATGGCGAGCCGTACGCCGTGGGACTCCGCGTAGGGCCCCAGCTCGGCCAGCGCGTCGGCGATGCGCTCGCGGGCGCCGCGCAGGTCCCTGGAGCCGGGCGGCAGGCCGCCGGAGACCAGGACGAGGGTGTCGGTGCCCAGCGTCGCCGCCTCGTCGACGGCGCGGCGGTTGTCGTCGAGGGCACGCGCGCGTGCGTCGGTGTCCAGGGCGGTGAGGAAGCCGCCGCGGCAGAGCGTGGTGACCGTCAGGCCCGCGTCGCGGACGAGTTTGGCCGCCGCCTCGACGCCGTACTCCTGGACGGGTTCGCGCCACAGGCCGACACCCTGGACGCCGAGTTGGGCGCAGGCGTCGGTCAGTTCGGGCAGGGCGAGCTGCCTGACCGTCATCTGGTTGATGCTGAAGCGCGCGAGGTCGCGGGGATCGATGGCTTGGCTCACTGGTCGACTCCGTACAGCGCGAGCAGGTTCCTCATGCGTTCCTCGGCCAGCTTCGGGTCCGGGAAGAGGCCCAGCCCGTCCGCGAGTTCGTAGGCGCGGGCGAAGTGCGGCAGGGAGCGCGCCGACTGGAGGCCGCCGACCATCGTGAAGTGGGACTGGTGGCCGGAGAGCCAGGCCAGGAAGACCACGCCGGTCTTGTAGAAGCGGGTGGGCGCCTGGAAGAGGTGGCGGGAGAGTTCCACGGTGGGGTCGAGCAGGGCGCGGAAGCCCGCGACGTCCCCGGTGTCCAGGACGCGGACCGCCTCCGCCGCGAGCGGGCCGAGCGGGTCGAAGATGCCGAGCAGGGCGTGGCTGAAGCCCTGGTCGTCGCCCGCGATCAGCTCGGGGTAGTGGAAGTCGTCGCCGGTGTAGCAGCGCACGCCCTGCGGGAGGCGGCGGCGCAGGTCGACCTCGCGCTGGGCGTCGAGGAGGGAGACCTTGATGCCGTCGACCTTGTCGGGGTGGGCGGCGATGACGTCGAGGAAGGTGTCGGTGGCCAGGTCCAGGTCGCTGGAGCCCCAGTAGCCCTCCAGGGCCGGGTCGAACATGGGGCCGAGCCAGTGCAGGATCACCGGTTCGGCGGCCTGGCGCAGCAGGTGGCCGTAGACCTCCAGGTAGTCCTCGGGGCCGGACGCCGTGGCGGCCAGGGCGCGGGAGGCCATCAGGATGGCCTGGGCGCCCGCCTCCTCGACGACGGCGAGCTGCTCCTCGTAGGCCGCGCGGACGTCCGCCGAAGTCCCCGTGGTGAGCTGGTCGGTGCCGACGCCGCAGGCGATCCGGCCGCCGACCGCCTTGGCCTCGGCGGCGCTGCGGCGGATCAGTTCGGCGGCGCCCGCCCAGTCCAGGCCCATGCCGCGCTGGGCGGTGTCCATGGCCTCCGCGACGCCGAGCCCGTGGGACCACAGGTGGCGGCGGAAGGCGAGGGTGGCGTCCCAGTCGACGGCGGCGGGCGCGTCGGGTGAGACGTCGGCGTAGGGGTCCGCGACGACGTGCGCGGCGGAGAAGACGGTCCGCGAGGTGAAAGCGCCTTCTGCGGTGAGGGTCAGGGGCGCGGTGCGGGGTTCGTAGGTCCGCAGGCCGCCGTGCGGGTCCGGGAGGCGGATGGTCACAGCGCGATCTCCGGTACGTCGATGCGGCGGCCCTCGGCCGAGGACTTCAGCCCCAGCTCGGCGAGCTGGACGCCACGGGCACCGGCGAGCAGGTCCCAGTGGTAGGGGGCACCGGCGTGGACGTGCCTGAGGAACAGCTCCCACTGGGCCTTGAAGCCGTTGTCGAAGTCGGCGTTGTCCGGGATCTCCTGCCACTGGTCGCGGAACGCCTCGGTGGCCGGGATGTCGGGGTTCCACACCGGCTTCGGGGTGGCGCTGCGGTGCTGGACGCGGCAGTTGCGCAGGCCCGCGACGGCGGAGCCCTCGGTGCCGTCGACCTGGAACTCCACGAGTTCGTCGCGGTTGACGCGCACGGCCCAGGAGGAGTTGATCTGCGCGATGACGCCGCCGTCGAGTTCGAAGATGCCGTACGCCGCGTCGTCCGCCGTCGCGTCGTAGGGCTTGCCGTTCTCGTCCCAGCGCTGCGGGACGTGGGTGGTGGCGATGGCCTGGACGGACCTGACCCGGCCGAACAGCTCGTGGAGCACGTACTCCCAGTGCGGGAACATGTCGACGACGATGCCTCCGCCGTCCTCCGCACGGTAGTTCCAGGAGGGGCGCTGGGCGGTCTGCCAGTCGCCCTCGAAGACCCAGTAGCCGAACTCGCCGCGCACGGACAGGACGCGGCCGAAGAAGCCGCCGTCGATGAGCCGCTTCAGCTTGAGCAGGCCGGGGAGGAACAGCTTGTCCTGGACGACGCCGTGCTTGATTCCCTTGGCGTCCGCGAGGCGGGCCAGCTCCAGGGCGCCGTCCAGGCCGGTGGCGGTGGGCTTCTCGGTGTAGATGTGCTTGCCCGCGGCGATGGCCTTCTTCAGGGCCTCCTCGCGGGCGGAGGTGACCTGGGCGTCGAAGTAGATGTCGACGGTCGGATCGGCGAGGACCGCGTCGAGGTCGGTCGAGAAGTGGTCAAGGCCGTGCCGTTCAGCAAGCGCCTTCAGCGCGTGTTCGCGGCGGCCGACGAGGATCGGTTCCGGCCACAGCACGGTGCCGTCGCCGAGGTCGAGGCCGCCCTGTTCACGGAGGGCCAGGATCGAGCGGACCAGGTGCTGGCGGTAGCCCATGCGCCCGGTGACACCGTTCATGGCGATACGCACCGTCTTGCGTGTCACGTCATTCCCTTCGTACGCGGTCCGCGCGCCGCGTACGCCCGGCCGCCTCGGAAAAGAGTGCGGTGATGAGCCATGCAGCAAGCGCTTTCTATCAGTTCAGAAGCTAGCCTCTGAACAGCGGTTGGACAAGACCACTGCGAAGGCGCTGTTTGTTCGAAGGGTCGAACAACAGGGGTCCTTGGCCGTAAGGTCTGTCCGGAACCGTGCTGGGGGGTCCGGATGTGTAGTGGGGCGTACGTCCGAGCCGGGCCCGGGGTCTTGTGTGTATAAGGCGTACGACGAGATGCGCGACCGGAGGACGAGGACATGACGGTGACCCTGGCGGACGTGGCTGCTCGCGCTCAGGTCTCGCCCGCGACGGTGTCGCGCGTGCTGAACGGCAACTACCCGGTCGCGGCGTCCACCCGGGAGCGGGTGCTCAAGGCGGTCGACGAACTGGACTACGTCCTCAACGGCCCCGCGAGCGCGCTCGCCGCCGCCACCTCCGACCTGGTCGGCATCCTCGTCAACGACATCGCCGACCCGTTCTTCGGGATCATGGCCGGGGCCATCCAGTCGGAGATCGGCGGCCCCGGCGGGCGCGCGGGCGGCGAACGGCTGGCGGTGGTCTGCAACACGGGCGGCTCGCCCGAGCGTGAGCTGACCTACCTGACGCTGCTCCAGCGGCAGCGGGCGGCGGCGGTGGTGCTGACGGGCGGCGCGATGGAGGACGCGGCGCACGCCACGGCGATGGCGACGAAGCTGCGGAAACTGGGCGACGCCGGGACCCGGGTCGTGCTGTGCGGACGGCCGCCCGCGCCCGACACCGGGGCCATCGCCCTGACCTTCGACAACCGCGGCGGCGCCCGGCAGCTCACCGAGCACCTCATCGGCCTCGGGCACCGGCGGCTCGGGTACATCGCGGGGCCCGAGGAGCGCACCACCACCCGGCACCGGCTGGAGGGCCACCGCGAGGCGCTGGCCGCCGCCGGGATCGAGGAGGACCCCCGCTGGACCGTGCACGGCCGCTACGACCGCGGCTCCGGCTACGAGGCCACGCTGGAGCTGCTGCGCCGGGACCCGTCCCTGACGGCGGTCGTCGCCGCGAACGACTCCGTCGCGCTGGGGGCGTGCGCCGCCCTGCGCGACTCCGGCCGCCGCATCCCCGCGGACGTCTCCGTCGCCGGGTTCGACGACCTGCCGTTCAGCATCGACGCGGTGCCGTCCCTGACGACGGTACGGCTGCCGCTCGCCGGGGCGGGGGCGCGGGCGGGCCGCATCGCCATGGGGCGCGAGGAGCCGCCGCCCGGCGGGATCGCCACGGTGCGGGGGGAGTTGATGGTGCGGGGGTCTTCGGGGGTGCCGCGGGGGTAGCCGGGCGGGGGGTGGTCGTAGGGCGGCGGGACGGGGGCGGCCCGTACGCCGGGCTCGCTTGTACGGCCGCACATCGGGCGTTCCTGACCCACTGGCCGTCGAGCCCGGGTGACCGGCCGTCGGGCCCAGGTGACCGGGGAGCGGCGTCCACGAAACGCCCGCCCGGCCATGCGCGCCCCCGGAAACGCACAACTCCCCGGGAAGTCCCGCAGACTTCCCGGGGAGCGGCGGGCGGCTCCGGGTCGGTGAGGTGTTGGCCCGGCTCGGTCGTCGTGCTCCGGGGTCAGGGACGGAGCACGGCGGCCGGGGAGGGTGCCGTCCGCCGGTCTGAGGCGTGCCGCCGGTGAGGGCGGCGGCCGACCTGCCGTGCACCCGGTCAGGTGGGCTGCCGGTCAGGTCGGCCGGTGCGGGCGCCCGGGCCCCGAGGAGGGTGATCCCGGGGCTCGGGGCGCCCGCCGGTGCCGCTACTTGGTGAGCGGCGCCAGCTTGTCGTCGTTGGCGTACGCCTCGGCGGCGTTCTCCTTGGTGACGATGATCGGCTCAAGGAGGTAGGACGGGACGACCTTGACGCCGTTGTCGTACGACTTGGTGTCGTTGATCTCCGGCTTGTCGCCCTTCTGGAGCGCCTTGACCATGTCGATGGTCCCGGTCACCAGCTTGCGGGTGTCCTTGTTGATGGTGGAGTACTGCTCACCCGCCATGATCGACTTGACCGACTCGACCTCGGAGTCCTGGCCGGTGACGACCGGCAGTTCCTTGCCCGCGCCCTTCACCGAGGTGAGGATCGCGCGCGCCAGGGTGTCGTTCGGGGAGAGCACCCCGTCCAGCGTCTTCTTGCCGCTGTACGTCGAGTTCAGCAGGGCGTCCATCCGCTGCTGGGCGTTCTCGGCCTTCCAGCCCTGGGTCGCGGTCTGCTTGATGTCGGTCTGGCCGGAGCCGACAACGATGTCCCCCTTGTCGATCAGCGGCTGGAGCACGTCCATCGCACCGTCGAAGAACACCTTCGAGTTGTTGTCGTCCGGGGAGCCGGAGAACAGCTCGATGGTCCAGGGACCCTTCTTGTCCTTGGCCTTCATGCCGTCGATCAGGGCCTGGCCCTGCAACTGGCCGACCTTGAAGTTGTCGAACGCGATGTAGTAGTCGACGTCCTTGGTGTTGGTGATCAGCCGGTCGTAGGCGATGACGGTCGCGCCCGCCTCCTTGGCCTGCGCCACCTGCGTGGAGAGCTGGGAGGCGTCGGTCGCGCCGATCACGATGACCTTGGCGCCCTTGGTGACCATGGCGGAGATCTGCGCCTGCTGGTCGGCGACGGTGGTGGAGGCGCCCGCGTACTGGACGTCCGCCTTGAAGCCCGCTTCCTTCAGGCCGTCGGTGAACAGGTTGCCCGCGAGCACCCAGTTCTCCGAGGTCTTCGACGGCAGGGCGACACCGATGAGGGAGTCCTGCGCGAAGCCGCTGTCGGAGGCGGAGTCGGCGGAGGTGGAGCCCTCACGCTCGTTGGAGCAGGCCGTACCCAGGGAGAGGAGTGCGACAGCGCCGACCGTGGCAACGGCTCTGGTGATGAGTCTGCGCATGGGAGTTGTGCCCTTCTTGCAAGGTGGTGCTGAGAGGTGCGCCGCGGAGTGTGGCGCGAGGGGGGAGCGAGCTGGCGGCAGCCCGCGAGCGGAGGCCCTTGGCCGGTGCCGGGTCCTGAACGGAGCGACCGCTCCGGACCCGGTGCCGAACCGTGGTCAGCTTGCGACCGGGGCCTTCTGGGGATCGGAGGCCGGACTCTGGGGTTCGGCCGGTGCCGCCGGTTCCTCCCGACGGAACGGACGCGACAGCGTTCCGATGATCGAGAACCGTCCCTGGCTCTTGCTGTAGACGTCGAACGCGACGGCGAGGAGAAGCACCAGGCCCTTGATCATCTGGACCCGGTCGGAGCCGACGCCTTCGAGCTGGAGGCCGTTGTTGAGCAACGCCATGACCAGACCACCGACGATCGAGCCGCTGATGGTGCCGAGGCCGCCCGAGACCGCCGCGCCGCCGATGAAGACGGCCGCGATGGCGTCGAGTTCCCAGCTCAGTCCGTCCTGCGGCCCGGAGGCCGTGGACCGCGCCACGAAGATCATGCCCGCCAGCGCGGCCAGCACCGACATGTTCGTCATGACGAGGAAGTTGACCCGCCGCAGCTTCACACCGGACAGCTCGGCCGCTCGGGAGTTGCCGCCGACGGCGTAGATGTGGCGACCGCCGATGGTGTTGTTGGTGTAGTGCGAGTACGCCAGCACCAGGACGATCAGGATGATCCCGGAGATCGGGAAGCTGGTGCCGACCCGGCCGCCCGCGAAGCGCAGCGTGGCGAAGAGGATGACGCCCAGCATGATGGCGAGGCGGACGCCGTTGACCCACAGCGGGGCGAGTTCGGCGCCCATCTCCTGCCGCGTCTGACGGCCCTTCCACTCCCGCCACACCACGGCGGCGCAGGCCGCGATGCCGAGCAGCAGGGTCAGGTTGTTGAAGCCGGTCTCCGGACCGACCTCGGGCAGGAAGCCCGCGCCGATCTTCCGGAAGCCCTCGGGCACCGGGATGGTGTCGGCGTTGCCGATGAACTGGTTGCCGCCGCGGAAGAGCAACATGCCCGCCAGCGTCACGATGAACGCCGGGACCCCGACGTACGCCACCCAGAAGCCCTGCCAGGCGCCGATCACGAGGCCGACGAGCAGGCCGAGCAGGATGCCGAGCGGCCACGGGAGGTCGTACTCCTGCATCGCCTTGGCGACGACGATGCCGGTGAACGCCGCGACCGAGCCGACCGAGAGGTCGATGTGCCCCGCCACGATCACCATCAACATGCCGATGGCGAGGATCAGGATGTACGAGTACTGGCTGACGACCGCGATGAGGTTGCTGGAGGTCAGGGTGAGGCCGCCGGTCCAGATCTGGAAGAGCAGGACGATCGCCACGAGGGTGAAGATCATGCCGAACTGGCGGGCGTTGGACTGGGAGCCTCCGAAGAGGTTCTTCTGCAGCTCTTTGAATCTGCTCATGAGGTCGGGCTCTTCTTCATTGCGGTCATCTGCTTCATCAGGAGTTCCGGATCGGCGTCGCTGCGCGCGACCTCGCCGGTGATGGTGCCTTCGAACACCGTGTAGATGCGGTCACACAGGCCGATCAGCTCGGGCAGCTCGGACGAGATGACGATGACGCCCTTGCCCTGGTCGACGAGCCGGTGGATGATCCCGTAGATCTCGTACTTGGCCCCCACGTCGATGCCGCGCGTCGGCTCGTCGAGGATCAGCAGGTCCGGGTCGGTGAACATCCACTTCGCCAGGACGACCTTCTGCTGGTTGCCGCCGGAGAGCTTGACCACGCCCTCGTCGACGGTCGGGGTCTTGATCCGCAGGCTCTTGCGGTAGTCGTCGGCGACGCCGTGCTCGCGCACCCGGTCGATGACGCCCCGCTTGGTGATCTTCTTCAGCTTGGCCGCGACCGTCGAGGTCTTGATGTCGTCCAGCAGGTTGAGCCCGATGGACTTGCGGTCCTCACTGACGTACGCCATCCCGTGGCCGATGGCGTCGGCCACCGTCTTGACCTGGATCTCCTCGCCGTCCTTGAAGACCCGGCCGGAGACGTACCGCCCGTAGGAGCGGCCGAAGAGGCTCATGGCGAGTTCGGTGCGCCCGGCGCCCATCAGGCCCGCGAAGCCGACGATCTCACCGCGCCGGACGTGGAACTCCGAGCCCTTGCAGACCAGGCGGTCCTCGGCGGTGGGGTGCCGTACCGTCCAGTCCCGGACCTCGAAGAAGACCTCCCCGATCTCCGGGGTGTGGTCGGGGAACCGGCTGCTCAGCTCGCGGCCGACCATGCCGCGCACGATGCGGTCCTCGTTGACCTCGTCGCCCTTGACGTCGAGGCTCTCGATGGTCCGGCCGTCGCGGATGATCGTGATGGTGTCGGCGACCGCCTCGATCTCGTTGAGCTTGTGCGAGATCATGATCAGGGTGATGCCCCGGTCCCGGAACCCGCGCAGCAGGTCCAGCAGGTGGCGGGAGTCGTCCTCGTTGAGGGCCGCGGTCGGCTCGTCGAGGATGAGCAGCCGGACGTCCTTCGCGAACGCCTTGGCGATCTCCACGAGCTGCTGCTTGCCGACGCCGATGTCCTTGATCAACGTGTCGGGGTCCTCGTCGAGTCCGACCTGCCGCATCAGCTCCAGCGCCCGGCGGCGCGCGTACTTCCAGTCGATGGCGCCGCGCCTGCGGGGCTCGTTGCCGAGGAAGATGTTCTCGGTGATCGACATGCCCGGCACGAGGGCCAGTTCCTGGTGGATGATCGCGATCCCGGCGTGCTCACTGGCCCGGATGTCGCCGAACCGGACGCGCTCGCCCTGGTAGATGATCTCGCCGGTGTAGCTGCCGTACGGGTAGACCCCGCTCAGGACCTTCATGAGCGTGGACTTGCCCGCGCCGTTCTCCCCGCAGATGGCGTGGATCTCGGCTTCCCGGACGACCAGGTTCACGTCGTCGAGGGCCTTCACCCCGGGGAACGTCTTGGTGATCGACTGCATCTCCAGCAGGACCGGGCTCCCGCTCACGACAGCGGCCCCACTCTGCGCGCGCCGAGGCCGTCAGACGGCCCCGGGCGATCCGGTATGCGGCATTGGGTGGACATCAGCTTGCCTCCGTTGGCACTACGCGGTCCCTGAGGTCCGCGCTGAAACTGAACGGGACGTTAAGTTCATTTGTTTTACTAAGTCAAGCGCGGAGCGTGGTGGACCAGCGAGGGCCGACCGGCCCCAATGGGAGAAGGCACTAGTGCAACAAGTCGGGACAAACCTGCCGAAAGTCGGGCGCTACAATCAGGCGGTCGTACTTGACCAGATCCAGTGGTCCGACGGCATCAGCCGCGTCGAGATCGCGGAGCGCACCGGTCTCACCCCGCAGACGGTGTCGGGCATCGTGCGCCGACTGATCAACGAGGGCGTCGTGCGGGAGGACGGCTCCAGCCGGGCCTCCGGCGGCGGCAAACCCCGCACCACCCTGCGCGTCAACGCCACCGCCCGCAGCGCGGTCGGCCTCCACTTCGACGCCGTCCAGCTCGCCTGCGCCGTGGTCGACCTGCTCGGCCATCCCCTGGTCATCAACCGACGGCCCACCCCACCGGACACCGACCCCGCCCAAGTCGTCGCCGTCATGGCCGAGTTGGTGGCCGAGACACTGGCCGAGGCGGACGTCCCCCGGGACCGCGTCCTCGGCCTGGGCCTCGCCGCGCCCGGCCCCCTCGACCAGGAACACGGCCTGGTCGCCGCGCCGCCGCGCCTCGCCCACATGGACGGTTTCCCTTTGCGGCAAACGCTCAGTGAGGCCACCGGGCTGCCGGTGACGCTGGACAACGACGCGACCGCCGCCGCGATCGGTGAGCGCTGGTCCGGCGCGGGCAAGGGCGTGGCGAACTTCGCCTACTTCTTCTTCGGCACCGGCATCGGCGGCGGCCTCATCCTCAACCACCAGGTGTACCGCGGGGGTTCGCTGAACGCCGGGGAGTTCGGGCATCTGTCGGTGCGGCCGGACGGCCCCGAGTGCTACTGCGGCAACCGGGGCTGCCTGGAGGTGTCCGCCAGCCCGTCCGCCGTCGTGGCGGCGACCCGGGAGCGGCTCGCGGGCCGCCCGGCCGACGGCGGGGGTGTGCTGGCGCAACTGTTCGCCGCCGACCCGGAGTCCGTCGACCACGCCGCGATCCGGAGCGCCGCCGCGGCCGGGGACCCCGTCGCCGTCGCCGTGGTCGACGAGGCCGCGGCCCAGGTCGCCACGGTCGCCTCAAGTGTCGCCAACCTGCTGGACGTCGACCTGATCGTGCTCGGCGGTCACGGCATCGGCCAGGTGGAGTCGCGGTACGTGGACGTCGTCGCGTCGGCCCTGGCGACGAGGCCGGTCTCCCGGCACATCCGGGTCGTCGACGTGACCGCCTCCCCGCACGGCGCGGACGCGGCGCCGGTGGGGAGCGCGGCGCTGGTCCTGCACTCGGCGTACTCGCCGCAGTTGTCGGCGCTCCTCACGGACCTCACGGGCTGAGCGGGGGCGGTTTTCGGCCGCACGGGGGGCCACCGCGCCCTCCGAGAGTCTGAACCGGACCACGCCGCCTCGGGAAGGGCCACAGGTCCCGAATCAGGTAACGATTCATTCATTACTTGAAGTCGACTCTCGGCATCGATCGAGAGTCTTCTTTATAACTTAAAGGCAACGCCCAACCGTAGGACCGGACGAGTAGGGTCGATGAGCATGAAACTGGCGTTCTCCACTCTCGGCGTCCCCGGTCTCCCCCTCCCCGACGTCACCCGGCTCGCGACCGAGCACGGCTACCACGGCGTCGAACTGCGCGCGCATCCCGAGGAGCCCGTCCACCCCGCCCTCTCGCCCGCCGAACGGGTCGAGGTCGCGGCCCACTTCAAGACCGCCGGGGTCGAGATCCTCGGCCTCGCCGGGTACGCGCGCGTGGCCGCGCCGGGCGACGACGAACCGGTCCTCGCGGAGATCCGCGCCCTGCTCGACCTCGCCCGCGACCTGGGCGCCCCGTACATCCGGGTCTTCCCCGGCGCCGACGCGCACGGCCAGTCCCCCGCGGAGGCCGACGCGACGGCCGCCCGGCGCCTGGGCACGGCGGCGGAACACGCCACCGACGCTGGCGTACGCATCCTCCTGGAGACCCACGACTCCCACCGCACCGCCGCCGACGCGATCCGCGTCCTGGGCCTGGTCGGCCACCGCCAGGTCGGCGCGCTGTGGGACGTCATGCACACCTGGCTGGGCGGCGAACAGCCCTCCGAGACCTACGCCGCCCTCTCCCCGTACCTCGGCTACGTCCAGGTCAAGGACATCGCCTCCGCCGACGACCGGACCCCGCTCCCCCTGGGCGCGGGCGTCCTCCCCCTGGCCGAGTGCGTAGAGATCCTCTCCCGGCACGGCTGGGACGGCTGGCTGTGCTGGGAGTACGAGAAGCGCTGGTACGAGGAGGCGGCCCCGCTCCCTGACCTCCTGTCGGCGGGCCGAACCCACCTGGGACGGCTCCTCAACGACTCGGCGTGAGGACGCGTGCCGCTCAGCCGCCGTCGACTTGGTGCTCGGCCCAGACGTAGCTGGAGGGAAGCAGGTCGCTGATCAGAACACTCCGAAGATCCCCGCCCGACCCGACGACGATGACCCGCACCCCCGGGAAGTAGTCGAGGAGCACCTGCCGACACCGGCCACAGGGCGGCACGACACCCCGGTCACGGTCACCCACGGCGACGACGGTCTCCAGCTCGTAGACCCCCTGCCCCGCCGCCGCACCCACCAGGACCAGCTCGGCACAGGGCCCTCCGGTGAAGTGGTAGGCGTTCACGGCGGTGACGACCCGCCCGTCCGGGGCACGGCCAGCCGCCGCCATGGTGTGGTTGTCGCCGCGGCAACGGGTGCGGGCGACGTCGGCGGCGGCCTGGACGAGTTCGTGGTCGACGGGGTCGGGGTGAGGGGTGTGCGCGGGGGGCGTCGGGGGCGGGCTCATCTTCTCTGTCTTCGTCGGACGGCGAGGGGAAGACAGTAGTCTGAGGCCAGCGGGATCGGGCCCGCCGCACAGTGTCCGGGAGGCGTGTCATGACTGCCGAGATGGTGGCCCCGGCGTGGATGCACGAGCAGATCACGGCCGAGGAGTACGAGTCGTGGTCCGAGGAGCAGTGCGCAGGTATCGAGATCGTGGACGGAATGGTCGTCGTGAGTCCCAGCGCCTCCAAGCGGCACAACCGGCTGGCCCGCATCCTGGCGAACGCCCTCGACGCCGCCGCGGGTCCCGACTGGAACGCCGACACGGACTTCGACGTCCGGCTCCAGGACGTCCCGCTGACCAACCGCCGCCCCGACGTGGTCGTCTACCGCGCCGACACGATCGACGTCACGCCCACCCGGCCCGAGCACGTACTGCTGGTGGCCGAGGTGGTGTCGCCGGGCTCGGAGACCACCGACCGGATCGTGAAGGTCGACCAGTACGCCAAGGCTGGCATCGGCTTCTACTGGCGCATCGAACAGGCCGCGACGGGCGTGCCTCTCGTCTACACGTACCTCCTCGACCCCGCGACGAAGACGTACCGGGACGGAGACGTGTTCACCGGGGTGATGAAGGTGACCGCTCCCTTCCCCGTGGAAATCGACCTGGGCCAGGTCTGAACGACCGCACAAGAGCACGGTCACCTCAGCGCAGCGCCAGCGTCATCACGTCGTAGAGATCGGCGTCCTGCCCGCACCGGGGGCGGGGCAGGGTCCCGTCCCGAGGAGAACCCGCTGTGCCCGTACCGCACGACATCGCCGCCGAGACCGAACTGTGGGACGCCTTCGCCGAGTCCGCGTTCCGGGACGACGCCGAGCCCGGCTTCTGCTGGACGCAGTACCGCGGGCACGGTCCCGGGCCGGAACTGCTGGGCGCCCCGCGCCGGGTGCTGGAGATCGGCTGCGGTACCGGACGTGCCCTCGCCTACCTGGCGCAGCGGGGCGTCGAGGCGCACGGTGTCGACCTGTCCCGGTGATGGTCGAGAGAAGCAGCGCGCGGTGGGGCGGCACCGGCGCCATTTTCGTACGAGGGGAGGTGCTGGAGTGGCTGGCCAGCGCCCCGGGCACCTACGACGCCGTCTACTCGATCTTCGGCGCGGCCTGGTTCACCGACCCCGGGCGTCTCTTCCCGCTGGTCCGTCAGCGGCTCGCCCCCGGCGGCGTGTTCGTGTTCTCCCAGCCCCCGGCCATCCCCGGCGCGTACGGACCCCAGGGCATGTACAAGGGCGGGTTTGCCGGAAAGGCCATGTTCACCTACCGCTACAGCTACCGCCCCGCCGTCTGGGAACGGCTGCTGACCCGGGCCGGGTTCGACGCGGCGGAGGCGAGGGTGCTGGACGCACCCGTGCCGGGGCACATCGGAACGCTCATCGTGCGCGCCGTGAGGACCTAGCGGGGTGACCGGGAGCACTGACCCCGGCCCGGACTCCGGACCAGGCCGCGACATCGCACTGGCCGTCAGCGTTGTTGCCCGTGGCCACGACCGTGCCGTCGGCACGCAGGCCGAGGGTGTGCGTCGAACCGGCCGCCACGGCGACGATGCCGTGCCAGTCACCGACCTCGCACTGCCCGTGGCCGTTGTCTCCGACCGCCAGGACGCGTCCGGACGCTGTGACGCCGACCGTGTGGTAGCTGCCCGCGTCCAGCGCCACCACGTCCTCCCACTCATCGACCTCACACGCCCCGGTCGCCCGGTCCCCGGCCGCCACCGCCCGCCCGTCGGCTCTGAGGCCGACGGTGTGGAGATACCCGGCGGAGATGGCTACAAGGTCACGCCACTCCCCGACGCCACACTGCCCTCGCCGGTCGTTCCCCACGGCCAGCGCGGAACCGTCCGCCCGAACACCCACCGAGTGCCAGTCGCCACACGCCAAGGCGACCATCTCGCGCCAGGACCGCACGTCGCACTGCCCCTCCGAGCCCCGGCCGACGGCAACGACACGCCCGTCGGCGAGCAGCCCGAGCGTCCGGCGCCAGCCAGCGGCCACGGCCGTGACGCCCCGCCATCCGGCGACCTCGCACTGCCCGTCGCCGTTCCAGCCCGTCGCCAGCACCGTGCCGTCCGACCGGAGCCCCACCGTGTGGGACCTGCCCGTGTTCCTCGCGGTATGGACGTTGCCCGCCGCCACCGCGACCACGTCCTCCCACCCCTCGACACGACACTCGTCGGCTGCGCCCTCACCCACCGCGAGCACGGTCCCGTCCCAGCGCCGCGCCACCGAATGACGCCGACCGGCAGCCAGCACCGCCCGGGCAGTGACCATTCCGCCTCCCTCTACCCGTACTTGGCAGACGACACTGTTCTCACCGTACGACCTGCACCCACACCGTCTTCCCCTGCTCACGGTCCCTGACCTCCCAGGCGTTCGCGAGGGACTCCACGAGGAGCAGGCCACGACCTGAGGTGGCCTCCGGGTCGTAGGGGCGGCGGACCGGGTGGCGGGGGGACGGGTCGTGGACCTCGATCTCGATCGTCTTGCCACCGCCACCGCCATTCCCGTTGCCATTGCCGTCGCCGTCGCAGGTCAGGGCCACGTCGAAGGTACGGCCGGGGCGGTGGGCGTGGGTGACGGCGTTCGCGGCCAGCTCCGTGACGATCAGGGCGACCGTCTCCGTGGTGTCCTCCGGGACCGCCCAGGAGTCCAACACGGCACGGACACCCTGCCGGGCCTCGGCCACGTTTTCGATGACCGGCATGAAGCGGCGGTACCAGGTGTGATGACTTTCTGTGTTCACACCTCCACTGTCAGTCCTCATCGCTAGCGTCACCAGGGGCCTAGCGTCAACGCCCCTGACCGGCGCGGACGTTGAGCGGACCGTTGAACTGTCGTTGAGGTGTGTTGAGGAGGTGACTGCGATGCCGCAGTCCGGGAAGAAGTCATCGTCACCGGCCGCCCAGTACTTCGGCGAGGTGCTCCGCATGTTGCGTACGGCAGCGGGGCTCTCGCAGAGCGAACTGGGCGAGCGGATGTCCTACTCGGGCGCGGCGGTGAGCGCGGTGGAGACGTTCGCCAAGCCCGCGACGGACGAGTTCATCAAGGCGGCGGAGAAGGCGCTGGAAGCCGGGGGAATCATCTCGGCCGCGTCCAAGTACCTGCGGCTGGAGCGGTATCCCGCGCACTTCCAGGGGTTCGTGCGAGTGGAGCAGGAGGCGCTCAGCGTCTCCTCGTACTGTCCCCAGCTCATCCACGGTCTGCTTCAGACGCCGGACTACGCCCGTGCGGTGCTGCACTGTGCCTTCCCGCCGTTGGAGGATGACGTGGAGGTGCTCGTCTCCGCACGCATGGAGCGCAAGGCGCTGTTGGACCGCAAGCCGACCTGCGTGGTCAACGTCATCCTTGAGGAGGTGGCGCTACGACGCCATATCGGCGGGCCCGAGGTGATGCGGGCGCAGTACGAGTTCCTGGTCGCCTCTGCAGCGCGGCCGAACGTCGTGCTCCAGGTCATGCCGACGGAACGGGCTGAGCACGCCGGGTTGCAGGGTGGCCCGCTGACCCTCTTGGAGACAGTGGAAGAGACCATGCTGGCCTACATGGAAGGGAACGGGCACAGCGTCCTCGTATCCGATCCGCGCGAGGTCGGTCTCCTCGCGCGTCGCTATGCGATGATCAGAAGTCAGGCCCTCTCTCCGGAGGAATCCGTCGCCCTCATCGAGCAGTTGGCAGGTGAGCTTTGACCGAGCTGACGTGGTTCAAGAGCAGCTACAGCGACTCAAGCGGAGGCGAGTGTGTCGAGGTGGCCATCGCCTCCGCCGTTCACATACGCGACTCCAAGGCCCCTGCCCGACCCCACCTCACCGTCTCCCCCGCCGTCTGGGGACGCTTCCTCACGGAGGCAGTGAGTCGTCGGACCTCGGACGGCGTTTGAGCAAGTGACCGTCGGGGCCGCCCGCTTCTTTCGCCAGGGTCGTACTTCCACGGCCCGGCCTCAAGGGCGCTCCGCTGTCGCTCCGCGTCGGCTGCGCCGATCGGCCTACGGCCGACCCTTGACCCCGGTCCGCTCCAGCACGGGTGAGAAGCGCGCGGACGGCCCGGAAAAACGGGGGCCCAGGTCTGTTGTCCCTTCAGGTGGGGTGCGTGGTGGGCCGGGGCTGAGGGGCGCGTCGGCGCCTCGCCAGCACGCCGGGCTGGCTCAGCGGCTTCCGGCCCGGTGGGGGGTGGGGAGGGGAAGTGGGGGAGGGGTGTGTGTCAATGGGTGGGCGGTGATTGGCCCCTTTGGCCCACGCCCTCCTGACCAGGACGGACGAACACCATCCTCACTCCTGAGGAGAGGCGGGCTGGGCGTGGGCCAAAGGGGCCAATCACCCCCTACCCGCACACTCCTGAGGCCCATGTGACAGCCGAGGCAAGCCCCCGCCCCCCTAACCCCTCCCACCGGGCCGCAAGCCGCTAAGCCCACCCGGCGTGCAGGCGAGGCGCCGACGCGCCCCCACACCCACCCCAGCCAAGAAGCCCACCCAAGGGACCGACCCACCCCGGCCCCCCGTCTTTCCGGGCCGTCCGCGCGCTTCTCACCCGTGCTGGAGCGGACCGGGGTCAAGGGTGGCCCGCAGGGCCATCGCCGAAGGCGACGCGGAGCGACAGCGGAGCGCCCTTGAGGCCGGGCCGTGGAAGCACGACCCTGGCAAAAGAAGCGGGCGGCCCCGACGGTCACCCCGAAGGAAGGCGCCGACTACGACGCCGTATCCCTTGCCTCCGCCGCCTGGATCTTCATCACCTGCTGGACCATCACCGGCTGCGGCACCTCCGCCTCCCCGCCCGTGCCGACGGCCGAGCTGAGGCGGATCAGGATCGAGCCCTGGCGGACCAGTGTGTACGACGTCGGGTTGGCGCGGCCCGTCAGGTGGAAGGACACCGCCTCGTCGCCTACCGGGACGGAGTCCAGCTTGCGGACCTCCGAGAAGGTCAGCGCGCCGCCCGCGTAGCCGCTCGCGCACTTCGTCACCGCCGCCCGCAGGTCCGCCATCATCTTCTCGGCCTGCGCCGTGGTGAAGGACGTCAGGGTGATCGTCGTGCCCGTGCCCCGGTAGTCGCCGGTCGTCGCCACGGCGAAGCGGCGGGCCGTGGCGGTCGGGGCGGGGGCGTAGGCGTCCAGGCGGAGGTTCTCCACCGGCTGGCAGGACGCCGGGCGGGCCTTCGTCGGTGGGACGTCGCGGTCGCCGCCCGGGGACTCCGTGATCTGGAACTCGGCCAGGTCGCCCTGCGTGAGGATGACCTCCTCCACGTTCACCTGCGACTTCTCGCCCGACTCAGGGGCGGCGTCCCCTTCCGTCTCCGTGCCCGGCTCCGTCTCGTCGGGGGAAGCGGTCGGCGTAGAGGAAGAGGAGGGCGAGGGCGGGGGCTGTGAGGCGGCGGCGTCCCCGTCGTCCGTTCCCCCTCCGCACGCCGTCAGCAGCAGCAGCAGCGACGCTGAAGCCGTCGCCGTGGCCATCGCCATCCCAGTCTTCAGCCTCGTACCTCTCCGTCGCCCCATGATCCCCCGCTCCTCACCCGTTCCCCGTCCCTCGGCGGAAGCAGATCATGCCGTAGGGGCCGCCAGCGGGCATCCGTGAAACTACGCAACGACGTCAGCGCCACCCCGCCCACCAGCAGTACCGCCGCGCACCACCGCAGGCCCGTCACCGGCTCGCCCAGGAACAGGGCCGCCGAGGACATGCCGAAGACCGGGACCAGGAGGGAGAACGGCGCCACCGTCGACGCCGGGTGGCGGCGCAGCAGCCAGCCCCAGGCGCCGAAGCCGAACACCGTCGTGACCCAGGCGACGTAGGCGATCGTGCCCGCGCCCTGCCAGTCCAGGGTGCGCAGGGCGTCGATGTCCCGCTGCGGGCCCTCCCACATCAAGGAGAGGGTCAGGAGGGGGAGGACCGGGACCGTGCTCACCCAGACCATGAAGTTCAGGGCGTCCGGTGGGGACGCCTTGCGGGTCAGGACGTTCGACGCGCCCCAGCAGGCCGCCGCCAGGACCACCAGGGCGAAGGCGCCGAGCGGGCCCGTCGTGCCCTCGTCCACGGCGGCGACGGCTATGCCGGAGAGGGCGATCACCATGCCCGTCAGCGCGAGGCGGGTCGGGCGTTCGCCGAGTGCCGCGAAAGCGATCAGTGCCGTGAAGACCGCCTGGACCTGGAGGACCAAGGACGACAGGCCCGCTGGCATTCCCGCGTCCATGCCGACGAACAGCAGGCCGAACTTCGCCACCCCCAGGACCAGGCCCACCGCCACGATCCAGCGCCACGCCACCTTCGGGCGGCCCACCAGGAACACCGCCGGGAGCGCCGCCGCCAGGAAGCGCAGGGCCGAGAAGAGCAGGGGCGGGAAGTGGTCGAGGCCGATCTCGATGACGGTGAAGTTGACGCCCCAGACGGCGGCGACCAGGACGGCGAGGGCAACGTGTGCGGGGCGCATGTCTGTGAGGATCACCCGGGGCGACCGTGAAGCACCAGCGACGATTTCTGCATGGTTGGATTAAGCGACGCTGATGAATGGAGGGACCCGTGCTTGATCTCCAGCGGCTGCGCGCCCTGCACGCCGTCTCCGTGCACGGCACCGTCGGTGCCGCCGCCACCGCGCTCGGGTACACCTCGTCCGCGGTGTCCCAGCAGATCGCCAAGCTGGAGCGGGAGACCCGTACCGTCCTCCTTGAGCGGGAGGGGCGGGGGGTGCGGCTCACCGCCGAGGCGCATCAACTCGTCCGCGTGGCCGAGGAACTGCTCGCCCTCGTCGAGCGGGCCGAGGTCGAGCTGGAGGAGCGGCGGGGCGAGCCGTCGGGACGGCTCAGCGTCGCCGCGTTCGCGTCGGCCGCGCGGGGGCTGTTGCCCGGGGTGCTCGCGGATCTCGCCGTACGGCATCCCGCGCTGGACGCGCGGCTCAGTGAGGTCGATCCGCACCTGTCCGTCGACATGGTCGCCAAGGGCGCCGTCGACCTGGCGGTGGCCCACGACTGGGACATCGCGCCGCTGCCCCTGCCGCCCGGCGTGGAGCACGCGGCGATCGGGGAGGACCAGTGCACGCTGCTGGTGCCGCGCGGGCACCGGTTCGCCGGGCGGGGGCCGGTGCGGCGGGAGGAGCTGGGCGGGGAGCGGTGGGTGTGCCAGCCGCCGGGGCGGGTGTGTCACGACTGGCTGCTGCGGACCCTGCGGACGGCTGGCCATGAGCCGGAGATCGTCCACCAGGCCGACGAGAACCCGACCCTCGTCGCGCTCGTCGCCGCCGGGCTCGGGATCTGTCTGGTGCCGCGGCTCGGGCGGGGGCCGTTGCCGGACGGGGTGGTGGAGGTGGTGCTCGATCCGGTGCCGGTACGGCGGCTGTACGCGCTGTGGCGTACGGGGCTCGGGCGGCGACCGGCGATCGCCGAGACCGTGCGTACGCTCCAGGCCCACTGGCCGCCGCACCAACCGTGACCGCGACAGGCTCTGACCCCGCCTCAAGCGCACTCCCTTGACTGGCAGAAACTTCCCGGATATTGGTGGCACCTCGGAAGTTTCCTTCAGCGGATCTCCTCCGGAAGGAGCGCACGTGCAAGACACCGGCGCGGGTAGCCCCGCATCCGTCCCCTCCAGACGCACCGTCCTCGCCGCCACGGCGGGCGTCACCGCCGCACTCGCCATGGGAGCACCCGCCTACGCCGCCCCCGACGACGACCGCCTCCGCGCCCTCATCTCCCGGATGACGCTGGAGGAGAAGGTCGGCCAGCTCTTCGTCTCCCGGGTCTACGGCCACTCCGCCACCGAACCCGACCAGGCCGACGCCGACGCCAACCTCGCCCAGTTCGGGGTGCGCACCGCCGCCGAGCTGATCGCCAAGTACCGGCTCGGCGGCGTCATCTACTTCGCCTGGGCGCACAACACCCGCGACCCGCAGCAGATCGCCGCCCTCTCCAACGGCATCCAGCGGGCGTCCCTCGGGCTGCCGCGCGGGCTGCCCGTGCTGGTCTCCACCGACCAGGAGCACGGCATCGTCGCCCGGGTCGGGAAGCCCGCCACGCTCTTCCCGGGGGCCATGGCCATCGGGGCGGGCGGGTCCGTGTCCGACGCCCGGACGCTCGGGCGGATCGCCGGGCGTGAGCTGCGGGCCATGGGCATCCGGCAGGACTACTCCCCCGTCGCCGACGTCAACGTCAACCCGGCCAACCCCGTCATCGGCGTGCGGTCCTTCGGGGCCGATCCCGAGGCCGTCGCCGCGCTGGTCGCCGCCGAGGTGACCGGGTACCAGAAGTCGGGGGTCGCCGCGACCGCCAAGCACTTCCCCGGGCACGGGGACACCGAGGTCGACAGCCACTACGGCTTCCCGACGATCACGCACACGCGCGAGCAGTGGGAGACCCTGGACGAGCCGCCGTTCCGCGCGGCGATCGAGGCGGGCATCGACTCGATCATGACCGCGCACATCCTCGTCCCGGCCCTCGACGACTCCGGCGACCCGGCCACCCTCTCCCGGCCCATCCTCACCGGCATCCTGCGCGAACGCCTCGGCTACGACGGGGTCGTGGTCACCGACGCCCTCGACATGGCGGGCGTCCGCACCAAGTACGGCGACGACCGGGTGCCCGTGCTCGCCCTGAAGGCGGGCGTCGACCTGCTGCTGAACGCGCCCGAGCTGGACCTCGCCTGGAACGCCGTACGGCAGGCCGTCCTGGACGGCGAGCTGTCCGAGGCGCGGCTGGAGGAGTCGATCCTGCGCGTGCTGCGGCTGAAGGCCAAGCTGGGGCTGTTCACCGAGCCGTACGTCAGTCCGCGCGGCGTCGAGTCCACCGTCGGCACCCGGGGGCACCTGGAGGCCGCCGACCGGATCGCCGAGCGGACCACCACCCTGCTCGTCAACGAGGGTCCGCTGCTTCCGCTCTCCCCGCGTCGGCAGCGCAGGCTCCTCGTCGTCGGGCCCGACCTCTCGTCCCCGTCCGGGACCACCGGCCCGCCGACCAGTGTCCTCGCGGGCGCCCTCACCGAACTGGGCTTCACGGCCACCGCGTTGCCGACCGGGACCAGTCCCAGCGCGGCGCTGATCGAGCAGGCCGTGGCGGCGGCGGGGGACGCGGACGCCGTCGTCGTCGCCACCTACAACGTCTCCGCCACCAGCTCCCAACGGATCCTGGTGCAACGGCTCCTGGAGACCGGGAAGCCCGTCGTCGGGGTCGCCATCCGCAATCCGTACGACGTCGCGCGGTTCCCGTCCGTGCGCGCCTACCTGGCGACGTACTCCTGGACCGACGTCGAACTGCGCGCCGCGGCGCGGGTCATCGCCGGGCGGGTCGCGCCGCGCGGGCACCTGCCGGTGCCGGTGCAGCGGGCCGATGACCCGGCGAGCGTGCTGTACCCCATCGGGTACGGGCTGTCGTACTAAGAAAATGAGGCCGCGCCCGTTCCCTGCCGGGGACGGGCGCGGCCTGCCGTCAGGTCACGGCCTCAGCGTGCGCTCCGCGCCCCGCTGGTCGAGCTTGGCGTCGAACTTCGCCAGCGGCTTCGCCGTCATCGGGTCCGACTGGACGGTGGCCGGGGCCACGCCCGCCCACTCCAGGATGCGGGCCGTGGCGAGCGCCCGCTCGTCCTCGACGAGACCGGCGACCCGGGCGCCGTGGTTGGCGCCGGGGGCGGTGAAGACGTAGCTGTCCCGCGCGCCCTTGCCGAGGTGGAACGGCTCCGCGCCCCACGGGTCGTTCTCGCCGTAGACGAACAGCATCCGGGTGGCGTTGTGCCGTACCCAGTCGTCGATGTCGCGCATCGCGGACGGCTGGAAGCGCATCGGGATGTCCCGCGGGACGAAGTAGCGCGGCGGCAGGTAGCCGTAGCGGACGTACCGCTTCTCGATGTGCGGGAAGTGGATCGTGGGCGCGCCGAGCTGGGTGCCCGCCTGGTAGTAGTACGGCGTGTACGGCTCCAGGCCCTGGTCGGTGTAGAACGAGAAGCCCGCGATGGTGTCGACGGTCTCCCAGATCTGGTCGTCGGTGGCGTTCTTCGCGTCGGCGGGGATGGTGTCGCAGTCCGACAGCAGGCTGTACTGCCAGAAGCCCCAGACGAAGTCCAGGACGGTCGCCTCGTACGCCTTGTCGAGGCTGCCGACGGTGTCGAAGGTGTAGCCGTTCTCGGCGGCGTAGGCCGCGTAGCGCTCCTCCAGCGGCTCGCGGCGCACCAGGGCCTCCCGCTGCACGCCGTTCAGGCGGTCGCGGCACTCCTTGGTGCCGACGGTGGCGAAGAAGCGGTCGTAGGCCGAGTCCTCCTTGTTGACGACGTCGTTGGGGGCGACGTAGGCGACGACGGCGTCCATGTCACGGGGGTAGAAGCGCTCGTAGTAGGTGGCGGTCATGCCGCCCTTGGAGCCGCCCGTGGAGAGCCACTTCTTGTCGTAGATCGGCTTGAGGGCCGTGAAGATGCGGTGCTGGTCGCTGGCGGCCTGCCAGATGTCCAGCTTGGTCCAGTCGGCCGGGTCGGGGCGCGACGGGGTGAAGAAGCGGTACTCCATGGAGACCTGGTTGCCGTCCACGATCTGGGTCGGCTCGCGGCGGCTGGGCGTCGTGGAGACGTTGTAGCCGCCGGTGTAGAAGACCGTCGGGCGGGACTCGTCCTTGTGCAGCACGGTGATCCGCTGCTGGAACATGCCCTGGGACGGGTGCCGGTGGTCGACCGGCTGGGTGTAGTTCAGGACGAAGAAGCGGTAGCCGGGGTACGGCTTCTCCTCGACCAGGCTCATGCCCGGGATGTCCAGGAGCCGGTCCTTGATGTCCGCGGCCTCCGGCTGGACGGCGGTGGCCGTCCCCGCCGTGCTCAGTGCGCCTATGAGCACCGTGAGCGCGAGCAGCCATCTGAGCGCCTTGCGCATACAGCCTCCCCTGTGAAACATATGTGCGCCGGAAGCTATCGGAGCATCCTGCGTCACACCAGGGGGCTTCAGCAGAGGATCCAGCCGGAACTGACCGAACCCCGGCCGACCTTGCCCTTCACCCGCACGCACCGCTGGCCGGCGTGCACGGTCACCGGGCCCGCGCGGTAGCGGTACCTGCCCTTGTCGACGACCGGGCGGTTGCCGCGCGCCTGCACGCTCACCAGCATGGAGCGCTTCGGGCCGGGGTCCTTGGGGACGGTGACGGCGCAGACGTAGCCGCCGCCGCGGTGGATGTGCACGGTGCCGGTGGAGAACGGCAGCGACCGGACCGCGCGGCCCGCGCAGGACGACGCCGCCCGCGCGTCGGCGGGCGTCATGAGCGTGAGCAGCCCGGAGGTGGCGAGGACGGCCGTGCCCAGCGCCAGCCACCGCCGTGCCGCGCCCCCGCGACCCGTGCGCCCCCTGTCACCGCTGCCCACTGGCATGACCTCCCCGCCGTCCATGGACGTACTGGTGTACGGACGCACGACGTAGGGCGGTTGGTTGCGTCAGCGGGCGGTGGACGCGGGGGCCAGGTCCTTCTCCTCCGGCGCGCCGATGAACGTCCGCCACAGCTCGGCGTACCGGCCGCCCCGCGCGAGGAGTTCGTCGTGCGTGCCGTCCTCCGCGACCCGGCCGTGGTCCATGACCACCACCCGGTCGGCGCGGGCGGCGGTGGTCAGCCGGTGCGCGACGACGAGGGTGGTACGGCGACCGGCGAGCCGGTCGGTGGCCTGGTTGACCTGCGCCTCCGTCGCCAGGTCCAGCGCCGCCGTCGCCTCGTCCAGCAACAGCACGTCGGGGTCGACGAGTTCGGCGCGGGCCAGCGCGATGAGCTGCCGCTGACCGGCGGACAGGTTGCGGCCCCGCTCGGCGACCTCGTGCAGGTAGCCGCCCTCCAGCGTGGCGATCATCTCGTGGGCGCCGACCGCGCGGGCCGCCGCCTCCACCTCGGCGTCGGTGGCGTCGGGGCGCCCGTAGGCGATGGCGTCCCGGACGGTGCCGGGGAACAGGTACGCCTCCTGCGGTACGACGCCGAGGCGGTGCCGGTACGCCGTCAGGTCGAGGTCGCGCAGGTCGGTGCCGTCGACGGTGACCCGGCCGCCGGTCGGGTCGTAGAACCGGGCCACCAGCTTCACCAGCGTCGACTTGCCCGCGCCGGTCTCACCGACGAACGCGACGGTCTGCCCGGCGGGGACGCGCAGGTCGATGCCGGTGAGCGCCTCCTCGTCGTCCCCGTACCTGAAGTGGACGTCCTCGAAGGCGATCTCGCCGCGCAGGGCGCGCACGTCGGCGGCCTTGGGGGCGTTCTTCGTCGACGTGGGCTCGCGCAGGAGTTCCTGGATGCGGCCCAGGGAGACCGTGGCCTGCTGGTAGCCGTCGAAGACCTGGGAGAGCTGCTGCACCGGCGCGAAGAACAGGTCGATGTAGAGCAGGTACGCCACCAGCGCGCCCGTCGTCAGCGTGCCCGCCTCGATGCGGCCCGCGCCGACGATGAGCACGGCGGCGGCAGCGGCCGACGACAGGAACTGCACGAACGGGAAGTAGACGGAGATCAGCCACTGGCCGTGGACGCGGGCCTGGCGGTAGCTGTCGCTGCGCTCCGCGAACGCCCGGCCGCCGTCGCCCTCGCGCCGGAACGCCTGCACGATCCGCAGCCCGGACACCATCTCCTGGAGGTCGGCGTTGACCGTGGAGACCCGCTCGCGGGCCAGTTCGTACGCCTTCACGCTCGCCCGGCGGAAGAAGAACGTGGCGAGGACCAGCGGCGGCAGGGTGGCGAAGACGACGAGGGCGAGTTCGACGTCGAGGACCAGCAGGGCGACCATGATGCCGAAGAAGGTGACGACCGAGACGAACGCGGTGACCAGGCCGGTCTGGAGGAACGTCGACAGGGCGTCCACGTCCGTCGTCATCCGGGTCATGATGCGGCCGGTCAGCTCACGCTCGTAGTAGTCGAGGCCGAGGCGCTGGAGCTGGGCGAAGATCTTCAGGCGCAGGGCGTACAGGACGCGTTCGCCGGTGCGGCCGGTCATGCGGATCTCACCGGTCTGCGCGGCCCACTGGGCGAGCACGGACAGCAGCGCCAGCAGCGAGGCCGTCCAGACCGCGCCGATCGCCATCTCGGTGACGCCGCTGTCGATGCCGTGCCGGATCAGCACGGGCAGCAGCAGGCCCGTGCCCGCGTCGACCGCGACCAGGGCGAGGCTGACGAGGAGGGGGAGGCCGAAGCCTCGCAGGAGGCGGCGCAGGCCGTAGGAGTCCTCCGGGGTGACGGCGCGGGTCTCGTCGACGTCGGGGGTGTCGGTCGCCGGGGGCAGCGCCTCCACCTGGGCGAGGAGTTCGGGGGTGGCGGGGCTGCCGTCCATCGCCGCGTCTCGGGGCTGGCGCTCGCCCGCCCACAGCCTCGGGGTGATGCCGCGCTCGGCGTCGAACTCGGCGTCCAGCTCGTCGCGTACGGAGGTGTCCTCCTGGGGTGCCTGGGGCTGGGCGTGGCCCGGGGAGACGGCGCCGAGTTCGTCGGGGTCGGTGAGGAGGCGGCGGTAGAGGGGGGAGCGTTCCTGGAGTTCCTCGTGGGTGCCGACGGCGGCGAGGCGGCCCGCGTCCAGGACGGCGATGCGGTCGGCGAGGTTGAGGGTGGAGCGGCGGTGCGCGATGAGGAGGGTGGTGCGGCCCGCCATGACGTGCTGGAGGGCCTCGTGGATCTCGTGCTCGACGCGGGCGTCCACGGCGGAGGTGGCGTCGTCCAGGACGAGGAGGCGGGGGTCGGTGAGCAGGGCGCGGGCCAGGGCGATGCGCTGGCGCTGGCCGCCGGAGAGGGTGAGGCCGTGCTCGCCGACCTTGGTGTCGTAGCCGTGGGGCAGCTCGGCGATGAAGCCGTCGGCCTGGGCGGCGCGGGCGGCCTGCTCGATCTGCTCGTCGGTGGCGCCCGGGTGGCCGTAGGCGATGTTGTTGCGGACGGTGTCGGAGAAGAGGAAGGAGTCCTCCGGGACCAGTCCGATGGCCGCCCGCAGCGACTCCTGCGTCAGCTCGCGCACGTCGTGGCCGCCGACGCGGACGGCGCCGCCGGTCACGTCGTAGAAGCGGGGCAGCAGCAGGGAGACCGTCGACTTGCCGGAGCCGGAGGTGCCGACGACGGCGAGGGTCTCGCCGGGGGCGATGCGGAAGGTGAGGCCGTCGAGGACGGGCCGGTCGGGGTCGTAGCCGAAGGAGACGTCGTCGAACTCGACGGTCGCGGGCGCGTCGGCGGGCAGGTCGCGCTCGCCGTCGGTGAGGGACGGCTCGGTGTCGATCAGCTCCAGGACGCGCTCGGTGCCCGCGCGGGCCTGCTGGCCGACGGTGAGGACCATGGCGAGCATCCGGACCGGGCCGACGAGCTGGGCGAGGTAGGTGGAGAACGCGACGAACGTGCCGAGGGTGATGTGCCCGTGGACCGCGAGCCAGCCGCCGAGGGCCAGCATGGCGACCTGGCCGAGCGCGGGCACGGCCTGGAGGGCGGGGGTGTAGCGGCTGTTCAGGCGGATGGTGCGCAGCCGCCCCGCGAACAGCTTCCGGCCGACCTCGCGGAGCTTGCCGGTCTCCTGCGCCTCCTGCCCGAACCCCTTCACCACGCGTACGCCGCTGACCGCGCCGTCGACGACGCCCGCGACGGCGGCGGCCTGCGCCTGCGCGTACCAGGTGGACGGGTGCAGCCGGGTGCGGCTGCGCTTGGCGATCCACCACAGGGCGGGCGCGACGGCGAGGGCGACCAGCGTGAGCGGTATGGACAGCCACGCCATGATCACCAGGGAGATCAGGAAGAGCAGGAAGTTCCCGATGGTCATCGGGAGCATGAACAGCAGGCCCTGGATCAGCTGGAGGTCGCTGGTGGCCCGGCCGACGACCTGCCCGGTGGACAGCTCGTCCTGGCGGCGCCCGTCGAGCCGGGTGATCGTGCCGTACATCTCGGTGCGCAGGTCGTGCTGGACGTCGAGGGCGAGTCGGCCGCCGTAGTAGCGGCGGATGTAGGTGAAGACGTAGACCAGCAGCGCGGCGCCGATCAGGGCGCCCGCCCAGGGGGCCATGGAGCGGGTCCTGTCCCCGATGACATCGTCGATGATCACCTTGGTGATCAGCGGGACGACCGCCATGACGGCCATCCCGGCGAGCGACGAGCCCAGGGCGAGGACGACGTCCTTCGGATACCGCCAGGCGTATCCGGCCAGCCGCCGTGCCCATCCCCGTTGCCTGTCCACGCGGGTGCCTTCCCTCCGACGACCTGATCTTCCGGAAGGCACCAACGCGGACGGGGCCGGATTTCATCCCGGCGCCGGCACGGGTATTCGTTTGCGGCGGCTCGGCCCGGTCGGATAGGAAGCCCGCATGTTGAAGGGGAGCAAGGTCGGGCTGCGCGCCCGGCACGAGGACGACATCCCGGTGCTGCGGGCCGAGCTGTACGACGACGTGGTCAACGCCTCCCGGGCCGAGGCCGGGCCGTGGCGGCCGGTCACGCCCGGGTCGAAGGACCCCCGGCTCGTGGTGGACGACACCCGGGAGGGCAGCGTCCCCTTCTCCGTGGTGGAGCTGGACGGCGGCACGCTGGTCGGCACCGCGAACCTGTGGGGCATCGACACCCACAACCGGTGCGCGCACATCGGCCTCGGCCTGCTGCCCTCGGCGCGCGGCAAGGGCTACGGCACGGACGTGGTGGCGGTGCTGTGCCACTACGGCTTCGTGGTGCGCGGGCTGCACCGGCTCCAGATCGAGACGCTGGCGGACAACGCGGCGATGCTGCGCTCCGCCGAGCGCAACGGCTTCGTCCGCGAGGGCGTGCTGCGCTCCTCGGCGTGGGTGCTGGGCGAGTTCCTGGACGAGGTGCTGCTCGGGCTCCTCGCCCAGGACTGGAAGCCGGACTCAGGTCACGGCCGGACCGTGAGCGCGTAGAAGCGGGTCGTCTGGTTCGGGCTCGCGTTGTCGTCGCTGGCCAGCAGGACGTCCAGGCGGTCCTTGGCGCGGCCGGTGACCGTCATCGCCTCGATGTTGTCGAGCAGCGGGTTGGGCTGCGGCTGCTTCGCCGTGGCGCCCAGGTCGGGGCAGTCGACGAGGTCGGCGAGCAGCGCCTTGCGGATCAGGCGGACGCCGTCCTGCCCGGTCAGGGCCGGGACGTCGCTGGTGTCGGTGGCGTGCCGGGGGTCGGCCAGGTAGAGGCGGACGGTGTTGCCGACGCCGGGGGTGTAGCCGCGCTCCAGGACGAGCAGACGTCCGTCGGGCGTGGCGGTGACCTCGGGGACCCCGAGGCCGGGGTCGGCGCGGTAGCCGTACTGGGCGCCGAGCCGGAAGTCGCCGCTCCCGGTCCGCCGCCAGGTCTGGAAGCGGACGGTGTCCGTGTCGTCGCCGGACAGGGCGGCCTCCATCGACGCCAGCAGGGTCCGCCCGCCGGGCAGCAGGGTCAGCCCCTCGAAGGTGAGGTTGGTGGTGGCCCGCCCGGCGGGGGCGACCCGCAGCGCGTCCGGCACGGGGAGGCTCGCGAGGATCTCGCCGGTGCGGGCGTGGCGGCGTACGGCGGGCCCGTGCTCGTCGGAGATCAGGTAGCTGCCGTCGCGGTCCACGACCAGGCCCTCGGAGTCCAGGGCGCCCCCGGCCTCGTCGGTGAGCTTCACGACCCGGCGCGGCTGGAGGGTGCGCGCGTCCAGGGTGAACAGGGCGGACCGGTCGGAGAGGGCGGCGAGCGTGCCGTCGCGGTCGGTGGCGAGCGCGGAGAGGTTGCCGACGTCGGTGCCGTCGTACGTCGTCTTGTCGAGGGCGTCGGAGAAGCCCCGGATGGCCACGGACGGCGAGCAGGCCCGGGACGCGGGCGAGGGGGCGGCGGTCGCGTGGGCCGCCCCGGCTGCGGTCAGACAGGTGGCGGCCACCGTCAGGGCGGCGGTGGCCGTGGCGAGTGCGGATCTCAGGCGCATGGGCGTCACGGTAGGCGGTGGCGGTGACGGTGGGGAGGCCGCGCCGTGAAGGGTCACCTCCCCGAGGGCCGGGAGGGCGACGGTGACGGGGAAGGGGACGGGGACGGACAAGTGGGCGTCGGTGTCGGGGACTTGGGCGCGGCGGCGGCCTGGGTGGTGGCGCACGGTGACGGGCAGGTGGCCGTCGGCCTCGGGTCCTTGGGCGCGGCGGCGGCCGGGGGGGTGGCGCACGGTGACGGGCAGGTGGCCGTCGGCCTCGGGTCCTTGGGCGCGGCGGCGGCCTGGGTGGTGGCGCACGGGTCGGGGCCCTTGCCCCCCTCCGGCGCGCTGGCCCAGTTGTAGAGGAGCACGCCGAGGACGGTCAGCACGGTGACGAGCAGCAGCAGCCCAAAGAGCGGCGGCACCGGCGTCCGGCGCTCCCGGCGTTCCCGAGGTGCCGACGCCGTCCCGGCGGGCGTGCGGCGCGGGTCCCGGCGGGGCACCGCGTCCGAGCGCAGGGCGAAGGCCGGGGCGCCGCGCACGGTGAACTCCTCGTCGGCGTCCTCCGCGGTGAGGAAGGCCCGGTACGCGGCGAGGGCGGCCTCCCGGGCCTGGGCGAGGTCGGCGTCGGCGGGGTCGGTGACCCGCGCGTGCGGGCAGACGAACCCGTAGATCATCTGCAACGGGCGCCCGTGCTCGTCGCGCGGGGCCAGCTCCGGCTGGCCGGTGTCCGCCGCCGTGACCAGGTGCGTGGCGTGGACGACCGTCAGCGCGCGGCCCGCGCGGGTGGTGACGTCCATGACCCGCGCCCGGTCGTCCTCGTCGTCGGGGGCCACCGAGTCGTCGAGGGCCCCGTAGTCGCGGTCGGCGACGAGGAAGTCCGGTGCGAGGAGCGTGCGGTAGCCGCGGTGGCGGCCCCGGGCGACCAGGAACGGCCAGGCGCCGTACGCCGTCGCACCGCCGTGGGGCGCGGTCACGGCGTCAGCCTCGACGCGGGCAACTGCACCTCAAGGGTGTTGACCTTGCGCCGCATGTCGTCGACGACGCGGCGCCGGGCGCGCCGGAACTCCTCGATCTTCGCCTGCTCACCGTCGAGTTCCTGCTCGGCGCGGGCCTGTCGGCTGCTCTGGGCGCCGGACTGGGAGTCCATGTAGAGGTCCATCAGGGAGTTGGAGACGAGCAGGGCGGTGGTGGTGCCGAAGGCGAGGGTCAGGGCGCGTCCGGCGACCTGCCCGGCGAACGTGCCGAGCGAGGCGAGCGCCTCCACCGGCGTCATCCGGCTGCGCCGCCGCACCTCCTCCCGCAGCAGTCGCCGGGTGGTCTCGTCGAGGCGGTGCTCGACGACGTCGAACATGTCCGGTACGACGGCCGAGAGCGGCACCTCCACATGGGCGGGCCGGACCTCCCCGCGCCCCGCCTTGACCACCTCGCCGGACGGGTCGACGGTGGCGAAGTCGGGTCCGACGGCGCTCACCGGGATCAGCCGGACCACCCGGTCGTCGCTGTGGATGCGCACCAGGGAGCTGAACTGGGCGTTGGCCATGAGCACTTCCCGCACGATCCTCATGCGCTCGCGCTCGTCGGGGTGGAGGTCGGCGAGCAGGTCCCACTTGGTGATGACGAAGCTGACCGGGCAGGTGGCCGTGATCATCAGCGGCACCATGGCGTCGAGGGCCCGCGCGAGCCGTCTGCGCCCGCCCGGGTCGCCGTCGCAGACCTTGCGCAGGACGTAGCCGTCGACGACGCCGAGCAGGGAGTCGGCGGTCCTGATGTGCTCTTCGAGTTCCTCCTGCGCGGTGGAGCCCGGCTCCTGGATCTCGGTGAGCAACTCGCCCGCGTACTCCAGGTACCTGATGTGGAAGGCGGTGTGCGTGGCCGGTCCGGTGCGGGTCTTGACGGTGAAGGTGAAGTGCCGGGTCTCGCCCTTGGCCGTGCCGCGCGGCCAGCCGTGCGCGGACTCGGTGTCGGCCATCTGGTGGAACCACCGGTTCAGCAGCAGCACCTCGTCGCGCGGCGCGGTGAGGAAGAAGCACTGGTGGGCCGGGGTCTGGAGCTGGTGGTACATGCTGGCCAGCAGGAGCGTCTTGCCGGAGCCCTGGAGGCCGATGGTGACGACCTGGAAGGTGGGGACCTGCTGGTAGTCGGCGGCTGAGGGCGGCTGGTGCCGCCTGCGGTTCCGAGCGGTCCTGGACACGGTGTAGACGACCGCCAACAGCACGATCGCGATGAGGATGACTGCCATGGCGTGCTTGCCTCTCCGTCCGAAAATGGACGCCCCCGAAGGCGTACGCACAGTGATCCCACGACTCTCCAGCGTGGTCAATACGCCAATAAGCGGGGTGGGGTGCCGGGTTGGCGGACGCAAGTGACGCAGGGGAAACGGAAATCTTCTGTTCACCCATGGGTATGCATGTTCATGCCATGCTCAAACGGTTCCTTCGATCAACGCGCGTAGAGAACCGTGGAGCACCGCGGAACAGCACGTCCATCCCCCTCGCAGAACGGACACCCCCACATGCCCGTCACCGCCGTACGCCCCCGCCACCACCGCCTCAGGCCCCTCGCGCTCGCCGTCTCGGCCGTCCTGGTCGCCCTCACCGCCCCGGCGCTCACCGCGGCCCCGGCCGGGGCGACCACGACCGACTACGACACGACGTACTACAAGAACGCGGTCGGCAAGACCGGCGCCAGCCTGAAGAGTTCGCTGAACACGATCATCAGCAGCCAGACCAAGATCTCCTACTCGGCGGTCTGGGAGGCCCTGAAGGTCACCGACCAGGACCCGAACAACAGCGCCAACGTGCGGCTGCTGTACTCCGGCATCTCCCGCAGCAAGTCCCTCAACGGCGGTGACGTCGGCGACTGGAACCGTGAGCACGTGTGGGCCAAGTCCCACGGCGACTTCGGCACCGCCACCGGCCCCGGCACCGACCTGCACCATCTGCGCCCCGAGGACGTGCAGGTCAACAGCGTGCGCGGCAACAAGGACTTCGACAACGGCGGCAGTTCCTTCACCAACAGCGGGGGCAGCCTGACCGACGCCAACTCCTTCGAGCCCCGCGACGCCGTCAAGGGCGACGTGGCCCGCATGGTCCTCTACATGGCCGTCCGCTACGAGGGCACCGACGGCTGGCCCGACCTGGAGCCCAACGACTCGACCAGCAACGGCACCTCGCCGTACCACGGCCGTCTGTCGGTGCTGAAGCAGTGGAACGAGCAGGACCCGCCGGACGCCTTCGAGGAGCGCCGCAACGAGGTCATCTACACCACCTACCAGCACAACCGGAACCCGTTCATCGACCACCCGGAGTGGGTCGAGGCGATCTGGTAGGCCCGCTTCCGGCGCCGGTGCCCGGGGCCCGTACGCCCCGCGCACCGGCGCCCGGCACCGCGGCGGACTCTCCCCGCCGAGCCACCGGTTCGCTCCAACAGGTGGTGTGAACGCCCGTTCACGGGAGGGCGGCTGCCGGGCCCGCGACCATGGCAGAGCCCCGGCGGACGGTTCCGCCGGGAGGCCCGTAGTGGCCCAGCCCCTCACACCCCGTGGAGAGTCCCGTGAAGTTCCGTACCTGGTCCGCCGCCGCCGCACTCGCCCTCACCGCGCTGGCGCTGCCCGCCCCGTCCGCCGTCGCCGCGCAGCCGGACGCCGCCGCCCCGCCCGCCTGCGCCGACGGGTCGGTCTGCTTCTGGAGCGGGGAGGGCTTCGGCGGCGACACCTGGGAGTGGACGGCCCGCAGCGGCTACCGCGACATGCCGCCCTTCCTGCACGACCACGTCGGCTCGTTCGTCGCCAGCACCCGCGCCTGCTTCGTCAACTGGGGCCCCGTCGAGAAGCGGGACGTCTTCAACGGCGACTGGCGCTCGCGCTACCTCGGCGACTTCGGCGGGCGGATCGACGGGGTGGGGCCAGGCGGCTGCTGACCCCTCGTCACCCCGTATGGGTGGGCGCGAACATCCGCAGCACCGCCGGAAGCACGACCACCGACGGTCCAGGTGACGCCAGGGCCGCGGTGAGGTCCGCTTCCAGGGTCCCGGGGGTGGTGCGGACCCCCGGGACGCCGAACGACTCGGCGAGGGCGACGAAGTCCGGCCGGGTCAGCTCGGTCACCGGGTCCCCCGGGGTCGCGCCGTACGCGTCGGTCAGGTACTCGCGCAGGATGCCGTAGCCGCCGTCGTCGACGATCAGCCAGGTGACGTCCAGGTCGTGCTGGCGGGCGGTCGCCAGCTCGGCGACGGAGTACAGCGCGCCGCCGTCCCCGGAGACCGCGAGGGCCGGGCGGGTCGGGTCCGCGACGGCGGCGCCGAGGGCGGCCGGGAAGGCGTAGCCGAGGCCGCCCGCGCCCTGCGCGGAGTGCATGGTGTTGGGCGCCTTGGCGTCGAAGGCCGACCAGGCCCAGTACGCCAGGACCGTCATGTCCCAGAACGACGGCGACCGCGCGGGCAGCGCGCGCCGGACGGCGCCCAGCACCTCCTGCTCCAGCGTGCGGTCCTGCCCGGCAATCCGCTCCCGCACCCGCTCAAGCACCGCCCGCACCCGCTCCGGCGCCGTCGGGTCGGACCGCTCGGGCACCGTCTCCAGCAGCGCCTGGAGGGCCAGCCGGGCGTCGGCGTGGATGCCGAGGGCCGGGTGGTTGGCCTCCAGCTTGCCGGGGTCGGCCTCGATCTGCACGACCCGGCCGCGCGGCCGGAACGTGTGGTAGTTGGACGAGAGCTCCCCGAGCCCGGAGCCGACGACGAGCAGGACGTCGGCGTCCTCCAGGAAGTCGGTGGTGTGCCGGTCCTCCAGCCAGGACTGGAGGGACAGCGGATGCGTCCACGGGAAGGCGCCCTTGCCGCCGAAGGTGGTGACGACCGGCGCGTCCAGCCGCTCCGCGAGCTGCCGCAGCTTCTTCGCCGCGTCCGCCCGCACGACTCCCCCGCCCGCGACGATCGCCGGACGCTCGGCCCGCGCCAGCAGCTCGGCGGCTACGGCGGTGAGTTCCGGCCTCGGCACCAGCTCCTCCGGCGTGGCGTCGACGCCGGTCACCACCGGGATCGACGTCTTCGCGGCGAGCACGTCCTGCGGGACCTCCACCCACACCGGCCCGTGCGGGGCGGTCAGCGCCGACTGCCAGGCGGCGGCGATGGCGGACGGGATCTGCGACGCCGTACGGACGGTGTGCACCGACTTCACCACGCCCCGGAACGAGGCGGCCTGGTCGGGCAGTTCGTGCAGATAGCCGTGGCGCCCGCCGCCCAGGCCGCGCACCGGCACCTGGCTGCTGATCGCCAGCACCGGCGCCGAGGCCGCCGCCGCCTCCTGGAGCGCGGCCAGCGAGGTCAGCGCGCCAGGACCGGTCGACAGCAGCAGCGGCGCGGCCTCGCCGGTGATCCGGCCGTACGCGTCCGCCGCGAACCCGGCGTTGTTCTCCACCCGGAGCCCGACGTACCGCAGGTCGGAGCGGCGCAGCGCGTCGTACACGGCGAGGGCGTGCTGGCCGGGCAGCCCGAAGACGGTGGTCGCGCCGAGCCCGGCCAGCGTCTCCACGACCAGGTCCCCGCCCGTGCGGCCGGGGGGAGGATTCAGCGCGGCCTCCCTCTGGGCCTCGGTGGGGCGGAGTACCAGGTCGTGGTCGTGGGTCACTGCGCGCGGGCCTCCGCAATCTGCCGGGACATGATCGTGGTCAGTTCGTACGCCGTGTGGGACGCGGCCACCGACGTGATCTCCGCGTGATCGTACGCGGGCGCCACCTCGACCACATCCGCGGAGACCAGGTGGCAGGAGGCCAGCCCGCGCAGGATCTCCAGCAGCTCGCGGGAGGTCATGCCGCCCGCCTCGGGGGTGCCGGTGCCGGGGGCGTGCGCCGGGTCGAGGCAGTCGATGTCGATGGAGATGTACAGCGGCCGGTCGCCGACGCGCTGCCGGAGCTGGTCGGCGACCTCGTCGGCGCCGCGCCGGTAGACGTCGGCGGAGGTGACGATGCCGAAGCCCATCTTCTCGTCGTCGGTGAGGTCCTGCTTGCCGTAGAGCGGGCCGCGCGTGCCGACGTGCGACAGCGCGGAGGTGTCGAGGATTCCCTCCTCGACGGCGCGGCGGAACGGGGTGCCGTGGGTGTACTCGGCGCCGAAGTAGGTGTCCCAGGTGTCGAGGTGGGCGTCGAAGTGGAGCAGCGCGACCGGCCCGTGTTTCCTGGCGACGCTCCTGAGGAGGGGCAGCGCGATGGTGTGGTCGCCGCCGAGGGTCATCAGCCGGGCGCCGGTGCCGAGCAGGTCGTCGGCGGCGGCCTCGACCGTCTCGACGGCCTCGTTGATGTCGAAGGGGTTCACGGCGATGTCACCGCCGTCCGCGACCTGCGCGAGCGCGAAGGGGGAGGCGTCCTGCGCCGGGTTGTACGGCCGCAGCAGCCGGGACGCCTCACGGATCGCGTTGCCGCCGAAGCGGGCGCCGGGCCGGTACGAGACACCCGAGTCGAACGGCACCCCGACCACGGCGACGTCGGCGGTGCCGACCTCGTCCAGGCGGGGCAGCCGGGCGAAGGTCGCGGGACCGGCGTACCGGGGGACGCGGGAGGAGTCGACGGGGCCGCGGGGTGTCTCGTGCGTGGTCATGGTCCCCGACCCTAGGTCCGTCGCCGGGCGGCGGCGAAGTGTACGTTTCCTCCATACCCTTGTGTGAGAGTGGAGGAATCGCACACCATGACCGTCCCGCCCACTCCCCCGGTGCCGCTGGCGGACCTGCTGGCCCGCGAGGACCTGGCGCTGCGGCGGATCGCCGGGCCCGCCGACGTGTCCGGCGTCGTCATCCACGGCGCGCACGCCTCGGAGATGCCCGACCCGTACCCGTACCTGCTGGGCGGGGAGCTGCTGCTGACGGCGGGCGCGCAGCTGCCGGAGGCGCCGGACGCGGCGTACTTCGACGCGTACGTCTCCCGGATCGTCGCGGCGGGCGGCGCGGCGCTGGGCTTCGGGCTGGCCCCCGTGCACGACACGGTGCCCGCGGGGCTGGTCGCGGCCTGCGAGGCGCACGGGCTGCCGCTGCTCGAGGTGCCGCCGCGGACCACGTTCGCGGGCGTGGCCCGTGCCGTCTGGCAGCTCATGGCCCACGCCCGGCACGCCGAGCTGCGCCGCGTCACGGAGGCCCAGCAGGGCCTCGCCGCCGCGGCGTCCCGGCCCGACCCGGTCCCGGCGGTGCTGCGGCAGCTCGCGCGGGCGGTGGCGGGGTGGGCGGTGCTCTACGACGCGGCGGGCGAGCGGGTCGCGGCGGCGGGGCGCACCCCGGAGGCGGCCGGGGTGCGGACGGGCCTGCGGGAGCTGGCGCGCCGGTTGACCGCGCGGTCGACGACGACGGCCACGGACACGGCGGAGGGCACAGACCTCACCGCGTACTCCCTCGGCGCCGCCCGGGGCCATGTCCTCGGCGTGGCCGCCGCCCGCCGCGCCCCCGGGGACCACACCATCGCCTCGGTGGCCGCCGTACTGCTGTCCCTGCTCACCGGCGCGCACCAGGGCGGCGCGGCGGCGGCGCGCTCGTCGGCGCTGGTGCGGCTGCTGCTGGGGGCCGCGCCGGAGGCGGTGGCGCCGCTGCTGGGCGCGGAGAGCTGGTACGTCGTGCACGCCGTCCGGCCGCGGCGGGCGGCGGCGGGCCGGACCCCGCCGGACCCGGGCGCCGACCGGTGGGGCACACATCCGCCCGCCGACGCGCTCGCGGCCTCCGCGCTGGGTACGGCGCTGGGCTCGCCCCTGGTCGACCTGGCCGAGGACGTCGTACGGGTCCTGGTCCCCGCCGACCGCGAACCGGCCCCGCAGCCCGGCTGGACCCTGGGCGTCAGCGCCCCCGTCGGCCCCGCCGACTGGCCCACCGCCGACGCCCAGGCGGCCCGCGCGCTGGCCCGCGCCCGCGCCACCCGCACGCCCCTCCACCACTACGGCACGCCCCGGCTGGCGGACCTGGTCCCGCCCGCGGAGGCCGAGGCGCACGCCCGCGCGCTCCTCGCGCCCCTCACCCCCACGCTCGGAGATACCCTGCGCGCCTGGCTCTCCCTGCACGGCAGTTGGGACCGCACCGCCGTGGCGCTGGGCGTGCACCGCAACACCGTGCGCCAGCGCGTCGCCCGCTGCGCGGCGCTGTTGGAGGCGGACCTGGACGATCCGGACGTCCGGATGGAACTGTGGTTCGCCCTGCGCCGGTCCTGAGGGTGCGCGAGGGCGTGATGAGCCCCACGCGGCCCGCTCTGGACGACGCTCCGTACTGGCCGGTACGGTAGCCCTCTGAGCAAGCGCTTAGACATGTACCCGTGGAGGTGACGGCGTGCGCCGTACGGTGTTCAACGAGGATCACGAGGCGTTCCGGGAGACCTTGCGCGCCTTCATCGAGGCCGAGGTCGTACCGGTGTACGACGAGTGGTTCGCCGCGGGCCAGGCGCCGCGCGACTTCTACTACAAGCTCGGTGAGCTGGGCGTCTTCGGCATCAACGTGCCGGAGGAGTTCGGCGGCGCGGGCCTGGAGACGCACAAGTTCGAGGCGATCCAGTACGAGGAGACGGCCCGCGCGGGCGTCAGCTTCGGCGGCTCGGGCGTGCACGTGCTGCTCGCCCTCCCCTACATCAAGATGCTGGCCACGGACGAGCAGAAGAAGCGCTACCTGCCGAAGTTCGTCTCCGGCGAGGAGATGTGGGCGATCGCGATGACCGAGCCGGGCACCGGCTCCGACCTCGCGGGCATGAAGTCCACCGCCAGGCTCAGCGAGGACGGCACGCACTACGTCCTCAACGGCGCCAAGACCTTCATCACCGGCGGCGTGCACGCCGACAAGGTCATCGTCTGCGCCCGCACCGCCGCGCCGACGGCGGAGGACCGCCGCTTCGGCATCTCCCTGTTCGCGGTGGACACCAAGTCCGAGGGCTACTCGGTCGGCCGCAAGCTGGACAAGCTGGGCCTGAAGACGTCCGACACCGCCGAGCTGGCGTTCGTCGACGTCAAGGTGCCCGTCGAGGACCTCCTCGGCGAGGAGAACAAGGGCTTCTACTACCTCGGCGCCAACCTGCCCTCCGAGCGCTGGGGCATCGCCTTCGGCGCGTACGCGCAGGCCAAGGCCGCCGTGCGGTTCGCCCAGCAGTACGTGCAGGAGCGCACCGTCTTCGGCAAGCCGGTCGCCGCGTTCCAGAACACCAAGTTCGAGCTGGCCGCCTGCCAGGCCGAGGTGGACGCCGCGGAGGCGGTCGCGGACCGCGCCCTGGAGGCGCTGGACGCCGGTGAGCTGACGGCGGCCGAGGCGGCGAGCGCCAAGCTGTTCTGCACCGAGGTCGCGCACCGCGTCATCGACCGCTGCCTCCAACTGCACGGCGGCTACGGCTACATGAACGAGTACCCGATCGCCCGCCTGTACGCCGACAACCGCGTCAACCGCATCTACGGCGGCACCAGCGAGGTCATGAAGATGATCATCGCGAAGAACATGGGCCTGTAGGCCCACGAAAAGAGTGCCCGATACAGATACAACTGAGCCCATGAGTCAGGCACTCCAGTCCCTGCTCGATCTGCTCGACCTGGAGCAGATCGAGCGGGACATATTCCGCGGCGCCTCCCGGTCGGCCGTGGTCCCGCGCGTCTTCGGCGGCCAGGTGGCGGCCCAGGCCCTGGTGGCGGCGGGCCGTACGGTCCCCGCCGACCGCCCGGCGCACTCCCTGCACGCGTACTTCCTGCGCCCCGGGGACCCGGGGGCGCCCATCATCTACACGGTGGACCGCATCCGCGACGGCCGCTCCTTCACCACCCGCCGCGTGGTCGCCGTCCAGCACGGCCAGCCCGTCTTCCACCTCTCGGCGTCCTTCCAGACGGCGGAGGAGGGCCTGGACCACCAGTACCCGATGCCGCCCGCCCCCGACCCGGCGACCCTCCCCACCTCGGAGGACCGGCTGCGCGGCTACACCCACCTGGACGCCAGGGTCGTCGAGCGCTTCCTCGAGACCCGGGCCGCGGTGGACCTCCGCCACGTCGCCGAGCCCCCCTACGGCGAGTTCGGCGCCCCGCGCGACCCGCACTCCCAGGTCTGGTTCCGCACCAACGGCAAGCTCGACGGCGCCGTCGACACCCCGCTGCTGCACGTCGTCCTGGCCACCTACGTCTCCGACATGACCCTGCTGGACTCGGTGCTGCTGGCGCACGGCCGGGGCGGCTGGGCGGTCGGTGACGTGGTCGGGGCGTCCCTGGACCACGCGATGTGGTTCCACCGCCCGTTCCGCGCCGACGAGTGGCTGCTCTACGACCAGGAGTCCCCGTCGGCCCACGGCGGCCGGGGCCTGGGCCAGGCCCGCATCTACACCCGGGACGGCCGACTGGCGATCACGGTGATCCAGGAGGGCGTGGTACGGGTACCGAGGGACCGGAACTGAACCCGACTACCTGAGCGCGCCGAGCCCCTTGCGCAGGTCGTCGGCGTTCATGACGGGCTGCATCTCCACCTCGGCGCCGAACTGCTGGAACAGCGGCTCGGAGATGCTGGGCATCTGGGAGCTGTCCTGCATGTCGAAGACGACGATGCAGCACCGCGACCCGTGGTTCGGCGTGAAGTAGGCGGCCTCGGGCTTGAGCCGCTCCATCATCGCCTCCAGGGCCTGCGGCAGGGTGCCGTTCTTGATGCCCTCGTTCGCGGCCTCGGTGTTCAGGGTGGCCCTGAGCATGACCCTCATCGCGCGCGCTCCCTTCCGCGCCCCACGGCCGACGCGGTCCACCCGCGCACACGGACACCGGGTGACGCCCTGCCCAGGCTCACCTCGGGGCGCCGGGGGCGGCAACCTCTGCTGGGCCGTCCGCGCGGCGCCCACGGCTGGGCGGGGTGGCTAGGCGAGCCCCGCCTCCGCCAACAGGTAGGCGGTCATGGGGTCGTAGTACCGGGGGCTGACGACGTGGTCGTCCAGGGGTACGGCGACCTGGAGCGTGCCCTCGGACTCCGCGAGGAAGAGGGCGGGGTCGTTGCAGTCGGCGTAGCCGACGGAGTCGACGCCGTGCTGGGCGGCGTAACCGGCCCAGCCGTGGTCGGCGACGACCAGGTCGGGCAGCGGACGGCCCTCGCGTTCCAGTGCGGTGAGGATGGCCTTCATCGGCTCGCCGGAGTGCGTGTGCCACAGGGTCGCCCCGTGCTCAAGGACCGCGACGTCCGCGAACTGCATGACGTACCCCTCGTCGGTCTGCAGCCCGTCGGGAATGACGACGACCTCGCACCCGGCGTCACGCACCGCGGCGGCGGTGGCCCGGTGCACGTCGAGCAGACCGCCCGGATGCCCGGTGGCGAACAGCACCCGCTGCCGCCCCTCCACGGCCTTCCGCAACCGCCCGGCCATCCGCTCCAGCGCGGCGACGGTCAACTCCGGGTCGATGGTGTCCTGTCCGTACCGGTACTCGTGGTCGTCGTTCACCCCCACCCGCTCCGCCATCACCGCGAGCACGTCCTGCTCGTCGCTCCAGCGGTCCCCCAGCTCAAGGCCGAGCCAGAAGTTGCGGACGCCGTTGGACAACTGACGGTAGTGGGAGAGGTTGTTCTCACGCGGCGTCGCCACCTCGCCCGCGATACGGGTCCTGACGAGGTGGTCGATGAGTTCGGCGCGGCTGGGTGTCCCGGATATCGGCATGTCCCCATTGTGGGGCAGCGCCCCGCGCCCGTCCCGCCCGTTCCGCACGCTGGGACGCGCCTCACGCACCCACCATCCGACCGGAGTGAGTCCTCACTCATTGACGGAGTGAGGACTCACTCCGTACCCTGTTCCCCATGACACCACCGAAGAACGACACCCACCCCACCGACCCCACCCCGCCCACGCGCCGCCGCGCCCCGGCCATGTCGCCGGAGCAGCGCCGGGAGATGATCATCCAGACGGCGATCCCGCTGATCGCCGAGTACGGCGCCGCGGTGACGACCGCGAAGATCGCCCGCGCGGCGGGCATCGGCGAGGGCACGATCTTCCGGGTCTTCGCCGACAAGGACGAGCTGATCCAGGCGTGCGTGGCCGAGGCGCTCTCCCCCGACCACGCGATCCGCGAACTCGACGCGATCGACGTCTCCCAGCCCCTCCCCGACCGCCTCGCGGAGGCGGCGGAGGCGCTGGAGGCGCACATGGCCCGGATGGGCGCGATCATGGGCTCCCTGGGCCACGGCGGCGGCAAACACCCCGGCCGGGTCCGCGGCGCGGGCCGCGACGACTCCCGCGCCCGCATCCGCTCGGCCCTGGCGGAGCTCCTGGAACCCGACAGGTCCCGCCTGCGCCGCTCCCCGGAGGAGATCGCGTCCCTCTTCTTCGGCCTCCTCTTCACCCAGCCCCGCCAGGACGACGAACCGACCCTGACCCCCAAGGAGTTGGCGGAGGTCTTCCTCCACGGAGCCCTCACGGGAGCCCCCGAGTGACGGCCGTCCGGCGAAGGCGCCTGGGCGCCACGACCCTCGCCGTCCTCACTCCCGCCCTGATCTGGCTGACGGCGGACCCGTTACTGGGCCACCGGCTGCGGATCACCAACGGCGACGAGACCCTCACCATCACCGCCGCCCCCGTGGCCTTGGTCGCCCTCCTCGCCTCCCTCGCCGCCTGGGCCCTCCTCGCCGCCCTCGAACGCACCGTCCCCCACCACGCCCACCGCATCTGGACCGGCGCGTCCTGCGCGGTCCTCGCGGTGTCCTCCCTCCCCTTCCTGGGCGACGGCATGAACCCCGGCACACGCGCCGCCCTCGCCCTGATGCACGTGACGGTGGCGGCGGTACTGCTCCTGGGGTTGGGGGGCGGCAGGTCCGGGGCGCCTCGCTAACGGCTGGGCCCCCTGAGAAAGGGCTCAGCCCTCCCCCGCCGCCGCCCCGAACGCCCCCCGGGCCATCCGGTGCAGGAGTTCCGCTGTCGCGGCGCGACCCGGGAGGGAGCCGCGGCGGCCCAGGTGGGGGGTGGAGTTCAGGAGGCCGAAGACCGAGTGGACGGCGGAGCGGGCCGTGGGCTCGGTGAGGGTGGGGTAGACCTCGCGGACCACCGAGACCCACAGCTCCACGTACTGGCGCTGGAGCTGGCGGACCAGTTTGCGGTCGCTGTCGCGGAGGCGGTCCAGCTCGCGGTCGTGCAGGGTGATGAGGGGACGGTCGTCCAGGGCGAAGTCGATGTGGCCCTCGATGAGGGAGTCGAGGGCGACGGAGGCCGCGCCGCCGTCCGCGTCCGCCAGGCGGCGCTTCGCGCCGGTGAGGAGCTGTCCGCTGATGCCGACCAGCAGCTCGGCGAGCATCGCGTCCTTGCCCGGGAAGTGCCGGTAGAGGCCGGGACCGGAGATGCCCACGGCGGCGCCTATCTCGTCCACCCCGACGCCGTGGAAGCCGCGCTCGGCGAAGAGCCGGGCGGCCTCCTTGAGGATCTGCTCGCGCCGCGTGGGGGCGTCGGTCCTGATGCTCATGGAGGCAATTGTAGACAGGGTGGTTAGCGGTCGTTAACATGAGGGACATACGTTAACGCTCATTAACACGGCCGTCCCACCGGTCGGCCGTACGGGTGAGGGGATCGCAAGGATGCACGAGGCACCCGAGCTGACGACCGCGGCCGACCCCGCGTCGGCGGCCTGGCGGGCCAACGAGGACGCGCACCGCGCCCTCGTCGAGGAGCTGCGCGGCAAGCTCGCCGCCGCCCGGCTCGGCGGCGGTGAGAAGGCCCGCGCCCGGCACACCGCGCGCGGCAAGCTGCTGCCGAGGGAGCGGGTGGACACCCTGCTCGACCCCGGCTCACCCTTCCTGGAGCTGGCGCCCCTCGCCGCCGACGGGATGTACGACGGACAGGCCCCGGCCGCCGGGGTCATCGCCGGGATCGGGCGGGTCAGCGGGCGGGAGTGCGTCATCGTCGCCAACGACGCCACCGTCAAGGGTGGGACGTACTACCCGATGACCGTGAAGAAGCACCTCCGGGCACAGGAAGTCGCCCTGGAGAACCGGCTGCCGTGTCTCTACCTCGTGGACTCCGGCGGGGCCTTCCTGCCCATGCAGGACGAAGTCTTCCCCGATCGGGAGCACTTCGGGCGGATCTTCTACAACCAGGCCCGGATGTCCGGGGCCGGGATTCCGCAGATCGCCGCCGTGCTCGGCTCCTGCACGGCGGGAGGCGCCTACGTGCCCGCCATGAGCGACGAGGCCGTCATCGTGCGCGAGCAGGGGACGATCTTCCTCGGCGGGCCGCCGCTCGTGAAGGCCGCCACCGGGGAGGTCGTCACCGCCGAGGAGCTGGGCGGCGGGGACGTGCACGCGCGCGTGTCCGGCGTCACCGACCACCTCGCGGAGGACGACGCGCACGCGCTGCGGATCGTGCGGAACATCGTCGCCACCCTCCCCGCGCGCGGGGCGCTGCCCTGGCGTACGGAGGCCGTCGTCGAGCCCAAGGTCGACCCCTTCGGGCTGTACGGCGCGGTGCCCGTCGACCCCCGCACCCCCTACGACGTCCGCGAGATCATCGCCCGGGTCGTCGACGGCTCCCGGTTCGCGGAGTTCAAGTCCGAGTTCGGGCAGACCCTCGTCACCGGCTTCGCCCGTATCCACGGCCACCCCGTCGGCATCGTCGCCAACAACGGCATCCTGTTCTCCGAGTCCGCCCAGAAGGGCGCCCACTTCATCGAGCTGTGCGACCAGCGCGGCATCCCGCTGGTCTTCCTCCAGAACATCTCCGGCTTCATGGTCGGCAAGGACTACGAGGCCGGTGGCATCGCCAAGCACGGCGCGAAGATGGTCACCGCCGTCGCGTGCACGCGCGTGCCGAAGCTGACCGTCGTCGTCGGCGGGTCGTACGGCGCCGGTAACTACTCCATGTGCGGGCGCGCCTATTCGCCGCGCTTCCTGTGGATGTGGCCCAACGCCAAGATCTCCGTCATGGGCGGCGAGCAGGCCGCCTCCGTCCTCGCCACCGTCAAGCGCGACCAGATCGAGGCGCGCGGCGAGGAGTGGACGCCGGAGGACGAGGGCGCCTTCAAGGCGCCCATCCGGGAGCAGTACGAGCGCCAGGGCAACGCCTACTACGCCACGGCCCGGCTCTGGGACGACGGCGTCATCGACCCGCTGGAGACCCGGCAGGTCCTGGGCCTGGCACTGACGGCCTGCGGCAACGCGCCCCTGGGTGACCCCCAGTTCGGCGTCTTCCGGATGTGAGGGGGAGCTACGAGATGCCCATGTTCGACACCGTCCTGGTCGCCAACCGCGGCGAGATCGCCGTCCGCGTCATCCGCACCCTGCGCGCCCTCGGGGTGCGCTCGGTCGCCGTCTTCTCCGACGCCGACGCCGACGCCCGGCACGTCAGGGAGGCCGACACCGCGGTACGGATCGGGCCCGCGCCTGCGGCCGAGAGCTATCTGTCCGTGGAGCGGCTGCTGGAGGCCGCCGCCCGCACCGGCGCCCAGGCCGTCCACCCCGGCTACGGCTTCCTCGCGGAGAACGCGGCCTTCGCGCGCGCCTGCGCCGAGGCCGGTCTGGTGTTCATCGGGCCGCCCGCCGACGCCATCGCCCTGATGGGCGACAAGATCCGGGCCAAGGAGACCGTGCGGGCCGCGGGCGTGCCGGTGGTGCCCGGCGGGCGGGACCCCGACCTCGTCGAGGCCGCCCGGGAGCTGGGCGCGCCCGTGCTGCTGAAGCCCAGCGCGGGCGGCGGCGGCAAGGGGATGCGGCTGGTGCGCGACCTCACCCTCCTGGAGGAGGAGATCGCCGCCGCCCGCCGCGAGGCCCGTACGTCCTTCGGGGACGACACGCTGCTGGTGGAGCGGTGGGTCGACCGGCCCCGGCACATCGAGATCCAGGTGCTGGCCGACGGCCACGGCAACGTCGTGCACCTGGGCGAGCGCGAGTGCTCCCTCCAGCGCCGCCACCAGAAGGTCATCGAGGAGGCGCCCAGCGTGCTCCTCGACGAGGACACGCGCGCGGCGATGGGCGAGGCCGCCGTGCAGGCGGCGCGGTCGTGCGGGTACCGGGGCGCGGGCACGGTGGAGTTCATCGTCCCCGGCGGCGACCCGACGTCGTACTACTTCATGGAGATGAACACCCGCCTCCAGGTGGAGCACCCGGTCACGGAGCTGGTCACCGGGGTGGACCTGGTGGAGTGGCAGTTGCGGGTGGCGGCGGGTGAGCCGCTCGGGTTCGCGCAGGACGACGTGCGGCTGACCGGGCACGCCGTGGAGGCGCGGATCTGCGCCGAGGACCCCGCGCGCGGGTTCCTGCCCTCCGGCGGCACGGTGCTGCGGCTGCGCGAGCCGCGGGGCGACGGCGTGCGCACCGACTCCGGGCTCAGCGAGGGCACCGAGGTCGGCAGCCTGTACGACCCGATGCTCTCCAAGGTGATCGCGTACGGCCCCGACCGCGCGACCGCGCTGCGCAGGCTCCGCGCCGCCCTCGCCGCGACGGTCACCCTCGGCGTGCCCACCAACGCCGGGTTCCTGCGGCGGCTGCTGGCGCACCCGGCGGTCGCCGCGGGCGACCTGGACACCGGGCTCGTGGAGCGCGAGGTGGACGGGCTGGTCGACACCGACGTGCCCGAGGAGGTGTACGAGGCGGCGGCGGCCGTACGCCTTGAGGCACTGCGGCCGAAGGCCACGGGCGGCTGGACCGACCCGTTCTCCGTCCCGGACGGCTGGCGGCTCGGCGGCACGCCCCGCCCGGCCCGCTTCCCGCTGCGGGTGCGCGAGCCCGTGGAGTACGTCCCGCGCGGGACGCACACCGTCACCGGCGACCAGGTGTCCGTCACCCTCGACGGCGTCCGGCACACCTTCGACCTCGCGCCCGCGCCGGACGGCGTCTGGCTGGGCCGCGCGGGCGACGCCTGGCACGTCCGCGACCACGACCCGGTCGCCGCGAGCCTCACCCGGTCGGCGCACGCGGGCGCGGACTCCCTCACCGCGCCCATGCCCGGCACGGTCACGGTCGTCAAGGTCGCCGTGGGCGACGAGGTGGCGGCCGGGCAGAGCCTGCTGGTGGTGGAGGCGATGAAGATGGAGCACGTCATCTCCGCGCCGCACGCGGGCAAGGTCACCGAGCTGGACGTCCGGCCGGGCGCCACGGTCGCCATGGACCAGGTGCTCGCGGTGGTCGCCCCGTACGAGGAGGAGGCCGGGACATGACCGGTTCCCCGCTGCCCATGGTGGTCCCGGACGGCGGTCTCCCCACCCGGGTCCGCATCCATGAGGTCGGTCCCCGCGACGGCCTGCAGAACGAGAAGGCGACCGTCCCCACGGAGGTCAAGGCGGAGTTCGTCCGCAGACTGGCCGACGCCGGGCTGACGACGATCGAGGCGACCAGCTTCGTCCACCCCAAGTGGGTTCCCCAGCTCGCCGACGCCGAGCAGCTCTACCCGCGGGTGGCCGACCTGCCGGTGGCGCTGCCCGTGCTGGTGCCGAACGAGCGCGGGCTTGACCGGGCGCTCGCCCTCGGCGCCGACCGCGTCGCCGTGTTCGCCAGCGCCAGCGAGTCCTTCGCCCGCGCCAACCTCAACCGCTCGATGGACGAGGCGCTGGCCATGTTCGAGCCGGTCGTCACCCGCGGGAAGGCGGCGGGCGTGCACGTCCGCGGCTATCTGTCGATGTGCTTCGGCGACCCCTGGGAGGGCGAGGTCCCCATCCCCCAGGTGGTGCACGTCTGCCGGGTGCTGCTGGACATGGGGTGCGACGAGCTGAGCCTCGGCGACACCATCGGCGTCGGCACGGCGGGCCATGTCTCCGCGCTGCTCACGGCGCTGACCGAGGCGGGCGTGCCGGTGTCCGCCCTCGGCGTGCACTTCCACGACACCTACGGCCAGGCCCTGGCCAACACCCTGACCGCCCTGCGGCACGGCGTGACCACCGTCGACGCCTCCGCGGGCGGCCTCGGCGGCTGCCCCTACGCCAGGTCCGCCACCGGCAACCTCGCCACCGAGGACCTGGTGTGGATGCTGCGGGGCCTCGGCGTCGACACCGGCGTAGACCTCGGCCGTCTCACCGCCACCAGCGTGTGGATGGCCGGGCAACTGGGCCGACCCAGCCCGTCCCGCACCGTACGAGCCCTCTCCCACCAGGAGTCGTGATCAGAGCCATGGACCACCGTCTTCCCCCCGAGCTGGAAGAACTCCGCCGCACGGTCGAGGAGTTCGCGCACGACGTGGTCGCCCCCAAGATCGGCGACTACTACGAGCGGCACGAGTTCCCGTACGAGATCGTCCGGGAGATGGGCCGCATGGGCCTGTTCGGGCTCCCCTTCCCCGAGGAGTACGGCGGGATGGGCGGCGACTACCTCGCCCTGGGCATCGCCCTGGAGGAGCTGGCCCGGGTGGACTCCTCGGTCGCCATCACCCTGGAGGCGGGCGTCTCGCTGGGCGCCATGCCGATCCACCTGTTCGGCACCCGGGAGCAGAAGGAGCGGTGGCTGCCGCGCCTCTGCTCCGGTGAGATCCTCGGCGCGTTCGGCCTGACCGAGCCGGACGGCGGCTCGGACGCGGGCGCGACGCGCACGACGGCCCGCCTCGACCCGGAGACCGACGAATGGGTGATCAACGGCACCAAGTGCTTCATCACCAACTCCGGTACGGACATCACCGGCCTGGTGACGGTCACCGCGGTCACCGGCCGCACCCCGGAGGGCAAGCCGCGGATCTCCGCCATCATCGTCCCGTCGGGCACGCCCGGCTTCACGGTGGCGCCCGCGTACTCCAAGGTCGGCTGGAACGCCTCCGACACGCGTGAGCTGTCCTTCACCGACGTCCGGGTCCCGGCCGCCAACCTCCTCGGTGAGGAGGGCCGCGGGTACGCGCAGTTCCTGCGCATTCTCGACGAGGGCCGGATCGCGATCGCCGCGCTGGCGACGGGCCTGGCGCAGGGGTGCGTGGACGAGTCGGTCCGCTATGCGAAGGAACGTCACGCCTTCGGCCGTCCAATCGGCGCCAACCAGGCGATCCAGTTCAAGCTGGCCGACATGGAGATGCGCGCCCACACCGCCCGGCTCGCCTGGCGGGACGCGGCGTCCCGGCTGGTCGCCGGTGAGCCGTTCAAGAAGGAGGCGGCCCTCGCCAAGCTGCACTCCTCCACCATCGCCGTGGACAACGCCCGCGACGCCACCCAGATCCACGGCGGCTACGGCTTCATGAACGAGTACCCGGTGGCCCGGATGTGGCGCGACTCCAAGATCCTGGAGATCGGCGAGGGCACCAGCGAGGTCCAGCGGATGCTGATCGCCCGGGAGTTGGGGCTCGCGGGCTGAGCGCGGCCGGAGCGCGGCCGGAGCGCCCGGCGGGGCGGCAGTGATCCACACCACGCCCCGTCAGGACCCCCAGACCCTGGACAAGATCTGAGGTTAGGCTAACCTACCTTCGAATTGTCCGGCGGGCGCTCCGCCCCGTTCGAAAGCAGTCGCTCATGTCCCACGCCCGTGCCACCCACCTCACCCGCCGCGGCATCCTCGCCGCAGGCGGCGCCCTCGGTCTCGGCGCCGTCCTCACGGCCTGCGGCGACGACGACAAGAACAGCGGTGGCGCGGACGCGACGGCCTCCGCCCAGGACTCCGGCCCCTGGACCTTCAAGGACGACCGCGGCGAGACGGCGAAGGCCGACAAGACCCCCGCGAACATCGTCGCCTTCGTCGGCGTCGGCGCCGCGCTGTTCGACTACGGCATCCAGGTCAAGGGCGTCTTCGGCCCGACCAGGACCGCCGACGGCAAGGCCGACGTCCAGGCCGGTGACATGGACATCAGCAAGGTCGAGGTCCTCGGCAACGAGTGGGGCCAGTTCAACATCGAGAAGTACGTCTCCCTCACCCCCGACCTGCTGGTCTCCACGATGTTCGACGACCAGGGCACCCTCTGGTACGTCCCGGACGAGTCCAAGGACAAGATCCTCGCCGTCGGCGCCGAGAGCGTCGGCGTCTCCGTCTACGACCGCCAGCTCACCGAGCCGCTCCAGCGCATGATGGAGCTGGCCGAGTCGCTGGGCGCGGACGTCTCCTCGTCGAAGATCACCGAGGCGAAGAAGCGCTTCGAGGACGCCTCGGCCCGGCTGCGCGCCGCCGCCAAGGCCAAGCCGGACATCAAGGTGCTGGCGGGCTCCGCGAGCCAGGACATCTTCTACGTCTCCGGCACCAACCTCTCCGTCGACCTGGAGTACTTCAAGGCCCTCGGCGTGAACTTCGTCGAGCCGCCGGAGGACGCCAAGGCCGAGGGCGGCGGCTGGTTCGAGTCGCTGAGCTGGGAGAACGTCGACAAGTACGACGCCGACATCATCATGATGGACGACCGCTCCTCCGCCATCCAGCCCGCCGACATCACCGAGGGCACCTGGAAGAAGCTGCCCGCGGTCAAGGCCGGTCAGGTCATCGCCCGCTCCGCGGAGCCGATCCTGTCGTACGACAAGTGCGCCCCGCTGGTGGAGGCCCTGGCCGAGGCGCTGGAGAACGCCAAGAAGGTCAGCTGACCCGCACCCCGCCCCCGCCCCCGCACCACACCCCCGCGCACAAAGCCCCCTGACGTCACATCAGGAGTCATCGCATGTCCACGGCCGTAGCCGCCCCGTTCCGTTTCTTCTCCCTCCAGGTCGTACGGACGAGGCGGCTCGGCCCGTCCCTGGTCCGGATCACCTTCGCCGGACCCGAGCTGCGGGACTTCCACTCCGACGGCCTCGACCAGTCGCTGTCGCTGTTCCTGCCGCACCCGGGCCAGGACGAGCCGGTGGTGCCGGTCGAGGAGGGCGACGAGTGGTGGCGGGCGTGGATGGCCCTCCCGGCGGACGTCCGGGCGGTGATGCGCTCGTACACCCTGCGTGAGCTGCGCCGGGACGCCGACGGGGTCACCAGCGAGATAGACATCGACTTCGTGCTGCACGGCATCGAGCCGGACGCCGCCGTCCCCGCGGGACCGGCGTCCCGCTGGGCGGCGCGGGCGGGCGCGGGCGACCGGGTGCGGCTGATCGGCCCGGCGGTCGCCGACAACCGGGCGATCCGGTTCCGCCCACCCGAGGACACCGACCTGGTCGTCCTGTGGGCCGACGAGACCGCCGTACCCGCCGCCTCCGCGATCCTGGAGTCGCTGCCGCCCGGCACCCGTGCCGTCGCCTGGCTGGAGGCGCAGTACGCCGATGACGTACAGGAGCTGACGGTGGCCGCGGACGCGGACGTCACCTGGCTCGTCACCGGCGACGACACCTCCCCCACGGCCCTCGACGCCCTCCGCGCCGCCCGGCTTCCGGCCGCCGAGCACCCGTACGTCTGGATCGCGGGCGAGTCCGGCCGGATGAAGGAGCTGCGCCGCCACTTCGTGGGCGAGCGCGGCGTCGACCGCCGCCGGGTCGCCTTCGTGGGCTACTGGCGGCAGGGGCTGACGGAGGAGCAGCTCCGCGAGCAGGGCGAGTAGCCCACAGCCCTTCAACTCTGCCTGTGACGGCCGCTGTTCAGAGTGACAGCGGTCACGCATGAGGCTGCGTTTCCCGTGCGTTAATTAGGTTAGCCTTACCTAAGTTGAGATCGAGACCCGGACTGTCCCCACCCGGAAGGCCCCCACATGCGTTCGCACCTGCTCAATGACACGACCGCGGAGCACTACCGCCGCTCCGTGACCGAGGGAGTGGAGCGGGTGGCGGCCAAACTCGCCACCACCGACCAGCCGTTCACCGGCGTCACGGTCGACGACCTCACCCCCCGCATCGAGCAGATCGACCTCGACCGCCCGCTGCACGACACCACCGCCGCGCTCGACGAACTGGAGGACGTCTACCTCCGGGACGCGGTCTACTTCCACCACCCCCGCTACCTCGCCCACCTCAACTGCCCGGTCGTCATCCCAGCCGTGCTCGGCGAGGCGGTCCTCTCCGCCGTCAACTCCTCCCTGGACACCTGGGACCAGTCGGCCGGCGGCACCCTCATCGAGCGCAAACTGATCGACTGGACCGCCGCCCGCATCGGCCTCGGCCCCGCCGCCGACGGCGTCTTCACCTCCGGCGGCACCCAGTCCAACCTCCAGGCGCTGCTGCTCGCCCGCGAGGAGGCCAAGACCGGCGACCTCGGCACACTGCGCGTCTTCGCCTCCGAGGCCAGCCACTTCAGCGTGAAGAAGTCCGCGAAACTGCTCGGCCTCGGCCCCGACGCCGTCGTCGTCATCCCCGTCGACCACGACCAGCGGATGCAGACCGTCGCCCTCGCCCACGAGCTGGAGCGCTGCGCGCGGGACGGCCTCGTCCCCATGGCCGTCGTCGCCACCGCGGGCACCACCGACTTCGGGTCCATCGACCCGCTGCCCGAGATCGCCGAGCTGTGCGCCCAGTTCGGGGCGTGGATGCACGTCGACGCCGCCTACGGCTGCGGACTGCTCACCTCCCGCACCCGCCGCTCCCTGCTGGACGGCATCGAGCGCGCCGACTCGGTCACCGTCGACTACCACAAGTCCTTCTTCCAGCCGGTGAGTTCCTCCGCCGTCCTGGTCCGGGACGCGGCCACCCTGCGCCACGCCACCTACCACGCCGAGTACCTCAACCCGCGCCGGATGGTGCGGGAACGCATCCCCAACCAGGTCGACAAGTCCCTCCAGACCACCCGCCGCTTCGACGCCCTCAAACTGTGGATGACCCTGCGCGTCATGGGCGCCGACGGCATCGGCCAGCTCTTCGACGAGGTCTGCGACCTGGCCGCCGAGGGCTACGGCCTGCTCGCCGCCGACCCGCGCTACGACGTCGTCGTCGAGCCCACCCTGTCCACCCTGGTCTTCCGCTACGTCCCGGCCGCCGTCACCGACCCCGCCGAGATCGACCGGGCCAACCTGCACGCCCGCAAGGCCCTGTTCGCCTCCGGTGCCGCCATCGTCGCGGGCACCAAGGTCCACGGCCGCCACTACCTGAAGTTCACCCTGCTGAACCCCGAGACGAAGGCGTCCGACATCGCCGCCGTCCTCGACCTGATCGCCGACCACGCCGAGCAGTACCTGGGAGAGTCCCTTGACCGCGCTTGCTGACCCCACGGACCGCGCCTACGACTTCGTGGGCATCGGACTCGGCCCCTTCAACCTCGGCCTCGCCTGCCTCACCGAGCCGATCGACGCGCTGCACGGCGTCTTCCTGGAGTCGAAGCCCGACTTCGAGTGGCACGCCGGGATGTTCCTCGACGGCGCCCACCTCCAGACGCCGTTCATGTCGGACCTGGTCACCCTCGCCGACCCGACGTCCCCCTACTCCTTCCTCAACTACCTGAAGGAGAAGGGCAGGCTCTACCCCTTCTACATCCGCGAGAACTTCTACCCCCTGCGCGTCGAGTACGACGACTACTGCCGCTGGGCCGCCGCCAAGCTGAGCAGCATCCGCTTCGACACGACGGTCACGGAGGTGACGTACGAGGACGACCTGTACGTCGTCACGAGCGCCGCCGGTGACACCTACCGCGCCCGCCACCTGGTCCTCGGCACCGGCACGGTCCCCTACCTCCCCGAGCCCTGCCGGGACCTGGGCGGCGACGGCGTCCTGCACACCGCCGAGTACATGCACCGCAAGGCGGAACTCCAGAAGAGCGAGTCGATCACGATCGTCGGCAGCGGTCAGAGCGCCGCCGAGATCTACCACGAACTGCTGACGGAGATCGACACCCACGGCTACCAGCTCAACTGGGTGACCCGCTCCCCGCGCTTCTTCCCCCTCGAGTACACCAAGCTGACGCTGGAGATGACGTCCCCGGACTACATCGACTACTTCCGCGCGCTGCCCGAGGACACCCGCTACCGCCTGGAGAAGCAGCAGAAGGGCCTCTTCAAGGGCATCAACTCCGAGCTCATCGACGCGATCTTCGACCTGCTCTACCAGAAGAACGTCGAGAGCGGCGACCGCCCGCTCCCCACCCGTCTGCTCACCAACTCCAGCCTCACCACCGCCCGCCACGAGAACGGCACGTACACGCTCGGCTTCCACCAGGACGAGCAGGGCAAGGACTTCGAGATCGAGACCGAGGGCCTGGTCCTGGCCACGGGCTACCACTACGCCCCGCCCGCCTTCCTCGCCCCGATCCACGACCGCCTGCGCTTCGACGCCCACGGCCGCTTCGACGTCACCCGCGACTACGCCATCGACGTCACCGGCAGAGGCGTCTTCCTCCAGAACGCCGGGGTCCACACCCACAGCGTCACCTCCCCCGACCTGGGCATGGGCCCCTACCGCAACAGCTGCATCATCCGCGAGCTGCTCGGCAGCGAGTACTACCCGGTCGAGAAGTCGATCGCGTTCCAGGAGTTCTCCGTATGACCTTCACGTTCCGCCCCCTCGACCCGCTGAAGGACGCCGAACTCCTGCACGCCTGGGTCACCCACCCGAAGGCGGCGTTCTGGATGATGCAGGACGCCAAGCTGGAGGACGTCGAGCGCGCCTACATGGAGATAGCCGCCGACGAGCACCACCACGCCTACCTCGGCCTGCGCGACGGCGAGCCCGTCTTCCTCATGGAGAAGTACGACCCCGCCCACCGCGAGCTGGTCGGCCTGTACGAGCCGCTCCCCGGGGACGTCGGGATGCACTTCCTCACCCCGCCGACCGACACACCGGTGCACGGCTTCACCAGGTCCGTCATCACCGCCGTCATGGCCTTCCTCTTCGCGGACCCGGCGACCGAGCGGGTCGTCGTGGAGCCGGACGTCGCCAACAAGGCCGTCCACGCGCTGAACGAGGCCGTCGGGTTCGTGCCCGAGCGGGAGATCGAGAAGCCGGAGAAGCGGGCGCTGCTCAGCTTCTGCACGCGCGAGCAGTTCGAGAAGGCGGTGGCGCACGCATGACCCACCTCGCCGACGCCGTCAGCCACCTCTCACCCGAGCACTGGGAGCGGGCCAACCGCCTGCTGGTCCGCAAGGCGCTCGCGGAGTTCGCCCACGAGCGCCTGATCACACCGGAACGCCATCAGGACCACTACGTCGTCCGCGCCGACGACGGCCTGACCCACTACCGCTTCACCGCCACCCGCCACGCCCTCGACCACTGGCAGGTGGACGCCGACTCGATCACCCGCCACGGCGAGGGGAACACCGAACTCCCCCTCTCCGCCCTGGACTTCTTCATCGAGCTGAAGGACTCCCTGGGCCTGAGCGACGCGATCCTCCCGGTGTACCTGGAGGAGATCTCCTCCACCCTCTCCGGCACCTGCTACAAGCTCGCCAAGCCGCGGGTCACGGCCGCCGAGCTGGCGGGCGCCGGTTTCCAGGCCATCGAGACCGGCATGACCGAGGGCCACCCCTGCTTCGTCGCCAACAACGGACGGCTCGGCTTCGGCATCCACGAGTACCTGTCGTACGCCCCCGAGACCGCGAGCCCGGTCCGCCTGGTCTGGCTGGCCGCCCACCGCTCCCGCGCCGCGTTCACCGCCGGGCTCGGCATCGAGTACGAGTCCTTCTACCGCCAGGAGCTGGGCGGGGCGACGGTCGACCGCTTCCACGCCACCCTGCGCGACAAGGGCCTCGACCCCGCCGACTACCTCCTGATCCCCGTCCACCCCTGGCAGTGGTGGAACAAGCTCACCGTCACCTTCGCCGCCGAGGTCGCCCGCCAGCACCTGGTCTGCCTCGGCGAGGGCGACGACGAGTACCTGGCCCAGCAGTCGATCCGCACCTTCTTCAACACCACCAGCCCCGAGAAGCACTACGTCAAGACGGCCCTGTCCGTCATCAACATGGGCTTCATGCGCGGACTGTCGGCCGCGTACATGGAGGCGACCCCGGCCATCAACGACTGGCTGGCCCAGCTCATCAACAACGACCCGGTGCTCAAGGCCACCGGCCTGACGATCATCCGTGAGCGGGCGGCGGTCGGCTACCGGCACCTGGAGTACGAGAAGGCGACCGACCGCTACTCGCCGTACCGCAAGATGCTGGCGGCGCTGTGGCGGGAGAGCCCGGTGGCGTCCCTCCGGGACGGCGAGACCCTCGCCACCATGGCCTCGCTCCTCCACGTCGACCACGAGGGCGCGTCCTTCGCGGGCGCCCTGATCGAACGCTCCGGCCTGACCCCGGTGGAGTGGCTGCGCCGCTACCTCCGCGCCTACTACACCCCCCTCCTCCACAGCTTCTACGCCTACGACCTCGCCTACATGCCGCACGGCGAGAACGTCATCCTCGCCCTGAAGGACGGCGTGGTCGAACGCGCGATCTACAAGGACATCGCCGAGGAGATCGTCGTCATGGACCCGGACGCGGTGCTGCCGCCCGAGGTCCAGCGCGTCCGCGCCGAGGTCCCGGACGACATGAAGCTGCTGTCGGTCTTCACGGACGTCTTCGACTGCTTCTTCCGCTTCCTCGCCGCCGTCCTCGCCACCGAGGGCGTCCTCACCGAGGACGACTTCTGGCGTACGGTCGCGGAGGTCACCCGGGAGTACCAGGCGTCGGTGCCCGAACTCGCCGACAAGTTCGCCCAGTACGACATGTTCGCCCCGGAGTTCGCCCTGTCCTGCCTGAACCGCCTCCAGCTCCGCGACAACCAGCAGATGGTGGACCTCGCGGACCCCTCGGGCGCCCTCCAGCTCGTCGGCACCCTGGAGAACCCGATCGCCGGGTTCTGACCGACGGGTTCGCGCCGTGTGGCGTGTATCACTCGGGTCGGCTGTCACGGGTGCGGGGCGTCGGCTGTCCCATGGGCGTCCTCAGTCGTGAGAGCAGGGCGAATGCTGGGAGTGAGCGAGATGAACGCGAAGCACCGGATCGTCGTTCTGGGTGCCGGTTACACGGGCATGATGGCCGCCGTCCGTCTTGCCCGGCGCACCCGCCGGACGGGGGTGCGGATCACGCTGGTCAATCCCTCGGAGCGGTTCACGGAGCGGCTGCGGCTGCACCAGACGGTGGCGGGCCAGGAGCTGACCCGCCACCGCATCCCCGAACTGCTGGCTGGCACCGGTGTCGAGTTCCTCCAGGGCCGGGCGACGGCGATCGACCCGGAGGCACGTCGGGTGAGCGTCGAGGCCGTACCCCCCGCGGGGCCGGTGGCGTTGTCGTACGACACGCTCGTGTACGCGCTGGGCAGCCGCGCCGACACCCGCGGGGTGCCCGGGGCCGCCGAGCACGCCGTCACCCTCGAAGACCCGGACGCCGTCCGGAACTTCGCCGACCGGTTGCCCGCGCTGGCCCGCACCGGGGGTGCGGTGACGGTGTGCGGCGGTGGCCTGACCGGGATCGAGGCGGCGGCAGAGCTCGCCGAGACCCACCCCGGCCTGCGGGTGACCCTGGTCAGCCGGGGCGTGCCCGGGGCCATGATGGGCGAGGCGGCCCGCGCCCACCTGGACCGGGACCTGGACCGCCTCGGTGTGACGGTCCGCGCGGGAGCGACCGTCACCCGCGTCCTGGCCGGTGCGGTCGAGCTGGCCGACGGTGAGCGGCTGCCGTCCGACCTGACGCTGTGGACGACCGGCGTGCGCGTGCCGGAACTCGCCGCCGCCTCGGGTATCGCCACCGACGCCCGCGGTCTGGTCGTCGTGGACGCCCACCTGCGCTCGCTCTCGCACCCCGAGGTGTACGCGATCGGTGACGCCGCGGCGGTCCGCCAGGCGTGGGGAGCCGTCCACGGCACGTGCCAGAGCGGCCTGCCGACCGCCCAGCACGCGGCTGACGAGATCGCGCGCCGACTGCGCGGGAGGGAGCCGCGGCCGTTCCGCTTCGGCTACTTCCACCAGCCGGTCAGCATCGGACGGCGGGACGCGGTCGTCCAGTTCACCTACCCGGACGACAGCCCGCGCCGCTGGTACCTGCGGGGTGCCTGGGCCGTCCGTTACAAGGAGACGGTCAGCGGCAGCCCGCTGACGCTGTACCGGCTGGGCAGGCGCGTGAACGTCAGCGCCACGCTCTCCCGGGGAGGGCGGGCCACCCGCACCACCGTGGCGCCCCTGCCCGTGATCGCGCCGTGACGGGGGCGCCCGCCTCCCCCGGTGGGGAGCGTGAACCGATGACCGGCACCGAGCGCGCGCCGGACGCGGGGGAGGACCCGTTCGTGGAGCACCGGCGGCTGCTGTTCGGTACCGCGTACCGGATGCTCGGCAGCGTCGCCGACACCGAGGACGTCCTCCAGGACGCCTGGCTGGCCTGGCGGGGCGTGGACCGGGAGGAGGTCCGCAACCCCCGCGCGTACCTGGTGCGCGCCGTCACCAACCTCGCCCTGAACCGGCTCACGTCGGCCCGCGCCGTCCGCGAGCGCTATGTCGGACCCTGGCTGCCGGAGCCGCTGCTGACCTCCCCGGACGTCGCCGAGGACGCCGAGCTGGCGGACACCGTGTCCACCGCGCTGCTGGTGGTCCTGGAGACGCTCGCGCCGGTGGAGCGGGCCGTGTTCGTGCTGCGGGAGGCGTTCGCGTTCTCCCACGCCGAGATCGCCCAGGTGCTGGACCGGCCGGAGCCGACCGTACGGCAGATCGCCCACCGCGCCCGCCGCCACGTGGACGCCCGGCGCCCCCGGTACGACGCCGGTCCCGAGCGGCACCACGAGGTGACCGAGCGGTTCCGGGCGGCCTGCGCCGGCGGGGACCTGAACCGGGTGATGGAGCTGCTCGCCCCGGACGTCGTCGCGTGGTCCGACGGCGGCGGCAAGGTCACCGCCGCCCGCCGCCCCCTGTCCGGCCCGGACCATGTCGCACGGTGGCTGCTCGGCGTGCTGGCGAAGCCGACGTCGGCCGACACCACGCTGGAACCGGCCGTCGTCAACGCCGAGCCCGGGCTGCTCATCACCCTGGGTGGCCGGACGCTGGGCACGATGTCCCTGGGCGTGACCCAGGGCCTGGTCCACCACGTGCACATCCAGCTCAACCCGGACAAACTCCTCGGTGTGCAGCGTGCCGGAGGTCCCGCCACCGCCTGACGCCGCGCCGGATCGCCGCCCCGGACAGGGTGCCCCGCGCCTGCCGCCGGGGCACCCGTCAGCGCTCCCTACCTGTCGGGCCAGGGCACCTCGGGCGCCCGGTAGTACCCCACGCCCAGCGCCTCCCACCGCGGCCCCTGTGCCGCGAGGCGGGTGCGGTAGTCGTCCCAGTCGTGGGTGGACGCCGGGGACCAGCCCAGTTCGGCCACGCCCGGCAGCCGGGGGAAGGCCATGTACTCGATGTGGGCGGAGGTTTCGAGGGTCTCCGACCACAGCGGCGCCTCGACGCCCCGGACCGCCGACGCGGGCACGCCCGGCAGATAGGCGCCGGGGTCCCAGTCGTAGGACCGGCGCACGTCGACGTAGCCCGCCCAGGAGAGTCCCAGCGGGGTCTGGGCGTCGTACTTCATGTCGAGGTAGATCCGGTCGGCCGGGGAGAGGACGAGCCCGGTGCCGCTGCGGGCCGCCGCCGCGACCCGCTCCTTCTCCGCGGCGCCGGTACCGTCCAGGCCCCAGTACTGGGCGAGCGCGCCCGGCGCGGGGGTGGCACCGGTGAGCTGGTGCCAGCCGACGACCGTCTTGCCGTACGCCGCGACGATCGGCTGCACCCGTGCCATGAAGGTGACGTAGTCCTCGTGGCTGGTGGAGTGCGCCTCGTCGCCGCCGATGTGGAGGTAGCGGCCGGGGGTGAGGGCGGCCAGTTCGCGGATGACGTCGTCGACGAAGTCGTAGGTGACCTCCTTGCCGACGCAGAGCGAGCTGAAGCCGACGGCGGTGCCGGTGTAGAGCGGGGGTGCGACGCCGTCGCAGTTCAGCTCGGCGTAGGAGGCGAGGGCGGCGTTGGTGTGGCCCGGCATGTCTATCTCGGGGACGACCTCCAGGTAGCGGTCGGCGGCGTACCGCACGATCTCCCGGTAGTCGTCCTTGGTGTAGTGGCCGCCGGGGCCGCCGCCGACCTCGGTGGAGCCGCCGTAGGTGGCCAGGCGCGGCCAGGAGTCGACGGCGATGCGCCAGCCCTGGTCGTCGCTGAGGTGCAGGTGCAGCTTGTTGATCTTGTAGAGGGCGAGCTGGTCGACGTACCGCTTGACCTGGTCGACGGTGAAGAAGTGCCGGGAGACGTCGAGCATGGCGCCGCGCCAGCCGTAGCGCGGGGAGTCCTCGACGGTGCCGCCCGGCACCAGCCACGGCCCGGGCTGTACGGTGTCCCGCTCCACGGCGGCGGGCAGCAACTGCCGCAGGGTCTGGACGCCGTGGAAGAGCCCGGCGGGCTTGGCCGCGGTGACGGTGACGCCGGTGCGGCCACTGTCGAGGCGGTACCCCTCGGCGCCGTAGGGGCCCTTGGCGAGCCGCAGCCGGATGCCGTCCGTGCCGCCGCCCGTGGTGACGGGCAGCGGATAGCCGGTGGACGGCCGGAGCACGTCCGCGAGGTAGCCCCCGATCCGGCGCGCCTCGGCCGAGTCCGCGACCCGGATGCGGGTGCGCTCGGTGAGGCGGTACGGCGATCCGCCCGCCGTCGTGGCGACGGGCGCCGGGACCACCTGGTCGAGCGGGGAGACGGCGGCCTGGGCGTCCCGCGCGGGCGCGGCGGCGGCGGCGGCGGTGGCCGTGGCCGCGGCGGCGGTGACGAGCAGCAGGGAGACGAGAAGGCGAAGCGTTCTGTGGTGCGGTCTGAGCGATCTCACAAACGACCCCTTCCTGGACGTCCTAAAGGTCTGGACCAGTCTGCCGCCGAACCGGTGGAACAATCCCCCTCATGGCGGAAATCTTCCAGAAGGACGGCTCCTGGACCTTCGACGGCGACGCCCTGCGCCTGACCCCGGGACGCGACAAGAGCGTCAGCCTGTTCCGCAGGGCGCTGGGCGAACTCGTCGTCCCGCTCGGCGCGTTGGCGGGCATCTCCTTCGAGCAGGGCCGGAAGTCGGGGCGACTGCGGCTGCGACTGCGGGACGGCGCCGACCCGCTGCTGCACGCCACCGGGGGCCGCCTCACCGAGCCCCACGACCCGTACCAGCTCACCGTCGAGTCCGACCGCTACGGCGTCGCCGAGTACGTCGTGGACGAGGTCCGCAACGCCCTGCTCCTCGACCAGGTCCCGGCCGACCCGGTCACCGCGTACCTGCTGCCGGGCCCCGCCGTGCCGCTGACCGCGTCCGCCGGGGACGGCACGGCGAGCTTCGACGGCGAGCAGGTGCGGCTGGAGTGGAACTGGAAGACCGAGGACGCCAAGTCCGCCCGCGGCCCGCGCACCCTGGCCGTCGCCGACATCACGGCGGTGGAGTGGCACCCCGCGGTCGGCCTGGAGAACGGCTACCTCCGCTTCACCGTCCGCGACTCCCCCACCACCGCCCCGCCGAAGTACGACCCGAACGCCATCGACCTGTGGGGCTTCAAGAAGGACCCCCTGATGGCACTGGTCGCCGCCGCCGTCCAGGCCCGGCTCCCCCACCCCGCGGCCCCCGCCCCCGCCCCCGCCCCCGAGGCACGGCGGCCGGAGCCCCGGGAGATACCCGCCGTCCCGGCACCCGCCGCCGAGGACGACCACGACGCCCTGCTGCGACGGCTGCGGGAGCTGGGCGAGCTGCACCGCACGGGCGTGCTGACGGAGGAGGAGTTCACGCTGGCCAAGCGGGCGATCCTGAAGCGGATGTAGGGGGCGCAGACAGGAAACGCATATCGGTTTCCTGTGCACCCTGCCCGGAATCGGGCAGGTTTCTTGCGTAACCGTCGCGCGTACTCCAGGATCTACCGGGTGCACGATGAACTCGTAGATCACCTGACGCGGTCCACGCCCCTCAGCCGGGGCGAGGCGCTGCGGGTGGTCCAGGACGTGCTCGCCTACTTCGACGAGACGACCGAGGACTACGTCCGTCGCCGCCACCGCGAGCTACAGGCCCAGGGCCTGGTCAACGCGACGATCTTCGAACGGATCGAGGCGGACCTCAAATACCGCGCCGTGGCACCGCCGGAGCTGACCCTCAGGCAACTACGGCGCATCGTCTACGGCTAGGAACACCCATCTATGTGCGGAATCGTCGGATACATCGGCAAGCGTGACGTCGCGCCGCTGCTCCTGGAGGGCCTCCAGCGGCTGGAGTACCGGGGGTACGACTCGGCGGGCATCGTCGTCACCTCCCCCAAGGCCAGCGGACTGAAGATGGTCAAGGCCAAGGGGCGGGTGCGCGACCTGGAGGCCAGGGTCCCGGCGCGCTTCAAGGGCACCACCGGCATCGCCCACACCCGCTGGGCCACCCACGGCGCCCCCTCCGACGTGAACGCCCACCCGCACCTGGACGCCGAGGGCAAGGTCGCCGTCGTCCACAACGGCATCATCGACAACGCCTCCGACCTGCGGCGCAAGCTGGAGGCGGACGGGGTGGAGTTCCTCTCCGAGACCGACACCGAGGTCCTCGTCCACCTCATCGCGCGCTCCCAGGCGGAGAAGCTGGAGGACAAGGTCCGCGAGACGCTGCGCGTCATCGAGGGCACGTACGGCATCGCGGTGATGCACGCCGACTTCCCCGACCGCATCGTGGTCGCCCGCAACGGCTCCCCGGTCGTCCTCGGCATCGGCGAGAAGGAGATGTTCGTCGCCTCCGACATCGCCGCGCTGGTCGCCCACACCCGGCAGATAGTGACCCTCGACGACGGCGAGATGGCCACCCTCAAGGCCGACGACTTCCGCACCTACACGACGGAGGGCACCCGTACGACGGCGGAGCCCACGACCGTCGAGTGGGAGGCCGCGTCCTACGACATGGGCGGCCACGACACCTACATGCACAAGGAGATCCACGAGCAGGCCGAGGCCGTGGACCGCGTCCTGCGCGGCCGGATCGACGACCGCTTCTCCACCGTGCACCTCGGCGGCCTCAACCTGGACGCCCGCGAGGCCCGCCGCATCCGCCGCGTCAAGATCCTCGGCTGCGGCACCTCGTACCACGCGGGCATGATCGGCGCCCAGATGATCGAGGAGCTGGCCCGCATCCCCGCCGACGCCGAGCCCGCCTCCGAGTTCCGCTACCGCAACGCGGTCGTCGACCCCGACACGCTCTACATCGCCGTATCGCAGTCCGGTGAGACGTACGACGTCCTCGCGGCCGTTCAGGAGTTGAAGCGCAAGGGCGCGCGGGTGCTCGGCATCGTGAACGTGGTCGGCTCCGCGATCGCCCGTGAGGCGGACGGCGGCATCTACGTGCACGCGGGCCCCGAGGTCTGCGTGGTCTCGACGAAGTGCTTCACCAACACCACGGTCGCCTTCGCCCTCCTCGCCCTGCACCTCGGCCGCACCCGTGACCTCTCGGTGCGCGACGGCAAGCGGATCATCGAGGGGCTGCGCAAGCTGCCCGCCCAGATCGCGGAGATCATGGAGCAGGAGGGGGAGATCGAGAAGCTGGCCCAGAGTTACGCCGAGGCCCGCTCGATGCTCTTCATCGGCCGCGTCCGCGGCTACCCGGTCGCCCGCGAGGCCTCCCTGAAGCTCAAGGAGGTCTCCTACATCCACGCCGAGGCGTACCCGGCCTCCGAGCTGAAGCACGGCCCGCTGGCCCTGATCGAGCCCGCCCTGCCGACGGTCGCGATCGTCCCCGACGACGACCTGCTGGAGAAGAACCGCGCCGCGATGGAGGAGATCAAGGCCCGCAGCGGAAAGATCCTCGCGGTGGCCCACCAGCCCCAGGAGAAGGCCGACCAGACCCTGGTCGTCCCCAAGAACGAGGACGAACTCGACCCCATCCTCCTGGGCATCCCCCTCCAACTCCTCGCCTACCACACGGCCCTGACCCTGGGCAGGGACATCGACAAGCCGAGGAACCTCGCCAAGTCGGTAACGGTGGAGTAGCGCCCGTCTTTTTTGGGGCGCGGGGAACTGCGCGTCCTTTAGGGGCGCGGGGAACTGCGCATCTTTTAGGGGCGCGGGGAACTGCGCATCTTTTAGGGGCGCGGGGAACTGCGCGACCAACCACCCCCCCACCCGCACCGGCCAGCCAACAGAACGGGCCCCCACGCGCTGCCACCAAAGCGCGGGGGGCCCTTCACTGGGCCGGAGCTGAAATCCCGCCCCAGCCTGCGCAGCTAACCCGTGGCCGTCACTCCCCGGCCAGCCGCGCGTCGCGGAAGGCCAGCGGGGTGACGCCGCGGGCGCGTCGGCCGACGACGGTGGTGGCGCTTCCCGCAGGGACTCCGTCGTCCACGGCGGGCTCCCTTCATGCCTGTGCGGTGGTGCGTGAGCGATATATGCCCTTCACAAGCACACAAACACATGTACGCACAAGTAGGTTCACGCTCGGCGAGTCCGCCGAACCTTGCGCGCAAAGGGAGTTGAGGGTGTTGAGGGAGGGTTACGGGATCACGACGACCGGCCGCTGCGCCCGCTTGGCGAGCCGTCCGGCCACCGAGCCGAAGATCCGGCCCACGATGCCGTGCGTGGAGCCGACGACGATCGCGTCGGCCTCGTACTCCCGCCCCACCTCTTCGAGTTCGTGACAGATGTCACCGCCGCGCTCGACCAGGATCCACGGCACCTCCGCGAGGTAGTCCGCGCAGGCCAGCTCCAGACCGAGCACCTCGGTGCGGTGGTCGGGCACGTCCACGAAGACCGGCGGCTCACAGCCCGCCCACACCGTGGTGGGCAGCCGGTTGGCCACGTGCACGATGATCAGGCCGGAGCCGGAGCGCTGGGCCATGCCGATCGCGTAGGCGAGGGCACGCTCACTGGAGGTCGAGCCGTCGAAGCCGACGACCACCCCGTGCTTGAAGGCGGGGTCGCAGGACTGGCGTGGTTCGTCCGCCGCCAGGGGATCGGCCGCCGTCGGTTCGGCGAGCGGTCGCCTGCGGTCCGCTGGTTCGAAGAATTCGTGACCGGCCATGGCTGTCTCGGCGTCGTGATCCTTTGTGATGGGTGGGACGACAGTGTGCGGCGGAGCTGTGTCCGGGAATCATCTTCCCAACCCCATACCCCCAAGGGTACGGCGGCACGCCTCCTTAGCCCAGATCCCGCACTCCGTCCGCGACGGGTTCACCGGAGGATGCACGAGGGGGCGCCCGTAACGCAATGGTTGCTGCCCCGTACAGGCGGTTTGCACAGGATTCAATTACGGCGCTGGACGGCGGGCGGCGCCCGGACCGGTCCGTCACCCCGGGCCCCGTCGCGGGTGCGGACAGTGACCGACTCCTCGAACAGCCGTTGATCCCGGTGACCCGCCGCCCGAGGGAGCCCCGCGATGCCCGCACCCCGCCCCGCGCCCCACGCCACGCCCGACTCCACCTCCGGAGTCATCGGCTGGGCGGCCTTCGCCTGCGTCCTCGTCCCGGTGGTCCTGCTGGTCTACGGCACCTCCCTGGCCGGTGCCGCCGGGACGGCGCTGGGGCTCGCCGCCGTCACCGCCGTGTGCCGACTGCTGCTGCGCCGGTCCGAGCGGTGCGCGGCCCGGCAGCCCGCCGAGGCGCCCCCGCCGGGGCCCCGCGGGCGGCACCACCGGAGCGGCGCGGGCGCCGACCGGGCCGGGACGGGGGCGAACCGGGGCGGAACGGGCGCACGCCGGGGCGGTCGTCACGCGGGCGGAAAGACACCGGTCGGCTGACCGGTTTTCGCGCACGCGCCCGTAGCTTTTCAGCCAACTTCCGGAACCTGTGCATCGCGCCGTCCAGCCACCCCCCAACCCCCGTTCGACCTGCATGGAAAGGGTCCTGCGGGGTTCGCGGACCCTATGCTGATTGGCCACCGCGACAAGGCGCACTTCCCTGCACGGCTCGGGAGTGCAACCCTTCGTGATCGAATGCTTCACGCCAAGTTGCCAAGTCGACAATGAGCCGGGGTGCGAACTGGCCACCCGGGCACGGCGGAACGCAGTAGATTCGATCTTGACTGTCGTACGGCGGGGGACTCGTGCAGGACCGAGGGGAAACGTGTTGGAGCGACAGACCCGAAAGGATCAGGGCGCCGCGACCACCGAGGGGGGCTTAGCAGCATGAGCCACGACTCCACTGCCGCGCCGGAGGCCGCGACCCGGAAACTGTCCGGGCGACGCCGCAAGGAGATCGTCGCGGTGCTGCTGTTCAGCGGCGGCCCCATCTTCGAGAGTTCCATACCGCTGTCGGTGTTCGGAATCGACCGCCAGGACGCCGGTGTGCCGCGCTACCGCCTGCTGGTGTGCGCGGGCGAGGAAGGCCCGCTGCGGACCACGGGGGGCCTCGAACTCACCGCGCCGCACGGCCTGGAGGCGATCTCCCGGGCGGGCACCGTCGTCGTGCCCGCCTGGCGGTCGATCACCTCACCGCCACCGGTGGAGGCACTCGACGCGCTGCGCCGGGCCCACGAGGAGGGCGCCCGCATCGTCGGGCTGTGCACCGGCGCCTTCGTCCTCGCCGCGGCGGGCCTGCTGGACGGCCGCCCGGCCACCACCCACTGGATGTACGCGCCGACGCTGGCCAAGCGCTACCCGTCGGTGCACGTCGATCCCAGGGAACTTTTCGTCGACGACGGGGACGTCCTCACCTCCGCCGGTACGGCGGCCGGGATCGACCTCTGCCTCCACATCGTGCGCACGGACCACGGCAACGAGGCGGCGGGCGCGCTCGCCCGGCGCCTGGTGGTCCCGCCGCGCCGGACCGGCGGGCAGGAGCGCTACCTGGACCGCTCTTTACCAGAGGAGATCGGCGCCGACCCGCTCGCCGAGGTCGTCGCCTGGGCGCTCGAACACCTCCACGAGCAGTTCGACGTGGAGACGCTCGCGGCGCGCGCGTACATGTCGCGCCGCACCTTCGACCGCCGGTTCCGCTCGCTGACGGGTTCGGCCCCGCTCCAGTGGCTGATCACCCAGCGGGTCCTCCAGGCGCAGCGCCTCCTGGAGACGTCCGACTACTCGGTGGACGAGGTCGCGGGCCGCTGCGGCTTCCGTTCGCCGGTGGCGCTGCGCGGGCACTTCCGCCGCCAGCTCGGCTCGTCCCCGGCCGCGTACCGCGCCGCCTACCGGGCCCGGCGTCCGCACGGCGACCGCGTACCGGACGGCGACGGCCCGCCGAGCGCCGCCCCGAACGTGCCACCGCCCACCCCGGTCGGACCGCCCCCGGGCAGCCTCCACCCCGACCCGTCGGTACCCCACCAGAGCCGCCGCCCGGCGGCCTCCCTGGCCGGGATGCCGGGGCAACGCGGCGGCGCGTGAGCCGTACCGTGGCGGCTTTCCCCGGGTACGGCCCGGGGAAAGCCGCCACGGACATCACCGGGTGCGACCCGGGAAAACCACCACGCACGTCGCCGGGTACGGCCCGAGAAGGCCGCCGCGGACGCCACCCGGTGCGCCCGTCCGCCGTCTGGCCCGTTCCCACCGCCTCGAAGCCCACCGTCGGGGCGGGTCGGGTTCGAACGTGGGGGCCGTAGGGTTAGACACATGAACGATCGCATGGTGTGGATCGACTGCGAGATGACCGGCCTCTCGCTGTCCGACGACGCGCTCATCGAGGTGGCCGCCCTCGTCACCGACTCCGAGCTGAACGTGCTCGGCGACGGCGTCGACATCGTCATCCGTCCGCCGGACGCGGCGCTGGAGACGATGCCGGAGGTGGTGCGTCAGATGCACACCGCGTCCGGCCTGCTCGCCGAACTGCCCGGCGGCACGACGCTCGCGGACGCCGAGGAGCAGGTTCTCGCCTATGTGCGCGAGCACGTCAAGGAGCCCGGCAAGGCCCCCCTGTGCGGCAACTCCGTCGGCACCGACCGCGGCTTCCTGCTGCGCGACATGCCCACCCTGGAGGACTACCTGCACTACCGGATCGTCGACGTCTCCAGCATCAAGGAGCTGGCCCGGCGCTGGTACCCGCGGGCGTACTTCAACAGCCCCGAGAAGAACGGCAACCACCGCGCCCTCGCCGACATCCGCGAGTCCATCGCGGAGCTGCGCTACTACCGCGAGGCCGTCTTCGTACCGCAGCCCGGCCCGGACTCGGAGACCGCGAAGGCGATCGCCGCCAAGCACGTCCTGCCCGCCCGGTAGCCGCCCCGGGGCCCGTGCGGGGGCCTCGGGAAAAGGCGGGCGCGAGCACCCCTTCGGACCCTGTACACTTTTTCTCGGCCGGTCGGGGAGACCACGGTAGAACCGCCGGTCATGGTGGGTGTAGCTCAGCTGGTAGAGCACCTGGTTGTGGTCCAGGATGCCGCGGGTTCGAGTCCCGTCACTCACCCTGAGTAATCAGCCGGTGACCTTGGGAAGAGGGTCACCGGCTGATTCGCGTGCACGCCCGGTGGGAGCCGCGTGCACGCCCGGTGGGAGCCGCGTGCCCGCCCGGCGGGGCGCGGCCCCCTCCCCCGGCACGACCACGCCGACTACGACGACGTCCGCTCCACCAGCTCCGTCGCCAGCACCATCTGGCGCGGCTCCAGGCCCCTCGACACCGCCGGGCGGCGGTCCGCTATCTCGCCGAGGAGCAGGTCGATCATCGCGCGGCCCATCTCCTCTATGGGCTGGCGCACACTCGTCAGCGGCGGGTGCATGTGGCGGGCGATCGCCGAGTCGTCGTAGCCGACGAGGGCCACGTCGTCCGGCACCCGGCGGCCGGACTCGCGCAGCACCTGGCGGGCGCCCGCCGCCGTCACGTCGGAGGCGGCGAAGACGGCGTCGAGGTCGGGGCGGCGGCCGAGCAGCTCGGCCATCGCGTGCTGGCCGCCCTCCTCGGTGAAGTCACCGGACGCGATGAGCAGTTCGTCCGCCTCCAGACCGGCGTCCCGCAGCGCGTCCCGGTAGCCGTCGACGCGCCGCTGGGCGCCGTAGACGTCGAGGCGGCCGGTGATGTGGGCGATGCGGCGGCGGCCCCGGGACAGCAGGTGCTCCACGGCCTGGCGGGCGCCGCCGTAGTTGTCGGAGTCGACCGACGGCAGCGTCTCCGCGGCGGAGCGGGGGCCGCTTATCACCGCCGGGATCTCCAGTTGGGAGAGCAGGTCGGGCAGCGGGTCGTCGGCGTGCACCGAGACCAGCAGGACGCCGTCCACGCGGTGCGCGGCGAGGTACTGGGCGAGGCGCTGCCGCTCCCGGTCGCTGCCCGCGAAGATGAGCAGGAGCTGCATCTCGGTCTCGCCCAGCTCGGCGCCGACGCCCTTGAGCATGTCCGAGAAGTACGGCTCCGCGAAGAACCGGGTCTCCGGTTCCGGGACGACGAGGGCGATCGCGTCGGTACGGTTGGCGGCAAGCGCGCGGGCGGCCGTGTTCGGGACGTAACCCAGCTCGGCGACCGCCGCCTCGACGGCCGCGCGAGTGGCGTCGCTCACACGAGGGGAGCCGTTGATGACGCGGGAGACCGTGCCACGGCCGACGCCCGCTCGGGCCGCCACCTCTTCCAGAGTTGGCCGACCGCCGCTGCGGCCCCGTGTTCCGTGGCTTGCCACTGGCTCCGCCCTCCCGTCGACACCACGCCTGGCCTGGAATGTAACAGTGCGGGGACGCCGCCGTACCGGGCGGGCGCCAGAAGACCGACTCCGCCGTTCCAGTTAACAGGCCGATAACTGAACGCGTCTCTCCGCGTCCACTCCCTTGACACCCCGTCCCGAAGCTACGAACCTTCAACACATCACCGATGGGAGCGCTCCCACGGTACCTGGCACTTACACAACCCGCACGTTCCCCGCCCGAGCCGCAGCGAGAAGAACAACGGGCCCATGCACGTATTTTGGCCGGGGGGTCGGCACGTCAGGGCAACAGGAGGACTGCAATGCGAGCACCTACCCGAATCCGCCGTAAGGCGGTGGTTCTCGCGGCCATCGCGTCGCTGGGGGCTGGGCTGCTGGCCGGTTGTGCCGACGACGGCGACGACAGCGAGAACAACTCGTCTGACGGCGGCGGCGGTGGCAAGACCACGATCACGCTGGGGCTCTTCGGTACGTTCGGCTTCAAGGAGGCCGGGCTCTACGACGAGTACATGAAGCTCCACCCGGACATCAAGATCGAAGAGAACGTCGTCGAGCGCAACGAGAACTACTACCCCGCGCTGGTCAACCACCTGACGACCAACAGCGGTCTGATGGACATCCAGGGCGTCGAGGTCGGCAACATCGCCGAGGTCGTCCAGACGCAGTCCGACAAGCTGCTCGACCTGTCGAAGTACGGCAAGGAGAGCGACTACCTCGACTGGAAGTGGCAGCAGGCCACCACCAAGGAGGGGCAGACCGTCGGCCTGGGCACCGACATCGGCCCGATGGCCATCTGCTACCGCACCGACCTGTTCAAGGAGGCCGGTCTACCGACCGACCGCGAGGAGGTCGGCAAGCTGTGGGCGGGTGACTGGGAGAAGTTCGTCGACGTCGGCCGCGACTACCAGAAGAACGCCCCGAGCGGCACCACCTTCATGGACTCCCCCGGCGGTCTGATCAACGCGATCCTCAGCTCGGAGACGGAGAAGTTCTACGACTCCTCCGGCGAGGTCATCTACAAGACCAACCCGGCCGTGAAGAAGGCGTTCGACCTCACCGCCGCCGCGGCCGAGGACGGACTGGTCGGCAACCAGACGCAGTTCCAGCCCGCCTGGGACACCACCATCGCCAACACCAAGTTCGCGGCGATGTCCTGCCCGCCGTGGATGCTCGGCTACATCAAGGGCAAGTCGAAGCCGGAGGCCGCGGGCAAGTGGGACGTCGCCCAGTCGCCCAAGTCCGGTAACTGGGGCGGTTCCTTCCTCTCCGTGCCGAAGTCCGGCAAGAACACCGAGGAGGCCGCCAAGCTGGCCGCCTGGCTGACCGCTCCCGAGCAGCAGGCCAAGCTCTTCGGCAAGCAGGGCAGCTTCCCGAGCACCCCGGCCGCGTACACCATGCAGCAGGTCGTGGACGGCAAGAACGACATGACCGGGGACGCCCCGATCGGTGAGATCTTCGCCGAGGCCGCCAAGGCCGCGCCCGTGCAGGTGATCGGCCCGAAGGACCAGATCATCCAGCAGGGCCTGACCGACAACGGCGTCATCCTCGTCACCCAGGGCAAGTCGGCCAAGGCCGCCTGGGACAACGCCGTGAAGACCATCGACAACAACCTGGACCAGTGACCGGCATGACCACCCGGCACGACACGGCCGCCGCGTCCCCCGTCAAGGGGGGCGCGGCCCCGCGCCCGCCCGCCAACCCGCTCACCGAGCAGGAGGAGCGGAAGCGGAAGCGGCTGTCCCGGCGCTGGCAGCGCGACATGCGATGGAGCCCGTACGCGTTCGTCTCGCCGTTCTTCCTGCTCTTCCTCGCCTTCGGCCTGTTCCCGCTGATCTACACGGGCTGGGCCTCCCTGCACCAGGTGGAGCTGACCGCCCCCACCGACATGGAGTGGGTGGGCCTGCGCAACTACACCAGGATCTTCGACGACGACTTCTTCTGGAACGCGGCGCGCAACACCCTCTGGATCGGCATCATCTCCACGGTGCCGCAGTTGCTGATGGCGATGGGCATCGCGCACATCCTCAACTACAAGCTGCGCGGCTCGACCTTCTACCGGGTCGTCATGCTCGCCCCGTACGCCACCTCGATCGCCGCCGCGTCGCTGGTCTTCGTGCTGCTGTTCGGCCGCGACTACGGCATGATCAACTGGGTGCTGAACGCGGTCGGCATCGACAACATCGACTGGCAGAACGGCCACTGGGCCTCGAAGATCGCGGTGTCGACCATCATCATCTGGCGGTGGACCGGCTACAACGCGCTGATCTACCTGGCCGCGATGCAGGCGATCCCGCAGGACCTGTACGAGTCGGCGGCCCTGGACGGGGCCAGCCGCTGGAAGCAGTTCCTGCACGTCACCCTGCCGTCGCTGCGTCCGACGATCCTGTTCACCGTGGTCGTGTCGACGATCGGCGCCTCCCAGGTGTTCGGCGAACCGCTGCTGTTCGACGCGAACAAGGGCGCCTCCGGCGGCTCCGAGCACCAGTTCCAGACGCTGGGCCTGTACCTGTACGAGCAGGGCTGGGTCAACCAGCACCTGGGCCGGTCCTCCGCCATCGCCTGGACGATGTTCCTGATCCTCATCGTGATCGGGATCGTCAACTACGTCATCTCGCGCCGGCTGCGCGCCAGTAGTTAGGAGAACCGGCCGTGACGACGACCCTGAGCCCCGAGGACGCCAAGCCGGGCGCGCACCGGCGCTCGCGCGCCCCCAAGTCCGCACGCGCGGGCGGGACGATGCACGCCGGGCCCCTCGCCTACGTCATCCTCGCCCTGTTCACGATCGGCTCGCTGTTCCCGCTGGTGTGGACCGCGATCGCCGCCTCCCGTGACAACCAGCGCCTCGCGGAGAACCCGCCGCCGCTGTGGTTCGGCGGCAACCTGTTCGACAAGCTGGAAGTGGCGTGGACCGACGCCAACCTGGGCGAGGCGTTCCTCAACACCACCATCGTCGCCGGGATCTCGGCGGTCACCATCGTGGTGCTGTCGACGATCGCCGGGTTCGCCTTCGCCAAGCTGCGGTTCAAGGGCCGTAACGCGATGATGCTGATCGTCATCGGCACCATGATGGTGCCGCCGCAGCTCAGCGTGATCCCGCTGTACATGATGGTCGCCAAGCTGGACTGGACCGACCAGCTCCAGGCCGTGATCTTCCCGTCGCTGGTGAGCGCGTTCGGCGTGTTCTTCATGCGGCAGTACCTGATCCAGGCGCTGCCCGACGAGATCATCGAGGCCGCCCGGGTGGACGGCGCCAGCAGTTGGCGCGTGGTCTGGCACGTGGTGTTCCCGGCCGCGCGGCCCGCCATGGCCGTACTCGGCATGTTGATGTTCGTCCAGACCTGGAACGACTTCCTGTGGCCGTTCCTGGTGCTCACCCAGACCGGCAACCCGACCGTGCAGGTCGCGGTGGCCTGGGGCCGCGGCTACACGCCCGACCAGTCCCTGATCATGGCGGGCGCGCTGCTCGGCACGCTGCCGCTGCTGCTGGTCTTCGCGATCTTCGGCAAGCAGATCGTCGGCGGCATCATGCAGGGCGCGGTCAAGGGCTGACGCCCGCGTACCAGGGGGCCGGGTCACCGCCGCCTCGGCCCCTCTGTTCCCCCCACACCTTCCCTGCCCTTTTCCTTCGTCTACCCGTGGGTCCGCGCGACCTGCGATGGGAGCGCTTCCATGCCTGAGCCCGAAACGCCGGTGTCCTTCCCCTCCACCTTCCTCTGGGGCGCCGCGACCTCCGCGTACCAGATCGAAGGGGCGGTGCGTGAAGGCGGTCGCACCCCGTCGATCTGGGACACCTTCAGCCACACGCCCGGGAAGACGGCGGGCGGCGATCACGGCGACATCGCTGTCGACCACTACCACCGCTACCGCGAGGACGTGGCGCTGATGGCGGAGCTGGGCCTGACGGCGTACCGCTTCTCCATCTCCTGGTCCCGGGTGCAGCCCACCGGCCGCGGGCCCGCCGTCCAGGTCGGTCTGGACTTCTACCGCCGCCTGGTGGACGAGCTGCTCGACAAGGGCATCAAGCCCGCCGTCACCCTCTACCACTGGGACCTCCCGCAGGAGCTGGAGGACGCGGGCGGCTGGCCGGAGCGGGACACGGCGTACCGGTTCGCGGAGTACGCGCAGATCGTCGGCGAGGCGCTCGGCGACCGCGTGGAGCAGTGGATCACCCTCAACGAGCCCTGGTGCAGCGCCTTCCTCGGCTACGGCTCCGGCGTGCACGCCCCCGGCCGCACCGAACCGGCGTCCGCCCTGAAGGCCGCGCACCACCTCAACCTCGCGCACGGGCTCGGCACCGTCGCCCTGCGCTCGGTGATGCCCGCCCGCAACTCGGTCGCCGTCTCCCTGAACTCCTCCGTCGTCCGCCCGCTGTCCCAGGACCCCGGCGACCTGGCCGCCGTACAGAAGATCGACGACCTCGCCAACGGCGTCTTCCACGGGCCGATGCTGCACGGCGCCTACCCGGCGACGCTGCTGGAGGCGACGTCGTCGCTCACGGACTGGTCGTTCGTGCAGGACGGTGACCTCGCCACCATCAAGCAGCCGCTGGACGCGCTGGGCCTGAACTACTACACGCCCGCGCTGGTCTCGTCCGCCGCGAACGCCCCCACCGGGCCGCGCGCCGACGGCCACGGCTCCAGCGAGCACTCGCCGTGGCCCGCCGCGGACGACGTGGCGTTCCACCAGACGCCGGGCGAGCAGACCGAGATGGGCTGGACCATCGACCCGACCGGTCTGCACGACCTGATCATGCGCTACAGCCGCGAGGCCCCGGGCCTGCCGATCTACGTCACCGAGAACGGCGCCGCCTACGACGACAAGCTGGACGCCGACGGCCGGGTCCACGACCCCGAGCGCGTCGCCTACCTGCACGGCCACCTCGCCGCCGTGCGCAAGGCGATCACGGACGGCGCCGATGTGCGCGGCTACTACCTGTGGTCCCTGATGGACAACTTCGAGTGGGCGTACGGCTACGGCAAGCGCTTCGGCGCGGTCTACGTCGACTACACGACCCTCGCCCGTACGCCGAAGTCGAGCGCCCTCTGGTACGGCCAGGCGGCGCGCACGGGTGTGCTCCCCCCGGCCGTTCAGGACTGAACGGACCTGAACCGGAGGGAGTGACGGGGGGCGGGGCGCGGCACTGTGGGGGTGCCGCGCCCCGTTTTGCCGTGTGTGTGGGCTGCTCTCGCGGGGGGCTTACTTGCTCGTCTGGGGGCTTACTTGTAGGCGGCGAACGCCTTGGTGAAGGCGTAGGGGTCCTGGACGATCGAGCTGCACGTGGCGTCGGCGGAGTTCTTCGCGCCGCCGGGGCACTGCTTGTCGCGGGTCGCGGACCACATCGACAGCCAGCCGAGCCCCTTGGCCTGGGCGAACTTCACGAGCTGCGTGGCGTCCTCGACCTTGAACACCTCGGACGCGACGTCGTTGACGCCGATCATCGGGGTGACGGCGACGGTCTTCCAGGCGGCGCTGTCGCTGAGCCCGAGGACGCTCTTGATCTGCGCCTGGGTGGCGGTGGCGGCCTGCTCGGCGTACGTGCCCATGTCGCCGCTGTACGCCGCCCCGTAGTCCATCGCCATGATGTTGACGGCGCTGATCCTGACGCCGTTGCGCTGGGCGTCGGCGAGCAGGTCGACGCCGGGCTGGGTCAGGCCCTCCGGCATCACCGGCAGGGTGAAGGAGACGTCCAGGCCGGGGTGCGCCTTCTGGAGCCGCGCGATGGCCTGGGCGCGGCGGGTGTTGGCGGCGGTGTCGGGCAGCGCGCCGCCCTCGACGTCGAAGTCGACCTTGGTGAGGCCGTAGGCGTCCACGGCCTTGCCGTACGCCGTCGCCAGCGCGTCGGCCGAGGAGCAGGCGGTGGCCAGCTCGGTGCCGGACGCGCCGCCGAAGGAGACCCGGACGTCGCCGCCCTTGGCGCGCAGGGCGCCGATCTGCCCGGCGACCGCGTCGCTGGCGAGGTCGGTGACGCCGCCCCACTTGGGGGTGCAGCCGCCGCCGGAGGTGATGAAGGCGAGGTTGTAGTCCTTCACGCCGGTCGCCTGGGCGCTGGCGAGCAGGTCGAAGGCCGGGTAGAGGGACGTGTCGACGTACGGGGCGAAGGCGGCGGTGGTGGGGGTGCCGGGGGTGGTCTGCGTGGCGGTGGGGGTGGGGGTCGGGGTGGGGCTCTGGGTCGCCGTCCTGGTGGGGGTCGGCGTGGGGGTGGGGGGCGGGGTGGCCGTCTGGGTGGGGGTGTTGGTCGGGCGGCCGGTGGGTTCGGGGGTGGCGGTGTCGTCCGTGGAGCACTTGGCGTCGTCGATGAGGCAGCCGGTGGGGTCTCCGGAGCCGTTGACGACGAAGCCGACGGTGACGGACTCGCCGACGGCCAGCCCGTCGGTGTCCCACTTCGGGGGCCGGACGGTGATGTGCTGACCGCTGGTTCTGGACTCGCCGTTCCACAGTGAGCTGAGCTTCGCGCCGGACGGCAGGTCGAACTCCAGCGTCCAGTCGGCCTTCTGGGCGCCGCTGTTGTTGGTGACGACGTACTGCGCGGTGTAGCCGGTCGTCCAGTCGCTGGTCCTGGTGTACGCCGCGCCGACACCGGCCGCCTGGGCGGTGCCGGAGAACAGCACGGCGCCACCGCCGATCACGGCCGTGGCGACGGCCCCGCCGATCGCCTTGTTCCTGCCGCTCAGTCCGCGCCGGTGCGTGCTCATCGTGCCTGCCTCTGTCGTTCGGGGGTGGGGGGTGGCTGTGGCAGCACGTTAGCGATCTCGAAACACCCAAAACGCCTGTTCCGGGCGGGGGTTGTGGGTCTTAGGGCGGCCTTAAGGAAGCCATCGGGACGGATTAATCGAGGGCGGTCCGGGGGCCGGTCCAGGGCAGTCCGTGGGCGGTCTGGGAGCAGCGCGCAGGCGGTCCGGTGACGGTCCGGTGGCCGTCCGTGGGGCGTTGATCAGCCGTGGCCGGGCTGTCCCGGCGTCGCCGCGAGCGCCTTGGGCTGCCCCCGGCGTCGTACGGCGCCCCGGTGTCCGCGGCGGCGGGGTGAGCGCTCCCTGGCGTCGAGCTGTATCCAGACGCGGACCTCCGTGCCGCCGAGGACGGAGTGGCCGATGCGCACGTCACCGCCGGTGGACTCGGCGAGCCTGCGGACGATGTCGAGGCCGAGGCCGGTCGAGCCGTCTGCGCCGGAGCCCCGGCCCCGGGACATCGCCGCCTCGGGGTCGGCTATGCCGGGGCCCGCGTCGGAGACCAGGACGATCACCGCGTCGTCGCCGTTGTGGACGTCGACCGCGAACGCCGTGCCCTCCCGGGTGTGCCGGAACACGTTGCCGAGCAGCGCGTCGAGGGCGACTGCCAGGTCGGCGCGGGCCACGGGTATCCGCACCGGGCGCTCCACCCCGGCCACCCGCCACTTGCGGCCCTCGTCCTCCGCGAGCGCCGACCAGAACGCCATCCGCTCCCGGACCACCTCGGCCGCGTCGCACCCGGCGCCGGGCCCGGCCGCCGCGGTCTGCGGTTTGGCCTCCCGGGCGGTGCGGATGATGGTGTCGACCTCCCGCTCCAACTGGGCGACCGCGGCCCGGGTCTGGTCCGCGGCCTGTCCGTCGCCGAGCGAGGCCGCGTTCAGCCGGAGCACGGTGAGCGGGGTGCGCAGCCGGTGCGAGAGGTCGGCCGCCAGCTCCCGCTCGTTGGCGAGGAGCTGGACGACCTGGTCGGCCATCGAGTTGAACGCGACCGCCGCGCGCCGCAGTTCCGTCGGCCCCTCCTCCGGCACCCGCGCCCCCAGCTTCCCCTCCCCCAGCTCGCTCGCGCCCTCCGCCAGCCGCTGCGCGGGCCGCACCATCCGGACGCCCAGCCGGTCCGCGACCGCGACCGAGCCGACGATCAGCGCCAGGCCACCCCGGCGAGCACCGCCCACGCCGTGCCGACGCCGTTGCTCACCTCGGTGTCGGGGACGTACACCTCGACGACCGCGATCTGCCCGGAGCTGAGCGCGACCGGCTGGAGCAGCGCCGAACCGCCGGGCACGCGCGCGGTGGAGGCGCGGCCCACCTGCCGGGTGGCGTCGATGTCCTCGTCGGCGGCCCGCCGCCGCCCCAAGTCCAGGGCGTCGGCGCCCTCCGTACCGTCCGTGCCCTCCGTGGCCGGTATGTGCACGGCCATCCCGTCGTCCGAGCCCGCCGAGGCGACGACGCGCTCCAACTGGTCCCGGTCGGTGGTGATGGAGAGCGCGGGTGCGATCGCCGCGGCCTCCCGCTCGGCGTTGGCGAAGGCGCGGTCGCGGGCCATCTCCTTGATGACCAGGCCGAGCGGCACCGCGAAGGCGACCACGACCATGGCGGTGACCGCGAGCGAGACCTTGACCAGTGCCCACCTCATCGCGTCGGCCCCGCTTCCCCGACCGGCGGCTCCAGCTTCACGCCGACTCCGCGCAGGGTGTGCAGGTAGCGCGGCCGGGCGGCCGTCTCCCCCAGCTTCCGCCGCAGCCACGACAGATGGACGTCGATCGTCTGGTCGTCGCCGTACGACTGCTGCCACACCTCCGCGAGCAGCTCCCGGCGCGGCACGACCACGCCGGGGCGGCCCGCGAGGAAGGCGAGCAGGTCGAACTCGCGGCGGGTCAGGTCCAGGCGGGCGCCGTCCAGTTCGGCCTGGCGGCGCAGCGGGTCGACCGTCAGCCCGCCGACCCGCAGCACGCTGTCCGGCGCGGCGTCGGCGCTGGCGGAACGGGCCCGGCGCAGTACGGCGGCGATCCGCGCCGACAGGTGCTCGACGGAGAACGGCTTGGTCAGGTAGTCGTCCGCGCCCGCGTTGAGCAGCCGGACGATCTCCGCCTCGTCGTCCCGGGCGGTGGCGATGATCACCGGGACGTCGGTGATGCCGCGCAGCATCTTCAGCGCCTCGGACCCGTCCAGATCGGGCAGTCCGAGGTCCAGGATGACCACGTCGAAACGGAGGTGGGCGACCTCGCGCAGCGCCTCAAGCGCCGTACCCACGCTGCGCACGGTGTGCGCGGCGTCGGTCAGATGCCTGATCAGCGCCGAGCGTACGAACTGGTCGTCCTCGACCACGAGCACACTTGCCATGCGCCGCACCGTACGCCATCCGGGCGGCACCGGTCGGAGCCTGTGGATAACCGCCTGTGGATAACTGCCCCCGGGTGCACGCGGTGTGACGGGTGAGGCAGTATGGCCGCGATGTTCAGAGGACTCGTCCACGTACTCGCCTGGTCGCTGGCCACCGGCGCTGCCGCCGCGCTGTCCTGGTGGGGCGTGCACACGGTGCTGGCGGGCACGGTGTACGACCCGCCGCGCGCCCTGCCGGTCACGGCGGCCGACGCGACCGTGCGGGAGTCCCAGCCGCTGACCACGTCAGCGAGCACGCACCGCCCGGGACCGTCGAAGAGCCCGTCCGGTCCGTCCGGTCCGTCGGCCGGGCCGACCGCCTCCGCGCCGCGGGCCACGCCGACCCCGTCCGCCGAGCCCCGGCCCTCCTCCTCCGCGCCCGCCGCCTCACCGACCGCCTCCGGTCAGGTCAAGAGCTACGACACCGACGGCGGCCGGGCGGTGTTCGACCTGCGGGAGGACCACGCGACCCTCGTCTCGGCGACGCCGGGCGCGGGCTGGTCGATGCAGGTGTGGAAGACGGAGTCGTGGATCCGGGTGGAGTTCACCTCGGGCGCGGACCGGGTGTCGGTGTTCTGCACCTGGCACGACGGCCCGCCGCGGGTGGAGATCGGGTCGTACTGAGCGGTCCTGGCCGGTGTTGGCCGGGTCAGCGGAACACCGACGGCGGCGGTGCCGGTGAGGGGACCGCGGCGGCGTCGGTGACGGCCGGGGCGCCGCCCGTGAAGTCGGTGAGCGCCCTGCCGTGCTCCACGCGCGCGGGGTGCGGGTCGGACGCGGCGCGGCGGGTGAGTTCCGCGACGGGCAGCGGCCGGTCGGCGGCGACCAGGACGGCGTTGCCGAAGCGTTTGCCGCGCAGCACCGCCGGGTCGGCGATCAGGGCGAGTTCGTTGAAGCGGGCGGCGGCGGTGGCGATCTGGCCGCGCAGGTGCGTGAGCGGCGGCCCGTCGGCCAGGTTGGCGGCGTACACGCCGTCGGGGCGCAGGGCGCGGCGCACCTCGTCGAGGAACTCCGTGGAGGTGAGGTGGGCCGGGGTGCGGGCGCCGCTGAACACGTCGACGACGACGAGGTCGGCCCACCCGTCCGGCACCTTGGCGAGCCCCGCGCGGGCGTCCGCCGACCGCACCCGGACGCGGGCGTTGGCGGCGAGCGGCAGCTCCCGGCGGACCAGTTGGACGAGGGCGGCGTCGCGTTCGACGACCTGCTGGGTGGAGCGGGGCCGGGTCGCGGCGACGTAGCGGGCCAGCGTGAACGCGCCGCCGCCGAGGTGCACGGCGTGCACGGGTCGGCCGGGCGGGGCGGCGAGGTCGATGACGTGGCCGAGGCGGCGCTGGTACTCGAAGTCCAGGTAGGCCGGGTCGTCCAGGTCGACGTGGGACTGCGGGGCGCCGTCGATGAGCAGCGTCCAGGCACGCGCCCGGTCCCGGTCGGGAACCAGCTCGGCGAGCCCCCCGTCGACGGGTTCGACAACCGCGGCAACGACCGCCTGCCCACGCCGGGCACTCCTGGACTTTCCCATCGGGTCATTGTCGCAGGGGTCGGGGGGTGCCACCGGGGCGCCGGGGGCCCGGGGTGCCGCCGGGTGGCGGTCGGGCCGCGTGAGCTGCCGCCCGGCACGGCACCGCGCCGGGGGTGCCGCCGTGGGGCGCTGGGGGGACCGCCGTAGGGCGTCGGGGTGGCCGCCGAGGCGCCGGGAGTGCCGCCGTAAGGCGTCGGGATGACCGCCGAGGCGCCGGGAGTGCCCCCGTAAGGCGCCGGAGTGGCCGCCGAGGCGCCGGGAGTGCCCCCGTAAGGCGTCGGAGTGGCCACCGAGGCGCCGGGAGTGCCCCCGGGCGATGACCGGGCCGCCTGAGCTGCCGCCCGGTACGGCACCGCGCCGGGCGGCGGGAGCCTCAGCCCCAGTCGTCCTCGGCCCTGGTCAGGCACAGGCCGGAGCCTCGCCCGCGTCCGCCGCCTCGGTCGACGGAGTTCAAGCCCGCAGCCGTCCGCCGCCTCGATCCGGCGGGAGCCTCAGCCGCCGTTGCCCGCGACGTCGCCGTTACCCGCGGCCCCGCCCGGCCGAGCCTCAGCTGCAGTTGTCCGCGGCCTCGATCAGGCGGGCCGCCTCGCCCAGGGCGCGGCGCAGGTCGGCCGGGTCGGTGGTGTGGTCGGCCTCGTCGGGCGGCAGCAGCCAGTCGGCGCCCGCCACGGGCGGTTCGGGTACGAGGCTCAGCCCGCGTCCGTCGGTCTGGGTGCAGACGCTGCCGGGGACGTCCCACGCGTCCGCCGTGCCGGGCGGGACCACGAAGCCGAGGGTGCCGCGGTCGTCGTCGTGCAGCACGGGGCCGACGGAGTCGACGGCGCCCCGCCGGAGGATGTCGACCGCTTCCAGTCCCTGCCGCGCCGGTACGGTCACGACGTCGCAGCCGGTCGCCGTCACCGTCGCTGTCGTCGTCGGGGTCGATCTCTCCATCCCGGCCTCCACCACGAAACCCTCCTTGGGCGAGCGGGCCGGGAGTCGGGCGGCTCCCGGTCCACCGGGTTCAACGCCCGGCCGCGTCAACGGCTACGGCGGAAGTCCGCCGCAAAGGATGGCACTTCATGGCAGATCGGGGATGAGATATCCGGTTTGTAGCCAAACACCGCGTGGCGGACCCGGCACAGCAGGTACGTTCTTGCTCGCCGGAAACCGGGAGGTCATGCCGCCATCGAGGCAACTCGCCCATGATCCGGCATGGTTCGACGGTTCGCACGAGAGGACCCGGCCATGGCGTCGTCAACGGTGACCTCGTCTCAGCCCGACCGGCCAGTCCGGCCCAACCTCGTCTTCCGCGGCCTGCGCGGCGGGCGCTCGCCCGCCGAGTTCGCGGCGGCGGTCCGCCGGGCCGCCCGGGAGATCGGTGAACGCGTTAGCTGTGACGCGCGTTACATCGGCCGGGTGGAGTCGGGCGAGATCCGCTGCCCGAACTACGCGTACGAACGGGTGTTCCTGCACATGTTCCCCGGCCGTACGCTCACTGACCTGGGCTTCGCGCCCCGCTCGTCCGTACGCGGACGCGGCGCGCGCACCGCTCCGGAGGCGCCCCCCGTGCACACCACGAGCCCTCCGGACGTCACCAGTGAGACGCGTGAGGACTGTGAGCCGTATGACAGACAGGACCTGTACGGCCCACAGGATCCGTACGACGACCACGAGGAGAGCGACGTGCTGCGTCGCGCATTCATGACCGGCGGTGGTGCCACGGTGGCCGCCGCCTCGCTGGGCCCGTTCGGGCTCACCTTCGACGCCGCCGCCGTGGAGCGTCCCCTGGGGCGTGCCGGGGCGAGCGAGGCGAACGCGCTGGAGGAGACCGTACGCAAGATCCGGCTGCTCGACGACCGGCACGGCGCGGACGGCCTCTACCGGCGCGCGGCGGCTCCACTGCGCGCCGCCTACGCACTCCTGGACGCCGGTACGACCCGGCAGACGACCGCCGACCGGCTGCACTCCGGCGCCGGTGAACTGGCCATCTCCGTGGGCTGGCTGGCCCATGACTCCGGCCGCTTCGACGACGCCCGCTCCCACTACGCCGAGGCCCTCGCCACCGCCCGGATGGCCGGGGACGCGGGTCTTGAGGCGCACGCCTTCTGCAACACGGCGTTCCTCGCCCGGGACACCGGGCGCCCCCGGGAGGCGGTCCGCGCGGCACAGGCCGCGCAGCGCATCGCGCGCCCGCTGGGCTCGGCCCGGCTGATGTCGCTGCTCGCGCTGCGCGAGGCGGGCGGCTGGGCGGGGCTCGCCGACCGCGCCGGATGCGAACAGGCGCTCGCGCGGGCGCAGGCCCTCTTCGCGCGGGGCCCCTCGGACGCCGACCCCGAGTGGATGACCTTCTACGGGGAGGCCGAGCTGGAGGGGCTGGAGGCGCAGTGCTGGTCCATGCTGGGCGACTGGCCGCGCGCGGCCCGGCACGCGCGACGGGCGGCACGCCTCCAGGACCCGCACTTCACCCGCAACATCGCCCTCTACACCGCCGAGCTGGCGGACGACCTGGCGCGCGGCGGGCGCCCGGACGAGGCCGCGGCGGCGGGGATGCGGGTGCTGGACCTCCTGGACCAGGTGCAGTCGTCCCGGGTGCAGGCGATGCTGGCGGGCACGGCCCGGGTGCTGCTGCCGCACCGGGGGACCTCGCAGGTGTCGGAGTTCCTGGAACGCCACCGGGTGCCGCACCAGATGGCGCGGCACGGCTGAGCACCCACGCTCCCCGCCGCCCGGCTCACGTCACGTCACGCGGCCATGTGACCGATGTCATTCCAGGTTTCGAGAGCGGGCTCCCCGTACGCCCACCCCAGCACCGACAGGCTGGTCGGGTTCAGCCGGATCCGGGCGGCGAAGTCGAGCGGGAGCCCCAGCCACCGCGCCGCGATCGACCGCAGGATGTGCCCGTGCGCGAAGACCAGCGCGTCGCCGTCCAGCCCGCGCGCCCAGGAGACCACCGCGTCCGCGCGGGCGGTCACCTCGGCGAGGCTCTCCCCCTCGGGGACCCCGTCCCGCCATATCAGCCACCCCGGCCGGACCGCCTGGATGTCGTCGGGCGTCAATCCCTCGTAGGCGCCGTAATCCCATTCCATCAGGGCGTCCCAGCACGTCGCGCGGTCCCCGAACCCGGCCAGTTCGCACGTCTCGCGCGCGCGGGACAGCGGGCTGGTGCGCACCTCGACGCCGGGCAGTCCGTCGTGCGGCGCCCGGTGCAGCCGCTCGCCCAGGAGCTTCGCGCCTTGCCGCCCCTCCTCCAGGAGGGGGACGTCGGTCCTGCCGGTGTGCTTGCCGGAGAGCGACCACGCGGTCTGTCCATGCCGGGCCAACAGGATGCGCGGTGCCATGAGCGACCTTCTCGGGTAAACGGGAGGCGGAACCCCTCCATCATCGCGCACGCTGTGCTGGGGCAACCCACAGGGCGATCTCTGCGTCTCTCAGGGCCGAGGCACCCCCGCCGGGCGTGCACGTACACCGTAAAGTGGGCGACCGGCCGTTTGGCGCCGCGCGACGAGAAGGGGGAGGGCGATCGGATGCCGCACGCCGAGACACCGGGCACCGAGACGACCGGTCGGCTCCGGCTGCGCTGGTGGACCGAGCTGCCGCTCATCCTCCTGGTGTACGCCTGCTACTCGGCGGGCCGCCTGCTGGCCCGCGGTGACGTCTCCTCGGCGGTGGACCACGGGCTGACGATCCTCAGGATCGAGAAGGTGCTGCGCATCAACGCCGAGCACCCGCTGAACCGGCTCTTCACACGGGAGGCGTGGCTCGGCGTACCGGCCGACTTCTGGTACGCCTCGCTGCACTACGTCGTCACCCCCCTGGTGCTGGTGTGGCTCTTCCGCTCCCGGACCCTGCAGTACCGGGCGGCCCGCACCTGGCTGATGACGTCGACGTTCATCGGCCTGATCGGCTTCACCCTGCTGCCGACCTGCCCGCCCCGGCTGCTCGACCCCGGGCACGGCTTCGTGGACACGATGGCCCAGTACAGCTCGTACGGCTGGTGGGCCGGGGAGGCCAGCGCGCCGCGGGGACTCGGCGGGCTGACGAACCAGTACGCGGCGATGCCGAGCCTGCACGTGGGCTGGGCGCTGTGGTGCGGCGTGATGCTGTGGCGGTACAGCGGCAACCGGCTCGGGCGGATCGCGGGCGTGGTCTACCCGCTGGTGACCACGATCGTGGTGATGGGCACCGCCAACCACTACTTCCTCGACGCGGCGGCGGGCGCCGCCGTGATGGGCGTCGGGCTGCTGCTGACCCCGCTGGTGACGCGGGCCGCGCTGCGGGCGCGGGGCTGGCTGGCGGCGCGGATCGCACCGGCCACGGACGGCTCCGGCGGCGCACCCGCCTCAATTGTCAGTGGCGGATGCCAGACTTCGGCGGGTGAACGAATTCCACGGCAGCGCGAGTCGCGGCTCACAGCCGGAGCCGACCCGGGTGCCGCCCCCAAGGACGCGGGGGACGGCGCTCCGGCACCGGCTCGCTGAGCTGCGCGGTCCGGACGTACCGGCGAAGGCACTGGACGCACGCGCCCTCGCGGCGCTGGCCGCCAACCCCGGGTGCAGACGACGGGCGATCCTCGACGGCGCCGGGGTGGACAAGGCGCGGCTGGCGGGCGCGCTGGGCTCGCCGTCCGGTTTCGGGCAGTCCCAGTTCGCCTTCATGCGGGGCAACGCGTTCGAGGCGCGGGTCAAGGCCGACGGCGGCGCGGAGCTGCTGCGGCTCGCCCGGGAGCGGCTGGACGCGGGCGCCGAGCCGCCCGCCGCCGCGAGCGTGCCCGACCTGTCGGCGTCCGGTCCGCAGGGGCGTGCCGCGCGGACGGCGCTGGCGCTGCGCGAGGCCACCGAGGCGGGCGGCTGGACGCTGCTCGACCATCCGATGCTGGCCCTGGAGGTCGCCGGGTCCCCGGCGTTCCTGGAGCCGGACGCGGTGGTGGTGCACCCGGACGGCCGGTGGACGGTCGTGGAGATCAAGTCGTTCCCGATGCTGGACGGCGCGGCGGACCCGGCGAAGGTGGGCGCCGCGGCCCGGCAGGCGGCGGTGTACGTGCTGGCGCTTGAGGAGGTCGCCGCCCGGCTCGACCCGCCCGCGCGAGTGGGCCACCGCGTCCTGCTGGTCTGCCCGAAGGACTTCTCCAACCTGCCCGCCGCCTCCGCCGTCGACGTCCGCAAGCAGCGCGCGGTCACCCGCCGCCAACTGGACCGGCTGACCCGTATCGAGGAGATCGCGGACAGTCTGCCCGAGGGCGTGTGCTTCGCCCCCGACCTGCCCGCGGAGCGGCTCACGTCGGCGGTGGAGTCGGTCCCGGCGACGTACACCCCGGAGTGCCTGTCGGCCTGTGAGCTGGCGTTCCACTGCCGCGACCGCTCCCGCGCGGACGGCGCGGTGACCAGCCTGGGCCGGTCGGTCCGCGCCGAATTGGGCGGCCTGACCACGGTCGGGGACGTGCTGGCGGCGGCCCGCGGCGAGCACGGCGACCCCGAGGACCCGGCGGTGGCGGCCCTGCGCCGCGCGGCACGGCTGCGCGCCGAGGCCCTCGAAGGGCGTTCCGGTGCCGTCGAGGGCGCGGGGCGTTCCGGTGCCGTCGAAGGCGCGGGGCGTTCCGGTGCCGTCGAGGGGGCGGCCGTATGTCGCTGATCAGCACCCTGGCCCGGCTTGAGGCCGTCGACACCGGCCGCGCCCAGCCCGCCGCCACCGTCCGGCACCGGCACCTGTCCGAGCGGCCCCTGGTGTTCGTGCCGCTCACCACCGCGGGTGAGGCCGGTGCGCCGCTCGGCGCGCTGGTCGGCACCGACCGGGACGCGCCCCGCCTCCTGACCGTCCCGCAGCCCCGCGACCGCGACCTGCGGTTCGCGTTCCTCGCCGAGCTGGCCGATGTCGTGCTGCCCTACGTCGACGCGTACGCCGACGTGGTGGAGGCCGCCGAGCGCACCGAGACCGACCCGGAGACCGGCAAGCGGGTCAAGGTCGAGGTGGACCTGTGCGCGGACGCCCCGCAGCTCATCGTGCCGAGCCGCGCGGGCCTGGACTTCGTACGGCTCCTCGGCCGCTCCACGCGCTTTCGCCGCACCGCCGAGCAGGACCCCGAGAACCCGCACCCGGCGCCCCCGCGCGTGCCGCTGCTTGGCCGCTGGCTGACCCACTACGGCGAGCGGGCCCGGGTCCCCGGCTCCTCGCTCCTGCTCGCCCTCACCGACCTGCTGTCCCGGCACTGGGCGACCGGCCAGTCCACCCTGGAGGACCAGCACCTGGGCGCCCTGCTCGCCTGGATCGACCCGCCGCCGGGTGCCTCCGGCGCCGAGGCGGCCCTGCGCGCCGAACTGGACCGGGACACCGACGGGCAACTGGTGTGCCCGCCCGCGGGCCCCGCGACCGACCCGGCGTTCGACAACCGGCTGCTCGCCCCCGCCATCGAGCGCTACGACCGCGCCCGCACCGCCCTCGCCGCCGCCGAGGACGGCCTGGAGGCCGACGACCGGCTGGGCGCGGTCACCGTCGCCGAGCAGGAGATCCGCGCGCTGGTCGCGAAGGTCACCCGCCCGACGTGGGACGCGGTGTGGCGCGGCCTTGACCTGCTGCGGGAGCTGCCCGAGGGGGCGCGCGTGGCGGAGCGGTGGACCCGCGACCGCTGGTCGTTCACCGGCCACCGCGACCGGGTCCTGGCGGGCGAGCCCCCGCAGCCGCGCCGCGACGACGCGGTGACCGCGGCGAACAAGCTGGCCACGCGCGAGCGCGAGCAGGCCCGGCTGGAGGCGCAGGAGGCGCTGGACGACCCGCTGGTGATGGCGGGGCGGCGGCTGTCCGGGGAGGCGTTCGCGGGCGAGGTCGTGGACGTCGTGATGGCGTACAGCGAGGGCAGGCGCCCCGCCCCGCGCCCCCTGCTGACGGTCCGCACCGACGACCGACCGCAGTTGGCCGAGCGGCTGAAGGTGTACCGCTCGCTGGGCGGCAAGCCGCAGTCGGCGGAGTTCGTCGGGCACGCCGACGACGGGGCGCTGGTGCTGCGCGTGCTGGACAAGATGGGCCGCGGCAAGGAGCCGGAGCCCGGGGCGGTTCCGGAGAAGGGCGACCGGATCTGCTTCACGCTCTTCGAGCACGAGCAGCGCGGCGGCCCGAAGCTGCCCGACCCGGAGGACACCCCGTGGACCCACGGCGGCCCGCCCGGGGAGGCGGCGCCGGAGCCCGCCGACCCGACGACCGAGGAGGACGTGCTGTGACGACGACGGCCTTCGACCCGGGCGCCGAGGCCGCCCGCGCCACCGCCGCGATCCTCGCGGACACCCTGCACGGGCCCGACCGCGGCGTGGTCGTCGACTCCCCGCCGGGCGCGGGCAAGTCCACGCTCGTCGTGCGCGCCGCGCTGGAGCTGGCCGACGCCGGGCGCCCGCTGATGGTGGTCGCGCAGACCAACGCCCAGGTCGACGACCTGGTGGTGCGGCTGGCGGAGAAGAACCCCGAGCTGCCGGTGGGCCGACTGCACAGCAGCGACGCCGACCCGTACGACAAGGCGCTCGACGACCTGCCGCAGGTCCGCAAGTCGGCGAAGGCGGGCGACCTCGCCGGGCTGCCGGTGGTGATCTCCACGGCGGCGAAGTGGGCGCACGTGAAGACCGACGAGCCGTGGCGGCACGCGATCGTCGACGAGGCGTACCAGATGCGCTCGGACGCGCTGCTGGCGGTGGCCGGTCTCTTCGAGCGGGCGCTGTTCGTGGGCGACCCCGGCCAGCTCGACCCGTTCTCCATCGTCGGCGGCGAGCAGTGGGCGGGCCTGTCGTACGACCCCTCGGCGTCCGCGGTGACGACCCTCCTGGCGCACAACCCGGGCCTGCGCCAGCACCGGCTGCCGGTGTCCTGGCGGCTCCCGGCGTCGGCGGCCCGGCTGGTGTCGGACGCGTTCTACCCGTACACGCCGTTCCGCAGCGGCACCGACCACGGCGACCGGCGCCTCACCTTCGCCGCCCCGTCGGACGGCTCGGCCCCCGACCGGGTCATCGACGAGGCCGCGGCGTCCGGCTGGGGCCTGCTGGAGCTGCCCGCGCGGCACACGCCCCGCACGGACCCGGAGGCGGTCCGCGCGGTGGCGACGGTGGTCCGGCGCCTGCTCGACCGGGAGGGCGCGGCGCACTCGGAGCGCGCCCCCGCGCCGACCCCCCTCACCGCCGACCGCGTCGCCGTCGGCACGGCCCACCGCGACCAGGCGGCGGCGGTCCGCGCCGACCTGGCCGACCTGGGCGTGACGGACGTGACGGTCGACACGGCGAACCGGCTCCAGGGCCGCGAGTTCGACGTCACCGTGGTCCTGCACCCGCTGTCCGGCCGCCCCGACGCGACCGCGTTCCACCTGGAGACCGGCCGCCTGTGCGTCCTCACCTCCCGCCACCGCCACGCCTGCGTCGTCGTCTGCCGCGAGGGCGTCACCGACCTCCTCGACGACTACCCGTCCACGGAACCGGTCCAGCTCGGCACGGTCGTGAAGTTCCCGGACGGCTGGGAAGCGAACCACGCGGTCCTGGCACACCTCGCGGAACACCGGGTGGTGTGGCACCCGTGACCGACGCACCGGCGCGGGCCTCGCGGAACACCGGGTGACCTGGCGTCCCTGACGATCCCGCGGCCCTCTTGCGCGGGCGCGGGACAATGGACGGTGGCCCGCCCGCAGGCGGTGCCGCCGGAACCGTACGAGGAGGAGTAGACATGGCGGAGCCCACGCCGCGTCGGAACGAACCGCGGCTACGCCCCGCGCCCCTGCTCTTCGAGCCCGCGCAGGCGGCCTCCGACCCGGAGCACTTCTTCGACCTGGAGTCGATCGACGACCCGCGCGCGCTGCTGGCGCGGGCGACGGAGCTGACGCAGGCGTTCCGGGCCGCGGCCGACCGCGCGGTGGAGTTCCAGGCGATGGCGGCGGCCCAGCTCGCCGACCCCCGCCGCTTCGACCGGCTGACCGCGGCGGACATCGCCGAGCGGGCCGACTGGACCGAGGACTACGCGAAGAAGATGGTCGAGTTCGGCCGCGACCTGCTGCGCGGCGGCGGGGAGGGCCAGAGCCCCGACGTGGTGTGAGCGCCCCGGGACGGCCGCGCGCACGATACCCGTCCGCCCCCGCCGCTGTCCCGGCTTCCCGCGACTCCCCGGAGCGGGCTCTTCACCCCCGGTACATGTATCTGCCATGAGCAGCAGCACTCGGACCACCCCGGACGGCACCGCCTGGCTCGCCTCCGCAGGAACGTATCCGCACGGCGGTGCCGTCCTGCCCTGCGGCGCCGCCTTCGACGTGGTGAGCGCGCCCGCCCTGTTCGGGCGCCGGATGCTGGACCGGCTCTGGGAGGACGGTCCCGGCTCGGGCCCGGTCGCGGTGTTCCGCGGCCGGATGCTGCTGTTCGCCGCGCCCGGCACGGCCCAGCGGCTGCCCGCCCTGCTGGCCTGGGAGGAGTGGGGCGGCCGTACGGCGTCCATCCCGCCGCTGCTGTGCCACGGCACCGGCGACTCGGTGACCGTCCCGCCCCCGGCCCCCGCGCCCGGCGGCTCCGGCGCCCGCTGGCTGATCGCCCCCGACACCCGGGAGCCCTGGCTGCCCGGCCCGGAGGTCCTGCTCTGGTCGGCGGTCCGGGCGGCCCGCGCGACCGCCCGTTTATCGATTTCGCACCCCGCCGACCAGGGTGCTAAGGTCTACGACGTCAGCAGGCGCCGCTAGCTCAGTTGGTTAGAGCAGCTGACTCTTAATCAGCGGGTCCGGGGTTCGAGTCCCTGGCGGCGCACGACACCGAAGGGCCCCTCGCTCACGCGAGGGGCCCTTCGTCATGCCCACCACCAGCCGGTCACGCCGAAGTGATCTTCACGTTCCAGGCGCCCGTCGCCGTCCGCGCCTCCACCGCCACCCGTACGCCCTCCCCCGGCACCGTGAAGGTCTCCCCCAGGGCGACCGGGGCGTCCGCGAGGGGTGGGTAGACGGAGTTCTCCCAGCACGCCTCGGTGCGCGGATGGGCGTCGATCACCTGGACCGGCCCGTCCCCGGACTCGGCACCGCTGTGCACGCGGTACACCAGGACGCCCGCCCGGCAGCCCGCCCGGTCGTTGCCCACCTGGGCGCGCGCCTCGAAGGCGAGGGCGCGGTCCGGCCCCGTACGCACCACCGCCAGCTTGGTCCCCCGGCCCAGCCCGAAGGCGGGCGCCCCCGCGGCACCGGTGACCGGCACCCCCGGCCCGGCGGCCAGCGGCTCCAGCGTCACCCGGGAGACACCGTCCCCGCTCCCGGGCGGCGGCAGGCACACCACCTGCCACGGTTCCAGCCACCCCAGCTTCCACTTGTGCCAGGCGAACAGGTCGGGCGCCAGTCCGAACTGGCTGCCCATCAGGTCCCAGTCCCCGACGTAGGTGTCCCAGTCGCCGGTGCCGTCGACGGGCCGGTGGTAGAGGTCGGGGAGGTCGAAGACGTGCCCGGTCTCATGGGCGAGTACCAGCCGGTCCGGCGGATGGTTCTCGAACACGGTGACGACCCGCCGGATCGCCGTGCCGTCCGCGCGCAGCGGCATGTCCAGGTTGACGACCTTCGTGGCGTCGGAGTCCACGCCGGGCGCGTGCGGGTCGGCGACGAAGTACACGACGTCGTAGCGGGAGAAGTCCACCCGGTCGTCGGCGGCGGCGAGGGCGTCGCGCAGGTAGGCGGCGCGGTGCTCGGGGCTCCAGTCGCGCTGTATGGCGTACGCGGTGGACGGGCGCGGCATCCGGATCCACTGCCGCAGCGGGTGCGGGCGCAGGGTGAACCTGCCGTAGGAGGCGCGGGCGAAGAAGCGGCTGGTAGCGGGGAAGTGGTCGGCGGCCAGTTGCCGGGGCGTCACCCGGGGCCGGGCGTCGGGGAAGGAGAGGAAGACCATCACCGCGTCGGCCGCCCGGCTCGGGCGCGGATAGGCGGCGTTCCAGGTGTCGAGGCCCTCGGAGTGGTGGGCGTCGGTGCGGGGCAGCGCGCAGGGGGCGGCCTCCAGCGGCTCGGCCACCGACGGGTCGGTGACGACGGAGGTGGCGGCGAGCGCCGACAGGGTGGTGAACACGGCGGCGGTGCTGCGCAGTCGGGGCCGGAGCGCCGCGCGGCCGAGCGCCTTGAGCACGGCCCGGGTACGCGCGGTGAGCCGCGGGGGCGTCGGCGGCACGGGCACCTGCACGGGGACCTCCGGATGCGGTTCAGGGGACTCCGCATCCACCCTGTGCGACTTTGTTGTCGTATGCCCTCTTTATCTGCATCAGATGAGTGAGAGGGGGTATGCCCGATACCGACCCGGCATCGACCCGGCATCGACCCGGCACCGACACCCCCGACCGCTCACGGAACGTCACAATCCGGCCCGGCAGGATCGAAGCCGCCCCGGCGTGGGCAGAAACGATCTGTCAGAAGTGCGGTGTCGTCCGCGACACTGGACGGACACGGGACAGTGGCTGCACGGCGGGGCCCCAACCCCTATGATCGGCACACTTTCCTGACCGTTTCCTGCCGGATTTCCTGTCAGATCTCCTGTCGGATTTCCTGCCGGACAGAGGTCGACCAGCGACCGACCGGAACAAGTGCACTGCGGGAGCGAGCGGTGAGCGGAACGTCCGAAGGGCCGACGCCCGCGGCAGACCTCATCGGGCCAGCCGTGACAGAGAGTATTCACAAGGCGCCTCCTCGTACCGGCCCCGGCTCCGGGGCCGGAGCGGCGCCGCCCTTCCGGTCGGCGTTCGCGACCGCGCCGCTGGCGATGGCCGTCGTCGACCGCGAGGGCCTGGTGGTCAGCGCCAACGACGCCCTCGGGGAACTCCTCGGCACCGGCGAGGAGCCGCTGGCCGGACGGGTCGCCGCCGATCTGGTCGGCCTCTCCGCCGACCCGCGCGCCTGGCACGCGTACCGCGAGGTGCTCCGCGGCCGTCAGGCCAGGCTGCGCTGCTCGCGCCGGATCAAGCACCCCGACGGCGCGGCGGTCTGGGTGCGGGTGACGGTCTCCCCGCTGCCCGAGGGCGTGCTGCTGTCCGTCGACGACATCAGCGCCCACCGCGAACTCCAGGCCAGGCTCCGCCACTTGCAGATGCACGACCCGGTGACCCGGCTGCCCAACCGCGCCCTGTTCTTCGAACGCCTGTCGGCCGCCGTCGAGTCGGGCGCCTACGAGCGCGGCGGCACCGGCCGGATCGGCCTGTGCTACCTGGACCTCGACGGCTTCCAGGCCGTCAACGACACCCACGGCCACCGCGTCGGCGACCGGCTGCTGGCCGCCGTGGCGGAACGCCTCACCCGGTGCGCCGACCAGGCCGGGCACACCCGCGCCAGCGCGCCGCTGGTGGCGAGACTCGGCGGCGACGAGTTCGCGCTCCTGGTGGAGGGCTCCACCGGCACCGAACAGCTCGCGGACCTGGCCGAGTCGGCGCTCACGGCGCTCCAGCGGCCCTTCGACCTCGTGGGCCAGCGGCTGTCGGTGTCGGCGTCGATCGGCGTGGTGGAGCGCCGGGCGGCGGGCTCCACGGCGACGGGCCTGATGCAGGCCGCGGACACGACCCTGTACTGGGCGAAGGCGGACGGCAAGGCCCGCTGGACGCTGTTCGACCCCGAGCGCAACGCGCACCGCATGACCCGGCAGGCCCTCGCCTCCACGCTCCGCCAGGCGATCGACCGGGGTGAGTTCGTCCTGGAGTACCAGCCGCTGGTCGGAATGTCCGACGGGCGGCTGAACGGCGTCGAGGCCCTGGTCCGCTGGGACCATCCACAGTTCGGCGTACTAACGCCGAATCGGTTCATCGGACTGGCCGAGGAGGACGGCGCGATCGTGCCGCTCGGCCGCTGGGTGCTGGCCACCGCCTGCCGCCAGGCCCGCCGCTGGCAGCTCGACCACCCGGGCGAGCCGCCGCTGTTCGTCAGCGTCAACGTGGCGGTCCGCCAGGTCTGGGACTCCGACCTGGTCGCCGACGTCGCGGGCATCCTCACCGAGACCGGCCTCGCCCCGCACCTGCTCCAGCTCGAACTGACCGAGTCGGCGGTCATGGGCTCCGCGGGCCGCCCCCTCCAGGCCCTCAAGGCGCTCAGCGAGATGGGCGTGCGCATCGCCATCGACGACTTCGGCACCGGCTACTCGAACCTGGCCTACCTCAGCCGCCTCCCGGTGAACGTCCTCAAGCTGGACGGCTCGTTCGTGAAGGGCTTCCAGTACGAGGGGGAAGGGGCGGCCGGTGACGGGACGGGCGCCGACGAGGTCATCGTCGAGGCGATGATCCAGCTCGCGCACCGGCTGGGGCTGACCGTGACCGCGGAGTGCGTGGAGACGTCGTCGCAGGCGAAGCGGCTGCGGCACATCGGCTGCGACACCGGGCAGGGCTGGCTGTACTCCCGCCCGGTGCCACCGGACCGCATCTCCGAACTGCTGCGCCCGCCGGTGGGTCAGCCCGCGGTGGGCAGCCCGTAGGCGTCGGCGATCAGCGCGTAGGACCGCAGGCGTACATCGCCGCTGTGCGCGTTGGCGGTGATCATCAGCTCGTCGGCGCCGGTCCGCTTCTGCAGGTCGTCGAGCCCGGCACGGACCTGGTCCGGCGTCCCGTGGACGACGTTGGCGTTCCAGGAGCTGACGAACTCCCGCTCCATGGGGCTGAACTCGTACGCCTCCGCCTCCTCCGGCGTCGGCACCAGCCCCGGCCGCCCGGTGCGCAGCCGCACCATGCTCAGCGCGGCGGCGAGCACCTGGCGCCGGGCCTCGGCCTCGTCCTCGGTGGCGAGCGCGGAGACGCCGATGAGGGCGTACGGCTCGTCGAGGACGGCGGAGGGCCGGAAGGTCTCGCGGTACAGGTCAAGCGCCGGGATGGTGTTCTGCGCGGAGAAGTGGTGCGCGAAGGCGAACGGCAGCCCGAGCAGCCCCGCGAGCCGGGCGCTGAACCCGGAGGACCCGAGCAGCCAGATCGGCGGCCGGTGCGGCGACTGCACGCCGCCCGGGGAGGTGGCCTGCACCGGGCCCGGAACGGCATGAATCCGCCGGTACGGATGCCCGTCCGGGAAGTCGTCGTCGAGGAACCGGGTCAGCTCGGCGAGCTGCTCCGGGAAGTCGTCGGCGCCCTCGTTGAGCCGGTCGGTGCGCCGCAGCGCGGCGGCGGTGGCCCCGTCGGTGCCCGGCGCCCGCCCGAGCCCCAGGTCGATCCGCCCCGGCGCCATGGCCTCCAGCGTCCCGAACTGCTCCGCGATCACCAGCGGCGCGTGGTTCGGCAGCATGACCCCGCCCGAACCGAGCCGGATGCGGTCGGTGTGCGCGGCGAGGTGCGCGAGGATCACCGCGGGCGAGGAGGAGGCGACCCCGGGCATCGAGTGGTGCTCGGCGACCCAGTACCGGTGGAACCCCCGCCCCTCCGCGAGCCGCGACAGCTCCACACTCGTCCGCAACGCGTCACTGGCGGTACGCCCGGCCCCCACGGTGACCAGGTCGAGTACGGAAAGGGGAACGGGGGCGTCCCCCTGCGCGGTGCCCCGGATCTCTTCCACGGTGGGGTGCCTCCTACTACGTCGGGTCGGCTGCTTCGCCCCGGTGCCAACAGGGGGTGGCGGGGGGTTATTCCTGGTGGGGGTGGGCAGGGAGCGCGCGCTCCACCCGGAACGGGACGACCCCGTGTCGTACGGGAGGGTAGGAGTGACCGTCCGCGGGGAGGGTCCCCCCATGGCCGAACGCTTCCTGGAACTGTCCCTCGCCAAGCGTGGCGTCCGCTGTGCCGCGCGGCTCCTCGACGACCGTGCGCCGGTCACCTGTGCCGCGGTCTGGGACGCCCTGCCGCTCAGCGGCGACGTCTACCACGCCAAGTACGCCCGCAACGAGATCTACGCCCTGTTCCCGCCGTTCGCCCCCGCGGAGCCCCCGCTGGAGAACCCGACGGTCACCCCCATCCCCGGCGACCTGTGCTACTTCACCTTCGCGGGCGCCGAACTCGGCACCCGGGCCTACGGCTACGACCGCGAGGTCACCCCCGGCGCCACCCTCGTCGACCTCGCCCTCTTCTACGAGCGCAACAACCTGCTGCTCAACGGGGACGTCGGCTGGGTGCCCGGCATCGTCTGGGGGCAGGTCGTGGACGGGCTGGACGCGATGGCGGAGGCGTGCAACGACCTGTGGCGCTCCGGCGCGGCCGGGGAGACGCTCAGCTTCCGCCGGGCCTGAGCGCCGCCGCCGTACCCGCCTCGTACAGCCCGTGCGCCGCGCGCAGGACCAGGTCGTCGCGGTGCCTGGCCGCCACGAGCTGGAGGCCGATCGGCAGTCCATCCGAGTCGGTGCCGACCGGGACGCTCGCGGCGGGCTGCTGGGTCAGGTTGAAGGGGTAGGTGAACGGCGTCCAGGAGGTCCAGCGGCGCTGGCCCGACCCCTTCGGGACCTCCACCCCCGCCTCGAACGCCGTGATCGGCAGCGTCGGCGTGACCAGCAGGTCGTACGACTCGTGGAAGCGGCCCATGCGGCGCCCCAGGTCCATGCGGACGTCGACCGCGGCGAGGTAGTCCAGCGCCGAGTACCGCGCCCCCCGCGCGCAGATCTCCCGCAGGCCGGGGTCCAGCAGCGCGCGGCGCCGCTCGTCCAGGTGCTGCGTCACCCGCGCCGCCCCGCTGAACCACAGGGTGTGGAAGGCGTCCACCGGGTCGGTGAGGTCCGGGTCGGCCTCGGTCACGTGCGCGCCCAGCTCCGCCAGCCGCTCCACCGCCGCCCGCACCGCCGCCGCCACCGCGGGAGCGACCGCCACCTGACCGCCCAGCGACGGCGAGTACGCCACCCGCAGCCCGCGCACCCCGCCGGTGAGTGCCGTCTCGTACGACCCCGGCGGCGGACCCAGCGCCGACCAGTCCCGGGCGTCCGGCACCCCGATCACGTCGAGGAGCAGCGCCGCGTCCGCCGCGTCCCGCGTCATCGGCCCCACGTGCGCCAGCGTGCCGAACGCGCTCGCCGGGTACAGCGGCACCCTGCCGTACGTCGGCTTCAGCGCGAAGATCCCGCAGAACGCGGCCGGGATGCGCACGCTCCCGCCGCCGTCCGTGCCGAGCGCCAGCGGCCCCGCGCCCAGCGCCACGGCCGCCGCCGCGCCCCCGCTGGAGCCGCCCGCGGTACGGGAGTGGTCGTGGGGGTTGCGGGTGACACCGCTCAGCGGGGAGTCGGTGACGCCCTTCCAGCCGTACTCGGGCGTCGTGGTCTTCCCCAGGAAGACGGCACCGTGCTCCCGCAGCCGGGCCACGGACGGCGCGTCCTCCTCCCAGCGGCCGTCGGCGGAGACGGCGCGCGAGCCGCGCAGGGTGGGGTGACCGCGCGTCAGCAGGATGTCCTTCACCGTGACCGGCACCCCGTCCAGCCGCCCGCACGGCTCCCCGCGCCGCCACCGCTCCTCCGACTCCCGGGCCCGCGCGAGCGCGTCCTCGCCGGTCAGCCGGACGAAGGCGTTGACCTCCGGCTGGATGCGCCCGGCCCGCTCCAGCGCGGCCCGCGCCACGTCGACCGGGCTGAACTCGCCCTCTCGGTAGCCGCGCAGCAGCCGTACGGCGGTCAGTGCGGTGAGGTCGAGGTCGGTCATCCACCCTCCAGGGAGCCTCAGTGACCAGGGACGTATCCCCGGCGCTTGTCGACGACGTTCGGCAGCGGCCTGCCCTTCTCCCACCGCTCGTACATCTCCACGAACTGCGCGCCGAGTTCGTCCCGCCAGCCGACCGTGTCCCCGCTCATGTGCGGGGAGACGATCAGCCCCGGCACGTCCCACAGCGGGCTGTCCGGCGGCAGCGGCTCCCGCTCGAACACGTCCAGGGCGGCCCCCGCGATCCACCGCCTGGCCAGCGCGTCCGCGAGCGCGTCCGCGTCGACGAGCCCGCCGCGGCCGATGTTGACGAACCGCGCGGACGGCTGCATCACCCCGAACCGCCGGGCGTCGAACATCCCGCGCGTGTCGTCGGTCAGCGGCGCCGCCGCGACCACCCAGTCCGCGCGGGCCAGCAGCCGGTCCAGGTCCCGCGGCCCGTGGACACCGGTGCGCGGGGTGCGGCCGACCAGGGCGGTGGTGACGCCGAGCGCCTTGAGCACGGCCACGATCGCCCGCCCGATCGGCCCCGAGCCGACCACCACGGCGCGCGTCCCGGCGACCTTCTGGCTCTCCCGGTGGCGCCAGGTCCGCCCGCGCTGGAGTTCCCAGGTGCGCGGCAGGTCCTTCGCCATGGCGAGGACCAGCGCGGCGACGTACTCGGCGATGGGCTGGTCGAAGACGCCGCGCGCGTTGGTCACCACCGTGTCGGACGCGGCGAGTTCCGGGCACATCAGATGGTCCACGCCCGCGCTCGCCGTGTGCACCCAGCGCGGCCGGGGCCCGTCGCCCGGCCACGCCTCGCGCACGGCGTGCGAGGTGAAGTCCCACACCAGCAGCACGTCGGCGGACGGCAGCCGCTCGGCGAGCGTGGTCGCGTCCGCGTGCTCGACCCGCACCCGGCCGGTGAGCCGTCCGAGGCGGGGCGGTGGTTCGGCGTCCAGCACCAGGAGGGTGGGGAGGGTCATCGGCAGCAGCGTCTCCGCGCTAGGTGGGCACCGGCTTGCAACGACATTAACCAGGTGTTGACCTGGTGGTGACGCGGGCGGATTGACCACGCTCGCACCGGAACCTACCTTCGTCAACACGGCCGTGGCGCACGGTCCGTCGCCGTTCCACTTCGCAGCGTAAGGCCGGTGCGTGGCTATGGACCTTACCTTTCTCGGCGGGCCCGCTCCCCAGCGGGGAGTCGGCGTCGTGGCCCCCTTCGACTTCGCGCTCGACCGCGAGCTGTGGCGCTGGGTGCCGGACGAGGTCTCCCTGCACGTCACCCGCACCCCGTACGTCCCGGTGGAGGTCAGCCTGGACCTGGCCCGGCTGGTCAGCGAGCACGAGACGCTGGGCGAGGCGGTGCGCACCCTGATCACCGTCGCCCCGGAGGTCGTCGCCTACGCCTGCACCTCCGGCAGCTTCGTCGGCGGGCTCGCGGGCGAGCGCGCGATGTGCGAGGCGATGGTCCGCGCGGGCACGGTCCCCGCGGTGACCACCTCCGGCGCCCTGCTGGAGGCGCTGACCGAGCTGGGCGTGCGCCGGATCGCGCTGGTCACGCCGTACACCGTGTCCGTGACCCGGTCCCTTGAGGCGTACGTCGCTCAGGCCGGGGTCACGGTCGCGGGCTGCGCCTTCATGGGCCTGACCCGGCACATCTGGAAGGTGCCGTACCGGGAGGTCGCCGCCATGGCCCGGCAGGCGGTGAGCCGCCCCGGCACCGCGCAGGCCCTGTTCATCTCCTGCACCAACCTGCCCACGTACGACGTCATCCCGCAGTTGGAGGCGGAGCTGCGGATACCGGTGATCTCGGCCAACCAAGTGACGATGTGGGCGGCGCTGCGCCGACTGGGTACCCGTGCCGTGGGGCCGTACCAGGCGCTGACGGACCCGGCGGCGCGCGGCGGTCCCGACCTGCCGGAGGCACCGGACGTGCCGAGGGCGGCGCCGGAGGTCCCCGAAGCGCCGGAATGACGAACACGTAGGGAAGGCTGGACATGACAGCACTGGGATTCCTCTACCCGGGCCACTCCGCCGAGGACGACTACCCACGCATCGAACAACTCCTGGGCAGCGACATCCGGGTGGACCTGGTGCACACCGACATCGGGGAGGACGCGCACCGCGTGGACGCCCTGCGTGAGATGGGCTCCCCCGAGCGCCTCGCGGCCGGGGTCGAGGAACTCCGGCTCACCGGCGCGGAGGCGGTGGTGTGGGCCTGCACCAGCGGCAGCTTCGTGCACGGCTGGGAGGGCGCCCACGAACAGGTCCGGGCGCTCGCGCGTACGGCGGGCATGGCGGCGTCCTCCACCTCGTTCGCCTTCGTGCACGCGGTACGGGAGCTGGGCGCGCGCCGGGTCGCCGTCGGCGCGACCTACCCGGAGGACGTGGCCCAGCTCTTCGCGGACTTCCTGCGCACCGGCGGCCTGGAGGTCGTCGGCGTGCACAGCTCCGGCGTCGTCACCGCGGCGGAGGTCGGCACCTGGGGCGAGGCGGAGGTCGCGGCGCTGGCCCGCGCGGCCGACCGCCCGGACGCGGAGGTCCTCCTGCTGCCGGACACGGCCCTGCACACGGCGGCACACATCCCCGCCATCGAGAAGGACCTGGGCAAACCCATCCTGACGGCCAACCAGGTGACGGTCTGGGAGGCCCTCCGCCTGGCGGACCGCCGCGTGAACGCCCCGCGCCTCGGCGCGCTGTTCACCCGCGAGCCCCTGGTCCAGGTCGTCTGAGGGCACCTCGAACGCGATGAGCCCCGGTTCCGTTTCCCGGAACCGGGGCTCATCGCGTTCAGCGTTCATCCAGAGCGCCGGGCAGGGCTTGCACCTGCATCTCCCCACAGGAAGTGGGGCGTCTTGACTTGGACCACCAACGCACCACCGGCCTGTAGGGCTTCCACCCCGCCGACCGGCGTGTGATCACCGTACCCCAGCCGGGGGGGAGACGCACATCGATGGCTCGGAACGGTGACGCGCCGCCCGCACCGAGCGGGCGAGGAACACGACGCCCCCGAACACGGACCGGTCTCCTCCAGGTCACCGTTGCATCACATCCCCCGGTCGCGGGGCATACCCCCCGGCCATCGGGCAGGCGCCCCCACTGGCCGTCCGCACGTTGGCGAGACTCTGGAGGTTGCACGTCCATGACGCAGTTCCCGAACCTGTCCCGCAGGGGTTTCCTCACCAGAACCGCGGCCGTCGGCGGTGCCGTCGCCGTGCCCGGACTGATCACGGCCTGCAGCAAGACCGACGCTGCGGGCGACGGTGAGGGGTCGCGGCTGGACCAGCTCAAGAAGCAGGGCTATGTGAAGGTCGCCTACGCCAACGAGGCGCCGTACGGGTACGAGGAGAACGGGGACCTCAAGGGGGAGGCGCCGACCCTGCACGCGGAGATCTTCAAGGCGCTCGGGGTGGAGGAGCTGCGGCCCACGTTCTCCGAGTGGGACGGGCTGATCCCGGGGCTCCAGGCGGGCAAGTACGACGTGATCAGCGCGGGCATGGCGATCATCCCGGAGCGCTGTGAGAAGGCCCTGTTCTCCGAGCCCGAGTTCATCTCGCCGACCGCGCTGATGGTGAAGAAGGGCAACCCCAAGGGCATCACCGACCTGGCGTCGGCGAAGGAGGCCGGGGCGAGCATCGGCGTGATGTCGGGGGCCGTGGAGAAGAACTACGCCACCGCCGCCGGGATAGCCGAGGGCGACATCAAGACGCTCCAGAAGCCGCAGGACGGCGCCGACGCCGTCAAGGGCGGCCGGATCGACGCCTTCCTGCTGACCGGCATCTCCCTGAACTGGCTCGCCAGGAACAACTCCGGCCTTGAGGTCACCGAGTCCTTCGTGCCGGAGGTCGACGGGGTCAAGCAGTACAGCCCCGGCGGCGCCGTGTTCCGCAAGGGCAGCGAGGACCTGCGGGACGCCTTCAACCGGGAGCTGAAGAAGATCACCTCGGACCCGGACCGCTATGTGCAGCTGGTCGGCGAGTACGGCTTCGGCAAGGACACCATCCCGCCCGCCGACCTGAAGACCGCCGAGCTGTGCAAGGCCTGACGGGACCTCTCACGCATGGGTGACTTCTACACGTACTTCTTCGACCACCTGCCGGACGTGTGGTCGGGGCTCTGGGTGACGGTCTCCGCGACGGTCTTCGGCGCCGCCGTCGCCCTCGCCCTGTCCTTCGTCTTCGGCTTCATGGCGAACTCCCGCCCCGTGCTGGTGCGGGGCACCTCCCGGGTGATCGTGGAGTTCTTCCGCGGCACCTCGCTGTACGTCCAGCTCTTCTGGCTGTACTACGCCTTCCCGCTGATGTTCGGCTACGAGCTGACGCCGCTGTTCTGCGGGGTGCTGGCGTTCGGCATGAACTACGGGGCGTACGGCTCCGAGGTGGTGCGCGGCGCCCTGAACGCCGTACCGAAGGCGCAGTGGGAGGCGGCCCTCGCGCTGAACATGACGCCGGCGCAGCGGATGCGGCGGGTGATCCTGCCGCAGGCGTGGGTGCAGATGATCCCGCCGTTCACCAACCTGCTGATCCAGCTCCTGAAGTGCACGCCGCTGCTGTGGCTGATCTCCGCGGCCGAGCTGACGTCCGTGGTGCAGCAGATGCGCGACCGCACTGGTGAGACCACCTGGGCGTACGTGACGCTGCTGGTGATCTACTTCGTCCTCGCCTACGCGCTGACGCTGCTGATGAACCTGCTGGAGCGGCACGCCAAGTCCCGCCTCGGCCGGGGCACCCCGGCCAGGGGCCTGCTGCGCCCCCGGACCGCTGAGGCCGCCGAGCGGCCCTCGATGACGGCGGGAGGCTCGCTGTGAACTACGAATGGGACTGGGGCGCGGTCGCCGACGCGTGGCCGTTGCTCTGGGAGGGCTTCAAGACCACCCTGCTCGCCACCGTCCTCGGCACCGCCGTCGCCGCCGTCCTGGGACTCGTCGTCGCGATGGCGGGACGGGCGCCGTCCCGGTGGGTGACGGTGCCGGTGCGGGCCCTGACCGAGTTCGTGCGGTCCACGCCGCTGCTGGTGCAACTGGTGGGCGCGTACGCGGTCTTCAACACCGTCGAGCCGCTGACCATCGGCATCACCGTGCTTGGCATCCACTACGCCGCCTACCTCTCCGAGGTGTACCGGTCCGGCATCGACGCCGTGCCGAAGGGCCAGTGGGAGGCGTGCCGGGCGCTGTCGATGTCGCGGCGCCGCACCTGGCAGGCGGTGATCCTGCCGCAGGCGGTGCGCAACGTGCTGCCCGCGCTCGGCAACTACGCCATCTCGATGTTCAAGGAGACCCCGTTCCTGGCCGTGATCACGGTCCAGGAGATGGTCGCCGAAGCCCGCGAGTACGGCGCGACCCACTTCGTGTACGCCGAGGCGTTCACCCTCGCGGGCCTGATCTTCCTGGCGGCGAGCTATCCGACCTCGCTGCTGATGAGAAAGCTGGAGAAGCGTCTTGGCCACTGACGACCCCCTGCAGAAGACGACCCCCGAGGACCGCGCGCCCACCGGCGCCGCGGCGGCCCCCGGGCACCTGGTGGCGTTCGACCAGGTGGTCAAGCGCTACGGCGCCCATGTGGTCCTCGACCATCTGGACCTGACCGTCGAGCGCGGCCAGCACGTGACCCTGATCGGGCCGAGCGGCTCCGGCAAGACCACGATCCTGCGGCTGCTGATGACCCTGGAGAAGGTCAGCGGCGGCACGATCCACGTCGACGGGCAGCCGCTGAGCCACATGCCGGGTCCGGGCGGGACGCTGAAACCCGCCAACGAGCGGCACCAGCGGGAGATCCGCAAGAAGATCGGCATGGTCTTCCAGCAGTTCAACCTGTTCCCGAACATGAACGTGCTCCAGAACATCACCGAGGCCCCCGTCAACGTGCTCGGCATGGAGCGCGCGGAGGCCGAGGAGCGGGCCCGGGACCTGCTCCGGCTGGTGGGCCTGGAGGAGAAGATCACCGCGCACCCCACCCAGTTGTCGGGCGGCCAGCAGCAGCGGGTGGCGATCGCGCGGGCGCTGGCCATGCGGCCGGAGATCCTCCTCCTGGACGAGGTGACCTCGGCCCTCGACCCGGAGCTGGTGGCCGGGGTGCTCGACGTCCTGCGGGACATCGCGCACACCACCGACATCACCCTGCTCTGCGTCACCCACGAGATGAACTTCGCCCGGGACATCTCCGACCGGGTGATGATGTTCGACTCCGGCAAGATCATCGAGTCCGGCCCGCCGGAGAGGATCTTCGGTGAGCCGGAGCACGAACGCACGCGCGCCTTCCTCAGCGCGGTGCTGTGAGGTTACCGGCGGCGCCGGTCCGCTCGGCATATGCCAGGGGGACCGGCTCCGCTCCGGTGGCCCCGCAATGTTGTGAACATCCGCTCACCGAGCGCTTCCGGGCGGTTATCGTGGAAAGGATCCGGCCGCCGGATCAGCGGCCCACCGCCGACCCGAACCCGACCCACCGACCGGACCGAGGCCCGCACCGCGAGCGCGCAGGGGGAACACCGTGGCGCTTCAGCACGAGCCGACCGCGCCGTACCACTCGGCCCAGGACGCCCTGCGCGTCCTGGAGACGGTGGCGCGGCGCTCCACCGGAGTCACCGACACCGAGATCGCCCGTCACACCGGCCTCGGCACGGAGCGCCTGACCACGCTCCTGCGGATGCTGCGCCGTGAGGGGTACGTCGAGCAGATCGCCGACGGCACGTACGCCACCGGCGCGGCGCTGACCCGCCTCAGCTCCGCCCAGGGCCGTGACCGGGCCCTGCGCGAGCAGCTCCAGGGCACCCTGGACCGGCTGCGCGACTCGGTGGGCGCGGCCGTCTACATCAGCCGTTACGTCGACGGCGAGATCAGCATCGACCAGTACGCGGACGGCCCGGCCACCCCCAAGGTGAACGAGTGGGTCGACTTCCGCTCCTGCGCGCACGCCACCGCGATCGGCAAGAGCCTGCTGGGCCAGCTCGACCACAACGGCCGCCGGGACCATCTGCACCGGCACAAGATGGCCCGGCTGACCTCGCGCACGATCACCAGCGACAGGCTGCTGCTGTCCCGGCTGGAGTCGCAGCCGCCGACGGTGCCCGTCCTGGACCTCCAGGAGTACGCGGTCGGCACGGTCTGCGCGGCCGTGCCGCTCACCGCGGGTGCCACGGCGGGCTGTCTGGCGCTGTCCCTGCCGGTGGAGCACGCCCACCGGCTGCGCCGCGCCGCCGACGCCCTGAACCGGAACGCGGCGCCGGTACTGCTGTCGCTGGCGATCTGAGCCTTCGTGCGCGTGGTCGGGACCACCCCCGTGGACCAGGTAGTATTTTCTCCGTCGCCGCCGCGAGGCGCAGGTCAAGCGGACGGCGGGAGTCATGCGCCGCTAGCTCAGTTGGTTAGAGCAGCTGACTCTTAATCAGCGGGTCCGGGGTTCGAGTCCCTGGCGGCGCACGGTATGAGGGGCCCTCGCTTCAGGCGGGGGCCCCTTGTCGTGCGCCCGTGCGGGCCGCCCGTCAGAAGGTGACGTCCGAGCAGGCGTAGAAGGCGTTGCCGGTGTCGTGGACCGTCCACACCGCGAGGATCACGTGGTGTCCGCTCAGCCCGGACGGCAGGGTGCCGCTGTGCGAGAGCGTCGACGGCGGGCGCTGACCGCCGTAGGGGACCGTCAGGAACGGGGTCAGGTTGAGGTCGGAGCGGGCCAGCGCGTGGTCCTGGTTCCAGCCCGGCTTGGTGACGTAGTACTTGAAGTCGGTCGTGGCGTGCATCGCCGTGAACTGCCAGCGGAAGGTGTAGCTCTGCCCGCCGCTCACCCGCGTCGTCGGCCAGGCGCCGCCCGAGGGCGTGCGCGGGCTGTCGAGCGCGGCGAACGGCGTGTTGCCCGCGGAGCAGATCCGGCCGTCGGCGGGCCCGGAGGACGGGAAGCCCTTGGGCCCCTCGACGCTCTGCGGCTCCCACTGGATGGCGCCGCAGTTGGTGACCGTGCCGTTCTGGCACAGCTTCTGCCTGCTGATGGGGAGGTCGGTGTAGCCGTGACCACTGGCTCCACCGGAGGAGAGCACGAGGGCGCCGGTGGTGGCGAGACCCACCAGCGCGGCGGACAACTTGGTCTTTCGGTGCATACTGCCGCTCCTGGGACGTGGGGGAAGATCAGTGAGCCGTGCAGGTCTAGACCAAGTCCCAGATTATGGCTGACCCTTGAACATGTCCATACCAATCGCGGGACGCGTTCCGGGGCCGCCCGCCCCGTGCCTCAGGGCCCCGCCTCACCGCCCCGCCCGGCGCAGAACGCCACCGTCAGGTCCTTCACCAGCGCCTTGCGTTCGCCGTCGTCCAGCGCCACCAGACCCCGCACGGTCAGCCGGGTCACCGTGTCCTCCACGGAGTCCACCACCGAGGTCAGCACGCTCGCCCGGTGCCGGGCGTCCAGCTCGGTGATCCGGCGCCGGTGCGTCGCGGCGGCCACCTCGGGCGGGTACTCCACCCGCACCGGCCGCACCGAGCACACCTCGACGCCCACCGCCGCGGCCTCCGGCGCCACCAGCCGGGTCAGCGCCTCCCCGGCCACGCCCGCGGCGGCGCCAGGACCCGCCACCGGCGCCCTGACCAGCGCCGCCTCCACGCACTCCCGCAGATACCGCTCGTAGTCCTCGACCCCAAGCACCGCCCGCGCGGTGTCCCGCACCCGCCACACCACCAGCACCGCCACCCGCACGGCCACCCCCGCCCCGTCGACCGCGGGCACCGGCTCGCTGCGCCAGTGCCGCAGCCGGACGTCCACCCGGCGGCGCAGCAGCAGCGGGTTGACCCACAGCAGCCCCGTCCGCCGCACGGTCCCCCGGTACCGTCCGAACAGCCCGAGCACCCAGGCCCGCCCGGTCCGCCCGCGCGCCAGCCCGCCGAACCCGAGGAGTCCGAGCGCCCCCGCCCCGGCGTACGCCGCCCACTGCGCCGGACCGGGCCCCGCCCCGGCGGACGCGGGCAGCCCCAGCGCCGCCACCGCCCCGGGCGGCAGCAGCCCCGCCCACCAGGACGTGCCCGCGCACCCGGCCGCCCCCACGGCACCGGCGAGCACCCCCACCGCCCCGGGCAGCACCCGCGCGGGCCGCTCCACCAGCTCCGGGTCGACCTCCGGCACGGGGCGCGGCTTCGCCGCGGCGGGGCGGCGGCGGCCGGTCACGACGGCGGGCCCGAGCGGCACGGAGACCGGCTCGGGCCCGGGTTCGTCACGGAACAGCAGGTGGACGGGGATCTCGGTGGTGGCCTCGTTCTGGATGAGCCGGGAGACCGGTGGCTCCATGCGACCTCCCTCACACTCCCGCGGGACATGCTCACGCTGGTGCACGGCTGTGCGTGTTGATCAGTTTTCCAACTGTCCGCCGGGCGCGCATGTTGACGGTCCGAACGATGTACGCGCCCCCGCCGGGCGCCCCCGTGCTTCCACCCGTCCCCCGCCGCCGTGGTCCGGGGCACCCCCGGAGGTCATGTAGAGTTAACGCCGTCAGCAGGCGCCGCTAGCTCAGTTGGTTAGAGCAGCTGACTCTTAATCAGCGGGTCCGGGGTTCGAGTCCCTGGCGGCGCACCGACAGCAAGGCCCTCCGCGGTAGCGGGGGGCCTTTCGCGTGCCCGTCCGAGCGCTCGGCCGACTTCCGAAGGAACCGGAAGGCGGCAGTCCATGTCTATAGGGTGGGGAGACCTCGTGGTGACCGCCGCCCGCCACTGACACGCCCGTGCCGGTCGGGGGACTGGAACGGACGCCAGGAACCGACATACACGCACTGACCAAGCGTGTGGGGGGATGACTCATGACGTCGACGCCGACGCCGAGGGGCGCCGGGCGGAACCAGGACCCGTCACCGACCACCCAGCTCCGGGTGCCGACCCACCGGATGAGCACCACCGGCACCTTCCGCCGGATCAGGAAGTCGCTGCCGAGATACGACTACGAGCACTACAGCCGACTGGCGGGCCCCCTCACCCAGCCCGATCCGAACAGACCGTACAGGGTGCGCTACCGCTCCCTGATCTCCCAGGAGCCGCACCGCGTACGGGTGGCGCTGATGCTGGCCGCCGCGCCGCTGCTGTCGCTGGTCCTGCTGGCCTGGCTGCTCCAGCCCTCGCACTGGACCGAACGCGACCACGCCGAGTACGACTTCCTGCCCGCGCTCGACGTCGTGATGCTGGTCTCGATCGGCCTGATCGAGTTCTTCCGCTGTATGAACGTGCTGTCCAACGCGCACGCCACCCTGGTCGCCCGCGACCCGGTCCCGGTGGTGCCGGAGCCCGGCACCCGCGTCGCCTTCCTCACCTCCTTCGTGCCCGGCAAGGAGCCGCTGGAGATGGTGACGAGGACCCTGGAGGCGGCGGTGCGGATACGCCACCGGGGCCTGCTGCACGTCTGGCTGCTCGACGAGGGCGACGACCCCGAGGTCAAGGCGGTCTGCGCGCGGCTCGGCGTGCACCACTTCTCCCGCAAGGGCGTCCCCCACTGGAACCAGGCCAAGGGCCCGCACCGCGCGAGGACCAAGCACGGCAACTACAACGCCTGGCTCGACGCGCACGGCGACCACTACGACTTCTTCGCCTCCGTCGACACCGACCACGTGCCGCTGCCCAACTACCTGGAGCGGATGCTCGGCTTCTTCCGCGACCCGGACGTCGGCTTCGTCATCGGCCCGCAGGTGTACGGCAACTACGACAACTTCGTCACCAAGGCCGCCGAGTCGCAGCAGTTCCTCTTCCACGCCCTGATCCAGCGCGCGGGCAACAGGTACGGCGCGCCCATGTTCGTCGGCACCTCCAACGCCGTACGCGTCAAGGCGCTCAAGCAGATCGGCGGGCTGTACGACTCGATCACCGAGGACATGGCGACCGGGTTCGAGATGCACCGCGCGAAGAACCCGGCGACCGGCCGCAAGTGGCGCTCGGTCTACACGCCGGACGTGCTCGCCGTCGGTGAGGGCCCGAACGCCTGGACGGACTTCTTCACCCAGCAGATGCGCTGGTCGCGCGGGACGTACGAGACGATCCTCAAGCAGTACTGGAAGGGCTGGTACTCGCTGCCGCCGAGCAGGCTCTTCAACTACACGATGATGATCATCTTCTATCCGATGTCCGCCCTGAACTGGATTCTCGCGGCGCTGAGCTGCGTGCTGTTCCTCGGCCTCGGCGCCTCGGGCGTGAGCATCGACCCCGCCGTGTGGCTGATGCTCTACGGCAACGCCACCGCCCTCCAGATCGGCCTCTACGTCTGGAACCGCCGCCACAACGTCTCCCCGCACGAGCCGGAGGGCTCCGGCGGGGTGGCGGGCATGGTGATGTCCGCGCTGTCGGCGCCGCTGTACGCCAAGGCCCTCGTCGACGCCGTACTGCGCCGCAAGAGCAGGTTCGTCGTCACCCCCAAGGGGGACTCGGCCAGCCCGGACACCTGGTTCGGCACCTTCCGCTACCACTGGTACTTCATCGCGGTCTTCGGGGGCTCGATCGCCGCCGGGTTCACGCTCGGCCACGCGCACCCCGCGATGATCGTCTGGGCGTCGTTCGCGCTGCTGATCACCGCGGCGCCGGTCGTCGCCTGGCGGCACGCGCCGCGGGGGCTGCCCCGTCGGCCCGCCGCGCCGACGGCGGTGCCCGAGCCGCGCGACGCGGCGCCCCGGTACGCGGCGCACACCCCGCAGCAGCGGCCCAGTTGGGCCGACGCGGACCCCGGGGAGAGCGAGCGGACCCTGCGGATCGCCCTGGGCGGGCTGGGGGGACGTAAGGAATGAAGGACCGTGCCAGCCGCCGCCGTGCCCGTCGCCTCGCGATAGGGACGGCGGTGGTGGTCGCGCTGGCCGGGATGAACGGGCCGTGGCTGTACCGCTTCGGGTCGGAGAAATACCACCAGTACCAGATCAACAGACCCGGCTACAAAGCCGAGAACGGCCACTGGGAGATCGTCGAGTTCCCCGAGGAGTACCGGCAGAACACCATCCACGCGGCGCTGCTGCGCACCGGGAAGGTGCTGCTCGTCGCGGGCTCCGGGAACGACCAGGAGAACTTCGACGCGAAGCGGTTCGACACCAGGGTCTGGGACCCGGTGAGGAACACCGTCAAGAAGGTCCCCACCCCCAACGACCTGTTCTGCACCGGCCACACCCAGCTCGCCGACGGCAACCTGCTGATCGCGGGCGGCACCAAGCGGTACGAGAAGCTCAAGGGCGACGTCACCAAGGCCGGTGGCCTGATGGTCGTCCACAACGAGAACCCGGACAAGCCGATCACGCTGCCCGCGGGCACCAGGTTCACCGGCAGGGAGAACGGCAAGACGTTCGTCTCCAAGGACCCGGTGCTGGTGCCGCGCGCGAAGAAGGTGTTCGACCCGGAGACCGGCGCGTTCCTGCACAACGACCCCGGGCTCGGCCGTGTCTACATCGAGGCGCAGCGGTCCGGCGCCAGGTACGAGACCGGCACCCAGGACAACTACCGCGTCCAGGGGCTGTCCGGGGCCGACGCGCGCAACACCTACGGGATGGCGGAGAAGCTCGCGCTCGACAAGAAGGACTTCCAGGGCATCCGCGACGCCTACGAGTTCGACCCGGTCGCCGAGAGGTACATCAAGGTCGACCCGATGAACGAGGCCCGCTGGTACCCCACGCTGACCACGCTCAGCGACGGCAGGGTCCTCAGCGTCTCCGGGCTCGACGACATCGGCCAGTTGGTGCCGGGCAAGAACGAGGTCTACGACCCCGAGACGAGGAAGTGGAGCTACACCGACAAGGTCCGGCAGTTCCCGACGTACCCGGCGCTGTTCCTGATGCGGAACGGCAAGGTCTTCTACTCGGGTTCCAACGCGGGCTACGGGCCGGACGACGTGGGGCGCGACCCCGGCGTCTGGGACGTGGACACCAACACGTTCCGCGAGATCCCCGGGCTGAGCGACGCCGACCGGATGGAGACGTCCGGCACGGTGCTGCTGCCCCCGGCGCAGGACGAGCGGTACCTGGTGATCGGCGGTGGCGGGGTCGGGGAGTCCACGCTGTCCAGTGCGAAGACGCGGCTCGTGGACCTCAAGGAGGACGAACCGCGGTTCCGGGACGGACCGCCGCTGGAGAAGGGGACGCGGTACCCGCAGGCGTCCGTGCTGCCCGACGACACGGTTCTCGTCTCCGGTGGGTCCGAGGACTACCGCGGGCGCGGTGACTCCGACATCCGGCAGGCGCGGATCTACGACACCCGGACGAACACGTTCCGGCGGGTCGCCGATCCGCTGGTGGGGCGGAACTACCACTCCGGGTCGATCCTGCTGCCCGACGGGCGGGTGATGTTCTTCGGCTCCGACTCGCTGTACGCGGACAAGGCGAACAGCAAGCCCGGGGAGTTCGAGCAGCGGATCGAGATCTACACGCCGCCGTATCTGTACGGGGGGTCGCGGCCCTCCCTTTCCGGCGGGCCGGAGTCCATCGAGCGCGGGGGGTCCGGGAGGTTCCGCTCGGAGGACGCCTCGGCCATCAAGTCGGCGCGGTTGATCCGGCCGAGTGCGTCGACGCATGTGACGGATGTGGACCAGCGGTCGATCGCGCTGGAGTTTGAGACGTCCGGGGACGAGGTCACGGTGAGCGTGCCGAAGAATCGGAACCTGGTGCAGGGTGGGTGGTACATGCTGTTCGTCGCGGACAGGGAGGGGACGCCTAGTGAGGCTCGGTGGGTTCGAGTGCCTTAGTTATCCGTCCGCCAGCTTCAGTGCGTACTCCGGCCACCACTCGCCCGCCCTTGGGCCGCCCTTGCATTCGCCGTCTGATTCGCCTGGGCGTTTGATCCAGAGGTAGGCGTCGACCAACGGGTCGGCCGTCTTTGTGGTCGGGGTTTCGCCCAGGGCCCTGCCCGGGGGGTTGCACCAGTTCTGGGCGGGGTCGCCCGCGGTGTACGGGCCGTTGCCGTTGCGGCTGGTGTCGATGACGAAGGGCTTGTCGCCGATCTTGGCGGAGAGGCTCTTGCCGTAGGCGATGGAGTCCTCGGTGGAGTAGAAGTTGGAGACGTTCACCGAGAAGCCGTCGGCCTGGTCGACGCCCGCCCGCCGCAACGGCTCGAAGATCTGGTCGGGGTTGCCCCAGCCCGCGTTGCCCGCGTCCAGGTAGACCTTGGTGGACTTCAGCGACTTCAGCTTGCCGACGGCGTACTTCAGGACGTCGTAGCGTTCCTCGTGGAACTCGCCCGGGGTGCAGCCGTCCACCAGGTGCAGTACGGCGTCGGGTTCGAGGATCACCGTCGCCGGGCGGTCGGCGATGCCCTGGGCGACCGCGTCGATCCAGCCACGGTAGGTGTCGCCGTCGGCGGCGCCGCCGCCGGAGTACTGGCCGCAGTCGCGGTGCGGGATGTTGTAGAGGACGAGCAGCGCCGTGCGGTCGGCCGCCGCGGCGGCCTCGGTGAAGCCGCGGGCGTCCCGCTCGGGCTGGTCGGGGCTGATCCACTCGCCGGTCGGCTGCTCGGCGATCCTGCGGATCTTCGCGGCCTCGGCGTCCTTGCCCGACTTCTCGTAGGTGGCGAGTTGCTGGGCCGCGGTGCCGTCCGGATTGACCCAGAACGGGTTGGCGTCCTTGGGCTGCTGGGTGATCCCGGCGCCCGCGTCGGCGCCGCCGTCTCCGCCGCCCCCGTCGCCGGAGGAGCACCCCGCGACCAGCAGCGCCGCCCCCAGCGCCGCCATGGCCGCCCGCGCTCCGGCCGCCCCCCTCGTGCCGTACATCCAACTCCCCCTTGGGTGCACTGTTCCAGCCTCAATCCTGACATAGGTGACGAGGCCGCTCCCAGGCCAGGAACGCCGGAGGCAGGCTTGACGTCGGTCGGTGACAGCCTGAGGGGAGACGAACGGTTCATGTTCATGGACGACAGCACCCGGGAACTCCGGGTCGCCGCCGCGCTGGTCGAGGCGGCCGACACGCTCACCGAACACGTCGACGAGGGGCGGCAGTTACGGCGGCTCGCGGACCGCTGCGTGGAGCTGCTGGCGGCGCGGGCCGCCGGGATCATGCTGTTCGACGAGGGGCGCGTGACCTCCCTGACCGCGAGCGGCACGCGCGAGGAGCTGGCGCTGGAACTGCTGGCCGTCCAGCGCGAGGAGGGGCCCTGCCTGGACAGCTACCGCGCCGGGCGGCCGGTGGAGCCGGTGGCTCTCGGGTCGGCGCGGGCGGTCGTCCAGTGGCCCGGGTTCACCCGGCGGGCGCTGCGGCACGGGGTCACGGCGACGTTCGCGGTGCCGCTGCGGCGCGGTGAGCGGGTGCTGGGCGCGCTGAACGTGTTCCTGCCGGGCGCCACCGGGGCGACCGCGCCACGGCTGGCGCAGAGCCTCGCCGACGGGGTGGTCCTCGGACTGCACAACCGCACCCTGTACCACCAGTGCCGCGCCCGCGCCCAGCAGTTGGAGCGGGCCCTGGCCAGCAGGGTGCCGATCGAGCAGGCCAAGGGGATGCTCGCCGAGCGCTGGCGCACCACCCCCGACGACGCGTTCACGGCGCTGCGGCGGTACGCGCGCCGCCACCAGGTGCCCCTGCGGCAGGTGGCGGCGGCGGTGGTCGACCGCACCGCGGACGACGCGGCGCTGCGCCGGGAGGCCGGGCACGCCGACCCCTAGGGTGTGCGGGTTTTCGTCTCTAGGCCCGGACCGGTCAGGTGTTCTAGAGTTTTCCCGGACGGCCCCAGACCCCGGCCGACCCCCGCCCTGAGTGACATCCACGCCTCCCGCGCTGGACGCCGGGTTACTCCCGCAGCCCGTGCGCGCGCGGTCGAGGACCAGCCCGGTCGGCGGCCTCCGGGGGAGCCAGGTCGTCGACCGGGCCGGGTCTTCGCCCTGCCAGGGAGTCGTCACAGGCCCGTGCCCGTCAGGTACGCCGACACGACCACGTTCGCCGTGTAGCTGCGGCTCGCCCGGTCGAAGGTGCCGCCGCAGGTGACGAGCCGGAGTTCGGCGCGGCCGGTCTCCCTGGGCCCGTACGCCTGCCGGGCGTCGAAGCGGTCGCGGGGGAGGACCTGGACGTCCTCGATGGTGAACTCGGCCACCTTGCCGTCGTCGCGGACGACGCGGACGCGCTCGCCGGGCTCCAGGGCGCTCAGCTTGTAGAAGACGGCCGGGCGGGTCTCGGTGTCGACGTGTCCCACCATCAGCGCGGTACCGGCGGCGCCGGGCCGCACGCCCGCCGCGTACCAGCCGACGGTGCCGGGCTGGTCGTAGGGCGGCGGGTCGATCGCGCCCCGCTGGTCGAGGCCGCGGGCCACGACGGGGGCGCTCACGTTCAGGTAGGGGATGTCCAGGCGTTGGGGCAGCGCCGCCGTCAGGGGTTCGGCGGCGGGCGGCAGCGGCGCGGTCGGGGGGCGTCCGGCCGCCGCCATGTCGCCGGTGGTCGGCGCGGATATGCCGTGCCGTACGTCGGTGACGTCGCGGCCCCACAGCCACAGGCCGAGCAGCAGCAGGGCCCAGACCACGCCGGTGACGACGCGTCCGCCCCGGGGGTGGAGTCGGGACATGGTTCAGTCCGTCCCACGGCTCCGGCGGACGCTCCGCAGCGCCACGGCCACGGCGGCGACGCCCGCGAGGACCAGCCCGGTGACCGTGTGGGCGGTGCCGGGACCGGCGGAGCGTTCGGCGGTGGCGAGGTGGGCGGTGCCGCCGCCGCCCGCGCGGACCGGGGCGACCGGCGAGGCGTGGCCGGTCGGTGCCGCCGCGCCGCCCGCGCCGACGGTGAGGCGGGCCTCGCGGTCGGTGCCGCCGCAGCGGACCCTGACGCCGTAGACGCCGACGTCGAGCGCGGTGCGGATCCGGGTCTCGCCGGTCAGGGTGCCGTCCGTGCCGGTCAGCCGGGCGTCGGCGACGAACGCCGCCGAGGCCGCGACGGCCGTCCGGCCGGGGCAGCCGGTCACCCGCAGCGCGATGTCACCGCCGGGCGCCGGTGCCGCGGGGCTGACCGTGACGCCGCCGTCCGCCGCGTACGCCGCGGGGGTGAGCGCGACGGCCACCAGGGCGCCGGTACAGAGTGTGAGTCGCAGGGCACTCATCGTGAACCTCCAGACACCTGGAGACTCCCCCGCACGGACCGCCCCCGCATCCTCAGCGGGGGCGGAAATGCTCCGTACGGGTGAGTTTGCCCCGACAGGCGGTTTAAATCCCCGTGCTACCTGGCGGTCAGACGCGCTCCACCAGGTCCGCGATCGAGTCGACGATCTTCGACGGGCGGTAGGGGAAGTCCTCCACCTGTTCCGGCCGGGTGAGCCCGGTGAGCACCAGGAACGTCTGCATCCCGGCCTCTATCCCGGCCAGGACGTCGGTGTCCATCCGGTCACCGATCATCGCGCTGGTCTCGGAGTGGGCGCCGATGGCGTTGAGTCCGGTGCGCATCATCAGCGGGTTCGGCTTGCCCGCGAAGTACGGCTTGCGGCCGGTGGCCTTGGTGATCAGCGCGGCCACCGCGCCGGTCGCCGGGAGCGGGCCCTCGGTGGAGGGGCCGGTCTCGTCCGGGTTGGTGCAGATGAACCGGGCGCCGCCGTTGATCAGGCGTACGGCCTTCGTCATCGCCTCGAAGGAGTAGGTGCGGGTCTCGCCGAGGACGACGTAGTCGGGCTCGTGGTCGGTGAGGATGTAGCCGATGTCGTGCAGGGCCGTCGTCAGGCCCGCCTCACCGATGACGTACGCCGAGCCGCCGGGCCGCTGGTCGTCCAGGAACTTGGCGGTGGCCAGCGCGGACGTCCAGATGTTCTCGATCGGCACGTCCAGGCCCATGCGGCGCAGCCGGGCGTGCAGGTCGCGCGGGGTGTACATGGAGTTGTTGGTGAGGACGAGGAACGGCCTCTCCGAGTCCCGCAGCTTCTTGAGGAAGGCGTCGGCGCCGGGGATGGGTACGCCCTCGTGGATCAGCACACCGTCCATGTCGGTGAGCCATGACTCGATGGGTCTGCGGTCTGCCATGTGCGGTGTCTCCTGCCGTACGCCTGTACGTGGTGCTCTGTGCGCCCAGCCTAAGCAACGCCCGATCTTGCGGGAACCAGACCGCCGGGCCCGGACGGGGGCGCGGGTGCCTGGTCGTTCGGGTAGTCCACGCGAGGGTCGTCGCGGACAGGGTGGCGGCGGGCTCAGCGGCGCCCGCGGGTGAGCAGGCGGAGGGCGGTGCCGGTGAGGGTGAGGGCGGTGGCGAGGGCGGCGGTGGGGAGGGCCGGGGGGCGGCCGGTGGCGGCGAGGTGCCCGGGGGCGGCCTCGGCTTCCCCGGCTTCCTCGGCCGTGGGGAGGCGGTCCTGGCGGGGCGTGGCGGAGGGGTCGGGGGTGGCGGTACCGGTGCCGGGGTCGGGGTCCGGGTCGTCGGGGGCGGGGACCGTCGGGTCGGCGCGGATGGTGAAGCGGTAGTCGTTGGACTGGCCGACCCAGTCGCCGTCGTCGCCACGCCGGTGGACCACGGCGGCGTTGGCGGTGACCTCGTTCGCCACGGCGTCGGAGGTGATGGCCAGCCGCACCCGCACGGTGAGGGTACGGCCGGGCGCCAGCGTGAACCCCGGGAAGCCGTCGTCGAAGGCGCCGACCAGCTCGTCCTGGTCGGTCGCCTCGAAGGTGACCGGGTGCGGCCGGTCGCCCGCGTAGAACTCGAGCTGGGGCTGGCCCGCCCGCAACCGCCGCCGCTCGTCGACGAGTACGACGACGGGGTGGACGCCGGTGCAGGGGCGGGCGGTGGTGTTGGTCAGGTCGATCGACCAGGTGCCGTACCCGCCACCGGCCTGGTAGGCGTCGGGGCCGCCGTGGACGCGGGCGGTGACCGGGAAGTCCCGGCTGCCGGGGGCGGGGGCGCAGGTGGGGGCGTGCGGGGCGGCGTGCGCGGGGGTGGGCGCGGCTATGGCGAGGGGGAGGACGGCCAGGGTCGTGAGGGGGGCGAGCAGGGCGGCGGGGGGCTTGCTTCGGCGCATGTAACCATCACCGCCCCCGCCCGGGGCGCGGGCCACCGGAGCCCCTCCAACTGCCCCACCCGGTCCGCCCGATCAGTGGACGCGGCTCAGCCGCCGCCGTCCCCCCGCCCGAACAGCGGCGCCAGCAGCAGTTGCGCCGCCCCTTCCGCGACCTCGCGCCCCCCGCCGGGGACGAGCCGCACCGGTACCGCCGTCCCGCCGGTGCGCCGGGCGCGGTCGGTGAGGGCGGCGGCGACCCCGCCGACGAACCGGTCGGGTGCGGTGGCGACGATCCGCCCGCCGAGCAGGATCAGGTCGATGTCGAGCAGGGCGACGAGGTTGCCGGTGCCGGTGCCGAGCACCCGCGCCGCCTCCTCGATGTCGCCGCGCGCCACGGCCGCGAGGCAGAGCGCCTCCACGCATCCCCGGTTGCCGCAGCCGCAGGGCGGCCCGTCGAGCTGGACGACCTGGTGCCCGAACTCCCCCGCCCCGGTCCGTGCCCCCCGGTGCACGGCACCGCCGATGACCAGCCCGCCGCCGAGTCCGGCCCCGAAGTGCAGGTAGGCGAAGGACTGGGCCTGGTGGCCGTCCCCGGGGGCGGCCACGGCGAGGCCCAGGGCGGCGGCGTTGGTGTCCTTGTCGACGACGACGGGCAGGCCGTCGAGGTGCCGTACGAGGGTGTCGCGCAACGGGAAGCCGTCCCACTCGGGGAAGCCGGTGACGCGGTGCAGCACCCCCCGGGCATGGTCAAGCGGCCCGGGCAGCGCGACCCCGACCCCCAACAACCCAACCCCTGACGGCCCGACACCCCGCGACCCGACGCCTGACGGCCCGGCGCCTGACGGCCCCACGCCCGGCCGCCGCCCCCTTGGCAGCCCGGCGTCTGACGGCCCGCCCCCCGGCGACCCGACGCCCGGCCGCCCGTCACCCAACTGCCCAGCCCCCGGCCACCCCGCCCCCGGCCCGCGCAAGGCGTCGACCTCCCGTACCACCGCCGCCACCACGGCCTCCGCCCCCGCGCCGAGGTCGAGCGGTACCCGTCGCTCCGCCCGGACGGCGCCGGTGAGGTCGACCAGGACGGCTCGCAGCTCGTCCCGGTCCAGGTGCACCCCGATCGCGTGCCCGGCGTCGGGCACCAGCCGCAGCACGGTGCGCGGCTTGCCGCCCGTGGAGGCGCGGCGCCCGGCCTCCGCGGCGAGGCCGTCGGCCCGCAGCCGGGCGGTGATCTTGCTGACGGCCTGCGGGGTGAGCCCGGTCCGCTCGGCGAGTTCCAGGCGGCTGATGCCCTCGGACCCGGCGGTGCGCAGCAGGTCGAGCACGCGCGCGGCGTTGTGGCCGCGCCGCGCGGGCGGGTGGGCGCCCGCGCCGCTGGTTCCGGTCGCCGCTGCCCCGGCGTTCGCCCTCTTCACGCGACCCATTGTCCCCGCCGCTTGCACTTTGGCAACAGCGTTGCGAAAGTGGGTGGCATGACTGGCACTCCTCCCGGCACCCCCCTGCGTGTCGGCCTGGTCGGCTACGGCCTCGCGGGCTCCGTCTTCCACGCCCCGCTGATCGCCGCCACCGACGGACTGGTCCTGGACACGGTGGTCACCGCCAACCCCGACCGGCAGCGGCAGGCCCGCGCCGAGTTCCCGGACGTCCGGCTCACCGCCACCGCCGACGACCTGTTCGACCGCGCCGACGCACTGGACCTGGTCGTCGTCGCCTCCCCGAACAAGACGCACGTCCCGCTCGCCACCGCCGCCCTCAAGGCCGGGCTGCCGGTCGTCGTGGACAAGCCGGTCGCTGGCACGGCGGCCGAGGCGCGGGAGCTGGCGGCGCTGGCCGACGAGCGCGGGCTGCTGCTCTCCGTCTTCCAGAACCGCCGCTGGGACAACGACTTCCTCACCCTGCGCTCGCTGCTGGCGGACGGCGAGCTGGGCGACGTATGGCGCTTCGAGTCCCGCTTCGAGCGGTGGCGCCCGCAGCCCAAGGGCGGCTGGCGGGAGTCCGGCGACCCGGCGGAGATCGGAGGTCTGCTCTACGACCTCGGCAGCCACGTCGTCGACCAGGCGCTGGTCCTCTTCGGCCCCGCCACCGAGGTGTACGCGGAGACCGACGTGCGCCGCCCCGGCGCGCAGACCGACGACGACACCTTCATCGCGCTGACGCACGCCAGCGGCGTCCGCTCCCACCTGTACGTCTCCGCGACGACCGCGCAGCTCGGCCCCCGGTTCCGGGTGCTGGGCTCCAAGGCGGGCTACGTGAAGTACGGCCTCGACCCGCAGGAGGCCGCCCTGCGCGACGGCAAGCGCCCCGGCACGGACGCCGGGTTCGGCGTGGAGCCGGAGTCGCTGTGGGGTCGTACCGGCTCCGGCGAGTCCCCGCTGACCGGCGGCGGCCGTCCCGTGCCGACCCTGCGCGGCGACTACCCCGCCTACTACGCGGCGGTGGCCCGGTCGCTCCGGGAGGGCACCGCCGCCCCGGTGACCGCGCTGGAGGCCGCCGCCGCCCTCGACGTACTGGAAGCCGCCCGCCGTTCGGCGCGCGAGAAGGTGACGGTGACCCTGTGACGACCCACAAGCCACACCCGGCCCCGGCCGGTACCCCCAAGATGGCCCCGGAACTGACGCCGTCCATCGAGGAGTTGGAGGCGCAGGAACGCCGTCTGGTGTTCCGCCGGTTCACCCATGACGACGCCTGGGCGCTGGGCCTGCTGCTGGTGCGGCTGGCCCGGGAGCGGCAGGCGCCGGTCGCCGTCGACATCCGGCGCGGCGGCCAGCAGGTCTTCCACGCCGCGCTGCCCGGCTCGACCCCCGACAACGACGCGTGGATCGACCGCAAGCGCCGGGTGGTGGAGCGGTACGGCTCGGCGTCGTACCTGGTGGGCGCCCGGTTCCGGGCCAAGGGCACGACGTTCGAGGAGTCCTCGCGCCTCGACCCCGACACGTACGCGGCACACGGCGGCTCCTTCCCGGTGACCGTCGCGGACGTGGGCGTGGTCGGCACGGTGACGGTGTCCGGGCTGCCGCAGCTCCAGGACCACCGCATGGTGGTGGAGGCGCTGGAGGAGTTCCTGAAGGACGAGATCTGATCCCCGCCGGAGGGGAATGACCGCCCGCGTCCCTCTGGTTGGCACGACTGCACAGCCGTCACGCCCACCGGAGGGATCGGATCACATGACCGCCGCACTGAAGGAACGCCTCGGCCGGTACGGCATCTGGAGCCCCGGCCTGCGCTCGGAGGACCCGGACCGGCGCGACGAACGGGCCGACGCCGCGGCCGAGTTGGAGCAGCTCGGCTACGGCGCCCTGTGGCTCGGCAGCAGCCCCGCCCCGCGCCACGCCGCCCCCCTGCTCGCGGCGACCTCCCGGGTCGTGGTCGGCACCAGCATCCAGAGCATCTGGCAGTACGAGGCCGCCGACAGCGCGGCCGGTTTCGCGGAGCTGGAGTCGGCCCACCCCGGCCGGTTCGTGCTGGGCCTCGGGGTGAGCCACGCCAAACTGGCCGACCAGTACCGGCGCCCGTACACCGCCCTCGTCGCCTACCTCGACGCCCTGGACGCGGCCGGGGTACCCGCCGGGCGCCGGGTGCTGGCGGCGCTGGGCCCGAGGACGCTGACGCTGGCCGCGGACCGGGCGGCGGGCGCGGTGCCGTACCTGGTGACACCGGAGCACACCGCGCAGGCCCGCGAGATCCTCGGCGAGAGCGCGCTGCTGGCCCCCGAACTGAAGGTGGTCCTGGAGCCGGACCCGAGCCGGGCCCGCGCACTGGCCCGCGAGACCCTCGCGATGTACCTGGCCCTGCCCAACTACACCAACAACTTCCGCCGCCTGGGCTTCACCGACGCCGACCTGGCGGACGGCGGCAGCGACCGCCTGGTCGACGCCGTCTTCGCCTGGGGCGACGAGTCCCGCGTCCGCGACCGGATCGACGCCTTCCACGCGGCGGGCGCCGACCACGTGGCGCTCCAACTGCTGGACGGCGGCCCGAAGGACGCCCTGCCGCGGCAGGGCTGGAAGCGCCTGGCGGAGATCCTCGGCTGAGCCGCGCCCGCCCTCGCCCTACGCCTGCCCGAGTTCCTGCCGCTGCCGCCCGAGCCCGTCGATCTCCAGCTCCACGACGTCCCCGGCCCTGAGGTACGGCTTGGGCTCGGGCTGCCCGAAGGCGACCCCGGCGGGCGTCCCGGTGTTGATGACGTCCCCGGGGTACAGCGCCATGAACTGGCTGACGTACCGCACGACCTCCCCCACCGGGAAGATCTGCTCGGCGGTCGTCCCGTCCTGCTTCAGCTCCCCGTTCACCCACAGCCGCAGCGACAGCGCCTGCGGGTCGGGCACCTCGTCGGCGGTGACCAGCCAGGGTCCGAGCGGGTTGAACGTCTCGCAGTTCTTGCCCTTGTCCCAGGTCCCGCCGCGGTCCATCTGGAACTCCCGCTCGGACACGTCGTGCGCGACGGCGTACCCGGCGACGTGCGCGAGGCCGTCCGCCGCCGACTCCAGGTACCGCGCGGTCCGCCCGATGACGACGGCCAGCTCGACCTCCCAGTCCGTCCGCGTCGACCCGCGCGGCACGAGCACGGTGTCGTTCGGGCCCACGACCGTGTCGGCGGCCTTGAAGAAGACGACGGGCTCGGCGGGCGGCTGGGCGCCGGTCTCCCGGGCGTGGTCGTGGTAGTTCAGCCCGATGCACACGACCTTGCCGATCCGCGCGACCGGCGGTCCGATCCGCAGCCCGGCCTGGTCCAGGGCGGGCAGTTCCCCGCCCTCGGCGGCGGCCCGGACCCGTCCGAGCGCGCCCTCGTCGGCGAGCAGCGCCCCGTCGACGTCCGGCACGAGTCCCGACAGGTCCCGCAGCACCCCGCCAGCGTCGAGCAGCGCGGGCCGCTCCTGTCCCGCCGTACCGACTCGCAGCAGCTTCATGGTCATGGCCTCCCCTGGATCGCGGGCAGCCCGCCGACGTCACGGCGGCCGGGAGTGCGGCCCATGACCCCGCAGCCATCGGAGGACTGGTCGATCCTCCAAGCAGAACGTCCACTCGGCAAGACCCGGTTCACGTACTGGACCGCCCTGCGCGGCCGACGACGGCGGAGGCGGAGCCGGGCCCTGGCCTGCGCATACCTCACCTTTGTCACTGATCGGCAGTACGGTGTCCCCCATGCGCCCCGACACGCCCGCCGAGAACGTCGACCACCACGCCGAAGCGGCCCGCCTGGAGCGAACCGCCGCCCTGTACCCCGAGGACGCCGAGGCCCTGCTGCTGCGGGCCGCGGCCCACCTGGAACTCGCTGGCGCGCGCCCCGCCGCGGCCACCCTCTACGACCGCCTGCTGTCCGCGTCCGACACCCTGGAGAACCCGCACCTGGTGCGCGCCCTGAAGGCGTCCAACCTGTGGGAGTACGGCCACGAGGCCGAGGCCCGGGCCATCATCGACGGCATCCGCGCCACCGCCCCCCAGGACCCGGGCCCGTACGTCATCGCGGCCGAGGCCCTGGAGTCCCACGACGAGTTGGAGGCGGCGGAGGCGACCTTCACGCAGGGCGCCACGCTCCTCCTGGCGGACACCCCGGAACCCCCGCACACCACCCGCCCCCTGCTCATCGGCCGCCACCGGGTGCGCCGCATGTTGGGCCTGCCGCACGACGACTGGGACCTCCTCGCGGACACCCTGCACTCGATGCCGGTGTCCCTGGACGAACTCCACGACCCCAAGCGCGTCTGGTCCCTGGGCTCGGACAACCCGGCCGAACTGGAGGCCGAGATCTCCCGCCTCCGCGCCGAGCTGGGCGCCTACCGCGAGGCCCTGTCCCGGCCGTTCCCGGTGGCGATCCTGCACTGGCCCGCCGACGAACTGGCGGAACTGCTGACGGCGTACCCGTCGCTGTCCGCGGAGTACCCCTCGCACGAGGAGCACCTGGCGACGATAGAGGCGTCCCTGCGCGAACTGGCCGCCTCCGGCACCGCCAACCTCGGCACGGTCACCGGCACGGTCCCCTCCTACGAGGCCTTCGCCGCCTCCGAGGGCACCTCCCCCACCGACACCACCCTCCTCCCCCAGTACGCCACCACCCTCGCGGCCCGCGGCCGGGCGGTGGAGTGGCCACCACAACGGGGGGCGGCGTGCTGGTGCACGTCGGGGCGGGCCTACGGCGACTGCCACGGGGTGGCGTGAGCGTCGTGGTCCTGGTGGCGCTGGGCATTCTCGTCGTAGGGATCGTCGTGACCGCGGTGGTGGTGGGGCGGCGGCCCGCGCCCGTCGTCGTGATGGAGGGGGGTTCGCCGGGCGGTGGGGAGGGCGGGGCGGGGAGTGGTCGGGCGTTGAAGAGGGTCGCCGTGGGGGCGGGGGCGGGGGCCGTTCTCGTGTATCTGTGGGGGCTGCTGTACGTGGGCGGGGCCGTGCTGGACGCGGAGGACGGGGGTGCCAGCTCCTCGCCGATCCGGCCGTGCCGGGAGGGTGACGGTCCGATCGGGCCGTCGGACCGGGCGTTCCACGTCATCGACTACTCGGTGAGCTGGCTGCCGCTGCGGTTCACGTGTGAGACCACCGACGGGGGCGGTTACGACAGCGGTGAGGTGCCCTCGTACGTGAACCCGGCCGTCGCGGTGCTGGGGCTCATGGGCGGCGGGAGCGCCGTGGCGGCCGGGTACCGGACCGAGCTGCGGGCCCGGAAGGAGGCCCGCGCTCGCGGGTGACTGTCCTATCTGTCCTATCCCGCCGTCGGGGCCTATCCCGCCGTCGGGGTCAGTTCCGCCATGCCGAACAGCAGGGCGTAGCCCGGGGGCAGTTGGGCCAGGACACGGCGTACGAGGTCGTCGCCGACCAGCGTCGGGAGGGCGCTCAGGACCGAGCTGACGTCCCAGCGGGCGGTGGCGGCGGTGGCGCCCTCGATGCGGGCGGCGACGGAGTCGACGAACTCCACGGCGGTCAGGGGCCGGGTCGCCGGGATCTGGTCGGCGATCAGCCGGGCCGCCTCCCGGGGCAGCGCCCGCGCCAGGTCGACGCGTTCCTCGCCGGTGACGTGGCCGCCGAGGGCGGACAGCACGATCCGCGTGACGCGCTCGGCCTCCGCTCTCGTCGGGTACTGGCCAGCGTCCCGCACGGCGTCGATCAGCGCCGCCCAGCCAGGAGGGGCGCCCACGGGCGCGGGCGTACGCGGGGTCGGCATCGTCATCGTGGACATCGGTGGCTCTCCTCCTGACCGAAATACCGGAAGACTGGCGCGCCCCGCGGTGGGTGGTGCCGGGTCCGCGGGGCGCGCGGCTGGGGGCTGAGGGCTGGGGGGCTGGGGGTGCCTCAGTCGCTCAGCCGCTCAACTGCCTGCGTCCGCTGCCGCCGCCGGTGATCTGGATGCGGCGGGGCTTGGCCGCCTCCGCGACGGGGATGCGCAGGGTCAGCACGCCGACGTCGTACGAGGCGTCGATGCGCTCCGTGTCAAGCGTGTCGCCGAGGAACAACTGCCGGGTGAAGGTGCCCGTGGGGCGCTCGGCGGCGATCATCTCCGCGCCCTCGGGGGCGGGGTTGCGGCGCTCGGCGCGGACGTTGAGGACGTTGCGTTCGACGTCCAGCTCGATCGACTCGGGGTCGATGCCGGGCAGGTCGAAGTGGACGATGAAGTCGTCCCCGGAACGGTAGGCGTCCATCGCCATCGCGGCGGGCCGGGCGGCGGAGCCGAGGACCTGCTGCGCGAGGCGGTCGAATTCACGGAAGGGGTCGGTGCGCATGAGCATCACAGTCACTCCCTTCTCCTCTCTTCCAGGCGCTGTGTGCTGGTGCGATGCCCTACACCCAGATTTATAACTCGGAAGAGGAAAACTTGACAAGCCTCGACTCAGGTTCGCTGAGGCGTGCCGTGCGGCTCCGACTGGAACGCCTTCCGGTAGCCCTGCGGGCTCGTCCCCACCACCCGGCGGAACCGCTCCCGGAAGGCCGTCGGTGACCCGAACCCGGCCTGCGCGGCGACGCGCTCCACCGAGTACGCCGTCGTCTCCAGCAGGTGCTGGGCCCGCCGCACCCGCGCCCGGTGCAGCCACCGCAACGGCGTCGTGCCGGTCTGCTCGCGGAAGCGGCGGTTCAGGGTGCGGGTGCTCATGCCCGCGCGGGCGGCGATGTCGTCCAGCGTGAGGTCACGGTCGCAGTGCTCGTCCAGCCAGCGCAGCAGCGGCTCCAGCGTGGCGCCCGCCGGGGCGGGCACGCGGGGCGGGTCCCGCACGATGAACTGGGCCTGGCCGCCCTCCCGTTCCAGCGGCATGACCGACATCCGCGCGGTGTGGGCGGCGACCGCGGAGCCGTAGTCCCTGCGGACCATGTGCAGACACATGTCCAGCGCCGCGGCGGCGCCCGCCGAGGTGAGGAACTGCCCGTTGTCGACGTACAGCACGTTCGGGTCGACGAGCACCTCCGGGTAGCGCTCCGCCAGGTCGGGCGCCGCGCGCCAGTGCGTCGTGGCGCGCAGCCCGTCCAGCAGACCGGTGGCGGCCAGGAGGAACGCGCCCACGCACACCGACGCGATGCGCGTGCCGTTCGCCGCCGCCGCGCGCAGCGCCTCCGCGACCCCGGGCGGCAGCGGGTCGGGCGGCTCCGCGACGCCGGGCAGGATGATCGTGTCCGCCTCGGCCAGCGCCTCAAGGCCGTACGGCGCCCGGAGCGCGAACGGACCGGCGCTCACCTCCTCCCGCACGGCGCACACCTTCACCCGGTACGCCTCCCGGCCGTCCGGCAGCCTGGCCCAGCCGAAGGTGTCGATCGGGGCGGAGAGATCGAAGGGGATGACCTGGTCCAGCGCCAGTACGGCCACGGTGTGCATGGCGAGAGCGTAGGCGTACGACGGGTCTCCGCCAACCGCTGTGACCGGTGCCGCCGTGCCCGGTCCGCCGTACGGGCGCTGGCGAGAATCCGTCGGCCTCTGGCACTCCTGCCACTCGTCCAAGATCGGCCCGCCGCCTACCGTCGGCCCGTGACCAAGTTCCTCCTCGCCCTGCACGTCATCGCCGCGATCGTCGCCGTCGGCCCCGTGACCGTCGCCGCCAGCATGTTCCCGCCCGCCGCCCGCCGCGCCCTGGACGCCCCCGACGACACCGGGGCCGCCGGGACCGTACGGCTGCTGCACCGGATCTGCCGGGTGTACGCCGCCGTGGGCGTGGCCGTCCCCGTGTTCGGGTTCGCCACGGCGAGCGCCATGGGCGTCATGGGCGACCCCTGGCTGATCACGTCCATCGCGCTGACGACGCTGGCCGCCGTGGTCCTCGTCGTGCTGGTGCTGCCGGGGCAGGAGGTGTTCGTCGAGGGCGGCGGCGGGACACGGGCGGCGACCGCGCGGCTCGGGATGTTCACCGGCGTGTTCAACCTGCTGTGGGCCACGGTGACGGTGCTGATGATCGTCCGCCCGGGATCGACCACCGGCGCCTGAGCCGCGGCCCCCTACGGTCTACGCCCCCAGCGCCCGCGCCACCGTGTAGATCAGCAACCCGGCCAGCGACCCCACCACCGTGCCGTTGATGCGGATGAACTGCAGGTCGCGGCCGATGTGCGCCTCGATCTTCTTCGTGGTGTGCCCGGCGTCCCAGCTCGCCACGGTGTCGGTGATCAGGGAGGTGATCTCCCGGCGGTACGTCGTCACCACGTGCACCGCCGCGCCCTCCACCCAGCGGTCCACCTTCCCCTGCACCGACGGCTCGGCGGCCATCCGGGCGCCCAGCGACAGCAGCGAGGCCCGCACCCGCAGCCGTAGCTCACTGCGCTCGTCCTCCGCCGCCGACACGATCATGGCGCGGACGGCGGTCCAGGCCGACGCGATCAGGTCCTGGACCTCGCCCCGCGCGAGCACGTCGCTCTTGAGCCGCTCCACCCGCGCGCGGGTGTCCGTGTCGGACTGGAGGTCGGAGGCGAAGTCGGTGAGGAACCGGTCCAGGGCGCCGCGCGCCGGGTGCGAGGGCATGTCGCGCATCTCGGTGACGAAGCGCAGCAGCTCCTTGTAGACGCGCTCCCCGATCCGCTTGTCCACGAACCTCGGCGTCCAGCCGGGCGCCCCGCCCTCCACGGCCATCATGACGTCCTCGCTGTGCAGCACCAGCCAGTCGTGCGCCCGGCTGACGACCAGGTCGACGACGCGTTTGTGGCCGCCGTCCGCGACGACCTTGTCCAGCATCTTGCCCAGCCCGGGCGCGATCTCGCGGGCGTCGGCGCGCCGGGTGACGGCCTCACCGACCACCGCCTGCACGTCGGTGTCCCGCAGCACGGTCAGCGCGCCGCGCAGCGCGGTCGCCAGCTCCGCCGTCACCCGGTCCGCGTGCTCCGGCTCCGCGAGCCAGGCGCCGAGTCTGCTGGCGATGCCGACGGCGCGCAGCCGCTGCCGTACGACGTCCTCGGAGAGGAAGTTCTCCCCCACGAACTCGCCCAGCGAGACGCCGAGCTGGTCCTTCTTGTTGGGGATGATCGCGGTGTGCGGGATGGGGATGCCCAGGGGGTGCCGGAACAGGGCGGTCACCGCGAACCAGTCGGCGAGCGCGCCGACCATGCCCGCCTCGGCCGCCGCCGCGACGTAACCGGCCCAGGGGCCCGCGCCCGCGTGGGAGGCCCACTCCGCGAGGGCGTAGACCAGCGCCACCAACAGCAGCAGCCCGGTGGCGGTGAGCTTCATCCGGCGCACACCGCGCCGCTTCTCCTCGTCGGCGGCGCTGAAGGTGTTCATGGCGCGGACGGCGGAGCCGGGCACGCCCGCGTCCCGGGCCACGCCACGCGCCCCGGTGGCCCCACCCGGCCCCGACCCCGGCCCCGTCCCAGTCGTCATTCCGTCCGTCCGCCGTTCCATCCGCTCCACGCGTCACCCATCCGACATTCTCCCTGTCTGTCCTACTCCCGGAACGAATCAAGAGTTCCCGGCGTCTGACTGGTCAGGGAAGTTCCCGTGGAACCCCGGTGGCCCCATGGGGGGCATGGGGGGCCTTGTTCAACTTCTGACCGCTCCATGCCCCATCATGGGGCGGTCACTTCCGTCCGAGGAGACCCGAACCGCATGACCAGGCGTCGCGCTGGGGGTGTGGGGGCGGCCCCCACCAGGCACAGCGCCTTGCTCGCCGCGATCGTCGCGCTGATCGTGGCCCTGTCCGCAGCCATATACGTCGGAGCGTCCTTCGACGACGGCACCGACCACCGCACGCTCGCCGGTGGCCCCGGCCCGCAGAACTCCGCGGCGCCCGCGTCCACCGGCACCTGGGTGGGTTCATGGTCCACCTCCCCGTCCGCCGCCGAGCCCGGCACCGAGACGACCGGCCTCGCGGGGCTGTCCCTGCGCAACGTCGTGCACACCAGCGTCGGAGGCACGAGTGCCCGTGTCACGCTCTCCAATCTCTACGGCCAGCGACCGCTGACCCTCACCCACGCCACCCTCGCCCTCGCCGCCGCCGACGGCACGCCCGCCGCCGCGCCCGGCACCATGCGGCGGCTGACCTTCGCGGGCGCCACGACCGTCGTCGTCCCCCCGGGGGAGCAGGTGACCAGTGACGCCGTACGGCTGCGGGTGCCGCACGACGCCGACGTGCTCGTCACGACGTACGCGCCGACCGACGCGGGACCGGTCACCTGGCACCCGACGGCCCGGCAGATCTCGTACGCCGCGCGGGGCGCCCACGCCGACGACCTGAGCGGGGTGCCGTACACCCAGCGGGTGGAGGCGTGGCGGTACCTGACCGCGCTGGACGTGCTGAGCCGGGAGTCCGACGGCACGGTCGTCGCGTTCGGTGACTCCCTCACCGACGGCGTGACCTCCACCGTCAACGAGAACCGCCGCTGGCCGGACCTCCTCGCGGACCGGCTGCGGGCCGCCGCGGAGGACGGCGCGGACGTGCCCCGGTACGGCGTCGTCAACCAGGGCATCAGCGGCAACCGCGTCCTCGCCGACGGGCTGGGTCGGCCCGCGGACAACCCGAGCGGCCTCAACCGCTTCGAGCGGGACGTGCTGGCGCGGACCGGGGTGCGGGTCGTCTTCATCGACCTCGGCGTCAACGACATCCTGCGCGATCCGCTGCCCGCGGACGTCGACGAGGACCCCGCCGAGATCCTCGACGGCCTGCGGACACTGGTCCGGCAGGCCCACGCGCGGGGCATCAAGGCCGTCGGGGCGACGCTGATGCCCTTCCGGGGGCACCGCGGCTACACCGACGCGCGGGAGGCCGTACGGCAGCGGGTCAACGCGGAGATCCGCGCGGGGCGGGTGTTCGACGCCCACGCCGACTTCGACGAGGCGCTGCGGGACCCGTACGACCCGCGGCGGTTCCGCCGGGACTACGACTCCGGGGACCATCTGCACCCCAGCGACAAGGGGTACGCGCGCATGGCGGCCGTGGTCGACCTGACGGACCTGCTGGGGGCGGCACCGGCGGAGCTGTGACGCGCGGGCGCCCCGGGCGGTTCAGTCCTCGTGGCGTTCGCGGCGCTTCCCGTGCAGGCCACGGGCCAGGTCGTGGTGCCCCTCCAGCATCCGGTGGTGGGCGTCGGCGACCTCCTTGCGGGACGCCCGGCGCTCCTCCTTCAACCGGCGCCGCTCCGCCCGCGTGACCTTGCGCTCGACACCGACACCGCCCCAGAAGGCGAACCCGGTGACGACCACGCGCGGCGCGCCGGGAGCCGCGGGCGCGCCCTCCTCACGGTGGTCGAAGCCCCCCATGAAGCCGAACCCGCGCACCTCGACCTCGACCCCCGGCGGCACGACGACGTTCATCCCGCCCATGATCGCGACGCAGTTGATCACGACCTCCCGGTCGGCGAAGTCCGCCTCACGCAGATCGATCTCGCCCCCGCCCCAGAAGGCGAAGGAGTTGAACCGCCGCGGCACGGTCCAGCGCCCCTTGCGCTGGAACCCGGACATGACGGCGACGCCCCACCGCGAGGACCCCTCACCGCCCACGATCCGCCCGGACCAACTCCCGGGCTCCGCGGGCTCCTTCGCCAGGGGCACCGCCACCTCGCCCCCGCCCCCCGGCAGGTCCCTGGTGATCGGCGCCAGCTCCCGGTAGGTGCGCGCCTTGTACGTGGCGTCGAGCCGCTCCTCGAACTCCGCCATGTCGAGGCGGCCCTCCGCGAGAGCGTCCCGCAGGACCTCGGCGACTCGTTCGCGATCGGCGTCGGAGGCACGCAGCTCCGGGGCATCGTCGGTCATGGTGCCCAGCCTACGGACTGCACCCCGCCCCCGACTACGCCGTGGCCCGCTCCTCGTACATCCGCGCGATGACCGCCTCGATATCGGGCTCCCGCACGGACAGGTCGACCAGCGGGTACTCCGCCGCGACCCGCGCCACCAGCGCCGCCGCCGACTCCGACGCCGGGAACGCCAGCCACTGCCGCGGCCCCTCCACCCGCACCACCCGCGCGGGCGCCGGCGCGCAGATCGGCGGCAGTTCCCGCTCCAGGTCGACGACGAGCGTCCGCTCGCTCTCCCCCGCCTCGTGCAGCCCGGCCAGCGGACCGTCGTACATCAGGCTGCCGTGGTCGATGACCATCACCCGGGAGCACAACTGCTCGATGTCCTGGAGGTCGTGGGTGGTCAGCAGCACCGTCGTGCCCCGCTCGGCGTTCACGTCCCGCAGGAACGACCGCACCTTCGCCTTCGACACGACGTCAAGGCCGATCGTCGGCTCGTCGAGGTACAGCACCTCCGGGTCGTGCAGCAGCGCCGCCGCGATGTCGCCCCGCATCCGCTGCCCCAGCGACAGCTGCCGCACCGGCACGTCCAGCAGCGCCCCCAGGTCCAGCAGCTCCACCAGCCGCTCCAGGTTCTCCCGGTAACGCCCGTCAGGGATGCGGTACATGCGGTGCATCAGCCGGTACGAGTCGATCAGCGGCAGGTCCCACCAGAGCGTCGTACGCTGCCCGAACACCACCCCGATCCGGCGCGCGAGCCGCGTGCGCTCCCGGGACGGGTCGATCCCCGCGACCCGCAGCCGACCGCCGCTCGGCGTCAGGATGCCCGTCAGCATCTTGATCGTCGTCGACTTCCCGGCGCCGTTCGGCCCGATGTAGCCGACCATCTCGCCGCGCTCCACGGTGAACGACAGCGAGTCGACGGCCCGCACCCGCCGCCGCTCCCGCCGCAGGAACCCGGTCTTCTTGCGCACGTCGAAGACCTTCTCCACCCGCTCCAGCTCGATGAAGTGACCGCCCACTGCCTCAGCTCCCCGTACTCCGGTACGACCGCAACCCACCCCGCCACGCCGCCCCCGCCAGCGCACAGCACCCCACCGCCACCACCGGCGGCAGGAACCCCGCCCACTGCGGCAGGCCGAGCGGGTACGACCGCCCCAGCACGTACGCGGCGGGCAGCCAGTTGACGAAGGCCAGCGGCAGCACGAACGTCACCGAGCGCAGCATGTCCCTGCCGAACACGGTCGGCGGGTACTGGAGCATCGTCGTACCGCCGTAGGTGAACGCGCTCTGCACCTCCGCCGCGTCCTGCGCCACGAACTGGAACGCCGCGCCCGCCACCAGCAGCGCGCAGAAGATCGCCGCGCCGCTGACGAGCATGACCGGCACCAGCAGCGCCTTCACCACCGTCCAGTCGACGTCGACCACGGCGAGCGCGTACCCCAGCACCAGCGCGCCCTGCGTCACCCGCCCGACCCGGCGCAGCGCGAACCGGTCGGCGGCGACCTGCGCCAGCACCGGCGCGGGCCGCACCAGCAGCGTGTCGAGGGTGCCGTCCCGCACCCGCGCCCCGATCCGCCCCACCGACCCGAAGGCGAGGTCGGCGAGCCCGAAGGAGGTGGCGGACAGCCCGTAGAGCAGCGCGACCTCGGGCAGGGAGTACCCACCGAGGGAGTCGACCTGCGCGAACATCAGCAGGATGGCGACGAAGTCGAGCCCGGTGATCAGCAGGTTCCCCACCAGCGTCATCACGAAGGACGCCCGGTAGGCCATACCCGCCCGCACCCACATCCCGGCGATCAGCCAGTACGCGCGGACGCCCGCCACCGCACGTCGGCTCTCCGTCTCACCCACCCTGCACCACCACCCGCCGCGCGGCCGCCGACTGCACCACCCGCCCCACCGCCAGCAGCGCCACCGCCCACCCGGCCTGGAAGGCGAACACCCGCACCCCGGACGCCTGCCCCAGCAGCACGTCCGCGGGCGTCTGGAGCAGCGCCGCCCACGGCAGCACCCGTACGGCGTCCCCCAGGGCGCCGGGGAAGGCGTTCAGCGGCAGCACCATGCCCGAGCAGAACAGCCCGGTGATCATCATCATCTGGAGGACACCGGTCCCGTCCAGCAGCCAGAACGTACTGAGCGCCACCAGGTACCGGATCGCGAAGCTCACGACCATCCCGAGCACCACCGCGACCAGACAGGCCAGCCACACCACCACGTCACCGGGCAGCGCCACCGGGAAGAGCAGCGCCCCGAACGCGAAGGGCAGCACCCCGCGACCCAGCAACTGGAACACCGCGCGCCCCAGGTCGGCGGCGAGCCACCACAGTTGCAGATCGGCGGGCCGGTACAGGTCGATCGCGATCTCACCCGTCCGGACCCGCTCCACGAACTCGTTCTCGAAACCGCCGCCCTGGATGGCCAGCGTCGCGAACAGCGCCTGCCCCAGCCACACATAGGTCACGGCCTGCGCCTGGTCGTAGCCGCCGAGCCGCGGCCGTTCCTCCCACAGGGCGAGGTAGGTGTACGCGAGGATCAGCCCGAAGACGGTGTTGGTGAACACCCCCGCGGCGGTGGCCACCCGGTAGGTCGCGTACCGCCGGAACCCGCTCACCGTGACGGCGAGGTACAACCGCCACGCACCCACGGAACCGCCCCCTCACCCCAGACACCGAAGCGCAGGAGCCTACTGCGCTCCCCCACCCGCCCGCCACGCGTTTTCCCGGCGGAAGCGTGCCGTGCGGCGCAACGGAACGCCCGGTGCGAGAGTCTTCACAGAACGACCCCACACCACACACCCGCCCGCACCCCGCGCACTCACACACCACCAGGAGCCCCCGCCCACCATGAACGACGAGCCGCAGCAGCCGCAGACCGAGGGAACAGCGCGGCCCCCGCGCCCCAGACGCACCGGCTGGCGGCGCCTCATCCCCACCTGGCGCACGGTGCTCGGCACCTTCGTCATCGGCGTGATGCTGCTGACCGGCGCCCTCGTCCTCGGCTACACCCTGGTGGAGATCCCGCCCGCGAACGCCCTCGCCGTCAAGCAGAGCAACGTCTACCTGTACGCCGACGGCTCCGAGCTGGCCCGGGACGGCGAGGTCAACCGGGAGAACGTGACCCTGGCCCGGGTCTCCAAGGACGCCCAGCACGCCGTCCTGGCCGCCGAGGACCGCGACTTCTACACCGAGTCCGCCGTCGACCCGGGGGCGATGGCCCGGGGCGCCTGGAACACGGCCACCGGCAAGGGCAGGCAGTCCGGCTCGACGATCACCCAGCAGTACGTGAAGAACTACTACCTCGCGCAGGAGCAGACCCTGACCCGCAAGGCGAAGGAGTTCTTCATCGCGATCAAGCTGGACCGCACCGCGTCCAAGGACCAGATCCTGGAGGGCTACCTCAACACCAGCTACTTCGGCCGCAACGCCTACGGCATCCAGGCCGCCGCCCAGGCGTACTACGACCGCGACGCCGCCGACCTCGACCCGGCCCGCGCCGCCTACCTCGCCGCGCTCCTCAACGCGCCCAGCGAGTACGACGTCGTGGCCCACCCGGAGAACCAGTCGGCCGCCGAGGCCCGCTGGAACTACGTCCTGGACGGCATGGTCAAGGAGGGCTGGCTGGGCGCCGCCGAGCGGGCGGGACTGCGGTTCCCCATGCCGAAGGCCACCGCCTCCACCGGCCTGTCCGGGCAGCGCGGCTACCTCGTGGAGGCCGTCAAGCAGGACCTGGCCGCGCACGACGTCGTCAGCGCGGAGGAGCTGGAGCACGGCGGCTACCGCATCACGACCACGATCCAGAAGCCCCGGCAGGACGCCTTCGTACGGGCCGTCCAGGACCAGCTCATGTCCCGCCTCGACCCCAAGGTCCGCAAGGTCGACGGGTACGTCCGCGCGGGCGGCGCCGCCATCGACCCGAGGACCGGTCACGTCGTCGCCCTGTACGGCGGCATCGACTACGTCAAGCAGTACACCAACGGCGCCACCCGCAGGGACTACCAGGTCGGCTCCACCTTCAAGCCGTTCGTGTTCGCCTCGGCCGTGCAGAACGCCGCCAACACCCAGGACGGCCGCGTCATCACCCCGACCACGCGCTACGACGGCACCAGCGAGCGCCCGGTGCAGGGCTGGAGCGGTGAGCCGTACGCCCCCGAGAACGAGGACGAGGTCGACTACGGCGAGATCACCGTGCGGGAGGCCACGGACCGGTCGGTGAACTCGGTGTACGCGCAGATGGCCGTCGACGTCGGCCCCGGCCGGGTGCGGCAGACCGCGATCGACCTGGGCCTGCCCGCCGACACCCCGGAACTGCACGAGGGCCCGTCCGTCGCGCTGGGCACGGCGACCGCGAGCGTCCTGGACATGGCGCGGGCGTACGCGACGCTCGCCAACCACGGCGAGCACGGCACGTACACCATGGTCAAGAAGGTGACGAAGGACGGCACCGAGGAGATCGAGCTGCCCGCGCGGAACACCCGGCAGGTGATCAGCCGGGAGGCCGCCGACACCACGACCTCGATGCTCCGCAGCACCGTGGAGAACGGCACCGCCTCCGCCGCCCAGGCCGCGGGCCGCCCCGCCGCGGGCAAGACCGGCACCGCCGAGGAGGACCGCGCGGCCTGGTTCGCGGGCTACACGCCCGACCTGGCCACGGTCGTCGCCGTACTCGGCCAGGACCCGGTGACCGCCCACCAGAAGTCGCTCTACGACGTCATGGGGCTGCCCCGGATGAACGGCGGCGGCGCGCCCGCGGAGATCTGGGCCCAGTTCACCCGGGACGCGCTGAAGGACCGCCCGGCGACCGACTTCAGCCTCCAGCTCCAGACGGCGTCGGACGAGTGGGACGTCGACCTGCCCACCGACCCGCCGTCCAGCAGCGCGCCCCCGTCGTCCAGCGCCCCGCCCCCCGAGGACACCCCGACGGCGCGGGACAGCCACCCGCCGACCACCGCCAGCGAGCGGCCCGACGGCACGACCGGGGGCGACGGCGGCACGTCGACGACCGCGCCGCCGCCCACCACCGGCACGTCCCCCGCCGCCACCCCGACCGTGGACTTCCCGGAGGGCTTCCCGGACCCGGGCCTGACGCAGGGGACGACCGGCTGAGGCGGCGTGGCGCCCTCAGTGCCCGGAGGTGGCCTTCAAGCCCACGACGGCGACGAGCAGCAGGCAGACGAAGAAGATCCGGGCGGCGGTGGCGGGCTCCCCGAGCACCACCATCCCGAGCACCGCCGACCCGGCGGCCCCGATGCCCACCCACACGCCGTAGGCGGTGCCGATCGGCAGCGACTTGGCGGCGTACGACAGCAGCACCATGCTGGCGACGATCCCGGCTCCGGTGAACAGGCTGGGGACGAGGCGAGTGAACCCCTCGGTGTACTTCATCCCGATCGACCAGCCGACTTCGAGCAGACCGGCGACGACGAGCAGAACCCAGGCCATGACGGGCACCTCCGAGACGAGGACGGCAACGGAAAGGTGCGTCGTCTTTGCCTTGGACCCGGTACGGCGCGTCTCGTCGGGCTGCCCCCAACGCTAACAAACGGCATGAACCGGGCGCGAGAAGGGCCGGTGACGACGGTCACCGGCCCTTCTCGGTCGGATGTCCCTACAGGTACAGCCCCGTGGAGTCCTCCGACCCCTCGAAGCGGTCGGCGGCCACGGCGTGCAGGTCCCGCTCGCGCATCAGCACGTACGGCACCCCCCGCACCTCGACCTCCGCGCGGTCCTCGGGGTCGTACAGCACCCGGTCGCCGGGCTCCACGGTGCGCACGTTCTGCCCCACGGCGACGACCTCGGCCCAGGCCAGCCGACGGCCGACGGCGGCCGTGGCGGGGATCAGGATGCCGCCGCCGGAACGCCGCTCGCCCTCGCTGGTGTCCTGCCGCACGAGCACGCGGTCGTGCAGCATCCGGATGGGCAGCTTGTCGTGCTGGGGGGTGCTGGAGTCGTTTCTCTTGGCGCTCACGCCTTCGAACCTACCTGCCTGAGCCGCGTTCGTACCGGTCGGGGTCAGCGCTTGCGGCGCCGGGAGCCGCCGACGACGAGCAGTCCGACGACGCCCACGGCGACCAGCGCGACGGGCAGCACCCGCTCCATGCGGGGGGCGCCGTCCTCGTCGACGAACTGCGCGCGCACCTCGCTCACCACCCGGTTGACCTGGACGTAGGCCCGGCCGAGGGTGCGGTCGATGTCGGAGGCGACCTTCGCCTTCGCGTCGCCCACGAGGGTCTTCGGATGCACCCGCACCCCGATCTCGTCGAGCGTCTCGGCCAGTACCGCGCGGCGGCGCTTGATGTCCGCCTCGATCTGGGCCGGGGTTCTGGTGTCCGACGTCTCCGCCACCGTGCCGCCTCCGAAGTCAGCTGTGTCTGCCGTTGTGCTGCGGACAGTCTGTCAGTTCCGGTGCCGACCGCGTTGTCAGCACCCCCGGTTACGCTGGTCCGATGAGCGAGCGACTCCAGCCGGGGGACGTGGCCCCCGCCTTCACCCTCCCCGACGCCGACGGCACCGAGGTGTCCCTGGCCGACCACAAGGGCCGCAAGGTCATCGTGTACTTCTACCCGGCCGCCCTGACGCCCGGATGCACCAAGCAGGCGTGCGACTTCACGGACAACCTCGACGTCCTGGCGAGCGCCGGGTACGACGTGATCGGCGTCTCCCCGGACAAGCCCGAGAAGCTGGCGAAGTTCCGCGACAAGGAGTCCCTGAAGGTCACCCTCGTCGGCGACCCGGAGAAGAAGGTCCTGGAGGCGTACGGCGCCTACGGCGAGAAGAAGCTGTACGGCAAGACGGTCGTCGGCGTGATCCGCTCCACGGTGATCGTCGACGAGGAGGGCAAGGTCGAACGCGCCCTCTACAACGTCAAGGCCACCGGCCACGTCGCCAAGATCATCAAGGACCTGGGGATCTGAGCCGCCTGCCCCAGCTCACCGGAGGCGGCCCGTGACCGGCACACCACCCGGTACGGGCCACTCCACTTCCCGCGCGTGACCGCCCCACGCCCCGTTCGTTGATCCTTGCGGGTCACGAACACATGGCCGAGACGGAGTGAGGGGAACTGGGGGCACGGTGAAGACCAGCGCGTACACCAGGGAGCGGCTGGAAGAGGCGGCGCGGGGCGCTCGGACGTTGTCGGAGGCGCTGAGGGAGTTGGGGGTGGATCCGGAGAGTCCGACGCGGCACTACGTCCGAGTGCGGATGACGAAGCTCGGCGTGGACGTCTCCCACTTCGAGCGCGAGGGGGTCAAGTGGACGAGGGAGATCCTTCAAGCCGCGGTGTCGGCCTCGACGAACATGTGTGAGGTGTTGCGCAGCCTCGGGGTGGACGTCGTAGGTGGTCAGCACACGCACATCAGCCGCCGAATCCAGGCTTACGGCATCGACACCTCGCACTTCACCACCACGGTCCGCACCGCGAACATGCGGGACAACCGGCGCCGTCGCAGCCCGGAAGAGATCCTCAAGGAGAACCCGTCGGCGCACGCACGGCGCACACCAAGCAACCGGCTCAAGAGGGCGATACTCGAACTCGGCGTCGAGGAACAGTGTGCCCTGTGCGGCATTCGGGCAGTCTGGCTGGGAGAACCACTGCCGCTTGAGGTCGACCACATCGACGGCAACTGGCGGAACAACCGGATCCAGAACCTGCGGTTGCTGTGCCCCAACTGCCACTCCACGACGGACACCTACCGCGGCCGTGGTCTGATGCGCCCGCAGGCTGGCGCCCGATGAGCGGCACGGTTCGGTACACCCGCGAGCGCATGGCCGAAGCCGCCGCTCACTGCTCCGATATCGACGAGGTCATCGCCTTCTTCGGCACCCGGCCGTACGAGAACCTCCGGCGATACCTGTACCGGCGCTTTGAGCGGTTCGGCATGGATGTCTCACACTTCCACCATCGCGGAAGGCTTACCAGGCGTCGCACAAGACCCCCCGGCGAGGAGCTGAGCACGGCAGTCGCGCAGTCGGTCTCCATCGCTGAGGTGTTGGACCGCCTCGGCCGCCCCGACAACGGCAGCCAGCGCGCGATGGTGCGTGAGTGGATCGCTGAGGAGAACCTCCACACGGCGCACTTTCTGGGTCAGGCGCATCGGCGTGGGAAGCCGAGCACGAACCCCGTCAAGCGGCCGGAAGACATCCTGATCCGGCACGACGGCAAGCGCCGGACGGGTACTCCGCAGCTCCGTAGGGCGCTCCGCGAGATCGGCGTACCCGAACAGTGCGCCAGGTGCGGCACCGGTCCGGTATGGCTCGGTCGACCGATGACGCTGGAGGTCGATCACATCAACGGGAACTGGCACGACGACCGGCGGGAGAACCTGCGGTTGCTGTGCCCGAACTGTCATGCCATCACGAGTACCGGTGCAGAGGAGGGAAGAGACAGCAAGCGCCTCCCGGTACGATGGCAGGCAGCGAGCGGCGGTGGTGCAACGGTTGACACAGCAGGTTTAGGTCCTGTGGCCCTGATAGGGCTTGAGGGTTCGAATCCCTTCCGCCGCACATGGACGACCTGCGGACCGGAGACTCGATCCGCAGGTCGTTCCCGTGTCAGCCTCAGCCCAACAGCTCCCGTACCACCGGCACCAGTGCGCGGAACGCCTTGCCGCGGTGGCTGATCGCGTTCTTCTCCTCGGGGGTCAGTTCCGCGCAGGTGCGCCTCTCCCCCTCGGGCTGGAGGATCGGGTCGTAGCCGAAGCCGCCCGTGCCCTTGGGCTCGTGGCGCAGGACGCCCCGCAACTGTCCCTCGACCACCCGCTCGGTGCCGTCCGGCAGGGCGAGGGCGGCGGCGCAGGCGAAGTGGGCGCCGCGGTGCTCCTCCGCGATGTCGGAGAGCTGGGCCAGCAGCAGGTTCAGGTTGGCCTCGTCGTCGCCGTGGCGGCCCGCCCAGCGGGCGGAGAAGATGCCGGGGGCGCCGTTCAGGACGTCCACGCAGAGCCCGGAGTCGTCGGCGACGGCGGGCAGACCGGTGGCCTGGGCGAGGGCGTGCGCCTTCAGCAGCGCGTTCTCGGCGAAGGTGACGCCGGTCTCCTTGACGTCGGGGATCTCGGGGTAGGCGTCCGCGCCGACGAGTTCGTGGGGCAGTCCGGCGTCCGCGAGGATCGCCCTCAGCTCCGTGATCTTGCCGGCGTTGCGGGTGGCGAGGATGAGGCGGGTCATGGGCCCAGTATTACGGGGGCGCCGACCGGCGCCCCCGGCCGACCCGGCCCTACGGCGTGCAGACCTTCGTCAGTTCGCCCGCCGCGTCCGTCACCCCGCTGATGTCCGGCGTCGGGTCGCCGTTCTCCACCGCGTTGGTGACCTCGACCAGGGCCTCCCGCATGTCCTGGGTGGCCTTGTCGAGGTCCGCGTCGCCGGTCTCGCTGTCTATCCGGTCCAGGCTGTCCCCGACCGCGTCGACTGCCTCCCGGGTCTGCCCGGGGTCGTCGGCCGCGCTGTCCACCGCCTGCTGGAGGTCGGTGACCGCGTCGGCCACGGCGTCGGCCGTCTCGACGCAGTCGAGCGCCTTGTTGACGGCGTCGCAGCCGGTGGTCAGCCCCACCGTGAGCGCGGCGGCGGCCACGGTGGCGGCGATGACGGTGCGGCTGCGCCGACGACGGCTCACGGCCATGGAACGGTCCTCCCTCGTACGGACCCGGCGGGCCCTGAACTCCTGGCCGGGCGCACAGGGATGAGCCGTGCGCCCGTATCTCTACGGACGCGACGGCGGGCGGCGCGGTTGCCCGCGCCGACCACCTGCCTTGGTACGCCCTTTACTTTTCCGGGACGGTACCAAGGGCCGCCCGCTGCGCCGCCGCCAGGTCCGCGCACCCGGCGACCGCGAGGTCCAGCAGGGCGTCGAGTTCGGAGCGGGCGAAGGGCTCGGCCTCGGCGGTGCCCTGCACCTCGACGAAGCGGCCGTCGCCCGTGCAGACGACGTTCATGTCGGTCTCGGCCTTGACGTCCTCCTCGTAGCAGAGGTCGAGGAGCGGGACGCCGCCGACGATGCCGACCGAGATGGCGCTGACGGTGCCGGTCAGGGGCTGCCGTGCGGGCTTGATGATCTTCTTGCCCTGGGCCCAGGACACGGCGTCGGCGAGGGCGACGTAGGAGCCGGTGATGGCGGCGGTGCGGGTGCCGCCGTCGGCCTGGAGGACGTCGCAGTCGAGGACGATGGTGTTCTCGCCGAGCGCCTTGTAGTCGATGACGGCGCGCAGCGAGCGCCCGATGAGGCGGCTGATCTCGTGCGTACGGCCGCCGATGCGGCCCTTGACGGACTCGCGGTCGCCGCGGGTGTTGGTGGAGCGGGGCAGCATCGCGTACTCGGCGGTGACCCAGCCCTCGCCGCTGCCCTTGCGCCAGCGCGGGACGCCCTCGGTGACGGAGGCGGTGCACAGCACCTTGGTGTCGCCGAAGGAGACGAGGACGGAGCCCTCGGCGTGCTTGCTCCAGCCGCGTTCGATGGTGACGGGGCGGAGTTGTTCGGGGGTGCGGCCGTCGATTCGTGACATGGGCTGAGCCTAGCCGCAGACGGGAGGGGCCCCTCCCGCGGCGGACGCGACGGGAGGGGCCCCTCACCGGGTGACCGGAACGGTCACATCATGTCTTCGATGTCCGCGGCGATCGGGTCGGCGTCGGTGCCGATGACGACCTGGATGGCGGTGCCCATCTTGACGACGCCGTGCGCCCCGGCGGCCTTCAGCGCGGTGTCGTCGACCAGCGCGGCGTCGCCCACCTCGACGCGCAGCCGCGTGATGCAGCCCTCGACCTCTTCGATGTTGTCGATGCCACCGAGCCCGGCAACGATCTTCTCAGCCTTGCTGGCCATGTCCTTCTCCCTGATCCGAACCGCGCTGTTGGTCGCGGTAGCCGCAGTAACCCACAGTTGGCCCAGCTTCGCGAGCGTTCGGGCCGTGGGGACCGCAGGATGACGTCACGGCGACATCCTCGTCCACCGACTGGTCTACACCACCTCGGAGACGGTCGCCAAACCGCTCGGAAGGACGCCCCACGCCCATGAGTGCCGACGCCGCCGCCCCCAGCCCCGCCCGCGCCCGCTGGAGCAGACTGTTCCAGGGCCTGCAGAAGATGGGCCGCTCGCTCCAACTACCCATCGCCGTGCTGCCCGCCGCGGGCATCCTCAACCGGCTCGGACAGCCCGACGTGTTCGGGGACGACGGGCTGGGCTGGACCGATGTCTCCAAGGTGATGGCGGGCGCGGGCGGCGCGCTGCTCGACAGTTCACTGGGGCTGCCGCTGCTGTTCTGCGTCGGCGTGGCGATCGGCATGGCGAAGAAGGCCGACGGTTCCACGGCGCTGGCGGCGGTGGCGGGGTTCCTCGTCTACTACAACGTGCTGCGGCAGTTCCCGGAGGACTGTCCGGTGGGCGCGAAGGTGGTGGACGCGGGGTGCCAGGCGGCGGACGGCACGGTGTCGGCGTTCACGTACCAGAACCCCGGGGTGTTCGGCGGCATCGTGATGGGGCTGCTGGCGGCCTACTTCTGGGCCCGCTTCCACCGCACCAAGCTGGTGGACTGGCTGGGCTTCTTCAACGGCCGCCGCCTGGTGCCGATCATCATGGCGTTCGTGGCGATCGCGTTCGCCGCGCTCTGCCTGTGGATCTGGCCGCCGATCGGTGACGCGCTGGAGAGCTTCAGCGACTGGATGAGCGACCTGGGTGCCTGGGGCGCGGGCGTCTTCGGCGTCGCCAACCGGGCGCTGCTGGTGATCGGGCTGCACCAGTTCCTCAACGTGCCCATCTGGTTCCAGTTCGGCACGTACACCACGCCGGACGGCGACGTGGTGCACGGCGACATCAACATGTTCCTCGCCGGGGACCCGGACGCGGGCCAGTTCACCTCCGGGTTCTTCCCGATCATGATGTTCGCGCTGCCCGCCGCCGCGCTCGCCATCACGCACTGCGCCAAGCCGCACCGGCGCAAGGAGGTCGGCGGTCTGATGCTGTCGGTGGCGCTGACGTCGTTCGTCACCGGCATCACCGAGCCGATCGAGTACTCGTTCCTGTTCATCGCCCCGCTGCTGTACGCGGTGCACGCGCTGCTGACCGGGGTGTCGATGGCGGTGACCTGGGGGCTCGGGGTGCACGACGGGTTCAGCTTCTCCGCCGGGCTCATCGACTACATCATCAACTGGAACCTGGCGACGAGACCGTGGGCGATCATCCCGATCGGGCTGTGCTTCGCCGTCGTCTACTACGCGGTCTTCCGCTTCGCGATCACGCGGTTCGACCTCAAGACACCGGGCAGGGAGCCGGAGGAGGAGGTGGAGGACGTCACCAAGGTCTGACCCACCGGCGCATCACCTACATCACACATAACGTACGGGAATCACGGGTTCCTTATCTCTCCTTCATCGTGCTAGAACAGGTCTACACCACTGAGTGGTGTAGACCACCACCCGATGGAGGAAGTATGAGCACCGCCACCGATTCGGCGGCCCCCGCAAAGAAGCGGGGATCCGGTCTTTTCCAGGGCTTGCAGAAGGTCGGCCGCAGCCTTCAGCTCCCGATCGCCGTCCTCCCGGCGGCGGGCATCCTGCTGCGCCTCGGTCAGACCGACGTCCAGGACAAGCTGAACCTCCCCGACAAGGTCACCGCGGTGTTCGCCACGGCGGGCGGCGCGATCTTCGACAACCTGCCGATGCTGTTCTGCATCGGTGTCGCCATCGGCTTCGCCAAGAAGGCCGACGGCTCCACGGCGCTGGCCGCCCTGGTCGGGTTCCTGGTCTACAGCAACGTGCTGAAGGCGTTCCCGGTCACCGAGGCCCAGGTCCAGAAGGGCGCGGACATAGCCGCGACCTACAACAACCCCGGTGTCCTCGGCGGCATCATCATGGGTCTGCTCTCGGCGGTCCTGTGGCAGCGGTACCACCGCAAGAAGCTGGTGGACTGGCTGGGCTTCTTCAACGGCCGCCGTCTGGTGCCGATCATCATGGCCTTCGTGGGCACCGCCATGGGCGTCTTCTTCGGCCTGGTCTGGGAGCCGATCGGTGAGGGCATCTCGGACGTCGGCGAGTGGATCACCGGCCTGGGCGCCGCGGGCGCCGGTCTGTTCGGCCTGATCAACCGCGCGCTGATCCCGATCGGTATGCACCAGTTCGTCAACACCGTCTCCTGGTTCCAGATCGGTGACTTCACCAACGCCGCGGGCGAGGTCGTGCACGGTGACCTGAACCGCTTCTTCGCCGGTGACCCGGACGCCGGTCAGTTCATGTCGGGCTTCTTCCCGATCATGATGTTCGGCCTCCCCGCCGCCGCCATCGCCATCGCGCACGCCGCCCGCCCGGAGCGCCGCAAGGCCGTGATGGGCATGATGATCTCGCTGGCGCTGACCTCCTTCGTGACCGGTGTGACCGAGCCGATCGAGTTCTCGTTCATGTTCATCGCCCCGCTGCTGTACGTGATCCACGCGGTGCTCACCGCCCTGTCCATGGCGATCACCTGGGCGCTCGGGGTCCACGCGGGCTTCACCTTCTCCGCGGGTGCCATCGACTACGGCCTCAACTGGAACCTCGCGACGAAGCCCTGGCTGATCATCCCGATCGGTCTGGTCTTCGCGGCGATCTACTACGTGGTCTTCCGCTTCGCCATCGTCAAGTTCAACCTCCCCACCCCGGGCCGCGAGCCCGAGGAGGAGGTCGAGGACATCACGAAGGCGTGAGTCCCGGCCGCACGGCATGACGAAGGCCCCGGTACCGCATCGGTACCGGGGCCTTCGTCCGTCAGATCTCGTACGACACCCCAGCCGCCGCCAGTTCCACCGGACCGTCGTACACCGCGCGGGCGTCGGTCAGGTTGAGCTGGGGGTCGGTCCACGGGGGGATGTGGGTGAGGAGCAGGCGGCGGGCGCCCGCGCGGGACGCCGTCTCGCCCGCCTCCCGGCCGTTGAGGTGGAGGTCGGGGATGTCCTCCTTGCCGTGGGTGAAGGCGGCCTCGCAGAGGAACAGGTCGGTGTCCCGGGCCAGGTCGTCCAGGGCCGGGGTGACGCCCGTGTCGCCGGAGTACGTCAGGGACCTGCCCGCGTGCTCGACGCGGATGCCGTACGCCTCGACGGGGTGGGCGACGCGCTCGGTGTGCACGGTGAAAGGGCCGATGTCGAAGGTGGAGGGCTTGACCGTGTGGAAGTCGAAGACCTCGCTCATCGACGAGGCGGTGGGGGTGTCGGCGTAGGCGGTGGTCAGGCGGTGTTCGGTGCCCTCGGGGCCGTAGACCGGGATCGGAGCGCAGCGTCCGCCGTCGTGCCGGTAGTAACGCGCCACGAAGTACGCGCACATGTCGATGCAGTGGTCGGCGTGCAGATGGCTCAGGAAGATCGCGTCGAGGTCGTAGAGACCGCAGTGGCGCTGCAACTCGCCCAGGGCGCCGTTGCCCATGTCGAGGAGCAGCCGGAAGCCGTCGGCCTCGACGAGGTAGCTCGAACAGGCCGATTCCGCGGACGGGAACGACCCCGAGCAGCCGACGACGGTGAGCTTCATGAAGCAGAAACCTCCGCTGGCGGATGGAGAGAAACGGGGGTCGTGCGGTCCGTCGAGCGTAAGGCGCAAAACGTCCGGTCGCTCCTCCGCCAAGGGCTGTTGTGGGCGAACTCACCTGTGGTGTCACCGGTTCGGCTGGACGTGGGGCGTGTGAGACGGAGCAAGGGGCGCGCGAGGAGAGTCGTACGCCGGTACCGTCTGCGGTATGGACACGTCCTGGTGGCTGGCGCTCGCGGCGGTGGTGCTGCTCGCGCTGGTCGCCACGCTCGTCGACGGGTGGGGGCGCGGGCACGCGCCGCGGACGACCCGCAGGGACCGGCGTACCGGAGAGGCACCCAAGACGCTGCCGCGGCCCGCGGAGATCTGGTGGGCGAACGTGCCCTACGAGGACGGGCCGGGCGCGAAGGACCGGCCCTGTCTGGTGCTGAGCGTGCGGGGGCGGCACGCCACCGTCGTCAAGATCACCAGCCGGTACCACGACGAACGGGCCGGGGTGATCCCGCTGCCGCCGGGCACCGTCGGGGACACCCGGGGGCGGCCGAGCTTCCTGGAGACGGACGAGCTGCGGAAGGTGCCGGTGGGTGACTTCCGGCGCCGGGCGGGGGTCGTGGACCCGGTCCTGTGGGACCAGGTCCGTCACCTCGCGACGTGAGGCGTCACGCCCAGAGCTGGCCGCGTCACGCCCAGAGCTGGCCCTGGAGCGTCTCGATGGCCTCCTCCGTGGTGGCCGCGGTGTAGACGCCGGTGGAGAGGTACTTCCAGCCGCCGTCCGCCACGACGAACACGATGTCGGCGCTCTCGCCCGCCTTGACGGCCTTCTTGCCGACGCCGATCGCGGCGTGCAGCGCGGCACCGGTGGAGACGCCCGCGAAGATGCCCTCCTGCTGGAGGAGTTCCCGGGTGCGGGTGACCGCGTCGGCGGAGCCGACCGAGAAGCGGGTGGTGAGGACGGAGGCGTCGTACAGCTCGGGGACGAAGCCCTCGTCGAGGTTGCGCAGGCCGTACACGAGGTCGTCGTAGCGCGGTTCGGCGGCGACGATCTTGACGTCCGGCTTCTGCTCGCGCAGGAAGCGGCCGACGCCCATCAGGGTGCCCGTGGTGCCGAGGCCCGCGACGAAGTGGGTGATGGAGGGCAGGTCGGCGAGGATCTCGGGGCCGGTGGTGGCGTAGTGGGCGCCCGCGTTGTCCGGGTTGCCGTACTGGTAGAGCATCACCCAGTCCGGGTGCTCCGCGGACAGCTCCTTGGCGACGCGTACGGCGGTGTTGGAGCCGCCCGCCGCCGGGGACGAGATGATCTCGGCGCCCCACATGGCGAGCAGGTCACGCCGTTCCTGCGAGGTGTTCTCCGGCATCACGCAGACGATCCGGTAGCCCTTGAGCTTGGCGGCCATGGCCAGCGAGATGCCGGTGTTGCCGCTGGTGGGTTCGAGGATCGTGCAGCCGGGGGTGAGGCGGCCGTCCTTCTCCGCCTGTTCGATCATGTGCAGGGCGGGGCGGTCCTTGACCGAGCCGGTGGGGTTGCGGTCCTCCAGCTTGGCCCAGATCCGGACGTCGGCGGACGGCGACAGCCGCGGCAGGCGCACCAGGGGGGTGTTGCCGACCGCGGCCAGCGGGGAGTCGTAGCGCATCGCGGGTCAGGCCATGCCACCGGCGACGGCCGGCAGGATCGTGACGTTGTCGCCGTCGGTGAGCTTGGTGTTGATGCCGTCGAGGAAGCGGACGTCCTCGTCGTTCAGGTAGACGTTGACGAAGCGGCGCAGCTCTCCGCCGTCCACCAGGCGGTCCTGGATGCCCGCGTGCCGGGACTCCAGGTCGGTGAACAGGTCGGCGAGGGTGTCCCCGGACCCCTCCACCGCCTTCTGGCCGTCGGTGTACGGGCGGAGGATGGTCGGGATGCGGACCTCGATGGCCATGTCAAAGGGCTCCTGTCGAAGGAAGGGGTCTGGTGGGAGGGCGCACGCACACAGGGGCGCGCGCCGCGGCACACGGCCGTACGGCGGAAGCGCAGTTTCAACAGATGGCGCTGGCGAGCCTGCACAGATCGACGTGCAGCCGCGCCACGAGCAGCGGGGTGCCCGGCGTCTTGTCGCTCACGTCGAAGAGAACCATGGGCTCATCGTATCGATTCCCGGTCCGGGTCCTGGAATGTGATCTCGCATCGTGGATGGTTTCCGCCCGCATCGCGGGCACCTCTGCCGTCAGTAGGCGTCCACGATCTTCACTTCCTCCTCCGTGACCTCGCCCTCGACGATCCGGAACGAGCGGAACTGGAAGTCGCCGAGGCCGTCGGTGTCGGCGGTGGAGACCAGGACGTAGTGGGCGCCGGGCTCGTTGGCGTAGGAGATGTCCGTGCGGGAGGGGTACGCCTCGGTCGCGGTGTGGGAGTGGTAGATGATCACCGGCTCCTCGTCGCGGTCGTCCAGCTCGCGGTAGAGCTTGAGCAGGTCCTGGGAGTCGAACTCGTAGAACGTGGGCGAGCGGGCGGCGTTCAGCATGGGGATGAAGCGCTCGGGGCGGCCCTCGCCCACGGGTCCGGCGACCACGCCGCACGCCTCGTCGGGGTGGTCCGCGCGGGCGTGGGCGACGATCTGGTCGTGCAGGGCCTGGGTGATGGTCAGCATGGTGGCCAGGATAAGCAGTAGGGCCGCCCCGTACCGAAGGGTGGTACGGGGCGGCCCGGATGCCGGACAAGACTCCTGGGATCAGAGCGTCTTGGCGGTCTCCAGGTCCTCGTCGCCGCGGTCGGCGGCGGTCAGACCGGCCTTGCGGTCGCGGACCCAGTCCAGGAAGGACTTCAGCTCGCGCTTGACGACGGGGGCCAGCAGGTAGAGGCCGATGATGTTGAACACCGACAGCAGGAACAGCGCCGAGTCGGCGAGGCTGATCAGCGAGTCCAGGGTGAGCAGCGAGCCCGCGATGACGAACACGCTCCAGGTGGCCTTGAAGACGGTCTCGCTGGTCTTGCTCTTGCCGAACAGGTACGACCATGCCTTGAGGCCGTAGTAGCCCCAGGTCAGGATCGTGGAGAAGGCGAACAGCAGCACCGCGATGGTCAGCAGGTTCGGGAACCAGGGCAGCACGGTCTCGAAGGCGTCGGAGGTGATGGTGACACCGCCGATGCTCTCGCCCGCGCGGGCCTCGGCCCAGCTCGCCGGGTTGGCGATGACGATGGTCAGCGCGGTCATGGTGCAGATGACGACCGTGTCGATGAACGGCTCCAGCAGGGCGACCAGGCCCTCGGAGGCGGGGTGCTTGGTCTTCACCGCGGAGTGCGCGATCGGCGCGGAGCCGAGACCGGCCTCGTTGGAGAACGCGGCGCGCTGGAAGCCGACGATCAGGGCACCGATCACACCGCCCGCGACGCCGTCCGCCTCGAAGGCGCCGGAGAGGATGGTCTGGAAGGCGTCCGGCACGGCGGTGACGTTGGTCAGGATGACGACCAGGCAGGCCACGATGTAGAGGGCGGCCATGGCCGGGACCAGGCGGCTGGTGACGGAGGCGATGGAGCGGATGCCGCCGAGCAGCACCAGGCCGACCAGCGCGGCGACGACCAGGCCGAAGAGCACGGCACCGGCGGAGGAGGCCAGGAAGCCGTCCTCGCCGCCGAACTGGGAGGAGAGCTGCGCGTAGGACTGGTTGGCCTGGAGCAGGTTGCCGCCGAACAGGCCGAAGAACAGGATCATGATCGAGGCGAGCACGGCGAGCACCTTGCCGAGCTTGGCGCCGTTCGCGCCGAAGCGCTCGGCGAGGCCCTTGGGCAGGTAGTGCATCGGGCCGCCGGAGACGGTGCCGTCGGCGTGCTCCTCGCGGTACTTCACACCGAGGGTGACCTCGACGAACTTGGTGGCCATGCCGAGCAGGCCGCACAGGATCATCCAGAAGGTGGCACCGGCGCCGCCGATGGAGACGGCGACCGCCACACCGGCGATGTTGCCGAGGCCGACGGTGCCGGAGACGGCGGCGGTGAGCGCCTGGAAGTGGTTGACCTCACCGGCTGCGCCCTCCTCGTCGTACTTCCCGCGGACGGTGTCGAGGGCGAGCTTGAACTTGCGGAACTGGAGCAGGCCGAACCAGCTCGTGAAGACCAGACCGGCGATCACCAGCCAGGCGACGATCAGCGGGAGGTCGGTGTCGCCGACGGGGACGGTGTAGAAGACGACGTCCGCGACATGGTCGGCGACGGGTTCGAAGAAGTCGCTGACGGCGTCGTCGATGGACGTGGTGATGGAATCGAGTGACATCGAGTTACCTCGGTGGCGCAGGGGACGTGCTGGCGGGGTGTACGCGCAGCAGCGGCGGTGTGAGCGGTCTGTGAAGCGAACGCCGTTGTCCGTTCGGCGACGGTGGAGTGGTGTCTGAGCCCGCGGACCCGGGCCGGTACTACTCCTGTCGTGCGCGCCGGTGTGGTGACCGGCCGTCCGTCGCGGCGAGGGGTGGGGCCGAAACGGAGTTGCAGATTCTTACCACGCCGTTAACCCACGCTTACGTGGCGCATGTCACACAAAACCGCCCCCGGGGCACAAAACCCCAGGGGCGGTGACTGGATCGTTATGCGGATTTGAGCGTCCGCTGAGCGAACACTTCCTGGTACAAACCGGGCGTAACGTTGTGGCTACGGCATGAGGGTGTTCACCAGGGTCTCCTGGAGGCCCCCGAGCCACAGGTACGCCATCACCATCGGCTTGCGCGGGTCCTCGTCCGGGAGCCGGTACAGGAGGTCGGTGTCCTCCTCGTCGGTGATGTCGAGCCGGGAGCCGATCGCCAGGCGCAGGTCGTTCAGCGCGCCGAGCCACTGCCGGGAGTCGTCGGCGGTCAGCTTGAGGACCGCCCCGCCCTCCCCGGCGGCGGACAGCTCGTCCAGGGAGTGGATGACCGCGAGGGCGTTGTCGCGCTTGCCCGCCCTGAGGTCGTTCTCGGTGTAGCGGCGGAACTCCGAGGAGTACGCCCGCAGCTCCTCGGTGCGCTCGGCCGACTCCGCGGCGCCCTCCGGGTCGTCGTAGGCGTCCGGGAAGAGCCTTCTGAGCACCGGGTCGGCGGGCGGCTCGCTGGGCCCCTCGGCGAAGAGTTCGGCGAGCGGGTCGTCGGAGGCGTCCTCGGCGGGGCCTGGGCCGATCAGCTCCAGCAACTGCACCGCGAGCGAGCGGATGATGGAGATCTCGACGTCGTCGAGCGCGACGGCCGCGCCGCCGCCGGGAAGCGGTTCGAAGTGTCCGGGCATGGGTCTCTTCGTCGGTGGCGGTGGGCGCTGGCTACTTGCGGTCGTGCTGGAGCGTGGCCCACAGGCCGTAGCCGTGCATGGCCTGGACGTCGCGTTCCATCTCCTCGCGGGTGCCGCTGGAGACGACCGCGCGGCCCTTGTGGTGGACGTCCAGCATGAGCTTGGTGGCCTTGTCCTTGGAGTAGCCGAAGTACGTCTGGAAGACGTACGTCACATAGCTCATGAGGTTGACCGGGTCGTTGTGCACGATGGTGACCCAGGGGACGTCCGGCTCGGGCACGGCGGAGACCTGCTCCGCCGACTCGGTGCGTTCGATCTCGATGGGAGCGGCTGACGTCACATGACCATGCTGCCACGCCCGCCATAAATCGTCACACTGACGAAATGGGGGTACCATCGCTTGCCATGAACACAGCGGACCTTGGTTTGCCGGTGGACGTCCCCTCGACGGCCCTGTTCACCGACCAGTACGAGCTGACGATGCTCCAGGCCGCCATGAAGGCGGGCACCGCCGGGCGGCGCTCGGTCTTCGAGGTCTTCACCCGCCGCCTGCCCAGCGGGCGCCGCTACGGCGTCGTCGCGGGCACCGGCCGGGTCCTGGACGCCGTGGAGAACTTCCGCTTCGACGCGGACGTGCTGGCCTTCCTGCGCGAGCGCGGCGTCGTCGACGAGGAGACCCTCGCCTGGCTCGCCGACTACCGCTTCTCCGGCGACGTCTGGGGCTACCCCGAGGGCGAGGTGTACTTTCCCGGCTCGCCGATCCTGCGGGTGGAGGGCAGCTTCGCCGAGTGCGTGCTGCTGGAGACGGTGATCCTGTCCATCCTCAACCACGACTCCGCGATCGCCGCCGCGGCCTCCCGGATGGCGTCCGCCGCCGGGGACCGGCCGCTGATCGAGATGGGCGCCCGGCGCACCCACGAACTCGCCGCGGTCGCCGCCGCCCGCGCCGCCTACGTCGGCGGCTTCGCCTCCACCTCCGACCTCGCCGCGGGCTTCCGCTACGGCATCCCCACCGTCGGCACCTCCGCGCACGCCTTCACCCTGCTGCACGACCGGGAGCGGGACGCCTTCCGCGCCCAGGTGGAGTCCATGGGCCGGGGCACCACCCTGCTCGTCGACACCTACGACGTCACCGAGGCCGTCCGTACGGCGGTGGAGGTCGCCGGGCCCGGCCTGGGCGCGGTGCGCATCGACTCCGGCGACCTGCTGCTGGTGGCGCACCGGGTACGGCAGCAGCTCGACGAGCTGGGCGCCACCGGTACGAGGATCATCGTCACCTCCGACCTCGACGAGTACGCCATCGCCTCGCTGGCGGCGGCGCCGGTGGACGCGTACGGCGTCGGCACCCAACTGGTGACCGGCTCCGGGCACCCGACCTGCTCGATGGTGTACAAGCTGGTCGCCCGCGCCGAGTCCGCCGACCCGGCCGCGCCGCTGGTGCCGGTCGCGAAGAAGACCACCGGCGGCAAGACGTCCATCGGCGGCCGCAAGTGGGCCGCGCGGCGGGTGGACGCCGACGGGGTCGCGGAGGCCGAGGTGATCGGGACCGGCGCGGTGCCGGACGAGCTGGCCGACCGGGCGCTGCTGGTGGAGCTGGTCAAGGGCGGCGAGGTCGTCGCCCGGGAGCCGCTGGACGCCCCGCGCGAGCGCCACATCGCCGCCCGCGCGGGCCTGCCGCTGTCCGCGACCCAGCTCTCGCGCGGCGAACCGGTCATCCCGACGGAGTACGTCCCGGGGCTCACCGGGGCATGACCGGCGAGAACGCGGCGGTGGGGTACCCGGGGCGTACGACCAGTGCGCCCTGCCGCGCCCCCTCCCGCCGTCACCGGGAAGTCTCTAGGCTCGGAGGTTCACCACCGGCCCCGGGCCCGCACCCCACAGCCCCCTCCCCCGACCCCATAGCCGAAGGACACCGACCATGCGCCGCGCCTTGATCGTCGTCGATGTGCAGAACGACTTCTGCGAGGGGGGCAGCCTCCCCGTGGCCGGGGGAGCCGACGTGGCCGCCGCGATCACCGAGCTGATCGGGCAGGCCCCCGCCGGGTACCGGCACGTCGTGGCCACCCGGGACCACCACATCGCGCCCGGCGGCCACTTCGCCGACCGGCCCGACTTCGTGCACTCCTGGCCCGCGCACTGCGTCGCCGGGACGGAAGGGGTGGGCTTCCACCCCAACTTCGCCCCGGCGGTCGCCTCCGGCGCGGTCGACGCCGTCTTCGACAAGGGCGCCTACGCCGCCGCGTACAGCGGCTTCGAGGGCGTCGACGAGAACGGCGTGCCGCTCGCCGACTGGCTGCGCGCCCGCGAGGTCGACGAGGTCGACGTGGTCGGCATCGCCACCGACCACTGCGTGCGCGCCACCGCCCTGGACGCCGCCCGCGAGGGCTTCCGCACCCACGTCCTGCTCGACCTCACCGCGGGCGTGGCCGCGGAGACCACGGACCGCGCCCTGGAGGAACTACGGGACGCGGGCGTGGAACTCTCCGGCAAGCCGGTCGTCGCCTGAGCGGCGGGGCAGGCGCCGCCCCGCCCCCGGCCTACGCCGGTGCCGCCGGGCGGCGTAGCAGGGCGCGGATGGGGTGCCACAGTTCCATCGGGCCGAGGCCGCTGGCCGCGGGGGCCGTGCGCCATATCAGGCCGTCGGGATGGTGCAGGACGGCGGTGATCTCGTCCGGCGTCGGCGGGGCGGCGTTGCCCCGCAGGTAGACGGCGCGCAGCCCCAGGTTGCGCAGCCTGGTCAGGGCGCGCGCCCTGTTCTGGGCGTGAACGAGGACCCGTACCCCGCCCGGGGCGGTCGGGCCGTCGGCGGTGGGGCTGGGCAGGTTCAGCGCCACCACCACCGTGCCGTTCGGCAGCTTGCAGAAACCTCCTGCGGCCATACAGTCACACCCCCGTGCGAGCCGGTGTCAATAAGTCAGTCACAGGACGCACCTAAACACGATCGGCGGCAACCCGCCAAGGGGCTGCCGCCGATACGTGCCTGACCTGCGAAAACGCCGACTACTTGGTGGCCGCGCCCACCATCACCGTGATCGTCGAGCCGCTCAGCGGCTGGTCCACGATCATGATCTTGGTGTTGGTGTCAGTGATCTTGACACCGGCACGCGGGTTGGACGCGTCGTAGTAGGTGCTCTTGTGGTCGTTGAAGACCGGAACACCGGGCTGCGACTTCACGGTGGTCGCCACGTCCGCCTTGTGCAGCGTCAAACCGTCCGTGCGGTACCAGCTGAAGGGCGAGTCGTACGTCTGGATGCGGTTGCGCATCAGCGTGCCGTCGGACCACTTCAGCGCGGTCGGGTGGGAGTCGACCGGCAGGACCAGACCGGTGCCGGGGTGCTGGCTGGTGTTGTTGTCCTGCTGCGAGGTGTCCCACTTCCAGATCAGCAGACCGTCCTGGTACGGGAAGTGCTCCACCCAGTCCGGACGGGTGGTCGAGAAGCCGAAGTTGTACGGGCCGACCTTGAGGGTCTTGTCGTACGACACGTACTGGCGGTTCTCGGCGATGTAGTACTGCGCGTAGTCCTTGGTGAAGGAACCGCCCACCCGCGAGAAGCCGTTGGCGGTCCAGGCCGCGTCCGCGCTCTCCGCGTTGTCGGTGAACAGCGCCTGGCCGTCCGCGGTGAGCGTGATGCGGTCGGCGGTGAAGCCCTTCAGGGACACGCCGCCGTCGGTGGCGTAGCGGAAGCGGACGTCGATCTTCTGACCGGCGTACGCGTCCAGCGGGTACGACAGCGCCTTGTGGGTGCCGGAGACACCGCTGAGGGCGGGCTGACCGCTGCCGTCACGGGCGATCGGCTGGCCGTCGGCGGTGCCGTCGATCGGCGTCCAGTTGGTGCCGCCGTCCGTCGAGACCTCGGTGTAGAGGTAGTCGTAGTCCTTCTCGATCTCCCACCAGCCGTCGAGCGTCAGCGCGGCCGACGTCTTGCCGGTGAGGTCGACGGAGCGGGCCAGCGTGGCGCGGCGGTCGTTGCTGCTGCCGCTCCACCACTGCGAGGCGCCCTCGGCCGGGGCGACGATCTCGGTGGTGACCGCCTTCTGCGGCAGCTCCACCACCAGCGCCTGCGGGTTCTTGGTGTTGTACTCCGCCACGCCCAGCTTGTGCAGGGAGGTGGTCGCGGCCTTCGCCACGTCGTAGTCGAGCCAGCCGAGCTGGAGCTTGTCCCAGGCGGTCATGTCGCCGGGCATGTCACCGATGGTGTCCTGGCCGGTGCCCAGCCACGAGCCGGACGACATCAGCGTCCAGAAGCCGGTGGAGTTCTCGCCGCCCGCGGTGTCGTAGTGGTCCGGCAGACCGAGGTCGTGGCCGTACTCGTGGGCGAAGACGCCGAGTCCGCCGTTCTCCGGCTGGATGGTGTAGTCGCCGACCCAGATGCCGCTGTCGCCGATCTGGGTGCCGCCGAGCTTGTTGCCCTCGGGGCCGGTGGCACCCGCGTCGGTGCCGAACGCGTACCAGCGGTGCGCCCAGATGGCGTCCTCGCCCTGCGCGCCGCCGCCCGCGGACTCGTCCTCACCGGCGTGCACGATCTGGAAGTGGTCGATGTAGCCGTCGGCCTCGTTGAAGTCGCCGTCGCCGTCGTGGTCGTAGCGGTCCCACTGGTCGTACTCGGCGAGCTGGGCGCTGATCTCGGCGGTGGTCTTCCCGGCCGCCTTCTGGTCGTCGACCCAGGCGTTGACGCCGTCCTGCACCGCGTACCAGGCGCAGTTGTCGGGGTCGCAGGCGTTGGAGCCGTAGCGGGCCTCGTTGTAGGGCACCTTGACCCAGTCGGAGACCTCGCCGTCCACGGAGTAGCGGCCCGAGGACTGCTTCTCGTAGTACGTCTTCATCGAGCCGACGCCGTCACCGAAGTACAGGTCCTGGAAGTGCTCGCGGTTGTAGTCCGCCTGCCAGGCCGTGCTGTTGTCCTTGGTGCGGTCCGGCTCGGCTATCTGGTTGTGCAGCGGGCCGGGCGTGCCGCCGTAGCGCGGGTCGGTCTGGTCGCCGAACTCGACGAGGATCGTGAAGATCTTGTCGGTCTTCTCGCGGCCCAGCTCCACGTACTTGCTGTCGCCCCGCTTGCCGTCCAGCCGGACGACCTTGGAGCCGTTGCGCTCCTTGACCTCGGCCTTGCCGGATATGACCTGCTTGAGGGCTTCCTCGCGCTGGGCCTCCTGGGTCTTGCTGAGCGGCCCGTCGAAGTCGTGCTCCTTGGCGGACTTGCCCGACGCCGGGTCCTGCCGGTCGACGGCGGCGGGGCTGCCCGCCGGGTCCGCGTGGGCCACGGTGGCGGCCGAGAAGGTCGCGGTCGCCGCCGCGAAGGCCACCGCGGTCGCGGTCGCTCTGAACGTCCAGGGTCTACTGGTCACTTGAGATCCTCCCCCGCGTCCGCGGGCGCGGCCGGGGGTCCTGGAGAGTCGAGGATTCCGCGCGCGCGTGGTTGACGCGTGTAGTCAAGTGACGACATTGGACTAGAGGTTACGCGGAAAAGACAGACCTTGACTTGAACAAGTCAATTGCACTATGCGGAGTGCACTCCTCGCTCAGCGGACGCCGTGCGGGGGTGATGACTCGATGCGCCCCCCGTGCACCGGCACTGTTGGTCAGGTCACGCTTACTCTTCGTTCCACTCGGGCACACAGCCGATTAGAGTCGCGTGGCGGAACGCCCGGAAGTCGGCGGAAAGCCAGGCCGACATCCTTGTCCCACCCCCCAATTGCATCCGCACCTCCCCCACAGCGAGAGGCACGGGGGGAGGCCCACCCCCGAGGACTCGATTGCCATGCCTCGTCCGACCGCCGCACAGCTCGCCTACGGTTCGTCCACCGTGATCCTGTCGACGCTCGCCATGCTGCTGCTGTCCCAGACGAGTTCGGCCGTGGTGATCGCGATCATCGCCGTGGCGGCCCTCGCGCTGGGGCTGCTGGTCGCCCTGACCCTTCCGACGCCGAAGCGGACGGTGGCGGTTCCCGCCGCCACGCCCCGCCGCGACGTCATACGGCACCGGGTGGGCGCGTCAGCGACCACGCCTGAGCCCGTGCGGGAGCCCACGGCGTCCTGAACCACGGCTCCACCTCCGGCCAAGGCCGTGGCGGTCAGCGGGTGCTGACCACCACGGTCTTGGCCGCCTTGTCGTGCAGGCCCTGCTTGTAGGGCCGGTCGAAGAAGCTCCAGCCGCCCGCGACCGCCGTCCACAGGCAGGCGCAGCAGAACGCGAACGGGATCCACAGCACGGCCGCCCGCATCAGGGAGGTCTGGGTGGAGGGCGTGTTGCCGTTGTCGAGGTTGGCCACGCGGAGTTTCAGCCACTTCTTGCCGAGCGTCTGCCCCGTCCTGGCGGTCATCAGGGTGTCGTACGCGATGTAGAGGACGGCGGCGACGATCGACTGCCCGAAGGTGCTCGCGGTCTCGAACTCGTCCGTGTCCACGTTGTACTCGCCGATGCCCAGCGGCCAGGTGACCAGCCAGACGACGAGGCCGACGAGGACCATGTCGATGAGCCGGGCGAGCACACGCCTGCCGCTGTCCGCGAGCGGCGGCATCCCGGCGAGCGGATCGGCCGGGTAGGGACCGCCACCGTAGGGCGGGGGTTGACCGCCACCGCCGTAGGGCGGCGGCTGGCCGCCTCCGTACGGCGGGGGCTGGCTGCCGGGGCCGCCCGGGGGCGGGGTGTCGTACGGCGAACCTGACCCCGGGCCGGGCGGCGGGGGCTGCTTCCTGAACGGGTCGTCGTCCGGTGGCTGTCCGGGGCCGGGAGGCGGTTCGGTACTCATGGCCCGAGTGCACCGCGAACCCCGACGCCCCGCATCCGGCGCGCGGCCGTCCGGAGTACCGGATCATCCGGGCCGGACGGCGTACCCGCTCATCCCGCGACGAACGTATGCGCGGCCTTGTCGTGCCAGCACTGCCGCCACGGCCGGTCGAACAGTCCCCATACGACGCCGATCAGCCCGAAGGCGAGCAGACCGGGCACGCTGTAGACGAGCCAGCGGCGCAGCGCCGCCCCGAACGAGGGGGGTTCGTGTGCCTCGATGTCCCGCACCTCGATGCGGAGCAGCCGCTTGCCCAGGGTGCGGCCCCACTTGGCGGTGGGCAGCGCCTCGAAGAGGACGCCCGCGACGAGCAGCACGGCGAGCACGATGCCGAGGTGGACCGAGGTCGTGCCGTCCAGCAGCCAGACGGTGACGGTCTCGCCGGAGAGCTTGGCCTCGTCGATCTTGCCCTGGATGTGGTCGGCGGCCCGGGTGCCGAGGGGGACGGCGGCCACGGCGGTGAGGCCGCCGACGACGAGGGTGTCGATCAGCCGCGCGGCCAGCCGCCTGCCCAACGGGGCGGGGCGCGCCGCCGCCTGGCGCCGGGCCGCCGCCTGGAAGACGTCGTCCACCGGGGGCTTCCAGGGCACCACCGGCGGTTCCTCGGCCGGGACGCCCGCCAGCCGGTGCACCTGCTGTGCCCAGGACGCCTGCCCGCCGCCGACCCCCGAGGTGACCGGGGCGGGCGCGGACGCCTGCTGCGGCACGCTCGCGGCGACACCGGGCTGCTGCTGCGGACCGGCGGGGGCGGAGGGGACGGAGGGGGCGGAGGGGACGGACGCGGCCGGGGGTGCGGAAGTTGCGGGTGCCGCAGGGGACGCCGGGGACTGGGACGCCGCGCGGTCGGCGGCGGCCTTGCCCGCGCCGAAGCCCGGGGGCGCCTGCGCGGGACCCGGAGACGCGGGCGCGGGGCCCGGCGAGGCGGGCGGTGTCGCGGCCGGTGCCGCCGCCGGACCCGGTCCCGCACCCGTCCCCGGTCGCTCGCCCGGCCGGGGCTTCACCGCCCGGAACGTCATCGTCCCCTCGTCCGCGCCCGGTTCGCGTGCCGCGCCCGGTGTGGGGCGGCGGAACACGAAGGTGCCGTCGGTGGTGGGGGCCGCGCCCGGGTCGGCGGGCGGGATCGTCGCCGTGCCGTCGGTGCGGGTGGCGGCGCCGTCCGGCGGGGTGGGGGCGTGCGGCACGCGCGGGTCGGGGCGCTGGGGCGGGGCCGCGTCCCGGGAGGCGGCGGACGGCGCCGGGTCCTCGTCGAAGAAGTGCGGGCCGGTCTCCTCGACCGAGGGCGGCGCGGGCTGCGCGCCGGGCGGCGGGGCGAGCGGCTCGCCGTCGGCGGGGGCCGGGCGGCTGGTGCCCGGTACCCAGGAGGCGCCGTTCCAGTACCGGACGTAGCCGGGGATGGAGGGGTCCGGGTAATAGCCTTCGCGGGGCCTGTCGTCGCCGGGTGCCGGGGTTGGGGCGCTCATGTCCGTCGTCCCGTATCTGCTCGGGGGTGGAGGGGGGCCTCCACATCTATCAGAACGGCACGGAACATACCGCCCGTCCCGCCGGACCCGCCCCTTTCGGGCACGGTTGTGCCCCGTGTCCGAACGCCGCCGGAGAAATTCTTCCCGAACCCGCGTAATGCCTGGCGCCCAGGCCCCTCTCCCCTCGTACGGGTGCGCAGCGGGCGCATACGAAACCGGCAGGGAAGAGGAACATCAGACATGCACACCGTCGTGGAACGCGAACTGGAACTGAAGCTGGTCCTCTCCCCGGAGGAGAGCGTGCCGGTACCGGCCCGGCTGGGCTACCGCTCGGACGACCCCTACGCCGTCCACATCACCTTCCACATCAACTCGGACGTGCCCGTGCACTGGACGTTCGCCCGGGACCTGCTGGTGGAGGGCGTGTTCCGGCCGTGTGGCGGCGGGGACGTGCGGGTGTGGCCGTCGCGGGCGGAGGGGCGCGGCGTCGTGCTGATGGCGCTGAGTTCGCCGGACGGCGAGGCCCTGCTGGAAGCGCCCACGGCGCAGGTGTCGGCGTGGCTGGAGCGGACGTTGCGGGCGGTGCCCCCGGGGACCGAGGGCGCGCAGCTCGGCATCGACGCCGCGCTCGACGAGCTGCTCGCCCAGTGAGCCCCAGTGAGCCCCAGTGAGCCCCGGGACCCGGCGGGCGTCGGTCAGAACAGCTTGCCGGGGTTCAGGATGCCCAGCGGGTCGAAGACCTGTTTCACGGCCCGCTGCATCTCCAGGCCCACCGGGCCGATCTCGCGGGCCAGCCACTCCTTCTTCAGTACGCCGACCCCGTGCTCCCCGGTGATCGTGCCGCCGAGTTCGAGGCCGAGGGCCATGATCTCGTCGAACGACTCCCGGGCGCGCCGCGACTCCTCGGGGTCGGCGGCGTCGAAGCAGACGGTGGGGTGGGTGTTGCCGTCCCCCGCGTGGGCGACGACGCCGATGGTGAGCTGGTACTTCTCGGCGATGCGGGCCACCCCGTCGATCAGGTCGCCGAGCCGCGAGCGCGGCACGCACACGTCGTCGATCATCGTCGTGCCCCGCACGGCCTCAAGGGCGGTCAGCGACAACCGCCGCGCCTTGAGGAGCAGTTCGGACTCGGCGGCGTCGTCGGCCGGGACGACCTCGGTGGCGCCCGCGGCCTCGCACAGCGCGCCGAGCGCGGCGAGGTCGGCGGCCGGGTCGGGGGTGTCGAAGGCGGCGAGCAGCAGCGCCTCGGTGGTTTCCGGCAGCCCCATGTGCGCCAGGTCGTTGACGGCCTTGACGGTCGTACGGTCCATCAGCTCCAGCAGGGAGGGCACGTGGCCGCCCGCCATGATCCGGCAGACGGCGTCGCAGGCGGCGGCGCCGGAGGCGAACTCGGCGGCCAGCACGAGCTGCTGGGGCGGCTTGGGGCGCAGGCCGAGGACGGCGCGGACGACGACGCCGAGGGAGCCCTCGGAGCCGACGAACAGCCGGGTCAGGTCGTACCCGGCGACGCCCTTGGCGGTGCGGCGGCCGGTGGACATCAGCCGTCCGTCGGCGAGGACGACGTCGAGTCCGAGGACGTACTCGGCGGTGACGCCGTACTTGACGCAGCACAGCCCGCCGGAGGCGGTGCCGATGTTGCCGCCGATGGTGCAGGTCTCCCAGCTGGAGGGGTCCGGCGGGTAATAGAGGCCGTGTTCGCCGACGGCACGGGAGAGGTCGGCGTTGACGACGCCCGGTTCGACGACGGCGATCCGGTCGACAGGGCTGATCTCCAGGATGCGGTCCATCTTGGTCAGGGACAGCACCACGCAGCCGTCGGAGGCGTTGGCCGCGCCGGACAGTCCGGTGCGGGCGCCCTGCGGGACGACCGGCACGCGCAGCTCGGTGGCGGTGCGCATGACGTGCTGGACCTGTTCGACGGTGCGGGGCAGCACGACCGCGGCCGGGGTTCCGGCCGGGCAGAAGCTGGCCATGTCGTGGGCGTAGGAGGCGGTGACGTCGGGGTCGGTCAGGACGGCCTCGGCGGGCAGGCCGCCGAGCAACCGGTCGACGAGGAGGCTCATGATCACAGCGTGTCATCCGGGGCCATCGGTGTGAACCCGTCTGCGGCGCCCGGTCGCCACCGGGACCGGGTCGGCGTACTGACGCACAGTGATCGGCATGAGCGGCGTGATCGGCATGAGCGGCATGGAGAACAGAGCACGGCGGACCTGGGTGCTGGGCGGCTCGCTCGTGGGGTGTCTCGTCCTCGGCGGGGCGCTGATGCTGCTGCCGCCCGAACGGCCCACCGGCCCGCGGCCCGCGCCGGGCCCGGCGGCGGCGCAGGCCCGCGCCGCGGTCACCGGGGGCGTCCCGGCCGCGCTGGGCGACCTCGCGGCGCTGATCGACGACCGGCAGGCGTACCTGCGCCAGCACCCCCGGGACGCGGGGGCGTGGGCGGTGCTCGGGGCGGCGTACGTCGAGCAGGGCCGCCGTACCGGGGACCCCGCCGCCCACTACCCGAAGGCCGAGGAGGCGCTGCGCAGGTCACTGAGGGCGCGGGCCCACGGCAACGCGGCGGCGCTGGAGGGGCTGGCGGCGCTGGCGAACGCCCGCCGGGACTTCCGGGCGGGGCGGACGTGGGCGCGGGCGGCCAGCGCGGCGGACGGCGCCCGCTGGACGTCGTACGCGCTGCTCGTCGACGCCTGTACCGGGCTCGGGGACCACGAGGGGGCGGGGCGCGCCCTGGAGCGGATGCTGGAGCTGGACGGGTCCCCGGCGGCGCGGGCGCGGGCGGCGGGCGGGTTCCGGGACCAGGGGCGCCGGGAGGACGCGGCGGCGGCGCTGGCGGACGCGGCGGCCGGGGCGCGGGCGCCCGCCGAGCGCGCGGCGTGGCTGGAGCGGGCCGGGCAGCTCGCCTGGGAGCGCGGGGACCGGGAGGGCGCGCTGCGGTACTTCCAGGAGGCGGTGCGCGTCGATCCGGACCAGCGGGCCGCGCAGGCGGGGCAGGGCAGGGCGCTGGCGGCGCTGGGGCGGACCTCGGAGGCGCTGAGCGCGTACCGGATCGCGCTGGCCAAGCAGCCGCTGCCGGGGTACGCCCTCGAACTGGGCGAGCTGTACGAGTCGCTGGGCCTCGACCACGCCGCCCGGGTCCAGTACGACCTGCTGCGGGAGCGGGTGCGGGGCGCGGCGGCGGGCGGGGTGGACGAGGACCTGGTGCTGGGCCGGTTCGAGGCCGACCACGGGGACGCGGACGCGGCGGTGCGCCGGTTGCGGGCGGAGTGGCGGCGGCAGCCGGGCACGGAGGTGGCCGACGCGCTGGCGTGGGCGCTGCACCGGGCGGGGGACGACGAGGAGGCGCTGCGGTTCGCGGTGCGGGCGATGGACCCGGAGCGCGGGGGCGGGGTGCGCAGTGCGCCGTACGCCTACCACCGGGGGATGATCGAGAGGGCGCTGGGGCGGGACGCGCCCGCGCGGCGGCACCTGCGGGAGGCGCTCCGGATCAACCCGTACTTCTCCCCGCTCGCCGTGCCGTCGGCGCGTAAGGCGCTGGCGGAGCTGGGGGAGGTGCCGGTGGACGAGGAGGTGCCGGAGTGACCCGCGGACGGCCGCGGGTCACCCCGTACTGGTGCCTCAGAGGTTGCCGCGCTTCTCCTGCTCGCGCTCGATCGCCTCGAACAGGGCCTTGAAGTTGCCCTTGCCGAAGCCCATCGAGCCGTGCCGCTCGATGATCTCGAAGAAGACGGTCGGGCGGTCCTGGACCGGCTTGGTGAAGATCTGGAGCAGATAGCCGTCCTCGTCGCGGTCGGCGAGGATCTTCAGCTCGCGCAGGGTGTCCACCGGGACGCGGGTGTCGCCGACCCACTCGCCGAGGGTGTCGTAGTACGAGTCCGGGGTGTCGAGGAACTGGACCCCGGCCGCGCGCATCGTGCGGACGGTGGCGACGATGTCGTTGGTGTTGAGGGCGATGTGCTGGACGCCCGCGCCGCCGTAGAACTCCAGGTACTCGTCGATCTGGGACTTCTTCTTGGCGATGGCGGGCTCGTTGATCGGGAACTTCACCTTCAGGGTGCCGTCCGCGACCACCTTCGACATCAGCGCGCTGTACTCGGTGGCGATGTCGTCGCCCACGAACTCCTTCATGTTCGTGAAGCCCATGACCTTGTTGTAGAAGCCGACCCACTCGTTCATCCGGCCGAGTTCCACGTTGCCGACGCAGTGGTCGATCGCCTGGAAGGTGCGCTGCGCGGGCGGCTCGACGATCGGGGCGGCGGCGGTGTAGCCGGGCAGGTAGGGGCCGTCGTAGCCGGAGCGCTCGACGAGGGTGTGGCGGGTCTCGCCGTAGGTGGCGATCGCGGCGAGGACGACGGTGCCGTGCTCGTCCTTCACCTCGTAGGGCTCGGCCACCGAGCGGGCGCCGTGCTCGACGGCGTACGCGTACGCGGCGCGGGCGTCCGGGACCTCGATGGCGAGGTCGACCACGCCGTCGCCGTGCTCGGCCACGTGCTGGGCGAGGAAGTGGCCCCAGGGCGTGGCGGGCTTGATCACCGAGGTGAACACGAACCGGGCGGAGCCGTTCTCCAGCACGTAGCTGGCGGTCTCGCGGCTGCCGTTCTCCGGTCCGGAGTACGCGACGAGCCTCATGCCGAAGGCGGTGGAGTAGTAGTGCGCCGCCTGCTTGGCGTTGCCCACGGCGAAGACGACCGCGTCCATTCCCTTGACCGGGAAGGGGTCGGCCTGCCGGGCGGTGTCGGGAGTGTGATGTGTGGTCTGCGTCATAGCCGCAGGGTCTCCCCCACCCAGCAAGGTGCGCAATAGTTTGCGTCTTCACTGGGCAATCTGGCCAGTGAATGGCCCGTAATGGCCGACCTTCTGTACAGGATGACCACAGGACGGCTGCCCCGGAGGTGTGCGTCATGGCGATCGACCAGCTCGACGGACGGATCATCGCGCTGCTCGCGCGGGAGCCGCGGATCGGGGTGCTGGAGATGTCCCGGCGGCTCGGCGTGGCGCGCGGCACGGCGCAGGCGCGCCTGGACCGGCTTCAGTCGAACGGAGTCATCCGCGGCTTCGGCCCCGAGGTCGACCCGGCGGCCCTCGGCTACCCCGTCACCGCGTTCGCCACGCTCCAGATCCGGCAGGGCCAAGGGGCCGACGTACGGGCGCACTTGGCGGGGGTGCCGGAGGTGCTGGAGCTGCACACGACCACCGGCACCGGGGACATGCTGTGCCGTCTGGTGGCCCGCTCCAACGCCGATCTCCAGCGGGTGATCGACCGGGTTGTCGGTTTTGATGGCATCGTCCGGGCCGCCACCGCGATCGTGATGGAGAACCCCGTTCCGCTGCGGATCATCCCGCTCGTGGAGCAGGCCGCGGAGGACCCGGAGAAGACCTGACCTTCAGGGGGTGCCCGCGCGTGAACTTCTGGGAGTACCTGGGCAGCCGCCACCAGCAACTGCTCACGGACGCCTACCAACACGCGAGCGCCGTCTTCCAGTGCATGGTCGTGGCGACGCTGATCGGCGTGCTCATCGGCGTCGCCACCTACCGTTCCGAGTGGGCCGGGAACCTCGCCACGCTGGCGACCTCGACCATCCTGACCATCCCGTCCCTCGCCATGATCGGCCTGCTGATCCCGATCGTCGGCCTGGGCGTGCCGCCGACGGTGATCGCGCTGACGCTGTACGGGCTGCTGCCGATCGTGCGCAACGCCATCGTCGGGCTGCGCGGCGTCGACCCTTCGCTGGTGGACGCCGCCACCGGCATCGGCATGTCCCGCCTCGCCCGGCTGCTGCGGGTGGAGCTGCCGCTGGCCTGGCCGCCGATCCTGACCGGCATCCGGGTCTCCACGCAGATGCTGATGGGCATCGCCGCCATCGCCGCGTACGCCTCCGGGCCCGGCCTCGGCAACCTCATCTTCCGCGGGATCGCCTCCCTGGGCAGCAAGAACGCGCTCAACCAGGTGCTCGCGGGGACGCTCGGGATCATCGTGCTGGCCCTGCTGTTCGACGCCGCGTACGTGCTGATCGGGCGGCTGACCATTCCCAGGGGGATCCGTGTCTGAGACGAGCGCGCGGGGGACCGGCGCGACCATCGAGCTGGAGAACCTGACCAAGCGGTACCCGGGAAGCGCGCAGCCCGCCGTCGACAACGTCTCCATGGAGATCAAGGCGGGCGAGACCGTCATCTTCGTCGGCCCGTCCGGCTGCGGTAAGTCGACGACCCTGAAGATGATCAACCGGCTGATCGAGCCGTCCGGCGGGCGCATCCGCATCAACGGCGAGGACGTCACCGACATGGACCCGGTCAGGCTGCGCCGCAAGGTCGGCTACGCCATCCAGTCGGCCGGACTGTTCCCGCACATGACCGTCGCCCAGAACATCGGCCTCGTACCGGGGATGGTCGGCTGGTCCAAAACCCGCATCAAGGCGCGCGTGGAGGAACTGCTCGACCTGGTCGGCCTGGACCCCGGCGAGTTCCGGGGCCGCTACCCGCGCCAGTTGTCCGGCGGGCAGCAGCAGCGCGTCGGCGTGGCGCGGGCGCTGGCCGCCGATCCGCCGGTGCTGCTGATGGACGAGCCGTTCGGCGCCGTCGACCCGATCACCCGCGACCACCTCCAGGACGAGCTGATCCGGCTCCAGCGCGAGCTGCACAAGACCATCGTGTTCGTCACCCACGACTTCGACGAGGCGATCAAGCTGGGCGACCGCATCGCCGTGCTGCGGGAACGCTCGCACATCGCCCAGTTCGACACCCCGGAGGCGATCCTCACCAACCCGGCCGACGACTTCGTCTCCGGGTTCGTCGGCGCCGGGGCGGCCCTGAAGCGGCTGAACCTGACCCGCGTCCGCGACGTGGAGATCACCGACTACCCGACGGTGACCGTCGACGACCCCCTGCAGGAGATCTTCAACCGGCTGCGCTCCAGCGGCACCAACGAGATCCTGCTCCTGGACAAGCGCCGCCGCCCCTACAAGTGGCTGCGCCGCGGCGACCTCATGCGGGCCCGCGGCTCCCTCGCCCGCGCGGGCACGCTGGTGAGCGACACGGTGACCCGGGACGCCACCCTGCGGGACGCGCTGGAGGCGGTCCTCACCGACAACGCGGGCCGGGTGGCGGTCACCGGGGGGCGGGGCGCGTACGAGGGCGTCGTCGACATGGAGACGCTGATGAACTCCGTCCACGAACTCCTTGAGGCCGACCGGCTGGACGCCCTGGAGCACCAGCACGACCTGGCGGAGACCCGGGCCGCGGTGACCCACGCCGAGCAGGAGGGCGACGGGGAGGGGGTGCCGAAGGCGTGACCGCGGATCTGACCTCTCGTGCGGAACCCGACGAGGACGAGGCCCCGCCGCCGCCCGAGGAGACCGGGCGCCGGGTCACCTGGCAGAAGCTGGTGTTCCTGCCCGCCGTGCTGGTCGCGGTGCTGCTGGCGACCTGGCTGTGGTTCGCGCAGGCCGACCTTGACGCGCTCTCCGAGAACGCGCTGTCGGACGGCGCGGTCTCCAAGGCGCTGTGGCAGCACGTCCAACTGACGGTGATCTCCACCTTCTTCGTCCTGGTCATCGCCATCCCCCTGGGCGTGCTGCTCACCCGCAAGGCGTTCCGCAGGGCGACCCCGGTGGCGATGGCGCTGGCCAACACGGGCCAGGCGACCCCGGCGATCGGTCTGCTCGCCCTGCTGGTGATCTGGCTCGGCATCGGCCGCCGGGCGGCCCTGATCGGCATCATCATCTACGCCGTCCTGCCGGTCCTCTCCAACACCATGGCGGGCCTGCGTGCCAACGACCCCACCCTGCTGGAGGCGGCCCGCGGCATCGGCATGTCCCCCCTCGGCGTGCTGACCCGCGTCGAACTGCCCCTCGCCGTCCCCCTGATCCTCGCGGGCGTGCGCACCGCGCTCGTCCTCAACGTCGGTACGGCGACCCTGGCGACCTTCGGCGGGGGCGGCGGCCTCGGCACACTGATCACCACGGGTATCACCAGCCAGCGGATGCCGGTGCTGATGCTGGGCTCGGTCCTCACGATCGCCCTCGCCCTGCTGGTCGACTGGCTGGCGTCGCTGGCGGAGCTGCTGCTGCGGCCCCGGGGGCTGGAGGTGGGGACGTGAGGTGGCGTACCCGGGGTCTGCTCGCCGGGGCGGTGGCGGCGTCCGCGCTGACGGCCGCCGCCGGGTGCGGGCTGACCAGCGGCTCCCCCATGGTCGACGACGTCTCGCCGGGATCGATCGGGCAGGGGCGGCCGTTGGAGGGCGCCGAACTGACGGTCACCTCCAAGGAGTTCACCGAGCAGCTCATCCTCGGCGCGATCATGGGCATCGCCTTCCAGGCGGCCGGGGCGGAGGTGCTGGACCGCACGGGCATCCAGGGCTCCGTCGGCACCCGGGAGGCCGTCAAGAGCGGCGACGCCGACGCCAACTACGAGTACACGGGTACGGCGTGGATCACCTACCTCGGCAACAGCGAGCCGATCCCCGACCCGCGGGAGCAGTGGGAGGCCGTCCGCGAGGCGGACCTGAAGGAGGGCCTGACCTGGCTGCCCCCGGCCGAGCTGAACAACACGTACGCCCTGGCCATGAACCAGTCCAACTTCAAGAAGTACGGCACCAGGACCCTCTCCGACGTGGCGGAACTGGCGGACTCCGACCCCGGCGCGGTGACGCTCTGCGTCGAGGGCGAGTTCCGCAACCGCGCGGACGGGCTGCCGGGCATGAGCAGGAAGTACGGCATGGACGTCCCGGCCGCCGACATCACGCAGATGGACACCGGGATCATCTACACCCAGGCCGCGAAGGGCGCCTGCACGTACGGGGAGGTGTTCACGACGGACGGGCGCATCCGGTCGATGAACCTGGTGGTGATGGAGGACGACAAGAGGTTCTTCCCGAACTACAACGCGGCCCCGGAGATCAACACCAGGACGCTGAAGAAGTGGCCCGCCATCGCGAACGTACTGAACCCGGTCACGGCCCGCCTCAACAACGACGTGGCACAGGAGCTGAACGCCAAGGTGGACGTGGACGGGGAGGACCCGCACCAGGTGGCGCTGGACTGGATGGTGGAGGAGGGGCTGGTGAAGAAGGGCTGAGGGGGGCGGGGGTCTCGTATGCGCTGAGGTCAGCAGCTCGGCACGGAGCCCTTTCCGTTCGCCAGGGCGGCGAGTGACTCCACGGCGCCCTCAAGGCTGGTCACCGGGATCAGCCGCAGCCCCTTCGGCAGCTCCGACTTCGCGTCGGCGCACTCGGCCTTCGGCACCAGGAAGACGGTGGCGCCGTCGCGGCGGGCGGCCTGCGTCTTCAGCGCCACACCGCCCACGGCGCCGACGGTGCCGTCCGGGGTGATGGTGCCGGTCCCGGCGATGACCCGGCCGCCGGTGAGGTCGCCGCCGTGGCCGTCGCCGTCCAGCTTGTCGACGATGCCGAGCGAGAACAGCAGCCCGGCGCTGGGGCCGCCGACGTCGGCGAGCCTGAGGGTGACCTTGACGTCGTCGTCGGTGAGCTTGAGGTAGGAGAGAGCCGCCTCGGTCGCCGCGTCCTGCGACTGCCGCATCTGCTCGGTGTTGTGCCGCTCGATCTCCTTGACGCTGTCGCCGCTGGGGTACACCGAGTCCTTCGGCATGACCGCCTGGTCGGTGCTCCACCACCCGTCGAGTACGTCGCCGAGCCTCACCCGGGTGTCCGGGCTCGTCGCCTCGATCGTCGTCATCCGCAGCTCACCGCGGGTGTCCCGGACGTCCGCCCCGGAGATCGTGATCACCGGCGTCCCCTTGTTCGCACCGAGCACATCGGCGGTCATCCCCGGCTGCGCCACGGCGAACGGCAACGGCGCGGCCAGCACGGTCACCAACAACCCCACGACCGGCACACCACAGACGACGACGGCCCAGGGCCGGGAGAGACGAGAGAACACGGGTTCAATCTAACGTGCGCGACTTACTACTTAGCTGCGGGCAGTCGTGCTACTTAGCTGCGGGCAGTCGTGCCGCAGGGCGGCTCCCGACCCAAAGAAGCGGCACCCCGTCAGCGCCGGGCCGCGCGAACGCCCCCCGGCCAGCACCAGGAGCCCGGCGCCACCCAGCCGTGGCTAGCGCAACGCCTCCGCGACCTCCCTGGCCGCGTCCACCACCCGCGGCCCCACCCGCTCCGGCACCGCGTCCGCCAGCATCACGACCCCCACACTCCCCTCGACCCCCGTCACCCCGAGCAACGGCGCCGCGGCCCCGCTCGCCCCCGCCTCCAACTCCCCGTGCGTCAACGTGTACCCCGGGTCCCCGAACGGCTTCTGCCGGGCCGACAGGATCGCCTTCCCCGCCGCCCCCCGGTCCAACGCGTGCCGGAACCCGGCCCGGTACGCCACGTGGTAGTCCGTCCACGTGGGCTCCACGACCGCGACGGCCAACGCGTCGGAGCCGTCCACCAGCGTCAGGTGCGCGGTCGCCCCGATGTCCTCCGCCAGCGACCGCAGCGCGGGCAACGCGGCTTCCCGTACCAGCGGGTGCACCTGGCGCCCGAGCCCCAGCACCCCGAGGCCCACCCGCGCCCGCCCGCCCAGGTCACGCCGTACCAGCGCGTGCTGTTCCAGCGTGGCGAGGAGCCGGTAGACGACGGTCCGGTTCACTCCGAGTTTGTTGGACAGCTCGGTGACGGTCAGCCCATGATCCGTGTCGGCCAGCAGCTTGAGGACCCGCAGTCCTCGATCGAGCGTCTGGGAGGTCTCCGCGGTCACGACGCCCACTCCTTCAGTGGTGAGGTCGGCAGCCCCTCGCGGCGGATGCGTCGCCGAGTCCCGTGGGCGACGCGCTTCAGAGGCTGCCGATCGGCGGACGGCCCGGCCGGTCCGGGCCCAGTCGCTTCACGGCTGCGCTCCGCGGCGGCGCTGCCACGGGGCGTGTGCGTAGCGGGACATTAGCGAAGGCGGTTCGCTGAGCGGAAGGCTCCGTCCAGAATCCGGGCACATACCCGCCCGACCCGCATCCCTTTGCCTTCCTTTTGCCCGCATACGCACGGCGCACGACGCCCCACGCACACCCCTGGCCACGGCATCCGCAGTCACCACGTCCGGCGCCACGGCAACCGGCGTCACGGCAACCGCCGTCACCGCATCCGCGTGGCCCACTCCTGCACCTTGGCGATCCGCTGCCGCAGTTGCCCGGCCGTCGCCTCCGCGCTCGGCGGCCCCCCGCAGACCCGGCGCAGCTCGGTGTGGATGACGCCGTGCGGCTTGCCGCTCTGGTGGACGTACGCCCCGACCATGGTGTTGAGCTGGCGGCGCAGCTCCATCAGCTCCTTGTGGGTGACCACCGGCCGCCGCTCGGCGGGGAGTTCGACGAGGTCGGCCTCGCTGTCGGGCTTCTTGCGGCTGTGCGCGATCTGCCGGGCCTGCCGCTTCTGGAGCAGCATCTGCACCTGGTCGGGCTCCAGCAGTCCGGGGATGCCGAGGTAGTCCTGCTCCTCCTCGCTGCCGGGGTGGGCCTGCATCCCGAACTCGGCGCCGTTGTACATCACCCGGTCGAAGACGGCGTCGGACTCCAGCGCCTCGAAGGGCAGCATGTCCTGGTCGCCGGTGTCCTCGTCCTTCTGCTGCTCGGCCTCCTTGAGGAGCCGCTCCTCCTCGGCGTACGGGTCCTCCTCGCCGCCCTTCTTGGGCTTGTCGAGGACGTGGTCGCGCTCGCGCTCCATCTCGCCCGCGAACGACAGCAGGTCGGGCACGGTCGGCAGGAAGACGGACGCGGTCTCGCCGCGCCGCCGGGACCGTACGAAACGCCCGACGGCCTGGGCGAAGAACAGCGGCGTGGAGATGGTGGTGGCGTACACGCCGACCGCGAGGCGGGGCACGTCGACACCCTCGGACACCATGCGGACGGCGACCATCCACCGGTCGTCGCCCTCGCTGAACTCGTCGATCCGCTTGGACGCGCCGGTGTCGTCGGAGAGGACGACGGTCGCCCCGTGCCCGGTGATCTCGCGGATCAGCTTGGCGTAGGCGCGGGCGGAGTCCTGGTCGGAGGCGATGACGAGGGCGCCCGCGTCGGGGATGGCCTTGCGGACCTCGGTCAGCCGCTGGTCGGCGGCGCGCAGCACGGCGGGCATCCACTCGCCGCGCGGGTCGAGGGCGGTGCGCCAGGCCTGGCTGACGGCGTCCTTGGTCATGGGCTCGCCGAGCCGGGCGGCGATCTCGTCCCCGGCCTTGGTCCGCCAGCGCATGTTGCCGCTGTAGGACATGAAGATGACCGGCCGCACGACGCCGTCGGCGAGGGCGGAGCCGTAGCCGTAGGTGTAGTCGGCGGCGGACCGCCGGATGCCGTCGCCGCCCTCCTCGTAGGTGACGAAGGGGATGGGGTTGGTGTCGGAGCGGAACGGCGTACCGGTGAGGGCGAGGCGCCGGGTGGCGGGCTCGAACGCCTCCAGGCACGCCTCGCCCCAGGACTTGCTGTCACCGGCGTGGTGGATCTCGTCGAGGATGACGAGGGTCTTGCGCTGCTCGACGCGGTTGCGGTGCAGCATGGGGCGGACGCCGACACCGGCGTAGGTGACGGCGACGCCGTGGTACTCCCGGCCGAGCGGCCCCGCGCTGTACTCGGGGTCGAGCCTGATCCCTATCCGGGCCGCCGCCTCCGCCCACTGCTTCTTCAGGTGCTCGGTCGGCGCGACCACGGTCACCTGCTGCACGACGTGGTGGTGCAGCAGCCAGGACGCCAGCGTCAGCGCGAACGTCGTCTTCCCGGCGCCGGGCGTGGCGACCGCGAGGAAGTCACGCGGCTGCTCCTGGAGGTACTTCTCCATCGCCCCCTGCTGCCAGGCCCGCAGCTTGCTTGCGGTACCCCAGGGCGCACGCCCCGGAAAGGCGGGCGACAGATGGTGGGAGTGCGAGGAGGTCGAGGCGGCGGTGGTAGTCACGGTCTCCGTGGTGGGGTCGAACGGCTCGGCTACGTATGACAACCGGGCCACCCTACCGGCGCCGCACCGCCCCCCACCCGGGGACGCCGCCACACCACCGACAGGTGGGACTGAGGTCACAGAGGCGCGGGAGGTACCGGGGAGGCGTGGGGGCGCCGCGGTCACCGCCCCCGCACCCTCCCCGCCACCCACGCCCCCGCCAGGGCCACCGCCGCCATCGGCAGGAAGACCGCCGCGAAGGCCGTCGGGTGGGAGGTGCCGCCCGCTTCCGTGGTCGTGTGGGCCACCGTGCCGCCGCCCAGGGTGGCGAAGGCGGCGCCGCCGGTCGCCAGGAGGAGGACGTTGGAGAGGCCGTCGGAGATCTGGAGGGCGGCGGAGTTGCTGCCCGCCTCCTCGGGGGCGGAGAGGCTCAGCAGGAGGACGCTGGTCGAGGAGATCACCAGGCCCATGCCGAGGCAGCCGAAGGCCCAGGCGACGGCGACCGTCCAGACCGGCACGGCGTCGATCAGCACGCTCGGCGCCGTGGCGATCGCGGCGGCCACCAGCACCATCCCGGACACCATCAGCCGCTCCCGGTACGGCTCAAGGCGAGGCCGGGACTGCACCCAGGAGCCCAGCGCCCACGTCGCCCCGCCCGCCGCCAGCGACAGCCCCGCCAGCGTCGGCGTCAGCCCCCGCTGGGTGACCAGCATCAGCGGCACGAAGGACTCCGCCGCGATGAACGACCCGGCGGCGACCCCGCGCAGCAGCACCACGGACGGCAGCCCCCGCGCCGCCCGCCAGGTGCCGCGCGGCAGCAGCCCCAGCGCCGCGGGCACCAGCAGCGCCAGCCCGAGGGCGCCGGGGAGCAGGGACGCCCACCGCAGGTCCTGCGCCGCGTACTGGAGCAGCCCCGCGCCCGCCGAGATGCCGAACGCCAGCCGGATGCGCCGCCGCCGGTCACCGGAGCCCGGTGCGGTGCCGTCGACCGGGCCCGCCGCCCGGCGCCGTATCTGCGGCAGGGCGAGCGCCAGCGGCAGCACGACCAGCACCGGGATGCCGGTGAACACCCACCGCCAGCCGAGGTGTTCGGTCACCGTGCCCGCGGCGAGCGGACCCAGCACGGACGGCAGCACCCACGCCGCGGCGAACCCCGCCATGATCGCGGGCCGCAGCCGCTCCGGGTAGGCGCGGCTGACGACCACGTACAGCGCGACGATCACCAGCCCGCCGCCGAGGCCCTGCACCGCCCGCCCGACGATGAACTGCCACATCGCACCGGCCGTGCCGGACAGCAGCAGCCCGGCCGCGAAGGCGCCGATACCGCAGGTCAGCGGCGCGAGCGGGCCCCGCAGGTCCGACCACTGACCGGCGAGCACCATCCCGAACAGACTGGTGGTGAAGTACGCCGAGAACGCGAAGGCGTACAGCGACACCCCGTCCAGCTCGCGGGCCGCCACCGGCATCGCCGTCCCCACCGCCGTCGCCTCGAAGGCGATCAGCAGCACCACGGACACGATCCCGACGCTCAGCGCCCGGAAGGACCGCCCCAGCACGGTCGCGGTCGCGGTATCGGGCCCGCCGGGGAGGCTGCCCCTTGAGGCGTCGGTGACGGCGTCGTCGCGCGGCTCCAGCTTGGTCATGGCGGACAGCGTAAGGGTCACAGTGCCGTTTGACTGCTGTCAGGAGTCGGGGTGGGACCCCGACCTTGGTCCTACGACCCTCCGGGCCCTCGCACCCCCCGAGCCCCTCGCGCCCCGGCTATGCGCACAGGCCACCCCCCGCCTCGTCCTCGAACATCTCCGGCCAGTAGCGCCAGCCGTCGTCGTCCGGGGTCCGCGGGGTCGGGTCGACGGCGAGCGGGTCGACCGCGGCCAGGGTGCGGGACATGGCGGTGGCGAGGTGCTCGTAGGCGTCGGTCAGGTCGTACTCGGCGTCGAGGGACCTCGCGCGGTGGATCAGCCACAGGGTGAACGCGAGCGTGGAGACGTCCGTGTTCAGCGGGCGCAGTACCGTCTCGGCCTCGCTCCACGCGCACACCGCGCCCGTGGCGCCGTCGACGACCAGGCTGGTGTCCTCCAGGAGGTGACCGAGGCGTATCAGCCGGTGGGCGCCCTCGGGGAGGCGGTCGCGGGCGGGCGCGTCGGCCGTGCGGAAGACGCTCTCCCGTTCGTCCGCGCAGTGCTGGGCCAGCGTGGGCAGCGGCACGTCGGTGTCCAGGCCGAACCAGACGCCGTCCTCCGGCAGCCCCACCTCGCGCAGGAAGCGGCGGGTCGGCTCGTGGACCAGCGCGGCCGGGAAGTCCACGTCCTCGAAGCGGACCACCCCTCCGGCGCCGAACTCCTCCTCCAGCAGCCGGGCGGGCAGGTCCACCGCGAGCCCCGACCTGGTGCTCCGGCCCGCGACCAGGGCCAGCGGGCGGATCACCGCCGCGATCCGCCAGAACAGCGGCGTGATCTCCTCGTCTTCCCCGGTCTCCGCGTCCGCCCCGGCCGCCTCCCGCATTCCCTCCTCGAACACCGTCAGCAGTCGCCGGGCCGCGTCCGCCGCCACCTGCTGGCCGTACCGGCCCGCGTAGGAGGCGAACTGGCCGCGCAGTGCCGCCAGTTCGTCCGTCGCCGCCGCGAAGCGGACCAGCAGTCGCAGCGACGGCGCCAGCGGGCTGGCCTCCATCAGGTCGGGGCGGTCGTGCAGGAAGTACGTCGTCGAGACCTCGCCCGTCGCGCCGTCGAGCAGGACCGACTCCCCCTCCAGGCCGCCGACGCCGCGGACCGCCCCTATGACCAACTGGTCCCGCAGCTCCGCCGCCAGCCCGTCGCCGGTGTCGTCCGTGGAGTCCGCCACCGTGCGCAGCCCGTCGCGGCGCAGCGCCTCGAAGGTGAACAGGTCACCGCCGCCCGGCAGTCCGGGTCCGGTCAGCCAGCGGCGCGTCGGCGCGTGCGTGAGGTACGCGGCGTACCGGTCGAGGTCGGCCTCGGTGAAGGTGATCGTCGCGACATCGGTGTCAGTCGTGCTCATGGCTCCCCCGCGCATGGTCGGTCCAGCGGTCATCCGGCGGCCCGTCGCACCGCCTCGCCCCACTGCCCAGAACACTACGCGGCCCCACTGACAACGGCCCCGACCTGCGAAAACAGCCGGGTCCTTGGCCGCTAGCGGTCCGTCACCACCGCCGCCTGCGGCCGGATCGGGAGCCGGTTCACCGGCCGCCCGGTCGCCGCCCGCACCGCCGAGGCGACCGCCGCCGGGGACGCCACCACCGGCACCGCGCTGACCGCCTTGGCGCCGAACGGCGCGACCACGTCCCGCTCCTCGACCAGCTTCACGATCCTGATGTCCGGGGCGTCCAGCGCCGTCGGCAGCGCGTACCCGGTGAGGTCCGGGTGCCGGACCACGCCCCGCGGCGTGCGCAGGTTCTCGGTGAGCGCGATGCCCACGCCCTGGGTGACGCCCGCCTCGATCCGCGCCGCGAGCTGCGCCGGGTTGAGCACCCGGCCGACGTCCTGGGCGACGGCCAGCTCCACGACCCGTACCGAGCCGATCTCGATGTCCACGTCCACCACGGCGCGGATCGCGCAGTACGCCATCCCGACGAAGGCGTCACCCTGTCCCGTCGCGTCCAGCGGCTCGGTCGGGTGCGGACGGCACTGCGCGGTCGCCCACAGCTCCTTGCCCGCGAGTTCCTCGGCGACGGTCGTCGACAGGACGCCGTCGTACGAGGTGATCTTGCCGTCGGTGATCTGGAGCAGCTCCGTGGACATGCCGAACTTGTGGGCCAGCGGCTGGAGGAGCTGGGTGCGGACCATCTTCGCCGCGCGCTCCACCGCCCCGCCCGACACCCAGGTGTGACGGCCACGGCAGCCCGCCCCGGCCGGGGGCTGGTCGGTGTCGACGGGCGCCACGTGCACCTCGTCGACGCCGAGGGTCTCCTGCACGATCTGCCGGGCGAGGGTGGTGAAGCCCTGGCCGGTCTCCACGGCGGCGCACAGCACGGTCGCCACGCCGTCCTGGACCTTCACGGTCGCCGTCGACACCTCGTCGGCGCCCTCCGCGCCGAGCATGTGCACCATCCCGACGCCGTAGCCCACGCCCCGCCGCACCGCGCCCGGGTCACCGGCGCCCTCGGGGCCGCCGGGCAGCAGCCACTCGTCCTCGGGGGTGTCCTTCGGCAGCGGCGGGAGCGGGAAGTCACGGACCGCCTGGAGGAGTTCGGCGACCGGTGCGGGGCAGGTCACCGTCTGCCCGGTGGGCAGCAGGTCGCCGGTCGCCATGACGTTGCGCAGCCGCAGCTCCGCCGGGTCGACGCCGAGCTTCTTGGCGAGCTTGTCCATCTGCGCCTCGTAGGCGGCGCAGACCTGCATCGCGCCCTCGCCGCGCACATGGCCCGACGGCGGGTTGTTGGTGCGGACCGCCCAGCCCTCGATGAACGCGTTCGGGACGACGTACGGGCCGCAGGCGAAGGCGACCGCGGCGGCCAGCGCGTCCGACGACGTGTCGGCGTAGGCGCCCGCGTCCAGCAGGATCTGTGCCTCCACCTTCACCAGCCTGCCCTCGGCGTCCGCGTGGTGGCGGTAGCGCAGCAGGGTGGGGTGGCGGTGCACGTGGCCGAGGAAGGACTCCTCGCGCGTGGCGGTCAGTTTGACCGGGCAGCCGGTCTTCAGCGCGAGCAGGCCGAGCGGGAGCTGGAAGCCCTGGTCCTCGCGGTCGGCGGTGGCGCCTGGCACCCCGGTGACGACGATCTTGACGCGCTCGGGTTCCAGGCCGAAGGCGGCGGCGGCCGTGTCCCGGTCGGTGTGCGGGTCGGTGGAGGCCAGGTACAGCTCCACGCCGCCGTCCGGGCGGGGCACCGCGAGACCGGCCTCGGCGCCGATGGGGGCGGGGTCCTGGCGGCCGATGCGGTACAGGCCCTCGACGACGACCTCACCGGCCGCCTCCGGGTCGCCGTGCCGCAGCGGGATGTGCCGGATCAGGTTGCCGTCCGGGTGCAGCGGCTCCGCCTCGAACGCCTGCTCGGGGTCGGTCACCGGGTCGAGCACCTCGTACTCGACGATGACGGCGGCGGCGGCCATCCGCGCGGTGTCCGGGTGGTCGGCGGCGACGGCGGCGATGGGCTCGCCGTGGTGGCGTACGACGTCGGAGGCGAAGACGGGGCGGTCGGCCCGGCCGCGCCCGTACAGCGGGGTGCCGGGCACGTCCTCGTGGGTGACGACGGCGCGTACGCCGGGCATCTCGCGCGCGTGGGTGGTGTCGATGGACGTGATGCGCGCGTGCGGGTGCGGTGAGCGCAGCACCGCCGCCCACAGCAGGCCCTCGGCCCACAGGTCGGCCGCGTACGGGAAGGTGCCCTCGGTCTTGGCGCGGGCGTCGGCGGGCGGCAGGGAGGCGCCGAGGCCGTGCGGGATCGGCTCCGGCGCGGGGGCGGTCTGCGCGGCGGCGGTCGCGGTGGCGGCTTCGTTGCTCACGCCTGGCCTCCGTCCTGTCCGTTTCCGTACGGCTGCTGGTCATGGGGGCCGGGCCCGCCCGGCGAGTCGAACGCGGCCGGGTGCACGCCTCCGGCGCCCGGACCCGCCTGGTGCGGGATACGGGCCTCCTCGGCGTCGTGCCCGTCGTGGCCGTCGTGCCCCTCGGCGTCGGACGCGTGCGCCTCCCGCTCGGCGACGACCTCCTTGACGGCGTCCAGGACGCCCCGGTAGCCCGAGCAGCGGCACAGGTTGCCGCAGAGCGCCTGCCGGGTCTCCAGCTCGGTCGGCGCCGGGTTGCCCTCCAGCAGGTCGTGCACGGTCATCGCCATGCCCGGCACGCAGAAGCCGCACTGCACGGCGCCGCACCGGGCGAGGGCCCGCTGCACGTCCGAGGGCTGCCCGTCGACGGCGAGACCCTCCACGGTGCGCACCTCGCTGCCCGCCGCGGTGACCGCGGGCACCAGGCAGGAGGCGACGAGCCGTCCGTCGACCTGGACGTTGCAGGCGCCGCACTCGCCCTGCGAGCAGCCGTCCTTGGCGCCCGCGAGGCCGAGCCGCTCGCGCAGCACGTACAGCAGCGACTCACCGATCCAGGCGTCCCTCACGGGCCGTTCGGCGCCGTTGACGCGGAGGGTGTACGAGGCGAGGGGGTGCTCCTCGTGGGGGAGCGTGGGCGCGCTGTCCCGGGCGGCGGCGTCGGGCGTCCCGGGGGTGGTGTCCTGGCCCGGCTCGCTCTCCTGGTCGCCCTGGTCGCCCTGGTCGCCGTCGGCCGCCTCCGGCGCGGGCTCCACAGGCGCCTCAGCGGCGTTCTCCGGCTCTTCCGCGGCTCCGGCGCCCGGCTCGGCCCCGGCGGGCCCAGGAGCCGCCTCAGGCCCCTCCTCGGCCCCGGGAGCGGGCCCCGCGGCCGACGCCTCAGCCGTCCCACCGGCGGGCTCGGGGGCGAAGGGCTGCCCGGACTCGTACGCGGGCTCGGTCGGCGGCTGACCGCCGTAGGTGTCGTCGGGGTTCGCCCAGGGCGCGGCGGCGCCGCCCGGAAGGGTGGCCGGTGGGGCGCCGCCGCCCCACTGCTCGACCAGCGCGGACGAGGCGAACTCGCCCGACTCGTCCGGCAGGTCACCGCCCGCGACGGGGATCGACCACTGCCCGGTGACGTCCTGGCCCGGCGCGGCGGCAGCCGCCTCGGGGGCCCCGTCATAGGTCCACTGCCCGGTCGCCTGGGGCTGGTGGGTGAACCGGTCGTCCCCGGCCGTGCCGTAGGGAGCGCCCTCCGGCCGCTCCGCGCCCGCTTCGGGCCACCGCGCGCCGCCCGTGGGCGCCCCCGGCACCGCCCAGTGGCCGGTGGCCGACGGGTCGGTGGCGGCGGGGTCGGTGGGCGTCACCGTGATCGGCGGGGGCACGTAGCCGTGGCCGGGCGCGGCGAGCGGGGTGTCGGAGGGGTTGGCCGCGTGGGCGGCGAGGAGCGCGTCGACGCCGCCCTCGGGGAGCTGCACGAAGGCGGTGGCGCCGTCGTCGTACTCGCCCTGGGGCAGCGGGTCCCAGCGACCGCCGCCCTGGGGGGCGCCCCCGGCGTGCCGGTCGTCTCCGTGCTGGTCGTCGGTCACGACAGTGCCCTCCCCAGTGCTCGTCGGGCCAGCGCGGCGACGGTGCGCCGCAGGTGCAGTACGGCGGGCGGCAGCGGCTCCACGGTGCCGTCCTCGGCGGGGGCCGGGTCGGGGATGCAGGCCGCGGCGACGTACTCGCCGAAGGCGCTGAGGGCGTCGGGGACGAGCGCGCGGTTGTTGTCCCAGTCGATGAGCTGGGCGACCCACTGCTCGGCGTCCAGGGGGCGCAGCGGCATCGGCGCTATGGCGCCCACCGCGCAGCGCACCCCGCGCCGGGCCGGGTCGAGGACGAGCGCGACGGAGCCGACCGCGCGGCCGGGGCCGGTGCGTCCGGTGGCCTTCACGAAGACCTGCGGGGCGTGCAGCAGCGGCACGCGCACGTAGCCGATGAGTTCGCCCGCGCGGAGCATGTCCACCCCGGCCAGCAGGTGCGACACCGGGATCTCCCGGCGCGTCCCGCCGGGCCCGGCGATGATCAGCGTCGCCTCCAGGGCGGCCAGCACCGGCAGCGCGTCGCCGGTGGGCGCGGCGGAGGCGATGTTGCCGCCGAGGGTGCCCGCGTTGCGGATGTGCGGGGGGCCCGCGGCGCGGGCGGCGGCGGCGAGCGCCGGGATGAGCGCGGCGAAGTCGGGGCGGCCCATCCGCGCGTGCGTGAGGCCCGCGCCGAGCAGCGCGTGTCCGTCCTGGTATTGCCAGCCGCGGATCTCGCTGATCCGGCCGAGGCCGACCAGCGCGGCCGGGCGCAGCCGCCCGGAGTTCACGGCGGTCATGAGGTCGGTGCCACCGGCCACGGGCACGGCGGCGGGCGTCGCGGTGAGCGCCGCCACGGCCTCGTCCAGCGTCGTCGGCAGCGTGACGGCCTGCGCCGCCTGCGGTGCGTGCGTGGTCAAACCGGCTGCCCCTTCCCGCTGCCCCACCTGGTCCCAGCTGGTCCCGCCTGTGCTGCCGTACGGTACGTGCTGACAGGGCGGACGTGGCAACTCTGGCACATCTTCGTGAGTGCCGAAGACGGGGGTCCGCTAGGAGGCATTCGCCCACCTCACCAGGGAGATGGTCCGTTTTGGACGGGCATCACCGGTCCGCTCGAATTGCCCACTCTTCGGTGACCCTGACGGATTTTTCCTTTCTCCGGGCGTTCTCCGGACGTTCTCCGGACGTTCTCCGGTCGCGCTACGGACGTTCCACGCCGTCACCGGTTCGGCGGCGGCCCGTCGATCGGGCGCCCGAGCACGCCCGGCCGCCGCTGCCACGGCCGTGGTCCGGTGGGCGGCCGGTAGGCGACGCCGAGCGCGTCAAGTCGCCGGTAGTGCCCGGCCATCCGCCGCTCGAACCCGGCGAAGTCCCGTTCCGCGGGGGCGGGCAGCGCGCTCCAGGCGACCTCGGCGAAGGCGGCGAGCCGCGGGAACGCCTGGTAGTCCACGCGCGCGTGGTCCTCCATCACCTCCGTCCAGAGGTTGGCCTGGGTGCCCAGCACATGGCGGGCCTGCTCCGCGTCGAGCTGCGGCGGGACGGGTTCGAAGCGGTAGACGTCCTCCAGGGTGCGCACGAAGCCGATCGGGACGGGTTCGTCGTCGCCGGGGGCCTGCCGGTGGTCGAGGTAGACCTGCTGCTCGGGGCACATCACCACGTCGTGCCCGGCCCGCGCGGCGGCGATCCCGCCCGCGTAGCCGCGCCAGGACGACACCGTGGCGCCGGGCGCGAGCCCGCCCTCCAGGATCTCGTCCCAGCCGATGAGCCGACGCCCGCGCGCGGAGAACCACTTGTCGAAGTGGGCGATGAACCAGGACTGGAGCCCGTCCTCGTCCCCCAGGCCGAGTTCCGCGATGCGCGCCCGCGCCGCCGGGGACGCCTTCCACTGGTCTTTCGGGCATTCGTCGCCGCCGACGTGGACGAACCGCGAGGGGAACAGGTCGAGGACTTCCTCGAACACCCCCTCGTAGAAGCGCAGGGTGTTGTCAGTGGGGGCCAGTACGTTGGGAGAGATCCCCCAGTTGTCCCAGACGGAGAGGGCGGTGGTGTCAATGACGTCGGTGTTGCCGAGTTCCGGATACGCGGCGATGGCGGCCTGCGAGTGCCCGGGTACGTCGATTTCCGGGACGACGGTGATATGCCGGGCGGCGGCGTAGGCGACGATCTCCCGGATGTCGTCCTGGGTGTAGTAGCCACCGTGTGGCTTCTCGTCCCACAGCGGTGAGGCCCGGTGACCGAATTTCGTCCGCGTCCGCCAGGAGCCGACCTCGGTCAGCCGGGGGTACTTCCGGATCTCGATCCGCCAGCCCTGGTCGTCGGTCAGATGGAAGTGGAAGACGTTGAGTTTGTGCGCGGCCATCAGGTCCAGGTAGCGCAGGACGCCTTCCTTCGGCATGAAGTGCCGGGCGACGTCGAGCATGAGGCCGCGCCAGCGGAAGCGGGGGGCGTCCTCGATGGTGACGTGCGGCACCGTCCAGGCGCGGTCGGCGTCGAGCGGCGCCCTGCGGTAGGCGTCGGGGCCCAGGAGTTGGCGCAGCGTCTGGGCGCCCCAGAAGACCCCGGCGGCGCTGCCGCCCTCGATGAGGACGCCGCTGTGGTCGCTGACGAGGCGGTACTCCTCGGGGCCGAGCGCGGGGTCGAGCTGGAGCCCGATGCCGTCGGCCTCGGTGTCGTCCAGCTCCCGTCCTTCCGGCAACGGCAGGCCGGTGGCCTGCCACAGGGCGGTGCGGAGCCAGTGGCCGACGCCGCGCGTGGCGGTGTCGGCGTAGAGCTGGGAGTGCTCTGTCAGCCGTACCTCGCCGGAACCGGCGACGACGCCGCGGGGCACCGGGAGGAGTTCAGTCGATGAGGTCACGTCAGTCCTTAACCGCTCCGCCCAGCCCCGACACCAGTCGTCGCTGCACGAGCACGAAGAAGATCAGTACGGGAATCGTCATCACCGTGGAGGCCGCCATGACCCCGCCCCAGTCCGGCTCGTCGGGCTTGTAGAAGACGAGCAGGGCCATCGGCAGCGTCGACTGCGAGGTGTCACTGATGATGAACGACTTGGCGAACAGGAAGTCGTTCCAGGCCGAGATGAAGGAAAACACGCTGGTGGCCACCAACCCGGGGAAGACCAGCGGGAAAAGGATCTGCCACAGGAATCGCGACCGGCTCGCCCCGTCGATGTACGCGGCCTCCTCCAGCGCCTCCGGGACGGCTTTCACGAACCCCCGCAGCATCCAGATCGCGAAGGGCAGCGAGAAGGCGATGTGCGGCAGGATCAGCGAGCCCAGGGTGTTCAGCTGGCCGAAGTCCCGCATGAGGAAGAACAGCGGGATCGTCAGCGCCTCCACCGGCACCATCTGGGCCACCAGAAACATGATCAGCAGGGTGGTCCGGAAGCGGAAGCGGAATCGTGTCACGGCGGTCGCGGCGAGAAACGCGATGAGCGCGGAGGCGATCACCACGGTCCCCGCGACGATGACGCTGTTGAGGAAGTACCGGCCGAATTCCTGCTGTCCGAAGACGCGCCGGAAGGAATCCAGGGAGGGCGCGAGCGTCCACGGCCGCGGCTCGGTCGACTCGATCTCCCCGGTCGGTCTGAACGCGCCGAGGACCATCCAGTACAGCGGGAAGGCGACCACCGCGGCGACCAGCAGCGCGGTCGTCTCGGCCAGCAGCCGCCAGGGACGGCGTACGAGATTCACGGCATGTCCCCCTGGCTCACAGTTCCTCCCCTTGTCGGCGCAGCAGCCGCAGGTACACCAGCGTCACCGCGAGCAGCACGAGCAGCATCACCACGCCGATCGCCGAGCCCAGGCTGTACTGCGAGGACGCGAAGGCCTTCTGGTAGGCGTAGACGTTCAGGACGAGGTTCTGGCCCGCGATGCCGCCGCCGCCCGTCATCACGTAGATCTGGGTGAAGACCTTGAAGTCCCAGATCACCGACTGGATGGTGACGATCACCAGGATCGGCCGGAGCATCGGCGCCAGCACCGAGCGCCAGATCCGCCACTGCGAGGCCCCGTCGAGCGCGGCGGCCTCCAGCACCTCGGACGGGACGGCGCGGATACCGGCGTAGACGGTGACCATCACGAACGGGAAGGAGCACCAGACGACTTCCAGCAGGACGAGGAAGAACGCGCTGATCCGGCCGTACGTCCAGGAGTGGTCGCCCAGTCCGAGGACCCGGTTGACGGGCCCGAAGTCGGGGTCGAACAGGAACAGCCACACCGTGGAGCCGGTGACCGCCGGGGTCGCCCAGGCACCCAGCGCGGCCAGCGTCAGCGCCAGCCGGGGCAGGGCGCGCACCCGTGTGAGCAGCACGGCGAGCGCGCAGCCGACGGCCAGGGTGGAGACCACGCAGGCCGCCGCGAAGACCACGGTGGCCAGCAGGACCTGCCAGAACTGTTCGTCGCCGAAGAGTTCGGCGTAGTTGTCCAGGCCCCGGAAGCTGGTCGGTTCGCCGCCGCTGACCTGGGCCTGGGTGTACTCCAGGAAGGAGATCAGGCCGAGTTGGTAGACGGGGTAGACCAGCAGCCCGGCGACGACGACGAGCGCCGGGGCCAGATAGAGCCAGGGGGTCTTCGTGCTGTGCTGGGCCACCGGCTCAACCCATGGACCCGAAGGCGTCGTTCATCTTCTTCGCGGCGTCCTTGGACGCGGTCGCCACGTCCTTCTTGCCGCTGACGACCTCCTGGAACATCGTCGGCAGCACGAGGGAGGCGTCGATCTGCGCCCACGCGGGCGAGGCGGGCACGAACTCGGTCCCGGCGGCCAGCGTCTCGACGAACGGCTCGACGAACGGGTCCTTCGCCACCGCCTCCTGCCGTACGTCGGTGAAGGTCGGCAGGAAGCCCATCTCCTGGAAGAGCTGCCCCTGGGCCTCCTTGGACGCCAGCCGCTTCATCAGGTCGACGGCGAGGGTGCGGTGCGAGGTGCTCCTCAGCACCCCGAGGTTGTTGCCGCCCGCGAACGCCGGGGCGATCGACCCGGACTCGACGCCCGGCAGCGGTACGACGGCGTACCTGCCCTTGACCTCGCCCGCCTCCACGGCCTGGTGGCTGAAGTCGCCGCCGATCGCCATGCCCGCCTTGCCGGAGGCGAACGCCGTGACGGTGTCGTTGCCGCCCCAGCCCGCGCACTTGGCGGCGGGGCAGTTGTCGTCGCCGAAGAGCGAGGTGTACGCCTCGATGCCCTCGCGGGCGGCGGCGCTGTCGATGGCGGAGGCGTACGAGCCGCCCTTGCCGGTGGCGAGTTCGCCGCCGTGCGCCCAGATGAACGGCATGGCGCCGTAGGTGTAGGCGCCGCCGACCGCGAGGCCGTACAGCTCGGGCCTGGCGGCCCGGATCTCCTTGGCGGTGGCGATCAGCTCGGCCTGTGAGGTCGGCGGCTTGAGGCCGAGTTCGTCGAAGACGTCGGTGCGGTAGTACAGCGCCCGTACGCCGACGAAGTACGGGACGCCGTAGACCTTGCCGTCGACGGTGACCGACTGCTTCGCGGTGGGGTCGGTGTCCTTGGCCGCGTCCCAGTCGGTGAACTCGGCGGTGACGTCCGCGAGTCCGCCGTCCTTGACGTAACCGGCGGTGTCGGTGTTGCCGTACTCGATCAGGTCGGGCGCGCTCTGGGGGTCGTTGAAGGCGGCTTTGATGCGCTGGGCGCGGGTCTCCACGGGGATGTACTCGACGCTGACCTCGGTGTCGTCGTGCGCCTCCTCGAACTCGGCGAGGACGGCGTCGACAACCTTCTCCTTGGGCGCGTTGTTGACCTCCTGGAAGAGCCAGACGCGCAGGGTGCCGGTCTGCTCGTCCTTGTCGGAGGCGGAGTTGTCGGAGGTCTGCGGGGCGCAGGCGGCGGCGAGCAGGAGGGCGGGGGTGAGGAGGGCGGCGAGTCGGACGGACAGCTTCATGCGGTGCTCCTCCGAGGAGAGTGCAGGCAAGGCGTTGCAGCATGTGCAACGGGGGTTTCGCTGTGCACAACACTGGGAGGCTATGGACTTCATGAACACGCCGACAAGAGGTCTCAACCACTCTGTGACCGGCGGACGCACTCCGTGCAACGCCACACCCCGCATACGGCGCCAAAACGCGCGCAGGCCCCCGGGAGGCGCGCGTCCACGCGCCTGCCGGGGGCCTGCCCTCAGGTCAGCCGAGCCCTACTTCTTGTCGCCGCCCTTGCCGTCGTCGCCACCGGCGCCCATGGACTCGTAGATCTCCTTGCACATGGGGCACACGGGGTACTTCTTCGGGTCACGGCCCGGCACCCAGACCTTGCCGCACAGCGCCACGACGGGCGTGCCGTCCAGCGCGCTCGCCATGATCTTGTCCTTCTGGACGTAGTGGGCGAAGCGCTCGTGGTCGCCGTCGCCGTGAGAGGTCTGCGGCGTCGGTTCGACGAGGGTCCCCGTACCAGTCCCGCGCTCGGGCTCGAGAGTGCTCATAGGAACCTAGGGTACTGAAGGCAGCCCGGTTCAGTTGAGCGATGGGTCGTCCGGATACGTGGCCACCATCGCCAGTTCGCTGCGCTGCCGCCGCAGCACCTCGCGCCACAGCCGCTCCGGCCACGGGGACGACACGTCGCCGGGTTCGGACTCGACGACGTACCAGGCGCCGTCCACCAGTTCGTCCTCCAGTTGGCCCGGGCCCCAGCCCGCGTACCCGGCGAAGATCCGCAGGCTGCCGACCGCCGAGGCCAGCAGCTCCGGCGGCGCCTCCAGGTCGACCAGGCCGATCGCGCCGTGCACCCGGCGCCAGCCCAGCGGCGCCCGCTCCCCGGACGCCTCGCCCGGGATGACGGCGACCCCGAGGGCCGAGTCGAGCTGCACCGGGCCGCCCTGGAAGACCACGCCGGGCTCGCCGGTGAGGTCCGCCCAGCCCTCCAGGATGTCGCCCACGTCGACCGGCGTCGGACGGTTGAGGACGACACCGAGCGAGCCCTCCTCGTCGTGGTCGAGGAGCAGCACCACCGCGCGGTCGAAGTTCGGGTCCGCCAGGGCGGGCGTGGCCACGAGCAGCCGCCCTGTGAGCGAGGACACCTCGGTCATGCCTGACATGATCCCGCATCTTCCCCGGGTCTGGGGAACCAATCGGGCAACGCCGGTGAACGCAGCTCAGGGCGCACGGGAGCGTCCCACGCGCACACCCGCCGCGGTGACCGCGCGTGCCCGGCCGGGAGCGCTGCGTGCCGGGTCGCCGACTGTGACAGACCTATGACGTGGCTGGGTCTCGCTCAGGCTTACGGGAGGGGGGTCGGCGGCGATTACTCTGTCTCTCCGGCCCCTGCCCCACTGCAACGGAACGCGAGATTCATGACCGTCAACGGCGCTGATGACGTACTGCTTGTCCACGGCGGAACCCCGCTGGAGGGCGAGATCCGGGTCCGCGGTGCGAAGAACCTCGTGCCGAAGGCCATGGTCGCCGCCCTGCTGGGCGGCGCGCCGAGTCGGCTGCGCAACGTTCCGGACATCCGTGACGTACGCGTCGTACGCGGGCTGCTCCAGTTGCACGGGGTGACGGTCCGTCCGGGTGAGGAGCCGGGCGAGCTGGTGCTCGACCCGACGCACGTGGAGAGCGCGAACGTCGCTGACATCGATGCCCACGCGGGTTCCTCGCGCATCCCGATCCTGTTCTGCGGGCCGCTGCTGCACCGCCTCGGGCACGCCTTCATCCCCGGCCTCGGCGGCTGCGACATCGGCGGGCGGCCCATCGACTTCCACTTCGACGTGCTGCGGCAGTTCGGCGCGACCATCGAGAAGCGGGCCGACGGGCAGTACCTGGAGGCGCCGCAGCGGCTGCGCGGCACCAAGATCCGGCTGCCGTACCCGTCCGTGGGCGCGACCGAGCAGGTGCTGTTGACGGCGGTGCTCGCGGAGGGCGTCACGGAGCTGTCCAACGCCGCGGTGGAGCCGGAAATCGAGGACCTGATCTGCGTCCTGCAGAAGATGGGCGCCATCATCGCGATGGACACCGACCGCACCATCCGCATCACCGGTGTGGACAAGCTCGGCGGCTACACCCACCGCGCCCTCTCGGACCGGCTGGAGGCCGCCTCCTGGGCGTCCGCGGCGCTCGCGACCGAGGGCGACATCTACGTCCGGGGCGCGCAGCAGCGGTCGATGATGACGTTCCTCAACACCTACCGCAAGGTCGGCGGCGCGTTCGAGATCGACGACGAGGGCATCCGCTTCTGGCACCCCGGCGGCCAGCTCAAGTCCATCGCGCTGGAGACGGACGTCCACCCCGGCTTCCAGACGGACTGGCAGCAGCCGCTGGTCGTCGCCCTCACCCAGGCCACGGGCCTGTCGATCATCCACGAGACGGTGTACGAGTCCCGGCTCGGCTTCACCTCCGCCCTCAACCAGATGGGCGCCCACATCCAGCTCTACCGCGAGTGCCTCGGCGGCTCCCACTGCCGCTTCGGCCAGCGCAACTTCCTGCACTCCGCCGTCGTCTCCGGGCCCACCCGCCTCCAGGGCGCCGACCTGGTCATCCCCGACCTCCGCGGCGGCTTCTCCTACCTCATCGCCGCCCTCGCGGCCCAGGGCACGTCCCGCGTCCACGGCATCGACCTGATCAACCGGGGCTACGAGAACTTCATGGAGAAGCTGGTGGAGCTGGGCGCGAAGGTGGAACTCCCCGGCAAGGTGCTCGGCTGACTCCCCGGCAAGGTGCTCGGCTGAGTTCGCCGGTTGTCGCAACGCCGAATGGGGCGGCCCCCACGTGGGGGCCGCCCCATTCGGCGTCACTGGGGCCCCAGCGGGGGCCCGGTTGACTTACTTGCCCTTGGCGGCTTCCTTGAGCTTGGAGCCCGCGGACACCTTCACGCTGTAACCGGCCGGAATCTGGATCGGCTCGCCGGTCTGCGGGTTGCGGGCGGTGCGAGCGGCACGGTGGGTGCGCTCGAAGGTCAGGAAGCCGGGGATGGTGACCTTCTCGTCGCCCTTGGCGACGACATCGCCGACGACGTCGGCGAACGCGGCCAGCACGGCGTCGGCGTCCTTGCGGGTCACCTCGGCGCGTTCGGCCAGCGCGGCCACCAGCTCACTGCGGTTCATGTTGTTACTCCCGTGTTCTTCTTGCGTTGAGGCGTGCCCCGCGGCGGAGCCGCATGTCGGGCACAGCGAAGCCGATGCTGCCAGGGTCCTCGGACGGTCCCCGGACCCGGGTCGGTCGTCAGACGCTCGCGCCCAGGGAGGCATCCTGCCCCTACCTGCGGCGGGAAAGCCAATCCGGCACCCGTAGGAGTCGTGAGAACACCCTAGGGAGTCACACGGAAAGCGCCACTGACTGGCCGCCCACCATAGATGCCGGTGCACCGCCCCCGGTTCCACGACGCGCCGGTGTACGGGGCGACCGTGGCCATCGTCACAGCCGTTCCCACGACCGCCCCGCCAGCCTACGACCGCCCCGCCCCGGCAGCCCTCAGGCGCCCGTCGCCGACGCCCCCGCCGCCTTCGCCGCGTCCCGGACCGCCCCGGCGACCGCGCCCGCGACCTTGTCGTTGAAGACGCTGGGGACGATGTAGTTCGGGTTCAGCTCGTCCTCGGTGACCACGTCGGCCAGCGCCTTCGCGGCGGCGAGCATCATCTCCGTGTTGACGGTGCGGGACTGCGCGTCCAGCAGACCGCGGAAGACACCCGGGAAGACCAGCACGTTGTTGATCTGGTTGGGGAAGTCGGAGCGCCCGGTGGCCACCACCGCCGCGGTCTGCCGGGCGATCGCCGGGTCCACCTCGGGATCCGGGTTCGCGAGCGCAAACACGATCGCGCCGTCCGCCATCGCGGCCACGTCGTCCCCGTCGAGGACGTTCGGGGCGGAGACGCCGATGAAGACGTCCGCGCCGCGCACCGCCTCCTTCAGGGTGCCGGTGACGCCCTCCGGGTTGGTGTTGTCGGCGATCCAGCGCAGCGCCGAGCCGGGCGCGGCGTCGACCAGGTCGTCCCGGTCGGCGTGCACCACGCCGTGGATGTCCGCGACGACGGCGTGCTTGACGCCCGCGGCGAGCAGCAGCTTCAGGATGGCCGTACCGGCGGCGCCCGCGCCGGACATCACCACCCGCACGTCACCGGTGGACTTGCCGACCACGCGCAGCGCGTTGGTCAGCGCGGCGAGGACGACGATGGCGGTGCCGTGCTGGTCGTCGTGGAAGACGGGGATGTCGAGGGCCTCGCGCAGCCGCGCCTCGATCTCGAAGCAGCGCGGCGCGGAGATGTCCTCCAGGTTGATCCCGGCGAAGCCCGGCGCGATCGCCTTGACGATCTCCACGATCGCGTCGGTGTCCTGGGTGTCCAGGCAGATCGGCCAGGCGTCGATGCCCGCGAACCGCTTGAACAGGGCCGCCTTGCCCTCCATCACCGGCAGCGCGGCCTTCGGCCCGATGTTGCCGAGGCCGAGCACCGCGGAGCCGTCCGTGACGACCGCGACGGAGTTGCGCTTGATGGTGAGGCGGCGGGCGTCCTCGGGGTTCTCCGCGATCGCCATGCAGACCCGGGCGACGCCCGGCGTGTAGACCATGGACAGGTCGTCACGGTTGCGGATGGGGTGCTTCGACGCCATCTCGATCTTGCCGCCGAGGTGCATCAGGAACGTACGGTCGGAGACCTTGCCGAGGGTGACGCCCTCGATGCCGCGGAGCTTCTCGACGATCTCGTCGGCGTGCGCGGTGGAGCTGGCCGCGATGGTGACGTCGATGCGGAGCTTCTCGTGGCCGGACGCGGTGACGTCGAGGCCGGTCACCGAGCCTCCGGAGGACTCCACGGCCGTGGTGAGCTGGGAGACCGCGGTTCCGCTCGCGGGCACCTCCAGCCGGACCGTCATCGAGTAGGAGACGCTGGGCGCCGTTGCCATGGCCGACTTCCTCTTTCACCGTGTGACGCTGGTATGCCGTCCGATCGTCGCACCTACCGCCGGGTAGGAGGGAGCCGGGTGGGATTGCGAACGTTTTGTTCACCACACGCGACAGCCCCACGTCACGCGGTGACGTGGGGCTGTCGCCTCTGCTGAGTGGCACCGACCCGCCATGCTCGCCTCGCGGCAAGTGGTCGCTCGTGGCGACGAAGGTTGGGCCCGGGGGCTTGGATCGAGCCGGTGCCATCACCCAGGCTAACAAACGGATCCCAGAAGGCCATTCCCGTACCGGAGGCATACCCCGGGATCTCCCGATCGACCCCGCGGCGGATCGGGCACCCCGGCCCGCCGCTCAGTCCCGCAGCAGATCCGGCACCCCGGCCGTGTCCGGCTCGTCCCGCTCGCCCGAGACGATGGTGAGCTGCTGGGTGGCCCGGGTCAGCGCCACGTACAGCACCCGCAGGCCCGCGGGCGACTCGTCCGCGATCTCCGCCGGGGAGACGACCACGGTGGCGTCGTACTCCAGGCCCTTGGCCTCCAGGCTGCCGAGCGCCACCACCCGGTCACCGAGCCCGGCGAGCCAGCGCGCCGCCTCCTCGCGCCGGTTCATGGCGACGACGACGCCCACGGTGCCGTCGACCTGGCCGAGCAGCCGGGCGGCCTCCTCGCGGACGGTACGGCCGAGGGACTCCCCGGCGACGGCGAAGCGCGGCCGTACGCCTGTGGACCGCACGGCCGACGGGGAGTCGGCGCCCGGCATCGCCAGCGCCAGCACCCTCGCGGCCAGCTCGGCGATCTCCGCGGGGTTGCGGTAGTTCACGGTGAGGGTGAAGCGGCGGCGGGGCCGGGTGCCGAGGGCCTCGTCGCGGGCCTGGGCGGCCTCGTCCGGCTCGGACCACGACGACTGGGCCGGGTCACCGACGACCGTCCAGGTGGCGTGCCGTCCGCGGCGGCCGACCATGCGCCACTGCATCGGCGTGAGGTCCTGCGCCTCGTCGACGATGACGTGCGCGTACTCGGTGCGCTCCTGCGCCAGCCGCTCGGCGCGCTCGCGCCGGGACTCCTCGCGCACCGGCATCAGCTCCTCCAGGCCGGTGAGCTGGTCGAGCGGGTCGAGTTCGCGGCGCCTGCGCGGGCGGGCGGGGGCGCCGAGGACGGCGTGGAGCTCGTCGAGCAGGGCGATGTCGTGGACGGTGCGGCCCTCCCGGCGCAGCGAGCGGGCGACCTTGCGGACCTCGCCGGGGTTGAGGATCCGGCGGGCCCAGCGGCCGAGGCGCCGTTCGTCGGCCATGGCGCGCAGCACGGCGTCCGGGGTCAGCTCCGGCCACCAGGCGTCCAGGAACTCCACGAAGGGGTCCTCGGCGGTGACGTCCTCGTCGAAGGAGGAGCGCAGCTCGGCGGCGAGCTCCGGGTCGGTGTGCCGGGTGGCGGCGCCCGAGCGCTCCCACAGGGCGTCCAGGAGGAGGCGGCGGGCGCGGGGGCGCAGCAGGTTGACGGGGGCGGTGCCGCCGAGGGCGGTGTGGCGGATGTCGGCCAGTTCGGCGGCGGTCAGCTCCAGGCGCCGTCCGAAGGCGACGACCCTGAGGACCTCGGGGGAACCGTTCAGCTCCAGGGCGCCCCGGGCGGCCTTCCGCAGCACCTTCAGCATCCGGTACGAGCCCTTGGCGCGGGCGGTGGCCGGGGAGTCGTACAGCGTCGCCTCCACGCCGTCGACGAGCGAGCCGATGGCCCGGATGGCGACCTGGCCCTCCTCACCAAGGGACGGCAGCACGCCCTCGGTGTACGCCACAAGGAGCGGCGTAGGGGAGACGATGAGGATGCCGCCCGCGTACCGGCGGCGGTCCTGGTAGAGCAGGTAGGCGGCGCGGTGCAGGGCGACGGCGGTCTTGCCGGTGCCGGGGCCGCCCTCGACGTACGTCACGGAGGCGGCGGGGGCGCGGATGACCTTGTCCTGCTCGGCCTGGATGGAGGAGACGATGTCCCGCATGGTGTGGCTGCGGGCCCGCCCGAGGGCGGCCATCAGGGCGCCGTCCCCGATGGCGGGCAGTTCACGGCCGTCCAGGTACGCCGTCAGCTCGGGCCGCATCAGGTCGTCCTCGACGCCGAGGACGCGCCGCCCCTTGGAGCGGATGACGCGGCGGCGCACGACCCGGCCCGGGTCGACGGGGGTGGCCCGGTAGAAGGGCGCGGCGGCGGGCGCCCGCCAGTCGATGACGAGCGGCGCGTAGTCCTCGTCGAGGACGCCGAGGCGCCCGATGTGCAGGGTCTCGGCGATGTCGGCGGTGTTGTCGGGCCGTACCGCGCCCTCGGCCGGTTCCACGGCGGTGTAGGCGCCGTCCGGGCCCTTCTTGCCGTCCTTGCCGCGCAGCAGGTCGATGCGGCCGAAGAGGAAGTCCTCGAACTCGTTGTTCAGCCGGTTCAGGTGCACGCCCGCGCGGAACACCTGCGCGTCCCGCTCGGCCAGCGCGCCGGGCGTGCCGACCTGACCGCGCTGGACGGCGTCGTGCATGAGGAACTCCGCCTCGTGGATCTTCTCCTCAAGGCGGCGGTACACCCGGTCCAGGTGGTGCTGCTCTCCGGCGATCTCACGGTCGCGTACGGAGTCCTGGTCCGGGCGGTGTTGGCTGGAGCCGCGGTCCCGGTCCCGATCCGGGCCCCGGTTCGGGTCGAGCGCGGTCTCCTGATGAGCCTGAGCGGCCACCGAGCCCCCTTCTGACGTGCTGGGCAGCCGTCCACCGTACGCGAAGGGGGACCCGTAAGGCTACGGTCTCGGGCTCAGGCGTCGACCTCCACCAACCGCTTCCCGTCGAAGGTCACGACCTCGAAGTGGTCGATCTCGTTCGGGGTGAAGGCGGCGCCGCCGTGGACGTAGAGCGGTTTCTTCGCCTTGTCGGTGGTGGCGTCGGGCAGGCCGTAGCCCCAGTCGGGGACGGACCAGGAGGCGACCGTCTCGCGCTCGCCGTTCTTGCCCACGGCGATCAGGGCGCACTTCTGCGGTCCCTTGACGTTCTTCAGCTCCAGGACGGTGTGGGTGCCCCAGCCCTTCTCCTCCATTCCGACGGTGGCGCTGACCTGGGTCTCCGGGTCGGTCGCGGTGAGCTTGTCGGACATGGTCTCGAAGGCTTCCTCGGCGGGCCCGGCGGTGGGTCCGGCCTCGACGCCGGGGTTCTTGGTGCCGCCGCCCCCGCCACCGTCGTCGGTGGTCGCCACGGCGGCGATCGGCCCGGCGACGATCAGCGCGGCGGCCGCGGCCACCAGGTAGAAGCCCTTGCGGCGCTTGGCGGCGCGGCGCTCGGCGACCTCGTCGACCAGCTTCTCCGCGAGCCGTGGGCTGGGCCGCGCGGACAGCGACTCGCCGAGCGCGGGCGTGCCGCCGGTGCCGGGCAGGTCGGCGAGGGCGGCCAGCATCGGCTCCATCCCGGCCAGTTCGTCCAGTTGCTGCGCGCACCAGTCGCAGCCCGCGAGGTGCGCCTCGAAAGCGGTTGCCTCGGCGTCGTCGAGGATGCCGAGGGCGTAGGCGCCGACGGCCTCGTGCTCGTTCGGGCCCAGCGAACCGCCGCCCGGTGTCCCCTGCATGGGACCAGCCATACCCGGACCACCCGCTCCGAATCCCGGAAACCCCCCGTACCCGCTCGTCACGCCGTCACCCCCCGCTCCTCCAGTGCCAGCTTCATCGAACGCAGGGCGTAGAACACCCGCGAGCGCACGGTGCCACTCGGTATGCCGAGCGTCTCGGCCGCCTCATTGACGGTACGCCCCTTGAAGTACGTCTCGACGAGCACCTCCCGGTGGGCCGGGGTCAGGTCGTCGAGCGCGTCGGACAGTGTCATCAGCCACAGCGCCTTGTCGATCTCGTCCTCCGCGGGGATGACCTCCAGCGGCGACGGGTCGACCTCCTGCGGCCGGGCCTGCCGGCTGCGGTGGCCGTCGATGACGATGCGCCGGGCGACCGTCACCAGCCAGGGGCGTACCGATCCGGTCGCTCGGTTGAGCTGACCGGCGTTCTTCCAGGCACGGATGAGCGTCTCCTGCACCACGTCCTCGGCGCGCTGCCGGTCTCCGGCGACCAGGCGCAGCACATAGGCGAGCAGGGGCCCGGCGTGCTCCCGGTAGAGGGCGCGCATCAGCTCCTCGTCGGGTTCCGAGGACGCGGACGACATGCGATGTCGGGCCCTCGCACCACGTTCATTGGCCACGACGGAATCCTTGCGCACGCCCACCTCCGATGTCCGGGGGTTCCCCCAGCCGGTCGCTCAACGACGGGTACGGAGGCGGGGCGTGGCGTGTTCAAAGGGGCGGGACAGTTTTCTGAGAGATTGGCGTGACCGGAGGGACATCGGGGCACATTCCCGCCGCAAACTCTTCACGATTCCATCACGGCGACGACTATTGACGGCGTGTCAGTCGGTGGGTCAGGCGCTGGCGGGCTGGGCGCGCCGCCGGTGCCGGGCCACCCGCTCCCGGTTCCCGCACACCTCGCTGGAGCACCAGCGTCTGCGGTGCCCGCGCGAGGTGTCGACGTACACGATGGGGCAGTTGTCCCCCGCGCACTGCCGCAGGCTCGCGCGGGCGGCGGGATCGGTGAGCAGATCTACGGCGTCCCGCGCGACGGCGCCGAGCAGCGCCGCGCACTCCGGTGGCCCGGCCAGCTCCCGCACCAGCGCCCCGTCGGGGCCGCGCAGGGCGCGCGGGGCGGGCGGGGCGGCGCGGGCGAGGTCGTTCACGCGGGCGAGGGCGAGGTCGTACGCCGGTCCGGTCGGGGTGTGACGGCCGTACACCAACGGGGCGACCCGGCCGCGCAGTTCACGGAAGGCGACCAGCCAGGAGGCGTTGGCGTGGGTCAGCGGGGTGCCGGGCGGGACGAGTCCGGCGCCGGTGATCCAGGCGCACAGCACCTCGACCGAGTCGAGCCGTTCGACGGGGTGGGTGGTGGCGAGCAGGTCCAGGCAGACGCGCCCGGCGTCGAACCGCAACTCGTACGAGGACGAGGGCATGGAGGCCACGTGCGTCACCGCCCAGGGGTCGGTCGCAGGAAAGCAGGCAAGGCGCGCCGCGAGGCGCTCCTCTCACAGTGCCTGCCCGCTTTCCGGACCGGAACCCCCCGTACCGCGCGCTGGTTGCGCGCGGCCGTTCACACGTCGGCGTACTTGGCGTCGGCGGCCGGGTCGAGGGCGAGCCGGTAGCCGCGCTTGACGACGGTCTGGATCAGCTTGGGCGCGCCGAGCGCGGTGCGCAGCCGGGCCATCGCGGTCTCCACGGCGTGCTCGTCCCGCCCGGCGCCGGGCAGCGCCCGCAGCAGCTCGGCGCGGGCGACCACCCAGCCGGGCCGCCGCGACAGCGCCCGCAGCAGGGCCATCCCGGCGGGCGGTACGGGCTTCAGGGCGCCGTCCACCAGCACCGCGTGCCCGCGGATCTCGACCTTGTGCCCGGCGATCGGCAACGCGCGGGCCCGCAACGGCAGTTCCTGGCACAGCAACTGCACCAGCGGTCCCAGCCGGTACCGCTCCGGCTGGACGGTGTCCACGCCGCGCGCCTGGAGCGGCAGCGCGGTGACCGGGCCGACGCAGGCGGGCAGCACGTCGTGGCTGAGGGCGGCGAGCAGTTCGGGCAGCAGCCCGCGCTCCTCGGCCCGGTTCAGCAGGGACGCGGCGGCGGGGGCGCTGGTGAAGGTGAGCGCGTCCAGCCCGCGCGAGACGGCGGCGTCCAGCAGCCGGTCGAGCGGGGAGAGGTCCTCGGGCGGCATCCACCGGTACACGGGCACGCCCACGACCTCGGCCCCACCCGCCCGCAGCGACTCCACGAACCCGGGCAGGGGCTCGCCGTGCAGTTGTACGGCGATCCGCCGCCCGTCGATCCCCTCCTCCAGCAGCCGGTCGAGCACCTCCGCCATGGACTCCGACGACGGCGACCAGTGCTCGGTCAGCCCGGCGGCCCGGATGGCGCCCTTCACCTTGGGCCCGCGGGCGAGCAGCTCGACATGGCGGAGCCGGTCGAGCAGGGCCTCGCCGAGCCCCCACCCGTCGGCGGCCTCGACCCATCCACGGAACCCGATGGCGGTCGTGGCGACCACGACGTCCGGCACCTGGTCGAGCAGTTCCTTGGTGGCGGCGAGCAGCTCACCGTCGTCGGAGAGCGGCACGATCCGCAGGGCGGGGGCGTGCAGCACGGTGGCGCCGCGCCGCTGGAGCAGGGCGCCGAGTTCCTCGGCCCGGCGCGCGGCGGTGACGCCGACGGTGAACCCGGCGAGGGGTCCGTGGTCGGTCCGCGCCGGTGCTTCCCGGGACCGCGGCTCGGCGTCGGCCGGTGCGTCCTGGAGCCGCGGCACGGCGTCGGCCGGTGCGTCCTGGGGCCGCGGCTCGGCGTCGGCCGGTGCGTCCTGGAGCCGCGGCACGGCGTCGGCCGGTGCGTCCTGGGGCCGCGGCTCGGCGGCGTTGGGTGAGCGTCGGTCCGGTCGCTGCTGTTCGTCGTACATAACTCTCGTCCCGCACTCCAGTTGTCTGACCCTGGTCGTCTGACACTCTTCGTTTCGTCTGCCACCTACATGCGGCCGAGCCTGTCAACGGCGCGTGACAGGCTCGGTTCCGCTTCATGTCGCTGGTGTTACGGCAGGTACCCGATCACACCTCGGCGTAGCTGAGCTGCGGCTTCGCCTCCGACGCGGCGGTGGCGGCCTGGGTCGGCTGGGTGGTGCGACGAAGGTATACGGCCCAGGTCACCACGAAGCAGACGACGTAGAAGGCGAGGAAGGCGACGAAGGCGCCGGTGCCGGAGCCGTAGGAGATGAAGGACTGCCGGAAGGCCAGGTTGATACCCACGCCACCGAGCGCCCCGACGGCCCCGATGAGCCCCATGGAGGCCCCGGAGAGCCGACGCCCGTAGGCGGCTGCGGCCTCGCCCTCCAGCCCTCGGGCGAGGGCCTTGTTCTGGAAGATCCCCGGAATCATCTTGAAGGTGGACCCGTTGCCGAGCCCGGTGAGTACGAACAGCACCACGAAGGCGACGGTGAACAGGGCGAGGGACTCCTGCATGGCGGCCACGATGAGCACGGCCGTGGCGACCCCCATCCCGACGAAGTTGTAGAGCGTGATCTTCGCGCCGCCGTACCGGTCGGCGAGCCTGCCGCCGACGGGCCGGATCAGCGAGCCGAGCAGCGGACCGAGGAAGGTGACGTACGCGGCCTGGAGCGGCGTACGGCCGAACTGGTTGGTCAGCACCTGCCCGAAGGCGAAGCTGTACCCGATGAACGACCCGAACGTGCCGATGTAGAGGAAGGCCATGATCCAGGTGTGCGCGTCACGTGCGGCGTCCTTGGCGGCCCCGGTGTCGTTCCGGACGTTCTCGATGTTGTCCATGAACAACGCGGCGAGCACGGCGGCGACGACGATGAGCGGAATGTAGATCCCGAGCAGGACGCGCGGCCCCCCACTGGCCCCGATGATGGCGAGGGCGACGAGCTGAATAACAGGCACCCCGATGTTGCCCCCACCCGCGTTCAGCCCCAGCGCCCACCCCTTCTTCTTCAACGGGAAGAAGGCGTTGATGTTGGTCATGGAGGAGGCGAAGTTCCCGCCGCCGACCCCGGCGAGCAGCCCGACGAGGAGGAAGGTCGAGAAGGAGGTCCCCGGCTCCATCACCACGAACGCGGCGATGGACGGGATGAGCAGGAGCGAGGCGGACACGATCGTCCAGTTCCGCCCACCGAAGATCGCGACCGCGAAGGTGTACGGCACCCGCACGACGGCGCCGACCAGCGTCACCATCGACGTCAGCATGAACTTGTCGGCCGGGGTGAGGCCGTACTCCGGCCCCATGAAGAGGACCAGCACGGACCACAGGGTCCAGATCGAGAACCCGATGTGCTCCGAGAGCACGGAGAAGTAGAGGTTCCGCTTGGCGACCTTCTCACCGGTCTCCCGCCAGAAGGTCTCGTCCTCGGGGTCCCAGTGGGCGATCCAACGGCCGCCCCTGCTCGGGGGTGCGGGCGTACTGCTCGGGGCTGTCATGACGCCTCCACGGTTTCGTGCTCCGGGCTCGGGTGGTCCTGCCTCGCTGAGTGGCTGAGTCCCGAAGGTAGGGAGGACGCGTTTCCTGCCTGTGGCTGTGGGTGACCGGAAGGGAACGTTGCTCTCACGCTGGGTGGGGGGTGGGTGAGAGGTCGCGCGGGCAGGCAGGGCGACGGCTAACCAAAACGCGATCAGCCTAACTGCGTTTGGGCTAGCCGGACCGAGGTGACGACCCACCCCCGCAGCGGCGCCGCCACCTCTGCTTCCGTCACCCGCTCCCCACCTCGAACCACAGGACCTTCCCCGCCCCTCTCCGCCCCAGCGTCCCCGCCCCGAGCGACCACCCACCCCACGAGTCCGCGTACGCCCGCACGAGCAGCAGCCCCCGCCCACCGACGGCGTCCAGCGGGGCGACCGGGGGCCACTCGCCGGGCGGCCGGTCGAAGGGGGCGGGGATGTGCGGGCTGGTGTCCCAGACCCCGACCCTCAGCCGCCCGTCCCCGAGCCCGGTCAGCCGCAGGGAGGCGGGGCCCTTGGTGTGCCGGTAGGCGTTGGCGACGAGCTCGGACGTCAACAACTCGACGACGTCGAGGGCCTCCCGCCGCTCATACCCCGTGAGCACGGCGCGCACGGTCATACGTGCGACACGTGCAGCGCGAGGGTCATGCGGGAGTCGGAGGGCGTAGGTCCAGGGGTGGGGCGGGGCTACGGTGGTCATGGGGTGCCTCCGGTGGGGCGGTTCCGGGTTGTGGGGGTGGGGAGTTGGGCAACGTGGAACCACCATAGAGGCGAAGGATGTAAGAATTAACATCAAACGAAGGCTAGAGTTCACAATTCGCTCCTGTGGGTGACCCAGGAGACCACTTCACGACGAGAGAGACCCGAGTGCCGCCCAGCAACACCCCCACCCTGCGCCAGCGACGCCTGGGCGCTGAGCTGCGCAAACTACGGGAGCACGCGGGGCTGACCTCCAGCGCCGCCGCAGCGGTGCTCGGCGTCAAGCAAGCACAGATCAGCAGCATCGAGGCGGGCCGCTACGCCGTCAGCGCCGACCGCGTCCGCACCTTCGCCCGCATCTACAGTTGTGCGGACCAGGCCCTGATCGACGCCCTCGCCGCGATGACCGGCGGACGCACCCGCGGCTGGTGGGACGGGTACCGCGAACACCTGCCGGTCAGCCTGATCGACCTCGCCGAACTGGAGCACTACGCGACGGAGTTGCGCGTTGCTCTCGTCATCCACATCCCCGCCCTGCTCCAGACGACCGAGCACGCCCGCGCCCTCTTCCGGGGGGTCTTCCCACCCCTTCAGCAGTACGAGATCGAGCACCGGCTCAGCCACCGCATCAAGCGGCAGAGCATCCTGCACAGGGACGTCCCCACTCCCTACACGGCCACCATCCACGAGGCCGCCCTGAGAATGGGCTTCGGTGGGCGCGAGGTGGCCGCTGAGCAACTCCGCCACATCCTCGACATGAGCGAACACCCCCACGTCACCGTCCGGATCGTCCCGTTCGGGAGACAGAGCTTCCACGGCACCGGCCAGGGCATCGACTACGTCGCCGGAGCGGTCCCCCAACTGGACACGATCCAGTTGGACACGCACCACGGGTGCGAGTTCCTCGACGCCGATGCCCAGTTGGCCAAGTACCGAGCCGTGATCAACCACATGGAGGCCAACGCCCTCGACGCCCGAGCTTCACGCGACCTGATCCACCGCATCGCACACGAACTGTGAAAGGCACCCGAATGTCCTCCCTCACCTGGAAGAAGTCCACCTACAGCGGCGACGCCTCAAACTGCGTCGAGATGGCGACCACCACCACTTCCATCCACATCCGCGACTCAAAACACACCAAGGGCCCTCACCTCACCGTGGCCCTGTGTTCCTGGGCCCCGTTCATCCAGGCCCTCCCCGAGGTAGGCAACCCGACCGCCCACTGATGACGTGACCGTGGGGCCGCCGAGCAGTGAGCCGGGGTGAGGGCGGCCAGGTGTCCCACCCTCACAGGGTTCCGCACCAGCCCCACCCCGCTGGTTATTGGCCCTTTTGACCCACCTCTGCCGGGCAGGGAGAGGCAAAGCCCCGACTTCCCGACGCTGGAAGGATCTGGGCTGAGCCAAAGGCACCACTCGCCATGCCTCTCCGGTACGCCTCGTGGAGGAAGACGGCCGCGTAGACGAGGATGTCGATCCGTTCCTGGGCCTGAACCACCAGGTCGGTGAACGCCGAGACGGGGAGGTCGGCCCACTGCTCTAGAGCGCCACCAACTCAGAGCTGATGGCGCGGGCGGGGCGGGCCTGGCGGAGCGCCGGCCAGAGTGCGTACACATCTTCTCCCAGGGCCTTGGCCGCCTGGAGGGCGGTGGTACGACGTGGGCGCCCGAGGTTCACCCAGCGCCCGTCATGGAGGCGGGAGGCTGGACGTACGCCGCACTCGCCCAGCAGGTCGAAGTCGCTCCTCAGCCACGCCCACATCGGCGTCACCTCCACCATCTACGCCCCTGTCCGACTCCGCCTCCAGCGAGACGCCATCAACACCCTCAGCACCGCCCTTGACGACCCCGCCAACGACGAGTCGACCCGCGACGACGGCGAAAACCCGCCGCCGTGCAGAGCCACCGTCCACTGACGTTGCCGTCAACTACTGCCGTCACGACGTGCAGAAGCCCCGCTAGAAATGATCTGGCGGGGCGTCAGATTTGCGGTTACGTGCTCTCACAAGCCCCAGGCAGACTCGCGGAACTGCCGCACTTCGGACGCGCTCGTCACCCACTCGGAGATGCGAATCCCATCCTCGTCGACTTCACGGTGAGGCTCTACGTACCGCCACGGCTCTTGCGGGTCGAACGGTTCGTCGAGCTCATCCAGGAAGATAATCGAATTCTGGACGTAGACCACATCCCCCTCTCGATACATAGGCCAGCATGAGACGAAGTTACTTGCTTCCGGATCAGTGATCGAAGCAATGAGACAAGAGGTCACCTTCTCGGAGCACTCAATTTCCCTCAGGGCACTCTCCCAGCTTCGGCGGTATTCATCCACCGACCAGAAGCTCAGATCCATCTGGAACGTCTCCGCGAAGCTGCCGACTCTGATCCTGGCGACAGCAGCGGAGGATGACGGGGTCGCACCCTCCGAAACCGGATCGCTGATCACCTCGATTGAGAATCCATCATTCCTTGAGGTAGTTGAGATCTGGGTCATAGGTTCCGATCCGTTGCCCTCTGCGGTTGAACATCTTCCAGCCGTCCGTCACGTTATGACCATCGACATCAGGTGTAATGTAGTTCTTTCCGTTGAAAAATACGACCTGACCATGCGAATTGAACGGTGCCTTCTGCGCGGGAATTCTTGTCCTGTACCCAAGTGCACCTGCCCGATCGGCCACGGTCCCGGCGTACAGCTCTCGGTTCCGCCGACTACGCTCAGCCACCGAGTCCGGATGGTAGGGGTCACCGTTGAGCGCAGGGGAAGAGGTATACCCCTCCGGAAGGTCACAGCTGCTGTTGTGAACGAGTACCGGCGTGGCCCCCGCCAGCACATAATAGGTGTGTAGATCCTCAACCGTAAGGTTGTACGTTCGCGCGCGCTTGCTAAACGGACGGTTGCCTGCAACTAGGACAGTGTCACCCTGATCGGTGAGCAGGGTCATACCCGGGACAAGATCTGCCGCCTTGACCCAGTCACCCTCCGATGGGGACCAGAAGGGGTGCTCGAAAGTCGCTGTCAGTTTTTGGAGGCCGTCGCTTGTCACGATGGACAGCTCATTGAAGTGCTTGTCACTCTTTGTGACAATCAATTGAGTGACAGCTCTGGGTCCGGATTCGCCAGATTCCGGGTCGGTTGCCAAGACCTTGTCCCCGGCTTTGACGTCTTCAATGGCTTTTGAAGTCCCATCCGCCATCAGGACAGCGGTGCCGGCAAGGAAGCACTTACAATTCGACAGCAGTTCTTCTATTTTTTTGAACTTTTTCAGCTTACCAATCGCCAAGAGATCAGTTGCAGCCCAACCGCAGTGCGAGTTGAAGCCCACGTCATCCGCACACGCCGCCCACTCGGAAACGTCAGGCATCACGAATTGCTTGACAACCGACCAGACACCGTGCTCCGGTGGCCTGTTGATGCACTTACCGTCACGTTCACAGAAAGTGACACCCAGACGCAAGGCGTTAGGGTCTTTGCTTACCGTGGGGGTATTAGCGGAGTTCTTACTCCCCTGAGCCGACCCACATCCGGTCGTTGTGTTGTGGCATTTAGCCACAGGATCCTTCTTGGGCTCATACGGTTCGTATGTCCCATTACTGCCAGAGCAGTAGTTCGGGTAGCAGGATTCGAGGCCCATCGGATCGGAGCGGCTGATGGGGCTGTTGTTGGAGTAGGCGTACCCGTTCATCTGAAGCGGGTCCGAGATATTGAAGATCGGGTCGGCTGAGATGAAGCGACCTGTGTTCTGGTCGTACTCCCGTGCCCCGATGTGCGTCAGGCCGGTCGCCGTGTCGTCGATGCCGACGCCCAGGTAGCTGTGTCTGTTGGGCCAGACGGTGGGCTTTGTGCCGCGTAGCTCGCCGTACGGCTTGAAGGCTCGGCGGGTGATGAGTTGGTTGGTGGCTGCGTCTACCGAGGTGTTGGCCGTGCCCAGGTGGTCGGCTATCAGGACGCTCAGTTTGTGGCCGGTGGTCGCGCCGTTCTTGGTGGTGCGGACGACCGTGGGGGCGCCCGCGTGGGCGTAGGAGCGGGTTGCCTCGGTGATCGTGCCCGTGGTGTTCGTCGTCAGTTCCGTCTCGCCCAGGTAGAGGGTCGAGCCGGAGGGCGAGTGCTCCAGGAGGCGGTTGCCGTCGGCGTCGTAGACGTAGGTCGTCTTGACGCCGTTGTCCGTGATCGAGTCGAGCTTGTTGTCGGGGGACCAGACGAGGCCCTGGGTGGTGTTCGAGAGGTTGCGGGCCTCGGTGTTGCCGGTGGCGTCGTACGTGTACGTGCTGCCCTTGCCGGACGGGGACGAGGTGATCGACGTGTTCGTGTGCGGCTGGGTCTGGTAGGACGGGGTGGTGCCGTTGCCGGTGACCGTCTTGCCGTAGCCGTAGGTGAACGTGGTGGTCTTCGTCGGGTCCGCCGCGTCGGTGTCGGTCATCTTGGCGCGGTTCGCCAGCCAGTCGAAGGTGAACGACTGGCGGTAGGCGGCGCCGCTGGTGGACACCGTCGACGCGGCGGGGGCCGCCGCGGCGAGCGTCGAGGCGAGGGTGGCGTCGGGGCTCGTGTGGTCCGTCTCCGCGTCCGGGGCCTCCGCGACCGGGCCGGAGGAGGGGGCGTAGGTGGTGCGGTAGCCCCAGGTCGTGTTGTTCGCGGACTTGCAGCCCGTGCCGCCACCCGTCGGGGTGATGTTCGACGTCCAGGCGTGCACCAGCTCGCCCATCACGTCGTAGGTGAAGCACTGGTTGTCCCAGCTGTTGTCACCGAACTGGCGGGCGTTGGAGGTGATCAGGCCCGAGACGTCGTAGGAGTAGTAGCTGTCGGTGATGCGGTGCGGGCCCGCCGTCTCGCGGTCCGACACCGTGCGCTGGAGGCGGCCGGTGTAAGGGTCGACGAAGTTGGTCATCCAGACGCGGTACGGCTGGGCGGCGGAGACCGTGCGCAGCACCTCGCCGTACGGGGAGTAGGTGACGTCGGAGGTGTACCAGGTCGCGCCCGAGGTGGATTCCGGCAGACCGTCGCCGTTGTAGCGGGTGACCACCTTCTCCTTCGCCAGGCCGCCCTTGGCGGGCAACGTGACCGAGAGGGGCTTTCCGGTGGGTGTGTAGGTGTACGCGTACGCGTACGTGCCGGACAGGCCCGCCGTCATCGAGTTGGCGGGGATGACCCTCTCGCTGCTCGTGACCTGGTATTCGGCGTCGTAGCCCGTGACGGTGTTGGTGTAGTCGCCCGTGTCCGTGTGCCGGATGGAGGCGACGGGCTTGCCGATGCCGCCAGGCACGGTGTCGTAGGTGTACTCCTTCTCGGGGCTCGCCGTCGCCGACCCGCGCCGCACCTTCAGGACGCGGCCGAGCGTGTCGTACTCCGTGTACGTCTGCTGCGCGCGGGCGTTCTGCACGCGGTTCGGCCGGTCGGCGTCGTCGTACCAGGTCTTCGTCTCGCCCACGTCCGGGTCGACGGCGGAGGTGACCCTGCCACGGGCGTCATAGGTGTACGTCCACGCGTTGCCCGCCGGGTCGGTGACCTTGGCGAGGTTGCCGCGGGCGTCGTACGCGTACGCCGTGGTGCGCCCGGCCGTCGCGGTCGACGCCTCCGTGGTGTAGTGCTTCAGCGCCGTGACCCGGCCCAGCGCGTCGTAGGACGTCCGGGTCGTGGGGGTCGTGGCGCCGGGCGGGTTCACCAGCGTGCTCGTGTCGCTGTAGGTGGTTTCCGTGGCGTACTTGTAGCGGCCAGCCTGGAAGACCGACTCCTTGTAGGCGCGCTCCAGGCCGTCGTAGCGGTACCTGGTCCAGGTGGGGACGAGCGTCTGCGACTTCGGCGTGAAGAGTTCCGCCGTGGGCTCGCCCTGCGCCAGGTACGCGCCGGTCTTCTCGTAGACCAGGCCGTGGTCGTCGTAGCGCGTGTCCACGACGATCCGGCCCGGACCGTGCGCCTGGCTCTGGGTCTGGACCTCGCGGGCCAGACCGTCGTAGACCGTGACCTGACGGGAGTAACCGCCGTCGTCCTTCAGGGTCTCGGTGGTCACCGCGGCGGGACGGGTGGTGCTGCCCGTCGCGAGTGCCTGGTGGTACGTGAACTTCACGTTGGGCGACTTGCCGTCGGAGCGTGACGGGGACCAGCCCTTCACCAGGCGGCCGAGGGCGTCGTACTCGTTACGGCTGACACGGTTGTTGGGGTCCGTGACGGTCAGCGGCAGCACGCGGCCCGGGTCGTACGTCGTGGTGGTGGTGTGCCCCAGCGCGTTGATCACCTTGATCGACGTGACAGGTCCACCGCTGTCCGCTGGCGTGTACTGCGTCTCCGTGGGGCCGTCCATGCCCGGGGCCGTGACCTTGCGGGGGCGGCCGAGCGGGTCGTACGTCGTCGTGGTGACCAGGGAGTACGACGCGCCCTCGCCGTTGATCTGCGCCTGCGAGGTGAGCAGGCCCCTGGTCGGGGCGGCTCCGTACGCCTGGTCGTCGTAGGAGTGCCGGACCGCCGACTTCAGTTGCGTGGCCGGGTCCGCGGTGGCGTGGTTGGCGCAGGACGTGCCGGTGGTGCGCTGCTCCTTTAGCAGGCCGATCAGCCAGGCGGAGGTGTTGTGCACGTACGTCGTCTTCGTGCACGTCCGGTCGGAAAAGGTCTCGCCGGTGCCGTCGGGCTTGACGACCGCCGTCTCCACCTGGGTCGGCAGGCCGTAGGTGTCGTCGAACTCCGTGAGCGTGCGGATCGCACGCCAGCTACCGTCGTTCGCCTTGATCTGGTCCGACCGGGAGATGCCGGTGCGGTGGGCGAGCAGGGGATCGGCGGTGGTGCCGTCCTCGTTCTCCCGGGGGCGGGACGCCGTCTGCTTGGACCAGGGGAAGTTGAGCGTCCGCTCCTGGACGTTCTTCTCGGGTTGCTCGGGGTCCTCCTTGTCGGAGTTCTTGTAGACGATGGTCTCGGCGGTCATCCCCGCGTACTGCGGAGCGTCGTCCGAGAGCAGGGTGTGCTTCCCCGTGGAGTCCTTCACCACGCCGCCGATGCCCTGGAAGTACCGGGTCTTGGAGTACGACTGGGGGTTCTGCAGGTTCAACGCGGATACGGTCTTGCTGCCCTTGTACGCCTTGACCTGGCGGAACCCGCGCCAGTCGCTGTAGGTGCGCAGGGCGGGGCGGGTGAACTCGTCGTCGCTCTTGGACCAGGCCGCTCCGCCGTACACGTACCTGGTGGTGATCGGACGGCTCTGCGAGGTGACCTCGTCGATCTCCGTCACCGAGCTGACGACGTACTTGTTGAACCACGCCTTCGCGGGTGTCCGTTCGTCCCCGTCGGGGGACCAGCGGACCGGGTAGCAGGTGCCGTTGCTCTTGCCCTTGTCCGTCGTGGGCACGGTCGCGCAGCCGCCCTCGTACTCCACCTCGATGTCACCGCCCAGTTCCGTGGAGACGGTGCCGATGCGGGGTCGGGTGAAGCCAGGTCGCTGGTCACCGGCTCCGGTGGTCACCAGGTTCGGCAACTGGTGGTCCCGCAGACGGTCGTGCAGCGGTGAGGTGGACCCCACGGTGTAGTGGGCGAAGCTGATGCCGTCCTTGGACTGGAGGGTGCCGGTGGTGTCACCCGGTCCGTATCCGGTGCGGGTGATGGAGTTGAGCCACAGGCCCGGGGAGGTGTCGTACCAGTCGGCGGGGAAGGACTGGTGCAGCGTGTACTTGTCGACCAGGCCCAGGCCGGGCTGGCCCGCGCGTGCGGCCTTCGTCGTCACCCTGTCCAGGCGCATCTGCGTCCAGAAGGACGGGAAGGCCGGGCAGAGCTTGGACGTGGACTTGCAGTTGAGGTTGCCGGGGGTGTCCCACCAGGGCCGGTAGGCGCCCGGGTCGTCCGTCTTGGCGAAGTTGGTCTCCGTGCACGCCGTCCCGGACTTGAGGCAGCGCTGCTCGACGCCGAAGGTGACCGTCGCGGACGGCTTGGTCAGGTCAGTGGAGCGCATCCCGTACTCGATGGACGTCGGGTACGCGTAACGGTCGTACTGCTCGGGGGACTTGAACTTCTTCCGGACGGCGTAGTAGTTCGTCTCCTGCTTCCAGTTGACGACCATGGTGTTGCCGTGGAGGTCGACGACCTTGTCCAGGCCCCACCGCCACGCCTGCTGCTGGCCGGTGCCGCACCGGGAGGCGGCGAAGGTGCTGGCGTGGCAGGGCTCGCCCGGGTGGTTGCCGAAGACCGGGACCGTCGAGACGGAGTTGGTGTTGGCGTGGCCGCCGTCCACCTTGTTCAGGCCGTAGTAGTACTTGATGCCGTCCCGGGTCGTGACGACCCAGTACTCCCCGTTGTTGTCGTCGTTGGTGCCGCCGACGCGGTGCTCGACGCGTGTGCCGTCGTCCTGCTGCGGGCGGTAGACCTCCGTCTGGGTCTCGGGGTCGCTGCCGGAGGGGGCGTCACGGACCAGTTCCGTGGTCTTGCCGTTGAGGGACATCACGGCGTTGTACGAGACCCAGCAGAAGTCGGACGTCTTGTCGGACTTGGCCGTGTTGTTGGGCGTGCCCGCGCCGAGCGTCTTGCGGTCGTCCTGGCAGGGGCGGTAGCGGCGCTCGATGTAGCCGGGGTCGTAGTTCCAGCCCTCGCCGATCCAGGAGCCCTGGGGGGAGGCGACGCCGGTGCGGCCGTCGACGGTCTGGGAGTTGTACCCGAAGGTGATCGCCGGGGCGGGGCCCGCGGGCGGCGGGGGGACGACGAGGGGGTACGACCAGGTGAAGGCGCCGGACGAACCGCCCGCCTCCCACTTGCCGTCCGAGGCGAGCGGCGTCGCCTTGAAGGTACCGCCCGCTCCGGCGCCGGAGTCGACGGCGCCGAGGACGGCCGTGGAGCCCGCGGCTGCCGCGGTGGCCGTCGACGACGACGTCCGGTACGACGCCTGGACGACACCCGGGTCACCGCTGGCCGTCGAGGACGCCGTGGTCACGCCCCCGTCAGCCGCCGGGTCGACCGTCGCGGTGACGGACGCGGAGGCCGGGTCGTTGACGGTCTCCAGCTCCTCGTACGTCTGGCACGCCTCGTCGTCCGGCGTGGTCAGGTAGCAGTCGGGGAACTGGACGAGCCTTAGGCGGGAGGCCCAGTCGGCGCCGTAGAGGCTCTTGAACTTGGAGTAGTCCAGCCTGACCGCGACCGGTACCGAGCCGGTGTCCGGGCCCTGCACCACCATGACGGTGCCGTCCACGCCTTGGCTGACCGCGGCGGCACGGTCCGGAATGGAGACCTGCCACGTGCCCGTCGGCACCGGTTGGTCGGGGGCCTGCCCGAGGCTGACAGGGAGGGCGCCCACTGGGGACGGTGTGGTCGCGTCGGCGACGGTGTCCGCGGCGCTCAGGGAAGCCGTGCTCACCGTCGATCCGAAGGTGACCGTACCCGTCACGCCGGACGGCGGGCTCACCGTGTCCGACGGCGCCTGAAGCAGGTCATCCGGAATGTCCGCGCGGAGGGTCTCCAGGTCGCGCGAGAGCGCCTCGCCAGGTATGGGTTCTTCCTGGTCCAGTTCCTCAAGCGTCAGCGTCTCGCGGCCGACCTCGGCCTGCGCCGGGTCCGGTGGCACCGCCAGTGACGCGGTGGGAAGCAGTCCCACCAGCAGCGCGGCGGCCGTGGTGGGCACGGCGATACGCGTGAGGCTACGACGGGCGTGCGAAAGTCGGCCGAACACGGCGGGGTCCCCCCGGACCACTCGGAGCGGGACCGGTGAAGGACCACGCCTGTTGACTTACCAGATGCCGAAGATTCTGTGACCGATCTGTGAAGAAACACCAGAGGCGCCAGAGGCATGTGATGAGCGTCACGGTGCGTTACGGCTTGTTACGCACCGAAGCGGCGAAAGCCGGAAGCCTGCCCCACGGAAGATCGAACACCACTTTCCGCACACCAGACACACACGAGGAGTAATCAACCCATTACCTCACCCACAACAGTCTGACTTGCCCCATAAGGACACCTTTTGAGGATCCGAGCACCGAGCAAGTCCCACGCCCCGCAAGGCGCCGAACTCCCGCATCACGGGGCACGGCAAGGACCTCCGACCCATCGGCACACAATCCGCACAGGATGACGACAGCCCCTTCATGGGACATCATCAGCTCGCCTCGCCATGCCCTCGTCATGGCTGGCCGACAGCACCGGCGACCGGCACATCCTGACCTGTCGTCGGTCCACTGGGGGAAGGGGAACTCGCCCGATGACGCGCAACTGGCGCCGCGGGCCCGGCCGCCGGGCCATCGCCACGCTGATCGCCACGGCCGTCGCCGCGACCGGCATCGTCTACGCCGGGTTCCGCCTCGACGACGATGCCGGGGGCCAGGAGACCGCCCGCGGGCGAAACGGCCAACCCGTCACCGAGGCCGCCGCCCTCACCCGAGCCGCTCGTACGGGCAAGGCCGTGGAGGTGACCGCCGCGCGCACCGCCGAGTCCACCACCTGGGCCCGTCCCGACGGTCTGATGATGAAGCGGCTGCACTCCTCTCCGATCCGGGCCAAGGTGGACGGCGAGTGGAAGAAGATCGACCCGACTCTACGGCTTACGAATGCCGGTTGGGAGCCGACGGCCACCAACACCCGCGTGGTCTTCTCCACCGGTTCCGGCAGGGCTGAGGAGCGGGCCTCCCGAGGCACGGTGCGGCGGGCCTCCCTGGTGCGGGGCGCGGCGGCGGAGGACAGCGGAACGCCCCTGGTCACCCTCTATGTCGACGGCGGCGCACACGCCATCCAGCTCACCTGGCCGGGCCCGGTCCCCGCCCCGATCATCGAGGGCAACCGCGCGCTGTACCCGGAGATCTTCCCCGGCGCGGACCTCGTGCTCACCGCGGAGGACGACGGCTTCGCGCAACTGGTCGTGCTGAAGGACCGCCAGGCGGCCTCCAACCCGATCGCCCAGCAGCTCGTGTACGGCATCCAGTCGTCCACGCTCACCTTCCGCCTCGACCCGGTCTCCGGCATCGTCTCCGCCGAGGACTCGGACGGCGATGAGGTGGCCATGTCGCCCACGCCGCTGATGTGGGACAGCAGCGGCGCCCCCGCCGTGACCGACGGCACGGTGGGCGCGACCGCGCAGCCGACGACGTCGGAGACCCCCTCCCCCGAGGACACGGTCACCCCCTCCCCGGACGAGGGGGCGAGTCCCAGCCCGACGGAGACCGCGGCGGAGACCGACGAGCAGGGCGGCACCGACGTGGAGGTCCTGCCCCCGGCCACCGACGGACCCGAGCCCTCGATCTCCGAGTCGCCCCTGCCACCCGTGCCCGCCGAGCCGACCCCCTCCACCTCGCCGACCGGACCGGCGGCCACCCTGGGACTGCCCTCGCTCGACGGCCCCTCGCCCGACTCACGGGGCGAACTGGTCGAGCCCGACCTGGTGGGGGGACAGTGGCTGCTCACTCCCGACCAGGAGTTCCTCCAGGACCCCGCGACCACCTACCCGGTCTTCATCGACCCGCCCTTCAAGGGGCACATCCAGAACTGGACCACCGCCTACAACCGGCACCCCAACGCCACCTTCTACAACGGCCGTGGCTTCAACGCGGGCGGCACGCACGAGGCCCGCGTCGGCTTCGAGTCCGACACCTGGGGGACCTCGCGGTCCTTCTTCAACATCGACTTCGACTCGTCCCTCAAGGGAACGAAGGTAATCAGTGCGAAGCTGCGCATGTTGGAGACCTACTCCTGGTCGTGCAGCGCCCGTTCGATGAGCGTGCACCTCACCGGGCGCATCAACTCCCACACCAACTGGAAGAACGCCCCCCAGCTCCACGACGGCAACAAGCTGGCCACCAAGAGCTTCGCGCACGGCTACAAGTCGGGGTGCCGGGACGACTACGAGACGTTCGACGTCAAGAGCGGGGCGCAGAAGGCCGCTGACCGGGGGGACGACACGATCACCTTCGGGCTGCGCGCCCGCGACGAGCACTCCCAGTACGCCTGGAAGAAGTTCCAGGCCAACGGCGAGCACGGGCCGCTTCTCGACTTGTACTACAACCGTCCGCCCGCCATCGTCCCGGGCTCACTGGACCTGGGTCCCGACGGCAAGTGCACGACCTCGGAGCCGTACGCGCGGATGGGTGCGGGCAGTGTGACGTTCACCGCCAAGGCCACGGACAAGGACAAGAACCTCGACTACTTCAACTTCGACCTCTGGCCGACCGGCAAGCTGAGCACCACGGGCGACCTGCTGGGCTCCACCGGATTCGTGTCGGCGGGAGGTGACAGGGACGCGGCCCTGAAGACAACCGACAACTTCTCCACCAGCAAGCTCACCAACGGCACCCCGTACTCGTGGCGTGTCCGAGCCGTCGACGACGCGCGCACCACGTCACCCTGGGCGCCGTCCGCGAGCCCCTGCCGCTTCGTCCTGGACACCACCGCGCCCCGGCCGCCGAAGATCACTTCCACCGACTTCCCGAACGCCGACCTCAACGAGAACGGCTTCGGCAGCGAGGCCGAGGACTCCAAGTGGAGCACGAAGAAGTTCGGCACACCCGGTTCCTTCACCGTGCAGGCCCGCAACTCCGACGTCGTGCGGTACGAGTACGCCTTCAACTCGCCCAGCTACTCGGGTTCCGTGAACCGGACCATGGGCACCAATACGAGCGTCACCGCCACCATCAGCAACGCCAAACCGCCGACCGCCGGACCCAACGTCCTCTATGTACGGGTCGTCGACGGCGCGGGCAACGTCTCCGAACCGGCGCGGTACTTCTTCTACGTCACGCCTCGCGACCAGGCGGACAAGGCCGGGGACTTCACCGGCGACGGGCTCCCCGACCTCATGACCGTCACCTCGGCGGGCAATCTGGCGCTCTACCCCTCCCAGGCCAACTCCGACGTGACCAAGGGCAGCGGGGACCTGGACCTCTCCATGCCGGGGGCGTACCGGGAGAACCCCGACAAGGATCCCAACGGGGATGACCTGCCACCGTACGTGGCCGCGCCGAGCGGTCACTTCAAGGGCGCCCTCATCACCCACAACGGCGACATCTACGGCGGCGACGGCCTCCAGGACCTGGTCGTGCGGGTCGAGGGCAAGCTCTGGGTCTATCCCGGGGACGGCTACGGCGCGGTCAACATCGACCGGCGCCGTGAGATCCTCCTGCCCGCGGGCGCACCCGACCCAGCGCAGATGACGCAGATCCTGGCGACGGGTGACATCACCGGGGACGGCCGCGCCGACTTCTTCGCCACGGTCGGCAGCGAGCTGTGGGCGTTCACCGGCTACCACGGTGCCACGGTCGACCAGGCGATCCGTCTGTTCGTCTCCTCCGCCTGGCAGGACCGCGACATCGTGTCCGTGACGGATGTCTCCGGCGACGGAGTCGCGGACCTGCTGTTCCGCACCGACCTCTCCGGCCGGATGGTCCTGCGCAAGGGCGTTGCCGCGCCGGGCGGCGGAGTCGACCTGTACTCGCTGTCCACGGCCACCACCGCGGCCGGAGGCGTCGACAACGAGTACGACGAGCCCGTCTGGCTCAAGACCAACGTCCCCCTGCTCATGGGAACGCCGGACGCCAACTCCGACGGGATCCCGGACATCTGGTCCGTCCGCTCCGACGGTTCGGTGCGGTTCCACGTGGGCAGCAGGACCGTCCTCTCCGGGACCGGGATCCAGATCATCGGTCCCAAGAGCTACTGGCTGACGCGGATCGCGATCGGGTGAGGGTACGCCGCGCCCCGTTCGGCCAGAGCCGTGGCCTTCGTCTGGCGGCCAGGTCCTCAAGCCAGCCGAAGGTCAGGACGGCGAGGCCGATGAGGGGCCAGATGAGGCAGAAGATCCAGACGTTGTAGGCGGTGTCCAGGGCCGCCGTGGCGCTGTCGGTCTGGAGGAAGGGGAGGTCGTAGGCCTGCTCCAGGAGGAGTTCCGCGGCCATGATGAGCAGGTTGTGCCAGAGGTAGATGGTGACCGCGCGGTTGTTGGAGAGGGTCACCATCCTGTCCCAGTGGACCAGGCGGCCCGGGAGTTCCCGCCAGGACGGGGAGTACGCGAGCAGGATCGCGACGAAGCCGAAGGACCAGGTGGCCTGGGCCAGCGGGATCTCGTTCAGGTCCCAGCCTTCCGCGCCCTGGTGGCCGGAGGCCCACCACAGGCCGAACGTCATGACCAGGGTGGCGAGGGACACCGTCAGGTAGCGGGGAATCCGCCGCAGCAGGCCGTCCTGGTGGGCGAAGCCCAGGATCCAGCAACTGCCGTAGACCGCGAAGTCGGTGACGGCGTTGCCGGTCTCGCCGGGGATCTCCACCACGCCGGTGCCGACGACGGCCGTCAGCGCCAGCGGCATCAGGAGGGTGGGCCAGGGGAACCTGCGGAACGCCCAGAGCAGCAGGGGTGAGGCGAGCACGAACCACAGGTACGCGCGCAGGTACCACAGGACGCCCACCGCCTGGTCCGCCCACGTCGGTTCCAGGAGGCCGGAGTCCGAGCCGATCGACGCCGGGTAGGACGGCTCCCCGAACGGGACGACGTAGTTGAACAGTTTCAGCAGGGACCAGGTCGCGCCGTCGCCCGTGTCGTCCGTACCGTTCCAGCCGCCCAGGAACAGCAGCGCCAGCGCCACCGCGCTGAACGCCCACAGCGGGGGCAGGAGGCGGCGGACGCGGGCCTTGATCACACCCAGGGCGGGTCGGCTCAGGGAGCGCGCCATCAGCGAGCCCGCCAGCGCGAACATGACGCCCATCGACGGGAACAGGATCGTCAGCCACGCCCAGCCGAAGATGTGGTACGCGACGACTCGGACCAGGGCGATCGAGCGCAGCAGGTCGAGGTAGCGGTCGCGGGGCCGGGCCTTCGAGGCCGGTTCCTGCGCCTGTGCCGGTTCCGGGGTGGGGACCGGCTGTGGAGCCGGGTAGCCGTACGCCCCCGTCGTATAGCCCTGCGTCATGCCACCGGCCTTCCGTCCAACGCGGGTTCATGGGTCGCCGAGCCCGGCGGTGGTGCCCCCACCACTCCCGTGCGTCGCAGCTTCTGCCAGCGCAGGCGGCCACCGGTCAGGGCCGTGATCCAGGACTGGAGGAGGACCACGTACATGAGCTGGCGGTAGAGGACCTGCTGGAGGGGGAGCGAGATCAGGTGGGTCATCTTCTCGCGGTCCAGGCGGAAGGCGTACGCCGCGCAGGTCGCCTGGATGAGGAGGACGCCCAGCCAGGCCACGATCGTCTTCTGTGTGGGGCCGAAGACCACGCCGTAGAGGAGGAAGACGTCGATCAGCGGGGCCAGGAGGGGGGCCAGGACCATGAAGAGGGAGACCAGGGGGAGGCCCACTCGGCCGAAGCGGCCCGACGGGCCCCGGTCGACCAGGGCCCTGCGGTGTTTCCAGATCGCCTGCATGGTGCCGTAGGACCAGCGGTAGCGCTGGGACCAGAGTTGCTGGACCGTCTCGGGGGCCTCGGTCCAGGCGCGGGCGTTCTCCGCGTAGACGACGCGCCAGCCGTCGCGGTGCAGGGCCATGGTGATGTCGGTGTCCTCGGCGAGGGTGTCGTCGCTCATGCCGCCGACGCGGTGCAGGGCACTCTTGCGAAAGGCGCCCACCGCGCCGGGGATCGTCGGCATACAGCGCAGGACGTCGTACATGCGGCGGTCGAGGTTGAAGCCCATCACGTACTCGATGTGCTGCCAGGCGCCGATCAGGGAGTCCCGGTTGCCGACCTTGGCGTTGCCCGCGACCGCGCCGACGCGCGGGTCACCGAAGGGCTGGACGAGTTCGCGGACGGTGGCCGGTTCGAAGACGGTGTCGCCGTCCATCATGACGACGATGTCGTGGCTGGCGTTGGCGAGGCCCCGGTTGAGGGCGGCGGGCTTGCCCGCGTTCAACTGGCGGACCACCCGCACGTTGGGGACGCCCATCGCCTCGACGATGCGGGCGGTGCCGTCCGTGGAGCCGTCGTCGATGACGATGATCTCGACCGGGTGCTCGCTCGCCATCAGGGAACGGACGGTGTTCTCGATGCACTTGGCCTCGTTGTAGGCGGGGACCAGCACCGACACCGGTTCCGTGACCGGTGGGCCCCAGCGGAAGTCACGGCGGCGGACGCGGCGGGCGTGCAGGGCCGAGAGGAGGAGCATGAGGACGAAGCGGCCGATCACCAGCGAGCCGATGACCGCCAGGCCCACCACCAGCACACCGGTGATCTTCTCCGAGGCCTGGACCAGGAGGATCCACGCCTTGCCCTTCCACAGGTCGAGGCCGGTGACGGGGCTGTGCGCGCTGGGCGCGTCGAGGGCCTCGGTGAGGTTCTGGAAGCGGTAGCCCTCGGCCTTCAGGTCGGGCAGCATCCGGTCCAGCGCCGCGACGGTCTGGGAGCGGTCGCCGCCGGAGTCGTGCATCAGGACGATGGCGCCCTGGCCGTTCTCCGGGGTGGCCCGCTCGATGATCTCGTCGACGCCCGGCCTGCGCCAGTCCTCACTGTCGGTGTTGTTGACGACGGTGATGTACCCGCGCGCGCCGATGTACGCGGTGACCGGCCACGACTTGTTGTCCATCGCGCCCGAGAACGACGAGTACGGCGGCCGGAACAGCGACGTGCGGATTCCGGCCGCCCCGGATATCGCGAGCTGGTTCTGCGACAGCTCCCAGTCGATGCGCCGCTTGGACTGGTAGGACAGGTCGGGGTGGTTGAAGGTGTGCAGGCCGATCTCGTGGCCCTCCGCCACCATCCGCCGGACCAGGTCCGGGTAGCGCGAGGCCATCGTGCCGGTGACGAAGAAGACGGCGTGCGCGTCGTGTTCGCGCAGCACGTCCAGGACCTTGGGCGTCCACTTCGGGTCGGGGCCGTCGTCGAAGGTCAGGACGAGGCGGCGGTCGGGGACCGTCAGGCTGTCGGTGCGTCCGCCGCGGGCGTCGAGCACGGGGCCGCCGTTGAGGATCTCGGCGGGGACCTTGTCGTTGGCGGCGGGGGGACGGACGCGGTGGTCGGCGAGGATCTCGCTGTGGACGTAGCCGCGCAGCATCAGCATCGCCATCAGGGCGAGCAGGACGAGCAGGGGCAGGACGAAGCGCAGGGGTACGCGCCGGCGGGGGCCGTCGGGTGTCGCCACGGTGCGTGCGGCCCTCCGATGGCGGGAGCGGGTTGCCATCAGAGGACGTACTCCGGGGATGACGAGAAGTGGGGGGAGGGGATCGAGGGGATCAGAGTCACGGGCGCGGCCCTCAGCGCGTCCGCCGCCGTGCCCGTCGTGTCGCCGCCGCCCGTGTCCTCGCCCGAGGTGCCGGTCGGGTCGGGGTCGGGGGCGGTGTCCGTGGGGTCCGGGTCGGCGGGGTCGTCGGTGGCCGTCGGGTCCTCGGTGGCCGTCGAGCCGCCGCCCGGCCGGGTCGCCGTGCCGCCCGGCCTAGTGATCGTGACCGTCGGGTCCGGGCCGGTGACGGCGGGGCCGCCCGGCTCCTCGTTGGCGCCGGGGCCGGTCGCGGCGGCGTCCGGCGACACCGCGGTGTCGGCGCTGCCGTCCGGGCTGGCGCCGGAGTCGGCGTCGCCGGAGCCGGAGGCCGGGGCGGAGTCCGTGGGCCGGTCGGAGGTGTCGACCTGGCTGGCGGGCTGGTCCCGCTGCTCCGGCACGGGCAGCGAGGGCGCGTCGGAGCTGCCGGACATCAGGGTGGCGACGATGACGACGGCGTACACCGCGCAGGCGAGTCCGACGAGCATCCCTATGCGGCGGAAGCGGCGGCTGCGGCGGCCCGTCTCGTCGACGAAGACCGGACCGGCGGCGTCCTGGTCGACGGGGGCCGGTACGCCGACGGCGGCGCTCAGCCGTCCGTCGCCTATCTGTACGGCGTCCAGCTGGACGGTGACCTCGTGCGGGTCGTGGGTCGCCGCGTCGTCGGCGGGGGTGGGAGGGAGGGCGGTCGTCGGGTCGGCCCAGGGGTCGCGCAGGGCCAGGGTGGTCTCGTCAGGTGGGGTGACGACGTACGGGAGCAGTTCCGTCTTCCCGGCCTCCGCCCCGCGGAGCAGTTCCGTCTCCGGGGCCTCGACCGCGCCGGGCGTCACGCGCGGTGCGCGCTCGCGGACGGCGAACGCGTCGAACCCGGACGTCTGGGGAACGGCCCTCGTCGCATCGGCACCGGTCCGGCCCGAACCCGTAGGGGACGTGGCCCGGGGCCACTCAGGTTGGGCGTCTTCTCGCCATTCGTTCACGCGCGTACTTCCCCCCACGGGACGGGTACGGAAGCGCATACGACTCCGAGCACCCGTCGGCCGAACCAGCCCCCAACCTGGCCCGAGCGCCCCGTTTACCACACCGTGCTCAGGCCACGAATGTAGCGCACGCGTGGTTGGGTATTCGCCAGGTCCTTACATAAAGCCGCTCATCACATCGTCGTCCTTGGCTGGAATCCATCCATCGGTCGGCCTCCGCAGCCACCCCTCCCCCGCCGCGAGCTGGGCCGCCGCCCGGCGCAGGGCGTCCAATCCGGGGTGGACCAGCCCCTTCCGCCAGACCAACGAGACCGGCGACAGCGGCACCGGATCGACCAGGGGCCGCACCACGGTGCCGGGCATGGCCGGAAAGCCCACCACGGCGAGCACGGGCGTCCGCGTCTTGGCCATCAGCCGCTGGAACTCCTCCTCGCCGACCGCCAGCGGAAAGGGTGGCGCCACCTCGATGCCCCGTCCCTCGAACAGGTGATGAGCGAGGTCGGTCCACTCCGGGGTGCGCGGATTTCCCGCCCCGGCGTACACCACCTCGCCCGCCAGCGCCGCCAGCGGCACCGCCGCACGCGCCGCCAGCCGGTGCCCCTCGGGCAGCATGACCGCCATCGGCTCCAGGCGGACCGGCACCTGGTCGAGCTGCGCCCGCAGCGCCGGGTCGAGCCCCGCGTACCGGCCGAACGACGCGTCCAGGCGCCCGGCGATCAGCTCCCCCGCCGCGCCGGTCAGGCCGCTCTCGAAGCGGGCCATCAGCTCCACCTCGGGGGCGAGTTCGCGGGCCAGGTGCAGCACCCGGCGGTGGGTGTGCAGGCCGGGCGAGTTCAGGTCGACCAGCAGCGGGCGGGCCTGCCCGAACGCCGCCACCAGGTCGTCCTGCGCCTGGAGCGCCCGGCGCGCGTACGGCAGCAGCCGCTCACCGTCGGCGGTCAGCGTCACCTGCCGGGTGGTGCGCAGGAACAGCTCGGCACGCAGCTCCCGCTCCAGCCGCCGTACGTCCCTGCTGAGCGCCTGCTGGGCGATGAACAGGCGGGCGGCGGCCCGGGTGAAGTGCAGCTCCTCCGCCACGGCGACGAAGGCGCGTAGCAGGCGGGGGTCTATGTGGGCGGGCATCCGGTGAATTTACAACAGGGGTGCGTGAAACGGCCCTCACCACGATTGACAACGCCAGTGCGTGAATCCCCGCCCACCAGGTGTTGGACCCCTTGATCACCGCCGGGTGACGGTGAGCACATGCCGCAGCCGACCCCCGTCAAGCAGACCACCAACCCCTACCGCCGCCTCTTCACCCACCCCGGCACCCGCGCCTTCACCACCGGCAACCTCATAGCCCGCCTCCCCATGGGCATGTTCAGCGTCAGCGCGGTCGTGATGATCGCCGGGTCCCGGGGCTCGTACGCCCTCGCCGGTGCCGTCACCGCGACCGGCCTCGCCGCGACCGCGCTGGTCGCCCCCTGGGTCGCGCGGCTCGTCGACCGGTACGGGCAGGCCCGGGTCGCCGTACCGGCGACGCTCTGCGCGGCGCTCGGCAGCCTCGCCCTGGTGGTGTGCGTGCGCTACGGCGCCCCCGACTGGACCCTGTTCGCCGCGTACGCCGCGACCGCGACCACCCCGAACACCGGCGGCATGTCCCGGGCCCGCTGGAACCACCTGCTGCGCGGCGACAGCGAGGCGCTGCACACCGCCAACGCCTTCGAGCAGGCCGCCGACGAGCTGTGCTTCATGCTGGGTCCGGTGCTCGCGGCGTTCCTGTGCGGGACGTTCTTCCCGGAGGCGGGCACGCTCACCGGCGTCGTCCTGCTGGTCGGCGGGGTGCTGCTGTTCGCGGCGCAGCGGTCGACCGAGCCGCCGGTCACCCCGGGCGCACGCCCCCAGGGCGGGACGCCGCTGCGGGCGCCCGGGATGCGGCCCCTGCTCGTGGTGTGCCTGGCGACGGGCGCGGTGTTCGGGGCGATGGAGGTCGTCACGATCGCGTTCGCGGACGAGCGGGGGCACCGGTCGGCGGCGGGCGTGGTGCTCGCCCTCCAGGCGGCGGGGTCCTGCGTGGCGGGGCTGGCGTACGGCGCGCTGAAGCCGCGGGGGGAGGTGACGGCGCGGCTGTCGTGGTGCATCGCGGCGATGACCGCGCTGATGACGCTGCCGCTGCTGGCCGCCGCGCTCACCGGCTCGCTGGTCCTCCTCGGGGGCGCGCTGCTGCTCGCGGGGATGGCGACGGCGCCGACCATGGTCACCAACATGACGCTGGTCCAGCGCTTCACCCCCGAGGGCCGTCTGAACGAGGGCATGACCCTGGCGGTGACCGGGCTGCTGGGCGGGATCGCGTGCGGCAGCGCGAGCGGCGGGTGGGTCGTCGAACACGTCTCGCCGACGGCGGGTTACGGGGTGCCCGTGACGGCGGCGGGGACCGCGCTGCTGATCTCCCTCGCCGCGTTCGCGGGATCGAATCGCTTCACCAACCGACGCCCGACCCATTGACGCCGCCAGGCCCCACCTCTACCTTCGGCCGTCGAAGCGCTTCGACATCGCCGTCGAACAGGGTTCGACGGCGATGCCCTGTTCCCCATCCGACTCCCCTGGAGGCACTGGATGTTGACGGCACGACGGCGTGTGGTGGCGACGGCGGTGATCCTTGCCGGATCACTGCTGCTGACCTCCTGCGGTGATTCGGACAGCGGCTCGGGCGGCGACGGGAAGACGCTCCGCCTCTGGCACTACGAGGCCCCGAACAGCGCGATGGGCGTGGCCTGGACGGAGGCGATCAAGGAGTTCGAGGCGAAGCACCCGGGCGTGGAGGTGAAGTTCGAGGAGAAGAGCTTCGAGCAGATCCAGAAGACCGCGCCCATGGTCCTGAACTCCTCCGACGCCCCCGACCTCATGGAGTACAACAAGGGCAACGCGACGGCGGGCCTGCTCTCCAAGCAGGGCCTGCTCACCGACCTGAGCGCGGAGGCCGACAAGCGCGGCTGGGACGACAAGCTCGGCGCGGGCGTCCGCACCACCAGCACGTACGACGAGAACGGCGTGATGGGCTCCGGCAACTGGTACGGCGTCCCGAACTACGCCGAGTACACGATGGTCTTCTACAACAAGGACCTCTTCGAGAAGTACGGCATCGCGGAGCCCACCTCGTTCGACGAACTGACCGCCGCGATGGACGCGTTCGTCGCCAAGGGCGTCACCCCGCTCGCCAACGCGGGCGCCGAGTACATCGCCCACCAGTACCTCTACCAGCTCGCCCTCTCCCGGGCCGACCGCTCCTGGGTGGACGCCTACGAGCTGTACCAGGGCGAGACCGACTTCCACGACGCGGCCTGGACGTACGCCGCCGACACCTTCGCCGACTGGGTCGACAAGGGGTACATCGCCAAGACGTCCAGCGGCACGAAGGCGGAGGCGGCGGGGGTGTCGTTCATCCGGGGCGACGCGCCGATCCTGTTCTCCGGGTCCTGGTGGTACGGCCGGTTCCAGGACGAGGCGGAGTTCGACTGGAGCACCTTCCTGTGGCCGGGCTCCGACCTGACCCTGGGCTCGGGCGGGAACCTGTGGGTGGTCCCGAAGAACGCCTCGAACAAGGAACTCGCCTACGACTTCATCGACATCACCCTGAGCAAGGGGATACAGAACCTGCTCGGCAACAAGGGCGGCGTGCCGGTCGCGGCGGACGCCGGGGCCATCACCGACCCGCGGTCGAAGAAGCTCATCGAGGACTTCAACACCCTCTCCGACCGCGACGGACTCGCCTTCTACCCGGACTGGCCCGCTCCCGGCTTCTACGACGTCCTCGTCTCCGAGACCCAGAAGCTGATCACCGGCAGCGCGTCCACGGACGCCTACCTGGACGCGTTGCAGGAGGCGTACGACAAGGGCGTACCGAAGCGATGACGGTCACCGTCGAGAAGCGGCGGGCGGCGCCCCAGCGGCAGGTCGCCAAGGCCCGCCCCCGGGACTCCTACGCCCTGTTCCTGCTGCCCGGCGCCCTCGCCTTCCTCGCCGTGATCGTGCTGCCGTTCGCAATGAACACGGGCGTCAGCTTCACCGACTGGCAGGGCGTGGGCGCGCCGGGCGCGGACGACTGGACGGGTCTGGAGAACTACCGGGAGCTGCTGGACGACAGCGAGTTCTGGGCGTCGTTCCGGCACAGCCTGTTCATGGTGGTGGCGATGGCGGCTCTCCCGACGGTGCTCGGGCTGGTCCTCGCCGCCGCGCTGTTCGACTACGTCGGCAAGCACTTCGGGACGCGGACGGTGGCCGTGCTGCGGGCCTGCTTCTACCTGCCGCAGGTGCTGCCGATCGCGGTCGCGGGCATCGTGTGGAGCTGGATCCTCGACCCGGAGAACGGCTCCCTCAACGCGTTCCTCGACGCGGTCGGGCTCGGTTCCTGGCAGCAGGACTGGCTCGGTGACCCGGACCTCGCGCTGTACACCGTGATGGGCGTGCTGGTGTGGGTGCAGCTCGGGTTCCCGCTGGTGGTGTTCATGGCCGGGCTCCAGCGCGTCGACCCGCAACTGTACGAGGCGGCCGAGCTGGACGGGGCGGGCTGGTGGCGCCGGTTCTGGCACATCACGCTGCCGCAGATCCGGCCGGAGACGTACGTCGTGCTGACGTGGTGCTCGATCGCCGCCCTGAAGGTGTTCGGCGCGGTGTACGTGCTGACGAAGGGCGGTCCGGGCGGCGCCACCAACGTGCCGTCGTACTTCTCCTTCACCACGTTCTTCGAGAAGACCCAGGTCGGGTACGGCGCGGCGATCTCGACCGTGCTGACCGTCGTGATCCTCGCCCTGTCACTGCTCGGGCTGAAGCTCCAGACCCGCGCCGAGGACGCCGAGGAAGGAGTGCGGACATGAGCAAGGTGCTGCGCCGCTACCCGGTGCTGGTCGCGCTGGTCATCGCGGCCCTCTTCATGGTCGTGCCGTTCCTGGTCGTCACCGTGAACGCGGTGAAGTCCCCGGCGGAGTACTCACAGAACGGCCCGCTCAGCCTCCCCGAGGGGCTGTACCTGGACGGTCTGCGGGACTTCTGGGAGCGCGTCGACTACGGGCAGAAGCTGGTCAACTCCGTGCTGATCAGCGGCTCGGTGGCGGTGCTCGCGGCGGTCGTCTCCGTGCTGAACGCGTACGCCATCGGCATCGGCCGGGTGCGGGGCCGCACCTGGGTGCTGGCGTTCTTCGTGCTGGCGAACATGCTGCCGCAGGAGGCGCTGGTCTACCCGGTGTACTACCTCAGCAAGGAGGTCGGCCTGTACGACACCAGGCTGAGCGTGATCATCGTCTTCACGGTGATCCAGGCGGCGTTCGGGACGTATCTGCTGGCCAGCGTGCTCGGGCAGTTCCCGCGCGAGGTGATCGAGGCGGCCCGGATCGACGGGGCGAACAAGTGGCAGGTGCTGTGGCGGATCGTCGTCCCGGTCAGCCGTCCCACCCTCGGGGTGCTGCTGGTGTTCTTCTTCATCTGGACCTGGAACGAGTTCCTGCTGCCGCTGGTGATGCTGATCTCCAACGACAACCAGACGGTGTCGGTGGCGCTCGGCGTCCTCCAGGGCCAGCGGCTGATGGACGCCACCATGACCAACGCCGCCGCCCTGCTCGGCGTACTGCCCGCGATCGTGTTCTTCCTCGTCTTCCAACGGACCCTCACCCGTGGCATCGCCGTCGGTGCGGTCAAGTGACCTCCAACTGAAGGGGGATCCCCCACGTGAAGTTCACCGACGGCTACTGGCTGCTCCGCGAGGGCGTCACCGCGGCGCACCCGGTCGAGGTGCTCGACGTCGCCGAGCAGGACGGGGCCCTGGCGGTCCACGCGCCGACCCAGCCCATCCGCCACCGCGGCGACCTGCTGAAGGGACCGGTCGTGACGATCACCGCGCACGCCCCGATGCCGGACGTCATCGGCGTCACCGTCACCCACTTCGAGGGCGAGCAGCCCCGCGGCCCCGAGTTCGACCTGCACCGCACCGACTTCACCCCGCAGCTGTCGTACGACGACGAGCACGCCACCCTCACCTCCGGCGCGCTGTCGGTGCGGATCGCCCGGGGCGGGCCCTGGCACGTGGACTTCCTCGCCAGCGGCCGCACCCTCACCAGCAGCGGCCCCAAGGGCATCGGCATCATGCGGGACGCGACCGGCGCCCACTACCTGCGCGAACAGCTCGGCCTCGGCGTCGGCACCTGCGTGTACGGCCTCGGGGAGCGGTTCGGGCCGCTGGTGAAGAACGGGCAGGTCGTCGACATCTGGAACGCCGACGGCGGCACGGCGACGGAGCAGGCGTACAAGAACGTGCCGTTCTACCTGACGGACGCGGGCTACGGCGTCTTCGTCGACCACCCGGGCAAGGTGTCCTTCGAGGTCGGCTCGGAGACCGTCTCCCGGGTGCAGTTCAGCGTGGAGGCGCAGGAGCTGACGTACTACGTCATCCACGGGCCGAGTCCGAAGGAGATCCTGCGCAAGTACACGGCCCTGACCGGGCGTCCGGCGCTGCCGCCCGCCTGGTCGTTCGGGCTGTGGCTGTCGACGTCGTTCACCACGTCGTACGACGAGGAGACCGTCACGTCGTTCATCGAGGGGATGCGGGAGCGGGAACTGCCGCTGTCCGTCTTCCACTTCGACTGCTTCTGGATGCGGGAGTTCCACTGGTGCGACTTCCAGTGGGACCCTCGGGTGTTCCCCGACCCGGAGGGGATGCTGGCCCGGCTGAAGGAGCGCGGGCTGCGCGTGTCGGTGTGGATCAACCCGTACATCGCGCAGCGCTCTCCGCTGTTCGCGGAGGGCAAGGCACTCGGGCACCTGCTGCGGCGCCCGGACGGCAGCGTGTGGCAGTGGGACCTGTGGCAGCCGGGGATGGCGCTGGTCGACTTCACCAGCCCGGCCGCCCGCGACTGGTACGCGGCGAAGCTGGAGGCGGTGCTCGCGCAGGGCGTGGACTGCTTCAAGACCGACTTCGGCGAGCGGGTGCCCACCGACGTGGTGTGGGCGGACGGCTCCGACCCGGAGCGGATGCACAACTACTACACGTACCTCTACAACCGGACCGTCTTCGACGTGCTGCGCAAGCACCGCGGCGAGGGCGAGGCGGTCGTCTTCGCCCGGTCCGCGACCGCGGGCAGCCAGAAGTTCCCGGTGCACTGGGGCGGCGACTGCGAGGCGACGTACGAGTCCATGGCGGAGTCGCTGCGCGGCGGACTGTCGCTGGGCCTGTCCGGGTTCGGCTACTGGAGCCATGACATCGGCGGCTTCGAGGGCACCCCGACGCCCGCGCTGTTCAAGCGGTGGCTGGCCTTCGGGATGCTGTCCTCGCACAGCAGGCTGCACGGCAGCTCCTCCTACCGGGTGCCGTGGCTGTTCGACGAGGAGTCGGTGGACGTGCTGCGCCACTTCACGGCCCTGAAGCTCCGGCTCATGCCGTACCTGTACGAGGCCGCCCGGACCGCCCACACCGAGGGCACGCCGGTGATGCGGGCGATGGTCCTGGAGTTCCCGGACGACCCCGGGTGCGCGCACCTGGAGCGGCAGTACATGCTCGGCCCCGACCTGCTGGTCGCGCCGGTCTTCAGCGACGAGGGCGACGTCACGTACTACGTGCCCGAGGGCACCTGGACGCACTTCGTGACCGGGGAGACGGTGACCGGGCCGCGCTGGGTGCGCGAACGGCACGGCTTCGACAGCGTGCCGCTGCTGGTGCGGCCGGGCGCGGTGCTCCCGGTGGGCGCGGTCGCCGACCGGCCCGACTACCCGCACGCCGACGGGGTGACGCTGCGGGCGTACGGCCTGGAGCGGGGCGCGCAGGTGACGGTGCCCGTCGGGGACGTCACCTTCACCGTCGTACGGGAGGGCGACGTGCTGCGGGCCTCGTGCGGTGACCCGGCCGCGCCGTGGGCGCTGGCGGCCGGGGAGCGGACGGCGCGGGCGGCGGCCGGGACCGGGTTCCTCACCCTGGAGCTGGGCTGATGGTCAAGATCACCGATGTGGCCCGGCACGCCGGGGTCTCCCCCAGCACCGTGTCCTACGCGCTCAGCGGCAAGCGCCCGATCTCGGAGGAGACCCGGCGCCGCGTCGAGGCGTCCATCCGCGCCCTCGGCTACCGCCCGCACGCCGGGGCCCGCGCCCTGGCCAGCAGCAAGTCCAACGTGCTGGCGCTGGTGGTGCCGTTACGCGCCGGAATCCACGTACCCGTGGTGATGCAGTTCGCGGTGTCCGTGGTGACCACCGCCCGCGCCCACGACCACGACGTGCTCCTGCTCACCCAGGAGGAGGGCGAGGAAGGGCTGAGCCGGGTCGCGGACACGGCGCTGGTCGACGCGCTGATCGTGATGGACGTCCAGCTCGACGACCCCCGGCTGCCGCTGCTGCGCGCCCTGGAACGGCCGTCCGTGCTGATCGGCTTCCCGGCCGAGCCGACCGGGCTGACCTGCGTCGACCTGGACTTCCGGGCGGCCGGTGAGCTGTGCGTGGAGCACCTGGCCGAGCTGGGGCACCGGGTGGTGGCGCTGGTCGGCTCGGCGCCTGAGGTGTACGTGCGGCGGACGGCGTTCGCGCAGCGCGTGGTGCAGGGGTTCACCGCCGCCGCCGACCGCTACCGGCTGTCGTCGGCCGTGCACCCCTGCGCGGCCTCGCCCGCCGCGGCCCGCGCCACCGCCGAACGGCTGCTGCGCGAGCAGCCCGCGCTGACCGGAGTCGTCGTCCACAACGAACCCGTCCTCGAACCGCTCGTCGACGCCTTCGAGCAGCTCGGACTGCGGGTCCCCGAGGACCTCTCGGTCACCGCGATCTGCCCGCGCGAGCTGGCGGAGTCCCTGCGCGTGCCCGTCACCTCCGTCGCCCTGCCGTCCGCGGAGATCGGCGCCCGGGCGGTGGAGCTGCTGATGGGCAAGCTCGACGGCGCCGCCGTCGACGAGTCCACCCTGCTCCCCGCCCGGCTCACCAGACGGGCGAGCACGGCCCCGCGGAAGCTGCCGTGACGGCGCCTAGCCGGTGAGTCCCCAGGTCGTGGCCAGGCGGTGGGCGGCGCACAGGTTCACGTCCAGGAAGTAGGCCCCGGCGGTGCCGCACTGGGTGGCGGCGGTGCCGGGGTCGACGGGCTGGCCGTGGCCCATGCCGGTCAGGGCGTACGTCTCCACGACGGTGCGCCCGGCCGGGGTCCGGAAGACCTGGTGCGGGTACCCGGCGACGGTGTCGCTGGCGTCGGCGCTCTGGTCGGCGCCGTGCACGTTGGTCCACTGGCGCATCAGGTCGGTCATGTTGACCGGCTTCACGGTGTAGTCGGCGGTGCCCTGGAACACGGTCAGCGTCGGCCACGGCCCGGTGTACCCGGGGCGCGCCGCGCGCACCCGGTCGCCCCACTGCGCCGGGGTCTGGGTGGCGCCGACGTACATGCACACGTACGGCGACCCGGCGGCCTGCGCGCACCCGTAGGGCAGCCCGGCGACGACGCCGCCCGCGGCGAACTTCTCCGGGTACGCCGCCATCATCACGGACGTCATGCCGCCCCCGGCGGAGAGGCCGGTGACGTAGACGCGGGAGGGGTCGGCGCCGGTGTCGGCGAGCTGCCGGTCGACCATCTGGGCGACGGAGGCGGCCTCGCCCTGGCCGCGGGTGGTGTCGCCGGTCTGGAACCAGTTGAAGCAGGAGGAGAGGTTGTTGCCGCTTGGCTGCTGCGGCAGCACCACGGAGAAGCCGTAGCGGTCGGCGAGCTGGAGCCAGCCCGAGCCGGTGCCGTAGCCGGAGGCGTTCTGGGTGCAGCCGTGCAGCGCGACGACGACCGGTCGGCCACCGGGCAGCCCGTCGGGGACGTAGCGGTACATCTTCAGCGCGCCGGGGTTGCTGCCGAAGCCGGTGACCTCCGTGAGGGAGGCCGCCGCGGCGGGTGTGGGGGTGAGCAGCACGGAGAGGAGGGCCGCCAGGGCGGCCAGGAGTGTCGCGGCTCTGGTCTGTTTCATGGGGAGGGACCGTAGAGGGAGCGCAGGGCCCTCGATATGGGGGCAGGCCCCATAAACGCGAGGAGGACCCGGTGGCGCGCGGCCACCGGGTCCTCCTCGTCGTGCATCACATGGGAATTGTGGAGATGGCGGGAATCGAACCCGCGTCCAACGGTGTGGAACCAGGGCTTCTCCGTGTGCAGTCCGCTGTGCTTTTCTCGGCCCCGGAGATCACGCGGACAAGTCTCCGACGGGCTCAGTCACTGTTTGGTTTCCCTCTACACCCCGTGACCGGGTTTAGAGGTTTAGTCCCCTAGTCGATGCCAGGATCCGGGTCGGGAACATCCCCGGGCTGACACTCCCTTTAGTAGGAGGCTCGCTCGCGCTGCCTATCAGGCAGCGAGGGCGAAGGCCTGCTGGGAGGAATCGCGCTTGGAGTTGGCGATTATTGGTTTCGGCCTGTGGTTTACGAGATCATGGCCGCTTCCTCGACACGCTTCCCCTGCTTCGACAGCCGCTGTCGAAACCGATCATCCCCATGTTGATTTTTCAATCTGGCGACCCGCTGCGAGGTCGGGTGCCATCGTACGTGAACAACGCGGGCGGATGCCAGCGTATTCCCGGCGCCCCGGACCTGGGCACCCGGACCGGGTTCAGGCGCGCTGCTTGCGGCGCACCGCCGACATCGCCCGCTCCGCCTCGCGCCGGTCCTGCTTCTCGCGCAGGGTCTGCCGCTTGTCGTACTCCTTCTTGCCCTTGGCCAGCGCGATCTCGACCTTGGCCCGGCCGTCCTTGAAGTACAGGGCGAGCGGCACGATCGTGTGGCCGGTCTCCTGGGACTTCGACTCCAGCTTGTCGATCTCCTCGCGGTGCAGCAGCAGCTTCCGCTTGCGGCGGGCGCTGTGGTTGGTCCAGGTGCCCTGGCTGTACTCGGGCACGTGCACGTTGTACAGCCACGCCTCGTGCCCGTCGAGCTGCACGAACCCGTCCACGAGCGAGGCGCGTCCCTGGCGCAGCGACTTCACCTCGGTGCCGGTGAGGACCATCCCGGCCTCGTAGGTGTCGATGATGAGGTAGTCGTGCCGCGCCTTCTTGTTCTGCGCGATCAGCTTGCGCCCTTTTTCCTTAGCCATAGTCAGGCCATTTTCGCACCATGGAGGGGGTGCGCGGGAAGCCGTTTACGGCTCCTGCGCGCCGAGGCCGTCGAGGACCGTCTCCGCGCGGCTGAGGGACTCCTGCCCGGCCTCCAGGTCGGGGGTGATGCCCCGCCCGTCGACGCCGCGGCCCGCGGGGGTGCGGTAGTGGCCGACGGTCAGCTCGGCGACCGAGCCGTCCGGCAGCTCGCTGGGCATCTGCACGGAGCCCTTGCCGAAGGTGCGGGAGCCGACGACGACCGCCCGGCCGCGGTCCTGGAGGGCACCGGTGAGCAGTTCGGCGGCGCTCATCGTGCCCCCGTCGACCAGGGTGACCAGGGGCCGCTCGGTGTCGCCGCCGGGCTCGGCGTGCAGGGCCTGCTGCTCGCCGTCGACGTCGTAGGTGGCGACCAGGCCGCCGTCGAGGAACGCGGAGGCGGCGGTCACGGCCTCGGTGACCAGGCCACCGGAGTTGCCGCGCAGGTCCAGGATGACGCCGTCCCCGTCGGGCGCCCGGTGCACCGCGTCGCGTACGGCGTCACCGGAACCCCGGGTGAACGCGGCCACCTTGATCACCGTGGCGCCGTCGGCGAGCCGCCGTACGGTCACCGAGTCGGTGGACAGGCGCGCCCGGCGCAGGGTGAGCGTCCACGCGCGCGTGCCGCGTTCCACGCCGAGCCGGACCGTCGATCCGGCGGAGGCGTCGGGCGCGTCGGTGTCCTCGGCGTCACCGCGCAGCAGGGCGACGACCTCGCTGACGGGCCGCCCGTCGACGCTCTCGCCGTCGACGGTGCGCAGCCGGTCCCCGGCGCGGATCCCGGCGTCCGCGGCGGGCGACCCGGAGTGCACTTTGGTCACCTCGATCCGGCCGGAGCGCTCACGCCGCGCCCACAGGCCGACGCCGGTGTACTCGCCGTCGAGGGCGTCCTCGAACTCCTCGTACTCGCCCTTGGTGTAGACGGCGCCCCACCGGTCCCCGCTGCGGCTGACGGCGCGCTCGGCGGCCTCCACGGGGGACTGCCCCGACTGCATGGCCTCCTCGGCGGCCCGCGCCACCTCCTCCGGGCGGCTGCTCGCGGCGGTGGCGGTGCGCGCGGCGTCGGGCTCCTGCCCGCGGTCGGAGCCGGGCAGCGCGCCGGTCGCGGCACCGGCCACCAGGACGCTGGCGAAGACCAATGTCAGGGCGGCCCCGCGGCGGATGCGGCGGGGCGGACAGAACAGGTCGCGGCCTGACATGGCGGTGAGTCTAGGACAACACGGAGGGCCGCACGGCCCGTTGACCGTACGGCCCTCTTGGGTTACGTCACACCTTCAGGTACTTGCGCAGCGCGAAGAACGCTGCCAGCGCGGGCATGAGCACACTGGTCGCCAGGATGAGCGGCAGTTTCGTCAGCACCGCGTCCCAGCCGATGAAGTTGATCAGGTTCAGCTTCTCGGAGAGCGCGAGCCCGTTGTCGATGATGAAGTACCGCCCCACCAGCAGGAATCCACACGCGAGCCCGCCACCGATGAGACCGGCGACCGCGGCCTCCATGATGAACGGCGCCTGGATGTAGAAGCCGGAGGCGCCGACCAGGCGCATGATGCCGGTCTCGCGCCGACGGCTGAACGCCGAGACGCGCACCGTGTTGACGATCAGCATCAGCGCGACCACCAGCATCAGCGCCATGATCGCGCGCGCCGCCCAGTTCATGCCGTTCAGCAGCCCGAAGAGGTTGTCCAGGATGCCCTTCTGGTCCTGCACGGACTGCACGCCGTCCCGGCCGTCGAAGGCGGTCGCGATGACCTGGTACTTCTCCGGGTCCGTCAGCTTGATCCGGTAGGACTCCTGCATCTGGTCCGGGGTGAGGGAGCTGGCCAGCGGGGAGTCGCCGAACTGCTCCTTGTAGTGCTTGTACGCCTCGTCCTGCGACTCGTACGTCACCGAGTCCACGACCGACATCTTCTCCAGGTCGGCCTGGATCTGCTCCTTCTGGTCCTTGGTGACCGCGCCCTTGGCGCAGTTGGGGTCGGACTCGGCGTCGCTCTTGTTGCACAGGAACACCGAGACGTTGACCTTGTCGTACCAGTAGCCCTTCATCGTGTTGACCTGGTCGCTCATCAGGAGCGACCCGCCGAACAGGGCGAGCGACAGGGCCACGGAGACGACGACCGCGAACGTCATCGTCAGGTTGCGGCGGAGACCGACACCGATCTCGGACAGAACGAACTGGGCGCGCATGGCGTCTTCTTCAGACCTTTCCGGGGACGTCTGCGATGTCTGCCGCGGCGGCTCGGGCCGCGGCGGCTGCGAACAGGGGCGGCATCAGTGCTGGTAGCCGTAGACGCCGCGGGCCTGGTCGCGGACGAGGCGGCCCTTCTCCAGCTCGATGACGCGCTTGCGCATCTGGTCCACGATGTTCTGGTCGTGCGTCGCCATCACCACGGTCGTGCCGGTCCGGTTGATCCGGTCCAGCAGCTTCATGATGCCGACGGAGGTCTGCGGGTCCAGGTTGCCGGTGGGCTCGTCGCAGATGAGCAGCTTGGGCCGGTTGACGAAGGCCCGCGCGATGGCGACGCGCTGCTGTTCACCGCCGGACAGCTCGCCGGGCATCCGGTCCTCCTTGCCGCCGAGCCCGACCAGTTCGAGCACCTGCGGCACGGACTTGCGGATCTCGCCACGGGACTTGCCGATGACCTCCTGGGCGAAGGCCACGTTCTCGGCGACGGTCTTGTTCGGCAGCAGCCGGAAGTCCTGGAAGACCGTCCCGAGCTGGCGGCGGATGTGCGGCACCTTCCAGTTGGAGACGCGGGCGAGGTCCTTGCCCAGGACGTGCACCTGGCCGTGGCTGCACCGCTCCTCGCGGAGGATCAGCCGCAGGAAGGTGGACTTTCCGGAGCCGGAGGACCCCACGAGGAAGACGAACTCGCCCTTCTCGACCTCCAGGGAGACATCCCTGAGGGCGGGGCGGGTCTGCTTGGGGTAGACCTTGGAGACGTTGTCGAATCGGATCACGGATGCACCACGGGTCGCCGGGGGTAGATGAGCGTGACCATACGCGAACCGGGCGCACCAGCGCAGGCGCCGGTAGGGGTTGTGAGGGGGATGTGCGCTTTTGTTCCCGCCCGCCTCCTTGAGCGCCCGCGCCCTTTCCCGGGGAACCTGGCACAGTGGGAGGGGAACGTTCGCGGCCACGCGGGCGTTGTAAGGGTGTGACCGGCACGAGGAGGGCGAGCGCATGACGTACGACCGGCTGGTGTGCGCGAGCTGCGCCGCACCCGTGAGCGAGGGCCGCTGCCCCGTGTGCCGGGCCAACCGCGAGCGGCTCCAGCAGGAGAACCCCTTCGCGGCCCTGACCCCCGCGGCGCTGATCGCCCTGCTGGTGGTCCTGGTGGCGGCGGTGGCGCTGCTGGCGGCGCACCAGACCGCGTAGCAGACCTACGGAAGGGCCCGGAGCGTGCGCTCCGGGCCCTTCCGCGTACGTACCGCTTAGGTGTGGCTACCGTCAGGCAGCGGCGCCCCGGCCGCCCATGAGGCGCGGCAGCACCCGGAAGCCGACGCCACCGGCGATCATCGTCGCGGCGCCGATGACCAGGTAGGTGGTCTCCATGGCACCGGTCTCGGCCAGCTCGTCGCCACCGCCCTGCGCGGAGGGCGCGGCGGAGGACTCGGAACCGGTGTCCGTCAGCGCCGAGGAGCCCTCGTTCTGCGCGGACTCGTTGGACCCGCCGTCGGTGTCGGTGTTGCTGTTGCCACCGCCGCCGTTGTTGCCGTTCCCGTTGCCGCCGTTGCCGTTCTCGTTACCGCCGCCGTTGCCGGGGTTGCTCGGGGTCGGGTCCTCCTCGACCGGGTCCTCGGGCTCAGTGGGCTCCGGGTCCTCGGTCTCCGGGTCGCTCGGGTCCGGGTCCGGGGTGTCCGGGATGCTCGGGTCCGGGTCCGGGTCGCCCGGGTCGTCGGTGGAGGGGTCCGGGTCCGGCTCGGGGTCTTCCTCGCAGAGACCGATGTCGATCGTGCAGTCGTCCAGCTCGTCGGCGGCGGCCACGCTGGCGATGGTCAGCGAGGCACCGGCGGCGATCACGGCACCGGCCGCGATACGCGCGATCCGGATCCGCGTCCTATTGGTCATCGTTTGCTACCCCCAGTAGCTCATCGTCAATGAGGCGGCGCCCAGGGCCGTGATCGACGGAGGTAGCTGTAGCGAAGCCCCCCGGTTCACATGCGCCCCATACATGCGCACGCCGCACCCCACCCTTCCCATTTTCCAAGGAAGCGTCAAGGCCGTTGCGCGTGCGATGTCCCATTACTGGGCGTTTGCCGGGGTGTTGGAGTGTGGAGGTGTGATGTAAAAGGCAACTGCCGCCCAGAGGACGGCAGTTACCAAGTCGACAAAGCGCCCCGCTTACTTCTCCTGCTGCTTGCGCCAGCGAATTCCGGCCTCCAGGAACCCGTCGATCTCCCCGTTGAACACGGCCTCGGGGTTGCCGACCTCGAAGTCGGTGCGCAGGTCCTTCACCATCTGGTACGGGTGCAGGACGTACGAACGCATCTGGTTGCCCCAGGAGTTGCCGCCGTCGCCCTTGAGGGCGTCCATCTTGGCCTGCTCCTCCTGACGGCGCCGCTCAAGGAGCTTCGCCTGGAGGACGTTCATCGCGGTCGCCTTGTTCTGGATCTGCGAGCGCTCGTTCTGGCAGGAGACGACGATGCCGGTGGGGATGTGCGTGATGCGCACCGCGGAGTCCGTGGTATTCACGCCCTGACCACCGGGGCCGGAGGAACGGTAGACGTCGATGCGCAGCTCGGACTCGTCGATGTCGACGTGGTCGGACTGCTCGACGACGGGCAGCACCTCGACGCCCGCGAAGGACGTCTGGCGGCGGCCCTGGTTGTCGAAGGGCGAGATCCGCACCAGCCGGTGCGTGCCCTGCTCCACCGAGAGCGTCCCGTAGGCGTACGGCACCTGCACGGCGAAGGTGGTGGACTTGATGCCCGCCTCCTCCGCGTACGACGTCTCGTAGACCTCGGTCTTGTAGCCGTGCTGCTCGGCCCACCGCAGGTACATGCGCTGGAGCCGCTCGGCGAAGTCGGCGGCGTCGACGCCACCGGCCTCGGCGCGGATGTTGACCAGCGCCTCACGGGCGTCGTACTCACCGCTGAGCAGGGTCCGGACCTCCATCTCGTCCAGCGCCTTGCGGACGGCGACCAGCTCGGACTCCGCCTCGGCGCGGGTGTCCGGGTCGTCCTCCTCCTCGGCCATCTCGAACAGCACGGCGAGATCGTCGATCCGTCCGCGCAGCGCCTCGGCCTTCCTGACCTCGGCCTGGAGGTGCGAGAGCCGACTGGTGATCTTCTGCGCCTCGTCCGGGTTGTCCCACAGGGACGGCGCCGCCGCCTGCTCTTCGAGTACGGCGATGTCTGCCCTCAGCCGGTCCAGGTCCAGGACGGCCTCGATCGACTCCATGGTCGAGGAGAGGGACTTCAGCTCTTCGGATACATCGACGACTGCCACACCTCCAGCGTAACGGCTCCGTCAGGCGGTCCACGCCCGGACGTCTCGCCCCCGTCCAAAGGGGACGTGGTCAGGGGGATTCCGGGGCCGAGTGCCGGGTCTCGCGCGGCGGCGCGGAGGACTCGTCGTCCGACGTGGCCAGCCAGGTGCCGACGCCCGCCGCCGTGACGAGGACCACCGCGGCCACGCTCAGCGTCACCCGGCGCCGCCGGGCCGCCACCCGGTGCCGGGCCGAGCCGGGGCGGGGGGCGCCGGTGGAGCGGGGGGCGCGGGCCGTGCCGCGGGCGCCACCGGCCAGCTCGTCGGGTCCCGGCACCCTCATCGACGTATGGGTGTCGCGGTTGGAGTCCGGCTTGGCGCCGGGGACGAGGGGGACCGCGCCGCGGCGTACGCGGGCGGGGGCCGGGGTCTCGCCGGGGGCCGCCGCGGCGGGGGGCTCCTCGGGGTCGGGGGCGGTGTCGGTGTCGGAGTCCGGCTCGTCGACGTCCAGCGGGGGCATCCCGGCCAGCAGCGGGAGCTGCTCGCGCAGCCGGGCCGCCAGCTCGGAGGCGCGCAGCCGGGACGCGGGGGCCTTGGCCAGGCACTGCACGAGCAGTTGCCACAGCTCCTCGGGGATGCCGGGCAGCGGGACGACGGTCTCGGTGACGTGGCGGCGCAGTACGGCGCCGGGGTGGCCGCCGCCGAACGGGGTGAACCCGGCGAGCAGCTCGTACAGGACCGTCGCCAGCGCGTAGATGTCGACGGAGGCGCGCGGCGGCAGGCCCTCCACGATCTCCGGGGCGAGGTAGTCCGGGGTGCCGATGATCTTCGTGGCGCGGGTGCGCTTCGGGGAGTCGATCAGCTTGGCCACGCCGAAGTCGGTGAGCAGCGCGCGGTGCGAGCCGCCGGGGCCGAGCGGGCCCTGCATGTCCAGCAGGATGTTCTCCGGCTTGACGTCCCGGTGCACCACCCCGGCCGCGTGCGCCGCCGCGAGCCCCTCGGCCACGTCGGCGGTGATCGCCACCGCCGCCTCGGGCGCGAGCCGCCGCTCCCGCTCCAGGCGGGTGCGCAGGTCGGTGCCGCGGACCAGGTCCATGACGAGCGCGAGGTCGTTGCCGTCCACGACGAGGTCGCGGACGGAGACGACGTTCGGGTGCTCCAGGCCGAGCAGGGCGGTGCGCTCCTGGACGAACCGGCCGACCAGCTCCTCGTCGGAGGCGAGGTCTTCGCGCAGGAGCTTGATGGCGACGGGCCCCTCGGGTCCCTCACCCAGCCACACCGTGCCGGCGCTGCCCCGTCCCAGGATCTGGTTCGCGGTGTACCGGCTGCCGATCTTCCGTGCCAAGACTGCTCCTACAGACGCGTGTTGTCGTTAAAACTACGCGTCCGACGAGCCAACCTTCACCGCGGAGCCGGAAATCACCCGCTGGAAGTCGACAAATCCACAGACTGAGGGCCTACGGGGACGAGGGGCCGCCGAGGTCCTCGATCCAGCCCGTCACGGACGAGAACCAGTCGCTGAGCTGCTCCCAGTAGCCCTTGCCGGTGCCGATCCAGTCCTGCAACGGGCTCAGCTCCCAGATCAGCCAGCTCGCCACGAACAGGATGACGATCGTCACCAGGCAGCCCTTGAGACAGCCGAGCCCGGGAATCCGCGTCGGGTTGGCGCTGCGCTGCCGCGGCTGCCTCGGCTCCCGCTGCGGCTGCTGGGGCTGCTGTGGTTGCGGCGGGGCGTACCGCTGCGGCTGCTGCGGCTGGGGCTGGTACTGCTGGGGCTGGGGCTGCTGCGGGTAGCCGTAGCCGGGCGGCGGGCCCTGCGGCGGGCGCTGCTGGGGACGCTGCTGCGGCTGCTGGGGCCGTGGCTGCGGCTGCTGCGGGCGGGCGACCTGCCGTTGGGGGCGGCGGCGCAGCGGGTCCTCGTTGGGGTCGAGGTACTGGATCTGCGTCTGCTCGTTGCGGTCGCGGGCGGCCCGTAGCTGGTTCTGCCAGGGGTGCGGCTGCTCCGGCGTACCGCCCTGCTGGCCCTGCGGCAGCACCTGTGTGGGGTCCGCGTTGGGGCCGCCCGGGGTGTGCGGGAGTACGGCGGTGGGGTCGGCGGCGCCCGCGGGGCCGCCGGTGTGCGGCAGGACGCTGGTGGCGGCGTTGGGGTCGTAGCCGCCCGCGCCGTGCGGCAGGACCTGGGTCGGGTCGGCGTCGCCGGGCGCGCCGGGGACGGGCGCCGGGGACGGGTCGGGGGCGAGCAGCGCGCCGACGCCCTCGGCCGCGGCGATCTGCGCGGCGTTGGCGTGCACGCCGACGCCCTCCGCGACGACGCGCAGGCCGCGCGCGAGGTTCTCGGCGCTGGGCCGGTCGTCGGGGTTCTTGCGCAGGCAGCGCTCGATGACCGTCCACAGCGGCTCGGGCACGGTGGAGGGGCGGCGCGGCTCGGCGCTGAGGTGCTGGTGCAGGACTTCGAGCGCGGAGCCGCCGGAGAACGGCGGACGGCCGGTGAGCAGCTCGTACAGCAGGATCCCGGCGCCGTAGATGTCCACGGCGGAGGTCTGCGGGCGGCCCTCGGCGGACTCCGGCGCGACGTACGCGGGCGTGCCGACGAACTCCTGGGTGCGGGTCAGGCCCGGGGAGTCGGCGAGGCGGGCGATGCCGAAGTCGGTCAGCAGCGGGTGGAGCTGGCCGCCGCTCTGCTGGAGCAGGACGTTGGCCGGTTTCAGGTCGCGGTGCACGACGCCGTCGGCGTGGCTGGCGGCGAGCGCGTCGGCGATCTGCGCGGTCATGAGGGACGCGGCGACCGGGGTGAGCGGCCCGTTCTCGCGGAGGTAGCGGTGCAGGTCGGGGCCGTCGACGAGGTCCATGACCAGCGCCAGCAGCTCGCCCTCGACGACCAGGTCGCGGACCCGGACGATGTTCGGATGGGTCAGGCGGAGCAGCACCGAGCGCTCCCGCAGGAACCGCATCACGATGTCCGGGTCGCTCGCCAGCTCCTCCTTGAGGACCTTGATCGCGACGGTCTCGCCGGGCTGTCCGGGAACGGCTGCCTCGGCACCGGCGGTCTCACGCTGGCGGGCACGCCAGACGGTTCCCGTGGCCCCGCGGCCGAGCGGCTCCTCGAGGAAGTACTTGCTGCCTACCGGCCGCACGTCATGCGCTCCCTGCTGCTTGCGTGGTTGTTCCGACCCACTGTAGTGGCGTGGCCGCCGCTACCCACGGGTCCGTGGTTCCCACCGCCTGCGGAACATGTTCGAAGGAAAGACGCTCGCCTCGGTCTCCCGGTTGCCCGACCCGGGCGTGAGCGATCTCAAGCGGTCATGGGTGGGTCATTGTTCAGGCACTTTTGCGGGCAGAGCCGACCAATCAAGATCACTTGCCGGTGGGCGGCGGGCGCGTTGTCAGTGGCAGGTGCGAGGATGCGGGGAGTACTGGCCGATGTGCTCGTGCGGGGTGGGGGGAGTCCGTGCCCGCGCCCGCGCAGAAGGGACCGGACGGCGATGCAGATCCGGCTGACCGTCACCGACCCGCAGGGTCCGCCCCCCGAGGCGCGGGGCCGCGCCGCGAGCCGCGACGTGCTGGTCACCGCCCCCGCCGGTACGGCCCTCGCGGCGGTGGCCTCCGCGCTCGCCGCGACGGTCGGTGACGGCCCCGCCGTGCTGTACGCGGGCGCCGAGCGGCTCGACGCCCAGCGCTGCACCCTGGGCGAGCCCCCACTGGTCGACGGCGCCGTGCTGTCGGTCGGCGCCCCCGCCGAGCCCGAGCCGCACCCTGAGCTGGCCGACGCCCCGGCCCGCCTCGACGTGGTCGCGGGGCCGGACGCGGGCGGGGTGCACCTGCTGCACGGCGGCGAGGTCCGCGTCGGCCGCTCCGCCGACGCCGACGTCCCCCTCGACGACCCCGACGTCTCCCGGCTGCACTGCGCCGTGACCCTCTCCGCCGACGGCCGGGTCACCGTCGCCGACCTCGGCTCCACCAACGGCACCGCCCTGGACGGCGTCCGCGTCACCGCCCGCCCGGTGCGGTTCACGCCGGGCGCGCTGCTGCGGATCGGCGAGTCGACGCTGCGGCTGGCGCCCGCCGGGGGGCTGGGGGCGCGGGTGGCGACGACGCCGGACGGGGAGGGGTGCGTGCGGGTCGCCGTGGGGAGCGGGGGCGACGGTGGCGTGGGGAGCGGGGGCGACGGTGGCGTGGTCGCGGCTGGCGGGACCGCTGGCGGTGCTGGCGCGGGCACGGCTGGTGTGACCGCTGGCGGTACCGGTGTGGCCTCGCTGGTCGCGGGTGAGCCGCCCGTCAGTCATAGCCCGGCTGGCTGGGACGCCGTCGCGGCGGTCCCGGGCGCGCAGGAGCACGGTCCCGTCGAGCCGCCGGTGGTGCCGGGGCAGGCGGTGGCGCCGTGGGTCGAGCGGCAGGGGGCCCGTCCGACCGGCCAGCCGCCCGGCGCCGGGTCCGGGTCCGGGTCCGGGGCGGAGACCCACGGCGGGCGGCAGGGCATAGGCCCGCTGGTCGCCCCCGGGGACTCCCCGGCCGACCACGCACCCCAGAGCCGCCGCAAGGGCACCCCCCTGCGCGGCACCGACGTGCCGCCCGGCGTGCGCAGGCGCGGCGGGCTCGGCGCCTGGGCACGGCGGCTGACCGGGGCCCGGGGCGGCGAGCAGGACGGCCCCGGCCCGAGCGGCGGCTACGACGACGGTGCCGCGGGCGTTCCGCCGACCGCACCCTCGGCCACCGCCCCGCACCAGCCGGAGACCTGGCCGGACCCGGCGGCGCTGCTGCTGACCGCGCTGGGCCCCGGACCCCGGCTGTGGGAGCGCGGGCCGGGACACCCGGAGGCGCTCACCGTGCGCCTCGGCACCGCCGACCGCACCGCGCCGGACGGCTCGGGGCTGCTGCCCGCGGTGCCGGTGACGGCGGACCTGCGGGAGGCCGGAGCGCTGGGCCTGGCCGGGCCGCGGCCCCGGCTGGCGGGGCTGGCGCGCGCCGTGCTGGCCCAGCTCGCCGCGCTGCACGCGCCCGACGCCCTGGAGATCGTGCTGATCAGCGCGGACCGCTCGCGCCCCGAGCAGGAGCGCGCCGCCGAGTGGTCCTGGCTCGGCTGGCTGCCGCACCTGCGCCCCGGGCACGGCCAGGACTGCCGACTCCTCCTCGCCCACGACCGCGAACAGGCCACGGCCCGCACCGAGGAACTGCTGCGCCGCCTGGACGAGCACGCGCCCGCAGCACCGGCCCAGGTGCCCGCCCCCCGCCAGTCCGGCGCCCCCGCCCGGCCGCGCCCGTCCTGGGCCCAGGAGGGCGACGACACGGGCCCCGGCTCCCCCGGGCCGTACACGGTGCTCGTCGTCGACGGTGACCCCGGCGGCGCCGACCTGCGCGAGGCGGTCGCCCGGCTGGCGGTGGCCGGTCCCGGCGCCGGAATCCACGTCGTGTGCCTCGCGGAGACGGCGCCCGCCTCGCCCGCGTCGCCGGTGACGGAGACGTACGAGGCGGCCTGCGCGGTGACGCCCGTCTTCCGGGAGTGCGGGGCGGTCGCCCTGCTCAGCGGCGACGTGGCGACGGCGCTACGGCTGCTGCGGGTGCCCCGCGTGACGGCGGAGGCCGCTCCAGGTCCGTCCGCCGCCCCCGGCCCCGCCGCCGACTCGCCGCCGCTCCCCGGCCCGGTGGGGCACGGCACCCTCGGCACGGTGGACGCGGTGTCCCGGGCCTGGGCGGAGCGGTTCGCGCGGGCGCTGGCGCCGCTGCGGCCGGACGGCACGGCCGGTGAGCGGCACGCGCGCGTGTCGGTGCCGCTGCCGCAGGCGGCCCGGCTCCTCGACGAGTTGGGGCTGGCCCGCGCCACCCCGGCGTCCCTGATGGCCCGTTGGGCGGACGCGGCCGACGACACGGAGGCCCTCGGCGGCCGGGCCTTGGCGGTGCTGGGCGCCGGTCCGCGCGGCCCGGTCGCCGCGGACCTCGTCGGCGGCGGACCGCACCTGCTGGTCGAGGGCCCGCCCGGCAGCGGCCGTACGGAGCTGCTGCGGGCGGTCGTCGCGTCGCTCGCCGCGGCCGAGCGCCCCGACCGGCTCGGCGTCGTCCTGATGGACGGCCGGGACAGCGTGACCGCGGGCGGCGCCCACGGCGAGGGCCTGCGGGTCTGCGCGGACGTCCCGCACGTGACGACCCACCTCACCGCCAACGACCCCGTGCGGATGCGGGAGTTCGCGCAGTCCCTGACCGCCGAGCTGAAGCGGCGCGCGGAGCTGCTGGGGCGGCTGGACTTCACGGAGTGGCACGCGAGCCGAGAGCTGTCCGGCCGGGTGGTCGCCCAGCGCACGGCGGCCGGGGGACGCCGTATCTCGGGCGCCGTCAGGACCACCACGGGCGCCCCCGGCCTCCCCGGAACCGGAACCGGCACCGGCACCCCCGGCCTGCCCAGCGCCCGTCCGGGCACGGGCACCGGCGCCCCCGCCCCGGAGCCCCAGGGCGCCGGTGACCTGGACGCCCCGCCCAGTTCCACCCTGAAGCTGCGGCCCGGCGCCGCCCGGCAGCGGGCCGAGGCCGCGGTGCCGCCGCTGCCCCGGCTCGTCGTCGTGGTGGACGACCTGGACGCGCTGGTCTCCCCCGCCCTCGGCTCCCCGGGCCGCCCCGCCGCCGGTTCGGTGATGCGGGCCCTGGAGGCCGTCGCCCGGGAGGGTGAGCGGCTCGGCGTGCACCTGGTGGCCGCGACGGCACCGTGCGCCCGTACGGCGGAGACGGAACCGGCCCGCCGCGCCACCCTGCGCGTGATACTCGACCCGCCCCCGACCGGCCCGGACGAACCGGCGCCGGGCCGTGGCCGCCTGCTGGCGGCCGACGGGCGGACGACGCCGTTCCAGGGCGGCCGGGTGACGGGCCGTATCCCGCGCACCGCGACCCTGCGCCCCACGGTCGTCCCCCTGGAGTGGCAGCGCATGGGCGACCCGCCGACCCGGCGCCCGGTGCGGGAGTTGGGCAACGGGCCCACGGACCTGGCGCTGCTCGCGAGCGCGTTGGAGCGGGCGGCGCGGGAGGTCGCGGCGGCGCAGGTGCCCTCACTGCTGTAGCGGCGGCCCCGCACCCGGTATGACGAGTCACGACGCGGTCACGATCCCCGGGTTGACACGGCAGGCGCACTTGCCGACCTCGGTCACCCGGCGTAGACCAGAGCGCACGGGACAGCGTTCGGGCGTTCGACGAGGAACGAAGAACGGGGCAGTGATGCGCACCACTAGCAGCACCATCCGTACGAGCAGCAGCAACCGTGACCGCACCGCCAGCCGTGGGAGGCGGACCCGCCGGGCCGCCGCGGCGCTCGCCGCCGGAGCACTGGCGCTCTCGCTCGCCGCGTGCAGCGGCGATGACGACGACGGCGACAAGGACAGCACCGGCGCCAAGGAGACCACCAGCTCCCTCACCCTCCCCAAGCTGGACGGCGAGAGCATCTCCGTCGCCGCCGTGTGGACGGGCGCGGAGCAGAAGAACTTCAAGACGGTCCTGTCGGAGTTCGAGGAGCGCACCGGCGCGAAGGTCACCTTCGTGCCCGCACAGGACCCGATCATCAACTTCCTCGGTTCGAAGATCGCGGGCGGCCAGCCACCGGACGTGGCGATGCTCCCGCAGCCCGGCGCCATCAAGCAGGCCGTGGAGAAGGGCTGGGCCAAGCCGCTCGGCACCGAGGCGCAGCAGCAGCTCAGCAAGAACTACTCGAAGGGCTGGCAGGACATCGGCTCCGTCGACGGCAAGCCGTACGGCGTCTACTACAAGGCCGCCAACAAGTCGCTGATCTGGTACAACACCCAGGTCTTCGAGAACGCGGGCGCCACCGAGCCCAAGACGTGGGACGAACTGCTCAACACCGCCCGGATGGTCTACGACTCCGGGGTCACCCCGTTCTCCGTGGGCGGCGCCGACGGCTGGACGCTGACGGACTGGTTCGAGAACGTGTACCTGTCGCAGGCGGGCCCGGAGAAGTACGACCAGCTCGCCGCCCACGAGATCAAGTGGACGGACCCCTCGGTGAAGGAGGCCCTGACCACGCTCGCGGAGATCTGGGGCAAGGCGGACTACGTGGCGGGCGGCGCGAAGGGCGCCCTCCAGACGGAGTTCCCGGCGTCCGTCACCCAGACCTTCACCGGCGGCGACCAGCCCAAGGCGGGCATGGTCTACGAGGGCGACTTCGTGCAGGTCAACATCGGTGAGACCAAGGCCGAAGTGGGCACGGACGCCAAGGTGTTCCCGTTCCCGGCGGTCGGTGACGAGGCGCCGGTGGTGTCCGGCGGTGACGCCGCGGTGATCCTGAAGGACTCCAAGGCGGCGCAGGCCCTGGCGACGTTCCTGGCCTCCCCGGACGCGGCGAGCATCCACGCGGTGGGCGGCTACCTCTCGCCGAACAAGAACGTGGACGCGTCGGCGTACCCGAACGACGTGCAGAAGAAGATGGCCGAGGCGCTGATCGCGGCCGGTGACGACTTCCGCTTCGACATGTCCGACCAGGCGCCGCAGGCGTTCGGCGGCACGCCCGGCAAGGGCGAGTGGAAGGCGTTGCAGGACTTCCTGAAGAACCCCGAGGACGTCGCGGGCACCCAGCAGCGGCTGGAGGCCGACGCGGCGGCGGCGTACGGGAACTGAGCCGACGATGACGTCGTCGGCGCCGACGGCGGGGGTCCCGGGACCGAAGCAGTCCGGGGCCCCCGCCCGTAAGAACAAGAGCGTGACCGGCACCCGCAGGACCGTCGCGGCGCTGTTCCTGCTGCCCGCGCTGGTGCTGCTCGGCGCGCTCGTGGTCTACCCGATCGGGTACTCGGTCTTCCGCAGCTTCTTCGACCAGTCCGGCGACGGCTTCGCCGGTTTCGACAACTACGAGGCGCTCTTCACGGACGACGGCATCCGTACGGCGCTGAAGAACAACATCATCTGGGTGGTGTTCGCGCCGACGGTCGCCACCGCGCTGGGTCTGATCTTCGCGGTGCTCACCGAACGGGTCCGCTGGGGCACGGCGTTCAAGCTGGTCGTCTTCATGCCGATGGCGATCTCCATGCTGGCGGCGGGCATCATCTTCCGCCTGGTCTACGACCAGGACCCGGACAAGGGCGTCGCCAACGCGGTGTGGGTGGGCGTGCACGACACGTTCGCCGAGGCGTCGGCGTTCCCGAAGGCGCACCCGGGCCGGGAGTCACCGCTGAAGGCGGCGGGCGGCGGCGCCTTCGTCACCAGGGAGCCGGTCCGCGCGGGCCAGCCGGTGACGCTGCCGCTCGTCGGTGTCGCGCCGGACCTGATGCCCGACGGCGCCAAGCCCGCCCAGCGGGCGCAGGCCGACCCGGAGCAGGTCACCGGCACCACCTGGCAGGACTTCACCCGCGGCAAGGGCGTCGGCACCCTCGGCGCCCCCGACCCGGCCGAGTTCGGCTACCCGGGGATGCGGATCGAGGCGGTGAAGGACGGCAAGGTCGTCGCCTCCACGAAGGCCGCCGACGACGGCACGTTCACGCTGCCCGCCGCCGCGGACGGGGCGCTGCTGCGGCTGCCGTCGAGCAACTTCAAGGAGGCGTACAACGGGCTTGACTGGCTCGGCCCGTCGCTGGTGACCCCGGCCATCATCGGGTCGTACATCTGGATGTGGGCGGGCTTCGCGATGGTGCTGATTGCGGCGGGGCTCGCGGGGGTGCCGCGGGAGCTGCTGGAGGCGGCGCGGGTCGACGGCGCCAACGAGTGGCAGGTGTTCAGACGGGTCACGGTGCCGCTGCTGGCACCCGTCCTCGCGGTCGTCACCGTCACCCTGATGATCAACGTCCTGAAGATCTTCGACCTGGTCTACATCATCGCCCCGGGCTCGTCGCAGGACGACGCGAACGTGCTGGCGCTGGAGCTGTACCGCAAGGGCTTCTCCGAGGACCAGCCGGGCGTGGCCAGCGCCATCGCGGTGTTCCTGCTGCTGCTGGTGATCCCGGTGATGTGGTTCAACATCCGCAGGCTCAGGCGGGAGGTCAGGCGATGACGGCGACGGACGTGCCGGGGGTCGACAAGACGGCTCCCGCTGGCGGGCCAGCGCCCGGCGAGTCGTGGGGGTCGCGGCTGGCGCGGGGCGTCAGCGGCGGGCTGACGCAGGTGTTCCTGCTCGTCGTCGGGCTGTTCTGGCTGGTGCCGACGATCGGGCTGCTGCTGTCCTCGCTGCGCACCCCGGAGGACATGAACGCCAGCGGCTGGTGGAAGGTGTTCACCGAGCCCGCCCAGCTCACCGTCGACAGCTACCAGACGCTGCTGGAGAACGACGACATCACCACCTCCCTGGTGAACACCGTCCTGATCACGGTCCCGGCGACCGTCCTGGTGGTGGTGATCGGCTCGCTCGCGGGCTACGCCTTCGCGTGGATGGAGTTCCCCGGCCGGGACTGGTGGTTCCTGGCGGTGGTCGGGCTGCTGGTGGTGCCGGTGCAGGTGGCGCTGATCCCGATCGCGGAACTCTTCGGTGAGATCGGGCTGTTCGGCTCGATCCTGGGCGTGATCCTCTTCCATGTCGGCTTCGGGCTGCCGTTCGCGGTGTTCCTGCTGCGGAACTTCTTCGCGGAGATCCCGCGCGAGCTGCTGGAGGCCGCCCGGCTGGACGGCGCGGGCGAGCTGCGGCTGTTCCTGCGGGTCGTGATGCCGCTGGGCGGACCGGCCGTCGCGAGCCTCGGCATCTTCCAGTTCCTGTGGGTGTGGAACGACATGCTGGTCGCGCTGGTCTTCTCCGACGCGGGCAGCCAGCCCATCACGGTCGCCCTCCAGACACAGGTCCGGCAGTTCGGCAACAACATCGACGTGCTGGCGCCGGGCGCGTTCATCTCGATGGTGATCCCGCTGGCGGTGTTCTTCGCCTTCCAGCGGCAGTTCGTGTCGGGGGTGATGGCGGGGGCGGTGAAGTAGTCCCGACGGTGGATGTGGGGGGGCGGGCCGGAGGGTCCGCCCCCTCGGCGTCCCCCGTTCGGCCTACACGGCGTAACCCGGTTGGCGTACGGGCCGTTCCCGGGTTGAGCGCCCGTGCCGACCCATGGATGTGCCGTGCCCAGGTTCAGTGTCATCGTCCCCGCGTACCGGGTCCAGGCGTACCTCACCGAGTGCCTGGAGTCGGTGCTGGCCCAGTCCTTCCCGGACCTCGAAGTGATCGCCGTCGACGACGGCTCGCCGGACGCCTGCGGTGATCTCGTCGACGAGTGCGCGGCCCGCGACCCGCGCGTCCGCGCCGTCCACCTCCCGGAACCCCTCGGTCCCGGCCCGGCCCGCAACGCCGGGCTGTGCCACGCGAGCGGTGACTACGTCCTCTTCCTGGACGGCGACGACACCCTCGCCCCCGACGCCCTGCGCGCCATCGCCGACCGGCTGGCGGAGGGCGGCGAGCCGGACCTGCTGGTCCACGGCGAGCGTCCCGGCGACCCCTGGGACGACCTCCGCGAGGACGGCCACCGGCACACGGTCTACCGGCGGACGTTCACCGAGCGCGGGCACCTGGGCTTCGCGCCCGGCCGCCACGGGGAGCTGACGTGGACGCTCCCCGCGCTGCTGACCGCCGGGTCGACGGCCACGCTGGACCGCGTCTGCGTGCTCCCACGGGACCAGCGGTACGGCCCCCACCCGACCGCCACCGTCAAGCCACCGCACCCGGACGTCTTCGAGCAGTACGACCGCGTCTTCGCGTACGTCGCCGCGCGTCCCGCCCTTGAGCACGTCAGGCCGCGGCTGTACCGCCGGATGGTCGAGCACCTGGCGCTGCTCGCCGGTACCCCGGGCCGCCTGCCGCGCGGCGCGCGCCCCGACTTCCTGCGCCGGGCCCGCGCCCACTGCCGCCACCACCACGCCAAGGGCGCCCGCGTGCCGTGGCGCGCCCGGTTCCGGCACGCCCTGGTGCGCGCGGGCGCCCACCGCACGTTTCGCGCGCTGCTGCTGGCCGCCGCCCTGCGCCGCCGTACCGGCCGGGGCGCCGCCCGGCTGGCCCGCGCCCTGCGCGCGGCGGGACTGCGGCTGCACTACCGCGTCCAGCGCTGGCTGCCCGTCCGCGCCGACCGCGCGGTGTTCGCCGCGTCCTGGGGCGACGGGGGCTACGGCTGCCAACCGGCCGCGCTGGAGGAGGCGTTCCGCGTCCACGCCCCGCACATCCGCACGGCGTGGGTCGCGCCGCCCGGCCTGCACCACACCGTGCCGGTCGCCACGCGCCGGGTGACGCCCGACAGCGCCGCGTACTGGACGGCGCTGGCCCGCTGCAAGTACCTCGTCGACAACACCGGCTTCGACCGCCGTCTGCGCAAGCGGCCCGGCCAGGTCCTCGTCCAGACGCAGCGCGGCACACCGCTGGCGTACACGGGCCTCGACCTGCGCGACCGACCGGCCGCCGGGCCCGGCACGGACTTCGCCGAGCTGGTCAGGGACACCGCGCGGTGGGACTACGTGCTGTCCGCCAACCGCCACTCCACCCTGACCTGGGAACGCGTCCACCCCGGCGGCTACACCGTCCTGGAGTACGGCTCCCCGCGCGCCGACTGCTTCCACCGGGCGACCCGCGAGGACGTGGCCCGGCTGCGCGAGACGCTCGGCGTGCCCAGGGGCGCCGTGGCCCTGCTGTACGCGCCCGAGCGGCGCGGCCCGCAGCGCGCCCAGCGTCCCGCCCTGGACCTCGACCGCGTGCTGCGCCACCTGGGCCCGAGGTACGTCGTCCTGTCCCTCGGGCCGCACCGCCACGGTGACCGGGTCATCGACGTGAGCGGCCACTTCAGCGTGGCGTCCCTGTGCCTGGCGGCGGACGCCCTGATCACCGACTACTCGCCGGTCATGTTCGACTTCGCGGTCCTCGACCGCCCCATCGTCCTGCACCTGGACACCCCCGAGGCATTCGAGGCGACCCACGGCACGTACGTCGACCTGCGCGCCTGCCCTCCGGGGGCGGTGGCCCGTACCGAGGACGAACTGATCGACATCTTCGCCAGCGACCACTGGCACGGCACCCACGCCACCCACCTACGACTGGCGTTCCGCGCGCGCTTCTGCCCCCACGCGGACGGCGGGGCCGCCGAGCGGGTCGTACGGCACCTGGCCGACGACCCGACCCGCCCGGCCCCCGCACGCGTCCCGCCTACTCGACGACCAGCCGGACCTCGATGTTGCCCCGAGTCGCGTTGGAGTACGGGCACACCTGGTGCGCCTGCTCCACCAGCTTCCGGCCGGTCTCCGCGTCCACCTCAGACGGCAGCTCGACCCGCAGCGTCACGGCCAGCCCGAACCCCTCCCCCTGCTTCCCTATACCGACCTCCGCGGTGACGGCGGCCTCGCTGACGTCCACCTTGGCCTGCCGCCCCACCAGCCCCAGCGCGCTGGCGAAGCAGGCGGAGTACCCCGCGGCGAAGAGCTGCTCGGGGTTGGTGCCCTGGCCGCTGCCGCCCATCTCCACCGGAATGCCGAGCTGGAGGTCCAGCTTGCCGTCGGAGGAGACGGAGCGGCCCTCACGACCGTGGGTGGAGGTGGCGACGGCGGTGTAGAGCGCGTCCATGGAGAGACCTTCCCTTCCAGAGGATCAAGAACCGAACGACCACAAGTAGAGCACACAATTAAATTGCGCACAACTAAATGACGGACGAGAGCTACCCTGGACCCATGAGCACGCCCACGGCGGACTGGCTCCGCCTCGACCACCAGATCTGCTTCTCCCTGAACGCCGCCTCCCGCGCCTTCGGCGGCGTCTACCGCGTCATCCTCAAGGACCTCGGCCTCACCTACCCGCAGTACCTGGTGATGCTCGTGCTGTGGGAGCACGACGACCGCGCCGTACCGGTGAAGGAGCTGGGCGCGCGGCTGCGCCTCGACTCGGGCACGCTGTCCCCGCTGCTCAAGCGGCTGGAGACGGCCGGTCTGGTCCGCCGTGAGCGCAGCGCCCGCGACGAGCGCTCAGTGGAGGTCCAGCTCACCGAGGACGGCGGCGCGCTGCGCGAGAGGGCGCTGGAGGTGCCGCGCCGGATCGCCGCCGCCACCGGCTTCGGCGTGGACGAGATCAACGACCTGCGCGCCCGCCTCGACCAGCTCACCGCCGCCCTCGACGCGGCCACGGAAGCCGAGGCCCACCGCACATGACCTGGCTGATCACCGGCGGCGCCGGGTACATCGGCGCGCACGTCGTCCGCGCGCTGACCGCGGCGGGCGAGCGGGCCGTGGTCTACGACGACCTGTCCACCGGCCTCGCTCAGCGCGTCCCCGCCGACGTGCCCCTCGTCACCGGCTCCACGCTGGACGCGGACCTCCTGGGCCGTACCCTCACCGCCCACGCCGTCACCGGCGTCGTCCACCTGGCGGCGAAGAAGCAGGTCGGCGAGTCAGTGGAGCGACCCTTGCGCTACTACCGCGAGAACGTCGAGGGCCTGCGCGTCCTGCTGGACGCGGTCACCGCGGCCGGGGTCCGCTCGTTCGTGTTCTCCTCCTCCGCGGCCGTGTACGGGACGCCCGACGTGGACCTCGTCACCGAGGAGACCCCCTGCGCGCCGCTGAGCCCGTACGGCGAGACGAAGCTGGCCGGTGAGTGGCTGGTCCGGGCGGCGGGCCGGGCGGCCGGGCTGTCCACGGCCTGCCTGCGCTACTTCAACGTCGCGGGCGCGGCGGCCCCGGAACTGGCCGACGTGGGCGTGTCCAACCTGGTCCCCATGGTCTTCGAGCGGCTCACGCGGGACGCTCCCCCGCGCATCTTCGGCGCCGACTACCCCACCCCCGACGGCACCTGCGTCCGGGACTACATCCACGTCGTGGACCTGGCCGAGGCCCACGTCGCCGCCGCCCGCGCGCTGGCCGCCGCCCCGGGGCGCGACCTCACCCTCAACATCGGGCGGGGCGAGGGCGTCTCCGTCCGGGAGATGATCGACCACGTCGGCGCCGTCACCGGCCACCGCCGTCCCGCCGCCATCACCGCGCGCCGTCCCGGCGATCCCGCGCGGGTGGTCGCCTCGGCCGACCGCGCCGCCGCCGAACTGGGCTGGAAGGCCCGGCACGACGTGCACGACATGATCACGTCGGCGTGGGCGGGCTGGCTGCGGCTGCACCCGGAGGCCGCGGCGGTCCGCGAGCGGGGCGTCACAGCGCCTTGATCGCCTCCGCGGTCACGTGCGCCAGGTTGTGCAGATAGCCCTTGGGCAGCTTGCGGGGGCGGATGACCACGGCACGCCAGTACAGGGGGCCGGAGATCAGGTCCAGCGCGAGTTCGTCGTCCAGGCCGCGGCGCACCTCGCCGCGCCGCTCGGCAGCCGCCACGATCCTGAGGGCGACGCCCTCCTGACCGTCCCGCAGGGCCTTCTGCATGGCCTCGGCGATCTCGGGGCTGCGGGCCGCCTCCGCCTGGAGGTCCGGGATGATCTGCGAGGCCACCGGGTGCCGCAGCGCCCGCGAGGTCACCTCGAACAGCAGCCGCAGGTCGCCCTCCAGCGTGCCGGTGTCCGGCACCGGCAGGCCCTGCACCGCCAGCGCCGAGACCACGTCGAGGACCAGGTGAAGCTTGGACCGCCAGCGCCGGTACACCGCCGTCTTGCCGACGCCCGCGCGGCGGGCGATGCCCTCGATGGACATGCGTGCGTATCCCGCCGCCGCGAGTTCCTCGAACACGGCCGCGCGGATGGCCTCCGTCACATCCTCACGGAGTACGGCCGCCCCCGCGGGGGTCCGGCGGCGGGATCGCGGCTGGGGCCCGTCGGCGTTCGTGGTCATGCGGGACAGCATAGGGCGTAGCGACGAAACGGTTACGTTCCGACGTCAAGGCGTGACGACGGGACGGTCGCGTTGCGACGTGACGGACGCGGCGACGAAACAGTCGCGTTCTGATGTCACGAGCGGGGCGACGAAACGGTCGCGTCCCAACGTCCCGGGAGACGACGAAACGGTTGCGTTCTGACGCTCGTACGGCCTACGCTCGCGTTGCGACGATACGGTCCCGTCCCGACGTAGGGGAACGAGAAGTGAAGACCCGGCAAACGCCAGACACCACGCCCGGCGACCGCCCGTCCGCACCCCCCACCCCCCGACCGAAAGCAGCGGATGTGAGCAAGGTCCTCGACGCGCCGCCCCGACCACCGGCCCCGGTCACCCCCGCCCCCGCCCTCGCCCCCGAAGACGACCTCGCGGCGCTCGCCGCGCGCCACGGCCTCACCGTCAGCGGCGCCCGGCCCTCCCTGCCCGAGTACATCCGCCAACTGTGGGCGCGCCGCCACTTCATCACGGCGTTCTCCACCGCCAAGCTGACCGCGCAGTACAGCAAGGCCAGGCTGGGCCAGGTCTGGCAGGTCCTGACGCCGCTGCTCAACGCCGCCGTGTACTACCTGATCTTCGGCGTGCTGCTGCAGACCAAGCGGGGCGTGCCGGACTACGTGCCGTTCCTGGTCACGGGCGTGTTCATCTGGACGTTCTCGCAGAGTTCGATCCTGGCGGGCACCCGCGCCATCTCCGGCAACCTCGGCCTGGTGCGGGCCCTGCACTTCCCGCGGGCCGCGCTGCCGATCTCGTTCTGCCTCCAGCAGCTCCAGCAGTTGCTGTTCTCGATGGCGGCCCTGGTGGTGATCCTGCTGGTCTTCGGCGTGCCGGTGGCCGCGTCCTGGCTGCTGGCGGTCCCGGCGCTGGTGCTGCAGTTCACCTTCAACGCGGGCGTGTCGATGGTCATGGCCCGGCTGGGCGCGAAGACCCCGGACATCGCCCAGCTCATGCCGTTCGTGCTGCGCACCTGGATGTACGTCTCGGGGGTGATGTGGAGCATCGACCACCTGCTCAGCAGCCATGACGACCTGCCGTCCTGGGTGGGCCCGCTCCTCCAGGCCAACCCGGCCGCGATCTACATCGACCTGATGCGCTTCGCGCTGATCGACAGCTTCACCGCCGCCCAGCTCCCGTCCCACGTCTGGCTGCTGGCGACGGGCTGGGCCGTGCTCGCGGGCGTCGGCGGCTTCATCTACTTCTGGAAGGCTGAGGAGACGTACGGCCGTGGCTGAGCACACCGAGGACAAGATCCCCACCGTCATCGCCGACGCCGTCGACATCGTCTACCGCGTCAACGGCACCGGCGGCGGCCGGGGCACCGCGACCGCCGCCCTCAACCGCATCCTGCGCCGCAAGCAGACCGAGCGGGCGTCGGGTGTGCGCACGGTGCACGCGGTCAAGAAGGTGTCGTTCGTCGCCTACAAGGGCGAGGCGATCGGCCTGATCGGCACCAACGGCTCCGGCAAGTCCACCCTGCTCAAGGCGATCGCGGGCCTCCTCCCGGTGGAGAGCGGCCGGATCTACACCGGCGGCCAGCCCTCCCTCCTCGGCGTCAACGCCGCCCTGATGAACGACCTCACCGGCGAGCGCAACGTCCACCTCGGCGGCCTCGCGATGGGCATGTCGCGCGAGCAGGTCAGGGAGCGCTACCAGCAGATCGTCGACTTCTCCGGCATCAACGAGAAGGGCGACTTCATCACCCTGCCGATGCGCACCTACTCCTCCGGCATGGCGGCCCGGCTGCGGTTCTCCATCGCCGCCGCCAAGGACCACGACGTCCTCCTCATCGACGAGGCGCTCGCCACCGGCGACGGCCGCTTCCGCAAGCGCTCCGAGGCCCGCATCCGCGAACTGCGCAAGGAGGCCGGGACGGTCTTCCTGGTCAGCCACACCAACAAGTCCATCCGCGACACCTGTGACCGGGTGCTGTGGCTGGAGCGCGGCGAACTGCGCATGGACGGCCCCACCGACGAGGTCCTCAAGGAGTACGAGGCGTTCACCGGCGACAAGCCCAGCAGGCCCGCCAAGCCGAAGCCGCAGCGGCAGAGCAAGGAGATGGCGGCCCCCTGACCGGCCCGCCACGACCACGACAGGGCGCCCGAGCCGGACAGCGGCTCGGGCGCCCTGGTCGTCGTAGCCCTCCCGACGACTACGAGTGCGTGCGCAGCAGCGTGCGCATCGTGCGCATCGCCACCGACAGGTTCGCCAGGTCGAACGCGTCCGAGCCCTGGATCTCCTCCAGCGTGGTGCGCGCCCGGGTCAGGATGGGCGCGTTCTTCTGCTCCCACACCTTGAACCGCTGCTCCGGCGTCGAGGTGCCGTTGCCCGCCGCCAGCACGTCCGCGGTGAGGGCGGCGTGGGCGGCGTACAGGTCCTCGCGGATGGCGGCGCGGGCCATGGACTGCCAGCGGTCGGCGCGGGGCAGCTCGATGATGCGGTCCATGAGCTGGGTGATGCCGAGCCGGTTCGCGAGGTCGTAGTAGACCTCGGCGACGTCCATCGGGTCCTTGCCCATGCGGTCGGCCACCGAGACGATGTCGAGCGCCGGGAAGGCGGAGGAGAACCCGGCGACGCGGGTGGCGAGTTCGTCGGGGACACCGGCGCCGGTCAGCTCGTCGTAGATCTTCTGCCACCACTCCAGGTCGGCGCCGCGCATCAGCTTGGGCAGCGCGGACCAGACCTGGGCGACCCGCTCCGCGAAGAAGTCCACCGTCTCGGCGAGCTGGATCGGCTGCGGCCGGTTGTTGAGCAGCCAGCGCGTGCCGCGCTCCACCAGTCGGCGCGAGTGCAGCCGGATGCGGGTCTGCACGGCGGCGTCGACCTTGGTGTCCAGGGCCTCCACGCCGTCCCACACCGCCGCGGCGCGGAAGATCACCCGGGCCGCGGTCTGCGCCCGCACGATCTCCTCCAGCGAGGCGCCGGTCTCCTCGCGCAGCCGGTGCAGATACGTCGTACCACCGGTGTTGACCGTGTCGTTGACCAGCACGGTTGTGGTGATCTCGCGGCGCAGCGGGTGGCTGTCGATGCGGTCGCCGAACCGTTCGCGCAGCGCGCTCGGGAAGTAGGTGTGCAGCAGCCCGCGCAGGTAGGGGTCGTCGGGGAGTGAGGTGTGCAGCAGCTCCTCCGCGACCGTGATCTTCGTGTACGCCAGCAGGACGGCCGTCTCCGGGCCGGTCAGGCCCTGTCCGGTGCCGAGGCGTTCGCGGATCTGGCGGTCGGTCGGCAGGAACTCAAGCGCCCGGTCGAGGTGGCCCTCGCGCACCAGGTGGCGCAGGAAGCGCTGCTGGGCGTGGAGCATGTCCTTGGACTGGGCGAGGGCGTTGGCGATGGCGGTGTTCTGCGCGTAGTTGTTGCGCAGGACGAGCCGTCCGACCTCGTCGGTCATCTCCGCGAGCAGCTTGTTGCGCTGCTTGACGGTCATGTCGCCGTCGGTGACCAGGCCGTTGAGCAGGATCTTGATGTTCACCTCGTGGTCGGAGGTGTCCACGCCCGCGCTGTTGTCGATGGCGTCGGTGTTGACCTTGCCGCCCGCCTGCGCGAACTCGATCCGGCCGAGCTGGGTCAGCCCGAGGTTGCCGCCCTCCCCGACGACCTTGACGCGCAGGTCGCAGCCGTCGACGCGGATGGCGTCGTTGGCCTTGTCCCCGACGTCGGCGTGGGACTCGCTGGACGCCTTGACGTACGTACCGATGCCGCCGTTCCACAGCAGGTCCACCGGCGCCGTGAGGATCGCCCGCATCAGGTCGGCCGGGGTCAGCTTGGTGACGCCGTGCTCGATGCCGAGGGCTTCGCGGATGTGCGCGTTGACCGGGATGGCCTTGGCGGAGCGTGGGAAGACGCCGCCGCCCGCGGAGATCAGGCTGGTGTCGTAGTCGGCCCAGGAGCTGCGCGGCAGGTCGAACAGGCGGCGCCGCTCGGCGTAGGAGGTGGCCGCGTCCGGGTTGGGGTCGATGAAGATGTGCCGGTGGTCGAAGGCGGCGACCAGCCGGATGTGCTCGCTGAGCAGCATCCCGTTGCCGAACACGTCACCGGACATGTCACCGATGCCGACGACCGTGAAGTCCTCGCTCTGCGTGTCCAGGTCCAGCTCGCGGAAGTGCCGCTTGACGGACTCCCAGGCGCCGCGCGCGGTGATGCCCATGCCCTTGTGGTCGTAGCCCGCCGAGCCACCGGAGGCGAAGGCGTCCCCGAGCCAGAAGTTGTACGCCTGCGCGACCTCGTTGGCGATGTCCGAGAACGTCGCCGTGCCCTTGTCGGCGGCGACGACGAGGTAGGTGTCGTCCTCGTCGTGCCGGACGACGTCCGCGGGCGGCACGACCTGGCCCGCGACCATGTTGTCGGTGATGTCGAGCAGCGCAGAGATGAACGTCTTGTACGCCGCCACGCCCTCCGCGAGCCAGGCGTCCCGGTCGACGGCCGGGTCCGGCAGGTGCTTGGCGACGAAGCCGCCCTTGGCGCCGACCGGCACGATGACGGTGTTCTTCACCATCTGCGCCTTGACCAGGCCGAGGATCTCGGTACGGAAGTCCTCCCGGCGGTCCGACCAGCGCAGCCCACCGCGCGCGACCTTGCCGAAGCGCAGGTGCACGCCCTCGACGCGCGGCGAGTACACCCAGATCTCGAACGCCGGTCGCGGCGCGGGCAGGTCGGGGATGGCCTGCGGGTCGAACTTCATGGAGACGTAGTCGTGCGGCCTGCCGCCGCTGGCCTCCTGGAAGAAGTTGGTGCGCAGGGTCGCCTTGATGACGGTGAGGAACGAGCGCAGGATGCGGTCCTCGTCGAGGGAGGCGACCTGGTCAAGGGCGGCGTCGAGTTCCTCAAGCAGCGCGTCGACGATCTCGTGCCCGGCGCGCTGCCGGTCCGGCGACATCCGCGCCTCGAACAGGGAGACGAGCAGCCGGGTGGTGTGGACGTTGTTGCGGAGGGTGTCCTCCATGTAGTCCTGGCTGAACGTCGAGTTGGCCTGCCGCAGGTACTTCGCGTACGCCCGCAGCACCATCGCCTGCCGCCAGGTCAGCCCGGCGCTCAGGACGAGGGCGTTGAAGCCGTCGTTCTCCGCCTTGCCGGTCCAGGTGGCGGCGAAGGCGTCCTGGAACCGCTCGCGGGCGTCGTCCGCGAGGTAGTCGGTGACGGCGCCGCTCTTCGTCTTCGGCAGGCGCAGCCCGAAGTCGTAGATCCAGGCGTTGCTGCGGTCGGCGCAGCGCAGTTCGTACGGCCGCTCGTCGACGACCTCGACGCCGAGCCGGTTGAGGACGGGCAGGACCGCGGAGAGGGAGATGGCCTCGCCCTTGCGGTAGATCTTGAAGCGGCGCTCCTCGGGGGCGGCGCCCACGGGCTCGTACAGGCTGAGCGCGAAGTCCTTGCCGTCCCCGAGCTGTTCGAGCTGGCCGAGGTCGGCCACGGCGGAGCGCGGGCTGTGGTCGGCCTTGTAGCCCTCCGCGAACGCGCCCGCGTACCGGCGCAGCAGCTCCGCCGCGCGCTCCTCGCCGAACTCGGCGTTCAGCGCCTCCGCGAACCCGTCCGCCCAGGAGCGGGCGGCCTCGACGAGGCGGGCCTCGATGCGCTCCTTGTCGGCGTCGGACAGCTCGGGCAGCTCGGTGCCCTGCGGCACCCGCACCACGAAGTGCAGCCGGGAGAGAATCGATTCGGTGTTCCAGGCGGTGAAGTCGACGCTGGTGCCGTCGAGCTCCTCCTTCAGGATGTCGATGATCCGCAGGCGCACGCCGGTGGTGTAGCGGTCGCGCGGGAGGTAGACGAGGGCGGAGTAGTAGCGCCCGTACTCGTCCTGCCGCAGGTACAGCCGCAGCCTGCGCCGCTCCTGGAGGTACAGCACGGACGTGACGATCGACTGCAGCTCGTCGACGGGCGTCTGGAACAGCTCGTCGCGCGGGTAGGTCTCCAGGATCTGCAGCAGGTCGCGCCCGTCGTGACTGTGCGGCGAGAACCCGGCGCGGCTGAGCACCTGCTCCACCTTCCGCCGGATCACGGGCACCCGGCGCACCGACTCGGTGTACGCGGCGGACGAGAACAGCCCGAGGAAGCGCCGCTCGCCGACGACGTTGCCCTGCTCGTCGAACTTCTTCACACCGACGTAGTCCAGGTACGACGGCCGGTGCACGGTGGCGCGGCTGTTGGCCTTGGTCAGCACCAGCAGCTTGTGCTCGCGCGCCTTGGCGCGGGCGTCGGCGGGCAGCCGTTCGAAGGAGTGGCTGACGGGGTGGCTGTCGTCACCGGCGTGGTGCGGGTCGGAGCGCAGGATGCCGAGCCCGGTCCCGGCGACGGCGGCCAGCGAGTCGTCCTCGCGGAGCTGGTACTCGCGGTAGCCGAGGAACGTGAAGTGGTCGTCGGCGAGCCAGCGCAGCAGCTCCCGGGCCTCCGCCACCTCGGGCTCCCCGAGGTCGGCGGGCGCGGGCTCCTGCGGCAGCCCGTCCGCGAGGCGCACGGCGGCGTCCCGCATCTTGCCCCAGTCCTCGACGGCCTCCCGCACGTCCGACAGGACGCGCAGCAGGTCGGCGGTGATCTGCTTCAGGTCGGCGCGGTCGGTCTCGCGGTCGATCTCGACGTGGATCCACGACTCGATGTGCGCGTCGTGCGGCAGCTCGGTCTCGTGGGGTGCGGTGGTGAGGAGTTCGATCAGCCGCCCGGTGACATCGCGCCGGACGACGACCTGCGGGTGGATGACGACGTGGATGCCGCGGCCCTGCCGGGTCAGCTCGTTGGTGACCGAGTCGACGAGGAAGGGCATGTCGTCCGTGACCACCTCGACGACGGAGTGGCTGCACGTCCAGCCGTTCTCCTCCACGGTCGGGGTGTGCACGCGCACGCTGGCCGTGCCCTGGGGGCGGTTCTCGGCCAGTCGGTAGTGGGAGTAGGCGGCACCGAAGACGTCGACCGGGTCGCGGTCGGTGAGGTCCTCGGGTGCGGTGTGCAGGTAGTAGCGCTGGAGGAACGCGAGTACGGCATCCGGGTCCGGATCGCCGCCCTCCGTCGTCCCAGTCGGTAGGTACCCCCCGACCGGGCTGTTCTCAGCTACCCGGGCGGCCCGATCGAGCAGCTCGGCCTTGGCTTCGTCCAGCTTGGTCTGCATTGTCCTCTGGCTCCTGTCGCGCGCCGTTGCGTGACGTAGAAGGAAGTACGGTCTCTGCCCTTCCGACGACGCGACGCCGTGACGCGGGGTCTCCGGTCCGTACCGACGCTATGCCGCAAGGGGAGAAGAGCGGGGGAAAATCGGCCATCCTCGGCCACCGCGCCACCGGCGACGTCCTCGTACACGGCTTCGTATACGACGTCACCCGCGCCCCAGCCCGCCCGCGAAGACCAGCGACCGCCGCCCGGTCACGGACACCATCCGTGCACTCCGGGCGCGGGGCAGAGGCGTCATCGCCCCCGCGAACTATCGCGCTGATCACGCCACCAAGGCTATCGCTCCCTACCTCCCCCTCGTCATGAGCCGTATGTGTACAAAACCAGCCCCGGAACTTTGACGTTCTGCACAGAGCGAAACCAGCCATTGAGTGCCTTCGGGCGAGCGCGACCCACCCCGGCGCGTCCCCTTGGCAACCCCCCGCCCCCGAGGCACGTTGCCAGAAGCACCACCCCGGACCGAGGCACCCACGCACCGGCACCCGGAGGCGCCATGACCGCCAAGATCCTCATCCTCACCGGCGACGCAGCGGAATCCCTGGAGGTCCTCTACCCCTACCAACGCCTACGAGAAGAGGGCTACGAGGTCCACATCGCCGCCCCCACCCGCAAGAAGCTCCAGTTCGTCGTCCACGACTTCGAACCCGGCTTCGACACCTACACCGAGAAGCCCGGCTACACCTGGCCCGCCGACCTGTCCTTCGCCGAGGTCGACCCCGGCGAGTACGCCGCCGTGGTGATCCCCGGCGGCCGAGCCCCCGAGTACCTCCGCAACGACCCCGAACTCCGCAAGATCCTCAAGTCGTTCTTCGACGCGGACAAGCCCGTCGCCCAGATCTGCCACGGCCCCCTCCTCACCGCCGCGATCGACACCCTCCGAGGCCGCCGCGTCACCGCGTACCCGGCCCTGGAACTCGACATGCAGTCCGCGGGCGCCACCTTCCAGGACTCCGAGACGGTCGTGGACGGCACCTTGGTCTCGGCCCGCGCCTGGCCGGACCACCCGACCTGGATGCGGGAGTTCCTCACGATCCTCAGGGCGAAGGCACCGGTGACCTGAGAGCCTCTCGGCGCCCCACGACCCTCCGAGTCAGGGGCGCCACGTGGCACCCCCGCCCGGACACCCTCACGCCGCCAACCGCGCCGCCTCCACCACGGCCTCCTCCAACGTGTCCACCACCGGCACCCCCACCGCCTCCAGACTGGCCCGACTGTGCGACCCCCCGGTGTACAGCACCGCCCGCGCCCCCACGTGCGACGCCGCCACCGCGTCGTCCGCGGCGTCCCCGATCACCACGGTCCGCCCCGGCGACACCACCCCGGCCAGCGCCTCAAGGTGCCGCACCATGTGCTCGGCCTTGCTCCCCCCGGACGGCCCCGTCCGCCCGTCCACCCGTATGAAGTGGGTCTCGATCCCGAACCCCCGCACCAGCGGCACCAGTTCCTCATGCCCGTACATGCTCAGCAGCGACTGGCTGCGCCCCGCCGACCGCCACTCCGCCAGCAGCTCCACCACACCCTCGGTGAGCCCGCACCGCGCCCGCTCCGCGGCGTAGTAGCGGTGGAAGGTCGCGTCCATGACCTCCCACTCGGCATCGGTCGGCAGCCGCCCCATCAGCCGCTCGTAGAACTTCGGCACCGGCACGCAGTACAGCGCCCGGTACTGCTCCATGGTGATCGGTGCCAGCCCCAGCTCGGCGAAGGCCGCGTTCGTCGCCCCGATGATCGCGTCATTGTCGTGGAACAGCGTGCCGTTCCAGTCCCACACAATGTGCGCGGCGTTCTGCATCCCCATGACGGAGAAAGTACCCGCCACCACTGACAATCAAGAACCGCCCACCGGAACGGGCAGCTCAGCGGCTCACTCCCCGGGCCCGACCAGGTTCGCGATCTCCTGCGTGGCGTACCAGAGCAGCTCGTGGTCCTCGGCCCCGTCCACGGTGAACTGGGCGTCGTCGTCCCCGCGGTCCGCGGCCTCCAGGGCGTCCGCCGCCGCGGCCACGTCCGCCTCCGCGTCGTCCGCGTCGACGTGCACCGCCGCCGCCTTGGCCAGCGGCACGGCGCCCGCGACCCGCACCTCGCCGAGCGCCTCCGGATCGAGCCCCCGGCCGGGATCGGCCGCCGCGGCCCCGTCCGCCACGTCCACGGCGACGACGACCCGCCGCCGCGGCGCCCCCGGGTCCGCCGCGAGCAGCCGCAGCGAGGCCAGCGCGGCCCGGCTCAGTGCCGCGTACTCCAGCTCCTCGATGTCGTCCGAGAGGTACCACTCACGCAACGCGGGCGTAACGGCGTAGGCGGTGAACGGCCCGGCCCCCAGCTCACCCGTCTTGGACGCCTCGGCGAGCCCGGGGAGGGTCAGGGGGACGTAGACGCGCATGTCTGGCCGCTTTCGTGGTCGGGGCGAAGAGCCTTCAGGATACGTGCGGATGTCCCCTTTCGGGTTCCCGTCCCCGGCCTCGGAGGCGTCCATTCCGGCCACGGGAATTCACCCCCGGCACCCCCACCACCTCGTACTTCCGCCACGCGACCACCCAGACGGATGAAACCGAGCACCGCCCGTACCCCCGCACCGCTTCCTTGCCGCCACCCCCCTTCTCCCCGTACAAGATCACCCACAGCAAGTTACCGCCCGGTATCCACCGGGCCGTCGAAACGGGGACCCATGTACAAACTCACCACGAGGACCACCGCACCCACCACGAGGACCACCGCACCGACGACGAGGACCACCACACCCACCACCACGACCAGCCGCCCACCCAGCCGCCGGGACTCCCGCCGCCCCACCGGCCCCTCCCGCACCGGCCCCACCGACGGCCGCCCACCCACGACCCCGCGCCACCCCACGTCCCGCACCACCGCCCCGCGCCCCAGCACCCCACGTCCCCGCCCCACCGACGTCTTCGCGGACCGTCTCCTCGCCGTCCTCAGCGGCAGGCGCCCCGTCCACTGGATGCTCGGCCAGACCGCGGGCCGCGCCTACGACGAACTGACCCACCTCGCGGAGCACGGCCCCCTGCGCCCCCTCACGGGCGCCCGCACCGCCCACCCGGTCATCCGGGACATCGGCTACTTCGAACCCCGCCCCGGCGCCCTGGAAGCCTTCGCCCGCGTCCTCACCGGCGACCGCCTGCGCGCCATGGCCTTCCGGCTGGAACTGGGCGACGACCTGCGCTGGCGCTGCACCGCCGTGGAACTCGACGGCCCCCGCCCACCCCACCGCGGCCACGACGGCTGACCCCCAGACCCCTTGCGCCCAAAAAGCCGGTGGGGCCGGGCACCCTCAGGATGCCCGGCCCCACCGGCCAGCTTCAGCGCTCCCGCGCTCAGCGCCCCGCGCGGAGCGCACCGCGCCGTCGCGCGTCACGTTCACTTCTTACGACGCCGCCCACCACGGGACTGCTTGCGCCGCTCGGCCCGCGTCAGACCGTCGGCGGACGAACGGACCGGCTCCGGCTCCTCGTCACTGGGCAGGTCACCCTCGACGACCCCGCCCTCACCGTCCACGGTCGGCGCGGAGAAGTGCAGCCGCTCCCGCCGCTGCGGGGCCTCCAGGCCCTTGGCGCGGATCTCCGGACGCCCACCCGACTGCGCGGGCACCGCGTCCTGCTTCTCCAGCGACGGCGCGGCATCCTCGACCGGGACCTCCTCGACCTGCTGCTCGACCTGGACCTCCAGGTTGAACAGATAGCCGACGGACTCCTCCTTGATGCCCTCCATCATCGCGGTGAACATGTCGAAGCCCTCGCGCTGGTACTCGACCAGCGGGTCCTTCTGCGCCATCGCGCGCAGGCCGATGCCCTCCTGGAGGTAGTCCATCTCGTAGAGGTGCTCACGCCACTTGCGGTCCAGCACCGACAGCACGACCCGGCGCTCCAGCTCACGCATGATCTCGGAGCCGAGCTGCGCCTCACGCGCCTCGTACTGCTCGTGGATGTCGTCCTTGATGGACTCGGCGATGTACTCGGCGGTGAGACCGGCGCGGTCCCCGGCCGCCTCCTCCAGCTCCTCGATGGTGATCTTCACCGGGTAGAGCTGCTTGAACGCGCCCCACAGCCGGTCCAGGTCCCACTCCTCCGCGAACCCCTCGGCGGTCTCCGCGGCGACATAGGCGTCGATCGTGTCGTCCATGAAGTGCTGCACCTGCTCGTGCAGGTCCTCACCCTCCAGGACCCGGCGCCGCTCGCCGTAGATGACCTCACGCTGGCGGTTGAGGACCTCGTCGTACTTCAGGACGTTCTTACGGGTCTCGAAGTTCTGCTGCTCGACCTGCGACTGCGCGGACGCGATCGCGCGGGTGACCATCTTGTTCTCGATCGGCACGTCGTCGGGGACGTTCGCCATCGACATCACGCGCTCGACCATCTGCGCCTTGAACAGCCGCATCAGGTCATCGCCCAGGGACAGGTAGAACCGGGACTCACCCGGGTCGCCCTGACGGCCGGAACGACCGCGGAGCTGGTTGTCGATACGACGCGACTCGTGCCGCTCGGTGCCGAGGACGTAGAGGCCGCCGAGTTCCTCGACCTCCTCCTTCTCGGCCTTGACCGCCTGCTCGGCGCGCTCCAGGGCGGCGGGCAGCGCCGCGGCCCACTCCTCGATGTGCTCCTCCGGGTCGAGGCCGCGCTGCCGCAGCTCCGCCTCGGCGAGGTCCTCCGGGTTGCCGCCCAGCTTGATGTCCGTACCACGACCGGCCATGTTCGTGGCGACCGTGACGGCGCCCTTGCGCCCGGCCTGGGCGACGATCGTCGCCTCCCGGTCGTGCTGCTTGGCGTTGAGCACCTCGTGCTGGACACCGCGCTTGCTGAGCTGCTGCGAGAGGTACTCCGACTTCTCCACCGAGGTGGTGCCGACGAGGATCGGCTGGCCCTTCTCGTGCTTCTCGGCGATGTCGTCGACGACCGCGTCGAACTTGGCGACCTCGGTGCGGTAGATCAGGTCCGACTGGTCCTTGCGGATCATCGGCCGGTTGGTCGGGATGGGCACCACGCCGAGCTTGTAGATCTGCTGGAACTCGGCGGCCTCGGTCATCGCCGTACCGGTCATGCCGGACAGCTTCTTGTAGAGGCGGAAGAAGTTCTGGAGGGTGATCGTGGCGAGCGTCTGGTTCTCGTCCTTGATCGGCACCGCTTCCTTCGCCTCGATCGCCTGGTGCATCCCCTCGTTGTAGCGGCGGCCCGCGAGGATACGACCGGTGTGCTCGTCGACGATCATGACCTCGTCGTCGATGACGACGTAGTCCTTGTCCTTCTTGAACAGTTCCTTCGCCTTGATGGCGTTGTTCAGGTAACCCACGAGCGGCGTGTTCACCGACTCGTAGAGGTTGTCGATACCCAGCCAGTCCTCGACCTTGCTGACACCGGACTCGTGGATGGCGACCGTGCGCTTCTTCTCGTCGACGTCGTAGTCGCCGGTCTCCTCGATGCCCTTCAGCGGCTGCCCGGCCTCACCGCGCTTGAGGCGCTTGACCAGCTTCGCGAAGTCGCCGTACCACTTCGTGGCCTGGTCGGCGGGGCCCGAGATGATCAGCGGCGTACGGGCCTCGTCGATGAGGATGGAGTCGACCTCGTCGACGATGGCGAAGTTGTGGCCGCGCTGGACGAGTTCGTCCTTCGACCAGGCCATGTTGTCGCGCAGGTAGTCGAAGCCGAACTCGTTGTTCGTGCCGTAGGTGATGTCACACGCGTACTGCTCACGGCGCTGCGCGGGCGTCATGTTGGCGAGGATGCAGCCGACCTCGAGGCCCAGGAACTTGTGGACCCGGCCCATCATCTCGGAGTCACGCTCGGCCAGGTAGTCGTTGACCGTGATGATGTGGACGCCGTCACCGGACAGGGCGTTCAGATACGCGGGCAGGGTGCCGACCAGGGTCTTGCCCTCACCGGTCTTCATCTCCGCCACATAACCCAGGTGCAGGGCCGCGCCACCCATGAGCTGCACGTCGTAGTGCCGCTGGCCCAGGACGCGCTTCGCCGCCTCACGCACGGTGGCGAACGCCTCGGGCAGCAGGTCGTCGAGGCTCTCACCGTCGGCGTAGCGCTGCTTGTACTCGTCAGTGAGGGCCCGCAGCTCAGCGTCGGAGAGGTCGACGAAGTCCTCTTCGATGGAGTTGACCTGGTCCGCGATGCGGTGCAGCTTGCGCAGGATCTTGCCTTCGCCTGCACGCATGATCTTCGAGAGGACGGACACGGGGGTTGGTCTCCTTGCCGGTCGGGCCTGGCACGGTCGGTTTCCGTTTTGACTTACTGAGCAACGGCCATCGTATGCGAGGACCCGGCCACGCCGGGAGGTCTGCCGTGACGACGACAATGCGCTGTTTCACAGGGGACAACGTCCGGGCCACCCGGATAGTGCCGCACCACCCGAACGAATTCACCGACGGCGACCACCCGCTCACACACCGCCACACACATGGCGTCCCCACCCCACGCCCCGCCAGAATCAGCCGATGGACCCCGTCAGGCTCACCACCCCACGCCTCATCCTCCGCACGGTGGACTCCGACGACACCGACGCCGTGTACGCCGCCGCCCAGGACCCCGACATCCAGCGCTGGACGACCGTCCCCTCGCCCTACCTCCACGAGCACGCCGAGAGCTTCACCCGCCAACTCGTCCCCGAGGGCTGGGCCAACGACACCATGTTCACCTTCGGCGTCTTCCTCCCGCACGGCCCCCTGACGGGCATGATCGGCGTCACCATGCGCTCCCTCGGCGTCGCCGAGATCGGCTTCTGGGCCACCAAGGAACACCGCGGCCACGGCTACACCACCGAGGCCACCGTCGCCGCCGCCCGCTGGGCCTTCACCCACCTCGCCGTCGACCGCATGGAATGGCGCGCCGAGGTCGGCAACCACGCCTCCCGCGCGGTCGCCCGGAACGCCGGATTCACCCTGGAGGGCACCCTCCGCTCGGCCCTCAACAGCAGGGGCACCCGCCGAGACTCCTGGCTGGCCTCCCTCCTCCCCTCGGACCTGAACCTCCCCTCAACGTCCCCGTACCTCCCAGCCCCCACCACGTAGCCCCCGCACCCGGCTGCGGGCAGCCGCGCCGCCGCCCCCGCACACAAACCCACCCCCCACTGTCAGTGCCGCCGTCTATCGTGCCGACCATGACCACCCCGCGCCCCGCCACCACCCTCACCGCATCGGACGCCCGCCGCATCGCCCTACGCGCCCAGGGCTTCCTCGGCGCCCCCAACCGCCGCGCAGGCGCCCGCGGCGTCCTGCGCCACCTGGGCGCGGTCCAGTTGGACACGATCTCCGTCCTCGCCCGCTCCCACGAACTCGTCCCCTACGCCCGCCTCGGCGCCATAGGCCGCCAAACCGTCGAGCACGCCTACTGGAAGGACACCCACGCCTTCGAGTACTGGTCGCACGCCGCCTGCATCCTCCCCATCGAGGAGTGGCCCCACTTCGCCTTCCGCCGCCGCGCCTACCGCGACCGCCCCCACTGGCACCACGAACTCCCCGACGGCGCCTACGACCAGGTCATCAAGCAGCTCCGCGCCGAAGGCCCCCTCACCGCGACCGAACTCGGCGGCGCCAAGCGCACCAGCGAGTGGTGGGACTGGTCCGGCTCGAAGGTCGCCGTGGAACGCGCCCTGATGTACGGCGAGGTGGTCTGCGTCGAGCGCCGCGGCTGGAAGCGCGTCTACGACCTCGCGGAGCGCGCCATCCCGGCGCACCTCCTCCACGACGACCTGGACGACGCCGAGTGCCTCCGCCGCCTCGTCCGCCTCGCGGGCGAGGCGCTGGGCGTCGGCACCCGCGCGGACATCGCCGACTACCACCGCCTGAAGGCGGAACAGGTCGACGCGGTGATCGCGGACTCCGGCCTGGTCCCCGTCACCGTCGAGGGCTGGGGCAAGCCCGCCTGGGCGGACCCGGCGGCCCTGGCGACACCCCCGCGCGGACGGCACCGTACGACGCTGCTGTCCCCTTTCGACTCCCTGATCTGGGAACGCGCCCGCACCGAGCGGATCTTCGGCTTCACCCACCGCCTTGAGGCGTACGTCCCCAAGCCGAAGCGGGTGCACGGCTACTTCGCGATGCCCGTCCTGTCGGGCGGCCAGCTCGTGGGCCGCGTGGACCCGGCCCGCGAGGGCCGCACCCTGGTGGCCAAGCAGGTCAGCCTGGACGGTGTGAAGGCCGCCCCGGCGGTCGCCCAGGCCCTGGTCGAGGCGGCGACCTGGGTGGACTGCACGGACGTACGCGTCGAGCGGGTCAGCGCCCCGGAACTACGCGAACCCCTCATCAGGGAGCTGTCCCAGGCACTCACCTGACATCACCGGATCTCGAGGATCTTCTCCCGCATCGCGTACACCACGGCCTCCATCCTGGAGTGCAACTGCAGCTTCTCCAGGATGTTGCGCACATGGTTCTTCACGGTGTTCTCGGAAATGAACAACTCCTTGGCGATATCCCGGTTGTTCATCCCCGTGGCGACGAGCTTCAGCACCTCCAGCTCACGATCGGTGAGCCGCGGCGCCGGCACGAGCCTGCGCTCGTCGGTGCGCTGGATCATCGACTTGAACTCGGTGAGCAGTTTCGACGCCATCGACGGGCTGATCTGCGACTGCCCATCGGCCACCGCGCGGATGGCCGTGGCCACCTCGTCCGTCGAGATCTCCTTGAGCAGATAACCGGTCGCGCCCGCCTTGATCGCGTCGTAGAGGTCGGCTTCCTCATCGCTGATCGTCAGCATGATGATCTTCGCGCTGGGCGCCACCTCCTTGATGGAGGTGCACGCCTCGATCCCGCCCCGCTTGGGCATTCGTACGTCCATCAGGACGATGTCGGGAAGCAGGTCCGCCGCCTTCTCCACGGCCTCGGCCCCGTCGCCCGCCTCGCCGACGACCTGGATGTCCTCCTCGGCCGCGAGCACGATCTCCAGGCCACGACGGAAGAGGGCGTGGTCGTCCACGACCAGGACACGGATGGGCTCCGTGCGAGAAGAGCCCGCTTCCGGGCCCATGCCCGCGGCGCCGTCGTCGGCGTCCCCGTCATGCATCGGTCCGAAGGTGTCCGCCATCGTTCCTCCCCCTGAAGGCTGCGGCCTGGTCCTGTGCCATCGCCAACCCAAGGCAACGGCCCACCCGTTGGGCCGTTGCCGCCATGATTTCATGCCCGGACGACACCTCGGTGCCAGCGGTGCGCGAACTCGTCGCACACCGGTGCCCCTGGGGTCGCACACGCACTCCAGGGGCACCGGATCAGCCGTCACCCGGCGAGGTCAGCCGCCGAGCGCACCGCCCGTGGACGGCGGCTGGCCCTGGGCCACCATCGGGTCGGTGTTGAGGTGGATGACGCCGTAGTCGTATGCGTGCCGCCGGTAGACGACACTGGGTTCCTTGGTCTCGGAGTCGACGAACAGATAGAAGTCGTGCCCCACCAGCTCCATCTCGTAGAGAGCCTGGTCCAGGGTCATGGGGGCGGCGACGTGGGTCTTCTCGCGGACGACGAGGGGGCCTTCGCCCTTGATCTCCAGCGAGCCGATCTTCTTGGTCGGCACCGCGTCCGGCTCCTCCTCGGGGACGGCGGCGCCGTTGCCGTTCAGCGTGGCCACGCCCGGGACGTGGTCCGCGACCTCGGCTGCCGTCAGCCGACCCGCGCCTCGACGCGTGTACCGCTTGTCGTGCTGCTTGCGCAGCCGGGCCTCCAGTTTGTCCGCCGCCAGGTCGAGCGCCGCGTACGGATCGCTGGCCGATGCCTCCGCCCGGATGACCGGTCCACGGGAGCGGAGCGTGATCTCCACTCGGTCGGAACGGTCCGCCTGTCGGGGGTTGGGCTCCTTGGACACCTCGACGTCGAGGCTGATCACCTTGCCATCGAGCTTCTGGATCTTGTCCAGCTTCAGCTTCTCGGCCACGTGCTTGCGGAACCGCTCGGGCACCTCGGTCTTGCGGCCCTTGACGACGATGTCCACGCAGAACTCCGTTCCCGGATCGCTCCGCTCCAGTGGCGGAGCATCTCCCTTGTGCACCAGGTCCCGGTGGGCCCCGGGACCTCGGACTTGGTGACGTCCACCTCCTCCTCCCCCACGGGCGAGATCTCCACCCCACCGGCCCGGGTGATTACGGAAACCCGCGGCACGGCATTCGGATATGTGAGGTGTGGCCTGGGCCTTTCCCTCACAACCGAACATATCTCGCTCGGCCGGATGTCGTCACCCTCTACTGCCACGTACCTCCGTTCCGGTGAATTGACCCTCTTATTGCCTGCAACGACGCAGGTCCGCGGTCAGTTCCGGTTTATGGGAAAGCGGCGGGCGTCGCCGCGACCACCGCGGCGCACACCACATGGGCCAGGCCGTCCGACCCCGCCGTGCGCGCCCCGGCAGGCGACCGGTCCGCGCTTCCCTCAGCCGCTCCGGCACTCCCTTCCGCCGCTTGCGCGAGCCGTGCTTCAGTCGTGGTCCGTGCGGCCCGCGCGATCCGCGCGATCCGTGCGATCCGTGCCTCAGTCCTTTCCCGGGAGGCGGGTGCGTACACGACCGGATTCACTCGCGCGCCTTCTTCCTTGGGGGGTCCCCCTCCCTCCCCCTCCCCACCCACCCCCGCTCCCCACCCCACCCGCACAGCCCGAGCCCCCTCCGCCAGCGACGCCCCGGTCGTCATCAGGTCGTCCACCAGCACGACCGCCCTCCCCCGCAGCAGCCGCTCCCCGCCCGGCACCACGGTCAGCGCCCCGGCGAGGTTGTCCAGCCGCTGCCGCGAGTCCAGCCCGGCCTGGTCGGCCACGGCCCGCCGCTGCCGCAGCGCCGCCAGCACCCGCGCCGGTGTCCCGGTCCGCCGCAGCTCCCCCGCCGCGGCCAGCGCGACCCGCCGTACGGGGTCATGCCCCCGCGCCCGAACGGCCGCCCGCGCCGACGGCACGGGCACGAGCAGCACCTCACCGCCAACGGCGCCCTCACCGCCGTAAGCCACACCACCCGGCTCACCCGGTCGCCCCCACTGTCCTCGCCGCCCCCGTGTCGCTCCCTTCTCGCCGCCCCACGCATCCGCCAGCCCCGCCCGCACAGCGCCCGCCAGGGCCGCTCCGAGCGGCCGGGCGAGTGTCAGCGCGCCCCGCTCCTTGTGAGCCAGCAACACCGCACGCACCTCGTCCGAGTACCCCGCCGCCGCGTACACCACCGGCAACCCGCGTGGCTCCGGCTCCGGCCGCACCCGGCGCGGCTCGGCACCGCTCAGGGCCGCACGGCACTCCGGGCAGAGCACCGTGCGTGGCCGTCCACAGCCTCCGCAGTCGTCCGGCAGCACAAGTTCGGTGAGGTCCTGCCACCACCCCCGCATGGCGACCACTCTGCCAACATCCGTCCCGCCCGGCCACCCCTGTGGAAAACCTCTGTGGATAACTCGATGACCAGTAAGAACACCCGTGTAATGCCTGCGGAAAACCACGAACGGCCCCGCGGCCGGGCAAGCCAAGCGACCAGAGCCGAAGGAAGAGACCAGGCCCGGAACGAAAAGACGAACCCCGAGAACGTCACCCGGGATAAACCGGCGCCGCCCCTTCCTTGACCACCTTCTGCCACTGCGTCCCGGACTCCATCCGCACGATCCCGTCCTCCGACGAGAACGCCACCAGCGGCAGCCGCCCGTCCTCGGACGCGGCGATCTCCTGCACGCCGGTCAGCGCGTCAGGGGCGGGCCCCTCCGGGACGGAGCCGTCGATCTGGACGTAGCGCATCTGCTGCACGCCGTCCTCCTCGCGGCCGACGACCACGAGGCGGCTGTCCCCGGCCCACGACATGGCGGTGACCTCGGCCAGTTCGGGGGTCGCCGAGCGCAGTTCCCGGATCCGCACCGCGGACTGCTCCCCGACCCGCTCCCACTCGATCCGTCCGACGAGGAGTGACTGTTCGTCGTCCTTCTCGACGACGAGGGCGATCCGCACCCCGTCGGCGGCCACCCGCAGGGACTTGATGCGGCCGTCGAGGCCGGGAGTGCGCACTTCGAGCGGCTCGCCCTTGCCGTCGCGCAGCATCAGCAGCCGCGGGTTGCCGGGATCGCGGTCGGCGACCCACAGGTTGCCGTACGCGTCCCAGCTAGGCGCCGTGAGCCGGTCGGTCTCGGTCTTGCCCGCGCTGACCAGCACGGGGTCTCCGAGGGAGCCGCCGGAGGCGAGTGAGCCGACGTAGAGGGCCTTGCCGTCGAGTCCGACCCCGGCGGCGGTGTGTTCGTCCCGGGCGACCGCGGCCGACCGCAGTGGGGTGGCTCCCTCGCCGAGCGCGCCCGGTACGACCTCGGTGCTGGTGGTGCCGCTGTCGGCGGAGATGCGGACGAGCCGGTGCTTGCCGTCGAGGAAGTACAGGTAGTCGGCGTGCCGCGCCGAGCCGACGGCCGCGACGGCGGGCGCGCGGTCCTCTCGCAGCTCGCACAGTTTCCGGTCGCCCGCGCGGAGTTCGACCTCGTCCACCGCGGGGGTGAGGTTCTGCAGGGTGAAGAGGAGCTGGGCGGCCATCTCGTTGCACTTGGCGGTGCCGACCCGCGCGGCCTTGTCGTTGAGCGGCACGGTCAGCCGGTTCTGCTCGTCGGGGGTCAGGGTGGCCCCCTTCCGCAGTGCCGTGCCAAGCGGGAAGCTCGACCTTGCGACGGGTCCGAGCCAGTTGGTGGGCCCGTGGAGCAGGGAGCGCACGACCTGTGTCATGGGGTCCACGCGGCGGCGTACGTACACGGGGTCGGCGACGGCGGCGGGCTGTGCGGCGGCCCCGGCCTCGGCGTCGGCGGTGTTGGAGGCGAAGTAGTACTTGTCGACGGACATGTAGTTGCGCTGGAAGTCCGACTCACCGATGACGATGCCCTGCGGCAGTCCGTCGATGCGCCACTGTTCGCTCTTCTTGTCCCGGACGAGGTGCACCTGTCGGCTGTACTGCCCCTCGGCGGGCGCGTACGACTGCTCCGCGTCCACCAGGGCGATCTTGGTGCCGGTGAGGGTGAAGGAGTAGTGGTCGTCGTCCTCGGTGTCGCCGGTGAGGTCGGTGGCGGTGTCGGGGCCGTTGGCGAGGACGGTGGTGGAGAGTTCGGGCCGCCACTTGCGGGCGGCGTTCTCGGTCAGGTACTGGCGTGCCGTCTCGTACTGCGGGTCGTCGCTGGTCAGGGCCTCCAGGAAGCCCTGCATGATCTCGGAGGGCTCGGCGTCCTCCCGGGGCGGCATCGCGAAGACGCGCACCTGGGTGTCCTGCCGTGGGGTGGACTCCACGTCCCGCAGGTCCCCGTGGTCCGGCATCGAGGCGCACCCGGCCAGCAGTACGGCGCCACAGGCGGCGTACGCCAGCGCTCGCGCTCGTGCCCGGGGGGCGCCTCCCGCGCGCTCAGTGCCCACGAACAGTCTCTCCTCCGCGGTCAGCGCCCACGAAATGCCTCCCCTGGTTCCCGGGGCTGCTCCGCCCCGGTGTCGGCTGCGGTGTCGGCCTCGGCCGTGCGGTCCTGAGCGGTCCCGGCGGGCGGGGGCTGTGCGGCCCCGTGCGGGGGCTGTGCGGCGCCTGGGCGGGCCACCACGCGCGCGCCGCTGCCGGGCAGCGCGGTCGGGTCGGCCGCCGCGTTGACGGCCGCGAGGCGCGCGGCGGCTATCGGGTCGCGGGGCGGGGCCTGTCCGCCGCCGGTGGCCTGGGCGGGGACGGTCGCGGTCTTCTGCCCGTCGCGCGCCGTGGCGCCGTCGTGCGGGCCTCGGTGGGCTCCCCGGTTGCCGCGGGAGTCCTTGGGTTCGAGCGGTATGGGTGAGCCGCGCAGCGGCTCGTCCGCGGTCCGCGGCAGGGTGAGCCGGAACTGTGAGCCGCCGCCCGGCTCGCCCCACGCCTGGAGCCAGCCGCCGTGCAGCCGTGCGTCCTCCAGGGCGATGGACAGGCCGAGGCCGGTTCCGCCGGTGGTACGCGCGCGTGCCGGGTCGGCCCGCCAGAAGCGGCTGAAGACGCGGGTCGCCTCGCCGGGTTTGAGCCCGACGCCGTAGTCGCGTACGGCGACGGCGACGGCGCCGCCCGCGGCGGCGAGCTTGACGATGACGTCCCGGCCCTCGCCGTGCTCGACGGCGTTGACGACGAGGTTGCGCAGAACGCGTTCGACGCGCCGGGCGTCGGCCTCGGCGACGACGGGCTGCTGGTCGCCGAGCACCCGTATCCGGGTTCCCTTGCGTTCGGCGAGCGGTTCGGCGCCGCTGACGACCCGCCGTACGACCTCCCTGAGGTCTATCGGCTCGGCCTCCAGTGCCGCCGCGCCCGCGTCGAAGCGGCTGATCTCCAGCAGGTCCGACAGCAGGGACTCGAACCGGTCGAGCTGGTCGGCGAGCAGTTCGGCGGAGCGCGCGGTGACGGGGTCGAAGTCCTCGCGGGCCTCGTGGATGACGTCCGCGGCCATGCGTACGGTCGTCAGCGGTGTGCGCAGCTCGTGCGAGACGTCCGACACGAACCGGCGCTGCATCCGCGACAGGTCCTCCAGTTGCTGGATCTTGAGCTGGAGGTTCTGCGCCATCTTGTTGAACGCTTCACCGAGGCGCGCGATGTCGTCCTCGCCGGTGACCTTCATGCGTTCCTGGAGGCGCCCCGCGGACAGCCGTTCGGCGATGCCCGCGGCCATCCGCACCGGCGTGACGACCTGCCGTACCACCAGCCAGGCGATCGCCCCGAGCAGGACGACGACGAACAGTCCGGCGGTCGCCAGGGTGCCCTTGACCAGGCTCAGCGACTTCTCCTCCTGGGTGAGCGGGAAGAGGTAGTACAGCTCGTAGGGGTCGCCGTTGGGGTCCTCGACCTGTTTGCCGATGACGAGGGCGGGCTGGGAGGGCTTGTCGCCGTCGAGGTAGACGATGCGGGTGTAGCTCTGCGCGGCGACGGATCCGCTGTTGACGCGTGCGCGCAGGTCGGCGGGCACGCTCTTGTGGTCGACGCCGCCGGAGGCGCGCGGTCCGCGTCCGCCGCCGCTGTCGTCGCCGGGGGGCAGGGTGACCACGTCGAAGGCGCCCTGGCCGCCGCTGGAGAGCGAGGAGACGAGGTCGCTCATCCACTGGATGACGTTCTGGGAGGACTGGCCGTCCACCGGGACCTGTTTCTCACTGGTTCCGCCGCCCGCCTGTTCGGCGCGCTGCTTGGCCGCGGCGAAGCCGCCGGTGGCCTGGCTCTGCGATGCCTTGACCTTGGCGTCGAGCAGTCCGTTGCGCACCTGCCCGATGACGACGAAGCCGAGCAGCAGGACGACGCCGAGCGACATCAGCAGGGTGGTGACGACGACCTTGAGCTGGATGTTGCGGCGCCACAGCCGCATCACGGGCAGCAGCGGGCGGCGCACCCAGCGCAGCAGCAGCCGCAGGACGGGGCTGCCCTGTACTCCGCCGTTCAGGAGCCCGCCCTCCAGGAGGCCGCGCCAGCGCGAGCCCGCCGGGTCCGGGCCGACAGGCCGCCCCGCGCGGGCCCCGGACCGGCCGGGCGCCGAAGCGGCACTGTCACCGGACATGTCAGCTCGGCCCCGCCTTGTACCCGACACCACGGACGGTCACGACGATCTCCGGCCGCTCGGGGTCCTTCTCGACCTTGGAGCGCAGCCGTTGCACGTGCACGTTGACCAGCCGGGTGTCCGCCGCGTGCCGGTAGCCCCAGACCTGCTCCAGGAGCACCTCGCGCGTGAACACCTGCCACGGCTTGCGCGCGAGCGCCACCAGCAGGTCGAACTCCAGCGGCGTCAGCGCGATGGACTGCCCGTCCCGCTTCACGGAGTGCCCGGCCACGTCGATGACGAGGTCACCGATGGCGAGCTGCTCGGGTGCGGGCTCCTCGGACCTGCGCAGCCTGGCGCGGATGCGGGCCACCAGTTCCTTCGGCTTGAACGGCTTCACGATGTAGTCGTCGGCCCCGGACTCCAGGCCCACCACCACGTCGACGGTGTCGCTCTTGGCCGTGAGCATCACGATCGGAACCCCGGACTCCGCCCTGATCAGGCGGCACACCTCGATCCCGTCCCGCCCCGGCAGCATCAGGTCCAGCAGCACAAGGTCCGGTTTGGCCTCGCGAAAAGCGGCCAGCGCCTTGTCGCCGTCGGCTACGAAAGACGGCTCAAAACCCTCACCACGCAGCACAATGCCGAGCATCTCGGCCAGTGCGGTGTCGTCGTCGACGACAAGGACTCGTCCCTTCATAAACGACATCATCCCATTAGCTAATCGTTACCTGGCGTGACCTGGCACACAGCTCGGCGAGTGCCTCGCCCGTCACGGGTGAGACGACGCCCTCCTCGGTGACGATCGCCGTCACCAGCTCGGGCGGTGTCACGTCGAACGCCGGGTTGTACGCCTGGGTCCCCAGGGGTGCCACCGGTATCCCGCCTCCCGCTCCGGCCACCGGCACCTGAGGTGCTGTGATCTCGGTCACTTCGAATCCGGGGCGCTGTTCCACCTCGATCGACGCCCCGTCCGGCGTGTCCGCGTCCACCGTCGTCACCGGCGCCACCACGATGAACGGCACGTGGTGGTAGCGGGCGAGCACCGCGAGCGGATAGCTCCCGACCTTGTTCGCCACCGAGCCGTCGGCCGCGATCCGGTCGGCACCGACCAGCACCGCGTCCACCTCCCCGGCCGCGAACAGCGAACCCGCCGCGTTGTCGGTGAGCAAGGTGTACGCCATGTCGTTGCGCGCCGCCTCGTACGCCGTCAGGCGAGCACCTTGCAGCAAAGGACGCGTTTCGTCCACCCACAGCCGCCGCAGCTCCCCGCGCCGGTGCGCCGCGAGCGCCACCCCGAACGCCGTGCCCTCCCCGCCCGACACCAGCGCCCCGGTGTTGCAGTGCGTGAGGATCCGGTACCCGCCGCCGGGCAGCAGCTCCTCCAGCAGGGCCAGCCCGTGCTCCGCCATCCTGGCGCTGGCCTCGGCGTCCTCCCGGTGCAGCTGCCGCGCCGCGGCCAGCGCCGCCCCGGCCGCCCGCTCGGCGTCGTCACCCCGCGCGAGCGCGGCCCGGTAGGCGGCCTGCGCCCTGCGCACCCCCACGGCGAGGTTCACCGCGGTGGGCCGGGCACCCGCCAGCGCCGCCGCCGCGTCATCCACGTCGAAGCCGCGGACGGCGGCGAGCGCGACACCGTAGGCGCCCGCGATGCCGAGCACCGGCGCCCCACGCACGGCGAGCGAACGAATCGCCTCCACCAGCGCGGGCGCGTCCGTACAGACCAGCTCGACCTCCTCGGCTGGCAGCCGCGTCTGGTCCAACAGCACCAGAACGGGGCCTTCAGGTGGTTCTTCCCAACGGAGTACCGGAATCCCGGTCGGCCGCTTGTCCTCGCCGGATTGCGCGTGCTGATCAGCCATGCGGTCAGTCTGCCCGCTAACCGGCGGACAATTGAAGGTGCACAGCCCCTACCGCGGCCGGTCCCTCCCCGACCGCCCCATGGCACGATGTTGGCCAACCTGCCGCCGCACCCGCGGACGGGCACCGTGAAGGAGCGACGATGAACGACACTCCGGGCTGGGCCTCGCCCGGATCCGCCCCGTCGGACGGCCAGCAGCCGGGCACCCCCGGCGCCAGCGCCCCCGACGACCGCCCCGACGACGCGCCGCGGCCCGCGGCGCCCACGGAGCAGCCGGGCACGGACCCACAGGGCCCCGGTTCGAAGTGGTCCAAGGAGCAGCCGCCCCCCGCGCAGTGGTCCGCCCCCACCGGCCCGCAGGACCCCGCCCAGACGCCCCCGCCACCGCCCCCCGGCCCAGGCTGGGGCAACCAGCCCCCCGGCGGCCCCAGCGGCGGCCAGGGCGGCTGGGGCACCCCGGGCGGTCCCGGCGGCGGATACGGCGGCACAGGCGGCCCCGGCGGCGGCTACGGCGGCGCCTGGGGCACCGGCTGGGGCGGCCCCCCGCCCGCGGCAAAGCCCGGCGTGATCCCGCTGCGCCCCCTCGGCGTCGGCGAGATCCTCGACGGCGCCGTCTCCACCATGCGCACCTACTGGCGCACGGTGCTCGGCATCTCGCTGACCGTCGCCGTCCTCACCGAGATCATCGTCATCCTCGTCCAGGGCCTGTTCCTGAACGACTACGCCGACACCTCCGCCCTCGAAGACCCCAGCGCCACCTTCAGCGAACTCGCCAGCGCCATGGGCAGCGCCCTGCTCGGCTCCGGCGTCGTCTTCGTGATCTCCCTCGTCGGCACCGTCATCGCCACCGCCCTGCTCACCACCGTCACCAGCCGCGCCGTCCTCGGCCGCCCGGTGACCACCGGCGAGGCCTGGCGCGACGCCCGCCCGCAGGTGCTGAAACTCTTCGGCCTGATCATCCTGCTGATGCTCATCGCCGTCGGCGTGACCCTCGTGGGCATCCTGCCCGGCCTGCTGATCGCCCTCGCGGGCGGCAGCACCGCGGGCGCCGCGCTCGCCGTCCTGGGCGGCCTCAGCGCCGCCATCGTCGCCCTGTGGCTGATGATCCGCTTCTCCCTCGCCTCGCCCGCGCTCATGCTGGAGAAGCAGGGCATCAGGAAGGCGCTGGCCCGCTCCGCGAAGCTGGTGCGCGGCTCCTGGTGGCGGGTCTTCGGTATCCAACTGCTCGCCGCGATCATCGCGAACATCGTCGCGGCGATCGTCGTCATCCCCTTCACGTTCCTCGCCGCCGCCCTCAGCGGCGACGGCGTCGGCAGCTTCCTCGACGGCACCGGCGACTTCGGCTGGACGTTCCTCATCATCAGCGGCATCGGTTCGGTGATCGGCTCCATGATCACCCTCCCGATCACGGCCGGGGTCACCGTGCTGCTCTACATCGACCAGCGCATCCGCCGCGAGGCCCTCGACCTCGAACTGTCCCGCGCCGCAGGCGTCCAGCACCCCGCCCCCGGCACCACCCCCGGGAGCTGATGCGGTGTTCCTCGCCGGAGGAGTCCTCACAGCACTACCGGCGGCCCTGCCGACCGCCGACGACGAACCACCGCTGACGATCCCCCGCGACCCCGCGCGGGAGGCGGCCCGCCGCGAGCTGTCCAAACGGCTGTACCACGAGGACGACCCCGGCCTGTTCCAGCGCGCCCTCGACGCCTTCTGGGACTGGCTCGACGACCTCCTCAGCAGCGCCGCCTCCGTGACACCCGGCGGCACCGTCGGCCTCGTCGTCATCGTCCTGGCCGTCGTCGCGGTGCTCGCCGCCCTGTGGTGGCGCCTGGGCACCCCGCAACGCCAACCCGCCACCTCCGCCACCCTCTTCGACGACCGCCCCCGCAGCGCCGCCGACCACCGCGCCGCCGCCGAGGCACACGCCGCCCAACGCCACTGGAACCAGGCCCTCCAGGAACGCATCCGCGCCGTCGTCCGCGCCCTTGAGGAACGCGCCCTCCTCGACCCCCGCCCCGGCCGCACCGCCGACGAGGCAGCCGCCGAAGCGGGCCGCGCCCTGCCCGACCACGCCGACCGACTGCGCGCCGCCGCCCGCGACTTCGACGACGTCACATACGGCGGCCGGCCCTCCACCGAACAGACGTACCAGCGCGCCACCGCCCTCGACCGCGACCTGGACCGCGCCAAACCACAGCTCACCGCCAACAGCACCAGCGCCCAGACCCCAGCCAGCACGGACAGCGCGCCCCCCACCCGCCGGGGAGCCGCCGGATGACCACCGAGGCCACGCTCCCGCCCACCTCGGCCTCCCCCACCCCCCGCCAGGTGTGGACCCGCGCGCGAGGCATCGCCCTCGCCGCCGTACTCCTCCTCGTCGGCGCCGCCGTCATCGCCGTGATCCGCTCCGACGCCCGGCACGGCACCCTCGACCCACGCTCCGCCGACCCCCAGGGCAGCCGCGCCGTAGCCGAACTCCTCGCCGACCGCGGCGTGTCCACCCGCGTGGTCACCACCCTGGCCGAGGCCCGCGCCGCCGCGGCCCCGGACACCACCCTCCTGGTCGCCGTCCCCGACCTGCTGACGCACCGTCAACAGGACCTGCTGCGCTCCTCCGTCGCCGACACCGGCACCCGCACCGTCGTCATCGCCCCCGGCAGCCCCTCCGTCGAACGCCTCGCCCCCGGCACCACGGCCGACCCCGCCACCAGCCTCGAATCGGCCCTCGACCCCGACTGCCCCCTGCCCGCCGCCCAACGCGCGGGCACCGCCGACACCGGCGGACTGCGCTACATCACCACCCACCCCGACGCCGTCCGCTGCTACCCCAGCGAACGCCTCGCCACCCTCGTACAGCTCCCCGACCAGTCCGGCGACGGCGACACCATCGTCCTCGGCGCGCCCGACATCCTCTACAACGACCACCTCGACGAGCAGGGCAACGCCTCCCTCGCCCTCCAACTCCTCGGCTCCCGCCCCCATCTGGTCTGGTACCTCCCCTCACTCTCCGACGCCTCCGCCACCCCCGACGACGGCCAAAGCGACTTCTTCGACCTGCTCCCCTCCGGCTGGCTCTGGGGCACCCTGCAACTCCTCATCGCCGCGGCCCTCGCCGCCCTCTGGCGGGCACGCCGACTCGGCCCCCTGGTGCCCGAGAAACTCCCCGTCGCGATCCGCGCCTCCGAGACCGTCGAAGGCCGCGCCCGCCTCTACCACAAGGCGAACGCCCGCGACCGCGCCGCCGCCGCTCTCCGCTCCACCACCCGCACCCGCCTCGCCCCCCTCGTAGGCGTCCCCCTGCCCCAGGCCCACACACCCGAGGCCCTGCTCCCCGCACTCTCCGCCCGCCTCCGCGCAAACGGCGACGGACAGTCCCTGCACACCCTCCTCTTCGGCCCGCCGCCCAGCGACGACACGGCCCTGATCGCCCTCACCGACCAACTCGACGCCCTCGAAAGAGAGGTACGCCGTCCATGATGGACCCGACCACTGACAACGCCGGGCAGCCCGGCGACCCGGGCGACGCCCGAGCCGCCCTGGAAGCCCTGCGCGCCGAGATCGCCAAGGCCGTGGTCGGCCAGGACCCCGCCGTCACCGGCCTCGTCGTCGCCCTCCTGTGCCGCGGCCACGTCCTCCTCGAAGGCGTCCCCGGCGTCGCCAAGACCCTCCTCGTCCGCGCCCTCGCCGCCGCCCTCGACATCGACACCAAGCGCGTCCAGTTCACCCCCGACCTGATGCCGAGCGACGTCACCGGCTCCCTCGTCTACGACACCCGCACCGCCGAGTTCTCCTTCCAGCCCGGCCCGGTCTTCACCAACCTCCTCCTCGCGGATGAGATCAACCGCACCCCTCCGAAGACCCAGTCATCCCTCCTGGAAGCCATGGAGGAACGCCAGGTCACAGTGGACGGCACTCCCCGCTCCCTCCCGGAGCCCTTCCTGGTCGCCGCCACCCAGAACCCGGTCGAGTACGAAGGCACCTACCCCCTCCCCGAAGCCCAGCTCGACCGCTTCCTCCTCAAACTCACCATCCCCCTCCCCTCCCGCCAGGACGAGATCAACGTCCTCACCCGCCACGCCGAAGGCTTCAACCCGCGCGACCTGCACGCCGCGGGCGTACGCCCCGTGGCGGGCCCCGCGATCCTCGAAGCCGCCCGCACGGCAGTCGCCAAGACGACCGTCTCCCCCGAGATCACGGCCTACGTCGTCGACATCTGCCGCGCCACCCGCGAGTCACCGTCCCTCACCCTCGGCGTCTCCCCGCGCGGGGCCACCGCCCTCCTGGCGACCTCCCGCGCGTGGGCCTGGCTCACCGGCCGCGACTACGTCACCCCCGACGACGTCAAAGCCCTCGCCCTGCCCACCCTCCGCCACCGCGTCCAACTCCGCCCCGAGGCCGAAATGGAAGGCGTCACAGCCGACTCCGTCATCAACGCCGTCCTCGCCCACGTCCCAGTTCCCCGCTGATGGCCCTCACCGGACGCGCCGCACTCCTCGCGGCCCTAGGCTCCCTCCCCGTCGGCCTCTGGGACCCCAGTTGGACGGGCATCCTCACCGTCAACGCCCCCCTGGCTCTCGCCTGCGCCTGCGACTTCGCCCTCGCCGCCCCCGTACGACACCTGCGTCTGACCCGCTCCGGCGACACCTCGGTACGCCTCGGCGACCCCGCGGACGTCACCCTCACCCTCACCAACCCGTCCCGCCGCCCCCTGCGCGCCCAGCTCCGCGACGCCTGGCCCCCCAGCAGTTGGCAACCCGGCACAGAAGTCCCGGCCTCCCGCCACCGCGTCTCCATCCCCCCAGGCGAACGCCGCCGCGTCACCACCCGCCTACGCCCCACCCGCCGCGGCGACCGCCAGGCCGACCGCGTCACCATCCGCTCCTACGGCCCCCTCGGCCTCCTCACCCGCCAGGGCACCCACCGCGTCCCCTGGACGGTCCGCGTGCTGCCGCCCTTCACCAGCCGCAAGCACCTCCCCTCCAAACTCGCCCGCCTCCGCGAACTCGACGGCCGCACCAGCGTCCTCCAACGCGGCGAGGGCACCGAATTCGACAGCCTTCGCGAATACGTCCCCGGCGACGACACCCGCTCCATCGACTGGCGCGCCACCGCCCGCCAAACCACCGTCGCCGTACGCACCTGGCGCCCCGAACGCGATCGCCACATCCTCCTGGTCCTCGACACCGGCCGCACCTCCGCGGGCCGCGTGGGCGACGTCCCCCGCCTCGACGCCTCCATGGACGCCGCACTCCTCCTGGCCGCCCTGGCCTCCCGCGCGGGCGACCGCGTCGACCTCCTCGCCTACGACCGCCAGGCCCGCGCCCTCGTCCAGGGCCGCACCGCAGGCGATGTCCTGCCCGCCCTGGTCAACGCCATGGCAACCCTCGAACCCGCGCTCATCGAAACGGACGCCCGCGGCCTCACCGCCACAGCCCTCCGTACGGCCCCCCGCCGCTCCCTGATCGTCCTCCTCACGACCCTCGACGCGGCCCCCGTCGAAGAGGGCCTCCTCCCCGTCCTGACCCAGCTCACCCAACGCCACACGGTCCTCCTGGCCTCGGTAGCCGACCCCCACATCGCCCGCATGGCCAAGTCCCGAGGAACAACGGAAGCCGTCTACGAGGCCGCAGCCGCCGCCCAGGCCCAATCCGAACGCCACCGCACCGCCGACCAACTCCGCCGCCACGGCGTCACAGTCGTCGACGCGACCCCGGACGACCTGGCCCCAGCACTGGCAGACGCCTACCTGGCCCTAAAAACAACGGGACGCCTGTAAGGCAGGCGAGGTCCGCCCCCAAATGAATCCCCCTGAAACGCAGAAAGCCCCGCATCCGAAGATGCGGGGCTTTCCCTGAATAATTGTTCGGCGGCGTCCTACTCTCCCACAGGGTCCCCCCTGCAGTACCATCGGCGCTGTAAGGCTTAGCTTCCGGGTTCGGAATGTAACCGGGCGTTTCCCTCACGCTATAACCACCGAAACACTATGAAACTGTCAGCCACACCACGCCTGTAACAAACGTGGGGCCGTTCGTGGTTTCAGAACCAACACAGTGGACGCGAGCAACTGAGGACAAGCCCTCGGCCTATTAGTACCGGTCACCTCCACACGTTACCGTGCTTCCAGATCCGGCCTATCAACCCAGTCGTCTACTGGGAGCCTTACCCCATCAAGTGGGTGGGAGTCCTCATCTCGAAGCAGGCTTCCCGCTTAGATGCTTTCAGCGGTTATCCCTCCCGAACGTAGCCAACCAGCCATGCCCTTGGCAGAACAACTGGCACACCAGAGGTTCGTCCGTCCCGGTCCTCTCGTACTAGGGACAGCCCTTCTCAAGACTCCTACGCGCACAGCGGATAGGGACCGAACTGTCTCACGACGTTCTAAACCCAGCTCGCGTACCGCTTTAATGGGCGAACAGCCCAACCCTTGGGACCGACTCCAGCCCCAGGATGCGACGAGCCGACATCGAGGTGCCAAACCATCCCGTCGATATGGACTCTTGGGGAAGATCAGCCTGTTATCCCCGGGGTACCTTTTATCCGTTGAGCGACGGCGCTTCCACAAGCCACCGCCGGATCACTAGTCCCGACTTTCGTCCCTGCTCGACCCGTCGGTCTCACAGTCAAGCTCCCTTGTGCACTTACACTCAACACCTGATTACCAACCAGGCTGAGGGAACCTTTGGGCGCCTCCGTTACCCTTTAGGAGGCAACCGCCCCAGTTAAACTACCCATCAGACACTGTCCCTGATCCGGATCACGGACCCAGGTTAGACATCCAGCACGACCAGACTGGTATTTCAACGACGACTCACCGCGAACTGGCGTCCGCGTTTCAAAGTCTCCCAGCTATCCTACACAAGCCGAACCGAACACCAATATCAAACTGTAGTAAAGGTCCCGGGGTCTTTCCGTCCTGCTGCGCGAAACGAGCATCTTTACTCGTAGTGCAATTTCACCGGGCCTATGGTTGAGACAGTCGAGAAGTCGTTACGCCATTCGTGCAGGTCGGAACTTACCCGACAAGGAATTTCGCTACCTTAGGATGGTTATAGTTACCACCGCCGTTTACTGGCGCTTAAGTTCTCAGCTTCGCCTGGACGAATCCAAGCTAACCGGTCCCCTTAACGTTCCAGCACCGGGCAGGCGTCAGTCCGTATACATCGCCTTACGGCTTCGCACGGACCTGTGTTTTTAGTAAACAGTCGCTTCTCGCTGGTCTCTGCGGCCACCCCCAGCTCAGGAAGCAAGTTCCCTCACCGGAAATGGCCCCCCTTCTCCCGAAGTTACGGGGGCATTTTGCCGAGTTCCTTAACCATAGTTCACCCGAACGCCTCGGTATTCTCTACCTGACCACCTGAGTCGGTTTAGGGTACGGGCCGCCATGAAACTCGCTAGAGGCTTTTCTCGACAGCATAGGATCATCCACTTCGCCACAATCGGCTCGGCATCAGGTCTCAACCACATGTGCGACGGATTTACCTATCGCACGGCCTACACCCTTACCCCGGGACAACCACCGCCCGGGATGGACTACCTTCCTGCGTCACCCCATCACTCACCTACTAACCGCTTGGTTCAGCGGCTCCACCACTCCCAGAAACAGCAAAGCTGAAACCGGGCGGCTTCACGGCCTTAGCATCACGATGCTCGATGTTTGACGCTTCACAGCGGGTACCGGAATATCAACCGGTTATCCATCGACTACGCCTGTCGGCCTCGCCTTAGGTCCCGACTTACCCTGGGCAGATCAGCTTGACCCAGGAACCCTTAGTCAATCGGCGCACACGTTTCTCACGTGTGAATCGCTACTCATGCCTGCATTCTCACTCGTCAACCGTCCACAACTCGCTTCCACGGCTGCTTCACCCGGCAGACGACGCTCCCCTACCCATCACAGCGGGCGTTAGCCCTCATGCTGCAATGACACGACTTCGGCGGTACGCTTGAGCCCCGCTACATTGTCGGCGCGGAATCACTAGACCAGTGAGCTATTACGCACTCTTTCAAGGGTGGCTGCTTCTAAGCCAACCTCCTGGTTGTCTCTGCGACTCCACATCCTTTCCCACTTAGCGTACGCTTAGGGGCCTTAGTCGATGCTCTGGGCTGTTTCCCTCTCGACCATGGAGCTTATCCCCCACAGTCTCACTGCCGCGCTCTCACTTACCGGCATTCGGAGTTTGGCTAAGGTCAGTAACCCGGTAGGGCCCATCGCCTATCCAGTGCTCTACCTCCGGCAAGAAACACACGACGCTGCACCTAAATGCATTTCGGGGAGAACCAGCTATCACGGAGTTTGATTGGCCTTTCACCCCTAACCACAGGTCATCCCCCAGGTTTTCAACCCTGGTGGGTTCGGTCCTCCACGAAGTCTTACCTCCGCTTCAACCTGCCCATGGCTAGATCACTCCGCTTCGGGTCTTGAGCGCGCTACTGAATCGCCCTATTCGGACTCGCTTTCGCTACGGCTTCCCCACACGGGTTAACCTCGCAACACACCGCAAACTCGCAGGCTCATTCTTCAAAAGGCACGCAGTCACGAGAGTGAAGCAAGCTCCACTCCGACGCTCCCACGGCTTGTAGGCACACGGTTTCAGGTACTATTTCACTCCCCTCCCGGGGTACTTTTCACCATTCCCTCACGGTACTATCCGCTATCGGTCACCAGGGAATATTTAGGCTTAGCGGGTGGTCCCGCCAGATTCACACGGGATTTCTCGGGCCCCGTGCTACTTGGGTGTCGCACAAGCAAGCCGCTAATGTTTCGACTACGGGGGTCTTACCCTCTACGCCGGACCTTTCGCATGTCCTTCGCCTACATCAACGGTTTCTGACTCACCGACCAGCCGGCAGACTGATCAAGTGCGATCCCACAACCCCGTATGCGCAACCCCTGCCGGGTCTCACACACATACGGTTTAGCCTCATCCAGTTTCGCTCGCCACTACTCCCGGAATCACGGTTGTTTTCTCTTCCTGCGGGTACTGAGATGTTTCACTTCCCCGCGTTCCCTCCACACTGCCTATGTGTTCAGCAGCGGGTGACAGCCCATGACGACTGCCGGGTTTCCCCATTCGGAAACCCCCGGATCAAAGCCTGGTTGACGACTCCCCGGGGACTATCGCGGCCTCCCACGTCCTTCATCGGTTCCTGGTGCCAAGGCATCCACCGTGCGCCCTTAAAAACTTGGCCACAGATGCTCGCGTCCACTGTGCAGTTCTCAAACAACGACCAGCCACCCGTCACCCCGCCACTCAGGCGAGTTCACTGGGACCGGCACTGAGAGAAGTTCATTCCCTCAGACACCCAACAGCGTGCCCGACACGTCCTCTCAGCCCTCCCTGTGTTCCACGCCGAAGCAGTACTAACAGAAGAAGCCTTCAAGACCGTGCCGAGTAGTCAACGTTCCACCCATGAGCAACCGTGCAAGACATGCGCTTGCAGTCGGCTATGTGCTCCTTAGAAAGGAGGTGATCCAGCCGCACCTTCCGGTACGGCTACCTTGTTACGACTTCGTCCCAATCGCCAGTCCCACCTTCGACAGCTCCCTCCCCGCAAGGGGGTTGGGCCACCGGCTTCGGGTGTTACCGACTTTCGTGACGTGACGGGCGGTGTGTACAAGGCCCGGGAACGTATTCACCGCAGCAATGCTGATCTGCGATTACTAGCGACTCCGACTTCATGGGGTCGAGTTGCAGACCCCAATCCGAACTGAGACCGGCTTTTTGAGATTCGCTCCACCTCACGGTATCGCAGCTCATTGTACCGGCCATTGTAGCACGTGTGCAGCCCAAGACATAAGGGGCATGATGACTTGACGTCGTCCCCACCTTCCTCCGAGTTGACCCCGGCGGTCTCCTGTGAGTCCCCATCATCCCGAAGGACATGCTGGCAACACAGAACAAGGGTTGCGCTCGTTGCGGGACTTAACCCAACATCTCACGACACGAGCTGACGACAGCCATGCACCACCTGTACACCGACCACAAGGGGGACCCTGTCTCCAGGGTTTTCCGGTGTATGTCAAGCCTTGGTAAGGTTCTTCGCGTTGCGTCGAATTAAGCCACATGCTCCGCCGCTTGTGCGGGCCCCCGTCAATTCCTTTGAGTTTTAGCCTTGCGGCCGTACTCCCCAGGCGGGGAACTTAATGCGTTAGCTGCGGCACCGACGACGTGGAATGTCGCCAACACCTAGTTCCCACCGTTTACGGCGTGGACTACCAGGGTATCTAATCCTGTTCGCTCCCCACGCTTTCGCTCCTCAGCGTCAGTAATGGCCCAGAGATCCGCCTTCGCCACCGGTGTTCCTCCTGATATCTGCGCATTTCACCGCTACACCAGGAATTCCGATCTCCCCTACCACACTCTAGCCAGCCCGTATCGACTGCAGACTCGGAGTTAAGCCCCGAGCTTTCACAATCGACGTGACAAGCCGCCTACGAGCTCTTTACGCCCAATAATTCCGGACAACGCTTGCGCCCTACGTATTACCGCGGCTGCTGGCACGTAGTTAGCCGGCGCTTCTTCTGCAGGTACCGTCACTTTCGCTTCTTCCCTGCTGAAAGAGGTTTACAACCCGAAGGCCGTCATCCCTCACGCGGCGTCGCTGCATCAGGCTTTCGCCCATTGTGCAATATTCCCCACTGCTGCCTCCCGTAGGAGTCTGGGCCGTGTCTCAGTCCCAGTGTGGCCGGTCGCCCTCTCGGGCCGGCTACCCGTCGTCGCCTTGGTGAGCCGTTACCTCACCAACAAGCTGATAGGCCGCGGGCTCATCCTTCACCGCCGGAGCTTTCCACCATCAAAGATGCCCAAGATGGTCGTATCCGGTATTAGACCCCGTTTCCAGGGCTTGTCCCAGAGTGAAGGGCAGATTGCCCACGTGTTACTCACCCGTTCGCCACTAATCCACCCCGAAGGGCTTCATCGTTCGACTTGCATGTGTTAAGCACGCCGCCAGCGTTCGTCCTGAGCCAGGATCAAACTCTCCGTGAATGTTTACCCGTAATCGGGTGCAACACCACAAGAGCGGTGCAAGAGGAGGAATAATCCTCTCGCACACAGCGTCCTCGCTGTGTTTGTTCTTCAAAGGAACCTCGCCCCAACTCATACGAGTCGGAGACGGGGTATCAACATATCTGGCGTTGACTTTTGGCACGCTGTTGAGTTCTCAAGGAACGGTCGCTTCCTTTGTACTCACCCTCTCGGGCTTTCCTCCGGGCGCTTCCCTTCGGTCTTGCGTTTCCGACTCTATCAGATCTTTTCTCGACCCGATTTCCTCGGCGCTTTCCAGGTGTTCGCTTTCGCGTTTCCCTTTCCGGCGGTTCCGACTTTATCAGACGTTTTGCGCCGGTCAGACCGGCCATTCGTTCCGATTCATCGGGAGGGGGCTTCGCTGGAATCAATGTTCTCGGAAGCCGATAGATTCTGCTTGGTTGCCCAGTGGGACTACATCCACTTCCAGGCAACTGTTCGAATCTACCTCCCCGCAGGGGCCGTGTCAACAGCTCCCTTGGGGCGAAGAGGAGATTAGCAGGTCACTGGCCGCCAACGCACATCAAGCCGCTACTGGCACGGTGCCGCTGCGTTCTGCTGCCTCCACGTCGCCCGTCTGGCCGGTCCGGGCGGCCCGGCCGCCGAGGACGAAGACGTAGGCCAGGAAGGCCAGCTCCGCGGCGACTCCGATGGTGATGCGGGCCCAGGTGGGGAGGCCGGACGGGGTGACGAAGCCTTCGATGGCGCCGGAGATGAAGAGGACCAGGGCCAGGCCGATCGCCATGCCGACGGCGGCTCGGCCCTCCTCTGCCAGGGCCGTGCGGCGGGTGCGGGGGCCTGGGGCGATCACGGTCCAGCCGAGGCGCAGTCCCGTGCCCGCGGCCACGAAGACGGCGGTGAGTTCCAGCAGGCCGTGTGGGAGGACCAGGCCGAGGAAGGTGTCGAGGCGGCCAGCGGAGGACATCAGGCCGAAGCCGACGCCGAGGTTGAGCATGTTCTGGAGGAGGATCCAGAGGACGGGGAGGCCGAGGAAGATGCCCAGGACCAGGCAGAGGGCGGCGGCCTGGGCGTTGTTCGTCCAGACCTGGGCGGCGAAGGAAGCGGCGGGATTGCTGGAGTAGTACGTCTCGTACTCGCCGCCGGGGCGGGTGAGCTGGTGTAGCTCGCTGGGGGCCGCGATGGAGGACTGGACCTCGGGGGTGGTGCCGATCCACCAGCCGAGCAGGGCCGCGACGAGCGTGGACAGCAGTGCCGTGGGAACCCACCAGTGACGGGAGCGGTAGACCGCCGCGGGGAAGCCGTGGATGAGGAAGCGGGTCACGTCCCGCCAGGAGGCGCGGCGGGTGCCTGTCACGGCACTACGCGCGCGTGCCACCAGTTGGCTGAGGCGGCCGGTGAGCTGGGGGTCGGGGGCGCTGGACTGGATGAGGGAGAGGTGGGTGGCGGTGCGCTGGTAGAGCGCGACGAGTTCGTCGACCTCGGGGCCGTTGAGGTGGCGCTGGCGCCGGAGCAGGGCGTCGAGGCGGTCCCACTCCGCCCGGTGGGCGGAGACGAAGACGTCGAGGTCCATCGGTGTCGCTGCTCCTCAGCTTGTCGTACTGCGGCGCGGTAGGTCCTCAGCTTGGCAGACTGGCGGTTCTCGGGGCAGGCCAGGGGAAGGACGACGGGCGTGAATGAGCTGGTGACGGGTGAGGCGGTGGCGCTTGAGCTGCGGCCCGCGAGGCTGCCCAGCAGGGCGCTGGCCGTTCTGCTCGATCTCGTGGTGGCCATGGCGGCGTACATAGCCGTGACGGTGGTGTTGGTCATGTCCACCGCCTCGTTGGACGAGGCCGCGCAGTTCGCGCTGTCGATCGCGACGTTTCTGCTGGTGCTGGTGGGCGGGCCGATCGCGGTGGAGACGCTCAGTCATGGGCGGTCGCTGGGGAAGATGGCGTGCGGGCTGCGGGTGGTGCGGGATGACGGGGGGCCGATCCGGTTCCGGCACGCGTTGGTACGTGGGGCGATCGGGGTGGTGGAGATCCTGCTGACGTTCGGGGTGATCGCCTGTATCGCCTCGTTGGTGTCGGCGCGGGGGCGGCGGCTCGGGGATGTGTTCGCGGGGACTCTCGTCGTACGGGAGCGGGTGCCGCAGTCGCGGACCGGGTTCGTGCCTCCGCCGCCGCCGTGGTTGGCGGGGCGGTTCTCGGGGCTTGATCTGTCGGCGGTGCCGGATGGGTTGTGGCTCGCCGTGCGTCAGTACCTGACGCGGATGCAGCAGTTGGACCCGCAGGTGGGCTGGGCCATGGCGGAGCGGTTGGCGGGGGATCTCGCGGGGCGTACGGGGGCTCCGGTGCCGCCGGGGGTGCCGCCTGCCGCGTATCTGGCGGCGGTGGTGCAGGAGCGGCAGGCGCGGGAGGCGCGGCGGGCTTTCGGGGCGGGGGCGGGGCACGGGGGTGGAGGCGTCGAGGGGCGGCCGGGAGTGTCGTCGATGTCCTCTGTGCCGCCTGTGCCGCCTGTGCCGCTTGTGCCTTCTGTGCCGTCCGTGCCGTCTGCGGTGTCTCCATCGGTGCCGGTACCTCCTGCGGGGGCGGGGGCAGGGTCCGGTGTGCCTCCTGTATCCCCGTCCTCCGTGTCCGCGGTGCAGGAGGAGGGGGAGTCGGGTACGCGGCGGTCCGGGACCGGGTTCGCTCCGCCCGCGTAGGGCCCTTTCAGGGGGTGTCGGGGAACGTCGACGGTGGGGTTTCCAGGTGTTCCAGTTCGATGCCCGGGGCCGCGAGGACGACGTCGCCCGCGATGTGGACGGTGTGCTGTTCGCCGGTGTCCAGGGCTGTGACCTGGTATTCGTCCACGGTCAGGGGGCCGTTGTCAGTGGCGTGTGCTTCTCTTTTCAGCAGGGCCCAGGACTGGTCGACGGTGCGGGGGGCCAGGACGGGGTCCGTGAAGGCGACGAGGCGGACGCGGGTGGCGGTGTGGGAGGGGGTGAGGCGTAGGAGTCGGGTGGTGGCGATGAGGAAGGCGGGGGATGTGCCGGTGAAGGCGTGGGCGGGGGTGTTGCCTTCCGTGGCGTGCGTGCCGGTGGGGTCGGTGCGGACCCAGGTGACGCCGTCGAGGGCGGCGCCGCGTACCTGCCAGCTAGCGGCGTGGAGTTCGAGGCGGATGGGGCGGCCGAGTTCGTCGAGGGCGAGGTCGACGGAGCCGTGGTGGTCGCCTGTGGGGGTGGTGAGTTGGGAGACGTAGCGCCAGCCGGAGGGGCCGGGGGCGCACTGGAAGTGTTCTTCTGCGAGGGGGGTGTGATCGTGCGGATCGTGGAGCGAATAACGGCCGCGGGGCATGGGGGTCCTGGCTTCTGAGGTGCTGGTGCGGTGGGTCCCGGTGGCGGGTCCGGCGGTCGGTCCAAAGGGGCAGGCCCCCGGCACGGGGTGCGGGGGGCCTGCCTTGGGTGGTCCGTCGGATCAGTAGCGGTAGTGGTCCGACTTGTACGGGCCCTCGACCTTCACGCCGATGTACTCGGCCTGCTCCGGGCGGAGGGTGGTCAGCTTGACGCCGAGGGCGTCGAGGTGGAGGCGGGCCACCTTCTCGTCGAGGTGCTTGGGCAGCACGTAGACGCCGGTCGGGTAGGCGTCGGGCTTGGTGAACAGCTCGATCTGGGCCAGGGTCTGGTCCGCGAAGGAGTTGGACATCACGAACGACGGGTGGCCGGTGGCGTTGCCCAGGTTGAGCAGGCGGCCCTCGGACAGCACGATGATCTTCTTGCCGTCCGGGAAGGTCCAGGTGTGGACCTGGGGCTTGACCTCGTCCTTGACGATGCCGGGGACCTTGGCCAGGCCCGCCATGTCGATCTCGTTGTCGAAGTGGCCGATGTTGCCGACGATCGCCTGGTGCTTCATCTTGGCCATGTCGCTGGCCATGATGATGTCCTTGTTGCCGGTGGTGGTGATGAAGATGTCGGCCGTCTCGACGACGTCGTCGAGGGTGGTGACCTGGTAGCCGTCCATCGCGGCCTGGAGGGCGCAGATGGGGTCGATCTCGGTGATGATCACTCGGGCGCCCTGGCCGCGCAGGGACTCCGCGCAGCCCTTGCCGACGTCGCCGTAGCCGCAGACGACGGCGGTCTTGCCGCCGATGAGGGTGTCGGTGGCGCGGTTGATGCCGTCGATGAGGGAGTGGCGGCAGCCGTACTTGTTGTCGAACTTCGACTTGGTGACGGCGTCGTTGACGTTGATCGCCGGGAACAGGAGGGTGCCGTCGCGCTGCATCTCGTACAGGCGGTGGACGCCGGTGGTGGTCTCCTCGGTGACCCCGCGGATCTCGGAGGCCAACTGGGTCCACTTCTGGGGGTTCTCGCCCAGGGTGCGGTGGAGGAGCTGGAGGATGACGCGGTGCTCGTCGGACTCGGCGGTGTCGAGGGGCGGGACCTGGCCGTCCTTCTCGTACTCGACGCCCTTGTGGACGAGGAGGGTGGCGTCGCCGCCGTCGTCGAGGATCATGTTCGGGCCGCCGGTGGGGGCGTCGGGCCAGGTGAGGGCCTGCTCCGTGCACCACCAGTACTCCTCCAGCGTCTCGCCCTTCCAGGCGAAGACGGGGATGCCCTGGGGGTTGTCGGGGGTGCCGTTGGGGCCGACGGCGATCGCGGCGGCGGCGTGGTCCTGGGTGGAGAAGATGTTGCAGGAGGCCCAGCGGACCTGGGCGCCGAGGGCGACGAGGGTCTCGATGAGGACGGCGGTCTGCACGGTCATGTGCAGGGAGCCGGTGACGCGGGCGCCGGCGAGGGGCTGCGCCTCGGCGTACTCCTTGCGGATCGCCATCAGGCCGGGCATCTCGTGCTCGGCGAGGGTGATCTCCTTGCGGCCGAAGTCGGCCAGGGAAAGGTCGGCGACCTTGAAGTCCTGTCGGTTGTCGACAGTCGTCATGACGAGCTGCTCCTCGGGGTTGGGGCGAGGTGGGTACGGCCGGTCTGCGCGGCGGCGGGCACGGGTGCCCGAAGAGGACACAGGAATGCCCGCGTGCGCGCAGCACAGTCCGTCGGAGGCCCTCTCTCCCTCGGTCGGTCCGCGGTGGGACCGCCCGACCGCCATCAGCAGCGACGTCTGGCTCTGCTCCAAGCTACACCGGTCGGCCCGGCGGTCCCCAGTCCTCCTCGGGACGGATCGAGCGAATCGAGCCGAACACGAGGTCTGGTGGCCGCTAGCCTCTGGTCGCTGAGTTGATCTTTGAGTGGGAGGGGACGGCGTGGTGCGCGGGGTGCGTGGGGTGATCGTCGTGGGGTGGGGGGCCGTGTTGGTGGGGCTGGTGTTGCTGGTGGGGTCGTTGGTGTACCTGCGGGTGGGGTACGGGATGGCCAGCGTGGCGGGCGACAGCATGGCGCCGACGTATGAGGCCGGGGATCAGATCGTGTACGAGCGTGTCGGCGCGGGTGAGGTGCGGCGGGGGGATGTGGTGCTGGTCTCAGCGCCGGATCGGTACGGGTACGGGGGGAGCGTCGTGCGGCGGGTGGTCGCGGTGGGGGGCGACCGGGTCGTGTGCTGTGAGGGAGGGGGTGAAGGGGAGCGGATCGTCGTCAACGGTGAGCCGGTGGTCGAGCCGTATGTGCGTGATGGGGTCGGGGACGGGATGGGGCGGCCGTATGACGTGGTGGTGCCTGAGGGGCGGCTGTTTCTGCTGGGGGATCACCGGGCGCTGGCGCGGGACTCGCGGGCCTTTCTCGACGATCACCGGGGGACCTTGGCGGCGGAGGCCGTGCGGGGGCGGGTGACCGGAGGGCGCGGGGTGGTGGTCCTGCTGGGGGTGGGGGCGCTGGTGGGACTGGTGGTGGCCGTGGTGGGGCTGGTGGTGGCGCTTGCCGGGCGGGCCGTGCGGCGGCGGCCCGCCCAGGTGACGGAGTTGTGGCCCACGCATCTGTGAGCCGTGGGGTGGGTCAGTGGTGGGCGGGGCCGCCGGGGGTGGCCTCGGGGTCGGGGCCCTTGGCGGCCTCGGCCTCGCTGTAGATGTCGGGTTCGAGGTAGATGACGCGGGCGATGGGGACGGCCTCGCGGATGCGGGACTCGGCGGCGTCGATGGCGGTGGCGACCTCGGTGGCGGTGTCGTCGTGCTGGACGGCGACCTTGGCGGCGACCAGGAGTTCGTCGGGGCCGAGGTGGAGGGTGCGCATGTGGATGACGCGGGTGACGGTGTCGCCGTCGACCGCGGCGGCCTCGATCTTCCTGACCTGTTCGGCGCCCGCGGCCTCGCCCAGCAGCAGGGACTTGGTCTCGACGGCGAGGACGAGCGCGATGAGGATGAGCAGGACGCCGATGCAGAGGGTGCCGATGCCGTCCCAGACGCCGTCGCCGGTGGCGAGGGCGAGGCCGACGCCGCCGAGGGCGAGGATCAGGCCGACGAGGGCGCCGAGGTCCTCCAGCAGGACGACGGGCAGTTCGGGTGCCTTGGCGTGGCGGACGAAGGCCGTCCAGGACTGCTTGCCGCGGAGCTGGTTGGACTCCTTGATGGCGGTGCGGAAGGAGAAGGTCTCGGCGATGATCGCGAAGACCAGGACGCCGACCGGCCAGTACCAGTGCTCCAGCTCGTGCGGGTCCTTGATCTTCTCGTAGCCCTCGTAGAGGGCGAACATGCCGCCGACGGAGAAGAGGACGATGGAGACGAGGAAGGCGTAGATGTAGCGCTCGCGGCCGTAGCCGAAGGGGTGTTGGGGGGTGGCCTCGCGTTCGGCGCGCTTGCCGCCGACGAGCAGCAGGGCCTGGTTGCCGGAGTCGGCTAGGGAGTGCACCGACTCGGCGAGCATCGACGACGAGCCGCTGAACAGGAACGCCACGAACTTCGATACCGCGATGGCGAGGTTGGCGGCGAGTGCCGCCACGATCGCCTTGGTGCCGCCTGACGCGCTCATGTGTGCGTGGTGTCCCTTCGTCCGTACGCCGTCCGGGGTGGTTGCCCGGTCACCGGGCCCTGTCGGTGCGCCATTGTTGCAGCCCCGTCAGGCGGCGGTGTGCCAGGTCCGGGCGGTCGCGCGGTGTCAGGCGACGACGGTGGCCCGGAAGAGCGTGCCGGTGCCGGATGCCTCGGTGGGCTCCCCCGCCGGGACGAAGACCGACCGGCCGGGGGTCAGTTCGTGTCCGCCGGTGCGTACGGAACCGGCCGTGCAGAGCAGGATCTGCGGGGTCGGGCGGGTCAGGTCGTGGGTGGCGCCGCCGGGCGGGAGGACGTACCGGGAGAGCCGGAACTCGTCGATGGGGGTCTCGTAGACCTCTTCGCCGTCGGGGGACGCCTCGGGGCGGAGGACGCCGGGGTCGCTGGGTTCGAATCGGACGACGCGCAGGAGTTCGGGGACGTCGACGTGCTTGGGGGTGAGGCCGCAGCGCAGGACGTTGTCGGAGTTGGCCATGATCTCGACGCCGAGTCCGCTGAGGTAGGCGTGCGGGATGCCCGCGCCGAGGTAGAGGGCCTCGCCGGGCTGGAGGCGGACGTGGTTGAGGAGCATCGCGGCGATGACGCCGGGGTCGCCGGGGTAGTGGTGGGCGAGGTCGGCGTAGGGGGCGTAGGGGCCGCCGAGGCGGGTGGCGGCGGTGGTGGCCTCGGTGACGGTGTGGGCCATGTCGTCGCGGTCGGCGCTGAGTACGGCGGTGAGGACCTCGCGCAGGGCGGCGTCCTCGGGGTGGGCGCGCAGCAGGTCGACGTACGGCTTGAGGGAGTCGACGCCGAGTCCTTCGAGGAGGTCGGCGGAGTGTTCCGGATCGCGGAAGCCGCAGAGGCCGTCGAACTCGGTGAGGGCGCAGATCAGTTCGGGCTTGTGGTTGGCGTCCTTGTAGTTGCGGTGCGGGGCGTCCAGGGGGATGCCGCGGCGCTCTTCGTCGTCGTAGCCCTGTTGGGCCTGGGTCAGGTCGGGGTGCACCTGGAGGGAGAGGGGGGCTCCGGCGGCGAGGATCTTGAGGAGGAAGGGCAGGCGGGGGCCGAACCTGGCGACGGCCGCGGTGCCGAGTTCCTGTTCGGGGGCGGCGGTGATGAGGTCGGCGAGGGTGCCGCGGGGGGTGCGGGAGGGTGCGCCGGGGTGGGCGCCCATCCACATCTCCGCCTGTGGTTCGCCGGTCGGTTCGGTGCCGAGGAGGGCGGGGATGGCGGTGGGGGAACCCCAGGCGTAGGGGCGGATGGTGTTGTCGAGGAGGTCCATCGGTTCTTTCTGCCGGTTCGTGGTGCGTGCGGCGCGGGTCGGCGCCGTGTACGGGGTCAGGGCGCCCAGCGTGCCGCTGCTCGCGTCCTTCGGTCAGATCAGGCCCTGGAGGCGAGCGCCAGGTAAACGGCGGCGAAATCGGTGATGGCGATCAGTTCCGCGAGGGTTTCCAGTTCGGCGCCGGGTTCCGGTTCGATCTCGCTGATCGGGGTGTCGTGGCTGAGGGCGAGTTCGCGGGCGGAGGGGGCGGCGGTGAGGCCGCCGATGGGGCGGTCGCGGAGCAGCACCACGCGCGCGTGCAGGGCGGGTGGTTCCTCGACGCGGTCCCGGAAGAAGTCGTCGGGGTCGGCGCTGGCGGCGAGGGGACCGGCCAGCAGGGTGCTGTGCGCGGCGAGCGCCTCGGGCAGTTCGGCCACGGCGGCGGGGGTGCCGGAGAGTTCGGCGAGGGCGGCGGCGAAACGGCGGCCCGCGGGGCCCGCGGAGGTGCCCTCGGTCCAGATCACCGGGAGGGCGTCGGCCAGTTCGGCGGCGAGGGTCTTGGCGGGGTTGCTGTACGTCGCGATGGCGGGGCCGCAGCGTTCGGCGACCTGGTCGAGGCGGTCGGCGACCTTCTGGAGGGCGTCGGTGGGGGCGGCGATCAGGCCGATGCGGTCCAGCAGGGCGAGCAGGGGGGTGAGCAGCGCCCAGAGCACGCCGGGGGCGGACGCGGCGAGGGGTTCCTCGCGCTCGTCGTAGGGGGCGGTGGCGAGGGGGACGAACAGGCCGTGGGCGCCTGCTACGGCTTCGCTGAGCGGGGTGCCGGTGGGGGCGACGGCGACGACGGTGCAGCCGCGGCGGTACGCCTGGTCGGCGAGGAGGCTGAGGCCGGGTTCGGTGCCGTCGGGGGTGGCGATGAGGAGGAGGTCCACGGAGCCGGTCCAGCCGGGGAGTTCCCAGCGCAGGGCGCCCGCGGCGGGAGCGACGCCGGTGGGGGCGAGGCGGGTGACGGGGCTGCCCGCGCCCGCGAGGGTGCCGAGGAGGTCGGCGGCGCAGGTGGCGGCGGCGCCGGGGCCCGCGATGAGGATGGCGCGGGGGCGGCCGTCGGGTTTGAGGTCGGCGATGCCTGCCTCGGCGGCGTAGCGGGCGGCGGTGCGGACGCGGGCGCCCGCTTCGGCCGCGCCGCGTAGGAGGCCGCGGTGGTCGGCGTCCGCGAGGGCCTCGGGGGTGTCGAGGAGTGCTTCGTCGAGCATGGGCGGCATCCTCCGGTCGCCGGGGGTGATGCGGGGGGGTTGCGCGGGGCGGGGCGGGGCGGTGCGTGGTGCGGGCTCGTGCGTGGGGGTGCGCGTCGGGTCGGGGTCAGGCGGGGCGGCGGGCCTCGTCGATGAGGAGGACGGGGATGCCGTCGCGGATGGGGTACGCCAGGCCGCAGTCCTGGCCGGTGCAGATCAGCTCGGTGTCCTGCTCCTTGAGGGGGGCGTGGCAGGCCGGGCAGGCGAGGATCTCCAGGAGGCCGGACTCGAGCGGCATGGTGGGTCCCTTCGGGGCGGGGTTCCTTCGTGGATGTGCCTGGTCAGGGTACCGCCGGTGGGGTGTGTGGTGTGGGGTGTGCGGTGGGGTGCCCGGTGAGGGGGGCGGGTGGGCGTGTGGCCCGGCGGTGGGGGATGCCGTCGGTGTGCGCTGGCGTGGGGTGGGTCGCGCGGCCCGGCGCTGCGGGGTGCCGCTGCGCCCACCCGTGCCGCCCCAGCGGCACGACTGCCCGCAGCTACGGCGGACTACGGCGGCACGACTGCCCGCAGCTACGGCACGTGCGGCCCGACCGGCTACAGCTACGGCAAGTGCGGCCCGACCGGCTACAGCTACGGCACATGCGGCCTGGCTGCCCGCAGCTACGGCAAGTGCGGCCCGACCGGCTACCGCTACGGCGGGTAGCGGTGGGTGCCCGCAGTTAAGGCGGTGACGGCAGCGTCGGTGTCGTGCTGTGGCCCCCGGGCTCTTCGCCACCCGGGGAATCGCACCGGGTGGCGAAGGGGCCGGGTGGGTCAGGAGCGGATCAGGGTCAGGGCCTCGTCGCGGATTCGGGTCATCGTCGGCTCGTCGCGGGCCTCCGCGTTGAGGCGGAGGAGGGGTTCCGTGTTGGAGGGGCGGACGTTGAACCACCAGTCGGCGGCGGTGACGGTGAGGCCGTCGAGTTCGTCGAGGGTGACGCCTTCGCGGCCCTCGTAGGCGGACTTGAGGGCGGCGAGGCGGGCCTGCTGGTCGTCGACGGTGGAGTTGATCTCGCCGGAGCCGACGTAGCGGTCGTAGGCGGAGACGAGGGCGGACAGGGGGCCGTCCTGGCCGCCGAGGGCGGCGAGGACGTGGAGGGCGGCCAACATGCCGGTGTCGGCGTTCCAGAAGTCCTTGAAGTAGTAGTGGGCGGAGTGCTCGCCGCCGAAGATCGCGCCGGTGCGGGCCATCTCGGCCTTGATGAAGGAGTGGCCGACGCGGGTGCGGACGGGGGTGCCGCCGTTCTCCTTGACGACCTCCGGGACGGACCAGGAGGTGATCAGGTTGTGGATGACGGTGCCCTTGCCGCCGTGCCGGGCGAGTTCGCGGGACGCGACCAGGGCGGTGATCGCCGACGGGGAGACCGGGCCGCCGTTCTCGTCGACGACGAAGCAGCGGTCGGCGTCGCCGTCGAAGGCGATGCCGAGGTCGGCGCCCTCCTCGCGGACCCGCTTCTGGAGGTCGACGATGTTGGCCGGGTCGAGGGGGTTGGCCTCGTGGTTGGGGAAGGTGCCGTCCAGCTCGAAGTACATCGGTACGAGGGTCAGGGGCAGGCCCTCGAAGACCGTGGGGACGGTGTGGCCGCCCATGCCGTTGCCCGCGTCGACGACGACCTTCAGGGGGCGGATGGACGTCAGGTCGACGAGGGAGCGGAGGTGGGCCGCGTAGTCCTTCAACGTGTCCCGCTGCGTGATCGTTCCCGGCGTCGCGGCGGGGTCCGGGGCGCCCGTCTCGCTCCACCGCTCGACCAGTTCGCGGATGTCGGCGAGGCCGGTGTCCTGGCCGACCGGGGCGGCACCCGCGCGGCACATCTTGATGCCGTTGTACCGGGCGGGGTTGTGCGAGGCGGTGAACATGGCGCCCGGCAGGTCCAGCGCGCCCGACGCGTAGTACAACTGGTCGGTGGAGCACAGGCCGATCTCGGTGACGTCGGCGCCGCGGGCCGCCGCGCCGCGCGCGAAGGCGCGGGCCAGTCCGGGGGACGAGGGCCGCATGTCGTGCCCGGTCACGATCGCGCTCGCGCCGGTCACCTGGACGAAGGCGGCACCGAACAGCTCCGCGAGGGACTCGTCCCACTGGTCGGGGACCACCCCGCGCACGTCGTACGCTTTCACGATCTGTGACAGATCAGCAGCCACGGCCAACCCTCCTGGAAGTCCTGTCGGTCCCCCCAAAGCTACCCGCACCAGGTGACACCGGGCCGCGCGCCCCCGGCGGTGACACCGGTTCAGGGCAGCATCCACTCCAGGACCGGCGAACTCTGGCCAACGACGATCAGGCACATCACGAGCAGCAGGCCGAGGCTCCAGGGCAGCACCTTGCGCAGTACGTCCCCTTCGCGGCCCGCGAGGCCGACGGCGGCGCAGGCGATGGTGAGGTTCTGCGGGGAGATCATCTTGCCGAGGACGCCACCCGAGCTGTTGGCGGCGGCGAGGAGTTCGGGGGAGAGTCCCGACTTGCGGGCCGCGGTCACCTGGAGGGCGCCGAAGAGGGCGTTGGCGGAGGTGTCGGAGCCGGAGACGGCGACGCCGAACCAGCCGAGGACGGGTGAGAGGAAGGCGAGCCCGGCGCCCGCCGCGGCGACGAAGTGGCCGATGGTGGCGGCCTGCCCGGAGAGGTTCATGACGTAGGCGAGGGCGAGGACGGACGTCACGGTGAGGATCGCGAACCGCAGTTCACGCACGGTCGCGGCCCACTCTCGGACCGCCACGCGCGCGTGGACCCCCAGTACGGCCGCGGTGGCGATCCCCGCGAGCAGGACCAGCGTTCCCCCGGTGGAGACGACCGGCCAGGTGAACACGTTGCCGCCGACCGGCTCGCCGTGCGGGTCGACGACGTCGAGGAAGGGCCAGTCGTAGCTCTGGGTGGCCCCGGCCAGCCAGTCCTTGATGGCCGGGATCTGGGCGACGGAGAAGATGGCGACGATCAGCGCGTAGGGGGCGTAGGCCCGTACGACCTCCCCGCGCGGGTCGTCCTCGTCCAGTTCCTCGCTGCGTACGCCGGTCAGTACGGCGGCGCGTACCGGCTCGGCGGCGGGCTCGCGGGCCTGCGGTACGGCGACCAGGGCGCCCGCGCCCGCCAGGGCGGCGCCGATGTCGGCGAGTTGCGCGGAGACGTAGTTGGAGGCGGCGAACTGGGCGACGGCGAAGGCGACTCCGCAGGCCAGGGCGGGCACCCAGGTCTCGCGCAAGCCGCGCGAGCCGTCGACGAGGCCGACCAGCACCAGCGGCACCACCAGGGCGAGCAGCGGGGTCTGACGGCCCACCACGGAGGCGACGGTGTCCAGCGGCAGGTCGGTGACCTGGGCGAGGGTGACGACGGGGGTGCCCATGGCGCCGAAGGCGACGGGGGCGGTGTTGGCGACGAGGGCGACGACCGCGGCGCGCACCGGGTCGAAGCCGAGCGCGACGAGCATGACGGAGCAGATCGCGACGGGCGCGCCGAACCCGGCGAGGGCTTCCAGGAGGGCGCCGAAGCAGAAGGCGATGACGAGGGCCTGGATGCGGGGGTCGTCGGAGAGGCGGCCGAAGGAGCGGCGGAGGATGTCGAAGTGCCGGGTGCGGACGGTCATCCGGTACACCCACAGGGCGTTGACGACGATCCACAGGATGGGGAAGAGGCCGAAGGCGGCGCCCTGGGCGGCGCTGGAGGCCGTCTGCCCCAGCGGCATCCCGTAGGCGAGCCAGGCGACGGCGACGGCCACGAGGAGGCCGGTGAGGCCCGCCAGATGGGCCTTCACGCGGACGCCGCCGAGGAGGATGAGGACGATCACCAGGGGCAGCGCCGCCACGAGGGCGGAGAGGCCGAGCGAGTCAGCGACGGGTTCGAGTTCCTGGACGTACACGAGCGCCTCCCCGGATTCCGCGATGCGGAAAGCGATTTCTCACGGGTGACGGAATGGTCGTGTCCGCGACAAGGGCACGTCAATGGTCGTGCAGCACACAGCCGCAGAAGAGCGGAATGGGGAACCCGGGGTCAGTTGTCCGGGGAGCGCAGCACCCGCAGGTGGCCGCGGCGCGCGACCTCCATCGGGTCGGCCGTGCGACCGCCGCCGCCCGCCTGCGCGGCGCGCTCCTGGGGGCGGGCCGCCTCGCGCACCGCGTTGGCGAGCGCTTCCAGGTCGTCCCCGCTGGGGCGGGCCGGGGCGGAGCCGTCGAGGAGCCGGACGACCTCCCAGCCGCGCGGGGCGGTGAGGCGCTCGGAGTGCTCGGCGCACAGGTCGTAGCAGTGGGGTTCGGCGTAGGTGGCGAGCGGGCCGAGGACCGCGGTCGAGTCGGCGTAGACGTACGTCAGCGTCGCGACGGCGGGTCGGCCGCAGGCGGTTCGCGAACAGCGACGTACAGGGCTCACGACGTTGGACGGTACCGCACTCTTGAGCGGGCCGCGACGACTCTCCACCAGGTCACCCCACCGTGTCGTGTTGTGAAACGCCCCACACGTCCCTCCCGTCATACCCCACTGACCTGCGCGGACATGCATGTCCGAGACCCCGAACCTGACCGGGACCGGTCATCAGTCGCCACAAACCGCATCAATAGCCTCGCGGCCGACCTCCCGGAGGCTTTTCAGAAACCTCTCGGGGACCGCCCCACCTTGGCTGGAATGGTCATCCCACGACATGCCCGGCGGGGCGTCGGGCGGCGGCCCGTTCGACATACCCTGCATCAGTGATGGACAACCGAGTACCGCCCCGCGCCACTGGCCCCGGGCCCCGTCGCCGTGACCGTCACGGCCGGGGGATGCGCGGCCCGATCGCGCCCCCGCAGGTGCCGCTGGCCGCGAGCCGGGCCGAGGCGTTCGCGGACCTGGTGCAGGACTCCGTGGAGCGGCTGGAGCGGCGGTGGCCGCAGCTCGCCGACATCGACTTCCTGGTCCTTGAGGTGCCCGCCCTCGACGGCGGCGGGCAGGGGTGGAACGACGAGGCGGTGCCGCTCGGGGGCACGGTGGCCGCCCGCGAGGGCCGTCCCGCGCGGGTGGTGGTCTACCGGCGGCCGGTGGAGATCCGTACCAAGGGGCGGGACGAGCGGGCGGCGCTGGTGCACGAGGTCGTGGTGGAGCAGGTGGCGGAGCTGCTGGGCCTGACGCCGGAGACGGTGGACCCCCGGTACGGCGAGGACTGAACGGTACGCCCCGTCACTTCTGGAGGATCGTCAGGTCCTGGTCCGCGTCGGGGACCGAGACCGTGCCCCGGTCGTCGGGGAGTACCTGGACGGTGAAGGCGGACACGCCGTTGGTCCTGGCCGTCAGGGTCCGGGCGGCGTAGACCGGGGTCGCCGCCGAGGCCGGTTCCACGGTCAGGGCGTAGGTGCCCTTCAGGCCGTCCGGGACCGGGAGTTCCACGTCCTGGGTCGTGCCCGACTTGATCGTGAACGTCTCCGACGCCGCCTCGCCGCCCTCGCTGCCCGCCGACGCGGTGACCTTGACCTTCGCGGTGCCCTCGGGCGCGGTCAGGGAGAGGGTGGTGCCCTTGGCGGTGTTGCCGACGGCGGTCGCGCGGGTGCCGACCGGGTTCGCGGCCGGGATGAACGCCGTCTCCTGGGCGTCGCCCTTGCCACGCACCACGCGCACCCCCGCCACCACCGGCACGGCCTGGCTCGTCGGCGTCAGCACCAGCGAACCCGCCTCCCCGCGCGTGATGTCGCCGAGGTCGAGCGCGGTCGTCATCCCGGACTTCACCCGCAGCGTCTCGTTGCCCGCCGGGGTGATCAGGCCCGTGGGCGTGGCCAGCCGCACCTTCAGGTCCGCGTCCGTGCCGCCCGGCGTGAACGCCACGAGGCGCACCTCGGTGGCGTCCTTGGGGATGCCCGGGATGACCAGGTTCCCCGCGGGTTCGGCCGCCGCGGCCAGCCAGTCGCCGCCGAGTTCGTCGTCGAGGGCCTGCACGGCCGCGCCGACCCGGCCGCCGCGCACGGTGACGTGCACGGTGAGGTCGGTCTCCTCCTCCGGGACGAGCGTGGACAGCAGGATCGGCTCGCTGGAGTGCGGCCGGACGGTGAGGTCCTCCCCGGCCGTGGACTTCAGCAGCCCCTCCTTGCCGTACAGCTCGACGTCGACCACGGCGGCGGAGTCGTCGGGGTTCGTCAGGTGGACGTAGTCGGTGCGGCCCTTGGCGGTGCTGGCGCCGGGGAACCAGAACTCGGTGTCCGCGGCGGTGCAGTTGACGCCCGCGAGGCCGCGCCCGGCGCCCGCGGTGACCTCCGTGGTCTCCTGCACGGTCCAGCCGGACGCGAACGCGCCCTCGGCCGTCCCGATCAGCGCGGGCGAGTCGTCGCCGGACCGCTCCCCCGCGACCGGCGTGCCGGGCTTCCCCGGCTTGAGCACGGGCTTGGCGGACTTGCCCTCGCGCGCGTCCCCGGCGTCCAGCAGCTCGGCCTGGCCCTTGCCCTGCGCGCCCTCGGTGACCGGTGTGAACGAGGTGTACGTCGTCTCCGCGAGGTCGGAGGTGCTCGGCGCCGGGCAGAGCAGGCCGCTGCGCTCCACGGGCAACTGCTCGGCCGCCTTGGCGGTGTCCGTGCCGGAGCCCTCCGGCGTCGTGACCGAGGCGAACCCGGTGACGGCGGCCAGCGCGGTCACGCCGACGATCAGGGACAGGGTGGTGCGGTTCACTGCTGACTCCCGTCGGGACGCTCGGGGCCGCCTTCGTGCGGATGCCGCGGCTGCGCCGGGTCGTACCCGGCGTCGTAGCCCCGGGGGGACTGGCCGTACGGCTGCGTCGGGTCGTAGGTCCCCGTCTGGTCGTAGGAGGCGGTGTCGTACGAGGTGTCGTAGGCCGTGGGGTCGTACGTGCCGCCGTCCTGGGGCTGGCCGCCGTAGGCGTACGGGTCGTACTGGCCGTCCTGGTAGCCCTCGGCCGGGTACTGCCGCTGGTCGTAGGCGGCGCCCGCGTACTGCTGGTCGGTGCCGTAGCCCGCGTAGGTCGTGGCGTCCCACTCGTCGTAGGACTGCTGCTGGGGCACGGGCACCGGGGTCTCCTCCTCCGCGGGGGAGGTGGGCTGCGGCGGCTCGCCCTGGGTGGCGGTCTCCTCGGCCTCGGCCTGGGCGCGCAGTCGGCGGGCCCGGCGGCCCTCGCCCGCGACGGCCTGGGCCGGGACGGCGGGCTCCTCGGGCAGGTCGTCGTCGATGTCACGGCGACGGCCGGGCAGCGCGAGCACGACGAGGACGACGGCGAGGAAGCCCTGCGCCCACAGCCACGCGGTGTGGCCGATGGGGTCGTCGTAGGTGACGTCGAGGCGTCCGCCGGAGGCGGGGAGCTCGAAGCCCTGGGCCCAGCCGTCGACGGTGGTGGGGGTGAGCGGGGTGCCGTCCAGGGTGGCGGTCCAGCCCTCGGCGGCGGTGTCGGCGAGGCGCAGCACCCGGCCGTCGGCGCCGTCCGGGACGTCGGTGTGGATCTCGACGGGTCCGGCGGCGACGGCCACCGGCTTCCCCGCACCCGCACCCGCACCGGAGCCGGAGCCGCTGACGATCGTCGCGCGCGAGACCTCCTGGTTGACCCGCCACAGCGCGCTGCCGTTCTGCTCGCTGAGGCGGCTCAGGCCGGGCGTGGCGTCCAGGACGCGGGCGACCTCGCGGGGCGCGCCCTTGTGGACGAGGACGTAGCGCACGGCGAAGTCACCGAGCTGGTCGGCCTGGTCGGCGCCGGACCCGGCGACGAGGTTGGCGACGACCTTGTCGAGCTGGGCGTTCTCCCCGTCGGCGGCGGCGAGTTCGGCGTCACCGAGGCGGGCGCCGGAACCCCGGACGAGGGTGTAGCCGACGTGCGCGGCGGAGTCGCTGTCGAGGACGAGGGTGCGGGCCTGGTCGCGCGTGTTGCTCTCCTCGGCGACGAACGCGGGCACCTGCACGGGGTCGCGGCGCTCCAGCGGGCCGTCGGCGCCGCCGATCATCCAGCCCGCGGCGACCAGCAGCGGGCCCGCGGCGGAGGCGAAGGCGATCAGGGCGGCGACGGGCTGGCGCCAGCCGAAGCTCTGCTCGGCCACACGCGCGCGTGCCCCGTCGGCGCCGAGGACGGCGGCGGCGAGCAGGGCGATGCCGTAGACGAGGGTGGCGGGGCCGGACCAGGCGGAGGCGTTGGAGAGCGCCGCGAAGACGAGGCCGACGAGGGCGACGGTCCAGGCGGTCCAGATGCCGGGCTGGCGCTCGGAGCGCAGCAGGGCGGCGAGCGCGGCGAGCACGACGCCGATGAGCATCAGCCCGTCGACGGTGCCGGGGCCGCCGGGGCTGGCGCCGAGCAGGTCGAGGGCGGTGGCGGAGGAGGCGCCGTAGTCGAGGCCCGCCTCGGTGAAGAAGCCGGTGGGCAGCAGCGTCAGCGACCACGGGGCGAGGACCAGCAGCGGGGTGCCGAGCTGGGCCAGGAAGCGCAGGCCGTAGGCGGCGAGGTCGGTGCGGCGGACGGCGAGCAGGCCGACGCCGAGGAGCGCGGCGATGGGCCACACGATCGGCGTGAACGCGGTGGTGACCGTCAGCAGCAGGGCGTACGCCCAGGTGGCGCGCCAGCTACCGCGCGCCCCGGAGGGGGCGGCGAGGCCGCTGGCCGCGATGCCCGCGCGGGCGATGAGCGGCAGCAGGACGGCGAGGACGGCGGTGCCGAGGCGCCCGCCCGCGAGGGCGCCGGTGGCGGCGGGCAGGAAGGCGTAGACGACGGCCGCCCACGCGCGCAGCAGCCGGGACTCCACGAGCGGGCGGGAGGCGAAGTAGGCGCTGAGTCCGGCCAGCGGCACCGAGCAGACCAGCAGGACGGTGACGGCGAGTCCGGTGGAGCCGAACAGCACGGTCGCGAGCATGGCCACGAGGGCGAGGTACGGCGGTGCGGAGGCGGTGCCTCCGGTGCCGATGGGGTGCCAGGCGTCGAGGTAGCGCGACCACAGCTCGCCCGAGTCGGCGGGGGCGGGCAGCAGGGCGCCGCCCGCGAGCGCGCCGCCGCCGAGGAGCTGGCGGCAGGCGGCGAGCGAGACGAGCAGCAGCACCAGGAAGAGCACCGGCCCCGGCTTGCGGGCGATGCGCTTGAGGCGGGCGAACTGCTCGACCTCCAGGAAGTCGGCGTCGTCGCCGCCGGGTCCGGACTCCACCGCGCCGCCGTGCCGTCCGGCGCCGGTGGTGGCCTCGGGGTCGGAGCTGCCGAAGAGGCTGCCCGCGGCCTGTTCGGCGGTGACGCGGACGGTCGCGCCGGGCGGCGGGAACAGCGGACGCAGTTCGCCCTTGTCGACGGCGGGTCGGCCGCGCTGGCGCCGTCCGGCGATGATCCGCTCGGGCCGCAGCAGGACGCCGAGAAGGCCGCGGATCTCGTCGACGGCCTGGCCGGGGACCTTGCCGACGAGGTAGGCGAGGGTCCGCAGGAAGGTGCCGAGGACGAGCCGCAGCAGCACCCAGGGCAGGGCGGCGGTGCGGGTGTTGACGAGCAGGGTGTAGACGGCGCCCGCCTTGTCGACCTTGTGCGGGGAGGCGGTGGTGCGGCCCGCGCAGTCGACGGTGCGGCGCTCGCGCGAGGCCGCCTCCGCGTGGCGTACGACGGCCTCGGGGGCGACGAGGACGCGGTGGCCCGCCTGGTGGGCGCGCCAGCACAGGTCGACGTCGTCGCGCATCAGGGGCAGGCGGCGGTCGAACCCGCCGAGCTGTTCGAAGACGTCGCGGCGGATGAGCATCCCCGCGGTGGACACCGACAGCACGGGCCGGACGTGGTCGTGCTGGCCCTGGTCCTGCTCGCGGCGGTCCAGGCCGGTCCAGCGGCGGCCGGAGCTCGCGATGGAGACGCCGACTTCCAGGAGCTGGCGGCGGTCGTACCAGCCGCGCAGTTTGGGACCGACGACGGCGATGTCGTCGCGGCCGAGTTCGTGCTCGTCCTCGATGACGCGCAGCAACTGGGCGAGGGCGTCGGGGGCGGGGGCGCAGTCGTCGTGCAGCAGCCAGAGCCACTGCACGGGTTCGCCGTGCGGCAGTTCGGGCATGTCGTAGGCGTCGTCGCGCCAGCTACGGGTGACGGGGTCCCAGCCGCTGGGCCGCTTCAGGTACGGCAGGTCGTCCGGGGTGAGGACGGGCGCCGTGCGGTCGGCCTCCTCGACGGCCTGGCCGAAGCCGGTGCGCCGGGCCAGGTGCAGCACCCGGTCGGGGCCGAGGGCGTCGGTGAGGAGCCGCGCGGAGTCGTCGGCACTGCCGGTGTCGGCCGCGACGGCGTACTGGACCGGGCGCTCCTGGCCGAGCAGCCCGGCGAGCGCGTCGGGCAGCCAGCGGGCGCCGTCGTGGGAGACCAGCACCGCCGTCACTACGTGACGCGGGAACTCTGGGGTGGCAGCGGTGTCTTGCTGGGCTGCCATGTGGCTGTGCACGGACATCGAGGTACGGGCCCCGGGTTCGGTGGACTGCGGTGGACGCCTGTGCCCCGAGGGGGCGGCGGGACGTCTCGGACGAGCGCCCACACTATCGGCTGCCCATGACGACGGCCCGCCGCCTGTGGATAACCCACCCGCGACGGGCCGTTCACACCGTTTGTGCCGTGCCGTTCCCGAGCCCCGGTCTCAGACGGCCGCCTTCTTCAGGCGGCGGCGTTCGCGCTCGGACAGGCCGCCCCAGATGCCGAAGCGCTCGTCGTTGGCGAGGGCGTACTCAAGGCACTCGGAGCGGACCTCGCACGCGAGACAGACCTTCTTGGCCTCGCGGGTCGAGCCGCCCTTCTCGGGGAAGAAGGACTCGGGGTCGGTCTGGGCGCACAGCGCGCGCTCCTGCCAGCCGAGTTCCTCGTCCGCGTCGTCGACCAGCAGTTGCTGCACCAGCTCGGTCATGTGCGCCCCTCGTCTGTCTTTCGCGTCCCCGTGATGTAGCCGTTACCGATTCCGGCTGAACGACACGAGTGAAATTACAAGTGTGCTGCTCCGGGCGAGTCAAGCCGAGATCTGCTATTGGGCCCCTTATTCACTCTGCGGAACCAAGGCCATGCGGAAAGTGTTCAAATCGGCATAAACCTTGACACACCGATGAGGGCCGCGCGGGCTTCCGCCCTCTCTACGGAGAAGGACGCCCGAGGGTTCGATCTCGTTCCGACGCGCGAGCCAAAGCGAACCTGATCACATTCGGATCACGGGATCGCAACGCGGCTTGCGCGCCCGGTTGTGCGCCATGTGTCCCGGTGAGCGGCTGAGCAAACCTTTCACCTGACAGATGAACCGGATGAGGTGAACCATGTCCCACATACCGGGCGTCGAGTTGACAGTGCAGGTGTGAACCGCTGTCCTTGTGGGCATGTTCGCGAACTTGGCGCCCACCTCGACCCGCTCCGCCGGGTCCCCCGGTGCTGCCCACGCTCGCTGTAGCTGTTGTCGCTGTTCTTGCTGTTGAGCCCCGCGCGCTCCGGCTGACTTCTCCTTCTCTCCTCCTTCGTCTTCCTCTCCTTCGTCTTCTTCGTCCCTGCACCGAGGACCGAGCACTCTCATGAACAGCGACAGCGATCTCCAGATCGCGGGCGACATCCTGGAAGTCCCCCACCTGCTCCAGCCCCCGCGCGAGCACCCGGCCACCGTCGCCGAGTTCGCCGGGCTGGCCCGCACCCTCGCCGCCGACCGCTCCCAGTGGGAGCACCTGGTCCGGTACGACGCCACCACCCGCTGGTACCACCGGCTGCGCACCGGACCCGGCTACGAGGTGTGGCTGCTGTCCTGGCTGCCCGGACAGGGCAGCGGACGGCACGACCACGGGCCGTCCTCCGGAATCCTCACCGTCCTGGACGGCGCCCTGACCGAGCACACCCGCCGCGGCGCCCGCACGCTCACACCGGGCGCCCAGCACGTCTTCGCCCCGGGGTACGTCCACGAGGTGGTCAACGACTCGCTCGAACCGGCGGTGAGCCTGCACGTCTACTACCCGGGCCTGACCGAGATGCCGATGCACCAGACGATGCACGCGACCGCCCGCTGCACGGCGGCCACCCCGGTCGCGTAACCTCCCGGCGCGTTGTCGTACCCGCCTGCAAGACTGCTCTCATGCGCATTGTGGTTCTGGCAGGCGGCATCGGTGGTGCCCGTTTCCTGCGTGGTCTGAAGAGGGCCGCGCCGGACGCGGACATCACGGTCATCGGCAACACCGGGGACGACATCCACCTCTTCGGGCTGAAGGTCTGCCCGGACCTCGACACGGTGATGTACACGCTCGGCGGCGGCATCAACGAGGAGCAGGGCTGGGGGCGGTCCGACGAGACCTTCCACCTCAAGCAGGAGCTGGCGGAGTACGGCGTCGAGCCGCAGTGGTTCGGGCTCGGTGACCGGGACTTCGCCACCCACATCGTGCGCACCCAGATGCTGGGCGCGGGCTACCCGCTGAGCGCGGTCACCGAGGCGCTGTGCGACCGCTGGAAGCCGGGGGTGCGGCTGCTGCCGATGTCCGACGACCGCGTGGAGACCCATGTCGCGGTCGAGTGGGAGGGCGAGCGCCGGGCGATCCACTTCCAGGAGTACTGGGTACGGCTGCGCGCCTCCGTGCCCGCCCACGCTGTCGTCCCCGTCGGCGCCGAGCAGTCCAAGCCCGCGCCCGGCGTCCTGGAGGCGCTCGCCGAGGCGGACGTCATCCTCTTCCCGCCGTCCAACCCGGTGGTCTCCATCGGCACGATCCTCGCCGTGCCCGGCATCAGGGAGGCCATCGCCGACGCCGGGGTGCCGGTGGTCGGCCTCTCCCCCATCGTCGGGGACGCGCCCGTGCGCGGGATGGCCGACAAGGTGCTCGCCGCGGTCGGCGTGGAGTCCAGCGCGGCGGCGGTCGCCGAGCACTACGGCTCCGGACTGCTCGACGGCTGGCTCGTCGACGAGGTCGACGCGGACTCCGTCGCCCGGGTCGAGGCGGCCGGGATCCGCTGCCGGGCCGTACCGCTGCTGATGACCGACCTCGACGCGGCGGCGCGGATGGCGGGCGAGGCCCTGACGCTGGCGGAGGAGGTCCGCACCGCATGAGCGCGTCTGTGACGGACGGCTACCGCGTGTGGGCCGTGCCCGGGCTTCCCGAGGTACGGCCCGGTGACGACCTGGCCAAGCTGATCGCCGCCGCCGAACCCGGGCTGGCCGACGGGGACGTGCTGCTCGTCACCTCGAAGGTCGTCTCCAAGGCGGAGGGCCGGATCGTCGAGGCGGCCGACCGGGAGGCCGCGATCGACGCCGAGACCGTGCGGGTCGTCGCCCGGCGCGGCACGCTGCGGATCGTGGAGAACCGGCAGGGCCTGGTCATGGCCGCCGCCGGGGTCGACGCGTCCAACACCGCTCCGGGGACGGTCCTCCTCCTCCCGGAGGACCCCGACGCCTCCGCGCGCGCGGTCCGCGACGGTCTGCGGAGCGCCCTCGGCGTCACCGTCGGCGTCGTGATCACCGACACGTCCGGGCGGCCCTGGCGCTCGGGGCTCACCGACATCGCGATCGGCGCGGCGGGCGTGCGCGTCCTGGACGACCTGCGGGGCGGCACGGACGCGTACGGCAATCCGCTCGTCGCGACCGTCGTCGCCACCGCCGACGAACTCGCCGCGGCGGGCGACCTGGTCAAGGGCAAGGCCGTGGGGCGGCCGGTGGCCGTGGTGCGCGGGCTGCCGCACGTGGTCGCCGGGGACGACGGGGACGGCGCGCGGGCGCTGGTGCGGGGCGCGCGGGACGACATGTTCCGGCTCGGCACGTCCGAGGCGATCCGGCAGGCGGTGACCCAGCGCCGTACGGTCCGCGCGTTCACGGACGCGCCCGTCGACCCCGACGCCGTACGGCGGGCGGTGGCCGCGGCGGTCACGGCACCGGCGCCGCACCACACGACGCCGTGGCGCTTCGTGCTGCTGGAGTCCGCCGAGTCGCGGGTCCGGCTGCTCGACGCGATGCGGGACGCCTGGATCGCGGACCTGCGGCGGGACGGCAAGTCGGAGGAGTCCATCGCCAAGCGCGTCCGCCGTGGTGACGTGCTGCGCAACGCGCCCTACCTCGTCGTCCCGTGCCTCGTCATGGACGGTTCGCACACCTACGGGGACCCGCGGCGGGACGCGGCCGAGCGGGAGATGTTCGTCGTCGCCACCGGGGCGGGCGTACAGAACCTGCTGGTGGCGCTGGCCGGGGAGGGGCTGGGGTCGGCGTGGGTGTCGTCGACGATGTTCTGCCGGGACGTGGTGCGGGAGGTGCTCGGGCTGCCGGGTGACTGGGACCCCATGGGGGCGGTGGCGGTCGGGCATCCGGCGGAGGAGCCGCGGGCTCGGGGGGAGCGGGACGCGGGGGCGTTCATCGAGGTGCGGTGAGGGGGGCGGGCGCGCCGGTGGTGGGGCGGACGGGTGGGCAGCGGGCAGGGGGCCGCGTGTTCTCGTACGCTCTCGTACTCTCGTAGGGCTCCTCTTCTTCCTCTTCTTCCTCTTCTTCCTCGTTTCTTCCTCGTTTCTTCCTCTCATTCCTTTTCTTCCGCTTCATCCTCTTCGGTCCTTGGGAACTCAGTCGTGGCAGGACGTTTCGCTCCGCGGCCCACGCGTACGACCGTGCGCGGTGGGGACGCCGGTGTGCCCACGGGTACGGGGCGGGTGCGGACGTACGTGCCGGACGGGCCGCTCGACCTCGGGCTGGTGCTGGGGCCGTTGCGGCGCGGGCCCGCGGACCCGACGTTCCGGGCGCTGCCCGACGGGTCCTTCTGGCGGGCCAGCCTGACGCCCGCCGGGCCGGGGACACTGCGGATCAGCGGCTACGGCGGTGAGGTGCGCGGTGAGGCGTGGGGGCCCGGGGGTGACTGGCTGCTGGAGCGGTTGCCGGAGCTGCTCGGCGCCGCGGACGATCCGTCCCTCTTCACTCCCCGGCACCAGGTCGTGGCGCTCGCGCGGCACCGGCGGCCGGGGCTGCGGCTGACGCGGACCGGGCTGGTGCTGGAGTCCCTGATTCCGTCGATCCTCGAACAGAAGGTCACGACCGACGAGGCGTACCGGGCGTGGCGGCTGCTGGTGCGGAAGTTCGGGGAGCCCGCGCCCGGGCCGGTGCCGGTGCGGATGCATGTGATGCCGTCCGCCCGGACCTGGGCGCTGATCCCCTCCTGGGAGTGGCATCGCGCCGGGGTCGACAACAAGCGGGCGTCGACGATCCTGCGGGCCGTGCGGGTCGCGGCGCGGCTGGAGGAGGCGGCGCGGATGTCTCCGACGGTGGCGCGGGAGCGGTTGGAGGTCGTGCCGGGGGTGGGGCCGTGGACGTCGGCGGAGACCGTGCAGCGTAGTCATGGGGCGGCGGACGAGGTGACGACGGGGGATCTGCATCTGCCGGGGATCGTGGGGTGGGCGTTGGCGGGGGACCGGGACGCTGATGACGGGGTGATGTTGTCGCTGTTGGAGCCGTATGCGGGGCAGCGGCACCGGGCCGCGCGGTTGATTCTGTTGAGCGGGAGGGTGCCGGGGCGGCGGGCGCCGAAGATGCCGCGGGTGGATATTGGGCGGTGGTGACGGGCCGCCCGGCGTGGGGGGCGGGCGGTCGTGCGGCCCGGCGCTGGTGAGGTGCCGTCGGTGTGTGCTGGCGCGGCGGGTGGGTCGCGCAGCCCGGCGCTAACGGGGTGCCGCTGCGCCCACCCTCCCCCAAGCTCTCGGCTTCGCTCGAGCAGGGGGACCCCCATCGCCCCAGCGGCACGACTGCCCGCAGCTAAGGCAGACTACGGCGGCACGGCGGCGCGCAGCTCAACGCCCCCTAGCGGCCCTGGTAGCGGGCTGCCTCTGTGCGGGCTGTGGTGAGGTTGTCGTAGAGCTTGCCTCCGGGGCACTCCGTGGCGAAGCCGTCGCGGTGGCCTGAGATGACGTTCAGGCGTACGTTCTTGCCCTTGCCGTAGAGGTTGCCGCCGCCCGACCGGAGGTACGTCTTGCCGTTGGGGTTGGCGCCGAACAGGCCCAGCTTCCACGCGGTCAGTTGGGCGACCGCCTGTACCGCCGCGCCGGACGGCTTGGAGCTGCCGTAGGAGCCCACGACGGCGATCCCGGTGCTGTCGTGGTTGAAGCCGAGGGTGTGGGCGCCCATGACCGCTCTGGCCACGCCGCCCGCGCGCCCCTCGTAGATGTTCCCGCACTTGTCGACGAGGAAGTTGTAGCCGATGTCCCGCCAGCCCATGCTCGCGACGTGGTAGCGGTAGATGCCGCGGATGAGCGACGGCACCTGGGCGCAGGTGTAGTTGTTGCCGGTCGCGGTGTGGTGGACGAACGCCGCCTTGACGTACTTCGTGTAGAGGAAGTTCTTCTCCCGCAGGGACTCGTCCGCGCCCCAGCCGCGGCGCGTCACGATGCGCGGGCGCGGGCCGATGTACGGCTTCACGCGCTGTTCCTCCGTCAGTTCCGAGCCGCGCAGCGTGAGCATCTCCTGCTCGGTGCGCGCCTTGTCCAGCGCCGGGATCTCGGCGGCGCCGAGGGGGGCGAGGTCCGCGTTGGCGGTGGAGGCGGCGATCGTGTCGGCGTTCAGGGCGGCGGTGTCGGCGTTACCGGCGGTCGTCGTGTCGGTGCGGGGGTCGTCCAGGGCGGGCTGGGCGTTGGTCTGCGTCGTGGTGGTCGCGGTCGTCGTCGTGCCGGTCGGGTCGTCGCCCGGGTCGATCAGTTCGAGGCGGAGGCCGGAGGGGAGGGCCGCGGCGGTGCGCGCCCGCGGGGCCTCCGGCTGTTCCGGTTGGGCGCGTAGTTCCACGCCGTTCGACTCGCCGACCCACAGGGGTGCCGTGGCGCCGCGTACCCGGCCGGAGGTGCGTTCGGCCGTGCCGGGGTCGGCCGCGTGGTCGGCGTTGTGCGTCTCCAGGTCCTGCCACTGCGACCAGGCGCCGGTGGCGGCGGCGCGGGTGCGGACCTGGACCCGGCCGCGCAGTTCGGCGTCCGGGTCGTCCCAGACGACGCCGACGAGGGAGAAGCGCCGTACGTCCCGGCGGGGTACGCCCTGGACGGCGGCGGAGCCGTGGGCGCGGTCGCCGGTGAGGGGGGCGAGCGGCAGCGTCTGGGTGCTGCCCGCGAGGGTGCGGGCGGCGACGCTGGCCGCGGGGGCGGGCGATCCTGCGACGGCGGTGGCCTCCGGGAGGGTGAGGGGGAGGGCGATGACGGCCGCGCAGGTGACGCCGATGGGGGAAGCAAGGTATCCACGCATACTCCCGATCGTGGACATAGCGGAATAAGTCTGTCCATCCGGTAATTGACGTGGTGTTGTCGGATGATTCCTCCGAAAAGGTGGCGCGGGTCCGCCGAACCGGTGTCCCGCGCGCTGGGTGCGCACGGGCGGGTCCGCGTACGCTTGCGCGGGTGAATGCCACCGATCGCACCCCTGCCGACCTGCTGCGTTCCGCGCTCGCCGCGGACCCTTCGCGCCCGCTGGTGACCTTCTACGACGACGCCACCGGGGAACGGGTCGAACTGTCCGTCGCCACCTTCGCCAATTGGGTGGCCAAGACCGCGAACCTGCTCCAGGACGGGATGTCCGTGGAGCCCGGCGAACGGGTCGCGCTGCTGCTGCCCGCGCACTGGCAGACGGCGGTGTGGCTGCTGGCGTGTTCGTCGGTGGGGGCCGTCGCCGACGTGGGGGGCGACCCCGGGCGGGCGGACCATGTGGTCGCGGGGCCCGGGGAGTTCGAGGCGGGGCTGGCCTGCGGGGGCGAGCGGTACGCGCTGTCGCTGGAGCCGTTGGGGCGGCGGTTCCGCGAGGTACCGGCCGGTTACGCGGACTACGCCGTGGACGTACCGACGTTCGGGGACCGCTTCGTACCGTACGCGGCTGTCGACCCCGAGGCCGCGGCGCTGGTCGTGGCGGGGGCGGAGCTGACGGGGGCGGAGGTCGTGGAGCGGGCCCGGGGGGACGCCGGGGGGCTGGGGCTCACGGGGCCCGGGTCGCGGCTGCTGTCCGGGCTGCCGTACGCGACCTGGGAGGGGCTGAGCGCGGGGCTCTACGCTCCGCTGGCCAGCGGCGGGTCCGTGGTGCTCTGCCGGAACCTGGAGCTGCTGGGGGACGAGGCGTTGGCCAAGCGTGTGGAGAGTGAGCGGGTCACGGCGACGGCGCGGTGAGCGGCGCCCCCCCCGTCACCCGTTCGGCCCACCCCCACCCCGCACCCCCCTCCCCCACCCCCCATCGTCATAGGTGGACGTACGCGGAGGTGTGCGTGCGTACGAGACGTCAACCCGTGGGCTCGTCGGTGTGAGGGGTGGACTCGTTGTGAGGGATCGTGGCGGGGTGCCGCTCGGGCCGGGGGTCGGGGCGTCGGCCATAGGGGGCGGGGGGCGGCGGCGCTGGGGGCGGTGGGTGGCGGGTGGGGCGGCGTTGGCGGTCGTCGTCGCGGGCGGGGTCGGTTGGGGCGTCTACGCCAGGCTGGACGGGAACATCACGCCCGACGAGGCCGCCGCGGCGGAGCTGGCGCGGTTCGAGAAGGAGCGGCCCACCGCGCTGGTGAAGGACGCGCAGAACATCCTCGTCATCGGGTCGGACTCCCGGAAGGGCGCCGGGAACGCGCGCTACGGGCGGGACCCGGGCACCGAGCGCTCCGACACCACGATCCTGCTGCACCTGTCGGCCGGGCGGCGCAGCGCCACCGCCGTGCACTTCCCCCGGGACCTGATGGTCGACGTACCGGACTGCCGCAGGCCGGACGGCTCCCGCACCCGGCCCATGTTCGCGATGCTCAACTACGCCTTCCAGGTGGGCGGTTCGGCCTGCGCCATCCGCACGGTGGAGAAGCTCACGGACGTCCGGGTCGACCACCACGTGGTCGTCGACTTCCAGGGGTTCAAGCGGATCGTCGACGCGGTCGGCGGCGTCGAGGTCTGTGTGGAGCGGCCCATCCGCGACAAGGCGGCGAAGCTGCGGCTGCCCGCGGGCCGGGTGCGGCTCGACGGCGAGCAGGCGCTCGGCTACGTCCGGGTCCGCAAGACCCTCGGCAACGGCAGCGACACCGACCGCATGGAGCGCCAGCAGCGGTTCCTCGGCGCGCTGGTGAGCAAGGTGCGCGGCAACGACGTCCTGCTGAACCCGGTGAAGCTGTACCCGGTGCTGGACGCGGCGACGTCGTCGCTCACCACCGACCCGGGGCTGGCCAGTCTGCGCGGTCTGTACGAACTCGTACGGGGTGTGCGCGACATCCCCACCGAACGCGTGCAGTTCCTGACCGTGCCGAGGGAGTCCTACGTCCGGGACAGCAACCGGGACCAGCTCGTCGAACCGGAGGCGGAGCGGCTCTTCTCGCGGCTGCGCAGGGACGCCCCGGTGGCCGTGGCGGGGGACAATGCTCGGAATTCCCCCGAAAGCGGCTTCTCGCACGGGGATTCGGATTCGTCGTCGTACGATGTCGGCCAGCACGCAGGAACAGGACGCAGCACCCGAAACGACGTCTCCCCCGCACCGACCTTCCGCGGGAACACGGCCGCTGAGGACGTCTGCGAGTAAAAGCCTCGCCAAGGTCCAGCCAAGGCGACGAACTCCCGTTCAAGGAATTGGGCGTTTTTGCCCAGTTGTAGGGACGTGGGATGTGTCACCGCCGTCGCTCGACGCTGAGCTGGGCGGATAGTGTGAGCGACCCGGTGCACCCGGCTCCCGGCCAAGGAAGGTCCGTCCAGGGGTCGCGCACCGCTTGTACGAGACCCGAGCGTCTTTGAGGGGGAAGGCGCCGCGTGGCCCCGACGGAGGATTCAGACAACCGTGGACGCGCAAGGCCGTGGGCGGGCGGACGACATCGATCCCGCCGACCAGTGGGTGCTCAATCCGAACACCGGCGAATACGAATTGCGACTGTCTCCTTCCGCACCGCAGTCACCGGTGCCCGGACCCCGCAGAGCGCCCTCCCCCACGCCGGGCCGGGCGGGAGGCACGCCGAGCCCGCGCACGGCGTCCCCCCGCACCCCCGCCGCGGACCCGGCCGACGGGCTCGACACCGACGCCCCGGTCCGCACCCCGGGCCGTGACGTCCCGCCGCCGCGCAGACGCCGCGGCGCGCCCGAGGAGCCGGTGCCGGGGCGGCGCGGCCGTCGGCCGGTGAGGAAGTCGCGGGCGAAGAAGATCCTGATGTGGACCGGCGGCACCATGGCGTTCGTGGTGGTCGCCGCGGCGGGCGCCGGGTACCTCTACATCCAGCACCTGAACGACAACATCACCTCCGTCTCCGACGACGGCGCGAGCACCGGTGGCTTCAAGAAGGACGAGGCCATCAACATCCTGCTGATCGGCACCGACAAGCGCACCGGCGAGGGCAACGAGTCCTACGGCGACTCCGGCAGCCCCGGGCACGCCGACACCACGATCCTGCTGCACGTTTCGAAGGACCGTTCCAACGCGACGGCGCTGAGCATCCCGCGCGACCTGATCGTGGACGTCCCGGACTGCCCCACCGAGCAGGAGGACGGCTCCACCGAGGTGATCCCGGGCTCGCAGGCCGTGCGCTTCAACACGAGCCTCGGGCAGAGCGGCCGTACGCCGAGCTGCACCATGCGCACGGTGACCGAGCTGACCGGGATCACGCCGGACAACTTCATGGTCGCCGACTTCAACGCGGTCAAGACGCTGACGTCGGCGGTCGGCGGCGTCGAGGTGTGCCTCGCCAAGGACATCGACGACCCGAAGTCCCACCTCAAGCTGTCCGAGGGCACGCACACCATCGAGGGCGACGAGGCGCTGGCGTTCGTCCGCACCCGCTACTCGGTGGGCACCGGCGGCGACCTGAGCCGGATCGCGCTCCAGCAGCAGTTCCTGAGCGCGCTGATGCGCAAGCTGAAGTCGAACGACACCCTGACCAACCCGTCGAAGATGCTGAAGCTGGCCGAGGCGGGCACCAAGGCGCTCACGGTGGACTCGCAGCTCGACAGCATCGGCAAGCTGAAGGACCTCGGTCTGGAGCTGGGCAAGCTCAACACCAAGAACCTGACCTTCACCACGATCCCGGTGGTCGACAACCCGGCGGAGACGGTGAAGGCGACGGTCGTCCTCAACGAGGCCAAGGCCCCCGAGGTCTTCGACGCCATCAAGAACGACGTCTCCTTCACCGAGGTGAAGCAGAGGAAGAAGCAGGAGAAGGCCGCGGTCGCCGCCCGTCTGAAGGGCACCAAGTCGGCGGCGTCCGAGGTCCGGGTGCGCATCCTCAACGGCGGCGCGCCCTCCGGGTCGGCGCAGGAGACGCTGAACTGGCTCCAGCTCGAAGAGGGTGTGACGAAGTCCGAGAACGCGGGCAACGCCGACGAGGAGCTGAAGAAGACCACCCTGGAGTACGCGCCCGACCAGGCCGACCAGGCCCGCCGTCTCGCCGCCATCATGGGGCTGTCCGGCGCGGCGATGAAGCCGGGCGAGAGTGTGGAGAACTCCCAGGGCCTGCCGACGATGACCCTCACCCTGGGCGAGGACTTCAAGGGTGCGGGCGTGTCCCTGATCCCGTCGACGAAGGCGCCGGACGTGGACAAGTCGACGGCCGACAAGGTGCAGTGCGCCAGCTAGGGCCTGTCGCGCGGTGACCTCCCGGTCTGACGGACGGTGACCGGGTGATCGCAAATTGAGGGGTAACCCAACGGGTCCGTCGTGCGTCTGACTTGACGCGGGACGGACCCGTGTCGGGTACAGGGCGGGGAGGGGCGGGCGTTGGCGCGCAGCGGTGTGCGGGGGGATGTGGCTTCGGTGGCTTCGGCGCCGTTGGCGGAGGACACGACGCCTCTCGCGGCGAAGGGGACGACGGAGACGGCCGAGCCCGCCGCGGACCGCCGAGGCGGCGACGGGGGAGGCCGCGGGCGGCGTCAGGGCGGTGGCCGGAGCGGATCGCGCGGCTGGCGGCGGGTGCTGCGCTGGACGGCGGTCGTGGTCGCGGTGGCGGTGCTGGGCGCCGCGGGCGCCGGGTACCTGTACTACCGGCACCTGAACGGCAACATCAAGCAGGACGACCTCAACCTCGGCGACAGCAAGGTGGCCGAGCCGACGCCGAACGCCGCCGGGCAGACCCCGCTGAACATCCTGCTCATCGGCTCCGACGCCCGGGACACCGAGGCGAACCAGAAGCTGGGCGGCGCCCGGGAGACGTTCGGCTCGACGCCGCTCGCGGACGTCCAGATGCTGCTGCACCTGTCGGCGGACCGGTCCAACATGTCGGTGGTGAGTATGCCGCGCGACACCCTGCTCCAGATACCGAAGTGCACCGACCCGGACGACGGCCAGGTGTACCCGGCCAGCGACGGACGGGCGATGACCAACGAGAGCCTCGGCCACGGCGGTCCCGGCTGCACCGTCGCCACGTGGCAGGAGCTGACCGGCATCCACATCGACCACTTCATCATGGTCGACTTCGCGGGGGTGGTGTCGATGGCCGACGCGGTCGGCGGGGTGCCGGTCTGCGTGGACGCCAACATCCACTCACGCGACAGCCAGGGCCACGGCTCGGGGCTGAAGCTGGAGAAGGGCACGCACCCGGTCAAGGGCGAGCAGGCCCTCCAGTGGCTGCGCACCCGGTACGGCTTCGAGGACGGCAGCGACCTCGCCCGCGCCAAGGCCCAGCACATGTACATGTCGTCGATGGTGCGGGTGCTGCGCGAGAACGCCACCCTGAGCAGCCCCAACAAGCTGCGCAGGCTCGCCGAGGAGGCCACCAGGTCGCTCACCGTCGACCCGGGCCTGGACACCGTGAAGAAGCTCTACGACCTCAGCAACGAGCTGCGGAAGGTGGAGCCGGAGCGGATCACCATGACGACGATGCCGAACCGCTACGTCGGCAGCCGGGTGGAGCCGACCGAGGACGCCGAGCAGTTGTTCCGGCTGGTCCGCGACGACATCGCCCTGGACGGCAAGGACGCCAAGAAGAAGACGGACGGGGAGAAGCTCTCCGACGACCCCGCCGCGCCGGACGCCGAGATCGCCGTACAGGTGCGGAACGGCACCCGCACCGACGTCCTCGGCCCCGCCAGCGGGCGGGCGACGACCGTGACCGGGCAGCTCAACGAGCTGGGCTTCAGCAGCGCCGTGGCCGACGGGTCCACCGTACTGAGCGAGGAGACCACCGTCGTCCGCTACCCGAGCGCGGACCTGGAGGGCGACGCGCAGGCGGTCGCCCAGTCGCTGGGCATCCCGCTGAGCGCGGTGAAGCGGTCGACGGAGGTCTCCGGGGTCACCCTCGTCGTCGGCGCCGACTGGCGTGAGGACACGGCCTACGAGGCGCCCGAGCGGGACGACAAGACGCCCGACACCGCCGACATCCTGAACGGCGCCGACGACGAGGCGTGTATGCACGTGAACCCGGCGTTCACCTGGTGAGACCGCGGGGCCCCGCTGCCGTACGGCGACGGGGCCCCGCGAACCAGCTCAGCTCAGCTCGGCGGGGTCCGCGCCGCGCACCGCCGGACGGCGGCTGGCGATCACCTTCCTGGCCAGCGACCTGGGACTGGTCAGGAAGCCCCACCCCCACGACATGTGCATGGTGGCCAGCGCGACGGGGATCTGGAGGCGCGCCCTGAGCGGCAGCCCCTTCCCCGCGGGCAGGGACCCGGCGGCGATCGCCGCGAGGTAGCCGCCGGGCACCAGGAACCCCCAGGGCGTGAGCACGGCGCCGACGACGATCCCCGCCGCTATCGCGCACACCGCGGTGGGCGGCGCGAGGTAGCGCAGGTTGATGGAGCCGGAGTGGTAGCGGGCGACGACGTGCCGCCAGCGGCCGTAGTCCTTGTACTGCTTGGCCAGCGCCCGCACGCTCGGCCGCGGCCGGTACGACACCCGCAGCTCGGGCGAGAACCAGATCAGCCCGCCCGCCTCCCGGATCCGGAAGTTCAGCTCCCAGTCCTGGGCGCGGATGAACTCCTCGTTGTACCCGCCCTGTCGCTCCAGCGCCGCGCGGCGGAAGACACCGAGGTACACCGTCTCCGCCGGGCCCGCCTGGCCGCCGGTGTGGAAGGCGGCGTTGCCGACGCCGATCTTCGACGTCATCGCGGCGGCGACGGCGTGCTCCCAGTCGTTCTCGCCCTCGGCGTGCATGATGCCGCCGACGTTCTGCGCGCCGGTCTCCTCCAGGAGGCGTACGGCGGTGGCGATGTAGTGGGGCGAGAGCATCCCGTGCCCGTCGACGCGGACGACCACCGGGTGCCGGGACGCCTTGATCGCGGCGTTCAGCGCGGCGGGCGTGCGGCCGGTCGGGTTGGGGACGGTGTGGACGCGCGGGTCCTCCCGGACCAGCTCGGCCGCGATCTCGTCCGTGCGGTCCGTGGACGGACCGAGGGCGATCACGACCTCCATCTCACCGTCGTACTCCTGCGCGAGGATCGCCTGGACGGCGCCGCGCAGATGCCGCTCCTCGTTGAGGACGGGCATGATGACGGACACGGGCGGAAGCTGCACGTCGGACTTGGCGTTCATAGGGCCCTCACGTTACCGCGAACGGGGGACACCGATGCGCGCCGCGGGGGCGGTACGCCGGTCAGCCGATCGTATGGGCCTACGGTGCTCACGGATCCCGCGCGCCCCTGTGCCCGGGATCGCCACGCACGGCCCGAGCGCCACCCGGCCCCCGGCCCCGGCGCCCGCCCCGGAGGTGTCCCCATGCCCCGCACCACCCCGCCCCGGTCCCCCGCCCGGCCGCCGCGCCGCCCGCAGCCGCGCCGCGCGGGACGGCCCCCCGTACGGCGGAGGCGCCCGCGCTGGGCCATGCGGGCGGTGACGACGCTGTCGGTGCTGGTCCTCGCGGCGGCGGGCATCGGGCACGCGGTGCTGACGGGTCTGGAGTCCGACATCGCGCGCGTGGACGCCTTCCGCGACATGAAGAACCGGCCGCGCGCCGGGCACGGCATGAACGTGCTGCTGGTCGGCACCGACGGCCGGGACAGGATCTCCGAGCGGGAGCGGCGCCGCTACCGGCTGGGCGGGGCGCCCTGCCACTGCACCGACACCATCATGATCGTGCACATCTCGGCGGACCGGGAGCGGGCCAGCGTCGTCAGCCTGCCCCGCGACTCCTACGCCGAACTTCCCGCGCACACCGACGCCACCACCGGCGAACGGCACCGCCCGCACCCGGTGAAGCTGAACGCGGCGTACGCGGAGGGCGGGCCACGGCTGACCGTGCGGACGGTGGAGCGGATGACCCGCGTGAAGATCGACCACTACCTGGAGGTCGACTTCATCAGCTTCATGAAGACGGTCGACGTCCTCGGCGGCGTGAAGCTGTGCACCGCCAAGCCCCTGAAGGACTCCTACACCGGCCTCGACCTGCCCGCCGGGACCCATGACATGAACGGCGGGCAGGCCCTCCAGTACGTCCGCGCCCGCCATGTCGACGGCGCCTCCGACCTGGGGAGGATGGAACGCCAGCAGCGGTTCCTCGCCGCGCTGGTGGACCGGGCGACGTCCTCCGGGGTGCTGCTCAACCCGATGAAGTACCGGGACGTGACCCGCGCGGTGCTGGGCTCGGTCCGCGCGGACAAGGGCTTCGGCACGGACGAGCTGCTGGCCCTCGGCCGCGCGATGCGCAACTTCTCCCCCTCCTCCTCCGAGTTCACCACCGTCCCCATCGGACAGATGGGGTACGCCGTGAAGGGCATCGGCTCGACGTTGAAGTGGGACCCGGCCAAGTCGGGCCGCCTCTTCCGCGCCCTGCGCGAGGACCGGCCGCTGGCCCCCGAGCGGCCGAGGAAGGCGTCGGTGCCGAAGGTGGAGGTGCCGCCGCGGGACATCCGCGTGCAGGTGGAGAACGGCACCGTGACGGCCGGTCTCGGCAAGCGCGTCGACACCGCGCTGGCGGCGGCCGGTTTCCACACCACCGGCCTCCCGGTGAACGCCGACGACACCTCCGTCACGCGCACGGTCGTCGCCTACGACCCCCGCTGGGACCGTTCCGCCAAGTCACTGGCGGCGGCCCTGCCGGGCAGCGAGCTGCGCGCGGTACGGGGACAGGGGGCGACCCTGAGGGTGATCGTGGGCCGGGACTTCCGCGAGGTACGGAAGGTACGGGCGCGGGAGCGGCCGGGGGAGGGTGAGGCGAGGGTGGTGCGGGGGGACGAGGTGAAGTGCCCCTGAGGACCCGCTGCGCGTGGGAAGGCTCAGTCCTCGATGCCCTCGGCGGCCCGCTGGGCCCGGAGTTCCATGATCGCGCGGCGGCGGGCGAGCCGGTGCGTGCGGCGGATCTGCGCCTCCTGGAAGCGGCGCTTGTCGCGCTCCGTCTCCGGCAGCACGGGCGGGACGCGGCGGGGCTTGCCGTCGGCGTCGACGGCGGCGAAGACGAGGTAGGCGGAGCCGACCTGGGTGGGCGGCGCGGACTCGTTCCACCGCTCGGCCAGGACCCGTACGCCGACCTCCATGGAGGTCCGCCCGGTCCAGTTGACCTGGGCCTTCACATGGACGAGGTCACCGACGCGGACCGGTTCGAGGAACGCCATCTCGTCCATGGACGCGGTGACGGCGGGACCGCCGCTGTGCCGCCCGGCGACGGCTCCGGCGGCGTCGTCGACGAGCTTCATGATCACACCGCCGTGGACGGTGCCCAGCAGGTTGGTGTCGCTGTGGGTCATGATGTGGCTGAGGGTGGTGCGGGAGGCGGAGGTGGGCTTCCCGGGGAGTTCCGCGGCGGCTATGTCCGGAGTACCCGGGGTGCCCGGCTCCGGGGCGCTGGCCTGGTCTGTCATGGCCTCCACCTTATGCGGAAGCGACAGCGGGGCGATTTGTGTCAGCTTCGCAACAGCGGCGCCCCTATTTCTCGTCATCCCTTGTAAGGACCACAGCCGCGACCGGCACACTGGTCCGCATGAACGATTGGCCCCAGGGGTGGTCCGACGACAACCGCGGCACCCGTTACGGACGCGGCAGCTCCGGCGCACAGCCGGAGAGCGCCCGCGTGATGCGTCAGGTGCGGCGTGGTCCCTCGGCACCCCCCGGGGGCCCTCCGGGCGGCGTCCCGCAGCAGCCGTCGTACGTGGACGGCGGCCAGGGGGACGCCGGCTACGGCGGGCACGGTGGGTACGACGGCTATGACAGCGGGTACAACACCGGTCAGGTGTACGGCACCCCGGGCGGCCGGGGTCCGGGCGACGGGGGCGGGGGCGCCATGGGGGAACCGCGTCCCGCGCCGAACTGGCGCCGCCGGATCAAGATCACGGCGATCACGGTGGTGACGGTGCTCCTGGCCACCACCATCGGCACCTACTTCTGGGCCGACTCCAAGCTCAACCGCGAGGTCGACCTGTCCAAGGTGATCGACCGTCCGGAGGCGGGCGAGGGCACCAACTACCTGATCGTCGGCTCCGACAGCCGTGAGGGCATGTCCGCGGAGGACAAGAAGGAACTGCACACCGGGTCCGCCGAGGGCAAGCGCACGGACTCGATGATGATCCTGCACACCGGCGACAACGGCTCGACCCTCATCTCCCTCCCCCGCGACTCGGACGTGGAGATCCCGACCTTCAAGGGCTCGGAGTCCGGCAAGACGTACCAGGGCACCGGGCGGCACACGAAGCTGAACGCGGCGTACGCGGAGGACGGCCCCGAACTCCTCGTCCGCACCGTCGAGTTCAACACCGGCCTGCGGATCGACCACTACGTGGAGATCGGCTTCGCGGGCTTCGCGAACATCGTGGACGCGGTCGGCGGCGTCGAGATCGACATCCCGCAGGACATCAAGGACACCAAGTCCGGCGCGGACCTGAAGAAGGGCAAGCAGACCCTGAACGGCGAGGAGGCGCTCGCCTTCGTCCGCACCCGGTACGCGCTGGCCGGGTCCGACCTGGACCGCACCAAGAACCAGCAGAAGTTCCTCTCCGCCCTGGCCAACCAGGTCGCCACGCCGGGCACGGTCCTGAACCCCTTCAAGCTCTACCCGACGATGGGCGCGGGCCTGGACTCCCTCATCGTCGACAAGGACATGGGCCTGTTCGACCTGGCGTCCATGTTCTGGGCGATGAAGGGCGTCAGCGGCGGCGACGGCACCTCCATGAACATGCCGATCTCCGGCTCGACCGGCGGCAACCTGGTCTGGGACAAGGCCAAGGTGAAGACGCTGGTGGAGCAGTTGAAGAACGACGAGAAGGTCACGGTGTCGAGTGACTGACGACGTCCCGTTCGACGCCGTGCTCTGCGACGTCGACAACGTCATCCGCTTCTACGACCCCACGGAGCTGCTCGCCCGCGAACGTGCCCTCGGCCTCACCGAGGGCACGACGATGAAGGTCGCCTTCGCTCCCGAGAACGACCTCCCCCTGCTCCTCGGCCGGATCACGCAGGAGGAGTGGGCGGAGTCGGTGGCGCAGGCCCTGACCGGCCTGACCCCCGCCGACCAGGCCCTCGACCTGGCCCGCACCCTGGCCCACCTGCCCTTCCACGCCGACGAGACGGTGGTCGCCCTGCTCCGCGCGGCCCGCGCACACGTCCCGCTGGTCCTGCTCACCAACGCCACCCTCCAGTTGGAGGAGGACCTCGCGTCCCTGGGCCTCACCGACCTCGCCGACGCGGTCGTGAGCAGCGCCCGCGTGGGCCTGGCCAAGCCCGACGCCCGGATCTTCGCACTGGCGGCGGAGCGGGCGGGCGCGCGGCCGGAGCGGTGCCTGTTCGTGGACGACACGCGGGAGAACGTGGAGGCGGCGGTGGGGTTGGGGATGCGGGGGGTGCACTTCCGTACGCCGGAGGACTTGAGGCGGGCGCTGGCCCCACTCCTGGGTGCGTAGGCAGACCGCCGTTTCGTCACCCACGCCCCCTCACCTCGAACCAGACCAGCTTCCCCGCCGACCGCCCGCCCTCCCCCAACGACAGACCGCCCCAGCAGTCGGCGTACTCCTGCACGAGCCGCAGCCCACGCCCACCCTCGGCGCCGAGCGGCGCGGGGCCGCGAAGCGGTTCGGGAACGTGCGGGTGACTGTCCCAGACCCCCACGCGCAACCGCCCGTCCGGGAGCGCGGTGAGCCGGAGGGAGGCGGGCCCGTCGGTGTGCAGGTACGTGTTGGTGACGAGTTCGGTGGCCAACAGCTCCACGGTGTCGAGGAGTTCCCCTCTCCCGTGCCCGGTGAGCGCGCCCCGCACGGTCATCCGTGCGACCCGTGCGGCGCGGGGGTCATGGGGGAGGCGAAGGGCGTACGTCCAGGTGTCGGGCGGGGATACGGTGTCCATGAAGGGCTCCTGCGGTGAGAGGACTTGGCGTGCCGAGCGATCCGTCCGTGCGGTGGCAGTGCCGCGCGCGGGCATGGGCGTGCGGTGCGCTTCCGGCTTGTCGGGCGGGGTTGAGCGGCTCGGATCTCACCGTAGACTCCGCGCGCTGAAGGTTTTGCATAGTCGGGCAAAACCTTCAGTAACTCCCTTCTTGTGAGGGACTGCTACGCCAGGTGTACGAACGGAATGAGGACATGCCCGCAAGGCCCATCCCCACGGCGCGCCGTCTCCGTATCGGCGTAGAACTGCGTCGGCTCCGGGAGCGGGCGGGCATGACCGCCGCCGAGGCCGCCCAGGCTCTGGGCACGACTCCGGGCCAGCTCAGCAACATCGAGGCCAACCGCTTCGGCGTCAACGCGGACCGCGTGCACGCGCTCGCCCACATCTACGGCTGCACGGACCAGGCCCTGGTCGACGCCCTCGCCGCCATGGCCGCCGACCGCACACGGGGCTGGTGGGAGGAGTACCGCGACACCCTGCCGACCCGTCTTCTCGACCTGGCCGAGTTGGAACACCACGCCAAGGCCCTGCGCGTCACTCAGGTCATCAACATCCCCGGCCTGCTCCAGACTCCGGAACACGCCCGTGCGCTGTTCCGCCAGGCGGTCCCCGCCCTGCGTCCCCATGAGGTCGAGTACCGCATCTCCCACCGCATCAAGCGCCAGGCCATCCTGCACCGCGAGCAGCCACCGCCGTACACGGCGATCGTCCACGAGGCCGCTCTACGGATGCAGTTCGGTGGCCGCGAGGTGGCCAAGGCACAGTTGCGCCACCTCACCGAGATGAGCGAGCACCCCGCCGTCACCCTCCGCGTCATCCCCTTCGGCGGCACCTCGTTCCCCACCACGGGTCACGCCGTGGACTACTTCCACGGCCCGGTACCCACCCTCGACACCGTGGAGGTGGACACCGCGCATGGCGGCACACTCGTCGACGCGGCAGGGCAACTCGAGAAGTACCGGCTCGTCCTGGACCGCATGGAGTCCGTGTCCCTGGAGCCAGCCGCGTCCCTCGACCTCATCCACCACATCGCCCAGTCCACTTGAGGAACGAACCGTGGCAGAACCGACCTGGCAGAAGTCGACCCACAGCGAAGAGGGCTCGGCCTGCGTCGAGATATCCCCCACCCCCACCACCATCCGCATCCGCGACTCCAAGCACCCGACCGGCCCCCACCTCGCCGTCCCGCCCGCCGCTTGGTCGGAGTTCGTACGCACTCTCAACTCCCCCCGGGCGCGTCGCGGCACGCCGCCCACCTAATTGGCGCCTTTGACTCAGCGCCCTCCGTGGCTCTCCTGCCGGACGTACCGTCTCGCCGCTCCCGACCGGGAGACCTGTGAGTCGAAGGGGCCAATCAGACTGCCCAGGGGACGCCAGCGGCTGCGGTGCATCGTCGTCGCAAGCCCGCACGACGCTGTTTCAGGCCCTGACCCAGTTACTGCGCCGCTCCCCCCACCCACGGGGATGGACCTTCCGCGTGTAGCCAAGAAAGTGAAGGAGCCCCCGGCCAGGAAGGCGGAGGGCTCCACGTGCGCCAGTGGTTACGGCAGGTTGCGGGCCATCACGATGCGCTGGACCTGGTTCGTGCCCTCGTAGATCTGGGTGATCTTGGCGTCGCGCATCATGCGCTCGACCGGGTAGTCGCGGGTGTAGCCGTAGCCGCCGAGGAGTTGGACGGCGTCCGTGGTGACCTCCATGGCGGTGTCCGAGGCGAAGCACTTGGCTGCCGCGCCCAGGTAGGTGAGGTCCGCGTCGCCGCGTTCCGAGGCGGCGGCGGCCTGGTAGGTCAGGGCCCGGGCGGCGGAGATCTTCATGGCCATGTCGGCGAGCATGAACTGGATGCCCTGGAAGTCGGCGATCGGCTTGCCGAACTGCTTGCGCTCCTGGACGTAGCCCTTGGCGTAGTCGAGGGCGCCCTGGGCGATGCCGAGGGCCTGGGCGGCGATGGTGATGCGGGTGTGGTCCAGGGTCTTCATGGCCGTGGCGAAGCCGGTGCCCTCGGCGCCGATCATGCGGTCCGCGGGGATGCGGACGTTGTCCAGGTAGACCTCGCGGGTGGGCGAGCCCTTGATGCCCAGCTTCTTCTCGGGGGCGCCGAAGGAGACGCCCTCGTCGGACTTCTCGACGACGAACGCCGAGATGCCCTTCGAGCGCTTCGTGGGGTCCGTGACCGCCATGACCGTGTAGAACTCCGAGACGCCCGCGTTCGTGATCCAGCGCTTCACGCCGTTCAGAATCCAGTGGTCGCCGTCTCGGACCGCCTTCGTCTTCATGCCCGCCGCGTCCGAGCCCGCGTCCGGCTCCGACAGGCAGTACGAGAACATGCCCTCGCCCTTGGCCAGCGGGGTCATGTACCTCTTCTTCAGCTCCTCCGAGCCGGAGAGGATCACCGGGAGGGAGCCCAGCTTGTTCACCGCGGGGATGAGGGAGGAGGAGGCGCAGACGCGGGCCACCTCCTCGATCACGATCACCGTGGCCAGCGCGTCGGCGCCCGCGCCGCCGTAGGACTCGGGGACGTGCACGGCGTGCAGGTCGTTCGCCACCAGGGCGTCGTGCGCCTCCTGCGGGAAGCGCGCCTCCTCGTCCACCGCGGCGGCGAACGGCGCGATCTTCGCCTCGGCCAGCGCGCGGACGGCGTCGCGGAGCATGTCGTGCTCCTCGGACGGGCGGTACAGGTCGAAGTCAGCCGATCCGGCCAAGGTCTCTCACGCTCCAGAACGATGCGGTGGTGGCGCTCACTTACTAGCGTTGCTAACTACCGTTAAGTAACACGAATTTTAGAGGTCGCCCCGTGCCCAGGGATACGTGAGTTAGGCGACAGCGGGAAAGCTGCCCAAGGTGTCCGAGGGCTATGCTCGACCAGCGCATCCACGCCGTTTTCCCAGGAGCAACCATGGCCCTCAAGATCACCGTGATCGGTACCGGCTACCTCGGCGCGACCCACGCGGCGGCCATGGCCGAGCTGGGGTTCGAGGTGCTGGGGCTGGACGTGGTGCCGGAGAAGATCAAGATGCTCCAGCGCGGCGAGGTCCCGATGTACGAGCCGGGCCTCGAGGAGCTGCTCCGCAAGCACGTGGCCGGGATCGAGGGGGCCAGTGGGCGACTGCGGTTCACCACCGATTACGCCGAAGTCGCCGCTTTCGGTGACGTCCACTTCGTCTGTGTGAACACTCCGCAGCGGCACGGGGAGTACGCGTGTGACATGTCGTACGTCGAGGCCGCCTTCGCCTCGCTCGCGCCGCACCTGAACGGGGCCGCCCTCGTCGTCGGGAAGTCCACCGTGCCCGTCGGGTCCGCCGAGCGGCTCGCCGACTACCTCGCCGAGCACGCGCCCGCGGGGGACGCCGTCGAGCTGGCCTGGAACCCCGAGTTCCTGCGGGAGGGGTTCGCCGTCGAGGACACCCTGCGTCCCGACCGGATCGTCGTGGGCGTGCGCAGTGAGCGTGCCGAGAAGCTGTTGCGGGAGGTCTACGCGACGCCCGTCGAGGAAGGGTCGCCGTTCGTCGTCACCGACTTCCCCACCGCCGAGCTGGTGAAGACCTCCGCCAACTCCTTCCTCGCCACCAAGATCTCCTTCATCAACGCCATGGCCGAGGTGTGCGAGGCCGCGGGCGGTGACGTCGCCAAGCTGGCCGAGGCCATCGGGTACGACGACCGGATCGGGCGGAAGTTCCTGCGCGCCGGGATCGGGTTCGGGGGCGGCTGCCTGCCCAAGGACATCCGGGCGTTCATGGCGCGCGCCGGTGAGCTGGGCGCCGACCAGGCGCTGACCTTCCTGCGGGAGATCGACTCCATCAACATGCGCCAGCGCGGGCAGATGGTCGAGCTGGCCCGGCAGGCCCTCGGCGGCGGGCCGTTCCTGGGGAAGCGGGTCGCGGTGCTCGGGGCCACCTTCAAGCCCGACTCCGACGACGTCCGCGACTCCCCCGCCCTGAACGTCGCCGGTCAGATCCACCTCCAGGGCGGCCAGGTCACCGTCTACGACCCCAAGGGCATGGAGAACGCCCGCCGGATCTTCCCCACCCTCGGCTACGCCGACTCCGCCCTGGACGCCGTACGCGGCGCCGATGTCGTACTCCACCTGACCGAGTGGCGGGAGTTCCGCGAGCTGGACCCGGCCGCGCTCGGTGAGGTCGCCGCCGCCCGGGTCGTCCTCGACGGGCGCAACGCCCTCGACCCGGAGCTGTGGCGGCGGGCCGGGTGGACGTACCGCGCCATGGGGCGGCCCACCGCGTAGTCGTGACCGGCGACGCCGGTTCGGCCGAGGCTCAGTCGGCCGAACCGGCGTCTGCACGCATTCTGCACCACCAAGCTGTGCCTCACGTCCCCTTCGCCCGGTAGCGGCGCATCTTGGCGCGGGCGCCGCAGACCGACATGGAGCACCAGCGGCCCCGCCCCGCGGGGCTGCGGTCGTAGTACGCCCAGTGGCACTCCGGCAGCTCGCACGCCTTCAGGCGCAGCCAGGTGCCCGCGGTGAGGGCCTCGGCGACGGCCGCCGCGACGCGGGAGCGCAGATCGTCACCAGGTGGTTCCAGGCGCGCCGCGCCGTCCGCTGCGTCCACCGTCACGTACAGCGGGGCCGTCGCCAGCAGGTCGCCCAGCGGGGTGACCGGGGCGTGCGGGGGGTGGCCCGCGTGGGCCAGGCAGACCGCGCGCAGGGACTCCCGCAGGCGGCGCACGTCCGGCAGGTCCCGTTCCGCCACGCCGAAGCGGGCGCGGCCCTCAGCCGTGTCCAGGGTGTCGGCGCCCGAGGCCAGGTCCACCGTGTTCACCAGCGCCTCGATCAGGGCTAGACCGCCCGGTGCGGGCGCTCTGTCATTCATGGTTGCGAGGTTACCGGCTATACGGGATCATGCAGTAACCGCGTTACCGGTTGGCGGGGCTTATCCGGTAACCGACCGCGGTATCCGTCCCCCATCTGGTTAACGGAGGAAGTCATGGCTCTCGCCAAGCTGGACGTCGTCGCCCTGGACTGTGCCGACCCGCGCGCGCTGGCCGGGTTCTACGCGGGTGTCCTCGGCGGCGAGGTGGAAACCGAGGACGAGGGGTGGGTCGTACTGAAGGTGCCGGACGGGCAGGACCTGGCGTTCCAGAAGGTCGACGGGTACACCCCGCCGGAGTGGCCGCGCGCCGACCGCAACTCCCAGCAGCTCCACCTGGACCTCACCGTCCCGGACCTGGACGAGGCCGAGCGGGGCGTGCTGGAGCTGGGCGCGAAGGTGCTGGACGCCGAGGACCGGTCGCGGACCTGGCGGGTGTACGCCGATCCGGCGGGGCACCCGTTCTGCCTCTGCGCAAGCTGAGCACCGCATCCCTACGAGTACGGGAGGAGACACACCCATGCCACGCGTCGCCCGTTTCCGTTCCGTCGTCCTCGACTGCCCCGACCCGCGTGCCCTCGCGCGGTTCTACGCCGAGATCGTCGGCGGTGAGCCCGAGGGCGAGGACGCCGACTGGGTCGTCCTCCAGGTGCCGGGCGGGCCCCGGCTCGCCTTCCAGGAGGCCGAGGGGTACGTGCCGCCGGAGTGGCCGCGCGCCGACCGCAACGGCCAGCAGTTCCACATCGACCTCGACGGCGGGGCGACCTGGGAGGAGATCGACCTCGCGGAGAAGCGGGTGCTCGCGCTCGGCGCGCGGGTGCTGGACACCGAGGACTACGAGGAGAAGGGCTTCCGGGTGTACGCCGACCCCGCCGGGCACCCCTTCTGCCTCTGCCGTATCGATCACTGAAGTCCCCCGGCGGCTATCCGTCCAGGTCCGCGATCCGGGCCGTCGACGGCTCCCGGCGCTCCTGCGCCGCGCGTGCCGTGAAGTCGGCGGTGCGCAGGACCCGCTGCATGTTGCCCCAGGTGAGCAGGGCCAGGTCGGTCTCGTTCCAGCCGCGGCGGAGGAGTTCCGCGATCAGGTTGGGGTAGCAGGAGGTGTCGCCCAGCTCCTGCGGGTGGGCCGTCCCGGCGTCGTAGGTGCCGGACAGGCCCACACAGCCGGGGCCCGCCACCGCGCGCACGTGGTCCAGGTGGTCGGCCACGTCCCGGACCGTCGGTCCGGTCTGCTCGGCCGTCAGCGGGACCATGCACAGGCCCTGTACGGCACCCAGCTCGGCCAGCAGGTCGTCGGGCAGGTTGGCGGGGTGCGGGCGCAGGGCGCGGGCCGCCGAGCGGGTGAAGAGGACCGGCGTCTTGGAGGTGGCCAGGACCCGGGCGCTCGTCTGCTCCGAGGCGCCGGAGAGGTCGGCCAGCACACCGAGCCGGTTCATCTCCCGCACCACCTCCTCCCCGAACCGGGTCAGACCCGCCTCGCTCGCCCAGGACGTGCCGGTGAGGGTGAGCACGCGCAGGCCGAGGCTGTGCAGGGCGCGCAGGATGCCCAGGGAGTCGTCCACGGCGGCGGCCGTGGCGGGGCCGAGGAGCACGGCGACGCGTCCGCAGTGCGCGGCGTCGATGACCTGCCCGGCGCTGTGGGCGAGCCGTAGGCCCTCGGGGTGCGCCGCGACCACCGTGCGGACGAGGTCCAGTTGCTCCAGGGTGGCGGCCACCGCCCGGTTGGCGACCAGCCCCTCCGGCAGGTGCAGCGAGCAGAACAGCGCGCGGACGTGGCCCTGGCGCAGCCGGGGTACGTCCGTGTGCACGGCGCTCTCCCCCTCCTCCAGGTCGTACCAGGGGAGCAGCCGCAGCGCCCAGGGCAGTCCGCTGTAGCCGTCGGCGACGGGGTGGGCGGTCAGCAGGGCGTGTGCGCGGTCGAGCAGGGACGTGTCCGTGGCCGGGGTGGCGGTGGTGGGGAGGGAGTCGTCCAGGGGCAGCTCATCGAGTGCGGTGGCCTCGGTGGTGGGGTGCAGATCGTCCTGGAGTTCTGCCATGGCGGCCCTCCGTGCGTACGCGGTGATCGCTGTACGGCCACCGTCCCACGCGGCACGGAGGGCTTCCTGGTGGACGGGGCGTTCGGGGGTACGGGGCCGTCCGGAGGTACGGGGCCGTTCGGGGTACGGCCCCCGAACGCACCCGTGTCAGTCGTCCAGCTCTTCCAGCGTCGCGTTGGACGGGCCCCGGCTGGACCTCAGGTCCCGGGCGACCGACTCCGCCGCGTCCAGGACGCGGACCGCGTTCTGCCAGGTCAGCTTGGCCAGGTCGGCCTTGGACCAGCCGCGGTCGAGGAGTTCCGCGATCAGGTTCGGGTAGCCGGAGACGTCGTCCAGGCCGTGCGGGGTGAACGCCGTGCCGTCGTAGTCGCCGCCGATGCCGAGGTGGTCGACGCCCGCGACCTCGCGCATGTGGTCCAGGTGGTCGGCGACCGTGGCGGCGGTGGCGACCGGGCGCGGGTGCCGTTCCTCGAAGGCGCGGTGCACCTTCATCGCCTCGGGGGTGGTGTCGAGGTGGTGGAAGCCGTGGGCGCGCATGTTGTCGTCGGCCGCGGCGGTCCAGTCGACGGCGGCCTGGAGGACGAACTTCGGGACGAAGGTGACCATCGCGACGCCGCCGTTGGCGGGCAGCCGCTCCAGGACGTCGTCCGGGATGTTGCGGGGGTGGTCGCAGACGGCCCGCGCGGAGGAGTGCGAGAAGATCACCGGCGCGGTGGAGGTGTCCAGCGCGTCCCGCATCGTCGTCGCCGCGACGTGCGACAGGTCCACGAGCATCCCCTCGCGGTTCATCTCGCGGACGACCGTACGGCCGAACGCGGACAGGCCGCCGACCGCCGGGGCGTCGGTCGCGGAGTCCGCCCACGCCACGTTGTCGTTGTGGGTGAGGGTCATGTAGCGCACGCCGAGGGCGTACAGCGCGCGGAGCGTGGCGAGGGAGTTCGCGATGGAGTGGCCGCCCTCGGCGCCCATCAGGGAGGCGATCCGGCCCTCGGCGCGCGCGGCCTCCAGGTCGGCGGCGGTGAGCGCCGGGCGCAGGTCACGCGGGTAGCGGTCGAGCAGTTGCCGTACGCAGTCGATCTGCTCCAGCGTCGCCGCCACCGGGTCGCGCGAGTCCGCGCGGACGTACACCGACCAGTACTGCGCGCCGACGCCGCCCGCCCGCAGCCGGGGGATGTCGGTGTGCAGGTGAGCGTGCTGGTCGGTGGCGATGTCGCGGGCGTCGAGGTCGTAGCGGACCTGTTCGCGCAGCGCCCAGGGCAGGTCGTTGTGGCCGTCGACGACGGGGAACTCCCGCAGCAGGTGCCGGGCCTGGTCCAGTGCGGTCATGCCCTGGTCCGGGGCGTCCCCGGCCGTCACTTGGCGGCGCCGAAGCCGAAGCCCGCCGGGCCGTCCACCTTGGCGCGCAGCCGCTTGCCCTTCTCGGTGGCCTGGTCGTTCAGTTCCTGCTGGAACTCCCGCATCCGGGCGAGGAGGTCCTCGTCGTGCGCGGCGAGGATGCGGGCGGCGAGGAGTCCGGCGTTGCGGGCCCCGGCGACGGAGACCGTGGCGACCGGGACACCGGCGGGCATCTGCACGATGGAGAGCAGGGAGTCCATGCCGTCGAGGTACTTCAGCGGCACCGGCACACCGATCACCGGCAGCGGGGTGACGGAGGCCAACATGCCGGGCAGGTGGGCGGCGCCGCCCGCACCGGCGATGATCATCTTGAGTCCGCGGTCGGCGGCCCGCTCGCCGTAGGCGATCATCTCGCGCGGCATCCGGTGCGCGGAGACGACGTCGACCTCGTAGCCGACCTCGAACTCGTCGAGGGCCTTCGCGGCGCCTTCCATGACGGGCCAGTCGGAGTCCGACCCCATGACGATGCCTACGACGGGGCCTGCGGCGGTGCTCATTCGGTGATCGTCCCTCTCAGGTAGCCAGCCGCGTGGCGGGCGCGTTCCAGTACGTCGTCCAGGTGGTCGCCGTAGGTGTTGACGTGGCCGACCTTGCGGCCGGGCTTCACGTCCTTGCCGTACATGTGGATCTTCAACTGGGGGTCGCGGGCCATGCAGTGCAGGTACGCGGAGTACATGTCCGGGTAGTCGCCGCCGAGGACGTTGACCATGACCGTCCACGGGGCGCGCGGGCGCGGGTCGCCGAGGGGCAGGTCCAGGACGGCGCGCACGTGGTTGGCGAACTGGCTGGTGACCGCGCCGTCCATGGTCCAGTGGCCGGAGTTGTGCGGGCGCATCGCGAGTTCGTTGACGAGGACGCGGCCGTCGCGGGTCTGGAACAGCTCCACGGCGAGGTGGCCGACGACGTCGAGTTCCTTGGCGATGCGCAGCGCCATCTCCTCGGCGTGCAGGGCGAGGGACTCGTCCAGGTCGGGGGCGGGGGCGATGACCGTGTCGCAGACGCCGTCGACCTGCTGGGACTCGACGACCGGGTAGGCGACGGCCTGGCCGTGCGGGGAGCGGACGACGTTCGCCGCGAGTTCCCGTACGAAGTCGACCTTCTCCTCGGCCAGCACCGGCACCCCGGCGCGGAACGGGGCCTCGGCCTCCTCGACGGAGTCGACGACCCACACGCCCTTGCCGTCGTAGCCGCCGCGGACGGTCTTGAGGACCACCGGGAAGCCGTCCCCCTCCGCGGCGAACGCGGCCACGTCCGCGGGGTCGGCGACGATGCGGTGCCGTGGGCAGGGCACACCGATCGCGTCGAGCCGCGCCCGCATCACGCCCTTGTCCTGGGCGTGCACCAGCGCGTCGGGGCCGGGGCGGACGGGGATGCCGTCCGCCTCCAGGGCCCGCAGGTGCTCGGTCGGGACGTGCTCGTGATCGAAGGTGATCACGTCGCAGCCGCGTGCGAAGGCGCGCAGCGTGTCCAGGTCGCGATAGTCGCCGACGACGACCTCGTTCACGACCTGCGCCGCCGAGTCCTGGGGAGTGTCACTGAGGAGCTTGAACCTGATGCCGAGCGGGATGCCCGCCTCGTGTGTCATACGAGCGAGCTGGCCACCGCCGACCATGCCGACTACCGGGAACGTCACGCCCCCAGGGTATCCGGCGCGCCATCGTGGCCGGATCGCGGACCTCTCCCCCGGCCGCTCCCCCGTCCACTCCCCGGCCGCTCCCCCGTCCACTCCCCGGCCGCTCCCCCCTCCCCTCCCCGTCCGCGAGCGATCCCGCATCCGCGAGCGATCACTCAGGGGGGATGGTTAGCATGGCCGAGTTGACGAACCCGACGGATGGGGGCCGCACGACCATGGGACGTGCACTGCGACCGCGCCTCGAACGGCTCTGGCGCGAGGTCGCGAAGTTCGGCGCCGTGGGCGGTGCGGGCCTGCTCGTCAACCTCCTCGTGTTCAACCTGGTGCGCGCGGTGACCGAGCTGCCCGTGGTGCGGGCCAGCGTCATCGCCACCGTCGTCGCGATCGTCTCCAACTACCTGGGCTTCCGCTACTTCACCTACCGCGACCGGGACAAGAACCGCCGGACCCGGGAGATGACCCTGTTCCTGCTGTTCAGCGGGGCGGGGCTGGTGATCGAGAACGGGGTGCTGTTCCTGGCGACGTACGGGTTCGGCTGGGACAGCCCGCTGCAGAACAACGTCTTCAAGTTCCTCGGCATCGGGATCGCGACGCTGTTCCGGTTCTGGTCGTACCGGACGTGGGTGTTCCGGGCGCTGCCGCAGGTCGCGCCCGCGGAGGAGGCGGAGGCGGGGCCGATAGCGGTGCCCGTGCCCCTGCCGGAGCAGCTCGGCGCCGCCGAGCGGGTACGGCCCTCGCAGCGCGCCCAGGTCTGAGACCGGCCCCCGCCCGGTCACCGTACGGTGCGGCGCTCCTCCGGTGACTCCTTCCTGACCGGCGTACGCGACAGGAACAGTCCGAAGACCGGCGGTGCGGCCTGGAGCATCTCCAGGCGTCCACCGTCCGCCTCCGCGAGGTCGCGGGCGACGGCGAGGCCGATGCCGGTGGAGTTGCGGCCGCTGATCGCCCGCTCGAAGATCCGTGAGCCCAGGTCGGCGGGGACGCCGGGGCCCTCGTCGGTGACCTCGATGACGGCCTGGTTGCCGGTGACCCGGGTGCGCAGGGCGACCGTGCCGCCGCCGTGCATCAGGGAGTTCTCGATCAGCGCCGCCAGCACCTGCGCGACCGCGCCCGGGGTGCCGACCGCGTGCAGGTGCCGTTTGCCGGAGCTGACGATGGCGCGGCCCGCGCTGCGGTAGGCGGGGCGCCACTCGGCGAGCTGCTGCTGGATCACCTCGTCGATGTCGAAGGTGACGGCGGAACCGGTGCGCGGGTCGCGGGAGTTGGTCAGCAGCCGCTGCACGACGTCCGTGAGGCGTTCCACCTGCGCGAGCGCGATGGTCGCCTCCTCCTTCACGGTGTCCGGGTCGTCGGTGAGGGTGATCTCCTCAAGCCGCATCGACAGCGCGGTGAGCGGGGTGCGGAGCTGGTGGGAGGCGTCGGCGGCGAGCCGTCGCTCGGCGGTGAGCATCCGGGCGATGCGCTCGGCGGAAGCGTCCAGGACGTCCGCGACCCGGTCCAGCTCGGGGACGGCGTACCGCTTGTGGCGGGGGCGCGGGTCGCCGGAGCCGAGACGTTCGGCGGTCTCCGCGAGGTCGGTCAGCGGCGACGCCAGCCGGTTGGCCTGCCGTACGGCGAGCAGCACGGCGGCGATCACGGCGAGCAGCGCCACCGCGCCGATGATCAGCAGGGTGCGGGCGACCTCCTTCGTCACCGCCGAGCGGGGCTCCTGGACGGTGACCGTCTCGCCCTCCTCGCCGGTGCGGGTGGCCTCGATGACGTCGCCGTCCGGCCGCTCTCCGACCTCGATGGGGGCGCGGCCGGGGATGCGGATGACGGCGTACTGGTCGCCGCCGAACTGGTCTCCGAGGAGGTCGGCGGTGATCCGCTCGGCGGCGAGGATGCGGCTGTCGACGATGCTGGCCAGCCGGACCGCCTCCGACTCCACGCGCTCCTGGGCGCTGGCGGTGATGGTGCGGGTCTCCACGATGACGAGGGAGACGCCGAACACGGCGATCACCACGAGCACCACAGCGAGCGTGGACTGGATCAGTCGGCGGCGCATGTCCTCTTACCGGCTCGGTGCTAGCTCTTCTCGAAGCGGAAGCCCACGCCGCGCACGGTGGCGATGTAGCGGGGGTTCGCCGCGTCGTCGCCCAGCTTCTTGCGCAGCCAGGAGATGTGCATGTCGAGGGTCTTCGTCGACGACCACCAGGTGGTGTCCCAGACCTCCCGCATCAGTTGGTCGCGGGTGACGACCCGGCCCGCGTCCCGCACCAGGACCCGCAGCAGGTCGAACTCCTTCGCGGTGAGCTGGAGCTCCTCCTCGCCCATCCAGGCGCGGTGCGACTCGACGTCGATGCGCACGCCGTGCGTGGCGGGCGGCTGCTGGGGCTCGGCGGCGCCGCGCCGCAGCAGGGCCCGGACCCGGGCGAGCAGCTCGGCGAGGCGGAACGGCTTGGTGACGTAGTCGTCGGCGCCCGCGTCGAGGCCGACGACGGTGTCCACCTCGTCGGCGCGCGCGGTGAGGATCAGTATCGGCACGGTGTGCCCCTCGGCCCGCAGTCGGCGCGCCACCTCCAGGCCGTCCATGCCGGGCAGTCCGAGGTCGAGCACGACCAGGTCGACACCGCCCTGCATCCCCGCGTCCAGCGCGGTGGGTCCGTCCTCGCGCACCTCGACCTCGTAACCCTCCCTGCGCAGGGCGCGGGCCAGCGGCTCCGAGATGGACGCGTCATCCTCGGCGAGCAGTACACGGGTCATGGGGTGATGGTAGTCCGCCGCCGACAGCGGCCGGGCAGTGATCGCGTACCTCGGGTCCGCACCGGCCCCGCGCGCCCCCTCCCCCTTCGCGTGTCCCTGACGCGAACCTGCGTCTATAAGGTGGATCACAGGGAGACCCTTGGAAAGCGATCTACGGTTCCATCAATTCCTGTGATCCATCTCTCAAGTCCTTCCATTTCGTCCCGTGTCCTGCCGTATGGTGATCGCACGCCTGTAGCATCGTGAAGGACCTTCAGCGTTGTAGGCACCCCTACCCGCGCTGAGGGTCTTCTTTGTGTGCTGGAAGGAAACGACCCCCCACCGAGCGCGCACGCCACTCCGCGCGTCTTGACAGCAAGGAACGACCATGGCGTCCAGCCTGACGAAGGACTCGGTCACCCCGGGCACCCCCGGCACCGACAAGACCTTCTTCGGCCACCCCCGCGGACTGGCCACCCTCTTCATGACCGAGATGTGGGAGCGTTTCTCCTACTACGGCATGAGGGCCCTGCTCCCGCTGTACCTCGTCGCGGACGGCGGGCTGAACCTCAACGCGGCCACCGCGACCGCGATCTACTCCGTCTACGTGTCGCTGGTGTACCTGCTGGCGATGCCGGGCGGCTGGTTCGGCGACCGGGTCTGGGGCCCGCGCAAGACCGTCGCCGTGGCCGGTGCGGTCATCATGCTCGGCCACCTCACGCTGGCGCTGCCCGCCTCCGGCACCTTCTACGCCGGTCTCGGCCTGGTCGCCATCGGCTCCGGTCTGCTGAAGGCCAACATCTCCACGATGGTCGGCCACCTCTACGACGGCCCGGACGACCCGCGCCGCGACGGTGGCTTCACCGTGTTCTACATGGGCATCAACCTCGGCGCGTTCGCCGCGCCGCTGGTGATCGGCACCATCGGTGAGAACGTCAACTGGCACCTCGGCTTCGCGCTCGCCGCGCTCGGCATGGCGCTCGGCCTCGTGCAGTTCCTGCTCGGCAGCCGCCACCTGGCCGACCGCTCCAGCGTCGTCCCGAAGCCGCTGTCGGACGCCGAGAAGTCCAGCACCCTGCGCAAGGCGGCCATCTGGGCCGGTGTCGCGGTCGTCTTCTACGCCATCGTCGGCTTCTCCGGCGTCTACACCCTGAACTGGATCCTGGTCCCGCTGACCCTGCTCGGTGTGATCATCCCGGTGATGGTGCTGGTCAACATCAAGCGCGACAAGGAGCTGGACCGCGCCGAGCAGTCGAAGATGTCCGCGTACATCTGGTTCTTCGTCGCCGCGGCCGTCTTCTGGATGATCTACGACCAGGGCGGCTCGACCCTGTCGATCTTCGCGGACTCCTCCGCCGACAACAGCGTCCTCGGCTGGGAGTTCCCGGTCTCCTGGTACCAGTCGGTCAACCCGGTCCTGATCATGGCGCTGGCCCCGGTCTTCGCCTGGATCTGGCTGGCGCTGAACCGCCGCGGCAAGGAGCCCAGCACGATCGTGAAGTTCGCCTCCGGCCTGGTGCTGGTCGGCGTGTCCTTCTTCCTCTTCCTCGCCCCGCTGTCGATCGCCGAGGGCGGTCAGAAGGCGGCGGCGATGTGGCTGGTCGCGATCTACTTCACGCAGACCGTCGGTGAGCTGCTGCTCTCCCCCGTCGGTCTGTCCGTCACCACGAAGATGGCGCCCGCCAAGTACGCCTCCCAGATGATGGGCGTCTGGTTCCTGGCCGTCACCGCCGGTGACGCCACGACCGGTCTGCTCTCCATCGCGGGCGTCGACCTCAACAAGACCGGCATCGTCGCCATGGAGGCCACGCTCGCCGTGGTCGCCGGTGTCGCGGTCTGGATGTACCGGGGGAAGGTCAAGGGGCTGATGGGCAGCGTGCGCTGACGCGTGTGCCTACGGGGCCGCCGCATCCGAGGGGGATGCGGCGGCCCTTCGGCTTGTTCAGCGCGTACGGCGTCCCGTGCGTTCAGCGCGTACGGCGTGCGAACGGCGCTCTTGTCACCGATGGGCGTCTTGCACTGGTAGTCGACGTCGACGACCTCGGCGCGCCGTCAGTACCGCCGCTCCCGCCAGGGCCACGACGGATGCGAGCGCGGCGGTGTGGTTGCGGTTCGTCCGGTAGGACACGGTCGTCCCTCCGCCCCCTGACTTCCTGACGGCGCATCAGATCGGCCGTCAAGGTACGCCCGGGCACCAGAGGAAGGAAGACACGGGGCGCGGGGGAAGCGTGAGGACGGGGCGGCGCCCTAGGTGTATTGGCCCGTGAGGTTGGGAACGCGGCTGGCGGGTGGCTGACCTCTCAGCGCGGTGTGTCCGCGGTGGTGATTGTAGGTGTGCAGCCAGTTGGGGAAGGCGTCGCGTCGTTCCTGTTCCGAGCGGTAGGGGCGGGCATAGGCCCATTCGTCGAGCAGGGTGCGGTTGAACCGTTCGACCTTGCCGTTGGTCTGGGGCCGGTAGGCGCGCGTGCGCTTGTGCGTGATGCCGGCTGCGGCCAGGGCATCGCGCCACAGACGGGACTTGTAGCAGGAACCGTTGTCGGTCAGCACGCGCTCGACGGTGACCCCGCACGAGGCGAAGAACGCCTGCGCCCGCCCCCAGAAGGCGACGGCGGTTTCCTTCCTCTCGTCAGTGAGGATTTCGCTGTAGGCCAGGCGGGAGTGGTCGTCGACGGCGGTGTGCAGGTAGCTGTAGCCAGCCCCGCAACGCCTCCTTCGGCCCGCCTGGCGCCCCAGGACCTTGTGGCCGCCGCCGTCGGGGATGTTGCCGAGCTTCTTGATGTCCACATGCACCAGCTCGCCGGGACGTTCCCGTTCGTAGCGGCGTATGACGTGGCCGGTGGCCCGGTCCAGGTGCGTGAGGCGGGCCAGGCCGAAGCGGGTGAGCACCCGGTGGACGGTGGAAGGAACCAGCCGCAGCAGGCCGCGATCCGCGCAGGTCCCCAGCGGCGCAGCACACGGACCTTGATGATCCGCCGCTCGGTGCGGGTCGGGGTCCGCCGTGGGCTGGTGTGCGGGCGGCTGGACCGGTCGGCCATGCCCGCCTCGCCGTGCTGCCGGTAGCGGTCGGCCCATCGCTTGGCGGTGCTCACGGAGACTTGGAAGCGTTCCGCGGCCCGCCGCAGGGGCCAGTGGTCGTCCACGACGCAGCGGGCCAGGCGCAGTCGTCCGGTCTCGGTCAGGGGTGCATTACGGTGGGGCACGAGGGCCTCTCTGGTCGCCGGTGCAGATCTCGCAATCCACACCGAGCCAGAAGGCCCTCACCCATTTCAAGATCACACATCAGTGATCGCTGTCGCCAACCTCCGTGGACAGAACACCTAGGGGATGAGAGGGCGGGGCCTTCGGAGACCTACGCCGGTGCCGCCAGTTCCGCCCACACCGTCTTGCCCGTGACGCCGGGGGCGCGGACGACGCCCCAGTCCAGGCAGAGCCGCTGCACGATGAACATGCCGTGGCCGCCGGGCCGCCCCGCGCGGTGCGGGGTGCGCGGTGACGGCTGGCCCGTGCCGCGGTCGGAGACCTCGATGCGGATCACCTTGTTGTCGCAGGTGATCTGGAGCCCTTCCGGCCCCTCCGCGTGCAGACAGGCGTTGGTGACCAGCTCGGAGACGACGAGCAGCACGTCCTCGGCGACGGCCCGCTGGTCGGCGGAGGCGGCGGGCAGCCAGCCCCACGCGTGCAGCGCCTGCCGGGCGAAGTCGCGGGCCATGGGGACGACACCGCTCTCGCCGTCGAGGCTCAGCCTGCGGACCTGGCGCCCCGCGGACGCCCCGGAAGCGCCGCTGGGCTCGGGGCCGCGGTCGCCCGGCGGAAAGGGCCGGGTGGTGCTCATCAGCGCTTCACCTCACCGATTCACCAGTTCATGTGTCAAAAGTCACTACTCGGTCGCTACGGGGCAGTCACGGTCGTCACCACGACGTAGCCACTGTTCCGTCGCCACTGCCCAGTGTCGGCGCCCGGGGTCCGGGTTCGGTCACCGCCCAGTGTCAGGTTGTCTCCTGCCCGAGCGGACCGGGGGAACACCCCCCTTCCGCCCGGAACCCCGCTACGGCCGAAAAGCGCAGGCCACCGCGGGCGTCGAGGGTCGGTCAGCGCGGCCGGGTGCCGGTGCGGGCCGCGCGGACGGCACGGTCGCGGCGGCGCGGGGCGGGCCCGGCGCACGGGGTCAGCCAGCGTCGCCGGGGAGGGCGTCCTCCACGGTGTCGTGCACCGTGAAGACCGCGTCCGCCCCGGTGATCTCGAACACCCGGGCCACCACGGGCAGCATTCCCGCCAGATGGACCCCGCCACCGGCGGCCTCCGCCTTCAGCCGGGCGCCGAGCAACACGTTGAGCCCCGTGGAGTCGCAGAACTCCAGCCGCGAGCAGTCGATGACGAGGCGGCTGAGCCCTTTGGCGAGGCAGTCGTCGAGCGGCTCGCGCAACAGGTCGGCGGTGTGGTGATCCAACTCACCCGCCGGGGTCACGACGGCACTAGAGCCTGCTTCCCGCACCTCCACCAGAAGTCGGCCCGACTGTGCGCTGCCGACCGTCCCGTGGTCCATGCCGTCTCTCTCCCGAGGTCGTGGCTGCTTGTCCAATGCCCTCGAACACTACGCCTTCTCCACCGACTCCGACCACCGAACATCCGCCCAGAATCGGACATTTCTACACAGAACGCACTTGCGGTGGGCTCCGTGAAACGGGTAGGGCTAGTAAGGACACGTAACCAACACGGCCGGCTTTGGAGGCGCCGCACACCGCAGTGCACGTATTGGCTTCGGCAGCCATATGCCGAGAACGATGGAGGACATCATGTCACCCCGGCTCGACGCATCGCATACCCAGAGGGCGACGTCGGCATCCTCTTCGGACCATCCGGCCCTCGTCCCCTCCGACGACGACGTACTCGCCGGTCTCCCGGAGATCCCCCCGTACGACGAAGTGGCTCCCGGCGACGCGCGGGCCCTTTCCAAGACCCTCTTCGAGCGGCTGGAGTCCCTCGAGGAAGGCACCCACGAGTACTCGTACGTCCGTAACACGCTCGTCGAACTCAACCTCGCCCTGGTCAAGTTCGCCGCCTCCCGCTTCCGCTCCCGCAGCGAGCCGATGGAGGACATCATCCAGGTCGGCACGATCGGTCTGATCAAGGCCATCGACCGCTTCGAACTCAGTCGCGGCGTCGAGTTCCCGACCTTCGCGATGCCAACCATCATCGGCGAGATCAAGCGCTTCTTCCGCGACACCTCGTGGTCCGTGCGCGTCCCGCGGCGCCTCCAGGAACTCCGGCTCGACCTGGCCAAGGCCGGTGACGAACTGGCCCAGAAGCTCGACCGCGCCCCGACGGTCGGTGAACTGGCCGAGCGGCTCGGCCTCTCCGAGGACGAGGTCGTGGAGGGCATGGCGGCGTCCAACGCGTACACCGCCAGCTCGCTGGACGCCCAGCCCGAGGAGGACGACTCCGAGGGCGCCCTCGCGGACCGCATCGGCTACGAGGACCACGGCCTCGAAGGCATCGAGTACGTCGAGTCGTTGAAGCCGCTGATCGCCGAACTGCCCTCCAGGGACCGCAGGATCCTGTCCCTGCGCTTCGTCGCCAACATGACCCAGTCGGAGATCGGCGAGGAACTGGGCATCTCCCAGATGCACGTGTCCCGGCTGCTGTCGCGGACGCTGGTACGGCTGCGCAAGGGGTTGACGGTCGAGGAGTGACCCGTTGACCCGGTCACCCGGTCACCCGGTGACCCGTTGACCCGGTGACCCGGTCCTCTGGTCCTCCCGGGCTGACGGTCTGACGTCTGTGCCCTGGTGTGCCCCAGGGCACAGACGTCAGACCGCGCGGCGTCCCGCCCGCCACACCTGCGTGACCAGCGGCACCCCCGGCCGGTAGGCGAGGTGGACGTGGCTCGGCGCGTCGAGGACGACGAGGTCGGCGCGGGCGCCGGGGCTCAGCCGTCCGACGTCGTCGCGCCGCAGCGCCGCGGCGCCGCCCGCGGTGGCCGACCAGACGGCCTCGTCGGGCGTCATCCCCATGTCCCGCACGGCCAGCGCGACGCAGAACGGCACCGACGAGGTGTACGACGACCCCGGGTTGCAGTCGGTCGACAGCGCGACGGTGACGCCCGCGTCAAGCAGGCGCCGGGCGTCCGGCCACTCGGCGCGGGTGGAGAACTCCGCGCCGGGCAGCAGGGTGGCGACGGTACGGCTGTGGGCCAGGGCGTCCACGTCGGCGTCGGTGAGGTGGGTGCAGTGGTCGGCGCTGGCGGCGTCGAGTTCGACGGCGAGCCGCACGCCGGGGCCGTAGGAGAGCTGGTTGGCGTGGATGCGCGGGGTGAGGCCCTTCGCCTTCCCCGCGGTGAGGACGGCGCGGGCCTGCTCGCCGTCGAAGGCGCCCTTCTCGCAGAACACGTCGATCCAACGGGCGTACGGCGCGCAGGCGTCGAGCATCTCGCCGGTGACCAGGGCGACGTAGGCGGCGGGGTCGTCGGCGAGGTCGGGGGCGACGATGTGCGCGCCGAGGTAGGTGACCTCGTCGGTGTGCGCGGCGGCGATCCGCAGGGCGCGGGCCTCGTCCGCGACGGTCAGGCCGTAGCCGGACTTGGTCTCGAAGGTCGTGGTGCCCTGCCGGAGTGCCTCGGTGAGGTGGCGGGTGAGGTTGGCTTCCAGCTCCGCGTCGCTGGCGGCGCGGGTGGCGGCGACGGTGGTGCGGATGCCGCCCGCGCTGTAGGGGCGACCGGACATCCGGGCGTTGAACTCGGCGGTGCGGTCGCCCGCGAACAGCAGGTGGGAGTGGGAGTCGACGAAGCCGGGGAGGACGGCCCGGCCGCCCGCGTCGACCTGATTGTCAGTGGCGGGTGCTTTGCTTGTCTCACCGGTCCACACGACGCGGTCGCCCTCGATGACGACGGCCGCGTCCTGGACGAGTCCGAGGGGTGAACCGTCGCCGAGGGAGGGATCGTTGGTGACCAGCGTCGCGATGTTGCTGATGACGGTGCTGCTGCTCATGGCGTCCTCGTGGGGGGCGGAGTCGGTCGTCGTCAGGGGTGCAGGGCCTCGACGGCCCGCGCGAGGGCCTGCGGCACATCGGGTACGAGGGTGTGGACCCCGTCGCGTACGACGTGCCGCCCGCCCACGACCGTGTGCCGTACGTCCGCTGCCGCCGCGGCGAATACGGCGGTCTCGGCGCCGAGCCGTGGCGCTGGCCCCGCTGTCCTGACCGAGTCGAGGGCGATGGTCGTCAGGTCGGCCCGGGCGCCCGGTTCGATGGTCCCGGCGTCCGGCCAGCCGAGGGCGGCGTGGCCGTCGGCGGAGGCGGCGCGCAGCAGGGCCGCCGCGGTCCAGTGACCCCGGGTGCGGGTGCGCAGGCGCTCGTTCAGCTCCATGGCGCGGGCCTCTTCGAGCAGGTCGATGACGGCGTGGCTGTCGGAGCCGAGGGAGAGCGGTGAGCCCGCCCGCTGGAGGGCGGCGGCCGGTCCGATGCCGTCCGCGAGGTCCCGTTCGGTCGTCGGGCACATGCAGGTGCCGGTGCCGCTGCCGCCGATCAGGGCGATGTCCTCGCTGGTGAGGTGCGTGTTGTGGACGCCGGTGGTGCGCGGTCCGAGGACGCCGTGGTCGGCGAGGAGCTGGGCCGGGGTGCGGCCGTGGGCGGCCTGGCAGGCGTCGTTCTCGGCGGTCTGCTCGGACAGGTGCACGTGCAGCGGGGCCCCGCGTTCCTCCGCCCAGCGGGCGACGGTGGCGAGCTGCTCGGCGGGCACGGCCCGCACGGAGTGGATCGCCGCCCCGATCCGTGCGTGATCCCGTTCCTTGAGAACTGAACAGCGTTGCGCCCAGGCGTCGGCGGTGCCGTCGGAGAAGCGGAGCTGGTGGGTGCTGGGCGGCTGCCCGAAGCCGGAGGACAGGTAACAGGTGTCGAGGAGGGTGATCCGGATCCCGGCGTCGGCGGCGGCCTCGACGAGTGCCTCGCCCATGGCGTTGGGATCGGCGTAGGGGGTGCCGCCGGGGGCGTGGTGGAGGTAGTGGAACTCGCCTACGGCGGTGATCCCGGCGAGGGCCATCTCGGCGTACACCGCGCGGGCCAGCGCGCGGTAGCTGTCGGGGGTGAGCCGGTCGGCGGTGGCGTACATGACCTCGCGCCAGGTCCAGAAGGTGCCGGAGCCGACCTGGACGGTGCCGCGCAGGGCGCGGTGGAAGGCGTGGGAGTGGGCGTTGGCGAGCCCGGGGAGGGTGAGGCCGCGCAGGACCTCGGCGCCGGGAGGCGGGGCGGGCCGCTCCCGGCGCACGGCGGTGACGCGACCGGCGTCGACCTCCACCACCACCCCGGGCTCCACGTGGGTGCCGAGCCAGGCGTGCTCCAGCCAGTAGGTGCCCTTGGCCGCGTGGGCCGTCCCTGTGGTCACGTGCGGAGCAGTCCTTCCAGTGCGTCGGCGAGGGCGAGTACCCCGGCGACGCAGTCGTCCTCGGTCGCGTGCTCGGCCGGGGAGTGGGAGACGCCGGTGGGGTTGCGTACGAACAGCATGGCGGTCGGGACGGTGCCGGAGAGGATTCCGGCGTCGTGTCCGGCGCCCGTGCCGAGGACGGGGACCTTGAGGTCGGTGTCCCGGCCGAGGATGCGGGCCAGTTCCTCGCGCAGGGCGTGGTCGAACTCGACGACGGGGGTGAAGGACTCGCGGACCACGTCCAGGTCGACGCCGTGTGCCGCGGCGTGGTCGCGGGCGGCCTCCTCGACGCCGGTGACCACGGTGTCCAGGGTGGTCTGGTCGGCGGCGCGGGAGTCGAGCCAGCCGCGCACCAGGGAGGGGATGGCGTTGACGCCGTTCGGCTCGACGGCGATCTTGCCGAAGGTGGCGACGGCACCGGCGAGCCGCGCCTCGCGCCGCGCGGCGAGCACGGTCTCAGCGTACGGCGGCATCGGGTCGCGGCGGTCCTGGAGGCGGGTCGTCCCGGCGTGGTTGGCCTCGCCCCGGAAGTCGAACCGCCACCGACCGTGCGGCCAGATGGCGCTGGCCAGGCCGACCTGGTCGCCGGACAGGTCCAGCGCGCGGCCCTGCTCGACGTGGAGTTCGACGAACGCGCCGATGCGGGCCAGCCGTTCCGGGTCGGGTCCGATGGCGTCGGGGTCGTACCCGGCGGCCTCCATGGCGCGCGGCAGGGTCACGCCGTCGCCGTCGGTGAGCCGGTGCGCCTGCTCGACGGTGAGCTGTCCGGCGGCGAGGCGGGAGCCGACGCAGGCGAGGCCGAAGCGGGCGCCTTCCTCGTCCCCGAAGTTGACGATGCCGAAGGGCCTGCCGAACCGCGCTCCCCTGCGGCGCAGTTCGTCCAGCGCGGCGAACGCGGACACGACGCCGAGCGGCCCGTCGAAGGCCCCACCGTCCGGCACGGAGTCCAGGTGCGACCCGGTGACGACGGCGCCCCCGGCGGCCGGGTCCCCGGCCCAGGCCCACTGGTTGCCGTTCCGGTCCACCTCGTGGACCAGCCCCCGTGCCTCGGCCTGCTCCCGGAACCAGGCCCGGCATTCGCCGTCGGCGCCGGTCCAGGCGTAGCGCCGGTAACCACCGGAGCCGGGGTGCAGGCCGATCGGCAGCAGCTCCTGCCACATGCGGTGGAAGGAGGGAGCCGAACCCGCGCCCGGCGGCGAAACGGCCCCCACCGGAGAGTCGCCGCTCCCCCTCACGCCGAGTCGCCTTCCCGCATCGGCACCCGCACGCCCCGCTCCCCCGCCACCGACTCCGCGATGTCGTACCCGGCGTCGACATGCCGGATGACGCCCATTCCGGGGTCGTTGGTCAGCACGCGCCGGATCTTCTCGCCCGCCAGCGCCGTCCCGTCGGCCACGGTCACCTGCCCGGCGTGGATGGACCGCCCCATCCCCACACCGCCGCCGTGGTGGATGGACACCCACGACGCCCCCGACGCCACGTTGACCATGGCGTTCAGCAGCGGCCAGTCGGCGATCGCGTCGGAGCCGTCGAGCATGGCCTCGGTCTCCCGGTAGGGGGAGGCGACGGAGCCGCAGTCGAGGTGGTCGCGGCCGATGACGATCGGCGCGGCCAGCTCACCGGAGGCGACCATGTCGTTGAAGCGTTCACCGGCCCGGTCCCGCTCCCCGTAGCCGAGCCAGCAGATGCGCGCGGGCAGGCCCTGGAAGTGGACGCGTTCGCCCGCCATCTTGATCCAGCGGGCCAGGGACTCGTTCTCCGGGAAGAGGTCGAGGACGGCCCGGTCGGTCTTGTGGATGTCGGCCGGGTCGCCGGAGAGCGCGGCCCACCGGAAGGGGCCCTTGCCCTCGCAGAACAGGGGCCGGATGTAGGCGGGGACGAAGCCGGGGAAGGCGAAGGCGCGGTCGTACCCGGCGAGTTGGGCCTCACCGCGGAGGGAGTTGCCGTAGTCGAAGACCTCGGCACCGGCGTCCTGGAAGCCGACCATCGCCTCGACGTGCCGCGCCATGGACTCCCGGGCGCGCACGGTGAACCCGGCGGGGTCCTTGGTCGCGGCGTCGGCCATGTCCTCGAAGGCGGTGCCGAGCGGCAGGTAGGACAGCGGGTCGTGGGCGGAGGTCTGGTCGGTGACGATGTCGATGGGGGCGTCCATGGCGAGGAGCTGGGGCACCAGTTCGGCGGCGTTGCCGAGGACGCCGATGGAGAGCGGGCGCCGGGCGTCGCGGGCCTCCACCGCCAGCCGCAGGGCCTCGTCGAGGGAGTCGGCCTTCACGTCGAGGTAGCGGTGCTCGATGCGGCGCTCGATGGCGCGGGGGTCGCAGTCGACGCAGATCGCGACGCCGTCGTTCATGGTGACGGCGAGCGGCTGGGCGCCGCCCATGCCGCCGAGTCCGGCGGTGAGGGTGATCGTCCCGGCGAGGGTGCCGCCGAACTTCTTGGCGGCGACGGCGGCGAACGTCTCGTAGGTGCCCTGGAGGATGCCCTGGGTGCCGATGTAGATCCAGGAACCGGCGGTCATCTGCCCGTACATGGTCAGGCCGAGGGCCTCCAGGCGGCGGAACTCCTCCCAGTTGGCCCAGTCGCCGACGAGGTTGGAGTTGGCGATGAGGACGCGCGGGGCCCACTCGTGGGTCTGCATGACGCCGACGGGGCGGCCGGACTGGACGAGCATGGTCTCGTCCTGCTTGAGGGTCCGCAGGGTGCGCACCATCGCGTCGAAGGAGCGCCAGTCGCGGGCGGCCTTGCCGGTGCCGCCGTAGACGACGAGCTTGTCGGGGTGCTCGGCGACCTCCGGGTCCAGGTTGTTCTGGAGCATCCGCAGGGCGGCCTCCTGCTGCCATCCCAGGGCGCTCGGTTCCGTACCGCGCGGGGCTCGGACGGGTCGGGGTCCTGACATGAACTGCCTCCCGGGATGCTTGTTGCGGATTCCATTCACATCCTGGTCGCATGAATAGAGCTAGTCAATACGAGGGGTGGTGCGGCGCCCGGTTCACCGTGGATGTTTGGCTGAACGCATGACGCACGAAACAGGCACGGACGTGGAAGCAGCCGAGCGGGCGGCCCGGCGCGACGAGGCGGTGCGGGCCGCCGTGGAACAGGGGCTGGTCGGGCCGGGCAATCCGATCGTGGGACTGCTCGACGTCACCGGCATCCGCGCCTCGGCGGCGGCGCTGCGGGCGGCGTTCGACGAGGTCACCGCGCCGGGCACGCCGGTGCTGCACGCCTTCGCGGTGAAGGCGACCCCGCTGGTGCCGGTGCTGCGGCTGCTGCGCGACACGGGCCTGGGCGCGGAGGTGGCGAGCCCCGGGGAGCTGGCGCTGGCCCGCGCGGCGGGGCTGCCGCCGGAGCGGACGGTGCTGGACTCGCCCGCGAAGACCCCGGCCGAGCTGCGGGAGGCGCTGGCGCTGGGCATCGCGGTCAACGCGGACAACCCGCAGGAGCTGGACCGTATCGACGCCCTGATGCGGGTCCGCGCCGAGCCGCTCCCCGATCGGGCTGCGGGTGAACCCGCAGGTCGGGGGCGGTTCCATCGAGGCGCTTTCGACGGCGACGGCGACCTCGAAGTTCGGGGTGGCGCTGCGGGACGAGGGCGCGCGGGAGTGGGTCGTACGGGCGTACCAGGAGCGGCCCTGGCTGCGGCGGCTGCACGCGCACACCGGGTCGCAGGGCATCGCGCTGCCGCTGATGGCGCAGGGGGTGGCGCGGACGTACGAACTCGCCGAGGAGATCAACCAGCGGCTCGGTCGGCCGCAGATCGACACCATCGACATCGGCGGCGGGCTGCCGGTGAACTTCTCCTCGGAGGCGACGGCACCGACGTACGCCGACTACGCGCGGCTGCTGCGGGAGACGGTGCCGGGGCTGTTCGACGGGCGGTACGGGCTGGTGACCGAGTTCGGGCGGTCGCTGCTGGCGAAGCACGGCACGGTGGTGGCGCGGGTCGAGTACACCAAGAGCGCGGGCGGGCGGCCGGTCGCCGTCACGCACGCGGGCGTGCAGGTCGCCACGCGGACGGTGTACGTGCCGGGGGCGTGGCCGCTGCGGATCGGCGCGTACGACGACAAGGGGCGGCCGAAGGCGGGGCCGGACGTCGTGCAGGACGTGGCGGGGCCCGCCTGTTTCGCCGGGGACCTGCTGGCGGAGGGGCGTGCGCTGCCGTTGCTGGAGCCGGGGGACTATGTGACGGCGCTGGACACGGGGGCGTACTACTTCGCGCACCACTACGCGTACAACTCGCTGGCGCGGCCGGGGATCTACGGGTTCGGGCCGGACGCGGGCGGCGGGCGGGTGGCGTTCGCGGTGGTTCGGGAGGAGCAGTCGGTGCGGGAGATCGTGGCGGAGGCGGGCGGGGCGCACGGGGACGCGCTCACGGGGTTGGGGTAGCGGGGCGCGGGGCGGGGCGCGGGCGCGGTTGTCGGGTGCGGGTTCGTCGTGGCTGGTCGCGCAGTTCCCCGCGCCCCTAGGGAGCCTTCGGGCGTCCGCGTCACCAAGGCACCCCGCCCCAAGACACCCCAGCCCCAAGGCACCCCACCGCATCCCCGCCGCGCCCCGGGATGCCCCCGCACGCCCTCACCGCACCCCCGGCGTCTCCGTCAGACCAACGCCGCCGCGGGCTTGCGCCTCCGGCCGCCCGGGGTCGCGTCGCCCGCCGCGATGCCGGTGCTGCGGTAGGCCCTGACCGGCTTGCCCGCGGGGTTGCCGCCGCGGCGGTCGAGCCAGTCGACGCGGACCCAGAGGAGTTCCTCCACGGCGCGCTCGCGGCGGCCGAGCCAGGCGGCCTTCAGCCACAGTCCGGCCCCGGCGCCCGCCAGCACCATGCCGCCCGCCGCGGGCACCGCGAGGGCGCTGCCGAGGGCGGCGAGGAAGGCGAGCGCCAGCCACCAGCGGTGCCCCCGGCGCCAGTTGCGGGCGGTGACCGCCCGGTCCTGGAGGACGTCGTTGCGGCCCGCGCGGGCGGCGCCGCGGGCGAGGGTGGCGTACCGCTTGCGGCGCGGCAGGGCGACCGCGACCATCACCAGGATGAAGAGGGCCGCCCCGGCGAGCACCCCGATCCGGCGCCCGGTGATCCCCGGCACCGCCACGCCGATCCCGGCGGCGGCCACGCCGAGCCACCACATCGGGGCCGCCCCGGCCCGTACGACGACCGCCACCCGAGCCAGTCCCTGACCTCCGCGCGCCACGTTCCGCCTCCTCGTCGCCTTGGCACATCCGTACATCCGTCATGTGCGCAGTCCTGTCGGGCGGGCAGGTTAACGAGCGAACGTGAGACCCGTCTGAGAAAGACGCGCGCCCCGGACGTCGCACCCGGCACGCCCCGCCAGCCCACGGCCTACCCCACGATTTACTCCACCCGCTACTCCACGAACAACCCCCGCGCCGCCGCCCGTGCGTCGAACTCCTCCAGGCGGGCCTGCGCCTCGGGCAGGTCGTCGCACATCGCCTCCAGCAGGACCCGGCCGAGCAGCATCGGGGCGCAGGCGGTGTCGAAGGCGAGGCCGGTGCCGACGGCGGCGGGCAGCAGCAGGTCGGAGACCTTGGCGACCGGCGCGAACGCCGAGTCCGCGACGGTGACCACGGTCAGCCCGGCCTCCTTGGCGTAGCCGAGGGTGTCGAGGACCTCGCGCGGGTGCCGGGGCAGGGCGAAGCAGAGCAGCGCGGAGGCGCCCGCGCGGACGGCGCCGTCGATCCGGTCGTGGATCATCGTGCCGCCCTCGTTGAACAGCCGGACGTCGGGGTGGACCTTTGCGGCGAAGTAGGCGAACCCGTACGCCTGGGCCGCCGCCGCGCGCAGTCCGAGCACCGGCAGCGGGCGGGAGGCGGCGAGCAGCGCGCCCGCGCGGCGCACCGGGCGCGGGTCGGCGAGGAGTTCGGCGAGGTGGCGCAGGTTCTCGATCTCGGACTCGACGGCCTGCTGGTACTCGTTGAACGGCGCGGCCGGTGCCGTCTGCTCGGCGGGCGCGACCTCGCGCAGGTGTCGGCGGAGCGCGGGGTAGCCGTCGAAGCCGAGGGCGACGGCGAAGCGGGTCACGGACGGCTGGCTGACCCCGGCGAGTTCGGCCAGCTCCACGCTGGACAGGAAGGGCACGTCGGCGGCCCGGCGCACCATGCTGTGGGCGATGCGCCGCTGGGTGGGGGTGAGCCGGTGCCCTTCGAAGAGCGTCTGGAGCCGCGCGGCCGGGCTGTCCACGGGACCGCCGTCACCACGGTTGTCGATGCCGGTCATGAGGTACCGCTCCCCCTGTGGGTATCTCGTGGAAGGTGCCCGTCGTGGGTGTCCGCGTGGATGTCGGTGAACCGGTCCAGTAGCCGGGCCGCCGCCGTCACGTCGTCCGTGAGCGGCCGGTCGGCCCAGTCCGCGTCGAGGACCTGCTCGGCGAGCGCCAGCGCCCGCCCTACCGGCAGCTCCGGGTCGGGCCGCAGCTCGCGCTGGCGCACGGCCCGTACGGCGGTGACGAGTTCGCAGCCGACGACGAGCCGGAAGGCGGCGCAGGCGCGCAGGGTCTGGCGGGCGGCGAGGGAGGCGAAGCTGGCCTGTTCCTCGACGCCCCGGGAGAGCACGGCGTGGCCGAGGGAGGCGGGCGCGGAGCAGGCGCGCAGGTCTCCGAGGGCGGCGGCGGCCGAGTACTCCAGGATCATCACGCCGGACGCGGCGGGCTCGTGGTCGGCGAGGAAGGGCCGCAGCCGGGTGAAGGCGGGCTCGTTGAGGGTGGAGAGCCGGGCGGTGGACAGCCGGGCGACCTGCATCAGGGCGAGCCGGAAGTGGTCCAGGGCGAGGGCGAGTTGTGCCTGGTAGAAGCCGCCGTGGTGGTAGGCGGCCTGGTCCTCGGCGGAGATCAGGGGGTTCTCGGCGGCGGCGTTGATCTCGACGGCGATGACGTCGTCCAGGGTGTCGGCGGCGTCGAGGGCGGGGCCGTGTATCTGGGGCAGGCAGCGGAAGCCGTAGGGGTCCTGGATGCGGCCGAGCGGCGGCTGCGGGCGGTCGGGGGCGCCGATCAGGGCGCGCATCCGGCGGGCGGCCTCGGTGCTGCCGCGGTGCGGGCGGGCGGTGTGCACGGGGGCGGCGTAGGGCTCGTGGGAGCCGTCGACGGCGAGCAGGGACAGCGCGGCGACGACCTCGGTGGCGGCGAGCAGGCCGCGCAGTTCGTGCAGGGCGAGCGCGGCCTGGCCGAGGGTGAGGGCGTTGCTGCTGATCAGGGCGAGGGCGTCGTTGTTGTCGAGGGGCTGGGGCGGCGGGGCGCCGGTGCCGCGCCAGGGGTGTTCACCGGCGAGGGCGAGGCCCGCCTGGGCGAGGGCGGCGATGTCGCCGGTGCCGACGGAGCCGTACTCGTTGACGGCGGGGTGGGCGCCGTTCACCAGCGCCTCGCACAGGGCGGTGACGACGCTGGGCCGCAGTCCGGCGCCGCCCGCGAGGATCTGGTTGGCGCGGATGGCGAGCATGGCGCGGACCTGCCGGGCGGGCAGTTCCTCCCCGATGGCCCCGGCGTGGCTGCGCAGCAGCCGCAGTCCGTGTCCTGCGGCGGCCTCGGTGGGCACGGGCACGGAGCGGTTGGCGCCGACACCGGTGGAGCGGCCGTAGACCCGGCCGGTGGCGGCGAGCCGCCGGGCGGTGTGCCAGGAGACCTCGGCGCGGCGCATCCCGTCCGGCGCGGGGACCGGGCGCGCGGTCCCGTCGGCGAGCCGTACGACGTCGGCGGCGGTGAGCCCGGCCCCGTCGAGCACGACGACGCCCCCCGGAACCCGCGCCGCGGGCACCCCGGCCCCGCCCACCGCACGCACCACCTGAGACACAGCCCGCAGCCCCTCTCCGCCCGCACGCCCCATTCACTCCAGCAGAACTCTGCATGGAGTCATGCAGCCGAGCAAGCGGAGGAGGACACTCCGCGCCGGGGGTGCTCGCGCGGGGGCCGGGTCAGGCCGTGCGGCCCGCCTTCAGCGCCGCCGCGATCTCCACCGCGCGGCGGGCCTGGTGACGGGCCGCCTCCAGGGCGACGTCGCCGGGCGCGCCCTCGCCCGCGACGTGCGAGGTGCCGTAGGGGTTGCCCGACTTGAACTGGATGGGGTCGGTGTAACCGGGGGGCACGATGATGCCGCCCCAGTGGTAGAAGGTGTTCGCCAGCGCCAGGATGGTCGACTCCTGGCCGCCGTGGGCGGTGTTGGAGGCGGTGAACGCCGAGTACACCTTGCCCGCGAGCTCGCCCCTGAACCACAGCGGCCCGGTGGTCTCCATGAACGCCCGGAGCTGGCTGGCCGGGTTGCCGAAGCGGGTGGGCGTGCCGAGCAGCACCACGTCGGCCCACTCCAGGTCGTCGAGGCTGGGCCGGGGGATGTCGGCGGTGTCCTTCAGGTGCTGGGCCCACTCGGGGCGGCTGTTGACGGCCTCCTGCGGCGCCGTCTCCGCGGCCTTGCGCAGCCGTACCTCGGCACCCGCCTTCTCCGCGCCCTCCACGGCGGCCCGCGCCAGGGCGTGCACGTTCCCCGTGGCGCTGTAGTAGATGATCGAGACCTTGACGCTGTCCACCCTGGGTTCCCTTCCTCGCGCCCGGATCGTCGTCATCCCCTGGCGTCCGGCTGGAGAAGCGCCGCAGCTCCGCTTGAGCCCGTGACCGCCCCAACACCGGGGCGGGCAGCGGAGGTTACCGTGACGCTGACGCACCGTCGCACGGGGTGGAAGGGAGCTGGCAGTGGCACTGACGGCGCTTCGCTCGGCACTTGAGGCCCTGTACGTCAGGCGCCTGACCCGCGCGCTGGAGGGCAGGCCGCGTCCCCGGCACGTCGCCATCATGCTGGACGGCAACCGCCGGTGGGCGCGCGGCACCGGGCACGACGACGTCCGGGAGGGCTACCGGGTCGGCGGCGCCAAGGTCGGTGAGTTCCTGCGCTGGTGCGACGCGGCGGGCATCGAGCACGTCACCCTGTGGATGCTCTCCGACGACAACCTGCACCGGCCGCCGGACCAGCTCGGACCGCTGCTCGGCATCATCGAGGAGACCGTGGCGAGCGTCTGTGCCGCCGACGAGGACTGGCGGGTGGAGATCATCGGCGCCGCCGACCTGCTGCCCGACGACACCGCGCGGGCCCTGAAGTCCGCCGCGTCCCGCACCACCGGCCGCGGCGGCCTCAAGGTCGACGTGGCGGTCGGCTACGGCGGGCGGCGCGAGATCATCGACGCGGTCCGGGCCGCCTTCGACAAGCACATCGCCTCCGGTGGCGACCCGCGCGAACTGGCCGAGGTCTTCGACCTCCAGCACATCTCCGACAACCTGTACTCGTCCCGCCACGACGCCGACTTCATCATCCGCACCTCCGGCGAGCAGCGGCTGTCCGGCTTCCTGCTCTGGCAGTCGGCGTACGCGGAGGTGCACTTCGTGGACGTGCTGTGGCCCGCCTTCCGCCAGGTGGACCTGCTGCGCGCGCTGCGCTCGTACGCCGCCCGGGAGCGCCGCTACGGCAGGTGACCCCAGCCGAACACGGGGGCTAACCCCAGTGCGGCCCCCGGCGCCGGTTCCTACCGTGGGGGTATGAGCGGAACAGACGCGCGGGACACCGAGCTGAAGAAGGAACTCGACGCCACCCTGCGGGCCCGCAGGGACCTCGGCGACGACTACGACTCCGCGCTGGTCGAGTCCTTCCTGGAGAAGATCGACCAGCGCATGGACACCGCGGTGGAGCGCCGGGTACGGCGGCAGCTCGCCGAGCAGCAGATGGTGGTGGCCCGCGACGCGCGGTCACCGAAGTCGACGGACAGTTGGGGCGAGCGGTTCGGCTTCGGCATCGTCTCGCTGGTGCTGGCCATCCCGCTGTCCGGCATCGGCGGCGGCGTCGCGGGCCTGCCCGGTCTGCTGGTGGCCTGGGCGGGCATCGTGGGCGTCAACGCCGTACAGGCGGCCCGTACGACGCCGGGCCTGTTCGGCCGCCACCGCACCGCCCGCCGGAACGACGACGCCTGGGAGGACTGACCTCGCCGGGTCGTCCCCCCGCGCGTCCCCGGTCTCACACCGGGCGGGTCTCACACCTGGCGGGTCGGCAGGACCACGATCTGCCGCAGGTTGACCCGGCGCGGCCTGCTCACCGTGTACGCGACGACGTCGGCGAGTTCCTCGGCGGACAGCGCGCCGACGGCGTCCCGCATGGCGCCGACCTCCCCGGCCAGCCGCTCGTCGTCGATCCGGTCGATCAGCTCGCTCTCGACGAACCCCGGCTCCACGTTGGTGACCCGCACGTCCCGCGGCCCGTACTCGGTGCGCAGGACCTGCGAGAGGTGGGTCACGGCGGCCTTCGAGGCGCTGTAGACGGCGTAGTCGGGGAAGACGATGTGCGCGCCGATGGACGACACGTTGACGATGTCCGCGGTCCGGCCGTCCGCCGCGGCGCGCACCAGGTCCTCGCTGAACGCGCCGGTGACCCGCAGCAGCCCGGTGACGTTGGTGTCCAGCATCCGCTGCCACTCGTCCACGCGCTGGTCGGCCACCGGGTGCGGCAGCATCACGCCCGCCGCGTTGACGACCAGGTCGGCGGCCCCGTACGCGGCGCGGACCGCCGCCACCGCGGCGGCCACGGACGCGTCGTCGGTGACGTCGGTGACGACCGGCAGGGCCTCGCCGCCGTCGGCGCGGATCTTCCCGGCGATCGCCGCGAGCCGCTCGCCGCGCCGGGCGAGCAGCGCCACCCGCGCCCCGTTCCCGGCGAGCGCCACGGCGACGGCCTCACCGATCCCGCTCGCGGCCCCGGTCACGACGGCGATCCGGCCGGACAGGTTCTCGTACGACATGAAGTGCTCCCTCGGTGGTGACGGGCCGGGGCGATTCCCCGGCCGCTCCCTGTCACGTCCACCACCCTCGGCGCCGCGCGCCGCGCTACCCAGGGCTGCGCTGTTCCTGGGTCTGCCAGTACCAGCCTGGCGGCCCCGCCTATGCTCGGTGGCATGGACGGGGACCTCGGAGACTTCCTGCGCTCGCGCCGCGCCCGCATCCGCCCGGAGGAGGTGGGGCTGCCCTCGTACGGCCGCCGCCGCGTCCCCGGGCTGCGCCGGGAGGAGGTGGCCCAGCTCGCGGGGGTCAGCGTCGACTACTACGTCCGCCTCGAACAGGGCCGCGCGCCGGACGGTGTCTCCGACGCCGTGCTGGACGCGGTGGCGCGGGTGCTGCGGCTGGACGCGGCCGAGCACGAGTACCTGCGCGCGGTGGCCCGCCCGCCCCGCCGTACGGCCGACCCGGCCCCGGAGCCCGCGCCGGTACGGCCCGCTGTACAGCGGCTCCTCGACGGCATGGGGAGCGTCCCGGCGTACGTCCTGGACCACCGGATGAACGCCCTCGCCTGGAACCCGCTGGCGGACGCCCTGCTCGGCTTCTCCGGCGCCGCGCCCGCCGACCGCAACCTGGTGCGCCGCGCGTTCCTCGACCCCGGGGCGCGGGAGCTGTACCCGGACTGGACGGAGATCGCCGAGCAGACGGTCGCCCACCTGCGCCTGAAGGCGGGCCACCATCCCGGGGACCCGGAGGTGGCCGACCTGGTCACCGAAGTCTCGGCGCGCAGTACGGAGTTCCGCCGCATGTGGGACGACCACCTGGTCCGCCCCTGCGACACGGGAGTCAAACGCCTCCACCACCCGGTCACGGGCCTGCTGACGCTCCCCTACGAGACCCTGACGATCCCGTCGTCCCCGGACCAGACGATCGTCACCTACGTGCCCGAGCCGGACACGGAGACGGCGGAACGCCTGACGATGCTGGGGAGTTGGAAAGCGGCGGCGGTTTAGCCGCAAAGGGCGCGAAGGGGGTGTGCGCGGGGACCGCCGCACCCCCGTTGCCGGGGGGCGGGACGACGGCGGTCCCCGCGAGGGACGCGGCCGGGTCAGGCCAGGCTTCGCGTCCTAGGCGTCCATGGAGGTCCGGGAGCCGCTCCGGAGGTCCTTGGCGCCGTTCGGCGTCGGCCGGGGCGGGGAGCCGCTCCCGCCCTGCCGACACCCACCAATCTGCCGGACGCGTGTTAAGCGGGTGCTGCGCGGACGTGACGCGCTCGTACCACTTCCGCGAAGACGAGACGGGGCGCGGGCGCCGCAAGTCCGCCGCCGGAGCGCCCCGTTCACCGCACGTTCGCCGCTACTTACCCGTCTTCGCGAGGAAGGCCAGCAGGTCCTGGCGGCTGATGACGCCGGTGGGCTTGCCCTCGACGAGGACGATCGCGGCGTCGGCGGTGCCGAGCACCGACATCAGGTCCGCGACCGGCTCACCGGAGCCGACCTGCGGCAGCGGGGCGGACATGTGCTTCTCCAGCGGGTCGTCGAGGGAGGCCCGCTTGGTGAACAGCGCGTCGAGCAGTTCGCGTTCGACGATCGACCCGACGACCTCGGCGGCCATCACGTCGGGGTGCCCGGCGCCCGGCTTGACGACGGGCATCTGGGAGACGCCGTACTCGCGCAGCACCTCGATGGCCTGGCCGACGGTCTCCTCGGGGTGCATGTGGACGAGGGAGGGCATGGCGCCGCCCGCCTTGTCGTTGAGGACGTCCGCGACGCGGGCGCTGGGTCCGGCGTCCTCCAGGAAGCCGTAGTCGGCCATCCACTCGTCGTTGAAGATCTTGCTGAGGTAGCCGCGCCCGCTGTCCGGGAGGAGGACGACGACCACGTCGTCCTCGCCGAGCCGCTCGGCGACCTCCAGCGCGGCGACGACGGCCATGCCGCAGGAGCCGCCGACGAGGAGGCCCTCCTCCTTGGCGAGGCGGCGGGTCATCTGGAAGGAGTCCTTGTCGGAGACGGCGACGATCTCGTCCGCGACGGTGCGGTCGTAGGCGGTGGGCCAGAAGTCCTCACCGACGCCCTCGACGAGGTACGGCCGCCCGGAGCCGCCGGAGTAGACGGAGCCCTCGGGGTCGGCGCCGACGACCCGCACGCGCCCCTCGCTGACCTCCTTCAGGTAGCGGCCGGTGCCGGAGATGGTGCCGCCGGTGCCGACGCCCGCCACGAAGTGGGTGATCCTCCCCTCGGTCTGCTCCCACAGCTCGGGACCGGTGGAGTGGTAGTGGGAGAGCGGGTTGTGCGGGTTGGAGTACTGGTCGGGCTTCCAGGCGCCGGGCGTCTCGCGGACCAGCCGGTCGGAGACGTTGTAGTAGGAGTCGGGGTGCTCGGGGGCGACGGCGGTCGGGCAGACGACCACTTCGGCGCCGTACGCGCGCAGCACGTTGATCTTGTCCGTGGAGACCTTGTCGGGGCACACGAAGACGCACTTGTACCCCTTCTGCTGGGCCACGATGGCCAGCCCGACGCCGGTGTTCCCGCTGGTCGGCTCGACGATCGTGCCGCCCGGCTTCAGCTCGCCGCTCTGCTCGGCCGCCTCGATCATGCGCAGGGCGATGCGGTCCTTCACCGACCCGCCCGGGTTGAAGTACTCCACCTTGGCCAGCACGGTCGCCCGGATGCCCTGGGTGACGTGGTTGAGCCGCACCAGCGGGGTGTTGCCGACGAGGCTGATCATCGAGTCGTGGAACTGCACCGTTGTCTCCGGTCGCCGCATAAGAAGTGGTTGTGATTGGTTCCGCCAGCCTACGGGCCGAAGGGCCCGTTCACTCCCTGTTGAGATTGACGCACCGTCGGTACGGGGCAAGCAGTGGGTGTACGGCTATGGAGGGAGGTGTCACCGACCCATGACGAGGATGTCGAGGGCGCGGGTGGCCCGGCGCATCGCCGCCGGCGCGGCCTACGGCGGTGGCGGTGTCGGACTGGCCGGTGCGGCGGCCGTCGGACTGGTACTCGCCGAGGTGCGGCTGGCGAAGCGGCAGGTGGGCAACGGCAACGGTACCGAGGTCCACGTACCGAACGCGGACGGGCTGTACGGCCATCCCTACACCACCTCCGGTGAGCCTCCCCTGCTGCTGACCCTGCTGGGCGACTCCACGGCCGCGGGCCAGGGCGTGCACCGGGCCGGACAGACGCCGGGCGCCCTGCTGGCGTCGGGGCTCGCGGCGGTCGCGGAACGCCCGGTGCGGCTGCGGAACGTGGCGCTGCCCGGCGCCCAGTCCGACGACCTGGAACGGCAGGTGTCGCTGGCGCTGGCGGACCAGGCGCGGGTGCCCGACATCTGCGTGATCATGATCGGCGCCAACGACGTCACCCACCGGATGCCGCCGACCCGTTCGGTGCGCTGCCTGGCCACGGCGGTACGGCGGCTGCGCACCGCCGGTGCCGAGGTGGTCGTCGGCACCTGTCCGGACCTGGGCACCATCGAGCCGGTGCAGCAGCCGCTGCGCTGGCTGGCGCGCCGGGCCTCGCGGCAGTTGGCGGCGGCGCAGACGATCGGCGTGGTGGAGCAGGGCGGGCGCACGGTGTCGCTGGGCGACCTGCTGGGCCCGGAGTTCGCGGCCAACCCGCGCGAGCTGTTCGGCCCCGACAACTACCACCCCTCCGCCGAGGGCTACGCCACCGCCGCGATGGCCGTCCTGCCGACGGTGTGCGCCGCGCTGGGCCTGTGGCCCGCGGAGGAGGAACGCCCCGACGCCGCCCGCCGCGAGGGCTTCCTCCCCGTCGCCCGCGCCGCCGCCGAGGCCGCCTCGGAGGCGGGCACGGAGGTCGCCGCGGCCCTCCCCACGGGCCCCCGAGGCCCCTGGGCCCTCCTCAAACGCCGCCGACGTCGCCGGGTACCACAGGAGGACCTGGACGCGGTGGACTCCGGACCGGCGGGAGTGTGAGCGCGTCGGGGCGGGCCCAGTCGGAGCGTCTAAGCAAGCGCTTGGAAAAGAGGTCCGTGTCACATCACAATGGCAGTGACCGAGCGCTTACCTCCCGGTAATTTCGCCCGTACGCCCTACCGTCGTCGTCTGGAGCCGTGATGCCCGAAGCCGTGATCGTCTCTGCCGCCCGTTCCCCCATCGGCCGTGCCTTCAAGGGCTCCCTCAAGGACCTGCGTCCCGACGACCTGACCGCCACGATCATCCAGGCGGCGCTGGACAAGGTGCCCGGGCTGGACCCGAAGGACATCGACGACCTGATGCTGGGCTGCGGTCTGCCCGGTGGTGAGCAGGGGCACAACCTCGGCCGGATCGTCGCCGTGCAGATGGGCATGGACCACCTGCCGGGCTGCACCATCACCCGGTACTGCTCCTCGTCCCTGCAGACCTCGCGGATGGCGCTGCACGCCATCAAGGCGGGCGAGGGCGACGTGTTCATCTCCGCCGGTGTGGAGATGGTCTCGCGCAGCGTCAAGGGCACCAGCGACGGTATGCCCGACACCCACAACCCGCTCTTCGCCGACGCCGAGGCCCGCACCGCCGAGGTCGCGCAGTCCGAGGGCTCCTCCTGGCACGACCCGCGCGAGGACGGCCTGCTGCCCGACCCGTACATCGCGATGGGCCAGACCGCCGAGAACCTCGCCCGCCTCAAGGGCGTCACCCGCCAGGACATGGACGAGTTCGGCGTCCGCTCCCAGAACCTCGCCGAGGAGGCCATCAAGAACGGCTTCTGGGAGCGCGAGATCACCCCGGTCACGCTGCCCGACGGCACCGTGGTCAGCAAGGACGACGGCCCCCGGGCCGGGGTCACCATGGAGGGCGTCGCGGGCCTGAAGCCCGTCTTCCGCCCCGACGGCCTGGTCACCGCGGGCAACTGCTGCCCCCTCAACGACGGCGCCGCCGCCCTGGTGATCATGTCCGACACCAAGGCGCGCGAGCTGGGCCTGACCCCGCTGGCCCGGATCGTCTCCACCGGCGTCTCCGGCCTCTCCCCGGAGATCATGGGCTACGGCCCCGTCGAGGCGTCGCAGCAGGCGCTGGCCCGCGCCGGTCTCACCATCGGCGACATCGACCTGGTCGAGATCAACGAGGCGTTCGCCGCGCAGGTCATCCCCTCCTACCGCGACCTCGGCATCCCGCTGGAGAAGCTGAACGTCAACGGCGGCGCCATCGCCGTAGGCCACCCCTTCGGCATGACCGGCGCCCGGATCACCGGCACGCTGATCAACTCCCTGCAGTGGCACGACAAGCAGTTCGGCCTGGAGACCATGTGCGTCGGCGGCGGCCAGGGCATGGCGATGGTCATCGAGCGCCTGAGCTGAGCGGTCGGCTCCCCGGCCGTCACCCCTGAGCCGTCCGGTACGGCCAACAACGCGGGAACACTTGGGTAACCGCGCTGAAACGTTGCGTCACGCAGCGGCCCGGAGTCCGGGACACCCCTGGACGCCGGGCCGCTTTGTGATGCAATCTCCCCCAGGATGTGACCTATCTCCCTCAGCCCAGTAACCACGCAGGTCAGCGCAGTCCACGGGGTAACAGCCGACCCACCCCCCTGTCCGATTCGTGACGTTACGCACTGACAGCGGGTTAGTTCACCCATCAAGCTGATGTAGGAAGTCGGGGGTCGACCTTGAACCGGGAGTACGTCAGTGAGCGCCATGCCGATCGCCTTGCTGGTCACCACGGCCGCCACGGGCGCCGTGGGCGTCGCCGTCCTGCGCACCCTGTTGCAGCTCAGGCGGCAGTTCACGGCCCTGCACACCGAGCTGGTCGCTAACCGCGCCGCCCGCACCGTGGTACCCGCGGCCCGCCAGGCCGCCGACACCGACGAGATACGCGCCGCCGTCGCCGAGGCCCTCGCCGAGGAACGCGAGCGCGAACTGGCCGAGGCCCGCGCCTTCTGGGCCGCCCAGGAGGCCCGCGACGCCTCGGACGGCCCGACCCTGCTGGGCGGCCTGCCCGACGGCGAGCTGTTCCTGCCCCGGCAGGCCGACTTCGCTGGCCTGGAGTCGCTGGAGCCCGTCACGGAGCCCGGCCCCGAGCCCGACGACTTCGCCGGGGACTCCCCCGAGCTGGCCGCGGCCCGCCGCCGCCACCCCTCGCACCCCGACTTCGTACCGAACCCGTCACCGGTGGTGAACGACCACGAGCGCACGGTCGCCACCCTGGAGGAACTCGCCGCCTCCCACACCGAGCTGACCGACGTCCGCCCCGGCCCGCTGGGCACCCTCGACGTCTACGTCTTCGCCGACGGCACCACCCTGTGCATGACCCCCGGCCACCGCGAGACCGCCGAACGCCTCGCCGCCGCGCTGCGCGCGGGCCAGACGCCGGTGCTGCTGGGCGGCTCGGGCATCTCGGGCGCGTACACGCTCACCTTCGCGTGCGGCGAGGAGAAGGTCTACATCCTGGCGGACCGGGTCATAGCGTCCCTGTGACGGCCCTACGGCCTCACCCCCCGCCCTACGGCCTCACACCCCCGCCCGCTTCTGCGCCTCCTCCACCACCCGCACCGCCTCGGCGACCTCCTCGTCGCTGGTCAGCACCACCGCCAGATCCCGCCCGGCGACCGTGACCTGGTCCGCCGCCGCGAACATCCCCGCGTCCGGCATCACCCGGGGCTCCACCCCGGGCGCCTCAAGGACCTGCGACCAGCGCGCCAACTCCCGCGCCAGCGCCAGCGCCTCCGCCGCGGCACCCCGCTGGAGCCGACTCTGCGGCGCGGCCCGCAGCCGGTCGGCGAAATGATCGACCGCATGGATCAAAGACGTCGTATCCACCACGGCGCGAGCCTACGCACCCCACCCGGACTGTTGCCAACGGGCGAACGCTCAGGCACGGTGACCTGAAGGACCGGCTTACATCCCCTGCGTCCGGAGGCGCCGATGTCCCAAGTCTTCTCCGAGGAGACCCATCGCAATCTGCTCGCCCGCATCCCTCACTGCACCGGCCGTGAAGTCTCCGACTGGTTGCGCACCGTCGAGGAAGGCCCCAGTCTCTTCCGCTTCGAGGAGAAGGTCAGCTGGCTGCGCCACGAGCACAACCTCGCGTACGGCCACGCCAAAGCGATCATCCATGAGTACGACCTGAGGAGGGCCGCGCGCAAACTGCTCTGAGCGCGCATCTGTCTGCTGGGACACGCCGAAGGGCCCCGGGCACAGTGCCCGGGGCCCTTCGTTCACGACCGTCGGAGGCCGGTCCCGACCGTCGGAGGTCAGTCGCTGCTGTTGAGGATCGCGATGAGCCGCAGGAACTCCAGGTAGATCCAGACCAACGTCATCGTGAGGCCGAACGCGGCGAGCCACGCCTCCTCGCGCGGGGCGCCGTAGGTGATGCCGTCCTCGACCTGCTTGAAGTCCAGGGCGAGGAACGCGGCGCCGAGCAGGATGCCGATGATGCCGAAGGCGATGCCGAGGCCGCCGCTGCGGAAGCCGAGGCCGTCACCGCCGCCGAACACGGCGAACAGCAGGTTGACCGCCATCAGCAGCACGAAGCCGAGCGCCGCGGCCATCACGAAGCCGTAGAAGCGCCGGTTGACGCGGATCCAGCCCGCCTTGTAGGCGACCAGTACGGCGGTGAAGACGGCGAGCGTGCCGATCACGGCCTGCATGGCCGCGCCGTCGGCGATGCGGTTGTCCACGACGCTGGAGACGACGCCGAGGAAGACGCCCTCCAGGGCGGCGTACGACAGGATCAGCGCGGGCGACGCCGTGCGCTTGAAGGACTGCACCAGCGCCAGCACCATGCCGAGCAGGGCGGCGCCGATGGCGATGCCGTACGAGCGGCCGATGTTGGCGTCGTCGACCGGCAGCAGCGCCCAGGAGAGGGCGGCCGTCACGACCAGGAGGCCGAGCGTGGTGGCGGTGCGCATGACGACGTCGTCCATCGTCATGCGGCCGGTGGTGGCCGGGGCCTGCGGCGGGACGCCGGGCTGGAGGCCCTGCTGTGCGTAGGGGTTCTGCGCGTACGGGTTGCCGGTCTGCGGCTGGGCGTAGGGGTTGCCCTGCGTGCCGACAGCTGCTCCCCCGGCCTGCGGCGCGGTGTTGAAGCCCGCGTAGCCGTTGTCGCGGCTGAACCCCCGTCGCGAGAAGACCGGGTTGCTGCTCCTCATTTCACTCCTCCATGGCCGCGCTGCGCGGCCTTGGCGTCAAGCGTAATGGAAAGGCAAAGGATTGACCCTAGTGCCTGGGAAGGATCTTTCCCTCGCCATGGTGGTGAACACGCTACGCGCACGAGTGATTCCCGCCACCGGCGGCTCCCATGCCCCAGGGCCCCGATCAGTCGACGCCCGCGTTGCGCAGGAGCCGCGCGAGCGGCAGTCCGGCCGGACCGGCTCCGATGATGCCGACGGTGGTGCGCATCGGGCGTCCCCTTCGGCGAGTTCTCCGTGCGGATGAGCGCCTGTTCGCGTAGTTCGTTCAGTGAACTATCCTTCACTTCGCTCCGCTGAGTTTCCGCCGTGATCCGGGCCCTTTCAACGGGCGTAGCATGACCGCCATGTCAGCCCGTGCCCGGTTCCACCGCGCGTCGGCGCCACCGTCGCGGTGGTCCGCGCTGCTGGTGTTCGGGCTGCTCGTCGGGCTGTTCGGGATGCACGGCCTCGGCCCCGGCGGCATGACCGCTCCCCCCGGCCAGCACGCCGCCCACGCCCCCGCCGCGCACGCGGTGGCCGCCCCGGACGCCGGGGACGCCGGGGACGCCGGGGACGCCGGGGACGCCGAAGGGGCGTCCACCTGCCACGGCGGCGGCACCGACGCCGGGCACGCCCGGCACGCCGACGTGAACTGCGCCTCCGGCGCGCTCGGCGACGGCCCGCTCCTGCCCGTCCCGCTGCCCGGCCCCGACGCGCACGCGCAGGCCCGGGTCGGCGGCCCCCTCGCACCGGTCCTCTCGCCGGAGAGCGGCCCCGCGCCGCCCTCACTGGCCCAGCTCCAGCTCCTGCGGGTCTAGGACAGGACCCCGCCGCACCTCCGCCGCGCCACCGCGACGGGGGTCCTCGGCGCACGGTCATGCCCCGCGCCTCCCCGGCGCCCTCCGCAGTGAGACACCTGAGAGACCGTCATGAAGAAGCACTCCCGTCCGGCCGCCGCCGTCGCCGCGGCCGTTCTCGCCGCCGTACTGACCGCCTGCTCGGCCGAAGCCACCGGCTCCGGCGCCGACCCCGGTTCCGCCACCTCGCCCACCATCAGCCACGTGCACGGCCTCGGCGTCGACCCGGCCGACGGGCGCCTGTACGTCGCCACCCACGAGGGCGTCGTCGCCGTGGCGCCGGACGGCTCGGCGCGGCGGGTCGGTGACACCGCCGACTACATGGGGTTCACCGTCATCGGCCCGAAGACCTTCCTCGGCAGCGGCCACCCCGCCGCGGACAGCGCCGACCACGGCAACCGCGGCCTGATCCGCTCCACCGACTCCGGCCGGACCTGGCAGACGCTCTCCCTGGGCGGCACCACCGACTTCCACTCCCTCACCTACGCGCACCAGACGGTCTACGGCTACGACAGCACCACCGGCACCCTCCGCGTCAGCACCGACCTCCGCACCTGGGACAGCCGCGCCCGGCTCGCCGCCCTGGACCTCGCGGTCAGCCCCGAGGAGCCCGACCGCGTGCTGGCCACCACCGAGGACGGCGTCGCCACCAGCGCCGACGGCGGCCGGACCTTCGGCGCCGGGAACGGCCACCTGCTGGCGTACCTGTCCTGGCCCACGGCCGACGCCCTGTACGGCGTCGACCCGTCCGGCGGCCTCCACCGCAGCGCGGACGCGGGCCGCACCTGGCGGCGGACCGGCACCGTACCCGGCGGGCAGCCCCAGGCCCTGACGGCCGTCAGCCCGGAACGGCTGCTGGCCGCCACCGCGGGCGGGGTCTACGAATCCCGCGACGGCGGCCGGACGTTCGAGCGGCGTCTGCCGATGTCGGCGTGAGGGGGGACGACCCGATGAGACCCGCCCTCGCACGGATCGCCGTGGCCGCCGTGGCCGTACCGGCGCTCACGTTCCTCGGCACGCCCACGGCCCGGGCCGACGCCGTACCGTCCCCGTCCGCCCATGACCTCCACGACCTCCATGACGTGGACGGCTGGAGGAGCCTCCACGACGCGCACACCGACGGCGCGCACACCCACACCCACGACGCTCCCGAGGTCGAGCGCCCCCGGGCCGCCGTCCTGACCGTCTTCGGCACGGTCAACGCCGGGGTGCTCGGGTCCGCGGCGGTCGTACGCCGACGCTCGCGCGCCCGGCGGAAGGGAGCGCCCCGATGACCCTCACCCCCACCCCGCCCCGTGGCCGCGACCTCCTGGAGCTGCGGCCGGTGGCCGCGGTCGCCCGCAGCCGCTGGTACCCCGGGGCGTTGCAGTGGGCGGCCATGGCGGTCTTCGCCGTCGTCGTCCACCAGCTCCTCGTCGGCCCGCAGACCGCACACGACAACCTCGGCACCGCCCTGGTGTGGGTGCTGTGGTGGCCGCTGATCCCGGTGATGTTCGTCGCCGTGGGCCGCGCCTGGTGCACCGTCTGCCCGTTCGGCAAGCTGTCCGACCTGGTGCGGCGGCTGGTCGGCGTCGACCGTCCGGTGCCCCGTTTCCTCAAGCGGTACGGCATCTGGATCATCGACGCCCAGTTCATCGCCATCACCTGGGCCGACCACGTCTTCGGCGTGGTGGAGTCGCCGTGGGGCACGGCGATGCTGCTCCTGCTGCTCAGCACCGCCGTGGTCGTCTCCGGCGCGTTCTTCACCCGCCGCACCTTCTGCCGGTACCTGTGCTTCCTCGGCGGCCTGTCCGGCAACTACGCCCGCACCGGCGCCGTGGCCCTGCGCGCCGACACGGACGTCTGCGCCACCTGCACCGCCCGCGCGGTGTGCTTCAACGGCGGTACGGCGGCCCCCGCCTGCCCGCTGTTCGAGTTCCCCCGCACCATGGACTCCTCCGCCAACTGCAACCTGTGCGCCAACTGCGTCAAGAACTGTCCCAACGACGCCCTCACGCTGACGCTGCGCCCGCCCACGAAGGAGCTGTGGTTCGTCCGCCCGCCGAAGATCGAGGAGTCCTTCCTCGCCGTGGCGATCATGGGCATCGTCTTCCTCCAGAACGTCACCATGCTCTCGGTGTGGGACGACGTCCTAGACCGGATCTCCGACGTTTCCGGAGTCACCAGCTACGCGGTCATCTTCACCGCCGCCTTCGCGGTGGCCATCGGCGCCCCGGCCGCGCTGCTGGCCGCCGCCTCGTTCGTCGCGTCACGGACGGCGGGCGGCACGCTCTGGAGCGACTTCGCCCGGTTCGGGTACGCGCTGATCCCGCTGGACGTCGCCGGGCACCTGGCGCACAACCTGTTCCACCTGCTGGCCGAGGGCAAGTCGGTGCTCTACACCGCCCTCACGGCGGTGGGCCACGACGCCCACGGCACGTCCACCGCGCTCGTCTCCACCGGCACCATCCAGGTCCTGCAGTACGCCCTGGTCGCCCTCGGGGTGGCGGGCTCGGCGTACACGGCCTGGCGCATCGCCCGCGCACCCGACGGCGGGACGGCTCCCCGGAAGACGGCCACCCTGCTGCCGTACGCCGTCCTGGTGGCCCTCTTCGGCGCGCTGAACACCTACCTCTTCGCCCTGCCGATGGCCCACCGCATGTGAGTCCCGGGCCCGGGGAAGGCCGGGCCCCGGACGAGCGACGGCGCCAACCGGCCGCGAGGCAGGTCAGGCGCCGTCGGAGCGCATCCCTACGGGGTCCGGGTGCAGAAAGAGTGGGACTGGCCACGCTTCGTGGCAGCCCTGAATCAGAACCTCCGGGTGGGGGCGATCTGCGGCGGCCCTTCAGACTGTCGTCTGATTCACGAACCCGAGGGACGTCAGCCCTTCGGCCGCGCACAGCCGGTCGGACGCCCCGCCCACCTCGGTCTGTAGGAGCTGGTACGAGGCCCCGTGGTCATGCCCCCAGTGCATGGCCGCCCGCCACAGCGCGCGCCCGTACCCGCGGCCCCGGTACTGCGGCAGGACCCCGAAGTACTGCGGCAGCAGCCGCAGCCGCCCGGCGGCGTCGCCCATCGTCTCCATCGGGCCGATGGCGCCAGCAACCACTCCGTCGTCGAGGACGACCAGGACCGGGCCCACAGCCCCATCCAGCATCTGCTCATGCAGGAACGCGAAGCCGTGCGCCGCCATCTGGTTCGCGAACACACGGAATTGCTCGGGCTCGTCGAGCGGCCCGTACTCCAATACCGGGACGCCGGGCGCCTCGCCGGGCCCGGCGGCGAAGTCCTTCAACTGGACCCGGGTCCCCACACCGCGGGCGTACGCCTCGGAATGCTCGGGGCCGAGGAACCACACCACACGGGCCTGCCTCGCGCCGTAGGCGGCGGCGAGCTTCCCCGCCAGGACGGCGGCGACTGACAGGCTGTCCGGTGTCGACCCGTACACATGGACCTTGACGACGCCCCCGCCCCGCTCGGAGAACGTGGGGATGAGGGTCAGGCGCCGGTCGTGCTCGATGGCGTCGAGGATGACGCGTTCGGTCTTCGTGGGGCTCCACCGTTGGTCCTTGTCGTAGGGCAGGAACCGGCCGGTGCCCGCGTTCTCGACGACGGCCTCGAAGAGGTCGCGCACCGGGTCGTCACGGCGGACGGGGCCGAGGGTCGGCACGTACGGCACGGGCAGCACGGGCTCGATCAGGTCCCATGAGAAGCGCATAGCCGCACGCTACTCAGGGGGCCCACATGCCGCAGGCTCCGGCGCGAACACGCTGGAGCCTGCGGCTTCACGACCGGATCAGGCGCAGATCAGGTCAGTGCGGGTTGTCGTCACCGGCGGCACACGAGCACCGCGCGCCGTCCATGACGGTGTCCAGGTCCGCGACGCCCGTGACGGTGGTCACCGGCATCACCGGCTCCAGAACCGGACGCGTGAAGTACGGCGCGCCGGTCCCGGCGGGCCCGCCACCCGCCAGCGGGGGCCGCGAGGAGATCTCGACAGCTACAGCGGTCATTCAGCTCACCCTGCTTTCTTGAATCCGTGCTGGCAGTAAGCCGCCAGCGGGGCCTTCGCCTCCTGGTAGTGCTTGGCCAGGGGCCTGCACACGCGGCAGGAACCGGCGAGCGTGCAGCCTGAGCAGCCGCCGGTGCGAAGCATGAGGCGGTCCGCGACGGCGCCCAGCCGGGCCAGGCCCTCGATCCCCTCATGGGCCAGGCTGATCTGGTCGTCGCGGCCGATCTTGCAGATGGACACCAGGCCGTGCGGGTCCATGTGGAAGAAGGTGTGCCCGGCGTTGCAGCCGGTGAAGGTCTTACGTACCCGCAGGTGTTCCTTCGACTGCGCGGTGAGGACCTCGCCGCCGCCGTAGATGGTCGGCGTCATGTTCGTGAAGACCTCGTACTCCACGCCCCATGACTCGCACAGGTCCCGCATGGCCTGTTCATCGCGGCCGTTGTCGTCGGTCACGACGATGCTCATCCGCAGCGGGAGGCGAGCGTGCCGGGCGGCGCCCATGCCCTGCACGAACATGTCCCAGGCACCTTCGCGCTGCGTCAGTTCGTCGTAGCTGGCCTTCGTCGCCCCGTACATGGACACCGTGACGCGGTACGGCGGGCACGCGCGGAAGAGTCGGAGCAGGTTCTCCTTCCACAGCAGCGAGCCGTTCGTGGAGACCGTGATCATCATGCCGAGTTCCCACGCGTACCGGTACGCGCGCAGGAAGTCCTTGTCGACGGTCGGCTCACCGCCGGTGATCTGGAGGAAGACGACCCCGGCCTCGGCCATGATGTCCAGGCAGCGCCGCTTGTCCTCCCAGGGCATCCCGGAGTTCACCTTGAGCCCGAGGTAACAGTGCTTGCACCGGTAGTTGCACCCGAGGTTGATCTCCCAGCTCGCCTTGCCGTAGCCCCACGTGGAGGGCTTCCGCACGAGCAGGAACTCGCCGACGAACTGGTCGCTGAGGTCGAGGTCGTCCCACTGGGAACGGACGGCGTCGACGAGCCAGGGCGGGGCCGGTTCGTTGGGTTCGAGGGCGCGCAACTCCTCGTAGCGGGCCTCGGGGAGGAGGGCGCCGCCCCGGCTGCCGGGCCGCGCGATCACGTGCTGATCCAGGAACGGGGCGGCGATGAGCTGATGCATGAGTGGCCTCCAGGGAGGTTGGTCCGCCCCGGGCGGGGAGAGCCGTCGTCGTGGGCCGGGGCGAGGGCTTGGGAATAAGCAGCGGGCCTAGCAGTGGTCTGCGGCCACGGCCGCCAAGAGGAGGGCAGCGACGGCGACCACCACCAGGAGGTGGGCCGCCTGAGCGCGGCGCGTCGCGTTCCCCGAGATGGTCGGATCGAGCAGGTCTTCCAGCGAGGGCACCTCCAGATCGGCCCAAACGCGTTTGCCCCACGGCAGCAGGTCCGTGCCCCACTCGTCAGACATGGCGTCAACGAGGGCCAGCCCACGGCCGTGTTCCATGTCGTGGTCGGCCTGGGCCATCCTGGGCTCGCACCTGCTCAGGTCCACGACCGCAACGCGCACCCGGTGGTCGCTGAGCCGACAGAGCGTCACGCGATACGTGTCACATCGCGCGTGCCTCACCGAGTTGGTCGCCAGCTCGGAGACGACCAGCTCCGCGCGGTCGGCGAGGTCGGGCAACTTCCAGTCCAGCAACGCTCCGTGTACGTAGCGACGGGCCTGCCCCACGGACCCGTCCTCACGAGCGAAGCTTCTGGACACCGTGAGTGCGTCGTCCTCGGCCTTCAGCCGACGGCTGGCGCGCACGTCAGACACCGTCCTGCGCGGCACGGAAGCGTACGGCCTCCAGCGGCTGCCTTCCCGCGGCGCTCACACACGGCAGGCCGGGATCGTCCATCTCCACCAACCAGTGCGACGGTGCGCTCGGCAGCACCCCCGCCAGGGACACGTCGAGGAAGTACACCGTCCGCGTGTCCACGGCAGCCGTTAACAGCCAGGTCGCCGTCCCGAACTCGCGTTTCCTGCGGGTGCGGTCGCGAACCTCGTCCTGAGGCCCATGTCGCTCGTCTTGCGTGCTTCTGCTCTGTTCCACCTCGACGCCCCCAAGCGGCCGTTTCGCCTACGTGATTACAGCGAGTACACCGAGGCATACAGTGGGTCGTGTAGTCCTCAGGGCGACGGACTTGTTTAGCGTGTTTAACGCCCTGCTTGGGAGGGTGGACGAAGTGCAGAATCACTCCGGCGCGCACAACGTCGCGCTCAAAGAAGCCCTGCTTGAAGCGCGTCTGACGTATGAGCAGCTCGCTGGCGAGGTCCGGCGAATCGCGGCCGAGGCGGGTGCCGATCTCCGCACGAACAGGTCCGCGGTGGCTCACTGGGTCAAGGGCGCGGCGCCTGGATGTCGAACAGCGTCGTACATTGCCGAGGCGATCAGTCGAAAGCTGGGCCGTCAGGTCCGGCCGGTGGACCTGGGGTGGACGGCCCCGGACATGGACCAGACCCAGACCCTGCTTGGGTTGGGTCCGGGACCGGATCCCGTGGACACGCTACGACGCATCGGGGAGGCGGACATCCAACGCCGCAAGATTCTGACGAGCGCCGCGTACTCAGTCGCAGCGGCGGCGCTGCCGCTCGGTCTGGACCAGGCCCTCGAATACCGTGCCCGCGCGGAAGGCTGGCATCGGGCCCGCGCTGGACGCGCCGAGTTGGACGCCGTCCGTGACATGACGACGACGTTCACTCGCATCGACGAGCGGCACGGCGGACAGCACGGCCGCACGGCGGTCGTACAGTACCTGCGCACAGACGTCGCCGACCTCTGCCAGTCGCGCTTCGGCTCCGAGAGCGAGCACCGCGAGGCTCTCGGTCTTGCCGCGTCGGTGGCCTACCTGTGCGGCTGGAAGGCGTACGACGCCGACGAACACGGCCTCGCCCAGCGCTACTACCTCCAGGCTCTCGCGCTCACCCGGGAAGCCGGGGACGGCATCCACGAGGCATGGATCCTGCGCATCATGGCCCACAACGGCATGGACATCCGCCGTCCCGAGAACACGCTGTCCCTTGCCGAGGCGGCGCTCAGCCGGGTCCAGGGCCGGGTGTCGCCAGCGACGGAGGCCCTGTTCGCCGTGACCCGGGCCCGCGCCCTGGCGGTTAACCGGCGCGGCAAGGAGGCCGCCACCCAGATCCGTGAGGCGCAGGACCTCGTAGTGCGGGGAGATCCGACCGAGCTGCCGTACTGGGCCACCCTGTGGGGGTCGTCCAAGGCCACGGTGAGCAGTCACACCGGGAAGACGTTCCACGAGCTGGGCGACCACCGCAACGCCGAGCGCCACTACGAGGCGTCGGCGCGCAACCGCCCCCGCGACGGCAGCGGCTACCAGCGCATCACCGCGCTCACTCTCGCGGCGCAAGGCCGGGAGCAGGCCGCCCAGGGGCACCTGGAGGCCGCGTGCGCCACCTGGGGCCGATCCCTCGACCTCCTCGGCGGGGTACGCTCCGCCCGCGCCGCGAAACAGGTCGACAGCATCCGCCGCCAACTCGCGGTGTTCGACGCACGGGGTGTCCGGCCTGCGGCCGATCTCAGCGAGCGGGCCCGGGAGTGGCAGCTCTCTCACAGCTAACCCTGCGGCCCGGGGTCAGGCGTCGTAGCTCTTCTGCCGCACGCCTGGCCCCAAGACGCGGCCACGATGGCGAAGCACTCACCCGCACGCCGGATTGGTGTGGGAGCCGCACTTGATAACGCCCGCGGAAAACCGGGCCCCCGGTCGGCTCGGGCTCGGGTGGGTCGCTGGTTTCGGACACGGGGGCTGGATGCCGTCCCCTCGGACGAGTGACGGCGCCAACCGGCCGTGGAGGCAGGTCAGGCGCCGTCGTAGCCGTCGGCCGTAGACGTGGAGGTGCCCGGAACCGGACTTGAACCGGTACGCCCGCGAAGGGGCAGCGAGGTTTAAGCTCGCCGTGTCTGCATTCCACCATCCGGGCAGGCCGTGGGCTCCGCATCGAGCGTCCCGAGCCTATCGGGACGCATCCCCCGAACAGCGGACGGGCGGAGCGATGTTGTCTTATTTTATTGATGTCTGAGGGTGCATCAGCACTCGGAACGCGCCATCCGCACCTGCCAACAGCCTTACGTGTGACGGTCCGTCGTGTGTGCGGAATGACGGAATTTCACCGCCGGGACCAGGGTGCTCCACCCGTTCTCGACAAGATCAGGCCGGGGCGGAACGCAGGAGGGACAAGGGGACGGGGCTCAGGGACGGCCGTCATCCCCAGGTATGACACGACTGGCTGAAGTCCGACCGAAGTCTGCCCCCGGAACCCGAACAGGGGGTGACTACACGGCGGTGCGCGGTCGGGACGATGGAGAGGTCCCAGCGAGCAGCGCGCGAGCCACGGCGGAGCGATCGCCGAGCCGGTCTCCAGCGATGCTCCAGCGACCGCCGCCGTACCGACAGGAGTGCCCCCCGTGACCACCACCCCCCTCGCCCAGCCGACCACCGCCGTGGCCGCCCGCGCCACGGAGCTGTCGAAGATCTACGGCCAGGGCGAGACCCAGGTGGTCGCCCTGGACCGGGTCTCCGTCGCCTTCCAGCAGGCCGAGTTCACCGCGATCATGGGCCCGTCGGGCTCCGGGAAGTCCACGCTGATGCACTGCGTGGCCGGTCTGGACACCTTCTCGTCCGGTTCCGTGCGCATCGGTGACACCGAGCTGGGCGCGCTGAAGGACAAGCAGCTCACCCAACTGCGCCGGGACAAGATCGGGTTCATCTTCCAGGCGTTCAACCTGCTGCCGACGCTGACCGCGCGGGAGAACATCACCCTCCCGATGGACATAGCCGGGCGCAAGCCGGACCAGGAGTGGCTGGACACCGTGATCCGCATGGTGGGCCTGGCGGACCGGCTCAGCCACCGGCCCTCCCAGCTCTCCGGCGGCCAGCAGCAGCGGGTCGCCGTGGCCCGCGCCCTCGCCTCGAAGCCGGACATCATCTTCGGCGACGAACCGACCGGAAACCTCGATTCCCGTTCCGGCGCCGAGGTGCTGGGCTTCCTGCGCAACTCCGTGCGGGAGCTGGGGCAGACGGTGGTGATGGTGACCCACGACCCGGTGGCGGCGGCGTACGCGGACCGGGTGGTGTTCCTCGCGGACGGCCGGATCGTGGACGAGGTGTACGGGCCGACGGCGGAGGCGGTCCTGGACCGCATGAAGCAGTTCGACGCCAAGGGCCGCACCAGCTAGTCCCCGCCCCACCACACCCCCGTACCCCTGGACTGAGATCACCCATGTTCCGTACCGCCTTGCGCAACGTGCTCGCGCACAAGGCCCGGCTCCTGATGACCGTCCTCGCCGTGATGCTCGGCGTGGCCTTCGTGTCGGGGACCCTGGTCTTCACCAACACCATCTCCGACGCCTACCAGAACAGTTCCGCCAAGGGCTTCGACCACGTCGACGTCGCCGTCGAGCCGGAGTACCAGAAGGCCCGCGGCGACCAGGTCGGCAAGCGCGCGGAGCTGACCGAGGCGCTGCTCGACGACAGCGCCGGGGTGCCGGGCGCGGCCTCCGCCATCGGTGTCGTACGCGGCTTCACCGCCGTCGCGGACCAGGACGGCGAGCTGATCGGCAACGGCTTCCAGTCGCAGGGCGGCAACTACTGGGGCGACGACGACCCGCGGTACCCGCTCGTCGACGGCCGCGCGCCCAGCGGCGCGGACGAGGTCCTCATCGACTCCGAGACCGCGCGGCGCACCGGCTACGGCGTCGGTGACACCGTACGGCTGTCCGTGGACGGCCCCGTGCTCGCCCCGAAGGTCACCGGCGTCTTCACCACCGACGACGGCAACGTGGCCGCGGGCGGCAGCCTCGCCCTGTTCGACACGGCGACCGCGCATAAGCTGTTCGGCAAGCCCGGCGTCTACGACGAGATCGACGTCGAGGCCGCCGCGGGCACCAGCCAGACCGCGCTGAAGGCGGCGCTGGACGAGGCGCTGCCCGGCGACGTCGTGAAGACCACGACCGGCGCCGAACTCGCCGACGAGCAGGCGGAGATGATCGCCGCGTCGATGGGCGGGCTCAAGCAGGGCCTGCTGGTCTTCGCGGGCATCGCGCTCTTCGTCGGCACGTTCATCATCGCCAACACCTTCACCATGCTGGTCGCCCAGCGCACCCGGGAGCTGGCGCTGATGCGGGCGGTCGGCGCGTCCCGCCGCCAGGTCACCCGGTCGGTGCTGATCGAGGCGTTCGTGGTGGGCGCGGTCGCGGCGGTGGCCGGTCTGGTCGCGGGCGTCGGCATCGGCGCGGGGCTGCGCTCGCTGATGGGCACGCTGGACCTGACCGTGCCGGACGGTCCGCTGGTGGTCTCGCCCGGCACGGTCGGCACCGCCCTCGCGGTGGGCGTCCTGGTGACGATGCTGGCGGCGTGGCTGCCGGGCCGCCGCGCGGCGAAGATCCCGCCGGTCGCCGCGATGAGCGCCGTGCACGCGCGGGCCACCACCAGGTCGCTGGTGCTGCGCAACACCCTCGGCGCGCTGTTCTCCGCCGCCGGTGTCGCCGTCGTCCTCGCCGCGACCACGATGGACGGCTCGGACGGCCAGGCACCCATGGGCCTGGGCGCGGTCCTGCTCATCGTCGGCGTCTTCATCCTCACGCCGCTGCTGTCCCGCCCGCTGATCGCGGCGGCGGCCCCGGTGCTGCGGATCTTCGGGGTCGCGGGGAAGCTGGCCCGGCAGAACTCGGTGCGCAACCCGCGCCGTACCGCCGCCACCGCCTCCGCGCTGATGATCGGCCTCACCCTGATCACCGGCATGACGGTGATGGCGGGCAGCCTCCAGCAGGCCATCGACAAGATGGCGTCGGCGGCGATCCGCGCGGACTACGTCGTCTCCATGGCGAACGGCAACCCGCTCTCCCTCGACGTGGCGGAGAAGCTGGCGGCCACCGACGGGGTGACCGCCACCAGTCCGCTGCGCAACGCCGCCTCCCGGATCGACGGTGAGACCGAGTACCTGACCGGCGTCACCGGCGCGACCATCGGGGAGCTGACCGACCTGCCGGTGGACGGCGGTGCCTTCGAGGTCGGCGGCGGGCGGGTCGTCGTCGACGACGACACGGCGGAGCGGCACGACTGGCGGGCCGGTTCCACGTTCACCGTCTCCTACGAGGACGGCGCGAAGGAGCGGCTGACGGTCGCCGGGGTGTACGAGGGCAACGAGATGATCCGCGGCATCATGCTCGACAACGCCGTCCTCACCCCGCACCTGTCCGACCCGGCGGACATGCAGGTCATGGTGAAGACCTCGGGCGGCGCGTCGGAGGCGGCCAAGGACCGGCTGGAGGAGGCCCTCGGCAGCAACCCGGCGATCAAGGTGCAGGACAAGGAGGACATCTCCCACGACATCGCGCAGATGTTCACGCTGATGCTGAACATGCTCTACGGCCTGCTCGCCATGGCGGTGATCGTCGCCGTCCTCGGCGTGATCAACACCCTCGCGATGTCCGTCTTCGAACGCTCCCAGGAGATCGGGATGCTCCGCGCGATCGGCCTCGACCGCAGCGGCATCAAGCGGATGGTCCGCCTGGAGTCCCTGGTGATCTCCCTGTTCGGCGGGGTGCTCGGCATCGGCCTCGGCGTGTTCTTCGGCTGGGCGGCCGGTGAGCTGCTGGGCACCCGGATGGCGACGTACGAACTCGTCCTGCCGTGGACCCGGATGGCCGTCTTCCTGCTGCTGGCCGCGACGGTCGGCGTCCTGGCGGCCCTGTGGCCCGCGCGCCGGGCGGCCCGCCTGAACATGCTGACGGCGATCAAGTCGGAGTAGGCCCCGGGGGGACAGCGGCGGGGACCCGCCGCTGTCCCTTCTCACTTCCACATACGGGCGCGCAGCGGCATCCCGGAGCTGCCGGAGTCACCGGGGCCGTCCGGGGTCCGTACGGCCAGCACCTGGTTGACGCCGATGTTGTTCTGCTCGAAGGCGAGGGCGGAGGCGGCCATGTAGAGCCGCCAGACGCGGGCCCGGCCGGGTCCGGCGAGGCGCATGGCGCGCGGCCAGTCGGCCTCCAGGTTGGCGACCCACTGGCGCAGGGTGAGGCCGTAGTGCTCGCGGATGGACTCCACGTCGCGCACCTCGAACCCGGCGCGTTCGAGCTGGGTGACGGTGGTGCCGAGGGGGGCGAGTTCGCCGTCGGGGAAGACGTAGGCGTCGATGAACTCGTCCACGTGGTACGACGACTCGTCGCGGCGCGGGCGGCGGGCGATCTGGTGGTTCAGGAGCCGCCCGCCGGGCCGCAGCAGGGCGTACAGGTCCTGGGCGTAGGCGAGGTAGCGTTCGGCGCCGACGTGCTCGGCCATGCCGATGGAGGAGATCGCGTCGAAGGGCCCGTCGCGGACGTCCCGGTAGTCCTGCACCCGGATCTCGACCCGGTCGGTGAGCCCTTCGTCGGCGACGCGCTTGCGGGCGTACGCGGCCTGCTCCTGCGACAGCGTGATGCCGACGACGCTGACGCCGTGCTCACGGGCGGCGTGGATGGCCATCGAGCCCCAGCCGCAGCCGACGTCGAGGAGGCGCTGACCGGGCCTCAGGGCGAGCTTGCGGGCGACGAGTTCGAGCTTGTCCCGCTGCGCGGTCTCCAGGTCGCCGCCCTCCGGGGTCTCCCAGTAGGCGCAGGAGTAGACCATGGACGGCCCGAGGACGATCTCGTAGAAGTCGTTGCCGACGTCGTAGTGGTGGCTGATGGCGCGTCTGTCGGTGCGGCGGGTGTGCAGGTGCCCGCGGCGCCGGGCCTCCTCGCGGGGCGGGGCGGGCGGCAGTCCGGGCCCCGCCAGCCGGAACAGCCCCCGTACGGCGGCCCGCACCTCCGGCTCCCGCAGGGCCTGCCCGAGCGTCCGGGCGTCCTCCCCCCGGTCCCAGATCAGCCCGGCCAGCGCGTCGAGCGCGGCGTAGAGGTCCCCCTCGACATCCAGGTCCCCCGCCACCCACGCCCTGGCCAGCCCCAGTTCACCCGGTTTCCACAGCAGGCGGCGCAGGGCACGGCGGTTGCGTACGACGAGCACGGGTGCGCCCGGCGGACCCGCCAGCGAGCCGTCCCAGGCGCGGACGCGTACCGGGACGGGTGTTCCCAGCAACTGTTCGAGCAGCCCCTTCAGCCGCGAAGCGGCGTCGGCCATGGCGCACACCTCCGTGACGACGATCCCGGAATGTCCAACACCACGTAAACACCACGGGGCCCACGGGGCAGTCCCCCACGCCCGTCACGGCTGTGCAAAATACGGCGTACGGCGCCGGGCTCGGCAACGACCTCACGCTCCGGCACACCAGGTCTTCTCCACGCCGGGCAGGTAGGCCCGCACGAAGTCCTCGATGTGCTGGCGCTGCTCGTCGGGGTTCTTGACCTCGGCACCCTTCTTACCGACCCGCAGTTCCATCACCAGAGACTCGTACGCGCCGCCGAGCGGCCCTGTCTGCGGCTGCGTGCTCTTCGGCCTGCAATCGAGCCAGACGATGGCGCCGTCTTCTCCGACCCCGGCACTCAGCACGCTGCCGCTGAAGGAGGCCCGTTTCAGGTTGCTGTAGTCGTCGGATGCCAGCATCGCATCCACCCCGTCACCGGTGTCACGGTCGAGACTGACAGTCAGGGCGTACCCCTTCCCCACCTTCAGGGCGCAGAAGTCCTCCACACCCTCGTCCTGAGAATACGGTCGCTTCTCTGTCAGGGAATCGCCTCCCGGGAGAAGAGGCTCGACGGCCGACTCGGCGACGGGAACATCACAGACTTCGGCAGGGATCGTGTAGTTCCGCTCCTGCCCACCACGAGAACACCCCAGTCCGAGAAGCAGCAGGGCACTGAACACGGCAACGGAACCGATGAGCTTGCCCTTCATGACCCGGCACCTGCCAGACGCCGGGCCGTCGCATTGCCGTTATTCGCGGCATTGTCAATAGTTTCGACTGTCATCCACTTTTCTTCTTCGGAAACCACTCTGGAATTCTCTGCCATCCAGTGCTCGGCCAGCGTTTCGAGGCGCCCTTCTCTGCCAATCCCGGCCGCCAGGTTCGCGCGCGCTTGGTCGCTGTCAATGCGAGCGATCTCTTCCTCAAGCCACTTGGCGGTGACCGCGTCCACCCCCCGCTGTGCGGCATCCCCGACGTGGGGGATGAAATTCACCACTCCGCCCCACGTGTGGTAATCCCACTTCGCGTCCCAGGTGGCTCTGCTCTTGGCGTCGTCGACGTCCACCTGAAGGCCCTGGTAACGAGCCTCCTCCAGGAACCCGATCGTGCGCCCCGCCCTGATGAGCGGCTCTTCGTCACCTTCGGCGCCCGTGTTGATGTCGTACACGATCTCCCGGTTCAGACTGTCGTGCAGCGTCCCGTAGGCGTGCTGGTCGCGGGAGATCTGCTTGGCCACCTCCAGGACGTGCTGGCGGTTCAGGGAGGTCTCCCCGTCGTTGTGGGCGCTGGTCGCCTCGTGCACGGCGTCGCCGTGGTTGCCCAGGACGAGCGCCATGGGCTCGCGCAACTGGGGTGGGAAGTCGTTCCCCTCCGCCGCGAGGTGGCCGAGGGACGCCTCGAAGATGCGGTCGTTCGCCGCCGAGTGGGGAACGAACCCGCCCCCGGCATCCGCCGGGTCGATCCCGGTCGCGCCCGCGACCAGCGCCGCGCCGAGCCCCGACCTGCTGTCCGCGTCCTCGACGTCGTACTGGCCGAGGACGTCGGAGGGGGCGCGGTCCGGGTCCATCGGGTTCCGCATCGTCGGATGGCCGTCGACGACGTTCCAGTCCCGCTCCCGCAGCAGGTACTCCAGCCTGTCGTTGGCGCCGTTCCCGGGGTCGAGGAAGCCCTCCGCCGCGCCGGGGTCGTGGCTCATCACCCCGAGGAGGCCGTCCAGCGGATCGTTGGCGAACCAGTCGTCCCGTGCCTGTACGAACCCCTTGGGCAGGTCCCAGATGTCGTCGCCCGGGTCGGCGCGCTCGGCGGCGATCAGGTCGTCGCCGAGGTCGTGGAGGAAGCGGTCCGAGTAGCCGTCGCCCTGCCGCAGGAGCGTGACGAAGGACTGGTACCCCGTCACCTCCTCGCCCTGCCACTCGTACCGCCTCGTGCCCGCCTCCCGCAGGCCCTCGCGCCACTCGCGGTAGAAGGCGGAGTCCGTGTCCCTCGTCGCCGTGGCGACGGTGTGGGCGAAGCCCTTCTCGATCCCCAGGTACTGCTGCCGGTTCCCCTGGTCCGAGTCGTAGGCGAGGTCGTTCAGCCGGTTGGTCAACCGGATCGTGCCCTCCGCGCCCACGTGGTCGAGCACCGTTCTGCTGAACACCTCGTCGCCGGAGTTGTCCCGCATCAGGCGCTGCCACTCCGCCAGTTCGGCCTCGCTGAGCTTGTCGCCCGTCAGGATCTGGTCGGCGTACTTCCCGGCCTCCCGCGCCTCGTACACCTCGATGTCCCCGACAGCGGAGCCGTTGAAGGCGTGGTCCTGGCCGAGCGGGTCCCGCAGGCGGTCGAACCAGCTCCTGACGCCCGCGGCCTTGTGCAGGGCGAGCTTCACGCCCTGGTCCGCGTCGTCGACCGCCCGTACGGCGTCCTTGATCTGCTGCGTCCAGGCGGCCTCGGCGATCTGCACCTGTGCCGCGTGCTTCTGGAAGTCGGGGTCGTGCCGCATCGACTGGAGCGTGTCCGGGTCGTAGACCGCCACCCCCTGGCTGGTCACCGTGAAGTTCTCCGCCTTCGCCTGCTCCACCAGGCTCTTGACCTGGCCGATCAGTTCCGTGAACTGGAGGTGGGCGTCCCGGAGGATGGAGGCGATGGCACGGGCCTCCGTCTGCGCGTCCTTGAGCTGCTTGCGGGTGGCCGAAAGCTGCTCGTCGGCCACGGTGGCGCTGACGCCGACCCACCGGCCCTTCCTCGCGACCGACAGGACCCGCGCGGCGTAGAGGGTCTCCAGTTCCTCGAAGCCGTCCGCCATGTCGTCCCAGTCGGTGGCCGCCGTGGTCAGCACGCCGGTGTTGACCGTGATCACGTCCTGGTAGCTGAGCATTCCCGATCGCCCCCGCAGTCCCCGTATCTCCCGTAGTTCCCCGTACTCCCGTGCTCCCGTGCGCGCCCGCCCCCGTGTCCTAGAGCCCGGTCCCCGTGTCGATCTGCGTCAGGCCCCCGCCCACGCCGTGGTCGACCTGCTGGAACTCCCGCTTGTTCGCCCGCAGCGCCGCACGGTCGGCGGCCAGCCTGTCCTTCAGGCTCTTCACCTGCGACTCCCACTCCTGGTGCGCGTCCTTCAGTCCGGCACCGGTGTCCCAGCCCGTGAACTCGCGTACGGCAGCCCCCGAGGACTCCTCGGCGTGCATCCCCGCGCGGTCCGCGCCTGGCTGGATGGTGTCTTCCAGCGCCTTGATCGCGGCGCTCTTCCCCGTGCGGTCGGTCCTCATGTCGGGTTGTCCGGCCAGTGCGTTGGCCTTCAGTCGTTCCCACTCCTCCCAGGACATGACACGCCCACCCCCTTCTCCCCGTAAGGCGCCGGTGCACATCGTGTCATCCCTGACAGTACGACTCTCCAGTGGATGATCCGAACAAGCCATCCCCCATCCCGTCCACTCCCCACGCACGCCGAGGGGCCGCCCGCACCACGGATGGCGGGCGGCCCCTCGGGGTTCGGCGGGGGTGGGTCAGGAGGCCTTGGCCTTCTGCTGTTCGGCGGGGGCCGGGGTGGCCGCCTGGGCCGGGGCCGGGGCGGGCTTCGCGGCCTCGTAGAACTCCTCGCGCGGGGATTCCAGGGCGCCGAGGGCGACGACCTCGCGCTTGAGGAACATGCCGAGGGTCCAGTCGGCGAAGACGCGGATCTTGCGGTTCCAGGTCGGCATCGCCAGACCGTGGTAGCCACGGTGCATGTACCAGGCGAGACGGCCCTTGAGCTTGATCTTCATCTTGCCCATGACGATCATCGCGACGCCCTTGTGGAGGCCGAGACCGGCCACCGCGCCCTTGTTGGCGTGCGCGTAGTCCTTCTGCGGGAAGCCCCGCATACCGGAGATCACGTTGTCGCCGAGGGCCTTGGCCTGGCGCAGCGCGTGCTGGGCGTTGGGCGGGCACCAGGCGTTGGGGTTGCCCGCCTTGCGGCCGACGAGGTCCGGGACCTGGGCGTTGTCGCCCGCGGCCCAGATGTAGTCGGTGCCCTTGACCTGGAGCGTCGGCTCGCAGTCGACGTGACCGCGGGGGCCGAGGGGTAGGCCGAAGCGGGACAGGGCCGGGTTGGGCTTGACGCCCGCCGTCCACACGATGGTGTTGGAGTCGACCTCAAGCCCGTTCTTCAACACCACGTGGCCGTCGACGCAGGAGTCCATGGAGGTGGAGAGGTAGACCTCCACGCCCCGGCTCTCCAGGTGCTCCTTGCCGTAGGCGCCCAGCTTCGGGCCGACCTCGGGGAGGATCTTGTCGGCGGCGTCGACGAGGATGAACCGCATGTCCTCGCGGGACACGTTGTTGTAGTACTTGGCCGCGTCGCGGGCCATGTCCTCGACCTCGCCGATGGTCTCCGCGCCCGCGAAGCCACCGCCGACGAACACGAACGTGAGCGCCTTGCGGCGGATCTCCTCGTCGGTGGTGGAGTCGGCCTTGTCGAGCTGCTCCAGGACGTGGTTCCGCAGGCCGATGGCCTCCTCGATGCCCTTCATGCCGATGCCCTGCTCGGCGAGGCCGGGGATCGGGAAGGTGCGGGAGACGGCGCCCATCGCGATGACCAGGTAGTCGAACGGCAGCTCGTACGCCTCGCCGACCAGCGGCGCGATCGTGGCGACCTTGCGGTCCTGGTCGATGGTGGTGACCCGGCCGGTGAGGACCTCCGCCTTCGGCAGCACGCGTCGCAGCGGGACGACGACGTGCCGGGGGGAGATGTTGCCAGCGGCCGTTTCGGGGAGGAAGGGCTGGTAGGTCATGTACGACCGGGGGTCGACGACCGTGACGGTCGCCTCGCCGTAGCGCATCTTCTTCAGGATGCGCCGAGCTGCGTACAGACCTACGTACCCACCGCCTACTACGAGGATCCTGGGACGCTCCGTGGTGCTCATGGCATCGAGTATCCACCCGCCCCGGGGGGGTACCTCGTGCGCCCCTTCACAAGCTTCTTCCATGCCTCTGCTACACTGCGCCGCCCACGTGACCCAGGTCATGACCCGGGACGGGAACCGACGCACGGGGCGGACCGTTGTCAATGCCGCGTGAGCTGCCGCGCAAGGCGACCGAGGGGGACGTACCACCCCCAGACCGACCCCTCAGACCCCCGCCGTACACCCTTCCCGCGCGCCCCGCAAGGGTCCCTTCGGGGCACGGAAACAGCCTCCTACGGCCTTGCTGTCGCCCCCCGGCGCCCAATTCCTTGTGAAGAACTTCACGAAGTTTTCCGACAGCCTGTCACCGCACCCCCGGAATCCACCCCTCCACCCCGCTCAAACGCCGTACGACCTGCTCAACGGTGGCGTCCGTGGCCGTCCGTCACGGCCCTTACGCCACCGACCACGCGATGCCGTCGAGGATGTCGTGCTCGCTCACCACGACCTCCTCCGCGCCGACGCGTTCCATGATCGTGAGGAGGATCAGGGCGCCCGCGGCGATCACGTCGACGCGGCCCGGGTGCATGGAGGGGACGGCGGCACGTTCGGCGTGGGTGGAGTGGAGGAGCCAGTCGGTGATCTCGCGGACGCGGGTGCGGGGGACGCGGGAGTGGTGGATGGCTGTCGAGTCGTACTCGGGGAGTTCCTGGGCGATCGCCGACACCGTCGTCACCGAACCGGCGAGGCCGACCAGCGTGTGCGCCTCGCGCAGCGGGACCTGCTCCTCGGCGAGGTCGAGGGCCGCCACGATGTCGGCGCGCATCGCCGCGATCTGCTCCTCCGTCGGCGGGTCGGACACCTCGCCGTCCCGCACCAGGTGCCGTTCCGTCATCCGTACGCAGCCGATGTCGACCGAGCGGGCCGCGCGCACCCCCTCGTCGCCGACGACGAGCTCCGTGGAGCCGCCGCCGATGTCCACCACCAGGTAGGGGCGGGTGAGGTCCGTACGACCGGTGAGTTCGCGGGTCGCGCCGGTGAAGGAGAACTCCGCCTCCTGGTCGCCGCTGATCACCTCGGGTTCGACGCCCAGGATGTCCAGCACCCCGCGCACGAAGTCCTCCCGGTTCTCCGCGTCCCGGGAGGCGGAGGTGGCGACGAAGCGGAGCCGCTCGGCGCCGTGCTCCTTGATGACCGCGGCGTACTCGCGGCACGCCGCGAACGTGCGCTCCAGCGCCTCGGGGGCCAGGCGGCCGGTGCGGTCGACGCCCTGGCCGAGGCGGACGATCGTCATACGGCGGTCCAGGTCGACCAGTTCGCCGGTCGCCGGGTCGCAGTCCGCGACCAGCAGGCGGATCGAGTTCGTACCGCAGTCGATGGCGGCCACGCGGGTCACTTGCCGTCCTCCTCGGTCGTCGTGGGCGTGCTCACGCACGCGCCCTTGCGCCACCACTCCGGCAGCATCGCCAGCGCCTCGTCGCCCAGCGGGTTCACGCCGGGACCGGCGGCCAGCGAGTGGGCCACCAGGACGTGCAGGCACTTCACCCGGTCGGGCATCCCGCCCGCGCTCGGGAAGCCCGTCAGCTCCTCGATCTCGTCCCGGCGCCGGATGTAGTCCTCGTGCGCGGCGCGGTACGCGGCGGCCAGCTCCGGGTCGCTCTCCAGGCGGGCCGTCATCTCCTTCATCACGCCGCCTGCCTCCAGCGTGCCGATGGCCGACGCCGCCTTCGGGCACGTCAGGTAGTACAGCGTCGGGAACGGCGTGCCGTCCGGCAGCCGCGGCGCCGTCTCCACCACGTCCGGCTGGCCGCACGGGCAGCGGTGCGCGATCGCGCGCAGGCCGCGTGGCGGACGTCCGAGCTGCTGCTTGAACGCCTCGACGTCCGCGTCGGTGGGCTCGGTGCGCGGGGTGGAGGGCGGGGGCGTGTCCATAGGAATCTCTACGAGTCTTTCTCGACGGTGTCACTGGTCGGCGCGGGGAGAGTAGCGGTCGGGCGCGGGGAGGCTACCGGTCGGCGGCGTCTGACTTGTCGACGCCGTCCCAGACGTTCGAGTACCAGGGGCGGTCGGCCGCGCCCAGGTCGGCGCGGGCCCGCTTGGCCGCGTCCGGGTCGATCACGACGTAACCGGTCTCCCCCGGCATCACGTAGTGCAGTCGCTGCCGGATCTGCTGCTCGGCGTACGCGTCGTCCTGCCACCGCGCCTTCTGGTCGCGCAGTTGTTCGACGCGCTCGCTGGCCTGCCGCTTCTCCCGCTCCAGGTCGGCGATCTCGGCGCGCTGGGCGACGTACTGCCTTATCGGGTAGGCGAGCGCGACGACCAGCGAGCAGACGACCAGGGCGAGCAGGGCGGCGCGGCCGGTGAGGCGGGAGCGGCGGGCCTGGCGGCGGGTCTGTGAGCGGTAGACGCGGGCCGCCGTCTGCTCACCGAGCAGCTTGAGTCTGGTGGTGGTGGAGAACCGGTCCCGGTCCTTCACGGCCATGCCCCGCCTCCGTCTCGTCCCGCCGCACACGCGCGTACGTCCCCGCACACGGTACGGGACCGGGTACGGGGACGTACGTACGACTGGCTACGCCTTGCCAGCTTCCAGGCTCAGCCCTTGAAGCGCGGGAACGCGCTGCGGCCCGCGTACACCGCCGCGTCGTCGAGGATCTCCTCGATGCGCAGGAGCTGGTTGTACTTGGCGACGCGCTCGGAGCGGGCCGGGGCGCCCGTCTTGATCTGGCCGCAGTTGGTGGCGACGGCGAGGTCCGCGATGGTGACGTCCTCGGTCTCACCGGAGCGGTGCGACATCATGCACTTGAAGCCGTTGCGCTGGGCCAGCTCCACGGCGTCCAGGGTCTCGGTCAGCGAACCGATCTGGTTGACCTTGACCAGCAGCGCGTTGGCCGCGCCCTCCTCGATGCCGCGGGCGAGGCGCTCGGGGTTGGTGACGAACAGGTCGTCGCCGACGAGCTGCACCTTGTCGCCGAGGCGCTCGGTGATGGTCTGCCAGCCCGCCCAGTCGTCTTCGAACAGCGGGTCCTCGATGGAGACCAGCGGGTACGCCTCGACCAGCTCGGCGTAGTAGTCCGTCATCTCGGCGGCGGAGCGCTCCTTGCCCTCGAAGACGTAGGAGCCGTCCTTGTAGAACTCGGACGCGGCCACGTCGAGCGCGAGGGCGATCTGCTCGCCGGGGGTGTAACCGGCTTCCTTGATCGCTTCGAGGATGAGGTCAAGGGCCGCGCGGTTGGAGCCGAGGTTCGGGGCGAAGCCGCCCTCGTCGCCGAGGCCGGTGGCCAGGCCCTTGCCCTTCAGCACCTTCTTGAGGGTGTGGTAGACCTCGGTGCCCCAGCGCAGCGCCTCGGAGAACGACTCCGCGCCGATCGGCGCGATCATGAACTCCTGGATGTCCACGTTGGAGTCGGCGTGCGAGCCGCCGTTCAGGATGTTCATCATCGGCACCGGCAGCAGGTGCGCGTTGGGGCCGCCCAGGTAGCGGAAGAGGGGGAGGTCGCTGGCCTCGGAGGCGGCGTGGGCGACGGCGAGGGAGACGCCGAGGATGGCGTTGGCGCCGAGGGAGCCCTTGTTGTCGGTGGCGTCCAGGTCGAACATGGCCTGGTCGATCAGGCGCTGCTCGGTGGCGTCGTAGCCGACCAGCTCCGGGCCGATCTGCTCGATCACGGCGAGGACGGCCTTCTCGACGCCCTTGCCCTGGTAGCGGTTGGGGTCACCGTCGCGCAGCTCGATGGCCTCGAAGGCGCCCGTCGAGGCGCCGGACGGGACGGCGGCACGACCGGTGCTGCCGTCGTCGAGGCCGACCTCGACCTCGACCGTGGGATTGCCTCGGGAGTCCAGGATTTCCCGGGCTACGACGACGTCGATGGACGGCACGAGCATCTCCTTCATGGATGTGACGTGGGTCAGCAGTACCGCAGTGGGTGCTGCGTCAGTACCGCGGTGGGTGCTGCGTCCTGAGCCTAACCGGCCGGGGGCCGTCGGCTCGCCCTCCGACCCCCGGTAGAGCAGAACCGAGAGTAAATTGTTTCCGAACGGAACAAAGAGCGGACCGGACGGTTACGGGAAGGGAACCGGACGGCTACCGGAAGCGGGCGTGAAACACCCCGCCCCGGCGCGTACGGGGGGACACGCGCCGGGGCGGGGGGTCTGTACGGCCACGGGACCGCTACGGGCCTACGTGACTGGACCGCTACGGGCCTACTTGAGGTTCAGTTGCTGGCCCGGGTAGATCAGGTCGGCGTCCTGGACGATGTCGTCGTTCAGCTTGAACAGCTTCGCCCAGCCGCCCTTGACGTCGTGCTCCGCGGCGATCGTGCTGAGCGTGTCGCCCTTGACGACCTTGTACTCGCCGTCGCCCTTCTTGACCTTCTTGCCGGTCGGGGGGGTGACGGTCTGCTTCGCGGCCGGGCGCTCGGCGGAGCGGGAGGTGCTCGGCTGCTCGGTCTCGCGGGTGGTGGTGTCGGTGGCCCCGGCGCCGGAGCCGGTGTCCGTGGCGCCGCCGCCGTTGTACGCGGCGCTGGACAGGCCCGTGCCGCAGACCGGCCAGGCGCCCTTGCCCTGGCCCGCGAGGACCTTCTCGGCGATCTGTATCTGCTGGGCCTTGCTGGCCTGGTCGGCGGTGGCGGCGTACTGCGTGCCGCCGTACGCGGCCCAGGTGGAGGCCGAGAACTGGAGGCCGCCGTAGTAACCGTTGCCGGTGTTGATGGACCAGTTGCCGCCGGACTCGCACTGGGCGACGGCGTCCCACTCGGACGCGGTGGCGGCGGAGGCGCTGCCAGCGGCCATCAGCGGGGCGGCGACGGCCGCGGCCCCGGTGACGCCGACGACGGCGATGGCGCGGACGGTCTTGGACGGACGGCGGTGCTTGCCCTTGCCGGAAAACAGCATGGATGATCCCCTCACCGACGCCTGCGAGGTGAGCTGTCGGGTTCGGGCCGGTTGAGTTGCCCGGCCACACCTCTCTTTACGAGAGGCGCGGCTTCACCCCTAGCCGGTTCGGCGGTGAGTTTCCTCAACCGCCGGTTCCGGCGCCTACCTTGGGTCCCCCGCTCCTGCCTGCGGCGCTTGACGCGACGACTGTTCCCGGGCGGCCACTGGCAGGATTCGGCGTTGCGGCGGCCGGGGCTCGTGTTGGCGAGCGGTCATGACCGTAGACACGCGATCCGCGGAATTTCAAAGACGATCAGGGCTTCTGAGACTCATCCCACACTTCCACTGAACCGGACATTACGTGCGAAGTGCGCCCTTAACTCCCGCTACTTTCCGCCCGTTTCGACCCCTACTTCCAGGGTCTGACCGGGAAGGATGAGGTCCGGGTCGGCTCCTACGGCGTCCTCGTTGGCCTCGTAGAGCGCGCACCATCCGCCCTTGAGGTCAAGGGAGTCGGCGATATAGGTCAGATTGTCCCCGGGCTGGACGGTGTAGGAGCCGTCGGCGGCGGTGGAGGACTCGGTGGCGGCGTCGCGGGAGGCGTCACGGGACGCGTGGCGGCCGGAGGATGCGGCGCGGGCGCCCTCGGCGGGGTCCTCGTCGGCGCTGTCGCCGCGGTGACGGCCGCCGCCGGTGCTGGCGTCCGAGGAGTCGCCACCCTGGAGGGAACTGTCGGAGTCGTCGCTCCTCGTGGTGGCGGAGGGGGAGTTGTGGGGGGCGACGGAGTCCGCGTCGGAGGTCGATCCGGAGGGCGTGTCGGCGTCCGGGTCGGAGTCGGAGGTCGCGTCGGAATCGTCCGCGTCGGTGGACTTGTCGGACTTGGGCGACTTGTCCGTACTCTTACCGCTGCCGTCCGTGTCCTCTGACCTGGAGTCAGCGGAGTCGGAGGACCCGGTGGAGTCGCCGGACGACGCGGAGGGCGCCGGGGAGTCCGCCGCGAGCCCCGTGTCGACGTTGGCGGAACCGGCGTCCTTCGACAGTCCGGAGAGCAGCCCGCAGGCGGGCCAGGCACCGGGGCCCTGGTCGGCGAGTATCCGCTCGGCGACGGCTATCTGCTGCGAGCGGCTGGCGAGGTCGGCACTGGCCGCGTAGTCGAGACCGCCGTACGACTCCCAGTCGTCCTGCGAGATCTGGAGGCCGCCGTAGTAGCCGTTGCCGTTGTCCGCGCTCCAGGAGCCGCCGCTCTCGCACTCGGCCACCTGGTCCCACACGGTGCCGTCGGCGGCGCTGGCGCCGGATGCGCCGAGCAGCGGGATGGCGATGGCGGAACCGGTGACTCCGGCGGCGACGAGGAGGGCCGGAGCCTGGCGGGGGCGACGGTGACGACCGTTCCCGGAGAGCATGTCGGGACCTTTCGCAAGACAGCGGTGACCAGCGCGGCGCATGGTGCTGCTGCGTCGCGTTGATGGGTGAACGTATCGGCAGACGATCACTTGTCACAAGTTAATGCCGCGCAGATCACGTGAAGATCACAGAGTTGAGCGCGTGTCACCTTTGCGCCGAGGTGTCAACTTTGCTCCGGAGAACGCTCCGCCCCTTCCGGCTGAAGGGGCGTGAACTCCACGGGCAGGGTGCGCAGTCCACGCATGATGAGCCCGCCGCGCCACCTCAACTCCGCTGGTTCCACGGCGAGTCGGAGGTCCGGGAGCCGGGTGAGGAGGGTGCCGAGCGCGGACTGTCCTTCGAGGCGGGCGAGCGGGGCGCCGAGGCAGTAGTGAATACCGTGGCCGTAGCCGAGGTGCTGATTGTCACTCCGGGACAGGTCGAGCGTGTCCGGATCGGCGAACCGCTCCGGGTCCCGGTCGGCGGCGGCGAGGACGACGAGGACCGGGTCGCCCGCGGCGATGTCCTGCCCGCCGAGGGTGAGGGGCCCGGTGGCGAACCGCCAGGTGGCGAGTTCCACGGGGCCGTCGAAGCGGAGGAGTTCCTCGACGCCGGTGGCGAGCAGGTCGCGCTCCCCGGCGGCCAGGGAACGCTGGAGGCGGGCGCGCTGCTCGGGGTGGGTGAGCAGGGCGAGGGCGCCGTTGCCGATGAGGTTGACGGTCGTCTCGAATCCGGCGAACAGCAGGATGAAGGCCATCGCCGCCGCCTCGTTCTCGGTGAGGTGCTCACCGTGGTCGGAGGCGCGGATGAGCCCGGAGATCAGGTCCTCGCCGGGGGTGGGCTCGGCGGGCAGCGCCTCCCGCTTGCGGTGGATCAGCTCGGAGAGGTAGCCCCGCATCATCTTCACCGACCGCGCGACGCCGCCCCGCGGCCCGCCCTGGTGCCGGATCATCATGCCCGCCCAGTCGCGGAAGTCGTCCTGGTCCTCGCGGGGGACGCCGAGCAGGTCGCAGATGGCGTAGATGGGCAGCGGGAAGGCGAACTCATGGATGAGGTCCGCGCTCCCCCGCCCGGCGAACCGCCCGATGAGGTCATCGGTCAGCTCCTGCACCCGCGGCGCGAACTCCGCCACCCGGCGCGGTGTGAACGCCTTGCTGACCAGCCGCCGCAGCCGCGTGTGATCCGGCGGATCGATGTTCAGCAGATGCGTCATCAACTCGGCCTTGCGCTCGCCGGGAATGCCCGTCTTCCCCTTGGCGTGCGCGGGCTCGTCGTGATGCGCGGGATTCTTACTGAGCCGCTGATCCGCCAAGGCCTGCCGGGCGTCCCCGTACCGCGTGACCAACCACGCCCCCACCCCACTCGGCAACCGCGTCCACCGCACCGGCGCGTTCTCCCGCAACCAGGCGTAGGCGGGATAGGGATTGGCGGCGAACTCCCAGGTGAAGAGGTCGGGGGCGGGAGCGGGGGTGGCGGGGGCGGGAGCGGGGGCGTCGTGCGGGGCACTCTGGTCGGTCACCCTCTGACGGTAGCCGTCCCGTGGGGGCTTCCCCCTCCCCTCCCCTCCCTCCCTCAGCCCTCAGCCCTCCGCTTCCCTGATCGCGTCCCGGTAGGCGCGGGCCGCCGCGCGGAGGGTGGATTCTGGGTCGATGCCCTCGCGTTCGGCCTGGGCGGCCAGGGCGAGGAGGGTGTAGCCGATGCCCTCGCCCTCGGGGAGGGGGATGTCCAGGGACGCGGTGCGGGCGCGGGAGGCGAGTTTCGCGGCGAGGGCCAGGGCGGGCTGGTGGAGGGGGATGCCCTCGGTGATGGAGGTGCGCTGTTTCTCGACCGCCTTGGTGCGCAGCCAGTGCTCCTTGACCTCCTCCGGCGTGGTGGCCGTCTCGTCGCCGAAGACGTGCGGGTGGCGGTGGATGAGCTTGGTGACGAGGGTGGCCGCCACGTCGTCGATGGAGAACGGCGCCTCCGCGTCGTCCTCGGCTATGCGGGCGTGGAAGACGACCTGGAGCAGGACGTCGCCCAGTTCCTCGCGGAGTTCGTCGCGGTCGCCGTCCTCGATGGCCTCGACCAGCTCGTACGCCTCCTCGATGCCGTACTTGGCCAGGCCCTTGTGGGTCTGCTGGGAGGACCAGGGGCACTCGGCGCGGATGCGGTCCATGACCTGGACCAGGTCGAGGAGGCGGGCGCCGGGCAGGTCGTAGGAGGCGGGGAGCAGTTCCAGGTCGGGCATCCGGACGCGGCCGGAGCCCGCGAGCCGGGCCAGGCCGTCCGTCAGGGCGGGCTCGCCCTCGCCGGTGGCGACGACGACCACCGTGCGGCCTCCGGCGCAGGCGTCGACGAGTTCCTCGGCGGTGGGCGCCGCCTCCAAGACGGTGATCCCGGCCTCGCGCAGATAGGGCACCTGCGGGTGTGCCCCGTCCGCGCACAGCACCTGGTCGGCGGCGTGCAGCGCCTGCCAGGCGGGCCAGGACAGCAGGCCGGGTGCGACCCGGTGGCTGGTGGTGAGCAGGACGACACGGCCGGGGTCGGCGGCCTCGGTGACGGCTGCGGGGCTGATTGCGTTCACGATCCGAACGTAACCCACCCCGCCGACCGGCTCCTCCAGTTATCCACAGCCGCAGGCGATCATCGGATTATCCGCTCTATCTGCCTCGACTCGGCCGCCCGACCTCCGCTTCGGCTCGGCCTCCCGACCTCCCCTGACGCCCGCCCGACCGCCGCCCCTCCTACGCGGGCCGCTCCGGCTGCGTCGCCGCCGTCACCTCGCGGACCCACGGCGTCTTCGCGTCCACCCGGCTGACCTTCTCCACGTCCCAGGAGCCGTAGCGCGGGTTGAGGTCGACGTTCAGTTGCCTGGACGCCTCCGAGAGGGTCTTCCAGAACGCGGGCTGGCTGGTGTCCGTGCCCAGGCTCGCGGCGAGCTTCTGGGCCTCCAACTGGAGCCGCAGGTTCTCGTCGAGGCGCTCCGGGGCGACACCGTACTGCTGGAGCCACGCCGTCTCCAGCGCCTCCGCGCCGCCGACCTGCTGTTCCAGGCCCGAGCGCATGTCCTGGACCTCCTTGCGGCTGACGGTGATGCCCGCGTCCCGCGCGGCGCGGTGCAGCACCTTGTCCAGGACCATGCCGTGCAGCGTGTCCCGGGCCAGACCGCCGCTGCCCGCGATGGCCTGCGCGTACTGCGCGTCGTCGCGGATCGCCGCGCGCTGCGCCGAGCGCACCTCGTCGACCCGGTCCTCCAGTTGCGCGACGGTGATCCGCTGGCCGCCGACGACCGCCGCCGCGCCCGGATGCGCGTCGTTTCCGCAGGCGGTGAGCAGGGGGGCCGCGGCGGCGAGCGCGGCGGTGAGGACGAGCGCGGTGCGACGGCGGCGGTGCAAGGAGACCTCCAGGGGAGATTGTGCGGCGGTGCACAAAGTCTTGCGATGATCGATGGTAGGCAGCCGGGAAGCTCTGGCCAACCCATTGGACCAACGATTCATCAGGAGTTACGGCACCGGCCCTTGCCCGGCCGCGGCGCCAGCCCCGGCCCCGGACCCGGCGCCAGCCTTGGCCCGGGCCCCGGCGCCAGTCCCGGCCCGGGGCCCCGGCCTCAGTCCCGGCCCGAGCCCCCCGCGAGCCCTCCCGCGCTGATTCCTAGCGCACGCACAGCTTCTTGCCATGCTCCTGCTAATTGTTGACGAAATCTTCGACACCGTGAATGACATCACTCCAGACACCAGCCCAGGCGCCAGTCCGGACTCCACCCACGGACACAGGCCGCGCACCCACGGAGCCCACCGCTCACGCCGGTGGTTCATGAACAAGGCCCTGCTCGCGGGCGGCGTCTCCGCCGTCGCGGTCATGGGCGGTTACGCCGCCGTGTCAGCCGGGGCGGAGGAGGCCAGCACCGCCGACGCCACCGCCAGCGCGGCCCCGTCCGGACCGCCCGCGGGCGGCGGCTTCGGTCAGACGGTCGCCTACGACGACTTCGTCGGGGTCACCACGGACGGCACCGTCGTCGAGGACCTGTACGCCATCCACTCCACCGGCGTCTCCACCACCCCGGTGGTCCGCGCCGCCCAGTCCTTCGTCGACGCGCTCACCGACGAGCAGAAGTCGGCCACCCTCTTCGACATCGACGCCGACCAGTGGCTCGACTGGACCAACGTCGACTCCAACGACCGCGAGGGCGTCGCCCTGCGCGACCTGACCGAGAAGCAGTACGCGCTCGCCATGAAGCTGCTCAAGGCCGCCCTGTCGGCGCGCGGCCTGAAGCAGGCGGACGGCATCCGCCAGATCAACCACTTCCTCGGCGAGTACAGCGGCGACACCTCCAAGGCGCTCAACAAGGACGCCTACTGGTTCACCGTGATGGGCACGCCGTCCGCGAAGGACCCCTGGGGCTTCCAGTTCGAGGGCCACCACCTGATCGTCAACTACTTCGTCCTGGGCGACCAGGTCGTGATGACCCCGAACTTCGTCGGCTCCGAACCCACGAAGATCACCTACGGCGGCGTCTCCTACGACCTCTTCCGGGAGGAGACCGCCGCGGGCTTGAAGATGCTGCGCTCGCTCAGCTCCACCCAGCTCGCCACCGCCCTCTCCACCGACGCCAAGGGCGGCGAGGACATGGCCGCCGGGGCGGGCCAGGACAACGCGGTGATCCCGTACAAGGGCCTCAAGGGCTCCGCACTCAACCGCCGTCAGCAGCAACTGCTCCTCGACCTCGTCGAGGTCTACGTCGGCCGGATGGACGAGGGCCACGCGCGCGTGCGGATGCGCGAGTTGGAGAAGCACCTGGACGACACGTACTTCCACTGGGTCGGCGCGTACGAGGACGACTCGGCCTTCTACTACCGCGTCCACAGCCCCGTCATCCTCATCGAGTACGACGCCCAGTCCCCACACGCCTACCACGAGGGCGAGGACGGCAGCACGGCCACCGCCGCCGCCACCGCGTCCCCCACCGCTCCCGCGAGCCCGGGTGCCGGTGGGCCGGGCGGCCCCCAGGGCGACCCCACCCAGCAGCACATCCACACCATCGTCCGCACCCCCAACGGCAACGACTACGGCGTGGACCTCCTCAAGCTCCACCTGGAGAACGACCACTGACCCCGCGCGGGGGCGGCTAACGCACCTGCCCGAGCCAGTGCAGCGTCCTGCGGACCTCCGCCGCCAGCGGGTGTCCGGGGCCCCGCGTCCGCTCCACGTCGTGCAGCAGCCGCACCAGCGTGTCGTGCGCCGCCGCCCGGTCACCGAGCGCCAGCAGCAGGTGCCCGATGCGGCGGCGCACGTCGTGGGCCAGCTCGGGGTCACCGGAGACGTACTGGTTCTCGTAGTACGGCAGCAGTTCCCGGTACCCGGCGAGCGCCGCCGCCGGTTCCCCGAGCTGCTCCAGGCACTGGGCGGCCTCGTAGCGGAACCGCAGGGACTGCGGGTCGGACGGCCCGGCCTCGGCGGCGCGTTCGTCGGCGAGGCGGCGCAGTTCGGGCAGCGCGCGCCGGTACTGGCCGTCGTCCATCAGCGTGGCGGCGTACTGCTTGCGCAGGGTGCGCACCACCGGGGAGTGCTCGCCGTGCTGTTCGGCCGCGGCGGGCAGGATCGCGCCGAGGATGTCCACGGCCTGCGTGATACGGCCCTCCCCCAGCAGCCGCTTCACCTCGTCGACCGCCCGCGCGACGTCCGGCTTCTCCGCCTTCTCGGCGGCCGACGGCACCGGCGGCGCGGGCTGCGGCGCCGGGGTGCGCGCCCGGTCCGGCCAGGGGGCGTGCGGGCGCAGGAACGGGCGGGTGGGGTCCAGCGGCGCCCCCGTCGGCATCCCGCGCGCGGGCAGCATCGGTGCCAGTTCCTCGTACACCTCCTGCGCGCTGCCGTGCCGGTGCTGCGGGTCCTTGGCGAGCAGCCGCAGCACCAGCGCCTCCAGCGCCTCCGGCACCTCGGGGCGCAGTCGGCGCACCGGCAGCGGCGGCTCGTACAGGTGCCGGTGGAGCACGCCGAGGGCCGTGGAGCCCGCGAACGGGACCTCGCCGCTGAGCAGTTCGTGCAGCAGCACCCCGAGCGCGTACAGGTCCGTGTACGGGCCCACCGCGCCGCCCATCGCCTGCTCCGGCGCCATGTAGGCGGGCGAGCCGATCGGGGAGCCGGTGTGCGTGAGGCGGGTGGTGTCGGTGTCCATGACGGAGGCCACGCCGAGGTCCAGCACGGTGACCGTGCCGTCCTGCTTCACCATCACGTTGCGCGGCTTGAGGTCCCGGTGCACGATCGGCACCGCGTGTACGGCGCTCAGGACGGCGCACAACTGCGCGGCGACCGCCACCGCCCACTGCCACGGGTACGGCTGGTGCTCGGCGAGGTGGTCGCCGAGGTCGGCCCCGTCGACGTACTGCATGACGAGGAACAGCTCCTCGCCCTCGCTGCCCGCGTCGTGCACCGTCACCAGGCCGGGGTGGTCGACCTGCGCGGTGACCCGGCACTCGCGCACGAAGCGGCGGCGCAGCTCCTCCGCCTCCTGTCCGGCCACCTTGTCGGGGCGCAGCAGCTTCACCGCCACGCGCCGGTCGAGGCGCCGGTCGTAGGCCGTCCAGACCTGGCCCATGCCGCCCTGGCCGATCAGCGTGGCCAGTTCGTAGCGCCCGGCGACGACACGTCCCGCCGCCACGGTCACCTTCCGCCCTCGTGCCCGCCGTCCTGCTGGCGCAGGTAGTCACTCAGTTCGTCCAGCTCGGCGCGCACCTGGTCGATGCGCGCGGGCGCGGGGCCGGGGTGCCGCGGGGGCGGGGTGGGTATCGGCGGGGGCGTGTGCGGGTGCTGTCCGACGGGCGGGGTGGACGGCGCGGGCGGCGTCTGCGGCAGCGTGGTGGCCGGGTACGGCGTCGGGGCCGGGGTCGGCTGCGGGAAGCCGTAGGACGCCACCGGGGCGGGCTGGGGGGCGTAACCGCCGTACCGGAGCTGGTGGAAGTGGCGTACGTCGGCCGCGAGGTAGTACGCGATGTCGGCCACCAGGGTGCCCAGCAGCAGGGCGAGGCCGAACCAGCCGCCCGGGGTGTGGATCTCGTCGCCGGGCTCGGAGCCGATCAGCACGAGGGCGACCACCTCCGCCACCAGGACGACGGCCAGCAGCACCCAGTCGTGGACCCGGCGGGTGACGATCGCGAGGCGGAGCTGCATCGCCCACGTCAGGAAGCCGAAGCTGAGGATCGCGAGCCCCACGAACAGCACACGCAGGAAGACCAGCAACGCCGTCGGGGGCGGCTGCTTCACCGGCTGCGTGTAGCCGAGGCCATGCATGACTGCTCCTGGGGTGCCTGAGGTGGGCCTGTGCGTCCGTCCGGGGTCCTGCGACGCCGGTCGTGCGATTGTCGGTTCGAGCGTATCGGTCGACACGGACAACCGGTCCTGGGTTGTACGGGTTGTACCGAACCGTTGTTCTCGGACGGGCCGCCGTGAGCGTCACCCAGGGGCGACCGTGCCGTCCGTCAGGCCGTCGTACATGCCGCGCACCAGTTGGTCGCCGAGCCGTCCCGCGTGCCGCAGCGCCCGTTCGAACTCGTCCAGGGCGCGGAACCGGGCGCCGTAGCGCCGCTGTTCGTCGAGCGGGAGGCGGGGCAGTTGGAGCCGCCGTACGTCGAGACGGGTGGCGGTGGACGCGTAGCTGCTGGCCTGGCGGTTGTTGGCGGTGCCGCGCAGGAACCCGGCGAGGAACCACGGGTCGAGGGCCGTGCCGTCGGGGCGCAGCAGCACCAGGCTGCGGCCGAGGACGGCGCCCGCGGTCGCCTCGTCGATCACGCGCGCGACCGCGCCCCCGCCGAGCACGGGCACGACGACGTCCCCGGCCTCCGTCAGCACGGCCTCCTCGTCGCTGGGCGGGAGCGTGCCGGACGGGGCGGTTCCGGCGAGGACGTCGGTGTCGGTGAGGACGGGCACGCGCGCGTGGCCGCCGTTTCCGCCGGTGCGCATCACCAGCGCGCCCCCGCGCGCGAGTTCGCCGACGGTGGTCAGCGGCCAGCGGGCGGGCCGGGCCGGGGCGGCGGGCGGCGGGGTGAGGTCGGCGGTCAGGCGCAGCGTCTCACCGAGCCGCTCGCGCACGTCGACGAGCGCCTCGGCGCCGTCGGCCTCGGTCGGCGGCGGCAGGTGCCGGGCCGGGGCGAGGTCGACGTCGTCGTCGAGGAGTTCGATGACCGGCACGGAGCGCGCCAGCCCCGGCCGTTCGGCCAGCGTGCCCGCCCGGTCGAAGTCCTGCCAGGCGTCGAGCACGGCCTCCCGCACCGCCCGCCAGTCCGGCCCGCCGCGGCCCTCGGTGGCGAACTGCCCCATGTCCGCGAGCAGCACCTCCGGCTGCGCGGGCGCCCGGTCGGGGCGGCGCAGCACCCACAGGTGCAGCGGGATGTTGTACGGCGGCGCCGCGCCGACCGGCAGCGCGACGACGGCCTTCAGCGCGCCGCGCCGCAGCAGGTCGGCGCGGATCCGGCGGCCGGAGCGGCGGGAGGCGGCGGCGGGCGGCATGAGCAGTACGGCGGTGCCGCCGTCCGCGAGCCGGGCCAGCGCGTGCTGCACCCAGGCCAGCTCGGACTCGGTGCGCGCCGGGAAGCCGTACTCCCAGCGGGGGTCGTAGGCGAGTTCGTCGTGCCCCCAGTTGCGCTCGTTGAACGGCGGGTGGCACAGCACGGCGTCGGCACGCAGCTCCGGGAAGGCGTCGGCGCGCAGGGTGTCACCGACGGCGGCGCGTACGGCGTCGGGGGGCGGGGTGTGCAGGGCGAGCCGGAACGCGGCGAGCGCGGCGAGGTCGGGGGCGCTGTCCTGCGCGTACAGCTCCTGCTCGGGGCGGCTGGCGGCGGCGCGCAGCAGGGCGCCGGTGCCGCAGGCGGGGTCGAGGACGGTACGGGCGGGACCGGCGAGCCGGGCCATCAGGGCGGCGAGTTCGGCGGGCGTGAGCGTGTACTGGCGGGGGTTGGCGTCGAGGTGCCGACCGAGCAGGAACTCGAAGGTCTGCCGGGCGCCCAGCTCGGCGGCGAGTTCGGCGACGCCGCGGAGGAGGGGGGTGGAGGGGAGGAGGTGGGGGCTGAGGGGGGTGGAGGGGAGGAGGTGGGGGCTGGTGGGGGTGTGAACGGCGTTCGGGGAGTTCACACCGCCACCGGCACCAACACCGGCGCTGGCACCGCCACCGCCACCAACACCGTTGAACCTGCCCGCGATCAGCGGCCCCAGCGCCCCCGGCAGCATCGCCGCGAGCCGCTCGTCCGAACCGGCGCTCACGTGCAGCCAGTCGGTGGGGCGGTCGTGGATCAGCAGCAGGGCGCACCCGGCGTGCAGCAGGGCGGTGACCGGGCCCTCGGGGTGTCCGGAGATCTGCTGCCAGACGCGTTCACGCAGCGGGACCTCGGCGAGTTTGCCCTGGCGGCGCAGCCAGTCCTCCACCTCCGTGAGCGCGAAGGACGGGCTGGTCTCGGTGCCGCCGACCGGCTTGGGGAAGTCGGCGTGACGGCGCCGCCAGTTGCTCACGGCGGCCCTGCCGACCCCGGCGAGCCGGGCGATCCCGGCCGCGGTCACCTCTGTCGCGTTGTCCTGCACCCGCCGCACTCCCCTCGTCCGCGCACCCGCCCGCTTCACATGTGACGCCGAGCTTACCGCCGTACACAAGACCCATCACTTCACGACTGTGCACCACCATGGACCCGAACCGTGTTGACTCGGTTCACAAGCTCTGCTGTTATTGACCCAGCGAACGAGCGATCCGTCGGAACGAGGCGGTCGCCGCTTTGGGGAGGGAAAACAGCCATGGGCATGAAGGCCAAGGTCGCGCTCGGCGTCGTCGTGAGCGCCGTCATCATCGGCGCCGTCTCGGCGAACGGCGGCGGCAGCGACTCCGGCGGCACCGGCGGCACCGACAGCTCGGCGAGTCGCGCGTCCGGCACCGACAAGGGCTCCTCCACGTCCGCCGACCGCAAGGAGGGCACCGAGGACAAGGCCGAGGACAAGAAGGAGGCCGCCGAGGAGAAGAAGGCCGCCTTCGACGGGGACGGCGACTTCCAGGTCGGCTCGGACATCCAGCCCGGCACCTACCGCACCAGCGGCAACGACGACGGCCTGTGCTACTGGGAGCGCGCCAAGGACGCCTCCGGCGAACTGGACTCCCTGCTGGCCAACGACAACGTGACCGGCACCTCGTACGTCACCGTCAAGGCCACCGACAAGCTCTTCAAGACGAGCGACTGCGCGGACTGGGAGGCCGTCGACCCCAAGGCGAAGGCCCAGGGAGGCTCGCCCGCGACGACGATGGCGGGCGACGGCGGCATGTTCCGGGTCGGCGCCGACATCGCGCCCGGCACCTACAAGTCCACCGGCAACACGGACGACATGTGCTACTGGGAGCGCGCCAAGGACGCCGAGCACTCGCTCGACTCGATCGTCGCCAACGACAACGTCTCCGGCTCGGCCGTCGTGACGATCGGCGCCTCCGACGCCTACTTCAAGACGACCGGCTGCCAGGACTGGAAGAAGACCGGCTGACCAGCCGCGCCCAGCCACACCCACACCACCACCAAGGAATCGCCATGCGCCGTACCCCGCTCACCCCGCTCACCCCGCTGACGAAGTTCACCGCCCTCTGCCTCACCGCCGCCGCCACCGTCGCGCTCACCGGCTGCGTGTCGGGCGACGACACGGCGGACGACAAGGCCGCCGGTAAGGGCGGCAAGGCCGACCGGTCCGCCGCCAGCCCCGCCAGCAAGTCGCCGGAACCCTTCCCCGACCTGACCGGCGGCGAGATCGCCGAACGGGCGCTGGACGCCACCGTCGGCGCCCAGTCCCTGCGCGTCACCGGCGACGTCCCGGACGAGTCGTCCGGGGGCACGATCCGCCTCGACATGGCGATGGACAAGGACGGCGAGTGCGCGGGCACCCTCGGCATGGACGGCGGCAAGGCCGACCTGATCAGGACCGGCGACACCGTCTACATGCGCTACGACGAGGGCTTCCTGCGCGCCCAGGGCGAGGGCGAGCCCCAGGCGGACACCGACGCGGCGGTGGCGCTGCTGGCGGGCAAGTGGACCAGCATGTCCGCGACCGGCGAGGACATGGACGAGATCACCGGCTTCTGCGACCTCGACACCCTCCTCGGCGGCGAGGAGCGGGTGCACTCGGACGCCACGCGCGGCAGGACGACGGAGGTCGACGGCACGCCCGCGATCGTGCTGGACGAGAAGGACGGCAAGGACCGGTACACGCTGTACGTCGCCACCGAGGGCGAGCCCTACCTGCTCCGCGTCGACAGCACCGGCGCCGACGACCCCGGCGCGCTGACCTTCTCCGACCACGACGAGCCGGTCCGGGCGGAGCGCCCCACGGGCGAGATCCTCGACCTGGACGACCTCGCGGGCTGACCGCCCCTGGCCCCGGCCGAACCGGCTTCTCGACCCAACCGGTCCCCAGCAGCCGCCCCGCCCCCTCAGTCGGCGTGGAAGCGCGGTGGCGCCGCGGTCGGGTTGCCGCCCGTGGGAAGGGTCTGGTCGGGACACCCCGACAGCACCCGCTTCATGGCGCCCTGCTCGGCGGACGTCACCCACAGCCCGTACTTCTTCTTCACGGCGACCTGGGCGGCGACGTACGTACACCGGTACGACTTGTTCGGCGGCAGCCAGGTCGCGGTGTCGCCGTCGCCCTTGGACCGGTTGGTGCCCGCGTCGACGGCGAGCAGGTTGAGGGGGTCGTTGGCGAAGGCGACGCGCTTGCTGGCATCCCAGCGGTGGGCGCCCTTCTGCCAGGCGTCGGAGAGGGCGACGACGTGGTCGACGTCCACCTGGCTGCGCCCGCGCACGAAGGTGACCTCCTTGCCGCTGTAGGGGTCGGGGTCCAGGACACCGGAGGCCACCTTGCAGTGGCCGTCGCTGAACTCCACGTCCTCCAGGTCGCGTTTGAGGATGTCGTCGCGGGTGTCGCAGTGGTTGGAGTCGGTGTCGGCCCACGGACTGCCGAACTTGTCCCGGTCGTACCCGGTCTTGGGCGCCCGCCCCTTCACGGTCAGCGACTCCGCGGCCGCGAGCGCCGGACCCCCGCCGCCCCCGCCGCCCCCGCCGCCTCGCGCGCCGCTGCCGCCGCCGGTACCGCCCGCGCCGGTCACGTCCTCCGTGCACCCGGTCGCGCCGAGCAGCACACCGGCCGTCATCACCGTGGCCACGACGGCCGTCCTCAGAACTGTCACCCTGTGCGTCCTCCCCTTACCGGCCCCGCTCCCTGCCACGGTAGCGAGCCAGAGGTCCAGACCATACAGGGCCTAAAGGCGCATCACGCACATACCCGGCGTATCGTCGGTTTTGAGCTACCTCCGGAAGGAGCCTTGGATGGGCATCTTCGACAAGTTCAAGAGCCACGGCCAGAACAAGGACAAGCAGAAGAAAATGTCCGACGCCGTGGAACGGCAGGTCAACCAGCGGACGGGCAACAAGTACGAGGACCAGGTCGACACCGCCCAGCAGCAGGCCGAGGGCAGGCTCGGCATGGACCGCGACCGGCCCGACCAGCAGTAGGCCGCCGACCCCACGGAGGTCAACGGACCGGAGCCGCCTAGGGAACCCTCCCTCGGGCGGCTTCCGCGACCCCGTCCACGAGCGACCCCGTCCACGAAACCCCGTACGACCGTCTACGGCCTTCTACGACCCCAGCACCGCCGCCAGGAACTCCCCCACCCAGCCCAGCAACTCCCGCCCCACCAACGGCTTGCCGCCGACCTTCGCCGTCTTCGGGCGGGGTACGAGGATCTGCCGCACGGCGGGCTTGATCACCGAACCGGGGTAGAGCCGCTTCAGGCGCAGTTCCTGCGACTCCCGCAACTCCACCGGCGCGAAGCGGATGTTGGTGCCCTGGAGGACGACCTCGCCCACGCCGCAGGCCCGCGCCAGCATCCGCAGCCCGGCCACCAGGAGCAGGTTCTCCACCGGCTCGGGCAGCTTGCCGTAGCGGTCGGTGAGTTCCTCGCGGACGGCGCGGATGTCGTCCTCGCTGTTGGCGGAGGCGATGGAGCGGTACGCCTGGAGGCGCAGGCGCTCGCCGGGGGCGTAGTCGTGCGGGACGTGCGCGTCGACCGGCAGCTCGATCTTGACCTCCAGCGGCGGCTCCTCCTCGATCTCCCCGGTTTCGAGCTGCCTGCGGTAGTCCGCGACCGCCTCGCCCACCATCCGTACGTAGAGGTCGAAGCCGACGCCCGCGATATGGCCGGACTGTTCGCCGCCGAGGAGGTTGCCCGCGCCGCGGATCTCCAGGTCCTTCATGGCGACGTACATACCGGCGCCCATCTCGGTGTGCTGGGCGATGGTCGCGAGCCGTTCGTGCGCGGTCTCCGTGAGGGGCTTCTCCGGCGGGTACAGGAAGTAGGCGTAGCCGCGCTCGCGGCCCCGGCCGACCCGGCCGCGGAGCTGGTGGAGCTGGGAGAGGCCGAAGTTGTCGCCGCGCTCGACGATCAGGGTGTTGGCGTTGGAGATGTCGATGCCGGACTCGACGATCGTCGTCGACACCAGCACGTCGAACTTCTTCTCCCAGAAGTCGACGACGACCTGCTCCAGCGCCGCCTCCGACATCTGGCCGTGCGCGGTGGCGATGCGCGCCTCGGGCACGATCTCCCGCAGCCGGGCCGCCGCCCGGTCGATGGACTCGACGCGGTTGTGGATGTAGAAGACCTGGCCCTCGCGGAGCAGTTCGCGGCGGATGGCCGCGCCGATCTGCCTCTCCTCGTACGGCCCGACGAAGGTGAGCACCGGGTGGCGCTCCTCCGGGGGCGTGGTGATGGTGGACATCTCGCGGATGCCGGTGACGGCCATCTCCAGGGTGCGCGGGATGGGCGTGGCGGACATGGTCAGGACGTCGACGTTGGCGCGGAGCTTCTTCAACTGCTCCTTGTGCTCGACGCCGAAGCGCTGCTCCTCGTCGACGATGACGAGCCCGAGGTCCTTGAACCTGGTCTCGGAGGAGAACAGCCGGTGGGTGCCGATGACGACGTCGACCGAGCCCTCGCGCAGGCCCTCCAGGACGGCCTTCGCCTCGGTGTCGGTCTGGAAGCGGGAGAGCGCCCGCACGTTGACCGGGAACTGCGCGTACCGCTCGCTGAAGGTGCCGAAGTGCTGCTGCACCAGCAGCGTCGTCGGGACGAGGACGGCGACCTGCTTGCCGTCCTGGACGGCCTTGAAGGCGGCGCGGACCGCGATCTCCGTCTTGCCGTAGCCGACGTCGCCGCAGATCAGGCGGTCCATGGGGACCGTCTTCTCCATGTCCTCCTTGACCTCGGCGATGGTGGTGAGCTGGTCGGGCGTCTCCGCGTAGGGGAAGGCGTCCTCCAGTTCGCGCTGCCAGGGGGTGTCGGCGCCGAAGGCGTGGCCGGGGGCGGCCATGCGCGCGCTGTAGAGCTTGATGAGGTCGGCGGCGATCTCCTTGACGGCCTTCTTGGCCCGCGCCTTGGTCTTGGTCCAGTCGGCGCCGCCGAGCCGGTGCAGGGTGGGGGCCTCCCCGCCGACGTACTTGGTGATCTGCTCCAGTTGGTCGGTGGGGATGTAGAGCCGGTCGCCGGGCTGGCCGCGCTTGGCGGGGGCGTACTCCACGACGAGGTACTCACGCGTGGCGCCCTGCACCGTGCGCTGCACCATCTCGATGTAGCGGCCGACGCCGTGCTGCTCGTGGACGATGTAGTCGCCCGCCTCCAGGGTGAGCGGGTCGATGGTCTTGCGCCGCCGCACCGGCATCCGCGCGCCGTCCCGCCCGGCGGCCTTCTGGCCGGTCAGGTCGGTCTCGGTGAGCACCGCCAACTTCAGCGCGGGGTCGACGAACCCGACGTCGATGCAGCCGCAGGAGACGTGCACGACCGACGGGGAGATCTCCCCCAGGTCGATCTCCAGCCGGGCCGCGATACCCTCGCCGCCGAGCACCTCGGCGGTGCGGGCGGCCGGGCCGTGGCCCTCGGTGACGTACACCGTGCGCCAGCCGTCGGCGAGCCAGCCCTTGGTGTCGGCCAGCGCCCGCGCGGTGTCGCCGCGGTAGCTCTCGGGGGCGTGCATCCCCAGCTTGAGGGTGTCGGAGGACTCCTCCTCGTCGGCGGCGAACGGCGAGACGGACCACCACATCATGCCCAGCTCGCGCGCCCGGTCCCGGACGTCCGCGAGGGACCACAGCGAGGCCGCGCCCACGTCGATCGGCGCCTCACCGCCACCCGCGGTCGCCGCCCAGGACGCCGCGAGGAACTCCTGGCTGGTCGCGACCAGGTCGGCGGCGCGCGTGCGCACCCGCTCCGGGTCGCAGACGACGGACATGGCGCCCTTCGGCAGGACGTCGAGCAGCAGCTCCATGTCGTCGACGAGGACCGGGGCGAGGGACTCCATGCCCTCCACGGCGATGCCCTCGGCGATCTTGCCGAGCAGTTCGCCCAGCTCGGGGTGGGCCTCGGCCAGCTCACGCGCGCGGGCCCGCACACTGTCCGTCAGCAGCAGCTCCCGGCAGGGCGGCGCCCACAGCCCGTGCTCGGCGACCTCGAGGGAGCGCTGGTCGGCGACCTTGAAGTAGCGGATCTCCTCGACCTCGTCGCCCCAGAACTCCACCCGCAGGGGGTGTTCCTCGGTCGGCGGGAAGACGTCGAGGATGCCGCCGCGCACGGCGAACTCGCCCCGCTTCTCGACCAGCTCCACGCGCGCGTACGCCGCCGCCGCGAGGGCCCGCACGATCTCCTCCAGGTCGGCGCTCTCACCGCTCCTGAGCGCCACCGGCTCCAGCTCTCCGAGCCCCTTGACCTGCGGCTGGAGCACGGACCGTACCGGCGCGACGACGACGGAGACCGGGCCCGTCTCGGGGTCGTCGGCGCGCGGGTGGACGAGGCGGCGCAGGACGGCCAGGCGGCGTCCGACGGTGTCGCTGCGCGGGGAGAGCCGCTCGTGCGGCAGGGTCTCCCAGGACGGGTACTCCGCGACGCCGTCGGGCGGCAGCAGGGAGCGCAACGCGGCGGCGAGGTCCTCGGCCTCCCGGCCGGTCGCCGTCACGGCGAGCACCGGGCGGGAGGTCTCACGGGCCAGCGCGGCGATGGCGAAGGGGCGGGCGGCGGGCGGGCCGACCAGGTCGACGTTCATGCGGTTGCCGTCCGCAGCCGCCTTGATCGCTTCCGCGAGCGCGGCGTCCTTGACGACGGCGTCGAGCAGACCGTGCAGACTCATGGCGGGTTTTTCCGTCCTGACCTGGATCCTGGTGGGGCAACACGAAGGGCCCGGCGCGAAGCGCGGCCGGGGCTGTCCAGAGTACGACGCCCCGCTGACGCCCGCCGGACCTGTGGATGACCCCGCCCCTGTGGACAACGCCGTCACCCGTGAGTGACCTGGGAACGCCACCCGTATCCGCCCCGGAGGCACCACCCGGGAGCGGGCCACCGAAAACGCCCGGTGCCGGGAAGCTCCACGGCTCCCCGGCACCGGGCCCTGCCCCCGCGCCCCCGCAACCCCCGTGTGCGGTGGCGCGCGGGTCGGCTACTCCGTGGCGATCGCGTTGAGGACGTTCATCCGCCCCGCCCGGAACGCCGGGACCAGCGCCGCGAACAGCCCCACGAAGGCCGAGCCGATGAACACCCCGATGATCGTCGGCCACGGGATGTCGAGGACGTTCAGGCCCTCAAGGGCGAGCAGCTTCTGCGCGGTGGCGCCCCAGCCCATGCCGAGCCCGAGGCCGAGCAGCGCGCCGAAGAGGGCGATGACGACCGACTCCAGGCGGATCATCCGGCGCAGCTGCCGCCGCGACAGTCCGATGGCCCGCATCAGACCGATCTCCCGGGTCCGCTCGACCACCGACAGGGCGAGGGTGTTCACGACGCCCAGGACCGCCACGATGATCGCGAGGGCGAGCAGGCCGTAGATCATGTTCAGGAGCTGCCCGATCTGGTCCTTCAGGGCGTCCTTGTAGTCGGTCTGGTCGCGGACGGTGTACTGCGGGTAGTCGTCCAGGGCCGACTTCAGGGCGGTGTACGCGGCCTCTTCCTGGCCGTCCTTCGCCGAGGCGAAGACCAGCGTGTCCAGCGGCATCTTGTCGGCCGGCACGTACTTGGCGAGGGTGTCGATGGACATGTACTTGGAGCCCGCGTCGATCACACCGTCGCTGCTGGTGATCGCGCGGACCGTCAGCTCGGCGGTCGAGCCGCCCTCGAAGGTGACGGCGATCTTGGAGCCGAGGCTGATGCCGTGGTCCTCGGCGAACTCCTCGTGCACGGACATCGAGTCCGGCCGGTAGGCGTCGGCGAGGTCGCCCTGGACCGTCTCCACCCGCAGGTCCTGCGCGTAGGTCGGGTCGGCGGCGGTGATGTCGGTGTTCTTCAGCACCTTGCCGTCGGGCGTCTTGTAGTCGACCTTGTCGAGGTACTTGTACTCGGTGACGTGCTCCACCGCGTCCGAGTCCTTCACGGCCGCCACGGCCTGCGGGGTGATGAGCTGCCCGGAGTCGCTCTGGATGATGAAGTCGGTGCCGACGCTCTTGTCCAGCTCCTCCGTGGCGGAGGCGACCATCGAGGACCCGACCACCGACAGGCAGGCCACCAGCGCGAGCCCGATCATCAGCGCGGCGCCCGTGGCACCGGTGCGGCGCGGGTTGCGCAGCGCGTTGCGCTCGGCCATCCGCCCGACCGACCCGAACATCCTCAGCAGGACGGCGCTGAGGACCCGTACGACCCCGCCCGCGAGGAGCGGTCCGATGATGACGAACCCGATCAGGGAGAGCACCACACCGGCGCCCAGCCACAGCGAGCCCTCGCTCGCCTTGGTGGCGTCGGCGGCCAGGTAGAGGGCGAACGCGCCACCGCCGGTGAGCAGCAGCCCGAGCACGGCCCGTACGGCACCGGCCTTGGCGTCGGCCGGGGCGCCCGCGTCGCGCAGGGCGGCCATCGGGGAGACCTTGCCCGCGCGGCGGGCGGGCAGGTAGGCGGCGAGGACGGTGACGACGACGCCGAGCACCAGGCCGATCACCGGGGTGGTCCAGGCGATGGTGAGGTCGTCGGTGGACAGGTTCATGCCCATGGCACCCATGAGCTTCATCAGCCCGATGGCGAGCCCGACGCCCGCGCCGACGCCGAGCACCGAGCCGAACAGGCCGAGCAGCAGCGCCTCGAAGAGCACCGACCGGTTGACCTGCCGCCGCGAGGAGCCGATGGCCCGCATCAGGCCGATCTCGCGGGTGCGCTGGGCGACCAGCATGGAGAAGGTGTTGATGATCAGGAAGACGCCGACCAGGAAGGCGATCCCGGCGAAGCCGAGCATGGCGTACTTGATCACGCCCATGAAGCCCTGGACTTCCTCGGCGTTGGCGTCCGCGACCTCCTGGGCGGTCTGGACCTTGTAGCCGCCGTCGAGGGCCGCGGTGACGTTCTTCTTGAGCTGCGCGTCGCTGACGCCGGAGGCGGCGGTGACGTTGATGTTGGTGAAGACGTCCGGCTCACCGACGAGGGTCCGCTGGGCGGTCCTGGTGTCCAGGTAGAAGATCGCGGCACCGGGGTTGGTGACCTCGAAGGCGGCGATGCCGGAGACCTTGGCCTGGTGGGTGCCGACGACGGTGATGATGCCTATCTCGTCGCCGAGCTTGATGTGGTGCTTGTCGGCGGTGTCGGCGTCGACCATCACCTGGTCGGGGCCGCGCGGCGCGGCGCCCTCGGTGACGGTCATGGTGCGCGCCTCGTTGCGGTTCCAGTTGCCGACGATGGTCGGGGCGCCGCTGCTCGGGGAGAGGCTGTCCTTGTCGGCGTCGATGACGGTGACGGAGGTGGAGAAGACGGCGCCCTCGGCCGCCTTCACCCCGTCGACCTTGGTCACCTGGTCCAGGACGGACGCGGGCATGACAGGCGGTTTGCCGTTGTCGGAGGTCGTCTCGCCGGTGTCGGAGGAGCCCTTGGCGCTGACGGAGACGTCGGAGGAGGTGGCCTCGAAGAGCTTGTCGAACGTCTTCGTCATGGTGTCCGTGAAGACGAGCGTGCCGCAGACGAAGCCCACCGACAGCAGGACGGCGACGGCCGACAGGGCCATGCGTCCCTTGTGCGAGAAGAAGTTGCGCAGCGAGGTCTTGAGCACGGTCATGACGTGCGCCCCCGGGCGTCGAAGTCCTTCATGCGGTCGAGCACGGTCTCGGCGGTCGGCTTGAACATCTCGTCGACGATCCGCCCGTCCGCCAGGTACAGCACCCGGTCCGCGTACGAGGCGGCCACGGGGTCGTGGGTGACCATGACGATGGTCTGGCCCAGGTCGTCCACGGAGCGCCGCAGGAAGCCCAGGACCTCCGCGCCCGCGCGGGAGTCGAGGTTGCCGGTCGGCTCGTCACCGAAGATGATCTCCGGCCGGGCGGCCAGCGCCCGCGCGACGGCGACCCGCTGCTGCTGACCGCCGGAGAGCTGCGTCGGCCGGTGCTTCAGCCGCTCCGCGAGGCCGACCGTCTCGACGACCCGCGCGAGCCACTCCCTGTCCGGCTTGCGTCCGGCGATGTCCATGGGGAGCGTGATGTTCTCCAGCGCGTTCAGCGTCGGCAGCAGGTTGAACGCCTGGAAGATGAACCCGATGCGGTCGCGCCGCAGTTGGGTGAGCTTCTTGTCCTTCAGCCCGGTGATCTCGGTCTCGTCCAGGTAGATCTGACCGCTCGTCACGGTGTCGAGCCCGGCGAGGCAGTGCATGAGCGTGGACTTGCCGGAGCCCGAGGGGCCCATGATCGCGGTGAACTGCCCGCGTGCGATGTCCACGTCCACGTGGTCGAGGGCGACGACCCGGGTCTCACCGGACCCGTACGCCTTCACGACCTGCCGCGCCCGCGCGGCAACGGCCGTACGCCCTCCAGTACCCCCGTGCCTGGGAATGGTCACAGCCGATGTCACGGTATGTCTCCTATGTCGGTATGTAGCGGTATGCGAGCCCCACGGTGCCGGGCTCCCGAGGTTCTGCGGTACGTCCTGCGGTACGTCTCTGAGTCTGTCCGCCGGGAGGGGTCCGGCGCGCTGGTGCACGGCCCCCTCTTGTGCGGGGGAAAACCCCACCCCCGAAGCTGCGGCCCGTACGACCGGCCGCTCCCCCGCGGCGTAAAGCCAGGTTAAGGACTCCCCCGCCCCCGGCTCGTCCTCCGCCGGTACCAACCCTCCCCGAGACGTTGTACGGATCTCCCCCTAGGGGCCTCCACCCGCAGGCTGACCCCGCGTAGGGGTCGCCTCCCCCCACGGGCGCATCCACTCTCCACCCTCCCGCCACGTCAGGCTCAAGTGGCAAGGTGTCGAATGGCAGATAGGTGCAAGGGGCATGGGGACAGAGAGCGAGGAACCCGGGGTGGGCGACGCGGCGGGACGTACGACATCCAGCAAGCGGGGAGCGGTGGTCGCGGCGCTGATGCTGGCCATGGCGCTGGCGGCGCTGGACGCCACCATCGTCTCCACGGCCGTCCCGCAGATCGTCGGCGACCTGGGCGGCTTCTCGGTCTTCTCGTGGCTGTTCTCGGGCTATCTGCTCGCGGTGACCGTGACCCTGCCCGTGTACGGCAAGCTCTCGGACACCTTCGGCCGCAAGCCGGTGCTCGTCGTCGGCGCCACGGTCTTCCTCGTGGGCTCACTGCTGTGCGCGCTGGCCTGGAACATGTGGGCCCTGATCGCCTTCCGCGTCGTGCAGGGCCTGGGCGGCGGCGCCCTCCAGGGCACCGTGCAGACCCTCGCCGCCGACCTCTACCCCCTCGAACAGCGCCCGAAGATCCAGGCCCGGCTCTCCACGGTGTGGGCGGTGTCGGCGGTCGCGGGCCCGGCGGTGGGCGGGCTGCTCGCCGCGTACGCCGACTGGCGCTGGATCTTCCTGGTCAACCTGCCGATAGGCGCGGTGGCGCTCTGGCTGATCGTCCGTCATCTGCACGAGCCCGCGCGGGAGCAGGCGGCCACCCGGCCCCGCGTCGACTGGCCGGGCGCCCTGGCCGTCTTCGCCTGCGGCGGCGCGCTGCTCACGGCGCTGGTGCAGGGCGGGGTGGCGTGGCCGTGGCTGTCCGCCCCGTCCCTGGCGCTGCTCGGCACCGGGGCGGTCCTGGTGGCGGTGGTGGTGCTGGTCGAACGCCGGGCGGCGGAGCCGATCATCCCCGGCTGGGTCTGGCGCCGCCGTACGATCGCCGCGGTGAACCTCGCCCTGGGCGCGCTGGGCCTGCTGATGGTGGCGCCGACGGTGTTCCTGCCGACGTACGCGCAGTCGGTGCTGGGCCTCGCGCCCGTGGCCGCCGGTTTCGTGCTGTCGGTGTGGACGCTGAGCTGGCCGGTGTCGGCGGCGCTGAGCCAGCACGTGTACCGGCGGATCGGCTTCCGCGCCACGGCGATGCTCGGCATCGGCCTGGCGGCGCTCATCCTCCTGGCGTTCCCCTTCCTCCCCTACCCCGGCTCGGCCTGGCAGCCGACGTTGCTGATGCTCCTCCTCGGCGCCGCGCTGGACCTGTTCCAGCTCCCGCTGATCGTCGGGGTCCAGTCCACCGTCGGCTGGGCGGAACGCGGCACCGCCACCGGCTCCGTCCTGTTCTGCCGCCAGACCGGGCAGACGGTCGGCGCGGCGCTGTTCGGCGCCGTCGCCAACGGCGTCCTCGCCGCCCGCCTCGGCGGCGCGGGCGACCTCGACTCCGTGACCCGCGGCTACGACGCCGGGACGGCCGCCCCGGAACCGGTGCGGGGCGCGATCGCCGACGCCGTCCACGCCGTCTACCTGGGCGCGTCCTGCGCCGCCGCGCTGGCCTTCCTCGTCCTGCTCTTCCTCGCCCCGCGCCGCTTCCCGGTCCTCACCACCGCCCCCGACCCCGGCGTCGAGGACGGCACCCGACCGGCCGAGACCGGCCCGCAGAGCCGCCAGGACCTCCCATGAGGTGACCGTTCATTAGGTTTTTCGCACAGGGATATTTAGTCCCAATGGCCCTCGATCAAGTAATTATCGACGCTTCCATTCACTCGTTTGCGCCGCATCCGCCAGAGTGAGGCAACGTTAGTCGGTATATGAATGAGGCAACCGAGGACGGGCTGGCCGACCTGAGGGTGACCGAGTCCCTGCTGCCGGAATTCCTCGACGAGATGGCGGCGCTTGAGGCCGATCTCGCCCAGCGATGGCCCAGGTTCGAAAGCGGCTTCCGCCCGGCCCGCGCGGAATAGCCCGGCGTCATGCACGACGAAGAGACCACCTACGACCGGGTGCGCTCCATTCCCCTGGTGCCACCGGACGCGACCTGGGACCCGGCCGAGGAACTGGCCTGGATGCTCCAGGAGGCCATGGCCGACCAGCCGCCCCCGGTCATCCCCGCGCCCCGCGACGAGGAATCGGTCACCGCGCCCACCGCGGGTACCCCCCTGAGCAATCTCCAGGAAATCACCGCGGAACTCCCCCCGCTGAAAAGGGCGGCACGAAGTCACCGCAGGGTCAGGGAACGCAGGAACCGCGGGGCGCTCCGCTCGATCAGTTTCCTCGCCGCGGCGCTCGCGGCGGTTATCGCGTCCGCGGTGAGTTTCCTGAGCGGAATGGTCGCCAGCGACCCGCTGCGCGCGGTGGCGGCGGCGCGTACGCACGGCGGCATCGTCGCCTGGTGGCCGCTGCTGGTGTACGGCCCCTGGCTGGTCGCGGCGCTCTCCATCCTCCGCGCGGCCCTGCACCGCCGCCGGGCCGGGCACTCGTGGTGCATGGTCGTCCTCTTCTCGGCGATCGCGGTCTTCCTCTGCGTCATCCAGGCACCGCACACGTTCCTCGACAGCACGGCGGCCGCCCTCCCGGGCCTCGCCGCCCTGGCCTGCCTCCAGCAGGCGGTCCGCCAGATCACCCTCACCCGCACCCCCCGCCGCTCGACACCCCGGCACCGGCAGGGACAGCAACCGGACGCACCAGCGCCGGAGAGCGACGGGAAGGCGAGCGGTCGCCGGAACCCAAAAGTCTGAGTTAACGCGGGTAACACCCCAGGTCAGCGGCGCGGCAGCAGTTCAGGGGCCTACCGACCAATCAGTTTGACGAAACCCTCGCGTTCGGGTGTACGGACGAGTAACGTGCGTGCCCCGCACCACACCCCCCACTCCCTGCGGTCCCTCAGGGACCTGAGCCGCGCAAGGAGCACCGGGATGTCCCACGGATTCCCCCCAGCCCGTCCGCCCGTCCCCGAGCATCCGCCGCTCGGCCACCACAGCGACCTGCGGGTGCTGCGGACCGCCTACCGGCGGCAGCGCCGGGTCGCCACGTTCGCCGCCCTGGGGTACTTCACCCTCTTCCTCGCCCTGTCCGCGTTCGCGCCGTCCGCCCTGGCCGGTGCCGTCGTCGACGGGGTGCCGGTCGGGCTGCTGCTCGCGCTGGCCCAACTGCCGGTCACCTGGCTGGCGATCGGCCTGTACGAGTCCACCGCCCGGCGGCGCGTGGACCCCCTCGCCCGGCTGATCCGGCGGCAGGCCGAGGTGGACGCCCGGCGTGCCGGTCACGGGGGAGTCGCGGCTCGATGACCGGGTTCAGCGACTCCGGCCAGGCCATGTCCCTGGTCGCCTTCACCGCCGTCGCCACCCTCACGCTGCTGCTGTGCGTGATGACCGGGCCCGACCGCGACGACCTCGACGAGTTCTACACCGGGTACGGCTCGCTGTCCCCGATGCGCAACGGGCTCGCCATCGCCGGTGACTACATCTCCGCCGCCAGCGTCCTCGGCACCGGCGGGGTCATCGCGCTCTACGGCTACGACGGGATCGTGCTCGCGCTGAGCACCGCGCTGTCCCTGCTGCTGCTGATGTTCCTGCTGGCCGAACCGCTGCGCAACGCGGGCCGGTTCACCATGGGCGACGCCTTCGCCCGCCGGATGCCGGGGCGCGCGGCGCGGATCGCGGCGTGCGCGGTGACGCTGGCCGCGCTGCTGCCGCTGATGCTGGTGCAGCTCGCGGGCACCGGGCAACTCCTCGCGTTCATCCTGGGGTTCAGTGGCGACGAGCTGAAGACCGGCGTCATCATCGGCGTCGGCGCGCTGATGATCTCGTACGCGGCGATCGGTGGGATGAAGGGTACGGCGCTGATCCAGATCCTGAAGATCGTGCTGCTGCTCGGTTCCGGTGCCGTCGTCGCCGCGCTGGTGCTGGCCCGGTTCGACTGGAGCCCGGGCGCCCTGTTCGGCGCGGCCGCCGCGCGCAGCGGGGTCGGGGACGCCTTCCTGCGCCCCGGTCTTGAGTTCCAGGCGGGACCCGCGCCCGGGCTTGACATGATCAGCTCACAGTTGGCGGTCGTGCTCGGCGGCGCCTGCCTGCCGCACGTCACCATGCGCATGTACACCGCCTCCAGCGCCCGGCAGGTGCGGCGCTCGATGTCCTGGGCGGTCTGCTGCGTGACGCTGTTCGTGCTGGTCATCACCGTGGTCGGCTTCGGCGCCACCGCCCTGATCGGGCGCGAGCCGGTCGCCGCAGCCGACCCGCAGGGCAACACCGCCTACCTGCTGGGCTCCCGCGCCGTGTTCGGCGCCGAGGTGTCCACCGCGGAGACGTTCCTGTTCACCACGGTCACCACCGCGATCTTCCTCACCGTGCTCGCCTCCGTCGCGGGCATGATCCTCGCCTGCGCCAACACCCTCGCGCACGACGTGTTCGCCGCCCGGGTCCGGGAGATGACCGCGCGGCGCGAGATGACCCTCGCCCGCCTCTCCGCCCTCGCCGTCGGCGTCCCGGCGATCCTGCTCGCCACGCTCGTCCAGCACCGCAGCCTGCAACCGCTGGTCACGGTCTCCTTCTGCATCGGCGCCTCGGCCCTCGCGCCCGCCCTGGTCTACAGCCTCTTCTGGCGCCGCTACACCCGCACCGGCCTGCTGGCCACCCTCGTCGGCGGCACCCTCGCCGTCCTCGCGCTGATGCCGGGCACCAACCTCGTCTCCGGCTCCCCGCACGCCGCGTTCCCCGAGGCCGACTTCAACTTCTTCCCCTTCACCACCACCGGCCTCGTCACCATCCCGCTCGGCTTCGCCCTCGGCTGGCTGGGCACGGTCCTCTCCGGCCGCCGCAAGGCCGACGAACAACGCCGCCAGTACGAGGCCGTGGAGGGCTGGATCCTGGCGGGCGCGACCCGCCGGGGGCGGTAGGGGCGGCGGGGCAGCAGGGGGCCGGAGACGCGAGGCGCGGCGAAGGGAGAGGGGGACGGTGGGTCACTCCGCGGGCGCGTGACCGCCCGTCAGCGCCACGAGGCTGCTGCGTACGTGGTCCATGTGGGCCTGTACGTCGTCCCAGCGCTCCCCGTGCTCCCGCAGCACCCGCTCCGTCTCGCGGGCGACGCGCTCGGCGTGGGCGCGGGCCTCGCGGAGGATCTCCTCGGCACGCGCGTCCGCCTCCTCCTGCCCCCGGCGGGCGGACGCCTCCGCGTCGGCGAGGCCCCGCTCGGCCTCCGCCAGCGCGGCCTCGGCCCGCGTCACCGCCTCGGCGTGGCGCTCGTCGAGCGCGGCGGCGCGCTCGACGGCCTCCCGCTCCACCGCCGCCCACCGCTCGGCGTGCGCCTTCTCCTGCTCCGCGAGGAGCGCTTCGACCCCCTGCCGCGCCTCCCGCGACGCCGCCAGCGCCTCCGCGCGCCGTTCCTTCACCTCACGCCGGGCGTCGACCCGGATCTCGTCGGACTCCGCCCGCGCCGAGAGCAGCCGCTGACGGGCGTGCTCCTCGGCGTCGGCGCGCACTGTGTCGGCGTACTCCCGGGCCTCGCCCAGCACGCCGTCCGCCCACTCCCGCGCCCGCGCCAACTCCTCGCGCCCCGCGGTCCGCGCGCGCTCCCGGACGTCGGCCGCCTCCTCCTCCCCGAGCAGGAACAGACGGTGGGCGCGCTCCCCGAGCGACTCGTACGTCTGCGGCCTGAGCCGGGCGACCGTCTCGCGCAGCTCCGCCGCCTCCTCGTCCATCTCGCGGGCGAGGACGGTGAGCCGGGCGGCCCGTTCCCACGCCGCGTCCCGGTCGGCGGAGAGCGCCGCGGTGAAGGCGTCCACCTGTTCGGGCCGGTAGCCACGCCCCCGGACGGTCGTGAACCCATAGGGCGGCATCGATGCGCTGGTCACCCTGGAACCCCTCTCCACCGGCCACACGAAAAATGTCTATTTCGCGCACATCTTGATGGATCAGAGGGAAGTGTTCATAACGCGACACTCCGCCTATAAGTTACGCACACAAAAGGGCCGGACCCGGTCACACGACCAGGTCCGGCCCTTGCAGCGGCCAGGCTGCCCTACAGCAGCCCGTCCCACATCTGCTCAAGGAGCACCGACCACCAGCTCTCCGGCGAGCTGAGCGCCGCCGGGTCGAGCGCCGCGAGCTGGGCCTGGAAGTCCACCGTCCAGCGGCCCGCCTGCTCCTGGTTCAGCCCGTACCGCAGCCGCCACATCCGCCCGAGCAGCGCCAGGCACCGCGCGAACTCCGGCAGCCCGGTGTTCACGAACTGCGGCGGCACCGGCGCCCCGCCCGGACCGGCCTCCACCAGCACGGCCACGATGTGCGCGGTGCCGTACTGCACACAGAGCGCCTTGCCGAAGTCACTGCCCATCACGAGGTACGACCCCGCGTCCGGCGCGGGCCGCACCCCGCGCTCGGCGGCCAGTTCCGCCAGCGTCGGCACCGGCCGCCCCGGCTGGGCCTGCGCCCAGAAGAACGGGCCCATGTCCAACGGCAGCCCCGCCACCATCAGCGTGTGCGCCACGACCGGCGGCACGCCCTGCCGGGACACCGCCGCCTGCTCGAACCGGAACACGCCCGGCCCGAACGCCGCCGCCAGCTCCTGCGCCACGCCCTCCGGCGGCACCGGCGGCACGGGCTGCACCGGCGGCAACGGCGCCCGCACCGGCGCGGGGCGCGCCGGGCCGTCGGCGACCTGGTGCAACTCGCCCTGGTGGGCGAGCAGTTGCCGCATCCCCTGCTGACGGCTCGCGTGGTCCGTGCCGTACGGCGCGATCGAGGTGATGCGTGCCTGCGGCCACTGCTCCCGGATCATCCGCGCGCAGTAGGCGCCCGGCAGCTCGCACGACTCCAGCTCCGTGTGCAGCTCCAGGACCTGGTCCGGGGGCACGTTCATGGCGCGCAGCTCGTGGAAGATCTGCCACTCCGGGTGCGGCGTGCCCGGCGCGGAACGCCGGATGAGCTGCTGCTCGGAACCGTCCTGCGCGCGGTAGCGCAGCACCGCCTGGTAGCCGGGGCCGACGGTGGGCTGCCCGACGGGCGGCTGCGGGTAGCCGTACGCCGGGGGCGGACCACCGGGGACGGGGCCACCCGGGCCGGGCGGCGGGGGCGGCGGGGGTGCGGCGGGGCCGCCGACCGGGGGTGCGGACAGCATCGTCTCGGCGTGGTGCACGGCACCGTGCGGACCGCCAGCGGAGGCGCCGGGGGCGCCTGGGGCGCCGGGCGGCTGGGGTGCGCCGGGGGTGCCCGGGGCGCCGGGTGGCTGGGGCGCGCCTGGAACGCCGGGTGCGGCGGGGGGCTGGGGTGCGCCCGGGGCCCCTACGCCGCCAGGGCCGGGGTTGGCCAGCATCGTGGCCGCGTGGTGCACGTTCCCGGGCGGGGTGCCGGTACCGCCGGGCGGGCCCGGAGGGGTCGGGGTGCCCGGGGGAGGCGGCGGCGTACCGGGGCCGTCAGGGCCCAGCGACGACACCAACTGCGTGGGCACGTACGCCCCACCCGAACCGCCCGCGCTGCCCGGTGCCCCGGGCGGCGACGGCGGCGGCGGAGTAGCGCCCCCGGCCCGCGCACCCGGCGCACCGGGCGCACCCGGCGGGGGCGGCGGCGCCATGCCCCCACCCCGGCGGGGCGGAGGCGCGGCCTTGCTGGTCGCGGCGTCGGCGATGTCCCCGGCGTGCGGCGGAAGGGGCCGCTCCGGGGCGACGGCGGGGGGTGTCGGGGGCGGCGTCGGCCCAGGACCCGGCGCGCCGGGCATCCCCGGGGCACCCGGAGGCGGCGTCTGCCCGACACCCGGGGCACCCGGGGGAGGCGTCTGCCCCGCACCCGGCATCCCCGGCGCACCCGGGGGCGGCGTCTGCCCGGCCCCGGGAGCACCCGCCATCCCCGGAGGCGGCGTCTGCCCAGCCCCCGGCGCACCCGGCATCCCCGGCGCAGGCGCCTGACCGGCACCCGGCATCCCCGGAGGCGGCGTCTGCCCAGCCCCCGGCGCACCCGGCATCCCCGGCGCAGGCGCCTGACCGGCACCCGGCATCCCCGGAGGCGGCGTCTGCCCAGCCCCCGGCGCGCCGGGTACCACCGGCGCCACGGCCGTGGGCGGCAACTGGCTCCCCCCGGACATCAGCGCCGTCGGCGCCTCCGGCGGCGTACCCCCGCTGCCCACACCACCCCGCGGCCCCGCACCGGCACCCGCACCGGCACCCACGCCCGCACCCGCGTCCGCCTCGCTCAACTGCGGCGCGTACACCGTCTCCGGCAACGGCACGGAACGGTCCTCACCGGCATCCCCGTTGGTGTCGGTCCCCGCCCACGGCGTGGCCCCCGCGGGCGCCCCCGGCAGCCCGGCGTCGTCGCCACCCCCGGCGGCGGGCCACGGAGTGGCCCCACTGGCCGAACCGGACGGCTCCGGCTCCCGCCGGTCCGGGATACCCATCCGGTCCGCCGCCTCCTGGAGCCACTCCGGCGGAGTCAGCAGGAACGACGTCTGGTTGAGGTCCACCCGGGCCGGAGGCGCGGGCGGCGCGTCGGCCACGGCGTCCGCCTGACCGCCGTACTCCTCCTCATAGCGGCGGATCACCTCACCCACCGGCAGCGACGGCCACAGCGTGGCCTCCCCGCTGTCCCGGGCGATCACCAGCCGCTGCGTACCGCCGTCCGAACGCGGCCCGTCGGCACGGTCCTCGGCCCACACCACGAACCCGAGCCCGAACTCCCGCACCCGCACCTCCCGGTGCTGGTACGACGGCACGTCCCCGTTGATCCACTCCTCGGCGCGCTCCTGCGCCTGCGCGAAGGTCACCATGGCCAGCTCACTCCCCCACCGAAGAAGACGCCACCGGCACCGCCCGCGCGAAACCGCCGTCCACCATCAGGTTCGCCACCGTGTCCAACTCCGGCGGGGAACCGGCCAGTCGGGACAGGAACGTGTCGAAGTCGTCCCCGCACGGCAGCAGCAGCCGCGCCACCCGCTCGGCGGGCGGCACCGACGGATCGACGTCCCGCGCGTCGTCGTACGCGCAGAACCACACCGAACCGGCCCGCTCACCCCGCACCTTCACCGCGAGCAGCCCGCCCTGGATGAACGCCACCCCCAGGTAGTCCTTCGTCAGGTGGTCCCGCAGGCACTTGTTGACGTAGACGAGGTCGTTGACCGCCGCCTCCTCCCGCACCGTGAAGAACGGCTGGTCGATCAGCAGCCCCAGGTCGGCGTCGAGCGCCGTCCCCACCGGCGCGCAACCGCCCGCCGCCTTCAGGAACGAGCGGTAGGCGCCCGGCAGCCGGTAGCCCAGGTCCTCCTCCACGCCCAGCACCTGCGCCTCCGTCACCGCCACCGACGCCTTCGGCAGCCCGAAGTGCGCGGGCCGGGTCTCCTGGAGCGGACGCGTGCCCCGCTTGCCGTGGTCGACGGCCGCCGTCGCGATACCGCCGTGGTGCCGCAGCAGCGCCTTCACCTCGACCGGCACCAGCTCAAGGCGCCGCGTCCCGGCCACGTGGTGCCACGTCCAGCCGTGCGGCGTCGCCACCGCAGGGACCGTGTCCCACAGCTCGTGCCCCGACGCCGCCAGCGCCGCGTTGGCCGAGACGTAGTCCGTCAACCGCAGCTCGTCGACGCCGAACCCCTCCGGGGGCTCCGCGATCTCCGCCGCCGCGCGCGCGTAGGGCGAGAAGTCGGGATAGCCGCGCTCGTCCACCCGCACCCCTCGCGGATGACGCGACGCCCGCACCGGATCCGGGAAGTGCACGACCTGCCCGGCATAGGCCGCGTTCGGCGGCGCGGCGTGTCCCCCGGCCTGGCGGCCGGGAGGTTCCCCCAGCCCGAGCCGACCTGTCGTCATGGCGGTTGCCCCCTGCGGCACTCTGGTACGGCCCGCGACGACCGCCCTCGGCCGTCACGCCCCGTATCGACTTCCGATCTCCCACGTCTCTTCCACGCCCGGGACCCGGCGGTTGCACCGTTCCCCGGCCGCGACGCGTTGCCCGCGCAAGCGCGGTGCCCGACAGCCTATGCGGTACGACCCCACCGGTCACCGGCGCCGGTGGCCACCCCCGCCGCGACCGCCCCGCCACCGTGACCAGCCGTCACCCCACCGTGACGCACTGCCCCGACCGGGCGTGTCGCGGCGCCCCAGCTTCCGCACCAGCCACGCCATTTGGCACTCTGTGTCAGCCGGGGGGATGCACTGGAGGGGAAAAACGATCATGAACGGGACACAGACGGGGCCGCACACCAGCGGATCCGGCGACCCGCGCATCGGCTGGAGCGCCAACGAGGCGCCCGCACCGCCTACGCTGCGTCACCGCCGCGACGGCATACTCCCCACCGTCGCCGCCGCCCTCTCCGTCCGCGGCGCCACCCTCACCGGCACCGCCGCCCGCGGCGACCAGCCGCCCGCCCTGCACCCCCTCGTACAGGACTTCCTCGACACCCTCACCAGCGCCCAACGCGACCGTTACACCGGCCGCTGCGCCGAGACCATCCTCATCTCCCGGCACATCGCCGCCGCCGACGCCGCCCGCAGCAAACGCGCCGCGCGCAAACCCATGACCAACGGCGAGGCCCGCAAGGCCCTCAAGCAGGCCAAGCTCACCGCCCGCCGCATCCGCGAGGACGGCGACCCGCTGCACGGCAGCTACGCCGCGCCCTGCCGCGCCTGCGCCGCCCTCAGCGCCCACTTCGGCGTCCGCGTCGTCGACCCCACGCCGACCGCCGACTGAACGCCCGTACGCCAGCAGCCGTACCCCTCACCGCACGAGCCGCACCCACCCGCACACACGATCGAAGGGCAGATGCACACCGACCGCACGTCATCCACCCGCTTCCCCGTCCCCGTCGACGCCGCCCTGCGCGCGGCGGGCTGGCAGCCCGGACGCTGGGACATCAAGCAGGCGGAGATCTGGGCCGACACCCTGCGCGAACACACCTCACCCGCCGGACACCGGCACGCCGTCTTCCCGGCCGCCGTCGAGGCGTGGGCCGAGTTCGGCGGCCTGCACATCACCCCGACCGGCCCCGGCCGCCAGCTCGCCCCCACCGCCGTCCACCTCGACCCGCTGCACGGCCTGCACCTCGCCCGCACCCTCGGCGACCTCGGCCGCGCCCTCGACACCGAGGTCAGCCCCCTCGGCACCGAACCCGACTCCGAGGCACTCCTCGCCATCGACGCCGAAGGCCGCGCCTACGCCCTGGACCACACCGGCGACTGGTACCTCGGCCCCACCATCGACCAGGCCCTCACCACCCTGGTCACGGGCCTGGAGCCAGTACGCCTCACAGCGGCCTGAGCCCTCCCGACGAACGGGGCCGCTACGACGCCGACGGACGGGCTGCTACGACCCTGGAGGGCGGGGCCGCCACGACCCCGGAAGGCGAGGCCGCCACGACCCCGACAGCGCGGGGCCGCCACCACGCCGGAAGGCGAGGCCGCCACGACCCCCCGACGAACGGGGCCGCTACGACGCCGGAATCACCGCCGACACCCGGAACCCCCCGGCGTCCGTCGGCCCGGACACGAACACCCCGCCCAGCGCCGCGACCCGCTCCTTCATCCCCACCAGCCCGTTCCCGCCGGACGGCAGCCGCGCCGACGACGCCGACGCGCCGTCCGGCGGCGGCTCGTTCTCCACCTGCATCGCGATCTCCGCCGCGCGGTGCGCGAGCCGCACGTACGTCTTCGCGCCCGCCGCGTGCTTGTGGACGTTCGTCAGCGCCTCCTGCACCACCCGGAACGCCGTCTGCTCCACCTCGGGCGCGTACTCCCGCGCCTCCCCCACCACCGACAGGTCCACGGCCATGCCCGCCGCCGCCGACTGCCCGATCAACTCGTCCAACTCCGACAGACAGGGCCCGTCACTCTCCTCGGCGACCCGGGACGCGGCAGCCGCGGCGGCCACCCCGACCGCGGCCAACGGCACCGAGTCCGCGCCGGGACCGCGCGCGGGCCGCTGCGCCGCCCCGTCCGAACTGCGCAGCACCCCCAGCATCTCCCGCAGCTCGGTCAACGCCTGCCGCCCCATGTCCCCCACCAGCGCGGCGTTCTTCACCGCCTTCTCCGGGTCCTTCCGCGCCACCGCCTGCAACGCCGCCGCGTGCACCACCATCAGACTCACCCGGTGCGCGACGACGTCGTGCATCTCCCGCGCGATCCGCGTCCGCTCCTCGTTGCGCGCCCACTCGGCCCGCTCCTCGGCCCGCTCCGCCAGCAACTGCAGCTCCCGCTCCAGGCTGTCCGCCCGCTCCCGCAGGCTCTCCATCAGCCGCCGCCGCGCCCCGACGTACATCCCGAGCAGCACGGGAGGCGCGGTCACCCCCAGCGAAGCGGTAATCGAAATAAAGGGGACGAACCAGTCCCCGCCGATCTCGTACTCCCCCCGGGTCATCCCCTGCTGGGCCCGCACGAACGTCACGATCAGCGTCCCCACGAGGGACATCCCGGCCAGCGAGGCGATGATCCGGCGGGGCAGCTCGGAGGCGGCGAGCGTGTAGAGGCCGACGATGCTCATCAGGAAGCCCATCTGGGCGGGCGCGATCGCGATGGCGACGAGCACGACGGCGATCGGCCACTGCCGCCGCACCAGCAGCACGGACCCGGCGAGCACCCCGAAGACGACCCCCACCGCCACCGGAATCCCGGCGTCCCCCGCGAACTTGACCCCCTCGGCCCCACACTCGGCCGCCGACAGCAGCGCGAGCCCCCCGTCGAGCACGGCACCACGCCGCCGCTCCCACCACAACGGCCCTCCCCGGGCCGTCACGTCCTCTTCCCCCGTCGCGGTCATGCCTCCAGCCTACGATCGCCCGCCACCCGTTTTCCGGCGACTTCCGCAAGCGATACGTCGCGATAGCCCTCGAACAGGTGAACCCCTCGGCATCCAGCCCCGGAACCGGGCATTCCTCCCGGACGGTATGCCCATGGCACATTCATAGAACAAGTACGCCGACTTCGAGGGGCTGCGCGAACAGGCCGTCGCCCTGCGCCGCGCGGGCCTCAGCCGCCGCCAGATCCGCGACCGGCTCCACGTCGACAACAACGACCTCCTCAACCGCCTCCTGGAGGGCGAGCCGCCCCACGGGAGATCGGGGCGATGCCTGACCGAGAGCTGCTGATCGCCGGCGTCGCCCTCTACTGGGCCGAAGGCACCAAGGACAAGCCTCACGCCCGCCGCGAGCAAGTCATCTTCGTCAACAGTGATCCCAACGTCATCCGCCTCCACCTGGCCTGGCTCAACCTGCTCGGCATCGAGCAGCGGCGCATCCGTTACCGGGTCATGATCCACGAGTCGGCTGACACGGAAGCCGCTGAAGAGTTCTGGGCGGAGGTGGTCCAGGTGGACCGGACCACCTTCGGCAAGACGACACTGAAGCGCCACAACCCCCAAGACGGCGCGCCTGGACACCGGTGACACCTACCACGGGTGTCTGGTTGTCACGATCTTGCAGAGCGCTGAGTTGTACCGTCGCATCGAGGGCTGGTGGTGCGGCATAGTAGGTGCTGCTTCCGCGACCGATGCAGGAAATCGGACATAGCGGTAATCCCGGGTCGTCTAAGGGCAAGACGTCAGATTTTGGTTCTGATCATGGGGGTTCGAGTCCTCCCCCGGGAGCATTTCGCAGGTTCGGGCCCTGACTGGCACAGTCCAGTCAGGGCCCGCTCCCATGTCACCCCCAAGTCCCCCCGGTATCCTGCGCATGTCACCCCACCCCATCCCAAAAGCCGAAGGGCAACCCCGTGAGCGCCATTCGCCCGGCAGCCGTCGTCGTTCTCGCAGCGGGTGAGGGCACCCGTATGAAGTCGGCCACACCCAAGGTCCTGCACGAGATCTGTGGTCGGTCCCTGGTGGGACATGTGCTGGCCGCGGCCGGTGAGCTGGAGCCGGAGCACCTGGTCGTCGTGGTCGGGCACGCGCGGGAGCAGGTGACCGCGCACCTCGCGGAGGCCGCGCCCGGCGTCCGCACCGCCGTGCAGGCCGAGCAGAACGGGACCGGGCACGCCGTACGGATGGCCCTGGAGGAGCTGGGCGGCGCGGTCGAGGGGACCGTCGTCGTCGTGTGCGGGGACACTCCCCTTCTCACCGGGGAGACCCTCGCGCGGCTCGCCGCGACGCACGGCGGCGACGGGAACGCCGTGACCGTGCTGACCGCCGAGGTGCCGGACGCCACCGGGTACGGGCGGATCGTGCGGGACGACGCCACCGGTGCCGTCACCGAGATCGTCGAGCACAAGGACGCCACCGACGCGCAGCGGGCGATCCGGGAGATCAACTCCGGGGTGTTCGCGTTCGACGGGCGGCTGCTGGCGGACGCGCTGGGGAAGGTCCGTACGGACAACAGTCAGGGCGAGGAGTACCTGACGGACGTGCTCGGCATCCTGCGGGAGGCCGGGCACCGGGTCGGGGCGTGCGTCGCCGCCGACCACCGGGAGATCGCCGGGATCAACAACCGGGTGCAGTTGGCGGAGGCCCGCCGCATCCTCAACGACCGGCTGCTGACCGCCGCCATGCTCGCGGGCGTGACCGTCATCGACCCGGCGACGACCTTCGTCGACGTCACCGTCACCTTCGAGCAGGACGCCGTCGTGCACCCGGGGACCCAGCTCCTCGGGGTCACGCACCTGGCGGAGGGCGCCGAGGTCGGGCCCAACTCCCGGCTCAGGGACACCCGTGTCGGCGCGGGGGCCGGGTGGACAACACGGTCGCGGACGGGGCGGACGTCGGCCCGCGGGCCAGCGTGGGGCCGTACGCCTATCTGCGGCCGGGGGCCCGGCTCGGGGTGAAGTCGAAGGTCGGGACGTTCGTCGAGATCAAGAACACCTCGGTCGGCGAGGGCACGAAGGTGCCGCACCTGTCGTACGTCGGGGACGCGACGATCGGGGAGTACACCAACATCGGTGCCGCGAGCGTGTTCGTGAACTATGACGGGGAGCACAAGCACCACACCACCGTGGGCTCCCACTGCAAGACGGGTGCCGACAACATGTTTGTGGCGCCTGTCACGGTCGGGGACGGCGCGTACACCGCCGCCGGGTCGGTGATCACGCGTGACGTGCCGTCCGGTTCGCTGGCCGTGGCCCGTGGCCAGCAGCGGAATATCGAGGGTTGGGTGGCTCGCAAGCGTCCGGGGAGCGCGGCGGCGAAGGCGGCCGAGGCGGCGTCCCGGGAGTCGGACGGCGAAGGCTGACCGGAAACGGGTGCGTCTGGGACGGCGTACCGTGATAAGTGCACAACCGCACCCCACCAGCTAAGACGGCCTCCGGCCCGCCGCCGGTCCGCCGTGTCGACATCTAGCTGCGACACCTCTGAGGAGACAGTGCTGTGACCGGGATCAAGACGACCGGCGAGAAGAAGATGATGTTCTTCTCCGGCCGCGCCCACCCCGTGCTTGCCGAGGAAATCGCCCACCAGCTGGGTGTCGGGGTCGTCCCGACGAAGGCCTTCGACTTCGCCAACGGCGAGATCTACGTGCGGTACCAGGAGTCCGCGCGCGGTGCGGACTGCTTCGTGATCCAGAGCCACACGGCTCCGATCAACCAGTGGATCATGGAGCAGTTGATCATGATCGACGCGCTGAAGCGGGCGTCGGCCCGCTCCATCACGGTCATCGTGCCGTTCTACGGTTACGCGCGGCAGGACAAGAAGCACCGTGGCCGTGAACCGATTTCGGCCCGTCTGATCGCGGATCTGATGAAGACGTCAGGTGCGGACCGGATTCTGGCGGTGGACCTGCACACCGATCAGATCCAGGGCTTCTTCGACGGTCCGGTGGACCACCTGTTCGCGCTGCCGCTGCTCGCGGACTACGTGGGCGCGAAGGTGGACCGGGACAAGCTGACGGTGGTCTCGCCGGACGCGGGCCGGGTGCGGGTGGCCGACCGCTGGTGTGACCGGCTGGGCGCGCCGCTGGCGATCGTGCACAAGCGGCGGGACAAGGACGTGGCGAACCAGGTCACCGTGCACGAGGTCGTGGGTGATGTGGAGGGCCGTATCTGCGTCCTGGTGGACGACATGATCGACACCGGTGGCACGATCTGCGCCGCGGCGGACGCGCTGTTCGCGCACGGCGCGGAGGACGTGATCGTGACGGCGACGCACGGTGTGCTGTCGGGTCCGGCGGCGGACCGGCTGAAGAACTCGCGGGTGAGCGAGTTCGTGTTCACCAACACCCTGCCGACGCCGGGCGAGGTGGCGAACGACCTCGACAAGATCAAGGTCCTGTCGATCGCCCCGACGATCGCGCGCGCGGTGCGCGAGGTCTTCGAGGACGGCTCGGTGACGAGCCTGTTCGACGAGCAGTGAGACACCGCTAGCGCGCTGTCTGCTTGGTCGATCTGCTTGATCGATTTTTCTGCGGCCTTCCGCGCCGAGTATCCTGCTGGGGTTGCTCGGCGAGGGAGGCCGTGGTCCGTGTGTGGCACGGATGTACGGCGGTCCGTTATCGACGCGCTCTTCGTAGCAGGCCGTTCGTGGCCGGGTGACCCCGTCCGTTACTGGTTTTTCTACGAGGAGTGATCATGTCCGAGGTGAAGCTGTCCGCCGAGACCCGCACCGAGTTCGGCAAGGGCGCCGCCCGCCGTATCCGTCGCGCCGACAAGGTTCCCGGTGTGCTGTACGGCCACGGTTCCGACCCGCTGCACCTGACCCTGCCGGGTCACGAGCTGCTGCTGGCGCTGCGTACCCCGAACGTGCTGATCTCGCTGGACATCGACGGCAAGCAGAACGAGCTGGCGATCCCGAAGGCCGTGCAGCGCGACGCGATCAAGGGCTTCCTGGAGCACGTCGACCTGCTGCTGGTGAAGCGCGGCGAGAAGGTCAACGTCGAGATCCCGGTCGTGGCCGAGGGCGAGCTGGCGGCGGGTGGCAACCTGCTGGAGCACGTGCTGAACGCGCTGCCGGTCGAGGCCGAGGCCACGCACATCCCGGAGCAGGTCACGGTGTCGGTGGAGGGCCTGGAGGCCGGTGCCTCCGTCCTGGCCAAGGACATCACCCTGCCGAACGGTGTCACGCTGGCCGTCGAGGAGGACGCGGTGGTCCTCCAGGTGCTGGCCGCGCAGGCCGAGGAGGCCCCGGAGGGTGCCGAGGCCGAGGGTGAGGGCGAGGCTCCCGCCGAGGCCTGATCCGTACCCGTACGTCGTTTCGTCAGCCGCTGTTCCGCCCGTGCCGGGTGGGGCAGCGGCTGGCGCGTATCCGAGGAGAGATGGACGTGACGACCGATGCCGGTGCCCCGTGGCTGATCGTGGGGCTGGGCAATCCGGGGCCGGAGTACGCCGGGAACCGGCACAACGTGGGCTTCATGGTGGCGGATCTGCTGGCGGAGCGGATCGGGGGCCGGTTCAAGCGGGCGGGCCGGGCGCAGGCGCAGGTCGTGGAGGGCCGGATCGGTCCGCCGGGGCCGGGGAACCGGCGGGTGGTGCTGGCGAAGCCGATGTCGTACATGAACCTGTCGGGTGGGCCGGTGAACGCGCTGCGGGACTTCTACAAGGTGCCACTGGCGCGGGTGGTGGCCGTGCATGACGAGTTGGACATCGACTACGGGACGCTGCGGCTGAAGCTGGGCGGCGGGGACAACGGGCACAACGGCCTGAAGTCGATGACGAAGGCGATGGGCGCGGAGTACCACCGGGCGCGGTTCGGGATCGGGCGTCCGCCGGGGCGGATGCCGGTGGCGGACTTCGTGCTGAAGGACTTCTCGTCGGCGGAGCGCAAGGAGTTGGACTACTTCGTGGACCGGGCGGCGGACGCGGTGGAGTGTCTGGTGATCGAGGGTCTGGAGCGGGCGCAGAGTACGTACAACTCGTGACTTGCCCCTTTGCTCCACCCTGTTCGAGTTGACTCCTCGCGCAGGCATGGCCAAGGATTTCGGCCATGCCTACCGCCGTCATGTCGAGCCAGGGCGCCGCCACCGCGCTGCGGTTCGGACGGCTCGCGGCGATGGGGGTCGTCGCGGCGCTGATCCTGACCGGGGGCGTGTGGGCGTCCTGGGGGACCGCGCAGTACGTGATGCTCACCAAGGGCCGGGAGTCCGGCACGGTGACGGTGTCGCGGTGCGACGACGGGTGGTGCCGGGGCGCGTTCACGGGGGACGGGGGCTCGGCCGCCCGGCGCGGTGAGGTGGTCGTCGAGGACTCCGTGGCCGTGGAGAAGGGCCGTACCTACGCCGTCGTGGTGAAGCCGGGCGGCGCGGAGGCGGTGCGGTCGGGTCCGGCCGGGGTGCTGTACGCGTGGGTGCCGTTGGGCGGTGCGCTGCTGCTGGCGGCGGTGGTGGTGGCGGGCGGCCTGCGGCGTACGCGGCTGGCGTGGGTGATGGCGGGGGCGGGGGCCGCGCTGCTCAGCGCCGCGTTCGTGGCGGTCTGAGGCGGGATGCCCTAATTCCACGGCTGTGGATCGTTCGAGTGTTTCCTGTTCGTGATTGACCCGCGCCCCTCTGGTGCAGGAAGCTGAGCTGCCCCCCTCACATCTTCCCCATAGGTAACAGAAGATGGGTTGACTCATGCGTACCCTCTCCCGCGCCGGTGTAATCGTCACCGCCGCGTCCTCCGCCGTCCTGCTCGCGCTGCCTGTCGCGCCCGCCTTCGCCACGGACGGCACGTACACCGTTCAGCTGCGCCAGCAGCTCCCCCGCACCGCGACCACCGATGACGGCGGCGCCCCTCAGGAGTCGCGCGACGAGTGCCCCGGTGTGCCCGACGGGCAGGACGGCTGGCACTTCGTACTGCCGGGGAACTCCACGGACTTCGTGAAGCTCACGGTGACCTTCGAGCCGGGCGGCGAGCAGGTCGTCACCAACTTCGGCCCGCCGTCCGACAAGCACGCCTACGTGTGGTCGCAGCCGGGCGCCGAGCTGACGTCCGCGGTCGCCGAGGTGCGCGGCGGTGACCTGAAGAAGTTCAACCTCTCGCACACCTGCCCCGCGGACACCACGCCGGAGAGCCCGGGCGAGTCCGAGAGCCCGGGCGAGTCCGAGACCCCGGGCGAGGAGACCGAGAGCGCGACGCCGTCCGCCTCGGCGTCCGAGAGCACGGGTACGACGGCCTCCCCGTCGCCGTCCGCCAGTGAGTCCGGTGGCGAGGTCGCCCCGGGTGCCTCCCCGTCGTCGGCGCCGTCGTCCTCGCCGTCGGCGCAGGGTGAGGACGGGAACCTGGCCGAGACCGGCAGCAGCGCCCCGGTGGGCCTGCTCTCCGGCGTCGCGGCGGTGCTCGTCGCGGCGGGCGGTTTCCTCGCGTTCCGCCGCCGGAAGGCGCAGCAGGGCTGACCCTTCCGGGTGAACCTGGATACGCCGGTGCCCCCCGTGCCCGTACGGACTCGTACGTGGCGCGGGGGGCACCGTCGTGTGCGGGGTCAGCCGGTGTTGCGCAGGCCCGCCGCGACACCGTTGACGGTGAGCAGCAGGGCGCGGGCGAGCAGCGGGTCGGCCTCGGCGCCGGAGGCGGCGGCCTCGCGCTGGCGCTTGAGCAGGGCGACCTGGAGGTAGGAGATCGGGTCGAGGTAGGCGTCGCGGATGGCGAAGGTCTGCTTCAGCACGGGCTGCGCGTCGAGCAGTTCGGTCTCGCCGGTGACGCGCAGCACCTCACGGACGGTCAGCTCGTGTTCCGTGCGGATGGTGTCGAAGATGTGCTTCAGCTCGTCGGGGACGAGGGTGTCGACGTAGTGCTGGGCGATCCGCAGGTCCGTCTTAGCGAGGGTCATCTCGACGTTGGAGATGAAGTTGCGGAAGAAGTGCCAGCGCTCGTACATCTCGTCGAGGACGGTGTCCAGGCCCGCCTCGCGCAGCGCCTTCAGCCCGGAGCCCACGCCGAACCAGCCGGGCACGATCTGCCGGGACTGGGTCCAGCCGAACACCCAGGGGATGGCGCGCAGTCCGTCGAGGGAGACGCCGGAGCCGGGGCGGCGGGAGGGCCGGGAGCCCAGGTGCAGGTCGGCGAGCTGGTCCACCGGCGTCGACGCGAGGAAGTACGTCGGCAGGTCGGGGTCCTCGACCAGTCGGCGGTAGGCGCCGTGCGCGGCGTCGGAGACGACGTCCATCGCGGCGTCCCAGCGGGCGAGGGCCTCGTCGGACTGGCGGGGCGCGGTGTGCAGGGCGGACGCCTGGAGCGTGGCCGCCACCGTCAGTTCCAGGTTCTCCCTGGCCAGCGACGGGATGAGGTACTTGTCGGAGATGACCTCGCCCTGCTCGGTGACCTTGATCTCGCCCTCCAGGGTGCCCCAGGGCTGGGCGAGGATGGCGTCGTGGGTGGGGCCGCCGCCGCGGCCGACGGTGCCGCCGCGGCCGTGGAAGAGGCGCAGCCGTACGCCGTAGCGGTGGGCGACGTCGCGCAGCCGCCGCTGCGCCCGGTGGATCTCCCACTGGCTGGTGGTGATGCCGCCGAACTTGGAGGAGTCGGAGTAGCCGAGCATGACCTCCTGAACGTCGCCGCGCAGCGCGACGAGGCGCCGGTAGGACGGGTCGGAGAGCATGTCCTCCAGGATGGTGTCGGCGGCCTTCAGCTCGTCGGTGGTCTCCAGGAGCGGCACGATGCCGATCTTCGCCCATCCGGCGTGCAGGTCGAGCAGGCCCGCCTCGCGGGCGAGGACGGCGGCGGCGAAGACGTCGTCGGCGCCCTGGCACATGGAGATGATGTACGACTCGATGACCTCGGGTCCGAAGACCGCCAGGGCCTTCTTCACGGTCTCGAAGACGCCGAGGGTCTTGGCCCCGGCGGCGTCGACGGGCGCCGGGGTCGGGGCGAGGGGCCTGCGGGAGCGCAGTTCCTTGGCGAGCAGCTTGGCGCGGTACTCGCGGGGCATGTCGGCGTACCGCCAGGACTCCTCGCCGAGCCGGTCGAAGAGCTGGCCGAGGGCGTGGTGGTGGGCGTCGGCGTGCTCGCGGACGTCGAGGGTGGCGAGCTGGAGGCCGAAGGCGGCGAGGGTGCGGATGGTGCGGGCGAGGCGGCCGTCGGCGAAGAGGCCGCCGCGGTGCTCCCTGAGCGAGGTCTGGATGATCCGCAGGTCGTGCAGGAGTTCGCTGGTGCCGAGGTAGTCGCGGCCGGGCTCGTGCGGGGTGCCCTGGGCGAGGCGCTTCTTGGTGTTGGCGAGCTTCTGGCGGACGCAGGTGGACTTCAGCCGGTAGGGCTCCTCGGCGTTGAGGCGCTTGTAGCGGGGGCTGATCTCCGGCAGCCGCTCCAGGTCGGTCTGGAGGGACTCCAGGAGTTCCTCCGTGGCGCCGGTGTAGCGGATGGAGTTGGAGAGGAAGCCGCGCAGCTCGTCGATCATCTCCAGGGCGTCGTTGATGCCGTGTTCGTGCTGGAGGATGAGGACGTCCCAGGTGACCTGGGGGGTGACGTTGGGGTTGCCGTCGCGGTCGCCGCCGATCCAGCTTCCGAAGGTGATGGGGCGGGTGTCGTCGGGGAGCTTGACGCCGACGCGCTCCAGTTCCGCGGTGAGGTCCTCCAGGACGTCGCCGACGGCGCCCGCGTGGAGTTCGTCGAGGTAGTAGATGGCGTTGCGGGCCTCGTCGGCGGGTTCGGGGCGGACGACGCGGAGTTCGTCGGTCTGCCAGACGAGGTCGATGTTCTCGGCCAGCCGGGTGTCGTGGCGGCGCCGGTCGGACTCCAGGACGGGCGTGTCGAGGAGGGCGGCGATGCGGCGCAGCTTGTTGAGGACGGAGCGGCGGGCGGCCTCGGTGGGGTGCGCGGTGAACACCGGGCGGACGTGGAGGTGCTGGACCGTCTCGCGCAGGTGTTCGGGGTCGGCGTCCTTGAGGCGGTCGGCGGTGCGGGAGAGCAGTCCGCCCTCGACGGCGCGGCGCTGGCGCAGTTCCCGGCCGCGGTGCACCTGTTCGGTGACGTTGGCGAGGTGGAAGTAGGTGGAGAACGCGCGGACCAGCTTGGCCGCGGTCTGGAGTTCGGTGCCGCGTAGCAGTTCAGCGGCGGCCTCGCCGTCCTCTCGGGTGAGACGGCGAACCTTCTCGACGAGCTCCAGCAGCTCCGGGCCCTCCTGCCGGACCAGGGTCTCTCCCAGGAGGTCACCCAGTCGGCGGATGTCGGCGCGCAGTTCGCTGCTGGTCGTCGTGGTCTGGTCGTCGGCACTGCTCACAGGTGCGGCTCCTTGCAGTGTTGAAGCTCGTCTGAAGCTCGGCTGGGAGGGAACCCGGGTGACCGTCGGGCGGCGGGCGCCGCATACGGACCGGACATCCGGGAAGTAAACAGAGCGGACCGCGCTGTCCGACCGACACCAGGATAGGCGGCGGCTGGGACGCGCAGGCTCACGGGCTCTTGCCGCCGGGCGACGCGCTGCCATACTTACGACGCCGTAGGTTACGGAACCGTAGGGAGCACCGCGCGGTTCCGCGCCCCGGCACCCGCCTCAACCCCCGATCCCACAGGGACGCCGCATATGACCACAAGCTCCGATGTGATGGAAGAAGCCCCGAAAGGGGCCGATGACACCCTGGCCCCCGCCACCCTGGGTGGTGAGCAGAAGCGTTCGGTCGAGCAGCTCGCGCTGCTGCTGTTCATCACCGTTCCGTTCCTCGCGCTGATCGCGGCCGTGCCGCTGGCGTGGGGGTGGGGGGTGAGCTGGCTGGACCTCGGTCTGCTGGTCTTCTTCTACTTCCTCGGATGCCACGGCATCACCATCGGTTTCCACCGTCACTTCACTCACGGTTCCTTCAAGGCCAAGCGGCCGTTGAAGATCGCGCTGGCCATCGCGGGTTCGATGGCGGTCGAAGGGCCGCTGGTCCGCTGGGTCGCCGACCACCGCAAGCACCACAAGTTCTCCGACGCGGAGGGTGACCCGCACTCGCCGTGGCGGTACGGCGAGACGGTCCCGGCGCTGCTGAAGGGCCTGTGGTGGGCCCATATCGCCTGGATGTTCGACGAGGAGCAGACCTCCCAGGAGAAGTACGCGCCGGACCTGATCAAGGACCCGGCACTGCGTGCGGTCTCCCGCCAGTTCGTGCTCTGGACGGTTGTGTCCCTGGCGCTGCCCGCGCTGATCGGCGGTCTGGTGACGATGTCCTGGTGGGGCGCGTTCACCGGCTTCTTCTGGGGCTCGCTGGTCCGGGTGGCCCTCCTCCACCACGTCACCTGGTCGATCAACTCCATCTGCCACGCCGTCGGCAAGCGGCCGTTCAAGTCGCGGGACCGCTCGGGCAACGTGTGGTGGCTGGCGGTGCTGTCGTGCGGGGAGTCCTGGCACAACCTGCACCACGCCGACCCGACGTCGGCGCGGCACGGTGTGGAGCGCGGTCAGATCGACTCCTCGGCCCGGCTGATCCGCTGGTTCGAGAAGCTCGGCTGGGCGTATGACGTGCGCTGGCCGTCACGCTCGCGTATCGATTCCCGCCGCAACACCGACGAAGACGGTGCCCGCCGCCGGAAGGCGACCGCCGAGGCGGCATGATTGACGGTGTGGCGACCGACTCCAGCAGCACCCCAAGCAATGAGAAGCCGCGGCGTGCGCGTCGAATCCGGATGACCGGTGCCGAGCGCCGCCAGCAGTTGCTGGAGATCGGTCGCACCCTTTTCGCCGCGAAGGGCTTCGAGGGCACGTCGGTGGAGGAGATCGCGGCGAAGGCCGGGGTGTCCAAGCCGGTGGTGTACGAGCACTTCGGCGGCAAGGAGGGGCTGTACGCGGTGGTGGTGGACCGCGAGATGCGCCGCCTCCTGGACATGGTGACCAGCTCCCTCACCGCGGGCCACCCCCGGGAGCTGTGCGAACAGGCGGCCTTCGCCCTCCTGGACTACATCGAGGAGTACACGGACGGCTTCCGCATCCTGGTCCGCGACTCCCCGATCCCCCAGTCCACGGGCTCTTTCGCGTCCCTGATCTCGGACATCGCCACCCAGGTGGAGGACATTCTCGGCCGCGAGTTCAAGAGCCGCGGCTTCGACCCCAAGCTGGCCCCCCTCTACGCCCAGGCCCTCGTCGGCATGGTCGCCCTGACCGGCCAGTGGTGGCTGGAGGTCCGCCGCCCGAAGAAGGCGGAGGTAGCCGCCCACCTGGTCAACCTGGCCTGGCACGGCCTGGACGGCCTGGAGGCGAAACCGCACCTGATAGGCCGCCGCAAGAGCTAGCCGACCTGCTCCAGGAACTCCAGGCGGTTGCCCACCGGGTCCCGTGAGGAGCAGCGGCGGTGGCTTGGGGACCTCCGTCATGCCGAGGACACCGCCGTAAAAGGCCCGCAGCCGTTCCTCGCTGCCCGGTGGGGCGGCGAGCTGGACGTGGTCGACGGCGAGGATCACCGTCCCCCCTTGCACGCCACCGCGAACACCCGGCGGAACGGGAACGGGGTGCCGTACCGGCCCGTGGGGTACGCCTCGCGCAGGGCGGTCCGGTAGTCGTCGATGAACGCCTCGCGGGCCTCCGGGTCGGCGTCGAGGGCGGCGAGGACAGGGCGCAGACCCGTGCCCTTCACCCAGTCCAGGACGGGGTCCTCCCCCGTCAGCAGATGGACGTACGTCGTCTCCCAGGCGTCCACCGTGCAGCCGAGGGCGGTGAGGTGGGCCAGGTACGCCTCGGGGGTGTGGACGGCGTCGTCGTGGCGCAGGGCCCCGGCGAGGCGGTCGCGCCAGCGGGCGGAGTCGGCCAGCTCGCGCATCAGGCGGTGGCTGGGGGCGTCGAAGTTCCCCGGCACCTGGAAGGCGAACGTGCCGCCGGGGGCCAGCGCGGCGATCCAGTCGGGGAAGCGGTCCACGTGCCCCGGCACCCACTGGAGGGTCGCGTTGCTGACGATCAGGTCGTGGGAGCCCGGCGCGGGTGTCCACGTGCGGGCGTCGGCCTCCGCGAAGGCCAGCTCGGGATGGTCGGCCCGGCCACGCGCCAGCATCGCGGGCGAGTTGTCGTAGCCGGTGATCCGGGCACCCGGCCAGCGGTCGGCCAGCAGCGCGGTGACGTTGCCGGGCCCGCAGCCCAGGTCCGCGACGACCGGCGGGTCACCGGGCAGGTCAGGGACCCGGGCCAGCAGGTCGACGAAGGGGCGGGCGCGGTGGTCGGCGTGGCGCAGGTACTGCGCGGGGTCCCAGCCGGGGACGGCGGAAGTCGTCATACGACCAGACTGACAACCCGCATATCTTGACGTCAAGAGACTTCACGTCGACACAACCACTACACTGATCGCTATGGAGGACGAGGTCGATCGGCTGGTCGCGGCGTGGCGCCGGGAGCGCCCGGACCTCGACGTGGAACCACTAGAGGTCCTCAGCCGGGTGAGCAGACTGGCCCGGCACCTGGACCGTGCCCGGCGACTCGCGTTCGCCGAGCACCACCTGGAGCCCTGGGAGTTCGACGTGCTGACCGCGCTCCGGCGCGCCGGAACGCCGTACCAGCTCTCCCCCGGACAACTGCTGACCCAGACCCTGGTCACCTCCGGCACGATGACCAACCGCATCGACCGCCTCGCCAAGAAGGGCCTGGTCGAACGGCTGCCCGACCCCAGCGACCGGCGCGGCGTGCTGGTCCGCCTCACCCCCGAGGGCCAGGACCGCGCGGACCAGGCACTGGCGGGCCTGCTGGCCCAGGAGCGCGCCATCCTCGCCGAGCTGTCCCACGCGCAGCGCGCCGAACTGGCGGCCCTCCTGCGCCAACTGACGGCCCCGTTCGACAACATCCCCGGCTGAGGACACGCCCCCGCTCAGGCGCTGTTGCTCTCCTCCGGACCCATCCGTCCCGGCGGCCCCAGGTCCACCGGCCCCACGCCCGCCCGCCGCGCCAGCGCGACCGCCGCGAGGGTGGAGTGGACGCCCAGCTTGCCGAGGACGTTCTGCATGTGCGTGCGGACGGTGTGCGGCGACAGGTACAGGCGCTCGGCGACCGCCTTGCGCCCCAGCCCCGCCACCATGCACCGCAGCACCTCCCGCTCCCGTGGCGTCAGCGACTCCACGAGCCGCTCGCTCTCGGTGCGGTGCTTGCGCGCGGCCGTCAGCTCCCGCAGCACCCCGGTGAGCAGCGCGGGCGGCAGATGCGTCTCGTCGCGCAGCACGCCCCGTATGACCGTCAGCAGCCGGGACAGCGAGCAGTCCTTCGCCACCCACCCGGACGCCCCGGCCTGGAGCGCCAGCGCCGCCCGCCGGGCGTCGTCCCGCTCGGCGAGCACGACGATCCGCACACCGGGCTGCGCCGACCGCACCCCCGCGACCAGCGACAACCCGTCGACGAGCCCGTCCTCACCGCCCTCCCGCACCGGTACGGCGGCGGGCCGGACCCCCGGCACCGTGCCGCCCAGATCGGCGTCCACGAGCAGTACGTCGAACCGGCGCCCCTCGGCGGCCGCCCGCTCCAGACTGCGCAGCGCGGCGGGACCGCTCCCGGCCGCGGACACGTCGACATCGGGCTCGGCGGCCAGCGCCGCGGCGAGCGACTCCGCGAAAATACGGTGATCGTCGACGACCAGGACTCGGATGCGAACCACGAAACCCCCTTCCCCAAGCTCTCCATGAGCAGGGGATCACCCCATCGTCGGGAGCCGCGACCGGTGCGGGTACGACGCCCGAAGCTCCCGGGTCTCTCGAACCACTTCCCCGGGAAGGGGTCGCCGCAGCCACACGGCCGCCGCCGTGCAGAGACTGCTACCCCCACTTCGGGTGTCGTACCCGACTTGTCTCGCCCCCTGAAAAGCACCGGCCCCCACCGGTGCTGCTCATCAGAGTACGGGCGGGGGCCGTGAGGGGAAGGAAATTCGCAGAACTGGCCGCCTGACGCGCCTATGGTGTGCCGCATGTTCCGTCTGGAGACAGAAGTCGACAAGACCCGACGTGATCTGCTCCGCGCCCGGCTGCGGGAGACCAACTCCACGCTCTCCCCGGTCCTGCGGGCGCTGCGCGGCACCCCGGCCGAGGAGCACCGGCCGCTGCACCTGTGGATCATGGACGAGGACGACACCCTCGCGGGCGGCCTGGTGGGCTACACCTGGACGACCTGGCTGCACGTCAACCTGCTCTGGGTGGACGGCCGCCACCGGGGCCACGGCCTCGGCTCCCGGCTGCTCACCGAGGCCGAGCACCGCGCCGCCACCGAACGCGACTGCACCGCCGCCCGCCTGGAGACCTGGGACTTCCAGGCCCCCGGCTTCTACACCAAGCTGGGCTACACCGTCGTCTGCGCGATCGAGGACTACCCGCCGGGCGTCACGGAGTACACCCTCACCAAGGCGCTCGGCTAGACCAGCCGCCGCGCCCCCGCCGCGGGCACCGCCTCGAACACCCGTGGCTCGGTGAACCCGGCCGCCGCGAACGCCTCGCGCACCGCCTTGGTGACGCCGTCCACGTCGGCCGCCTCGACCAGCACGATCGCCGAGCCGCCGAAGCCGCCGCCGGTCATCCGGGCGCCGAGGGCACCGGCGGCCAGGGCGGTGTCGACGACGAGGTCCAGCTCCGGGCAGGAGATGCGGAAGTCGTCCCGCAGGGAGGCGTGCCCCTCGACGAGGACGGGCCCGATGTCACGCGTCCGCCCCGCCTCCAGCAGCCCCACGACCCGCTCGACGCGCTCGTCCTCGGTCACCACGTGCCGCACCAGACGCCGTACTTCCTCCTCGTCGCCCAGCCGCTCAAGGGCCGCGTCCAGCTCCGCGTAGGGAACGTCCCGCAGGGCATCCACGCCGAGCAGCGCGGCGCCCTTCTCGCAGCCCGCGCGGCGCTTGCCGTACTCGCCCTCGCTGTGGGAGTGCTTGACGCGGGTGTCGACGACGAGCAGGCACATCCCCTCGGCGGCGAGGTCGAAGGGGATCTGCCTCTGGGACAGGTCGCGGGTGTCCAGGAACAGCGCGTGCCCGGCCTCGCAGCAGGCGGACGCGGTCTGGTCCATGATCCCGACGGGCGCGCCGACGTACACGTTCTCGGCGCGCTGGCACAGCCGCGCGAGCTGCCACCCGCGCAGCCCCAGCCCGTACAGCTCGTTCAGCGCGAGCGCGACCACGACCTCCAGCGCCGCCGACGACGACAGCCCCGCGCCCGCCGGAACGGTGGACGCCAGATGGACGTCGGCGCCGGTCACCGCGTGCCCGGCCGCCCGCAGCGCCCACACGACCCCCGCCGGGTACGCGGTCCAGCCCCGGTCGGACCCGGGCTCAAGCGCGTCCACGCGCAGTTCCACGACGCCGCCCTCGACGTCGGCGGAGTGCAGCCGCAGCACACCGTCGTCCCGCCGCGAGACGGCGGCGACGGCGGTGTGCGGGAGGGCGAACGGCATCACGAAGCCGTCGTTGTAGTCGGTGTGCTCCCCGATGAGGTTGACGCGGCCGGGCGCGGCCCACACCCCGTCCGGCGCACTCCCGTACAGCCGTGTGAACCCCTCAGCGACCTCGGCCGCCGTGTCGACGCTCATCCCCAACCTCACCCTTCCCTTGCCCTGAACTGCCAGCCTGCTAGTTGCCGCGCCGCTGGGCGAAGGCCCACGCGTCCGCGACGATGTCCGCGAGGTCCGTCCGGGACGGACGCCACCCGAGCCGCTCCCGGGCCACCTCGGCGGCGGCGACCAGGACGGCCGGGTCGCCCCCGCGGCGCGGGGCGGTGACCTCGGGGACCGGATGCCCCGTCACCCGCCGCACGGTCTCGATGACCTCCCGCACGGAGAAGCCGTTGCCGTTGCCGAGGTTGCAGATCAGGTGCTCACCGGACTCGGCCGCCGCCAGCGCCAGCAGATGGGCCTCCGCCAGGTCGGCCACGTGGATGTAGTCCCGCACACACGTGCCGTCCGGCGTCGGGTAGTCGTCGCCGTACACGGAGATGGCGTCCCGCTTCCCCTGCGCGACCTGGAGGACCAGCGGGATCAGGTGCGACTCGGGATCGTGCCGCTCCCCGAACTTCCCGTAGGCGCCCGCCACGTTGAAGTACCGCAGGGAGACGGCGCCCAGCCCATGGGCCACGGCCTCACTGCTGATCATGTGGTCGACGGCGAGCTTCGAGGCGCCGTAGGGATTGGTGGGCGCGGTGGGCGCGCTCTCCTCGATGGGCACCCGCGAGGGCTCACCATAGGTCGCGGCGGTGGACGAGAAGACGAGCCTCCGCACCCCCGCGTCCCGCATCGCGCCGAGCAGGGCCATGGTCCCGCCGACGTTGTTGTCCCAGTACTTCTCGGGCTTCACCACCGACTCACCGACCTGCGAGAAGGCGGCGAAGTGCAGCACCCCGTCGTAGGAGGAGTCCAGCCATTTGGCGGCATCGCGGATGTCCCCCTCGACGAACGCGGCCCCACCCGGCACCCCCTCCCGGAACCCGGTGGAGAGGTTGTCGAGGACGACGACCTCGTGCCCGACCTCCAGCAGATGCTGGGCGACGACACTGCCGACGTACCCCGCCCCACCGGTCACCAGGTACTTCCCGCTCATGAACCAGCCACCTCTCGCAGTCGCTCGGCCGCGCGCTCCGGCGGCACGTCGTTGATGAACACGTTCATGCCGGACTCGGAGCCCGCGAGGAACTTCAGCTTGCCGGACGTACGGCGAATGGTGAAAAGCTCAAGGTGCAGCGCGAAGTCGTCACGGCTGACACCGTCGAACTGCTCCAACTGCCCGAACGGCGCCTGGTGCCAGGCGGCGATGTACGGCGTCGGAGGCTCCCCTTCCCCGAAGATCCGGTCGAACCGCCGCAACAGTTCCAGATAAACCTTGGGAAACTCTGTACGCGCGGCCTCGTCCAGCCCCAGCAGGTCAGGAACCCGCCGCCGCGGATACAGATGCACCTCGTACGGCCAGTGCGCGGCATACGGCACGAAGGCCACCCAGTGTTCCCCCTCAAGGACGACCCGCTCCTCCCCGAGTTCCCGCTCCAGCACGGCGTCGAAGAGGTTCTCCCCGCCGGTGGCCTCCTTGTGGGCGGCGACCTGGCGCAGCATCAGGGCGGTGCGGGGGGTGGTGAAGGGGTAGGCGTAGATCTGCCCGTGCGGGTGCTGGAGGGTGACGCCGATCTCGGCGCCACGGTTCTCAAAACAGAACACCTGCTCGACGGACGGCACATGGGACAGCTCGGCGGTGCGATCGGTCCAGGCGTCCAGCACCAGCCGCGCCTGTTCCTCGCTCAGCGAGGCGAAGGAGGCGTCGTGATCGGAGGTGAAGCAGACCACCTCACACCGCCCGGAGTCCCCGGCGAGCGAGGGAAACCGGTTCTCGAAAACGACCACGTCATACGACGACTCGGGGATCTCACTCAGCCGCTCCCCCCGCGTGGGACAGAGCGGGCACTCGTCCGCGGGCGGGTGGTAGGTCCGCCCCTGCCGGTGCGAGGCGATGGCGACGGCGTCCCCCAGCAGCACGTCACCACGGATCTCGGAGGTGGTGACGGTCGGCTCCAGCGGACGCCGGTCGACCGCGTCCCGCACGGCGTCGTCACGCAGGTCGTAATAGATCAGCTCACGACCGTCGGCCAGCCGGGTCGAGGTCTTCTTCACCGCTACTCCCGCCACTCTTCAAACATAACCAAACACATCGAAACACAACTCACCAGAACGGTCAACATCACAATCAAACAAAGACAACCAACAGAAGTGTTCAATTACTAAACGCGGAGGCGTAGGTTCCGCCCTGTATCGGTTCGCGCAACGAAGCGAGTACATATGCAAACCCCCACACATCCCCCCATCACCCTCGCCGCCGAGCTACGGCTCCCCACGAACTGGCTCGACTACCTGATCCTGGGCATCTACTTCGTCGCCGTGCTGGGCATCGGCTTCGCGGCCCGCCGCTCGGTCAAGACGAGCCTGGACTTCTTCCTCTCGGGCCGCTCACTCCCGGCCTGGGTCACCGGCCTGGCGTTCATCGCCGCCAACCTGGGCGCCACCGAGATCCTGGGCATGGCCGCCAACAGCGCGCAGTACGGCGTCTACACGACCCACTGGTACTGGATCGGCGCCATCCCGGCGATGGTCTTCCTGGGCCTGGTGATGATGCCGTTCTACTACGGCTCGAAGGTCCGCTCGGTCCCCGAGTTCCTGCTCCTGCGCTTCGACCGGGGAGCCCACCTCCTCAGCTCCATCCTCTTCGCCTTCGCCGCGATCCTCATCGCGGGCGTCAACCTCTACGCGCTGGCGATCGTCGTCGAGGCGCTCCTCGGCTGGCCGGAGTGGGTCTCGATCGTCGTGGCAGGCTTCTTCGTCCTCGTCTACATCACCCTGGGCGGCCTCTCCTCGGCGATCTACAACGAGGTGCTCCAGTTCTTCGTCATCCTGGCCGCGCTGATCCCGATCACGATCCTCGGCCTGAAGAAGGTCGGCGGCTGGGGCGGCCTCTCCGACACCCTCACCGAGAGCCACGGCGACAACTTCATGACGGCGTGGGGCGGCACGGGCATCGGCAGCGACAACCCCCTGGGCGCCAACTGGCTCACGATCGTCCTCGGCCTCGGCTTCGTCCTCTCCTTCGGCTACTGGACGACGAACTTCGCGGAGGTCCAGCGCGCGCTCTCCGCGAAGAACCTCTCGGCGGGCCAGCGCACGCCCCTGATCGCGGCCTTCCCGAAGATCTTCATCGTCTTCCTCGTGATGATCCCCGGCCTGGTGGCGGCGGCCCTGGTCCCCCAGTTCGGCACGCCCGCCTCGGGCTACCAGTACAACGACGCGATCCCGTACCTCATGCGCGAGTTGCTGCCCAACGGCGTCCTGGGCATCGCGGTGACCGGCCTCCTGGCCGCGTTCATGGCGGGCATGGCGGCGAACGTGTCGTCCTTCAACACGGTGTTCACCAACGACATCTGGGCGAAGTACGTCATCCGGGGCCGCGAGGACACCTACTACGTCCGCTTCGGCCGCCTCATCACCGCGGTGGGCGTCCTGGCGTCCATCGGCACGGCGTTCCTGGCGTCGTCGTTCTCCAACATCATGAGCTACCTCCAGACGCTGTTCTCCTTCTTCAACGTGCCGATGTTCGTGGTCTTCATCATCGGCATGTTCTGGCGGCGGGCGTCGATGAAGTCGGGCTTCTGGGGCCTGCTCGCGGGCACGACGGCCGCGATGATCAACTATTTCGTCATCTACAAGCAGGACATCATCGACATCCCCAGCGACCAGGGCGCCAACTTCGTCTCGGCGATCGCCGGGTTCGTGGCCGGGGCGGTGGTCATGTTCGCGGTCAGCCTCTTCACCGCGCCGAAGCCCGCGGACGACCTCCAGGGCCTGGTGTACGGCACCCGCTCGCCCGGCATGGAGGAGCCGCCCGCCGAGGGCGACGACGCGTGGTACCGCAGGCCCGCGCTGCTCGGGTGGGGGGCGGTGGTGCTGGCCGCGGCCTGCTACATCCCGTTCTCGTTCTGACGACGTTCCGACTGGGGAGTTTGAAGGACCATGTCCGAGCACCACGAGTACTCCGAGCGTGACGTCCACCGTGAGGTCACGGAACTGGAGACCAAGTCCGCGACCGCGGCCCGCCTCTTCGACATCCGGCGCATCATCGGCGTCCTGTTCGTCCTGTACGGCGTCATCGTGACGATCGCGGGGTTCACCGCGTCGGACGCGGACATCGACAAGGCGGAGGGCGTCAACATCAACCTCTGGACGGGCCTCGGCATGTTGCTGCTGGGCCTGTTCTTCCTGACCTGGCTAAAACTCCGCCCCACGGCTCCGCCTGTTCCTCCGGAGGAGGGCGAGTAGCTCCACGCCGGGTGGGCCCATGCGGCCCGGCGTGGGTGCTGGCGCGGGGGTGGGTCGCGCGGCCCGGCGCTAACGGGGTGCCGCTGCGCCCACCCGTGCCGCCCCAGCGGCACGACTGCCCGCAGCTAGGGAGAGCCGCCGTACTACGGAAGGGGACGTGTCGGGGGGTGTCCGCCCGCAGTGGTTCGCGCGCAAGACCCCGTTCACCCCTCACCCCACAGCCCGCGCGGTTCCGAGGACGGACACCCCCCGGCGCGGCCCCGACCCACCCTCCGGCGTAAAGCGCTACGCGCGCCACGATGCCACCGCCACAGGCCGCCGCAGGCATCCGCGGCTCAGGGATCAGGGTGGGACGCGCGGTCCAGGAGGCCCGTGCGGGCGGCCAGGGCCGCGGCCTCCAGGCGGGAGCCGACGCCCAGCTTCATCAGCACACGCTGGACGTGCGTGCGCGCGGTCGACGGCGCGATCCCCATCCCCGCCGCGATCAGCCGCGTGTCCTCCCCCTCCGCGACCCGCACCAGCACCTCCACCTCCCGAGGCGTCAGCATCTGCAACAGCCGCTGCCCCTCGTCATCCGGCTGCTCCGCCGGATTCAGCAGCTCACTGAACGCCCCCTGAAGCAGCACGGGCGCCACCGCCGCCTCCCCCGCCCGCGCCTTCATGATCGCCCGCTCGACACCCTCTATCCGCTCATCGTGCCGCACATACCCGGACGCCCCCGCCGCGAACGCCGCCGCGATCCCCCGAGGACTCGGCACCGGCCCCAGCACCAGCACCGCCACCTGCGGCCGCTCCCGCTTGATCCGCAGCACCGGATCGAACACCCCGGCCTCCGCGGGCACGGCGGTCCCCCACAGGCACACCTCCGGCGCCCGCGCGATGACCAGCTCCGCCGCCCCCGCCGCGGGCGCCGCCGCGGCCAGCACCCGGTGCCCCCGCAGCTTCAGCGCGGAGGCCAGCGCCTCGGCAAGCAGACGGTGGTCATCGACCACCATGAGCCGCACTCCCATCGAGTAACCCCCCAGTCCCCCCAACGGACGCCCACTATGGATGCCCGGAGGTCCACACGGGAAGACCCCCCTGACGCCGCCGCCCCCCAGGACACGACACGACGTCAGCTTCCCGACATGCTCCCGGAAGCTACACGCTCACTCGGCGTTGCGCTGCCCCTACCGGCGAACCTTTCACACCCCCGCACCGAAAGCGATCACGAGATAGTCCTGCTCGCCAGAACTGGACGCACTCGCGTACACATCGGACATGTACAGCCGCCCCTGCGAGTACAGGATCTCGGCGTACTCGGGCAACATGCTGGTCTCCACCCGCTGCACCGACTCCGTCGACGGGTTCTCCAGCAGCTTGGTCTCCTTGAACGACTCACCGTCGATGCTGACGATCTGCCCGCCCTTGTCGTACGGCGGCCTCTTGTACGCGATCACGTTGCCGCCGTCCATCCGCAGCGGCGTGATCGTGTACCCGTCGCCCGCGTCCGCCCGCTGCCCGGTCTGCTTCCCCGTGGCGAGGTCGAAGGAGACGATCTCGTTGGTCCGGCTGTACGACTCCCCGCTGCCGTCGTGCTCCTCGGTCGGCAGGTAGAGCCGGTCGTTGCCGACGGCGATCCCGGAGCAGTCCTCGATGCGGGAGATGCCGTCGCACTCGGCGGCGTACGTGTCACCCGGCGCGGAGATCCGGTTGCGCAGCTTGCCGGTCTTGTTGTCGATGGAGAAGAAGTCCGAGATCCCGCTGCCGTCCCCCGCGGAGTCACCGACGTCCGCGGCGACGACGAGCGGCTCGGTCGAGACGACGCTCGCGTACTCGATGCCCTCGGTCATCTTGTACTCGGAGATCACCTTCCCGGACTTCGGGTCGATGGTCTGGATGTGCAGCTGCCGCTGGTCGTACGGCCCGCACTTGCGCACGGCGACCAGCTTCGGCCCACCGCCGTAACCGGCGTCGTAGCAGGTGTCCGCGGGCTTGGGCGCCCACAGGGACTTGCCGCTCTTGATGTCGAACGCGGCACCGCCACTCGTGCTGCCCACGGCCACGGTGCCGCCGCTGACGGTGACGTTGTCGAACCGGATCGGCTGGTCACCGGTCTTCGCGGTCTCCTCCCACAGCTTCTTGCCGGTGTCGAGGTTGATCGCGGCGACCTGGCTGCACCCGGCGGAGGAGTTCTTGTCCGGCATCTCCGGCTGGAAGATGACGGCGGTCAGGTTGTCCTCGGTCTTGAACCGGCTGGCCTGGCACACCGGCCCGGACAGCGGGATCGTCCACTTCTCGGTGCCCTTGTCGCGGTCGTAGCCGACGATCTCGGCGATGCCGCTCTTGGCGTACACGTCGTCGGTGAGCCAGGACCCCTCGACGACCACGCTGTCGTCCTTCTCGACCTTGGGCGTGGGCACCTGGAAGAGCACCTTGGAGGCGGGGTCGGAGGGCACCTTCTCGGTCCCCGTGGACGACTTGCCGTCCGCACCCTCGTCACCGCCACCACCACCGCCACCGCCACCATTACTACTGGCGGTGTCGTTCTTCCCGTCGTCCGAGCCACTCGACTTGGAGTACCAGACACCCCCACCGACGATCAGCGCGATGGCGACGACGGCCGCGACGATGATGGCGACCTGGGCGTTGACCTTCCCACCGCCACCACCCCCACTCGGCGCCCCGGGCGTCTGCATGGGCACGGTACTGGCCCCGGGATACGCGTAACCCCCGGGCTGCTGCACGGTATAGGGATTGGGCTGCCCCGGATACCCGTACCCAGGCTGAGGCTGCGGCTGAGACTGCGGCGGAGCCGGAGGCGGCGTAGGCGCCCCCTGCGGATACCCGTACCCCGGCTGCCCCTGGGGCGGGGTAGGCGCACCGAATCCCCCCTGCGGAGGCTGGTTGGGCGGCGGGGGCGGCGGCTGGGTCATGACGTCGGTTACCTCGTGAAGCTAGGAAAGTTCAGAACGACCGGAAAGAACCAAAGAACCACAGAGCGGCGGAACTACTTGCCGTAGGCAAGCATCAACTTCTCCTTGGAGTCGTCGTTCCCGGACAGCCGGGTCGTGGAGATGTAGAACCGCCCGTCGACCCAGTCCACGGCCCGGGAGAAGAACCCCCGCTCGACCGCCGCCGCACCCTGCGGGTTCTGCAGCAGCTTGGTCGGTTCGTGGCTGCTGCCAGCCGTGGGAATGGAGACCACCTGCCCGCCCCCGTCGTACGTCGCCTGGACGTACGCGATGAGCTTGCCGCCCTCCACCTTCAGCGGCAGCATCGCCGTGGCCGCCGGGGACTTCACCCGCCACTCCTCCTTGCCGTTGGCGAGGCTGATCGCGACGACCTCGTTGGCGCTGGCGGTGGACTCGGTCGGCAGGTACAGCGTGTCGTCGTCGACGGCGACGCCCTGGCAGCCGGTGAGGTCACGCTGAAGGATGGCCCAGCCGCACTCGGGGGCGAAGTCCTCGTCGACGCTGACCTGGGAGCGGATGGAGCCGTCCGCGCCGAGGGCGGAGATGTTCCACTGCTTCTTGTCCTCGTTGGTGCTGTAGACCACCAGCGGGTCGACGGAGTAGGTGCGGGCGACCCGCCACCCCTTGCCGAACTCCCGTGTCCACTTGGCCTTCCCCGTCTTCGGGTCCAGCTCCTGCACCTCGTCGTGCTCGTTGTCGGTGCCCGCGCCACAGGACGAGACGGCGATCAGCCGCGCGCCGCCCGCGAAGGCGGTCGGGAAGCAGGCGTCGCCGTACTTCTCCTTGTCGAACAGCTTCTTGCCGGTCGTCACGTCGTACCCGGTGCCGGACTGCGAGCGGCCGACCATCAGGGTGTTGCCGGTGATGGACAGCTCGATGCTCAGCGCGCTGTCGAAGAGCCCGCCGTCGGCGACCTCGCCGCTCCAGCCCTTCTCGCCGGTGGCGAGGTCGACCTCCTGGAGCTGGTTGCACTTGGCGCGGTCGCTGGCGCCGTTCATGTAGGCGACGACGATCTTGTCGTCGGCGGTCTTCTCCGCGGTGGTCGCGCAGATCTTCTGCTCGAAGGTGATCGGGTCCCAGGTGGGGGCGCCGTCGCCGACGTTGAAGGCGAAGAGCTGCTTGTACGCCGCCTTCACCGCCGTCTTGTCGGTGATCCACATGCCCTCGGCGTCGGCGCCGGAACCGGGCGCGTCCGGGGCCTCCTTGTACCAGAGGACCCTGGCCTCACCGGCCTGGCGGCCCTCGTTGAGGTTGTCGGGGTCCTCGCCGCCGTCACCGCTGCCGTCGCCGGGGTTGACCGGGGCACCACTCTCGCTGGGCTTGGCGTCGTCGGTCTGCTGGGCGACCGGCTTCTTCTTGCCCTTGCCGTCGCCGTCGTCGCCGCTGGTCACCGCGAACACCGTGGCCCCGGCGACGAGCAGGACGGCCACCGCGGCACCGATGACGACCGCGGGCTTGCCCTTGAAGGGGCCCCGCGAACCGCCCCCGGACGGCGGCGGGGTGCCGGGCGCGCCCGGGAACTGCGGCTGCGGATAGCCGTACCCGGGCTGCTGCGGCTGCCCGTACGGCCCCGGCGTGTTGTACGGGCCGGGGGTGTTGTACGGCCCCGGCTGGGCGTACGGCCCGGACGGCGCGGGCTGCTGCGGGTAGCCGTACCCGGGCTGCGGCGGACCGGCCGGAGGCGGCGGGGTCTGCGGCGCCCCGAACCCACCCCCCGCGGGCGCACCGGGCGGCGTACCAGGCACACCCGGCGGCGTGCCGGGCGCTCCCGGCGGCTGGTCCTGCGGCGCTCCGAAACCACCCGGCTGCGGCGGCTGGTTGGGCGGCTGCGTCATCAGCGGCTTCCCCCGTTCCTCACTGATTTCTAGCCAGTCGTAAGCCAGATCTAGACGGCCTTAGACGGCCTTAGACGGCCCTTTCTATCACCCGGCACCGACAGCGCACCGGGCCGCATCCACCCCTGTTCCCAAGGGAGGACCGGCCCGTGATGCCCTCGTTACGCGCCTTCACGCCCCCTTCACGCGACGCGCGCTCCCCACACCGAAGTGGTCGTCCGGACACCGAAGTGGCCGTCCGGCGCCTACGCGTCCTCGGCGAGTTCCAGCCAGCGCAGCTCCAGTTCCTCCCGCTCACCGGTCAGCCGACGCAGCTCGGCGTCGAGTTCGGCGACCTTGGCGAAGTCGGTGGCGCTCTCCGCGATGGCGGCGTGCAGCTTGGTCTCCTTCTCGGAGAGTTTGTCCAACTGCCGTTCGATCCGCTGGAGTTCCTTCTTCGCGGCGCGCTGGTCGGCGGCGCTCTTCTCGCCGCCGGGCCGGGCAGCGGCGACCGGCGAGGCGGACGCGGCGGCGGACGCGGCGGCCTCCTCCATCCGCTGCCGCCGCTCCAGGTACTCGTCGATGCCGCGCGGCAGCATCCGCAGGGTGCCGTCACCGAGCAGGGCGAAGACGCGGTCGGTGGTGCGCTCGACGAAGAACCGGTCGTGGGAGATGACGACCATCGAGCCGGGCCAGCCGTCGAGGACGTCCTCCAACTGCGTCAGCGTCTCGATGTCGAGGTCGTTGGTGGGCTCGTCGAGGAAGAGCACGTTCGGCTCGTCCATCAGCAGCCGCAGCAGCTGCAGCCGCCGCCGCTCACCGCCGGACAGGTCCCCGACCGGCGTCCACTGCTTCTCCTTGCCGAACCCGAACGTCTCGCACAACTGCCCCGCGGTCATCTCGCGCCCCTTGCCCAGGTCGACGCGCTCACGCACCGCCTGCACGGCCTCCAGGACCCGCCACGAGGGGTTCAGCTCGGCCACCTCCTGGGAGAGGTAGGCCAGCTTCACGGTCTTGCCGACCTTGATCCGCCCGCCGACGGGCTGCCGCTCGCCCTCGCTGTACGCCGCGTCCGCCATGGCCCGCAGCAGCGAGGTCTTGCCCGCGCCGTTGACGCCGACGAGGCCGATCCGGTCGCCGGGCCCGAGCTGCCAGGTGACGTGCTTCATCAGCACCTTGGGCCCGGCCTGGACGGTGATGTCCTCCAGGTCGAACACGGTCTTGCCGAGCCGCGACGAGGCGAACTTCATCAGCTCGCTGCTGTCCCGCGGCGGCGGTACGTCCTTGATCAGCTCGTTGGCGGCCTCCACCCGGAACCGCGGCTTGGAGGTCCGCGCGGGCGCCCCGCGCCGCAGCCAGGCCAGCTCCTTGCGGACCAGGTTCTGCCGCTTGGCCTCCTCGGTGGCGGCGATGCGCTCGCGCTCGGCGCGGGCGAAGACGTAGTCGGAGTAGCCGCCCTCGTACTCGTGGACGACGCCGCGCTGGACGTCCCACATCCGTGTGCACACCTGGTCCAGGAACCACCGGTCGTGGGTGACGCAGACCAGCGCCGACCGCCGCTCCCGCAGATGCCGGGCGAGCCAGGCGATGCCTTCCACGTCGAGGTGGTTGGTGGGCTCATCAAGAACGATCAGGTCTTGATCCTCAATCAGCAGCTTCGCGAGCGCGATCCGCCGCCGCTCACCACCGGACAGCGGCCCGATGACGGTGTCCAGGCCCTGCGGGAACCCGGGCAGGTCGAGCCCGCCGAACAGCCCCGTCAGTACGTCCCTGATCTTGGCGTTCCCGGCCCACTCGTGGTCGGCGAGGTCCCGGATGACCTCGTGCCGGACCGTCGCCGCCGGGTCGAGGGAGTCGTGCTGGGTGAGGACGCCCATGCGCAGCCCGCCGGAGTGGGTGACGCGGCCGGTGTCGGCGTCCTCCAGCTTGGCGAGCATCCGGATGAGGGTCGTCTTGCCGTCGCCGTTGCGCCCCACGACGCCGATGCGGTCCCCCTCCGAGACGCCGAGGGAGATCCCGTCGAGCAGGGCACGGGTGCCGTACACCTTGCTGACGTTCTCGACATTGACCAGGTTGACGGCCATTTCACTCCTGTGCGCGGGGACCGGTCAGCCTCCCAGCCTAATGGCCGGGGACGGGTGGCCGGTCCCCACGCAGGTCAGGCGGAGGCGGCGGCGCGGACCTCGTCGAGCAGGTCGTACATCGTCTGGCCGGGGCACTCGGTGGCCAGCCAGTCGCGGTGGCCGCTGACGACGGGGACGTCCCTGGTGACGCCGTTGACGGGGTTGACGTAGGTGGTCCGCCCCCGCGGGTCGAGCCCCTTGATCCGGCAGACGGCCCTGATCAGCCTGGTCAGGGCCGCCTTGGCGGCGTCCGTGGGCCCGGTCGCCGTCAGCTCGCCGAGCAGGGCGATGCCCAGGTTGCCGGAGTTGTAGCCACCGGTGTGGAAGGCGGTGACGACCTTGCCGTCGGCGTCGAAGCCGGGGATGCCGTCGGCACCGGAGTACCGACCCTCGTACACGTTCCCCGCCTCATCGATGAGGAAGTGGTACCCGATGTCGCCCCAGTCCAGGGTGACCGCGTGGTACTCGTAGATCGCCCGGATCGTCGCCGCCGGGTCGGGGTCGCCGTTCACGCCCGCCGTGTGGTGGACGGTGATCGACTGGAGCGGGTAGTACACCTCGGGCGAGTTGACCACGCCGTCCTTGTAACGCTTGGACTCGTCGGCGCCCCACGCGGGGCGGGAGAGGTAGCTGACGCCCCGCACGCGCGTGGGCTCGGTCGGCACCCGGAAGGTCTCGGCCGGTCCGTCGGTGGTGTCGATGGCCAGCGAGCGCACGTCCGTCGCCCCGGCCGGGGTCCGCACCTCGTAGGCGGTGGCGTTCTGGGCGGGCACCAGGGCCGTACCGCCGCCGTCGACGGTCGCGCAGCCGCCCGTCACCGGCCGGAAGGCGCCCGCCGCGCCGCCGTCCGCGAACCGGATCGCGGCGCCCTCGGGAGCGCCGGTCCAGCGCAGGGCGACGTAGGAGGCGGGGACGGCGGTGGTGGCCGTACCGGCACCGGTGGCGGCCTCGGTCCGGGTGGCGGGGAACCGCTGGGGTGCGGTCCCGGCGGCCCGCGCGGCGCCCGGGTCGGCGGAGGCGTCCGGGGCCACGGCACCGGAGACGGCGGAGGCGGCCACGGCACCGGCGGCGGCACCGATCACACCGCGACGGGACAGAGAGCGTGGGCGGGGGTGGGGGGTTCTGGACACGGGCGTTGCCTTCCGTGGGGAGTCATCGAGCGAGAACTCACCCTAGGGACAAGATCGTTGCCCGCCCCGCCTTCGCCACGAACACCCGGTGAGAGGATCACCACGGCCCCCACGGGCAACCGATCAGCGACGCTTTCCGGCCATCACCGGACCACCGGCCAGGCGTGGGTACGGTCTCGGAAACGCCGTACGAAGGAGACCGACCGTGGCTGACTACCTGACCGTCCTGACTACGACCGACACCGCCGAGAAAGCCCAGACCCTGGCCGCCAGCGCGGTCGAGGCCAAGGTGGCGGCCTGCGCGCAGATCGACGGTCCGATCACCAGCGTGTACCGGTGGGAGGGCGCGGTCCAGACGGACCAGGAATGGCGCGTGCTCTACAAGACGACCGCCGAGCGGTACCCGGAACTGGAGGCGCACATCAAGCAGGTGCACGACTACGACACGCCGGAGATCATCGCCACCCCGGTCACGCACGGCAGTGACGCCTACCTGTCGTGGGTGAGCGAGGAGACAGCCAAGGGCTGATCAGGCGGCGAGCGCGGCGCGGATGTCCTCGGTGAGGTCCCGCGCCGCACTGTGCTGCTGGGGCAGTAGCGCGGCCATGGACGCCAGGCGCTGGCGGCCCATGGTCGTGGGCGTGGTGATCGCGGCGTCCACGAACCGGCGCCCGACCTCCACGCCCCGGTCCACGTCACCGGACAGCACGTAGCCGGTGGCAGCGTCGGACAGGACCGCGATGGACACCTTGGAGTCGTCGTCCCCCAGGTGTGTCAAAGCGTCTTCGGCAGCCCGGCCCAGGTCGGGGTGGCGGAGCCGGGAGTACGTGGAGACGGTCAGGGAGTCCAGGCGGGGCCGCTGGTAGAAGCGAATCCACGCCTGTTCGGCGTCGGGGTTGGCGTAGTCAAAGGCGGTGGTCGCCCGGTCCAGGGCGCGCACCGCGCCCTCTCGGTCCCCACTCGCGGCGGCTTCCTCCGCCTCCCGGGCGGCCAGCCAGGAGCGGGCAGCGGCGTACCCGGCACCGCGTACGTGCTCCTGGGCGGCGGCCAGCATCTCCCGCGCCTTGTCCGCCGGTACGGCGTACGAGGCGTAGCCCATGGCCAGGGCCACGACCGCAGGGTGTCCGGCCTCCCGTCCGGCCAGAGCCGCCGTCTTGTAGTAATGCCGCGCGGTGTCCATGTCGCCCACGTCGTAGGCCGCCCAGCCCGCGAGCGCGGCCGTCTCCCCGGCCGCGACGGTGAGCGCCTGGCGGTGGGTGCCGGAGCGTGGGATGAGCGCGGTCAGGGTCTCCAGGTGGCCGCCCAGGCGGTCGGCCAGCAGCTTGGCGGGAATGTGGTGTTCGCTGACGAAAAGCTGTGCTGTCGCCTCCACCAGCTGGTCCGCGACCTGGCTGTCCACGTTCGGACCGGTCAGTGCCACCGCGAGCCGTCCCCATGGCTCGGTGGCGATCCCAGCAGCCAGTATCGAGACGCCGAGGAATTCGCGTCGCTCCACGGGGGAAGCCTCCTCTTGGTCCTCTAGTAGTACCGATGTTGACACGAGCCTGCGATACCGGCGGCTGACGGCCACCGCCCGCCGGATCTCCTCCACGGGGATGCCGTACCCCTCGGCGATCACGTCGTGCCAGTCCGGGATGGGAAGTCGCTTCTCCGTCTCCCACCGTTTGATGTTCTCCGGGTCGACGAACCGGCCGCTGACACGCTCCAGGTGTTCGGCCTGGTCACGTCTGGTGCGCCCCGCCTGCTCCCGGAGACCCCGCAGCAGGTGGCCGATGCCGTCCGGACTCGTCATGCGCTGTCCTCAAGTCTCTTTTGCCACACCGGATTTCATCCTGGCCCCCCATGCTGGCCCCCCGCCAGGAACGCACCCCTTCCCGGCCCTCCCAGCCACGCACGCGCGGTCGTTGGCTAGGTATGTGCCCACTGCCTAGCAGATGGACACGGTCCCCGCTCACGACCGACGAGGCTCCGATGACTGTGATCGCTTCCGCTCACCCCACAGGGCACCCGGGCTACACCGAGACCCTGCCATGCGAGGAGGCCAGCGCGTCGGCCGCCCGCAGACTGGTGCGCACGGCGTTGACCGCCTGGGGGCTGGACGGCCTGGCGGACGACGGTTGCCTGATCGTGTCCGAGCTGGTGACCAACAGCCTGGAGCACACGGCCTGCCGGAACGTCCGGGTGACCGTCAGCCGTCCTGCCCCTGGGTGGGTCCGGGTCGCGGTCGTGGACAAGGCCCATCTCTCCCTGCCAGCGATGCGCACCGCCTCCGCCGCCGACACGGGCGGCCGGGGGCTCGTGGTCGTGGAGACCCTGTCCGACCGGTGGGGGACGGACCTGCTGGGCTGGGGAAAACGGGTGTGGGCAGAGCTGCGGACGGACGTGAAGCCGTGACCGGGCAACCGCCCAGGGCCCTGCCGGACATAAGCCCGGCTCAAGCCCCGGCAGCCGAGGGCCATGGACTGCGCCCGCTGCGGCCGTCCCTGGGCAAGGGAGGCCCAGGGCTGGGGCGAGACATGGCACCGGGGCCCTCTGTTCCGCCTGTGGGTGTGCGCGCCCAACTGCCAGCCCCGCCCACCCGGTAGCGCGCCCTGAGCTGCTGCCCCGGCTGCGGTCGACAGGGCAGCCCTCCCTGCAGCCGGGGTGGCCTTGACCGCCTCCCTCCCCGCGTCCCCCGTCGGGGAGGGAGGCACCCCGACCGTGCACGGACAGCAAGCCGAACCCGAGGAGGCGTTCGTGACCACCGCCGTTCCCACCGCTCCACCTCTGCGCGAGCCGCTGACCCGGCCCAGCGTCGGTGAGGTCTTCGTGCACACCGCCGCCCAGATCCACCGGGCCGCCGCCGACCTGTGGCCCGGCGTGCCCGTGTGCCTGGAGCAGCACGTGCCCAGCGTCACCAGCTACGTGCACCGCGCCCGGGTAGGTGACCGAACCCTGTATGCGAAAGTGTCCGTCCTGGGCGTCTCCCTGGTGTCCCTGCTGCGCGGCGCGTGCGGCACCTGGTCCAACGTCGCCCAGGCGCAACGCGAGTACGCGCAGCGCGCGGACAGCCTGGTGGAACGGGAGGCAGTCCAGCTTCGGCTCCTGGCCGACATGGAGCAGCCCCGGGTGTGCGCGCTGGCCGGGACGAGCCGGGGCGTGCTGTTCACCGAGCCGGTGACCGGCCCGACCCTGGGAAAGCTGCTACTGGCATCCCCCGGGGACACGGCCGAGCTGCTGGCGGTGCCGCTCGCGGAGCTGCGCCCGCTGCACCGACCGGAGTTGGTGCGTGGCCTGGACCCTGGCGGGGTGATCGGGGAGCGCAGCATCGTGGGCACGTTCCTCCGCAAGTTCAACGGCCTGTCCGGGACGGTGTACGTGGACCGCCTGGGCGCCGAGCGCTGCCCTCCGGACCAGCGCCACGAGGTGGTGGAGCTGCTGCGCGGCGCCGTGGCGCGGCTGCACCGGCTGCGTATGCGTCTGCCCGTTGCCGAGCGCACCGCCCTGGCGTACGGGGACCTCAAGCCGGAGCACGTGGTGTTCCCGGACGGACCCGAGGCGCGGCCGGTGCTGCTGGACCCCGGGCTGTTACGGGCCGGTCCGAGCATGGACGTGGCCAAGTTGTTCAGCCGGACCGTGCTGTTCCTGGCCGCCCGCCAGCCAGCCGGGGACACCGCCCGCCGGGTCGCGAACGGGCTGGACGTGTTCGGGCAGGCGCGGGCTCTGCGGCTGTCCCACCAGGCACGGCGGGTGTGGCTGCGGGAACTGCTGACGCTGTGGCTGATGGACACCACCAACATCCTGACCACGTACCTGTCCGCGCCCTCCGCGCTGCCGTTGCCCACCCAAGGGCTCGCCCTGGTGGAGCGCGCCGTGACGGTGTGCACTCTGGTGGACGCGATCAGTGCCGACCTAGCGACCGGCGCGGACGTACGCGCTGTCTGGGACCACGCCCTGGACCACGCCCTGGCGGTGGCCTCATGACCCCGCCCGCGGCCCCGGTGTCGGCGGTCGGCGTGGTCGGGGCCGGTGCGGTCGGGCAGGCCGTGGCCGGGACGCTGGTGGCCTACGGGCTGTGCGCCCGGCTGCTGGTCGCCTCCCGTACGCCCGGGCAGACGGCCGCCCTGGTGGCCGACCTGGACGACATGCGCGCGGCGGTGGGCTCCCCGGTGCGACCGGCCGCCGTGCCCTTGGCCGAGTTGGTGGACTGCCAGGCCGTGGTGGTTGCCGTTCGTGCCCGGTTCACCAACACCCACACCGCGGACGTGCGCATGGGCGGAGCGCACGCCAACGCCCTCGTGATCCGCGCTCTCGGGGAGGCGCTGCGCGGCTACCCGGGCACGGTGCTCGTGGTCACCAACCCGGTGGACGTGATGGTCCGCCTGTTCGCCGACGCCTCGGGCTGCGCCCGGGTGTTCGGCATCGGCTCCAACCTGGACAGCGCCCGCTACCGCCTCACCCTGGCCCGCCTGCTGGAGGTACCGCTGACCGCCGTGGACGGCCACGTGATCGGGGAGCACGGGGACGCCGCCGTGGTGTGCGCCTCGGCCACCCGCGTCAACGGCGAACCTCTCCCTGTCCCCCTCCAGCAGGTACGCGACGAGTTGGCCGCCCGCCCCGGACGGATCAACGCCGGGATAGGGCGCACCCGGTCCGGACCCGCCGGTGCGGTCGTCACCGCGCTGCGCCTGGCGCTCGGCGTGGAGGACGGGCTGGTGGAGCTGTCCGCGCCGTACCGGGACGGCTGGCTGGGAATTCCGTTGCGATTCACCGCCGGGCGTCCTCTACCGTGCCTGCCTGCCCTGGACGAGGCAGAGGCCCGCCAACTCGACGCCGCTCACACCAAACTCCGCGCTGCCTACCGTGCGTTGCGCGGGACCCCATCCAGTTCGCTTCCGACAGTGAGGACCCCGTGACCATCTACGCCACCCGTCTGGAGGCCGCTGGCGCGGCCATGTCCGTGCTCTCCTCCACCCAGGCCGTCACCGACTGGTCCCGCCGCTACTTCGGGCCGTGGTGGAACGCCGTGGAGGTAGCCCCGGAGAGTGTGTGTGCCGCCCCGCTGGTCGTGGCCGACGTGGACGCCCAGCGGTACGCGGACGCCGCCCTGGCCGTGACCCAGGCCCCGCACACGAGCACCACGTACGCCAGGGCCCACACCCTGGTGGCCCGGGACGATACGGAGGGCGTCATCACGGCAGTGTCCCCGGACGAGGCCCTGGCGTACCGCTCGGAGCCCGCCACCGGGCGGATGGCCATCCTGGGGTGCGACACCGAGCCGGTGGCCACCGCCGCCGCCCGCCTGGCGCGGGAGGCCATGCGCGGCGTGCTGCTGCGCTCCGGCTGGTCCCTGCTGCACGCCTCCGCCGTGGCCCTGGACGGCCGGGTGGTCCTGGCGTTCGGGTCCAAGGGCGCGGGCAAGACCACCAGCGCCATGACGCTTGCCGCCCGCCACGGGTGGGAGCTGCTGGCCAACGACCGCGTGTTCGTCCGCGTCAACGCCACGGGGGACGTGGACGTGCTGCCCTGGCCCTCGGCCGCCGCGCTCGGCCTGGGGCTGCTGGATGCCCTGGGCTGGTTCGACGTGGCCCGGGAGCGGCTGGAGGCCGGGGAGTCGCTGCACCCCACCCAGGACCAGCGGGTGACGGACGCTCTGGCGGCCGGGCACCGGGAACCGCTGTGGGACGGCAAGCGGGAGTTGAAGGCGCAGGTGTTCCCCGACCAGTTCCCCGCCTGGTTCGGGCTGGACCTGGCGACCGGCGGGCAGGCCGCGGCGCTGGTGTTCCCTCGCATCGAGCCCGGCGCCACCCCGGCCGTGGAGGAAGCCGGGCGGAAGCTGGGAGCAGGCGACTTCATGAGCGGGAAGACCGAGGACCGGTACCCCGACGTGTTCGAGCTGGCCCGCGTCGATGGCGGTGGCGTCTCCGACGCCCGGCAGGCCGTCGTCGAGTGTCTGGCCCGACTCCCCCACCACGCGGTGGTTCTGGGCCACGACCTGGCCGCGAACGCGGACTTCCTGGTGAAGGTCGCCGCCGGATAGCCCCAGGCATCCCAGCGGCCGGTCAGCTCCTCGGCCGGTGCGGCGGGCTCGGCGGCCACCGGCTTCTCCGGCGTCTCGGTGACGGTGGATTCACACGCCAGCGCGCTCACGTGGAATGAGCGTCGCCCCCTGCGCGGGCCCCGACGCGGTACGCACCGACCGGCACGTCCCAGACACCCGCAACACGTCCGCGACCTTCACCGCCGACTCCGCGTCGCGGGCGAGGAACGCGGTGGTCGGCCCCGAGCCGGAGACCAGCGCGGTCAGCGCGCCCGCGGCGGTGCCCGCGGCGAGGGTGTCGGCGAGGGCGGGGAAGAGGGAGAGCGCGGCGGGCTGGAGGTCGTTGGAGACGGCGGCGGCGAGCGCGTCCGGGTCGCCCTTGGCCAGCGCGTCGAGCAGGGGGCGGGAGGCGACCGGCGCGGGCACGTCCCGGCCCTCGGCCAGCCGGTCGAACTCGCGGAACACCGCCGGGGTGGACAGGCCCCGGTCCGCCATCGCGAACACCCAGTGGAAGACGCCGCCGACGTCCAGCGCCGTCAGCTTCTCCCCCCGCCCGGTGCCGAGCGCGGCCCCGCCGAGCAGGCTGAACGGCACGTCGCTGCCCAGCTCGGCGCAGATGTCGAGGAGTTCACGGCGCGGGGCGGCCGTCCCCCACAGCGCGTCACAGGCGACCAGCGCGCCCGCGCCGTCCGCGCTGCCGCCCGCCATGCCGCCCGCGACGGGGATGTCCTTGGCGATGTGGATACGCACGTCCGGCCTGCGCCCGTAGCGCGCGGCGAGCGCCTCGGCGGCGCGGGCGGCGAGGTTCGTGCCGTCCAGGGGGACGAGCGCGGCGTCGGGGCCGTCGCAGGTGACGTGGACGCCGTCGCCGGGGGCGGCCGGGGTGACGGTGATCTCGTCGTACAGGCCGACCGCGAGGAAGACGTTGGCCAGGTCGTGGAAGCCGTCGGGCCGGGCGGCACCGACCGCGAGCTGGACGTTGACCTTGGCGGGAACGCGTACGGTGACGCTCACTGCTGACCTGGCTCCTCGTGCGGGGCGTGTTCGGCGATGCGGGCGAACTCCTCGACCGTCAGGGACTCGCCGCGGGCCTGCGGGGAGACGCCCGCCGCGACCAGCGCCGCCTCGGCCGCCGCCGCGGAACCGGCCCATCCGGCGAGCGCGGCGCGCAGCGTCTTGCGGCGCTGGGCGAACGCCGCGTCGATGACGGTGAAGACCTCGCGCCTGCTCGCGGTCGTCTTGACCGGCTCGGCGCGGCGGGTGAGCGCGACCAGGCCGCTGTCGACGTTCGGGGCGGGCCAGAAGACGTTGCGTCCGATGGCACCGGCCCGCTTCACGTCGGCGTACCAGTTGGCCTTGACCGACGGGACGCCGTACACCTTGGAGCCGGGGGTGGCGGCGAGGCGGTCGGCGACCTCGGACTGCACCATGACGAGGGTGCGCTCGATGCTGGGGAACGTCTGGAGCATGTGCAGCAGCACCGGGACGGCCACGTTGTACGGCAGGTTCGCCACCAGCGCGGTCGGCGCGGGGCCCGGCAGCTCGGTGACGTGCAGGGCGTCGGAGTGGACCAGCGCGAAGCGGTCGGCGCGGCCGGGCAGCCGGGCGGCGATGGTGGCGGGGAGCGCGGCGGCGAGCACGTCGTCGATCTCCACGGCGGTGACGTGCGCGGCGGCCTCCAGCAGCGCGAGGGTGAGGGAGCCGAGGCCCGGACCCACCTCCACGACGTTGTCGTCGGCCGTGACCTCCGCGGTGCGGACGATACGGCGGACGGTGTTGGCGTCGATCACGAAGTTCTGACCGCGCTGCTTGGTGGGACGCACACCGAGGGCCGCCGCCAGTTCACGTACGTCGGCGGGGCCCAGCAGGGCGTCGGGGGTGGGGCTGCTCACGGGACAAGGGTACGGGTGGGCGGGGGGCCGCCGGTGCCGCTCACCCCTGCAACCGGGACCCGCAGTGCGGCCAGGGTGCCGTGCCGCGGCGGACGTAGAGCTTCTTCGCGCGGTAGGTCTGTTCCGCGGCCGGGGCGTCCTGGGGGCGGCCGTGGCCGCCGAGGTCCTGCCAGGTGTGGGTGTCGAACTGGTACAGCCCGCCGTACGTCCCGGAGGCGTCCACCGCGTCCGGCCGCCCGCCCGACTCGCACTCCGCGAGCCCCCGCCAGTTGAGGTGGTCGGCGCCCTCGACGGACGACGGCAGCGGTCGCGTGCCGACCTTGACCACCCGCTCGCGCGGCTCCCGCACCACCTCGGACCTGATCCGCCGGGGCTGCTGTCGGACCCCGTTGACGGTCCTGAGGAGGTAGGTGACGCGTCTCAGGCCGGGCTGCCCCGCCTGCTCCACGATCTCCGTGCCCTCGAACACCATGGGGTCCGGCACCCGGCGTTCCTCGAACGGGATCTCCTCGTCCCGCACCTCCCGCCCCCGGGTGATCCGCAGCACGGTGACGGTCTGCCCGTCGCGCGGGAAGCTCTCCTGCGGCACCGAGGTGGTGTCCTGCCCGCGCAGCGTGACGCCCGCCTCCGCGACGACCTCCCGCACGGTCGCCGCGTTGGTGCGGACGGTGCGGGCCCGCCCGTCGGCCATGACGGTGACCGTGCGCTCGGTGCGGACGTCGAGGGTGAGCCCGGCCCGCCCGATGCGCCGGGCGGTCGGCGTGGAGACGTACGCGCCCTGCGGCCGGACCCCGAACTGGCGCAGCGCCCCCTCGACCGTGCGCGCCGTCGTCCACACCTCGCGCCGCTGTCCGTCGAGGGTGAGCCGCAGGGGGCGCCCGTAGCGCACCTCGACCTCGTCGCCGCTGGCGATCCGCTCGCCGGGCCCGGGGGCGACCACGTCGTGCGCGCCGAGGTCGACGCCCTCGTCGGCGAGGAGTTCGGTGACGTCGTCGGCGAAGGTGTGCAGCCGCCGCGGGTGCCCGTCGACGTTCAGCTCGACCGCCTTGTCCTCGGCGACGAACGCGGTGGTCCCGCCCGCGAGGAACGCCACCACCAGCGCCCGCGGCAGCAGCCGCCGCACCGACCCGTCGGACCCCGCCGCCCGGGAGCGGGCACGGGACCGGGCGCGGGCGCGGGAGCGGGACCGGGCGCCGCGCCGGTGCGAGGACGGCCGCCGCGCGCCGGGCTCGGTACGCGCCTGCTGCGCGGGGACGTACGGCACCGCCAGCCCGTCCCCGTCCGCCTCGACGGGTACGTCATACGTCGTCCCGTACGGCGACGGGGCGTACTGCGTCCCGTACTGCGCATTGCTCATTGCCGACACGCTCCAAGGGCCGGGGGCGTCCAGGGGTCCGGATCGGGGCCAGAACCTAGCGGAGCGTCGGTCACTCTCCAAAGCGACGCGGCTACACGGGGTATGCGAACAGACGGTCAGTAGCTGAACGCGCGGGCCGTGTTCGCGCCGAGCGCCGTCGCCAGCGCGTCCTCGTCGACGCCGCGTACGGCGGCCATCGCGCGCACGGTCACCGGGACCAGGTAGGGCGCGTTGGGCCGCCCCCGGTACGGCGCCGGGGTGAGGAAGGGGGCGTCCGTCTCCACCAGGACCAGCTCCAGCGGCGCCACCGCGAGCGCGTCCCGCAGGTGCTGGGCGTTCTTGAAGGTGACGTTGCCCGCGAAGGACATGTAGTAGCCCGCGCGGGCGCAGGTCTCGGCCATCTCGGCGTCGCCTGAGTAGCAGTGGAAGACGGTCCGCTCGGGGGCGCCCTCCTCCTTCAGCACCCGCAGGACGTCGGTGTGGGCGTCCCGGTCGTGGATGACGAGGGCCTTGCCGTGCCGCTTGGCGATCTCGATGTGGGCACGGAAGGAGCGTTCCTGCGCGTCCTTGCCCTCGGGGCCGGTGCGGAAGTAGTCGAGGCCGGTCTCGCCGACCGCCCTGACCTGCGGGAGCGCGGCCAGCCGGTCGATCTCGGCGAGCGCGTCGTCGAGGGCCGCGTCGCCGCCGGGGGCGCGGGCGCCCTGCCGGGACCAGCCGTCGGGGTCGCCGTGGACGATGCGCGGGGCCTCGTTGGGGTGCAGCGCGACGGCGGCGTGGACGCTGTCGTGCGCCGCGGCGGTGTCGGCCGCCCAGCGGGAGCCGTCGAGGTCGCAGCCGACCTGCACGACGGTGGTGACGCCGACCGAGGCGGCCTTCTCCAGGGCCTCGGCCACCGTGCCGGACTGCATGTCGAGGTGGGTGTGGGAGTCGGCGACCGGGACCGTCAGGGGCGGCGGCAGGGGCGGGGCTTCGGCGTCACGGGAAGGCATGTCCCGATCCTACGAAAAGCGGCGTGGGTGCCCCCGCCGTCCCGTCTCAGCTGGCCCGGCGCTGGAAGGGGTGCAGCAGCCCGGACAGCGGCCAGTGCCGCGGTTCCCGGCGCTGGCCGCCCGCGACGGCCCGCAGCGCCGACGACACCCGGCCCGGCCGCATGATCCGCACCAGGTGTCCGTCGCAGTTGGCGCACACGGGACGGCTCAGCGGCGACGGCACGACGTGCCCCTCGACGACGTACTGCACGAACTCGTGTCCCCGCGCGTCCGTGTGGTGCTCGATGTCATACGCCTGTTCCCAGCCGTGCCCACAGCGCATACAGGCGAAGCTGTACGCCTCGTGCCCGACGGCGATATCGCTCATGGCAGCTCCCGTTTGATCCACTGGAGGACGTTTCGTCCCCCGCCCAGTGGATGCCCAGGCGGCAGCGCCGAGCACGTCAACTACCCACAATTGCCCAGCATTTGGGTGCCTCTTGCCAAAGACCCGGCACCCCTTTGCCGACGCGTGGCACAACGCCGGTCAGGGGCGCGGGGCTGTGACATCATGCGGCTCCGCCGAATGGGCGCGATCAGCCACCCCAAACCCGCACCCGCTCACGGCGAGGACTTGGCAGCCACCACCGCGTCGAAGACAACCCGCTTCGGCACACCCGCCTCCACAGCGACCGCCGCGATCGCCTCCTTCCGCCGCTCCCCCGCCTCCTCCCGCACCCGCACCCGCCGCACCAGCTCCTCCGGCCCGACCTCCTCGGCCCCCTTCTCCGGCGCCCCCTCGACCACCACGGTGATCTCCCCGCGCACCCCCTGCTCCGCCCACGCCGCCAGCTCGGCCAGCGGACCGCGCCGTACCTCCTCGTACGTCTTCGTCAGCTCCCGGCACACGGCCGCCCGCCGCTCCCCGCCGAACACCTCGGCCATCGCGGCGAGGGTGTCGTCGAGCCGGTGGGGGGCCTCGAAGTAGACGAGGGTGCGGCGCTCGGCCGCGACCTCACGCAGCCGGGAGAGCCGCTCGCCCGCCTTCCGGGGCAGGAACCCCTCGAAGCAGAAGCGGTCGACGGGCAGCCCGGACAGGGCGAGCGCGGTGAGCACGGCGGACGGCCCGGGGACGGCGGTGACCCGGATGTCCCGCTCCACCGCGGCGGCGACCAGCCGGTACCCGGGGTCGGACACGGACGGCATCCCGGCGTCGGTGACGAGCAGCACGCGCGCGCCGCCCGCCAGCTCCGCCACCAGCTCGGGCGTGCGGGCGGCCTCGTTGCCCTCGAAGTAGGAGACGACGCGCCCCTTGGGCGTCACCCCGAGGGCCTGGGTCAGTCGGCGCAGCCGCCGGGTGTCCTCGGCGGCGACCACGTCGGCGGCCGTCAGCTCCTCGGCGAGCCGGGGCGGCGCGTCCGCGATGTCACCGATGGGGGTTCCTGCCAGGACGAGGGTTCCGGGGGTTCCAGTCACGTCCCCCATCCTCCCAGCCCCGGCGATGCGCCCGATGCACCCGATAACCGGACGCAACCGGCCCCGTGCCCCCATGCGCGGGACTCGCACAGACGCGTTCCCTACGATGGCGCGGTGACCAGTACCGCGTCCTCCACGGACACCCGTCAGGACCAGGCCCCGCACGAGCGACGGACGCCGTGGCAGCGGCGGCTGCGCCGGTTCGGCTACCAGGGCGGCCCGCACGACGGTGACGTCAGCGACGTCGGTGACCGCCTGGTGCCGCCGTACACGGCGCCCGGTCCGCGGCTGTGGGCGGCGCTCGGGGTGCGGCAGGCGCTGGCCGAGCGGATCACGCGCTGGTCGGGCTGGGGCGGTCCGCTGCTGGTGACGCTGTTCGCGGGGGTGCTGCGGTTCTGGAACCTGGGCAGCCCGAAGGCGGTGATATTCGACGAGACGTACTACGCCAAGGACGCCTGGGCGATCGTCCACCGCGGCTTCGAGGTCAACTGGGACAAGAACGCCAACGACCTGATCCTCTCCTCCGGCGGCGACGTGCCGATCCCGACGGACGCGGCGTACGTCGTGCACCCGCCGGTCGGCAAGTACGTGATCGGGCTCGGGGAACTGGTCTTCGGCTTCGAGCCGTTCGGCTGGCGCTTCATGCCCGCCCTGCTCGGCACCCTCTCCGTGCTGCTCGTCTGCCGGATCGGGCGGCGGCTGTTCCGTTCCACGTTCCTCGGCTGTCTGGCGGGCGCGCTGCTGGCCCTGGACGGGCTGCACTTCGTGATGAGCCGCACCGCGCTGCTGGACAGCGTGCTGATGTTCTTCGTGCTGGCGGCGTTCGGCTGTCTGCTGGTGGACCGGGACCGGGCGCGGGAGAGACTGGCGGCGGAGCTGCCGGTGGACGAGGACGGCATGGTCCGCCCGGACGCGTACGTGGCGGAGACGACCCGGCTGGGCTGGCGGCCGTGGCGCTGGGCGGCGGGCCTGATGCTGGGCCTGGCGGTCGGCACCAAGTGGAACGGCCTGTACGTGCTGGTGGCGTTCTGCGTGCTGACGGTGCTGTGGGACGTCGGGACGCGCCGGGTGGCGGGCGCCCACCGCCCGTACACGGCGGTGCTCAGGCGCGACCTGGGGCTGGCGTTCCTGGCGACGGTCCCCGTCGCGGTCGCCGTCTACCTGCTGTCGTGGCTCGGCTGGATCCTCTCCCCGTCGGACGGCACCGGCGGCTACTACCGCGACTGGGCCACCGCGAACGGCCGCGGCAGCGACTGGAGCTGGCTGTTCCCGGACTGGTGGCTGAGCCTGTGGCACTACGAGCACCAGGTGTACGACTTCCACGTGGGCCTGTCCTCGCCGCACACCTACGAGTCCAACCCGTGGAGCTGGCTGGTCCTGGGCCGCCCGGTGTCGTACTTCTACGAGTCCCCGGCGCCCGGCACGGACGGCTGCCCGGTGGACGCGGGCGAGAAGTGCGCGCGGGAGGTGCTGGCGCTGGGCACGCCGGTGCTGTGGTGGGCGGCGTGCGTCGCGTTGCTGTACGTGGTGTGGCGGTGGCTGTTCCGGCGGGACTGGCGGGCGGGCGCGATCGCCTGCGGTGTGGCGGCGGGCTACCTGCCGTGGTTCCGCTACCAGGAGCGCACGATCTTCTTCTTCTACGCCGATGTCTTCGTGCCGTTCCTCTGTCTGGCGCTGGCGATGCTCGTCGGCGCCCTCCTCGGCCGGCCCGGCGCCCGGGACACCCGCCGGGTCGCGGGGGCGGCGGGCGCGGGTGTGCTGGTGCTGCTGATCGCCTGGAACTTCATCTACTTCCACCCGCTGTACACCGGCACCGCGATCCCGATCGATGACTGGCGTTCACGTATGTGGCTGGATACGTGGGTCTGACCTGGCCCTGAGCCCCTCGGGGGTCTCCGTTCGGACACCATACGAGAACAGACGTAAACAGCCCTCACGTCCCTCCCGCCCCGGCGCTTACAGTCGAGGGTCCGCAATGGGGAGGGGCCAGGGCATGGGGAACGGGGTAAGGGCCGCTGTCATCGGCGGGGTCTTCGCCGTGATGATCGGAGGGGCGGGGTACGGCGCGTACACCTTCGTGTCCGCGCTGAACGACGACGGCGGCACGGCCCAGGCCGAGGTGAAGAGCGGGCCGCCGAGCGCCGACGAGGTCGAGGAGACCACGCGGGAGTTCCTCGCGGCGTGGGCGCAGGGGGACGCCGGGCGGGCGGCCGGGTTCACCGACAACGCCGCCGCGGCCGAGCCGCTGCTGTCGTCCTTCGGGCGGGCCGCGCACATCGAGGACGTGAAGATCACACCGGGGAAGGCGACCGGCACCACCGTGCCCTTCTCGGTGCGGGCGACCGTGTCCTACGAGGGCGCGAGCAAGAAGCTGGCGTACGACAGCGAACTGGGCGTGGTCCGCGGGGAGACCACCGGGCGGGCGCTGGTCGACTGGCAGCCCTCCGTGGTCCACCCGGAGCTGAAGGAGGGCGACCTCCTGGTCACCGGCGAGGCGGCGGACCCGCCGATCGAGGCCGTCGACCGCGACGGCACCGTGCTGACGAAGAAGAAGTACCCCTCCCTCGGCCCGATCCTGGACGAGCTGCGCGCCAAGTACGGCGACACCACCGGCGGCACACCCGGCGTCGAGCTGGCGGTCCGGCACACCACCAGCGGCGCCGCCGACACCCCGCTCCTCACGCTGACCGAGGGCAAGCCGGGCAAGCTGCGCACCACGCTCAGCGCGTCCGTGCAGGCGGCGGCCGAGAAGGCGGTCACGGAGTACGACGAGTCGTCGGTGGTCGCGGTCAAGCCGAGCACCGGCGAGGTCCTCGCGGTCGCCAACCACCGCCAGGACGGCTTCAACGCGGCGTTCCTCGGCAAGCTGGCGCCCGGCTCCACCATGAAGGTCATCAGCGCGGCCATGCTCATCGACACCGGGGTGACCTCGATGAACGGCCCGGCGCCGTGCCCCGACGAGGCGGTGTGGCAGAGCCAGACCTTCCACAACCTCACCGGTATGACCCCGAACGAGAACGCGACGCTCTCGGAGAGCTTCGCCCGCTCCTGCAACACCGCGTTCGTGAAGTACGCCGACGAGGTGGGGGTCGACTCCCTCACCAAGGAGGCCGAGGAGCGCTTCGGGCTCGGCAAGGACAACTGGAAGGTCGGTGTCCCGTCCTTCGACGGCTCCGTCCCGGCGTCCGGCGGGCCCGACACCGCGGCCAACATGATCGGGCAGGGGCAGGTGCAGATGAGCCCGCTGAACATGGCGTCCGTCACGGCCACCGCGATCACGGGCGCCTTCCGGCAGCCGGTGATCGTCCCGCAGGACCTCGACGACCGCCCGCTGGCCCAGGCGCGGGGCCTGGACGCGGCGACGGTGCAGCAGCTGCGGGCGATGATGAACCGCACGGCGACCAGCGGCACCGCCGCCCAGGTGATGGCCCAGGTGCCCGGCGACAAGGGCGCGAAGACCGGGTCCGCCGAGGTCGACGGGCAGGAGGCCGCCAACAGTTGGTTCACCGGCTACCGGGACGACGTCGCCGCCGCCGCGATGAGCCAGGAGGGCGGCCACGGCGGCGACGCGGCGGGCCCGATCGTGGCCGCCGTACTGCGCGCGGGTGGCTGAAACCGGGTGCTGGGCGGGTGACGTCACCCCTGCCGGGGGGCCAGGCGACGGGACTCTAAGGTGATGCCGTCGTTGGGGAAGTAGGTACGGGCAGGTCACGGGGCCGGAAGAGTGCGGAGGAACGGGTAGCTGTGGGCAAGAGAAGGCGCGTCGCCGAGCGGCGGAGCAGGAGGCGGCCCGTCGTCGTCGGCACGGTGGTCGCCGCGGCGGCGGTCGGCGCCGGGATCGGCGCCTGGGCGCTGTTCGGCGGCGGCGAGGGCGAGGCCACCGCGACCGTCGCCGCCACCGAGAAGGCGAAGAAGACGGGCCCGCTCACCGCCCGCGAGGTCACCACCGCCGCCCGGGCGTTCCTCACCGCCTGGCAGCACGGCGAGGCGGCCGAGGCAGCCGCCGCCACCGACGACCCGGAGGCGGCCAGGCCGCTGCTGACCGGGTACGCCAAGGACGCCCGCATCAAGGACGTCACCCTCACCCCCGGCACCCGCGAGGGCGCCCGGCTGCCGTTCGCCGTCAAGGGCACCGTGGTCTTCGACGACCTCAGCAAGCCGCTGGCGTACGACAGCGCGCTGACCGTCGTACGCCGGGAGTCGGACGGCGAGCCGGTCGTCGACTGGTCGCCCGCCGTGCTGCACCCGGAGCTGCGGGACCGCGACCGGCTGGTCACCGGCGAGGCGGGCACCCCGCCGGTCACCGCCCTGGACCGCGAGGGCGGGGAGCTGACCACCGACACCTACCCGTCCCTCGGGCCGGTCCTCGACGGCCTGCGCGAGAAGTACGGCAAGACGGCCGGGGGCAAGGCGGGCGTCGAACTGCGCGTGGTGCGCGGCGAGGCGGCGAAGGACGACGCCACGTCCGACGAGGGCGCCGAGGCCGCCGAACTGGCCGACAAGACGCTCCTCGAACTGCGCGAGGGCACGCCCGGCGAGGTCAAGACGACGCTCAGCCCGTCCCTCCAGAAGGCGGCCGAGGCGCAGGTCGCCGCCCGCGACCGGGCGTCGGTGGTGGTGCTGCGCCCGTCGACGGGCGAGATCCTCGCCGTGGCGAACTCCTCCCCCGGCTTCAACACCGCCTTCCAGGGCTCGCTGGCCCCCGGCTCCACGATGAAGGTGATCAGCGCCTCGCTGCTGCTGGAGAAGGGCCTGGCCTCGGTGAACGGGCCGCACCCGTGCCCGAAGTACTTCACGTACGGCGGCTGGAAGTTCCAGAACGACGACAAGTTCAAGATCGACGGCGGCACCTTCAAGGCCAGCTTCGCCCGCTCCTGCAACACCGCCTTCATCAGCCAGGCGCCGAAGCTGAAGGACGACGACCTGACCAGGCAGGCGCAGCAGGTCTTCGGGCTCGGCCTGGACAACTGGGCGGTCGGCGTGCCCACCTTCGACGGCGCGGTGCCGGTGACGTCGGACGCCCCGATGGGCGCCGCGCTGATCGGGCAGGGCCTGGTCCGGATGAACCCGCTGAACATGGCGTCGGTCTCCGCGACCGTCAAGGCGGGCGTCTTCCACCAGCCGTACCTGGTGGCCCCGTCGGTCGACGACCGCACGCTGGCCACCGCCTCCCGGACGATGTCCGCGGCCACCCTCGCCCAGTTGCGGGAGCTGATGGCGTACACCGCCCACTACGGCACCGCGGCGGAGGCGATGGCGGGCGTCAGCGGTGACGTGGGCGCGAAGACGGGCTCGGCCGAGGTCGACAACCAGAAGAAGCCCAACGGCTGGTTCACCGCCTACCGGGACGACCTGGCCGCCGCCGGTGTGGTGCAGTCGGGCGGGCACGGCGGTGAGACGGCGGGCCCGATCGTGGCGGCGCTGCTCAGGCAGGGCGGCTGACGGGCGTCGCCGCGGCCTGGTAGGTGCGGCCCAGGAAGCGCATCAGGGTCTTGGACTCGAACTGGACGACCGCAACCCCGCCCGCGGAGTGGAACTCCACCACCGCCTGCACCCGCCCGCACGGCCACACCCGCACGCTCCCGCTGCCCGCGGGGGCGCGCAGGCCCTGCTCCAACAGGGACCGGGCGAGGGTCCACTCGTGCGGTCCCGGCAGGCCTATGCGCACCGAGCGGGGGTCGCGGTCGGGGTCGTAGCGCAGGACGACCGGGACGGCCCCCCGCTCGGTCGGCACCTGGTCGTCGGTGTCCGTGACGATCTGGGCTCGCGCGTACTCTTCGACTACGGACATCAGACGGCCCCTTACCATGAGTGACCTATGTGAAAGCCATGAATCCGCTTCCACTCCAATGTCCCACAATCTCCGTTTCATGCCCGCCGAGCAGCAGGAAGAGTTCTCGGCGGGACGTGATAACGACCACCTCGCTCTTGCAACCCGTTCGCATTAAGCCTCTATCATCGAACGGTGCATGTACCTGACGGATTCATCGACGCCCCCACCTCCGCCGCCGCGGGCGTGCTCGCCGCGGGCGCGATCGCGGTGAGCCTGCGCGGCGCGCGCAGGGAACTGGACGAACGCACCGCGCCGCTGGCCGGGCTGGTGGCCGCGTTCATCTTCGCCGTGCAGATGCTGAACTTCCCGGTCGCCGCGGGGACCAGCGGACACCTGCTCGGCGGCGCGCTGGCCGCGATACTCGTCGGCCCCTACACGGGGGTCCTGTGCGTGTCCGTCGTCCTGCTGATGCAGGGCGTGCTGTTCGCGGACGGCGGGCTGACCGCGCTCGGCGTGAACATCACCACCATGGCGCTCGTCACCACCGTCGTCGCCTACGGCCTCTTCCGCGGCCTGGTGAAGGTGCTGCCGCGCACCCGCCGCACCGTCACCGTCGCCTCCTTCGCCGCCGCCCTGCTCTCCGTGCCCGCCGCCGCGCTGGCGTTCACCGCCCTGTACGCGGTCGGCGGCACCACCGACGTCTCGATCGGCAAGGTCGCCACCGCCATGGTCGGCGTGCACGTCCTCATCGGCCTCGGCGAGGCCACCATCACCGCCCTCACGGTCGGCGCGGTCATCGCCGTACGCCCGGACCTGGTGTACGGGGCGCGCGGGCTCACCCAGCGGCTGAAGCTGCGGGTGAACGGCGAACTCGTCGACGCCCCGGCCGCCGAGCCGGTCGCCGCCGCCGCGCGCTCCCCGCGCCGGGTGTGGATCGCCGGTCTGGTGACCTCGCTCGTCCTCGCCGGGTTCGTCAGCTTCTACGCCTCCGCCGACCCGGACGGCCTGGAGAAGGTCGCCGCCGACAACGGCATCGACCAGCGGGCCGAGGACCACGACCTGGCCGACTCCCCGCTCGCCGACTACGGCGTCAAGGACGTCGACGACGCCCGGCTCTCCGGCGGTCTCGCGGGCGTCCTCGGCGTCGGCGTCACGGTCGTCGCGGGCACCGGCGTGTTCTGGGCGGTCCGCAGGCGCCGTACCGCGGACGCCAGCCCCACCAGCCCGACGACGAGCGTCTGACATGGGAGCCGGGCACGCGCACAAGCTCTACCGGCACGGGCACTCCCCCGTGCACGGGCTGCCGCCGCACACCAAGCTGGCCGCCGCGTTCGCCTTCGTGGTCGTCGTGGTGTCCACGCCGCGCGAGGCGGTCTGGGCGTTCGGGCTGTACGCCGTGCTGCTCGCCGGGGTGGCGTGGGCGGCGCGCGTGCCGCCGGGGTTCCTGTTGAAGCGGCTGCTGATCGAGGTGCCGTTCGTGGCGTTCGCGGTGCTGCTGCCGTTCGTGGCGGAGGGCGAGCGCGTGGAGGTGCTCGGCATGTCCCTGAGCGTCAGCGGGCTGTGGGGCGCCTGGAACGTGCTCGCCAAGGGCACCCTCGGCGTCGCCACCTCCGTCCTGCTGGCCGCCACCACCGAACTGCGCGAACTCCTCCTCGGCCTCCAGCGCCTCAGACTCCCGCCGCTGCTGGTGCAGATCGCCTCCTTCATGATCCGCTACGGCGACGTCATCACCGACGAGATGCGGCGGATGCGGATCGCCCGCGAGTCCCGCGGCTTCGAGGCGCGCGGCATCCGGCACTGGGGCGTGCTCGCCAAGTCGGCGGGCGCCCTGTTCATCCGCTCCTACGAACGCGGCGAGCGCGTGCACCTGGCCATGGTGAGCCGGGGGTACGCCGGGTCGATGCCGGTCATCGACGAGGTGACCGCCTCGCGCGCCCAGTGGTCGTACGCCTTCGCCCTGCCCGTCGCCGCCCTCGTCGTATGTCTGCTGGGATGGACCCTGTGACCGCACCCGTACCGCCCCCGTCCCTTGAGGTCTGCGGCCTCGCCTTCGCCTACCCGGACGGCCACCAGGCCCTGTTCGGCGTGGACTTCCGCATCGAGCGCGGTGAGCGGGTCGCGCTGCTCGGTCCGAACGGCGCCGGGAAGACCACGCTCGTGCTGCACCTCAACGGCATCCTCGGCGGCGGCGCCGGATCGGTGACGGTGGCCGGACTGCCGGTCGGCAGGCGGCACATGGCCGCCATCCGGCAGAAGGTCGGCATCGTCTTCCAGGACCCCGACGACCAGCTCTTCATGCCGACCGTGCGCGAGGACGTCGCCTTCGGCCCCGCGGCGGCCGGGCTGAAGGGCGCCGAGCTGCACGCGCGCGTGGAGGCCGCCCTTGAACGGGTCGGCATGGCGGAGTTCATGGACCGGCCCCCGCACCACCTGTCCTTCGGGCAGCGGCGCCGGGTGGCGGTGGCGACCGTGCTGGCGATGGAGCCGGAGATCCTCGTCCTGGACGAGCCGTCCTCCAACCTCGACCCGGCCTCCCGCCGTGAACTCGCGGACATCCTGCGCTCGCTGGACGTGACGGTCCTGATGGTCACCCACGACCTGCCGTACGCCCTCGAACTGTGCCCGCGCTCCCTGGTGCTGAGCGACGGCGTCATCGCCGCCGACGGCCCCACGGGCACCCTGCTCTCCGACGACGCCCTGATGCGGGCGCACCGCCTGGAGCTGCCCTTCGGGTTCGACCCGCGGTCGGTGACGGCGGGGGCGTGACCCCGAGGAATCGAAGGCCCGGCGCCCGTGTTCCACTCACTGTCGCAGGCGGCATCGAGACAGTGTCGAGAGAGTGGAGTACGGACGTGGACGTGCACGGCACCGTGGCCGACGGCTTCGAGCCGGTCAGGGAAGCGTTCGCACGCAACTTCCAGGCGCTCGGTGAGCGCGGCGCCGCCGTCGCCGTCTACCGGGACGGGCACCGCGTCGTCGACCTGTGGGGCGGCGTCAAGGACGTCGACGGCTCCGCGCCCTGGGAGCGCGGCACCGCGCAGATCGTGCGCTCCGCGACCAAGGGCGTCGCCGCCGCCGTCCTCCTGCTGCTGCACCAGCGCGGCGCACTGGACCTGGACGCGCCGGTCGGTGAGTGGTGGCCGGAGTTCAAGGCGGCGGGCAAGGAGCGCACGCTCGTCCGGCACCTGCTCGGGCACCGCGCCGGGGTGCCGGTCCTGGACCGTCCGCTGACCCCGGCCGAGGCCGCCGACCCGGACCTGGGCGCGGCGGCGGTCGCCGCGCAGGCACCGGTGTGGGAGCCGGGCACGGACCACGGCTACCACGCCCAGACGTACAGCTGGCTGACCGGCGAGCTGGCGCGCCGGGTCACCGGGCGGCCGATCGGTGCCTGGATCGCCGACGAGATCGCCGCCCCGGTCGGCGCCGACCTGTGGCTCGGGCTGCCCGCCGCGGTGGCGTCCCGCGCGGGCCGGGTGGGGCCGACCGAGCCGCCCGCCGCGTCCGGCGCGCTGAGGACCCGGCCCAAGCGTGCCGTCGCCGACGCCTACGCCGACCCCGCCTCCCTCACCAGCCGCGCCTTCGCCGCGATCACGCCGCTGCCCGACGAGAACGACCCCGGCTACCGCGCCGCCGGCCTGGCCGCCTCGGGCGGCATCGCCACCGCCGACGGGCTCGCCCGCTTCTACGCCGCCCTCATCGGGGAGGTGGACGGCGGCACCCGGCTGTTCACGCCGGAGACGGCGGCCCTGGCGCGGGGCGAGGAGTCGGCGGGCCCGGACCGGGTGCTCGTCGTCGGCACCCGCTTCGGCCTCGGCTACATGCTGCACGGCGCCGCCTCGCCGCTGCTGTCCCCGGCCTCCTTCGGACACCCGGGCCGCGGCGGCGCCCTCGGCTTCGCCGACCCGGAGGCGGGTGTCGCCTTCGGCTATGTCACCAACGGCTTTCGCGCCAGCGTGACGGCGGACCAGCGGGCGCAGGCGCTGGTGCGGGCGGTGCGCGCGGCCCTCGGGTAACGTTCGCGGGCGCGACGCGGCAGCCGCCGCCCGCCTTCCGATTGTCGGCTGGACGCACGGTAGTAGGGCTGCGCCGCCCCGGTGATCATTTGGCGGTCATTGCCCCTCAGGCGGTGCCGCGGCTTCGCGCCGCCGAACGCGAACCGGTTGACTGGCGGGGCCCCTGCGCGCGGTCGTTCGCCGCCGCGTCGCCCGTTTGCAGTCGTGAGGAGCAGCGCATGTTGCAGCAGGTCACCGACTCGGCCCCGACCGGGGCGTTCCCGCGTCTTGACTGGGTCGACGAACTGCTGGTGCCCGCCCTGCGGACGGCGGTGGCCGCGCTCCCGGCCGCCGAGCGGCGGGTGGCGGAGTACCACCGCGGCTGGTGCGAGGCCGACGGCACCCCCAGCGAGAGTGGCCGGGGCACCGGCAAGTCCGTGCGGCCCGCGCTGACCCTGCTGTCCGCGGTGGCGGTCGGCGGCACCGCGCACGCCGCGGTGCCCGGCGCGGTGGCCGTGGAACTCGTTCACGACTTCACCCTGCTGCACGACGACGTCATCGACGGCGACGCGCTGCGCCGCCACCGCCCCGCCGCCTGGTCCGTGTTCGGCGTCCCGGCCGCCGTGCTCACCGGCGACGCCCTGCTGGTCGCGGCGGTGCGGGAGGCCGCGCAGGCGCCCGGGGAGCACGGCACGGCGGCCGTCCGCGAGGTCGTCGACGCGCTGCTGGAACTCGTCGCGGGCCAGAGCAGCGACGTCGTCTTCGAGGACGCGTCCGAGGTGACGGTGGCGCAGTACCTGACCATGGCCGCGGGCAAGACGGGCGCGCTGATGGGCTGTGCCTGCGCGCTGGGCGGCGTGCTCGCCGGGGCCGCCGACGCACAGGTGCGGGGACTCAGGGAGTTCGGGCGGCGGCTCGGAGTGGCCTTCCAGTGCGCCGACGACGTCCTCGGCATCTGGGGGCGCACCGCCCGCAGCGGCAAGCCGGTCGGCGCCGACCTGGCCGCCCGCAAGAAGTCCCTGCCGGTGGTGGCCGCCCTGGAGCGAGACGGCGCGACGTCCCGGCGGCTGCGCGCCCTGTACGCCGCCCCGGAGCCGCTGACCGAGCGGGACGTGGAACTCGCCCGCCGTCTGGTGGAGGAGGCGGGCGGACGGCAGGCCGCGGAGGACGAGGCCCGCCACCAGGTCGCCGACGCGCTGCGGTCGCTGTCGTGCGCGCAGCCCACCGCGGAGGCGTACCGGCAGCTCCAGGAGATCGCCTGGGCGATGACCCGGCGGGAGTCCTGAGCGGCGGCTCCGACCGCTTGGTCTTCGTCGGGCAGTAGGGCAGTAGGGCAGTGGGGCGACACGGTGGAACACGGTGGAACAGTGCGGCAGAGCGATCCCGGGGCCACGGCACCCCCTGACGGCCTCCCGGCCGTGGCCGCCTACGGCCTGACGGTGGCGCGGGGCGGCAACGAGGTCCTGCGCGGCCTCAGCTTCGTCGTGCCGCGCGGCTGCATCGTGGGGGTGCTGGGACCGAGCGGCTGCGGCAAGACCACGCTGCTGCGCTCGGTCGTCGGCGTCCAGCAGCCCACCTCCGGCCACGTCCAGGTGCTGGGCCACCCGGCGGGCGCCACCCCGCTGCGCACCCGCGTGGGCTACGTCACCCAGGCGCCGTCCGTGTACGCGGACCTGACGGTGCTGGAGAACCTGCGCTACTTCGCCGCCGCCCTCGGGATGCGCGGCTGGCGGCGGGAGGACGCCGTGGTGCGGGTGGTGAAGGAGGTCGACCTGGCGTCGTACGCGGACAAGCTGGTCGCCCGGCTCTCCGGGGGGCAGTACTCGCGGGTGTCGCTGGCGGTGGCGCTGCTGAACCGGCCCGACCTGCTGGTGATGGACGAGCCCACGGTGGGCCTCGACCCGATGGTGCGCCGGGAGCTGTGGGCGGTGTTCGGGCGGCTGGCCGACGAGGGCACGACGCTGCTGGTGTCCAGCCACGTCATGGACGAGGCCGACCGCTGCGACCGGCTGCTGCTGATGCGCTCGGGGCGGCTGCTGGCCAGCGCCGACCGGGACACCCTGCTCGGGCACACCGGGTGCGTCGACGTGGAAGAGGCGTTCATGCGGCTGGTGGAGACGGCGACGGCGGCCGAGGCGCGCGCCGCCCAGCGCCGGGCCGCGCCGCCCGACCCGCTGCCCGGTCTGCCGGGCCTGGTCGACCAGGCCGCCGCGCCCGCCGCGGAGCGGTCGTTCTTCGCCGTGGACGTGCCCTCGTGAGCGCCGCGGGACAGCCCGCCGTGGGCGCCGCCGGGCTCGTGGCGCGGCTGCCGTTCTCGCCCACCATCACCGGCGCGACCGCGGTCCGGGTGCTCCAGCAGATCTCCCGCGACAAGGGCTCCACCGCGCTGCTGCTCGGCATCCCGTGCATGTTGATGGTGCTGCTGAAGCTGATGTTCCATGACGCGGAGGCGACCTTCGAACGGGTCGGGCCGCAGGTCTTCGGGATCTTCCCGGTGATCGTGATGTACCTGGTGGCGTCCGTCTCCACGCTGCGGGAGCGCACCACCGGCACCGCGGAGCGGCTGCTGACGATGCCGGTGCGGCGCCTGGACATCGTCCTCGGCTACAGCGTCGCCTTCGCCTTCCTCGCGCTGCTCCAGGCGGTGCTGTCGACGCTGCTGTCCGTGGGCCCGCTGGGCCTGGACATCAAGGGGCCCGCGTATCTGCTGATGGTCATCGCCATGCTGGGCGCGCTGCTGGGGCTCGCCCTGGGGCTGCTGGTGAGCGCCTTCGCCCGCAACGAGTTCCAGGCGGTGCAGTTCCTGCCCGCCGGGGTGCTGCCGCAGTTCCTGGTGTGCGGGCTGTTCGTGCCCCGGGAGGAGATGCACGGGGTGCTGTCGGGCGCGGCGAAGGTGATGCCGATGACGTACGCCGTGCGGGCCGCGGGCGAGGCCGCCACGCACACCGGCGTGACCGGGCTGTTCGTGCGGGACGCGCTGCTGATCCTGGGCTGTGTGGTGCTGGTGCTGGTGGCGAGCGCGGCCACCCTGAAGCGCTGAGGGCCGCCCGGGGGCGGCCCTCAGTTCAGCGTCTCGGCGGCACGGGCTCAGCGCATACCCCAGGAGAAGCCGCCGGAGACCGACCCGTGGCGCGGGAACTCGAACGGGCCGAAGTGCAGCGGCCGGTCGTGACCGCCGCCGTGGAAGCCGCCGTCGGGGCCCGGGTTCACGGCCACCGGGGCGGTCGCCGGGCGGGCGCTGGCGGCGGTGGCGCCGAGGCCCGCGGTCAGGGCGACCGCGGCGACGGCGACCACGGCGGAACGGCGGAACAGCGAGGACATGGGGAACCTCCGGAAGGAATTATCGACGGAAACGCAACCCCACCCTAGCCATTCACCACGACGAACGGAAAACAGGAAATGCCGCATTACCCGAAGGGGCGGGAAAAGAATGGAAAGACGACGGGAGGAAAAAGAGCAGGGGTTGTTCTCGCCGCGATTGCATGGGCCCTATTCCCGGCCCCGGCGGGGGCGGTCGGCGACCCGTTTCCGCCTCCGCCCCCGCCCCCGCGCTACGAGGTCCCGCCGTGGCCGCTGCCGGACGAGCCGGGCCCGCCGCCCCCGCCGTCCCGGCCGTCCCCACCTTCCAAGGCCCGGCCCACCGCGGACGGTGTCCTCACCGCCGTCAACCACCACCGCGAGCGCGCCGGTTGCGCCCCGGTGCGCCCGCACGCCGCGCTCCGCCGGGCCGCGCAGGCGCACAGCGACTACCTGGCCCGGAGCGGGCGGCTCACCCACACCGGCGCGGACGGCAGCAGTCCCGCCGACCGGATGCGGGCCGCCGGGTTCCGACCCCGGCACAGCGCCGAGAACCTCACCGCCGGACAGCGCGGCGCCGACGCGGCGGTGGGCGCCTGGCTGGACAGTCCCGCCCACCGCAAAATCCTGCTGACCTGCCACTACACCCACGCGGGCGTCGGAGTGGCGGCGGGCGCGGGCGGCCCCTGGTGGACGCTGGACCTGGCGTCGCCCACCCGCTGACCGCCGACGCACCGCGGGGTCAGCCGAGGTCCCGGTCCCACCACCAGGCGATGCCGGGCGCGCCCTCGACCGGTCCCGGCCGGGTGTCGGACGGCTCCTCGGCGTAGGTCAGCTCGCTCAGCTCCATCACGTCGGGCCAGTGCCCGCGGCTCAGGTAGCGGGGGACGCGCAGCCCCCACTCGTTGTTGCCGCGCATCCCGTAGCGCAGCCCCTGCAGATAGCAGCGCAGGTCGGCGCTGGCGGTGGGGCGGACCTGGTCGTACAGGTCGAGGAACCGCAGCAGGACGCGGTCGCGCAGGCCGGTCGCCAGGTGGACGGCGTCCTGGAGCGGTACGGAGTGCTCGGCCATCAGCACGGTGTGGATGTTCTGGTCGGCGTGGCCGGGGGCCAGCTCCTTGACCAGGGAGTGCCGGTCGTTGTCGAGGGCGGCGACCATGATCGCCATCTCGGTCAGCGCCCGCACGGCCGGGCGGTGCATCTCCCGGTCGGGGACTTCCAGGCCGTTGGCCAGCTCCAGCAGGGCGTACGTCGGCTCGCCGCCGCTGGACAGCAGCCGCATGGCGAGGTAGTCGTCGAGGCCGGGCATGACCCCGGCCGACTGGTTGCCGATCTGCCAGGCGACCCCCGCCAGCCACGCCCGCTGGGCGTGCCCGAACCGGTCGACCTGGGTGGGCCCGGCGAAGGACCGGAACCGCCGGGCGATGTCCTGGTTGGCGATGACGTACGGGTCGTCGCTGACCGCCGACGGCGCGTCGTAGGCGCGCTGCACCCGGCAGGCGAGCGCGTTGAACTGGGCGGGACGGCCGCTGAGCGGGCCGGTGTCGCAGCGGGCGTCGTCGAAGCCGAAGCCCCAGTAGACCCACAGGGCCGTCGCGAGCAGCCGGTCGTCGTCCTCGGCGTGCGGCGCGAACCAGGCCATGAAGTGGGCGCTGTGCGTGGCGACGACCCACGCCGCCTCCCGCTCGCTGCCGCACATGCCGATGCCGTGGATCCACTCCTCGGCCCGCCGCTCGACGCTCCGGACGCGCGGGTGCAGGGCGGTTTCCAGCGGACAGAAAATCGGCGGCAATTCCACCTCGGACACCTGATGTCCCATACGGCACGCACCTTCCGGAATACGGCGGGAATGAACACGGGAAGGAAACGATCATGGACATCCGGGCGGCCCGAACTCGATAAGCCATGCCCCACTCGGTACCGGTGTCAGTCAAAAGAGTCGGCACGGCCGCCGGAATTAACCCATCCGTCGGACCGTGCCGCTCATTTCGCCCGCTGTTACGCCTATACGTGAATCGGGTGCGACGTACGCCCGGATGCCGCGTCGATCTCGTCGTGCGCCTTGGTGAGGAGCCGCATCGCGAGTTCGTTGAGGGCGCGGGCCCCGGCGATCTCCTCGCCGACCCGGGGCTGATTCGCGTCCGTCTGGTGCCTGGAGGCACCACCGTGGGCCCGTACCTCGGACCCGTCCGGCAGCCGCACCAGCGCCGCCGCCCGCGTGTGCTGGTCGTCCTCCTGGAACTCCAGCTCCACGTGCCATCCCACTGTGGTGTGCATCGTCATGACGGTCACCTCCGGAATACCTGCTTCCAGGGTGCCCCTCGCACCGGGGGGACGCACCTACGCGGTACGGCTACTGCTCCCGCACGTCCACCAGGGTGCCGCCCGCGTGCGCGATCAGCTCCTTGGGTTCCATCGGGAACACCGCGTACGGGGTGCCCGCCGCCGCCCAGACCACGTCGTGGGCGAGCAGGGAGCAGTCGGCGAGGACGCGGGTGCGGGTGCGGTGGCCGAAGGGCGGGACGCCGCCGATGGCGTAGCCGGTGGACTCGCGCACGACGTCGGCCTGGGCGCGTGTCACCCGCTCGACGCCCAGTTCGGCCCGGACCCGCTCCACGTCCACCCGGGAGGCGCCGTCCATGAGCACCAGGACGGGCACCCCGTCGGCGGCGAAGATCAGTGACTTGCAGATCTGACTCAGCTCGCAGCCGATCGCGGCGGCGGCCTCGGCCGCGGTGCGCGTCGCCTCCGGGAAGCTCCGGACGCGCGCGCCCACCTCCCCGAGCCCCAACTCGTCGAGCGCCGCGGCGAAACGGGGACTGATTCCATTCGTCATGCCGGGCACGCTAGCGGCGCCCGCCCGGCACCCGCGACCGCTTATCGCGGACGCGGGTGCCGCCGCGGTCCGTACGGTCAGCGGTTGGTCCACAGGTGCCAGAACAGGCGGCCCTCGGCGCACTGGTACTGATCCCAGTGGCCGCGCTCGACGCCCTGGCGGCCCGCTTTGTCGCAGTCGGCCCAGCCGAGGTACCGGCCCCGGTAGACGTCGAGCCCCGCCGCGCCCCGCTCCTGAACGGGGGCCGCCTGGACGGAGGTGACGGGGGCGGCGGCGACGGGCGTGGCCGCGGCCACCCCGAGCGCGGAGACGGAGGCGGCGACCAGGGCGAGCAGGGCGGTGCGTACACGAGTCATGACGAGGTCCCTTCGATGCGAGAGAGGAGGCGGAGCGGAGGCCATCGGGCCGGACGACCCCTGGCACACAGAGACACCGATCACTCACTTTGAGTGACGTCCGATCCGCTGCGCCGAGTCTGCGCGGCCCGCCAGGCCCCCCGCAATCGGCTCCCGCCCGCTTCCCTCAGGTCGGGACACCCACCCCGCTGACCTGCGGGGACGGCACGATCCCGGGATCCCGCCGGGACGGGTCGGGCGCCCGGCATGGAGGAAGCCGGTGAGGGCGCCCCGTCCCCACGGAACCCTCACCGGCTGGTCTCGCTCAGAAGCGGTACGTCAGGCGCGTACCAGCTCCTTGTCGTCGTCGCGGTCGGCCTCCGCGGCGGCGTGGGCGCGCAGGCCCTCGCCCTCGACGTCCACGTTGGGCAGGACACGGTCCAGCCACTTCGGCAGCCACCAGGCGCGGCGGCCGAGCAGCGCGAGGACGGCCGGGACGATCGCCATGCGGACGATGAACGCGTCGAAGAAGACCGCGATCGCCAGCCCGAAGCCGATCATCTTGACCATGGACTCGCTGGAGCCGATGAAGCCGGAGAACACGGCGATCATGATGACCGCGGCGGCTGTCACGACCCGGGCGCCGTGCTTGAAGCCGGTCACCACCGCCTGCGTGGGCTTCTCCCCGTGGACGTACGCCTCCCGCATCCGGGTCACGAGGAACACCTCGTAGTCCATGGCCAGGCCGAAGACCACGCCGATCATGAAGATCGGCATCATCGACATGACCGGGCCGGTCTCCTCCACGCCCATCAGGCCGGACAGCCAGCCCCACTGGAAGACCGCGACCACCGCGCCCAGCGCCGCCATGACGCTGAGGAGGAAGCCGAGCGCCGCCTTCAGCGGGACGAGGATCGACCGGAAGACCACGATCAGCAGCAGGAACGCCAGGCCGACGACCAGGATCAGATACGGCACCAGCGCGTCGTTCAGCTTCTCGGAGACGTCGATGTTCATCGCCGTCGCGCCGGTGACCAGCACCTCCGCGCCGGTGTCGGCCCTGACGTCGGTCCCGGTGTCGCGGATGGCGTGCACCAGGTCCTCGGTGGTGACCGACGACGGCTTGGAGTCGGGGATCACGGTGATCGTCGCGGTGTCGCCCGCCTCGTTGGGCGCGGGCGGCATCGCCGTCACGACCCCGTCGAGGTCGCCGACCTGCTTGGCCACGTCGTCGAAGACGCCCTGCGCGTCGTCGCTGCCGTCGGCGTCGACGACGACCATCAGCGGACCGTTGAACCCGGGACCGAACCCTTCGGAGAGCAGGTCGTAGGCGCGGCGCTGGGTGGTGGACGTCGGCTGGGAGCCGTCGTCACCCAGCCCCAGTTCCAGGGACGACACCGGGACGGCCGCGGCGCCCAGGCCGAGCACGCCGAGCAGCAGGACGGCGACCGGGCGCCGTACGACGAAGCTGGCCCAGCGGGTGCCCATGTTGGCGCGGCCCGGCCGCTTCGGGGTGCGCCCGCCGCCCAGCAGCTTGCTCTTCTCCCCGGCGGGACGGACCTTGCGGCCCGCGAAGCCGAGCAGCGCGGGGATCATGGTGAGGGCGATCAGTACGGCGATGGCGACGGTGCCCGCGGCGGCGACGCCCATCTTCGTCAGCATCGGGATGTTGACGACGGAGAGGCCGACCAGCGCGATCACCACGGTGAGGCCCGCGAAGACCACCGCGGAGCCCGCGGTGCCGACGGCCCGTCCGGCGGCCTCCTCCCGCTCCCGGCCCTCGGCGAGTTCGGCCCGGTACCGTGAGACGATGAACAGCGCGTAGTCGATGCCGACCGCGAGGCCGATCATCGTGGCCAGCGTGGAGGTGGTGGAGCCCAGGTCGAGGGTGCTGGCCAGCGCGGTGATCGAGGCGACGCCGATGCCGACGCCGATGATCGCGGTGAGCAGCGGCAGCCCGGCCGCGAGCAGCGAGCCGAAGGTGATGACGAGGACGACCGCGGCGACCGCGATGCCGATGATCTCGCCGGTGCCGGTCTCCGGCACGGCCTGCAGGGCGTCACCGCCTATCTCGACGGTCAGCCCGCTCTCCCGGGCGTCCTCGGCGGCCTGCTCCAGGGCGTCCTTGGTGGACTCCTTCAGCTCCATGCCGGAGACCTCGTACCGCACCTGCGCGTAGGCGATCGTGCCGTCCTCGCTGACGGCGTCCGCCTTGAACGGGTCGGCGACGGAGACGACCTCGGAGCCGCCGGACAGCTCCTTGACCGTGTCCTTGACGGTGGCCTCGTGCTCCGCGTCGGTCATCTTCTCGCCCGCGGGCGCCTTGAAGACGACGCGGGCGGTGGCGCCGTCGGCGCTCATCCCGGGGAACCGCTCCTCCAGCAGGTCGAAGGCCCTCTGGGCCTCGGTGCCCGGGATGGAGAAGGAGGTGGACCCGGGGGTGGGGGCGCTCGCCGCGCCGACGCCCGCGAGCGTCAGCAGCGCCACCCAGATCAGGGCGACGAAATGCCGTCGCCGGAAGGCGAGCCGGCCGAGTTTGTAGAGGAACGTGGCCACGAGGGCGTACTCCCGGTCAGGTCGTGGGATGTTTCGGGGCAGGGGTGACCAGCGCGGTGGGGAGCGCGGCTGATCGGCCCGACGACGTGAGCGGTTCGCGTCAGGTGGTAACGGAAGGGGTGGTGCTCAGGTGGTCGGGACGCCGAGAGCGGGGAGGATCACGGCGTCGATGTACGAGGTGAGGAACGCCTGGGTCGGTGGCAGTTCGTCGATCAGCGTCCGTGTCGCGAAGGCTCCGAGCATCATGTGCACGACGTAGCCGAGCGCGGGGTTGTCCGCACGGACCTCACCCCGGTCGACGGCGCGCCGCAGCACCCGCTGGAACTCCGCCAGTTCGGGCTCGATCACGAACTCCTTGAAGGCCCGCAGCAGGTCGGGGTTCCCGTGCACCGCCATGGCGAGACCGCGCATCAGCGCGGCGTTCTGCTCAAGCTGGCAGTCGTCCTCCCGGGTCGCCAGGGCGAGGAAGTCGCCCCGCAGGGACCCGGTGTCGTGGTCGGCGAGGCCGCCCGGCTTCATGCACCGGATCGCCTTCGCCACCAGCTCGGCCTTGCCGCCCCACTGGCGGTAGAGCGTGGCCTTGCTGGACCGGGTGCGGGTGGCCACGGCGTCCATGGTCAGGGCGTCGTAGCCGACCTCGCGGAGCAGGTCGAGCACGGCCTTGTACAGCTCGGCCTCACGCTCGGGCGTGAGCCGACTGCGGCGCGCGGTCGCGACCTCGGTCATCTCACTTCACCTTCCTCACTCCGGAACCCGGGCCGTGCCGCGCCACCTGAGTGAACGACACGGTTTCGTACACGTCGACTGTAACCCGGATCGCGAGGGAAACGAAACCGTTTCGTACGTGGCCTGGGTCACGTCGGCGCCCCGACCACGAGTTGCCCCGCCCCCGCCCCCGGAAAAGCATGGGGAGGGTGAGCTATCTGCGCCTGCCCCACGTCAGCGGTGACCTGCTCTGCTTCGTCGCCGAGGACGACCTCTGGCTGACCTCCCTCGACGGGGCGGGCCGCGCCTGGCGGCTCACCGTTGACCGCGCCAAGACCGGCGACCCCCGCTTCTCCCCCGACGGCCGCCACATCGCCTACACGAGCTGGCGGAGCTGGGTGCCGGAGATCCAGCTCGTCCCGGTGGACGGCGGTGAGAGCCGTCGGCTGACCTACTGGGGCAGCCCCGACACCCAGGTGCGCGGCTGGACCCCGGACGGCGAGATCCTCGCCGTCGCCTCGCACGGCGAACCGTTCTCCCACTTCACCTGGGCCTACAAGCTCACCCCCGACGGCGACCCCGGCCGCAAACTCCCCTGGGGCCCCGTCACCGACATCCAGGTGGCCGACCTCGACGCCGAGCGCAGGACCCTGCTGCTCACCGGCACCCCACCGCACGAACCCTCGGCCTGGAAGCGCTACCGGGGCGGCGCCACCGGCCGCCTCTGGCTGCACGGCGAACGGCTCCTCGACGGCATCGGCGGCCATCTGGCCTGCCCCATGCTGGTCGGCGGCCGGGTCGCCTTCCTCTCCGACCACGAGGGCGTCGGCAACCTCTACTCCTGCGCCCACGACGGCTCCGACCTGCGCCGCCACACCGACCACGACGCCTTCTACGCCCGGCACGCCGCCAGCGACGGCACCCGGGTCGTCTACCAGTGCGCCGGTGACCTGTGGATCGTCGACGACCTGGCCGCCGGTTCGCAGCCGCGCCGCCTGGACGTCCGGCTCAGCGGGCCGCGCGCCGGGCGGCGCCGCTACCAGGTGCCCGCCTCCCAGCACGTCGACGGCGTCTCCGTGGACGAGACGGGCCGCGCCAGCGCCGTCGTCGTACGCGGCAGCCTGTACTGGCTCACCCACCGCGACGGCCCCGCCCGCACCATCACCGACACCCCCGGCGTACGGGTCCGGCTGCCGGTGATGCTCGGCTCGGGCGGCCAGGTGGCGTACGTGACGGACGCGGAGGGCGAGGACGCCGTCGAGATCGCCTACCTGCCGCGCGCCACCGGCGACCGTGAGCCCCGGCGGCTGGCGGGGGGCGAGCTGGGCCGGGTCCTGGAGCTGGTCTCCGACCCGCGCGGCGAGCGCCTCGCCCTCGCCGCGCACGACGGACGGCTGCTGCTGCTCGACGCCACCGAGGACGGAGGCGGCGAGGTCACCGAGCTGGTCAGGTCGGACAACGGCCCGGTCCGCGACCTGGCGTTCTCGCCGGACGGGGCGTGGCTGACCTGGTCGCACCCCGGGATCGGGCGCACCCTGCGGCAGATCAGGATGGCCCGCATCAAGGACCGGTTCGTCGTGGACGTCACCGACGGCCGCTTCGAGGACGAGAACCCCGTCTTCACCTCCGACGGCCGCTACCTCGCCTTCCTCTCCTGGCGCGGCTTCGACCCGGTGTACGACGTCCACACCGGCGACCTGTCCTTCCCGCTGGGCTGCCGCCCCTACCTGGTGCCGCTGTCGTCGGCGACCCCGTCCCCGTTCGCCCTCAGCCCCGACGGGCGCCCGGCGGCCGGTGGCCTGGACCCGGTGGCCGACGAGGCGGGCGGGGGCGAGGCGGGCGCGGTCACCGTCGAGACGGAGGGCCTGGAGTGCCGGGTCACGCCCTTCCCCGTCACCGCCTCCAAGTACTCGGCGCTGCACCCGGTCGCGGGCGGCGGCCTGGTCTGGCTGCGCTGGCCGATCTCCGGCGCGCTCGGCGAGACCTTCGCCAACCCCGACGACACCACCGGCCGCCCCACCCTCGAACACTTCGGCATCACCAAGGCCAAGCGGACCGAACTCGTCGGCCACCTCGACTGGTTCGCCGTCAGCGGTGACGGCTCCCGGCTGGTCGTCGTCGACGAGGGTGACCTGCGCGCCGTCCCCGCCACCGAGACCGGCGACAGCGACAGCACCGTGTGGATCGACGCCCGCCGCATCCTGCACGAGGTCGACCCGGGCGCCGAGTGGCGGCAGGCGTACGAGGAGGCCGGTCGGCTCATCCGCGCCTACTTCTGGGACCCGGGGATGTGCGGCATCGACTGGGACGCGGTGCTGGCGCAGTACCGGCCGCTGGTCGACCGGGTCGCCTCCCCCGACGAGTTCGCCGACCTGCTCCGCGAGGTGCTGGGCGAGCTGGGCACCTCGCACGCCTACGTCACCCCCGCCCGCCGCAACGAGGGCCCGCCGCACTACCAGCGCTGGCAGGGCCTCCTCGGCGCCAACTTCACCCGCCGGGACGGCCAGTGGACGGTCCGGCGCATCCTGCCCGGCGACTCCTCCGACTCCAAGGCCCGCTCCCCGCTCGCCGGTTCCGGCATCCGCGAGGGCGCCGTCCTCACCCATGTCGACGGACGGCCGGTGGACCCGGTGGCGGGACCGTACCCGCTGCTCGCGGGTGCGGGCGGTACGACGGTGGAGCTGACCTTCACCCCGGCCGAGGGCACCGCGGGCCGCTCCCGCCGGGTCGCCGTCGTCCCGCTCGCCGACGAACGCCCCCTGCGCTACCAGGACTGGGTGGCCAAACGCCGCGAGGTGGTCCGGGAGCTGAGCGGCGGCAAGTGCGGCTATCTGCACATCCCCGACATGGGCGGCTCCGGCTGGGCGCAGTTCAACCGCGACCTGCGCATGGAGGTGTCCCGGCCCGCGCTCATCGTCGACGTGCGCGGCAACGCGGGCGGCCACATCAGCGAACTCGTCGTGGAGAAGCTCACCCGCACGATCCTCGGCTGGGACCTCACCCGCAACGCCCAGCCGGTGTCGTACACCTCCAACGCCCCGCGCGGCCCGGTCGTGGCGCTCGCGGACGAGGCGACCTCCTCCGACGGCGACATGATCACCGCCGCGTTCAAGCTGCTGAGGCTGGGCCCGGTGGTCGGGCAGCGCACCTGGGGCGGCGTCGTCGGCATGACCGGACGGCACCGGCTCGGCGACGGCACGGTGATCACGGTGCCGATGAACGCGGCCTGGTTCGACGCCTACGGCTGGTCCGTGGAGAACGAGGGCGTCACCCCCGACCTGGAGGCCCTGCGCACCCCGCTCGACTGGGCCGAGGGCCGCTACGCCCAGCTCGACGACGCCGTACGCCTCGCCCTCGACCTGCTGGCGGAGCACCCCGCGTCGGTGCCGCCGGACTACGGCGCCGTACCGGACAGGTCCCGCCCGAAGCTGCCACCGCGCACCTAAGTGCCGGGCACGAGAGAAGGGGTGCCCCCCGTCCGGGAGCACCCCTTCTACTCAGCGCATCGCCTCGCGTCAGACGTCGTAGTCCTGGTCGAAGCGCTCCTCGTCGTCACGCTCCCGGTCCTGGCGCGAGCGCTCGCCGCCGGGAGGCATGTGCTCCGGCTGCTCGCCCTGCTGACGGCCGCGCTGCTGCTGGGACCGCTCGCGGGTCTCCTGCATCTTGTCCTTGGCCTGCTGCTGCCACTGCTCGGCCTGGTCCTGGAACTTGTCCTTCATACCCATGTGGGTTCACTCCTGTGGTGAGTGGGGGAAGTGGGCCTCGTGGGCCCCGACCCAGATTCACATGGGCGGTGACGCCCCGCATGTCGATCACTTACGCTGCGTAGCCCTGGCCTGTTCGTCGGCGGCGCCGCCCGCGCCGACCAGCCCGGTGCGCAGCCCGTCGAGCCGGTCCGCGAACCGCCTCACCTCCCGCTGCCCGACCGTCCCGATCAGCGCGGGCAGGTAGCCGCGCACGCCCTGCATCCCGCGCAGCCACCACTGCCCGTACACATGGCTGGACCGACGCTCGATCCCGGCGACGATCCGGTCCACCGCCGGACCCAGCGGATAGGTCTTGTTCGACGGCCACGGCAGCCGCTGCCGCAACTCCCGCATCACGTCCGTCTGGTCGGCGCCGCGCACCATGTCGGTGTCCGTCCACGACAGGTACGCCACCCCGACCCGCACGCCCTTGTAGCCGACCTCGGCGCGCAGGCTGTGCGCGTACGCCTCCACACCGGACTTGGAGGCGCAGTACGCCGTCATCATCGGCGCCGGGGTGATCGCGGCGAGGGACGCGATCTGGAGGAGGTACCCCCGGCTCGCGGCGAGCAGCGGCAGGAAGGCGCGGGCGGTGACGGCGGACCCGATGAGGTTCACCTCGATGACCCGCCGCCAGGCCACCGGGTCGGACTCGCTGAACGGTCCCCCGGTGGCGACGCCCGCGTTGGCGACCACGATGTCGACCTTGCCGAACCGTTCCTTGACCTCGCGGGCGACCTCCGCCATGGCCTCGTGGTCGGTGACGTCGGCGTGCCAGCAGTCGCTGTCGCCGTGCAGCCGCTCGGAGACCCGCTTCAGCTCGTCCGGCTCCAGGCCGACCAGCGCCACGCTCGCGCCGCGCGCCGACAGCTTGCGGGCCAGCAGCTCCCCGACGCCGCGCGCGGCTCCGGTGACGACCGCGACCTGCCCCTCCAGGCTCACCCTGGTCATGCGCCCTCCTTGACCTTCACGTACGTGGTGACGAGTTCCCGTATCTTCCCGGTGACCAGTTCGGGCGCCTCCATCGGCGTCATATGGCCGAGGCCGGGCGCCACGGTCAGCCCCACGCAGTGCGGCAGCGCGGCGACCAGCGCCCGCGCGTGCACCGGCGGGGTGAGCCGGTCGTGCGTGCCGACCAGCACCGCGGTCGGCGCGGTGAGCTGCCGTACGCCGTGGTCGAGGTCGAGCAGGTCCAGCACCTGCGACCAGGCGTACCGCACCCGGCGCGGGCAGGCGTGCACGATCCGGGCGCAGGCGTCCACCGCGGCGGGGCTCGAACCGGCGCCCATCGTGCCGTACCTGAGGATGCGGCGGGCGAGCGGTGTGACCGGGCCGAGCGGGGCGCGGGAGCCCAGCACCTTGCGGGTGAGCCAGGTGCGCACCCGGCCGGGTCGCATCGGTATCACCGTCGACTCCGCGACCAGCCGGGAGACGCCGGTGCTGCACAGCAGGACGGCGGCGGCCCGCTCCCGCAGCGCCGGGCGCTCCGCCGCGGCCACCACGGTCATGGCGCCCATGGAGTGCCCGACGACCACCGCGCGTTCGCCGGGGGCGAGGGCGGCGTCGAGTACGGCTTCCAGGTCGTCGGCGAGCGCCTCGGGACTGCACGTAGGGCTGGCCGGGCTGCGTCCGTGGCCGCGCTGGTCGTAGGCGATGACGCGGTGGTCGGCGGCCAGGTCGCGGATCTGCGCGGCCCAGAAGGCGGTGGAGCAGGTCCAGCCGTGCGAGAGGACGACGGTGGGCGCCTTCTCGGGCCCGTGCACCTCGACGTGCAGCCGGGCGCCGTCGGCGGAGACGGCGGTGAGTTCGCGGGCGGGGGCGGGCGGGGCGTAGGGGCCGCTGGTGGCGTGCGTCAGCCGGCTCATACGGCGGCCTCGGCTATGTCGGTGTCCTGGGCCTCGGCGACGGCGGGCCGCAGCACCTCGTACTCCGCGAGGTCCACCCGCCGGGTCGCGCGCCGGAACTCGGCCGTCGTACCCGGCCAGATGGTGGTGTTGCGCCCGCTGGCGTCCAGGTACCAGCTGGTGCAGCCGCCGGTGTTCCACACCGTGCGCTTCATCCGCTCCTGCACCCGGTGGTTCCAGGCGGTGACGGCGTCGGCGCGGGCGTCGAGGGCGACGCGCCCGCCGAGCACGTCCAACTGGCGCAGGTAGTCGGCGAGGTAGTTCAACTGGGACTCGATCATCAGGATCATCGAGGAGTTCCCGAGCCCGGTGTTGGGCCCGATGAGCGTCATCCAGTTGGGGAACCCGGCCGCCGAGGCGCCGCGCAGCGCCTCCATGCCGCCCTTCCAGGTCTCGGCGAGGGTGCGCCCGTCGGCCCCCACGACCCGCTCGGCGATGGGCATGTCGGTGACGTGGAACCCGGTCCCGAAGATGATGGCGTCCGCCTCGGTCTCGGTCCCGTCGGCGGCGACGAGGGTGGAGCCCCGCACCTCGGTCAGCCCACTGGCGACGACGTCGACGTTGGGCTGGGCGAGCGCCGGATAGTAGTCGTTGGAGAGCAGGATGCGCTTGCAGCCGATGCGGTAGTCCGGGGTGAGCTTGGCGCGCAGCGCGGGGTCCTTGATGGCGCGGGCCATGTTCCGCTTGGCGAGCTGCTCGACGAAGCCGAGCTGGCCCGGGTGCTTGGTGAAGGCCCCCACCTGCAACTCCCGGATGCCCCACAGCAGTCCGCGCCGGAGCTGGGTGGTGAAGGGCAGGTTCCGGTGCAGGGCGCGCTCAAGCCCGCTGATCGACCGGTCCACCCGGGGCATCACCCACGGCGGGGTCCGCTGGAAGAGGGTGAGTCGACCGACCCGGGGCTGGATGGACGGCACGATCTGGATGGCGGAGGCGCCGGTGCCGACCATGGCGACGCGCTTGCCGCGCAGGTCGTAGTCGTGGTCCCAGCGGGCGGAGTGGAAGACCTTGCCGGGGAAGGAGTCGAGCCCGGGGATGTCCGGCACCTTGGGATCGGACAGCGGCCCGGTCGCGGACACGACGACGTCGGCGGTAAGCGTCCCCGAGGAGGTCTGGATGACCCACCGCAACCGCTCGGCATCCCAGGTCATCTTCTTCACCTCGGAGTTGAAGCGGAGGTGGGGACGGAGCCGGAAGGTGTCGGTGACGTGCTCCAGGTAGGCGCGGATGTGCCGCTGCCCGGAGAAGGTGCGCGGCCAGTCGGGGTTGGGCGCGAAGGAGAAGGAGTAGAGGTGGGAGGGCACGTCGCAGGCGCACCCCGGGTAGCTGTTGTCCCGCCAGGTGCCGCCGACGCTGTCGGCCCGTTCCAGGACGACGAAGTCGGTGATTCCCTCCCTGCGCAGCCGTACGGCGGCCCCGAGTCCGCCGAACCCGGACCCGACGACGGCCACCCTTACGTGCTCGTGCTCGGCCATCCGATGCCTCCACACTCGTCCGAACATGCTGAACCCGACTGCTGTCGTCAGCCGATTCCGCCAGTGAACACTGGCGCAATGGGAGCGTAGAGGAGGTGACTACCGATGGGTAGGGGTCAGGCGAAGGAAAGTTACCGGCGGTACGATTTAGAGTCGGGGCGTGACAGAGAAGCGTGAGTACCGCATGGAGGAACTGGCCAGCCTCGCTGGCATCACCGTCCGCACCCTCCGCTTCTACCGGGAACGCAAACTGCTCCCGCCACCGCGCCGCGAGGGCCGCATCGCCTGGTACGACGACCACCACCTGGCCCGCCTGCGCACCATCGCCGCGCTCCTCGACCGCGGCCACACCCTGAACGGCATCGCGGAGCTGGCCGACGCCTTCGACCATGGCCGCGAGGTCGGTGACCTGCTGGGCTACTACGGCGAACCCACCGAGGAGACGCCGGTCCGCCTCACCCCCGAGGAACTCGCCGCCCGCTTCGAGGGCGAGGTCACGCCGGAGAACCTGGCCGCCGCGATGGACCTCGGGTACGTGGGCACGGACGGCGACGAGATCGTGCACATCAGCCGACGGCTGCTGGACGTCTCCTCGGCGCTGGTCCGCGAGGGCATCCCGCTCGCGGAGGTGCTGCGGGCGGGCGCCCGGGTACGGGAACACGCGGACGCGCTGGCGGACCTGTTCGCCGAGATGGTCCTGCGCCACGGCACGGAGAAGGACCTGCAACGCCTGCGCCCGCTGGCGCGCAGCGTGGTGGAGGCGGAACTGTCACTGGCGTTGGACAGAAGACTGCAACGCTGACTACCGCGACTCGTACACCACGGTCACGGGCGCGTGATCGGACCACCGCTCCTCATGCCGGGCGGCCCGCTCGACGACCCCCTTCACGGCCCGCGCGGCAAGCCCGGCCGTGGCGAAGTGATAGTCGATCCGCCACCCGGTGTCGTTGTCGAAGGCCCGCCCGCGATAGGACCACCAGGAGTAAGGCCCTTCGACGTCAGGATGCAGCGCCCGCATCACGTCGACGTACCCGCCGTCCCCCGCGTCGAGCACGCGCGACAACCACTCACGCTCCTCGGGCAGGAACCCCGAACTCTTGGCGTTCCCCCGCCAGTTCTTCAGATCGGCGCGCTGGTGAGCGATGTTCCAGTCCCCACAGACGAGCACGTCCCGCCCCCCGGCGGCGGCCCGCTCCCGCAGCTCTTTCAGATAGGGAAGGAACTCCCCCATGAACCGCACCTTCTCCTCCTGCCGCGCGGTCCCGACCTCCCCCGACGGCAGATAGAGCGACGCGACCACCACCCCCGGCAGCTCCACCTCCACGTACCGCCCACTGCCATCGAACTCGGCCGACCCGAACCCCACCTGCACCCGATCGGGCTCCCGCCGCGTGTACAACGAAACGCCAGCCCGCCCCTTGGCGGCGGCGGGCGCGTGCACGACATGCCACCCGTCGGGCGCCCGCACCTCTTCGGGCAACTGCTGGGGCTCGGCGCGCACCTCCTGGAGGCACAGCACATCGGCGGAGGTGTCACGAAGCCACTCCACGAACCCCTTCTTCGAGGCGGCCCGCAGCCCGTTCACATTCACGGTGGTCACAGTCAGCACCGGGGCACCATACCCTTACCTTGGACATTGTCCAGATTCGAGCAGCCCCTGCCCACCATCCGCATGATTGTACGATACGCCGCATGAATATACGCCAGGTCGCCTTCGACCACCCCGACGCCGTCAAGCTGAACGACGAGGTCCAGGCCGAGTACCACGAGCGCTACGGCGACGGCGGCGACGCCACCCCGCTCGACCCGGCCGACTTCCGGCCCCCGAACGGCGTCTACCTCATCGCCTACGACGACCGGGACCGCCCGGTGGCGACCGGCGGCTGGCGCAGCCAGGACAAGAACGATGAGGGCAACGAGGACGGCGACGCCGAGCTGAAGCGCATGTTCGTCATCCGCGAGGCCCGCGGCCTGGGCCTCGCCCGCCGCATCCTGGCCGCCCTGGAGGAAGACGCCCGCGCGGCGGGCCGCACCCGCATGGTCCTGGAAACAGGCACCCAACAACCAGAGGCCATAGCCCTCTACACCTCCAGCGGCTACACCCCCTGCACGAAGTTCGGCTACTACCGCTTCCACAAGGACAGCCGCTGCTACGCGAAGGCGTTGTGAGCCCACACACACCCTGAGCCGCCACGAACGCGGCCAGGTCCGGAGGCCGGGAGGAGTTCACGCTCGGCTCCGCGGACGACGTCGGCGACCTGGCCAAACCGGTAATGGCCGAGGAGGACGCCCGAGAGGCACCGGGTGGCCGAACGGCCCTGGAACACGAACTCGCGGACTGCCTCTGGTCGATCCTGATCCTGGCCCACCGCTACGACGTGGACCTGGAAGCAGCGTTCCACCGCACGATGACCGAACTCGACGACGCCATCAGCACCCGCCTCCCGCAGCACGAGGCCGCCTGAGCCGGGGCATCAGCGATCTGAGCCGCCAGCAGCTGCTTGGCCGCGCCGCCAACTGGCAGACGCCGGAATGATCCAAGAGGCTCGCCACAAACGGCTGCCGTACAACGTGTCAGAGCCCCGGTTGGATCACCAACCGGGGCTCTGAGCTGCGTGGACCTGTGGGGATTTGAACCCCAGACCCCCTCGATGCGAACGAGGTGCGCTACCGGACTGCGCCACAGGCCCTTGCAACGAGTGAAACCTTAGCATCCCGATCAGGGTGCTTGGAAATCCGTTCCCCGGGCAGGGCGGAAGGGCGCTACTCGTTGGCCGCGCGGGGGCGGTCGCCGTCCTCGTACTGGTCGAAGAGCGGGGTGCGGCCGCCGCGCTCGCGGGAGCGGCGGGCTGAGGCGGCACGGCGGCGGGCGTCGCCGCGGGCGGGGGCGGGGACCTCCGGGGCTGGTTCCGGAGCCGCAGGGGGCTCCGGCGCCGTCCGCTGCTCCTGGGCTGCCGGGCCCGAGCGGGCCGAGCTCCAGGTATCGGGGGCGGAGAGGTCCACGCCGGGCGTCGCGCGCGGGGCGACGGGGGCCGTGACGTACGTCGGGAGCGGCACCGGCACCGGGTCCCAACTGTCGCCCTGCCCGGGGCCCTGCTGGCGCTCACGCTGTTGGTCGACCCACTCGGCGTGGTCGGTCTGCTCGACCAGCGCGCGCCGGTCCGCGGCGAGGGCGGTCAGCCCCGGGTCGGCCTCCGGCTCCGGTCCCTCCTCCTCGGGCTCGTCGGCGTCGACGGCCGTGCCGGAGGGGCGGCGCGGGGCGCGGGCGCGCTCCCGCAGATGCTGGGCCGCGGCCTCCGCGCGACGGCGGTCCATCTGGTACGTGAAGCGCCGCCGCTCCTGCGAGCGCAGGTACGCGATGTATCCGCTGAGCAGCACGGCGGGCACCCCGGGCGCCCACAGGAACGCGAGCCCGCCGACCGCCGCGACGATCGCGCCGAGCGTGAAGGCGAGGAAGAGCATCACCGTCGTACGTCTACGGCGCGCGAGCACCTTCGAGCGCCGGGCGCGTGCCGCAGCCGCCTCCGCGCCGGGCGCGCGCCGGGCGGGCGGGATGCGCTGCGGGCGCGGGGACGACGGAGAAGGCGGGGAGGGCGGGGACGGTTGGGCCGCGTCCGGGGCACGTTCCGCGGTGCGGGCGCGCTCGGGGGCCGGTACCGGCGCCTTGGGGCGGGTCGGGGGCATGGCGAAGGCCCGGACGTCCACCGAGTCGGTGACGTCGTCCGGGTCGGCGGGGCCGGGCTCCTCCTCGTCGGTGGAGCGCGCCCGCAGGTCCTTGGCGTACCGGCGCTCCATGGCCGCCCGTCCGGAGAGCAACCGGATGGCGGTGCTGAAGCGTTCCGTCGGACGGGCTTCGTTCAGCTCGTCCTGCCTACGGAGCCACATCGGCACCAAGTAGGCGGCCCAGGCCCCGACGATGACTGCGTAGATGAGGCCGCTGCTGCTCACGCCTCACACGGTAGAGGGGTTGGCGTGAGGCCATCCGCCAATTGGGCCGGTGTGTCGCACGATCTGGCTGATATTTCGAACTTTTTTTGTGATCGATGCGATCAGCAGACCACTGGAACCGTGAATTCTGCGTCCCGTCACGATCCCCGACCGACTAAATTCGAACGTTTATTCAATTTCCGCGTTGTGTGAGTTCCGTCTGCGCCGCCAGCGGTTGAGCAGGCCGTCCGGCACTTCCTCGGCGGTCAGCGCGAAGACCAGGTGGTCGCGCCAGGCGCCGTCGATGTGGAGATAACGGGGCCTGAGCCCCTCCTCACGGAATCCGAGTTTCTCCACCACCCGGCGGCTCGGCCCGTTCTCGGGGCGAATGCAGACCTCGATACGGTGCAGTCCGACCGTACGGAAACAGTGGTCCACGGCCAGCGCGACAGCCGTCGGCATCACCCCGCGACCGGCCACCGCCTCGTCCACCCAATAACCGACATGCCCCGAGCACATCGACCCCCAGGTGATTCCGGCGACCGTTAGCTGGCCGACCAGTCTGCCCTGGTACTCGATCACGAACGGCAGCATCCGGCCCGCGTTCGCCTCCGCGCGCAGGTGCCGCACCATCTGCCGGTAGGTCGGCCGGTGGGTGATCGGGCCGCCGGGCGAGGGCGGCGGGATGGTCGCCTCCCAGGGGCGCAGCCAGTCCCGGTTGCGCCGGTTCACCTCGCGCCAGGCCCGCTGGTCACGCAGCTTTATCGGCCGGAGGACGACATCGCCCTCCGCCAGCTCGACGGGCCAGGATGGGCTGTTCAGCTCGCACCCCCACTGCCGCCGGGTCTCGGGTGGTCGCCGCCGCGCAACTGGTCGACGGCGTGGACCAGCAGCGGCTCAAGCACGGCCAGCCCGTCGCGCACCCCGCCCGTGGAGCCCGGCAGGTTCACGATCAGCGTCCCGCCCGCCACGCCCGCCAGCCCCCGCGACAGCACCGCCGTGGGCACCTTGTCCCGGCCGTACGCGCGGATCGCCTCCGCGATGCCCGGCACCTCGTGGTCGAGGACCGCGCGGGTCGCCTCGGGGGTGCGGTCGGTCGGCGAGACGCCCGTACCGCCGGTGGTGACGATCACGTCGTACCCGGCGTCGACGCCCGCGCGCAGGGCCGCCTCCACGGGGTCGCCGTCGGGGACGACCTGAGGGCCGTCCACCGCGAAGCCGAAGCCGCGCAGGCCGTCCGCGACCAGCGGGCCGCCCTTGTCCGCGTAGACACCCGCGGCGGCCCGGTTGGACGCCGTGACCACCAGGGCGCTGTACGGCGCGGTCAGCGCTCCGCCAACCGACCCGTCGAGGCTCATGCCCGGCTCCAGTCGCCCGACTTGCCGCCCGTCTTCTCCTCCACCCGAACGTCCGTGATGACCGCTCCCTTGTCGACCGCCTTGACCATGTCGATCACCGTGAGCGCGGCGACCGAGACCGCGGTGAGGGCCTCCATCTCCACGCCCGTGCGGTCGGTGGTCTTCACCGTGGCGGCGATCTCCACGGCGTCGTCCGCGACCGACAGGTCCAGTCTCACACCCGCCACCGACAACGGGTGGCACAGCGGGATCAGGTCCGGGGTGCGCTTGGCGCCCATGATGCCCGCGATCCGCGCGGTGGCCAGGGCGTCCCCCTTCGGCACCCCCTCGCCGCGCAGCAGCTCGACCACGCGGGGCGAGACGAGCACGCGTCCGCTCGCGCGCGCGGTGCGGGCGGTGACGTCCTTCTCCGATACGTCGACCATACGGGCGGCGCCCGCGTCGTCGAGGTGCGTCAGTCGGTCCTGCGTACTCATGCTGTCGTGGCGCTCCCGGTCCGGGGTGGCCCGGTGCGGTGCGGCGCGCGGGCCTGTCGTGCGCGACACGGTACCCCCAACCGGTGGCCGTCAGCCGAGCAGGACCACCTCGACCTCGCTGCCGGGCTCGACGGCCGTCACGTCCTCCGGGACGACGATCAGCGCGTCCGCCTGCGCGAGGGCCGCGACCAGGTGGGACCCGGCGCCGCCGACCGGGGTGACCGCGCCGTCGGCGTACCGCCCGCGCAGGAACTGTCTGCGGCCCTTCGGGGACGTCAGCGGCTCGTCCGCGGTCAGCCGCGCGCGGGCGCGCGGGCGGTGGACGTCCTTCAGGCCCATCAGGGTGCGGATCGCGGGGCGCACGAACAGCTCGAAGGAGACGTACGACGAGACCGGGTTGCCGGGGAGGGCCAGCAGCGGGGTGTGGTCGGGGCCGATGGAGCCGAAGCCCTGCGGCTTGCCCGGCTGCATGGCCAGCTTGCGGAACTCCATGCCGCTGCCGGGCTCGTCCTCGTCGCCGACGTACGACAGGGCCTCCTTGACGACGTCGTACGCGCCGACGCTGACCCCGCCGGTGGTGACCAGCAGGTCGGCGCGGACGAGCTGGTCCTCGATGGTGGTGCGCAGGGTCTCGGCGTCGTCGGTGACGGCGCCCACGCGGTAGGCGATGGCCCCGGCGTCGCGGGCGGCGGCGGTGAGGGCGAAGCTGTTGGAGTCGTAGATCTGACCGGGGGCCAGTTCGCCGCCCGGCTGGACGAGTTCGCTGCCGGTGGACAGGACCACCACGCGTGGGCGGGGCCGTACCCGGACGGTGCCGCGGCCGATGGCGGCGAGCAGGGAGATCTGCGGCGGGCCGAGCACCGTACCGGCCGCCAGGGCGCGGTCGCCCTCCTTGACGTCGCTGCCCCGGGCGCGCACGTGCGCGCGTGCCTCGGCGGCCCGGTACACCTGGACCTGCCCGGAGGCGGCCTCCGGGGCGAGGCTGCGGGCCCGCATCCCGGTGACCGGGCCCGCGCCGAGGCCGCCGTCGGTCCACTCCACGGGCACCACCGTCTCGGCGCCGGGCGGCAGCGGGGCGCCGGTCATGATGCGGGCGGCCTGGCCGGGGCCGACGTGCAGCGGTTCGGCGGCGCCCGCCGCGACGTCCCCGACGACCTCCAGGGCGGCCGGGTACTCCTCGCTGGCGCCCGCGACGTCGGCGACCCGGACCGCGTAGCCGTCCATCGAGCTGTTGTCGAACGGCGGCAGGGAGACCGGCACCGTGATGTCGTCGACCAGGACGCAGCCCTGGGCGTCGAGCAGTTGCAGCTCGATGGGGTCCAGGGGGCGGACGGTGGCGAGGATGTCGTCCAGGTGTTCGTCCACCGACCACAGGCGGTCCGGGCCGAAGCGGTCCTCCCGCGGACCGGAGGGATGGTCCGGGTGGCCCGCGTGATCCGGTTGGTCCGGGCCGGTGGCGTGGGCGGCGGCGGTGCTCAAGGTGGCTACATCTCCTCGGTGACGTAACTGCGCAGCCAGGCCCGGAACTCCGGGCCCAGGTCTTCACGTTCGCACGCGAGTCTGACAATGGCACGCAGGTAGTCGCCACGGTCCCCGGTGTCATAGCGGCGGCCCTTGAAGACGACGCCGTGCACCGGGCCGCCGACCTTCTCGTCCGCGGCGAGCTGCTGGAGGGCGTCGGTGAGCTGGATCTCGCCGCCGCGGCCGGGCTCCGTCCTGCGCAGTATGGCGAAGATCGCCGGGTCGAGGACGTAGCGGCCGATGACGGCGTAGTTCGACGGGGCGTCCGCCGGGTCCGGCTTCTCGACCAGGCCGTTGACCTTGACGACGTCGCTGTCCTCGGTGGTGTCGACGGCGGCGCAGCCGTAGAGGTGGACCTGCTCGGGCGCGACCTCCATGAGGGCGATCACGCTGCCGCCGTACTGCTCCTGGACCTCGATCATCCGCTTCAGCAGCGGGTCGCGGGCGTCGATCAGGTCATCCCCGAGGAGGACGGCGAAGGGCTCCTGGCCGACGTGCGGGGCGGCGCACAGGACGGCGTGGCCGAGGCCCTTGGGGTCGCCCTGGCGGACGTAGTGCATGGTGGCGAGGTCGCTGGACTCCTGGACCTTGGCGAGCCGCTCGGCGTCGCCCTTCTTCCCCAGGGCCGACTCAAGCTCGTAGTTGCGGTCGAAATGGTCCTCCAAGGGGCGCTTGTTGCGGCCCGTGACCATGAGGACGTCGTCGAGACCGGCGGACACGGCCTCCTCGACCACATACTGGATCGCGGGCTTGTCCACGACCGGCAGCATCTCCTTGGGAGTGGCCTTCGTCGCCGGCAGGAACCGGGTGCCGAGGCCTGCTGCGGGGATGACAGCCTTGCTGATCCTGGGGTGCGACTGAGTCATGCCCGACACCATAACCGGTGCCTTTGTGAGGAATCTGAGGCTCCGGCCCGATGGCTCACATATGAGCACATTGACGGAGACAACAGGAGCAACAGGTGCGCCACATCGACTCCTCAGCGGAGCCTGACAAGCGAACGTTGCGGCGGGAGTTCCTCACGGTGAGGAACAGATTGACGGCGGATGACGTGCGGGAATCGGGCGAGGCGCTGGCCCGGCACGCGCTGGGCCTGCCGGAGCTGGCGCACGCGCGCACGGTGGCGGCGTACGTCTCCGTGGGGAGCGAGCCCGGCACGCTCGCGCTCCTTGACGCGCTGCGCGAGCGGGGCGTGCGCATCCTGTTGCCCGCGCTGCTGCCGGACAACGACCTGGACTGGGGCGAGTACACCGGGGAGGGCTCGCTCGCGCGGGTGCAACACGGCGGCCGGATGGCCCTGTTCGAGCCCGCCGGGGAGCGGCTCGGCCCGGACGCCGTCACCGCCGCCGACGCCGTGCTGCTGCCCGGCCTCGCCGTCGACACGCGCGGGATGCGGCTGGGCCGCGGCGGAGGGTCGTACGACCGGGTCCTCGCCCGTCTGGACCGCGCGGGCGCGCACCCCGCGCTGGTCGTCCTGCTGTATGACACGGAGGTCGTCGCGCGGGTGCCCGCCGAGCCGCACGACCGGCCGGTGCGGGCGGTCGTGACGCCATCCGGGGTGCGACGCTTCCCCTGAAGCCTCCCCGGACAGGCGAAGGGGCCGTCACGCGCGCGTGACGGCCCCTTCCGTGAATGCCCGACGTGTCAGGGCTTGAGCACCAGCGTGTCGCTCGTACCGCCGTCGACCGCCTTCTCGGTGAAGGCCCACGGCAGCAGTTCACCGTCGGCCCACTTGTCGGTCTGGTCGGTGTAGTGGGCGCTGTAGGCGTGCCCGGAGGCGCCCGTGAGGTTGATCCACTGGGACTTGTCGAGGTTGTCCAGGTTGACCACCATCCGCATCGACGGCACCCAGACGACGCCGAAGCCGCCCGCCGCGTTCCAGCCGGTCGCGTTGACCGTGGCCTCGCCGCCGCTGAGCTTCCAGGGGCCGCGGTTGAGGACGTACTGGAGGAAGCCGGGGCCGGAGGTGCCGAGCGTCTGGTTCTTCAGGAACAGGCGGTGCAGCCTGCCCCAGCTCCAGGTGTCGATGTCCTTGCCGAGCTTGGCGGTCAGCTCCCAGCGGGCGTCGATCATGGCGCGCTTGAACAGGGCGTCACGGTCGGCGGAGGCGGCCGGGCGGGTGCCCGAGCGGGGCGTGGTCCACCAGTCGCTGTCCTCGTCGTCCATGAGGTTGCGCACCACCTCGAACCAGCGGTCGCCGCCGTCCGGCTGGGCCTGCTCGGCGTCGCGCTGCCCGCACTCGCGGACCTTCTCCACCTCGTCGGCCGGGCCGGTGGGGTTGACCGGGTCGACCCACAGGCACTGGCCCTTGACGCGCAGCTCCTTGGGCAGCTTGTTGCCGAAGGCCAGCTTGAGGATGTTGCGCCACGTCGAGTTGAAGTAGGCCGCCGCCGCGGAGTCGGCGTCCTGGGTGTAGTCCCAGCCCTCCAGCAGCTTCTGCGCCTCGCGGACGTCCTTGTCGCCGACGTCGATCTTCAGCAGTTGCGGGACGAGCAGCTTGGCGATCTCGCTGCTGTTGTCCATCTGCATCTGGCGCATGTCGTCGGTGGAGACCTTGCCGCCGCCCTTGATCTTCGACTCGATCAGGTCGGTGATGCGCTGGCTGCGGGTGCCGTAGCCCCAGTCCGTGGTGAGCGTGTAGGGGTAGTCCTTGTTCACGACGGCCTGGTTGGCGGTGACGATGTAGCCGCGCTCCGGGTTGTACTCGTACGGCAGTTCGTCCCGCTCGATGTAGCCGGTCCAGCGGTACTTGGTGTCCCAGCCGGGCGCCGGGATCGAGCCGTCGTGGTTCTTCGCGCGCGTGGGGATCTTCCCCGGCAACGTGTAGCCGATGTTGTTCTCGGTGTCGGCGTAGATCAGGTTCTGCGAGGGGACGTCGAACAGCGCCGCCGCGGCCCGGAAGTCCTCCCAGTCGGCCGCCTTGTTCATCGCGAAGACGGCGTCCATGGTGGTGCCCGGCTCCAGCGCGGTCCAGCGCAGGGCGATGCCGTAGCCGTCGCCGCGGTCGGGTGCCGCGGTGTCGACGGTGGCCTTGCGGCCGACCTTGACCAGCTCGTCGTCGCGGTCGGACAGCAGGGGGCCGTTGTCGGTCTCGCGGACGACGATCCGCTCCGCCTTGCCCCCGGCGACCTTGATGGTCTCCTCGCGCGTGGTGAACGGGACGACCTTGCCGCCGGACAGGTAGCCGTCGCCGGTGAGCTTCTCCAGGTACAGGTCGGTGACGTCGACGCCGGAGTTGGTCATGCCCCAGGAGATGTCCCGGTTGTGGCCGATGACCACGCCGGGCAGGCCCGCGAAGGTGTAACCGGCGACGTCGTACTGGCACTTGTCGGAGAGGCTGCGGCAGTGCAGGCCCATCTGGTACCAGACCGACGGCAGCGAGGCCGACAGGTGCGGGTCGTTGGCCAGCAGCGGCTTGCCGGTGATGGTGTGCTCGCCGCCGACGACCCAGGAGTTGGAGCCGATGCCGTTGCCGTTGACCCCGACGGCGGTGGGGAGGTCCTCCAGGAGGCCGTAGAGGCCGCCTAGCTGGGTCTGGAGGACGTCGCTGGTACCGGTGGCCGTTCCGGTCGCGTCCGTGCCTGTTCCAGTCGCGCCCGTGCCTGTTCCGGTCGTACCGGCCGTGCCGGTCGCCGTGCCGTCCGTCGACGTGCCGGTGGAGTCGGTGCCGAACCCCGTCCCGGAGCCCCCGGTGCCGGTGTCCTCGCCCTGCGACCAGGCGCCGGTCAGCTCGTCGTACTGGCCCTCCTGCACGATCGCCTTGTGGCGGCCGTAGGGGTACTGCGGGTACAGCTCGGCGATCTGCTGCGGACCGAGGCGACTGGTCGCCAGCGCCCGGTCGATCTCGTCCTCCATGTTGCCGCGCAGGTCCCAGGCCATCGCCTTCAGCCAGGAGACCGAGTCGACCGGCGTCCACTTCGCGGGCTTGTAGTCGTTGCTGAAGCCCAGCGCCGCGTACTCCAGGGAGATCTCCTCGCCGTCCTTGCCCTCCAGGTAGGCGTTGACCCCCCTGGCGTACGCGTCGAGGTATTTCTTGGTCTCGTCCGACAGCTTGTTGTCGTACTCCTCCCGCGCGACGCGGTCCCAGCCCAGGGTGCGCAGGAACTCGTCGTTGTCGATCTGGCTCTTGCCGAACATCTCCGACAGCCGCCCGGACGTCATGTGGCGGCGGACGTCCATCTCGTAGAACCGGTCCTGCGCCTGCACGAAGCCCTGCGCCATGAACAGGTCCTCGTCGGAGGAGGCGTAGAGCTGCGGGATGCCGTAGCCGTCGCGTTTGACGTCCACCGGGCCGGACAGGCCGTCGAGCGTGATCGAGCCCTTGGTCTGCGGGAACGAGGCGCGCACGGTGCTGATGGACCAGTACGCCCCGTAGGCGATGCCGCCGATGATGGCCAGTACCAGCACGAGCACGATCAGGCGGGCGCCGCGTCCCTTCTTCCTGCCGGACTTGGCGGGCTGCTGACCCGTTGTGGCGGTGGTGTTGGGGGGCATCGCTGTCCTTGCTGTCCTAACGCGAGCGGCAGGTCGGTGCTGTCGGTGCTGTGATTTTGAATGAGCGCTGGAGCAACCATAGGCGCAGGGCCCCACGCCACTTGACGCGGAGTGGGGAACCGGCGCGGACGGACGTTCGATCATGCCTGGATCCGCGTCAAGAAATCGTCAAGAGTTAGGTAAGGTAATGAAGTAACCGAATGGTTGATACGGAGCGCGGCGTCGGCCGGGGGCGCGCGGTGCCGCTCCGTGTCCCATGCACGAAGGCATCCACGCGCGCGTGCCGCGCGTGAGCCGTCACGCGTGCGTGCCACGCGTGGGCCAGGGAAGGGAACGGCCGCTGACTGTCCACCAGCTCAACCAGCTCCTGCTCGTCTGCTCGCTCGTCCTGCTCGTCGCCGTCGCAGCGGTCCGGATCTCCTCGCGCAGCGGGCTCCCCAGCCTGCTCGTGTACCTGGGCATCGGCATGGCCATGGGCCAGGACGGCATCGGCGACATCCACTTCGACAACGCCGCACTCACCCAGGTCATCGGCTACGCGGCCCTCGTCGTGATCCTGGCCGAGGGCGGACTCGGCACGAAGTGGAAGGAGATCCGGCCCGCCCTGCCCGCCGCCTCCGCGCTGGCGCTGTTCGGGGTCGCGGTGAGCGTGGGGGTCACGGCGGCCGGAGCGCACTACCTGACCGGGCTGGAGTGGCGGCAGGCGCTCATCATCGGCGCGGTGGTGTCCTCCACCGACGCCGCCGCCGTCTTCTCCGTCCTGCGGCGCATCCCGCTGCCCGCGCGCGTGACCGGCACGCTGGAGGCCGAGTCCGGCTTCAACGACGCCCCGGTGGTCATCCTCGTCGTCGCCTTCTCCACCGCCGGGCCGATCGAGCACTGGACCGTGCTGGTGGGCGAGATAGCGCTGGAGCTGCTCATCGGCGGCACCATCGGACTCGCGGTCGGCTGGCTCGGCTCATGGGCGCTGCGGCACGTGGCGCTGCCCGCCTCCGGCCTCTACCCCATCGCCGTGCTGGCGATCGCCGTCAGCGGCTACGCGCTCGGCGCGATCGCCCACGGCAGCGGGTTCCTCGCGGTGTACCTCGCCTCGATGGTGCTGGGCAACGCCCGCCTCCCGCACTGGCCCGCCACCCGGGGCTTCGCCGACGGCCTCGGCTGGATCGCCCAGATCGGCATGTTCGTCCTGCTCGGCCTGCTGGTCACCCCGCACGAACTCGGCGACGACATCCTGCCCGGCCTCGTCATCGGGCTGGTCCTGACCGTCGTCGCCCGCCCGCTGAGCGTCGCGCTCTGCCTGCCGCCGTTCCGGGTGCCGTGGCGGGAGCAGGCGCTGATGTCCTGGGCCGGGCTGCGCGGCGCCGTGCCCATCATCCTGGCGACCATCCCCATGGTGAACGGCGTCGCGGGCAGCCGCCGGATCTTCAACATCGTCTTCGTCCTGGTCGTCGTCTACACCCTCGTCCAGGGCCCGACCCTGCCCTGGCTCGCCCGCAAGCTGCGCCTGGGCGACCGGGCGGAGGCCACCGACCTCGGCATCGAGTCGGCGCCCCTGGAGCGGCTGCGCGGGCACCTGCTGTCCGTTGCGATCCCGGACGGCTCCCGGATGCACGGCGTCGAGGTGGCCGAGCTGCGGCTGCCACCCGGGGCGGCGGTCACCCTCGTCGTCCGGGAGGGGAAGTCCTTCGTGCCCCTGCCGACGACCGTGCTGCGCCGCGGCGACGAACTCCTGGTGGTCACCACCGACCCGGTCCGCGACGCGGCGGAACGACGGCTGCGCGCGGTGGGCCGCGGGGGCAAGCTGGCGGGGTGGCTGGGGACCAGCGGTACGTAGGCACTCCGTTAGGTGTGCGGTGTCGTAGGTGCGGGGCTTGATCGCGGGGGTACGGCGCCGTGGTGCGGGGCCTCGTCGCAGACGTACGGCGTCGCAGACGTACGGCGTCGCAGTGCGGAGCTTGATCGCGGGGGTACGGCGTCGCGGTGCCGGGCCTCATCGCAGGTGTACGGCCTGGTAGTGCTGGCTTTCACAGGCGCGCCCGGCGTCGGTCCTTGTATCATGTGGACGCACCTGATCGAACCACCTCTGCCTGACGCAGAGCTGGCGCGGCCGTATGGCGGCCGGGTCGCCCGCTGGAGCAGCGGGCCCCGGTATCTACCGCAGTCCCGCGCGCGAGGACAGCTCTCGGCGCCGCCCCTCACCCACGAGGGCGCGCTACCAGGCGGCAGAAAGGCACGGGCCGTGGTGTCCACGGTCACCTCCTCGAAGAAGCCGAAGAACTCGGCGTCCTCGTCCCGCCAGGGCTACGGCCAGTTGCTGCGCACCCGCGGCGCCTGGACGTTCCTGCTGCCCGGCTTCGCGGCACGCCAGCCGTTCGCGATGCTCACCCTGTCCATCGTGCTGCTCGTGCAGCACACCACCGGCTCCTACGGCGCGGCGGGCGCCGTCGCGGCCGTCACGGGCGTCTCCATGGCGCTGTTCGCCCCCTACAGCGGCCGTCTGGCCGACCGCTTCGGGCAACGTGCCGTCCTGGTCCCCGGCGTGCTGGTGCACGGCGTGGCCGGGCTCGGCCTGACCGCGCTGGCGCTGGCGGACGCGCCGCTGTGGGCGCTGTTCGCGGCAGCCGTGCCCACCGGCGCCTCGGTGCCGCAGATCGGCCCCATGGTGCGCGCCCGCTGGGGCGTCAAGCTCCAGGGCTCGCCCCTGATGACCACCGCGGCGGCCTTCGAGTCGGTCACCGACGAGCTGACCTTCGTCGTCGGTCCGCTGCTCGCCACCGCGCTGTGCACCACCGTCGACCCGGCCGCGGGCCTGGTGACCGAGGCCGCGCTGACCCTCGTCGGCGGCCTGCTGTTCGCCGCGCAGCGGGGTAGCCAGCCCGAGGTGAGCGCGGGCGGGCACGCGCGCGTGGAGCACGCCTCCGCGCCGCGCGTCCCCGGCGTGCGGGTGCTGATCGTGGCGTTCCTGGGCATCGGCTCCGTCTTCGGGGGGATGCAGGTCTCCCTGGCCGCGTTCACCGAGTCGATCGGCGAACCGGGCCTGAACGGCGTCCTGTACGGCGTCTTCGCCGCGGGCAACATGCTCTCCGGCATCGCCTGCGGCGCCATCGCCTGGAAGGCGGCCCCGCAGCAGCGCCTCGTCGTCGGGTACGCCGCCCTCGCGCTGGTCGCGTCCGGGCTGTGGGCCGCCCACTCGGTGGTCGTCCTCGCCGGGCTCGGTCTGCTGGTGGGCATGGCCATCGCGCCCGCGCTGATCACCGGCTACACCCTCGTGGAGGGGCTGGTTCCGGCCGGTGCCCGCACCGAGGCGTTCACCTGGCTGACCGGCGCGGTCGCGCTCGGCCAGGCGGCGGCGGTCACGGTCGCCGGGCAACTGGAGGACCGGCTGTGGGACGGCGCCGGGTTCCTGGTGCCGATGGGGGGCACGATGCTCGCCCTGGCGACCGTGCTGGCGCTGCGTTCGCGGCTCGCGGCACGGCCCGGTGGCCGGACCGTCGCGCGTGGCGTCGGTCACCGCTCGCCGGTGGCAGTGGACTGAACGGCGGGAATACGTCACTATGGAGCGTCGTTAGCACTCATCGAGTGAGAGTGCCAGGAGGAAGACAGTGCCGACCTACCAGTACCAGTGCACCGAGTGCGGCGAGGGCCTTGAGGCGGTGCAGAAGTTCACCGACGACGCCCTGACCGAGTGCCCCAACTGCGGTGGCCGCCTCAAGAAGGTGTTCTCCGCGGTCGGCATCGTGTTCAAGGGCTCGGGCTTCTACCGCAACGACAGCCGCGGCTCCTCGTCGAGCAGCTCGCCCGCCGCGTCGAAGTCGTCGTCGGGTTCGTCGTCCAGCTCGTCCGCGTCCGGTTCGTCGTCGTCCTCGGACTCGAAGTCGTCGAGCAGCGGCACCTCCACCAGCTCGGCCGCGTAGCACTCCCGCCAGGTCTTACGGAACCCTGTCGTCGTACGGCGACAGGGTTCTCGGCGTACCTGGGGGCCGTCCGGGACGGCTAGGGTCAGGGGCATGGCGAACAAGGTGAACGCCGAGATCGGCGTGATCGGAGGCTCCGGCTTCTACTCGTTCCTCGACGACGTGACCGAGATACAGGTGGACACGCCGTACGGAGCGCCCAGCGACTCCCTCTTCCTCGGCGAGGTCGCCGGGCGCCGGGTCGCCTTCCTGCCCCGGCACGGACGCGGCCACCATCTGCCGCCGCACCGGATCAACTACCGCGCCAACCTGTGGGCGCTGCGGTCGGTCGGCGTGCGCCAGGTCCTCGGGCCGTGCGCGGTGGGCGGGCTGCGGCCGGAGTACGGGCCGGGCACGCTGCTCGTGCCGGACCAACTGGTCGACCGTACGAAGTCCCGGGCGGCCACGTACTTCGACGGCCTGCCGCTGCCCGACGGCCGGGTCCCGAACGTCGTGCACGTGTCCCTGGCCGACCCCTACTGCCCCACCGGTCGCGCCGCCGCGCTGAAGGCGGCCCGCGGGCGGGACTGGGAGCCGGTGGACGGCGGCACGCTGGTCGTGGTGGAGGGGCCGCGGTTCTCCACCCGCGCCGAGTCGCTGTGGCACCAGGCGCAGGGCTGGTCCGTGGTCGGCATGACCGGGCACCCGGAGGCGGCGCTCGCCCGTGAGCTGGAGCTGTGCTACACGTCCCTGACCCTGGTCACCGACCTCGACGCGGGCGCCGAGACTGGCGAGGGCGTCTCCCACGACGAGGTGCTGCGGGTCTTCGCGGCCAACGTGGACCGGCTGCGGGGGGTGCTGTTCGACGCGGTGGCGGCACTGCCCGCGAGCGGGGAGCGGGACTGTCTGTGCGTGGGGGCGTTGGGCGGGATGGATGCGGGGTTTGAGCTGCCGTAGGGCGTGCCGCCATGGGGGAAGGTGAGGACGGGGGCGGAATTCCTCGTTCGGGTGGGCGAGTTGTCCACAACCTGTGAGTAGTGCACGGGCTTCGGCGGGCGGCGGCGTGAGACGTCATCGTGGACGGGCAAGCCGATTCGTCGTCGCGTTGTCCCAGGTGGTGGCTCGTATGTCCATGCCCATGCCCATGTCCATGTTCATGTCCGGCGCTCCGGTGCTTCCCGCGTCCTTGCCCACGCCCCCGTCAGGCACGGACGTGCCGCCCGGCCGCGAGGTGCCGCACTTCCCGCCCGTGCGGGTGCGCGGCGGGCGGGAGGGACTGCGCCGGTTGCTACGACACCGGCGGCGGGCCGTGGCGGCCGGGCTGGCCGTCACCGCCGTCGCGCTGGTGGCGGCCGGAGCGCGGGCACCCTCGGAACCGCAGCGGGACGGGCGGGCCCGCGGGCACCCGGCGAGTCCGGCGAGTCCGATGGGGCCGGTGAGTCCGATGGGGCCGATGGGTCCGGTGAGTCCGATGGGTCCGGTGGCGGATGACCGGCCTGGGCGGGTGGATGAGCAGCGCCGCGCCCGGCGCGTGACCGCACCGGTGCGGATCGCCGACGCGGCGACGGTCCGGCTGCTGCGGCCGGGCGACCGGGTCGACGTCATCGCCGCGGAGGAGACGGCGACGGGCGGGGAGGTCCGGGTGGTCGCGCGCGGAGCCGTGGTGAGCAAGGTGCCGGGTGGGTCGTCGGCCGACCCCGGTGCCATCGAGGGCACCCTGCTGCTGCTCTCCGTGCCGCGTGGCGACGCGGCCGAGCTGGCGGGCGCGAGCGCGACGGCACGGCTGGCGGTGACGTTGTGGTGAGCCGTGCCCTACACCGGGTGCCCGCACCGCGCCCCGGCTTCGTGCCAAGTCCCCTCTTCAGGCAACCCGGCTGGACAGCTCCGCGGGGCGCTGACGTAGGTTGCGGAGCGTTTTGTTCCGCGATGTGTTCCGCGCCGGGTGCGCGTGGGGAGAGGCTCCGACGTGAGCGAGAAGCAGGGACCGAGCGTCTGGCAGGGCTTCAAGACCTTCCTGATGCGCGGCAACGTGATCGACCTGGCCGTGGCGGTGGTCATCGGCGCCGCCTTCACCAACATCGTCAACTCGGTGGTGAAGGGGGTCATCAACCCGCTGGTCGGGGCGATCGGCACGCAGAACCTGGACCACTACCGGTCCTGCCTGAAGGGCCCGTGCGATGTCGCGGAGGACGGCACGGTCACCGGCGTGACGATCCTGTGGGGCTCCGTCCTCGGGGCCACGCTCACCTTCGTGATCACGGCGGCGGTCGTCTACTTCATCATGGTCCTGCCGATGTCCAAGTACCTGGCCCGGCAGGAGGCCCGCCGCAAGGCGCGCGAGGGCACGCAGGAGGTCATCGAGGTGACCGAGCTGGAGGTCCTCAAGGAGATCCGCGACGCGCTGCTCGCCCAGCGCGGTACGGGCCCCGCCCAGCAGGGCACGGGCTCGGGTCCCGACCAGCGGTAGAAAGGCTCCGTCAGGTCACGAGGCCGGTAGCGGGGCTCCGTCAGAGGTGGTGCGGCGGCTTCTCGTCGAGGAAGCGCTTCAGGTCGTCCGCGCCGCCGCCGGTGCCGCCCGGCCGCTCGCCCCAGCCTCGGTCGGTGTCGTCCGAGGACTGCTGGTCCAGCGGATCGTCGAAGATCAGCGCGGCCTTCGGCTCGCGCGGCTCGGGGGCGGATGCGGTGGTCATGCCTCCAGGGTACGGCCCCGCGCCCACGCCCCCGCGTGCGCACGTTTCCAAGATTTCCCGGCAGGTATCTGCTGCACTTGGTCCCATGATGTCCAGTTCGACACCGCCCGTCGGCTCGGCCGGATCCAGCGGCGCGCGGCATCCGCAGGCGCCGCTGCGGCGGCTCACCGCCCGTGCCCGGGACGAGGCCCATCGCACCGCCACCCCGCTGGAGCTGTTCTTCGACCTCTGCTTCGTCGTGGCCGTCGCGCAGGCGGGCGCCCAACTGGTGCACGCCCTCGCGGAGCAGCACGTGGGCGAGGGCATCCTGAACTACGCGATGGTGTTCTTCGCCATCTGGTGGGCCTGGATGAACTTCACCTGGTTCGCCTCGGCGTACGACAACGACGACGTGCTGTACCGCATCGTCACCCTGGTGCAGATGGCGGGCGTGCTGGTGCTCGCCGCCGGGGTGGCGCGGGCCTTCGACGACCATGACTTCCTGCTCGTCTGGCTCGGCTACGCGATCATGCGGGTGGCGATGGCCACGCAGTGGCTGCGGGCGGCGAGAACGGCCCAGGGCGCGGAGAGAGCCGTCGCCGTGCGGTACGCGACCGGGGTGCTGCTCTGCCAGGTCGGCTGGCTGGGGCTGTTGGTGCTGCCGGAGCCCGCCCGGCTGTGGGTGTTCTGGGTGATGGTGGTCGCGGAGCTGTGCGTGCCGGTGATCGCGGAGCGCGCCCGGTCCACGACGTGGCATCCCCGGCACATCGCCGAGCGGTACGGACTGTTCACGATCATCGTGCTCGGCGAGACGATCCTCGCGGCCACGGTCGCCGTGCAGTCCGCCGCCGACGAGCACGAGGCGCTGGGCGATCTGCTGCCGGTCGCCGCGGGCGGGCTGCTGATCGTGTTCTCCGCCTGGTGGGTCTACTTCGTGGTGCCGATCCACGGTCACCTGCGCTCCAACAGACAGGCGTTCCTGTGGGGTTACGGCCACTACCTGATCTTCGCCTCGGCGGCGGCCATCGGCGCGGGTCTGGAGGTGGCGGTCGAGCAGGCGGTCGGCGCGGCGCACATCTCGACACTGGCCGCCGCGGCGGCGGTGACCCTGCCGACGGCGCTGTACCTGCTGTCCGTGTGGGCCCTGCACGCGCGGTACTTCAAGGTGGGCATCGCCGAGCAGCTCCTCCTGCCGAGCACCGCGCTCCTGGTGATCTGCTGCACGTTCCTCGGCGACTGGGCGGTCCTGGTGGCGGGCGCGGTGTCGGCGCTGTCGGTCCTGACCGGCGTGCTGCTGGCGGCGCGCACCGACCGGGGACGGAGCGGGAGGGCGCCCCGGGAGGCGAGCGTGGCGCGGTGACCGGGGTCCCGGACCGGTTCCCGCGACAGCACCACACTGGTCCCATGACAGCAGACGCATTGACGGACGTGGCCGGGCTGCGGGTGGGCCACGCGACGCGGATCGGGGACGGCTGGCTCACCGGCACCACGGTCGTGCTCGCCCCGGAGGGCGGGGCGGTCGCCGCGGTGGACGTGCGCGGGAGTGGCCCCGGCACGAAGGAGACCGACGCCCTGGACCCCCGCAACCTGGTGCAGCGGGTCGAGGCGGTGGTGCTGACCGGCGGCAGCGCGTACGGGCTGGACGCGGCGTCGGGAGTGATGGGCTGGCTGGAGGAGCAGGGGCGCGGGGTGCGGGTCGGGCCGGATGCGGCGCACGTGGTGCCCGTGGTGCCCGCGGCGTGCGTCTTCGACCTGGGGCGCGGCGGCGACTTCCGGGCCAGGCCGGACGCGGCGCTCGGCCGGGCCGCGGTGGAAGCGGCGGCGGCGAGCGGGGACGGCGCGGCGGTCGCGGAGGGCTGCGTCGGCGCCGGGACGGGGGCGGTGGTCGGGACGGTGAAGGGCGGCATCGGCACCGCGAGCGTCCTGCTCGACTCGGGGATCACCGTGGCGGCGCTGGTGGTGGCGAACGCGGCGGGTGAGGTGGTGGATCCACGGACGGGGGTGTTGTACGGGGAGCTGTTCCAGGGCCGGGTGGAGTATCCGGCGGCGCGGGTGCACGAGGCGGCGCGGCGGCGTCTGGCGGAGGTCGCGGCGAAGAACGCGCCACCGCCGCTCAACACCACCCTGGCGGTGGTCGCCACCGACGCGGTCCTCTCCAAGGCGCAGGCGCAGAAGGTGGCCGGTACCGCGCATGACGGCATCGCCCGGGCCGTACGCCCGGTGCACCTGCTCAACGACGGCGACACGGTCTTCACCCTGGCGACCGGCGACCGCCCGCTCGACCCCGGCGGCGGCCCGCTGGCGCTGAACGACCTGCTCGCCGCCGCGGCGGACACCGTGACGCGGGCGATCGTACGAGCGGTGCGGGCGGCCGAGCCGGTGACGGGGCCCGGGGGCGCGTGGCCGTCGTACGGGGAGCTGTACGGGGCGCCGTAGACCAGGGGTGGACGGGGGGTGTGGACCAGCGGGCGACGGGGCGGTGGTGGCGATGGTTTGACGGATCGTCGGGGATGCGGGAACTTTTCGCGCGGGGCGGCCGTTTTCCCGGCGTACGTTTTCTCGGTTCCCGGACATGATGTCCGACCGAGGGGCTACGGTATGCACCCACAAGGTGACATGCAGCAACGCCAGGAGAAACCTTGAGCGTTCCGTACGAGACGGCAGCGTACGAACCATCCGAGTCGCCCGAGTCTCCGGAGGAGCACCTCGCGCGACTGCTCGGCCGTGCACTGAACTCCTTCGAGCTGCCCGACGACACGATAAGGCGGCTCGACAGCGCGCTGGCCCACGACAGTTCGCTGCACTCCGCGCACCACGGCGCGGGGCTGCACCGGGAGACGTACCGGCACACGTGGCTGCTGGCCGACGGTTCGGCGCTCACGCTCTGGGAGCTGGTGCACAACACGGCCCCGGACCACTGCTTACAGCGCGAGGTGTACGTCGACGAGGAGGAGTTGCGCGTGGCCACCGCCCGGCTGCCGATGCCTCCGGACGCCCCGGACTTCGAACTGCCGGTGCTGGCGCAGTTGGCACCGCTCCCCGAACCCCGGCACGCGTACGTGCCGGACGACTCGGCGGACCACGCGCGTCGGCTGCTGCGCCGCGCGGAGAACCCCGACCGGCCCGGTGCGGAGACGGCGGCGCTGCTGAGCACCGCGTTCGCGCACCAGATCACGCAGGCGTTCGGGCGTCCGTGCCGGGCGGGCCGGGTCGGCATGGGGTTCTCGCTCTACGAGCACGCGTTCCTGCTCCGCGACGGTCGGGAGATCTCCCTGTGGGAGGTCGAGCACACGGCCACCCCGGACGGGCGGCACATGTGCGAGGTGTACCCGACGGAGGACGCGGCGCGGGACGCCATGGAGCGCCGGGCGGCACAGGTCTCCTGACCCGCACCGCCCGACGCCACCGCCCGACGCCACCGCCCGGCGTTCCCGCCCGGCGTTCCTGACGTGCCTTACGCCGCCGCCACCGCCTGCTTCGCGTCCGTCGACGTGCCGGTGGCCGCCGGGCCGTCCGTCGCCTCGGTCGGCTCGGCGCCGGGGACCGGTCCGCGCATCCCCTTCAGCAGGATCACCAGCCCCGCCGTCACCGCCGTACCGGCCGCGATGGCCAGCAGGTACAGGAACGGCTTGCCGATCAGGAAGGTGACCCAGACGCCGCCGTGCGGGGCGCGCAGGGTGGAGCCGAAGGCCATGGTCAGCGCGCCGGTGACCGCGCCGCCCGCCATCGACGCCGGGATGACCCGCAGCGGGTCGGCGGCGGCGAACGGGATCGCGCCCTCGGAGATGAAGGAGGCGCCGAGGACCCAGGCGGCCTTGCCGTTCTCGCGTTCGGCGGTGGTGAAGAGCTTCTTGCGGAGCACGGTCGCGAGGGCCATGCCCAGCGGCGGCACCATGCCTGCCGCCATCACCGCGGCCATGATCTTCATCGCGGAGTCGCTGGGCGCGGCGACGGAGATCCCGGCGGTGGCGAAGGTGTAGGCGACCTTGTTGACGGGGCCGCCGAGGTCGAAGCACATCATCAGGCCGAGCAGGACGCCGAGGAGGACGGCGTTGGTGCCGGAGAGGCCGTTCAGCCAGTCGGTGAGGGCCTTCTGCGCCTCGGAGATCGGCTTGCCGATCACCACGAACATCAGGAACCCGACGACGACCGTGGACACCAGCGGGATCACCACCACCGGCATGATCCCGCGCAGCACCGGCGGTATGTCGATCCGCTGGATGGCGAGGACCACCCCACCGGCGATCAGACCGGCGACCAGGCCGCCGAGGAACCCGGCGCCGACCGTCAGCGAGATCGCGCCGCCGACGAAGCCGGGCACGAGGCCGGGCCGGTCGGCCATGCCGTAGGCGATGTACCCGGCGAGGACGGGCACCAGGAACCCGAAGGCGGCGGCGCCGATCTGGAAGAGCAGCGCGCCCCAACTGTCGACCTGCCCCCAGTCGAAGTGCTCGGTGACGGACTTGGCCTCGTTGATCTGGTAGCCGCCGATCGCGAAGCCGAGCGCGATGAGCAGACCGCCCGCGGCGACGAACGGCACCATGTAACTCACGCCGGACATCAGCCACTTGCGCAGCTTGGTGCCGTACCCCTCACCGGGCTCACCGGCGCGGTCCACAGGCCTGGCCCCGGGCCGGGCGGCGGCCGTGACCTCCCCGCGCGCCGCCTTCTGGCGCACCTCGGCGATCAGTTCGGCGGGCCGGTTGATGCCCGCCTTCACCCCGACGTCGACGGTGGGCTTCCCGGCGAAGCGGTCCTTCTCGCGTACGGCGACATCGTGGGCGAAGATCACGCCGTCCGCCGCCGCGATGACCGCCGGGTCGAGCCGGGTGAACCCGGCCGAGCCCTGCGTCTCCACGACGATCTCGACGCCGTCGGCGTCCCGGCCCGCGTTCTCCAGCGCCTCGGCCGCCATGTAGGTGTGCGCGATGCCGGTGGGGCAGGAGGTGACGGCGACGATCCGGAAGGGGTGGCCCGATGCCGGACCCTCCGACGTCGGGCGGTCCGTGGCGGCGTCGGCGGAGGCCGCCACCGGCGCCGCCACGGAGTCTTCGGGGGCCGCGGAAGCCAAGGGGCCCGACGGCGCGTCCCCCCGGATCAGCGCCGCCGCCTCCGCCGCGTCGGACACCGACCGCAGCGCGCCCGTGAACTCGGCGTCCATCAGCTTGCGGGCCAGCGACGACAGGATCGTCAGATGGGCGTCGTCGGCCCCGGCGGGCGCGGCGATCAGGAAGACCAGGTCGGCGGGGCCGTCCGCCGCGCCGAAGTCGATCCCGGCCGTACTGCGCCCGAAGGCCAGCGTCGGCTCGGTGACATGCTCGCTCCGGCAGTGCGGGATGCCGATGCCGCCGTCCAGGCCGGTCGGCATCTGCGCCTCGCGGGCCGCCACGTCGGCGAGGAAGCCGTCGAGGTCGGTGACCCGGCCGAGCGCGGCCATGCGCTCGGCGAGGGCGCGCGCCGCTGCTTCCTTGGTGTCGGCGGACAGGTCGAGGTCGACCAGATCCGCGGTGATCATGTCACTCATCGCGGGCTCCTTAGCACGCGTATCGCCCGGTGTGGGGTGGGGAGGTGGGCGAAGGTGGGGACGGGGGTGCGGTGGGGGGTTGTGGGGCTGCTGCCGGTTCGGGCCGGGAAGACCCGAACCGCCGTGTGGAGGGGGCGGTGGCGGACGACGCCGAGTAAGGCGTGCAAGGCGCGTACGACGAGCGAGGCATGTACGGCGAGCAAGGCGTGCACGGCGAGCAAGGCGCGTAGGGCCGGAGAGCCGCCCGACCACCTCGCCGACCACTTCACCGACCGCCGCCGGGACGCCGTACGCCCGCTCACGACACCGGCTCCGTGAGCACCCGGTCCACCGGCACCTCGGACGTCACCGTCACCGCCGCCGGGTCCAGGTCCCGGGGCGTCGGCATCACGCTGCCCGGCAACTGGACGGCGGCGGCGCCGTGCGCGATGGCGGAGGCGAGGGCGTCGGGCCCGCTGCCGCCCGCGATCAGGAACCCGGCGAGGGAGGAGTCACCGGCGCCGACGTTGCTGCGGACGGCGTCCACCTGGGCGCTGCCGTACCAGGTGCCCGCGGCGTCGACGAGGAGTTGCCCGTCGGCGCCCAGGCTCGCGAGGACGGCGCACGCGCCCCGCTCACGCAACTCCTCGGCCGCCTTCACCGCGTCGCCCACGGTGGCCAGTGGCCGTCCGACCGCCTCGGCGAGTTCCTCGGCGTTGGGCTTGACGACGTCGGGGCGCTCGCGCAGCGCGGCGAGCAGCGCGGGCCCGGAGGTGTCGAGGGCGATGCGGGTGCCCGCGGCGTGGGCGCGGGCGACCAGGTCGGCGTACCAGGAGGGGGCGAGACCGCGGGGCAGGCTGCCGCAGCAGGCGATCCAGTCGGCGTCGCGGGACTGCCGCCGTACCGTCTCCAGGAGCAGTTCCTGTTCCGCGTCCGACAGTTCGGGACCCGGCGCGTTGATCTTCGTCAGGACGCCGTCCGCCTCCGCGAGCGCGATGTTGGACCGGGTCGCCCCGGCCACCGGCACCGGCGCCACCTCGATGCCCTGCGCGTCGAGCAGCTCCGCGACGAGCGCGCCCGGCGCACCACCCAGGGGCAGCACGGCGACCGTGCGCCGCCCGGCGGCGGCGACGGCGCGCGAGACGTTGACGCCCTTGCCGCCGGGGTCCATGCGCTCGCCGGTGGCGCGGATGACGTCGCCGCGCTCCAGGGAGGGGACCTCGTAGGTGCGGTCGAGGGACGGGTTGGGGGTGACGGTGACGATCATGCGCGTACTACTTCCGTGCCGCCGCGCTCGATGACGGCGGCGTCCTCGGGGCTCAGCCCGCTGTCGGTGACCAGCAGGTCCACGTCGGTCAGCGCGCCGAAGCGGGCGAAGTGCTCCTGGCCGTGCTTGCCGGAGTCGGCGAGCAGCACGACGCGGCGGGCCGCCGCCATCGCCGCCCGCTTCACCGCGGCCTCGGCGAGGTCGGGCGTGGTCAGCCCGTGCTCGGCGGAGAAGCCGTTGGCGGCCACGAAGAGCACGTCGGCGCGGATCTCGCCGTACGCCCGCAGCGCCCAGGCGTCCACGGCGGCGCGCGTACGGTGCCGGACGCGCCCCCCGACGAGATGGAGCTGGATGCCGGGGTGGTCCGCGAGCCGGGCGGCGATCGGCAGGCTGTGGGTGACGACGGTGAGGTCGGCCTCCAGCGGGACGGCGGCGGCGAGGCGGGCCACCGTCGTACCGGCGTCGAGGATGAGCGTGCCCTCGGTCGGCAGCTCCGCGACGGCGGCCTTGGCGATGCGGTCCTTCTCGTCGGTGGAGGTGGACTCGCGCTCGGCGAGGTCCGGCTCGAAGTCGAGCCGCCCGACGGGGATGGCGCCGCCGTGCACCCGCCGGACCAGTCCGGCGCGGTCGAGGGCCTTCAGGTCCCGGCGGATGGTCTCCGCGGTGACCTGGAACTCCTCGGCCAGCGAGACCACGTCCACTCTGCCGCCGTCCCGGGCGAGCCGGAGGATCTCCTGCTGCCGCTCCGGTGCGTACATGCCCGTTCGCCTCCGCTTCCGCTGACGCTCCGCACGTCATGCCCGAACGTGTGGTTTCAGTGCGGAGGCTACGCCCGGATTTCCGGAAAGTAAACAGGATCGGACTCTAACCGGGCATGAACGGGCTCACCCGGACGCGAGCGGGGCCCGGCATCCCGCTGATGCCGGGCCCCGCTCCCGAGGGATGCCCCCTCAGCCCACCAGCTCAGGCTCCTTGGCCACCGCCGCGGCCGAGGCCCCCTCCACATGCTGCGCGGGCCGCTTCGGCAGCGCGAACATCAGCAGGAAGATCACGCCCATCACCGCGGCGACCCAGCCCACCGCGTACTGGAAGGCGTCCACGAACTCCGCACCGATCCGGGCCGGGGCCACGTCCTCGTCGATCACCCCGAAGAACACCACCGACACCAGCCCGAGCCCGAGCGCGTTGCCCATCTGCTGCACGGTGTTGATCAGCCCGGACGCCGACCCGGCGTGCTCGTGCGGCACCTCCGAGAGGATCGCGTCCGTCAGCGGCGCGAAGATCAGGCCCATGCCCGCGCCCATGACGACCAGCGGCAGCATCATCTGCCAGGAGGAGATGCCGAGGCCGTACCGCTCGGCCTCCCACAGGTAGATCAGCAGCCCGGCGCCCAGCACCAGCGCGCCCGACTGGAGCACCTTGCGCCCGAACCGCGGCACCAGCTTCTGCACCGACATCCCCGCCGCCACCGAGACCGCGATCGAGAACGGCACCCCGGTCAGCCCGGCCCGCAGCGGCGTCCAGCCCAGGCCGATCTGCATGTAGAGCGTCCACACCAGGAAGAAGACGCCGAGCCCGATCCCGAAGACGGTCTGTACGGCGATGCCCGCCGCGAAGCTCTTGACCTTGAACAGCGACAGCTCGATCAGCGGCGAACCGTCCCGCGCGCTCTTGCGCCGCTCGTACGCCACCAGCGCCCCGAACACCACCAGCGCGCCGCCCATCGACACGTACCCCCACAGCGGCCAGCCCAGCTCATGGCCGCGGGTCAGCGGATACAGCAGCATCAGCAGTCCCAGCGTCACCAGCGCCACGCCGACCAGGTCAAGGCGCAGGGCGTGCGGGGCCTTGGACTCGGTGATGAAGCGGCGGCCGAGGATCAGTCCGGCGATCCCGACCGGAAGGTTGATGAGGAAGATCGGTCGCCATTCGAGCCCGAACAGGTTCCACTGCGTCAGCAGCGCGCCCAGCAGCGGACCGGACACGGCCCCGAGCCCCACGATCGCGCCGAACAGCCCGAACACCTTGCCCCGCTCGTGCGCCGGGAAGGTGGCGTGCACGATCGCCAGCACCTGCGGCACCATCATCGCCGCCATGCCGCCCTGGAGGATTCGGGAGGCGACCAGCATCTCCGGGTTGGCGGCGAACCCGCACAGCGCGGAGGCGAGCGTGAAGCCACCGATACCGATCAGGAACAGCCGCTTGCGGCCGTGGATGTCACCCAGCCGACCACCGGTGATCAGACCGGCGGCGAAGGCGAGCGCGTAACCGGCGGTTATCCACTGGATCTGGCTGAAGGACGCGCCCGCGTCCCGCTGGATGGAGGGGATCGCGACATTGACGATCGTGACGTCGACGAGGTCCATGAAGGCCGCCGTCATGATGATCGCGAGGGCGAGCCAGCGGCGCCGGTCGCCGGTACTCGCATCCGTGGTGGGAGTCGTCTCGGTGGAGGTCATGCCTCGAAGTTAGACCCCGAGTAGGACAGATCACGTCCTAGTTCTGCGGCATCCTCGATCCATGACGACGGACACCCCGGCACGGCTCCTCCAACTGCTGTCCCTCCTCCAGACGCCCCGCGAGTGGCCCGGCGGCGAACTGGCCGACCGGCTCGGGGTCTCCCGGCGCACGGTCCGCCGGGACATCGACCGGCTCCGCGAACTCGGCTATCCCGTGCAGGCGACCATGGGCGCCGACGGCGGCTACCGGCTCGTCGCGGGCAAGGCGCTGCCCCCGCTCGTGCTCGACGACGAGGAGGCCGTCGCCATCGCGGTCGGCCTGCGCGCCGGGGCCGGGCACGCGGTCGAGGGCGTGGACGAGGCGTCGGTGCGCGCCCTGGCCAAGCTGGAGCAGGTACTGCCCTCCCGGCTCCGCCACCGCGTCGCCACCCTCCAGGCCGCGACCACCCCGCTGACCAGCGGGGACGGCCCGAGCATCGCCCCCGAGACGCTCACCGTGATGGCGTCCACGGTCGCCGGGCACGAACGGCTCCGGTTCGCCTACCGCGCCAAGGACGGCATCGAGTCCCGACGCCTGACCGAGCCCTACCGGCTGGTGTCGACGGGGCGGCGCTGGTACCTCGTCGCCTACGACCTCGACCGCGACGACTGGCGCACCTTCCGCGTCGACCGCGTGAGCGAGCCCTTCGCCACCGGCGCCCGCTTCACCCCGCGCGAACTCCCCACCGGCAACGCGGCCGAGTACCTACGGCAGTCGATACGGCACCACGGCCAGACCTACGAGTTCCACGTCACCCTCGCCGCCCCCGCCGAGGCCGTCGCGGCGCGCGTCCCCGCCTGGCTGGGCGCCCCCGAGCCCCTCGGCCCCGACCGCTGCCGCCTGCGCGCCACGACCGGCGACCCGGTGGAGTGGCTGGCGGTCCGCCTGGCCATGCTGGGCTGCGACTTCACCGTCCACGCACCGGAACAACTGGTGACGTGCGTACGGGAGCTGGGCGGGCGGTTGAGCCGGGCGGGAGGGTGAGTCACGCGAGGGCGGCTGCCTAGGCCCCGGACGAAGACCCCGGCCACGGGAACCCCCGCAGCGCCGCCAGGTTCCGCAGCGCCGACTCCACCGGCCCCCGGGGGCCGTCGAACGGCTCGTCACCGCTGGCCCAGGACTCCACCGCCACACGTACGGCCGCACTGGCGACGGCGGCGGCGAACCGCAGCCCGGGAAAGGCGGGATCACCGGGGTCACCGAGGTCACCGGGGTCACGGGGATCGCCGGGATCGCCGGGTTCCCCGCCGCCCCCGTCCTCGGCCCTCGTGACCCGCCCCCGCAGCGCCCCCGCCAGCATCCCCTCCGTCTCCTGGCACACCTCCGCCCACACCTTGCGCACCGCCGGGCTGGTGCTGGCGAGGCGGATCAGGGTGCGCGCCCACTCCCAGGACGCGGCGGAGACCCCGACGCCGGGCGTGAGGGTGTGGCGTACGGCGTGTTCGAGCGCCGCCGGGACGGACAGTTCGGCGGGGGCGTCGCGCACCGCGTCGGCCCAGCGCTGGGCGCCCGTCGCGTAGAGCGGGGCGACCGCCTCCTCCTTGGTGGCGAAGTAGCGGTAGAAGGTGCGCGGGGCGACCCCGGCCGCCTGGGCGATGTCCTCGGCGCGGGTGCCGCGCAGTCCGTGGGTGACGAAGAGCCGGGCCGCCGCGCGGGCGATCTCCATCCGCGTGGCGGCCTTCCGCCGCTCGGTGAGGGAGAGGGAAGCGGAGGATCCGGGCGGAAACGGCGATGGGGTGGCGCTACTCACGTCGGCAGGCTATGCCGCTGTGGCACAATCTGCCATCCGGAGCGGGCCACCCCGGTGTTCAGGTACGGGGTGCCCCGCTCCCTGGCACGCCCCTGAGCGCACCTCGGCCGTACGGCCCGCAAAAGGGCCGGGCTCCGACGCCCGGGGGAAGGCGCCGAAGCCCGGCGGGGAAAGTCCCGGCGCTGGGGGGGTGTGCGACGGGACTTGGTCTCTGGCTCGGTGGTACAGGTCGGTCACGGATGCGCCAGCAGCGAACCGGCTCGAACTCCTGTACCCGGAAGTCTTGTTCCCGGTCCGAGCCGATTGAAGCGGCGTTCCACGGCCATGTTCGCGCGGGCTTTAGCCACCCGGCGTACGCGGCCACCCCCGGTCGTACGCCACCGGCGGCCTCGCCACCGTACGCCCCCGGGGCGCACGAGTCACCTCAGCCACTCGTGTCACAGTCCAGACGCCCTCGGGGCGCCCCCGGTCGTCGACCGGGGCGGTCTCACGCCGCCGCGTCGAAGCCGGTCTGGCGGGCCAGCTTCTTCAGCTCGATCAGCGCGTGCTTCTCGATCTGGCGGATGCGCTCACGGGTCAGGCCGTGCTCCTTGCCGACCTCGGTCAGGGTGCGCTCGCGGCCGTCCTCGATGCCGTAGCGCATCTTGATGATCGAGGCCGTGCGCTGGTCGAGGCGGCCGATCAGGTCGTCCAGCTCCTCGCTGCGCAGCAGCGTCAGCACCGACTGCTCCGGCGACACGGCGGAGGTGTCCTCCAGGAGGTCACCGAACTGCGTCTCGCCCTCGTCGTCGACCGACATGTTCAGGGAGACCGGGTCACGGGCCCAGTCGAGCACGTCGGTGACGCGCTCCGGCGTGGAGCCCAGCTCGGCCGCGATCTCCGTGGGCTCCGGCTCCCGGCCGTGCTCACGGTTGAACTCGCGCTGCACGCGCCGGATCCGGCCCAGCTCCTCCACCAGGTGGACGGGGAGCCGGATGGTGCGCGACTGGTCGGCTATGGAGCGGGTGATGGCCTGGCGGATCCACCACGTCGCGTACGTGGAGAACTTGAAGCCCTTGCGGTAGTCGAACTTCTCGACGGCGCGCACCAGGCCCGCGTTGCCCTCCTGGATCAGGTCGAGCAGGGGCAGGCCGCTGCGCGGGTAGCGACGGGCGACGGCGACGACCAGGCGGAGGTTGGAGCGTATGAAGACGTCCTTGGCCCGCTCCCCCTCGGCGACCAGGGCTTCCAGCTCCTCGCGGCTGGCGTCGGTCTTCGACTCCTCGTACCCGTCGAGGACCTGCTGGGCGAACACACCCGCCTCGATCGTCTGGGACAGCTCGACCTCCTTGGCGGCGTCGAGCAGCGGGGTCCGCGCGATCTCGTCGAGGTACATGCCGACCAGATCGCGGTCGGCGATCTCGCCGCCGTGGCCGCGAACACTGCTTGCCGCGCCGGAGGTCTCGCCACTGGCGGACGTACGACGGGCGACGGCACGGGTTGCCATGCGTGCTCCCTTGCGATGGTGAGGTCAGCGGGTGTTCCTAGGGACACCTGGGGCTCTCGGCACTCTCTCCGGGTGCCCGGCATCCGATGGAAACAACGACTGGAATCAGGACAGAATTCCCAACCCACCCCTCGAATTTTCTGATCATGCAGTACCCTGTCGGGCTGCACCGGGCGCCCAAGGGTGACCGGCGACCGCCGAACCGTACGGAGGCCCAGCTCAGCACCCGGATCGAGAGCGATCCGAGGGCCCTGGCGAGCCTCTCCGGCCCTCCGTGCGTGAGATGGCCGTCACACCGGCCCATCACACTCGGTACCGCGGTCCTCACCCCCGAGGAGCACCGCCGTTGGTGACCCTCACCCCTCTAGACGAACGGTGCCGCGCGAAAGTTGCCGCGGCGACCAAGCGGCGGCCAGGCGGCGACCAAGCCGCGGCCAGGCCGCAGCCAGGCGGCGACCACGCGACGGGCAAGCGGCCACGCGCCCCGCCCGGTCACCCGAACTGCACCGACCGCTTGGCCAGCCCCATCCAGAACCCGTCGATCACCGACTCCTGTTCCCCGAGGTCCCCGGCGGCCTCGGCCGCGCCCATGGTCACGAAGAGCGGGGCGAAGTGCTCGGTGCGCGGGTGGGCGAGCCGCCCGGCGGGCGACTTGTGCCCGAAGTCGAGCAGGGCGTCGACGTCCCGGGTCTCCAGCGCCCGGCGCCCCCAGTCGTCGAACTCGGCCGACCAGCGCGGCACTCCCCCGCCGGTGTGCCGCAGGGCGGCGAGGTTGTGGGTGAAGAAGCCGGAGCCGACGATCAGTACGCCCTCGTCGCGCAGCGGCGCGAGCTTGCGCCCGATCTCCATCAGCCGCACCGGGTCCAGGGTCGGCAGGGAGATCTGGAGGACCGGGATGTCGGCGTCCGGGTACATCTCGACGAGCGGGACGTAGGCGCCGTGGTCGAGGCCACGGTCGGGGATGTCCTGCACGGGCGTGCCCGGGGCGCGCAGCAGCTTCCGTACGGACTCGGCCAGCCCGGGGGCGCCGGGGGCGCCGTACCGCACGCGGTAGTAGTGCTCGGGGAAGCCCCAGAAGTCGTAGACGAGGGGGACGGTCTCGGTGGCGCCGATGGCGAGCGGGGCCTCCTCCCAGTGCGCGGAGACCATCAGGACGGCCGTGGGCCGCGGCAGTCCGGCGGCCCAGGCGGCGAGCTGGCCGGGCCAGACGGGGTCGTCCGCGAGGGGCGGGGCGCCGTGGCTGAGGTAGAGGGCGGGCATACGCTCGACGGCTGCGGCAGCCATGACGACGACTCCTTGCTTGCCCGGCTACTCGGCACCTGGGCATCCGATTGCTTCAAATCTCAAGCACTTGACGTCATCACGATACGACCCACTTGTTTAACTTTCAAGAAGCCCGCTCGTACAGTGGACCCATGAACACGGCCCCCACGACCCCGCCGCCCGACGACCCCGTGTGGCTCACCGCGGAGGAGCAGCGCGTCTGGCGCTCGTACCTGAACGCGGCGACCCTCCTGGAGGACCACCTCGACCGTCAGCTCCAGCGGGACGCGGGGATGCCGCACGTGTACTACGGGCTGCTCGTCCAGCTCGCCGAGGCCCCGGACCGCCAGCTGCGCATGACGGAGCTGGCCAGGCGGGCGAAGATCACCCGCTCCCGGCTCTCGCACGCCGTCGCCCGGCTGGAGAAGAGCGGCTGGGTCCGCCGCGAGGACTGCCCCTCGGACAAGCGGGGCCAGCTCGCCGTACTGACCGACCAGGGCTACGACGTGCTGCGGCGCACCGCGCCGGGCCATGTGGCCGCCGTACGCCAGGCGCTGTTCGACCGCCTCTCCCCGGAACAGCAGAAGTCCCTCGGCGAGATCATGGAGATCGTCGCCGAGGGACTCCAGCCCCGGGAAGCGGGAGCGGACCTGCCCTGGCTGCGCTGAGTCAGACGCTCGGCGCGGTCCAGGGCAGGCCCGCTGGGGACCGTACGGACGGGGCGTCCCCTTCCCCGTACGTACGGGTGGTGCGAACGAACCCGAAGGGGCGGCGCGGTTAGTGCGCGACCACCGGTATGGCGGCTGCGCCCTCAGCGTCCTCGGCACCGACGCCGGACCCGGCCGCGGCGCCCATGTTGGGCTTGCCCGCGTTGACGAGGGTCAGCGCGATCGTCGCGGCGACGACCAGGATGCCGACGGCGAACCAGATGGCGCTGGTGTAGCCCTCGACCTGGCCCTGGAGCTGCACGAGCTGCGCCTGGGCGCGGGTACCGGCGGAGCCGAGGTGGTCCTCGATGTACGCGGTCGTCGCGGAGGCGGCGATCGTGTTCAGCAGGGCCGTGCCGATCGCGCCGCCGACCTGCTGCGAGGTGTTGACCATCGCGGAGGCGACACCGGCGTCCCGGGGCTCGACGCCCTGGGTGGCCAGCGACATCGCGGGCATGAACGCCGTACCCATGCCGAGGCCGAGCAGCAGCATCGCGGGCAGCAGCAGGGCGGCGTAGGAGGAGTCGATCTCCAACTGGGTCAGCAGCAACATGCCGAGGGCGGCGACCAGGAAGCCCGGGCCCATCAGCAGGCGCGGCGCGACCCGGGTCATCAGCCGGGTGCCGATCTGGGTGGACCCGGTGATCATGCCCACGATCATCGGCAGGAAGGCGAAGCCGGTCTTCACCGGCGAGTAGCCCTTGACGATCTGGAGGTAGTAGGTGAGGAACAGGAACAGACCGAACATGGCGATGATCGCCAGGCCCAGCGAGAGGTAGATCCCACCGCGGTTGCGCTCGGTCACCACGCGCAGCGGCAGCAGCGGGGCCTTGACCCGGGCCTCGACCACGACGAACGCGGTGAGCAGCACGGCCGACGCGACGAACATGGTGACGGTCACCGCGTCGCTCCAGCCGTCGGACTCGGCGCGCGTGAAGCCGTAGACCAGCGAGACCAGGCCGAGGGTGGACAGGACCACGCCGGGGATGTCGAGCGGGGAGCGGTTACGGCCGCCACTGGGCTCCCGGACGACCAGGTAGGCACCGGCCGCGGCGACCACGGCGAACGGGATGTTGACGAAGAACGTCCAGCGCCAGTTCAGGTACTCGGTGAGGAAACCGCCGAGGATCAGACCGACGGCGCCACCGCCACCGGCGATCGCACCGTAGATGCCGAACGCCTTGGCGCGCTCCTTGGCGTCGGTGAACATCACGGCGAGCAGCGACAGCGCGGCGGGCGCGAGCAGCGCGCCGAACACGCCCTGGAGGGCGCGCGAGCCGAACATCATCGCGCCGTTGGTGGCGGCACCGCCGAGCGCGGAGGCCGCGGCGAAGCCGACCAGGCCGAGGACGAACGTGCGCTTGCGGCCCCACAGGTCGGCGATCCGGCCGCCGAACAGCAGCAGACCACCGAAGGCGAGCGCGTAGGCCGTGACGACCCACTGCCGGTTGCCGTCGGATATGCCCAGGTCCTGCTGGGCGGAGGGCAGCGCGATGTTCACGATGGTCGCGTCGAGGACGACCATCAACTGGGCGAGCGCGATGAAGACCAGCGCCTTCCAGCGACCCGGCTCGGGGGCCGGGGCGGCGGAGGCGCCGGGAGCGCCGGAAGCACCCGGGGTGCTTCGGACTGTTTCAGACATGGGGGTACCCACTTCGGGACTTCGTGACGGAAATGTCGGTGCTTGGTGGTGCTGGTGGTGGTGAGGGACGTTGATTCGGTGGCGATTCGGTGATTGGTCGGGCTGAGCTTCGAAGGTTCGAAGATGAGGACTGCCGGGTGGGCGGGAACTCATCGCCGCCCGGCGCTCAGCGTTCGATCGGACTCAGGACTTCCGCAGGTCCTCCAAGGTCACGGAGGCTCCCGGCAGGTCCTCGGAGCGGGCCGGGGCCCGCAGACCGTCCAGGAACAACTGGAGATGGCGGTGGACGTAGCGGTCCACGCTGAGGCATTCGAGCCCGGCCGGAGGGCGGCTGAGCTGGGCGATGACGATCATCAGATCGCCGACGCCCACGTCGACGCGGAGCTGACCGGCCTCCTTGGCGCGGTCCATGACGTCCGCGACGAGTCGCTCGACCCGTAGCCGGGCCGATTCCAGGTCGGGGTGGTGCTGGTCGAAGGTGCTGGAGATCATCGGGCACAGCGCGCTGATCCGCTCCTCGGCGGCGGTGTGCACGAAGCGCTCCAGCGCGGAGAACGCGTCACCGCCCTCGGCGATCGCCTCCTCGGCCGCCCGCGCCGTACGGTCCATCACCGAACAGACGACCTCGCGTACGAGGGCGTCACGGTCGGGGAAGTTCCGGTAAACCGTCGCGTTGCCGACACCGGCGCGGCGGGCGATCTCGTCGAGCGGCACGTCAGGGCCGTGTTCGACGAACATCTCACGGGCGGCGGTGACGATCCGCTCCCGGTTCCGCAGAGCGTCGGCGCGCGGCCGGGTCGTCCTGCGTCGCACGGGGGGCGCGGTCTGCACGGTGTGCTCCTTCGGAGGGCTGACTGATCGTGTCGGACTGGTGGTCTCGGGCAATCCGGGGAGGCACTCCCCGTTTCGACCCGGACGCAGGTTCAAACGGGGAACGGGTCCCCGGTTATTTCACCCGGGGGGCAAGAATCGGCGTGACCTGTATCACAGCCGACTAGCACGCGACTCGCACACCACTCGCATGTCAGTCGCGCGCTCCTCGCACGCCACTCGCACCCGCCTAGCGCACCACTAGAGCCGCGCTCTTCCCCGGTTCCCACGATCGGTCTCCCCCAACGAGCGCCCGCGCCCGCCTCGGCGGAGGGTGATCAAGAGGGTGCAGCCGGAGACCGGTGGCTGCCTGGAGCGGAAGGTGCCCACATGCAGCCGCTGCCGCGCAGCCGTCGGATACGCGCCCGGCGGGCGGGCGCGCTCACGGCGGTGGCGGCCCTCACCCTGGCGGTCAGCACCTCGGCGGGCACGGGACACCTGCTGCCGGGCGACATGACGGCGGCCGGTCCCCGCCCGATGTCCGCGGCCCACTCCGCCGCGCTGGGCCCCTGCATGATCAGCGGCGGTCTGGAGGTGCAGATGTCGGAGGGCGTCCCGACCTCCACCGGCTACACCCGCTCCACCGGCACCGTACGCGCCCTCACCCTGATGATCGACTTCTCGGACGCGCCCGGGAAGGGCAGCGCGCGGGCCCGCTTCCGGGAGTTCTTCCCGCAGACCCGCAAGTGGTTCCGCACCAGCTCCTACGGCCGCCTCGACTACCGCCCCGAGACCCCGATCCGCGGCTGGCTGCGGATGCCGAAGCCGTTCCGGGCGTACGGCATAGAACGCGGCGCGCCCTTCGACCCCGGCTACCGGAAGCTGGTCGAGGACATCGTGGCCGCCGCCGACCCCGAGGTCGACTTCCGGGCGTACGACCTCCTGAACGTCCTGGTCACCCCGAACGCGGGCCCCTCCGCCCTGGACACGGTCCTCTCCGTCACCTTCGCGGGCAACGCGGAGGCGCCGACGGCGGACGGCGTCCCGGTGGCCAACGCCTCCTTCGTCTACTCCCGCCAGGACGACGGCTCCGGCTCCTACGCCAGGACCGGCTACCGCGTCCTGCCGCACGAGAACGGCCACGTCTTCGGCCTGCCCGACCTCTACACGCAGGAGGGCGGGGGCGCGGTCGGCCACTGGGACATCATGAGCGAGGACTGGGGCGCCAACAACGACCTGCTCGGCTGGCACAAGTGGAAACTGGGCTGGCTGGACGCCCACCAGGTCGCCTGCGCGTCCCTCCCCGGCACGACGGAGCACCTGCTGACGCCGCTGTCCCGCGCGGGCGGCCCCAAGCTGGTCTTCATACCGGTGGACGACAGCACCGGGTACGCCCTCGAACTGCGCACCCGCGGCGGCAACGACGAGGCGGTGTGCCGTCCGGGCGTACTGGTCTACCGGGTCGACGCGGAGGTGGACACCGGCCGGGGCCCGATCACGGTGCACGACTCCCGCCGTGACAGCGGCGGCTGCACCCGCTCCCCCAACGTCCACGCGGAACTCTCCGACGCCGCGTTCACCCCCGGCGAGACGTTCAAGGACCGACGGCACGGCATCCGCGTGGAGGTGACGGCGGCGGACGCGTCGGGGAACCTTGTGGTGCGGGTGACGAGACGGTAGGCGGGGCGGCGGGGCGGCGGGCTTCCGCCGGGGCACGTTCAGGTGGGGCAGCGAGCCACGGCCCTCCGCCAGGGCGCGTTCAGGTGGGGCAGCGAGCCACGGCCCTCCGCCGGGGCGCCTTCCGTCAGGGCGCATTCAGGTGGGGCGCATTACGGTTGGCCCTGCCACGACCGCCGTACCGGAGACGACCACCCGATGCCCGCCCACACCACGACGCAGGAGCCCGAGGCCACTGGGGCCGCGCCCCAGCCCGTCGTTCCGGCGGAGGCGGTGACCCCACTCATGCGCGGGATCGCCGTACTGCGACGCCTCACCGAGGCCGACGGCACGCTCACCCCCAGCGAGCTGGAGCGCGCGACGGGCCTCGCCCGCTCCACGGTGGACCGCATCACCGCGACCCTGGCCCGCATGGACTACGTCCGCCAGGACGGCCGCGACGTCACGCTGGCCCCCCGCCTGATGGAACTGGGCAACGCCTACCTGGCCGCTCTCCGCCTCCCCACCCTGCTCGGCGCCCGCGCCGACGCCCTCGCCGACGAACTGGACGAGTCGGTGTCGCTGGCGGTCGGCGACCGCGACGGCATCCGCTTCATCCACCAGGCCACCCGACGCCGGGCGATGTCCCTCAGCTTCCGCATCGGCGACCTGCTCCCGGCGGAACGCACGGCTCCGGGCCCCCTGTTCGCGACGGAGTGGTCGGCGGCCGACTGGCACACCTGGCGAACCCGCCGCGCCGCGAACCCGACGGAGGCCACGTTCCCACCCCTGGGGAGCCCTGGGAGCCCCCTCCCCCCGACGACTTCACCGCCCGCACGGAGGTGGCGCGCCAGGACGACCACGTCCTGGACGACCAGTTGATCGAACCGGGCCTGGTGGCGGTGGCCGTCCCCGTACGGAACCCCGCGACCTCCAGGATCGCGTGCGTGGCGAGCATCGTCAGCCACACGAGCCGCCACTCGGCACAGAACTTGAGGGAAACCCTGCTCCCCCGCCTACGGGAGGCGGTCGCGGCGATGGAGGAGGACCTGGCCACGGCCCCCACCCCGGAACCGGGCCCACCCCCCTCCGACCTGGCCCTCTGGACGGGCGCCTCGAAGCAGCAACTGGGCCGGGAGTTCATCGAGTCCCTCGCCAGGGGCCTGACCGTACTCACCGCCTTCGACGAGGGCCGCGCCGAGCTGACCCTGACGGAGGTCGCGAGGGCAACGGGCCTGGCCCGCGCGACGGCCCGCCGCGCCCTGATCACCTACGAACACCTGGGCCTGGCGACCCAGACCCCCCACCGCACGTTCACCCTCACCCCGCGCGTCCTCTCCCTGGGCTTCCCACCCCTCTCCCGCACGTCCCTGGCGGACATCGCGACCCCCCACCTGACGGCCCTGACCGGGACGCTCCACGAGTCCTCCTCCCTGGCGGTCCTCACCCCAGACGCCAAGGAGATCCAGTACACGGCCCGGGTAGCCACCACCCGCGTCATGAGCGTCAACCTCACCACCGGCACCCGCCTCCCGGCATACGCCACCTCAATGGGCCGAGTCCTCCTGTCAGACGCCCCGGACGACAGCGCGTGGGCAACGGTCCCCCTCCTCCCCTTCACCCCCCACACGATCACCGACGTCACGGCCTTGCGGCGGACCCTCGCCGAGACCCGAGCCCAGGGTTACGCCCTGGTCGACCAGGAACTTGAGGAGGGCCTGCGTTCCATCGCCGTACCCGTCCGCGACCGCACCGGCCGAGCGATCGCCGCGATCAACGTCGCCACCCACGCGGCCCGCCGCACCATCGCCGAGTGCCTGGAAGACATCCTCCCGCCCCTCGCCGCCACCGCCTCAGCCATCGAAACGGACCTCCACGTCGCCGCCCGCTTCACCCACCTCCCCCCACCCTGACCCCCACACCCCACCCCCGATCCGCTAACCTTGTGACGCCGCCTGCACGGGCGGCACCGCCTTCGTAGCTCAGGGGATAGAGCACCGCTCTCCTAAAGCGGGTGTCGCAGGTTCGAATCCTGCCGGGGGCACAGCAAAACGCCAGGTCAGAGGCCCTTCCGTCCATCGGACGGGAGGGCCTTCGCACTCGCAGCACACATATGGCACACACGGGCTGCGGGCAGAGGTGGGGAGCTGTGCGATATGCCCGCGAAGGACGAGCTGGCCCGGCGCCGGTGCGAGAAGCTGGTGGAGCGGCTTGAGTCGCTGATGCGCGGCGCTCTGAAGCCGGAGTACGAGGGCTACTACGGGCAGCTGATCCTCGGCGCGGACGATCTCGCGGAGATGGGCGAGCTCAAGGACGTCCGGCGTGCCGCCAGGGAGGCGGGACGGCGTCTCGGCTGGAAGACGACCACGCACCTCGTCGGCGGGAGGCTCTTCGTCCTCGACGAGCGGGAGGTGCCCGAGGAGATCGAGCGGTTGGCCGGGGATGCGGCCGCTGCTGCGATGGACAGAGCCTGGGAGGAAGGCCGCCGACCGCGACTGATCTGATCCGAGGGAGACGCAAAGGGGAACCCCACCGCATTAGCGCGTCGGGGTTCCCTCTTCGGCTACGGCGCCCCGGCACGGGTTAGGCACACATCACGCGGCATCGCCCTCCAGGGCAGCCACCGCCTCGGCCGCCTCGCGAGCCTTCCGCTCCGCCTTCTCCAGCTTGGCCTTCGCCTTGGCCAACTGCTTGGCCCGGCGCTTGTGCATCTTCTTCGAGACCTCGTCCAGACGGTCCGGGAAGAGGTGACCATACGTGTCCAACGTCAAGGTCGCGGACTTGTGGCCCAGCATCGTCTGTACGACGTTGACGTCCGCTCCGCTGGCGATGGCCAGGGAAGCCGCCGTGTGCCGCAGCTTGTGCGGGGTGACCTTGAGGTGCCCCAGCCCTGCCTTCACGACCGCCGGCGCGAAGAACCTCTGGCGGAAGTTCCGCGCCCGCAACGGTCCGCCCTGCGGGGCAGTGAAGAGCAACTCCTCATCTCCCCGTCCCTGGACGTGCGGCTTCAACTCCTCCGCCAGGAACCGCGGGATGGGTACGGACCGGCGCTCATGGTTCTTGGGGGTGTCGAGGTAGAGCTTGCCGTTGTCCTCGGCGTACGCCTCAACGATGTGGGCCCGGCAGGCGTCGAGGTCGACGCGGCCGACCTTCAGCGCGGACGCCTCGCCCCAGCGCAGGCCGGTGTAGGTCAGCAGCAGGATGAACACCCGGTAAGCGCCTGACGCGTTGGCCAGCGCGTCGACCTGCATGTCGTCGAGGTACACGTGGTCGGCCGGCGCCGCCTTCGGCAGGGGCACACCGACAGCCGGGTTGACCGCCAGACGACGGGCCTTGACCGCGTAGCCGAGAACGCGGCTGAGGACGACGTACGCCTTGCGGACCGAGCGGGGGCTGAGCTTCCTGCCGCCGGTCGCCTCGCCGGACAGCAGGTCCGCGAGCCATTCGGCGATGTCCTCGAAGTGGATGCGGTCCAGCGGAGTGGTACCCCACTTGGGGATCACGTGGACGTCAAGAACACCGCGATAGCGCCCCCGGGTCGAACGCTTGAGATGAATCTGCGCCGCCAGCCAGGACTCAGCCACCTCCGCGAACTTCACGCGTGCGGCTGCGGGATCGCGGTAGGAGCCGTCGTTGAGACGGGACTCCATCCTCGTCCGCTCCGCCTCGGCATCGACCTTGCGGGCAAAGGTCTTCATCTTCGGCCTGCCGTCGGGGTCGTACCAGCGCACGCGGTACCGCCCTGGCGGCGTACGGCCCGCCCGCTTGGCTTCCGCCGCAGCCCGTGCGTACGTCGCATGCCCTATGCGGTCCTCAATCCAGACCCGCGCCAACTAGGGACTTTCGTTTGGATCACCGTGCGGACCACAGAAAGATGCCTGCGATGTGGAGTCCGGCCAGGTAGATCGTGGCTGTCTTCTCGTAGCGGGTGGCGATGCCGCGCCACTGCTTGAGGCGGTTGATGCACCGCTCGACGGTGTTGCGGTGCTTGTAGGTCTCGCGGTCGAAGGCGGGCGGCCTGCCGCCCCGGCTGCCGCGTCGAAGGCGGTGTGCCTGCTGATCGGCCGGGACGGGGATGACCGCACGGATTCCGCGCTTGCGCAGGTGCTTGCGGATGGCACGCGAGGAGTACGCCTTGTCGGCCAGGACGACGTCCGGAGTGGTGCGAGGCCGACCACGCTGCCGGGGCACTCGCAGGCGGGCCATGACCTGCTCGAAGGCGGGTGCGTCACCGGCCTGTCCTGCGGTCAGGACGAACGCCAGGGGTCGGCAGCGGCCGTCGGCCACCAGGTGGATCTTCGTGGTCAGTCCGCCGCGGGACCGGCCGATGGCGTGATCGTCCGGTTCGCCGACCGGGGCCCCTTTTTGCGAGCCCCGGCCGCGTGCTGGTGAGCGCGCACGATGGTGGAGTCCACCGAGACAGCCCAGTTGAGGTCCTCGTCAGAGTCAGCCTGCGCCATCAGCGCGGTGAACACCCGCTCCCAGGTGCCATCGACGGCCCACATCCGCAGCCGGTTGTAGACGCCTCGCCAGTTGCCGTACTTCTCCGGCAGGTGGACCCACTGCGTGCCGGTCTGGAACTTGAAGGCGATCGCGTCGATCACCTCACGGTGGTCACGCCACCGGCCACCCCGCCTCGGCGTCCGGTCCGGGAGTAACGGCTCGATCCGCGCCCACTGCGCGTCAGTCAACGGCACACCCGGACCAACGACCGACTGATCCAAACGAAACGGCCTAGGGGCTGTCTTCAAAGATCATCTGGGTGGTAGATCATGGTGTTGTGGTACGTCGTCATGAACTCACCGACCGGGAGTGGGAGTTGCTCGCTCCGCTGATACCCCGGGCCGCGACGGGGCGGCCTCGAGTGGAGGACCGGCAGGTCATCAACGGGATGGTCTACAAGATCCGCACCGGGATCTCCTGGCGTGACCTGCCGGAACGCTACGGGCCGTGGAAGACCGTCTACACCCGCTTCCGCCGCTACGCCCTGGACGGGGTGTTCACCCGGGCTCTGCAGCAGATCCAGGCCCAGGCGGACGCGGCCGGCGACATCGACTGGCTGGTCCAGATCGACTCCACCATCGTCCGCGCTCACCAGCACGCCGCCGCCACGGGCCGAAAAGGGGGCGGCACCAGCAGGACGAACCGGACGATCACGCCCTCGGCCGATCCCGCGGCGGACTGATGTCGGCGTACAAGCGAACGTGCACCACCTCGTACGGATGAAAGTGCACCATTCTTGATGCGGTGATGGGGTGCCAGCCGTGAGCCTGCTGCTGTCGTTTCGGGGTGGCAGGGAGGCCGCTGACGGTGGTTTTGGATCCACATCGCTGGCTGGAGTTGAGGCGGTTCCGGCCGCTGTACGAGTCCGGTGCGATGAGCTTGCGGGAGATCGCGAAGGAGACCGGGCTGAACCGCCGGACGGTCAGCAAGTACCTGAAGGACTCCGCGGCGGTCGCGCCGCCGAAGAGAGAAACAGCAGATCAGCGGCCTCGGCGGGTGGTGGATGAGGTCGCGCCGCTGATCGACGCGATGCTCAGGTCGGAGATCCTGCTCAAGGGCAGGGTGATCCACGACCGCCTGGCCCAGGAGTACGGGGTCGCGATCAACTACCAGCGGGTGAAGCTCTATCTGCAGGAAGCCCGGCCCCGGATCGCGGAGGAACTGGGCATCAGCCCGGGTGAGCTGGCGGGCCTGCACCGGCGCTTCGAGGTCGTCCCCGGTGCTCAGGCCCAGGTCGACTGGGGAGACGAGGGCAAGATCCTCGCGCATGTCGGCATCCCGAAGGTCTATTCCTTCCACATGACGCTGTCGTACTCGCGCGACCCGTTCTGCTGTTTCACCACCAGCCAGGACCTGGCCACGTTCTTCGACTGCCATCGGGCCGCGTTCGCGCACTTCGGCGGGGTGCCGATAAGTATCGTCTATGACCGCACCAAGACGGTCGTGCGCCGGCACGTCGCCCCGGGTGAGGCGGTTCCGCTGCACCCGGAGGCGGTCGCCTTCGCCGGCCACTACGACTTCGACATCGACGTGCTGGCCGCCTACCGGCCTCAGGGCAAGGGCCGGGTCGAGCGGCAGGTGAACATCGTCCGCGACCACGTCCTGGCCGGGCGGGCCTTCTCCTCCATCGAGGAACTCAACGCCGCCTTCGCCGCCTGGGTCCCGCTGCGGCGGGCGAAGGTCCACGGCACCCACGGTGAGGTCATCGGACACCGGGCCGTGCGCGACCACATGGCCCTGCGTCCGCTGCCGGCGGCCCCCTACGTGGTCGCCCAAAGGCACCTGCGGCATGTCGGCAAGGACTGCCTGGTCGCCTTCGACGCGAACCTCTACTCGGTGCCCGCCCGCAAGGTCCGCCCCCGCCAGCTAGTCGAGATCCGGGCCACGAAATCGCAAGTCAGCCTCCATTCCACCGTTCCCGATGCAAGCGGCCAGACCCTGCTGGCCATCCATCCGCGGGCCGTTGGCCGGGGCGCCCGCATCGTGGATGAGACGCACTGGGACGGCCTTCCCACCGGCGCAGGCCGCCGCGTCACCACCGGTGACGACGCTCTGCCCTCACCCCGACGCGGCCAGCCGCCGAAGGCGGAGGCCGGACCGCTGCAGGCTCTGCTGAACCGGGCCGCCGCCGCGAACGTCGAGGTCGGCCGCCGCCCGCTGTCGGTCTATGACGAGCTGACCGGCACCCGTCCCTTCACCACCCCGACCAAGGAAGCCCGTTGAGCGAGCTGACCAGCACCCGCATCCGCACCACCGCCGCCAAGCTCGGCCTGCCGCACCTGGCCGAGGCCCTGAACCAGTACGTCCAGCGGGCGGACGAGGCCAAGATGGGCTACCTCGACTTCCTCGACCTCGTGCTGGCCGAGGAACTCGCCGTCCGCGACGACCGGCGCTTCCGCAACGGTCTGCGGCTGTCGAAGCTGCCGCACCACAAGACGCTGGAGGACTACGACTTCTCCTTCCAGCCCGACCTCGACCCGCGCAAGGTCAAGGACCTGGCCACCCTCTCCTTCGTCGAGGACAAGGCCAACGTCGCTCTGCTCGGACCGCCCGGGGTCGGCAAGACGCACATCGCCGTCGCCTTGGCGGTCGCGGCCTGCCGGGCCGGCTACTCGATCTACTTCACCAGCCTTGACGACATGGTCCGCCACCTCAAGGCCGCCGAGGACCAGGGCCGTCTGATCAGCAAGCTCACCAGCTACCTCCGGCCCGCCGTTCTCGTGGTGGACGAGGTGGGCTACCAGCCGCTGGAACGGGCCGAGGCGAACCTGGTCTTCCAGGTCATCTCCAAGCGTTACGAGAAGGGCTCGATCATCCTGACCTCGAACAAGACCTTCGGCGAATGGGGCCAGGTCTTCGGCGACGAGGTCCTGGCCACCGCGATCCTCGACCGGCTCCTGCACCACTGCGAAGTCGTCTCGATCAACGGCAACAGCTACCGGCTCAAGAACCGCCTCCAGGCCATCGAGCGGGAGACCGACGTGGCCTAACCAGTGGTGCACATAACTTCGTACTCGGTGGTGCACTCACATAAGTACCTGGACAACTGACCACCAAAGTCCACCTCGCCTGCGACGGCAAGGGCCGCCCGCTCGCGATCCTGGTGACGCCCGGCCAACGCCACGACAGTGTCTGTGCACGCCCTCTGCTGGAACGGATCCGTGTTCCCCGCACCGGCCTGGGCCGGCCTCGGTGCAGGCCCGACCAGGTCATCGCAGACAAGGCTTACAGCTCCCGCAGCTTCCGCGCCTACCTGCGAAAACGCGGCATTGCGCACACCATTCCGGAGAAAACCGACCAGCGACGGCACCGGCTGAGGCGCGGTTGCCAAGGCGGCCGACCGCCAGGGTTCGACCGGGAGACCTACCGGCGGCGCAACGTGATCGAGCGCTGCTTCAACCGGCTCAAGGGCTTCCGCGGCATCGCCACCCGATACGACAAGACCGCCACCTCCTACGAAGCGGCGGTCACCCTCGCATCGCTCCTACTCTGGGCAAGATCCGTTTGAAGACGGACCCTAGCACCCCTCCCGGTCGCCGGTGCGCACCGACGGAAACGGCAGGAGCAGGGTCGCGGCAGGGATGCCGAGCGCGGTGGCGATGACGACGAGGTCGTCTATGTCGCAGCGACGGCGAGCGCGTTCGGTTCGGCTGAGGGCCGTGTTGGTCATCGGGCGGCCCAGTGCGGTGCAGTGAGCGGCGAGCTGGTGCTGGGTCAGGCCGCGCGCAGTTCGCACATGCTCGATGGCGTGGGCGGTATGGAGGCCGGCGGGGGCCCATTTCGATAGGTCGGGTTGCCATGACAGTTAGCTGTAACTTGCGGCGGGGCGGCGTGGCAAGAGTTGGTTCTTAACCTCTACAGAAGTCGCCCCGGGACTGAGTGGCGTTCCTTTCATCGAATTCCGGCACATCACGAGCAGTTTCTTCGAGAATGCCGTGCTACCTTCCCTTAGAGCTCGTAACACGATCTTGTGGATGTGTGCTGGCCGGCAGTGACCAGTACTACGGTTCCGCCGTTCGTGACGTGTGGGGAACCGGCCGTGGACCGTGGACGATGACTTGTGGGCGCTGATCGAGCCTCTGCTGCCGCCTTGGCCAGAGAAGGCGCCTGGTCCGAAGCCGGTGGACGACCGGCTATGTCTGCAGGGCATCTTGTACGTGCTCTACAACGACGTCAGCTGGCAACTGCTGCCGGTGGAGTTGGGGTTCGGCTCCGGCCAGACCTGCTGGCGTCGACTGTGCCGTTGGCACATGGCCGGTGTCTTCGACCAGTTGCACCGTCTCTTGCTAGCGGAGCTGCACGCGGCCGACGCCCTGGACTGGACGCGGACCTGCGTGGATGCCTCCCACATCCGCGCGAAAAAGGGGGCGAGGCCACCGGCCGGTCACCGGTCGACCGCGGGAAGACGGGCAGTAAACATCACCTGATCTGCGACGGTAACGGCACCCCGTTCAAGGTCGTCACCACCGCGGCCAACGTCAACGACGTCACCCAGATCCTGGCCCTGGTCGACGGCATCCCACCCGTGGCCGGCAAGCCGGGCCGTCCGCGCAGGCGCCCCGACGCCCTTCTGGGCGACAAGGGCTACGACAGCAACCCCAACCGGCGTGAGTTACGCAGGCGGCGCATCTTGCCGGTGATCTCCTGTAAGGGCTCCCCAAACATCAAGGGCCTGGGCAAGCTCCGCTACGTCGTCGAGCAGACCTTCTCGCTCCTGCACCACTTCAAGCGCCTGGCCGTCCGCTGGGAAAGACGCCTTGACATGCACGACGCCCTCGTCTCACTTGCCTGCGGCCTCATTTGCTGGAGACGTCTCAAGAAGGCCCGCAGCAGATTAGAAGGGCGGCGGCTCGGAGCTGAGTGACTCGGTGTATCCCAGGGACCACCGTCCAGGAACGATCTCGCAGATCGCATCCAAATCGGCGCGTGTCCGGCCCCGGACGTGAAGCCAACTGAGGACGCCCAGGCCGTCTTGGCGCAGCAGCTTGCCGGGGGCAGAGAACCAACGCACGGGAAACTCTTCCGGACCGGTCCACATCGGGTAGTCCGGCAGTTGGATCCGCTGAAAGTGTTCGGGCACCGCATCAAGCAGGTCTGCCGGGAGCTCGCAGGCGTTGTACAGCCGTCCCCCGCCGCCGAACAGCGCCTCACTCAGTACGAGCTCGACGAAGGCCACGGATACCTGGCCCATGAACGGCACCCAGCCGTGCCGCGCCTGGACGAGCACTGGGGGATCGTCTTGGTCAAGGTCGGTAAGGCGCACGCCCCAGAAGGCGCAGCCCTGGTTCTCGCTGCGGAATACCAGGACACCACCGCACTCGTCATGCACGAACATCTCGTGAGGCGGCAGCAGGGGGTCCTGGTTGGCGACCAGGTCGGTCCGGGCTCCGGCGAGCGTATAGAGCTCGTGCAGCGCAGTCGGCAGCGAGCAGCCGAGAACCGCCTCCGCCTGCGCCAGTTCCGCCCCGGGCGTGCCGTCGCCCTCGGTCAACGGATCACCCCAAGCACCAGCAAAACTGCGGATGAATGCCCAGGCCCGCTCCCGATCGGAAAGCCCGCCGTCCAGAGCCTCGGCCACGTCGAAGCTGCCACTCATGCCACGCAAGGTATCGGAAGCCTGAGCCGCAGCACCAAGAAGCCATCGGGCCACCCATGGGAGAGCGACGCTCCAAGATCGTGTTACGAGCTCTTAGGGCGCACGATGTCTGCCCAAGGGGTGGCCTTGCGCAGGCTATCCACTGCCTCCAAGGCCGCGTCGTGTTTCGCCGGGTAGCTGAGGACCTGCTGCGCGGCGATTTCCTCCATGACGATCTAAGGAGCCGCGACCCGCTCCACCTTCGCGGCCCGGATCGCGCGGAGCATGTCGGCGGCGGGACTCCGCAGCGACGTCGACTTGAGGATGTTCGTGTCCAGAATGATCAAGGCGGGTGGCTCCGTCTACCTCGAATCCGAGTCATACAGCCACACTCTCTCAACTTCTGATCACTGAGTGGAGGTGCATTCCAGTTCCAACGCTCTGACATGGCTGGAGTCGACAACTGCCCTCAACCAGTCGAGGCGGGTGGGGGTGGCGGCATCCTGCTCGGCCAGTAGCACCTCATGCAGCTGCTGCAGACCCCGGCCTCGTTCCAGTCCCTCAGCCGTCGCCAGCACGCCACACCGAACCCGAAGCCGAGCTCCTGGGGAAGGTGTTCCCACTGGCCGCCGGTGTGCAGCACGAACAGGATCCCGCACAGCATCTGCCGGTCCGGGACCGGCTTGCGACCCGGGTACCTGAACCGCCTCGCCCACTCCCGCAGGAGCGGCACAATCCGCTCACACAGGCCATCGACATCCCGCCCAGGGGAGGGCTTACGTCCGATAGCTACCCAGAGACATTCGCTCCGCCGCAGGTGAGAACGTCCCACATGCGTGAGCGATGCGTGAGCGGACGGTGTGGGACTAGCCGTCACAGACTGGTACACCCCCGTGACGTGTGGCGCTGATCAGGCAGAACAGCACCACACGGCAGGGCCAGTCCCCCCCGGCAAGGATCCAATCCCACTCCTAAAGCGGGTGTCGCAGGTTCGAATCCTGCCGGGCACAAACAAATCGCTGTTCAGAGGCCCTTCCGCCAGATCACGGAGGGGCCTCTACGCTTCCGGAACCAGCGCAGTGCAGGGAGAAGGGGGCGCTGTCGCAGGCCGGTGGGTGTACGCAGCCTTGAGACCCTCTCGACGTTCGGTGATGTCACGCTTACCGTGTGTTGAGTTGGATACCGGCAGTGTGCTGGCCTCTGGGGGGCGGGATGCAGCGCAGGGACGGGTTTCGGGGAATCATCAGCGAGTTCGGCGCAGCCTGCAAGCAGGCATTGCTGCACGGGCAGAAGGAAGCGGGGATCCGCCGCGCCGTGGAGACACTTCTCGTCGACGCGGCGAACGTGTTAGGGCTACAAGCCGTCCTGCATGCCGAGGTAGCGGTCGCCACACACCGAATCCGCCCCGACCTGGCTGTGCGGATCGGGAAGCTATCTCGCAACATCGTCGGCTACGTCGAGCTGAAGAGCCCGGACAAAAGCGTGATTCATCCTGGCGGGCTGAACCAACGTGATCGACGGCAGTGGGAGGGAATGGCGAAGCTCCCCAACTTGATCTACACCAACGGCCAGACCTGGATCATGTATCGCTCAGGGCGGCAATACGGCGACGCCATCCATCTCGACGGCGATCTGCGTACTGCCGGCGCCCGTCTGCGGCTACCGGTGGCCAGCGAAGCCGCCTTCGTATCAATGCTGACAGCGTTCTTCAGTTGGCAGCCGCATGCACTGACATCGATGCGGGAAGTTGTCGCTCAGGTAGCCCCGCTGTGCACACTCCTGCGCGATGCCGTCCATGACCGGCTCGACGCCGAGGCCAGTCTCCCACGCCACCAGCGTCCCTTCACTGACTTGGCCTCCACTCTCGAAGTCGATCTCTTTCCCACCACCGATGACCGGGACAAACGCGCGGCCTTCGCCGACCGGTATGCCCAATCCGTCACCTTCGCGCTCCTGCTCGCCAGCTCGGACACCGCCGATGGCCATGACAGGTCACTGGCCAAGATGAGCCTGCATGAGGTCGGCCGTCGGCTGGGAGCGGAGCATTCCGTCATGGGGCGCGCTCTGCAGATCCTCACCGATCAGGTCGAGGGAGAGTTTCGCGACAGCCTCGACATGCTCGTGCGCGTCATCGACGCCATCGACTGGCAGAGCGCCCTGGCCAGCGAACCCAGCTTCCACATTCACCTCTACGAACACTTCCTGCAGGAGTACGACCCCGACCTCCGCAAGGACTCCGGCACCTATTACACCCCAGCGCCGCTGATGGAGGAGATGGTCCGCCTTGTCGACGAAGTGCTGATCACCACGCTGGGTTGCCAAGACGGTTTCGCCGACCCCGGTGTGTCCATCATCGACCCGGCCATGGGCACCGGCACCTTCCTCACCGGCATCATCGATCTCGTCGCCCACAAACAGTCCGAGGGCGGCAATTACGGCTTCCGCGCCGAATCCGTCCAGGAACTCGCAGGCCGTCTGATCGGCTTCGAAAAGCAGATGGGCGCTTTCGCCGTTGCACAGATGCGCGTCGGGCAGATGCTGCGCCGGCTCAATACCCGGGTCCGGCTGCGTGACATGCGACTGCACCTAGCCGACACGCTCGCTGACCCCTGGCGGCCCAGCGAACTCTTTGATCGATACGGTGCCTTGTGGGGCCCTTTACGGGATAACGCCGAAGCTGCCAGCACCATCCAGCGCAATGAACGCATCACCGTGGTCATTGGCAACCCTCCCCACCGCGAACAGGCAGAAGGCCAGGGTGGATGGATCGAGAAGGGTTCCCCAGGCCGCGGCGCCCCGCCCTTGGACGCGTTCCGGCTGCGCGGTGCGGCAGGCGTGTACGAGAACAAGCTAAAGAGCCTGTGCACCTACTTTTGGCGCTGGGCCACCCACAAAGTTTTCGACCAGCACGATGACCACCGACATGGTGTCGTCTGCTTCGTCAGCACCGGTGGATTCATCCGCGGCGCGGGCTTCCAAGGTATGCGCTCCTACCTGCGGCGTAACTGCACCGAGGGCTGGGTTATCGACCTCACACCCGAGACCAAAAGGCCACCGGTCAACAGCCGCTTCTTCCCTGGAGTTCAGCAGGAGTTGGCCATCGCCATCTTCGTCCGCCGAAAAGGCCAGCCACAGGACGAACTGGCCCCCATCCACTACGCAGCCGTCTATGGCACCCGCCGGAACAAGGAAGAGCAACTGCACAACTTACACATCAATGGTCCCGGCTGGCGCACGTCACGATGTGCGGAGGCTGTGCCCTTCACACCCGCCTCCCAGAGTGGGTGGGACACCTTCCCCGCCCTCACCGACCTCCTTCCCTGGCATAAACCCGGCATCAAACCCAACCGGAACTGGGTCATCAGCCCCTCGAAAGCGCTCCTCCGACGACGTTGGAACCGCCTCATCCAAGAACGCAACCCCTCCACGAAGCAGGAACTGTTCAAAGAAACCCGCGACCGCACCCTGGACAAGGAAGCCGTCCAGATCCCCGGTCATCCCCACCCGCCGACACTCCTCCGAGTTGAGCAGGGCCCCTGTCCCGCTCCAATACGCATCGCCCGCAGAGCCTTTGATCGCCAGTGGCTCATACCCGACGGCCGTGTCATCGACTTCTCCCGCCCCGAGCTGTGGCAGGCCGACATTGACGGCCAGGTCTTTGTCGTCGAACAGCACACTCAACGCCTACAAACCGGCCCAGCGCTACTCTTCACCGCCCTCATCCCCGACAATGACTACTTCAAGGGAAACGGCGGCCGTGTGCTGCCACTCATGCACGCCGACCGCACCCCCAACATCACTCCAGGGCTGTTACACCACCTCGCCAACTCCTACGGGCTCCAGGACGTACTCCCCGAGGACCTGATCGCCTACATCGCTGCCGTCACCGCCCACCCGGCCTTCACCAAGCGCTATGCAGACGACCTCAACTCACTCGGCGTACGCCTTCCCTTGACCGCCGCCAGTGGCCTCTGGCATGAGGCTGTCAGCCTGGGACACCACATTCTGTGGGCCTCCACCTTCGGCACAAGAAGCATCAGCCCAGATGACGGCCGCCCCGCAGGCACATCCAGCTGGTGGCGACGCCTGCATCCCGAGATCACGTACGCCCAAGAAGTCGCGCCTGATGCGCTCCCTTCCACGATCACCTACGACTCCGAAAGCAAGCAACTGATCATCGAGGGGGGCGTCTTCACTGGCGTCACGCCGCGCATGCGCAACTACACCACCGGCGGGCGCAACGTACTCGACAGCTGGCTCGCCTACCGCAGCAACCGCACTGCTGGCAAGGTGACCAGCGAACTCGACCGCGAGCGCCCCGAGCACTGGGAGCACGAGTGGAGTCGAGAACTCGTGGAGATGCTCGCCGTGCTCAGTCACCTAACTGCCCTGGAGCCGCAGCAGGCGGACTTACTCGAGCGCATCGTGGCCGCACCCCTGATCGATGTGGCTGAGCTGAATCGACGCCGTATCCTCCCAATACCCGAGCGCGCCAAGAACGCTCGCACCGACCCGGACCACGCGTTTCTACCCGGCCTGGAAACAGTCGACGGTCAACCGCCTGGCCCTGTCGAACCCCTAACGCCCCCGGCCGACTCCCTCGGTGTCGCAACACCCGGGCGGCGCTCACCAGTGCCGCCCGGCGCCCGTGCTCGACGGCACCGCGGTCGGACATGATCAGCACGGATGGCAACCAGTTCCCAATTGGTGATACGCCCTGTCCCACTCTCTTGCCGACGACCTCGCTGGTCGCTGACCGCTTGTCGGGAAGAAGCCAGCCAGAACGGATTCAGCACACATGAGGCCGGGAAACCCCGCGAACACGTGAGAGCTACCGAGGGGTGTTTTCCCAGGCCAGGCACCACGCAGTCGACGTTTTCGCAGGTCACAGCCCCGCCCGGAGAAAACTCGTCGAGCGGGACTCCATCGCGTACCTCACTCTGGAGCGGACCGGCGAAGACGCTGGGGGAGAACCTCGGTTCCGGCTGGGAGCCGTGGGTTACGGACCGGCCGGCGCCGATCTCGCCGAGCGGATCTGCGCGCAGATCCGCGCCTGGAGCCCGGCCCGGACCGCGGAACCCGTGGTCACGGCCTACCCCGCGGACACACCGGAGAGCGACCTCGCCGACGGAGCCGTCATCGACCGGCCCTCGGCGCGGCTCGTCATCAGCTACTGATCCCAACGCAGGCGAGCGCGGCCTTGACGGGTGAGGCCGCGCCCGTCGAAGCGAGAGCAGAGCGATACTGCAGCGCGGTGGTCAGCCCTGAGCGAGGTTCGCCTCACAGGTGGTGCACCTTCGCACGGCCCGCCGCTTCCGATTGCCCGCGGTGGCCGTCGCCGGAGAAGCACTGCTCAACCGCTCCCAGAGCACGGGCGGAGGATTCGGGATCCATCCCCAGCGCGGCGGCTGTACGTCGTCCTCGCTCATGTGGTCACACCATCCGGGCCGGTGCGCGATCTGCGCCGGGGAGATCAGGATCGTGTCCTCCGAGTGAGTGCGCCACTCCCTCTTCACGAACGTACTCACCGAACGCGGGGCAGCCGACGCCGACGCGGACGTGCCCGGCAGACATTCGCATCCGAGCCCGATGACGACCTTGCTGCCGCACTCGTCGCAGCGCTCTACTTCCACTCGCCTCGTACCACCCTCACGCGGTGCCGGATTCGACCCGGTAGACGATCTTCCCGTCGAACTCGGCGAACCCGAGTGACTTGTAGAAGGCCCGTGCCCCTGGGTTGTCCCTGTCGGTCATCCACTCCACACGGCTGCACCCGGTCCGCGCGCCGGCGATGGCGCGGAGTTCGTCCATGAGACGGGCACCAACGCCCTGCCGCCGGAGCGTGTCACGGACGTACAGCTCCTTGAGGAACAGGGAGTGCGAGGAACCGGCGGCCGGCCAGAGGAACGAGTAGGCGGCGAGCCCGACGACATCCCCGGTCTCGTCCTCGACGAGCAGCGCGGAGGCCAGCGACGGCGAGCCGAACAGCGCCTCCTCGACCTGGGTGCGGCGTTCCTCCAGTGGCTGGATATCCGTGTCAGCCGCGCCGTAGAACCGCTCGATCTCCTCGATCAGCTCGGCCACGGCCGGGACGTCCCGCTTCTCCGCAGGGCGGATCGTCACGGTCATCGGCGCCTCCTGTCGTTCCTCGGTAGCTTCGGTCACTGCTGCACTCGCTCCAACGCGTCATGCCCCATGGCGGTACGGCACACGCGCCTACGGCGACGAGACGGCCTGCGCGTGAGGGTTCCAGCCGTGTCGCCGCAGGGAGCCCTGGACGTGTCGGATGAGGTACTCCAGGTCCGCGCAGTAGACGGACGGGTTCCGGTAACCCTGGGCGGCACTGAAGCGGTGCGGCAGGTAGCCACCGCCGCACACGTCCACGAGCGGGCAGGCGCGGCACTGCTCGGCGAGCGCGTTCTTGCCCTGCTGCCGGTGCAGCAGCTTCGGATCAGAGCCTCGTCGAAGGAGTGGCGAAGGACGTCGAGCCCGAGCCAGGAGGCGCCCTCCTCGACCGACCGCAGGGTGTCCACAGCCTCGACGGAGCCGTCGGACTCGATCACGACGCTCGTCGGCGGAGCCAGTCCGAGCGTCTCCACCGAACCGCGCACGCCGGAGCTGAGGGCCACAATGTCCTCCAGCATCCGGACGCTGTGCCGGTAATCGGACCGGGCGAGCCAGGCGTCGTACACCCGGCTCATCCACAGCCCGTACTCGGGCACGCTCGGGTCGGCCCGGAGCGGCGGGTCGTCGTGGGTCGCGTGCGGCAGGCCGAAGTCGGTCACGGGCGGTTCGAACGCAGCCAGGTAGTCGTGGACCTCCACGGGGTCGTTGGCCAGGTCCACGACGGCGAGCAGTCCCGCGAACAGGCGCGGCCGCGACCGCAGGAGTTCGATGCCGCGGACGGCGGAGTCGGCGCTCGACCGCCCGGCGTGGGTCAGCCGGTGCCGGTCATTCGCACGCGGCGGTCCGTCGAGGCTGACGCCGACCGCGACCTCGTACCGTTCGAAGAGGTCCAGCCAGGCGTCGGACAGAAGAGTCCCGTTGGTCTGGAGCCCGAAGAGGACACGGGTTCCGGTCGGCGCGGCGTCCCGGACGGCCTCCAGCAGATCGGCCATGTGCCCGACGCCGACGAGAAGCGGCTCGCCGCCGTGCAGTACGACGTGGACGGTCCGAAGACGGTGCGCGGCGGCGTGTTCACCGATCCGCCGGGCCGCAGCCCGGGCCACAGCGAGGTCCATTCGGGCGGGCAGGCGCCGCGCTGTCTGGTCCCTGGAGTTGAAGACGAAGCAGTAGTCGCAGTCGATGTTGCAGCGGTTGGCGACCTTGAGGATGAACGTCCTGAAGGGAACGGGGCCTTCGGGTTCTGTCATCGAGCGGACACGCTCACAGCGGCCAGGGCCAGATGAGCGAGGCCGCGTGGGCACCGTCACCGACCCGAGCCGTTGCGCTCTCCTCGGCCTCGAGCCGCTGCCGGACGCGGGCGGCCACGCGGTCCAGGACCGCGGTGCCGGCCACCGTCGGCTCCGCGAACGCCGGGTCGACGCACGTGATGGTGCGTGGCTCAGTGACGGACGTGGGTGCCGGCATTCAACGCTCCTCGTGAGGTACGTGCCGGGCCGGCACGGTGCGATGGGGTTGAAGCGACAGATCAGCCGGAAACGTAGCATCCTCAACAGCAAGCCATGGACAGGGAATTCAGCCACATGGGCACGACGTCAACCAGACCGCGGCGCCAGCAGTCGTTCGATGTCGTCCACGGCCGCGCGCACCCCCAAGCGCCGGTACACGGTCACGGCTGCTCGCAGCGAGGCCACACCGTGGCCGGGCCCGTCGACCGTCCACTCGCAGCGGCCGATGCCCTCCAGCGATCGCGCCTCTTCCAGCGGGCAGCGGATGTCCCGCGCGAGCGCGAGCGCCTGGTCGAAGTGCCGACGGCCGGCCGCCGGGTCACCCGAGGTGAGCAGCAGCGTCCCCCTGTGGTTCAGCAGCTCGGCCTCGCCGCACCGGTCACCAAGCCCCCGCAGGATGGCCACACCGCGTTCGAACGCCTCGATCGCACCATCGTGCTCACCGACGATGCCGCGCGCCACGCCCAGCTCACTCAACGAGGCGGCCTCACCCCCACGGCTGCCGAGCTCGCGGTAGGCGTCCAGGGCCTCCTCCAGCAGCCGGATCGCCTCCGTCGCGTTCCCGGACACGCGCTCCACGACGCCAAGGTGGCGGACGCTGTTCGCGCGGCCGAACCGTTCACCGAGCTCGGTGAAATACGCCAGGGCCTGGCTGTGCGCCGTCCGCGCTCCCTCGACGTCCCCGGTGAGCCGTCGGACGACGCCCGACTCGTTCAGCGCGTAAGCCTGGTGCACACGGTCGTCCAGCTCCAGGTAGATGTCGAACGCGTCCTGGTGATGCCGGGCGGCCAGGTCGTACGCCCCCGTGAGGCAGTGCACGACGCCGAGGTCCCGCAGGGAATTCGCCTCCCCGTACCGGTCACCGAGCTCCCGGTAGATCGCCAGGGCCTCGCTCTGCGCCTCCACCGCGGCGTCGAACCGGCTCATCTGCCGGTGTGTCATGCCGAGATCCGCGAGCGCGTTCGCCTGCCCGAGCCGGTACCCCAGCTCGCGGTAAAGCGCGAGGGCCTCGGTCTGGGCGCGGGCCGCGTCCTCGTTGTCCGCGGTCAGGTACCAGACGATGCCGAGCTGGTTCAGAGCGTCCGCCTTGCCGCGCCGGTCGTCGACCGCCTCGTACGCCGCCACGGCGTCGTTGAGGGCCTCGATCGCCTGCGGGTAGGCGGCCATGAAGCGGCGTACGACACCGAGCTCGGCGAGGGCATCGCCCAGCGCCCGCTGGTCGCCGGTGTGCCGGGCGGCCTCGGCGGCGGTCCGATGGAGCCCGACGGCCTGGTCCCAAGGGCCGGCCTGGCGCAGGAAGGGTGCCATGGCGGCGGCGAGCCGGACCACGAGGTCGTACAGGGCGAGACCGTTCGCCCGCCGGACGCAGGCGAGGATGTTGGCCCGCTCGGTCTCCAGCCAGCTCAGGACGTCCGCCCGCGATTCCAGGGCCGGGGTCTCCACCCCCGACGCGCCGTCCGGCGCTGTCGGCATCATGGCCCCGCTGCGCACGATGTGCCCGTTCGCGACGGCGAGAGCGGCCAGATAATAGGTGCACACACGTTCAACGGCCCGTACGTGGTCCATGCTGTCCCCCTCGGCGGCGAGACCGCGAGCGTAGTCGCGTAAGAGATCGTGCAGCCGATATCGGCTCCCCGGGTGCTCGTCGATCAGGTGGTCGTCGTAGAGCGCTTCGAGGTGCCGACGGGCCATCGCGACCGAGACCTCGCCCAGGGCCGCACCCACGTGCGCGTCGAGGTCGGTACCCGGGAAGAAGCCGAGCCGCTGGAAGAAGCGCTGCCGCTCCGGAGCGAGATCCCGGTAGGAGAGGTCGAACGTCGCCGTGACGGCTCGCTCCCCGGCCCGCAGCTCTCCCAGCCGATCCCGTGCCGCCACCAGCCGCCCACGCAGGTCCTCGGCGGACCACGACGGATGATGCCGCAGCCGTGCCGCGAGAAGCGACACCCCCAGCGGCAGACACCCGCACAGCCGCACCAACTCGCCCACCACACCCCGGTCGAGCGCATCGGCCGACCGCCCACTCAGCCGCACGAAGAGGTCGACAGCGTGATCCGGCGGCAGCGCGTCCACCGACATGACCACCTCCTCGTTCGCCACCAGCCGCTTCCGGCTGGTCACCAGCACCAGGCATCCACTCCCACCGGGGAGCAGCGGCTCCAGCTGCCGATAGCTGGCCGCGTTGTCGAGAATCAGCAGTGCCTTCTTGTCGGCGAGCCTGCTCCGCCACATGGCGGCCCGGGCCTCCGTGACCGCTCCGACGTCGTCGCCGACGGGTATCTGCGGGGTCGGCACGCCGACGGCAGCGAGAAGCGAGGCGAGTGCCTCGCCGGCCTGTACCGGCGTGCGCCCCGGCGTGTGCCCGTTGAGGTTCACGAAGAGCTGCCCGTCGGGGAACCGCTCGGAGAGCAGGTGGCCGGCGTGTACGGCGAAGGTGGTCTTCCCGGCGCCGGGCATCCCGTCGATCACGTGAACGGGCAGCGGCTCGCCACGCTCCTGCGAGGCCCGCACCGAACCCACCAGCTGCTCCAGCTCCGTGGCACGGTCGGTGAACGCGGCGGTGTCGCGCGGCAACGAACGCAGCACCTGGGCGGCCCCCGGCCCCGCTCCATCGTCCGCTCGCATCGGCGGGAGGGGATCCCGCGTCTCGGAGAGCCCGGCGAGCAGGGCCGTCAGCCCCGCCATCGTCACGCCCAGCACGACGAACGAGAACCAGGCGTGCTCCTGTAACCAACCCAGCCAGCCGGGCCACCGCGACTCATCGGACACGGCGTTCGTGACGAGCCCCACCAAGAGGGTGGTCACAGCGCCGCCTGCGGCTACGACGGCGATCGCGATACCGCGCCGGAGTCTCATGCGAAGTCCCCAGCGATCGGGGGAGCGGCCGATTCCGTCCCGGTGCAGGTGACGAGACACCGCGCACTGACAACCGACCTGGCCACGAAGGCAACCCCCGAGTCCGACGCCCCGACTCCCCAAGCGGAACAGCGCTGATGGACCTTGGTCAAGAGCGCCTCTGCGCCATCCACGCTGATAATGAAGAGATTGGCCTCTCAGGCTATCTGTTCTCCTGACAGACGCCTCTTCACGTTGAGCAGGCTCTGCTGATTGCTTGCCATCGCCCACCGGCGTCGGTGGCCCGGGACACTCATTTGTGCGAGTACCTTCCGAAGCCGTCGTGCTATGCGGTCGGTCTGACTACGCTGCCTACCGGCAGGAGAGATGCAGCGAGGCTTGATGCGACAGACCTGGAAGAGTGATCGGCGTCGCACGGCTATCAGCCGTGCCAACTTGTCCGTCCCGGCGCGACAGGCGCTCGCTGACAGGCAGCTCACCCAAGACCGAACGATTCTCGACTATGGCTGTGGCCGGGGCGATGACGTCCGAGCTTTGGAGCGGCTTGATTGCAGGATCGTCGGCTGGGACCCGTACTACCGGCCAGAGGCACGAGTCGAGCCATCGTCGGTCGTCCTCCTTACATACGTCCTGAATGTGATTGAGGACCCGGCGGAACGCCGAACGACACTTGAGCAGGCTTGGGAGCTCGCGACAACGATCCTGATCGTGTCGGCCCGTCTCACCTGGGAGAAGTCCAAGGTCAAGGGCGAGGCGTTCAGCGACGGATTGCGCACCAGTCGGCAGACCTTCCAGCACCTCTATGGCTCGAGCGAGTTGCGCTCCTACGTTGAGGACGTCACTGGTGCTCGAGTCGTCTCAGCAGCCCCGGGCATTGTCTATGCGTTCAAGGACGACGCCGCGCGCCTCAGCTACCTCGCCCAGCGCATTGTTCCGGATGCCGAGTGGCTCTCTTCCGAAGACACGGCATCAGCGATTACAGCGATCGTGGACTACGTGGAGCGGCGGGGTCGGCTACCCAGGATCGATGAGATGCCGCGCACGACAGCCGAGCTCCTCGCCCACTTCAAACCGAATGAGCTCAAGCGACTCGTCCGCGACTCCGCTGACCAGGAGAAGGTCGCAGAAGGAGCGAAACGTTCGACTCTGAACACACTTCTGTACCTGGCCGTGGAGCTCTTCAACGGCCGCGGCCCCTTCAGTAGCCTCCCGATCAGTGTGCAGCTCGACGTACGCGCCTTCTTCACGTCCTACAAGGAGGCTTGTAAGCGCTCGGATCGGATGCTCCTCAAGCTCCGTGACGATGGTTACGTACGAGGGGCGATGAACGCTTCGCAGGTCGGAAAACTGACACCAACGGCGCTGTACGTCCACCGACGCGCGGTCGACCATATGCCCACGGTGCTGCGGCTTTACGAGCACTGCGCGTCGATCGCTGCTGGACGCCCGCAGGAATGGACAGTGGTCAAGTTGAAGCACCAGGGCCGCGCCGCGTCGTGGCTGGACTACCCGGACTTCGATACAGACCCCCACCCGCGTATCCGGTCCTCATACATGGTGGATCTGCAGTCGCTAGAGACTTCCCACATGTCGTACGCGAAGTCGACCAACCGGCCACTACTGCACCGCAAGCACGAGTTTCTGCCCTCAGACGACCCCGACGTACCTATGTATAAGCGACTGACCGATTCAGAGGTGAGAGCCGGACTCTACGAGCGCCCCCACCTCATCGGGACGGAGAACGGTTGGGAGGCTGAACTCGTCAGGTGTGGCCGGCAACTGCGGGGCCACCGCTTGATCCGGCGGGATGCCTCCCAGTGATCATGCCTGTAGCCTCGTGATTGCCTTAACCAGCTCGTCGACGTCTAGGTCTTCCGCCTGCTCAGGGAACCACGAGAGCCGGAGACCGTTGCGAGCCACGTTGCGCGGCAGCCCCATGGCAGCAAGCACATGGCTCGGCGTGTAGGAAGCGCTCGTGCAGGCGGAGCCCGTGGCCACGGCCACCTGTTCCTTCAAGCCCACAATGAGTGCCTCAGCGCTCACACCTTCGAAGTACAGGTTGAGGATGTGAGGCACAGTGTGCTCTTGGTCGCCGTTGATGCGGAACTGAGTCTTCTGCAGCCCGTCAAGTAGCCGTTGGCGGACCTGAAGCGCGCGCTTGTTCCACGCCTTGTGCTCAGAGTGGAAGATCTTCGCAGCCTCGGCGAGTCCCATGACGAGCGGTACAGGGAGGGTGCCAGGGCGAAGCTTCCACTCTTGCCCTCCACCGAACATGATCGGCTCGAGCGGGATGGCTTCGAACTCTCTCAGCCGCACAACGAGGGCACCTACCCCCTTCGGAGCACCGACCTTGTGCCCGCTGATGCTGATCATGTCGATGGGTGCCTTCAGGTCCTCAGGCACCTTCCCGTACCCCTGAGCGGCATCAACGTGTAGGTACGTCTGTGTCTTCCGGAGCATGTGCGCGAGTTCGGTGACTGGTTGAATCACGCCAGTCTCGTTGTTCACGTGCATGAGGGAGACGAGCAGCGTGTCGGGGCGCACCCTCTCCATCACCGCATCGGCCCTCAGCCGGCCTGATGACCCTGGGCTGAGGAACTCGACCTCGAAGCCCCGGGATGCAAGGTGCTCCAACGGTTCGATGACAGCCTTGTGCTCGATCGCGGACGTGATGATGTGACGTCGGCCACTCTTCTCGCCGTAAGGGGCAAGCCCTAGCAGGGCGATGTTGTTGCTCTCTGTAGCGCCGCTCGTGAAGATCAGTTCGGATGCCTCCGCGTCAACGGTGCTGGCGAGGTACTCGCGTGCCTGCTGTACCGCCTTCCTGGCGCGGGTTCCGTAGTCGTGAGTGCGGCTACCTGCGTTGCCGAAGTCCTCGGTCATCCAGTGCATGACGACGTCCGCCACGCGAGGGTCCACCCGAGTCGTTGCTGCTGCATCCAGATACGTAACCACGGACCTCACCCTACTTTTGAACGTAACTTTGGCACCCTGCGCACGTCATTTCGCTTCCGTACGATAGCGTTCCGCGTGTGGACTCTCACACATCGACGAAGACTGCTGACGAGACGACGTCTGCTGGTTTCGACTACGTCTTTCCGGCCATCCGCGGCGTCCAAGCCGGGCGCGAGTTCTACGTCTCGATGTGCCCCCTGCGACTGATCCCGCGCATCTTCCTGTTCGACGACGTCGAGCTCCCTGCCGAGTTGCGGGCTCAGCGTGTGCTGAACAAGGGGCGACTGCCGGCGCTGACGCGCTACCTGCTCGACAATCCGGACGACTATGTCTTCAGTGCGCTTACTGCGTCAGTTGATGGCGAAATGCGCTTTGAAGGCATAACGGACAGTGGGTTGGGGATGCGTGCCGGACAGATCCGCATCCCGATGTCAGCTCGCTTCCTCATCAACGATGGCCAGCATCGCCGTGCTGCGATCGAGCAGGCGCTACGGGAGAACCCCGACCTCGGGCACGAGACCATCGCTGTGGTTTTCTTCCACGATGCCGGGCTGAAGAGATGTCAGCAGATGTTCGCGGACTTGAACAGACACGCTGTTCGTCCAGCTCGGTCCATCGGTGTCCTCTACGACCACCGCGACGACTTGGCTAACATCACTCGCCTCCTCGCGATGAGTTCTCCCGTGTTCAGGGGCCACATCGAGATGGAGAGCAGCAACCTCTCCAAGCGCTCGCGGAAGCTCTTCACGCTGAGCGCCCTGCACTCCGGCACCCGGTGCCTTCTGCAAGGGCTGAAGGTCGAGAGGGACAAGGCCGCTGCTCTCGCTCAGGCATACTGGGAAGCTGTCGATGCACAGATCCCCGACTGGGCGCTCGTACGCCAGCGCGTTCTGTCCGCACCTGACGTGCGCCGCGACTACATTCACAGCCACGGCATCGCCCTGCACGCCCTCGGACGCCTAGGAAACAGCTTGCTCCACGAATCGACGAGCCCGTCGAGGTGGCGTGCACGACTGAAACGCCTAAGCGCAGTGGACTGGTCACGGAACAACCCGGCCTGGGAAGGCCGGGCCATGTCCGCCGGCCGTGTACAGAAGAGCCAGCAGCACCTCGCGCTCACAGTCAATTATCTGCGCCGCCACATCGGCCTTGAGCTGACGCCAGAAGAACAGGAGCTCGAGGACGCCTACTTGCGAGGAGACGTATGAGCACGCCGACGCGTCGGAAGCCCTTCGAGGGACGTAGCCTCTCGGAGGTCGTCGCCGAGCTCACTGAGGAGATCCGCGAGCTCTATACGGCCGACGAAGTCCCCTGGGTGGTCGGGTACAGCGGTGGAAAGGACTCCACCGCGGTGCTACAGCTGGTGTGGCTCGCCCTCCAAGGGCTACCCGCCGAGAGGCGTACGAAGCCGGTGCACGTCATCAGTACGGACACCTTGGTGGAGAACCCCATTGTCGCGAGCTGGGTCACCCAGTCACTCGAGACGATGCGCACAGCCGCCGAGTCTCAGGGCCTCCCCATCGAACCTCATCGACTCACTCCGGAAGTCAAGGACACGTTCTGGGTCGGGTTGATCGGCCGCGGTTATCCGGCTCCTCGCCCGAAGTTCCGCTGGTGCACCGAACGTCTCAAGATCAGGCCATCCAACAGCTTCATTCGACGCGTCGTTCGGCGGCATGGCGAAGCGATTCTGGTGCTTGGCATCCGCAAGGCTGAGAGCCAAGCACGGGCGAAGGCCATGGCCAAGCAGGAGAAACGGCGCGTCCGCGATCGGCTCTCCCCTAACGGCAACCTGCCCAACTCACTCGTCTACAGCCCTATTGAGGACTGGAGCAATGACGAGGTCTGGATGTTCCTCATGCAGGAGGCCAATGCTTGGGGCGTCGATAACGAGGACCTCCTCACGATGTACCAGGGCGCCTCCAGCGATGGCGAGTGTCCGCTGGTGGTCGACGACAGTACACCGTCCTGCGGCGACAGCCGCTTCGGGTGCTGGACGTGCACGCTTGTCGAGAAGGACAAGTCGATGGCTGCAATGATCCAGAACGATGAAGAAAAGCTCTGGATGCGTCCGCTGTTGAAGCTCCGGAACGAGTTGGACATTGCTGATGACCGTCACTTGCGGGACTTCCGGAAGATGAACGGCACCATCCAGCTGTTCAACGACCGGAATGTTCCGGGACCATACACGCAGGAAGCGCGTGAGGAGTGGCTGCGCAAGCTACTCCGGGCACAGACGTACATCCGAAGGAACCCCAAGGTCCCGGAGCACGTACGCAGCATCGAGCTCATCACCATGGAGGAGCTTCACGAGATCCGGCGGATCTGGGTCTTTGAAAAGCATGAGGTCGAAGATTCACTTCCTCGCATCTACAAGGAAGAGACCCAGGAAGAGTTTCCTGGACGCCCCCTGGACGAGCACCTCGCCATTGGCGCTGAGGAAATCAACCTTCTCCGGGAAGTCTGCGAGGGTGACGAGCTCCACTTCTCCACCGTGCGCGAACTCCTGGGGGTCGAGCGCCGCTTCCGCACCATGACCCGTCGCTCGGACCTCTTCGAAGCGTTGGAGTCCGCCATCGAGAAGGGCTTCTACGAAAACGAAGAAGATGCCGTCGAGTTCGCACGACGCCGACACAACCGTCGTGACAGCCCCCTCTTCTCTATTGACGAAGCGAGCACCGATGCTTCTGCGTAGCCTCACCCTCCAAGACTTTGGCGCCTACCGGGGGTCACATACTCTTGACCTTACGACGTCGCCCGAGAAGCCGATCGTTCTCATCGGTGGGCTGAACGGCTGCGGCAAGACAACGCTGCTCGACGCCATCCAACTAGTGCTCTATGGCGCTCGAGCCCGATGCAGCGGACGAGGTAACAGGCCGTACGAGGCTTACCTCCGAGAAAGTATCAACCGCAAGGCCGATCCCGCCAAGGGTGCCAGCATTGCCCTTGAGTTCACGATCACGGTTGATAATGAGGAACGCCTTTACAAACTGCACCGCAGCTGGAAGACCAGCGGCAAGACTCTTAACGAGTTCACCACGGTACTGATCGACGGAAAGGTTGATCCAGTCGCTGGCCAGAACTGGGCTGACTACGTTGAGGACCTACTCCCACTGGAAGTCGCTTCGCTGTTCTTCTTCGATGGCGAGAAGATCGAGTCACTGGCGGATCCGGAGCGTGCCGCGACCGTGATTGAATCTGCGGTCCAGTCACTCCTCGGCGTGAATACTATCGAGCAATTGCGCTCGGACCTTCTCGGGCTTCAGCGACGACACAGGCTCACAAATGAAGATCAGAAGGTTATCGACCGTATTCATGAGCTGCAAGAAGAGTTGGATCAAGCTGTCCAGCAAATCGACGACGCCAAACAGCTAGAGGGCGCCAAGCGCAACGCTCTTGATAAAGCGCAGAAGGATCTTGTTGCGGCTAACCACGCCTTCGAGAAGGAAGGGGGCGAACTATTCCAGCAGCGGACGGCACTCGACAACGAAAGCAAGGCCGTTGCAAAGCAGCTTGCTCAGGCCGAGGAGGCGCTCCGTCACGACATTGCCGCGGGCGCTCTCCCGCTCCTCCTTGTTCGTCCTCAGATCGAGGAAATCCGTGAGCAGACCCTGAGAGAGAAGGAAGCGGCTGAAGCTAAGCAGGTTGTCGACGCTCTGGAGAAGCGAGACACGTGGTTCCAGGAACTTCTCTCTGAATTCCTGTCGGAAGAGACGAGGAATTCTGTCCTCAAGAAGCTCGCAGAAGATCGAGAGCGTCGACGAGAAAGTTCTGTCACACCACAGATCCTCGGCGTGTCCGAGAAGACGTTCAATCAACTGACTGCCCTGGACAGCGTGCTGGAACATGAGCGGCAGCGGGCCCAAGCTGCTCTCGCACAGGCGCAGGAACTTCGCCAGCGCCAGGAAACGCTAGATCGAATGCTCGGGGCTGTCCCACAAGAAGATGCCATTGCCAAGCGTCTTGCCGATAGGGACAGGGCTGTTCGAAAAGTCGCTCTACTCGAGGCTGAGCTCAATGCGGCATCTGAGCACTTGGTCGCGATTCAAAGGCACCACGAGAACCTGAAGTCGGAGCTCGAGCACGCCCTTAAGGGGCGACTGCGCAGCATCGAGAAGGCTGAACGATCAGCACGGATCATTGCTTATTCTGATCGCTACCGCGACACTCTGGATAAATTTAAGAAGGCCGTTCTGCAGCACCATATTAATCGATTGGAAGTTGCCGTTCTCGACAGCTTCAATCGGCTGATGCGTAAGAGTGGTCTCGTGAGGGATCTCCGAATCAACACAGCGGACAAGTTCCGCCTCACGCTCGTTGATTCCGAAGGAGAGGAACTGGACCCCAGCCGCCTTAGCGCCGGCGAGCGGCAGCTCCTCGCGATCTCCCTCCTGTGGGGCCTGGCTCGCGTGGCCGGCAACTGGCTGCCCAGCGTCATCGACACCCCGCTGGGACGCTTGGACAGCAAGCATCGCGAACATCTCGTGGAGCGGTACTTCCCTCAGGCAAGCCATCAGGTCCTGCTTCTTTCGACCGACGAGGAGATCGACGAACCGCTCCTCAAGAAGCTAAGGCCCGCCATCGCTCACATGTACACGCTTGAGCACGACGAAACGACTTTCACCACGTCGGTGGCAGGGGGTTACTGGTGGACGGGAGGAACCGCGCATGTCGCTTGACACCATTCGGCTGTCCCAGCAGTCCAAGGACCAGCTTGTGCGGCTGAAGCGGACTACCGGGATCAGGAACTGGAACATCCTGTGCCGCTGGGCGCTCGTCATGTCCCTGCAAGATCCCTCAACTCCACTCGTGAAGGAAGTCGCCAGCGACTCCAACGTGGAGATGGACTGGAGGACCTTCGCCGGTACCACGTACGGCGACATCTACCTCGCACTTCTCAAGCAACGGTGTGCCGCGGACGGCGAAGATCCCTCAGAGGAAGCCTTGTCCCGGACGCTGCACGTCCACCTCCAGCGTGGCGTTGGTTATCTCGCAGGTCGCAAGGACCTGCGCAACATCCAAGACCTGGTGGGGGAAGCGCTCGCCTGAGCATCCCATCACCTTGTGGGGTGATCATCCACTGTCAGGGTGATCACCCCACACTGGCTATTCCTTGACGTTCTCCTCCCGCTCGCTCATACCCCATGCGAAGCCGATGTCCAGCCCCTTGCCAGTGCCGTACCTGAGGTGGCCACCACGCTGAGTCCGTGGAGCGTCACTCCGGTTGGACCTCCTGAAGCGAGCCCATGAGCCGAAGATCACGCCGGCGCTCGTTGTGCCCGCCGCGGTTGCCAGGACGACCGTCGGACTGTGCTGACCGCTCACGAGCAGCCCAGCAGGTGGAGCCGCGGCGATGATCAGGGCAGCCAGGTAGGCGATCAGGTCATGGCTGGACACAGGACGCAAATCACGCCGTTCAGCGGATCGGGCAGTTCTCACTCCGGGGCTGCGCCCCGTACTCTCGGTGTTGATTGTTCCTCCATTAGCCGGTGGATCGATCATTCCGGCGGCTCCCTGTTGGCCCAGGGAGCCGCCGATCCCTCCGAGCGCCAGCACAACGAGACAGATCTCGTTAAGCTGGCACCGCCGTGTGCTCGTACGGGACGAGTGGTCCTGTACGGCAGTCTCAGCTCCTACTCACGACCAGTCGGGGCGTGAGAGGATCTTGCGGATGTCGGCAGGCACCTTGCTCGCCTTGTCCCGGTTGGCCTCGGACGCGTCTCTTACCAGGTCAATCAGAGCATCGGCAGCGGTGGCCCTGGTCGTGTTCAGCTCGCCCCGGATCACTGCGAGCCCGCCGTTGGCGTACTCCTCAAAGATCCGGAGGCGGTCAGATGCCCGTGCATCACTGAGGATCTCAGGGTTGCCAGGCTCGGCCATTACAGCCAGCCCTTCTATGAACGCCTCTACAGTGGGCATCTTCCTGAAGACCTCGAACCTGATGGGTTCGGCGAACTCCTTCAATTCGACACGGCTGTTCCGGGACCACCCGAGTGCTGCAGCAAAAACCAGGACCTCAGCCCGGGTTCCAAAGAGACCTTCGCCTTCCGGGGGGACAAGCAATTGAAGGATGAGCTCTTCTTTGTCTTTCGGCCTGCGAACGCGCAGCTCACCCGGAAGGACTTCTGTCGTCACGCCTCGACCTCCGTCAATACGGCTCCGTTGAAGGAGGAGCCGACCACCTGATACTTGTAGTCACGCCCATCCACATTGATCGTTTCAGTTACGTCCGCCACACCAGCCTTCTTGGTGTGGGTCGTGATGACGTACTGCTTCCCAACGAATGGCGCTAGCTGATCTTCCGCAGCACCTTCTGCTTGGACCTACTCGTCAGCACGACTACTTGTGACGCCATCTTGGGTAGGAAGTCGGCTACCCTTCGCCGGTAATCGATGTCTAGGTTCCCAAACGCGGCGTCCAAGACAACAGGAAAGTCGCTCATGTCGCTCATTGCCCTGCTGTCGTTTTGTGCGACGCTCCGGCACTCCTCAGCCAGGGCAGCGACGAATGCAAGAGACAGCAGCATGTTTTCGCCTGTTGACTTAGGCGCACGCCGACGCTCATCTCCCCTGCCGATCCAGAGGTTGAGCTCGAAATCTTGCGTGATCTCAGGCACGTAGTCCTTTAGCGAGGAACGCTCAAAGACTTTTCGGATACGTGCGTCAAGACTGCGGCGTGTCCGCTGAGAGATCAGGTCTCTCGTTTTCTCCAAAGCCTCCTCGGCCTCGCGCAGGACCCTGATGCGATGTTGAATCCTCTTGTTTGCCGCGTTCTTGAACTCAAGCTTCTCTGCAAGAGTCGCCTTCTTTTCCAAGGATGACGCCAGAGAATCGAGCCGTTCCTGTACGGCCCCCTGACGCCACGTCTTCTCCCTGATAGTGCTCCGCAGTTCGTCACGCCTTGCTTCCAGCCTCGCGTGATCTTCTCCAGGGAGGTTCTTGATTTTACTCGTCACCTCGTCCAGCTCAGCACCGATTTCCTGCAGAGTTTTGCGACTCTTGGCAACAGCAGCATCGGCGCTCGCCAACTCGTCGACGAGCGACTTACGGTTGTCGTCCAGAGTGGCCATAGCTCCTTGGAGGGTCATCCAAGCACCCTCAACCTGAGCAAGACCCGCTCGCTCCAGCCATTCTTGGATCTTGGCCCGCTCCGGACTTCCATCAGTCAAGTGAGTTCCACAGATGCATTCCGCATCCCTGAGGAGATCCTCGACGAAGGTTCGCTTAAGAGGTGCCGGTAGCTGCCCTTTCTCCCTAAGCGCGGCGCATGCAGCGCGGATCTGCTCTGCAAACCCCGGAAGAAATGCCGTGAACCCCTTGGTGCGGATAAGGCGCCGGCGCGACTCTAGCTGTTCGTTGAGCGCTGCTTTGGCGTCCTTCTGTAGTTCCTCGAACCGAAGCCTGCTTCGCTGAAGTTCCGCTACACCTTCGAGCGAACGAAGACGGGTATCGACGCTATCCAGTTCTGTCTCGAGATGCGCGATATCCGACTTAAGCTCATCGAGCTCCTCTTGCTTTTCCTTTTGCTCGGCCTGAAGATCGTCGATCTCGCTGTTGACTCTGTCGATAGCGATCTCGCCGTCCTCTTCAGACCTCAATTTGTGCCGCATTTTGTTCCGGGCCTGGGACAGGTGACGAACACCGCGCTCCAGGGGTTCAATTCCGACGACAGTCTTGATCGCAGACTGGATCTCCGAATAAGCTTCTGGCTTAGCGAGATTCTCGATGCGCTCACCGTTGATGAAGAAGAACCACTTCAGACGGCTAGGGAGGATCTTTTCGATCCTGCTAGTTGGATTCGGGACCCGTGTCCACGCGCCTCCAGGTTCCTCTACACGTACGTCAAAGGATACTTTGCCGAGATTCTGCTCCGATCCATTCTTGATTCCAAGGCGATGTCGAGTTACACGGTGCCTCTTTCCATCGTGCTCGAATAGAAGAGTAACCGAAACCGGTACCTGGTCTCCCTCCTTGGCCTCGGACCAAACCTCAGAGTTGATGAGCGTTTCTTGTTCTTCAAAGTCGAGACTGAGTTCCCCGAAGAGGGCCCATGTGCACGCATTGAGGAGGGTCGTCTTGCCTCCGCCGTTCGTGCCGAAGACCATCGTCACGTTCTTGTCCGGGGCGGTAGTAAAGACAAGACGCTGCTCGCCGCGGTAATTGCGGAAGTTGAGCAGGCTAATCTCCTCAATCTTCATTTGACGATCCCCTCAACCTTCGCAATGATCGTGTCGACGATGCCTTCCGGCTTGAGGAAGTGTAGATTCTCCCTCTCGATCTCGAGAACCTCGGAAAGTAGCTCGCGAGCCTCCTCGCTGAGACCTTCCCAAATCTCCTCGATTGACTGCTCTTCGTCCATCAAGTCCCCTTCTAGACATCCATCAATTCGTAATGTTCGCGAAGGTCCCTCAAGCATGACAACGCATACCCTTGATTGTCTGCATAGCGCGCGAACTCGATGCACCTTTCAAGCTCTCGCCTAAACAGCCTTCTCTCGAGCTCAAACAGTTCTTGCGAGCCTGGTGGCACTGCGACGAAGTCGACAATGTCCGCGCGCTTCTTTCCCTCCGCTTTGCGGAGCACCCTTCCTCTGCGTTGAATGAACTGCCGCGGATTACTGCTACTGGCGAGCATGTACGCAATGCGCGCGTCGGGTAGATCAACACCCTCATCAAGACAACGCATCGATGCCAGCACCCGGATGCCTGATCCGGATGCGAAGTCCTTTAGTAGATCGCGGCGTGTCTTAGAGTCTTCCTCTGCGGTATAAGGATGTGTCGGGATTCGGAGTTCACTGCCTGAGACAGCGATCGCCTCGTCTAGTTGACGGATGCCCGATGTTCCTTGAAGAGTTGGGCGACTACCTGTCGCGCAATAGATCAGCTGGTATGGCTCAGTTTGACGCTTACCCAGTTCCTCTCGGAGAGCGGGGATCTTTCCTTCAGCGTGTCCAAGAACATTGGCGCGTTTCAGCAGCACCTGCCCGAGACGCTCTTCGACGTCAGCTCCGTTTGCTTGTCGGGCGTAGAGACGACCGATTTCCTTGGTTAGATCGCTGTAAAGCTCCGCTTCGTCCTCATTCAGAGGAACAAGGACAGGGTAGTAACGGTATGGCGTCAGTGCTCCTAGGGAGATCGCCTCTTTGATGCCGAGCTCAATTAGCACATCACCGAAGTACTCGGTGAGCGCCTCTGTCCCATCCGGATCCAGATGCCGATCGGGAGTTGCTGAAAGTCCAAGCCGGAACTCCGCCTTTTCAGGGAGCAGGCTACGCATTCTCTCGGACCCGAGATTGTGAACCTCATCCGCAAGGATGAAGAGAGGACAGGGCACCCGTCGAATGAGCTCCTGGAATCGATCCGTAACGAACGTTGTGTTGGTTACGACAAGCACAAGATTTCGTGGCTCGCCGATCACTAGAGCTGCAAGGGCGTCGCGAACGGAAGGCTCCCAACTTCGCCATGCCTCCCTGCATTGAATGGGAACAACGCCAAATTCCCGCAACTGGCTGGACCACTGATCGGCTAGCGCGAGTAGCGGCACGACCACGATCGTTACCAGTGAGCTCCCTACCACGCGGAGTTGGCGCCCGAGTTGATCTGCGGCAGCAAGTGCTGTGATGGTCTTGCCGGTTCCGGTAGCCATCTCGAAGATGCCCCGCCCACCCGACTCCAGCCAGGCTTCCACGGCTTTCTTCTGGTAATCCCGCAGGGCAATGCTTTCGGGAAGAGTTGGCCAGCCCTCTACAGGGTTTCGTGGGCTTGCGCCGATGAAACCACGCTGAACACCGATCTCGATAAGCTTCCGCCGCGCGGCTTCAGGGAAGAAAAACACTTCTAGAGCCGGCGTCCTTCCTGTCCACAAGTCCTCGAAGTCTCGCTGAATCCTCGAAGATCGGCGAGCGTCGGCTTCCTCCCAAGATCGGAAGACCTGGATTGATTCGAAGTTGTCCAGGAACGCAGCTGCAGTCTCGTTGAGTGATCCAGTGAAGGCTACCTGATTCCCGTACGCGTCGGTGATTACGCCAATTTTCTCGTGATAGATGCCGGCGCCTCGGCTCGACCTCATCAAGGCAATCTTGATGTCTAGATTGCCATTAGCGATTAGCCGGGCGAGAAGACCAATGCGGTCAAGTTTTTCTCCGGAGAGGAGTGAGATGCTCTCCATTTCACGGAGAACTGCGCCCTCTGCAACGGAACGCAGTGCGTACCCGCGATTGATTTGCTCAACGTCTTCCGCGCGAAGGTTTGGACTAGCGATTAGGCGGATGTTTCCGCCTGCTCGCTCAAGAGCCTCCACTCCCTCGGCGACGACAGCTAGCGATCCGCTCGTGAAGTAGCCAACAGCCCTGTCGTACCGGGTTGCCACCCTCAAGCAAGGCAGATAGAAGTCTCGTACCACGTCGTTGTAGCTGCTGCGGTAGCTGTCATCCAGAACCACGCCGCGGAGATCAGTCACTTCACGAACCTCCGTCCACGGATGGCAGTCAAGAAGCCCTGGGCAGTCAGCGGCGTCACCGTTTTCTTGGTGCTCGGGGAAGGAATCCCTATCTCCTCGTCGTTGATCGGGAGTTGCTGCTGAATCACGGGCGACGCTAGAGCAATGAGTAGCCCTGCCAGAATCTCTTCTACACTGCGGGGTCCGCAATTCTGCAACTCGAGCAGCTGAGGGATCGTGCAATCCAGCAGCGTCCGGCTGTTCCACAAGCCATTCACTGTGAGCGCGCGTCGAGCTCGGTGCGTCGAACAGTAGGGGCGGACATCGATAGAGGGCGGCGACTCGACTCCGAGAAGGATCACCAGCTTCTCACGACTGTCCGCAGCAATGGCCACCGTCTGGTGAGCAACGGCGAGGGCGGCAGATTCGCGAGCCCGCGCGGTCGTACGCCTAGCAATGGCTGCCACGGGGGACGTTGCGGACTCCTCCACTCGTTCCATACGCCCCCCGTCCAATCCCCGAGTAACGCCCCCGCCCTATCGGGCGGGAGCAGTGCCTACCCCCTGCTGAGGGCGCGTCAGACGCCCAGTGATGGCCACTGTAGCGCCTGTTCCAGCGTTTCGGTGAGCACCGCTTTGAACACGATGCACTGGGCGTGTCAGGTTAGACAGAGAACGTTTACGTGGAGGAAGCTCGAGGTTTTGCCATCGATAGAACTGCGCCGGAGTCGACGAGTTCATCGCCCAGGGCGCCGGGATAGCGGTGCAGGGAGGACATCAGTGGGCGTCGAGCGACCCGAATCGGCAAGATCAGCGATCTGACGCTCCAGAGCCTTGAGGTTCTCGGCCATGTTGACGGTGGCGATCCCCTGGACCGTCACGTCCAGGGGATCAGAGATGAGAGCAGCCTTGCGTTCGCGGAGAACCTCGACGGCCACGGCTCGTAGGGAGCCGAGGCGGTGATACCGGACGTCGAGATCCGCGCGGTCGGCTTCACCGAGCTCGGAGCGGAGATACGCATACTCGGCGTCGGACAGATTCACGATGCTTCACCCTTGGTTGTGCGAGATCTGCGGGATGGCTCCCGTACCCATGCGTCCGGGTGAGTGATCTGCTCGGCGATTGCCGACTCGTTGATCTCTGTGCCCGGTTGGAGGAGCAGAGTCTCGTGCGTCTTGGGGTCCGTGACGAAGACCGCGGCGGCGAGGGTGCGAGTAGGAGGCATCAGAGAACCTTCGCGGTGATGTAGATGTCAGGCACGTACATGACCGGCATGGCGACGGCGGCGCCCTTCGTCCAGACCTGCACCGGGTCGTCCTGGTAGTCGGCGGTGATGACGATGCCCGGGGCGTCCTCCCGTCTGATGGCCGGCTTGGTGCCGGAGGACAGGACCAGGGACTCGGCGGTGATTCCGTACTGGGTCTCCGCCCACGACTCGGGGTTGGGCGGGAGGAGGATCCAGCGGTCCTCGGGGATGACGCGCTGGTAGGTGTCGTCGACGGAGATCTGGACGTCGTAGACGGTGATCGGGGGGAGGTTGTAGCGAGCGCGGACCACCTCCACCTCGTTGGGGGCGAGGACCGCGGTGGGGGTGGTGGAGCCGTTGACGCTGCCGTAGTACGCGGCGCGGTAGGCGTCGTTGGCTGCCAGCGTCGCGCGCGCCTTGTACGAGGTCAGCACTCGGGCAGGGAGCGGGGCGCCGATGGAGCGCAGGTATTCGATCCAGCGCAGTTCGTCGGCGATGGGGTCGCTCGTCGGGTCGGACCAGGGCTTCGGGGCTGTGGGCATGTTGGCGGCCGGGACGTCGAAGTCGGCTTCCAACGTCAGGCCGTTCTCGCCGTTGAGGGTGAACTTGCCGTCGAGGAGGAGGAGGAGGTCGCCGGCGGCGAGCTCCATGCGGTTGTGGATGGACTCGACGTGGCGCTCGATGTCGTCGTAGAGGAGCTCGACGAACTCGGAGGAGTCGGCGCCGCGGGCGGTGTCGAGGAGGATCTGTTCCAGTTCGCCGACGATCAGCTTCTGGCCGAGCGGGGGCAGCATGCCCTCGGTGATGATCTTCTCGGCCTGGCGGCGGGCGACGGCGGTCTGGGCGTCGTAGGCGCGGAACTTGGCGGCGTTGACGCGGCGCTTGCTGCTCTTGATGCGGAACTTGACGGAGTTCAGGCGGCGTTCGGGCATGACCGTGCGGGTCAGCTCGAAGTCGGCCGGCGTCTGCATGGTGCGGGCGAAGGCGTTGAGGTCGGCCGCGTCGATGTCGCGCAGCAGGGTTTCGAGCATGGGGGTGGGGTCCTCAGCGGGGCAGTTGGCTCAGATGAAGTGGATCTGTGCGGTCGAGGCGGTGATGGTGGAGACGTCCAGGCCGCCGGGGATGTGGGCGGCGGCGATGACGCCGTGCCACAGCAGGGCCGCGCCGGCGCGGCTGCTGCCGGGGGCGAAGGGCACATCGGCGAGGAGTACGCCGGTGAAGGTGGCGCGGCCGTCGGTGGCGTCCTTGTCCCAGGGGCCGTACAGGCCGGCGGCGGTGACGCGGCCGAGGGGGATGCCGGCGTGCATGACGTTGCGGGGCTGGGCAAGGCCCGGCGGTGTGTAGTGGGTGCCCTGTGTGAACAGGCTCGTGTCGAGGGTGATGGTGAGCGGGGTGTCGAGTCCGTGGACCGATGCCAGCCAGGGGCGGTCGGCGGTGGCGGACTCGGAGTAGGTGATGGGCTGGAGATCCACGCCAGAGTCCTCCGGGCGGGCAGCAGGACTCGGTGACGGCTGGACCGTCGACACCGAAAGCAAGCCCCATCCGGGCCTGTCGGCGTTCCTCGCCCACCCCGACGGTCGTCGCATCGGTATCAAGCACATCTGGCGAGGCGCAGCCGTCCAGACGTGGGCCCTCGATGTGCCGCCCCGCGAGTTCAACAACGACGGAGACGCGGAGACGTACGCGAACAGCCTCAAGCACCTCACCCCGGGCATCCGCTACAACGTCGGGGTCTGCTTCACGAACAACCCTCCCGCCGCAACCACCGCACGGAACATTCGCACCCGGCTCCTCCCTACCTTCGACGGCAAGCGCCAGCCGCTGCGCGCCTTCCCGAAGAAGCCGTCTCGCCTTACAGCAGCGGCGGAGAAGCCTCAGACCGCCACCGCCGCGGCTCACGGCAGCGCACCCGCACAAGCTGCGGACCAGTCTGAGCCGGAGAAGGTCACCGCGAAAACCACGGAACCGACGAGGAGCCCGCGCCGCACGATCAAGAAGGCCCAGCCTGCCAAGGACAAGCCCGAGTCGAAGAAGAAATAGCCGACACCACCGTCAGAGCGCAACACGGAGACGGCCACCAAGACGGTCAAGTCGAACGCACCCAGGGGCCACGGAACTCGCAGCTGACTGAACCTATGACGCGCAACTGATCAGCATCCACGGGTGCGGGGTGATCTGCGCATCACCCCGCACCCTCCAGACGTTGCGCAGTCCAAGGACTGCCACCACATAGCTTGATCTCTTCGAAGAGAAGCAGCCCGCCGTGGACCGCAGGCCCACCCGCGAGGTCCTCCCCAGTAGTCGTCCATGGGAGCCGTACGCACCCAATCCATACGGAAGCGTCGATGGTCGCAAGTACAGTTGGAGCATGGCTCCCGGTGGGCTCGCCTCGTTCGCCGAACGGCAGCGTGTGCATGCGAGCCGGAAGGCCGGGTCGGGGGCATCTGTCGTGCACACCCGTGGGGGGAGAGTGGCAAATGGCTAGTCTTAGAGGCCGCCTTGAATATTCTGATGAACTGACTCCTGGGCAGACCAAAGATGGTGGCCTCCATCAGAATCTATACGACAGCCAAGGGCGCCTCGTTGGCCATGCCACGTTCATTCCCGACGATGAGAACGAAGCAGATTCGCCGGAGCGCTCGGAACTCGATAAGCTGCTCGGCGCCCTGGTTCTTCTTGGCGCCATCAAGGCTGCGGAGAAGGCCGCGCCACACCTCAAGAGATGGTGGAACGATCAGGCACTTCCGTACATGAAGTCCGCGCGTATCAGACTGGCGCAAGCCCGCAAGTCTGACAGTCAAGCCGCACCAACCGCGTCGACCACTTTGACGGAATCTGCACCTGCACAGACCCCGCAAGAAGTGGCCGCTATTGGCGAAGATTACCGAGCAAGTATGAGCAGCACAGAAGCGTGGGAACGTTTTGTTGCGGCGCTGATGGCTAGGCTATTCAGTGAAGAGCAGATGCGAATTCTGCGTAATGTTCAGATTAAGGATGAGAATGACCCTTTGGAGTTGAGCGCCGTGGGAGCGCTCACGCCTCAGCTTGGTGACAGCATCAGGTTGATGCTTGAGACGAATCCTTCACTACTAGACGAAGAGACATTGGCTGAACTCGGGAGGGTCCTCGCGAGGCATCGAACCGATGGCGGCGTTCTGTTGAGGAACGAACAGATCAACGCGTCCGTCTGACTGATGGGTCCAGCTGAGGTTGCCCCAGCTAGTTGGCGCGCTTTCAATTCGTGTGCGAGCTGAAAGCCGAGGCTCACGGGCTACCACCATGGTCACCACTGCCGACCTCGCGGCACCGGGCTTCCAGTCATCTGAGGTCAGAAGCTCGTTCAGCGCTCCGCCCTGATCACGTGAATGTGGATGGAGACGCATAGCCAGCGGGAAACGTCATCCCCCTCTGCCTCTCCGCCCCAAAAATGGCCGGATCAGCTCCGTGCGTGAAGTAGGCAAATGGCACACAGCAGTGCGTGCGTCACCATGACACAAGCCGCCTACTCCGCCGGCCGAGGCCCTGCACTCCGGCGGTACCTCGCCCGCGCCTCGCGCAACGCGGTCAGCTCGGCACCTTGCTCCGCACCATGCCAAGACCCATCAAGACGGCGGATAACCGCAGGCCATCACCGCCACCACCACACCGTGCCCTACCGGCCAGGGCCCACGCCGACACGGTTCAGTACCTGGTCGGCCAGCTCCTGCGGCGACAGTTCGCCGTCCAGGAACACCGTGTCGCTGGGCAGGGTGTCGGCCGCGGCCATGCATGGTTCGATCCTGTCCCTGCACCAGCGTCGGACCCGCTCGTCCTGCTCAGGGTCGTCCGGGGTGAAGCTCCGTCCGTCGATCCGCTTTTCCAGGACCTCTCGGGAGACCTTGAGGAAGAAGTGGTGGACGGTGATGCCCGCGTCCTTCAACGCGTCGAAGATCTCACCGACATACCCGGGGTTGACCAAGGTCATGGGGACCAGAACCGGGCGGCGGTACTCCTCGACCAGACCCACCGCCAGGTCGGCGACCTGCCGACGCCACAGCCTGAGATCCTGGAAGTCGCCGGTCGGCACCTGCACGATCTCCCGCAGCACATAGCCGACCATCTCCGGGTCATAGACGAGTGCCTCGGACCAGCGCGGACGCAACTCGTCCACCAGGGTGGTCTTCCCGCTGCCGAAGCACCGTTCACCCAGACGATCAACGTCATCCTCCCGCCCCGTCGCCATGCCCGCGCGTCGGGCCCGGCATGTCGGATCAGCATGCCCGGCGACTTGGGTGGGGCCAAATTCCATTGACAGATCATGCCCGAAAGATCGCCAAGTGGGGCCGAATCCCACTGGGCCGTTTCACGCTGACGAAGCCACCCACGTGAGTGTCAGGTACTCCACCGATGTGATGCGTACTCGCCCGCGAAGGCCGAGCGGTGCTCACGAGTTCGCAAGAAACGACCCGACGTGCCCCGTTGTACGCCCCTGGGCGCCCGAGCACATCAGCCGACCCCGATGGGGACTAAGAACCCCTAACGGAATTCTCTACGCGGACCTGAGAGCTAACTCAGGGGACGCGAACGAACGCGGTTGCTACTGTCCGGACGTGACCCTGACTGACCTCAACAACGGCTTTCGTGACGATGAGCAGCGGCAGCGCGTCCAGAGGGTCATTCATGATCGCCTCGCTGACGACCGTGACCCTCAGGAATGCCGCTACCTCATGCGGTTCTGGTGGCAGCTGGTCATGTCGTACCAAGAGGTGTCGATGGTCGAGCTCAGCCTAAACGTCGGCACTCCGAAGCTGGACGTGATCGAGGCGCTGATCAGCGCCATCAGGTCGTCCCATGCTGACATCGACGCCTGGATCACCACCACACAGCAAGTCTTCCCGGTGATCCAAGATCGCGGCTTCAGTGCTGCCCAGGGCAACGAAAGCTAACGCGCCCGGAGCTTCTTCAGCCGTCGCCAGCAGAGGATGCTGCAAGCGAGGCTGAGGAAGGCTTCGTGGATGTCATCGCGTATCTCCCAGCGGATGCGCAGGCGGCGGAACCAGTGCAGGTGGGCGAACGCTCGCTCGACAACCCAGCGTTGGATGCCGAGGCCGGAGCCGTGCTCGGTGCTGCGGCGGGCGATCTGCGGCTTCACGCCGAGGTCCCAGAGCCGGCGGCGGTACTTGTCGTGGTCGTAGCCGCGGTCGGCCAGCACCACATCAGGGCGGCGCCGGGGCCGGCCGCGCTTGCCCCGCACTGGTGGTACGGCCTGGAGCAGCGGGATCAGCTGGGTGACGTCGTTGCGATTGCCGCCGGTCAGAGTGGCGGCGAGTGGGATGCCGGTCGCGTCGGTGATCAGGTGATGTTTGCTGCCCGCCCTGCCCCGGTCGACAGGGCTTCGTCCCGTCTTGGGGCCCCCTTTAACGCGCGGATGTGGGAGCCGTCGACCGCCGCGCGGGAGAAGTCCAGGGCATTCGCGCCGCGGAGCTCGGCGAGGAGAACCTCGTGCAGCCGTGGCCACACCCCCGCCTCGGTCCATTCGGCCAGGCGACGCCAGCAGGTCATGCCGGAGCCGAAGCCGAGTTCCTGCGGAAGGTGTTCCCAGGCGATCCCGGTGTGCAGCACGAACAGGATCCCCTGGAACACCAGCCGGTCCGGATGCCGCTTGCGCCCTGGGTGCCGAGCCCGACGCTCCACCTTGGGCAACAACGGCTCGATCACCGCCCACAGCTCGTCATCGGCATCCCACGACTTCCGCCGAGCCACCCCACACCTCCAGATCATCGGTCTGGAGTGATCTAACCACCTTGAAGATCATTTCGTTAGGAGTTCTAAGTGGGGACAGTGCGGGGACAGGAGGTCCCGGCGGGGACAGATTGGGGACGTAGTGCTTGGTACAGCCAGGGACCGGCCGGGACAGCGTGGGACCAGCCGGGAACTCGTTCGTGCAGGTCAGATCCGGTATGGCGGCCCGTGAAGGCGCCTCTCCGGAGTCCTTCCTGGTGAGGCCGCTCCAGTCCCACCAGCTCCAAAGGTGACCTTTCTCCTAAAGCGGGTGTCGCAGGTTCGAATCCTGCCGGGGGCACCAGGGAAGCCGCCCCGGACCGATCGTGGTCCGGGGCCTTTGGCAACTCGAATCCCAGGCAGCGCGCGGGGGGAAGATGACGTGGGCGTCATCTTCCTCCATGGCCACCATCAGTGAGCCGTCCCGTGCCTTGGCCAGGCGTCGCCGCAGCGGGTGGGTCGGCACGGTGGCGCCACCCTCCATCCGGGACACCTGGAGCCGCGTCAACCCGGCCCGCTCGTGCCAATTCAGCCTGGGACAGGCCGAGTTCGGTGTGGAGGGCATAGACCGCCCGCCCGGGATCGCTGGTCAGCCGCGCGTCGACATGCTCCTGGTCGTACTCCACCGCCTCACCGCAAGCTGCCGGACCCGGCGCGTTCTCCACGGGCTGTGACGCATCAGCTCCCGTGGGGCACCGTGGGGCGGGTGACCGGTACGACGGTGAGGAGGTCGTCAAGCCCTTCGAAGTCGTCGGGGTTGGTGGTGAAGAGGGGAAGGTCCTCGGCCACGGCGATGGCAGCGATCATCAGGTCGGCCACCCGACGGCGCGGCTTGCGGCCGGCGCTGATCACCGCCGCGCAGATACGGCCGTAGATACGTGCCGCTTCGGCATCGAAGGGGATGGGGTCGAACTCGTTTTCGGCGCGTTGCAGGACATCGAGCCTGCGGGCACGTTCGGTGTGTTCGTCGTAGCCGCTCTGCTCGTCGTTGCGACGAACCTCGTGCGGACCGGCGGACAGCTCGGCCAGGGTGATGGCGGTGATCGCCATTTCGTCCGGCAGCTCCTCGGGGGCCACCCACCGGCGAAGAATCATGATGTTGGTGTCGAGGAGCCCTTGCTCGTACGTCGCACGGTCAGCGGGCATAGGGATCATTCAGGTAGGTGTCGGCCGTGGCGTCCTGGTCGGTGCGGAACGCGTCGAGGGCGATGTCGGGTGCGGTCCGGGACATCGCGGCGAACTCTCGACGGGAGACGAACCGACGGCGTCGCCGCAAGGGGACGAGCTGACCGATCGGCTGTCCGTCACGGGTGACGGTGAACGACTGACCGCCCTGAATGGCGTCCATGATCTCCCGGGACCGACTACGCAGATCCCGCTGGGTGATTTCGGGCTGAACGCTCATACCGACCACGGTAGCACCCGGTGCTACGCCGTGGCACCACTCGGTCATGCAAGACGTGCATTCGGCGTGGTCTCCCCTGCTCCAGCGGCGGTTACATGGAGTAGCCGCACCGAACCAGGAGGCAACTCGTGACAGCACGACGCTGGGCCGGTTTCGCTCACCGTGCAGTCTGACGAACACGCTCTGCGCATCGAGGTCTACGACACCTGCCCGGAGCCGTACAGCGAGAGCGGCCGGGGTCTGTTCCTCGTCGCCGCTCTCGCGGACCGGTACGGCGCCGACGCGACCGCGATCGGCAAGTGCCCCATCCGGCCGTGACTCACGTCACACACCCCGTCGCGGGAGCAGCGACGCTTTTTGCTTTCGGCGCTGGTCTGAATACGGACCGAGTCCGAACACCGACCACCCCCGGAGTGTCCGATGTCTGTTTCCTTCTCCACCGCCGTCGTCACCGGTGCCAGCCGTGGCTTTGGGCGGGCGATTGCCGCCGCGCTCGTTGGGCAGGGCGTGCGCGTTGTCGGTATCGCCCGCGATGAGGGGGAGCTGCGTGCCGTGCGTGACGGGCTCGGGGAGGGGTTCGTGCCCCTTGCCGCCGATGCCGCCGATGAGGTGCTTGCTGAGGAGGTGATCAGGGAGTACCGGCCTGGCGTGCTCGTGCTCAACGCCGGGGCCGCGCCGCACATGGCGCCCGTGCAGGAGCAGACCTGGGAGACGTTCAGTCGGCACTGGCACTCCGACACCCGGCATGTCTTCGCCTGGACCCGGGCCGCCCTGCGGGAGCCGCTGGCGCCGGGCAGCGTGGTGGTGTCGATGTCGAGTGGGGCCGCCCTGGCCGGGTCGCCGCTCAGCGGTGGGTACGCCAGTGCCAAGGCCGCCATCCGGTATCTGAACGGGTACGCGGTCGGGGTCTCGCAGGCCGCCGGGCTCGGCATCCGGTTCCACACGCTGCTGCCGAACATGACCCCCGAAGGCCACGTCGGTTCGGTCGCGGTCGATGGCTATGCCGCGAGTCAGGGTGTCGACCGGGAGACGTTCATCAAGGGGCGGGAGCAGCCGATCCTTACCGCCGAGCAGGTCGCCAAGTGTGTCGTCGAAGTCGTCCAGGACTCGGGCAGTGCCACGGAGTACCAGGTCACCGGTGCCGCCGGGCTGCGGCCGGTTGACTGAGCCCAGCGAGCTGACAGGGCCGTACCTGAGAGGAGTCGCCACGATGACGCCGGGCGTCACAGCCGAGTTCGCCGCCAGCACCGAACCGTACCGGGCCGAACTGGTCGCGCACTGCTACCGGATCGTCGGGTCGATCCACGACGCCGAGGACCTGGTGCAGGACACCTACGTGCGGGCCTGGCGGGCCTTCGAGCAGTTCGAGGGCCGGTCGTCGGTCCGGCGGTGGCTGTACACCATCGCCACCAGGGTTTGTCTGACCGCCCTGGAGGCAGGGGCCCGGCGTCCCCTTCCCTCCGGTCTCGGCGCGCCCGCCGACGATCACCGGGTGGCCATCGCTGGACGCGAGCCGTCGGTGCCCTGGCTGCAGCCCGCGCCCGACGCGCTGTTCGGCTCCGGCGACCCGGCGGCCATCGTGGGCGGCAGGACGGGGGTGCGGCTCGCGTTCGTCGCCGCGCTCCAGTACCTGCCCGCCCGGCAGCGCGCCGTCCTCACGCTGCGCGACGTGCTGGCGTTCCCGACGGCCGAGGTCGCCGAGATCCTCGGCACCACGCCCGCCGCCGTCGACAGCGCGCTGCGCCGCGCCCGCGCTCGCATGGCCGAGGCCGGACCGGTCCAGGACGACCTGGCCGATCCTGGCGAGGCGACCCGGCGCGCCCTCCTCGACCGCTACGTCGACGCCTTCACCCGCGCCGACACCGACGCGCTGGTCGAACTGTTGCGCCTCGACGTGGAGATGGAGATGCCGCCGACGCCGACCTGGTTCACCGGGCGCCGGGCCGTCATCGGGTTCCTGGCCGCCCGCGTCCTGCACAGGGAACGGTGGCGCATGGTGCCCACCCTCGCCAACGGCCAACCCGCCGTCGTGGCCTATCAGTACGCAGGCGACGGCGGGCGGTACGAGGCGTACGGGGTCCAGGTCCTGACCGTCGTCGGGGACCGTGTCGCCCGTATCACGGCGTTCAACGATCCCGGCCTGGTGCCGACGTTCGGGTTCGCCCCCGTGCTGGAGGCGCGGCCCATCCGCCAGCGTCCTCCCGCCGACACAGGGCGGTGAGACCTTCGCGGCCGTTCGACCGCTCGGCGCTACTTCGGCGTCACCAGCTCCGGTCGCAGCATCAGCGCGCGGAGCTGTTCCCGGGCCAGGGGTGGGGTCGGCAGCATGGGGCCGAGTGCGTTCTCGCCCCGGTAGCCCGTGCTGTCGCGGACCAGGAGGGTGCGGCCGTCCGGGAGGGTCAGGACGCCCTTGAGTTCCTCGCCCCAGGTGGGGGTGGACTCCTGCTCGGGGTCTTCGGGCTGGCGCCAGATCGTCAGGGTGCCGCCGCCGGAGGTGCGCTCGCGGACGCAGTCCCTGTGCGCCGGGTCGGTGTCGGCCGGTGTGCACAGGCGCGCGTCGGGGAGCTTGGCGTCCAGGGACGCGCCGTCGCGGACGCTGATCGTGAGGTAGCCGACACCGCCGTCCCGGTGGATGGCGTAACCGCCGTCCAGAGGGCCCCCCTCGGGGCCGTCCGGGGCCACGGCGTCCAGGTCCGCGTTCTTGAGCAGCAGCGGCAGGGACACCTCCGCCACCCTCCCCGTGCCCGCGGGAAGCAGTTCGGCCAGCTTCTCCTCCCGGCCCGAGCCGCCCGTCAGCCGCGTGTGCGTGGGGGCGGGCGGCGCCGCCGTGGTCTGGGCCGGTGTCCCGTCGGGCAGCGTCAGCAGGGCGCCCACCGTCGCCGCCGTCAGCGCCGCGCCCGCCAGGAACGTACGGCGGCGACGTCGGCGTATCCGCGCCGCCTTCGCGAACACCGTGCCCGCGTCGAACGACGGGGCCCCGGTCGTCTCAGCGGCTTTCGCGAGCAGGTCGCGCGCCTCGTCGGCCAGGGAGTCGGGCGTCGAGTCGGGCGTCGAGTCGGCCGTCAAGTTGGCAGTCGCGTCGGCAGTCGCGTCCGGCGTCGCGTCGGGCGTCGCGTCGGTCATACGAGTTCCCTTCCCATCTCGGCGCGCAGCGCCGCCAGGCCCCGCGCCGTGTGGCTCTTCACCGTGTTCTCCCGCATACCGAGCAGCGCGGCGGTCGCCTCGACGCTCTGGTCCTCCCAGTACCGCAGCACCAGCACCGCCCGCTGCCGTGGCGTGAGGCGGGCCAGTGCCGCCCGCACGACCAGTCCCGTCTCCGAGTCGGGCTCCGGAACGGGCAGTTCCGGCAGCTCGCCGTACGCCTGCTCACGCCGCCAGAAACGCCGCTTGCCCGCGATGAACGTGTGGAACAGCGTCTTGCGCGCGTACGCCTCCACGCTGTCCAGCCGCTTCAGGCGCCGCCAGCCCAGGACGACCTTCACCAGCGTCGTCTGGACCAGGTCCTCCGCCTCGTCGCGGTTGCCGCACATCAGGTAGGCGCTCCGGAACAGCGCCAGGCGTCTGTCGCGGACGAAGTCGTGCAGCGCGTCCTCATCGCCCCCCTTGCCCTCATGGGCCTCATCAGCCTCATGGGTCTCATGGATCTCATGGGTCTCATGGGTCTCATGGGTCTCATTGGCCTCATCGCCGGGTGCCACCCCGCCCCCTTCTCCCGGACCGCCGGTGCGGACCGTCCCACTCCTCCAGTGCGCCGGACCCCCCTCCGGGTTGCGGCCCCCCGTCCTCATGTCGTCCGCAACCTTCCGGCCTCCCCACCGCACTGGGACCAGTGCGGGCATCCCGACCGAGGCCAACAGGAGAGTTGAGTATGAGCAGACGAGCACGAGCACGAGTACGAGCACGAGTACGAGTGCTGGCGGGGGCCGCCTTCGTCGCCCTCGCGCTGTCCTCCGGCACCGCGCACGCCGACGGCCGCTGGCGCGCCGCCGACCTGACCGCCGTGGGCGACGCCCAGTTGTACGGCGTCACGCCCGTCGACGCCGACACCACCTGGGCGTACGGCGTCAGCGTCGCCCAGGACGGCAAGGCGCGCGTCACCACGCCGCTGCTGCTCGCCCGGGACGGGGACTCGGGCGGCTGGCGGCGGATACCGATGCGGGGGTGGACCAACAGCGACAACCGGATCAACTCCGTGGCCGCCAGCGCGCGGGACGACGCCTGGGCCGTCGGGGACTACGAGCCACAGTCCGGCGCGATCCACACCCAGCACTGGGACGGCACCGGATGGTCGGTGGTCGGCGCCCCGGTGCCCGACGGGGTGCGGTTCACCGACGCCGGGCTGCTCGACGTGTCCGTCCGTGCCGTCGGCGACGCCTGGGCCGTCGGCTGGATCACCGTCGTCGACAGCGAGGTCCCCGACCCGGACAAGCCCGGCGGGACGATCCAGGAGACGCACTTCGAAGCCGTCGTACAGCACTGGGACGGCGACGCGTGGCGGCTGGTCGCCCTGCCGGACGCCGCCTCGCTGATGGTGAACTCCGTCACCGCCGTCGGCGCCGACGACGTGTGGGTCTCCGGGTACGACGCCGCGGACCAGCCCGTGATGCTGCGGTACGCGGGCGGTCGTTGGTCCCGTGTTCCCGTGCCGTACGACGGGGTCAACGGGGAGCTGATGGACGTGGAGGCGCGCGGGAGCGGCGACGTCTGGGCCGCGGGGCGCAAGCTGAACGACGACGAGGACCGGGGGCACGCCCTCCTCGCGCACTGGAACGGCCGCTCCTGGCGGCAGGTCAAGGCCCCGGCGAGCGCCGGGCGTGTGACCGACCTGGCCCTGGCGCCGGACGGGGTGGCCGTCACCGGTCGCCAGGCGGACGGCACGCCCTACGTGCTGCGGCTGCGCGACGGACGGTGGTCCGACCCCGGTGTGCCGAGCGGTGGTACGGCCGACAGCTACCGGTCCCTCGCCGGGCTGACCTGGACTCCCCGCGGGCTCACCGTCGCCGGGAACGACTGGGGGCCGACCGGGCTGCCCACCCCGCTGCTGCTGACCAGCGGGCGCTGAGGCCCTCGCGGCCCGCGGTGCCGACGGCGTTCATGGGGGCGTCGTCCCCCTGTCCCGCCCTCCGGGAGCGGGGCAGGGAGACGACCAGACGTCCCGCCGGCGCGTCAGCCAGCCGCGCAGGTCGTGCCGTTCAGGGCGAACGTCGACGGGGAGGCGTTCGTCGTCGTCTTCGTGCCGGTGAAGCCGAGCTGGACGGAGCCGCCCGCCGGGATCGTCCTCGTGTACGACGCGGGCGTGACCGTCACCGACTGGCCGGACTGGACCGGCGTACCGCCCCACATGTTGGTGATGGTCTGGGCGTTCGGGAAGGCGAAGGTGAGGGTCCAGCCGTTGAGCGCCGTCGTGCCGGTGTTGCGGACGACCAGGTCGGCCTGGAAGCCGCCCGGCCACTCGCCCACCACCCGGTAGGTGACGGCGCAGGACGCCCCCGGGGTGCCGGGGTCGCGGTCCGTGGTGACGGTCACCGTGGCCGAGCGCGGGGAGCGGTTGCCCGCGGCGTCCCGGGCGTAGACGGCCAGGGTGTACGACGTGGCCGGGGTCAGGCCGGTCAGGGTGACCGACGTCCCGGTGGCGGAGGCCAGGACCGTCTCCGAGCTGGCGCCGACGCGGACCACGTCGTAGCCCGTCACGGCAACGTTGTCGGTGGCCGCGGGCCAGGTGAGCGTCGCCGAGGTGGCCGTCACCGCGGAGGCCGCCGGGGTGCCGGGGGCGGTGGGGGCCTGGGTGTCACCGGGGTTGCCGGTGCCGTAGACCGTGGCCTCCTTCGACGTCTGGGCGATGCCGTTGGCGCCGTGGAAGACCCGCTCGCCCCAACTGCTGAGGCGGCTCGGGTCGAAGTCGATGGCGAGGTCGAGGATCGGGTCGGTGTTGCCGCTCCAGGACCAGGCGAGGTAGCCGAGGTCGAGCTGTTCGGCGGTCGCCATCATGGTGTCCTCGTCGGGGTCGCCCCACTGGTCGGCGGGGCCGCCGAACTCGCCGATGAGGAGGGGCAGGCGGGCGGCGACGAAGGCGTTCAGGTAGTCGGTGATCTCCTGCGCGGTGTCGAAGACGCTGTACATGTGGATGGAGAAGATCAGGTTGCCGGTCGGGTCGGCGTCGTAGACGGTCTGCGCGTTGGCGCGCATGACGCCCTGCCAGTCCTGGCCCCAGTTGGGCGCGTCGACCATGATCGTGTGCTGGAAACCGGCGTCGCGCAGCTTCCGCACGGCGGCGACGGTGGGGGCGGTCCAGCCCGCCGGGTTGGTGTTGCCCCAGGGCTCGTTGCCGATGTTGACGATGACGTAGTCCTCCTGACCGGCGAGGACGTCCTTGAGGCTGATCCAGTAGTCGGAGGCGTGGTCCAGGGTCCCGGCGGCGGCGTCCTCGCCGTAGCCGGTGGTGTCGTGCACCTCCAGGACGCAGATCAGCCGGTTGGCCTTGCAGTCCGCGATGACGGCGGCCACGTCGGCGGCGCTGTTGCGGCTCCAGCGGTGGCCGTCGGAGAGGACGACCCGGACGGTGTTGGCGCCGAGCGCCTTCACGTCGGCCAGGGACTGGGTCTCGCCGGGGTACCAGGTGTGGGCGTGGTTGACGCCGCGCATCACGAAATCGTTGCCGTTGCCTTCGAGCAGGCGGCCGTTGGAGATGTGCAGGCCGGTCGCCGCCGCCTGGGCCCGGGGAGGTTCGGCGGCCTGGGCGGTGGGGGCGAGGGCGCCGAGGAGGAGGGCGAGCAGCGCGGTCAGCGCCGTCAGGAGGGGCGTGGCGCCGGGGACCGTGCGGGTCCTGCCGATCGTACGGATCTTGCTCCTTCGTGTTCTCACAGCGGCTCCAGTGGGGGAGGGGGTGGGGACAGCCGTGCAATGGAACGGTGATGGCCGTGCGTTCGACGGTTCGATGCGAGCAGCTCATGGGAGCGCTCCCATGAAGCCACCGCGCCAGGAACACGTCAACCCTTCGGGTGTGACTGGTGACACTTTCCCCGGGCCCTGCGATGTGTGGGGTGTGGGAATCATGAGCACCCCTGGTGCAGTTGATGCAGAAGTGATGTACCCGAAGCCGAACCAGCAGAGCCCGCAGACCCCTTGGAGGTCCCGAGTGCGGCCGTTCACCCTCCAGTACGCCTCCCCCGGGGCGCCGACGGACGCGGTCCCGCCGTACCGGTTCGACGCGGCGCGGCAGTTGAACGTGCTGCCCGACGGCCGACCGGCGATCAGCGACACCGCGCTGCTGCTGGCGGCCGGGACGACGGCGTCCACCGCCGGGTCACAGACCCACTTCGACGACTGAGACCCCGTCACCCGGACCATGACCGTACTGATCCTCACGTCCGACGAGGACGTGACCGCCGACATGGTGGTGGCCCAGCTGCACACGGCGGGCGCCTCCGTGCTGCGCCTCGACCCGGCCGACCTGCCGGGCAAGGCCGCGCTCTCCGTCGAGTACCGCGACGGCGACGTCCACGGGCACCTGTCGGTCCACGGCCGCACGGTGTGCGTGGGCGCCCTGCGCTCCGTGTGGATGCGCCGCCCCGGCGAACCCGCCGCGCACGCGGCGCACGCGTCCCCCTGGCTGACCGCCGAGACCCGGCAGGCGCTGTTCGGGATGCTGCACTCCTCCCCCGCCCGCTGGATGAACCACCCGCGCAGTGCCGAACAGGCGCGGCTGAAGCCGTGGCAGTTGCGGGTCGCCCACCACAGCGGGTTCGCCGTGCCGCCGACCGTGTTCACCACCGCCCCGCGGCTGGCCCGCGAGTTCGCCGAGGAGCACCGGAAGGTGGTGGTGAAGGCCGCCTCGGGACCGCCGCGCGGCGGACCCGGGCCCGCGCTGGTGCTGCCGACCACGCTCATCGGGCCGGACGCCGACTTCACCGCCGTAGCGGCCGGGCCCGCGCTGCTCCAGCGGTACATACCCAAGCGCGCCGACATCCGGCTGACCTGCGTCGGCACCGAGCTGTTCGCCGCCCGCAAGACCGCGGAACCGGACCAGATCGACGGCCGCTACGGCGACACCGGGCACCTCTGGGAACCGGTCGCCGTGCCCGAGCGCATCGGCGCGTCGGTGCGGGAGTACGTCGCCCGCGCCCAACTCGCCTACGCGGCCTTCGACTTCGCCGAGGACCTGGACGGGGTGTGGTGGTTCCTGGAGTGCAACCAGGGGGGCCAGTTCGGGTTCGTGGAGCTGGAGAGCGGGCTGCCGATCTCGGCGGCGGTGGCCCGCTGGCTGGCGGAGGACGCGACACGGGGGACCGTGGCCGCCGTTGAATAGCAACGGGGACCGTGGCCGCCGTTGAGTAGCACCTGAGTACGCGGACTCATGCCGTCGCCGGGCCGCCCGGACACCCTGGACGCATGACCACACGGGGAACGCTCCTGACCGCCGCCAGCGCGCTGGTGGCCGCCGTACCAGTCGCCGCCTGGGGCCTGATGGGCCAGCAGGACGCCGAGGGCTTCGCGCCCGCCGAACTCGACTACGCCTACCGCCCACTGGACATCGCCGACGGCCCCGCCGCCCTGCTCGGCGCCGCCGCGCTGCTCGTCGGCGGGCTGGCCGCCGCCCTCCTCGTGCGGGCCTCGCGCGCCGGGCGGCTGGACGTGCGGTGGTGGCAGGTGCTCGGGCCGCTGATGGTGACCGGCGTGGTCGTCGGCGTCGGGTACCGGGTGCTGACCGCCGGGGTGATCGGCGCCAACATCGGCGCCGGACTGACCATGCTGTTCGGCGTGCCCGTGGTGGCGTCGCTGGTGGCCTGGTCCCTGGTGCGCGGCGTATGGCTGGCCACCCACTCCGGTGACGGCGGCTCGTCCGGACGCGTACGGATGGCTCCGCACGGCACCTGAGCCGTAGGGGGTACGGCGGTACGGGGGCGTCCGGTACGGCCGCCGCCCCGTGGCCCGCCCCGGCCCCACGCCCACCCCCTCACCAGCCCTTCACCACCCCCGCACCACCCGGGCACCCCCGCGAGCCCCGCCGCCGTCATCCGAAGCCGGGGATTCCGGCCCGCCCGGACTCGGTGTTCCGCCAAGCTGTACCCCTGCGGAACGTCGTCCGTGATTCAACCGGCGGTCGTTCCACCTCAATCCCACCCGCGCCAGCACCTCACGTGACGCTCCACCGCTCCGAAGGGAACGCAGCCATGGCGACCCCGCTGTCCGCCGCGAAGACGCTTTCCGTGCTGAAGGCCGAGGGCCTCACCGTCCACGAGCACGAGGGGTGGCGCACCCACAACCGGGACGCCGCGACCGGCCGGAAGTTCGGGCCCGTGATCGGCGTGCTGATCCACCACACCGCCGGGCACAACGACCGCGAGCTGTGCTTCAACGGCAGAGCCGACCTCCCCGGACCGCTCTGCCACGCCTGGCTCGGCAAGACCGCGGGTCTGTGGCTGCTGGGCCACGGCCGCGCCAACCACGCCGGGGCCGTCGACCTCGACGTCATGAACGCCCTGCGCGCCGAGAAGGCGCTCCCCCACGACAACGACGCCAACGCCGACGGCAACGACCTGCTGTACGGCCTGGAGATCGAGAACCTCGGCAACGGCAAGGACCCCTACCCCGACGCCCAGTACCGGCAGGCCGTGCTGTGGGCGGCGGCGCTGTGCCGGGCGCACGGCTGGACCGAGAAGTCCGTCGCCGGGCACAAGGAGGTCCAGCCCGGCAAGATCGACCCCAGCTTCGACATGGACGACTTCCGGGCCGACGTGCGCAGGCAGCTCGCCAGCGAGCCGGTCGGGAAGAAGGCGGGCTCCGCCGCGAAGAAGCCGGGTTCCGCCGCCAGGAGCGGCCGGGCCGCCAAGCCCCGCGTGGACCTCTCCCGGCTGGTCACCGCCGCGAAGACCGACCCCGGCGCCCGGCAGGGCCACGTCACCTACATGGCGGGCACCAACCTCACCGAGGCGGCCCTCGTGCAACTGGGCTACCTGGACAGGACCTTCGCGGGCGACGGCTCCTTCGGCTCCACCACCGTCGCCGCCTACGCCAAGTGGCAGCGCCACCTCGGCTACTCCGGCGCCGACGCCGACGGCGTCCCCGGCAAGATCACCCTCAGCGCGTTGGGCGACCGCACGGGGCTGTTCAGCGTCGTCGCCTGAGACGGCGGCCGAGGGGGCCGGGGTCGCCGCCCGTCCTCGGGCCGGGCCCCGGCGCGCCGCCACGGCCGTCATCCGGCGCGGTTAGCATCCGCCCATGACGACGAACACCGACGGCAACGCGGCATCATCCGTACTCGACACCGAGATAGGCGCCCTGCGGGGCGGTCCCGCCGACCTGGGCCAGTACGCCGGGCAGGCCGTGCTCATCGTGAACGTGGCCTCCAAGTGCGGGCTGACCCCGCAGTACGAGGGCCTGGAGCGGCTGCACGAGCGGTACGCCGAGCGGGGCTTCACCGTCCTCGGCGTGCCGTGCAACCAGTTCATGGGGCAGGAGCCGGGCAGCGCCGAGGAGATCGCCGAGTTCTGCTCGGCGACGTACGGCGTCACGTTCCCGATGACCGAGAAGGTCGAGGTGAACGGCGCGGGGAGGCATCCGCTCTACGACCGGCTGACCGGCTTCGCCGACGCGGCGGGGCACAGCGGGGACGTGCGCTGGAACTTCGAGAAGTTCCTCATCGGGCGGGACGGCCAGGTCGTCGCCCGGTTCGCGCCGCAGACCGAGCCGGAGTCGGCGGAGGTCACGGCGGCCGTGGAGCGTGCGCTGGGCTGACGTCCCGGCACGCCCGCGGACACGGACGGAGCCCCCTCGGCTAGGACGGCGGACTGGTCGAGAGGGCTCGTCGGTGGTGCGTTGTGTGGTGGTGGGTGGACGGTTCTCGTTACGACTTGACCGAGGCCACGAAGGCGTTCCACGCGTCGGCCGGGAAGCCGATGGCGGGGCCCGCGGGGACCTTCGAGTCCCGGACGGCCATCGACTGCCGGACCGGGGACTTGACCTCGACGCACGCGCCGTTGCCCTGCGAGTACGAGGACTTGACCCACGTGTCCGTCGCGCCCTGCTTGATCGCCATGTTCGCTCCAGTTGCCAGTTGCTGACTTGCTGAGTTGCTTACCGAGTGCTTGCTGAGTGCTTGCTGACTGCTTGGATCGCGCCAACCTTCGTGCTCAATTGGCGTGATCGACGCTACTCGCCAACACCGGGATGCGGAGCGACTATTCACTCGACTGGATGGCATATTCCAGGAGGGTCTTCCATCTCCGCCGGGCGATCGTGTACCGTGCGGCGCTTCTCTCAGCGCGCGTAGTCTTTCGCCACGTTCGAGATGAATTCCCGGGTCTGGTCGACATTGAGGGCCTGTGCCCGCAGATGCTCGTACATCACGGCGTATTTCTGGACGTCCTGCGCCTTTTCCAGATAAAGGTCGCTGGTCACGCCCTCGATGTAGACCACGCTCGAATCGGCCGCGTCCGGGAACTCCAGGATCGCGTACTGCCCGCTGACCCCCGGGTGCGCGCCCATCGCGAACGGCATGAGCTGCACCGTCACGTGCGGCAACTGGGACGCCTCCAGCAGGTACTCCAGTTGCTCGATCATCACCTGCTTGTTGCCGACCTCCCGGCGCACCGCCGCCTCGTCGACCACCGCCCACAGCCGCAACGGGTTCTCCGGCGCGGTGATGCGTTCCTGCCGACGCATCCGCACCTGGACCCGCTTCTCGATGTCCGCCGGGGTCGCCTCCGCCAGCGCGCCCGTGATGAGCGCCTCGGCGTAGGTACGGGTCTGGAGCAGGCCCGGCACCACCTGGGGGTCGTACACGCGCAGGCTCGCGGCGTCCGTCTCCAGGCCGATGTAGACGCTGTACGGGATGTCCCCGAACGAGTGCCACCAGCCCTGCTGGCGGGAATCCTTCGCCATCTGCATCAGCGAGTCGACGATCCGGTGGTCCTCCACCTCGTAGACCCCGCACAGGTCGCGCACGTCGCGCTGGCTGATGCTGCGGCGGCCGTTCTCCAGGCGGCTGATCTTCGACTGGGACACCAGCAGGCGCTCGGCGACCTCCTCGGCCGTCATGCCCTTCAGTTCGCGCAGCCTGCGCAGCTCCTGGCCCAGTCGGCGACGCCTGACGGTGGGATTGACATTGGACGCCACGGGACGTGCACCTCCGGCTGCGGGCCTCGATTTGCCACTTTGCGTATCTGCTGTTGAGCAGACTGCCACCAAGGTGCTTCTTACCGCTGGAGAACCATCGATATGCGGCGGGTACACGCCAGTTCCGGGACGCGACGGGACCCGGCGGGACGCGACCGCGCGGGGTGGCGGGACCTGACGCGTTCTCACACGTCCTGTCCCGCCACCCCGCGCGGACCGCTGCGGCTCCCGAACCGGGTCTGTTGGGGTGCGGTGCGTGCCGTGGGACTGCGGCTCAGTGAGCCACGGCGCGCGCCATCCCGCGGCGCGGCTGCGCCGGAACACCACGGGCTGGTTCCGGAGCTGGCCTGGCGCCGGGTCCGGGCTGGCGGCCCGGTCCTGGTGCCGGGCTGCGGCGCGGCTGGGCCGCCACGCCGTTCTGGACGTCCATCACGGCGTGCGCCACGAGGCCGCCCATCGGGTCGTGCCTGATCAGGTCCCGCAGCCGGGAGCGGGACGAGCGTCCCTCGTTCCCCGGGTACAGGTGCTTGCCCAGTCCGACCGCGTGCGCCAGCGCGGCGAGCGCCGCCGTCCGCGGGTCCGGCGGTACGCCGGTCCGGATCGCGGAGTCCAGCCGGGCCCTGATCTCCCGGCTGATGGCGTTGTCCGTCGCCTGGTAGCGCGTGGTCGGCAGTACCCCGCACATCTGGCCCTCCACGGCATGGACCATGCCGCAGCGCTCCAGGTGCGAGAGGTACGTCTGACGGAGCCCCAGCCGGGGTCCGCCGATCCAGTGGACCGCACGCACCGGGGCGCCGCGCCTTCGCAGCAACTCCAACGCGCAGTCCAAAGTCGGATCTCCTGTCGGCCGTGGTACGACCACGGCGATACGATCCCCGTCAGGGGCTATCCGTCCGGCCAGCGCCAGCTCCACTAGCTGTGCTCCGGCCAGACCGAGGTCGAGCGACTGCGGCTGCGCAGTGGTACCCGTGGCCGGGTCCAACGCCAGCAGCAGAAGCTCCTCCGGAAGTGTTCTGCGGCTCCTGCCCATCCATGCCTCCCCGCGTGGATGAATGACAGGGTGACCCCTCTCACATCTGTCTGTCGAGGGTGCGTGACCTGTTTGTAGTGGAACCAGTAGGTATGTCGTTCTCGTCTACCGCTTGGGGCAGGGCCGCACACAGGACACTGGTACATGGTTCGGACAGGGCTGTGAGTGGTGGTCCGGGCGGCGGTTCCACGATTTTCGGGTAGGCGCACGGAGAACGTGCGGCGCATGGAGGAGGCATCGGTGGCGGGCGAGTCCCCCGACAGGTCGAAGCAGCGCGAGTCGTCGGAAGAACCGACGTCGGGGAGCGCGGGTCCGGTTCCCGGGGCGCGGGGCGAGTCCCGCGATCCCCGTCTCGCCGTCACCCGTGAGGAGCCTTCCGGGGGGCGCGCGGATACGGCCACACAGGTGCTCTCGGTGCGGGACACGCCGAGGTCGGTCGACGCCGACAGCAACGCCGACGAGCCGGAGGACTCCGCCCCGGCCGACGCGCCCGACCCGGCCCGCGAGGACCGGTTGCGGGCGGCTGTGGCGGCGTGGGTGACGTCGGCGGAGCCGGAGGGGGCGGCTGGCGCCGCGTCTGGGGGTGAGCCTGCGGCTGAGGCCGACGCTGAGGGTGAGCCCGAGGCCGAGGCGCCGGACGCCGCGAAGGCGGGGGGCGAGACCGGGGCTGAGGCGAAGACCGACGCTGAGGCCGGGGCCACGGCTGGGACCGGGGCCAAGGCTGAGGCTGGCGGCTCGGACAGGGCTGAGGCGGACGCCGAGGACGAGGCCGGGGCCAAGGGCGGGACCCAGGATGAGGCTGGGGCCAAGGACGGGCCCGAGGGCGACGTTGAGACGCCGGTCGAGGATGAGCACGGCGAGGCCCCGGACGCGGCTGCTGTCCGGGCCGAGGACGACGCGGAGGCCGTCAGCGACGGCGACGCGGCGTCCGACGCCGACGAGGCACCGGGCGACTCCAGCCCGGACCCCGACGCCGACGAGCCCCACGCCGACGCCGACCGTGCGGCGGGCGCCAGCCCGGCCGCCGAGGTCGACGCTGAGGACGCCCCCGAGGACGCCGACCCCACCGCCGACGCCGAGGAGCCCGGCGCCGAGCCGGAAGACGGGCGGCCCCAGGCGACCGGCGATGACGACGCCCCCGCCCCCGCCGACTCCGACGACGACGCCCCCGTCTCCCCCGCCCCCGACCCCGACGCCCCCGACGACTCCCCCGTCGACCAGCCCACCGCCGTCTTCCGGGCGCCGCGGGTGAAGGGGCCCGAGGTCGATCAGCCGACGACGATGCTCAAGTTGGGTGGGGAGCCGTCCGGGGAAGGGCAGCGGGCGAGCAAGTTCGTGGCGTTGAAGCCGCTGGACGAGGCCCGGCCGACGACGACCGCCGAGGGGACCGCCGTCGTCCCGCAGGTCGGGCCGGAGCGGACGACGCAGCAGCCGCTGCCGCCGAAGCCGCCGCTGGACCTGCTGGCGGAGCTGACGAACACGCCGCCGCCCCCGGCGACCCCGCTGCGGACGTTCGCGCGGCGGGTGAAGATCTGGACGCCGCTGGTGCTGCTGCTGGCGATCGTGTTTGCGATCGTGCAGGCCCTGCGCCCGCTGCCGACGCCGACGCTCACCCTGACCGCCGAGGAGTCGTACTCCTTCGAGGGCGACTTCGAGGGGCTGCCGTGGCCGAAGGAGGGCCAGGGCGCGATGGACGTCTCCGGCATCGGCACGATGGAGAACTTCGGCGAGCAGAAGCCGGTCGCGATCGGGTCGGTGGCCAAGGCGATGACGGCCTACGTCATCCTCAAGGAGCACCCGCTGAAGGCGGGCGAGGAGGGCCCGGAGATCACGGTCGACGCGCTCGCCGAGAAGGAGGGCGGCTACGACCAGACCGGCGGCGAGTCCACGCTGAACACCGTCAAGGAGGGCGACAAGCTCACCGAGCGGCAGGCCCTCGCGGCCATCATGATCCCGTCGGCCAACAACATCGCCCGGCTGGTGGCCCGGTGGGACGCCGGTTCCGAGGAGGCGTTCGTCAAGAAGATGAACGACACCGCCAAGGAACTCGGCATGACGAACACCACGTACACCGACCCCTCGGGCCTGGAGGGGACCACGGTCTCCACCGCCGTGGACCAGGTGAAGCTCGGCAACGAGCTGGTGCGCATCCCGGCGCTGGTGGAGATCACCAAGCTGCCGAGCTGGAAGGACCCCTCCGGGCAGGACTGGCGCAACTGGAACACCCTCGTCCCCTATGACGGCGCCATCGGCATCAAGACCGGCACCACCACCACGGCCGGGGGCAACCTGCTCTTCGCCGCGACCAAGGACGTCGACGGGGAGACCGTCACCGTCGTCGGCGCGATCCTCGGCCAGCACACCGCGCCGATCATCGACACCGTGAACGCCGTCAGCAAGACCGCGATGCTCGCCGCGCGGGAGCGGCTGGTCTCCGCGGAGATCCTGAAGAAGGGCGACGTCGTCGGGTACGTCGACGACGGGCTCGGCGGGCGCACCCCGGTCGTCGCCACCGAGGACGTGCGGGCGGTCGGCTGGGCGGGCTGAAGGTGGAGCTGTCGTTCGACGCCGACGACCTGCCGCACACCGCGAAGGCGGGCACGAGGGTGGGCACGCTCACCGTCGGCGACGACAGCGGCGGCGGGGTCGAGGTGCCGGTCGCCCTCCAGGACGACCTGGCGGAGCCGGGCTTCCTGGCCAAACTGACCCGCGTCGCCTGATCCGCCGTCCCCCATGCCCCGCTGGCGGGCGCCTCATCAGGGCGCCCACCGGCGGGGCGTCTGCTAGCGTCCCGAAACGGGACACGTCGCCGAGAACAGCGAAGAACAGAAGACGGGACACGGGGAGTGCCTCAGGTGGTCACCACGGAGCCGACACGCGCCGGCGATGCCGGTCCGGGCCCGGACAAGGGCCCGCGAATAAGCGCGCCCGCGCCCGCCGAGCCCGTCCGCCACACAGCCCTGCACGAGCTGCGGCAGAGACTCGCCCGGCACCCCGTCCTCTCCCTCACCGCGCTGTCCGGCGCCCTGCACGTCGTGTGGTTCTTCACCTTCGCGAACAGCGGCGGGGACCTCGCGGCGCAGGACGCCTGGGCCGAGTTCGTCGGACGGCACCCCGACTCCGCGTACAACCTCGCCTGGTACGGCGGTATGCACCCGGTGTCGTACAGCGTGGTGTCGCCGTACCTGATGTCGGTGCTCGGGGTCCGTACGACGATGATGATCGCCGGGACCGTGTCGGCGGGGCTGCTCACGCTGATACTGCTGCGCAGCCGGGTGGTGCGGAACCCGCTGTGGGCGGCGCTCGCCGGGGTCTACGCGCTGCTGTGCAACGCGGCCTCGGGGCGGGTCACGTTCGGCCTCGGGATGATGTTCGCGCTGGGCGCGGTCGCCGTCGTGTTCTGCTGGCCGTACCGCTGGCGCTACAAACGCTGGGCGAAGGCGCTGTGCGCGGCCCCGCTGGCGGCGCTCGCCACCATGGCCTCACCGGTCGCCGGGCTGTTCGTGGGGCTGGTGGCGGTGGCGCTGTTCCTCCAGAAGCGGCGTCCTGGCGCGTGGGCGCTGGGCCTGGCGCCGAGCGCGGTGGTCGCGGTGTCGGCGTGGATGTTCCCGTTCTCCGGCACCCAGCCGATGCCGTTCCCCTCGACGCTGCTGCCGATCCTGTCCTCGGTGGCCGTCTACTTCTGTGTGCCGCGCGAGTGGAGGACGGTGCGGATCACGTCCGCCGTGTACGGGCTGTCGGTGCTGCTGGTGTGGCTGATCAGCTCGCAGATCGGGTCGAACATCACCCGCCTGCCGATGCTGTTCGCCGTGGTGGCGCTGGCGGCGGCGCTGCCGTTCGCGGTGCAGCGGAGCCTCAAGTGGTACGCCGTCGTGCTGTCGCTGGCCGTGTGCACCTTCTGGATCGGCTTCAAGTCCGTCGACGACGTGGTGCACACCACCCCGGCGGCGTCCTGGGCGCGGGAGCTGGCGCCGCTGGTCAACGAGTTGCAGGAGGTCGGCGCGGAGAAGGGCCGCGTGGAGGTGGTCCCGGCCCGCTCGCACCGGGAGGCGTCCGCGCTCGCCCCGTACGTGAACCTGGCCCGCGGCTGGAACCGGCAGGCCGACATGGAGCGCAACCCCCTCTTCTACGACGACACCCTCAACTCCGCGAACTACCACGAGTGGCTCAAGCGCTGGGCGGTGCACTTCGTGGTGTTGCCGAAGGACGAGCCGGACGGGGACGGCGGGCACCGGGAGCGGGACCTCGTGCAGCGCGGGCTGCCGTACCTCCAGCAGATCTGGGGCGACGCCAACTGGCAGTTGTTCGCCGTGACCGACCCGACGCCGCTCGCCGATCCGCCCGCCACCGTCGACCGTGCCGAGCAGGGCGGGATGACGGTGGAGGTGCGGGAGCCGGGCCGGGTGCTCATCCGGGTGCCGTACTCGCCGTGGCTCGGTCTGGTGGACGCCGACGGCAAGGGCGTGGAGCCGCCGCGGGAGACGGACGCGTCGAAGGAGCGGGCCGAGGGCGAGCCGAAGGTGTTCGAGAACACCAACGGCTGTCTGATGGAGGCCGGGGAGGACGAGCACGGCGACAAGTGGACGGTCCTGCTCGCCCCGCGGGCGGGCGTGTACCGGCTGGGGGCGCCGTACCAGTTGCCGCGGGGCACCCCGTGCCCGGAGGAGCTGCGCTGACCTCCGCGCCGGGGGCGGCGGGGCTACTTGCCCTTCGCCTTCCGGGCCGGGGCTGGCTTCTGGCCCAGGGGCGTGTTCGGCCGGGTGTGGCTCGGTGACGACGGCGGGGATGCGGAGTTCCCCAGCGGGAAGGCGAGCGCCGCGCGGTCGGAGACCGGGGAGACGGGCGTGGCGAAGGTGGACAGCGGGCTGACGAGGGCCGGGTCACCGACGGCGGGGGTTCCGGGCCTGGTGGAGACCGCGGAGACGGTGGAGGCCGTGGAGGCCGAGCGGCTGAGGGGTTGGGGGCCCCGTTCGAAGTCCGTGGCCGCCCTCGTCCGGGCCGCGTCCAGGGCCTGGTCGACCTCTCCGCCCTGGTTGAACGCGGGTCCCAGGTCGAGAGCGGGCAACTTGGGTGCGGCGTCCTTGCGCAGCCGTTCCCGGTCCGTGGCCTTGTCCGCCTTCAGCAGTTCCCTGCCGTAGGCGTTGTTGGCGTACATCGCCGTGACCGGCATCCGGCCCTCCTGGAACGCCTTCCACAGGGCCGTGTCCTTCTTCTTGTGCTTCATCAGCTCCCGCAGCACCGCGTCCTCGAACGCCTCGCGTTCGGTGCCGCGCAGGTCCAGCATCCGGGTGCCGAGGTCGGCGAACCTCTCGTTGTCGCGCCGCTCGCGGCGGGCCTCCCGGGCGGTGGGCTGCCCCGCGCCGTACCCGGCCGTGGGTGCCGCGCCGTACCCGGCCGTGGGTGCCGCGGCGGACACGCCGTCTCCGCCGCGGCCCCGCAGCCGTCGCCACAGTCGGCGCAGCACGTCCAGCAGGGCCTGGCCGCGCCCGCGCCGCGGTCCGTGCTCCAGGCTCAGCATCCGTCGGGCGCGTCGTCTGGCCCGGACCCGCTGGATCAGCGACGGCCGGTCGCCGCCGCGGTCCTCGGGACGGGGGTTGGCTTCGGCCACGGTGCCCCTCGTTTCCTGGTCGACGGTGCTGACACCGGCGACAACGGGTCCACGGGGCGGACGGTTCAACCCCCGGCGTCCAGTTCGCGCAGGCTCGCCCGCATGTCGTCGGCCTCGGGGTGCCCGGCCTCCGCCAGCAGCGTGAGCGCCCGGCGCCAGGCCGTACGGGCGGCGTCGGGGTCACCGACGGCGCGGTGGGAGGTGCCGAGGTGGCGCAGCACGTCGGCTTCGAGGTAGTGGTCCCCGATCTCCCGGAACAGCGCCGCCGACGCCTCGAAGCACGCGATGGCCTCCCGGTCCCGGCCCAGGTGGTGCAGGGCGTAGCCGAGGGTGTCCCGGGTCGACGCCTCGCCGTACGCCTCCCCGATGCCGTGGTAGAGGGCGATGCCGCGCTCGCAGCGCTCCAGGGCCCGCTCGTGCTCGCCCATCAGGATGTACGTCCAGGCGACCTGGTTGAGGACACCGGCCTCCCCGCTGACGTCGTGCCCGGCCCGGTACAGCTCGCTGACGCGGGCGAAGTGGGCGAGCGCGACGTCGTACGCCCCCGTCCGGTTGGCCCGGTAGGCGAGGGCGCGGTGGGCGTGGGCCTGCCCGAGGGCGTCGCCGGTCTCCTCGAACAACTCCAGGGCGCGTTCCTGGTACGCCAGCGCCTGCTCGGCGTGGTGGAGCTGCGCGTGGGCGAAGCCAAGACCGCACAGGGCGTACGCCTGTCCGGTGAGGTGACCGGCCAAGCGGGCGGCGTCCAGGGCGACGGCGTTGATCTCCATGAGGTCCTGCCAGAAGCCGAGGCGGTTGAAGTACACGTCCAGGGCGTAGGCGGTGCGCCAGGCGTGGTCGTGGTGGCCGTGGGCGGCGGCGTGTGCGACGACCGCCCGCAGGACGTACCGCTCCGCGCGCAGCCAGGCCGTGGCGTCCTTGCGGTCGGTGAACCGCGGGGCCGTGTCGTCCGTTGTGGCGGGCGGGAGCGGGAGCATCTGGCGGAACGGGTCGAGGGCGGAGGCGGCGTGGTGGGCGGTGCGCAGGTAGTGGTCGTACATCCGCAGCAGCGCCCGCCCGCGCTCGCCGTCGCCGTCCTCGCCGCCCGCGGACTCGGCCTCGGCGGCCTCGGTGGCGTAGGCGCGCAGCAGGTCGTGGAAGACGAACCGGCCGGGCTCCCGTTCGGTGAGCAGGCTGGCCCCGGTCAGCTCGGTGAGCAGGGCGCGGGCCCGGCCCCGGGGGACCCCGGCCAGCGCGCTCGCCGCGGCGGTGCTGATGTCGGGCCCGGGGTGCAGGGACAGGCGTCGGAACAGCTCCGCCGACGCGGGCGGCAGCGCCTGGTACGACCAGGAGAAGACGGCCCGTACGTCGGTGCCGACCTCGCCTCCGGTGAACGCGTCCAGGCTGCCGTGGCTCTCCTTCAGCTCCGCGGCGATGTCCACGAGCCGGAACTCGGGGTGGTGCGCGGCGCGGGCGGCGACGACGGCGAGGGTCAGCGGCAGCCGGGCGCACAGGGCGACGATGTCGTCGGCGGCGGCCGGTTCGGCGTCGACGCGGGCGGCGCCCAGCCTGCGGGCCAGCATCTCGCGGGCCTCCACCGCCGTCGGCGGGCCCAGGGTGAGCGGGTGGGCGCCCTGCCCGGCGACCAGTCCGCTGAGCCGGTTGCGGCTGGTGACGACGGTCAGACAGCCCGGGGTGCCGGGGAGCAGCGGCCGTACCTGCTCGGTGTCGCGGGCGTTGTCCAGCACGATCAGGACCCGGCGGTCGGCGAGGACGCTGCGGTAGAGGGCGGCCTGCGCGTCGAGCCCTTCGGGGACGGCGTGCGCGGCGGTGCCGAGCGCCACGAGGAACGCGGTGAGCGCGTCGGAGGGGTCGAGGACGGCGCCGTCCCGGTCGTGGCCGCGCAGGTTGACGAAGAGGCTGCCGTCGGGGAAGCGGTCGGCCACCTGGTGGGCCCAGTGCACCGCCAGGGTGGTCTTGCCCGCGCCCGCCATCCCGTCGACCAGGGCGATCACGGCGGCGCCGGGGTGCCCTTCGGCGGGCAGCAGGCGGGCCACCTGGTCGAGTTCGCCGCGGCGTCCGGTGAAGGTGGGCAGGTCGGCGGGGAGTTGGGACGGCTTCGGGGTAAGCGGGCGGTGGGGCTGGGGCTGGACGCCGGGGTCCGGGGAGCCGGGGTCCGGGGTGTCGTCCCCGGCCAGCACCCGGGCGTGTAACGCCCGCAGGGAGGGGCCCGGTTCGATGCCGAGCTCGTCGACGAGGGTACGGCGGGCGGTCGCGTAGACGTCCAGCGCCTCGGCCTGCCGTCCGCTCCGGTACAGCGCGAGCATCAGCAGCTCGCAGACGTCCTCGCGCAGCGGGTGCGCGTCGCGCAGGGCCAGCAGCTCCGGCACGACCGCGCCGTGGTGGCCGAGTTCGAGTTCGGCGCGCAGCCAGGACTGCTCGGCGTCGAGGCGCAGCGCCGCAAGCCGGGTGCGCTCGGCCCGCGCGTACGGCCCCGGCACCCCGGCAAGGGCGGTGCCGTGCCACAGGTCGAGCGCGGTGCGCAGCAGCGCGGCGGCGGCGCCGTGGTCGCCCGCGGCGCGGTGCCGCTCGGCGCGGTGGACGTGGTCCTCGAAGGCGTCCAGGTCGCTGGTGAGCGTGCCGGTGCCGCGCAGGGCGTACCCGTCGCCGAGGGAGATCACGGTCCGGGGTGGGTGGCCGGGTTCCCGGTCGGGCTCCAGCAGTCTGCGCAGCCGGGAGACGTAGGTGCGCAGCACCGGCACCGCGCCGGTCGGCGGGTCCTCGTCCCAGACGCCGTCGACCAGGTCGTCGAGGCTGACGACCTGTCCCCGGCGCAGTAACAACTGGGTCAGGACGGCGCGCTGTTGGGGTGACCCGAGCGCCAGTTCCGTGTCCCCGTGCCAGGCCCGCAGCGGTCCGAGCAGTGCGAAGCGCAGGGCGGGCGCGGCCGGGGCGTCGTAAGCCTCCACGGTCGGGACCCTAGCGACTGTGGTGGCGTACGGGGCGTCGCGTTGGTCACCTCACACGGTGAGGCGGACGGCGCGCAGCCAGAGGTCCTCGTCCAGGGTGCCGCCGAAGACGTAGCCGCCCGGTTCGTCGCACTTCAGGCCGTGCCAACCCTGCGTCTGGACGTTGACGTTGGCGCAGACGACGCCGTCCCCGACGTTGATCGCGAAGCCCAGAAGATACGGGGCGTCCTTCTTGGTGGTGTTGACGTAGAGGTCCACGCCGTCGACCACGCCGGGCCAGGGCGTCTGCCACCAGCCCTTCTCGTGCCGGTAGGCGTTGGCCGAGGTGCCCTTCGTGCCGGACACCGCGAAGTTGAGCGCCCTGATCTTCCTCTCGCCCTTGACCACTCCCGCGGTGGCGCCGTCGCACACCGGCTTCTGCCAGCCGGTGCCGACGACGTAGGCGCGGTAGCAGATGTGCCGCCCGGGTTCGCTGGCGGCGAGCTTGGAGACGGCGATCGCGGCGGAGGGCGGGGTGGGGGCGGTGGTGGGAGGGGGTGTGGGCGTCGGGGTGGGCGTGGGGGTGGGTGTGACGGTGGCTTTCGGGTCCTTCTCCCGGGTCCTGTCGGGCTTGGGCTTCTTCTTGCGCGTGGGGGTGGGGCTGGGCGGGGGCGGGGTGTACGGGCGGGACGACAGGGTGGGCGTGACGGTGACGGGGGTGGTCGGCGTGGTGGGTTCCAGGCTGACGGCGGGCTGGTCGGCGCCGGTGTTCTGGCTGTCTCCGTCCGCCGAGTCGCGGGTGCCGAGGGCGACGAGGGAGCCGATGACGAGGACGGCGACGGTGACGCCGACCGTGCCCAGGACCACCGGGCGGTGGAGCAGACCCGGGGGTTGGTACTCGTCGTCGGACTGCCGCGGGACCGTCTTGCGACGGGGCGGCGGCGCTTCGGGTGCGGTGGGCGCGGTAGGCGTGGTGGGCGTGGTGGGCGCGGTAGGCGCGGTAGGCGCGGTAGGCGCGGAGGCCACCTGCTCCAGCAGCGTGCTGGAGCCGTCCGGCGCGACCTCGACGACGGCGACATGGCCCGCGCCCGGGTCGGAGATGGCCGCCCGGACCGGGGCGTCGCGGCTGCGGGCGTAGCCGTGCAGGGTGTCCAGGATGGCCACGTCGACCGGCTCGCCGGGCACCACCGGCACCGGCACGCCGTCGATCTCGGCCGTCCCGTCGGCGGAGATGACCACGGTCAGGGGTTCCGTCATGTCCGTCGCAACGGGAAACACCCCCGAACAGTTCAACCCCCGCTCAGGACCGCCCTATTGATGCCTCTTGCCTTCAACTCCGCATTACCTCCCCGTATTCGCCGGAAATGCGTTACCGGCATGAGTCGGCAAAGCAACAACGTTCCGAAAAGAGACCCTGGTCACGATCGGATCGACGTCCCCGTCAGTAGAGTCACCTGCGTGAACACAGGCTACGGAGACACAGCGCACGGCGGGTTTGTGCGCTTCGCCGTGCTGGGGCCGGTCCGCGCATGGCACGGTGAACAGGAAATCGATCTCGGTTCGCCACAGCAGCGAGTGGTACTGACCACCCTGTTGTTGCGGCGCGGGCGCCCCGTGACCGTCGGGGAACTCGTCGACGCCGTGTGGGGGGAACAGCCGCCATCCGCCGCGATATCCGTGCTGCGCACGTACGTGTCGCGGCTGCGGAAGACACTGGAACCCGGCGGCGACGGCGACGGCACCCCACGGGTGATCGTCTCGGTCGCGGACGGCTATCTGGCCGAGGTCCCCGACGAGGCCCTGGACCTGGGGCTGTTCGAGCGGCGGGTCGCCGAGGCGACCCGGCTGCGCACGGCGGGCGAGGAGGCCGCCGCCGCCGACCTGCTGCACGAGGCGCTCGCCGGATGGCAGGGCACGCCCCTGGCCGGGCTGCCCGGACCGCTGGCCGAGAGCGAGCGGGCCCGGCTGGCCGAACGGCGGCTGGCCGCGCTGGAGATGCGGCTCGACCTCGACATCCAGCTGGGCCGCCACCGCGACGTGATCGCCGAGCTGACGTCGCTGACCGGCGAGCACCCGCTGCGTGAGCAGTTGTCCAGGCTGCTGATGCTGGCCCTGTACCGGTCGGGCAGGCAGGCCGAGGCGCTGGCGGCGTACCGGGCGACCCGGCGCATCCTCGTCTCCGAACTGGGCATCGAACCCTGCGCCCCGCTCCGGGAGTTACACGACCGCATCCTCGCGGCCGACGCGTCCCTCGACCCCGCCCCCGACCCGGCCCCGTCACCACGACGGCCCCCCGAGGAAGAGGACGCCGCCCCCGCGCCGACCGCCCCGGAGCCGCCGCCCACCACCGTGGGCCGACCGGCGCAACTCCCCGCCGACCTGCCCGCCTTCACCGGCCGCCACCGCGAACTGGAGGAGATCCGCGCCCTGCTGCCCCGGGACGGCACATCCCCGAAGACGGTGGTGATCGGCGCGATCGGCGGCATGGGCGGCATCGGCAAGACGACGCTCGCCGTGCACTGGGCCCACGAGGTCGCCCACCGCTTCCCCGACGGGCAGCTCTACGTCAACCTCCGCGGCTTCGACCCGACCGGCTCGGTGATGCCGCCCGGCGAGGCCATCCACATCTTCCTCACCGCCCTCGGGCTGCCCCCGCAGCGCATCCCCGCCCAGCTCGACGCGCAGGCGGCGCTGTACCGCAGCACCCTCGCCCGGCGCCGGGTGCTGATCCTCCTCGACAACGCCCGCGACACCGAACAGGTACGGCCGCTGCTGCCCGGCGCCCCCGGCTGTCTGGTCATCGTCACCAGCCGCAGCCAGCTCACCGGCCTGATCGTCAACGACGGCGCGCACCCGCTGACGCTCAGCCCGCTGACCACCACCGAGGCCCACGGCTTCCTCAGCCGCCGCCTCGGCGCCGCGCGGCTGGCGGCGGAGCCGAAGGAGACCGACGAGATCATCGAGTACGGCGCCCGCCTGCCGCTGGCGCTGGCCCTGGTCGCCGCGCGCGCCGCCACCCACCCCGGGTTCCCGCTCAGCGCCGTCGTCGACGAGCTGCGGGAGAGCCACGGCAGCCTCGACGCCTTCACCAGCAGCGACCTCGGCACGGACGTACGGGCCGTCTTCTCCTGGTCGTACGAGGCGCTGTCCGCCCCGGCGGCACGGCTGTTCCGGCTGCTGGGGCTGCACTGCGGCACGGACATCTCCACCCCGTCCGCGGCGGCCCTCGTCGGGCTCGCGCCCCGGGACGTGCGCGGCCCGCTCGCCGAACTCACCCGCGCCCACCTGCTCACCGAGCACCGGCCGGGCCGCTACGTCCTGCACGACCTGCTGCGCGCCTACGCCGCCGAACGCGTCCAGGCCGAGGAGGCGGAGCGGGAGCGGGCGGACGCCGTCGAGCGGCTGCTGTCCTGGTACCTGCACACCGCCGACGCCGCCTACGCGTGGCTCGCGCCGCGCCGCCGCCGGGTGCCCCTCGAAGCGCCGCCGCCGGGCTGCCGTCCGCTGACGTTCACCACCCACGACCAGGCCGTGGACTGGTGCGAGGCCGAACGGCCCGGCCTCGTCGCCGCGGTGCACCAGGCCGCCGCGTCCGGGCTGCCCGGCATCGCGTGGCGGCTGCCCGCCGCCCTGTGGGGCTTCTTCTACCTGCGCAGCCACCTCCAGGACTGGCACGACACCACCCGGGCCGGGCTCGCGGCGGCCCGGGCCAGCGGCGACGAGCAGGGCGAGGCGTGGGCGCTGAAGGACCTGAGCAACGCCCTGCGCTCCCTGGGCCGTCACGAGGAGGCGATCAGCGCCCTGCGGGAAGCGCTGGTGCTGTACCGCAAGTCGGGCGACGTGCAGGGCAGGGCGTCGGCCATGGCCAACCTGGGCGACATCCACCTCCAGGCCGGGCAGTTCCGCAAGTCCGTCGAGTACACCCGCCGAGGTCTGGCCCTCTACCGCACCCTCGGCAGTGACCCGTGGAGCGTGGGCATCTGCCTGGCCAACCTGGGCGACGCCTACCAGCGGCTCGGCCGGTACGACGACGCCGTGACCTGCCTGGAGGAGGCCATGACCGTGCTGCGCACCAGCGGCAACCGCTGGGTCGAGGGCGTCGCCCTCGACTTCCTCGGCACCGTACGGCACCGGCTTGACCGCCACGACGACGCCATCATCGCGTACCGGCAGGCGCTGGAGGCCCACCGGGACGTCGGCAACCAGTGGGGGGAGGGGCACACGCTCGGTCACCTCGGGGAGGTCCTCCTCTCGGTGGGCCGCCCGGAGGAGGCCCGTACGGCGTGGCGGCGGGCGCTGAAGATCTTCGGCGAGCTGGACCACCCGGACGCCGAGCAGGTCCGCGCCAACCTGCGCCGTCTCGACGAGCACCCGCCCGCCCCCCGTCCGTCTCAACCCGCCGCCCGGTAGGCCTCGCCGCTGGCGTTCGCCGTCGTCCCGTCGTACAGGCCCGTCGGGCTGGTGCGGGTGGAGAGGGTGAACCACGCGTACCGCTCCACGAAGCCCTGCTGCTCCAGCATCCGCGTCGAGGACGCGACGAACGCGGCCTGCTCCTGCGGGCTGGGGTAGCGGGGCGTGGCCTGGGAGAAGTCGATCAGGCCGTACTCGGTCAGCCAGACCGGCTTGCCGTAGCGGTCGTGGACGGCCTGGAGGTAGCGGCGCAGGTGCTCCGGGGCGTCGGGGCCGAAGTCGGCGCCGTACCAGTGCACGGGGATGAAGTCGACGCGCAGCCCGCGCTCGTCGGCGCCCTTCATGAAGCGGTCGAGCCAGCCGCCTTCGAGGTCGGCGCCGGAGGCGACCGCCGGTGCGCCCAGCCGCAGGCCGGTCGCCTCCAGCCGGGGCCACAGGTCGAGGGCCTGCTCGACGCTCATGTTGGCCTGGCCGGGGTGGTCGGGCTCGTTGAAGCCGAGGAGGTTGGTGCCCTCGCGTGCCGCCGCGCCCAGTTCGGCGTCGGTGACCGAGCCGGGGCCCCAGATCATCGGCACGTAGTCGACGCCGTCGGGCTTCGTGACCTCGCCGGTGGAGGAGGCCCAGTTGTAGTACCAGGACGCCCCGGAGTCGACCAGCGCCTGGGCGGCGCCCTCGACGGGGTTGAGGCTGACGCCCTTGGCGTGCGCGGGCGCGGGGGCGTCCGGCGTGGGGGTCACGGGGTCCGTGGTAGCGGGGGTGGACGCGCCCTGGAAGGTGACGGTCATGCCGGTGCAGTGGCTGCACTGCCGTACGACCTGGTTGCCGGGCTCGGCGTCGTGCCTGGACCAGGAGTACGCCTTCGGGCACTGCCGGGTGAGCGCCTCGCTGTAGGCGGTCTTGGCGTCCCGGTTCGGGTTGACGCAGACCAGCGGCCTGCCCGTCGCCGCGTCCCGGGTGAGGTTCTCCGGCGGGCAGACGGCCAGCAGGTCGCCGGGGCAGCCGACGTCGGAGCACTCGCCGCCGTCCGGGGGCGGTGCCGCACCGTCCGGGACGATCGTCACCGTCGACGACACCGCGTTGACGTAGCTGACGTTGTACCAGGGGGCCAGCGCGTCGGCCGGGTCGAAGTTGAACTCGGCGAGGCTGACGGGCTGTTCGCCGGTCGCGCAGTGGTCGGCGTACGGACCGCAGTCGCCGACGGCGCAGTGGAACGTACTGCCGTCCTCCCCCGTGCACCCCTGCCGGGCGAAGAACTTGCCGCGCCAGTGCCCGGCGCCGGACCGCTCCGGCACGGTGATGGTGGCGGACTGCCCCGGCTCCAGCCTGGGCAGCCCGGCGAGCGGCGCCGAGCCGTCCGCGTTGACCGTGGCGCCGATCCAGACCGGCTCGGCCATCTCGTTGCGGAAGGTGACGGTGTGCTCGCCGGTGGCCGCGACCCCGGAGACGCGGTCGCGGCGGTCAGCGCCGCCCCCGCCGGGGGCGAAGACGGCCGACGCGACGACCGTCGCGCCCGCGACGACGGCCAGTAACAGCGCCAGCAGGAGCCTGCGCCTGGGCAGGGGGATCGGCAACGGCATGGAAACGTCCCTCTCAGTCGTGTCGGCGGGATCAGGGCCACCCGCGGGGCCACGACGGATGAGGACGCCGGACGGTTCACCCGGCGGTTGAACTGTTCGGGGGTGTTTCCCGTTGCGACGGACATGACGGAACCCCTGACCGTGGTCATCTCCGCCGACGGGACGGCCGAGATCGACGGCGTGCCGGTGCCGGTGGTGCCCGGCGAGCCGGTCGACGTGGCCATCCTGGACACCCTGCACGGCTACGCCCGCAGCCGCGACGCCCCCGTCACCGCCGCCATCTCCGACCCCGACGCGGGCTACGTCGCCGTCGTCGAGGTCGCGCCGGACGGCTCCAGCACGCTGCTGGAACAACGCCGGGACGAGGAGGTCCCTGTGGACCCGGGGCCGGTCCCGGCGCCAGCTCCAGCCCCGGTGCCGCTGCCGGAGGTCGCGCCGCGCCGCAAGTCGGCCCCGCAGTCCGACGACGAGTACCAGGCCCCCGGCCTCCTGCACCGCCCGGTGGTCCTGGGCACGGTCGGCGTCACCGTCGCCGTCCTCGTCATCGGCTCCCTCGTCGCCCTCGGCACCCGCGACTCGGGGGGCGGCCCCGACCAGACCACCGGCGCCGAACGCCCCTCGGTCAGCCTCCAGCCCAGCGCGTCCCCGGCCCCGGTGACGGTGAGCCCGACGCTCTCCTCACGCCCGTACACCCCGCCCCCGGCCTCCCCCTCCCCCAAGCCGAAACGCGAAAAGAAGAAGAAGACCACCAGGCCACCGGAGTCGAAGCCGACGCCCACACCGAAGGCGACACCGAAGCCCGACCCCAAGCCCACGCCGAGGTCGACGCCCAGGTCGACGCCCAGGTCCGACGCCGACCCCGCCATCCCCACCGGCGCGATCCTGATCAGGAACAAGAAGTACGGCTACTGCGCCGACGTCCCCGGCACCGGGAAGGGCAGCCCGGACGGCAAGGTCCAGGACGCCGCCTGCGAACCGTCGGCCGCCGACAACCAGCGCTGGGTCCTGGAGCGGCGGGTGAAGGGCGGCGGCACCCGGGGCGCCGACCTCTACCTGATCCGCAACGCCAAGGACGGCCTCTGCTTCGACCTGCCGAACTACGGCGCCGTCGGCGCGACCACGCCCGTGACCGAGTACCACTGCGACGGCACCGCCGCCGACAACCAGCTCTGGTGGCTGGACCGGCGCGCGGACGGCGCGTACTGGATACGCAACCAGAAGAGCGGTGACATGTGCCTGGACGTGGCGCGCACCGACAAGCGGGCCGCGCACACCAACGCCACGCTGTACCCGTGCAGCGACTCCGACGACCACCGGTGGGTGTTCCGCAGGCCGTGACGGCCGGTGCGGGCGTCCCCGTCAGCCGACAGCGGGTGACGGGGACGCCCGTCCTACGGGGGTGGCGGTCCGAACGGGTCCTTGGCGTCGACCGTCGGGACCTCCTTCGCGCGGTGGCTGCCCGGCTTGCACCCGGCGAACGGGCCCGACGGGTCGCGCAGGGCCGTCATCACCGGACCCAGGTAGTCCCGGTGCCAGTTGGCGGGCCCGCACATCCCCGACCCGGGGCCGGTCAGCTCACCCCAGGCCAGCCACAGGCCGTGCAGCTGGGCGACCGCCTCCGGGTGCTCCCACCAACGGGAACACCAGGGCTCCGAGGAGGTGACCTCCCGACCGTAGACCGGCAGCAGGACGTGGTGGGCCCACAGCGTGAGCTGGCGCAGCGTCCGGGCGTAGTCGGCCCCGTTCAGGTAGAGGATGAACCGCGGCTGCTCGGTCCCGGCCTCGGAGCCAGCCGTCTCCGAGCCAGCCGCCTCGGAGCTGTCAGGCGCCATGGATCACTTGCCCCGCTTCGCGGGCTTCTTGCCCTTGCTGCGGCTGCTGCTGCCGCTGTGCTGGTTCTGCTGGGTGGAGGAGCTGCCGTTGTTCTGCTGGGACTGACCGGACGACGTGGACTGGCTGGACCGCCGTGTCTGGTCGGCCGCCGAACCGGCGTTGTGCGGCAGGTAGCTGGACGTGTAGGCCACCGGGTTCTGCGCGCGCGCCGCTCCCATCCGCGACGACTCGGCCAACGGCTGGCCCTCCGTGGCGTTGTTCCACCTCTGGGCGTCGTACGTCTCCCACTGGTCCACCGGCGCGACCGGGGCCACCGGCTGGCTCTGCTGGGAGGGCAGGGTGCTCAGTTCCGTGCCGTCCGTCGTGCCGTGCGTCGTGCCCTGCCCGGTGGACTGCGGGTTGTTCCGGTTGGCGTACCACTCCGCGACGGGCTGGGCCAGGGTCCCGGTCCCGAGGGTCAGCGCGCCGAGCCCCTGGGTGAGGTACGCGGCGTTGGCGTCCTGCTGGTGGCCGCTGGCTCCGTAGCCGTAGGCGGCGGCGCCGCCCGCCTGCATCGCCTGGGTGACCCACACCCCCAGGTTGCTCCACCGCGACCGCTGGAACTCCGGGGACGGCCCCTGGCCGGTGTAGCGGCGGTACAGCTCGTTGGCGACGCTCCGCACGCCCTCGATGGTGCTGAGCGCCGCGAGCCCCGCGGCCACGCCGGTACCGGCGCCGTAGGCGGCCTGCCCCGGTGTCTGGGCGGGCGCGGCGGCGCTCTGGCCGAGGATGCCCGCGCCCTGGAGGATGGCGGCTGACCCGGCACCGCCGATCGCGGCGATCTGGTTCCGGTTCGCCTCGACCCACCGGTACGCCGTGCCCGCCCGGTTCAGGGCGGACGTGAACGTCCTGCCGTGGGTGACGTACGCCCAGCCCTGGATGGCGGTCGAGTAGAAGGGGTTGCGCTGCGGGAGCGCCCGCAGCGACTCCGGGTCGAAGTTGGAGGGCAGCCGCACCCTGTCCCGGTCCCGCGCGGTCTCCCTGACCCGCCGTTCGCTGGGCGGGTCGTCCGGCAGGCTGTTCCACACCTCCGGCGCGGTGGTGTAGCTGTCGCTGCTGGAGACGCTCGTGTTCGTCTGTCCGGAGTCGCCGCTGTTGCCGCTGTTCCCGGAGTTCCCCGAGTTCCCGCTCCCCGTCGAGTCCGGTGTACCCCGCCTGTTCCTGCGCTCCTGGTCCGCCATCGCTGGACCTCCTCCTTGTTGGCGTCGTCAGGCACATCGGAGCGGCGGGGGAAACGGTTCACGCCGTCACCGGGAGGGCCCTGTGCGCCGCCGTCGGGAGGCGGTGGGCGCCGGGGTGCGGGGCCGGGGCGCGGACCGGGCGGTCGCGCCGGGCACGGGCAGGTTCGCGAACCGTGCCACGGAGGGCGGCATCGACGGCGGCTGCGTCGTCCGCGTCGCCCGGACGGGGGGCGGGGTCGGGGGCGGCACGGGCTCGCTGGGCGGGGCGGGCGGTGGTGACGGCCGTGCCGCGGGCCGTGGGGCCGCCGCCCGGCGTCTCATGATCTCCCGCCCGACGGCACCGAAGCAGGCCATCCCGGCCAGCCCCATGGGCAGCGCGAGACCCATCGTCGCGCCCATGGCGAGGCCCAGGCCGAGGCCGACCGCGGCCAGGCCCCACAGGGGCGCCGTCCGGGACAGCACCCGCAGCAGCGCCCGTCCGACCCTCTTCGCCAGGCCCACCTTCGTGTCTCCCCCGGGAGTTACGTCCGCTTCCGCCAGCGCCGGTTGGTGTCGTTGACGCCCAGCTCCGCCTTCGTCAGGTCCACGTGGAGGGGGATGCCGGGGCGGCTGCCGACCTTGATGAGGAAGTTGCCGAGGCCGGGCGGGTCGGCGTGGCGGCCTCCCGTGGCGTCCCAGGCGGGCGGGGTGGACCAGTCGGTCAGGAGGCGTTTCTCCGCCTCCGTCAGCTCCACGACCTGCGAGAGCTGCGGCATCTCGGCGGGCGGCAGGCCCGCGCAGATCACCATCCCGGCGCGTTCGACGAAGCCCTTGGCCTTGGTGCGGTCCTCCTCGGTGGGCAGCGCGAGGAGGTCGTCGATGCTGTGGGTGACCATGGCGAGGCCGACGCCGCGCTGGCGGTCGAGGCGGGTGAGGGCGTTGACGCGGTCGACGAGGCCGCGGCCCGCCTGGAGGACCCGCCACAGTTCGTCCATGACGAGGAAGTAGTTGCGCTGGGGTTCCAGTCCGGCGTCCGCGAGGGCGTGCGCGGCGGAGACCGCGCCGAAGCCGTAGGACCAGCAGGACAGCAGGGCCGCCGCCTGGAGCAGGGTCTCGCTGTCGTCAATGCCGCTGACGTCGAAGCAGACCGGGCGGTCCAGCTTCATCGGCTCCGTCGTCGGGCGGGCGAAGGTGCCGCCGAGTCGGCCGTCGCCGAGCAGCGCGGTCAGGGACGCCTCCAGGTCCTCGGTGATGTCCCGGTAGCGGGCCAGGTCCCCGCGGTCCAGGGCGACCGAACGCACCGCCTCCGGGGCGTCCTTGATGACCCGTACGAGGTCACCGAGGACCGGCGCCTGGGTGCCGGTGCGGTCGTCGAGGACGTTCAGGGCCGCCGACAGGATCGTCTCCTCGCGGTCCGTCGGGGGCGCCGAGCGCAGGATCGTCACCAGCGCCGAGACCATGTGGAGGCGGCGCCCGTGGATGTCCGCGAGCAGGCGGCGGCGCGCTTCGCCGGTGAGCCGGGCCGCCGCCTGGAGGGACTCGCCGGGGTCCAGGACGTTGAGGTTGCCCCGCCCCCGGCCCAGGCTGATCACCTGCCCGCCGATGGCGCGGATCAGGTCGACGTAGTCGGGCTTGAGGTCGCCGAAGATCAGCGGGTGGACGCCGTACCCGGACAGGCCGAGCGCCATCCGCCGTACGACCGTCGACTTGCCGAGGCCGGGGCGGCCGAGCACGAACATCGACGGGTTGGCCAGCAGGCCCGTGCGCAGGAACCAGGACACCGGGTCGCAGCACACCGTCGCCCCGGAGTCCAGGTCGCGGCCGAGCGGGACGCCGACCATGGGCGTCCCCGCGCCCGCGCCGAACGGCCACAGCCCGCAGACCTGGACCGTCGTGCCGCGCCACTCGGGCGCCGGGTCGACGTAGCCGACCATGCCGCCGCCGCGTCCCGGCCAGCCCCGGGAGGTGGGGCGCGGGGGGCGGTGGTCGGTGGTGGAGGTGGGGGTACGGGTCATCACAGTTCTCCTGGTCTACATCGCGTCCCGGACCGTCTGCGGCAGCGCCGTGTGCAGCGGCAGCACCAGGCCGAGCGGCAGCGCGGCGGCGAACGCCGCGGACTGGGAGCCGTACACGGGCCGTACGGCGATCCGCGCGGCCGGGGCGAGGTTGTCGACGGCGGCCGCCGCGGTGGCCAGTTCGGCGGCGGAGTTGACGGTGGCGGTGATCAGCAGGCCGAAGCGGATGACGCCGTGGCCCTGGGCCTGCTCCTCGGTGGTGCGGCGGGCGGCGGTCACCTCGGCGTCGTCGCGGGCCTGCCCGATCTGCGACTGCTGGGCGGTGAACAGGGCGTTCTTGTAGTCCTGCTGGACGACGCGGGCGCCCTCGGCGCGGGTGTGCGGGCGGTACAGGAGGGTGACGCGCTTGCGGGCGATGTCACGGCTGGGCTGGACCAGGCCGGTGAGGACGTTGGAGAAGACCTCGCCCTGCGGGGCCTCCGTCATCGCCCAGGTCACGCTGTACGCGCCGTCGTGGCGGTAGTGGTCCCAGGCTTCCTGGGCGGCCATGGGCCCGGCCTCGTCCCAGGTCAGCCCGGAGCCGCCGGTGGCCCGCGCCTCCTCCACCAGGGGCGCCACGGTCGGGTCGTAGGCGACGCGGACCGCCTCCGCCAGCTCGGTCGCCGTCATCGGTACGGCGGTACCGGCGCCGGTCATGGACAGGCCCGCGGTCAGTCCGGGCAGCCGGGTGCCGATGTGCACCGCCATGTCGTCGGCGCTGCGCCGCGGTGAGCCGGGGCGGGCGGCGCCGGAGTACGTCAGCGCGATCCGGGTGGTGATCTGCGCGGACCCGGCGGGGTAGGCGGCCAGCACCTCCCGGAGCATCGCGGTGGCGAGGTCGGGGGCGTCGGCGACGGAGTTGGCGGCGATCTCCTGTTGCAGCCGTACGCCGGTGTCGGGCGCCGTCTCCACGGTGACGCTCGCGGCGACCAGGCCCGGCTCGGCGCCGAGGGTGGCCAGCCACTGCCCCCAGTGCGCCACCCAGGTGTCGACCTGCCGCTCGTCGACGAGGGCGGCGCCGTCGGCGTCGCAGGCGATGACGACGCTGTGGTGCCCGGTCGACGGGATGGAGATCACGGCGAACGGGCGGCCGTAGCCGTCCTGCGCCTCCGTCAACGTCGACCCGGCGGCCAGGCCGGGCAGTGTGCAGGTGCCGTACCCGGCGCGGCCCAGCGGGCCCGAGCGGTACAGGTGGCCGCCGGAGGACGTGGTGCGCCACCAGGCCAGCCGGACCGCGCCGCGCTGCATCAGCGTGCGCCCGTGCCGGTCCCGGACCGCGAGCGGCGCCGTGAGCACGGCGAGCGCGACGGCCAGGCCCAGCGCCGCCCAGATCGAGACCAGCGTCGCCAGGACGACCGCGACCAGCCCGGCGAAGAGCAGCAGGGTCGCGCCGAGGGACAGGCCCCGCAGCCCTGAGGTGCGGGGCTTGCGGAAGTTGCCGTAGGTGCGGGGCTGGGGTGCTTCAGTGACTGCCACGGGGGTTCTCCTGCCGCTCGTCGGCGGCGGGGTCCCGGTCGGGGACCGGGACCGGTGGCGCCGCCTCTTCGTCGTCGTACGCCGTCTGCGTCTGCTGGGGGTGGTCGCGGGGCGCGGTGCGGTCGGGGTCGGTGGTGCCGCGCGCCCGGTCGGCGCCGCGGGCGGGGGCGGGGCCGGGGGCGGTGCGCCCACCGGTGGCCGCCGAGCCGTCGGCGGTCAGCGCGGCGCCGGACACCGAGCGGCCCGCGGCTAGGTTCCGCAACTGCGGTACGGGCAGCGCGCCGGTGACCGACACGGTGCCGCCCGCCCCGGCGGACGCCCCGGCCGTGCCCCGCCGTCCCGTCCCGGACGCCACCGCCTGCACGACGGGCGCCGCGAACCGCATCAGCGCGGGCAGCGTGAAGCAGGCCAGCACGATCAGGACGACACCGGAGACCATGGAGACCACCCCGTCGCCGTCGGCCCCCTGGCCCTCCCCGCCCATCGCGAACGCCGCCGCGTACACGACCGCCGCCGCCGGTTTGTAGAGCACGAACGCCAGCAGCCAGCCCACCGAGCGGCGGAACCACACCCGGCCGCCCGCCGTGCCGCTCGCCGCCGCCGCGAGGGGCAGCGTGCCGGTGAGGATCACCAGCATCGCCATCCGTACGATCATCAGCGCGATCTGCGCGACGCTGCCCACGACCACCAGCAGCGCCATGACCAGCACCAGGAACGACGACTCCGTGCCGCCCAGCGCCAGCATCGCGGAGGTGCGCCGCTCGAACTCCTCGACGCAGGCCGCGACCGGGTCGCCGGTGGCGCTGATCTGCTCGCAGCCGGTGGACCGGTCGATGATCCAGACGCTGAACCTGTCGCCCGCGACGGCCAGCAGGCTGACCACGGCGACCCCGGCCGAGGAGACCACCACCAGGTTGAGCAGCCCCTGCAGCGCCTGCCGGGCGGGTTCCCCGCGCCGCTGCCAGGCGATGTGCCCGGCGGCGACGAGCAGGCAGAGCACGGCGGCGAAGGACGTGAACCAGAGCGTGGAGCCGCGCAGGAACGCCACCGGGCCCGCGCTGTCCGCGAGGTCGGGCGTGCCGAGGTTCATCCAGGCGCCGCCGAGCGCCTTCACCGTCGTACTCGCCGCCTGCGCGGCGCTCTCGGCGATGTCGTCGAAGCCGCTGTCGCCGAGGTCCTTCGGCGCCGTGCCCGCGCCGTCGCCCACGCAGTAGCCGCCGATCGTCGGCGCCACCCAGCCGAAGTCACAGCCCGCCATCACACGCCTCCCCACTCGGCGTACCCGGCGAGGGAGTCCACCGGGGTCGGGGCGACCGGGGCGGCCGGGTACTCCAGGCGCCAGTCGCCGTCCCGCCACAGCACGGTCGTGGTGGCGGCCTGCATCCGGCCGTCCGGGAACCGCCACACGGTCTGGATCACCGCCGTCGTGTCGTGGTACGTGACGAACCGGAACCCGGCGATCTGCCCGTGTACGGCGCCCCCGGCCCCAGCGTCCGGGGGCGCGGTGCGCTCGGCCGCGCGCCGGTCGGAGATGTAGGCGTCGCGGCCCGCGCCGACGGTCTGCGCGCGGGTCACCGCGAGCCAGTCACCGGCCGCCAGGTAGCGCACGCTGATCTGGCTGGTGGCCAGCAGGGCGCCGAGCGGCGTACGGGCGTAGCAGCGGGCCACGTCCCCGTCGGTGACGGCGGGTCCGGCCGCCTCGGAGGCGGGGAGGGCCACGGACCCGTAGAGGGTCCAGGTGACGTCCGCGGGCGCGGAGTCGGGCACGTCCCGCACGTCGTCGGCGAGTTGGGGGCAGTCGGCTCCGCCGGGGGCGGCGGGAGCGGACGTCCGGGCGCCGGGTGTCCGCACGGTGGCCGTGGGGTCGTCCTCGCGCGAGGTGTCCGCGCCCACGGCTATCGCCGCGCCGATGACGGTGACGAAGCCGACGAACGCGGCGGCGAGGACGAAGCCGCCGCGCAGCCAGGGGCTGCGGGGCTCGTCGGGGGCCGCGCGGTCGCGGGAGTCCGGCATGTTCGCTCCTTCTTCCTCGACCGGCGGTCAGACCAGCGCCCCGACGATCCCGGACGCCGAGCCGACGAGCAGGCACGCCCCCAGGACCATCCCGAGCCCCCGGGCGTGTTCGCGGCCACCGCCGCGGGAGTGGTCGACCGCCATCCGGGCGGCGACGCCGAAGATGCCCGCGACGCACAGCGCGGTGACGCTCCAGGCCACCCACTTCAGCACCGTCAGCAGCCCTTCCGCGCCGGGCGGCGCCTCCCCGCCGCCGACGTCCGGGACGCCGGAGGGCTGGGCCAGCGGGACGAGGTGGGGTGAGGCGTCCAGGACGGTCGCCAGCAGGCTGGACACGGTGGGCTCCTACTCGGTCGGACGGTGGGCGGGCGGGGGACGGGCGGGCCTACGCGGGCCGGGTGAGCCGGGTCAGGTCGCGGGCCAGCGGGGCGCACTCCCGGGGCAGGTGGGTCAGCGGCGACTCACCGAGCCGCCACGGCTCCACCCACGGGATCTCCCACAGCCGGGGCACCGCGCCCGACACCAGCCGGACCAGGTTGTGCAGGACCCGGGGACGGCGGCCGGGCGCGTCGGCGACGACGACCAGGCCGAGCAGGTCGACGCCGGTGACCATGCCCGACGCCCACTGCCGCGCCGCGTTCTGCGCCGCCCGCACGCCGTGCGCGCTGGACCGGGCGACGAGGACGACGGACGCGGCCGGGGCCGCCGGGGACACCGGCCAGGCGCGGCCCGCGTCCCGGCCGCCGGGCACCGCGCGCTCCAGGGTGCTGACGCCCGCGCCGCCGTGCACGCCGAGCCACCACCAGGAGGGCCCGGCGTGCCCGGTCGCGTCCGGCCCGGGCGGCGGGGCGACGGGCAGCGCGTGTTCGGGCCGGGGCACTCCGACGCCCTGGGGCGCCGCGGGGCCCGAGAGCCGCACCGACACCTCCTGAACCGATCGTCGGGGTTTCCCGTTGCTGCCCCTCGAAGGACCCGGCTGCGGCAACCAGGGATTGACATCCGGCACATCCCCCGCCACGGCAACTCCTTCATCCGCTGACTCAACGAACGCAAGTTATACATACGTTGCGTAAGACGCACAAGGGATGTCTCACCAGAAAGCTCGAAAAAGCTCTTATACCGGACGAGTTGGGTCACGCTGCCCGGAGGGGCTCCCGAACCACGCGCTTTCCTCAGGGGGTTGGACATGAACGGCCGAGCCGCACACGCGAGATCGACGCTCCTGGTGACCGGCGGTGCCGTCCTCGGGCTGCTCGGCTCCATGGTCGGCCTGTCGGTGCTGGGCGCCGCGGAGCAGCGGCGGGACGCCGCACCGGTCGGCTTCGCCACCGCCTTCGACGCCGGGCGCGTCCCGGCCGAGTACGTGCCGTGGATCGAGCTGGCCGCCCGGCAGTGCCCGGAGGTCAGCGCACCGCTGCTGGCCGCGCAGATCGAGGCCGAGTCGGGCTGGAACCCCCTCGCGGTCAGCCCGGCCGACGCGCGGGGCCTGAGCCAGTTCATGCCCGGCACCTGGGAGACCTGGGGCGTCGACGCGGGCGGCGACGGCGGCAGCGCCCAGCCGGACGGCGTCGCCGACCCGTTCACGCCCGCCGACGCCATCCTCACCCAGGCCCGCTACGACTGCTGGCTCGCCGACAAGGTCGGGGCGATGGCCGCCGACGGTGACCCCACCCGGCTGATGCTCGCCGCGTACAACGCCGGGCCCGGCGCGGTCCAGACGTTCGGCGGCGTCCCGCCGTACCCGGAGACCCAGTCCTACGTCACCAGGATCGTCGCCTCGATGGCGAGCTACACCGCGGGCGAACTCACCGAGAGCGGCGGCGCGTTCGGGGACCGGGTGGTGGCCGCCGCCCGGAAGTGGCTCGGCACCCCGTACGCGTGGGGCGGCGGCGGGCCCGAGGGCCCCGGGCGGGGCTTCGCGCAGGGCGCCAACACGGTCGGCTTCGACTGTTCGAGCCTCGTGCAGTACGCCGTCTACCAGGCCAGCGGCGGCGAGGTGCTGCCGCCTCGGGTCTCCCAGCTCCAGGTCGGCGCGGGGCAGGCGGTCGACCCCGCCGAGATGCGGCCCGGCGACGTGATCGGGTTCGACCTGCACGGCAGCTTCGACCACGTCGGCATCTACCTGGGCAACGGGCAGTTCATCCACGCCCCGAAGACCGGCGACGTCGTGAAGATCGACCGCCTCGACCAGCCCTACTACAGCGACAGGCCCCAGAAGGTGAGGCGGTTCGGATGACGGTACGGATGACGGTGGGGATGACGGTGGGGATGACGCACCCCCGTGCCCGAGGCACGGTCGCGGCGCTCGCGCTCGTCCTCACCCTGGGCGGCTGCGGCTCCGGCTGGACCGTCACCGGCGGCGAGGGCGGACCCGGCTCCGCGGCACCCGCAGCGCCCACGGCGCCCTCGTTGCCCGCCGCGACCGGCACCGGCCCGTACCCCTCCCCGTCCGGGCCCGCCGAGGCGTCCCCCGTGCCGACGGCGGCCCCGGGCACCCCGCGGGTGGACGTCCCCCGCCCCGCCGACGTCGACCAGGAGGACGCCGACGCGGTGGCCCGGGGCGCGCTGACGGTGCTGTGGACGTTCGACACCGTCACCGACGGCGGCCCGCACGACGCCGGGTTCCGCGCGGCCGACGCGGGCTGGCTGACCCCCGCCTACGCGCGGCGCCTGCGCGACCACCAGCCGCGCTCGGTGCCCGGCGCGCAGTGGCGTGAGTGGGCCGGGCACCGCGCCGTCACCGAGGTCACGCTGGAGCGGGCCGCCGACGCCGCGATCCCGCCCGACAGCGACACGGAGGCCTGGCGGCAGTGGACGGTGACCGCGTCCCCGCGGGGCCGTGCCGGGTGGACGGGCGATCCGAGCACCGTCGTCGCGTACGTACGGCTCACCCGCGCGGCGGCCGGTACGGGGTGGCGGGTCGCCGATGTCGCCGTCCAGTAGCCCGGACCTCCCCGTCCCCGAGCCCGGAGGAACCATGCCCCCCGCGTACGAGTCCGCCGACGTGCCCGCCTGGCCGGTCTACTCCCTCGCCGTGCACGAGGACGGCCGGGTCGTCGCCCACGGCCCGCTGGTCCCGGTGACCCGGCACCCGAGCCGCGCCGAGGCCATCGGCACGGTCGCCGCGGCGGCGGCCCGACTCGACCGTCCGGTACGGGCCAGGGCCACCGAGCCGGACGGCACCGTGTGGCACCTGGCCGTCTCCCCCGACGGCGCGGTGGAGGAACTGCCCGGGGGCGGGCAGCGGGAGCGGTCGTCCAGGCGGCGGGGGGAGCGGGCGGCGGGGTCGGCGCCGGGGCGGGCGGGCGCGGCGGGTCCGGCGAGTCCGGCGCGGGCAGCGGGTCCGGCGCGGGCAGCAGGCCCGGCGCGTCCGGCGCGTCCGGCGGGTCCGGCGGGTCCGGCGAGCCCGGCGCGGGCAGCGGGTCCGGCGGGTTCAGCAGGCCCGGCAGGCCCGGGTTCCGAGGGTCTGCCCACCGGAGGTTCCGCCCCCGGAAGCCCCGCTGAGGGACGAGACCCCGGCCCCGACCCCCGTACCGGCCCCGACGCCTACGCCGATTCACTGGCCCAGGTCACCGCGCACCTCAAGGCGGGCCGTATCGCGCGGGCCGCCGAACTCGCCGCGTTCCTCGACGAGCAGGCCGCCGACACCCTCGGCGTCTCGCACCCCGACGCCCTCGGCATCCGCGAGGTGCGGGCCCGCGTCGCGGTGCTCGCCGGGGACGCGAGCGGCGGCGTACGGCTGTTCCGGGACATCGCCGAGCGCTGGCACTACCAGGGGGACGGCGAGCGCGCCGAGGCCGCCGCCGCCCGCGCCGAGACGGTCTGGCTCCAGATCACCGACCTGGACGCGGCCCTGACGGCCGGGATCGGCGTCGTACGCCTGCGCAACCAGCTCCCCGGCCCGGACGGCAGCGCGCTGACCGCCGTCATGGAGCACCAGGCGTGGCTGGCGGCGGCGCGCGGAACGGTCCCGGCGCCGCCGCCAGCCACGGCCCCCGCGCGGCGTCCGACGCCCACCTGGGAACGCCCCGCTCAGGACGTCAGGGCGGCCCGCTGACAGCCGTACGGCCTCACGCGGCCGGTGAGTACCAGGCGGGCGCCGCCTCGACCTCCTCGTCCGGCGCCGCCACCACGTCCAGGGCCATCCGCAGCGCCCGTACCGCGTGGTACAGCCGGGACTTCACGGTGCCCGGCGGGATGCCGAGCGCGAGGGCGGCCTCCCGGGTCGACCTGCCGGTGTAGTACGTCTCGTACAGCACCTCGCGGTGCTTGACCGACAGGGACTTGAAGGCGTCCGCGAGCACCACCGAGGACAGCAGCCGGTCCAGGTCGTCGCGGCGGGCGAGGAGTTCGTCCAGCCACGCCGTGCCGTCGACCTCCTGCGGACGGGCCATCCGCGTCCGGTAGTCGTCGACGACGATGTTGCGGGCCACCCGGAACAGCCACGGCCGCAACGGCTCCCCGCTGACCAGGTCCTGCGTCCGCCAGCAGCGCAGCAGCGTCTCCTGGACGACGTCCTCCGCCCGGTGCCGGTCGCCCCCCAGCAACCGCAGCACGTACTTGTAGAGATCCCCCGCCTGCTCGTCGTAGAGCGTCCGCATCGCCCGTTCCCTCGCGGTGTCCGCTCCCGTCGAGCCCATCACGGTCCAGCTCAAGGTCGTACCCCCTAGTCGATGACCTCGTGGCAGAGGTCGCGCTCCGGGGCCGTGGTCGGTGGCCCCGATGTGGCCGGGAGTCTTGCGAGGGGAGTTCCACGTGGCGTTGACGAGCGGTTGACGGCCCGCTTGACGGCCACCGCCGGACCGGGGGCCCGCGCCGGGCGGTGGCGGGGTCGCGGGGTTCCGGTCCGCGCCCCTGCCACAGCCCCGCTGAGCTGCGCGTCCGCCGTCAGGCGGCGCCCGTGACGGGGGCCGTGGTCAGGGCGCGCATACGGCGATTGACGAGGTGCGGCACCCCGGCGTCCAGCACGGTCCGCGTGCCCTGGTGCGCGGGGCGCAGGGTGAGCAGCGCGGCGAGCAGTGCCCGGCCCTGCTCGACGGCGGAGGGCACGTCGTCGTTGCGCAGCCAGGCCGCGGCCGCGCGCGTCAGCTCCTCGTGGGCGCGCGGGTCGCCCTGGCGGTGGCGGACGCGGGCCAGTTCGAGGCAGATGTCGGCGGCGAGGCGGTGGTTGGAGGTCCGGTGCGCGACGAACGCCTCCAGTGCCTGCGCCTCCAGCGTGTGCGGGTGCTCGGGCCCGTAGGCGCGCACGGTGTGCTCCCGCAGCCGGAAGGCGAGCGCCGAGGCCCGCTCCGGAGCGCCGGAGTCCAGCGACTCCGCGACGAGCCGGACGAGTTCGGCGAGCTGGTCCGGGACGGAGGTGTCGCCAGGGGGTGCCGGTACGGAGGTGTCGCCGGGGGGTGCCGGGACGGGAGTGTCGCCGGGGGATGCCGCCGCCTCGTACACGTCGTCGGGCTGGTCCGGCTCGACTTCCGGTTCGTCTTCCGGCCCGTCCGCCTCCTCCGGGGCCTCCTCCACCAGCTCCTCGTGCCGTTCGTGCAGCACGACCCGGCTCGATCCGTCGGGCGCGACCTCGACCACCGTGACCTCGCCCTGCTGGCGGTCCATGATCGCCGCCTCGACGGGGCCGCCCCGGGCCTGCGCGTGGCGGTGCATCAGGTCGAGGACGGCCACGTGCACCGGTTCGCCCTCGGGTACAGCGAGGGGCTGGCCGTCGACCGTCGCGGTGCCGTCCCCCCGGATGAGGACGTCGAAGGGGGCCGTCGGGGGCCGCTGGTCCTCGCGGGTACGTCTGCCGAACATCTGCGGGCTCCTTTCCACGCTGGGCGTGCTGGTCAGTCCGAGGGCGTCGGACGCGGGCTGAGGCTGGGGTACTCCTCGTCCGAGAGGGCCGCGCCCTCGGAGTACAGGGCGAACGACGAGCGGACGCCGATGATGTAGGTCTGGGACCGCGGCGTCTCCGGGACGCCCTTGGCCTGCTTGACCGCGTCCAGACCGGCGTCGTACGCGGCGAGGGTGAGGTCGAGGCGGTCGCCCTCCACCTCGCCGCTGGCGAGCAGGGCGTCGATGTCCTTGGCGAGCGCGCACATGTACCGGGCCTGCGCCATGATCGAGTCCTCGCCGTCCAGGGCCGAGGTCTCGTCGTTGTCGTCCTCGTCCTCGCCGTACTCCTCGAACTTGTCGGGCGGGAGCTGGGAGAGGCCCTTGGCGCCGTCGGGGCCGACCAGGTTCTCCACGAACCCGGACTCGTACTGCACCTGCGAGACGATCACGATGGCGCCGATCTGCGCGCACTCGCCGCCCGCCTTCTCGATGACCTCGCGGTACTTGCTGGGCACCGCCTCGGTGTTCAGCTCGCCGAGGCCGTCGCTGTTGAAGGCGTCCACGATCACGCTGCTGTCCACGCCGCCGCCCCCGCCACCGCCGCCCCCGCCGCAGGGCAGGATGCCGATCTCGCAGAGCAGCACCACGGGCCACAGGATCCAGCCGATGGCGCACATCACGAGCACCCCGAGCAGCAGCAGGAGGATCAGCAGCGGCGCGAAGAGGCAGCCCAGGACGCCCGTACCGGCCCCGGCGGCGATGAGCATGGAGTTCCGTTTACGGTCGGCCTCGTTCTGGGAGTCCCCTCCGCCCGGTGCGCCCACGACCCCTCACCCCTCGCCTTGAACCAGGTCACCTGATTTCCCGTAGTGGCTGCCCGACGGATCACCGCGGCACCGCACGCAGCAACGGACACGGCGATCCATCAGTTCAATCCGGGACAAGGAAGGGGTGGACACGCATGGGCGTCCCTTCGGCGACGTCAGCGGGCTCACAGATGTGGGTGCGCGGACCGACCGCACCACAGGCCGCGCCAGCGCAGGCCGCGCCGCCGCAGGCCGCGCCGCCGCAGACGGGGCGCGTCGCACCGGTGGGCCTGGGTCTGCCCGGGGCCGCCGCCGTCCCCGTGGCCGGGCGCGCGGCGCAGGTGGCCGGGGGTGACCGGGTCGCCTGGGTCAGCGCGCACGGCGGCGCCGGGGCGAGCACCCTCGCCCAGGCCCTCGGCGGCGCGGACCTCGGCCGCCGCTGGCCCGACCCGGCGAGCGGCGAGCCCGGCCAGGTGCTGCTGGTGGCGCGCACCCACCACGCGGGGATGCGCGCCGCGTCCCAGGCGCTGAACGCGCTCCGCAAGGGCGAGCACCCGGCCGGGGTGGAGCTGGTCGCCGTCGTGCTCGTCGCGGACGCGCCGGGACGGCTGCCGCGCCCGCTCGGCCGCCAGGTGCGCGTGCTGCGCTCGGCGGCCACGGTGCACCGCGTCCCGTGGATGCCCCGCTGGCGGCTCGGTGAGCGGACCGAGCAGTTGCCGCGGCCGGTGCGCGCGCTGGCCCGGGTCGTCGCCGCACCGGCCGGACGCGCACGGAGGCCGAAGTGAGGTTCCTGGCCGACCGGTTCACCCTGGCCGGGGTCAACCCCGACGAGTTCGGCCCCAACGGCTCCTTCAACCCGCAGCCCGAGGTGGGCGACCTGCTCGGCTACCTCACCTGGATCGTGTCGGCCGCCTCGGTCGGCGGTCTGCTCGTCGTGGGCATCCAGATGGCCATGCAGTTGCGCCGCGGCGAGATGGGCGAGGGGGCGACCTACTTCCGGGGCGGCTTCGTCGTCATCTCCGCCTGCGTCCTCGGCACCACCGCCGGACCGATCGTCAACTTCGTGCTGTAGCCGCCGCGCCGTCGGCCGCCAGTTCCGTCCCCCACCCGTCACAGCTCTTGGAGAACCTGATGAAGGACACCCTGCACACCCTGATCCTGGCCGCGACCGGCGGCACCACCGGCGGCACCGGCGACGTCCCGCAGCCGGAGAAGCAGGCACCCGGCGAACTCGCCGACGCCGTCAACACCGTGCTCGGCATCGCCGCCTGGGCGGGCACCGCCGCCGGGGTGGCCGGGGTCATCGTCACCGGGATCATGATGGCGGTGTCCATGAAGCGCGGTGAGGGGTCGGAGCACCTCAGCCGCCTCGGCATGGTGCTGGGCGGCTGTGTGCTGGTGGCCACCGCGGGCCCCACCGTCGCGTTCCTCTTCTGAGGCCGACCACGGGGAGAGGCCGTCGACGTGTTCGGTACACAGCGCAAGAGGGACCCGGCAAACGGAAACCCGGCAAGCGGTAACCCGGTGAGCGGTAACCCGGTGAGCGGTCCCTTCTACAAAGAGCGGGGCTGGATCAGCTCGGCCCTCTTCCTGGGGTTCTTCCTGGTCATGTCCCTGGTGGCCCTGGTCAGCGACCCCAAGGGCGTGGACCTCGCCGAGACCAGCCGGGAGATCCTGACCGGCCTGGACGGCCCGCTGTCGCCCGGCGACCCGCAGCAGGTGCGCGGCGGTCCGGGCGGCCGACCGGAGAACTGCGCGACCGACGACCGGGACGCCGCGCGGCCCACCACGGCGCCGGGGGACGTGGAGTGGCGGAAGCTGGTCGCCATCATGGTGCCGGTCTCCCCCACCGCCGGGCCGCTGAACACCGAGGCCACGATGTGGTGGTGCTTCGCCCACACGCCGACCGGCGCGGTGCTCGCGGCGCACGTCATCCCCGTGCAGCTCAGCGGCGTCTCCTGGCGGCTGGTCGCCCAGCAGCAGGTCGTACCGGGGGCGCCGCGGGACTCGTTCGTCACGGACAAGGCCAAGTCCGGCAAGGCCGTCTCCGCGGACAGCCCCGTCGGCCGGTTCATGGGCTACGCCCTGGAGTCGTACGCCGCCGACCGCGCGGACGTACGGCTGCTCGTCACCGACCCGATGGGCGGCTACCTGACCACCTCGGTGTCGGTGCGCTGGCGGGACGGCGACTGGAAGGTGGCGCTGCGCGACGACGGGTCCCTGTACTCGGCGGTCAAGCGCCGGGCGACAACCGACGGCTTCACCCTGTGGGGGGCGTGAGATGAATCTGGCCGCGGCAGGAGCCGGGTGCGACGGGGGAATCGACTTCCTCGGCATGTTCGGCGACCCCATCGGCACGATGATCCAGATGGTCGCCGAGATCATCATCCAGGGCGCGCTCGGCGTCTTCGACGCGGTGTGGGACATCGAGTCGACGAACCCGGGCGCCTCCAGCAAGATCAGCAACCAGACGCGGTGGATCGTCGTGTACCTCGCGTGCGGTTCGATCCTCGTCGCCGCCACCAAGATGGCGCTGACGCGGCGCGCGGAGTCGGGGCAGCTCGCCCTCAAGGGCATCCTGCGCGTCCTGGTGGTGAGCGCGGGCGTGACCGCCATCATCGGCACGTTCGTCGACCTCACCGACCGGTACTCCGACTTCCTGCTGCGCGGCACCCTCCAGAACCTGATGGAGGGCATCAACTGCAACGGCGACGTACCGAACATGCTGCTGCTGGTCATCGGGGTGCTGCTGCTGATCGCCGGGATCATCCACGCGCTGCTGATGTGGATCCGGCTCGGCGTGATGATCATCCTGATGGGCACGCTGCCGATCGCCGCCGCCGCGTCCATGACGGACTGGGGCGGCACCTGGTGGCGCAAGCACGTCGGCTGGATGGCCGCCTGGCTGCTGTACAAGCCGACGGTCGCGCTCGTCCTGTACTCGGGGTCCGTCATGGTCGACGCCTCCGAGGCGCACAGCGACGTCGACACGCAGATCGCCGGGATGGGGCTGCTGTTGCTGTCGGCCGTGGCGCTGCCCGCGCTGATGCGGCTGATCGTCCCGGCGACGGCCGCGCTCGGCGGCGACTCGGTCGGCTCCGCCACCATGGGCGTCGCCGGGGGCATCGCGTCCGGCGCGGTGTCGCTGGCCGACTCGGGCGGCCGCAAGGCGGCCTCGGGCGGCGGGGGCGGCGGTCCCTCGGGCTCGCGCGGTCCCTCGGGCGCGAGCGGCGGTTCCGGCGCGAGCGGGTCGGGCGGTCGCGGCGGCGCGAACGGCGGCGCCGGACCCGCGGGCCAGGCCGGAGCGGCGGGCGCCGGTGCGGGCGGCGCGGGGGCGGCGGGTGCCGGAGCGGCCGGTGCCGGAGCGGCCGGTGCCGGTGCGGCCAGCGCCGGTGCGGCCAGCGCCGGTGGCGCGGCTGCGGCGGCGAATCCCGCGCTGGCCGCCCTGGTCGTGGCCGGAAAGATCGGCAAGGGCGCCGTGGGCGTCCTCGCCAGCGGCGTCCAGGGCGCCAACCGCGACGACGACCGCTGACCCGGCCGCCCCGGTGGCCGACCGTGGACCGGGCCGGGTGCGTCCCCCTCGCACCCGGCCCCCTCACTCCTCGTCAACCTCCTCCCACCTCACCGAAGGGACAGCCACCCCATGTCCACCGAAGCCGCCCCCGCCTCCCCGACGTACGGGAACTGGCGCCGACCGAGGCGGCCCGGCCTCGGTCCGTTCGGGCTCGTCGGCACCGTCGGACTGTTCGGCGGGCTCGTCGTCGACCTGATGGTGTCGCTCATCTCCCTGCCGCTCACCCTGGGCGTCGTCCTCATCCAGCTCCTGTTCCTGCTCCCGCTGGCCGTGCGCACCCAGGACGGCCGCAACGTCTACCAGTTGTTCGCGGTCCGCGTCGGCTGGTTCCGGCGCCGCGCCAAAGGGTCGACCAGCTACGTCTCCGGCCCGCTGTCCCCGCGCCCGGGCGGCGACTTCCGCCCGCCGGGGCTGCTCAGCCGGGTCAAGGTGACCGAGGGCCGGGACGCCTACGACCAGCCCTTCGGCGTACTGCACCACCCCGGCAAGAACCTCTACACCATCGTGCTCGGCTGTGAACCCGACGGCGGTTCCCTCGTCGACTCCGACCAGATCGACAACTGGGTGGCGTCCTGGGGGCACTGGCTGGCCCGGCTCTCCAGCGAGCCGGGGCTGCGCGGCGCGTCCGTGGTCGTCGAGACCGCCCCGGACACCGGCACCCGGCTGGCCAACGAGGTGCTCCCCCGCATCGACCCGAACGCCCCGGCGGCGGCGCGGGCGGTGATGGAGGAGGTCGTGGAGCGCTACCCCACCGCGTCGTCGGAGATGCACACCTACCTCGCGCTCACCTACGGGATGCCGCCCGGCCAGAAGCGCCGCGCCGAGGACCTCGTCGCGGACCTCGCCGTCCGCATCCCCGGCCTGCTCGAAGGCGTCGTCCGGGCGGGCGGCGGACCGGCCACCCCCCTGTCGGCGGAACGCATCGCCGAGGTCGTCCGGGTCGCGTACGACCCGGCCGTCGGCGCGGACGTCCTCGAAGCCCGTGCCGTGCACGGCGGCACCGGCCTGACGTGGGAGGACGCCGGTCCCGCCGCGGCGATCGAGAAGGTGAACGCGTACCAGCACGACTCGGGCGTCTCCCGGACCTGGATGCTCACCCTCGCCCCGCGCGGCACCGTCCGCGCCCAGGTGCTGCGCGGCCTGCTGGAGGACGCCCCCGGCACCCGGCGCAAGCGGGTGGCGCTGCTGTACCGGCCCATCGACCCGGCGACGTCGGCGCGCATCGTCGAGGCCGACCGGCGGGCGGCGCAGTTCATGGCGACGTCCCGGCGCGGCATGGTGCAGGCCCGCGCCGCCAACGAGGTGCGCGCCGCCGAGCAGACGGCGGTGGAGGAGGCCACCGGCGCCGGGCTGGTGGAGTTCTCGCTGATGGTCACGGTGACGGTCGACTCGGACGCCGAGCTGGAGGACGCGAACGTCACCGTCCGCAACCTGCTGGCCGGGGCGCGGCTGCTGATGCGCCCCGCCGACCGGATGCAGGCGGCGGCGTTCAGCTGCACGCTCCCGGTCGGTCTCCTGCCGTGGGAGCACACGCTCGTCCCGCGCGAGCTGAAGGAGGCGCTGTGAGAACGCGGATACGGCAGGTACGGACGATGGACGACCTCGACCCGCACCTGGACGACGAGGCCCCGGCCCCGCACCGCGACGAGGACCCGGACCGCAGGCGACCACGCGACAGGAAGCAGCCGAAGGCCAAGAAGAAGGCCCCCGACCGCCCCCGCAGGGAGCCGGTCGTCCCCTCCCGTGGCTGGCCCGGTCCCGGTGGCGGGCAGGTCGCCAACGTCGACCCGCCGTCGATGTGGCGGGCGACCACCGTGCAGGCGTGCGGTCTGTGGCCGTTCGCCGCCGGTTCCGGCGCCCCCATGACGGGCGTACCGCTCGGCCAGCACCTCTACACCGGCGCCACCGTGTGCGGCGACCCGCTGTCCTGGTTCACCCGCGCCCACTACATCTCCAACCCGTCGCTGTTCATGCTGGGGATGCCGGGTCTGGGCAAGTCGACGCTGGTCAACCGGATGCTCATCGGGCTGGCCGCGACCGGTGTGGTGCCGCTGGTGCTGGGCGACCTCAAGCCGGACTACGCCGACACGGTGCGCGCGCTGGGCGGTCAGGTCATCTCCATCGGCCGTGGCGTCGGCGGCATCAACGTCCTCGACCCCGGCGCCATGGGCGCGGCGGCCCAGCGGATCGGCGGGGACGCGGGGCGGATGCTGGAGGCGGAGACGCACGGCCGCGTCCTCAACATGGTCGCCGCGCTGATCACCATCGTGCGGGACGGCGCCATGAGCGACCACGAGCAGTCCGTGCTCTCGGCGGCCCTGCACCACCTGCGCGAGCGCACCCCGCCCGGCCGCGCGCCGCTGCTGCCCGAGCTGGTGCGGGTCCTCGCCGAAGGGCCGCCCCGGGTACGGGCGGTGACGCTCGACCGGGGCGACGAGTCCCGCTACCGCGACGCCGTCGACCCGCTGCACCGCTCGCTGCTGGGCATCCTGGACGGCCCGCTCGGTGACACGTTCGCCGCCGAGACGTCCACCCGCATCGACCTCAACTCGTCCGCGGTGTGCATGGACATCTCCCGGATCGGTGAGGCGGACACCCAGCTCACCGCGGCGGCGATGCTCGCGGCCTGGTCCGACGGGCTGGGCACGGTCGCCGCCTCGCACGCCCTCGCGGACGCCGGACTCGCGCCCCGGCGCTGGTTCTTCACCGTCCTCGACGAGCTGTGGCGTCCGCTGCGCGCGGCCTCCGGCATCGTCGACCGCATCGACGCGCTGACCCGCCTCAACCGCACCCTCGGCCTCGGCGACGCCAAGATCACCCACACCCTGAAGGACGCCGAGGCGCTCGGCACCGACGCCGACCGGGTCAAGGCGCGCGGCTTCGTGGAGCGCGCCGGGATGGTGGTGTGCGCCGGGCTGCCCCGCCAGGAGATGGAGGAGCTGGGCCACATCGTGGGCCTGTCCCGACGCGAGATCGAACTCGTCTCCTCCTGGTCCTCCCCGCCCGGCTGGGCCGCGCACGGCGACCGTGAGGAGCCGCCCGGCCGCGGCCGGTTCCTGATCAAGGTCGGTGGCCGTCCCGGCATCCCCATCCAGGTCGCCATCACCGACACCGAACGGCACCTGCACGACACCAACAAGCGCTGGGCGGCGAACGAGCCCGCCAACGGCCCCCGCTGACGGAAGGTGAACCCATGAGCGGCTCCACCGCGGCCAAGGGCCGCATGTACGGCGGCGAACTCATGCCGTGGGCGATCGTGCTGGTGGCGGGCGGCTTCCTGGTCCTCTTCGGCGGCGTCTGGCTCGGCGGCACGCTGGGCGCCGCGGTAACCGGCTCCGGCTGGCACCCCCCGGCGTTCGGCCTGGCGTCGTTCGCGACGCTGCTGACCGAGGGCCCGGACCCGCTCTGGCCGGGCGCGAACCCGGCCGGGGTGACGGCCGGGATCGCCGTCGTCTTCGGCGCGACCATCGCGCTGTGCGTGCTGACCGTCCGCAAGGCGGTCAGCTACCTCTCCCGCCCCAAGGGCCTCGCCGGACGCCGGGAGCTGGCCGCCCTCGCCCCGGACGGCATCGCGGCCCGCGCCCGCGAACTGCGCCCCTCCCTGAAGGGCCGTACGGAACTCCACCCCGACGAGACCGGCAACCTCCTCGGCGACCTCGCCCCCAACGGCCCCGAACTGCGGTCCTCCTTCGAGGACGTGGAGCTGGACCTGATGGCCCCGCGCGCGGGCAAGTCCACCGGCATCGCCGTCCCGCGCGTGCTGCGCGCGCAGGGCGCGGTGCTGCTGACGTCCAACAAGTCCGACGTGTACGCCGTCACCCGCGCCGAGCGCGCCAAGACCGGCCGGGTGTGGACGTTCGACCCGCAGGGCATCGCGCACGCCCCGCGCGAGATGTGGTGGGACATCCTCGCGGACTGCCACACCATCGAGGGCGCCCGCCGACTGGCCGGGCACTTCGTGGCCTCCGTCAACGACGACCAGTCGAAGAAGGACTTCTGGATCTCCGCCGCGCAGAACACCCTCACCGCGCTGTTCCTCGCCGCCGCCCGTGGCAAGGCGTCGGTCCTCGACCTGCTGGCCTGGCTCGCGGACCCCGCCGACCGCACCCCGGTCGACCTGCTGCGGGACGTCAACATGGTCGCCATGGCCGAGCAGTTGCAGGGCACGGTGCGCGGCGCGGTGGAGACCCGGGACGGCATCTACGAGACGGCCCGGCAGTGCGTGGCCTGCCTCCTGGACCCGGAGATCGTGGCCTGGGTGACGCCCGACCCGCGGCTGCCGCAGTTCAAGCCCGCCGAGCACGTCCTCGGCAAGGACACCCTGTACCTGCTCTCCAAGGACGGCGGCGGTTCCGCGGCGGGCGTCATCGCCGGGCTCGCGGACGCCACGATGCGCGCCGGGGTGGTCGCGGCCGAGCGGATGGGGGGCCGCCTCGACCCGCCGATGACGGCCGTCCTCGACGAGGCCGCCAACGTCTGCCGCATCTCCGACCTGCCCGACCTGTACAGCCACTTCGGCTCCCGCGGCATCAACGTCGTCACCCTGCTCCAGAGTTACCGGCAGGGCAGCCGGGTGTGGGGCGAGGCGGGCATGGACGCGCTGTGGAGCGCGGCCACGATCAAGCTGCTCGGCGCGGGCCTGGACGACGCCGACTTCGTGGAGAAGATCTCCAAGCTGGTCGGCAACGCCGACGTCCGCACCCCGTCGGTCTCCCGTGGCAAGGAGGGCGTCTCCCGGTCGTACTCCTACCGCCTGGACCCCGTGCTGCCCGCCGACCGCATCCGCGCCCTGCCCAAGGGCACCGCCCTGCTCCTCGCCACCGGCGTCCGGCCCGCGCTGATCCAGCTCCGCCCCTGGTACAAGGAGCCCGGCGCGGCGGCGATCTCGGCGGCGGCGAAGGCGGAGACGGCGGCGATCACGGAACGCGCTACCCGGGCGTGGACCGGTGCCACGGCCCACGGGACGGCGACCGAGCAGGAGACGGCGACCGCCTACGAGACGGCGACCGCCCACGAGACACCCTCCGACGCCGACGTCCTGAGCAAGTGGCAGCGCGGCGCGGTGACCCTGAACAAGCCCGGAGGATGACTCACCCCGCCGCGGAACCCCGCCCCCGCCCCACCGTCGCCGCCCGCAGCACCCACTCCGCCGGTCCGTACCGGAAGCGCCGCGTCACCCAGCCGCTGACGGCGACCTGGACGCCGTACAGGACGAGGCACCCGGCGAGCAGCGCCGCCGTCCCCGCCCGCCCGTACCAGGCCAGCCCGTACCCGGTGAACACCAGCGCCAGGACCAGCGACTGGGAGAGGTAGTGGGTGAGCGCCAGCCGCCCGGCGGGGGCGAGGACGGCGGCGAACCGGCGTCCGGCGCCCGTGTCCAGCACCAGCAGCAGCCCGCAGACGTACGCCGCCGTCAGCGCCGGTGCGGTCAGCACGCCGACGGCGGACCCGACGTCGTACCAGCGCCTGTCGAGCGGCCCGTTGCGGCAGACCGCCATGACGAGGCCCCCGGCCAGCCCGACCGGCAGCCCGAGGGCGACGACGCGCCGCAGCCGCGCCCGGTGCCGACCGGGAGCCGTGAGCAGCCCGGCCCGCCCGGCGGCGAGGCCCGCCAGCAGGGCCGCGAGGACGTCGAGGGCGTACACGAGGTTCCACCCGAGCCCGTCCCGCAGCGCCCGCGCGTTCGCCCCGACGATGTCACCGGGACCGCCCCGGTACACCGAGACCCGCTCCTGCGCCCACACCGCCACCTCCCGCGCGCCCACCGGCTCCGCGTAGCGGACCGTGAGCAGCCCCCACGCCAGCAGGCACACCGCGCAGCCCACGACGAGGCAGGCCGCCGTCCGCACGACCGCCCGCGGTGCGACGTCCCGGAACGCGAAGAGTACGAGGCTCAGCACCGCGTACACCGTGAGGATGTCCCCGGCGAACAGCAGCACGCCGTGCGCCAGCCCGAGGGCGAGCAGGCAGAGCAGTCGGCGCAGGTGCCTGGGCGCGAACGGCACGCCCGCGCGTGCGGCGGCGGCGCGCTGGAGGGTGAAGCTGTAGCCGAACAGGAACGCGAACAGCGGATAGAACTTGGCGGCGACGAGCGCGGTGACCAGCCACCCGGCCACCTCGTCCACCGCCGACACGACCGGCACGCCCCCCGCGCCCACCCGCGGCCCGGCGATGACCTGCGCGTTGACGAGCAGGATGCCGAGCAGCGCCACCCCGCGCAGCACGTCGACCTCCTGGACCCGGCCCGGAACCAGCAAGCGGGACCTCCTCACCTCAGGGGGCACCAACGGCACAGCGCCCCCACCGGTTCAGTCCCCGTGCCGTGTACCGGAGTTGAACCCTCCACCGCTCCCCCACGTTGCGGCCTGACACCATCACCGTCAGGAAGGGCAGCCGACCTCATGTGGATCTCCCATCGCTCGCCACGGCGTGACCCGCGGGACACCCCCCGCGACACCGCCTACGCCTTCCTCTCCGTCGACGAGGCCGCCTACTTCCGCGCCCGGGTGCGGGAGGCGTTCGCCGAGCGCGGTCTGGAGGTGACGCTCCAGCCGACGGGGGTCAGCGACAGCTCGGGCCGCCACTTCGCGCTGGACGACCTCGCCGCGGTCTGCCACCACGAACCCCGGGGGCGGCGCGGCTGGCCGGAGGCGATCCACGACCACGTCGGCCGTCTGCTGCGGGTGGTGGACGGACCGTCCCCGCTGGCGTCCCTGACGCCCGCCGAGCTGCTGGCCGCGCTGCGCCCCTGGGTGGTCGCGCGGGACGTCATCGAGCCGGACGCCGTCCACTACACCCACGCCCGGGTGGTGGCGCCCGGCCTGTGCGAGGTGCTCGCCCTGGACCTGCCGGAGAGCGTGCTGCCGCTGACCGACGACGCGCTGGCGCCGCTGGGCGACCTGGCGGGGCTGCGCCGCCGCGCGCTGGCCAACCTCGGCGCCCTGCCGGTGGGGAGCCACACGGTGCTGCACGGGGCGGGGGGCGCGCGCTTCGGCGTGGTGACGGGCGAGTCGTTCTTCACGTCCAGCCGGGTGCTGACGGCGGACCGGCTGGTCCGCGACCTCACCGGCGACGAACTCGGCCCCGGCGGGGCGCTGGTGGCGCTGCCCAACCGCTACCACCTGGCCCTGTGCCCGGTGGCCGCCGTCGGGGGCGCCGCGCTGCTCCCGACGCTGCACGGCATGGCCGCCTTCGCCGCCGCCAACTTCACGGACGCGGTGGGCCCGGTGAGCCCGGACGTCTACTGGTGGCACCAGGGGACGCTGACCCGGCTCGTGCGCCAGGACGGCGGGGAACCGCGGTTCACGCGGGACGCGGAGTTCGAGGTGCTGCTGATGCGACTGGCCGACGACGGCGCGGGAGGACGCTTCTGAACCCATCCCACCGACGTTCATGTGCATGAACGTCGGTCATCGAGCGGAACATTTTTACTCCCTCTTGACCTACCGGTTTCTTGTCGTGCCCATGTAGGCGCCCCCACGATGAGCGGGCCGTTCACAAGGCGGACCGTTGAAGGGTGGCGCATGAACAGTCTCGACTGGGCCGTACTCATCGGCTACTTCGGTGTGATGGTCGCGATCGGCGTCTGGTCCCACAAACGCGTGGACAACGTCAGCGACTTCTTCACGGCGGGCGGAAAGATGCCCTGGTGGCTCTCCGGCATCTCCCACCACATGTCGGGCTACAGCGCGGTGATGTTCACCGGCTACGCCGGGATCGCCTACACCTACGGCGTGACGTCCTTCGTGACGTGGTCCTTCCCGATCGCCCTGGGCATCGCCATCGGCTCCAAGCTGTTCGCGCCGCGCATCAACCGGCTGCGCTCCCGGCTCCACGTGGCCTCCCCGCTGGAATACCTCAAGAACCGCTACGACCTCCGCACCCAGCAGGCGCTGGCCTGGTCCGGGATGCTGCTGAAGATCGTGGACGTGGGCGCGAAGTGGGCGGCGATCGCCACCCTGCTCTCCGTCTTCACCGGCGTCTCCCTGAACCAGGGCATCCTCATCACCGGCGTCGTCACCGGCATCTACTGCACCATCGGCGGCCTGTGGGCGGACGCGCTCACCGAACTCGGCCAGTTCGTCATCCAGCTCCTCGCCGGACTCGCCATGTTCGTCGCCGTCCTGATCGAGATCGGCGACCACGGCGGCTTCTTCGGCGTCTGGGACGAACCGGCCCTCGACGGCCACGCGAAGCCCCTGGTCGGCCCCTACGGCACCGTCTTCCTCCTCGCGTTCCTCTTCATCAAGCTCTTCGAGTACAACGGCGGGATGCTCAACCAGGCCCAGCGCTACATGGCCACCCCCACCGCCAAGGAGGCCGAGCGCTCCGCCCGCCTCTCGGCGGCGCTGTGGCTGGTCTGGCCGCTGGTGCTGTTCTTCCCCATGTGGATGTCGCCGCTGCTGGTGACCTCCGAGAAGGGCGACGGCTCCGACTCCTACGCCCTGATGACCGAACAGCTCCTCCCGCACGGCCTGCTCGGCCTGGTCATCGTCGGCTTCTTCTCGCACACCATGGCGATGTGCTCCTCCGACGCCAACGCCATCGCCGCCGTCTTCACCCGGGACGTCGCCCCGGTCCTCTCGGCGAGGGCGCGCACCTGGAGCGACCGCTCCGGCCTGGTCGCGGCCCGGCTGACGACCGTCGTCTTCCTCGCGCTCTCCATGGCGGTGGCGACCCAGGTCAACTCGCCCACGTTCAAGGACATCATCACCGTGGTCATCAAGTGGGTGGCCGGTCTGATGGGCCCGATCGCCATCCCGATGATGCTGGGCCTGCTGCGCCCGTTCCGCCGCTCCGGACCCACCGCGGCGCTGACGAGCTGGGCGCTGGGCCTGCTCGCCTTCTGGCTGGTGAACTACCCGATCAACTGGAACGTCGACGGCGGCGTCCCGCTCCAGTACCAGGTCTCCATCCCGCTCGCCGTCTCCCTGGTCCTCTACGTCCTCATCGGCTACCTGAAGCCGGAGGACACCCCCGAGCGGCTCGCGGTCATCGACAGCGTCAACACGGACGGCGACGACGCGGCGGCGCTCCCGCTCCCCACGACCGAACCGGCGGCGCAGGCGCAGGAGGCACTGCGCCCGACGGTCAAGGACTGACGACGCTCAGGTGGCCCTCGGGTACCGCGCCAGCCACCCGGGGGCCGCGCCCGCGGGCCCGTGCAGGGCGGGCCCCTGGGTCATCTCCATGGCGAAGTCGTCGGCCAGTTCCAGGATCGTCGGACGGCCCTCCAGCTCGGCCAGCCAGGCCGGGGGGAGGGCCGTCTCGCCGTACAGGGCGCCGAGCAGACCCCCGGTGAGGGCGGCGGTGGCGGCCGAGGGCCCGTCCTGGTTGACGGCGAGCCGCAGCCCCTGCCGTACGTCGTCCCCGACGAAGGCGCAGTACACGGCCGCCGACACCACCTGGTCCGCCGTCCCCTCCCCCGCCAGCTCCGCCACCCGCCCCGGGCTCGGCAGCCCCTGCCGCACCGCGCCGAGCGCCTGCTGCAGGGCGTCCGCGACCGGCTCCTGCCCCGGCCGCGCGGCCAGCAGCCCCAGCGCCCGCTGTACGGCGCCGTCCAGCCCTTCGCCCAACGCCAGCCCGTGCACGATCACCGCGTACGCGCCCGCCGCGAGGCAGGCGGTCGGGTGGCCGTGGGTCTGCGCGGCGCACTCCACCGCCAACTGCACGACGAGCTGCGGCTCCCAGCCGACCAGCAGCCCGAACGGCGCCGACCGGGCAGCGGCCTCCGGCCCGGCCGCCCTCGGGTTCTTCGGCACCTCCAGCGTGCCCATGGTGTCGTCGCCGAGCCCCATCAGCAGCGTCCGGGTCGGGTCGCGCCGGGCGTACAGCCACTCCTCGCGCGCCAGCCAGCCGTCGTCCTTGCGCCGCTCGTCCGGCCCCCAGTCCCGCTGCGTCGCCGCCCACCGCAGATACGCCCGGTGCACGTCCGTCGGCGGGTGCCAGGCGCCGGTGTCCCGGCGTACCTGAGCGCGGATCAGGCCGTCCACGGAGAACAGGGTGAGCTGGGTGAGGTGCGTGACGGCACCGCGCCGACCGTAGGCGGGCGACAGGTCCACGACGCCCTCCGGGCCGTGCGCGTCCCGTATCCCGACCAGGCCCAGCCCGTTGACCGGCGCCCCGAGCGCGTCCCCGATCGCCGCCCCGAGCAGCGTCCCGCGCACCCGGCTCCGGAAGTCCTGCTGCTCGGCCCGCCCCCAGACGGCACCGGCTGTCGCGCCCACCCAGACCTCCCAGGCACCGTCCGTCTGTCCGTACTCCGTACGCCAGTTCAGCACTGTAATCGAACAATGACAGGTGGTGGCTCAATGCGCACGGGGACCCTGGGGCCAGCGGGAAAGATGAGTGTCATGACCACTTCCTCGCGAACGACCCCCCTCGCCGCGGCCGTCCTCACCGCGACCGTCGCGCTCTACATGACCCTCGTGGCCTTCGGCAACATCACCGACTTCGGCACCAACCAGCAGTTCGTCCGCCATGTCCTGGCCATGGACACCACCTTCAAGGACGACGACCTGATGTGGCGCGCCGTCACCACCCGCTGGCTCCAGGACACCGCCTACGTGGCGATCATCGCGTGGGAGACCGTCACCGCCCTGCTGCTGCTCGCCGCGACCTGGCTGTGGGCCCGCCGCAGCCCCGCCACCGCCCGGCGCCTGGCCACCTACGGCCTGCTGATGGTGCTGCTCCTGTTCGGCGCCGGGTTCATGGCGATCGGCGGGGAGTGGTTCGCCATGTGGCAGTCGGAGGACTGGAACGGCCTCGACGCGGCGCTCCGGGTGTTCGTCCTGGGCGGCGTGACCCTCCTGGCGGTCCAGGCGACGCCCCGCACCGGCACCGGCACCAGCACCAGCACCAGCACCAGCACCAGCACCGACTGACGAGGCCCTACTCGACCACCACGACCGTCGTCCCCGCCGTACCGAACGCCCACAGGGCGTCCCCGTCCGCCACGCGCGTCCGGATGCCGCCGGTCTGCGTGCCCTGGGCGGGCGGCGGGGGCGAGGAGCCGTCGAGGGCGTTGGAGAAGGCGATGGAGACGCCGGACTTGGCGGTGAAGTAGACGATGTGCTCGATCTCCACCCCGTCCGAGCCGGTGGTGCCCTCGTTGCGGGAGGACACCGCGTAGCTCCCGGGGTCCGGGCTGACCGTGCCCGGCCAGACGGCGAACGTCCGCCGGGTCGCGTCGCTCGCGTCGACCAGCCACACCCGCTTCGCACCGAGCGAGTAGACGATACGGCGCCCGGTGCCGGAGTCGTCCGGCACCGCCACCGGGGCGGTGTCCGTGGGGCTCGCGGAGGGCTTGGCGTCCGCCGACGCCGAGGCCGTGGGGCGGGGGCTGGCGGCGGCGGTCGGCTGCGGGCCCCCCTCGGCCTGGACGGCCAGCACGGCGACCGCAACGATCGCCCCTGCCGTCAGGCCGCTGACCCAGGCCCAGGAGGGAATCCGTCGGGCTGGCACGGCACGCATCTCCTCAGTCTCCGACCCGGTACCGGGTGTCGGATCATCGTACTGCGCGGTGTGCTCAGTCCAGCACCGGCAGCAGCTCGGGCAGGTGCCCGTCCGACTCCCGCGCCACCCGCTGCCGCTCCTCCGGCACCTCGCCGTAGAGCGTGGTCCGCGGCCGGGCCGGACGCCCCGCCGCCTCCGCCACCGCGACCAGGTCACGAACCGACTTGTACGACCCGTAGGCGGAGCCAGCCATCCGCGAGATGGTCTCCTCCATCAACGTACCCCCCAGGTCGTTCGCACCGGACCGCAGCATCTCCGCCGCCCCCTCCGTCCCCAGCTTCACCCAGCTCGTCTGGATGTTCGGGATGTACGGGTGGAGCAGCAGCCGCGCCATCGCCGTCACCGCCCGGTTGTCCCGCACCGACGGCCCCGGGCGGGCGATCCCGGCCAGGTAGACGGGCGCGTTGGTGTGGATGAACGGCAACGTCACGAACTCCGTGAACCCGCCCGTGCGCTGCTGTATCCCGGCGAGCGTGCGCAGGTGGCCGAGCCAGTGCCGGGGCTGGTCGACATGGCCGTACATCATCGTCGACGACGACCGGATGCCCAGCTCGTGCGCGGTGGTCACCACGTCGATCCAGGTGGCGGCGGGCAGCTTCCCCTTGGTCAGCACCCACCGGACCTCGTCGTCGAGGATCTCCGCGGCGGTCCCCGGAATCGAGTCGAGCCCGGCCTCCTTCGCCGCCGTCAACCACTCCCGCACGGACATACCCGTACGGGTCGCGCCGTTCACGACCTCCATCGGGGAGAACGCGTGCACGTGCATCCCGGGCACCCGCTCCTTCACGGCCCGCGCGATGTCGAAGTACGCCGTCCCCGGCAGGTCGGGATGGATACCGCCCTGCATACACACCTCCACCGCGCCCACCTCCCACGCCTGCTGCGCCCGGTCAGCGACCTGGTCGAGGGAGAGCGTGTAGGCGTCGGCGTCGGTGCGCCGCTGGGCGAAGGCGCAGAAACGGCAGCCGGTGTAGCAGACATTGGTGAAGTTGATGTTCCGGGTGACGATGTACGTCACCTCGTCCCCGACGACCGACTTGCGCACGTCGTCCGCGACCTGGCAGAGCGCGTCCAGCGCGGGCCCGTCCGCGTGCAGCAGGGCGAGCGCCTGCTCGTCGGTGAGCCGGGTCGGGTCGTCGGCGGCGGTGGCGAGGGCCTCCCGCACGTCGGCGTCGACCCGCTCGGGCGCCATCCCGGGGGCGGCGGCCTCCCGCAGGGCACCCCAGTCGCCGTACACCTCGTCGAAGTCGTCGCGCCGGTCGGAGGTACGGCCCTCGGTGTCGATGGTGGCGTGCAGATCGGTACGCCCCGCCGCGACGAACGCCTCCTCCGGCTCCTGCCAGGGCCGCCCCTCGACCACGGCGTCCGGCACGGCGAGCCCGGTCACCGGGTCGGCGAGGGCGGCGACGTGCGGCCGCAGCCGCGGATCGAGCCACGGCTCCCCCCGCACCACGAACTCGGGATACACACAGAGCCGCTCCCGCAGCTCGAACCCAGCCGCCCGCGACCGCTCCGCCAACTCCTCGATCCGCGGCCAGGGCCGCTCGGGATTCACGTGATCGATGGTGACCGGCGAGACACCACCCCAGTCGTCGATCCCCGCGCCGATCAGCCGCCCGTACTCGGCGTCCACCAGGTTGGGCGGGGCCTGGAGGCAGGCGGACGGCCCGAGCAGGTGCCGGGCGACGGCGACCGTGGCGACGAGTTCGTCCAGCTCCGCGTCCGGCATCCCGCGCATCGCGGTGTCCGGCTTGGCGCGGAAGTTCTGGATGATCAGCTCCTGGATGCCGTGGTAGGCGCGGGACACCCGGCGCAGCGCGAACAGCGACTCCGCGCGCTCCTCGTACGTCTCCCCGATGCCTATGAGAATCCCGGAGGTGAACGGCACCGACGACCGCCCGGCGTCCTCCAACACCCGCAGCCGCACCGCCGGTTCCTTGTCCGGTGAGCCGTAGTGCGGCCCGCCGGGCTCCGACCAGAGTCGCGTGGCGGTGGTCTCCAGCATCATGCCCATGGACGGCGCGACGGGCTTGAGCCGCTGGAAGTCGGTCCAGGACATCACGCCGGGGTTGAGATGAGGAAGAAGCCCGGTCTCCTCCAGAATCCGCACGGAAATGGCCCGCACATACGCGATGGTGTCGTCGTACCCGTGCGCGTCCAGCCACTCCCGCGCCTCCGGCCACCGCTCCTCGGGCTTGTCGCCGAGGGTGATGAGGGCCTCCTTGCAGCCGAGGGCGGCACCGCGCCGGGCGACGTCGAGCACCTCGTCCGGCGACATGAACATCCCGTGCCCGGCACGACGCAGCTTCCCCGGAACGGTGACGAAGGTGCAGTAGTGACACTTGTCCCGACAGAGCCGGGTCAACGGCACGAAGACGCTCTTGGAGTACGTGATGACCCCCGGCCGCCCCGCCTGTTCGAGCCCGGCGTCCCGCACCCGGGCGGCGGACGCGGCGAGGTCGTCGAGGTCCGCACCGCGGGCCTGGAGCAGCACGGCCGCCTCGGCGACGTCCAGGGCGACGCCGTCACGGGCCCGTTTGAGGGCGCGACGCATGGAGTTCGCGGTCGGGCCGGTACCGCCGGGGCGGCGCTCGGGTGAGCCGGGTCCGGGAGTCGCGGAAGTCGTCATCCTTCGAGGATACGGAGGGTACGAGGGGTGGCTGAGCGGCGATCAGGACAGGTGGGCCTGGAGGGCGTCCAACGCCCTCAGCACCTCCGCCTCCCCACCCGGCGGCAACTGCGCCACGACCTCCTCGATCCCGAGGTCGGCGAAGTGCGCGAGCTTGCCCGGCGTGGGCTGGACGGCGTACGGCACCACCTGGAGCGCCGCCGGGTCCCGGCCCGCGTCGGCCCAGGCCGCGCGCAGCACCGGCAGCGACTCCGACAGCCCGCGCCCACCGATCGGCAGCCACCCGTCGGCGTACTCACAGACGTGCGCGAACAACTTCGGCCCCGCCGCCCCACCGACCAGCGTCCGCGGCCCACTGACCGGCCCACGCGGCTTCTGCACGGGCTTGGGGTAGGCGTAACTGGCCCGCACACCGCCGAACTCGCCCTCGTACGCCGTGGGCTCCTCAGCCCACAACGCCCGCATGAGGGCCACCCTCTCCCGCACGAGCTCCCGCCGCGTACGCCACTCGACCCCGTGGTCGTCGGCCTCCTCGACGTTCCACCCGAACCCGAGCCCGAGGGTGAACCGCCCGCCCGACAGGTGATCCAGCGTGGCGATCTGCTTGGCCAGGTCGATCGGATCACGCTGGGCGACCAGCGCAATCCCGGTCCCGACCCCAAGCCGCTCGGTGACGGCGGCGGCCTGCCCGAGCGCGACGAAGGGGTCGAGCGTACGCCCGTACTCCCGCGGCAGCTCACCCCCCGCCGGGTACGGCGTGGCCCGCTCCACGGGAATGTGCGTGTGCTCAGGCAGATACAGCCCGGCAAACCCCCGCTCCTCCAGCTCACGAGCGAGCCGGGCAGGGGTAATCGTCTCGTCGGTGAGAAAGATCGTCACGGCGATGCGCATGGTGTCGGTTGTACCGCGAGGGCGGAAATCTGTCCATACCAACTGGTCGGAATGACCAGGGCGAGGGTGAGGACCAGGGCGAGGGCGAGGGGGGCCGCAGCTAGGTGACAGACCTCCGGCACGTCACCCCCTTGATTCCAACTCACCGTCGGGGCCGCCCGCTTCTTTCGCCAGGGTCGTGCTTCCACGGCCCGGCCTCAAGGGCGCTCCGCTGTCGCTCCGCGTCGGCTGCGCCGATCGGCCTGCGGCCGACCCTTGACCCCGGTCCGCTCCAGCACGGGTAAGAAGCGAGCGGACGGCCCGGAAAAACGGGGGCCCAGGTCTGTTGTCCCTTCAGGTGGGGTGCGTAGTGGGCCGGGGCTGAGGGGCGCGTCGGCGCCTCGCCTGCACGCCGGGTGGGCTTAGCGGCTTGCGGCCCGGTGGGGGGAGGGGGCGAGGAAGCCGAGGGAGTAGAGGAGGGCGAGGGCTTGCCTCTGCTGTCACATGGGCCTCAGGAGTGTGCGGGGAGGGGGTGATTGGTGCCTTTGGCTCACGCTCTGACCCTTTCTTCCCAGAGGGGTGTGGGTCAAAGGGGCCAATCACCGCCCGCCTCTTGACACGAGCCCCTCTCCTTCTCTCCCTCCCTCCCCCCACCGGGCCGCAAGCCGCTGAGCCAGCCCGGCGTGCAGGCGAGGCGCCAGCGCGCCCCCGCACCCACGCACACGTGGAGCCCACCCAAGGGACCCACAGGCCCGGGCCCCCCGCCTTTTCCGGGCCGTCCGCGCGCTTCTCACCCGTGCTGGAGCGGGCCGGGGTCAAGGGTCGGCCGCAGGCCGATCGGCGCAGCCGACGCGACCGTAGGGAGCGCCCTTGAGGCCGGGCCGCGGAAGCACGACCCTGGCAAAAGAAGCGGGCGGCCCCCACGGCAACCCGTGAACATGCCCCCCAAGTCCCACCCGCGCGCCCACCCACCCAGTCACCTAAGTCCCGTCAGTATGAGTTCGATCTGGGCGATTATCTGGGCGGGGCGGTGGAAGACGTCCTCGGCGGTGAAGCGGAGGAGGGTGCGGATCTCGGGGCACTGTTGGAGCTGGTTGAAGCGGGCCACGTCGTCGCGGTGGGCGGCGCGGGTGCCGTGGTAGGCGTAGCCCTCGATCTCCACGCCCAGGCCCTCGGCGCGGAAGAGGAAGTCCAGGAACCGGCGTCGGCCGTCGGGGGTGTGCAGTTCGGCCTGGGATTCGGGGTGCAGGTCGGCGTCGTACATGCGCAGGCGGGCGATGGTCTCCGCGGGGGAGCCCGCGCCCGGGTCGGCCAGTTCCAGCCAGGTGCGTGCTCGGGCCGCGCCTCGGGCGTTGGTGTCGAGGGCGGTGGTGAGGGCGGGCGGGGTCGTGAGGGGAGCGCGTCGGACGTTGCCGACTCTGCGTCGGGAGAGGGCGGAGTCCACGGCGACGAGGGCTTCGTCGCGGGGGCCGGTGCGCAGGAGGTCGGCGAGGGTGCGGGCCGGGGTTGTGACGCGGAGGCCCCGGCGTTCCGTGACGTCCTGGGGGAGGAGGGGGAGCCGGTGGACGCGGACGCCTTCCGCCTTGGGACGGCGGCCGAGGTGGGGGTCGATGAAGTCGAGGGGCGGGGCTGAGCGTGGGGTGAGTGTCTCGATCAGCCAGAGTGCGGCCGCGGAGCGGTGGCTCACGATGAGGCGGGGCTCGATGAGTTGCTCGGTGCGGAGGCGGGTGAGGAGGTCGGGTGCGTGGCCCGGTTCGGCCCAGGCGCCGTTGCGGACGGATGTCCATCCCTCGGCGCGCAGGGTGCGGGTGAGGGTGCTTCGGGGCCAACCGGCGCGCAGGGCGCGGGAGGTGAGCAGGATGCCGCCCCTGGCCAGTGACACGAGTGGAGCCGACGTGGCCAGTGCGGCCACGTCGGCTCGTTTCCCCCGCTCCCCGTTCCCCACCACCCCAGGTTGCCGGAGGTGGCCGAAGGTCCGCTCGGCCTGTGGGTAAGTCCCACTCCCCTGTGGATAACTCCCGGGTGTCGTCGGACCGGCCGCCGGGGACGTCGGCCGCGGCGGATCCCCCTCCGCGCCGCCGCGGCCGTGCCCCCGGTCGGGGACGCCTACTTCGTCGGCTTGAAGGGCTCCGACGTGGCGTGCATGTCCAGGGTGGTGACGGGCTCGCCGGTGGCGTGCATGTCCTCGGTGGTGGCGTCGCCGTCGGTGGTCTTGACGTCGTCGGCCGCGGCCTCGGTGTCCGTCGTGCCGGTGGCGTGCATGTCCTCGGGCTTGGTGACCGACTTGTCGCTCATGGGCTCTGCTCCACTTGGTTCGTACGTCAGTAGGTCGGCGAGGCCCGTCCGGTCACTCCCCCGATGTGTGGCCGGACGGGCCCATCTCGGGCGCTCACCCTAGTTCGTCAGTGCGAGGCCCACCGTGGCGACCCGTCTGCCCCCCGACGCGACGGATCGACTGCGACGAGCATGGCTGGCGGCGATAAACGAATGATGAACGGCCCCGCACCGGACTTCAGGCGCCCCGCACCGGACCTCAGACGGCCCGTACCGGGCTGAGCAGTTCGCGGACCGTCGCCGCCTCGGGCGCGTCCAACTCCTCGTAGATCCGCAGCGCCTCACGCCAGCACACCTGCGCGCGGCCCACGTGTCCGAAGCCGGTGAGCGCGTGGCCGAGGACGGTGAGGACGTTGCCGCGCCGCCACTCGCCGCCGATGCCCCTCAGCACGGTGAGCGCCATCTCGGCGTTGGTCGCGGCCTGGGCGTAGCGGTGGGCGGCGATGTCGACCTCGGCGAGGCGGAAGAGGGTCATGCCCTCCCAGAGCCGTTGACGGCTCTCGCGGAACACCTTCAGCGCCTCCAGGAGACGCTCGGCCGCCGCGTCCAGTTCGCCGCTCTGGGTCAGGGCCATGCCCAGCGCGTAGCGGCCGTTGGCCCCGCGCATGGAGTTGCCCATGGCGTCGTAGATCTCCATGCCCTGCTGGGCGAGCGTGACGGCGCTCTGGGTGAGGCCGGTCGCGAGGTGGATGCGGGAGAGGTTGCACAGGGCGCTGGCCTCGCCCGGACGGTCACCCAGGGTCCGGAAGTGCTGGATGGCCTCGGAGAGGTGCTCCTCACCGTCGGCGTTGCGGTTCTGGTAGAGGGCGATGATGCCCCGGGCGTTACGGGCCCAGCAGGCGGGGAGGAGGTCGTCCGCCTCGTGCGCGAGCCGGATGACGTCCTCGGCGGCCCGGTCAGCCGTGTCGAACCGGCCGCCGTCCACGTGCGCGTGCGCGAGCGTCATCAGCGCCCGTGCCTCCATGCCCGGCCTGCCGAGCCGCCGCGCCGACTGCAACAGCACCTTCGCGGTGGTCTCGTACTCCCTGGAGTTGGCCCCGGACTCGGAGATGTCGAGGGCGGCCCAGAGGAGGTCGATGGCCCGGCTGAGGGAGTCGGGCCGGTCGGCGGACTGCTGGGCCAGCGCCAGCAGGCAGTTGGCCTCCGTGTAGAGCCAGTCGCGGGCCGCGCCGCGGTCGGCGAAGTCCAGGCCGGGGTAGGCCGTGGGTGCCAGGTGGTCGACCAGGCGGTCGCCGGGGCGTTCGATCGCGTACACGCGGGACGCCGTCGAGAGGTAGAAGTCGAGGAGGCGGGAGAGGGCCGCCTCGCGTTCCGTGGGGGGTTGTTCGTCGCGTTCGGCGCAGGAGCGGGCGTAGAGGCGGACGAGGTCGTGGAAGCGGTAGCGGCCGGGGGCGGCGGACTCCAGGAGGCTGGTGTCGACGAGGGATTCGAGGAGGTCCTCCGTGTCCTCCGCCGGGAGGTCGAGGACCGCCGCCGCCGCGGGGAGGGAGAGGTCCGGGCCGTCGGCCAGGCCGAGGAGGCGGAAGGCGCGGGCCTGGGCGGCGTCGAGGGCGCCGTAGCCGAGTTCGAAGGTGGCCTTCACGGCCAGGTCGCCCGCCTGGAGTTCGTCGAGGCGGCGGCGTTCGTCGGCCAGCTTGGCCGCGAGGACGGAGACCGTCCAGGTGCGGCGGGCGGCGAGGCGGGAGGCGGCGATGCGGATGGCGAGCGGCAGGAAGCCGCAGGCCGCGACCACATCGAGGGCGGCCTTCCGCTCCGACGCGACCCGCTCCTCGCCGACGATCTTCGTGAAGAGCGCCAGCGCCTCGTCCGGCGACATCACGTCCAGGTCGACCAGGTGCGCGCCCGCGAGGTCGACCATCCGCACCCGGGAGGTGACGAGGGCCGCGCAGCCCTCCGTCCCCGGGAGCAGCGGCCGTACCTGCGCGGCGTCGCGGGCGTTGTCCAGCAGGACCAGGACACGGCGGCCGGAGAGGACCGAGCGGTACAGGGCCGCGCGCTCCTCCAGCGAGTCCGGGATCGCGGAGTCCGCCATACCGAGGGCGCGCAGGAAGGCGCCGAGGACCGTCACCGGTTCCGCCGCCCGCGGGCCCGCCCCCTGGAGGTCGACGTAGAGCTGGCCGTCGGGAAACGCGGGACGCGCGCCGTGGGCGACGTGCACCGCCAGCGTCGTCTTGCCCACGCCGCCGATGCCCGCCACGGCGGAGACGGCCATCACCCCGCCCTCCGCCGACGCCAGCACCTCGCTCAGCTCGGCGACGAAGGAGGCGCGGCCGGTGAAGTCGGGGACGGAGGCGGGGAGCTGGGCCGGGCGGACCGGGGTCGCCGGGGGTTCCGCGACCGGGGCCGAGGGCTCCGCCAGGCCCGGGTCGGCCTGGAGGATGCGCTGCTGGAGGTCGCGCAGGCCGGGGCGCGGGTCGACGCCGAGTTCGTCGGCGAGGAGGCGGCGCGTGTCGGCGTACACCGCGAGGGCCTCCGCCTGGCGCCCGCTGCGGTACAGGGCCAGCATCAGCAGTTCCCGGAGCCGCTCCCGTAGGGGGTGGGCGGCGGTCAGGGCGGTCAGCTCGGAGACCGCCTCGGCGTGGCAGCCCTGCTCCAGGTCCATGTCGAGGCGGGTTTCGAGGAGTTGGAGGCGCCACTCCTCCAGCCGTACCCGCTGGGCCTCCGCGTACGGGCCGGGTACGCCCGCCAGCGCCTCCCCGTCCCAGAGGGCGAGGGCGCGGCCGAGCAGGTCGCGGGCGTGGCACAGGTCGCCCGCGGCGCGGGCCTTCTCCGCCTCGGCCGCCAGGTCCTGCGCCTCCGCGAGGTCCAGCGCCCCCCGCGCCAGCCCGCGCACGGCGTACCCGCCGGACTCGCTGACCAGCACCCCGGCGTCGAGCACCTTCCGCAGCCGGGAGGCGTAGGTGCGCAGGGCCGCCAACGCCTGGGAGGGCGGTTCGTCGCCCCACAGGGCGTCGATGAGTTCCGCGGCGGTCGCGGTGCGGCCCTCGCGGAGCAGGAGCGCGGCCAGCAGGGCGCGCTGCTGGGGGGAGCCGGTGGCCAGCGGCTGGTCGCCGCGCCGGGCGCGCACCGGGCCGAGCACGCTGAAGCGCCAGGTCACGGGCGGCTCCGCCGACTCGTCCGGACGCCGCTGCTCCGGTACCCGCGGTACGTGCGACGTCCGCGGTGCGCGCGGTACTCCGTCCATGCCCGTCCCCCTAGACATCCCCAACAACTAGGTCAGTTTGCCTTGTGGATGCCGGATGCGTCAGCCGGGGGAGATGGCGATCACAGGCGATCGGCGGGGGTTCACAAGGAGTACACGGCAGGAGCACACCTCGCGCGCATACGGCGACGACTGGAGCTGACGGCCCGTCAGGCGGGTGCTGGCGTGGCGGGGGTGCGGTGACCCCCTCACAACCGATCGAGGTCCACGCGTACGGTCAGCAGGTCGGTGCCGAGCGCCCGCACGGCGGCGCTGTTGAACCGCGGCAGGCTCCGCGTCCGGGCGACCGGGTCGTCATCGGGGAGGAGGTGGGCGGTGCCGGTGTACCAGCGTCCGTGGAGCCGCACCCGTACCCGGGGGTCGGCCTCGATGTTGCGAATGTACTGCGACCGCCCGCCGAACTCCGACACCAGCCAGAACGCGTCCCCGACCCGCCGCCCGCCCACGGGCGTACGGCGGGGCAGCCCCGAGACACGCCCCGTGGTCTCGATGAGGGTGTGACCGGGCAGTCGGCGCGTGAGGGGGTTGGCGACGTACCGCTGGAAGGCGGTGGCGGCGCGGAAACGGACGTCGGTGAGGCGGCTCATGGGTGCGCGCTCCTAACGGTCTGACTGCCGGTCTGATGCGACGTGGGGCGGTCGCTGTTGCTCTAATGGTCCCCTGCGCACGCTGACGGAGGCAGGTGGCTGCGGTGCGGGTGATGACCTGGAATCTGTGGTGGCGGTTCGGCCCCTGGGAGACGCGCCAGAAGGCCATCCTCACGGCGCTGCGTGAGGTACGGCCCGATGTCGTCGGCCTCCAGGAGGTGTGGGCGGCCGGTGGGGAGAACCTCGCCGAGTGGCTGGCCGGGGAACTCGGCATGTACTGGGCCTGGGCCCCCTCCCAACGCCCCGAGCGGTGGCGGCGGCGGATCGGCGGCGCGCCGGTGGACGTCGGCAACGCGGTCCTGAGCCGCTGGCCGGTGACGGAACAGGCGGTCCTGCCGCTGCCCGTCCCCGCCGACCTCGACGACGGCCGCCTCGCCCTGTACGCCCGACTGGCGGCGCCCGGAGCGGACATCCCCTTCTTCACCGCCCACCTGACGTCGGCGGTGCACGCGTCGGCGGTACGGTGCGCGCAGGTGGCGGCGATCGCGCGCTTCGTCGCCGAGTACCGGGGCGGCACGCGCTTCCCGCCCGTCGTCACCGGCGACTTCAACGCCTGGCCCGACTCCGACGAGGTCCGCGCCTTCAGCGGCACCCGTACCGCCCCCGCCGTGCCGGGCCAGGTCTTCCTCGACGCCTGGGAGTACGCCACCCCGACGGCCCCCTCCGCCACCTGGGACGCCACCAACCCCTACGTCGCCGAGACCCACAGCCCCAGCGTCCGCATCGACTACATCCACGTCGCCCCACCCGGCCCCGACGGCATCGGCCACGTCCGCACCGCACGGCGAGCGTGCGACGGTCCCGTGGACGGGGTGTGGCCTTCGGACCACGCGGCGGTGGTGGCGGATTTGGCGGGGGTGCGTGTGGGGGTCAACGGGGGGTGAGGTGTTGGCCCTTCAGCGCGCGGAGGAAGGTGCGGAACGCGGTGGGGGTGAGGGTGAGGGTGGGATGGGGTGGCTCGGGGCGGTCGGTGAAGTGGATGGCGTCGGGGGCGGCGGCTATGTGGACGCAGGCGTCGCCTTCCTGGCAATAGGACGACTTCTGCCAGCGGTGCGGGGTCATGTCGGCTCCCTCACAGGGTTCGGACGATGGAGTGGATGAGATCCCGGGACTGTGCCGGGCTGAGTGCGGCGGTTTCCACGATGTCGAGAAGGTGTCGGTACTTGTCCAGAAGTGACTCGGCGTCCAGCAGCACGGGCCCGTGGAACTGGTCCAGTTGTGCCGTGTCGAGTTGGGGCACGGATCCGTAGAGGTAGTTGATCGACTGGCCGGAACCGGGGAAGGCGCCCACGTCGAAGGGCAGCACGCGAATCGTGATGTGGTCGCGTTCGCTCATGTCGAGTAGGTGCCGCAACTGGGCAAGCGATACCTTCCGCCCGCCAACCCGCATGTGCAGGGCGGCTTCGTGCACAGTGGTCCGGTACGGCGTCGGAGTGTCCCCGTAGAGGATTCCCTGACGCTTGACGCGATGGGACACCCGGTGCTCGACCTCGGGCGCCGTGGGCGCCGGGATGATCTGGCGGAAAATCTCGCGTGCGTGATCTGCGGTCTGGAGCAGTCCGGGCATATGGGCGGTGTACGCCGTGCGTACGGCGATTGCGTGGTGCTCCAGCTCGGCGAGGTCGAGAAGCCCTGAGGGCAGCACCTCGCGGTACGTCTCCCACCAGCCGGGGTTCCTGTCGGTCGCCATCGTGACCAAGGCGTCGATGAACGCCTGGTCAGGGCAAGAGTAGATACGCGCCAGCGCCCGGATCCGCTCGGGGCTCACCCCGAACCGTCCCGACTCCACGTTGCTGAGCTGACCTTGGCTGGTGCCCAGCGTGCGCGCGGCCTCGGTGGCCGTCATCCCCGCGCGCTCCCGCATCTTGCGCAACTCTGCGGCGAGCCGCAGGCGGCGTGCCGTCAGCGGTGGTCTTGCGGGCACGTGAACCCCTCCTGGACATGCGTTCCTATAGCGCGTCACTCACATGAGGGAAGCTGACCGAAGTATCCCGGGAGCCCGCAAATGGTATTTGCCCAGCCCTTATGGTCATCCTCAGGCGCCTCGCCTGGAAGCGCACCGTGGGACGCCGCGGCAGAGACACCAGGCATCTGTCCAACACCCCTTCAGCGAACGGAGACTTCCGATGGTCACCGTATCCCCGTCGTGGAAGTACACCCTTCATCTTCCGCACGATCCACGCGCACCGGGTATCGCCAGGGCCACCCTGAGACTGATCCTCGCCGCACACGAGATGCCCGACCTCGCCCCCACGGCGGAACTCGTCGCGGCGGAACTCCTGGCCAACTCCCACTGCCACACCAAGGGCCCGTACGCCCTCCGTGTCCGCTCGACGGCACCGGACCGCCTCCGCGTGGCGGTCTGGGACACGGACCCCCAGGTACCGCCCGCCTTCTCCGACGCCCGCACCCCCACCCCACCCCCCGACGCCGAGAACGGCCGAGGCATCCCCCTCGTCCAGTCCTGCGCGGACACGTGGGGCGCGGCAACACCGCACGGCCTGGGCACCCCTGAGGTCGGCAAGCTGCTGTGGGCGGAGTGCTGGAGGTAGGGGAGGGGGAGGGCATCTGTGCGACGCCTGCTGGAGAGGGTGCCGTTGGGGCCGCCCGCTTCTTTGCCAGGGTCGTACTTCCACGGCCCGGCCTCAAGGGCGCTCCCTACGGTCGCGTCGCCTTCGGCGATGGCCCTAGCGGGCCACCCTTGACCCCGGCCCGCTCCAGCACGGGTAAGAAGCGAGCGGACGGCCCGGAAAAGGCGGGGGCCCCAGGTCCGTTGTCCCTTCAGGTGGGGTGCGTAGTGGGCCGGGGCTGAGGGGCGCGTCCGCGCCTCGCCAGCACGCCGGGCTGGCTCAGCGGCTTCCGGCCCGGTGGGGGGTGATTGGCCCCTTTGACCCACGCCCTCCTGACCAGGACGGACGAACACCATCCTCACTCCTGAGGAGAGGCGGGCTGGGCGTGAGCCAAAAGGGCCGATCACCTCCTTCCCGCACACTGTCCGCGGCTTCTTCGGCCCGCACACCACCTACGGGAGGGTCAGCGCGTACGAGTCCCTGGTGACGGCGGCCGGGATGGCGTTGACGGGGACCGCCGCGTGGGGTTCCGTACCCGGTGATCAGACGGTCGCGGGGGCCAGTTCGGCGGCCTCGCAGTGGTCGACGTCGGCGGCCCGTGACTCGCCGCTGCCGAGGTCGACCTGGACGGTCACCGTGTCGTACGCGGGGACCCTGGTCACCTTGTGCTGGGTGGTGATCTCGGTGGCCGCGGCGTCCTCGAAGCCCACGGTGACGTCGAACACGCCTTCCGTGCTGTTGGGGTTGGTGACCTCGACGGTGGCGTACGGCTGGTCCGGTGTGGCGCAGGTGACCAGCTCGACGGTGGCCGCCTCCAGGGTCGTACCGCTCTGGCCGCTGCCGGAGTCGGAGCCCGAACTGCCGCTGCCGTCGCTGTCGTATCCGCCGCCGTAGCCGTCGTCGTAGTCGTCGTCATCATCGTACTTGCCCACCGACGAGCTGTCGTGGTTCTGGCTTGAGCTGCTGCAGCCGCCGCCGTCCGAGTCGCCGCCGGAGCGGTGGCCGCGGCCCGTCGAGAAGCCCGTCAGGGCCAGGACCACCAACGCCGACACCGCCGTGAGCTTGAGTGCGCTCCCCCGAATCTGCATGGCCCACACCCTAGCCAGTCGCCTGTCACGGTCATGTCACCGCATGGCGACCGGTCCGTACCCGGCGTACGGTCAGGGAGGACGGCCGCCGTCCGGGCCCCTTCCGTACGCCGGTGCGACGGCCGTCCCACGCCTTCGTCCGGCCGGTCAGGCGCGTGCCGTGCCCGTGCCCTTCTCGGCGTCCAGGGCGTACACGCAGCGGTCCTTGCTGCACGCGTACACGATGCCGTCCCGCACCACCGGGGAGCCGGTGATCTCGCCGCCGGTGGCGAGCTTCCAGCGGAGTCGGCCGTCGTCGGCCTTGAGGGTGTAGAGGAGGTGGTCGGTGGAGCCGAAGTGGATGCGGCCCTCGGCCACCGCGGGCGCGCCGACGATGTCGCCGCCCGCCTGGAAGCGCCACTTGGGCGTGCCGGTCACGGCGTCCAGGGTGTAGAGCCCGGTGCCGCTGCCGACGTGGACGTGGCCCGCGGCGACCAGCACCGGGTCGGTCGCGGAGCGGGCCTCGGTGGCGATGCGCCAGCGGTCGCGTCCGTCGGTGGCGTCGAGGGCGTAGACGGTGCCGAGGTAGTCGGCGAGGTAGACGCCGCCGCCGGTGACCGCGGGGCCGGGGACGAAGGTCGGCGGGGAGAGGAAGACCGCGGGCGCCTCGAAGTGCCAGCGGACGTGGCCGGTGGCGACGTCGGCGGCGATGACGCGGGTGCCCGCGCAGACGTAGACGTGGCCGTCGGACGCGGGGCTGACCCGTACCGGTACCCCGCCGCAGGAGGCGGCGTCGCCGATCGGGTAGGACCAGCGCTCGTCGCCGGTGCGGGCGTCCAGGGCGCGCAGCCGGGCGTCCTGCCAGACGTAGACGGTGCCGTCGTGCAGGGCGGGTCCGGCCTCCGGGGTCTCGAAGTCGGTCTGGCAGCCGCTGACCTCCCACAGCTTCTGCCCGCTGGACGCCTCCCACGCCTGGACGCCGCCGCCGCGGGTGCCGGTGACGACGGTGCCCCGGTCGGCCTTGAGGCAGTACACCCACGCGTCCGTGGACAGCCGCCACAGGTCGGTGCCCTCGCGGGCGTCGAGGGCGTACAGCGTGGGCCCGTCGGAGGCGTGGATGCGGCCGTCCGCGACGGCCATGGACCAGGCGACGTCGCGGGTCTTGAAGCGCCGTCGGCCGGTCGCCACGTCGAGGGCGTGCACCTCGAAGGAGGTGACGTAGACGAGGTCGGCGGCGACGGCCGGGGTGCCCCAGACGTCGTTGGACATGCGGAACCGCCAGGGGCGCCAGCCGGTCGCCCCCGGGTCGGGCGCCGCCACGGGCGCGGGCGCGGTGCGGTCGGCGGCGCCGGGCAGGGCCGCGTCGGCGCCGTTGACGCCGGGGCGCGGCTTGGACCAGGACGCGGCGAGGCCCGCCTCGGGCGGGGGTGCCTGGAGGGCGGCGGCGCGGACGTCGGCGACGCGCGGGCCGGGGCCGATGGGCACGCGGGCCCCGGCCAGCCGGACCGGGCCGCCGTCGGGGGCGCCGACCGGCGCGGGCACGGGCGCCGGGACGGGCGCCGGGACGGGCGGGGCGGTGGGCGGCGGCGGGACGACGGGGTCGTGCGGGGGCGGGGGCGGGACGTGCGGTCGGCCGCCGCCCCGGCCACCGGCGTGGTGCCCACCGCCGTGACCGCCACCGTGGCCGCCGCCGTGACCGCCGCCGCCGTGCCCGCCGCTGCCGTGGCCGTGGGCGGGCTTCGGCGCGGGGAGCCGTCCACCGCGGCGGGACTCGATCAGGGCGACCGCCTTGCCCGGCAGCCACGCCGACGCCGTACCGCTGTCGTCGGAGCCGGAGCCGAAGAGGTGGGGGGCGAGCTGGGCCTGGAGGTCGGCGGGGGTGGGGCGGGCCCCGGCGTCCATCTGCATACAGGACTCGATCAGCGGGCGCAGCTCGTCCGGGAGGCCCTCCAGGTCGGGGCCCTCGCGCAGCAGCATGAAGACCGTCTCGACCGGGTTGGCGCCGTGGAAGGGCGGGTGGCCGGTGGCGGCGAAGACGAGGGTGGAGCCGAGGGAGAAGACGTCGGAGGCGCCGGTCACGCTGCGCGAGTCCTTGGCCTGCTCCGGGGACATGTAGGCGGGGGTGCCGACGGCGACGTTCGTCATGGTCAGCCGGGTGTTGGAGACCCCGGAGGCGATCCCGAAGTCGATCACCCGGGGGCCGTCCTCGACGACGAGGACGTTGGACGGCTTCAGGTCGCGGTGGACCAGTCCGGCGCCGTGGATCGACTGGAGCGCCTCGGCGACGCCCGCGGCCAGCCAGCGCACCGCCTGGGCGGGCAGCGGTCCGCAGTCGTTCACTATTTCTTCCAGGGAGGGCGCGGGCACGTACGCGGTGGCCAGCCACGGCACCGCGGCGCGCGGGTCGGCGTCGACGACGGCCGCCGTGTAGAAGCCGGAGACCGCGCGGGCCGCCTCCACCTCGCGGGTGAAGCGGACCCGGAAGAGCTGGTCCTCCGCCAGCTCGGTGCGCACCGTCTTGATCGCCACGCGCCGTCCGGACGCCGAGCGCGCGAGATAGACCAGCCCCATGCCGCCGGCGCCGAGCCGTCCCAGCACCTCGAACGGCCCGATCCGCCGCGGATCGTGCTGCGTCAGCTGATCCACCACTTGCCTGCCACCTCCCCGTACGAGCCGCCCCGTGCAGCGTCTCACCACCGCACCGCCATGGCGGCACGCACCCCGATTCTTCCTGGCCGGGGCGCAGGTTGCGAACCCGGTGACGAATGGGGATGTCTCACCCAGACAGCACCATAGGGTGGCAGTTCAGCGCTCCAGGACCGCGAACGACGCCCCCTGGTCGTCGCTCACCAGGCCCACGGTCCCATACGAGGTGGTGAGCGGATCAGCCTGTACCCGCCCGCCGAGCCGGACCACGTCCGCCAGCGCCGCCGCGCAGTCCGGCACCCGGAAGTGGATCAGGAAGTGCGGCGGCATCTCGGCGGGGAAGACGTCGGCCAGCGGCGCCCGCCCGAAGTCGGGCTCGGCGCCGGGCCCGAAGAGGGCGTCGGGGAAGAGGCCGCCGTAGAAGGCGTTGGCGGCGGCGGTGTCCCGGGCGTACAGCTCGGCCCACACGAACGTGCCCGGTTCGTGACGGCGCCCGAAGCCCGCGTGGGTGCCCGGCTGCCAGAGGCCGAAGACGGCGCCCTCGGGGTCGGTGGCGAGGGCGGCGGTGCCCAGGTCGCCGAGCGGCATCGGGTGCGTGACGATCTGGCCGCCCGCGGCGTGGATCCGCCGGGTCAGGGCGTCGGCGTCGGGGGTGGCGAAGTACACCGTCCACACGGTGGGCAGCCGTCCGTCCGCCTTCTGGGCGAGCGCGGCCACCGGCTCCCCCTCGGCGTACGCCCACACCGTGCCGCCGTACGACTCCTCGAAGGTCCACCCGAAGAGCCCACCGTAGAACCGCTGTCCCGCCGCCACGTCGGCGAGCTGCGCGTCCAGCCAGCAGGGGACGCCCTCGGGGTACGTCTCTTCGGTGGCAGATGCCCTGTTTTCGGCCATGTCGTCAACGTAACGGCCCGGCGCGCACCCCGCCTACCAGGCACACCACCCGTCGGAGCCGGGCGCACCCCATTTGCACTCGGCCGAATAGCGCTCAGATCACCCGTCGGTAAGCTGACGGCATGACAGGACAAGTGCGTACCGTCGACGGCCGCGTGGCCGGTCGGCGTGGGCAGGCGACGCGGCAGAAGCTGCTCGACTGCCTCAGCGAGATGCTCAGCTCCTCTCCGTACCGCGACGTCAAAGTCATCGACGTCGCCCGCAAGGCGGGGACTTCGCCCGCGACGTTCTATCAGTACTTCCCGGACGTCGAGGGCGCCGTCCTTGAGATCGCCGAGCAAATGGCCGCCGAGGGCGCCGGTTTGACCGAGGTCGTCCAAGGGCGCTCCTGGGTCGGCAAGGCCGGGTGGCAGACCGCTCAGGAACTGGTCGACGCGTTCCTGGAGTTCTGGCGGAAGAACGAGGCCATCCTGCGCGTCGTGGACCTCGGCGCGGCCGAGGGCGACAAGCGGTTCTACAAGCTCCGGACGAAGATCCTCAACTCCGTGAACAGCTCCCTCGCGGACGCGGTCGCCGAGTTGCAGTCCAAGGGCAGGGTCGACAAGGACGTGAACCCGGCCGCGATCGCCGGTTCCCTGGTCGCGATGCTCGCGGCGGTGGCCTCGCACCAGAAGGGCTTCACGTCGTGGGGTGTGAAGCAGGCGGAACTGAAGCCGAATCTGGCGTTGTTGGTGTACCTGGGGATCACTGGCAAGAAGCCGACGAGGTAGCCCGGCGCTCCTGATCCGCGAGAGTCCTGTCCTGTACCGCAGGCGGTGGCCCACCCTGGCGTGGGTCGCCGCCTGTTGTGCGTCATCCCCTCGGTTCCCGTGCGAGGCCCGGTAGCAGCGCCGTGCTGGGCAGCACCCTGCCGCCTCACCCGCTCGCTGTCGCGCGGGCCGGGGTGCGGCCGGAGGAGACGGACTTCGCCCATGTCCACGACGCCTGCGCGTACATGACGCTGGTGACCGGTACGGCAGACGGCTGGCGGTGGCGTCGGGGACGGGTGGCTGGTTCTGCTCGTCGGGGACGGTGGTGCTGGGGGCGGGGTGAGGGGACGTGAAGGGGGCGGGGCCAGTGGGCGTTCGGTTTCCGGCGTCGCGTTCCTGGCGTTGTGTCCCCGCCGTATGCACGGAGCACGGTTCGGGGGCGCTCCGCGGGGCGCGCGATGCCCGCTCGCCCCGTAACCTCCCCCACGCTCCGTTTTCCGGCGCATCATCGACCGAAGGAGACCGCAGTGGCCCTGACGCGCGAAGAACGCGAGGAGTTTTTAGCCCAGCCGCATATCGCGGCACTCTCCGTCTACGCGGGGCCGGACCGGGCCCCGCTCACCGTTCCCATCTGGTACAAGTACACGCCTGGCGGCGACGTTTGGTTCATGACCGGCCGCAAGTCCCGCAAGAACCAGCTCATCAGCAAGTCGGGCCGGATCACCCTCATGGTGGACCGGCTTCAGCCCTCCGTGCGCTACGTGTCCGTCGAGGGCCCCATCGTCGACAGCTACACCGGCTACTCGGAACACGTCCGGGAGATGGCCAGCCGCTACATGGCCGCCGAGAAGGTCGAGGCGTACGTCGAGTACACCTCGAACGCGAAGGAACACGCCGACACGATCATCCACCACATGCGCCCGGAGCGCTGGGTGGGCTCGGACCTCGGCACCTTCTGAGTCCGGCCGGGGCCTGACAATCGGGGCATGACTACCGATCCCACGGATACGACGGATCTGGCGGTGCTGTTGAGGTCCCTGCGCGTCTGGGACCCCGAGATCACCGAGCTGCCCGTGTTCGACCCCGCGACCGCGCCCGCCGACCCCCTCGCCCTCTTCACGGCGTGGTTCGCGGACGCGGTGACGGCGGGGCAGCCCGAGCCGCACACCATGTCCCTGGCCACCTCCGACGCCTCGGGCCTCCCGGACGTACGGACGGTGATGCTGCACGGCGCCGACCGGGAGGGCTGGGCCTTCGCGACCCACGCCAGCAGCGCCAAGGGCCGCCAGCTCACCGCCCGCCCGTACGCCGCGCTCGGCTTCTACTGGCCCGTACTGGGCCGCCAGGTGCGCGTCCGGGGTCCGGTCACGGCCGCCCCGGCCACCGAGAGCGCCGCCGACCTGCACGCCCGCTCGACGGGCGCCCTGGCGGCGGCGCTCACCGGCCACCAGAGCGAGGTCCTGCCGTCGTACGACGATCTGGAGCACGCCTCACGGGCCGCCTGGGAACGCGCCCGGCGGGAACCGGACGCCCCCGTTCCCACCTGGACGCTGTACCGGGTGCGCCCGGACGCGGTGGAGTTCTTCCAGGGGGACGGGGAGCGGCGGCACGTGCGGGTGCGCTACCGCAGGGGGGAGGGGGGTGCGGGCTGGGTCCGTGAGCTGTTGTGGCCGTGAGGGGGCGGGGCCGCCGGGGTCAGAGGGTCGGCGGCGCGTCCGTGGCCAGGCGGGCGTGGAGGTGGACGTCGCGGAAGGCGTCGCGGTCCTGGGCCTCCCACATCGCGTCGCGCAGGGTCCCCTCGTACCGGAAGCCGCACCGCTCGGCGACCCGGCAGGACGCGTCGTGGCCGACGGCGTGGCCCAGTTCCAGGCGGTGCAGGCCGAGGTCGGTGAGGGCCCAGTCGGCGGCGAGGGCGAGGGCGCGGGTGGCGACGCGGTGGCCGCGGGCCTCGGGGAGTATCCAGTAGCCGACGCGGGCGGTGCGCAGGGCGTGGTTGATCTCGTTGACGCCGATGTGCCCCAGGGTCGTACCCGTCGCCGCGTCCGTGATCCGGAAGGACGCGCCGGTGCCGTCGGTCTCCTGCTGCCTCTTGGAGCGCAGGGAGGCGCGGGCGGAGTCGAGGTCGGTGATCGGGAGCACGGGGGTGTTCCAGCGCTGGAACTCGGGGTCGAGCAGCCCGCGCAGCCAGTCCGCCACGTCGGTGTCGGAGTCCGCGTCCCAGCGGCACAGGCGCAGCCCGTGTCCGTGCGGTTCGGGGTGGGGGGCGCGGGGGCGGGTCGGGGTGACTATGCGGTGGGCCATCCGGCCATTGAAACGCGTCGGCGCGCCGACTTCACATGGGCTGGACGGGCGGGTCGCGGTCTACGGCGCGGGGCGGAAGACGGGGATTCCGTCCCGTAAGGCGACGGTCAGGGCCAGCCCGGCCCGCGGGCGCGCCGGTGCGCGCTCCACGATCTCCGGTAGGCGCGGGGGACCACGTCTGCCGGAACATCGACGGGGCCGAGGCCGAGGGCCGGCACTCGCGTCTCCGACGTGATCCGCAGGACGGCGAACCATTCGGCGCCGGTGAGCCACGTCGTCTCCATGGGGTCCATGACTGACGCGTCCGCACACGACCCACACACCCGTGATCGATCCGCAACCAATTCCGGTCTTGACCGAGACCCAACAACACGGCATGGGATTACGCTCGCGCCCATGGCCCACTCCTCCACACCTCCCCCCGCAGACCGGCCCGTGTACGTCATAGGCGGCGGTCCGGGCGGACTCGCCGCCGCCTACGCGCTGCGCGCCGAGGGCATACGCGCGGTCGTCCTGGAGAAGGCCGACCGCGTCGGCGCGTCCTGGCGCGGCCACTACGACCGGCTGCACCTGCACACCACCCGGCGGCTGTCCGCCCTGCCCGGTCTGCCGATGCCGCGCCGCTTCGGCCGCTGGGTCTCCCGGGACAACGTCGTCCGCTACCTGGAGAAGTACGCCGAGCACCACAAGCTGGAGATCGTGACCGGTGTCGAGGTGTCCCGCGTCGACCGGGCGCCCGACGGCACCGGCTGGCTGCTGCACGCCACCGGCGGGCGGGAGCTGACCGGCGGCGCGGTGGTCGTGGCGACCGGCTTCAACCACACGCCCCGCGTCCCCGACTGGCCCGGCCGCGACACCTACACCGGCGACCTGGTGCACGCCGCGCACTACCGCAACGCCGAGCCCTACGCGGGCCGTGACGTGCTGGTCGTCGGGGTCGGCAACACCGGCGCGGAGATCGCCGTCGACCTGGTGGAGGGCGGGGCGTCGCGGGTGCGGCTGGCCGTCCGCACCACCCCGCACATCGTGCGCCGGTCCACCGCCGGGTGGGCCGCCCAGTACACCGCCGTCCTCATCCGGCGCCTCCCGGTCCGCCTGGTCGACCGGCTGGCCCGCCCGGTGGCCCGGCTGAGCGTGCCGGACCTGTCGGCGCACGGGCTGCCGCGGCCCGACACCGGCCTCTACAGCCGGGTCCGCGAGGGCGCGATCCCGGTGCAGGACGTCGGCCTGGTGGACGCGGTGCGGGCCGGACGGGTGGAGGTGGTGGCCGCCGTGGAGGGGTTCGAGGACGGCAAGGTCGTCCTCGCCGACGGTGACCGCGTCGCCCCTGACGCCGTCATCGCGGCGACCGGCTACGTCCGTGGCCTGGAGCCGCTCGTCGGCCACCTCGGCGTCCTCGACGCCCGCGGCCGACCGGTCGTGCACGGCGCCCGCACCCCCGACAACGCCCCCGGCCTGTACTTCACCGGCTTCACCAACCCGATCAGCGGCATGTTCCGGGAGATGGCGATCGACGCGGAGAAGATCGCCAAGTCGGTGACACGGAGGATGGGCGGGAAGGTGTCCCGGGTGGTGGGGTGACGGTCGCGCGGCTGACGCGCCCCGGGAACACGGTCGCCACTGACGCGCCCCGGGGTGAGGGCCATGCGGCTAGCCCGCCCCGGGGTAGCGCCCATGCGCTGACGTGCCCCGCGATCGGGTCGAGGGCCTCACGGCCTTCACGGCGCGCCGCACCCCCCGCTTCGAGGGGCGCTGAGGGTCAGTCGCGCCGCAGGACGCGCAGGTCCCCGGCGTCCGGGTCCCCGACGAACAGGAACAGCTCGGGCCTGCGCTCGGTGCCGATGACCGTCCACTCCGTCTCCTCGCCGCAGCCGCCACCGACCCGTACGAGGACGCGGTCACGGCCCTCCGTGACGAAGGACCAGTGGCCGGTGCCGTCGCACACCACGTACTCGCGGTCGTCGGAGTCGGAGTAGGAGGGCTCGGCCGTCAGTCTGGTGGCGTCGGCCCGGCCATCCGGGCGCAGCCGCAGCACCGCCCCGTCCTCGCCCCGCCAGACACCGGCGACCTGCGCCGCGGACAGCTCCGGTGGCTCGTACTCCTTGAACGGCCCCAGGCCCGTCACCGAGGCCACCCCCGCGACGCCGAAGGCGAGCAGGGCCAGCCCGAACGAGGCGAGCAGGGACGTGCCCCACAGGGCGACGGGGCCGCGCGGTGCCGTGAAGACCCTGGCCCGGCGCCGCGCCTGGGCGGCCCACAGCACGGGCACCGCCGCGAGGGCCGCGCACACCGCCGCCGTCGTGGCGAACGGCCAGCCGCACAGCACCGCGAGGACCACCGCCCAGCCCGCGCCGACGACCGTCGTGCCCAGCAGGTGCCACGCCCACGCGTGCTGACGGCCGGACCGGGCGCGGGCCGCCACCGCACGGCCGAGCAGCCAGCCCGGACCGATGTGCACCGCGACGTGGATCAGGCCCAGCACCGGGAGCATCACGTACCCCAGGACGCACACGCAGGGCAGCAACAGCAGGGCGCCGCCGTAGCCGACGCCGTACGGATCGCCCGCCATCCGCGCGAGGGACCACAGCAGCAGCACCGCGGGGCCCTGGGCCGCGCTCCCGGCCGCGGACGCGTTGACGTCGACGGTGTTCCAGGCGGCGCGCGCCCGCCGCACCCGCTGCCGTATGCCCCTGCCCCTGCCCCTGCCCACCGGCTCTCCCCACCCCACGCGCCGGAGCGTACGCCCAGCCCCCGCCTAACGGGCGGCGCCGGTGTCCGGGGCGCCCCGGCTCGCGGGGGTGCTCGCGTCCGGCGCCCCCGTCCCCGAGGGGCCGCCGCCGCTGTTCCACCGGGGCCGGTTCACGCGGCCACCGGCATAGGCGCCCGGCGCCGGATCACCAGCGACAGCAGGGCCGCCGCAGCGCACAGCGCGCCGGAGGCGTACCAGACGACGTCGTACGCCCCGAAGACGTCCCGCGCGACCCCGCCCAGCCAGGCCACCAGCGCGGCGCCGACCTGGTGGGAGGCGAGGACCCAGCCGAAGACGATCGCGGAGTCGTCGCCGTAGTGCTCCCGGCACAGGGCCATGGTCGGCGGGACGGTGGCGACCCAGTCGAGGCCGTAGAAGACGATGAAGAACACCATCGGCGGGTGCACGCTCGGCGCGAGCAGGATCGGCAGGAAGAGCAGCGAGACGCCGCGCAGGGCGTAGTACGTGGCCAGCAGGCGGCGCGCGTCGAAGCGGTCCGTGAACCAGCCGGAGGCCACCGTGCCGACCACGTCGAAGATCCCGACGACGGCGAGCAGCGAGGCCGCCGCGGTGATCGGCATCCCGTGGTCGTGCGCCGCGGGCACGAAGTGGGTCTGGATCAGCCCGTTGGTGGAGGCGCCGCAGATCGCGAAGGTGCCCGCGAGCAGCCAGAAGGGCCCGGTGCGGGCCGCCGACAGCAGCACCGTCACGGCACGGCGGGCGGCGCCCGGCACGGGCTCCGGCTTGGGTACGAACTCGGTGGCGCCGTAGGGCCGCAGCCCCACGTCCGCCGGGTGGTCGCGCAGCAGCAGCCAGACGAAGGGGACGACGGCGAGGGCGGCGAGCGACACCGTGACGGCGGCCGGGCGCCAGTCGTGGGTCTCGACGATCCAGGACAGCAGCGGCAGGAAGATGAGCTGTCCGGAGGCGGAGGCGGCGGTGAGGATGCCGGTGACCAGGCCGCGCCGTTCGGTGAACCAGCGGTTGGTGACGGTCGCGGCGAACGCGAGCGCCATGGAGCCGCTGCCCAGCCCGACCAGCAGGCCCCAGCAGAGGATGAGCTGCCACGCCGCCGTCATCCACACGGTGGCGCCGGAGCCGACCGCGATCACCGTCAGCGCGACGGCGACCACGCGCCGGATGCCGAACCGGTCCATCAGCGCGGCGGCGAACGGCGCGGTGAGCCCGTAGAGCGCGAGGTTGACGGAGACCGCCGCGCCGATGGTGCCGCGTGACCAGCCGAACTCCTGGTGCAGCGGGTCGATGAGGAGGCCCGGCAGGGAGCGGAAGGCCGCGGCGCCGATGATCGTCACGAAGGTGACGGCGGCGGCGAACCACGCCCAGTGGACGCGGGGGGACTTCGGCGGGGTGCCGTCCTGTTCGCGCGTGACGGCTGCATCGGTTGTCTGGGTCACGTCATACAGCTTCGGGTCAGTGATCCGCTCCATCGAGTGGCCCGGAGGACAGCATTCGTTAGGATCGGGCCATGGACACGGCCGACCAGACCCCCGCGAGCAGCCCGCACCGCGTCGTCGTCCTCGCCCTCGACGGCCTGCTCCCCTTCGAACTCGGCATCCCGCACCGCATCTTCGGCCGCCCCCGCGACGCCTCGGGGCGCCCCCTGTACGAGGTCGTCACCTGCTCCGTCCGCCCGCCCGGGCCGGTCGACACCGACGCCGACTTCGCCATCCAGGTCAAGCACGGGCCCGAGGCCCTCGCCACCGCCGACACGGTCATCGTCCCGGCGTCGTACGAACTCGGGCCGGTCTTCGACGACGGCGTGCCGACCCCCGAACTGGCCGCCGCCCTCGCCCGCGTCCGCCCCGGCACCCGCATGGCCTCCATCTGCACCGGCGTGTACGTCCTCGCCGTCGCCGGTTACCTGGACGGCCGCCCGGCGACCACGCACTGGGCCGACGCCGACCGGTTCCAGCGGATGTTCCCCAAGGTGCGGGTCGACCCGGACGTGCTGTTCATCGACGACGGCGACGTGCTCACCTCGGCGGGCGTCGCCGCCGGGATCGACCTGTGCCTGCACATGGTGCGCCGCGACCACGGCGCCGCCGTCGCCAACGAGGTGGCCCGCCGCACCGTCGTACCGCCGCACCGCGACGGCGGGCAGGCGCAGTACATCGAGCGGCCGGTGCCCGATCCGCAGTCCGCGACCACGACGAGCGCCCGCGCGTGGGCGCTCGGCCGCCTCGGGGAGCCGATCCAGCTCCGGGACATGGCCGCGCGGGAGTCGATGTCGGTACGGACGTTCACCCGCCGCTTCCGCGAGGAGACCGGCGTCAGCCCCGGCCAGTGGCTCACCCAGCAGCGCGTGGAGCGGGCCCGGCACCTGCTGGAGTCCACCGACCTGTCCGTGGACCAGGTGGCCCGCGAGGCGGGCTTCGGCACCGCCCAGTCGATGCGCCAGCACCTCCAGGCGGCGTTGGGCGTCACCCCTACGGCCTACCGGCGCACCTTCCGCGCGGGTACCGCCCCCGTCCGCTCCGAGGGCGTCAGAACGTGACCACCGCGCGGGCCAGGCACTCGAAGACCTGGTCGGCACCCCTGGGCAGGATCTCCCGCACGCCGTCCGCCGAGGTGCGGAAGTCGGTGGCGCCGAAGGCGACGGCGGTGTCCCGTCTCGCCGCGCGGACGACCCGGGCCAGCTCCGCCGTGAAGCCGACCTGCTGGGCGAGCGTCGACACCCCGCGCGCCCTCGGTAGCCGCCGCGAGCGCGACCGCCCGGCCGATGCCGCGTCCGGCGCCCGTCACGGTGCGGGTGCGCGCGGGTGACGTCGTGCTGGTGCGCACGGAGCAATCGACGGAGATGGGGATGCGCTCCAGGGGCGGAACCGGAACCTGGAGGAATTGTCCACAGCCTGTGGAGAAACGGGCCGGAGATGCCGGGCCGTCCGGCCGGTTCCTCTGGGCGGGGATTCCGGTTGGCGGCGCGGCGTCACCCGCGCGAGACGTCCTCCGCCGCGAGCGGGACTCGCGCGCCGCCATCCGGCTCGGCGCAGCCGCCCCGTGATTTCCCCGCGCCCTGAGGGGACCGACGCCGATTCACGACCCACACTCGTCGAGGGCTCCCGTCACCAGAGTCCTCGTCGTCCCCTCACGGCGAATCGCTGCCCACAAGCGTGAGGAAACGGACACGCCACGTCAACACCTGTTCGGAGTTTTATTACTTACGCCCTTTTTGCAGCGCACGCGCACGGAAGCACGCCCCGGGCGCACAGCGCTACACCGCCTCGTACGCCAGCCCTTCGTACCCCTCGTACCCCTGGCACGTCGGCAGCGCGCCACCCGCGTACGCCACCGAGCGCCCGTCGGCGCCGGAACAGCGGTCCAGTTCGCACCAGATGCGCTTGCCGACGCCCTCGGGGGACCAGCCCCAGCGGTCCGCGAGCCCGTCGACGAGGGCGAGCCCCCGGCCGCCGGTCGCCTCGCCGTCGACCCAGCGGGGCACCGGCGCGCGCGTGCTGAAGTCGGCCACCTCAAGGCGGACGGTCGCGGACTCGGCGACCTCCTCGGGCAGGCACAGCCGCAGTACGGCCGGACAGCCGGTGTGCACCACGGCGTTGGTGACCAGTTCGGAGACGAGCAGGATCAGGTTCTCGGCGAGCGGTTCGTCGGCCTGTATGCCCGACCCGGCGAGCCGCGACCGGGCCCACCTCCGGGCGCGCCCCACTTCAGCGGGGTCGGGCCGGATCTCCAACTGCGCTCGAAGCACCTGCACCGCTCACACCATCCGAACCGATGGACACCGAGGCTCGCGCCTCACGAGGGCCACGATCGTAGCCATTTTCCGCATGGCCAGAACAACGACCAGAGCAAGGATCACGGAACGTGAATTCCTTGCGGGACAGCATGGTTGACGTACCGTCACGCCAACAAGCGCTTCGGGCATATTCCAGCGCGAAGGAGTACCCGTGCGCGATACTGTGCGACGCCCACTCCGGGGAGTCGAACAACTGGGGGACGCAAGGCCCTCCTGGTCACCACCGGCACGCCAGGTGCCCGGAACCACTCGCATCCCACACAAGGTACCGGAGCCGGACTCCGACTCCAGGACGTGACGAGTCACGCCTGCGACACGAGCCGATATCAACGCTCCGTGAAAACGGGATGCCACGATCCGCGACATTGGCGGGTCGCTTATCGAGAAGGCCCGGACAGCAGGTCCCGCGCGAGCAGTTATCGGGCTGCCCGACGCCGAGCGCGGGGAGCGGGTGTGCGCGGTGGTCGGACAGCCGCCGGGCGCCGCCCCGCTGGCCCTGGCGGCGGTGACGGCGTACCTGCGCGCGGCGGGGCCGGCCGCGCACAAGCTGCCGGAACGGCTGGAAGTGGTCGACGCCCTGCCGCGCGACGAGACGCCGCGAAAGGGGCTCGAGTACCAGCTCCGCGACCGCTACGGGCGCGCGGAGGACGGCGGTACGGTCACTCGGGAACCGTGAAGTACCGGGCGAAGGCGGGCACGATCTCCGACTCCCCCACCTTGCCGTCACCGTCGGCGTCGAGGGCCGTGGCGACCGGCCGCGCGATGTCCTCGGGCACCCCCAGCGCGGTCAGCACGCGCGTGACGTCCGCCACGGTCGCCGCGCCGTCGCCGTCCGCGTCCGCGACGTCGAGGGCGGCGTGCAGGAAGGGGCGGGCGATCTCGGCGAACCGGTCGGGGTTGTCCCGCAGCCGCTTGACGGCGCCGCCGACGAACTCGTCCCGGGTGATGCGCTGGTCGCCGTCCCGGTCCGCTATCCCGGCCATGCCCTGCCAGAACGCCTCGGCGCCGCCGTACAGCGCCTGCCCCTTGTCGGAGCGGGCCGCCGTGCCGAACTCCGCGAGCAGCGCCTTGGCCGCGCCGCTGAAGTCCTCCCGGTCGATGGAGCCGTTGCCGTCCTGGTCGAAGATCGCGAAACGGGCCGCGATCCTGCGCTCGTACTCGCTGCTGGCCATGTCTCTCCGAGCCGCCTTACGTCGTCGCATGTCAGGTGGGGTGCGTCTGGCAGGGAGCGTACGACGGCGGCGGCGGGCGCGGCGGTGAAAAACCACGGTTGTGCCAAGACTGGGGGAACTTTGGCACAACGGTGTGGCACACGCGGGCGTGCTCAGGCCGACAGCGGCCGGGACTCCTCCGTCAGCGCCGAGTCGAGGTCGGCGTGCACGTCGAACAGCCTGCGCACGCCCAGGGCGCCCAGCACCCGGTTGACGTGGCTGCCGTCGACCGCGCCCTGCGCGGGGAGTATCAGCCGCAGCCGCCCCTGGCAGGACCGCAGCAGCCGGCGGGAGGCGATGAGCACGCCGACCCCGCTGGAATCGCAGAAGAACACCTCGGACAGATCGAGGACGAGACTGTGGCGGCCCTCGGCCACCGCGTCGTGCACCCGCTGCCGCAGCACCGGCGACGTCACCAGGTCCAGCTCGCCCGACACATGCAGCACGGCCCAGTGGCCCCGCTCGTCGCCGGTCACATTGAACGCCACCACCACGCCCTTCACTCGTCGGACCGTCCAGCAGTCCAGCCTCGGAACCGGAGGCAGCTCCTACGTTTTCCTGCCTGCGCGGCTGCCCAGCGGCCGTTCCCTGAAACACCACCGGAGAAACAGGTTCCCTTCGGCAAAGGCTTGTTTCAGTCGGCTCCGATCCGGTTCGATCGCATTCCAAACAGGCTAGGTCCATGTCTGATCAGACAGAGGGCGGGTAGGCACGACAGAAGCCGAAAGACGTGGCAAAGGTCCACTATCACCAACAGGCCGCCGGGGGGCGCACATTGCCATAAAGGGGCGTGCGTTGTCAGACATGCCGACTACATTCGAGAGGACACCGGCCGCAGGCTGGAACGGGAAGCACGGACCAGGCACGGGGCAGGGAGCACGGGGAGGGGGCAGCATGGCGCACCGGGACGCACCGCCCCGCTGGGACCGCAAGATGCAGCAGCGCCTCGCCCGCGGTGAGGCAGCCGCCCTCGGCGAGCTGTACGACCGCTTCGCCTCCCTGGTGCACGGCCTCGCCCACCGCGTCCTCGGCGACGAGCGCGCCGCCGACCGCGTCACCCGCGAGGTCTTCGCCCACGTCTGGGAGCACCCCGACGCCTACGACCCCAAGCAGGGCCCCCTGCGCTCCTGGGTCGCCGCCCTCACCCACCGGCTCGCCGTCCAGCGGCTGCGCGCCACCGAGACCGCCGCGCTGGCCGACGGCGACGGCCCCGCCACCTCGGAGGAACTGGAGCGCAAGGTCCGCCGCGCCTCCGTCGCCGCCCGCGCCGACTACATCGTCCAGTCCATGCCCGCCCCGCTGCGCGCCGCCCTGGACCTCGCCTACTTCCAGCGCCGCGACTACCGCCAGACCGCCCTCGACCTCGGCGTCACCGAGGACGAGGCCCGCCGCCGCCTCCGCCTCGGCCTGCAACTGCTCTCCACGGCCCACGACGCCGGAACCCCCGGCGCACCGCCAGGACCGCACGGGTACGGGGGTGCGGTGTGAGCGAGGCCGACCGGTTCGGGGCGTACGACAAGGACGGGGCCGGAGCCGGGGACTTCGACGACGAGACCTACGAGACGGAGACCTACGAGACCTACGAGACGTACGAGATCAACGAGACCAAGGACGAGGAGAAGGAGCGCGAGCAGGGACGGGGACGGGAGCAGGAACAGGAGGAAGGCCGGGGCCCGCGCGGCCAGCGGGGCCGCGCGAAGGGACCCGACGGGACCGGGGACGGCAGCGGCGCCGACGGCGGCCATGGCTCCGGTGACGGCGACCGGCCGCCACCCCGCATACCCTTCCCCCGCGCCTCCGTCGAGGACACCGGACGGCCCCTGCCCGCCCTCGCGGACCTGCCCGCCGAGACGGTGACCCCCGCCCCGCTCGCGCTGCCGCACCCCGTACTGAAGTCGCTGCTGGGCGCGTGGGCGCTGGCCGCCTGCTCACCGGAGGAGGCCGCCGCCGTCGAGGAGCACCTCGGTGACTGCGGCAACTGCGCCGAGGAGGCGCTCCGGCTGCGTGAGGCCGTCGGCCTGCTGCACCCCTCCGAGAGCCTCGACCTGGACCCGGCGCTGCGCACCCGCGTCCTGCAGTCCTGCCTGGACCGGCGGCCCCCGCGCATCCCGGTGCCCGGCTGGGCCATGCCGTACGACGCCGAGACCGCGCGTCTCGACGCCCTGCTCCAGGACTTCGGGGACGCCGAGTGGCACGCGCCGGTACGGCTGCGCTGGTTCGCCGGTCAGGCGGGCACCAGCCGCCGCACCACCGTCGCCGGGGTCATCGCGCACCTCCTGGCCGTGGACGGGCTGGTCGCCGTGGCCCTCGGGCTCGACGACCCGCTCGGTGACCTCACCGCCGACCCGCCCACGCCCACCGGGCGCACCGACGCCTACTGGCGGGCGGCGCACTTCCCGCCCACCCGGTCGGTGCGGGCGCCCTGGCGGGAGCAGAGCCATGACGTCGTCCGGACGGTCGCCTTCACGGGCGGGAGCGCGGCGGGCGGCGGCCTTGGGGTGTCGTACGGCACGTTCGAGCTGCCGCTGCGGGACGCCATGATCGACCGGGCGTTCGAGTGCTGGGTGCACGCGGAGGACATCGCGGAGGCGGTGGACTACCCGTACGCCCCGCCGTCCCCGCGCCACCTGCACCAGATGGTCGACCTCGCGGCCCGGCTGCTGCCGGGCGCGCTCGCCGCGCGGCGCCGGGCCGGGCTGGCCGCCCCCGGGAGCGCCCCGCACCTCGTCGCCGCGGGGGAGCCCGGGCGCACTCTACGGCTGGAGATCGAGGGGTCGGGCGGGGGCGAGTGGCTGATCCCGCTGGACTCCCCGGCGGCGGTGGGCTCCGCCGAGCACGAGGTGGCGCACGTCGCCCTCGACGGGGTGGAGTTCTGCCGTCTGGCCGCGGGGCACGTGCCCCCGGAGGAGGCGGTGGCCGGGCAGCTCGGTGACCGGTCCGCGATCAGGGAGGTGCTGTTCGCGGCGGCGGCGCTGAGCAGGATGTAGGCGCGGGCTCCCCCGCGGGCGCCCCGGCGGGCTCCCCCGCGGGCGCCCGGCGTGCTCAGGCGTGCCTAGGCGAACACCACCGTGCGGCGCCCGTTCAGCAGGATCCGGCGCTCCGCGTGCCACTTCACCGCGCGCGCGAGCGCCTGGCACTCCACGTCCCGGCCGATCGCCACCAACTGCTCCGGGGTGACGTCGTGGCCGACCCGCTCGACCTCCTGTTCGATGATCGGGCCCTCGTCGAGGTCGGCGGTGACGTAGTGGGCGGTGGCGCCGATCAGCTTCACGCCCCGGGCGTGCGCCTGGTGGTACGGCTTGGCGCCCTTGAAGCTCGGCAGGAAGGAGTGGTGGATGTTGATGATCCGCCCGCTGAGCTGCTTGCACAGGTCGTCGGAGAGGACCTGCATGTACCGCGCGAGGACGACCAGCTCCACGTCCTCCGCGCGGACGATGTCCAGCAGCCGCGCCTCCGCCTCCGCCTTGGTGTCCTTGGTCACCGGGACGTGGTGGAACGGGATGCCGTAGGAGCCCACGAGTTCGGCGAAGTCGGTGTGGTTGGACACCACCGCCGCGATCTCCACCGGCAGCGCGCCGATCCGGGCGCGGAAGAGCAGGTCGTTCAGGCAGTGCCCGAACCTGCTGACCATCAGCAGGACCCGCATCCTCTCCTCGGCCCGGTGGATCTGCCAGTCCATGTGGAAGGAGTCACCGATCGCCGCGAAGCTGGCCCGCAGCTTGTCCACGGTCACCGGCGCCTCCGCCGAGAAGTGGACCCGCATGAAGAACAGTCCCGTGTCGTGGTCGCCGAACTGCTGGCTGTCCTCGATGTTGCAGCCGGTCATGAACAGGTAGCTGGAGACGGCGTGCACGATGCCCTGCTTGTCGGGGCAGGACAGGATGAGGACGTACTGGTCGGCCGGGGCCTCGGCGGGGGCGGACTGCTCGTTCATGCAGCACAGGGTCGCATACCGGCCCCGGCGCCGGGCAGCCGTCCCGCTACGCGGACCGGGTCAGGATGCGCAGCACCTCAAGGGTGCGCGGCGGGGCGTCCGGGTCCTCGCCGTCGCTCGTCGCCATCCGTACGTGCGCGTCCCGCGCGGCACGCACCGCGTCCGGCCAGCCCTGGTGCTCGACGTAGGAGGTGACCGGCGCGTCCGGGCCGACCTGGTGCATGATCCGCAGCACCCGCAGCACGGCGGTGTCGACGAGGGCGGCCTCCTGCGAGTCGCGGAAGATCGTGCCGACGTACTTCTCGGCGGACCAGTGGTCCAGCCAGGTGTCCTCGACCAGCCGGTACACGGCGTCGGTGACGTCGCCGTAGCCGTCGACCCCGGACAGCCAGACGTCCCGCTGGAACGCCGGATCGGAGAGCATGTGCAGCGCGGAGCGCACATTGCTGCGCCAGCGCCACCACGGCATGTCGTTGAGTGGCATACCGCCCATGGTGGTGGAGCGACGGCCGCGACGGGAAGGGTTCTCCGTACCTTGCACGGTCATCGATCGTACGTTCTTCGTCTCACGGGCCTCACCAGCCCCCGCAATTCACCTCCACGTCACCGAGCGTTGACCAAGGGTCACTTCCAGGTTGGCCGTGTGGCGGAATCGTGCGGAGACATGACCGGCAGGCCACGCATCCGCAGCACATTCCGCCTCACTCCTCCCCAGCCCGTCCGAGCAGCCGCACGCGGCGTGGGGGCGCTGGTGGCGTGCGCGTCGCTCGCCGTCGGCTGCGGGGTCGTCCCCGGGGTCACGGGGGGCTCCGGGGACGACACGATCACCGTCATGACCTGGGCCCCGACGGACACGGCCGCGACCAACAAACCGGGGATGCCCGCCCTCGCGCAGGCGTACGCCCGCTGGGTCAACAGCCAGGGCGGCATCAACGGCCGCAAGCTGAGGGTCCTGCTCTGCAACGACCACAACGAGAGCCTGGCCGCCGCGAAGTGCGCGCGCCGCGCCGTCCACGAGGACGTCGTCGCCGTCCTCGGCTCCTACAGCCAGCACGCGGACTCCTTCTTCCCCATCCTCGAAGGCGCCGGAATCCCCTACATCGGCGGCTACGGCATCACGAACGCCGAGTTCACCAGCCCGCTGTCCTACCCGGTCAACGGCGGCCAGCCGGTGCTGCTCGCCGGTCTCGGCGACGCGCTGGCCCCGGACTGCGGGCCGGTCACGCTGGTACGGCCCGACACCATCGCCGGTGACGAGCTGCCCGCGATGCTGAACTCCGGCCTGGAGGCGCAGGGGCACGAGCCCGTCAAGGACGTACGGGCGGCGGAGGACGCCACCGAGTACTCCGAGCAGTCCCAGCAGGCGCTCGAAGAGGCGACCGCCGACAGCGCCGAGCAGTCGTCCGGCACCGCGGTCACCGACGGCGGCACGGGTGCCGGGAACGCCGGGGACACCGCGGGCGACGACGCGGAGAAGGGGTGCGTGGTGCCCGCGCTCGGGGACCGCACCAGCACCTTCATGGACTCCTTCCGGCGCGCCCGCGCCGACTTCCCCGAGGTGCGCACCGGGACCGTGCTGGGCAGCGCCGACCAGACCGTCGTCAACGCGTCCGGCGGCGGCGCGGGGCCGTACGAGGGGGCGTACGTCACCGGCTGGTACCCGGTGGCGAGCGACAAGCGGTGGGACGACATGAAGAAGGTCGTCAGCGAGCAGGCGTTCGCGGACAACCGCATCGACCCGGCGGACGCCGGGGCGCAGACCACCTGGATCGCCTACACCGTCTTCCAGGCCGTCGTCGCCGACCTCGGCGACGGGGAGGTGTCCGCGGACACGGTACGGCGGAAGCTGGACAGCGGGTTCCGGATCGACACGGGTGGGCTCACGCCGCCGCTGCGCTGGAAGTTCCAGGACCGGCTGGCCTCCGTGGGCTTCCCCCGGCTCGTCAACGCCGACGTCACCCTCCAGGTCGTCCGCGACGGGCGGCTGGTGGCGGCCCGCAAGGGGTTCACCGACGTGACCGAGATCCTCCAGGGCGCCGACGTCAACTGACGGCGACGGCGCCCGCGGGCCTCACAGCTGGGTGGGCTGCCGTTCGGTGAGGCCGTACGACTTCGCGATGGAGTTCCACAGCCCGGCGGCCTTGGTCTTCTGCTCGCTGGCGATACCGCTCTGGCGGTTGCCCGCGGCGGTCTGGCCGGTGCCGCTCGCCTGGCCCTTGCGGCACAGCTTCTTGTTGGCGGCGACCTGGTCGGCCCACGCCGCGTAGTGGTTGTCCGCCGACGCGGACGCCTGCCACGCCTTGGTGAGGGCGGTGGTCAGCTCGCCGTGGTGGGGCAGCTTGTCGACCGAGAGCCCGGACAGGCTGGTCACCAGGCCGGTGCGCTGCGCGGCGGCGTCCCGGAGCGACTTGGCGGCCCCGGCGAGGTTGGTGCAGGACTTCACCTCACCGACGGCCTTGATCACCGCGGCCCGGCTGTCGCCGCTGTCGGCCAGCAGCTTGTCCAGCTCCTCGGCCTGCTGGCGGGCCGGGTCGACGGTCGGGGACGGCGACGCGGAGGTCTCCTCCGTCGCGGGCGCCGTCGCGGAGACGGTCTTGGAGCCGTCGGACTGCTCGTCCCCGCCGCCGCCGAGCAGCGCGCCCGCGCCGACCCCGACGACCGCGATGGCGATGCCCACGGCGGCGAACAGCGGCACCTTCGACCCGGTACGGCCGCCCCGGCCGCCGCCGTCGTCGTCACGCCCGGCACGCCGTCCCCGGCCGCCGCCCGGCGGGTCGTACGCGCCCTGAGCGGCGTAGTGGTCCGGCTGCGGGGCGTAGTGCGCGGGCGGTTCCTCGAAGCGGGGCAGTTGCTGGGTGGCCCCGGCGGGCGCGGCGCCGCCCGGGTCGCTGCGGAAGAGGCCCTCGAACTCGGCGGGCGGCTGCCGGTCCTCGCTCTGGCCCTGGTGGCCGTAGGGGGTGCCCGCGGCCACCGGCGGTATGTACTGGGTGGCCTCGGCGTCGGGGCCCGCGGGAGCGGTTCCCGGACGCTGGGCGCGGCCCAGGTACTGCGTCGTCTCCGCGGGGGGCTGCGGGGCGGCGGCGTGACCGCCGTACGGCTGGGGCGCCTGGTGGTGGGGCTGACCGGTGCCGTGCTGCGGGGCCGGGGGCATCTCCGGGGGCAGGGCGCCGGGGCCCACCGGGGGCAGGTACTGCGTCGCGCCCTCGTCGGCGGGCTGGGGGCCGCCGTGCGAGGGGACCGGGGGCAGGTACTGGGTGGCGCCGTCCTCGGCGGGGGCGGCGGGCCGGACCGGGGGCAGGTACTGCGTCGCCTGGTCGGGCTGGCCGTACGACGGCGCGGGCGCCGCCTCCGGGGGCAGCGGGCCCGGCGCGCCCTGGGACGGCGCGCCCCACTGCTGCGGTTCGGCGGGCGGCGCGCCCCAGCCGCCCGCCTGGGGCTGCGCGGGCGGCTGGGCCTGGGGCTGGGCGGGGGCCGGGTACTGCTCTCCCCCGGCGGGGCCCCAGGGCTGGCCCCAGGTCTGTCCCGCGGGCGGGGCGGTGTGCCGCGGGCCACCGGGCCCTGCCGTCGTACCCGGCAGCAGCGGTTCGCCACCGTCGGAGGGCAGCACGATGCCTTCGTGCGCGGTTCGCGCCGAGGGCTCCTCGCCCTGTCCACTCTGCGTCACCGGGACTCCTACGAATGGGGGACCTTCGGAATCGTCGGCTCACGCTACCGGGTCCCCCAAGTCCCATGCCACGCAGGACAGAACCGGGCCTCCTTCCCTGTGACCACCGTTACAAACCCAGCCGCCGTCTCAACTGACCCTTGAGTAGCGGTCGACCCTCAGGCCGCCGCCTGCAACTCCAGTCGCGCCCCGAACTCCCGCACCACGGGCTCGTCCCGGAACGGCTCAAGGCGCTGCTGGAAGTCCTCCAGGTACTCGGCGCCCCGGTTGGAGCGCAGGGTCTCCAGGAGTTCCACCGCCTTCAGGCCCGTGTGGCACGCCTGCTCGACCTCGCGCTGCTGGACCTGCGCGGTGGCCAGCAGGACGTAGCCGATGGCCCGTCGACGGGCGCGGCCCTCGGGATGCCCGGCCAGGGACTCCTGCGCGTACCGCGCCGCCGAGGCGGCGTGACCGAGGTCACGGTGGCAGTGCGCCAACTCGTCCGCGAGGTACGCCTCGTCGAAGTGCGCGATCCACGCGGGGTCGTCCCCGGAGGCGCCGGCGGCCTGCTCCATCGCGCTCACCGCCCGCCCCGTCGCCGCCTGCGCGGCCCGCGCGTCCCCGAGGACGGCGTGCCCGCGGGCCTCCGCGGCGTGGAACATCGCCTCCGCGCGCGGGGTCACCCGCCCGCGGGCCCCCTCCTGCGCCGCCCGCGCGAGCTGCGCGATCTCCCGCGGGTTGCCCAGTTGGGCCGCGAGGTGGCTCATGGACGCCGCCAGCACATAGCCGCCGTACCCGCGGTCCCCGGCGGCCTGCGCGAGGCGCAGCGCCTGGATGTAGTACCGCTGCGCCAGCCCCGGCTGGCCGGTGTCGACGGCCATGTACCCGGCCAGCTCCGTCAGCCGGGCGACCGCGGCGAACAGGTCACGCCCGACGGACTCCCGGTAGGAGCCCGCGAGCAGCCCGGAGACGACGCTGTTGAGGTAGTGCACGACGACGGGCCGCACGTGCCCGCTGCCGTACTGGTGGTCCAGGTCGACCAGCGCCTGGGTCATCGCGCGGACGGCCGCCACGTCGGACGGCCCCACGCGCGGGCCCGCCGAGCGGGACACCTGGGAGTCCGGCGCGGAGATCAGCCAGTCCCGGCTGGGCTCGACCAGCGCGGACGCGGCGACGGAGGAGCCGGACAGGAAGTCCCGGCGCCCCACGTCGCTGCGCCACAGCTCGCAGACCTGCTCGATGGCTCCCAGTACCGTCGGCGAGAACTGGAGGCCGACGCCGGACGCGAGGTTCTTGCCGTTGGCCATGCCGATCTCGTCGATCGTGACCGTACGGCCGAGTTTGCGCCCGAGCGCCTCTGCGATGATCGCCGGGGCCCGACCACGCGGCTGCTGACCGCGCAGCCAACGGGCCACGGACGTTTTGTCGTACCGCAGGTCGAGTCCGTGCTCGGCGCCGCACATGTTGACCCTGCGGGCCAGCCCGGCGTTCGAGCAACCGGCTTCCTGGATGAGCGCCTGCAACCGTTCGTTCGGCTGCCGCGCGACAAGCGGCCTTGCGGCCATGGCGTAACCCCCTGTGGCTGCGGTGCCTGCCCGCGCACCGAGTTGACGTGTCTTCCCGGCCGGGACCCGTCGGGCACCGGCCAGTGCCGGGCACCGAAGGATTCCGGCCGTGAAGATCAATGCCCAGTGGACATACCGAAAATGCGAGGCTTGCGAGGATTGCCGGAAGGCCGTCCGAGCCGCCCCCTCACCCAACGGCCCGCGTCGTCCCCCCACCTGGTTACCCACCCGTCGCCGCCGATCCTCCCGCGCGCCCCCGGACATGCACCCGTGCGCCCCGGACCGGGCGTCGGTGCTCCTCCCCCGCGCGCGAACCGGCCGTAACCCGCGGTGGGCACGGGAGTTGTGTTGGGCGTGGAAGAGACGATCCCGGCCACCGATGCCGTCCAGATTCCGAAGCAGCGCGGGGAATCGCTGCTGGAGACCGCAGTTCGCTACGCCGAGGACCGCCACTGGGACGTGTTCCCCGGCACCTGGCTGGAAGCGGTCGACGGTGTGCAGCTCTGCTCCTGTGGTGACGCCGCGTGCGATGCGCCCGGGGCGCACCCCCAGCGCCCGGACTGGGCGACGCAGGCGACGGGCAGCGCGACCGTCGCACGCCGGATGTGGCAGAAGCAGCCGAACGCGTCGATCCTGCTGCCGACGGGACGCACCTTCGACGCGGTCTCCGTCCCGGAGACGGCCGGGTTCCTGGCGCTGGCCCGGATGGAGCGGATGGGGCTACGGCTCGGGCCGGTGACGCTGACGCCGGACCGGCGGATGCGGTTCTTCGTGCTGCCGGGGGCGGCGGTGAAGGTGCCGGAGCTGGTACGGAAGCTGGGCTGGGCGCCCGCGTCCCTGGATCTGGTGGCGTGCGGGGAAGGGGCGTACGTGGCGGCGCCGCCCACGCGGTTCGGGTCGCGGGGGGCGGTGCAGTGGGCCTGCCGACCTACCGCGGTGAACCGGTGGCTGCCGGATGTGGAGGAGTTGATCTCGCCGTTGGCTTATGCGTGTGGGCGGGATCGGTGAGGGTGCCTTCTCGTCTGCCGGGTTGATCCCTCGTCGGCGGGTGCGGGTCGTGTGTGGCTGATCGCGCCCACGCGGCGGAGCCGCATATCGACACAGCCCCGCGCCTTTTTGGGGCGCGTCCCCGCCGTAGGGTTTGGACATGACCAAGTCAGACGTGGTGGCCGTGCGTGTGCGGGGGCTCTGGAAGCGGTTCGGGGAGCAGGTCGCCGTCGGGGGGATCGATCTGGAGTTGCCCGCGGGGCGGTTCATCGGGCTGGTCGGGCCCAACGGGGCGGGGAAGACGACGACGCTGTCGATGGTGACGGGGCTGCTGCGGCCCGATCAGGGGACCGTCGAGGTCGTCGGGCACGACGTGTGGCGGGACCCGGTGGAGGTCAAGGCCCGCATCGGGGTGCTGCCGGAGGGGCTGCGGCTGTTCGAGCGGCTGTCGGGGCGTGAACTGCTCGCCTACACCGGCCGGTTGCGGGGGCTGCCCGGCGCCGAGGTCGACAAGCGGACCACCCAGCTCCTCGACGTCCTCGACCTGGCGGGGGCGCAGCACAAGCTCGTCGTCGACTACTCCACCGGGATGCGCAAGAAGATCGGTCTCGCCGCCGCGCTGCTGCACAACCCCGAAGTGCTCTTCCTGGACGAGCCGTTCGAGGGCGTCGACCCGGTGTCCGCGCAGACCATCCGGGGCGTCCTGGAGCGCTACACCGCCTCCGGCGCGACCGTGGTGTTCTCCTCGCACGTGATGGAGCTGGTGGAGTCGCTGTGCGACTGGGTGGCCGTCATGGCCGCCGGGCGGATCCGTGCGACCGGGCCGCTCGCCGACGTCCGCGGCGACGCCGCCACCCTCCAGGAGGCGTTCCTCAGCCTGGTCGGCGCGGGCGGCCGGGACGCCGCCTCCCACCTCGACTGGCTGGGCGGCGGGGCCCGATGACGAGCGCCACCGCCACCCTCGTACGGCTGAAGCTGTCGCTGTTGCGCAACGGGCTGCGGCGGTCCGGCGGGCGGCGGGCCGCGTACATCGCGTCGGGGGTGTTCGCGCTGCTCGTCGCCGCGGGGCAGTTGCTCGGGCTGGTGCTGCTGCGCGGCGACGCGCACGCCGACGCCGTCGTCGTGCTGCTGACGGCGCTGCTGGCGCTCGGCTGGGCGGTGATGCCGCTGTTCTTCCCCGGCGGCGACGAGACCCTGGACCCGACCCGGCTGGTGATGCTGCCGCTGCGGCCCAGGCCGCTGGTGCGGGCGCTGCTCGCGGCCTCCCTGGTCGGCATCGGGCCGCTGTTCACGCTGTGCCTGACCGTCGGCGCGGTGGTCGCGGTGGCGCACGGCGCGGCCGGGTACGTCACCGCCGTCGTCGCCGTGCCGCTGGTGCTGCTGGTGTGCGTGGCGCTCGCGCGGGCCGTCGCCGCGGCCAACGTACGGCTGCTGACCAGCCGCAGGGGCCGCGATCTGGCGGTGCTGAGCGGACTGGTCATCGCGGTCGGCGCGCAACTCGTCAACTTCGGTGTGCAGCGGGTGGGCACGGCCGGCCTCGGGCAGCTCGACCCGTTCGCCGACGTGGTGCGCTGGATACCCCCCGCGTCCGCGATCGACGCGGTGGACTCGATGAGCCAGGGCGCGTACGGGACCGGGCTGCTGCAACTCGCGTTGAGCGGCGCCGCCGTGGCGCTGCTCGTCCTCCTCTGGTCGGAGCACCTGAACCGGCTGATGACCGCACCGGACGGGTCCACCCTCCAGGCCGCGGGCGACGGCGCCGCGCGGGAGCGGGCGGGGGCGAGCGGGCTGGCGCGGCTGCTGCCCGGCGGGCGCACCGGCACCGTCATGGAGCGCAGCCTGCGGTACGTGTGGCGCGACCCCAAGACCAAGGCGGCCTGGGTGACGTCGCTGGCGATCGGGCTGATCGTGCCGGTGTTCAACGCCCTCCAGGGCACCGGGTCGATCTACTTCGCCTGCTTCGCCGCGGGGATGCTCGGCATCCAGATGTACAACCAGTTCGGTCAGGACACCTCCGCCTTCTGGATGGTCGCGATGACCATCTCCTCCCCGCGGGACGCCTACGACGAACTACGCGCGCGTGCCCTCGCCCTGCTGATGGTCACCCTGCCGTACGCCACCCTCGTCACCGTCCTGACGACGGCCATGCTCGACGACTGGGCCCGGCTGCCGGAGGCGCTGGGGCTGTCCTTCGCGCTGCTCGGCGCGATGCTGGCGACCGGGGCGTGGGCGTCGGCGCGCTTCCCGTACTCCATCCCGCAGGACAGCCACAAGAACGTCGCCCCCGGGCAGGCGGGCATCGCCTGGATCGCGGTGTTCGGCGGGATGCTCGCGGCGGCCCTGCTGTGCGCGCCGGTCATCGCCGCGGCGATCTGGCTGCACACCAGCGACGGCGGCGACGACTGGACGTGGCTGCTGCTGCCCGGCGGCACGGCGTACGGGGCGGCGCTGTTCCTCGCGGGGCTGCGGCTCGCCGCGCCGCGGACCGCCGCGCGGCTGCCGGAGATCCTCGCGGCGGTCAGCAAGGGATGACGGCGCCGTAACGGTTCGTTTCAGGGGAATAACTCGGCCTTGCCCGGGTCGACTTGGGGCGTGCGCGCCGTACCATCGAACGTCCACCGACGCGTAGGGGGCGGGTGTGGTCCGATGGTTCGGCAGGTCCGGGAACTCCGGTGGGTCCGACGCGTCCGATCCCGCGGGGCAGACGGCGGACGACCCGCTGAGCACCGCCGACGCGCTGCGGCTGGCCTACGGCCAGACCGGCGACCAGGGGCTGCTGCGGCGGGCCGTCCTGGCGGCCGAGCGGGCGCGCGGCCAGTACCCGCCCGACGACCCCCACCACGCCTCCGCGCTGTCCGCGCTGTGCATGTTGTACCGGCTGCGCTGGGAGCGGGAACGCGACCCCGCGCTCCTCGACCGGTCGCTGGCCTACGGCAGGCAGGCCGTCGACGCCTCCCCGCCGGGCGACCCCGAACTGGGCCGCCACATGTCCTCCCTGGCGACCTCCCTCCAGGAGGCGTTCGACCGCGGCGGACGGCGGCAGGACATCGACGAGGCCATCGCCCTGTACCGCTCCTGCCTCGACATCCTCCCGACCGGCCACGCCGAGCACGCCGGACAGCGGTCCAACCTCGCCAACTCGCTGCTGCGCCGCGCCCAGAAGTTCCCCGACCCCGGCACCCTGGAGGAGGCCCTCACGCACGCGCGTGCCGCCCTGGACGACACCCCGCTGAAGGACCCGATGTACCCGGTCCGCGCGGTCAACCTCGGCGGCGCGCTGCTGGCGCTGGTGCAGAGCGGCCAGGTCCGGCACGCCGCGGAGGCGCAGCGGATGTACGAGGAGGCGCTGCGCCGGTTCCCGCGGTCGCACCCGGCGCGCGGGCAGGTGCAGGGGGCGGTGGAGCGTATCCGGTACCTGCGGCGGACCCTGGGGATCTGAGCGGCGGTGGAACTCGTCCTCGCCGTCCGGGACTTCACCGGGCCCGACCGGTGGCGCTGGGAGCTGACCGGCCCTGACGGGCGGCTGCTCGCCGGGCACGAGGTGCGGCTGGACCGGGACGGCGCCCTGTACGAGGCGTTCGTCGACCTGCCGGGGTACGTGCGTCGGCACGCGCCGCCCGACGAGCGGGTGGCCCGGGAGCGGGAGATCGTGCGGGAGCTGGGCGCCTGGATCGGCGCGCGGGTGCTCGGCCCGGTGGCCGACGCGCTGCTCGCCGCGGCTCCCGCGGTGGTCCGGGTGGTCGCGCCCCCGGCGGCGCGCGGGCTGCTGCACGTGCCGCTGGAGCTGGCCCACGCGGGCGGCGGGCCGCTCGCCGTGCGGGACGTCACCCTGGTGGTGCAGGTCGACGGCGACGCGCCACCACCCGCGCGGGAGCCGGGACGGCCCGTGCGGGTGCTGGCGCTGTTCAGCCTGCCGGAGGGCAGCCGGGCCCTGAACCTGCGGCGCGAACGGGTCGCCCTGACCCGGCTGTTCGCGGACTCCGGGCGCGCGGTGGAGCTCCACACCCTCCAGTACGGCGTCACGCGCGAGCGCCTCGCCGCGCTCCTCGCCCGGCCGGAGGGCTGGGACGTCCTGCACCTCTCCGCCCACGGCACCCCCGGCGAACTCCTCTTGGAGGACGACACCGGACGACCCGACCGCGTGGACGCCGCCGACCTCGCGGAGCTGCTCGGCGCGGCGCGCGGGGTGTCCCTGGTGACCCTGTCGGCCTGCTGGTCGGGTGCGGTGGCGGTCCGGGAACGGCGACGGCGGCTGGGGGTGCCGACCGGGGCGGAGGGGGACGGGGAGGCCGCCGGTCGCACGGAGGGGGACGGGGAGGCCGCCGGTCGCACGGAGGGGGACGGGGAGGCCGCCGCCGGTCGTACGGAGGTCGTCGGCGCGCTCGCCGGTGAGCTGGCGGGGCGGCTGGGGTGCGCGGTGCTGGCGATGCGGTACCCGGTGGCGGACGACTTCGCGATCGCGCTCGCCGAGCGGGTGTACCGGGCGCTGGTCCTGGAGGGCAGGACGCTTCCGGAGGCGTTGCGCGGGGCGGTGCGGGGGGTGTGGGGGGCGGACGGGGGTCCCGCGCTGGAGGCGGTGACTCCGGCGCTCTTCGGGGGGCTGGCGGCGGGGTTGCGGTTGGACGCCGCGGCGGGGGCGGGGGCCTCGGACACCGCTGCGGGAGCGGAGGGCTCGGACGCCGCCGCGGAGGCGGAGGCCGCGGGACAGGGTGCGATGCCGCCCCCGGCCGAGCGGTTCGTCGGGCGGGTCGCGCTGCTCGCGCGGGCCAGCGCCGTGCTCGCGCCGGGCGGCGGGGCGTGCGGGGTGCTGCTGCTCGGGATGCCCGGCGTCGGGAAGACGGCGTGCGTGCGGGAGTTGGTCGAGACGCACGGGCACTCCTTCGACGGGGTCGTGTGGTGCGCGGTGCCCCGCTGGTCGGGCACGGACGCGCAGGGCGCGCTCGCGGAGTTGGCGGTGGCGTTGGAGGGGGTGGCGCCGGGGTCCGCGTGGGTGCGGATGCTCGACGGTGACTTCGGCGCGTTCGTCGCCGCCCTCGCCGGGTGCCTCGCGCGGCGGCGGCTGCTGGTCGTCGTGGACGACGTGGACGCGCTCCTCGACGGCGACGACAGGGGCGACGGCGGCTGGCGGGACGGGCGGTGGGGGACGCTGCTCGCCGCGCTGTCGGCGCACGGTGGGCCGGGGCGGGTGGTGCTGACGGGACGGGTGCGGCCCCCGGGGCTGGGGGCGGCCGTCCCCACGGTGCCGGTGGAGCTGCTGACGCCGGACGAGGCGGTGCTGCTCGCGCGGGAGCTGCCGCACCTCGCGCGGCTGGCCGAGGGACGGCTGCCCGGCGTGGCGCCCGCCGCCGCCCGGCGGTACGTCACCGGCCTGCTGGACGCCACCCGGGGCCATCCGGGCCTGCTGGAGCTGGCCGACGCGCAGGCGGCCGACCCGGCACGGCTGGCGGCGCTGCTGGGGTCCGCCGGGCGGGCCGACGGGCGGGCCGACGGGTTCCTCGGCGGGGGTCAGGGCACCGCGACCGGGTTCCGCAGCGGCGGCCCGGGTGGCGCGGACGCCGACGAGCGGCTGCGGGTCCTGGCCGCCTGGACGGACGCCATCGCGGACGCCCTGCCGCCCGTCCAGCGGGACCTGTTCCACTTCCTGTGCTGCCTGGAGGAACCCGACCGCACCCGGGCCGCCGTCGACCACAACTGGCCCGCCGTACGCGCCCAGCTCGGCCACGCCGCCGACGCCCCCGCCGTGGGGCTCGACGCGCTGGTGGACCGCGGTCTGCTCACCCAGCGGACCGGGCCGACGCCCGGGCACCCGTCGTCGTACGACATCCAGTCCGCCGTCGCCGCGCGGGGGCGGGCGCGGGCCGGGGAGGCGTTCCGGGAGCTGGTGGACACCCGCATGTCCGGCTACTGGGTGCGGGTGTTCGAGCTGGCGTGGCGGCGGGAGGGCACCGCCGCCGAAGGGGCCCGGCTGGCGGGACCGTTGCTCGCGCGGGCGGGGCTGTCGGCGGCGCCGTACCTGATCCGGGCGCGGCTGTGGCAGGGCGCCGAGGCGCTGCTCCAGGCGGTGTTGCGACGGGACGACAGCAGGCCCACGCGCGCGCGTGTGCTGCCGGTGCTGCGGCGGCTCGCCGCGCTGGCCGCGACCGGCGCGGGCGCGCCGCCGACAGGCGCGCTCAGCGAGGTGCTGTGGGTGACCGACCCGGCGACGGCGGAGCGGCAGGCCCGCGCGGCCCTCGCCGCCGCCCGCGCGGCCGGGGACCACCGGGCGGCGGCGGGCGCGGCGGGCACGCTGGCCGGGCTGTGTCTGCGCACCGGGCGGCTGGACGAGGCGCTCGCCATGGCGGACGCGGAGATCGAGCACGCGCGCGTGGCCGGTCTCGGCCCGTGGACCCGGCTGCTCGGGGAGGTGCACCGGCTGCACGTGCGGCTGGAGCGCGGGGACAGCGGGCGGGTGCTGGAGGAGGCGGCCGACCTGCTGGAGCGGACGCGGGCCACGCCCCGGGAGTGGGTGCCCGGCGAGGGGGTGCTGTGGTGGGAGGTGTGGGAGGAGCTGTGCGACACCGCGCAGCGGGCCGCGGTGAGCGCGGGCGCGTGGGCGCGGGCGGTGGAGTACAACGCGGAGCTGTGCGCGGCCAAGGCGGGGCGCGGCGCGGCGGGCCCGGACTTCGCGCAGGCCCGTTTCCCGGTCTACCTGGCGCTGCTGCGGCTCGGCCGTGCGGAGGAGGCGCTGGCGGTCCTGGAGGAGTGCCGGGAGGTCTTCGAGGCGGCCGGGGACGATCTGCACCTGGGTGAGGTGTTCGGGGCGCTCGCCACCGTGGAGGACGCGCGGGGGCGCGGTACGGCGGCGCTCGCGCGGGGCCGGGACTGCCTGCGGTACGCCTACCGCGCGGGTGTCCCGGCGACGATCGCGGTCAGTCACGCCAACTTCGGCACGTACCTGCACTCCCACGCGGGTGACGCCTCGGGGGCCGCCGCCCACCATCTGGCGGGGGCGCTGCTGGGCGCCCTCACCGGCGGCCGGACCGTGGACGCGCTGGGCGGGGTGGTGGCCGACCTGCGGGAGTTCGGGGCCGCCGCCGAACTGCCGGGCACCCCGCGTGAGCTGTGCGCGCGGGTCGCCGCGGTGCCCGGGGTGGCCCTGGACCGGCTCCTGGAGCGGCTGGCGCCCGGCCAGGACCGGTTGGCGGCGCTGCTGGCGGAGCTGACCCGCACGGCCCGCGCGGAGGCCGACACCGGGTCGCGGGGCGGGGCGCTCGCGGCGGCGGCGTGGGGCATCGTGTGGGAACCCGCGCTCGCGGCGCTGGTCTCGGCGGCGCGCGGCAACACGGCGGCGCGGGTGAAGCTGCGTCAGCACCTGGACCGCTACGAGGCGATGGCCCCGGCGTTCACACCGCTGGCCGGGGTGGTGCGGCGGCTCCTTGACGGCGAGCGGGACGCGGGCGTGGCCGCCGGGCTCGGCCCGCTGGACGCGCCCGTCGCGGCGCGGGCGCTGGCGGCGCTGCGCGGTGAGGTGGAGGTTCCGGTGGCGCTGTGGCCCGCGCTGCACCTGAGCCTGGCGCTGGGCAACCTGGTCGGCGCGGCGGCGGGCGACCCGGGCACCGCCGAGGCCACGCGCGGGACCCTCGCCGCGCTGGGCGCCGACCGCGGGTTCGCCCCGCTGGCCCCGGTCCTCGCCGGAATCCTCGACGGTGACCGCGACCCGCGGCTCGTGGAGCGGCTGCGGGAGCCGGTGCAGCGGGCGGTGGTGACGGCGGTGCTGCACTACCTCGCCGGGATCGGGGGAAGGGTGGGCTGAGAGGGTGGGGGCAGCGACGGGAGTGACGGGAGGGGCCGCATGGCCGAGGAGCCGCGGGTCAACGACGTACGGATCGCGCCGGACGGGGAGTTGGAGTTCTACGACGGGACGGAGTGGGTGCCGTACCCGGACCTGCCCGACGACGTCGCCCTCCCGAACGGCCTGAGCCGGGACGGCTCGGACGGCGGCGACCGGGCGTGACCTCGCCGCCGCCCGAGCCGGACGCCGCCGCCGGTGTCTCCGGCACCCCGTTCGACGCGCTGCCGTCGCCGCTGGACGCCGTGCCCGACCTGCGCGCGGCGGCGCGCTGGATGACCGGCGCGTTCGGCGCGGTCGGCGCCGCGCTGATCGGCGGCGGGCCGCTGGTCGCCGTGGGCAAGGTGCGCGGGCTCGGGGAGGCGGCCGTCGCCGGGGGCGCGCTGCTGCTGGCGCTGGCCGGGGTGAGCCTCGCCATCTGGCAGGTCAGCAAGGTGCTGGTGCCGCCGGTGACGACGACGGCGACGCTCGCGGACCCGGCGCTGCGCGGGCTGCGCGCGCTGGTCGACGCCTCCCCCGCCGACTTCTTCGGCACCGCCGCGACCGGCGTCGACGACGTGCTGCGGCACCGCGCCATCGCCGCGAACCTCCAGCGCGCGCTGACCGCCGAGACCGACCCCGGGCGCCGGGAGCTGCTCCGTCACCACCTGGGGCGCGCCCGCGCCAACGTGGCCCGTACGGACCCGTATGTGCGCTGGTTGCTCGCCATGGCGCACGTCTGGCAGATCCGCGCCGCCCTGCACACCGCGCGCCGCTGGTGCCTGCTCGCGGTGCTGCTGGTGACGGTGGGGGCGGTGGGGTTCCTGACCGTCACCGGGAGATCCTGACCGTCATCGGGAGACGAGGCGGAGGGGTCGGAAAACAGGTCCGGTTCCCCGAACCGGTGATCTACCGTTCCGCTCATGACAAGACAGCGGGAGCGGCGGGCGGTCCTCAGCGGGTCGGTGTTCGAGGAGCGCATCGGGTGCGCGCGGGCGGTCGTGGACGGGGACCAGGTGTACGTGTCGGGGACCACCGGGTTCGACTACGCCACGATGACGATCTCCGACGACGTGGTGGAGCAGGCCGAGCAGTGCCTGCGCAACATCGGCGCGGCGCTCGCGGAGGCGGGCTGCACCTTCGCCGACGTGGTGCGGGTGCGCTACCTGCTGCCCGCGCGGGAGGACTTCGAGCCCTGCTGGCCGGTGCTGCACCGCCACTTCGCCGAGGTGCGGCCCGCGGCGACGATGCTGGAGTGCGGGCTCGCCGACCCGCGGATGCGGATCGAGATCGAGGTCGACGCGCGGCGCGGACCGGTGGCGGGTGCGCTGCGGATCGAGACCGTCGACGGGGAGCGGGCGCTGGAGCAGTGGCGGGACGTCCACAACGCGATCGTGCCGCCCGCCGCGCTGTCCCTCGACGACGTGCGCGAGCGCGCCGCACGGTACCGGCTGGACAACGCCTACCTCGGTGACGTCCTCGTCGGCTGTTCGACCGTGCGCCCCCCGGCGACCGCGGAGGACGGCACCGCGCACGCGGCGACGGTCATCGCGCGCGTGCTGCCCGCCTACCGGGGCCGGAGCATCGGCACGGCGCTGTACGAGCGTGGGATGGCCCACGCGCGCGTGCTGGGCGCGGAGGTCGTCGACACGGTGGTCCTCGCGGTCAACACGGAGGGGCTGCGGTTCGCGCAGGCGCGCGGGTTCACCGAGGTCGAGCGGTACGTGCTGCCCGGGGAGAGCGCCGAGTGGGTCGATCTGCGACGGGCCGCCGACGACCGCTGACAGGCGGTGACTGACGTAGTCCGAAACGTTTCCGCTGTGCAACGATTCCGGGCGATGTTTGCGGGAACCATATGTGGGCTGCATCACGTTCAAGTTGAATGACCGCAAACGAGCCAACCGACGCGCCGTAGCGAGTGCGCAACGGGCAGGGGGTCCAAGGGGGTCCAGGTGAGTGCTTCCCGGCGTAGTGGGACCACCGACGAGCTGGGGCCTGACGAGCCCGAGCGCGACGGCGCCGATCTTCTCGCCGCCCTGCTCGACGGCATGGACGCGGCGCTGTGCGCGTTCGACGCCGACGGGGTGGTCACCCACTGGAACCGCGAGGCGGAGCGCATCCTCGGCTGGAGCGCCGCCGAGGCCGTGGGGCGGCGGGGCCTGACCGGGTGGGCGGCGCGCAGCGCCGACGCCGTGGACGTCGAGACGCGGCTGATGTCCGCGATGCACGCGCCCGGCCGCCAGGTGCACGAGTTCGCGCTGGTCACCAAGGACGGCGGCCGGGTCCTGGTGCGCACCCAGTCGGCCGCCGTGCGCGGCCCGGACGGCAAGCCCGCGGGCGTGTACTGCGCCTTCAGCGAGGTGCACGCGCAGATCGACCTGGAGCGGTCCATCGCGCTGAGCGAGGCCCTGTTCGAGGACGCGAGCTGGGGCGTCGTCCTCGTCGACGCCGACCTGCGGCCCGCCGTCGTCAACGCGCACGCGGCCCGCGCGCTCGGCATCGGCCGTACGGCGGTTCTGGGGCGGCCCCTCGGGGAGCTGCTCGCGCAGGGCGTGGAGGAGCTGGAGAGCGCGCTCACGCACGTGCTGGCGGAGGGCGCGCCGCCCGCGCCCGCCGAGATCTGGGTGAGCGTGCGCGCCCCGGAGGGCGAGAAGCGGCGCTGCTGGCGCTGCGGCTTCGTGCGGCTGGCGTCGCCGCTCGCGGAGGAGCCGGTGCCGCTCGGCGTCGGTTGGCTGTTCCAGGACGTCACCGAGGCCAAGCAGGGCGAGCAGGAGGCGTCCCTGCTGCGGTTCCGCACCAACCAGTTGCACCGGGCCGCGCGGGCCGCCGCCGAGTGCGAGGACCCCGCGGAGGCGGCCACCGTCCACCTGGACTTCGCGCTCGCCGGGTTCGCCGACCACGCGATGGTCGACAAGGTCGCGGGCGGCCCGCTCACCGACGCCGGGGCGGCGGGCCCCATACGGCTGGTGCGGTTCGCCGCCACCCCGTCCGGCGCCCCCGGGCCGACCTTCCCGGCCGCGGAGGCGGGCCTGCCCGTGCGGTACGGCGACGGCCACCCCGCCCTCCAGTGCGTGGCACGCTCCGGCACGGTGCGCGCCGGGGTCGGCACCGTCCCCGTGGAGCAGGCACGCGCGTGGGCGACGGCCCGGCAGTGGCCGCGGGACACCGTGCACGCGCTGTGCGCGGTGCTGCGCAGCCGGGGCCGCACACTCGGCGTCGTGACGTTCCTGCGCGGCGGCGGACGCACCCAGTTCGAGCGTTCCGACATCGCCTACGCCGAGGACGTCGCCGCACGCATCGCGGCGGCCCTGGACCTGGCGGCGGAGGCGAGACGCGAGCGGGACCAGGGCCTGTCGTAGCCCCCGCGGCTCACTGCCGGTAGAAGATCCGGTCGCCGTACTCCTCGAAGACGCGGCTGTTCCAGTCGAGGCCGCCGTCGACGTTGCCGGAGCGCAGCAGGGGCGGTTCGACGCCGCGGGCGGCGAGCGTGGCCGCCGTCTCCGCCATGACGGCCTGCAGGAGCGCCGCGGTGACGACGGTGGAGGCGGGCGCGAAGGGCGCGGGCACGGTGTCGAGGGTGAGTTCCGCGTCCCCGACGGCGATCTTCGAGTCCAGGACGATGTCGCAGTGGTCCTTCAGGAACGTCCCGGAGACATGCCGCGACGTGGTCTCGGTGGCGTACGCCACGGACGTCACGCCGATCACCCGCACACCCAGGGCGCGCGCGTGCAGGGCCATCTCCACGGGCAGCGCGTTGCGGCCGGACAGCGAGATGATCACCAGGGCGTCGCCCGCGCGCAGCGGCGAGCTGTCCAGGACGGCGCTGGCGAAGCCGTCGACGCGTTCCAGGGCGGAGCCGAGCGTCGCGGGCATCACGTCGACGCCGACGACGCCGGGCGCGGCGAGCAGGTTCATCAGGGCGAGTCCGCCCGCCCGGTACACGACGTCCTGCGCGGGCAGCGAGGAGTGCCCGGCGCCGAACGCGAACAGCCGCCCGCCCGCGGTGACCGTGTCGGCGAGCAGTTCGCCCGCGGCGGCGATGGCCCCGGCCTCCTCGTCGCGGACGCGGTGCAGCAGGCCGATCGCGGCGTCGAAGTACTGGTCGGCGGGGGTGCTGTCGCCCATGCGGTGCCCCTTCACTGTGGATGTGTCGCGGATCACGGTGCGGTCTGGACCAGTGCCGTGTCAATACGGCGGCCTGACCCCTGGGGCCGGTGGGCCACACGCGCGGCGGGAGGCCGTCGCGGCGGGCGGGACAGGCCGCGTAACCCCCGCGTTTCAACGGCGCGGCACGGTTGTCAGCGGTATGCGTCAGAATTGAAGCCAGGGCCAGCGCACGCGCGCCGCAGGGCCGTCCAGCCTTCGGCACATCTCATCGAGGGGCACGTATGTCCGGACTGATCGACACCACGGAGATGTATCTCCGCACCATCCTCGAACTGGAAGAGGAAGGTGTGGTCCCCATGCGCGCCCGGATCGCCGAGCGGCTCGACCAGAGCGGACCGACGGTCAGCCAGACGGTGGCGCGGATGGAGCGCGACGGCCTGGTCTCCGTGGCCGCCGACCGGCACCTGGAGCTGACCGACGAGGGCCGTCGGCTGGCCACCCGCGTGATGCGCAAGCACCGCCTCGCGGAGTGCCTGCTGGTCGACGTGATCGGCCTGGAGTGGGAGCAGGTGCACGCCGAGGCCTGCCGCTGGGAGCACGTGATGAGCGAGGCCGTGGAGCGCCGCGTCCTCGAACTGCTGCGCCACCCCACCGAGTCGCCGTACGGCAACCCGATCCCGGGCCTGGAGGAGCTGGGCGAGAAGGACGGCGCTGACCCGTTCCTCGACGAGGGCATGGTGTCGCTGGCCGACCTCGACCCGGGCACGGAGGGCAAGACGGTCGTGGTGCGCCGCATCGGCGAGCCGATCCAGACGGACGCCCAGTTGATGTACACGCTGCGCCGCGCGGGCGTGCAGCCCGGCTCGGTGGTCAGCGTGACGGAGTCGGCGGGCGGGGTGCTGGTGGGCTCAAGCGGCGAGGCGGCGGAGCTGGAGGCGGACGTCGCCTCGCACGTGTTCGTGGCCAAGCGCTGACGGCACGGCACATCCTCCGCGGCCCCATCTATCGCATCCAATCCGGGATTTGGTGGTTCAGGGCGCAGCGCTTCGGCGGCTGGCGTGTCAGGCTGTCGCGTGGGACCCGGGGCCGGGCATATGACAAATAGGGGGTGGGCGGATGGGCCGCGGACGAGCGGAGGGCCCCGGCGCCGAGTGGCGCCGGGGCCTGTCCTCCCCTGTGCTGACCCGGAGCCCCGAGCTCTCAGGGTCATTCCCCTCGGACCGGTTTCCCCGAGCGGTCCGCCTCCCGCTGAAGATCTCCCCTCGGCGGCGTGGATCATTCCTTGAGCGGTGTCACTCAAACGAGGGGTGTCGCCCACCGACGGCCCAATCTCGAATAGCCGTTCGATAACCTGCGGGGCAGCGCACACGACAGCGGTCCGAGCGGAGCTTGGGGGTGCCAGAACCAATGGTCCGGCGCATCGACGTGACCGGGGCGACCGGCGTACGCCTCGCGGCCTGGGAGTTCGGCGACCCGCCGAAGCCCGATCCGCACAGCGACGCCGACCGCCGCTCCCCCGGAGTGCTGTTACTCCACGGGCTGATGGGCCGTGCCTCGCACTGGGCGTCCACCGCCCGCTGGCTCTCCGCCCGCCACCGCGCCGTGGCCCTCGACCAGCGCGGGCACGGCCAGAGCGAGAAGCCCCCGCCGGGCTCCTACACGCGCGAGGCGTACGTCGAGGACGCGGAGGCCGCCCTCGAACAGCTCGGCCTCGCCCCGGCCGTCCTCGTCGGCCACGCCATGGGCGCCCTGACCGCCTGGCAGCTCGCCGCCAAACGCCCCGACCTGGTCCGCGGCCTGGTCATCTGCGACATGCGGGCCTCCGCGCTCGGCGGCGCCTCCCAGCGCGAGTGGGAGGAGTGGTTCCGGGCCTGGCCCGTCCCCTTCGCCACCCTCGCCGACGTCCGCAAGTGGTTCGGCGAGGACGACCCCTGGGTGGAGCGCCCCAACCCGGCCCGCGGCGCGTTCTACGCCGAGGTCATGCACGAGTGCGAGGACGGCTGGCGCCCCGTCTTCGACCCCGCCCAGATGCTGGAGTCCCGCGAGACGTGGATCCACGACGCCCACTGGGAGGAGCTGGCGCAGGTCCGGTGCCCCACCCTGGTCGTCCGCGGCCTCGACGGCGAGCTGGGCCGCGCCGAGGCCCAGGAGATGGTCCGCGTCCTGCCGCACGGCGAGTACGCCGAGGTCACCGACGCCGGGCACCTCGTCCACTACGACCAGCCGCAGGCCTGGCGCGCCGCCATCGAGCCCTTCCTGGACGGCGTCCGCACCGGCTGACCGGACCGTGCCGGGAACCGGTCGGAAAAAAAGTGGTTGATCCCGGCGGGAGTGGTTCTTAGGGTGGCGGTACACGAGAAGGGAGGTGGTTCGGCAGATGTATGAATACCGGACGCGTGAGGTGGCTGCGGGCTAGCGGCCCGTCACCACATCCAGTGCGGTGCCGGACCCGTACGTGACAGACGCGTACAGCCGGCCCAATCCCAGCAGTCACCCGACCCGCGAGTCGCCGGTACGTCCGGCCGGCTCCTCTCCGGAGGAACCAGACTCGCGGGTCGTCTGCGTATCGCGCGCGAAAAGCGCTTCAGTGGCCGATGTCCTCGTAGCCGTCGATCTCCCGCGGGTCGCGCGGGCCCGGTCCGACATAGCGGGCCGAGGGGCGCACCAGGCGGCCGGTGCGCTTCTGCTCCAGGATGTGCGCCGCCCAGCCCGCCGTACGGGCGCAGGTGAACATCGACGTGAACATGTGCGCCGGGACCTCCGCGAAGTCCAGCACGATCGCCGCCCAGAACTCCACGTTGGTGGCCAGCACCCGGTCAGGACGGCGGCTGTGCAGCTCGGCCAGGGCCGCCTTCTCCAACGCCTCCGCGACCTCGAACCGCGGCGCGCCCAGCTCACGGGCGGTCCGGCGCAGCACCCGCGCGCGCGGGTCCTCGGCGCGGTAGACGCGGTGCCCGAAGCCCATCAGCCGCTCCCCCTTGTCGAGGGCCCGCCTGACGTACGCCTCCGCGTCCCCGGTGCGCTCGATCTCCTCGATCATGCCGAGCACCCGGGAGGGGGCGCCGCCGTGCAGCGGCCCGGACATGGCGCCCACCGCACCCGACAGGGCGGCGGCCACGTCGGCGCCGGTGGAGGCGATGACGCGGGCGGTGAAGGTGGAGGCGTTCATGCCGTGCTCGGCGGCGGACGTCCAGTAGGCGTCGACGGCGGCGACGTGCTTGGGGTCGGGCTCGCCCCGCCAGCGGATCATGAACCGCTCGACGACGGAGTGCGCCTTGTCGATCTCGCTCTGCGGCACCATCGGCAGCCCCTGCCCGCGCGCCGACTGGGCGACGTACGACAGGGCCATCACGGCGGCGCGGGCGAGGTCGTCGCGGGCCTGCTCGGCGTCGATGTCGAGCAGCGGTTTCAGGCCCCACACCGGCGCGAGCATGGCGAGCGCGGACTGCACGTCGACGCGGATGTCACCGGAGTGGACGGGGATCGGGAACGGCTCGGCGGGCGGCAGCCCGGGGTTGAACGCCCCGTCGACGAGCAGTCCCCAGACGTTGCCGAACGAGACGTGGCCGACGAGATCCTCGATGTCGACGCCCCGGTACCTGAGGGCGCCGCCCTCCTTGTCCGGTTCGGCGATCTCCGTCTCGAAAGCGACGACTCCCTCAAGACCGGGTACGAAGTCGGACATCAGGCGGCTCCTCGTGATGGGTGCGACGGATGGGGTGTCGGCAGCCAGGGGTGGCGTGGTGACAAGGTGCGCGGCGTCCTGGGATCCACGGCCCTGTGCGGGCGCGGCTCGCGGTCCCGGATGCCACCCCTGTGATGCCCCGTGCGGCTGCACGATATTCCCTGAGTGCCATTCCTGGGGAGAGTTCGCGGCACTCAGTGCCAAACGCGTGACGAAGGACACCGTGCCGAAAAGCCGTCGCGGATACGGCAAGATGACCGCGTGACCGACGCAGCCGCCGCCCCTGCCGCCGACGACGTCCCCCACCCCGCCGCGATGCGGCAGCAGTACCGGGCCGAGGGCCTCGCCGAGGACGACCTGGCCGCCACGCCCGTGGCGCAGTTCGCGCGCTGGTTCCGGCAGGCCGCGACCGAGGGCCGCCTGTTCGAACCCAACGCCATGATCGTCGCCACCGCCGACGCCGAGGGGCGGCCCAGCTCCCGCACGGTGCTGCTGAAGCACTTCGACGAACAGGGCTTCGTCTTCTACACCAACTACGACTCCCGTAAGGCCCGCGACCTCGCCGCGAACCCGTACGTGTCGCTGCTGTTCCCGTGGCACCCGATGGCCCGCCAGGTGATCATCACGGGCGTGGCGCGCCGCACCGGGCGGGACGAGACCGCCGCGTACTTCCGCACCCGCCCGCACGGCTCCCAGCTCGGCGCCTGGGCCAGCGCCCAGTCCTCGGTGGTCGCCCGCGCCGACCTCGACGCCGCGTACGCCGACCTCGCCGCCCGCTACCCCGAGGGCGAGCAGGTGCCGGTGCCGCCGCACTGGGGCGGCTTCCGGGTGGCGCCGCGGACGGTGGAGTTCTGGCAGGGCCGCGAGAACCGGCTCCACGACCGGCTCCGGTACGTCGCCCAGCCGGACGGGAGCTGGCGGGTGGAGCGGCTGGCCCCCTGAGGGCTCAGTCCAGCGTCTGTGCCAGCAGCGCCGCCCACTGCCCCACGACCCGCTCCCGCCGCTGCCCGTCGTCGGTGAGCAGGTTGGCGAGCCCCAGGCCGCGCGCCATGTCCAGCAGGCCCTGCACGGTCTCCCTGACGCCGGGCCGGGACTCGTCGGCGCCCAGCAGCTCCACGGCGATCCGGTGCGTCTCCCGGCCGACGCGGGCCTCCAGCTCGGTCACCCGGGGCCGTAGCTGCTCCTCGTTGGAGGCGGCGACCCACAGGTGCAGGGCCGCCCGGAACAGGGGCCCGGTGTAGAGGTCGACGAGGGCGGCGACGACGGCCCGCCGGTCGTCCTGCGCGCCCTCGGGGAACAGGGCGCGCAGGGCGGTGGAGCGTTCCTCGGCGACGTACTCGACGGCGGCCGTGAACAGGTCCTCACGGGTCGGGAAGTGGTGCTGCGCGGCACCGCGCGAGACGCCCGCGCGTTCGGCGACGACGGCGACCGTGGAGCCCGCCCAGCCGTGCTCGGCCAGGCAGGCCACGGCGGCCGCGAGCAGCCGCTGCCGGGTCGCCCGGCTGCGGTCCTGCTTGGGCACGCGCTCGGCCCGCTCGGACCTCTCGGCCCGCTCGGACCTCTCAGCCCCCTCAGCCCGCTCGGCGCCGCCTTCGGACCTCTCGGCACGTTCGGCCGTGCTCACACCCACCATTCCGGATCCCGTCGTTCTAGGAAGGCCGTCATCCCCTCGCGCGCCTGCGCGGAGGAGAACAGCCGGGCCGAGAGCGCGGTCAGCTCGGCCGCGTCCCGGTCGAAGTTCTCCAGCACCCTAGCCGTGAGCAGCCGTTTCGTCTCGGCGAGGGCCTGCGGAGCGGACTTGCGCAGCCCGTCGAGGACGGGTTCGAGTACGGCGTCCACGTCCTCCCCCGCCGCCGACAGCAGCCCGATCCGGGCCGCCTCGGGGGCGTCGAAGCGCTCGCCGGTGAGGTAGTAGCGGGCGAGGGCGCGCGGGTCGGTGCGCGGCAGCAGCGTCAGCGAGATCACGGCGGGCGCCACCCCGATCCGCACCTCCGTGAACGCGAAGCTGGCCGCGGTCGAGGCGACGGCGATGTCGCAGGCCGCCAGCAGCCCGAGGCCGCCCGCGCGGACGTGCCCGGTGACCCGCGCGACCACCGGCTTCGGCAGCTCCACGAGCTGCCGGAGCAGCCCCACCAGGGCGTCCGGGTGCGGCGGGTCCCGCAGGTCGGCACCGGCGCAGAAGGTGTTCCCGGTGTGCGTGAGGACGACCGCGCGCACGTCGTCGTCCTTGCCGCACTCCGCGAGGGCGCCCGCGAGCGCGTCGACGAGGGCGGCGGACAGGGCGTTGCGGGTGTCCGGCGAGTCCAGGCTGACGGTCTCCACGCCCCGCGCGCGTGCCCGGCCGATCAGGGACGTCACCTGGCCTCCCGGAGCTGACGGCGGAGGATCTTCCCGGAGACGGCACGCGGCACGTCGTCGATGAAGACGACCTCCCGGACGCGTTTGTACGGGGCGACGCGCTCGGCGACGTACATCATCACCTCGTTCTCGCTGAGGTCAGGCGCGGACGGCTGGCGGACGACGAACGCGCGCGGGACCTCGTTGCCCTCGTCGTTGTAGATGCCGATGACGGCGGCGTCCGCGATGCCGGGGTGGGTGAGCAGCAGGGCCTCCAGTTCGGCGGGCGCCACCTGGAACCCCTTGTACTTGATCAGCTCCTTCACCCGGTCGACGACGAACAGCCAGCCGCCCTCGTCGACGTACCCGACGTCCCCGGTGTGCAGCCAGCCGTCCTCGTCGATCATCGCGGCGGTGGCGTCGGGCCGCCCCAGGTAGCCCTTCATCACCTGCGGACCCCGGATGAGGATCTCCCCGCTGTCGCCGGGTCCGAGGTCCTTACCGGGGTCGTCGAGGGAGACGATCCGCATCTCGGTGCCCGCGATCAGCTTGCCGACGGTGCCGTGCGGCGCGTCGGCCATGGCGTCCAGCGGGACGACGTGCGTACCGGGCGACAGTTCCGTCATGCCGTACGCCTGGCCCACGGGCGGCAGCCCGAGCCGCCGCGAGCAGGCCGCGGCGAGCTTCGCGTCCAGCGGGGCGGCGGCGCTGATGACGTACTTCAGGGACGACAGGTCGTACCGCGCGACGGCCGGGTGCTTGGCGAGGGCGAGCACGATCGGCGGGGCGACGTACAGGGCGGTGATGCGGTGGTTCTGGATCGCGGCGAGGAACTGCTCCAGGTCGAAGCGGGGCAGGACGACGACGGTGGCGCCGTTGCGCAGGGGCGCGTTCATCAGGGCGGTGAGCCCGTAGATGTGGAAGAACGGCAGCACGGCGAGGACGCGTTCGCCGGGGCTGGTGCCCATCACCGGCTCCAGTTGCGCCAGGTTGGTGGCGATCTGCCGGTGGGTGAGCATCACGCCCTTGGGGGTGCCCGTCGTACCCGAGGAGTACGGCAGCGCGGCGACGTCCTCGGCCGGGTCGATGTCGACGTGCGGTTCGGGCGCGGTGGAGCCCAGCATGTCGATCAGGGAGCGGTGGCCGGGCGCGCTGTCGCAGACGAAGACCTCCTCCACGCCGCCCGCGAGTTCGGCGGCCCGCCGCGCGGTCTCCAGGAGCGGGGAGACGGTGACGATCCAGCGGGCGGCGGAGTCGCGGAGCTGCTTGGCGAACTCCTCGGCGGTGGCGAGCGGGTGCACGGTGGTGACCGAGGCGCCCGCGCGGGTGGCCGCGTAGAAGGCGGTGGGGAAGGCGATCGTGTTCGGGCTGTGCAGGGCCAGTACGTCTCCCTTGCGCACGCCCGCGTCGGCCAGCGCGGCGGCGACCCGCCGGTGGAAGCGGTCCAACTGCTCGTAGGTGAGGGTCGTGCCGTCGGTGCCGTCGACGAGCGCGGGCAGCGACCCGAACTCGGCGGCGCGGCCGAGGACGGCCTCGTGGATGGGGAGTTCTACGGGTGGGACGTCTGCGTACTCGCTGCGGAACATCGGTTCCTCCTCGCACGACGCTGTGCGGATACGGGAGTGGGCCCTCAGTAGGACTTCGGCAGACCCAGGGTCTGGTGGGAGACGTAGTTGAGAATCATCTCCCGGCTCACCGGCGCGATACGAGACACGCGCGCGGCCGTTATCAGCGACGCGAGCCCGAACTCGCGCGTGAGGCCGTTCCCGCCGAGGGTGTGCACGGCCTGGTCGACCGCCTTCACACACGCCTCCCCGGCCGCGTACTTCGCCATGTTGGCGGCCTCCCCCGCGCCGACGTCGTCGCCCGCGTCGTACAGGTGCGCCGCCTTCTGCATCATCAGCCGCGCCAGTTCGAGGTCGATGTGCGCCTGGGCGAGGGGGTGCGCGATGGCCTGGTGGGCGCCGATGGGCGCCTTCCACACGGTGCGCTCCCGGGCGTACTCGACCGCCCGCGCGAGCGCGTACCGGCCCATGCCGATCGCGAACGCCGCCGTCATGATCCGCTCGGGGTTGAGACCGGCGAAGAGCTGGAGCAGCCCCGCGTCCTCGTCGCCGACGAGCGCCTCCCGCGGCAGTCGTACGTCGTCCAGGACCAGCTCGAACTGCTTCTCCTCGGCGTGCAGTTCCATGTCGATCCTGCTGCGCTGGAAGCCGGGCGCGTCCCTCGGGACGATGAACAGGCAGGGCTTGAGGTTGCCGGTGCGGGCGTCCTCCGTGCGGCCGACGATGAGGGTGGCGTCCGCGATGTCGACGCCGGAGACGAAGACCTTGCGGCCGGTGAGCAGCCAGTCGGCGCCGTCGCGGCGGGCGGTGGTGGTGATGCGGTGGGAGTTGGAGCCCGCGTCGGGTTCGGTGATGCCGAACGCCATCGTGCGGGTGCCGTCCGCGAGGGCGGGGAGCCACTCCCGCTTCTGGGCGTCCGTGCCGAAGCGGGCGATCACCGTGCCGCAGATCGCCGGGGAGACGACGAGCATCAGCAGGGGGCAGCCCGCGGCGCCCAGCTCTTCGAGGACGATGGAGAGTTCGGTGATGCCGCCGCCTCCGCCGCCGTACTCCTCCGGGAGGTTGACGCCGAGGTAGCCGAGTTTGCCCGCCTCGGTCCAGAGGGCTTCTCGGTTGTGGGTGCGGCCGTGGCGTTTACCCAGGGCGGAGACTGCTTCTCGGAGTGCCTTGTTCTCTTCGGATTCGATGAGGGTGGTCATTGTTGTCCTCCGGGTGCGGGCTTGTGGGTGGCTGGTCGCGCAGTTCCCCGCGCCCCTAGGTCAGTTCGACTACCGCCAGGAGAGAGCCGACCGTGACCTGTTGACCGGGTACGGCGTTCAGGGCGCTGAGCGTGCCAGTGGTTGGGGCCTTGATCTCGTGTTGCATCTTCATCGCCTCCAGCCAGAGCAGGGGCTGTCCGGCCTCCACCCGGGCGCCTGCCGCCAGCCCTTCCGCCACGCGGACCACCGTGCCCGGCATGGGGGCCAGGAGGGAGCCGGGGGCGTGTTGGGCCGTCGGGTCCGGGAAGCGGGGGAGGGCGGTGAGGTGGGTGGAGTTGGCGTAGATCTGGTCGCCGTAGCGTGTGATCTCGTAGCGGCGCCGTACGCCGTCCACCTCCAGGACGACCAGATCCCCGTCCGCGTGCACCACCCGTACCCCGTCTGCCTCTGTCTCGAAGCCGCCCGCGCGGGTGGGGCTGTAGCGGGCCTCGTGGTCCTCGCCCGCCATGCGGTAGCGCTTGGTCTGGGGCTGGGAAGGAACGTTGCGCCAGCCGCCGAACCGGGAGCGGGCGTGGGCGTCGGCGAGGGCGGCGGCCAGGGGGGCGTACGGGTCCGGGGCGGGGGAGGTCAGCTCGTCCAGGTGGCGGTCGTAGAAGCCCGTGTCCAGGTGGGCGGACGTGAACTCCTTGTGGCGCAGGGAGCGGACGAGCAGGTCGCGGTTGGTGACGGGGCCGTGGATCGTGGCCCGGTCGAGGGCGTCGGCGAGTGCGCGGACGGCTTCCGCGCGGGTGGGGGCGTGGGCGACGGCCTTGGCGAGCAGGGGGTCGTAGTGGACGCCGATGGTGTCGCCGTCGGTGTAGCCGGTGTCCAGGCGGACGCTGTCCGGGACGGCGAGGCGGTGCAGGGTGCCGGTCTGCGGGGCCCAGTCGTGGGCGGGGTCCTCGGCGTAGAGGCGGGCCTCGACGGCGTGGCCACGCGCGCGTGGGGGGTCGGCTTCGAGTCGCTCGCCCTCCGCGACGCGGATCTGGGCGGCCACCAGGTCGATGCCGAAGACGGCCTCCGTGACGGGGTGTTCGACCTGGAGGCGGGTGTTCATCTCCAGGAAGTGCGCCCGGCCGTCGGCGACGAGGAACTCGACCGTCCCGGCGCCGGTGTAGTCGACGGCGCGCGCGGCGCGTACGGCGGTGTCGTACAGCTCGGCCGTGAGGGCGTCGGTGAGGCCGGGGGCGGGGGCCTCCTCGATGACCTTCTGGTGGCGGCGCTGGAGGGAGCAGTCGCGGGTGCCGAGCGCCCACACGGTGCCGTGGGCGTCCGCGAGGATCTGCACCTCGACGTGGCGGCCGTCCTCGATGTACGGCTCGACGAACACCTCGTCGTCCCCGAACGCGGCCAGCGCCTCCGCGCGGGCGGCCGTCAGCTCGGCGTCGAGGTCGGTGAGGCGGCGTACGACGCGCATTCCGCGTCCGCCGCCGCCCGCCGCCGCCTTGACCAGCACGGGCAGGTCGGACTCGGTGACCTCGGCCAGCGGGGTCAGGCCGAGGAGTTCCTTGGCGCGGGTCTTGGAAGCCATGGCCTCGATGGCCTCCGGGGGCGGGCCGATCCAGGTCAGTCCCGCGTCCCGGACCGCGCGCGCGAAGTCGGCGTTCTCGGAGAGGAAGCCGTAGCCGGGGTGCACGGCGTCGGCCCCGGCGGCGAGGGCGGCCTTCACCAGGAGGTCGCCGCGCAGGTAGGTGTCGGCGGGCGTGGCGCCCGGCAGCCGTACCGTCGCGTCGGCCACGCGCGCGTGGAGGGCGTTCTCGTCCGGGTCGGAGTGCACGGCGACCGTCCGGATTCCCAACTGACGGCAGGTGCGGAAGACCCGGCAGGCGATCTCGCCCCGGTTGGCGACGAGCAGAGAAGTGATCACGTCGGGGTTCCCTCTCACATCCGGAAGACGCCGAAGCCGCCCCGTACGCCCTCGTAGGGCGCGGTGTGCACGGCGGACAGGCACAGGCCGAGGACGGTGCGGGTGTCGCGCGGGTCGATGACGCCGTCGTCGTACAGCCGCCCGGACAGGAACATCGGCAGCGACTCGGACTCGATCTGCTGCTCGACCATGGCGCGCAGGGCGGCGTCGGCCTCGTCGTCGTAGGGCTGGCCCTTCGCCGCCGCCGACTGCCGGGCGACGATGGACAGCACGCCCGCGAGCTGCTGCGGGCCCATGACGGCCGACTTGGCGCTCGGCCAGGCGAACAGGAAGCGCGGGTCGTAGGCGCGCCCGCACATGCCGTAGTGCCCGGCGCCGTACGACGCCCCCATGAGGACGGAGAGGTGCGGGACGCGGCTGTTGCTCACCGCGTTGATCATCATCGAGCCGTGCTTGATGATGCCGCCCTGCTCGTACTCCTTGCCGACCATGTAGCCGGTGGTGTTGTGCAGGAACACCAGCGGGATGTCGCGCTGGTTGGCGAGCTGGATGAACTGGGCGGCCTTCTGCGACTCCGCGCTGAAGAGGACCCCTTGGGCGTTGGCGAGCACGCCGACGGGGTAGCCGTGCAGCTCCGCCCAGCCGGTGACCAGGCTCGTCCCGTACAGCGGCTTGAACTCGTCGAAGTCGGAGGCGTCCACGATCCGGGCGATGACCTCGCGCGGGTCGAAGGGAGTCCTGAGGTCACCGGGGACGATCCCGAGGAGTTCGTCCTCGTCATACTTCGGGGGGACGGCCGGTCCCGGGTCCGGGTACGCCTTGCGGTGGTTGAGGCGGGCGACGACGCGGCGGGCCTGGCGGAGGGCGTCGGGTTCGTCGACGGCGAAGTAGTCCGCGAGACCGGACACGCGCGCGTGCATCTCCGCGCCGCCCAGCGACTCGTCGTCGCTCTCCTCCCCGGTGGCCATCTTCACCAGCGGCGGCCCGCCCAGGAACACCTTCGCGCGCTCCTTGACCATGATCACGTGGTCGCTCATCCCGGGGATGTACGCGCCGCCCGCCGTCGAGTTGCCGAAGACGACGGCGACGGTCGGGATACCGGCCGCCGACAGCCGGGTGATGTCCCGGAAGATCGCCCCGCCGGGGATGAAGATCTCCTTCTGGGAGGGCAGGTCGGCGCCGCCGGACTCCACCAGGCTGATGCAGGGCAGCCGGTTGGCGAGCGCGATGTCGTTGGCGCGCAGCGCCTTCTTCAGGCTCCACGGGTTGGACGCGCCGCCGCGCACGGTGGGGTCGTTCGCGGTGATCAGGCACTCCACGCCTTCCACCACCCCGATCCCGGTGACCAGGGAGGCGCCGACCGTGTACTCGCTCCCCCACCCGGCGAGCGGCGACAGCTCAAGGAAGGGCGTGTCGGGGTCGAGCAGCAGCTCGATGCGTTCCCGCGCGAGCAGCTTGCCCCGCTCGCGGTGCCGGGTGACGTACTTCTCGCCGCCGCCCGCCAGCGCCTTCGCGTGCTCGGCGTCGAGTTCGGCGAGCTTGGCGAGCATGGCCTCGCGGTGGGCGGCGTAGTCGGCGCCCGTGGTGTCCAGGGAGGTGGGAAGAACCGTCACAGCAGGGTCTCCGGGATGTCCAGGTGGCGGGAGCGCAGCCATTCGCCGAGCGCCTTGGCCTGCGGGTCGAAACGGTGCTGGGCGGCGACACCCGCCCCGAGGACGCCCTCGACGACGAAGTTGAGGGCGCGGAGGTTGGGCAGCGTGTGCCGTACGACGGTCAGGTCCGCCGTCTCCGGGAGGAGTGCGCGGAACCGGTCGACGGTGAGGGTGTGGGCGAGCCACCGCCACGCCTCCTCCGACCGCGCCCACACGCCGACGTTGGCGTCCCCGCCCTTGTCGCCGCTGCGGGCGCCGACGACGTGGCCGAGGGGGGCGCGGCGGGTGGGTCCCTGGGGTGGGGGTGCCGGTGGGGCTGGTTCGGGCACGGGCTCCAGGGCGCGCGTGCCGGGCGCCGACGGCACCGGCACCCGCCGCCCGTCCGGCAGCACCGCCACCTGCTCCACGGCGCCCCGCTCGACGTACGACGCCTCGAAGACGCCGTACGGGCTGCCCTTGCCGGGCGGGGCGGTGACGTGGAAGCCGGGGTAGCTGGCGAGGGCCAGCTCGATCGCGGCGCCGCTGAGGGCGCGTCCCACGGCCTCCTGGTCGGGGTCGCGGACGACGAGCCGGAGCAGGGCGCTCGCGGTCTCCTCGGTGGCGGCGTCGGGGTGGTCGGTGCGGGCGAGTTCCCAGCGGACCTCGGCGGGCGGGCGTGTGGCCAGCGCCCGTGTCATCTGCTCCCGCACCAGGGCGGCCTTGTCCTCGATGCCGAGGCCGGTGAGGACGAAGACGACCTCGTTGCGGAAGCCGCCGAGCCGGGTGCGGCCGACCTTGAGGGTGGGCGGCGGGGCCTCCCCACGAACCCCCTCGATCCGCACCCGGTCGGGGCCGTCCTGGCGGACGCGGACGGTGTCGAGGCGTGCGGTGACGTCGGGCCCCGCGTACCGGGCGCCCCCGGTCTCGTACAGGAGCTGCGCGGTGACCGTGCCCACGTCGACGAGACCACCCGTCCCCGGATGCTTGGTGATGACACACGACCCGTCCTCGTGCACCTCGGCGAGCGGGAAGCCGGGCCGCGTGAGGTCGCGTCCGCCGACTTCCTGGAAGAAGGCGTAGTTGCCGCCGGTGGCCTGCGTCCCGCACTCCAGCACGTGCCCGGCGACGACGGCCCCCGCTAGCCGGTCGTACTCCGTCGGCGCCCAGCCGAAGTGCGCGGCGGCCGGTCCGCTGACCAGCGCGGCGTCCGTCACCCGCCCGGTGACGACGACGTCGGCGCCCGCGTCCAGGCAGGCGGCGATCCCGAACCCGCCGAGGTAGGCGTGCGCGGTGAGGCTCCCCGGGTACGCCCCGGTGAGGTCGTCGCCCTCGACGTGCGCGACCCGCACCGGCAGGCCGAGCCGGTCGGCCAGCTCCCGTACGGCGTCGGCGAGCCCGGCCGGGTTCAGCCCGCCCGCGTTGGCGACGATCCGCACCCCGCGCTCGTGGGCGAGCCCGAGGCACTCCTCCAACTGCCGCAGGAAGGTACGCGCGTACCCGGCGGAGGGGTCCTTCAGCCGGTCGCGTCCGAGGATGAGCATGGTCAGCTCGGCGAGATAGTCGCCGGTGAGGACGTCGACCTCGCCCCCGGTGAGCATCTCGCGCACGGCGTCGAAGCGGTCGCCGTAGAAGCCGGAGGCGTTGCCGATGCGGAGGGTCACTGCCCGGCCCCCTTGGGCGCGCGTCCGGCGCCGGGCGGGCCCGCGAACGCCTGCGCGATGCCGAGCCACCGGTCGGCGTCGGGCCCTTCGGCGCGCAGGGCGAGGTCGGCGCGGTGGGCGCGCTGGGTGACGAGCAGGCAGAAGTCGAGCGCGGGCCCGGTGACGCGCTGGGCGGCCTCTTCGGGGCCGTACGCCCATACGTCCCCCTCCGGCCCGGTGAGTTCGACGCGGAACGGCTCGGCGGGCGGGGTGAGCCCGTGCACGGTGTGCGCGAAGTCCCGGGTGCGGACGCCGAGCCGGGCGATGTGGCGCAGCCGGTCGGTGGGGGCGGGGGCGGGCGCGCCGAGGGCGTCGGCGACGTCGAGGCCGTGCGCCCAGGTCTCCATCAGCCGGGCGGTGGCCATGGAGGCGGCGGACATCGGAGGGCCGTACCAGGGGAAACGGGCGCCCGGCGGGGCGGCGCGCAGGGCGTGGTCGAGGGCGGTACGGCTCTCCCGCCACGACCTGAGGAGGTCGGCGGGCCGGGTCCGGGCACCGTCCTCGGCGCCCTGGTCGACGAAGGTGTCCGGTGCGGCGAGGGCCTGCTCGACCATGGCCTGGAAGCCGTCAGCGTCGGTCACCGCGAGGAGCGCGGCGCGGTCGGTCCAGGCGAGGTGGGCGATCTGGTGCGCCACCGTCCAGCCCGGCGCGGGCGTGTCGAGCCGCCACTCCTTCTCACCCAACTCCGCGACGAGCGAGTCGAGTTGCTCACTCTCCCGGCGCAGGTCGTCGATCACGGGCGTGGGATCGGACACGGCTGGCTCCCCTCGGGCACGGCGGCGTGAGGGGGAGCATGGCAGCGGGGAAGGAAACAATCAAGCGTGCTTGCATGAATTGGTTACCGTCGGAAACAGGGTGCGGGTGACCGGTGCTCCCGCCTACCCTCAGGGCATGACCTGGCGACATTGATCTGTAGAGCCCGCCTCCCGAGGGCCGCCTCCGGAGCCGTCTCCCCGGCATCCGAAGCGACGACCCTGTGGGAAGGCCCATGACCATTTCACCTTCACCCGCGCGGGTGGGCGACGCCCGCGCCGTACGGCGGCTGACGCGCCCCCTGTACTGCTACGCGTACCTGGACGAACTCGTCCTGCTCTACCCCGTGTACGCGCTGCTGTTCGCGGACAGCGGCATGTCCGGCTGGCAGATCTCCTCCCTGTTCGCCCTGTGGTCGCTGACGTCCGTCGTCGTGGAGGTGCCGTCCGGCGCCTGGGCCGACGCCGTGTCGCGGCGGCTGCTGCTCTGGCTGGGCCCGCTGATCACGGCCGTGGGCTACGCCCTGTGGGTCCTCACCCCCTCCTACCTGGCCTTCGCCGCCGGTTTCGTCCTCTGGGGCATCAAGGGCGCGCTCGGTTCGGGCGCCCTGGAGGCGCTGGTCTACGAGGAGCTGGACCGCGTCGGCGCGTCCGACCGCTACGCCCACGTGATGGGGCGCGTGCACTCCCTGGGCCTGCTCGGCGTCGTGACGGCGATGGCGGTGGCGGGGCCCGTCTTCGCGTCCGGCGGGTACGGCGCCGTGGGCGCGGCGAGCGTCGCCGGGTGCCTGCTGACGGCGGTGGCGGCGTGGCGGCTGCCGGAGCACCGCGGGGACCCGGCGCCCGACTCGGTGCCGGAGAGCTGGTCGGCGTCCCTGCGGGACGGCGTCAAGGAGGTGCGCGGCAGCCGCGCCGTCCTGGCCGCCCTGCTGCTGGTGCCCGTCGTCACCGGCGTCTGGGGCGCGCTGGACGAGTACACGCCGCTGCTGGTGCGGGAGACGGGGGTGCCGGATCTGGCCGTGCCGTGGCTGCTGCTGGTGATCTACGTCGGCGCGACGGTCGGCGGCCTCCTCGCGGGCCGCGCGGCACGACTGGGCGCCGTGCGGCTCGGGTTCCTGCTGGCCGGGTCCGGCGTGGCGATGGCGCTGGGCGCCGGGTCGGGCACGCCCGCGGGCGTCGCCCTGGTCGGCCTCGCCTTCGGCGGCTTCCAGTTGGCCACCATCCTGGCCGACGCCCGCCTCCAGCACACGATCACGGGCCCGGCCCGCGCGACGGTGACCTCCCTGGCGGGCGTGGCGACGGAGGCGGTGACGATCGCCGTCTTCGCGTCGTACGCGACGCTGACGACGGGCGCGTCACACGGGGCGGCGTTCGCGGTGCTCTCGCTGCCGTATGTGGTGGCGGGGGTGGGGTTGGTGTGGGGGCGCTGGGCGCTCAGGTCCAGGTGAGGCGCTGAACGGCGGGGCCGAGTGAACCGTCGGCCGCCGGTCTCTCACTCCTTCTCCTTCACCCGCCCCCGCCCCACCTGCGTCCGAACCGCCCCCATGCTCGCCGCGATGACCAGGGCGATGGCGGCGGCCTCCGTGGCGGAGAGGGTCTGGTTGAGGATGAGGAAGCCCGCTGTGGCGGCGAGGGCGGGTTCCAGGCTCATCAGGATGGCGAAGGTGGAGGCGGGGAGGTGGCGGAGGGCCAGGAGTTCGAGGGTGTAGGGCAGGACGGAGGAGAGGACGGCGACCGCCGCGCCCAGGCCGAAGGTCACCGGGTCGATGAGCTTCGTACCGGACTCGGCGATGCCCAGCGGCAGGAAGCACACCGCCGCTATCGCCATGGCGAGGGCGAGGCCGTCGGCCTGGGGGAAGCGGCGACCGGTGCGGGCGCTGAAGATGATGTACGCCGCCCACATCGCGCCCGCGCCCAGCGCGAACGCCGCGCCGACCGGGTCGAGGTCGCCCACGCCGCCCCCGAGCAGGAACACCCCCGCGAGGGCGAGCGCGGCCCACAGGATGTTGATCGCGCGGCGGGAGGCGAGGACGGACAGGGCGAGCGGGCCGAGGACCTCCAGCGTGACCGCCGGGCCCAGCGGGATGCGGGCGACCGCCTGGTAGAAGAGGCCGTTCATCGCGCCCATGGCGAGGCCGAAGAGGACGACCGTGTTCCAGTCGGTGCGGGAGTGCCCGCGCAGCCGCGGTCGGCACACCACCAGCAGCACGATCGCCGCGACCAGCAGCCGCAGCGCCACCACGCCGAGCGCCCCGGCGCGCGGCATCAGGCTCACCGCGAGCGCGCCGCCGAACTGGACGGACACGCCACCCGCCAGCACCAGGCCAACCGGGCCCAGGGAGCCGCGTCGGCCGGGGGCGCCGTCCGACGCGGGACCGGCGGGGGCCGGGACGGCGGAGGTCGAGGGGCCGGGCAGGGCGCTGGGCGTGGTCACGGCGACTCCGAGTCGAGTGCGGGCAGGTCGTTCACTTCACTGTACTCACCAGGCCACCGGAGTGGACTCGGTCAGGCGCGTAAGCGCCCCACGCAACTGTCCGGCGTACGGTGTGCGGCTGTCAACGGGTTACCGGTGCGTGGACGGCCCCCCGCCACCCGGTACCGTCGTCCGTCCCCTCACTCCCCCGACCCGGAGGTCCTGTGCGACGGCTCCTGCCCGTGCTCTGGCGCGCCCTGCGCCCCGTACAGCACCGTCTCGTCTGGTGCCTGAACGCCAAGTTCGTGGTCGGCGTGACCGGGGTCGTGCGCGACGGCGAGGGACGGGTGCTGCTGCTCCGGCACCGGATGTGGCCGCCGGGGCGGCAGTGGGGGCTGCCCAGCGGGTTCGCGCACAAGAACGAGGACTTCCGGCAGAGCCTGGTCCGCGAGGTCAAGGAGGAGACCGACCTCGACATCGCGGCGGGCCGCCTGATCATGCTGAACAGCGGCCTGCGCACCCGCCTTGAGGTGGCGTACGAGGCCGAGCTGCTCGGCGGCGAGCTGCGCCTCGACCCCGGCGAGATCCTGGAGGCCCGCTGGTGCCACCCGGACGAGCTGCCCGCCGACATCCAGCCCGTGTGCCGTCCGCTGGTGCGCGGGGAGACCACCGTCTGAACCCCGCTCAGAGGGCTCAGAGGTGGTCCGCCAGCACCTCCGCCAGGTGCCTCCCCCGCACCCCGGCCAACTGCTCCAGCTGCGTCCGGCACGAGTAGCCGTCCGCCAGGACCACCGCCTCCCCCGGTGCCTCGCGCACCGCGGGCAGCAACCGCTCCTCCGCGCAGGCCCGCGACACCTCGAAGTGCCCCCGCTCGAAGCCGAAGTTGCCCGCCAGGCCGCAGCAGCCGCCGCTCAGCTCCCCGGTCAGCCCGGCCGCGGCGCGCAGTCGGCGGTCGGCCGCGTCGCCGAGGACCGCGTGCTGGTGGCAGTGGGTCTGCCCGACGACGGGACGGTCGAGGCGCGGTGGCCGCCAGTCGGGCGCGTACCGCTCCAGCGCCTCCGCGAACGTCACCACCCGCGCCGCCAGCGCCGCCGCGCGCGGGTCGTCGCCCAGCAGCTCCGGCAGGTCGGCGCGGAGGGCCGCCGCGCAGCTCGGCTCCAGGACCACGACCGGTACGTCCGCCGCCAGCACCGGCGCCATCAGCTCCAGCGTGCGGCGCAGCACCGCGCGGGCCTCGTCGAGCTGGCCGGTGGAGACGTACGTGAGGCCACAGCACACGCGGGTACGGCGGAGGGCGGCCAGCGGGTTGAGCAGCCTCGACGCCCCGTCCGCCACCGCCGACAGCCGCACCGTGGGCGGCAACGCCACCCGCAGCCCCGCCGCCTCCAGCACGCGTACGGCGGCCCGTCCGGCGTGCGGTGAGAGGTGCTCGGTGAAGGTGTCGGGCCAGAGCACGACCAACGCCCCGCCGCCCGCCGCCACCCCGGCAGACCCCACGCCGCCGCTCACCTCGCCGCTCACCTTCCCGGCAGACCCCACGACACCGCCTGCCTCCCCGGCGGGCCCCACGCCCCCGCCACGCCCCCGGCGCCACCACCCGCTGAACGTCTCCCCCGCCACCCGCGGAATCCCCCGCTCCGGCGCGATCCCGGCCAGCCGCTTCCCCAGCGCCGCCAGCGGTCCCAGCCGTGCCAGCGCGTTGAGCAGTGGCGCGGTGTGCGTGCGGGCGGTCCAGCGGAGCCACACCGGCAGGCGGCCCAGCGCGTAGTGGGCGGCGGGGCGGCGGTGTCCGGCGTAGTGGTGGTGCAGGAACTCCGCCTTGTACGTGGCCATGTCGACGCCGACCGGGCAGTCCGACCGGCAGCCCTTGCAGGACAGGCACAGGTCGAGGGCGTCCCGTACCTCCGTGGACCGCCAGCCGTCGGTCACCACCTCGCCCGCGAGCATCTCGTGCAGCAGCCGGGCACGCCCGCGCGTGGAGTGCGCCTCCTCGCCGGTGACACGGAAGGACGGGCACATCACGGCGGGCCCGGTCGCCGTCGTCGTACGGCACTTGGCGACCCCCACGCAGCGGCGGACCGCGGCGGAGAAGTCGCCACCGTCGGCCGGGTAGCCGAAGGTCACGTCGACGGGCTCGCGGGGCAGCGGGGCGAAGCGCAGGTTCTCGTCGAGGCGGTGCGGGCGGACCAGCATCCCGGGGTTGAGGAGGTCGTCGGGGTCCCAGACGGCCTTCGCGCGCTCGAACAGGGCGACCGTCTCCGCGCCGTACATCCGGGGGAGGAGTTCCGCCCGCGCCTGCCCGTCGCCGTGCTCACCGGAGAGGGAGCCGCCGTGGGAGACGACCAGCGCGGCCAGTTCCTCGGAGAACCGGCGGAAGCGGGCCACCCCCGGCTCCGTCAGCAGGTCGAAGTCGATGCGGACGTGCACGCAGCCGTCCCCGAAGTGCCCGTACGGCGTGCCGCGCAGGCCGTGGGCGGCGAGCAGGGCGCGGAAGTCACGCAGGTAGGCGCCGAGCCGGGCGGGCGGCACCGCGCAATCCTCCCAGCCGGGCCACGCCTCCGAACCGTCCGGCAGCCGCGTCGCCGTACCGCTGGCGTCCTCCCTCACGCGCCACAGGGCGCGCTGGCCCACCGGGTCGGTGACGACCGTCGCGTCCAGCACGTCGGCGGCGCGCACGACCGCCTCCGCACGCGCGCGTGCCTCCGCCTCCGACTCCCCGCCCGTCTCCACGAACAGCCACGCCCCGCCGCGCGGCAGCCCGGCCGCGTCCGGCACCAGGTCACGGGCCATGCCCTCCACCGTCAGCGGCCCGTACGGCAGCAGGCCCGCCGCCGCCTGCGCCGCCGCGCTTTCGTCGCCGTAGCCGAGGACGGCGAGCGCACGCGCGCGTGGGGGCTCGACCAGCGCCACCACGGCCTCCGTGAGCACGCCGAGGGTGCCCTCGGAGCCGCAGAAGGAGCGGGCGACGTCCGCGCCGCGCTCGGGCAGCAGGGCGTCCAGCGCGTAGCCGGAGATACGGCGGGGCAGGTCCGGGAAGCCGGTGCGCAGCCGCGCCAGCTCGCCCTCCACCAGCTCCCGCAGGCCCTTAGGGGCACCCCGCCAGTGCCGTCCGAGGCGCAGCCGCCGACCCCGCGCGGTGAGCACCGACAGCTCACGCACGCTGTCCGCCGTCGTCCCCCAGGCCACCGAGTGGGAACCGCAGGAGTTGTTGCCGATCATGCCGCCGAGGGTGCACCGGCCGTGGGTGGACGGGTCGGGGCCGAAGCGCAGCCCGTGCGGGGCGGCGGCCTCCTGGAGGCGGTCGAGGACGAGTCCGGGCTGGACGACCGCCGTACGCGCCTCCGGGTCCAGGGCGAGCAGCCCGTTCATGTGCCGGGTGAAGTCCAGCACCACACCCGTCCCGGTCGCCTGCCCCGCGATGGACGTCCCCCCGCCGCGCGGCACGACCGGCGTCCCGTGCGCCCGGCACACCTCCAGTACGGCGGCCACGTCGTCGGCGTCGCGCGGGGCCACGACCCCGAGCGGGACGCGCCGGTAGTTGGAGGCGTCCATGGTGGTCAGCGCCCGGTCCGTGACGCCGAACCCCACCTCGCCCCGGACGGCGGCCCGCAGGTCGGCTTCGAGATCCCTCAGCCCCGTCATGCCCCTCAGCCCCGTCATGCCCCTCATGCCCGTCATCCCCTCAGGATGCCCCGCGGACGGCGCGCCGCACGGGCGGCCCCGCGGCTCGCACGTGCTCCGATTCGCCCCGGTTCCAGGTGATCCGCGGGAAACCGGTTTCCCGGAAGTCCGACCGGGCGCCCCGAAAACCTCCGGAGAACCACCCCAGGCTGATCAGCAAGTCACCTATAGTGTCCGCCAGTTGCGCGTGAGTGTCGGCTCCCGCCCGAATGAGACCGGACATTTCAAGGAACCGCCCGAGGGCCACCCAGGACGAACGGTGACAGCCCGCGGACCCGACCGAGGACACCACCTGATGACCTCCCCCACGCTCCCCGGCGACCGCCCCGCCCTGCGCGGCCTGCTCCCGGTCCCGCTGCTCACCGCGGCGCTCGCCGCGCTCGCCGTCGTCGTCGCCGCCGTCCTCGCGCCGGACTCCGCGCACGGGTACGTGGCGGTCGTCGGGGCGCTGGCCGCCGTGGCGCTGTGCGCCGCCGTCACCGTCGCCGTGTACGCCAGGCAGTCCGCGCGGGCCGTCCACCGGCGGCTGGAATCCGTCACCCAGGACATCGGCCGCCTCCTCCAGGAACGCGCCCGGCTGGCCGAGGAGTCGCAGCGCCAGCACGACCGGCTCACCGGCGAACTGACCCGCGAGCGCGCCCGGCTCACCGCCGAACTCGATCAGGAGCGCACCCGGCTCGCCGACGCCGTCGCCGCCGAACGCGACCGCCTCACCAGCGCGCACACCGCGGAGACCGCCCGGCTCACCGAGGAGCACGCGGCCCAGCTCGCGCGGCTCACCGAGGAGCACGCCGCCCAGACCGCCCAGCTCACGGAGGACCACGCGGCGCAGACCGCCCGCCTCACCGACGAGTACGCCACCCGCACCGCCCGCCTCACCGAGGAGAGCGCGGCCCGCACCGCGCAGCTCACCGAGGAACGCGAACGGCTCGTCGCCGACAACGCCCGCCTCAGCGCCCGGCTGCGCGAGGCCACCACCGCGCGGGCCGCCACCCTCTCCGCCACCGCCAACGCCGCCGGACGGATGCAGGCGCTGGCCACGAGCATGTTGGCCGACCTGCGCGCCATGGAGGAGCGGCACGCCGACGAGGAGGTCCTCGCCGACCTGCTCCACCTCGACCACCGCACCGCCCAGGCCGGACGCCTCGCCGACTCCGTCGCCGTCCTCACCGGCGCCCGCTCCGGCCGCCGCTGGGCCCGGCCCATCGGCATGGAGTCCATCCTGCGCGGCGCCATGGGCCGGATCGGCGGCTACCAGCGGGTGCGGGTGCACTCCACCAGCGAGACCGCCGTCGCCGGGCACGCCGCCGAAGGCGTCATGCACGCCCTCGCCGAACTCCTCGACAACGCCGCGAACTTCTCGCCGCCGACCGCCGAGGTCCACGTGTACGTCGAGGAGGTCCCCGCCGGGGTCATCATCTCCGTCGAGGACAGCGGGCTCGTCATGGGCGAGGCCCAGCTCCGCCGCGCCGAACGCGCCGTCTCCGGCGAGTCGGCCGACCTCGGCGGCCTCACCGGCACCCGCCTCGGCCTCACCGTCGTCGGCAAGCTGGCCCAGCGGTACGGCCTCAAGGTCTCCTACCGCCCCTCCGCCCGCGGCGGCACCGGCGTGCTGATGCTCGTACCGCAGGACATCCTCGCGCCGGAGGAGTCGGCGGGCGGGACGGCGCCGAAGGCGGTCAACGGGACGCCGTCCAAGGCGGTCGTCAAGACGCCTGAGACGCCCAGGAGCACGGTCCCGGAGCCGAAGGCGACCGAACCGAAGGCACCCGAGCCGAAGCTGACCACGGAGACACCCACGGAGGCACCCAAGGCGGCACCCCCGGCTGCCCCGACCCCCGCCCCCGACCCCCACCAGCTCCCCCGCCGCGAACGCGCCACCACCCCCACCATCCCCCGTACAACCCCCACCCCCACCCCGGACCTGGGCATAGCCCTGGACCCCGACCCCACCCTCACCCTCCGCCGGGACATCGACCGCGAGCCCGCCCCCACCCACGAGACCGCGCACGACGGTCCCGACCCGGCGTCGGAGGCGGCCCCCCGCGCCCTCCCCAAGCGCCGCCGCGGCCGGACGCTCGCCGAGGCCGAGCGGGCCCGGTCCCGCGGGTCGGGCGACCGGGACGCCACCCCGCGTCCCGCCCCCACCGCCGAGGAGACCCGGGCCCGTACCGCCCGCTTCAGCAGCTTCCGCGAGGCCGTTCGCAAGGTGGAGGCCCAGAGCGGCGACTCCCCCACCGGTCCCGCTGCCCCCGTACCGACCACCCCCGTATCGGAAGGCGACACCACCACATGACCGGCACGACGACCGCCGACGAAAAGCTCACCTGGCTGATAGAGGGCCTGCTGGAGCGCACGCCCGGCGCGCGGCACGCACTCGTGCTCTCCCGCGACGGACTGAAGCTGTGCCGCACCCCGGAGCTGTCCGCGGACCAGGCCGACCAGCTCGCCGCCATCGCCGCCGGTATCCAGTCGCTGTCGCACGGCGCTTCGGTGGAGTTCGGCGACGGCAGCGGGGGCGTGCGGTCCGCGATGACCGAGTTCTACGGCGGCGTGCTGTTCATCGTGGAGGCGGGCGACGGCGCCCACCTCGCCGTCGTCACCGCGGAGGACGCCGACCCCGGGCTCGTAGGCCACAACATGAGTGAACTCGTCGAGCAGTTGGGCGAGCACCTGACCGCCCTGCCCCGCAGCTCATGAGCCGCCCCGGCAGGGACGACGCACCGGACCGGCTCTACACGCTCACCGGCGGGCGGACCCGGTCCGGGCCCGGCAACCCCTTCGACCTGGTGACGCTGGTGGTCGCCGAGTGCGATCCGGTGCCCGGTATGCAGTCCGAGCACGCGGCGATCCTGCGCATGACCGAACGCCCCACGGCGGTCGTGGAGATCGCGGCCGAGCTGAAACTGCCGGTGAGCATCACCCGCATCCTGCTGGCCGACCTCCAAGCGGGGGGCCGGGTCAGCGCCCGGCACCCGCGTACGGCAGCCGTACCCGACCCCGACATCCTGGAGCAGGTGCTCGTTGGACTCCGCAACCTCTGACCCGCGCACGCCCGCTGAGACGCGCCCGGCGTCCGCGACGCGCGCGCCGCTGGGCGCCTCGGCCGACAACGGCCTCAAGATCGTGGTCGTGGGCGGCTTCGGCGTCGGCAAGACGACGATGGTCCGCTCGGTCAGCGAGATCCGTCCCCTCAACACGGAGGAGACGATGACGCAGGCCGGTGAGTCGGTCGACGACATCAGCGAGGTGCGCGGCAAGACCGCCACCACCGTCGCCTTCGACTTCGGCCGCATCACGCTCGACGCCCGCAACGTGCTGTACCTGTTCGGCGCGCCCGGTCAGGAACGCTTCTGGTTCCTCTGGGACCGGCTGTTCTCCGGCACCCTCGGCGCGGTCGTCCTCGTCGACACCCGGCGCATCGACGACTCCTGGTACGCCATCGACCGGCTGGAGAAGCACGGCACGCCGTTCATCGTCGCCTGCAACGACTTCGGCGGCCCCGGCTTCCCGCCCGAGCAGGTCCGCGAGGCCCTCGACCTCGACCCCGACGTACCGCTGGTGCGCTGTGACGCGCGCTCCCGGGCCTCCAGCAAGCTGGTGCTGATCACGCTGGTGGAACACATCCAGGCCCGGTACGCCGACCCCTCCCGAGCCCCCCGTCAGGAGCTGGTGTGACCGCCCCCACCCCCGTCCATCTGAGCGGCCCGGCGCTCCAGGGCGAACCGGCCCGCGTGTACCGGGAGATGCGGCGCGAGCACGGCAGCGTGGTGCCGGTGCTGCTCGACGGCGACGTACCGGCCTGGCTGGTGCTCGGCTACCGCGAGCTGCACCAGGTCACCGGCGACCCGGTGCTGTTCAGCCGCGACTCCGAGCTGTGGAACCAGTGGGAGAACATCCCCGACGACTGGCCGCTGCTGCCGATGATCGGCCACAAGCAGCCGTCGATCCTCTACACCGTCGGCGAACGCCACCGCGAGCGCGCCGCGATGCTCGGCAACGCGCTGGACGCCATCGACCCGTACGAACTGCGCGGTTACGCCGAGAAGTTCGCGGACGAGCTGATCGACGGCATCTGCCCGCAGGGCAGCGCGGACATCATCGGCGAGTACGCGATGCTGCTGCCGGTGCGGGTGCTGGCCCGGCTGTTCGGCTTCCCCGACGAGGCGGGGCCCGGCCTGGTCACCGCCCTCAACGACATGATCGACGGCCGGGAGAGGGCGATCGCCGGGCAGACGCACCTGTTCACGTCGATGACGGAACTGGTCGCCGCCCGGCAGCGGGAACCGGCCGAGGACGTGGTGTCGCGGATGATCGCGGACCCGTCCGGGTTCACCGCCGAGGAGATCTGCCAGGACCTGATGGTGATGACGGCGGCGGGCCACCAGCCGACCGCCGACTGGATCGGCAACTCCCTGCACCTGATGCTCACCGACGGCCGGTTCGCCGCCTCCCTGTTCGGGGGCCGCAACAGCGTCGCGGAGGCCATGAACGAGGTCCTCTGGGAGGACACCCCCAGCCAGAACATCGCCGGGCGCTGGGTGTCCCGCGACACCCAGCTCGGCGGACGGCGGCTGCGCGCGGGCGACCTGGTGCTGCTCGGCCTCCAGGGCGCCAACTCCGACCCGCAGGTGCGCACCGACGGCTCCGCGCTGACCGGCGGCAACAACGCGCACTTCTCCTTCGGGCACGGGGAGCACCGCTGCCCCTTCCCGGCGCAGGAGATCGCCGAGGTGATCGCCAGGACCGGCATCGAGGTGCTGCTCGACCGACTCCCGGACATCGACCTCGCGGTGCCCGCCGACAAGCTGACCCGCCGCCCCTCACCGTGGCTGCGCGGTCTGACCGAACTCCCGGTGACCTTCACACCCACCCCCGCCCTTGGAGGCACGCAGAGATGACGGCTGGTACGGACACGCCGACGACCGGCACCGGACAGACCCGTATCCACCTCGACCCCTTCGTCTCCGACCTGGACGGCGAGAGCGCGGCGCTGCGGGCGGCCGGGCCGCTGGCCGCCGTGATGCTGCCCGGTGACGTCCCGGTGTGGGCCGTCACCCACCACGCCGAGGCGAAGAAGCTGCTCACCGACCCGCGCGTGGTCAAGGACATCAACGTGTGGACGGCCTGGCAGCGCGGCGAGATCGCCCCCGACTGGCCGCTGATCGGGCTGGCCAACCCGGGCCGCTCCATGCTGACCGTGGACGGCGCCGACCACCGCCGTCTGCGCACCCTGGTCGCCCAGGCGCTCACCCCGCGCCGGGTGGAGCGGATGCGGGAGCGGATCACGGAGCTGACGGACGGCCTGCTCGACCGGGTGGCGGCAGCCGCCGAGGACGGCGGCCCGGTCGACCTGAAGGCGGAGTTCGCGTACCCGCTGCCGATGTACGTCATCGCCGACCTGATGGGTCTTGCGGAGGACCGGCTGCCGCGCCTGAAGGAGCTGTTCGAGAAGTTCTTCTCCACCCAGACCCCGCCGGAGGAGGTCATCGCGACCCTCACCGAGCTGGCCGGGATCATGGCGGACACGGTCGCGGAGAAGCGCGAGAACCCCGGCGACGACCTGACCTCCGCCCTGATCGCGGCCTCGGAGAACGGCGACCGCCTCACCGACCAGGAGATCGTCTCCACCCTCCAGCTGATGGTCGCCGCGGGCCACGAGACGACGATCTCCCTCATCGTCAACGCGGTCGTCAACCTCTCCACCCACCCCGACCAGCGCGAACTGGTGCTGACCGGCAAGGCGGACTGGTCGGCGGTGGTCGAGGAGACCCTGCGCTGGTCCACGCCCACCTCGCACGTCCTGATCCGCTTCGCCACCGAGGACGTCCCGGTCGGCGACAAGGTGCTGCCGAAGGGCGACGCGCTGATCGTGTCGTACGCCGCGATCGGCCGCGACGAGCGGGCGCACGGCCCGAGCGCCGGGGAGTTCGACATCACCCGGGAGACGGCCAACCGGCACATCTCCTTCGGCCACGGCCCCCACGTCTGCCCCGGCGCGGCCCTCTCCCGCCTGGAGGCGGGCGTCGCGCTCCCGGCCCTGTACGCCCGCTTCCCGGGCCTGGACCTGGCGGTCCCGGCGTCGGAGCTGCGCAACAAGCCGGTGGTGACGCAGAACGACCTGTTCGAACTGCCGGTGAAGCTCGGCTGAGGCCCGGCGCCTGAACACCCTGAGCGGAAGGGGTGGGGCGGAGTGCCCCACCCCCTCCCTCTCACGGCCCCTCACCTGGTCTCAGCCTTGTCTCAGCGGCCGGACGAAGTTGCACCCGGGTTTCCCGTAGCGGATAGGCTCCGGACCGTGGCTGAGATCCAGATCCCCTCTGACATCAAGCCCGCGGACGGTCGTTTCGGCGCGGGTCCCTCCAAGGTGCGGACGGAGGCGTTGGCCGCACTGGCGGCCACCGGCACGTCCCTCATGGGCACCTCCCACCGCCAGGCCCCGGTGAAGAACCTGGTCGGCAAGGTGCGCGAAGGCATCAGCGAACTGTTCCAGCTCCCCGAGGGCTACGAGGTCGTCCTCGGCAACGGCGGCTCCACCGCGTTCTGGGACATCGCGACGCACGGCCTGATCGAGAACAAGTCGCAGCACCTCAGCTTCGGCGAGTTCTCCTCCAAGTTCGCCAAGGCCGCCAAGCTGGCGCCCTGGCTGGCCGAGCCCACCGTGATCTCCGCCGACCCGGGCACCCACCCGCAGGCCGAGGCCGAGGCGGGCGTCGACGTCTACGCCTTCACCCACAACGAGACCTCCACCGGCGTCGCGATGCCGATCCAGCGTGTCGCGGGCGCCGACGAGGGCGCCCTGGTCCTGGTCGACGCCACCTCCGGCGCGGGTGGCCTGCCCGTCGACATCGCCGAGACGGACGTCTACTACTTCGCCCCGCAGAAGTCCTTCGCCTCCGACGGCGGCCTGTGGATCGGCGTGTTCTCCCCGGCCGCGATCGAGCGCGCCGAGCGCGTCCACGCCTCCGGCCGCCACGTCCCGGAGTTCTTCAGCCTGCCGACGGCGATCGACAACTCCCGCAAGAACCAGACGTACAACACCCCCGCCCTCGCCACCCTGTTCCTCCTCAACGAGCAGTTGGAGTGGCTCAACGGCCAGGGCGGCCTGGACTGGTCCGTCCGCCGCACCGCGACCTCCGCGCGCACCCTGTACGGCTGGGCCGAGGACGTCAAGTACGCCAACCCGTTCGTCGCGGACCCGGCGAAGCGCTCCGCCGTGATCGGCACGATCGACTTCACCGACGAGATCGACGCGGCGGCGGTCGCCAAGGTGCTGCGCGCCAACGGCATCGTCGACACCGAGCCGTACCGCAAGCTCGGCCGCAACCAGCTCCGCGTCGCGATGTTCCCGGCGATCGACCCAGCGGACATCGAGGCCCTGACCAAGTGCGTCGACTACGTGATCGAGAACCTGTAACGCGGATCGTCCGTACGACGGTCCGTACGACGGTGGGGCGCCCGGAGCCATTCCGGGCGCCCCGCGTCACGTCTCCCCCTCCCCCGCCCCCTCCTCATCAGCCTCCCCTTCCCCCTCCGCTCGCTGGGTGGCCTCCTGCGCCCGCTGGGCGACGGCGAGTTCCAGCCCGGCGACGGTCGGATAGCCCAGGCTGACCAGGAAGGCGGTCAGGGGCCAGGCGACGGTCCCGCCGACAAAGTGGGCGACCAGCCACGCCGCGCCCACCGACACCCCCACCGAGAACAGCCCGAACGAGACACCGAGGGCCGTCACCGTGCTGGGCTCCGGCTCCAGCGGCCTGCGGAACCCCCGCGTCGCCAGCGCCTCCAGCACGCTGAACGCGAGGGCGGCGGCCAGCGCGAACCAGACGACGGGCAGCGCACCGGACGGCTCGGCCTCGACGCTGAGCAGGGCACCGGCGGTGGTGATCGACACGGAGAACCCGTACGCCTGGCCGTTGTTCCGCAGTGAGGCCCGCAGTCCGTGCCCGAGCGGGAAGCGAGTCGCGAGAGGCATGTCCGCCACGGTAGACCGGCGGAGCACCGGGAGGCTCAACGACTCAGCGCGACTCGGCGCCCCCACCGCTCAACGGCTGAGCCGCTGGAACCGCCGTACCGCCAGTGGCAGGAACACCGCCGTCAGCACCACCGGCCACACGCCCGCCATCAGCAGCGCGTGCTGCTCGACCCAGGAGTCCCCGCCGCCGACCGGCGTGCCGAACAGCTCGCGGGTCGCGGCGGCCGTGGAGGATATCGGGTTCCAGGCGGCGACCCAGCCCAGCCAGTCCGGCATGAGCTGCGGCGCGACGAAGATGCTGGAGATCATCGTCAGCGGGAAGGCGACGGCGAACAGCCCGCCCGCGGCCTCCGGGTTGGGCACGATGAGCCCCAGCCACACCCCGATCCAGATCAGCGCGAACCGCAGCCACAGCAGCAGCCCGAACGCGGCGAGGAACTCCCAGCCCCCGTCCGGCCGCCACCCCATGGCGAACGCGGTCACCATCATGATCCCCAGCTCGGCACAGGCCACCAGCAGATCGGTCACCCCACGCCCGGCGACCACCGCGGACGACGCCATGGGCATCGACCGGAACCGGTCGATGACGCCCTTCGTGGCGTCGTACACGACGACGGTCGCGGTGTTGATGAACCCGAACGCCATGGTCATCACGAACATGCCCGGCATCAGGAAGTCCTTGTAGTCCCCGCCGCCCGGCACCTGCATGGCGCTGCCGAAGACATAGCCGTACAGCAGCACGGAGAGGATCGGGAAGCCGAGCTGCCAGGCGATGTTGACGGGCTGGCGCTGGTAGTGGGTGAGCCCGCGCCGGACGATGTTCCAGCAGTCGGCGAGCACCCAGTAGGCCCGCCCACGGGCGGCCGTGTCCTTGAGGTCAACGGTGGTCATACGGCGACCGCCTCCTGCTCCTGCCGCTCCGTGCGATGCCCGGTGAGACGCAGGAAGACGTCGTCGAGGCTGGGCCTGCGCAACCCGATGTCCTCGACCCGGACGCCCTCGTCCTGAAGGGCGCGGGCCACCTCGGTGAGGGCGCCCACCCGGTCGCTGACGGCGGCGTGCACGCGCAGCTCGGCGTCATCGGACTCCGGCTCGCCGTCGGAGACGCGGGCGACGACCTTCACCGCCCGCGCGATGTCGGCGCGCTCGGCGACGACGACCTCGATCCGGTCACCGCCGACCCTGTCCTTCAGCCCGTCCGGGGTGTCGTCGGCTATGGCGCGCCCCTGGTCGATGACGGTGATGTGGGAGGCGAGCTTGTCCGCCTCGTCCAGGTACTGCGTGGTCAGCAGCACCGTCGTACCGCCCGCTACCAGCGCCCGCACGGACTCCCACACCTCACCGCGGCTGCGCGGATCGAGCCCGGTCGTCGGCTCGTCGAGGAAGAGCACCGCCGGGGCGAGGATCATCGACGCGGCGAGGTCGAGCCGCCGCCGCATACCGCCGCTGTACTTGCCCACGCCCCGGTCGGCGGCGTCGGTCAGGTCGAACTGCTCCAGCAGCTCCACGGCCCGCTGCCTGGCCCGCCTGCCGCCCAGGTGGAACAGCCGACCGAACATCTCCAGGTTCTGCCGACCGGTGAGCACCTCGTCCACCGCCGCGTACTGCCCGGTCAGGCCGATCCGGGCGCGCACCTCCCGCGCCTGCCGCGCCACGTCGAGCCCCGCCACGCGCGCCTGCCCGCCGTCCAGCCGGACCAGCGTGGACAGGATGCGGACGGCGGTGGTCTTCCCGGCGCCGTTGGGCCCGAGCAGCCCGTGCACCGTGCCCTCGCGCACCGCGAGGTCGAACCCGTCGAGCGCGCGCTTGTCGCCGTACCGCTTCTGCAGCCCTTCGGCGAGGACGGCGTACGAGCCGCTACCACTGCTACTGCTACCGCCACTCCCATCGACCGCCATATCTCCCCCTCCCCTTCCCTCTCCTCTGCTTCCATCTCTCCAACTGAGTACACCGTACCCGATAACGCGTACACCGTACTCGGTTTTTCCGCCGGAACTAAACTGCCCCCATGGCGAGCAGCACGGACGACACCAGCGGCAGCGGAGACATCGGCCGCACGCTGGAACTGTTGTGGGACACCGGCAAACGCCCCAGCCGCGGCCCCAAGCCCGGCCTGACGCTGGAGCGGATCGTGGAGACGGCCATCGGGGTCGCCGACCGCGACGGCCTGGACGCGGTCTCCATGCGCCGTATCGCCACCGAGCTGGGCACCGGCACGATGTCCCTCTACCGCTACGTCCCCGGCAAGGGCGAGCTGCTCGACCTCATGCTGGACCGCGTCCAGCGCCCCTCCGAGAACCCCGCCGACCTGGGCGACGGCGGCTGGCGCTCAGCGCTCCAGGCCCTCGGCCGCGCCACCCTCGCCCTCTACCGCCGCCACCCCTGGCTGCTCAGGGTCAACCAGTCCCGCCCGATCCTCGGCCCGAGCGCCCTGGACGGCATGGAGAAGATGCTCTCCCGCATCAAGCCCATGGGCCTGACCGACCGCGAACTGGTCTCCGCGATCATCATGATCGACGCGTACGTGGTCGGCGCCGCGCGCACCGAGGTCTACACGGAGGAGGCCGAGCGCACGACGGGCATGACCAACGTGGAGTTCTTCACGGCGCAGTGGCCGGTCCTGGAGAAGGTCATGGCGTCCGGCCGCTACCCGCTGCTCGCCGGGCTCGACGAGAACACCTGGGCGCCCGGCTTCGACCACTTCGAGTTCGGCCTCCAGCGCATCCTGGACGGCCTGGAGGTCACGGTCAGGCGCCGCGCGACCGAGTAGCCCGCCGCAGCCCGGCCCACACGAGCAGCAACGCCGCCACGGCGACGGCACCGACCTTCAGCCCGCGCTCACCGCCCCCCTCACCCTCGTCGGCGGACGTGGACGCGCCGCCGCGCTCGGAGGCGCCGGAGGACGAGGACCCACCCCCGGGCGCGTCCTCGGGCTCCACCCGGCTGTCGGCGCCCTCAGCGCCGTACATCAGCTTCTTCCCGTCCGCGGTGAAGGTGACGGACTCCCCCTGCCCGAGGAAGGGCACCCCGACGCGCCCGGTCTTCCTCGGCTTCCCGCCGTTCCAGTCATAGGCGACCGACCCGAAGTAACTCCGTACGACGAGGACCTCCCCGTCCGGGGAGAGGGCCGCGTCGGTGGCCTCAAGGTCGGGCAGATCGGCGACGGGCTCGAACACGTTCGTCCCGGACGGGGACAACTCCGCGGGCCCCTCGTACAGGTGCCCGCCCTCGGTGTTCTTGTCGACGATGTAGACGCGCCCGGTCTTCGGGTGCACGACGAGCGACTCGGCGTCGCGGGCCCCGTCGGAGTACGTGACGACGTACTGCGTGGCCTTGACGGTCTGGTCCTTCAGCTCCTTGGGCTCGGGAAGCTGATAGATCCAGACGTGGTCCCAGGTGCCCCCCAGGTTGTCCCCGATGTCCCCGACGAAGATCTGATTGTCAGGGCCGATGGAGATGGCCTCGACGTCACGCGGCTCACCGACCCCCGTGAGGGTGAGCGTGGCGACGGTCTCCCCGGTGGCACTGTCCACGGCGTACAGGTAGGCGCCGTCGTCGCTGTCGTTGTGGGTCCAGTAGATGCCGGGGTGCTGGTGGGAGGCGGCGAGCCCGCTGGACTCGGTGATGCGCGCATCCTTGATGGTGAAGCCGTCGTCGCCGTCGGCGGCGGCGGACGGCACGGCGACCACACAGGCGAGGAGGGCGAGCAGGACGGCCCTCAGCAGACGAACGAAGGATCGGCGCATGGCCCAAGCCTGCCATCCCGGGCGGCGGTTGACGGAGGGTGGTGGACCTCACGCCCCGCCCGCCCCCGCGATCGTCCATCATGAGCGAATGCTCAGGTTCATGCCGGTAGGCGACTCCATGACCATCGGCAGCGCGGGCGAGCACACCTGGCGTTACCGACTGTGGCAGCACCTGTGCCGTACGTACGGCGGCCCGTTCACCTTCGTCGGCCCCCGGGAGACCCTCTACGACAAGTCGGCCGACGCCCCCACGTCCCACGCCTACGCCGACCCGGACTTCCCGCGCGCCCACCTCGCGGGCTGGGGCGAGGGCTGGCTGCACATGGCCCCGCTGATCGCGGAGGCGGTACGCGAGGGCCGCGCGGACGTCCTCCTCGTCTCCCTCGGCCTGATCGACCTGGGCTTCTACACCAACGCCGAGCAGACGGCGGAGAACGTCCGGTCCTTCGTGACGGAGGCGCGGGGGGCCAACCCGCGCGTGCGGATGGTGATCCTCCCGGTGATCGCGAACATCCGCGCCGCCTCCGACGCGGCCTTCGCCGACCAGGTGATGTCCTTCAACGACCTCCTGGCGAAAGCGACCGCCGACCTGGACGAACCCCGCTCACCCCTCCTGCTGGCCGCCCTCCCGGACACGTACGACATCCACGCCGACACCTACGACGGCACGCATCCCAACGCCAGCGGCGAGCACCGCATCGCGGGCGCCTTCGCGGACGCGCTGGCCCAGGGGTGGGGCATCGGGGAGGAGTACGCGCACACCTGACCGGACATCGCCGTGACCCGGTCACCGTGCGTATCGTTGTACCGCGCGGCTGCGCTTGCCGGGGCGAAGCCGGGGAGGAGCGCCACGATGACCCTCGTAGACGACAGGATCGCCATGGCCGAGGTCGACCAGTTGAGCTTGGACGAGTGGTTCGAGCGACTTGAGCGGATGCCCGTCCCCGACGGATTCAGGGTCGAGATTGTCGAGGGCAACGTCTATATGACTCCGCAGCGGGACATCCACTGGCAGATCATCCGCCGGATCGTGCGGGCCATCGAAGACAGGTTCGGGATGGACGCCCTGATCTTCTCCGACGTCCGCATCGACTTCCCCGGCCCCGGGAACGGCTTCTGCCCCGACGTGGCCAAGCTCCGCGAGGGCGCCACGAAGGACAGCGCGGGCCAGTGGCGCAACGACGACGTCGAGTTCATCGCCGAGGTCATCTCCCGGGGCACGGCCCCGAACGACTACGGCCCCAAGAGGACCGCGTACGCCGAAGCCGAGGTCCCCGTCTACCTCATCGCCGACCCCTACCAGGGCAAGTGCCACGTCTACACGGACCCGAAAGACGGCGACTACACCACCGAAACGACGGTCACCTTCGGCACGGACGTCGACCTGACCCAGACCCCTCTCGGCCTCACCCTCAAGACGACGGACTTCCCTCGCGACTGAGGGAGCGGCCCTGACGCCAACCTGAAAGGTCACCGTTGGGGCCGCCCGCTTCTTTTGCCAGGGTCGTGCCTCCACGGCCCGGCCTCAAGGGCGCTCCCTGCGGTCGCGTCGCCTTCGGCGATCGGCCTGCGGCCGACCCTTGACCCCGGTCCGCTCCAGCACGGATAAGAAGCGCGCGGACGGCCCGAAAAGACGGGGGGCCCAGGCCCGTTATCCCTTCAGGTGGGCTGCGCGGTGGGCCGGGGTGTAGGGGCGCGTCGGCGCCTCGCCAGCACGCCGGGCTGGCTTAGCGGCTTCCGGCCCGGTGGGAGGGAGGGAAGAGTGGTGGAGGGCTGCGTGTCAAGGGGTGGGCGGTGATTGGCCCCTTTGACCCACACCCTCTGGGAAGAAGGGGTCAGGGCGTGAGCCAAAGGCACCACTCACCCCCTCCCAGCACACTCCTGGGGCCCATGTGACAGCAGAGGCCAGCCGCCACCCCCCATCCCCCCCACCGGCCCGGAAGCCGCTAAGCCCACCCGGCGTGCAGGCGAGGCGCCAGCGCGCCCCTCACCCACGCACACTTGGATCCCACCCAAGGGACCCACAGGCCCCGGCCCCCCGTCTTTCCGGGCCGTCCGCGCGCTTCTCACCCGTGCTGGAGCGGACCGGGGTCAAGGGTGGCCCGCAGGGCCATCGCCGAAGGCGACGCGGAGCGACAGCGGAGCGCCCTTGAGGCCGGGCCGTGGAAGCACGACCCTGGCAAAAGAAGCGGGCGGCCCCGACGGTGACCTCACACGTGGGCGGTCACCCGGCCCACCGCCTCCCGCAGCAACTCGCCCTCCACGAAGGGGGCCTCCCGGCTCGGGACCGAGCGCCAACCCAGCGGCCAGGTGACGCCGGACAGGGCCGGGATGCCGACGTACGCCTGGAAGTTGTCCCTGCGGGTGAGGGCGCGGACGCCGGGCGGCCACTGGAAGATGGCGGCGGTGTCGGGTGGGAGCAGGAAGTACATGCCGAGTTCGCCCGTGACCTCCTGGACGATCGGGCCCGCCTGGAAGTCCGTGCACAGCACCAGGTGCGAGGCGATGCGCTTGCCCAGGTCGCCCCTGATCCGTACGGCGTCGAAGTGGACGCCCGCGTGACGGAGGGCGTGACCGGAGGCGGGAATCCAGGTGGGGACCCAGGGGGCGTCAATTCTCTCGTTCATGACGCAAATCGTCTCGCGCGGTCACATACTGTGACCAGAGTTACGGGCGGGTGGTGCCGTGCTGTGCGGCCGGGGAGGCAAGTGTGCGCTCAGGTGAACGGAGTTCGGGGAACCTGGAGATGTTCGGCTCGTTGCTGCGGTTCTACCGCGAACGGGCGGGGATGACGCAGGAGGCGTTGGGCAAGTACGTCGGGTACTCCAAGTCCCAGGTGGCCATGGTGGAGCGGGGTGAGCGACCACCAAAGGGCAAGCTCGTTGAAATCGCGGACGAGGTGCTCAGTGCACAAGGTGCACTTCTGACCGCAGGCAAGAAGTTGAGGGCCCCCCGGTTCCCTTCATGGTTCGAGGACTACGCGGAGCTGGAGGCAAAGGCGAGCGCGATCTACATGTACGCGAACCATGTGATTCCGGGGCTGCTCCAGACCGAAGCCTTTGCACGGGCGGTCTTCACTCAGGAGAGCCCACCGTACGAGGAGGACGAGCTTGAGGCTCGAACCGCAGCCCGCATCGAGCGGCAGCGCGTCTTGCGACGCAGACCCGCGCCTGTCGTCGGCTTCGTCCTCGAAGAGCACATCCTGAAGCGTCCGATCGGCGGCACGCACATCCTCAAAGACCAGTTGGCCCACCTGCTTGAGATGTGCCAACAGCGCAATATCACCGTTCAGTTGATGCCGACCAACCGGGAAGTCCACGCGGGTTTGAACGGCGCGATGATTCTGCTGGAGACGGATGAGCGCAGGCAGATCGCCTACGCCGAAGCGCCGGGAGGCGGCTACTTCGTCAGCGAACAGCCGTACCTGGGCAACCTGTTCGCCCAATATGGCATCCTGCGGGCCCAGGCCCTGAACCCCGAGGAATCGGCCAAGCTGATCTATGAGGTGTCGCACGAGCTATGACCACTGACCTGAACTGGTTCAAGAGCAGCTACAGCAGCAGTCAGGGCGGCGAATGCCTCGAAATAGCCACCCTCCCCCCACCCCCAGCACCCCCACCACCCTCCACCTCCGCGACTCCAAATCCCCCGACCGTACCCTCACCCTCACCCCCGCCACCTGGACCGCCTTCCTCCGTGCGCTCCCCGAGATGCTTGCCTAGAGTCCACTACAAGACGTTGGCTGTGGACCATGAAGTACACGCAGCTCGGACGCACCGGACTCAAGGTCAGCCGACTCGTCCTCGGCACGATGAACTTCGGCCCGCAGACGGACGAGGCCGACAGTCACGGGATCATGGACGCGGCGCTGGACGCCGGTATCAACTTCTTCGACACCGCGAACGTCTACGGCTGGGGTGAGAACAAGGGCCGTACCGAGGAGATCATCGGGAACTGGTTCGCCCAGGGCGGCGACCGGCGCGACAAGGTCGTCCTCGCGACCAAGGTGTACGGCAACATGGGCGCCGACGGCGACCCCTGGCCCAACCACGACAAGCTCTCCGCGCTGAACATCCGGCGCGCGGTCGACGCGAGCCTGCGGCGGCTGCGGACGGACTACATCGACGTGTACCAGTTCCACCACGTGGACCGGAACACGCCGTTCGAGGAGATCTGGCAGGCGATCGACGTCCTGGTGCAGCAGGGCAAGATCCTGTACGCGGGGTCGTCGAACTTCCCGGGGTACAAGATCGCGCAGGCGAACGAGATCGCCGCGCGGCGGGGCGGCACGATCGGCCTGGTCAGTGAGCAGTGCCTCTACAACCTGGCCGAGCGGCGTGCCGAGATGGAGGTCATCCCGGCCGCGCAGGAGTACGGGCTCGGCGTGATCCCGTGGTCGCCGCTGCACGGTGGGATGCTCGGCGGGGTGATCAAGAAGGAGGCCCAGGGTGGCCGCCGGGCGGGCGGGCGCACGGCGGAGGCGCTCACCGATCCGGCCGTACGCGCGCAGGTGCAGGCGTACGAGGATCTGCTCGACAAGCACGGCCTGGCGCCCGGCGAGGCCGCCCTGGCCTGGCTGCTCACCCGCCCCGGCGTGACCGGCCCGATCGTCGGCCCGCGCACGGCGGAACAGCTCGAGTCGGCGCTGCGGGCGGTGGAGCTGGAGCTGAGCGAGGAGGTGCTGGCCGGGCTGGACGAGGTCTTCCCGGGTCCGGGGCCGTCTCCTGAGGCGTTCGCCTGGTAGCCACCCGCAACGGACACGGTGCGGGGCGGGGCGGCGGTCAGCCGAAGGCCGCCGCCACCGCCACCACCAGGAACATCATCACGAGCGCACCGGCCATGATCCGGTTTCGGGTTTTCGGGTCCACGGGACGAGCCTAACGGGCGGCGCCGAGTGGCCAGCGGGCGACCGCCTCATAACGGGGCTGTTCGCCGGGCTGCCCGGACCTCGGCAGGTTGCTGCGGACGAGCGCCAGCTCGGTCACGGTCCAGGTGGCGCTGGCGAAGTCGCGCAGGGCGGTCACGTACGGCCGTACGTCGGTCGCGTCGCGGCTGCGGGCCACCGTGAGGTGGGCCTTGTAGCGGCGGTGCTCGCCCATGTCGACGCCCGCCTTCCGGCCCGCGGCCTCAGTCCGCTCGGCCAGCAGCCGCAGGGCGTCCAGGTCGCCGTCCGCCCCGGCCCACAGGGCGCGCCCGCGCCCGAACTGGCCCCCGCCCCGCAGCGCCAGCGCGAACGGCTCGCTCCGGCTCGCGGCCCGCTCCAGCCGCTCCGACAGTTCCGGGACGAGGGCGTCGTCCACCTCGCCGTAGAACGCGAGCGTGAAGTGCCACCCGGGCCGCCCGGTCCACCGCAGCCCGTCCGCACCGGGCAGCGTCCGCAGCCGGTCGATCTCGGCGGCAAGCTCCCGAGCGACCTCATCGGGCGGCATCACAGCGGCGAAGAGTCTCATGGGGCCAGTGTGCCCGCCGCACATGTGTACGGCCGGGCGTGTCCCGGCCGCCGTTCGTATCGTTGTACCGCGCGGTTGTCGTGAACGAGCGGCGGCCGGGGAGGAGCGCCACGATGACCGTCCTTGACGACAGGATCGAGATGGCCGAAAGCAGCGGCGAACTCACGCTCGACATGCTGTTCGAGTGGCTGGAGAAGATGCCCGTCCCCGAGGGATACAAGACCGAGATCGTCGGGGGGCACATCTTCATGTCGCCGCAGCGGGACAGCCACTGGGACATCATCCTGGAGATCGTCGAGCAACTGCGCGCCAAGTACCCGCGCAAGCGCGTCAAGTCCGACGTCCGCATCGACTACCCCGGGCATCTCAACGGGTTCGCCACCGACGTGACGGCTCTCGCGGAGGGCGCCCTGAAGGACGACAAGGGCCGCTGGCAGTACAAGGACGTCGAGTTCGTCGCCGAGGTGATCTCGAAGGACACGGCGGCCAACGACTACGGTCCCAAGAAGACCGCGTACGCCGCCGCTGAAGTGCCGGTGTACCTGATCGTGAACCCGTACACGGCGGAGTGGCACCTGCACACCCTGCCGAAGGACGGCGAGTACCACTCCGAGGTCAGCTTCGGCTTCGGCGACGACATCGACCTGACCAGCACCGTCGTCGGTCTCGTCCTCAAGACCGACGACTTCCCCCGCGACTGATCACGCCGCCACCGCCACCCTCTCCCGCTCCTCCCGCGGGACGAACCGTACGCGTGGGTGGCCGTGGTGCCAGCCCACCGCGAGGCGGAGGCCGCCGACGCGGGCGAGGATCAGGGCGATGGTGAGGGCGGCGAGGGCGGCGATCGCGCCGCCGGTGGCGAGGCCGACGCGGGCGCCGTAGGTGTCGGTGATCCAGCCGACTATCGGGGCGCCGACGGGGGAGCCGCCGAGGAAGACCATCATGTACAGGGACATGACCCGGCCGCGCATGGCGGGGTCGGTCGACATCTGGATGCTGGTGTTGGCGGTGACGTTGACCGTCATGCCGAAGACGCCGAGCGGGATCATCAGCAGGGCGAAGAGCCAGAGGGACGGGGTCAGGGCCGCCACGATCTCCAGGGCGCCGAAGACCATCGCCGCCGTGCTCAGGACGCGCAGGCGGGCGTGGCCCCTGCGCGCGGCTATCAGCGCGCCCGTGACCGAGCCGACCGCCATCAGGGTGTTGAAGAGGCTGTAGGAGCCCGCGCCCGCGTGGAAGACGTCGTCGGCGAAGGCGGACAGGTAGACGGGGAAGTTGAAGGCGAAGGTGCCGACGAAACCGACCAGGACGATCGGCCAGATCAGGTCGGGGCGCCCGGCGACGTAGCGCAGGCCCTCACGGAGCTGGCCCTTGGACTTCGGGGCGCGCTCCACGGCGTGCAGTTCACGGGCGCGCATCAGCAGCAGGCCGGTGATGGGCGCGATGAAGGACAGGCCGTTGAAGAGGAACGCCCAGCCGGTGCCGACGCCGGTGATGAGCAGACCCGCGACGGCGGGGCCGACCAGGCGCGCGGACTGGAAGTTCGCGGAGTTGAGGCTGACCGCGTTCTGGAGCTGGCCGGGGCCGACCATCTCGCTCACGAAGGACTGGCGGGCCGGGTTGTCGACGACCGTCGCCATGCCCACGGCGAAGGCGGCGACGTAGACGTGCCAGACCTCGACGTGGCCGGTGATGGTGAGGAGCGCCAGGGCGACGCCCGTGAGCGCCATCGACGTCTGGGTGACGAGGAGCGCCGGGCGCTTCGGCAGGCGGTCGACGAGGACGCCGCCGTAGAGGCCGAAGAGGAGCATCGGCAGGAACTGGAGGGCGGTCGTGACGCCCACGGCGGTCGCGGAGCCGGTGAGGCTGAGGACGAGCCAGTCCTGGGCGATGCGCTGCATCCAGGTGCCGATGTTCGAGACGACCTGGCCCATGAAGAAGAGGCGGTAGTTGCGGATCTTCAGGGAGCTGAACATCGAGGACTTGCGGGTGGGGGTGGTGGTGGGGGTAGTGGGGGGTGCGGTGGGGTGGGGGGTGTCAGGTCCGGGGGCGGAGTGTGCTCCGGGTCCCGTACTCAAAGGGTCGCCTCCTACGCGAAACGCCAAAGAACGATCAGTACGCGCCGTACATGCGGTACGTGCTTACAAGTGCGCCAGCTTCTCCAGCACCGGCGCGGCGGCGCGGAGCTTCTCCCACTCGTCGTCGTCGAGACCCTCGGCCAGCGTGGCGAGGAAGGCGTTCCGCTTGCGGCGGCTCTCCTCCAGCATCGCCTCGGCCTGCTCGGTCTGCGTGACGACCTTCTGGCGCCGGTCCTCCGGGTGGGGCTCCAGCCGGACCAGGCCCTTGGCTTCGAGGAGCGCCACGATCCGGGTCATGGACGGCGGCTGCACGTGTTCCTTGCGGGCCAGCTCGCCGGGCGTGGCCCGGCCGTACTTGGCGAGGGTGCCCAGGACCGACATCTCGGTGGGGCTGAGCGACTCGTCGACCCGCTGGTGCTTGAGGCGACGGGACAGCCGCATGATCGCGGAGCGCAGGGAGTTCACGGCGGCAGCGTCGTCGCCATGGGTAAGGTCCGGCATGTTCTTTAGGGTAACTCATTACTCTCCCTAAGGACCACTGGGGGCGACCCCTCGACTGCCCTCTATGACGTGACGCTCACCACGGCACGGTCCCCATCGCCCGATCGAGTGATCTGGGAGTGGAAAGCGGCGCACCACGGTCGGCGTCCCCGACCCTCGTCTCCATGGGGACCAGCGTGCTCAGCCTGCGGATAGACGGCGACCTGCTCGAACGCCTGCGGCACCATGCCGCCAAACGCGGAATGAGCGTCCAGGACTACGTGGTCCGGACGCTCATTCGCGACGACTTCGACGAACGGTTCCAGACCGCCGTCGAGGAGACGGAGAAGTTCTACGGGGAGACCGTCACCTGAACTCCGGCCTCCCCCGCCCCGCTCAGGTAAGGCCCAGAGCGGGCATCAGGTAGTAGAACGCGAACACCGCCGACACCACGTACATCGCCACCGGCACCTCCCGGCTCCGTCCGGCCGCGAGACGCAGCACGACGAAGGTGATGAAGCCCATGCCGATGCCGTTGGTGATCGAGTAGGTGAACGGCATCATCACCATGGTCACGAAGGCCGGGATGGCGATGGTGTGGTCCGCCCAGTCGATCTCCTTGACGGAACCGGCCAGGATCAGGAAGCCCACCGCGAGCAGCGCCGGGGTCGCCGCCTGCGACGGGACCATGGTCGCGACCGGCGTCAGGAAGAGCGCCACGGCGAACAGCGCGCCGGTGACGACGTTGGCGAAGCCGGTGCGCGCGCCCTCGCCGACGCCCGCCGTGGACTCGACGAAAGCGGTGGTGGCCGAGGAGGAGGAAGCGCCGCCCGCGGCGACCGCGACACCGTCGATGAACAGGACCTTGTTGATGCCCGGCATCTGCCCCTGGGCGTCGGTCAGCTTGGCCTCGTCGCTGACGCCCATGATCGTGCCCATGGCGTCGAAGAAGCAGGACAGCAGCACGGTGAAGACGAACAGGACGCCGGTCAGCACGCCGACCTCGTCGAAGCCGCCGAACAGGCTGACCTCGCCGATGAGGCCGAAGTCGGGGCTGGCGACCGGGTTGCCGGGCCAGGTCGGGGTGGTCAGGCCCCAGGACGGCACGTCCGCCACGGCGTTGATGATCATGGCTACGACGGTCATGGCGACGATCGAGAGCAGGATCGCGCCGGGCACCTTGCGCACGATCAGCGCCAGCGTCAGCAGCGCGCCGAGGATGAAGACCAGCACCGGCCAGCCGTTGAGGTGGCCGTCGGCGCCGAGCTGGAGCGGGACGGTGGTGTGGGCGGCGTCCGGCATCCGGGTGACGAAGCCCGAGTCGACCAGACCGATCAGCATGATGAACAGGCCGATGCCGATGGCGATGGCCTTGCGCAGCCCGTAGGGGACGGCGTTCATCACGCGCTCGCGCAGGCCGGTGGCGACCAGGACCATCACGATGAAACCGGCGAGCACGACCATGCCCATGGCGTCCGGCCAGGACATCCGCGGGGCGAGCTGGAGCGCGACGACCGAGTTCACACCGAGACCGGCGGCGAGCGCGATCGGCACGTTGCCGATGACGCCCATCAGCAGCGTCGTGAACGCCGCCGTCAGCGCCGTGGCCGTGACGAGCTGCCCGTTGTCGAGCTGGTTCCCGTACATGTCCTTCGCGCTGCCGAGGATGATCGGGTTCAGCACGATGATGTAGGCCATCGCGAAGAAGGTGGCGAAGCCGCCACGGACCTCGCGGCCGAGCGAGCTGCCGCGCTCGGAGATCTTGAAGTAGCGGTCGAGTGCGCCGTTCGCGGGACGGCCGCCCGGCTGCTCAGGGGCGGGGACCTTGGCGTCAGTGGCCGAGGTGGACATGCGGGACCTCATCCCCAGCGGACGCTCCCCCCGCGCCGTTGGAGTTTTCTACGAATGAAAGTGGTCAAATGCAAACGGTTTCAGTATGAACATATGAGTGCCGTAAACGCTATCTCCGCGCGTAGAAGCGGTCGGGATCTGCCTCACACCGGACGCGGACCGCCTCGTAAGCTGTCCCCATGGCGAAGTGGACACCCAGGCACGAGGCGCCGGAGCCCCTGGAGGGGCCCGTGGTCGCCACCATCACCGGCGGCACCGTCATCTGGTTCGTCCTCTTCCTCGTCCAGCTCCCGTTCTACGGCTGGTTCGACGACCACGGGCACACCTGGTGGCTCTGGACCTGCCTGGCCGGGGGCGGCCTCGGCCTGATCGGCGTCTGGTACGTCCGCAAGCGGGACGCCGCCCTCAAGCGCGCCGCGGCCAGCCCGGAGGCCACCCCCGAGGCCAGCGCCTGACGTCCGCCTGACGTCCGCCTGACGCGGCGTACAACCACCGCACTACGGCCGTCCTCCCGTAGTCGGATCTTCGCCGTCTTCCCCGGGTGAACGCCCGCCTCCCCACGTACCGTCGAAGGCATGACGCACACCGACGCGGGCGCCGCACTCGATCCCGCTCACCCCGTGCGCGTGCCCACGCCGACGTCCGCGGCCGGTCTGACCGCCAGCGAGGTCGCCGAGCGGGTCGCCCGGGGCGAGGTCAACGACGTGCCGGTGCGCAGCAGCCGGTCCCTGACCGACATCGTCCGCGCCAACGTCTTCACCCGGTTCAACGCGATCATCGGCGTGCTCTGGGTGATCATGTTCTTCGTCGCGCCGATCCAGGACAGCCTGTTCGGCTTCGTCATCCTCGCCAACACCGGCATCGGCATCATCCAGGAGTGGCGGGCGAAGAAGACCCTGGACTCCCTCGCCCTGATCGGTGAGGTACGGCCCACCGTGCGGCGGGACGGCGAGGCCACCGAGGTCAGCACCTCGGAGCTGGTCCTGGACGACCTGATCGAGATCGGGCCCGGCGACAAGGTCGTCGTGGACGGCGTCTGCGTCGAGGCCGACGGGCTGGAGATCGACGAGTCGCTGCTCACCGGCGAGGCCGACCCGGTCGTCAAGCACCCCGGCGACCAGGTGATGTCCGGCAGCTTCGTGGTCGCGGGCGGCGGCGCCTTCCAGGCCACCCGGGTCGGCCGCGAGGCGTACGCGGCGCAGCTCGCCGAGGAGGCGTCCCGGTTCACGCTCGTCCACTCCGAGCTGCGGTCCGGGATCTCCACCATCCTCAAGTACGTCACCTGGATGATGGTCCCGACCGCGGTCGGGCTGGTCGTCAGCCAGCTCGTCGTCAAGGACAACGACTTCAAGGACTCCGTCGCCCGGACCGTCGGCGGCATCGTCCCGATGGTCCCCGAGGGGCTGGTGCTGCTCACCTCCGTCGCCTTCGCGATCGGCGTGATCCGGCTCGGCCGCAAGCAGTGCCTCGTCCAGGAGCTGCCCGCCATCGAGGGCCTCGCCCGCGTCGACACCGTCTGCCTCGACAAGACCGGCACCCTCACCGAGGGCGGCATGGACGTCACCGAGCTGCGCCCGCTCGACGGCCATGACGAGTCGTACGTACGCCAGGTGCTCGGCGCGCTCGGCGAGTCCGACCCGCGGCCCAACGCCTCCCTGAGGGCGATCATCGACGCCTACCCGGACAGCGAGGAGTGGCGGTGCGTGGAGTCGCTGCCGTTCTCCTCCGCCCGCAAGTACAGCGGCGCCTCCTTCAGCGAGGGCAACGGCGAGGCCAGCACCTGGCTGCTCGGCGCCCCCGACGTGCTGCTGGCCGACGACGACCCCGCGCTGGCCGAGACCGACCGCCTCAACGAGCAGGGCCTACGGGTCCTGCTGCTCGCCCGCGCCGCCCGGGAACTGGACGACCCCGACCCGACCCGGGACGCCAAGCCCGCCGCCCTCGTCGTGCTGGAGCAGCGGCTGCGGCCCGACGCCGCCGACACCCTGCGCTACTTCGCCGAGCAGGACGTCCACGCCAAGGTCATCTCCGGCGACAACGCGGTCTCGGTCGGCGCGGTGGCGGACAAGCTGGGGCTGTCCGGGACGGTCGTGGACGCCCGCCGCCTGCCCGCCGACAAGGACGGCATGGCGGCCTCCCTCGACGAGGGAACGGTGTTCGGGCGGGTCACCCCCCAGCAGAAGCGGGACATGGTGGGCGCCCTCCAGTCCCGCGGGCACACGGTCGCCATGACCGGCGACGGCGTCAACGACGTGCTCGCGCTGAAGGACGCCGACATCGGGGTGGCGATGGGCTCGGGGTCGGAGGCGACGCGGGCGGTGGCGCAGATCGTGCTGCTGAACAACAGCTTCGCCACCCTGCCGTCGGTGGTGGCCGAGGGCCGCCGCGTCATCGGGAACATCACGCGCGTGGCGACGCTGTTCCTGGTCAAGACGGTGTACTCGGTGCTGCTCGCGGTGCTGGTGGTGTGCTCGCAGGTGGAGTACCCGTTCCTGCCCCGGCACCTGACCCTGCTGTCCACGCTGACGATCGGCGTCCCGGCGTTCTTCCTCGCCCTCGCGCCCAACACGGAGCGGGCGCAGCCGCACTTCGTGCGCCGGGTGATGCGGTACGCGATCCCGGGCGGCGTGGTGGCCGCGGCGGCGACCTTCACGACGTACCTCGTCGCCCGGTCGTACTACTCCGGTACGGACGCGCTGGACGCGGAGACCAGTGCGGCGACCCTCACGCTGTTCCTGGTCTCGATGTGGGTGCTGGCGATCATCGCCCGCCCGTACACCTGGTGGCGGGTCGCGCTGGTCGCGGCGATGGGCTTCGGGTTCCTGCTGGTGCTGGTGGTGCCGTGGCTCCAGGAGTTCTTCGCGCTGAAGTTGGTCGGGATGACGATGCCGTGGGTCGCGGTGGGCATCGCGGCGGTGGCGGCGGCCACCCTGGAGGTGCTGTGGCGCTGGGTGGGCCGCCGCTTCCCCGCCTGAGGCCCGGCTACTTCACGTCGACGTAGTCACCGGTGGCGTTGACCGGGGCGGTGCTCGCCAGGCCCGCGAAGGCGAAGCGGTAGTAGCCGTCGGCGGTGGCCTTGACCGTGGTCTTCAGGGCGCCGCCGGTGCCGGAGGTGATGGTCTTCAGGGTGGTGTAGGAGCCGGTCTTGGTCCGGTACTGCAGCTTCACCGACTGCCCGTTGAGCCCGACGTACCGCGCGTTCGGCCAGTCGGCCCGGGTCAGCTTGCCGCTGACGGTGACGGTGGCCCCCTTGGCGACCGGCTCCGGGGAGGCGTTGACGGTCAGCTTGGCCATGCGCTTGAGCCGGGTCGTGCCGATGTTGCCCTGCATGGCGACGCCCACGTTGTCCCAGTTGACGTTGTCGGCGAGGGGGTCCTCACCGTTGTAGTCGATGGCGTACCCACCGATGTTCCAGACGGTGGCGTCCGAGTTCGTCAGCTCGATCTCGGGATAGATGTCGATCGTGGCCGTGCAGTTGGCCGTGGTGCTGGAGGTCGCGGTGCAGTTCGGCCACTGGTCGCCGATGAGCACCTTGGTCGGTTCCACGTAGCTGCCGCCGCGCCACAGCTCGATGTCGAAGTACAGCTCCGGGTCGTTGATGTCGACGTCGGCGCCGTGGGTGACCTTGTAGGTCACCGGGACGGCCTTGTGGAAGCCGGTGCCGAGGACGATGGACGAGCCGTTGTTCACCTTCACGTTGGAGAAGGTGAAGTTGAGCGCGTACGGCGAGCCCGTGTCGGCGGTGGCGGCGAAGGCGCTGCGGCCCGACTGGGCCGCGGCGGCGGCCTGACGGGCCTCCTGCACCGACTTCGTCAGGTCCGCGGGGCTGTACGAGGTGGACCCTTCCGCCTGCGCGAGCGGCGCGGCGAGGGCGGAGAGGACCAGGGCGCCGGAGACGGCGGCCACGGTGGCGCGAATACGCATTGCGTTCCCCATGGAGGAGAGGGGCCCCGCTGCCCTTCGCGCCTTGCGGCCCGTGAGCACGGCGGAGCACAGGTGATCGTGGAGCCTGTTGGCCCACACGATCAGATCCGTGACGGCCGTGAATGGTTGTAACGGCCGTGAAGAAAATATGAGGATTCAGTCGAACCAGCGGTCCCGGGCCAGTTCCTCCGTCCGGGACGGGTCCTCCAGCAGCGCCGCGACCTCGAACCGGCGCGGCCACTGCCGCGCCGCCCAGGCCAGCCCGGCGGCGACGCCCTCCAGGGTGGCCGCGTGCAGCACCCCGTCGTCGGTGAGCCGCCAGTCGATCTCGACACCGTCGACGACGAGCTCCTCGTGCTCGACGTACGACGACGGGGTACGCGGCCCCAGCAGCACCCGCACCGACTCCGGTACGTCGTGCTCGACGCCCTCGGAGTCCACGGCCCCGGTGACGGACTCGCTCAACCGCCGCACCTGGAACAGCTCCGCCAGCTCCGCCGCCCGCGCGGGCCGCACCGGCAGCAGCGGCACCCCGCCGGTGAACGGCAGCAGGTCGGGCGAGTCGACGACCACCGCGTCCGCGGCGTCGACGATCTCCACCCGCCCGTCGACGACGGCCCGCAGCTCGTCCGGCAGGGTGACCTGCTCCGGGTCGAGGTCGGCCAGGGCGCCGTACAGCCCGTGCAGTTGGGCGGCGGTGACGGTGCGCTCCGGGTCGGCCAGCCGGTCCAGCAGTTCGGCGGCGCCGCCCGGCTCGTCGAGCAGCGCGGCGACGGACGTCCGTACGCCCAGCGCCCGCAGCACCTGCTCGTCGTCGAAGCCGGTCGCGTCGGCCTCGTCGTACAGGCCGCGCAGCAGCGGGTCGCCCCCGGCGGCGAGCAGCCCGGCCGGGCGGCGCCCGTCGAGCACGGGGTGCCCGCGCAGCCACCACGCGGTGTAGGGCCGTACGACCTCGTGGGTGCCGTCGGGCAGCAGGACCCGCACGGACTGCACGAGCGCGTCCCGCAGCGGCGGCTTGGAGAGCAGGGACAGGGCGCGCGCCCACTGGTCGTCGGCGACCAGGTCGAGATCGCGTACGGCGGTCAGCTCGGTGGCGACGGGCGGCACCGGGCTGTCGGGGAAGCGGTCGAGGATGTCCTCGCACCACACGTCGACGGCGTCCAGCAGCCCCGGGTCGTCGGGCTCGGGGAAGTCGCCCTCGCGGGGGTCGAGTTCGTCCGGGTCGAGGACGACGTCCGTGGCGCGGACGAGCGCGAAGTCGGCGAGGACCCCGCAGGCGGCGAGCGGGCCGACGCCCCACTTCTCCGCCAACTCGGCGTCCACGAAGGGGAGTTCGCCCGGCCGGATAATCTCCGCGAAGGGGCTGCCGGGGAAGACCAGCTCGGCGGCGGGGGCGAGTTCGCCGTCCTCGTCGGGCAGCGCGAGGGCGCCGAGCCAGGGTTCCTCACCGGCGTCGAGACCGGCGTCGCGGACGAGGGCGAGGACGGTGTCGGCGAGTTCCTCGGCGTCCGGGGTGTCCTCGTCCCAGGCGCCGCCGTCCTCGTCGAGGGAGGCGGCGACGGCGGCCCGCACCTGCGGGGTCGTCAGCACGGCGCGGGGCGTGGCGGGCAGCGCGCCGAGCTTCTCCAGGAGGGGGTGGGCGGCGTCCGGGTGGGCGACCTTGAGGCCGAGCCGGGCGAGGACGTCGGCGTCGAGGCGGGCGGCGTCGGCGGTGGGCAGCAGCACCTGGCGGGGCCCGATGGTCGTCCGGCCGTCGGCGAGCGGCACGGGCAGCCCGGAGAGCCGGTCGGGGTCGACCCCGGCGAGGCTGTCGTAGAGCCGCCGCCACCACTCGGGCGCCTTCTCCAGACCGGCGAGCCGGTCGATGGCGTCGGTCAGCGGCACCCGGGCGACGCCGAGCGTGCGCAGCTCCACGCGGCGCTCAAGCCCCGCGGGCAGCAGCGTCGGCAGCACCTCGGCCAGCACCCGCACGGTCTGCGCGCCCGCGCCCTCGACGACCTCGGCGTCCCGGGGGCGCAGCGCCTCCGGGAGGCCACCGTCCTCATCGGAGGCGTCCGCGTCGGCGGGGGACGGTTCGGCGGCGGGTGGCAGGAAGGCGGTGCGGGGCAGCCGCGCGAGGACGGCCTGCCGCAGCGCGCCGTCCAGCTCGCCCTTGCCGAGCGGACCGGGGACGAGCCCGATGACGCCCTCCCCGACCGGCCGCCAGTCCGCGAGCAGCCCGGCATAGGCGTCCGCCGCGCGCTCCACCAGGAAGTCGGTCAGCGGTCCGGGCGCGGTGTGCCGCCGGGTGCTGTCCAGCGGGAACGACGCGATGAGCAGCGCGGGCACGCCGAGGGGCTCGTCGCTGGGGGTGGGCGCGTGCAGGACGGGGCTGGTGCGGGGCCGCTCGGGCGCGCCCCCGGCGTCCACGGGGACGGCCCACGTCACCGACCAGTGCGGACGCAGCCGCTCCTCGACGGGCCGGTCCGCGAGCAGGTCGGGGGTGAGCGCGCCGTGCGCCGAGGCGGTACGCCAGCGGGTGGTGCCGTCGCGGTCGTCGGCTACGACGGTCAGCTCGCCCTCGGTGCGGCGGCTGAGGGTGCGGACGGTGTCCCCGACCTCGACCACGACCTCGGCCAGGCCGGGCAGGGCGAGCAGCAGGGCGTCGTCCACGGCGGTCAGCAGCCGCTCGGCGAGATCGGCGGCGGCCGGGTCGCGCAGCGGGAGGATGACGGCGGTGTCGTACGGGTCCGGGGCGGTGCCCTCGGCGGGGTACGGCAGCCGCAGCAGGGGGACGTGGCCGTCGCGGCGGCGAAGCTCGTCACCGAGCCCGGGGCTGCGCGCGGCGGTCTCGGCGGCGAGGTCGCGGGCCTCGGCGAGGGACCAGCGGACGCCGCCGTGCCTGCCGACGACGGCCGGTTCGTCGGTGACCGACAGCACGGCGGCGAAGCCGACGCCGAACCGGCCGACGGTGGCGGCCTCGGCGTCCCGCTTGGCGGAGGCGCGGAGGGTGGCGAGGGACTCGACACCGGCGGCGTCGAGGGGGGCGCCGGTGTTGGCGGCGACGAGGACGTTGTCCCGCAGGGTGAGCCGGAGACGGCCCGGGGTGCCCGCGCGGGCGGCGGCGTCGGCGGCGTTCTGCGCCAGCTCCACGACGAGGCGGTCCCGGTAGCCGCCGAGGACGAGGTCCTCCTCGGCGTTGGCGTCCTCACGGAAACGGGCCGGACTGGTGGCCCAGGCGTCCAGGACGCCTCGCCTGAGACGGGCCGTCCCGAAGGGATCCGCACCCTCGGCTGCGGGCCGCACGAACTTGCTCACGTCCACTCTCCTCATCGGCGTGAGCACGAAGGTACCGGAGCACCGCGCTGGCCTATGCCGGGGACAGGTCAGCCCTCGGCTGCGTAGGTTATGAAGCCCGCCCAGGCGGTCGGCGTGACGGCGAGCTGGGGGCCCTCGACGTTCTTGGAGTCACGGATGTGGACGGTGCGGGGAGTCGCGGCAACCTCGACACACGAATCGCCTTCGCTGCCACTGCTGTAGCTGCTCTTGAACCATGCCAGATCAGTGGCGTTGTCGGCCGAGGCTTTGCGGATCATGTCTCCCCCAGCAGTCGCTCGATGAAGGCCGTTGACTCACGCGGAGTGAGAGCCTGAGCCCGGATGATGCCATAGCGCAGTTCCAGGATACGAAGCTGCCTCAGGTCACAGACCGGTCGGCCGTTTGCCACTACGGGCGAACGACCCACGGCCGAACCGTCCGCGAACTTCAGCACGTCGATTCCGCCATCCACACCCGCGTGCCCTTCACAGTCCATCGGCATCACCTGAAGCTCGACGTTCCGCAACCGTCCCGCCTCCAGGAGATGCTCAACCTGCCGTCGCAGCACCGCCTTGCCTCCCAGTGGGCGCCGCAGCGTCCACTCCTCCAGCACGAAACTGATCTCCGGGGCAGGGTTCCTGTCGAAAACGGCCTTGCGGGCCACGCGCGCGGCGATGAACCGCTCCACCTCCTCCTCCGAGTAGGCGGGCCGCCGCATCCTGAGCAGCGCACGGGCGTACTCCGGGGTCTGCAACAGCCCGTGGATGTTCAGCGGGTCGTAGAGCTGGAGCTCGACTGCCTTCGCCTCCGCCTGCGCCAGGTCCCGCACCTTCTTCGGGTACCGGACCTTCCGTACGTCCTCCTTCATGGCGGCGAGCAGCCCGCCCGCCTCCAGCACCTCGTCCGCCTTGTCGAGGTACTCGGGCCGGGGGATACGCTTCCCGCCCTCGATCTTGTACACGAGGTCCTCGCCGTAGCCGACGGCGGTACCGAAGTCGGCGGCGCGCATCCCCACGGCTTCCCGGCGGAGTCGCAACTGCCGCCCGACGGTGCCGATGACCGCCATGCCCCATTCGTCGTCCGGGTCCACCTCCCAACCCGGTTCGTCGGTCTCGGCCTTGATCCGGCTCTCGGTCGTATCCACCGACATGCGCTCCCCCTCCGTCTCCCGTCCACCCCTCCAGTCGGTCACTGTGCGTGCCGACTCCGTCACTCATCACCGTACGCACACCGCACGCCGTCAAGTGACACGAACAGGGAAACCGCCCACCTCAGGGGCTCAGTTGCCGCATCCGCCCGCACCGGGGCCCGACCTTCCGGGCTCCGGTGCGCCGGGCGTCTCCCAAGAAGAACCACACGAGGAAAGAACCCCACCAAGCCCCACCCCACCCGCCCGCGTTCCGGCCTCACCCGCACGGGTGAACATCCCCAAATCGGCTGGATTGGGCGCCTGTTGCCTGCCCTACGCTCAGCGCGACACCACCGCAGACATGCGACGGCCCTCGCCGGGACCGGCAATCCCAAGGCGAGGGCCTGACCACCAAGGAAGAAGAAGGCCTTCCTGATGGATACGCAGCACCCTAGCGTGCCCCCGCACGCCCAGTCCCGCCCTACGGGCAACAGCCACCCGAACCGGCGGCCTTACTCAGGCCCTCCCGAGCACTCGACCGGGCTGGTGCACGACAACGCCCGCCACACCACCCGCTTCACGGTGATCGGCAACCACCTGGCGCAGCACCCGGAGTTGTCGCTCCTGGCGATCGGCCTGTCGGTGCACCTCCAGTCCCTCCCGGCCGGTGCCCGCGCGGACATCAAGACCCTCGCGGCGCGCTTCCCGGAGGGCGCGGGCCGGATCGCCGCCGCGCTGCGTGAGCTGGAGACCCACGGATACCTCCGCCGTCCCCGGCAACGCGTCCCCGGCGGCCGTATCGTCACCCGCACGATCTCCTGCAACCAGCCCGGCCACCACGACCGTCAACCCGCCACCCCCGATGCCGCACCCCCCGCGCAGGCCGCCAAGCCGCGGCAGCGGACGCCCCGCAAGAAGGCCCTGCCCGCCGTTCCTCGTCCGGTGTACCCCTCTCCTGGTCTCCTCCAGGCGGCAACGGACCTTCTCGTCGGCCTCCACCGCCTCGATCCTCGTCTGCTCCTGTCCGCTGAGGACGTCACCCACCTCGCCCCGGGCGTCGCCGCCTGGCTGGAACGCGACATCGCCCCCACGGCCGTACAACGAGCCCTGACCGCCGACCTTCCGCCCGAGGGTCTACGGCGGCCCGCCGCCCTCCTGGCACACCGCCTCACCGCCCAGCTACCGCCTCCCCCGCCGTTTCGCGCCCCGGCTTCCCCAGCGGCCGCACGGCACCCGCTCCAGAACTGCGACGGCTGTGACCGCGCGTTCCGAGCTCCACGACCTGGCAGGTGCCGGTCGTGCACGGCGGCAGCCAACGAGGTGACGCGAACCCAAGACGCCGACGAGTGCCTACCGGCAAGATGACCGGCACCCGTGGCCTCCCGCTCATAGCCCTTCACACGTAACCCGGAGAGGACCTCACGTGCTGCCTGCCTTCACATCGAACGGGTTCCTGCCACAGGGCCGGTATTCGATCTCCCTCAGCGAAGCCGAGGAGATACTCGTCACTGCCGAGGAGTTCCGAGCGTCCGCGACCCGCCATGCGTTGTGGGACGGTCTGCACGACTACCTGGACCGTTTCCTGACCTTGGAGGACGTATACGCAGACCTCCTGGATGGGCTCACTCTCGTCCACAGGCTGTGGCTGGGCGGCAGCTACGTCAGTACGAAGCTCAACCCGCGGAACATCGACGTGGCCCTGCTGATCGACACGCGAGCCGAGTTCGCGGTGCGCGGCAAGCCGGGTTCCAAGTGGCTGACCACCGCCTTCAAGAGCCGTAGCAGCATGAGGGACAAGTTCGGCGTCTCGCCGGTGAGAATCGGCTACCGACCTGTCGTCCACGTGTTCCGCCCCGAACGCATGACGTCCCAGGACCGGACATGCTTCACGGAAGCACCATCCGAAGCGAGCGCTGCCCCGGCGCGCGGATGCCTGGAGGTGCGGCTGTGACTGCTGGCGACAACTGGCGCGAGCGCAGGCGCGCGATCCTCGGAGACGACGCCGACCTCACGACCCGCCTGCTCGACGAGATGGGCACCGAGGAACGGGATGACGAGGAGGTCGAAGCCGAACATCGGACGAGTCGTCTGGCAGCCGCGCGCGAATACGAGCCCCAGGCTCGCCTCGATGAGGAACTTCAGCTTCGCCTGACAGGGCCGGACACCGAGGGAGGCGCCCTGCGCTTCCAGTGGGGCGACGCGCTTCTCAGCCCCGTGGAGAACGCCCTCTCGGTCGCTGCGGGCACGCCGGTGCAACTCGAACTCACGGGCGTCTCAGCGGGTAGCACCGTCGTGTATGCGCGCCCAGTCGCCACCCTGGCCCCCACCGAGCCACCCGCCATGGACGCTCCCGCCACCTCCGCCGCCAGCACCGGCATGTACGCGCTCACGAAGCTGCTGACCGCCCTGGAGTCCGAGGAGGACATCCGGGAATGGGCGCGGCTCTTCGACGCGGTGGATGGCCTTGCCCGCGCCCTGGGAAAGTACGGCCTCAACCTGGGCATGACCTGGTACGGCGCTGACGGCGGTATGCGCCGCGCCCGACTGACCGAGCGCGGCAGACGCCACGTCGAACACCTGCGCGAAACCCGACCGCGCGATCAGGAGATCACCATCTCAGGCCGGATCACCGAGCTACGCGAAAGCGGGTGGGTGAAGGTCAAGACCGGGACGGCGAAAAACGCCCCAGCCTACGACGTGCACTTCGAGGAGCCCGAGAAGCTGCTCCGTATGCGTCCTGGTCTGGGCGACAACGTCCACTTCCGGGTACGTTTCCGTCAACATCTGGACTCCGTGGGTATCGCCCGCTCCACCGAGTACACGTACCTGGGACCAGCCGCGGAACAGCCTCCGCTTCCGTTGGAGTCCTGACCCCCTACGAGTGCCCCAGCTCCGCCGTCTCCTCGTCCGTCACCTCCGGGACCGAACCCGAGTCCCGTAGCGGGCGGAGGGGGAACGGGTCCACCCGGGTCTCGTCGATGACCGGTGGGGCGGGGACCGGGGGCTTCGGCATGACCGCTGCCTCCGAGTGGCCGCCGCAGCCGTAGGTGAGGGAGACGACCCGGCCGTCCGCCGGGGAGAACTCGTTGGCGCAGACGCCGAACGCCTGGCCGAGGGAGCCGCCGAGCGGGACGAGGAAGCCGCAGCTCACGCAGGCCGCGGGGGCCGCCTGGGCCATCGGGGTCTTGGCGCCGTACGCCTCCTCCCAGCGGTCGGCGGCGATGTGGAGGCCGTACCGGGACAGGACCCGGGCGCGGCGCAGGCCGAGTTCCTCGGCGACGGCGGAGATGGAGCCCCGGGTCGGGGCCACCGGGAGGGTCGCGGGCGTGCCCGCCGTCACCTCCGCGTCCTCGGCCTCGACCAGGTCGGCCATCTCGTCGGAGACGGCGGAGTTCGGCGGGGGTTCCTCCTCGCCCGTCCAGCCGGGCTCCAGACGGAGGTCCTCGGCGTCGGTGGGCAGCAGGTCGCCGGGGCCCATGTCGCCGGGGCGGAGGCGTTCGCTCCAGGGCACCCACTCGGGGGCGAGCAGCGCGTCCGGGCCGGGCAGCAGGACCACCTCGTCCAGCGTGACGACCTTGGCGCGGGAGGCGCGGGCCACCGTCGCCGCCCACCGCCAGCCGCGGTAGCCCAGCTCCTTGCACTCGAAGAAGTGGGTGACGACCCGGTCCCCCTCGGAGACCAGCCCCACATGCTCGCCGACGACTCCTGGTGCCGCGGCCTCCTCGGCTGCGGCGCGGGCGAGGTCGACTGCCTCGGCGCACAGGCGGTCGGGGGTGCGGCTTCGCGTTGTCGCTGCGCTCACAGGTATCGCTTCTCTCCTACGCCGTCTCTCGGGTGCGCCTGCCTGAAGGCGGCGGGGCGGACGGAGCGGACCGGGGGACCGCGTCGACGTCCACGCGCCATCGCACTACCAGCGCACCTGACACCATCCATTCTGCGGGATGGCCGAGATACGCACGCTACCTGTTCGGCGGCGCTTGGCCTACACCGACGGGACGGATCGCGGCCCGACGGTGATCTTCCGGCCGGGCGCGTCTTCTGTGAAGTGCGGGCCATACGCGCCGTACACGCACTACGGGCGGCTTTCTCGGGGCACTATGACGGGGTGGCAACCGCGAAGTCATCCGACGGGGCCACCGGCATCGGTGGCCAGATCGGCGGAAAGAGCGCAGGTGACGTGCGGGCCCGGCTCCTCGGGTCCGTGCGTTCGGTCGGCCGTGCCCTGCACTTCCCGGTGACGGGCACCGCCCGCGGTATCCGCAGAGCCACCCACGCGCACGGCGCGGGCGAGTCCGGCCTCGGCAAGCTGATCGAACTGCACGGGGTGAACGGCGCGGGCGACGTCATGATCACCGTGGCGCTCGCCTCCACCGTCTTCTTCTCGGTCCCGACCGACGAGGCGCGTGGCCGGGTCGCGCTGTACCTGGCGATCACGATGCTGCCGTTCACGCTCCTCGCCCCGGTGATCGGCCCTCTCCTGGACCGGCTGCCGCACGGCCGCCGCGCGGCGATGGCGGGCGCGATGCTCGCGCGGGCGCTGCTCGCCCTGGTGCTGTCCGGCGCGGTGATCAGCGGCAGCATCGAGCTGTACCCGGCGGCGCTCGGCGTGCTGGTGGCGTCGAAGGCGTACGGCGTGGTCCGCAGCGCGGTCGTCCCCCGGCTGCTGCCCACCGGGTTCTCCCTGGTCAAGGCCAACTCACGGGTGACGCTCGGCGGGCTGCTCGCCACCGGCGTCGCGGCGCCGATCGGCGCCGGCCTCCAGGCGGTCGGCCCGCGCTGGCCGCTCTACGGCGCCTTCGTGATCTTCATCGCGGGCATGTTCCTCTCCTTCTCCCTCCCCCCGAAGGTCGACTCCGCCAAGGGCGAGGACACCGCGCTGCTCGCGGCGGACGAGGAGCACCTGCACGGCCCGCACCTCAAGCCGGTCAAGCGCCCGGGCCTGCGCACGGTCGGCATCGCGGTCACCCACGCGCTGGGCGCCAACGCGGCGATCCGCTGCCTCGCCGGTTTCCTGATCTTCTTCCTGGCGTTCCTGCTGCGGGAGCACCCGCTGTCCGGGCAGAGCGCGGCGGTGTCGCTGGGCGCGGTGGCGGTGGCGGCGGGCACCGGCAACGCGCTGGGCACGGCGGTCGGGGCGTGGCTGCGGTCCCGGGCGCCGGAGATCATTATCGTGACGGTGGTCGCGATCGAGGTGGGCGCGGCGATCACGGCGGCGGCGTTCTTCGGCGCGTTCCTGGTGGTGTGCCTGGCGGCGCTCGCCGGGTTCGCGCAGGCGCTGGCGAAGCTGTCGCTGGACGCGCTGATCCAGCGGGACGTGCCCGAACTGGTCCGCACCTCGGCGTTCGCCCGCTCCGAGACGCTGCTCCAGATGTCGTGGGTGGTGGGCGGCGCGGTCGGTATCGCCCTGCCGCTGAACGGCACGCTGGGCCTGTCGGTGGGCGCCGCGATCGTCGCCGTCGGCTGGCTGGCGACCGTGCGCGGGCTGCTCGCCTCGGTCCGGCGCGGCGGGTCGGGCCGTCCCCGCGTGGCGTAACGCACCGCGCTCCGCGCACCCCACATGGCCAGCGGGCGGCGGGCGCCCGATAGCCTTCGGCCATGACCATGCAATCCGCTGCTGTGCGACGCCGCCGCGCCGTCGCCGCCGCCGGCGCCGTATCCGCCGGACTGCTCGTCCTGTCGGCCTGCGACAAGCCGACGCCGATGTCGACGGTCACCGTCGGATCGGACTCGGTCAGCTCCGAGGCGCTCTGCTACAACGACGGCGACACGCTCAAGGCCGCCGACGTCGCCAAGTGCCAGAAGGACGAGGACGTCAAGTCCATCAAGGTCGGCCAGGACGAGACCGTACGCATCGGTGTCGACCAGGAGATCGCCGAGGAGGGCTGGACGGTCCTGATGAACGGCCGGGCCATCTCCGACTCCAGCGAGAGCACCTACCGCACCGTCCCCGGCAGCGTCTTCTTCAACGAACAGTACGGCGCGCAGGGCGACTCCACCGTCGTCTCCGTCAAGGCGGGCGGCGACAAGGACATCACCGGCCTGTGGTCGTTCAAGCTGGAGAAGGACTACTGACCCCGTCCGCCGCGCGCGTCCTGGTGGCCACCGCCGTCCCCGCCGAACGGGACGCGGTGGCGCGGGCGTTCCCCGGCCCGGTGATCGCCGCCGGAGTGGGTCCGGCCGCCGCCGCGGCGGCCACGGCGACGGCGCTCGCGACCACCGGCCACACCCTCGTCGTCTCGGCGGGCATCGGCGGCGGCTTCCAGCCCCACGCCCCCGTCGGCTCCCTGGTCGTCGCCGACGAGATCACCGCGGCCGACCTGGGCGCGGAGACCGCCGACGGTTTCCTGCCGGTCACCGACCTCGGCTTCGGCGCCGTCACCCACCGTCCGCCCGCCGCCCTGGTACGGCAGGCCGCCGCCGCGACCGGCGCCCGCACCGGCGCCGTCCTCACCGTCTCCACGGTGACCGGCACCGCCGCCCGCGCCGCCGCGCTGCGCGCCCGGCACCCCGGCGCGCTCGCGGAGGCCATGGAGGGCTTCGGCGTCGCGGAGGCGGCGGCCCTGCACGGCGTTCCCGTCCTGGAGGTACGGGCCGTCTCCAACCCGGTCGGCCCGCGGGACCGCGCCGCCTGGCGCATCGGCGAGGCGCTCGCGGCGCTCACCGAGGCGTTCGGGAAGCTCACGCCCGTACTGGAGAGTTGGAACCCACATGACCACAGGTGAGCGGCTCCGCATCGCGTACTCCCCCTGCCCCAACGACACGTTCGTCTTCGACGCCCTGGCCCACGGCCGCGTCCCCGACGCCCCCGCCCTCGACGTCACCTTCGCCGACATCGACGTCACCAACGGCATGGCCGAGCGCGGCGAGTACGACGTCCTGAAGGTCTCCTACGCCGTCCTCCCGTACGTCCTGGACACCTACGCCCTGCTGCCCTGCGGCGGCGCGCTGGGCCGGGGCTGCGGCCCGCTGGTCCTGACCCGCGACGGGGGGCCCACCGACCTGACCGGCCGTACGGTCGCCGTACCGAGCGAGAAGTCGACGGCGTACCTGCTGTTCCGCCTCTGGGCGGCGGACACCGTACCGGGCGGCGTCGGTGAGATCGTCGTCATGCCGTTCCACGAGATCATGCCCGCGGTCCGCGACGGCAAGGTGGACGCGGGCCTGGTCATCCACGAGGCCCGCTTCACGTACCAGAACTACGGCCTGCGCAAGCTGGCCGACCTGGGCGAGCACTGGGAGAGCACCACGGGCCTGCCGATCCCGCTCGGCGCGATCATCGCCAAGCGCGACCTGGGCGCCCCCACCCTCACCGCCCTCGCCGCCGCGCTGCGCACCTCGGTCCAACTGGCCTGGGAGAACCCCGAAGCCTCCCGCCCCTATGTGAGGGAACACGCCCAGGAAATGGACCCGTCGGTCGCGGACCAGCACATCGGCCTGTACGTCAACGAGTTCACCGCCGACCTGGGCCCCGACGGCTACGCGGCGGTACGGGGCCTGCTCACCCGCGCGGCGGCCGAGGGACTCCTCCCGCCCCTCGGCCCGCAGGCCCTCACCTTCCCCTAGGACCTGTCACACATCGAGCTGGTCGGCGACGGCGCGCAGCAGTCCGGCGATCTTCTTGCCCGAAGCCCGGTCGGGATAACGGCCCTTTTCGAGCATGGGCGTGATGTTCTCCAGGAGGGTGGTCAGATCCTGGACGATCGAGGCCAACTCATCGGGCTTCTTCCGCTGCGCGGCGGCGACCGAGGGCGTCGGATCGAGCAACGTCACCGAAAGGGCCTGGTCACCGCGTTGCCCGGCGACGACCCCGAACTCCACGCGCTGACCCGGCTTGAGTGTCTCGACTCCGGCGGGGAGAACCGAGGAATGGACGAAGACGTCACCGCCGTCGTCACGGGAGAGAAAGCCGAAGCCCTTCTCGCTGTTGAACCACTTGACCTTGCCGGTAGGCACGTCTGTCCTCGTCCTCGTACTCGTCGGAAAACTGCTTCGGAAAACGGCTCTTGATAGCACTGGGGCGGGTCGTCCATGACCCGCCGGTACCAAGACTATGGGTACAGGAGCCGGTGACAAGACGTCACCCGGTTGTTCCTTCGCGCTGGGAACTACCCTGGTCCGGTGCGTGACAAAACCCAAACGAATTCCGCCGCACCCGGTGACCGGCTGATCCGTGCCGGTGCCGTGGTGTTCCTCATCGGTACCGTCGCCACCCTGGTCACGGTGATGCCGCTGTTCCTGGGAACTACGCCTTTTCCCACCTACATGTTCGGGCTGAGCATGTTCATGGGCGTCGGTTTCGCCATCGCCGCCGCGGGGGTGCTGCGCTCCATCGCGGCGGCCCGCCGTCAGGCGCGGGAGGCGTCCAGATAGGCCGAAAGCCACTCAGGGAACCCCAGCAGATCATCAAGGACGACGTCCGCCCCCGCCGCCCGCAGCTCCGCGGGCGCACACGGCCCGGTCGCCACCGCCACCGACAGCGCACCGGCGGCCCGGGCCCCGCGCACGTCACCCACGTGATCGCCCACGTACACCACGGCGTCCTGCTCCCGCAGCGCCTCCGCCTTGGCCTCCGCCCACAGGTCACCTATGACCGCGTCCGGCTCCATGCCCAGGTGCGCGAGGTGCAGTTTGGCGTTGGGTTCGAACTTGGCGGTGACAACCACGGCACGCCCACCAGCCTCCCGCACGGCCCCGATCGCCTCCCGCGCCCCGGCCATGGCGGGCGTCGCAGCCACGGCGATGGACGGATACATCGCCCGATAGAGGTCGGCCACCCCCGCGACCTCCCCCTCCGGGAACCAGTTCCGCAACTCCTCCTCCAACGGCGGCCCCAGCCGCGTAACGGCCAGATCGGCGTCGATGAAGACCCCCGTCCGCTCGGCCAACGCCAGGTAGCAGGCGTGGATGCCGGGCCGGGAGTCGATGAGGGTCATGTCGAGATCGAAACCGACAGTGGGAAAAGCGCTCGTCAGGGCCATACGGCCCATTGTGCAGGCCAGGCCGGACCCGCAGTCGCCGTACGACGGAAGGGGACGTGTCGGGGGGTGTCCGCCCGCAGTGGTTCGCGCGCAGAACCCCGCTCACCTCACGACCCACAGCCCGCGCGGTTCCGAGGACGGACACCCCCCGGCGCGGCCCCGCCCCACCCCCCGGCATAAAGCGCTACGCACGCCACGCAACCACCGCCACAGGCCGCCGCAGGCACGACTAGCCCCGCCGACGAGCCCGCCACACCAGGAACACGGCGGAAGAGACAGCGGCCCCCCGGACAACCCAGGGCCAGGCCTCCCCCACCGCATCACTCATCGCCCCGTCCGCGATGGGCTCCCCCCACCGCCCGGCGGCCCGCCCCCAGAGCCACAGCAGCCCGCACGCCAGGGCGGCGCCGGGCAGGCCCATCACGGCCACCCGCACCTCGTTCCGGCTGAGCCGCCGCGACAGGTAGACGATCAGCCAGCCGAAGGCGAGGGGCACGAGGTTGCCCAGCACGGCCCCCGCGACCAGCAGCCCGGCGGCGAGCAGCAGCAGCGGGCTGCCCCACCCCCGCAGGGACGGCAACCGCGGCAACCGCCGCTTGGGCGCCTCCTCGGCGGGAACCTCCTCCTCGGCGTCGGCTTCCTCCCCCGCCACGGGCTCGGCCACCGGCGGCCGCAGCACCTCCGCGATCTCGATGCCCCCCACGAACCCGGGGACCTCGTCCCCGAACGGCCCCCGCTCCTGCCACCAGTCGCCACGCGCCCCCCGCTCCACCACCCGAGGCTCCACCCCCCGCGGCTCCACGACCGCGGGCTCGGACTCCGCCTCCCGCGGCGCGGGCACCCCCACCACCGCGCCGGGCGCCACCCCGCTCCCCGCCCCGGACCCCGCCCCCGCCCCCGGCCCCGCCGCCGACACCACGTCGTCCGGACTGCCGAGCCGGGCGATGATCCGCCGCACGGCCGCCGGGGTGTCCACCCCGGCCCGCGCCCGCCGCTCGTCGATCTCGTCCCGGAGCTGCGACACCAGCCGCATCCGCACAGCGGACGGAAGCTGCCGCTGCTGCGCCACGTCACCCACGCGGCTCAGGTACTCGTAGACGACCTTGTCGCTCTCGATCCCCACCCGGACGACGGTAGCGCAGCCCGCACAGGGAGAGAGCGGCCCGCACAGCGCCGTAGAAACGTTCCGTTCCCCTCCCCCGCCCCCACACCCGCTACCGTTGACCGGATGAGCAGCGACGAGAAGCGGCCCGAGCAGCCGACCGCGCCCCGGTCCCTCGCGGAGGCGCTCCGTTCGCGCGACGACGCCGACCTGGCCGCCCTCCTGCGCAGCCGTCCCGACCTCATCACCCCCGTCCCCACCGACCTCACCCAGCTCGCCACCCGCGCGGGCACCCGCGCCTCCGTCGTCCGGGCCCTGGAGCGTCTTGACCGCTTCGCGGTGCAGACGGCGCAGGCGCTGGCGGTGGCGCCGGACCCGGCGACGTACGACGAACTGCTCGGCCTGCTCGCGGGCGACGACCGCGACCCGGCGGTGACGGCCGCCCTCCCGCACGCGCTGCACATCCTGCGCGAACAGGCGCTGGTGTGGGGCGCCGACGACTGCCTGCGCCTGGTGCGCACCGCGCGCGAGCTGCTGGCCCCGACCCCGCAGCACCCGTCCCCGACCGGCCTCGGCCCGACCGTGCGGGAGGCGACGTCGGGCATGTCGCCGGGCCGCATCCAGGAGATCGTCACGACGGCCGGGCTGCCGTCCACGCACGACTCGGTCTCCGCGGTCGCCGCGCTCACCGACCTGTTCACCGACCGCGCCCGGATGACCGGCCTGCTCGCCGACGCCCCCGCCGAGTCGGTCGAGGTGCTGGACCGACTGGTGTGGGGCCCGCCGTACGGCCAGGTCACCGCGGACCCGGCGCCCCGGCTGCGCTGGCTGCTGGACCGCGGGCTGCTCCTGCCGACCGCGCCCGGGACGGTCGTACTCCCCCGCGAGGTGGCGCTGCACCTGCGCGCGGGCCGGGCACACCGCACTCCAGAACCCACCCCACCGCCCGTCACGACCACCGCCACCCACCATCCACAGGTTGTGGACAGCACGGCGGCGGGCCAGGCGTACACCGCGCTGGCGACCGTCGAGGAGCTGCTGAAGGACTGGGACGAGGGCGGCCCGGCGGTCCTGCGCGCCGGTGGGCTGAGCGTGCGGGACCTCAAGCGCACCGCGGTCGCCCTGGACGTGTCCGAGCCGGTCGCCGCGTTCTGGGTGGAACTCGCCTACGCCGCCGGGCTGCTGGCCTCCGACGGCGAGGCCGACGAGCGGTACGCCGCCACCCCGGCCTACGACGAGTGGCGGGAGCTGCCCCCCGCCGACCGCTGGGCGCGGCTGGCGGAGGCGTGGCTCACGGCGACCCGGACGGCGGGCCTGGTGGGCGGCCGGGACGCCAAGGACCGCACGCTGTCGGCGCTGGGCCCCGGCCTGGACCGGTCCGCCGCGCAGGAGGTACGGCACCGGGTGCTGACCCTGCTCGCGGACCTCCCGGAGGGCACCGCGCCGGACCCCGGGTCCCTCCAGGCCCGGCTGCGCTGGGAACGCCCGCCGCGCGCCGGGGACGACCTGCGCGCCCGCCTCGCGGAGTGGACGCTGACCGAGGCGGAGCAGCTCGGCGTCACCGGCCGCGGCGCGCTGTCGACGCACGGCAGGGCGCTCCTGGGCACAGCCCCGAAGCACCCGCGGCCCCCCGCCGAGGCCGGTCCGGGCGACAGGCTCCCCTTCCGCCACCGCCCGGCCCCGCCGCTCCCCGCCCTCTCCGCCCAGGAACAGGCCACCGCCACCGCGGCGGCGGCCCGCCTGCTCGCCCCGCTCCTGCCCGAACCTCTCGACCACGTCCTGCTCCAGGCGGACCTGACCGCCGTGGCGCCGGGCCCGCTGCGCCGCCCGCTGGCCGACATGCTCGGCGTCCTCGCGGACGTGGAGTCCAAGGGCGGGGCCACGGTGTACCGCTTCACGCCCGGCTCGGTACGCCGGGCCCTGGACGCGGGCCGCAGCGCCTCCGACCTGCACGCGTTCCTCGCCGAGCACTCGCGCACGCCGGTGCCGCAGCCGCTGGCCTACCTGATCGACGACGTGGCCCGCAGACACGGGCACCTGCGGGTGGGAGCCGCCTCGGCGTACGTCCGCTGCGACGACGACGCCCTGCTGAACGAGATCCTCGCCGACAAGCGCTCCGCCGGGCTGGGCCTGCGCCGCCTCGCGCCGACGGTGCTGGCCGCGCAGGCCGACCCGGCGGCCCTGCTGGAGGGGCTGCGCGCGATGGGCTTCGCCCCGGCGGCCGAGTCCGCGGAGGGCGATGTGCTGATCACCCGCGCCCACGCCCACCGCACGCCCCCGCGCACGCCCCCGGAGCCGGTCCCGGACGGCCCGCCCACGCCGGACGCGACGCTGCTGGCGGCGGCGATCCGCGCCATCCGCGCGGGCGACCTCGCCACCACGACCCCGCGCAAGCCGCCCGCCGACACCCCGGCGACGACGGGCGGGGAACTGCCCCGCACCGGCCCGGCGGAGACCCTCGCCACCATGCAGGCCGCGGTGCTGACCGGGCAGGCCCTGTGGATCGGGTACGTGAACGCCGAGGGCGCCGCGAGCCAGCGCGTGATCGCGCCGGTCCGGGTCGAGGGCGGCTTCGTGACGGCGTACGACCACACCGCGGACGAGGTCCGCACGTACGCGCTGCACCGGATCACGGGGGTGGCGGAGCTGGCGGACGGGCCGGGGGACTGAGACGGCCGCGGCTGCGGTGGCTGAGGCGGCGGCTCACCCGTGCGGGTGGCGGCGCCGATCCATGCACGCCACGCCGGAGACTTCCCACCCATGAGGGAGCTTGATCCGTGTCGGGCATCCGGCGCGGGGGCGTGGGGCAGCCAGGGGGTGTCCGAGCCAACCCCCACCAGTGAGGAACCGCCATGCGTACTGCCCGCCGAGTCGCCGCCGTAGTGACCGCCACCGCCGTGCTGATCGGCGCCTTCGCCACCCAGGCGGCGGCCATCGGCATCGACGTCGCCGGACTGGTACTCGAAACGCCGCCGATCTAGCGCCCTCTGACGGGCCGGGCCGGTACGTCGCCCCACGACCGGCCCGGCCCGCAGAGCGGTCCCGCCCCGAACCCGTGAAAGGCCCTGACGCCCCATGCGCGCCAAGCTCCTCCCCCACCGCACCCGTTCCGCCTCCGCCGCCCAGGTCCGGTCCGCCGTGGCCGTGTCGGCCGCCGCGCTGGTCTCCGCCGCCGCGATGATCGCCGCACTCGCCCCGGACGCCTCCGCCGCGCCCTCCGCGGTCTCCTCCGCCGCGCCCTCCGCCGCCCCGTCGCACCCCCTGCCCATCGCCGTCGAGCCGCTCGTCACGGAGGGGATCGCCATCGAGGGGCCGCTGGTCAACAACCTCACTCTGCCCACCCTGCGGTAGCCCGCCGCGTGCGGTAGCTGTCGCCGTCGATGCGCACGGTCTCGGCGTGGTGGCCCAGCCGGTCCACCATCGCCGGGGCGGCCGGGCCGCCGAAGACCTCGCCCCAGCGGTGCGGCGGCCGGTCGCTGGTGACGATCAGCGAGCCCCGTTCGTAGCGGTGCGAGACGAGGCGGAAGAAGAGCCGGGTGGTGTCCGCGTCGAACGGGACGTAGCCGACCTCGTCGACGATGAGAAGGGGGTAGGCGTCGAGGTCGGCCAGCTCCTCCGCCAGCCGCCCCGCCGACTCGGCGCGGGACAGCCGCGCGGCCCAGTCCTCGGCGGTCGCGAACAGCACCCGGTGCCCGGCCTCGCAGGCCCGCAGCCCGAGGCCCACGGCGAGGTGGGTCTTGCCGGTGCCGGGGGGACCGGTGAGGACGACGTTGCCGGGTACGGCGAGGAAGTCCAGCTTGCCGAGCCGGGCCACGGCGTCCCGGTCGAAGGCGCGGGGGTGGTCGGCGTCGAACTCCTCCAGCGTCCTGCGCACCGGGAACCCGGCCGCCCGGACCCGCTCCTCGGCGTCGGGGCCGTCGTCGGCGGCGGGCGGCCCGCCCTGCGCGGGCACGGACACCGCCCGCGCCGCGGCGGGGGGCTGCTGGTGCTGGTCGGCGTGGGGGTTGGTCGCCGCCCCGGACATGTACCAGAGGATCGCCGCCGAGACGATGAACGCCATGTGGATGACCGTGCCCCACAGCAGGGAGTGCCGCTCGGTGTGGTGCACGTCCACGAACATCTGGAGCAGGTGCACCGACGAGATCCCGACGATCGCGGTGGCCAGCTTGACCTTGAGCACGTTGGAGTTCACGTGCGACAGCCACTCCGGCTGGTCCCGGTGGCCCTGGAGCCCGATGCGGGAGACGAACGTCTCATAGCCGCCGACGATCACCATGATCAGCAGGTTGGCGATCATCACCACGTCGACCAGCTTCAGCACGGCGAGCATGACGTAGGTCTCGGTGGCCCGCCCGGTCAGGCACCGGAGCACTAACGTCCACAGCTCGTTGAAGAACTTGTAGACGTACACGCCCTGCGCGGCCACCAGCCCGAAGTACAGCGGGGCCTGGAGCCAGCGGGTGGCGAACAGCGCGTACCCGAGCGTGGTGGTCGGCGGGGACGACGGGGCGCGAGGGGGAGACTGCACGGTGCGCATTCTTCGCAGCCGCGGCCATTCAGGCGAAGTCGCGTCACCCCACGGGATGAATAGACATCCTGTACGACGAAACCGTTGACGCGCGCCGATCAGGCACACTGGACGTTCGGCCGAACCGTCCGGCCGGAGGGAAAGGGTGCCCCGCGTGAACGGTCCGCTGATCGTCCAGTCCGACAAGACACTGCTCCTCGAGGTCGACCACGAGCGGGCCGACGACTGCCGCCGCGCCATCGCCCCCTTCGCCGAGCTGGAGCGGGCGCCCGAGCACATCCACACCTACCGCGTCACCCCGCTGGGCCTGTGGAACGCGCGCGCGGCCGGGCACGACGCCGAGCAGGTCGTGGACGCGCTGGTGCAGTTCAGCCGCTACCCGGTGCCGCACGCGCTGCTGGTGGACATCGCGGAGACGATGGACCGCTACGGCCGCCTCACCCTGAGCAAGCACCCGACGCACGGCCTCGTCCTCACCACCACCGACCGCCCGGTCCTGGAGGAGGTGCTGCGCTCCAAGCGCGTCGCCCCGCTGGTCGGCGCCCGCATCGACCCCGACACGGTCGCCGTGCACCCCTCGGAGCGCGGGCAGATCAAGCAGACCCTGCTGAAGCTGGGCTGGCCCGCCGAGGACCTCGCCGGGTACGTCGACGGTGAGGCGCACCCCATCGACCTGGCGGAGGACGGCTGGGCGCTGCGCCCGTACCAGAAGCAGGCGGTGGAGAACTTCTGGCACGGCGGCTCCGGTGTCGTCGTCCTGCCGTGTGGCGCGGGCAAGACACTGGTCGGGGCGGGCTCGATGGCGCAGGCCAGGTCGACGACGCTGATCCTGGTCACCAACACGGTCTCGGCCCGGCAGTGGAAGCACGAGCTGGTGAAGCGGACGTCGCTGACCGAGGACGAGATCGGTGAGTACAGCGGCACCCGCAAGGAGATCCGCCCGGTCACCATCGCCACGTACCAGGTGCTGACGACGCGCCGGAAGGGCGTCTACCCGCACCTGGAGCTGTTCGACTCCCGGGACTGGGGCCTGATCATCTACGACGAGGTGCACCTGCTGCCCGCGCCCGTCTTCAAGTTCACCGCCGACCTCCAGGTCCGCCGCCGCCTGGGCCTCACGGCGACCCTGGTGCGGGAGGACGGCCGGGAGTCGGACGTGTTCTCCCTCATCGGGCCGAAGCGGTTCGACGCGCCGTGGAAGGAGATCGAGGCGCAGGGCTACATCGCGCCCGCCGACTGCGTGGAGGTCCGGGTCAACCTCACCGACTCCGAGCGGCTCGCGTACGCGACGGCCGAGGCGGAGGAGAAGTACCGGTTCTGCGCGACGACCGACACCAAGCGGAAGGTGACGGAGGCGATCGTCCGTCGGTTCGCGGGCCAGCAGATCCTGGTCATCGGGCAGTACATCGACCAGCTCGACGAGCTGGGCGAGCACCTGGGGGCGCCGGTCATCAAGGGCGAGACGACCAACGCCCAGCGGGAGAAGCTGTTCGAGGCGTTCCGGCAGGGCGAGATCAGCGTGCTGGTGGTGTCGAAGGTGGCGAACTTCTCCATCGACCTGCCGGAGGCGACGGTCGCCATCCAGGTCTCGGGCACGTTCGGCTCCCGGCAGGAGGAGGCGCAGCGCCTCGGCCGGGTGCTGCGCCCGAAGGCGGACGGCCACCAGGCGCACTTCTACTCGGTCGTCGCCCGCGACACGATCGACCAGGACTTCGCCGCCCACCGCCAGCGCTTCCTGGCCGAACAGGGCTACGCCTACCGGATCATGGACGCGGACGAGCTGCTGGCGGAGAGCTGACCCGGGGCGCTGGAGGGGGCCGCCGTACGGGACCGGGCCGCCGTAATTGAGTGGCCCCGTTCCCTCCCGGTCACCTAGGATCTCCGCTCTTGCCCGCCTCCCTTCACGGAGTGCCGCCGACCGGACGGAAACCGGTCGGCACACCGGTTCCAGTCACCCCGCAGGTCACCCGGAGGCACCCCCTTGTCCGCGTCCGTCGACGACCCCCTCGCGCGTGAACGCGCGCACCTCACCGCGTCCCGCGCCGCCCTGCGCGCCATGCGGGAGGACGTCGAGTCCCTCGACATCAGCAACTCCACCGCGAACTGGGTGGACGCGCAGATCCTGGCCCGCCACATCGACGAGCGCGTCAAGGCGCTCGCCGACCTGAGCCACACCCCGCTGTTCTTCGGCCGCCTCGACTACCTGCACGCCCCCGGCGCCGACCTCGCGGAGGGCGCGGAGGGCGAGCGCTTCTACATCGGGCGGCGGCACGTCCACGACGCCGACGGCGACCCGATGGTGATCGACTGGCGGGCGCCGGTCTCGCAGCCGTTCTACCGGGCGTCGAAGAAGGACCCGATGGACGTCGGCCTGCGCCGCCGGTTCGGCTACACGGGCGGCGACCTGACGGCGTACGAGGACGAGCACCTGTCGGACCCGGCGGAGGCGGCGCGCTCCAGCAAGCTGCTCCAGCAGGAGATCGAGCGCCCGCGCGTCGGCCCGATGCGGGACATCGTGGCGACGATCCAGCCCGAGCAGGACGAGATCGTACGGTCCGGGCTTGGCGGCACGGTGTGCGTGCAGGGCGGCCCCGGCACCGGGAAGACGGCGGTGGGCCTGCACCGGGTCGCCTACCTGCTGTACGCCCACCGGGAGCGGCTCGCCCGCACCGGCACCCTCGTCGTCGGCCCGAACCGCTCCTTCCTGCACTACATCGAGCAGGTGCTGCCCGCGTTGGGCGAGCTGTCGGTCAAGCAGGCGACGGTCGACGACCTGGTGGCGCACGTGGAGGTGCGCGGCACGGACGACGCGACCGCCGCGGTCGTCAAGGGCGACGCGAGGATGGCGGAGGTGCTGCGCCGGGCGGTGTACTCCCACGTCACCCCGCCCACCGAGCCGGTCGTGGTGGTGCGCGGGTCGCGGCGCTGGCGCGTTCCGGCGTACGAACTACAGGAGCTGGTCGGTGAGTTGCTGGAGCGCGGCATCCGCTACGGCGCCGCCCGCGAGGCCCTGCCGCAGCGCATCGCGCACGCCGTGCTGGTGCAGATGGAACGCTCCGGTGAGGCGCCCGACGACCGCGTGCAGGACGCCGTCGCCCGCAACAGCGCCGTGAAGGCGGCGGTGAAGGCGATCTGGCCGCCGGTCGACCCGCAGAAGCTGGTGCTGCGGCTGCTGTCGGACGCGGACTTCCTCGCCGTGCACGCGGAGGGCGTCCTCACCGACGACGAGCAGAAAGCCATCCTCTGGACCAAACCGGCGCGCTCCGTGAAGTCCGCGAAGTGGTCGGCGGCGGACGCGGTGCTGATCGACGAGGCGACCGACCTGGTGCGGCGCACCCACTCCCTCGGCCACGTCGTCCTGGACGAGGCGCAGGACCTGTCCCCCATGCAGTACCGCGCGGTCGGCCGCCGCTGCACCACCGGCTCCGCGACCGTCCTCGGTGACCTGGCGCAGGGCACCACGCCGTGGGCGACGCGCAGTTGGGGCGAGGCGCTGGCCCACCTGGGCAAGCCGGACGCGACGGTGGAGGAGCTGACCGCGGGCTTCCGCGTGCCGACGGACGTGATCGCCTACGCCTCCCGGCTGCTGCCGCACATCGCGCCGGGCCTCGCCCCGGTGGCGTCGGTGCGGGAGAACCCGGGGTCCTTCGAGATCCGTCCGGTGACCGGCACGGCGGAGGTGGTCGCGGCCTGCGTCGACTCCCTGCGCGAGGAGGGCTCGATCGGCCTGATCGCCGCCGACGCCCGGGTCCCCGCCCTCGCCGAGGCGCTGGCGGCGGCGGGTCTCAGCCCGCTGGACCCGGGCGAGGAGACGACGCCGGAGCGACGGCTGACGCTGGTACCGGCGTCGCTGGCGAAGGGCCTGGAGTACGACTACGTCGTCCTCGACGAACCCCGGGCGGTGGTCGACGGCGAGCCCGACGAGCGCACGGGCCTGCGCCGTCTGTACGTCGCCCTGACCCGTGCGGTCTCCGGCCTGATCGTCACCCACGCGTCACCACTGCCCCCGCAGCTCGGCTAGCGCCGGTCCGGCTCTGGCTAGCGCGCGTCCAGCGCCTCGCGCCACTCGCGCACCGCCGCCGCGGACACCGGTCCTGACCAGCCGTCCGGCCGGGCCGCGCCGCCGATGTGGAAGGCGTCGATCCCGGCGGCGAGCAGTTCGGGCACGTGGTCGAGGCGGAGCCCGCCGCCGACGAGGATGCGGGGCTCGTAGCCCTGCTCGCCGTCGCGGGCCGCCTCCGCGACGAGGGTGGGCAGGCCGTCGTCGACGCCGGTACCGGCGCCCGCGGTGAGGTAGGTGTCGAGGCCGGGGAGCCCGTCGAGCTGCTTGCGCAGGGCGTCCCGGTCGGCGGCCCGGTCGATGGCGCGGTGGAAGGTCCACCGGCAGCCGTCCAGCACGCCGACGACGCGCTCCACGGCGTCCAGGTCCACCCCGCCGTCGGCGCCGAGGAACCCGAGCACGAACTCGTCCGCGCCCGCCGTCTCCCGCATCCGGCGGGCGGTGTCGGTCAGCCGCTCGACGTCCCCGGCGGCGAACCCGTCCGCCAGCCGCAGCATCACGCGCAGCGGGATGTCGACGGCGGCGCGGATCGCGGCGACGGTCCCGGCCGACGGGGTGAGCCCGTCGGCCGCCATGTCGGTGACCAGTTCGAGGCGGTCCGCGCCTCCGGCCTGGGCGGCGACCGCGTCCTCGGCGTCGAGGGCGATCACCTCCAGGAGCGCACGCGTGCTCATAGGACCCCTTTCCTTGGGTTTCCCCGGAGCGGCTACAGGTCTAGTCCAATCTCAGGGTACGCCGGGAGGGGCCCGCGATCACATCCGAAGTTCGGCCGTCGCGCGGGGTCCGAGTTCAGCCGAAGAGGTTCAGCTCCCCCGCCTCCACCCCCGCCAGCTCGAACTCCGCGTCCTCGGGCAGCGGACGGCCCGTGTAGAGGCGTACGAGGGTGGGGGCGTCGCCGATGTAACGGGCCGGGGTGCGCTCGCCGCCGCCGTCGCCGAGGAGCAGCGGCTCGTCCAGGTCGTCGAGGTCGGCGTGGAGCGGGACGTGCCCGCGCAGCCGGGTCACCCAGGCCAGCAGCGCCAGCGCGTGCGGCAGCCCCGGACCGGCGTACGCCTCCGGCAGCCCGAACGTCTCGCGCACGTCCCCGGCGTGCACCCACTCGCCCAGCGCCAGCGCGTCCAGCGGCCCCTTGCCGCGGGCGAGGACGGGGCCGACCTCGGTCATCCCGCGCTCCAGCTCGTCCAGCACCTCCGCGGTGGTCCAGTCGGCCCGCTCCGCGATGTCCCGGTCGTTGGACTCCGGTGAGAAGACGCCCTCCTCGAACCGCCGCTCCAGCACCCGGGTGAACGCGGCCGAGCAGTGCGCCAGCAGGTCCCGCACCGTCCACCCCGGGCACGCCGCCACCGGCAGCCCGAAGTCGGCCTCCGCCCGCCCCCGCAACACCGGCAGCAGCACGTCCCGCTCGACGACCAGCAGCCGCCCCGGCAGCTCGGGGTCCCGTCCGTTGTGCGCATCCGCAGTAGTCATGCGCCCCACGCTAGGGCCTGGCTCCCGCCCTCACGAGGAGTTCGGGGGCAGGTTCGCGGTCGCCGCGTCCGCGAGGCGGGTCGCGAGGCGGCACAGGTCGGCCGGGGAGCGGTCGTCGTCGCCGCGCAGGGTGACGTCCAGGGTCTCGGCCAGCTCCGGGTGGGTGGGGTCGGCGTACGTCCGCTGCACCAGCCGGACCCGGCACGTGTCCGCGCCGTCCGCCTCCGGCTGCACGAACGCGCGGCGGCCCCGGAGCCGGGTGGGCGTGCCGCCGTCCGCGACCGAGGGCGGCTGGCCCCGGTCGAAACGCACGTCGAGCTGGAGGTGGCTGGTGGTGCTGAAGTACTTGCACACCCAGTCGGCGAACCCGGGGTCGGGGTCGTTCGCGTCGACGCCGGGTACGGCCTCCAGCGCGGCGGCGTCCAGCAGCCCGCAGGCGTTCTCGTGGAAGAGGGAGTCGCTCGGGAACCCCTTGGTGCGGCGGGGCACCTCGCCCTTGTTGAGCACGTCGACCGCGTGCCGGACGGCGGTGTCGGCCATGGCGCACAGGGGGTGCGGCCCGTCGTCGTACGTCTTCGCCTCGACCCGTACGGTGGTGTCCTCCCCCTCCGGCAGCAGGTGCCGGGTGCACGCGTCGCTCTCGCCGGGCAGCCTCACCACCGTGACCCGGCCGGTGCTCCCGGCGGCGGCGGCGGTGGGCCGCTCCTGGCCCGCGTCGAACTCCACGAGGACGTCGACCTCGTCGCCGTCCGCCCGCTCCACGAGGACGTCGCAGCGGTCGAAGCCGCCGTACGCGGCGTCCAGCGTGGTCTTCCCGAACCGGCCCAGCGCGGCGGGCGCGGCGAGCGCGCAGGGGTCGGCGCTGGCGTCGATGGGGGGCGGCCGTTCCCCGGCGGAGTCGCCCAGCCAGCCCGGGAGGAGAGGCAGTACGAGGACGCCCGCCGCGAGGGTGACCGCCGCGGACCACCCCGCCGCCCGCCAGGACACCGCGCGCCGGGGCACCGCCCGCCAGGACACCGCGCGCCGGACCGGCCGCACGGTGACCGCCGCCTCGTCCGGAATCCCCGGGTCGCCCGCCCGGTTGCGCACGAGGGCGATCTCGTGGCCCACGCCCGTCGCCAGGTCCTGGGGCTCCTGGCGGCCGGTCGCGCGCAGGGCGTCCCGTACCTGGACGAAGACGTCCCGCATGGGCAGCGGGTCGGGCCCGTCCGGCACGCCACGGGCGATCGTGCGGACCAACTCCCCGGTGAACGCCGGGTACGGCTCCTCGGGCGGGGCGTACGCCAGCTCCTGCGCGGCGCACGCCGTCATCAGGTACGTCCGCTCGACGGCCGCGTGCCGCGCGAGGTCCCCCGCGCCGCCGCCCATGCTGCCGGTGACGGCGGCGCCGGAGAAGCAGCAGTCGAGGACGACCACCTGGTCCCGGGCCCGGCGCTCGTCCACCAGCACCCTGCGCAGGTCGCGGTACCTGACCGCGCCGTAGAGCCCGTCCGGGTGCGCCGTCGGCAGCATGAGGCACAGGTCGCTGCCGCCGACCGGCCAGCCGTGCCCCGCGAAGTAGACGAGCAGGGCGTCGGTGGCCTCCCGCGCGGCGTCGCACACGGCGCGCAGCACGTCGTCCGACGACGCCGGGTCGAGCAGGGCCACGCAGTGCTCGTCGCGCAGCCCCCAGACGGCGGGATCGGTCAGCAGTTCCTTGAGCCGCCGCACCCCGCCCGCCACGGAGGGCAGGGGATCGAGGCCGGGCGCGCCCCGCCCCGCGCCCCGGTAGCCGCTCACGCCGATGAGCACCGCACGTGACCCGCGCGGGTCGGACTGCGTCACTACGCGGACTCCCGGTCGTCACGCGCCGCCGCCGGATCGCCGCCGCCGTCCTGGAGCAGCTCGGCGATGAGCCGGGTCGTCGCCTCGTCGCACCGGCCCCGCACCGTGATCGAACGCCCGTTCGCGGTGAGGGTGACGGAGGGCGCCGCGGGGCGGGTGGCGCGCCACGCCGCGTAGGAGAGGGCCAGGTTGAGCGCGGCGATGCCCTGCCCGACGACGAGTTCCACGACGTCGTACGCCCCCATGACGGCGGCGTCGGGACGGGAGCGCCCCAGGGTCACCTGCGCGTGCCGACGGACGCGCGGGTCCCGGCGCAGCCAGCGGTACAGGTCGGCGGTCGCGGGCCCGCCGCCGCCGACCCGGATCTCGATGCGCTGGGACGTCTCGGTGCGCTTGGGCGTCACGTCTCTCCTCGCCGCTTCTCGGTAGGTGCCACACCGTAGGGACCACCGCCCGCCCCGCTCGCGGGAGTTGACCTGACTCACCCGAACGTGGGATGCGCCCGCCGCGCTGCCGGGCACCGGCGCGGCGCCCACAATGAGCCCATGGCCGATGATCCGAACGCTCCGAACGCCCCGCACGCCACGCCGTCCCCGCAGCTCCTGCGCCACCTGCGCGCCCGTTTCGCCAGCGCCCTGGAGGGTGCCCGGGGCGCCGGGACCGACGGCCCCGACCCGGCGCCGTACGCGGACAACCTGCTCGCCCGCTGGGCCGAACCGCAGCGGCGCTACCACACGCTGGCGCACCTCACGGCGGTCCTCGACCACGTCGACGTCCTGGCGGAGCACGCGGCGGACCCGGACGTCGTACGCCTGGCCGCGTGGTTCCACGACGCGGTGTACCTCCCCGACCGCTCCGAGAACGAGGAGCGGTCCGCGCGGCTGGCCGAGCGCGCGCTGCCGGAGGCCGGGGTGCCGGAGGCGAAGACGGCCGAGGTGGCGCGTCTGGTCCGGCTGACGGTGACCCACGACCCCGCGCCCGACGACCCCGACGGGCAGGTCCTGTGCGACGCCGACCTGGCGATCCTCGCCGCCGCGCCGTCCGCGTACGCCGCCTACACCGCCGCCGTCCGCGAGGAGTACGGCTTCGTCCCGAACGACGCCTTCCGCGAGGGCCGCGCCGCCGTACTGCGCCAACTCCTCGCCCTGCCGCGCCTCTTCCACACCCCGTACGGCGCGGAGCACTGGGAGGCGACCGCCCGCTACAACCTCACCGGCGAACTGGAAATGCTGTCGTCCTGAGGCCGCCGCCCGGTCTAGCCTGCACGACATGCGCATCACCGGTGGGGAACAGATACGGCAGGCCGTCGCGGACGCGGTGGCGGTGCTCGGCACGGCGACGGACCAGGACTGGAGCGCCACCCCGGCGGGCTCGCTGTCCTGGAGCTGCCGCGAGACGGTCACGCACGTCGCCAGCGACCTGATCTGCTACGCGGGCAACCTCGCCGGGCGCGCGCGGAGCGCGTACGTCCCCTTCGACATCACCGTCGACGGCGTGGGCACCAGCATCGACCCCGCCGACAACGCGGGGCTCCTGCACGTCCTGGAGACCACCGGCGCCCTGTTCACCGCGACCCTCGACACGACCCCGCGGCACGTGCGCGCCTTCCACCCGTACCCGTTCCGCAGCGCGAACCGTGAGGGCTTCGCCGCGATGGGCGTCGCCGAGGTGCTGCTGCACACCCACGACCTGGCGCTGGGCCTCGGCCTGGCCTACGTGCCGCGCGCCGAGCTGTGCCGGTTCGTGCTGACCCGGATCTTCCCCGAGGTGCGCCCCGGCACCGACCCCTGGCAGACCCTGCTGTGGGCGACGGGACGCGGCGACCTGCCCGGCCGTCCCCGGGTCACGCGGTGGCGGTGGAGCAACAACATGGTCCTGCCCTCCGACCGCCTCACCCTGGAGGGCGCCACCCCGGCCGCCGCGGCCGACCTGGCGGCGGGCGGCGACGGCGGCTTCGAGTGGATCGAGGGCGGGCCCGTCGACGGCACCCGCGAGGGCGCCGGGATGCTGGTGAAGCAGTACGAGGCGGGCACGCACCGCCCGGAGTGGGGCATGTACGTCCTCGTCCGCGACGACGACCACCTCGCCGTCGGCGCCATGGGCTTCCACGGCGTCCCCGACGAGGAGGGCCGCGTGGAGATCGGCTACGACCTCGCCCCACCGGCCCGCGGCCACGGCTACGCCACCGAGGCCCTGCGCACCCTGTCGGCCTGGGCCCTCGCCCGCGAGGAGGTCAGGACGGTCTTCGCCACGGTCGAACCGGCCAACACCCCGTCCCAGGCGGTCCTGACCCGCGCCGGTTTCACCCGCGTCAGCACACCGGACGACGAGGACACCTTGCACGCGTACGAACTGCGCGCCGATCGCTATCGTTGAGCCATGACCGCACTACCCGACTGGATGCGCCCGCCGCGCGAGGAAGGCTGGGTCGCGGAGGACTTGGACCGCCTCCCCGAGGCACCCCGCCATACCGAGCTGATCGACGGAGCACTCGTCTTCATGATGTCGCCGCAGCGGTCCTGGCACGGCCGCGTTCTCACCTCCCTCACCACCACGCTCATGACCGCCGCACCGGCCGGTTTCGAGATCGAACGGGAGATGACGATAAGACTCGACGAGCACAACCGTCCGGAGCCGGACCTGCTCGTGACGACGCTCCCCTATGACCCGAACCGGACGTGGTACGCGCCAGAGGACGTACAGCTCGTCGTGGAGGTCGTCTCCCCCGAGTCCGCCCACCGCGACCGCACGGTCAAGCTGCGCAAGTACGCGGAGGCGGGCATCCCGCACTACTGGTGCGTCGAGGACGAACGCGGCGCCCCCGTCGTCCACGTCTACGAACTCGACGGACCGACCGGTGTCTACGCGCCCGCGGGCATCTTCCGCGGCTCCCTGAAGCGCCCCGTCCCCTTCGAGATCAGCCTCGACCTCGACCAGCTCACCCCGCCGACCACCCCCTAGGCGCTGCGCCCCTTGGGTCTGCGCAACCCCGCCTCGGTGAGCAGCCGCACCACCTCGCGGCTGCTCACCTCCACCGCACCGGCGGCGACCGCGTCCGCGTACCGGTGGGACGGGAGGTCGTAGTGGTCGCGTTCGAAGGCGCGCCGGGGGACGCCCAACCCCGCCGCGAACGCGTGCAGTTCCTCGAACGACCGGTCGCTGACGAGGTGGGACCACAGGCGGCCGTGGCCCGGCCAGGTCGGCGGGTCGATGTAGACCGTCACGAGACGGACGTACCAAAGGCGCCGCCCAGGGAGCCGACCGCGGCGACCTTCACACCGGCCTGGTGGCAGACCCAGTGCGGGTCGGGACCGAGTTCGGGCTCGATCTCCAGGGCGTGCGGGTCGCCCGTGCCGCACACCGGGCACAGCGGCCAGCGCCCGTACCGCTCAAGCAGCGCGTCCTGGACGTCCTGCGCGACCAGCCCGGCGAGGAACTCGACGCCGTCCGGCCACTGCTCGACCCACCAGCGGCGCCGCACGACGGACTCCTCCACCAGCGACACCACGTCCGCCTCCGCCACCTCACGCGCCACCAGATCGGCGAGCACCAGGGCGCGGGCGGCGTGCAAGGCTTGTTCGAGGGGGCTGACGGGGTGGTCCATGCCCCCATTGTGCGCACTCTTGACCAGCCAGCCGAACTGAAAATACCTTTCACAGGTGACCCGGAATGTGAAGGAAACTTTCGAGGACGCGAAGGCCCCGGCCGTCCCCCCGCCCGCCTCTCCTCCCGCCCCCGCCGCCCTCGCCGCCAAGGTGCGCACCCTCGCCCCCTCGATGACCCGCTCCATGCAGCGCGTCGCCGAGGCCGTGGCGCACGACCCGGCGGGCTGCGCGGCCCTCACGGTCACCGGTCTCGCCGAGCTGACCGGCACCAGCGAGGCCACCGTCGTGCGCACCGCCCGCCTCCTCGGCTACCCCGGCTACCGCGACCTGCGCCTCGCCCTCGCGGGCCTCGCCGCCCAGCAGCAGTCCGGCCGCGCGCCCGCCATCACCACCGACATCGCGGTGGACGACCCCATCGCCGACGTGGTGGCGAAACTGGCCTACGACGAACAGCAGACCCTCGCCGACACCGCCGCCGGACTCGACACCGCCCAGCTCGGCGCCGCCGTCACCGCCCTCGCCGCCGCCCGCCGCACCGACGTGTACGGCATCGGCGCCTCCGGCCTGGTCGCGCAGGACCTCACCCAGAAGCTGCTGCGCATAGGACTGATCGCGCACGCCCACAGCGACCCGCACCTCGCCGTCACCAACGCCGTCCAACTGCGCGCCGGGGACGTGGCGATCGCCATCACCCACTCCGGCTCCACGGGCGACGTCATAGAACCCCTGCGCGTCGCCTTCGAGCACGGCGCCACCACGATCGCCATCACCGGCCGCCCGGACTCCCCGGTCACCCAGTACGCCGACCACGTGCTGACGACGGCGACCTCCCGGGAGACGGAGCTGCGCCCGGCCGCGATGTCGTCCCGCACGAGCCAGCTCCTGGTCGTGGACTGCCTGTTCGTGGGCGTCGCCCAGCGCACCTACGACACCGCCGCGCCCGCCCTGTCGGCGTCGTACGAGGCACTGGCCCACCGCCACCGGAGCACTCCGCGCGGCTGACCCCCGTACCCTCCTGTCGCCCCCGAAGCCGAAGAGAGCCGCCCCTCCATGACTTCCCCCACCTCCGACCCCCGCGACCTGCGCACCCAGTTGGAGACCCTGACCACGGAGGCGTTCCGCCCCGAACTCGCCGACATCGACCGGCTGCCCACCCTGGACCTGGCCCGCCTGATGAACGCCGAGGACACGACCGTCCCGGCGGCGGTGTCCCGGCGCCTGCCCGAGATCGCCGCCGCGATCGACGCCGTGGCGGAGCGGATGGCCAAGGGCGGGCGCCTGGTCTACGCGGGCGCGGGCACCGCGGGCCGCCTCGGCGTGCTGGACGCCTCGGAGTGCCCGCCCACCTTCAACACCGGCGCCGGGCAGGTCGTCGGCCTCATCGCGGGCGGCCCCGCGGCGATGGTCACGTCCTCCGAGGGCGCCGAGGACTCGCCGGAACTGGCCGCCGCCGACCTCGACGCCCTCGCCCTCACCGCCGACGACACGGTGGTGGGCGTCTCGGCGTCCGGCCGCACCCCGTACGCCGTCGGCGCGGTACGGCACGCGCGGACGCGGGGGGCGCTGACGATCGGCCTGGCCTGCAACGAGAACAGCGCGCTGGCGTCCGCCGCCGACCACGGCATCGAGATCGTCACCGGCCCCGAACTCCTCACCGGCTCCACCCGACTGAAGGCGGGCACGGCCCAGAAACTCGTCCTGAACATGATCTCGACGCTCACGATGATCCGCCTGGGCAAGACCTACGGCAACCTCATGGTCGACGTCCGCGCCTCCAACGCCAAGCTCCGCGCCCGCTCCCACCGCATCGTCGCCCAGGCGACCGGCGCCGACGACCAGGAGATCGAGGCGGCCCTGACCGCGGCCGACGGCGAGACCAAGAACGCGATCCTGATCCTCCTGACCCACGTCGACGCCCCCACGGCGGCCCGCCTCCTGGACCGCTCCGGGGGCCGCCTGCGCACGGCACTGGAGGCGGCGGCGATGTCGTCGGAAGGCTGACCCCTCACCGGACGGCCCCACCACCCCGGTTCGCCAACCGGACCTGCTCCCGCAGCACCTCCTCCTGCCGGGCGGCCCGCAGCACCTCCACCGGGCAGTCCCACTCCCTCCCACCCCCCATCGGCCGCAACTGCACCGACTTGCCCACGTGCCCCATGACCTCGCCGAGCCGGTCAACCCGTTCGTCCACCACGTACCCGCCGACGACGGGCCGCTCCCCCCGCAACGCCGACGCCAGCCGCTCGGCGACACGCGCGTTGCACCGCCCGAGGTCGACGAGAGCCGCGTCCACCCGCAGGCCGGGCAGCACGACACCGACGCCCCGCAGGGCCTTCCTCAGGGACACCACCACTTCGTCCGTCGACCGCACGCACCCTCACCTCTCCACGCAGAGTTCCCGATTCACCACACAGCGTGTCCGCAACCCGCCTAACCTGGCCATACGAGACGCCCCAACAACCTCGTCTGCGTGACCGGGAGTTGCCCATGCCAGGACCCAAGGACCTCGACCCGTCCTCCTCCCCCCGCGCCTTCCTGGGCGCGGAACTACGCCACGCCCGCGAGAAGGCGGGACTCAGCCAGGAGGAACTGGGCCAGCGGCTGTTCGTCAGCGGTTCGTTCATCGGGCAGTTGGAGGCGGGCACGCGACGGATGCAGCCGGACTACGCCCGGATGCTGGACGAGGTGCTGGGGACGGAGGACTTCTTCCACCGGAACTGCAAGGCCGCGGCGAAGTCGCGCTATCCGGACCACTTCGCGGAGGCTGCGGAGGCGGAGGCGATCGCTACGGAGATCCGGCAGTACGCGTCCACGCTGATCCCCGGCTTGCTCCAGACGTCGGCGTACGCGCGAGCGGTGAACCGCGCCTATGAACCCACGGCGCCGGAGGAGACGATCACCGAGCGCACGGAAGCCCGAATGGCGCGGACGCGTCTGCTCGACGATCCAACCGGCCCGTTGTTGTGGGCCGTCCTTGACGAGGCCACCCTCCGCCGGGAGACGGGCGGCCGAGCGGTGATGGCGGAGTCGCTGCGCCACATTACCGACCTGATCCGACGGAACCGGGTCATCGTGCAGGTCCTGCCGTTCGACGCGGGAGCGCACACGTCGATGGAGAGTTCCTTGAAGCTGATGTACTTCGAGGACGCCCCGCCGCTGGCCTACTTCGAGGGCGGCGGCACGGGACGGCTTGAGGACGACCCGGCCATCGTCGCCCGCATGAGGCTCGCCTTCGAACTCCTCGCGGCGTCAGCCCTCTCGCCTCAGAAGTCCCTAGCCATGATCGAGGCGTTGGCCCAGAATTACGGCCATGAGGAACATTCCTGACTACGACATCGACCCCGCCGCTTGGCGCAAGTCCAGCTACAGCGGAGGCAGCGGCGGCGACTGCGTGGAAGTAGCCGAGACCCACCCCACCCTCATCCCGGTCCGCGACTCCAAGAACCCCGACGGCCCGAAGCTCACGTTCCAGACGGAGGCGTGGTCGGCGTTCGTCACGGCCCTCAAGCGCACGTGACTTGCCGTCACCGGGTACTCATGCAGCCCTGTTGAAGAAGTGACGGCCTGGATGAGTAGACGTACTCAGGTTCCGGGAAGCCCCCGAGCCACACCATGGACGCGGTGAACAGCGGGGAGCCGGAAGGAAGGCGCCCCGGGGCTCACGTACTTCCACTCGGCTTCTCCACCCACGGGGGTTTCCCATGTCCGCTCGTCTGCTGCTCTCCTCGCTCGCCGGTGTCGCCGTCCTGGGCGGTGGCGCACTCGCCGCCGTCGCCCTGGTCGGTACCGCCGACGCCGCTCCCGCCCGGCCGACGATCGACAAGGCCAAGGCCACCTCGGTGGTGCTGGGGGTCTCCGGGGAGACCTTCACCTTCACCACGACCGTGAGCGACAACTCCGGCATCAAGAGCGTGCGGGTGCTGCCCTGGCCGGAAGGGTCGAAGCTCGACCCGAAGGCGGCCGAGATGGAGTACGCGGAGCCCACGACCTGCGAGGCGACCTCGGCGACGACCTCGGTGTGCACCTACACCACGCCGCTGGACAAGGAGAAGGACGCCGCCACCATGCCCACCGGCACCTGGAACATGGCCGTCCTGGTCACCGCGAAGGACGAGGACACGACCTTCTCCGCCAAGGCGACGACGTTCCACGTGACCCGCTGAGCCACACCCGGAAGGCGGTCAGGATCTGACCTACTTCCCCCCTACCGTGAGGACTCGAACGACGGAAGAACACCACCCCGGAGGACGAGACCCATGACCACCGCCACCACCCCCACCCCCCTCTCCGCCGAGCGCGCCGACCTGCTCGAAACCCTCGGCAAGCACCGCGGCTTCCTCCGCTTCACCGTCCGTGACCTCACCGACGAGCAGGCCGGTAAGCAGACCACCGCGAGCGCGCTGTGCCTCGGTGGGCTGATTAAGCACGTGACGTCGGTGGAGCGGGGCTGGGTCGACTTCATCCTGAACGGCCCCTCCGCGCTCGGCGACTTCGACGCGATGACCGAGGAGGACTTCGCCCGCCGCGCCGACGAGTTCCGGATGCTGCCCGGCGACACGCTCGCCGGGGTGCTCGCGGAGTACGCCGAGGTGGCCCGTAGGACGGACGAGCTGGTCGCCACCCTGCCCGACCTCGACGCCTCCCACCCGCTCCCGAAGGCGCCGTGGTTCCAGCAGGACGCCCGGTGGTCGGCGCGCAGGGTGCTGCTGCACATCATCGCCGAGACCTCGCAGCACGCGGGGCACGCCGACATCATCCGGGAGTCCCTCGACGGCGCGAAGACGATGGGCTGACACCGGCCCGGGGCGCGCGGTGTGACCATGGGGGCATGAACCACGCCCAGCTCACCACCCTAGGCCGTGCCCTGCGCCTCCTCGGCGAGCACGGTGAGGCCCTCACCGGTGACACGCCGGACGCCAAGCTGCACGAGGTCAGGGCGGATTTGAAGCGCGCGCTGGAGCTGCTGGACGAGAGCGTCACGGGCGCCGCGCCCAGCACCCGGTGCGCCGAGCACCCGACCGGCCCCGTGGACGAGAGCGCCCCCGACCTGTGCCTGCTGTGTGAGACGCGGCGCCGTGCGGCACGCCGGGCGGAGTTCAACGGCCCGGCGAGCCCGCACCGGCCGCCCGAGAACGCGCCCTCGCGGTACGGCGTCCGCGGCGACCGCCCGCAGCCCCAGCAGCGCTGGCTGCCGGAGCTGTGGAACGGGCAGGAGTGGCAGCTCTGCGGTACGCCGCGCCGGGACCGCCGGGAGGCCGAGCTGTACCTCGCGGCGCAGCGGCGCGGCTCCCGACCGGCGATGGCGTACCGGCTCGTGCACGAGTTCACCGACTACGAGGTGCTGCGGGTCTGGGGCACCCCGGTCCGCGTCGACATCGAGCCGATGGGGAACCTGTAGACGCCCCCTCAGCTCAAGGTGGTCAGCGACGCCGGGTCGTACGGCTTCAGCTCCGCCAGCCGTCCCTCCAGCACCTTCGCCGCCCACTCCGGGTCCTGGAGCAGCGCCCGGCCCACGGCGACGAGGTCGAACTCGTCGCGCTCCAGCCGGTCGAGGAGGTTGTCGAGGCTGCGCACCGGGGCGCCCTCCCCCTGGAACGCCTTCACGAAGTCGCCGTCGAGCCCCACCGACCCGACGGTGATGGCGGGCTTGCCGGTCAGCTTGCGCGTCCAGCCCGCGAGGTTCAGGTCGGAGCCGTCGAACTCCGGCAGCCAGTAGCGGCGCGTGGAGGCGTGGAAGGCGTCGACCCCGGCCTCGGCGAGCGGCGTGAGGATCGACTCCAGCTCCTCCGGGGTCTCGGCGAGCCTGGCGTCGTAGGCGTCCGCCTTCCACTGCGAGTAGCGGAACAGGACGGGGAACCCGGGCGAGACCCGCTCGCGTACGGCGGCCACGATCTCCGTCGCGAACCGGGCGCGGGCGACCGGGTCACCGCCGTAGGCGTCGGTGCGGCGGTTGGTGCCCGACCAGAGGAACTGGTCGATGAGGTAGCCGTGGGCGCCGTGCAGTTCGACGCCGTCGAAGCCGATCCGCTCGGCGTCGGCCGCGGCGTCGGCGAAGGCCGCGATCACCGCGTCGAGGTCGGCCCGTGTCATCGCCCGGCCGGTGGGCTCGGTGGCGCCGACGCGCAGCCCGGAGGGGCCGACGGCGGGGGCGTCCGGGAACGGCGGGGCGCCCGGCTCGCGCACCATGCCGATGTGCCAGAGCTGCGGCACGATCCGCCCGCCCGCCGCGTGCACCGCCTCGGCGACCCGCGCCCACCCGGCGAGCTGCTCCGCCCCGTGGAAGCGGGGGACGCGGTCGCTCGTCCCGGCCGACTCGTGGCCGACGTACGTCCCCTCGGTGATGATCAGCCCGACCCCCGCGGCGGCCCGCCGGGAGTAGTACGACGCCACGTCCGCGCCGGGCACGCCGCCCGGCGAGAACTCACGGGTCATGGGGGCCATGGCGATCCGGTTGCGCAGGGTGAGACCGTTGACGGAGACGGGCCGGGAGAGGATCTCGGCGGCACGGAGGGCGGGCGGTGCGGTGCTCATGGGGACTCCTCGGGAGAAGCGGGACGCACGTGTCCGCACACGGACACAGTTTCATGCACGCGCTCTTTAATGCGCACGCACATTATTGCACACGCGATCTTATGCGCGTGCATGAAAGTTGCCCGTCGCGCCCACCAGGGCAACCGGGTGAACCACCCCCCACCCCCGCGCCATTTGCCGCGCTTCCCGCACTTCGCGCCGTAGATATCACCATGTGACTTTTACGGCAACCGGAACAGAGACCACCAGGCCCCCGGACCCACCCGCCGTCCGGCACTGGACCGAACGGGCGGGCCAGGCGTCCGCCACCCCGGCGACGCACCTCGCCGGGCTCAGCGTCGCCGTCGTCGGGCTCGGCTACGTCGGGCTGCCGACCGCGCTCGCGCTGTGCGGCGCCGGGGCCACCGTCACCGGCCTCGACACCAGCGAGCGGCGGCTGCGCGACATCCGCGCGGGCGCCGTCGACCTGCTCCCGCCCCAGCACGCCGCGCTGGTCTGCGCCGAACGCACCGGCGACCTCCGCCTCACCGCCGACCCGGCACCGCTGCGGGACGCCGACGCCGTGGTGGTGTGCGTGCCCACCCCCGTCACCGAGGACCGCGCCCCCGACCTGCGGGCCCTGCGCGCCGCCTGCGCCACCGTGGTCCGGCACGCGGCCGGGGGCCAGCTCATCGTCCTGACCTCGACCAGTCACGTCGGCAGCACGCGCGAGCTGCTCACCGAACCGCTGGCGGCGCGCGGGCTCACCGTCGAGGAGGACGTCCTCGTCGCCTTCTCGCCCGAGCGCGTCGACCCCGGCAACACCCGCCACACCCCGGAACGCACCCCCCGCGTCCTCGGCGGCGCCGGTCCCCTCAGCACCCGTGCCGCGACGTTCCTGCTCCGGCCCACGGCGTCCCGGCTGCACCCGGTGCCCGACCCGGAGACCGCCGAGATGGCCAAGCTCTGGGAGAACGTCTTCCGGGCCGTCAACATCGCCCTCGCCAACGAACTCGCCGACGCCTGCCTGCACCTCGGCCTCGCGCCGCTGCCGGTGATCGAGGCGGCGGCGACGAAGCCGTACGGCTTCCTGCCCTTCTACCCGGGCCCCGGCGCGGGCGGCCACTGCATCCCCTGCGACCCGCACTACCTGCTCGGCCAGCTACCGCCCGACGGCCCCGACGGCCCCACCGCCCCCGTCACCACCGCCGCCATGGCCGCCCTGCGCCAGCGCCCCGCCCAGGTCGCCCGGCGCGCCGCCGACCTGCTGCGCACCGCCGGACGCGGACCCGCCGGGGCCCGCGTGCTGGTGCTCGGCGCCGCCTACAAGCCCGGGGTGTCGGACGTCCGGGAGAGCCCCGCCGCGCACATCCTCGGCCAGCTCGCCGCCGAGGGCGCCGACGTGCGCTACAGCGACCCCTTCGTCCCCGAACTCACCGTGGACGGCGCCGTCCTGCGCTCGGTGGACCGCCCGCAGGACCAGCCCTGGGACCTCGTCATCGTGCACACCGCCCACCCCGGCGACGACCTCACCTGGCTCGACACCGTGCCGCTCGTCCACGACCCACGGTCCCGGCACCTGCCCGGTACACCCCGCGCGCCGCACGCGCCCCGCGTCCCGGTGGGCACGTCATGACCGCCACGCTCGACGGACCGGACACCGTCACCGCCGTGCGCTACGGGCTCCCCGTCCCCCGCGACGGACGCGTCCTGATCACCCCGGCGCCCCCCGCCCGCTCCCCCGTGCGCCGCCTGCTGACCCAGCGCGCCCGCCCCGCCCTCGCCGCGCTGCCGAGGCCCGAACACCACGCCCTGGTCCGGCTGCTCGCCCTCGCCGCGCTGGTCCCCGTCCTCCTCCTGATCGCCCACCGCGCGGCCCAACTGCCGTACCTGAGGGGCCCCGTCGCCCTCTACGGCCTCACCGTGCTCACCGGCACCTGCTGCCTGCTCTACCTCGCCTACGCCCGCTACGACGACCCCGCCCTGCGCACCCTGCGCCACCGCGCGCCCCGCCACGAGGAGTTCCCGGCGCTCCCCGACCGGCCCCGCGTCAGCTTCCTGCTCGCCGTCAAGGACGAGGCGGGCCTCGTGGAGGCGTGCGTGCGGTCGATGGCCGCCTCCGACTGCCCCGGCCTGGAGGTCATCGTCGTGAACGACGGCTCCCGCGACGGCACCGGCGCCATCCTCGACCGCCTCGCCGGTGAACTCGGCGTCACCGTCCTCCACCTCGACCGCAACCTCGGCAAGAAGGCGGCCCTGGTGCGCGGCTGCGCCCTCGCCACCGGGGACGTGCTGGTGTTCACCGACTCCGACTGCGTCGTCGCCCCCGACGCGGTACGGCTCTGCGTGCGCGCCCTCGTCCGCCACCCCGACCTCGGCGCGGTCAGCGGCCACTGCCGCGCCCTGAACGCCCCCGCCAGCCTGCTCACCCGCGTCCAGGACATCTGGTACGACGGCCAGTTCCGCATCGCCAAGGCCGCCGAGGCCGCCTTCGGTTCCGTGACCTGCGTCTCCGGACCGCTCGCCGCGTTCCGCAGGGACGCCATCGCCGACTACCTGCCCGCCTGGGCCGAGGACCGCTTCGCGGGCGCGCCCTTCCGCTTCGCCACCGACCGCCAGCTCACCGGCTACGTCCTGGGCCAGGCGTGGCGCGGCGCGGCCCTGAAGCGACGGCACGCCGACTCGCCCCTCGCCACCGCCGGGGACCATCCGGAGCGGCGCTGGCTGGTCGGGTACAGCCGCGCCGCGCAGGTGTGGACGAACGTGCCCGCGCGCTGGCGGCCGTTCCTGCACCAGCAGGTCCGCTGGAAGAAGAGCTTCGTGCGCAACCTGTTCTTCACCGGCGGCTTCATGTGGCGCCGCGGCCCCGTCCCCGCCCTCCTCTACTACGGCCACGCCCTGTGGGTGCTGGCCGCCCCCGCGCTGGTCTTCTGGCACCTGGTGTGGGCGCCGCTGCACTGGGCGGCCGGGCTGACCCTGCTCTACCTGTGCGGGGTGCTGCTCAAGGGCGCCCTGTGGGGGCTGGCGTACCGGCTGGACAACCCCGGCGACCGGCGCTGGCGCTACCGCCCCCTGATGAGCGTGCTGTCCTGCTGCGTCCTGGCCTGGCTGCTGCCCTACGCCGTCCTCACCCTCCGCCGCGGCGTCTGGACGAGGAGCCCCGCATGAGACCCCCTGGACGAGGAGCCCCGCACGAGCCTCCCTCAACGAGGAGCCCCCATGAGACCCCCTGAGCGACGCCCCCTCCACGCCCTCGGCCGCGCCACGGCCACCCTCCTCACCCTGGCCGCCCTCGCGGCCCTGTACCTCGTCGTCCTGACCCGGGGCGGCCCCCGGTGACCGCGAACCCCGTCGGCGGCCGGGTGCGCCGCACACTCCTGCGCGGCACGCTCGCCGCCCTCGCCGCCGTCCTGGTCGCCGCCCCGTTCGTCGCGGCCTGGCAGTACGAGGCGCACCGCCGCGCGGTGTCCGCGCAGGCCGCGGCTCCGGCGGGCCGCCCTGGCCCACGGCTCGCGCCGCCGCCCGTACGGCACCCCGCCGCACCCGTCGTCCTCGCCTACCACGACGTCGCCCCGGACTCCAACAGCCACTACGCCGTCACCCCGGGGCAGTTCGACGCCCACCTGTCCGCGCTGCGCGCCGCGGGCTACCGCTCGCTGTCCTCGGCGGAGTTCCTGCGCTACCTCGCCACCGGCCGCGCCCCCGCGCCCCGCACCGTCTACCTCACCTTCGACGACGGCACCCGGGGCCTGTGGGCGTACGCGGACCCGGTCCTCGCCAAGCACCGGATGCGGGCCGCGACGTACCTGATCACCGGCGTGGTCGGCACCCGCCGCCCCTACTACCTCACCTGGGCCGAGATCGGCCGGATGGCCGCCTCCGGCCGCTGGGACTTCCAGGCCCACACCCACGACGGCCACCGCCGCGCCGCCGTCGCCGCGGACGGACGGCAGGGCTCGGTGCTCGCCAACCGGCTCTGGCTGGACGGGAGCCGGCGGCTGGAGACGCCGGGCGAGTACCGGGCGCGCGTCGCCCGCGACCTCGACCGCTCCACCCGCGCCTTCGCCGGGCACGCCCTGCCCGCGCCGCGCCTGTTCGCCTACCCCTTCTCGGAGACGGGCCGCGCCTCCAACCTGCCGGGCGGCGGTACGGCCGTACTCGACCGGCTGCTACGGCAGCGGTACGCCACCACGCTCACCAACAGCGCCCCGCGCCCACTGCCCGCCGGACCACGGGCGGCAGCCGCAGGTCTCGTGCAGCGCCTGGAGGTGGGGGCGGGCACGACCCCGACGGCCCTGCTGCGGAGCGTGCGCGCGTGGTCGACCGCCGTGCCGGGGGACGAGCCGGAGCCGCTGCGCCACGCCGGGCGCTGGACGTTCCCGGACGGCCAGGACGGCGGCCTGGCGGCACTGACGGAGACGGGTTCGGCGCGGCACCGGCACCTGTCGGCCGCGTACCGCCCGCTGTCCACCGCGGACTGGGGCACCTACCGGGTCACGGCGCGCGCCGACCGCCTCGGCGGCCCGGACACCGGCGTCTCCGTCGAGGTGGGCCACGGCAGCCTCCACCCGGCCACGCTCACGGTGAGCCGCGCCGGGCTGCGGTTCGTCCAGCGGGGCCCCGGCGCGGACCCGCCGAAGGTGACGAGCAGACGGCTGGCGCCCGCCACGGAACGGGAGGTGGCGCTGCGGGTGACGCCCGGGTCCGTACGGATCACGGTCGACGGCACCACGCTCACCCTCCCCCGCCCGGAGGGCGTGCCGCCCGCCGAGACCAGCGGCGGCATCGCGCTGGGCGTGCGCAACGAGGACCCGGACGGCGCCTGGCCGCGCTTCAGGTCCGTACGGATCGGTCCCTGAGGAGACCTGAGGAGCTCTGAGGACACCCGAGGTCACGCCCGAGGGCGGCCCCCCTGTCACCAGGAGGACCGCCCTCGATGTCGTACCGCTGCCGTGCTACGGCGGTGAACTGCCGATCCTGGAGGATCAGAAGTCCATGTCACCGCCCGGCATACCGCCGCCACCGGCGGGCGCGGCGGCCTTCTCCGGCTTGTCGGCGATGACGGCCTCGGTGGTGAGGAAGAGCGCGGCGATGGACGCGGCGTTCTGCAGCGCGGAACGCGTCACCTTCGCCGGGTCGATGATGCCTTCCTTGATCAGGTCGACGTACTCACCGGTCGCGGCGTTCAGGCCGTGGCCCGGGGTGAGGTTGCGGACCTTCTCCACCACGACGCCGCCCTCGAGACCGGCGTTGACGGCGATCTGCTTCAGCGGGGCCTCCAGGGCCAGCTTCACAGCGGCGGCACCGGTGGCCTCGTCGCCCTCCAGCTCCAGCTTCTCGAAGACCTGGGACGCCTGGAGCAGGGCCACGCCACCACCGGCGACGATGCCCTCCTCGACGGCGGCCTTGGCGTTGCGCACGGCGTCCTCGATGCGGTGCTTGCGCTCCTTCAGCTCGACCTCGGTGGCGGCACCGGCCTTGATGACGGCCACGCCGCCCGCGAGCTTGGCCAGGCGCTCCTGGAGCTTCTCGCGGTCGTAGTCGGAGTCGGAGTTCTCGATCTCGGCGCGGATCTGGTTCACGCGACCGGCGACCTGGTCGGCGGAACCGGCACCGTCGACGATGGTGGTCTCGTCCTTGGTGATGACGACCTTGCGGGCGCGGCCCAGGAGGTCCAGGGTCGCGTTCTCCAGCTTGAGGCCGACCTCCTCGGAGATGACCTCGCCACCGGTGAGGATGGCGATGTCGCCGAGCATGGCCTTGCGGCGGTCACCGAAGCCCGGGGCCTTGACGGCGACGGACTTGAAGGTGCCGCGGATCTTGTTGACGACCAGGGTCGACAGGGCCTCGCCCTCGACGTCCTCGGCGATGATCAGCAGCGGCTTGCCGGACTGCATGACCTTCTCCAGGAGCGGGAGCAGGTCCTTGACCGAGGAGATCTTGGAGTTGGCGATGAGGATGTAGGGGTCCTCGAGCGACGCCTCCATGCGCTCCATGTCGGTCGCGAAGTAGGCGGAGATGTAGCCCTTGTCGAAGCGCATACCCTCCGTCAGTTCGAGCTCCAGACCGAAGGTCTGGGACTCCTCGACGGTGATGACGCCTTCCTTGCCGACCTTGTCCATGGCCTCGGCGATCAGCTCGCCGATCTGGGTGTCGGCGGCGGAGATGGAGGCGGTGGAGGCGATCTGCTCCTTGGTCTCGACCTCCTTGGCCTGGTCGAGCAGGGCGCCGGAGACGGCCTCGACGGCCTTCTCGATGCCGCGCTTCAGGGCCATCGGGTTGGCACCGGCGGCGACGTTGCGCAGACCTTCCTTGACGAGGGCCTGGGCGAGGACGGTCGCGGTGGTCGTACCGTCACCGGCGACGTCGTCCGTCTTCTTGGCGACTTCCTTGACCAGCTCGGCGCCGATCTTCTCGTACGGGTCCTCCAGCTCGATCTCCTTGGCGATGGAGACGCCGTCGTTGGTGATCGTGGGGGCGCCCCACTTCTTCTCGAGGACGACGTTGCGACCCTTGGGGCCGAGCGTCACCTTGACGGCGTCCGCGAGCTGGTTCATGCCGCGCTCGAGGCCGCGCCGCGCCTCCTCGTCGAACGCGATGATCTTGGCCATGTGAAGTGGTCCCTCCAGGACTGGGGGTGATTCCTTCGGACCGCGCCCGCGCCCGCGACGGACGGCTCGCCTGCCGTGTGGTTCCTTGCCCCACCTGGCCTGCGGCCTCACCGACCCGGTCCTTCTTTGTCACTCTCACCTTCAGAGTGCTAACGCCAATGATTAGCACTCGACCCCGTCGAGTGCAAGGCGCGCCCGCGAAGCGGGCACGGCGCCGGGCACCGCGCCGGGCACAGCGAAGGGCCCGCACCGGCGGCGGATGACGCCTCCGATGCGGGCCCTACGCGGAAGAATGTTCAGGCGGTGACGCGAACCATGTCGGCCTGCGGGCCCTTCTGACCCTGCGAGATCTCGAACTCGACCCGCTGGCCCTCTTCCAGGGTGCGGTAACCGTCCATCTGAATCGCGCTGTAGTGGACGAAGACGTCCGCACCACCGTCGACCGCGATGAAGCCGTACCCCTTCTCCGCGTTGAACCACTTGACGGTGCCCTGAGCCATGCCTAACTCCCCTATTACTGGCCCTTGCACAGATCCACACTTCGCGGACCCGGGTCAGACCTCACCCCCCGTGGATCGGGGGCGTGCGCCGGAACGCGTCGACCGCGGCTGAATGTATCTGTCCAACTGCCGTCTGCAACAGGTCAGTCGGACGAGAAATCCGGGCAGCACCGGTCGGGAATTTGCCGAGAATTCACCAGAATTCAGGGCAAGTCGGGCCCGACAAAAGGATTGAATGGCGCAAAGGTGGCACACACTTTGGCTACTTCTTATCGCACGCGGAGCCGGAACTCATAGCCACTCGGCATCCGGAAGGCGACCCGTTCCCCAACTGTACCGCGCTCAATCACACGGAATGACCCCCTCCGCTTTTTGCGAAGGGGGTCACAGAGGGGGCGCGGGCGACGCTCGGCGGGGCTCAGCCTCCGGCGACCGCCGGGATGATCGACACACCGGCGCCGTCCGGGGTGGCCGTCTCCAGCCCCTGCTCGAAGCGCACGTCGTCGTCGTTGACGTACACGTTCACGAACCGGCGCAGCTTGCCCTGGTCGTCGAGGACGCGGGCGGCGATGCCGGTGTGGTTCTTCTCCAGGTCGGAGATGACCTCGGCGAGGGTCGCGCCCTCGGCGGCGACCTCGGCCTGGCCGCCGGTGTAGGTGCGCAGGATGGTGGGGATGCGAACGGTCACGCTCATGCGAGGCCAGCCTCTCGGAACGACTCCAGGTTGGGACGGATGGTCGCGGTCAGACCGGTACCGGCCACCGCGTCGAGGGTCTTCAGACCGTCACCGGTGTTGAGGACGACGGTGGTCAGCGTCGGGTCCAGGACCCCCGCCTCGATCAGCTTGCGCGTGACGCCCACCGTCACACCACCCGCCGTCTCGGCGAAGATGCCCTCGGTCCGCGCGAGCAGCTTGATGGCGTCGACGATCTCCGCGTCCGTGACGTCCTCGACGGCGCCGCCCGTGCGCCGGGCGATGTCCAGCACGTAGGGCCCGTCGGCCGGGTTGCCGATGGCCAGCGACTTGGCGATGGTGTCCGGCTTCTGCGGCCGTACGACGTCGTGCCCGGCCTTGAAGGCGGTGGACACCGGCGAGCAGCCGAGCGCCTGCGCCCCGAAGATCTTGTACGGCCGGTCCTCCACGAGGCCCAGCTCGACCAGCTCCCGCAGCCCCTTGTCGATCTTCGTGAGCTGGGAGCCGGAGGCGATCGGCACCACGATCTGGTCGGGCAGCCGCCAGCCGAGCTGCTCGCACACCTCGTACGCGAGCGTCTTGGAGCCCTCGGCGTAGTAGGGCCGCAGGTTCACGTTGACGAACCCCCAGCCCTCGCCCGCGGGGTCGCCGATCAACTCGGAGCAGAACCGGTTGACGTCGTCGTAGTTGCCCTGGATGCCGACCAGCTCGCCGCCGTAGACGGCGGCCATGACGACCTTGCCCTGCTCCAGGTCGTGCGGGATGAACACGCACGAGCGGAACCCGGCCCGCGCGGCGGCGGCACCGACGGCACCGGCGAGGTTCCCGGTCGACGAGCACGACAGGGTGGTGAACCCGAAGGCCCGCGCCGCCTCCAGCGCCTGCGCGACGACCCGGTCCTTGAAGGAGTGCGTCGGGTTACCGGAGTCGTCCTTCACATACAAACCGCCGGTGACGCCCAGCTCCCGCGCCAGGTTCCGGGCGTCGACGAGCTTGGTCCAGCCGGGGTTCAGGTTGGGCTTGTCGGCCACGTCGGCCGGAACGGGCAGCAGCGGCGCGTAACGCCAGATGTTCGCGGGCCCGGCCTCGATCCGCTGACGCAGCTCTTCGGCGTCGTAGGCGGAGAAGTCGTAGGCGATCTCCAGCGGCCCGAAACACTCCTCGCAGGCGAAGACGGGCCCGAGGGGTACCCGGTGTCCGCACTCCCGACAGGAGAGCGCCGCGGCGGGACCCAGGTCAACAGTGGGGGTGGCGCTTGCAACAGTCTGCACAGCCATGTGAGGCGAGGCCCTTTCTCCTCATCTTCCTCACGACGCATCTCGCCGTGAGACGGATTTGGCACCTTCCCTAGCCGGGAGCCTCGCGGAAGCGGTCGCCATCGACCGGTACGAGAACCGACTGGAGGGTTGCCGGGGCTTCAACGGGCCGTGTCCCTCTGCCCCTCTGGATGAGCGGTATGTGGTTGTGAACGCCGATGCCCCCCGACATGCGATGGTCATCCGCGTTGTTCAAGACTGTAACCGAAGGCCAGGACAGTTGAGATAGTCGTCCGAACCGCGAGATGGATCACACACGCACGCCGTGACCACCTGATCGAACAGTGAGGAGCCGCCAACTGTGCTGGAAGAAGTCGAGCGCTGGCTGAGCACCCGCTCCTGGTCCAAGACCGACCGACCGCTCCACCAGATACTGGCCGCGAAACGCGCGACGGGCCAGTCGGTCAGCGTCGTGCTGCCCGCGCTCAACGAGCAGGAGACGGTGGGCGACATCGTCGCCGCCATCCGCCACGATCTCGTCCACCAGGTGCCCCTGGTCGACGAGATCGTGGTCGTCGACTCCGGCTCCACCGACCAGACCGCCAAGGTGGCCGCCGCGGCGGGCGCCACGGTCGTGCACCGCGACGCGATCCTCCCGCGCGTCCCCACCGTCCCCGGCAAGGGCGAGGTCCTCTGGCGGTCCCTGCTGGCCACCTCGGGGGACATCGTCTGCTTCGTCGACGCCGACCTGAAGGAGTTCTCCTCCGACTTCGTCTCCGGCATCGTCGGCCCGCTGCTCACCGACCCCGGCGTGGACCTCGTCAAGGCCATGTACGACCGGCCCCTCGCCGGTACCGGCGGCCAGGGCGGCCGGGTCACCGAACTCATGGCCCGCCCCCTGCTCAACATGCACTGGCCGCAGCTCGCGGGCTTCGTGCAGCCGCTGGGCGGCGAGTACGCGGCCCGCCGCACGCTCCTCGAACAGCTCCCCTTCCCCGTCGGCTACGGCGTGGAGCTGGGGATGCTGGTCGACAGCCTGCACCTGGTGGGCCTAGACGCCCTCGCCCAGGTCGACGTGGGCGTCCGCAAGCACCGCCACCAGGACGGCCAGGCCCTCGGCCGGATGGCGGCGGCGATCTACCGCACCGCCCAGCTCCGGCTGGCCCGCGGCCATCTGATCCGGCCGTCCCTCACCCAGTTCGAACGCGGGGAGGACGGCTTCGAGCCACGCACCTACTCCGTCGACACCGAGGAACGGCCGCCGATGGTGGAGATCGCCGAGTACGCCTCCCGCAAGGTGGCGTGACCCGGCCAGCGTGCCGTACCGCACGTTTGAGCGTTTCCGGGCCGGGCTAGGTTGAGGCGTATGGCTTCCACGCAGGCTGCACAGGTGCTGGTCGCATCCAACCGCGGCCCGGTCTCCTACCAGGTGGACGAGGACGGCTCGCTGCACGCCAGACGCGGCGGCGGCGGGCTCGTCTCCGGACTCTCCGCGATCGGCCCCGACGCGGGCGCGCTCTGGGTCTGCTCGACCCTGGGCGACGGCGACCGCGAGGCGCTGCGCCGCGGCGTCTCGGAACCGGGCGTCCACATGCTGGACATCCCGGCGTCCGTCCACACGGCCGCCTACAACGGCATCGCGAACTCGGTCCTGTGGTTCGTCCACCACATGCTGTACGAGACCCCCGTCGCCCCCACCTTCGACGCGGAGTTCCGCGCCCAGTGGGACTCCTACGCCACCTACAACCGCGCCTTCGCCGAGGCACTGGCCGAGCAGGCGGCGCCCGAGGCGAGCGTGCTCGTCCAGGACTACCACCTCACCCTGGTCCCCGGGATGCTCCGCGCCCTCCGCCCCGACCTGCGCATCGGGCACTTCTCGCACACGCCCTGGGCGCCCCCCGAGTACTTCCGCGTCCTCCCCGACGACATCGCCGCCGAGATCCTCGACGGCATGTTGGGCGCCGACCGCCTCGGCTTCCTCACCCGGCGCTGGGCGGACGCCTTCACCGCCTGCTGCGAGGCGCTCACCGACGGCCTCGGCGCGACCCGGGTGGGCGTGCACGGCCTGGGCGCCGACGCGGACTTCCTCCGCGACCGGGCCCACCAGCCGGACGTGGCGGACCGGATGGACGCCCTGCGCGCGGAGATCGGCACGGCACCCGACGGGAGCCCCCGCAGGACGATCGTGCGCGTGGACCGCACGGAACTGTCCAAGAACATCGTCCGGGGCCTGCACGCCTACCGGCACCTCCTCGACACCCGCCCCGAGTGGCACGACCGCGTCACCCACGTGGCGTTCGCCTACCCGTCGCGGCAGGACCTCGCCGTGTACCGCGACTACACGGCGGAGGTGCGGCGGGTCGCCGAGCAGATCAACGCCGACCACGGCACACCGACCTGGACGCCGGTCATCCTGCACGTCAAGGACGACTTCGCCCGCTCCCTGGCGGCGTACCGCCTCGCCGACGTGGCCCTCGTCAACCCCATCCGGGACGGCATGAACCTCGTCGCCAAGGAGGTGCCGGTCGTCTCCGACGACGGCTGCGCGCTCGTGCTCTCCCGGGAGGCGGGGGCGTACGAGGAGCTGTCCGAGGACGCGATCGCGGTCAACCCCTACGACGTCGTCCAGACGGCGGACGCGCTGCACGCCGCCCTGACCCTGCCGCCGGGCGAGCGCGCGGAGCGCACCAAGCGGCTGGCCGCGGCGGCGACGGCGCTCCCGCCGACCCGCTGGTTCCTGGACCAGCTCAACGAACTGAAGCGGTGACCTGACGGGGCGGCCGGGGACGGGCCCCGGCCGCCGCGGGCCTCACACCGCGGCGCCGGCCAGGGACGTGAGGAGGTCGATGACGCCCTCCGGGCCGAGGACCGTGAGGTCGGCCTGGTCGCGGAGGGCGGGCACCTCCTCGGAGCCGCTGCTGCACACCAGCACCCCGAACGTGCCCTCGGCGCGGAGCCGGGTCACGGCGGCGAAGGCGGGCAGGTCCCCGAGGTCGTCGCCCGCGTAGAGGACGGACTCCGCGCCAATCTCCCGGACGTGGTCCAGCAGGGCCATGCCCTTGTCCATCCCCGCTGGCCGCAGCTCCAGCACCAGCCGCCCCGGCTCCACGACCAGCCCGTGCCGCGCCGCCAGCTCCCCCAGCGGCTCCCGCAGCACCTCGAACGTGCCCTGGGGATCACGCGCCCGCCGGGTGTGCACGGCGACGGCCCGCCCCTTCTCCTCGACCCACGCGTCGCCGTCCGCGACGCCCAGCCGCTCCAGCACGCCGGGCAGCTCCGCCCGTACCGCCGCCACACCCGCGTCCGGCGGCGGCGCCGTCACCTTCCCGGTCACCGCGTCCCACCGCTCGGCGCCGTAGTGCCCGAGCACCACCAGGTGCTCCAGGCCCGCCACGCCCGCGAACCCCCCGTAGCGCACGGCGACCTCGGCCGGACGGCCGGTGATCACCACCACGGACGCCACCTTCGGCGCCAGCGAGGCCAGCGCGGGCACCACCCCCGGGTGCGCCCGTGCCGACTCCGGGTCGGCGACGATCGGCGCCAGCGTGCCGTCGAAGTCGAGGGCGATCACCGCGCGCGAGGGCCGCGCCAGCATCGCCTCAAGGCCGTCACGCCCGGCCTGCGTACCCGGCGTGGGAAGAGATCCGCTCGGTTCGCTCATGAGAACGACCCTATCCACGAGACGCCCCACGCAACCGCACCCGCGACGCTCACCGCTCCCCCCGCCGGGCCTCCCGCACCCGCCGCAGCCGGTTCACCGTCACCGGGTCGTGCGCCACCGCCCGGGGGTCATCGAGCAGCGCGTTCAGCAACTGGTAGTAGCGCACCGGCGCCATCCCCAGCTCCTCGCGTATCGCCCGCTCCTTGGCCCCCGGCCCGGGGAACCCCCGCCGCTCCAGCGCCAGCACGTCCCGCTCCCGCCGCCCGAGCCCTTCCTGCTCACCCATGCCAAGCACCGTACAGAGGGCCACTGACAACGAGGGTCCTACGCCCCCGAAGCCGCGCCCTCCGCCGACACGGCCGTCCCCGCGATCTTCCCGAGCACCCCGGCCGGGCTCCCCCCGCTGGTCACCGCGGCCCCGATCCGCCGCTTCACGTCCGCGCTGACCGCGGCCCACGACGTCTTCCCCACGGGGTACAGCTCGGACAGCGGCAGCTCCTCAAGGAACGGCTGGAGGTCCTTGTCGGTGTCGGCGCCCGCCATCGTCTGGGACGCGGAGTTGGTCACCGGCAGCAACTGGTACTCACGGGAGAAGGCGAGCACGTTCTCCTCGCTGTAGACGAAGTCGAGGAACTCCCCGACCTCCCGCCCGTGCCCGTTCTCCTTGAAGGCCGTCATCCAGTCCGCGACGCCCATCGTGGCCTTGGTCGGACCGTCGACGCCCGGCATCGGGACCATGCCGAACTTCACGCCCTTGTCCGCCGCCATCCGCATCAGCGAGGGGTGCCCGTTCAGCATCCCCACCTCCCCCGCGGCGAACGCCGAGAACGCGTCGGCCCGGTTCAGCTTCCCGGGCGCGACGGGCCCGGTCAGCCCCTCCCCCACCAGCTCGTCCCGCAGCCAGGTGAACGTCTCGACGTTCTCCGGCGAGTCCACGGCGTACGCACCGGCCTGGTCGGTGTAGCCGCCGCCCCCGCTCAGCAGCCACTGCATGGTCTCGGCCTGCGCCTCCTCCGGCCCGAGCGGCAGCGCGTACGGGTACTTCACGCCCTCCGCCTTCAGCGCGGCGGCGTCGGCGGCCAGCTCCTCCCAGGTGGTGGGCGGGGTGATCCCGGCCCGCTGGAACAGGGTCTTGTTGTAGAACAGCAGCCGCGTGGACGCGGCGAACGGCATCCCGTACTGCGTCCCGCCCACCCGCCCCGCGTCGGCGAGCTGCGCGGCGAAGTCGGCCTGGGCGGAGATCGACAGCAGGTCGTCGGCGGGGTAGAGGAGCCCGTCCGCCGCGTAGTCGGCGTAGGCGCCGATCTGCGCCATGTCCGGCGCGTCCCCGGCGTCGACCATCTCCTTGACCCTGCGGTCGACGTCGTTCCACGAGTAGACGCTGACCTCGACCCGGACGTCGGGATGCGCGTCCTCGTACGCGTCGACGACGTTCGCCCAGTACTTCTCGGAGCTGTTGGCGGAGCTGGTGCCGTAGTCGGCGGCGACCAGCCGCAGCGTGACGTCGCCGGAGCCACCCCCGACCCCGCACCCGCCCACGGTGGCGACCAGCGCCAGCACGCACGCGCCGGAGACCAGTCCACCCCCCACACGCCTTCGTCGTACGACCCGCACCGCTGTACCGCCCCAAACCATCACGAAGCCTTCCTGTCCGATTTTCGAAACAAGGTCTACACCTCTCGAAAACCAGAGAACAAGGTCTACACCACGTAAGTGGACTAGACCTCTTCAGGGTGTAAGGGCCAGACTGTCCCCGTGAGACACGTCATCGCCCTCGATGTGGGCGGCACCGGCATGAAGGCCGCCCTCGTCGGCCCGGACGGCACCCTGCTTCACCAGGCCCGCCGCCCGACCGGCCGCGAGCACGGCCCGGACGCCGTCGTCGAGGGCATCCTCGACTTCGCCGCCGAGCTGCGCGCCCACGGCGCGACGCACCACGGCGCCCCGGCCACCGCCGCGGGCGTCGCCGTCCCCGGCATCGTCGACGAGGCGCGCGGCGTCGCCGCCTACTCCGCCAACCTCGGCTGGCGCGACGTCCCCCTGCGCGACCTGCTCGCCGACCGCCTCGGCGGCATCCCGGTCGCCCTCGGCCACGACGTCCGCACCGGCGGCCTCGCCGAGGGCCGGGTCGGCGCGGGCCGGGGCGCGGACCGGTTCCTGTTCGTGGCGCTGGGCACCGGCATCGCGGGCGCGATCGGCCTGGACGGCCGGGTGGAGGCGGGCGCGCACGGCTTCGCGGGCGAGATCGGCCACATCGTCGTACGACCGCGGGGCACCCCCTGCCCGTGCGGCCAGCGCGGCTGCCTGGAGCGGTACGCGTCCGCGGCGGCGGTCTCCGAGGCGTGGGCCGAGGCGACCGGCGCGAGTGCGGACGACGCCGCGGCCTGCGCCCGCGCGGTGGCCGCGGGTGACCCGGCCGCACGCGCGGTCTGGCAGCGGGCGGTGGACGCCCTCGCCGACGGCCTGGTCACCGCGCTCACCCTCCTGGACCCCCGCACCCTGATCATCGGTGGCGGGCTCGCCGAGGCGGGGGAAACCTTGTTCACACCCCTGCGGGACGCGGTGCGAGAGCGCGTCACCTTCCAGAAGCTGCCGTCGATCGTCCCCGCCGCGCTGGGGGACACCGCTGGCTGCCTCGGTGCCGGGCTCCTGGCCTGGGACCTCCTCGACTCGACCACCTTCAAGGAGGCAACGGCCTGATGGCAACCGCCCCGCAGTCCACGACCGCCGTGACGGCCCCCCTCGTCCTGTCCGGCGCCCGCGTCGTCCTGCCCACCGGCACGGTCAGCGACGGCCAGGTGGTCGTCGACGGCACCCGCATCGCCGCGCGGGCACCGGAGCACGCGCGGGTCATCGACGTGTCGGGGCACTGGCTCGTGCCCGGCTTCGTCGACATCCACAACCACGGCGGCGGTGGCGCCTCCTTCACCTCCGGCACGGTCGAGGAGGTCCTCACCGGCATCCACACCCACCGCCTGCACGGCACGACGACGCTGGTCGCCTCCACCGTCACCGGCGACATGGACTTCCTCGCCCAGCGCGCCGGGCTGCTCTCGGAGCTGGCCGAGCAGGGCGACATCGCGGGCATCCACTTCGAGGGGCCGTTCATCTCGCCGTGCCGCAAGGGCGCGCACGCGGAGGAGCTGCTGCGCGACCCGGACCCGGCGGACGTCCGCAAGCTGATGGACGCGGCGCGCGGCCAGGCCAGGATGTTCACCCTCGCCACCGAACTGCCCGGCGGCATCGACTCCGTACGCCTGCTCGCCGAACACGGCGTGATCGCGGCCGTGGGCCACACGGACGCCACCTACGAGCAGACCGTCGAGGCGATCGACGCGGGCGCCACGGTCGCGACGCACCTGTTCAACGCGATGCCGACGCTCGGCCACCGCGCGCCGGGCCCGATCGCGGCGCTGCTTCAGGACGAGCGCGTCACCGTCGAGCTGATCAACGACGGCACCCATCTGCACCCCGCCGCGCTGGAGCTGGCGTTCCGTCACGCGGGCGCGGACCGGGTGGCGTTCATCACCGACGCGATGGACGCGGCCGGGTTCGGCGACGGCCGCTACATGCTCGGCCCGCTGGAGGTCGAGGTCGCCGACGGCGTGGCGCGCCTCGTGGAGGGCGGCTCGATCGCGGGTTCGACGCTGACCCTGGACCGCGCGTTCAAGCGGGCGGTGACGGTGGACGGGCTGACCGTGGAGGACGCGGTGACGGCCCTGTCGGCCAACCCGGCCCGACTGCTCGGCCAGTCGGACACCATCGGCTCCCTGGAGCCGGGCAGGTACGCCGACCTCGTGCTGCTCGACGACGCCTTCGACGTGACGGGCGTGATGCGGCGTGGCGCGTGGGTCGTGGAGCCGCGACTGGGGTGAGGAACCGCAGGTCGAGGGGGTGGGCCGACCGCCGTCTCTTTGGCATGATCGTGCCCCCGGGACACACCGCAAGCGCAGGCGATGGGGGGAGGTCGGCCCCGGTGATCCTCACGGTCACGCTGAACACCGCACTCGACATCACGTACCACGTACGCGCCCTGCGCCCGCACACCACGCACCGGGTCACCGACGTCGTCGAGCGGCCCGGCGGCAAGGGCGTCAACGTGGCGCGGGTGCTGGCCGCCCTCGGCCACGAGGTGACCGTCACGGGCTTCGCGGGCGGCGGCACCGGCCGCACCGTGCGGGACGGGCTCACCGCCACGCCCCGGGTGACCGACGCCCTGGTGCCCGTCACCGGGGCGACCCGGCGCACCGTCGCCGTCGTCGACGAACGCTCCGGCGACACCACCCAGCTCAACGAGCCCGGCCCGACGATCAGCCCGGCGGAGTGGCGGGCCTTCCAGGAGGCGTACGAGGATCTGCTGCGCCCCGCCTCGGCGGTGGCCCTGTGCGGCAGCCTGCCGCCGGGGGTGCCGGTGGGGGCGTACGCGGGCCTGGTCCGCACGGCCCGCGCGGCGAACGTGCCCGTGCTCCTGGACACCAGCGGGGAGCCGCTGCGCCGCGGGATCGCGGCCCGCCCCGACATCGTGAAGCCGAACGCGGACGAGCTGGCGGAGCTGACCGGCTCCCACGACCCGCTGCGCGCCACCCAGGACGCCCGGCGCCGGGGTGCCCGCGCGGTGGTCGCCTCCCTGGGCCCGGACGGCCTGCTGGCCCTCACGCCCGAGGGCCGCTGGCGCACCAGCCTCCCCACGCCCCTGCGGGGCAACCCCAGCGGCGCGGGTGACGCGGCGGTGGCGGGCCTCCTCTCGGCCCTGACCGAACACCTCCCCTGGCCCGCACGCCTCACCCGGGCGACGGCCCTGTCGGCGGCGGCGGTCCACGCGGCGACGGCGGGCGAGTTCGAGTGGCCGACCTACGAGGAGCTGCTGGACCGCGTGGCGGTGACGGCGGACGCGACGGCGGCCTGACGGCCGCCGGTCAGGCTCATCCCTCGGTGATGGCGAACTGGTCGAACACCACGTCGCACTTGTTGCCCTCGTTACAGGCGAGTTCGATGGTGTTGGTGCCCTCGTTGAGGTTGACCGTGGCCCAGGTGGTCTGCCAGCCCTTCTCCCAGTCGCCCTCGGGCGTGCCGCCGAAGTTCTTCATGTTCAGCGGGCGGGTGGTGTCCTTGCCGTTGACCAGGAGCGTCGCGTCGGCGTCGGTGCCGGGGATGCCGTAGCGCACGTCGAGCCGGTAGCTCCCCGCCTTCTCGATGCCGTTGACCGTCCACGTGACCTTCGCGCCGACCTTGTTGAAGCCGGTGACGTAGACGCCGCCGTCGGCCTGGGCGCCCTGGATGTCGGAGGCCGTGGACATGCCGTCGCTGAGGCGGAGCGCCTTGGCGTCGATCGCCGGGAGGTCGACCTCCTCGCCGTCCTCGCCCGCGCTGCTCGACGGCGTCGGCTCGCCGCTCTCGGTCTGGGTGGGCGTGGGCCCCGCCTGGTCGTCGGTCTTGCCGTCGTCGGTGTCGTCGCCGCCGAGCATGGCCACGCTGATGCCGATGACGACGGCGGCGACCACGGCCACCGCGCCGATCAGCAGGCCCTTGGTGTTCGGCCCCCGGCCGCCCCGGCCACCGCTCCGGCCGCCCTGCACGGGGTGCTGCGGCGCCGTGGGGGCGCTGCCGCCGGGGAAGGTCTCCGGGGCGGCGTAGTGCGTGTTCGGCTGGCCGTAGGCGGCCTGCTGCGGGTGCGGCGGCCCACCGGGCGCCCCGGGCGGCGGCTGCTGGCCGTACTGCCGCTCGCCGACCGCTCGGACCCTGCTGACGGAGTTCGGGTAGCCGTAGCCGCCGGAGGGCGGCTGGGCGCCGTTGGCCTGACCGTCGGCGTAGAGGTAGCCGAACGGGTCGTCGTCCTCGGGCGTGCTCGCGCCGTTGTTGCCGGGCGTCATCCCTTCGTACTCCTCAGGTGCGGGGCGGATGCGGTACGTGTGGTGAGGATGGCGAGCCTACCCGCTCTTGCTGACCCAAACGGGTGACTCGGACCGCATCACCGCGCTGACCTGCGTGTCATCCCGCACGTCTGTGCTGTTTGGGACGAGACCGTTTCTCGACGTACATCCGTTCGTCAGCGGATTTCAGCACCTCGTCGGCGGTCATGCCGCAGTGCGCCCACCCGATGCCGAAGCTGGCGCCGACGCGTACGGCCCGGCCCTCGGCCCGGATCGGCTGGATGATCTCGGTGCGGAGGCGGGCCGCGAGGTCCTGTGCGTCGGCGCGGCCGAGGCCGTCGGCGAGGATGACGAACTCGTCACCGCCGAGCCGGGCCACCGTGTCGCCGTCCCGCACGCCGTTGCTGAGCCGCCGGGCCACCTCGATGAGGACCGCGTCGCCCGCGTTGTGCCCGAACCTGTCGTTGATCGACTTGAAGCCGTCGAGGTCGCAGAAGAGCACCGCGAGCCCCTTGGCGCCGTCGTCCCGCTGCCCCTCGGGGGCGGTGGTGTGGACGTGGTGGTCGTAGCCGTCGTAGGCGTCGCCGACGGTGCCGTCGGCGCGGAAGCCGAAGTCGTTCTCGTACGTCACCGGGTGGCCGTAGGCCGCGTCGACGGGCACGGGCTCCAGGGCGCCGCCGTGGGTGAGCTGCGGGCGCTGCTGGCACAGCCGGGAGGAGAGCCGGGCGCGCAGCTCGGCGGAGTTCGGCAGGCCGGTGAGGGAGTCGTGGGAGGCGCGGTGGGCGAGCTGCAGCTCGCGGCGCTTGCGCTCCTCTATGTCCTCGACGTGGGTGAGCAGGAAACGCGGCCCGTCGGCGGCGTCCGCGACGACGGAGTTGCGCAGCGACACCCACACGTAGCTGCCGTCCCGGCGGCCGAGGCGCAGCTCGGCCCGGCCGCCCTCGGCCGAGGTGCGCAGCAGGGTGCCGATGTCCTCGGGGTGGACCAGGTCGGAGAACGAGTAGCGGCGCATGGCGGAGGCGGGGCGGCCGAGGAGGCGGCACAGCGCGTCGTTGGTGCGCAGGATGCGGCCGTGCTGGTCGCCGCCCATTTCGGCGATGGCCATGCCGGAGGGCGCGTACTCGAACGCCTGCCGGAAGCTCTCCTCGCTGGCCCGCAGCGCCTGCTGCTCGCGCTCCAGACGGACCAGGGCGCGCTGCATGTTGGCGCGCAGGCGGGCGTTGCTGATGGCGATCCCGGCCTGGAAGGCGTACATCTGGAGCGCCTCGCGCCCCCAGGCGCCGGGCCTGCGGCCGTTGCGCGGCCGGTCGACGGAGAGCACGCCGATCAGTTCGTCGCCGGAGCCGCCGTACATCGGCGCGAAGAGCCGGTCGGAGGGGTGCCACTCGTCCTCGAAGCGGGGGGCGGGGCCGTCGGTGTACCACTGCGGGACGTCGTCGTCGTCGAGGATCCAGCCCTCGGTGTGCGGTATGAAGATCAGGTTGCCCCACTGCTCGCCCATCCGCAGGCGGCGCTCCCAGGAGTCCCGGGAGCCGACCCGGCCGGTGATCAGGGCCTCGGCGGCGGGGTTCCCGGAGAAGGCGGCGACGACGAGGTCGCCGTCCGGGCGGACGAGGTTCACACAGGCCAGTTCGTAGCCGAGGGCGCTGACCACGCCGTCGGCGACCGTCTGCAGGGTGTCCGCCAGGCTGCGGGCCGCGTTCATGTCGGCCATGACCTGGTGTAGCTGCCGCAGGGACGCAAGGCGGACGTACGGTTCCGACTCGGTCTCCATGCTCGCCCTCCCCCCGAGACCTCGCAGTGAAACAGAATCCAGGGCTTCTCGACGCCGCTTCCGGTCGCCGGATTCTGGACGGTGCCATTACAGCTTCCCCGCCACTGAATCACAGCGCGCTGCCCACTCGGTACACAGGGTCAACAATTACTGCCCCTTGTGACTCAAGTCACAGCGAAACGTGAGTAATTGGGTGGGGTTTCATCCTTTGTCGGCACCACATCAAGACACGGTCCGTCCCCCCGGCGGACCCGCGGACCCGGGGGTGTCCTGACGAGTGGTCCTAGGACCATCCGCCCAGGGCTCCCCTCGGACCACCGCCCGATGCGCGGCACACGTACCGGAGACTAGCGTGCGGGACGTGCCCAACCACCCTCTCCCCACAGCAGTCCCTCCCCCCACAAGCCTCCCGCTCGCCACCGCCACCACCCTGACCGTCCCCGCCCCGCCGCGTACCGCCGGGCATCCTGAAGGGGTGAGCAACGACGAGTTCCGGGCCGCACTGTCCCGGCTGGCCGCGGGCGTGGTGCTGGTCACCGCGCAGGAACCGCCGCTGGACCCCGACGACCCGCAGGCACCGGGCGGCGAGGACGTCGGCATGACCGCGACCGCCTTCATGTCCGTCTCGCTCGACCCGCCGCTGGTCCTGGTCAGCCTGCGCGACGGCTCCCGCATGGACGACCTGCTCACCGAACAGCCCCAGTGGGCGGTCTCCGTGCTCTCCGAGAGCCAGCGGCACATCGCGGGCCGGTTCGCCATGAAGGGCCGCATCAGCGACCGGCTCCTCTTCGAGGACATCCCCTACGTGCGCGGCGAGGTCACCGGCGCGCCGCTGGTCGGCGGGGCGCTGGCCACCCTGGAGTGCCGCACCGAGCAGCGCGTCCGCGCGGGGGACCACACCCTCGTCATCGGCCGCGTCCTCACCGCGCGCGTGCCGAGCGCGGAGGGCGGACCGCTGACCTACTTCAAGGGGCGCTACCGCCAACTGGGCTGAGGGTCGGGCGGGCCCAACTGGGCTGAGCGTCGTGCGGGCCCAACTGGGCTGAGCGTCGTGCGGGCCCAAGGTCTGAGGGTCGGGCGGGTCAGGTCCAGTCCCGGCCGGACCGGCCCCGCTTGGTCTCGGCGCGCTGCTTCTTCTCCCGCAGCCGCCGTTCGTTGATCCCGCGCGGGACGCGGGTCGGCCTGCGCGGGCGCGGCGGGGGCGCGGTGGCCTCGGCGAGGAGGGCGGCGAGCCGGACGGCCGCCGCCTCACGGTTGCGCCACTGCGAGCGGTGCTCGGAGGCGCGCACGGTGACGACCCCGTCGACGAGCCGACCGGAGAGCTTCTCCAGGGCGCGCCGCTTCCAGACCTCGGGGAGCGCCTCGGTGCGGGCCAGGTCGAAGCGCAGCTCCACCTGGGTGTCGGTGGTGTTCACATGCTGTCCGCCGGGGCCGGAGGACCGGGAGAAACGCCACATCAGCTCGGCCTCGGGGAGCGAGACGGAGCCACGGATGACGTAGGGACCGGACATGCCGACCATGTTCCCCGGTCTGTCCGGTCCACGTCACCCCAATATCGGGAACGCGTCCGGGCCGCCCATTCGGCAAAGAAAGTAAAGACACCCGGAACTTGTGGCACCCCGCGCGGCGTTCTTAGGGGTAGCTGTAGCTTCATGGCCGTACATCACGGCTCCGTACAACCGCGTACAAAACCGAGGGAAGGGACTCCCAAACCATGGCTGTAAGCCTGTCCAAGGGTGGCAACGTCTCGCTCACCAAGGAGGCTCCGGGCCTGACCGCCGTCACCGTGGGCCTCGGCTGGGACGTCCGCACCACGACCGGCACGGACTTCGACCTGGACGCCTCCGCCATCGCGGTCAACACCCAGGGCAAGGTCTACTCCGACGCCCACTTCGTCTTCTTCAACAACAAGCAGACCCCGGACAACACCATCGTCCACACCGGCGACAACCGCACCGGTGAGGGCGCGGGCGACGACGAGGCGATCAACGTCAACCTGGCGGCCCTCCCGGCCGACATCGACAAGATCGTCTTCCCGGTCTCCATCTACGACGCCGAGAGCCGCTCGCAGAACTTCGGCCAGGTCCGCAACGCCTACATCCGCATCGTCAACCAGGCGGGCGGCGCCGAGATCGCCCGCTACGACCTCTCGGAGGACGCGGCCACGGAGACGGCGATGGTCTTCGGCGAGCTGTACCGCAACGGCGCCGAGTGGAAGTTCCGCGCCGTCGGCCAGGGCTACGCCTCGGGCCTGGCCGGTATCGCCCAGGACTTCGGCGTGAACGTCTGACCTGAGCGGCATGAGGTCGCCGGGCCCCGGAACGCACGGTTCCGGGGCCCGGGCGTTCCCTCGGGGCGTCCGGCGCCTCACTGGGCGTCGGGTTTCCCGTCCCCGTACAGCCAGTCCCGCCAGACGCCGCCGAAGTCCGTCTCCGGTGACCGGCGTTCCACCCAGGCCGTGAAGTCCCCGGTGTCGGCGGTGCCGTGCCGGTGTTCCGTGGCCCAGTCGCGCAGCAGGGCGCGGAAGGCGGCGTCGTCGCCGAGGGCCCGGCGGACCTGGTGCAGGACCATGGCGGCGCGGTCGTAGACGGGACGGCCCGAGATGTGCGCGGCGTCGGGCGGGTCGGCGGGCGGGAAGGCCCAGAGGTCGTCCTCGCCCCCGTCGCCATCGCCCTCGTCACCCTCCCCGTCGCCGCCGCCTTCGTAGAGCGCGGTGAAGGTCTCCTCGGCGGTGGTTCCGCCGTGGTCCTCCCGCCACAGCCACTCCGCGTAGGTGGCGAATCCCTCACTGAGCCACATGTCCCGCCAGGTCCGCGGGGTGACGGAGTCGCCGTACCACTGGTGGGCCAGCTCATGGACGAGCAGGGCGGTGTCCGGGGCGCCGGGGAAGACGGGGCGGTTCTGGGTCTCCAGCGCGTACCCGGCGTCCCCCGGCCGGTCGACGATCACACCGGTGGAGGCGAAGGGGTACGGGCCGAAGTTCCGCTCCCCCCACGCGATCACCTCGGCAATCCGGCCGAGGGCGGCACGGCTCGCGTCCGCCTGCTCCGGGTCGACGGCGGTGAGGACGGGCAGTCCGCCCCCGGTGGTGGTGCGCCGGACGTCGTACCGCCCGATCGCCACCGTCGCCGCATGACTCGCCATGGGCTCGGCCACCCGCCAGGCGTACGTCGTCGTCCGGCCGCCGCGCGTCACCGGCTCGCCCCTCAACTCACCGTTGGAGACCGCCCACAGCCCCTTCGGCACGGTCACGGTGAGGTCGTACGACGCCTTGTCGGAGGGGTGGTGGTTGCCCGGGAACCAGGCCATCGAGCCCGTCGGCTGACCGAGCGCGAGGGCGCCGTCCACGGTGGGCAGCCAGCCCTCCTCGGAGCCGTCCGGGTCGGTGACCGTGACCGGCGTGCCCCCGTACCGGACGGCCACCCGGAAGACGTCCCCGGCGTCGAGGTCGTCCCGCGGCCGGACCGTCAGCTCCTGCCCGGCGCGGTTCCAGCGGGCCGCCCGCCGGTCGACGGTGACCGACGCGACGTCCAGCCCCGTCAGGTCCAGCCGGAACGCGGAGAGGTCCCGCGTCGCTCGGGCGGTGAGGACCGCCGTGCCGGTGAGGTGCCGGGTCGCGGGGGTGTAGTCGAGGGTGAGGGAGTAGTGGCGCACGTCGTACCCGCCGTTGCCCGCCCTCGGGAAGTACGGGTCACCGAGGCCGTCGTCCCCGGGGGCACCGGACACGCCGCCTCCGGCGCAGGCGGTGAGGGCGAGGGCGAGGGGCATGAGCAAAGGGCGGGGGGCGGCGCGCACTCGTCGACTCTATGGGGCGGCGGGAGGGGCGGAGGGGAGGTTCCCCGCGACCCGGCGACGCCCCACGTCGGGGCGGGCGGCGAGCCGTGACACGATCAGCCCGTGCTCGACATCGGCTACGCCCTCTCCCCCCGCTTCCCCGACCCCCCGCAGACCGACTACCGCCGTGCGGACGTCCACGCGCTGCGGCACGACCTGTTCTGCGGGGACGTCTACCTCGCCGACACCAAGGCGGACCGGGAGCTGTCCACAGCCTGGGGGTGGGTGCCGGTGCTCGACTTCGCGTGGGCGCTCTGTGACATCGTCGAGCGACTGGACCAGGACCCGCTGGGCTCCCGCGCCTCCCGGCCGCAGCGGGCGGAGCTGGACTTCACCGAGTCGACGGACCGGATGCTCTTCGAGCGCCGCTTCGGCTGGGTGGACGTCGAGGCCGACTGGATGCCGGGCGAGGAGCCCCCGCTCACCTTCTCCCACACCGAACTGCGCCACGAGGCGCGGGACTTCCTGCACGACCTGATCGCGGACCTGTGCGACATGCACGAGGACCTCGCGGAGAACCCGGCCATCTGGACCCTCCAGGCCCGCTTCCCCCGACTGCCCTGACGGGCCCCTCACTCCCCCTCAGCCCTTATCACTCCCCCTCCACCCGAATCCCCAACGCCCCCGCCAGCACCGGCGCCAGCTCCACCAGTTGCCCCGGGCTGATCACCGCCCCGGCCAGCCGCTCCACCCCCCGTTCGATGCCCAGCTCGGCCGCGCCGCGCAGGTCCACGTCCTGGAGGGTGGCCGCGCTGAAGTCCGCGCCCCGCACCACGCAGTCGACGAACCCGACCCGCTCCAACCGCGCGCCCCCGAAGTCCGGTTCGACGAGGACGCAGGACTCGAAGACGACGTCCCTGAGCCGCGCGCCCCGCAGGTTCACGAAGTCGAGCTTGCCGCCCCGCACCAGGACCCTCTCCAGCGCGGCACCGTGCAGCCGCGCCCCGCCCAGCCGGGCGTCCAGCACCTCCACGTCCCGCAGCGTCGTGTCGGCGAGGTCGGTGCCGACGCCGCGCGGGGCGCTGATGCGGGAGTCCAGGATCCGGGCCCGCCGCAGCCGGGTCTCGTCCAGGACGCAGCCGGTCAGGGCGCAGTCCATGAAGCGGGCGCCCCCGCCGTCCTGCCCGCCGAGGTCGGCGTTCTCGAACGCCAGCCCGTCGTAGTCCCCATCCGGTTCCAGTCCGCCCCCTCTCCACGGCTCCAGCCCCGCCAGCCGTACCTCGGGCCGCCGTGCCACCGGTCGTCCATCGCCTCGCCTCACCATGCCCCCATGCTGCACCCCACCACTGACAATCCCGCTGACCTGCACAAACAACCTTTTTCCGGCGCCGATGTCACATTCGGGTGCCCCTCAGGGGTCGTAATGACGACCCCCCGCACGCACGACCCCCCGCACGCACGACCCCACGCACGCACGAGCCCACGCACGCACGACCCCACGCACGCACGAGCCCACCCGAGGGAGTCCAGCCATGCTGCGCATCACCGTCATCGGCGGCGGCTTCGCCGGCCTCACCGCGGCCATCACCGCCGCCGAAGCGGGCGCCAAGGTCACCATCCACGAGGCACACCACACCCTCGGCGGCCGGGCCCGGACCGCCGAGGCCCCCTACCGGACCAACGAGGGCCCGCACGCCCTCTACAGCGGCGGCCCGCACTGGACCTGGCTCTCCCGGCGTGACCTGATCGGCCCGCTGGCCCCGCTGCCGCCCCTGGAGGCCGCGCGGCTGCGGCTGCGGCACAAGGGCGTGCTGCGCCGCACGCCGCCGTTCTCGATGCTGAAGCTGCTGCGCCGCACCGCCCGTCAGGCCCCCGTCGACGTCGACTTCCTCACCTGGGCGACCGAACAGGCCGGTGAGGAGGCCGCGCGGGCCGCCGCCCACTACTCGGCGGTGGCGCTGTTCCACCACGACCCGGGCGCGTTGTCGGCGGCGTTCGTGCAGGAGCGGCTGCGCCGGGCGACCAAGCTGCCGCCGGAGGCGCACTACCCGCGCGGGGGCTGGGCGACCATGATCGACCGGATGGCGGCGCGCGCCTGGAACCTGGGCGTGCGCATGGAGACCCTGTCCCGTGTCGACACGGTCCCGGTGGGGCAGGGCCCGGTCATCGTGGCGACCTCCCTGGACGCCGCCCGGCGGCTGCTGCGCGACGACAGCCTGACCTGGCCGAGTGGCCGTACCGCGCTGGTCGACGTCGCCGTCCGCACCCGGCGCGGTGACGCGTTCGCCGTCTCCGACCTGGACGCGCCGGGCTGGCTGGAGCGGTTCACGGCGCAGGACCGCACCCTCGCCCCGGCCGGGGAGCAGCTCATCCAGGGGCAGGTCCCGATCGCCCAGCACGAGTCCCGCGCGGACGGTGTCGCCCGCGCCGAGCACCTGCTGGACCTGGGGTTCGAGGGCTGGCGGGAGCGCGTCACCTGGCGCAGCGAGGCGACGTCGGAGGGCCGTACCGGCGCCGTCGACCTGCCCGGCACCAGTTGGCGCGACCGGCCCGCGGTGGACCGGGGTGACGGGGTGTACCTCGCGGGGGACCAGGTGGCGGCGCCGGGCGTGCTCTCCGAGGTCTCCTTCAACAGCGCCCTGACGGCGGTCTCCCTGGCCCTCGGCAGGCGCGGCGACCAGATCCCGCTTGACCTCAAGCACGCTTGAGGTTGAAGGCTGTGAGAGCCAGGAACCCACCGGCACGCCGGGGCACATCAGCGCACCGGCGCACCGGCACTCACCGGCCCACCCGCCGACCTCACCAGCCCAGGGGAACCCCATGCACGCCATCCGCCTCCACGCCTTCGGTCCCGCCGAGAACCTCGTCCTTGAGGAGGTCGAGGCGCCCCGGCCGGGTCCCGGCCAGGTCCGTATCGCCGTAGCGGCGGCCGGTGTCCACCTCCTGGACACCGCCCTCAGGGAGGGCCAGCAGGGCCCCGCCCCCGCCCCGACCCCGCTGCCCACCATCCCCGGTCGCGAGGTCGCCGGAACCGTCGAGTCCCTCGGGGAGGGCACCGACCCGGCGTGGCTCGGCAGGCGCGTCGTCGCCCACCTCGGTTTCGCCCCCGGCGGGTACGCCGAACTCGCCGTCACCGACGCCGCCCGCCTGCACGACATCCCGCCGAACCTGGACGCCGCGGCGGCGGTCGCGATGATCGGTACGGGGCGTACGGCGATGGGGATCGTGCAGTTCGCCGAGCCGGTCGCTGACGTGGTCCTCGTCCCGGCCGCCGCGGGGGGCATCGGCACCCTGCTGGTGCAGTACGCCAAGAACGCGGGCGCCACGGTGATCGGCCTCGCGGGCGGCCCGGAGAAGACGGCCATGGCCGCCGCCAACGGCGCTGACCTGGCCGTCGACTACCGCGACCCGGCGTGGCCGGAGCGGGTCGGCGCGTACGACGGCAAGGTGACGATCGTCTACGACGGCGTGGGCGGCGACACCGCCCGCACGGCCGTCGGCCTGCTCGCGCCCGGCGGCAGGCACATCGTCTTCGGCTGGTCGGCGCAGGGCATCAAGGAGGGCTCCGTCCCGTACCTGGTGGAGGGCGTGTCCGAGCAGGTGCTCGGGCCGGTGATGCTGGCGAAGGCGGGCGGCGACAACCCGGTGCGCACCCTGGAGCTGCGCGCGCTCGCCGAGGCCGCCGCGGGCCGCCTCGTACCGGCCGTGCGGCGCTTCCCGCTCGCCGAGGCCGCCGCCGCGCACCGCGCGCTGGAGTCCCGCGGCACGACCGGCAAGGTGGTACTGGAGCCGTGACCGGCGAGGTGGTGCGGGAGCCATGACCAGGAAGCCCGGCGGCAGCCAGCCCCCCGGCAGCCAGCCCCCCCGGCAGTCAGACCCCCGGCGGCCAACCTCGCGGCAACCAGCCCCCCGCAGATGCGACACGTCCCGATTCGTGGTCTTCTGGCCGGATGAGTATCACCCGAAAAGGTGAACCCAGCACCGCAACGGACCAGCACGACCCGCGCCGCTGGTGGGGCCTGGTGGTGATCGCGCTGGCGCAGCTCATGGTCGTACTCGACGCGACGATCGTGAACATCGCCCTCCCCTCCGCCCAGCGCGACCTCGGGATCTCCGACGGGGACCGGCAGTGGGTCATCGCCGCCTACACCCTCGCCTTCGGCGGACTGCTGCTGCTCGGCGGCCGGATCGCGGATCTCGTGGGACGCAAACGCACCTTCGTCATCGGCCTGATCGGCTTCGCGGGCGCCTCCGCGCTCGGCGGCGCGGCGACCGGCTCGGGCATGTTGTTCGGCGCCCGCGCCCTCCAGGGCGTCTTCGCCGCCGTCCTCGCGCCGTCCGCGCTCTCCCTGCTGACCACGACGTTCACCGACCCGAGGGAGCGCGGCAAGGCGTTCGGCGTGTACGGGGCGCTCGCGGGCAGCGGGTCCGCGATCGGGTTCATCGTCGGCGGTCTGCTCACCGAGTACCTGGACTGGCGCTGGTGCCTGTACGTCAACGTGCCCATCGCCGCCCTCGCCGTGTTCGGCGCCTTCGCACTGCTCCACGACCGCCCCGGCCACACCGGCGCCCGGCTCGACGTCCCCGGGGTGCTGCTCGGCTGCGGCGGGCTGGTCGCGATCGTCTACGGGTTCAGCGAGGCCGAGCCGCGCGGCTGGAGCGACGCGTACGTCCTCGCGCTGTTCGCGGTGGGCGTCGTCCTGCTGACGGCGTTCGTGTGGTGGCAGAACCGGGCGCCCAGGCCGCTGCTGCCGCTGCACGTCGTCCGGGACCGCAACCGCGCGGGCTGCTTCCTCACCATGGCGCTGGCCGTGATCGGCATGTTCGGCCTGTTCCTGTTCATGACCTACTACCTCCAGGTCATCCTGGCCTACTCGCCGGTGCGGACGGGCCTGGCGTTCCTGCCGCTGACCGCCGCGATCATCGTCGGCGCCACGCAGATCTCCGCCCGGCTCCTCCAGCACGTCGCGCCGCGCCTGCTGATGGCGCCGGGCATGGTGCTCGCGGCGGGCGGCATGGTGCTGCTGACCCAGTTGACGGTCGACTCGTCGTACGCGACGGAGATCATGCCCGCGCTGATCCTGATGGGCCTGGGCATGGGCCTCACCTTCATGCCGGTGTTCTCGACCGCGACGGCGGGGGTCGCCCCGCAGGACTCCGGCGTCACCTCGGCCACCGTCAACACCGCCCAGCAGGTCGGCGGCTCCATCGGTACGGCCCTGCTCAACACCATCGCCACCACCAGCACGACCGCCTACGTCACGGCCCACCTCACCGACCCGGCCCGGCGCGCGGAGGTCGTCCGCGAGGGCACCGTGCACGGCTACACGGTCGCGATCTGGTGGGCGGCGGCGGTGATGCTGCTGGCGGCGGTGGTGGCCGCCCTGATGGTCACCGCGAAGCCCCCGAAGCACGGCACCCCGGCGACGGAACCGGCGGCGGAGCCGGTGCGCTGAAAAGCCCTCGGCATCCCGGGCAACGCGCGGCTACAGTCCCGTAGATGATCGAGGTCCCGGCGGAGCTGGCGGCCACCCAGAGCCGCTACAACGGCGCCGCGGGCCGTGCGTTCATCGCCGCGCTGCCGGGTCTCGCCGCCCGGTTCCTCGACGCGTGGGCGCTGCGCCCGGACGGTCCCTCGATGTACGGCGTGTGCGCGCTGGTCCTGCCGGTGGTCCGCGCCGACGGCACCCCCGCCGCGCTGAAGCTCCAGCTCCCCGACGACGAGAGCACCGGCGAACCCGTCGCGCTGCGCGCCTGGAACGGCGACGGGGCGGTACGGCTCCTCGCGCACGACCCGCCCACGGGCACGATGCTCCTGGAACGCCTCGACCCCGCCCGCACCCTCGCCGCCCTCCCGGACGTCCACGAGGCGACCCTCGTCATCGGCCGTCTGCTGGCCCGCCTGACCGCCCGCCCGGCCCCGCCCGGCCTGCGCCGCCTGGCCGACCTCGCCCCGGCGCTCCTGGACCGCACCCCACCGGCCCTGGTCCGCGTCGCCGACCCGGCGGCCCGCGCGCTGCTCGCCGACTGCGCCGCCGCCCTGCGCGAGGTCGCCGCCGAGCCCGGCGACCGGCTGCTGCACTGGGACCTGCACTTCGCCAACGTCCTGGCCGCCGAGCGCGCCCCGTGGCTCGCCATCGACCCCAAGCCCCTCGCGGGCGACCCCGGCTTCGAACTCCTCCCGGCCCTGGCCAACCGCTTCGACCCGGCCGACGTCCGCCACCGCTTCGACGCGCTGACCGCCGTACTCGCCCTGGACCGCCACCGGGCCCGCGCCTGGACCCTCGCCCGCGTCCTCCAGAACTGCGTCTGGCAGACGGAGACCGGCCAACCACCGTCCCCGGAGCACCTGCACATCGCCCGCGCCCTGCGGAACACCGCCTGAAACGGGGCTGTTGGAGCCCCCTGTCGGATTCGAACCGACGACCTGCTGTTTACAAGACAGCCGCTCTGGACCAACTGAGCTAAGGAGGCACGCACGCGCGCGTGACGGCGTGCCCGTGCAGTGTACCCAGCTCGCGGCGGGGCCCCGTCGAAAATTTCCGCGAAGTTCACAGCCCTTCGGCTACTGACAGAACAGGTGAACGCCAGGTACCGTCCGAGAGCTGGTCCACAGCCGTGGACTACACCACCTTCCTACAACGGATCGTCCGGCACGTTCCTGCCGGTAGAAGGGGGCCCATTCACCATGGCCACAGTCACGTTCGACAAGGCGACCCGGATCTACCCGGGTTCCACCAAGCCCGCCGTCGACGGCCTCGACATCGAGATCGCGGACGGGGAGTTCCTCGTCCTGGTCGGCCCGTCCGGTTGCGGCAAGTCCACCTCCCTGCGGATGCTCGCGGGCCTGGAGGACGTCAACGGCGGCGCCATCCGCATCGGTGACCGCGACGTCACGCACCTGCCGCCCAAGGACCGGGACATCGCCATGGTGTTCCAGAACTACGCGCTCTACCCGCACATGACGGTCGCCGACAACATGGGCTTCGCCCTGAAGATCGCGGGCGTCAACAAGGCGGAGATCCGGCAGAAGGTCGAAGAGGCCGCGAAGATCCTCGACCTCACCGAGTACCTGGACCGCAAGCCGAAGGCGCTCTCCGGCGGTCAGCGCCAGCGTGTCGCCATGGGCCGCGCCATCGTGCGTGAGCCGCAGGTCTTCCTCATGGACGAGCCGCTGTCCAACCTGGACGCCAAGCTGCGTGTCTCCACCCGTACGCAGATCGCCTCCCTCCAGCGCCGCCTGGGCATCACCACCGTCTACGTCACCCACGACCAGGTCGAGGCCCTGACGATGGGCGACCGCGTGGCCGTCCTCAAGGACGGTCTGCTCCAGCAGGTCGACACCCCGCGCAACATGTACGACAAGCCCGCCAACCTCTTCGTCGCGGGCTTCATCGGCTCCCCGGCGATGAACCTGGTCGAGGTGCCGATCACCGACGGCGGTGTGAAGTTCGGCAACAGCGTGGTGCCGGTCGACCGTGACGCGCTCGCCGCCACCACCGACAAGACGGTCACCGTCGGCGTCCGCCCCGAGCACTTCGACGTCGAGGGCGCCGACTCCCAGCAGGGCCTCGCCGTCACCGTGAACGTCGTCGAGGAGCTGGGCTCCGACGCGTACGTCTACGGCACCGCCAAGGTCGGCGGCGAGTCCAAGGACCTCGTGGTGCGCGTCGGTGGCCGCAGCGTCCCGGACAAGGGCAGCACGCTGCACATCGTCCCGCGCTCCGGTGAGACCCACGTGTTCTCCACCTCCACGGGCGCGCGCCTCTCCGACTGAGCCGCACGCACCGCAGCCGCCTGAGCCACGCCGAAACCGGCGAAGCCGGGTGAATCACGCAGGTTGACGAAACGGGCCCCGCGAACCGCCACGGGGCCCGTTTCGTGCGCTTTCGCTTGTCGACAAATACCCCGGCACACCGCCCATTTCGACCATGTGCGTCAACCCCGCACCCCGGAGAACCCACCTGCCCGTCCCCCAATACGGTGACCAAATGTCGCCAAATCATTACCGGGCGCTACCCTCACTCGCGTGAAGCACTCCACCACCCAACAGACGCGTCGCGGCCGGGGCCCCGCCCGCCGTATCGGCCGCACCCTCGCCCTCGTCCTGCCCGTCGTCCTGGTGCTCTCCGGGACCCTCGCGGTCACCCGAGTCAACTGGTCGGGGAACCCCTCGCACCCGGTGCTCACCGCGGCGGACGCCTCAGCCGTCGGCGCCTCCTCCAAGGCCGCCGCCCGCGCCCCGTACCAGGTCCTCCAGGACCGGCTGCTGACCGAGCTCCAGGCGAAGAACCCGGGCGCCGCCCTCACCCAGCTCCAGCAGGCCGTCAACGAGAGCCCCGCGCTGGCCCGGCACTGCGCCTCCATCGCCCGCGCCCTCGGCCGCGCCGCCGTCCGCGTCTACGGCCCGACGCGCGCCCAGTCCTACGCCCGCCCGGTCTGCGACACCGCCTTCGCCGCGGGGGTGGCCGCAGCCCACCACTGACCCCCGTACGGCACCCCTGTCCGACCCCCTACCGCACACCCGCCGGACGGCCGCGCGCGGAACGCCCTTACGCTTCCGGACATGACTGATCCGAACGCCGCCGCGGCCAGGCCCGTCCAAGCCGTCATCCTGGCCGGTGGCCAGGGTTCCCGGCTGCGCCCGTACACCGACGACCGGCCCAAGCCGATGGTCGAGATCCCCGGCACGGGGACTCCGATCATCGGCCACCAGCTTTCCTGGCTCGCCGGTGAGGGCGTCACCGACGTGGTGGTGAGCTGCGGCCACCTCGCCGAGGTGCTCCAGGACTGGCTGGACACCGCCGACCTGCCGGTCTCCGTCACCACCGTCGTCGAACCCGAACCCCTCGGCCGCGGCGGCGGCCTCAAGTACGCCGCCGCCCGCCTCCCGCACCCCGACCGGCCCTGGTACGCCACCAACGGCGACATCTGGACCCGGTTCTCGCTGCGCGACATGGCCGACTTCCACACCGAGCGCGACGCCGTCGCCACCCTCGCCCTGGCCCGTCCCCGGCTGCCGTGGGGCGCCGTGCAGACGGACGGCTTCGGCCACGTCACGGACTTCATAGAGTCCCCGCCGTCCACGTTCGAGATCAACGCGGGCGTCTACGTCTTCTCGCCCGCCTTCGCCAAGCTGCTCCCGGACCGCGGCGACCACGAGCGCAGCACGTTCCCCCAGTTGGCCCGCGAGCACCGCCTCGCCGGTTTCCCGCTCCCCCAGGGCGCCTACTGGCGCGCCATCGACACCGCGAAGGACCTCACGGAGGCGGCGAAGGAACTGGCGTCCCTCAGACGCTGAGCGCGCGCGCCACGGAGCCGGACCCGCACCTCGAAGGGTGCGGGACCCGGCTCCGTCGTCGACTGTCCCGTGGTCAGCCCAGCAGGCCACCCACCAGCCCCGGCTGACCGCCGGACGTCGTCTCACCGCCGCCCGAGCCGCCACCCGCCCCGGTGGAGGCGCCCGTACCGCCCGCCGGATCGCCACCGCTCGTCGCCACACCGCCGGAGGTCGGCCCGGAGCTGGTGCTCGGCGGCGCCTGCTGCCCCGGCGAGGTCTGCTGCGGCGGCGCCTGCCCCGCCGTGCCCTGCGTCTGGCTGGGCGCGCCGCCGGTGACCGCGCCGGTCTCACGGGTGGCACCCGGCGAGGCCGCGGCGCCCGCGGTGGGCGCCGCCGACGTGGCGCCCTGCGTCATGCCCTGGGTGGGCGACGAGGCCGACGCCGACGGGGACGTGCCGCGCCGGTCCGGGTCACGCGGCAGCGGTGAGCCCGGCAGTTCGTTGCGCGGGGCCTCGCCGGGCCCGGGGACGACGACCCGGTCGGCGTCGCGCACCGCGCTGCCGAGCAGCGAGCCGATGAGCAGCGTCAGCCCGGCGACGATGGCGGTCACGAGGGCGCCGCGCCGCAGCACGTACAGCCGCAGCTCCCAGATGTCCGAGCGCGGTCCGAGCCGCCGCCAGGCACCGCTCGCCAGCCGCCCGTCGACGGAGTACACCGGCGCCCCGGCGATGATCAGCGGGGACCAGGCGGCGAGGTAGATGATGTCGGGGGTGTCGTAGGCGGGGACGCTCTTCCAGCTCACGGTGACGAGCAGCGCGGCGGACAGCAGCGCGCCGACCACCGCGGCGACCCGCTGCCAGCAGCCCAGCACGGTCAGCACCCCGACGATGACCTGGAAGAACGCGATGACGAGCCCGGAGCCGACGGGGTGCGCGAGGGCGAACTGCCGCAGTGGCTCCGCCACTTCCCAGGGGTGCAGGGTGTTGAGCCACTTCACCATCGAGCCGCGCTTGCCGCCGTCGAAGTAGACGGGGTCGCAGAGCTTGCCCATCCCGGCGTAGATGGAGATGAACCCGAGGAAGACCCGCAGCGGGAGCAGCACCACGCCGAGGTTCATCCGGCGGCCGGGGTAGTAGGCGTGCCGGGCGGGGTCGTCGCCGTGTCTGCGCGGGGCGCTCTCGGGCGGGTCGTCGGCGGTGTCCGGTTCCTCGTCGGCGTACGGGGGTGCCGCGTACGCCGCCTCCGCCGCCGCTTCCTCGTCGGCGCTGGCGACGGTGCGCATGTGCGGCAGCAGCCGGGTGGCGTCGCCGGGGCCGCGCTGGGCGCCGACGACGGGCGTCTCGACGGTCTGGACGAGGTCGTCGTCCGGCCCGTCGCCGTAACCGCCGCCGTAGGCGTCGTATCCCGGCTGGGGGTCGAGGCGGGGGATGACCTGGGTGGCGGCGGCGGCCCCGGCGTCGGCTTCCTCGGCGGGGCGGACGCCCGCACCGCGCACGGCCTGGAGCAGGCGGTGCGCGCCGGAGTCGTCGGGCAGGGAGCGCCCGCTCCAGACGACGGGGCGGCGCCGCGCGCCCGTACTCGCGCCGACGACGGGCATCCGGGCGGTGTCCTCGGTGGCGCTCGCGTGCCGTGCGATCCGCGGGAGCTGGGCCGCCCGTGCGGAGGACGCGCCCAACTGCACGCGGAAGCTCGCATGATTGACGATGACCTGCGCCGGATCGCTCGGCACCTTCACCATGCTCAGCGCGGGAGCGTCGTCGAATCCCGACGAGCGGTCCCCCGTGGGTGTGCGGGGTGTTCTGGTGTCCACACTCATCTAACCGAGTGACGTGTGCTTAGGACACTGCTTTGACTTGGGCGATGTGTCCGGACCCCGTCAAGCTCGTCCTCAACGCCCGGATTACCCCGTACGGTTGACCCTCCGCACGCGCGTTCAGGCGCGGCGCCGCGCCGCCTCGTACAGCACGATCCCCGCCGCCACACCGGCGTTGAGCGACTCCGCGCCGCCCGGCATCGGGATGCGCACCCGGAAGTCACAGGTCTCCCCGACCAGCCGGGACAGCCCCTTGCCCTCGCTGCCGACGACGATCACGACCGGCCCGTCCAGCGCCGACAGCTCCTGCACCTCGGTCTCCCCGTCGGCGGCGAGCCCGACGACGACGATCCCGGCCTTCTTGTACGCCTCCAGCGTGCGCGTCAGATTGGTGGCACGGGCGACGGGCGTCCGCGCGGCCGTCCCCGCGGACGTCTTCCAGGCACCCGCGGTCATCCCGGCCGCACGCCGCTCGGGTACGACGACCCCGTGGCCGCCGAACGCGGAGACGGACCGTACGACGGCACCCAGGTTGCGCGGGTCGGTCACCCCGTCGAGGGCGACGATCAGCGGGTCCTCGCCCGCGTCGGCGGCGGCGTCGGCGAGGTCCTCCGGGTGCGCGTACTCGTACGGCGGGACCTGGAGCACCAGGCCCTGGTGGTTGAGCCCGTTCGTCATCCGGTCAAGCTCGGGGCGCGGCGCCTCCATCAGGTTGACGCCACCGCGCTCGGCGACGAGCTGGAGCGCCTCGCGCACCCGCTCGTCGTTGTCGATGAACTGCTGCACGTACAGCGTGCTGGCGGGCACCCCGCCGCGCAGCGCCTCGACGACGGGGTTGCGGCCGACGACGTACTCGGACGCCGTCCTGCCGGTACGGCGCTGGGGTGTGCGCCCCTGCGCGCGGCGCGCCTTCGCGGCGGCGGCCCGCTGCTTGACGTGCCCCTTGCGCATCTCGGCGGGCGGCGTGGGGCCCTTGCCTTCCAGGCCCCGGCGCCGCTGGCCGCCACTGCCGACCTGCGCGCCCTTCTTGCCGGACATGCGGCGGTTGTTCGCGGCCATGACCTACCTGTCTGTTCTGTGGGGAGAAGTGGAGTGGGGAAATGCGTGTGTGCTCTGTGCAGTGTGCCGCCCGGGGGGCCGGGCGGCACAATCGATCACCGCGCTCAGCGCTCGCCGAGGCTCCAGCGGGGCCCCTGCGGACTGTCCTCGATGACCAGACCGGCCTGCTTGAGCTGGTCGCGGATGGCGTCCGCGGTCGCCCAGTCCTTGCGCCCGCGGGCCGCCTCGCGCTGCTCCAGGACGAGCCGTACGAGCCCGTCGACCACGCCGCGCAGGTCCTCGCCCTGGTCGCCGTCCCCGGCCCACTGGGGGTCGAGGGGGTCGAGACCGAGGACGCCGAGCATGGCGCGGACCTCGGCAAGGCGGGCGACCGCGGCCTCCTTGTCGTCGGCGGCGAGGGCGGAGTTGCCCTGCCGGACGGTGGTGTGCACGACGGCGAGCGCCTGCGGGACGCCGAGGTCGTCGTCCATCGCCTCGGCGAAGGCGGTCGGCACCTCGGCGGCGGGCTCGACGGCACCGGCCAGCTCGACGACGCGCTGCACGAACCCCTCGATCCGGGCGAACGCGGCGTCGGCCTCGCGCAGGGCCTCCTCGCTGTACTCGATCATCGAGCGGTAGTGCGGGGTGCCGAGGTAGTACCGCAGCACGATGGGCCGCCAGTGCTTCACCATCTCCGAGACGAGCACCGAGTTGCCGAGCGACTTGGACATCTTCTCGCCGCTCATGGTGACCCAGGCGTTGTGCAGCCAGTACCGGGCGAACTCGTCGCCGTACGCCTTGGCCTGGGCGATCTCGTTCTCATGGTGCGGGAAGATCAGGTCGAGCCCGCCCCCGTGGATGTCGAACTCACGGCCCAGGTACTTGTGCGCCATGGCGGAGCACTCCAGGTGCCACCCAGGCCGACCCCGCCCCCACGGCGTCTCCCAGCTCGGCTCGCCCGGCTTCGCCGCCTTCCACATGGCGAAGTCGCGCGGGTCGCGCTTGCCGGTCTCACCGGCGGAGGAGGGCTGCTTGAGGTTGTCCAGCTCCTGGTTGGACAGCTCCAGGTACTCCGGGAACGACCGCACGTCGAAGTAGACGTTGCCGTCGGCCTCGTAGGCGTGCCCGCGCTCGATGAGGCCGCGCATCATCTCGACCATCTCGGTCACGTGCCCGGTGGCCCGGGGCTCGTAGGTGGGCGGCAGGCAGCCGAGCGCGGCGTAGCCGTCGTTGAACGCCCGCTCGTTCTCGTACCCGATGGCCCACCAGGGCCGACCCTGCTCCGCGGACTTGGTGATGATCTTGTCGTCGATGTCGGTCACGTTCCGCACGAACGTCACGTCGTAGCCGCGGTACTCGAACCACCGCCGCAGGATGTCGAAGTTCAGCCCCGACCGGATGTGCCCGATGTGCGGCGCGGCCTGCACGGTGGCACCACACAGGTAGATCGAGACACAGCCCGGCGTCAACGGGTCGAAGTCACGAATCTGCCGGGCGCTGGTGTCGTACAGCCGAATAGTCACCCCTCCAGGGTAGTGGCCCGGAAGCGATGCCCTGTGTCTTTATGTACACAGCCGCAGGATGCACATAGCTGCGGGCAGTCGTGCCGCTGGGGCGGCACGGGTGGGCGCAGCGGCACCCCGCAGCGCCGGGCCGCGCGACCCGGCCGCCGCGCCAGCAGCCACGCCGGGCACCCGTCGACGCCGGACCCCGCGGCCCACCTCACCCCCGCCCGACACAGTTACCGCACCCGCACCACCAACGCCGTAGCCACCGCCATCAACCCCTCCCCCCGCCCAGGAAACCCCAGCCCGTCCGTCGTCGCCCCGGACACGGACACCGCCGCCCCCACCGCCTCGGACAACACCTTCTCCGCCTCCCCCCGCCGCTTACCGATCTTCGGCCGCGCCCCCACCACCTGCACCGCGACGTTCCCGATCCGGAACCCCGCCGCCCGCACGATCCGAGCCGCCTCCGCCAACAGCACCACCCCGGACGCCCCGGCCCACTCCGGCCGCCCCGTACCGAAGTGCTGCCCCAGATCCCCCAGCCCCGCCGCCGAGAACAGCGCGTTGCACGCGGCATGGGCGACGACGTCCGCGTCGGAGTGCCCGGCGAGCCCGTCCCCCTCGCCCTCCCACCTCAGCCCGGCGCACCACAGCTCCCGCCCCGCCTCGAAGGCGTGGATGTCCGTGCCGATCCCGACCTGCGGCAGCACCACCGGCATGTCCTCAGAACCCATCGTTCAGCCTCCTGCGCGCCAGAACCGCCTCCGCCAGCACCAGGTCCAACGGCCGCGTCACCTTGAACGCCTCCTCGTGCCCGGGTACGACCACCACCGGCAGCCCCACCTGCTCGACCATCCCCGCGTCGTCGGTGACCTCGCCCGTCACGGTCTCGTGCGCCCGCACCAGCGCCCCCCGCTCGAAGCCCTGCGGCGTCTGCACCGCCCGCAGCCGCGCCCGCACCGGCGTGGCGACGACGGTTTCGGCCGCCCCGGCCACCTCGGCGGGGTCGACCTCCTTCACGGTGTCCGCGAGCGGCACCGCGGGCACCACCGCGGGCGCCCCGCCCCGCACCGTCTCGATCACCAGGTCCACGGTGTCCACCGGCACCAGCGGCCGGGCCGCGTCATGGACCAGCACGATGTCGTAGCCGGGCGGCAGCGCGTCGAGGCCGAGCTTCACGGACTCCTGCCGGGACTGTCCGCCGGGGACCACGAGGAAGTCCGTCCGCTCGGGCAACGCGTGCGCGTCGAGCAGGGACTTGACCTCCGCGGCACCGTCCGGCGGGGCCACGACCACGACGAGGGACACGGCACGGGAGGCGGCCATGGCCCGCACCGCGTGCACCAGCATCGGGGTGCCGTTCAGCGCGCGGAGCGCCTTGGGGGCGCCCGGTCCCAGCCGCACTCCCCGCCCCGCGGCCGGGATCACCGCGGCGGTGCGGGCACCGGAGCCAAGGGGCTGCGTACGACCGTCTGCGAGGGCCCGCGGACCGGTTCCCGAGGGCGAAGGACGCGAAGTGTCAGACATCGGTTCCTGTCAGGTTTGTGTGCTGGCCTGGCGTGGGTATGGCCTGGGCGTACCCCGTGCTCCTGGAGCGCGGGGAGTGCCGGGCGCGACGCCTTGACCGGACCCTTCCGTGACACTGGTCAAGCCAGCAGCCCGAGTCCGGCACACCAAAGTACCGGGGCGGGCGGGCCTGGAGACGGGCGGTCCGGAGACAGACATGCCGCAGCGCCCGGCGACGGGGACAGTTCACACTGTCGTCGTCATCGGGCACCGCGGCATTTCGATGCGCGCAGAGCGTGCGGCACGCGCACTCGCTAGGAAGCAGGCTGTGGACAGCCGCTAGTAGTGAGGTGTGGGTGTGCGCGGGCTACCTGCCACGCGTCAGGACGCGAGAACCTCGTCGAGCAGGGCCTCGGCCTTGTCCTCGTTGGTGTTCTCCGCGAGGGCGAGTTCGCTGACCAGGATCTGCCGGGCCTTGGCGAGCATCCGCTTCTCACCGGCGGAGAGTCCACGCTCACGCTCACGACGCCACAGGTCACGCACGACTTCCGCGACCTTGATGACATCGCCGGAGGCGAGCTTCTCCAGATTTGCCTTGTACCGACGCGACCAGTTCGTGGGCTCCTCGGCGTACGGCGCGCGCAGCACCTCGAAGACCCGGTCCAGCCCGTCCTGACCGACCACATCACGTACGCCGACGAACTCCGCATTGTCCGCTGGCACACGTACCGTCAGGTCACCCTGGGCGACCTTCAGCACCAAGTAGGTCTTGTCCACGCCTTTGATCTGGCGAGTTTCGATTGCCTCGATCAGCGCGGCCCCGTGATGGGGATAGACCACGGTGTCGCCAACCTTGAACGTCATGTGACAGGTACCCCTTCCGTGGCTATCCAGGGTAACACGGATACGGCGTCTTCTGAATGGCGTTTTCGCAGGTCAGGGCATATCTCAGGGCTTGACAACAGCGACAGGAACGTGCTTCGCAGCCTCGCCGGAACACGGTATTCGCAGGTCGGAGCGGCTCTCCAGGGCACGGGAAACGCATGTGTTACACGCCTCCGGCACCCCTGCCAAGTGGCGTAACGTCCACATATGTCCGCTTCCAAACGATCGACTTCCGCTACTCCGTTCGGCCCCGGGAGTCGGGTCCGAGACGTTTCCGGAAATTGATCACAGCCACTTCGCTGATCCCCCACACCGGTTAGCCGGGCTTAGCCCGACGCTTCTCCGGTGATCAATTCTGGCCCTCGGTCAGACACATTCCGCACCGGGATTTCGTCGCGGATTGCCCCGCGGGGGTTACGCGCGGCTTACGCACGTCTTACGCGCCGCTTATAGGAATGGCCGACGCCGGGACGACGTCCGACGGCGCGGAAGTCGCCCCGGCGCGGGGACACCCCGTAGGGAGGGTCGGGTGCGGCGGCCGGGGAACGGATCGGTAACCTGGGGCCGCTGACAGATCCTTAGGGTGGCTTTACAAGGACAGCCGCCCCTGCGTTCAAGGAGTTGCCGCCGCCGTGAGCAGCAGCCTTCGACGCGGCGCCCTCGCCGCTTCCGCCATCGCGTTCTCGATCGCCTCGCTCGCCGCCTGCGGCGCTGGCAACAGCTCCCAGACCCTGGGCATCAAGCCGGACAACGCGGCCACCAGCGTCGGGGACATCAAGATCCAGAACGCCGTCGTCATCACCCAGCCCGAGGCGGAGGCGACCGGTCCGGCCGCGATCTCGGCCACGGTCTTCAACAGCGGCTCCGGCGCCCAGACCCTGGAGTCGATCACCCTGGACGGCGTCAGCGGCTCGGTGGAGCTGACGCCCGCGCAGGGCGAGGGCAAGCTGACCGTCCCCGCGGGCGGCTCGGTCGTCATCGGCGGCGAGGGCAACGCCTCGGCGGTCCTCTCCGACGGCGCCAGCCTCACGGACGGCGACGCCCACAAGGTCACCTTCTCCTTCAGCAAGACCGGCGACGTGGCGCTGGACGCGTTCATCGTGCCGTCCGAGGGCTTCTACGAGACGTGGGGCCCGAGCGCCGCCGCCGAGGCGCCGGAGGCCGAGGAGTCGCCGGAGGCCACCGCGACCGAGTCGGGCGCGGAGTCCGGGTCGGAGTCGGACTCGGGTGAGGAAGCCACCTCGCCGGAGTCGAGCGCCCCGGCCGAGGGCGGCGAGGCCAGCGAAGAGGCCAGCGGCCACTGAGCGCCGTACGCACGACGCACGACGAAGGGCGGGACCTCACCGGAGGTCCCGCCCTTCACCGTCGTACCGCGGAGGTGGCTACGGCCTACGGCTCGAACTTGTAGCCGAGGCCGCGGACCGTGACCAGGTAGCGCGGGGCGCCGGGGTCGGGTTCGATCTTGGCGCGCAGGCGCTTGACGTGGACGTCGAGGGTCTTGGTGTCACCGACGTAGTCGGCGCCCCAGACGCGGTCGATGAGCTGCATCCGGGTCAGGACCCGGCCCGCGTTGCGCAGCAGCATCTCCAGCAGGTCGAACTCCTTCAGCGGCAGGTCGACCTTGGTGCCGCCGACGGTGACCACGTGCCGGTCGACGTCCATGCGGACCGGACCGGCCTCCAGGGCCGCCGGGGTCACCTCCTCGGGCTCGCCGCGGCGGCGCAGCACGGCGCGGATGCGGGCGACCAGCTCCCGCGAGGAGAACGGCTTGGTGACGTAGTCGTCGGCTCCTATCTCCAGCCCGACAACCTTGTCGATCTCGCTGTCCTTGGCGGTCACCATGATCACGGGAACGTTGGAGCGACCGCGCAGCTGACGGCAGACCTCGGTGCCCGGCAGGCCGGGCAGCATCAGGTCGAGCAGAACGAGGTCGGCGCCGTTGCGCTCGAACTCGTCGAGTCCGTCGGGCCCGGTGGTCGCGACGGCGACCTCGAAGCCCTCCTTGCGGAGCATGTACGACAGGGCGTCGGAGAAGGACTCCTCGTCCTCGACGACGAGCACACGGGTCACGGAAGGACCTCCGGAGCGGGAAGTGTTTCGTACGGTGGTGAGTCAGGGGACGGAGAACGGGAGCCCGTGGACTGACCGGCGCCGGCGTCGTCGTCCTCGTCGTCGACGGCGGGGTGCTGGTGGGCCCGGTCGCGGGCGGCGCCCGCCTCCGGCAGCCGCAGGGTGAAGGTGGAGCCCTGTCCCTCGGAACTCCACACCGTGACCTCCCCGCCGTGCGAGGCGGCCACGTGCTTGACGATCGCCAGCCCGAGCCCCGTACCACCGGTGGCGCGTGAGCGGGCGGGGTCGACCCGGTAGAAGCGCTCGAAGATGCGCTCCTTGTCCTTGTCGGAGATGCCGATGCCCTGGTCGGTGACGGCGACCTCGATCATGTCACCGCCGGTCGCGGTGACCCGGCGGGCGGCGATGCCGACGCGGGTGCGGGCGGGTGAGTAGTTGACGGCGTTCTCCACGAGGTTGCCGAGCGCGGCGGCGAGCTGGCCGCGGTGGCCCCACACGTGCAGGTCGGCGGTGCCTCCGGTGGCCATGGTGATCTGCTTGTTGGAGGCGGTGTGGCGGCAGCGGTCGATGGCCTCGGCGACGAGTTCGTCGACCCGGACCGGTTCGGCGTCGTCCAGGGGGTCGTCGTTCTGCACACGGGAGAGGTCGATCAGTTCCTGCACCAGGTTGGTGAGCCGGGTGGCCTCTATCTGCATCCGCCCGGCGAACCGCTCCACCGCCTCGGGGTCGTCGGAGGCGTCCATGACGGCCTCGGAGAGCAGGGAGAGCGCGCCGACCGGGGTCTTCAGCTCATGGCTGACGTTTGCGACGAAGTCACGGCGGACCGCCTCTATGCGGCGGGCCTCGGTGAGGTCCTCGACGAGCAGCAGCACCAGGCGGGAGCCGAGCGGGGCGACGCGGGCGGAGACGGCGAGGGCCTCGCCGCGGCCGGTGCCGCGCCGGGGCAGGTCCAGTTCGACCTGCCGTATCTCGCCGTCGCGCCGGGTGTCGCGGGCCATCTGCAGCATCGGCTCCACGGCCAGCCTGCCGCCGCGGACCAGTCCGAGGGCGTACGCCGCGGAGCTGGCCTTGACGACGGCGTCGGCCTCGTCGAGGACGACGGCGGAGGAGCGCAGCACCGACAGCACGGTGTCCACGCCCGGTGGGAGCACCGGGTCGGTGTGCAGGGAGGTCCGGGTGGGGCGCTTGAGGTCGCGTTCGCTCCAGCGGAACGCCAGCATGGCGATCACGCCGGTGAGCACCCCGGCGATCGCTGCCGCTGCGGCGACCGCCGCGTTCACGTCCATGTCTCCAGGTTAGGCATGTCGTGTGCGGTGCCCACAGACATCCGAGCACCAGCTCGAACACTCGTCGCCCAGAGTTCACCTTGGAGCCAGGGATGGTTCATTTGGGGTGGCGGAAACCGACGCGTTCGGGCCGGAACGTGGGAGCGTGGGGGGAGCGGCGCCGGTTTCACCATGGGCTTTCCGGCTCATGGGTAGGTCTGGGGCCGGGTCGGTCCGGGCGGTACCGGAGCTTCCGGACTCCGGCCGGATCACCCTTCGGACACCTTCCGGGACCTCCGCCCGGCCCCTTCCCCGGATCTCCCGGGGCCTTTCCGGGGGTGCCGGAAGGTGTCCGAAACCACCCGAAAGAGACGCACGACCACGAGAGGAACCCTGATGCGGGACGCGTACCACGAGGAACTGGACTCGATCGGCGACGGCCTGGTCGAAATGGCCCGGCTGGTCGGGTCGGCGATCGGGCGCGCCACCACGGCCATCCTCGACTCCGACCTGAAGCTGGCCGAGAGCGTGATCGAGGCGGACAAGCGGGTCGACGAACTCCAGCACGAGCTGGAGGCTCGGGCGATCGCGCTGCTGGCGCGGCAGCAGCCGGTGGCGACGGACCTTCGGATAGTGGTGACCTCGCTGCGGATGTCCGCGGACCTGGAGCGCTCCGGCGACCTCGCCCAGCACGTCGCCAAGCTGGCGCGGCTGCGGTTCCCGGAGCGGGCCGTCCCGCACGACCTGCACGCCACCATCCTGGAGATGGGCCAGCTCGCGCAGCGGCTCATGGCGAAGGCGGCGGAGGTCATCGTCACCAAGGACGTCGACCTGGCGCTCCAGCTCGAACAGGACGACGACGCGATGGACCTGCTCCACCGCACCCTGTTCCAGCACCTGATCGACGAGCGCTGGAAGCACGGCATCGAGACGGCCGTCGACGTGACCCTGCTGGGCCGCTACTACGAGCGTTTCGCCGACCACGCGGTGTCGGTCGCCAAGCGGGTCGTCTTCCTGGTGACGGGCGAGCACGCGGACGAGCTCCAGCAGGAGACGCAGCCGGAGATCCAGACGGTGCCGGGGGGCGAGGAGGGCTGAGGTCTGGGCCGGGGGCGGGGCTGGGTCCGTCCCGCCCCGGCCCTCCCCCCTCCCCTTCCCTGGGCGCGTGTTCGCCTCCGTGCGCCGTTGATGCGCCCAGGGGAACGGGCATGGAATGGGCAAGGCACCGGCGCCGTACGGGGCCAGGTGCAGGTACCGGCACCGTCCTCCAGGAGGGACCGACCATGCCCGACTCCCCCACCACCCAGCCCGCCCCGACCCCCGACCCCACCCAGCAGCACCCGACCGAGCAGCCCGTGGAGGTACGGTCGCTGCCCCTCGTCGCCGCCTGCGGCTGCGGCTCGGGCTGCGGCTGCGGCTGCCAGTCGGGCGGCCCCTGCCAGTGCGGCTGACAGGTCCGCCGGGCGGGCGCAGCATGGAAGGTGAGACCCGTACCAGGACGGAGGGAGGCATGACGTCATGCCCCAGTTCATGGACGTCCACCACGGTATGAAGGGCATCACCGCCGAGCAGCTACGCGAGGCCCACAACGCGGACCTGGCCATCGAGAAGGAGGAGAAGGGCGTCCACTTCGAACGCGCCTGGGCCGACCCGGAGTCGGGCACGGTCTACTGCCTCTCCGCGGCCCCTTCGGCGGACGCGGTCCAACGCGTCCACGAGCGCGCGGGGCACCCGGCGGACGAGGTGCATCCGGTGCCGCTGTCCATCTGACGCCCGCGCCACCCTGGGCGGCGACGACACTCGCCGCCCACCGCACCGCCCGGGCTCACCGCAGCTCGGCGTACCGCCCCGCGGTCATCCAGTCATCCACGGCATGTCCAAGCTCGGCCCCGTACGGACCTACGGCGGCCAACTCGGCGTACCCGTCGCTGAGGCTTCCCTCTGAGCGTGTCGGATTGTCTGTCACGGACCCGGTGCACCCGACTCACCGCCAGGCGAGGAGAGCCTCTTCCCGCCCTACCACTCCCGCCACCTGTCCGTGAGTTCATACCGACCGAGCCCGTGGCGCGCGGTCAGACCGACGACATCGACACCGCACTCGCTGAGCGACTGGTCAATGTATGCGCACAACTCCTCACGCTCGTCGGTCTCGAAGGCGGCTTCGCCGTGGGCCTCGTTCACCGCGTTCAGGCTCAGGACAACCCGCTCTACGACGGCAAAGACCTCCTCGTCACTGGCGTTGCCCAACCCAGGAAGCGCACCCTCGAAGGCGTCGAGCACCTCGTCGGTCACCCTGAGAAGTTCCTCGGGGAACAGCTCAGCCATGCAGGCACACTCGGCCTCCAGCGTGCCCGCAGCAAGCTCCGCGGCCTCCTCAGCTATACCGCGACGCCAACTCTCAGTCGGTCTCTCAGCCATGAGTGGCAACCTACAGCTGAGGGCTGACAGTGGGACTTGCCAGAGTCGAGCTGCTGAATGTTGGTGACGTATTCCTCTATGTACATCACCAACTTTGCGAGGAGGTGCCGCATGTCCGTGACCCAGATCGACATCGACGACGATGCCCTGGAACGCGCCTTGGCCCTGTCCAAGGTCAGGACCAAGAAGGAGGCGGTCAATCTCGCTCTGCGCTTCTACGCCGAGCAGCAGGAGCGCGTGGCGCGCCTCAGCCGTCACTTCGAGCGTGCGCGTGAGTGGGGTGCCGTCGAGGACGCAGAGCGTCTGCACCGGGCGGAGAAGCACAGCCGGTGATCTACCTGCGCGACTCATCCGCTGGTCCGGCTGCTCCGACGAGATCGCGGAGATGTTCACCGACCTCTATCCCGATGTGGCAGTGCCGAAGAACGCGGGGCGTTGAATCAGCGCGGTGCGGCGTCGTATTGCCCAGGCCGGGGAGCACCGCAGCCCACCACCTCCACGACGATGCCGGTTACCGTGCCGTTGCCCGGCACGCATCCGACCTCCATGAGCACAACGTCCACGACGTCGCCTGATGTGCCTTCCCAGAGACGTCGGTACGGGTGGCGGCGCGTCGGGCACGCCTGACGGACCAGTCCACAGGCTGACGGCCCAGCGACAGGCTCAAGGCAACGAAAAGCCCCCTACCAGCGGACAACCTGCGGGCAGGGGGCTAATCAGTACCGCTTGGTTCTTCTTGCCTCTGCTTACTTCTTCTTGCCCTGGTTCTTGACCGCCTCGATCGCTGCCGCTGCCGCGGCCGGGTCGAGGTAGGTGCCGCCCGGGTTGAGGGGCTTGAAGTCGGGGTCGAGGTCGTAGGCGAGGGGGATGCCGGTGGGGATGTTCAGGCCCGCGATGTCGGCGTCGGAGATGCCGTCCAGGTGCTTGACCAGGGCGCGGAGGCTGTTGCCGTGGGCGGCGACGAGGACGACGCGGCCGGTGAGGAGGTCGGGGACGATGGCGTCGAACCAGTAGGGGAGCATCCGGACGACGACGTCCTTGAGGCACTCCGTCTGGGGGCGCAGCTCCGGCGGGAGGGTCGCGTAGCGCGGGTCGGAGAACTGGGAGTACTCGGCGTCGTTGGCGAGCGGCGGCGGCGGGGTGTCGTAGGAGCGGCGCCACAGCATGAACTGCTCCTCGCCGAACTCGGCGAGGGTCTGGGCCTTGTCCTTGCCCTGGAGGGCGCCGTAGTGGCGCTCGTTGAGGCGCCATGAACGGTGGACGGGGATCCAGTGGCGGTCGGCCGCCTCCAGCGCGAGCTGCGCGGTGCGGATGGCGCGCTTCTGGAGGGACGTGTGGACCACGTCGGGGAGGAGGTCGGCGTCCTTCAGGAGCTCGCCGCCGCGGACTGCCTCCTTCTCGCCCTTCTCGTTGAGGTTGACGTCCACCCAGCCGGTGAACAGGTTCTTCGCGTTCCATTCGCTCTCGCCGTGGCGGAGGAGGATCAGCTTGTACGGTGCGTCGGCCATGGGCCTGAGCGTAATCGAACCGGGTGATCGATCGCTCCTCCGGAGGGCGGTACGGGAGGTAGGGGAGGTAGCGGAGCGCGCCCTGTGGGGGGCGGTTAATCAGTGGATGGGGGGCGAGGAGTCGACGTAAGGTGTGCTTGCTTGCTGAGCCGCTTACTTACTTACACCGTGGGGGACCCCTCGATGCCACCTGCCGCCCTCAGACGTGCCCTGTCAGAGACCGTCTCCGGACTCCCCCGCGAGTTCTGGTGGCTGTGGACGAGCACCCTCGTCAACCGGCTCGGCGCGTTCGTGGCGACGTTCATGGCGCTCTACCTGACCCTCGACCGCGGCTACTCGGCCTCGTACGCCGGTCTCGTCGCGGCGCTGCACGGGCTCGGCGGGGTGGTGGCGTCGCTGGGGGCCGGGGTGCTGACCGACCGGCTCGGGCGGCGGCCCACGCTGCTGGTCGCGCAGACCTCCACCGCCGTGTCCGTGGCGGCGCTCGGGTTCGTCCAGGACCCGGTGTCGATCGCGGGCGTCGCGTTCCTCGTCGGCGCCGCCTCCAGCGCCTCGCGGCCCGCCGTGCAGGCGATGATGGCCGACATCGTGCGGCCCGAGGACCGGGTGCGGGCCTTCTCGCTCAACTACTGGGCGATCAACCTCGGCTTCGCCGTCTCCGCCATGGGCGCCGGGTTCATCGCGGAGAGCAGCTACCTCGCCGGGTTCCTGATCGAGGCCGCCATGACCCTCGCGTGTGCCGTGCTCATCTTCCTGAAGCTGCCCGAGTCGCGGCCGGAGCGCGCCGCCAAGGCCGCCGGGGACGACGCGCCGCCCGTGGGGCTCGGGACCGTCCTGCGGGACGGGCGGTTCATGGGCGTCGTGGGGCTGTCCTTCCTCGTCGCCCTGATCTTCCAGCAGGGGTCGGTGGCGCTGCCCGTCGCCATGGGGCAGGCCGGGTTCTCGTCCGCCGACTACGGCATGGCGATCGCCGTCAACGGCGTGCTGATCGTCGCGCTCCAGATCCCCGTCACGCGGCTCATCGAACACCGGGACCCGCGGCGGCTGCTCGTGGTCTCGTCGCTGCTCGCCGGGTACGGGTTCGGGCTCACCGCGTTCGCCGGGTCGGTCGGCGTGATCGCGCTCACGGTGTGCGTATGGACCCTCGCCGAGATCGTGAACGCGCCGACGCAGACCGGTCTCGTCGTACGGCTGTCCCCCGTGCACGGGCGGGGTCGCTACCAGGGCATGTACACGATGTCCTGGTCCGTCGCCGCGCTGGTCGCGCCGCTGATGTCCGGTTTCGTCATCGACCGGTACGGCGCCGAGTGGCTGTGGGGGCTGTCCGCGGTCATCGGCACCGTCGCGGGCGTCGGGTACGCGACGCTGATGCGGCGGCTGCCGGACGAGACGGCGGCGGCGACGGTGGAGCCCGTCGCCGCCGAGCGGGCGGCCTCCAGCACGGTCTGAGGCCCGCCCGCACCGCCTGACGCGCTCAGGGGTGCATCCGTGCGCCCTTGACCGCCTTGTCCACCGCGTTGCGCGGGCCGTACACCGCGAGGCCCACCAGGTCCAGGTCGGCGGTCGGTACGGCCCGTACCGCGGCCCGGTTGGCCTCGTCATGGCCGGTGGCGAACAGGTCGGAGGTGAAGACCGCGCGGGGCAGCGCGCGGGATAGCACGCGCGCGTGGGCCGTCGTCAGCGTCTCCTTCGTGGCCTCGAAGACCAGCACAGGCTGCCGGAACATCGGCAGGTACGGCACGGCGTCGGCGTCCTCGTACGGCTCCCCGACCACCTCGGGCACGGCCGTGCCGAGGCCGCTGACCAGGAAGGCGGTCACGTTCAGGCGCTGCCAGGGCTCCAGGTCGTCGCGGAGCAGGACGGCAATCTTGGTGTCGAATCGCGTGCTCATGCCTTGAGACTGCCGATCGTCTCCCCGGCCCGTCTTGTACGTTCTTTGCATGGCCGCCGCCCGCGAGTCCGTCACCGCCTGGCGCCCCGGCATCCCCGGCGTCGTGGAGGTCTTCCACGCCCGCTTCACCGAGTACGCCTACCCGATGCACGTCCATGACGCCTGGACGCTGCTGATCGTCGACGACGGCGCCGTACGGTACGACCTGGACCGGCACCAGCACGGCACCCCGCACGACACGGTCACCCTGCTGCCCCCCCACGTCCCGCACAACGGCTCCGCCGCCACCGCGGACGGCTTCCGCAAGCGCGTGCTGTACCTGGACGCCTCCCAGCTCGGGGAGGACCTCATCGGCCCGGCGGTCGACGCGCCCGACCTGCGTGACCCGCTGCTGCGGCGGCGCGTCGGGCAGTTGCACGGGGCGCTCACGCGGGCCGGTGACGAGTTGGAGGCGGCCAGCAGGCTGACACTGGTCGGGGAGCGGCTGCGGGCCCATCTGCGGGGGCCGGGGGCGGCCGGGCGACCGCCGTCACGTGATCCCGTCCTCGCCCGGCGGCTGCGCGAACTGCTCGACGCGCGCGTCGTCGAGGGCGTGTCCCTGGAGGACGCCGCCGCGCTGCTCCAGGCCCACCCCGCCCACCTCGTACGGGCGTTCAGTGCCGCCTACGGCATCGCGCCGCACCAGTACCTGATGTCCCGCCGCGTCGAGCGCGCCCGGCGGCTGCTGCTCGACGGGCGGTCGCCCGGGGAGGTCGCGGTCAGCACCGGGTTCTACGACCAGTCGCACCTCACGCGGCACTTCCGGAGGCTGGTGGGGGTGCCGCCGGGGCGTTACCGGCTGTCGGCCGCGGCTCCTACCTGAGGAGGACTACCGCTCCGGGCGCCGCGTCAGGTGCGCGAACGCGTCCAGGTTGCGGGTCGGTTCGCCCCGGGAGACGCGCCACGCGTACTCCTTGCGGATGGCGGTGGCGAAGCCCAGCTCCAGGAGGGTGTTGAAGCTGCCGTCGGCGGCTTCCAGGACCTGGCCGAGGAGGCGGTCGATCTCGTCGGCGGTGACGGAGGCCAGCGGCAGCTTGCCGGTGACGTAGATGTCGCCGAGCGGGTCGACGGCGTAACTGACGCCGTAAAGCTTGAGGTTGCGTTCCAGGAGCCAGCGGTGGACGCCGGGTTCGTTCTCGTCGGGGTGGCGGATGACGAAGGCGTTCAGGGACAGGGAGTGGCGGCCGACGATCAGGGAGACGGTCGTGGACAGCTTGCGGGTGCCGGGGAGCGTGACCACGTAGTGGCCGGGCTCCGGGCTCTCCCACTCCAGTTCGGCGTCCTTCAGGACGTCCTCGACGGTCCGTGCCGCCGCGTCTTGAGGTTCACCCATGGTGCTCACCCATGGTGCGAGCGTACGCGACGCCGGTGGGTGTGCAGGGCGGCCGTGTAGACCTCGGCCGTGGCCGCCGCCGCCGTGTCCCAGCCGAAGCGGCGGGCGTGCCGGGCCGCGGCCTCGCCCATCCGGTGCGTCAGCTCCGGGGACTCGGCGAAGTCGCGCAGCACGCGCGCGTACGCCGCCGGGTCGTGGCCCTGGACGAGGAAGCCGGTCTCCCCGTCGCGGACGGCGACCGGGAGGCCGCCGACCGCCGCCGCGAGCACCGGGGTGCCCGCCGCCTGCGCCTCTATGGCGACCAGGCCGAAGGACTCGCTGTAGGACGGCATCACGAGCACGGACGCCGCGCGGAACCAGTCCGCGAGCTGCTCCTGCCCGACCGGCGGCCGGAACCGTACGACGTCCGCGATGCCGAGCCGGGCGGCGAGCTTCTGGAGCCCCTCGGGCTTGGCGAGGCCGCTGCCGCTGGGGCCGCCGACGACGGGGACGACGAGCCGGGTGCGCAGTTCGGGGCGCTGGTCGAGGAGGACGGCGACCGCGCGCAGCAGCACGTCCGGGGCCTTCAGGGGCTGGATGCGGCCCGCGAAGAGCGGGATCAGGGCGTCCGGCGGCAGGCCGAGGCGGGTGCGGGCGGCGGCGCGGCCGTCCGCGGGACGGAAGCGGTCGAGGTTGACCCCGGGGTGGACGACGGCGACCTTGGCCGGGTCAGCCGCGTAGTGCCGTACCAGCTCGGCGGCCTCCTCGGCGGTGTTCGCGATCAGCCGGTCGGCGGCGTTGACGATCTGGGTCTCGCCGATGACGCGGGCGGCGGGCTCGGGGGTGTCGCCGTCGGCGAGGTTGGCGTTCTTGACCTTGGCCATGGTGTGCATGGCGTGCACCAGGGGCACGCCCCAGCGCTGGGCGGCGAGCCAGCCGACGTGGCCGGAGAGCCAGTAGTGCGAGTGGACGAGGTCGTAGTGGCCGGGGCGGTGGCCCGCCCACGCCTGCATCACGCCGTGGGTGAAGGCGCAGAGCTGGGCGGGCAGCTCCTCCTTGGCGAGGCCCTCGTAGGGGCCCGCGTCGACGTGCCGGACGACGACGCCGGGGCAGATCTCGACGGTGGGCGGAAGGGCGCCCGTGGTGGCCCGGGTGAAGATCTCCACCTCGATGTTGAGGGCGGCGAGGCGCTGGGCGAGTTCGACGATGTAGACGTTCATGCCGCCCGCGTCGCCGGTGCCGGGCTGGTGGAGCGGCGAGGTGTGCACGGAGAGCATCGCCACCCGGCGTGGGCGGCGGTGCCCGAGCCGGAGCCGCGGGGACGTCGCCGGGGAACGGCGACCGAGCCTGCTGACGTATTGGCTCACGTGCCGGTCCTCCTCGCCGTGGGCATGACTGCCAGGAGGTGCCTGGGGCCCCTCCGAAGGAGGCAACACCGGAAGGGTTCGCTCCATTTCCGGTGATCGCGTCTTTGCCGAATCATTACCGTTCTTCGCTCAACCGTTCGAGAGCGGGACGCGTCTCGATGGCCGCCCACACCGTCGCGGGTGCCCGCGCGGTGCGCCCGCATACCCTCGACGCATGACAGCCCGCGCCACGACCCGCCCCCTCGGCACGGTGACGCGCGGGACCACCAATCCGAACCGCCTGCGCCGCATGGACCGCTGGATCGCCGCCACGCACGGCGCCGAACTGCGCCGCGCCGCCGACCCCGTGGCCGTCGACCTCGGCTACGGCGCCGCCCCCTGGACCGCCGTCGAACTGCTCACCCGGCTCCGCACGGCCGCGCCCCACGCGCGCGTGGTCGGCGTCGAGATCGACCAGGGCCGGGTCGCGGCGGCCCTGCCGTACGAGCGGGACGGCCTCACCTTCCGGCACGGCGGCTTCGAGGTCCCCGTCCCCGGGAGGCCGCTGCTGATCCGCGCGGCCAACGTGCTCCGCCAGTACGACGAGGCCGAGGTCGCCGCCGTCTGGCAGCGGCTGTGCGCGCGGCTCGCGCCGGTCGACCCGTCGACGGGGTCGCGGGGCGGGCTGCTGGTCGAGGGGACGTGCGACGAGGTCGGCCGACGGCACGTGTGGGTGGCGCTCGGCCCCGAGGGGCCGCGCACCGTCACCTTCGCGACCCGGCTGGGCTCGCTGGAGCGTCCCTCCGACCTCGCGGAACGGCTGCCGAAGGCGCTCATCCACCGCAACGTCCCGGGTGAGCCGGTGCACGCGTTCCTCCGGGACTTCGACCGCGCCTGGGCCGCCGCCGCGCCCTACGCCGCCTACGGCGCCCGCCAGCGCTGGCTGCGGGCGGTACGGGACCTGCGCGCCGACTGGCCGGTCGTGGACGGGCCGCGGCGGTGGCGGCAGGGGGAAGTGACCGTGCGGTGGGCGGCGTTGGCGCCGAGGTCCTGACCTGGTCCCGATCTCGATCCCGGCCGCGGTCCCGGTTCTGGTCCCTTGGGAACGATCTCCGGCCGTCGTTCGTCGCAAAGGGTGAGGTGTTGGTCACAGGGCCGCGGGGGATTGTCGTAGACCGGAGGGAACGAGGGAGGGAGTCACCACCTCTGTCGTTTTGCGGCGCGGCATGGCACGATCCCCCGAGCGCTCGTAAGTTACTGACGGGAAATCAGTTGGGGGGCAGTGGGATGGGAACGGGCAAGCGTGGCCTGCTCACGGCGGCCGTGACCGTGGTCTGCGCGGTCACCGTACTGGCGGCGGCGCCCGGTACGGCGTTCGCGGACCCGGCCCCCACACCGAGCGGTTCGACCGCCCCCGCCGCCCCGACTCCCCCGCCGAGCAAGGACCTTGAGGAGGTCCGCCAGCGGCTGGACACGCTCTACCACGAGGCCGCCGTCGCCACCGACGCCTACAACGCCGCGGAGGAGAAGGCCGAACAGCAGTCCGCGGAGATCGTGAAGCTGGCCCAGCGGATCGTCCAGGGCAAGAAGCGGCTGGACGAGCTGAAGGACCGCGCGGGCGCCGCCGCCCGCGCCCAGTACCGCACCGGCGGGCTGCCGCCCGAGGCCCAGTTGGTGCTGAGCGACGACCCGCGGCAGTTCCTCGACGGCTCGGGCCGCATCCTCCAGGGCGAGCGCGCCACCCAGCACGTCCTGAGCGAACTGACCCGCACCCAGCAGGACCTGGAGCAGTACGCGGCGGACGCCTCCACCCAGTGGAAGAAGCTGGAGTCCAACCGCAAGGCGAAGGCCGCCGCCAAGAAGAAGATCAAGAAGCGGATCGCGGCGGCGGAGAAGCTGGAGTCCGAGCTGGAGCAGGAGGAGAAGGAGCGCCTGGAGCTGCTGGAGCGGGAGGCCGCCCGCAAGGCACAGAACGCCTGGCTCAGCTCCGGAATCCTGGACGACCTCGACCCCGAGGCGACCGGCCCGGGCAGGAAGGCCGTCGCGTACGCCACGGCCCAGATCGGCAAACCGTACGAATGGGGCGCCGAGGGGCCGATGTCGTACGACTGCTCCGGGCTGACCTCACAGGCGTGGGCGACCGCGGGCGCGGTGATCCCCCGCACCTCCCAGCAGCAGTGGAAGCAGCTCAAGCGGGTCGCCGTCGAGGACATGCGCCCCGGCGACCTCGTCATCTACTTCGACGACGCCAGCCACGTGGGCCTCTACGTCGGCGACGGCGCCATCGTGCACGCCCCGCGCCCGGGGCGGGCGGTGACGGTGGCGGGGGCCGGTTCGATGCCGATACTCGGGGTGGTCCGGCCGGGGGCGGAATGAGGGCTGTGGACCGGGTCACGTGACCCACTCCACGTCGAACACCCTCCCCCCACCCGCCCGGCGTGACCTTCGTCATCCCAGGCCAGGCGGCACCCTGTCCAACTGCGGTACGGAACGCGGCATATGACAGTGGCTTCCTGCCGGGCGACGTGTCCCACACCATTCCGTTGCGGCGCCGACACCCGCTATGGTCCCCGTCGGTAGGTCGATGTCCCTCGCCCTGCCACGCCCTCGGGGGGAGGGAAGGAACCCAAGCCAATGCCCGTACCCGTACCGCGGCAGAGAGCGATCCCGGCCGTGGAGAGTGGTCAGGCGTCGCAGTCCGCGCCCGCAGTCGGCGGCCCCACCGGCGCCGAGGCCGACACCGAGGCCCCGCGCAAGGAAGACACGGTCGCCCACCACACGGTCGGAACCCACACGACCCCCGCGAGCACCACGCTCACCCTGCTGCTCATCGAGGACGACCCGGGCGGCTCGACGATCGTGCCCGAGCTGCTGGACTCCTCCGGCAAGCCGATCCGCGTCCGCACCGCCCGCAACCTCACCGAGGCCGAGCGGCTGCTCACCGACGACGTCCACTGCATCCTGCTGGACCTCGCGCTGCCCACGCCGGGCCGCGCCGGTGACGGCGACGAGGACGAGCTGGCCCCGCTCAAGCACGTACTGGAGCTGGCCCCCCGGCACGCCGTGCTCGCGCTGACCGCCTCCGGCGACGCCGAGCGCGGCGCGGAGGCCGTGCGCGTGGGCGCCCAGGACTACCTCTTCCGCGACGAACTGGACGGACGGCTGCTGAGCCGGGCGATCCGGTACGCGGTGGAGCGGAAACGTTCCGACACGGCGGAGCGGCGGCTGGCCGAGGGCAAGCTGCGCGCGCAGGAGAACGCCCGGCTGGAGCGCGGCCTGCTGCCCACGCCCCTCCTGGACGGCTCCTCGCTGCGCTTCGCCGCCCGCTACCGCCCCGGCCGCTCCCGCGCGCTGCTCGGCGGTGACTTCTACGACACCGTCCGCACCCCCGACGGCACCGTGCACGCCATGATCGGTGACGTGTGCGGCCATGGGCCCGACGAGGCGGCGCTCGGCGTGGAGCTGCGGATCGCCTGGCGGGCGCTGACCCTGGCCGGGCTCTGCGGTGACCAGTTGCTGAGCACCCTCCAGCAGGTCCTGGAGCACGAGCGCTCCGACGAGGAGATCTTCGCGACGCTGTGCACGGTGGACATCGCCCCCGACGGCCGCCGCGCGGGCCTGTACCTCGCCGGTCACCCGTCCCCGCTGATCGCCCGCCCCGGCCGACGGCCCCACCTGCTCCCCTACGACAACAACGGCCCCGCCCTCGGCCTGCTGCCGGGCGCCCGCTGGCCGCGCATGGAGGTGGAGCTGGGCGCCGAGTGGAGCCTGATGCTCTACACGGACGGTCTGATCGAGGGCCGTGTCGGAGAGAGCGGCGAGCGGCTCGGGCAGGACGGCATGGTCGAGATGATCCGCCGCCAGCTCTCCCAGGGCCTGCGCGGAGAACAACTGCTGCGGGCCGCGGTGAGCGAGGTCCGGGAACTCAACGGCGGCGAGCTGACCGATGACGTGGCGGTGCTGTTGCTGGACCGGGGTCCCAACGGTCCGGTAGGCGCCTGACGGCTTCCGGCCGCCCCCCTGCGTGCGTGTGCCCGAAGGGCTCAGCGACCGCCGTTCCAAGGGCCGTAGGGGCCGTCGCTGCTGGAGCCCCGTCTGCTGTTGCGGCCTCCGCCCGGGAGGCTGCGGATGGCCGGGCGGACGTCGACCATGTACACGATCGTCGCGACGAGGCCGATGATCGGCAGCAGCGACAGGAGCGGGAAGAGCAGGGTCACCACGAAGGCGATCCCGAGGATGATCAGCCAGAACGGCTTGGTCTTCTTGTCGGCCGCGCGATAGGCGTCCTCACGGCGCGTGGCGGCATCGATCAGCGCGAAACCGCTGAAAACGGTCAGAGCCAGGCTCAACAGCGACATGAACCCTGCGAAACCCTGCAACAGCACGACGTCCACCACCCGACTCGACTCGACCTACGCGGTCACCGTACCCGCACATCCCGGCCCGCTACCCGAACAACGGGCCGGACACCTCACTAGTGCCCGACCCGTGACCGTTCACCTGTCCGGGTGACGCCGGACGCCCCCGCTATCACTTGGCGGGCGGAGTCGTCTTCTTGGCGGTGGCCTTGCGGGCGGCCGGGGTCTTCCTCGCCGCGGCCTTCTTGGCGGGAGCGTCGGTCTTCACGGCGGTGTCCGTCCTCCCCGCGACGACCGGCTTCTCCTCCTTCACCTCGACGGGCTGGGCCTTCGGCTCGACGGCCACGGCCAGCTCCTCGATCTCCTCGGCGGCCTCGCCGCGCCACTGCCTCACGGCCTGCTCACCGTGCTCGGCGACCTTCTCGTAGGCCTCCCGGGCCTTCACGGCGTACTCGGCGGCCACGCCGACCCCGCGCAGCGCGAGGTCCTGGGCGCTCTCACCGAGCTTCTTCAGGTCGGTGTCCAGGGAGCCGAAGAACTCCCCGACCCGGGCCTGAAGGGTCTCCTGCGTCTCCTTGACGCGGTGGGCGGCCTTCTCCTGGACGGCCTTCGGGTCGGCGTTGCGCACGGCCTCGAACCGGGCCGGGGCCTCGGTGCGCCACTGCTCCACCAGCTCCGGGACCTTCCTGGCCCGCTGGAGGGCGAGGTCGGCGGTGCCGGCGGCGAAGTACAGCGGCTTGGGGTCACTCAGGGTCTTACGCAGATCGTCTGCCATGGCCATGGGGATGATCCTCCTGGATCCGTTTCGTACGTTTCACTCGCTTCACTGGGGGTTCGCACCATTCTTACGAACCCCGGCGCTCCCCGTACTGAGGGTTTGCTGGTCTCCCGCGGCATCGCCGCCGGTGTCACCACCGGCGTCCGCGTCGACGGCGACCTCGTAGCCGTTCTCCTTGCGGAAGGACTCGTAGATCTGGAGCAGTACCTGCTTCTGCCGCTCGTTCAGCGTGGGGTCGGCGAGGATCACGGCACGGGTCTCCACCTCGTCCCGGTCCCGCTCGGCGTCGAGGATGCCCGCCCGCACGTACAGCGTCTCGGCGGAGATCCGCAGCGCCTTGGCGACCTGCTGCAGCACCTCCGCGCTCGGCTTGCGCAGCCCGCGCTCGATCTGACTCAGGTACGGGTTGGACACCCCGGCCGCGTCGGCGAGCTGCCTGAGCGACAACTGCGCGTTGCGCCGCTGCTCGCGCAGGTACTCACCGAGATTGCCGACGTTGAGCGATGCCATACGTCCACCTTGCCCCACCCTCGCTAACTTTTGCAAGCGCCCGCTTGCAAAAGTTGCCCTGGTCACTCCGCGGTGGCGGGGCGCGTGGCCGTCGCCTCCCGGGGGTCGTTCCTCGTGAGCGCCGCCAGGGTCAGGGTCACCGTGACGGAGGTGGCCGCCATCACCGTGATCGCCGTGGCGGGGGACGTCAGCTGGGCGATCGTGCCCGCGACGGCCGCGCCGACGCCCTGCATGGCGGCCATGCCGGTGGTGTGCAGGCCGAGGGCCTGCCCGGTCAGGTCGTCGGGGGTGAGGGACATCAGGCGTTCCTGGAGGACCAGGCTCGCGGCGAACCCGACCGAGGCGACCGTGACGGCCACCGCCGACAGCGCCACGCCCGGCCGCAGCACGAAGAACAGGTACGGCACCGCCAGCACCAGCCGCAGCGGCGTCGCCAGGTGGGGCCGCCACGCGGGCGGCACCAGACGACCCACGGCGAGGTCGCCCGCGAACATGCCCAGCGCGCCGCACGCGTACAGCGTGCCCGCGGAGTCGGGGGCGTAGGAGACGTAGAGCGAGTCCCCGCCGACCACCAGGCCGTTGGGCACCCACAGGCCCAGGTAGGTCAGGCGGCGGGAGCGGGAGGACCACAGGACGGCGTTGGTGCGCCAGGTCGCCGCCACGGACGGGCGGCCGGTGGAGCGCGGCGGGCGGGCCGTGAGGCCCAGACGGGTGACGAGGGCCGACACCGCGTACAGCCCCGCCGCCAGGAGCAGGCAGGTCCGGGGGGACAGCAGCACCAGCAGCGCGCCGCCGGTCGCGAACCCCGCCACCTGCGTCAGACCCCAGAGCATGTTGTAGACCGAACGGCCCAGCACGTAGCCGTCCTTGGTGAGGATCTCGTTCAGCAGCCCGCCGCGCACACCGCCGCCCAGGGAGGCGACCAGGCCCTGGAGGAGTACGACGACGAAGACCGCCCAGACCGGGAGTCCCGGCAGTGCCAGGACCGCCGTCGCCGCCGCGAAGACGAGGGAGAGGCCGGTGAGGATCGCCCGCGGGGCCAGCCGGTCGGCGGCCGAGAGCAGCAGTGCCGCCCCCGCCAGCATGGCCAGGTGCGGCCCGAACATGCTGAGCGCCGTGAGGAGCGGGGAGCCGGTGGCCCGGAACACCAGGGTGCCGAGGGCCAGGGAGCCGATCGTCTGGGCGGCGGCGGAGGCGGCGAAGGAGAGGAGGAACGGGGTGAACTCGGGGGTGCGGAAGAGGGTTCGGTAGCTGCGCATGGGTGCAGTGTCGGAGTGATCGTGGGGGGAGGGTGCGGGATTTCGCCTCGGGGGAGCCGCTCGCGCGGCGCCGCCGCCGGGACGGACGCCGGAAGCGGGGGGCCCGCGGGTGTGCGGGGCCCTCCGCTGGTTGATCGGGGCCGGTGCGGCTGGCGGATCGGTGCCGGTACGGCTGGCGGATCGGTGCCGGGGCGGCTGGTGGATCGGTGCCGGGGCGGCTGGTGGATCGGTGCCGGGGCGGCTGGTGGTTCAGTTCCGCTTCGTCGTCGTGCTGTTGAAGAGTGAGCGGGACCAGAGGTAGCCGGTTACGGCGATGGCGGCGCACCAGGTCAGTGAGATCCAGCCGTTGTCGCCGATCTCCGAACCGGAGAGGAGGCCGCGCAGGGTCTCGGTCATCGGGGTGAAGGGCTGGTACTCGGCGAACCAGCGCAGGCCCGGCGACATCGACTCGGCCGGTACGAACGCGGAGCCGAGGAACGGCAGGAACTGGATCAGCAGCGGCTTGTTGCTCGCGGACTCGACGGTCTTGGAGATCAGGCCGAGCGCCGCCGACAGCCAGGTCACCGCGAACGCGATGGCCGTGAGGAACCCGGCGGCGGCCAGCCACTCCAGCGGGCTCGCGTCCGACCGGAAGCCGACGGCGAGCGCGACGCCCACGACCAGGACGGCGCACACCATCGTCTGGATGACGCTGCCGACGACATGGCCGGTCATGAACGACGAGCGGGTGATGTCCATGGTGCGGAACCGGTTGATGATGCCCTCGGTCATGTCGGAGCAGATCGCGATCGAGGTCGACATCGAACCGGCGGCCACGCCCATGATGATGATGCCGGGCGTCAGGTAGTTCAGGTACGCGTCCCGGCCGCCGCCCATCCCGGCGCCGATCGAGTCACCGAAGGCGTACACGAACAGCAGCAGCATCAGGATCGGCGTCATGGCGCTGCCGAACCCCACGGCCGGGTAGCGGATCGCGTGCCGGAGGTTGCGCCGCAGCATCGTCGCGGAGTCGTGCACGGCGTAGGTGAGGGTGCTCATCGCGAGGTCTCCTGGGCGGTGAGGGGGCTGGCGGTCGTGCCGTGGCCGGTCAGGGCCAGGAACACGTCGTCGAGGTCGGGGGTGTGCACGGAGAGGTCGGCGGCCCGGACGCCCGCCGCGTCGAGCCGGTCCAGCAGGGCGCGCAGTGCCTCCAGTTCGCCGTCGCCCGCGACGCGCAGGGCGAGGTTCTCGTCGTCGCGGGCCGCGTCGGGGAGGGCGGCGACGGCGCGCTCGTACTCGGCGGAGTCGGTGAGCCGGAGCCGTACGTGGCTGCCGGGAATCCGGGCCTTGAGTTCCTCGGCGGTGCCCTCGGCGACGATCCGGCCGCCGTCGAGGACGGCGACGCGGTCGGCGAGCTGGTCGGCCTCCTCCAGGTACTGCGTGGTGAGGAAGACCGTCGTACCGCCCGCGACCAGCGAGCGCACCGTCTCCCACATGGTGCGGCGGCTGCGCGGGTCGAGTCCGGTCGTCGGCTCGTCCAGGAAGATCACCTGGGGGTCGCCGACCAGGGTCATCGCGAGGTCGAGTCGGCGCCGCATACCGCCGGAGAAGGTCGCGGCGCGCTGGTGGGCGACGTCCGCGATGTCGAAGCGTTCCAGCAGGCGGCGGGCCCGGGAGCGGCCCTCGCGCTTGCCGAGGCGGAGCAGGTCCGCCATGAGGATGAGGTTCTCTTCGGCGGTGAGCAGGTCGTCGAGCGCGGAGAACTGGCCGGTGACGCCGATCGCGGCGCGTACGCCGTCCGGTGCCGTGGCGACGTCGTGGCCCGCGACCTGGGCCTGTCCGCCGTCGGCCGCGATGAGCGTGGACAGGATCTGCACGGTGGTGGTCTTGCCCGCGCCGTTCGGGCCGAGCAGCGCGAAGACGGTGCCCGCGGGGATGCGGAGGTCGATGCCGTCGAGCACCGTCTTGTCGCCGTACGACTTGCGGAGGCCGAGGGTGGAGATGGCGGCGGGGGGCAGGGGGCCGTCGCCGCCGCGTTGGGCGGGGAGCGGGTGGCCGTCGTTCTCGTTGTTGCTCGACATGGGCATGACAGAAGAAGGCATGGCGCTCTCCCTTTGAGAGGCGGAAGGAGGTGGGAGTTGGGGGGGACGCTCAGACCTTGGCGCGGCGGACGTCGATGTTGCCGTAGCGGGTGCGGGCGCGGACCCGGACGGTGTCCTCGGCCTCCTCCGGCGGCCCGGAGGCGGCGAGCGTGTTGCGCACCTGCCCGTGCTCGGAGCTGACGTCCAGCCAGGCGGCGGTACCCTCGCGGACGCCGACCTCGATGGCGCCGTAGGACGTCTCCAACTGGGCGGTGCCGCGGGCGATGTCGGCGATGCGCAGGGCGCCGTGGGCGGTGGTGGCGACGACCGAGCCCTCGGCGCGGGCGATGTCGATGTCCCCGTTGGCCCCGCTGACCCGCAGGTCGCCGGTGGCGGCGCCGACGGTGGTGGAGCCGTGCGAGTTCTTCAGGACGGCGGGACCGTGGACGGTGCCGACCCGCAGGCTGCCGGAGCTGGTGGTGATCTCGGCCATGCCGTCGACGCGGTCGACGGTGATCGAGCCGTGGGAGGCGGTGAGCTGGAGCGGACCGGTCGCGTCGAGTCGTACGTCGCCGGACGAGGTCTTGACGCGGACCTCCCCGAGCTGGCCCTCACCGAGGACCTGGGCCCAGGAGCCGGTCATGTCGACGCGGGAGTCGGTGGGCAGTTCGACCGCGATGTCCACGGTGCCGGTGCGGCCGATGAGGTTGCGCTGCTTGGGCGTCCTGATGGTGAGCACGCCGCCCGCGTACGTCACGTCGGTCTGCTCGGCCGTACGGACGTCGGGGTCCCGTTTCGGGTCGCGGGGCCGTACGTCGACGACCGTGTCGGTCCGGTCGCCCGCGGTGAACCGGATGGAACCGGCGGAGACGTGCGCGGTGACGGAGATCGTGGTGGGAGTGTCGAAAGAAGGCATGGCTGTGGCGTCCTCGTGGGTCTCGGGTCGTCCCTCGCGGGACGTGAAGGGTGGTTGGGGTGCGGGTGGGGGGGTGAGGGGTGCGGGTCCGGGTCGGGGGCTAGCGCACCCAGCCGGTGAAGCTCTGTCCGATGGTGCGGGTCTTCTCCGTCGTACGGGGCTGGCCGCCGCCGTCGACCGCGGCGGACACGGCCCGTACGAGCCAGGCGTTGACCGAGAGGCCCTCGCGGCTCGCGGCCTCCTCGGCGCGGGCCTTGAGGTGGGCGGGCAGCCGCAGGTTGACGCGTGCGGTGCCGCCCTCGTCGCCCTCTGGGGGCGGCGGCGTCCGGAACGGTTCGACGGGCGCGACCGGCGCCTCCACGGGGCTGGCGCCAGCGGGCGGCGGGGTCACGACGAAGTCGGGGTCGAGTCCGCGCAGCCGTACGTCGACGGAGCCGGGGGCGAGCTCGCGGGTGATCTCGTCCATCGCGGCGGAGAGCACGTTGAGCAGGGTCAGCCGGGTCGCCGACTCCAGCGGAGCGGTGAGCCGCTCGGCCAGCTCCCGAGCGTCTTCACCCCCCGCCTCGGCGGCCACCGCGAGTTCGCGTCGCAGGGTGTCGACATACGGTGTGAGGTCCATGGCCGCTATCTTGGCACCACAGTGACGCCATCCGCAACCCCGAATGGCACCACTCATGACACACAACGCCACCATCCCGCGCTGAGCTGCGTAAACGCCGGGAAATTCGCCAAAACCCCACGGCTCCACGCACGGCAACGCCCCACTGCCAGCACACGACACCACCCGAGTGGCACCACCCGGCACCACTTGGCGCCACTTGGCACCACCTGACACCCTCTGACTCGCGACGTAGGGAACGGACGATGGACCTCTCTGACGACGGCCCCGAGTTGGCTCCCGCCTGGCGCGAAGCCGACAACAACCTGTACGGCGTCCTGCGCAACCGCGGCGCCTCGGCGGTGGCCGGGCAGTTCGTCGGCGCTGGCTGGCGGTCCCGGTCGTCGTCCTGGGACGCGTACGAGGTCGAGACGGCCTGGTGCCAGGTCGAGCTGGACCCGGCCGACGGGTCGGACACCCTGCTGCACGGCGTCATCGACCCCGACAGGCTCGACACCCTCGCCGCGCTGCTCTCCCGCTTCGGCGTGCGCTTCACCCTTGAGCTGTACGACGAGAGCGGCGCCCTCACCCGAGAAGTTCACCGGCTGAGCCCTCCCAGCCCCTCCCCCGCCCCCCTCCCCCCACCCTCTTCGCAGCCCCGTGTCACACCCGCAAGCCCTGTCTCGTCTCCGTCGTGTCAGAGGGCTGGCAGGCGATGGGTGCCGAGAAGGTGGGTGAGGGTGGTTATGCGGGTGTTCGTGGCCGGGGGGACCGGCGTCCTCGGGCGGCGGGTGGTGGTGCGGCTGGTGGCCCGGGGGCATCAGGTGACGGCCACGACCACGAGCGCGGCCAAGCTGGGGCTGCTCCGGCGGCTGGGGGCGGCGGGCGTGGTCATGGACGGGCTGGACGCGATGTCGGTCGGCGAGGCCGTGGCCGCCGCGTCGCCGGACGCGATCGTGCACCAGATGACCGCCCTCGCCGCGGCCCACGCGGGCAGGCCCCGCCTCGGGCGGCTGGACCGCTGGTCCGCCACCACGATCCGGCTGCGCACCGAGGGCACGGACCACCTGCTCGCCGCCGCCCAGGGCACCGGCGTCCGCCACGTCCTCGCGCAGAGCTTCGCGGGCTGGAACGGCATCCGCGAGGGCGGCTGGGTGAAGACCGAGGACGACCCCCTCGACCCGCACGAGGGCACGGCCGCCCACCCGGCCGCCATGGCGATCAGGTACGTCGAGGACACTGTCGCGGGAGACGGCGGCACCGTCCTGCGCTACGGCGAGTTCTACGGGCCGGGCGCGACCGACGACCAGGTCCGACGCGTCCGGGGCCGGAGGTTCCCGCTCCTCGGCGACGGCGCCGGGCACCACTCGTGGGTGCACGTCGACGACGCGGCGAGCGCCACCGTACTGGCCGTGGAACAGAAGGCGAGGGGCGTGTTCAACATCGTCGACGACGAACCGGCACCGGCCCGCGAGTGGCTCCCCCATCTCGCGGCCTGCGTCGGCGCCAAGCCACCGGTGCGCCTGCCCGGCTGGCTGGCCCGGCTGCTCGCCGGGGAGGTCGCGGTGGCCGTGATGACCGAGGGTCGCGGCTTCTCCAACGCCAGGGCCAAGCGCGAACTGGGCTGGGAACTGCACTACCCGTCATGGCGGGAAGGCTTCAGGGAGGGACTGGCATGACCCGTACCGAGGAGACTGGCATGACCCGTACCGAGGAGTTCGAGGAACTGCGACCACTGCTCTTCGCCATCGCCTACCGCCTCCTCGGCAGCGTGAGCGAGGCGGAGGACGCCGTCCAGGAGACCTGGCTGCGCTGGGAGGCCGCCCCCACCACGCCCAAGTCGACCCGGGCCTTCCTGTCCGCCGTGGTCACCCGGATCTCCATCGACATCCTGCGCTCGGCCCGCGTCCGCCGCGAGCAGTACGTCGGCCCCTGGTTCCCGGAGCCGCTGATGACCGACCCCTACGACGACCCGGAACGCTCCGCGGAACTGGCCGACTCGGTGTCCGTGGCCGCGCTGCTCCTCCTGGAACGGCTGAGCCCGCTGGAACGCGCGGTGTTCGTGTTGCGGGAGGTGTTCGGGTTCGGCTTCCCGGAAATCGCCACGGCCGTGGGCCGCTCGGAGGCCGCCTGCCGCCAGCTCGCGGTCCGCGCCCGCCGCCACATGGAGGCCGGGCGCCCCCGCTTCGCCGCCGACCACGAGGAGCGCGAGGAACTCGCCGGGCGGTTCTTCGACGCCTTCCGCGAGGGCGATCTGAAGGGGCTGCGGGAACTGCTCGCCGCCGACGTGCAGTTGGTCAGCGACAGCGGCGGCAAGGCGCCGAAGTTCCGCGCCGGCGTCTTCGGCGCGGAGCAGGTGTCCCGGCTGCTCGCCGTACTCGTCACACCGTTCGTGCGGATCGGCGGCTCGGTGGAGCAGCGCCACGTCAACGGCCAGCCCGGCGCGGTCTTCCGGGACCGGCACGGCAAGGTCATCAACACCCTCGTACTCGACATCCTGGACGGCCGGGTCCAGGCCATCCGCTCCGTCCTCAACCCCGAGAAGCTCAGCCACGTCGGCCCGGTCGCCAACGTCTGGACGGTCGACCGCGAGACCAGGCAGGCCCTGCGCCAGAGAACCGCGGAGGCGTGACGCCGTATCGTCCCTGTTCCGGGCTTTGACCTTCCCCCTGGGGCAGCCCCCAGCATCATCCGTGCCGGGCGACACCGCCCGGCACGAGGAAGGCGAGGACGGTGGACGTGGACGGCACGGACCTGCTGACCATCGGTGCGTTCGCGCGGGCGGCACGCCTGTCGCCCAAGGCACTGCGGCTGTACGACGAGCTGGGCCTGCTGCCCCCGGCGCGGGTCGACCCCGTGACCGGCTACCGGCACTACGCGCCCCGGCAGTTGGAGCGGGCCCGGCTGGTGGCCTGGCTCCGGCGGCTGGGGATGCCGCTGGCCCGTATCCGCCGCGTCTGCGAGGCGGTGGACGCCAGGACCACGGAGACCGGAGCCGCCGCCCAGGAGGTACGCGCCTACTGGGCGGAGGTCGAGGCCGACGTCGCCGCCCGCCGGGACCTGGTCGCCTTCCTCGTCGACCACCTGTCAGGGAAGGAACCACCGATGGACCCACTGACGGCACCCGCCACCGCGCCCCTGGAGATCCGCTACGCCGCGCTCTCCGACGCCGGGCTGGTCCGCGAGAGCAACCAGGACACCGTGTACGCGGGCGCCCGGCTGCTCGCCGTGGCCGACGGGTTCGGTACGGGCGGCGCGCCCGCCAGCGCCGCCGCCGTGGACGCGCTCAGGCGGCTGGAGACGGACGGCGTCCCGGCGGGCAACCTCCTCAACGTCCTGGAGGACGCGGTGGAGCGGGCCGAGCGCGCGGTACACGGCGTCGCCGCCGCCGACCCGTCGACGGCGGAGGCGGGCACCACGCTCACCGCCCTCCTCTGGACGGGCTCGCAGCTCGCCCTCGTCCACATCGGCGACTCGCGCGCCCATCTGCTCCGGGACGGGGAGCTGTTCCAGATCACCCACGACCACACCATGGTCCAGTCGATGGTCGACGAGGGCCGCCTGACCCCGGAGGAGGCCGCCTCACACCCCCAGCGCTCGCTGCTCGTACGGGCCCTGGGCGCCGACGGCGAGGCCGCGGCCGACCTGCGGCTGCACGACGCCCGCGCGGGCGACCGGTACCTGCTCTGCTCGGACGGCCTCTCCACCGTCGTACCCGTGGCGGAGGTCCGCGAGGTGCTGCTCGGCACGGCCGACGACCCGGAGCGGGCCGTACGCGAACTCATCGAGCGCGCCAACCGCTCGGGCGGCCCCGACAACGTGAGCTGCGTGGTGGCCGACGTGAGGGAGCGGCGGTGACCCGGCGCCGCTGATACCCACTGACACCCACTGACACCCACTGAGACCCACTGACACCCACTGATACCCACAAAAAAGTGGGTACTTGGCAGGGCGCGGCTACGACGAGACGCTGAGGGGGTCAGTCAACGGGCCACCAGCCGCTCCAGCCGCCGGTGGCCCCAGTCGGAGAGGGGGCCCAGCACCTCGGACAGCTCACGTCCGAAGTCGGTCAGCGAGTAGACCGTCTTCAGCGGCAGACCGTCGTGCACCTCGCGGTGCACCAGACCGTCCTCCGCCATCTCGCGCAGCGCCTGCGTCAGCACCTTCTCGCTGAGGCCGGGCAGCCGTCGGCGCAGTTCGCCGGGGCGGTGCGGCCCGGACTCCAGCAGCCACAGCAGGCTCGTCTTCCACTTGCCGTCGATCACGGCGATCGCGGCGGTCACCCCGCACACGTTCGGGTCCTGGGCCCGGCTGCGCGTCATCCTCGCCCCCTCGGCGATCCACTCTTCCCCACCACCATGCGAACGCACGGGAGTTCCCGCATGTCCTCGTACGACGACCAGTCTGCCGTCAGCGTCCTCGGCCTCGGTCCGATGGGCCGCGCCCTGGCCGCTGCCTTCCTCGACTCCGGCCTGCGCACCACCGTCTGGAACCGCACCCCAGGGCGGGCCGAGGAACTGACGGCCCGTGGGGCGACGACGGCCCCGACCGCCGCGGAGGCGGCCCGCGCGAGCGCGCTGACCGTGGTCTGCGTGGTGAACTACGACGCCTCCGACGCCATCCTCCGTGAGGAGGAGGTGACCGACGCCCTCAAGGGGCGCACGGTCGTCAACCTCAGCGCCGACACGCCGGGCCGGGCCCGGGACACCGGCGCCTGGGCGGACCAGCACGGCGTCGGCTACCTCGACGGCGCGATCATGACCCCGGCCACCACCATCGGCACGCCGGACGCGGTGTTCCTGCACAGCGGCCCACGCGAGCTGTACGAGCGCCACCGGCCCGTCCTCGACGCCCTCGGCGGCACGCACACCCACCTCGGGGAGGACATCGGCCGCGCCGCGGCCTACGACATCGCCCTGCTCGACATCTTCTGGACGGCCATGGCGGGCTACGCGCACGCCCTCGCCGTGGCCCGCGCGGAGGGCATCACCGGTCGCGAGCTGGCGCCCTTCGCGCAGGGCATCGCCGCGATCCTGCCGCCGCTGATCGAGCAGTTCGCGGCCGACGCCGACGACGGCACGTACTCCGGCGACCTCAACCCGATCACGTCGGCGGCCTCCTCCATGGCCCACATCGTGCACGCCTCGGAGGCCCACGGCATCGACGCGAGCGTCCTACGCGCGGCGGAGGGCCAGGCCCGCCGCGTCATCGCCCTGGGCCACGCCACCGACGGCTTCATGCGCGTCACCGACCTCCTGACCCGCCACTGAGCCATCCCTCCAGCAGGCCGCAGTCACCGCCGGGTCGGCAACGGCCCGGTCAGGTGGTCGTACGACGTCACGATCACGTCCGCGCCGCCCGTGCGTAGGCCGTGGGCCTTGCGGGCGTTGCGGGCGTAGCCGATGAACGGCACCCCGGCCGCGCGGGCCGCGGTGGCGTCCGTGCTGGTGTCGCCGATCATGACGGCGTCGGCGGGGGTGAGGGCGAGGGCGCGCAGGGCGCGGTGCAGGACGTCGGGGTGGGGCTTCATCAGGCCGGGGTCGGCCGTGCGGCCCTGGACGGTGTCGAAGTGGCCGAGCAGGCCCCTGCCGTCCAGGTAGGCCGTCGCCGCGCCGGGGGCGTTGTTGGTGACGACCGCCAGGCGGGCGCCCCGGCGCGCCAGCCACGTCACGAGGGCGTCAGCGCGCGGGGTGGGCCAGGCGGACCGCGCGGCGGACAGCTCACCGGCGGTGACGGCGGCCTCCATCACCGCCAGCGGCTCGGTGACGTCCCGCTCGTGCCGTGCCCGGTGCACGGCGCACAGCACCACGTGCGGGTCGATGCTGGCGCGCTGGGACTCGTTCAGTACACCGCCCAGACCGAACTTGTCGACCAGGTTCCGCACCTCGTCCGCGAGGGGCGCCGAGGCTCCCTCGGGGAAGAGGCGGCAGAGGGGTCCGTCGAAGTCGAACAGCACGCACGCCGCCCCGTCGAGCAGTTCCCGCGCCCTCCGGTCGGCCGTCGTCACGCCACCGCCAACGCCCCCGGTCCCCCGCCCTCCGGGGTCGGCGGCGCTCACGCCACTGCTCCCGCCCGGTCCGCCGCGTGCCAGCGCCGTAGTACCTCGACGATCTGCTGCTCGTCCTTGGGCCCGTCCACCAGCCCCAGCGGCTCGCTCGCCCGGCGCAGCGCCCGGTGGACACGCGCCGCGGCGCCGCCGAAGTGGTGCTCCTCCGGCTCGTCCGGCAGCGCGAGCGCCGCGCGCATGACATCGGGGAACACGGACTGGGCGTACTCGAAGGCGAGGTAGACCGACAGGTCGGTGTCCATCCCGGCGGTCGCGTCCGGGTAGCCCGCGTGCCGCATGGCGTCCGCCCACATCCGCACCATCAGCTCCTGCTCGGCCTTGTCGTAGTCCATCCGCACCAGATGAGTGGCCAGGTCGTGCAGCGGGTCGCCGTACAGGGCGAGTTCCCAGTCGATGACCGCCAGCCGCTCCCCGCCCGCGCCCGTCACGACGATCACGTTGGCCCGGTGGACGTCGGTGTGCAGCAGCGCGAACCGCCGCGGCGTCATCGGCGGCACCGTCCGCAGAAAGCGGTCCACGGCGTCCACCGGAACCCCCACCGCGTCGAACAGGGCGCCGAAACGCGGCCGATTGGACTGATGGACGTCCCGCTCGGCGAACCGGGCCAGCCAGTCCAGAAACCCGCGGCTGTCGCCACTGCCGGGCCAGTCGGCCGGACGGGGCGGCAACTCGTCGGCCGGTACCTCGGCCAATCGGGCGAAGAACGCCGCCAGCGCGGCCAGCCGCGCACTGCCCACCGGCTGCCCTTCGGGTGTCACCTCGGACAGCGGCTGCCCGTCCAGGTAGTCGTGCAGTGACCATTCTCCGAAGTCCGCAAGACAGCGCGGTGCCTCAGCCACGCGTGCGCTCACCACCCGCAGCACCTCCGCCTCGCGCGGCCAGATCCGCGGCACGACCTCGACGGTGGGGTACGGCGTGCGGAACTTGGCGCGGACCGCGCCGGACCCCGCGCCGAGCAGGTACGCCAGCGGCTGGCCCAGGGGCGCGATGAGGTTGATGTTGTGATGGCCGGAAACCACCGGTCCGTCGGCGCCACGGCGCCGTGCCTCCGCGAAGTAGCGCACCAGATGCTGGTGGGCCCAGCGAGGCAGAGGGGGTGACATGGCGGCTCAGAGTAGTACGCCACGTGACCTGCTTCACTTCGTGTCACCATGTGGACCGCCCCTCAGTCACGGACCGTGCCGGATGTCGTGCAGTTCCGTCAGGTTTCGGTCGCGGGCTCGCCCAGGTGCTCCCAGTACGACTCGAAGGTGGCCTTCATGGTCGCAAAGAAGCCGTCGTGGGTTTCCGGGTCGTCGGGGTCGCGGTGGTGCAGGTAGAGGGCGGAGCCGAGGCCGAGCACGTCCAGCGCCGGGACGGGGACGCCGTCGCCGACCGCGATGGACCGCCGCATCACCTCGTAGGGCCCGAACAGCATGTCGGTGTCGTTGAAGACGTACAGCTTGAACTGCGGGGTCATCCGCACCCGGCGGATCTCCACCCCGGCGTCCACGCCCCACTGCGCGAACCGCCCGGCGAGCTCAACCACCGTGTCGGCGTATCCCTGGGCCATGGCCTGCCAGCGCGCCCAGACGCGGTCGTCCACGGGATCCACGGCGGCCGGGTAGGCCAACCGGGGCTCCTCCGCGGGCAGGAGCATCCGCAGCCGCACGCGCGCGGGGGTGATCTCCCTGGCTGCGATGCGCTCGCCCTGCACCCGCAGATGGCTGACCAGGGTCTCGGAGGTCAGCGAGAAGGTGTCCAGGGTGACCTCGGGCTGTTCGAAGGCCCGGTGGATGAGTGGACCGAGAGTGGCCCGACCGCGGGCCTCCGGTCCCGGCTCGGTCCGGGCCACATCCGGCACCCGCACCACGCGGATGCCGCTGCCCTGCCGGGCCTGGAGCCAGCGCTCCTCGATGAGTCTGCGCAGCACCCGCTGGATGGTGTCCCGGCTGACGCCGAACTCGTCCGCCAGTGCCCGCTGCGGAGGGAGCAGTTGACCGACCCGGAGCGTGCCGTTGGCCAGTTGCTCGCGCAGCACGGACTCCACCAGCGCGGACGCTCGGCCGCCCTCCACGCGCCCCGCCCGGCCCGCTCCGGCCCCTGACTGTGCTGATGATGTGGCCACGGGTGCAAACTACCCGCACCCGCACCAGCGGCACACCGTTTCCGGCCAACCCATCCACCCATTGGACCGGAAGTTAGACGATCACATGAACCGGGAAACCCCAATCCAAGTCAACCAGTCCAATTGGCAGGAAGGTTGACGACCACCAAGGGGGATATCATGCCGGTACTGAGCCTTTTCGTAGCGGCCGTGGGCATGGGCGCGGAGCAGTTGATGGGGTGGCGCTTCGGCCCCGTGGGCATCGCGGCCCTGCTCCTGCTGGCCATCGGCCTCAAGGCGAACAACTCCACGTGCGCGTCCCTAGGCGCGGTCGCCCTGCTCCTCCTGATGCTCCAGGCGTGAGGCGGCCCGAGAAGGTCTCGAAGGCGAGACCGGGATCAGCGACCGCCCGCCACCAGCTCCAGCACCGGCTCCAGCGAGTCCACGACCACATCGCCCCCAGCCACCCGCAACCGCTCGTCCCCTTCCGCGTTCCGCGCGTAACCGAGGAACGGCACCCCGGCCTCCGTCGCGGCGTGGCAGTCGCTCGGGGTGTCGCCGATCATCAGGGCGTCGCCGGGGGCGGAGCCCATCGCGTTGAGGGCGCGGCGGAGGCTGTGCGGGTCGGGTTTGAGGAGGTCCAGTCGCTGGGTGCGGCCGTAGATGTGGGGTGTGAAGTAGCCGGTCAGCTCGCGGCCGTCCAGGTAGCGGCGGACCGCGAGGGGCGAGTTGTTGGTGGCGATGGCCAGCCGGGCGCCGACCGCGGCCCAGGTCCGGATGAGCGGATCGGCGTACGCCGTGGGCATCGCGGTGAACGTGGCCCGCAGCTCCTCCGTGGTGAGACGTTCCTCCAGCTCGGCGACGAGGTCGCTGTTCGGATGCCGTCCGCCGACCGCGCGCAGCACGTAGTGCGGATCGGAGGACCGTATCTCCTCCTCCCGGAGCAGGCCCCGCAGCCCGCGGGCGGCCAGCCAGTCGACCATGTCGCGGGCGATCAGCTCGGCCCGGTGCCGCGCGAACAACCGGCAGATCGGCCCGTCGAAGTCCCACAGGACGACGCGCGCCCCGGAGATCCGCTCCCGCAGGCGCTCGGTGGGTGCTGACACGTGTTCGGTCCGGGTCGTATCAGAAGTCACTAAGAGAGTGTCAGGTCCGAGGTGATGGTTTCCCAGAGGGCGTCGAACCACTTCTGCGATTCCTGCACGAAGGCCGCGTCCCGGTGACCGGCCCGCGCGTGGAAGGAGAACAGCAGCGAGGCGGCGCCCAGGGCGTCGTACATGTCGAGGACCTGGTCCCCCCACTCCTCCTCCCGCCGGGTGAGCATGTAGTACCCGAGCAGCGCCTCCTCCCCGTTGAGCAGGTACAGCTTGAACGGCGGCGTGAACGGCAGCGCCCGGAAGGAGACCCGCACGTCGATGCCGTGGGTGGAGCGCAGCGCCAGCAGGTTGTGCTGGAGCACCTGACCCTGCGCGTTCCGCATCGCCAGCCACCGCTGGTGGACGGGATCGTCCTCGCCCGCGCCCCCGACCGGCACCGGGAAGGCGAGGTCTATCTCCCGGGAGGGCAGCAGGATGCGCACGTCGATGGTCTCCGGGCGGACCCGCCCCTCGTGGATCTGGCGCAGGGGCTCGCCGAGGGCCAGCATCAGCGTCTCGGCGGTGTGGCAGACGACGGCGATCCGCACCTGCCGCGCCCCGAACGCCTCCGTCAGCCGGGGCGAGAGCCCGACCATGGTCGGCTGCGGCTCGTCCTGGACGGGCGCGCGCGGGGCGATGCGGGGCGGGCTGCCCTTGCTTACGTTGGTGAGGAGGCCGTCCTCCTGGAGCACCCGCAGCGCCTGGCGCACGGTGCCGCGCTCCACGCCGAACTCGTCGGCCAGCTCGGCCTGGGTGGGCAGCCGGTCTCCGGCCTTCAGCTCCCCGGCACGGATGCGTTCCCGCAGGACATCCGCGATCTCCTGCGGCGTGAGCCTTCTGCTGCCGTTCACTGCCACGTTCTCCTGGGTCACGACCAAACGCTACAACTCTTGCCGACTTACCGGGAGTTGTTGTGAAGTTGTTTATGACTATCGACCAAGTGGGGACAACCTAAACAAAGTTGGTCGCCAACTTTTCAGAGTTGGCGGAAGCGAAGGGGGAACCATCGTGCCTGCACTCGCCCTCCTCTCCGCCCTCTTCGTCGTCGGCTTCGAGCAGGTCGTCGAAACGAAGTACGGAGCCACCGGCATCGTCGGCCTGCTGCTGCTCACCCTGGGCATCAAGGCCAAGAGCCCCGCGGTCAGCTCCATCGGAGCGGTCGTCCTGGCCCTCCTGGTGACGGGCCCCGCCCTGTAGGACAACACCACTCTCGCAGCACACGGGAGACGTCAGGTCGTGAGCACCAGCTCCGAACTGATGGTCTCCCACAGCGCGTTGAACCACAGGCACGACTGTTCCACGAAGGTCGTGTCCCGCGCGCCCGCCCCCTGCTCGAAGGCGAAGAGCGTCGTCTGGGTCCCCAGCGCGTCGTACACCTCCAGCCGCTCCCCGCCCACCTGCTCCGCCCGCCGCCGGAGCGTGTAGTAGGCGAACAGCGCCTCGTCCCCGTTGAGCAGGTACAGCTTCACGGGCGGCGTGAACGGCAGCGCCCGGAAGGAGACCCGCACGTCGATGCCGTGGGTGGAGCGCAGCGCCAGCAGGTTGTGCTGGAGCACCTGCCCCTGCGCGTTCCGCATCGCCAGCCACCGCTGGTGCAGCAGCTCGGTGTCCTCCGTGGCCTCCACCGGCGCCGGGAAGGCCAGCTCGATGTCCCGGCTGGGCAGCAGCACGCGGACGTCGACCTTGGCCGGTTTCAGCTCCCCGGCGTGAATCCGCCGCAGCGGCTCGCCGAGCGCCAGGGTGAGCGAGATCGCGGTCAGGCAGAGGGCGTCGATCTCGACGTGGGCGCCGGTGAAGGCGTGGGCGATCCGCGGTGCCAGCGCCACCATGGTGGCCTGCGGCAGGGCCTCCGGCCCGGTGACGGCGTCGGGAAGGCGGTCGGCCACCGTCGCCGGGCTGCCCCGCGACACGTTGGTCAGCAGCCCTTCCTCCTGGAGGATGCGCAGCGCCTGCCGGACGGCCCCGCGCTCCACACCGAACTCCTCGGCCAGCCGCGCCTGCGTGGGCATCCGCTGCCCCGGCCGCAGCACCCTGGAGGTGATGCGGGCGCGCAGCTCGTCCGCCACCCGGCGATGTGCCGGCAGTGACGGTTGTGGCCTCTTCCGCCCATTGGCGGAGTCGTTTCCCGGCTCCACAACCAAACACTACAACTTCCCGCCATCTTGGGGCAGTTCACCGACGGGTGGTTATGAGACGGCTCCAAGTGGAGATAACCAGAGTTAAGTTGGTCACCAACTTGCGCGACATGGTCAAACTTACGGGGGGTTGGCCGCCAGGGTCGGCCCGAAAGGGGGGACCGTATGCCGTACATCGCTATCGTCATCGCCGCCCTGGTCATCGGCTTCGAACAGTTCGTCCAGTGGAAGCTCGGTCCGATGGGGATCATCGCGCTGGTCGCGCTGACCATCGGGGTCAAGGCCAAGAACACCATGATCGGCGGCATCGGCGCGGTCATCCTCGTCATGCTGCTCGCCCAGTCCGGCTGACCGATCTCCCATCCGGAGGGGAGCCGGGAGCCCGGCCAGCCAGCCAGCACAGCCAGCACAGCCACAACTGAACACCGACAACCGAATACCGCAGACGCACAGCCACAACTCAATCAGGCACCGAGCACAGCTACGGAACACCCGGAACCCACCCCGAGGAGGCCGCAAGGACCGACCACCACACCCACCCGAACTCAGAACATGTCCGGGCACCAAGGTCGCCTGGGCGTACGCAGCAGGGCGTCGGCCACCCGGCCGGCGCCCGCTCGTCCTTCCCGGACCCGCCCCAGCGCGGCCAACCGCGCCACGGACTCCTCCCCCAGCCACAGGGCGGCCAGCTCGCCCACCCCCAGCACCAGATCGGCGTCGGCACGGGTCGCCGTACACCGCGCGCCGTCCTCCCCGGCCTCAAGCCGGTACCGCCCCCCGACGAACCCGTCAGGGTCCACGACCTCGATCACCAGCTCCCCCGCCCCGGAGTACGCCCGCGCCTCCAGCGCCCGCACGACGTCCAGGACGCGCACCCACAGCCAGTCCCCCTCGCCGGTGACCCTGGCGGCCCGCGGGTTCGGCAGCAGCAGCGGCAGCAGGTCGTCCGGCGCCCGCATCCCGCTCTTCACGACGGTCACCCAGTCCAGGGTGCAGAGGTACGTCCACAGGGCGCGCTCGGCCGCCGGGCTCACGGCGTTCAGCCACCGCACGGTCACGGTGTTCTCCGGCTGCTTGTTGGCGCTCCACGCCCCGTCGGTCCGGTAGGCGACCAGCCCCTCCACCTCACCGTCAGGCGCCCGGTACACGGCGTAGAACGGTTCGGTCCACTCCTCGTGCGAGGGGCGCACCGCCCCGGTGGTCAGCCGCCACCACCGCTCGTCCCGGTCGATGGCGCCGTGCTGCGCCCGCCGCAGCCGCTCGTGCAGCTCGGGCCCGATCTTGCGGACCTCCTCGCCGTCCACCATCTCGATACGCCCACCGCACTCCGGGCCCGGCCGACTCCGGTCGAACCCGGTGCGCAGCGTGTCGACCGTCCACTCCACGGCGGAGGTGGCGGGGCCGAAGCCGTACCGGCCGTAGATCGGGTACTCCGCCGCGATCAGCGTCGCCACGACGTCGCCCCGCTCCTTCGCCGCGGTGAGGTCCTGTCGCATCATCCGGGTGAGCAGGCCGCGGCGGCGGTGCGTCGCCGTGACCGTCACGGCCGTGATCGCGTCGGCGGGTACGACGGTGCCGCCCACGGCCGTCAGCTCCTGCGGGAACGACCTGAACGTCGCCACGCACCGGCCCCCGTCGAACGCGCCGAGCGCCCGCGACGGGTCGATCTGCGCGGTGCGGTCGGCGATGTCCTCGTCCGTCACGACGGGCGACTTCAGGAACCCGACCTTCACTGCGTGCAGCCAGGCGGGTATCTCGTCGCGGGTGATCGGGCGTACGTCTATGGCGGCGGCGTCGTCGTTCATGCCAGCGAGGCTAGGGCTACGAGGTCCCGCACGTCGCGACGTTTTCGGGCGGACGGCGGGGTGCGCCGCCCGGCCCGGCGCCGCCCACCGGACCCGCGCGGCCCACCGCGGGTGTCACGTCAGCAGGTCGTCCACCTGGGCCTCCCCCTCGCGGTACCGGCGGGCGATCTCCGCGCTGCACCCGTCAGCCGTCCGCTGGAGGCGCTGGCGGCGGCGGGAGACCTGCTGCTCGTAGCGGACGAGCCGTCCCATCGCGCTGGTCAGCTCCAGGTCCGTGCGCGCGTCCAGCGCCGACAGCTCCACCTCCGCGAGCATCTCCGCCGCCAGCCGCCGGTACTCCTCCCCGTACGGCGTACCGACGGTGACGTGCCGCGCGGACGACCGGTACCGCGCCGGGGCGTCCGTCAGGATCTCCGGCAGCCGCTCCACCACGGACGCCGCCGAGGACGGCCCCCGCCGCGCCAGCTCCGCCCGCAGGATGTCGATCCGCCCCTGCAACAGCCGTCGTACATAACTCAGGTCCGCCTCGTCCCGCTGCGCGTCCCGTCGCAGGGTGCGCAGCTCGGGCAGGCTCAGCCCGGTCAGCTCCCGCCCGGGCGGCTCCCCGGGCAGCCGCGGACTGTCGGTGCGCTGCACGGGCGGCCGGGCGCTGGCCCCCGCCGCTCCGCTGCCCACAGACGTCAGCGAGACGGCAGCCCCAGGGGGCTGCCCCGTACTCGGTGTGCTCATGTGCCTCTACCGTCCCCTCGACCGGCGAATGGCAGCATCGTGCCACCCCCAGTGGCCGCTATGTGACCGAGTGCCCCCGATCAGCCCCAGATGGGGGGGTACGGAGCGAAAATCAGCCCAGGGCATCATGGACCCCATGCGTGCAGTGGTTCAGCGAGTGGACGGCGCCAGCGTCGTCGTGGACGAGGAGACGGTCGGCGAGATCACCGGCGAGGGCCTGTGCGTCCTGGTCGGCGTGACGCACGACGACACCAAGGAGAAGGCGGCCCAACTGGCCCGCAAACTCTGGACGTTGCGCGTCCTGCACGACGAGAAGTCATGCAGCGACACCGACGCCCCGCTGCTCGTCATCAGCCAGTTCACCCTCTACGGCGACGCCCGCAAGGGCCGCCGCCCCACCTGGAACGCCGCCGCCCCGGGCCCCGTCGCGGAACCCCTCGTCGACGAGGTCGTCGCCCAGCTCCGCGCCCTCGGCGCCACGGTGGCCACGGGCCGCTTCGGCACCCGGATGCGGGTCGGCCTCACCAACGACGGCCCGTTCACGGTCCTGCTCGAAATCTGAGCCCTACGGCTCGACCACGACCTCCTGCGCCGCCGCCGTCGTATCGGCGACCAGCGCCGCGTCCACCGGCACGTTCCGCTTCACCAGCGCCAACGCCACCGGCCCCAGCTCGTGGTGGCGCACGGACGTGGTCACGAACCCGACCTTCCGCCCCTCGGCACCCTCCGCGGCGAGCCGCAGCTCGGTCCCGTGCGGCGGCAGGTGCACCTCGCTGCCGTCGAGGTGCAGGAAGACCAGCCGGCGCGGCGGCTTGCCGAGGTTCTGCACCCGGGCGACGGTCTCCTGCCCCCGGTAGCACCCCTTCTGCAGGTGCACCGCGCTCCCGATCCAGCCCAGCTCGTGCGGAATGGTCCGGTGGTCGGTCTCGAAGCCGAGCCGGGGCCGGTGCTGCTCCACCCGCAGCGCCTCGTACGCGAGGAGTCCGGCCGCGGGCCCGACCTTCGCCGCGTACGCCTCAAGCTCGGCGCGCGGCAGGAACACATCGCGCCCGTACGACGTCTCGCGCACGACGACGCCCTCCGGCACCTCCGCGATGGACCCGGCGGGCAGGTGCACGACCGCGTAGGCGTCACCGCGGTCGGCGACCTCGACCCGGTAGAAGAACTTCATCGACTCCAGGTACGCCACCAGCGCGTCCTCGGTCCCCGGCTCAACGTGCGCCCACACGGTCGTACCGTCGTCGACGAGGTACAGCGCGTGCTCGATGTGCCCGTGCGCGGAGAGGATCAGCGCCTCGGTGGCCTGCCCGACCGGCAGCTCGCTGACGTGCTGGGTGAGCAGCAGGTGCAGCCAGCTCAGCCGGTCGTCACCGGAGACCGTGATCACCCCGCGGTGGGACAGGTCGACGAAACCGGTGCCTTCGGCGAGGGCACGCTGCTCCCGGAACAGATCGCCGTAGTGCGCGGCGACACCTTCGTCCACGCCTTCGCCGGGTACGGCGCCGGGCAGGGACAGCAGAGGGCTCTTCATGCCCCCAAGCCTACGACTCGGTACTTGAACGATTACCCGAACCGTCGGCTACCGGGCCCGGACCGGACCCCGCCCCCGCGCAGTCCCGGCACCGCCCGAAGATCGCGAAGTGCTTCATGTCGGTGTCGAACCCGAACGTGTCCCGCAGCTTCGCCGTGAACTCCGCCGCGACCTCCACGTCCGCCTCGATCACGTTCGTGCAGTCCCGGCACACCAGGTGGATGTGGTGGTGCCGGTCCGCGAGGTGGTACGTGGGCGCGCCGTGCCCCAGGTGCGCGTGGCTGACCAAGCCCAGCTCCTCCAGCAGCTCCAGGGTCCGGTACACCGTGGAAATGTTGACCCCCGACGCCGTCTTCCGGACCTCGCCCAGGATGTCGTCGGGGGTCGCGTGCTCAAGGGTGTCGACGGCCTCGAGGACGAGTTGCCGCTGCGGCGTCAGCCGGTAGCCGCGCTGCCTGAGGTCGCTCTTCCAGTCGGTGCTCACCACACTGGAGAGTCTAGGACTACTTGAAGAAGGCGATCCCGTCGTCCGGCATGTCGTCGGGCAGGGCCTTCGCCCAGCGCTCGACGTCCTCCGGGGTCACGACCTTCTTGAGCTGGGCGGACATGTACGGCCGCAGCGACACCTCGGGCGTCTGCTTCTCGCCGACCCACATCAGGTCGCCCTTGACGTAGCCGTACAGCCGCTTGCCGCCGCTGTAGGGGCGGGCGTTCGGGGTCCGCGCCACCGCGTCCGTAACCAGGTCGATCTGCGGCTTCTGGTCGGCCAGCTCGCCGTACCAGATCTCGATGACGCCGTCGTCGCGGGTCATCGTGACCTCCACCTTGCGCAGGCCGTCGATACGCCAGAAGCCGTGCTCGGACTCCAGCGGTCGCACCTTGTTGCCGTCCTGGTCGAGGACCCAGGAGTACGAGTGGTACTCCAGGAAGTCCCGGCCGTCGTGGGTGAAGGTGACCTCCTGCCCGAAGTTGCACTTCTCGGCGCCGGGGAAGTCGTGCACCCCGGCACCGGCCCAGTTGCCGAGCAGGAAGGCAAGCGGGACGAGGTCCTTGTGGAGGTCGGACGGGATCTCGATCATCAGAGGGACTTCCTGGGTGTTTCCTGGAGACGGGTGCTTCCGGGGTACGGGTCAGCGCTGGCCCTGGTAGAGCTTCTTCACGGCCAGTCCGGCGAACGCGAGGGTGGCGACGCAGACCAGGACCAGCAGGATTGAGAAGAAGATCTCCACGGGTGCTCCTCGATTGAGCGCGATACGACGGGCAGGGGCCGGGCCCCAGCTTACGCGGCCAGCCCCCGCCCTTCTTTGTGAGGTACGCCCTCCCGACGACCGGTCCACTCAGCCGAGCAGTTGCCCCTGGAGCACCACCGTCTGCTGGAACGGGATCTCCGCCACCCCGTCCTTCCCGGACAGCACGATCACCGCGAGGACGTCGCCCGCGCTGATGTACGCCTGCCGGACCCGTTCCCGGCCGTACGGCTTGGCCTCGTCGAAGGCCTGGATCTCCAGGTCGTACAGCGCCTTGGGCGGCTTGAACCCGCCGTCCGGGAGCGAGCCGACGTCGACGCCCCGCACCTCGTACCGCGGCGAACCGGAGAGGAACAGCTCCTGCGCGTACACCTCGTCGGCGACGGCCGCCGTGTCGAAGCGCAGCAGGTAGACCCGGCCGCGGGTGCCGTCGGGCATGGTCCAGCCGCGGGCGGCGATGTGCCGGACGCCGTAGTCGCGCAGGACGTAGGTGATGTCCTCACGGTCGGTGTCGGCCTCGAACAGGTCGACGAACTCCGCGACCGGCAGCCAGCCGTCCCGCCCCCGCAGCTTCGGGTCCTGCGTCGCGCCCTCGGGCGCGGGAAGTACGAGTTCCCGCAGGTCGGCGTGGTGGGAGGCCGCGGAGTTGGAGTCGGCGAAGGCGGCGGGACTGCCGGACGGCAGCGGCGGCCGGGTCAGCTCGGGGTAGTCCCAGCGCCCGTCCGACTCGGTGGCCAGACCGGGCACGTCCGTGCGTTCCATCCCGGTGATCCCGTACGCCGTGGCCGTACCGACCGCCGCGAAGACCACCGCGGCGGCGGTCCAGCGCAGCACGGCCCGCAGCACCCGCCGGTCCTTGCGGACGGGGGCGGCGGGTACGGCGGGGACGGCGGGGACGATGCGGGGCGGCTCGGCGGGCATGGGCGGCGCGACGACGCCAGGGGTCGGTTCCTCGCTGCTCATACCGCCTCCCCCGGCCCGTCCACCCGGTCGAGCTGCTCACGGAGCAGTTCCGCCACCGCCTCGGTGTCCAGCGGCTTGACTCCGTACGCGGTGGCGGTGACGAGCACGTCCCCCTGCACCGCCGTACAGAACATCGCGTCCAGCTCCACGTCGGCCTCCTTGGGCGGCAGGTAGCAGTAGGCGTCCTTGTGGCCCTTGATCTCCGGCCCCTTGCGGAAGACGTCGAGGACGTCCACGAACTCCCTCACGGTCGCGGCACCGCTGCGGGCGGCCCGCCGGTCCATGCGGACCAGTTCCACGCTCACGGTCACGGCGTGGTCCCGGTCGGTCACCCCCCATGGGGTCCGCTGGTAGCTGCGCATCGCCAGGCCCTGGATCTCCTGCCGTTCCAGATGCCTCTCCAGCTCCCGGCGCTCGGACCGCGGCAGGTCGCGCAGCGACTCCTTGCGCAGTTCCAGGGCCCGGTCCCCGTTGAGCGAGGCGTCCGACCCGAAGTGTCCGATGTCCGGGCCGCGGGCCCACTCGGTGTCGTCGAAGGGCACGAGCATGTCCGCCAGCCCCGACGCCCTGGCCTCGGCCTTGTCCGCCGTGGTCTTCGGGAACCTCCACACGGGGGCCCCGGCGTCCCGGTCGGCGTCCCGCACGGTCACGACGGTGTACCCGGTACCGGCCACCACCGCCCCGACCACCAGCACGGCGGCGACGACGGCGGCGATACGGCGCCCGCTCCGCCGGGGCGGGGGCGCCTCGGGGACCTCGGGGACCTCAGAGACCTCAGGGACCTCAGGGACCTCGTTGGCCCCGCTGGCCTCATTCGCCACGCTGACTTCGCTGGCCTCATTCGCCACGCTGACTTCGCTGGCCTCGTTGGCCCCGCTGTCTTCGCTGGCCTCGTTCGTCTCGCCTACCTCGCTCACAGCCGCTCCAGTTGCCGCTTGGCCAGATCCATGATCTTCGCCTTGGGGATGCGCTTGCTGTCCGCGACCCAGATCTGCACGGCGATGTCGCCGCGCCAGGCGAACGCCCTGGCCTCCCAGTACGGCAGGTAGCCGGGCTCACTCGTGGGCGCGGTGTCGGCGTACGCGAGCCCGACGTCGTTCCCGGTGCCGGGGATCGGCCAGCTCTCGGCGTCCTCGTCCTGGTCGGCCCAGTAGACGAGGTTCTCGATGTCCTCGCGGGCGCCCAGGTCCTGCTCCTGCCGGTACTGCACGAGGCGGATCTCCACGGTGGAGTCCCCCTGCTCCCAGGTGGCGACGGCGGCGCGGCGGAACTCGGCCTCGATGGAGTTGTCGAAGGCCCCGTCCGGCTGCTCGTACGTCGCCGCGTACTCGGGGAGTTCCATCCAGCCGTCCTCGCCCGCCCAGTCGCCCTCCCGGGCCCCGCGGGGCCGGTCCAGCAGCAGCTTGCGCAGGTCCCCGTCGGTCCGCACCCGCCGGTCCCGCGCGGCCGACAGCGGCTCCGGCGCCGGGCCCTTCGCCTGCGGCAGCACCGGCTGCGACAGGGACGGCAGCTTGGTGGGCGCGCGGTCGGCCTGGACGAGGTAGCCGACGCAGGTACCGGCGACGGCGCCGAGCACGGCGGCGGTGGCGAGGAGCAGGGCGGTACGCCCCCGACGCCGCCGGGGCGCCCCCGCCGCACCGGGTTGCGGCACCTGTCTCTCGGGTTCTTCTTCTCTCACGTTTTCCACTACGTCCCCCACAGAACGCGAATCTCGTATTCCACAAGCGCGCACAGTGGACCCACAGCGTTGGTCAGAGGTTGTAGCGGCGTTGATTACGATTCGTGGATGGCGAAGAAGCTCGTGATCAAGGTGACGGCCGGGGCGGACGCCCCGGAACGCTGCTCGCAGGCGTTCACGGTGGCCGCGGTGGCCGTGGCCAGCGGCGTGGAGGTGTCCCTGTGGCTGACCGGGGAGTCGTCGTGGTTCGCCCTGCCGGGCCGCGCCGCCGAGTTCGACCTCCCGCACGCCGCCCCGCTCCCCGACCTGCTCGACTCCCTGCTCGCCGGGGGCCGCGTGACCCTGTGCACCCAGTGCGCGGCGCGCCGCGAGATCACGGAGAAGGACGTCATCGAGGGCGTCCGCATCGCGGGCGCGCAGGTCTTCGTCCAGGAGTCCCTGGCGGACGACACCCAGGCACTCGTCTACTGAGCCACCGAGTCTCCTGAGCCACCGAGGTCTTCTGACCTACCGGTCCCGGCGCTTGCCGTCCAGCTCGTCCCACCACTCGTCGGACTCGGGGTCGCCGGACGGGTCGTCCCACCACCGGTCGTCCGGGCCGCGCCGGTTGGCGACCATCGCGGCGAGCGGGGGGATGACCATGGCGACCAGGCACATCGCGACGGCGGCCGGGACGGACCAGAGCCGTACGACGCCCCAGGCCAGGACGAACAGGCCCAGGCAGCAGCCCATCATGGCGAAGTAGCGACGACGACGCCGTGCGTACATGACTCCAGCGTAGGTCGGCCCGGCCGGTGGGCACGCCGAAGGGCCGCACCCCGGGTGTTCACCACCCGCGGGTACGGCCCGCCAGCGTCACTGCCGTCCCGTCGGGACTCAGACGGCGATCGCGACCTCCGCCAGGGCGCCCTTCTCGGCGACGACGACCGTACGGTCAGCCGTGCCGCCGGGCACCAGGGCGCGCACCGTCCAGGTGCCCTCGGCCGCGTAGAACCGGAACTGACCGGTCGCGGAGGTGGGCACCTCCGCGGTGAACTCGCCGGTCGAGTCCAGCAGCCGGACGTAGCCGGTCACGGGCTCGCCGTCGCGGGTCACCTGGCCCTGGATCGTGGTCTCACCGGGCTTGATCGTCGAGGCGTCGGGGCCACCGGCCTTCGCTCCGCACATGGGTCTCTCCTAGGGACGTAGAAGGTCGGTCGGTTACTTGTTGGCGCCGAGCTCGATCGGCACGCCGACGAGGGAGCCGTACTCGGTCCAGGAGCCGTCGTAGTTCTTGACGTTCTCCACGCCCAGCAGCTCGTGCAGCACGAACCAGGTCAGGGCGGAGCGCTCACCGATGCGGCAGTAGGCGATCGTGTCCTTGGAGAGGTCGACGCTCTCCTCCTCGTAGAGCTTCTTCAGCTCGTCGTCGGACTTGAACGTGCCGTCGTCGTTGGCGTTCTTCGACCACGGGATGTTCCGCGCGGACGGGACGTGGCCCGGGCGCTGCGACTGCTCCTGCGGGAGGTGGGCCGGGGCGAGCAGCTTGCCGGAGAACTCGTCGGGCGAGCGGACGTCGACCAGGTTCTGGGTGCCGATGGCGGCGACCACGTCGTCGCGGAAGGCGCGGATGGCCGTGTTCTGCGGCTTGGCCTTGTACTGCGTCGCCGGGCGCTCGGGCACCTCCTCGACCAGCTCGCGGGCGTCCAGCTCCCACTTCTTGCGGCCACCGTCGAGGAGCTTGACGTTCTCGTGGCCGTAGAGCTTGAAGTACCAGTAGGCGTACGACGCGAACCAGTTGTTGTTGCCGCCGTAGAGGATCACCAGCGTGTCGTTGGCGATGCCCTTGGCGGAGAGGAGCTTCTCGAAGCCCTCCTGGTCGATGAAGTCGCGGCGGACCGGGTCCTGGAGGTCGTCGGTCCAGTCGATCTTGATCGCGTTGCGGATGTGGTTCTTGTCGTACGCGGACGTGTCCTCGTCCACCTCGACGACCGCGATGTTCGGGTCGTCCAGGTTGTCCTGAAGCCAGTCGGCGTCGACCAGGACGTCGCTGCGGCTCATGGTGTCTCCTCCGGGGCAGTTGCGGCGGGGCGTGCCAATGTGGGTCAGTGCGAGGTGCGTGGGTGCGCAGGGCGCACGGGTGCCCCTGGTGCGGGGCGGTGGGGAACGCGGAGGCGACGGCCTCCGGTCAGAAGGTGCGACAGAGCATGGCGGCAACGCGGCACAGGTCCACTGCCCGCCGCTTCGTGAGGTCCGCCTGTCGTCTCATGGCCTCGATCGTAGGGACGGTCGGGCGGGCATGTCACCGGTGTGTCGGATACTGAGACGCGATCGTCCAGGATGCGGGACCGGAAGATCGTACGACCAGCTCCCGTACGGCCCCCGGCGCCCTGTATCCCCCGTCACATCTGCGGTACGGACGCCCATGTCTCGCCCCTCGGACAACCGGGTGGGCTACCCGGCCAGCCGCACGTCCGAACCCCGCACGGTGATCCGCACCCCGTCCTCCGCCGCCCGCACCTCGTCCAGCTTGATGCCGCCCGGCAGCTCGTCGATCCGCTGCTCGAAGTCGGTGATCGACCGGATCTGGTCCTCGCCGATCTCGACCCCGCCGATGCTGGGCAGCGCCTCGGCCTTCACCCGCACGGTGTCGCCCTCCGCGGTGACCGTGCTCAGCACGGAGACGGGCCGCGGCAGCTTGGTGCCGAACGCCGTCGCCTCCACCGCGACCTTGATCTTGCCGTCGCCGCCGTCGGAGAGGCCGACGACCTTGGCCGTGACCCCGGGGGCCACCTGCGCGGGCTCGGACCTGGCGGTCTTCAGCAGCTCGTCGTAGGCGATGGTCGCGGTGCCGGTGGCGGTGTCGGCGGTGGCGGAGCTGTAGTCGCCGGAGAACTCGACGCCCTTCATGTTCGCCCTGAGGTCGTCGATCCGGATGCTCGTGCCGTCGTCGCCCGCGGTCGCCTCGTAGTTCTCGATGCCGATCTCCACGTCGTCCAGCTCACCGCCGACGACCTGGGTGAGGAACGGGAAGCCGTTGATGGACACGTCGGGGGTGGTGGCGAGGTTCTCGGTGGTGCGGAGCTTGTCCGCGGCCTCCCCCTCGGCGAAGTGGACGGCGAGCCGGTCGGCGGCCACGAAGAGGCCGCCGAGGACGACGACGACGATCAGAGTTATTCGCAGCGCGCGCATGTTCCCCCACCCGGGCGGTCTTCGAGGTCACCGCCACCGTAACCCTGCGGAGGCGGCGGCCCCCCGGATTGTCGACAGGCTGTGACAGGGCGGGCCCGCGGCCCGGCCCTCCCCCCGGCGCCCTCAGCCCAGGGCCCGCCCCAGCACCCACACCACCGGCGCCGCCGCCGTCAGCGGCAGGGCCACGCCCGCGGTGAAGTGGACGAAGCGGGACGGGTAGTCGTAGCTCGCGACCCGGTGCCCGATCAGCGCGCAGGCCGCCGCGCCGACGCCCACCAGGGCGCCCTCGGCCCCGACGCCGGTCAGCCCGCCGACCGCGATGCCCGCGCCCGCCGCGGCGAGCAGCGCCACGGCCACCGACGCGACCGTCGGCATCGGCAGCGCCCGCGCGACGAGGGCGACGCCCACCGCGACGGCACCGACGGTCACGGCGTCCGCCTCGGCCGCGAGGTACCCGGCGGCCACGACGGACAGCGCCGCCGAGACGACGGTCGCCGTCAGGCCGTACATCCGCTCGTCCGGGTCGGCGTGCGAGCGCAGTTGGAGGACGAGGGCGAGCAGCACCCACACGCCGATCGTGCCGAGGATCGCCGCGGGCCCGTGCTCCCGGCCCGCCGCGAGCAGCACGGCGTCGGCGGTCAGCGCGCCCGCGAAGGCCAGCGCGATGCCCTGCCGGGCGGGCCACATGCCGTTCAGCCGGAACCAGCCCGCGGCGGTGACCGCCTGGAGCACGACGAGCGGTACGAGCAGGGCGTACGACCCGATGGCCGCCGTACCGCCGAGGAGCAGCCCCAGCAGCGCGGTGAGCGCGGCGGGCTGGCCGCCGGGCTCGATGATCGGGGAACGCCCTTCGAGCCGGGCGCGCTGGGCGTCGGTGACCCGGGAGTTCCCGGCGAGGGTGGCGGGGCCGTAGCCGGGGTCGGCCGCCGTCGCCGCGGGGTGGGGGGCGGGCTCCTGGTGGTCGTCCACCGGGTACGCCTGCTCGCTCACCGGCGGCAGGTACGCCGTCTCGGCCGCCGCGACCGGCGGCACCGGGGGCTGCGTCTGCGTCTCCCAGGTCTGCCCCTGCCACTGCTGGGTGTACTGCTGGTCGGCGTAGGCCGGGTCATACCCCTGCTGACCGGACCAGGAGGGCTGCGGCTGCGGCTGCTGGTACGGCTGCGGCTGCTGATACTGCTGCGGGTATTGCTGTTGGTGTTGTTGCTGCTGCTGGTGTTGCTGCTGCGGGTACTGCTGCTGATACGGGTCGTAGGACCCCTGGTACTGCTGGTACGGCTGCTCGCTCATCGCTGCGGTCACCCTCCTGCGAACGGCGGGAGCACCTCGACCGTGCCGCCCTCGGCCAGCCGTACCGTCTCGTGCCCGCGCGTGCCCACGGGGTCGCCGTCGATCAGGAACGAGCAGCGCAGCAGCACGCGCGTCAGTTCGCCGGGGTGCCGCTCGCGCACGGCGTCGAGCGCCTCGGCGAGCGTGGCCGCGTCGTAGCGCTCCTCGGCGGTCCCGGCCGCGGCCTTCGCGGCGGCCCAGTAGCGCACCGTGACCTTTGCCATCTCGTTCCTTGAGTCAGTCGGCAGTAACGCAGTAACACGGCCAGGCTAGCCCGCCCCGCCGACAGTCCGTCCCACGGCCCAGCCGCCGATCCGCGCCAGCAGCTCCTCCGACGCGGCGTGCTCGGCGTGCCCCATGCCCTCCTCCAGCCAGAGTTCGCCGTGGTCACCGGCCGCCGCGGCCAGCATGTGCGGGTGGTCGACGGGGAAGTAGCCGTCCCGGTCGCCGTGCACGATGAGCAGCGGCGTCGGCGCGATCCGCGGCACGGCCTCGACCGGCGAGAGCGGCACGGGGTCCCAGTCCCGGTGGTGGATGCGGGTGCGGAAGCCGTAGCGGCCGACCAGGCGCCCCGTGGGCCGGGTGACGAGCCAGTGCAGGCGCCGCATGGGTGCCGTACCCCGGTAGTACCAGCGGGCGGGCGCGCTGACGGAGACCACGGCGTCGGTGTCGTCCGGGTGCAGGGCCGCGTGCCGCAGGACGACCGAGCCGCCCATGGAAAAGCCGACGGTGGCCACGCGCGCGTGCCCGAGTTCGCGTGCCCAGGCGACGGCGGCGGCCAGGTCGAGCACCTCGCGGTCGCCGACGGTGGACCGCCCACCGGACGCGCCGTGCCCCCGGAAGGAGAACGTGACGACGGCGCCGTAAGCCCGCAGCGCGCGCACCACCCGCCGAACGTGCGGCCGGTCGACGTCGCCGGTGAACCCGTGGGCGACGACGAACACGGGCTGAACGGAGGGCGGCCGGGAGTTTTCGTATACGACCGCACCCGGGTCGTATACGGCGTCGATCGGCACGCCGTCGACGGTGTACAGAAACGTCCGCAATCGGGCGGTTCCGTGCCGCGCGGGCGTCTCGGAGTGTGGACGAAAGCCGGATGGCGGGCTGGATCGGGTCACATGACCTGCCGGACCGTTGCTCATGTGGGCTATTCTGCTGGGCAGAGGACTCGGGCAGCGTAGCCCCCGGGTCCTTTTGTGCTTTCGGAAGCGTTGTATACGACGCGGGAAACCGCAGGTGTACGGGTTGTCGATGGCATGGCGGAGCAGTACGAAGCAGTGCCGCATACGTCCTCGCAGGGACCGAGGAGGAACCAGACGTTATGGGCGAGCGAACCGTGCACGGACGACGACGACGCAACACCGACCGGGCGGGAGGGGCGCGATGAGTTCTCTGCTGCTCCTCACCAACGCCCTCCAGCCGTCGACGGAGGTGCTCCCCGCGCTCGGCCTGCTGCTGCACAACGTGCGCGTGGCTCCGGCGGAGGGCCCCGCGCTGGTGGACACCCCCGGCGCCGACGTGATCCTCATCGACGGGCGTCGCGACCTCCCCCAGGTCCGCAGCCTGTGCCAACTGCTGCGGTCCACGGGCCCCGGCTGTCCCCTGATCCTGGTGGTGACCGAGGGCGGCCTGGCCGCCGTCACCGCGGACTGGGGCATCGACGACGTCCTCCTCGACACCGCCGGTCCGGCGGAGGTCGAGGCGAGGCTGCGGCTCGCGATGGGCCGTCAGCAGATCGTCAACGACGACTCCCCGATGGAGATCCGCAACGGTGACCTGTCGGTGGACGAGGCGACGTACAGCGCGAAGCTGAAGGGCCGGGTCCTGGACCTGACCTTCAAGGAGTTCGAGCTGCTGAAGTACCTCGCCCAGCACCCGGGCCGCGTCTTCACGCGCGCGCAGCTCCTCCAGGAGGTCTGGGGCTACGACTACTTCGGCGGCACCCGCACCGTGGACGTGCACGTACGGCGGCTGCGGGCGAAGCTCGGCCCGGAGCACGAGTCGCTGATCGGCACCGTACGGAACGTCGGCTACCGCTTCGTCACCCCGGAGAAGGCGGACCGCGGCACCGACGAGGCGAAGGCGGCCAAGGCGGCCCCGGCGAAGCGGGAGGCGCCGGACAGCGCGCCCGCGGCGCTGGACGCGGCCGAGGTGACGGCGGAGGCGTAGGCGGTAACCGGCGCCTGGCGCAGGCGTAGGCGGTAACCGGCGCCTGGCGCAGGCGTAGGCGGTAACGGCGCCTGGCGCAGGCGTAGGGCGTAGGCGCGATGGCGCCCCGCGGACGGACTCCGCAGGCGTCACCGCACCCGGCGGACGCGCACGGACGCGCACGACGGAGCGCGCGCGTGCTCACACGTGTGAGCACACGCCGTCACGCCGGGCGATGCGCCGTCCGGAAGTGGCGTACGCCCTGCCCAGAGCGGGTCCATCCGCGTAGACTCCGCGCGTGGCCAAGGTGACTCGGGATGACGTGGCGAGACTGGCGGGGACTTCCACCGCCGTGGTCAGCTACGTCATCAACAACGGACCCCGGCCGGTCGCCCCGGCCACGCGCGAGCGTGTCCTCGCCGCCATCAAGGAGCTGGGCTACCGCCCCGACCGGGTGGCCCAGGCGATGGCGTCGCGGCGCACCGACCTCATAGGCCTGATCGTGCCGGACGCGCGCCAGCCGTTCTTCGCGGAGATGGCGCACGCGGTCGAACAGGCGGCGTCCGAGCGCGGCAAGATGGTGCTGGTCGGCAACAGCGACTACATCGGCGAGCGCGAGGTGCACTACCTGCGCGCCTTCCTGGGGATGCGGGTCTCCGGACTCATCCTCGTCAGCCACGCCCTCAACGACCTCGCCGCCGCCGAGATCGACGCCTGGGACGCCCGCGTGGTGCTGCTGCACGAACGCCCCGAGGCCATGGACGACGTCGCGGTGGTCATGGACGACCTCGGCGGCGCCCAGACCGCCGTCAGCCACCTGCTGGAGCACGGCTACGACTACGTCGCCTGTGTCGGCGGCACCGCCCAGACCCCGGCCGTCGGTGACCCGGTCTCCGACCACGTCGAGGGCTGGCGGCGCGCGATGGCCGAGGCGGGCATCTCCACCGAGGGCCGCCTCTTCGAGGCGCCGTACAACCGCTACGACGCCTACCAGGTCGGCCTGGAGATCCTCTCCGGCCCGCGCCGCCCGCCCGCGATCTTCTGCTCCACCGACGACCAGGCGATCGGCGTGCTGCGCGCGGCCCGCGAGCTGCGGATCGACGTACCCGGCGAACTGGCGGTGGCGGGCTTCGACGACATCAAGGAGGCGGCGCTCGCCGACCCGCCCCTGACGACGGTCGCCTCCGACCGCTCGGCGATGGCCCGCGCGGCGGTGGACCTGGTCCTGGACGACGGCCTGCGGGTGGCGGGCTCACGGAAGGAACGCCTGAAGGTGTTCCCGTCGAAGCTGGTGCGGCGCCGCTCGTGCGGCTGCGAGTGAGGGCCCGCGCGTAGCGGCGGCCCAAGGGCGGGCTTTATATCGGGCATACGAGGTTCTGCCGGGCTTCTCAGGGAGCACTCAGGGCGTTCTCATGGTCGCGCGACAGGCTCATGAACATGACCGAGAGCATGAGCCACGCGAACCCGGCGCACCCTGCGGCCCCCGCGAACCCGGCGCACCCTGCGGCCCCCGTGAACCCGGAGTGGCCGCCGCCCCCTCCCGCCTACCAGCCCACCCCCCTCCTCACCGAGCCCGTCGCCGCCCCGCCCGCCCGCCGCAAGGGCCGTGCCCGGGGCCCGGTCGGTCTGCTCGCCGCCGTCGCCATCGTCGCCGCGGCCATCGGCGGCGGCACGGCGTACGGCATCCAGGAGCTGACCGGCTCCGACACCACCGCCGCGAGCGGCACCACCGCCACCAGCGTGGTGCCGTCGAGCAGCAAGGGCGACATCGCGGCGATCGCGGCGGCGGTCAGCCCGAGCATCGTCGAGATCAACGCCACCTCCGGCAGCGGTGAGTCCACCGGCGCCGGTGTGATCATCACCAGTGACGGCGAGATCGTCACCAACAACCACGTGATCTCCGGCGCCAACGAGATCAAGGTGAAGACCAGCGACGGCAAGGAGTACACCGCCGAGGTCGTCGGCACCGACGCCGCCAAGGACCTCGCGCTGATCAAGCTGGCCGACGCCTCCGGTCTGAAGGCGGCCTCGCTCGGTGACTCCGACGACGTCCAGGTCGGCGACACCGTCGTGGCGATCGGCTCCCCCGAGGGCCTCACCGGCACCGTGACCAGCGGCATCGTCTCCGCCCTCGACCGCGACGTCACCGTCTCCACCGACGAGGGCCAGCAACAGCGGCAGCCGGGCGGCGGCTGGCCGTTCGAGTTCGGCGGCGAGCAGTTCAACGGCGACACCGGCTCGTCCACGACGACGTACAAGGCGATCCAGACGGACGCGTCCCTGAACCCCGGCAACTCCGGCGGCGCGCTGATCGACATGAACGGCGACATCATCGGCATCAACTCCGCGATGTACTCGTCGGCGGGTTCGTCGTCCTCCGCGGACGCGGGCAGCGTGGGCCTCGGCTTCGCGATCCCGGTGAACACGGTGAAGGCGGACCTGAGCGAGCTGCGCTCGGGCGGCACCGACTGACTCCGAAGGAGCAGAACATGATCAGGCAGATACAGCACACGACGGCACCCACCACCGCCACCGACCCGGCGGACCACACCCTGCCCCTGGAAGTGGCCCACGAACTGCACGCGCCCCGCACCCGGGCCCCCGAGCTGGCGCCCCCCGTGTCCCGCAGGCCCGCCACCCGCCGCCGTACCCCGGTCAACGGCTGAGCCACCCCACCGGACCGCCCACCACCGTGCGACGCTGATAACAGCCAGCCCCGTCACCCTCCCGCCACCGCACCCGAGGACCGAAGACCCATGAGCCCCGCCGAAGGCGACCGCGACCCCCAGCGCATCCTCATCGTCGACGACGAGCCCGCGGTGCGCGAAGCACTCCAGCGCAGCCTCGCCTTCGAGGGCTACGACACCGAGGTCGCCGTCGACGGCGCGGACGCCCTGGAGAAGACCGCCGCCTACCGGCCCGACCTGGTCGTCCTCGACATCCAGATGCCCCGCATGGACGGCCTCACCGCCGCCCGCCGAATCCGCGGCACCGGCGACACCCTCCCCATCCTCATGCTCACCGCCCGCGACACGGTCGGCGACCGGGTGACCGGCCTGGACGCGGGCGCGGACGACTACCTCGTCAAGCCCTTCGAGCTGGACGAGCTGTTCGCCCGCATCCGCGCCCTGCTGCGCCGCAGCTCCTACGCGGCGGCGGTCCCCGGCACCGACCTGGAGGACGACACCCTGTCCTTCGCGGACCTCCGCATGAACCTGGCGACGCGGGAGGTGACGCGGGGCAGGCGCCCGGTGGAGCTGACCCGCACGGAGTTCACCCTGCTGGAGATGTTCATGGCGCACCCGCGCCAGGTCCTCACCCGGGAGCAGATCCTCAAGGCGGTCTGGGGCTTCGACTTCGAGCCGTCCTCCAACTCCCTCGACGTGTACGTCATGTACCTGCGCCGCAAGACCGAGGCGGGCGGCGAACCCCGCCTCGTGCACACCGTGCGCGGCGTCGGCTACGTCCTGCGCCAGGGCGGCGCCGAGTGAACCACCTCGCCCGCCGCTTCCGCGCCCTGCCGATCCGCTCCCGACTGGCGCTGCTGGTGGCCGCGGCGGTGGCGTTCGCGGTGGCGGCGGTGTCGGTGACGTGCTGGTTCGTGGTACGCGGGAAGCTGTACGACGAGATCGACGACAATCTGGGCGGCGGCAACGTCCAAGTGGCCTTGGCCGACGTCCGCCCCACCCTGCAGAACTGCAGCCAGACGCCCCACGCGCCCCCGGGCATCGGCCCCAGCATCCGCTCCTACAAGCAACTCGTCACCTCCGACGGCGACGCCTGCGTCTTCAACGACTCGGCGGGCGCGGTGCGGATCACCGCCGCCGACGTCAAGGTCGCCGAGACGGCCGAGGGGGAGGCCCGCTTCCGGGACGGCAAGGACAGCGAGGGCAACGACGTCCGGGTGATGACCGCGCCGCTCGCCGAGGGGGTCGCCCTCCAGTTCGCGTTCCCGCTGAAGGACACCCGGTCCACCCTGAACGAACTCGCCCTGCTCCTGCTCATCGTCTCCGGCGTCGGAGTGGTCGGCGCCGGGGCCGCGGGCCTGGCGGTGGCCCGCGCGGGACTGCGCCCCGTCGACAAGCTCACGGAGGCCGTGGAGCACGTCGCCCGCACCGAGGACCTCACCATCCGCATCCCGGTGGAGGAGGACAGCGACGACGAGGTGGCCCGGCTCTCCCACTCCTTCAACTCGATGACGTCGGCCCTGGCCAGCTCCCGCGACCTCCAGCAACAACTGATCGCGGACGCGGGCCACGAACTGCGCACCCCGCTCACCTCCCTCCGTACGAACATCGAACTCCTCACCCGCAGCGAGGAGACCGGCCGCCCCCTCCCCGAGGCCGACCGCAAGGCCCTGCTGGCGTCGGTGAAGGCGCAGATGACGGAACTGGCCGCCCTCATCGGCGACCTACAGGAACTCTCCCGCCCGGACACGGGCCAGCACAGCGCCGCCCGCGCCCAGGTGATCGCCTTCCACGAGACGGTCGATTCGGCCCTGCGCCGCGCCCGGCTGCGCGGCCCGGAGCTGACGATCACGGCGGACGTGCACCCCTGGTACGTCCGCGCGGAACCGTCGGCCCTGGAGCGGGCGATCGTCAACATCCTCGACAACGCGGTGAAGTTCAGCCCGGAGTCCGGCACGATCGAGGTCCACCTGGCCGACGGCACCCTCACGGTCCGCGACCACGGCCCCGGCATCCCCGCCGACGAACTCCCCCACGTCTTCGACCGCTTCTGGCGCTCCCCGTCCGCCCGCGCCCTCCCCGGCTCCGGCCTCGGCCTCTCCATCGTCGCCCGCACGATCCAGCAGACGGGCGGCGAGGTGTCCCTGCGCCCGGCACGGAACGGCGGCACGGTGGCGACGGTCCGGCTACCGGGCGCGGCGACCCCACCGCCGGAGGTCCCGTAGGGGGCGCTAGTTCCCCTCGAACAACTCCCGTACGACGTCCGCACCGAGCTTGTCCGGATCGACCCGCGTGAGGACGACGTCGTCCGGCGAGGTTCCCACGGCGATGGCGGTACCGGTGTCCAGCCCTTCGACCCGGTAGGCGGTCAGGACCCCGGCACCACCGGTGCCGCCGTCCCCCTCCGCACCCGGTGTGTCGTCGCAGGGCGGCTGGGTGGCGGTCCCGATGGACTCGCGGACCTCGAAGCCGCCGTCCCCGGTCCCCCAGTAGGCACGCCCGTCATAGGCCACGACGTAGGCACAGGACACAGCCGCCGAGCCCCCCTCCGACGCACCACACCCCGCCAGACCCCCCACCACGGCAACCACCGCGACAACCGCTGTCGGTACCACACGCATCGAACGCCTCCCTGAGTCCCTCCTCAGACGCGTCGGCCACCCGATCCGTTCACCCCCGGCAACCCGGGACCACTCCGCGGCGACTAGGGGACGACCATCCCCACCCCCACGGAACGGACCGGGCCCATGAGTGACACCCACACCCGCGTACCCCAACCACGTCGCCCCCGCCCCCGCCACCGCAGGAAGCGCACGACGTTCATGACCCTGGGCCTCCCCGTCGCCCTCACCACGACCGCCGCCCTCGTGTACGGCACGGACGCGGGCGTCTTCGGCGCCGACGCCCGCAGCACCGCAGCCGCGGCCACCGCGACCTGGGCCTCGGACACAGCCGACGGCTTCGCCTCCGTCAATTCCCTCGGCCAGAACGGCACGTACGGCGGCCGGGACGGCCAGACGGTCACCGTCCGCACTCTCGCGGACCTGGAGAAGTACGCCACCGCGCCCGAGCCGTACGTCATCGTCGTAGCGGCGGCGATCAACATGAACCCCGTGGGCAAGGAAATCAAGGTCGCCTCCGACAAGACCATCATCGGCTCCGGCACCTCGGGCCACATCGTCGGCGGCGGCTTCTTCCTCGGCCAGGGCGTCCACAACGTGATCATCCGGAACCTGACCATCCGGGACACGTACCAGGGCATCTGGAACGACAAGGACCACGACTACGACGCCATCCAGATGGACGGCGCCCACCACGTCTGGATCGACCACAACGACCTGCGCCACATGGCGGACGGCCTGATCGACGTCCGCAAGGACAGCACGAACGTCACGGTCTCCTGGAACCGGATGAGCAACAACAACAAGACGTTCGGCATCGGCTGGACGGAGAACGTCGTCACCGACATCACGATCCACCACAACTGGATCCGCGAGACGGAACAGCGCAACCCGTCCACCGACAACTGCGCCCACGCCCACCTCTACAACAACTACCTGGAGGACACGGCGGGCACCGGCATCACGTCCTCCTACGGCAACTACTCCCGCGGCCGGACGTCGATGCTCCTGGAGAACTCCTACTTCCAGGGCTTCACGAACCCGGTCATCAAGGACAGCACGGCCACCCTGGTCCAGCGCGGCAACCACTTCTCCGGCATGACCGGCCGCAACGAGAGCGGCGGCACGGCGTTCGACCCGAGGACGTACTACCCGTACACCCTCGACCAGGCGACGACCGTCCCGTCCCTCCTCAAGTCCCAGACGGGCCCGCGCAGCACCCTGGGCACGACAACCACGGCCACCACCACGGCCACCACTGCCGCCACGACCCTCACCGTGGCCAAGAACGGCTCGGCCCAGTACACGACCGTGCAGGCCGCGGTGAACGCCGTACCGGCGAACAACACCAGCCGCGTGGTCATCTCCATCGCCCCCGGCACCTACCGCGAGACGGTCAAGGTCCCCTCCAACAAGCCGCACATCACCTTCCAGGGCACCGGCGCCAGCCGCAAGGACACGGAGATCGTCTACAACAACGCGTCCGGCACCCCCAAGCCGGACGGCTCCGGCACCTACGGCACCTCGGGCAGCGCGACGGTCGCCGTCGAGGCGGACGACTTCCAGGCCCGCAACCTCACCATCAGCAACGACTTCGACGAGGCCGCGAACCAGTCCCTCTCCGGCCACCAGGCGGTAGCCCTCCGCACGGCGGCCGACAGAATCCTCCTGGACTCCCTCATCATCAACGGCGACCAGGACACCCTCCTCCTCGACACCGCGTCCAAGGACAGGCTGGGCAGGGTCTACCTCACCAACTCCTACGTCGTCGGCAACGTCGACTTCATCTTCGGCCGCGCGACGGCAGTGATCGACCGCTCGGTCCTCACGTTGAAGAAGCGCTGGAACGGCACGTCGGCGGGCTACCTCACGGCCCCCAGCACAGCGGCCAACCGCAAGGGCTTCCTGATCACCCGCTCCACGGTCAACGGCGACGTCTCGGCCGCCTCCTTCTACCTGGGCCGCCCCTGGCACGCGGGCGGCGACGCCACCCTCGACCCCCAGACCACGGTCCGCGACACCACCCTCAGCGCGGCCATCAAGTCCACCCCCTGGACCGACATGAGCGGCTTCTCCTGGAAGGACGACCGCTTCGCCGAGTACAACAACACGGGCCCCGGCGCAGGCCCCGCCTCCACCAACCGCCCCATCCTGACCGCGTCCCAGGCAGCCGACCAGGAGACGGCGGACTGGCTCACCGACTGGACCCCTACGGCGTCCTGACCCCCGCGACGAACACCCGCCAGCAGTCAGCCCCGAAGACCAACACCCCGGCCTCCGGGGCCTTGCTGTCGCGGACAGGAACTATGCCCAATCCGTCCACGACTTCGAGGCAGTTGTTGTCGCCCCCGTCGCTGTAGGTGGACTTGCGCCACACGGCGGCATCGAGGTCGGGGATGCGCTTCATGACCGGTGCTCCTCCAGTACGTCCCGGATGAACGAGAGCGAGTCCGACGGCGACAGCGCCAGATCCCGGAGCCGATCGTAGGACAAGCGGTGGCGCAACACGTCGTCTGGATCGTCCGTCAGCAGGCCGCTGCTGTCACCCTCCGTGTAGGCGACGGCACTTCCATCCCGCTGCCAGAGCAGGGTCAGGGACCCCTTCCCCATGAGGTCGTGAAGACCCGCGGCGAACGGCAGCACCTGAACGGTGACATTCGGCCACTGAGCGACGGCCTCGACTTGCAGCAACTGCCCGTTCCAGACCTCCGCGCTCGCGGAGGCACGGCGGAACGCCAACTCGTCCACCACGAAACGCACACTGGGCGCCGGGTCCTTCCGCAGCAGGAGTTGCCGACCCAGGCGCGCGGCCACCTGCTCCTCCACCGCATCGGCGTCCCGAGGTGTTGTCTGGGGCTCAGACAACACCTCGCGGGCGAACTCCTCGGTCTGAAGCAGACCGGGCACGTTGGGCGCGTACTTGTGCATGATCCGCGCCGTCTCCTCCAGCCGCATGAAGTCCTGGTACTTGGCCTTGAAGGCATCGTGCCGTGCGGCCTTCCAGTGGCTCACCAGCAGGTCACCGGAGCCGTAGTAGCTGTCCAGGTCCTCCATGACCCGCACCTTGGACAGTCGCTCACCCGACTCCAGACGACTCAGGTAGCTCTTGTCGTACCCGGTTTCCTCGGCCAACTGGCCCAGCGACTTGCCCGCCGCCTCCCGCAGGAACCTGAGCGTCCGCCCCAGTGCGACCCGCCCTCCGTCAACCGCGACACCCATGTCACCCCTCTCCGTTGCCTGGCGCCCCAGACAACACTCAACCCCTTCCGCAGCGTACGCCGCTCCTGTGACGATCAGGGCACGAACGGTAATCACCGCTCGTCAACCCACCCCTGCTCCCGCCAAGGAGATCGCCATGCGCGCCCGCATGCCCGGATTCCGCGAGTCCCTGCTCCTCCTGCTCACGCGCATCCTCTTCCCCGCCCGCGGCAGCCACCGGGCGACCCGCCAACACCCCCCGTCACCACGACTCCCGGCACCCCCACCGCCCACCCACCCCGACTCCCCCATCTGGTACGACACCCCGCTGGGCCGCCCGTACCTCCGCAGCCTCGACATGGTGGAGGCCCCCGCATGACGAAGAACGGACTACGCCTCCTCCCCTGGACCACCCCCGAGGGCAAGCCCTGCTACCTGAGCACCGACGACCCCGGCAGCCTGCTCTCCCGCCTCGCGGACGACGTGGAGGAGGCCCAACTGGCCGCTGGCGAACAGGTCCGCGCGGGCGCCAGGGCAGTGCTCGCCGACGCCAAAGCCGGTGAACGGGCCGTCCGCTTCGCCCTCACCCGAACCGTGGAGTCCCTGGACGACGCCCTCCGGATCGCCGTCAGCCGGGGCGGCCGTATCACCGGCGGTTGATCCCGAACTCATGCGTCCAACAGGGTGCCCGGCAGACGGAATCGCGTCATCCGCCCCGTGGCCAGATCGACGCACGTCACCGACTCCTCCGCATAGAGGAGCCAACCCACCGGACTGGGCGTGAGGGCCAGCGACGTCGCGACCCCCGCCACCCGCACCCGGTGCTCTTCGCGGCCGGTGAGGGAATCGAGCTGGACGACCTCGGTGTCCGCACCGGTGGCGACGGCGATCACGATCGACGTGTCCGTCGCCGCCACCGCGCTCGGCGACAAGGCTCCGCCCCGCCAGCACCCGGCGCCACGCTTCACCTCCCGCCACCCCGTCGAGAACCCGGTCGGCCCGGTTGACCACGTACCGCCGATCTGCCCGGGCCCCGTCCCGGGGCACGCTCACCAGCCAGCGCCCATCGGCGAGTTCGACGATCTGCGGGCTGACGGAGTCGGTGTCGTCGGCTTGCTGCGACACGACCGCGAGGCTCTCCGCGCGCCCCGCGCGGGGATCGACACCGACCACCGTCACCAGCCCGTCCACCCGAGCGAGCGCGAACGAACTGGCGCCCTGCCAGTCGTGCCCCAGCTCCACCCCGCCCGGCCCGGCGCACGCCATCACCGAAGCGGCCACCGCACCGAAGGCGACCAGCAGCCGCGCTCCCCGACTCCTCGACCAGGCCACAGGACGGCTCACCACTCCCGCATCGCGTCCACGGGCGACATCGCCGCCGCCCGCCGTGCCGGTCCGAGCGCCCCTGCCGTCACCACCAGCACCGTCAGCCCGAGCACCGCCACCACCGCCCCCAGCGTCGGCAGGGGCACCCGGTCCACCGCGTAGGGCGCCAGGTCCGCGCTCCCCCTCATCAGAGCCGCGCCCGCCCCGCCGAGCAGCGCGCCCAGCGCCGTACCGACCAACGCGGCGGCCGCGCCCGCGAGCGCCATCTCGGCGACGAGCATCGTCAGCACCGCCCGGGTACGGAACCCGACCGCCTTGAGGACACCGATCTCCTGGGCGCGACGCCGCGACAGCGCGCCGGTCACCGTGACGGCACCCGCGAACGCCAGCACACCCAGCACGGCGAGCAACACCAGCCCGACCACCCGCACCAGTTCCAGGACCGCGGGCAGTGCGGCGAGTTGCTGCCGCAGGGTGACCGCCGGATAGCCCCGGTCCTGCACGGCCCGCAGTACGCCGGGTACGTCATCCGCCGTCCGCGCGACCACGGTGAGCTGGTCGTAGCCGACGGCGCCGAGGTAGTCGTCCGTCGGCCGCCCCGCCCGCTGGGCCGCCCACTGGATCACGGTCGCGTCGTCCGCGTAGGTCGCGTCGGGGCCATCCAGTTGCCAGGAGGGGTCGTACACGCCGACGAGGCGGGCCCGACCGGTGACGCCGGTGCCCTCTCCGGGCCGTACGAAGCGGATGGTCTCCACCTCGACCTCCCGGCCCACCAGTCGGGACAGGTCCACACCCTGCGCGGTGGCCGGTGCCACGATCTCGCCGGGCCGCAGCGGGAAGACCCGTTTCCGCACGGACCTCGTCACCGGTGGGGTGAGCGCGGCCCGGTGGGTCGTCGCGTACAGCAGGGCGGTGTCGCCCTCTTCCGTCGACACGCTGAACGACACCTGCGCCCGGTGCTGGACCGACACGACGCCGGGCAGCCTGGCCAGCCGTCCGGCCGTGTGGTCGGTCAGCGGCGCCGTGCCGGGACGGTCGTCGGGCCGGTCAACGGTGATGCTGCGGTTCGCCGCGCTCTCGGTGACCTTGGAGTCGGTGGCGCCCTGCGCCCGGTCGGCGACGCCCAGCGCTCCGAGGCAGAGCGCGACGGCGACGGCGACCAGCGCCATCAGCCCGTACAGACGGCGGCGCAGCGCACGTACGTTGGCGAGGGCCAGAACCAGGACGTTCACGCGGCACTCCGCTCCGGCACCAGCGCCCCCGCGTCCACCCGGTACACGGTGTCCGCGACCGCCGACACCGCCGGATTGTGCGTCACCAGCACCACCGCCCGCCCCTCGTCGGCCAGTTCGCGGAACAGCCCGAGCAGCGTCTCCTCGTTGCAGGTGTCGAGGTTGCCGGTGGGTTCGTCGGCCAGCAGCACGCGCGGGTCGTTGATCAGCGCCCGGGCCAGCGCGACCCGCTGCTGCTCCCCGCCGGACAGCTCACCGGGCAGATGACCGGCGCGCTCGGCGAGTCCGACCCGTTCCAGCAGCGCGCGGGCGCGCTCGGCACCCTCCGCGGCGCGTCCGGCGTACGGCAGGAGCACGTTGCGCAACGCCGAGTGCTGCGGCAGGAGGTTGTACGACTGGAAGACGAACCCGAGCCGGGCCCGCCGCAGATCGGCCAGCGCACGGTCCCCGAGCCCTGTCGTGTCGACCTCGTCCGCGCCGTGCCCGACGCACACCCGGCCGCTGTCCGGCGGGGTCAGCAGCCCCAGGATGTGCAGGAGCGTGGTCTTCCCCGCCCCCGAGGGACCGACCAGCGCGGTCACCTCTCCTCCCCGTACGCCGAGATCGACGTCCCGCAGAACCCCAATCCCTCGCCTTTTCTCCTTCTCCCGCCGGGCATAGGTCTTGCCCACACCCTCCGCCCGCAACAGCGTGCTCACCGACCTGCTCCCGTCCCTCGTCCCGCTCCGGTACCGCTCCCCGGCACCCAGCCCATGACCCCGCCCCACGCCCGGTCCAGCGCCCACACACCCCAGGTGGTCTTGAGATCGCAGGCCGGATCCCCAGCCCTCACCCGGAACAGATCCGGCAGCCCGGGGCAACCCCGATAAGGCACCACACCGCGCTCCAGCGCCGACCGCAGTGGCCGGTCCAGCTCACCGCCGAGCAGGGCGTACGCCCGTACGACCAGGCTGTAGTCGTAGAGGGAGACGAACCGCTCCGGACTCCGGGCCCAAGGCCGCAGCGCGCCCCGCGCGATCCAGGTCGGCGTACGCCCCGGCAACCCCGCGTCGGCGAACCCGACGACGACCGTGGCCGCGGCCACCACGGCGTCCGGGCCGCCCAGTTCCCAGGCCTCGACCCGGGGAGCGGCGATGGCTCCAGTGGCCCCCGCGTCGGCGCAGTTGAGAGCGGCGCGCTGCCACTGCGCGGCATTGCCCGCGGTCACGACGCCGGGCAGCACCCCGCCAGCCGCGCACAGCCGCCCCGCGTCATCGCCTCCCGCGCCCTCGCCGCCGGCGAGCCTGCGCACCGCCGCTCGGCTCAGCCGGTCACCGCCGTCCTGACTCGCCTCACCGGACGCCTCCTCCCGCTCGACGGCAGCGAGCAGCCGGAGGTCCCGGCGCGGCCAGCCCGCGAGCGCCCGTAGCCGCTCGACGAAGAGGGAGGACTCGGGATCACCGAGGTAGACGCTCGGGTCCCGCAGGGTCCCGTCGTCAAGCCGCGCGGCACCGAGCCGCTCCCCGACACCCTCGAACGAGTCCCCGTCCGCCCCGGCCGCCTTGAGGATGTGCACCACCCAGTAGAGCTGCTCGTACGGCAGGACGTCCGCGCCCTCCCGCAGGACCGCCTCCCACAGTCCCCGGTCGACGACGGGACGCAGGTCAGCCGCCTCTCGCACCAGGACGTAGTGATAGGTGTCGCTCAGCAACTCCACCCGGTCGTCAGGGGAGAGGGCTGTCCAGTGAGCGGTGCGGGGCGCGGCGACGGCGGCAATCCGCGCGGGCACGGACCTGCCGAGCAGCCGCAGCGAACCCGCCAGCGCGGCCTTCTGATCGGCCGGAAGCCCTTCGGTCACCCGTGAGGACAACCAGTCGGCGGTCCTGTTCCGCTCCGCCGCCGACAAGTCGTCCAGCCGCCCCAGGGCTTCGAGTACGCCGAGGGCCGCCCAGGTCGCGCCGAGCCGAGCCGCGTCCGTACCGTCGCCGAGAGCGGGATCGACGTACCAACCGCCGTCCGCCCGCAACCGCCGTACCGCTCGCGCGTCCCCCGCGTCGAGGACTCCCGTGGCACCGGCCCGCCGCAGCGCGACCAGCCACTCGCGACCCCACAGCGGTGAGGACGCCAGCGCCTCCCGGCGCAGCGCCGCGACCCGGTCCGCGGAGGCGCTCACCCGGGGCCGCCGCCCCAGTTCCGCCAGGGCGCGCACGGCGTACGACTGCGCCTCGGCCCCCGCGGGCTGCTCGCGCAGGAAGGGCGGGTAGTAGTAGCCGTTCTGCTCACTGACCAGCAGGTCGAACTGCCGCGCGGCGGGGTGCTGAGGCAGCTCCGGGCGTCCGCCTCCGAACCCGCACGACGCCACCGCCACCAGGGCAGCGGCCACGGCCACCCCACCCCTGTTCAGGAAGCGCCCGCGTAGGCGCACTTCTCACTCACCCTGATCGAGCCCGTCACCTGCGCCGAACCGCAGCTACGGGTCGACACGTACAGGGTCGTCTTGCTCGGCCGCATCTGGCCGTAGGTGTCGGAGATCCGGGCGCGGGTGTTCTTCCAGCGCACCACGCCCAGGGACCGGCTGACCATGTTCAGGGTGGCCTCGGGGTTCTTCGAGATGGTGATCGAGACACCCACTCCGTGCGCCTCCAACTCGGCGCGGTTCTGGATCCACCGTGCCCGCTTGGGGCTGTTGCCGGACATCTTCGTGGACGCCTTCCAGTCACAGGCGTTCGCGTAGACCGCGCAGTGCCAGGCGTTGATCACGATCTTGTTTCCGCCCGGCAGCCCCACTGACGTGGCGGCGGAGGTCGCGTGGGTCGGCGGAGCCGAGACCACCAGCCCCACCGCCGCCAGCACCACGGCACACCCACGCCCCAGGCGCGTGCGCAACATCCCGTCCCTCAAGTTGATCGTCCCCCTCAGGCTCTCTGACAGCGAGCCCCATACATACCGGGAGAACGATCTACGGACGCCCATCACGGAACGCCCTGAAAAGCCGCGTGAACTGCGAAAACACCAAGCAGTAACCACACTCACAACACTCGAACGAGGGAAACGCGCGGGGCCCCGGAGAACCCGGAGCCCCGCTCAGAAACCGTCGTGCTACCGGACGATGGTGATCCGGTTGGCCGCCGGAGGAGCGATCGGGGCCGTGGGGGAGGAGGTCGCCGTCAGGTACTTCTCCAGGGCCGTCAGGTCGTCCGCGCCGACGAGGTCGTCGCCGCCCGTGGCCAGCGTCGGGAAGCCGTCGCCGCCGCCCGCGAGGAAGCTGTTGGTGGCGACGCGGTAGGTGGCCGTCAGGTCGATCGGGGCGCCGTTCAACCGGATGGAGTCGGTGACGACACGGTCGGCGCCGGTCTTCGTCAGGTCCAGCGTGTACGTCAGCCCGGACGACGGCTGGAGGATCTTCGGGGAGGCCGCGTTCGCGCCACTGACCTGCTCCTTCAGGACCTGCACGACCTGCTCGCCGGTGAAGGACTGGAGGTTGACGGTGTTGGCGAACGGCTGCACCGCGAAGCCCTCCGCGTACGTCACCACGCCGTCGCCCTCGGCGCCCTTGGCCGCGTAGGTCAGGGGCATCCGGATGCCGCCGGGGTTCATCAGCGCGAGGTCGGTCTCCGGGTCCAGCTCCTTGCCGTACGCGAGCTGCGCGTCGGCGATGAGGTCGCCGAGCGGGGACTCGGTGCCGGTGATGCCGATGTCGGCGGTGATGTACCCGATGGGACGGTTGCCGGTCGGGGCGGCCAGCGTGTTCCACTTGCTGATCAGCTCGGTCATGTCGGGCGCCTTGGTGACGTCCCGGCTGACCACGTGGTTCGCGGACTTCACCGCCGTACGGGCGATGTCACCCGTCCACCGGTCGTACGTCAGCGTCGTGTCGGTGTAGAGGCGGCCGAAGGACGCCGCCGAGGTGACCGTGCGCGGGTTGCCCGCCGGGTCCGGGATCGTGCAGGCGTACGCCGCGTGCGTGTGGCCGGTGACCAGCGCGTCCACCTGCGGGGTGATGTTCTTGGCGATGTCGACGATCGGGCCGGAGATGCCGTCGCCCGCGCCGGGGGAGTCACAGTCGTAGTTGTACGCCGCCGAGGCCGGGGAGCCGCCCTCGTGGATCAGCGCGACGATCGACTTCACGCCCTGCGCCTGGAGCACCTTGGCGTACTTGTTGATCGTCTCGACCTCGTCCTTGAAGGTGAGGCCCTTGACGCCGTCGGCGGAGACGATGTTCGGGGTGGCCTCCAGGGTCACGCCGATGAAGCCGACCTTGACGTCCTTCTTCTTCCACACCCAGTACGGCTTGAGGATCGGCTTGCCGGTCTTCTCGTCCAGGACGTTCGCCGCGAGGTACGGGAAGTCGGCGCCCGCGAAGCCCTCGTCGGTGTAGCAGCCCTCGGTCGGGTGGCAGCCGCCGTTCTGAAGGCGGGCCAGTTCCCGGGCGCCCTCGTCGAACTCGTGGTTGCCGACGCTGGTGACGTCCAGCTCCAGCTTGTTCAGCGCCTCGATGGTGGGCTCGTCGTGGAAGAGACCCGAGATCAGCGGCGAGGCGCCGACCATGTCACCGCCCGCCGCGGTGATCGAGTACTTGTTCCCCTCGCGCGCCTGGCGCAGGTGGGTGGCCAGGTACTCGACACCGCCCGCGTCGACGGTCGTGGTCGTGCCGTCCGCGTTCAGGTGGGTGAGGCGGCCGGAGGAACCGGTCGGGGGCTCCAGGTTGCCGTGCAGGTCGTTGAAGGACAGCAGTTGGACGTCCTGGTAGCGGCCGGACGTCTCCTTGCCGGGCTTGCCCTTCTCACCGGCGGACGCGGCGGACGGCAGGGCAGCCGCCAGCGCGCCGACGGTCGCGATACTCGCCGCGGCCGTGAGGAGCCGGTACGTACGGCTTCTCCGGCGCCGGTGCGGCTGGGATGTGGTAGCTGGCATGGCGCCCCCCTGTGGGTCCTGTGAGGCATTGGCTGATCGCCCGCAGCCTAGAGTCAACGCGCGTAGCGCGACAGGGGGTGCATGGTTACATCCTGGTTTCCCTTTGCCCCCGCTCCCCGCCCCCTCCCCTTTACCCTCAGAGGCATGACCAGCGACGACCTCGCCCGCCCCGGCCACTCCCGCGCCCTCCGCACCCTCCCCGCGCTCACCCCGGAGCAGACCGACGCCGTACTCGACCTGCTCGCGGAGGCCGCCCGCAGCGACGGCCAGCAGGCGGTGTCCGAACAGGGCCGACTGGCACTGCGCGGCGGCCCGCGCGAGGGCGTGTCCCACTTCCTCCTCACCACCAACGGCGGCGAACTCGTCGGCTACGCCCAGTTGGAGGACACCGACCCGGTGGAGGCGCCCGCCGCGGAACTGGTCATCCACCCCTCCCACCGGGGCAAGGGCCACGGCCGCGCCCTCGGCTCCGCCCTCCTCGCCGCGTCCGGCAAACGGCTACGGGTGTGGGCCCACGGCGGCCACTCGGCCGCGCGGCACCTCGCGCAGGTCCTCGGCCTCACCCTCTTCCGCGAGCTACGACAGCTACGCCGCCCCCTGACCGACCTCGACCTGCCCGACCCGGCCCTGCCCGCCGACGTGACGGTACGCACCTTCGTCCCCGGCGCGGACGACACGGCGTGGCTGGCCGTGAACGCCGCCGCGTTCGCCCACCATCCGGAACAGGGCTCCCTCACCCAACGCGACCTCGACGACCGCAAGTCCGAGCCGTGGTTCGATCCCGCGGGCTTCTTCCTCGCCTTCCGCGGCGACGACCTCGTCGGCTTCCACTGGACGAAGGTGCACGCCGAGGAGCAGCTCGGCGAGGTCTACGTCCTCGGCGTCGCACCCGGCGCGCAGGGGGGCGGCCTCGGCAAGTCCCTCACCACGATCGGGCTGCGCCATCTGGCGGCGCAGGGGTTGCCGACGGCGATGCTGTACGTCGACGCGGACAACACGGCGGCGGTGACGGTGTACGAACGCCTCGGCTTCACCACGTACGAGACGGACCTGATGTACCGCACGGAGACGTGACCGTCGCGCGGCGCGCGGCCCAGCGCCCACAGGTTGCCCGGCGCGGCTGCTGGCGCGGGGGTGGGTCGCGCGGCCCGGCGCTGACGGGGTGCCGCTGCGCCCACCCGTGCCGCCCCAGCGGCACGACTGCCCGCAGCTAAGGCGGTTACGGCGGCGGGGCTGCCCGCGGCTAGGGCGCTAGCTGGCGACGGGCCGCAGTCGCCGTACGACGGAAGGGGACGTGTCGGGGGGTGTCCGCCCGCAGTGGTTCGCGCGGAGAACGCCGTTTACCGCGCACCCAACAGCCCGCGCGGTTCCGAGGACGGACACCCCCCGGCGCGGCCCCGACCCACCCCCCGGCAGACAGCGCTACGCACGCCACCCACCCCACCCGCGCAGGCCGCCGCAGGCACCCCCGCCCGCCCCCGGGAGCCGCCCCCCGCTATCTCGCACGTCATGTCGCCGTAACCATCGATTCAGATGACCTTGCAACGCTCAGCCAATGACGCCCGCCGTGCCAGAGCCTTCGCCGCCCCCCAAGGGCCCCGCGGAGAACGAAGCCGCCGTGCTCCCGCTCCCGCCCGCACGTTCCGACGCGCCCGAGAACCCCTGGGCACGGAAGAATGGCGACATGAGCCAGCAGAACGCCCAGGCACCGGTCCAGCCCCAGCACGCGCAGCCCTCCGTGGGCTCCATCGCCGCCCACCGCGCCCGCACCGTGGCAGGCTCCGTCTCCGACCTGGAGCCCGACCTCGACTCCGACCTCGACGCCTACGAGGAGACCCAGGCGGCAGGCGGCGCCACCCCCCTCCCCGCCAACCGCTTCCTCGACCGCGAACGTAGCTGGCTCGCGTTCAACGAACGCGTCCTGGAACTCGCCGAGGACCCCGACACCCCCCTCCTGGAGCGTGCCAACTTCCTCGCGATCTTCGCCAGCAACCTGGACGAGTTCTTCATGGTCCGCGTCGCGGGCCTGAAGCGCCGCATCGCCACCGGCGTAGCCACCCGCTCCGCCTCCGGCCTCCAGCCCCGCGAGGTCCTGGAGATGATCTGGGCACGCTCGCGCGAACTCATGGCCCGGCACGCCGCCTGCTTCCACGAGGACGTCGCCCCCGCCCTCGCCGACGAGGGCATCCACCTGGTCCGCTGGTCGGAGCTGACGGAGAAGGAACAGGCCCGCCTGTTCACCCTCTTCAAGCACCAGATCTTCCCGGTCCTCACCCCCCTCGCCGTCGACCCGGCCCACCCCTTCCCGTACATCTCCGGCCTCTCCCTCAACCTGGCCGTCGTCGTACGCAACCCGGTCAACGGCAACCGCCACTTCGCCCGCGTGAAGGTCCCCCCGCTGCTCTCCCGCTTCCTGGAGGCGTCCCCCGGCCGCTACGTCCCCCTGGAGGACGTCATCGCGGCCCCGGCCCACCTCGAAGAGCTGTTCCCCGGCATGGAGGTCCTGGAGCACCACGCGTTCCGCGTCACCCGCAACGAGGACCTCGAAGTGGAAGAGGACGACGCCGAGAACCTCCTCCAGGCCCTGGAGAAGGAACTCATGCGGCGCCGCTTCGGCCCGCCCGTCCGCCTGGAGGTGGAGGAGTCCATCCACCGCGAGGTCCTGGACCTCCTCGTCCGCGAACTGAAGGTCAGCGAGGCGGAGGTCTACCCCCTCCCCGGCCCGCTCGACCTCACCGGCCTGTTCCGCATCCACGGCCTGGACCGCCCCGAGCTGAAGTACCGCAAGTTCATCGCGGGCACCCACCGCGACCTCGCCGAGGTCGAGTCGTCCTCACCGCCCGACATCTTCGCCGCGCTCCGCACGCGTGACGTCCTCCTCCACCACCCGTACGACAGCTTCTCCACCTCCGTACAGGCGTTCCTCGAACAGGCGGCCGAAGACCCGGACGTCCTCGCCATCAAGCAGACGCTCTACCGCACCTCCGGCGACTCCCCCATAGTCAACGCCCTGATCGACGCCGCCGAGGCGGGCAAGCAGGTCCTCGTCCTGGTGGAGATCAAGGCCCGCTTCGACGAACACGCCAACATCAAGTGGGCCCGCAAGCTCGAAGAGGCGGGCTGCCACGTCGTCTACGGCCTGGTCGGCCTCAAGACGCACTGCAAGCTCTCCCTCGTGGTCCGCCAGGAGGGCGACACCCTCCGCCGCTACAGCCACGTCGGCACGGGCAACTACCACCCCAAGACGGCCCGCCTCTACGAGGACCTCGGCCTGCTCACGGCGGACCCCCAGGTCGGCGCGGACCTCTCCGACCTGTTCAACCGCCTCTCCGGCTACTCCCGCCGAGAGACGTACCGCCGTCTCCTCGTAGCCCCGAAGTCCCTGCGCGACGGCCTGGTCTCGCGCATCGACAAGGAGGCGCAGCACCACCGCGCCGGACGACCCGCCTACGTCCGCATCAAGGTCAACTCGATGGTCGACGAGGCCGTCATCGACGCGCTCTACCGCGCGTCGCAGGCGGGCGTACCCGTGGACGTCTGGGTGCGCGGCATATGTGCGGTACGCCCAGGCGTGCCGGGCCTGTCGGAGAACATACGCGTGCGTTCGGTCCTCGGCCGCTTCCTGGAGCACTCCCGGGTCTTCGCCTTCGGCAACGGCGGCGAACCCGAGGTGTGGCTCGGCAGCGCCGACATGATGCACCGCAACCTCGACCGCCGTATCGAGGCCCTGGTCCGGGTCGTCGACCCGGCCCACCGGGCCGCGCTGAACCGGCTCCTGGAGACCGGCATGTCGGACTCCACCGCCTCCTGGCACCTGGGCCCGGACGGCGAATGGACCCGGCACGCGACCGACACGGACGGCCACCCCCTGCGAAACGTCCAGGAGATGCTCATAGACGCCCGGAGGCGCCGGCGTGGCACAGCAACACCTTGACCCGACGGACCCCATGGCCAGGACGGTGACGGGGAACGCCCTCGCGGGCTACCTCCGCGCCCAGGCCACGGAGTTCCTCCGAGCCCTGCGCCAGCACCGGGAGACCGGCGCGGGCGGAAACGGCTCGGCGGAGTCCGTCGACGCCGCGCGGGCCCTGCGCCGCTCGGCCCGCCGCATCAGCGGCAGCCTGCACACCTTCCGCCCACTGCTCGACCCCGACTGGTCCGAGGGGATGCGCCCGGAACTGGCGTGGCTCTCCGGCACCCTGGCCCTGGAGCACGCCTACGCGGCCCGCCTGGAACGCCTGCTGAACGCCCTGCACCGCCTCTCGGGCTCCCCAGCACTCCCGTCCCAGCCCACGGCCCCCACCACGACCGGCACCACAGGCACCACCACCCCCACCCCGACCGCCACCACGACCGGCACCACGACCGGCACCACCACCGCCACCACCAACACGGCCAACCTCACGGTAGGCGCGGCAAAGGCAGGCGCCCTGCTCGACCGCCAACTCACCCTCGCCCGCACCCGCGCCCACTCCGCCGCCCTCCAGGCCCTCGGCTCCTCCCGCTTCCACGCCGTCGCCGACAAGGTCGCCGTCCTGGCCAGCGAGGTCCCGCTCACCCCGAGCGCCACCACCGCCGACCTCCACCCCCTGGCGGCGGCGGCCGAGGAACGCCTGACGGACGCGGTCGCCGCGCTCCCCCTGCTCACGGCGGGCCACCCGTACAACGCGACGGCCCTCGTCCACGGCCTCTCCCCGGACCCGGCCCCGCACGCCCAGGACGCCCCCTGGCACCAGGTCCGCCTCCTGCTGCGCCTGCACCGCTACGCCCGCGAGGTCATCGAGGGCGCCGAGGCCACCGTGAACGTCCGGCTGCTCGCGGCGGGCCAGGCCCTCAACCGCCACCGCGACGCCGCGGAGGCCTCGGCGGCGGCAGCGTCGGCGGCCCGCACCCCCCGCATCGCCCCCGCGACGGCATACGCTCTGGGTGTCCTGCACGCGGACCAGCGCCACGAGGTAGAGGCGGCGAGGTTCGCGTTCCAACAGTCATGGCAAAAACAAAGGGTCACCACCCCATGACAAGCCCCCCAGATCCCCCCACTCCACAACCCACCCCCACCCCCACCACCACTCCACAACCCACCCCCACCCCCACTCCACAACCCTCATCCCCCCTCCAGGCGGCAGGCTGCGTCCTCTGGCGCCACTCCCCCCTGCACCCCGCCGAACTGGAGATCTGCCTGGTCCACAGGCCGAAGTACGACGACTGGTCACACCCGAAGGGCAAGCTCAAACCGGAGGAGGACCACCTCCCCGCGGCCCTGCGGGAGGTGGCGGAGGAGACGGGCTACGACGCGACCCCGGGCCGCGAACTGGCCACCCACCACTACCTGGTGGACGGCCACCCCAAGGAGGTCCGCTACTGGGCGGCCGAGGCGCGCACCGGCACTTTCACGCCATCCCACGAGGTGGACCGCATCCTCTGGCTCCCCCTGGAGGAGGCCCGCACCCGCCTCACCCAGCCCCGCGACCGCACCCTCCTGGACGACCTGCTGACGTCCCTGAACACCCGGAGCACCCCGAGCACCCCCTAAAAGGCCTCACTCCCCCCCAAGCGGAACATGCCCCTCCGCGTCCCGCCGCGCCAGGCTCCGCGCCCGGCGCGCGGGCCCCCGCCACCCGCACGAGCACCGGGCCACACAGAAAGGCCCCTGCTCAATGGTGGTCGTACGGTGCCCGGACGGCTCCTGCGTGGTCATGGACTGGTCCTGCTGCGTCACACCGGAACGCTACCCACGCCGGGTGAACACCACGTATGCCTCCCCGAGCCTCCCGCCGCACCCCCACACACGCGTGACGGCCCCAGTGACCCGTCGTTAACGGGAACGACGGGCCCGTGACGGACGTACCGGCTGGGGGTTGGACGACGATGGCGGAACGGCAGCGGCAGCACGGCAGGGCGGACGGAACCGTGGTCGTGGCCGCCCTGATGGCGGGCCTGTGGACCACGGCGACCGCCTGCTCGGGCGGCGCCGCCGCGGAGAGCGCCCAGGCCGCGACCACCCCCCTGGAGACCCTCCACCACGCCGCGGACATCCTCCGCGAGGCGGGCAGCTCCCGCACCCGTACGTCGATGGAGATGGCGACGGGCGGCACCAGGGTCACGATCAGCGGCACGGGCGTCTACGACTTCACCCGCCAGCGCGGCCGACTGAAGGTCCGGCTCCCCCAGGACCCCGCGGGCCGCACCGCCGACCACCCCATCACCGAGCTGCTCTCGCCGGGCGCGCTGTTCATGAAGAACCGCGGCGCGGGCGTCCCGTCCGACAAGTGGGTGCGGATCGACACGGCCACGATCTCGGACGGCAACCTGGTGACGGGCGGCGCGACGGACCCGTACACGGCGGCCGAGGTGCTCCGCGGCGCGGAGCAGGCGACGTACGTAGGCGCGACCAGCGGCGACGACGGCACGAGACTCCACCACTACCGCGGCACGGCGGACCTCACCAAGGCGGCCCAGGCGGCCTCACCCACCACCAGGCCCTCCCTCACCGCGGCGGCGAAGGGCTTCGCCTCGGCACAGGTCCCCTTCGACGCCTACCTGGACGACAAGGGCCGCATCCGCAAGCTGAGGCACCGCTTCAGCTTCGTCAACGGCCGGGAACAGTCCCCCGTGTCCGTCGCCTCCACCACCCTGCTCTACGACTTCGGCACCCCGGCGAACGTGCGGCTGCCCCCCAAAAAGGACATCTACGCAGGCAGAATCGCCGAAGACTGACCGAAGGCTGACCCCACAACCGCCCACCCGTAGGGCGAGAACTAGCCCGTCCGTGCCATGCGCGTTGTGTAGGCCACTCCCTACTCTAGGAAGTCGGTGACGGCAGAGAAGAGGTGATGCGCGTGGCTCCGGTCGGCGGTACGGCAGTACAGGACCACGTGGCACTCGCCGAGATCGAACTGTGCGGAGAGCTGATCATCGCGGCCTCAGCCGCGGAGGACCGCCTGAGCCTGGAGAGCATCGACGAGGTCCTCAGGGTCGCGGAGGAACGCGAAAAGACCCGCTGAGCCCCGCACGCACCCCTCTCCCCTCAGGTCCGCAACAGCCGGGCGATGGCCTTGGTCGCCTCCTCCACCTTGGCGTCGATCTCGCCCCCGCCCTTGACGGCGGCGTCGGCGACACAGTGCCGAAGGTGCTCCTCCAGCAGTTGCAGGGCGAAGGACTGCAGGGCCTTGGTGGACGCGGACACCTGCGTCAGTATGTCGATGCAGTAGACGTCCTCGTCGACCATCCTCTGCAGCCCCCGGATCTGCCCCTCGATCCGGCGCAGCCGCTTCAGGTGCTCGTCCTTCTGCTTGTGGTACCCGTGAACGCCCCGGTCGTGATCGGTAACGACCTCGATCGCCTCGCCCGCACCGGTCTCGGTGGTCGTCATAACGCCTCCATGCGCATACCCCAACCGGGTATATCGTAACGAACTTTCCTGGGTATGGACCCTGTGGCCGCAACCGGGACCGGATTCACCTCACCGCCCCCGTGCCGACAAGTCTGCTTTATGGGCGACACTGGAGGACGGCCCGTTAGCCGTGGCCGAATGTTGCGCCTAGCATCAGCCTGACCGGAACCGAAGCACCTAGAGGACCCCACGTGCGCTTTCGTCTGACCCCCCGGGAGACGAGCTTCTACGACATGTTCGCCGCCTCCGCGGACAACATCGTCACGGGCTCGAAGCTCCTGATGGAACTGCTCGGGGCGGACATGTCTGCCCGAGCCGAGATCGCAGAGCGTATGCGGGCCGCGGAACACGCAGGCGACGACGCCACGCACGCGATCTTCCACCAGTTGAACTCCTCCTTCATCACGCCCTTCGACCGCGAGGACATCTACTCCCTCGCCTCGTCCCTCGACGACATCATGGACTTCATGGAGGAGGCCGTCGACCTGGTCGTCCTCTACAACGTCGAGGAACTGCCCAAGGGCGTCGAGCAGCAGATCGAGGTGCTGGCCCGCGCGGCGGAGCTGACCGCCGAGGCGATGCCCAACCTCCGCACGATGGACAACCTGACCGAGTACTGGATCGAGGTCAACCGCCTGGAGAACCAGGCCGACCAGATCCACCGCAAGCTCCTCGCCCACCTCTTCAACGGCAAGTACGACGCCATCGAGGTCCTCAAGCTCAAGCAGATCGTCGACGTCCTCGAAGAGGCCGCCGACGCCTTCGAACACGTGGCGAACACGGTGGAGACCATCGCCGTCAAGGAGTCCTGACCCGTCCATGGACACCTTCGCCCTGGTCGTGACCATCATGGTCGCGCTGTTCTTCACGTACACCAACGGTTTCCACGACTCGGCGAACGCGATCGCCACGTCCGTCTCGACCCGCGCCCTCACGCCGAGGGCCGCCCTGGCCATGGCCGCGGTGATGAACCTCGCGGGCGCCTTCCTCGGCAGCGGGGTGGCGAAGACGGTCAGCGAGGGCCTGATCGAGACGCCCGAGGGCTCCACGGGCATGGGCATCCTCTTCGCCGCCCTCACCGGCGCGATCACCTGGAACCTGATCACCTGGTACTTCGGCCTGCCGTCCTCGTCCTCGCACGCGCTGTTCGGCGGCATGGTGGGCGCGGCCCTGGCGGGCGGCACGCAGGTCTACTGGCACGGCGTGCTGGAGAAGATCGTCATCCCCATGTTCATCTCCCCGGTCGTCGGCCTCCTCGTCGGCTACCTGGTGATGACGGCCATCATGTGGATCTTCCGCCGCACCAACCCGCACAAGGCCAAGCGCGGCTTCCGCATCGCCCAGACGGTGTCGGCGGCGGGCATGGCCCTCGGCCACGGCCTCCAGGACGCCCAGAAGACGATGGGCATCGTCGTCATGGCCCTGGTCATCGCCGACGTCGAGGACTACGGCGACCCGATCCCGGTCTGGGTCAAGGTCGCCTGCGCGGTCATGCTCTCGCTGGGCACGTACGCGGGCGGCTGGCGCATCATGCGCACGCTGGGCCGCAAGATCATCGAGCTGGACCCGCCGCAGGGCTTCGCCGCGGAGACGACCGGCGCGTCGATCATGTTCACCACGGCGTTCCTCTTCAAGGCGCCGATCTCGACGACCCACGTCATCACCTCCGCGATCATGGGCGTCGGCGCGACGAAGCGCATCAACGCCGTGCGGTGGGGTGTCGCCAAGAACATCGTCCTCGGCTGGTTCATCACGATGCCAGCGGCGGCGATCGTAGCGGCGTGCGCCTACGGCGTCGTATACCTGGCTTTCCTGTAACCGCTGCCACCTCGACTCCCGAGGGTGGGCCACGCAGCCCGGCGCTGAACGAGGTGCCGACGGCGTGCAGTCGCCGTACGACGGAAGGGGCCGTGTCGGGGGGTGTCCGCCCGCAGTGGTTCGCGCGCGGAACGCCGTTCACCAGGCACCCGACAGGGCGCGCGGTTCCGAGGACGGACACCCCCCGACACGGCCCCGACCCACCCCCCGGCAGACAGCGAAGCCAGCCCAGCCCAGCCCAGCCCAGAACGAGGCGGACCCGCCCCCCGGGAGCCAGGGGACGGGTCCTTTGCGTCCTCACGGTGGCACCGCCATGCAGCACCGCGAGGGGTATAGGGGGAGAAGGGAGAACGAACCCCCGGATCAGCCGAAGCGCCCGGAGATGTAGTCCTCCGTCGCCTGCACCGACGGGTTGGAGAAGATCCGCTCCGTGTCGTCGATCTCGATCAGCTTCCCCGGCTGCCCCACGGCCGCCAGGTTGAAGAACGCCGTCCGGTCGGACACCCGAGCCGCCTGCTGCATGTTGTGCGTCACGATCACGATCGTGAACCGCTCCTTCAGCTCACCGATCAGGTCCTCGATCGCCAGCGTAGAGATCGGGTCGAGGGCCGAGCACGGCTCGTCCATGAGCAGCACCTTCGGCTCCACGGCGATCGCCCGAGCGATGCACAGCCGCTGCTGCTGACCACCCGACAGCCCGGACCCGGGCTTGTTCAGCCGGTCCTTCACCTCGTTCCAGAGGTTCGCGCCCCGGAGCGACTTCTCCACGACGTCGTCCAGCTCGGCCTTCCGGTACGACCCGTTCAGCTTCAGCCCGGCCGCCACGTTGTCGTACACCGACATCGTGGGGAACGGGTTCGGCCGCTGGAACACCATGCCGACCTCACGCCGCACCGCGACGGGGTCGATCCCGGCGCCGTACAGGTTCTCGTCGTCGAGCATGACCTTGCCCTCGACGCGCCCGCCCGGAGTCACCTCGTGCATCCGGTTCAGGGTCCGCAGGAAGGTGGACTTGCCGCACCCGGACGGCCCGATGAAGGCGGTCACGGACCGCGGCTCGACGGTCATCGAGATGTCCTCGATGGCGAGGAAGGACCCGTAGTAGGCGTTCAGGCCGCTGACATCAATGCGCTTGGCCATTTGAATCACTGCTTCTTTCACACAGGGGGGAGTCTGGTCGCTGATGGCCGCGTCAGCGACCGGTCTTCGGCGCCTTCCAGCGGGCGATACCGCGAGCCGCCAGGTTGAGGATCATGATGAAGGCGATGAGCGTCAGTGCCGCCGCCCAGGCACGGTCGTACGCCGCACCGGAACCACCGCTGTTGGCGAACTGCAGGTAGATGTAGACCGGCAGCGAACCCTGCGGATCGGAGAACGGGTTGGTGTTGATGAAGTTCGTCACCCACACCAGCAGCAGCACAGGAGCCGTCTCACCGGCGATACGCGCGATGGCGAGCATCACACCGGTGGTGATGCCACCGATCGACGTCGGTACGACGACCTTCAGGATGGTCCGCCACTTCGGCACACCCAGCGCCAGCGACGCCTCCCGCAGCTCGTTCGGCACGAGCTTGAGCATCTCCTCGGTGGACCGCACGACCACCGGCAGCATCAGGATCGTCAGCGCCATGGACCCGGCGAACCCGGAGTACCCCATGTCGAGAATGATGATCCACAAACTCAGAATGAACAGACCGGCGACGATCGACGGAATACCGGTCATGACGTCCACGAAGAAGGTGACCGCCTTGGCGAGCTTCCCCCGCCCGTACTCCACGAGGTAGATCGCGGTCAGCACCCCGATCGGCACGGAGATCAGCGTCGCGAGCCCGACCTGCTCCAGCGTGCCCAGCATGGCGTGGTAGATACCGCCACCGGGCTCGGTGTCGGAGATCAGCCCCATCGAGTGCGTCAGGAAGTACCCGTCAAGAACCTTCACACCCCGCTTGACGGTCTCGTACACGAGCGACGCCAGCGGAATCACGGCGATGATGAACGCCACCCAGATCGCGCTGGTGGCGACGCGGTCCTTGGCCTGACGGCGGCCCTCGACGCGCGCGGCGATGACGAACGTCCCGAGGACGAAGAGCACCGCGGCGATCAACGCCCACTGGATGCTGCTGCCCAGCCCGGCCGCGGCGCTGATGCCGAGGCCGAGGGCCACGGACCCGGCGGCGGCGGCCCACGGGAACCACTTGGGCAGCCGGGCGCCGTGCAGCCCGCTCGGCCGCTTGCCGGACGTGGAGACGGATGCGTGGCTCATGCGTTGGCCCCCGAGAATTCCTTGCGGCGGGCGATGATCAGCCGGGCCGTACCGTTGACGAGCAGGGTGATCACGAACAGCACCAGACCGGACGCGATGAGCGCGTCCCGGCCGTTCTCGGTGGCCTCGTTGAACTTGCTCGCGATGTTCTGCGCGAACGTGCCGCCGCCCGGGTCGAGCAGGCTGGCGTTGATGTCGAAGCTCGGCGACAGCACCATGGCGACGGCCATGGTCTCACCGAGGGCGCGGCCGAGGCCGAGCATCGAGGCGGAGATGACACCGGAGCGCCCGAAGGGCAGCACGCTCATCCGGATGACCTCCCACCGCGTGGCACCGAGGGCCAGCGCGGCCTCCTCGTGCATCTGCGGGACCTGCTTGAACACCTCGCGGCTCACGTTGGTGATGATCGGCAGGATCATGATCGCGAGCAGGATGCCGACGGTGAACAGCGACCGCGGGGCGCCTCCGCTCCAGTCCAGGATGCCGGTCCAGCCGAGGTAGTCGTCGAGCCAGCCGTACAGGCCCTCCAGGTTCGGCACCAGGACGAGAATGCCCCAGAGGCCGTAGACGATGGACGGCACGGCGGCGAGCAGGTCGATCACGTACGCGATGGGACCGGCGAGCTTGCGCGGCGCGTAGTGCGTGATGAACAGCGCGATGCCGACGGCGACCGGGACGGCGAGGGCCATCGCGATGACCGACGAGACGACCGTGCCGAAGGCGAGGACGGCGATGCCGAAGACCGGCGGGTCGCCGGTGGGGTTCCACTCGAAGGTGGTGAAGAAGTTGCCCTCGTCCTTACTGATCGCGTTGGCGGCACGCAGGCTGAGGAACAGGGCGATGGCCGCCATGATCACCAGCAGGAAGATGCCCGAGCCGCGCGAGAGGCCGAGGAAGACCCGGTCACCGAGGCGGGTGGCGCCGCGGGCGGCGCGCTTCCGCTCGGTCGGGGAAGGCTGTGGGGTGGGGGGAGGAGCAGTGCTCTGTGTCGATATGTCCATCAGAATTCTCCGGTCTGCGGAGCCGTCGCAGCGTCGACGACGGCCCAGAAGCGGAGCCGCTACCGGTCGGCGGCGGCTCCTGGCGGCGGTGCACCGGACGGTGCGGCCCGCTCCGGTGGGAGGCGGGCCGCACACTCAGGTCAGCTCAGGCCCGAGATGGTCTCGCGGACCTTGGTGATGATCTCGTCGGGGATCGGGGCGTAGCCCGCCTCGGCGAGCAGCTCCTGACCGCCCTCGGAGGCGATGTAGTTGAGGAAGGACTTGGTGGCGGGCAGCGTGTCGGCCTTGTTGCCCTTGTCGCAGACGATCTCGTACGTGACGAGGACCAGCGGGTAGGCACCGTCGGCGGACGGCGTGTAGTCCAGCTTCAGCGCGAGGTCCTTGCCGGTGCCGACGACCTCGGCGGCGCCGATGGCCGCGGTGGCGTTCTCGACGGTGGCGTCGACCGGCTCGGCGGCCTCGGTCTTCACGCTGACGGTGTTGATGCCGTCAGCGGCGTACGACAGCTCGAAGTACGAGATGGCGCCGGAGGTCTGCTTGACCTGCTGGGCCAGGCCGGAGGAGCCCTGCGCGGACTGACCGCCCTTGGCCTCCCACGTCTTGGCGGGCTCGTACTTCCAGTCGTCCGGGGCGGCGGCCTGGAGGTACTTGGTGAAGTTGTCCGTGGTGCCGGACTCGTCGGAGCGGTGGTACGCCTGGATCTTCAGGTCGGGAAGCTCGGCGTCGGGGTTGAGCTTCTTGATCGCCTCGTCGTTCCAGTTGGTGATCTTGCTGTCGAAGATCTGCGCCAGGGTGGGCGCGTCCAGCACCAGCTTGTCCACGCCGGGGACGTTGAAGCCGACCGCGATCGGACCGCCGACCATCGGCAGGTCGATGGCCTGGCCGTCGGTGCAGACCTTCTTGGACTCCTCGACCTCTTCCGGCTTCAGCGCCGAGTCGGAACCGGCGAACGCGGTCTGACCCTGGAGGAAGGCGGTGATGCCCGCACCCGAACCGGTGGGGTTGTAGTTGAGCTGCACACCCTTACAGGCGGCGGCGTACTGCTTGATCCAGGCGTCGATCGCGTTCTTCTGCGCGGAGGAGCCGGAAGCCTGGAGCTGCCCCGAGGCGTCGTCGCACTTGATGTCACCGGCGGCGGCGGTCGTGCTGGCCTTGCCGCCGTCGCCCTCGCTCGTGTCGTCCGAGCCGCACGCCGTGAGGGCCAGGGCGCCGGAGACGGCGAGAGCACCGAGGGTGAGGGCCCGCCGGTTCTTGCGCTGAAGCTTCACTTTCGGGAGTTCCTTCCAGGAGCCGCCGACCTGAACGGCGGCGTGCGGAGTCTTGAGTGAGCCGGACCCGCCGTACCCGGGCGTGTCCGTCATCAGGTAAGGCCGAAATTAGGCAGATCAGGTGAAGCCGCCTATGGCCGTAAGTGAACGGAGGGTGAACCCCTGCGGTCGGTGCGGTTAGGTCACGGAATGCTCACGGCAAGAACACGCAGAGATTCCAGGAGGCTCACGACAGGGTGACAGACCAGGCTCCACCACCACACACATCTCCCCATTCACCGCCAAAAGGGGCACCTCCGAGGACGCTACACGACCCCGCCCCGCCCCAGAGGGCAGACGGGGGCAGGGTCACCCCGCACACTGAACCGAAACGCGTCGCAGCCCACAGGGGACAGGGGGGCCACATGGAACGCCGCACCTTCGTCGGCGGCACGGCAGCCGCGGTAGTCACGGCATCGACGAGTTGCAGCCCCACGCCTCACCCCACCCCGGAGACCACCCCGCACCCCGCACCCCCAAGAACACCGATAGCGACGCCCCGCTCCCCCGCCCCCACCACCTGGTCCGCCCTGGCCGAAAACCTGGACGGCCCCCTGATCCGCCCGGCCGACCAGGACTGGCCCACGGCCCGCCAGCTCTACAACACCCGCTTCGACACCCTCACCCCCGCCGCGGTCGTCTACGCCGACCACGCCGAGGACATCCGTACGGCGCTGTCCTACGCCCGCGCCCACGACCTCCGCGTGGCGATCCGGGGCGGCGGCCACTCCTACGCGGGCTGGTCGTCCGGAAACGGCCGCCTGGTGATCGACGTGTCCCAGCTCGACGACGTCCGCGCCTCCGGCACCACCGCCGTGGTGGGCGCGGGCGCCAAGCTGATCGACGTCTACCGCGCCCTCGCCGCGACGGGCGCCACGATCCCCGCGGGCTCCTGCCCCACGGTCGGCATCTCCGGGCTGACGCTGGGCGGCGGCCACGGCGTGGTCTCCCGCGCCTACGGCCTGACCTGCGACAGCCTCACCCGCGCCACCCTGGTCACCGCCGACGGCGAGCAGCTCACCGCGGACGCCACCGAGCACCCCGACCTGTTCTGGGCGCTGCGCGGCGCGGGCAACGGCACCTTCGGCGTCGTCACGGAACTGCACTTCCGCACCCATCCGGCGCCGCAGGGCGTGTCGGCGTACCTGAGCTGGCCCTGGTCGCGGGCGGCGGCGGTGCTGGGGGCCTGGCAGGAGTGGGGCCCGGACCAGCCGGACGAGATCTGGTCGGCCGTCAACCTCAACAACACCGAGGGCGGCTCCCCGACGGTCTCCGTCACGGCCTTCTCCCTCGGCACCTACGGCGAACTCCAGAACGCGGTGGACCGCCTGGCCGACCGCATAGGCGCCTCCGCCGCCAACGTGGTGCTGAAGCGGCGCTCGTACCGGGAGTCGATGGAGGTGTACGCGGGCTGCGCGTCGTTCGGCAGCGACGCCGAGTGCCACCTCCCCGGCAGCACGCCCGGCCGCTCCCCGGAGGGGGCGCTGGCGCGCGAGACGTACGCGGCACGCTCGGACTTCTTCGACCGCGCGATACCCGCCGAGGGGGTCCAGACCCTGCTGGCGCGGATCACCGCGGCCCGGGGCGGCAAGGGCAGCGTCGCGCTCACGGCCCTCGGCGGCGCGGTCAACCGGGTCTCCCCCACGGCGACGGCGTTCGTCCACCGCGGCTCCCGGATGCTGGCCCAGTACATCGCGGCCTGGCAGCCCGGCACGTCCGGCACGGCGGCCCAGACCTGGCTGTCGGAGGCGCACACCGCGATGCGCCCGTACGCGTCAGGGTCGGCGTACCAGAACTACACGGACCCGACCCTGGAGAACTGGCGCGAGGCGTACTACGGCGAGGCGGCCCCCCGCCTGACGAAACTGAAGCGCACGTACGACCCCACGGGCTTCTTCACCCACCCGCAGTCCCTGTGACACCTGAGGCCAGACGACACCCGAGGCCAGACCACCCCGGAGGCCAGACCACCCCGGAGGCCAGACCACCCCGGAGGCCGGACGACCCCCGAAACCACACCCGAAGCCGGATGACCCCTGAGGTCACACCTCACCTCACGCGGCGAGATCCCGCTCCTCAGCCGTCCCCCCAGCCACCCCGGCCGCCCGCTCCCCCCGAGCCCCAGTGACCCCCGCACCGGCACCCTGGCCGTCAGCTCCGCCCGTTCCCCCGGCTCCCCCGGCTCCCCGGCGGATGAGCCACCCGGCCCGCCCCGAGCGCTCCATGGCCCGGGTGACCGGCGTCAGCAGCGCCATGGCGACGGGCGACAGCAGCAGCGCGACCGCGGTCCCCAGCGCGAACCCGCCCACGACGTCGGTCGGGTAGTGCACGCCCATGTAGACCCGGCAGAAGCCCTCAGCCAGCGCCAGCCCGAGCCCGACGAGCCCGAAGCGCCGGTTGGCGACGAACAGCGCGACGGCCAGGGCCATGGTGATGGTGGCGTGGTCGCTCACGAACGAGTAGTCGGTCTTCCCCGCGACCAGCACTTCGAGGTCCTGGTGGGTGCGGAAGGGCCGGGGCCGCTCCACGAACCCGCGGATCGGCACGTTGACGAGGACGGCTATCGCGGCGGCGAGCGGTGCCCAGGCGAGGGCGGCGACGGAGACCGCGGCCTCCTCGCCGCTCGCGGCCCGCCGCCGGACGCGCCACCAGCACCCGAGCACCAGCAGCACCATGGCGAACAGCAGCCCGAACTCACCGACGAACTCCATCACCTGGTCGAACCAGTGCGGAGCGTCCTTGGCCAGGCCATTGATGTCGTAGAGCAATTCGACGTCGGGGTTCGACCCGGATTGCGCGAGTCCAGCCATGAGTACAGCGGCCCCTTCGTCTTCGTACGGCACGTTGTCGTGGTGCCCCCGTACAGGAACGCACGGCTCCCCTCAGTACGTTCCACATTCCACTGAATGATCACTCAGACGTTATCGAAGAGAGACTCATCACCGCAGCTCAGGGGTGTGCCTCACGCTCGGTTCAGCCCGTTTCGGACACCTTCTCAGATCGCCGAGGGCAACGCTTTCGCGCCATCTTCGGTGACCCGGGTGGCGCCGAAGTAGTCCGGGGTGTCGACCGGGTCGAACCGGATCACCGCACCGGGCCGGGGCGCGTCGATCATGTACCCGCCACCCACATAGATCCCCACGTGCCGAATGGCCCGCGAATCCGTCAGGTCGTCGGAGAAGAACACCAGGTCCCCGGGCAGCAGCTCCTCCCGCGAGGGATGCGGCCCGGCGTTGTACTGGTCGTTGGCGACCCGCGGCAGCTCGATCCCCACACTCTCGTACGCCGCCTTGGTCAGCCCCGAGCAGTCGAACCGTCCGCCCTGGTCAGCGGTGCCGTTGCCGCCCCACAGATAGGGCGTGCCGAGCTTCTTCTGCGCGTAGTGAATGGCCGCGGCGGCCTGCTCGGACGGATCGACCCGCCCCACGGGCGCGGCGAAGCTGACCTCAAGATCGGTGATGACCTTCACGTAGTTCTGCGTCTCCCGGTACGGCGGCACGCCCCCGTACTTGATGACCGCGTACGCCCCCGCGTTGTAGGCGGCGAGCATGTTCTTCGTCTGGTCCCCGGGCACGTCCCTGACGTACTTGGCGAGCGTGCAGTCGTAGGACGCGGCCGACGGAATCGCGTCATTCGGGTCCCAGACGTCCCGGTCGCCGTCCCCGTCGCCGTCGATGCCGTGGGTGGCCCAGGTGCCCGGGATGAACTGCGCTATGCCCTGCGCGGCGGCCTGGCTCTGCGCCCGCGGATTGAACCCGCTCTCCTGGTAGAGCTGGGCGGCGAGCAGCGCGGGATTGATGGCCGAACAGAGGTTCCCCCACTTCTGCACGAGGCCCTGGTACGCGGCGGGCACCGCACCCTTGGCCAACGACTTACCGGCCCCGCCCGCCCCGTTCACGAGGTTCCCGGCGACCACGTACACCCCGATGACGAGCAGCATGACGAAGCTCAGCCCCGCGCCGAGCGCGATCCCACCGGCCACCCACCATTTCCGCACGCCTCAACCCTCCCCCATCCGGCGCCCGTTCAATGCCCCTTCGCCCGAACGCACGAGCCCGCCGATCCAGTGGGACACTCTCCTCCGAGGCGTGCGAGCGGGCAAACCCCGCCCGCACGGTGAGCGGACGTCAGAAACGTGCGCAAAGTGCAAAAGTGACTCAACGACGGAACCACACCACAGGTTCCGCACCCACTTCGTTGCCCGGCGTGACAGGCCGTGATACACAGAGTGACCATACGAGGTTTTCGTACGAAACCCGCCAACCAATGACGCCAAGTCGACATACGACGGCGACAATGTCGGCGAGAATGAGTCTGACCTCTGCGCACCGCAGGGGACTGCGGAACTACCCAACAGGGGCGGTGACTTACATGCTCTTTGCGGCCGATAAGGGAGACATCAACACCATCATCGGCGGGATCGCTCCGGACTGGGGCCCCTTCGGCAGCCTGGGCACCGAGGCCAAGGTGATGATCGAGGTGGTGATGGCGGTCGCCATCCTCATCTGCCTCGGCATCGCCATCTGGGGCGCCGCCAAACAGCGCATCGGGGCGACCGCGCTCCGCGACACGTTCAGCGCGGAGCAGGGCAAGGGCCTGATCATCGCCGGACTCACCGGCGTCTTCATCATCGGCTCCCTCGGCACGCTCTTCACCATCGTGTACGGCATGGCCGTGTAACCCGGCCCGGGCACGCCCGGTCCCCTTCCCTCTCCCCCTCCATCCACCCGCCCGCCCGTCGTGCCCACCGGCTGAGGTTGCGTCTCCCTGATGTCGAGTCACCACACCGCGCCCGCGCGGCCACCAGCACGGCTACCGTCGTACTCCTACGCGTTCCGGTACGAGATGTTTCCGCACGACGTCGAGGGGGCGTTCACGGCATGAGTCTCGGGGACGAACACGGGGCCTCCGGCGACTACGGCGGCTCGGGCCAGACCCGTACCCACCTCCCGGGCACCTCCGGCGACATCTACGGCGGCGCCCGCCGCGGCGGTCGCTCCTCCTCCCGCGGCCTGGTGACGGTCGTCGGCGTCATCGTCCTCCTCATCGCCGCCATCGCCTTCGCGAACCGCGGAGGAGACGATTCAGCACCCCCCGAGAAGAACGGCACGGCAGGCGCCCAGATCGCCCCCACGGCGCCCACGGGCGACCAACCGGTCCAGACAACCTCGAACGGCATCCCAAGCGGCTACGCCCAGACGGAGCAGGGGGCAGAGAGCGCGGCGGCGAACTACTCGGTGGCACTGGGGTCGGCCGAGATGTTCGACAAGGCCAGGCGGCAGGAGATCGTCACCACCGTCTACGCCCCCGACGTCGCCGCCGCCCGCCAGGCCGACCTGGACCGCGCGTACTCCAGCGAGGAGTTCCTGACCAACATCGGTCTCGACAAGAACGGCGCCGCACCGAAGGGGCAGTCCTTCGTCTCCCGGGTCATCCCGGTGGGCACGAAGGTCACTGCGTTCAGCAACGACAAGGCCACGGTCGAGGTCTGGTACACCTCTCTCTTCGGCCTGTCCGGCGAGAACTCGACCAACCCGGTCTCGGAGAGCTGGTACACCACCACCTACCAGCTGGCCTGGACCGCTGACGACTGGAAAGTCACCGACTTCCAGCAGAAGGACGGGCCGGTACCGGTCGGTCGCGACCAACGGGCCTCCACCGCCGACGACATGACGAAGGCCGTCGAGGAGTACGGAGGGTTCACCTATGCGCGCTAACCACCGGATCCTCAAAATCACGACCGCTGTCGCCACCGTACAGACCGCCGCGGTGCTACTGGCCACCCGCGCCGTCGCCGCCCCCACGCCCACGCCCACCCCGAGCAACGACCCCTGCGATCTCATCCGAGGCCCCGCCAAGGACTACTGCGAACGCGGCACCGGTGCCCAGAACAAGTCCGACACCCCCGACCTCAACGGCACCCTCGACCCCCTCTCCTCCCTAGCCAAGGGCTGTGCCGACGCCGCCTCCTGGACCATCGACAAACTCAGCGAGGCCGTCAACGAGACGGCGAACGTCGACTTCACCAACCCCAGGTTCCTCCAGCAGTACGCCGTCGTCTTCGCCGCCTCCACGATCCTCACCCTCCTCCTCTGGCTCCTCGCCGTAGCCAAGCGAGCCGTCCGCGGCGTCCCCCTCACCACCGCCATCGGCGAAGCCGTCGGCTTCCTCTGGCTCACCGTCCTCGCCTCCGCCTTCACCCCCCTCGTCCTCTACACCGTCGTATCGGCGACGGACGGCGTCTCCGAGGTCCTCGCCAAGACCACCGGCGAGCAGACGGACACCTTCTTCGGCAACTTCTCCGGCGCCCTCGCCAAGGGCGAGAACATCGGCGGCGGCCCCATCATGCTGATGGTCGTCTCCCTGGTCTCCATCCTCGCCGCCGGCGTCCTCTGGCTGGAGCTGGTCATCCGCGCCGCCCTGCTCTACGTCGGCGCCCTCCTCGGCACCGTCGTCTACGCGGGCCTCGTCGACAAGAACCTGTGGGGCCACGTCCGCCGCTGGGCGGGCATCATGATCGCCGTCATCCTGGTCAAGCCGGTCATCGTCATCGTCCTCGGCCTCGCCGGAGCCCTCTCCGCCGACGACGGCCCCGACGCCTTCTCCGCCGTCGTCTCCGGCCTGGCGATCATCCTGCTCGCCATCTTCGCCTCGGCGATGATCTACCGCTTCGTCCCCGGCTTCGGCGACGAGATCGCCCACTCCCGCTCCAACCGCATCATGCAGGGCGCCGAAGGCAAGGCCGCCGCCGTCATCAGCTCCCCGGCGACCCTCGTCGCCCAGGGCATCAAGACCCACAGCTCCCGAGCCGACAGCAACGGCGGCGGCCAGCAGTCCAGCAGCCCCCGCCCGGCCAACCCCGCCTCCGGCGGCGTCGCCGCCCACAGCTCCCGCACCTCGCCCGGTGGCGGCGGAACTGTCCCCTCCGCCGCACCCGCCCCGCGCTCCGCGAGCCCCGCCAGCGCGGTCAACACCCCGCACGCCAGCAACACCCGCAACAGCAGTACCAACCGCACGGGAGGTGAAGGGCGTTGACGGCTGATTCCCACGCGGCCCATGTGTCCCACCCGGTCACGCCCCGCCGTACATATCTGATCGGCCGCGCCCGGCCGAACGCGATCATCGGCCGCAACCGCGAGACCGGCGAGATCGCGCTGATCATCCTGGGCGCGTTCCTCGGCATGATGTGCGGGCTCCTCGTCCCGGTCCTCTCCCTGAGGATCGTCCTGCTGATGGGCTTCCCGCTGGTCGCCCTCGCCGCGGTCTACGTGCCGTACAAGCAGCGCACGTTCTACAAGTGGTTCGAGATCAACCGCAGCTACAAGCGCACCGTCCGCCGCGGCGCCGCCTACCGCTCCGGCGTCATCGAGGCGGGCACCCGCCTCGACGGCCGCGAGGTCGAGGTCGGCCCGCCCCCGGGCATCGGCCGCATCAGTTGGCTCGCCGCCCCCTTCGGCCCCGACGAGATCGCCGTACTGCTGCACGCCGACCGCAAGACCGTCACCGCCGCCATCGAGATCGAGGGCCCCGGCGTCGGCCTGCGCGACAGCGAGGACCAGGAAGCCCTCGTCGACCGCTTCGGCACCCTCCTCAAGCACGTGGCCAACGGCGACGGCTTCGTCACCCGCCTCCAGATGCTCGCCCGGACCCTCCCCGCCGACCCCGACGCCCACGCCAAGGACGTCGCCGTCCGCGGCGACGAACGCGCCCCGGCCTGGCTCCAGCAGTCGTACGACCAGCTCCAGTCGATGGTGTCGACGAGCAGCGAGCAGCACCGCGCCTACCTCGTCGCCTGTATGCACTACACCCGCGACCTCGCCGCCGAGGCCCAGGCCATGGCGCGCGCCGCCCGCACCCACGGCGGCAAGGTCGACCGGGACGCGGGCCTCGCCATCGTCATGGCGCGCGAGCTGACCGACATCTGCTCCCGCCTCCAGGAGGCCGACATCCGCGTCCGCCAGCCGCTCGGCCAGGGCCGCCTCGCCTCCCTCATCCACTCCATGTACGACCCGGACCACCCCATCGACCACATCCAGGCGATGACGAAGCGCAACGCCTGGCCCGCCGAGCTGGACGCCATGGAGCCCACCTACCTCCAGGCAAAGACCCGCGAGTCGTCCACCCGCGCCCCCTGGTGCCACGCCACCGCGTGGGTGAAGGAATGGCCGCTGACCCCCGTCGGCGTGAACTTCCTCGCCCCGCTCCTCGTCCACACCCCGGACGTCATCCGCACCGTCGCCGTCACCATGGACCTCGAACCCACCGAGATCGCCATCGAGCGGATGCTCACCGAGAAGACCAACGACGAGGCCGAGGCGTCCCGCGCCGCCAAGATGAACCGCACCGTCGACCCGCGCGACATCGCCGCCCACCACCGCCTCGACCAGCGCGGCGAGGACCTCGCCAGCGGCGCCGCGGGCGTCAACCTGGTCGGCTACATCACCGTCTCCTCCCGCACCCCCGAGGCCCTCGCCCGCGACAAGCGGACGATAAGGGCGTCAGCGGGCAAGTCGTACCTGAAGCTCGAATGGTGCGACCGAGAGCACCACCGCGCCTTCGTCAACACTCTCCCGTTCGCCACCGGAATCCGAAGGTAGGGGCTGATGCGCTGATGCGGGACCCGCTGTCCGTCGTCACGGACGCCTTCACGTCCTTCCTCTTCGGCAAGGTCGAGACCACCCGCCCACCGGTCCGCACCTCCACCGGCCAGGCCCAGGCGGTCTACCTCCCCACCGCCGCCCCCGGCCTCGGCGACTCAGGCGTCATCATCGGCCGCGAGGTGTACTCCGGCAAGGGCTACATCTACGACCCCTTCCAGCTCTACGGCCAACAGCTCCCGGCCCCGCACTGGCTGGTCCTCGGCGAGTCCGGCAACGGCAAGTCCGCGCTGGAGAAGACCTACGTCCTGCGCCAGCTCCGCTTCCGCGACCGCCAGGTCGTCGTCCTGGACGCCCAGGGCGAGGACGGCGTCGGCGAGTGGAACCTCATCGCCCAGGAGCTGGGGATAACTCCCATCCGCCTGGACCCGATGGCCGCCCTCGACCACGGCATCCGCCTCAACCCCCTCGACCCGGCCATCACCACCACCGGCCAGCTCGCCCTCCTGCGCACGATCATCGAGGTGGCGATGGGCCACGGCCTCGACGAACGCTCCGGCTTCGCCCTCAAGGTCGCCCACGCCTACGTCAACGAGACAATCGTCGAACGCCAGCCGGTCCTCTCCGACATCGTCGAACAGCTACGGCACCCCGAGCCGGAGTCCGCCGAGTCGATGAACGTCGCCATAGACGACGTACGCGCCTGGGGCCTGGACGTCGCCCTCGTCCTGGACCGCCTCGTCGATGGTGACCTGCGCGGCATGTTCGACGGCCCCACCACGGTCGGCATCGACCTGGACGCGCCGCTGATCGTCTTCGACCTGTCCCACATCGACCGCAACTCCATCGCCATGCCCATCCTCATGGCGATCGTCGGCGTGTGGCTGGAGCACACCTGGATCCGCCCCGACCGCAAGAAGCGCATCTTCCTGGTCGAGGAAGCCTGGCACATCATCAACAGCCCGTTCGTCGCCCAGCTCTTCCAGCGCCTGCTGAAGTTCGGCCGCCGCCTCGGCCTGTCCTTCGTCGCGGTCGTCCACCACCTCTCCGACGTCGTCGACGGCGCGGCGGCGAGGGAAGCGGCGGCGATCCTGAAGATGGCGTCCACCCGCACCATCTACGCCCAGAAGGCCGACGAGGCCCGCGCCACCGGCCGCGTCCTCGGCCTGCCCCGCTGGGCCGTGGAGATCATCCCGTCCCTCACCCCCGGCATCGCCGTCTGGGACGTCAACGGCAACGTCCAGGTCGTCAAACACCTGGTCACCGAGACGGAACGTCCCCTCGTCTTCACCGACCGCGCGATGACGGAGTCCTCCGCGGACCTCCTCGACGACGACGCCCTGCGCGCCGCCGAGCTGGAAGCCGAGGAACGGGCCGCGGCCTTCGTGGAACAACACCTCGGCGACTCGGAATCGACGGTGGCGTAAAGCAAGCACCAGCACCACATCCGGAGGGGGAGGCGTGCGACCGGACGACCACCAGGGGCAACGGCGGGCTGCACAGGGCGGCATCCCGGACGGCCTGCTGATCGGCATACTCGGTTTCCTCCTGGGCATGACCCTGCTGGCCTGGTCCGCGACCGGCCTGGCCGCCTGGTTCGCCCACGGCGCCTGGCCGGACGGCGTCACCTTCACCCGCACCCCGCTGGCCCTGCGCGCCCTCATCACCGAACCGCACGACATCCCCGCCGCCTGGCCCGACACCCCACCCACCCAGCTCTCCGGCTACGGCCTCTTCTGGGGCCTGTTCATCGGCCAGCTCATGGTCCTGTTCGTCCTCACCATGTTCACCATGAGTACGGTGGCCCGCTGGCGCGCGGTCCGAGCCAGACGCAAACTGCCCCCGGCCCCACCGCCGCAGCAACCCAACGAGGTCCCGTCCCCCCGAACGGAACCCCAGACGGCGGCGATCCCCCACCCCACCACCCCAGAACCGGCACCCACACCGCCCACACCACCGACACCACCCGCACAGCCCACCACCGGCTGGGAACCACACCACCCCGCACCGGGAGTGCACTACGCCCCCAGGGAAGCCCGCCAGACCATCGCCACCCACACCATCACGGATGCCGACGGCCCCGCCCTCGTCGTCACCTCGAACCCGGCCCTCTGGCAGGAGACCAAGGACGCCCGAGCCAAACTGGGCCCAGTCCACCTCTACGACCCCACCCACCGCTGCGACACCCCGGCCCGCCTCCACTGGTCCCCCACGGCGGGCTGCGAGGACAAGGCCACGGCCAAGGAGCGGGCCACCGCCCTCCTCGCCCCCGTCCGCCCCACCGCGAAGCTCGACCAGACCCTGGCCGACACCGCGGAGACCCTCCTCCGCAGCTACCTCCACGCCGCCGCCCTGGACAACCGCACCATCCGCCACGTCCACCGCTGGGCTCAGGGCACCCAGATCCAGGAAGCGGTACGGGTCCTGCGCACCCACCCCAAGGCCGCCCCCGGCGCCGCGGGCGAACTGGAAGCCGCGCTCACCTCCCACCCGGAACGCCGGGACGTGGCCCACGAACTGACGACGCGTGCCCTGTCCGCCCTCTCCACGGTCAACATCCGCGAATCCTGCACCCCAAACCGAACTGATGCGCTCGCCCTGGATTCCTTCGTCAACGAAGGGGGCACGCTCTATGTGGTCGGTGAATCCATCGAGGACCCCAGGACGAACCCCGGCGCCATGCCCTTCCTGACGGCCCTCGTCTCCAGCGTGGTCGAGCACGGCCGGCGCATGGCCGCACGGTCATCCTCCGGTCGGCTCGACCCACCATTCACCCTCGTCCTGGACGACATCGCGGCCGTGGCCCCCCTCCCCACCCTGCCCACCCTCCTGTCCTCCGGCCCAGACCAGGGCCTCCCCACCCAGGCCCTCCTCCGCTCCCAGGAACAGTCCCGCTCCCGCTGGCCCCACGACGACCTGTCAGCCTTCCGATAAAGCCCACGGCCTGGAACAACGCCTCCCCATGTACGTCTCCATGAAGGCGAGGTGCGCGACGGGATCCCGCAACGCCTCAAGCCGCGACAGCCACTGAAAACGCAGAAAGCCCCGCATCCGAAGATGCGGGGCTTTCCCTGAATAATTGTTCGGCGGCGTCCTACTCTCCCACAGGGTCCCCCCTGCAGTACCATCGGCGCTGTAAGGCTTAGCTTCCGGGTTCGGAATGTAACCGGGCGTTTCCCTCACGCTATAACCACCGAAACACTATGAAACTGTCAGCCACACCACGCCTGTAACAAACGTGGGGCCGTTCGTGGTTTCAGAACCAACACAGTGGACGCGAGCAACTGAGGACAAGCCCTCGGCCTATTAGTACCGGTCACCTCCACACGTTACCGTGCTTCCAGATCCGGCCTATCAACCCAGTCGTCTACTGGGAGCCTTACCCCATCAAGTGGGTGGGAGTCCTCATCTCGAAGCAGGCTTCCCGCTTAGATGCTTTCAGCGGTTATCCCTCCCGAACGTAGCCAACCAGCCATGCCCTTGGCAGAACAACTGGCACACCAGAGGTTCGTCCGTCCCGGTCCTCTCGTACTAGGGACAGCCCTTCTCAAGACTCCTACGCGCACAGCGGATAGGGACCGAACTGTCTCACGACGTTCTAAACCCAGCTCGCGTACCGCTTTAATGGGCGAACAGCCCAACCCTTGGGACCGACTCCAGCCCCAGGATGCGACGAGCCGACATCGAGGTGCCAAACCATCCCGTCGATATGGACTCTTGGGGAAGATCAGCCTGTTATCCCCGGGGTACCTTTTATCCGTTGAGCGACGGCGCTTCCACAAGCCACCGCCGGATCACTAGTCCCGACTTTCGTCCCTGCTCGACCCGTCGGTCTCACAGTCAAGCTCCCTTGTGCACTTACACTCAACACCTGATTACCAACCAGGCTGAGGGAACCTTTGGGCGCCTCCGTTACCCTTTAGGAGGCAACCGCCCCAGTTAAACTACCCATCAGACACTGTCCCTGATCCGGATCACGGACCCAGGTTAGACATCCAGCACGACCAGACTGGTATTTCAACGACGACTCCACAACCACTGGCGTGGCTGCTTCAAAGTCTCCCAGCTATCCTACACAAGCCGAACCGAACACCAATATCAAACTGTAGTAAAGGTCCCGGGGTCTTTCCGTCCTGCTGCGCGAAACGAGCATCTTTACTCGTAGTGCAATTTCACCGGGCCTATGGTTGAGACAGTCGAGAAGTCGTTACGCCATTCGTGCAGGTCGGAACTTACCCGACAAGGAATTTCGCTACCTTAGGATGGTTATAGTTACCACCGCCGTTTACTGGCGCTTAAGTTCTCAGCTTCGCCCCACCGAAATGGAGCTAACCGGTCCCCTTAACGTTCCAGCACCGGGCAGGCGTCAGTCCGTATACATCGCCTTACGGCTTCGCACGGACCTGTGTTTTTAGTAAACAGTCGCTTCTCGCTGGTCTCTGCGGCCACCCCCAGCTCAGGAAGCAAGTCCCCTCACCAGAAATGGCCCCCCTTCTCCCGAAGTTACGGGGGCATTTTGCCGAGTTCCTTAACCATAGTTCACCCGAACGCCTCGGTATTCTCTACCTGACCACCTGAGTCGGTTTAGGGTACGGGCCGCCATGAAACTCGCTAGAGGCTTTTCTCGACAGCATAGGATCATCCACTTCGCCACAATCGGCTCGGCATCAGGTCTCAGACACGTGGTGTGCGGATTTACCTACACACCGTCCTACACCCTTACCCCGGGACAACCACCGCCCGGGATGGACTACCTTCCTGCGTCACCCCATCACTCACCTACTAACCGCTTGGTTCAGCGGCTCCACCACTCCCAGAAACAGCAAAGCTGAAACCGGGCGGCTTCACGGCCTTAGCATCACGATGCTCGATGTTTGACGCTTCACAGCGGGTACCGGAATATCAACCGGTTATCCATCGACTACGCCTGTCGGCCTCGCCTTAGGTCCCGACTTACCCTGGGCAGATCAGCTTGACCCAGGAACCCTTAGTCAATCGGCGCACACGTTTCTCACGTGTGAATCGCTACTCATGCCTGCATTCTCACTCGTCAACCGTCCACAACTCGCTTCCACGGCTGCTTCACCCGGCAAACGACGCTCCCCTACCCATCACAGCGGGCGTTAGCCCTCATGCTGCAATGACACGACTTCGGCGGTACGCTTGAGCCCCGCTACATTGTCGGCGCGGAATCACTAGACCAGTGAGCTATTACGCACTCTTTCAAGGGTGGCTGCTTCTAAGCCAACCTCCTGGTTGTCTCTGCGACTCCACATCCTTTCCCACTTAGCGTACGCTTAGGGGCCTTAGTCGATGCTCTGGGCTGTTTCCCTCTCGACCATGGAGCTTATCCCCCACAGTCTCACTGCCGCGCTCTCACTTACCGGCATTCGGAGTTTGGCTAAGGTCAGTAACCCGGTAGGGCCCATCGCCTATCCAGTGCTCTACCTCCGGCAAGAAACACACGACGCTGCACCTAAATGCATTTCGGGGAGAACCAGCTATCACGGAGTTTGATTGGCCTTTCACCCCTAACCACAGGTCATCCCCCAGGTTTTCAACCCTGGTGGGTTCGGTCCTCCACGAAGTCTTACCTCCGCTTCAACCTGCCCATGGCTAGATCACTCCGCTTCGGGTCTTGAGCGCGCTACTGAATCGCCCTATTCGGACTCGCTTTCGCTACGGCTTCCCCACACGGGTTAACCTCGCAACACACCGCAAACTCGCAGGCTCATTCTTCAAAAGGCACGCAGTCACGAGAGTGAAGCAAGCTCCACTCCGACGCTCCCACGGCTTGTAGGCACACGGTTTCAGGTACTATTTCACTCCCCTCCCGGGGTACTTTTCACCATTCCCTCACGGTACTATCCGCTATCGGTCACCAGGGAATATTTAGGCTTAGCGGGTGGTCCCGCCAGATTCACACGGGATTTCTCGGGCCCCGTGCTACTTGGGTGTCGCACAAGCAAGCCGCTAATGTTTCGACTACGGGGGTCTTACCCTCTACGCCGGACCTTTCGCATGTCCTTCGCCTACATCAACGGTTTCTGACTCGCCGACCAGCCGGCAGACTGATCAAGTGCGATCCCACAACCCCGTATGCGCAACCCCTGCCGGGTCTCACACACATACGGTTTAGCCTCATCCAGTTTCGCTCGCCACTACTCCCGGAATCACGGTTGTTTTCTCTTCCTGCGGGTACTGAGATGTTTCACTTCCCCGCGTTCCCTCCACACTGCCTATGTGTTCAGCAGCTGGTGACAGCCCATGACGACTGCCGGGTTTCCCCATTCGGAAACCCCCGGATCAAAGCCTGGTTGACGACTCCCCGGGGACTATCGCGGCCTCCCACGTCCTTCATCGGTTCCTGGTGCCAAGGCATCCACCGTGCGCCCTTAAAAACTTGGCCACAGATGCTCGCGTCCACTGTGCAGTTCTCAAACAACGACCAGCCACCCGTCACACACCACAACCGCGATGCTTCACCGGGACCGGCACTGAGAGAAGTTCATTCCCTCAGACACCCAACAGCGTGCCCGACACCCTCGCCCCTTCCCTCCACGTTCCATGCCCCGAAGAGCCGTACTAGCAGGAGAAGACGGTCAAGTGTGCCGAGTAGTCAACGTTCCACCCATGAGCAACCGTGCAAGACATACGCTTGCAGTCGGCTATGTGCTCCTTAGAAAGGAGGTGATCCAGCCGCACCTTCCGGTACGGCTACCTTGTTACGACTTCGTCCCAATCGCCAGTCCCACCTTCGACAGCTCCCTCCCCGCAAGGGGGTTGGGCCACCGGCTTCGGGTGTTACCGACTTTCGTGACGTGACGGGCGGTGTGTACAAGGCCCGGGAACGTATTCACCGCAGCAATGCTGATCTGCGATTACTAGCGACTCCGACTTCATGGGGTCGAGTTGCAGACCCCAATCCGAACTGAGACCGGCTTTTTGAGATTCGCTCCACCTCACGGTATCGCAGCTCATTGTACCGGCCATTGTAGCACGTGTGCAGCCCAAGACATAAGGGGCATGATGACTTGACGTCGTCCCCACCTTCCTCCGAGTTGACCCCGGCGGTCTCCTGTGAGTCCCCATCATCCCGAAGGACATGCTGGCAACACAGAACAAGGGTTGCGCTCGTTGCGGGACTTAACCCAACATCTCACGACACGAGCTGACGACAGCCATGCACCACCTGTACACCGACCACAAGGGGGACCCTGTCTCCAGAGTTTTCCGGTGTATGTCAAGCCTTGGTAAGGTTCTTCGCGTTGCGTCGAATTAAGCCACATGCTCCGCCGCTTGTGCGGGCCCCCGTCAATTCCTTTGAGTTTTAGCCTTGCGGCCGTACTCCCCAGGCGGGGAACTTAATGCGTTAGCTGCGGCACCGACGACGTGGAATGTCGCCAACACCTAGTTCCCACCGTTTACGGCGTGGACTACCAGGGTATCTAATCCTGTTCGCTCCCCACGCTTTCGCTCCTCAGCGTCAGTAATGGCCCAGAGATCCGCCTTCGCCACCGGTGTTCCTCCTGATATCTGCGCATTTCACCGCTACACCAGGAATTCCGATCTCCCCTACCACACTCTAGCCAGCCCGTATCGACTGCAGACTCGGAGTTAAGCCCCGAGCTTTCACAATCGACGTGACAAGCCGCCTACGAGCTCTTTACGCCCAATAATTCCGGACAACGCTTGCGCCCTACGTATTACCGCGGCTGCTGGCACGTAGTTAGCCGGCGCTTCTTCTGCAGGTACCGTCACTTTCGCTTCTTCCCTGCTGAAAGAGGTTTACAACCCGAAGGCCGTCATCCCTCACGCGGCGTCGCTGCATCAGGCTTTCGCCCATTGTGCAATATTCCCCACTGCTGCCTCCCGTAGGAGTCTGGGCCGTGTCTCAGTCCCAGTGTGGCCGGTCGCCCTCTCAGGTCGGCTACCCGTCGTCGCCTTGGTGAGCCGTTACCTCACCAACAAGCTGATAGGCCGCGGGCTCATCCTTCACCGCCGGAGCTTTCCACCATCAAAGATGCCCAAGATGGTCGTATCCGGTATTAGACCCCGTTTCCAGGGCTTGTCCCAGAGTGAAGGGCAGATTGCCCACGTGTTACTCACCCGTTCGCCACTAATCCACCCCGAAGGGCTTCATCGTTCGACTTGCATGTGTTAAGCACGCCGCCAGCGTTCGTCCTGAGCCAGGATCAAACTCTCCGTGAATGTTTACCCGTAATCGGGTGCAACACCACGAGAGCGGTGCAAGAGGAGGAATGATCCTCTCGCACACAGCGTCCTCGCTGTGTTTATCTTCAAAGGAACCTCGCCCCAACTCATACGAGTCGGAGACGGGGTATCAACATATCTGGCGTTGACTTTTGGCACGCTGTTGAGTTCTCAAGGAACGGTCGCTTCCTTTGTACTCACCCTCTCGGGCTTTCCTCCGGGCGCTTCCCTTCGGTCTTGCGTTTCCGACTCTATCAGATCCTTTTCTCGGCCTGACCCCCAGTCAGCGGGGTTTGTCTTCCCGGCTGTTGGGCCGTTCCGACGTCTCAAACCTTAGCGGATTCTCCCGGCGATTCCCAATCGGGCCGCCGAGCCCCTATCGGAATTGAATTCGGGCACGCCGAAATCAACCCCGCAGGGAGATCGTGCTGATGGTTTGGGTTGCCGCTGTCGCGGCGGGAGGTGCTGTCGCAGAACCGTTACGGCCCCGCGGCAACCCGAAGAACTCTACGGATCGGGTGGGGGCGTGTCAAGCGACCCTTGTCAAGATCTTTTGGAGGGACCCGATCCGGGCTAGTCCAGGTCGCTGAGACGGCCGCCCGCGTCCGGCTGGGCGTCCTCCACCCGGCGCAGCAGTCTGGTGAGGACCTCGCCGAGGAGGGTGCGCTCGGTGGGGGTGAGGTCCTGGAGGAGGTCCTCCTCGAAGACCGTCGCCAGGCGCATGGCCGCCAGCCACTTCTCACGGCCGACGGGGGTCAGCTCGACGATGACCCGGACCCGGTTGTTCTCGTCCCGCTCCCTGGTGACCAGACCCTCGGTCACCATGCGGTCGATGCGGTGGGTCATGGCGGCGGGGGTCAGACCGAGGCGCTTGGCGAGGTCGCTGGGGCCCATGCGGTACGGGGCGCCGGAGAGGACGAGGGCCTTGAGGACTTCCCAGTCCGTGTTGCTGATGCCGAGTTCGGCGGTCTGGCGGCCGTAGGCGACGTTCATGCGGCGGTTCAGACGGGAGAGCGCCGAGACGATCTTCTCGACCTGGGGGTCGAGGTCCTGGAACTCGCGCTGGTACGCGGCGATCTGCTCTTCGAGCGTCGGCTCGGGGAGGTTGGAGGTGTCGCCCATCACCGCAGTATGACACGACTCGTTTGCCTCTAACTCCTTCGATGTGTAGTCTTTAGCTTCGAACTTTAGGTTCTAAGTCTTCAGTGTTCAGTCTTCAGGTCTGACCGAGTGAGTGAGGTGAACGTGACCAGGGCGATGGGCGCGGCGATGCGCCGGATCCACGTGGGCAACGCGCTCAGCGCGTTCGGGCTCGGCTTCACCGTCCCCTATCTGTACGTCTATGTGGCGCAGGTCCGGGGGCTGGGTGCCATGACGGCGGGTTCCGTGCTCGCCGTGTTCGCCGTGGCCGCGCTGATCGTGCTGCCGTTCGCCGGGCGGGCGATCGTCCGGCGCGGCCCGCTGCCGGTGCTGCTCGGCGCCCTGCTCACCGCCGCTGTCGGAGCGCTGAGCCTGGGGCTGGCGGGGAGCGCGGTCAGCGTGCTGCTGTCCGCGGCGCTGCTGGGGGCGGGGCAGGCCGTGATGCAGCCCGCGCTGGCGACGATGATCGTGGAGTGCTCGGCGTCGGAGACCCGGTCGCGGGCGTTCGCGACGCAGTTCTTTCTGCAAAACCTCGGGCTCGGGGTAGGTGGGCTCATAGGCGGTCATCTCGTCGACGCGACCCGGGTCTCCTCCTTCACCCTGCTGTTCGCGATCGAGGCGGCGATGTTCCTGCTGCTGGTGGTCGTGATGGCGACGGTGCGGATGCCGCGGGCGCCGCGGGTCGGTGAGGCGCCCGCGCTGTCGGCGCGCGGGAGCTGGAAGCAGTTGTTGGGCAACCGGGCCATGGTGCAGTTGTGTGTGCTGGGCTTCGTGATGTTCTTCGCCTGCTACGGGCAGTTCGAGTCGGGGCTGAGCGCGTACGGCGTCGAGGCGGCGGGGATATCGACGTCCGCGCTGGGGACGGCGCTGGCGGCGAACACCGCGGTGATCGTGGTGGCACAGTTCGCCGTGCTGCGGTTCGTGGAGCGGCGGAAGCGGTCGCGGGTGATCGCGGTCGTGGGGCTGATCTGGGCCGTGGCGTGGCTGGTCGCCGGGTACGCGGGGCTCGGGCACGGCAGTCAGGAGATGGCGACGGCGGCGTTCGTGTCGACGTACGCGCTGTTCGGGCTGGGGGAGGCGTTGCTGTCGCCGACCGTGGCGCCGTTGGTGGCGGATCTCGCGCCGACGGGGATGGCGGGGCAGTACAACTCCGCGTTCGCCCTGGTGAAGCAGTTGGCGCTGGCGGTGGGTCCGGCGGTGGGCGGGCCGATGGGGGCCGCGCTGCACGGGCCGTATGTCGTGACGTTCCTGTTGTTCTCGCTGGGGATCACGGTGCTGGCGTTGCGGCTGGGGCGGAGGCTGACGGTGGCGCAGGACCAGCCGTCGGCGGTGCGCAGCCGGGTCGTGACGCGTGGTGGGGCGAGTGTGGAGCCGGTGTCCGCGGAGGCGTGAGGCGGGCCGGTGGAGGTTCGGCCGCGGGCCGGGGCGGTGCGGGTCTGCCCCGGCCCTGAGGCCGAGCGGGGTCAGCGGAGTGCGGTGACCAGGATCGCGGTGAAGGGGAGGGTGGCGGTGCCGTCGGGGGCTTCGTAGTCGGTGAGGCGTTCGACCAGGGCCTGGCTGGCCTGGGTCATGGTGTCCTGGCCGGTGGTGGTGAGGGACCGGGTCCAGGGGACGGAGGCCATCTGGCCGGGGACCCATTCCTTGAGCGGGGGCGTGTGGACGTCGCGGGTGATCTCGCGGGCGGTGGCGTCGTGCAGGCCCGCGTCGGTGAGGGCGCTGGTGAGGCGGTCGGCGGTCAGGGAGAAGGCGGCGCGGAAGGCGTCGGTGTCCTCGGGTGCGGCGTACCGCCGCAGTACCTCGTACTGCGCGGCGAAGTAGGGGGAGCGTTCGGCGGGGGCCCAGACCGTGAGGGCGAGGCGGCCGTCGGGCCGCAGTACGCGGGCTGTCTCGCGGAGGGCGGCGGTCAGGTCGGGGAAGAACTGGGCGCCTTGCTGGCAGATCACGGTGTCGAAGGACGCGTCCTCGTAGGGGAGCTGGTCGGCGGGGGCCAGGGTGAGTTCGAGGTCGGGGTAGACGTGGGGTGCCTTGGCGTGGGCGACCTTCAACATGCCCTCGTTGATGTCGGCGGCGGCGACGTGGCCGGTGGGCCCGACGCGGTTGGCCGCCGCGCGGGCGACGAAGCCGGTGCCGCAGGCCAGGTCGAGGACCTGGGCGCCGGGGTACAGATCGACGGTGTCCAGCACGGTTTCGATGAACGGCGCCATCATCGGCGCGATGAAGTGTTCATAGCGCTCGGGGGCGCTGCCCTGGAGTTGGAAGCCCGTTTCGTCTGGCATGGGTCTGCTACTAGCACCGGATGCGGGAGGTGCCTAGGTGGCGCGCGGGAGGACGAATTCGCACCACACCGCCTTTCCGCCGCCTGGTGTGCGCCGACAGCCCCAGTTGGAGGCGATGGTGGCGACGATGGCGATGCCCCTGCCGGACTCGTCGGCGGGTTCGGCGCGGCGGCGCCTGGGGAGGTGGTCGTCGCCGTCGGTGACCTCGACGATCAGGCGGCGGTCGGTGCGTCGCAGCCGTAGCCGCATGGGTGGGGTGCCGTGCTGGAGGCTGTTGGCGACGAGTTCGCTGGCGGCGAGGACGCCGAGGTCGTGGAGTTCGGCGGGGAAGCGCCAGCTCGTGAGGACGCCGGAGGCGAAGGCACGCGCGCGTGGGGCGGCCTCGACGCCGCCGAGGAGGTCGAGGGCGGCGTTGCGGAAGAGGTCGCCGTCGGGGCCGGTGCGGGCGGGGTGCTGGAGGACGAGGACGGCGACGTCGTCGTCGTGGTCGGCGGTGACGCCCGCGGAGCGCATCAGGCGGTCGCAGATGACCTGGGGGGTGCCGATGGCTCCGGCGAGGGCGTTCTCCAGGGCGGCGATGCCGTGGTCGAGGTCCGCGTCGCGGCGTTCGACGAGGCCGTCGGTGTAGAGGACGGCGGTGGAGCCGGGGGCGAGCGGGATGGAGCCGGAGGAGTGCATCCAGCCGCCGGTGCCGAGCGGTGGGCCGGTGGGTTCGTCGGCGCGCAGGACGGCGCCGTTCTCGTCGCGGACGAGGATGGGCAGGTGGCCCGCGGAGGCGTAGACGAGGCGGCCCTCGTTGGGGTCGTGGACGGCGTAGACGCAGGTGGCGATCTGGTTGGCGTCGATCTCGGTGGCGAGGCCGTCGAGGAGCTGGAGGACCTCGTGCGGGGGGAGGTCGAGGCGGGCGTAGGCGCGCACGGCGGTGCGGAGCTGGCCCATGACGGCGGCGGCGCGGACGCCGCGGCCCATGACGTCGCCGATGACGAGGGCGGTCCGGCCGCCGCCGAGGGTGATGACGTCGTACCAGTCGCCGCCGACGGCGGCTTCGGTGCCGCCGGGCTGGTAGGTGGCGGCGATGCGGAGGTCGTCGGGCTGCTCCAGTTCCTGGGGGAGGAGGGAGCGCTGGAGGGTGACGGCGGTCTCGCGCTGGCGGCGTTCGCTGGTTCTGAGGCGGTCGGCGGCCTCGGCGTGGTCGGTGACGTCGGTGGCGAAGACCAGGACTCCACCGACTCCACCGACGCCCGCGGCGCCGTCGCCGTTCTCGCTGACGGGGGTGCAGGTGAAGGTGTAGGAGCGGCCGTCGGTGGCCTTGCGGGACTTCAGGGTGCGGGGTCTGCCGCTGCGCAGGACCTGGTCGAGGAGGGGCAGCAGGCCCAGTTCGCTCAGTTCGGGGAGGGTGTCGCGGGCGGGTTCGCCGGTGGGGCGGGTGCCGAAGGCGGTGGCGTAGGCGTCGTTGACGTAGGCGAGGCGGTGGTCGGGGCCGTGCACCAGGGCGACGAGGGCGGGGACGCGGTCGAGGACCTGGCGTACCGGGAGTTCGTCGACGGCGCGGGTGGGCGGGGGTTCGTCGGTGAGTCGTTCGGCGCGGGCCGCGGGTACGGAGCCTTCCCCCCGGTGGTCGGGGGTGGGCGCGTGGTCGGTCCGCGCTGCGGCGCGGCGCTGCGTTCCGGGGAGCCGGGCGCTCCAGCGCGTGAAGTTCACGAATCCTTGCCTCGTGTAGTCGTCGTCGGCCGGCTCCGGACCCGGCCGGGGCCCTGGGGAGCCGCGCGGCGGTCGCCGCACGGTGTCACAACCCCCGGAAGATGCAGCACTTGGGAACAGCCTTGTGGGTTTCGGGGGGCGGCTGGTGGTCCGTCCCCCTGTCAGTCGTGGACCAGTCTTGCAGTCTGGGTGACCGGGCCGACATCCGTCAGACGCCGGGGTGGCCGCCAGAGTTCCTGGGTCCGGTCAGGACGACCCCTTCGGGTCGTCGGGAGTGTCGTTAGGAGGCTTTCCCCCGGCCGCGAGTTCGAACTCCGCTCGGGGGTGTTCGAGTGAGCCGAGGGAGACGATCTCCCGTTTGAAGAGGGCCGAGAGGGTCCATTCGGCGGCCACGCGTGCCTTGCGGTTGAAGGTGGGGACGCGGCTGAGGTGGTAGGTGCGGTGCATGAACCACGCGGGGAAGCCCTTCACCTTGCGGCCGTAGACGTGGGCGACGCCCTTGTGGAGGCCGAGGGAGGCGACGGAACCGGCGTACGCGTGGGCGTACGTCTCCAGGGGTTCGCCGCGCAGGCTGTGGACGATGTTGTCGCCCAGGACGCGGGCCTGGCGGACGGCGTGCTGGGCGTTGGGGGCGCAGTCGCGGCCGGGGTCGGCGGCGGTGACGTCGGGGACGGCGGCGGCGTCACCAGCGGCCCACGCGTGCGCGTGCCCTTCGACGCTCAGCTCGGCGGTGCACCTCAGGCGCCCGCGTTCGGTGCGGGGCAGGTCGGTGGCGTCGAGGAGCGGGTGGGGTTTGACCCCGGCGGTCCACACGACCGTACGGGTGGGGAAGCGCTGGCCGTCGCTGAGGACGGCGACGCGGTCCGCGCAGGACTCCAGGCGGGTGTCGAGGAGGACCTGGATGTTGCGGCGGCGCAGTTCGGTGACGGTGTAGCGGCCCATCTCGGGGCCGACCTCGGGGAGGATGCGGTCGGACGCCTCGACGAGGATCCACTTCATGTCCTCGGGTTTGACGTTGTGGTAGTAGCGCGCGGCGTAGCGGGCCATGTCCTCCAGCTCGGCGAGCGCCTCCACGCCCGCGTAGCCGCCGCCGACGAAGACGAAGGTGAGGGCGGCGTCGCGGACGGCGGGGTCGCGCGTGGAGGAGGCGATGTCCATCTGCTCGATGACGTGGTTGCGCAGCCCGATGGCCTCCTCGACGGTCTTGAAGCCGATGGCGTGCTCGGCGAGGCCGGGGATGGGCAGCGTGCGGGAGACGGAGCCGGGCGCGAGGACTATCTCGTCGTACGGCAGCTCCCGCGGGCCGGTGCCCTCCTCCTCGGTGGCGAGGGTGGTGAGGGTGGCCGTCCGGTCGGCGTGGCGTACGGAGCGGACCTCGCCGACGACGACGTCGCAGCGGTCGAGGACGCGGCGCAGGGGGACGACGACATGGCGGGGGGAGATGTTCCCGGCGGCGGCCTCCGGCAGGAACGGCTGGTAGGTCATGTAGGCGTCCGGGGTGACGACGGTGATCTCCGCCTCGCCCCGGCGCAGTTCCTGCTTGAGCCCGCGCTGGAGGCGCAGGGCCGTGTACATCCCGACGTAGCCACCGCCGACAACGAGAATGCGCGCACGTTCCTTCACCATCCCATGACGCACCCGGCGCTCGACTTTGTCCACAGCCTCGACGATTCGTATGACTGGAGGCCGCGTCGGGCACGGGCTGGCCGGTTTGCCGGTGTACGGGGCAGCGGTGCAGGTCAGAGGGCGTGCGTCGGGGATCTGGCGGGGGTGCAATCCGGGCGTACACGACCCGTACTCCGATCGAGGGGCGTCCCGTGCGGAACCTGCCCCTTCTGAATTGACTGTCTCTCAACTATGTTCGTGTGTCGACGGGGTGTAGGGGGATGCGCCCATCGGGTCCGCGACGGGCGGGCCCGGGGTTCAGGCCCGTTCCACGCGCTCCGGCTTCCAATGGCGGGGAGTCTCCGGGGGGAGACGTCATTACCGGGGGATTTCGTATGCACATTCAGGACTCTCGTTGGTCTACCGCTTCTGCCATCGCACCTGGTGGCCCGGTCGGTACCGCGGCGGGCAACGGACGCGGGGACGGCCCGCGCCAGGCGCCGCTGCGGGTGGACGCACAGCGCAACCTGGAGCACGTACTGCGCGCGGCGCGCGAGGTCTTCGGCGAGCTGGGGTACGGCGCGCCGATGGAGGACGTGGCGCGGCGCGCGAGGGTCGGCGTGGGCACGGTGTACCGGCGCTTCCCCAGCAAGGACGTCCTGGTGCGGCGGATAGCCGAGGAGGAGACGGCCCGGCTGACGGACCAGGCCCGTGCGGCGCTCGGGCAGGAGGACGAACCGTGGTCGGCGCTCTCCCGCTTCCTGCGCACCTCGGTGGCCTCCGGTGCCGGGCGGCTGCTGCCGCCGCAGGTGCTGCGGGTCGGGGTCGCGGAGGAGGGCGGCGCGGCGGACGGGTTCGACGCGGCGCGGGTGCCGCAGCAGCGGGTGCAGCCGGGCTCCGGTGAGCTGCGGCTGGTCTCCGACGAGGGCGCGGCGGGTGCGGCGTCCCTGGCGGAGGACACCGGCGCGGCGGCGCTGCTGGAGGTCGTGGGCCAGCTCGTGGAGCGGGCGCGGGCGGCGGGCGAGCTGCGGCCGGACGTGTCCGTCTCGGACGTCCTGCTGGTGATCGCCACGGCGGCGCCCTCGCTGCCGGACGCGGCCCAGCAGGCGGCGGCCTCGGCGCGGCTGCTGGACATCCTGCTGGAGGGGCTGCGGTCCCGCCCGGCGTGAGGGCGCGACCGGGCACCGTCGCCTCATCTGCCGTCCGGGGAAGGTCCGTTCCTTCCCCGGACGGATGAGGTCTAGCACTGCCGTGCGGTTTGTCCCCACGGACGAGTGGATGGGTCATCCGCGCGTGTCGCGGCCGGAAACCGGTGTGGCACGCTGACCCGGTGTTCTTGAGGGCTGGGCAGGCGGCGGGGGCTTCGCGCGATGGACAGTGAGCGACGGGACGGATCAGCCGAGGGCGGCGGAGACGCGGACGCCCGCGGCCCGGCGACGCCCCAGGTGCCGCAGCAGGGCGGCCGGGCGGACGTCCCGCGACAGGGTCCCCCCGCCGCGGAGCCGCCGAACACCCCGGACGAGGAGAACCTCGTCCCCCAGCAGCGCGACTGGCGCGAGGGCAGCGTCCTGCCGCCGCCCAGGGAGCTGCCGCCGTCCGACGCCGAACTGATCGCCGGGATGCGCGGCGGCGACGACACGGCGTACGAGGAGCTGTACCGGCGCCACGCCGACGCCGTGCGCCGCTACGCCCGTACCTGCTGCCGGGACGCGCACACCGCCGACGACCTCACCGCCGAGGTCTTCGCCCGGATGCTCCAGGCGGTGCGCGGCGGCTCCGGTCCCGAGCACGCCGTACGCGCGTACCTGCTGACCAGCGTCCGCAGGACCGCCGCCAACTGGACGGACTCCGCGCGGCGGGAGCAACTGGTCGACGACTTCGCGGTGTTCGCCACGCAGGCTACGCGCGCCTCCGAGGTGTCCGACACCGACACCCTCGACCTGGGCGCCGACGTGCGCGCGATGCACGAGGCCGAGCAGTCGATGGCGATGCGGGCCTTCCGCTCGCTGCCGGAGCGCTGGCAGGCGGTGCTGTGGCACACCGAGGTCGAGGACGAGTCGCCCAGCGAGGTCGCGACCCTCTTCGGCCTGGACGCCAACGGCACGCGCGTGCTCGCCAGCCGGGCCCGCGAGGGCCTCAAGCAGGCGTACCTCCAGGCCCACGTCAGCGCCGCCCTCGCCGACGACGAGGCGTGCGCCCGGTACGCCGACCAGCTCGGCACCTACGCCCGCGGCAGGCTCCGTACCCGCGCCGAGCGGGGGCTGCGCAAGCACCTGGAGGAGTGCGCCAAGTGCCGTCTGGCCGCCAGCCAGATCGAGGAGGTCGCCAGCGGCATCCCGGCGGTCGTGCCGGTCGCGGTCATCGGCTGGTTCGGCGCCGCCGGGTACGCCAAGGCGGCCGGGCTCATCGCCGGTGGCGCGGGAGCGGGCGCGGCGGGCGCCGCGGGGGCGGCGGCGGCCTCGGGCGGGTCGTCCGGGGGCGCGGGCGGCGGGGCGGCGGCCTCGGAGGGGCTGGGCGCACCGGCGAAGGCCGGGATCGCGGCCGGGGTGGTCGCCGCGGCGGTCGCGGTGGTGGCGCTCGCGCTCACCGGCGCGGAGGAGCCGCCCGCCCGCCCGGTGGCCAAGCCGCCGCCCCCCTCGGCCCCGGCGGCCCAGCCGGAACCCCCGGCGCCGCCGCCCCCGACGCGGCCCGAGCCGACGCTCCCGCCGGTCAAGCCGGTGGCGGCCCCGACCCCGACCCCGAGCCCTCGTCCGACCCCCAGCCCCACCCCGACACCGACCCCGACTCCTACCCCGACACCCACCCCCACCCCCACGCCGACCCCGACGCCCACGCCCACGCCGCCCCCGCCCCCACCCCCGCCTCCGCCTCCGCCCGCCCCGACGGTCTACCAGTGGAGCGAGCTGGCGTACGACTCCACCGGCGACGGCACCAAGCCCGAGATGCGGCGCGCGGAGAGTAGCTGGGTGTGGCAGCGCGACGGCCTGTCGATCGCCGACCAGCAGTACGCGCGCGGGGTGACCGTGCACGGCGAGTCCTCAGTCACGATCGACCTCAACCGCGCGTGCACCGCGTACGACGCGTTCGTGGGCGTCGACGACATGACGATGAAGCTCGGCCAGGTGTACTTCTCCGTCTACGCCGACGGCACGAGGCTCTGGCGGTCGGGAAGGGTCAAGGGCGGCGATCCGGCGGTGCCGGTGCACGTGAACCTCACCGGCCACGCGACCGTACGCCTGGTGGTGGAGCCGCACAGCCACTTCGACCCGGTGACGCTGGCGAACTGGGCGGACTCCAGGTTCACTTGCGCCTGAGCCTGCGCCCAGGCCCTACGGGAGAACCCGGGGCTCACCCTCCGGAGGCGAGCGCCCCGCGCCTGGGCTGGATGCCCGCCGGTACGGCACGCGCGCGTGCGGGGGTGCCGGTCCAGCAGGTGCCGCGGCGGGCGAGCAGGCGGTGCAGCCACAACTCCAGGGACACCAGATCGGCGAGGCCGTCCAGGGGCAGCGGCTCCCCCTGTACGGCGCCCCGCAGCGCCTTGCGCACCACGCGGGCCTCGACCAGCCCGGCCTGCGCGAGCAGCGGCGTGTCGAACAGCCCCATCAGCGGCTCCACGGCCAGCCGCAGTCCCGCGCGGGCCGCTGCCGCCGCCGGTGCCGGTGAGGGGACGCCCCAGCCGGACGGCAGGTCGGTGACCCCGGCGCCCTCCAGGACCGTACGCAGGATGGCGGCCCGTGCCCCCGGCTTCACGCGCAGCGCCTCCGGGAGGGCGCGGCAGGCGCGGACGACCTGGTTGTCGAGGAACGGCGTGTGCAGCCGCTGGGAGCGGATCTCGGCGGCCTGCTCCAGGACGCGCAGGTCGGCGGCCTCCCGGGCGAGCGCGGCGCGCGCCTGGAAGTCGCCGGGCCGCTGCCCGGGACCGACGCCCGACCTGCTGGTGGCCCCGTGCAAGCGAACCGATACTTCAGCGAGCGCCTCCCCGGTCAGCCAGCGCGCCGCGGGCCCGGGTCTGGCCCAGGTGAGCGCGGCGAGCGAAGCCGCCACGGCGCCCCCGGGTTCGTCGAAGCGGCGCTGCCGCAGCCGTTCGGCGAGGTCTTCGAGGCCCGCGCGGTACGGCGTCCGGGCGAGCCGCCGGGCGGCGGCGTACACGCGCGCGGGGACCATCACCGAGCCGTCCGCCTTCGCCAGCGCGGCCACCGGCCGGACGAGGTGGCGCCGCTGCCGGTCCATCAGCAGGTCGGCCAGGCGCGCGGGGTGGGCGTCCAGGACCTGCCGGGCGCCGTACCCGGTGAAGTGGTCGGCACTGCCCGCCGCGAGGCGCGCGCGGTGCCGGGCGGCCGACACCAGGCTGCGGGCGGGTTCGTCGGTCAGCGGGCCTTCCAGGTCGGCGTAGGGCAGCGTCTCCTCGGCGCCGGTGACGACGACGTGGTGCAGCCGGGGGTTGGCGGCGAGCGCACCGGCCCGCTCCAGCTCGGCCTCGCGCCCGCCGACGGCCAGGTCGTTGAAGGTGACGGCCAGCAGCCGCTCCCCCGCGCCGGTGCCGTGCCCGAGGACGGTGCCCGGCATCCCGGGCAGCCCGGCCGCCAGCAGCGCCAGCGTCCCCGACGCGGGCCCGCCGGACAGGTCGGCGCCGATCCCGGGGACCGGCATCCCGCGCGCGGCACGCCGTTCCGCGGGCCCCATGCCCGGCACCGGCCCGGGGTCGATGTCAGGGACGTGCCGGGGTGCGGAGAGCCGGGCCCGTACGGCGTCGACGAGCGCGTCCCTGACGTCGGCCACGGCACGGTCGGGGTCGGCCGGGGGTGCCGCCACCGCCAGCGAGGCGACGGGCTCGTACCCGGCGATCTCCCGGGCCCCGGTGCGCAGGATCAGCGCGTGCCCCGGCGGGATGCGCCGTACGCCGTCGTACGGCGTGGAGTCGTGCACCGCGGCCGGTACGTCGGGGGCGGCGAGCAGCGCGGCGAGGTGCCCGAAGTCGAGGTTGGCCTCGATGAGGTCGGCCAGCGGCAGCGCGGCGGTGGCGTAGGCGGTGCCGCCCGCCCACGGGGTGTAGAACACCGGCCGGGCGCCCGCGATGTCACCGCAGACCGTGATCCGCCGACCCACCTGGACGACGACGGTGTAGCTGCCGGGCCAGGCGGTCAGATGCCGAAGTGCCCCACCGCGCGCGGTGAACAGCCCGAGCCGCAGCTCCTCGTCGCTGGCGCCGCAGACGCCGAGGACCGCGATCCGGTTCTGCTCGTCGGCCTTGACGACGCGCACCTCGTCGGGCCGCCAGTCACCGACCGCCCACAGCGGATCGGGGTCGCCCCACAGGAGTTGGGAGCCGACCGGGTGCAGGGTCTCACCGTCGTATCCGGTGGCGCCCGCCGAACCGAGCGCGCCCGTTCCCGCGGCGGTGCTGCTCCAACCCACCAACCACCGCATCGCCGCCTCCACAGGCTGTGGACAACCAGTGCACCGTACGAACCGGTTCCCCATGCTGCCACGAAGGGCGCGCTGGAGCGGGTCGGCGGCGCCGCTTGCGATCCCCGGGGTGCGCCCCGCGCACCCACGCCCGCCCCGGCGCGCAAACCACACCACGCGCGCGTCAGCGTCCGCCACAAAGAACGAACTATGCACAGAACCAAAGGAGTTGATCACAGCCTGACTCAAGAAGCAGCGGAATTCGACCGTCGTCACAGCGACTCGAATGCGCCCCCAAACGCTCCCCTAAAACTTCCAACGCGCCCTCAATTCCTCTGGTGAGAGGGCTGATCACCCACGTGTCACGGGGTCGATTTTCGGCCAAATCCTGATCGCGGCACGCCGCGAGGCCGTCCTCCGTGCACGCTCCGTACATGCTCTGCGCACCGCCCGACGGCGCGCGGTCCGGAGGGCGGACACCGCCCCCCGGACCCGTCCGCCGCCCGCGGGGATGAAGGCGGCGGTGTCCCCCAGCCCACTGGATCCAGTACAGCGGGCCGACCCACGCAGAGCCATGGAACCGCTCCCCGGATGGCCGGAGAAGAGCGCACGCGCAGGCGCACGGCCACACACCAGGGGCACACCGCAACCGTGCGTGCAGAGCCCGTACTCCCGTGCGGACCACAATCCCGCCATCCGGAACAATGCCTCTTAACGCATGGGATGCGGCGAACTACGCTGGGTTTACGAATGCCGCGTGGTTATGCCAGCGCGGCAGCCGTCTGTGTCGAGGGGTGGCGCATGTCCAGGGAGCAACGCGGGCCGAACGAAAAACTCGGCGCCGTTCTCGCCCTCGCGGGAATCAGCAACGCGGGCCTCGCCCGACGCGTCAACGATCTTGGCGCACAGCGAGGTCTGACTCTTCGCTACGACAAGACGTCGGTGGCGCGCTGGGTGTCGAAGGGCATGGTGCCCCAGGGCGCCGCACCGCACCTCATCGCCGCCGCCATCGGCCAGAAGCTGGGCCGCCCGGTCCCCCTGCACGAGATCGGCCTGGCGGACGCGGACCCGGCGCCCGAAGTGGGCCTCGCCTTCCCGAGGGACGTGGGCCAGGCGGTCAAGTCGGCGACCGAGCTGTACCGCCTCGACCTCGCCGGACGCCGGGCGGGCTCCGGCGGCATCTGGCAGTCCCTCGCCGGTTCCTTCGCGGTCAGCGCCTACGCGACACCCGCCTCCCGCTGGCTCATAACCCCGGCCGACAGCTCGGTCGCCCGGGACGCGAACCCCTCGGAGGGCTCCGGCGCACCGCTCAAAGTCGGCCACAGCGACGTGCAGAAGCTACGGGAGGCCGCCGAGGACGCCAGGCGCTGGGACTCCAAGTACGGAGGCGGCGACTGGCGTTCGTCCATGGTCCCCGAGTGCCTCCGCGTGGAGGCGGCCCCCCTCCTCCTCGGCTCCTACTCCGACGAGGTCGGCAGGGCCCTGTTCGGCGCCTCCGCCGAACTGACCCGCCTCGCGGGCTGGATGGCCTTCGACACCGGCCAGCAGGAGGCGGCCCAGCGCTACTACATCCAGGCCCTGCGCCTCGCGCGCGCCGCCGCCGACGTCCCCCTCGGGGGCTACGTCCTCGCCTCCATGTCGCTCCAGGCGACGTACCGCGGCTTCGGCGACGAGGGCGTGGACCTCGCCCAGGCCGCCCTGGAACGCAACCGCGGCCTGGCCACCGCCCGCACCATGAGCTTCTTCCGCCTGGTCGAGGCGAGAGCGCACGCGCGCGCGGGAGACGCCCAGGCCGCCGGTGGCGCCCTCAAGGCCGCCGAGGGCTGGCTGGAGCGCGCCCGCCCCGGTGACAGCGACCCGTCCTGGCTCGGCTTCTACTCCTACGACCGCTTCGCCGCCGACGCGGCCGAGTGCTACCGCGACCTCAAGGCACCCCGCCAGGTCCGCCGCTTCACCGAGCAGGCCCTCTCCAAACCCACCGAGGAGTTCGTCCGCTCCCACGGCCTGCGCCTGGTCGTCTCCGCGGTCGCCGAACTGGAGTCGGGCAACCTGGACGCCGCCTGCGAACAGGGCGTCCGCGCGGTCGAGGTCGCCGGACGCATCTCCTCCGCCCGCACCACGGAGTACGTCAAGGACCTCCTGCACCGCCTGGAGCCCTACGGCGACGAGCCCCGCGTCGTCGAACTCCGCGAACGCGCCCGCCCCCTCCTCATGGCACCGGCATAGGAACGCCACCCCACCGCCACCGGGTTTGAAGGCGTTGTCAGTGGCGCAGTGCACTATCTGAGTGGGAGGTGGTGCGGGTGGCGGCGGCCCCGACGCGTAGGCATGACTGCGACGTCCTCGTGATCGGCGGCGGCACGATCGGCATGTCCACCGCCTACGCCCTCACCCGCACGGCCCCCGGCACCAGGGTCACGGTCCTGGACCAACAGAAGCGGCCCGCCCCCGCACCCCCCACCACCGGGGTGATCCACAGCGGCATCCACCACCGCCCCGGCTCCCCCCTGGCCCGCTACACGATCCTGGGCGCCACCGAACTGATCAAATTCTGCACCGAGTACGACATCCCGCACGCCGTCACCGGCAAGCTGATCGTCGCCACCGACCGCGCCGAACTGCCCCGCCTGCACGCCCTCGTCCAGCGCGGCCGGGAGAACGGCATCCCGGTCCGCGAACTCGGCGCCGCCCAGATCCCCGACCACGAACCCGCCGTGCGCGGCATCGCCGCCATCCACGTCGGCACGACCGGCGTCTGCGACGTCGTCGGCGTCACCCGCCAACTCGCCGACGCCTCCGGCGCCGAGATCCGCTACGGCGCCCAGGTCGTCCACATCGACCGACGCCCCGCCCTCGGAGTCACGGTCCACACGGCGGACGGTACGGTGCTGCGCGCCCGGGCACTGGTGAACTGCGCGGGCCCGCACGGCGCCGAGGTGGCCCGGATGGCGGGCGACACCCCCGCCGTGCGCACGGTGTCCTCCCGGGGCGAGTACTACACCCTCAACCGCCCCGACCTGCTCCGGGGCCTCGTCCACCCGGTGCCGGACCCCACGTCCCCGCTCCCCGGCGTCCACCTCACCCGCGGCATCGACGGCACGGTCCACGTCGGCCCCCACGCGACGCGGGCCGACCTCAGCTCCTTCACCGAGGCGGTGCGCCGTCTGCTGCCCGACGTGCGGGCAGCAGACCTGACGCCCGCGGGGACGGCACGGCTGCGGGACGGCACGCCGACCGACGACTTCCTCCTCCACGAGGCGCCCCACACGGTCCACGTCCTCAACGTCCCGTCTCCGGCGACGACGGCGTCCCTGCCGATGGGGCGGGCGGTGGCTTGGAGGGTGCTGGGGGTTCTGGGGTCGGGGTAGGGGTGCGCTCGGGGTGAGTGCGGAGGTGGGTATACGCGGTATACGCGGCCCGGCGCTGGTGGGGGTGCAGCGGATGCCCGTACCGCGGGGTGGGCCGCCGCGGGCACCCCGCGCCGTAAAATCGGTCGCACTGTGTCTGAGTCGTTGAGCAACCACCCCACCACCCCCACACCCCCCAGCCGGGCGAAGGGCGAGCCGCGTTTCCCCGACGGCCCGAAGGCCGACCCCGCGGGCTCGCACTTCGAGCGCCGGATCCGCAGCTTCCAGCCGCGCCGGAGCCGCGTCACCACCGGCCAGGCCGAGGCCCTACAGCGCCTGTGGCCCAAGTGGGGCCTCGACATCGACGGCCACGCGGTCATCGACCTCCAGGCACTCTTCGGCACCCCCAACCCCGTAGCCCTGGAGATCGGCTTCGGCATGGGCGAGGCCACCGCGCAGATGGCCGCCGCCGACCCCGACACCAACATCCTCGCCGTCGACGTCCACACCCCCGGCCAGGGCAACCTCCTCAACCTCGCCGACCGCAACAACCTCACGAACATCCGCGTAGGCAACGGCGACGCCATCATCCTGCTCCGCGAGATGCTCGCCCCCGACTCCCTCGACGCCCTCCGCGTCTACTTCCCCGACCCCTGGCCCAAGAAGCGGCACCACAAGCGGCGCCTGATCCAACCGGACTTCCTCACCCTCGCCGCCACCCGCCTCAAGCCCGGCGCGCTCGTGCACTGCGCCACCGACTGGGAGCCGTACGCCGAGCAGATGCTCGACGTCCTCACCGCCCACCCCGCCTTCGAGAACACCCAGCCCGACGGCGGCTACGCCCCCCGGCCCGCCCACCGCCCGCTCACCCGTTTCGAGGGCCAGGGACTGGACAAGGGACATGTCGTGAACGACCTGCTCTTCCGCCGCGTACAGCGCCTACAGCACACTGACCTGCCTCACCCCGGCGCCTGACCACCACGGACGGCGCCACTCCCCCGTTAGGGTCGATGCCGTGGCCACCAGTCCCCCGTACCCCACCCACGGAACGTACGGAACACATGGAACGTACGGAGCACACGGAACGTACGGACCGTACCCGGCGTACGCAGCACAGCCCCCCACCCCCACCCCCCGCGCCCGCTGGTGGCACCGCACCTGGGTCCGCTACGGCGCCCTCGTCACGCTCCTCGCCCTCTCCGGCCTCGTCATCCTCGCCCTCGTCCGCAGGGAGACCGGCACCGACGGCTTCCTGGTGGGCCTCGGCCTCGCCGTCCTCCCCGTCCCCCTCCTCGTCGCCGCCTTCCGCTGGCTCGACCGCGTCGCCCCCGGCCCCTGGCGCAACCTCGTCTTCGCGTTCGCCTGGGGCGCCTGCGCCGCCGCGCTGATAGCGATCGTCGCCAACAGCTTCGCCACCCGCTGGATAGCCACGACCACCGCCGACCCGGCCAGCGCGGACACCCTCGGCGCGACGGTGATAGCCCCGGTCGTCGAGGAGTCGGCCAAGGCCGCCGCCGTGCTCCTGGTCTTCCTCTTCCGCAGGAGGGACTTCACCGGCATCGTCGACGGCGTCGTCATAGCCGGTGTCACCGCCACCGGCTTCGCCTTCACCGAGAACATCCTCTACCTCGGCACCGCCTTCGGCACCGACCAGCTCACCGGCGGCAGCGGCATCGCGTCGGTCACCGCGGCGACGTTCTTCGTGCGCATCATCATGTCCCCGTTCGCGCACCCCCTGTTCACCGTCCTGACCGGCATCGGCTTCGGCATCGCCGCGCTCAGCGCCGACCGCCAGCACGTGCGCCGGGTCCTGCTCCCGCTGGCGGGCCTGCTGCTCGCGATGGGCACGCACGCCCTGTGGAACGGCTCGGCGTCCTTCGGCCCGTACGGCTTCTTCGCGGTGTACGGCATGTTCATGGTCCCGGTCTTCGGCCTGCTGGTCTGGCTGGCCGTCTACACCCGCCAACGCGAACTGCGCACCGTACGCGAGGAACTGCCCGCCTACGCCGCCGCGGGCTGGCTCACCCCGGCCGAGCCGTACGCGCTCGGCTCGCTGCGGGCCCGCCGCCTGGCCCGCGAGTACGCCGGTCACCACCTGGGCAAACCGGCGGCGCGCACGGTGGCGCAGTACGAGGCGTACGCGACGTCCCTCGCGTTCCTACGGCACCGGGGCCGCCGCGGCCGGGCCGGGGCGGACTTCGCCGTACGGGAACGGGAACTGCTGCACGAACTGTGGGCCCGCAGGGACGTAGCCCGCCCGGCCCTGGACCACGCGGCACGCATGACGGCGCCGGTGCGGCCGGTGTACGGGTACGACGGGTACGGGTACGGATACGGGTGGCGGCCGGTGCCGATGCAGGCGCCCTACGCGGCCTACCCAGTGCTTCCAGCTCAGCCGGTCCACAATCCCTACCAACACTGAACCGGCAGCCCTGACGTCGGGGGGTTGCCGTCAGGACCGCCGGGGATCAGGGAAGGAGTGAGGAGGCGCGACGCCTCAGGGCGTGAGCCCCTTGCTCTGCAGCCAGGCCAGCGGGTCGACCCCGCCGCCCCCGGCCGGGTGGATCTCCAGGTGCAGGTGCGGCCCGGTGACGTTGCCCGTCGCGCCCACGCGCCCGATCACGTCACCCGTGGTCACCTTCTGGCCGACGCTGACGCTGATCGACGACTGGTGGGCGTACCAGATCTCGGTGCCGTCATCGAGGGTGAGGACGGTCTTGTAGCCGTACGAGCCGTCCCACCCGGCCTGTGTGATCGTGCCGCTGTGGACCGCCTTGATGAGCGTGCCGGTGGGCGCGGCGAAGTCCAGGCCGGTGTGGTAGCCGGAGGACCACATCGCACCGGCCTGACCGTAGGTCGAGGTGATCGTGTACGAGGAGGTCGGCAGCGTGTACTGCCGGGCCAGCTCGGCGAGCCGCTCGGCCTCGGCCTTCTTGCGGGCCTCTTCCTCCGCGGCGGCCTTCTCGGCGGCGGCCTTGGCCGCGGCCTCCTCCTCCGCCTTCTCGGCGGCTGCGGCGGCGGCCTTCGCGGCGGCGGCCTCGGCGGCCTGCTGCGCCTTGGTGTCGACCTGGTCCTGCTGCTGCTCGGCCTGCGCCATGATCCGGGCGCGCAGCGCCTCACCGGCGTCGGTGGTGCCCTGGGCGGTGTCCGTGGTGGTGACGCCGACGCTGCTGAGCGGGGTGGCGGCCTCTTCGGTGGGCTCGGCGGCGGTGTCCTCGGAGTCGTCGTCCGAGAAGGGGGAGCCGACGGAGGGCAGGTCGGGTATGGAGATGGAGACCGGCGGCTTGCCCGTCTGCGCGGTGGCCATGCCGCCCGCGCCGACGGCGGCTATGACGCCGACGCCGAGGACGGTGGAGCTGCGGGCCAGTCCGCCGCCGCGCTGCTTGCTGACGCGGTGCCGACCTCGTACGGGGCGGATGGAGTCCGCGGTGGGGTTCCACTCCTCCCAGGGGCCCTCGTCGGTGCGCTCGCCGCCGTAGACGACGGTGTCGACGTGGACAGCGGGGTCGACGTGGACAGCGGGGTCGCCGTAGACAGCGGGGTCGCCGTAGACGGCGGTGTCGACGGAACCGGGATCGGAGCCGAAGTCAGGGCCAGGCCGGTTGGACGCCACGTAGGCGTACTCCTTCCTTCCTTCTTCGCCTACCGGGTTAGCTGACGGGTTCGGAGCAGGAAGGTCTCCTACGCGCGTAAACCAGTCGTACTTCTACGGTGGTTGACGCGCGATTCACCCCAGGGTGGTGGTTCCCCGGTTCCCTCGCGGGATTCGGCGCGTGCGCACGGAGCCGTCTCTTGTGACGGCTGGGACGACCGCGCTGCGTTATCGGACGTTAATAGAACCGGGGGCTGAATTCCAAGCCGTTCCGCTTGATCATTACCTAACGGTGGGGGACGTACGGGGCGATGAGCGGTGAAAACCGGGCGAGTTGGCTGCGGGTTGGCCGGGGGTTGGGGATCTGACCGTGTGTCAGTTGTTATGCGGAGGGCGTTCGGGTGGTCACGTCTTGTGACGGAGGGGTGGGTGGGGTGGGCGGCGGTGGCGTGCCGTACGGCAAAACACTCAGGGCCGGAATCCATGAACTGGATTCCGGCCCTGAGCCTTCAGTAGCGGGGACAGGATTTGAACCTGCGACCTCTGGGTTATGAGCCCAGCGAGCTACCGAGCTGCTCCACCCCGCGTCGGTGAAACCAGTGTACGCCATGGGCGGGGGGCTCAGCACACGCGTTTATCCGGGGTTGTCCGCGTGGGTGAGCGTCTCCCAGGAGACGAAGCGGCCGTCGGTACCCGCGGGGCGGGTACGGCGGGCTAGTTCGCGGGCGTCGGCGGTGCCGTGGGAGTCGTCGAGACGGTGGTCGAGGCGGTGGTCGAGGTGGTTGAGGACGACCTCCAGGTGCGGGCCCAGGTTCCGGTTCACCTTGCCGCCGCAGAGCCAGGCGGGGGTGGGGGCGGTGCGGCGGAGCTGGGCGCGGGCGTGGAGGCTGACGGTGGCGGTCAGGCGGTCCTTGATCTCGTCGTAGAGGTCGACGCCCTGGTGCCAGGCGGTCTCGGCGATGTGGGCGGTGGCGGCGAGGGAGTAGCCGACGTGGCGGAAGTCACGGCAGGTCTCCTGGGTGAGGCCGTCCTTGTACGTCTTCTGCCGGAACCAGTACGCGTCGATCTCGGCGGGGGTGTTGATGGTGCCGCCCTTCGGGGGGCGGGGGCGGGGGCCGTCCTTGGCCAGGTAGAAGTAGGCGGGGACGCGTTCGCGGGCGCGGGCGAGGGCGTCGTCGAAGGTCTGGTGGTCGTCGAGGAAGACGGCGATGGCGAGGGCGGCGTTGGTCATGGCCAGGTCCCAGTTGCCGTTGAAGTCGGGGACGCGGGCGGTGACTTCGGGGAGGTGGGCGGTGCGGAGCATGTCCTCGAAGCGGCGTACGCGGTCCTGGGGCCAGCCGGAGTCGGGGGTGTACCGGATGATCTCCGCGGCGCGGGCCCAGGTGGCGCCGGACCAGGCGGCCTGGAGGGCGGCGTTGCCGCCGGTGTGCCGTTTCAGCTTGGCGGACCAGGCGTCCATGATGGCGGTGGCCTTGGTGGCGTGCTGCTGCTTGCCGGTGACGGTGAAGAGGAGGGCCTGGGTGTAGGCGGCGATGGCGTCGCGGCGCTCGGCTCGGCAGGCGGGGCCTGGTCTGCCGTTGGTGGGGCAGGCGACGGTGGCGGCGGGCTTGGGGGTGTGGCGGTACGAGCCGTACTCGCTGTCCCGCATGTCGAGGTACGCCTTCAGCCAGGGCTGTTTGCCCGCGGTGACGTTCTTGCGGATGGCCTTGAGCTGTGACTCGCTGAGGAGGATGCCGGGGTGGGTGAAGTCGGCGTCGGGGGAGGGCGCGGGCCATGCTGCGGGCCTCGGAGTCCAGACTGCCGCAGCCGCCGAGCAGCCCGGCGAGACAGCTCACGACCACTCCGAGCGCAACGCTCCGCCCGATCGACCTCACGCCCCACCACCTCCGCACTCTCCGCAGACCACTCCCTGGCAGCGTGACCCGCTCCGCGCTGACGTGCAGGCCGGATTGCTCCAGATGCACGCCTGCGGCGGCCTGTGGCTGGTCCGGTGGGTGGCGGGCGTAGCGCTGTCTGCCGGGGGTGGGTCGGGGCCGCGCCGGGGGGTGTCCGTCCTCGGAACCGCGCGGGCTGTACATCGTGGGGTGGACGGGGTCTTGCGCGCGAACCACTGCGGGCGGACACCCCCCGACACGTCCCCTTCCGTAGTACGGCGACTGCGACTCGTCGTCGGCTCCGCCGTAACTGCGGGCAGTCGTGCCGTCGTAGCTGCGGGCAGTCGTGCCGCTGGGGCGGCACGGGTGGGCGCAGCGGCACCCCGTCAGCGCCGGGCGCGCGACCCACCCAGCGGTACGGGCATCCGCGGCACCCCCGTTCAGCTCCGGGCCGCACACACACCCGCTCCCGCAAGACCCCGTCACCCCACCAAATGCCGATTGGGCCGCACCGCCATCCCCTCCAGCTCAGGCAGCACCACCACATCCGCCCCCTCCCCCACCAGCACCCCACACCCATCCGCCCCGGCGACGAAGGTGTCCGGCTCCCGCCACGCCGTCACCACCCTGCGCACCCCCGCGTCGAGGATCAGCCGCGCACAGGCCCGAGGCCGCGAGGCCCGCCGGGCGCAGGGCTCCAGGCTGCTGTACACCGTCGCACCGGCCAGCCGCGCGTCCCCCACGTCGACCTTCGCCAGCGCCGCCTCCTCCGCGTGGACGACGGGATCGCCGCCCTCCCGCGAGTGGCCGCGGGCCAGCTCGGTCCCGTCCGCCGCGACGACCACCGCGCCCACGCTGAAGGCGGTGTCCGACGGTGGGCACAGCGCCGCCAGTTCGCAGGCGAGCCGCAGCCAGTGGCGGTCGGCGGCGTGGGGAAGCGGACCGGCGCCGGGGGCGGTGGGCTCGTACCGCATGAGGACCGTGTCGCCGAGTGGCCGGGTCTCGCACAGGCGCAGTCGGCCCGCCTGGTAGGCCCCCGGCCCGAAGAGCCGCGGCGCCGTCGGTTCGCCGACGAAGAGCGGGGCGACGGCGAGCTGGAGTTCGTCGGCGAGGCCCTGCTGGAGGAGCTGGGTGTGGACGGTCCCGCCGCCCTCGACCATGAGGCGCCGCACCCCGCGCACGTCGTGCAGGTGCGTCAGCAGCGCCCGCCAGTCGATGTCGGGGCCCAGGGGGACGACCGTCGTGTCGGCGGGCAGGCGCGGCACCCGCGCGGCGCCTTTGTCGGTCGTGTAGAGGACCTTGTCGCCGCCCGTGTGCCAGAAGCGCGCGTCCGGGTCGAGGTCGCCCGAGGCGCTGACGGTGACCTTGAGGGGGTACTCCGGCTGGCCCGCGGCCCGGCGGGCGGCGCGGCGCTCCGCGGAGTTGACCAGCAGCCGCGGGTTGTCGGCGCGGATCGTCCCGGCGCCGACGAGGATGGCGTCGACGGAGGCCCGTACCTCGTCGACCCGGTCGAAGTCGGCCGGGGAGGAGAGGAGGAGGCGGTCGGGGCCGGTGTCGTCGAGGTAGCCGTCGAGGGAGACGGCGGCGGACAGCAGGACGTGGGGGACGGGCATCGGCGTGCTCCACCTCTCCGGTGGTGTGATTCAAGTTTTAAGCAAAACTACACTGGGCGTATGACGACTCGCTGGCTCACCCCGCAGGAGCAGCGCGCCTGGCGCGCGTTCATGGCCGCGACCCACCTCCTGGAGGACACGATCGACCGCCAGCTCCAGCAGGACGCCGGGATGCCGCACCTCTACTACTCCATCCTGGTCCATCTCTCGGAGGCGCCGGAGCGGCGGCTGCGGATGACCGATCTGGCGGAGCGGGTGAAGATCACCCGCAGTCGGCTGACGTACGCGGTGGCGCGGCTGGAGCGGGACGGGCTGGTGCGGCGGGAGGGGTGCGCGTCCGACCGGCGGGGCAGTCTCGCGCTGCTGACGGAGGAGGGGATGGCCGTGCTGGAGCAGGCCGCGCCGGGGCATGTGGAGGCGGTGCGCGGTGCCGTCTTCGATCAGTTGGACGAGGAGCAGGTGGCCCAGTTGGAGGCGATCTGTTCGCGGATCGCGGGCGGTTTGCAGGGGGATGAGGGTGTGGGGTGCGCGTCTGGTGACCTGCCGTGGCGGCGGCGGTCCACGCCTTGTAAGTGAGTGACGGGGTCATCCATTCGGCAGTTGCTTCAAAGTTCAAGCATGTGTAGGGTTTCGATTCATCTTGGATTGCTTCAAATTTGGAGCAGTAGCCGAGTGTCACTGGCACCCACCAGAGCGAACGGACCGAAACCGGAGAGCCGTATGCCCCCTGCCCCCGCCGCCACCCCGCGCTCCCGCGTCCAGGTGCCGCTGCGCTTCCCCGACGGCTACCGCGCCGACGCCGAGATCGTCACCTTCCACGGGCTGGCCGACGGGCGGGAGCATGTCGCCGTCGTCCTCGGTGACCCGGGCCCCGTTCCCCTCGTACGCCTGCACTCCGAGTGCCTGACCGGCGATGTCTTCGGCTCGGCGCGCTGTGACTGCGGGCCGCAGTTGCGGGAGGCCGTGGAGCGGATCGCCGGGCGTGGGGGCGTGCTGCTCTACCTGCGGCAGGAAGGGCGCGGCATCGGGCTCTACAACAAGCTCGACGCGTACGCCCTCCAGGACCAGGGCCTGGACACGTACGAGGCCAACGCCGCCCTCGGGCTGCCCGAGGACGCCCGTGACTACACCGCCGCCGCCCAGATGCTGCGGGCCCTCGGCGTCGGCGCGCTGGACCTGCTGTCCAACAACCCGGACAAGGCGGAGCAACTGCGCGGGCTGGGGATGGAGGTACGGGACCGCGTCCCGACCGGCGTCTTCGCCACCGACCACAATGTGCGGTACCTGCGCGCCAAGGTGCTGCACACCCAGCACACCCTGCCGCTCGCCGAGTTGTCCGCGAGCTGAGCCCCGTTCACCAGGACTCCGCGCCGCTCTCGGCGGGGACCGGGCGGGCCCGGGCGCGTAGGCGTAGGGCCAGCAGGGGGAACGCGAGGACGGAGACCATGGCGGCGCCGACCAGCGCGGCGGCCTCGCCCGCGTCGATCACCTTGTCGTCCAGGCCGATGGTGGTGATGGCGACGACCAGCGGCAGGCAGGTGGAGCCGTACAGGGCGAGGGCCGTGCGGTCGCGGCGGGGCTGGCCGGGTGGGGCCAGGTAGTACAGCGGGCCGCCTCTGACCAGGAGGAAGAGGAGCAGGAAGGCGGGGAGCAGGGCGAGCGGGCGGCCGTCGTCGAGGAGCGCGGCGAGGTCGAAGTCGACGCCGGTGACGACGAAGAAGAGCGGTACGAGGAAGCCGAACCCCATCGCCTCGATCCGGCCCATGATCTCGCCGCTGCTCTCGGGCGCCGCGCCGTACAGCACCAGCCTGCTGATGACCCCGGCGGCGAAGGCGCCGAGCAGGATGTCGAGGCCGAAGACGTGGGACAGGCCCAGCATGACGGCGAGCAGCAGCATCACGTAGCGCACGGCGAACTGGCCGCTGCTGTGCAGGGTCTGGGTGATAATCCGGGAGAACCAGGGCGGGCGCGGGCGCAGGGCCAGCACGATCGCCACGGCGGTGATGGCGGCGAACGCCAGCAGCAGCGCCGTGGACCGGCCGGGGGCCCGACCGCTCAGCAGTAGCGCCATGGCGATGATCGGGCCGAACTCGCCGACGGCACCGAAGGTCAGCACCAGCGTGCCGAACGGGCCACGCAGGTCGCCGGAGTCCCGCAGGATCGGCAGCACCGTGCCGAGGGCGGTGCTGGTGAGGGCCGTACCGATGACGAAGCTCTTGGTGGTCTCGCCGCCGGTGAGGGCGAAGGCGGTGCCCAGGCCGAGGGCGAGGGTGACCAGCCATGCCCCGGCGGCGCGGCGCAGCGTGGTCCCGCGTACCGCCGCGAAGTCGATCTCGTAGCCCGCGAGGAAGATCAGCATGGTCAGCCCGAGGTCGGACAGCCCGTCGATGAACTGGTCGTGCTCGGCCCAGCCGAGGCCGTCCGGGCCTACGACGATCCCGAGCACGATCTCGAAGATGACGAGCGGGACCGGCACCCAGCGGTTGACGCCGTACGCCAGCAGCGGCGCGAGCACCGCGATGGCCATGATCAGGATGAGCGTCCCCGGCTCCCTCATGCCCGGTATCCAACTCGCCCGCCCCGCCCTTCCCCCGCTCTGCCGCCCCTTCCCCGGCACCGCCACCCGAACGGCCCACACCGCTGGCCGCCGCCCGCCCCGGCGCCCAGAGTCGAAGCACCCGCGCCGTCCCCGCGCCGGAGTGGAGATCCGCCATGAGGCCGGAGGGAGAACCACCGTGAGCCAGACGACCCACCCCACACCCCCGCCGTCCGCCCCCGGATCCAGCGGCTGGGCCGCCGGGGGCACGCTCTTCGCCGGTGTCCTGCTGTTCGTGGAGGGCGTCCTCGGCATCCTGCAGGGCATCGCCGGGATCGCGAAGGACGACGTGTACGCCGCCATCGGCGACTACGTCTTCGAGTTCAACCTCACCGCCTGGGGCTGGATCCACCTGATCCTCGGCGTCATCCTGGTCATCGTCGGCTGGGGCCTCCTCAGCGGCCCCGCCGACTGGGCCCGCGCGAGCGGCATCGCCCTCGCCGCCCTGAGCATCGTGGTGAACTTCCTCTACCTGCCGTACCAGCCCTGGTGGGCCCTGATCGGCATCGCCATCGGCACGTTCGTCATCTGGTCACTGGCGCAGACGGCGGCGGCGCGCTGAGTACGTAGGTGACGCCCGGGGGAGGCGGTCGGCTCCCTGGGAACGACTGCGACCCCCGGTCAGATCTCTGTCTGATCGGAGGTCGCGTGGTAGGCCCTGTGGGACTCGAACCCACAACCAGTGGATTGAAAGATCTGGCCAGAGCTTGTCGGGTGGTTCCGGATGCTTCTTCGGGATCCGGAACCATCTGGTCAAGGTAGGTGCCACCTTGCACTCGGCCCACGCCGTGAGGGTCTCTGCCACACCATCCGCTCACGCATCGCTCACGCACGACGGCCTGCTGAGCATTGCCGAGGCAGCCAGCGGAGACGAATGCGTCGAACGCCGACTGCAGGGGCAACGACGGCGCCGCTCAGGGCGGCCGCCTCACCGAGCGCGTCGGTTATTGCACGGACACGGCGACGCAGCCTCCCGGGGTGAAGCTCGGGGCGGGCAGCCTTCGACTCGGCCGCGTCGAGCTCCCGCGCCGCGTCCGCAGCGTCCTCGTCCAGTACGGCGCCCGGGACCTCGGCACGCAGTCTGCGCGAGTTCGTGCCGCACCTGTGCCAGCGCGCGGACCAGTTCGCTCAGTACGGGATCGACCGAGGGTACGACGGCCGGCGCCCCCTGCTGGAGGACCGTGTTGCCGGAGCCGACGACGACCTGACCTGGATCTTGTTGGGGCGTGGTGGCGCACACGTCTCAGTCCTACGACGTCTTGTTCGGCGGTGTCGACCCAGTGCTGTCACGTTTTTCACCCAGAACGCGGTCTCGTCGTCGGAGTTGTCCGTCCAGGTCACACGAATCGTGCAACGGTCGACGGCCTCGGCCCTCGCGCCCGTGGGGCGGCTGGGACGGTCGGGGTCGGACTGGGCGACGGGGTGCGTGTAGTGGGTGCCGTGCGTCAGGCGATGGCGGCCTGGTTGCTCCCACAGCAGCGCATCGTGGTCAGCTCCGCGCACGAGCCGAGAAGAATAGGAGTACCTTTTGGTACCAGGGAGGAAGTGAGCATGAGAATCACAGAGGAAGCCCGCGGTCGGACAACCCGTACGACCGCTCCGTTGAAGGTCGATGCAGCCATAGACGAGCTGATCGCGGACGGCGCCCATTTTCTGGGGATGACGAAGAAGGACCTGGTCGCCGAGGCTGTCCGAACCTACTTGGAGATCCGCCGCGAGGAGGTTCGGGCCAGCATGTTGGAGAAGATGCGCAAGCTGGACGGATCCGTGGAATCGAGCGTCTCGCTGCTCACCGGACTGTCACCGGAGCGAATCAAGGAACTCGGCGGAGTAGGCGAGGACGACTGATCCGTGCGGCCCGCTCGACCTACCCTCCGCGCGCTCCGCGAGGACTTGAAACTACCGCTACCGTCAGCCCGGGAGCCGCTCGACGAACTGGATCATCCGATCTTGGCCAAGGCCCGGGAACACTTCGCCGACGACGGGGCCGGGCATGAGCGCATCCGATCCATCGATGACGAGGTGCTCTTCAAGGTCAAGGTCCAACGCTGGCGCGGAGCGGTCTGGACCGACGAGGATCTGCCCTGGCTGATCGCTGCTGGGCAGCGCGAGGATGGTTCACCAGACGACTTCTACTCAGCCCTGGAGACGACCGCGAGGGTCGCACGAGCCCACTACAACGCCAACAACCGCCAGCCCTTGAGCACCACAACGTACGTCGGGCGCCTCCTCCCCGACCAGAACGACCGTGATCGCTACCAACTCGAGGCCGGTGCCCGGCTCGTCCGCGATCTCGCTGCGGCTGTCCGGGAGCTGGCTCGTGGATCACTGCACGACGGGCATGAGCACGCCGCCGACTTTCCCGCTTTCCGGCTCGGCATCCTCGTACGCGCCGACGACGGCCATGAGACCTATGCTGTGGTGCGCATCACCGGCTCCGTACCCGACGACCTCATCGCGGTCATCCTGCGCCATGTCCCCGGCTGCGACCCTACGGCCTGGTACCCCGAGTACGCCCTCCCCAGCCGCCCCCTACTTCCCGCCGAGCAAGCCTGGTCGACCCTCATGGATCCAAAAGCCGCGGCTGAACTCCTCAACGAAGACTGAGCCGGAGCCCTCATCCAAATGTCGGACTGGGCCGATGACCGCCGAACCAAGGAACGTGCTCATGCCGGATCATGACGACTCGCCCCGGACAGTAACTGTCCACACGTGCGACCACGGGCCCGTCACCGTCTGGGAGCCCGACTGGTGTACCGGAAGCGAAACAGAGCATCAGCCCGGCGGCTACCGCGTCGACATCACGCACGCGAGCCCTGACTACGAATTCACCGTCTCAACGGGCCGTGGCACGCCGGTGGTTCTGCGTGCGTGTTTCGAACAGCGCCCCTTCACCGAGCGCCCACCCGGTCACGTCCCCTTCATGAACGTCGAGATGGATGGCGACTGGCATCCGCACAGTTCCGACGATTTGCGCCGCCTCTCGGAGTCCCTCACGGCACACGCGGATCGGCTCCGGGAACTTGCCGACCGCCTCGACGGCCTCACCAACGCCTTCAACGCCACAAAGGGGAACACGCCTGCGGCGGCGAACCCTAAGAAAGGACTCGGTGGCTGAAGAAGCCACCCTGCCTGTTGGCACACCCGCTCACGCAGACGGACTCCACACATGGCGTGGCCCCGGCCAGGAGGACTGGTCGGGGCCACGAAACCGCTGGTCAGAGCCGCAAAACGGCCCTTCCCTCGGTAGGCCCTGTGGGACTCGAACCCACAACCAATGGATTAAAAGTCCACTGCTCTGCCAATTGAGCTAAGGGCCCAGGCGATGTTGCCTCCCCGAGCATAGCCCGACGAGGCCGTGTCTCCGATCGGGTATCGGAGACACAGCGTTCCACGTCGCTACCAGAGGCGCTTGTAGCCCTGCCAGCCGGTGTCGATCCTGGTGCGGCCGTAGAAGGAGCCCTTGTCGTTGCCGGTGTTGCGGTACAGGTTGCCGTTGGTGTCGCGGGACACCAGGTCGGCCTTGCCGTCGCCGGTGATGTCACCGACGCCGACGACCGCGTTGTACGAGGCGCCCCAGTCGGAGAACAGCTTCACCCGCGAGGTGAAGGTGCCGTTGCCGGTGCCGAGGTAGCGGTAGAGGTTGTTCGACTTGTCCTGGGCGAGGAGGTCACCGATGCCGTCACCGTTCAGGTCACCGGCGCCGATGACCTTCTTGTACGTCTTCCAGTTGTCGTACAGCTTCACGCGCGAGGACAGCTTGCCCGTGCTCGTGCCCTTGTGGAGGTAGACCGCGCCGGTCGTGGCGTTGCGGGCGATCAGGTCCGGGCGGCCGTCCCTCGTCAGGTCGCCGGGTGCCGTCAGCACGTCGTACTGCGTCCAGCCGGAGGTGGCCAGGGTGGTGTAGCGCGTTGACCGCTCCAGGGCGGCGTCGCACCCCGGCTTGTACAGGCGGAGCGCTCCGCTGCTCAGCCGGACGAGGACGTCGTTGCAGCGGTCGCCGCTCAGGTCGCCGAAGGGCACGGCCGTGATCGTGGTGGGCCAGCCGGTGCCCGTGGTCCCGCCCTTGAACCCGCCGGTGCCCGTGCCCCGGTGGAAGCGCAGGCTTCCGGAGGAGCTGAGGGTGAGCAGGTCGCCGGTCGCGTCGCCGCCGAGGTGGTCGTGGCGGACCGGGCTGCCCTTCCGCAGGCGTACCGAGCCGCCCACCGTCAGCGCGCCGCCGGTGCCGTCCGCCGGGGCGACGGACACGGACCAGTCGTAGCGCCCGTTGGGCAGGAACGCGTCCCCGTCGCGGGTCGGGTCGTCGCCGTTCCAGCCGACGGTGAGCTGGCCGCGGGCGGCGCCGCCCGAGCGGGTGCCGACGACCTTGCCGGTGGTGTGGTCGCGCACGGTCAGCCGCCAGCTCGCGGACGGCTTGGAGAGGAGGACGGTGGTCAGCGTGTTCGGGGTGGTGTCGAGGGGGCGCGCGTCGACGTACGTCGCGTTCCGGGGCTCGTCGAGCAGGCGCAGCGGCTGCTGCGGTACCCCGGAGGGGACGAGGTGCACCTGCCGCTGGTCGTCGACGTAGGCGGCGTTGGCGCCCGCCTCGTCGACCGTCCAGCGCACGTCCCGCTGGGAGACGCCGGTGTCGGGCAGGTCGCCGATGACCCGGCTGTCCCCGGCGACCGTCGTCAGGGTCAGCTTCCCGGCCCGCTTGTCGTGCGTGACGACGTAGCCGTCGCCGAGCTTCGCCTCGTCGGCCGGGACCGGCACCGACTTCTCCGCCGTGCGGTCGTAGATCCCGGCCCGCCCGTCACAGGTCCAGTAGAGGTAGCGGCCGAGCGCCTGGAGTTCGGTGGGGGCGCAGCCCGCGTCCGTGGTGAGGGTCTCGGTGGTCCTGCGCGCCGTCAGGTCGTACGCCGTGACGGTGCCGGGGGTGGTGCCGGTGCTCCAGAGGGTGTTGCCGGAGAGGGCGGCGGGGCGGGGGGCGCGGGAGACGACCGGGGCGGTGCCGTCGTCGATCCGGAGGACGGACTGCTGGGACGGCGAGGTGTGCAGGACGTAGCGGCCGGAGACGTCGGTGATCCGCCCGCCCGGCGGCAGGAGCGTCCGCTCCCAGGCGGTGGCCGACTCCGGTCCGGCGACCCGGATGCGGTCGGTCGTCCCGTCGTGCGTCAGCCAGACGGTACGGCCGTCCGCCGTGCCCTGGACCTGCTGGCAGGCGACGTCCGTGGCGGCGCAGGTGTCGGTCCGGCTGGTCGAGGTGAACAGGCTTCGCTCACCGAACGTGGGCGTGCCGGTCGGCGCGACGGTCCGGGTCCAGGTACTCAGGTCCAGCGGTCCGACGTCCCTGCCCACGAGCCGCCCCTGTTCCAGGGAGAGGCCCTGGATCTCGACGGGCGGCTTGGGCAGCGCCTTGACCTGCGTGACCACGGGCGGGCCGCCGTCCGGGGCCGGGGTGACGCGGTGGATGCCCCACCCCTCGGCGCCGGTGCCGATCCGCACGGCGGTGCTGTCGGGGGCGGCGACGGTCCCCTGCGCCGCGGAACGCAGCAAGGTCACCGGGGCGCCGCCCGTGATCGGCTGGGCCGTCATGGTCAGGACGCCGTTCACCAGCCAGTCCCCGACGACGGCGAGACCGTGCGTGGCGTTCAGGCCGTCCTGGACGCCCGCGAGCGTGATCCTCGCCGGTTCGCCCGAGAGGTCGCGGGGGAAGACCAGCACCTCGGCCTTGGTGAGGTTGGAGACGACGACATGGCCGCCGCCCAGGCTCACCCGGCCGTACCCGGAGGGCAGCCCACCGCTCCAGCCGCGCACCTCACCGGTGGCGCGGTCCACCGCCGCCATGCCGATCTGCCCGTCGAGGCCCGCGCGGAAGTACAGCGTCTCCGCGTCGGCGCCCGTGGGGAGCCCGAGCATCAGTCCGGCGGGGCCGCCACTGACCCGGGTGTCGGCGGTCGTGCCGTCCGGCCCCGGCGTGAGCAGGTGCACCTCGCGGGTGACCTTGCCGTCGTCGCCGGTGACGTTCCGGGAGCCGATCGTCAGGTTGTCGTACGACGTGAGGTAGCCCAGCTCGGCCGGGATGCGCAGGCCGCGGGTGGTGCCGTCGGTCGCGTCCCAGAAGTCGACCCTGCCGTCGCTGTACTTGTACGCCAGCACGTCGGTGCCGGTCGGCATCGGGCCCGTCCCCGCGGGCGACTCCGGTACGCCCACCGACTCGCCGTCCGCGTACCGCGTCCACACCAGTCCCCGGTATCCCTCCAGGGTGTGGAAGACGCCCCGCGCGCCGCCGGAGTCATGGCTGCTGTGCGTCGACGAGGCGCGGAAGGACGCCCCGAGGTACTGGCTGCGCAGCCTCGCCGGTACGACCGTTTCCTGCGCCGCGTCGGCCACCGCGGGCGTCGGCAGCAGCGGCGTCAGTCCGGCCGCCAGAACGGCCGAGGCCGCTACGAGACGCCGACACATATACGCGTGACGAGCCAAGGAGCCCCTCCCCAGAAGCACCGGGCGGGCGGCCCGCACCCTTCGGCGCCCCCGGGCCTTCACATCCGCCTCACAAGTCGGCTGATCCTACAGCCGGATGACAAACGCCGTGGCCCCCATCCCGGTGGATGGGGGCCACGGCGTCTCATCGTTCTACGGCGTCAGCGCCCTCGGCGTCAGCCGTTGCGCTTCCAGCGCGGCTTGTCCTCGCGGCGGCCGAAGGAGGAGGAGCCGTTGCCGCGGTGGTCGTCACGGCGGCCGTACGGACGCTCGTGGCCGCCGGTGCGGAAGCCGGGGCGGTCGCCCTGGCGGTCGCGGTTGAAGGGGCGGTCGCTGCCACGGTGGCCGCCGCGGTCGTCACGGCGGAAGCCGGGGCGGTCGCCTTCGCGGCGCTCGAAGCCACGGCCACCACGGTCGCGGTCCCGGTCGAACGGACGGCGGTCATCGCGACGCTCGTCTCGACGGTCATCGCGACGGAAGCCACCGCGGTCCCCGCCCCGGTCGTCACGGCGCTCGAACGAACGGCCACCCCGGTCACGGTCCCGGTCGCGGTCGAACGGACGGCGGTCATCGCGACGCTCGTCACGACGGTCGTCCCGGCGGAAGCCGCCACGGTCCCCACCGCGGTCGTCACGGCGCTCGAACGAACGGCCACCCCGGTCGCCGTCACGGCGGTCGAAGCCACGGCCACCACGGTCGCGGTCCCGGTCGAACGGACGGCGGTCATCCCGACGCTCGTCACGACGCTCGTCACGACGGTCATCGCGGCGGTCGTCCCGGCGGAAGCCACCGCGGTCCCCGCCCCGGTCATCGCGGCGCTCCGCGCGCTCGTCCCGGCGCTCCGTGCGGTCCACGTCCTGGGCCACCGGCTGCTCCGGCACCGCCACGGTCTGCGTCGCGCCCTCCGCGGCGACCTCCTGCTCGGCCTGCGCCGCGGCGACGGCCGCCTCCGGGTCCTCGCCGCGCTCGCGGGCGACCCGCGCGACCAGCCGGTCGGCCTCCTCGCGCAGTTCGGTGGCGCGTCGCTGGGCGCGCTCCAGTTGCTTGGTGAGGTGGGCGACCTCCCGCTCGGCCTGCTGGGCGGCGTTGCCCGCGGACTCGGCCTGCACCTCGGTCATGGACCGGGCGCCGGTGATCTCGGCGACCTCGGGGTCGAAGGCGGCGCCGCCCTGGATGATGTGGCGCGAGGCGTCGACGCCCGCGTCCTCCATCAGCCGGAAGATCTGACGGCGCTGGTGCGGCAGGGCCAGGGAGACGACCGTACCGGTGCGTCCGGCACGCGCGGTGCGGCCCGCGCGGTGCAGGTAGTCCTTGTGGTCACCGGCCGGGTCCACGTTCAGGACGAGGTCGATGCCGTCGACGTGGATGCCGCGGGCGGCGACGTCCGTGGCGACCAGGACGTTGACGTAGCCGTCCTTGAAGTCGGCCAGCGTCCGGGTCCGCGCGCCCTGCGTCATGCCGCCGTGCAGCGCGTCGGCCTTTGCACCGGCGTCGCGGAGCTGCTCCGCGACGCGGTCGGCGCCGAGCTGGGTGCGGACGAAGATGATCGTGCGGCCCTTGCGGGAGGCGATCGCGGCGGTGACCGGCGCCTTGTCCTTGGGCTTCACGATGAGGATGTGGTGCGACATGGTCGTCACCGCGCCCTGCGCCGCGTCGACCTCGTGCAGGACCGGGTCCTTCAGGTACCGGTCGACGAGGGTCTTGATCTCGTTCTCCATGGTGGCGGAGAACAGCATCCGCTGGCCGCCCGCGGGCACCTGGTCGAGCAGCTCCGTCACCTCGGGCAGGAAGCCCAGGTCGGACATCTGGTCGGCCTCGTCGAGTACGGCGATCTGGACGTTCTCCAGCGAGCAGGCGCCGCGGTTGATGATGTCGCGCAGTCGGCCCGGCGTGGCGACGAGGATGTCGACGCCGCGCTCCAGGGCGTAGATCTGGTTGCCCATCGAGGTGCCGCCGCAGACGACCTTCATCTTCAGGCCGAGGATGTCGCCGTACGGCTGGAGGGCGTCGGCCACCTGCATGGCCAGCTCACGGGTCGGGGTGAGGATCACCGCGCGCGGCTTGCGCTTCTCGGTGTGCCCGCCCGCCAGCGTGGCCAGGGTGGGCAGGCCGAAGGAGAGGGTCTTGCCGGAGCCGGTGCGGCCACGGCCGAGGATGTCCTTCCCGGCCAGGGCGTCCGGGATGGTCGCGGCCTGGATGGGGAAGGGGGTGGTCACGCCGTTCTGCGCGAGCTTGCGCACGACGCCCTCGGGCAGACCGAGGTCAGCGAACGTGATCTCGGGGGCCTGCTGGGTGTCGGTGTCCTGGATGTCCTGGACGTCCTGGGTGCCCTCGGGCACGACGGCATGATCGGTAATGGCGAAAGACATACGTCTGCGAAACCTTCCGGAGTCTCATCGGCACGCGCCCGTCAACTCCGTGTTTCGCACACGACCGCCTCAATGCGGTCCGCCACGGCAAGGGAGAGTACGCGCCACACGGCGCGCTCTGCGTTGGCGCCGGGCAAATGGGATCAAACGATCTACCACCATACGCACCCTCACCCCCGAAAGGCAAACCGCGCCCGAAAGCGCAGGCCGACGCCCTGCTCAGCGGGCGCCTCGCTAGGCGGGCGCCCCCGCCGCCGGTGCCGGTTCCCGCTGCGCCAGTTGCGGTGCCGCCTCCTCGTGGGCCGACGACGACGGCTCGGCGGTCGTCGGCTCCGGCGAGCGCGGCGGCTCGGGCGACTCCGGGGGCGGTTCCGGCGGCGAGGTGGTCCGGGTCGGCGTGGGCTGCCCGGTCGGCTCGGGTACGCCCGGCCGTGGGGCGACCTGCCCCGGCCGCCCGCCGCCACCGGCCGACGGCGACCCGCTCGCCCCCGCCGACGGCGCCTGGGAGGACCCGGTGGAGTCCCCGGCGCCGTCCGCCTCGTCCTCGCCCCGCTTCCCCTTGCCCCCGCCCTTGCCCTTCTTCCCGCCCCGGCCGTCGTCCGCGCCGCCCGCGACCTCGCCGTAGCCGACGCCGTCGCTGGACACCGCCGATCCGCCGGACTCCGCGCCGCCGCGCTCGCCCGCCGAGTGCGACGGCTGGGCCCGGTCGCCACCGCCGTCACCCACGCTCATGCAACCGGCGGCAGCGGCGACGGCCACGACGGTGACGGCCAGGCGGGCGGGAACGTACAAGGGGCGCACGGGGGCCACCTCCGGGGAGCGGGGCGGGTGAAGGAGTCAACGTGCCCAACTCCCGCCGCCCACAAGAGGACACGCGCCGCGTGAAGCCCGGGCGGGCTCAGCCGTAGCCGAGCGCGTGCAGGCGCGCGTCGTCGATGCCGAAGTGGTGGGCGATCTCGTGCACGACGGTGATCTCCGTCTCGGCCACCACGTCCTCCCGCGACGCGCAGAACCGCAGCGTCGGGCCCCGGTAGATGGTGATCCGGTCCGGCAGCACCCCGGCGTACCACTCACCGCGCTCCGTCAGCGGGGTGCCCTCGTACAGCCCGAGCAGCTCGGGGTCGTCGCTCGGCGGTTCGTCCTCGACGAACACCGCGACGTTGTCCATCAGCCGTGTCAGCTCCGGCGGAATGCGGTCCAGCGCCTCGGCGACCAGTTCCTCGAACTCCTCGCGCGTCATCTCCAGCACAGGCCCATTGTCCGGTACGGCGCCCCGTACGGGCCCGTCCGAGCCCGTACGGCCGACACGCGGCCCACCCGGAAGCCGCACAGGCCCGCATACCGCCCCGGGGACCTGGGCATACGGCTCCAATGGCCCGCGTCCCAGCCGCAGTCCTGAACGCCCTGCACCGACTGAACCGCCTGAACCGCCTACGGAAGTCCCGCCGCCGAGCCCTCGTCTCCCGCCGCGGCCGCCGTACCGCACCGCCCGCCCTCGAACTCGCCCCCCGGCCCAACCCCTGGGCCCGCGGGCTCGGGCTGGTCGCGGTGGTCCTCATGGGCGCCTGGCTGGGGCTGCTGATCGTCGGCAACGTGCGGACGCCGGTCGGGCCGATGGACACGACGATGACCCTGCGGCCGTCCCTCACCGGCGGCACGAAGATCAACGTCTCCCCGCTGGGCGCCCTGCACCTGGACAGCCACGTCGCCCCCGTCCGTCTGGACGTCAACGTCGACCAGCTCGACCCGGTCCGCTCGCAGGCCCTGGTCGACCACCCCGAGCGCCTCTCCGGACTCCAGGACGAGGTCACCCGAGACGTCGGACACGGCACCCTCGACCTCGCCGTACGCTCCAGCGTCGCCGTCGTCACCGGCGCCGCCGCGCTGGGCCTGGCCGTCTACCGGCGCCCGCGCCGCGCCCTGGCCGCGGGCGGCCTCGCCCTCGCCCTGCTGGCCGCCTCGGGAGCGACGGCGTACGCCACCTGGAACCCCAAGTCCGTCCTGGAACCGAAGTTCTCCGGCCTGCTCTCCTCGGCGCCGTCCCTGGTCGGCAACGCCCGCAGCATCGTCACCGAGTTCGACGTCTACCAGAAGGAACTCGCCCGCCTGGTCACCAACGTCACCAAGCTCTACGACGTCACGTCCACGCTGCCCGCGTACGCGCCCGACCCGTCCACGATCCGGGTGCTGCACGTGTCGGACATCCACCTCAACCCGGCGAGCTGGAAGATCATCGCCTCGTTGGTGGAGCAGTACGAGGTGAACGTGATCGTCGACTCCGGCGACACCATGGACCACGGCTCCGCCGCCGAGAACGGCTTCCTCGACCCGATCGAGGACCTCGGCGCGCCCTACGTCTGGGTCCGCGGCAACCATGACTCGACGGTCACCCAGGAGTACCTGAAGGACATGGAGAACGTGCACGTCCTCGACGACGGCCGCGCCGAGACCGTCGCCGGGCTGCGGTTCGCGGGCATCGGCGACCCCCAGTTCACCCCGGACCGCTCGGCCCGACCCGGCGCCGAGGCGTCCCAGGAGCTGGCCGGGGCCCGCCTCGCCTCCGCCCTGCGCGACCACCGGGCGCGCGGCAAGCCGGTGGACGTCGCCATCGCCCATGAACCCTCCGCGGCCCGCGAGACGGACGGCGAGGTGCCGCTGGTGCTGGCCGGTCATCTGCACCACGACGAGATGGAGGTGCTGCCCTACGGCACCCGGCTGCGCATCGAGGGCTCGACGGGCGGCAGTGGTCTGCGCGCGGTGGAGGGCGAGCACCCCGACCCCATCGAGGCGTCGATCCTCTACTTCGACCGCGACACCCGCCGCCTCCAGGCGTGGGACGAGATCGAACTGGGCGGGCTGGGCCTGACCACGGCCGAGGTCAGCCGCCACCTCCCGGAGGAGAACAGCCCCGGGGCCACCCAGTCGCCCTCGCCCTTCACGACCGGCCCCTCGGCGGGCTCCGCCACGGAGTCCCCGGCCAGCCCGACGGGCCCGGCCTCCCCCTCCCCGTAAACCTCGCCGTGGACCACCCCGTAAACCGTTTTGGCGATACCTCCCGCCATCCCATATGCTTCTCACGTCCCCGACGCGCTGAGAAGCGCCCAGGCGGGCCGATAGCCCTCATCGTCTAGCGGCCTAGGACGCCGCCCTTTCAAGGCGGTAGCACGGGTTCGAATCCCGTTGGGGGCACGCAGTACGGTGTGCGACACTGTCGTACATCACGCTTGGTCCTGTGGAGCAGTTTGGAGTGCTCGCCACCCTGTCAAGGTGGAGGCCGCGGGTTCAAATCCCGTCAGGACCGCTGAGGTTTCACGTGAAACCTCGTGGCTGGGTAGCTCAGTTGGTACGAGCGATCGCCTGAAAAGCGATAGGTCGCCGGTTCGACCCCGGCCCCAGCCACCACCGCGGCCCCCGTCGAGATCATCGACGGGGGCTTTGGCGTGCCGCCGCAAAAGCGTTAGCCACGTTTTTCACTGGGATGAGATCCTGGAACCCGTATGTCTACGCACCCTGCCCCCACCCTCGGCGCCCTCGCCCCCCGCCTCAACGAGCTGTCGCTGCGTGATGCGCACCGGCTCGGGCGGAGGCTGGAGGGTGCCCGGAAGATCCGCAAGCCGGAGGCGCGGGCCGCCGTGCTCGCCGAGATCGAGGCCGAGGTCGACAAGGCCGGGGCACGGATGGGCGAGCGACGGGCGCGCGTGCCCGCCGTCTCCTACCCCGAGCAGTTGCCGGTCAGCCAGAAGAAGGACGCGATCGCGGAGGCCATCCGTGATCACCAGGTCGTGATCGTCGCCGGTGAGACCGGGTCCGGCAAGACCACGCAGATCCCGAAGATCTGTCTGGAGCTGGGGCGCGGCGTGCGCGGCATGATCGGGCACACCCAGCCGCGCCGGATCGCCGCCCGGACCGTCGCGGAGCGGGTGGCGGAGGAGCTGCGGACGCCGCTCGGGGAGGCCGTGGGCTGGAAGGTGCGGTTCACCGACCAGGTGAACCCGGACGCCACCTTCATCAAGTTGATGACGGACGGCATCCTCCTCGCGGAGATCCAGACCGACCGCGAGCTGCGCGCCTACGACACGATCATCATCGACGAGGCCCACGAGCGGTCGCTGAACATCGACTTCCTGCTCGGGTACCTGGCGCAGTTGCTGCCCAAGCGGCCCGACCTCAAGGTCGTCATCACCTCCGCGACCATCGATCCCGAGCGGTTCTCGCGGCACTTCGGGGACGCGCCGATCATCGAGGTCAGCGGGCGGACGTATCCGGTGGAGGTGCGGTACCGGCCGCTGCTCGAAGACGACGGGGACGACGCCGACCGGGACCAGATCACCGCCATCGTCGACGCCGTCGAGGAGCTCCAGGCCGAGGGGCCCGGCGACATCCTCGTCTTCCTCTCCGGTGAGCGGGAGATCCGCGACACCGCCGACGCGCTGACCAAGAGGAAGTTCCGGTTCACCGAGGTGCTGCCGCTGTACGCGCGGCTCTCGCACGCCGAGCAGCACCGCGTCTTCCAGCCGCACACCGGACGCAGGATCGTTCTGGCCACGAACGTCGCCGAGACCTCGCTGACCGTGCCCGGCATCAAGTACGTCATCGACCCCGGCTTCGCCCGCATCAGCCGCTACAGCCACCGCACCAAGGTGCAGCGGCTGCCCATCGAGCCGGTCTCGCAGGCCAGCGCCAACCAGCGCAAGGGCCGCTGCGGACGGACCAGCGACGGCATCTGCATCCGGCTGTACTCCGAGGACGACTTCCTCGCCCGGCCGGAGTTCACGGACGCGGAGATCCTGCGGACGAACCTCGCCTCGGTCATCCTCCAGATGACCGCGGCCGGGCTCGGCGACATCGAGAAGTTCCCCTTCATCGACCCGCCGGACCACCGCAACATCCGCGACGGCGTGCAGTTGCTCCAGGAGCTGGGCGCCCTCGACCCGGCGCAGAAGGACCCGCGCAAGCGGCTCACCGACACCGGGCGCAAGCTGGCCCAGCTTCCTGTCGACCCGCGGCTGGCCCGAATGGTCCTGGAGGCCGACCGCAACGGCTGTGTCCGCGAGGTCATGGTCATAGCCGCGGCGCTGTCCATCCAGGACCCGCGTGAGCGCCCCGCCGACAAGCAGACCCAGGCCGACCAGCAGCACGCCCGCTTCAAGGACGAGACCAGCGACTTCCTCGCCTTCCTCAACCTGTGGCGGTACGTGCGCGAGCAGCAGAAGGAGCGCGGCTCGTCCTCCTTCCGCCGGATGTGCAAGCAGGAGTACCTGAACTTCCTGCGCATCCGCGAGTGGCAGGACATCTACACGCAGTTGCGCACGGTCGCCAAGCAGATGGGCATCCACCTCAACGAGGACGACGCCCCCGCCGACCGCGTCCACGTCTCCCTCCTCGCCGGTCTGCTCTCGCACATCGGCATGAAGGACGTGAAGGACGGCAACAAGAACGACTACCTCGGCGCCCGCAACGCCAAGTTCGCGATCTTCCCCGGCTCGGCGCTGTTCAAGAAGCCGCCGCGGTTCGTGATGTCGGCGGAGCTGGTGGAGACGTCCCGGCTCTGGGCCCGCGTCAACGCGAAGATCGAGCCGGAGTGGGTCGAGCCGCTCGCCCAGCACCTGATCAAGCGCACCTACAGCGAACCGCACTGGGAGAAGGACCAGGCGGCCGTGATGGCGTACGAGAAGGTCACGCTGTACGGCATCCCGATCGTCGCCCAGCGCAAGGTGAACTACGGCCGGATCGACCCCGAGGTCAGCCGGGAGCTGTTCATCCGCAACGCCCTGGTGGAGGGCGACTGGCGCACGCACCACAAGTTCTTCGCCGACAACCGCAGACTCCTCAGCGAGGTCGAGGAGCTGGAGCACCGCGCCCGGCGCCGGGACATCGTCGTCGACGACGAGACCCTGTACGACTTCTACGACCAGCGGGTCCCCGAACACGTCGTCTCCGGCGCGCACTTCGACTCCTGGTGGAAGCGCAAGCGGCACGAGCAGCCCGACTTCCTCGACTTCGAGCGGGCGATGCTGATCCGCGAGTCGGCGGAGGCGGTCACCAAGGCGGACTATCCCGACTCCTGGCGGCAGGGCGACCTGAAGTTCCGGGTGACGTACCAGTTCGAGCCGGGGGCGGACGCCGACGGTGTCACCGTGCACATCCCGCTCCAGGTGCTCAACCAGGTCAGCGACGAGGGCTTCGACTGGCAGATCCCGGGGCTGCGGGAGGAGCTGGTCACCGAGCTGATCCGGTCCCTGCCGAAGCCGATCCGCCGCAACTACGTGCCCGCGCCGAACTTCGCCAAGCGGTTCCTGGAGCGGGCGGTGCCCCTCCAGGAGCCGCTGACGGTGACCATGGCGCGGGAGCTGAAGCGGATGGTCGGCGTGCCGTTCGACGCCGAGGACTTCGACTGGTCCCGGGTGCCCGAGCATCTGCGGATCACCTTCCGGATCGTCGACGAGCGGCGCCGCAAGCTGGCCGAGGACAAGGACCTGGAGGCGCTGCGGCTCCAGCTCAAGCCGAAGGCGCGCCAGGCCCTGTCGCGGGCCGCCGCGGCGACCGCCGAGCGGCAGGGCGGGCCGTCGCTGGAGCGCACGGGGCTGACGGACTGGACGATCGGCACCCTGGACCGCGTCTTCGAGACCCGCCGGGCGGGCAGCCGGTGAAGGCGTACCCGGCGCTCGTGGACGACGGCGACACCGTCTCCGTACGCCTCTTCGACACCGAGGCCGAGCAGGCGGAGGCGATGTGGCGGGGGACGCGGCGGCTGATCCTGCGGAACATCCCGGTCAACCCGGCGAAGTTCGCCAGCGACCGGCTGACGAACCCGCAGAAGCTCGCCCTGTCCGCGAACCCGCACGGCTCGGTGCAGGCCCTGTTCGAGGACTGCGCCATGGCCGCCGCGGACAAGCTGATCGCGGACTTCGGGGGGCCGGTGTGGGACGAGGAGTCGTACCGGAAGCTGTACGACAAGGTCCGCGCGGAGATCGTCGACACGACGGTCCGCACGGTGGCCCAGACGCAGCAGGTGCTCGCCGCCTGGCAGGCGTGTGAGCGCCGTCTGAAGGGCGTACGCAGCGCCACGCTGCTGGCGAACCTGACGGACGTGCGCAAGCAGTTGGACGCGCTGGTGAAGCCGGGGTTCGTGACGGAGACGGGGCTGCGGCGGCTGCCGGACCTGATGCGCTATCTGGTGGCCGCGGACCGGCGCCTCCAGCAGATGCCGACGAACGTGCAGCGGGACACGACGCGGATGCAGAAGGTCCACGAGATGCAGGACGAGTACGCCTGGCTGCTGGAGCAGTTGCCGCAGGGGCGGCCGGTGCCGTCGGCGGTACGGGACATCCGCTGGATGATCGAGGAGCTGCGGGTCAGCTACTTCGCCCACGCCCTCGGTACGGCGTACCCCGTCTCGGACAAACGCATCGTGAAGGCGATCGACGCGGCTGTCCCGTAACGACCCCCGCACGTTAAGTGAGTTCGACCAGGCGCCCGCCCTCCTGTAGAGTCCTTTCTCGCAGCGCAACGCACGAATGGCGCCGCGAAACCTGGTCCTGTGGAGCAGTTTGGAGTGCTCGCCACCCTGTCAAGGTGGAGGTCGCGGGTTCAAATCCCGTCAGGACCGCAAGAGGAACGATCGAAGGCCCGCGCCCGAAGAGGACGCGGGCCTTCGCCATGAACCCCGCCGCCACCCTGTCCAGGTGGAGGCCGCGCCCGCGGCGCAGCCGCAGTCGGTACAGCAAATCCCGTCAGGACCGCAGTGGAAAGTGAGAGCCCGGATCTTCGGATCCGGGCTCTCCTGCTTGTTGACGGCGTCACATTCGCTCGGTACCCAGAGAAGAGGGCGGTGTGCCCGGGGTGGGCCTGCGGAGGTGGCGTATGGCGGCATCGGCTAGGCATGAGACGCGGGCGCTCCTCCGTGCGCACCTGTCGGCCGCCTCGTCGTATCGGCACCTGACCCGGCACTGTCCCATCTGCCACCAGTTGCTGCGGCTGGCGCTGGAGAGCCCGCCGAGGGCCCCGGAGAGCCGCTGCCAGGGCGAGGAGGACACCGAGCGCGAGCAGCCCTCCGCGACTGGCTGAGCCCTCAACGCCCTTGTCCCCAGGGGCTGATGGAATCCATGCCTCCACTAGCGCACATACGCCAGAGGCAACAAGTACCGTGGCATGTGACGGGTGTCACCGTATGAGTTTTGACAGGGGTGGTACTTACACCCCACCTACAACTGGTCAATTTAATATGTGCAATTGCACCAGCCCTGACGGTAGGCCCAGAGGCAGCCCTCAGACTCCGACAAGGCCGCTCACAGAGCACCGCGCCCGCACCCCGTGAGCCCACCCCAGGGCACAAAAAAGACCGCGCTGGACCCGGCGGAGTCCAGCGCGATCCACGACGCACCCTGTCACTTGCCCGACGACGGTGGGCGGGGGCCCTGTTGGGGCAGGACCCGCGTCGCTTGGAGCTGTGTGGTTCCGGACGTCGCGGCAGATGGGGGACCGGCCGCTTTGCCCGGGTATTCAGTTGTTCGGACCCCTTGGGGTCCGTTCGTGCTGTTCGGGCCCGCTAGGGGCCCATCAGGCCCGTTAGAGCCTGGTCAGGCCTCGCTGCGCTGCTGCGGGATGCCCGCGAGCAGAGCGCGGACCTCCGCCTCGCGGTAGCGGCGGTGCCCGCCGAGCGTGCGGATCGACGTGAGCTTGCCGGCCTTCGCCCAGCGCGTGACCGTCTTCGGGTCGACGCGGAACATGGTGGCGACCTCAGCCGGGGTCAGCAGCGGCTCGGCATCAGGGGTGCGAGCGGTCATGAGCGGCCTCCTCGGGAGAACCGAACCTTCTCGGTTCTTTCCTCTAAATTCTGCACCTTGACCCGCGTTGCCCGAAATGGCGGACGCGAGTCGAGTCGGTTATAGGACGAACGGCTTGTCCTCGGCACTACAACTACACCATCTGTCCAGCCGCGTCGGCCAAACCGATGGAATTGCCCCCCCAGGCGTTCATCACCGACGGAAGCCGATGGACCATGCCATAGCGGACAGTCACGCCACTGTGACGATCAGTCACAGAGCGATCAGGAGTCACGAGACCCCCCAAAGCGTGCAATGCTGAGATAGAGCCCTCCCCGGGCTCCTTGTCCTATTTTGGCACGAGGAGGGGTAAGGGGCGCAAGGGCCGTGTACGTGCGGTCTGTCACGCTTGACACATACGCCCGGATCGGGCCCTACGTCCCGTCAACTCCGGGAAGAAGCTAGACCGTACGCTGTTCGACGGCGATGTGACCGTGACCTACATCACGTTCGCTGGATCACTCCCGCCGCCGTCTGGCGCTCCGTCAGTTCGCGGAGCGCAGGTCGCGGACCGTGCGCCAGCGCTCCACCAGCCGCCCGTACGCGCGCCCCGCCCGTGCCGCGTCGCCGCCGCGCAGCGCCTCGATGCCCTCGGCCACGTCGGCCGCCGAGTGGTCGCCCTCCAGATCTCCCGCGGGCAGGGCGTGCACCAGGCCGCCGTAGTCCACCTCGACCAGGGACCTGGGGTGGAACTCCTCCAGCCAGCGGCCCACGTCCACCAGCCCGTCGATCAGCGGGCCCTCGTCGACGGCCTCACGCAGCGCCCGCAGCCCGCGGGCGACCCGGCGCCGGGCCTGGACCATGGGGGTGCGGTAGCGCAGCACCGGCACCGGCGGTTCGTCGTCGGCGTCCGCGGACCCCTTGTCGTACTCCCGCTCCTCGTCGGTGACGAGGACGAACCAGTTCAGCGGAACCTGCCAGGTCGCGGTGCGGATCCACGGGCGGGCGTCGGGGTGGTCGGCCAGCCAGCGGTCGTAGTCCTGGGTGGCCTGGCGGCGCAGGACCGGGGGCAGTACGGCGTCCAGGACCGGCGGCGGCAGCTCCTCGGCGAGGTCGCCCAGCGCCTGCCAGCCGCGCAGCCGGGTGCGCCAGGGGCAGACGTACGTCACGCCGTCGAGGTCGAGGACGAAGGCGTCGCCCGACTCGTGCACCGGCACCGGGATCGGCGGGGTGGGGATCAAGTCGGCCAGGGAGCGGCGCAGTTCGTCCTGGTAGGAGGGGTGCTCGGGGTGCCGGGCGTAGCGCGCCCAGTGGGTGCGCTCGGGCTCCGGAAAGGCGGCCAGGGGCTCGTACACGCGCAGGTACGCCGCGTACGGGACGATCAACGAGGACACCTTGGGCACGCCTGCTCCCTCCCCCGCCCGCCGCCGGGGAAACCTTGCGGGGCCGCTCCGGGACGGATGGGAAATCACTGCAAATCCTCCCATGAACGGCCGCGAGGGTACTCCGTGCGGAGGTGATCTGGACCACTCGGCGGCCATGGCTCGGCGGCAGGCCCTAACCTCCTGCTACGAGCCCCGCCACCCGTACGGGCGCTCGCCCCCAACCCGCCGCTATGTACTCAGGAGTCACCACCGTGACCGACGTAACCGGCGCACCTGCTGATGTACTGCACACCCTGTTCCACTCGGACCAGGGCGGTCATGAGCAAGTCGTGCTCTGCCAGGACCGCGCCAGCGGTCTGAAGGCCGTCATCGCCATCCACTCCACCGCCCTGGGCCCCGCCCTCGGCGGTACCCGTTTCTACCCGTACGCCAGCGAGGCGGAGGCCGTCGCGGACGCGCTGAACCTCGCGCGCGGGATGTCGTACAAGAACGCCATGGCCGGGCTTGAGCACGGCGGTGGCAAGGCCGTGATCATCGGTGATCCCGAGACGATCAAGACCGAGAAGCTGCTGCTCGCCTACGGCCGGTTCGTGGCCTCGCTCGGCGGCCGGTACGTCACCGCCTGCGACGTCGGCACCTATGTCGCCGACATGGACGTGGTGGCCCGCGAGTGCCGGTGGACCACCGGCCGCTCCCCGGAGAACGGCGGCGCGGGCGACTCCTCCGTGCTCACCGCCTTCGGCGTCTACCAGGGGATGCGCGCCTCCGCCCAGCACCTGTGGGGCGACCCGACGCTGCGCGGCCGCAAGGTCGGCATCGCGGGCGTCGGCAAGGTCGGCCACCACCTGGTCGACCACCTGCGCGAAGAGGGCGCCGAGGTCGTCATCACGGACGTCCGCGAGGCCGCCGTACGGCGGATTCTCGACCGGCACCCGGAGGGTGTCACCGCCGTCGCGGACACCGAGGCGCTGATCCGCGTCGAGGGCCTGGACATCTACGCCCCGTGCGCGCTCGGCGGCGCGCTGAACGACGACTCCGTGCCGGTGCTGACCGCCAAGGTGGTGTGCGGCGCGGCCAACAACCAGCTCGCCCACCCGGGCGTCGAGAAGGACCTCGCCGACCGCGGGATCCTCTACGCGCCGGACTACGTGGTGAACGCGGGCGGTGTCATCCAGGTCGCGGACGAGCTGCACGGCTTCGACTTCGACCGGTGCAAGGCGAAGGCGTCGAAGATCTACGACACCACGCTGGCCATATTCGCACGTGCGAAGTCGGACGGGATTCCGCCCGCCGCGGCGGCCGACCGGATCGCCGAGCAGCGGATGCACGAGGCCGCCGCGCGGCGCGGTTGGTGACCCCGCGGCGCGAGGGCTGCCGCGGGTTTGGGCGGTACCTGTCGGTGGAAGTTAGAGAGAACTCTCACTTCCACCGGCGGGTCGCCCGTCGGGAAGTGGTTAAAATCGCCACTGACCAGCGAGGACGGGGCGTCTCGCAGGTTCTGGGCGCGGGCACGTCATGCGGGCGACGTACCGTATGGGCGCGGGCTCAGGTACCGTGGAAGCCCTACGGACCGGTCTCTCCACGGAGAGCCCGTTCCGGACCATGAACGCGTGTCAAGACTCTGGGGCCGTCGAGCCCCGTCGTTGAGGGGGTCGAGCCATGGGGCGCGGCCGGGCCAAGGCCAAGCAGACGAAGGTCGCCCGCCAGCTGAAGTACAACAGCGGTGGGACTGATCTCTCACGCCTGGCCGAAGAGCTGGGCGCATCGACATCGAATCCGCCGCCGCCTAACGGCGAGCGGTTCGAAGACGATGGGCAGGATGACGACGACCTGTACTCCCGGTACGCCGACCTCTATGAGGACGACGACGAGGAGGACGAGGACGACCAGTCCTCGCAACACCGTCGCGGCGCTTGACCCTGCACTGAGCATTCACCCGGTCGGTGACTTCGGTCACCGACCGGGTTCTGTGCTGCCCGCCGGGCCGCACGCCTCCGCTCAGCTCGCGTAGTCACCGACCAGCGCCGCGCCCGTCGTGTGCTCACCACGGTCGGTGATCTCTCCGGCGACCCAGGCGTCCACGCCACGGTCGGCGAGGGTCGCGAGGGCCACGTCGGTGGACTCCTCGGGGACGATGGCGATCATGCCCACGCCCATGTTCAGGGTCTTCTCCAGCTCAAGACGCTCGACGTCGCCGGTCCGGCCGACGAGGTCGAACACCGGTGCGGGCGTCCAGGTCGAGCGGTCGACGATCGCGTGCAGCCCGTCCGGGATGACCCGGGCCAGGTTGGCCGCGAGTCCGCCGCCGGTGACATGGCTGAAGGCGTGCACCTCGGTGGTGCGGGTCAGCGCCAGGCAGTCCAGCGAGTAGATCTTCGTCGGGACGAGGAGTTCCTCGCCGAGCGGGCGGCCGAGGTCGGCGACCTCCGCGTCCAGCGACAGGCCCGCCTGGTTGAGCAGGACGTGCCGGACCAGCGAGTACCCGTTCGAGTGAAGGCCGGAGGACGCCATGGCGATCACCGTGTCACCCGTACGGATGCGATCCGGGCCGAGGAGCCGGTCGGCCTCCACGACGCCCGTACCGGCGCCCGCCACGTCGAAGTCGTCCGGGCCCAGCAGGCCCGGGTGTTCGGCCGTCTCACCGCCGACCAGGGCGCATCCGGCCAGGACACAGCCCTCCGCGATGCCCTTGACGATCGCGGCGACCCGCTCGGGGTGGACCTTGCCGACGCAGATGTAGTCGGTCATGAACAGCGGTTCGGCGCCGCAGACCACGATGTCGTCCATCACCATGGCGACCAGGTCGTGGCCGATGGTGTCGTAGACGCCCAGCTGGCGGGCGATGTCGACCTTCGTGCCGACGCCGTCGGTGGCGGAGGCGAGCAGCGGACGCTCGTAGCGCTTGAGGGCGGAGGCGTCGAAGAGCCCGGCGAAGCCGCCGAGGCCGCCGAGGACCTCGGGGCGCTGGGTCTTCCGCACCCACTCCTTCATCAGCTCCACCGCGCGGTCGCCCGCTTCGATGTCGACGCCCGCTGCTGCGTAGCTGGCACCAGTTGTCTCAGATGTCTCAGACATGGCTTTGAGAACCTTCGTGTCGTACGGCAGGTGGTGCGGGCGCCTACGGGCGACGGATGGCGTCGGTGGCGGCCGTGGCGGCGGGACCGGCGGCCAGCTCGGTCTCCAGGAGCTGCTTGCCGAGCAGCTCGGGGTCCGGCAGTTCCATCGGGTACTCGCCGTCGAAGCAGGCGCGGCAGAGGTTCGGCTTGTCGATGGTGGTCGCGTCGATCATGCCGTCGATGGAGATGTACGCCAGCGAGTCGGCGCCCAGCGAGCGGCCGATCTCGTCGACCGACATGCCGTTGGCGATCAGCTCGGCGCGGGTGGCGAAGTCGATGCCGAAGAAGCAGGGCCACTTCACGGGCGGCGAGGAGATCCGGATGTGCACCTCGGCGGCGCCCGCCTCCCGGAGCATCCGGACCAGGGCCCGCTGGGTGTTGCCGCGGACGATGGAGTCGTCCACGACGACCAGCCGCTTGCCCTTGATGACTTCCTTCAGCGGGTTCAGCTTCAGGCGGATGCCGAGCTGGCGGATGGTCTGCGAGGGCTGGATGAACGTCCGTCCGACGTACGCGTTCTTGACCAGACCGGCGCCGAAGGGGATGCCGGACGCCTCCGCGTAGCCGATGGCGGCCGGGGTGCCGGACTCCGGGGTCGCTATGACCAGGTCGGCCTCGACGGGGGCCTCCGCGGCGAGCTTGCGGCCCATCTCCACCCGGGAGAGGTACACGTTGCGCCCGGCGATGTCGGTGTCGGGGCGGGCCAGGTACACGTACTCGAAGACACAGCCCTTGGGCTTCGCGTCCGCGAATCGGGAGGTGCGCAGACCGTTCTCGTCGATGGCGACGAACTCGCCCGGCTCTATCTCCCGGACGAAGCTGGCGCCGCAGATGTCCAGGGCGGCGCTCTCGGAGGCGACCACCCAGCCGCGCTCCAGGCGGCCGAGGACCAGCGGGCGGATGCCCTGCGGGTCGCGGGCCGCGTACAGGGTGTGCTCGTCCATGAAGACGAGCGAGAACGCGCCCCTGACCTGGGGCAGGACCACGGGGGCCGCCTCCTCGATGGTCAGCGGCTTGCCGTCCTCGTCGACCTGGGCCGCGAGGAGCGCGGTCAGCAGGTCGGTGTCGTTGGTGGCGGCCACCCGGGTGGAGCGGCCGTTGTCCTCCTTGGGGAGGTCGGCGACCATCTCGGCGAGCTGCGCCGTGTTGACCAGGTTGCCGTTGTGCCCGAGCGCGATGGAACCGTCCGCGGTGGCGCGGAACGTCGGCTGGGCGTTCTCCCACACGGAGGCGCCGGTGGTCGAGTAGCGGGCGTGTCCGACCGCGATGTGACCCTGGAGCGAACCGAGCGAGGTCTCGTCGAAGACCTGGGAGACCAGGCCCATGTCCTTGAAGACGAGGATCTGGGAGCCGTTGCTGACCGCGATTCCCGCGGATTCCTGGCCCCGATGCTGGAGGGCGTAGAGCCCGAAGTACGTGAGCTTTGCGACCTCTTCGCCCGGAGCCCAGACACCGAAGACGCCACACGCGTCCTGGGGGCCTTTTTCGCCGGGAAGCAGATCGTGATTGAGTCGACCGTCACCACGTGGCACGGCACCGAGTGTAGGCGAGGTCGACCACTGGTCCGAATTGGGGAATCCCGGCGATCGATCGGTGTGAGGTTCGTCACTGTCCGGGGCTGGCGGTGACGCTTTCGCCGTTTTGGCTGGTCAGCGTGAGGGTGCGGTGGTCGAGCCGGTAGTCGACCGTGGCGTCGAAGAGGCCGAGGAGCCGCTTCTCGGTGTCCATGAGTGAGGCGTCGCACATCCTTCGGGTGGTGGACGGCGTGCCCAGGGTGATGGTGCCGTCGCCGACCGTGGCACGGGCGGTGACCCTGTTGCAGCCGAGGCTGCCGGTGACCTTGCCCGTCCTGTCGTCGAAGGTGAGGTGCGCCTTGCCCTCGGTACCGGCCGGGAGGGACTGGGAGACCTCGCCGCTGCCGACGCCGGTGACGGTCCACCGGGTGCCGTACAGGTCGGCGTCCTTCTCCTCCGTGAGGCGGACGGTGTCGCCGGTGCTGGTGGTGAGGGTGAGGTGGCCGTCGTCGGTGCGGGCCGTGAGGGTGTCGCCGGTGAGGGCGGCGGAGAGCCGCTGCTCGAAGCCCATCGGGACGTCGTCGCAGGCCATCTCGGTGGACGCGGCGTCGGTGATGCGGACGCTGTCGCCGTCGACGGTGGCCTGGGCGCTGAAGTGGTTGCAGCCGAAGTTGCCCTGGGCCCGGCCGCTGTCGTCGATCCGCAGCCGGGCCGAGGCGGGCGCCTTGTGGGTCCTGCCGTCGACGGTGACGCTGTCGACGGTCCAGTGGACGCCGGTCAGGGGCGTGCTGGGGGCGGCCGAGCCGCTGCCGCCGTCGGCCTTCTCGGTGCCGCAGGCGGCTGCGAGGGGGAGCAGGGCGAAAGCGAGAGCCATGGTGGCGGTCTTGCGGTGCGTCGTCTGCCTGTACATGCCGATTCGACGGGGTGGGCGGGGGGTTGGTTCCCGGTCGGTTCCCCCCTCTCAGGACAGCAGGGGCAGCAGGCCGCTGAGGTCGGCGCGCTCGCCGCTCGCGCTCACCTTGGCGTCCGTGACGGCGTCCTGCCAGGTCAGCCGTCCGGTGGCGAGCCTGGTCCAGGTCAGCGGGTCGGTCTCGACGACGTTCGGCGGGGTACCGCGGGTGTGCCGGGGGCCCTCGACGCACTGCACGACGGCGTACGGCGGGATCCGCACCTCCGTGGCACCGCCGGGCGCCTTCGCGGCGAGGGCGTCGGCGAGGAGCCGGGTGCAGGCGGCCAGCGCCTGGCGGTCGTACGGGATGTCGAGGCCGGGCACGGCGGCGTTCAGGTCGTCGGTGTGGACGACGAGTTCGACGGTGCGGGTGACGACGTAGTCCGCCAGCGGCAGCGCGCCCGCGCTGGTGGGGAGCAGCCGGGTGCCGGGGTGGGCGTCGAGGTCGGCGGTGAACCGGCGTTCGACGTCCGCGAGATGGGCGTCGAGGTCCGGGTGCCGTTCGGCCAGGTCACGGGCGTGCCCGGCGATGCGCGGGGCGTCGGCGACGATCGCGGACGGCCAGTCGAGGAGGGCGCCGGTGCGCCGGGCGGGCTCGGGTTCGGCCAGCAGCCGGGACACCGCCGCCAGCGCCATGCCGACGTGCGCCGCCAGCTCCCGTACGGTCCACTCCCCGAGCCGCGTCGGCAGCGCGAGTTGCTCGGGGGTGAGCGTGCGGACGGCCGCCCGGACGTGGCCGTACTGGGTGAGGACGGCGGCGCGGGTCCTGGCGGGGTCGTAGGCGCGGGGGCGTTTCCTGGCGGGTGGCATGGGGTGAGCCTAGGACGTGGGGTGGTCCGGTCGTGGCGAAGGCCCCGCACCGGGCGGGTGCGGGGCCTTCGGGTGCCGGGCGGTCAGGCCAGCAGGGCCGGGATCGTGCCCTCGTGGGCCTCGCGGAGTTCCGCCAGGGTGAGGGTGAACTCGCCCTGGACCTCCACCGTGTCGCCGTCGATGACGCCGATGCGGGTGGCGGGCAGGCCGCGGGCGCCGCACATGTCGTTCAGGCGGACCTCCTCCGAGCGCGGCACGGCGACGATCGCGCGGCCCGCGGACTCGGAGAGCAGGAACGTGAACGCGTCGAGCCCGTCCGGTACGACGAGCCGGGCGCCCTTGCCGCCGAGCAGCGCCGACTCGACGACCGCCTGGATCAGACCGCCGTCGGACAGGTCATGCGCGGCGTCGATCATGCCGTCCCGGGAGGCCGAGATCAGCACCTCGGCCAGCAGCCGCTCGCGCTCCAGGTCGACCTCGGGCGGCAGTCCGCCGAGGTGGTCGTGGACGACCTGCGACCAGGCCGAGCCGCCGAACTCCTCCTTGGTGTCGCCGAGGAGGTAGAGGAGCTGGCCCTCCTCCCGGAAGGCGACCGGGGTGCGGCGGGCGACGTCGTCGATGACGCCGAGGACCGCGACGACCGGCGTCGGGTGGATGGCGGCCTCGCCGGTCTGGTTGTAGAGCGAGACGTTGCCGCCGGTCACCGGGGTGCCGAGCTGCTGGCAGGCGTCCGCGAGGCCGCGTACCGCCTCCGCGAACTGCCACATCACCGCCGGGTCCTCGGGCGAGCCGAAGTTCAGGCAGTCGGAGACGGCGAGCGGCTTGGCGCCGGTCGTCGCCACGTTCCGGTACGCCTCCGCGAGCGCGAGCTGGGCGCCCTTGTACGGGTCCAGCTTGGCGTAGCGGCCGTTGCCGTCGGTGGCGATGGCGACGCCGAGGCCGGTCTCCTCGTCGATGCGGATCATGCCGGAGTCCTCGGGCTGGGCGAGGACGGTGTTGCCCTGCACGAAGTGGTCGTACTGGGACGTGATCCACTTCTTGGACGCCTGGTTCGGGGACGACACCAGCTTCAGGACCTGCGCCTTCAGCTCCTCGGCCGTCTCCGGGCGGGGCAGCTTGTTGGCGTCGTCCGCCTGGAGGGCGTCCTGCCAGGACGGGCGGGCGTAGGGGCGCTCGTAGGTGGGGCCCTCGTGGGCGACCGTGCGCGGGTCGACGTCGACGATCTTCTCGCCGTGCCAGTAGATCTCCAGGCGGTCGCCGTCGGTGACCTCACCGATGACGGTGGCGATGACGTCCCACTTCTCGCAGATGGCGAGGAAGCGGTCGACCTTCTCCGGCTCCACCACCGCGCACATTCTTTCCTGCGACTCCGACATCAGGATCTCCTCGGGGGAGAGCGTCGAGTCGCGCAGGGGTACGTCGTCCAGGGTGACGGTCATGCCGCCGGAGCCGTTGGAGGCCAGTTCGCTGGTCGCGCAGGACAGGCCCGCGGCGCCGAGGTCCTGGATACCGACGACGAGCTTCTCCCGGAACGCCTCCAGGGTGCACTCGATGAGCAGCTTCTCCTGGAAGGGGTCGCCGACCTGGACGGCGGGACGCTTCGACGGCTTGGCGTCGTCGAAGGTCTCACTCGCCAGGATCGACGCGCCGCCGATGCCGTCGCCGCCGGTGCGGGCGCCGTACAGGATGACCTTGTTGCCCGCGCCGGACGCCTTGGCGAGGTGGATGTCCTCGTGCCGCATGACGCCGATGCACCCGGCGTTGACCAGCGGGTTGCCCTGGTAGCAGGGGTCGAAGACGACCTCGCCGCCGATGTTGGGCAGGCCCAGGCAGTTGCCGTAGCCGCCGATGCCCGCGACGACGCCCGGCAGGACGCGCTTGGTGTCGGGGTGGTCGGCGGCGCCGAAGCGCAGCGGGTCGACGACGGCGACCGGGCGGGCGCCCATCGCGATGATGTCGCGGACGATGCCGCCGACGCCGGTCGCGGCGCCCTGGTAGGGCTCCACGTACGACGGGTGGTTGTGCGACTCCACCTTGAAGGTGACGGCGTAGCCCTGGCCGACGTCGACGACGCCCGCGTTCTCACCGATGCCGACGAGGAGGGCGTCGTTCTCGGGGGCCTTCTCGCCGAACTGGCGCAGGTGGACCTTGCTGCTCTTGTACGAGCAGTGCTCGGACCACATCACGGAGTACATGGCGAGTTCGGCGCCGGTGGGGCGGCGGCCGAGGATCTCGACGACCCGCTCGTACTCGTCCTTCTTCAGGCCGAGTTCGGCCCAGGGCAGCTCGACGTCGGGGGTCGCGGCCGCGTGCTCGACCGTGTCCAGAGGCGTCCTGCTCATGCGGTGACCAGCTTCTTGATGATCGAGGTGAAGAACGGCAGGCCGTCGGTGCGGCCGGTGCCGATCAGCGGCTCCACGGCGTGCTCCGGGTGCGGCATCAGACCGACGACGTTGCCCGCCTCGTTGGTGATGCCCGCGATGTCGTTGAGCGAGCCGTTGGGGTTGAAGTCGAGGTACCGGAAGGCGACGCGGCCCTCGGCCTCCAACTGGTCCAGCGTGTACTGGTCGGCGACGTAGCGGCCGTCCATGTTCTTGAGCGGGATGTGGATCTCCTGCCCGCTCTCGTAGTCGCTGGTCCAGGCGGTGGAGGCGTTCTCCACCCGCAGCTTCTGGTCGCGGCAGATGAAGTGCAGGTGGTCGTTGCCGAGCATCCCGCCGGGGAGCAGGTGCGCCTCGGTGAGCACCTGGAAGCCGTTGCAGATGCCGAGCACCGGCAGTCCGGCCTTCGCCTGGTCGATGACGGTCTCCATCACCGGCGAGAAGCGGGAGATGGCTCCGGCGCGCAGATAGTCGCCGTAGGAGAAACCGCCGGGGAGGACCACGGCGTCGACCTGCTTGAGGTCCTTGTCCTTGTGCCAGAGGGCGACGGGTTCCGCGCCCGCGAGCCGGATCGCGCGCTGGGTGTCCCGGTCGTCGAGGCTGCCCGGGAAAGTGACGACGCCAATACGAGCGGTCACTTCACGGCCTCCGCGACTTCCTCCACCTTCACGGTGAAGTCCTCGATCACGGTGTTGGCGAGGAAGGATTCCGCCAGCTCGTGGATGCGGGCGAGCACGGCTTCGTCGACCGGCCCGTCCACTTCCAGTTCGAAACGCTTTCCCTGACGTACGTCGGAGATGCCGTCGAAACCCAGGCGCGGCAGTGCGCGCTGCACCGCCTGGCCCTGGGGGTCGAGGATCTCCGGCTTGAGCATGACGTCGACTACGACGCGTGCCACTGGCACTCCCGGTGGTGTGGTGCTGAGCAGGTTCCTGCCACTGGCTTCAGACAGGTGACTTCAGAGTACCCGCACAAAATTTCTACGCGCGTCGCCTTGTAGGAACCTACGTGATGACCGCCACGGCCTCCCGGCACCCTTGCCCGTCCGCGAAAAGTTCAGGAAAAGCTCCCGGATCGACACCCGATACCTATTGCGCGCGGACACGCGGAAGGATTTAGTCGAGCTTCACATCGCATTGTCGGGCACTGTACAAATGAATTGTCACCGTGCCGTACGAAGGGACCGATATTCGTGGCGCAGAAGGTCGTGGTCACTCTCTTCGACGACATCGACGGCTCGGAAGCGGCGGAAACGATCGCCTTCGGACTCGACGGCAAGTCGTACGAGATCGACCTGAATGAAGCCAATGCCAGCAAACTGCGGAAGGCGCTCGCGCCGTACGTGGAGGCCGGTCGTAAGCGGGCGAAGTCGGGCAAGGCCTACCGGCAGACGGAGGTCGCCCCCGACCCCGCCGCCGTGCGCGCCTGGGCGCAGGCCAACAAGATGGACGTCCCCGCGCGCGGCCGGATTCCCAAGAAGGTCTACGAGGCGTTCGCCGCGGCGCGCTGAGCCCCGACGCCCGGTCAGCCACCCCCTGCGGCAACCGACTTGCGCGGCACCCCCGGTGATCAGCTAGAGTCTGGAGCACGCCGCAGGGCGGGGCCGAAAAGCCCAGCTCACGGAGCGTGCGGGTGTAGTTCAGTAGTAGAACATCCCCCTTCCAGGGGGAAGGCGCAGTGTGCAATTCCTGTCACCCGCTCTGCATCGCCGGTCTGACCACTCTGATGGATCAGGTAGGCTGGTGCTCGCACCGATCAGTGAAAGCTGTTCGGGCGCAGTGCGGACGTAGCTCAGTTGGTAGAGCGCAACCTTGCCAAGGTTGAGGTCGCGAGTTCGAGCCTCGTCGTCCGCTCCAGTTCGTAGAAGTCCCCGGTCCAATGGACCGGGGACTTCTGTTTGTCTCGGAGTCGCGGTTTCTGACATTTGTCATGGGGAGCGGTGACAGCGCGCACTGCCGTCCGCCGGTGGACGCCGGGACGCTGGGGGCATGACGACAAGCGGACACGAGCACGTGATCGAGGTCACTGACCTGCGGCGCGTCTACGGGGGCGGGTTCGAGGCCGTACGCGGGGTGACGTTCCACGTGAAACATGGCGAGGTCTTCGCCCTGCTCGGCACCAACGGGGCGGGCAAGACCTCCACGGTGGAGCTGCTGGAAGGGCTCGCGGCACCGGCCGGGGGGCGGGTGCGAGTGCTCGGGCACGATCCCTACGAGGAGCGGGCCGCCGTACGACCGCGCACCGGGGTGATGTTGCAGGAGGGCGGGTTCCCCTCCGAGCTGACCGTCGCGGAGACGGTACGGATGTGGGCGGGTTGTACGAGCGGGGCGCGGCCCGGCGCGGAGGTGCTCGCGCTGGTCGGACTGGCGGGGAAGACCGACGTACGGGTGAAGCAGTTGTCCGGGGGCGAGCGGCGGCGGCTGGATCTGGCGCTCGCCCTGCTCGGTGAGCCCGAGGTGCTCTTCCTCGACGAGCCGACGACCGGACTGGACGCGGAAGGACGCCGGGACACCTGGGAGTTGGTGCGCGGACTGCGGGACGCCGGTACGACGGTGCTGCTGACCACGCACTACCTGGAGGAGGCGGAGAGCCTCGCCGACCGGCTGGCCATCCTGCACGAGGGGCGGATCGCCGCCGCCGGGACACCGGCCGAGGTGACCGCGGACCGGCCGTCCCGAATCTCCTTCGAACTGCCCGAGGGGTACTTCGTGGGCGATCTGCCGCCCCTCGACGAGCTGGGCGTGTGCGGGCACGAGACGCAGGGGCGGGTCGTACGGCTGCGGACCTTCGCGTTGCAGCGGGCGGCGACCGGGCTGCTGCGGTGGGCGCAGGACGCGCGGGTCGAACTGCGGGGGCTTGACATGCGGTCGGCGTCGCTGGAGGAGGCGTTCCTGGGCATCGCGCGGGAGGCGGCGGAGGCCGACGGCCCTGAGGTGCGGGAGGCCGTGCGATGAGCGGTGTTGTCGGTGGTGTCGGTGGTGTCGGTGGTGTCACCACGCCCAGGAGCCGGATGGCCGCGCTGGCGCGGGCCGAGCTGACGCTGTTCGGGCGGAGCAGGGGGTCGGTCCTCACGGCGCTGCTGGTGCCGCTCGCGCTGCCGTTCACGCTGCGTTCGGCCATGACGGAGATGGACCTGGCGGAGGCCGGGCTCACCGTCGGGCTGGTGCTGCTGCCCGCCTCGATCGGGTTCTCGCTGCTGTTCGCGGTGTACGGCACGCTGGTCGCCGTCTACACGTCCCGGCGTGAGGAGCTGGTGCTCAAGCGGCTGCGGACCGGTGAGCTGCGGGACGCCGAGATCATGACCGGTGCGGCGCTGCCCGCGGTCGCGACCGGGCTCGCGCAGTCGCTGCTGCTGGTGGCCGGGTGCGCGCTGCTGCTCGACCTGCCCTCGCCGCGCGCTCCGCACCTGGCGGTGCTGGGGCTGCTGTTGGGGCTGCCGCTGTGCGCGGCGCTCGCCGCGGCCACCTCGATCGTCACCCGGACCGTGGAGAGCGCCCAGGTCACCACGTTGCCGCTGGTGCTCGGCTCGATGCTCGGCTCCGGGATCGCCGTACCGCTGGAACTGCTGCCCGACCGGGTGGCCTCGGTGTGCGAACTGCTGCCGCTGTCCCCCGCCATCACGCTGGTGCGGGGCGGCTGGACCGGGAGCCTGTCGGGGTACGAGGCGCTGGGCACGGTGGCGACCGCGCTGGCCTGGACGGGGGTCGCGGTGTTTGCTGTACGGCGGTGGTTCCGGTGGGAGCCGCGGCGCTGAGGCGGGGAGTTGAGTGCGGACGTGGGTGGGGCAGGGGGCTGGTGGCGGGGGAAGAGCACCCCGGCGCAGGTGGAGACGTACACCCGGTGGTCGTTCCACTTCTTCGCGGTGATCGAGGTCGCCACGGCCGGGCTGCCCGCCGTCGGACTGACGGGGCCGCGCCTCGGCGGGCTGCTGCTGGCGATGGTGCTGGCTCACGCCGTGCTGGGCGGGGTGACCGCGTCACGGGCCCTGGACTGGACGCGCGGGCGGCGGGAGCAGCCGGTGCGGCTGCTGTGGGCGCTGGGCGTGGTCACCACGGTGATCGGGGTCGCGGCGATCTGGATCTCGGAGCACGGCCCCAAGGGCGAGGACGTCGACGGGGCGACCAGCGCGGTCTTCTCGGCCGTGGTGGTCTTCGGCGTGGGGCTGCTCGCGCTCGGGGTGCGGTCGCGGGTGCGGGTCTTCGGGCTGGTGGTGGGGTTCGCGGCGGGGACGGGGGCGGTGTCGTTCTCGCTCGGGCTGTCCGCGCCCAACGCGCTGGTGTCCTCGCTCGCCATGCTGGTGGGCGGCGGGTTCCTCGCCTTCACGTCCGTCTTCTCCGTCTGGCTGCTGGACGCCGTCTACGCGCTCGACGAGGCCCGCGAGACCCGGACCAGGCTGGCGGTGGCCGAGGAGCGGCTGCGGTTCGGGCGCGATCTGCACGACGTCATGGGGCGCAACCTCGCCGTGATCGCCCTGAAGAGCGAGCTGGCCGTGCAGTTGGCGCGGCGCGGGCGGCCGGAGGCGGTGGAGCAGATGGTCGAGGTCCAGCGGATCGCGCGGGAGTCGCAGCGCGAGGTGCGGGACGTCGTACGGGGGTATCGCGAGGCCGACCTGGAGGTGGAGATCGCCGGGGCGCGCGGGGTGCTCGCGGCGGCGGGCATCGAGTGCGCGGTGTCGGCGGTGCCGGGCGGGCTGCCCGGTGAGGTGCAGTCGGCGTTGGCGTGGGTGGTGCGGGAGGCGACGACGAACGTGCTGCGGCACGGCGACGCCAAGCGGTGTGAGGTGGGGCTGCGGGTGCGGGCGGGGCGGGTGGTGCTGACGGTGGAGAACGACGGCGTGGGCGATTCCGCACCTGGTGCGGGTGGTGGTTCGGGGCTCGCGGGGCTGCGGGAGCGGTTGGCCGTGGTGGGCGGGTCGTTGGAGGCGGGCGCCGCTGGCGGGGACGCGTTCCGGCTGGTGGCCGAGGTCCCGGTCGGGATGGCCGGGGAGGCGACGGCGTGACGGTGCGGCTGCTGCTCGCTGATGACGAGCACCTGATCCGTGGGGCGCTGGCCACGCTGCTGTCGCTGGAGGAGGACCTCGTGGTCGTCGCGGAGGCGGCGAGCGGGCCGGAGGCGTTGGCGATGGCGCGGGCGCACCGGCCCGACGTGGCCGTGCTGGACCTCCAGATGCCCGGGGCGGACGGTGTGAAGGTCGCCACATCGCTGCGCGCGGAGCTCCCAGGCTGCCAGGTGCTGATCGTGACCAGTCACGGTCGGCCGGGGCATCTGAAGCGGGCGCTCGCGGCGGGCGTGCGCGGGTTCGTGCCGAAGACGGTCAGCGCCGAGCGGCTCGCGGAGATCATCCGTACGGTGCACGGCGGAAGCCGTTACGTCGACCCGGAGTTGGCCGCCGACGCGATCGCCGCCGGGGACTCGCCGCTGACCGCGCGGGAGGCGGAGGTCCTGGAGCTGGCCGCCGACGGGGCGCCGGTCGCGGAGATCGCCGAGCGGGCGGCGCTGTCGCAGGGGACGGTGCGGAACTACCTCTCGTCGGCGGTGTCGAAGCTCGGGGTCGAGAGCCGGCATTCGGCAGTACGGCTCGCGCGCGAGCGAGGTTGGGTATAGTTGCTCTCGCGCCACGGCGCAACGCGGACGTAGCTCAGTTGGTAGAGCGCAACCTTGCCAAGGTTGAGGTCGCGAGTTCGAGCCTCGTCGTCCGCTCCAGTTCAACGGGAACCCCGGTCCATCGGACCGGGGTTCCGTCGTTCCTAGCTCCAGCTTGTGCCCGTCAGGCGCTCGTACGCCTCGATGTACTTGGCGCGGGTCGCCGTGACGACCTGCTCGGGCAGTGCGGGCGGGGGCTGCTCGCTCTTGCGGTCCCAGCCGGACTCGGCGGAGGTCAGCCAGTCACGGACGTACTGCTTGTCGTACGACGGCTGCGCGCGGCCCGGCTGCCACGTGTCGGCGGGCCAGAAGCGGGAGGAGTCCGGGGTGAGGACCTCGTCCGCGAGGATCAGCTCGTCGCCCGCGAAGCCGAACTCGAACTTGGTGTCCGCGAGGATGATTCCGCGGTCCCGGGCGATGTCCCGGGCGCGGCTGTACACGGCGAGGGTGGCCTGGCGCAGTTGCGCGGCGGTCTCGGCGCCGACCTGGCGGGCGACCTCCTCGTAGGAGACGTTCTCGTCGTGCTCACCGACCTCCGCCTTGGTCGCGGGCGTGAAGATCGGGGCGGGCAGTTCGGAGCCGTCGACCAGTCCCTCGGGGAGGGCGAGGCCACAGACCGTACGGCTCTGCTGGTACTCGACGAGGCCCGAGCCGGTGAGGTAGCCGCGGGCCACGCACTCCACCGGGACCATCTGGAGGGACCTGCAGACCAGGGTGCGGCCCGCCCAGTCGGCGGGGGCGCCCGTGGGCAGTTCGGTGCTCAGGACATGGCTCGGCACCAGGTCGGCGAGCTGGTCGAACCACCACAGGGAGAGCTGGGTGAGGACGCGGCCCTTGTCGGGGATCTCGGTGGGCAGCACCCAGTCGTAGGCGGAGATGCGGTCGCTGGCGACCATCACGAGGTCGCCCGCCTCGTTCTGGTACAGCTCACGCACCTTTCCGGTGTGCAGGTGCACCAGACCCGGAACCTGGATCGGTTCGGGCTTTTCGACGAATCCGGACACGGTTCCTCCCCGTGGTTCTGTCCAATGGGTCGATTGTCCCGTACCGGTAAGTGATCGCGGACGGCGGGTCAGTCGCGTTTGCAGATGCGGTCCAGGAGGTTCGCGGTGGCCCGCTGGACCCGCGGGTCGACGTGCCCCGGGCGGTCCAGGGACGGCGTCCACGCGAAGGTTCCGGACGCGAACACCCAGGCGCCGGAGGGGGCGCGGTAGAGGGACGTCTCCTGGTGGCGGAGGACGCCGTCGGCGTCGGCGTACGGGGAGTGGGCGAGCAGGATGCGCTCGTCGTGGTCGGGCAGCGGGGCGCGGGGGAAGTAGCGGTCGGCCTCGCCCGCGACCAGGCCGTCGATCGCGTCGCCCTCGTGGGCGCCGGTGGCCTCCCACAGCCAGTGGTCGGCGTTGCGGACGATCAGGGGGTGCGGTTCGGGGACCGGGCCCTGGTACTGGATGCCGAGCAGTTGCTGCTCGGGGCGGTCGACCTCCCGCCACAGCACCGGCTTGCCCGGGCCCCGGCGTTTGCGGCAGGTCAGCAGCCGGTCGGGGACGCCGGAGGCGGACTGGCCCAGCTCCACCTGCCAGTACAGGGTGTTGGCGGAGAGGAAGACCAGGGACGTGCCGTGGTCGCGGGCGCGCTCGACGGCGGCGCGCATGGCGATCGACCAGTGCTCGTCGCGGCCCGGGAAGACCAGGCCGCGGTACCGGGTGGGGTCGATGCGGCCGGAGTGCAGGTCGCGGGCCTCGGCGTAGGCGAGGTCGTAGCCGTAGCGCTCGGCCCAGCGGACGAAGTCGTAGGCGTGCCCGATGTGCAGCGGCAGGCCAGCGCCCGCGTACGGGCGGTCGAAGGAGACGGTGGTCGCGGCGTCGGCCTCGCCGAGCAGCCGCCCCTCCTCGTCCCAGGCGTGGTAGAGGCTGGCGCCGGTGCGGCCGTCCTCCGGGTAGAGGTTGTACGCCTGCCAGGTCACGTCCGGCAGCACCAGGAGCAGGTCGGCCGGGTGGTCGTCGCGGACCGTGAAGGGGACGTGCGAGCGGTAGCCGTCGGCGGTGGTGAGGACGGCGACGTACGCGCCGACGTTCCAGTACGTCGGGATCTGCAGCCGCCAGGAGAGCCACCAGTGGTGGCAGGAGACCGTGCGGTCGGCGGTGAGCGGCGAGGGCTGGACGATCCCGGAGAGGCGGGGGCTGGAGGTGATCTTGGCGGCGCCGTCACCGGCGTAGTGGCCGATGCGGTAGACGTCGACGGCGAACTCCTGGGGTGGGTCGACGGTGACGTGGAAGTCGATGGCGTCGCCCGGGGCGACCGCGCCGGTGGCGGTGAAGCCCTTGATCTGGCGGTGCACGTCGTCGGCGGCCCGGGGGAACGGGACCCGGGGGGTGGCGGAGCGGGACCGCGGGGGGTGGGGGGCGGTGTCGGAGGGGTCGGGCCGGTCCACGTACCAGGGGACCGGGCGGCCGGTGTCGTCGGCGTGCGTCACGTCGCCGCGGAGCCAGGGGACCGGGCCCTGGCCGAAGGGATCTGTCGCCGCGTGTGCCAGCGCGCCCGACTCCCAGCGGCGGATCTTCTCCGACCCCATGGTTGCGTCCCTCCCTTGCCCCCGTGGGTGTGGTGTTCCGGGCGGATGCGACACAAGCGACCGGCGTCGGCTGTCGTATGTCGTACGCCTTTGCCTGTCGTACGCCTTTGCCTGTCGTACGCCTTCGCCGTGTGCGCGTTCGGTCCCAGCACATCACATTGCGCACGCGGACTGTCACTGGTCGTTGCGAATTGACCCAAAGTGGAAGGTGAGGTTCCGGATGGTCAGACGAGGCGGACCGGTTTCTCCGGGCGTATCCCCGTCTCCGTCAGCCACTCGCGCAGCGGTGTCGGGTCGCCGTCCTCCAGGAGGCTGAGGACCCTCGGGGTGAGGTCGGCGGCGCGTTCGCCCTTGAGGAGGAGGGAGGGGCCGTCGAGCCAGTCGAGGCCCGGGGTGGCGCCCGCGGTGTCCATGGCGGCGCAGCAGACCATCGCCGTGACGTGGTCGGCGAGCAGCTCGCGCGGGGTGCGGGGTGGCTGGAGGGGGAAGAGGGGGAGGGCGCCGTCGCCCCAGAGGTCGGGGTCGGGGGAGCCCGCGGTTCCGGCGGGGCCGGTGGGGCCGCCGAGGGCCGGGGCGTTCGCCGCCGCGGCGGCTTCCTCGCGGGCCAGCTCGGCGCTGAGTCCTTCGGCTAGGGCGGCGCAGCGGGTGGTGGGGTCGGGGGTGGGGGTGGGCGTAGGGGTGGGCGTGGGAGTGGCTGTGGGCGCGAGGGCGGCCGTTGGCGGGGTGGGGTCGGCCGCGGTTCCGTTGGCGTCAGGTCCGTTGGCCTCCCCCGCGTCCTCCTGGTACTCCCGCGCCGACAGGTGGTCGACGATGCGGGCCAGCGTGGGGCCCGCGGAGCCCGGGGTGGTGCGGCGGACGCCGAGGGTGTCCAGGACGCGGTGGAGCCGGGCGGCGTCGGTGCGCCACTTGCGGTCGACGACCTCGTCCGGGTAGTCCTCCCACTCCACCGGCGCCCAGTCGGGCCCGGGTCCGGCGGGGCCGCCGTGGAAGAGCCGGGCGGCGAGGAGCGACGCGGCCTCGTCCACCGTGCCGGGCTCTTCCAGCAGGTCACAGGCGGGACGCTCACCCAGCCGGGAGGCGAACCCCTCGGCCAGCCGGTCCCGTCGGGACAGCTCGGTGAGGGCGGCCACGACGCCCGCGTCCAGCCGGGACGGCCAGCGGCCCATCCGCCAGGCGGGCAGCGCCACCCGGGTCAGCAGCCGGTCCCAGCCCGCGTAGGCGAGGCCGACCTGTTCCTGGGCGACGATCCGCAGCCCGTAGTCCACGGCCTGGGCACGCTCGGCCGCCGCGGCGGCGACCCCGCGCTCCATCTCGGCCGCGTGTTCCCGGCAGCCCCGCAGCAGCAGCCGGGCCACCCAGCCGACGCCCGCGTACAGCGGACGCAGCGGCGGCCGGGGCCGGGCGCCGACGCCCCGGGCGGGTGCCGAGGCGACGGCGACCGCCGCGTCCAGGCCCCGCAGGAAACGCCGGGCCGCGGCTATGTCGGGGTGCGCCGACGGCCCCGTACCCGCGACGACCGGGGCGAGGACCGCGCGCAGCTCACCCACCCGCATCCACCACAGGAACGGCGAGCCGATGACGAGGACCGGGGCGGCGCTCGTACGGCGCTGGCCGCGCGCCGGGTCCCGCTGGTCGTCGGGCGGGCCGTGCGCCGGATGGGTGCGGTCCTCCAGCCAACTGTCGCAGTCCGGGGTGAGCGCTATGGCCGAGGGGGCGGGCACGTCGAGGCGGTCGGCGAGGTCACGGACCATCCGGTACAGGTCGGGGGCGGCCTCCTCCAGGATCGGGACCGTCGGGCTCACGGCGGGCCGGGCCCGCGCGATGACCAGCGCGATACCGCCCGCCGCCAGCAGCACGACCGCCGCGGCCAGGCCCACGGCCCACCGGGCGGCGTCCCAGCCGCCGCCGACGAGGTGGCCGGTGGAACCGCCCGCGAAGAGGATCACGGCAGCGGCGGCGGGCAGCAGGGCCACGGCCAGCGCCCGGCTGCGCACCCGCAGCACGGCCAGGGCACGGGCCCGCGCTGACTGCGCACCCGCGTCCACACCCATACCGGTCACGACCGGTCGTCACCCCCTCCCTGCTGTCCTGTACGACGACTCGTACGACGGCACGTACCGCGGCTCGTACGGCGCCCGCCGTGACGCTGTCCGTCACGGTGGTCGCCGCCGACTGCCCTGGCGTTGCTCACTCCCCCACTGTGGCACCCGCCACTGACATCGCAATGCCGGTGGGCCAAGTGCCGGAACGCTTGCGCCGCACCCTAGTTGGGGGTCCGGCCCCCGTCAGCCGGATGGGGCATTGGTCACTCGATGGAATGGCTTTGGGGAAAGGTGGCTGACGCCGGGCAAGGACCGGGCCCCGGAGTCCTGAGGGATTCCGGGGCCCGTGGGGATGCCTGCTGACCTGCGCGGTTACTCGCCCGCCGCCGCCTTCGCCGCGATGTCCGTACGGTGCTGGGAGCCGTCGAGGCGGATCCGGCCGACGGCCTCGTAGGCACGCTCCCGGGCCTGCGCGAGGTCCTTGCCGGTGGCGGTGACGGACAGCACCCGGCCGCCCGCGCTGACCACCGCGTCACCGTCGCGCCGGGTGCCCGCGTGGAGCACGTACGCGTGCGGGGCGTCTGTGGCGGCCACCTCGTCGAGGCCGGTGATCGGGTCGCCGGTGCGGGGGGTGCCGGGGTAGTTGTGCGACGCGATGACGACGGTGACGGCCGCGTCGTCGCTCCAGCGCAGGGGTTCGAGGTCGGCGAGGTTGCCGGTGGCGGCGGCCATCAGGATCCCGGCGAGCGGGGTCTTCAGGCGGGCCAGCACGACCTGCGTCTCCGGGTCGCCGAAACGGGCGTTGAACTCGATCACCCGCACCCCGCGCGAGGTGATCGCGAGCCCGGCGTACAGCAGCCCGGAGAACGGCGTGCCGCGCCGCCGCATCTCGTCGACGGTCGGCTGGAGGACCGTCTCCAGCACCTCGTCCACCAGCTTCGGATCGGCCCAGGGCAGCGGGGAGTACGCGCCCATGCCGCCGGTGTTCGGGCCCTCGTCGCCGTCCAGGGCGCGCTTGAAGTCCTGCGCGGGCCGCAGCGGGACGACCGTCTCGCCGTCGGTGACGGCGAACAGCGACACCTCCGGTCCGTCGAGGAACTCCTCGATGACGACGCGCTCACAGGCGGCGGCGTGCGCCTTCGCCGCGTCGAGGTCGGACGTGACGACGACGCCCTTGCCCGCGGCGAGACCGTCGTCCTTGACGACGTACGGCGCGCCGAAGGCGTCCAGCGCCCGGGCGACCTCTTCGGGTGTCGTACACACGTACGACCGCGCGGTGGGCACCCCGGCACCCGCCATCACTTCCTTGGCGAACGCCTTGGACCCCTCCAGCGCCGCGGCCTCCTTGGAGGGGCCGAACACCGGGATCCCCGCCTCGCGCACGGCGTCGGCCACCCCCGCGACGAGGGGCGCCTCCGGGCCTACGACGACCAGTTCGGCGCCGAGCTTCGTGGCGAGCGTGGAGACGGCCGCGCCGTCCAGGGCGTCGACCTGGTGCAGCTCGGCGACCTCCGCGATACCGGCGTTGCCGGGGGCGCAGTGCAGCGCGGTGACCGCGGGGTCGAGGGACAGTGAGCGGCACAGGGCGTGTTCGCGGGCGCCGCTGCCGATGACGAGGACCTTCACGGGGTCAGCCTAACGGCAGCGGGCGGCGCGCTTTGTGCGGGCCGCCGAGGGGGCCGGGGTGGAGGGGTTGGGGTTTCCTCCAAGGAGGGGGCGGCTGGACTACTCGTTGGTGAGTTCCTCCACCACGGTCGCTCCCAGTTCCCGCACGATCAGCTCCTGACCGGAGAGGGCCGACTCGTCGAGGTCGGGGTCGTCGTCCTCGGGGATGTCGTCCTCTGGGGACACGGGGTCCGGAACGGCGGCGGGGGCGGGGGCGGGGGCAGGTCTGGGTGCCGGGGGAGGCGGGGGGCTGGCGGCCGGGGCCGGGGCGGGGGTGGACTGCGGAGGCGTGGGGCGCTGGGGAGGCGTGGCGCCGCCGCCACTGGAGGTGCCGTAGCCGCTGGGGGCGCTGGACGCGCCGCTGGGGGCGGGCCCGGAGGGGGCTGGCGGTGCCGAGCCGCCGCCGGACGGGTCGACGACGGCCTCCACCTTCCAGTGCACGTTGAACTGCTCGACCAGCGCCTGCCGCAGTACGTCCTCACTGCCGCTGCTGGCGAAGTTGTCCCGGGCGCCGGAGTTGACGAAGCCGAGCTGGAGGGTGGTGCCGTCGAAGCCGGTGACCTGGGCGTTCTGGCTGAGGAGGATCCAGGTGAAGCGGCGCCGGTTCTTGACGGCTTCGAGGATGTTGGGCCAGAGGGTGCGGGGGTCGAGCCCGCCGGAGGCGGGGGCGGCGGCGGGCGTGGGAGATGGCGCGGCTGGTGCGGCTGGTGCGGCTGCCGCAGGGGCCGTCGCGGGCGCCGGGGGACGGGTGTCACCACCCCCGGCCGGGGCGTTGGTGGTGGGCCAGCCGCCCGGCCGTCGGCCACCGCTGCCCGCCGTGGTGGCGGTGGGCCAGGCGCCGGGGGCGGGAGCGGACTGTGAGGGGGCGGCAGGCGCCGTACTCGGCACGGCTGGAGCCGCCTGCTCGACAGGAGCACTGGGGGCGCTGGGCACACTGGGCGCGGCAGCGGCCGTAGGAGAGGGACTCGGGGAGGCGGCCCCCGGGCCCCCCCGCACCGCGGCCCGCGCGGCAGCGGCACCGCCACCCGGAACGGTCGCGTCCCCCCCGTGCGCCCCAGGCTCGGGCACGTACGCCATCGGAGGCGCACCGGCCCCGGTGGAGAAGTTGATGCCACGCTCCAGCCGGTCGAGGCGGGCCATCACGGACCGCTCGTCGCCGTAGGCGGCGGGCAGCATGACGCGGGCGCAGATCAGTTCGAGCTGGAGGCGGGGCGAGTTGGCACCGCGCATCTCGGTGAGGCCCTCGTTGACGATGTCGGCGGCGCGGGTCAGCTCGGCGGGCCCGAAGGACTGGGCCTGGGCCTGCATCCGCTCGACGACGTCGGCGGGGTAGTCGAGGAGCCCCTTCTCCGCGGCGTCGGGCACGGCGGCGAGGATGACGAGGTCACGCAGCCGCTCCAGCAGGTCGGCGACGAACCGCCGGGGGTCGTTGCCCCCCTCGATCACCCGGTCGACGACCTCGAAGGCGGCGGCGCCGTCACCGGAGGCGAAGGCTTCGACGACGGAGTCGAGGAGCGAGCCGTCGGTGTACCCGAGGAGGGAGGTGGCCATGGCGTAGGTCACACCGTCGGCACCGGCACCGGCGAGGAGCTGGTCCATGACGGACATGGAGTCACGTACGGACCCGGCCCCGGCGCGCACGACCAGCGGCAGCACACCCTCCTCGACGGGGATGTCCTCCTTCTGGCACACCTGGCCGAGGTAGTCACGCAGGGTCCCTGGCGGCACCAGCCGGAACGGGTAGTGGTGGGTCCGCGACCGGATGGTCCCGATGACCTTCTCGGGCTCGGTCGTGGCGAAGATGAACTTCAGATGCTCCGGCGGCTCCTCGACGACCTTGAGCAGCGCGTTGAAACCGGCCGACGTGACCATGTGGGCCTCGTCGATGATGTAGATCTTGTACCGGCTGCGGGCGGGCCCGAAGAACGCCTTCTCGCGCAGGTCACGGGCGTCGTCCACACCACCGTGCGAGGCGGCGTCGATCTCGATGACGTCGATGGAGCCGGGCCCGTTGCGCGCGAGGTCGCGACAGGAGTCGCACTCCCCGCAGGGGGTCGGCGTCGGCCCCTTCTCGCAGTTCAGACAGCGGGCCAGGATGCGCGCGCTGGTCGTCTTGCCACAGCCGCGCGGACCGCTGAACAGGTACGCGTGATTGACCCGGTTGTTCCGCAGCGCCTGCTGCAGCGGGTCGGTGACATGCTCCTGCCCGATGACCTCGGCGAAGGACTCCGGGCGGTAGCGGCGGTACAACGCAAGAGACGACACGCATACGAGGTTATAGGCGCCCACTGACAACCGACCCCGCCCACGGAACGGCCCGGCGACCCGGCGGCCTGGGAACGCAAGCGCCCCCCACGCACCCGCCAGAGCCAACCTACCCTTGCTGCCTTCCGGCCCTGGGGGAGTTCAGTCAGATAGCGCCGCGTGAGGGGCTCCGCACAGGTTACCCGATCCGACCGGCAGGAACGAGTTCGCGAGCACTCCCCAGCGTCATGTAATGTTTCCGGCGGAGGATTCGCCTAGAGGCCTAGGGCGCACGCTTGGAAAGCGTGTTGGGGGCAACCCCTCACGAGTTCGAATCTCGTATCCTCCGCCAGTGCCTCACCGGGCACGATGTCGAAGGGCCCCACCGTTCGCGGTGGGGCCCTTCGACGGTTCTCAGCTCCCGTTGTCCTGGTTTTTGTCCACAGGGCGCGCTCCAGGAACTCCCCAGATGGCTTCAGCGATCTTCCGGGCCACGTCCTTGAGCATGGCGTCCGGCACATGGAGGTACCGGGCCCGCATACTCGCGGACGTCCCCGGCTCCCACCCCATGATCTGATCGATGACGCGGTCCGGGACACCGAGCAGCATGAGCACGGTGGCGGCCGTGTGCCGGGCATCGTGCAGTCGGCCTTCCCGAACTCCCGCGTCCTCCAGTAGCCGCTTCCAGTCGTGATAGTCCGTGTTCGGGCTCAGCGGTCCACCCAGCGGTTTGGTGAACACGTAGTCCGACTCAACCCACAGGTCACCAGCCGTCTTGCGTTCCCGTTCCTGCGCCTCGGCATGGGTCCGGAGCATGGCGACCAGCGGGCCCGGCAGGGGTACAGCACGGCGGCCCGCTCGGGACTTGGTGTTCTTGGTCTCGCGCCGGACCTGCACCTTGTCCGGGCAGTAGCCCGGCTTCCGGCCGCAGGGGGAGGCTTCCGGGCATCCGTGCTTGTACCGCGGACGCAGACGGTTCCGGCGCAGCTTCAGGTACTCGTTGGCCAGGTCAACGTCAGCCCAACGCAGTCCGAGCGTCTCGCCCTGCCGCAGTCCAAGCGCAAGGGCCAGCATCCAGCGGGCGCTGTTCCGGCGCTTGTTGGCTTCGAGCAGTAGGCGCTGCACCTCCTCCACGGAGTAGGGCTCGACCTCGGATTCGTCCTCTTCGAGTCTCGGCGGCTTCGCCAACGCGGCGGCATTTCTCGCTGCGTAGCCGCGCCGCACCGCCTCCCCCAGCGCGGTCCGGGCGGTGCGGTGAGCTTGGTGAGCCGTACCCGCCTTGCGCTTCCCGTTCGCCTGCATACGGCGATACAGGCTCTCCAGGTGCTCAGGCTGCAAGCGGTCAAGGCGGTGCTTACCGACGCCAGGAACAAGGTGCACGCGTACAGCGACCTCGTAGCCGTCGTACGTGTTCTCGCTGACGGTCGGCTTGGCGATGTTCTCGACCCAGTGCCACAGCCACTTCTCGACCGTCCACAGCTTCCCGGGTTGCTGTCCGACGCCCTGGTCCCGCTGCTTCTCCAACCGCTTGACCTCTTCGACCAAGGCGTCGTGTGAGGGGCGGGTGATGTGCCTGCGGTAGGGCTCTCCGTTGTCCTTGTAGCCCATCGGCACGCGCGCGTGCCAGCGGCCGTCCTTGCCGAAATAGATGGCTGTCTCGCCGTTGGCCCGGCGGGTGCGCTTCTTCTTCTCTTCCGCCACAGGCGGGCTCCTTGGTACTGCGAGTAGGAACGACCGGAGCGCCGACCCGTGGCGGGCGGCGCTCCGGTGAGGGATCGGTCAGGCGGCACGTCGCTCGGCACGGCGGCGGGCGAGGTAGGCGGCCGGGGCGTCCGCGGGGACGCGGCGGAGTCCGCCGATCATCAGGGACTCCAGCTCCCCGGTGCGGATGAGGGCGAAGCAGGTGGTGCGGCCGATACGGAGGCAGGTGGCGGCTTCCTCAACGGTCAGGAGGACAGGAGGGGGGCCGTCTCCCTTAGCGAACCGACCGGTGTCCACAGTGGTGATGCTCACGTGGTCTCCTCGGGGCAGTCCTTCGGGGGCATCTCTGAGGGGCCGCTACTTCCGCTACCGCCGCTACCGCGCAGGTCAGGGGCGCCTGATCGGGGTAGCGGGAAGGGGTAGCGGTAGCGGATGAGTAGCGGTCGGGTAGCGGGTCGCGGGGGCGTTTGCCGCTACCTTGTTTGCGCTGGTCAGGTGAGGTTTTCGGTCCCGGGTAGCGGAGGTAGCGGACTTTCCGAGGGCGGGGGGCAGTAGCGGGCCCACGCGTCGCGGAGATCAGCGGCGTAGTAGCCCTTGAGCACGCTGCCGCCCGCCTTGATGTTGCGGGAGGTGATGGGCTCGTTGTCCGCGGTCATGTACTCCCCGAGCATCCGCGACAGGCGCCGATTGTCGAGCGGCCTGCCGCCGAGATCGGCCCAGGGCGCGTCATCAAGGGCGTGCAGCCGATCCAGGATGGCGATGGTGGGGAGGCGGTCGATGCCGACCATCACGTGGTCACGCAGGTCGGTCAGCAGGCGCACCCCCATGCTGCCCTTGTCGTTGGCCTGAGCGGCTTTGACCAGGGTCAGGCAGGCTTGACGGGCCCGGTCGGGCCACTGTCCCCCGGCGGCGTCCGCGACGGCGAGCAGGGGTTCCCACACGTCCGCGGGCCGGTCGGTGACCCCTTCGGGCATGTCCGGCCACGCGTCCATGACCGTCCCGCGCGCCTGCTCAGCCCATGCCGCGAGCCGGTCCCGGAGCTTGTGGCCCTCTGCCTCATGGATGCGAGCCCGGAAGGGTTCGACCTTCTCGCTGCGGGCGCGGCGGCGCATCCGGATGACGACGGACCGGGTGAGGATCGTGTCCGGGAGCGAGCCGAGCCCGGCGACCGCGACCGCGCAGTAGGAGGGGAACGCCTGAACGGTCTGGTTGCCGCCGTCACCGATGCACCGGTAGGTGACCCCGGAGCGGCGGTGCCCGGCGTTGAGGAAGCCGCGCAGTTCCTCGTTGTCTCCGGCCTTGGGGCCGAAAATGGTGTCGATCTCGTCGAACAGGATGGTGGGGCGCCCGTTCGCGCCGGACACGGCCCGGAAGAGGGCGGCGGCGGACGCGTTCACGGCCACCATCGGCTGAGGCACCAGCGTCTCCACGATCTCCAGCGCCCGCGACTTGCCCGACCCCGGTTCGGGGGACAAGAACGCGATGCGGGGGGTGGAGTCGAAGCAGTCGAGCAGGTGGGCGTGGGCGTCCCACAGCGCGACGGCGACGTACGCGGCCTCGGTGGGGAAGATGTTGAAGCGGCGGTGGAAGGCTTCCACCTCGTCCAGCAGCGCGGCCCCGTCGATGGGCGTGGGGGTCATGCGGCGGCCCTGCCTTCCTGCGCGGGAGTGGTGTGGGGGCAAGTGCCGACGTGGGCGCGGGTGGTCAGTTCGATAACGGCGGCGCGGCCCACGGCACGTTCGTGGTGGCTGCACCCGCACAGCCAGTCCGCGACGGGCGGGTGGGTGAAGCGGACGTGGAGAGCGGGCCAGATGCCGTTGATGACGACCATGTCCGGGTCAGAGCGAAGGGCAGAAGGGACGCCCTTGCGGGCGGCGCCCTTCGGCCCGCCTACGGCCGTCAGTGGTGCGGCCGGTCGGGCGTGGTCGGGGCCGGTGGTCGAGGGCGGTTGGCCTTCCAAGCGGGGGCGGCGCGGGGTGGTCATCCCACCTCCCGCGGACGGGCGCTGCGTAGGGAGCTGTTCAGGGCGCTGCGGATCGTGGCGCGGCACTCGGCAGCGGTGAGGCCCACCGCCTCTCCAACCCCTTGGAAGGCGTCCTCAACCACATGCCGGGGGAGGTCGCCCCACGCGACGAACCGCCCCACCTTGAAGGCGCACCGGTTGAGCGTGACGTTGCGCAGCCCTTCCGGCGCCTCTGTGACGACAGCGCATTCGGCTTCCAGCGCGGCCACGGCCGCACGGTTGCCGTCGACTGCGGGGAGCTTCAACGGGCTCACTGTCCGCGGCGGCGCGGGTTGCACCAGGGCGTGCAGCCAGGACGGCAGCGCGGCCGTCTCGGGGCCGCACAGGGCTTCGTAGGTTCCGGTGGGCAGGATGCTGCCCGCAGCGACGACGTAGCCGCCCCACGCACGGGTATCCACGGACGCCGCGACGGTTCCCGCCGTGCTGGCCAGCCGTACCCCGTTGGGGGTGGTGAAGTACAGGTGGGTCCCGCCGCTCGCGGTCCGCACGCGGTAGGTGTCGGGGACGGAGTGCCCGGCGCGCTCGCAGAGCGCTGCAAAGGTCGCCGCACCGTCAGGTGCGTCCGAACTGCCCTTGTGCTCTGGCGTGTCCAGGTCGACCACCAGCAGACCGGACGGGCCGGTCGCGATACCGACGTTGAACGGGGCCCTCGACCACGCGGCGCGGATGCGGTCGGGGTCGGTGGTGGCGCGCTGCTCCCACTTCAAGTGCCCGTCCGCGCACGGCCCAGTGCGGGTGCACGCCTTCTCACCGTGCAGGGCAGGGCGCTTGCTGCCGGGGCGCAAGGGGAAGACGTACCAGCCGCGTTCGGCGGCTTCCAGCGCCGCGTTCAGCAGCGCGGTGCGGGGGTCTTGGGTCATGCTGGAGGTCTCCAGTCCTCTCGCAGGGGCTGGCTGGCAAGGGCGACCCGGATTCATTGGCGTGAGTAGGGGTCGCCCTTGCTGTGTTCGTGCTCAGCTCTTGGTGCCGTCGTCCTTGTGGTTGGGCTGGTGTTCGGCGGTGAGGTAGATGCGGGTGCGGATGCCGTCGCGGGTGGGGTAGGTGCGGGGGGTGCCGACGCGGAAGGCGTTGGCGAGGGTTTGGGTGACGGCGTCGGCGTCGTCGTGGTCGCAGATCACGCGGATCTCGAAGGACACCGGGCCTCCTACGGGGCGGGTGTGAGGGGCCAGTCCCCGCTGACCGCGGCGGCGGGGTTGGTGCGGCGCAGGTGCTGTCGCAGGCTCACGGCCTGCTCAGCCGCCCACTGGCGCTGACGGTGGTGCAGGTCGGGCAGGGCGATGGTGGCGAGCTGGGGGTGGACGCGCGGCAGGCGCCAGGCCAGGCGGGCGGCGGCCAGGGCGTCCGCGGTGGCGTCGTTGGGGCCGTCGTGGCGGACGCGGTAGTGCTCACACAGCGCGGGCAGGGTGCGCCGACCGCTGCGGTAGCGGTCGATTTGCTTGTCCAGCACGAACGGGTCGATGACCGGGGCGACGTCCCCGTCCAGGAAGGCGACGTTGTGGCGGCTGCACTCGCGGGCCAGCACGGTCAGCGCGTAGGGGGCCGGAAGACCACGATCGGGCATCCCGCCGACAACGGTTCCGCCAGTGCTTCGATGATCTCGGGCAGCGCGGTAGCGGGGGCTTGGCCATCGGCGCGGGCCTGCTCGGTGGTGATCCGGTGAATCGCGGTGGCTTCCGCGGGGATTTCGACGCCGGGGTCCACTAACCAGGTGGTCGTCTCGGGCGGGGTGCCCCCGCCGACCGCGGCCACGGCAGCGGCGACGATCCGGGCTGTCTCCGGGTCGACGCCGGTCGTCTCGACGTCCAGCGCCACCATCGGCCCGTCCGGCCAGGGCACCGTGGGCGCGTTGTCGGCGGGGTGCTCAGCGTTCGTCATGACCAGCCCTTCTCAGCCGTGGAAGTGGTTGCGTCGGAAGGTGGCGCGGCGGATGTTGACCGTGGTCCCGCCGCTGTCGTGGCGGCTCGCGCCGAAGATCTGGACAGCGATCCAGCCGCCGAAGATCACGGCGGCGAGGATGATGAGCTGGGTGATCAGCGCGGTCAGGGCGGCGATGAACGAGGTGAGCAGGAGCAGTCCGCCGGACACGGCGAGGAATCCGACGCCTCCGAGGGCGATGTTCGCCGCGGCGCGGGAGACGGGCGGTTTCGTGGTCGCCGGTACGGAGAGCGGGGCGGGCGCGGGGTTGAGGGTGTAGCCGGTGACGACCTGGCCGTTGGGCAGCACGATCGACTGCACCGCCGGGGGCGTGCTGGGCTGCACCGGTACCAGCGGCGCCGGGACGGGCGGGTGCACGGTGATCGGCTGGGGGTGGTGGATTTCGAGGGGCGCGGGTCGTTCGGAGTGACCCATGCGGGTTCCTTCCGGGACAGCCGCGGGCCCGTGCGTGAGGGTGCGTGCGCGGGCCCGCGGGTGGGTGTGACGTGACGGTGGTGGGGGTGTGACGGGCCGCTGTGATGGCGCGTCACACCCGCCTGCCTAGGGGTTTGGGTGTGACGGGCCCGTCACATGTGACGGGTGTCAGGCGGCCGTGAGGGCGGGGACGATCCGCCACCGGCCGGTGGTGTTCGTCGGCTGCAACCGGCCCTCCAGCGCTGCTTCCTTGAGCCGCTTGGACACCCACGAGCGGGACAGGCTGTGCTGGTCGCACCAGTCCATGAAGTCCTTCGGACCGACGACCATGTGCCCCTGCTCCTCGAACTCCGTCAGCGCCTGCTCGAACAGACGGCGGGCTTCTTCGGGGGCGGGCTTGTGACCGGGCTCCTGTCCGAAGATCGGGGCGTCGTCGCCGGGTTCGTCGTCGGGGAGGTCGGCTTCGGGGTCGATGTGGTCGTCCTCGGGGTCGACCAGTGGCCCGTACTGGGTGTCGTCCATGTCGTCCTCCTCGACGGCGGTCCGGTGGCCGCTGGGGTCGTCGCCGGGGGCGGGTCGGCCGGTGTAGGCGCGGCCTGCGGCGCTGGACGCGGCGCCCGCGGTGATGGGGTCGGCGGTGGCGCCGTTGCGCTGTGCCCATGCCGCGAGGACTTCCATGCGGGAGACGGACCGGTGGGTGAACGCCCGTGTCCGGCCCGGTGAGGGGTAGCGCGCCTCGTCGATGCCGGGGCTGACCAGGTAGCAGTAGCCGGGGCGGCGGTTGCCCCAGGCGCCGGGGTGGGCGCCCGCGTCGATGACCGCTTCCGGCAGCGAGAATCCCTCGTCGCGCGGGTCGCAGCCGAGTGCGATCACGGACGGCAGGGACGCGCGGGTGGAGGTGGACATCTGGTCGTACGACGGTCGCTGAAGCGACACGATCAGCGAGACACCGGCGGAACGGGCTTCCTGCGAGATCCCGGTGAACGCGTCGTCCCCGAGGTCCCTCAGAGTGCTGGCGGCCTCTTCCATCCACGCGACCAGGAACGGCATCCCCTCACAGCCGCACGCCCGTCCGTCCGGGCGGCAGGTGTGGGCGGTGCTGGTCTGCCGCTTAGCGCACTCGGGGAGCCACTGGCGGTAGGAGTGCTTGCCCAGCCACGCGGTACGGGCCGGGATCACGGCCTTGATCGCTTCGACCATGACCTCGGTCGGGGTACCGCCTTCAGCGGCCCAGTCGATGCCCGGCAGCAGGGGGCGGAAGTCCTGGAACATTTTCGGGTCGGACAGCCAGAGCAGCACGTCCCGGCGGGAGAGGATCTCCGTCTGGAGGTTCAGTGCGGCGTCGCCCTTGCCGGAACCGGTGCCCCCGGCGACCAGGACGTGCGTGGAGTTCCGCTTGGCTTCCGGGTCGCCGGGCAGCCACAGCAGCAGCGGGGAGCCGTCGTCGTAGCGGCCGATCACCAGCGGTTCCGCGATCGAGCCGCCCAGGTTCGACGGGCCCTCCCACTCCACGAACTCAGCCAGCATGTCCTCTGGCACGATCACCAGCTCCCCGCGCCGCGACGACCCCGGATCGGGGGTGTAGCGGACGGCGGAGGTCGGCAGGTCCAGCGCGGACGCGATCCGGGCCAGGGCTTTGGTGACGTCGTCGTTGGTCTGCTCGCCCGGCTCCAGCGCGAGCGGCGCGGTGACCCGGTTGGGCTCCACCTTCGCCTGCCCGATCTGCGCGCGGGCCAGGCCGACCTTCGCCAGCAGCCCCTTGTCGGAACTCTCGCCGGTCGGTTCGGGGTTGCGGCGCAGGACCATGCGCACGTTCCACGACAACGCCGCGGCCGGTCCGCCCATCAGGTACAGGTCGTCCAGCGGCCCGGCGGCGGGGCCGCCAGGCAGGCCCCGGTCAGCCAGGCCGAGCCCGCGGCCACCGTGATAGCGGAGTGCAGGCGGCGGGAGTGGCTGGTCGACCGGCCCATGAACCAGGTGGCGCCGGTCAGCACCACCGAGCCGAGGGTCAGACCGACGCCCGCGGCGGTGCTGTCCGCCCACCGCAGGCTTCCCAGCCATCCGGCCGCGCCGACGCCCGCGACACCGAGCCACGGCGGCAGGTGCGGCTTGGCCCGGTGCAGCAGGTAGGCGCCGAGACCGGACGCGTTGGAGGCGCCCTGAAGCTGGATTTCGTGCAGTTCGTCAGCGTTGCGTTCGACCATGACCGCACCCTCCTTACTGCTGAGCCCAGTTCATGACCGGCTGCTGGGGCTTGCGGGCGCGGTGACGGACGCGGTTGATCTCTTCCTCGAACTCCTGCTGGAAGGTCGAGTAGGTGGCCGCGGCGTTCTTCGCGGCGTCGCGCAGCGCGTCCGCGGACCGCTGCATCTTGCGCGCCACCTTCCGCGCCCGGATGCGGGAGCCGAACGCTCGCCCCTCCGGGTCCGGAACGGCGCTCAATACGCCCTTGAGGATCTCCGCGCCCATGGCGACCTCGATGGACAGCGTCACAGCCGCCGCCCGCAGGGTGTTGCAGTAGTTCCGCACCTGCGCCGGGGAGGTGAACTCAGGCGACGGCAACAGCGCTTCGGCGTGCGGACGACTGCCACCGGCCCGCGCCGCGTTCTTGGTGTTGTTGACGGTGACGTTGATCGGCGGCACCAGCGAGCCGCCGTGCGCGCCGACGAAGCCGCCCGCGGCGGCTCCGGCGTTCGCGAACTTGCCGGTCTTGGGGTCGTTCACCGGCCCACGCGGACGCTGGCCGTTGCTGTTCTGCACCATCAGGAGGTGTCCTTTCCGGGTCAGCGGGTGCGGCGGACGACGGACCATGCGCTCTGCGCGGCGATCAGGGTGAGCAGCCACACCAACTCCAGCGGGCCCGCCAGCGGACCGAACCCGGCAGCCAGCGCCACCCACGCTGCGGCGAGGGTGGCGAGCACCGTCAGGCCGATACGCCAGGCCAGCGCGGAACGACGGGCCGGGCGGCGCAGCTGCACGAGCGTGAACCATGCCGCGGGCGCCAGGGCCAGCGGGGCGAGCACCAGGGCGGACCACCAGCCCAGCACGTGCAGCAGCGCGGTCACGGCCAGCGCCAGCACGGCGATACCGGTCGGGGCGAGGGCGCGGCGGTGGTCCCACAGCATCAGCGTCAGACCGGACAGCACCTGCCGGGTCAGGGAGGGGTGTTCGGGGACCACGATCACGAACGGGTCCAGGCGGCGTCGGCCCCGCTGGCGGGGCAGGCGGACGGTGTGGACACCCGCGGCCGTCTTCACGGCGCGGGTGCGGGTACGGCTGGACACAGCAGACCTCCCGGGTCTGAGTGAAAGGAAGGGGGGAATGTCAGGCGGCGGCGCACTGGTGGTCAGCGGTCAGGCAGTAGCCGCACAGGCCGTACGAGCGCGGGATGCAGTAGCCGACGTCCAGTCGGCAGCAGGGGCAGGTACGGCGCGCGAGCATCGCCAGCGCCAAAGCCCCCCACTTGCGGGACGTCATCGGCCGGACCGGCACAGCGCGGTCAACGCGGTACAGGTAGGCAACACGGACCGTCCCGGTGCGCCGGTTGATCAGCATGAGCTGCGCGGCGATCGGCTGACCCCCCGGACGCAGGCCACGGGCCCGTAACTGGCGACGGGTGGCCAGGCCATCCGGAGCCAGGCGCCACGGGTACGTCGGAACGCCGTAGCGGGCGCCCGTGGGGTCAAAGCAGTCGCTGAAGGCGGTCGGCATCACTGACCACCCACAGCCACCAGGTGCGGCCGGTCACCGTCGCCAGCGTCGCGCAGTTCCTGATAGCGGGTGGAGACCCAGCCGACCGACCACCCGCACAGCTCGGCAGCGGCCCGCACCGGCAGACCCGAAGCGAACGCGGCCGTCACGATGCGGCGGGCTTCGTCCTCGGGCAGCTTGGTCTGCGCCGGGCCGCGCTCCAGCAGAGCGGCGCGTTCACGAGCCGCCCGTTCGGCACGCTCCCGCTCGGCGGCTTCCGCCTGCTGCCGGGCCTGCTGTTCACGGTGAAGCCGCTCCTGCTCACGCTGTTCACGCTCACGTTCACGGCGTTCACGAGAGTCCCGCTCGGCAGCCTCGGCACGCTGCTGGGCTTCGCGCTCCTCGCGCCGCTGCCGCTCCTCGCGCTCCGCCTGCTCGCGGGCCATGCGGGCTTCGTGTTCACGCTGTTCACGCGCCAGCATCGCGGCGTGCTCGCGCTCCTCCCGGACCGCGGCGCGGTCCTGCTCGGCACGCTCGCGTGCGGCCTGCTCGCGCCGCTCCCGCTCGGCTTCCTGCGCGGCTTGCAGCGCGGCCACCGCGCGGGCGATGGCGCGTCGGTAGGCCAGGCTGGTCTCCGCGGTGACGATCAGCAGCAGCGGCGCTACCGCGTGGACAGCCACGCCCACCAGGTCTTTCTTCAGCGCGGAATCGGCCGTGTTGAGGGCGAGCGTCATCAGGCCCGTCATCCACCGCAGCACGATCGGCCAGCGGCCACCATGCCCACCGAGGCGGGCCAGCACGTCATCCAGCTTGACCACGATGACGACCGCAGCGTCCACCACCAGGGGCAGAATCGGTGCCGTCCAGTCCCACTCATCCGCCGTGTGCGCGGCCATCAACGGCGTCACGGTGAGGATCGAGTAGAGCATCGCCCCGCACACGATCAGCCACGTCCCGGACGACAGCGCACGCTCCGCTGAACGCGTCTGAACACTGTTCACGCCGCACCCCCGAGCGTGTTCGACACGGGCATGTACGCCCGGCGGAACCCGTTGGAATCGGCGTTGTAGATGAACGCCTCACAGCGCCACTCGGAGACGGACGCCGGGCGTCCACGCGCGGGCACCCACGGCGTCCCGGCGGGCACGCCATGCGTGGCCGTGTCGGCGTAGGCGTCCTCACGACAGGCGTAGATGGTGTGCGGCTCGCCATAGCGCATGAGCACCGTCAGCGTCTCGCCCTCCACCGGCTCACGCCTCAGTTCCTCACGCAGGCGGCTGATCTCGATCTCGTTCAGCAGGAGCTCCTGCTGCGCGGCGGACAGTTCCTCCAGGGCGTGCGAGAACATCTCACCCGCCTCAGAGGCGGCACTCTCTGCACGCTGCGCGCGGTCGAGGGCGGCGCGGGCGTCGTCCCCCAGCCGGGCAAGGCGGGCCTGAGTGACGATGCGGATCACGCCGCACCCCCAACCGGAACCGGGGCGCTGATCTGCGCGTAGCCCGTCAGGCAGACCACCGCGCCCGCGTAGTCGACGCTCGCCCGCAGGACGCGGGTACGGCCGTCACTCTGCTCGCGGTAGGTCACGGCGTCCGGAGCAACCCCCAGGGCTTCGCGCCACGCCTCGAAACCCGGCAGGTCGTCGTAGAACGACAGCTCCAGCCGCTCCGGGTAGATGGTGGACACCTGCACCGACGGTGCCGACAGGTGCCCGAAATCCGCCGCCAGCATCCGCAGGGCTCGCAGCGGCAGGGCCATCTCGTCCAGCCTCAGCGTGTCCGTCATGCCGCACCGCCGGAAAGGCGTGCACCGACCGACGTCTGGTTGAGCAGGGCGACGCGAGCGGCCAGCACACGGTGACGGGCCCGGCGGATGCGCCGTTCGTCGAACTTGGTCGGGACCCGGTCAAGGGTCGCGATGTGCGCGTCCAACAGGTCGACGTCCGCCAGGATGACGGGCATCTCCTGCTCGATCGCGTCCAGCTCCGCGTTCGTCGGCTCGATGAAGTCCGGGAACGCCGTAACGGCGTCCTGAGGTGTGACAACGTGGTCCATGGGTCGCAGTTCCTTCCACGGAGGAACGGCCCGAACGCGGCTCCCGGGTGGCACCCCGGGAGCCGCTTGCCGTTGGAGCGGTACATCCGGCTCCCCGCGCTCCCGCCCGTACGCCCTCGCCTAACGGCGGGACGGACGGGCGGGAGAGGCAGCCGACCGCAGCGCCAAACGCCGCGGAACGAAGTGGACCGGGCTTACAGGTCAGGCACCGCGCGCCGGTCCGTCGCGGCGGTGCCTTGGTATGTCGTCGGCTCACAACCGACCTCCCACGCTCGTAGGGACGTGAGGCGCGGCTCCAAGCCGCGCGGTCCGCCTTTTCGACTCGGGGAGGCGGGGCCCACCTATGCAGTTCTCAAGGAACGACCAGCTCAGGGCCCACGCGGCGAACGTGAGCGGTCCCGAACCGACCGGCCGCCGAGGGAAGTCCAAAGAGGACCCCTTCGTTCGCTGTCCTAGGACTGCGAGCGGCCTGAGATGAGAATGCATCGCAGTCCTAGGACTGTCAATAGTCCTAGGACTGTGTGCTTCACTGGGACCTGTCGAGAGGAGTTCCGCGTGGCAGCGAAAGCGCCAAAATGGCGGGAACTGGCGGATCGGTATGCCGAGCAGATCAAGGCTGGCCAGATCGAGCCCGGCAAGCAGCTTCCGCAGATCAGGGAGCTAGTAGAGGCAGGCGAGGGCTCCAAGGAGACGGTGCACCGGGCCTACAAGGCGCTGGAAGCCGAAGGGCTCGTGACCATGACGCGTGGGCACGGCACCGTCGTACGCCCGAAAGCGCCACTGAAGCGGTTGGGCACCGAGCGGTACGACAAGGCCAAGTGGCGGGATGGCGACGAAGTCGCGTTCGTCGCGGACCGGGTGGCGTCCGGCCGTTCGTACCGGCGGAACGAACAGACGCAGACGGTCAGCCGGGTTAAGGCGCCCGCCACCGTGGCCGCTGCGCACGGCCTGCCCGAGGGAGCCGCCGTGTACGCGCGGGCACGGCTGGTCAAGGAAGGCGACCAGCCGACGCACACCCTCACCAGCTACTACCGGCCCGAACACGTCGAGGGAACCCGCATCGTCGACCCCACTCCGGGGCCAGCCGGACGGGGCGGCGGCTTCCGAGTCCTCTACGACGCCGGATACGAGATCGACAACATGACGGAGGAACTGTTCGCACGCGTGCCCACGGCCGAAGAGGCACAGCTACTCCAGCTCTCCCCCGGTGAGTGGGTGGTGGAATTGCATCGGACCACCCGCACAGCGGACGGGACCGTGGTGGAGTTCGCCATCGGTGTGCACGCGGCGACGCGCTTCGCGTGGTCGTACGACTTCAAGGTGCCCGACTCAGCGAAGACGGAGAGGGAGAGTAAGTGATCTCGGCTCAGGCGTGGGCAGACGCTCAGCGGCTGTGGGACTTCCAGCAGATGGGGCACGAGCCGCGCCCCTGCTCCGTCGCCATCGGTCTCGGCAGTCACGACCTGGGCGTAGCCGACACGACAGCGGACCTTTACCACCGGGGCATGGCCCCGCTCATCGTCTTCACGGGAGCGACCAGCCGCACGACACGTGAGCGGATGCCCCGCGGGGAAGCCGAGCACTACCGTGAGCGCGCGATCGAGCTGGAGGTGCCGGAGCGGGCCATCCTCGTTGAACCGCGCGCCCGGAACACCGGAGAGAACATCCGCTTCTCCCGCGCCCTGCTGGAAGAACGAGAGGTGCCCGTCTCGTCCGTCCTTCTGGTCAGCAAGCCCTACGAGGAACGGCGCGCGTACGCGACAGCTTGCAAACACTGGCCCGCCGTCGAATGGTTGTGCGCTTCTACGTCGATGACGCTGGCCGACTACGTCGACTCGATCGGGGATGCCAGGCTTGTCCTAGACATGCTTGTCGGTGCCCAGCAACGGCTCATGATCTACCCCCGACAGGGGTTCATGATTGAGCAGGAGATCCCCGACCACATCACGGGTGCGTACGAGCGTCTCCGTGGGCAGGGGTTCACAAGCCGACTGGCTCCGGAATCCCTAGATCAGGCATGAGGTGAGCGAGCCCCTTGGCCTGCTCCGCCGCTGGCAGAACTGGAGGACGCCGCAGTAAAGACTCCTCTACCTCGTTCAACGCCCGCGCATGGCGCAGGCCGCGCCGCCTCTGCGGCGCCGCATCCCCTTCCTCGATCTCGCTGGCGTCCATGTTGCGCCTCACAGTCTCCAGCCTCTTACCCAACTGACCGATGAGCTGGGCTTCTGCCCCGAGCTGCACGATGGACCGCGGCGCGAGCCACTCAAGGTGAGCGGCTCCCGCCGTTGGGAGATTACATTCAGTGGGGAGGCTACGGCTGCACAGTGATTGGAATTTCTACCTGCGGCTGCAAGATTTCCAATCGCCCGCTGTAAGCACGGACAACCTTGTTATAGATATCCGCATCTTGGGATGAGGTGAGAGTGATCACAAGCGCGTACTCTACCTTCTCAGTTGCGACGCCGACGAGCTGCTCGATCCTGGAATGGTATTTCACATCGAATACCGGCCGGAGCAAAGATGAGGCCCTTTTGGTGAGGGTCCTATGTTTGGTGGTCTCCCACTTGTGCGCCCCCTTTCGCAGATCATTCTCTGGGAGGAAGTCGCTCGACCTGAAGAATGAATCGGTCTTCGGGTGCACGCTGTCTTCGTTACTGAACCTTTCCGCATGTGGACGGAAAACAGGTTCAATGGCACTGGCCGTGTATGTACTTGGACTACGCGAGTCGGTTGGTGAGTTGATGCAATAGGTCGCGCTAATTTCGACGTTGCCCGTCTTTACATCCTCGGGCAGAGGAATGGGCATTCGCATCGTCTGACCTGGCTCGATTGCCCCCTGATACAAAACGCGAACCGAGTTAGCAGGGCAGATTACGAAGGCGTCGATGTGGTCAGGAACCCGCCCCCAACCAGCCTCTTCTACAGGCATGATGCCGCGCTCGGCACAATGTACGAGTAGAGCCCGGAGGCCGAGGGGTTTAATGTGTCCGCCGAAGTGCGCTCGAATGCCTGCGGCCATCCTGAGGGTGGCCGGGGCTGCGAAGCTCGTACCCATCGCCGACAATGGGGAATCTGTCCCATTGCTGGGAAGGAAGATAAAAGGCTCGTACTGAGCGCCTCCGAAACTTAGCACATCTGGCTTCACCAGGCCTGGCGAGCGTCCTGGGCCAATTGCACTGTACCCAGCTCGATCCCAGTTCTTCAGTTTACTATTGGCGGATCCAACAGCGAGGGCGTTCACACAGTCGGATGGCACCTGGACACGGGCATTTCCTGAGGCCCAGTCGTCGTTGCCGTTATTTCCGGCTGCTACGGTCATGAAGGTTTGTCCATGAGAGAGGTATTCGTCCAGTACCGCTGTCCACGGGTGCACTTCATCGTCCTCGATAGGGAGCTCCGGGCCGAGACTGAGGTTCACGAAGTCGTAGTTCTTCTCTTCCAACACATCGCGAATGCGATTTAGTGCTGTGTAGAGAGCGTAGGAGTCCTCCTCTACGTCGTCGAGAATCCGATAGTGGTCCACGCTGTTGAAAGGTCGCGGTGCGACCTCCCCCGGAGTCAGGCAGCCGAAGAGGGCGGCTGACGTCACCATATGGCCGTGATCAACGCACTCTTCCACGGCTGCGCCGACCCCAGGCACATCGAGAGACTGGGCCCACGGACTCATGGGGCCGTTTGACGGTAGTCCGCCGTCGAAGATGGCCATACGGATAGAACTGTCGACTGCGGGCGCATCTGGCACTTCAATCGGAGGCAGGTTACCTACGGAGAGGCTCCGCTCAACTGGATGCAGCGTACGAAGCTTCGGCATCGGTCGAATGACCCGGAGGAAAGAGAATTTGCTGAGCTCGTCCAGTTCATCCGGCTGGACGGCGACGGGCATAAAAATGAGCCCAGATACCGGGATGCTCCTACCGAGGTCGGCCGAGGCGCCACATGCACGTGCCCATCGCTGGAAGGATCTAACGATGGCATCGCGGTCCACGCTCGGGATATGAAGACCCACCTCGAAAATTGATGAGGTGGGAGGCAACGACATAACCCCGCGCTGCTTATCCGAAGCGATCGGGGCTCGGAACGCCTCGACTCTCTGCAGAGCCGACCCCTCAGGGAATGCGTCAGGAGACTCTAGTCGCTCCGCAAGATGTGAAAATGATTCTCGCTGCCCGGATACAAATAGCTCCGTTGTATCCAACTCGACAGGTTCGCCTTGACGCGTCCACTTTTCTGGCGTGACCTTTGCGCCCCGGGAGCCAATGTACGAAAGCCCGTTATCCCGAAGGAAGTCAGCGGGATGGTAGGACTTGGCAATCCACTGGGGATGCAGTGTGACTAGGCCTACCGTTTTCCCTGAGGGGCAAGCCTCGTCTGGCAAGGAATCGAATGTCTCCACTGCCGTCTGGAGTTGAGGGAGAAGCCGCTGTCGGCCTCCTCTGCCGTGTATGGCAGTACGGGCGTTGTTCCACCCGTCGATGGTGTCACTCTCTCGACGAGACGTTCGCCGTGTCCGAGTAAGAAGTTGCGCTCCCCAGCCATAGTGTCCCCCTAGCCCTACTGCTCTTGGTCCGTGCGCTGCTTGCGTCGAATCGTGTCGCGGCTGACTCCCGTCAACTCGCTAGCCCTCCTCTGCGAGAGGCTCCCATCTTGCACTAGATCCAGTGCCACCTGAAGACGTTCGACATGGTTCATTTGCGCCAGACGTTCCTGTCCCATATTCAGCAAGACATCGAACGTATGCTCGCCGCCGAGGGCCGCTTTCCTGCGAGCCGTCATAACGAAACGCTCCGCATCAGCGAACGAGGCACCCTGAAGAATCCTCGCTAGGAATGCAATATTCCTCGGAGCCTCGTTTCCGCAATAGGAGAGAAGCGCTTCCTCTAGCTCGACTGGCCCGGGCAAGGGGAATTTGACTACCAGGTCGAATCGTCGCCACACTGCCGGATCCAAAAGATCAGCATGATTCGTAGCAGCCAGTAGCAATGAACCAGAAGGCCAATCATCAATTTCCTGGAGGAGGACCGTAACAAGCCTTTTTAGTTCTCCCACTTCGGCCATGTCATCGCGCCGTTTGGCCACTGTGTCAAGTTCGTCCAGCAGCAGGACCGATGGGCTTGATTTCGCGTAATCAAGCACCTTACGAATGTTTCCCCCAGTTCGGCCGAGATAGCTGCTCATTACGGAGGAAAGATCTAGAACGAGCAGCGGGAGATTCAGTTCGTCCGCAAGCCATCGGGCAGCGAGTGTCTTGCCAACACCGGGAGGTCCAGTGAACAGCCCGGTACGACTAGGCGTTAGACCTTGTCGTGCGAGTCGGTCTGCGCTCCGATGTTCGTCACGGAGTTGCTCCACGGCCGCTCTCACGGGCGGAGCCAAGACGGGACGAACTGCCGGTCCGAGCTGCTCCGCCCTGATCAGCGGCAGGCGGCTATCGCTGTCCAGAGGGAGGGAGGCGGTGTTACCAAATCCACGCAAGGGCGTCTGTGCAGTTGGGGCTGAACGCAGCAGCTCTCGAAGCGAGCCAGCGAGGGATTCATTTGATCGTTGATAGCGACGGGCCATGCGCTGGACCAGGGTTTGCACGTCTTGTGCCCGCCCGGCCATCGCGACCCTCGCCAGGTGGACTAGATCTCGTTCGTATGTTTCAGTTTCGCCCATAGGGCTCACCAATGTCCTCTCTACCATGGAGAACAGCCTATAGCCTGGTGGCCTAAACCACAGCGATCTGTGGCCGACTAGTCCACCTGGGGTCTCTACAACCAGTCTGTCGGACGGCACTGACAGTGGCCGCGTGCCCCGGCTTGACCCTCTTGTGCGGGATGCGGCTGATTCGAGACATAGCCAGCCATGGCGCGCTCAGCGGATGTGAGCAGCGAGGGCCCCCAAGTTTCGAACGGGCCCGGCTGGGTGGGAGCGCCTTGCGCCCCGTTGTCCTGTTTCTTGTCCAGTGCGCCGACGGCCGCCACCGTTCACCCACGCACGCACACCCCGTTCGAACTGGCCTGTGAACGCCTACGGACGCCGCTGTACGGCCCTGCGGACAGTTGGAAAGCGTGTTGGGGGCAACCCCTCACGAGTTCGAATCTCGTATCCTCCGCCAGTGCCTCACCGGGCACGATGTCGAAGGGCCCCACCGTTCGCGGTGGGGCCCTTCGACGTGTGGTGGTTGGTTGGGGGCCAGGGGGGCGCCTGTGAGGGCTAGAACTCCTGGTCGAGCGTTGTCCCCGTAGGGGCGCGGAAGCATCCGGATGTGAGGTTGAGCAAGATCTTCGGGTCCTTCTCCGTTCCGGCTGTGGCGCTGGACACCCACAGTTCCGCGTTCAAGGAGAAGGGCTCCGTCCTCAAGTCGGCCGTGAGCTCCAGCGTCCTGCTCTTGCTGTCGTTGGGGCCGTACTCGACGATCTTCCACTCCCGTTCGGGGAGAACCGCCTTCAGGCGCCGGAAGCCGTCCTTCAGTTCGTCCTCGGAGACGCCGTGGAGGGACCAGGGGTGCACCGTGCTGTACAGGTGCTCGGGGTCTTCTCCGCAGGGTGCGATGCCGGGGCCGGCTCGGTCACCTTGCCTGCCTTGATGCCGATCATGTCGTAGATCTGACTGGAGACAGCTTTCGCCTTCTGACGGGCCTCTTCCACGTCGAGCGTGGTGGGCTCGGACCTGGTGGGGTCATTGGCTGTGGAAGCGTTATCGCTGCGGTTCAACGTGCTCGAACATCCTGTTGCGGCGAGGGACAGAGCAACGGTCGCGAAGACAACACCCAGGCGGCGCGCCCGACGGCGGCGAGGGTTGTCAGCGGTGGTCAATCGTCTTCCTCCACCCTGTCGTAGCGGCCGACGACTACCGCTGCTTGGTTCTTCAGGCTCTGCGAGCGTTCGTTCCAGTAGTTGCTGTGGCCACTCGTGTCCACGTCCATACGATGAGCGCCGAAGGCTTCGTCAGAGGGGATGACCTGAACGTATCCCGCATTGAAGGGAATGCCGTTCCAGGTCTCGATGTCCCATCTTTCACCGCCCAGGCGGGCCACCTTTCCGCCAGCAGGCACAGGATCGCTCCTCGCGGCCTCTGACCACACGTGATCCTTGCCGACGTCGAGACCGTCTGCCCCGCCCACGAGCATCCCGGGACTACCAGCCACGACGATCTCGTCCGCCGACATGTTCCCTTTCGCCATGGCGGCGGCGCCCACCGTCGTGGAACCGTAGCTGTGGCCGATGACGGTCGCATGGCTGGCGTCCGGGCCGCCCTGAGCTGTCTGGAGTCCGTCCAGGAACCGGTTGAGCCTCGGGGCGCCGTCGTGCGCCCAGTGCTCGTCCATGGCCTCCGGGACGATGCTCTGCGGGGCGTCATAGCCGATCCAGGTGACTGTGGAAACGGACCGGCTCGGATCCATTGCCTGGGCTTCCGTCCATAACCTGGTCATTCGCCCGATGTCACCACCAGCGCCTTCAAGGCGCGACGTCGTGCCGGGCACATATACCGCCGTGTGATCCGCCGTGTCCGGGTTGCCGTTGGCGACGATGGCATGTCCGTTGCCCTTGGTGTCGAACCCAAGGAGGTAAGCCGGAGGGAGACCGTTCTTACCTGTGGCGTCGAAGCGGCTCTGGATGGCGTTCATGCCCTTGAGGGTCTTTTCCAGGGACGCCTTTCTGTCACCGTATTTCGCGTTCCACTCCTGCCATTCCTCGTTCACGCGCGGGAAGCCGCCGTGGGGGCCGTAGACGCAGCGCTCGGGCTCGGGAGGAATGGAGTCCAACTCCATCTGGTACTTCGCCCTGGTCTCCGCCAACACCGTACGGTTGGCCTCGTCACGGACTTCGGTGGGCAGGCCGTCGAGCGCGCCGACGGCTGTCGGCTGGAGGGTCAGGTACGCCGTCCGCTGCTCAGCGGTGAGGCTGTTCCACCAGCCGGCGTTCTCCTCGGGGCTGCCGTTCTTGGGCGGTTCCTTGATGCTGTCGAGGTAGTTCCCGGCGCTGTGGAGAACACCCTCGGTGTCCTTCTTCACGTCGGCCCAGTCCCGGTCGGAGACGGTCAGGTCGTCGTCGGCCTTCAGCGCCCGTAGCTTCGGCGCCCACTTCTCGTCGGCCTCGGTGGCTTCCCTGAGAGCCGTGGCGATCTGGTTGGCGTACTCCTGGGCGAGGAGCCGGTTGGGATTGGGATCGATGCTGCCTGCCTGGCGACCGATCGCGGCAGCCACCGGGGCTGTCAGGCCCCGCACCGTGCCGCCTGCGGGCAGCTTCCCGTCGGTCCTTTCCCCGCCCGGCGGGTAACTGATCGACCCGTCGGGATGCACGGTGAACTCCTTGGTCAGCGCGCCCATGACCGCGATGTCCAGCCTTCTCCTGGCCGCCTCCAGATCGTAGGAGAAGCCGTTGAGTGCCGTACTGATCAGACCGCATTCAGCCTGGGTGTAGTGGAGGTTCTCGGCCAGTTCCCTTAACTGATCGAGTGCCGCCCTGGCTGCCTCTCCTGCGAGGGACCCACGCATGGCCGCGGCGATCTGATGCTCGACGAGGTCCTTGGCGGCGCTGGCCATGTCACTCGTCGCGCGGTATCCGTCCGCCGCGTCCGTGAATCCGGACGGCTTGAGAGCGCTGAGCGTCGTGTAGTCCATGGCGCGTCCGGTCACCGGCCCTCGCGCTGGCCGCCGACGCTGGGACTGTCCTCGTACTGGACCCTCAGTTTGGTGATCTCGTCCTTGATCGCCTGGTCTGTCCTCAGTTGGTCGTTGCCCACCTTCTCGAACAGCTCGGCCAGCGTGTCGCACCGCTCGCTCACGTCCTTGACGTAGCGCGACCAGGAGTCACAGACCTCCCGCTGGGCAGCCGCGGTCAGGCAGCCGGGAGCCTTGCCGAGTCCTGTCTGACCGTCCGCCATCTTCGCCAGCGCCTGGGCGATGTCCTCACGCAGTTCCCTCACGTCCGTCCCGGCTTTGCCCCACACCGCCTTGTCGGACCGCAACCCACCGGAACCGCCACCACTGCCGAGTCGCGTCTGTGTGGTGTGCCGTACGGCCGCCGCGGTCTTGAGCTGCTCCCACTCGTCCCACGCCATGCGTGGTCCCTCCCCGTGTCCCGCCTCGCATCGCCGGGCGGAGGCGAACATGTGACAAACGCGCTGTGATGGTCGAGACGTACCGTAACGCCGTTCTTATGTGGGTCAGTTGCGTGGCGGGGTCGCGGGCAGCGGGTTGAGCGGTGGTGCTCCCGGCGGGACCGCTCTGGGCGGCGGTCTGGGCAAGGGCGGCTCGGGCCCCGTTCGAACTCAGGAGCGGAGGGTGAGAACGGGGCGAGGGTTCTGCCGCCGGGGTGGCCCTGATATGTCTGGGGCCCTGTGTTCGGTGGAGAGGACGTCTTCGGGAACTGGCCAGTGAGAGGTTGCCCTTCGGTCATGGAGTGGCTTGAGCGGGTGGGGCGGTTGCGGCAGTGGAGTCGGAGTGGGGTGCGGGCGCCGCACAAGCCGCTGCTGTTGTTGTACGCGTTGGGGCAGTTCCAGCGGGACGAGCAGGCGGAGCTGCGGTACAGCGCTGTTGAGGGGAGTCTTCAGCGGCTGCTCGCGGAGTACGGGCCGCCGAACCGGACCACGCCCGCCTACCCCTTCCACCACCTGGTGAGTGACGGGGTGTGGGAGGTCCGGACGGATCGTGGGCCCGGTAGTCCCGGGAGTGGGGTGGGGGAGTTGCGGGCCTCGAGGGCCGTGGGGCGGCTGGTGCCCGAGTTGCGGAGGGCGCTGGTGCGGGAGCCGGAGTTGTTGGGGCGGATGGCTCGGGTGTTGCTTGACCTGCACTTCCCGCCGTCGCTGCATGGTGAGTTGTGCGAGGCCGTCGGGCTGGAGCTGGAGCCCGCGGAGGCCGGGCCCTACGCGGGGGTGCTGCGGAGGCGGCGGGATCCGCGGATGCGGGAGCAGGTGCTCACCGCCTACGAGTACCAGTGCGCCTTCTGCGGGTACGACGGGGCGATCGGGGCCGTACCGGTGGGGCTGGAGGCCGCGCACGTGCGGTGGTGGGCGTTCGACGGGCCCGATGACGTCGACAACGGGCTGTGTCTGTGTGCGCTGCACCACAAGCTCTTCGACAAGGGGGTTCTCGGTGTGGGGGACGGGCACCGGATCATCGTGTCGCAGGAGTTCGTCGGGCGCGGTGCCGCCGCCCGTGAGTACGTCGTCGCGCTCGCCGGGCGGCCGGTCATCGGGCCGCAGCCGGGTGCCGAGCCGGTGGCCCACGGTCATCGGGAGTGGCATGTGAGGCAGGTGTTCCGGGGGAGGCCTCGGGGGCCCGTCCCGGCTGGCCTCAGCGGCGCCTCTCCCTGACCACCGTCACCGGGCAGTGGGCGTGGTGCAGCAGCGCCTGGCTCACCGAGCCCAGGAGCAGGCCCGTGAAGCCGCCGCGGCCGCGGGCGCCCGTCACCAGGAGCTGGGCGTGGCGGCTGGCCTCGATGAGGGCCGGGCGGGTGCGGGCGCGGATCAGGCGGCGTTCCACGGCCACCTGCGGGTACGCGGGCTGCCACCGCGCCACCGTCTCGTCCAGCAGGCGCTGCTCGGCCTCCCGGAGGTGGTCCGTGTCGACGACCATGGTCGACAGCGGGTCGCCGGGACCCTCGTACGCGCGTTCGCTCCAGGTGTTCCAGACGTGTACGGCGACCAGCGGCGCCCCGCGCAGCGCCGCCTCCGCGAACGCGTACTCCGCCGCCGCCTCCCCCGCCTCGGAACCGTCCACCGCCAGCACCACCGCGCCCAGCGGGTCGGGACGGCCCCGCACCACCAGCAGCGGGCAGGTGCCGTGCGCGGCCAGGTGCACCGCCGTCGAGCCCAGCAGCAACCCGGCGAACCCGCCCAGGCCACGGCTGCCGACCACGGCGAGCGACGCCGACCGCGACTCGACCTCCAGCACCTCGAAGGCGTCGCCCGCCACCACGGAACGGTCGATCTCGATGCCCGGCGCCACCTGGTACGCCCGTTCCTCGGCGCGGACCAGGGTGCCGTGAATCATCGGCTCCAGGCTGTGGTCGGCGCCGGTCGGCAGGTGGCCGTGGGGCTGGCCGAAGGCGTGCACGATGCGTAGGGATTGCCCTCGCAGGTGCGCCTCTCGGGCGGCGACCTCCACGGCGTGCAGGCTGGAGGGGGAGCCGTCCACGCCCACGATCACCGAGGGGTCGGACGCGTGCGGCGGGGTCCTCTCGGTCATCGTCCGCTCCTTCCTTGCCCTTCGTGCGTCTCCGCTCCGCGTACCACCGCCACCGGGCAGTGGGCGTGGTGCAGTACCGCCTGGCTCACCGAGCCGAGGAGCAGGCCCGTGAAGCCGCCGCGGCCCCGGGAGCCGACGACCAGGAGCTGCGCGGAGCGGCTCGCCTCGATCAGGGACTCCCGTGTGCCACCGTGCACGATCCGGTGTTCCACCACCACTCCCGGGTACCTCTCCTGACGGCCCGCGACCGCCTCGTACAGCAGGCGTTCCTCCTCCGCGGCGAGGGCGCCCGGCGGGTTCGCGTACGGCGTCGAAGGGTCCCGTGGGGCGGGCAGGGGGGCGTTCCACGTGGTCCAGGCGTGCAGCGCCAGCAGGGGGGCCTTGCGCAGTTCCGCCTCGGCGAAGGCGAAGTCCACGGCCCGTCCGCCCGCGGGTGAGCCGTCGACGCCGAGGACGACCGGGCCGTCCGGCGTGGGCTGCTCGCGCACCACCAGGACCGGGCAGCGGCCGTGCGCGGCCAGGTGCACCGCCGTGGAGCCGACGAGCAGGCCGACGAAGCCGCCCATCCCCCGGGAGCCGACGACCACCAGGTCCGCGGCGCGCGACTGCGCCTCCAGGACGGTCAGCGGGTCGCCGGTCAGCAGGGACTGTTCGACCTCCAGGCCCGGTGCCGTGGCCCGCGCCCGTTCCACCGCCTCCGTCAGCAGGCCCTCGGCCAGGGCGCGCAGGCCACCGTCGCCGGGGCCGACCGGCGAGGGGCCCAGGGGCACGTGCAGCGCGGGCCAGAAGAAGGCGTGCACGACCCTCAGGGTCGCCGCCCGCGCCCGCGCCTCCCGCGCCGCCGTCTCCACGGCGCCGAGGCTCGACGCCGAACCGTCCACGCCCACGATCACCAGACCGCTCATCGTGCCTCCCGTGCCGGGTGCCAACTCCGCTGCCGTTCGGGTGTCGCTTCCAGCACACCCCAGCGGGGCACGTTGTTGTAGGGCCGGGTGGCGCCGGGGGCGGGGCCGACCGGCACTCGGCGGGGGCGGGGCCGTAGGCACTCGGTCGCGCGGCGGCGTCCGTTCAGCGGCGGTACGCCGTCACCGCCACCGCGGGCAGCACCGCCAGCGCCAGCACCCCGCCCGTCAGCGCCAGCACGGGATAGCTCGCGGCGGCGACGACGATCCCGGAGGCCATGCCGCCGGTGGCGCCCGCGATGGCGATGGAGACGTCGACCAGGCCCTGGGTGCGGGCCCGGGTCGCCAGCGGAACGGCGTCGGTGATGATCGCCGTACCCGCGACCAGGCCGAAGTTCCAGCCAAGGCCGAGCAGCGCCAGCGCGACGGCGAGCAGGCCGATGGAGTCGGCGGGGGCGAGCGCCGCCACGACACCGGCGGCGAGCAGCGTGACGCCGGACGCGGCGGCCATCGCCAGTCGGCCGTACCGGTCCACGAGCCAGCCGGTCAGCGGCGAGGGCAGGTACATCGCGGCGATGTGGAGGGCGATGACCAGGCCCGTGGCGGCGGTACCGTGGCCGTGGTCGTGCATGTGGATGGGCGTCATCGTCATGACGGCGACCATCACCAACTGGGTGAGGATCATGACCAGCGCACCGAGCACGACACCGGCGCCGCGGGGGGCCGCTGCCGCGCTCTCACCGGGGGCGGGGGTCTTCTCGTCCGGTACGGCGTCGGTCTTCTGCTGCGATAGGGCGGTGGTCTTCTCCTGCGATACGGCGTCCGCGGCCAGGTCCCTCGCCAGGAGCAGGGGGTCGGGGCGCAGCCAGACGGCCAGTACCAGCGCCGCCAGCGCGTACGCCGCGCCGGAGAGGAGGAACGGCCCCGCCAGGTTCGGGATGCCGAGCCCCTCCGCGAACGTGCCCGTCGGCGCGGCGAGGTTGGGACCGGCGACGCCGCCGAGGGTCGTGGCGACCAGCACGGTCGACACCGCGCGGGCACGGCGGTCGGGCGTCGCGAGGTCCGCCCCGGCGTACCGGGCCTGGAGGTTGGTCGCGCTCCCGGCGCCGTACACGAACAGGGCGAGGAAGAGCAGGACGGGGCTGTCCAGCACCGCGGCGACGATGACGGCCGCGCTGCCGACCGCGCCGGTGAGGTACCCGGCGGCCAGTCCCGGGCGGCGTCCGCCGCGCTGCGAGATCCGGCCGACGGTGACGGCGGCCAGCGCGGACCCGGCGGTGAACAGGGCGCTGGGCAGGCCCGCGAGGCCCGTCGAGCCGAGCATGTCCTGCGCGAGCAGCCCGCCGACCGTGACCCCGGCGGCGAGCCCGGCGCCGCTGAGCACCTGCGCGGCGACCAGGACCCGCAGCACGCGGCGCTGGGCGGGGACGGTGCCGTCGGCGTCGCGTATGCCGGGCGGGGTGGCGGGGGCGGTGCTCGTCACGGTGGCTGCCTGCTCTCGTCGAGGCCGACGGGGCACATCCGCTGGGCCGCCCCCATCTGCTAATTCCAATGATCTACGGATCTTCGGAACAGCGTAGGAGATGTGGATTAGCGGGGCTAGGGCCTGTCGTCTGGATCATGCCGCGGACGACGGGCCCTACCCCCAGACCCGCAGCCGTGCCGACTCGGTCACCTGGTCCACGTCCGTCGTCCTGACCGTCACCTTCATCGTCCAGTCGCCCGCGACCGGCAGGTCGAGGGAGTCGGTGGCCCAGTAGCCGCCCCGGTCGGTCAGGTCGGCGGTGAGGGGGCCGATGTCCTGGGCGGGGAGGGTGAAGGAGAGCCGGAGTTCGGGGACCGTGGAGAGGCCGCCGTCGGCGGAGAAGACGACCGCCTGGACGCTGTTCTCGCCGACCCTGGCCGGGTCCAGGCTGATCTGCACCGTGCCCCGGCCGCCCGTCGCGCCCAGGTCGAAGGGGACCGTAGTGACCGCCGAACGCGGCTGCCCGGCGGGGGCGGCGGGCCCCCGCGCCGCCGGTCCGGCCGCGGCGGCCCCGGTCGCGGCGCGGCCGGGGAGCGTACTGGTCAGCACGGTCGTCAGGACCAGGACGACGACGCCGATGACCGCCTCGGTGAGGACCGAGCGGCGGAGGGCCAGGGGCTTCGTCGCGGGGGGCCCGGAGCCCTGCGCTGCGGGGAGTTCCCCGGCCATGGCCACGGGCCCGGAGCCCTGCGCTACGGGGAGCTGCCCGACCATGGCCACGGGCCCGGCGCCCGCTGCCACTCCCACGGACACCCGCTCCCGCGGCGGAGCAGCCGCCTCCGTCCCCCTCCGCAACCGCCGCGTCCAGCGGCGGGACAGCGTCGCCGCCGTCAGCAGCGCGGCGACCGCCCCCAGCTTGGCGAGCAGCAGGCGGCCGTACGAGGTGGTGGTGAGGGCGTCCAGGGGGCCGAGGCCGCGCCACGCCTGGTAGGTGCCGGTGACGACCAGGACGGTGACGCAGGTGAACGCCAGCCGCGAGAAGCGGGCGACGGCGGGCGCCGGGACCTCGGTGCGGTACAGCGCGGCGAGGCCGCCGAGCCAGACCGACGCCGCGAGCAGGTGCAGGGCGTGCGAGGTGACCGCCACCGGGACCTGGATACCGGCCGAGGCGTGTTCGGCCGCCGCCCAGGTCAGGGCCAGCGCGACGGCCACCGCGGCGCCGGTGCCGTAGGTGACGCGGGAGCGGGAGCCGCGCAGGACGCGGGCGGCGACGTACGCCGCCGGGGCGAGCAGGGCCAGGCGGGCCAGCAGGGCGAGACCGGGGCGGCTGGTCAAGGTGTGGGGGAGGGCGGACGCGTCCAGGGCAGTCGCCGGGCCGGTGCCCGCCTCGTACGGGGCGCGCAGCACCAGCAGGGCCAGGGTCGCCGTCAGCAGCGTCCACCAGGCGACGCGCAGGTGGGTGCGGAGCGGCGCGGGGTCGGGCGGGCGGCAGACCGCGGCGAAGACGGCGGTGCCGATCAGCAGGGCCACGGCGAGGTAGGCGAGGTAACGGGCGATGTTGTGCAGGCTCTTGGTGGCCGGGTCCTCGGTCGGACCGGTGTCCGGGGCCGCCACCGCCGGGGTGCGCTCCCCCACCGAGAAGGTGAACGCCCCCGACACCGGGTGACTGTCCGCCGACACCACCCGCCAGGCCACGGTGTACGTGCCGTGTCCGAGGCCGTCCGGCAGGGCGACCCGGACGGTGTGCGCGCCGCCGGGACCGTGCCGGGCCTCCGGCAGGTGCACGCGGCGGCCATCGGGGTCCAGCATCCGGACCGAGCCGTCCAGCAGGCCGACGGACTCGGTGAAGCTCAGGTCGAGGTGGCGGGGGGCCGACGTGAGGACGGTTCCGTCGCGCGGGCCGCTGTCGCGGAGGGCGGCGTGGGCCCAGACGGGGGCGGCGCCGCCGAGGAGGAGCAGGACCAGCACGGCGCCCAGCAGCACCAGCCGCCGGAGGGATCGCCGTCCCTTACCGGTGCCGGTCCCGGTGCCGTGCTCTCGCTCGCCCGCATCGCCCACCACTGCGTCTCCGTCGTCCCGACCTTCCGGTACCGCCCTTCCGGTTAGGTACGGACGCGGACGCCCCCGCGCTCACCAGGTCGGCCGCGCGGTCACCCCGCCGTCCACCACCAGGTCGTGCCCCGTCACCCAGGACGCCAGCGGCGACGCCAGGAACACACAGGCGTCGGCCACGTCCTCGGGGCGGCCGAGTCGGCCGAGCGGCGCCGCCCGCAGCCAGCGCTCCACGCCCTCCGGCCAGGCTTCCGCCAGCCCCTCACGGTCGATCAGGCCGGGCGAGACGGTGTTGACGCGGATGCCGTACGGGCCGTACTCCAGCGCCGCCCCGCGCGCGTGCATCACGATGGCCGCCTTGGAGGCGGAGTAGTGCACGTGTCCGGCGGCGGGGTGGGTCGCCTCGACGGACGCGATGTGCGTGACGCTGCCGCCCCGCTCACCGCCGTCGCTGCCGCCCCGCTCACCGCCATCGCTGCCGCCCCGCCCGTGACCGTTGCTGCCTCCCCGCCCGTCCTGCGCGCGCATGACCTCCACCGCCGCCTGCGTACACGCGAACACGCTGGTCAGATTGGTGTCCACGACTTCCCGCCACTCGTCGGCCGTCATCCCGGCCAGGGGCCGCACCGGCTGCACGCCCGCGTTGTTGACGACGGCGGTGAGGCGGCCGTCGGCCCACTCTGCCGCCTCGCGGACGACGCGGTGGCAGGCCGACTCGTCCGCGAGGTCCGCCTGGAGTACGACGGCCCGGCCGCCCGCGTCACGGATGCGGGACGCCACCTCGCGCGCCGCCGCCACCGCCGTACGGCAGTGGAGGGCGACCGCCGCGCCCTGTTCGGCGAACCGCAGCGCGACGCCCCGGCCGATGCCGCCGCCCGCCCCGGTGACGAGGGCCGTCTGGCCCCGTAGCAACGCCCCTGACCCACTCGGCACGCTCATGGACGGCACAGTGCCACGATGCGCGCGGCCTCGGCGGGATAACGGGCGGTCAGTTCGGCGGCGTCGCCGTGCTCGTAGGTGTCGTAGGAGAAGCCGGGGGCCATGGTGCAGCCGAAGAAGGACCAGGAGCCGTTCCCGGCGACCCGCGCGCCCATCCAGGTGCCCGCCGGGACGGTGAACTGGAGGTGCTGGCCGCGCGGGAGGTCCGGGCCGAGGAGGGCGGTGCGGGTGGTGCCGTCGGGGGCGAGGAGGAGCAGTTCCAGGGGGTCGCCGAGGTAGAAGTGCCAGACCTCGTCGGTGGGCAGGCGGTGCAGGGCCGAGTAGTCGTCGCGGGTGAGCAGGGCGACGATCGCGGTGCCTTCCGGTCGGCCGTCCGGGCGGTCGGGGCCCGCCCAGGTCTGCCGGAACAGGCCGCCCTCGCGCGGTATCGGCACCATGCCGTAGTGCGCGACGAGGGCCTCGGGGGTGACGGATCCGGGGGTGTCGGAGGTCATCCCGGCAGGCTACCCACCCGACCCCCCGTCAGGAGTGGTCAGGGAAGGCCGCCTCCCGCGTGAGGAAGGCGAGTTGGGCGTGCTTCTCGGGCAGGTACACGTCCGGGAGGTCTATCTCCGGCAGGACGACCCGCGGTCCCGCGACGAAGCCCTCCCTCACGAAGCGGGCGATCGCCTTCTCGTTGCGCACGTCCGGGTCCACGACGATCCGCCGCCGGTCGAGGACCAGCAGGGCGTACGACGTGACGACGCGCACCAGCGCCCCCGTCCAGCCGGGGCGTGCCGTGCCCGCGGCGGCGGGGGCGAGGAGCAGGTGGACGCCGATGTCGCCGGGCTCGGGCGGGTAGCACTCGCTGACCCGGTCGGCCTCGGGTTCGTAGGTCTGCAACAGGGCGACCGGCTCGTCCTCCTTGAGGAGGAGGAACGCGTGGTGGGTGTCGAGGGTGTCCATGTGGGCGTAGATCTCGGCGACCTGCTCACGCGTGAGGCCGTTCATGCCCCAGAACGCGGCCCGTTCCTCACTCACCCAGGAGTGCAGCACCGCGGCGTCCGCGGGGATGTCGACGGGGCGGACGCGGATCGTGCCGAACCCGTCGACGTGCTGTTCGTGCACGGGCTTGCGGACGCCGGTGGTTTCGAGGTCAGACATCGGTCTCCTTGGTCTCCTTGATCTTCATGGGCTCCATGGGCTCCATGGGCTCCTTGGTGAGCTGGTCCCAGTCGGTGACGACGGGGGCGAGGTCGCCCGCGAGCCAGAGGGGGAGCTGGTCGCGGTGGTGGGGCGAGCCGGGCACGCCGGACGCGCCGAACGGCACCACCCACCGGCTGTCCTCCCGGCGGGCCAGGTCCCACACGTAGCGGGCGGCCGGGCCACGGGCGGCGAGGTCGGTGAGCCCGGGCACGGCCGAGGTGCACAGCACGCAGTCGTGGTCGCCGGAGAGCCCGGGCTCGTCGTACGGGGCACCGGGCAGCGCCCGCCAGGGGGCGAGGCGGTGGGTGTCGCCCCAGGGGGCGGCAGGGCTCCCGGCCACCTCCTCGACCGCCGCCCGGACCACCGCGGGGCGGTCGACGCCGTACAGTTCCTCCAGCTCCTCCGCCCGCAGCAGGTTCTCCAGCGCGTAGCCCACGCGCGGGACGAGGGCCAGCCAGGGGAGGAGGACCTCCGGGTAGGCGGGCGGTTCGGTGAGCCCGGCGAAGGCGGGTGCGGCGGCGAGTCGGCGTACGACCGCGCCGCGCACCGCCGCGAAGGCCGCCGCGTCCTGGCTGTCCGCCGTCATCCGGCGGTCCCAGCGCAGCAGCCGGTCGCGGAGCGCGGCGGCGTCGGGGGTGAGGACGGCGGGGTCGGTGTCGGCCAGCAGGTCGAGCAGCGCGGCGGCGGAGCCGAGGTGGGTGTCCGTGTGCACGGCGGGCATGTCGGCGGCGGACCAGCGGTCCCTCTCCGCGAGCAGCGCGGCGATGCGGCGGGCGCGGTGCGGGGCGGCGAACTCGACGCCGAGCGGGGTGGCGAGGCCGCGCTGGTTGGCCATGACCGCGACACCGTCGGTGAGGTCCGCGCGGGGTGTCTCGTGCCAGCCCCGCCACTCGTGACCGGGCTCCCACGCGGGCACCGTACGGACGCGCCCCCGCTCGCCGCGCACCGGCACCCGGCCCGCGACCCGGTGCAGGATGCCGCCCTCGGTGTCGGCGGCCTGCACGACGTTCACCGGCTCGGCCCACTGGTCGAAGGCCCGGTCGACGTCGGCCACGGTACGGGCGCGCAGCAGCGGCAGCAGGGCGCCGAAGCCGAGGTCGCCGGTGACGCGGGGCGGGTAGCGGAGGCTGAGGGCGAGGGGGGCGGGGTCGCCGCCGGGGCCCTCCCCTCCGCCCGCGATCGCGGGGCCGTCATCGAGCCCGTCCGGGCCGCCCGCGATGACCGGCCCCCGGTCGGTCTCGATGACCTCGACCTCGACCTCGGTCCGCTCCTCGCCACCGCCCCCCACCTCGACCACTTCCGTGCGCCGTTCCGCCCGGTGCCACCGCCCGTCAGGCCCGAGCGCCTCCACCCCGGCCCCGGTCCGCCGCAGCCGCTCCTGGTAGAGGTCCTGGTAGTCGGCCATGGCGTTGGTGATGGCCCAGGCGACCGTGCCGGTGTGCCCGAAGTGGGCGATGCCCGGGACGCCGGGTACGGCGAGGCCGACGACGTCGAACTTCGGGCAGGACAGCCGGATCTGCTGGTAGACGCCGGGGTCCTCGATGAACCGGTGCGGGTCCCCCGCGATGACCGCGTGCCCGGTGACCGTGCGCTCGCCGGAGACGAGCCAGCCGTTGCTGCCGGAGGTGCCGGGACCGTCGGTGGCGAACAGGCCGACCGCGTCGGGACCGAGGTGCCGTACGACGTGGTCGCGCCAGAGCTTGGCGGGGAAGCCCGCGAAGAGGATGTGCGTGGCGAGCCAGACACCGAACGGCGTCCACGGCTCCCAGCGGCCGGGGGCGAGGCCCGTGCGGTCGAACTCGGGGGTGCGGCGGGCCCCTTCGGCGAGGCCGTCGTTCACCCCGTCGACGTAGGCGCGCACCCAGTCGGCGGTCTCCGGGTCCCGTTCCTCCAGGGAGCGGAAGCAGCGCCTTGCGGTGTCGTCGAGGCGGGCGCGTCTGACGAAGACGTCCCAGCCGACGGCGTCGGCGCCGAGGAAGGACGCCGAGGTGCCCCGCGCGCGGTGCCGTTCCACCTCCAGTTGCCAGGCGCGGTCGAGCGCGGTGACCCGCCCCTGGGCGCGGGCGAGCGCGGTGGCGTCGGCGGCGCGCAGGTGGGGGATGCCGTAGGCGTCCCGGTAGATCTCGGTCGTCACCTCGTGACCCGCCCTCTCTGAGGAAGCACTAAAGGAATAGGTAAGGCTTGCCTAAGTATTAGCGAGGGAATCGTACGTGACCCGTGCGCACGGAGGTGACCGCGCGGTCCGGCCCCCGGAGCGGGATCATCGGTCCATGGACGTCACCCTCCACCTCGCCCAGGACCCCGAGGCCGACGCGCTCCTCGGGCGCAGTCCGCTCGCCGCGCTCATCGGCATGTTGCTGGACCAGCAGGTGCCGATGGAATGGGCGTTCAAGGGCCCCGCGACCATCGCCGCCCGCCTCGGCGCGGACGACCTCGACGCCCACGAGATCGCCGCGCACGACCCCGAGTCCTTCGCCGCGCTGCTCGCCGCGAAACCGGCGGTGCACCGCTACCCCGGCTCGATGGCCAAGCGGGTCCAGCAACTGTGCCAGTACCTCGTCGAGCACTACGACGGTGACGCCAGCGCCGTCTGGGAGGGCGTCGCCGACGGCCCCGAACTGCTGCGGCGGCTCCAGGAACTGCCCGGCTTCGGCAGGCAGAAGGCGCAGATCTTCCTCGCCCTGCTCGGCAAGCAGCTCGGCGTGCGCCCCGAGGGCTGGCAGGAGGCGGCGGGCGACTACGGGGCGCCGGGGAGCTTCCGCTCCGTCGCGGACATCACCGGCCCGGAGTCACTGGCGAAGGTGCGGGCGCACAAGCAGGAGATGAAGGCGGCGGCGAAGGCCGCGAAAGGGAAGTAACGCCGTCAGCCGGGTGGCCCACCCCGGCGTGCGGCGCGCGCCCGCGCGCCCCCAGCATGGACCATGACCGAGGCACCGAGCGGCTCCCCCTGGGGCCCGGAGTACGACGACCGCCACGCACACGCCACCGCCCGCGGACGGCAGTACGGCGGTCCCGCGCAGGGCGGTCCCGCGCACGGCGGCCCCTCGCACGGCGGTCCCTCGCACGGCGGTCCCTCGCACGGCGGTCCCTCGTACGACGGTCCGGAGCCCCCCTTCGAAGGCCCCCTGCACCTGCTGTCCCGTTCCGCCTGGCAGGCCCTCCTGCTCACCGGCGTCGCCTCGCTGGTCCTCGGTGTCCTGGTCCTGGTCTGGCCGGGCGCCTCACTGCGGGCCGCCGGGGTGCTGTTCGGCCTCTACCTCGTCGTCAGCGGCGTCTTCCAACTCGCCGCCGCCTTCGGCACCCACCGCACCACCGCCCTGCGCGTCATGGCCTTCGTCAGCGGCGTGCTGTCCATCCTCCTCGGCCTGTTCTGCTTCCGCGGCGCCCTCCAGTCGATCCTGCTGCTCGCCCTGTGGATCGGCATCGGCTGGCTGTTCCGCGGCCTCACCCAGACCCTGGCCGCCGCCTCCGACCCGGCGATGCCCGCGCGCGGCTGGCAGCTCCTGCTCGGGGTCGTCACCCTGCTCGCGGGCGTCGTGCTGATCGTCTCGCCGTTCGAGTCGGTCGCCGTGCTCACCGTCGTCGGCGGCTGCTGGCTGGTCGCGGTCGGCGTCGTCGAGATCATCGCCGGGTTCGGCATCAGGCGGCGGGCGGGCCGGGTGCCGCGGGAGTTGTGAGGCGGCGGGCGGTGCGCTGGGCCGGACGGGTGCATCCGCGGAGCGGGACGGTGGCTCCGGCGACAGCGCCGGGGAGACGTCCCGACATGAGCCGTACGCCACACCCCGACCGCCGTCACGCGTGGCTCCGGGCGCTGGTGCTGCTGCTCGTCCTGTGCGTGCCGGGGGCGCACGCCGGGGCTCAGGCGGTGCCACCGGTGACGGTGACCGCCGAGAACGGTGGTACGGCGGCGGAGGCCGACCCCCTCGACACGGCCCTGCGGGCACCGGGCAGGGGCGCGCACCGGCCCGTCGTACCGCAGCGCCCGGCGGGCAGGCCCACCCCGCCCGCCGCACGGGCGGGCCACGGCCCTCGGACCACCCTCCCGCCCCGACCGCCGTACGCCCTCCAGTCCTTGCGCTGCGTGGTGCTGATCTGCTGACGGCCCGCCTCGACGGCGGCCACCAGTCACGAGTGACCAGCCATCAGCCATCAGCCATCAGTCATCAGTCATCAGCCACCGATCGTCGACATCGCGAGGACGGAACCACAGCCATGCCCAGTGACCCGTACGCGGTCCTGCGCGCCCTCCTGCGCGCCGAGGCCGTACGCAACAGGCCCCCGCAGCCCGCGACCCGCGCCGAGCAGCGCTCGGAGCGGCAGTCCGCGAAGGGCGGCCGGGAACGGGGCTGACGGACCCCGGTGGGCGCGGCGGAGCCGGACCGACCGCCTCCGCCGCGCCCGGCCGTCCACAGGCTGTGCACACCGCGCGCCCCCACGCCCGGGTCACCGTTTCCCGAACACCTTTCCGCTTTACACAGGTTTACGACGTCATTTCGCGGCCCGCACTCACCCCGCACGGCTGCGCCCGGAACGTCAGGACCGGTAGGCTTTCCGTGTGATCTTCAAGCGCATCGGAAACGGCCGGCCGTACCCCGACCACGGCCGGGAAAGCACCCGGCAGTGGGCGGACGTCGCACCGCGCCCGGTCCGCCTCGATCAGCTCGTGACGACCAAGCAGCAACTCGACCTGGAGACACTCCTCGCCGAGGACTCCACCTTCTACGGCGACCTCTTCGCGCACGTCGTGAAGTGGCAGGGCGACCTGTACCTGGAGGACGGCCTGCACCGCGCCGTCCGGGCGGCCCTCCAGCAGCGCCAGGTGCTGCACGCGCGCGTGCTCGAACTCGACTGACGCCCCCGGGACACCCGGCTCGGCACCGCCCCGTTGACCCTTTCGGGTCCTTTCGGGTCCCATTCGGGCGGACCGCGCGCCGTCGAATGATCATCTAGTAGGCATCGCCGCCCCGGCGCACTACGCTGCGCCCATGAGCATGCTGACTCCCCCCGGCATGGGCGGCCAGTACCGGATCACGGGGGACAAGTACCCGCGGATGCGACGTCCCCGGCGGCGCGGCAGGCTCGTCCTGGTGGTCGTCGCCTCCGTCGCCGCCCTCGGCATGGTGGGCTGGGGAACGCTCCAGCTCATCGACGTCTTCACGGGCGGCGGTGACAAGGCGTCAGCGGCCGGGAACGGTGCCGGTTGCCCGGCGGGCGCGAGCCCGTCGCCCGGCGCGTCCAAGGGCTCGGCGCGGGCCGCGGCGCTGCCCGAGCCCCGCCAGATCACCGTCAACGTGCTCAACGCGACCACGCGGACCGGGCTCGCCCAGAAAACCGCCGATGAGCTGAAGAAACGTGGCTTCAAGATCGGTGAGGTGGGCAACGCGACCAAGGAGTACGACAAGAAGGTCAAGGGCGCCGGTGTGGTGCTCGGGCCCGCCGCCGCCCTCGACACCGCGCTGCCCGTCCTCGGCGCGCAGCTTCCCGCCGCCGAACGCCGTACCGACGCCAAGCGCAAGGACGTCGCCGTGGACCTGATCATCGGCGACGCCTTCAGGAAGCTGGCGACGGCACCGGAGGCGGCCCGGACGCTGGCCAGGCTGACGGAGCCGGAACCGGAGGCGTCGGGAGCGGGCAAGGACTGCTGAGCGGCGGTCCGGTACGCCCCCGGCGGGGGTTACTCCGCGGAGCCGTACATCCGGTCACCGGCGTCGCCGAGGCCGGGGACGATGTAGCCGTTCTCGTTGAGCCGCTCGTCCACGGAGGCGGTGACCACCGTGACGGGCGTACCGGCGAGTTCGCGCTCCATCAGCTCGACGCCCTCGGGTGCGGCCAGCAGGACCACCGCGGTGACGTCGTCCGCGCCGCGCTTGATCAGCTCCTGGATCGCGGCGACGAGGGTGCCGCCGGTGGCGAGCATCGGGTCGAGGACGTACACCTGACGGCCCGAGAGGTCCTCCGGCATCCGGGTGGCGTACGTGGACGCCTGGAGCGTCTCCTCGTTGCGGATCATCCCCAGGAAGCCGACCTCCGCCGTCGGCAGCAGCCGCACCATGCCGTCCAGCATCCCGAGCCCGGCCCGCAGGATCGGCACGACCAGGGGGCGCGGGTGGGAGAGCTTGACGCCGGTGGTCCGGGAGACCGGCGTGGTGATGTCGACCTGTTCGGTGCGGACGTCGCGGGTGGCCTCGTAGGCGAGCAGGGTGACCAGCTCGTCGGCGAGACGCCGGAAGGTCGCGGAGTCGGTGCGCTGGTCGCGCAGCGTGGTGAGCTTGTGGGCGACCAGGGGGTGGTCGACGACGTGGAGACGCATGACCTAACAGTAACCGCGCCCCGCGCCACACGCGCCGCGCCGAGGGTGGTACCAAACCGCCCGTCCGGGGGAAGGTGGGGGATCAGGGCGAGCGGCCGGGTAGCCGGAGCGGGCGACGCGGAACTGGAGAGCGCGGCCCGGCCAGCCGCGTGAAGGGAGGAGGCGGCGTGACCAGAGGAACCCGCGGGGGCGAGGGCGACCCTCCGAACCCGCCCGACGGCCCCCGCGCCCAGCCGAACCGCACCCGCGACCGGGTCAGCCGAGCGGGCGACGTAGCGGGCCCGTCGAAAGGAACCCGCCGTGCCCGGACCCGGCGAGGCGGAGGCGGCGACGGAGGCGGAGGTGGCGGCGGGGCCGCGGGCCCCCAACCCCCGACCCCCGAACCGGACCCCATACCCGAACCCCACCCCGACCCCCACCCCGAATCCGACGCCGACCGTCGCAGGCGCCGCGCGCTGTTCCTGCGGGAGTTGGCGGAGGCGCGGGCGTTGCGGGAACGGGTGCAGCCGCGGCGGGTGAAGGCGGCCCGGTTGCGGCACGCGATGCGTATGCGGACGTTCCGCTGGTAGGGGCAGCGAACGCCGAAGACCGGGTGGGCGTGCGTGACCCATGGCCAAAGGCGCGTACGATCCGCAGGTGGCGGCAACGAGTGTGCTGGTGGAAGAGCGCGGGAGTGCGATCAAAACCACGGGACACAGGGAGCGGAAGACGTCCCCTGATCGCCTTGTTTCTGCCACGATTCCGAGTGGGTGGGGCTCGGAGCCCAGCTCTCTCCGCCCGAAACCTCCGCCGGGGGGACCCCCAACCGGCACGCCTATGACCAGTGGGAGAGTCACGGTGTACTTCGCCGCACTGCTCGCGCGCACCGAAGACGGGTGGGAAGCGAGCGACACAGAGCTCGACGATGTGGAGACCCTGTCGGATCTGGCCGACCTGGCCCGGGAAGCCTCTCCCGACGAGGACACGGTGCTCGTCCTGATCGAGCAGGAGGACGCCTGGTTCGGCGTCGTCCGCATCGACGGCGAGGACGACCCCCGTATCTACGTCTCGGACGCCGCCGCCGCTGCCCGCAGCAGCTACGGCGAGATCCTGCTGACCGACGAACTGCTCGGCAGGGAGCCCGGAGACGACGACCCGGACCTGGACGCCCTCGACCTCGACGGCACCGAGGACGGTGAGGACGAGGACGACGCCGAGGACGGCGGCTCCGCCGGGTCCGTGCCGCACGGCCCGGTCGGCGACACCGCCGTCCTGGACGACCTCGGCGTCAGCGAGAAGGAGCTGCTGTCGCTGTCGGAGGACGCGCTCACCGAGATCGCCGAGGCCCTGGGTGCCTCGGAGGTACTGGAGACCGTCCGCTGACCCCGCCCGAACCCGGTACCCCACCACCCGTACGCCCCCCGGCGCACGACCCCGACCCCGACACCGGCCCCTCCCCCGATCCCGTACGCGATCCCTGGCGGGCCGCCATGCGGCTCGCCCTGGACGAGGCCCGCGCGGCGGTCCGGGGCGGTGACGTGCCCGTCGGGGCCGTCGTGCTGGCCGCGGACGGTACGACCGTGCTCGCGGCCGGGCACAACGAGCGTGAGGCGACCGGCGATCCGACCGCGCACGCCGAGGTGCTGGCCATCCGCCGGTCAGCCGCCCGCCTCGGCGCCTGGCGGCTGACCGACTGCACACTCGTCGTGACGCTGGAGCCCTGCACGATGTGCGCCGGGGCGATCGTGCAGTCCCGCGTCGACCGGGTCGTCTACGGCGCCCGCGACGACAAGGCGGGCGCGGCCGGTTCCCTCTGGGACGTCGTACGCGACCGGCGCCTCAACCACCGCCCCGAGGTCATCGAGGGCGTTCTCGCCCCGGAGTGCGCCGGGCTCCTCACCGATTTCTTCCGCGCCCGCTGAGCCCCTCGCACCCCGGGGGCGCACTCCCGCACCCCCGGAATCGGATTTCAAAGCTGGGCCCACCTTGGGGTAGTGTCTTCCTCGGTAGCGTGTCCGAGCGGCCGAAGGAGCTCGCCTCGAAAGCGAGTGTGGCGCAAGTCACCGAGGGTTCAAATCCCTCCGCTACCGCTTGAGAAGGGCCCCGTCGTCAGACGGGGCCCTTCGTGCGATCATGTGCGCGCTCGTGTACCACTTCAGTGCTCGTGCACCACACCAGCAGCGGAGACAGGGGAGGCCGCGCATGGCGGTGAACGCCAAGAAGATCGCCGTCTACGTACTCGTGGTCTTCGTCTTCTATCTGATCATCACGGACCCGGAGAAGGCCGCCGACTACGTCCAGGTAGGGTTCGAGGGCATATCGGACGCCGCCAAGGCGCTGGGCGACTTCGCCACCTGGGTGGCCAACGGAGGAAAGTCATGATCCGCCACCTGGTCCTGTTCAAGCTCAACGAGGGCGTCGAGCGCGACGACCCGCGCGTGGCCGAGGGCGTGGCGGCCTTCCGCGGCCTCGACGGGAGGATCTCCGAGATCCGGTTCTGGGAACTGGGCTGGAACGTCAGCGACCGCCCCATCGCCTACGACTTCGCCATCAACTCCGCCTTCGAGGACGCCGACGCGCTGCGCCGGTACGTGGAGCACCCCGAGCACCAGGCGGGCGTCGCCCTCTGGCGCGAGTTCGCCACCTGGGTGGTCGCCGACTACGCGTTCTGAGCGTCCGGCGCCCCGGTAACCCGCCCAAGGCCCTCCGTCGTCACGACGGAGGGCCTTTTGCCGTGAATCGTCACCAACACGGCGCTTTGTGGTGCTTGCACACGGTGCACATGTCTTGTGATGCTATGACCGCTTTTGAAGGATGAGTTGACGGATGAGTTGACCGCAGAGAGACCGAAGAAGAGGTGGCGTTGACCGTGTCGGCCAGTACTGCGCCGCCCCAGGAAGAGGCTCCCGCCCCGGCCGCCGCCACCCCGCAGCGCAGCCGCGGTGCCGACACCCGGGCGCTCACGCAGGTGCTCTTCGCACAGCTCAAGGAGCTTCAGCCGGGCACGCCGGAGCACGACCGGGTCCGCGGGGCGCTCATCGAGGCCAACCTCCCGCTGGTCCGGTACGCCGCCGCCCGCTTCCGCTCCCGCAACGAGCCGATGGAGGACGTCGTCCAGGTCGGCACCATCGGCCTGATCAACGCCATCGACCGCTTCGACCCCGACCGGGGCGTGCAGTTCCCGACCTTCGCGATGCCGACCGTCGTCGGCGAGATCAAGCGGTACTTCCGGGACAACGTCCGCACCGTCCACGTACCGCGCCGCCTGCACGAGCTGTGGGTGCAGGTCAACAGTGCCACCGAGGACCTCACCACCGCCTTCGGGCGCTCCCCCACCACCGCCGAGATCGCCGAGCGGCTGCGGATCAGCGAGGACGAGGTGCTCTCCTGCATCGAGGCCGGGCGGTCGTACCACGCCACCTCCCTGGAGGCCGCCCAGGAGGGCGACGGGCTGCCGGGGCTGCTCGACCGGCTCGGCTACGAGGACCCCGCGCTGGACGGCGTCGAGCACCGCGACCTCGTACGTCACCTGCTGGTGCAACTGCCCGAGCGGGAGCAGCGGATCCTGCTGCTGCGGTACTACAGCAACCTCACCCAGTCACAGATCAGCGCGGAACTCGGCGTCTCCCAGATGCACGTCTCCCGGCTCCTCGCGCGCAGCTTCCAGCGGCTGCGGTCCGCCAACCGGATCGACGCGTAGGGGTCACAGCGGTCCAGCGGGGCTCCACCGGCGCACAACCGAAAGCGGAAGCGAGCCGTCACCGTTGCGAGCGAATCGCTCACCAGGGACGATGGTGCGGGTTGTGCGCTGAGAAGTCGTCAGACCCCCTGTTTCCAGCGGTGATTCGCGTCTTGCATGTCGACATGTCACTACAGCGTGTTGCCGACATGTGACATTCTGCCGGAAGCGCGTTTGCCGGTGCCCCGGCTCCGGTATTCAGGTGAAGGCTGCGTTCCTCCACGGGAGCGTCCGCCACGACCGTCCCGCGACCCAAAGGGGGTGGCATGTCCGCAGAACAGGGCAGCTCGAAGGTGCTCACGCTCACCAAGAGCGAGACAGCGCCCGAGGCGCTCGACGCGCTCGACGCCATCGACGCCATCCACGACGCTCCGGCCCTCCCGGCCGCGCCGGTCCCGGTCCTCCCGGCTCCGGAGACCTCGGAGGCCATCGACACCCGCACGCTGTCCCGCTCCCTGTTCCTGCGGCTCGCCACGCTGGACGAGTCGAGCCCCGAGCGCGCCTACGTCCGGGACACCCTGATCGAGCTGAACCTCCCCCTCGTGCGGTACGCGGCGGCCCGGTTCCGCTCGCGCAACGAGCCGATGGAGGACATCGTCCAGGTCGGCACCATCGGCCTCATCAAGGCGATCGACCGCTTCGACTGCGAGCGGGGCGTCGAGTTCCCGACCTTCGCGATGCCGACCGTCGTCGGCGAGATCAAGCGGTTCTTCCGGGACACGTCCTGGTCGGTGCGCGTCCCCCGGCGCCTCCAGGAGCTGCGGCTCGCCCTCACCAAGGCCAGCGACGAGCTGTCCCAGAAGCTGGACCGCTCCCCGACGGTCACCGAACTGGCCACCGTGCTCGGCGTCTCCGAGGAGGACGTCGTCGACGGCCTCGCGGTCGGCAACGCCTACACCGCCTCCTCCCTGGACTCCCCGGCCCCCGAGGACGACGGCGGCGAGGGCTCCCTGGCCGACCGGCTCGGCTACGAGGACAGCGCGCTGGAGGGCGTGGAGTACCGCGAGTCCCTCAAGCCCCTGCTGGCCAAGCTGCCGCCCCGCGAGCGGCGGATCATCATGCTCCGCTTCTTCGCCAACATGACCCAGTCGCAGATCGGCGACGAGGTCGGCATCTCCCAGATGCACGTCTCCCGGCTGCTGACCCGGACGCTGGCGCAGCTCCGGGAAGGGCTCATCTCCGACTGAGCCGACCGCACCCCGGCATCGGTTCGTCCCTTCACGAGTGACGGGGCGGCAGCCCTCATGGCGCGATGCTCCCAGCGGTGAGAGAGGTCGGGCCCGCCTGGGCCCGTGGCCGCCGAGGCGTCCTCACGGTCGCGTCGGCGGTCGCCATCTGCGCGGGTACCGTCCTCGCCTCCCGTGGGGGCGGCGGCGGTACGGGCGGTCATGTCGCCGTCGGCGGCGCCGGGCCCTCCTCCGGCGGCGCTCCGCGAGACCGACGCCGCCCCCTCGGCCGAGCGGCCCTCTGAGACCCGTACGCCTACGACCGCGCCGCCCACGGCGGCCGTCGAGTCCACCGAGGCGCTTCCGGCGCCGATCGGGACCGGCGCGCGGAAGACGGGGGACTGGACGGTGTGTGTGGCGTGGAGGGTGCCGCTCGGGACGCACGTGGAGACGCGGGACGTCTGCATGCGGTGGGAGTAGCGCCCTCCGCAGGGGGCCTCCGCGGGAGCCCTCCGTAGGCGGGCCCTCCGCCAGCGACCCCTGCCGCGTCAGCCGGTGTGCGTTACTTCAGCGCCAGCCAGGCGACCGCCGCGACGATCGCCACGGCGACGACGACGCCGATGATCAGACCGAGGCGGGGACCGGCGGAGGCGGCCTGCTGCTGGCGGCCCTGGGGGGCCTCGTCGACGAACGCGCGGAACATCTGGGTGTTGCCCGCGGGGTCCGGGTTGCCCTGGGGGTTCTGGGTGTTGGCCATGGGCCGAGACCCTAGCGAAAAGGCGGAGGACGCCCAAGTGCGGGGCGCCTGACCGGCGCCGTGCGCCCGCGACCGAGCTCACCCGCATCTTTACGGGCGCTAATAGTTGCCTTTGCCAAGTTTTTATGCCACGCCTGCCTGTTTTCGTTTGCCTGTGGCAACCAACTGTTTTTATGGTTGCCCTAAGCAACAAGTCAGGGAGTGCCCATGGCCGAACAGGCGCAGTACGAGGAGCTGGCCCGTCAGCTCAGCGCGCTCGGAGCCGTCAAGCGCGACATCGGCCGGGTGCTGCCCACCGACTGTCCCGGCGGTTCGGCCGCGGTGCTGACCCTGCTCGACCGGCACGGCGACATGCGCATCGGCAGGCTGGCGGAGCTGCTGGCCGTCGACATGTCCGTCACCAGCCGCCATGTCGCGCACGTCGCGGAGCGCGGCTGGATCGTCCGCTCCCCCGACCCCGCGGACAAGCGCTCGCGCATCCTGCGGCTGACGCCCGCCGGGCACGCCGTCCTGGACGAGCTGTCCCGGCGGAGCAGCGCGCTGCTGGCCGAGCGGCTGAGCGACTGGACCGACGACGAGGTCGGCCAGCTCGTCCGGCTCATGACCCGGCTGCGGGCGGACTTCGGGGACTGCCGCTCGGTGCCGCCCCGGCCGGTCCCACCGGCGAAAGAGCCCGCACAGCCGCACACACGGCCCGCACAGCCGCACACACGGCCCGCACAGCCGCACGCACGGCCCGCACAGCCGCACACACGGCCGGTCTAGCCGCGCCGCGCGGCCTGCCCCAGGACCAGGCCGCCCACCGACCACCCGTACACCCGAAGACGAAGACGCTACGTAGGAAAAGGAAGCCCATGGCAACGACCACACCATCCGGTGTGCGGGCCCACGCCAAGCACTCAGGGGGCCACCACACCGGCGACGCCCCCATGACGCACCGGCAGATCATGGAGGCGCTCACCGGTCTGCTGCTCGGCATGTTCGTCGCGATCCTGTCGTCGACGATCGTCTCCAACGCCCTGCCCCAGATCATCAAGGACCTCGGCGGCGGCCAGAGCGCCTACACCTGGGTCGTGACCGCGTCGCTGCTGACGATGACCGCGTCCACCCCGCTGTGGGGCAAGCTCGCGGACCTGATCTCCAAGAAGCTGCTGGTGCAGCTCGCGCTCGTCATCTTCGTGCTGGGCTCGGCCGCGGCCGGGTTGTCGCAGAACCCGGCCATGCTGATCACCTTCCGCGCGGTGCAGGGCATCGGCATGGGCGGTCTGTCCTCGCTCGCGCAGATCATCCTCGCGGCGATGATCTCCCCGCGGGAGCGCGGCCGGTACAACGGCTACCTCGGCGCGACCTTTGCGACCGCGATGGTCGGCGGCCCGCTGATCGGCGGTGTGATCACCGACACCGACTGGCTCGGCTGGCGCTGGTGCTTCTACGTCGCCGTGCCGATCGCCGTGATAGCCCTGGTCGTGCTCCAGCGCACCCTGCACCTCCCGGTCGTCAAGCGCCAGGTCAAGGTCGACTGGGCGGGCGCCTTCTTCATCACCGCCGCGGTCTGCCTGCTGCTTATCTGGGTGACGTTCGCCGGTGACAAGTACGACTGGGCGTCCACGCAGACGTACGCCATGGTCGGCGGCACGCTGGCGCTGCTCGCGCTCTTCCTGCTCGTCGAGACCAAGGCGTCCGAGCCGATCATCCCGCTGCGGCTGTTCCGCAACCGCACCATCACGCTGGCCTCGCTGGCCTCGCTGTTCGTCGGCATCGCGATGTTCGCGGGCACCATCTTCTTCAGCCAGTACTTCCAGCTCGCCCGCAACGAGTCGCCGACCATGTCCGGCGTCCTGACGATCCCGATGATCGCCGGTCTGTTCGTCTCCTCCACCGTCTCCGGGCAGGTCATCACCCGCACCGGGCGCTGGAAGGCGTGGCTGCTCGCCGGTGGTGCGCTGGTGACCGGCGGGCTCGGCCTGCTCGGCACCATCCGGTACGACACCGCGTACTGGCACGTCGGCGTCTACATGGCGCTGCTGGGCCTCGGCGTCGGCATGATGATGCAGAACCTGGTGCTGTGCACGCAGAACCAGGTCGCCCCGAGCGACCTCGGCGCCGCCAGCTCCGTCGTCAACTTCTTCCGCTCCCTGGGCGGCGCGGTGGGCGTCTCCGCGCTGGGCGCGGTGCTCAGCCACCGCATCACCGACCACCTGAGGGACGGGCTCGCCACCCTCGACCCGAAGTACGCCGCCGCGCTCGCCGAGTCCGGCTCGGGCAGCGGCAGCATCCCCGACATGGACGCGCTGCCCGGCCCGCTGCGGGCCGTGGTCGAGGGCGCGTACGGCCACGGCATCGCGGACGTGTTCCTGTACGCGTCGCCCGTCGCGCTGCTCGCGCTGGTGTTCTCCGTGTTCATCAAGGAGGTGCCGTTGCGGACCACGTCCGCGATGGCGCAGGCGAAGACCGCGGAGACGGAGACGGAGGCGGAGGCGGTCGCTCCGGCCCCGGCCGCTGTCGCCGTGGCCGAGGCCGCCCCGGAGGTGTCCGCACCCGCCGTCGAGCAGGAGGCCCCCGTCACCGGCGCCCCCACCGGCATCCCCGTCCGCGGGCGGATCCGCGGGGCCGAGGACGCGCCCGTGCCGCAGGCCGCCGTCACGCTCATCTCGCTCTCCGGGCGCCAGTTGGGCCGGTCGGTCGCGCAGGCCGACGGCTCGTACGCGGTGGACGCGCCGGGCGAGGGCTCGTACGTCCTGATCGCCTCCGCCGACGGGTTCCAGCCGCAGGCGTCCACCATCGTGGTGAACGGCGAGCCGCTCTCGTACGACGTGCTGCTCAGCGGCACCAGTGGGCTGAGCGGGCTGGTGCGGGCGGCGGACGGCGGGGAGCCCGTGCCGGACGCGATGGTCGTCGTGACCGATGTGCGCGGGGACCTGCTGGCCGGGGGGACCACCGGCGCGCAGGGCGAGTTCTCCTTCGCGGAGCTGGTGCCGGGGGCCGTGACCGTCGCGGTGAACGCCGCCGGGTTCCGGCCGAGCGCGCTGCCCGTCGAGGTGGGCTCCACCGGTGTCACCCGCGTCGAGGTCGAACTGGACGCCGGGGCCCGGGTGCGGGGCGTCGTCCGGGCGCCGCACGGTCCGCTGGCCGACGCCCGCGTGACGCTCGTCGACGCGGCGGGCAACGTGGTCGGCTCGGCCACCACCGGGGCGGACGGGGCGTACGCCTTCACCGACCTGGACGGCGGCGAGTACACGGTCATCGCGACCGGTTACCCGCCGGTGGCGACCTCGCTGAACCTCAGTGGCGCGGGCGCCGACGGCCATGACATCGAGCTGGCCCACCCGTCCGAGTGACCGGGTAACGGCCGGACCAGCACAGAACCCCGGCCCGGGGAGCGCGCTCTGTAGCGGTGGCGTGCTTCCCGGGCCGGTTCCAGTACGTAGGCAGGAGTTGGGTTGAGATGGGCGGACTGACCGCCAGGATCCGTACCAGGGACGGGTGGGCCGTGTCGCACGCGGTCGTCACCGTGACCGACATGCGCGGGGCGCAGGTGCTGCGCGCGGAGGCGGACGCCGAGGGTGCCGTACGGGACGCGACGGCGCTGGCGCCGGGGGCCTACACGGTGATCGTCACCGCCGTCGGGTACGCGCCCGCGGCCGTCGGCGCGCTGGTCACCGCGAGCGGGCGGGCCGAGGTGGGGACGGTCACGCTGGCCCGGCAGGGCGGGGCCGAGCTGCCGCCGCCGGGGCCGTGGACCGTCGACCCGGCGCACTCCAGCGTCGCCGCCGTCGCCCAGCACCTGGGCATCTCCAGCGTGCGGGGCCGGTTCACGGACTTCGCGGCGGCGGTCGAGATCGCGCCGGACGACGTCACGAAGTCCCGGGTGGAGGCCGTCATCCGCGCCGACTCCATCGACACCGGCAACGCCACCCGCGACACGCACCTGCGCTCCGCGGACTTCCTGGACGCGGAGCGCCACCCCGAGATCACCTACCGCTCCACCGGGCTCACCGCGGACGGTCCCGACCGCTGGACCGTCCACGGTGAGCTGGGCCTGCGCGGCGTCGTACGCCCCGTCGACCTGGCCCTCGCCTACCTCGGCACCGGCGCCGACCCCTGGGGCGGCACCCGCGCGGCGTTCCGGGCGACGGCCGAACTGCGCCGTGAGGACTTCGCCATGAACTACAACCAGGTCGTGCAGGCGGGCATCGCCGCGATCGGTACGACGCTCAGGGTGGAGCTGGACGTGCAGGCGGTGCGGGGCGCGTCACTGCCCACGGGGTGACGGGGGCGTACGGGGCGTAGGGGGCGTAGGGGGTGTCGGGGGCGTGCGCGGTGAGGTGGTCGTACGGGGTGTCGGCGTGGACGTGCCGTCCGTGCCGCCGACTCTCGCCACCAACGCGCCGCACAGGTCGCGGAGTTTGACGTTCCGGTCCTGTGACAGGCGGCGCAGCCGGGCCAGGGCGTGCTGGGCGCTGACCCGTTCCTGGGCCATCAGGATGCCGATGGCCTGGTCGATGACGCTGCGGGAGAGCAGCGCGGTGCGGACGTCGGCCACCGAGGTCCGCTCCCGCTCGATGCGCAGCGCGACCCCGATGGTGTCGGCGGCGCGGGCCGCGAACGCCCGGGCCGCGCCCCTGCTCCCGCCCAGCGAGCCGGGCTCGGTGCCGTACAGGTTGATCGCGGCGCCCGTCTGCGGCTCCACGGTGAGCGGCAGCGCCAGCACACAGCGCACGCCCACCGACAGCGCGTACGCCCGGTAGCCGGGCCAGCGCTCCTCCGCCGTCAGGTCGGCCGCGTACTGCTCGGCGTGGGTGCGGGCCGCCTCCACGCAGGGTCCCTCGCCGTTCTCGTACTGCCGCTGGTCGAGTCCGCCGGGCATACCGCCGCTGCCCGCGAGGGTGAGCAGCCGTCCGGAGCGGCGTACGGTGATGCTGCACGCGGCGGCGCCGGGCACCTCCTGGACCGCACGGTCGGTCAGGTCGTGCAGCAGGGTGTCGAGACCGCTGCTGCGCACCATCGCCATTTCCAGTGTGTCGTGGGTGTCGGGGCTCATGACCGTACGGGTATCCCGAATGGGCGAGTTGAGGCCCACGACCGGTGGCGTCACGCGGTGCGCCGGGCGTCTTCCACCAGGCGGCGGGCCAGGTCACGGAGTTTGACGTTCTCCCGCTGGGAGGCCCGCACCAGGCTGCCGAAGGCTTCCGCCGCGTCGATGTCCAGGCGCTCCATGAGGATGCCGGTGGCCTGTCCGATCAGGTCGCGGGTGCGCATCGCCTCGGTGAGCTGCTCGCGTTCCGTCGCCGACTCCAGGGCCAGGCTGACGTGCGCGGTGAACAGCCGTCCGACGCGGGCGGCGGTGTCGTCGAAGGCGCGCGGCAGCCGGGCGTACGCGGTGAGCACGGTGAGGCGGCGCCGGTCCGCCCGCAGCCGCAGCGCCAGCGCGGAGGCGAGCCCCGGTCCGGGCAGCAGCGCGCCGGGGTCCGGCTCGTCGGCCCCGGTGGCCGGGGCGCTCGCGCCGGTCCCGTCGTCCGGGAGGCGGACCACGGGGGTGTGCCAGAGAGCGGTCCAGTACGGGGGTGAGGTGCCCTGCGCCGTGCGCACCAGGTCGTCGGACCAGGCGACCGTACGGTGGCCGTCGCCCCGGTCGACCACCGTGACGGCGGCGTGTTCGGCGCCGGGCAGCAGGCGTACGGCGAGCCGGACGGCGGTGCGCAGGGTGCCCTGCGAGGTGCTGGCGTCGTGCAGTTGCCGCGCGGCCAGCGCCAGCGCCTCGGCCAGCTCGAACCCACTCGGGGCCCGCGGCCCCGCCCCCGGGTCACGGGGCTCGGCCTCCGGATCACCGGGTTGCCCCGGGACACGGGGCTCGGCACCCGGGACACCCGGTTGGCCCGGGACACGGGGCTCGGCACCCTCGGCCGGGAAGTCGGACACACCAGAGAACTCAGACGCAGTCACCACGAACCTCTTCGGCGTGCACGGCCCCAAAAGGCCATGCGCAGAAAAGCTCCGCAGCACATTCCCGACTGCGAGCACACGACGTGCAGAACTCTAGCCGCGAAGTGTCTACGCTGCCGACATGGCCCCGAACATCGCGACCAACACGCGCGTATCCCTGTCCGAGTTGCTTGACTTCGTACGGCCCCGGCACCGGGCCCTGCTGATCACCCGGCGGGGTGATGGTGGGCCGCAGGCGTCGCCGTTGACCTGCGGGGTCGACGACTCCGGGCGGATCGTCGTCTCCACGTACCCCGAGCGGGCGAAGACCCGTAACGCCAAGCGGGACGCCCGTGTCAGCCTCGTCGTGCTGAGCGACGACTTCAACGGGCCCTGGGTGCAGATCGACGGCACCGCCGAGGTCATCGACACGCCCGACTCCGTGGAACCGCTCGTGGAGTACTACCGCAACATCGCCGGTGAGCACCCGGACTGGGACGAGTACCGGGCCGCCATGGTCAAGCAGGGCAAGTCGATCATCCGGATCACGCCGGAGCGGTGGGGGCCGGTGGCGACCGGCGGGTTCCCGGCGCGGCTGGTGGAGGGGGAGTAGGGGATCGAGGACTCGCTACGGCGCCGAGCCGCGCGCCACCATCGCCTCGATGCCCGCCACCAGCAGGTCGAGGGCGAAGGCGAAGTCCCGCTCCATCATCTCCTCGACGGTGTCGCCGCCCCGCGCCGCCATGATGTCCTTCGACTCCTCGATGACGCCGGCGGTCGTCGGCGACTCCGTCACCGTGCGCAGGGAGTGCCGGAAGTAGTCGTCCGGCGTCATGCCGAAGTCGGCGCTGCGCGCGATGAAGTGGCTCTCGACGGTGCCGTACCCGTACACGAACTGGAACACCGCCGAGATCGCCCCCGTCATGCCGTGCGCGGGCAGCCCGGTCCCGCGGATCACCCGCTGTACGGCGCGGGAGAACGCCCGCGCGTGGGGGCCGATGTTGAGGTACGTCCCGGCCAGCGGCGACAGCCAGGGGTGGCGGACCAGCAGCGCCCGGTACTCGCGGGCGAGCGTGCGCAACTGGTCGCGCCAGTCCTCGTCGGCCTCCGGGTCGGGCAGCCGGAGCTGGCCGTGGACGGCGTCCAGGGCGAGTTCGAGCAGGTCGTCCTTGGTGTCGACGTACCAGTAGACGGACATCGCGGTCACGTTCAGCTCCGCCGCCAGCCGCCGCATGGAGAACCCGGCCAGCCCCTCGGCGTCCAGCAGCCGCACGGTCACCTCGGTGATCCGCTCCCGGTCGAGCCCCGACGGCTGCCCGCCGCCCCGGCCGCCGCGGCGCGCCCTGTCCGCCAGCCAGACGCTGGTCCGCGCCGGTCGTCTGGCCGCGCCGTCTCTCGCCATGGGGCACCTTCCTCGCTACTCCCTGGCATCTTCCCGCTCGGCCCGGCACCGCAACGCCGCCGTCGGCAATACCTGGGTCAGCTTTCCTGCGTCAGGTCGTAGAAGGTGGCCGAACCGGCCGTCACCTCCTTGAAGTTCTCCTCGACCCAGGAGGTGATCTGCGAGGACGTGCCGTCGCTGGCGCCGCCCATGCCACCGCCCATGCCGCCGCCCGCGATGAAGTAGTGGATCTTCCCTTCGGCCACGTACTCCTTGAACTGGGCCAGCGTCGGCGACGGGTCCGTGCCGTTGAAGCCGCCGATGGCCATCACGGGTTCGCCGGTGGAGAGCTGGTAACTGGCGGCGTTCTGGGAGCCGATGGCTGCGGCGGCCCAGGTGTAGTCCGCCGCGTCCGTCTTTAGGAGTTCCTTGGCCTCGTCGCTGACGGTGGCGCCGTTGAGGAGGCCGCCCATGGCACCGTCGGGGGCGGTGGGCTGGCCCTGCTGACCCTCCTGGCCCTGGTTGGGGAAGCCGCCGGTCGGGGGCTGCGGGAACTGCTGGCCGTTCTGCTGGCCCTGCTGGCCCTGCTGGCCAGGGAACCCGGCGCCGCCGCGGCCCCCGCCAGGGCCGCCCCCCATGCCGCCCGCGACCGCCGGACCGGCCGTGACGATCGACCCGGTGTGACCCTCGTTCAACGTCGTCAGCGTGTACGCCGTGGGCCCGGCCAGCGCGGCGACGACACCGAGTCCCGCCACCGCCAGGGCCGGTCGACGTCCGAGCCGACCCGCGAACGCCAGTCCCAGCGCGGCCAGCAGACCGCCCACGAGCACCAGCCACTTCAGCCCCGGGTAGGCGTCGGAGGAGCGGTTGAGCAGCACGTATCCCCACGCCGCCGTCGCCGTCATCGCCGCGGCGGCGACCAGCGGGGCCCAGGCCAGCCGTCCGCGCTCGCGCCACAGCAGGGCCGCGCCGGTGCCGACCAACGGGGCGATGTAGGGGGCGAGGGCGACGGTGTAGTACTCGTGGAAGATGCCCTGCATATAGCTGAACACCACCATGGTGATCAGCAGGGAGCCGCCCCAGAGCAGGAAGAGCGCGCGGGTCGCGTCCGTGCGCCCCGCCCTGCGGGTCACGACGAGCGCCGCCACCAGCAGGATCAGCGCGGCCGGGATCAGCCAGGAGATCTGTCCGCCGATGCTGGAGCCGAACATCCGGTCCCAGCCGGTCTCCCCCCAGTTGCCGCCGCCCTGACCGCCGCCACCGCCGCCGACGCTGCCGGTCTCCTCGCCGTTGATGCGGCCGAGGCCGTTGTAGCCGAAGGTCAGCTCCAGGAAGGAGTTGTTCTGCGAGCCGCCGATGTACGGGCGTGCGGACGCGGGCCACAGTTCGACGACCGCCACCCACCAGCCGCCCGCGACGACCATGGCGAGCCCGGCGAGCAGCACCTGGCCGACGCGCCGCCGCAGCCCGGTCGGCGCGCAGACGACGTAGACGAGCGCCAGCACCGGCAGGATCAGGAACGCCTGGAGCGTCTTGACGAGGAACGCCAGCCCGATCGCCACCCCGGCCCACACCAGCCACCTGGTCCGCGCCTCCTCCAGGGCGCGCTGGGTGGCGTACACGGCGACGGCCATCAGCAGGGCGAGGGCGGCGTCCGGGTTGTTGAAGCGGAACATCAGCGCGGCGACCGGCGTCAGCGCGAAAGCCGCGAGGGTGAGGAACCCGGCGCCCGCGCCGAACCGGCGGCGCACGGAGGCGTACAGCACCCCGGCCGTCGCCACCGCCATCAGCACCTGGGGGAAGAGGATCGCGAAGGAGCTGAGGCCGAGCAGCCGGACGGACAGCGCCATCGGCCACAGGGACGCCGGGGGCTTGTCGACGGTGATGGCGTTGGCGGCGTCCAGCGAGCCGAAGAACATCGCCTTCCACGACTGGCTGCCCGCCTGGACGGCGGCGGAGTAGAAGGAGTTGGCGTAGCCGGAGGCGGTGAGGTCGTAGGTGTAGAGCGCGCCGATCAGCAGCAGCGCGCCGAGGAACGCGGGGCGCACCCAGCGCGGGTCCTCGGGGCGTCCGCGCCACAGCCGCCGCGGGAGGGACGTGCCGGGCGCGGCGTGCGCCGCGGGGGTGGCGGCGGGTGGGCCGGGCAGGGCCGTGGTGGTGGTCGTGGTGCTGGTCATCGCGGGTCCCTCGGATCGGTGTCGTACGGGCGTACCGGCTGGAGCCGCGTCGTCGCGTCCTCCCAGGCGGCACGGGGTGTGGGGCGCGGTTCCGTGACCGGGCGAGCCGGGTGGGCGTCGCGCTCCTCCGGGACCGGGCGGACCGGGTGGGCGTCGCGCTCCTCCGGGAACACCCACGCCCGGAAGAGCAGGAACCGCAGTACCGTCGCCGCGAGGTTGGCGGCGATCAGCACCGCCAGCTCGGTGGAGTGGGCGGGGTCGGAGCTAGCGGCGTTCAGGGCGGCCAGGGAGCCGCTGGTCAGGGCGAGGCCGATGCCGAAGACGACGAGGCCCTGCGCCTGGTGCCGTACCGCGCCGCCGCGCCCCCGCACGCCGAAGGTGAGGCGGCGGTTGGCGGCGGTGTTGGCGACCGCGGAGACGAGCAGCGCGAGCGCGTTGGCGACCTGGGAGCCGGTGAAGGACCGGAAGCCGGTGTAGAGCAGCAGGTAGAAGAGGGTGGAGAGGCCGCCGACGACGCAGAAGCCGACGAGTTGGCGGGCGAGTCCGCCGGGTACGTCCTTGATCTCGCGGTCGCGGGGGTCGTCCCCGAAGGGCCGCGCGAGCCGGTCGAGCGGCAGCGAACCGGTGGCCAGGGCCCTGCCCACCCGCCAGACGCCCTTGAGGTCGTCGGTCGCCGTCCTGACGATGTGGACGGTGGAGTCGGGGTCGTCGACCCAGTCGACCGGCACCTCGTGGATGCGCAGCCCGGCGCGTTCGGCGAGCACCAGCAGCTCGGTGTCGAAGAACCAGCCGGTGTCCTCCACCAGCGGCAGCAGCGCCCGCGCCACGTCCCGCCGGATCGCCTTGAACCCGCACTGGGCGTCGGAGAACCGGGCCTGGAGGGAGCCGCGCAGGATGAGGTTGTACGAGCGGCTGATGAACTCCCGCTTCGCGCCGCGCACGACCCGCGAGGAGCGCGCGAGCCGGGAGCCGATCGCCAGGTCCGAGTGGCCGGAGATCAGCGGGGCGACCAGCGGGAGCAGCGCGTTGAGGTCGGTGGACAGGTCGACGTCCATGTAGGCGAGGACGGGCGCGTCGGACGCGGACCACACCGCCCGCAGCGCGCGCCCGCGCCCCTTCTGCTCCAGCCGCACGGCCCGCACCTGCGGTATCCGCTCGGCCAGGTGCCGGGAGACCTGCGGGGTGGTGTCGGTGGAGGCGTTGTCGGCGATGGTGATGCGGAAGGCGTACGGGAAGGTCCGGGTGAGGTGGTCGTGCAGCCGCCGTACGCACGGCTGGAGGTCCTTCTCCTCGTTGTAGACGGGGATCACTACGTCCAGGACAGGCGTACCGGCGTCCCCGGCCGGGAGGTGCTCCCGTGCCGGGAGGGTGCCGGGAGAAGAGTCGGTTCGCATGGCACCGACTGTTCTCAAGTGCCCTGTCGCACCCGTGTGGTGAGGCTGTGGTGTGCCTGTGAGTACGACGTCTCATGGGCGCACGTCCGCGGGAGCGCGGGCAGGTGCACCGTGAAGACCGTACGGCCGGGCACGCTGTCGACGGTCACGGCGCCGCCGTGCGCCGCGGCCACGGCCCGCACGATGGCGAGGCCGAGCCCGGTCGAGCCGGTGGCGCGGGAGCGGGCGGAGTCGCCGCGGGCGAACCGTTCGAAGACGTGGGGGAGCAGTGCGGGCGGGATGCCCGGCCCGTCGTCCTCGACGTCCACGCACAGCCACGGCCCGCCGCGCCGCACCCGCGCGGTGACGGTCGTGCCGGGTGGGGTGTGGGTGCGGGCGTTGGCCAGCAGGTTGACCAGCACCTGTTGCAGGCGGGCGGCGTCCGCGGTGACGAGGGCGGGTTCGTCGGGGAGGTCGAGCCGCCAGACGTGGTCCCGGCCCGCGGCGCGCGCGTCGCTGACGCTGTCGATGACGAGGGGGACGAGGTCGGTCCGCTCGAACTGGAGCGGGCGGCCCGCGTCGAGGCGGGCGAGCAGCAGCAGGTCCTCGACGAGCAGGGTCATCCGGCCCGCCTCGGACTCGATGCGGCCCAGCGCGTGCCGGGTGTCGGGCCCGACCTGCTCCCGGCCGCGCCGGGTCAGTTCGGCGTACCCGCGGATGGAGGCGAGCGGGGTGCGCAGTTCGTGGCTGGCGTCGGCGACGAACTGGCGTACCCGGGTCTCGCTGCGCTGGCGGGCGTGCAGGGCGCCGTGCACGTGGTCGAGCATCCGGTTGAGGGCGGCGCCGACCTGGCCGACCTCGGTGTGCGGGTCGCACTCGGACTCCGGGACGCGTTCGTCGAGGTTGACCTCGCCGCTGTGCAGGGGGAGTTCGGAGACCCGGGTGGCGGTGGCGGCGACGCGGCGCAGCGGGCGCAGGGCGACGCCGACGATGGCGGCCCCGGCGAGACAGGCGGCGGCGAGACCGGCGGCGGTGACGCTGACCTCGACGAGGATCAGGGTGTTGACGGTGCCGGTGACCTCGGCCGTGGGGACGGCCACGTAGTAGCTGCCGTTGGGGCCGCTGGTGTACTCGACGCGGTACTCGCCGAGGCCGGGTACGTCCACGGTGCGCACCTCGCCCGCCTGTTGCGGGACGGTGGTGAGGGCGGCCGTCTGCGCCGTGGTGAGCGGCTCGGGCGTCATGCCGTAGTCGTCGGCGGAGTCCTCGCCGACGCGGGCCTCGGTGACGGTGCCGTTCTCGACGACGGCGGCGATGGTGCCCTTGGGCTGCGGACCGTGGGTGACGAAGTCGTCGAGGTCGACGGTGCTCCGTGCCGGGTTGGCGCGGTCGCCGTCCTGGACGTCACCGGGCGGGCCGAGCTTCCCGCTGACGCCCATCGCGACCTCGTGCAGTTGCCCGTCGAGCTGCTCGTAGAGGTGGGAGCGCAGCGCGAGCGTGGTGACGGAGCCGATCACCGCGCAGACGACGGCGATCAGCACGACGGACGCGACGACGAGCCGCGTCCGCAGCGTGCGCGGCTGGCGTCCCGGCCCCCGCCGGGCACGCGGCCTTCGGCGTCCGCGGCCCGTCACGACGCCGCGGGCTTGATCAGGTAACCGGCGCCGCGCCTGGTGTGGATCATCGGCTCCCGACCGGCGTCGATCTTCCGCCGCAGGTAGGAGATGTACAGCTCGACGACGTTGGCCTGGCCGCCGAAGTCGTACGACCAGACCCGGTCCAGGATCTGCGCCTTGCTCAGCACGCGCCGCGGGTTGCGCATCAGGAAGCGCAGCAGCTCGAACTCGGTGGCGGTCAGGTGGATGGAGTCCCCGGCGCGGGTGACCTCGTGGCTGTCCTCGTCGAGGGTGAGGTCACCGACGACGAGCATCGACTCCGAGCGCCGGTCCGCCGCCCCCGACCTGCGGATCAGCCCACGCAGCCGGGCGACGACCTCTTCGAGCGAGAACGGTTTGGTGACGTAGTCGTCGCCGCCCGCGGTGAGCCCGGCGATCCGGTCCTCCACCGCGTCCTTGGCGGTGAGGAACAGCACCGGCACGTCCGGCAGCTCGCGCCGCAACCGGCCGAGGACGGCCAGCCCGTCCATGTCGGGCAGCATCATGTCCAGGACGACGGCGTCCGGCCGGAACTCCCGCGCGGACTGGACGGCGCCGTGCCCGTCCCCCGCCGTGCGGATCTGCCAGCCCTCGTAGCGCAGGGCCATCGAGAGCAGCTCCGTGATCGACAGCTCGTCGTCCACGACGAGCACCCGGACGGGGCTCCCGTCCGGCCTCAGCAGTTCGGTGCGCCCCTGGGGCGAGGTCGTGGTCATGGCGCCCACGATGTCCACCGGCTCTGAGAACACGCTTTCGGGAACCTGTGATTTGTCTGAGAAACGCACAGGTGACTCTCAGGTGAGGGCGGGGGTGAGAGCCGTCCGGCCCGTCAGAACAGCCCGTCCTGAAGTGGGCCTGGCGAATCCCTGAACGCCCGCACGGGAACCGTGAGACTGCCCTTCTCCCCTCCTACGGCGACCAGCTCCCACCCCGTCATCAGCCGGGTGTCGAGCACGACGACCGACCGCGCCCCCGGCTTCGATACCGCCCCCGCGACCGCCCCCGCGACCGCCTGCGACCCTCGTTCCGACCCCGACCCCGACCGCGACCCCACCACCGACCGCGACCCCGATCCCGACCCCGTGACCGCGAGGTGCAGATCCGGCCCGGCGGCGGCCACCAGCTCCCCGCTCACCACCCCACCGGCGACCAGCTCCGTCACCTCCCCCACGGCCCTCGGCACCGCCCCGTCCAGCCCGAACGCCCGCACGTGGTCGACGACCTGGCACGGCTCCCGCACCAACGACTCCGGCCACCCGGCGAGTCCGACGGCCCGCGCGTGCAACCCCCTCACCTCCGCCGCCCGTTCCCCCTCCGTCTCCGGCAGCGCGGCCCGTACCGCCCGCTTGGCGCCGTACGGAATCCGGTCCGGCACCCCCAGCGCCGCCCGCAGCAGCTCCTCGGCCCGCCGTGCCGCCATCAACGGCCCGGCGCCGAGCCAGCTGAAGCAGACCGCCCCCTGCTCCAGCAGCCGCGCCGACCCCCGCTCGACGGCGGTGATCCCGACCTTGACCATGCCGGGCCCGAACCAGGCCAGGTACACGTGGTACGGCCGGGGGTCGTCGGCGACGGTATCCGCCGCGACGGAGTGCGCCCGGTCGAGGCGCCCGCACTCCTCGCACCGCCCGCCGGTGCTCCGCCCCGCCACCACGGCCCGCACCGGACAGGGGTTCCCCCGCGCCCCCACACAGCCCCGCACACCCCCTTCGACCACCCGGAAGGCGACCCGCTTCCCCCGCACCAGCCCACTCCTCCGCTCCCCCTCCCACACCAGCACGGGACGCCCCGACACCCACCGCAGCCCCGAGCACTTCCACGCCTGAGCCATCCCTGTCTGTGCCATCACGGAAAAGCCTAGAGGCCCCCACTGACAACGTCGCTTTCCGGATAATCCGCAACCAACCAAAACCCCTATCCTGGCGATATGACTGCGATGGCCCCCGCGACCCCGACGCGCACCGAACCCGACCTCTCCTACCTCCTCGACCACACCAGTCACGTCCTGCGCACCCGTATGGCGGCGGCGCTGGCGGAGATCGACCTCACCCCCCGTATGCACTGCGTCCTGGTGCACGCCCTGGAAGAGGAGCGCACGCAGATCCAGTTGGCCGAGATCGGCGACATGGACAAGACGACGATGGTCTCGACGGTGGACGCCCTGGAGAAGGCGGGCCTGGCCGAACGCCGCCCGTCCAGCAGGGACCGCCGGGCCCGGATCATCGCGGTGACGGACGAGGGCGCGCGGGTGGCACGCCGCAGCCAGGAGATCGTCGACGGGGTCCACCGGGACGCCCTGGGCGACCTGACCCGCGCCGACCGCGAGGTGTTCGTACGCCTGCTGAACCGCCTGGCCACGGGCACGCTCGGCACCCCGGCGGAGAGCCCGCAGGGAGCGCGCAGGGCACGTCAGAAGGGATAGGCCCGAAACAAATAGTCTGCAACCAAACTATCTGCTACGGTCCCTACTGTCGCCATGCCACGCAGGACGAACAGGGGGAGACCATGCCCGCACCACGCACCGCACACCACGGGGACCGCAAGGACGCCACCACCCACGACGACCCGCCCACCCCGGAGCCCCGCCGCCACCTGGCCCTGGCCGTGATCGCCACCGGCACGCTCATGGTCATCCTGGACGGCAGCATCGTGACGGTGGCGATGCCCGCCATCCAGCGGGACCTCGGCTTCACCCCGGCGGGCCTGAGCTGGGTGGTGAACGCCTACCTGATCGCCTTCGGCAGCCTGCTGCTCCTGGCGGGCCGGGTGGGCGACCTCATCGGCCGCAAGCGCATGTTCCTGACCGGTACGGCCGTCTTCACCGCCGCCTCCCTCCTGGCGGGCGCGGCGACGACCCCCGCCGTCCTCATCGCCGCCCGCTTCCTCCAGGGCATCGGCAGCGCGATGGCCTCGGCGGTGGGCCTGGGCATCCTGGTCACGCTCTTCCCGCGCCCCGCCGAACGGGCCCGCGCGATAGCGGTGTTCAGCTTCACCGGCGCCGCGGGGGCGTCCATCGGCCAGGTGCTCGGCGGGGTCCTCACGGACGCCCTGAACTGGCACTGGATCTTCTACATCAACCTGCCGATCGGCCTGGCCGCCCTCGCCCTGGGCGCGTACGCCCTCCCCGCCGACCGGGGCCTGGGCCTGCGGGCGGGCGCCGACGCGCTGGGGGCGCTGCTGATCACCGCGGGCCTGATGCTGGGCATCTACGCGGTGGTCCAGGTCGAGAAGACGGGCTGGACGGCCACCCCCACCCTGACCATGGGCGCCGTATCCGTCCTGCTCCTCGCGACCTTCGCCGTCCGCCAGTCGAAGGCGGCGACGCCGCTGATGCCGCCGCGCGTACTGCGCGCCCGCAAGGTGGTGGGCGCGAACCTGGTCCAGATCCTGATGGTGGCGGCCCTGTACTCCTTCCAGATCCTGGTCGCCCTGCACCTCCAGCAGGTCCTGGGCTACGGCGCCCTGGAGACCGGCCTCGCGATGCTCCCGGCGGCGGTGGTCATCGGCGTGATCTCCCTCGGGGTCTCGGCCCGCCTGAACGCCCGCTTCGGCGAACGCCGGGTCCTGCTGGCGGGCCTGACCCTGCTGGCCGCGCTCCTGGCCCTGCTGACCCGCCTCCCGGCCGACGCCGACTACCTCACGGACGTCTTCCCGCTGATGCTCCTGGCCTCCGGCTTCGGCCTCGCCCTCCCCGCGCTGACCTCGCTCGGCATGTCGGGCGCGGGCTAGGACGACGCCGGACTCGCCTCCGGCCTCTTCAACACCACCCAGCAGATCGGCGGGGCCCTCGGCGTGGCCGTCCTCTCCACCCTGGCCGCCGCCCGCACGGAGTCCCTCACCGCCGACGGCACGCCCCGCCCCGAGGCCCTGACCTCCGGCTACCACCTGGCCTTCGCGGTCGGTACGGCCCTCGTCCTCACGGCGATGGCCACGGCCTGGGCGACGCTGCGCACGCCCCGCCCCTGACCCCGATCGACCAAGCAGAAGCCCCAGCTCACCCAAAACCAGCACCCCAACCGAACAAGGTCCGTAACGTATCCGCCCGTGACGTCCTATGAACGGTGGTCCCTGGTCGCCTCCTTCGGCTCCCTGCTCATCAGCGTCGTGGCGTTCGGCGCGCTGGCATGGCAACTCCTGATGCTGGCGCGCGGTACGGCCCAGGACCATGACCGGCGCCGCAAACAGGCCACCATGGAGTACCTGACGGCCATCATGGACCGCAGGAAGGCCCTGTACGACGAGGGCATACCCGACGAACGCGACCACACCGCCGTATCAGCCCTGATCAGCCGCGCCCTGGCGGGCGACCCCACGGCCGTCAGACTGATCACGTCCTACCTCACCGCCTTCAACTACCTGGGCGTCGGCACCCGTTCGGACGCCTTCGACCGCGAGGTCGTCGACCAGGCGTGGGGCGGCCTGATCATCGCCGTACGGGACAACTACGCCCCCTGGATCGACGCCCAGCGCCAGTCGCGCGGCGAGCCACGCCTCTACGAGGACCTGCACTGGCTGGCGACCGAGATGACACCGCGCCGCACCGCCCAGGGAGAACCGGTAGGGCCCTAGGACCCCCGCGGCTCAGGCGTCGGCGTCTCATCGACGAACCCGTGCTCGGCGGGCCGCGCCGGACGCTGCGCCAGCCACCCCGACACCCGCGGCCCCCCGTAGACGGCCTCCCCCTGCCGCACGGTACGGACGTGCCGGAACCCCTGCCGCAGGTAGTACGCCTGGAGCGCCTCGTTGGACGTCCAGGCATCCAGCCGCAGCCACACGGCCCCGGCCCGGTGGGCACGGTCCCCGGCCCAGTCGAGCAGCCGCCCCCCGAGATTCCGCCCGGCGTGCGTCCGCGCGACGGCGAGCTTGCTGACGAACAGCGACGGCTCCCCCAACTCCCGCTCCGTCCACAGCCCCCGCGTCTCCCGCCCGGCAAGGGTGACGGTCGCCACGGCGACTCCCTCGTCCCTCACCAGAAAGACCTCCCCCGCCTCGACAGCCCGCAGCAACCGCTCCACGGGATACGGCCGCTGCCACTGGTCACTCCCCACCCCCGCCAGCCATCCCGCGGCCTCCACCCGAAAGCCCACGAGCGTCTCCACGTCCCCCACCCGAGCGAGAACGACCTTCACACCATCCACCTCGCCGGTACCGGCCGAACATCGACGCGATCATGCCGCGCGGGACCGGGAAACACCAGAGACCACTGACCGCGGCGACCGACGACCGCACAGCGACCATCACGGAACGGCCACTTCATCCTCGTCGGTACGGGGAACGGTGACCAGCAGGAGCCCGTAGAGGCCACCGGCACCTGCTCGATCGTCTCCAGCTCCGGGAACTGCTACTCCGCCGGACAGTTCTGCCGCACCAGCGACCACGGCGCGACGACGACCACCGCGACCGGCACGCGGATCACCTGCCCCTACAGCTCGACCGCCTGGCGCTGGACCTATAGCTGACAACAACCCACCGGCGCACACGCAAAACACCAGGGCCCCGGATCTCTCCGGGGCCCTGGTGACCTGTGCGCACTCGGCAGGATTCGAACCTGCAACCTTCTGATCCGTAGTCAGATGCTCTATCCGTTAAGCTACGAGTGCCTGTGTTCTGTTTTCCGTCTCCGCTTCCCTGCCCTTCCGGGCCGCTCGCGGCGACAGGAAGAACATTACATGACTGCCGCCGTCATGTGAAATCCGTTTGCTCTACCCCTTGTGACCTGCGGAAACACCGTCCGGAGGGGGAGAACGAGGAAGCCCCGGCACGGGGCCGGGGCTTCGGGGTCACGCGGCGGAGGCGGAGGGATTTGAACCCTCGATGGGGGGTAAACCCCAAACCGCATTAGCAGTGCGGCGCCATAGACCGGACTAGGCGACGCCTCCAGCACAACCGCTCGCGCGAGCGCGAATGGTGCGTGCAGATGATGACACAGTCGAGCGGGGTGTCACCAATCGGCTCCCACGGTACTAGGCGGGTGGGCCGCAGGGCAAAGGCGTTCTCGCCGCCTTTGCGCCGGTGGGACGCCGGGCGGTGGCGTCCCGCGCAACGCCGGGGGCGCGGTCGCGTTAGACAGGGCATGTCTCAGGTCATGTTCGTCGCCGCCGTGCGCCGTCTCGTCGCCGCCACCGCCGCCTCCGTCGCCTCCGTCGCCGTCTCCGTCGCGGCCAGTGCCCCCGCGGTCGCCCAAGGTCCCGCCGTCCAGCCCTACGTCGACCACCTCACCGTCACGGTGCGGGACGCGGGTCGTGGGGCTGATGGGACGTATGAGGTGTACTGCCGGGGCGGGCGCGCCGAGCGGGGGAGGGAAGGGCTGCACCCCGACCCCGGTGGGGCCTGTCGGGCCGTCGCGCGCAGTGTCCGGGAGGGGGGAGGCGAGGGGTTCGCTCCGGTGGCGCGGGGGAGTGTCTGCACGATGTTGTACGGCGCGCCCGCCACCGCGCGGGTCACCGGGAGCTGGGCCGGGTGGCCCGTCGATGCCGTGTTCGACCGGAGCGACGGGTGCGAGATCGCCCGCTGGGACCGGCTGGTGCCGCTTCTGCCCGATCTGCGCCGGTGAGGGGCTTGCCCCCGGGTGACGACCGTTCCGTGGAGGTTTCGCGAGTGCCTCGCGGAGGCGGCGTTCGTACCGCCGTTCCCCCTCACCGCGTCGTGCGACCTCTCTCTCATCCAGCGTCGCGAGCACAACCGCAGCCCTTAGACTCCCTCGCGTGACACGTCGCGGGCCCCTTGGCAAGATGGCCCGAGCGGTCGGCTAGGTGCGGTAACAGGGAGGAAGCGTCTCGTGAGCAGCAGGCCATCCCGAGGCGCTGCTCGCCTCGCAGCCATACTGGACGCCCTTCCCGACGCGTTGGTCCTGGTCAACGCCAACGGCACGGTCGTCAACGCCAACACCATCGCGCTGGAGGCGTTCGAGGCGCCCGGGACCGCGCTCGTCGGCCGGGGGCTGCTCGACCTGCTGCCGCAGTTCGACTCCAAGCTGATCCCCGGTTCCATGCGGCGGCCCGACCACATCGACCCGCGGTCCCGGACCAAGCCGACCCGGATGATCGCGCGGCGCACCGACGGCAGCGAGTTCCCCGTCGAGGTCACCAGCGCCAATCTGGAGAACCCCGGCCAGCAGGCCTACGACAATCACGGGTACGCCTCCGACGAACTGCTGATGCTCGTCGTACGCGATCTGTCCGGCACCGTCGACACCGAGGCGGAACTCGCCCGGTCGCAGCGGCAGACGGAGATGATCCTGCGGGCGGCCTCCGAGGGCGTCGTGGGGACGGACACCGACGGGCGGGTCGTCCTCGTCAACCCCGCCGCCGCGCAGATCCTCGGCTACCGGGCCAGCGAGCTGGGCGGCAAGGAGCTGCACACCCTCGTCCTTCACTCCCGCGCGGACGGCTCGCCGTTCCCGTACGGGGAGTCCCCGCTCGCGGACACCCTGCGCTCCGGGCGCAAGCACCGGGTGCGCGGGCAGGTCGTATGGGCGAAGAACGGCGACGCGCTCCCCGTCGACCTGACCACCGCGCCGGTGCGCGACGGGGACCAGCTCGTCGGCGCCGTGATGACCTTCACCGACCGGCGGCCCTACGACGCGCTCGCCGAGGAGAAGGCCGCGCTGGAGAAGGCGCACGCGGAGGAGCTGGAGCGGCTCTCCGAGGAGCACGCCTCCGACCTGACCGCCCTGCGCCAGCAGCACGTCGCCGAGCTGGAGGAGCTGCGCGAGCAGCACGCCGAGGAGCTGGCGGCGGGCGAGGAGCGGTACGCCGCCCTCGGGGAGCGGGAGAAGGACCGGTACGAGGCCCTGGCCGGGCGGCACGAGCAACTGCTGACGCTGCTCGGGCGGTCGCTGCGCGGGCCGCTGGACGAGTTGCGGCGCGAGCTGGCCGCCCTGGCCGCGGACGACGCCGGGCAGTTGTGGCCCGAGGCCAACCAGGTGCTGCACCACCTGTCGGCGGGCTACTCGCGGATCACCACCCTCATCGACAACGTGCTCGGCTACCAGCGGCTCGACGCGGGGGCCGAGAGCGTCGTCCGTACGAAGGTGATGCTGGACTCCGTCGTCGCCGCCGGGGTCGAGGGCGCCGTCGAGCTGATCGGGCCGGGGCGGGTGCAGTTCGCCGTGCACGCGCCGCCGATCGAGGCCGAGGTCGACTCCCGGCTGCTGGCCACCGCGCTCGCCCACCTCGTCGCCGACGTCGCCGGGGTCGACGCGACCGGCAACACGCCCGTGTCGACCGGCGGTTACCTGGACAACACCGTCGTCGTGGCGGCGGCGCAGCGCGGCGAGTCGGTGCGGATCGAGGTGCGCGGGCCGTACGCCGGGGGCGACGCCGTCCACGAGCCGATCGTGCGGGGGATCGTGCGGGCGCACGGCGGCGTGCTCCAGACGCACGAGGTGCCGGGGATGAGCGGGAACGCGTACGTCCTCGAGGTGCCGATCGGGGGCGGGGCCGGGGTCGTTCCGGCGCCGGAGCCGCGCGCCGGGGACGTGGTGGCCACGACCAGTGGTGGGCGGCGGCGGGCCCGGCGGGCCTCCACCGACGCCTTCCTGGAGAGCGAGGTCCCGGGCGCGGGCGGCGGTGCCGAGGTGGAGGCCGTCGCGCCCACCGGGCGGCGGCGTCGGCGCGCGGCCGCTCCCGCGGAGCCGGAGGCGGGGGCGAGCGCGGAGTCGGGGGCCGTGTCGGGAGCGGAGGCTGAGGCCGCCGCCCCCGTGCAGCCGCCCGCCGCGACCGGGAACGCCCCCACCGGGCGGCGACGCGGGCGGCCCGCCGAGGACGCCGGGGGTGCGGGTGCCGCGCTGCCCGCGATCGCCGGGGTGCCCGAGGCGCCCGGCGTCTCCGAGGGTGCCGTCGTCACCGCCGCCGAACACGCCGCCGGTGCCGCGGCGGTCGGGAACGGGCTCGGCGGGACCGTGCCGCCGCAAGGCGTCCCCGCGGGCGGCGGACACCGGCGTGCCGCCGATCCGCAACAGGGCGAGCCCGCCCAGGGACAGCAGGGGGGACCGGCACGGCAGTTGGGGCAGGCGCAGCAGCACGCCCTGCCGCCCGCGCTGCCCGCCTCCGGTCCGGACGCCCCCGGTGCCGGTGGCGCCGAGGACGCGCAGCCGACCGGGCGCCGTCGCCGTGCCCTCGCCGCGGCGCAGGAGCGCGCCGCCGCGCAGGAGGCCGGGCCGCGTACGGTGTTCGCCCTGCCGCCCGCCGACGCCGACCGGCCCGCCGCGGCGACGGCGACGGCGGCACCCACGGCAGCCCCCACGGCAGCGGCACCAGCAGCGGCAGCGGCACCCGCAGCAGCCGGGATGCCCGCGCCCGCACCGGTGGCTCCGCCCGTCCCCGGACCCGCCCCCGCGCCGATTCCGGCCCAGGCGCCGAGCCCCGCCACCGCCGACGCCCACGCTGACGACCACGGGCGTCATGACGCCGTACCGCACGACCAGAGCGACGACCACACGCCGCCGCAGCCGCACCCGACCAGCGCGCCCACGGGTCGCCGTCGGCGGGCCGTGGCCCAGCCCGCCGTCGCGGCGGGCGCGGAGGCGGGGGCAGCGGCGGCGGAAGCGCAGGCTCCCGTCGTGCCCGCGCAGGGGGTGCCCGTCGGGGCGCCCGGGTACGCGGTCGCCCAGCCCGCCGACCAGCCGATCGCGGCGCCCGTGCCGTCCGCGCCAGCCGTGCCGCGCGCGGCCCACGCGGCGCCCGCGGCGCCCGCGCCTGGGCAGCCGCTTCCCGCGGAGGCCGCCGTACCCCAGGCCCAGGCCCAAGGCCCGGCTCCGGCTCCGGCTCCGGCTCCAAGCCCCAACGCGACGCCCGCCGCCGGAACCCCCGCCGCCGGAACACCGCTCCCCCCCGAGAACGCCCCCGCCCCACCGCGGGTCGCGCAACCGTTGCCCGCCGAGGAGGCGGCGCCGGTGGCGGCCCCTGTGGACCCGAACTCCACCCAGGGGCGCGCGATCAGTGTGCGCACGCTGGGGCAGGGCGTGCCGTTCACGCGGCAGGCCGCGCAGGTGCAGCAGCAGGGCGCCGGGGGCGCGGGCGGTACGCCTCCCCCGCAGCAGCCGGGCGGTGGCGGACGGCGGCGCAAGCTGGGTACGCCGCCGGACCCGGGCACCGGGCGTCCGGAGCAGGGTGCCCGCCCGCACCCGCAGCCCACGACGGACACCCAGCCGTCCCTCGCCGGACAGGCGCGGCTCGCGCCGCCGCAGGCGTCCGAGGGGGCCGGACGGTCGTACGCCATAGGCGCGCCGGACAAGAACGCCGCCGAGGGACCCGAGCCGCTGGACGGTCCCGGTGGCGCGGTCGAGGTGGCGGACCCGCCCCGGCCGCAGCCGATGGACGACGAGCTGCCCCCGGAGCCGCTGGACAACCCGCGGCGGCTGCTGGTCTGGCCCGCGCCCGACGTCACCACGCAGCAGGCGCTCAGCGACCGTGGCTACCGGCCGGTGATCGTGCACTCGCGCGAGGAGGTGGACGCGCAGATCGCGGCGTTCCCGGCCGCGCTGTTCGTCGACCCGCTGACCGGGCCCATCACGCGCACCGCCCTCCAGTCGCTGCGGCAGGCCGCGGTGGCCGCCGAGGTGCCGGTGATGGTGACGGCGGGGCTCGGGCAGGCGACGCGCGAGGCGGCGTACGGCGCCGATCCCGCCGTCCTGCTGAAGGCGCTGGCGCCCCGGGACAGTGAGCAGCACCCGCCGCGCGTCCTGCTGATCGAGGAGCACGCGGAGATCGCGCTGGCGCTGACGGCGACGCTGGAGCGGCGCGGGATGCAGGTGGCGCGGGCCGCGAGCGACGCGGACGCGGTGGCGCTCGCCGGGCAGTTCCGGCCGAACCTCGTGGTGATGGACCTGATGCAGGTGCACCGGCGGCAGGCCGGGTTCGCCGGGATCATCGACTGGCTGCGCGCGAACGGGCTGCTCAACCGCACCCCGCTGGTCGTCTACACCGCCGCCGTCGACCCGGCCGACCTGCCGCGGCTGGCGTCGGGGGAGACGGTGCTGTTCCTCGCGGAGCGGTCCACCAGCGAGGAGGTGCAGGCCCGGATCGTGGACCTGTTGGCCCGGATCGGGACCAACTGACGTCCTGCCGGGCTGGTCAGCGGGCCGTGATCCGGCGTGCCGCCTCCTTGATGGAGGCGCGCAGGCGGTCGCCGTCGGTGTCGTCCGCGCCGACCAGGATGCGTTTCATCTGCGGTACGACGGTCGCCCAGTTGGCCATCGCGATCAGCAGGAACAGCAGGTCGCGGGCGGGGATGGCGGCGCTGACGACGCCGCGGTCCTGGCCGTCCTGGAGGGCGGCCACCTTGCGGGCGTAGTGGGCCTGGCGTTCGTCCTCGTCGGGCAGCTCGGTGGAGCCGTACGCCAGTCCCTCCCAGAAGAGCAGGCGCAGGAGTTCGGGGTGGGCGGCGTGGTAGTCCATCAGCCGGTCCAGCCAGCCCTCGATGTCGTCGGGGTCGACGGGGACGGAGACCGCGAGGTCGATCATGCACTTGTCGAGGACCTGGGTGAACAGCTCGGCCTTGTTGCCGAAGTAGGCGTAGATGAGCTGCTTGTTGGCCCGGGCCGTGCTGGCGATGCGGTCGATGCGGGCGCCCGCGATGCCGTGCCGGGCGAACTCGTCGATCGCCGCCTGGAAGATCCGGGCCTTGGTGGCCTCGGGGTCCCTTGCTGCCATGCGGGACAGGGTAGGGCAGGAATGCCCTGAAGTAACTAACTGTTTGGTTGACAGCGAGCGTTTCTCAAGCGCAGACTCGTCAGCCTCCCATCGGACCAACCAAACGGTTACTTGTGAAGACCATCAGTAGCATCAGGCCCTCTGACGTCCTCGGTCCCCGTTCCCCCGCCGCCGCCCCGGCACGGGCGAACGGACTCTTCCTCCTCCTCATCGCCGTGTGCAGCGCGGTCACCGCGGCCAACATCTACCTCGCCGCCCCGCTGCTCACCCTCATCGCCCGCGACTTCGGCTCGACCCCGTCCGCGGTGGCCTGGATCGCCTCCGTCGCGCAGCTCGGGTACGCCGTCGGCCTGCTGTTCTTCGCCCCGCTGGGCGACACCGTCAACCGGCGCCGCCTGGTCGGCATCCTCACGCTGGTCACCACGCTCGCGCTGGTCGCCAGCGCCGCCGCGCCCGGCACCGGGGCGCTCGCCGTGGCGGTGTTCGTCGCCTCCGGCGCGACCGTCATCCCGCAGCTCCTCGTCCCGCTGGTCGCCGAACGCGCCCCCGCCGCGCGCCGGGCCCGGCATGTCGCCGCCGTCATCGCGGGCCTGTTCACCGGCATCGTCGGCGCCCGGGTGCTCGGCGGGCTGGCCGGGCAGGCCTTCGGCTGGCGCTGGGTGTTCGCCGGGGCCGCCGTACTGACCCTGGCGCTCGGCCTCGCGACCGCCGCCGTGCTGCCGACGGCGCGGCGGGCGCGGAGCGGCAGGCCGTTCTCCGGGATCGCCGCGCTGCCCGGCCTGCTGCGGCGCTCGCCCGACCTGTGGCGGGCGTGTCTGCGGCAGGCGGGGATGTTCGGGGCGTGGAGCGCGGTGTGGACCTCGCTGGCGCTGCTGCTGACCGGGGCGCCGTACCACCTGTCCACCGCGACCGCCGGGCTCTTCGGCCTCTTCGGGCTCACCTCCAGCGCGGTGGCGCCGCTGGCGGGCGGGCTCGTCGACCGGTTCGGCGCCGCGAAGGTCGTGCGGTCGGCGTACCTGGTCGCGGGCGTGTCCGTGCCGCTGTTCTGGGCGGGCGGCCGGGCGCTGTGGGCGCTGTTCCTGGCGGCGGTCGCCGTGCACGCGGCCCTGGTCGCCTCCCACGTGGCCAACCAGACCCTCGCCCTGACGACCACCGACACCCCGGCCGCCGCGAACACCGCCTACGTGGTCTCCGGCTTCGCGGGCGGCGCCCTCGCCTCGGCCGCCGCGGGCCCCGCCTTCGGCCACTGGGGCTGGGGCGGGGTGTGCGCGGTGGCGGCGGTGTGGCTGGGGGTGGGGTGGGGGGGTACGGCCGTACGACGACGGTAGGGCCGGGGGTACGGCCGTACGACGACGGTAGGGCCGGGGGTACGGCCGTACGACGACGGTAGGCCCGCGCGTACGGTCGTACCCGCTTGACTGACTCGGCTCAGAGCTGGGTGACGTCCAGCTCCCCCTGCGCGTACTGCCTGCGCAGCACCTTCTTGTCGAACTTGCCGACGCTGGTCTTCGGGACCGACTCGATGATCGTCCAGCGCTCCGGGAGCTGCCACTTGGCGATCTTGCCCTCGTCGGCGAGGAAGGCGCGCAGCGTCTCGAAGTCGGCGGTGGCGCCCTCCTTGAGGACGACCGTGGCCAGCGGGCGCTCGCCCCACTTGTCGTCGGGGACGGCGACGACGGCGGCCTCGGCCACGTCCGGGTGGGCCATCAGCGCGTTCTCCAGATCGACGGACGAGATCCACTCGCCGCCGGACTTGATGACGTCCTTGGCGCGGTCGGTGAGGGTGAGGAAGCCGTCCGGGGAGATGGTGCCCACGTCGCCGGTCTTCAGCCAGCCGTCCTCGCTGAACTTGTCGGCGGGGCGCAGCGGGTCGGCGTCGGGGCCGTTGTAGTAGGCGCCCGCGATCCAGGGGCCGCGGACCTCAAGCTCGCCCGCGGACTCGCCGTCCCAGGGGAGGCGTTCGCCACCGGGGCCGGTGAGGCGGGCCTCGACGCCGGAGGGGAAGCGGCCCTGGGTGAGGCGGTAGCCGAACTCCTCGTCGGTGCCGACCGCGTGCGCCGGGGGCCGGGCGATGGTGCCGAGCGGGGACGTCTCCGTCATGCCCCAGGCGTGGCAGACCCGCATACCCAGCGCGTCGAACGCCTCCATCAGGGAGGGCGGGCAGGCGGAGCCGCCGATGGTGACCTGGGTGAGGGAGGAGACGTCGCGCGGCCTGGCGGTCAGCTCGGCGAGCAGCCCCTGCCAGATGGTGGGGACGGCGGCGGCGTGCGTCGGCTTCTCGCCCTCGATCATCTCGGCGAGCGGCGCGGGCTGGAGGAAGCGGTCCGGCATCAGCATGTTGACGCCGGTCATGAAGGTGGCGTGCGGCAGGCCCCAGGCGTTCACGTGGAACTGCGGGACCACGACCAGCGAGGTGTCCTGGTCGGTCAGCCCCATCGACTGGGCCATGTTGACCTGCATGGAGTGCAGGTAGATCGAGCGGTGGCTGTAGACGACGCCCTTGGGGTCGCCGGTCGTGCCGGAGGTGTAGCACATGGCGGCGGCCTGGCGTTCGTCCAGCTCCGGCCAGTCGTACGCCGTCGGCTTGCCCGCGAGCAGGTCCTCGTACTCGTGCACCCGGACGCCGCCTGCCGCGGCGGCCTCGGTGAGCGGCGCGCGGTCGCCGACGCCGTAGACGACGACGTGCTCCACCGTCTTGAGGTGCGGGAGCAGGGGCGCGAGGAGGGGGAGCAGGGTGCCGTTGGCGATGACGACGCGGTCGGCGGCGTGGTTGACGATCCACGCGAGTTGCTCCGGGGGGAGCCGGAGGTTGAGGGTGTGCAGGACCGCGCCCATGGACGGGATCGCGAAGTACGCCTCGACGTGCTCGGCGTTGTTCCAGGCCAGGGTCGCCACCCGGTCGTCGGCGGCCACCCCGAGGTCGTCGCGCAGAGCGTGCGCGAGCTGGGCGGCGCGGGCGCCGATCTCGGCGTAGCTGCGGCGGTGTGGTTCGCCCTCGCCTGTCCAGGTGGTCACCTGCGATGTGCCGTGGATCGTCGACCCATGGGTCAGGATCCTTGAGATCAGCAGCGGTACATCCTGCATGGTGCTCAGCACGGCGTTCCTCCCGGGCGACATTGCCTACGCGACCGCCTGCGCGGGGCGGGCACCGGCGGGCGGTGCCGGTCGGGTGCGCGGCGGTAATGGGTTGCGCTGATTCTGCGCGCATACCGCGCGGTATGTCACTAGCCGGAGGAATGATCGATCAGGTCACGTTACGGACCGGTCGGACCCGCGAGCGGGCTCAGGAGCGGACGAAGCCCAGCTCGGGGTCGTCGCGCAGCTTGCCGAGGGCACGGGACACGGCCGACTTCACGGTGCCGACGGAGACGTCCAGCACCTCGGCCGTCTGGGCCTCGCTGAGGTCCTCGTAGTACCGGAGGACGACCATCGCGCGCTGTCGCGCGGGCAGCCGCATGATCGCCCGCCACATCGCGTCGTGCAGCGCCTGCCGCTCAGCCGGGTCGCCCCCCGTGCCGGGCGCGGGCTCCGGCTCGGGCAGTTCGTCGCAGGCGAACTCGTCGACCTTGCGCTTGCGCCACTGCGAGGTACGGGTGTTCAGCAGCGCGCGGCGCACATAGCCGTCGAGGGCACGGTGGTCCTCGATGCGCTCCCAGGCGACGTAGGTCTTGGCGAGCGCGGTCTGGAGCAGGTCCTCGGCGTCGCTCGGGTTCGCGGTGAGCGAGCGGGCGGTGCGCAGCAGCACGGGCTGGCGGGCCCGTACGTAGGAGGAGAAGGAGGGGTACGGCGCGTACGGGCCGGTCGGGTGCCCGGTGCGGGTCGGGTGGCTGCCGGGGAGCGTGGGTGTGGTCTGCCTCGCCGCAGTGGCGGCCTCCGAAGCGCTGGTGCAGACGGGTGTGGTCATGGCTCAACGCTAGGAGCGGCACCCGGGGGCGCGGATCGGCCGGAGGTCCTGAAGGCGGGTCCCCCTCAGGTTGTAGGGGTGGTGCTGGCTGCACCTCCTGTAGGTGGACTGGAGGGGGTGGGGTACTGCGGGTTGAGTCATGGGCGACCCTGAGCCGCCCCTGTCAGACCCTGAGCCGCCACTGTCAGACCCTGAGCCGCCACTGTCAGACCCTCATCCGTCCTCCGTCAGGACGAGCCCTGACGTCGGCACCCCCGTCCCGGCCGTCACCAGGGCCCGTCCGGCCCCGGGGACCTGGTTGACGGCCGTGCCGCGGAGCTGGCCGCCATGGGTGTTGATCGGCAGCCGCTCCTTGGCGGCGAGCCCCTCCCCCCAAACGCCTGTGCGGCGGCGCCGAAGCACCGCCGCACACGCTGACCTTGATCACCCCACGAAGCACTTCCCCTCAGGAGGTCAGCTCACCACCACAGCGGCGAGAAGCTGACGGCGGTGTTGTCGTTGCCCTGGTTGACGGCCGTGAAGGCGGCGCCGTCGACCTGGGCGCTGTTGCTCTGGTTCGAGGCGCCGGAACCGGTCGCCTGCTGCTGGCTGGTGGCCGAGTTGCCCGTGTTGGCGCCGCCGACACCGCTGCCGACGACGCCCGCGAGGGCGTTGCTGACGGCCGCGCTCGATCCGTTGTCCGCGAACGAGCCGTTGTCAGCGCTCGCGCCACCGGAGAAGAGGGCGGCGGCGAGCGGCAGGGCGGCGACAGCGGCGATGACGCGGGCGGTACGGATGCTTGCCATGTGTGTTCCTCCAGAACCAAGGACGCGAAGGACGTGAGCGGTCTGTCCGACCGCGAACGCGTGAAGCAGAGCTGTCACCAAGGCAGTTGGCCGACCACCTCGGTGCGGTGAGCACGACGTCGCGAGACCAGGGTTGCCCACCGAATCCCCGCCGAACCACCCCGGAAGCCCCGATTCGCCCCCAAGCGTGATGACATGTCGATAAACCCTTTTCACCTCCTAATCCCCCAACCCAGGACACCCCGAGCGGCAGCGAACGAGGACACCCCAAGCACCGCAAGGGATGAAGCGTTCCGCCACGCCCCCACCCGATCCCCACCCCCGGGCGAGTCACCCCCCGGAACCACTCCACCCCCCTTCCTTTCTTCGAACACGCGTACGAAAATACTCGTATGGCCACCACCGACCGGCAGACCTCCACCCTGGCCCTCGCCCACGCCCTGTCCGCCGCCGAACGCGGCCTGGCCGTCATCCCCCTGTCCCGCGCCAAGCTCCCGGCCCTGCGCTCCCCGCACCGCGACGACCCGACCGCCCCGCCCTGCCACGGCGAGTGCGGACGCTTCGGACACGGGGTGTACGACGCCTCGACCGACCCGCGCCGCATCCGCGAACTCTTCGCCGCCGCGCCCTGGGCGACCGGCTACGGCATCGCCTGCGGCCTGCCCCCGCACCACCTGATCGGCGTCGACCTGGACACCAAGTCGGGCACGGACTCCTCGACGGCCCTGCGCGAACTGGCGCTGCGGCACCTCTTCACGATCCCGCCCACCGTGGTCGTACTCACCCCGAGCGGCGGTCGCCACCTGTGGCTGACCGGCCCCCCGGACGTGGCGGTCCCCAACTCCGCGGGCCGCCTCGCCCCCGGCATCGACATCCGCGGCGCGGGCGGCTACCTCGTCGGCCCCGGCTCCCGCACCGACCACGGCACCTACGCCACGGCCCCCGGCACGGCCCACCTCGCCCCGGCCCGCTGCCCGACGGCACTGCTACGGCTCCTGCTCCCACCCCCGCGCCCGCGCGCGTCGGGCAGGACCACCGGGGCCCACGGCCAGGGCCTGGTCCACTTCGTCCAGGCGGCGCACGAGGGCCAGCGCAACACCCGCCTGTTCTGGGCGGCCTGCCGCGCCTACGAGAACGGCCTGGCCCCCGCCCTGCTCCCCGCCCTGATCGAGGCGGCCCGCACCACGGGCCTCACGGAACGCGAGGCCCGAGCGACAATAGCCTCGGCGGCCCGCCTGACGGGTCATCACACCTAGGACTCGGAGGAGGAGCCCATGGGCAGAAGACGCTACGTCGCCCGCGGCGTCCCCGGCGGCTACCGCATCTGGGACAACAAGGGCCGCCGCTACTGGGGCGACCTCTACGAACTCTGCCCCGACGACCTCCTGACGGAACTGAACACGACGGCGGACCAGACCCGCATCGCGAGGCTCCTGAAGCACTACCGAGCCCTGAAGCGCTAGTTACTCACCGGCACACGCCGGATAGAACGCGCCCAGCCCTCCCTCGGGCATGGCAGTGGGCGTCTCCTGATCGGTCACGTCAGCGTCCTCCCGATACCGCCGGTTATCCTCACTGTCGCCCTTCTCAAGCCCGCCCTCACCCCCAAGCCGGGCGGACGTCGCGTACACCCCGTCACCTTGATGCCCGTAGACGGCGAGATCCGGGTACCGGTCATGGTTGTAGTCAGCGACGGCGACGGCCCGCGGCTCACTCACCTCGACACGCCGATCACTCTGCCCCCGCCCACGCGCCGAAAACGGCCCGAGCCGCAGCTCGGAGACAGAGGGCGCCACGGGATCGTCCCCTTGGAACGCCGGGGTGGCCACGACAAAAAGATCACTCCACCCATCCCGATCAAAGTCGGCCACCACAGCCAGCACATCCTCGGCCCCGTCCCCCCGCTCCCCCACAAGCTCCCGCGGCCCGACCTCCACCCCGCCCCCGAAGTCCACGACCATCTCACCCCCGGTCAGAGACGGCGCGGAAACCCGATCGGCAACCCCATCCCCATCCAGATCGGCGACAAGCCCTCCATCCGCCCTCACACAACTCACCACCCCAGGCCCACCCTCGGGCCGCGCGGGCACCTCCCCACGCCCGTCCCCACACCCGGCCACCAGCCCACCCAGCACAACGAGACAGCCCACACCCCGAGCCGCCCTCACCCCACCGATCACCACGAAACGAGGGTAGGCGACCCCCACCCTCCCCCCGAGCGCAACCGGCCCCCGACCTGAAGAACCAGGTCGGGGGCCGTTCCGCTGCGCGGTGGGTGTGGGATTTGAACCCACGGTGACTCGCGCCACGACGGTTTTCAAGACCGTTCCCTTAGGCCGCTCGGGCAACCCACCCGTGCCCCGGTCCACCTGGGGCGGAGCGGGTACAGCGTACCGGGCGTCGGGGTTGCGCGGGGGTGGTGGTGGGTGGTCGTCCGTGTTCCGGTTGCCGTCAGGTTCCGCAGCAGCATCCGGTCGCGGTTCTCGTCTGCTCGCCGGGAGTGCCGCAAGTGGTCGCGGTCGACCCCGGCTTGACCGCGCGGACGATGGCCGAGTGCATGTCGGCGGCGACCGGATGGGTGGGCGTGATCTCGACGTCCGTGAAACCGGCCGCCTCCAGGCCCCGGCGGTACTCCGCGAAGGACAGGGCGCCGGCGATGCAGCCGACGTAGTCGCCGCGTTCAGCGCGCTGTTCGGGGGTGAGGGTGTCGTCGGCGACGACGTCGGAGACGCCGATGCGGCCGCCGGGCCGGAGGACGCGGAAGGTCTCGGCGAACACGGCGGGCTTGTCGACGGACAGGTTGATCACGCAGTTCGAGATCACCACGTCGACGGTGTTCGCGGGCAGCGGGATGGACTCGATGGTGCCCTTCAGGAACTCGACGTTCGTCGCGCCCGCCCGCTCAGCATTGGTGAGGGCCAGGGCCAGCATCTCGTCGGTCATGTCCAGCCCGTACGCCTTGCCCGTGGGGCCCACGCGGCGGGCGGAGAGCAGGACGTCGATGCCGCCGCCCGACCCCAGGTCGAGGACGCGTTCCCCCGCACGCAGTTCCGCTACGGCGGTCGGGTTGCCGCACCCCAGTGACGCGGCGACCGCCTCCGCGGGCAGGGCGGCGCGCTCGTCGGCGGCGTAGAGGGTGGAGCCGAAGTTCTCGTCGACCTCGACGGGCGCCGGGCCGCAGCAGGCGGCGCCGCCCTCCGTGACCTTCGTGGCTGCGGCGGCGTAGCGCTGGCGGACGACTTCGCGCAGATCAGTGGCGCCAGTGGCACCAGTGGGATCAGTGGGATCGGTGGGATCAGTCTTCTGGTCGGTCATTGCTCACTCCTCGTGACGGGCATGGCGGTGCCCTGAACGTTCTGTATAGACGTTCCTCGATACAAGCCAGCTTGCGCCTTGGATCGGCCGTCGTCAATATAGAAGTGTGTCGAAACAAGAGCTTGTGGTGATCGAGCAGGCCACCGCCTGCTGCGCCGGACTGTCCGCCGCGCCGCTGGACGACGACCAGGCGGCCCAGCTCGCGAAGGTGTTCAAGGCGCTGGGCGATCCCGTCCGGCTCCGGCTGATGTCGATGATCGCCTCGCGCGGCGAGGGCGGTGAGGGCGGCGAGGTCTGCGTGTGTGAGCTGACACCGGCCTTCGAGCTGTCCCAGCCGACGATCTCCCACCACCTTAAACTGCTCCGACAGGCCGGGCTCATCGACTGCGAACGGCGCGGGACCTGGGTGTACTACTGGGTGCTGCCCGGCGTCCTTGACCGCCTCGCCGCGTTCCTCACCAGCGCCGCCCCGTCGCCGTCTTCCTCTGCGTCCCCGTCACCCTCTCCGTCGCCGTCTCCCTCTCCGTGACACCCCGCCCCAGCTCAAAGCGGAACCCCCTGAAGCCGCGTACAACCTGACGGCTCCCTGGTGAGTCGTGATCGGCGGCGGTGGCAAGCGGACGCTGTCGTCGACATCCAACAGTCGCCGGACAGCGCAACAGCCACCGATCACCCGCCGCCGCCCGGCACCCACCACTCACCAAGTCCAGAGCGATGGAGATCCATGAACCGACCCAGACGCGCCCCGGTCCCCACCGTCGCCAGCGTCACCACCGCGGCCACCGTCGTGCTCGCCACCGTGGGTGGGCTGCTCGCCGCGGCCGGTCCGGCGTCCGCCGCCGTGACCTGCGTATCGCCCGTGTTCAAGCGGACGTTCTACGCGAACACCACCTTCTCCGGGACCCCCAAGCGCACGGACTGCGACGGTGTGATCGACCAGGACTGGGGCACCGGCGCCCCGGCGGTCGCGGGGATGCCCGCCAACTACTTCGGCGTGCGCTGGGCGATGACGCGGGACTTCGGGTCCGGTGGGCCGTTCCAGTTCACCGCCTCCTCCCGGGACGGCATCCGCGTCTACGTCGACGGCGTCCGCAAGGTCGACCTGTGGCGGAACGTTTCCTCCACCGTCTCCAAGACCGTGAACCTCACCATCCCCGCGGGCAGGCACAGCCTCCGCGTCGACTTCGTCAACTGGACCGGCGCCGCCAACGTCAAGTTCGCCTACGCGCCCCGGACGTCGGCCACCGTCGACACGGTCAAGCCGCTCGCCCCGACCGGCGCCGCCGTCACCTACGACCCCGCGACCGGCGCGACCCGCTTCACCTGGGCGAAGAACAAGGAGATGGACCTCGCCGGGTACAAGGTCTACCGGCGGCTGAAGGGCACCTCGTACCCCGCGAAGCCGCTGGCCACGACGACCGCCACCTCGTACACCGACACCACCGCCCCCAAGGACGGCAACGTCTACTACTACGAGGTCCGCGCCTACGACAAGGCGGGCAACGTCTCCTCCGGTACCGCCGACCTCGGTGTCACCACCGTCGACCGGACCGCGCCCGCCGCCCCCAAGGGCGTCGAGGGCAACTGGGCGATGGGCAGCCCGGAGAACGTCACCCTGTACTGGGACGGCAACACCGAGCCCGACCTCGCCGGGTACCACCTGTACCGCTCGACGTCCTTCCCGGTCGCCCGCACCGCCGGGAACCGGCTGACCGGGGCGCCGCTGACGAGCAGCTACTACAGCGGGCCGCTGCCGCAGACCGGCGACGTCTACTACTACGTCGCCACCGCCGTCGACACCCACGGCAACGAGTCGGCGCCGTCCGGCACCGCGATGTACTACAGCGACGACCACACCGGGCCGGTCAACACCGCCCACAACCTGCGGGCCGGGGAGGACGAGGCGGGCGTCACGCTCAGCTGGGACGCCTCCGCGGTGAGCAGCGCCGACTTCGCGGGCTACGCGGTCTACCGCTCCGCCAAGCCGCGCACCGCCGGGGTCACCGGCACTCTGGTCGGGGAACACGTGTACGGCACGTCGTTCACCGACGCCGCGCCGCCGCCCGGGGTGACGTACTACTACTCGGTCATCGCCGTCGACCACGAGGGCAACGGCGGGCCGCCGTCCAACGAGGTCGCCGTCGACGTCGCTGGCAACACCACCGCGCCCGCCGCGGTCACCGGTCTCACGGCGGTGCCCGAGGAGAACGGGGTCGCGCTGGCCTGGGACGACGCCAGCGGGTCCGGCCTCGACCACTACCTCGTGCTGCGCGGCACCCGCGCGAGCGGTGAAGAGGCGTGGAAATACACGCCCGTATCGCCCCAGCGGAACGCCGAGCCGTCCTTCCACGACACCGTGGCCGCCGACGGCGAACAGGTGCGCTACGCCGTCATCGCCGTCGACCAGTACGGCAACCAGCTCACCGTCGACAGCGGCGCGAGCGTCGTCGACGTGACCGAGCTGGACCTGCGTCCGACCGGCGTCCCGGCCGCGACCGGCGCCCCGCTCACCTACCTGAGCGCCGGGCCGCACCGGGACCTGCACTGGGCCCTGCCCAGCGACCGCAACGACAGCGGCAGCCCGCTCACGGGCTTCGACATCCGGCGCTGGAACCCGCAGAGCAAGGCGTTCGAGCTGATCGCCAGCGAGCCCGCCGACAGCCAGTCCTTCTACGACCTCACGCAGCCGTCGGCCACGACCGTCTACTACCGCCTCACGGTGCGGTACGCGGACGGCACCGAGTCGGGGGCGTCGGAGGTCGTGGCCGTGACGAGCTGAGGCCGGGTCAGCTGTCGCCCACCCGGGAGTCCAGGGTGACGTCCACCGTCCTGGTCCTGCCGTCGCGCTCGTAGGTGAGCGTGACCTTGTCGCCCGGCTTGTGGGTCCAGATCTCGCCGATCAGGGTGGGGCCGGAGTCGATGACGTGATCGTCCAGCTTGGTGATCACGTCGCCCGGCTTCAGGCCCGCCCGGTCGGCGGGGCCGCCCGGCTCCACCGGCTCGGAGCCGCCCGCGCCGGTGTCGGTGATCTTCGCGCCGTCCGTGGTGTCCTCCAGGGAGACGGAGGCGCCGATCCGGGCGTACACCGGCTTGCCGTTCTTGATCAGTTCCTGGGCGACGTACTCGGCCTGGTTGATCGGGATCGCGAAGCCCAGGCCGATGGAGCCGGACTGGCCGGTGCCGAAGCCGCCGTTGCCGCTGGACTGGATCGCGGAGTTGATGCCGATGACGTTGCCCTGCGCGTCCAGCAGCGGGCCGCCGGAGTTGCCGGGGTTGATGGAGGCGTCGGTCTGCAGGGCGCTCATGTACGACGCCTGGCTGCCGGAGCCGTCGCTGGAGGCGACCGGGCGGTTCTTGGCGCTGATGATGCCGGTCGTGACCGTGTTGGAGAGGCCGAAGGGCGCGCCGATCGCGATCGTCGCGTCGCCGACGGCGACCTTGTCGGAGTCGCCGAGCGTCAGCGGCCTCAGGTTGGACGGGGCGTTCTTGAGCTTGATGACCGCCACGTCGTAGCCCTGGGCGTGGCCGACCACCTCGGCGTCGTACTTCTTGCCGTCCGGGAAGGTGGCCGAGACCTTGCCGCCGTCGACGGCGTCCGCCACCACGTGGTTGTTGGTGATGATGTGGCCCTCGGTGTCGAAGACGAACCCGGTTCCGGTGCCGCCCTCGCCGCTGCTGCTCTCCGCCTCGATGGTGACCGTGCTGGGCAGGGCCTTGGCGGAGACGGCCGCGACCGTGCCCGGGTCGCGCTTGAAGTCGCCGCCGCTGTCGGAGGCGGAGACCGTCGTGGAGCTGGTGTCGTCGTCGTTCTTGGCGAGGGTGTAGCCGAGCCCGCCGCCGAGGCCGCCCGCGACCAGCGCGGCCACCAGGACCGCGGCGATCAGCCCGCCGCGCCCGCTGCGCGGCGGCTTCGGCGCGGCGACCGGGGGCTGCTGGTACGGCCCCGCCGCCGCCCCTCCCGCTCCCGCACCCCAGAGCGGCTGGCCGCCGCCGTCCGCCGTCTCGGGACCGGCGACGGGGTGCGCCGCGGGGGGCGGCGGGGGCCAGTTGGTGTCGGGGGCGGAGCCCGCCTGCGGGGAGGCTGCGGGAGTATCCACCGGCACGGGAGGTGCAGACGGGGCCGGGGGTACCTCAGTGCCCTCGTTCTCGGTGCTCACAGCTCTTCTCCTCGGTCCACGGCTCGATCCACGGCTATGTGGCTCTGTGTTTTTGTATGCCGTCAGCTTTTCCCACGGGCCATCAGGGCACCATAAGCGGTCGCTGTGGGTTCACGGCCATCCTTTATATGAGACATTTTCGAGCACAAACGTGCATCCGTAATATCTCACCCATACCTCGTCGCCCTCAGGTCACCGACCCGCCCCGCACGGTTACCCCGTCCCGGTGGCACCATGACGCGGTGACCCACGCACGCCAGCACCGGATCCAAGTCGTCGCCCACCGCGGCGCCTCCGAGGACGCGCCCGAGCACACCCTGGCCGCCTACAAGAAGGCGATCGAGGACGGCGCCGACGCCCTGGAGTGCGACGTACGGCTGACCGCGGACGGCCACCTCGTCTGTGTGCACGACCGCCGCGTCAACCGTACGTCCAACGGCCGCGGCGCCGTCTCCGCCCTGGAACTCGCGGACCTCGCCGCCCTGGACTTCGGCTCCTGGAAGAACCCCGACGCCTGGCGCGGCCGGGACGAGGAACCGGACTGGGAGCACCGCCCGGGGGACGCGGGCGGGCCGGGGGACCCGTCGGACACCTCCGTGCTCACCCTGGAGCGGCTGCTCGAACTCGTCGCCGACGCCGGGCGCCCGGTGGAGCTGGCCATCGAGACCAAGCACCCCACGCGGTGGGCCGGTCAGGTGGAGGAGCGGCTGCTGCTCCTGCTGAAGCGGTTCGGCCTGGACGCCCCGCCCGCGGCGGAGCCGTCGCCGGTACGGGTCATGAGCTTCTCCGCGCGCTCCCTGCACCGCGTGCGGGCCGCCTCGCCGACGCTGCCGACGGTCTACCTCATGCAGTTCGTCACACCGCGACTACGTGACGGCCGTCTCCCGGAGGGGGTGCGGATCGCCGGTCCGTCGATCCGGCTGGTGCGCAACCACCCGGTCTACGTCGAGCGGCTGAAGCGCGCCGGGCACCAGGTGCACGTGTGGACCGTCAACGACCTCAAGGACGTCGATCTCTGCGCTGACCTGGGCGTCGACGCCATCATCACCAACCGCCCGCGCGCGGTGCTGCGCCACCTCGGCGGCTGAGAGCGGCTGATGGCGGCTGGAGGCGACTGAACCGGCACGGGCCGCGGGACGTGCAGAAGGGGTGAGAACCCGTCGCCGTGTGCCCATTACGGGGAGTGCCCCGGCGCGTTCGGACCGTATTCGATCGTTGCGAATGCGTCACCGGAAGAGGATTGGCCGGTTTCCGGTTCAGGCCATTGGGGCATCCACACCGTGGCGTGGGGCGAAGGAGGTCTCGGGGGTGGCGTTGGTGGTGGCACAGGAGGTGCCCACGTCGTCGAGCATGGCCGTACCCCATGGCCCTGCGGGCGTGGGGAAGGCAAGGCACCGGATGCGGGCGCAACTGCGCAGCGGCGGGGTGGCGGAATCGGTCATCGACGACGCCGTACTGATCCTCTCCGAGTTGCTGAGCAACGCGTGCAAGCACGGGCGGCCCCTGGGTGACGCCCTCTCCGGCGACGGTGACGTCCGCGCCGCGTGGCGCGTCGACCCCGGTGGTCGGCTCGTCGTCGAGGTGACGGACGGCGGCGGCCCGACCCGGCCCGCCCCGGCGACCCCGTCGGTCACCGCGCACGGCGGCCGGGGGCTGAACATCATCACGGCGCTGGCCGACGACTGGGGCGTACGGGACGACGCCCGCGGCGAGGTCACGGTCTGGGTCGTCGTCCACGACGACGTGTACGACCCGGACGCCGGGCACCGGCGCGACGACTTCGCCAGCCGCGTCACCGCGCCGTCGATCACGGCCATCCCCGATATCTCCGACCTCTCGGACATCCCGGATATGCCGGATATACCGGTCATCCCGGGGCTGGACTTCGCGGACGCGTTCGACGACCTGGACTGACGGTTCGGCGGTGGGCCGCCGACGGCAGGGCCGCGGCCCGCCCTCGGGGAGCGGGGGTGACGGAGTTGTCCACAACTCCCGCGTCGTCCACACCGTCCAACCGGTCATGACCGGAACGGCTAGGCTCCCGCCGTACCAGACGAGCCGTTTCCGGGAGACACCCACCATGGCCAAGAAGCGACCCCAGACGAAGGCCAAGCGCCCGCAGCTCACGGACGGAGAGATCCCGGTTGTCGGCGCCCGCGAGCCCTGCCCCTGCGGCAGCGGGCGGCGCTACAAGGCCTGTCACGGCCGGGCCGCCGCGCAGGCCGAGACGGAGCTGGTGCAGCGCCCGTTCGAGGGCCTGCCCGGCGAGTGCGACTGGGTGGCCCTGCGCGAGCTGGTCCCGGCCGCCACGGTCCCGCTGACCCTGAAGGGCGGCCTCCCCGAGGGCGTCCCGTCGGTCACGCTCGCCACGGTGCTGCCGATGGCCTGGCCCGCGCTGCGCCGCGACGACGGCTCCGTGCTGCTGGGCCTCCAGAACGACACGGCGTCGGGGGACATCAGCCGCGACCTCGCGGACACCCTCCAGCGCGCGCTGGAGGCGAAGCCCGGGACGCCCGTCCAGGGCCGCCGCGCCCCGGCCGACGGTCCGCGCCTGCAGGATCTGCTCGACGCCGAAGGCGCGTTCGAGCCAGTTGTGCACCCGGGCTTCGAGTTCTGGGTCCCGGACGCGGAGAACGCCACTCCGGAGGTGACCGCCTCCCTGGAGCGGGCCAACGCCGCGGCCATCCCGACCGTCCGCCTCCAGGGCGTGGACGCCGCCTACTGGTGCGAGACGCCGGACAAGAACCACCTGCGCTGGGTCATGCCGCACGCCGAGGAGCGTCTCCTCGACGCCCTGGCGCGCCTGCACGCGGCGGGCCGCTCCAGCCTCGGCGAGGGCACGCGCCTGGTGGGCTCCTTCCGGGCGCACGGCCTCACCGTGCCGGTCTGGGACCTGCCGAGCGGTGTCACGGCGGACGACATCGAGAAGCCCGCCGCGGAGTTCGCCGAGCGGCTCGCCACCGCGCTCGCCACGGACGCCCCGCTCACCCCCGAGGAGCGCCGGGCGCGCGGCGGTCTGACCAACCGCCAGGTCACGCTCAGCTGACGCACAGCGGAACGACGGTCTCCGGCTGACCGACCGGTCAGCCGGACCCGCACCGCACAAACCGGCCGGAATGGCTGACTCCGTTTGCAACTCGGCCCAGCCCCACGCCAGTCGGTGTCCAAATTACCGAGCAAAAACCGAGATCGAATTTGCTAACTGCCGATCTCTTGTTACCGTTCCAGTAGCCCGGTTGCTGGTGCATCCCCCGTCGCCAGCAACCGGGTCTTTCCGTTCCCGGCCCTGTTTACGGAACGCCGTCACGTGTCAACCGCCCGTAGGCGAACCGGAGTTGTCGGCGTCGTCAGGGTTGCCGACATTGCTTCCGGAACGCAGCAACAGCGGCCCCCGCCCGTCGCGCGCCGCGAACTCCGCCACCGCCGTGTAGTCGGCGGGCTCCCCCGCCCCACGGTCCCGGGGCGTGTCACAGACGCCGGGTTCGTCCTCGGCCCCCACCGCGCAGCGCAACTGCACCGTCCGCCCCTCAGGACCCAGCAGGCTCAGTACGGCGTCCAGCGCGTCGCCGGTGGCGTTGCGGTAGTAGGTCCGCGCCCAGGTCTCCGCGCCCTGCGTCAGGACGCAGGTCTGCGCCTCGACGCCCTCCCGGGAGGTGAGTTCGGGACCGCAGCGGGCGGCGGTGGCGAGGCCCAGGCCGAGGGTCAGCGGGGTCCCGGGCTCCCCGGGCTCCCGCGGCACGGCACCCTTGGCGTCGGGCTCCCCGTCGTCGGCGCCGGGCGGCACGGACGGCCGTACGGCGGCCCGGTCGGGACGCGCAGGCGGCTGCCCCCGGTCGTCCACCGGCCCCGCGGACGCCATGGCCAGGGGCAGGGCCACCGCGCAGGCGGCGACGCCCGCGAGGGCGAGCAGACGGACGTTGATGGGCATGGGCGGAAGATAACGAGCGGGCGGGGCGCCCGGTCGCCCGCGCGCCCGACACCCCCTAGAACTCGGGCGCGCTCACACCCGTACGAGTGAGGGCGTCGACCACGGCGTCCACCACCGCCTCCACGTCGGGCACCCACGGCGAGGCCGAGCCGGGCAGCGGGGCCCGCTCCCAGCGGATGGCGCCCTGGCCGGTCTCGGAGGGCGGCAGCGCGAGGTAGCCGCCCTCGCCGTGGAAGCGCAGGGAGCCGGGCACGAAGTCCTTGGCGTACAGCAGTTCGCCCAACTGCTCCATCGTGTAAGGGCGGACGAGCACCGCCCAGCGGGCGGCGGAGGCGATGACCGGGCCGAGACGCATCCCGGAGTGGTCGAGCGCGGTCAGGGCGCGGGCCGCCGCGGCGGCGGGGAGACTGACGGCGCAGGGTGCCGCGCCGCCGGTGGCGAGGACGATCGGCGCTGTCGGGCGGTTGGTCCACCACCAGCGCACCATGCGCTCGTCGGTGGTGGCCGCGAGCAGGCCGGGGTCGAAGGGGTGGGCGCCGGGCACCGTGCACTCCGGGTCGGGGCAGCCGCAGCGGGACCGGCCCTCCGGGTCGGTCGCCACGCCCGGGAGTACGGGCCACTGCCATTCCGTAGCGAAGGTCACGGCCGCGTCGAGCAGCTCAGGCACCCTGTCGTCACGCCGGGACAGGAGCCCGCGTCGCCTTCCGAGCCTTCCGAGGATCTCGCGCATGAGCGCTCGTTCCTTTCCGTTGCACGCCTGGCAACACCGTGGTTCTCATCACACCATGTGTCGATCACTTCACTGTGCGTACCTGTTGGCGCATCACATCCCCGGCGTTCAGGCACGGGGAACCCCTATGGGCCGAGCGTCGGCTGCGTCCGCGGCCGTTGCGTCCATACTGCGTCTATCAAAAGCATGGGCCTGGCGCGGGGGTGGCGAAGTCTGGCGTTTTGCTGTCCCGCGTGTTTCTCTCCGCCTCCGCCACGGGAGGATGGGGCACGGTCGTCGGTGGATAGGACGCCCGGGTCCGTCGCCAGGTTCCGGGTGGCCCCCAACCACCCCTGGCCTTCACCGAGTACGTACCCATCACGACCGCTGTGACGCTCCGTCGAACAAGGCCAGTCGACCTCAACAAGCCGTTGCCCGAGTCAGTTTTAAGCCAATTTTGCTTTTCTGCAAGGGAACCGAGTGAAGACCGCGAGAAAACCCCCTCACCTCTCGCTGATCCCATCGACCCCACGGACACCAGCGATACCAGCAGGACAATGCTGGACATCCCCTCACGAGTGCGTGTACATGTGGAGACACTGCTAGCGGCGCAGATTGACATGGGGGTTTGCGATGCTTTTGAGCAATACGCACCGGTCGGAAAGCCGTACACCATGAACGCCCCGCACCCTCCGAAAGTGGCCGGAATCGATTCAACGGTTCCCGCGCCCGCACACACTGTCGCGCCCGCGCCCTCCGCCCCGGACACCCCCGCGGTCACCACCGGCCCTGGCGCCCTCCTCCAGGACCGCCTCGCGGGCTGGGTCTCCGACCTCACCACGCTGCACGAACTCACCGAGCGGCTGACCCGTACGGCCACCCTCCCCGACGCCCTGCACGAACTGCTGCGCGCCGGAGCAGCCCTCGTCGGCGCCCGGCGCGGACTCGTCGTCCTGGAACCGGACGACGGCCTCGGCCCCGCCACCACCGTCGGCCTCGGACTCGCCGCGTCCGATCTCGGCCATCTCGAGACCGTGCCCCGCGCCGCCCTCCCGCACGGCGCGCTCCTCGACGCCCGCGCCGGACTGCCCGGCCAGCCGACCGAGGACGTGCACCCCGACCTGTTCGCCGAGGAGGGGCTGCATCCGCGCCACCGCGACGTGGCCGTCCGCCTCGGCTTCGCCGCCAGCTACGCGCTGCCGCTGGCCACCGACACGGCCGGGCGGCTCGGCGCCGCCGTCTGGCTGTACGACGACCCCGCCGAACCGGCCGAGCGGCAGCGCCACCTGGCCGGGCTGTACGTCCGGCACGCCGCCGAGCACCTCGCCCGCGTGCTCGAAGTCGAGCGCACGCGCGCGTGCATGGCGACGATGTCCGAGGAACTGCTGCCCGCCCGGCTGCCCCGGGTCCCCGGCGTCCAGCTCGCGGTACGGCACCGCACCGGCCCGCGCGGGGGTGGCGACTGGTACGACGCGCTGCCGCTGCCGGACGCGGCCCTCGGTCTCTCCGTGGGCTCGGTCACCGGCTCCGGGCCCAGCGCGGTCGCCGCGATGGGGCGGCTGCGGGCGTCCCTGCGCGCGTACGCCGTGATGGAGGGCGAGGACCCCGTCGCCGTCCTGTCCGACCTGGAGCTGCTGCTGCGGCTGACCGAGCCCGCCCGCTCCGCCACCGCGCTGTTCGCCTACTGCGAGCCCGCGCTGCGCCGGATCACCCTGGCCGGGGCCGGGCACAGCCCGCCCCTGCTGATCGGGGAGCGCCGCACGCGGTACGTGGAGACCTCCGTCTCCGCGCCGCTCGGCATGTTGGCGTGCTGGGAGGCGCCCAGCGTGGAGCTGCAGGCCGCACCAGGAGAGACGGTTCTGCTGTACACCGACGGGCTGCTGCACCGCACCGGCGACCCGGTCGACCGCGCCTTCGCCCGGCTGCACGCGGCGGCGTCCGGCGTGCCGAGGGCGGCGCGCCACGACCCGGGCGCCGTCGCCGACCACGTGCTGCGCACGGTACTGCCGGACGGCCTCGACCGCGCCGACGGCGCCGAGGACGTGGTGCTGCTGGCGGCGCGCTTCGAGTGACGCGCTCTGCGGGTGACGCGCTGTAGGAAGGGAGGGAGGGCACGCCCGGGTAACAGTCCCGGCGGCCCTGCGCCCCCTTCCGGGTGAGGGGGCGAACGTACGATGGGCGGGGTCCAGTGCCGTACCTAGGAGGATGACCGTGGCGGACGAGCGGAACCCGGCGACCCCGGAGACCTCGGAAACCGAGCCCGAGGAGCCCATCAAGCAGCGGAAGAACGGCCTGTACCCGGGCGTCTCCGACGAGCTGGCCGAGAGCATGAAGTCCGGCTGGGCCGACACGGAGCTGCACGACCTGGAGCCGATCGCCCAGGCCGCCGAGACCGCCGCCCGGCGCGCCGCGCTCTCCGCGCGCTTCCCCGGCGACCGCCTGGTGATCCCCGCGGGCAACCTGAAGACCCGCTCGAACGACACGGACTACCCCTTCCGCGCGTCCGTCGAGTACGCCTACCTCACCGGCAACCAGACGGAGGACGGCGTCCTCGTCATGGAGCCCAGGGCCGACGGGCACGACGCGACGATCTACCTGCTGCCCCGCTCCAACCGGGAGAACGGCGAGTTCTGGCTCGACGGCCAGGGCGAGCTGTGGGTCGGCCGCCGCCACTCCCTCACCGAGGCGGAGAAGCTGTACGGCATCCCCGCCTCCGACGTGCGCGAGCTGGCCGACAAGCTGCGCGAGGCCACCGGTCCGGTGCGCGTCGTACGCGGGTACGACGCCGGGATCGAGGCCGCGCTGACCGACAAGGTCACCGCCGAGCGCGACGAGGAGCTGCGGGTCTTCCTCTCCGAGGCGCGGCTCGTGAAGGACGAGTTCGAGATCGGTGAGCTGCAGAAGGCCGTCGACTCCACCGTGCGCGGCTTCGAGGACGTGGTGAAGGTCCTCGACAAGGCGGAGGCGACCAGCGAGCGCTACATCGAGGGCACCTTCTTCCTGCGCGCCCGCGTCGAGGGCAACGACATCGGCTACGGCTCCATCTGCGCCGCCGGTCCGCACGCCTGCACCCTGCACTGGGTCCGCAACGACGGCCCGGTCCGCTCCGGCGACCTGCTGCTGCTCGACGCGGGCGTGGAGACGCACACGTACTACACCGCCGACGTCACCCGCACCCTGCCGATCAACGGCCGGTACAGCGAGATCCAGCGGAAGATCTACGACGCCGTGTACGACGCGCAGGAGGCCGGGATCGCGGCCGTCAGGCCGGGCGCCAAGTACCGCGACTTCCACGACGCCGCCCAGCGGGTGCTGGCCGAGCGGCTCGTCGAGTGGGGCCTGGTCGAGGGGCCGGTGGAGCGGGTCCTGGAGCTCGGCCTCCAGCGCCGCTGGACGCTCCATGGCACCGGGCACATGCTCGGCATGGACGTCCACGACTGCGCCGCCGCGCGCACCGAGACGTACGTCGACGGCGTGCTGGAGCCGGGCATGTGCCTGACGGTCGAGCCCGGTCTGTACTTCCAGGCCGACGACCTGACCGTGCCGGAGGAGTACCGGGGCATCGGCGTCCGCATCGAGGACGACATCCTCGTCACGGAGGACGGCAACCGGAACCTGTCGGCCGGGCTGCCGCGCCGCTCCGCCGAGGTGGAGGCGTGGATGGCCGACCTCAAGGGCTGACGCGTCGCGCTGGAAAGGTCGGGCACCACCGGGTGCCCGGCCTTTCGCGTGTCTGCCATCAGGAGGCGGTGACCAGCGGTGCGTTCGGGGCGTTCTCACGCCACTTGAGGATCTTGTCGAAGCTGACGACGGTGCCGCGGCGGCCCGGCTTGGGGCCGATGTGGACGTGGTCGGCGAGTTCCCGGATCAGACAAAGGCCCCGGCCGTGTTCGGCGTCGGGGCGGGCGGGGAGCCGGAACTGCTGGCGTCCGGCGGGCGGGGTGAAGCCGGGTCCCGCGTCGGTGACCTCGATCCGGCACTTCTCGCCGTCGAGGTAGGCGGTGACGCGGTACGCCTCCGACGCGCCCCCGGACGCGCCGTCGCCGCCGTGTTCGACGGCGTTGGCGCAGGCTTCGGTGAGGGCCACGGAGAGGTCGTAGGAGATCTCGGGGTCGACGCCCGCCGTCTCCATCGTGCCGAGCAGCAGTCTGCGGGCCAGCGGGACGCTCGCGGCTTCACGGCGCAGATGGAGTGACCACCAGATGCTCATGCTCCAGCCTCCTGGCCGCGGCTCGACATACCGTTACGTATTGCCGCGGCGGCTCCCGCGTAAGCGCGGATTTCACGTGATGCCGCCCATATGGGCGATGCGGTGAGGGTGGGAAGCGGTGTATGTGGGGCTGACGGGGACCACTTGGACCCATCGGGTCCCACTCCCCCCAGCGGCGACAGACCGTGATCTTCCGGTTTCCACGGCATCTTGTGGACCTGCCCTGTGGTGGCGGTGGGGCCAGTGCGATGATGAGCCCGCCATGACTGCCCCCCACGCGCGCACGGCGCACTCCGGACGCGAGGTCCGGCTGTTGCGGGCCGCGGTGTTCGCCGCGGTCTGTGTCGTGCTGTCCGGGGCCTCCCACGCGATCGCGTCCTGCGTCGCGCTGCCGTGGTGGACGCTGGCCGCCGGGTTCCTCGGGTCCGCCGCCGTGGCGGTGCCGCTCGCCGGGCGGGAGCGGTCCCTGCCGGGGATCGCCGCGCTCCTCGCGGGCGGGCAGATCGTGCTGCACACCCTGTTCGGCCTCGGGCAGCACGCCGCCACGTCCGGTACGGCGTCGGCGGGCACCCGCGTGAGCGACGACGCCTCGCTGGTCGCGCAGGCCGCCCGACTGGTCTGCGGGACCACCGCGGCGGCGCTCAGCCCCACGCAGGCCCACCGCATCCTGGTCGACGCGCGGGTCGCGCCCAGCACGACCGGCGCCTCGGGGGCCGGGGCACACGCCGGTACGAGTCACCACCCGGCGGACGCGCTGTCCACCACCTCGGACTCCTGGGCCGCGCTGCTGCCGTCCCTGCCGATGCTGCTGGGGCACGTCCTCGCGGCGCTCGTCGCCGGGTGGCTGCTGCGCAACGGCGACCTCGCGCTGCGGCGCCTGGTCGAGCTGTCGGCGCAGGGGGTCAGCGAGGGCGGGCTCATCCGCTCCCTGCGCGCGGCGCTGGCGCTGGCCCGCGCCCTGTACACGGGGCTTCCGGGGACGCCCACGACGGGGCCGCGCGTCGCGTGCGCCCCCGCGGACGCGGTTCCCGAGCCTCGTAGCGCCGTTCTCGAGCACTCCGTGATCAGGCGGGGGCCGCCGTCCGGCGACGGGTTCGTACTCGCCGTCTGAGGCACGACCACCCCACCCCACTCCCTGTGTGGAGGTTCCGGCGGAGGGGGCTGTCGTGCGGCACGCGCGCGTACGCCCTCCGTTGCCTTTCGCCGGATCTGACCGGCCATCACCGGAATCTCGCGGGACTCTCCCGGATCTCCCGGATCTCCCGGATCTCCCGGATCTCCCGAAGACTCACTCGAAGTGGAGTGCTCATCGCCATGCAGGTATCCCGGATCGCCGCCGTCGGCGCCCTCGCCGCCTCGGCCGTCGTCGTCCTGTCCTCGCCCGCGCTCGCGCACGTCAGCGTGCAGCCGGAGGGCGCCGCCGCCAAGGGCGGCTACGCGACCGTGAACTTCAAGGTCCCCAACGAGCGGGACAACGCCTCGACCACCAAGTTGGAGGTCACCTTCCCGGCCGACCACCCGCTGTCCTCCGCGATGCCCGCGCCGGTGCCGGGCTGGGAGGCCAAGGTCACCAAGGCCACGCTGGACAAGCCGCTTGAGGTGCACGGCAACAAGGTCACCGAGGCCGTCTCCAAGATCACCTGGACGGCGACCGGCAAGGGCGTCGAGCCGGGCTTCTTCCAGAAGTTCCCGGTCTCCGTGGGCGCCCTGCCCGAGGACACCGACGAACTGGTCTTCAAGGCCGTCCAGACGTATTCCAACGACGAGGTCGTGCGCTGGATCGAGGTGCCGCAGGACGGCGCGGAGGAGCCGGAGCACCCGGCGCCGGTCCTCGCGCTCTCCGCCGCCGAGGACGACCACCACGGCGCGTCCGGCGCCGACGACGCCGACGAGGACACCGACGCCGAGGAGGCGGCCGACGACGCGTCGGCCGCCGCCAGCACCACCGCCGACTCCGGTGACTCCGACGGCACCGACACCACCGCCCGGGTCCTCGGCGTCGTCGGCATCGTCCTCGGCGCGGCCGGGGTCGCCTACGGCGTCCTCGCGGGCCGTCGCCGCGGCGGCAGCGCGGCCTGAGGCCCCGCCTCGTTCAGCGGTACGCGCCGGGGACGTGCGGACAGGTGCCTGTCGTACGACCCCGGCGTGTGCCGGAGCCATCACATCTGGGACATTTCTCTATGCGCAAGAAGACCTTCGCGGCGGCTGCCCTGCTCGCCGCCGCCTCCCTGACCCTTTCCGCCTGCGGCAGCGGTGACGACGACGGCGACGGCTCGCCGGTCTCCGTGGTGTCGGAGGAGTCCGGCTCCGCCAAGGCCGCCACCGTCCTCGACAAGCCGTTCGAGAAGCCCGACCTCGTGCTGACCGACACCCACGGCGAGCGGTACGACCTCCGCGAGCAGACCGACGGCAAGCCGACGCTGATCTACTTCGGGTACACCAACTGCCCCGACGTCTGCCCGCTGACGATGAGCAACATCGCCGTCGCCAAGAAGCAGTTGTCGAAGGCCGAACAGGACGAGCTGCGGATCGTGTTCGTCACCACCGACCCCGAACGGGACACCCCGGAGGCGCTCGGCACCTGGCTGAAGGGCATCGACCCGCAGGTGGTCGGGCTGACCGGCGACTTCGACACCATCCAGGCCGGGGCCCGCGCCCTCGGCATCTCCATCGAGGCGCCGACGAAGGACAAGGACGGCAAGGTCGTCTCCATGCACGGCACCCAGGTCATCGCCTTCTCCCCGAAGACCGACGCGGGGTACGTGCTCTACGGGGAGGACGCCACCGTCGACGACTACACCACCGACCTGCCCAAGCTCATCAAGGGCGCGAGGCCGTGAGGGCGGCTGGCTCCCTCCTGGCCGGGGTGCTCGTGCTCGGGCTGGGGCTCACCGCGTGTGGCTCCGACGAGGAGAGCGGGGACGCCGTCCTGTCCGTCGGGGGTGCCTACATGCCGCAGCCCGTCTCCCGGATGGCGGCCGGGTTCCTGACCGTCACCAACGACGGCGGCGCCGACGACACCCTGAAGTCCGTCACCAGCGACATCGCGGGTGAGGTGACCGTCCACGAGACCGTGGACCAGTCGATGCGCGAGGTCAGCGGACTCGACGTGCCCGCCCACGGGAAGCTCGTGCTGGAGAGCGGCGGCAGCCACCTGATGTTCGAGCAGCTCAAGCACATGCCCAAGGAAGGCGAGACGGTGTCCGTGGTGCTGCACTTCGCGCAGAGCGACCCCGTCACCGTCGAGATGCCGGTCAAGCCGATGACGTACCGCCCCGATCCGGGGAACTGAGGGAGGGACCACCTTGACAGCGACCGTCGCCCCACGCGTCCGGCCCCTGGTGCTGCTGTTCCTGGCCGTCGTCGGCGTGCTCCTCGCCGCCGCCAGACCGGCGTCCGCGCACGCCGCGCTGACCGGCAGCGACCCCCGGCAGGGGGCGGTGGTCGACACGGCCCCGGCCCAGATCGCGCTCACCTTCTCCGAGACGGTCTCCCTGTCCGACGACTCCCTGCGCGTCCTCGGTCCCAAGGGCGAGCGGGCCGACACCGGCGAGGCGGGCAACATCGGCGGCACCACGTACTCCGTGCGGCTGCACTCGGGGCTGCCCGACGGCACGTACACCGTCGCCTACCAGGTGGTCTCCGCCGACAGCCACCCCGTCTCCGGCGCGTTCACCTTCTCCATCGGCGCCCCCTCCGAGACGTCCGTGTCGGTCTCCGGGACCGAGGCGGGCGGCGGGCTCGTGGGCGGGCTGTACGACACCGCGCGGTACGTGTCGTACGCCGGGTTCATCGTGCTCGTGGGCGGTGCCGCGTTCGTCCTCGTCTGCTGGCCGCGCGGCTCGGGGGTGCGGGCCGTGCAGCGGCTCGTGGTCTCCGGGTGGGTCGCGCTCACCGCGGCGACGCTGGCGCTGTTGCTGCTGCGCGGCGCCTACAGCCGGTCCGGAGAGGTCGGTGACATCTTCGACCTCGACCTGCTCGGGGAGGTCCTCCAGACCAAGACCGGCGCCGCGCTGGTCTCCCGGCTGCTGCTGCTCGCCGCCGCCGCGCTCTTCGTCGCCGTGCTCTTCGGCGCGTACGACAAGCGCGAGGACGAGGAGAAGCGGGACCTCACCTTCGGGCTCGCGGTCGGCGGGACCGTCGTCGCCGCGGGGCTGGCGGCGAGCTGGGCCATGGCCGAGCACGCCTCCAGCGGCATCCAGCCGGGGATCGCGATGCCCGTCGACATCGTCCATCTGCTCGCCGTCGCCACCTGGCTGGGCGGGCTGAGCGCACTGCTCGTCTCGCTGCGCTGGGCGCCCCTCGACACCCCGGTCGACCGGTCGGCCGTACGGCGCTTCTCCACCACCGCGCTGACCTGCGTCCTCACCCTGGTGGCGACCGGCACCTACCAGGCGTGGCGGCAGGTCGGCTACTGGTCCGCGCTGACCGGCACCCGGTACGGGCAACTGCTGCTGATCAAGCTGGGGCTGGTGTCGCTGCTGGTCGGGGTCGCCTGGATCTCGCGGCGGTGGACCCGGCGGTTGGGGGAGACGGCCTCCGCATCGGCCTCCGCATCGGCGGCCGCATCGGCGGCCGAGGAGGAGCGGGAGCGGGAGCCGGTGGCCGCGGGGGCCGAGGGTTCCGGCGAGGAGAAGGGTGCTGTCTCGGAGGGTGGCGAGCCGGGTGACGCGCGGCGGGCCGCGCAGCTCGCCCGGCAGCGGGCCGCCGTGGACGCCGCGCGGCAGAAGCGGCTGCGGGACGCCGACCCCCTCCGCTACGGGCTGCGCCGCTCGGTGCTGGCCGAGGCCGGTGTCGCGGTCGTCGTCCTGGCCGTGACCACCCTGCTGACGTCCGCCGAGCCGGGGCGCACGGTGGAGGAGGCCAAGGCGGCCACCTCGGCCACCGCCACGGACCCCGTCTCCGGCGCGCTGACGCTGGAGATCCCGTTCGACACGGGCGGGCAGGACGGCAAGGGCGTCGTACGGATCGACCTCGATCCCGCCCGGGTCGGCGGCAACGACATGCACGTCTATGTGGAGCGGCCCAACGGCCGCGCCTTCGACGTCCCCGAGGTGCAGATCGCCTTCACCCTGGAGACCCAGGACATCGGTCCGCTGCCCGTGGCCCCGGACCACATCACCACCGGACACTGGTCGGCGAGCGGGGTGCAGATTCCCGTGGCGGGCGACTGGAAGGTCGCCGTGACCGTGCGGACCTCCGACATCGACCAGGTGACCGTCTCCAAGAACGCGCAGATCGGCTGAACATCACCATGCCTGACCAGTCCATTCCCGAGGCCCGGGTCCCCCTGGACGCGAGCAACCTCCAGGGCGACACCGCCACCCGGGAGGGCATCTCCCGGCGGCGGCTGCTCGGCACCGCCGGTGCCACCGGGCTCGTGCTCGGCGCGGCGGGCGGGGGTGTGGGATACGCCGCCCGGCCCGCCGAGGCCACCCCGCTGACCTCGCTGGGCGCCGAGCGGATCGAGTTTCACGTGAAACACCAGCCCGGCATCACCACCCCGATGCAGGCCCGTGGCCATCTCGTCGCCTTCGATCTGGCGGCCGGTGCGGGCCGCAAGGAGGCCGTCGCCCTACTGCGCCGCTGGTCGGAGACGGCACGGCGGCTGATGGCGGGGGAACCGGCGACGCAGGGCGACACGGATGTGGCGACCGACGCCGGGCCGTCCTCGCTCACGGTGACCTTCGGGTTCGGGCACAGCTTCTTCGCCCGCACCGGGTTGGAGAAGCGGCGGCCGGTCGCCCTCGATCCGCTGCCCGAGTTCTCCTCCGACCGGCTCGACAAGGCGCGCAGCGACGGTGACCTGTGGGTGCAGATCGGCGCGAACGACGCGCTGGTGGCGTTCCACGCGCTGCGCGCCCTCCAGAAGGACGCGGGTGCCGCGGCCCGGGTCCGCTGGCAGATGAACGGCTTCAACCGGTCGCCGGGGGCCACCGCCCAGCCGATGACGGCACGCAACCTGATGGGCCAGATCGACGGCACCCGCAACCCCAAGCCGAGCGAGCCCGACTTCGACCAGCGGATCTACGTCCCGGAGGGCGGGGACCCCGACTGGATGGCGAACGGCTCCTATGTCGTCGTACGCCGTATCCGGATGCTGCTCGACGACTGGGAGAAGCTGTCGGTCGGGGCGCAGGAGGATGTCATCGGGCGCCGCAAGGCCGATGGGGCGCCGCTGTCCGGGGGTGGGGAGACCACCGAGATGGACCTGGAGAAGACCGACGCCGAGGGCGGTCTGGTGGTGCCGATCAACGCGCACGCGCGGATCTCCCGGCCCGACCAGAACGGGGGTGCGGCGATGCTGCGGCGCCCGTTCTCGTACCACGACGGCTTCGACGCGGACGGGACGCCCGACGCCGGGCTGCTGTTCGTCTGCTGGCAGGCCGATCCGCTGCGCGGGTTCGTGCCGGTGCAGCGCAAGCTGGACCGGGGGGACGCGCTGTCGCCGTTCATCCGGCACGAGGCGAGCGGGCTGTTCGCGGTGCCGGGCGGGGCGCCGGAGGGCGGGTACGTGGGGCAGGCGCTGCTGGAAGGGTGAGGCGCCCTTGGCGGCGAGGCGGCGGGGCGTCGCGGTGTCCGTGCTGGCGCCTGGGCGGGTCGGCGCCTGGGCAGGTCGGCGCCTGGGCAGGTTGGTGCCGGGGCCGCCCATTAGGGTGAGGTCATGCCAGCGAGCTATGCGTATCTCGGTCCCGAGGGCACCTTCACCGAAGTCGCCCTGCGGACGCTTCCCGAGGCGGCGACCCGGGAGCTGATCCCGTACGTGTCGGTGCAGTCCGCGCTCGACGCGGTGCGCGGCGGCGAGGCCGAGGCCGCGTTCGTGCCGATCGAGAACTCGGTCGAGGGCGGGATCACCACCACGCTGGACGAGCTGGTCGCGGGCCGCCCGCTGATGATCTACCGCGAGGTGCTGCTGTCGATCACCTTCGCGCTGCTGGTCCGGCCCGGCACCAAGCTGTCGGACGTCAAGACGGTCACCGCCCACCCGGCCGCGCAGCCGCAGGTGCGCAACTGGCTGAAGGCGCACCTGCCGGACGTGGCCTGGGAGTCGGCGGCCTCGAACGCGGACGGCGCCCGGCTGGTGCAGGAGGGCCGCTACGACGCCGCGTTCGCCGGTGAGTTCGCGGCGGCGCGCTACGGCCTGGTGCCGCTGGAGACCAACATCCACGACGCGGAGAACGCGCAGACCAGGTTCGTCCTGGTGGGCAGGCCCGCCCGGCCCGCGGCGCCGACCGGCGCGGACAAGACGTCGGTGGTGCTGTGGCAGCGCGACGACCATCCCGGTGGGCTGCGCGATCTGCTGGGTGAGTTCGCGACCCGGGGGATCAACCTGATGCTGCTCCAGTCCCGGCCGACCGGGGCGGGGATCGGCAACTACTGCTTCTGCATCGACGCCGAGGGCCATATCGCGGACCGCCGGGTGGCCGACGCGCTGCGTGGGCTGAAGCGGAGCTGCCGGGAGGTGCGGTTCCTCGGCTCGTACCCGCGGGCGGACGTGGCGGTGGGGGACGTGGGCGTGCCGCTGCCGGGGACGTCGGACGAGGAGTTCATGGCGGCGTCCGACTGGGTGGCGCGCTGCCAGGACGGCCGTTTCTAGCCAGAACCGGCTCCGCCCACCAGTCCTACCTGCGTATCTTCGTTACCCACAGAAGTTATCCACAGGTCCGCTTCTCGACCTGGGGACAAGTCGACAGAGAAGCGCCAGCCAGTCGACAAATCGCCCTACAGCACCCTCTTGGGCGCTCGGGCGCACAGGTCACCCTTCGTCCACTCTTTTCCTTTGATCAATCCTTTGGAGCGACCCCTTTCCACTCGAAAGTGCGGGTAAATGGGGTTTGCGCGGGGAATCCCGAGGCTTGATCGCCCTTGATCGCGGAGAACGGAGTGATCAATTCCCGCATCCACAGATCTTCCGCACAGCCTGTGGATAACTCCTCGGAGGGTGTGGAGCACTGTGGACAACCGGGCCGCCGGGTAGCGCCAAGTCCCGTTCTCCACAAGGCGATCCGGTCAATCACACGCCCGTTGACTGCCCCGTCTCAGGGAATTGGGACACGGTTTATTGACAGAGTCCGGCGATTTTCCCAGAAGTGCACATAAGCCGCATCTCGGAATAGTGAGTCGTGGGCGCTCATCCGGCACCGGTAGCCTTGTCCGCGTGATTGACCTTCGCCTGCTCCGTGAGGACCCCGACCGTGTGCGCGCGTCCCAGCGCGCCCGTGGAGAGGACGTCGCGCTCGTCGACGCTCTCCTGTCTGCCGACGAGCGGCGCAGGTCGTCCGGCGTCCGCTTCGACGAGCTGCGCGCCGAGCAGAAGTCGCTCGGCAAGCTGATCCCCAAGGCCGCCGGGGACGAGAAGGCGGAACTGCTGAAGCGGGCGAGCCAGCTCGCCGCCGACGTCAAGGCGGCCGACGCCGAGCGCGACGCGGCCGACAGCGAGACCCAGTCGCTCCTGCTCCAGCTCGGCAACCTCGTCCACCCCGACGTCCCCGTGGGCGGCGAGGAGGACTTCGCCACGCTGGAGGAGCACGGCACCATCCGCGACTTCGACGCCGAGGGCTTCGCGCCCAAGGACCACCTGGAGCTGGGCCAGTTGCTCGGCGCCATCGACGTCGAGCGCGGCGCCAAGGTCTCCGGCTCGCGGTTCTACTTCCTCACCGGCGTCGGCGCGCTCCTGGAGCTGGCGCTGGTGAACGCGGCGATCGCGCAGGCCACCGCCGCGGGCTTCACCCCGATGCTGACCCCCGCGCTGGTCCGCCCGCAGGCCATGGGCGGCACCGGCTTCCTCGGCCAGGCCTCCCAGGACGTCTACCACCTCGACAAGGACGACCTGTACCTCGTCGGCACCTCCGAGGTGGCCCTCGCGGGCTACCACATGGACGAGATCCTCGACGCCGACCGCCTCCCGCTGCGCTACGCGGGCTTCTCGCCCTGCTTCCGCCGCGAGGCCGGTTCGCACGGCAAGGACACCCGGGGCATCTTCCGCGTCCACCAGTTCGACAAGGTCGAGATGTTCTCGTACGTCCTCCCCGAGGACTCCCAGGCCGAGCACCAGCGCCTGCTTGACTGGGAGAAGCAGTGGCTGACCTCGCTGGAGCTGCCGTTCCGGGTCATCGACGTCGCCTCGGGCGACCTCGGCTCCTCCGCCTCGCGCAAGTTCGACTGCGAGGCGTGGATCCCGACGCAGGGCAAGTACCGCGAGCTGACGTCGACCTCGGACTGCACCGAGTTCCAGGCCCGGCGGCTGTCCATCCGGGTCCGTGAGGACAAGAAGGTCCGCCCGCTGGCCACGCTCAACGGCACGCTGTGCGCCGTACCGCGGACCATTGTCGCGATCCTGGAGAACCACCAGCAGGCCGACGGTTCGGTCCGCGTGCCCGAGGTGCTGCGTCCCTACCTCGGCGGCCGGGAGGTTCTGGAACCGGTGTCCCAGTGAGCGACGCGAGTGCCACCGCGGGGTTCCCGTACCGGCTGATCGCCACCGATCTCGACGGGACGCTGCTGCGCTCCGACGAGTCGGTCTCCGCGCGCACCCGTGACGCGCTCGCCGCGGCCACCGCGGCGGGCGCCGCGCACATCGTCGTCACCGGCCGCGCGGTCCCCTGGACCCGGCACATCCTCGACGACCTCGGCTACCAGGGCCTCGCCGTCTGCGGGCAGGGCGCGCAGGTGTACCACGCCGGGGAGCACCGGCTGCTGACCTCCGTCACCCTCGACCGGCAGTTGGCCGGGGTGGCGCTGGCGAAGATCGAGGCGGAGGTCGGGCCGCTGTTCCTGGCGGCGAGCCGGGACGGCCTGGAGGGCGACGTGATCGTCGGCCCCGGGTACGCGATCTCCGAGCACCTGCCCGCGGTCCCGTTCACGGACGCGTCGGACCTGTGGGCGGCGCCGCTGAACAAGCTCTACATCCAGCACCCGACCCTGTCCGACGACGAGCTGGCGAAGGTCGCCGACCGGGTCGCGGGCGGCTTCGTCACCGTCACCATGGCGGGCGAGGGCATCGTCGAACTCCTCCCCCTCGGCCTCTCCAAGGCGACGGGACTCTCCCTCGCGGCCCGCCGCCTGGGCGTACGGTCCGCCGAGACGATCGCCTTCGGCGACATGCCCAACGACCTCCCGATGTTCGCCTGGGCCTCCTACGGTGTGGCCATGGCCAACGCCCACGAGTCGCTCCGCGCGGTGGCGGACGAGGTGACGTCCTCCAACGAGGAGGACGGGATCGCGGTGGTGCTGGAACGCCTGCTGCCGTAGCCGGGGGGAGCCGCTGGGGCGGCTCCCCCCGCCGTCACTCCTCCCCCGCCAGCGTCAACGTGCGCAGCTTCTGCCCCGCGTACCACGTCGCCAGCACCGTCACGCCCACCAGCAGCACCGTCGCCGTCGTCAGCCCGACGTCCGACGTCACCAGCGACCCGTCCGCGACCTCCTGGGCCACCGCCAGCGACCACTGCTGCACGCTCAGCGTCCGCGCCCCCGGCACCAGCGACCCGAACAGCGCCTCCCAGACCAGCGCGTACACCAGCCCGAACACCACCGCGTGCCGCGACACCGTGCCGAGCAGCAGGAACAGCGCCGCGTACGCGATGGAGGCGACCAGCGCGGCGATCGTGTAGGCGACGGCGATCTGCTGCCCGTTGCCGTTGAGGATCAGCCCCGCGACCAGCGTCGGCAGCGCGGAGAACACCATCGTCACCGCGACCGCCACGAACAGCTTGGTCGAGATGATCGTCGGCCGCTTCAGCGGCTTGGACAGCAGGTACACCACGGACCCGTCGTCGATCTCGGGCCCGATCGCGCCGGTGCCCGCGATGACACCGATGATCGGCACCATCGTGGCGAGGGCGAGCCCGCCGAGGACGTCCGACGCGGTCTGGTCGTCGGCCCCGGCGAGCGCGCGCACCGCGATCGAGATGACGATCAGCAGCAGTGGCAGCGCGCCGAGGATGAGGGCCCGGCGTCGGCCGAGCAGGGCCCGGTAGGTGAGTCGGGCGACTGTGGGGTCGTACATCTTCGGCCTCCTACGCCGCGACGAGATACGAGAAGACGGACTCAAGGGACTCGTCGGACGGCGACACGGTCAGCAGCCGGATGCCGTGGTCCCGGGCCACCCGCGGCAGCAGCGCGGTGAAGCGGCCGAAGTCGACGGCCTGCACGCGCAGCGCGTTCTCCGTGAGGTCCACCTCGATGCCGGACGTCGACGGATCGGCGATCAGCGCCGCCGCGAGGGCGCGGTCGTCGCTGGAGCGCACCAGGTAGCGGTGCGGACGGTCGGTCATCAGACGGCGGATCTTGCGGAAGTCGCCGCTGGCCGCGTGCCGTCCGGCGACGACGACCTCGATGTGCCAGGCGAGCTGCTCGACCTCCTCCAGGATGTGCGAGGAGAACAGCACCGTGCGGCCCTCGTCCCCCATGCGCCGCAGCAGGTCCATGAGCTGCATCCGCTGGCGGGGGTCCATGCCGTTGAAGGGCTCGTCGAGCAGCAGCAGCGACGGCTCGTGGACCAGCGCGGACGCCATCTTCACGCGCTGCCTCATGCCCTTGGAGTACGTGGAGATCTTGCGGTCCTGCGCGTACTCCATCTCGACGGTCGCCAGCGCCCGCTGGGCGGCCTGCGCGCCGAGGCCGTGCAGTTCGGCGTTGGCGAGGACGAACTCGCGGCCGGTGAGGAAGTCGTACATCGCCTCGCGTTCGGGGACGACGCCGATGTGCCGGTAGATCTGCTCGTTGCGCCAGACCTGCTGGCCGTCGAGGGTGACGGTGCCGGTGGAGGGGGCGAGGAAGCCGCCCATCATGTTGATGAGGGTGGACTTCCCCGCGCCGTTGGGGCCGAGCAGGCCGGTGACGCCGGGCCCGATGGTCATGGTGATGTCGTTGACGGCGACCACGTTGCCGAACCAGCGGGAGACATGGTCGATGCTGAGCGTGGTCACAGGCCCACCTTTCGGTAGCGGCGCGTCAGGAGGCCGTAGCAGGCGGCGATGAGGCCGAGGACGACGAGGAGGTAGACGGCTCCCTCGCCGGTGCCGGGGCCCTCACCGCCCGGGAACGCGGAGGGCGCCCCGAGGAACGCGGACTGCACCCCGTCGATGAGGGTGATCGGCGAGAACAGGCCGAGCCAGGCGATCGCGCCGGTGCTGTCCTGCTCGAACGCGATGGCCTGGACGACGGAGACCGTGCCGTAGGAGATGGTCAGTACGGCGATGACGGCGGCGATGCCGAAGCCGCGGCGCGGCGTGACCGCGGCGATCACCAGGCCGAGCCCGGCGAAGAGCAGGGAGAGCAGTGCCACGGCGACGAGCCCCTGTGCGAAGCCTTCGGTCTGGTCGGTGAAGTCGAGTTTCGCCAGCAGCGCCCCGATGTAGAGGACGAGCAGCGGGGCGGCGGTGAGGACGAACAGCGCCGAGGCGAGTGCCGCGTACTTGGCGAGGACGTAGTCGGTGGTCTCGATGGGCCGCGAGAAGTACAGCGGTACGGTCTTGAAGCGCAGGTCGCGGGAGACGGACTGGGGTGCCTGCGCGGCGACGTACAGGCTGATCACGGCCTGCATGATGATCGCGTAGCGGGTGTACTCGACGGGCAGGTCGTTGGCGTCGGTGGCGACGGCGACCGCGACCATGATGCCCGCGGGCAGGCACATCACCACGAACAGCAGCATCGGCAGCACCTTGGACTTCGCCGACCGGCCGAGGCCGTAGGCGCCGCGCAGGGACTGCGAGAACAGGGAGCGGCGGGCGTAGGCGCGGCCGAGGCGGGGGCCGTCGTAGCTGCGGTAGCCGATGTTGTGGATGCGGGTCTCGTCGCCGCCCGGCGGCGTCGCGACGGGGTGGTCAACGGCCATGGCCCACGGCCTCCTTCCGTTCCCCAGCGGGTTCGCTGTCGGCGTTCTTGAAGACCTCGGAGATGTGGTGGCGCCGCTGTTCCATGCGGACCAGGCCGAGGCCCAGGTCGGCGACGACGTCCCGGATCAGGTCGTAGGTCTCCTCGCCCTGCGCGGTGACCAGCATGATGTGTCCGGCGCCGGGGAGGCCGCCGCTGCCGTCGAGGACCTCGACGCCGCGCGCGTGCAGCTCCTCGCGAACCGCGCGGGTGCCGTCGGGGTGGTCGTCGGTGTCGGTGACCTCGATGGCGAGGGTGGTGGTGGTCTGGGTGAAGTCGGTGGTGGAGCTGGAGCGCAGCAGCTTGCCGCCGTCGATGACGACGACGTGGTCGCAGGTGCGTTCGAGTTCGCCGAGCAGGTGTGAGGTGACCAGGACCGAGATGCCGAAGTCGGTGTGGACGCGGCGGATCAGGTTGAGCATGTCGTCGCGGCCGACGGGGTCGAGGCCGTTGGTCGGCTCGTCGAGGAAGACGAGCTGCGGGTCGTGGACCAGGGCCTGGGCCAGCTTGACGCGCTGCTTCATGCCGGTGGAGTAGCCGCCGATGGGGCGGTACCGCTCCTCGTAGAGGCCGACGTGGCGCAGCGTGTCGGCGGTCCGCTCGCGGGCGGCGGTGGGCGGCAGGCCGGACATGCGCGCCATGTGCACGACGAACTCGGTGGCCGAGACGTCGGGCGGCAGGCAGTCGTGCTCCGGCATGTAGCCGACGCGCTCGCGGATGGCGGCGCCCTCGGTGGCGACGTCGAGGCCGAGCACCCGGGCGCGGCCCTCCGTGGCCGGGGAGAGACCCAGCAGGATCTTGATCAGTGTCGACTTGCCGGCGCCGTTGGCTCCGACGAGTCCGGTGACACCGGGCCCGACGTCCACGGAGAGCCGGTCAAGCGCGGTCACCCGGGGGAACCGCTTGCTCAGGCTTTCGGTCGCGATCACAGTCACGTCGTCGACAGTAGTGACGCGGGCCACTCGGGTCGTCAGACCGCAGAGCTGTCTTGGCGTCCGCCTCCGGGACTACGGGCCCGTAGGGGATGCCCTGCCTGAGGGCTACGGGCCATGCTATTGACGCTTTCTCTAACAAGTGGAAGATTCGCCGGTGTCACGTTACGGGCACGTACCGCGACGGTGGTTCCGGGGCTGAGGAGGCGTAGGGGTGCTCAAGGGTGCGCGGGAGCGCTGGGTGCGGACCGGGGGCGTGGAGTTGTGCGTGGCCGAGCTGGGCGACCCGGCCCGGCCGACGGTCGTCCTGGTGCACGGCTATCCGGACAGCAAGGAGGTCTGGGCGCGGGTGGCCGAGCGCCTGGCCGACCGCTTCCACGTCGTCCTCTACGACGTCCGCGGGCACGGCCGGTCCGCCGCGCCGCGGCCACTGCGCGGCGGGTTCACGCTGGAGAAGCTGACGGACGACTTCCTCGCCGTCGTCGACGCGGTGAGCCCGGACCGCCCGGTGCACCTGGTGGGGCACGACTGGGGCTCGGTGCAGGGGTGGGAGTTCGCCACCGTCCGCCGCACCGAGGGCCGGATCGCGTCCTTCACCTCCCTGTCGGGGCCGTCCCTGGACCACTTCGGCCACTGGATCAAGCGGCGCGTACGGCGTCCCACCCCGCGCCGGGTCGCCCAGGTCCTCGGCCAGGGCGCCCGGTCCTGGTACGTGTACGCGCTGCACACGCCCGTCCTGCCCGAACTGGCCTGGCGGGGGCCGCTCGGCAAGGCGTGGCCGCGGCTCCTGGAGCGCGCCGAGCGGGTGCCCTCGGACGGCTACCCGACCTCGTCGCTGCCGACGGACGCCGCGCACGGCGCCTGGCTGTACCGGGACAACGTCCGGCCACGGCTGCGTCGCCCGCGCGAGGACGCGTACGCCCATGTGCCGGTGCAGCTCATCACGCCCCTGAACGACGCGTTCCTCTCCGAGCGGTTGTACGACGACCTGGAGCGGTGGGTCCCGCGGCTGACCCGGCGGGCGCTGCCCGTGAAGCACTGGGTGCCGCGCAGCCGTCCCGACCAGTTGGCCGCGTGGGTCGCGGATTTCGTGAGCGCGTTGGAGGAGGGGGAGGCTGGCGGGGGTGGTCAGGGTGGTTCTCGCGGGGGTGGGGCTGGTTTTGCTGGTTCTGGCCGGGATGGTTCTGGCCTTGCTGGGGCTGGGCGGGCTGGGGCTGGGCGGGCTGGGGCTGGCCGGGCTGGGGCTGGGCGGGGTGCGCGGCCCGCTTCGGTGCCGAAGGGGCGGTACGCCGAGCGGTTCGGCGGGCAGTTGGTGCTGGTCACGGGGGCGGGCAGCGGCATAGGCCAGGCCACCGCGTACGCGTTCGCGGCGGCCGGTGCCCGGGTGGTCGCCGTCGACCGGGACGCCGAGAGCGCCGCCCGCACCGCGGAGACGTCCCGGCTGCTCGGCGCCCCGGCCGCCTGGGCGGAGACCGTGGACGTCTCCGACGAGCAGGCCATGGAGAAGCTCGCCGACAAGGTCGCCACCGAGTACGGCGTCGTCGACGTCCTCGTCAACAACGCGGGGATCGGTCTGGCGGGCCCCTTCCTCGCCACCACGACGGAGGACTGGCGCCGGGTGCTCGACGTCAACCTGTGGGGCGTCATCCACGGGTGCCGTCTCTTCGGGCGTCAGATGGCCGAGCGCGGCCAGGGCGGCCACATCGTCAACACGGCGTCGGCGGCGGCGTACCAGCCGTCCAGGGCGCTGCCCGCGTACGGCGCCTCCAAGGCCGCCGTGCTGATGCTCAGCGAGTCGCTGCGCGCCGAACTGGCGGGCCAGGGCATCGGGGTGACCGCGATCTGCCCCGGGTTCGTGAACACCAACATCACCTCCACGGCCCGGTTCGCGGGCGCCGACCCCGAGGAGGAGCGGCGGCGCCGGAAGCGCACGGCGCGGCTGTACGGGCTGCGGAACTATCCGCCGGAGAAGGTCGCGGACGCGATCCTGCGCGCCGTCGTCCGCAACGAGGCGGTGGTGCCGGTGACGGCGGAGGCACGTGGTCTGCGGCTGCTGTACCGGTTCGCGCCGGGGGTGCTGCGGGGGATCGCGCGGCTGGAGCCGCCGGTGTAGGGCGGGGGCGTCTGGGGAGGCGGTTGTCCACAAGACCGTCAATTCTCCTGTGGATAACTGGTGTTGGTTGTGGATCAAACCTCGGCGACAAAACAAAGTGCGTGATCCGCATCTCGCCCGGCACCCTGAGGTCATGAGCGAAAGCCTCGACGACAGACGCACCGTGAAGGTGTCCAAGTACCTCTCCAAACACCTCCGTCACCAGCCCGAGCGGATCGGCCTCACCCTCGACGAGGGCGGCTGGGTGGAGATCGACGCGCTGCTCGCGGCGGCCAGCGCCCACGGCTTCCGGGTCACCCGGGAGGAGCTGGACCACGTGGTCGCCCACAACGACAAGCGGCGCTTCGCCATCGACGGCACCCGTATCCGGGCCAGCCAGGGCCACAGCATCGAGGTCGACCTCGGACTGCCCGCGGTGACCCCGCCGCCGTACCTCTACCACGGCACCGTGGCCCGTCATCTCGACGCCATCCGCGCCGAGGGCCTGCGGCCCATGAACCGGCACGACGTGCACCTCTCCGCCGACCGCGAGACCGCGACCCGCGTGGGTGCCCGGCGTGGCCGTCCGGTCGTGCTCTCCGTGGACGCCGCCGCCATGCACCGCGACGGCTATGAGTTCCGCGTCAGCGCCAACGGGGTGTGGCTGACCCAGGCCGTACCGGCGCGGTACCTGCGCTTCCCGGAAGCGCACTGACCCGCTGGCGGTCCGGAGCCACTGACAGACCGGGGGCGTGCGGTCCATGATCAGAGGTATGGACCAGCATCTGCCCACCACCGAGGCCGCCGTCACCGTCCTGCGGGCCCTCGCCACGGAGTACGGCCGTGAGATCGAGGTCAGCCATGACATCGGCGCGGACCAGACCTCCCGCCGCAGCGCCGCGGGCATCGGCGTCATCGCCGACCCGGACGGTTCGCTGCCGCACGAGGCGTTCGTCGAGTTCGGCGGGCTGCCCCGGCTGAGCGTGCGGCTCTATCCCGATGACGACGCGCTGATCACCGTGGAGGGCGTCGAGTGTCCCGACATCCCGCGCGATGAGGTGCCCGCCTTCCTTCGCTCCGTCTTCGACGACCTCGCCTTCGTCAAGGGACGACGATTCCCACCCGGCTACTTCCTGATCGTGCCGCTGCCCGGCGACCGCACGCACAAGGAGTACATGCCGATGATCAGCCTGAGCCCGTGGCTGAGCAGCCGCGTGCGATGACCACACCGGGTGTTTCACGTGAAACACCGGGGACGCATACGCTCGACGCATGAGTCTGCGACTGAGCACCGTGATCCTCCCGTACCGCCGCTGGCACGAAGGCGGCCGTTCCGCCTGGACACGGGCCGAGCAGCTCGGCTTCCACACCGCCTACACCTACGACCACCTGTCCTGGCGGAGCTTCCGGGACGGCCCCTGGTTCGGCGCCATACCGACGCTGACCGCCGCCGCGTCCATCACCGAGCGGCTGCGACTGGGCACCCTGGTGACCTCACCGAACTTCCGGCACCCGGTGACCCTCGCCAAGGAGCTGATCTCCCTCGACGACATCTCCGGCGGCCGGGTCACCCTCGGCATCGGCGCGGGCGGCACCGGCTTCGACGCCACCGCGCTGGGCCAGGAGCCCTGGACACCGCGTGAGCGGGCCGACCGGTTCGCCGAGTTCGTGCCGCTACTCGACCGGCTGCTGACCGAGGACGCGGTGTCGTACGAGGGCAAGCACTACTCGGCGCACGAGGCACGGAACATCCCGGGCTGTGTGCAGCGCCCCCGGCTGCCCTTCGCGGTGGCCGCCACCGGACCGCGCGGGCTGAAACTGGTCGCCCGGCACGGGCAGGGGTGGGTGACCACGGGTGACCCCGCGCTGTACGAGAACGGCACCCCGGAGCAGTCGGTCCAGGCGCTGCGCGGCCAGGCCGAGAAGCTGGCCGACGCCTGCGCCACCGTCGGCCGGGACGTGGCCGAGCTGGAGAAGGTGCTGCTCACCGGGTTCACCCCGGACCGTGGCCGCCCGCTGACGTCCCTCGACGCGTTCGTGGACTTCGCCGGGCGCCACCAGGAGCTGGGCTTCACCGAGCTGGTGATCCACTGGCCGATCCCCGACTCCGACTTCGCCGCCGACGAGAAGGTCTTCGAGCGGATCGCGCTGGAGGCTCCGGCGCAACTGCGCTGAGCGGCGCGGTCCCCCTCCGCTCCCACAGGGAACGCCCGTGCGCCCCCTCAGATGTGCGGACTCCCGCACGGGCGTGCGGGCATATGCGGGACAATGGCGGGGTGACCTCAGCGACTCGACAGCCCGAAGCCCAGGCATCCGCCGTACCGCCACGGCTGATCGCGACCGACCTCGACGGCACCCTGCTCCGCGACGACCACTCGGTGTCCCCACGGACGGTCGCCGCGCTGGCCGCCGCGGAGGAGGCGGGCATCGAGGTCTTCTTCGTCACCGGCCGCCCGGCCCGCTGGATGGACGTCGTCAGCGACCACGTCCACGGCCACGGCCTCGCCATCTGCGGCAACGGCGCCGCCGTGGTCGACCTGCACGGCGGCCCCGGCGCCCACCGGTTCGTGAAGGTGCGCGAGCTGGCCCGGGAGAACGCGCTGGAGGCCGTACAACTGCTGCGGCAGGCGGCGCCGGGCACGGTGTTCGCGGTCGAGCAGACGTACGGCTTCCACCAGGAGCCGGACTATCCCAAGATGCACCTGGAGGTCCCGGACACCCTGGAACCGGCCGAGCGGTTGCTGGCGCCGGACGCCGCCCACGCCGACGAGCCGGTGCTGAAGATCCTCGCCTTCCACGCCGAGCTGGACCCCGACGCCTTCCTCACCCTCGCCCGGCTCGCCATCGGCGACCGCGCCAACGTCACCCGGTCCAGCCCCAGCGCCCTGCTGGAGATCAGCGGGCCCGAGGTCTCCAAGGCCAGCACCCTCGCCCTGTGCTGCGCCGAGCGCGGCATCTCGCACGAGGAGGTCGTCGCCTTCGGTGACATGCCGAACGACGTCGAGATGCTCACCTGGGCCGGGCAGTCCTACGCGATGGGCAACGCCCACCCGGACGTGATCGCGGCGGCGTCCGGCCGTACGGTCGCCAACAACGACGACGGCGTGGCCGTGGTGATCGAACGACTGCTGGCGCAACGGGCGTAGCGGCGTCGGCGGCGTGGCCGCGCGGGGTAGCGGGAACGGCACGCCTGCCGCGGGGGGCGCGATGGGCTCGCCCAGCCGCGCGGGGGTGCGCGATCGGCCCGCCTGGTCATGCGGGGGCGCGCAATCGGCCCGCCTGGTCTCGCGGAGGGTGCGCAATCAGACCGCCCGGCCTCGCGGAGGGCGCGCTCAGACCGCCCAGCCGCTACAGCCGTACTCCCCGTGCCGCCAGCCACGCCACCGGGTCCACGCCCGAGCCAAGTTCCGGGGTGACCCGTACCTCGAAGTGCAGGTGGGGGCCGGTGGAGTTGCCGGTCGAGCCGGACTGGCCGATCCACTGCCCCGTGCGCACCCGCTCCCCCGGGTCGACGGCGGCCGAGGCGAGATGGGCGTACTGCGTGTAGTAGCCGCCGGGGTGCTGGACGACGATCTGCATCCCGAAGGCGCCCCCGCACGCCACCTTCGCCACCCTGCCGTCGCCGACCGCCCGCACCGGCGTGCCGATCGGCACCGCGAAGTCCTGCCCCGTGTGCCGGTGCGCCCAGCGCGCCCCGCCGCTGCCGAACCCGGCGGACAACTCGTACGTCTCCACCGGCGCGACCCACGCACCCGTGAACCCCGTCTCCGGCTGGTCGAGTCGGACGGCGCCCCGACAGGCGCCCGCCGCGGCCGAGACGTCTGCCTGCCCCTGCAACCGCCCACGGGCCTCCTCCAGCTTCCGCTGGATGGAGTCCTTCAGCGCGGCGAGTTCGGCGCTGCGCCGCTCCAGCCGCTCCCACTCCGCCCTGGCCCGCGCCTCGTCGGTGGCGAGCCGTGCCTCCGCGCGACGGCTCCGGTCGATCTCGCGGTGCACGGCGAGGTCGGCCTGCCGCACGACGCGCTGACCGCGCATCAGCTCCTCGGGACTGTCCGACAGGAGCATCCGCGCCGCGACGGGCAGCCCACCGCCCGTGCGGTACTGGGCGCGGGCGATCCGGCCCAGGTCCTCGTGCAGGGCCGCGATGTCCCGCCGCCGACCGTCCAGCAGCCCCTCAAGGTGCCGGGCCCGCTCCCGCTGCGCCTCGGCGTCACGCCGCCCCGCCTCGTACTGCTGGGTCGCCAGCGCCGCGTCCTCGTACAGCCGCGCCACCTCGGCGCTGATCCCGGAGCCGGTGATGCCGTCGCCGCCGAAGGCACCCGAGGGCCGGGACACGAACACGACGAGCGCGCACAGCAGCACCGGAACGAGCGGCGGGCGACGGCGAGGTGAGCGCATATCAGCGATCGTGGCCCCGTGGACCGCCCCGAGTCCTGTTCACGTCGTACGCCCGGGGGACAGTCGGGCACGGATGGCCGAGTCGTACGACCGGACGCCAGCACCGAGTTGACGACGACAGGGCCCCGCGGCGCTACCCCACGCCCACCAGCAGCTCGGCCTCCGCCTCCCGCGCCGCCATCTCCCGCAGCGGGCCCTCGACGGCGGCCAGCTCCGTGTACCGGCCGCGCTGCACGACCCGCCCCCCGTCCAGCACGATCACCTCGTCCACGGCCTCAAGCCCGGCCAGCCGGTGGGTGATGAGCAGCGTCGTGCGCCCCTCGGTCGCCGCCAGCAGATCCGCCGTCAGCGCGTCGGCGGTCGGCAGGTCGAGGTGTTCCGCGGGCTCGTCGAGGACGAGGACGGGGAAGTCGGCCAGCAGCGCCCGCGCCAGCGCCAACCGCTGCCGCTGCCCCCCGGACAGCCGTGCCCCGTGCTCACCGACGAGCGTGTCCAGTCCGTCCGGCAGTCCGTCGGCCCACTCCAGCAGCCGCGCCCGCGCCAGCGCGTCACGCACCTGCGCCTCGGTCGCGTCCTTCCGCGCCAGCAGCAGGTTCTCCCGCACCGAACTGTCGAAGAGGTGCGCGTCCTGCGCGCACAGCCCGACCAGCCGCCGTACGTCGTCACCGTCGAGGGCGTACGCGTCCACCCCGCCCAGCGTGTACGACCCCGCGCGGGCGTCCAGGAACCGCAGCAGCACCTGCGCCAGCGTCGACTTGCCGGACCCGGACGGCCCGACCACCGCGACCCGGCGCCCCTCCTCCAGCCGCAGTCCGGCCGCGGCGAGCGCGTCCCGGTCCTGCCCGGCGTGCCGGGCGGTCAGGTCCCGCACGACGAGTGGGAACGGCGACAGCGGCGCCTGCCGGGGCTGTTCCGGTTCCCGTACCGGCTCGGGCGCGTCCAGCACCTCGTACACACGCTCTGCGCTCTTGCGCACCCGCTGCCGGAACTGGGCCGCGAGCGGCATCCCGAGGACGGCCTCGAAGGCGGCCAGCGGGGTGAGGACCACGACGGCCATGGCGACGCCGCCCAGCCGCCCGTCCGCGACCGCCTGCGCGCCGACCAGCGCGGCGGCGGCCACGGTCAGTCCGCAGACCAGCGCGGTGAGCCCGTCACCGAGCGCGGTGGCCGTCGCCGTGCGGGACGTGATCCGGGTCAGCCTGCCGTCGGCCTGCCGCAGCTCGGCGGTACGGGCGGGCAGCGCCCCGGCGACGGTCAGCTCGGCGGTGCCGGTGAGCAGGTCGGTCACCCGGGTCGCCAGCGCCCCGCGGGCGGGCGCCAACCGGCGCTCGGCGCGCCGCGCCACCGCACCGGTGAGCAGCGGGACCCCGGCACCGGCCGCCAACAGCCCCACCGCCAACACCGCACCGGCCTCCGGCAGCAGCCACGCCGTGAACCCCACGGACGCCGCCGACACCAGCGCGGCGGCACCGGCGGGCAGCAGCCAGCGCAGCCAGTAGTCCTGAAGCGCGTCCACGTCCGCGACGAGCCGGGAGAGCAGGTCGCCGCGGCGGGTCCGGCGCAGTCCGGCGGGCGCCAGCCGCTCAAGCCGCCGGTAGACGGCCACCCGGGTGTCGGCGAGCATCCGCAGCACGGCGTCGTGCGACACCAGCCGCTCGGTGTACCGGAACACGGCCCGCCCGATGCCGAAGGCGCGGGTCGCGGTCACGGCCATCATCAGGTACAGCACGGGCGGCTGCTGCGAGGCCCGCGAGATGAGGTAGCCGGAGGTCGCCATCAGTCCTACGGCGCTGCCCAGCGCGAGGCTGCCGAGCAGCAGCGCGAGGGCGAGCCGCCCGTGCCGGGCGCGGGACATGGCGCGCACCCGAGCGAGCACGCCGCCGGTGGGCCGGGGCTCCGTGGCGCCCTCGGCGGGGTCGCCGGTCGGTGCCGTCTCTATGGGGCGGTGGGCTTTCGGTGCCGTCTCCCGGGTGGCGGGAGCCGACGTGTCGAGCGCCGTGGTCTCCGTCAGCCGGACCACCCGGTCCGCGACCTCCAGGAGCGCGGGCCGGTGCACGACCAGCAGGACGGTCCGTCCGGCCGCGAGCCGCCGTACCGCCGCCACGACCTCCGCCTCGGTCGCCCCGTCCAGCGCGGCCGTCGGCTCGTCGAGCAGCAGCACGGGCCGGTCCGCGAGGAACGCGCGGGCCAGCGCCAGCCGCTGCCGCTGCCCGGCGGAGAGTCCGGCGCCGTCCTCACCGAGCAGGGTGTCCGTGCCCCGCGGCAGCGCGTCCACGAACTCCAGCGCCCCGGCGTCCGCGAGGGCCTGGCGTACGGCGTCGTCGTCCGCGTCGGGTCGGGCCAGCCGTACGTTCTCGGCGATCGTCTGGGCGTAGAGGTGCGGGCGCTGCGGCACCCAGGCCACCCGGGACCGCCACTGCTCCAGATCGAGGTCCGCGAGGTCGGCGCCGCCGACGCGCACCCGTCCACCGGTGGGCGGCACGAAGCCCAGCAGGGCGTGCAGCAGGGTCGACTTGCCCGCGCCGCTGGGGCCGACGAGGGCCACCGTCTCGCCGGGTGCCACGGTGAACGACACCTCGGAGACCGCGTCGGCGGCGCGGTCGGGGTAGCGGACGGTCAGGTGCTCGAAGGCGATCTCCCCGTCCGGGACCGGGCGGTGGCCCGATTCCGGCACCGGGGTCTCCAGCACCGTGAAGATCTCCTCGGCGGCGGCCAGTCCCTCCGCCGCCGCGTGGTACTGCGCGCCCACCTGCCGCAGCGGCAGATACGCCTCCGGTGCCAGGATGAGCACGACCAGGCCGACGTAGAGGTCCATGTCGCCGTGGACGAGCCGCATTCCGATGGTCACGGCGACCAGGGCGACGGAGAGGGTGGCGAGGAGTTCCAGGGCGAAGGACGACAGGAAGGCGATCCGCAGGGTGCGCATCGTCGCCTGCCGGTACTCACCGGTGATGCGCTTGATCGACTCGGCCTGGGCCTTGGCCCGGCCGAACACCTTCAGCGTCGGCAGCCCCGCCACGACGTCCAGGAAGTGCCCGGACAGCCGGGACAGCAACTGCCACTGCCGGTCCATCCGGGACTGGGTGGCCCAGCCGATCAGCATCATGAAGACGGGGATCAGCGGCAGGGTGACCACGATGATCGCGGCGGACACCCAGTCCTCGGTCACGATCCGCGCCAGCACCGCCACGGGCACCACGACCACGAGTCCCAACTGCGGCAGATAGCGCGAGAAGTAGTCGTCGAGGGCGTCGACGCCCCGGGTGGCGAGGGCCACCAGCGATCCGGTCCGCTGCCCGCTCAGCCAGCTCGGCCCCAGCCGCACGGCCCGCTCCAGCAGCCGTCCCCGCAGCTCGGACTTGACCGCCGCGCTCGCGCGGTGCGCGGCGAGTTCGGTGAGCCAGGCCACCAGCGCCCGGCCACCGGCGACGGCGACCAGGAGCAGCAGGGGAGTACGGAGTTCGGCGACGGACCTTCCGTGCTGGAACGCGCCGACCACCGTCTCGGCGATGAGCATCGCCTGCGCGATGACCAACACCGCTCCCACCCCGCCCAGGCCGACCACGGCGATGAGGAACCGCCGGGTGGCACGGGCGTGGCGCAGCAGACGCGGATCGATTGGTTTCACGTGAAACACACCTCAGTGGGCGACTTCGGATGCGATGTGCTGTGTTTCGGGTGCGATGTGCTGGGTGCCGATCCGCTTGCGGAACACCCAGTAGGTCCACGACTGGTAGAGCAGCACCACCGGGGTGGCGATGCCCGCGCACCAGGTCATGATCTTCAGGGTGTACGGGCTCGATGAGGCGTTGGTGACGGTGAGGCTCCAGTCCGCGTTGAGCGAGGACGGCATCACGTTCGGGAAGAGCGTGAGGAAGAGCATCGCCACGGCGGCCACGATGGTCAGCCCGGAGAGGGTGAACGCCCAGCCCTCACGCCCGGCCCGGGTCGCCGCCAGCGCGGCCACCAGCGCCGCCACGGCCACGACCAGCGCCGCCAGCGAGGCCGCGTCGCCGTTGTCGAGCTGGGTCCAGCCCAGGAAGACCAGCGCCAGGACGGCGGTCACCAGGCCGACCTGGAGGGCCAGGGTGCGGGCCCGCTCCCGGATGTCCCCGACGGTCTTGAGGCCGACGAACACGGTCCCGTGGAAGGTGAACAGCGCCAGCGTGACCAGGCCGCCGAGCAGGGCGTAGGGGTTGAGCAGGTCCCAGAAGTCACCGACGTACTCCAGCTCCCGGTCGATCTTCACCCCGCGCACGATGTTGCCGAAGGCGACGCCCCACAGGAACGCGGGGATGAGCGAGGTCCAGAAGATCGCGGTCTCCCAGTTGCGCTGCCAGTTCTCCTCGGGTCGCTTGACCCGGTACTCGAAGGCGACGCCCCGGACGATCAGACAGACCAGGATGATCAGCAGCGGCAGGTAGAAGCCGGAGAAGAGGGTGGCGTACCACTCGGGGAAGGCGGCGAAGGTGGCGCCACCGGCGGTGAGCAGCCAGACCTCGTTGCCGTCCCAGACGGGGCCGATGGTGTTGATCAGTACCCGCTTCTCGGCCCGGTCACGGGCGAGCAGCCGGGTGAGGACGCCGACTCCGAAGTCGAAGCCCTCCAGGAAGAAGTAGCCGATCCACAGGACGGCGATCAGGACGAACCAGACGTCGTGCAGTTCCATGACTGTGCAGCTCCCTCGGCCTAGTACGAGAAGGCCATCGGCTTGTCGGCGTCACGGAGGTCGCCGCCGATCTTCGTGGGCGGGTTGAGGTCGGCCTCCGTCAGCTCGGGCGGCCCGACCTTGACGTACTTCGCCAGCAGCTTGACCTCGATCACGGCGAGGATCGCGTAGAGCGCCGTGAAGACGATCATCGAGGTGAGGACCTCGCCCTGGGAGACACCGGGGGAGACCGCGTCGCGGGTCTGGAACAGTCCGTAGACGACCCAGGGCTGACGGCCCATCTCGGTGAAGATCCAGCCCCAGGAGTTGGCGATCAGCGGGAAGGCCATGGTCCACAGGGCCAGCAACCAGTAGAGCCGGGTGAGCCGGGAGCCGAGGGGCTTCTTCAGCAGGACCAGGTGCGGCACCTCGTCGTCCCCGGTCCGCAGGGCGGCTGGCAGCAGGAACTTCTTCCTGGTGAGCCAGAGCCCCAGCATCCCGAGGGCCAGCGACGCCATGCCGAAGCCGATCATCCAGCGGAAGCCCCAGTAGGCGACGGGGACGATGGGCTTGTAGTCGCCGGGGCCGAACTGCTTCTGGAGGGCCTCGTTGGTGTCGTTGATGCCGGGCACATAGGTGTCGAAGTCGTTGTGCGCCAGGAAGGACAGCAGGCCGGGTATCTCCAGGGCGACCTTGTTGTGGCCCTTGTCGACGTCGCCGTAGGCGAAGACCGAGAAGGGCGCCGGGCCCTCGCCGTCCCACAGCGCCTCGGCGGCGGCCATCTTCATCGGCTGCTGCTCGTACATGATCTTGCCCAGGTGGTCGCCGCTGACCGCGGTGAGCAGGCCGCCGAGGGTCAGGGTGACCAGGCCGAGCCGGAGCGAGGTCCGCATCACCGGTATGTGCTTCTTGCGCAGCAGGTGGAAGGCGGCGATGCCCACCATGAAGGCGCCGCCGGTGAGGAAGGCCGCCGAGAGGGTGTGCCAGACCTGGGCGATGGCGGTGTTCTGGGTCAGGACCAGCCAGAAGTCGGTGAGTTCCGCGCGGCCCTTCTCCTCGTTGAACCGGAAGCCGACGGGGTGCTGCATCCAGGAGTTCGCCGCCAGGATGAAGTACGCCGACAGCACGGTGCCGATGGAGACCATCCACATGCAGGCCGCGTGGATCTTCTTGGGCAGCTTGTCCCAGCCGAAGATCCACAGACCGATGAAGGTCGACTCGAAGAAGAAGGCGAGCAGCGCCTCGAAGGCGAGGGGAGCGCCGAAGACATCACCGACGAAGCGCGAGTAGTCGGACCAGTTCATGCCGAACTGGAACTCCTGCACGATGCCGGTGACGACACCCATCGCGATATTGATCAGGAAGAGCTTTCCCCAGAACTTGGTCGCCTGGAGGTACTTCTCCTTGCCCGTGCGCACCCAGGCGGTCTCCAGTCCGGCCGTGAGGGCGGCGAGGGAGATCGTCAGCGGAACGAACAGGAAGTGGTAGACGGTGGTGATGCCGAACTGCCAACGCGCCAGTGTCTCCGGCGCCAATGCCAATTCCACGTCGTCAGTCTCCTTACCTCGCCGTGGACACCGCGGCGACTTGCCCCGTTTGTCACGCACATCGTGGGGGCAATCGGGACACGCTTGTGAACGCGTTCACATTCACAAGCAATTATGACGCATGACTGTTCGACGCTGGAGAGGCGGGGGGGTACCCAAGCCGACCCGACGGTCCCGGCGGGGTGTGGACTGTCCGGCCCATGACACGGCCCAGGCACGAGAAAGGGCCCGCGGAATGACGTAGACGCCATCGCGCGAGCCCGCTACCCGGAGAAGATCCCCCGTGGGGGACCTCACAGCTCCTTGCGGAACCCTTCCGCCGCCTTCAGGAAGATGTCGTTCCCCTCGGCCTCCCCGACCGTCACCCGCACACCCTCGCCCGGGAACGGCCGCACGACCACGCCCGCCTGCTCACACGCCGCCGCGAACTCCACCGTGCGCTCCCCCAGCCGCAGCCACACGAAGTTGGCCTGCGTCTCCGGCACGGTCCAGCCCTGCGCGCGCAGCCCCTCGACCACCCGGTTGCGCTCGCACACCAGTGAGCCGACCCGGCCGAGCAGCTCGTCCTCGGCCCGCAGCGAGGCGATCGCCGCGTCCTGCGCCAGTTGGCTCACCCCGAACGGCACCGCCGTCTTGCGCAGCGCCGCCGCCACCGGCTCATGGGCGATCGCGAAGCCGACCCGCAGCCCGGCCAGGCCATACGCCTTGGAGAACGTCCGCAGCACACAGACGTTGGGTCGCTCCCGGTACAGCTCGACACCGTCCGGCACCTCGGGGTCGCGGATGAACTCGCGGTACGCCTCGTCCAGCACGACCAGCACGTCACCGGGCACCCGGTCCAGGAAACGCTCCAGCTCAGCCCGGCGGACGACCGTGCCGGTGGGGTTGTTCGGGTTGCAGACGAAAATCAGCCGGGTGCGGTCGGTGATCGCGTCCGCCATCGCGTCCAGGTCGTGCACATCGCCCGGCGTCAGCGGCACCCGCACCGAGGTGGCACCGCTGATCTGCGTGATGATCGGGTACGCCTCGAAGGACCGCCAGGCGTAGATCACCTCGTCGCCGGGGCCCGCCGTCGCCTGGATCAACTGCTGCGCGACACCGACCGAACCGGTGCCGGTGGAGACGTGCGAGACGGGCACCGCGAACCGCTCGGACAGCTCGTTCATCAGCGCCGTACAGGCCATGTCCGGGTAGCGGTTGAAGGAGGCCGCAGCCGCCGTCACGCTCTCCATCACACCGGGCAGCGGCGGGTAGGGGTTCTCGTTGGAGGACAGCTTGTACGCCACCGGGCCACCGGCAGCGGCGGGCTTGCCCGGCTTGTAGGTGGGGATCCCCTCCAGCTCGGCGCGCAGCTTGGGGCTCGTCTCGCTCACCGCAGTCCTCCTCGCGACCACCGGCGGCGCCTCGCCACCACCGGCTTCCAATACTCCTCACCTTATGAGGATTCGGCCTCGCTGCGAACAGGTGGGAAGCGGCCTCTCCCGACCCACGGGGCCCTTCGGGGGCGAGGTCCGTATGAAGCGACATGAAGGCGTACGAACCGGGGGGCGCGCCCTACATATATCTACGCGCCGGTGGCTCACGCCGTAGCGCGCATCCCTCGTGAAGGTGAGTTGAGACCTCTTCGAAACATCGACCGCTTGGCAGGCGGGTGCGCGCCGACAAGTCACCTCCTGTTGCGCGACGGCCCAAATCCCTCGCTTTCCCAGGGAATTGACAGGAGATGACCATGCAGAAACGTGCCTGTCAACGGGTGCATATGCGTCCGCACTACCCCACCTCATGAGCCCTACTATCGGCTCGCCATGACAGCAGCAGGGAAGCACCAGGTGAGCCGCGCGGAAACCTCACGTCGAGGCAGTCGGCCGGGTCGGGCAGGCATCAGGGACGTCGCCGCCGCCGCCGGAGTCTCCATCACAACCGTCTCCGATGCCCTCAACGGCAAGGGCAGGCTCCCGGACGCCACCCGCCGCCACGTCCGCGAGGTGGCGGACCGACTGGGGTACCGCCCCTCGGCCGCCGCCCGCACACTCCGTACCGGGAAATCCGGTCTGATCGGCCTGACCGTGACGACCTACGGGGATGAACCTTTCACCTTCACCGAGTTCGCGTACTTCGCCGAGATGGCCCGCGCCGCCACCTCCGCCGCGCTCGCCCGCGGCTACGCCCTCGTCATCCTCCCCGCGACCTCACGCCACGACGTCTGGTCGAACGTCGCCCTGGACGGCACGGTCGTGATCGACCCCTCCGACCAGGACCCGGTCGTCAGCGAACTGGTCCGGCAGGGTTTACCCGTCGTCTCCGACGGCCGCCCGGCCGGGGCGCTCCCGGTCACCGCCTGGGTCGACAACGACCACGAGGCCGCCGTACTCGGCATCCTCGACCACCTGGCCGACGCGGGCGCCCGCCGGATCGGCCTGCTGACCGGCACCACCACCGACACCTACACCCACCTGTCCACCACGGCCTACCTGCGCTGGTGCGAGCGCGTCGGCCAGGACCCGGTGTACGAGGCGTATCCCGCCCACGACCCGTGCGCGGGCGCCGTCGCCGCCGACCGGCTGCTCGCCCGCCCGGACCGGCCCGACGCCGTCTACGGCCTCTTCGACCCCAACGGCACCGATCTGCTCGCCGCCGCGCGACGCTACGGCCTGCGCGTACCGGACGACCTGCTTCTGGTCTGCTGCAGCGAGTCCACCGTCTACGCCAACACCGAGCCGCCCATCACCACGCTCTCCCTGAAGCCCCGCCGCATCGGCACGGCCGTGGTGCAGCTCCTCATCGACGCCATCGAGGGCCTGGAGTCGGACCACCCGGTGGAGCAGGTGATACCGACGGAACTGATCGTCCGCACGTCGTCCCAACGCCGACCGTCCCGTACGACGGTCAGCCCGCCGCGGTCGCCCGAGGAGGGGGAGTAGGGGGGAGGCGGCATGGGACGCGGGGGAACGGGGGCGGGGGAACGGGGGGCGTCAGGGAATCCGACGGAGTGGGGCAGCACAGCGACCGGAGCCGCCGAGGGACCGGTCGGGTGGGGACACGAGCGTCACGTCCACACCGTGCGTCACCCCGACCCCCTGACGCCCCTCCCTCCTCCGGGTGGCTCACGACCGGCTACCCGCCCGGTCGAAGTCCCGGCCAATCGGGGCGAAAGCCGCGATGAACCGGAGTCCTGCTCCGATTCACTACCCCTGGGTCATCACATGGCACGATCCGCATTCCTATGATGGGCCCACGACACCGCGGGCCGCTGCGACCAGGCAGTCCGAAGCGGTGCGACTGCGGCGCGATGGTGGAGGGGTCGATGACTCAGGGGGCCGGTCAGGGACCCGAGGTGGAGCGGACGGCGACGCTGCGCGACTTCCGGGTGCCCGCGTACGTCCACCAGACCGGCCCGTATCCGCCCGGCGCCGGTGAGAGCGCCACCGGGCCCGCCACCGAGCCGGTGAACTACCCCGACGAGTACACCCCCACCCAGCGCGACCTGCCCGTCATCAACCGGGGTGACACGCTTCAGGTGACCGTCGATCCCGCCCCCGCCCCGACCGCACAGCCCGGCACCGGCACCGGGCCCGGCCCGCTGTACGTCGTCGGTGACGTGCACGGCTATCTCGACGAGCTGCTGGCCGCCCTGCGCGAGAAGGGCCTGATCGACGCCGCCGGACAGTGGTGCGCGGGCACCGCCCGGCTGTGGTTCCTCGGCGACTTCACCGACCGCGGCCCGGACGGCATCGGCGTCATCGACCTCGTGATGCGGCTGTCCGCCGAGGCCGCCGCGGCGGGCGGCTACTGCAAGGCCCTGATGGGCAACCACGAACTCCTCCTCATCGGCGCCAAGCGCTTCGGCGACACTCCCGTCAACTCCGGTGCCGGTACCGCCACCTTCCAGGCCGCCTGGCTGCTCAACGGCGGTCAGAAGACCGACATGGACCGCCTCCAGGACCACCACCTCCAGTGGATGGCCCGCCTCGACGCCGTCGAGGAGGTCGACGGCCACCTGCTCGTCCACTCCGACACCACCGCCTATCTCGACTACGGCCGCTCCATCGAGGACGTCAACGACACCGTCCGCGAGACCCTCACCCGCAACGACGCGGACGAGGTCTGGGACCTCTTCCGCAAGTTCACCAAGCGGTTCTCCTTCCGCGACGAGGGCGGCGCCGACGCCGTGCGCTCCCTGCTCGATACGTACGGCGGCACCCGGATCGTTCACGGCCACAGCCCCATTCCCTATCTGCTGGGCGAGGTCGGCTCCGAGGAGGGCGAGGACAGCGGCGGCCCGGTGGTCGCGGGACCGCACGTCTACGCCGACGGCCTCGCCATCGCCATGGACGGCGGGGTGACCATGGCCGGAAAGCTGCTGGTCCAGCAACTTCCACTGGATGACTGACCTTTCAACGGGTAGGCGCCCTCCCCACGGAGGATGATCGCTGAGCGCGCGGGCCGAGGCAGCCGGGGGCCCAATTTCTGCAAACCCCCTGTCACCGCGCACCATCACCGCTCTACCATCGGCGTATCCGTAGCAGGCTCCCCTCCGTTTCTGCCCGACGGCTCGTCAGCGTGCGAGCCCCAAGCCCTACGGAGCATCGGGGGATGCACATGAACAGCGTTCCGCAGCACCTGCTGAGTGAGGACCGCCAGGACTACGAGCGGATCCTCGATGAGGCGCTGCGCTCCGCACCACACCGCCCGGAACTGGCCGCTGTGGGACAGCGGCTCAATCCCGAACAACTGCGCACCATGGCACTGGGCGCCTCCGCCCTCATCACGGCGGCGGCGGCAACCGAATACCAGCACTACGTCAAGGTCCGCGAGGAACTGCGCCAACCGGCGTCGTCCGCCCCGTCGTCCGTACGCGAATCCGGCTCGGCCGAGCCGGACCACGGAGCGATAGGGCTCGCCGCCACCATGGGAGAGGTCGCCGAGACGGCCGGAGCGGGGGCCGTGGCCGTCATAGCGGTCCTGGCTCCCGTCCTCGCCGGAACCGCCGCGGCGATCTTCCTGCTCGTCGGGTACGTCCTGAAGGTACTCAACCCCGACCTGGAGATCGCCCAGTCCATGATCACCACCGGCTGGGTGTTCGGCGCCGTGGCCGCGGTCGCGATCCTGGTCGCCGCCGTGGGGCTGCTGATCACGGCCCTGCACAACAGGCCCGCCCTGGAGGCCGGACCGTACGCCGAACTGAGCGAGGAGGTCACCCTGGCCAGGGAAGCCTGGCACGAGGCCCTGCTCGAACGCGGCATCATCCCCTTCCTGCGGGAGGCCCTCACCGCACCCGACGCGATGGTGCGTCGCACCACCCCGTCAGGCCGGCCGGTCGGATGCCCCACCTCGGCTACGACCGGCCCGGATTCAGCAGCCCCAGCGACGGCCGGGGCGCCCGCCCCAGCTTCTCCAGCCCGGACTACACCAGCCCGGACTTCGGCGGCCCGGACCACAAACCGGAGTAGCCCACGGTCCGCACCACCCACCGGAGTAGCCCACGGCTTGCGCCCCCCACCGAGGGGAGCGCAAGCCACCACGGATACCCAGGGGGCGCCAGCCACGCCAGGGCTGACCGGCAACGCCGCGCTGGCGTCAGTCCGCGATGGGCAGGTACACCCTGTTCCCGCTGGCCGCGAACTCCTTCGACTTCTCGGCCATGCCCAGCTCGATCTCCCGCTGTGTCCCGCCGTGCTCACGGCGGATGTCCTGGGAGATCTTCATCGAGTAGAGCATTAATAGAACCCTCACATGCGCTACGGTCGTTCCAGCAGCCCGACTTGGACCGAGGGGGAACACCGTGGGCAAGCGCGAAGAGCTGGTCAGCAAGCTGCGAGGCGTACCCGAGGGACTGCCGTCCGTCGAGGAAGTTCGCGCGATGCTGGCCGCCGATCCCAACTTGAAGTGCGTCGTCTGCTACGCCCGGATCTCGTTCGACGGCCGGGTGAAGGACGCCCACGGCATCGAGGACCAGCACCGCGACATGACGGATGCCGCCCGCAGGTTCGGGTGGCTGGTGGTCTACCGCTACACGGACAACGACAAGAGCGCGAGCAAGGAGAGCGTCGTACGGGACGACTTCGAGCAGCTGATTGCCGATCTTTCGGCAGGAGCGACGCCGGAGGGGTACCCGATCCACGGCGTCATGGCGGTGAACGACGACCGTCTGTACCGACGCCCGAGCGACTGGGAGCGGTACCTGAAGGCGTTCGCCTCACATGAAGGGCGCGTGTACCACGACTCGAACGGGATGCAGGATCTCTACGCCGAAGGGTTTGAGATCAAGGGACTTGTAGGGGTCGCCATGTCCCTCAGCGAGACGAGGAAGAAGCAGCGCAGGAGCCGCAACAGCCACCGCAGTCGCGCGATCCGCGGGCAGTCAGTGTCCGCGTGGCGTCCCTTCGGGTGGGAGGACGACAAGGTCACGTTGCGGACGAAGGAGGCCGACGCAATCCGGGAGGCCGTGCACGACGTGATCGCGGGGGCCTCTATCTCGGAGATCACCAGACGGTGGAAGGAAGCCGAGTTCCTGACGAGCCGTGGGAACGCTTTCCAGTACCAGACGGTCAAGCAGGTCCTGATGAACGCGAGGCTCTGTGGGTACCGCGAGATCAAGGGTGAGCTTGTCCGGGATGGCGATGACCAGCCGATCACTGGCGAGTGGGACCCGATCATCACTCCGAAGGAGTGGTTCGCCGTTACGTCCAAGATCAGGGAGCGGGGTGGCGGGACGGGAACTCCGCGCGGCGGTCTCGTCCACAAGTACCTGCTGACAGGCATCCTGCGCTGCGGCCACGTGTTGGAGGACGGCACGGTCTGCAACAACAAGATGATCGGGCTCAAAGCAAACGACTGGCTGAAGTACCAGCACGCCTACATGTGCAAGAAGACCGTGGACGGTGGCTGCAACAAGACGTACAAGCGCGGCGACAAGACAGACAAGGCCATCGAGGAACTGGTGATCGCGAAGCTGGAGCGCGATGCCGCGACCAAGGCCCAGGCGGTACCGGACTGGGACAAGGCCGAGGCCCTGGAGCGGGCCCTCCAAAGTCGCCGCGAACTCGAACGGCGTTGGCACGATGACGCAGACACGGACATCGACGATGAGGCGTTCTTCCGCAACCTTCCTGTCCTCGAACGACGCATCAAGGAACTGCGCGCCGATCAGCGGGCACATGAAGCGCTAAGGGCGGAAGCCGAGGAAGCGCAGGAAGATGTCAGGAAGTCGTGGGGGTCGAAGACCCTCACGCAGAAGCGCGAGGCGATCAAGAAGGTGTTGAGCGCTGTGATCGCCGTGCCGGGTGGCAAAGGCAACAAGACGTTCGACCCCGACCTACTCAAGCCCGTGTGGCGGACTTCCGAATGAGCTGAAGTCCCAGGATCTCCCCCAGGCTCCGGAGCTGACCGTCGGAGAGTGGGGGAGATTGGCGTATCTGGCGGTCGATCCATGCACGAAGCGTGGCCTCTTCAGACTGTGTGGCGTCTGTCTTCCTCGTGGGGGTGCTCAGTCCGCATCACCACCGGTCGGCAGATCTTCCCGGGCGGCTTCACGGTTCCGAGCGAGGTCTTCGGCGATGCCTGCGGCGATGAGGGCTGCGCCGGGGGTGTGGCCGGAGCCGACGTAGCGCCAGTGCCGTTCGGTGATCGTGTCGGGGGTGTCTGCGTGGGCGAGGTGGCGTGCGCGTTCGGCGCGGAGTGCGGCGTAGGTGGTGGAGTAGGCGCGGGATTTGGTGAGGATGTGGCCGCGGTAGCCGAGGGTGTGGGCCCAGGCTCGGAGGCGGAGGGGTGCGTATTCGGGGAGGCCGCCGAGGCGCCAGCAGGTTCGTATGAGGGTGCGGACGTGGGTGCTGACGGGGGCGGTGTCGATGTCGTGCCGGGTGGTGACTGGGTGGTCGGTACCTGAGCCGGTGTCGCTGGCCCCTTTGGTGACGTACTTGGCGACGTAGGCGGCTACGGCGTCGTCATCTGGTCCGTCGCCGTCGGAGTGCAGGGGCCGGATGTCGAGCTGGGCGCCCCAGGTGAGGGTGAGTTCGCCCACGGCTGGACTGTAGGGGGTGCGGACCATAACCCGTCCGGCGGCGGTGCGTACGGCCCCGGTGAGGTGGTCTGCGGTGGCCCAGGCGAGAGGTGCGGTGTCGGGTCCGTCTGGTCCGTCGAGGCGGATGATGGCGTGTACGTGGACGGCTGCGCGCTTTTGGTATTCGGCGACGCGTGCGAAGGACAGCCGGGCGTGCTGGGCGAAGCGGGACTGTACGAGGCCGAGCGAGGAGGCCAGGCGTCGCCGTACGTCGATGGCGAAGCGGTCCCACAGCTTGGAGGCGTGTGCGTGCCACAGCACATGGCCCGCGTAGTCGTAGCAGTCGGCGCATAGAGGCTGTCCGACGGAGGCCGCATCCGGTGCATGGAGTGCCCCGCAGCCGAGGGGCCGACCATGCTCACACCGGCCGCCGTCGCGGCGCGGTCGGCAGCGTTCCCCGGTGCGGTGGACGGGCCCGAAGGAGGGTGCGGTGAGGGTGACGAAGAGCCGGGGGCGGTGGCGGACTGTGGCGGGGATGTTCTTGCCGCCGAGGAGGCCAGCGCGGACGAGGTGGTAGGTGTCCCCGGCGTGGAGGCGTGAGCAGGCCGGGCAGATGGTGGCGCGGCGGTTGCGGCAACGGACGAGGAGGCGTTCGCCGGGTTCGGTGCGGGTGTCGTAGTGGTGGAGGATCTCGCCGGTTGTGCCGTCCAGGGTGGTGGTCGAGCCGGATAGGTGGACGGGGTGAGCGCAGCCCCCGGTGGCAGTGACCTGTTCCAGCCAGCGCGGGAACTGGGGGTCTTGGGCGAGGCGGATGGCGTCGCGGTCGGTTTCGGGGAGCTGACGCAGGCGCGCCGCGCGGTCGAGGGTGGCGCGCCTGTCAGCCTCGGTGTGCTGCGGGGTGATGGTGGTGCCCTTTCGGGGTGGGCCGCCGTAGCGGCCTGGATGGTGGCGGGTGGGGTGGTGTGGGTCATGGGGATCTCCTCCAGTTGGTGGGTGTGGGTGGGGTGGGTTCAGCGGATGGTTCCGGTGCCCCGGCAGACGCGGCAGCGCCGCTTGCGTCCGGTCCAGGTCTTGCGGGCTCCGTCGCCTTTGCAGTGGGGGCAGCGCACGCGTGGCATGGGCATGGCCGTGTGTCCTTTCTGCTCAGGTGTGGGAGAAGCCGGTGATGGTCCAGGTGACGAGTCCGTGGATGGTGTGGATCACGGGGGTCTGGCCGAGGTAGACGCCGAAGAGGCCGACGCAGACCGCTTCCCAGGCGCGTACGTCGCGGGAACGGACGAGGAGGACGGTGATGATCCCGAAGATCACTGCGAACGTGAGCGCTGTTCCTTCGCTGATCACTTGTCGTCTCCTTCCAGCGCGGCCAGCCCACGGCCGAGGGCGGGCAGGTCCGGAGTCATTGCCGCGTGCTTGCGTGCCGTTGCTACGGCTTCCTCGGTCGGTGTGAGGTGGGAGCGGGCGCGGCTCCAGCCGCCGTCCCGCCCGGTGCACACGGCCACACCCCGTTCCTCAGCCGTGATCGCCTGAGCGACGGCCACGGCGTCCTTGTTGAGGTCGCCGAGGGTCATTTCGGCGGTGCCGGGGTCGTTGACGCGGTGGCAGATTCGGCCGCCGAGCTGGGCGCGCAGGGCGGTGACGCCGGGCCCGAGGTCGGAGCCGACCCGTTGTCCGGCGACGACCAAGTGCACGCCGAGCGCGGCCCCGAGCTGCGCGAGGCGTAGCAGGAGGGTGGAGCACTGGTCGGCTTCCGCCTTGCTCTCGCGGGTGCCGTCGGACAGGTACAGTTCCGCGATCTCGTCGACGATGACGACGACCGGCACCGGCCGCAGGGTGTCGGGTAGCTCCCAGATGGAGCGGACCCCGGCCGCCCGGCAAGCGCTCATCCGGTCCTGCATGTCGACGACGAGCGCGGACAGGATCGCAACCGCTTCGCGTCGGCAGGTGGCCAGCGCGGACAGCCGTCCGGCGAACAGGCCGAGTTCCATGCCGCCCTTGCAGTCGATGCCGACCAGGGCGACCGGTTGCGGGGCGAGCTGGGTGATGAGCCGGGCCAGCAGGGTGGACTTGCCCGAGCGGGTGGCCCCGGCGATGAGCCAGTGCGGGACCAGACGCAGGTTCATCACCCACGCCCCGCCGCTCTCCAGCGCGCCAATGAGCGCGGACAGTAATTCGGCGGGGGCGGTGGCTAAGCCGGGCCGCTCCAGGGGGTCGGTGGCCGTCGCGGTGAGCAGGACGAGCCCGCGTTCGGGCGAGGTGACCCGCACTGCGTGCACCTTCCAGGCGTGCATGAGCGCATCGGCCGCTGCCATGTAGGTGGCCGGGGTCTGGCCTGCGTGCAGCCGCACGGTCACGGTCAGGCCCATGCGGGTGGCGCGGGGGAAGGAGACCCTGGGGGCCACCGGCCGCAGCGGATCGCCCTTGACCATCAGGTCCCCGAGCAGCCCGCGGGGCGGGCGCCGGGACACGGCGAGGTCGTTGAGGAGGGCGACCTTGCGCCAGGTGAACACGACCCGGCACGCGGTGAGCGGGTACCCGGTGAGGTACCAGTGCCAGGCCGGACGGTGGCGGCGTGCCAGGTCACCGAGCACCAGCATCCAGGCCAGCACCGCCAGGGCGAAGGCGAGCAGCATCGGTCCCATCAGGCGTCACCGCCCTTGCCGTGTGCTGCCGGTCCGTGCGCGGGGGTGATGGTGTCGGCGCGGAAGCTGACGCCGCTACGGTCGCCCATCGACCATACGAACGCCGTCAGCCCGATCACCTTCACGATCTGGCCCGCTTCCAGGCCCTTCGGCTCACCGCTCACCGCGATTTCGATCACGGAGATACGGCGTCCGTCGGGCCGCACGGTGACGGCCACGGTGTAGACAGGATTGCCGTCGCGGTCCTTCTTCACCTCCTGTGTCTCGGAGTTGCTGAACTTCACTTCCGGCACGTTGGCGCACCGCAGTACGCCCAGGCGTGCCGTGTCCACGGGAATGGACTGCATGAGTGTTGGCCTCCCTGGCCAGTCGACGACGTCAATCAAGATGCTGACGTCACTTGTCCTTACGAGTTACGACTATGGAGTGCTGTACGGCGAGAGCGCAACTACTTATGCTGACGAGTGATGACACGCGTGCGACGTGCCTACGACGACCTCACCGGAGAAGCCGCCCATGTCGGAGATCCAGCGCCCCGGAGCCCTCTATCAGCAGGTCGCCGCCGCGATCCGCGAAGCCATCCTGAACGGCGACTTCCCGCCCGACTCCCTGCTTCCGTCCGAAGCCCAGCTCATGGCCCGCTACGGCGTATCCCGCCCCACCGTCCGCAACGCCGTCGCCGCCCTGCGCGCCGAAGGACTTATCGACGTCCGCCACGGCAAAGGCAGCTTCGTCCGCTCCACCGGACACCCCGCCCTCACCATGGAACGCCGCATCGACCGCACAGCCGATGGCCGGTTCACCATGCCGGGTGGCGAGGTCTGGGAGGAAGCCGAGGAACCGAGCACCTACCGCACCCACACCACCAAGGCCACCAGCCGACTGCTCGCACTGGGCAAAGAAGAAGCCCTCTTCGGCTGCGACCGACTCTTGATCCACACTGCGACCGGCACCCGCGCGATGCACCGCACACTGATCCCCTTCGAGGTCGCCGAAGCCGTGCCCCTGCTCGCCGAGGAGCCCTGCAAGCGCCCGGCAGCGATCTACCGCCTGCTCACCACCGACGGCCACAAGCTGTGGTGGTCGGAAACCGTCAGCGCCCGTATGCCACTGCCCGACGAACGCACCACACTGCACCTGCCGGACGCGACCCCCGTCCTGCACGTCGCCCGCGTCGCGCACGGCACCGACGACCACCCGCTGATCCTCGAAGAACTGCGCATCGGCGCCGACCGAGCCGAACTCGCCTACCGAATCACCGCCGACAAACAGCCCGCACGCCGCACCCGCACCTGAAGCCGAACCGGCATCGGTCGAAACAGTCTTCACTTCCTCAAGGGCGCGCCTGCGGCGCGCCGGGCCACCCGGCCGCCCCGGCCGGGCGTGCGGCGTGGCCGCCGGTCCCGTCCGGACGCCGGGCGCCCCACCCCGCAGTACGCCCGAGGAGTCGAAGCGTCGACCGGCCGACGTAGGCAGGGGTGTGGTGGGCCGGGGGTCGGCGGCCTCCGAGACTTTAGGCAGCCACCATGGGGCGAGCCTCGAAGAACAGGGGGCCGATCGGGCTATTGCGGGCAGCTCCACAGACTGCCCGATCCGCTGGCGAGCGTAAGGCCCCCTGTTCACTCGCCCCATGGCAGCTCCAGCCCAAAGTCTCTCCAGCCGCCGACGTGCCCAGGTGCACCGCTCACCAGCCGCGCGACACCTCACGACGCACCGCCGTCGCCACCCGCGAGATTCGCGAGGACCATGGCCAAACGGTCTGCGGCGCCCGGCAAGCCCGCCAGTCGCACCACCCCGCCCCCAGACTCGTCTGTTGAGGCCACTGCCCGCAGCTCCGACAACTCGAAGCCCACCCCGTGCAATGCCCGGTTGAGACGGTCGGCAGCCTCATGAGCCTCTCGCCAGCCCGCCACATAGTCGACTCCGCGAACCCACAGCCCCGAGTCAGCACCCGCGAACGCCTCCGAGCCGCCCTCGGGCCAGTTCCCGCCCGTGCCAGTCACCCTGTCCACCTCAACCCAGTCGCAGGTAACGGATCGTCAACTTGCTTACCGGGCAGCCGAAAGCGATGCAGCGCAGCGCGACGGCCCCGGTACCATCAGGCACCGGGGACCGCCGCGTCCCCTGCCGGGCCACCCTCACGCTTTCCTAGGGCTGAGGGGGTGGCCCGGTTTCGGGTTTTCGGTTGTGAAGCGTGGCCCCCTGAGACCGAGTGGGGAACTCGGCAGGCCGCCCAGGAGGCCACGCCTCATGGACCGGAGATCACCTCCGGCCGCTTTCCGTGCCGCCGCTCAGAGCCAGAGCATCAGACTGGCGACGGCCGGAGATCACCAAGCGGGCAGGCCCCATGCAAGGCTGTCGAAATCGAGGCGACACCAGACGGTCTTGCCGCCCTGAGCTTCTGGGGTCCACCAGACCGACGTCGCCAGCCGCTGCGCGATCATCAGCCCCCGACCGCTGTCAGGTAAGACCGCTTCGGTCAGCTCTCCCACCAGTTCCGGCGACAGCGTGTCGCCCATGGGGAGAAGAGGAGGCGTCGAGTCTTCGTCGGTAACCCCGATGAAGAGCCACCGCGGCCAGATCTTGAAGGTCACATCGATACGCCGGTTACCGCCGGGGTGCGCTAGACGCGGCTCCGGCACGGCGTGATTCACGACGTTCCCCACCAGCTCGGACACGATCAGCCGGGCATCGTCCACGACACTTTCCGCACCCGCGGAGCGGAGGAACACAGCCGTCATGTCCCGCGCGATACTGCCGGTCTTGGGCGAGTCCGCGAACAGCGTCAGTGTGAGGAAGTGACCGCCCGAGGATGGATCGGGAGCCGCGCGCCAGTACGCGTACGCGCTCAGTTCGTCAGCCACCCGTTCATGCTCATCCGGCCGCTTGCTCCTCGCGTCCATGACACGGTCCCGTCTCAGGTCACGCCTGCCGGGCCCTTCCCGACAGGATGACGTGAGAGTGCACCCCCTGCCACGGCTGTCGCTCCCCCCTCTTGGGGACCCCCCTCATGGGTACACTCGCGAGACAGACCGTGAAATGAAGATCACAGGAGCAGAGCGAACCCAGAACATCAGGTCAATCACAATGGGGAAGTGAGATGACCGAGGCTGCACCCACACCAGCAGCACTACCGCCGCACGTACTCGAACGCGCAGACGTACGGTCAGCCATCGCGAACCACGACTTCGGCGAAGTCTTCCGACTGGCCAAACTCCACGGCAACATCAGCTTCGCCAAGATCGCTGAAGCCGTCGGCTACAAGCGCGAACACATCGGCAAGATGGCCCGACCGGAGACCGACGGCAAGGGCGTACGTCCCCGGATCACCCAGTTCCACAAGATCCTCGAAGTGGTCGACGGCCTACGCATCCCAGGCCACCTCGCGGGACTCGCACCACGCCCATGGGAACTGGAACGACCCTCCGTCGCCTCCCACACCGATGACCCAAGCGCTCTGATCCAGCAGGGAGGCGCAGGGCTGTGGGACGTCGCCGAGGTACTACGACGCACGGAGATGTCCAGCATCAACAGCGCCGCCCTGGAGTCGATCGAGCAGGGCATCGACCAACTGGCCCGCGCATACCCGTACGCGGACGCCGACTACCTGCACGAGCGCACCCGCAACGGCCTGCACTACGTCACCAAGCAACTTGAAGGCCGCACGACGCTGCGCCAGCACCGGGAACTACTGGTCGACGCGGGATGGCTCTTCCTGCTGAACGCCTGCGTCCAGTACGACCGTGGCCAGCGCGAGGCCGCAAACCTGAGCAAGGCCGCCGCCCTCCGCATCGGCGAGGAGACCGGACACGGCGAGATCAAGGCATGGGCATGGGAGATCGAGGCTTGGTTCGCCCTCACCCAGAGCCGATGGCAAGACATGATCGAAGCCGTCGAGGCCGGACACGTCGCCGACCAGACGCACTCCGTCGGTGTACAGCTCTACGCCCACAAGGCCCGAGCCGCCGCCCGCATGGGAGACGCCCGCCTGGTCCGCGAATCCCTCGACGCCGGACGCGCCCGCCTGGACCGCCTGCCCCGCCCGGACCACCCCGAACACCACTTCATCATCGATCCCGACAAGTGGGACTTCTACGAGATGGACGCCTACCGTCTCCTCGGCGACGACGAACGCGCAGCCACCCACGCCCGCTCCGTCATCACCATCAGCACCGGCCCCGACGGCACCGAAATCTCCCCGATGCGCGCCGCAGAAGCCCGCCTCACCCTCGGAGTCGCCGCCGCCCGCACCGGCGACATTGAAGAGGCCATCGAAATGGGCACAGCTGCCCTGGCAGCCGACCGTAAGTCCCTACCATCGCTCCTTTTAGTCGCCGACGAGCTAGACAAAGAACTGCGCAGTCGCTACCCGCGCGAATCCGCCAGCCGCGACTTCCACGATCAGATCACGACCATCAAACGAGGTACCACCCGGCCCGAGCTGCCATTTTGAAAACGCCCACAGCTAGGGTCCCGTTTGCCATCTCAGAAACGGGGCCCTAGCTTTGTCTATTGGAGGCAACCGCCGTCTGGCTATCCCTTTTAGAGCCGCTGGCCGCTACAAACGATCAATGGTTTCGGCGCCACCGTAGATGATCAGAAACGAGATCCACAGACCCAGTCCGTAGCGGAATGCGCGCGCGGACGACTGTACCGTCTCACGCCAATTACGTCCGTTCTCGCGATCAAACATCATGCACACCAACGCAATCAGCATGGCAAGCAGAATCGCACTGATCACCGAATCAAACCCAGACATAAAAGTACCCCTCCTTCACAGTTAAGAAGGGAGGGGCATTCCATGACATGCCAAGGAAGGACCTCTCACCTTCTCATGTCATGTCATTGGTTAGCTTGGCAAATAACACCTCACCACCGCGAATCACGGTAGCACCTTCCACTAGCCACTTGCAACTTACCCGCCGCCCTGCCCTCTTGGTAGCCGAAACCGGAAAGCGGATCTCGTGCCAGGAAGTTCACTCTCAGCATGTGCCAGCAGACTGACCAGTTGACACCTCAACTACAAGTGAGAGGGGGCAGCCTTTCACGACTGCCCCCTCTCATGTCACTCAGCGATTGGCAGGTACACCCTGTTCCCGCTGGCCGCGAACTCCCTCGACTTCTGGAGCATCCCCTCCGCGACCTCCTCCTGAGACGCCCCCTCAGCCGCCGCACCACCGAACCGCTCTGTGATGCTTTGACTAATCTTCATCGAGCAGAACTTGGGCCCGCACATCGAGCAGAAGTGCGCTGTCTTGGCGGGCTCGGCAGGCAGGGTCTCGTCGTGGAACTCGCGGGCCGTGTCCGGGTCGAGGGCCAGGTTGAACTGGTCCTCCCACCGGAACTCGAAACGGGCGTCGGACAGGGCGTCGTCCCACTCCTGTGCACCTGGGTGCCCCTTGGCGAGGTCGGCTGCGTGGGCGGCGATCTTGTAGGTGATGACGCCGGTCTTGACGTCGTCACGGTTGGGTAGGCCCAGGTGTTCCTTGGGCGTGACGTAGCAGAGCATGGCCGTACCCCACCAGGCGATCATCGCGGCACCGATGCCGGAGGTGATGTGGTCGTACGCCGGAGCGATGTCCGTCGTCAGCGGGCCGAGCGTATAGAACGGAGCTTCATCACAGATCTCCTGCTGAAGGTCGATGTTCTCCTTGATCTTGTGCATCGGGACGTGTCCCGGGCCTTCGATCATCGTCTGTACGTTCCAACGCTTGGCGATCTGGTTGAGTTCCCCGAGCGTGCGCAACTCCGCGAACTGCGCCTCGTCGTTGGCGTCCGCGATCGAGCCCGGCCGCAGCCCGTCACCGAGGGAGTAGGTGACGTCGTAGGCGGCGAGGATCTCGCAGAGTTCCTCGAAGTTCTCGTACAGGAAGCTCTCCTTGTGGTGCGCCAGGCACCACGCGGCCATGATCGAGCCGCCGCGGGAGACGATCCCGGTCTTGCGGTTGGCGGTCAGCGGGACGTAGGGCAGGCGCACGCCCGCGTGGACGGTCATGTAGTCCACGCCCTGCTCGGCCTGCTCGATGACCGTGTCCTTGTAGATCTCCCAGGTCAGCTCCTCGGCCCTGCCGTCGACCTTCTCCAGCGCCTGGTAGAGCGGCACCGTGCCGATGGGGACCGGGGAGTTGCGCAGCACCCACTCGCGGGTGGTGTGGATGTTGCGGCCGGTGGACAGGTCCATGACCGTGTCGGCGCCCCAGCGGGTCGCCCAGGTCATCTTCTCGACCTCCTCTTCGATGGAGGAGGTCACCGCGGAGTTGCCGATGTTGGCGTTGACCTTCACCAGGAACCGCTTGCCGATGATCATCGGCTCGATCTCCGGGTGGTTGACGTTGGCGGGCAGCACGGCCCGCCCCGCCGCGATCTCCTCGCGGACCACCTCGGGAGAGACGTTCTCCCTGAGCGCCACGAACTCCATCTCCGGCGTGATCTCCCCGCGGCGCGCGTACGCGAGCTGGGTGACCGCCTTCCCGTCGCGGCCCCGGCGCGGCTGCCGCGGCCGACCGGGGAAGACCGCGTCCAGGTTGCGCAGCCCGCCCCGCGGCGAGGTGTGCTTGATCCCGTCGTCCTCGGGACGGACGGGGCGGCCCGCGTACTCCTCGGTGTCACCGCGGGCGACGATCCAGTTCTCGCGCAGCGGTGACAGACCCCTGCGGACGTCCGTGTCGACGAGTGGATCGGTGTACGGGCCCGATGTGTCGTACAGCGTGACCGACTGCCCGTTGGTGAGGTGCACCTGACGGACCGGCACCTGTATGTCGGGGCGGGAGCCCGCGACATACGCCTTGTGCCAGCCGATGGACTTCCCGACCTCGGCAGACTCCGTGTCGCTGGAGAGCTGCGTGGAGGCAGGCGTGCGTACGTCCTTGTTGGCCATGAGACCTACTCCCTACGCCGGCATTACCCGGTAACAGGTTCGGCGGTCGACGCAGCGGTTTCCGTCCGCCGATGTCCCGTGTGAAACATCACTCGATGTGGGTGACGTTTCATGTGAAACATCGCTGGGACGGAGGTCAGCGCCCTCTCAGCCCGGTGCTCCGAGCTCCCGCGTTTACAAAGGTGGCTCCACGCTAGCGTCAATTCGGGCGCGGTGAACAGAGGGCCTCTGTCGTTCTTGCGATGATCGGTCGGTGACCACGACGCAGCATCCTCCGTTCCCACCGCCCGAACCACCACGCGGCTCCGCCCCCAGAACCGGCAATGCCCCTGGCCGGGGCCAGGGTTCAGCGGGGTCCGAATTCGGCGGCGAGGGCGGGTACGGGTCTGGGGCCGGGCCCAGCGGTGGGCCTGGTGGTGGGCCCAGTGGGGGGTACGGCGTCGGGCCCGGCGGTGAGTACGGGGGTGGGTACGGCCCGGGGGGCGGGCCTGGGGCCGGTTCCGGTGCCGGTTCCGGAAGCGGTGGTGCTTCCGGTGGCCCCGGCGGACGTTCCGGTGGCCCTGGGGGGCGCGGGCCCGGAGGTGGCGGAGGACGTGGGTCGTCCGGCGGCGGTGGTGGACACGGGGCGTCCGGCGGCGGTGGTGGACACGGGTCCGGTGACCACGATGGGCACGGAGTCGGTGGAAACGGAGGGCACGGGCCTGGTGACCACGGCGGACACGGCGCCGGAGGTGGGCACTCGCACGGTCACGGGCACGGGCCCGCCGCGCCGGTCTCCCAGCACCTGCGCAAGGTGATCGCGGCGATCCTCATCCCGTTCACCGCCGCGGTCGTCATCGGTCTCGCCGTCCTGTGGCCCGGGGGCGCGCCCCCGCACGAGCGCACCGGGGTCGGTTTCGATCGGCAGACCCAGCAGGCCACGGTCACCAAGGTGGAGAGCCTGAGCTGCTCCTCCGTGAACGGCTCCACGGTCCCGCCGACGGGCGACACCTCCACCGCCGAGGGCTCCTCCGCGCAGCAACAGGCGCAGGGCACCTGCAAGAAGGCGACGATCCGGATCGACACCGGCAAGGACAGCGGCCGTACGTTCACCGAGATCGTGCAGCCGGACCAGTCCCGGCAGTTGCACGAGGGCCAGGAGGTCGTGGTCGCCTACGAGCCCTCGGCGCCCAAGGACCTGCAGTACTCGGTGACCGATGTGAACCGCAGGCTGCCCCTGGCCCTGCTCGCGGGCATCTTCGCGGTCGCCGTCGTGGTCGTCGGACGGCTGCGGGGCGTCATGTCGCTGGTCGCCCTCGCCGCCAGCTTCCTGGTGCTGAACTTCTTCATCCTGCCCGCGATCCTCCAGGGCTCGAACCCGTTGCTCGTGGCGGTCATCGGGGCGAGCGCCATCATGCTGATGGCCCTGTACCTGTGCCACGGTCTGTCAGCCCGTACATCGGTCGCGGTACTCGGCACCCTGGTCTCGCTGCTGCTGATCGGCGTCCTCGGCTCGCTGTTCATCGACTGGGCCGCGCTCACCGGCAACACCGACGACAACACCGGCCTCATCCACGGCCTGTACCCGACGATCGACATGAGCGGTCTGCTGCTCGCCGGTATCATCATCGGCTCGCTCGGCGTCCTGGACGACGTGACCGTCACACAGACCTCCGCCGTGTGGGAGTTGCACGAGGCGAACCCGACGATGGGCTGGCGCGGCCTGTACCGCGCGGGCATCCGCATCGGCCGCGACCACATCGCGTCCGTCGTTAACACCCTCGTCCTCGCGTACGCCGGTGCCGCGCTGCCGCTGCTGCTGCTCTTCTCCATCGCGCAGAGCAGCGTGGGGGCGGTCGCCAACAGCGAACTGGTCGCTGAGGAGATCGTGCGCACACTGGTGGGCTCGATCGGCCTGGTGGCGTCGGTGCCGGTCACCACGGCGCTGGCGGCGCTCGTGGTCTCGGCCGACCGGCCCGGACCCCGGCAGGGCCAGGACGCCGCACCGACCGGGGCCCGCCCGGCTGCGGCATCTGGCGGCCGGGGGCGTCGCCGGAGGCGCTGACCCGGCGAGTCGGAGCGAGAAGCGCGCCCTCGCCCGCCCTCATCCGCATCCGCATCCGCAGGTGAAGCGTTACGCCACCTGTCTGGAGTAACGCTTCACCCAGCGCCCTGGTCCGCGAGGATGCGGTCGAGGGCCTCGTCGAGGTGGGCGTCGAAGTCGCCGAGCACGCCCTCCTGGCCCAACGGCACCAGCCTGTCGGTGCGGTCGAGGAACGCCACGAGCGGTGCCGACGACGACCGGAACAGCGCTTGGTCGGCGCCGACCTGGAGCCGGATCAGGACCTCGCCCAGCGCCTCGGGTTCGACCGGTGTGACCCGCACATCGCCCTCGCCGCACGGCCGACCGACCCCGTCGATCAGCAGCTCACGCCCGAACGCCCAGGTCACGGGTGCGTCCCCGGGCAGATGGAAGGTCAGCCGCACGGCATAGGGATCACAGGTCTCGTAGCGCAGCTCCACCGGGATGCGGAAGGAGAGCTCCTCGGAGACGAGAAAGCTCATCATGACCTCTGCCTGTACCGCCTGTACGGACTCGCGCATCGCCTACCCCGTCATTTGCCGTCGACTGGCCGGGAATGAACCCTGAACACTGTTGGAATCTTGCTGAATGTGTGCATCAGATCACAAGGAGTGAGTTTTCAGATACTGATAGAGATCGCAAGTGAGCCGAGAAACTGTCCGATCTCGTCCTGCAACTGCCGGACCGCGGGGAGCAGCCGGTCGGCCTGGTGGGCCGGGAGGGAGATCGCCATCGTCGCGGCGGTGGTGCCCACGGTCAGGGGGATCGCCGCGCAGACCGTTCCGAGCGCGTACTCCTGCCGCTCGACCACCGGCTCCATGCTCTGGTTCCGTTCCAGCCGTCGTAGCAGGCCGTGGTTGTCGCGGACCGTGTACGGGGTGATCGGCTGCACGGGGTAGCGGTCGAGGTGGTCGCGGCGGGCGCCGTCGTCCAGTTGGGACAGGAGGCACTGCCCGATGGCGTGCGCGTGTCCGGTCTCCCGGAAGTCGGCCCACTCCTCCACCGCCGGGTTGCCCGGGGTGTCGGAGACGCATCTGACGTCGATCTCGCCCTCGCGGTAGAGCGCGTAGTAGACGGGTACGCCGATGGCGTCCCGCCAGCGCGCGAGGGCGTCAACGATCGTGCTGCGACGTTTCTGCTGGGCTCCGACGCTGCTCAGCCGCTCGGCGGCCTCTCCGAGGAAGTACAGCCCCTGCTCCCGGCGTAGATAGCCCTCGTGGGCGAGGGTGCGCAGCAGGTGGTAGGCCGTGGGGAGGGCGAGGCCGGTCTCACGGGCCAGTTGCTTGGCGGGGGCGCCGTGTTCGTGCCCGGCGACGCACTCCAGCAGGCGCATGGCGCGCTGCACGGAACCGATGAGGGTGGTGGCGTGCGGAGACGGGGGCGGCTCGGAGGGCCGCTGCGCGGAGGAGCACGTCGGGGCCACCGGCGCGGGTGCGGCGGCCCGGCGCCTTGGGCCGGGGGCGGCTCGTACGGCCGCTGCCGCGGTCGCTGGTGGCGAGGGCTGCTCGGGTGGCCTGAAGCGTGGGCCCGGCGTGGGGAGGGCGGTCGTCAGGGTGGCCGCGGCGGGTGCGTGGGTTTCTGGGTCGGCTGGGGCGGTGTCAACCGTGGGCAAGAGTCACTCCCGGAGCGCGAGGGGGCTGTCCGTGCGGGGAACACGGGAGGAGGTGTGCGCCGCTCGCGGGGTCCTTCCCCGCGACGAGTTCTGGACTCTAACCGTCGATTGCCGCTCTCAGACGGCCTGCGCGGGAAACTTCCCCCGCCCGAGGGAACCCGCGCATCCTGTTACCCGTCACCCTGCCCGTGCCGCCGCGCACCAGCCGCCCGACCCGGTCCACCCGTTTCAACCCCGGGCCGACCGCCGCACCGCTCACGCGTCGCCGAAACCGGTCACCAGTCGCCGCGTGAGGAGGAGCTGGAGGTGAACTTGCGTACGACGTAGATGAGTCCGCCGACCAGGGCCACGAAGACCAGCACCTTGAACAGCAGGCCGATCACGAAGCCGATGACGCTGGCTATCAGGCCGCCGAACACGACCAGGGCGATGACCGGCACCGCGATCCACTTCACCCACCACGGAAGTCCCGCGAAGATCTCTCGCATTGCCTTCGTCCTGTCTCTCCGCCCGTCGCAGTTGCCGGGGGCTGTCGAGGGCCGACGCTTCTTGGGGCCGACCCTTTTCGATGTCCTGCTTCGATGCTAGGGCGCCGAGGGGCCCAGCGGGCGCCCCGCACCCCTTGTCCTCCCCTGACCGAACCCCTAGGGAACCCGGAGAGCGCGGCTCATCCCTCGGGCGGTGAGAACACCACCAGGACCCTCAGGTCCTCGCTGATGTGGTGGAACTTGTGGGCGACCCCGGCCGGGACGTACACCACGCTGCCGCGCGCCACCTGCGTGGTCTCCATGCCGACCGTGATCGCGGCGCGCCCGCTGACGACGAAGTACACCTCGTCCTGGTTGTGCGGCTTCTGCGGGTCCGGCTCGCCCGCGTCCAGCGCGTACAGCCCGACCGACATGTTCCGCTCCCGCAGGAACTGAAGGTAAGCCCCCTCGTTGGCGGCGCGTTCCGCCTCCAGTTCGTCCAGCCGGAAAGCCTTCATCGCTTCGTCGCCCTCGCACCCGTGCTCGTAGCCGATCTCGTCTGCCACGATCAGACACATGATGAATTTCCTAGTCAAGACGATCGCCAACGCGGGCGCCCTGGCGGTGGCCGTGTGGCTGGTCGGCAAGATCACCCTGACCGGTGACAGCACCGGCAAGAAGATCGGCACCCTGCTGCTGGTCGCGCTGATCTTCGGCCTGGTGAACTTCCTGGTCAAGCCGGTCGTGAAGCTGTTGAGCCTGCCCCTGCTCATCCTGACGCTCGGCCTGTTCACCCTGGTCGTGAACGCCCTGATGCTGCTGCTCACCTCGTGGCTGGCGGACAAGCTCGACCTGAGCTTCCACGTGGAGGGCTTCTGGACCGCCGTACTGGGTGGCCTGATCATCTCGATCGTCTCCTGGGCGCTGAACGTCGTCCTGCCCGACGGGGACTGAGCACATGACCTACCGTGTCTGTTTCGTCTGCACCGGCAACATCTGCCGCTCCCCGATGGCCGAGTCCGTCTTCCGGGCGCGCGTGGCGGAGGCCGGGCTCGACGAACTGGTCGAGGCCGACAGCGCCGGTACGGGCGGCTGGCACGAGGGCGAGGGCGCCGACCCGCGCGCGGCGGCCGTACTTCAGGAGCACGGGTACGCCGCCGAGCACACGGCGCGGCAGTTCCAGGCGGCCTGGTTCGCCCGGCTCGACCTCGTCGTCGCGCTCGACTCCGGCCATCTGCGCGCCCTGCGCCGCCTCGCGCCCACCGAGCAGGACGCCGCCAAGGTGCGGCTGCTGCGCTCGTACGACCCCGCCGTGGGTGTCGACGACCTCGACGTACCGGATCCGTACTACGGGGGCGCGGACGGCTTCGTGGAGTGTCTTGAGATGGTGGAGGCGGCGAGCACGGGTCTGCTCGCCGCGGTACGTGAGCAAGTGGAGGGACGCGCGGCATGAGCGAGGCGAACAGCGGTACGGGGCGGCAGCACGAGGACGGCGCACGCGCGCGTGAGGCCCTGTCCGGTGCGGCGACCGCCACCGGTGAGAGCACGCGCGCGGTACGGGCGGGGCTGCCGCAGCCGGTGAAGCACGAGCCGACCCTCCCCGGGCCGGTGTTCGCCGCGCACTTCCATCTGCCGGGCGACCCGACGGGCCCGTACACCTACGGCCGGGACGAGAACCCGACCTGGACCCATCTGGAGCGGGCGATCGGCGAGCTGGAGGCGCCGGGCACGGACGGCGTGGAGACGCTGGCGTTCGCTTCCGGCATGGCCGCCATCTCGTCCGTGCTCTTCTCCCAACTGCGCGCCGGGGACGCGGTCGTGCTGCCCAGCGACGGCTACCAGGTGCTGCCGCTGGTGCGGGCGCAGTTGGAGGCGTACGGCATCGAGGTGCGCACCGCGCCGACCGGCGGTGACGCCCAGCTCGACGTCCTCGACGGCGCGCGGCTGCTGTGGATCGAGACGCCGTCGAACCCCGGGCTCGACGTGTGCGACGTGCGCAGGCTCGTCGGTGCGGCACACGCGCGGGGCGCCTTGGTCGCCGTCGACAACACGCTGGCGACGCCGCTCGGGCAGCGCCCGCTGGAACTGGGCGCCGACTTCTCCGTGGCCAGCGGCACCAAGCAGCTCACCGGGCACGGGGACATCCTCCTGGGGTACGTCACCGGCCGCGACGCCGAGGTCATGGCCGCCGTACGCCGCTGGCGCAAGATCGTCGGGGCGATCCCCGGGCCTATGGAGGCATGGCTCGCGCACCGGTCGATCGCCACGCTCGGGCTGCGTGTGGAACGGCAGAACGCCACCGCCCTCACCGTGGCGGAGGCGCTGCGCGACTGGCCCGAGCAGCTCGACGTGCGCTACCCGGGGCTGCCGACCGACCCTTCGCACAAGATCGCCTCGCAGCAGATGCGGGGCTACGGCTGTGTGGTGTCGTTCACGCTGCCCTCGCGCGCGCGTGCGGACCGTTTCCTGGACGCGCTGCGGCTGGTGGACGACGCGACGAGCTTCGGTGGCGTACGGTCCACGGCCGAGCGGCGCGGTCGCTGGGGCGGGGACGCGGTGCCGGAGGGCTTCATCCGGCTGTCGGTCGGCGCCGAGGATCCCGGGGATCTCGTGGCCGACGTGCTGCGGGCGCTGGAGGCGTCGGCGGGGTGAGCGCTGCCTGAACGTCCGCCGTGGGCGCGGGTACGGAGAACGGACGGTCCGAGCCTCCCCCCTCGTGGCTCGGACCGTCTTCGGTTCTGCGCGCGAAGAACCGCGCGTACAAGGCTAGTTGACTCTGTGTCAGTGTCCAATCACAGTAGCGGCAGAGGGCTATCGACTTATTTATCGTTGGGGCCCTGCCCGAAGCTCGAGCAGGGCCCGAGAAGGGGTGGGCGCGCCATGGATCTGGCCTTGCTGCGCACGTTCGTCACCGTGCACCGGGCCGGTTCCTTCACCCGCGCCGCCGCCCTGCTGGGCCTGTCCCAGCCCGCTGTCACCTCGCAGATCCGCACGCTGGAACGACAGCTCGGCCGTCCCCTGTTCCTGCGGCAGGCGCGGGGCGTCACCCCGACGACCATCGGCGACGAACTCGCCCACAAGGCGGCACCGCACCTCGACGCCCTGGTGGAGATCACCGAGACCGGGCTCGACGACGACTCCTCCTTACGGACCCTGCATCTGGCCGGGCCGCCGGAGTTCACCGCCGAACGGGCGCTGCCCTCGCTGGTGGGACTGACCGGCGAGGACGGACAGGGTTTCGCCCTGCGGGTCTCGTTCGGCAACGCCGACGAGGCACTGGAGGGACTGTCCGCCGGACACCACGACCTGGCCATCAGTACGACCCAGCCGCGTGGCGCCCTGCTCACGGCGACCGCGCTCTGCGACGAGGAGCACGTCCTGGTCGCCGCGCCCCGCTGGTCCAAGGAGATCGGCCCCGGAGCCCTGCGCGGTAGGGGTGCCCTCGCCCTGGAGCACGTCCCGGTCGTCGAGGTGCATGAGTCGCTGCCCTTCATCTCCCGTTACTGGGCCTCTGTCTTCGACTCGCGCCCCTCCGCGTCCGGAACCGTCATCGTGCCCGATCTGCGGGCGGTGCTCGCCTGTGCGAGCGCGGGTGCCGGGCTCGCGGTGCTGCCCCGCTATCTGTGCGCGTCCGCCCTGGAGCGCGGTGACGTGATCGCCCTGCATGAGCCCGCGGTGCCGCCGCTGCGTACGTACTTCCTGGTCGTGCGCACGGGCACCCTGGCCATGCCGCATATCGCTCGGGCCCATGAGTGGCTTCAGCGGGCCGCCGCCGACTGGTGCTGAGACAAGCGTTCATGGTGGCCGGGGAAGCTCACTTTCCGGGCTCGGCTGGTGACCTTTCGCGATGTTTCACGTGGAACCATGCGGGCCACATTTCTTCCATGACCGTCCGACCCGTGGTCAAGCGCACCGCCCGCGCCGTTCTTCTGGATGGCGGCGACCTGATCCTGATCAAGCGCACCAAGCCCGGCGTGGATCCTTACTGGGTCACTCCCGGGGGCGGGGTCGAGCCGGGGGACACCACCGTCGTCGACGCCCTGCACCGCGAGGTGTACGAGGAACTCGGCGCCAAGATCACCGATGTGGTCCCCTGCTTCGTGGACACGGTCGAGCACATCGGCGAGGACGGCGGCGCGACCGGCGTGAAGGTGCAGCACTTCTTCGTCTGCCGACTGGAGTCCATGGACCCGGCCCTGCGCCATGGCCCCGAGGTGGAGGAGCCGCTGGGCGAGTACGAGATCGTGCGCGTGCCCTTCACCCGCGTCGGCATCGCCTCCGTCCATCTCGTGCCGCTGTCGCTCCGGCACTACCTGGACGGCAATATCGAGGGCGTACGAGCGATGCACGCGCCTGACCTGGGGTGACCGTCAGCTCGTCGGGGCCATGAGTTCCTCGACCGCGTCATGCCGTATGCGCTCGGCCGGGATTCCGGCCGCCAGCACGGCGTGCACACCGCTGCGGATCATCCCGGGCGGGCCGGAGAGGTAGGCGTCGTACTCGTTCCAGGGGCCGTAGCCGCGCAGGGCGTCCGGGAGCTGGGCCTGCGCCTGCTGCTCGACGACCGGGCGGACCGCGAGCCAGGGGTGCGCCCGCTGGAGCCGGAGCATCGTGTCGATGTCATAGAGGTCGTGGTCGGTGCGGGCGCCGTAGAAGACCTCGACCGGTCGGCGCCTGCCGTGCTCGGCGATGTCCTCGATCAGCGCCTTGATGGGGGCTATGCCGGTGCCGCCGCCGAGGCAGAGCAGTCCACTGCTGGTGGTGTGGTCCACGGTCATCGACCCGGTGGGCGGGCCCAGGCGGATGATGTCGCCGGGGCGCGCCCGGTGCACCAGGGCGTGGGAGACCCAGCCCGCGGGGACCGCCTTCACATGGAACGTGAGCAGTCCGTCCGGGCGGGGCGCCGAGGCGAAGGAGTAGTGCCGCCAGACGCGTGGCCACCAGGGGGTCTCCACACTGGTGTACTGCCCGGCCAGAAAGGGGTAGGGCTGGTCGGGGCGGACGGTGACGACCGCGACGTCCGACGTCCTGAGGTCGTGGGCCACGACCTCCGCGTGCCACCAGGCAGGAGCCCTCAGTTCGTCGACCGCCGCGGCGTCGATCATCACCTGCGAGATCGTCGTGTAGGCGCGGATCCAGGCGGCCTCGGTCCGCTCGTCCCAGACGGCGTCCGCATACTGGCTCAGCGCCCCGATGAGGCACTCACCCACCGCCGGATAGTGCTCGGACCGGGTGCCGTACTTGCGGTGCCCCTGGCCCAGGTTCTTCAGATAGGGCACCAGGACCGTGGGGTGGTCGATGTGCTCGGCGGCGGTGAGCAGTGCCCTGAAGAGCCGGTCCCGCTGGGTGTCCATCGCGGCCGGGAACAACGGCCGCAGTTCCGGGTGGCGTACGAAGAGCAGCGCGTAGAAGTACGAGGTGACCTTGTCGGCCACCGGAGCTATCTCGTTCATGGTCCGGCGGACGAGGACGGCGTCCGGGGAGGCGTCCCTCGGTGCGAACCAGCCGCTTCCGTCGGAAGCGCCGTCGTCGGCCGACATGGTGGTCGGAGCGTCCATGGTCTGCCTCGCCTCGAACATCGACCCATTCCCTCGGGAGCGGGAGTCGACCCTACAGGCCACTGCCGCGCACACAAGTCCCTCTCTCTGGAGCGGTATTGGCCACGGAGCGAACGATCAATTCAGCAATTTCCGGGAGTGCCGCGCCGATTCTGATGTTTCACGTGAAACACCCCGTACCTGCCCGAACGCTGGGCACTCAGTCTGCGCTTGACCAAAAGCGCGTACATCTCTTCCGAAACAGGTGGACGCCACCGGCAGACGTTGACAGCCTGACCTGCGTGCCTACTCCTCCCCTCGCCGCTCTCCCCATCCGCCGACTGACGCTTCGCGATCTCCCCGCCTGCGCCGACTTGTCCGAGGACCGGGGGTGGCCGCGTGAGGAACACAAATGGGGATTCCTCCTGACGGCCGGAAAGGGATATGGCATCGACGACCCCGAGGGCGGCCTCGTCAGCGCTTGTGTGGTCACGGAGTACGGAGTCCCGGACCGCCCGGAGCTGGGTGCCATCGGCATGGTTCTCGTCGCTGAGCGTCATGCCCGCCGAGGCGTCGGCCGTCGGCTGATGCGCCATGTCCTCTCCACGATGAGCACGACTCCCCTGACCCTGCACGCCACCTCGCACGGCCGCCCGCTCTACGAGGAACTAGGGTTCAAGGCCACCGGCCGGGCGGAGATGGTGCGCGGTCGTTTCGTCCCCGGCGGGCCGGAACCCGAGGTCGCCACCCGCCCCGCCACCGCCGAGGACCTCACGGCGATCCTGCGGCTGGACGCCCAGGCGTTCGGCACGGATCGCACCCACCTCATCACCCGGCTGCCCGCCTTCGCCGACCGGGTACGGGTGGCCGTGGCGGGCGGCGAGATCATCGGCTATGCCGCCGCCTGGCCCAACATGGACACCCATGTGGTGGGCCCGCTGATCGGCCGGGACACGGAGACAGCGAAGGCCCTCATCGCCTCGCTCGCCGCCCACACCGACCGACCACTGCGCACCGACATCGACGTACGGCACGAGGAACTGCTCGCCTGGGTGAAGGAGCACGGCCTCGCGTCCATCGCCTTCAACTCGGTCATGACGTACGGCATGACCGAGCTGCCCGGGGACTGGACCCGACGCTTCGCTCCGCTCACGGTGGCCGCGGGCTGAGCGACCCGGCCAACAGAGACGCCGGTCCCCGGAGTCGGGAACCGGCGTTCTTCTGGGCTGTGCGCGTGCCTGTGAGGGACGTGGGCGGAGGCCGCTGTCCCTCGGTCAGTGACGGACCGCCGTCCGCTGCTCGGCGGCGCCGACGCCCGCCGCGACGACGGTGCTGGGGACGGTGCCGTCCCGGCGTTCCAGGACGGTCGACAGGACCGCGAGGCCCAGTGCGGCGGCGGCCAGCAGCGCGCCCACCCAGTTGGGGGCGGTGTAGCCGAGACCGCCCGAGATCACCAGCCCGCCGAGCCAGGCGGCCAGGGCGTTGCCGAGGTTGAAGGCGCCGATGTTCAGGGCGGAGGCCAGGGTCGGGGCGCCGTGCGCCTGGTCCAGGACCCGCTTCTGGAGCGGCGGGACGGTGGCGAAGCCCAGCGCGCCGACCAGGGCGATGGAGACGGCCGCGAGGGCCTTGTGGTGCGCCGTGAGCGTGAACAGCGCGAGGACGACGGCGAGAGCGCCCAGGGAGACGTAGAGCATGGGCATCAGGGCGCGGTCGGCGAACCTGCCGCCGACGAGGTTGCCGCCGACCATGCCGAGCCCGAAGAGGACCAGCAGCCAGGTGACGGAGGAGTCGGCGAACCCGGCGACGTCGGTCATCATCGGCGCGATGTAGGTGATGGCCGCGAAGACCCCGCCGAAGCCGAGCACGGTCATCGCCATGGCGAGCAGGACCTGGACGTTCCGGAGGGCTGCCACCTCATGGCGCAACCGCACCCCTTCCGCCTTGGGCAGGTCGGGGACGAGCCGGGCGACGCCGAGCAGGCCGAGTACGCCGAGCCCGGCGACGATGCCGAAGGTGACGCGCCAGCCGACGGACTGCCCGACGAGTGTGCCCAGGGGAACGCCCACGACGTTGGCGACGGTCAGCCCGGTGAACATCATCGCGATGGCTCCGGCCTTCTTGTCGGGGGATACGAGTTCGGCCGCCACGACCGAGCCGATACCGAAGAAGGCGCCGTGGGCGAGGGAGGCGACCACGCGGCCGATCAGCATGACCGCGAAGGCCGGGGCGACGGCGGAGAGCAGGTTGCCGACGATGAACAGCCCCATCAGCAGCATCAGCATCCGCTTGCGGGAGACCTTGGTGCCGAGCACGGTCATCAGCGGGGCACCGAACATCACGCCGAGCGCGTAGCCGGTGACCAGGAACCCGGCCGTGGGGATGGAGACCCCGAAGTCGCTCGCGACATCGGGCAACAGACCCATGATCACGAATTCGGTCGTACCGATGCCGAAGGCCCCGATCGCGAGGGCCAGAAGCGCGAGAGGCATGGAGGGGTACCTTCCCAGGTGATTGCATGAGCGCTTTACAGGTGAACACAATACTTGCAGACGCGGGCTATACGCAACGGCGGTCTATTGCGACACTGCTCTATCCTTGAACGCAGCCGCTCCGGGACGAAGGAAGACGTCAATGACAGCGACGGACCCCGCGCTCACCGCCCTCGCCCAGGGCTGGTGCACCCTCTCCCTGCTGCACGGCAGGATCGAGGCGCGTATCGAGCGCGCCCTGCAGACCCACCACGGACTGAGCGCGCGCGAGTACTCCCTGCTCAACGTCCTCAGCCGACAGCACAACGGCGACGGCGGCCATCTCCAGATGAAGCAGGTCGCGGACGCGGTCGTCCTCAGCCAGAGCGCCACGACCCGCCTCGTCACCCGCCTTGAGGACCGCGGCCTGCTGGAGCGCTATCTCTGCCCCACCGACCGCCGCGGCATCTACACCGATGTCACGGAGGCCGGTCTGAAGCTGCTGGACGAGGCGCGGCCCACCAATGACGCCGCCCTGCGCGAGGCCCTGGACGAAGCCGCCACGAACCCCGAACTCGCCCCTCTTGTCCGCGTCGTGGAGTCCCTGAACGTGCCCGCCTAGGGTTCCACGCATGGGAGATCTTGAGATACGCGCCGCAGCCGCCGACGACCTGGCCGCGATCGTCGACATGCTCGCCGACGACCCGCTGGGCGCCCAGCGCGAGTCCCCGGACGATCTGACCCCCTACCGGGCCGCGCTGGACCGTCTCAGCGCCGACCCGAACCAGCATCTGGTCGTCGCCGTCCGCGAGGGCCGCGTCGTCGGCACACTCCAGCTCACGGTCATTCCGGGGCTGTCACGCCGCGGTTCCACCAGATCGATCATCGAGGGCGTCCGCGTCCACGCCGACGAGCGCGGCAACGGTCTGGGCGCCCAGCTCATCGAGTGGGCCATCGACGAATCCCGTCGGCAGGACTGCCAGTTGGTGCAGCTAACCTCCGACAACTCCCGCACGGACGCCCACCGTTTCTACGACCGACTCGGCTTCGAGGCATCGCACACCGGCTTCAAGCTCCCGCTCTGACGGCAGAGGGCGTCCTGTTTCACGTGAAACAGGACGCCCCTCACTCGCGGCCAAGCCGACGGAACCCCAGCTTCAGCCGATCCCGCGCCAGCCATCAGGATCCACACCGCCCGGCACCGGCGCCTCCTCGTCGTAGGGCTGGCGGGTGAACACGAACGACCCCAGGTCTAGATGGCTCACGGTTCCGTCCGCCCGCTGGACGGCCCGGAGCAGCTCACCGGCGTAGTAGCCCTCCAGTCCCGTCCAGGTGCCATCACCGTTCGCCCGGAACCGCGAGCGGCGACCCGTACCGGACAACGGCTCCAGCGAGATCAGCCCATCGGCCGTCACCCGCAGCCCGAAGGCATACGTCCCCCAGTACCACTGCCCCGCCAGCTCCAGCGTGGCCGGTTCCACCTCCCGCAGGGGCCGCCAGGGCTCCGGGATCCGTGGCTCAGCCTCGGCGACGATCCGTACGAGGTCCGCACCGACCGCCGATGCCACCGGCCCTGAGGTGCAGTTCGTCAGGACCACCGCCGCCACGTCGTCCTCCACGGCGAAGACCAGGTTGGCCAGGAAGCCCGGCAGCGAACCCGAATGCCCCACGAGCAACCGCCCGTCCTGGTGCCGGACCTCCAGACCGAGCCCATAGGAGTAACCGTCCGCCACATCCGCCGCCTCGACCGCCGCGGCCGGTGCACGCATCTCCCGGACGCTCTCCTCGCTGAGCACCCGGTCGTCCCCGTGCATCAGGAAGACGGCGAAGCGCGCCAGGTCAGCGGTGGTCGACCAGAGCTGACCGGCGGCGGCCATCCGTCCCAGATCCTCGGTGGGCTCCGGCACCAGCACATCCGCCCAGGGGTGCACCGCCCAGCCGCCCGCGTGGGGAGACTGCGGCCGTACGCTCGTACGGCCCAGCCCCAGGGGTTCGAGCACTTCCCGCCGAAGTACGTCCGCCCACGCGGCGCCCCGCACCTGCTCGACCAGCGCGCCCAGCAGGGTGTAGCCAGGGTTCGAGTAGTGGAACCGACGGCCCACGGGGTGCCGGAAGGGCTGCTCACCGAGCACGTCGGCAAGCTCCGGCCGCAGGGATCCAGGCGTACGTTCCCACCACGGCCCGGGCGACTCGGCCGCGAGCCCACCGCTGTGCGCGAGCAACTGGGCGATCGTGACCGTGCCCGCGCTGGTCCCGGGCAGGTGCTTCTCCAACGGGTCCGCGAGATCGAGCAGTCCCTCGTCCCGTAGCCGGAGCACCAGCACGGCGGTGAACGTCTTGGTGATCGAACCGATCCGGTACTGCACGTTCTCGTCCGGCCCATGCCCGTCCACCGAGCTGCGCGCCCCGTGCCAGACCACCCGCCCACCCCGAGCAACCGCCGCGACCAGCGACGGCGCCCGCCCCTCGGACTGAGCCACGGCGATCCGGTGCAGCAACGCCCGTCGAGTACTGGGAAGCAGATCTCCCTGAGAAGTCGTCATGCCGTCAGTCCACCCCGCCGAACACCCGCACGTCGAGCGCATTTGGGAGCCCCTCGCCTGGCTCCGGTGCTGCGCCGCATTGAGGCGGGTCCGCCGCGGGGCTGACAGCGGAACCCGAGGTCCGCCCGCCCGACATACCGCCTGCGCGGATCAGGTCTGTGCCATGTCCACGAACCGCGAGTAGTGGCCCTGGAAGGCGACCGTGATGGTCGCCGTGGGGCCGTTTCGGTGCTTGGCCACGATCAGGTCTGCCTCACCGGCGCGTGGTGACTCCTTCTCGTAGGCATCCTCGCGGTGCAGGAGGATCACCATGTCGGCGTCCTGCTCGATGGAGCCGGATTCGCGCAGGTCGGAGACCATCGGCTTCTTGTCGGTGCGCTGCTCCGGGCCACGGTTCAACTGGGAGAGGGCGATGACCGGAAGCTCCAGCTCCTTGGCGAGCAGCTTGAGGTTCCGGGACATGTCCGAGACCTCCTGCTGACGGCTCTCGGCGCGTTTGGAACCACCCGACTGCATGAGCTGGAGGTAGTCGATGACCACCAGCCGGAGATCGTTGCGCTGCTTGAGCCGACGGCACTTGGCCCGGATCTCCATCATCGACAGGTTGGGCGAGTCGTCGATGTAGAGCGGCGCCGCGGACACGTCCGGCATCCGGCGTGCCAGGCGGGTCCAGTCCTCGTCGGTCATGGTGCCGGAGCGCATGTGGTGCAGCGCGACCCGGGCCTCGGCCGACAGCAGGCGCATGGCGATCTCGTTACGGCCCATCTCCAGCGAGAAGATGACGCTGGGCAGGTTGTTCTTGATGGACGCCGCGCGGGCGAAGTCGAGCGCGAGCGTCGACTTGCCCATCGCCGGACGCGCGGCGATGACGATCATCTGCCCGGGGTGCAGCCCGTTGGTGAGGGAGTCGAAGTCGGTGAACCCGGTGGGCACGCCCGTCATCTCGCCGCTGCGGGAGCCGATCGCCTCGATCTCGTCGAGGGCGCCTTCCATGATGTCGCCGAGCGGCAGATAGTCCTCGCTGGTGCGCTGCTCGGTGACCGCGTAGATCTCTGCCTGGGCGCGGTTGACGATCTCGTCGACGTCGTCGTCGGCCGCGTATCCCATCTGGGTGATACGGGTTCCGGCCTCGACCAGTCGACGCAGGACCGCGCGCTCGTGCACGATCTCGGCGTAGAACTCGGCGTTCGCCGCCGTCGGTACCGTCTGGACCAGCGAGTGCAGATAGGCCGCACCGCCGACCTTGTTGATCTCACCGCGCTTGGTCAGTTCGGCGGCGATGGTGATCGGGTCGGCCGGTTCGCCCCGGGCGTAGACGTCGAGGATCGACTGGAAGATCGTCTCGTGCGAGGGCTTGTAGAAGTCATGGCCCTTGAGGATCTCCACGACGTCCGCGATGGCGTCCTTGGACAGGAGCATTCCGCCGAGGACGGACTGCTCGGCGTTGAGGTCCTGGGGCGGCACCCGCTCGAAGGACGAACCTCCGCCGTCCCACGCGGGGCTGTCCGGGCCGCGGTCGTGCTGCTCGTCGCGACCCCGCCCTCCGTCGCTGCGGCGACGGGACGCGGGCAGACGATCACTGGGGCCGCTGTCGGCCCACGGGTCGTCCAAGGGCTCGGAAATACTCACCGAGCCACCTCCTCCCGTCCGCCGAGCGGACCTCGCCGTGCCCCTCATTTCTACGGCACGGCACCGACAATCCGAGAAGCCCAACTCCACTTGTGACGCGTCGGTTTTGTGATGGTTTAGCTGCCGACAGACGGAGCGGGCGCCGGACAACCGTAGGCCCCCGGGCACCGTCAGCCAATCTGGTTATCCACAGGCCATGTGGACGACGACCCGGATGCTGTGGAGAACTCGGCGAAACCTGTGCACGACCCGGTGGACAGCCCTGTGAACAAGCTCCGCCCCTTCCGCAAAGACCTGCTCTGACCTGCCGTTATCCCGTCCACCGGCTGTGCAGAAGAAAAACTTCCCCGGTCGGCTCAAGATCCTTCCGGAGTGTGTGCGGGAGTGCACAGCGCGAGACCAGCAGTAAGGGTCGTATAGGCTTTGCATCTCTTACCTGTGGAAGATTAGATTGGTGCTCATGACACAGGCTCCCGCGACCCCCCGCGCCGCACGGCGACAGCACGACCGAGAGATCGTCGCGCTGGCCGTTCCGGCCTTCGGCGCACTGGTCGCCGAGCCCCTGTTCGTCCTGGCCGACAGCGCCATCGTGGGCCATCTCGGCACCGCCCAACTCGCCGGACTCGGCGTCGCCTCCGCCCTCCTCACCACCGCCGTGAGCGTCTTCGTCTTCCTCGCCTACGCCACCACCGCCGCCGTCGCCCGACGGGTAGGCGCGGGCGACCTCCAGGCCGCGATCCGCCAGGGCATGGACGGCATCTGGCTCGCCCTGCTGCTCGGTGCCACGGTCATCGCCGTCGTCCTGCCTACCGCGCCGGCGCTCGTCGACCTCTTCGGCGCCTCCGACACCGCGGCCCCGTACGCCACCACCTACCTCAGGGTCTCCTCCCTCGGCATCCCGGCCATGCTCGTCGTCCTCGCCGCCACCGGTGTCCTGCGCGGACTCCAGGACACCAGGACGCCCCTGTACGTCGCCATCGCGGGCTTCGTCACCAACGCCGCCCTCAACGTGGTCCTCGTCTACGGCATCGGCCTGGGCATCGCGGGCTCGGCGTGGGGCACCGTCATCGCCCAGTGCGGGATGGCCGCGGTGTATCTCCTCGTCGTCGTCCGCGGCGCCCGCAGGCACGGGGCCGCGCTGCGCCCCGACCTCGCCGGTATCAGGGCATCAGCCCAGGCCGGGGTGCCGCTGCTGGTCCGCACGCTCTCCCTGCGGGCGATCCTCATGATCGCGACGGCCGTCGCCGCCCGCCTCGGGGACGCCGATATCGCGGCGCACCAGATCATCCTGTCGCTGTGGAGCCTGCTGGCGTTCGCCCTGGACGCGATCGCCATCGCCGGACAGGCCATCATCGGCCGCTATCTCGGCGCCGATGACGCCCAGGGCGCCCGCGATGTGTGCCGCCGCATGGTGCAGTGGGGTGTCGCGGCGGGGGTCGTCCTCGGGGTCCTGGTCGTCCTGACGCGCCCCCTCTTCCTGCCGCTGTTCACCAGCGACTCCCTGGTGAAGGACACCGCGCTACCCGCGCTGATCGTCGTAGCGGTCTGCCAGCCCATCAGCGGGGTGGTCTTCGTGCTGGACGGTGTGCTGATGGGCGCGGGCGACGGCCCCTATCTCGCCTGGGCCATGCTGCTCACCCTGGTGGTCTTCGCGCCCGTCGCGCTTCTCGTGCCCACCTTCGGCGGTGGCCTCACCGCGCTCTGGCTGGCGATGAACCTGATGATGACGGTCCGGATGCTCACCCTGTGGGTGCGCACGCGCTCGGGCCGCTGGGTGGTGACCGGTGCCACGCGCTGATCGCGGGCAGGCGCCGCGTTTCACGTGAAACCACCGCCGGGCTTCGACCAGCACGGGCCGGACCTCCCCCGAGCGCCGCCAAGAAGACGGCCCGAGCCTGGGCACGCAGAAGGGCCGCACCTCACAGGGTGCGGCCCTTCTGAGCTGTTCCAGCCGAGTGCGGCGATCAGGCCGCGACGACCTCGATGTTGACCTTGGCGGCAACCTCGGGGTGCAGACGCACGGACGTCTCGTGAGCGCCCAGGCTCTTGATCGGCGAGCCCAGCTCGATGCGGCGCTTGTCGACCTCGGGGCCACCGGCAGCCTTGATCGCCGAGGCGACGTCGGCCGGGGTGACGGAACCGAAGAGACGGCCGGAGTCGCCGGAGCGGACGGCCAGGCGGACCTTGACGCCCTCGAGCTGCGCCTTCACCGCGTTGGCCTGCTCGATCGTCTGGATCTCGTGGATCTTGCGAGCACGACGGATCTGCTCGACGTCCTTCTCGCCACCCTTGGTCCAGCGGATAGCGAACTTCCGCGGGATCAGGTAGTTGCGAGCGTAACCGTCCTTGACGTCGACGACGTCGCCCGCGGCACCGAGGCCGGAGACCTCGTGGGTGAGGATGATCTTCATGATTCGGTCACCCTTCCCTTAGCGCGCGGTGGACGTGTAGGGCAGCAGCGCCATCTCACGGCTGTTCTTGACGGCCGTGGCGACGTCACGCTGGTGCTGCGTGCAGTTGCCGGTCACGCGGCGGGCACGGATCTTGCCGCGGTCGGAAATGAACTTCCGCAGCATGTTCGTGTCCTTGTAGTCCACGTACGTGACCTTGTCCTTGCAGAAAGCGCAGACCTTTTTCTTCGGCTTGCGCACAGGCGGCTTCGCCATGGTGTTTCTCCTGTGTGATCAAGAAGTTTGGGTTACGGCCCGCCCTCGGCCCTCCAGGGGCCGGGACCCGAAGGTCTAGAAGGGGGGCTCGTCCGAGTAGCCGCCACCGGAGCCGCCGGAGCCGCCGCCCCAGCCACCGCCGCCACCCTGCTGGCCACCGGCGGGTGCGCCGGTCGCCCACGGGTCGTCGGCGGGAGCGCCGCCCTGCTGGCCACCGCCGGGGCCGCCGCCCCAGCCGCCGCCCTGCTGCTGGCCGCCACCGCCGCCGTAGCCACCCTGGCCGCCGCGACCGCTGGTCTTGGTGACCTTGGCCGTGGCATTGCGCAGGCTGGGGCCGACCTCGTCGACGTCCAGCTCGTAGACCGTGCGCTTGACACCCTCACGGTCCTCGTAGGACCGCTGCTTCAGGCGGCCCTGCACGATGACGCGCATACCTCGCTGAAGCGACTCCGCGACGTTCTCCGCCGCCTGACGCCAGACCGAGCAGGTCAGGAACAGGCTCTCGCCGTCCTTCCACTCATTGGTCTGACGGTCGAAGGTGCGGGGAGTGGACGCGACACGGAACTTCGCGACCGCCGCACCGGAGGGGGTGAAGCGCAGCTCGGGGTCGTCGACAAGATTGCCGATGACCGTGATGACGGTCTCGCCTGCCATGGGGGAACCTCTCGGCGGGTTTGCTGCTGGCTGCTGGTGCTGCTACTCGAAACCCGAGATCTGCTGAGCGGAAGCTCAGTGGGTCTCGGGACGGAGGACCTTGGTCCGGAGGACCGACTCGTTCAGGTTCATCTGGCGGTCGAGCTCCTTGACGACCGCAGGCTCGGCCTGAAGGTCGATGACCGAGTAGATGCCCTCGGGCTTCTTCTTGATCTCGTACGCGAGACGACGACGACCCCAGGTGTCGATCTTCTCGACCTTGCCGCCGCCGTCACGGACGACAGAAAGGAAGTTCTCGATCAGCGGGGAGACAGCGCGCTCCTCGACGTCGGGGTCGAGGATGACCATCACCTCGTAGTGACGCATGTGGAACCCACCTCCTTTGGACTCAGCGGCCACGGTCGTTCCGTGGCAGGAGGGTTGTGATGCGTACGCAACGGTATCGGCCGCCACTGACAATCGGGGTCGGTAGGCGGTTTCCCAGGTCGGTCGGGACGGGTACCTGACGCGTCGCCGACTCGGTGTGGGCAGACACCGGTGCAGACGGTACAGCCTACCCGCACGACCGCTTCCGGTTGAAATCCACCCGGGAAGGCAGTCAATCTGTACACATCGGGTGTGTATGGCGCTACAGTGCGCCGTCTTCCGCAGGAGGTGCCCCATGGCACAGGCAATGCGACCCAACACCGCCGGCTCCCTGTTCGCCACGGACGACCGGCGTCATCCGCTCCAGGACACCCTGCTCGCGGTGACGCTGGTGCTCGGAGTGACGGCCTTCGTCTCGGCGATGTTCCACGACCTGCATCTCCTCAGCTCCTGGACGGGCCTGCTGGGGATCTTGACGGGCGCGTACGGGCAGTGGGTCTCGGAGACGACCCGCGAACGCTTCGGCCTGATCCTGGGACTCGGCGCCTCGGCCGTCGGCTTCTTCCTCGGGATGGCACACGGCGGGCTCTTCGGCGGCGTCGTCGGCTGACGCGGCGGCGTCCGGGACCCGCGGACGCCGTCCTCCCGTAACGCCCCGGTGTACTCCGGTAGGCCATGGCCCGGGGCAAAGGTGCCGTGTGCCCAGTCAGGGCGCTCCCTGGGCGCAGTAGGCTTCGGCGCGAGAGCCGGAGCCCCTGACCCCATGGGGACACACCAGCCCGAGGAGCGCCCCGAATGAGCCTGACCTTGAGGACCATCAGTCGCGAGCAGCATCTGGCCTACATCCAGAGCCTGCCGGCGGCGAGCCACATGCAGGTCCCGGCCTGGGCGGACGTCAAGGCGGAGTGGCGCTCCGAGAACCTCGGCTGGTTCGACGACCGCACCGGCGAGCTGGTCGGCGTCGGCCTGGTCCTCTACCGGCAGCTCCCGAAGATCAAGCGCTATCTGGCCTACCTTCCCGAGGGCCCGGTCATCAACTGGTTCGCGCCGAACCTGGACGACTGGATCCAGCCGATGCTGGCCCACCTCAAGCAGCAGGGCGCGTTCTCCGTGAAGATGGGCCCGCCCGTGGTGATCCGGCGCTGGGAGTCCGGGTCCATCAAGAAGGGCATCCAGGACCCGGACGTGAAGCGGCTGCGGGACATCGAGGCCGACTTCATCGAGCCGCGCGCCTTCGAGGTGGCGGACAAGCTGCGCCGGATGGGCTGGCAGCAGGGCGAGGACGGCGGCGCCGGGTTCGGCGACGTGCAGCCCCGCTACGTCTTCCAGGTGCCGCTGGCGAACCGGTCGCTGGAAGAGGTGCACAAGAACTTCAACCAGTTGTGGCGCCGCAACATCAAGAAGGCGGAGAAGGCGGGCGTGGAGGTCGTCCAGGGCGGCTACCACGACCTGGAGGAGTGGCAGCGGCTGTACGAGATCACCGCCGTGCGCGACCACTTCCGGCCGCGCCCGCTGTCGTACTTCCAGCGCATGTGGTCGGCCCTCAACACCGAGGACCCCAACCGGATGCGGCTGTACTTCGCCCGCCACAACGGGGTGAACCTGGCCGCGGCGACGATGCTGGTCGTCGGCGGGCACGTCTGGTACTCCTACGGCGCCTCCGACAACATCGGCCGTGAGGTCCGGCCCTCGAACGCGATGCAGTGGCGGATGCTGCGGGACGCCTACGCCCTCGGCGCCACCGTCTACGACCTGCGGGGCATCTCCGACTCGCTGGACGAGACCGACCACCTCTTCGGTCTGATCCAGTTCAAGGTGGGCACGGGCGGTGAGGCCGCCGAGTACCTCGGCGAGTGGGACTTCCCGCTCAACAAGCTGCTCCACAAGGCGCTCGACATCTACATGTCGCGCCGCTGAGCCGCGGCCGTTTGGTTCCATAGCTTCCATACCTCTGATACACCGCAGCCACGAGAAAGGTTCCAGGTCCGGCCATGGCGCTCACGCTCTACGTCGACACCGCGCGCTGGCGGGCGCACCACAAGCACGTGCAGGAGCAGTTTCCGGGGCTCGTCCCGGTCTGCAAGGGCAACGGCTACGGCTTCGGCCACGAGCGGCTGGCGGAGGAGGCCACGCGGCTGGGCTCGGACGTCCTGGCGGTCGGCACGACGTACGAGGCCGCGAGCACCAAGGACTTCTTCGGCGGTGACCTGCTGGTGCTGACGCCGTACCGGCGCGGCGAGGAGCCCGTGCCGCTGCCGGACCGGGTGATCCGGTCGGTGTCGTCGGTCGACGGCGTGTACGGCCTGGTGGGGGCCCGCGTGGTCATCGAGGTGATGTCCTCGATGAAGCGGCACGGGGTGAGCGAGCAGGACCTGCCGCAGTTGCACGCCGCCATAGAGAACGTCCGTCTTGAGGGCTTCGCGATCCATCTGCCGCTGGACCGTACCGACGGCTCCGACGCCGTCGAGGAGGTCATCGGCTGGATGGACCGGCTGCGCGCCGCCCGGCTGCCGCTGCACACGATGTTCGTCAGCCACCTCAAGGCCGAGGAACTCGCCCGGCTCCAGCAGCAGTTCCCGCAGACCCGCTTCCGCGCCCGCATCGGCACGCGGCTGTGGCTGGGGGACCACGACGCCACCGAGTACCGGGGCGCCGTCCTGGACGTCACCCGGGTCGCCAAGGGTGACCGGTTCGGCTACCGGCAGCAGAAGGCGGCCTCAGACGGCTTCCTGGTGGTCGTGGCGGGCGGAACGTCGCACGGGGTGGGGCTGGAGGCCCCCAAGGCGCTGCACGGCGTCATGCCGCGCGCCAAGGGCGTCGCACGGGCCGGTCTGGCCACGGTCAACCGGAACCTCTCGCCGTTCGTCTGGGGCGGCAAGCAGCGCTGGTTCGCGGAGCCGCCGCACATGCAGGTCTCGATCCTGTTCGTGCCCGCGGACGCGCCGGAGCCGAAGGTGGGCGACAAGCTGGTGGCCCATCTCCGGCACACCACGACGCAGTTCGACCGCCTGGTGGACCGCTGAGGCACCACCCGCCCCTGGTGGACCGCTGACGCACGAGGGGCGCCGGTGAGCCGAGCGGGCCGAAGGGCCGCGCACAACATCACCGGCACCATGTCAGCGGCGCCGCTTCGCCGTCTCCCGCGTCACTGACCGGCCGTGGAAGGGCCGGGCCCGTCGGCAGGCTCCCCCCAGTTCACCTGCGGCCCCTCCCCGAGAGGCGCCGCGTGCCGGGGCGGACGGGCCAGAGTCCCGAGGACGAACACGTCCTCGGCTCCGTCCAGGACACCGCCCGAGGGATCGTCGTCGCCCTCCCGGCGCACCACGTCCCGCTCCGGCATGAGGATGTCCCGTACGACGACGGCGCACAGGTACGCCGTGCCGACCAGGTGCAGGCCGATGGCCCAGTGGTAGCCGTCGGTCGGCAGTCCCTTGTGGGCGTCGCCGCTGGTCGTGTACGCGAGGTACATCCAGATGCCGAGGAAGTACGCGACCTCGCACGCCTGCCAGATCAGGAAGTCCCGCCACTTGGGCCGGGCGAGGACGGCCAGCGGCACCAGCCACAGCACGTACTGGGGCGAGTAGACCTTGTTGGTGAGGATGAACGCGGCGACGATCAGGAAGGCCAACTGAGCGAAGCGTGGTCGGCGCGGGGCGGTGAAGGTGAGGGCCGCGATGCCCGCACAGCTCAGCAGCACCAGGAACATCGCGAGCGCGTTGACGAGTTCGGTGCTCATCGGGTTACTGGAGTTCTGGGCCATGATCAACCAGAAGGAGCCGAAGTCGACGCCGCGCTCCTGGCTGAAGGTGTAGAACTTCGACCAGCCGTCGAAGGCGAGCAGCATCACCGGCAGGTTCACGACCAGCCAGGCGACGGCCGCGCCCGCGAACGCCTTGCCGAATTCCCGCCACTTCCCTGCCCGCCAGCACAGGACGAACAGAGGGCCGAGGAGGAGGAAGGGGTACAGCTTGGCGGCCGTGGCGAGCCCCAGCAGGACGCCGAAGGCCAGCGAGCGCCCGCGTGACCACATCAGCATCGCGGCGGCGGTGAGGGCGACGGCCAGCAGGTCCCAGTTGATGGTCGCGGTCAACGCGAAGGCGGGGGCCAGGGCGACCAGCAGACCGTCCCAGGGGCGCCGGGCGTGGGTGCGGGAGACGCAGACGGCGATGATGGCCGCGCAGACCATCAGCATCCCGGCGTTGACCATCCAGTACCACTGCTCCTGGTCCCGGATGCTGCCGCTGCCCGGGGTGAGCCAGGCGGCGACCTCCATGAAGACGCCGGTGAGCACCGGGTACTCGAGGTACTCCATGTCGCCGGGGAGCCGGTCGAAGTAGGGCACCAGCCCGTCGGCGAAGCCGCGGCCGTTGTAGAGGTGCGGGATGTCCGAGTAGCAGGCGTGCGTGTACTGCGAGCTGGCGCCGAAGAACCAGCCGCCGTTGTAGCAGGGCGCCTTCTGGACCAGGCCGAGGGCGAACATGCCGATCGCCACGAGCGCGATCACCCGTACCGGCGTCCACCAGGACGTCCCCAGCAGGGCGTGCCTGCCGATGGGACCGCCGATCAGCTCACTGCCGCTCGCGGCGACCTCGTCGGCCCGTGTGGGCTGCACCAGGTCGGACCGGCGTGCGCTCGCTTGTGTCGTCTCTGCACTGGGCATGGGGCTCATCCTGCCGTACCCGTCTGGGAACACGGCGAGGGCCGCCGCACCTGGGTCGGTGCGGCGGCCCTCGCCGTGTTTCACGTGAAACACCCGTGCCGGGTCATATGACGGCTAAGTGGTGTCGCCTCCGAAGAGGCCTCCGTTCCCATTGCCGTTTCCGTTCCCGCCGGTTTCCTCGCCGGTGGTCTCGCTCGATGACGGCGGAGGTGTCGTGGTCTCCTCCGTGCCGCCCGTCTCGCCGCCGTTGCCATTCCCGTTGCCGCCGGTGTCCCCACAGCCCCACCAGGAATCGCAGGTCTCGGTCGGAGGGGTCGCCGTCGGGGTGTTGTGCTTGGTCTTGGTGGGCGTCGGAGTCGGGGTCGGGCTCTCCTCTTCCGTCTCGGTGACCGAGGGCGACGGACTCGCGGACTCCTCGTCGTTGACGACCTCGCCGATCGGCTCCGGCTTGGGGAACCGCTTCACCGGCTGGCCCTTCAGCGCCTCGGACATGTACGCCTGCCAGATCTCGGAGGGGAACGACGCACCGTGGATCGACTCCTGGTCACCCGTTCCGTACATCTTCAGGAACGTACGGTTCTTGATGCTCTCGTCGTCCGGGTACCGGAACATGCTGATCGCCGTCGAAAGCTGCGGCGTGTAGCCGACGAACCAGGCGGACTTGTTGTCGTCCGTGGTACCGGTCTTACCGGCAACGTCGCGGCCGGGGAGCTTGGCGTTGGTACCCGTACCGGCCTCCACGACGGTCTTCAGCACGTCGGTGACGTTGTCGGCCACCTGGGAGGTGAACGCCTGCTCGGTCTCCACCTCGTGGGTGAAGATGGGACCGTCCTTGCTGGTCACCTTGGTGACGGAGTACGGGGCCCGCTGCTTGCCGCTGGCGGCGAAGGTGGCGTACGAACCCGCCATCCGGATGGCGCTGGGGTCGGAGGTGCCGATGGAGAACGACGGGAAGTTCGCGCCCGCCAGGCTGCTCTCCAGGATGCCCGACGAGACAGCCGCCTCCTTCACCTTGTCCAGGCCGACGTCCATGCCGAGCTGTACGAAGGCGGAGTTCACGGAGTACTGCATCGCCGTACGGAGGTCGATCTTGTAGTCGGGCGGGTTGCCGCGCGACTCGTCACCGTCGTTGACCTGGAGCCACTCCTTGCCGTCCTCGTCGTGCCAGACGCTCCCGTCGTAGTTCTTGATCTTGAACTTGTTCTTGCCGCTGTACAGGCTCTTCGGGGAGACGACGGTGCGTTCGTCCTGGGCCTGGACCTCACCGAGGTCGGGGTCCCGCACACCCCACTTCATCGCCGCCGCGAGCACGAAGGGCTTGAACGTCGAACCGACCTGGGCGCCGGTGACATCGGCGTTGTTGGTGAAGTGCTGGGTGGCGTCCTTGCCGCCGTAGATCGCCACGATGGCGCCGGTCGCCGGGTCGACGGAGGCTCCGCCGAACTGGACGTGGGTGTCCGTGTCCGGGCGCTTCTTGGGGTCGATGTTCGCCTTCTCGACCTTCTTGACGGCCTTCTCCAGCGCCGCGACCTTCTTCTTGTCGAAGGTCGTGTGGATCGACAGGCCGCCTTCCCGGAGCTTGCGCTCGGTGATGTGGGTCTTGTCGCTGTTGTTGACCAGGTAGGCGTTGACCAGGTCGACGAGGTAGCCGGTCTGGCCGCTGAGCGCGGTGTTGGCCCGGGGGTTCTTGACCTTGGGCAGGCTCGTGTACTTGGCCCGGGTCGCGGCGTCCAGGTGGTCCAGCTCGACCATCTTGTCCAGCGTGTCCTGCATCTGGACCTCGGCCCGCTTCTTGTTCTTCTCGGGCGTGGCGTTGACCGGGTCGATGGACGTGGCACCGGCCGGGTCGTAGTACGTGGCGCCCTTGAGCATGGCCGACAGGAACGCGCACTCACCCGGGTTCAGGTCGATGGCGTCCTTGTTGAAGTAGGCGCGGGCAGCGGCCTGGATGCCGTAGGCGTTGCGGCCGTAGTAGGCCGAGTTCAGGTACCCGGCCATGATGTCGTCCTTGGAGACCGACGCGCCCACCTTGATGGAGACGAACAGTTCCTTGAACTTGCGGGTGACAGTCTGCGACTGGTCGTCCAGCATCGCGTTCTTCACGTACTGCTGGGTGATGGTCGAGCCGCCCTGGGTGTCGCCGCCGCGGGCCATGTTGAACATGGCGCGGGCGATGCCCTTCGGGTCGATGCCGCTGTCGGTGTAGAAGGTCTTGTTCTCCTGGGAGACGACGGCGTACTGCATCTCCTTGGGGATCTGCGACAGGTTGATGATCTGCCGGTTCGTCTCCCCGCCGGTGGACACCATCTCGGATCCGTCGGCCCAGTAGTAGACGTTGTTCTGGGCCGTCGCCGTCTCGGCGACCTTGGGGACGCTCACCATGGCGTAGCCGACGCCCGCGATGGCGACGAGGCTGCCGAAGAAGGCGAGGCTCAGGCCGGAGACGAGCTTCCAGGAGGGCACCCAGCGGCGCCAGCCGTACCGGCCCGCGCGCGGGTAGTCGATGAGCCGCTTCTTCCCGGGGTCAGCGGCACGGCCACCGGGAGCGGCGCGCCTGCCGCCGCGTCCCGGCTCGGCGCCTCTGCGGCGGCCCCCTCCGCTTCTCTGCGCTGCGCGGCGGGCTTCGGCGCGACCACCGTAGGGGCGCTCCTCACCCCCGTGGGTACCCGACCCATAGGAGTCGGAAGGAGACCCGGTGGCGCCTCGCGGTGCCGCGCGTCGGCCGGAGGCCGGGCCGGACTGGCCGCGTCGGGCCGCGGCACGTCCGCCTCCCTGCGGCTGCGGCGGTTTGCGACGGTGCTCGCTCATCGAACGATTACTCCTCGGGCAGGCGCACCTCTGCGCGCCTGGAAACGGCGGCTGGTTTCCGGTCCCCCCGAAGTACGGATGCGGTCGTTACCGCATTCACCCGTACTGCACCGGGGACAGGGACGCCCCCTGGCGCAACTCGGTTCCCGGTGGTGTGCATGGCGCACAGACTACGCAGCCTGTAAACCCGTCTAGGCCCGAAGTTCACCCCAAATCCGGCAACTTGCTTCAGACGAATCAGTGATGTGACGCCGTTCACTGTCCTCCCCCTTGTCGCACCAGGAGCGGCGTTCTATCGTCTGGATGTATCGAGTCGATACATCAGCGCGACATAAAGACCGTCACGGGATCCCCGCGGCAGAGAGGAGGCGACGATGAGCCGGCGTTCCGGGATTCTTGAGTTCGCCGTACTCGGCCTGCTCCGCGAATCTCCGATGCACGGCTATGAACTGCGCAAACGACTCAACACATCACTGGGTGTGTTCCGCGCGTTCAGCTACGGGACGCTCTACCCGTGCCTCAAGACGCTGGTCGCCAACGGCTGGTTGATCGAGGAACCGGGGAACGTCTCCGAGCCCGCCGCCACCCTCGCGGGTCGTCGGGCCAAGATCGTCTACCGGTTGACGGCAGAAGGTAAGGAACACTTCGAGCAACTGCTCTCACAGACGGGCCCCGACGCCTACGAGGACGAGCACTTCGCCGCGCGGTTCGCCTTCTTCGGGCAGACCTCACGCGACGTACGGATGCGCGTACTGGAGGGCCGCCGCAGTCGGCTGGAGGAGCGCCTGGAGAAGATGCGCGCCTCCCTGGCCCGCACCCGGGAGCGCCTCGACGACTACACCCTTGAGCTCCAGCGCCACGGTATGGAGTCCGTGGAGCGCGAAGTGCGCTGGCTGAACGAGCTGATCGAGAGCGAGCGGGCCGGGCGGGACCTCAGAGGTTCCGCCACCGGGGGGTCCGCTCAGCAGGACACCACATCTGGAGCGACGGGCGGCCTGCCCCGGCCCGGGGACGAACCCCGGCCGGATACGCCCGACGACACCGCCACGTGAGGTCCCTGTCAGGGCCTCACCGAGTACACACAGGGAGCAACCGGAATGGGTTCGGTTCGCGTAGCCATCGTCGGCGTCGGAAACTGCGCCGCGTCGCTGGTGCAGGGAGTCGAGTACTACAAGGACGCCGACCCGGCGACCAAGGTCCCCGGCCTGATGCACGTCCAGTTCGGCGACTACCACGTCCGTGACGTGGAGTTCGTCGCCGCGTTCGATGTCGACGCGAAGAAGGTCGGCCTCGACCTCGCGGACGCCATCGGCGCCTCCGAGAACAACACCATCAAGATCTGCGACGTGCCCAGCACGGGCGTCACCGTCCAGCGCGGCCACACCCTCGACGGTCTCGGCAAGTACTACCGCGAGACCATCGAGGAGTCCGCCGAGGCCCCGGTCGACGTCGTCCAGGTCCTCAAGGACAAGCAGGTCGATGTCCTCGTCTGCTACCTGCCCGTCGGCTCCGAGGACGCGGCGAAGTTCTACGCCCAGTGCGCCATCGACGCCAAGGTCGCCTTCGTCAACGCCCTCCCGGTCTTCATCGCCGGCACCAAGGAGTGGGCGGACAAGTTCACCGAGGCGGGCGTCCCGATCGTCGGTGACGACATCAAGTCGCAGGTCGGCGCCACCATCACGCACCGCGTCATGGCGAAGCTGTTCGAGGACCGGGGCGTCATCCTGGACCGCACGATGCAGTTGAACGTCGGCGGCAACATGGACTTCAAGAACATGCTCGAGCGTGACCGCCTGGAGTCCAAGAAGATCTCCAAGACGCAGGCCGTCACCTCCCAGATCCCCGACCGGGAGCTGGGCGAGAAGAACGTCCACATCGGCCCGTCCGACTACGTGGCCTGGCTCGACGACCGTAAGTGGGCCTACGTCCGTCTGGAGGGCCGTGCGTTCGGCGACGTCCCGCTGAACCTGGAGTACAAGCTCGAGGTCTGGGACTCCCCGAACTCCGCCGGTGTCATCATCGACGCCCTGCGTGCCGCGAAGATCGCCAAGGACCGCGGCATCGGTGGCCCGATCCTGTCGGCGTCCTCGTACTTCATGAAGTCCCCGCCGGTCCAGTACTTCGACGACGAGGCCCGCGAGAACGTCGAGAAGTTCATCAAGGGCGAGGTCGACCGCTGACCAGGCGCTGTCCTGTGAGCTGTTGAGGGTCCCCGGGTCGCACACCCGGGGACTCTTTCGGTATGTGAGGCTGTGCCCATGGCCGTCGTCCGCGATCTACGCGTCCTGCTGCGCTTCCGAGGCTTCAGGCGACTGCTCGCCGTACGACTGCTCTCCCAGGGCGCCGACGGGGTCTACCAGGTCGGCCTCGCCACCTATGTCGTCTTCTCGCCCGAGAAGCAGACCTCGCCCGCCGCGGTCGCCTCCGCGATGGCGGTCCTGCTGCTGCCGTACTCCCTGGTGGGCCCCTTCGCGGGCGCCCTGCTCGACCGCTGGCGCCGCCGCCAGATCTTCCTCTACGGCAATCTGCTGCGCGCCGCGCTCGCCGCGGTGACGGCCGCGCTGATCATCAGCGGGGTCCCGGACTGGCTCTTCTACGTCTCCGCCCTGTGCGTCACCGCCGTCAACCGCTTCGTCCTCGCGGGGCTCTCCGCCGCGCTGCCGCGTGTCGTCGACGCCGAGCGGCTGGTGATGGCCAACTCGCTCTCCCCGACCGCGGGCACGCTCGCCGCCACCACGGGCGGCGGCCTCGCCTTCGTCGTACGGCTGCTGGTCTCGGACTCCGACGCCGCCGTGGTGCTGCTGGGAGCGGGCCTGTACCTGTGCGCGGCCCTCGCCTCGCTGCGGATCGCGGTGGCGGCGCTCGGGCCCGAGCTGGACCGTGTGCAGCCCCATCTGGTGGGGGCCATCGCCGGGACCGCCCGGGACCTGGTGGCGGGGGTACGGCACCTCGCCGCGCCGCCGCGCCGGGAGGCCGCCTGGGCGCTGGGGGCGATGACGCTGATGCGGTTCTGCTACGGCGCCCTGACGGTGACGGTGCTGATGCTGTGCCGCTACGCCCTGACCTCCGACACGGACGAGGGGCTCGCCCTGCTGGGGCTGGCGCTGGGCGTGTCCGGCGCCGGTTTCTTCGCGGCGGCCGTGGTGACGCCGTGGGCGGCGACCCGGCTCGGCCCCGGCCGCTGGATCGTGGCGTGCTCGGCGGCTGCCGCGGTCCTGGAACTCGCCCTCGGGCTGCCGTTCGCCACCGTTCCGCTGCTGGTCGCGGCCTTCGTCCTGGGACTGACCACACAGGGCGCGAAGATCGCCACGGACACCGTCGTGCAGTCCTCGGTCGAGGACGGCTTCCGCGGCCGGATCTTCTCCGTTTACGACGTCCTGTTCAACATCGCCTTCGTCGGCGCCGCCGGAATGGCCGCGCTGATGCTCCCGCCGGACGGCCGCTCGGCCCCGCTGGTGGTAACGGTGGCCGTTATCTACGGAGCGGTTGCGGTGGCTATGGCCCGCTTTGAACGCCGCAGAGTGTCACATCAGTGACACAGAGCCGTATCCGGCCGCGGAGTTGTCAGTGGAGGCCGATAACTTACGTGGGTCTTATCGCGCGACGTCATCGCGCCACGCACCTATGTTCAAGGGGGACCCCCAAGTGTCTACTCCGCCGTCCCAGGGCAACCCGTTCGCACAGAACCAGCCTCAGGGCCAGCCCCAGGGCCAGAATCCCTTCGCCCAGGGCCAGCCCCAGGCTCCGTACCCGCCCCAGGGCGGCCAGCCTGGCTTCCCGCAGCAGGCCACCGCGCCGTACGCCCCGGTCCCGCCGGAGCAGCCGCGTCGCAAGCTCAGCTTCAAGACGATCAAGAACATCGTCGTGGCCGTGATCGTCGTCGGTGTGGCGGTCGGCGCTTACATATCGAGCCAGGACGACGCCAACACGGCCGCCGTCGGTGACTGTATGCACCGCGGGAGCAGCGACGACAACAACCCGGACCTTGAGGTCGTGGACTGCAGCTCGTCCGACGCCCAGTACGAGGTGCTGGCGAAGGTGAAGGGCAACTACAGCGGGATCACCGCCCAGAGCAAGTGCGAGACCGAGGCCAAGGACTTCGAGTACGTCTACACCGAGTCCGGTGACGGCTCGAACTTCCTGCTCTGCCTGAAGGACTACAAGAAGTAAGCACACAGGGAGAGGGCCGGTGTTTCACGTGAAACACCGGCCCTCTTCACATCTCTGGGGAGGTCATGTTTCACGTGAAACATGACCTCGTTCCACAGCCTCAGCTCTGCTGGGCCCACCACTCCTTCAGTGCCGCCACCGCGTCGTCGTGCCCCATCGGACCGTGCTCAAGCCGCAGTTCCAGCAGGTGCTTGTAGGCACTGCCGACGGCGGGGCCGGGCTTGATACCGAGGATCTGCATGATCTCGTTGCCGTCGAGGTCGGGACGGATCGCGTCCAGCTCCTCCTGCTCCTGGAGCTGGGCGATGCGCTCCTCCAGACCGTCGTACGCCCGGGACAGCGCGGCGGCCTTGCGCTTGTTGCGGGTCGTGCAGTCGGAGCGGGTCAGCTTGTGCAGCCGGTCGAGCAGGGGCCCGGCGTCCCGCACATAGCGGCGGACGGCGGAGTCGGTCCACTCGCCGGTGCCGTAGCCGTGGAAGCGCAGGTGGAGCTCCACCAGACGCGAGACGTCCTTCACCAGTTCGTTGGAGTACTTCAGCGCCGTCATGCGCTTCTTGGTCATCTTCGCGCCGACCACCTCATGGTGGTGGAAGGAGACCCGGCCGTCCTTCTCGAACCGTCGCGTGCGCGGCTTGCCGATGTCATGCAGGAGCGCCGCCAGCCGCAGGGTCAGGTCGGGGCCGTTCTCCTCCAGCGCGATCGCCTGCTCCAGCACGATCAGCGTGTGGTCGTAGACGTCCTTGTGCCGGTGGTGCTCATCGCTCTCCAGCCGCAGGGCGGGCAGCTCCGGCAACACACGGTCGGCGAGGCCGGTCTCCACGAGCAGGGCGAGGCCCTTGCGGGGGTGCGCGGACAGGATCAGCTTGTTCAGCTCGTCCCGGACCCGCTCGGCCGAGACGATCTCGATCCGTCCGGCCATCTCCGTCATGGCCGTGACGACCTCGGGAGCCACTTCGAAGTCGAGCTGCGCGGCGAACCGCGCCGCCCGCATCATCCGCAGCGGATCGTCCGAGAAGGACGCCTCTGGTGTGCCCGGGGTGCGCAGCACCCGCGCCGCGAGGTCGTCGAGCCCACCGTGCGGGTCGATGAACGTCTTCTCCGGCAGTGCCACCGCCATCGCGTTGACCGTGAAGTCACGGCGGACCAGGTCGTCCTGGATGGAGTCGCCGTAGGCCACCTCGGGCTTGCGCGAGGTACGGTCGTACGCCTCGGAGCGGTAGGTGGTGACCTCGATCTGGTAGCCGTCCTTCTGCGCCCCGACCGTGCCGAAGGCGATGCCGACGTCCCACACGGCGTCCGCCCAGGGTCGCACGATCTTGAGTACGTCCTCGGGGCGGGCGTCGGTGGTGAAGTCCAGGTCGTTGCCGAGTCGGCCGAGCAGCGCGTCCCGGACCGAGCCGCCGACCAGGGCCAGGGAGAATCCGGCCGCGGCGAAGCGGCGCGCGAGGTCGTCGGCGACGGGTGCGACCGTCAGCGGCTCGTCTACCGCACGGCGCTGCACCTGGTTCAGGACACTGAGCTTGTCTTCGTTGGCGTTCGGCACAACAAGAGAGGGTACGTGGCCGGGACACCGGCGAGCGCGCCCTTAACGGCGTACGCCCACGTTCTCCGCCAACCGCGCGTTCCCCTGCAGAGGCGCGTATACAGGTCGGCGGTCCAGCTCCTACGATCTTGTGACACGGTCCGCGGCACTTCCCCTCAGCGGGCATCGTTACCATGCGTGGACGCACATTCCGACGACCACTGACGACGACGAGGGACGGGCGAGGGCGTGGCCGAGGCGGCAGACTTCCAGGGGACCGGTCCCTCACCTGCCCGCCCCAGGCTGCGGCGCACCGCAGCACTGATCGCCGGGGTCCCCCTGCTGGCCGCTCTGCTCCAGCTTCCCGCCCCCCAGACCGCGAATGCCGCCGGGCAGACCTCCGCCAAGGCGGCCTCCGGCTCGCGCACCGTGGCCATCGCCCTTGACTCGCTCAGCCCCGCCGTCCCCGGCGAGGGCGACACCCTGACCGTCTCCGGCACCGTCACGAACAAGGGCAAGCAGGCGATCACGGACGCCCACGTCGATCTGCGCCTGGGTCCCGAGCTGACCACGCGCTCGGAGATCGACAGCGTCTCCCAGCGCACCGACTACGTCCCCGGCACGGACGGTACAGAGGTCGACGACGCCCCCGACCAGGAGTTTGCCAAGCTCACCCCGGGCGTCGCCCAGCGCTTCAGCATCTCCGTTCCCGTCGACGACCTGGACCTCGACGGCAGCGGCGTCTACCAGCTCGGGGTCTCCCTGTCCGGTGAGACGTCCGCGCAGCCCTGGGAGCAGGTGCTCGGTATCCAGCGCACCTTCCTGCCGTGGCAGCCCGACGAGCCCGACACGTCGACGAAGACGACCGTTCTGTGGCCGCTCATGGCCGCCTCCCACATGACGGCGGAGACGGGGTCGAACGAGCAGCAGACGCCGATCTTCAGCGATGACGACCTCGCCAAGGAGATCTCCGCGGGCGGCCGTCTGGAGCAGCTGGTGTCGCTGGGCAGCTCCCTCGACGTCACCTGGGTGATCGACCCGGACCTGCTGGCGACCGTGGACGCCATGACGCGCGGCTACGAGATCCAGGCCGAGGGCGACACCACCGTCTCCGGCACCCACCAGGCCGTCGCCAGGAAGTGGCTCGCCCAGCTCCAGCGGGCGGTGGCGGGCAAGGAGGTCGTCGCCCTGCCGTTCGGCGACCCCGACCTGGCCTCCCTCGCCCACAACGGCACGAACGTCCCCGGCTCGCTGAGCCACCTCAAGGCCGCGACCGACGTCGCCGCCACCACCGTGCGGTCCGTGCTGCACGTCACCCCGAGTACCGACTTCGCCTGGCCGCTGAACGGCGCCGTGGACCCGTCGATCGTCAAGGTCGCCACCTCCGCGGGAGCCGACAAGGTGATCGCGCGCAGCGACAGCCTGGAGGAGACGGGCGGTCTGCCCTACACGCCGTCCGCGGCCCGCCCGATCGGCGGTGGCACCACGGCGGTGGTCGCGGACTCCCGGATGTCGACGGCGTTCCAGGGGGACCTGACGAAGGCGTCCACCACCGCACTCGCCGTGCAGCGGTTCCTGGCGCAGAGCCTCGCGCTGAACCTCCAGACGAACAAGCAGCGCAGCATCGTCGTCGCCCCGCCGCGGATGCCGACCGCGAGCCAGGCGCGCGCGATGGCCAAGGCGGTGAGCGCCCTCCAGGACGGCACCTGGACCGAGGCCCAGGATCTCACCGCCACCGCGGAGGCCAAGCCGGACCCCGCGGCCACGACGAAGGTGCCCTCCCGCTCCTCGTACCCCTCGTCGCTGCGCAAGCACGAACTGCCGCGGGCGACGTTCGACCAGATCGCGACCACGCAGGAGAAGCTCGACCACTTCAAGGTGATCCTCACCGACGAGACCCGGGTGGTGACCCCGTTCGGCCGGGCCATCAACCGTGAGATGTCCACCTCGTGGCGCGGCCGGGCCTCCGAGGCGGCCATCTTCCGCGCCGGTGTGGAGAGCTACCTCGACGACCTGATCGGCCAGGTCAGACTGATCGACAAGTCGGAGACCAAGCTCTCCGGGCGCAGCGCCACCATCCCGGTGACCGTGCAGAACAACCTGGTGCAGGGCGTCGACCGCTTGGTGCTGCGGCTCACCTCGACCAGCCCGACGCGTCTGGAGATCGGCGGCAACACCTACTCCGAGGTGCCCGTCACGGTCTCCGGCGGACACAGTCAGTCGGTGAAGTTCCCCACGTCCGCCAACGCCAACGGCCGGGTCACGGTGGTGGCGCAGTTGTTCACCGAGGACGGGCAGGCGTACGGCACGCCGGTCACGTTCGACGTGAAGGTCACCGAGGTCACGGCCACTGTGATGCTGGTCATCGGCGGCGGTGTGCTGCTGCTCGTCCTCGCGGGCTTCCGCATGTACACCCAGCGCAAGCGCGCCGCCGCCCGCAGGGCCGCGGAGGACGAGACGGACGTCCCGGACGACGCGAACGACGGCGACGACGAATCCACCGGCGATCCACGAAACCCCGAGGACCCCGCGGACCGTCACACACAGGAGTCCGGCGCGCGAGCCGGGGCAGGCGACCCGGAGCAGCCGAGTGACCCTGGGCCGGACACCGCAACGGAAAGCCCCGACCCGTCCGGGACGGGTGAGAGAGTGGACCGTTGAGACACCGAGGCCGGTGGGGCCGGGACCGATGAGGTGGAGTAAGCATGAACGCGCCGTACGACGGTGACCGTGGCCAGGCCGCGGGCGACCCGGGCCATCCCGAGGGCCCGCCGCCCGAGCACGGCCAGGTGCCGCCGCAGCACCCGGCGGACATGTACCTCCAGGACGCCTACGACCAGGACCCGTACCAGTCCCAGGACCTCTCGGCGCAGGACCCGGTCGCCGAGGCGCTGTACGACCGCGCCGCGCACCCCCCGCCGCCCCCGGGCACCTATCCGCCTCCGCAGCAGTTGTACGCCCAGCCGCCGCCCTCGCCGTACGCCCCCGACCCGCGCGTCTGGGCGCAGACCCCGGCGCCCGAGCCGGAGGGGCCGACGCAGTACCTGCCGTACGGCGACGACCCGCGCAGCACGCAGTACGTCGGCGTGGACGACCTGGTCGGCCAGTACGGTGGGGAGCAGCCGCAGCCGGACGCCTTCGCGCACCTGTTCAGGGACCAGCAGCAGAGCGGGACGCACCAGCCGACGGGGTATCCCGGGGTACCGGGCCAGGCCGCCGAGCCGGGTATGGGCCCGGGACCGGCGGACCCGTCCGGGGCGGGCCCGTACCAGCCGGGCCCCTACCAGGCGGACCCCTACCAGGCGGGTCAGTACAGCTCAGGCCCGTACAACGCGACGGGTCCCTACGCTGGCGCGCCCCAGGCGCCCGCGCCCGCCCCCACGGCGTCGGTGCCGCCCCCCGCCGCCGAGCCCTCCGAGCCCCTGCCCGCGTCCGCGCCGAGGAAGGGCGGACGGGCGACCGGACTGCTGAAGTCGAGCGCCGTGATGGCGGCGGGCACGATGGTGTCCCGCCTGACCGGCTTCATCCGCTCGGCGCTGATCGTCTCGGCCCTCGGCACCGCGCTCCTCGGCGACACCTTCCAGGTGGCCTACCAACTGCCGACGATGATCTACATCCTGACCGTCGGCGGCGGCCTCAACTCGGTCTTCGTACCCCAACTGGTGCGCGCCATGAAGGACGACGAGGACGGCGGCGAGGCGTACGCCAACCGGCTGCTGACCCTCGTCATGGTGGCTCTGGGCCTGCTCACCCTGATCGCGATGTTCGCGGCGCCCCTGCTGGTCCGCGCCCTGTCGAACTCGGTGGCGACGGACCCGGCGGCCAACGAGGTCGGCATCACCTTCACCCGCTACTTCCTGCCGTCCATCTTCTTCATGGGCGTCCACGTGGTGATGGGTCAGATCCTCAACGCCCGTGGTCGGTTCGGCGCGATGATGTGGACGCCGGTCCTCAACAACGTCGTCATCATCGTCACCCTCGCCATGTTCCTGTGGGTGTACGGCTCCGCCGAGCACTCCGGCATGAAGGTCACCAACATCCCGGTGGAGGGCCAGCAACTCCTCGGCATCGGCATCCTCCTCGGCCTCGTCGTCCAGGCGCTGGCCATGATCCCGTACCTGCGCGAGACCGGGTTCCGGCTGCGGCTGCGGTTCGACTGGAAGGGCCACGGCCTCGGCAAGGCCGCGATGCTCGCCAAGTGGACGATCCTGTTCGTCCTCGCCAACCAGGCGGGCGCCCTCGTCGTCACCCAGCTCGCGACCGCGGCCGTCGCCGACACCAACATCCCCGGCACCGGCTTCAGCGCCTACGCCAACGCCCAGCTCATCTGGGGCCTGCCGCAGGCCATCATCACCGTCTCCCTGATGGCGGCCCTGCTGCCCCGGATCTCCCGTTCGGCCGCGGAGGACGACGGCGGCGCCGTCCGCGACGACATCTCCCAGGGTCTGCGCACCACGGCCGTCGCGATCGTGCCGCTCGCCTTCGGGTTCGTCGCCCTCGGCGTCCCGATGTGCACCCTGATCTTCGGCTCCTCGGGCAGCAACGCCGCCACCAACATGGGTTACATGCTGATGGCGTTCGGCCTCGGCCTGATCCCGTACTCCGTGCAGTACGTCGTCCTGCGCGCGTTCTACGCCTACGAGGACACCCGCACGCCCTTCTACAACACGGTCATCGTGGCCGCCGTCAACGCGGGCGCCTCAGCGCTCTGCTTCGCCCTGCTCCCGGCCCGTTGGGCCGTGGTCGGCATGGCCGCCTCGTACGGCCTGGCCTACGTGATCGGCGTCGGTGTCGCCTGGCAGCGGCTGCGCAGGCGGCTGGGCGGCGACCTCGACGGGGCGCGGGTACTGCGCACCTACGCCCGGCTGAGCATCGCCTCGATCCCCGCGGCCCTGCTCGCCGGCGCTGCCTGTTACGGCATCACCCAGGTACTCGGCCAGGGCGTCGCGGGCTCCTTCGCCGCGCTGCTGGCCGGTGGTCTCGTACTGCTCGCGGTCTTCTTCGTCGGTGCCCGGCGGATGCGTGTGGAGGAGCTGAACTCGCTCGTCGGCATGGTCCGTGGGCGTCTGGGGCGCTGACGCGGGGGTATGCGCACAACCATCGTCCGCCATCGTGTGTCGTGCATAGCGGCGGTCTGTGGGCACAATTGGTTTCGGCGTCGGACGGCGCGCACGAGGTCGAACGGCGCGCAACGGATGGGGAGGCAGGAACGACGGTGGCGGAACGGAGCACGGCTGCCGTCGACGTGGCAGACAACAGCGGCGACGAGCCGCTGACCGCCAAGGCGGATCAGGCGGACCAGTCCACGGCCGACGGGGTGGCCCAGAACCTGGAGCGGAACACGAAGAACGACGAGGCACAGGGGAGGGACGGGACCAGCGGTCCCGGTAAGACCTCACCGCCGGAACTGCACAGCGGTCACAAGCTCGCCAGACGGTACCGCCTGGAGGAGTGCGTCACCCGTCTGGACGGCTTCAGCAGTTGGCGCGCGGTCGACGAGAAACTGCGCCGCGCCGTCGGCGTCCACGTCCTGCCCGCGGATCACTCCCGGGCCCGCTCCGTGCTCGCCGCCGCCCGCTCCTCCGCCCTGCTGGGCGACCCCCGTTTCGTCCAGGTGCTGGACGCGGTCGAGGAGAACGACCTCGTCTACGTCGTCCACGAATGGCTGCCCGACGCCACCGAGCTGACCACGCTGCTGTCCGCCGGTCCGCTGGAGCCGCACGACGCCTACCAGATGGTCAGCCAGGTGGCCGCCGCCATGGCCGCCGCGCACCGCGAGGGCCTCGCCCATCTCCGGCTCAACCCCAACGCCGTGCTGCGCGCCTCCACCGGCCAGTGGCGCATCCGCGGCCTCGCCGTCAACGCCGCGCTGCGCGGCATCAGTTCGGACACCCCACAGCGCACCGACACCGAGGCGATCGGCGCCCTGCTGTACGCGGCGCTCACCCAGCGCTGGCCGTACGAGAGCGACGCCTACGGCCTGTCAGGGCTGCCGAAGGACGTCGGTCTTATCGCCCCCGACCAGGTGCGTGCCGGGGTGCACCGTGGGCTGTCGGAGCTGGCGATGCGCGCGCTCGTCAACGACGGCGCGACCGCCTCCCGCCATGAATCGGCGTGCACCACGCCCGAGGACCTGGTGAAGGCGATCGGCGAGATGCCCCGCATCCGCCCGCCGGAGCCCGCGTTCACCGCGCCGCCCGAGTACCAGCGCACCACCTACCAGCAGGGCACCTACGGCCGCACCGCGCCACCCGGCGCCACCCAGCCGGTGCCGTCCCCGCCACCCCCGCTCCAGAGCCGTACCGGCAAGGCGCTGAAGTGGGCGGTCTCCGCGCTGCTGATCGCCGCACTGGGCCTGGGTAGCTGGCAGTTGGCCGACGCCCTGATGCAGCAGGGCGACAAGGCCGACGACACCAACCAGACGCAGACGACCGACGACAACGACAAGGGCAACGAGAAGCCCAAGCCCACCAAGCCCCTGGCGATCGAGGGTGCGCAGGAGTACGTGGCCAGCGGCGACGCCCAGGCCGCCGAGGACGTCGGCAACACGTACGACGGCGACAGCTCCACGTTCTGGCGCACCAAGCGCTACAACGAGGGTCCGGAGCTGGCTCCCTACAAGCCGGGCGTGGGCATCGTCTACGACCTCGGCTCGGCCAAGGAGGTATCCGCCGCGTCAATAGCGCTCCGGTACGGCGGTGACCACACGACGGCCACCCTCTACGCCACCGACTCCCTTACCCCGTCGACGGGCGTCGACGGAATGACGAAGATCGGCACCGCCACCACGAGCGGCACCTCTCTCACCATGAAGGCGCCGAAGGCGGTGAAGACCCAGTACGTGCTGCTGTGGATCACGGCCGTCCCGAACGCGCCCACGGACGGGTACAGCAGCGCGGGTTACAAGCAGGCCATCACCGACCTGAAGTTCACGGGCTGAGTCGGCCGAAGGCGAGGGGGCCCGATGGCAGAGGACATCGCGTACGGCGATGTGAGCGATCAGGACCTCCTCGCCCGGCACGTCAAGGGCGACCACGAAGCGTTCGGGGAGCTGGTGCGGCGGCACCGCGACCGGCTGTGGGCGGTGGCGCTGCGGACGCTGGGGGACCGCGAGGAGGCCGCTGACGCCGTCCAGGACGCCCTGGTATCCGCCTACCGGGCCGCCCACACCTTCCGCGGCCAGTCGGCCGTCACGACCTGGCTGCACCGGATCACGGTGAACGCCTGCCTCGACCGGGCCCGCAAGGCGGCCTCCCGGAAGACCTCGCCGGTGGACGACACCGAGCGGCTGGAGCAGCTCCTGGAGCCACACGAGTCGGCCTCGGCCCCCGCCGAGCGCAACGACCTGCACCGCCAGCTCCTCGCCGCACTGGGCACCCTCCCGGCGGACCAGCGGGCCGCCCTCGTCCTGGTGGACATGCAGGGCTACCCCGTCGCCGAAGCGGCCCGCGTCCTCGATGTGCCGGTCGGCACCGTGAAGAGCCGCTGCGCCCGGGGCCGGGCAAGACTGCTGCCGTTGCTCACCCATCTGCGGCCGGAGAAGGCCGGGAGCGGCACACCATCGGGTGAGCGACGGAACCGGACGCAGGGGGCATCCGTCCCACCGGCAGCGGGGCCGCGTGACGACGGGCCGCGAGATTCCGGGTCAAGTGATTCAGCTTCTGTGAAGGGCGGAGGTGGGCGAGCGTGACATCCACGACGGACGCGGCGGAGCACCCTGATGTCGCCGAGATCTCCGACCTCACCGAGGGCCTGCTCCCCCCGGACCGGACCACCGCCGTACGGCGGCATCTGGAGGAGTGCGAACTCTGCGCGGATGTCCACATCTCGCTGAAGGAGATCCGCGGCCTGCTCGGCACTCTCCCGGGCCCCGCGCCCATGCCCGCCGAGGTGGCCGGGCGTATCGACGCCGCCCTCGCCGCTGAGGCGCTGTTGAACGCCACGGCGCCCGAGGCTCTGGACGGCACACCCGTCGAAGCCTCCCGCGCCCCGTCCGGCGCGGACGACAGCGCGCGTGTTTCACGTGAAACATCGTCCGTCGGCCGCCCGGCCGGACATGCCCGTACCTCCTCCACCGGCCCTGGGCGCAAGGACCGCAAGCGCGGGGGCCGCCGCAGGAACGTTGTGCTGGGCGCCGTCCTCTCGGCTGCCGCCCTCGGGCTGGGCGGCGTCCTGTGGTCGTCACTGAGCGGCGGCGAGCCGGACACCAGCGCCCAGGGCGAGCAGTCCACCTCGGCGGACACCTTCTCTGAGGGACAGCTAGAGACACAGGTCGCGGATCTCCTCGCGGAGAAGCAGAACCGTCGAGGTGGCGTCCGTTCGCCTGGCGGCTTCGGCGTGGAGTCCGCACCCAGCTCCCCGACCAACGGGGCCACCGAGCTGTTCAAAGAGACGACGGTGATCATCCCGGAGTGCGTCCAGCAGACCCTCGACGGTCCGGAAGCGGCCCTGGCCGCCAAGGAAGGCACCTATCAGGGGACGCGCGCTCTGCTCGTCGTGCTCCCGGATGACGCCGACCCCAGCCGGGTCACCGCCTACCTCGTGGACGCGACCTGTGTGGATCAGGCTTCGGTGAAGGCCAGGGTGCTCCTGAAGCACTCGTACCCGCGTTCCTGATCTCGCCCTCCCGCGCTTCTTCGTGTGCCCGGACACAGCGGGAATGTGCGCCCCTTAGGATCCGTTGGGTGGGGTGAGAGTCCGGAACGAGACTCCCACCGGTCGAACGATTCAGTCCAGAGACGAGGAATCAAGCCGTGAGCGACGTCCGTAACGTGATCATCATCGGCTCCGGGCCCGCCGGTTATACGGCGGCGCTCTACACCGCGCGCGCGTCGCTGAAGCCTCTGGTGTTCGAGGGTGCCGTCACCGCGGGCGGTGCGCTGATGAACACCACCGAGGTCGAGAACTTCCCCGGCTTCCAGGACGGCATCATGGGCCCCGAGCTGATGGACAACATGCGGGCCCAGGCCGAGCGGTTCGGTGCCGAGCTCGTGGCGGACGACATCGTCTCCGTCGACCTGACCGGTGAGATCAAGACCGTCACCGACACCTCCGGCGCGGTCCACCAGGCGAAGGCCGTGATCGTCGCCACCGGCTCCCAGCACCGCAAGCTCGGGCTGCCGAACGAGGACGCGCTCTCTGGGCGTGGTGTCTCCTGGTGTGCCACCTGTGACGGCTTCTTCTTCAAGGACCAGGACATCGCCGTCATCGGCGGCGGCGACACCGCGATGGAAGAGGCGACCTTCCTCTCCCGCTTCGCCAAGTCCGTGACGATCGTGCACCGCCGCGACACCCTGCGCGCCTCCAAGGCGATGCAGGAGCGCGCCTTCGCCGACCCGAAGATCACCTTCGTCTGGGACAGCGAGGTCGCCGAGATCCAGGGCGACCCGAAGCTCTCCGGCCTGAAGCTGCGCAACGTCAAGACCGGCGAACTGTCCGACCTCCCGGTGACGGGCCTGTTCATCGCAATCGGCCATGACCCGCGCACCGAACTCTTCAAGGGCCAGCTAGAGCTGGACGAGGAGGGCTACCTGAAGGTCAACGCCCCCTCGACCCGGACCAACCTGACGGGTGTCTTCGGCGCCGGTGACGTCGTCGACCACACCTACCGCCAGGCGATCACCGCCGCGGGCACCGGCTGCTCCGCCGCTCTGGACGCCGAGCGCTTCCTCGCCGCCCTGGCGGACGAGGAGATGGCCGAGCCCGAGAAGACCACCGTCTGACCCTCATCACCCCACGCAACAACCAGTTAAGGAGCCCGCCGTGGCCGGCACCCTGAAGAACGTGACCGACGACTCCTTCGAGCAGGACGTCCTCAAGAGCGACAAGCCCGTCCTGGTGGACTTCTGGGCCGCCTGGTGCGGGCCGTGCCGCCAGATCGCGCCGTCCCTTGAGGCGATCGCCAAGGAGCACGGCGACAAGATCGAGATCGTCAAGCTCAACATCGACGAGAACCCCGGTACGGCCGCGAAGTACGGCGTGATGTCGATCCCGACGCTGAACGTCTACACCAACGGCGAGGTCGCCAAGACCATCGTCGGCGCCAAGCCGAAGGCCGCGATCCTCCGCGACCTTGAGGACTTCATCGCCGAGTGATCACCGCCGTCGAGCCGACGGCAATGTTTCACGTGAAACAACGAAGGGGCCGCTCCCACGAGGGACGCTGTTGGTTTATTCGGCCCCTGCTTGTGCCCCGTCGAGCGTCAGCTCGGCGGGGCACAGTGCTGCGAAGTGGCTGGTGCGGGTGCGGGCTCGTGGTGTGTCGGTGAGGTGGGCGTCGATGCGGGCGAGGTTGAGGGCGGCTCCGGTGAGCTGGTGCTGGAGGCTGGTCTTTGCCAGGCCCCGGTAGCGGGATCTGCGCAGGCCGCAACGCCCGACGGCCTGTGAGATGGTGCCTTCGACCCCGGCCCGGATCTTGTAGCGCTCTTTCCACGCATCGGTCTGCTGTTCGGCGCGGATGTGCCGGATGGCGTCGTGCTGAGCTTGCTGTTGCCGCAGCATGAGTTCCCGGCGGCGGCCGGTGGCCGAGCTGACGCAGGAGCTTAGGTGGGGACAGGGGCCGCAGCGGCTCGCGGGGAACCTGACGCGGATGACCGGCAGGCCCTTGGAGTCGTTGCGGGGATACCAGTCCGTGGCGGTGGCACCACCTGGGCAGGTCACCTGCTGGTGTTCCCAGTCGACGGCGAACGCGTCCAGCCCGAAAGCGCCCTTGGCCTGGGACGAGGTGTTGCCGGCCAGTGGCCCGTGCAGCTCGACGCCGTGCCGGGTGCGGGCGGCGAGGACGTGGGCGGCGGTGGGGTAGCCGGCATCCACCCAGTGCTCGCCGGGCAGGCAGTCCCGGGCGGCGAGGGAGGCGTGGATCTCCTCGTTCATCGCGTTGTCCGCGACGGTTGCCACGGTGGTGGCCACGTTGGTGACCAGGTTCGGAACGTCCACCTCGCCGCAGGTCTCGGTGAGGTGGACCTTGTATCCGTCCCACATGGTGTCCCGTTTGACGCCGACACGAGCCTCCGGGTCATAGGGGTTGACCAGGCGCGTCGTGCCCGGCGGCCGGTCTTTTGGGCCCCTGCGCGTCACCTCGCCGCCCACCCGGTGGAAGTGCTGGACCCAGACCCGGCGCAGAAACTCCACCTCGTCGAGTGCGCGGAGTTCTGCGGGGGCATCGGCAGCGAAGACCGCTTCCAACAGGCGTGTCCCATCCCGGCCGATCCGTGACCCCACCTCGTCCCGCTTCGCGCGGGCCTTGGGGAACCGGGAATCCTCGGCCCTGGTGGCGTAGTGACGGAACCAGTTCGGCTCAGCGATCTCGGTCAGCCAGTCCGGAGCTGCCTGCGCGAGGGCGTTCAGCGCCGCACGCAGCGTCTCGGCCACTTGCTCCAGCCAGCACAGCTCACGCGCCGACGACAGCACGTGCGAGGAGTCGGTCCGGGCCCGGCCCGCGCTCTTGAGCAGCCCTTTCTCGCGGGCTGCGACCAGCACACCGTCCATGACCCGGCGCCCGCCGTCAGCCCCGGCCAACCGGTCCCTGAACTCCGACAGCACCGAGAAATCAAAGCCGGGATCATCGAGTTGAAGCCCGATGTCCAGGTACTTATGTGAGTGCACCACCGAGTACGAAGTTATGTGCACCACTGGTTAGGCCACGTCGGTCTCCCGCTCGATGGCCTGGAGGCGGTTCTTGAGCCGGTAGCTGTTGCCGTTGATCGAGACGACTTCGCAGTGGTGCAGGAGCCGGTCGAGGATCGCGGTGGCCAGGACCTCGTCGCCGAAGACCTGGCCCCATTCGCCGAAGGTCTTGTTCGAGGTCAGGATGATCGAGCCCTTCTCGTAACGCTTGGAGATGACCTGGAAGACCAGGTTCGCCTCGGCCCGTTCCAGCGGCTGGTAGCCCACCTCGTCCACCACGAGAACGGCGGGCCGGAGGTAGCTGGTGAGCTTGCTGATCAGACGGCCCTGGTCCTCGGCGGCCTTGAGGTGGCGGACCATGTCGTCAAGGCTGGTGAAGTAGATCGAGTAGCCGGCCCGGCAGGCCGCGACCGCCAAGGCGACGGCGATGTGCGTCTTGCCGACCCCGGGCGGTCCGAGCAGAGCGACGTTGGCCTTGTCCTCGACGAAGGAGAGGGTGGCCAGGTCCTTGACCTTGCGCGGGTCGAGGTCGGGCTGGAAGGAGAAGTCGTAGTCCTCCAGCGTCTTGTGGTGCGGCAGCTTCGACAGCCGCAGACCGTTGCGGAAGCGCCGGTCGTCGCGGACGGCGAGTTCCTCGGCCAGCACGAGGTCGAGGAAGTCGAGGTAGCCCATCTTGGCCTCGTCCGCCCGCTGGACGTACTGGTTCAGGGCCTCGGCCAGGTGCGGCAGGCCGAGCTTGGCGGCGGTGGTGCGGATGCGGGTGCTGGTCAGCTCGCTCAACGGGCTTCCTTGGTCGGGGTGGTGAAGGGACGGGTGCCGGTCAGCTCGTCATAGACCGACAGCGGGCGGCGGCCGACCTCGACGTTCGCGGCGGCGGCCCGGTTCAGCAGAGCCTGCAGCGGTCCGGCCTCCGCCTTCGGCGGCTGGCCGCGTCGGGGTGAGGGCAGAGCGTCGTCACCGGTGGTGACGCGGCGGCCTGCGCCGGTGGGAAGGCCGTCCCAGTGCGTCTCATCCACGATGCGGGCGCCCCGGCCAACGGCCCGCGGATGGATGGCCAGCAGGGTCTGGCCGCTTGCATCGGGAACGGTGGAATGGAGGCTGACTTGCGATTTCGTGGCCCGGATCTCGACTAGCTGGCGGGGGCGGACCTTGCGGGCGGGCACCGAGTAGAGGTTCGCGTCGAAGGCGACCAGGCAGTCCTTGCCGACATGCCGCAGGTGCCTTTGGGCGACCACGTAGGGGGCCGCCGGCAGCGGACGCAGGGCCATGTGGTCGCGCACGGCCCGGTGTCCGATGACCTCACCGTGGGTGCCGTGGACCTTCGCCCGCCGCAGCGGGACCCAGGCGGCGAAGGCGGCGTTGAGTTCCTCGATGGAGGAGAAGGCCCGCCCGGCCAGGACGTGGTCGCGGACGATGTTCACCTGCCGCTCGACCCGGCCCTTGCCCTGAGGCCGGTAGGCGGCCAGCACGTCGATGTCGAAGTCGTAGTGGCCGGCGAAGGCGACCGCCTCCGGGTGCAGCGGAACCGCCTCACCCGGGGCGACGTGCCGGCGCACGACCGTCTTGGTGCGGTCATAGACGATACTTATCGGCACCCCGCCGAAGTGCGCGAACGCGGCCCGATGGCAGTCGAAGAACGTGGCCAGGTCCTGGCTGGTGGTGAAACAGCAGAACGGGTCGCGCGAGTACGACAGCGTCATGTGGAAGGAATAGACCTTCGGGATGCCGACATGCGCGAGGATCTTGCCCTCGTCTCCCCAGTCGACCTGGGCCTGAGCACCGGGGACGACCTCGAAGCGCCGGTGCAGGCCCGCCAGCTCACCCGGGCTGATGCCCAGTTCCTCCGCGATCCGGGGCCGGGCTTCCTGCAGATAGAGCTTCACCCGCTGGTAGTTGATCGCGACCCCGTACTCCTGGGCCAGGCGGTCGTGGATCACCCTGCCCTTGAGCAGGATCTCCGACCTGAGCATCGCGTCGATCAGCGGCGCGACCTCATCCACCACCCGCCGAGGCCGCTGATCTGCTGTTTCTCTCTTCGGCGGCGCGACCGCCGCGGAGTCCTTCAGGTACTTGCTGACCGTCCGGCGGTTCAGCCCGGTCTCCTTCGCGATCTCCCGCAAGCTCATCGCACCGGACTCGTACAGCGGCCGGAACCGCCTCAACTCCAGCCAGCGATGTGGATCCAAAACCACCGTCAGCGGCCTCCCTGCCACCCCGAAACGACAGCAGCAGGCTCACGGCTGGCACCCCATCACCGCATCAAGAATGGTGCACTTTCATCCGTACGAGGTGGTGCACGTTCGCTTGTACGCCGACACCCGAGCGCGTACTTGAAGTCGATCCGCGCCCGCACCGCCTCCGCGGCCTGGCGGTCGGTCAGCCCCTCCACGAACTGGAGCACCGACACCAGCGCCAGCCTGGCCGGAGACCAGGCAGGCCGGCCGCGTGAGGCAAACAGATCCGCGAAGTCCTCGTCGTGGAACATCGGCCCCAACTCGTCCCGCACCCGGATCGCCAGGCTGCCCTTCGGAAACGCGGCACGGGCCACCCGCACCGTCTCCGCCGGAATCTCCCCCGGACCCTTCGGCCGCAGCGACATCGACACCCACCCCCGTGCAAAAACGTCGGTCCCCACGACCACAACCGGGTCGTGGGGACCGACGTCACGCGAGGGGCCGAATAAACCAACAGCGTCCCACGAGGGGGTGGCCCCTTCGTCACGCCGAACCGAATCCTTCGCCACACCGGCCTCTTCGTCACAGCGGCCCTTCACAGCGCCAGCTCTCACAGCGGCCGAAGCACCGGCTCCTTCTGTACCGCCCCGAGCAGCCGGTCCAGCGCCATCTCGACGTCCTCCTTCCAGGAGAGCGTCGTCCGCAGCTCCAGCCTCAGCCGGGGGTACGTCGGATGCGGCCGGACCGTCTTGAACCCCACCGCCAGCAGATGATCCGCGGGCAGCACACAGGCGGGTTCCTTCCAGCGCGCGTCACCGAACGCCTCGATCGCCTTGAAGCCCCGCCGCAGCAGATCCTTGGCCACCGTCTGGACCATCACCCGGCCCAGCCCCTGCCCCTGGAACTCCGGCACGAGATAGGCGGTGATCAACTGCACCGCGTCGGAGGCGACGGGGCTCGTGGGGAACGCCGTCGAACGCGGCACATAGGCCGGGGGCGCGTACAGGACGAAGCCCACCGGCACGTCGTCGACGTAGACGACACGGCCACAGGAGCCCCAGTCCAGGAGCACGGCGGAGATCCAGGCCTCCTTCTCCACCGCGGCCGTGCCCGCCTTTAGCGCGGCCTCACCGCTGACCGGGTCGAGTTCCCAGAAGACGCACGAGCGACAGCGCTGGGGAAGGTTCTGAAGGTTGTCCAGCGTGAGCGGTACGAGCCGACGCCCCATGAAGCCTGTTCCTCGCTTCCTCGTCCACCCGCCGCAGCGCGGGCGGCTGCCAGAGCGCTCCGTTCCCTGAGCAGGCTGCCGACGAATCCACCGACCGCGCCCAGCCCCAGTCCCGCACTCACCAGTCCGGTCCGGCTCATCGCTCGCACGGCTCCGTCTCCCCTCAGAGCTGGCTGTCAGGAGGGTGCGCTCTACTCGATCGCATCGTATCCACGAAGCGATTCCCCTCGATACCGCCAAAAAGCAAAGTGCGGGCCGTGTCCGTTACACACCGGACACGGCCCGCACTTTGCTGGTTCAGGCGTCCTTTTCCTCGGACTCGTCGTCATCCAGGCTCCGCTGGAGCACCGGTCCCTCGCCGGGGGCGAGGGTGCCGAGGATGCGCTCCAGATCCTCCATCGAAGCGAACTCGACGGTGATCTTGCCCTTCTTCTGTCCCAGGTCCACCTTCACCCGGGTCTCGAAGCGGTCCGAGAGCCGGGTCGCCAGGTCGGTCAGCGCCGGGGAGACCCGGGCACCGGCCCGCGGTCCCTTGGAGCGCTGGGTCGCCTGGGGCCGCGAGCCCATCAGCGTCACGATCTCCTCGACCGCCCGCACGGACAGGCCCTCGGCCACGATCCGGTGGGCCAGCCGGTCCTGCTCCTCGGAGTCCTCCACGGAGAGCAGTGCCCGAGCATGGCCCGCGGAGAGCACCCCGGCGGCCACCCGTCGCTGCACGGCCGGAGAGAGCTTCAGCAGCCGCAGGGTGTTGGAGACCTGGGGACGGGAGCGTCCGATCCGGTCCGCGAGCTGGTCATGGGTGCAGTTGAAGTCCTTCAGCAACTGGTCGTAGGCAGCCGCCTCTTCCAGCGGGTTCAGCTGCGCCCGGTGCAGGTTCTCCAGCAGGGCGTCCAGGAGGAGCTTCTCGTCCTCCGTGGCCCGCACGATCGCCGGGATCGCCTCCAGCCCCGCCTCACGGCAGGCCCGCCAGCGGCGCTCGCCCATGATCAGCTCATAGCGCCCCGGAGCGAGCTGCCGGACGACCACGGGCTGGAGGAGCCCCACCTCCTTGATGGAGGTCACCAGCTCCTGAAGGGCATCCTCATCGAAGACCTCGCGCGGCTGCCGAGGGTTCGGTGTGATGGCGTCGAGAGGGATCTCGGCGAAGTGCGCGCCCATGACCGACGCGGGTGCGTCCGATGCCGCGGGGAGCGAGGGCTCCTCTGTTTCACGTGAAACAGGCGGCAGCGTGGCCACCTTTGCCGCGGCCACCCCACGGTCGCCCGTGATCACCGGCACCGCCGACGGGGAGGGCGCCGTGGCGCCTGCGACCGCGGTCTGGGCCGGGGTCCTCTCCGTCGGTGCCGCTGGGATCAGTGCGCCAAGTCCTCGGCCCAGCCCCCTCCGTCGCTCGCTCACTGGATCCCCTCCACCATGCTCTGTTCGCTCTGGACGCCGATATGGGCGTGCGTCGCGTCATAGCTGACGCCCACGCCCTTCAGCGCGATTTCCCGTGCCGCCTCAAGGTAGGAGAGGGCGCCACTCGATCCTGGATCGTAGGTCAGCACCGTCTGCCCATAGCTCGGCGCCTCGGAGATACGGACCGAGCGGGGAATGCTCGTCCGCAGCACCTCATCGCCGAAGTGGGTGCGCACCTCTTCCGCGACCTGGGACGCGAGGCGCGTCCGGCCGTCGTACATGGTGAGCAGAATCGTCGATACATGCAGTGTGGGGTTGAGGTGCCCCCGCACCAGATCGACATTGCGCAGCAACTGGCCCAGCCCTTCCAGCGCGTAGTACTCGCACTGGATCGGGATGAGGACCTCCTGGCCCGCGACAAGGGCGTTGACCGTCAGCAGACCCAGCGAGGGCGGGCAGTCGATGAGGATGTAGTCCAGCGGCTGCTCATACGCCTGGATGGCTCGCTGAAGCCGACTCTCGCGCGCCACGAGGGACACCAGCTCGATCTCCGCACCGGCGAGATCGATCGTGGCGGGCGCGCAGAAGAGCCCCTCGACATCGGGGACCGGCTGGACCACCTCGGAGAGCGGCTTGCTCTCCACCAACACGTCGTAGATGGAAGGGACTTCGGCGTGATGGTCGATCCCCAGCGCGGTGGAGGCGTTCCCCTGTGGGTCGAGGTCGATCACCAGGACACGGCTGCCATGCAGAGCCAGCGACGCGGCAAGGTTGACGGTCGTCGTCGTCTTGCCCACCCCGCCCTTCTGGTTGGCGACCACGATGACACGGGTCTCCTCGGGCCGTGGCAGGCCCTCACCGGCGCGGCCCAGAGCCTCAACCGCCAGTTGGGCAGCACGACCGATAGGCGTGTCGTCCATCGGGGGCGGTGTTTCACGTGAAACATCGTCCCCCATCGACTCGGTACGGGGACCGGGGACCGGATCGGTCATCGGTCCCGCGATGTTGGCGTCGGACCGCAAGGATTCACTCTCCTCGACTTCAGGCTCGCAATGAACAGAGCCTCCCATGCCTTCGGGGTCGTGAACCAGTGAGCCCTGGTGTTCTGTGGAGAAATCCACCTCTGTGGACAACTCCGTGCCCCGTGGGGGCGACGGAGCGTCACGGGATGAAGCCTCTCCTCGGGGAGGAGCCTGCCCGAGAGAACCGAGAGGCTTACGGTCGCGAGGTTCGGCCGCAGCGCGGCCGCGACTGATGATGCCGTGCAGCAGTGAGCGACGTTTCACGTGAAACACGATGCACAGCGGCTAGGCCCCCGCCCGGGAGACACTCCGTCATGCATAGGTTTGACAGCTTGTGTGGAGTACGTCCTGTCGCCATGAGCGATCAACGACGTCGGCGCGCTCTTCCTGTCCGCGCCGCCTTCGCCCTCTTGGCCGCGAACCGCACCCCGCCCGGGCTCTCCCCGACCTCCACACGCACCACGGTGGACATCGGGTCCACGACGCCCTCACCCACATGCAGGATGGACGTCTCCACCGCGCCGAGCTTGCTCAGCGCGGTGGCCGCACTCTTCAGCTCCTCCTCGGCGGTGTCGCCCTTGAGCGCGAGCATCTCGCCGTAGGGACGCAGCAGAGGGATGCCCCAGGTGGCGAGCCGGTCCAGTGGCGCCACGGCACGTGCCGTGACCACATGGACCGGCGGGAGCTTCCCCATGACCTCTTCAGCACGTCCTCGCACCACGGTCACATGGTCAAGGCCCAGCAGTTCGACGACCTCGGTCAGGAAGTTCGTACGCCGCAGCAGGGGCTCCAGCAGCGTGATCTTCAGGTCGTCGCGGACGAGCGCCAGCGGGATGCCGGGCAGCCCGGCCCCCGATCCGACGTCGCACACGGTCACGCCCTCGGGCACGACCTCGGAGAGCACCGCACAGTTCAACAGATGCCTCTCCCACAGCCGGGGCACCTCACGCGGACCGATGAGCCCGCGCTGCACTCCCGCCTCGGCGAGAAGCTCCGCGTACCGGACCGCATCCCCGTAGCGATCGCCGAATACATCGCGGGCCTGCTCGGGCGCAGGGGGGAGTTCAGCTTCCTCCGTCACGGGGACCGTCCTTCCGTACCGCATCGACGCGCTGAGCGCCGACTCCAGAACTACAGGCTGACAAAGTTCGGCCCCGCCTGCGCAACAGACGGGGCCGGAGGATGTGGGACCGCCGAGGCCCCAGACCGGTACTGGTGAGGACCAGGCCGGGGCCTGACTCAGGCGGGCAGCACGACGACGAAGCGCTGCGGCTCCTCGCCCTCGGACTCACTGCGCAGGCCCGCGGCCTTGACCGCGTCGTGCACGACCTTGCGCTCGAACGGCGTCATCGGCTTCAGCTTCACCGGTTCACCGCTGTTCTTCGCCTCGGCCGCCGCCTTCGCGCCCAGCTCGGACAGCTCGGCGCGCTTCTTCGCCCGGTAGCCCGCGATGTCCAGCATCAGTCGGCTGCGGTCGCCGGTTTCCCGGTGCACGGCCAGGCGGGTCAGCTCCTGGAGGGCCTCCAGCACCTCGCCGTCGCGTCCGACCAGCTTCTGCAGGTCGCGGCTGCCGGTGTCGCTGATGATCGAGACAGAGGCGCGGTCGCCCTCGACGTCCATGTCGATGTCACCGTCGAGGTCCGCGATGTCCAGCAGGCCCTCAAGGTAGTCCGCCGCGATGTCGCCCTCCTGCTCCAGGCGGGTCAGGGTGTCTGCGCCCTCGGCAGCGGCGGAGGTGGTGCCTTCCGTCACGGGATGGACTCCTTCTTACTTCTTGGTCGGGGACTTGGGCCGCTGCGGGCCCTTGCGCTGACCGGACTGGGCCCGGCTTCGGCCGCCGCCGGACTTGGGTGCCGCCTTCCCGGTGGACCCGGACGGCTTGCCGCCCTGCGGCTCGTCGGACTTGCTCAGCGACGTCGACGACGAGGACGCGTCGCCCTCATCGGCAGCACCGCCACCCGTGGCCGACGTGCTCTTCGCACCGCCGCCGGACTGGCGCTTGGACTTGGGCTGCCGCTTGGGCTGCTGACGCTTGGGAGCGGTCGTGGAAGCGGGGGCACCGTCCTCGGTGGCGACGGCTACCGCGCTGTCGCTCTTGCTCACGGTGCCGTCAGCCTGGGCGGCGAGCCCCGCCTTGCTCAGCCCGTTGATGAACTTGCGCTCGTACTCGTTGCGGTCCCGGCCCTTGGCGACGATGGCCTTGATGATGGCGCGGTCGCGACGGTTGCGGGCCCCGCTGTGGTGCGTGACGTGCTTGTACAGGCGCTCCAGGTAGGCGGCCTGGGCCTTCGAACCCGGGGTGGGGTTGTTGTGGATCACGTACATCTGCTGGCCCATGGTCCACAGGTTGGTGGTCAGCCAGTAGACGAGGACACCGACCGGGAAGTTGATGCCGAAGACGGCGAAGATGACGGGGAAGACGTACATCAGCATCTTCTGCTGCTGCATGAACGGCGTCTTCACCGTGGTGTCGACGTTCTTCGTCATCAACTGGCGCTGCGTGTAGAACTGCGACAGCGACATCAGGACGATCATGATGGCGGTGACGACCCGCACATCGGTGATCGAGGAGCCGAGCGCCTCGACCTTGGAGGAGCTGTCGGTGAACTTCGCGGCCAGCGGAGCACCGAAGATGTGCGCCTTCTGCGCGCTCTCCAGCAGCCTGGTGTTGATCACGCCGATGGTGTCGTTCGACGCGATGCTGTTGAGCACGTGGTAGAGGGCGAAGAAGAACGGCGACTGCGCCAGGATGGGAAGGCACGAGGAGAGCGGGTTGGTACCCGTCTCCTTGTACAGCTTCATCATCTCTTCGGACTGGCGCTGCTTGTCGTTCTTGTAGCGCTCCTGGATCTTCTTCATCTCCGGCTGGAGCGTCTGCATCGCGCGCGTCGCCTTGATCTGCTTCACGAAGAGCGGGATCAGGCAGATACGGATCAGAATCACCAGGGACACGATGGACAGGCCCCAGGCCCAGCCCGTGTCAGGGCCGAAGATCGCACCGTACAGCTTGTGGAACTGGACGATGACCCACGAGACGGGTGTGGTGATAAAGCTGAAGAGGCTGGCAATCGTGTCCACTAATCATGCTCCTTGGGCATGGGACGAGGTCTCTGCGGCCGGGCTGGAAGGACTCACAGAATTCTGTCCCTCGGTGGCCGGGTCGGCGGCGGAGGGCCCGCCCTTGCGTGCGCGCCACGCACCGCGCAGCATTTCGTGCCACCGCGGGCGCTTGCGCGGTGGGACATGGTCCACACCGCCCAGCGACCACGGGTTGCACCGGAGGATGCGCCAGGCGGTGAGCGCCGTGCCCTTGATCGCACCGTGCCGGTCGATGGCCGTGTAGCCGTAGTGGGAACACGACGGGTAGTACTTGCACACCGGTCCGAGCAGCGGGCTGATCGTCCACTGGTACAGCTTGATCAGCGCCAGCAGCGGGTACTTCATCGCGCACCCCCTCCCAGCAGCCGCTGAAGCGCGGCATCCAGGTCTCGGGCTAGCTGTGCATAGTCGGCGTCGCCCGCCCCGGGCAGCGCCCGTACGACTACCAGGCTACCGGGGGCCAGGTCGGTGACCCGCTCCCGCATCAGGTGACGCAGTCTGCGCTTGACTTTGTTGCGTACGACCGCGCCACCCACGGCCTTGCTGACGACGAAACCCGCACGCGTCGGGGGAGCGCTCTCCCCAGGCGCGTGCGGGTCCGTTGCACCGCTTCGTAGGTGGACGACGAGGAGAGGGCGTCCAGCCCTGCGGCCTCGTCGTACCGCGGTCGCGAAGTCCTCGCGCCGCCTCAGCCGGTTCTCGGTGGGCAGCACGACGTCATGACCTGACCGGGATCAGGCGGACAGACGGGCGCGACCCTTGCCACGGCGGGACGCGAGGATCGCGCGGCCGGCACGGGTGCGCATACGCAGCCGGAAGCCGTGGGTCTTCGCGCGACGACGGTTGTTCGGCTGGAAGGTGCGCTTGCTCACTCGGGGGCTCCAGAAAGAAATCGGGGTTGGCGGGGTGCCGTCCTGGCTGTCACCGTGCGCCCACGAGTAGCTCGCGTTACGCCCGAGTGCACCGCTTTCCGATCACCGCAATCCCTCCGCCAACCAGCGGAGACGTGATCTGTGCCCATCGGAGGCAGGCGGCAGCAGCCATCGACAACTCGACCTGGTTACGGTACGCGCGGCTGCGCCATTCGGTCAAACCAGGGGCCAGTGGGAGACACTATCCACAGGCTGGGGACAACAACTTGAACCGCACCCGTCGCCCTGACTACCTTGGCTGAACTCCGATTCGTTCCCTTGTCCCCACCCCACCCGATTTACATCCCGACCCGTCCCGTGAACCACACGTTCGTGGGAACTATGAGAGAGCGTGCCCTGTGGCTGACGTACCCGCCGATCTTGCCGCAGTGTGGCCGCGAGTACTCGAACAGCTCCTCGGCGAGGGCCGCGGGCAGGGGGTCGAGGCCAAGGACGAGCACTGGATCCGCCGCTGTCAGCCGCTGGCGCTGGTCGCGGACACCGCCCTGCTCGCCGTACCGAACGAATTCGCGAAAGGCGTACTGGAGGGCCGTCTCGCCCCGGTCGTCAGCGAGACCCTGAGCCGGGAGTGCGGTCGGCCGATCCGGATCGCGATCACCGTGGACGACTCCGCCGGTGAGCCCCCGGCCCCGCCGAGCCCTCCCCAGCAGCACCGCTACGAGGAGCCGGAGCCGCCCTCCGGTCCCTACGACGGCTACGGCCGCCACCGCGGCGACCAGCACCCGGGGGACCAGCTCCCCACCGCCCGCCCGGCCTACCCGTCGGAGTACCAGCGCCCCGAGCCCGGCGCCTGGCCGCGCCCGGGACAGGACGACTACGGCTGGCAGCAGCAGCGCCTCGGCTTCCCGGAGCGGGACCCGTACGCGTCGCCGTCGTCGCAGGAGTCGTACGGCTCATCCGACTCCTACGGCTCCCAGGACACCTACGGTTCGCAGGACTCCTACGGCGCGCAGGAGCCGTACCGCCCGCAGGACTCGTACGGCCAACAGGACGCGTACGGATCGCAGGACAAGTACGGCGGCCCCTCCCAGGACTACCGCCCACAGCCTGTGGATCGTCCGTCCTACGACCAGCAGCGCTCCGAGTACGAGCCCCCGCGCGGCGACTACGACCAGCGGGACGGCCGCCGGGAGCTGCCCGAGCCGCCCGCCGGTTCCGGGCACGTGCACCGCGGCGGCCCGGTCGGCTCCGCGCTGCCCGCCTCCAGCGGCGCCCCGGGCCCGCTGGCCGCGCAGCCCGCCCCGGCGACCGGCCCCGGTGAGCCGACCGCGCGGCTGAACCCGAAGTACCTCTTCGACACGTTCGTCATCGGCGCCTCCAACCGCTTCGCGCACGCCGCCGCGGTGGCCGTCGCCGAGGCGCCCGCGAAGGCGTACAACCCCCTGTTCATCTACGGGGAGTCCGGGCTCGGCAAGACGCACCTGCTGCACGCGATCGGGCACTACGCGCGGAGCCTGTACCCGGGCACGCGCGTGCGGTACGTCAGCTCGGAGGAGTTCACCAACGAGTTCATCAACTCCATCCGCGACGGCAAGGGCGACAGCTTCCGCAAGCGCTACCGCGAGATGGACATCCTGCTCGTCGACGACATCCAGTTCCTGGCGGACAAGGAGTCGACGCAGGAGGAGTTCTTCCACACGTTCAACACGCTCCACAACGCCAACAAGCAGATCGTGCTCTCCAGCGACCGGCCGCCGAAGCAGCTGGTCACGCTGGAGGACCGGCTGAGGAACCGTTTCGAGTGGGGCCTGATCACCGATGTCCAGCCGCCCGAGCTGGAGACGCGGATCGCGATCCTGCGCAAGAAGGCGGTGCAGGAGCAGCTCAACGCCCCGCCGGAGGTGCTGGAGTTCATCGCCTCCCGGATCTCGCGCAACATCCGCGAGCTGGAGGGGGCGCTGATCCGGGTGACGGCGTTCGCGTCGCTCAACCGGCAGCCGGTGGACCTGGGGCTCACCGAGATCGTCCTGAAGGACCTGATCCCCGGCGGGGACGACTCGACGCCGGAGATCACCTCGACGGCCATCATGAGCGCGACCGCGGACTACTTCGGCCTCACGGTCGAGGACCTGTGCGGCAGCTCGCGCGGGCGGCAGCTCGTCACGGCGCGCCAGATCGCGATGTACCTGTGCCGTGAGCTGACGGACCTGTCGCTGCCGAAGATCGGCGCGCTGTTCGGCGGCCGGGACCACACGACGGTGATGCACGCCGACCGCAAGATCCGCAATCTGATGGCCGAGCGGCGCTCCATCTACAACCAGGTGACCGAGCTGACGAACCGCATCAAGAACGGCTGACCGGGGCGGCTCCAGGGCCGCTCGTACGGCGTCCAGGGCGCCCCCGGAGGACTTCCGGGGGCGCCCTTCGCTGTTCCCGGGGCCTCCTCGGTGCTCGCCCGCGCGCCACCCGCTGTTCGAATACTCGCCGGGTTACGGCCACTCTCCACAGATTCGGTGACTTTCTGCCGTCCACATCCTGGGGACCGCGAAGTTGTCCAGACCGTATCCACAGCCGACCCTGTTGATAGATCATCAGGCCAGGTCAGGTCCTTGTGGATTGGTGGACGAAAGATCTCCACAACCTGTGGACAGCGACTTGGTCCACAGCCTGTGCACGGAGTTGTCCACCGGCAACCCACAGGCTGGGACCGATTGTCCCCAGCGATCCCCAGCTTCTCCACAGCTCTGTCCACTGTTCGGCAACATGACGCGCCTCCTCACCGCGTCGAGTGAAGCGCGTCACACAAAGGTGCCAGGTTGGGCTGTGGGAAAGATGGGTAAAGCTGGGGACGGCGCTGGGGAGAACTCGCCCCTGCCTGTGCACGGGGTGTGCAGAACTTTCTGTTCTCCACAGCGGACCTTGGTTGTCCACCGCCTCCGCCCACAGGGTCCGTGGACAAAATTCCCGCTCTGAGCTGGGCAAACGTGGTTATCCACGGTATCCACAGGCCCTACTACTACCCCCAACCAGTTAGAGCGGGGAATTCGTTTCGAAGCGGGTCCTGTGCACAACTCGCCGCTCGGAGCCCGGCTGCCCCTCGTCACGACTTGACCCCGAGAGGCACCTACTGTCAGTGCCGTGCGTCAGACTGTTCCCCGGTGTCCTTCCCGTCCCGGGACCGGCGACACCGAGACAGACGACGAAGCGAAGCAGGGCGAGAAGCGCCGGCAACAGCAGGAGGCGGCTAACCGTGAAGATCCGGGTGGAACGCGACGTACTCGCGGAGGCAGTGGCCTGGGCGGCACGCAGCCTCCCGGCCCGTCCGCCGGCGCCTGTCCTCGCCGGCCTGCTCCTGAAGGCCGAGGACGGCCAGCTGAGCCTGTCCAGCTTCGACTACGAGGTCTCCGCGCGGGTCAGCGTCGAGGCCGAGGTCGAGGAGGAGGGCACGGTCCTCGTCTCTGGCCGTCTGCTCGCCGACATCTCGCGCGCCCTCCCCAACCGGCCGGTGGAGATTTCCACAGACGGTGTACGGGCGACGGTGGTCTGCGGCTCCTCCCGCTTCACCCTCCACACCCTGCCGGTGGAGGAGTACCCCGCGCTGCCGCAGATGCCGAACGCGACGGGCACGGTCCCCGGCGAGGTCTTCGCCTCCGCCGTGCAGCAGGTCGCCATCGCCGCGGGCCGCGACGACACGCTGCCCGTCCTCACCGGCGTCCGCATCGAGATCGAGGGCGACACGGTCACGCTGGCCTCCACCGACCGCTACCGCTTCGCGGTCCGCGAGTTCCTGTGGAAGCCGGAGAACCCCGACACCTCCGCGGTCGCCCTGGTGCCCGCCAAGACGCTCCTGGACACCGCCAAGGCGCTCACCAGCGGTGACAGCGTGATCCTGGCGCTGTCCGGCTCCGGCGCGGGCGAGGGACTCATCGGCTTCGAGGGCGCCGGTCGCCGTACGACGACCCGCCTGCTGGAGGGCGACCTCCCGAAGTACCGGACGCTGTTCCCGACCGAGTTCAACAGCGTCGCCGTCATCGAGACCGCGCCCTTCGTGGAGGCCGTCAAGCGCGTGGCCCTGGTCGCCGAGCGCAACACCCCGGTGCGGCTCAGCTTCGAGCAGGGCGTGCTCATCCTGGAGGCCGGTTCCAGCGACGACGCACAGGCTGTGGAAAGGGTCGACGCCCAACTGGAGGGCGACGACATCTCGATCGCCTTCAACCCGACCTTCCTGCTGGACGGCCTGAGCGCGATCGACTCCCCGGTGGCGCAGCTCTCCTTCACGACGTCCACCAAGCCCGCGCTGCTCAGCGGCAAGCCCGCGCTGGACGCCGAGGCGGACGACGCGTACAAGTACCTGATCATGCCGGTCCGGCTGAGCGGCTGACCCCGGGCTCCCCAGAAGCCGCAGGTGGGGCGTACGTATGAGCACGTATGCCCACAGGTGTGCGTGAGCGTCCGGGTTTAGGCTCGTACGTGGGTACGAACGTGCCGCGGCACGGACGGCCGTAACGCCACCTCGCGAACCTAAGGAACACAACTGATGGAGCTCGGTCTCGTCGGCCTCGGCAAGATGGGCGGCAACATGCGCGAGCGGATCCGCCGCGCTGGCCACACCGTCCTCGGCTACGACCGCAACGCGGATCTCGCCGATGTCCACAGCCTGGAAGAGCTTGTGGGCAAGCTCAGCGGCCCGCGCGTGGTGTGGGTGATGGTCCCGGCGGGCGAGCCCACCCAGACCACCATCGACCAGCTCGCGGAGCTGCTGGAGCCCGGTGACGTGGTCGTGGACGGCGGCAACTCGCGCTGGACGGACGACGAGAAGCACGCCGCGGAGCTGGCCGCCAAGGGCATCGGCTTCGTCGACTGCGGCGTCTCCGGCGGCGTCTGGGGCCTGGAGAACGGCTACGCGCTGATGTACGGCGGCGACGCGGAGAACGTGGCGAAGGTGCAGCCGGTCTTCGACGCGCTCAAGCCCGAGGGCGACTTCGGCGCCGTCCACGCGGGCAAGGTCGGCGCGGGCCACTTCGCGAAGATGGTCCACAACGGCATCGAGTACGCGATGATGCAGGCGTACGCCGAGGGTTGGGAGCTGCTGGAGAAGGTCGACTCCGTGACCGACGTCCGGGAGGTCTTCCGCTCCTGGCAGGAGGGCACGGTCATCCGCTCCTGGCTGCTCGACCTGGCCGTCAACGCCCTCGACGAGGACGAGCACCTGGAGGGTCTGCGCGGCTACGCCCAGGACTCCGGCGAGGGCCGGTGGACCGTGGAGGCCGCCATCGACAACGCCGTGCCGCTGCCCGCGATCACGGCGTCCCTCTTCGCCCGGTTCGCCTCGCGCCAGGAGGACTCGCCGCAGATGAAGATGATCGCGGCGCTGCGGAACCAGTTCGGCGGCCACGCGGTCGAGAAGAAGTAGTCCGGTCGAGAAGAGGTGGTCCACAGGGCCGCCTCGTAGTCCACAGGACCGTTTCGGCGGTCCACAACGCCGGGGGAGGTCGGCGAACGACCATGCACGTCACGCATCTGTCGCTGGCCGACTTCCGCTCGTACGCCCGGGTCGAGGTCCCGCTCGACCCGGGCGTCACGGCCTTCGTCGGCCCCAACGGGCAGGGCAAGACGAACCTGGTCGAGGCGGTCGGCTACCTCGCCACCCTCGGCAGCCACCGCGTCTCCTCCGACGCCCCGCTGGTCCGCATGGGCGCCGAGCGCGCGGTCATCCGGGCGCAGGTGCGGCAGGGCGAGCGGCAGCAACTGGTCGAGCTGGAGCTGAACCCGGGCCGCGCCAACCGGGCCCGCGTCAACAGGTCCTCGCAGGTCAGACCCCGGGACATCCTGGGCATCGTACGCACCGTGCTGTTCGCGCCGGAGGACCTCGCGCTGGTCAAGGGCGACCCCGGGGAGCGGCGCCGCTTCCTGGACGAGCTGATCACCGCGCGCTCCCCGCGGATGGCCGGGGTCCGCTCCGACTACGACCGGGTGCTCAAGCAGCGCAACACCCTGCTGAAGTCGGCGGCGCTGGCCCGCCGCCACGGTGGCCGCTCGATGGACCTGTCCACCCTCGACGTGTGGGACCAGCACCTCGCGCGCGTGGGCGCCGAACTGCTCGCCCAGCGCCTCGACCTGATCGCCGCGCTCCAGCCGCTGGCCGACAAGGCGTACGAGCAACTGGCCCCCGGCGGCGGCCCGCTCGCCCTGGAGTACAAGCCGTCGGCGCCCGGCGAGGCACACGCGCGTGAGGCGCTGTACGAGCAGCTCACGGCGGCGCTCGCGGACGTCCGCAAGCAGGAGATCGAGCGGGGCGTCACCCTGGTCGGCCCGCACCGCGACGACCTGCTGCTCAAGCTGGGCGAGCTGCCCGCGAAGGGGTACGCCTCCCACGGCGAGTCCTGGTCGTACGCGCTGGCGCTGCGGCTGGCCTCCTACGACCTGCTGCGCGCCGAGGGCAACGAGCCGGTGCTGGTCCTCGACGACGTGTTCGCCGAGCTGGACACCCGGCGCCGGGAGCGGCTGGCGGAGCTGGTGGCGCCCGGCGAGCAGGTGCTGGTGACGGCCGCGGTCGACGACGACGTACCGCACGTGCTCAGCGGCGCGCGGTACGCGGTGTCCGGGGGGGCGGTGGAGCGCGTATGAGCGACCAGATCCCTGGGGGCGGTCCCGGGAGTATCCCCGAGGACACCCCGAGGCGGACCCCGGCGGACCCCGGCAAGGCGGCGCCTGCCGCGCCCTCCGGCGTCGACCTCGCGCGCGTGGCGTTGCGCGCGGCGCGGGAGCAGGCACGCGCGCGTGGGGACGCGGTGCGGCAGCGGAAGCAGGCGCGTCGCGGCGGGCTGCGCTCCGGCGCGCGCGCCGACGGCCGTGATCCGATGGCGCTCGGCTCGGCGATCAACCGGCTGATCACCGAACGCGGTTGGGAGGCCCCGGCGGCGGTGGGCGGCGTGATGGGCCGCTGGCCGCAGATCGTCGGGGAGGACGTGGCCAAGCACTGCGTGCCCGAGCGGTACGACGAGGACGAGCGCGTGCTGGTGGTCCGCTGCGACTCCACGGCCTGGGCGACGAACCTGCGGCTGCTGGCGCCGACGCTGGTCGCCCGGCTCAACGAGGACCTCGGGCACGGCGCGGTGCGGCAGATCAAGGTGCTCGGCCCCGGCGGCCCGGCCCGCCGCTACGGCCCGCTGCGGGCCCCGGGGAGCACTGGCCCCGGCGACACCTACGGGTGACGAACGTCACGTAGGGGACTTCGGCGCGCCCCTCGGACGGCCCCGTATGTCCCTGTGGACGGGCCCGCGCGCCCGGCGCACACAGTTGCGAATCGCGACCTGACCCTGGAGTAGCAAAGGGTTGACGCCCCGAAGCGCTGAGTGCCTCTGTGAGCCTCTTGGAGCCCCCATCCGCATATCGGGAGTCGGACGAGCGCCGTTCAGGGCGGCACATGAGGACTCAGGTACCGGCAAACCCCCATCACTGTCAGTGCTACCGGTAGACTGGGAGAGAATCCCGCCCCGAACGTGGGGACCGTCCGGGAAACGCTGAGCAACGCTGATCAAGGCTTACCACCGCAACATGCCGCAGCCGCTCCGGCAACCGCCGACGAGCCCGGCTCGTGCTGTGCCAGAAAGGGCGCTTCGTGGCCGATTCCGGCAACCCCAACGAGAACATCCCGTCCACCGAGGCCCCGGCCGGTGCTGCCGAGGCTTCCGTCACGGCGTCCTACGACGCCAGCGCCATCACGGTCCTCGAGGGCCTGGACGCGGTCCGCAAGCGTCCCGGTATGTACATCGGCTCGACCGGTGAACGAGGACTGCACCACCTCGTGTACGAGGTGGTCGACAACTCCGTCGACGAGGCGCTGGCGGGCCACGCGGACACGATCGAGGTGACGATCCTCGCCGACGGCGGCGTCCGCGTCGTCGACAACGGCCGTGGCATCCCGGTGGGCATCGTCCCGTCCGAGGGCAAGCCCGCCGTCGAGGTCGTACTGACCGTGCTGCACGCGGGCGGCAAGTTCGGCGGCGGTGGTTACGCGGTCTCCGGTGGTCTGCACGGCGTCGGCGTCTCGGTCGTGAACGCCCTGTCGAGCAAGGTCTCCGTCGAGGTCCGCACGGACGGCCACCGCTGGACGCAGGACTACAAGATGGGCGTACCGACCGCCCCGCTGGCGAAGCACGAGGCGACCGAGGAGACCGGCACGTCGGTCACCTTCTGGGCCGACGGCGACATCTTCGAGACGACCGACTACTCCTTCGAGACGCTCTCGCGGCGCTTCCAGGAGATGGCGTTCCTCAACAAGGGCCTGACGATCAAACTCACCGACGAGCGCGAGTCGGCGAAGGCCACCTCGGGGGCGGACGAGGCGGGCGCGGACGAGACGGCCGAGGTCAAGACGGTCACGTACCACTACGAGGGCGGCATCGTCGACTTCGTGAAGTACCTGAACTCCCGCAAGGGCGAGACGGTGCACCCCACGGTCATCGACCTGGAGGCGGAGGACAAGGACAAGAGCCTCTCCCTCGAAGTCGCCATGCAGTGGAACAGCGGCTACAGCGAGGGCGTGTACTCCTTCGCCAACATCATCCACACGCATGAGGGCGGCACCCACGAGGAGGGCTTCCGCGCGGCGCTCACCAACCTCATCAACAAGTACGCGCGCGACAAGAAGCTCCTCCGTGAGAAGGACGACAACCTCACGGGTGACGACATCCGCGAGGGTCTGACCGCGATCATCTCGGTGAAGCTGAGCGAGCCGCAGTTCGAGGGCCAGACCAAGACCAAGCTGGGCAACACGGAGGCGAAGACCTTCGTCCAGAAGGCGGTCTACGAACACCTCAACGACTGGCTCGACCGCAACCCGAACGAGGCCGCGGACATCATCCGCAAGGGCATCCAGGCGGCCACCGCGCGCGTGGCGGCCCGCAAGGCGCGCGACCTGACCCGCCGCAAGGGCCTGCTGGAGACGGCGTCCCTGCCGGGCAAGCTCTCCGACTGCCAGTCCAACGACCCCACCAAGTGCGAGATCTTCATCGTCGAGGGTGACTCCGCGGGCGGCTCGGCCAAGTCCGGCCGCAACCCGGAGTACCAGGCGATCCTGCCGATCCGCGGCAAGATCCTGAACGTCGAGAAGGCGCGGATCGACAAGATCCTCCAGAACCAGGAGATCCAGGCGCTGATCTCGGCCTTCGGCACCGGTGTCCACGAGGACTTCGACATCGAGAAGCTGCGCTACCACAAGATCATCCTGATGGCGGACGCCGACGTCGACGGCCAGCACATCAACACCCTGCTGCTGACCTTCCTGTTCCGCTTCATGCGGCCGCTGGTCGAGGCCGGGCACGTGTTCCTGTCCCGTCCCCCGCTCTACAAGATCAAGTGGGGCAAGGACGACTTCGAGTACGCGTACTCCGACCGCGAGCGCGACGCGCTGATCGAGCTGGGCCGCCAGGCGGGCAAGCGCATCCGGGACGACTCGGTGCAGCGCTTCAAGGGCCTCGGCGAGATGAACGCCGAGGAGCTGCGCGTGACCACGATGGACCAGGAGCACCGCGTCCTCGGCCAGGTCACCCTCGACGACGCCGCCCAGGCCGACGACCTGTTCTCGGTCCTCATGGGCGAGGACGTCGAGGCCCGCCGCCAGTTCATCCAGCGCAACGCCAAGGACGTCCGCTTCCTCGACATCTGAGTCGGTCTCAGCTGACCGCACCAGGAAGGACCTTCACCAGCAATGACCGACGAGAACACTCCCGTCACCTCCGAAGAGGGCGGCGTCATCGCGCAGCGCGTCGAGCCCGTCGGGCTCGAGACGGAGATGCAGCGCTCGTACCTCGACTACGCGATGTCCGTCATCGTCTCGCGCGCCCTGCCGGACGTCCGCGACGGCCTCAAGCCGGTGCACCGCCGCGTCCTGTACGCGATGTACGACGGCGGCTACCGCCCCGAGCGCGGCTTCTACAAGTGCGCCCGCGTCGTCGGCGACGTCATGGGCAACTACCACCCGCACGGCGACTCCTCGATCTACGACGCGCTGGTCCGCCTGGCGCAGCCGTGGTCGATGCGGATGCCGCTGGTGGACTCCAACGGCAACTTCGGCTCGCCGGGCAACGACCCGGCGGCGGCCATGCGGTACACCGAGTGCAAGATGGCGCCGCTGTCGATGGAGATGGTCCGCGACATCGACGAGGAGACCGTCGACTTCACGGACAACTACGACGGCCGCTCCCAGGAGCCGACCGTCCTGCCCTCCCGCTTCCCGAACCTGCTGATCAACGGCTCGGCGGGCATCGCGGTCGGCATGGCCACCAACATCCCGCCACACAACCTGCGCGAGGTCGCGGCGGGCGCCCAGTGGTACCTGGAGAACCCCGAGGCCACGCACGAGGAGCTGCTGGACGCGCTCATCGAGCGGATCAAGGGCCCGGACTTCCCGACCGGCGCGCTCGTCGTCGGACGCAAGGGCATCGAGGAGGCGTACCGCACCGGCCGCGGTTCGATCACCATGCGCGCGGTCGTCGAGGTCGAGGAGATCCAGAACCGCCAGTGCCTGGTCGTCACGGAGCTGCCGTACCAGGTCAACCCCGACAACCTCGCGCAGAAGATCGCCGACGGCGTGAAGGACGGCAAGCTCGGCGGCATCGCCGACGTCCGCGACGAGACGTCGTCCCGCACGGGTCAGCGCCTCGTCATCGTCCTGAAGAGGGACGCGGTCGCCAAAGTCGTACTGAACAACCTGTACAAGCACACCGACCTCCAGACCAACTTCGGCGCCAACATGCTGGCGCTGGTCGACGGCGTCCCGCGCACGCTCTCCCTGGACGCGTTCATCCGCCACTGGGTGACGCACCAGATCGAGGTCATCGTCCGCCGTACGCGCTTCCGGCTGCGCAAGGCCGAGGAGCGGGCGCACATCCTGCGCGGCCTGCTGAAGGCGCTGGACGCCATCGACGAGGTCATCGCGCTGATCCGGCGCAGCGACACCGTCGAGATCGCCCGTACGGGCCTGATGGGCCTGCTGGAGATCGACGAGATCCAGGCCAACGCCATCCTGGAGATGCAGTTGCGGCGGCTGGCCGCCCTGGAGCGCCAGAAGATCGTCCAGGAGCACGACGAACTCCAGGCGAAGATCCAGGAGTACAACGAGATCCTCGCCTCCCCGGTCCGCCAGCGCGGCATCGTCAGCGCGGAGCTGACCGCGCTCGTCGAGAAGTACGGCGACGACCGCAAGACCCAGCTGATCCCCTACGACGGTGACATGTCCATCGAGGACCTCATCGCCGAGGAGGACATCGTGGTCACCGTCACGCGCGGGGGCTACGTCAAGCGGACGAAGACCGACGACTACCGGGCGCAGAAGCGCGGCGGCAAGGGCGTCCGCGGTACGAAGCTGAAGGAAGACGACATCGTCGACCACTTCTTCGTCTCCACGACCCACCACTGGCTGCTGTTCTTCACCAACAAGGGCCGCGTCTACCGCGCCAAGGCGTACGAGCTGCCCGACGCCGGGCGGGACGCGCGCGGGCAGCACGTCGCCAACCTGCTGGCCTTCCAGCCGGACGAGGCGATCGCCGAGATCCTCGCCATCCGCGACTACGAGGCGGCGCCGTATCTGGTGCTCGCCACGAAGGCCGGTCTGGTCAAGAAGACGCCGCTGAAGGATTACGATTCGCCGCGCTCCGGCGGTGTGATCGCGATCAACCTGCGCGAGCGGGAGGACGGAACCGATGACGAACTGATCGGAGCCGAGCTCGTCTCGCCCGATGACGATCTGCTGCTGATCAGCCGAAAGGCACAGTCGATCAGGTTCACCGCGACGGACGACACGCTGCGTCCCATGGGCCGTGCGACCTCGGGCGTCAAGGGCATGAGTTTCCGCGAGGGCGACGAGCTGCTCTCGATGAATGTTGTTCGACCCGGTACGTTCGTGTTCACTGCTACCGACGGTGGGTACGCGAAGCGGACCGCTGTCGACGAGTACCGCGTCCAAGGACGCGGCGGCCTCGGCATCAAGGCCGCCAAGATCGTGGAGGACCGCGGTTCGCTCGTCGGCGCGCTGGTGGTCGAGGAGACCGACGAGATCCTCGCCATCACGCTGGGCGGCGGTGTGATTCGTACGCGAGTCAACGAGGTCAGGGAGACGGGCCGTGACACCATGGGCGTCCAACTGATCAATCTGGGCAAGCGCGATGCCGTCGTCGGTATCGCACGCAACGCCGAGGCGGGACGCGAGGCGGAGGAGGTCGACGGTGACATCGCCGTCGACGACACCGCCGAGGCGCCCGCGACCACCGGCACGGACGAGGGCGAGGTGCCCCCGGCCGAGTAGCACGAGGAGTGAGTCAGCGTGAGCGGAGCCACGGGCGCCGGACCGACCGGGACGTCCACCGGTTCTACGGCCGGTACGGAGACGGGCGGCGGCGGCCGTGGCTCCGTCACGCGGGACACGAAGTCGGCATCATCCTCGTACGCACAACAGACGCATGGATCCCAGGGGGGAACTGTGACGGACACCCGAGGTCCGCAGACCCAGCAGTACGCCGCTGGCGCGGGCCCGGCCGCCCCCGGCGGCCAGACGCAGCCACCGGCCGCGTCCCAGCAGACGGCGTCGCCGCTCCCCGGTGAGCGGCAGCCGCAGCAGCCCGCCGGGCCCTACCACCCGCCGCAGGCGTACCCGTCGCAGGGCGGCGGCCAGGGCCCTTCCGGTACGGCGGGAGCGGCCGGGTCGGCGGGGGGCGCGGGGCCCGCCGGGGTGGCCGGTGGCGTACGCCGCCCGCGCACCGGCGCGCGCACGACACCGCGGGTGCGCAAGGCGCGGCTGCGGGTGGCCAAGGCCGACCCGTGGTCGGTGATGAAGGTCAGCTTCCTGCTCTCCATCGCCCTGGGCGTCTGCACCATCGTCGCGTCGGCCGTGCTGTGGATGGTCATGGACGCGATGGGCGTGTTCTCGACGGTCGGCGGCACGATCTCCGAGGCCACCGGCTCCAACGAGTCCAACGGCTTCGACCTGCAGGCCTTCCTGTCGCTGCCCAACGTCCTGATGTTCACGGCCATCATCGCGGTCATCGACGTCGTCCTGGCCACGGCCCTCGCCACCCTCGGGGCGTTCATCTACAACCTCTCCGCCGGTTTCGTCGGCGGCGTGGAACTGACGCTCGCCGAGGACGAGTGAGCGCCAGCGACTATCGATTTTGGGACTGCCCCGGTCGTGCGCTAATCTTCAGGAGTCAGCGCGCGGGACATACACCGCAGAGCGCGGCGGGGCTATAGCTCAGTTGGTTAGAGCGCATCCCTGATAAGGATGAGGCCACAGGTTCAAATCCTGTTAGCCCCACCAGCGAAGACCCTCAACCGGGAATGGTTGGGGGTCTTTTTCTTTGTGCGTTATGGCGTGGGTGGGGCTGGTGTGGTGAGGGCTGGTGGGGCTGGGCTGGGCTGGGCTTGGGGGCGCTGCTGGGGGCGTGCCTGGATGGCTGGGTGGAAGCCGTTCCGTGGTGGGCGGGCCCTGCCGGCATGGCGAAGGCCCGGTCCTCAGGCGGGTTGGGCTGAGGCCGGGCCTTCGCTGTGGTGCGGGGGTGTCATGCCGTAGGGCAGAGCTGTACGCAAGATCGCCGTGACGACGGTGACGGTTGGGACTAGAGGGAAAGCGGTGCGGTGGGGTCAGCGCTGGCGGGGGAGCTTCGCTGGCTCGGGGTCCTCGGCGGCGGGCTCGTCGTCGCAGGGGTGGCCGGACTCCGCGGACTCCGCGTCCCTGTCGGGGTGGGGGAGGTGGCGGCAGCTCGGGGTCTTGCCGTGGGCCTCCGCGCGGATGCGCTGCTTCATCGTGGGGGGCAGTGCTCTGGTGTAGGACCAGACCCAGCCGGGCGCCGCCGCCGGTGTCGTCGTCGGGGGCGTGTGGTCCGCGGTGCTGTTGCGCGTCGGCTCGCTCTGCGGTAGCGCCGCGGCGGCGGTCGTGGTGATGAGTCCGAGCGCGGTGAACAGCGTGATGAAGGCGGTGACGAGGACGTTCCACAGCTTCATGACCTTGGTGCGGGCCATGGCCCCTCACTTTCGGGTTGGGCGATTTGCGTACTTTCCTCATGATGTGTATGTGGGTCCCGAAGTGGGGGACCGACGCCCGTGGCGCGGCGATGTTCAGATGAACACCACCCGGATGGCCGCACGGCCCCCGAAAATCGCGCAGATCCGCACGGATGTGCCCGACGAGGGGCCCGAGTTGAGGTCCCGGCGCAGGTCACCGGCCGATATCGGTCGGTGTGTATAGTCGGGCGCCAGAGGTCCCCTACGTCAAGGAAAGACGAGGTCGCGCGGTGAAGAAGCTTCTCCTGGTCGCACTGGCCGCCATCGGCGGGCTCCTCGTGTACCGCCAGATCCAGGCGGATCGCGCCGAGCAGGATCTGTGGACGGAGGCGACTGACTCCGTGCCCACGGGTTCGTGAGCACCGACATCCAGTTCTGAACAGACAGACCCCGGCCGTCATCACGGTCGGGGTTTTGCGTGTGCGGCAGGATGGGCCACGGTCGGAACGGGCGCGGTGACGACGAGGGGTGGCGCGTGATGGGTCGGCGTACGGAGCGGTGGCGCGCGGGGGCGGGGCGTTCGTGTCGATCCGCACGCGCGCGTGGGGGCCTCGTAGCGGCGGTGGTGCTCTGTGCTGCCGCCGTGGGAGCGCCGGGTGCTGCCGCAGGGGCGCCGAGTACCGCAGCAGGGGTGCCGGGGCAGGTGCTCTCCGCCGTTCCCAGCGCGCCGTACGGTTCTCCGTACGGCTCTCCCTACGGGTCCCTGCCCGGGTACGCCTTCGCGCCGGACGCCCTCGCCGTTCCGGCGGCCACCGGCACCTCGGACGCCGCGCTCCTCGTGCCCGGCAAGACCTTCAAGAGCACCCTCAGCAGCGGCGCGAAGGCGTACTTCCGCCTCGAACTCGGCGCCACCGAGAACGCGTACGTCTCCACCACCGCCGTACCCCGCGCGGGAGCCACCCTGTCGCCCGTCGACCGGCTCAAGGTCTCCCTCCAGGACGCGGACGGCGACTCCTGCTCCCTCTCCGCCGACAGCGCGACCTTCGGCGCCGCACGCAGCCCACGCCCGGTCGCCGTCTGGGGGATGCGCGAGGTGTCACCCGGCTCGACCCGGTGCCAGGGCGAGGGGACGTACTACGTCGTCGTCGAGCGGGCGGCCACGGCCGACTCGGCGTCGGACGTCTGGGACCTGGAACTGGCGCCCGTCACGGAGCCCGGCCTGACCTCCGCCGAGGACACCGAGGCGCCGGACGACTGGGACTCCGCCTCCCCGCAGCCACCGACCCGACAGGCGGGGCGCCGAGCGGGCGGCGCGGGGTTCGCGTCGGCCGCTGAGATCGGCCACGGCGCCTGGTCCTCCGCGATCGCGCCCGGACAGACGCTCTTCTACAAGGTGCCCCTCGGCTGGGGCCAGCAGCTCTCCGCCACCGCCGAACTCGCCAGCGCGACCCCGCTCGACGGCTCCGGGTTCTCGGTCAGCGCGCTGACCCTCGACCTCTACAACCCCGCACGTGGACCGGTCGCGGACGAGGCCGTCAGCTACTCCGGGAAACAGCAGGCCGCCGCACTCGACCCGCTGCCGCCCGTCGACCACGCCAACCGGCACGCCACCGCGGACACCGTGAGCGCGATGCGGTTCGCCGGTTCCTACTACCTCGTCGTGCACCTAGCAGCCCGGGTGGCGGACGACTTCGGCGACGGGCCGTTCGGGCTGACGCTGCGGGTGGGGGTCGAAGGGGCCGCGGCGGAGGGGCCCGCGTATGCCGGGGATCCGGTGCCGGAGGGGTTGTTCGACGCGGATGCGGCGGGAACAGGCCCAGGCCCTGTGAGCGGCGGCGGTGGTGAGGACGGCGCCGGGGGCGACCCCGTGATGACCGCGCTCGCCGTGGGCGGCATCGGTGGCGGGACGGTGCTGCTCGTCGGGCTCGGGGTGTGGTCGGTGGTGGCGCGGCGGCGGGGCGTCTCGGCGTAGCGGCGCGTTCCTGCGGCGCGCGCCCTCTCAGATCCGGGCCAGGGCCCAGAAGCCGACGGCGTAGCAGGCCAGCGCCAGGAGCAGGACCGGGAACACCACCTTGGCGGGCGGGCCGGGGCGGGGTGCGGCACGTCGGCCGCGGCGGCCCGGGCGGGGGTGGGGCTGGGGTTGGTGCTGCGGTGGCGGCTGGGATGCGGGCTGCGACGAGGGGTGGGCCGGGGACCAGGAAATCGGTGGCGCTGGAGTGGGAACCTGCGGGTCCTGGGCGGTGTACGAAGCAGTAGAGGCATCAGCGCGATGCCGCACTGCTTGTGTCGTCGGATCGTGAGGGGAGGCCGTGGGATGGGGGGACGGGGACAGGACCGGGGACGGTTCGTACGGCGGTGGCGTGGGCGTCTGCGGGAACGGGGGAGCCGCGGGTGGCGGAGGCGGCGGGAGGTGGAAGCTGCCGGTGTCCGACATGCTCGACCGCTGCGGCTGCGGCTGCGGCTGCGGCTGCGAATGCGCCTGTGGCTGCTGTTGTCGCTGCGACTGGGGCTCGAGTTGGGGCTGTTGGTGCCGGGGCTGCGGATGGGGAGTGCGGGGGTCAGCGGGTACGGCTCCCGACCCAGCGTCGCCCCTCTTCGAACGGGCGGGAGGGGCGGGAGGGGCGAGAGGCGCAGGAGGGTCCGAAGCACCGGACGCCGTACCCCCCGCCTCCTCCGACCGCCCCCTCAACCCGGGCGCCACCCCGGGCGACCGCTTCAGCGGGCCGTTGGGGCCGTATCCCGTGGGCAGTGGGCCGAGTTGGTCGAAGATCTCGATCAGCTCGTCGTCGGGGCCCGGCTCGGGGAGGAGTTCGGCGGCGGACGCGAGGGCCTTGCGCGCCCCCGTGGCGGTGCGGAAGCGGGCCAGCGGGTCCGGCTGGAGCAGCGTGGCCACGACCTGCCAGAGCGGCTCGGGAATGCCCTTGGGCGCGCCCGGTGTGCCGTGCTCCGCGAAGTACTGGATGAGCGCCTTGGCGTCAGGCTTCGCGCCCTCCAGCAGATACAGCGCGACCAGTCCGACGGCGAACAGGTCGGCGGGGAAGTCGGGTTCGGCGCCCATCATCTGCTCGGGCGCGAGATAACCGGGAGTGCCCACCACCAGGTTGGTCTCGGTCAGCCGGGGCTCACCCAGCCGCATCGCGATGCCGAAGTCGGACAGCCGCAGCCTCGGCCGGGCGGTGCCGGTGGCTTCGAGGAGCACGTTGGCGGGCTTGATGTCCCGGTGGACGACGTCCTCCGCGTGGACGGCGGCGAGCCCGGCCAGCAACTGGTCGAGCAGGGTGCAGACGAACGCGGGCGGCAGGGGGCCGTAGTCCCCGACGAGGTGGACCAGCGAACCGCCAGCCACCAGGTCCATGGTGAACAGGACCTTGTCGTCGTCGGCGGCCCAACTGGCGGGCGCGAGGACATGGGGGTGGTCGATCCTGAGAGCCTGCTCGCGGACGAAGCGCAGCAGCGAGTGGGCGTCGCTCTGCTGGAGGACCTTCGCGGCCACATAGCGGCGCCGACGGTGGTCCCAGGCGCGCCAGACGGCGCCGACGCCTCCGCGTCCGATCGGGTCGACCAGTTCGTACCGGCCGGCGAACACCTCACCCATCGCTGCGCGCTGCTCCTCCCCCTGGTTTCCCCCTGGTCCGGAGTCGGGCCCGGCGGCGGCCCGGCTGCCCTGCCCCCGCGGCGACCGGGCCGTGGGCTCAGCTCTGGTGCGCCTGGTAGTGCGCGACCGCGTCGGAGGTGCGGCCCGCGCCGTAGACCCGGAGGAACTCTGCCAGTTCCGGGTGGGTCGGGGCGAGGGTGTCCGCGGCCTCGATGATGTCGCCCGCGGCGGCGACCGAGCGCAGCAGGGACTGGATCTCACGGACCACACGCTTGACGGTGGGCGCCCCCGAACTGCTCGTCGTCTGCGTGGTGTTGTTGAGCACGGATCCCCCCTGGGACTTCTTGATCTCCTCCATGCGGTCGGTGGCCTCGGCGGCGCTGACGCTGCCGTCGGCGACCTGCGCGGCCAGTTCCTGCAGTAGCTGTACACGCTGCACGACCGCCGGGTTCCCGATCTTCGCGCGCTGACCGCTCATCAGCTGCGACAGCATCGGTGCGGACAGTCCCAGTACCCCCGCGAGACGAGCCTGGTTGAGGCCCAGGTCGTCTATGAGCTTACGGAAGAGCGCCCCCAGCGGCTCCCCGTACCAGTTCCGCTGCAGTTCCCGCGCTCTTGCGGTGGCTTCCTGCTGTGCGGCGTCCATTGCGTCTCCCCATCGCTTCCCCAAGACGTGCTTCGCTGCCGCGAACCACGCCGAGCATCTTACGGAGAGTGGTCGTTCGCGGGGACCCCTAATCTTTTTGCGAGATCCCGGGGAGGACCCGGTACTCTGGTCTGCGGCGTCCGACGGAACGTGGATCTTTCCGACGGGGCGTTTCCCACTCCGGGGCCTTAGCTCAGTTGGTAGAGCGCCGTCTTTGCATGGCGGATGTCAGGGGTTCGACTCCCCTAGGCTCCACTGGTTTCACGGTTACACACACGAATACCCCGCTGGCCTGCGGAAACAGGCAGCGGGGTATTTCGCTGTGCGCGGTGGGGCGGTGGCGTCAGCCGCGGTCCTCGTTGTTCGTGCTCCCCTTGGCCTCCTCGGCCTCCTTGGCCTGGACTTCCGGGTCGAGGTCGGACCGGCCGCTGCCGTCGACAGAGGTGAGACGGCCCGACTCGGGAACCTCGGTGGCGGCGGGCGGCTCGACCAGCCAGTCCGGGTTGGCCTGCTTGTCCCACCACTTCCAGGCGGCGAAGGCGCCGCCCGCCAGCGCGCCCAGGACCACCAGCGCCTTGGCGAGGCGCCCGGCCCTGGCCCGGCGCTCGTGCTTGCGGACCAGCTTCTCGATCTCGCGGGGGGTGACCTGACCGCGCAGCGCGGCCAGGGCGGCGGCGCTGCGCGAGGCCGCCTCCTCACGAACGGGCCCGGCCGCGGCCACGGCCTGTTCGATCCTCGGCCTGGAGTACACGGCGGCCTGCCGGGCCGCCTTGCGGGTGCGTGCGGCGGCCTCGTGCGCGGCCTGGTCGACCTTCGGCGGGACGTGGGAGCGGGCCTGCGTGCGGGCCTGGTCCAGCCGCGGGGCGAGATGGGCCTCGTACTGGAGCCGGGCCTGCTCGGTGGCCTGCGTCACCTTGGGCGCGAGCCGTACGCGTGCCTCCTGTGCGTAGTGTGCGGCCCTGTCCTTGGCCGTGTCGGCGTAGGGCGCCACCACTTCCGCGGCGTGCAGCACGCTGTCCTTGGCCGAGCCGGTCGCGGCGCGCACGCTGTCCATGCGGGTCACGGGATCCTCCTCCTCGGTGGCGTACGGTATTTCGACTTTCCACCCTTTTACGGATCATGCCTGCCGGGGGGCGACGAGGCATGTGTGGGCGGCCATCCGGGTCACCATCCCCTGCGATAGCAGATGAATACGGGGCAACGGGAGCTTGTCGTCGACAATGCCACGGATCGTCGTCACGCGCCCGTGTCCGGGGCCCAGTCGGCCGGTTTTCCGTGAGTGACGCGCCCGTACGGAGGGCGGTCCTGGGAGGCCGGGCGACTCGGGGCGCCGGGCGTGCGAGGATCGGGGGGTCACAGAGGACAACGGAAGGCAGATCGTGGCTGAGCAGCTTTACGCCACCCTGAAGACCAACCACGGCGACATCGACGTCCGGCTGTTCCCGGAGCACGCGCCGAAGACGGTCAAGAACTTCGTCGAGCTCGCCAAGGGCGAGCGGGAGTGGACCCACCCGGCCACCGGCCAGAAGTCCACGGACAAGCTCTACGACGGCACGGTCTTCCACCGGGTGATCAGCGGTTTCATGATCCAGGGCGGTGACCCGCTGGGCAACGGCACGGGCGGCCCCGGATACCAGTTCGAGGACGAGTTCCACCCGGACCTGCGCTTCGACAAGCCCTACCTGCTGGCGATGGCCAACGCCGGTCCGGGCACCAACGGCTCGCAGTTCTTCATCACCGTCGCCCCGACGGCGTGGCTGAACCGCAAGCACACCATCTTCGGAGAGGTCACCGACGCGGCCAGCCAGAAGGTGGTCGACACCATCGCGACCGCGCAGACCAACCCGCGCACCGACCGTCCGGTGAAGGAAGTCGTCATCGAGTCGGTCGTGGTCGAGAGCCGTCAGGTCTGAGCCGTCAGGTCTGGGCCGTCGGGTCCGAGCCGTCGGGTCCGAGCCCGGGGGTTCCGGGCCGCCGTAGGCGGAGTGACCGGCCGGGACCGAAGCGTCCCGCCGGGAACCAAATGCCCCGCTCATCCGTAAGGATGGGCGGGGCATGGTAGTGCGCAGGACGATTCTTAGGGGACCTCATGGAGCAGCCCGCAAGCGGTGCACCGGACGCTCAGAGCGTGCCCTCCTGCTACCGGCACCCGGGCCGCGAGACCGGCGTGCGGTGTACGCGCTGTGAGCGCCCGATCTGCCCCGAGTGCATGATCAGCGCCTCGGTGGGCTTCCAGTGCCCCGAGTGCGTTCGCGGCGGTTCCGGTTCCGGGCCCGCGCCGAGCGCGTCCCGGCCGCGCACCCTGGCCGGGGGCACGGTGGCCGCCGATCCCCGGCTGGTGACCAAGGTCCTGCTGCTGGTCAACCTGGTGGTGTTCTTCGTCGGGCGCTCCTCGGAGGCGCTGCTCGACCACATGGTCCTCGTCGGTGAGTGGCCGCCCTACGGGCCCACGCAGGGCGTCGCGGAGGGTGAGTGGTACCGGCTGCTCACCTCGGTCTTCGCCCATTACGAGATCTGGCACATCGCCTTCAACATGCTGAGCCTGTGGTGGCTCGGCGGCCCCCTGGAAGCGGCCCTCGGCCGGGCCCGCTATCTGGCGCTGTACCTGGTTTCGGGGCTGGCGGGCAGCGCCCTGGCCTATCTGCTGACCTCGCCGTACACCTCCACGCTCGGCGCTTCGGGTGCCATCTTCGGGCTGTTCGGCGCGACCGCCGTGCTGATGCGGCGGCTGCGGTACGACATGCGTCCGGTGATCGCCCTGCTGGCGATCAACATGATCTTCACCTTCAACCCGGCCTTCAACATCTCCTGGCAGGCCCACATCGGCGGTCTGGTCGCCGGGGTCGTCATCGGCTACGCCATGGTGCACGCCCCGCGGGAGCGGCGGGCGCTCGTGCAGTACGGCACCTGCGCGCTGGTGCTGGTGATAGTCGTGGGCATGACAATTCTGCGGACACTCCAACTGACCTGAAGGCCGTTCCGGGGCTGGTCCAGGCCCTTTGTCCACAGCCTGTGCCGGATCTTGTGCATAGTGTGCGGGGTTACGCCAGAACAACTGTGCCCCCTGTCGTCAACCCGTGTTTCCGCAGGTCAGCAGGGGTTCTCGGTGATCCGAACACGTGTTCAGGATTGGTGTGTCCGTCATACCGGCGTCAACCCTCGATGAGTTATCCACAGATCGTCGTCTTTTCCCCAGGTGAGATGTGGAAAGACCCCTGACCTGTGGATAACTCAGCGGATAGCCCTGGGCAGAGCTGCTACTTCCACTGGGTGGAGACGCCGAACCCCGCGGCGATGAAGCCGAAGCCGACCACGATGTTCCAGTTGCCCAGCGAGTCGATGGGCAGCGAACCGTCGGTCACATAGAAGACGACGATCCAGGCCAGGCCGATCAGGAACATGGCCAGCATGACGGGCGCGACCCAGGCCCGGTTGGTCAGCTTGATCGCTGTCGTCTGCTTCGCCGGGGGCGGCGTGTAGTCGGCCTTCTTGCGGATACGTGACTTCGGCACGAGGGTCTCTCCTGTCGATGCGCTGCGTGGCCGCGCAGGTAACTGGGTCGGGCTCGGGGCAGCGTACAAGGGGACACTGAGCGCTCCCCCGGGTGTCCGTTAGCGTAGTGCTTCCGTGGCGCCGAAGGAGATAAGGGTACGTTGAGCAATTCTGCCGACTTCCCCCAGGCCGGATCCAGCCCTGAGCGCAGAGGGCGTTTCCGGCCCGTGCGTGTGCTCACGGTGGGGGTCTTCGCCCTCGCCGGGCTCATCTTCTTCACCAGCTTCAACACGGCCAAGGGCACCAACATCCGGACGGACGCCTCCCTGCTGAAGCTCTCCGACCTGATCCAGGAGCGCAGCCACAACAACGGCAGACTGGAGGAGTCCAACGCGGCCCTGCGCGACGACGTCGAGTCGCTGGGCGAGCGCGACACCGGCATCACCAAGGCGGACGAGGACCGGCTCGCCGCGCTGGAGGAGAACGCCGGGACCGAGGAACTGCGCGGCGAGGCCATCACCGTCACCCTCAACGACGCCCCGCCCAACGCCACCGCGAAGCTCCCCGGCTACCCCGAGCCGGAGCCCGACTACCTGGTCATCCACCAGCAGGACCTCCAGGCCGTGGTGAACGCCCTGTGGGAGGGCGGCGCCAAGGGCATCAAGGTCATGGACCAGCGGCTGATCAGCACCAGCGCCGTCCGCTGCGTCGGCAACACCCTGATCCTCCAGGGCCGCGTCTACTCACCGCCGTACAAGATCACCGCGGTGGGCGACCCCGGGAAGCTGAAGGACGCGCTCGCGGAGTCCCCGGCGATCCAGAACTACATGGTGTACGTCAACGTCTACGGCCTCGGCTGGAAGGTGGACGACGACGGGGCGGTGACTCTGCCCGGCTACTCGGGCACCGTGGATCTGCAGTACGCGGAGCCCGTGGAGCCGTAGCGGAGAAGAGCGTGGGCCGGTGTCGGTGCGGTCATCGTCCTCTTCGTCGTCTACGCCGTGTACTGGACCGGCGTGCGGGCCGACACCGCGATGGACGACCAGATCGAGCTGCTTCTTGGTTTCACGTGGAACAAGCGAGACGGTGCCCACCGATGTCGCGGTGATCGACCCCGTGCCGAGGAAGTCGGGCGGCCACAGCCACCGGCTGATCGTCTGGGCCCATCTTGACTCCACCCAGCCCGTGGAGGCAGGGAAACCTCCGGCCCTGCGCCGTTAGTCTGGTGCCCGTACGGCGTGAGTGTGGTGCCGTGGTGCGACGGAAGGGACGGCATGTACGGCTGGATCTGGCGGCATCTGCCGGGAAACGCCTGGGTGAGGGCCCTCATCTCCCTCGTGCTGGTCCTGGCCGTGGTCTACGTCCTCTTCCAGTACGTCTTCCCGTGGGCCGAACCGCTGCTTCCCTTCAACGATGTGACGGTGGACAACCAGTGAGCACGCGCATCCTCGTCGTGGACAACTACGACAGCTTCGTCTTCAACCTGGTCCAGTACCTCTACCAGCTCGGCGCCGAGTGCGAGGTGCTGCGCAACGACGAGGTGTCGACGGCCCACGCGAACGACGGCTTCGACGGCGTGCTGCTCTCCCCCGGCCCCGGCGCCCCCGAGCAGGCCGGGGTCTGCGTCGAGATGGTCCGGCACTGCGCGGCGACCGGCGTGCCCGTCTTCGGCGTCTGCCTCGGGATGCAGTCCATGCAGGTGGCGTACGGCGGTGTGGTGGACCGGGCGCCCGAGCTGCTGCACGGCAAGACCTCGCTGGTCGAGCACGAGGGCAAGGGCGTCTTCAGCGGCCTGCCCTCGCCTTTCACGGCGACCCGCTATCACTCCCTGGCCGCCGAACCGCCCACCGTCCCGGCCGAGCTCGTGGTCACCGCCCGCACCCACGACGGCATCATCATGGGCCTCAGGCACCGGGAACTCCCCGTCGAGGGTGTGCAGTTCCACCCCGAGTCGGTGCTCACCGAGCACGGCCACCGGATGCTGGCCAACTGGCTCACCGAGTGCGGTGACCAGGGCGCCGTCGCCCGATCGGCGGGGCTCGCCCCGGTGGTGGGCAGGGCCACGGCGTGACCACACTGCGCCCCGAGCGCGAGACCGATCTCCCGTACGGGCAGCAACAGCCGTACGGGGAGTCGGCCACGTTCGAGGAGCAGCCCCCGGCGCCGTACGAGACCCCCGCGTCCGAGCCGTACGAGACCCCCGCGTCCGAGCCTTACGTGCCTCCCGCCGACGACGAGACCGTCGCCCTGCGGATAGCCGACCTCCCCAAGGGCCCCATATCCGCCTCTGGCGCCTCACCAGCCGCACCGGCACCCGGAGTTACCTCCGGCGGTCGAGCGGCCCGCAGAAAGGCCGCCAAGCGCCGCCACCGGCGTCACGCGGCGGGTGCCCAGCCCACCACGCCCACGACCCAGCCGGAGGAGTCGGGCGCGTCGGGCGCCCCCCTCTCCCGGGTCGAGGCCCGCAGGCTGGCCCGCGCCCGCAAGCCCGGCCCGGCCGTGATCGCCAGCCGCGCCATCGGTGAGGTGTTCATCACCACCGGCGTGCTGATGCTGCTGTTCGTCACCTACCAACTGTGGTGGACGAACGTCCGCGCGCACGCGCAGGCCGGGAAGGAGGCCAGCGACCTCCAGGACCAGTGGGAGAGCGGCGAACGCGAGCCCGGCACCTTCGAACCGGGGCAGGGCTTCGCCATCCTGCGCATCCCCAAGCTGGACGTGGTGGTGCCGATCGCGGAGGGCGTCAGCAACAAGAAGGTCCTCGACCGCGGCATGGTCGGCCACTACGGCGAGGCCCCCCTGAAGACCGCGATGCCCGGCGACAAGACCGGCAACTTCGGGCTCGCGGGCCACCGCAACACCCACGGCGAGCCCTTCCGCTACATCAACAGGCTGGAGCCGGGCGACCCCATCGTCGTCGAGACGCAGGACACGTACTACGTCTACAAGACGGCGTCGACGCTGCCGGTGACCCCGCCCAGCAACACCAGCGTCCTCGATCCCGTCCCCAAAGACGGCGGCTTCACCGAGCCGGGCCGCTACATCACCCTCACCACCTGCACGCCGGAGTTCACCAGCAAGTACCGCTTGATCGTCTGGGGCAAGATGGTCGAGGAACGCCCGCGCAGCAAGGGAAAGCCGGATGCGCTCGTCGAGTAGAGGCAGATGACAACCGTGGCAGCGACCACCGACGACACCGAAGAGCAGACCGCGGCCCCCGCGCCCGCGCCCCGGCGCCGCCCCGGCCGGATCGCCCTGGCGGTCAGCGTGCTCGGCGAACTCCTCATCACCGCGGGCCTGGTGCTCGGCCTGTTCGTCGTCTACTCCCTGTGGTGGACGAACGTCCTCGCCGACCGCAAGGCCGAGCAGGAGGGCGACAAGGTCCGCGACAACTGGGCGTCGTCCGAGGGCTCCGGCGCCAAGGGCCCGGTCGGCCTCGACACCAAGGACGGCATCGGCTTCCTGCACGTGCCCGACATGAACGGCGACGAGATCCTCGTCAAGAAGGGCACCTCGAACAAGATCCTCAACGACGGCGTCGCCGGGTACTACACCGACCCGGTCAAGGCGACCCTGCCCACCTCGGACAAGAACGGCAACTTCTCCCTGGCCGCCCACCGCGACGGCCACGGGGCGCAGTTCCACAACATCCACAAGCTGGGCGAGGGCGACCCGATCGTCTTCGAGACGAAGGACAAGTGGTACGTCTACAAGGTGTACGCCACCCTGGCCGAGACCTCGAAGTACAACGTCCGGGTCCTGGACGCCGTACCGAAGGAGTCCGGGAAGAAGAAGGCGGGCAAGTACATCACGCTGACCACCTGCACGCCCGTCTACACCTCCCGCTACCGGTACGTCGTCTGGGGGGAGCTGGTCCGCGTGGACGACGTGGACGACCAGCGGACCCCGCCCAAGGAACTGCGGTAACCACGACCGAGCCCCGGCCCCCCGTCGTGCGGGGTGCCGGGGCTCAGTGCCGTGCGGGGGCGGTGGCTCAGCCGTCGCCGCCGCCGAGGAAGCCGCCGTTGTTGCCGCCGTTGTTCTGACCGAAGCTGATCGTGGTCAGGGTGATCACCGTGGCCGCGGGGTCGTCGACCTCACCGTTCTTCGGGTCCTGGGCGGTGACGATCGCGGTGTCGCTCTGGTCGCTGTTCCCGGCGAACTGGATCTGGGTGAACCCGGAGGCCGCCAGCTCCTGCTTGGCCACCGCGACCGTCTTGCCGACGACGCTCGGGATCGGCGTCTTCTTGTTCTCCTTCTTGCCGATGTGCACGGTCACCGCGGAGCCCGGGTCGACCGAGGAGTTGGCCGTCGGGGTGGTGCGGATGACCTTGCCGTTGAGGTTGTCGTCCTCGGTCGGCTCGTCCGTGCACTGGCCGGTGAGGCCCTCCGCCTGGATCCGCTGGAGCGCCTGCTCGCAGGTCTGCCCGGTGACGTCGGGAAGCGTCACCTTCTCCTGCTCCTTGGCGACGGTGAGGGTGATCGTCGAACCCTTCTCGATCTCCTTGCCGGAGGTCGGGTTCTGCTCCAGGACGGTGTCCGGTTCCTCGGAGGAGACCCGCGACTCGGTCTTGACCTGGAACTCGTAGTCCTCGGCCTCGAGCTTCGCCTTCGCCTCGTCCAGGGAGAGCCCGATCACGCTGGGCACGGCCACCTTCGGCGCGCCCGTGGAGACCGTGACGTCGACCTCGGACTGCTTGTCGACCTTGGTCCCGGCGGCCGGGTTCTGGTCGCAGATGTTGCCCTTCTTCTGGTCCTCGCAGGGCTTCTCCGTGACGTTCAGCGTGAGGTCGCTGTTGGTCGCCTGTTTCTCGGCGTCCGCCTGCGTCAGCCCGACGAAGTTCGGCACCGGCACGGTGTTGTTGTCGGCGCCGTCCCCGCCGAACGCGAACCGGCCGATGAGGATCGCGCCGACCAGCACCAGCACCGCCGCGACGACCAGCAGGATCGTCGAGGTGTTGTTCTTCTTCTGACGGCGCCGGTCGGGGCGCTCGTCGTAGCCGTAGCCGCCGTCGTCCGGGTTCATCGGGGGCAGCATCGTGGTGGCGCCGCCCGGCTCCGCGCGCAGGGCCGTCGTCGGCTGGTCGTCCGGGTAGCCGCCGTAGCCGACCGCGCCCATCGCGGCGGTCGCGGCGACCGGCTGGCCGTCGAGGCACGCCTCGATGTCGGCGCGCATCTCGTCGGCCGACTGGTAGCGGTAGTTCGGGTCCTTGACCAGCGCCTTCAGCACGATCGCGTCCATCTCGGGCGTGATCTCGGGGTCGAAGACGCTCGGCGCCTGCGGTTCCTCGCGGACGTGCTGGTAGGCGACGGCCACCGGGGAGTCGCCGACGAACGGCGGGCGCACGGTCAGCAGCTCGTACAGCAGGCAGCCCGTGGAGTACAGGTCGGAACGGGCGTCGACCTGCTCGCCCTTGGCCTGCTCGGGCGACAGGTACTGGGCGGTGCCGATGACGGCCGCGGTCTGCGTCATCGTCATCCCGGAGTCGCCCATGGCGCGGGCGATGCCGAAGTCCATCACCTTGACCTGGCCGGTGCGCGTCAGCATGACGTTCGCCGGTTTGATGTCGCGGTGCACGATGCCGTTGCGGTGGGCGTACTCCAGGCCCTGGAGGATGCCGATCGTCATCTCCATCGACCGCTCCGGCAGCAGCTTGCGGCCGGAGTGCAGCAGCTCACGCAGGGTGGAGCCGTCGACGTACTCCATGACGATGTACGGGATCGAGACCCCGTCGATGTAGTCCTCGCCCGTGTCGTAGACCGCCACGATCGCGGGGTGGTTCAGCGAGGCGGCCGACTGGGCCTCCCGGCGGAACCGGGCCTGGAAGGACGGGTCGCGCGCGAGATCAGCGCGCAGCGTCTTCACCGCCACCGTGCGGCCGAGCCGGGAGTCATGCGCGAGGTAGACCTCCGCCATGCCACCACGGCCGAGCACATGGCCCAGCTCGTACCGGCCGCCGAGGCGACGCGGCTCTTCCATAGCTTCCTACCAGCCCTCTCCGTCGGATCCGACCGGCACGCGCCGTGCGGTCGGAGGCTGCCCGTCCGGGCCTACCGTACCCGGGTCTATTTGTGGGACTTGGCCAAGCCCGTCACTCGATACAGGACCGGTATCGCAACGTGGGTCGATGTGGAGGCGACGTGACGGGACTCTCACTGCTTGCTGTTGATGACCGCCTCCATCACGCTCTTCGCGATCGGCGCCGCGAGGCCGCCGCCGGAGATGTCGTCACGGTTGGCGTTGTCGTCCTCGACGACCACGGCGACGGCGACCGGCGAGCTGCCGTCGTCGGCCTTGGCGTACGAGATGAACCAGGCGTACGGCTTCTCGCTGTTGTCGACGCCGTGCTGGGCGGTACCGGTCTTGCCGCCGACGGTGACCCCGTCGATCTGGGCGTTGCGGCCGGTGCCCTCCTTGACGACGGTCTCCATCATCGACTGCAGGATCTGCGCGTTCTCCGAGGACAGCGGGCGGCTCAGCTCCTCCGGCTCGGTCTGCGCGATGGTGTCGACGTTGGACGCCTGGAGCTTGTCGACCATGTACGGCTTCATCAGCTTGCCGTCGTTGGCGACCGCGGAGGCCACCATCGCCATCTGCAGCGGCGTCGCGGCGGTGTTGAACTGGCCGATCGACGACAGCGCGGTCTGCGACTCGTTCATGTCGTCGGAGAACACGGACGCCGTCGAGCGGACCGGCGTGAACTGCTCGGAGGTGAACCCGAAGGACTTCGCCGTCTCCAGCATCTTGTCGTTGCCGAGGTCGGCGCCGACCTTGCCGAAGACGGTGTTGCAGGAGTACTGGAGCGCGACCCGCAGGGTGGCGTTCTTGCAGGGGATGTTGCCCTCGTTCTTCAGCTCCGTGGTGGTGCCCGGCATCACCCACGGCAGCGGGGTGTCCGTCTTGGCGTCGGCGTCCTCGTACAGCCCGTGCTCAAGCGCCGCCGCCGCGGTGACCACCTTGAACGTGGAGCCCGGCGGGTAGGTCTCGCGCAGCGCGCGGTTGAGCATGGGGTCGTCGGGGTTGTTCTTCTTCTGGAGCTTGTTCCAGGCCTTCGCGTCGTCGTCGGAGTACCCGGCGATCGTCGAGGGGTCGTACGAGGGGTAGGAGGCCAGCGCCAGGATCGCGCCGGTGGCCGGGTCGATCGCCGCCACCGCGCCCTTGCCGCGTTGCGCGAGACCCTCGTAGGCCGCCTTCTGCGCGGCGGCGTTGAGGGTGGTGACGACGTTGCCGCCCGCCTTCTTCTTGCCGGTCACCATGTCGAGGGTGTTGCGGAAGAAGAGCCGGTCGTCGTTGCCGGTGAGGATGGAGTCCTCGAGGTTCTCCAGCTGGTTGGTGCCGAACGCCTGCGAGGCGTAGCCCGTGACCGGCGCCCACATCGGGCCGTCCTTGTAGGTGCGGACGTACGCGAAGTCGCCGTCCTTGGCCCGCTTGGAGCCGGTGACCGCCTTGCCGCCGACGATGATGTCCCCGCGCGGGGTGGCGTACCGCTCGATGGCGACGCGGCGGTTGGCCGGGTCGGTGGCCAGCTCGTCGGAGCGGGCGTACTGGAGCCAGTTGTCGCGGAGCAGCAGGGTCAGCACGAGCAGCCCGCAGAAGACCGCGATCCGGCGCAGCGGCTTGTTCACGAGCGGACCACCTGCGTCATCTCGGCGTCGGGGTTGGGGGCGGACGGCGCCGGTCGGCGCGCGGTGTCGCTGATTCTCAGCAGGATGCCGATCAGCGCCCAGTTGGCGATCACGGAGGAACCGCCGTACGCGAGGAACGGCATGGTCATACCGGTGAGCGGGATGAGGCCCATCACGCCGCCCGCGACGACGAAGACCTGGAGGGCGAAGGCGCCGGACAGGCCGATGGCGAGCAGCTTGCCGAAGGGATCGCGGGCGGCGAGGGCGGTGCGGACGCCGCGCTCGGCGACCAGCGCGTAGAGCAGCAGCAGCGCCATGACACCGGCGAGGCCCAGTTCCTCGGCGAACGTGGCGAGGATGAAGTCGGAGTTGGCGGCGAACCGGATCAGGTCGGAGTGGCCCTGCCCCCAGCCGCTGCCGAGGGTGCCGCCGGAGCCGAACGCCCACAGGGCCTGCATGGCCTGCTCGGAGTGGCCGCCGACGCCCTGGCGGGAGAGCGTGTACTCGCGCATCGGGTCGAGCCAGGCGTCGACGCGCTGCTGGATGTGCGGTTCGAAGGTGGCGACGCCGACGGCGCCGACCGCGGACATCAGCAGACCGAAGACGATCCAGCTGGTCCGCTCGGTGGCGACGTACAGCATGATCACGAACATGCCGAAGAACAGCAGCGAGGTGCCGAGGTCGGTCTCGAAGACCAGGATGAGGATCGAGATGCCCCAGACCACGACGATCGGGCCGAGGTCGCGGCCGCGCGGCAGGTAGAGGCCCATGAAGCGGCGACTGGCCAGCGCGAGCGCGTCCCGCTTCACCATCAGGTATCCGGCGAAGAAGACCGCCAGCACGATCTTGGCGAACTCACCGGGCTGGATGGAGAAGGAGCCGACCTGGATCCAGATCTTGGCGCCGTAGATGTTCTTGCCGAGGCCCGGCACCAGCGGGAGCAGCAGCAGGACCAGCGCGGCGAGCATGGAGATGTAGGTGTAGCGCTGCAGGACGCGGTGGTCCTTGAGGAAGACCAGCACCACGATGAAGAGCGCGATGCCCATCGCCGTGTACATGAGCTGGCGGGGCGCGGCGGTGCCCGCCTGCCCGATGTCCTGGAGCAGCTCCGACTGGTCGAGCCGCCAGATGGCGACCAGGCCGAGCCCGTTGAGCAGCGTGGCCAGCGGCAGCAGCAGCGGGTCCGCGTACGGGGCGAACTTGCGGACCGCGAGATGGCCGATGGCGGCCAGCGCACCGAGGCCGAGGCCGTAGCTCAGCAGCCCGGCGGGCACCTCGTCGTTGATGGCCAGGCCCACGTTGGCGTACGCGAAGACCGGGATGACGACGGCGAACACGAGCAGCGCCAGCTCGGTGTTGCGCCTGCTGGGTGCGCCGATGGCGCCGATCGTGGACGTGTGGTGCGTCGACGTGTTCGTTGAACTGCTCATCGTGTGACGGGGCCTCTCACGGCTGCCTACTGCTTACCGCACAGCGAGACGACCTTCTGCTCTTCCTCCGACAGGCTCGGGCCGGGCTGGGGAGTGGGCGTGGTCGCGGACGGGGATGGACTCGTGGACGGGCTCGGTGACGCCTTGGACGGGAGGGACGCCGTGGTGGTTCCCGTGGTGCCGCCCGCCTCGCCCTCGCCGGTCGGCGCGCTGTTCTCGCTCTCGGCCTCGCGCCGCTTGGCCTCCTTCTCGCAGGCGGACGCCTGCACGGCCAGTTCGTCGATCTTGGCCTGGGCGTTCTTCAGGCTGCCCTCGGCCATGGTGTCCTTGACCAGCTTCTGCTGGTACGGCGGCAGGTACTTGAGTTCGATGTCGGGGTGGTCCTTCTCCACCTTCGACAGCGACACCCAGGCCAGGTCCTGGCTGATGCCCCGGTACAGGGCGACGTGGTCGTCGTTGACGCCGACGTAGTACTGCGTCTGCGTCCAGCGGTAGCCGCCGTACAGGCCGCCGCCGACGACGGCGAGCGCCAGGGCGCCGTAGAAGGACCGTTTGAGCCACTTGCGGCCCTGGTTGGGCTTGACGAAGTCGTCGTCGCCGTAGCCGCCGTAGCCGCCCGCCGGGACGTAGCCGGTGGTGTCGCCGGAGCCGGGCGGGCCGAACTCGCCGCCCCCGCCGTGCCCCTGGCGGCCGAGTCCGGAGGCGCGGCCCGCCGGGGTCTGCATGATGCTGCCGTTGTCGCTGAGCTGGTTCTGGTTCTCCGCGACCGCGCCGACCACCACCGGGGTGTCGGAGAGCTGCCCGGCGAGGGTGTCCCCGGTGTCCAGGTCGAGGACGTCGGCGACGATCACGGTGATGTTGTCGGGGCCGCCGCCGCGCAGCGCGAGCTGGATCAGGTCCTGCACGGTCTCCTGCGGGCCCTGGTAGCTGGCGAGGGTGTCCTCCAGGGTCTGGTGGGACACGACGCCGGAGAGGCCGTCGGAGCAGATCAGGTAGCGGTCACCGGCGCGGACCTCGCGGATCGACAGGTCGGGTTCGACGTGGTCGCCGCTGCCCAGCGCCCGCATCAGCAGCGACCGCTGCGGGTGCGTGGTCGCCTCCTCCTCGGTGATGCGGCCCTCGTCGACGAGGCGCTGCACCCAGGTGTGGTCCTGGGTGATCTGGGTGAGGACGCCGTCCCGCAGCAGGTAGGCGCGCGAGTCGCCGACGTGTACGAGGCCGAGGCGCTGGCCGGTCCACAGCAGGGCGGTGAGGGTGGTGCCCATGCCCTCCAGCGTCGGGTCCTCCTCGACCATCTGCCGGAGCTGGTCGTTGGCCCGCTGCACCGCCGTACCGAGGGAGGTCAGGACGTCGGAGCCGGGGATGTCGTCGTCGAGGGCGACGATGGTGGAGATGGCCTCGGAGGAGGCGACCTCACCGGCCGCCGCGCCGCCCATGCCGTCGGCGATGGCGAGCAGCCGCGGTCCGGCGTACCCGGAGTCCTCGTTGCCCTCGCGGATCATGCCCTTGTGCGAACCGGCGGCGAAGCGCAGTGACAGACTCATGCGCACCTCGCCCGTCGGCTCCGGATACAGCCGATCGTGTCGAGCCACACTGCCCACCCTCCGGTCGGGAGCGCGCCGGGGCCCCGGGTGTGGACCGCCGCTGCGTGCTCGCTCCGCTCGCGCTCATTCATGACGTAGCACTACTTCCGCAGCTCGATGACGGTCTTGCCGATGCGGATCGGGGCGCCCGGCGAGATCGGTGTGGGGGTCGTCAGCCGCGTCCGGTCGAGATAGGTGCCGTTGGTGGAGCCGAGGTCCTCGACGATCCACTGGCCGTCCCGGTCCGGGTAGATCCTGGCATGGCGGCTGGAGGCGTAGTCGTCGTCCAGCACGATCGTGCTGTCGTGGGCCCGGCCCAGCGTGATGGTCTGCCCCTGGAGGGCGACGGTGGTGCCCGTCAGGGTGCCCTCGGTCACCACCAGCTTGGTGGGGGCGCCGCGGCGTCCGCGACCGCCCGCGGGCTGCTGGCGCTGCTGCGGGGGCGCGGCCTGGCGCGCGGGCTGCTGCGCGCGCCCCGCGTCGCGCCGCGAGCCGCGCTGCGTGACGCGCGTACCGAACAGATCGCTGCGGATGACCTGCACGGCCACGATCACGAACAGCCACAGTACGGCCAGGAAACCCAGCCGCATGACCGTGAGGGTCAGCTCTGACATTGCCCCCGGATCACCCTTCGGCTTGCCTATAGATAACGGTGGTGCTGCCCACGACGATCCGCGAGCCGTCGCGGAGCGTAGCGCGGGTGGTGTGCTGCCCGTCCACCACGATGCCGTTGGTGGAGCCGAGATCCTGGATCGTCGAGGGCGTTCCGGTCCGGATCTCGCAGTGCCGTCGGCTCACGCCGGGGTCGTCGATCCGCACGTCCGCCTCGGTGCTGCGGCCCAGCACGAGCGTCGCGCGGGAGATCTGGTGGCGGGTGCCGTTGATCTCGATCCAGTGTCTGGTGCGGGCGCCCGGCGCGGCGCCGGGGCGGGCGGCGGCGGGCGGGTAGCCGTAGCCGCCGGGGGTCTGCGCGGGCGCGGGCGGCGGGTAGCCGTACCCACCGCCGGGGCGGGCGCCGGGCGGGGGCGCGGCGGGCATGGGGGGCGCTCCGGCGGGCTGCGGCGGGTAGCCGTAGCCACCGGGCCGCTGACCGGCCTGCGGCGGGGCGGCGGGACCGCCGGGGGCGGCCTGGCTGGTGGAGGAGGCGAGGGTGCGGCTGCGCACCCGGTACAGGCCGGTGTCGAGGTCGTCGGCCTTCTCCAGGTGCACCTTGATGGGGCCCATGAAGGTGTACCGCTGCTGCTTGGCGTAGTCGCGCACCATCCCGGCCAGCTCGTCGCCGAGCTGTCCGGAGTAGGGGCTGAGCCGCTCGTAGTCCGGGGTGCTCAGCTCCACGATGAAGTCGTTGGGGACGACGGTGCGGTCCCGGTTCCAGATGGTGGCGTTGTTGTCGCACTCGCGCTGGAGTGCTCCCGCGATCTCCACGGGCTGCACCTCGGACTTGAACACCTTGGCGAAGGTGCCGTTGACCAGACCTTCGAGACGCTGCTCGAACTTCTTCAGGACTCCCATGGGGCACCTCCTCCGTCGTTGCCGCCGTTGCCCTTGCCGCTCCGGGTGCCGCTACCGACTACCCGGTACTGCTTACTGATCGTATCCACGCGCCGGTGAATCGGCTGGTTCCCCCTGTCGGCCCGGTCGACGGGTGTCGACGCCTCCGAAGTTCCCTCCGGAAGCCCCCTTCGAACTCTTCTTTGGACGTCGTCCTGGCAAGGATCGTAGAGGCGGCTGAGGACCAGTGTCCCGCACCTGGCTGTGGACTCCGTACGGCTCCTGGGGAGACGACCGGTACCGGTACGAGGTTGATACGTGGCGGACAGGTTCGGAAGGATCGGAAGGAGTGGGGCGCGGCGTGGCGGGGCAGGGGTCGTGGGTTTGTGCGGTGCCGGGCGGGGGGAAAGGGATGTGAACCCACCCCGGACCGCGTGCTAATGTTCTGGGTGTCGGAAGGCGCCAGCCCCCAAGGGGCAAGGGCCCGAGGACACACCCAATGCGCGGGTGGCGGAATAGGCAGACGCGCTGGATTCAGGTTCCAGTGCCCGCAAGGGCGTGGGGGTTCAACTCCCCCCTCGCGCACCACCGGTAACGGGCGGCATCGTGACAACGGTGCCGCCCGTTTCGTATGTCCGGGTGCTTTCACTGTGAACAAAGTCTCAGGCGGGCCTGGGGGATGGGCCGGTCCGGGAGCGGCGCAGCGCGAGGGCTGCCGGGACGAGGGCGGCGGGCACCGCGAGGGCGGCGCAGGCGGTCGTGGTCGCGCCGAGCGCCTGCCAGGGCAGCCGCGGCGGGACCGGCACCGACAGCGCGGCGAGCGCGGCGCTCATGCCGAGCAGGTTCAGTACGGCGGTCAGCAGCCCGAGCAGCGCCCCCACCGCCACCACCGTGAGCGTCTCGGCGCCGACCAGCCGGAGCACCTGCCCGCGCGTGGCGCCCAGCAGCCGCAGGGCGGTCAGGTCGCGCACGCGGTCGGCGGTGGCCATGGCCATGGTGTTGGCCACCGAGATGCCGGTGTAGAGCAGGGCGATCCCGAGGACCAGCAGCAGACCCAGGCGGGTGGTGCGGTCGGCGCCCGGGTTCTGGGCCGCTGCCCACTCCTCCCTGGGGAGGAGACGGGCGCCGCTGTCGTGCAGCGCCGTGCGCAGTGCGGCGGCCACGGTGGCGGGGTCCGCGCCGGGGGCCAGGGTGACGTCGACGCGGTCGGTGGGGGCGCCGGGGGCGTTGGCCGGGGTGACGTAGACGCCGTTGTCGCCGGTGCCGGTGCGCAGGACCGCGGCGATCCGCAGGGACCTGCGGGTGCCGTCGCCGAGCCACACGTCGACGTGCTGTCCGACGCGGTGCCGGGCCCACTCCTCGTTGACGATGACCGACTCGTCGTCGAGGTCGGTCACCTTCCCGGCGGCGACCGGCAGCCGGGTGGTCGCGGCCAGCCCCGCGGGGTCGACGGCGCGGGCCCGCGACCTGATGAGGGCCACGTCGTCCTCCAGGACGTGGACGGCGGTGGTGGCGGACGGGGAGACCGCTTGGGTGCCGGGCGTCGTGCGCAGGGCGCGCAGCGTGCGCTCGCTGAGGGGCGTGGGGGCGGTGACGACGTAGTCGGCCGCGGTCTGCGCGCGCACCTCGGAGACGCGGGCCGTGGACAGGGTCGCGGTGGCGCCCAGGAGGGAGCCGGTGAGGGCGACCGTGACCAGTACCGGCGCCGCGACCGCGGCGGTGCGGCGGACGCCCGCGGCGGTGTTCTCCCGGACCAGCAGACCGGCCGCGCCGGGCAGCCGGGCCGGGAGCCAGGTGAGCAGCCGGGTCAGCGGGCGGACCACGAGCGGGGCGAGCAGCGCGACCGCGGTGATCAGCAGCATGGGGCGGCTGACGTAGGTCTTGCGGTGCAGCAGGTCGCCCGGCTCGGTGAGCAGGGCCAGGGCGAGCGTCACGGCCGCCGTCAGCAGGAGGGCCGTCCCGCACAGGGCCCTGCCCCAGGTCATCGCCCGGGCGTCCACGGAGGCCGTGCGCAGCGCCTCGACGGGCCCGGTGCGGCCCGCCCGCCAGGAGGCGGCCAGGGCGCCGCACAGGGCGACGGACAGGCCCGTCCAGAAGGCCGCGTGGTACGGCCAGACGGCGTCGCCGACGGTGAACCAGGGCGGGGCGAGTCCGGCGTCGACGGTGGCCTCGACGAGCGGCGGCGCGGCCAGCGAGCCGAGCGCGCAGCCCGCCGCGGCGGCGAGTACGCCGACCAGCAGCGCCTCGGCGACGACGGCCCGGCGGAGCTGGCCCGGTGTGGCACCGGCCGTGCGCAGCAGCCCGAACTCGCGGCGCCGCTGGGCCACCGCGAAGGCGAACGTGGACGCCACCACGAACACCGACACGAAGGCGCTGACGCCGCCCGCCGTGCCGAACAGGGCGTTCAGCGCGGTCAGCGCCTCGGCGTCGCGGTCCGGGTCGGCGTCGGCGCGGCGGCGGGCGTCGCCGGTGAGCACGTCGACGGGCTCGTGCCGCAGTGCCGCGCGGACGGCCGACGGGGCCGCCTCCACGACCAGTTGGGTGCTGACGGGGGAGAGCTGGGCGGCGCGGGCGGGGGTGTGGAAGACGGGGTCCTCGAAGCCGAGGGGGGCGACCGTGCCGACGACGCGCACGGTGCCGTGGTCGGTGCGGAGACGGTCGCCCACGCGCGCGTGCCGGTCGCTGACGACGACCTCGGTCGCGGTGCGGGGGGCGCGGCCGGTGGTCAGCTCGTACGGGGCGAAGCGGGCGGTGGGCCAGGGGTGGCCGGTCAGGACGCGGGGGCCGGAGGGGGTGTGCGTGCGGACGGGGTAGGTCCGGTCCTCGGTGACCGGGCCGAGCCGCTTCAGCACGGTGAGGGTGGTGGGCGGGATGGCGTGGGGGTGGGGGAGGTGGGCTAGGCGGTCGCCGGTGGGGGTGGGGATGCGGAGGGTGTCGTGGGCCTTGACGACGACGGGTTCTGCCGGTTCTTGCGTGGTGGGTGTGGTGAGTGTGGTGGACGTGCTGGGCGTGGTGAGTGTGGTCGGCGTGGTCGGCGTGGTCGGCGTGGTCGGCGCGGTCGGCGCGGTGGTTGTGGTGGTTGGGGTGATTGTGGTGAAACGTTCCGGTGGGCGGGTGGGGGCGGCGAGGGAGGCGGCCAGGGCGAGGCCCGTGACGGTGAGGAGGGCGACGCCGAGGGCGAGGGCGACGAAGCTGCCGACGAAGGTCGTCCAGCGGGGGCGGAGGGTGTGGAGGGCGGTGGTCAGCATGTGGGGGCCGCCTTGGGGGTGTGGGGTGCGGCGGGGGCGGCGGGGGCTTCCGGGGTGACGGTGGCTTCCGGGGTGGCGGGGGGCGCTTCGAGGGTGGTGGGGGCTTCGGGGCCGGTGGTCGCTTTCCGGTTCCGGTGGGTCGTCAGTGAGGTCATGCGGTGGGCGATGGTGTCGGCGTCCGCGCCGGTGAGGTGGTCCGTGGGGTGGCCGTCGACGAGGAAGACGACCCGGTCGGCGTGGGCGGCGGCCACCGGGTCGTGGGTGACCATGATCACGGTCTGGCCCTCGCGGTCGACCATGCCGCGCAGCAGCGCCAGCACCTCACGCCCGGTCCGGGAGTCCAGGGCGCCGGTCGGCTCGTCGCCGAAGAGGACGTCGGGGCGGGTGATCAGGGCGCGGGCGAGGGCGACGCGCTGCCGCTGGCCGCCGGAGAGCTGGGCGGGGCGGTGCCGGGCGCGCTCGCCCAGGCCGACCTGGCGCAGGGCATCCCGGACCCGGGCCCTGGGCACGCGGCGTCCGGCGAGGCGCAGCGGCAGGGCGACGTTCTGCTCGGCGGTGAGGGACGGCAGCAGGTTGAAGTCCTGGAAGACGAAGCCGACGCGGTCCCGGCGCAGCAGGGTCAGCGCGCGTTCGCTCAGCCCGGTCAGTTCCGTGCCGCCGACCTGGACCGAGCCGGAGGTGGGCCGGTCCAGCCCGGCGGCGCACTGCAACAGGGTCGACTTGCCGGAGCCGGAGGGTCCCATGACGGCGGTGAACGTGCCTCGGGGGAAGGTCAGCGACACGTCGTCGAGGGCGGTGACGGCGTGGTCTCCGGTGCCGTAGCGCCTGCTGACGGCGCGGAGTTGGACGGCGGGGGCCGGGGCGGCGGGAGCGGCGGCGGACGGGGCAGCGAAGGGGGCTGCGGCCGGGGCCGATGGGGTCGGTGCGGTCATGGGTCCACCCCACCGTGCGGGGGTGGTGGTGCGCAGTGCGGTGGGACCGAGACCTGGGGTAGGGCTAGGTCTACCTTCGGAGGTCGCTCCTGGGCGATGGCCCGCGCGGGAGGGCGCCTTCTACGGTGAGCCGTATGTCTCCCCCGTCTCCCCGGAACGCGTCCGCAGCCCTTACCGCGCGCCCTCGCACCGTCTGGCAGGCGATGGCCGCCGGGCCGCGCTACCTGGTCTCGCCGTGGCCGTGGCGCAGTGCGGGGTATCTGCTGAGCGGTGTCGTGACCGGGGCGGCGCTGCTGGTGGCGCTGGTGCTGCTGGCCGTGCTCGGCGGGGTCCTCGCCGTGGTGGTCGTCGGCGTGCCGCTGCTCGCGGGGCTGCTCCTGGCCGGGATACCGGTCGCGCGGCTGGAGCGGCGCAGGCTGCGGCTGGTGGACGCCGGGGCGGAGCCGGTCGCCGGGCGGCGTCGGGCGCCCGGCGCCGGGGGGCCGTGGGCCTGGCTGACGGCGCGGCTGCGGGAGCGGGCGACCTGGCGGGAGCTGGGGTACGCCGTGCTGTTCGCGGGGCTGCTGTGGCCCGTCGACGCGCTGCTGGTCACCGTGGGGCTGCTCGTCCCGGCGGCGGTGGCCGCGACGCCGCTGCTGATGGCGACGGTCGGGGACGGCCGGGAGGCCAAGGTGCTCAAGCAGTGGACGGTCACCGAGTGGCCGACCGCCTTCGCGGTGGCCGGGCTGGGCCTGGTGCTGCTGTGCGCGGGCGCCTATCTGCTCGGGGTGGGCGCGGGGGCGCGGGGCGCGTTGACGCGGCTGCTGATCGACTCGCGTGAGGGTGAGCTGGACGCGCGGGTCGTCGAACTGACCCGCTCGCGCGTGCGGCTGGTCGACGCCTTCGAGGCGGAGCGCCGCCGTATCGAGCGCGATCTGCACGACGGGGCCCAGCAGCGGCTCGTGGCGCTGACGATGACGCTCGGTCTGGCCCGGCTGGACGCCCCGCCCGGCGGTCCCCTCGCCGAGCAGCTCACCAAGGCCCACCAGGAGGCGACGGCCGCGCTGGCGGAACTGCGGGAGCTGATCCAGGGCATCCACCCCAAGGTGCTCGCGGACTACGGGCTGGCCGCCGCGGTCTCCGACGCCGCCGACCGTTCCGCGGTGCCCGTCGACGTGGCGCTGGAAGTGCCGGGGAGGCTGCCGGACGCGGTGGAGGCCGCCGCGTACTTCGTGGTCAGCGAGGCGCTCGCCAACGTCGGCAAGCACAGTGGGGCGAGCCGGGCGCGGGTGGCCGGTGAGTGCCGGGACGGGCGGCTGGTGCTGAGCGTCAGCGACGACGGGCGCGGGGGCGCGCGGGCCGGGGCGGGCAGTGGGCTCACCGGACTCGCGGACCGGGTGTCGGTGCTGGATGGCAGACTCTCCCTGGCCAGTCCGGTGGGCGGACCGACCGTGTTGCGAGTGGAGATTCCTTGTCAGCCGCGGCGTTCGGTGACAGCAGTGACCTCGGGGGCGCCGGGGGCGCCGGAGGTGTCGGGCACCGGCGGCTGCGCGTCGTGCTCGCCGAGGACAGCGTGCTCCTGCGGGAAGGGCTGATCGGCCTGCTCGCCCGCTGCGGGCACGAGGTGGTCGCGGCGGTCGGGGACGCGGAGGCGCTGGTCGCCGCGGTGGCGGCGGAGACGCCGGACGTCGTCGTGACCGATGTGCGGATGCCGCCCGGCTTCCAGGACGAGGGGCTGCACGCCGCCGTACGGCTCCGGGGAGAGCGGCCCGGACTGCCGGTGCTGGTGCTCAGCCAGTACGTGCAGCGGGCGTACGCCGCCGAGCTGCTCGACTCCGGGGACGGGACGGGCGTGGGGTACCTGCTGAAGGACCGGGTCGGGCAGGTCGAGGAGTTCGTGGCCGCGCTGTCCGATGTCGCGGCCGGGGGCACGGTCGTGGACCCGGAGGTCGTACGGCAGTTGCTGCGCCGTCGGCGGGATCCGCTGGAGCGGCTCACGCCCCGGGAGCGGGAGGTGCTCGCGCTGATCGCGGAGGGGCGGTCCAACGCGGCGATCGCGCGGGAACTGGTGGTGTCGGACGCGGCCGTGGGCAAGCACATCAGCGGGATCTTCACCAAGCTGGACCTGCCGCCCGCCGAGGAGACGCACCGGCGGGTGCTGGCCGTGCTGGCGTATCTGCGGGCGTAGGCCGTGGTGTCGACCGTGGTGTGGGCCGGTGGTGTGGGCCGTGGGGTCGGCCGCCGGAGTGGGCGGGGTTTTCCACAGGCGGGGAGTTATCCACAGGGGCTGACGGGGGTCGGGCCGGTGGCTGTACGGTCGGCACGAGTTGATGTTCGGGCGTGCGAGCGCGCGTTCGGGCACGTGGGCGCGGGGAAACGTGGGGGAGGCGGTCGCTGTGACGGACGCTGGTGGGCGGGGCGTGGGCTCGGGTGGGCCGGGGCGGTTGCCGCGGGTGCGGGGGTTCGCCGAGTGGCGGCCCCGTGGCGCGGCCGAGCGGGCGGCCACGCCGTCGCCGAAGGAGGCCGGGAAGGCGCTGCGGGAGCGGATCCCGAGGAGCGCCCACGCCACGCTCGACCTGCACGCGGCGCGGCCCGACGCGGTGACCGCGGTCGAGGAGTCCAACCGCGGCCGGATCCCCGGACTCACCCCGATCCGGGTGGGGCGGATGGCCGCCACGCCGTTCGCCTTCCTGCGCGGCGCGGCGGGGCTGATGGCGTACGACCTGGCGCGGACGCCGATGACCCGGATCAGCGCGCAGATCTGCGGTGACGCGCACGCGGCGAACTTCGGTCTGTACGGCGACGCGCGCGGGCGCCTGGTGATCGACCTCAACGACTTCGACGAGACGGTGACCGGGCCCTGGGAGTGGGACCTCAAGCGGCTCGCCACCTCGCTGGTGCTCGCGGGCCGGGAGGCCGGGGCCGACGAGGACATCTGCCGGGCCGCGGCCCACGACGCGGCGGGCGCGTACCGGCGCACCATGCGGCTGCTGGCCAAGCTGCCGGTGCTGGACGCGTGGAACGCGATCGCGGACGAGGAGCTGGTCTCCCACACGGACGCGCACGACCTGCTCGGCACCCTGGAGCGGGTCTCGGAGAAGGCGCGGGCCAACACCAGCGGGCGGTTCGCGGCGAAGTCGACGGAGCCGACCGAGGACGGCGGGCGCCGGTTCGTGGACGCGCCACCGGTGCTGCGGCGGATACCGGACGCGGAGGCGGCGGCGGTCGCGGCGTCCCTGGAGGAGTACCTGACGACGCTGTCGGAGGACCGGCTGCCGCTGCTGGCCCGGCACTCGGTGCACGACGTGGCGTTCCGCGTCGTCGGCACCGGCAGTGTCGGCACCCGGTCCTACGTGGTGCTGCTCCTCGATCACCGCGGGGAGCCGCTGGTCCTCCAGGTGAAGGAGGCCCGCGCCTCCGCGCTGGTCCCGCACCTGGTGACGGCCGGTTTCGAGCCGCCGCGGGCGGAGCACGAGGGGCGCCGGGTGGTGCTCGGGCAGAAGCGGATGCAGGTCGTCAGCGACATATTGCTGGGCTGGACGACGGTCGAGGGGCGGCCCTTCCAGGTCCGTCAGTTCCGCAACCGCAAGGGCAGTGTCGACCCCACCGCGCTCTCCGCCGACCAGATGGACGACTACGCGCGGATGACCGGCGCCCTGCTGGCCCGTGCCCACTCGCACAGCGTCGACCCCCGGCTGGTCTCGGGGTACTGCGGCAAGAACGAGGAGCTGGACGAGGCGATATCCGCCTTCGCGCTGGCCTACGCCGACCGCACGGAGGCCGACCACGCCGCCCTGCTGGCGGGGGTGCGCGTGGGGCGGGTGCCCGCGGAGCTGGGGGTGTGAGGAGGGGTGCTGCGGGGCCGGTGCGGCGGACAGGGCCTAGGCTGGTCGGGTGATGACCCCGGAAGCTGAGCAGTCGCGGCCCGAGGAGCGGCTTGAGCGGGCCGTGCGGGCGGCCGAACAGGCACTGATCGAGTACGAGATCGCCGTGGAGACCTTCCGGATCGAGGTCGACAACTTCTCCCGGCTGCACCACCAGCGGCTCGGCCCGATGTACGCGCGCCTGGAGGAGCTGGACGCGCAGATCGCCGAGGCCCGTGCCGAGCGCAGCGGCGACCCGGAGGACCGCCGCAAGGCGGAGGAGCTGCGGGCGCGGGTGATGCCGATGCCGGACGTGGAGGAGCTGTTCCACGGCTGGATGGACGGCGGCGGCCTGTTCCCGGAGGCCGCGGCGATGCTCACCGACCAGCCGGTGCGGCCCCCGCAGCGGGTCCGCCCCAGCGACGAGGCGCGCAGGCTCTACCGCGAGCTGGCCCGCAAGGCCCATCCCGACCTGGCGCAGGAGGAGGGTGAGCGCAAGCGGCGTGAGGAGTTCATCACGCGCGTGAACGCCGCCTACGCCCGCGGCGAGGAGGCGCTGCTGCGGGAGCTGGCCGAGGAGTGGGCGGCCGGTCCGGCGCCCCAGGAGCAGGGGCCCAGCGCCAGCGAGGAGCTGTACGCCCGGCTGGAGTGGCTGGCCGAGCGCAAGGAGCTGCTCACGGAGGTGGCGCGGACGCTGGAGGAGGGCGCGATCGGCTCGATGCTGCGGCTCGCCCCCGACGATCCCGACCGGCTCCTGGAGGAGATCGCCGAGCAGTTGCTGGTGGAGGTCCAGGGCCGGGAGGCCGAGCTGGCGGAGCTGCTCGGGCAGGGCTGAGTCGCCGCGGCGGTGGGCTCGGCGCGGTGTCGGGTAGCGTCGGCGGCATGAACTTCGGAGCTGGTGTGCCCACGGTCCAGGTCACGGACCTCAAGGACGGCGACTTCCTGCTGGACGTCCGGGAGGACGACGAGTGGCGGGCGGGTCATGCCGCGGGGGCGCTGCACATCCCGATCAGTGAGTTCGTGGGCCGGTTCGGGGAGCTGACCGAGGCCGCGCCGCAGGACGGCCGGATCCATGTGATCTGCCGCTCGGGCGGGCGTTCGGCGCAGGTCACGATGTATCTGGCGCAGCAGGGCATCGACGCGGTGAACGTGGACGGCGGGATGCAGGTGTGGGAGGCCGCGGGCCGCCCGGTCGTGGATGACAAGGGCGAGCCCGGGTTCGTCCTCTAGCGGTCCGCTGGTCCGCGTGGGCCGAACCGGGAGGCCCAGCTCAGTGGGTGGGTCGCCAGCAGGTCGCCCAGGGTCTCCTCATGGGCGGGGGCCGGGCCGAGGGAGAGTTCCAGGTGCTTGGCCCAGGCGTGGTAGCGGTGCGGCGGGTGCTCGACGTCGGCGCCGAAGCCGCCGTGCGGGTGCCGCGCGGTCTGTACGACCCGTCGTACGCCGTCCGCGGCCCAGATCTTCGCCACGGCGACGTCCGCGGCGGCGGGCAGCGCGCCCTGGGCCGCCACGTTGGAGCGATGCGCCAGGCGGCCTGCCACAGGGTGGCCTCCCTCGCCTGCAGGTCCACGTGGCGGTCGGCGGCCTGGACGGCGACGGCCTGGAAGGTGGCCAACGGGCGCACCCGGTCCTCGGGGAGGCGCGCGGGCTCCAGCAGCGGCACCCGGGCCAGCACCCGCGCCGACTCGCGCAGCACCAGACAGAGCGCCACGGCGTCAAGACCGGCCCCGCCGTACTCGGGGTCCCGCGGCAGCCCCAGCAGGTCGGCGTCGGCCAGCCGGGCCCACAGCGCGTGGTCGTACCCCTCGGCGACGGGGCCCGCGGTGACCGCGGGGCCGGGCACCGCGTCGGGGGCGACGTCGGCGAAGGCCCAGCGCGCCGCCGTAAGGTGTCCACCGCCGTGACCCGGCGTGCGGTGGTCCGGCGGGGCCCGCCCGTGGGCAACCGCTTGCCTCCGCGTATGTGGTGCGCGGCTCAGCCGATGGGGCTGTGCCGGGCCGGTCGGCCTGAGTACCGTTCCCGTGCGAGCGCCGAACACGGGCGGGCGCGGGCGAGGTGACCTGAGGACGGACCTGGATCGGGAAACGGGGCGGAATGGACGCGTACGGCGCAGCGGACGCGCACGGCGACGGCGTGAACGGCCCACCCGCCGACACCACCTCCGCCGCCGACGGCCCACCCGCCCCCGACAGCCCACTCGCCGACGAGTCGTCCGCCGCCGTGGGCGCCCTGGACCTCGTAGACGATCCGTCCGCCGTGAGCACGCTGGACGTCGTGGGAGATCCGCCCGCCCCGTACGCCCCGGACCCGCCCCGCACCGGGGTGGCCGCGCTGCGGCTGCCCTACCAGGTGGGGGTCGCGCTGGTGCTCGCCGTCGTCGCGGTGGTCGTCTGTGTGCACCTGGGGATGGTGTTCCTGCACGTCGCCCCGTCGAACACGGTCACCAAGCAGCACGGCGAGGCGGTCGAGAACTGGGTCTACCCGGAGTTCGAGCAGAACTGGAAGCTGTTCGCGCCGAACCCGTTGCAGCAGAACGTCTCCGTGCTCGCGCGGGCGCAGGTGCGGACGCCGGACGGCGGTTCGCGGATCACCGGCTGGTACGACCTGGCCGCGCAGGACGGTCGGGCCATCGACGGCAACCTGCTGCCCAGCCACACCGTCCAGAACGAGCTGCGCCGCGCGTGGGACTTCTACGCGGGCGCGCACGACGCCGAGAACCGTCCCTCGGGCCAGCGCGGCGCGATGAGCGAGGCGTACCTGCGGCGCATCGTCGTGATGCGCCTCGACCGCGCGGGCGCGATCGGGCCGGGCGGCGTCCTGGAGCGGGTGCAGGTGCGCACCAGCACCACCAACGTCGCGCCGCCCGACTGGAGCGACGAACAGGTCTCCCTGCGGCCCGTCCACCGGGAACTGCCGTGGTGGCCGGTGCCGCGCGCCGAGGCCGAGGGAGGCATCGGGTGAACCGCGTCGCCCTGGCGGTCTCCGGGGGCATCGCCCGGGTCACCGAGTCGGCGCTCGGACCGTACCAGACCGCCGTGATACGCATCGGCTTCGCCGCGACCTGGCTGCTGTTCCTGCTGTGCGAGTACCCGCACCGGCATGAGCTGTACGGGCCGGACGGTCCGTGGGGCTGGGACCTCGGACAGCAGTTGACCGGGCTGAACGGGTCCTTCACGGTGCTGATGTGGTCGGACGCCCGGCTCTGGTTCGAGACCGGCTACGCGCTCGCGGCGCTGTCGAGCCTGTCGCTGCTGCTCGGCTGGCGCACCCGCACCGCGTCCGTGCTCTTCATGGTCGGGGTGCTCTCCCTGCAGAACCGCAGCGTCTTCATGGGGGACGGCGGCGACAACGTCGTGCACCTGATGTCGATCTACCTGGTGTTCACACGGTGCGGCCGGGTGTGGTCCCTCGACGCCCGGCGGGAGCGGCTCGGGCGGGCGGCACGCGCGCGTGGCGAGCGGGTCGTGGACCGTACGGGGCCGGTGCTGTGGGGCGTTTCCGGGCTGGCGCTGGCCGTGGCGACCGGGTCCGGACGAATGTTCGACTCCGACGGGCTGATCCCGGCGCTGCTGTGGGGCGTCTGGGCGGCGCAGGCGCTGTGGTGGGCCGTGGCGCGGCGCGCGCGGACCGCGGAGCCGCGCATCGCGCTGGACGTGCTCGCGAACGTGCTGCACAACGCCGCGCTCCTCGTGATCATGGCGGAGGCGTGTCTGATCTACGCGACCGCGGGCTGGTACAAGATCCAGGGCTCGCGCTGGCAGGACGGCACCGCCGTGCACTACCCGCTGCACCTGGACTACTTCTCGCCCTGGCCCGCGCTGGCCGACCTGCTCTCCAGCAACGGCACGATGGTCATGCTGGTGACCTACGGGACCGTCATCGTGCAGGTCGCCTTCCCGTTCACGCTGCTGCACCGGCGGGCCAAGAACGTGCTGCTCGCCTTCATGATCCTTGAGCACTCGGTGATCGCCGTGGTGCTCGGGCTGCCGTTCTTCTCGCTGGCGATGATCGCGGCGGACGCGGTCTTCCTGCCGACGTCGTTCCTGCGCCGGGTCGGCGGCCTGGCGGCACGCGCGCGTGAGGGGCTGCTCTCGCGCGGCGGCCGGGATACGCCAGCGCCCGCGCCGCCCGCCCCCGAGGACACCGAGCGCAGCCACGTAGGCTTCCCGGCATGAACGACCCCCGGAGCCCTGCGGAGACGACGGCGCTCTGGCAGCGGCTCGCCAGCGCCTCCGTGCTCCTCGACGGCTTCCACGCCCTCAAGCACGCCCTGCGCTTCGGCGCCGCGGTCCCGGTGGCGGTCACCGCCGACCGGCACGCGGCGCTGGCCCTCGCCGACGAGCTGGCCCCGGACGTGCGGTCGGCGCTGGAGGCGCTGCTGACCGAGGTGACGCCGTCGGCGTACGCCGCCCTGGTGCCGCGTCCGCACCCCACCGCCGTGGCCGCCCTCGCCGTACGGCCCGCCCGCGAGGAGCGGCTGCGGGTCCTCGGGCGGGCCGCGCGGGAGGCGCCCGTCGTGGTCCTCGACAACCCGCGCAACCTGGGCAACGCGGGCGCGGTGATCCGGCTGGCCGCCGGGTTCGGGGTGACCGGAGTGGTCACCACCGGCACCCTCGACCCCTGGCACCCCACGGTGGTGCGCGGCGGGGCCGGGCTGCACTTCGCGACCGCGGTGGAGCGGCTGGACGTCACCGAGCTGCCGCCGGGGCCGCTCTACGCCCTCGATCCCGAGGGTGCGGACATCCGCGGTCTGAAGCTGCCCGACGACGCGCTGCTCGCCTTCGGCTCTGAGCGCAGCGGGCTCTCCGGCGAGCTACGCGCGCGTGCCGACCAGCTTGTGGCGCTGCCGATGCGCCCCCAGGTCTCCAGCTACAACCTCGCGACCAGCGTGGCCATGACGCTCTACCACTGGAGCCTCACGGCCACCGGAGTCCCTGGGGGCGCGTGAGCGTCACGCCTCCCGGCGCACCTCCACCACCCGGAAGCGGTTGGCCACGAACGCGCCGTCGCACAGCGCGGAGTTGGCCGCCGGGTTGCCGCCGGAGCCGTGGAAGTCGGAGAAGGCGGCGGTCTGGTTGACGTACACCCCGCCGGTGAGGTTGAGCGACAACTGGGCCGCCTCGTCCAGGCAGACCTCCCGCACGGAGCGCTCGACGTCCGGGTCGGTGGTGTACGCGCCGACCGTCATCGCGCCCTTCTCGCGGACCGTGCGCCGCAGCAGCTCCAGCGCGTCGGCGGCCGAGTCCACGGCGACGGCGAAGGAGACCGGCCCGAAGCACTCGCTCATGTAGGCGGCCTCGGCGTCGGGCTTGGCGCCGTCCAGCTTCACGATCACCGGGGTGCGGACCACCGCCTCCGGGAACTCCGGATTGGTGATCTCGCGGGAGGCGAGGGCGACCTCCCCGAGGCCCGCCGCGGCCTCCAGCCGGGCCTTGACGTCCGGGTTGACGATCGCGCCCAGCAGCGCGTTCGCGCGGGCGTCGTCGCCGAGCAGGCCGTCCACCGCGCGCGCGAGGTCGGCCACCACGTCGTCGTACGACTTGTGGCCCTGGTCGGTGGCGACGCCGCCGCGCGGGATGAGCAGGTTCTGCGGGGTGGTGCACATCTGGCCGCTGTAGAGCGACAGGGAGAACGCCAGGTTGGACAGCATCCCCTTGTAGTCGCCGGTGGACTCCACGACGACCGTGTTGACGCCCGCCTTCTCCGTGTAGACCTGCGCCTGGCGGGCGTGGGTCTCCAGCCAGTCACCGAACGCCGTGGAGCCGGTGTAGTCGATGATCCGGATCTCGGGGCGGACGGCGAGCGTCTTGGCGATGCCCTCGCCGGGCCGCTCGGCGGCCAGCGCGACCAGGTTCGGGTCGAAGCCCGCCTCGGTGAGGACCTGCCGCGCCACCTGGACGGTCAGCGCGAGCGGCAGCACCGCGCGCGGGTGCGGCTTGACCAGGACGGCGTTGCCGGTGGCGAGGGAGGCGAACAGGCCCGGGTAGCCGTTCCACGTCGGGAAGGTGTTGCAGCCGATGACCAGCGCGATCCCGCGCGGGACCGGCGTGAACTCCTTCGTGAGGGCGAGCGGGTCGCGCTTGCCCTGCGGCTTCGTCCACTCGGCGGTCCCCGGGGTGCGGACCTGCTCGGCGTAGGCGTACGCGACGGCCTCCAGGCCGCGGTCCTGCGCGTGCGGGCCGCCCGCCTGGAACGCCATCATGAACGCCTGGCCAGAGGTGTGCATGACCGCGTGCGCGAACTCGTGCGTCCGGTCGCTGATCCGCTTGAGGATCTCCACGCAGACCAGTGCGCGCAGCTCAGGGCCCGCGTCCCGCCAGGCGGGCTGCCCGGCGCGCATCGCGGGCAGCAGCACGTCGACGTCCGCGTGCGGGTAGCTCACGCCCAGCTCGACGCCGTACGGCGAGACCTCGCCGCCCACCCAGTCGTCGGTGCCGGGCTGGCCGAGGTCGAGGCGGGTGCCCAGCAGGGCGTCGAAGGCGGCCTTCCCCGCGCCCGCGTCCAGGCTGCCGTGCTCGCCGTACGCCTTGGGGTGCTCGGGGTGCGGGGACCAGTACGCGCGCGTGCGGATCGCTTCCAGCGCCTGGTCGAGGGTCGGCCGGTGCTGGGCGGTCAGCTGGTCAGCGGTGAGTTCGGCGGCCATGCGGGTCCAACTCCTCGTCTGGGGGACTCCTCGTCGAGTCCTTCACCTGGCGGTCAGGGCAAGAGCGGCAGCTCGAAGCGGGGGCGGGACAGGGCGGTCAGAGTTAGAGTAACCGAACGATCGGTCGGTACAAGGGGGTCCGGCGCATCTGTGGATAACTCCGTGCGGGAGGATCGCGCCATGACAGCACTCGACCCCAGCAGCACCGTGGCCGTCGTCGGAACCGGCACCATGGGCCAGGGCATCGCCCAGGTCGCGCTGGTCGCGGGCCACCCCGTACGGCTGTACGACGCCCTGCCCGGCCGGGCCCGCGAGGCGGCCGACGCCATCGGCGCCCGCCTCGACCGGCTGGTGGCCAAGGACCGGCTGACCGGCGCCCAACGGGACGCGGCGCGCGCCCGGCTGCTGCCCGCCGAGAGCCTCACCGAACTGGCCGACTCCGCACTCGTCGTGGAGGCGGCCCTGGAGCGCCTCGACGTCAAGCAGGAGCTGTTCCGGGAGCTGGAGGACATCGTCGACGACGACTGCCTGCTCGCCACCAACACCTCCTCCCTGTCGGTGACCGCGATCGGCGGCGCCCTGCGCCACCCCGGCCGCTTCGTGGGCCTGCACTTCTTCAACCCGGCGCCGCTGCTGCCGCTGGTCGAGGTGGTCTCCGGGTTCGCCACCGACGTCACGTCGGCCACGCGCGCGTACGAGACCGCCCGCGCCTGGGGCAAGACGCCGGTCGCCTGCGCCGACACCCCCGGCTTCATCGTCAACCGCATCGCCCGGCCGTTCTACGCGGAGGCGTTCGCCGTGCTGGAGGCGCAGGGCGCCGACCCGGCCACCATCGACGCGGTGCTGCGCGAGTGCGGCGGCTTCAAGATGGGCGCCTTCGAACTGACCGACCTGATCGGCCAGGACGTCAACGAGTCCGTCACGCACTCCGTGTGGCGGTCCTTCTTCCAGGACGTGCGCTTCACGCCCTCGCTGGCCCAGCAACGGCTGGTCGAGTCGGGCCGCCTGGGCCGCAAGAGCGGCCACGGCTGGTACGACTACGCGGAGGGCGCCGACCGCCCCGAACCGCACACCGCCGAACCGGCCCGGCCGCCCGCCTACGTCGTCGTGGAGGGCGACCTGGGGCCCGCCGCCGACCTGCTCGCGCTGATCCGCGAGGCGGGCATCCCGGTCCGCGAGGAGGACGAGGACCACGGCACCCGGCTGGTGCTGCCCGGCGGCGGCCAGCTCGCGCTCGCGGACGGGCAGACGTCCGTGGAGTTCCGCGACGTCGTCTACTTCGACCTCGCCCTGGACTACCGGCGCGCCACCCGCATCGCCCTGTCCGCCTCCCAGGACACCTCCTCGACGACCCTCACCGAGGCCACCGGCCTGTTCCAGGCGCTCGGCAAGAAGGTCAGCGTCATCGGCGACGTGCCCGGCATGATCGTGGCCCGCACGGTCGCGCGGATCGTCGACCTCGCGCACGACGCCGTGGCCAAGGGCGTCGCCACCGAGGAGGACGTCGACACCGCGATGCGCCTCGGCGTCAACTACCCGCTCGGCCCCTTCGAGTGGAGCCGCCGCCTCGGCCGCAACTGGGCGTACGCCCTCCTGGACGATTTGCACCTGCGCGACCCCTCGGGCCGCTACGCGCCGTCGCTGGCGCTCTACCGGCACGCCTACGCCTCCGACAAGCGGGAGGGCAGTACCTCATGACCACGGCCAAGCGGGACACGTACACCCCGGAGACGCTGCTGACGGTCGCCGTACGGGTCTTCAACGAGCGCGGCTACGACGGCACCTCCATGGAGCACCTGTCCAAGGCGGCCGGGATCTCCAAGTCCTCGATCTACCACCACGTCGCGGGCAAGGAGGAGCTGCTGCGCCGGGCCGTGAGCCGGGCCCTCGACGGGCTCTTCGCCATCCTCGACGAGGAGCACGCGCGCGTGGGGAGCGCCGCCGACCGCCTGGAGCACGTCGTACGGCGCATGGTCGAGGTGCTGATAGCCGAGCTGCCCTATGTGACGCTGCTGCTGCGGGTGCGCGGCAACACCGGCACCGAGCGGTGGGCGCTGGAGCGGCGCCGCGAGTTCGACCACCGGGTGGCCGCGCTGCTGAAGGCGGCGGCGGCCGACGGGGAGATACGCGACGACGTGGAGGTGCGGCTCGCCACCCGGCTGGTCTTCGGAATGATCAACTCCATCGTCGAGTGGTACCGGCCCGACGGCCGGGGCATGGGCCAGCGCGAGGTGGCGGACGCGGTGGTGCGGGTGGCGTTCGGGGGCCTGCGGCGGAGCTGAGCGCCGGGCTCACGCCTGGGGTTCCAGGTCCTCCTCCTCGAAGACGAGCAGCGTGCGGGTGCTGAGCACCTCGGGGATCGCCTGGAGGCGGGTGAGGACCAGCTCGCGCAGGGCGCGGTTGTCCGGGGTGTGGACCAGCAGCAGGACGTCGAAGTCGCCGCCCACCAGGGCGATGTGCGCCGCGCCCGGGAGCTGGCGGAGCTGTTCGCGGACCGTGCGCCAGGAGTTCTGGACGATCTTCAGGGTGATGTACGCCGACGTCCCCTGCCCGGCGCGTTCGTGGTCGACGCGCGCCCCGAAGCCGCGAATCACGCCGTCCTCCACCAGCCGGTTGATCCGCGCGTAGGCGTTGGCGCGCGAGACGTGCACCCGCTCCGCGACCGACCGTATCGAGGCCCGGCCGTCCGCCTGGAGTATCCGCAGGATGTCCTGGTCGACGGCGTCCAGGGGCCGCGGCGGCGCCGGAGCGGCGGCCTCCGCCCTCTCGGCCATTTGTTCAGATGCCATGTCCCCCCGCCTCCCTACCATGGACGTACTGCGTCCATCACAGGCTGTGGATAACCGTTTGTCCACAGCGCCCGGCCGCCTGTAGCCAAAATGTGCCGACGACCGAACAATCGGTTGGTGAGGCGCATCACACACGACGTGTCGCTTCCAACTTTCCAGCCGCTCCCACAAGGAGGTGCCGTCATGACGGTCATGGAGCAGCGTGGCGCGTATCGGCCGTCGCCGCCGCCCGCCTGGCAGCCCCGCACCGACCCCGCGCCGCTGCTGCCCGACGCGGCCCCCCACCGCGTCCTCGGCACCGACGCCGCCGCCGCGGTCGACCCCGGCCTGCTGCGCCGCCTGTACGCCGCGCTGGTGCGCGGGCGCCGCTACAACGCGCAGGCCACCGCGCTCACCAAGCAGGGCCGCCTCGCCGTCTACCCCTCCAGCACCGGGCAGGAGGCCTGCGAGGTCGCCGCCGCGCTCGCCCTGGAGGACCGCGACTGGCTCTTCCCCAGCTACCGCGACACCCTCGCCGTCGTCGCCCGCGGCGTCGACCCCGTCGAGGCGCTCACCCTGCTGCGCGGCGACTGGCACACCGGCTACGACCCGTACGAGCACCGCGTGGCCCCCCTGTCCACGCCGCTCGCCACCCAGCTCCCGCACGCCGTCGGGCTCGCGCACGCCGCCCGGCTCAAGGGCGACGACGTGGTCGCGCTGGCCATGGTCGGCGACGGCGGCACCAGCGAGGGCGACTTCCACGAGGCGCTGAACTTCGCCGCCGTCTGGCAGGCCCCGGTCGTCTTCCTGGTGCAGAACAACGGCTTCGCGATCTCCGTGCCGCTCGCCAAGCAGACCGCCGCCCCCTCCCTGGCCCACAAGGCCGTCGGGTACGGCATACCGGGCCGCCTGGTCGACGGCAACGACGCCGCCGCCGTCCACGAGGTCCTCAGCGACGCCGTACGACACGCGCGCGCGGGGGGCGGCCCCACCCTCGTCGAGGCGGTCACGTACCGCATGGAGGCGCACACCAACGCCGACGACGACAAGCGCTACCGCGCCGACGACGAGGTGGCCGCCTGGCGCGACCACGACCCGATCCTGCTGCTGGAGCGCGAGCTGACCGAGCGCGGCCTCCTCGACGAGGACGGCGTCCGCGCCGCCCGCGAGGACGCCGAGACCCTCGCCGCCGACCTGCGCGCCCGGATGAACCAGGACCCGGCCCTCGACCCCATGGACCTGTTCGCCCACGTCTACGCCGACCTCACTCCCCAACTGCGCGAACAACAGGCACAGTTGCGCGCCGAACTGGACGCGGGACAGGAAGGGGCGCACTGATGACCACGGTCGCCGTGAAGCCCGCCACCATGGCGCAGGCCCTCACGCGCGCGATGCGCGACGCCATGGCCGCCGACCCGGCCGTGCACGTCCTCGGGGAGGACGTCGGCACCCTCGGCGGCGTCTTCCGCGTCACCGACGGGCTCGCCAAGGAGTTCGGCGAGGACCGCTGCACCGACACCCCGCTCGCGGAGGCGGGCATCCTCGGCACCGCGGTCGGCATGGCCATGTACGGGCTGCGGCCGGTCGTGGAGATGCAGTTCGACGCCTTCGCCTACCCCGCGTTCGAGCAGCTCGTCAGCCACGTCTCCCGGATGCGCAACCGCACCCGCGGCGCGATGCCGCTGCCGATCACCGTCCGCGTCCCCTACGGCGGCGGCATCGGCGGCGTGGAACACCACAGCGACTCGTCCGAGGCGTACTACATGGCGACTCCGGGGCTCCATGTCGTCACGCCCGCGACCGTCGCGGACGCCTACGGCCTGCTGCGCGCCGCGATCGCCTCCGACGACCCGGTGGTCTTCCTGGAGCCCAAGCGGCTGTACTGGTCGAAGGACGCCTGGAACCCGGAGGACCCGGCGACCGTTGAACCGATAGGCCGCGCGGTGGTGCGGCGCTCCGGCCGGAGCGCCACGCTCATCACGTACGGGCCGTCCGTACCCGTCTGCCTCGAAGCCGCCGAGGCGGCACGGGCCGAGGGCTGGGACCTGGAAGTCGTCGACCTGCGCTCGCTGGTGCCGTTCGACGACGAGACGGTCTGCGCCTCGGTACGGCGGACCGGGCGAGCGGTCGTCGTACACGAGTCGGGCGGGTTCGGCGGACCGGGAGGGGAGATCGCGGCCCGGGTCACGGAGCGCTGCTTCCACCACCTGGAGGCGCCGGTGCTGCGGGTGGCCGGGTTCGACATCCCGTACCCGCCGCCGATGCTGGAGCGGCACCACCTGCCCGGCGTCGACCGCATCCTGGACGCGGTGGCGCGTCTGCAATGGGAGGCCGAGAGCTGATGGCACAGGTGCTTGAGTTCAAGCTCCCCGACCTGGGCGAGGGGCTCACCGAGGCGGAGATCGTGCGCTGGCTGGTCGAGGTCGGCGACGTCGTCGCGGTCGACCAGCCGGTCGTCGAGGTCGAGACGGCCAAGGCGATGGTCGAGGTGCCCTGCCCCTACGGCGGCGTGGTCACCGCCCGCTTCGGCGAGGAGGGCACCGAGCTGCCCGTCGGCGCCCCGCTGCTGACGGTCGCAGTGGGCGCGGCGCCCTCCCCCGGCGGCACGGCGGCGGGCGGCGCCCAGGAGGCCGCGGCGGTCACCGCCACCGACGCGGGGGAGTCGCCCCGCGCGGACACCGGTCCGGCCCAGGCCGAGGGCTCGGGCAACGTCCTCGTGGGGTACGGCACCGGGGCCGCTCCGGCGCGCCGGAGGAGGGTGCGTCCGACTGCGCCCGCGGGGGCCTCCGCCCACACCTCCGTCGGCTCCGACGCCGCGGCCACGGCTCCCCCGCCCGCCCCGGGAGCGGCCAACGGCCACCGCGGGGACGGTCCCGTTCCGGTGATCTCGCCCCTGGTGCGGCGGCTCGCCCGGGAGAACGGCCTGGACCTGCGGGAGCTGACCGGCTCCGGGCCCGACGGGCTGATCCTGCGCGCCGACGTCGAGTACGCGCTGCGCGCGGCGGCGGCACAGGGCCGACCGGCCACCGCTACCCAGCCGCGTCCGGAAGCGGTCCCGGCACCCTCGGCGCCCGCCCCGCTCCCGGCGTCCGCCGCCCCCGGCGAGACGCGTATCCCGCTCAAGGGCGTCCGTGGCGCCGTCGCCGACAAGCTGTCCCGCAGCCGCCGTGAGATACCGGACGCGACCTGCTGGGTGGACGCCGACGCCACGGAGCTGATGCGGGCCCGCGCCGCGATGAACGCCTCCGGCGGTCCGAAGATCTCCCTCCTCGCGCTGCTGGCCCGGATCTGCACCGCCGCCCTCGCCCGGTTCCCCGAGCTGAACTCCACGGTGGACACGGCGGCCAGGGAGGTCGTGCGGCTGGACCGGGTCCACCTGGGCTTCGCGGCGCAGACCGGACGCGGGCTGGTCGTGCCGGTCGTCCGGGACGCGCACACGCGGGACGCCGAGTCGCTCACCGCCGAGTTCGCCCGGCTGACCGAGGCGGCCCACGCCGGGGCGCTGACCCCCGCCGAGCTGACCGGCGGCACCTTCACGCTGAACAACTACGGCGTGTTCGGCGTCGACGGCTCCACGCCGATCATCAACCACCCCGAGGCGGCCATGCTCGGCGTCGGCCGGATCGTGCCCAAGCCCTGGGTGCACGAGGGCGAGCTGGCGGTACGGCAGGTGGTGCAGCTCTCGCTCACCTTCGACCACCGGGTGTGCGACGGCGGCACGGCGGGCGGCTTCCTGCGCTACGTCGCCGACTGCGTCGAACAACCGGCGGTGCTGCTGCGCACCGTGTGACTCAGGGGACCTCGCGCACCGTGTGACTCAGGGGACCTCCGCAACGCAGGCGGCCCGTGTGACCCGAGCGGCCTCTGGGACGCGGCCGACCCCTTGGGCCCTATGGCCCTGCTGATGAGGCCCTCCGCCCACGTTCCCTGTGATCCCCCGGGACCGCATACTCGGGGGATGACCAGAACCGAGCCCTCCGCGCGCCCGGCAGCCGACGAGGGCGCCGTCGCCTACGACGCCGTCGTGCTCGCCGGTGGTGGCGCACGGCGGCTCGGCGGCGCCGACAAGCCCGGCGTGCGGGTCGGCGGGCGGCCCCTGCTCGACCGGGTGCTGGCGGCCTGCGCCGACGCCCGGAGCACGGTCGTCGTCGCCGAGCCCCGCCGGACCGCGCGGCCGGTGCTGTGGACGCGGGAGGACCCGCCCGGCGGCGGACCGCTCGCCGCCCTCGAAGCCGGGCTGCGGCACAGCACCGCGGAGCAGGTCCTGGTGGTCTCGGCCGACCTGCCGTTCCTCGGCCCCGAGACCGTACGGCGGCTGCTGGACGCCCTGCGGAGCGGCGGCGCCGAGGGCGCGCAGCTCACCGACGCCGACGGCCGGGACCAGCCGCTGGTGGCCGTGTACCAGACCGTGGCGCTGCGCCGGGGGCTGGCCGCGCTCATCGAGGAGCGGGGCGGCCTGGCGGGGCTGCCGCTGCGGCTGCTGACCGCCGGTCTCGACCTCACCCGGGTCCCGGACCCCGTCGCGGCCTTCGACTGCGACACCTGGGACGACATCGCCACCGCGAGGGCACGCATCAGGGAGCATGGGCACGTGTTGGATGAATGGATTTCCGCAGTCAAGGACGAGCTGGGCATCGAACTCGACGTCGACACCGGCGTCCTGCTCGACCTGGCCCGGGACGCCGCCCACAACGTGGCCCGGCCCGCGGCACCGCTGACCACCTTCCTGGTCGGCTACGCCGCCGCGTCGGCCACCGGCGGCCCCGACGCGGTCGCCGAGATCGCCCGCAAGGCCTCCGCCCTCGCCCTGCGCTGGTCCGACGAGGCCACCGGAGCCGAGTCCCCCGGGGAGCCCGACGTGGCGCCCGACGCCACCCCGGACACCCGACCGGACGCCGGATGACCGCGCACGGCGTGCGGGCCGAGCAGGACGCCGACGACCTGGACGTCGAGGAGGCGCTCGCCCTGGTGAAGCGCCCGGACCGACGCCCCGAGCCGGACCCCCGACCGGCACCCCAGCAGTCCCCTCAGCCTCACCAGTCCCGTATGTCCCCCACGCCCCAGGAACCGTCGCGGTCGGCGCACGACGCCCACCGCCACCAGGCCACCCCTTGGCCCGAGGCGCGGGCCCTCGCGGAGCGGGCCGGGCGGCGGGCCGGTGCACGCCGGGAACTGGTCTCGGTGACCCTCGACGCCGCGCTCGGCCTCACCCTGGCCGCCCCCCTCACCGCCCTCACCGACCTGCCGTCCTTCGACTCCTCCGCGATGGACGGCTGGGCGGTCGCGGGGCCGGGCCCCTGGGACGTCCGCGACGAGGGCCTGCTCGCCGGACACGCGGAGCCCGAGCCGCTCGCGGACGGTGAGGCGGTCCGGATCGCCACCGGCGCCCGGGTCCCCGCCGACACCACCGCCGTCCTGCGCAGCGAGCACGGCCGTACCGACGACAAGGGGCGGCTGTACCCCACCCACGGCGAGGTCGGCCACGGCCAGGACATCCGCCCGCGCGGCCAGGAGTGCCGCAGCGGCGACCAGTTGCTGCCGGTCGGCGCCCTGGTGACCCCGGCCGTGCTCGGCCTCGCCGCAGCCGCCGGGTACGACACCCTCACCGCGGTCCCCCGCCCCCGCGCCGAACTTCTCGTCCTCGGTGATGAACTGCTCACCGAGGGCCTGCCGCACGACGGCCTGATCAGGGACGCACTCGGCCCGCTGCTGCCGCCCTGGCTGCGCGCCCTCGGCGCCGAGGTGACCTCCGTACGCCGTCTCGGTGATGACGCGGAGGTGCTGTACCAGGCGGTCGCGGGCAGCACCGCCGATCTGATCGTCACCACCGGCGGCACCGCGGCGGGCCCCGTGGACCATGTCCACCCCACCCTGCGCCGCGTCGGCGCGGAACTCCTGGTCAACGGCGTCAAGGTGCGCCCCGGCCACCCCATGCTGCTGGCCCGCACCAAGGAGAACCAGCACCTTGTCGGCCTGCCCGGCAACCCGCTCGCCGCCGTCTCCGGGCTGCTGACGCTCGCTGAGCCGCTGCTGCGCACCCTCGCCGCCCGCCCGGCCGTCGAGCCGTACGCGCTGCCGCTGACGGAGGCGGTGCACGGGCACCCGCACGACACCCGGCTGGTCCCGGTCGTGCTGCGCGGGGACCGTGCGGCTCCGCTGCACTACAACGGCCCGGCGATGCTGCGCGGTGTCGCGGCGGCCGACGCGCTGGCCGTCGTACCGCCCGGTGGGACCCGGGCGGGTCAGTCGGCGGAGATCCTCGACCTGCCGTGGGCGACCTCGGGCATCAGCGTGTGTTTCACGTGAAACACCGCCCCTCCACCGTCAGTTCACTCGTCGTCCCCGGCCCCCGGTGTGGCGCGGGCGACGGTGACCACCCGGTCCCCCGCCCGTAGTTCCTCCAGCCGGGGATCGGTGAAGTCCAGTACGTCCTTGTCGCGGACGACGGCCAGGACCAGTTCCTCGGACTCCCGGGGCGGGCGGCCCACCTCCTGTGCCAGCACCGGGCGCTCGATGAGGTCGAGCCCGCTGCCGATGGTCATCAGGTCATCCAGGGTCCGCGCCACGGGCGGGCTGACCAGCGACATCCCGAGGAGTCGTCCGGCGGAGCTGGAGCTGGTGACCACGGTGTCGGCGCCGCTCTGCCGCAGCAGCGGCACGTTCTCGTCCTCCCGGACCGCGGCGACGATCGTCGCGCGCCGGTTGAGCTGGCGGGCGGTGAGGGTGATGAGGGTGGCCGCCTCGTCGCGCTGCGGGGCGACGATCACCTGAGCGGCGCGCTGGACCTCCGCCTTCAGCAGAGTCTCGGACCGGGTGGCGTCCCCCAGCACCGCGACCAGACCGTCGTCCCCGGCCGCCTCGGCGTTCTCGGCCTGGGCGTCGACGATGACGATCCGGTCCCGGGCGACGCCCTGGGCCCGCAGGGTCTGCACGGCGTGCCGTCCCTTGGTGCCGTAGCCGATGACCACCACGTGGTCACGGGTGCGGTGTCGCCAGCGGTGGATGCGGACCTGCTGGCGGGTGCGCTCGGTGAGCACCTCCAGGGTGGTGCCGACCAGGATGATCAGGAACAGCACGCGCAGCGGTGTGATGACGAGGATGTTGGTGAGCCGGGCGGCGTCTCCGGCCGGGGTGATGTCGCCGTAGCCGGTGGTGGAGAGGGTGACGGTGGCGTAGTAGGCGGCGTCCAGGAAGTCGACGGCGCCGTCCACGTTGTCGTTGTAGCCGTCGCGGTCGACGTAGACGATGAGGGTGGTGAAGATCAGCACCAGCAGGGCCATGGCCAGTCGCCGCAGCACCTGCTGGAGGGGCGGCAGGACGGTCTGGGTGGGCATGTTGATGGAGCGGCCCGCCTCGGCGTCGTCGCGGGCCTCCCGGCGCGAACGGAACCAGAGGGAACGGAGGATGGACAGCCTCCCCGGACGGGAAGGTGATTGCTCGTCGCCGTGCACGCTGGCCCCCTGCGATGCGGTGCTGGTCCGGTCTGTGGGCACCATGGTCCCTGACTGATCGCCGTCCTTCCCACCGCGTTGCCCAGGACCCGTCTTCCGACCAGGCTGGAGAACTTCCATGCGTGACCACACCGTTGTCGTTGGCTTCGGCACCAAGGGACGGGCCACGATCCGGGCCGTCTGCGCGGCCGGTCTGCGGAAGGACCAGGTCGCCGTGGTCGACACCGCCGCCAAGGTGGTCGACGCCGCGCTGGCCGAGGGCTTCTCGGGCGTGGTCGGGGACGGCACGCGCAGCGATGTGCTGCGGCGGGCCGAGGTGCAGCGGGCCGGGCGGATCGTGATCGCCACGGGGCGGGACGACACCGCCGTTCTGGTGGCGCTGACGGCCCGGCAGATCAACAGCGGCGCGAAGATCGTGGCCGCGGTGCGGGAGGTGGAGAACGCGCCGCTGCTGAAGCAGTCCGGCGCCGACGAGGTCGTCACCAGCTCGGGAGCGGCCGGGCGGCTGCTCGGGCTGTCCGCGCTCAGCCCCGCCGCCGGGCTGGTGATGGAGGACCTGATCCGGCGCGGCAGCGGCCTCGACATGGTCGAACGGCCGGTCACCCGGGCCGAGGCGGGGCTGAGTCCGAGGGAGACCGGCGACATGGTGGTGAGCGTGGTCCGCGGGCACCGGGTGCTCGGCTACGACGATCCGGCCATCGGGCGGCTGGAGCTGACGGACCGGCTGGTCATCGTCGTACGGACCCCACCGGAGGCGGCCGGGCGCGGCCCGTACGACGACTGAGAGCGGACGGCCCGTGCGACGACTGAGGACAGCGCGCACTCAGGTGCGCTACTTGCGGTTGTAGAGCCGCATCGTGACCGGGCCGAAGACCAGCACGAACAGGGCCGACCAGCCCAGCGACCAGGCGACCTCGTCGGCGGGCCAGTCGCCCGCCATCAGGCCGCGGACCGCGCTGGCCAGATGGGTGACGGGGCTGTTGTTGACGAACGCCTGGAGCCAGCCGGGCATGGTGCGCGGGTCGACGAAGACGTTGGACAGGAAGGTGAGCGGGAAGATCACCATCATGCTGACGCCCATCACCGACTTCTCGGTGCGCAGCAGCAGCCCGAACATCGTCCAGATCCAGGAGAACGCGAAGGAGAAGACGACCAGCAGGGCTATCCCGGTGACCACGCCGCCGACCCCGCCGTCCGGGCGGTAGCCGAGGATCATGCCGACCGTCAGCATCACCACGGAGGCGATGGAGTAGCGCAGGGCGTCACCGAGCAGATAGCCGACCATCACCGAGGGCCGCCAGATCGGCAGGGTGCGGAACCGGTCGAAGACGCCCTTCTCGATGTCCGTGTTGACCGAGACGCCGGTGTACATCGTGATCATCACCACCGACATCACGAGGATGCCCGGCAGCAGGAACTGGATGTACTCCTTCGGCGAACCGGCCAGCGCCCCGCCGAACAGGTACGTGTACATCAGCACCATCATGATCGGGAAGGCGGTGACGTCGAAGAGCTGCTCGGGCACGTGCTTGATCTTCAGGATGGCCCGCCAGCCGAAGGTCAGCGACGCCGACCAGGCGCTGGGCCGCGACGGCCGCTCCCGGCCGACGAGCAGCTCCGCGAGCGACTCGGCGCTGACCGGCGCGAGGTCCTTGGTCTCGGTGGTGGTCGCGGTGCTCATGCCGCCGCCTCCCCTTCCGTGCCGCCGGTGGCGTCGGCGTTGGTGTCATGACCGGTGAGGGCGAGGAAGACCTCGTCCAGGCTGGGCTGTCCCAGCGAGAAGTTGTCGACGGTGATGCCGCCGCGGGCCAGCTCGGCCAGCGCCCGTGCCGCCTGCTCGGCCGCGCCCCGGCCGTCCGCCGCCCCGGCGCCCACCCGGGCGGTCAGCGCCACCGGATCGGGCTCCAGCTGCACGTCGGCGTCCAGCGTCAGCCGCAGCACCTGCTCGGCCTGCGGGCGCTGGGCCGCGTCCCGCAGCCGCAGATGGACGGAACCGGCGCCCACGGACGCCTTCAGCTCGCCCTTCGTGCCCTCGGCGATCACCTTGCCGCGGTCGATGACCGCGATCCGCGAGGCGAGCTGGTCCGCCTCGTCCAGGTACTGCGTGGTCAGCAGCACGGTGGTGCCCTGGGCGACGACCGCGCGCACGATGTCCCACACCTGGTTGCGGCTGCGCGGGTCGAGGCCGGTGGTCGGCTCGTCCAGGAACAGCAGGTCGGGCGTGTTCAGGATGGACGCGGCGATGTCGATGCGGCGCCGCATACCGCCCGAGTAGTGCTTGACCTGCTTCCCGGCCGCCGCGGTCAGCCCGAACGCCGCCAGCAGTTGCGCGCTCCGCTCCCGCGCGGCCTTCTTGCCGTGCCCGAGGAGACGGCCCAGCAGGACGAGGTTCTCGGTGCCGGTCAGGTCCTCGTCGACGGACGCGTACTGACCGGTGAGACTGACCCGGCCGCGGACCTCGTCGGCGTCGCGCACGACGTCGCGGCCGAAGACGCGGGCCTCGCCGCCGTCGGGCCGCAGCAGGGTGGCGAGCATCTTGACGGTGGTGGTCTTCCCGGCGCCGTTGGGGCCGAGGACGCCGTAGACCGTGCCGGTCGGCACGGCCAGGTCGACGCCGTCCACGGCCCGGGTCTCACCGAAGGTCTTGACCAGGCCGGCGGTCTCGATGGCCAGGCCAGGGCTTGGCTCGCTCATGGTGGGGTGTCCTTCCGCGTACTCGGGCTACGCATGGGGAGACCTCCACGGTCCCGCGAACTCATCGGTGCCGCACCCGGTTTTCCACCGGCCCGCCCGCCGCCGCCCCGGACCGCCCGCCGCCGCCCCGGCCCGCCGCCGCCCCGGCCCGCCCGCCGCCGACCGGGCGGCTCCCCCCGGCGGCCGACGACCACCCGAGCTGGAAGCGGACCGGTCGCGGGGGCGCGGGGTAGCGTCCCTTCCATGTATGCGATCACGATTCCCGAACCTGGTGGGCCCGAGGCGCTGGTGTGGGACGAGGTCCCCGACCCGGTGCCCGGCGAGGGCGAGGTCCTGGTCGAGGTGGCGGCGAGCGCCGTCAACCGCGCCGACCTCCTGCAGCGGCAGGGCTTCTACGATCCCCCGCCGGGCGCCTCCCGCTACCCCGGCCTGGAGTGCTCCGGGCGGATCGCCGCGGTCGGGCCGGGCGTCGGCGGCTGGTCGGTCGGCGACGAGGTGTGCGCGCTGCTGTCCGGCGGCGGCTACGCCGAGAAGGTCGCCGTACCGGCGGGCCAGTTGCTGCCGCTGCCCGAGGGCGTCGGCCTCACCGAGGCGGCGGCGCTGCCCGAGGTGACCTGCACGGTCTGGTCGAACGTCTTCATGGTCGCCCACCTGCGTCCCGGCGAGACCCTGCTGGTGCACGGCGGCTCCAGCGGCATCGGCACCATGGCGATCCAGCTCGCCAAGGCCGTCGGCGCGAAGGTCGCCGTCACCGCGGGCAGCAAGGAGAAGCTGGAGCGCTGCGCCGAGCTGGGCGCCGACATCCTGGTCAACTACCGGGAGCAGGACTTCGTCGCGGAGGTCAGGGAGGCCACCGGTGGCGCGGGCGCGGACGTGATCCTCGACAACATGGGCGCCAAGTACCTCGACCGCAACATCAAGGCGCTCGCCGTGAACGGGCGGCTGGCGATCATCGGGATGCAGGGCGGCGTCAAGGGCGAGCTGAACATCGGCGCGCTGCTGGCCAAGCGGGCCGCGATCAGCGCGACCTCGCTGCGGGCCCGCCCGCTCAGCGAGAAGGCGGCGATCGTCGCGGCCGTGCGCGAGCACGTGTGGCCGCTGCTGTCGGGCGGCCACGTGCGCCCGGTCGTCGACCGGGAGCTGCCGATGCGGGAGGCGGCCGAGGCCCACCGCCTGCTGGAGGAGAGCGGCCACGTGGGCAAGATCCTGCTGGTCACGTCCACCACGCCCTGACCGACGCCCCGCCCGACACGCCGCACCCGTAGCACCACGGGTCATCCCGCGCCGCGCCGCACCCGCACCCGCACCACGGGTCATCCGGCGCCGCGCCGCACCCGCACCACCACTCATCCCGCGCCGCGCCGCACCCGCAGCCCCACGAAGGCGAGCGCGAGGCCGAGCCCGATGAGGACCAGCCCGCTGCCCAGCGGCAGGATGCGCAGCACGGGCTCGGCGGCCCCGCCCGCCTGCCGTACGGGCTCCCCGGCCGGTACGGAGGGCGCGGACCCGGCCGTCTCCACGGGCGAGGTGGCCGGGGCTGGCGCGGGGGCCGTGGACGGCACCTCCGCCCCCGGCTCCACCGGCCGCCCCGGCCGCGCCCGCCCCTCCCCGGCCGGACTCCCGGCCCGCCGACGCTCCCCGCCGGACACGGACGGCGAGGGGTCGGCGGAGGGGACAACACCGGGGACGGCGCTGGAGACCGGGGCGGGGACGGCGTACGACGACCCGGCGCCGTACCGCACCACAGCCCCGCACCCCACCACCGTCACAGCGGCCAGCACCCACCCCCACCGCAGCAGACGCAGCCATGGAGTCACACCCGTGACCCCCTCCCGGAACCGTATTTCTTCAGTAGTCGGACCCCACAACCTTCACATCCGCCAGCAACCACGGCATTCCGGACTCCGCCGATGGGCCGACCCCGCTGCACAATCCGCTTATGTCGATACGACACGGCCTGCTGGCCCTCCTGGAGCCCGGCCCGCGCTACGGCTCCCAACTACGCACGGAGTTCGAGGCGCGTACGGCGGAGAGCTGGCCGCTGAACATCGGCCAGGTCTACACGACCCTCGGCCGCCTGGAACGGGACGGCATGGTCGTCCAGGAGGGCGTGGACGAGGCCCGGCGGGTGCGGTACGCGCTGACCGACGCGGGCCGCGCGGAACTGCGGGCCTGGTACACGCGCCCCGTGGAGCGGGCCAGCCCGCCGCGCGACGAGCTGGCGATCAAGCTGGTGATGGCGGTCGGCACGGCCGACGTCGACGTACGCCAGATCCTGCGGACGCAGCGGCGGCACGTGGCCGAGGCGCTCCAGGCGTACGTACGGGAGCGGGCGCGGGCGCTCGCGGCGGCGGCGCCCGGGAACCCGGAGGCGGTGGCCCGGCTGCTGGTGCTGGAGCAGCGCGTCTGCCACGCCGAGGCGGAACTGCGCTGGCTGGACCACTGCGAGACGCGGCTGCCGCGGCTGACGTGAGCCGCGGTGTGACGCGAAGTGGTCGCTGACCATGACGCAAAGTCCCCCTACGTAAACGGTGGATCAGCCGTCACGGGGGGCACCCCGGTGATGAGGTGGGGGTGTGCGAGAGAATGGCGGCATGGAGATGCCGAGGAACGAGAGGTCGCCGGAGAACGCCCAGCGGATCCTGGTCGTGGGCCAGGACGGCATGGCACTCGGCGGCGGCGGGGACGACGATTCCCACGAGACCCCGGTGACGGACCAGGTGGAGCAGCCCGCGAAGGTCATGCGGATCGGCAGCATGATCAAGCAGCTCCTTGAGGAGGTGCGCGCGGCTCCCCTCGACGAGGCCAGCCGGGTCCGGCTCAAGGAGATCCACGCCAGCTCGGTGAAGGAGCTGGAGGACGGCTTGGCGCCGGAGCTGGTGGAGGAGCTGGAGCGGCTCTCCCTGCCGTTCACCGACGAGGCGACCCCGAGCGACGCGGAACTGCGGATCGCCCAGGCCCAGTTGGTCGGCTGGCTGGAGGGCCTGTTCCACGGCATCCAGACCACGCTGTTCGCCCAGCAGATGGCGGCCAGGGCCCAGTTGGAGCAGATGCGCAGGGCCCTGCCGCCGGGCGCCGCCCCGGAGATGGAGGACCACCAGGGTCCGGGCGGCCGTACGGGCGGCCCGTACCTGTAACCCGTACCGCTCGCGGACGGAAACCAGGCCCGGCATCACCGATGCCGGGCCCTTCTTCGTGCTCAGCCCCCGGTCAGGAGGCCGGGTTGCCCGTGGAGACGCGCAGCTCGATCTCGGGCATGTCCTCGGGGTCGACGTCCGTACCGGCGGACGGGAACTGGTTCATGACCGTCCCTTCCCCGTAGGTGTTCTCGTCGACGTCCTTGAGGTCGAGCTGCCAGCCCGCCGCCTGCGCGCACTCCTTGACCGACCCGATGTACTTGTACCGGAAGTCCGGGAGCTGGATCTGGTCCGGGTCGTTGTACGACTCCTGCGGTTCCGTGCACTCCGTCTTGTCGATCTTCTTGGAGGTGTCCGGGCCGCGGTACCCCGCCGCCTGTGTCTCCGAGGCCGACGCCGAGGCGCTGGGGTCGGAGCCCTGGGCGGTGCCGCCCTCGTCGTCGCCCCCGCCGTTCATCAGCAGCGCGGCGATCAGAGCGCCGACCGCCAGCAGGGACACCACGATGGAGCCGACGATCACCGGCTTGTTCCGGCCGCCGCGGCCCGCCGGGGCCGACGACTGCTGCGGGGTGAGGTTGTACGGCGGCGGCGTCGCCGGGCCCTGCGGGGTGTACGCCGAGGGCGCCGGGGTCTGGTAGCCGCCCTGCTGCGGATAGCCGTACGCCGGGGAGGGCGCCGACGGGTGCGGGGTGTTGTACGGATTCGGCGGCGGCGTCGGCTGGTACGGCGTCTGGACGCCGCTCTGCGGCGCCGGGGTGGACTGGTCGACCGGCGGGAACACCGCGGAGCCGACGCCCGAGCCGCTGGACGTCGGGGCGCCGGGGACGATGTTCGGCGCGGCGGCGTGGAAGGACGACGCCACGCGCAGGCACTCCTCGCGCATCGCGTCGGCGGTCGGAAACCGTTCGTTCGGGTTCTTCTTCAGCGCGCGGGCGACCAGCGCGTCCACCGCCGGGGGCAGCGAGCGGTTCACGGAGGACGGCGCGACCGGCTCCTCCTGCACGTGCGCGTACGCGATCGCCAGCGGCGAGTCCGCGTCGAAGGGGAGCCGCCCGGTGACGAGCTGGAACAGCATGATGCCGACCGAGTACAGGTCGGAGCGGGCGTCCACGCCCCGGCCGAGCGCCTGCTCGGGGGAGAGGTACTGCGGGGTGCCGACGACCATGCCGGTCTGCGTCATCGACGTCACCCCGGACTGCATCGCGCGGGCGATGCCGAAGTCCATGACCTTGACCACACCGCGCTTGGTCATCATCACGTTGCCCGGCTTGATGTCGCGGTGGACCAGGCCCGCCTCGTGGCTGATCTCCAGCGCGGCGAGCACGTCCGCGGTGATCTTCAGCGCCTTGTCGGCGGGCATCGCGCCGTACTGCTGGACGTCCTGGTCGAGGACGGAGCCGAGGGGGCGGCCCTCGACGTACTCCATGACGATGTACGGCGTCATGACCCCGTCGACGTCGTCCTCGCCGGTGTCGAAGACCGAGACGATGTTGGTGTGGGTGAGCTTGGCCACGGCCTGGGCCTCGCGGCGGAACCGCTCGCGGAACGCCTGCTCGCGGCCCAGCTCGGTGTGGAGCGTCTTGATCGCGACCTGGCGGTCGAGGACGGAGTCGTAGGCGAGGTGCACGGAGGCCATGCCGCCCTGGCCGAGCAGGTCGCGTAGCTGATAGCGGCCACCCGCGATCGCCCGCCCCGCGTACTGGTTGTGCGCGCCGTCCTGGCTCATCTCTCCGTGTCCCCCATACAGCCCGTGGCGCCGCCGACTGTCCTACAGGCCACCGCCTGGCCACCGTCTCGATCTGCCTGGACCTGTCTTGATCCAAAGTGCCTATTCCCGGCCAAGTCTGCCCCAGGCCACTGACACGTCAAGCTCGGTGCCCGTTCCGTGACCGTACGCGAAAGAAGCGTCGCGGAAGCGTTACAGCGGGCGTACGCCCGGTACACAGGATTTGCACGGCGCCGCGCCAGCGCGCTTTGATGGCCGGTCCGTCTGGTGCCGGTCCCGGCGCCCAACGCGGACCGGCGGCTGGCGCGGAGGCTGTAGCGTGGCCGACGGAGACCGTAACAACACCGCGCGCACCGCGGGCAGAAACGACGGCGAGGACTGATGGCACAGCAGCAGCGCGCTCAGGGCCCGTCCGACCCCGAGGCGACTGGCGGCGGCATCTCGGACGCGCCGGAGACCTGGGGCAACGGAGGGCTTGTCGGGGACGGCCGGTACCGGTTGACCCGCAGGCTCGGCCGGGGCGGCATGGCCGAGGTGTTCGCGGCCGAGGACGTACGCCTCGGCCGCACCGTGGCGGTGAAGCTGCTGCGCGCCGACCTCGCCGAGGACCCGGTCTCCAAGGCCCGCTTCACGCGCGAGGCGCAGTCGGTCGCCGGGCTGAACCACCACTCCATCGTCGCCGTGTACGACTCCGGCGAGGACACCGTCGGCGGCCAGTCGGTGCCGTACATCGTCATGGAGATCGTCGAGGGCCGCACCATCCGCGACCTGCTGCTCAACGCGGAGGCGCCCGGCCCGGAGCAGGCCCTGATCATCGCCTCTGGCGTGCTTGAGGCGCTCGCTTACTCGCACCAGCACGGCATCGTGCACCGCGACATCAAGCCCGCCAACGTGATCATCACGCACAACGGCGCCGTGAAGGTGATGGACTTCGGCATCGCGCGTGCCCTGCACGGCGCGTCCACGACGATGACGCAGACCGGCATGGTCATGGGCACCCCGCAGTACCTCTCCCCGGAGCAGGCGCTCGGCAAGGCCGTCGACCACCGCTCCGACCTGTACGCGACGGGCTGCCTGCTCTACGAACTGCTCGCGCTGCGCCCGCCGTTCGTCGGGGAGACCCCGCTGTCGGTGGTCTACCAGCACGTCCAGGACATCCCCACGCCGCCGTCCGAGGTCTCCGACGCCGTGCCGCCGGAGCTGGACGGCCTGGTGATGCGCTCGCTCGCCAAGGACCCCGACGACCGCTTCCAGACCGCCGAGGAGATGCGCGGCCTGGTCCAGTACGCCCTCCAGATGCTGTACGACCAGGGCGGCCACACCGGCACCTGGAACACCGGCCCGGTCACCGGCCACGAGGGCCGCGGCACGCCCGCGCTGGGCGTGGCGGGCACCTCCGTCATGCCGCATCCCGACGCCTCCGGCACCACCCAGATCCCGCAGCCGATCCTGCCCGCCGGGTACGGCGGCGGTGACGACGGCGGCTTCGAGGGCCACGGCAACCGGGGCAGCGGGCGCGGCAAGCTGTGGATCCTCGCCGTCCTCGCGGTGATCGCCATCGCCGCCGGGGTGGCGCTGGCGCTGAACAACGGCAACGACGAGAAGGGCGGCCCCGGCACCACCCAGTCGCCGACCACCTCGAAGTCCGCGACCAAGGACGAGGCCAGCCCGACGCCGACCGAGGACGCCACCGAGGAGGAGACGGAGACCGGCACGGAGGAGGGCACCGGAACCGGCGGCGACTGGGACTACACGCCGACGCCGACGCCGTCGTGGACGCCGTCGTGGACGCCCACCAACGACCCGACGGACACCGAGCCGACGAACACCGCGCCGACCGACACGGAGCCCACGGAGACCGAGCCGACGGACACCGAGCCGACGGAGGGCGAGCCGACCGGTGAGGAGACGGGCGGCACGGAGGGTGGCACGGGGAGCCTGGAAGGCGCGCTGGGGGGCTGACCGCGAGGGCTGACCGGCGAGCTGATCCCCGGGGAGCGGCCCTCACTCGCCCCTCAGTCCCCCTCAGTCCCCCTCACTCCACGAACGCGTCGCACACCGCGTCGTACTCGCGCGTCCACCACACCGCCAGCGCGGACGTCGCCGGGAACTGGGGGTCCGCGCGGGTGTCGCCGCGCTCGTAGTGCCAGCGCAGCATCCAGAAGTCGTTCAGCCGCTCCCACCACACCCGGTGCACGGCCGCCGCGAGCTGCGAGGGCGTGGCCTGGGCGGCGCGCCGGTACGCGCGCGCGTAGGCCCTCGCCTTGGGCAGGTCGAGCCTGCCGTCGGGCCGTACGAAGAAGATCGCGGCGGCGCGTACGGCCTCCTCCGCGCGGGGCTGTACCCCGAGCCGGTCCCAGTCGACGATCGCGGCCGGGGCGTCCCCCCGGTACAGCAGGTTGAACGGGTGGAAGTCGCCGTGCACCCAGCCCACCGAGCCCCCGCGCGGGGGACGCCGGTCCGCGTGCCGCTCCAGCAGGGCGCGGCGTTCCAGGAGGCGGTGGCGGGCGAGTTCGTCGAAGGAGTCGGCGGGGCGGTGGCGGCGCACCCGCGCGAGCAGGTCGTCGATCAGGGCGAAGGTGTCGGCCGGGTCGGCGCTGCGCACGGGGTGCGGGCTGGTGGCGGGCCGGGTGCGCCCCTTCGGCGGCATCACCTGCTCCAGACCCGCGTGGACGGCGCCCAGGAGCGCCCCCAGCCGGGTGCACTGCCCGGTGGTGAGCTGGCCGCCGTGCCGGTGGCGGCCGTCGATCCACGGATGCAGGGCGTAGGTGTGGCCGCCGACGACGGCGACGGTACGGCCGTCCCGCGCGGCCAGCGGCGGGGCCACCGGGACGCCCAGGGCGGCCAGGCGGGCGGTGGCGCGGTGGCGGCGTTCCAGGGCGGCGGGGTCGGCGGTCTCGGGGTCGAAGTGGTGCTTGAGGAAGTAGCGACCGCGGGTGGTGCGGAGCCGGTAGCCGCGGTTCAGCAGCCCTTGGTCGACGGGTTCGCAGGCGAGCGCCGAACCGGCGGCGTAGTGGCGGAGCAGGGCGCCCAGCGGGGGCGCGTGGGGCATGAGGGGTGGTACACACGGGCGCGACACGCGGCAGATGCTAGGGCACGAAAAACGGCCGCTGAGCTGGTCCTAATCACAGAACGTCGCACTCAGTCACTTTCGGTCACGACCGGTGCCGCTCCATTCAGTACGGCCGATCGGCTTGATTTTTCGTCGAGGGCTAACTCTTCACGAGACCTCGGTCACCGGGTTAACGTGCCGTTGTTCCGGCCCTCTGCAAGGCTGTGACCAGCGGCTGTACCCCGTCCCCCGCATTTACTTGGAAATCCAAGCAAAAACGCAGGTCAGATGGGGTTTCACAGAAATGTGCGGCACTGGGTAACGTGCCTTTTGCAGGGCGCTCGCCGGGGCACCTGTCACACCTGTTCCCGACCGAGCCGCACCCACCCCGTGCGTCCGCAGGGCTTCAGGTGAGCCGCTCCCCCACAGCTCCTAAAGGGAGCGGGGGGAACCCCAGGCACCCGGCGAACCCGGGGGCCGGACCGACGGAGGAGCACACGTGACCGTGGAGAGCACTGCAGCGCGCAAGCCGCGAAGCAGCGCCGGTGGCAAGAGCACGGCCGGTAAGCGCACGACAACGAGGAAGACGCCCGGCGGCGAGCCCCAACTGGTGCAGCTACTGACGCCCGAGGGCAAGCGCGTCAAGAACGCCGAGTACGACAAGTACGTCACCGGCATCACCCCCGAGGAGCTGCGCGGCCTGTACCGCGACATGGTCCTCACCCGCCGTTTCGACGCCGAGGCGACCGCGCTCCAGCGCCAGGGCGAGCTGGGCCTGTGGGCCTCGCTGCTCGGCCAGGAGGCCGCCCAGATCGGCTCGGGCCGGGCCCTGCGCGGCGACGACTACGTCTTCCCGACCTACCGCGAGCACGGCGTCGCCTGGTGCCGCGGGGTCGACCCGACGAACCTGCTCGGCATGTTCCGCGGCGTGAACCACGGCGGCTGGGACCCGAACAGCAACAACTTCCACCTGTACACGATCGTCATCGGCTCCCAGACGCTGCACGCCACCGGCTACGCCATGGGCATCGCCAAGGACGGCGCGGACAGCGCGGTGATCGCCTACTTCGGCGACGGCGCCTCCAGCCAGGGCGACGTGGCGGAGTCCTTCACCTTCTCCGCGGTCTACAACGCCCCCGTGGTGTTCTTCTGCCAGAACAACCAGTGGGCGATCTCCGAGCCCACCGAGAAGCAGACCCGCGTCCCGCTCTACCAGCGCGCGCAGGGCTACGGCTTCCCCGGCGTCCGCGTCGACGGCAACGACGTGCTGGCCTGCCTCGCCGTGACGAAGTGGGCGCTGGAGCGCGCCCGCGGCGGTGAGGGCCCGACGCTGGTCGAGGCGTTCACGTACCGCATGGGCGCCCACACCACCTCCGACGACCCCACCCGCTACCGCGGGGACGAGGAGCGGCTCGCCTGGGAGGCGAAGGACCCTATCCTGCGCCTGCGCCGCTATCTGGAGGCCGCAAACCACGCGGACGAGGGATTCTTCGCGGAACTGGAGGCCGAGAGCGAGGCGTTGGGCAGACGAGTGCGCGAAGCGGTCCGCGCCATGCCCGACCCGGACCACTTCGCCATCTTCGAGAACGTCTACGCGGACGGGCACGCGCTCGTCGACGAGGAGCGCGCCCAGTTCGCCGCCTACCAGGCGTCGTTCGCGGACGCAGAGGGGCAGGGGGTCTGACATGGCGGCAGAGAAGATGGCCATGGCCAAGGCGATCAACGAGTCGCTGCGCCGTGCCCTGGACTCCGATCCCAAGGTCCTCGTCATGGGCGAGGACGTCGGCAAGCTCGGCGGCGTCTTCCGCGTCACCGACGGCCTCCAGAAGGACTTCGGCGAGAGCCGCGTCATCGACACCCCGCTCGCCGAGTCCGGCATCGTCGGCACGGCCATCGGCCTCGCCCTGCGCGGCTACCGGCCCGTCGTCGAGATCCAGTTCGACGGCTTCGTCTTCCCGGCGTACGACCAGATCGTCACCCAGCTCGCGAAGATGCACGCCCGCTCGCTGGGCAAGGTCAAGCTGCCCGTCGTCGTGCGCATCCCCTACGGCGGCGGCATCGGCGCGGTCGAGCACCACTCCGAGTCCCCGGAGTCGCTGTTCGCGCACGTCGCGGGCCTGAAGATCGTCAGCCCGTCCAACGCGTCCGACGCGTACTGGATGATGCAGCAGGCCATCCAGAGCGACGACCCGGTGATCTTCTTCGAGCCCAAGCGGCGGTACTGGGACAAGGCCGAGGTCAACACCGAGGCGATCCCCGGCCCGCTGCACAAGGCGCGCGTGGTCCGCGAGGGCACCGACCTCACCCTGGCCGCCTACGGCCCGATGGTGAAGACGTGCCTGGAGGCCGCCGACGCGGCGGCCGAGGAGGGCAGGTCCCTGGAGGTCCTCGACCTGCGGTCGGTCTCCCCGCTCGACTTCGACTCCCTCCAGGCGTCCGTGGAGAGGACGCGCCGCCTGGTCGTGGTCCACGAGGCCCCGGTGTTCTTCGGTTCCGGCGCGGAGATCGCCGCCCGGATCACCGAGCGCTGCTTCTACCACCTGGAGGCCCCGGTGCTCCGGGTCGGCGGCTACCACGCGCCGTACCCGCCCGCGCGCCTGGAGGAGGAGTACCTGCCGGGCCTGGACCGGGTACTCGACGCCGTCGACCGTGCCCTGGCGTACTGAGGAGAGGGGCATGACGACGATGACCGAAGCGTCCGTGCGCGAGTTCAAGATGCCCGACGTGGGCGAGGGGCTCACCGAGGCCGAGATCCTCAAGTGGTACGTCCAGCCCGGTGACAAGGTCACCGACGGACAGGTGGTCTGCGAGGTCGAGACGGCGAAGGCGGCGGTGGAGCTGCCCATCCCGTACGACGGCGTGGTCCGCGCCCTGCACTTCCCCGAGGGCACCACGGTCGACGTGGGCACGTCCATCATCGCGGTGGACGTCAGCGGCGGCGCGGCCCCGGCGCCCCAGGCCGCGCCCGCCCAGCCGGAGCCGCAGCCAGCGGCCGAGGAGCCCAGGCCGGAGGGCCGCCAGCCGGTCCTCGTGGGCTACGGAGTGGCGACGACGTCCACCAAGCGCCGTCCCCGCAAGGGCCCCGAGGTCCAGGTGGAGCAGGCGTCGACGGCGATCCAGTCCGAGCTGAACGGCCACGGCACCGCGCCCGCGGCGCCCGCCGCCCCCACGGGGGAGCGCCCGCTGGCGAAGCCGCCGGTGCGCAAGCTGGCCAAGGACCTGGGCGTCGACCTGACGACGGTCACCCCGACCGGCCCCGACGGCATCATCACCCGCGAGGACGTGCACGCGGCGGCGGCCCCGCGGCAGGCGCCCGAGCCGGTGGCGACCCCGGCGGCGGAACCGGCGGCGGCACCCGCGGCCGTTCCGGCGTACGACACGGCGCGGGAGACCCGCATCCCCGTCAAGGGCGTCCGCAAGGCGACCGCGGCGGCGATGGTCGGCTCCGCGTTCACCGCGCCGCACGTCACCGAGTTCGTGACGGTCGACGTCACGCGCACGATGAAGCTGGTCGAGGAGCTGAAGCAGGACAAGGAGTTCACCGGCCTGCGGGTGAACCCCCTGCTGCTGATCGCCAAGGCCCTGCTGGTCGCCATCAGACGCAACCCCGACATCAACGCCGCCTGGGACGAGGCCAACCAGGAGATCGTGGTCAAGCACTACGTCAACCTGGGCATCGCCGCGGCCACCCCGCGCGGGCTGCTCGTCCCCAACATCAAGGACGCGCACGCCAAGACGCTGCCGCAGCTGGCGGAGTCCCTGGGCGAGCTGGTGTCGACCGCCCGCGAGGGCAGGACGTCCCCGGCGGCGATGCAGGGCGGCACGGTGACGATCACCAACGTCGGCGTCTTCGGCGTCGACACCGGCACGCCGATCCTCAACCCCGGCGAGTCGGCGATCCTCGCGGTCGGCGCGATCAAGCCCCAGCCGTGGGTCCACAAGGGCAAGGTCAAGCCGCGCCAGGTCACCACCCTCGCCCTGAGCTTCGACCACCGCCTGGTCGACGGCGAACTGGGCTCCAAGGTGCTGGCGGACATCGCCGCGATCCTGGAACAGCCGAAGCGGCTGATCACCTGGGCGTGACACCCGTGACGGCCCCTGATCCCGGCGCTCCCGGGGTCAGGGGCCGTTCGGCGTTCACCGCCGCGGCTCGGCCAGCCCCAGCACCCGGTCCTTCAACGCCGGGAACTGCTCCCGGGTGGCCGCGACCTTCCCCACGTCGATCGAGACCGTGAGCGTCTCCTCGCCGGGGCCGGCCTCCGCGAGGACGTCTCCCCACGGATCTACCACGATCGAGTGACCCGCCTGCGGAACCCCGGCGTGGGTGCCAGCCGTTCCACAAGCGAGTACGAACGACTGGTTCTCCACCGCCCGCGCCCGAGCCAGGAGTGTCCAGTGCTCACGTCGGCGCTCCGGCCACCCGGCCGGGATGACGAGGACGTCCGCGCCCGCGTCGACGAGTCCGCGGAAGAGTTCCGGGAAACGGAGGTCGTAGCAGGTGGCCAGACCCACCGTCGCGTTCGGCAGACGCGCCGTCACCAGGTCCCGCCCTGCCCCCATCAGCACGGCCTCGCCCTTGTCGAAGCCGAAGCGGTGGATCTTGCGGTAGGTGGCGGTCAGTTCACCGGCGGGGGAGAAGAGGAGGGAGGTGTTGTAGAGCGGTCCGTCAGGGTCCCGTTCCGGGATGGAGCCCGCGTGCAGCCAGACGCCCGCGTCGCTCGCCGCCTTGGCCATCGCCTCGTAGGTGGGGCCCTCCAGCGGCTCCGCCTCGGTCGCGAAGTCGGGGTAGGCGAAGGCGCCGGTGGTCCACAGTTCCGGCAGCACGACCAGGTCGGCCCCGGCCTGCTCCCGTACCAGGGAGGCGACGCGTTGCCGACGTGAATCGACCGATTCAGTGTCGTCTACGGCGATTTGGAGAAGGGAGGCGCGCACACTACCACCGTCCTGGCATTCGAGCCGTTCATACGGGCCTACGATCGTCACACGAAAGCACTGCCGGGGTGCCGCTCAGCAGCGTAACTTAGCGTTCCACGACACCCGCTGACAGCCGCCGACAGCCGCCACCTCCCGCTGGCAACGCCGCCACCAACCGCCCGTGTACCGACCGCCGAGGGGTCCCGTTCCCGTGAGTCTGCATCCCACTCTCCAGCCCTACGCCGACGCCTGGACCCACTCCATCGAAGCGATATCCGAGCTGGTGACTCCCCTCGTGGAGGCCGACTGGAACCGGCGTACGCCGTGCCCCGGCTGGTCCGTCCGCGACGTCGTCTCCCATGTCATCGGCCTCGACTGCGAGATGCTCGGCGACCCGCGCCCCATCCACACCCTCCCGCGCGACCTGTTCCATGTGACGAACGATCACCAGCGTTACATGGAGATGCAGGTGGACGTCCGACGCCACCACACGGCCCCCGAGATGACCTCCGAGCTGGAGTACACGGTCATCCGCCGCAACCGCCAGCTTCGCAACGAGTCCCGTGACCCCGGCAGCAAGGTGCGCGGGCCGCTCGGCGCCGAGCTGACCCTGGAAGAGGCCATGCGGGGCCACGCGTTCAACGTGTGGGTGCACGAACAGGACCTGCGCGCCGCCCTCGGCCGCCCCGGCAACCTCGACTCGCCCGGCGCCCACATAGCCCGGGACGTGCTGCTCGACCTGCTCCCCGAGGTCGTCGCCGTCCGCGCGGACGCGCCCCGCAGCTCGGCGATCGTCTTCGACGTGCACGGGCCGGTGGAGTTCCTGCGGACGGTGCGGGTGGACATCCAGGGGCGGGGCACGGTGGAGGCCACCCCGGCGCTCGGTCCGGCCGCCACCCTCACCCTCGACTGGGAGACGTACGTGCGGCTGGCCTGCGGGCGGGTCACCCCGGAGGCCGTGAAGGACCGGGTCAAGACGGACGGCGATCCGGAGCTGACGACGGCCATCCTGCGGAACTTCACGGTCACGCCGTAGCCGGACGCGGGGCAGGCCCGGGGCCGCCCGGGCCCTGGACCCCGGGTCTCACGCGGGCACGTGCACCGTCTCCACCCGGCTCGCCACCAGCCGTTCCCGCTCGCGGCGGGCGGCGCGGCGGCGCAGCCGGAGGATCTGGCTGACGCCGAGGGCCTGGAGGACGAAGACGGAGGACAAGGCGACGGTGTAGTCGTCACCGGTCGCGTCCAGCAGCACGCCCACCGCGAACAGGGTCGTCATCGACGCCACGAAACCGCCCATGTTGGTGATGCCGGACGCCGTGCCCTGACGCTCCGGCGGGTTCGCGGGGCGCGCGAAGTCGAAGCCCAGCATGGAGGCGGGCCCGCACGCCCCGAGCACCGCGCACAGCACGATCAGCAGCCACATCGGCGCCCGGTCCGCCCCGGTGAGCGCCGGGTAGAAGACGGTCGACGCCCACACCACCGCCGTGACGCCCACCGTGCCCAGCGCGAGCGGCAGCCGGGCGCCGTGGTGCCGGGCGACGAGCTGGCCGTAGACCAGGCCGACGACCATGTTCGACAGCACGACGAGGGTGAGCAGTTCACCGGCGGTGGCGCGGGACAGGCCCTGTGCCTCGACCAGGAACGGCAGCCCCCACAGCAGCAGGAACACCATCGCCGGGAACTGGGTGGTGAAGTGCACCCACAGGCCGAGCCGGGTGCCCGGTTCCCGCCAGGAGGCGGCGATCTGGCGCCGTACGTAGGCCGCGCCGTGGTGCGGGAACGGCTCCGGTTCGTGGCCCTCGGGGTGGTCGCGCAGGAAGAGCAGCAACAGCACCAGGACCACGACCCCGGCGAGCGCGCTGCCGCCGAACGCCGCCGTCCAGCCGACGCCGTGCAGCAGCCGGGCCAGGAGCAGCGTGGAGACCAGGTTGCCCGCCATCCCGGCGAGCCCCGCGAGCTGTGCGATCTGCGGCCCGCGCCGGGCCGGGAACCAGCGGGTGCCAAGACGCAGCACGCTGATGAACGTCATCGCGTCCCCGCAGCCCAGCAGCGCCCGCGACGCCAGCGCCATGCCGTACGACGGGGAGAGCGCGAAGCCGAGCTGTCCGGCCGTGAACAGCACCACGCCGATGGTCAGCACCCGCTTGGTGCCGAGCCGGTCCACCAGCAGGCCGACGGGTATCTGCATCCCCGCGTAGACCAGCAACTGGAGGATGGAGAAGGTGGACAGCGCCGAGGCGTTGACGCCGAACCGGTCGGCGGCGTCGAGGCCCGCGACGCCGAGGGAGGTGCGGAAGATGACGGCGACGAAGTAGACCGAGACGCCGATGGACCAGACGGCGACGGCGCGTCGGCCGCCGGGAGGGTCACCGGGCAGCGCGGCGGTCCGGCTCATCGGACCTCACCCCGGGCCAGGTGCGAGAACCAGCCGATGTGCCGGTGGACGACCCCGACGGCCCGCTCGGCGTCGCCGGAGCGCAGCGCTTCGAGGATCTCCCCGTGCTCGGCGAGGGTCTTGGCGATCCGGTCGGGGTGCGAGTGCATCACGGCGACGCCCATCCGGAGCTGCCGGTCGCGCAACTGGTCGTAGAGGCGGGAGAGGATCTCGTTGCCGCCGCTGCGGACGATCTCGGCGTGGAAGCAGCGGTCGGTGACGGCGGCCCCGGCGAGATCACCGGCGGCGGCCTGCCGCTGCTGCTTCTCCAGCAGCTCCGCGAGCCGCTCCAGCAGGCCCGGCGGGGCCGGTACGGCCTTGCGCGCGGCGTGCTCCTCGACCAGCAGCCGGGTCTCCACGACGTCCTTGATCTCCTGCGCGGAGACCGGCAGGACCAGGGCGCCCTTCTTCGGGTAGAGCCTGATCAGTCCCTCGACCTCCAGCCGCAGCAGCGCCTCGCGCACCGGGGTCCGGGAGACGCCGACGGCCTCGGCCAGCTCGCCTTCGGTGAGGAGCGTGCCGCCCTCGTAGCGGCGCTCCAGTACCCCTTCTTTGACGTGCGTGTAGACGCGGTCTGCGGCGGGCGGTTGCTTCACGGCGGCCAAGGTCATGCCCACAGGATAGATACATCACGTACGCATGAGGGCGCCGGTCCACTATGCGGACCCCGCGCCCCGGGTGGCGAAGATTCCGACAGCCGCCGCACAACCTTCCCTGGTACTTACGTGTCACATACGTGCGGCCCAACCCTGTCGCCCCAACTCGGCCGCACCGCAGGGGCATTCAAGCAATCGGGGTAATCGACTTGATAACCGGCATTCAGGGCGTCCGTCTTCGCCGAGCCGCCGCGGTCGCCATGACCACCGGCGCCATGCTCGCGGCCGGGGCCGTCACCGCGACGCCCGCCCAGGCGCTCACCAAGCCCACCATCTCGGCCCTCGGCGGCTACGCGATGGACGGCTCCAACGGCACCACGCTCTACACCAAGGCCGCGGACACCAAGCGCGCCACCGGTTCCACCACGAAGATCATGACCGCGAAGGTCGTGCTGACCCAGGCGAACCTGAACCTCGACGCCAAGGTCACCATCAAGAAGGCGTACAGCGACTACATCGTGTCGAAGAACGCCTCCTCCGCCCGGCTGATCGTCGGTGACAAGGTCACCGTCCGCCAGCTCCTGTACGGCCTGATGCTGCCGTCCGGCTGCGACGCGGCGTACGCCCTCGCGGACAAGTTCGGCACGGGTGACACGCGGGCGGCGCGCGTGAAGTCGTTCATCGGCAAGATGAACCGCAAGGCCGCCCAGCTCGGCATGACGAACACGCACTTCGACTCGTTCGACGGCATCAGCAACGGCTCGAACTACTCGACGCCGCGCGACCTGACCAAGCTGGCCCGCAGCGCGATGACGAGCCCGAACTTCCGGACGATCGTCAAGACCAAGTCGACCCAGCAGAAGGTCACCACCGCCAGCGGTGGCTACCGGTACTACAACTGGTCCAACACCAACACGCTGCTCAGCAACTACTCGGGCGCCACCGGCGTGAAGACCGGCTCCGGCAGCCAGGCCAAGTACTGCCTGGTCTTCGCCGCCACCCGCAACGGCAAGACCGTCATCGGCACGGTCCTCACCGCGCCGTCCGCCAGCCAGCGCGAGACGGACGCGAAGAGCATCCTCAACTACGGGTTCGCCCGGCTGGGGTAACCGGCGCGACGAGGCACCTCTCAGGCGTTCTCGTGCTCCTTCTCCGCCAGGTGGATCGCGCAGACCGCCACCGCGATGAGCAGGGCGGGGTCGGCGTCGTCCCGGACGATGTCGACCCCGTAGGTGTCGCGCAGGTGGAACCAGCGGCGGGAGACGACCGCGAGGAGTTCGTCGTCGTACTCGATGGCGAACTCACGGTCCAGGAGCTTGCCGCTGACGTCCAGCTCGGTGCCCTCGGCGAGGGTCACCCGGTAGTGGTTGCGCAGGAGTGAGAGGCGTTTGCGGCGGATGGTGGCCAGCGGCTCGCCGTCGCGTTCGATGAGCATGGTGTCCCGCAGGGACAGCAGTTTCTGCCGGATGTCGATCAGCACCCGGCCCTCGGGGTCCTTCAGCTCGAAGGTGTCCCGCAGCCGCATCGCCTTGCCGTCCACGAGGAACGCCTTGTTGCCCTGCTGGTCCTCGATCCAGTAGTCGTCGCCGAAGCCGATCAGCCGGTCGCGCACGAGGTATCTCATGGGACCACCGGTTCCCCGGCGGCCGTTCCGAAACGCCGCCGGTAGGCCGACGGGCTGAGTCCGGTCTCGCGGCGCACCAGGGCGCGCAGGTTGGCCGCGGTGCCCAGGCCGCTGCGGGCCGCCACCACGTCGAGGCGCTCCTCGCCGCGTTCGATCAGACGGCAGGCCAGCGCCACCCGCTCGCCGGTCAGCCACGCCAGCGGGGTGGTGCCGAGCTGGGCGCGGAAGCGCCGGTGCAGGGTGGCCGGGGAGAGCGCCGCCCGCTCCGCGAGGTCCGTCACCGTCAGCGGGTCGCCGAGGCGCTCGCGCGCCCACGCCAGCAGCGGCGCCAGCGACGCGTCGGGCACGTCGGGCAGCGGGCGCTCCACGAACTGCCGCTGCCCGCCGTCCCGGTGCGCGGCGAAGACCAGCCGCCGCGAGACGGCGTTGGCGATCTCGGCGCCGTGGTCGCGCCGGATGACGTACAGCCCGAGGTCGAGCGCGGCGGCGCTCCCCGCGGCGGTGAGGACGTCCCCCTCGTCGATGAAGAGCACGTCGGGTTCGAGCCGCACGCGCGGGTGCAGCTCGCGGAAGGAGTCGGCCCACATCCAGTGGGTGGTGGCCCGGCGCCCGTCGAGGAGACCGGCCTCCGCGAGCGCGAAGGTGCCCGTGCAGAAGCTCAGGACGCGTGCCCCGCGCGCGTGGGTGCGCCGGACGGCGTCCAGGACGTCCGCCCCGCGCGGGACGACGTTGTCGGGGCGGCCCGGCACCACCAGGGTGTCGGCGTCGTCGACCGCGTCCAGGCCGGGCACCCCCGCCATCGAGAAGAAGCCGTGGTTCATCCGCACCTCCCGCGTGGGCGTGCACAGCGTCACCTCGTACAGCGGGCCCGGCAGCCCCAGTTCGGGCCGGGGCAGCCCGAACAGCTCCGTGGCGACCCCGACCTCGAACGGGTTGGTGCCCTCGTCCACGATCACGGCGACCCGGTGCGGCGCCCGCGCGGAGGGCTGAGAGGAATCTTGCGGCATATGCGATTTCTAGCACTCGTACGGCGCTCCGGCCCACCCCAGGATGGACGCATGGCACAGGAACCCATCCACCTCCCCTCCGCGCTCGCGTCCTTCTCCGAGCAGTGGAGCCCCCGCATCGTCACCACCGTCAACGACTACGACGTGCGCGTCACCCACGTCGAGGGCGAGCACGTCTGGCACGTGCACGACCACACCGACGAGTTCTTCCTCGTCCTTGAGGGGGAGCTGCACATCGCCCTGCGCGAGGCGGACGGGGAGCGCACCGTCGTCCTGGGGAAGGACGCCGTGTTCACCGTCCCGCGCGGGACCGAGCACAAGCCGTACGCGCCCGTCCCGACGCAGATCCTGCTCCTGGAGCCGACCGGCACCCTGACCGTGGGCGACCGCCACGACGACGTGCCGGACCACGTGGACGCGACGACCGGGCACCGGCTGGCCTGACCGATCGGCGGCGGGTCAGCGGGCCGATCGGCGGCCGGTCAGCGGGCCGATCGGCGGGCCGATCAGCGGGCCGGTGCCGTTGTCAGTGGCGGGTGGCACGCTTGATCCATGACCGCTTCCACCCCGGCACCGGCCCCCCGCCGCGTCCGCGTCCGCGCCCCCGAGCTGACCGGCAGCGGCGGCTGGCTGAACACCGGCGGCAGCCAGTACCGCCTCGCCGACCTGCGCGGACGCATCGTCGTGCTGGACTTCTGGACGTTCTGCTGCGTCAACTGCCTGCACGTCCTGGACGAACTGCGCGAGCTGGAGGAGCGGCACCGGGACACGGTGGTCGTGATCGGGGTGCACTCACCCAAGTTCGCCCACGAGGCCGACCACCGGGCGGTCGTCGACGCGGTCGAGCGGTACGAGGTGCGGCACCCCGTGCTCGACGACCCCGAGCTGGCCACCTGGAAGCAGTACGCGGTGCGCGCCTGGCCGACGCTCGTCGTGATCGACCCGGAGGGGTACGTCGTCGCGCAGCACGCCGGTGAGGGCCATGTGCACGCCATCGACCGGCTGGTGACGGAGCTGGTGGCCGAGCACGCCGCGAAGGGCACCCTGCGGCGCGGCGACGGACCGTACGTGCCGCCGGAGCCGGAGCCGACGGAACTGCGCTTCCCCGGCAAGGCGGTCGCGCTGCCCTCGGGGCACCTCCTGGTCAGCGACACCACCCGGCACCAGCTCGTGGAGCTGGCGGCGGACGGCGAGACCGTCGTACGGCGGATCGGCCAGGGCACCCGTGGCCTGACCGACGGCCCCGCGGGCCGCGCCCGCTTCCAGGAGCCGCAGGGGCTCGCCGCGCTGCCCGACGGCTCGGTGGTGGTCGCCGACACCGTCAACCACGCCCTGCGCCGCTACGACCCGGCCACGGGCCGTACGACGACGCTCGCCGGAACGGGGCGGCAGTGGTGGCCCGGGGACGCCACGTCGGGACCGGCCCGCGAGGTCAGCCTGTCCTCGCCGTGGGACGTGGCCTGGTGGCGGGGCCGGGTGTGGATCGCCATGGCCGGTGTCCACCAGCTATGGACCTACGACCCGGAGGACGGCACCGTCGCCGTCGCCGCGGGCACCAGGGACGAGGGCCTGCTCGACGGGCCGGGCGCCGAGGCGTTGTTCGCCCAGCCGTCCGGCCTCGCGGCCACGCCGGACCGGCTCTGGCTGGCCGACTCCGAGACCAGCGCCCTGCGCTGGGTGGACCCGGAGGGCGCCGTGCACACCGCCGTGGGCAGCGGCCTGTTCGACTTCGGGCACCGCGACAGCGCCGCCGAACAGGCGCTGTTCCAGCACCCGTTGGGCGTCACCGCGCTGCCGGACGGCTCGGTCGCCGTCAGCGACACCTACAACCACGCCCTGCGCCGCTACGACCCGGCGACCGGCGAGGTCACCACCCTCGCCACCGACCTGCGCGAGCCCAGTGCCGCCGTGGTGGTCGGCGCGGACATCGTGGTCGTGGAGTCCGCGCGGCACCGGCTGACCCGGCTGCGGCTGCCGGAGGAGGCGGTCCGCGAGGCGGCCGTCGCCCACCCCACGCGGCGCGCGGTCACCGAGGTCGCCGGGAAGCTCCGCCTTGAGGTGGTCTTCCAACCGCCGCCCGGCCAGCGGCTCGACACCAGAGAGGGCCCCTCGACGCGGCTGCTGGTCTCCGCGACCCCGCCGGAGCTGCTGTGGCACGGCGAGGGCGCGGGAGACGGTCTCTCCCGCGCCCTGGAACTCGACCCGGCCGTCGCGGAGGGGGTGCTGCACGTGTCCGCGACGGCCGCGTCCTGTGACGCCGACCCGGCCAACCCATACCCCGCCTGCCACGTCCATCAGCGGGACTGGGGCGTCCCCGTCCGGCTGACGGACTCCGGCACGGATCGGCTGGCGCTGGTCCTGGCCGCTCTGGACGCCTGACGGCGCCTCACATCAACTGCCACTTACACCCCGTACCCGTCGCTGTAGCCGTCCCGCCGTGAGTGGTGCGGTTCCTCGTCGATGACCGGCGTCGAGGGGGGTACCACCACGCGCCTGCGCCTGGCGATGCTGCTGAAGGTCGTGACGCCGATCAGCCCGACGATCATGAGGATGATCCCGACGAGGTCGAGATTGACTCCCTCCATGTCCCAGTCGGTCGCGAACGTGAGGATGGCTCCCGCGGCGATGAGGATGATGCACCCGCCGAGGCCCATGGTTGTCGCCTCCCTGCCCGGTCCGGTACTTCCGTGCTTCCGGTCGGGACCGGGTACCCGGAGCCCCGGCGGCCAGTCCTCACCCCTTCGGGTCAGCCCTGGAGGAACGCCACCAGCGCGTTCGCCAGCAGGTGCGGGTCGTCCACGCCACACAACTCCCGCGCGCTGTGCATGGACAGGATCGCCACACCGATGTCGACGGTCTTGATGCCGTGCCGGGCGGCGGTGATCGGGCCGATCGTGGTGCCGCAGGGCATGGAGTTGTTGGAGACGAACGACTGGAACGGCACGCCCGCCTTCTCGCAGGCCGCCACCCACACCGCGCGCCCCGAACCGTCGGTGGCGTAGCGGTTGTTGACGTTGACCTTCAGGATCGGGCCGCCGTTGACGCGCGGGTGGTGCGTCGGGTCGTGCCGCTCGGCGTAGTTGGGGTGCACGGCGTGCCCGGTGTCGGAGGACAGGCAGACGGTCCCGGCGAAGGCGCGCGCCCGGTCCTCGTACGTACCGCCCCGCGCGAACACCGAGCGCTCCAGCACCCCGCCGAGCAGCGGCCCGTCGGCGCCGGTGTCGGACTGGGAGCCGTTCTCCTCGTGGTCGAAGGCGGCGAGGACGGGGATGTAGGGCAGGTCCGCGTCGGCTGTCGCGACCGCCGCCAGGGCGGCCGTACCGGCGTGCACGGAGAGCAGGTTGTCCATCCGGGGGCCCGCCACCAGCTCCCTGTCGCGGCCCAGGTGGGCGGGCGGCTCCACGGAGTGCACCATGAGGTCCCAGCCCGAGACCTCGCCCGCCGCGAGCCCCGACTCCGCCTCCAGGAAGGCGATCAGGTCGCCGTCGCGGACGGTGTCGCCGAGCCCCCAGACCGGCTGGAGGTGGCGCTGCTTGTCGAGCTTGAGGCCCTCGGAGGAGACCGCGCGGTCCAGGTGGATGGCGAGCTGCGGCACCCGCAGCAGCGGCCGGTCCACGTTGACCAGCCGGGTGGAGCCGTCGCGCAGGCTGAGCCGTCCGGCGAGGCCGAGGTCGCGGTCGAGCCAGGAGTTCAGCAGCGGGCCGCCGTAGATCTCCACGGCGATCTGCCGCCAGCCGTGCGCCCCGGCGTCCGGCAGCGGCTTGACCCGCAGGTTGGGGGAGTCGGTGTGCGCGCCGACGATCCGGAACGGGGTGTGCGGCGCGGCTCCCTCGGGGACGTACCAGGCCACGATCGCGCCCCCGCGCAGCACGTACCTGCCGCCGCTCGCCCCGTCCCAGGCGTCCGTCTCGGCGACCTGCCGGAAGCCCGCCTTCTCCAGCCGTTCGGCGGTGTTCGCCACGGCGTGGTACGGCGACGGACTGGCCGCCAGGAAGGACATGAGGTCGTCGGTGTGGCCGCGGTCGAAGCGGGAGGGTTCGCTCATGGAGTTCACCTTAACGACGTGGGAACGGTCGCCTCACGGGTCGCGGCGGCGCCGGGGCGCACGAAGCGGGCCGTACCGGACGCTGTGTCCGGATACGGCCCGCTCGGCACCCGCGGGAGAGGGACCAGCACCTCCGGGAGAGGGACCAGCACCTCCAGGAGAGGGACCAGCACCTCCGGGAGAGGGGCTAGAACGCGTCCTCGTCCAGCTCCATGACGTCCAGGTCGACGCCCTCGGCCACCTTGCGGGCCAGGGTGACGCCCGGCAGCACGGTCGCCGCGAAGAACTTCGCCGCGGCGATCTTGCCGGTGTAGAACGCCTTGTCCTTGGCGGAGGCCGACTGGAGCTTCTCGGCGGCGATCGCGGCGCCCTTGAGGAGCAGGTAGCCGACGACGACGTCACCGGAGGCCATCAGCAGGCGGGTGGTGTTCAGGCCCACCTTGTAGATGTTCTTGACGTCCTGCTCGGTGGCGGCGAGGTCGGTCAGCATCAGGCCGACGATCGCCTCCAGCTCCACGGCGGCCTTGGCCAGGTGCTCGCGGGCCGCGGACAGCTCCTCGCCGCCGGTGCCGAGGGCGAGGAACTTCTTGATGTCCTCGGCGAGCACGTTCAGCGCGGCGCCCTGGTTGCGGACGATCTTCCGGAAGAAGTAGTCCTGGCCCTGGATCGCCGTGGTGCCCTCGTAGAGGGTGTCGATCTTGGAGTCCCGGATGTACTGCTCGATCGGGTACTCCTGGAGGAACCCGGAGCCGCCGAAGGTCTGCAGCGACTGGGCGAGCTGCTCGTAGCCCTTCTCGGAGCCGTAGCCCTTGACGATCGGCAGGAGCAGGTCGTTCAGCGCGTGCTCGGCCTTGGCGTCCTCGCCCGCGGCCTCCTTGACGGCGATCGTGTCCTGGACGGAGGCGGTGTAGAGGACGAGGGCGCGCATCCCCTCCGCGTACGCCTTCTGCGTCAGCAGCGAGCGGCGCACGTCGGGGTGGTGGGTGATGGTGACCTTGGGCGCGGTCTTGTCCATGAAGTTCGCCAGGTCGGGGCCCTGGACGCGCTCCTTGGCGTACTCCAGCGCGTTCAGGTAGCCGGTCGACAGCGTGGAGATCGCCTTCGTGCCGACCATCATCCGCGCGAACTCGATGATCCGGAACATCTGGCGGATGCCGTCGTGCTTGTCACCGATCAGCCAGCCCTTGGCCGGGTGCCGGTCGCCGAACGTCATCTCGCAGGTGTTGGACGCCTTCAGGCCCATCTTGTGCTCGACGTTGGTGGCGTAGACGCCGTTGCGCTCGCCCAGCTCGCCGGTCTCGAAGTCGAACAGGTACTTCGGGACGAGGAAGAGGGACAGGCCCTTGGTGCCGGGACCGGCGCCCTCGGGACGGGCCAGCACGTAGTGGAGGATGTTCTCCGACATGTCGTGCTCACCCGAGGTGATGAACCGCTTCACGCCCTCGATGTGCCAGGAGCCGTCCTCCTGCTCGACGGCCTTGGTGCGCCCGGCGCCCACGTCGGAACCGGCGTCCGGCTCGGTGAGCACCATCGTCGAGCCCCACTGCTTCTCGACGGCGATCTCGGCGATCTTCTTCTGGACGTCGTTGCCCTCGTCGTAGAGGATTCCGGCGAAGGCCGGACCGGAGGAGTACATCCACACGGCCGGGTTGGCGCCGAGGATCAGCTCCGCGTACGACCAGATCAGCGACGGCGGGGCCGTCGTACCGCCGATGGCCTCGGGCAGGCCGAGCCGCCAGTACTCGGAGTCCATGAAGGCCTGGTAGCTCTTCTTGAAGGACTCCGGGACCGGCGCGGTGTTGGTCTCCGGGTCGAAGACGGGAGGATTGCGGTCGGCGTCCGTGAAGGACTCCGCCAGCTCGTTCTCGGCGAGCCGCGTCAGTTCCTCCAGGACGCTCTTCGCGGTGTCGACGTCCATCTCCTCGAACGGGCCGGTGCCGTACAGCTTGTCGCGCCCGAGTACTTCGAAGAGGTTGAACTCGATGTCGCGGAGATTCGACTTGTAGTGCCCCATGGCGTCTGGCTCCGTTAGAGAGTCGGCGAGGCACTGACTCCTCGCACCTAGTTCACGTACCGATAAGTGGTTACGCATGATGCTACCCGTCGGTAATAAGAAGCAACCCCGTTCCCGTCATCTGTGACAGGGCACACCGGAACCGTCCGGGCGACCCCCGTCTGGCGGGCCGCCGCGCTCGGTACGCTTGCGCTCATGTACGGCTACGACCAGAACGTGGGCCCCCAGCAGCAGTACGCCCCTCCGCAGCAGCCGATGAGCGGCGGCTACGGGCAGCAGCCGCCGCTGTACCCCGAGCCGTCGCCGCCCTCGCTCGCGGACGCGGTGCGGGCGTTCACCACCGGGCAGATGATCGCCGAGGACTTCCAGCAGGTCTTCGCCACCTCCAAGGTGTACTGCCCGCGCGGTGACAACCCCGGCTTCCTCGCCCTGCACAACACCCAGCAGCCGGTGATCCCGATGTTCACCTCGCTGAAGGAACTGCGCCGGTACGCGGGCAAGGAGTCCAAGTACTTCGTGATCACCGGCGCCGAGGTGATCGACCTGCTGCCGACCGGCTACGGCTTCGTCCTCGACATGGAGGGCGAGCACCGGATGGTGTTCGACGCCAAGGCGGTGGAGGAGATGGTCGACTTCGCCATGCGCCGGATGTACGGCTGACCGCCGTGACGTGAGGAGCCCGGAGGGAATGCCCTCCGGGCTTTCTCTGTTGGGGGTGGCAGAAAGTTCAACGCTCAACTAAACTGGTCGCACAAGGAGGTACCGACATGCCCGCAGTGACCGTCGAGAACCCGCTGACGCTGCCCCGCGTGAACGCCACCGCAGACGCCGTGGCACGTCCCGTGCTCGCCGTCACCACCGCGCCGAGCGGCTTCGAGGGCGAGGGCTTCCCGGTGCGCCGGGCGTTCGCCGGGATCAACTACCGCTATCTCGACCCGTTCATCATGATGGACCAGATGGGAGAGGTGGAGTACGCGCCGGGTGAGCCCAAGGGCACCCCCTGGCACCCCCACCGCGGCTTCGAGACCGTCACCTACATCATCGACGGCATCTTCGACCACCAGGACAGCCACGGCGGTGGCGGCACCATCACCAACGGTGACACCCAGTGGATGACGGCGGGCGCGGGCCTGCTGCACATCGAGGCGCCGCCGGAGCACCTGGTCGTCTCCGGCGGTCTCTTCCACGGGCTCCAGCTCTGGGTGAACCTCCCGGCCAAGGACAAGATGATGGCCCCCCGCTACCAGGACATCCGCGGCGGCAGCGTGCAGCTCCTCACCTCCCCCGACGGTGGCGCGCTGCTCCGCGTCATCGCCGGTGAGCTGGACGGCCACGCGGGCCCCGGGATCACCCACACCCCGATCACGATGATCCACGCCACCCTGGCGCCGGGCGCGGAGATCACCCTGCCCTGGCGGGAGGACTTCAACGGCCTCGCGTACGTCCTCGCCGGGCGCGGCTCGGTCGGCGCGGAGCGGCGTCCGGTCCACATGGGCCAGACGGCGGTCTTCGGTGAGGGCGGTTCGCTGACGGTCCGCGCGGACGAGCGGCAGGACTCCCACACCCCGGACCTGGAGGTCGTCCTCCTCGGCGGCCAGCCGATCCGGGAGCCCATGGCCCACTACGGCCCGTTCGTCATGAACACCAAGGACGAACTCCAGCAGGCGTTCGAGGACTTCCAGAAGGGCCGCCTCGGCTCCGTCCCCGCCGTGCACGGGATGACCGAGGACGGCTTCTGATCCCGCCCCCGTCCTGACCACCGCACATCACCCGGCCGGGCAGTCCACGCAGGACAGCCCGGCCGCGGCGTGTTCGGGTGGAGGGGTGCAGCTCCTCCCGGAACCCGTCCGCCGCCTCGCCGCCTGGTGCGCGGTGCTGCTGCTCGTCGCGGGGGTGGCGTGGGTCGGCATCCGGCTCTGCGCGGAGCTGCGGACGGCCGTCGTGCCGGTGCTGCTGGCGCTGCTGGGCACCGCACTGCTCGGGCCGCTGCACCGGCGGCTGGTCAAGGCGCACGTCAACCGGTCCGTCGCGGCGGGGCTGACCTGTGTCGCCGTGGTCGCCGTGGTCGGCGGCGCCGTCTACATCATCGTCGCCGCGCTCATCGACACCGGCGACCAGATCCTCGCCTCGCTGAAGACCGCCGCGCAGGACCTCGCCGACCACTTCGGGGCGGCCGGGACCTCGCTGGACGACATGGCCTCCAACGCGCGGGAGCTGCTGGACAAGTTCGGCGGGACGGCCGCCTCCGGGGTGATCAGCGGGGTGAGCGTCGTCGGCGAGACCCTCGCCATGGCCGTACTCGCCCTGCTGCTGGTCTTCTTCTTCCTGCGCGACTCCGACCGGGCCGCCGGGCTGCTGCACGCCGTGGCGCCGCGCGGCAGCGCCGGGATGCTGGAGGCGATGGCGCGGCGGGCGTTCCGCGCCGTCGAGGGCTTCATGCGCGGCACCACCTTCATCGCGCTCATCGACGCCCTGTGCATCACCGTGGGGCTGCTCGTCCTCGACGTGCCGGGCGCGCTCGGCCTGGGCGCGCTCGTGTTCGTCGGCGCGTACGTCCCCTACCTGGGCGCCTTCGTCTCCGGCGCGGTGGCGGTGCTGGTGGCGCTCGCCGACCGGGGCTTCGTGATCGCGCTGTGGGTGCTCGGGGTGGTGCTGGCGGTGCAGCTTCTGGAGGGGCACGTGCTCCAGCCGGTGATCCAGAGCCGCACCGTGCAGATGCACCCGGCGGTCGTCATGGTCACCATCACCGCGGGCGCCTCCGTCGCCGGGGTCCTCGGCATGTTGCTCGCCGTGCCGCTGACCGCCGCCGCCTTCGGCGTCGTCCACGAACTGCGGGACCGGTACGGCGACCAGGGGCCCGCCGACGCCCAGGCAGCGGACGCCCAGGGCCCCGCGGGGTCGTAGCACCGCGCCGCGCCGTTACGACGCTCAGGGGGCCGCCGGGTCGTGGCGCTCGGCCAGCTCCACCCAGGTGCTCTTGCCCTCGCCGCGCGGGTCGACGCCCCAGGCGTCGGCCAGCAGCTCGACCAGCATCAGACCGCGCCCCGAGGACGCCAGCTCCCCCGGGCGCCGCTTGTGCGGCAGGTCGTCGCTGGCGTCGGTGACCTCCACCCGCAGCCGCCGCTCGCCCGGCCCGCCCAGCACCTCGGCGGTGAACAGCGCGTCCGTGTCGGTGTGCACGAGCACGTTGGTGAGCATCTCCGAGAGCAGCAGCACCGCCGAGTCGACCTGGTCGGGCGAGGCCCAGTCGTGCAGCAGCTCCCGCAGTTGCTGCCGGGCCACGCCGATCCGCTCCGGCTCGGCCTGCGCCACCGTCATCATCGTCCGGCGCACCGACGGCCGGGCCGTGACCGAGTCGCCGCGGGCGCCGTCCCCGTTCTCCCGGGAGAGCAGCAGCAGGGCGATGTCGTCCTCGCGCCGGTCCACGAGCGGGCCGGTGGTGTAGTACGAGGTCGGCCCGTGCACCGCCTGCACCAGGGCGTCGGCCAGCTCCTCCAGATCGCCCTTGTGCTCCTCCAGCGTGGTGCGGATGCGCAGCCAGCCGGTGTCCAGGTCGTGCCCGCCGGTCTCGATCAGGCCGTCCGTGCAGATCAGCAGCGTCTCGCCGGGCTCCAGGTGGACCCGGGTGGTGGGGTAGTCGGCGTCCGGGTCGATGCCGAGCGGCAGCCCGCCCGCCGTGTGCCGCTTCAGCACCGTGCCGTCGGCCATCCGGATCGCCGGGTCCGGGTGCCCGGCGCGGGCGATGTCCAGCGCCCCGGTCGCCGGGTCGGCCTCGACGTACAGGCAGGTCGCGAAGCGCAGGTCCGCGAGGTCGTCATCGGCGGCGACGCTGATGCCGTGCAGGAAGCGGGAGGCGCGGGAGAGCACCGCGTCGGGCCGGTGCCCCTCGGAGGCATACGCCCGCAGGGCCGTCCTAAGCTGCCCCATCAGGCCCGCCGCCCGCACGTCATGCCCCTGCACATCGCCGATGACCAGCGCGAACCGGCCGCTCGGCAGCGGGATCATGTCGTACCAGTCACCGCCGACCTGGAGCCCGCCGCCGGTCGGGATGTAGCGGGCGGCGACGCTCATCCCGGGGATGCGGGGGATCAGCGTGGGCAGCATGGAGCGCTGGAGGCCGTCGGTCAGCTCCCGCTCCGACTCTGCGGCACCGGCGCGGGACAGGGCCTGGGCGAGCATCCGGGCCACCGTCGTCAGCACCGACCGCTCGTCCGGCGTGAACGCCACCGGGTAGGTGAACGCCGCCATCCAGGCGCCCATCGTCCGCCCGGCCACGATCAGCGGGAGGAACGCCCAGGAGCGGCGGCCGAAGTGCTGGGCCAGCGGCCAGGTCAGCGGATAGCGCTCCTTGTACTGCTCCGGCGACGACAGGTACACCGCCCGCCCACTGCGCACGACCTCCGCCGCCGGATAGTCGGTGTCCACGGCCATCGCCGCGAAGGGTCCCTCGTCACCGTCCTGCTGACCGTGGTGGCCGATGATCGTCAGCCGGTCGCCGTCCACCCCGAACACCGCCAGCCCGTCCGGTGAGAACCCCGGCATCGACAGCCCCGCGGCGACCCGCAGCACCTCCTCCGTGGACCGCGCCTCGGCCAGCGCCCGGCCCGCGTCCAGCAGGAACGCCTCCCGGGAGCGCCGCCAGTCGCCGGTGACCGCTCTGCGCCCGGCGGGGGTGCCCGGCGCCGGTTCGGTCACCTCCTGGAGGGTGCCGATCAGCTCGTAGGCCCGTTTCTCCCGGTCGAAGGTGGGCTTGGACCGGGACCGTACGACGCGCACGACCCGCCCTCGGTCGTCCATCACCCGGATTCGGACCTCGGCGAGGGTGCCCTCGGCGACGGCGAGCTGGACGACGCCGGTGATCTCGTTCCAGTCGACGGGGTGCAGCCGGGCCCGCACCTGGGCCTCGGTCAGCGTCGTCGGTTCGGCGGGCAGGCCGAGCAGCCGTGCGGCCTCGGCATCCACCGTGACCTGCCCGGTCGCGGTGTTCCAGTGCCAGAGGCCGGTCGCGAGGGCGGCGAGAACCTGCCCCACGGCGGGCAGGGGCTCACCAGTGCGCATGGCCCCACTGTAAGAAGAGGTGATTGGACGATGCCACTGAAGTCGTACGGGACCCGGCTGTTATGGATGAGAGTTGATCTTCGGCTGCCCGGTACCCTGGGGGTGTTTCACGTGAAACACGCCCCCGATCCGCGAAGACTGGATGAACGACGATGCATCGGTACAGGTCCCACACCTGCGGGCAGCTCCGCGCCTCTGACGTCGGCACCGACGTCCGGCTGAGTGGCTGGCTGCACAATAGGCGCGACCTGGGCGGCATCCTCTTCATCGATCTGCGCGACCACTACGGCATCACGCAGCTCGTCGCCCGCCCCGGCACCGCCGCCTACGAGGCGCTCGACAAGCTCTCCAAGGAGTCCACGGTCCGCGTCGACGGCAAGGTCGTCTCCCGGGGCACCGAGAACATCAACCCCGACCTGCCGACCGGTGAGATCGAGGTCGAGGTCGGCGAGGTCGAGCTGCTGGGCGCCGCCGCCCCGCTGCCCTTCACCATCAACACCGAGGACGGGGTCAACGAGGAGCGGCGCCTGGAGTACCGCTTCCTGGACCTGCGCCGCGAGCGGATGCACCGCAACATCATGCTGCGTACGGCGGTCATCTCCGCCATCCGCCACAAGATGACGGCCCTCGGCTTCAACGAGATGGCGACCCCGATCCTTTCGGCCACCTCCCCCGAGGGCGCCCGCGACTTCGTCGTGCCCTCCCGCCTGAACCCGGGCAAGTTCTACGCCCTGCCGCAGGCGCCGCAGCAGTTCAAGCAGCTCCTGATGATCTCCGGCTTCGACCGGTACTTCCAGATCGCGCCCTGCTTCCGCGACGAGGACGCCCGCGCGGACCGCTCGCCGGGCGAGTTCTACCAGCTTGACGTCGAGATGAGTTTCGTCGAGCAGGAGGACGTCTTCCAGCCCATCGAGCAGCTCATGACGGAGCTGTTCGAGGAGTTCGGCGGTGGCCGCCACGTCACCTCCCCGTTCCCCCGCATCCCGTTCCGCGAGGCGATGCTGAAGTACGGCTCCGACAAGCCGGACCTGCGCGCCCAGCTTGAGCTGGTCGACATCACCGACATCTTCGAGGGCTCGGAGTTCAAGGCGTTCGCGGGCAAGCACGTGCGCGCGCTGCCGGTGCCGGACGTCTCCGGCCAGCCCCGGAAGTTCTTCGACCAGCTCGGTGAGTACGCCGTCTCGCTGGGCGCCAAGGGCCTGGCCTGGGTGCGGGTGGGCGAGGACGGTGCGCTGTCCGGCCCGATCGCCAAGTTCCTCACCGAGGAGAACGTCGCCGAGCTGACCAAGCGGCTGTCGCTGGCCGCCGGGCACGCCGTGTTCTTCGGCGCGGGCGAGTTCGACGAGGTCTCGAAGATCATGGGCGGCGTGCGGGTGGAGGCCGCGAAGCGCGCCGGGCACTTCGAGGAGGGCGTCTTCCGCTTCTGCTGGATCGTCGACTTCCCGATGTACGAGAAGGACGAGGAGACCGGCAAGATCGACTTCTCGCACAACCCCTTCTCGATGCCGCAGGGCGGCCTGGAGGCCCTGGAGACCCAGGACCCGCTGGACATCCTCGGCTGGCAGTACGACATCGTCTGCAACGGCGTCGAGCTGTCCTCCGGCGCGATCCGGAACCACGAGCCCGAGATCATGCTCAAGGCGTTCGAGATCGCGGGCTACGACCGGGAGACCGTCGAGGAGCAGTTCGCCGGAATGCTCCGCGCCTTCCGCTTCGGCGCCCCCCCGCACGGCGGCATCGCCCCCGGCGTCGACCGCATCGTCATGCTCCTCGCCGACGAGCCCAACATCCGCGAGACCATCGCCTTCCCGCTCAACGGCAACGCCCAGGACCTGATGATGGGCGCGCCGACCGAGCTGGACGAGACGCGCCTGAGGGAACTGCACCTGTCGGTGCGGAAGCCGCAGCCGAAGTAGTGACCGGTTGAGACGGAAGGCGCCCGGGACGTGGATGTCCCGGGCGCCTTCCGTCGTCGTACCTGGTGTCGTCGTATCCGGTGCGGTGAGGAGTGCTCCGCTACCGGGCCACGAACTGCGTCAGTATCGCCTGCACCTCATAAATGTCGACGCCCTTGGTGAACGTCTTCTGGAGCGGCGTCGCGGAGCCGGAGAGCCAGATCTTCAGCTCCGCGTCGAGGTCGAAGGTGCCCGCGGTCTCCACCGCGAAGTGCGTGATGCTGCGGTACGGGATGGAGTGGTACTCCGTCTTCTTCCCGGTGATGCCCTGCTTGTCGATCAGGATCAGCCGCCGGTCGGTGAACAGGATGGTGTCGCGGATCAACAGATACGCGGCGTGCACCTGCTCACCCTGCCCCAGCAGACGGGCGTATTCCTGCTGCGCCTGCGCCGGATCGATGGCGTGCGCGTTGCCGAAGAGTGCCATGTGTGGTCCCCCCACTTGGTTGCTGCCCACAGAGGATCATGGCTGGTGAGGGGCTGTCCAGGGCCGGATGGCCTCAGGCTTCGTCGGCGGCGAAGACCGCTTCGGCGGTGGGGGCGACGACGGCCTCCAAGAGCCAGCGGTCGAGGGTTTCGAGGTCGTCGCAGCTGGTGATCCGGTCCTGCACCTCTTCCGAGACCTCGATGCCGCGCTTCGCCAGGACCTTCAAGATGTCCAGTGCGGCGCGCTCAGCGCGGCCTTCTTCGCGGCCTTCTTCGCGGCCTGCCTCTCGGCCTGCCTCGCGGAGTTCCTGGGAAAGGGGCGACTTGTAGAAGGAAAGGTCCACGGCCACTAGGTTCCTCCACAGTTCTGCGGCGGGGCTGGTGCCCATGCCTTGGGCGATGAGTTCGATGATCGGGTCGGCCAGAGGGTGCGGGGTGTCCCGCAGGACGGTGGTTACCGCTTTAAGTATGGCGCCGATGTCCCGGTTGGCCACATGCGTGATCGCCGACAGGGTGGCGAGCGCAAGGTCCTTGCGGGCCTCGGCGGGGTCGGTGATCACCGGCATGTTGTGCGGTCCGGCGACCAGGGGGCGCAGAGTCAGCAAGGGCCACTGGGGCGGTCCGAAGGTGACCGGCTGCGCTGCCCACTCGGCCGTCGCGCGGTCCTGGCAGACGACGAGCAGCAACGGCTGCACGCGGTACTTCGCCAGCAGGTACGACGCGTAGTACGCCCAGCTCGCGGGCTTGTCCGGGTTCTTGCTGCCCTGCGCCTCAACGGCGAGCAGCAGCGGTTCCTCGTTCTCCGACTCCAGCCTGAGTAACGTGTCGACGCGGCGTTCGAGGGGCCGGGTCTCGGTGAGGTCGCAGGACAGGACGGTGACCGAGGTGGGCGGGGCGAAGTCGATGCCCAGCACCTCGGAGACCCGGGAGAACAGATCCGGGTACTCCTGGAAGATGCGGTGCATCGCCTCGTGGGGCGCGCTGACCATGAATGTTCCCGAGGGGGGCCCGAGGGGGGTGGACGGCGTTGACTGGGGCGACGATATGAGGTCAACGACGTGCAGAAATGGTTCAGTTGAGCGTTTTTCCCTCGGAAGGGTGATGTCGGGGCGGCTATGGGCCCCAGATCGCCTTGGCAGCGGGCGTCTGGGGCCGCACTTCGTTACGCCTCTTCCCCGCCGAAGCGCTCCTTGTACGCTTCCAGGTCCTCGTCGGTGAGCTTGGCGAAGAGGACCGGGGGGACTGTGAAGGGGGCGCCCGCGGGGACCGTGGTCAGGGACCTGGCCTCGGGCTGGGCGACCCAGGTCGCGGTGTCGTCGGGGAGGGTGAAGACCTGGCGCATCGCTGCCGCCGTGGTCGGGATGAACGGCTCCGAGACGATCGCGTAGAGGTGGATCAGGTTCATCGCCGTGCGCAGGGTGAGGGCCGCGCCCTCCTTGTTCGTCTTGATCTCCAGCCAGGGGGCCTTCTCCTCCAGGTAGGAGTTGCCCGCCGACCACAGCGCGCGCAGCGCCGAGGCCGCCTTGCGGAACTGGAGGGCGTCCATCTGCTGCTCGTACTCGGTCAGCAGGCGCGCGATCTCCTCGCCCAGCTTCTCCTCCGCCTCGCCGGGCTCCGCGCCCGCCGGGACCTCCTCGCCGAAGCGCTTCTTGGAGAAGGACAGGACGCGGTTGACGAAGTTGCCGAGGGTGTCGGCGAGGTCCTTGTTCACCGTGGCCGTGAAGTGCTCCCAGGTGAACGACGCGTCGTCCGACTCCGGGGCGTTCGCCATCATGAAGTAGCGCCAGTAGTCGGCGGGGAGGACTTCGAGGGCGTCGTGGGTGAAGACGCCTCGCCGCTGCGAGGTGGAGAACTTGCCGCCGTAGTAGTTCAGCCAGTTGAACGCCTTGATGACGTCGACCTTCTTCCACGGGGCGCGGGTGCCGAGCTGCGTCGCCGGGAACATCACGCTGTGGAAGGGGACGTTGTCCTTGCCCATGAACTGCGTGTAGTGGACGTCCGCGTCCGACTCCCACCACCACGAACGCCAGTCGCGGTGCTCCGGGTCCTGGTCCGCCCACTCCTTCGTCGCGCCGATGTACTCGATCGGGGCGTCGAACCAGACGTAGAAGACCTTCCCCTCGGCGGCGAGGTCCGGCCAGGTGTCCGCCGGGACCGGGACGCCCCAGTCGAGGTCACGCGTGATCGCGCGGTCGTGCAGGCCCTCCGTGAGCCACTTGCGGGCGATGGAGGAGGCGAGCACCGGCCAGTTGTCGGCGCGCTCGTCGACCCAGCTCTCCACCTCGCCCGCGAGTGCGGACTGGAGCAGGAACAGGTGCTTCGTCTCGCGGACCTCCAGGTCGCTGCTGCCGCTGATCGCGGAGCGCGGCTCGATGAGGTCGGTGGGGTCGAGCACGCGCGTGCAGTTCTCGCACTGGTCGCCGCGGGCCTTGTCGTAGCCGCAGTGCGGGCAGGTGCCGATGATGTACCGGTCGGGGAGGAAGCGGCCGTCGGTGATCGAGTAGACCTGGCGGATGGCTCGTTCCTCGATGAAGCCGTTCGCCTTCAGCTCCCGTGCGATCTCCTGGGTGATCTCGCGGTTCTGGGGGGAGCTGGAGCGGCCGAAGTAGTCGAAGGCGAGCGCGAAGCCGTCGTAGATCGCCTTCTGGGCGTCGTGCGCCTGCGCGCAGAAGTCCGCGACCGGGATGCCCTGCTCCTTCGCGGCGAGTTCGGCGGGGGTGCCGTGCTCGTCGGTGGCGCAGATGTAGAGGACGTCGTGGCCGCGCTGGCGGAGGTACCGGGAGTACACGTCCGCCGGGAGCATGGACCCCACCATGTTGCCCAGGTGCTTGATCCCGTTGATGTACGGAAGGGCGCTGGTGATGAGGTGTCGAGCCATCTCGGCTGCTCCCAGGTCGGTCGTTTTGTGAACCTTGAAATCGTAGCCGACATGGGGCGACCGCCCGCTTCCCGTTTTGCGGGGTGGGAAGGGGCGGTCGGGAGGGCTTGCGGGGTGGCTGTCTACGGGCGCCAGCCCGAGAGGATGCCCTCGTAGAGTTCCGCGTCCGTGAGTTCCTTCGGGGTCGGGCCCGCGTGGAAGAACGACGTGTTGCCCGTCTTGAGCTTGCGGAGGTAGTCGAACGCCTTGTTGTCGTGCTCTCCGAAGGCGACGAAGGCGAAGTGGATGTTGGGGTGCTTCTTCGCCGCGTCCGTGAGGGACTGGGTGGCGGGGGTCTTCGCGTCGGGGGCGCCGTCCGTCTGGAAGATGACCAGGGCGGGGGCGTCCGTGCCCGACTTCTCGTAGTGGGCTACGACCTCCTCGACGGCGGCGTGGTAGCTCGTACGGCCCATGCGGCCGAGGGACGCGTGGAGGGTGTCGATCTTGTCCTCGTGGTCGGTGAGGGTGAGGTCGCCGGTGCCGTCGAGTTCGGTGGAGAAGAAGACGACGTGGACGGTGGTGTCCGCCGGGCCCGCGGGGTCGAGGTGGGCGGCCAGGGCGAGGGTCTGCTCGGCGAGGGCCTGGGCGGAGCCGTCCTTGTAGTACGGGCGCATGGAGGCGGAGCGGTCGAGGACGAGGTAGGTCTTGGCGGGGGTGGTGGTGAGGTTGTGGGTGGTGAGGGTGGTGGCGGCGGTGGTGTAGGCGGTGGTGAGGGTGGGGGGGATGGTGGTGGAGGGGGTGGCGGGAGTGGTGGGTGCGGGGGGTGTGGTTTCGGCCTCGGCTTCGCCTTCGGCCTCGGTGGGGTTCCCACCCGCACCACCCGTGCTGCTTTCGTTGTCGGGTGCGGGTGGCCCCTGTGGGGCGGGCTCGCCGTCGGCGGCTGCGGGTTCGGGGGCCTCCGGCTCAGAGGTCGGTTCCTCCGCCTCCGCCTCCGCCTCCGGCGTCGGCTCGGGCTCCGTGGGTGTCTCTGAAGCGGTCGCCTCTTCCGGCTCGGGCTCCGGCTCGGGGTCCGGTTCCGGTTCCGGGTCCGGCGTCGTCGGTTCGGCCGCCGCAGGCTCTGCCGGCGCCTCCGCCTCCGGCGTCGTCTCGGGTACGGCGGGCTCAGCGGGCGTTTCCGGCTCAGCGGGCGCTTCCGGCTCTACGGGGGTCTCAGGCTCCGCGGCCTGCTCCGCCTCCGCTTCCGCGGGCTTCGCCTCCGCTTCCGCGGGCTTCGCCTCCGCTTCCGCGGGCTTCGCCTCCGCTTCCGCGGGCTTCGCCTCCGCTTCCGCGGGCTTCGCCTCCGCTTCCGCGGGCTTCGCCTCCGCTTCCGCGGGCTCCGCCTCAGCCTGCGCGGGCTTCTCTGCCTCGGCAGGCTTCTCCTCCGCCTGCGTGGGCTCCTTCTCCGCCGCGGGCTTCTCTGCCTCGGCAGGCTTCTCCTCCGCCTGCGCGGGCTCCTTCTCCGCCGCGGGCTTCTCCGCCTCCGTCGGCTGCCCCCCCGGCTCCGCCTCCCGCGCCGACGGGACCGTTGGCTTCTGGACCGTTACGTTGTCGAACGCCGCCGAGACCAGTTCGTCCACCACCGACGGGGACGGAGTCGGCTCCGGGGACGGGGACGGGATCGTCGGGGGCGCCGTCACCTTGGGCTGCTCAGGGGTCGGCGTTTCCGGCGTGGGCGTCGGCTCGGGCGTTGGTGTCGTCGTGTCGTGGGTCTTGCGTGAGCGGCTGAACGCGTTCCGCAAAAGAGAGAGAATGCCCATGTGCGCAACCCTTCGCATGAGTTGTAGCCCGCCGATCCCTGGCCAGGACGGACACGTAAGGTTAGCGGTCCGGGGCAGTGATCTTGGGCGTGGGAGGGCCGCGGGACCGCCGTTCGTCAAGGCGTGTCCCGGCCGTTCCGGCAACTCCGCGACGGATGCTCCAGGTTCACCCTGCGTTCACTCCGGCGCCCCGCTCCCGCACATACGTCCTCCTACCGTCCGTCTGGCTGGATTCCAGGGGAAGCTAGGGGAGAACGAAGTGCGCAAGCCGCTGCCCATCATCACCACGTCGTCGTCCGCGTCACATCCGGGCGGTCGCTCCGCCCTCACCTGCCGGTTCCGCTGCGGTGACGCCTGTTTCCACGAGGTGCCGAACACCTCGGCCAACCCGTACGTCGGCGACGTCATCGCCGGAGCCCTCAGCCGCCGCTCCGTGATGCGTGCCGCGGCCGTGGTCACCGCCGCCGCCGCGGCCGGTACCGCCGTCTCCGTGGCCGCCGCGCCCGAGGCCGAGGCCGCCCCCGCGGCGGGGAAGAAGCCGGGCGCCAAGGCCGCCCGTGGGCTGCGGTTCGAGCCCGTCGCGCCCAACACCCACGACGCCGTCACCGTCCCGGCCGGGTACGAGCAGAACGTCGTCATCCGCTGGGGCGAGCCCATCCTGCGCGGCGCCCCCGCCTTCGACCCGGAGAACCAGTCGGCCAAGGCGCAGGCCGGACAGTTCGGGTACAACTGTGACTTCCTCTCCCTGCTGCCCCTCCCGGGCGAGCACGGACGGCAGATCCTCGTCGCCAACCACGAGTACACCGACGAAGTGCTGATGTTCCGTGGCTACGACGCCGCCAACCCGACCCGTGAGCAGGTCGAGATCGCCTGGGCCGCGCACGGTCTGGCCGCCGTCGTCGTCGAGGGCGACCGCAGGACCGGCAAGCTGGTGGCCGTACCCCGGCACCCGCTGAACCGGCGCGTCACCGCCACCACCGAGTTCCGCGTCACCGGCCCCGCCGCCGGGTCCGACCTGCTGAAGACCTCCGCCGACCCGACCGGCCGCAAGGTGCTCGGCACCCTCAACAACTGCTCCGGCGGCACCACCCCGTGGGGCACCACGCTGCACGGCGAGGAGAACTTCAACCAGTACTTCGCCAACGCCAGCCGCCCCACCGACGCCCGCTACGGCCTGCCCACCGGCGCCTCCGAGCGCAAGTGGGAACGGTTCGACAAGCGGTTCGACGTCGCCCAGGAGCCGAACGAGCCGCACCGCTTCGGCTACGTCGTCGAGTTCGACCCGTACGACCCCACCTCCACGCCCCGCAAGCACACCGCGCTCGGCCGCTTCAAGCACGAGGGCGCCACCGTGCGGCTCACCGACGACGGCCGCCCCGTCGTCTACACCGGTGACGACGAGCGCTTCGACTACTTCTACAAGTTCGTCGGCAGCAAGCGGATGATGAAGGGCCAGTCCCGGGCCGCGCGGGAGCACAATCTCTCGCTGCTCGACGAAGGGACGCTCTACGTCGCCAAGCTGACCGGTGACTCTCCCGCCATCGAGATCGACGGGACCGGCAAGCTGCCCTCCGACGGGGAGTTCGACGGCAGCGGTGAGTGGATTCCGCTGGCCACCGCCACCGCCAAGGGCGCCGTCTCGCACGTCGAGGGCATGACCGCCGAGGAGGTGTTCGTCTTCACCCGGCTCGCCGGTGACAAGGTCGGCGCCACCAAGATGGACCGCCCCGAGGACATCGAGCCCAACCCGGCCACCGGCAAGGTGTACGTCGCCCTGACGAACAACTCCCGCCGCGGCACCACCGGCAACGCCCCCGTCGACGAGGCCAACCCGCGCATCGGCAACAAGCACGGGCAGGTCCTGGAGCTGACCGAGCGCTGGAACCGCGCCGACAGCACCCGCTTCGCCTGGACCCTGTTCCTCGTCGCGGGCGACCCCGCCGACCCGTCCACCTACTTCGCCGGGTTCCCGAAGGACCAGGTCAGCCCGATCTCCTGCCCGGACAACGTGGCCTTCGACCCGCACGGCAACCTGTGGATCTCCACCGACGGCAACGCCCTCGGCACCCACGACGGCCTCTTCGGCGTCGCCACCCGCGGTGACCGGCGCGGTGAGCTGAAGCAGTTCCTGACCATGCCGAACGGCGCCGAGACCTGCGGCCCGATCGTGCAGGACCGGCGCGTCCTCGTCGCCGTCCAGCACCCCGGCGAGATCGACGGCGCCACCGTCGACAACCCCGCCAGCGTCTGGCCCGACGGACCCGGGAAGATCGTCCGCCCGGCCGTCGTCGCCGTCTGGCGCGCGGACGGGCGCGACATCGGCGTGTAAGCACATCGCCTGGCGTGGGCCGTCCCCTCAGCGGGGCGGCCCACGCCTCATTCCCGGGCGTGCAGCGTCACGTCCACCAGCAGCGCCCGGTGGTCCGTGCGGGCCAGGTCGAGGAAGCGGGCCCCGCGCACCGAGAAGTCCCGGCTGACGAGCACGTGGTCGATCTGCACCCCGAACGCCGGTGCCGTCCGCGCGGGCCAGGTCGGCACCCGGTCGGCGCCCGCGAGCCGGGCGGCGTCGTACAGGCCGGTGTCGATCAGTCGGCGGAAGGCCGCGTGGTCCTGGGAGGCGTTGAAGTCCCCGGCGAGGATCACCGGGACGTCCCCGCTGTCGGCGGCGAAGTCGCGCAGGGCGGCCAGGTCGCGCCGCCAGCGGTCCAGGTGCCCCGGCAGCGGCGGCATCGGATGCGCGAGCTGGAGCCGTACCGAGTGCCCGCGCACCTGGGCGACCGCGCCCGGCATCCCCAGGTCACCGGCGACGCCGGGCGTGCCCCGCAGCGGGAACCGGCTGAGCAGCACCGAACCGTCGGAGCCACCGCCCGCGACGGCCTGCCGGTAGGGGTAGTCCGCGTCGAGGGCCTCGGCGAGCCGCGCGTCGCAGGTGTCCTCGCACTCCGGTACGAAGACGACGTCCGGCCGGTGCGTCCGTACCGTCCCGACCAGCGCCTCCGTGGCCCGCCCGAACTCCACGTTCGCCGTCAGCACCCGGAACGAGGCCACCGGCGCGCCCGTGGGCGAGACCGTCTTGCCGTACGGCTCGATGAACCACGCCAGCAGGCCGAGGACGACGATCCCCCACACCGCCCCCACCCACCACCGCGCGACCAGCGCGAGCAGCAGCCCGGCCGCCACCGGCGCCAGCAGCCACGGCAGGAAGGACAGCAACTGCGCCACCGGCGTGATCGCGTCCGTGTCCGCCATCCGGCAGCCGACGACCACGCTCACCCCGGCGAACAGCGTCCCCGCGCTCCATCCCGCCCACCGCCGCCGCACGTCCGTACCCGCCTCCGTCCACCGCCACCCGCATCCTCCCCCGAAGACGGCGGGCGCGCGGCGCGGGTTGTTCAGCCGTCCAGCGCCGTCAGGAACGTCCCCAGTACCGCGTTGAACTCCGCCGGGCGTTCCAGGTTCGGCATGTGCGCGGCGCCCTCGACGACGTGCAGGGTGGAGTGCGGGAGCGCCGCGTGCAGGGACTCGGCGTCGGAGACCGGCGTGTACGCGTCGTCGGCGCCCACGACGACCAGGGCCGGGACCTCGACACGGGGCAGCAGCGGGCGGTAGTCGGGGCGTTCGGCGCGGCCCCGGAGCGCGGCGGCGGCGCCCTCGGGCGGGGTGGCCGTCATCATGCGGTGCACGTGCGCGCGGACGGCCGGGTCGGCGTACGGCGCGACCATCTTGTCGAGCACCTCGTCGGCGTACCCGCGCATCCCCTCGCGCAGCAGGCGGTCGGCCAGGGCGTTGCGGGCGCGCTTGCCCTGCTCGGTCTCCGGGGCGGCGAAGGTGTCGGCGAGGACCAGGCCGCGGACGCGGTCCCCGAGGCGGGCGACGCACTCCATCGCGATCTGGCCGCCCATCGACAGACCGGCGAGGACGAAGCCGTCGACCGCCAGGGCGTCCAGCAACTCCTCGACGTCGGCCGCGAAGCGGGAGAGCGGCGTGACACCGGGGGTGACCGGGGAGGCGCCGTAGCCGCGCAGGTCGGGGGCGATGACCCGGCGCTCGGGGGCGAAGGCGGCGATCTGCGGCGCCCACATCGTGCGGTCGAAGGGGTGGCCGTGGATGAGGAGCAGGGGGAGGGCGGATGCGTCGCCTTTGTCGTCGTATGCGAGGAACGGGGTCATGGGAGCGACCTTAGGAACAGACCTCTCCTCGGGGCAATAAAATCTTTGTCCTCGGTGCAATCCATTCGGGAGGGGTCCTGTGCGCGACTACCTGCGGATCGCGGACCGCATCGCCGCCGACATCGCCTCCGGACGGCTCAGCCCCGGCCAGCGGCTGCCCCCGCAGCGGGCCTTCGCCCGGCGGCACGGGATCGCCGCGTCCACCGCGGAGCGGGTGTACGGCGAACTCGTGCGGCGCGGGCTCGTCGTCGGGGAGGTCGGCCGGGGCACCTTCGTCCGGGCCCATCGGGACGCGGCGGGGGACGGGCGGTCGCTCGTCGAACCGGCGGGCACGCCCGTGCCGGTGGACCTCCAGCTCAACTACCCCTCCGTGCCGGGGCAGTCGGCGCTGCTCGCGCCCGCCCTCGCGCCGCTGCTGCGCCCCGACGTCCTCACCGAGGCGCTGCGGCCCGCCGCCGCCACCGGTACCGGTGCCGCGCGGGAGGCCGCCGCCGGGCTGCTCGGCGTGCCCGACCCGGCGCGGGTGCTGTTCACCGGCAACGCCCGGCAGGCCATCGCCGCCGCGCTCGCCTCGCTGGTCAGGCCCGGTGGCCGGGTCGGCGTGGACGAGCTGACGTACCCGCTGGTCAAGGAGATCGCCGGGCGGCTGGGGGTGACGCTGGTGCCGGTCGCCATGGACGGGGGCGGGATGCGTCCGGACGCCCTGGTCGCCGTCCACCGGGCCGCCGCCCTCTCCGCGCTCTACCTCCAGCCCACGCTGCACAACCCGACGTCGGTGACGATGGGCGAGGGGCGGCGGCGGGACCTCGCGGAGGTGGTGGAGGGGTTGGGGCTGCCCGTCGTCGAGGACCGCATCTGGTCCTTCCTGTACGACGACGGGCCCGCGCCGTTCGCCCGGTACGCGCCCGGCCTCACCCACCTCGTCGACGGGCTCTCCAAGCGCGTCGCGCCGGGACTCACCGTGGGCTTCCTCGTCGTACCGGAGGACCGGGTCGACGCCGTGGCCGCGGCGATCCGCTCCGGTGGGTGGAGCGCGGGGCGGTTCGCGCTGGAGGCGGCCGTGCGGTGGACGGCGGACGGGACCGTCGCGCGGCTGGTGGCGGCCAAGCGGGCGGACGCGGCCCGGCGGCAGCGACTGGTGGCGCGGGCGCTGGCCGGAGTCGGGGCGCTGCGGACCGACCCGCGCGCCTATTACGCCTGGTGGGAGCTGCCGTCGCCGTGGCGGGCCGACACCTTCGCCGCCGCCGCGGCCCGCCGGGGCATCGCCGTCACCCCGGGCCCCGCCTTCGCCGTGGACCCGCACCGCACCCCGGACGCGGTCCGGCTCGGCCTCGCGTCGGCCGGGGAGGAGGAGCTGGCGCGGGCGCTGGGGACGCTCGCCGCGCTGGCGGGTTCGGCCGCGGCGTGAAGGGGGCCGGTTCCCGGGTCAGGCTTGGGCCTGTGATGCCTCTGGGGCGGGTGTGGGCGCTGGTGCCGCCGGGCGCCCGCGGAGGCGGTGCGGCAGGTTCCGTACGGCGGCGAAGCGGGTGAGCCACGCGGTGAGGGCCGCCGTCAGGCCCAGCGCGAGGAGCAGCCAGGACGTCGTACGGAGCGTGGCGGTCAGGGCGTCGTAGACCGCGCCCGCGGCCGGGCGGTGCAGCTCGTCCGCGACCCCGGCGACGGTGAGGTGGCGGCCCACCGCGACCGCCACGCCGAGCAGCGCGCCGCCGAGCGCCGTGCCGAGGCCGGTCGCGGTGACCGCGCGGCGGCGGCAGGCGGCCAGCGCGATCCCGGCGAGGGCGAGCACGACCGCCGCCGTCGGCAGCCAGACCGCGGCGACCTCCAGCACGTCGTACCCCTTCCGCAGCCGCCCCACGTCCCGCGCCGGGAGCACGGCGACCCGGGTGTGCGTGACCGGGACGCGGTCGGCCAGCGGCAGTCCGTCGTGGACGAGCTGGCGCCGCACCCGGTCGGCGACCGGGGCGAGGTCCACGGTGACGGGCCGTCCGCCGCGCTCGTCGCGTACGGCGTCCAGCACCGCGGCGTGGGTGGCGCGGTTCGCCGCGTCCCAGCCCGCTCGGTAGGCGTCGGTGTGGGTGAAGGAACGCACCGCGTCCTGGACGAGGGGCGCCATGGGGCCGAGGTCGACGCGCCGCTCGATGCCGCCGCCGAGGGTGTCCGCGACCGCCGCCCGCACCGCCGGGTCGCTGGCCAGCGGCGCCATCGCGCGCACATAGCGGCCGGTGTCGGCGAGGCCGTACGCGGCCCAGGCGGCCAGCGTGCCGAACGGGGCGAGGAGACAGGACACCGTGATGAGGACGGCGGACAGGGCGTTGCGCAGACGTACCGGCATCCCCTCAGGCAAGTGCCGGGCGGCGGGCGGGGCCAGCGGAGCGGTGCGAATGGGGGGTGGCGCGCCCCGCCCGCACGCCCCACCTGGGGTTTCCGCGCTCCGGTGGAGGCTTCACCCGAACGGGTGTTTCCTGGTCGTGGGGGAGCGCGGTGCCGGGGGGCGACGGTGCCGGGGGGCGACGCCACCGACCTCGTCGGGTGGCCGGAAACCGGTGGGTCTCCGGCGCCCGGTGAGTGGAGGGATGAGGGAGAGCGCGGGTCCCGGCCCGACCGGCCGGGACCCGCGCACCGCTCCCTGGGCGGCTTCCCGAGCGGGTCAGGGCACCCGGTGCCCCTCCGCGTCCTCGTGCGTGTAGTAGCGGTAGAACAGCACCGCGAAGACCACCGCGCCGACCGCCGCCGCCATGACGGCCGACCGCAGCGCGGTCTTGTCCGTCTGCGCGTACACGAAGCCGAACGTGCCGCCGAGGAAGACCGCCCAGGTCAGCGCGTGCAGTTCGCGTTTCATCCGGGAGGCCGCGACGCGCACGGCCACGCACAGCACCATGAACGCGAGCGCGGTGGTGAAGCCGAACAGCAGGTTCCAGCCGGTGACGGGGCCGCCGGAGCGCCGGTTGGCCGCCGCCCAGTAGCCGACGACCAGGCCCGCGAGGACGGGCAGGACCCACCGGACGACCAGGTGGGTGCGCTCGCTGAAGACGTCGGTGGAGACCCGCGGGGAGCCGTCCGTGTCGGGTTTCCGGTCGCGCTTGCCGGGCGTCAGCCGTCCGGACCTGGGTGCCGCGTGCGCCATGGGAGCACTCCTTCCTGTGCACACCCCGGGTTGCCCCCGGCTTCCAGGGCACACCTGCCGACAGCCACCGGCAAGTCGGGACCGGATGCGGGGCGCGCGCCCCCGTGCTTCGCTGAGGTGCATGACCAGTCCCAGGCCCGTGAGCGGGAGCGGCGGGGGTCAGGGCCTGCTGGACCGGTACCCGCACGCCGGGCGGCGGGACTCCCTGCGTCGCCAGCAACTGCTGCGCGTGCGCGGGCGCAGCGTGGCCTGGGTGCCGCCGCTGGCGCTGCTCGTGGCCATCGTGACGGTCGACCTGAACACCACCGCCAGCTTCCGGATGATCTCCTGGCTGGTGCTGGTGCCGGGGATCGCCGCCGCGATCTGCGGGGTGTGGGGGACGGTCGTCTTCGCGGTCCTGTCGCCGCTGACGTACGTCGCCGTGGACAGCAGTCTGCCGCCGCAGCACCAGGCCGGTGCCGCCGACCTGGTGCTCGCCGCGCTCGGCGGGGCGCTGGCGACGTCGGCGTGCGTGGTGCGGGTGCGCGGGGAGGCCCGGGTCGTGCACATGGCCGACATCACCGACACGATCCGCCGTACGGTGCTGCGTCCGCTGCCGCCGGTCTGGGGCGGCCTCGACCACGCGGCGGTCTACCTCGCCGCCGACACCGACGCCCGGGTGGGCGGCGACTTCTACGACATCCAGCCCGGCCCGCACGGCACCCGCGTCCTCGTCGGCGACGTGCAGGGCAAGGGGCTGCGCGCGGTGGAGACGGCCGCCGCGCTGCTGGGCACGTTCCGGGAGGCGGCGTACCACGAGCCCGACCTCACGACGGTCGCCGGGCGCCTGGAGGTGCGGATGCGGCGGCACCGCGACCACATGACCGCCCTCGGCTACCCGGACGGCGACCGGTTCGCCACGGCGGTGCTGCTGGACTTCCCGCCCAGCCCCCCGGACGACGTCGACGCCGTGGACGTCGTCAACTTCGGCCACGACCCGCCGCTGGTCGTCGGGGACGACGGGACGGTACGGCCCCTGCCGCCGGGGCACGGGCTGCCGCTCGGTCTCTGCGACCTCCTCGGCGGCGGCCCGGCGCCTCCGGTGCGGCGGGTGCGGGTCACCGCCACGGAGACGCTGCTGCTGACGACGGACGGGGTGACCGAGGCCCGGGACGGGGGCGACGTCTTCTACCCGCTGGCCGAGGAGGTCGCGCGGGCCGTCGCCGCCGACCCCCGGGTGGCCCGTCCGCGCCGGTTGGTGACCTTCGTACGGGACGGCACACTGCGGCACACCGGCGGTCATCTCGCCGACGACACCACGGTGTTCGCGGTCCGCCGCCGTCCCGGCTGACGGGCGCACCGGTTACCGTGCTGCTGTAGGTGATCGACAGGGGGAATCGACAGGGGGAGGGGACCATGCCGGGAACCGTGCTGCTGATCGCCGCCGCGCCGGTGGGCCGGGGGCGGCTGGTGGACGCCGCGTCGGTGCTTCCCGTGCTGGCGGCGGTGGCGCCCGGGGTGCTGGCCGGGGCGGACACCGCGAACGTCGTCGAGCTGGCCGACCCGCTGGAGCCGCAGGCCGTCCTCACCCGGCTGCGGGCGGCCGCCGCCGCGCCGGGCCCGCTGACCGTGTTCGTCACCGGGCAGCTCCACCTCGACCGCCGCCAGCGCCTGCCGCACCTGGCGCTGGCCCGCACCACACCGCCGACGGTCCGCTATACGGCGTTCCCCTGGCCGTGGTTCCGGGAGGAACTCCGGCTGCGCGCGCCGGGCACGACGACGCTCGTCGCCGACCTGCACGCGGACGCGGACGCGTGGGAACTGCTGCGCAGCGCGGCGCCCTGGGGTCCTGGGCGGGCCGCGCCGCTCGACTCCCACGGCTCTGGGCGGCCCGCGCCGCTCGACTGCGGCCCGCACACCGCCGTCTACGGTCGTGTCGCGCCGCCCCCGCCGCACCGCCGTACGCCCGCGCCACCGTCGTACATGCGGGCCGTCGCCACCATCCTCCGCAGTGGTCACCGCCCGCCGGTGGAGCAGTTGCACCAGCAGGCGCTGTCCCGGCTGGCGGACGAGCCGGACTTCGCCGCCTGCCTGCCGCTGGCCAGCGCGCCGCCGCTGCCCGCCGACCCGCACGCCGCGATCAGCGCCGCCGTGCGGGCCGGGCGGCACGCGGACGCCGACGCGCTCGCGGCGCGCTGCGAGCAGGCCGCCGTACGGGCGCACGGACCCGGCGCGGAGGAGGTGCTGCACTGGACGGAGGTCCGGGCGGACCTGGCGATGTTCGCGGGCGACGCGGCCCGTAGCTGCCGTACCTGGCTGACGGTGGCCACCGCCCGGCTCGCCGCCGGGCAGGCCCCGGACGCGCCCGCCGTGGAGACGGCCGTCGACCGCGCCCACCACCAGTGGGGACGCGTCACCGACCCGGCGCACGCCCGCGAACTGGGCCCGGCGCTCGCGGAGTTGCGGGGCCGGGTGCCGGGCAGCCGCAAGGGCGCCCTGGACCACGTACGACGGCAGTTGCGGCAGCTTCAGGACCAGCGCCGGTAGCGCTCCACCGCCGCCAGGGACGCCTCCGGTTCGGTGGCGAGCTTGGCGCGGGCGGTGGTGAGCAGGTCGACCTGGGGGCCGGTCAGCGCATCGGCGCCCAGCAGCACGGTGCCCAGCGCCAGATAGGCGCGGACCTGGGTGACGGCGTGCGCGGTGTCGTACTGGTCGGGATCGATGAACGGCGCGTCGTGCGCGAGCCGTTGCCACTCGGCCGCCGTGACCGGCGCCTGGGAGACGGCGGCGATCCAGCGGGTGGCGACCGGGGCGAGGTCGCCCCCGAGGGTGGCGGCGTACCGGGTCTGCGCGGAGAGCACGGAGCGGGCGTCGTCCTCCAGCAGCCCGCGGGTGAGGGTCGGCAGGTCGGTGGTGCCGCGCAGGGCACGCGCGGTGGCCAGGCTCATCACCGTGCGCAGCAGTTCGCGCGGCAGCCCGCCGGACAGCACCTGGCACAGCGCGAGGTAGGGCTCGGGCAGCCACACGCCGCGCCGCCGCAGCAGCTCGCGGGACTGGTCGAGGCGGAGCGGCCGGACGGCGACCACCCGGTCGAAGGCGCTGTCGAAGACGGTGCGGACGTCGAGGACGTGCCGCCCGAACGCGGTCAGCGCGTCCTCGGAGACGGCGACGAGGAAGTGGCAGCCGCGGACGCCGAAGACGACCTTGAGGTCGTTGAGGAACCGCTCCGTCTCCTGGGCGCTGCCGAGCTTGTCGAGTTCGTCTATCCCGAGGACGACCCGCCCGCCCAGCGCCCGCCGCTCCAACGCCACCTGGTCGAGCAACGCCCGGAACCGGCTGACGAGTTCCGGGTACGTCAGCACCTGCTGGGTGTGCTGGACCTGCGTGCCCCCGGCGAGCTGGACGCCGAGCCCGCCGGGCAGCGCGAGCTGGGCGCTGCGGCTGCTCATCACCATGAGCTGGTAGTGCAGGGCGCGCAGGTGCTGGGCCGCGGCGGCCTCGGCACCGGCCTGGGTGCCGCCCGCGGGGTGGCGGGCGGCGCGGACCGGCAGCAGCAGGGACCAGAGGGTGCCGGTGACGATGAGGGCCACACCGGCGCCGGTCACCAGCCGCGCCGGGTCGCTGGTCGCCGCCCGACCGGCCGCCGTGAGGTGCGGCCACAGCAGGGTGGCGAGGACGGTGAGGACACCCGCGACGGTGGTGAGCAGGGCGCCGACCCGGTGCACCACGGCCCGCCCCGGGCCGCCGGGCACGGGCCCGGGACGCCCGTCGTCGCCCGGCCCGTCCCCGGTGATGCGGCGGCACACCTCGGCGAACAGGTGGATGAGGAACTCGCGGGGGTCGTAGGAGGTCGGCGCCGGGACGAGGACGAGCAGGTCGTCGGGGGAGGAGTGCGGCCCCGGCGTGCAGAACCACTGCATCAGCCCGGACTTGCCCGCGCCGCGCGGCCCGCTCACACCGATGCTGGCGCTGTCCATCCTGCCGAGCTGGTACTCGATCTCGTCGGCGGCGCCGGACTGGACGAACTGGTCGGCGCGGTGGGTGCCGGTCAGCCGGGACGGGTCGATCGCGGGCAGCGCGGGCGTCGGCCCGCTCTCCTCCCCCAGCCGCAGCCCACCGCGGATCTGCGGCATGACCCCGTCCCGCGCGACGGTCGTGAGCCAGTCCTGCCGGGCCTGCAGCGCGGCGTCCCGGTGCCGGGAACGGGACGGCGGCGGCTCGGGCCACTCCCCGGGGTCGTCCTGCCGGACGGCACGGGCGCGGGCGGCGTGCGGGCGGGCGTAGAGGTAGAGGAGGAGGGAGACGAAGGTGAGGGTGACGGCGGTGACGGCGACGGGGGTGACGCGGGAGCCGGGGATGAGGGGGGCGAAGAGCAGGATCCAGGAGCTGTAGACGACGACGGCGGTGAAGTACCCGGCGACGGGCGTGGACAGCACCAGGCCCGGCAGGTCCAGGGAGGTGACGATCACGGTCACGCCGATCAGGAGCCCGATGACCGCGGTCTCGTCCCTCACCGTCTCCACGCCGGTCAGGATCTGTCCGGCCCAGAGGCTGACGCTGCCGGTCACCAACGCCACGCCCGCGTAGACCCGGGTCAGCCAGGGCCCCGCCCACGGGGGCATCCGCACGGCGTCCGCCAGCCGGTCGCGGGCGCGCCGGTAGCGCTCGTAGGCGCCGCGGGCGGGGTCCGCGACGGCCCGCGGCTCCTCGGCGACCAGGGTGTCGACGAGGTCGGCGACGCGGTCCTTCTCCCGCTCGTACGCCTCCGGGTCGTCGTCGGAGACGTAGGACAGGTAGGCGACGGACTCCGGCAGGGCGAGCGCCTCGGCGCGGATCTCGTGCCGGAAGCGCACGACGGCGCGGACGTGGTCGCGCCGGTGGGTGCCGCGGGCGGCGAGGGCCTGCCGGACGAGGTCGTTGCGGAAGGCGTAGCAGCCGCGGCCGAACCCGTCGGCGGGCACGAGCAGCCCCTGCCGCTGGGCCTCGGCGAGGAAGCGGCCGAGCCGCAGCGGCAGTTCACCTTGGAGGCAGAGGGTCAGATGGGTGAGGCGGTAGCGCCCCCAGGCGCTGCCGAGCAGCAGCGTCGCGCCGAAGACACCCGCCGCCGGTACGGCCACGGCGGCCGACGGTGTCCAGGTGTACGGGACCGAGGAGGCGAAGCCGGTGTAGTGGACCACGCAGATCAGGAAGACGACGGTGACCACGCTGGCGACGACGAGGGCGGCACGCAGATCGGAGCGCAGGTCCCCGGCCTGTCCGTAGAACACTGGTGGGGCGAGCCCTCTCGTCACCAGGGTGATGGACGCCCCCGCGAGGAAGGCGGCGGTCAGCGTGACGAGGTTGAGGGCGGAGGCATCCAGGGGCTGGTAGCTCTGGTGCTCGTCGGAGATCAGCGGCGGCACCGCGAAGGCCAGCCCCGACAGCCCCCCGGCCAGCGCGGCGCCAGCGCGCCGCCAGCGGTTGCCGTCGCGGGGCCGCCACAGCCGCAGGGGCCGGTTGAGGTGGGGCGGTTCACCCTGGTCGGGCAGCAGCAGGGGTACCGCGGTCACGATCGCGACGAACAGGAAGACGAGCAGCACCCGGATGCCCTGTTCCCGGCTGACCTGGGCGACGGCCACCAGCGGCAGCCCCAGCAGTACGGAGCCCACCAGCGCCGTCGTCCGCCACGACCAGTGCCGCTCGGCCAGCCGCCACCACAGCAGCAGCCCGTCGTCCTCGTCCCCCATGGCGTCGGTGAGCAGCACCAGGCGGCGCCTGCGGTCCGTACCGCTCGGTCCGTCGATGGTCGCCGTCGGGTCGGAGGTGTTCAGCACGCGGTCCCGGACCGCCGCGGCGTCGGGCAGGGCGGCGCGATCGGCCAGCTCCTCGGGGCGCCGGTGCCGGGAGGCGCCGTAGCCGCTGACGGCGTGGGCGAGGAGCCAGGGGGAGGAGAACGCCTCGGCCAACGGCCCGTCCGGCTCGGCCTCGACGGCGCGTACGACCGGCTCCCACAGCTCCCCGCCGACCTGGCGCAGGTATTCGGCGACGGCGTCGGGGGTGAGGGGCAGCAACGGCAGCGGCGTCCCCAAGGGCTGGTCGAGCTGACCGACCAGCTCCTCGTGGAGGGTGTCGGTGCAGGTCAGCACGGACCGGGGCAGCCCGTCGAGCCACCGCAGCAGCAGCCGGACGGCGGCGGCCCGACGCGAGGCGGGCAGCTCGTCGAGCCCGTCTAGTACGGGGATGACCAGCCCGTTGCCGAGCAGCTCCCGAACGGTGGCCGGGTCGGTCTCGTACCGGTCGACGACCCGCGCGACGAACCACTCCTCGACGCCCTCCCTTGCCGCCGGGTCCCACGAGGCGAGTGACACCAGCACCGGCACGGGCCCCTCGTCCTCCACCGCCCGCGCGGCGACCAGCCCGAGCACCAGCCTGCACGCGGCGGTCGACCGTCCCGACCCCGGGGCACCGAGGATGACGGCCCGCCGACCCCGCACCTCCCGGTACCGGCGCACGAGGTCACCGTTGAGCCCCGGGATCAGCAACTCCCCCAGCCGCCGCAGCCGCCCGGCCTCGACCTCCTCGACCCGCCGCGCGAGAACGTCGACGGAAGCGGTGCGCTGATGTCCCGCCCTGCCCCCGCGCGAAGCGAGGACCACGACGCTCCCCACGAGGAGGACCACCGCCACCACCGCGACCGGCGTCCCGCTCACCCCGGCCGCGACCACCCACGCCCCGATCGCGCCCCCAGCGACGAGTGAGAGTCCGACCACGACCCCACGCACCAGCCGCCACCACGCGTCCCCCGAACCAGCCATGCGCGGCATCTTGGCCCACGCGACGGGCCCGGGGACAGGCTCAGCGCAACGGCAGGGCGTTCGCCGCGGTCATCAGGGCCGTGACCGCCAGGAGGGCGGCGGTGACCGGGCGGGCGTGGCGGGCGAGTAGGTGTCGGAGCACGGGGACCTCGCACGGCGACGGCAGCGGGGGGTGACAGCAGGTGATTAAGCGGGTTTAACGTGTCGCTTAACGTAGGGGCTCCGCCCGTCAACCGCAAGAGATGCTTGGGGAGTTCAAGTAAAACGGTCGGCGTAAGTCGGCTTACTGGCATCCTTACCGCATGGCCGAGCGTGACGACCCGGAGATCATCGGGCGTAGGGTGCAGCAACTGCGGACGGAACTCGGGCTGACTCAGCGGCAGTTGGCCGAGCCCGCCTACACCCCCGCCTACATCTCCACCCTGGAGGCCGGTCGCGTCCGGCCCTCCGAACCCGCGCTGCGGCACATCGCCCAGCGGCTGGGCGTCGGGTACGAGGAGCTGGCCACCGGGCGGCCCACCGGGTTCGCCACCGAGCTGCGGCTGCGGCTCACCGGCGCGCAGCGCACCCTCGCCACCGGCGAGAGCGAGACCGCCGCCGCCGAGTTCGCCAAGCTGCTCGCGGACGCCGAGCGGCACGGGCTGACCGCCGAGCGGGCCGACGCGCTGCTCGGGCTCGGGGAGTGCGCCCTGGAGACCGGCGACCTGGAGACCGCCCAGCGCCGGTTCGCCGAGGCCGAGGACGCGCTCGGCGAGGACGCCCCGCTGCCCGCCCGCGTCCCCGCCCGGCGTGGCCGCGCCGTCGCCCACTACCTCGCCGGTGAGCTGCGGTACTCCTGTTACCTGTTCGAGTCGACCCTCGACGAGCTGAACCGCACCGGGATGCACGATCCCGACGCGCTCCTGCTGCTCTACAGCGGCGTCATCGCCCCGTACATGGACATGGGCGCCCACGCCCGCGCCGCCCAGGCCGCCGAGCTGGCCCTCGCGCTCGCCCCGCAGTCCGGGGACCTCGCGCTCGTCGCCCGGATGCACCGCTCCGTCGCCCGCACGATGATCGCCGAGGGCCGCACCGACGAGGCCGACGCCTCCCTCGCCAAGGCGTCCGAGCTGTACCGGCGCCTCCAGATACGGACCGAACTCGCCAACTGCCACTGGATGCGCGGCTATCTGCACGCCCAGAACGGCGCCTACGAGCGCGCCGAGACGGAGCTGCGCGAGGCCCGCCGGATGCTCTCCGCCAAGCGCGCCGCCCTCTACCACAGCCAGGCCACCGTCGAACTCGCCGACGTCCTGCACCGGCGCGGCAAGTCCGAGGAGGCCGCCGCCCTGCTGCACGAGGTCCTCACCGACCTCAGCCCGGAGCGCGGCGCCCTGCACTCCGCCGCCGCGCACCGCCTCCTCGGCATCATCGCGGAGGACGCCCGCGACACCGAGTCCGCCGAGGAGCACTACGTCCGCGCCCTCAGCCTCCTGGAACGCGCGGGCGCCGCCGCCGACCTCGCCGACCTGTGCCGACTGCTGGGCGACCTGTTCCGGCGCACGGGGCGGGTGGAGGCGGCCCTGGACGCCTACCGCACCGGCCTCGGGCACCGCACCGCCCCCGGACACACCACCCTCGGACCCGCCCCCGCCCAGCCGCCGGTCTGACGGCACGCACACACGGGACGGCCTCGGTAGCCTGCCCCGCATGGACGACGGTCTCTTCTCCTCCGCCTGGGCCGAGCTGCTCGCCGCCGTGGAGCGGGTCCCCGACGCCGACTTCGCGCGGCCCTCCGGCTGCGCGGGCTGGCTGGTGCGGGACCTGGTGTGCCACCTCGTCATCGACGCGCAGGACGTGCTCATCACCCTGGCCACCCCGACCAGCGCGGCGCCCACCCACAACGCGGTGACCTACTGGGAGGTGTCCCACGCCCCGCCCTCCGGCGACGATCCGCTGGACGCCCTCACCGTGCGGCTGGCCGCCGCCTACCAGGAACCGGGGCTGCTCAGGTTCCACCTCGACGACGTCGACTCCGCCGCCGGTCGCGCCGCCCGCCTCGCCGACCCGGCACTGCGGGTCGCGACCAAGGGGCAGGTCCTCACCGCCGGGGACTACCTGTCCGCGTACGTCGTCGAGTGGACCCTGCACCACCTCGATCTGGTCGCCCACCTGACCGGCCTTGCCGGGCCGGGCCGGCGGGGCTGGCCCGGACGCGTGCGGTGGTCGAGGAGATCGCCGGTGCCCCGTTCCCCGGCTCCTTCAGCGACCGGGACGCCCTGCTCGTCGGGACCGGGCGGCGGGCGCCCACCGAGGAGGAGCGGGCCGCGCTGGGCCCCGGGCTCGCGGACCGGCTGCCCTTCGTCCTCGGGTAGCCAGAGGCTCCCGTCAGTCCTCCACCACCAGCGCCGGCGTCCCCGTCGTCAGCACCTCGCTGCGGAAGAACGCCGGGCTGCGCCGCCGCATCGCCACCATCAGGACCACGCCGAGCAGCAGCAGCCCGACGCCGATGACGAAGACCGAGCCGACGCCGAGGACGGCGGAGCCGCTGCCGTAGGCCGGGTCCCACATGTCGTACAGGGTCTTGCCGAAGACGGCGGTGAGCAGGATGCCGCCGAGGACCGGGAAGACGCCCTTGAAGAGGGTGTCGCGCGGGGAGCGGGTCAGCTCGGCGCGGAAGTACCAGGCGCAGGCGAAGGCGGTCAGCGCGTAGTAGAAGCAGATCATCAGGCCGAGCGCGTAGATCGTGTCGATCAGGACGTGCTCGCTGACCAGGGTCATCACGGTGTAGAAGACGCCGGTCGCGACGCCCGCCGCGACCGTGGCCCGGCCGGGGGTCCTGAAGCGCTCGTGGACGCGGGCGTACGACGGCGGCAGCGCCTCGTACGTCGACATGGCGAGGACCGTGCGCGCCACCGGGATGAACGTCGTCTGGAGGCTGGCCGCGGCCGAGGCGAGGACGGCGACGAAGAGCAGGATGCCGAGGGTGTCGCCCATCACGGGGCCCGCGAGGGCGGCGAAGACGTTGTCGGAGGTCTCCGGGTTGGCGAGGCCCAGGCCCTCGGTCCCGGTGCCGACGGCCATCTGGGCGGCGACGCCGGTCAGCAGGTAGGAGCCGACCAGCACGACCATCGCGACGAGCGCGGCGCGGCCGGGGGTGCGGTCGCTGCCGATCGTCTCCTCGTTGGTGGTGAGGCAGGTGTCCCAGCCCCAGTACATGAAGATCGAGAGGGAGAGGCCCGCCGTGAACGCCGCGAACGAGTCCACCTCGAAGGGGTTCAGCCAGGACCAGGAGAAGTCCACGCCGCCGGGGAGCACGGCGTCCGGGCCGCTCGCCTTGTTCACGGCCATCGCGACGAACACGGCGAGGACCAGGAGCTGGAGGCCGACGAGCGCGTACTGCACGCCCTTCGTCGTCGTCATGCCGCGGTAGCTGATCGCCGTCGCCGCCGCGATGAGGAGGAGGCAGGTGGCGATGTGCGCGGCCTTGTTGCCGTCGAGGGCCGCGACCGACTCGCTGCCGGTCACCTCACCGGCCAGCAGCCAGAAGTACGACGTCGCCACGCCCGCCAGGTTCGACAGCACGATCACCGTGGCGATGACCAGTCCCCAGCCGCACATCCAGCCGACGTGCGGGCCGAACGCCTTCACCGTCCAGGTGAACGAGGTGCCGCAGTCGGGCACGGCCCGGTTCAGCTCCCGGTAGGCGAAGGCCACCAGCAGCATCGGCAGGAAGCCCGCGAGGAAGACGGCGGGCATCTGGAGGCCGACCTCGCCCGCGGTGGAGCCGAGCGTGGAGGTGAGGCAGTAGACGGGGGCGACGGTGGACACACCGATGACCGCGCTGCCGAGCAGACCGACGGAGTTGCCACCGAGGCCCTTGCCCCGCACGTCCTGGGTGCTGCCGTCGGCCTGGGGTGGCCGTATCGCCGTGTGTGTCATGACACGGGACAGTAAATGCTGCGATTTCCATGGGACGGGTGCCGATCGCGGTGCGGGCTCACCTTATATTCGCCGGGTTGGCGCGTCCAATTACCGTGGAATTCACGGGATGGGGCGGCTGTCGCCTGTTGGTGCAAGGTCACTTACGCGGTCGCGGGGGTGCGGGAACCGCAACCCGGCCCGGAATGTCCGGGTCCGATTTTGCCGCGTGACCTGCGTCACGCAGGAGCGGGGGATGGGGGCTGCCCCGCCGACCAGGGCAGCCCCCGCCGGAGTGCCGCCGGGGGAGGCGCGGGGGCGGCGGGCGGGCGCCGTGCCATGACAACCGTGGGGGATACACCGGCTGTCGGCGCCCGGCAGGCCCCCGGGCTCCCACCGACGGCGGCACCAGCCTGCCGTGCCGGGGCGGGGCGTGGGGGGCGACGCGGCGGAGATGCGTACACCTAACTCCGTACGACCGCCCCTCTCTCCGTACGCCCGGGCACACGTAGGTACTACGGCCCCGCCACCACCGGTATCTCCGTGCGGGAGCCGATGCCCAGCTTGGCGAGGATGTGCTCCACGTGGGCGTCCACCGTGCGCTTGGAGATGACAAGACGCTCCGCGATCTCCCGGTTGGACAGCCCGCTCCTGACCAGCGTGGCGACCTCCCGCTCCCGCCGGGTCAGACTCGCCACCGTCCGCGACCGGGCGGGCGGCGGCCCGGCGGGCGGCGGCACCTGGGCGGTGGTCCCGGGGGTCGGCTCGTCGACCTCGGCGCGGACCGCGTCCAGCACCTGTCGGCCCGACATCCGCGCCCCCGCCTCCCGCCACCGCTCGAAGTCGGCGTCACCCAGGGCCTCCCGCACCGCCCGCTGCGCCGCCTCCTGCTCCTCAAGCAGCCGCGGCAGCATCGCCACCGGGTCGCCCGTGAGACGCCGGGCGTGCTCGGCGTACCCCAGCAGCCAGCAGGCCCGCGCCGGGCGCCCGCGCCGGGCCGCGTCCCAGCCGAGGCCGAGGCAGGCCAGCGCCGCGACCAGCACCTCCCCGACCTCGCTCGCCGCCTCCAGGGCCTGCCGGAACGACCCCGTGCTGGCGTCGTGGTCGCCGGAGAGCCAGCGGACCATGCCCTGCACGGCGAGCGTGGACGCGTACAACTGGCGCTCGCCGGTGTCCGCGAGGTGGTCCAGGCCCATCTCGCAGAGTTCCAGCGCACCGGCCGGGTCACCGAGGACCGCCCGCAGCAGGGCGCCCTCGTAGTGCACGACGGCGATGCCGAGGCCGTCGGCGGCGGCGACGATGCGCAGCCGGGCCCGCTCCAGGTCCGCCAGACCGCCCTCGATGTCGCCGCCGAGGGCCCGCAGGGCGCCCAGATAGGCGTCCGCGAACATCTCCACCCGCCGCTCCCCGACCCGCGCCGCCACCTCCCGCGCCTCGGGGAAGCTCTCCGCCGCCGCCGTGAGGTCGGCCGTCCAGATGCCGAGCACGCCGGTCATGAACAGGCCCCACGCCCGCTGCGGACAGTCGTGCGGGGTGCGCTCCAGGCCCTTGGCGAGCCAGTACCGGCCCTCCGATATCGTGCCCGCGGCCCGCCAGTACGGCCCGAGCCGCGCCGCCAGCCAGAGCGCCTCCGGCCCGGTCTCCGGCGCCGACAGGCCGTGCTCCAGCGCCGCCCGCAGATCCGCGACGTCCTCCCGCACCGCCCGGTGCAGCCCGGTCTGCGCGCCGGTGAGCAGCCCGTCCCAGAAGCGGGCGCCCAGCGCCTCGTAGTAGGCGAAGTGCCGACGGCGTACGGCGGTGGCGGTCTCCTCGGGCAGCCGGGCGGCGCCGTACTCGCGGATGGTGTCGAGCATCCGGTAGCGGCCCCGGCCGCCGTCCTCCCCGACGCGCTGCACGACCGACTTGTCCACCAGGCCGATCAGCGCGGCCACCACCTGCTCCGCCGACAGCGCCCCGTCCGCGCACACCCTCTCGGCCGCCGTCAGCCCGAACGACCCCGCGAACACCGACAGCCGCGCCCACAGCAGCCGCTCGCGCGGGGTGCACAGGTCGTACGACCAGTCGATGGCCGTACGGAGGGTCTGGTGCCGGGTCAGTACGGTGCGACGGCCGCCGGTGAGCACCTCGAAGCGGCTCTCCAGCCGGTCCACCAGCTCCGCCAGCGGCACCGCCCGCAGCCGCACCGCCGCCAGCTCCAGGGCCAGCGGGATGCCGTCGAGCCGGTCGACGAGGGCCAGCACCCGGTCCCGGTCCGGGCCCGTCGGCCCGCTCCCGCCGGTGACCGCCGCCGCCCGCTGGAGGAACAGCTCGGCCGCGTCCTCGCCGGGCAGCGGGGCCAGCGGCACGCAGTGCTCGCCGGGCACGTCGAGGGGCTGGCGGCTGGTCGCGAGGACGCTCAGCCCGGGCGCCTCGCGCAGCAGCACGTCGCAGAGCATGGCGCAGGCGTCGAGCAGGTGCTCGCAGGTGTCGAGGACCAGCAGCAGCCCACGGCCCCGCAGGTGCTCCACCACCGCGTCCAGCGACGTCATGCCCGACTGCTCCGGCAGTTCGAGGACGCCCGCGAGCGTCGCCGGGACCAGCTCCGGGTCGTGCAGCGCCGACAGCTCGACCAGCCGCACGCCGTCCGCGAACCGGTCCCGCTCGGCGAGCGCGCCCGCCGCCCGCAGCGCCGTCCGGCTCTTGCCCACGCCGCCCGGGCCGACCAGCGTCACCAGCCTCGACCGCTCCAACGCGGCGTCGATCAGGGCGAGTTCCTCGCCGCGGCCGACGAAGCTGGTGAGATCGACGGGGAGCTGACCGCCGCGTCGCTGCCCGAAGCCGTAACCCATGTGACCCCCGTTGCCGTCCATCTGACCATCACAGCGTAGGGAGTCGGTTCCTGAGCGTGAATGCCCGCGCCATGCCGCGCGCGAGTGAACGACCGGCGGACGGTGGCGTTCCGGGGCACACCGCTCCCGTGCCCGCCGTACGGGTCCCCCGAGGTGCGGCCGGGGGCGCGCGGGACTTCACTGGAGACGGGACCCGAACACGTATGGCACGGCACGGGACGGCGATGGAGGCGACATGGCGTACGGACGGCACTGGGCCGCGGGTGCCGCGCTGGCCGCCGTGGTCCTCGCGGGCCCGGCCCTGACCGGCTGCTCAGGCGACGGCGACGGCGGCGACGAGGACACCCCCGCCCGGTCCGTCAGCGACGCCGCGTCCGCCGTGGAGTCGGCCGCGTCCGGCATCGGGGACCTGTGGGCGTCGGCCACCGCGGAGGCCGGACGCCAGTTGGACGAGATCCGCGAGGGCATCGACGTCAAGGACGACGTCCGGCTCGGCACCCCGGCCACGGACGACGACGGCCGGACCACCGTCGAGATCACCGTGCGGAACACCGCCGACGCGCGGAAGTCCTTCGCCGTCCAGGTCGACTTCACGGACGCGGACGGCGGGTTCCAGGACGCCGTCGTCGTCAACGTCCCCGACGTACCGGCCGGGGGGACGGGCACGGCCACCGCCCGCAGCACCCACGACCTGCCCGCCGGGGCGACGGCGAGGACGGCACGGGCGGTGCGCTACTGACGAGGGACGCGGGACATGCGACGCGGGACGTGCGACGCGGCACACGCGACGCGGGACGCGGGACCGGTGAGAGGACATGGCCACGACTGCCACCCCCGACACCTCCGACACCACGGCCTTCACCGAGGCGGACTACGCCGCCCGGATGGCGAGGGCCGCCCACGACGCCGTCGTGGCCGGGCTCGCCGGGCTGCTGCTGACCGCCGGTCCCGACCTGGTCCGGCTCTGCGGTCACCGGCCCCGGCCCGGCACCGGCCGTCTCACGCTGCTCCTCCTCGTCCCCGAGGCGGAGCCCCGGCTGCTCGTCCCGGAGACCGAACGCGCCGCCGCGGAGGCGTCCCCGGGCGCGGGCGCCGTACGGATCACCGACTGGCGCGACGGCCAGAACCCGTACTCCGCGGCGGCCGGACTGCTCCGCCCCAGCGGCCACTACGGCGTCTGCGAGGTGACCTGGGCGACCCACCTCACGGCCCTGCGGGAGACGCTGCCGCTCACCACCTTCCGGCCGCTGGACGCCGTACTGCCGCTGCTGCGGGCGGTGAAGGACGCCCACGAGGTCGCCAGGATGGCCGCGGCGGGCGCGGCCTCGGACGCCGTGTACGAGGAGATCCTCGCCGCCCGCTTCACCGGCCGCACGGAGACGGAGGTGGCCGCCGAGCTGGCCCGGCGGCTGCGGGCGCACGGGTACGGCCGGGTCGACGTGACCGTGGTGGGCTCCGGACCCAACGGCGCCGACCCCGCGCACACCGCCGGGGAGCGGGTCATCGGGCCCGGCGACATGGTCGTCCTCGGCTTCGGCGGGCTGCGCGACGGCTACGGCTCCGACGCCACCCGGACCGTCCACGTGGGCGAGCCCACCGCGCAGGAACGCGAGCTGCACGAGGTGGTCCGCGCCGCCCACCGGGCCGCCGTGGCGGCGGTGCGGCCCGGGGTGCCGTGCCAGGAGGTGGACCGCGCGGCCCGTACGGTCATCGAGGAGGCGGGGTACGGCGCCTACCGCGTCCCCTGCACCGGCCACGGCGTCGGCATCACGGTCGACGAGCCGCCCTACCTGACGGCGGAGGAGCCGCAGCCCCTGCTGACGGGCATGTGCCTGGCCGTCGTACCGTCCCTGGGCCTGCCCGGCCGCTTCGGCGCCCGCCTGGAGACCACCGTGGCCTGCACGGCGACGGGCGCCCGCCCGCTGACCCGGGCACCGCAGACGCTGGCGGTGGTGGCGTAGGCGCCGGGTGCGGGGGGTTCAGGCCAGCCACGCCGTGGTGTCGGGCCCGATCAGCCCGCCCGCCGCCAACGGCGCGCTGCTCAGCAGCAGCTCCCCCGCGGGCGGCGGTACGGCGGTGTCCGACAGGTTGGTGACGCAGCGCCAGCCGTCGTGGCGGGTGAACTGCAGGACACCGGGCGGGGTGTCGTCCTCCCAGGTCAGCGTCTCGCCGTCGAGGAGCTTGCGGCGCAGTTTCAGCGCGGCGCGGTACAGCTCCAGGGTCGAGCCGTCGACGCCGTCCTGCGCCTCGACGGCGTACGCCGCGAACGACCGCGGCTGCGGCAGCCAGGCGCCGCCGGGCCCGAAGCCGTACGAGGGTCCGCTGGTCGTCCACGGCAGCGGCACCCGGCAGCCGTCGCGGCCCTTGCGGACCCGGCCGGTCTGCTCCCAGATCGGGTCCTGGAGCACCTCGGTGGGCAGGTCCGCGACCTCGGGGAGGCCGAGTTCCTCGCCCTGGTAGAGGTACGACGACCCGGGCAGCGCCAGCATCAGCAGTGTCGCGGCGCGGGCCCGGCGCAGGCCCGCCGCCTCGTCGACCTCGGGCGCGTGGCCGCCGGAGAGCAGCCAGGCGTTGTCGTCGGTGCCGGGCGGCAGCATCAGGCGGGAGGCGTGCCGGACGACGTCGTGGTTGGAGAGCACCCAGGTGGCGGAGGCCCCGGCGGCGCGGGCGTCGGCGAGGGAGGAGGTGATCAGGGCGCGCAGCGCGTCGGCGTCCCAGGCCGCCTGGAGGTACTCGAAGTTGAACGCCTGGCCGAGTTCGTCGGGGCGGGCGTAGAGGGTGCGGCGGGCGCCGGGGACCCAGGCCTCGGCGACGGCGGTGCGGGGTGGGGTGTAGGCGTCGAGGATCTTGCGCCAGTCGCGGTAGATCTCGTGCACCTCGTCGCGGTCGTAGAAGGGGTGGGTGCCGGGGGCGAACTCGGTGAGCGCGGCCTCGCTGCTGAGTTCGGGGGCGCCGAGGTCGCGCAGGGGTTCGTCGAGGTCCTTGGCGAGGGCGTGGGCGACGTCGACGCGGAAGCCGTCGGCGCCGCGGTCGGACCAGAACCGCAGGGTGGTCCGGAAGTCGGCGCGGACCTCCTCGTTGGCCCAGTTGAGGTCGGGCTGCTCGGGGGCGAAGAGGTGCAGGTACCACTGTCCGTCGGGGACGCGCTGCCAGGCGCTGCCGCCGAAGACGGACTGCCAGTCGGTGGGCGGCAGTTCCCCGTGCGCGCCGCGCCCGTCGCGGAAGACGTACCGGTCGCGGGCGGCGGACCCGGGCCCGGCGCGCAGCGCCTCCTGGAACCAGGCGTGCTGGTGGGAGGTGTGGTTGGGCACGAGGTCGACGATGACCTTCAGCCCGAGCCGGTGCGCCTCGGCGGTGAGCGCGTCGAAGTCGTCGAGGGTGCCGAGCCGGGGGTCGACATCGCGGTGGTCGGCCACGTCGTAGCCGCCGTCCGCGAGTTCGGAGGGGTAGAAGGGGCTCAGCCACAGGGCGTCCACGCCGAGGGCGGCGAGGTGGGTGAGGCGCTGGGTGACGCCCTTGAGGTCGCCGAGCCCGTCGCCGTCGGCGTCGGTGAAGCTGCGGGGATAGACCTGGTAGATGACGGCCTGCCGCCACCAGTCCGGGTTCTGGGGGGAGAGGTCGGGGGTCCGTACGGTCACGCGATCGGTCTCCTCTTGACGGGTGCGCTGTCTGCGGGCGACAGGAAGAACTCTGTCCACAAAGCCGGAAAAGTGAACCTGACCCCCTTGCGGCGGAGATGGAGCCCAATGTGGTGTAAGTGAGCGTGATATGTGGAGGAATAGTGAAGTCCGGTTATGTTCCCGCAGGTTGACAGGTAGTCGGGGGCGGGACGACGATGGGGCCCACGGTGACCCATGTGACCTATGGGCCCCGTGTTTCCATTTCTCAGACCAAACGTTCCCGGCCCGACCAGCCGGAGCCGCAGCGGTGACCTCTCCCGCTGTCGTCGCCCGCTGCCGTCGGCCGGGTGTCGCACAGCTTCAGATGGGATCCGCATGTCCATAGCGAGACGTGTCACCATGCGCCGCCTGCTGGGGACGGGCGTCGCGACCCTCGCCCTCTGCGCCGCCTCCGCGTCCGCCACCGCCTGGGCCACCGGCTCGCACGGCGGCGGCGACGGCTGGGGCTCCGGCGGCCACTACAAGCCCGGCTCCGGCGCGGGCACGGAGACCCCCGCCGAACGCTGCGAGTTCTCGCTCGACGGCACCAACTTCTACGAGTCGGTCAGGGTCGACGACCAGAACCTGAAGCCCGGCGAGGACGGCAAGGTCCACATCACGGTGCGGGCCGCTGGCAAGAACGCCACCTGCACCGCCTCCCTCGCCTCCTACCTGGCCCACGGCCCGACGTTCGCCACCTCCGGCGAGCAGGTCTTCGTCGACTTCGACACCGTGACGGTCAAGACCGGCGAGACCGACACCCTCGACATCGCGGTGCCCGACGCGGGCTGCTTCGCGCAGATCGACCTGTACCGGGGCGCCGTCAAGTACGACGGCCTGCTCGACGCCAACGACGGCTTCGAGCACGGCAACCTGCCCAAGGGCCCGGACGGCGCGGTCATCAAGGACAAGCTGATCGCCGCGTGGAACGGCGGCACGAAGGACTGCACGGAGAAGGAGGAGCCCGAGACGCCCTCCACCCCGCCCGCGGACTCCTCCACTCCGCCCGCCGACTCCTCGACGCCGCCCGCGGACTCCTCCACCCCGCCCGCCGACTCCTCCACCCCGCCCGCGACGGACGAGTCCACCTCGCCCGCCCCGGCCGAGTCGGAGTCGTCCCCGGCGACCGACGAGTCCTCCGCGGCCCCGGCCCCCACCACCAACGGTGACTCGGGCGGCGACCTCGCCGAGACCGGCTCCAGCAGCGCCACCGGCCCGATCGCCCTCGGCGCGGCGGCCCTCCTGGCGGGCGGCGCGGCGATCGTCGTCGTGACGCGCCGCCGGAAGGCCCAGGGCTGACGCCCACGCACGAAGCCTGAAGCGGGGCGACGCACGGCGGACTGCCGTACGTCGCCCCGTTTTCGACATGCCGCCGAAGCGGTCAGCGCCGTGCCTGGTCGGGTGTGGGGACGAGGGGAAGAGGACGGCTGGGGGTGTCCAGCCAGAGGCGCTGCGCCCCGGTGGTCACGGTGACCCCGAAGCGTTCGCGGGTGGGGCGGTCGTGCTCGACGTACCACTGGTAGGCGGCTTCGGCCGCGTCCCACAGCAGCCGGGGTCCGGCCTGGCTGGCCCTGCCGTGCTCCGCACGGGCCCAGGCGCCGTCAGCGGCCCACAGCTCCACGGCCGTCACGCTGCCTCGCGCGGCCCGTTCGAGGGCGAACGCGGTGTCCGGGGCGACGAGGGACAGGACGAAGCGGAACGTCTCGTCCTCGGCGACCGCGGCCAGGTCCAGGCTGGTGCGTCGGCAGCTTGTCGGCTCTGGTCTGCCGGGGTGGACCGGGGTGCCGGTGGTTCCGGCGTCGCGCACGGCCATGAAGTAGGAGGCGGCGGACAGGAACCGGCCCTCGGCCTGGCCGTCGTCGGTCACCACCAGGCGCACCGTGCCCCAGCCGAGTGGGCACACGATCAGACCGGCGGGCCGTACCTGTTCCAGCCAGGCGGCCGGGATCGTGCTGAAGCCACAGGTGGCGATGAGCCGGTCGTACGGGGCCCCCTCCGGGTATCCCGCGCGGCCATCTCCGGCATGGACGAGCGGGGTGTAGCCGAAGCGCAGCAGCCGGGACTCCGCCAGCCGCGCCAGCACCGGATCGACTTCCACGGTCACGACGTGGCGACTGCCCAGCCGCTCTGACAGCAGGGCCGCGTTGTAGCCGGAGCCGGTCGCGATCTCCAGCACGCGGTGACCGTCGGCGATGTCGAGGGCCTGGAGCATGGTGAGCATCAGGCCCGGGGCCGTGGACGACGAGGTGGCCACACCGTCGACAAGTTGTGTTGCCAGCGCGTCATCCGTGTAGACCAGGTCAAGCCAGTCCGGGTCAGCGGACGTCACCCGTCGCAGTTCCTCGCTGGCCAGCGTCCAGAACTCGGGTACGAAGGGGTGGCGCGGAACGGTCTCGAACAGCTTGCGCCATGTCGGGTCGGTGAGGTGGCCGCTGGCCTCCAGACCGTCCGCGAGCCCCGCGCGTAGGCGCCTGGCTCGTTCCTCGGTGTGCGGGGTCATGGTCGTTCCTCAATGAGCAGGTCGGCGATGCGGGCGGCGATGGGCAGGCCCGTGCGGCTCTGGATCCAGGACCACTCTCCGGACGGGTTGCACTCGAACATCACCCAGTCGCCCGCTGGAGTGACGGCGAAGTCGAACGCACCGAAGTTCAGCCGGAAGTGCGCCATCCAGCTCAGCACGCCCGCCCGTACGCCGTCCGGCACGTCGCCCACGTCGTAGGTGAGTGCGTCGTAGTCGCTGCGCCAGTCCACCCGGGCCGCGTCGCTGGCCGCGTGGATCTCGGCGGCGAACATCTCCGTGCCGACGACGGTCAGCCGTACTTCGTGGCTCTTGGTGATCCATTCCTGGAACAGGTGCGCCGTCAGGGACACGGAGTCGTCGATGGTGTCCGGGTCCACCAGGTGAGTCGGGACCCCGGTGCGGCGGCCGTCCGGGTACTGGAGCGGGCCGCCCATGAGCGGCTTGCAGATGACCCGACCACCCGCCTCGTGGCAGAACTTCCGGGCCGCCGTCGGGTCCGTGGTGATCAGCGAGCGCGGTGTACGGAGCCCGCACGCCGTCGCCACCGGGAGCTGCCCCGGCTTGTGGGAGGCCATGCCGTCCACGTCGGGCCGGTTGACCCACGTCACCGGCAGTGCGTACAGCGTGCCGAGGAGACCGGCGAGGGCCTGTTCGTCGGCCCACGACCGGTGGGGTTCCTCCAGGCGCTCGGAGACGGCGGGAAGGCGGGGCCGCCGGTAGTAGACGGCCCTCACCTCCTCCAGCCGCACGGAACGGTACTCGTCGGCCAGGACCCCCGCCCAGGGTGCCGCGGCGTGTTCGGCGGACAGGGAGACGGCGAGCGGGAAGTCGCCCATGTCGAACCGCATCACCGGCACGCCCCGGATTCTCAGCTCGTCGACCACCAGGTCCGCAGCGGGGTCCAGTTCCCTGGTGACGACCAGCACCGGACCCCCGGACAGGAGCGCGGTCACCGCATCAGATAGGGGTCGGAGGTGTCGTCGTTCTTGCTGTCCCAGTTGGTGTTCGTGCAGCTCCCGGCCAGGGACGTGGAGCGGCTCCACAGGGCGCCGGAGCCATCGGTCAGCACGTTGACCTGCCGTGCCGGGTCGTACGCGAACGAGCCCGCCTCCAGGGTCACGGTGTACGGGGTGCGCTCGGCGCGCGCGCCGAACGGAACGATGGTTGCCGTGGGCATGAGGTGCCTCCTTGTCGTGATGGTGCTCGAACTGTTCTCCGCCTCGTCCGCGCGTAGCTCGGCCCACACACGTTTCCCCCCGTGCACCAGCTCAGTGCCCCAGGCGTGTGCGAGCGTGTCGACGAGAAGGAGCCCGCGGCCGTGTTCGGCATCCGGGGGCGGCGTGCCCGGGACGGGTCTGGTGTGGGAGGTGTCCGTCACGACGATTCGCGCGGACAGAGGGCTCGTGCGGGTGATCGAAGCACCGACGGTCGCCGCGTCCGTGTGCTCCACCGCATTGGCCACCAGCTCCGTGACGACCTGCTGCGCGACGTGGACCAGGTGAGGCAGGCCCCAGCTCTCCAGAGCGAGGGCTATGTCCCGCCGCGCCCGCCGGGCAGCCTCCGACTTCGCCGGATAGCGCTCGTGATAGCGCTGTGTTCCCACGTGTGCAGCGGTCATGGTCATCGTCGCGTCCCTCGGTGGTGCTGGCGTCGCCGAGTTGGTGAGTCGTCTCGTCACCGTCCACGCAACCAGCATCATGGGAGCGGCTGCGACGCCGGAGCGATGTGAGAGCGATGAAAGAACGGGCCACTGGTGGAGTGATCTCCGTCGACGCCGGGGCACGAACAAGGCGGGGACGGTACGGTCCACCGTGCCCGTCCCGTCACATCGGATGCTGCCCGGAGCCGGTATGGCTGACCGCCGCAAGATTCCCAACACCGTCTTACGCGCGGTGCGCGAGAACGAGTTCCAGATGTCACGCCAGGAGTTCGCGAAGCTCATCGTGGCGACTGGTGAGGAGGCGGGCGACACCGTCGCCTGTACGGCGCGCCTGGTGGCGGCATGGGAGGACGGGGACGTTCAGCTTCCGCGCCCTGTGTACCGCCGTGTGCTCACCCGGCTGACAGGGCGCCCCGTGGGCGAGTTGGGATTCCGTCTCAGCAACCCGGCGCGGCACGTCCCTCAGACATCCGTTGCGGACGCGTCAGCACAGGAGGGGGGCGTGGACCGCCGTGCCTTCGTGAGGGAGAGTGCGGGCGCTGCCTTGTCGCTCGTTCCGCTCGGGGGCGTCCGGGAGAACCCGCCAGGTCGGATCGGGGTCGGTGAGGTGCGGGCCGTCGACCGAGCCGTCAGCCAGCTCTACGCGCACGACCACGACCACGGCTCCGCCGCCCTGCGCCGCGATGCCTCCGAGGCACTGCACACCGCCTACCAGTGGCTACAGCGGGGGACGTACACGGAGCGGACCGGCAGGCGGCTGCGCTCGGCGACCGGGCATCTGTCGATCGCGGCCGGGTGGCTGTCGTATGACTCCGGTCGGCCCGGTGACGCCCGCAGCCTGTACCACGAGGCGCTGGCCGCCGCCCGGATCGCCGACGACCCGGCCCTCGAAGGGCACGCCTTCGGCTGCCTCTCCCTGCTGGCCAAGGCATCGGGTCGTCCCCGCGAGGCGATCTCAGCGGCCCAGGGCGCGCAGACGGTAGTGAAGTCGTACGGTTCGGCACGGATGCTCTCCCTCATGGCGATGCGGGAGGCTGGCGGCTGGGCCCTGCTCGGCGACGTCAGCGCCACGGATCAGGCGATCGTGCGTGCCCACCGCCTCTACGCCGAGGGGCCGAGCGATGTGGACCCCGCGTGGCTGGAGTTCTACACGCCCGCCGAGCTGGCCGGACTCGAGGCTCTGGCGCGCGCCGACCTCCACCAGCATGAACGGGCCGCGGCCGGAGCCGAGCAGGCCGTGCTGCTGTACGGCGACGCCTTCGCGCGCAACCGCGCCCTGTACACCGCGGACATCGCGATCCAGCACGCGGTGCGGGAGCGGCCCGAACCGGAAGTCGCGGCAGAGGCCGCCAGCCGCGCCCTTGCCTGCCTTCCCGAGGTGCGCTCGGACCGGCTGCTGAAGCAACTGCACCACGTCGAGAGCGCGCTCCAGCGGCACGCCGCCGTCCCGGTGGTCGCTGACTGGCTGGACGAGTACCGCACCCTGTCCGGTGTGAGCTGAGGAGGAGACGGTGACCACCCCGTCCACGCGTATCACCGTGGTGATCCGCACGTACGGGCCCGGCGAGGTGCCGCCGATGCTCGACGTGCTGGCCGACATATGGGCGGACGCCCACCCCGAGCTGGTCGACAACCCAGGTGCGGAGACACTCGGCCTGTCCGTACCCGCCCTGCGCCGCCAGGTCGGCGGCCACCTCAAGCACCCGGGCTTCACCCTCGCCGTCGCGTACGCGGGCGGTACTCCCGTGGGCTTCGGCTACGCCTTTCCCTGCTCCGCCGCCTACTGGTTCGGCCCCGGCCTGATCGACCAGGTTCCCGCGGGCGCCCGAACGGAGCGCCTGATGGGGCTGTGCGAACTGGCCGTGCGCCCACCGTGGCAGTCCCAGGGCATCGGCACACGGCTGCACGTCGCCCTTCTCCAGGCCATCGATCCGAAGTGGTCCTCACTGCTCGCCCTGCCGTCAAACCAGCGCGGCCATGACCTCTACGCGCGTCTCGGCTACCAGCGTGCGGGCGAGTACCGGAACACACCCGACGGCCCCGCTTTCGACCTGCTGCTTCTCCGTGTCGAGGACGTGAACTGATACGGACGTCACCCCGTGGCGGTGCGCTGGCCGCGCTGATCAGATACTTCCGCTGGCTATGTTCCGCCGGAACGCGCTCCATTCCGCCGCCCCGAACCGCAGCGGCTTGACGTGGGCGTTCTTCGAGTCCCGCACGGCGACGCCGCCTCCGGGGAGGTCGGCGATCTCGACGCAGTTGTGTTCCGGCCCGCTGGCCCTGGCCTTGCGCCAGCGAGCGGCGGAGAGGTCGTACGCGTACAACTCGGCCCTGGGATCGTTCACTTCCGGTGCCCTTCTTCCATCTGTGTGATGCGTGCGAGTGAGTCCTCCACCGACAGGGCCGCGGCACGGATGCGGTCGACCGCGCCTGTGAAGGGTCGCGTGCCGTCGCCCTCAACATAGGTAGCTCCACTGAGGTTCTCCAACAGCACGACGTCCGGGGTCGGGCCTGGAAAACTGACCAGACCGAAGCCGCCGAAGATCCCCGGGTGCGCGGTGGAGTCCAGCGGCATGAGCTGCACGGTCACGTTGGGGAGTTCGGCGGCGTCCAGCAGCTTGCGCAACTGCTCGCGCATGGTGGTCGGTCGCACCTCGAACCGCGTGTGCAGAGCCGCTTCGTGGATGATCGCCCACAGTTCCAGGGAATTTCCGGGCCTGGTCAGCACGGCCTGGCGGGCCTGTCGGACCTCAGCGAGCGCCGCGATCTCTTCGGGCGTACGGGACTGGCTGGTCGCCAACATCGTCTCGCGCGCGTAGGCGGCGGTCTGCAACAGGCCGGGTACCGCGAGGGGCGCCCACTCGCAGATGCGCTCCGCGTCGTCCTCCAGCGAGATGTAGTCGGCGTACGCCGGGGAGACGACACCGCTGTAGGTCTGCCACCAGCCCCTCTTGCCAGCGTCCTTGGCCAGGTTCTGCAGGGCGGCGAACACCTCCGGGTCGTCCACGCCGTACGCCTTCAGCAGGCCGGTGACCTCCGTCGGGCGGATCTGCTGTCGCGCGTTCTCGATCTTCGACAACTTCGGGACCTGCCAGCCCATCGCGACAGCGGCGTTCTCCAGCGTCATTCCGGCGTCGTTGCGCAGCTTCTTCAGTGTCTGGCCGAGGCGTCGGCGGCGGACGGTCGGTACCAAAGGGGAGTGCGGCATATCCGCAGTCTGACACCTTGCCAGGCCGCAAACCGAGCCACTTTTCTGGGACTCGTCACCAAACGAGGTAGAAAGGTTGCGGCCCGCAGAAGAAAAGTGCATCCTCAAGCAAGCGGTGACGCTCCGTCAAGCACTTGTCGCGTTCCGCTACCTGCCCGTTGTGTCGTGCGGCCGTCGAGCCGTGGTTGGGAGGCTGCCGTGGTCGTGGAGACGCAAGAGCACGCCGTAGCAAGCCCCGGGTTCTACTTACGGACTCGGCCCACAGGCTTCGCCGTCCACATAAACGCCTCAGCGGCGCACTTGCGCAGGGTGCGCGAGCTGGCGGAGAAGACGCTGTATGAGGCCGGGGTGGACCCCGGGATCAGTGAGACCGTGCTGTTGGTCGCCTCCGAGCTGATCGGGAACTCGGTGCGGGCCTGCGGTGACCACGTGCCCCTGGTCGTGGAAGTCGACGCTGGACAGGCGGGGGTGTCGGTAAGGGTCCATGACCCTGAGCCGGGCCGACTGCCCCGCCGTCGGCCTGTCGCGCTTGACGACGCGGAGGCCGAATCCGGCCGGGGACTGGGGCTGATCGACCTTCTCGCCCCCGGCTGGCAGGTCCGCTCCACACCGGTCGGTAAGCAGATCGTGTGCAGCCTGCCGTACACCGAAGGAGACGGCGGCGCCTGAAGTCCTTTGCCGGACGGGGACTTACGCGGTCTCGCGGCGCTAAGAAAGGTGAGGAGGACGGGTCCGTAGGGGTGTAGTCCTCACACTTGAGGCGGGACGCTAGGCGCCCTCGACCGTCGTCAGCCACAGGTGGGTGTAGCGGTCCGCGTCCACGTCGAGGGCCACGTCCACGAGGGGCTGGGCGCGGGGGCCGTGGTGGTGTTCGGACTCGCCGGGGCGGGGGCGGCGGTCGACGATCGTCTGGCCCCGGGTGGGGCCGGGGGCCAGGGCGACCTCCACGGGGAGGGGGGCCGTCGTCAGGCCCGCCGGGTCGATGACCGCGCAGACCGCGCCCGCGTCGCCGAGGCCGCCGGTGGGGGTGGGGTCGCCGGACGTGGCCGGGTCGCGGTGGGCCAGCAGGGCGCCCGCCATGCGGAGGCTGGGTTCGGGGCTGGCGCGCAGGCGGGCCACGTCGGCGGCCGGGACGAGGACGCGGCGGAACACGTCGAGGCCGTACATGGTGATCGGTACGCCAGCGGTGAGCAGGACCGCCGCCGCCTCCGGGTCGTGCCAGACGTTGAACTCCGCGACCGGCGTGGCGTTGCCGGTCTCCACCGCGCCGCCCATGAACACGATCCGCTCGATGTTGCCGACCACCTCCGGGTGGGTGCGCAGCAGCAGGGCGATGTTGGTGAGCGGGGCGGTCGGGACCAGGGTCACGGGACGGGGGGAGGCGAGGATCTCGCGGCGCAGGAGGGTCACCGCGTCGACGTCCACCGGTCTGCGCGTCGGCGCGGGCAGGCCCAGGTCGCCCATGCCGTCCGCGCCGTGCACGTGCCGGGCCACCCGTACCGGCTCGATCAGCGGGCGTTCCGCGCCCCGGGCCACCGGGATGCCGGGCGCCCCGGCCTGCTCCAGCACGGTGAGCGTGTTGCGGACGACGCCGTCGACGTCGGTGTTCCCGGCGACACAGGTGATCGCGCGCACGTCGAGCCCTGGGTGCCGTACGGCGAACAGCAGGGCCAGGGCGTCGTCGACGCCGGTGTCGCAGTCGATGATCACGGGGATGGGCTGACCGGTCACGGCGGGGTCCTCTCCTCGGCTACGAGCCGACCCTACGCACCCGGCGCGGCTCACCCGGACGGACCGTCGCGCTGGTGGCCGGGCGGGGACGGTGGTGCCGTGTGAGCAGGGACCCGCGTCCGGCGTCCCCGCCCGCACCGACAGGCGCTCCACCGGTACGTCCCGTTCCCCTGGAGGCACTCCGATGATCCGTCCCCCGGCCGCCGTCGCCGCCGCTGTCGTCCGTGTGCCGGTGGCCCTAGTGCTGCCGGTGGCCGTGGTGCTGGGCGCCGGTGGCTGTTCCGGTCTGGGGGAGACCGCCCCGGCGCGGCCCGTGCGGGTGTCCCCGTCGCCCGTCTCCCCCGCGCCCCGCACCTCCGCCCCCACCGCCCCGGCCACCGCGCCCGCCCTCAGCACCGGGCAGGCCCGCGCCGCCCTCGTCACGGACGCCGACCTGGGCGAACCCTGGGTGCCCACCGAGGGCGCCGCGAGCTGGCGGGACGGCTACCTCAAGGCCCGGACCTCCCCCGGCACCCCCCGCGACTGCCAGCGCCTCCTCGACGTCCTCTACACCGACGAACTCCTCGGCGCTCCCCCGCGCGCGGTGACCGGTCTGGACGACGCCTACACCGGGGCCCAGCTCCGCTACCAGGTCACCACCCGGCGCCCCGCCGACGTCGACCGGACCCTGGCCTGGCTGGCCGACATGCCTGAGCGGTGCGGGGAGTTCACGGCGACCACCGCGAGCGGCGGCACGGAGCGGGTGCAGGTGTACGACGCCGCCCTCCCGGACGCCGGGGACGCCCGGCAGGGCCTTCGGCTGACGGTGACACCGGAGGCCGGGGAGGCCGGGGAGCCCGACGAGCCCGACCGTCCCGAGGGTGGCGCCCCGCTCACCCTCGACGTCGCCGCCGTCCGGGTCGGGGAGGACGCGCTCGCCCTCACCAACGGCGGGCTGGACGTCGTATGGTCGGAGATCACCCAGGCCGTCGCCGAGCTGGGTGCCGAGCGGCTGGCGGCGGTGCGGAAGCAGGGGCGGGCGCAGGTGTGACCCGGTGAGGGACGTTACGGGGCGTCCTCGTCGAAGCGTTTGCGGTGGGTCACCACCTCGTGGGCCGCGTCCAGCACCGTGCGACCCTGCGCGAACGCGTGCGCCCGCAGCCGCGCCAGCGCCTCGTCCGCGCCGATCCTGAGCTGCGCCATGATCATGCCGGTGGCCTGGTAGACCTCGTCGTGGTCGGCGGCCAGCTCGCTCAGCCACGGGCCGTCGCCGTGCCCGCCGTTCTCCTCCCCGTACGGCAGCTCCATCAGCGCCACCGTCATCACACCGGCCATGACGTGCGCGGTGTGCAGCTCGCGCGGCGGGAGTTCGCCGGGGGCGTCGCGGTACAGGTCGAGGGTGCCGAGGCAGCGGTCCCCGGTGCCCAGGGGAAGGGCGTACACCGCGCGGATGCCCGCCTCCGTGGCCTGCTGGGCGAAGACCGGCCAGCGGTGCGCGTCCGGCGCGCTCGTCAGGTCGGGGGCGAGGACGGGCGCGCCGGTGCGGGCGGCGTGCAGGCAGGGCCCGTCGCCGAGGGTGGCCTGGATCTCCATCAGGTACGCCGCCCGGGGGTCGCTCGCGCTCAGCGGCACCGGCATCCCGTCGCTGCACAGCGACACGCTCGCCCCGGTCACCGGCAGCACCCGGGACGCCACCACGCACAGCCGCTGCGGCACCTGGGCGGGTTCGGCGCCCTGGACCCCCTCGGCGATCGCGTCGACGGCGTCGTCCCCGCGTGGGCCGCCCCGTCGGCGGGGGCCGTCGCCGTCGGGTCCGCCGGGCTCTCCCGTGAGCCGCACGCTCACGTCCTCCTCCGCTGGTCGTCCTGCTCGTCCCCCCGGGAGTCCGGACGGACGCGCCCGAAGCGGAACGGGGACAGGAGACGTGCCGCGGGGGCGCACCCGCCCGGAAACGAGGCCCGACTACCCCGGCCGGGCCGACCGAAACCGCCCTGTCGCAAGGCTTCAGACCGCCCTCACAAACGCCCCCGGCTTCCGCCCCGCCGGTCCGTGGGGACGGTGTCGGCGACCCGAGCCACCGCTCCCGCCCGAACCGCGCCCACAGCCACCCCATCACCACGGCGGTGGCGAGCAGCGCGGCCCCGCCGACGCCCGCGTAGCGGGGTGTGACCGTCCGGTCAGTCCAGCAGCGCCGCCGCCTCCTGGCGGGCCTGGGTGAGCCACGCCTTCCGGGTCTCCGAGGGGGCGTCCGTCACCGTGCGGAAGACCGTGCGGCGGACGTCCTGGACGCCGACGTACGGCAGGACGCAGGCCGTCCAGACGCGGTGCAGGGGGTCGCCGAACTCGTGCTCCTCGCGGTCGGCGGGGGTGTCGGAGGTGTTCAGGACCAGGGCGCGGCCCGCCTTCAGCAGGCCCGCGGGCTCGCCGTCCGCCGTGCCCAGCTTGTAGGCGACGCCGGGGACGAGGACGCGCTGCACCCAGCCGGTGAGGACGGCGGGCGGCATTCCCCACCAGTTGGGGTGGATGAGGACCAGCGCGTCGAGGGTGGCGACCTCGGCGCGGTGCCGGGCCAGCAGAGGGTCGGGCGCCTCCCCCGCCGTCGCCGTCGTTCCCACCGTGTCCGTCTCCGTCGCCGACAGGAGCGGGTCGAAGCCCTCCGCGTAGAGGTCGTGTGCTGTCACCTGGCAGCCCCGGGCGCGCAGTTCGGACACGACCGCCTCGTACAGCGCGTGGTTGAAGCTGTTCCGGCGGGGGTGGGCGACGTACACGCCCACCCTCGTCTCCGTCGTCGGCTTTGTCGGCATGGTCGTCATGATGGTCTTCCGCCCCTCCCGGCCGTCCCTCGGCCGTTCGGCATTATCGGGGCACTCCGACGTCAGCGGCTGACCATGTCGAACTCGTAGCCCGCGCGCTGTAGTTCGATCGCCGTCTCCTGGATGTCGTCGCGGCGGAACTCCTTCCAGAGGGCGAGGAGGTCGCTGATCGGGGGGAGGAGGGGGACGTCGCGGTAGTGGGCCGGGGGGTTCCACAGCGGCTTGATCCGGGTCGTGCCGTAGTCGGTGTCGCCGAGCACCTCGTAGTCGTACGGGTGCCAGTGGAGGGTGTGGTCCTCGAAGGTCGCGTCGAGGATCACCAGGCCGCGGTCGTACGGCTCGCCCGGCATCTCCAGGCCGGTGCGCAGGTCGCGGTCGTCCCAGGCGACGAGGAGCCGGGTCGCCATCAGCACCGACGGGAACAGGCCGAGGCCGGTGAGCGCGGTCGCCGCGTCCGCGCCGCGGTAGAAGGGGCGGCAGGTGATGAAGCCGACGTAGGGCTGGTCCATGTCCTCGGCCAGGATGTGGACCTGCGGGCGCAGACAGGCGCCGTGCTCGCGCATCAGCTCCTCGCCGGTCTCCAGGATCGCTCGGGACAGGGCCTCGACAAGATCGGTCATATGGTCACGCTACGGGGTGGGCCATATCGTGCGGGTGAGAACGGCGGGAGTGAAGTGGGGGATCGCGTGGGGGAGTTGGGCGGGGAACGTGCCCGCTGGGCGGCGGCCGTGCGGGGGCGGGTGGAGGGTTCCGCCGGGCCCTACGGGCTGCTCGGCGAGGACGCGCTGACCGAGGCGGTGGAGCTGTTCCGGCACACGGCGCGGACGGCGGACATCGTCGAGACCTGCCATCTCGTCGGGCGGCTGCACTGGCAGCGCGCCGTCGCCCGCGCCGACGAGGCCGCGGTGCCGGAGATGCGCACGGCGGCGGCCCTGCTCACGCTGGTCGCCCTGTGGGCGCCCGCGCTGCCGGTGCCGGAACCGGTGCGCCGGTCGTGCGGGGCGGCGCCCGGCGGTCCATACGCGCCGCAGCGCACGCCCACGTGGGACGACCTGCTCCATGTGCTGGCGCTCAGACTGGACGACGGCGCCGACGCGCACACCGCCCGGCTCGCGATCGGCGCCGCGCGCCAGGCGGTCGCCCAGGGCGGTCAAGGCGGTCAAGGCGGTGACGGTTCGGGGGTGGCGGGGCGGCTGCGGGTCCTCGGGATCGGCTGGCAGCGGCTGTACGAGCACACCGGGGAACCCGCCGCCATCGAGCAGGCCGTCGCCGTCGCCCGGCGCGCGGTGCGGCACGCGGACCCGGGCGTCGACCGGGCGATGTCGCTGCACAACCTCGCCGAGGCGCTGCGGGCGCGGTACGGCGGTGGTGGGGACCTCGCCGTCCTCCAGGAGGCCGTCGACGCCGGGCGGGCCGCGGTGCGGGAGGAGGCGGGGGCCGGTGAGGGCGGCGGCAAGCGGTACATCGCCCTCGGGGGGCTCGCGGACTCCCTGCGGATGCTGTACGAGCGCACCGGCGCGCCCGCGCTGCTTGACGAGGCCCTGCGGCTGAGCGACGCCGCGCTGGCCGCCGTACCGGGGGACGCCGACGTGCCCGCGGCGGTGCTGGTCAACGCCACCGTCCTGCTGCGGCACCGGTTCGAGCGCACCGGCGACCCCGGCGACCTGGAGGAGGCGATCCGCGTCATGCGGCGTGCCGTCGCCGCCGCGCCGCACGGCACGCCCACCCGGCTGGCCGCCCTCTACAACCTCGGCGGCATGTTGCACACCCTGGCCGCCCGCACCGGCGACCTGACCGCCCTGGACGAGGCCCTCGCCGTCGCCGACACCGTCGTACGGGCCACCCCCGCCGAGCACCCCGACGGGCCCCGCTACCGCGCCACCCTGGTGGGGATGCTCACCGAGCGGCACGACCGCACCGGCGACCCGGAGGCCCTGGACCGGGCCGTCACCGTCGCCGGGGAGGCGCTCGCGGCGACCCCGCGGGAGCACCCCGAGCGCTGGATGCACCTGGCCAACCTCGCCGTCGTCCTGAAGACCAGGGCCCGGCTGACCGGCGACGTCGACGGCGTGCGGGCCGCCCTCGGCCATGAGCGGGAGATGGCCCGCATCGGACACGACGCCGCCGCTCTGACCAACCTCGGCAACACCCTGCGGCTGTACCACGACCTCACCGGCGACGCCGACGCGCTCGCCGAGGCGGTGGCGGTGGGCCGGGACGCCGTCGCCGGGACCGCCGAGGACCACCTGGCGCGGGCCACGTGCGAGGTCAACCTCGCGCTGACGCTGCGGACCGCCGGGGGCGCGCACGCGGCGGAGGCGACCGCGCTGCTGCGGGCCGCCGCGTCCCGGGCCAGCGCGCCCACGGAGGTACGGGTCGGCGCCGCCCGGGAGTGGGGTGAGTTGGCGATGGCGGCGGGCCGTCCCGGCGAGGCCGCGGACGCCTTCGCGCTCGGGGTGGGGCTGCTGCCCCGGCTCGCCGCGCGCGGGTTGCTGCGCACGGACGCCGCCCGCTGGCTCGCCGGGCACTCCCGCCTCGCGAGCGACGCCGCGGCCTGCGCCCTGGCCGCGGGGCGCCCCGAACAGGCCGTGGAGATGCTGGAGATGGGGCGCGGTGTGCTGCTGGCGCAGGCCCTTGAGTCCCGTACCGACCTCACCGAGCTACGCGAGCGCGAGCCCGCCCTCGCGGACCGGTTCGACCAGCTCTGCACCCGCCTCGACGCCTCCACGGCCGGGTCCGCGGGGCCGTATGCCGCCGCCACGGCCGGGTCCGTGGGGCCGTATGCCGCCGCCATGGCCGGGGCTGTCGGGCCGCACGCTGCCGCGGCGGCCGGGGCTGTCGGGCCGTATGCCGCCGCGGCGGCCGGGGCTGTCGGGCCGTATGCCGCCTCCACGGCCGGGCCCGTCGGGTCGCACGCCGCCTCCACGGCCGGGCCCGTCGGGTCGCACGCCGCCTCCACCACCGGGACCGCCGGGCCGCACGCCGCCCCCATCGCCGACAACGCCGGGCCGCACGCCGACGATCAGGACCCCGACCTGCGCCGCAGGCTCGCCCACGAACTCGACGCCCTGCTCGAACGTGTCCGCGCGCTGCCCGGGCTTGAGGGGTTCCTGCTGCCGCCCCCCGCCGCCCGGCTCGCCGCCGAGGCGCACTCCGGGCCGGTCGTCATGGTCAACGTCAGCCGGTACCGGAGCGACGCCCTCATCCTCACCCCACACGGCACCGTCGACGTGTGCGCGCTGCCCGGCCTCGACCCCGGCACCGTCCACGACCGGCTCACCGACCTGCGGGCCGCCCTCGACGACGGCGCGGAGGACGACGCCGCGCTGGCCGAGGACCTGCTCCCCTGGCTGTGGGACACCGTCGCGGAGCCCGTCCTCGACCGGCTCGGGCTCACCGGCCCCCTCCCCGCGCACCCCGCCGACGCGCCCCGCCTGTGGTGGATTCCCTGCGGGCCCCTCGCCCACTTCCCGCTGCACGCCGCCGGACGGCACCTGCAGACGCCCCGGCGTACGGTCATGGACCGCGTCGTTTCCTCGTACGCCCCCACCGTGCGCGCCCTCGCCCACGCCCGCGCCCGGCAAAGTGGCGGCGAGCGGTCCGGGCGGCGGCCCCGGATGCTCGCCGTCGCCATGCCCGAGACGCCGGGGCAGGCCGACCTGCCCGGCGCCCGCGCCGAGTTGGCACGGCTCGCCCGCTTCTTCCCGGAGGCCGAGCGGCTCGTCGGCGCCGACGCCACCTGCCGGGCCGTCCTCGACCGGCTCCCCGGCCACCCGTGGGCGCACTTCGCCTGCCACGCGGGCGCCGACCCCGAGGACCCCTACCGCAGCCGACTGCTGGTCCACGACCACGCCAGCGAACCGCTCAGCGTGCGGGCGGTCTCCCGGCTGCGGCTGGCGGACCCCGAGTTCGCCTACCTCTCCGCGTGCGGCACCGCCGTCACCCGCCGCGACCTCGCCGACGAGGCCCTGCACGTCGTCACCGCCTTCCAACTCGCCGGGTTCCCGCAGGTCGTCGGCGCGCTGTGGCAGGTCAACGACGCCGTCGCCGTGGAGATCGCCGACCGCGTCTACGCCCACCTCGCCGCCACCGGCTACGACGCCACCCGCACCGGCGCCTGTGTGCACGCCGCGCTGCGGATGGTCCGCGACCGGTACCCGGCGTACCCGAGGGTGTGGGCCGCGCACCTGCACATGGGGGCGTGACCCCACGGCCGATAGGTTGGGGCGTATGCGAGCTGCGGAGCCGTCGGGGCGGGCGCGGACCGGCGTACCCGCCGACCTGACGCCGTTCGTCGGACGGCGCGGCGAACTGGCCGACGTACGCGCCCTGCTGTCGGAGTCCCGCCTGGTCACGCTGACCGGCGTCGGCGGCGTGGGCAAGACACGGCTGGCGTACCAGGTCGCCGCCACCCTCACCCGCGCCTTCCGGGACGGCGTGCACGTCGTCGAGCTGGCCGGGCTGCGCGACCCGGGCCTGCTGGTGGAGACCGTCGCCGCGGCGCTCGGCCTGCACGACCCGAGCGCCCGCCTCACCCTCGACGTCCTCGCCGACCACCTCGGCGGGAAACGGGCGCTGCTCGTCGTCGACAACTGCGAGCACCTCGCCCCGGAGTGCGCGGCCACGCTGGACACCCTGCTGCGGGCCGCGCCCGGACTGCGCGCCCTCGCCACCAGCAGGCACGTCCTCGGCCTCACCGGCGAACAGACCTACCCGGTCGCCCCGTTACCGGTCCCGGCGCCCGGCCACGAGCCGACCGCCGCCGAACTCACCGACTGCCACTCCGCGGTCCTCTTCCAGCAGCGCGCCGCCGCCGTCCGCCCCGGCTTCCGCATCGACCCCGGCAACGCGGCGGCCGTGGCCCAACTGCTGCACCGCCTCGACGGACTGCCGCTCGCCCTGGAACTCGCCGCCGCGCGGCTGCGCACCCTCACCCCACGCGAACTCCTCGACCGGCTCGACGACCGCTTCGCCCTGCTCACCGGCGGCAGCAGCGCCGCGCCGCCCCGGCAGCGGAGCCTGCGGGAGCTGATGGACTGGAGCTACGACCTCTGCTCGGCACCCGAGCGCACCCTGTGGGCGCGCGCCGCCGTCTTCGCCGGGGGCTTCGACCTGGAGGCCGCCGAGGCCGTGTGCGCCGGGCCCGGACTGTCCCGGGCCGCGGTGGCCGACCTGGTGCACGCCCTGGTGGAGAAGTCGGTCCTCACCCGCTGCCCGCCCGGCGAGGAGGACGACCGGGCCCGCTACCGGATGCTGGAGACCGTGCGGGAGTACGGCCTCGAACGGCTGGCCGCCGACGGCAGCGCCTACCGCCGCCGCCACCGCGACCACTGCCTGGACCTCGCCCGCCGCGCCCAGCGGGAGTGGTTCGGCCCCGGCCAGGTCCCCTGGCTGACCCGGCTGCGCCGCGACCACGCCAACCTCCGCGCGGCGCTGGACTTCTGCCTCACCACCCCCGGTGAGCGGGACGCGGGCCGGGAGCTGGCGTCGCTGCCCCACCACTACTGGATCAGCCACGGCGCGCTCAGCGAGGGCCGCCACTGGCTGGGACGGCTGCTGGAGACCGAGGACGGTGACGCCCGCGTCCGCCTCGTCGCCCTGGGCACCTACGCGTACCTGGGCGTCATGCAGGGCGCGGGCGCGGAGGCCGTCCCGGCCGTCGACGGGTACGAGGAGCTGGCGGAGCGGCTCCAGGACGCCCCGGCGCTGGCGTGGGCCCGGCACCACCGCGCCCTGCTGGCGTTCTTCGGCGGCGCGCCGGAGCGCGGCACGGCCCTGCTGGCGGAGGCGGTGGAGCGGCACCGGGCGGCCGGTGACCTGACCGGCGTGGCCGAGTGCACGTTCAAACGGGCCGTCGTGGAGACGCTGCTCGGCCACACCGACCTCGCCCTCGCGCTGTGCCAGGAGTCCCAGACGGTCACCGCGGCGCACGGCGAGTCCTGGATCCGCGCGGACGCCCTGTTCGCCGAGGCCCTGGTCCGCCGCCGGACCGGCGACCGGTGCCGCGCCGACGCCCTCGCCCGGGACGCCGTACGGCTGCTGCGTCCGCTCGGCGACCGCTGGGGCATCGCGCTGTGTGTGGAGGTGCTGGCGTGGAGCGCGGCGGACGACGCCGACCCGGAGCGGGCCGCCCGGCTGCTCGGGGTGCTGCGCGCGCTGTGGGAGTCGGTGGGCGGCGCCCTGTTCGTGGCGCCGTTCATGCGGGTCTCGCACGAGCGGTGTGAACGGGACACCCGCGCGGCCCTGTCCGAGCGGGACTTCGACCGCGCCGTGCGCTGGGGCGCGTCCCTCGCCCTCCCGGAGGCGTTGGCGTACGTCCTGGAGGAGCCCGCGCCCGCCGCGCCGCTCCCGGAGCCGTACGCGCGCACCTCGCTGACCCGGCGGGAGCGGGAGGTCGCCGACCTGGTCGCGGCGGGCCTCGGCAACGAGGAGATCGCGGCCCGGCTGGTCATCGCCCGCCGCACGGCGGAGACCCACGTCGGCCGCGTCCTCACCAAGCTGGGCCTGACCTCCCGCTCCCAGGTGGCGGCGTGGGTCCACGAGCGCCGCGACGCACCCTAGGCACCGCGAGCGCCGCAACGCACCCTAGGCGCCGCGAGCGCCGCGACGCACCCTAGGCACCGCGAGCGCCGCAACGCACCCTAGGCGCCGCGCAGTTCCCGGCGTACGTCCGCGTAGTGCGCGCCCTCCACCACGGTCAGTCCGGCCAGCACCACGGCGACGCCCGCCAGGCCCGCCAGCGGGGGCAGTACGGCCAACGCGGGGATGAGCGCGAGCAGCAGCACGGCCGCCGCCAGCCGGGGCAGGCTCAGGCCGATCCCGGTCAGGCCCTTGAACAGCAGCAGCCCCGCCAGGTACAGCGCGGCCCCGCCGCACAGCGCGGTCGCGTAGAAGCCGCCGAGCCCCTTGCCGTCCTCGGCGTGTTCGAGGACGCCCTCGACGCCGAGCGCCGTCAGCACGATCCCGGCGACGATCACGTAGTGCCCGTACGAGTACGCCACCAGCGCCAGCCGCGCCCGCGACCTGCCGCGCACCCGGGCGAGCCGGTGCTCCGCCTCCAGGGCGAGGATGTCGAAGTACAGCCACCACAGGCCGATCGCGATGGCGATGCCGACCGCCGCGCCGACGATGAGCTGGCCGCTGATCGGATGTTGCGCCGCGCCGACGCCGATCGCGGCGATGGACTCCCCGATCGCCAGGATCATGAACAGCCCGTACCGCTCCGACCAGTGACTGGCGCTGTGCACCCGCCAGTTGCCGCGCCGCGAGGTGAGGTAGACGATGCCCCAGTCCACCGCCAGCGCGCCCGCGAACAGCAGCGTCTGCGCCGTACCGCCCACCAGCGCCCCGGAGACCAGCAGCGCCGCGCTGACCAGCAGCGGCGGCCAGGCCACCATGACCTGGCGGCGCAGCCCGGTGTCCTTGACGGCGGTCGCGGCGGCGCTGTAGACGACCAGGTGGAGGGCGCGGACGACGAGGTAGGCGCAGACCAGCACCACCGGCCCGTCGAGCCCGCCGTCCATGTCGTGCCAGGCTTCCGGCACGGTGAGCGCGACGACGAAGATGGCCGCCATCGCCGTGCCCATCCCGGCCCGCAGCAGCCCCTCGTCGGCCCGCGCCTGGTTGCCGAGCCAGGTGTACGCCGACCAGGTCCACCACAGCAGGGCGAGCAGCAGCATCCCCTGGACGACGCCGTGCGCGGAGTGCTCGTGCGCCATGTACCCGGTGATCCGGGTGACGGCGAAGACGTAGACCAGGTCGAAGAACAGCTCGAACGTCGTGACCCGGTGGCCCTCGGCGGTCGGGACGGTGCGGGCCCAGCCGCCGCGTCTGCGCACGAGGGTGTCGGTTTCAGCCGGTTCAGCCATCGCCGGGACCTTTCGTTTACGTAATTTCACCGACGCCCGCCCTGTTCGAATTCTGCCACCGTCATTCCTGTAGTGACCTTGGTTTCTGGGGGAGTGATCGGCGGATGGACGGACGGCGACGGTTTCCGGCGGCGGTCGTGACGCTGCTGGCGACGGCGGCACTGCTGGCGGGCTGCGGGGATTCCGGTGGCTCGGATGACTCCGGTGACTCGGTGAGTTCCACGGGGCGGGGCTCCGGAGGCTCGTCCGAGGCGGGCGGTGGCGGGCCGCTGGACGCCGCCGGGCTGGAGGCGGCCGCCCTCGCGGCGGAGGACCTGCCCGCCTACAACCTCACCGTCTTCCAGCAGGGCGACGCCCTCGGCAGCAAGGGCGAACCGGCCGACCCGGCCGTCTGCCAGCCCATCGAGGACATCCGCCTGCGCTCCCCCGAACCGGCGCCCACCGCCGCGTCGGCCCGCTCGGTCCACCCGGAGACGTCCCCCGGCGAGTCGACGACGATCGAGCTGTACGCCTACGGCTCCCCGTCCGACGCTGAGGAACTCCTCACCCGCGTCCGCACGGCCGCCAAGGACTGCTCGGCCGGGTACGAGGACGACATGGGCCTGAAGGCCGTGGTCACCGCCCTCGACGACCCCGACCCGGGCCCGGCGGCCGACGAGGCCGTGGCGTACCAGAGCGAGGTGTCCGGCACGATCCACTGGTACCGGGTGGTCCGCAGCGGCCCCACCGTCGCCGTCTTCGGCTGGAAGAGCCTGAACGCCCACAAGAACGCGGGCGCCGCCCCGGACGAGGTGATCGACGCCCAGATGGCGAAGCTGACGGGGGCGTCGGACTGATACGCGCGGCGGCGGACTGATACGCGCGGCGGCGGACTGATACGCGCGGCGGCGGGCCGACGGGCGCGGCGGCGGGCCGACGTTACGCCAGCAGGTCGTCCAGCTCGGCGGCGAAGAGCTGCTCCGCGTCGAAGCCCATGCCCGTGAACTGCCCCGCGAGTTCCAGGGACAGCGTGCCGTGCAGCCGGGTCCAGAAGGTCAGGGCGCGGTGCAGGGCGCCCGGCGGGGCGGGGTGGTCGGCGGCCCAGTCGCGGTGCGCCGAGAGGTGGGCCGCCAGCCGGACCGCGCTGGGGGTGTCCGTGCGGGCGGGCAGCGCGGCGCAGGCGTCCAGCAGGGTCGTCATGATCTCGGCGGCGACGGTGGTGGTGTCCTGCGGGGCGTGGTAGCCGGGGACGGGCGTGCCGTACACCAGGAAGTAGCGCTGCGGGTCGGCGAGGGCCCAGTCGCGTAGGGCGTGGCCCAGGGCGCGCAGGTCGGGGCCGCCGTGGGCGGCGGCGTGGAAGGCGTCGGCGAGGCTGCGGTAGGCGTCCCTGATGAGGTCGGTGATCAGCTCGTCGCGGCTGGCGTAGTACCGGTACAGCGCGGGGCCGCTCATGCCCAGTTGCTTGGCGATCGCGTTCAGGGAGAGCGCGGACGCGCCCGCCGTGGCGAGCTGTTCCCACGCGCGGTCCTTGATCTCCGCCCGCACCTGGGCGCGGTAGCGCTCGCGCGGGGTCTCCGTGCTGCCTTGTCGCGGCACCGGCCGCCACCTCCTCCACTCCACACCACCATCAGTTTCGTTAGAGGCTATCAGCTTCGTGATTGACTCTCGCTGCCCATGAGTTATAGCCTCTAACGAAAGCGATGCCACATAACGAACGCGTGGAGGTAGTAGCCATGAACGAGCTGGTGGAAGTCGTCCTGCCGGGACAGGTCGAGCCCGAGGGGCTCCAGATCCGGCGCGGCGGCGCCGTGCCCACGCCCGGCCCCGGGCAGGTCGTGGTGCGGATGGAGGCGACCGGGGTGTCCTTCGCCGAGCAGCAGATGCGCCGCGGGCGCTACTACGACCAGCCGCCCTTCCCCTTCGTCCCCGGCTACGACCTGGTCGGCACCGTCCTGACCGGCGGCGAGGGCGTCGCGCCCGGCCTGGTCGGCACCCGGGTCGCCGCCCTGCTGAAGACCGGCGGCTGGGCCACGCACGTCGTCGTCGACGCCGCGGACGTCGTCCCGGTGCCGGACGGCATCGACGCCGCCGAGGCCGAGACGCTCGTCGTCAACGGCGTCACCGCCTGGCAGATGCTGCACCGCACGGCACGCGTCCGCCCCGGTCAGACCGTCCTGGTGCACGGCGCCAACGGCGGCGTCGGCACGGTCCTCGTCCAGCTCGCCCGTGCCGCGGGCGTCCAGGTCATCGGCACCGCCTCCGCCCGGCACCACGACGCCCTGCGCGCCCACGGCGTCGTCCCCGTCGACTACCGCACCGAGGACGTCCCCGCCCGCGTCCGCGCCCTGGCGCCCGGCGGGGTCGACGCGGTCTTCGACCACGTCGGCGGCCCCGGCATCGTCGACTCCTGGCGGCTGCTCGCCCCCGGCGGCACCCTCGTCGCCTACGGCACCGCCGCCACCCGGGACGCCACGGGTTCCAAGCAGTGGCCGGTGCTGAAGCTGCTGGGCCGGGTCTGGCTGTGGAACGCCCTGCCCAACCGGCGCCGGGCCCACTTCTACAACGTCTGGGCCGGACGCGCCCTGTCCAAGGCCCGCTTCCGGGCCCGGCTGCGCGCCGACCTCACCCAGGTCTTCACGGCCCTCCAGCGCGGCGACCTCACCCCCCGCGTCGCCGCCCGGCTCCCGCTGACCCGGGCGGCGGAGGCACTGCGCCTCGCGGAGTCGGGGACGGTCGCGGGGAAGGTCGTACTCAACCCGTAGGCGTCGGGTCGTACTCAACCCGTAGGCGGCGCTGGCCGCGCCCGGCCCCGCAGGACAGCGGAAGGTGCTGGTGGGACGATGAAAGGTGAGCTTCGGAAGATGAGGCTCTAGTCAGCTTCCAAGGAGGCGGCGACCATGTCCGAGACGACGACGCCGACCATTCCGCGATGGCACGCTTCCGGTGACTGGTTCGACACCTGCAGGTGTGACGTCCCGTGCCCCTGCTCGTTCGCGCAGACCCCGACCTACGGCGAGTGCGACGGCGTGCTGGTGTGGCACATCCGCGAGGGGCGCTACGGCGACGTCACCCTCGACGGGCTGAACGTGCTGATGCTGGGCTCCTTCGTCGGCAACGTCTGGGCCGAGCACTCCGACGCGTACGCCGCGGTCTTCCTCGACGAGCGGGCCGACGACGCCCAGCGCGAGGCGCTCCAGATGATCTTCGGTGGGCAGGCGGGGAGCTGGCCCCGGGAGATGATCGCCATGCTGGGCGCGGAGATGCGCGGCATGGACTTCGCGCCGATCCAGTTCGAGATCGACGACGACCTCGGCAGTTGGCGGGCCAGCGTTCCCGACCGGGTCACGGCCAGCGCGGAGGCGCTGAGCGGGCCGACCACGCCCGAGGGGGCGCGGGTGCAGACGACCAACCTGCCCGGCTCGGAGACCGGGCCCGGCCAGGTCGCCACCTGGGGGCGGTCCACGGCCGACCGCGCCGACGCGTTCGGTTTCCAGTGGAGCCGGGAGGGACAGTCCAGCAAGCACATCACCTTCGACTGGGCCGGGCCGGACTGAGCGTCGTATGCACGACGTGAGAGCGTCCGCTTCCGTCTCCGCCCCGCCCGTCGCCCGGCCCCCCGCCCGCGAACTCGCCGTCGGCTGGGCGCTGATGGTGCTGATCGCCGCCCTCGCCTGGGTGCTCACGGTCGCCCAGTCCCGGGACATGGCGATGGAGCCCGGCACCATGGGGCTGGCGCTGCCGCTCTTCCTGGCGCTGTGGGTGGTGATGATGGCGGCGATGATGCTGCCGTCGGTGGCGCCCGTCGCCCTCACCTGGGTGCGGGCGATCGGCCGCACCACCTCGGGGGCGGCCCGCGCCCTGCGCACCGGCGCCTTCGTCGGCGGCTACCTGCTCGCCTGGACCGCGTTCGGGCTGCTCGCGTACGGCCTCCTCGCGGCGGCGGGCGACCTGGTGGACGCCCGTCCCGGCGCCGCGCGCTGGGTCGGCGCGGGCGTCTACCTGCTCGCCGGGGCGCAGCAGTTCGGGCCGCTGAAGACCGTGTGCCTGCGGCACTGCCGCAGCCCGCTGGCCCAGCTCATGCGGTACGGGAGGTTCCGGCCGTGGGCCAGGGACCTGCGGGTCGGCGCCCACCACGGCCTGTACTGCGTCGGCTGCTGCTGGGGCCTGATGATCGTGCTGATCCCGCTCGGCGCCATGAACGTCGCGGCGATGGCCGGTCTGGCGTCCGTCATCTTCCTGGAGAAGCTGTGGAGGGGCGGGCCGTGGCTGGGCCGGGCGGTCGGCGGCGTCTTCCTCGTGCTCGCCGTCCTCGCCCCGTTCCAGCCGTTCCAGGACTGGCTGCTGCCCGGACTGGACATGGCGGACATGTCGATGTCGGCGCCGTCCTGACCAGCGGGAGGGGACGGCGGGCGCCCGCCGTCCCCTCCGCACCGTCCGTGTGCCGGGCTACTTACGGCACTTGCTCACGTCGATCCGCACGATCTGCGGGTCGTGGTCGCTCGCCTGGTCCGCGAACTCGGCGTTGATGTGCACGATGTCGTAGTCGAAGTGGGTGATGGCCGGGCTGGTCAGGGTGTGGTCCAGGGCCTGGGAGTTGCCGTCGTAGACGTAGGTGTAGCGCTCGGCGGCGGGCAGGGTCTTGACCAGCGGGGTGAGGACCCGGCCGTCGGTCAGGGTGTTGACGGTCTGCGAGAACTCGAAGTCGTTGAGGTCGCCGAGGACGACGGCCTTGGCGTCCTTGTCCGCCGCGAGCAGCGACTTGACGAAGGTGTTGACCTCGGCGGCCTGCTGGTGCCGCTTGGTCTCGCTGCCGCGGGTCGGCTCCTGGTAGCGGCCGTGCAGGGGCTGGTCGCCGCCCTTGGAGCCGAAGTGGTTGGCGATCACGAAGACGCTCTCGCCCTGGAAGCGGAACTCGCCCACCAGCGGCTTGCGGCTGCTGTCCCAGGCATCGCTGGCGGGGTTGATCCGGCCGGGCGAGTACGTCAGCCGCGCGCCCTTCTTCGTCTTCACCACGCTGGTCGCGGTGGTGGCGTCACCGCCGGGCCGGTCGGTGAAGGAGACCCGCTCGGGGTTGTAGAGGAAGGCCAGCCGGATGTTGCCGCCGGGCTCGCCGCCGTCCCGGTTGTTCTCGGGGGAGACGTAGCGCCAGGAGTAGCTGGGGCCACCGGCCGCGCGGATCGCCTCGGTGAAGCGGGTCAGCGTCGCCTCGGCGGTGACGGTGCCGTCGTTGACGGCGCCGTTGTCGTCCTGGATCTCCTCCAGGGCCACGATGTCGGGCGAGCTGAGGTTGACGGCGACGCCCTCGGCGAGCCGGTCGAACTTCTCCTGCGCGTCGAGCGCGTCCAGGTTCTCCACGTTGTACGTGGCGACCGCCAGCTCCCTGCCCTTCTGGCGGCGGGTCACCTCACGGGTGAGGTCGTGGTCGGCGAGGGTGCCGAGGCGGGTGGCCTGGACGTTGTAGCCGCCGTAGGTGGCGTAGTCGAGGGGGCCGCTGGTGGTGCCGGTCAGCTCGTCGCCGACGTCCGCCTTCGGGAACGCGACGGTGCCGTCGAGGGACATCACCTTCATGCGGCCGGTGTTGGGCTGGTCGTAGGAGGAGTACAGGGTGCCGCCGCGGGCGCTGGGGTTCTCGCCCGGCTTGACGGTCACCCACACCTCGTCGTACGCGGTGGTGCCGCCGACGACGCGGGCGTCGGACAGCTCGACGCGCATTCCCTCAAGGGACTCGTAGAAGTCGAGGGCGTAGGTGTCCGGCTGGAGCGGGAGGGCGTCGACGCTGCCGCCGCCCGCGGTGGGCACGTAGGCGTCCGGGACGCTCGCGGAGTCCAGGACGACGGCGTCGGGCACCGGGTTGCCGCTGGACAGCACGGTCTCGGTGGGGCCGGTGATCTCGGTGACCGACTGGCTGGTGCTGCTCGGGTAGTACTCGGTGACCTTGCCGCTGACCAGCACCGCGTCACCGACGGCGACGGTGGGCGTGGCCGAGCCGGTGTAGACGAAGACGGCCTCGCTGGTGCGCGGGTCGGCGTCGGCCCGCGGGTCCTGGATCCAGTAGCCGCGCGAACCGGTGGCGCGGACGCCGGTGACGACGCCGGGGACGCGGGTGACCGTCTGCCCGTTGAGCGGGGAGAGCCGGGTGGTGCCCTGGAGGTCGTGCACGCGGACGGTGCCGGGCTCGGTGGAGCCGCCGCCGTCACCGCCGCCGTCGCCCGGGTCGGTGGAGCCGCCGCCGGAGTTGACGGGGGTCGGCGTACCGGCCGCGAGGTCGGCCGCGTTGTCGTCGGTGTCCGCGAGCGTGGCCGCGCGGGCGACGGACGCGGTGTTGGAGGCGCCGGTGGCGGGGCCGCCGCCCTCGCGGACGACCGCGCTGCCGTAGCCGACGAGGTCGACGATCCGGCTGTCGGCGGCGCAGTCCGCGGCGGTCTTGCAGGTCAGGGCGGTGGTGCCGGAGACCAGCGCGATGGTTCCGTTGGTGGCGCTCATCGCGATGGAGCCGCTGGCGTCGGGCGTGGGCAGTTCGGCCGTACCGCCGCTGCCCGCCGCCTCCGCGACCAGGTAGCGGCCACCGGGCGCGACGGAGCCGCTGAGCGCGGTGACCTGCCACAGCGAGGACGCGGACGGCGAACCGGGCAGGTACTGCACGCTGTACCCGGCCAGGTCGTGGGCGGCGGTCCCGGCGTTGCCCAGCTCGATGAAGTCCTTGACGAGGGTGGCCCCCGAGTTGCCGCCGCCGCCGTACACCTCGGAGATGACGACGGTGGCGGACGGCGCGGCGTACGCGGCGGGCAGCGCGGTGAGGGCGAACGCCCCCGCCACGGCGACGGATATCACCGGATAGACGGCACGGCGCGGACGCCGTCCACTTCCTACGTTTCTGGCCACGCTCGGGGTCTCCTCGTACATCAGGACGTCGGGGTGTGGGGGGAGTCGGCTCAGTGGGGGAGTCGGCTCAGTGGGGGAGTCGGCTCAAGTTACGCGCGTAGAGGGGGTGTCGCCAAGAGGGAGGAGGTTAATTCCCGGGAACGAATCAGACGCAGGGGGCGTAACGCGCGCAGGCGCGCGACCCGTCGCACCGCCGTAACCCGGTATCTCGTTGTCGCTGCCATGCCATACCCTGCGTTCTGGTCGCGTCCACGCACCCGTGACAGGTGCGAGGGGGGATGCGCGGCCATTCACTCCGCCCGGTTGGGACCGGGCTTCCTTGTGGGGGTTACATCACTGTGCGCAGGCGCAGCATTTCCACCGCGACCACCCTCGCGGTACTCCTCAGCTCCGTGGCCATCGTCGCGGGCACGGCGGGTCCGGCCGCGGCCGACTCCGCGAAGGTCCTCCCGGTCAGGTCGTTCGGCGACCTCCTCGTCGACGGCGCGCACCGGCGTGTCTATCTCTCCGACCCGACCAGCGGCAAGATCGTCGTCACCGACTACGCGGGCGCCGTCAAGGCGACCCTGACCGGCCTGACCGGCGTGAGCGGCCTGGCCCTGTCCGAGGACTCCGGGCAGGTGTACGCGGCCGTGACCGGCGGCCAGCGGATCGTCTCGGTGGAGACGGCGACGTACACCCAGACCGCCAGTTACCCGGTGGGCGTGGCCCCCGGCGAGCTGGAGGTGGTGGACGGCAAGGTCTGGTTCGCCCACGACGCCGACTTCGGCTCGCTCGACGTCTCCGGCGCCGAACCCGTCGTCCAGCTCGCCCAGCGCGGCGACGTCACCTTCTACGGCGCCGACGGCATGTTGGCTGCCGACCCGGCCGTGCCCGGCGTCCTGGTGGCGGGCGGCGGCGGCACGCTCGCGGTGTACGACCTCACGTCCGAGGGGGCGGTGCTGCGCGTCAAGGGCAGCATGAACACCGCCGTGAAGCAGCTCGACCTGACCCCTGACGGCAGCCAGGTCCTCACCTCCTGGGCGGGCTCGAACTCCGGCTACGGCCTCGGCGCCTACTCGACCGCCGACCTCGGCACGCTGACGGGCTACCCGATCGACCCGTACCCGAACGCGGTGCAGGTCGCGCCGGACGGCTCCGTCGCGGGCGGCAGCGACTCCTCGTACGACCCCGACGTCCACATTCACCGCCCCGGTGACCCGGTCCCGGTCCGCGAGTACGACTTCCCCAACACGGGCAACAGCAGCGGCGGCGACCTCCTCGTCGACGGCGGGCTGGCCTGGGCGCCGGACTCCAGCCGGGTCTTCGCCGTCTCGGCCAACACCTACGGCACCTACACCCTGCGGGTGCTGACCGACCCCACCAAGGAACTGCCCACCCTGAAGGTGTCGGCGCCCAGCAGCGCCGAGCGCGCCAAGCCGCTCACCGTCACCGGCAAGCTGACGTCGCGGACGCGCATCCCGGCGGGCACCAGCCTGCGGGTGGTCCGCAAGGACCTGGAGTCGCCGGACGGCAAGACGCTGCCGTCCGTCACCACCCGGTCCGACGGCACCTTCTCCTTCACCGACACCCCGCCCGCCGGGGGCAAGGTGACGTACAAGGTCTGGTACGCGGGCGACGCCACCCACGCCTCCGCCCTCGGCTACGACTCGGTCGCGGTCTCCCGCAAGGCGACCTCGCTCACCCTGAACAACAACGGCAAGCTGTACTCGTACGGCAAGGACGTCAAGTTCACCGCGCACCTCGGCACCACGTACAAGAACCGTACGGTCGCCATCTACGTGGACCCGTTCGGCGCCGACAAGCCCAAGAAGCTGCTCAAGCAGGCCAAGGTCAACTCCTACGGCAACCTGTCGGTGCTGGTCGACATGAAGCGCGACACCACCGTCAGCGCCGTCTTCACGGGTGACGCGCGCTACGCGCCGAAGACCGTGAAGTCGACCGCCTTCGCCCGTGCCAAGGTCTCGACCAGCGTCGCCAAGCACTACAAGACGGGCAAGATCGGCTCCACCACGTACTACTACTTCCGCAAGAGCACCGACCCGGTGTTCACCACGACCATGAACTACTACCAGGGCCGTCACCAGCGCTTCCAGCTCCAGGTCTACTACCAGGGCACGTGGTACGACGCGGGCTACGAGTACTTCGCCCTGGCCCCCAACGGCCAGTCCGTCGTACGCCTGGAGGCCCCCGGTCAGTCCGGCGTCCGGGCCCGCATGAGGTCGTCGTACATCAACGGCTCCTCCGGCGACACCGTCAACTCCACGACGCACGGCGCCTGGAAGTACATGGCGTTCACCAACTGACGTCGCCGCATCCGCCGTAGGCACCCCTGCGCACCGGGGAGCGGGCTCACCCAGGGGCCCGGCAGGGGTGCGCCGGGGCGCGGGGCGGGGCGCACCGGGGCCGGGGCCGGGCCGCGCAAGGGAGTTGCAAGAAGCCTGCAAGGAAAGTGCCGTGCCCGTCGGGCAATCCCCCATCCGACTGCTGAACGCAGCGACGAGCGATGGGGGATCGCATGTCCGTCAGAACCACGAGGCCAGCGCTGATCGAGCAGGGGCACTGGCTGACCGTACGGGACTGCAAGAGGGTGTTGGTGGTCGTGCACACGGTCACGTTCGCCCAGCGCCTGCGGGAGGTCTTCGAACTGCTGGAGGCCGACCGGCGCGTCCAACTGGTCTTCACCGTGGCACCGCACGCCTTCGGCGGCGGCGCCGAGCAGTTCCTCCAGGGCCTCGGCATCACCACCGTGCCGTGGGACGAGGCCCTGCGGGGCGAGTTCGACCTGGCGCTGGCCGCGAGCTTCCGGGGCGTGCACGAACTGCGCGCGCCGGTCGTCCGCGTCTCGCACGGCGCCGGGCACATCAAACCGCTCACCGACGTCACCCTGCTGGCGCCGGGGGAGCCCCGGGTGCCGGGGATGCTGAGCCGCCAGCACCTGCTGCACGACGGCCGCCTGTTCCCGGCCGCGGTCGGCTACGCCCACGAACGGGACGTGGCGGAACTGGCCCGGAGCTGTCCCGAGGCGCTGGAGGTGGCGCACGTCGTCGGGGACCCGTGCGTCGACCGGATCACGGTGGGCAGGCCGCGGCGCGAGCACTACCGCCAGGCCCTGGGCCTCGAACCGGGGGAGCGGCTCGTGGCCGTCGCCTCCACCTGGGGTCCGGGCTCGACGTTCGAGCGGCTCGACTCGCTGCTGCCGCAGTTGCTGAGCCAGTTGCCGGGCGACCGCTACCGGATCGCGCTGCTCGTCCACCCCAACGTCTTCGCGGGCCACGGCACCTGGCAGGTGCGCGGCTGGCTCGCCGACTTCCAAGCGGGGGGCGTCGCGGTGGTGCTGCCGGAGGCCGACTGGCAGGCGGTGCTGATCGCGGCGGACTGGATCATCGGTGACCACGGGTCACTGACCGCGTACGGAACGCTCACGGACGCGACGCTGCTGCTGACGGCCGATCTCCGGCGCGAGGTGTCGGCCTCGTCCCCGGCGGCGCTGCTGGCGGCGGTCGCGCCCGTGGTCTCGCCGGGGTACCCGCTGGCCGAGCAACTGGAGTACGCGGCGCGCTCGCGCCAGCCGGGGCAGTACGACGAGGTGACGGCCTCGCTGTCGTCGGTGCCGGGCCAGTTCCACCGCCGTATCCGCTCGGTCGTCTACCGCCTCCTCGACCTGGGCGAACCCGCTCGTCCGCCGTTCGTGGGGCCGCCTCCGTCGCCGCCGCCGCTGTCCTGGTGGGAGGCGTCGTCGGTGGACCGGGGGGCGGTGCGATGAGCGGCTCCGGGGGCGGTGCGACGAGCGGCCGGGGGCGGCCGACGTCCAGGTCCGCGCTCGTGGCGGACCTGGGGGCGGCCGGGGCCGGGTGGTGCACGGTGTGCTTCGCGGTGCCGGGTGCGGTGGCCGACGGCGGGGGTCAGCGGGTCCGGGTCGGCTGGCGGGCTGGTTCGGGCCCGGCGGTCGTCCGTACCGACGTGCCGCTGCCGCTGCCGCTGCCGCTGCCGCTGCCGTCGCCGGGCGACCCGTGCGCGCACCCGCCCGGCTGGCTGCCGTGCGACGCGCACCTCTGGGCCGACGCGGACGCCCGGGGCACGCCGGAGGGTGCCTTCCCGGTGGCCAGCCTCCGGGAACAGGCCGACGTGCTCGTGAGCCGGGCGCCGCTTCCGCTCCCGGCGGCCTGTCGCCGGGTGCGGGACCTGCTCGACGGCCATCCGGGGTGCCTCGTCGCCGTGGTGCCGGGTGCCGCCACGGGGTGTGTCGTGGGGGTGCGGAACGCCGTACTGGGAGTGCGGTGGGCGTGGGTGGAGAAGGCCGAGCCGGTCCCACCCCGGGTGGTCGCCTCGGTGGCCCACGCGTGGGCGGCGGCCGGGGGCGCGCCGGGTGCGCTCTGGGGGGTGACGGAGGCGCTCCCGGCGTGATCTGTGATGGGGGCGCGGTTGGCTGCGGTGGCTGGCTGCCGTGGCTGCCGCGGCTGGTCGTCCGGGCGGTGGGTTGCGGTGGCCGGTGTTCACGGCTGCCGCAGCCGGTCGTCCAGGCGGTCGGCGTCCGTCGGGCTCAGGCGGCGGAAGAGGTCGCGGGCGGCCGTGTAGTGGCGGACGGACGCCTCCTGGTCGCCGTCCGACTCGGCGGCCATGCCGAGCCATTCCAGGCAACGCGCCTCCCATAACGCCGCCTTGGTGCCGCCCGACCGGAAGCGCGCCAACGCCTCCCGCAACCGCCGTACGCCGTCCGCCCGGTCCCCGGCACGGTCAAGGACATGGCCGAGGAGCGCCAGGGCCCGGGTGGCCTCGTACGTCTCCCCCATCGCCGCCAGCTCGTCGCCCGCCCGGCGGAGCTGAGCGGCGGCGGTGGTGAGGTCGCCCGTGGCCAGGGCGGTCTCGCCGAGGCGCAGCCGACTGAGGGCGGCCCCGCGGCGGTAGCCGATCGCCTCGCGCAGCCGCAGCGCCTCCTCGAACTGGGCGCGGGCGTCGTCGAGTCGGCCGGTGAGGAGGCTGAGGTGGCCGAGCCCGTTCACGGCCTGCGCCTGCTGCCGGGCGTCCCCGTCGCCCGTCGCCATCTCCCACGCCTGCCGGTACCAGTCGGCCGCCTCCTCGTACCGCCCGGCCGCGCGCAGGCTGATCGCGCCGGAGGTGAGCATCCGGCCCTCACCCGCCCGTGAACCGCTCCGGCGGGCGGCGTCGAGCCCGAGGCGGTGCGACTCGATCGCGAACGCCGAGACGTGGAACCGCTGGAACAGCGGCCAGGCGAGATCGGTCAGACGCCAGCAGGAGGTGTCCCAGCCCGCGCTGGCGCAGAGCCGTACCGCGCCCATCAGCGCGTTGCGGTAGGTGTCCAGCCAGGTCAGGGCCTCCTCCGGGGTGGTGAGGGGAGTGGGCGCGGTGATGTCGGCGGGGAGGTCATGGCCGGGCAGGGGATGGCTCGGGGTGAGAATCCGCTCCGCCGAGGCGGCGGTGGACAGGCACCAGTCGACGAACCGCCGCAGTGTGCGCTCCCGCCGCTCGCCGTCCTCCCGCTCCGCCCCGAGCCGCCGGGCGTGCGGCTGTACGAGGTCATGGAAGCGGTAGGTGCCCGGTCCCGTCTCCTCCAGCAGGTTGGCCTCGACGAGGGCGTGGACGGCGGTGTCGACCACGTCCGCGTGGGGCGCCTCCGCCTCGTCGGCCGCCTCCGCCTCGTCGGCCGTCGTGATCGCGGCCAGCATCATGAGGTCGTAGCGGTCGGTCGGCAGCAGGCCCATCCGCCGGTACAGCCTGGCGCTCTCCTCCGGCAGCACGTCGTACGACATGTCCAGCGCGGTACGCATCACGGCCTCCCCGTCGACGTGCAACTGCCCGACCGCCCCCTGCCCCCGGGACAGGCTCTCGGCCAGGGCGGACATGGACCGGTGCGGGCGTACGGCGAGCTGTGCGGAGGCCAGGCCGACGGCCAGCGGGAGTCGGCCGCACAGCCGGACCACCTCGTGCGCGGCGTCGGGCTCCCGCGCCACGCGCGCCCCGCCGCCGAGGGCCAGCAACTCGACGGCGGACTCGGTCGGCAGCCCTTCGAGCCGGTGCAGGTAGGCGCCGTCGACCCGGAGCCCGGTGAGGTTGTTCCTGCTGGTCACGAGGGTGAGCCCGGTCGGTGAGGCGGGCAGCAGCGGGCGTACCTGGGCGGCGGTGACGGCGCTGTCCAGCAGGACGGCGAGCCGTAGCTCCGCGGTCATCGAGCGCCAGAGCGCGGCGCGCTGGGCGATCCCGGCCGGTACCGAGGGTGCGCCCAGCGCGATCAGGAACGCCTCCAGGACGGTGGCGGGGGAGGTGGGCCCGTCCTCGCCGTGCGCGGCCTGCCAGGACAGGTCGGCGTAGAGCTGCCCGTCGGGGAAGCCGTCCGCGTGCTCGCGCAGCCAGTGGCAGGCGAAGGTGGTCTTCCCGGCGCCCGCGAGCCCGCTCACGACCAGGACCTGGGGCACGTGCGCGGGATGCCGGGCCCGCACCGCGTCCAGCGCCTCCCGGTCGGCCTCACGGTCGAGGAACCGGGCGGTCACCGGGGGCAGTTGCCGGGGCACGGGAGGCCGGGGCGGGGGCGGGGGCGGCGCGGACGGCGGGTGGAAGTGCACACCACCGTGGATGTTCCCGGCCTGGACAGTGGGCCCGTGGAGCACGGCGGCCCCGCCGATGGCGTTCGCGGTGCTCGCCGTCGTCGTCCCGGAGGAGGCGGGCGGCGCGTGCCGCCGTAACCACTCCGTCAGCGCGCTCGCGGTGGCCGCGTCGCGGGCGGCGATGGCGGTGAGCGCCCGCGCCAGCTCCTGCCCCCGCTCCCGGGGCGGCCCGGCGTCCGGATCGAGCGGCCACAGCCGCCCCACCGCCGCGTCCACACGGGCCGCGACGCCCACCACCCCGCCCAACTCCTCCCAGGCGGACGACTCCTGATACGCACCGCGGGCGACCATGGCCGACAACAACACCTCCAGCTCGCCGTAAGGAAACGCTCCCACGTGCGTAACTCCTCTCGCCGCCTGGAAGGTCACTCCCCGTTCTCGACCCGATGCGAACTGAATTAATTGTTTATCGGTCAATTTGAGACTCATGGAGTAGCCATCTGGTCCATCGTGCGGGGTTCATGACACGCTCCCGTTCCCGGGGACAGCAGGCCCTACCGGCGGGAGGACGCTGGTGGAGTTCGAGATACGGCTCTCAGGAGCGGTCGAAGTACGGGCTGCCGACGAACGCAGCGACCTCGGCTCCACAAAGACCAGAATCACCCTGGCGTCCCTCGCCTGGGACGCGGGCCGAACCGTCAGTGTGGACACCCTCATTCACCGCATATGGGACGACCACCCGCCCGGCAAGCCGCGCGAGGCCCTGCACACCCACGTCTCCCGCATCCGCGCCGCCCTGCGCATCGCCGGGGAGGACGCGCCCCGGATCGCCAGCCGCACCAACTCCTACGTCATGTACGTCGACCCGGACCGGGTGGACCTGCGCTGCTACACGAGCTGCGTGGAACAGGCCCGGTCCCTGCGGGCCAGCGGCGACGGGGAGGCGGCCCTGCGGCTGCTGGACCGGGCGGACCGGTGCTGGCACGGCGAGCCGCTGGCCGGGATCAACGGCTCCTGGGCCGAGCACCTGCGTGCCACCGTCGGTGAGACCAGGCTCGCCGCCGCGATGACGCGTGCCGAGATCCTCCTCGGCGAGGGAAGGTTCACCGACGCGGTGCCCGTCCTGCTGCCGCTGGCGGCGGACCATCCCCTCGACGAGGCGCTCGCCGAGCGGCTGGCCGTCGCGCTGTACGGCAGCAACCGTACGGCCGAGGCGACCCGGCTGCTCCAGCGGACCCGGCAGCGCGTCGTCCGCGACATCGGCCTCGACGCGGGCCGCGGACTGCACCGCGTCCACCAGGGCATCCTCTCCGGCACCCCGGCGGGGGCCCTCTTCCGGCAGGAAGGCGGCGAGGGTGTGCATCCGGCCCGCCCGACGCGCCAGCCCCCGGACAACCTGCCCCGGGACATCCCCTGGATCGGCCGCCGCGACGAGGTGCGACAGCTGACGTCGGCACTCTGCGAGGGACAGGGGGCGTCGGCGGTGGTGGTCACGGTCGAGGCGATCGACGGAATGCCTGGGGTGGGCAAGACCAGCCTGGTCACGCACGTTGCGCACCGATTGCGGGAAAGGTTCCCCGATGGGCGTCTCTTCGTCTCCCTCGGCGGCGGCTCCCCCGACCGGACGGCCACGTCCCCGGACCGCGCCCTGACCGAACTGCTGCGGCTGCTCGGCACGGAGTCCCAGGAACTCCCCCACAAGACCGACGAACTGATCGCGCTCTGGCGTACGGCGGCCCGCGACCGCCGGATGCTGGTGATCCTCGACGACGCCATCTCCTCCGAGCAGGTCGCTCCGCTGCTTCCGGGCGCCTCCCCGACCGCCGTCATCGTCACCAGCCGCCGACGGCTCCCTGGTCTGCCCGGCGTACGGCCGCTCTCCCTCAACGTGCTGCCGCCGCACGACGCGGTGGCGCTCTTCACCCGACGGCTGGGTGCGCGGGGCGGTGTCGACGAGGCGGACGTGGCGGACATCGTCCGGATCTGCGGCTATCTGCCGCTCGCCATCGAGATCGCCGCGAGCCGCCTGCTCGCCCGCCCCTCCTGGACGACGGCCGACCTGCTGCGCCAGTTGCGCAGGGCCCGGCTGGCCCAACTGCACGACGGCGAACGTGCGATGACGCACGTCTTCTCACTGTCGTACCGGGCGCTGACGCCGGAACAGCAACTGGTGTTCCGGCGCATCGGACTGCACACGGGCATCGAGTTCGACGCGTGTGCGGTGGCAGCGCTCACCGGTCTGACCGGTGACGCGGCTGAGCGGGTCCTGGAGGAACTCCAGACACATCATCTTGTGATCGAAAAATCACCTTACCGATTCACCATGCATGACCTTCTGCGCGGCTACGCCCGCTCGTTGGTGGAAACCGGTGACTCCGATTCCGCGGAGGATTCCCGCCAAGCGGTACGCCGCCTCATGGACCACTATGTCCAGGCCGCGGACCGGGCGGACAGACTGGCTTATCCTGTCCGCTCCCGTATCGATATCGGCGTGGAAAGTCCGGAACTGACAGGTCCGGAACTGGCCGACGCGCACGCGGCCGAACAGTGGCTGATCACCGAGCGCGCCAATCTCCTGAACACGCTGGACTGGCTCGCGGAACACGGCACTTCTCGCCAACTCGCCTGTGGCGTCCACGTGTTGGTGGGTTTCCTGGAGATGGAGGGACACCTCGTCACCGCCGAGCCCCTGCTGCGGCGGGCGGTCGCCCACTGGCAGACGGCGGGCGACAGCGCGGCCCAGGTCCGCGCCCTGCTCGACCTCAGCTCCGTCTACAACCACAGCGCCCGCTACGCCGAGGGCATCTCGGTAGCCAACGAGGCGCTGGAACTCGCACGCACCGTGGGTGACCTGCGGCTGGAGAGCGAGTGCATCCACCAACTGTCGATCACCCTCTGGCAGACCGGCCAGTTCAAGCAGGTCCGGACGCTCCAGCAACACTCATTGAATTTACTTACGCAAATTGATGACAAGCGTCAGGCCGCGCGCAGTCGAAACATGCTGGGAATAGCCCACCTGCACCTGGGGGAGAACCAGGAGGCGCTGGAATGCTTCAGTATGGCGCTCGCGGACTTCACGGAACTAGGTGACGGGCGAGGGCGCTACAGTGCCTTGAATAACATTGCCAGCCTCTCGGAGAGAATGGGGGACACGGAGACCGCGGAGCACGCTTACCGAGAGGCTATAAGTGTGGCGGAGGGAATGGGGTATAGGCGAGAGAAGGCCACCCTGCATATGAATCTGGCCAGCGTCCTGGATGCCCGAGGAAATACCGAAGAGGCCCTCTCCATTTATGAACAGGTGCTTCCCGTCTTGCGGGAGGTGGGAGACCGCAGGGCCGAGGCTATCGCCCTCAACGGCACCGGCAGGGCGCACCGCACGGCGGGTCGAGCCGAGGAGGCTCTGCCCTGGCATGTGAGTGCCCTCTCGGTGATCCGCCGCATCCATGCCGCGAGCGAAGAAGCCGACGTGTTGTACGACTTGGCCCTCACGGAGCGCGCCACGGGCCGTATGCTCCAGGCCGTGGCTCACATGGAGGAAAGCCTCGCGGTGAGCAAGCGCTTGGGAGCGCCAGTTGAGGAGGCTCGGGCCGCCCGATCGCTCGCTGAGATGCGAGGGGTACTTGCCCAGCGTCGGTAACGAAGTTGTGATGTGAAGATCCTTCAGTGGCGTTGCTGAACGGCCATCACTCTGCGCTAGTGTGAGATCACCGACGGCCCGGCGTTGACCCTCATGGGTGGAGCGTGCCCGTCCGCGCCTCGGCGCTGCAATACGAGTTTCATCGCACCTTGAAAGGCCCATATCGAAGTGCTCAAATTCTGCGCTCCCCTGTTTTTCGGTGTTGCCGGAACCTGTTTGCCCTACTGGATTGCCATGGCATACATCTCCCCAGGCTCAGGCATAGCCGTGTAACGGGCTCCCCTTGGACGGGAGGGCCGTTGGTCCCTCCCGTTCGGGACTCGAACAGGGCTGTTCGGCCCTGGTCGGGCCCCGTACCCCAGCGACGATCATGTGCGCGGCACGCAGGAGATCGGCGGATGGGAACGGGTAGCGGTGGACGAGGGGCACATACAGCAGGTGGGGACCGCGCAGGCGGTTCCGGCGCCGCGGGCGTCGTGGGTGGACTGGCTGACGACCACCGACCACAAGAAGATCGGGTCGATGTACCTCGTCACCGCGCTGGTGTTCTTCGTCGTGGGCGGCGCGCTGGCGCTGCTGATGCGCGCCGAGCTGGCCCGTCCGGGTCTCCAGGTCATGTCGAACGAGCAGTTCAACCAAAGTTTCACCATGCACGGATCGATCATGCTGCTCATGTTCGCCATGCCGCTGTTCACCGGGTTCGCCAACTGGATCATGCCGTTGCAGATCGGCGCCCCGGACGTGGCGTTCCCGCGGCTGAACATGCTCGCCTACTGGCTGTTCCTGTTCGGTTCGTCGATCGCGGCGTTCGGCTTCCTGACACCCGGCGGCGCCGCCGACTTCGGCTGGTTCCTGTACGCGCCGCTGTCCAACTCGGTGTACTCACCGGGCATCGGCGCCGACCTGTGGATCATGGGCGTCGCGCTGTCCGGGTTCGGGTCGATCCTGGGCGCGGTCAACTTCATCACCACGATCGTCTGTATGCGCGCCCCCGGCATGACCATGTTCCGGATGTCGATCTTCACCTGGAACGTGCTGCTGACCTCGCTGCTCGTCCTGATCGTCTTCCCGGTGCTCGCGGCGGCGCTGTTCGCGCTGGAGTGCGACCGCAAGTTCGGCAGCCACATCTTCGACCCGTCCAACGGCGGCGCGCTGCTGTGGCAGCACCTGTTCTGGTTCTTCGGCCATCCCGAGGTCTACATCCTCGCGCTGCCGTTCTTCGGCATCGTCTCCGAGGTGATCCCGGTCTTCTCCCGCAAGCCGATGTTCGGCTACTCGGGCCTGATCGCCGCGACGATCGCGATCGCGGGCCTGTCGGTGACGGTGTGGGCGCACCACATGTACACCACGGGCGGGGTGCTGCTCCCCTTCTTCTCCTTCATGACGTTCCTGATCGCGGTCCCGACGGGCGTGAAGTTCTTCAACTGGCTCGGCACGATGTGGAAGGGCAGCCTGTCCTTCGAGACGCCGATGCTGTGGACGACGGGCTTCCTGATCACCTTCCTCTTCGGCGGCCTCACCGGCGTCATCCTCGCCTCGCCCCCGCTGGACTTCCACCTCTCCGACTCGTACTTCGTCGTGGCGCACTTCCACTACACGGTCTTCGGCACGGTCGTGTACGCCATGTTCGCGGGCTTCCACTTCTGGTGGCCCAAGTTCACCGGCAAGATGCTCGACGAGCGCCTCGGCAAGATGACCTTCTGGACGCTGACCGTCGGCTTCCACCTCACCTTCCTCGTCCAGCACTGGCTGGGCACCGAGGGGATGCCGCGCCGCTACGCCGACTACCTCGCCGCCGACGGCTTCACCGCCCTCAACACCCTCTCCAGCATCGGCTCCTTCCTCCTCGGCCTGTCGGTCCTGCCGTTCTTCTACAACGTCTGGAAGACGGCCAAGTACGGCGAGAAGGTCGACACCGACGATCCCTGGGGCTACGGCCGCTCCCTGGAGTGGGCGACCTCCTGCCCGCCCCCGCGCCACAACTTCACCACCCTGCCCCGCATCCGCTCCGAGTCCCCGGCGTTCGACGCCCACCACCCGGAGATCGCCGCCCTGGAGACGGGCGAGGCGCTCACGGCACCGGCGCCGGTGGCGAAGGCGGTGCGCTGACGTGTCCCACCCCGTCCTCGCCCTCGGCACCGCGGTCCTCACCCTCGCCGGTTCCGTCTGGTACGTCCCCGCCGTGGCCGACCTGCGCGCGGGTGCCGACCGCCCGCGGGCCCGCCGCACCTCGGCGACGGCGTGCGTCACCGGCTGGGGCACCGCCGCCCTGGTCGCCGTACTCCTGCTGCTGGCGCCCGACTGGCGGCTCCCGGCGACGGCGGCCGGGGCGGGGGCGGTGGCGTCGGCCGCGCTGTGGGCCGGGGCGGCCGTCGAGCACCGGCGGCTGCGGCGCGAGACGGCCCGCGCGTGGGCCCAACTCTCGCGCGGGCGGCGGAACCTGGACGCGGAGCGGCTGCGCGGCCGACGCCGGTCCGCCGCCGTACTCGCGGTCGCGCTGGCCGCGGCGGTGACCACCGCCACCGTCCTCCTGACCACCACCCCGGCGGGCGGCCTCCTCGCCCTCCGCTGAAAGCCACCGGGCCCGGCACGGGTGGGTGCCGGGCCCGGGACTCCTCCCTGCCGGGTCAGCTACCGCTGATGGTGATGGCCAGGTCCGTGATGTTCAGGGGGAACCTGCCGATCAGGGTCGGCTCGCCCGTGAGGACGTTGAGGCTGTAGAGGGACGGGTTGGTGGCGCCGTACGGCGTGAGGCTGGCGAAGGCGGCGTTGGCGGTCGTCTTGCCGTTGGTCACCGTGGCGAAGACGTCCAGGCCCGCGTCGAGACCGGCGTCGAAGCCGAGCAGTCCGGTGGCGACCAGGTTGCCCGCGTTCGGCGGCGACTGGATGACGACCTGGTCGTTGTAGGTGTCGATGTCGAACAGGGTCGTCGCGGTGGAGCCGACCAGGTCGTTGTTGGTGTACCCGGCGGCGGTGACGCCCAGCGCCGCGGTCGTCGCGGGCGGGCTGTTGAGGGTGCCGTCAGTGACCGTGGTGTGGTCGTTGACGTTGTGCCGCAGGTTCTGGCCGCGGTCGCTGATCACGCGCAGCCGGTCGGCCGCCGGGTTGAAGTCGATGTCGAAGGTCGTGCCGTAGAGGGCGACCTGGAGTTGGGACACCTTGGTGACGACCACGTCGTCGGTGGGCGTGGCGGGAATCCTGACGGTGTAGACGCCGCCCTTCTCACCGAGTCCGTACAGCAGGCTGTTCTGCGGCCGGGCGTCGATGCCGACCAGCCTGGTGTCGCCGACCAGCCCGACGACCTCCCGGACCCAGTCGAGCTGGTTCGGCCGGTCGGTGGTGAAGGTGGCCATCAGGGTGCCGTCGCCGGTGATCCCGAACGCCCGCAGGCTGGGTACGGCGGTGGGGGCCGCGGGCGCGGCGGAGCTGGCGCCGGGGGCGCTCACCAGGAGCGCGGCCACCGCGGACATGACGGCGACCGACGCCGCGGCTCTCTTCCTCGTCCCGAGCTTCCTCGTCCCGAGCTTCGTCGTCCCGAGTTTCATCGTCGCTTTCCCTCCCGTTGATTTGCCAGAGCGAATGAACGTATGGCTTGTGGGTGGCGCGTGGGGCGGCGTGCGGTACCCATTAAGCCCAGGCGGCAGGGGGCCTACAAGCGAATCAGCCGAGCGGAACGCCCTGGTCCGGGAAGTTTGCGCATGATGACAAACGCACCACCCGCACACCTTCCACCACTTCACCCTGAGTGATAACCAGCCGTCCGGTTTTCATCTGTGCACCCTCCGGAAGCTGATGACATGCTCGCGCCCATGAGTAGCCTGTTCGCCGAACTGGCCCGGCAGGCGGCGGCCAACGCGCGCCGGGAGGTCGACACCTACGTGCGGGAGATCCCGGAGTTCGCGTTCCTCGACGTGAACTCCCGGGCCCGGGCCGAGACGCTCGAACACGCGCGCTGGCTCAGACACCGCACCCTCGAACTCGCCCCCGACAACGCCCAGCTCACCGACGACGACCTCGACCACATCACCGCGATGGGCGCGTCCCGGTCGGGCGCCGGGATGTCCCCCGCCTCCCCGCGCCGCATCCTGCGGGTGCACACGGCGCTGATGCTGCGCGAGCTGAACGAGGCGGCGGAGGCCCAGCCCGGCGGCGGCATCGACGAACTCATGCGGATCATGGCCTGGTTCACCGCCCAGGGCGAACGCGGCATCGGCGCCTACCGCCGCGGCTTCCTGACAGCCCTGAACCGCCGTATGCCGTACGTCGCCCAGGTGGCCCTGCTCACCCGCGCCCTGCTCTCCGGCGACCCGGCGGCGGGGGAGCTGGCCCGGCTGGTGGACATGGAGGTGGCCGAACGGTACGCGGTGACGGTGGTCCGGGTGCCGGGGCGTCCCGGTGACGAGCGGGAGTGGGAGGGGGAGGTGGAGGCGCTGGTGAAGGCCCATCAGGTGCCGGTGATGTGGTGTGCGGGGGGTGCGGGCGGCGAAGGCGGTGGCGGGGGCGAGCTGGTGGCGCTGGTCCCGTACGCCACCGAGGGACCGGTACGACAACCCGCTGACGTCGGCCTCGCCTCCGTCTCCGCCCCCGACGCCGTACCGCCACCCCCCGCCCGCGACCTCCTCCAGGACTTTGCGCACGGCCTCGGCCGCCCCTGCGCCGCGGGCACCGCCACCGCCCCGCTCGGCGGGCTGGCCGACGCGCTCGACCGGGCCCGGCGGATCAGCGCGGCGGCCCCGTTGCGGCGGGCGTCGGCACGGCTGCGGCCGTACACCCTGGCGGACGTCTTCGTCGAACTGGCGGTCACCGACGTGCCGTCCGTCGACCACTGGCTGCGTACCGTCGCCCGGCGCCTCGCACCCGGCCCCGACCTGCTCGTCACCCTCGACGCGTACTACGGCCACGACATGAACCGCGGCGCCACGGCCACGGCCCTCAACGTGCACCCCCGCACCCTGGACTACCGCCTGCGCCGGGTACGCGAACTGACCGGCGTCGACCCCGGCTCCACGCACGGGGTGCGGGTCCTGGGCGCGGTCGTCACCCGCACCCTCTCCGGAGCATGGCCCTGAACGGCCACCCGGCCTCCCACCCGGTCAGGGCCGCAGCGCCGCCGTCATGGTGTCGCTGAGGGTCGCGGTGCCCGGCACCGGCAGCGGCAGGTAGACGGCGAGGAACTGGCCCCCGGCGGCCGTCCGGACCACGAACGGATGCCCGGCGTACGTGAGCTGGACCCGCTCAGTGCCCGGCGGCAGCTCGTCCATCGCGTGCTCGGAGCCGCCGTGGTCGACCCAGAGCACCCGCAGCGCCGTATGGCTCTCGTTGGCGAACCGCAGCGCCGTGCGCGGACCGTCCCGGGACCGGAGCACGGAGAGGTCGGGCACGTGGGCGGGCAGCACGACCGGCATCGCCCGCGGCACCCCCACGACCAGGTACCGCACGGCCACGGCGAACCCGGCCTGGGTCAGCCAGGCGACCGCCAGCATCCCGACGTCGACCCGGGTCGGCTCCCCCGACCCGCGCAGCGCCAGCGCCGACACCACGCACAGGACGGCCACCGCGCCACAGACGATCAGCGGCGCGGTCCGCGCGGCCGAGGACCACTTGCGCGCCCGCGCCCGCGCACCCTCCTCCGCGGTCTCCCAGTACGCCCGCACGTACTCCTCCGCCTTGGGGATGAGCAGCGCGACGACGAACCCCGCGAAGGTGATGAGCCCCCAGACGGTGGCGAGCACGTTGCCCACGAACGTCTCACCAGCCGCCGTCGAGGCCCCGCCCGGCGCACCCGCCCGGGCCGAGCGACGGGTCCAGACACATGCACCGACGATGCCATGCACGGGACCCGCCTCGGTAGCCCCGCGAGGGACCGGCGGTTGTCGCGACCGAAGCCGCCCTGATTCAGTGCAGAGGTGACGCAACCGCCCCAAGAGGTGCCCAGGCGGTACTAGGGTTCCGGATGCATCAAGTGTGAGGCGCGTCACGCGGGTTGGTCGACGGGCGACGAACGGCGGCCACTCGTGGCGGGCGTGCGCTACCGGGGTGGGGATTATGCACGAGTTGATCAAGGGTGCCAACGTAGGTCTGACGACGCTCAGCGAGAGCGTCGACTCCGTGATCGTGAGTCTGGACTGGACGAGTCCGACGGGTGAGGGCGACGCGGACGTCTCCGTCCTGCTGCTGAACGCGGACGGCAAGGTGCGCAGTGACGCCGACTTCTACTTCTACAACCATCCGGTCGCGCCGGACGGGAGCGTGCAGCTCCTGGGCAAGACGCCCACCGGGAGCGGTAACCAGGACCGGATCAGCTTCGACCTGACCGCGATCCCGGACGACGTCGACCGGATCGTGGTCGCCGCGAGCCGCTACCGCGGGGCCCACTTCGGGGAGTTGGACGACCTCCAGCTCACGTTGGCCGACGCCTCCGGCGAGAGCCTGCTCCGCTTCGCGATCGAGGACGCCGGTCAGGTGAGCGCGTTCATCTTCGGTGAGTTCTACCGCCGGGGCGGGGAGTGGAAGCTGCGGGCCGTCGGACAGGGCTACGACGCCGGTCTGGCGGGTCTGGCGACGGACTTCGGTGTCGACATCGAGGACGACGCGGCCACGGAGGAGGCACTGGACCCCGCGGCGGGAGACGAGGTGGCGGGAGAGGAAGGGGCGGAGGGGGCACCCCTCACTTCCCCCGCCGACGACCGCGCGGCCCCCGCACCACAGGTGGCACCCCTGGAAGCCATTCCGGCCCCCCGCAAGCCCGACGAGGCCGCCGACGGCACCGAGGGCGCCCAGGCCGCCGAACCGAGGAAGGCGTCCACGCGGCCCCGCACCGCCAGGAAGAAGGTCACGCTGCCCAAGGCGGCCAAGAAGTCGCTGGCGGAGAACGACTCCTGGAAGGGGGCCAGGCTCTTCCCGGTCTCCGCGCTCAAGAGCGACCGGGACCGTGAGATGCGTGCCACGTCGGTGCTGTTGTCGGTGATGGCGCAGATCCCGGAGTTCGGCCGCAGGCTCACCGCCGCGTTCGGCGCGCCCGCGGGCCGCATGGAGACGTTCACCGAGGTCTCCCTGCCGCACGGCGACACCCCGCGACGGCCCGACGGCGTGATCCGCGTCGAGCGGGCCGGGAAGCTGTGGACGGCACTCGTCGAGACCAAGACCAACGGGAACGCCCTCAAGGCGGAGCAGGTGCAGGCGTACATGGACATCGCCGCCCGACGGGGCTACGAGGCCGTGATCACCCTCTCGAACGACGTCGCGCTGGAGGGCAGTCCCCTCGTGGACGTCAGGATCGACAGACGGCGCAAGCACAAGGTGGCCCTCTGGCACCTGTCCTGGGCCGAGGTGGCCCACCAGGCCCAGATGCTGATCCGGCACGAGGGCGTGGGCAACATGGCGCACGCCTGGCTGCTCCAGGAACTGCTGCACTACCTCCAGCACGAGAACTCCGGATGCCACGGCTTCCAGAACATGGGCGCGGCCTGGGTCCCGGTACGCAACGGGATCGACGACGAGACCCTGTGCCAGGGGGACCCACGGGCCCTTGAGGTGGTGGAGAGCTGGGAGCGCCTCATCCGCCAGGTCTGTCTCAGGCTCGGCGGCGAACTCGGGCAGAAGGTGCTGCCCGTCCAGCGCGCGAAGCGCGGCACCGATCCCGGGGTCCGCCGCACCCTCCAGGCCGACCAGCTCTGCCTCGAAGGCCGCCTCCAGTCCGAGCTGCGCATCGAGGGCACGCCCGGCCTCGTCGCGATCACGGCGGACCTGCGGACGAGCAAGCTCCGTACCTCCGTCGAGATCCCGGCGCCCGAGCAGGGCTACCCCCTCACCTGGGCGAAACGGCTCGTGCGACGGCTCGCGGAGGCGCCCGCGGACCTGCACGTCGAGACCCTGGTCGACGGCGGGACGGGAGGACCGCGCGGCACGCTGGAGCGGCTGCGCCCCGAGCCCGCGGACCTGCTGCCGAAGAACGGCACCCAGATCACCGGCTTCCGGCTGTCCCTCCTCAAGGGCATGGGCAGCAGCCGGGGCAACGCCGAGTCCGGCTTCATCCGCAGCGTCGACGACGCGGTACACCGCTTCTACGCCACGGTCGTGGCCCACCTGGACAGCCCGCCCTCCCGACGCCCGCAGACCACCACGGCCTGAGCCGCACCCCCGGCCACCTCCCCCAGCCCGGCGACGGCGACGCCGGGCTGGGCCCGTGCGCCCTGCAGGATTGACCTGCGTAGACGCCCTGTGCTTCGCTCTGCGCCGGAAGCTGTGGGGGAGCTGTCGGAACGCAAGGTGTGGGCTTTCCGTCTTGCTTGCGGCGGGTTGCTTCTCCTCTCGGTATCCGCCCCCGCACGGGCAACATCTAGCAAAGCTGACCAAATTGAGACATGTGCCATCGCCCTCGGGCCCGGCCCGAATACCCCGGGTACCGCGAATACCTCGGATGCCCCGAATACCGGGGAGGGCAGCCGTCGCCGTCGCGGCCGTCGTCGTAGGGCTCGGGTTCCTCGTCGCGCTGGAGTTCGCCGCGCGGCACTACGGCGTACCGGGGCCGCTCACCAACCAGGTGCGGGAGGTGGTGTACGCGCCCAAGTCGGGTGGGCTGCTGTACGCCTCCATGGCGTTGATGATGGTGGTGCTGACCAGGCGGGAACGTTTCATCGCGTTGGGGGCGGCGGTCGGGATCGATCTCGTCTTCCTGGCGGTGCGGGCGGGGTTCGGGATCGGGACCGGCGGGGGGCATCCCTTCGGGAACGGGGCCCTGTGGGTCGTCCTGGGGTGTGCCGTCGTCGCCGTCACCCGGCGTGCGGGGGCCGAGCGGGTCCTGCTGCTGAAGGGCGTCGGGCTCGGGCTGCTGCTGATGGCGGGGCGCAAGACCGGTGACACCTGGCTGTTCATCACGGCGCAGACCCGGCCCGGCGTGCTCGACCAGTACGTGGCCACCGCCGACCAGGCCCTCGGCAACCCGTCCTGGCTGGTCGGGCGGGTCGTGGCGGCCAGCGGACCGGTCGGGTTCAACGTCCTCGACTTCGTCTACGGCCAGCTCCCCGTCGCCGCGGTCATCGCCGCGCTGTACCAGCTCCGGCACGTGGCGGCCGACCGCCGCTTCCCGCGCCACCACCTGGTCCGTACGTTCCTGGTGATCGGGCTCATCGGACCCGCCTTCTACATGATCTTCCCGGTGGTCGGCCCGGTCTTCGCCTACGGCACCGGCACCGAGCAGTGGGCCGCCGTCAGCCTGTGGGCGCCGGACATGCCGCCCACCGCGCCCTGGGCCGTGGCCACCCTGTGGCCGGAGACGCTGCCGACGATCGGCGTCCCGCACGCCATGCCCTTCGACGCGATCACCCCGCGGAACTGTATGCCCAGCCTGCACACCGCCTGGGCCACCGCCATCTTCATCCACACCCGCGAGGCCCCCCGGCCGCTGCGCCACGCCGGGACGTTCTGGCTGGTCGCCACCCTCTGCGCGACCCTCGGCTTCGGCTACCACTACGGCGCCGACCTCGTCGCCGGTGTGGTGTTCACGCTCACCATCGAGGCGGCCCTGCGCGCCTACGACCACGGCTGGGACCGGTCCGGCGTCCGGCTGGTCGGCTACGGCGCCGCGGTCTTCACGGCGTTCCTGCTGTCGTACCGCTGGCTGCCGCTCCAGATGGCCCACCACCGGTGGATCGCCGGGCCGTTGCTGCTGCTGGCGATGGGGTCGGTGGTCTACGGGTACGTCCGCACCACCGGGGCGTGGGGGCGGGGGGTCACGCCCCTCCCACGGCGTCCCGAGGCGCAGCCCGAGCTGATCTGAGCGAACCCGGGTCCGGAGCCGGGGCCGCGGGCGCGAAGTGCGCGCGTGCCGTCGTCAGGAACGCCGACACGCTCGGCCGCCGCTCCGCCCCGCGCAGCCACGTCATCGTGACGTCGGTGTGCGGGGTGGGGCCCGTCAGCGGGACCGCGGCCACCTCGCCGCGGGCCGCCGGACCGGCCGCCGCCGTCTCCGGCAGCAGGGCGCAGCCCATCCCCGCCGCCGCGCACTGGCACAGCGCCGCCATGCTCGCCAGCTCGGCGTCGATGACCGGGGCGTCCGCGCCGAGGCTCGCGATCAGGCCGTCCAGCATCTCCCGGAAGCCACAGCTCTCGGGCGTGGCGAGGAACGGCCCACCGCGCAGGTCGGCGCCGTCCACCTCGTCGTACGACGCGAGGCGGTGGCCGACCGGGGTGACCACCATCAGCCGGTCCGTGGTGAGGGCCTCGCTGGTGAGGCGCTCGTCCCGCGGCGGCGGGCCGAAGGTGAGCGCCACGTCCGTCCCACCGCGCCGCACCCCCGGCGGCGGTACGGCGGCGGAGTCCGGCGCCCGCAGCGCGCTCGTGGTGTCCGGCGTCGTCCTGCTGGTGGGGGCGGGTGTCGTGGCCGCGTTCCTCGGTGCCAGCCCCCGCCGGGGCGCGGAGGGCGGCTGAGCGGGTGGTGGGCTTCCGCAACCGCGGTGGCCGGAAACGTGTCTCTCACCGCGCGGCCCGGACATCGCTCCGCCACGGGGGCGGCGGCCGTCAGCTGGGGGGCTGGAATGAACACATGGGCGGTACCCGGATACGCCGAGTCGGAGGAACTGGGGTCGGGGGCGAGCGGGCGGGTCGTGCTCGCCGTGCACGAGGAGACCGACGTCCCGGTGGCGGTGAAGTACCTCAGCGAGTCCCTGCGCACCCGGCCGGGCTTCGTCCACGGCTTCCGGGCCGAGGCGCGGCTGCTCGGCGGGCTTGACAGCCCGTACGTCGCCAGGCTCTTCGAGTACGTCGAGAGCACCCACGGCGCCGCCATCGTCATGGAGCTGGTGGACGGCGTCTCCCTGCGGACCCTGCTGCGGCGCGAGGGCCCGCTCGGTCCCGAGGCCGCGCTCACCCTCCTCAAGGGCTCGCTGCTCGGCCTGGCCGACGCCCACCGCGTCGGTGTCGTGCACCGCGACTACAAGCCGGAGAACGTGCTGGTCGCGCCGGACGGTTCGTCCAGGCTCGTCGACTTCGGCATCGCCGTGGACGCGGGCACCAGCCCCGGCGTCGCGGGCACCCCCGCCTACATGGCCCCCGAGCAGTGGACCGGCGCGCCCGCCTCGCCCGCCGCCGACGTGTACGCGGCCACGGCCACCTTCTTCGAGTGCCTCACCGGCCGCAAGCCGTACACGGGCGACAACCTCGCGGAACTCGCCCTCCAGCACGTCGACGCGCCCGTCCCCGCCGACGAGGCCCCCGAGCCGGTACGGGACCTGGTGCGCCGCGGGCTCGCCAAGGACCCGGCGCGGCGGCCCGCCCGCGCCGACGACTTCGTACGCGAACTGGAGGCGGTGGCGGGCGGCGCCTACGGGCTCGACTGGGAGGAACGCGGACGCGGTCGGCTCGCCGCGCTGGTGGCGCTGCTGCCGCTGCTGCTGCCCTCGGGCCGCGGCGCGGCGCCCCGGACCACCACGGCCACCGCGCGCACGGTCCTGGGCGCGGAGCCCGGCTGGGGCGGGGGCCGGTCGTGGCTGCCGGGCCGTCCGGGCCTCGCCGTCGCCGGGGTCGCCGTACTCCTCGGGCTGCTGCTGGCCTACGGCCTGCGGAACGACGACCCGGGGACCGCCACTCCCCAGGCTGCCCTGGCGCTGGCCACCACCAGCGCCGTAGCGGGCGGGGGCGGCGACGCCCCGCCCGAAGCGAGCCCGACCGGGAGCGCGACCGCCGCCGAGCCCTCCGCACCGGCCACGGCGGACGACCTGTCACCGTCCCCCGGCGACTCGTCCTCCGGCACCGCCGCGCCCCCGGACCCGGACACCCCGACCATCCCGCCCTCCCCGGACGCGCCCGGGGAGCCCGCCACCACGACGCCCCCGACCACCACGCCCGCCGCCCCGCCGACGACGCCGGACGCCCCCGTCGCCCCCGCCGTCAAGGACGTCGCCGTCTCGGCGTTCCAGCAGACCGGCACCACGACCGCCACCGCCACCATCACCGTCACCACGGACGGCACCGGACCGGTCTCCGTCACCCTCTCCTGGTACGTGGGCGACACCGCCGGACAGCCCGGCGCCCAGGACGGCGCGTCCCAGACCTTCGAGCGGAGCGGCGCCACCCAGTACACGCTCACCGTCGACCACGCCTTCCAGACCCGCGGCTGCTACTGGACGGTGCGGGCCACGACCACCCCCGCCCCCGCCGACGGCGGCGCCTCCCAGCAACTCCTGACCAGGCAGTGTGACCTCCGGTGACCGCGAGAGACCGGGACCAGGGCCGGGACCAGGGCCAGGGCCGGGACCAGGAGAGGGACGACGACTACAGCGCCACCGTGCTGGCCAGCCACTGGATACAGGGCCCCGCGTCCGAGATCCAGCCGACGCCCCCCGACCGCGTCGACGGCACGGTGCTCCGCTTCGGCCCCGGCGTCACCGCCGCCGCCCTCGCCCACCGCACCCTGCCCGTCGTGCAGCCGCCGCCCGCGCCCCGCCGACCCCGGCTCCGCCGACTGCGCAGGCACACCCTGCCCGCCCTGGTCGTGCTCTGCGTCCTCGCGTTCCTCGCCTGGCAGCGCCCCGGGCCGCCCCTCGCGGTGGACGCGGTCACGGTCACGGCCCGCCCCACGGCGCTGGAGTGCGACGGCACCGCGCACGTCGTCGGCGTCCTCGCCACCAACGGCCGGGGCGGCACGCTCACCTACCGCTGGGTCCGCAGCGACGGCACGGCGTCGGGGGTGCTGACCGAGGTGCTGGGCCGGGGCCAGGACCGGGCCCGCCTGCACCTGCGGTGGACCTTCGAGGGCGCGGGCCACCACGCCGCCCGCGCCGAGCTGCGCGTCCTCGCCCCGACCCCGCGCACGGCCACCGCCCGCTTCACGTACGACTGCCCGTGAGGGTCGCCTCCACCACGACGCCCCGCCGCCGGGCGAGCAGCCCGTGCCGGGGCGCCAGGCACCAGATCACCGCGAACAGCAGCGTCAGCACACAGACGATCGAGCCCCCCGCCGCCAGGTCATAGGAGTACGACACATACAGCCCGGCCAACGCGCCCGTGCCGCCCAGCAGTGAGGCCAGCAGCGTCATGGCCCACAGCCGCTCGGTGAGCATCCGGGCCGCCGCGGCCGGGGTGATGAGCAGGGACAGGACGAGGATGTTGCCGACCGCCTCCAGGGACATCACGATCGTGGCCGTCACCACGCCGTAGAGCACGAGGTCGAGCCGCATGACGGGCAGCCCGGCCGCCCGCGCCGTCTCCCGGTCGAGGCTGACGGCGACCAGTTCCTTGCTGAGCAGCAGGACCACCGTGACCAGGACCGCGCCCAGCACCGCCGCCGTCCACACGTCCTCCGGACCGACCGCGAGGACCTGCCCGAACAGGAAGGACGACAGGTCGGTCGACCAACTGTCCTGCGTCGACACCAGCACGATCCCGAGCCCGAACGCGCAGGAGAAGAACACCCCGATGACGGTGTCCTCCTTCAGCCGCCGGTTCTGCGAGACCAGTGCGATGAGCAGGGAGGTCGTCAGCCCGGCGAGCGCGCCGCCGAGGAGCAGGTTGCCCTGGAAGGCGTACGCGAGCGCGACCCCGGGGAACGCCGAGTGCGACACGGCCTCCCCGATGAACGCCATCCCGCGCAGCACGACGAACACCCCGACGACCCCGCACACCAGCCCGGTGAGCACGGCGACCGCGAACGCCCGCTGCATGAACGGCAGTTGCCACGGATCGAGCAGGAAGTCGAGGAACGTCACGCGGTGGCTCCGATCGCGGTGTCCAGGCCGAACGCCCGCAGCATCAGCTCCGGATCGGCGAGCAGCTCGGGGCCGCCCTCCGCGACGACCGTGCGGTTGAGCAGCGCCACCCGCGTACAGGTGCGGGCGGCTGCGGCCAGGTCGTGGGTGGTCATCAGCAGCGCCCTGCCCTCGGCGGCGAGTCGGCGGAACAGGTCGTTCAGCAGCTCCTGGGTGGGCACGTCCACGCCGGTGAACGGCTCGTCCAGGAGCAGCAGCCGCGGGTCGCTGGCCAGCGCGCGGGCCACCAGCACCCGCTGCCGCTGCCCGCCCGACAGCTCCCCGACCGGGCGGCGGCGCAGCCCGGTGAGGCCGACCAGCTCCAGCGCCTCGTCGACGGCGGCACGGTCGGCCGCCCGCGCCCGGCGCAGCCAGCCGATGGCCCGGGTACGGCCGGACAGCACCGCCCCCGTGACGTCGATGGGGAAGTCCCAGGCGAACTCGTGCCGTTGCGGCACGTACCCGACGAGGTGCCGGGCGCGGGCCGGGGCCCGGCCGTCGACCAGCACCTCACCGCCCGCCAGCGGCACCAGCCCGAGTACGGCGCGCAGCAGCGTCGTCTTCCCGGCCCCGTTCGGCCCGAGCAGCCCCAGCAGCTCACCCCGGCGCACGGTCAGCCGCGTGCCCTGGACGGCGTGCCTGCCGCCGAGGACGACGTCCACGTCCCGCGCCCGCAGCAGCGGTTCGGAGCCGGTCACGCGGGGGACCTCCCCGCCGTACGGCCACGGCCCCGGCGCCTGCGGGCGACGGTGACGAAGACCGCCCCGAGCGCGGCGAGCGCGGCGGCGACCCCGCCGACCAGGGGCGCGTCACCGGCGCCGGTCGAGGCCATGGAGCCGTCGGCGGGGGCGGCGGCCGGGGAGCCGCCGTCACCGGAGGCCACTGAGCCGGGGGCGGACGACGCACCGCCAGACCCGCCCCCTGGTTCCACCGCCCCCGGGTCCTCGTCGCCCACCACGAACGTCAGGGTCTCCGTGTCACTGACCGCCGTCCCGTCGGCGAGCTTGCCGCTCATCCGCACCGTGAGCCGGTACGTGCCCTCCGCGGTGAACGCCCAGCCGCCGTGCGCGTGGGTGTTCGCCGGGACGTCGAAGCCGTCCGGCACCCCGTCCCCGCTGTTGAACAGGACCGTCGCCCCCGACATCGCGTCGTACGTGTAGAGCGCGACGGTGCCGGGACCCTTGACGTCGGTCAGGGAGAAGGTGACCCCGCCCTTCGTGACCCCCGCGTCGATGTTGTCGGTGGACCAGCCCGGCCACAGCAGCCCGTCCTGCTGCACCTGGTCGAGCAGCCACACGGGGTCGCCGGGGTCACCGAGGAAGGCGAAGTCGTCGCTGTCCGGGAGGGTGTTCCGGGCGGCGGGCCTGACGTGCAGGACGACGGACGACGGCTCCCGCCAGGTGGTCTTCCCGGAGACCGTGCCGTCCTTGACGTGGATCTGCATCCGCCGGTCCACGACCCGGGCGGCGATGTCGACGTGCCCCTCGTCGATGACCTTCGGCGTCGAGACGACCGGGGCCTCGGCCCGCACGGCGGCGGGCGCGGAGAGCGGGACGGCGCTACGGGAGGCGCTGGCCGTGGGGGAGGGGGCGGCGGCCCGGAGGGACGGGGCCTCCGGCACCGCCTCGACGGCGGCCTCCGCCGTCTCCTCCTCACCCACCAGCACGCTGTAGACGCCCCCGGTCGACAGTTCCCGCCCGTCGACCGTCATGGCCTCCACGCCGAAGACGGCCTGGTAGGTGCCCTCCGCGGTGAACTCCCAGCGGGTGGCGCCCGCTTCCCCGACCGGCAGCTCGTACCCGTCGGGCAGCCCGTCCGCGCTGTCGAAGAGCAGCGCACCGGTCCCGTCGTCCGCGTACACCCTCAGGTCGCCCGGCCCGTCGAGCCCGGTCAGCGACCACCGCACGGTCTCCTGGTCCACCAGGCCCGCGGGCACCCCGGTGGTGTCCCACCCGGGCGCGGCGCCGGGCAGGCGCAGGACGGGCGCCGAGGCCCCGCCGTCCCGCGCCACCGATTCGTCGGCGCCGAGACGCAAGGCGCCGTCCGCGTACCCGATCCGCCCCGGTACGACCGCGGGCTCGTCGTCCGCCACCGCGACCCCGCCGCCGCCCGTGAGCGCGCCGACGAGCGCCACCGCGACGGCGACCCGCTCCCGCCGCGCTTTGCCTATGACCCTGGCCCTCACCGGGCCTCCTTCCCCAGGCACGCGGCGAGTTCGGTCGCGTTGTGCCGCATCATCGCTACGTAGTCGTGGACCCGGTCGTCGAAGGAGTCGCCGTAGATCGTGCAGACGTCGACGCCCTGGTCCCGGGCGACCCGTCTGAGCACGTCGGCGCGGGCCGCGAGGTTGGGTTCCAGGAACACCGCGGGGACCCGCTTCTCGCGGATGGTGGCGCCGAGTTCCTCCACCTCGGCCGCGCTCGGCTCCCGGTTCGGCACCGGGACGACGAAACCGGCGACCTCCATGCCGTACGCCCTGGCGAGGTAGCCGAAGGCGTCGTGCGTGGTGATCAGTTCGCGGTTCGCCGCGGGGACGGCCGCGAGCGTGCGGGCGACCTCCTGGTCGAGCGCGTCGAGCTTCCTCAGGTACGAGGCCGCGTTCTTCTCGTACGTCGCCCTGCCGTCCGGGTCGGCCTCGATCAGCTCGGCCTCGATGCGGCGGACGTACGCCTGGGCGTTGGCGACGTCCTCCCAGGCGTGCGGGTCGAGGTCGCCGTGGACGTGCTGGCCGATGACGGCCTGCGGCAGCACCCACACCGGGTCACCGGGCCGCCCGAGGAAGGCGTACGGCTTCTCCTTCGGCACCGACTCCCTCGCCCGGTCGGGCACGTTGAGGACGACCCGGTCGGCCGGGTGCCGGGTGCGGGCGCCGGTCTCCGCGTCCTCCGCGCGCACGTCGACGACGCCGCTCTGCGCGTTGAGGGTGACGTCGGCGTGCCCGCCGTCGAGGACGGTCGTCCCCGGGGGCGGCGCGGTGCCGTCGCCGACGGTGAAGGTGAAGGTGCCGCCGCCGAACTCAGCGCCCGCGCCGTCCAGGGTCTCGGTGCGGCCCTCGACGGTCAGCCGGTAGGTGCCGGGCGCGCTGAACGCCCAGTTGACGTGCGTGTGCGCCTCGGGCGGCAGGGTGAAGGAGTCCTCGGCGTCGAGCCCGTCCGCCGAGTCGACGTACACCCGCGGCCTGCCGAGCGTGTCGGTGAGGTAGACGCGCAGTTCGCCGGGGCCCTCCAGCCGGGTGACGGTCGTCCGGACCTCGGAGCCCGCCCCGGCGACCTCGCCCTCGACGGCCCACCCCAGCCACAGCACGTCCAGGCCGAGGTTCTCCTCCAGCTTGATGACCGTGCCGCCGTACTGCTCCAGCTCCTCGGCGAGGGCGATCTTCGGGGTGTCCCCGGGGGCGTTCGTGTGGACCATCTTCATGATCCCGGGCTCCTCCAGGAGCAGCCCGTTGCTGAACACCAGGTCCGCCTCGGTGACCCTGGCCGCGTCCTTGGGGCTGGGCTCGTAGGAGTGCGGGTCGCCGTGGTGCGGCACGATCGACGTCACGTCGACGCGTTCGCCGCCCACCTGTCCGACCAGGTCCGCGACGATCGCCGTGGTCGTCGAGACGGTCAGCGCGGCGTCCGAGCCGCCGGTGCGCGGCCCGCCGCACCCGGCCGCCGCCGCGCCGACGAGCAGCGCGCAGCAGCCCGCCGCGAGCGTGGCTCTCGTGGTGCTTCTGGGGTGGCCCCGCATGGGGCTCCTCCTTCTTCTCCGAGGGTGCTTCACAGGTGCCTAGGGGCCGGTACGGCGTCGGCGGCGCACCGCGAGCACGGCCCCACCGCCCGCCAGCAGCGCCGCCCCGGCGCACCCGGCGAGCACGGCGGCACCGGCGGTGCCGGTGGTGGCCAGGGCGCCGGTGGGGGTGGTGGTGCCGGTGCCGCTGGACACCGGGGCCGAGGGGGAGGCCGTAGCCGTGGGTGAGGCCGTGTCCGTCGGGGCCGCCGTGGGACCGGCGGTCGGACCGGTGGTCGGCGTGGTGCTCGGACCCGCCGTCGGACTCGCCGTCGGAGTGGCCGTCGGCTCGGTCCCGGCCCCCGGCGCCACCGCCCCCGGATCGACGTCGTCCCCGACGACCCAGGCGACCGTCTCCGTGTCCCGTACCTTCCGGCCGTCGGCCAGCGTGGCGCTGACGGTGAAGGTGGTGCGGTAGACGCCCTCCGCGGCGAACGCCCAGTTGAAGTGGCTGTGCGTGCCGGGCTTGAGGGTGTGCGCGTCGGGCAGGCCGTCACCGCTGTTCAGCGAGACGACGGGGGCGCCCAGCGAGTCGTCGTAGAACATGGCCACGTTCCCGGGGCCCCGCACGGAGTCGAGCCGGAAGGTGATCCGGCCGTCGACGTCGCCGGTGGCGAACTCCTGGGTGTTCCAGCCGGGCCACAGCAGACCGGCCTTCTGCTGGAGGGGCAGCCACCACACCGCGTCACCCGCGGTGCCGAGGAAGTCGTAGCCGCGCGGGATCTTCCGCTTGGCGGCGGGCCGTACGTGCAGGACGACCTCGCCGGGCTCGTGCCAGGTGTGCCGGGTCTCGGTGCCCTCCTTGAACTGGAACTCCAGCCCGCCGTCCACCGGCCGGGCGGCCATGTCGACGTGTCCCTCGCCGATGACGTGCGCCGTGGTCGGTGGCGGGGAGGTCGTCGACGGTGAGGCTGAGGGTGAGGAGGGGCTGGCCGTCGGCGTGGTGGTGCCGTCGCCCGGTACGACGTCGGCCGGGTCGACGTCGTCCCCCACGACCACGGCGAGCGTCTCGGTGTCGCTGGCGCCGCCGCTGGTCACGGTGAAGGTGAGCCGGTGGACGCCCTCGGCCGTGAACAGCCAGGTGGGCAGGGCGCGTCGCTGGTCGCCGGGGAGGGTGAAGGAGCGCGGGGCGGTGTCGGTGCTGCCGAGGTGGGTCTCCGGCGGGAGGTCGGAGAAGTCCATGTCCCGGGTGTAGGTGACCAGGCCGAAGTCGCCGGGGCCCTCGTACGCCGAGAGCGTCACCTCGGTGTCGGCGCCGCCCGCGGCGGTGCCGTTCCAGCCGGGCTCGGGCGCGAACAGGTCGGCGGACTCCCAGCCGTTGAGCTGCCAGGTGTCGAGGTCGGTGGTCCCGAGGGCGAGGGCGACGGGGCTGAGCGTGGTCTGCAACGACTCCGGGACGACGTGCAGCACGACCGCCGACGGCTCGCGCACCACCGTCGTACCCCCACTGCGGTCGTCGATCTGCAACCGGAGTTCGCCGTCGACCAGCCGGGGCGTGAGGTCCAGCTCTCCCTCGTCGAGCACGACGGCGCCGCCGACGGCGCGGGCTGCCCCGCTGCCGCCGACGACCAGCCCTGCCGCGCCCAGGAGCGCCGGTACGGCGACCGCCGCGGTGACGGCGGCGGCCGTGAGGGCGCGTCTGCCGCGCGTCAGGGCGCCCGTCACGAGCTGACGACGACGGTGTACGTCGCGGTGGTGGACTTGGTGACGCCGCCCACCGTGCCGGAGACCCGGAAGGTCAGCTTGTAGGTGCCCGCCTCCTCGAAGGCCCAGTTGGCGTGGTTGTGGGTGGCCACGGCGAAGGACTTGGACTTGTAGCTGGTGGTGGCCGGGTTGCTGTCGTACCAGCGGCTGCCGCTGCCCGCGTAGACGCTGAAGTCGTCGGTGGCGGCGCCGTTGCGGGTGGCGCCGGTGAGGGCGTAGGTGACCGTGTTGTTGGCGAAGACGCCGCTGGTCAGGTGCTCGGTCGAGACGCCGGGGAAGAGCACCCCGGCGGCGTCGGCCTCGACCTCGGTGTCCGGCAGCAGCCATATCCGGGCGCCGGTGCCGAGGAACCCGTAGCCGGGGTTGGCGACCTGGGCGGCTCTGGGCACGGAGAGCGTCACGTCGGCCGGGTCGTACTCGGCGTCGGCTTCCTCGTCGTGGACGTGCAGGTGCAGGTTGGTGCCGTCCCACTCGGCGTCGAGGACGTCGACGTGGCCGCTGCTGAGCGTGGTGGCGGCGAGCGCGGGGGTGGCCGTGAGGGCGCCGACGGCGACGGCCGCGGCGACGGTGCCGGAGATGGTCAGGGTGCGGGCGAGGGTACGCAAGGTGATCCCTTCGAAGGCATGGAGGAAGGCGCGCAACGTGACGGCGCGCTGACAAGTTAATGATAGTCATTTTCAACTACGGCCCGCAATGAGGGGGTTGCGGTCCCTGTCTGCCCGGCCTCCCGAGAGGTAGCTTGGTGGGGAAGGCCCCTGAAGGAGGGCGATCAGATGCCGTGGTTCCTCTGGCTGCTCGCCGCCGCGGCGCTGGGCGTCGCGGAGTTCTTCACCCTGACCCTGTTCTTCGGACTGCTGGCGGGCGCCGCGCTGGTCGCGGCGGTGGTCGCCGGTCTGGGCGTCGGCCTGCTCGGCCAACTGCTGGCCCTCGGGGCGGCGACGGTGGCGGGGGTCCTCCTCGTCCGCCCGGTCGCGCTGCGGCAGCTCGCGGAGCAGCCCCTCGTCCGGGACGGCAGCGACGCGCTGGTCGGCAGGCGGGCCGAGGTCATGCAGGAGGTCACCGCGACCCGCGGCCTGGTCAAGCTCTCCGGCGAGGAGTGGTCAGCCCGCGCCTACGACGAGAGCCTGGTGATCCCGGTGGGAGCCCTGGTGGACGTGATGGAGATCGAGGGGGCCACGGCGATCGTCTACCCGCGCGAACTCCTGCCCTGAGCGACACGGCAACGACCGAGCGACAGCGCAACGTCTGAGCGACCCAGCAACGGAGGCACTGTGGATCCCGTCGTCATCCCCATCGTCGTGGCGGCCCTCGTGGTCGTCTTCCTCGTGGCCTCCACCGTGCGGATCGTGCCGCAGGCGCGCCGCTACAACATCGAGCGGTTCGGCCGGTACCGCCGTACGCTCCAGCCCGGTCTGAACCTGGTGCTGCCGGTGGCCGACCGCATCAACACCAAGCTCGACGTGCGCGAGCAGGTGTACTCCTCCGACCCCCGGCCGGTGATCACCGAGGACAACCTCGTGGTGAACATCGACACCGTCCTCTACTACCAGATCACCGACCCGAGGGCGGCGGCGTACGAGGTCGCCGACTACCTCCAGGCGATCGACCAGCTCACCGTGACCACGCTCCGCAACGTCATCGGCAGCATGGACCTGGAGGAGACCCTCACCTCGCGCGAGGAGATCAACTCCCGGCTGCGCGCGGTCCTCGACGACGCCACCGGCAAGTGGGGCATCCGCGTCAACCGCGTCGAGATCAAGGCCATCGACCCCCCGGCCACCATCAAGGAGGCGATGGAGAAGCAGATGCGCGCCGAGCGGGACAAGCGCGCGGCCATCCTGCACGCCGAGGGCGAGCGGCAGGCCAAGATCCTCACCGCGGAGGGCACCAAGCAGAAGGACATCCTGGAGGCACAGGGCACCCAGCAGGCGATGATCCTGCGCGCGGACGGCGAGGCGAAGGCGGTGGAGCTGGTCTTCCAGGCCGTGCACCGCAACAACGCGGACGCGAAGGTGCTGGCCTACAAGTACCTGGAGACCCTCCCGCACCTGGCGGGCAGCGACAACAACACGTTCTGGGTGATCCCGGGGGAGCTGACGGAGGCGATCCGCACGGTCACCAGCGCGTTCGGCGACCAGTCGACGACCACCGCTCCCTCACGAGAACCTGAGGAGCCGACCGCCGCGGCCCCCGGGGAGCCCCAGGTCCCGCAGCTCGACGCGGCCAGCGCGGCGGGCGCCGCCGTCTCCCTCGACGCCGCCACGGCCGCCGACGAGGCGGGGAAGCAGGCCGCCGCCGCGGTGAACGACGCCAAGGCGGAGGCCGAGGCGGCGAAGTCGGCGCAGACGCCGCGCAGGAGCCGCTGAGCGGACCGGCCTCACACGGACGCCGTCTCCGTCAACCCGGCCGACAGCCACCGCACCACCGTCTCGACGTCGTACGGCCCTCCGTCCGGCGCGATCTCGCGGAGGAAGTCCAGGTCCTGCCCGATGGTGACGACGGGCGGCTCCACCCCGCGCCGCGGCCGACGCTGGCCGAACCCGACGGCGGACATCAGCCCGTTGCACAGGCACTGCCGCCCCTCCGTCTGCTCGGCGGCCCCGCCCTTGCGGACGTACGCCGTGAGGGGTTCCGCCGGGCAGCGGTAGTCGATGTCCCCGCGCTCGGTCCGGTACGGGGTGCGCAGGTAGCCGAGGTCGCAGACGCGGGCGCGCCCCGCGCTCGTACCGGGGTCGGCGAGGGTGCCGGGCAGGTCGGCGACCTTGAAGGGGAACGAGGTCGGGGAGGCGGCCGGGTCGTTGCGGACCGTCAGCTCGCGGGCGAGTTCCCGCTCGACGACCTGCCGCCGCAGCCCTTCCGCCATGCCGGACTCCTCGCACAGCGCGAAGACGCTGCCGAGCTGCACGCCCGCCGCGCCCGCCGCCCTGGCCTCGCGGAGCCGCTCGGGCCCGCACTGGCCCCCGGCGATCCAGAACGGCAGGCCGAGCGCGGCCATCTTGGCGAGGTCGGGGGTGTCGCGGGGGCCGTAGAGGGGGTCGCCCCGCTCGTCCAGGCGCATCGGTCCGCGCGGCGGGGCGCTGTGCCCGCCCGCGAGGTGGCCCTCGACGACGAACCCGTCCGGGCGGGTCTCGTCGTCCCGGTTCAGGTAGGTGGCCAGGGCGGGCAGCGAGACGATCGCCAGGACCCGGGGTCGGCGCAGCGGGCCCGGGTCGGCGCCGCGCAGCACCGAGGCGGGGTCGAAGTCCAGCTCGAAGGGCCGGTCGTCGCCCTCCACGTCCACCCGCGCGGTGACCGGCTCGCACCGGGCGAGCCCCCGGGCGATCCTGGGTATCTGCCCGGGCACGCCCGCGCCGACCAGGACGTAGTCCACGCCCGCCAGGACGGCCCCGAACATCGCAGGTACGGTGGCCAGTTGGACCTTCTCCAGGTAGTTGACGCCGACCGGGCCGCCGTGTCCCTCCTTGGCCAGCCACACCTCGCAGAAGTTGGCGACGACGGTCAGCTCCCGGGCCGGGCACGCCGGGTCGACGGTGAGCAGGGGCGTGGCGGCGTACAGTTCCCCGGCGCCGATGCCGCCCTCGACGTAGTAGCGGGCCAGCACCGCCTCGGCCGTCTCCGGTACGGGGAAGGCGGCCAGCGCGCGCCGCAGGTGGCCGCCGGGGTCGCCGCTCTGGAGTACCCGGATCAGCAGGGTGTCGAGCGCGGTGCCGGAGACGACGCCCAACTGCCCGGTGCGCGCGACCGCTTGGGCCAGCCGCCACCCGGACACGCCCACACCCATGCCGCCCTGTATCAGCCATGGCAGGTCAGCGGTCTTCGTCGCCGTCCGGACAGTGCGCATGGATCCTCGCAAACGTCGTGCCAGGGGTCGCGGAACGCAACCTTCGGTACCGTAACTTACGGCACCGTAGGTCCGGGTGGCCACGCGGGGCGGCGGTAGGGCCGGGGGTGGGGAGTGGGGGCGTTCACAGCAGTCCGAGGTCGCGAGCGCGGAGCGCGGCCTGGGTGCGGTCGCGCAGGGCGAGGCGGCTGAGGATGCGGGAGACGTGGTTCTTGACGGTGCCCTCGCTGAGGTACAGCGTGCTGGCGATCTCCCGGTTGGTCCGGCCCCGCGCCACCAGCCGCAGGATGTCGATCTCGCGCGGGCTGAGCGCGACGCCGGTCACCGGGTCGGGCGCGGGCGGCGGCAGCGCGGCGGCGAGCCGCCCGGCCACGGACGAGTCGAGCTGGGTGACCCCGGAGTGCGCCAGCCGGATCGCCTGGGCGAGTTCGTCGGCGGGCAGGTCCTTGAGCAGATAGCCGCTGGCGCCCGCCCGCAACGCCCGTACGACGTACTCCTCGTCGTCGAAGGTGGTCAGCATCACGACCCGGCACTCCGGCGCCCGCCCGCGCAGCACGGCGACGGCCTCGACGCCGTCGAGTTCCGGCATCCGTACGTCCATCAGCACGACGTCGGGCCGCAGTTCGGGCGCCTTCGCGACGGCCTCCCGCCCGTTGGCCGCCGTACCGACGACCCGGATGCCCGGCCGGATGGAGAGCAGCGCGGCGATGCCGTCGCGGATGAGCTGCTGGTCGTCCACGATGAGCACCCGCACGACCGAGCCCGGCTCCCCGCTCACCGCTCACCACCCCCGCGCGGTACGACGACGGTGAGCCGGGTGCCCCCGCCGGGACGGCTGTCGACGTCCACGCTGCCCGCCACGAGGTGCACCCGCTCCCGCATCCCGGTCAGCCCGAACCCGGCCGTGACCTGCTGGGGTACGAAGCCGCAGCCGTCGTCGGCGACGGCGAGCCGCGCGGCCTCCTCGTCCAGCCGGACCGCCACCGACACCCGGGAGGCGCGGGCGTGCCGCAGCGCGTTGGTCAGCGCCTCCTGCGCGGCCCGGTACAGCGCGGTCAGCTCCGCGGCGCCGTAGCCGTCCTCGTCGCCGCGCACCTCGACGGTGACCCGCGGTCCCGCGCCGTCGTCGCGCGCCCACTCCGCGAGGGCCGCCGCCAGCGACGGACGGCGCTCCCCGCGCAGCGCGCGCACCGACTGCCGTACGTCGCCCAGCGCGAGCTTCACCGACCGCCTGGCCTCCGTCATCGCCCGCCCGGCGGCGTCGGGGTCCAGCTCGCGGAACTCGGCGGCGATCTCCAACTGCACGGAGATCGCGGTGAGATGGTGGCCGAGGCTGTCGTGGAGGTCCCGGGCCACCCGGTTGCGCTCGGCCGTGGCGGACAGTTCCGCGACCCGGGCGGCGTACTCCTGGAGCGCGTGCCGCGCCCGCTGCTCCCCGACGGCCACGGCGGCCATGGAGAGCGCCAGCAGCAGCCCGATGCCGAGCATCAGCAGGTCGGAGACGTACTCCATGTCGCGGTACCAGCCCGGCGCCGTGAGCAGCCAGCCGCCGAGCAGCCCGCCCACGCACAGCGCCGCCAGCACGAGGGCGACCGTCCGGCCGTACGCGAAGTAGGCGGTGAACGGCAGCAGGACGAACAGCACCTGGGCGAGCCCCGAGACGTCCAGGGCGACGACGGCCGCCGTCAGCGCGCCCTGCGCGACCAGCGGCGGCACCCAGGGAGCCGGTGTTCGCCGCCCGGCGACCTCCACGGCGAACAGCGCCACGAGCCCGGCGACGAAGCCAGCGGTGCGCCAGGACGCGAGCGGGGCCCCGTCACCGAGCCCGGCGCCCAGGTAGTACAGCCCACCGAGGAGGACCGCGCCGTACAGCAGCGGCGAGACCCACGGCACCGGCACGTACGCCGCCCCCATGCGCACCCCCCACCCGCCCGAAGTCCCGTTGCCGCCCAGGCTAGGCGGGCCCTGTGGACGGGTCGACACGGTCGCTGGAATTCGGTGCGCACCCGGGCCGACGGTGGCCACCCGGCACATGCCGAACGGCACACCCGCCCCCCGCGAGGACCGTGACCACCGCCCCCGGGTCTCCCCTTCCCACACCTCCCGGCGCGACCGCACGCCTCCCTACCGTGCACCTACTCAACGCACCCCCTCAACCAACCGGAGTGCCCATGTCCACATCCCTCGGCACCGCCCCGCCCCCGGTCTCCGCCCGCCTCACCCGCCTGGGCGCCCTCTGCGGGACGCTGTCCGGCCTGCTGATCGGGCTGCCCGCGCTGGTGGAGGCGTTCACCGGCGAGACGGCGCCGACCAGCGTGCTGCTGGCCCTCTCCCCGGCGTTCGCGCTGCCCTTCCTCACCGCGCTCCACCTGCACCAGGGCCCCGCGACGGGCCGCTTCGGCGAGACCGCCTACGTGGTGAACCTGATCGGCGTGGGCCTGTTCGGCGGCGCGGCGTTCACGGCGAACCTGGTCCTGTTCTTCCTGGACGACGACACCATCGAGGCGGAGCTGACCGGCCCGACGGTCCCCGCGCTCCTCGGCTCGGCGGTCGTCTTCGCGGTGGGCTGCGCCCTGTTCGGCGCGGCGACGATCCGCGCCCGCCGGGTGCCGAGGCTCCCGGCCTGGGGGTACGCCGTCGTCCTGCCGGTGTTCGCGTTCCTGACGGCCCTGCCGGAGTCCCTGCTCACCAGCCTCCTGCACCTGGCCGTCGGCACGACCCTGGTGTGGCTGTCGGCGGCGCTGTGGGGGACGGTCGCGGGCCCGCCACAGCGGTCACGTTAGGGGAGACCGGGGCAGCGGGGCGGGCGCCGAATAGGATGTGCACTCATGTCGAACCCCGATGAGTTGCTCGTCGCCATCTCCGCCGCGGTGGAATCCGAGCGAAGCAATCAGATGTCGCTGACCGTGGTCGTCGGCGGCGCCGTCATCACCGGCCGACTGGCTCCCGAGGCGGTGTGGCGGGAGCGGGTGGCGGAGGTCCTGAAGGACTCCGACCGACTCGGCCCGTTCTCCGACGTCTTCGCCAGCGGCACCCAGGCCCCCGCCCCGAGAAGCCCACCCACCTCCACTTCCACCTCGCCCGCATCCTCCAGGGCAGCCTCGGCATCCCCGAGACGGGCGGCATGTACCGCGTGGCCATCGAGGACGTCAGCGCCTGGACGGTGGGCGACTTCAGCTACATCGACCACTGACCCGACCCGACGGACGCACACCGACTCCACCTGCCCCGAGGCCCGTGGCCCGGGTCTCGGGGCCTCACTCGCTGTGCAGCACCTGGGCCACCGTGAGCCGGGCCGCGCGGCGGGCCGGGATGAAGGTGCCGAGGAGGGCTATCGCCAGGCCGGTCAGGGCCACGGCGGTGAGGGTGGGGAGGTGCCAGACGTCGGTCATGTACCGGGGGAGGTCGATGTCCACGGCGTCGGCCATCGCGGGGACGACCAGGTGGTGGGCGGCCATGCCCAGGGGGACGCCGACGACGGAGCCGGTCGCGCCGAGGACCGCCATCGACGTCATCGTCATCACGGTGACCTGACCGGGCGTCATGCCGATGGACTTGAACATGCCCAGGTCCCGGCGCCGGTCGTGGGTGTTGAGGACCGCCGTGTGGAAGACGCCGAGCGCGGCGACCACGGTGAGCAGCAGGGTGAGCGCGGTGGCGGAGCCGACGATCGTCTGGGTCACGGTGTTCGCGCCGTTCGGCGTCGGGCTGATGCCGGGATCGGCGGCCCTCGCGGCGCGGGCGTACGCCACCGGGTCGGCGCCGTCGCGGAGCCTGACGTGGTACGCGATGGGCTCCTCCTTGGGCGCGAGCCTGGTCAGGGTCGACCAGTCGGTCGCGACGCGCTCGGCGTTGCTGTCCATGAACGTGCCGACGACGGTCACCGTCACCCGCCGGTCCCCCTTCTCCAGCCGTACGCGGTCACCGACGCGCAGCCCCTGCTGGCGCAGGAACGCGGAGGACGCGACGACCTCGCCCGTGCGGCGCGTCCAGCGGCCCTCGGTGAGGACGCCGTCCAACTGGGGCGCGTCCCCGCGGCGACCCTCGAACCACACCTTCTGGCCGGTGCCCGCCAGCCGCACCTCGGCGTCCGCCCGCGCCGTCACCCCGCGCGCGCCGGGCAGGGCGCGGAGCAGCGCCTGGAGCTCCCGGTCGGAGTGCTCGGGCCGGACCTCCCTGCCGTCCTGGTACCGGCCCGCGTACACCGTGACCTGGTAGGCGTCCCGGCCCGCCTCACCGAACCTGGTCATCGTCGTGGCCAGCCCGGTCGCGAACGTCACCGTGGTCACCCCCAGCACCACGGCGGCCAGCGTCAGCGCACTGCGCCCCGGCCGCGCGAACGGCAGCCCCACCCCCAGGCTCACCGCCCGCGGCAACCCGCTGCCCGCCAACCGGCGCTGCACACCCAGCGCCCGGCCCGCGCGCGGCGCGCTCCCGGCGCCCCCCGCGCTGATCGCCCGCGCCGCGGAGAGCCGGTGGGCCCGCACCCCCGGCGCCAGCGCCGCGAGCACGCAGACGACCGGCATCCCCAGCAGCGCGACCACGTTCACCCACGCCGCGATGCCGACGCTGCCGTGGAACACCCCCGCCTCCGGCCCCGTGAACACGAAGTCGAAGAAGAACTTCGCCACCACGTTGCCGATCACCGCCCCCAGCGCACAGCCCAGCAGCGCCGGAACGCAGATCATCGTCAGGTACACGGCGAGCACCTGTCCCGGGGTGAACCCGAGCGCCTTGAGCACCCCGATGTGCCGGAACCCGGAGATGACGGAGCCGCTGACCACGTTGGCGACGATGAGCACCGCCACGACGACGCCCAGCACCCCGAAGGCCAGCAGGTACGGCGCGTACGCCCGCGCCGACCCGCCGATCTGGTCCTTCAGGGCGAGGTACGACCGCGAGCCGGTCAGCGCGTCCCCCGGCAGTTCCTCGGTCACGGCGGCCAACTGGGCGCGCAGCCGCCCGTCCGACGCCGCGTCCTCGAAACGGAACAGCATCTGCGTGGCCGTAGGGCGCAGCGCCGTGATCTGGGCGGGCGCGACCCACGCGTCCGCCGTACGGCTGAGGTCGAAGCCGAACCCGACGATCGTGAGGTCGGGACCGGACGGCACCTCGATCCGCTTGGCCAGGTCGTCGGCGGTCCAGTCCGACCGCCGGTTGACGACGACCTCGCCCGGCCGGGTGGCCCAGCGCCCGGCCCACAGGTCCACCCGGCCGACCGGCCCACCGGGACCGGGACGCCCCACGACGGTGAGGTTGCCGCCGAGCCCGAAGTCCGCCGCCTCCCGCGGCAGTTCGACCGTCGCCTGCCGGAACGGCCCGGCGGCGTCCGCGACCCCCGGCCCCCGGGCCGCCCGCGCCAGCCGCGCGTCCGAGACCCGGCCCGGGTCGAACACGGCGACGACGTGCGGCCCGCGCTGCTCCGCGAACGCCTTGTCGAACGGCGCGGACGCGGCGTCGAGCAGGCCGAGCGCCAGCACCATCGCCACGGTGGAGACCAGGGTGACCAGCCCGATGACCAGCGTCTGGAGCCTGCGCCGCCGCACCGCCGCGCGCGCCGCCCGCCACACCGCCCTCATACGGCGGGCTCCAGGGTGTGCTCGCCGGACACCCTGCCGTCCGCGAGCAGGACGAGCCGACTCGCGCAGCGCCGCGCGAGACGTTCGTCGTGCGTGACCAGGACCAGCGTCTGGCCGATCTGGTTGAGGTCGAGCAGCAGGTCCATGACCTGCTCGCCGGTACGGCTGTCCAGCGCGCCGGTCGGCTCGTCCGCCAGCAGCAGCGCGGGCCGGTTCATCAACGCCCGCGCCACGGCGACGCGTTGCCGCTCGCCCCCGCTGAGCACCGCCGGGTAGGCGCGGGCCCGGTCGGCGATCTCCAGCTCCTCGAACAGTTCGAGCGCGCGCCGCCGGGCCTGCCGCGCGGGCGTGCCGGTGAGCTGCCCGGCGAGGGCGACGTTGTCGAGCGCCGACAGGTCGTCGATGAGGTTGAAGAACTGGAAGACCATGCCGATGTGACGCCGCCGGTACAGGGCGAGCCCCTTCTCCCCCAGTTCCCCCACGTTCTCCCCGCGGACGACGACCGTCCCCGCCGTCGGCCGGTCCAGACCGGCGACCATGTTGAGCAGCGTGGACTTCCCGCACCCCGAGGGCCCCATCACGGCGACCGCCTCCCCCGCCCTGATCTCCAGGGAGACCCCGTCCAACGCGGTCGTCTCCCCGTACTCCTTGCGCACGCCGTCGAGTCGTACGACGACCTCTCCCCTGCTGTCCTCCGTGACCATGCCCAGGACGCTACGGCGGCGGGCGCCCGCGGACATCCGCCCCCGGATGGCACCTGGGCGGCCCCCTCATCCCACGGATGCAGGACCCTGGACCCCCAGACGGATGCGGACGCGGGGACGGGTCTGCGACAGTGCACCCGTGGGGGACGACGTACCGATGACCGTGGTGGCGCTCGTGGTGGCGTGCGCGGCCGTCGTGTGCCTGGTCGTGGCACTGGTGCGGACGCGGCGCCGCTGGCAGGCGGCGGTGGGGGAGCGCGGCTGGCTCGTGGAGCGGGAACGGGAGAGCGCCGCGCGGGCCGCGGTCGTCGCCGAACGCGACCGCATCGCCCGCGAGCTGCACGACATCGTCAGCCACAACGTGAGCCTGATGGTCGTCCAGGCCAGCGCCGCCCGCGAGGTGATGGGCACCCTGCCGGACGAGGCCGCGACCGCCCTGCGTGCCGTGGAGGACGCGGGCCGGGGCGCGATGACCGACCTACGGCACCTGCTGGGCGTGCTGGCCCCGTCCCCGACCGGCGAGGACACCGAGTCGGGGGACACCGGCGGCGCCGCGCCCGTGGCGGAACCGCAGCCCGGCCTGGACCGCCTCAGCCCCCTGGTGGACCGCGTGTCCTTCGCCGGACTGCCCGTCGAGGTGCGGGTCCTGGGCGAACCGCGCCCGCTGCCCCGGGGGATCGAGGTGACCGCGTACCGCGTCGTCCAGGAGGCCCTGACCAACGCCCTCAAGCACGGCGACGGCGACACCAGGGCGGAGGTGACCGTCCGCTACGCCGACACCCGCCTCCGGGTGGAGATCCTCACCACCGGCCCCAGCGTCCTCACCGGCACCCCGGCCCGCCCGACCGCCCTGGGAACCGGCCGCGGCCTGCCGGGCCTCCGCGAACGGGTCGCGCTCTACGGCGGCGACCTGGACGCCCGCCGCCGCCTGGGCGGCGGATACCGGGTCCGCGCCCGCATCCCCTTGGACCGCGCATGACGACTCTCGGGACCCCTCATGACGACTCTCGTGGCCCCCTCGTGACGACGGCGGCGGCGGCTCCCCGCGTCCTCATCGCCGACGACCAGACCCTGATCAGGACCGGCTTCCGGCTGATCCTCACCGCACGCGGCATCGACGTCGTGGGCGAGGCGGCCGACGGCGCGGAGGCGGTGGCGGAGGCCCGCAGGCTCCGCCCGGACGTCGTCCTGATGGACATCCGGATGCCGACCATGGACGGCCTGGAGGCGACCCGCCGCATCCTGGACGACGCCCCGGACTGCCGCGTCCTCATGCTGACCACCTTCGACCTGGACCAGTACGTGTACCGGGCCCTGTCCCTCGGAGCCAGCGGCTTCCTCCTCAAGGACGTCACCCCGCAGCACCTCGCGGCGGCGGTACGGCTGGTCGGCACCGGCGACGCCCTGCTCGCCCCGTCGATCACCCGCCGCCTGGTGGAACGCTTCGCGGTGCCGGACACCGACCAGCAGCCCACCCCCGAGCGCCTCTCGGCCCTCACCCCCCGCGAACGGGAGGTCCTGACCCTCCTCGGCAAGGGCCTCTCCAACACGGAACTCGCGACCGAGCTGACCCTGAGCGAGGCGACGGTGAAGTCCCACGTGGCCCGCATCTTCGCCAAGCTCACCCTCCGCGACCGGGCCCAGGCGGTAGTCGTCGCCTACGAGACGGGACTGGTCACGCCGGGCCACCCCTGAAACGGAAGGAACACGACCATGGCGTTCGACGAGGGCCTCGCGGAACGCGTCCGCACCCGGCTGGCCGGGGACCCCGGCATCACGGAGAAGCGGATGTTCGGCGGCCTCGCGTTCCTGTACGAGGGCAACCTCGCGGTCTGCGTGACCGGCGACGAACTGCTGGTCAGGGTGGGCCCCACCGCCACCGAAACCGCCCTCTCGCACCCCGGCACCCGCCTCTTCGACATGACCGGCCGCCCTATGCGCGGCTGGATCGTCGTCTCCGCACCCGCCCTGTCGGAGGACGAGGCCCTGACCGCCTGGATCAACCAGGGCCACACCTTCGCGTCGACCTTGCCACCCAAGTAGCCCTCCGCCACCGGGTCAGGACACGTCGCGGCGCGCGCTCGTCGTGACGGCGAGTGTCGCGAACGCGAGGGTGCAGGCGGCGAGGACGGCGCCGCCGCCCCAGCGGGGCAGCAGACGAGGCCCTCGACCAGAACGGACTGTCCAACGACGAGATCGCCGCCCGCCTCGTCCTCAGCCCCGCCACCGTCAAGACCCACGTCAACCGAGCCATGGTCAAGGTCGCCGCCCGCGACCGCGCGCGAGGCAGGCCGTCAGGTCGGTGGATCGTGACCGATGAGTTCGCGGCTCCCGCCCGGTCCACACTCATGACACCGACACGCGAGAGAAGGACACCACCATGTCGGAGCTTCTCGTCGACTTCATCACCTCCCTCGACGGCTACGCGTCGGGAGAGGGCTGGCCCGGCTTCTGGGGCCTCGAAGGCCCGGAGTACCTCGCATGGCTCGGAGAGCAGCCCAAGGCCACGTACCTGATGGGAGCGAACACCTACCGCCTGATGTCGGGCTTCGCCGCGGGCGAGGTCCCCGCTGGCCAGGACGACTTCAGGCCCGAGGAAGAGGCGTCCCTCGACGAACTCACGCAAGCGCCCAAGGTGGTGTTCTCCTCCACCCTCAAGGACCCCCTGGCGTGGGCCAACTGCACACTCGTCCGCGACGACGCCGTAGAAGCGGTCCGCGCGATGAAGTCGGGCGGCTCGGGGCTCCTCAGCACGATCGGCAGCCTCAGCCTGTCCCGGTCCCTGCTGCGAGCTGGCCTCGTCGACCGCTTCCGGGTCGTGATGTTCCCGGTGATCACCGGCGTCACGGGCGAGGAACGCGTCTACGACGGCTATCCGGATGTCGCCCTCGACATGACCGACCACCGCACCTTCGACGGCCGCATCCAGCTCGTCGAGTACAAGCCCCGCGTACTCGACCACCCCCCGCTCGGCACCCCTGCCTGACGCCACCGTCCTGCCGTGCGCGGGTGCTCGATCGCACGGGTCGCTTGGCTTCCGGAAGGGTGCGTCTCCGGGCGAGGGCGGCTTCGGTTCGGCAGCAGGGGACCTGGGGCTTTCCGCGCCGCGCTCTCCGGCACGCGCCCGCGTGTTCAGGCGGAGCTGGAGCCCGCGCGTTCCGCCGCTTCGGCGGCGGCGCGGCGGTACTCGGCGTTGATGCGCTGCGCTTCCTCAAGCTGGTCCTCAAGGATGACGATGCGGCACGCGGCCTCGATCGGAGTCCCCTTGTCGACGAGCTCCCGGGCGCGCGCGGCGATCCGCAGTTGGTAGCGGGAGTACCGGCGATGCCCTCCCTCCGAGCGGAGCGGAGTGATCAGTCGAGCCTCACCGATGGCGCGGAGGAAGGCCGGGGTGGTGCCGAGCATCTCGGCTGCCCGGCCCATCGAGTAGGCGGGGTAGTCGTCGTCGTCCAGACGATCATTCAGGGGGTTGTCCGATGTCATGTCACCTCGCTGTGCAACGCGTCGAGGGGCCCTGGCGCCGTACGGCACCAGGGCCCCGAAGGAAATTGAACACCATCTGTCGGCCCTACTGCTGTGCCGACCTTCTGTTTCCGCTACCCGGCCCGGCAGAGGGGGGTGCGGGGGGATCGAAACTGCTTGACCGGGGACCACCATCCATTCTGGGGTCTTGCGGTACCCGGGCCGAGTGCCCCTCGGGCCGGGCGATCCTGATGGCGTCTACTCCTCCGTTTCTCCCAGTGCGGCTCGCGGCCCCGTCACCGTTCTGGTAACGCTCGGGCTTCGAGGCTCTGAGCCGCACTGACCTGCGTACTTCGTGTTCAGGCACCCGCCAGTTCGTGTCTGGCGGATCTCGTGGACCGTGTCTACGAGAAAAAGCATACCCACGGAATGAGTGAAAATCTACTCCGGCAAGGAGAGGTTTCACTCTTCCGGTGGAGGAGAAACCCTGTGCCGTCCGCCCGTCCTCACACGGTCGTGGCGTCGGCGCCTCCGACCAGTGCGGACGCGGTGGGGAGCAGAGCGGGTTCGCCCTCGCCCACGGGCGCTTCCGCGGGGCGGTCGTGGCAGGTGAAGCCGAGACGCGTCATGGCCCGCACGACTTCGCCAGCGGTGAAGTCACGGGGGTCCTGTCGCGTGATGACCTGGCCGACCTGCTTGACCGGGTAGCGACGGCGGCCGATGGTCACGGACTCACCCGTGACGAGTTCGGGCTTGATGCCCTTCATCGAGTCCAGCACCCCGACCTTGGTCAGGTCGAACGGGTAGCGGGCGATGACACAGCGCATGATGCCTCACAGGGGAGAAGTCGGGGGAGGAGCCGGGGGAGGAGTCGCGGAAGAAGTCGGGGAGAAGGGGGACGGGCCACCCGGAGCAGGACGGATCAGCACGAGAGGGCGGGTGTGCGCGGGCACGCCTGGAACCCGGCCGTGCGCACCGACCCGAGCCGAGGGGCCGCGCGGGCCGCGCGGGCCGCGCGGGCCGCGCGGGCCGCGCGGGCTAGGCAGCCGAGTTGTTGCCGGACCGCCGCGGCTGTGCCCTGCGGCGCGCCCGCGAGCCGCCGGGCCTGCCCTGACCGGTGCGGCCCTGGCGGTCCCGGGACGGCGAAGACGCGCGCCGGGGGCGTTCCACGACCGGCGCGGTGATGACCACGGGGATGCCGGAGGGCGCCTGGGCGCCGGTGATGCGGCTCAACTCCGCCTCGCCGGAGCGGACCGGGGTGACGCGCGGGCTGATGCCGGCCAGGGCCATCAGCCGGGTCACGTCGCGGCGTTGGCCGGGCGTCACCAGGGTGACGACGCTGCCGGACTCCCCGGCACGGGCCGTACGGCCGCCACGGTGGAGATAGTCCTTGTGGTCGGTGGGCGGGTCCACGTTGACGACCAGGTCGAGGCTGTCGACGTGGATGCCGCGGGCCGCGACGTTGGTGGCCACCAGGACGTTGACGTGACCGTCCTTGAACTGTGCGAGGGTGCGGGTGCGTTGCGGCTGGGACCGGCCGCCGTGCAGGGCGGCGGCGCGCACACCGCTCTTCAGCAGGTGCTTCGTCAGCCGGTCCACGGCGTGCTTGGTGTCCAGGAACATGATGACCCGGCCGTCCCGGGCCGCGATCTCGGTGGTCGTGCGGTGCTTGTCCGTGTCGTGCACGTGGAGTACGTGGTGTTCCATCGTGGTGACGGCACCGGCCGACGGGTCGACGGAGTGCACCACCGGGTCGGTCAGGTAGCGGCGGACCAGCAGGTCGACGTTGCGGTCCAGGGTGGCCGAGAACAACAGCCGCTGACCCTCGGGGCGCACCTGGTCGAGCAGGGCGGTGACCTGGGGCATGAACCCCATGTCGGTCATCTGGTCGGCCTCGTCGAGAACCGTGACGTCGACGTCGGCGAGTCGGCAGTCGCCCCGCTCGATGAGGTCCTTGAGGCGACCGGGCGTCGCGACGACCACCTCCGCACCGGCCCGCAGCGCACCGGCCTGCCGTCCGATGGACATGCCACCGACGACGGTGGCGAGCCTGAGGCTCACGGAGCGGGCGTAGGGGGCGAGCGCGTCGGTGACCTGCTGGGCCAGCTCACGGGTGGGTACGAGGACCAGGGCCAGCGGCTGACGCGGCTCGGCTCGCCGTCCCGCCGTACGGGCCAGCACCGCGAGGCCGAAGGCGAGGGTCTTGCCCGACCCGGTACGGCCGCGACCGAGTACGTCACGGCCAGCCAGGGAGTTGGGCAGGGTCGCCGCCTGGATCGGGAACGGCGTCGTCACGCCCTCATGGCCGAGCGTGGCCAGCAGCGGAGCGGGCATGGCGAGATCGGCGAACGACTCGACAGCGGGCAACGCGGGCGTGACCGTCTTCGGCAGGGCGAACTCGCCCCGCACCGGCTGCCGCTTTCCGGCACCGCCGGATTGGCGCGGAACGCCGGAGCGGTCGAATGTGCGATTGGTTCGTGCGCGATTGGTGCTTGTGCGATTGGTTCGTGCGCGATGGGTACCTGTGCGGTTCATGCGGAACCTTCCTCGATGCGGGCACGTATCAAGGGATTCCGCAGCAGAATGAGCGGCGCGGAGAATCGCGAGAACGAGCCGGGAAACGACAGGGGTGAATCACCCTGGGAACGAAGCGAGCTGGGGCCCGCACCCCAAGGTGCGGGCCCCAGCTACGAAGTACGCGTCAGTGCTGGTGCGTCAGGCGGGAACGATGTTCTCGGCCGTCAGGCCCTTCTGGCCCTGCGCGATGTCGAACGACACCTTCTGGCCCTCCAGCAGCTCGCGGAAGCCCTGGGCGGCGATGTTCGAGTAGTGGGCGAAGACGTCGGCGCCGCCGCCGTCCTGCTCGATGAAGCCGAAGCCCTTTTCCGCGTTGAACCACTTCACAGTGCCCGTAGCCATTGTTTTCTCCTCCGGAGGCGGTGTACGGGAATGCGCCGTGTGCGCATTCCGTGTCGCCGTGATGATCAGCCGTCGGAAAAACCTTCTGGCAACCACACCCGCAACTGTCATCGACAGTAGCACGGTACGGTCACCCTCGCGTGATGGGCGATTGCGCTCCGCTGCCCAGCGGAGGAATACTCGTCGCACGCCGAACCTATTTCTTATTCCACGAGCACAGATATTGCTCTCCGCCGACGCGGCTCCTGATCACACCCTGACCCTTGCGCTTCATACCTGGGTCCTCGCCGCGGCCCAGTTCATGGTCATCATGGACACGTCGATCATCGGGGTGGCCCTGCCCGAGATGCAGAGAGATCTGGGCTTCTCGCCGGGGGACCTGCAATGGGTCTTCAACGCCTACGTCATCGCGTTCGGCGGTCTGCTGCTGCTCGGGGGTCGGCTGTCGGACCTGCTCGGCGCCCGCAGGGTGTTCACGGCCGGGTGGACGGTGCTGATCGCGGGTTCGGTCGTCGCGGCCGCCGCGCAGACCGCCTGGGTGGAAGTGCTCGGCCGCGCCGTCCAGGGCGTGGGTGGCGCGCTCATCGCCCCGTCCGCCATGACCCTGCTGATGATCCTCTTCGCGCACGACCCGAAGGAGCTCGGCAAGGCCATGGCCCTGTACGGCGCCGCGGCCCCCGCGGGCGGCACGGCGGGCGTCTTCCTCGGTGGCGTGTTCACCGAGTGGCTCAGTTGGCCCTGGGTCTTCATCGTCTACGTCCCCATCGGCCTCGCCACCCTCGCGGCCACCGGTCTGCTCCCGGCGGTGGCCCCCCGGCGCGGCGGCGTCGACGTCCTCGGGGCCGCGACCGTCACCGCCGGACTGGCGCTGGCCGTCTTCGCCGTCGTACGAGCGCCGCAGGCCGGGTGGGGTGCGGCGCAGACCCTGCTCGAACTCGGCGGGGCGGCGGCGCTGCTGGCCCTGTTCCTGGTGATCCAGAGGACCGGGCGCGAACCGCTGATGCCGCTGGGCGTCTGGCGGGTGCCGCGGCTGGGCTCGGCCAACCTGGCGATGACGCTGCTGGGCGCCGCGTGGATCCCGATGTGGTACTTCCTCAACCTCTATCTCCAGCAGGTCCTCGGGTACGGGGCGTTCGCCTCGGGCGCCGCGCTGCTGCCGATGACCGGTCTGCTGATGGTCTTCATGACCGCGGTCACGGCACGCCTGCTGGGCCGCTTCGGCGCCAAGCCACTGATCGGCGGCGGCCTGCTCGTCCTCGCGGCTGGTCTGCTGTGGCTGTCGGCCGTGGAGCCGACCGGCACCTTCGCCGTGGACGTGCTGCCCGCCTCGCTGGTCGCCGCGCTCGGCATGTCGCTGGCCTACATTCCGGTGATGATGGCGGCTCTGTCCGGTGCCCCGCAGGAGCAGGCCGGGCTGGCCTCCGGCATCGTCAACACGACCTACCAGGTGGGTTCCGCCCTGGGGCTGGCCGCCCTCACCGCCCTGGCCACGACCCAGGGGGCCGACCGACTGGGTGACCTGCCCGCGCTCACGGACGGCTTCAGCGCGGCGTTCCTCGGCGCCGCGATCGTCGCGGCGGTCGGCGGGATCGTCACGCTCCTCGCCATGCGGGGCGAGACGCCCGCCGCGACCGAACAGCCGCGCACGGCGGTGAGTGACCAGGTCGGCGTCTGAGACCGGAGAATCCCGGACGGGTCCGTCGTCCCCCGGGGACGGCGGACGCCGTCATCACTGTGGAAGGGACGACTGGGGAAGGGACGATCCAATCACCCGTGTGACGGCCGCCGCCCTGTTGCGGGCCCTGGCCACCCACCTCGGTCGAACGGCCGGGCGATGCCTGGTCGGCGGCGAGCGGGCGGGCGGCGGGATGTCGGACCGGACACCCGCCGCCTGGCTGATCGGACGGTCAGCTCTTGCCGAGGAGCGTGTTCATCTCCTCGATCTCGGCGGTCTGCGCGGTGATGACGTCGTCAGCCAGCCGCTTGGCCGGACCGTACTGCCCCTTGTCCTTCTCGATGTTCGCCATGTCCACGGCGCCCTCGTGATGCTCGACCATCATGGTCAGGAACATGGTGTCGAAGTCCTTACCGGACGCGTCCATGAGCCCGTCCATGTCCTCGGTGTCCATCATCCCGGGCATGTGGGAGGAGCCGTGGTCGCCGTGGCCCATGCCGGGCATGGCGGAGGGCACGTCCTCGCCCCACGCCTCCAGCCATCCGGACATCGTCTCGATCTCCGGGTCCTGGGCCTTCTCGATCCGGGAGGCGAGGTCCTTGACCTCGGCGGAGGAGGCCTGGCTCTTGGCCATCTCCGCCATCCGCAGGGCCTGCTGGTGGTGGGGAATCATGCCCTGGGCGAAGTCGACGTCCTGGTCGTTGTGGGCGCCAGCGGTGTCCTCGGCGCTGGCCGAGGGCGACGGCCGCGCACCGGAGCCGGTGTCGGAGGAACCGTCGTCGCTGCCGCACGCGGCGAGAACGAGGGCGGCGGCCACGGCCGTGGCGCCCAGTGCGATACGGCGGACGAGGGAACGGGTGCTGTTCATGGGTGTACTCCTGCGATGTACGAGGGAGGGGGCGCCGTTCGGCGCGGGACATGACTGGGTGCCGTAGCCGCCCTCGACGACGGGGCGGGCACGGCTCGGTCTTGTCCTAGATCCGCAGGAGTTGCAGTTCGGCGAGAGTGGGCGGGGCACGGCCACCCTCGGACGCGGCGGCGTACGCACCGTGCAGATGCTCGGCGGGAGAGGCCGCACCGGCCGGATCGGGCAACGGCGCGTGCAGCAGAACGGGCCCCGTGCCGAGAGCGGCGGAGGCGCACACCGCATCGGCGTGCTGCGTGTGCCCGCCGGTGCCGCCGCCGTCGTCATGACAGACGAACGCGACGCCGCCCGGCCCCATGCCCACGTCTGCCGAGGCGACGGCGGAGTGCGAAGAGTGAGGAGAACCATGGCCGCCTGCCGCGACCACCCCGACAGGAGCGAGAACGTGCATGGCGAACAGCCCGACCAACAGCCCGAACAACAGCCAGGCCCGCCGCCCCCCAAGGGACGATCGCGCTCGACACGACTGCGTACCGACTGCCACGACCCTCATGCTACGGAATGCCTGGGGGTTCGAAGCGGAGCGGGTGACGACAATCGAACTCGCGCTCTCAGCCCGGGAAGCGCCGGCGCTTGCGCGAGCGTGTAGCTGCTGACCTGCGTTAATTCATGGTGCTGCGGTAGGCGTGGGCGTCCTGTGGCACCGCTGTTGACCGTAAGTGTCCGCTCCTCCCACTCATGGTGGGCGCGACCAGCTCTGTCGTTTGCGATCGCGGCATCCGACGAGCCGAAGGACGAGGCGCCCACGTGTGTCAGTCTGGCACATGGACTACTCTTGGTACATGCCCATGAAGCGCACGAACGTCTACGCCGACCCCGAAGACCTGGCGATCATCAAAGAGGCCGCGAAGCGCCGGGGGATAAGCGAGGCCGAGATCATCCGCCAGGGCATCCACCTCGCGGCCATGGCGAACAGGGTGTGGGACGAGCCGCTGTTCTCGCGCACCTTCGAGGGGACGGGCCGCACGCCCTCCAAGTCGGAGGTGCGTGACACGGTCGCCGACGCTGTCCGCCATGAGACCGACTCGGATTCCGGAACCGCCGCGTGATCATTGTCATCGCCGACACGTCCGGCCTCCTGGCGGCCCTGGACTCGGCTCACCCGGAACATCAGGCGGCGAACGAGGCGATCATGGCGGCCGGCCTCCTCGTCATGTCCCCGCTGCTGCTGGCCGAACTGGATCACGTGGCGACCCGCGAGTTCGGCAGGGAGGCGGCGCTCAGCGCAGTAGACGACCTGCGGCGCTGGATGAGCCGGGGTCGTGTCGTCATGCCGGAGATCACGGAGGACCACCTGGGCGCCGCCCAGTCCGTCCGTGTCCGCTACCGTGCGCTGGACCTCGACCTCACTGACGCGGTCAACGTGGCGCTCGCTGCCGACTACGACACGGACGCGATCCTGACCCTCGACCGACGTGACTTCCGGACCGTACGCCCCTTGGGCCACCACAAGGCGTTCCGGGTACTCCCCGACGATCTCCCGCTCTGACGTGTGGCGCTGGTGAGCGCAGGACCGCACCGCTGTGGACCATGGGTTACCGGTCTTATGGGCACGCCTTGGGCACGACTTGGGACGGACCTCCGACCGTGGTGCGGTGACGTGCCCTGTCTGACGGCCGGATCGGGGCATCCATGTGCGTGGAGCAGTCGGCTGCGAACGTCTCCGCCACTGAGGACGAGGAAGGCCCCGACCGGATGTGGTCGGGGCCTTCCTCGTCCTCTCACGGCGTCGGATCAGAAGAGTGCCTTGTAGCCCTGCCATCCGGTGGCGATCTTCACCCGGCCGTAGAACGAGCCGTTGCCCTTGCCGCTCTGCCGGTACAGGTTGCCGCTGGTGTCGCGGCAGACGAGGTCCGCCTTGCCGTCGCCGGTGATGTCGCCCACGCCGACGACGGCGTTGTACGACGTGCCCCAGTCGTCGAAGACCTTCGTGCGGGCGGTGAACTTCCCGCCGCCCGTGCCGTCGTAGCGCCACAGCTCGTTCGAGGTGTCCTGGGCGAGCAGATCGCCGATCCCGTCGCCGTTGAGGTCACCGGCGCCGATGATCTTCTTGTACTTCTTCCAGTTGTCGTAGAGCTTCACCCGCGCCGACAGTTTCCCGTCGCTGGTGCCCTTGTGCAGGTACACCGCGCCGGTGCTGGAGTTGCGGGTGATCAGGTCGGCCCGCCCGTCGCCGGTGAGGTCGCCGGGTGAGGTGAGCAGGTCGTACTGGTTCCAGCCGGTGCCGAGGGAGACGTACGGCGTCGACGGGGTGACCGCCTTGCCGCAGCCCGGCCGGTACGCCCGCAGGGCGCCGCTGGACGTGCGCACCAGGACGTCGTTGCACCGGTCGCCGTTGACGTCCCCGAACGGAACCGCCTTGATGGAGGTCGGCCAGCCCGAGCCGCTGGTCTTGCCGGAGAAGGTCCCCGTACCGGTTCCGTGGTGGAAGGTGAGCGAACCGCTGGAACTCAGGGTCAGCAGGTCGCCGCGGCCGTCCGGCACGGAACCGGCCCCGACGTGGTCGCGGGCCGCCGCCGTGATGACGCGTGCGGAGGACTCGGCAGTCGTGCTCGCCCAGCCGCTCCTGCGTGCGGTGACGGCAACGGTCACCTTCTTGCCGCGCAGCGAGGCGGGCACCAGGTAGGTGGAGGCGGTGGCCCCCGAGATCGCCTGGCCGTTGGCCTTCCACTGGTAGGTGTACGAGTCCGGGGCCGGCGTCCAGGAGCCGGGCGCGGCGGTGAGCCTGGAGCCGACCCGGGCGGTGCCGGTGACGGCCGGGGCCGTGGTGTTCTTCAGCGGGGCCGGAGTGACCGTGAAGGAGCCGCGCGGGTACTCCCAGTTGTTGTGGGTGATGACGCTGAGGTACCAGTCGCCCGGGGTGAGTCCGGTCAGGTCCAGAACGGCCTTCAGGGACTTCCGGTCGGCGGCCACCGAGGTGGTGGTGGACTCGACGGTCTTGCCGGACCTGCTGATCCGTACCTTGTCGCCCTCGTGCAGGGCGGTGCCCGTCACGGTCACCGTGGCCTTGGTGCCGCTGGCGCCGCTGGTCGGGGTGACCGTGCCAATGGTGATCTTCTCGGTGCCGCAGAGTACGGACGCACAGACGAGTTCCGCCTTGTACGCGGTCTGCGATGCCTTCTCGGGCAGCCCGACGACCAGGATGCTCGGGGTGACACCCGTCGTGTACGGCTCCTTCAGGGAGCACTTGTAGCCGGTCGGCATGTACAGCAGGCAGGTGTTGCCCAGGCCGGAGTCGTACAGCGCGGGCACGGCCGTCTGGGTGCCGCCTGCGGTGTCGCTGACCACGAAGTCGAAGCGGTCGCTGTACGCGGTGGGCAGCGCGGCGCAGACCGCGGTGTGCTGCTCGTCCAGGGTGCCGGTGACCGGCCCGTACCCGTAGCTGACGTTCGGGACCTTGGCACACTCGGCGGCGGGCCCCGCGGACGTCGCGATCCGCAGGGCGTCGAACCGGTAGGACTCGGCGGCCTGCAAGGTCGGCGGGACGGTGACGAGGACCTGGTAGCTGGTCGAGCCGGTGACCGCGCACGCCTTGTTGCGGTACGAGCAGACGGCGTCGCCCTCCGCGTCGTACACCAGGGTGTTGGCCGTGCCCAGCGGGTCGCGGACGTCGAGGTGCAGGGCGTCGCCGGCGTCGGCGGTGGTCACCTGACGGCAGAGCAGCAGGCCGGGTGCGGCCGGAGTGCCGCCCGAGGACGGGCCGCCCACCGCGGTCGCCGGGTTCGCCGCGCAGCCCTTGGCGGTGGCGGTGACGTCACGCCGGGCGAGGGTGTACTCGGCGGCGGTGTTGCGGCCGGTGACCAGCACCGTGTGCGCGACGCCCGGGGCGAGGGCACAGGTGGTCCAGGTGGACTGGGAGGGCCAGACGTCGCAGACCAGCTCGCCGTCGGCGTCCACCACCGAGAACTTGGCGGTGGAGGTACCGGAGACGGCCCGTAGCTGGAGGTTCTCCGACGCGCTGTGGTCGTCCGCCGGGATGGACAGGCAGTGTGAGAAGACGCCGCCGCCGGTGCCGAACCGGGCCGTGGCGCCGCCAGTGGTGAAGTCGCCTGCGGGGATGGCCGGGCAGCCGCTCGCCGCGTCGGTGCGGTGCAGGCCGATGCGGTACGAGCCGGTCACCGCGTCGTCGTCGTCGGTGGACACCAGGGCGCGGAACGGGGCGGAGCCGGTGAGCGCGCAGGTGCCCGTGCCGAGGGACTCCCCGTCGCACCGCTGGACGCCGTCGGCGTCAACGACCACGACCTCCGGCTGCGGAGCGGCACCGCTCAGGGGAGTCAGCGCGGCCATCCGGGCACCCTCGGGCAGCGGCAGCGTCAGGCAGTCGATCTCACCCACCGTGGCGAAGGTGCCCTGGTAGAGGCCGAGTTCGACCGGCTCGCAGCCGGCGGTGCTGGCGCGGTCGAGGATGAGGGTGGCCCGGTCGGTGAGGATGGTGTAGTCCCCGGCGGGGATACCGCAGCCAGGGCATACGGTCTTCCCCTCACGGTCGTACACGGTGAGGGAGGAACGGATTTCGTCCGTCACCCCGTACACCCTGTACCGTCCCGCCGCCACGGCGGTGAAGACCTTGCAGCCGGTGGCCGGATCCACCGTGGTGGGCGCGGAGTTGTACGCGTTCACGGGGACCCGCGCACAGCCCGCGGGGTCGGACAACCGGCGGACCTTCAGGGTGTACGGGGCGGGGAAGCCGCGCTCGGCGCGGCTGACGTGCCCCAGCACCCGGTACGGCCCGTCACCGGGCAGCACACATCCGTCGCTGTCGTCCTCGTTGAAGAGCGGACAGATAGGGGCACCCGTCTCATCGGTGATCCACTTGACGCTCTCGCCGTACGTGTCGGTGCGGAAGTCGACCGTGATCCGCTCGCCGGACCTTCCCGTGAACGGATGGCACACGAGGCCGTACGGGGAGACCGCGGAGCCGGTGACCGGGGGCAGGTCCCACGAGGTGCCGGTCTCCTGCGCGCAGCCCACGGTGCTGGCCAGCGGGGTGACGGTCACGGGGATCTCGCGACTCCCGGTCCCCCAGCTGGTGTTGGTCAGCCTCAGGGTGAAGGCGCCGGCACGCGGCAGCACGCACCAGCCGCTGCCCCACGCGGGGTCGTAGCAGTCCAGCGGGGTCTCACCGTCGAAGACCTCGGCGGTCGTCGCGCTCCGCTCCGTCAACACGCGGTGCAGGCCCGGCTGTTCGGCGGTGAAGACGAAGCAGGCACTGCCGTCGGCGGCGACCGTCGCCTTGCCCACCGCGGAGCCCGGGTCGCCGAAGGGGGCGAGCGCCAGGGTGGCGCAGTCTTCGGTGGCGGTGGCGGCGGTGGCGGCCGGGCCGGACGACGCGGTACTGGTGGCGGATGTGGTGGCATCGGACGCGGCCGTGATCCCGGTGCCGTCGGACGCCTGTGCCGCGCCGACCGGGAGAAGGGCCGTCAGCAGGACCGACAGCGTGAGCGTGAACAGGAGCGCGGTGTACGCCGCGGGTCTCTCGCGTACACACAGGCGGTAGGGCATGGTGTTCCCCCGGGACGGCGTCGAGCGACGCAGGTGAATGCCGGGGCCCCAGCTGACCGCGGGTCGGGGCGGCGCACGGCGAAATCAGGCGAATGATCGCACAGGTGTGCCTGTTGAGGCACCTGTGGTCGGGTGTCTCGGACCGACCCGTCGAACTGGGAACACGACACCGCCGCGAAGAGGAACACCGACGAGCCCTGCGGCACACACCTGGCACGCACCTGGCACACGGCGAGCGATCGCTGAGTCGGACAAGACAACAAATAAACCCCAGGCTGCTGACCTGGGGTTCACATGGAGCGGGTGACGAGAGCCGAACCCGCGCTCTCAGCTTGGTGCAGGCGAAGGGCACTTCTCCTGTTCCCGCTAGGCTGATGTCGCTGTACTTCGTTGCTGTACAGCGGCGAGGCACCGTCGCTCCTCCTGGGCCCGGACCGTTGTCAGTGCCACTTGCTGCGTCGCCTGGTGGAGAGAGACCGGTCAGAGAACCTTCGAGGTCCGCGGTCAAGGGCGGCGGGCATCAAGGTCCGGTGGGCATCAAGGTCCCCGGGAGCCACGTAGCACCGTCCTGCACATCAGCCCCGACTCCCTGCGGTGGGCGCAGTGGGTCCTGCCGGATGAGCCGTTCCACCTGGGGGACCTGCCGATCGCCTGGCACGTGTCCGCTCGTACGGACCTGAGCAGTCCGCTCGCCCATGGGTCGGCCTATTTCACCTCCGAGGTCCCGGGGGAGGTTCTCGCCGACTTCCTGCCGCGCTTGACGTCCGCGATCAGCCCACCATGCCGTGCGGTGGCCCAGAGCTGGTCCTCGACGCCGTTACGGCCCACGGCTGGCTCCGTGACATCGACCAGCCCGGCACGGGACGCGTGCGGCCTCGCGCCTGGCCTTGTCGAGCAGTTGTGACGTCACTTGGTGGTGATGAGTTTGGGAGGCGCCAGGTCTCTCGCCAGGACAGCATTGCGATGTTCATGGTCATAGGTGCTGGTCATCCGCTTGCGGGTGATCGGGTCGGAGCCGTACCTGCCCGTCATCGCTCGGTGGGTGTCTCCGAGGTGAAACAGTGGCCGAGTTCGGGGGCGAGGCCCTGGTAGTGGCGGAAATTGAAGATGAGCGGGCTCCAGAGGGTGGGGTTGATGTGCTGGGTGCCGGGCACGACGATGCGCCGGTCGGCGTGGACCCGTGCGACCGCGCACTCCACGATCAGGAAGTGGCCCTGCGCGTCCGGTGAGTCGCGCCGGACCCGGGCCTCAAGCTGCAGCGGGCACTCGGCGACGCGCGGAGCGCGTACCGTCTCGGACGGTACGGGCGTGAGGCCAGCCGCGGCGAACTTGTCGGGCTCGTAGCGGTAGCCGCGTGCCCGCTTGGCGGCGGGGACGGGGGATGCTCCGGTGAGGGGGGCGAGCCGCTCCACCGCGCCCCATAGGCCGGGCGACGGAAGGTTGATCACGAGTTCCGGTCGGATGGCCAGGTTGGCTGCGGTCTGGCTGTCGGCGCCAAGGCCGAGCACCACGGTCTGCCCGAGCGCCCAGGCCGAGGAGACCGGGGCCAGGTTGGCCGAGCCGCCCTCATTCTCGGTCGTCAGCAGAGCGACGGGAGTACCGAAATAGAGGATGCTCGGGGTTATCGCGATGTGCGAGGGCGCGTGTGTCGCTGTCGTCATGGACTGGCACCCTAGAGTCCGGACTCTTCGTCAGCGGCCGAACTGTCGCCGGGCGAGACTGTACGGGTGACCAGCTCCAACGGAACCTCCGCAGACGTCCCCGACCTCGCCGAGTTCGCGGGGCTGCTGGCGGACCGTACCCGCGCGGCGTTCTGTCTGGCGTTGCTCGACGGCCGTTCCTGGACCGCGTCGGAGCTGGCAGGCACCGCGGGCGTCGCACAGTCCACCGCCAGCGCGCACCTCGACCGGCTGGTGCGGGGCGGCATCCTGGCCGAGGAGCGGCAGGGACGGAACCGGCTGCTGCGACTGGCGACCGCGGACACCGCCGAGATGATCGAGAGCCTGGCCGCCCGAGCCCCGTCACCGACCAGCCCCGGTGCGCTCGCTGACTGATTTCAACCGCCGCCGCGCCCTGGCACACGCCCGTATCTGTTACGACCATCTGGCGGGCGCGCTGGCCGTGGCAATCACCGACGCGATGACGGAACTCGGGCTGCTGGCCTGGGACTACGGGCCGATCCTCACCGCGGAGGGCCGGGACTGGCTGCGCGAGCTCGGTATCGCCGACGACCACCCGAACGGCTCCTGGCGACCCCATGTCCGTACGTGCCTGGACTGGACGGAACACCGACCGCACCTGGCCGGCGCAGTGGGCGCGACGCTCTTCCGACACGCGCTGGAATCATCCTGGCTGGTGCGCCGGAGCACGACCCGGGTGGTCATCCTCACCGATGCGGGCCATGCCGCGCTGCGCACACGGCTCGGCCTCACCGACGATGTGCTTGCCTGTTCAGCGGCGCAGCCTGGGGCGTCGACGGACAGCGGGGCTGTCCCTGGGCGGCTGTAGAGGGGCAGGCCCGAGAGACTCGGTGCCCGAGACACCGTACGTAGAGGGCACGCGAGGGCGCCGTGCATGGTGAATCACCGGTTCGGACCGGGGGCGGAAAACCCCGATCACCTGAAATGAGTCTGGTGGGGCCCCGACCTCGACATAGGGCACACGGAGGGCGCGCCGCCCAAGGGGGCCTGCGGGGAAACGGGAAGAACGGCCTCCGGTACCCCCACCTGGATGTATGGAGGCGGCCTTCGACCCGAGTCGCGGTCGCGCATGGAGCCGTCGGCTCTCTGGTCGTGGTGCCGCCCGGGACCAGTTCTCCGCGTTCATCACCGAAGCGGTGGAGCGTGAGCTGCCTGGCCAGATCCTCGACGAGTATCTGGCCGACTATCTGGCCGACTACGAACGCCGTCAGGGGCCGGTGCCCGAGCACCAACGGGACCGGGCACGTCCCGGCTGAACAGCTCTGCCGTGACTGCGACGGCGACGACGAGGACTGAGAAGCGGCGGTCGGCCCCCACGGGGCACCCGGGACCGTCGGACCCCGGGTGCCCCGCCATGTCCGCTGGGACCGTCACGGCCCGTCACGTTCCGGCGGGGTGCCGACGCCGCCTCTCGGCAGGGCGTCAGGCCGAGTGGTGGCGGGCGCCGCCCTCGACGTGGATCGTCTCGCCGGAGACGAAGCCCGCTCGCAGGAGCCACATCACCGTGTCGACGACATCGTCCGTGCTGCCGTGACGTCCCACGAAGGTCCTGGCCGCGCTCCTGCCCAGCACATCGGCCTTCTTCTCCCCGAGCCGGTCCCACGCGCCGGAGTCCACGACACCGGGCGAGACGGCGTTGACCCGCACCGGCGCCAGATCCGCCGCCAGATGGCGCGCGGCATACTCGACCGCGCCGTTGGTGACCCCCTTGACCAGTGATCCCGGCCCGGGACGCCAGCCGACCACACCGGAGAAGAGCACCATCGACCCGGTAGGCCGCAGTACCGGCGCGAAGTGCTTGGCCACCAGCATCGGGCCCACCACCTTCGCCGTGAACGCGGCCAGCAGGCTGTCGCGGTCCAGCTCGGTGGCGCGCACGTCGTGCGGCGCCGAACCGGTCGTCACGATGTGGTCGACTCCCTCCCCCAAGCGCTCCGCCGCGGCCGCGATCGTCGACTCGTCCTGCAGATCGATCCGCACCGCCGTGGCGCCGATCTCGCCTGCCTGCGCCTCGGCCGAGGCCAGGTCGCGGGCACCGATCACCACCTCGTACCCGTCCTTCGCCGCACGCCTCGCGACGGCCGCACCGAGTGCCCGTGCGCCGCCGATGACCAGGATCCGCTCCATGTGCTTCCCCGTCCTCTCGTAGGATCGGGTGAACGGTATAGATTTGATACCGGTATCTTCAACGAAACCGGGGGCAGTCATGGGCAAGGCGTACGACGTGATGGCGGCGTCCTGCCCGAGCCGCACGGTGCTGCACCGAATCGGCGCCCGTTGGACCGTGTTCGTCGTCAACGCCCTGGAGGAAGGGCCTCGCCGCTTCAGCGAACTGAAGGGGCACATCAGGGGCATCACATCGAAGGCCCTGACCGAGACCCTGCGCTCCCTGGAGGCCGACGGCCTGATCAGCCGTCACGAGTACGACGAGAACCCGCCTCGCGTCGAGTACGCCCTGACACCGCTGGGCCGCTCCCTGCTCGTGCCCCTGCGGGCCGTGCGGCTCTGGGCCGAAGAGCACGTCCCGGACATCGAGACGGCTCGGGCCCGCCGACAGGCGCTCTGACCCATGTCCGCTCCGCCGGTGGACGGGCGGCTCGGCGCACGTACTGCCTGAAGATCTCCGTCTCCAGAGTGATGCCGAGGCGCGGGTGTCGCGATCACGGTCGATGAGCACGTGGACGGTGATGTCGGCCTCGGCTTAGGCGACGGGCTTCTCCACTCGCCGGCTCGCATGTCCGGATCGGGGGCGCTTCGCGAGTGCGGAGTCATCCGGCGAGGCGTCCCGTCTGCACCTGCCTCACCTGCTGGCTTCAGGGCCGTACCACTGGAGTGCCTGGCCGGTGACGGCGGTGATGCACTCGAAGTCCCGCGGTGCTCCCATGCCCAGCTCCGCGATCGGTTGCCTTCGAGCAGCGCGAGACGGTTGAGTGTCAGGGCCATCGCGTCCCTCGGGCAACGGGCGAGGCGTGTGTTGCCCCACTGAAGTGTGAGCGCGTGCATCAGCAGCTCAGGGGATCGATGGTGTGGGTCCCTCGGCCCGTGCGGGGAGGCCGCGCCAGTCCAACGGCATCCCGACGAGGAGCGGCAATGGGAGGTCGCCAAGCGACGGCGCTTGGGGCGGCTCATGGCCCTGACCTGGGAACGGCCGATGCCCCGGCATCGTGGTGAGGGTGCGGGGAAACCCTTGGCGACTGTGCCTGCCCCCCCGCGAAGGGCACGCCAGGGGCACGACTCGGTCGGGTGGACGGCGGCCGTGCGCGGGACGTGCTCCCGGGGTCCACAAGCGTTGGATGCGTGCTCATTTCCGCTCTTCACTTGGGGACCGGAGCACGTGGATGGCGAGGACGGCGGTGTCGTCGTCCACACCGGCACCGAAGGTGTCGAGCAGGTCGCGGATCGCGTCGATGACCGCGGAGGCGGTGGTGGGGGCCAGGTCGTGGCAGAAGTCGAGGAGGGCGTCGTCACCGTAGCGTTTTCCACCGGTGGCCGCGGTGTGGGCCTCGGTGAGGCCGTCGGTGTGCAGGAGCAGGGTGTCACCGGGGGCGAGGTGGACGCTGGTGGTGGCGATGTCGGCGTCAGCGAGTACGCCGATGAGCTGGCCGCCGGGGGTGTGCAGGAAGACGGCGGTGCCGTCGGAGCGCATCAGTATGGCCGGTGGGTGACCACCGCTGGCCAGGGTGATGTGGAAACCGCCTCGGTCTTCGTCGGGGGTGAGGAGGCCGAAGACGACGGTGCAGAAGCGGGGGTCGGTGCCGTTGTACTCGTGGTTGAGGACGGTGTTGAGGTTGGCGAGGACGGCGGCGGGGTCGGAGTCGTACACGGCGGCGGCGCGCAGCGTGTAGCGGGCCAGGGAGGTGACGGCCGCTGCGGCGGCGCCCTTGCCGCACACGTCGCCCAGGAACAGCCCCCAGGTGCCGGCCGCGAGGGGGAAGAGGTCGTAGAAGTCGCCGCCGACCTCGTCGACGGACGCGACGTGGTAGTGCGCGGAGACTTCCAGGCCGGGGACGTTCACCAGCTCCGGTGGCAGCAGGGTCTTCTGCAGGGTGGTGTTCAGGTCCTTGAGGCGGTCCCGTTCGAGGTCGGCCTCCTTGCGTGCGCGCAGTAGTTCGATCTCGTAGGCGCGTCGATCGCGGGCGTCGAGGACGGTGGTGCGGATCAGCATGGGCTGCCCGTCGTCGCCGCCTTTCACCGTTGAGGTGACCATCACGGGCAGACGGGAGCCGTCCGCGGCCTTCAGCTCCAGGGCGATGCCCTTGACCTCGCCCTGCATACGCAGGAGCGGGGCGAAGTGCGTTTCGTGGTAGAGCCGGCCGCCCACGGTCAGCAGGTCGGAGAAGTGTCTGCGCCCCACCAGGTCCCCGCGCTCGTATCCCAGCCAGTCCAGCAGAGTGGTGTTGATCCTCACGATCCGTCCGTCCGGCAGCGTGGAGAGGTAGCCGCAGGGCGCACGCTCGTACAGGTCCTCGGCGCTGTCCTCCAGCAGAGCGGAGAGTCGAGCCTGCTCGTCAAGAGGTCCCTGAATCTCCCCGCGTCCACGGTTCTCGCCCTGGTCACCGGCCCCGCGCATCAATCCGCACCACCCGCGAACGCGGCTATGGCCGCGGCGGTCTCCTGCGGTGCGGAGAGCTGGGGGCAGTGCCCGGTCGCGTTCAGCGTCACCAAGCGGCTCACTGGTATCTGCGCGTGGACGAACGCGCCCACCTCCGGTGGGGCGATCGCGTCGCTGGAGCACTGTGCGACCAGCGTCGGCACCCGCACCTGGGCTAGGTCGGCGCGGTTGTCGGACAGGAACGTCACCCGGGCGAAGACGCGCGCGATGTCCGGGTCGGTGCGGCAGAAGCTGTTGGTCAGTTCCTCGCCCAGTTCCGGCCGCTCGGGGTTCCCCATGATCACCGGTGCCATCGCCCCCGACCAGCCCAGATAGTTCGCGTCCAGGGAATCGAGCAGCTCCTCGATGTCCGCGGCACTGAAACCACCCCGGTAGCCGGTGTCCGGGTCGTCGACGAAGCACGGCGACGGTGCGAGCAGCACCAATCCGGCGAACGCCTCGGGCTCCCGTACGGCGGCCAGCACGCCCATCATCGCGCTCACCGAATGTCCCACGAACGTGACGGGCCCCAGCGCCAGCTCCCGGCACAGCTCCAGCACGTCGTCCACGTAACCGTCGAGTGAGCCGTAGCGCTCCGGGTCCCACGCCGACAGGTTCGAGTTTCCGGAGCCCACGTGATCGAAGAGGACAACGGTGAAGTCGCGTTCGAGCGTCGGTACGACCAGACGCCACAGGTTCTGGTCGCACCCGAAACCGTGCGCCAGCATCACCACAGGCCCGTCGGCCCGTCCGGTCACTGTCACGTGGTTCCTGTCGCGCACGTCCATGCGGTGCGTCCTCCAAGCCATCGGGTCCGTCATCGGTGCGTATCCGCACGGGTCGGTCAGGCGGGTGGACGGTCCCGGTGCCGGGCCTCGTCCGCGGCCCGTCGGCCGGGACGGAGGACCTGTTCCGTGCCGGCGTCCCTCAGGATCTGCCGCGCCTGCCCGGGGTCTTCCGCACGCACCGCCTCGGTCATCACCGCCCGCGCCGTCTCGCAGGGGGTCCGGTGGGACCACGGGCAGGGAGAGGCCCGTCCTGGTGCCCTCGGGATACGAGCACGGTGTCGTCTCCCACGGAAAAGGAGTCGACGTGCACCACACGGCCGTCGACGGTCACCCGCGTCGTCATCTCGTCCCGCGCCGCCCGGTCCAGGCCGATCCGGGTGACCGGCCCGAGGCGCTCGGTGAGCGCAGGGATCAGGGCGAGCGACTCGGCGGCGAGAACTCTGCGACGCGGCCACCACGCGCCGTCGCGCAGGTACGTCGTGAACGGCCGCAGCGAAACTGATCCGGAACGTGAGAAGGGCGTCGCCGAGTCGTGACCGCCGTCCGCCAGGACACCCATCGGACTCGGGGGACCAGCCAATGCGCTCACCCGCCTGTTCGAGACCCCCTCGGCCTCCCAACGTACTCCAGTCGGCGCACCGTCGCCGAGCGCGGCGGTCGCGGTCGGTTCTCCTGGGGAGTGCCGAAACCTCGTCGAGGATTCTGCCGTGTCGGCAAAGTGATGTGCTTGGTTGCGGACACCCGCGAGCCGAATTCGGGACCGAGCCCGGGGTGATCGTCCGGGCTCCCGCCCGGACGATCACTCTCGATCACTCTCGATCACCGCACGCATCGCACCTGTAGTGGGGACGTGGCCGCCTACCGGAGTGGCTTGAGGGCACCGGCGGCCTTCGCGCACCGCCCCCGCTGCCGGTGCCTCCCTGGTGAGCAGCGCTGGGCGGACCCTGCACAGGCCGACGTCCGGGAGACGGGTTGCACACCATGTCCCTGAGCGGTCCGAACTCCCCCTCGCGCGCCCGGCCCCACTGGGCTCCGTCGGCACGCCCGCGCCTTGCGGCCCGCCTACCGGCCTTGCTCCTCCTCGTCCTCGTCCTCGTACTGGGCGTCGGCGTCGTCCGAGTCGCCTTCTTCGGGCTCCTCGTCGTCGGAGAGAGTGACATACCGCAGGAAGTGCTTGAGATCAAGGCGCGGGCGACGGCCCTATGCGCGCCAGATGTTGCCGGTCTTCTGGCGGACAGGGCGGATCGGGCGGCTCCCCTGAGTTCCCCACGCATCTGCTCCAGCAGGGCCACGTCGTCGGTGCTGCCGGGCGGCAGGTAGGCGAGGACCTTTCCGCACAGCCTGTCCAGCGGAGCGTCCACAGCCCCGTGCTTCGGGTGGCCCTCGACGCGGGCGAAAATCAGGGTGGCTAGCGGGACGGTGGTGATGACCGGCATGGCGGCGTCGAGGCGGTCGACGGCGGCGCCGGGCGGGTCCGGGTGGTCCCAGGCCAGTGAGCGCGGAATGCCGTGCAGTGGCGTTGCTGCTGCACAGCCCACCGCCCTCCGCGCTTTCGTTATCAGACCATAGGCCCGGCCCGTACACGCACTGTGCGCTATACCATATTGAATGGCACACTCGCCGTGTGACTGATGACGACGTTGGCTTCCCGCCCGGCGACGGCCCCACCAGTGGTATCTCCGTCACCTTGACCGCAGGAACGCTGCAGGCGATCCGAGAGCGGGTCGGCAAGCGAGGCGTCTCGGCCTACCTGGAGAAGGCGGCCCAGCGCCAGATCGAGCGCGACAACCTGGACGAGCTGATCGCGGACTTCGACGAGGTACACGGCCCGGCCGACCCCGCAGCCGTGGCGGCCAAGCGCGCCCGGCTGATTGGAGGCGCCTCGAACGCCGGGGTGGCCGAGTGAGCGGTGCCCTGGTCCTGGACAGCGAGGGCCTGGCAAAGGCCGTGCAGAGGGATCGGGAAATTCACGAGTGGCTGACGGCGGCGCGCGACGCGGACCTGCCAGTGATCACCTCGGCCGCCGTACTGGTCGAGGTGACCCACCCGAAGATCAATGACGCCGCACTCAAGTGGACCCTCTCCCGCCTGAGCGTCGAGCCGGTGACCCAGACCCTCGCGCAGTCCGCCGCTGCCTTGCTGCGTGCGGCGGGGCTGCACGGCCACAAGTACGCCATCGACGCCATGCTGTGCGCGACCGCCCTGCACCATCCCGGCCGGGTGACGATCCTGACCTCGGACGTGGAAGACATCGGGTTGCTCACTGCCGAGCATCCGCGCGTGAGCGCGGAGAAGGTCTGAGACGAGGCACCTTGGAGAACGGCGCTCGCTGCGCACGGGGTTGCCCGGAAGTTGACCGTGCTGGTTGTTTCCGCCTCCTCACACCCCGCTGCTCAGCGTTCTGCCGCGAATCTACAACGTGACCACTGACCACAGCGGACAGCAAAAAGGCCCAGGTCTCTGACCTGGGCCTCAGTCATGGAGCGGGTGACGAGAATCGAACTCGCGCTCTCAGCTTGGGAAGCGACGACGCTTGAGTAAGCTGCAATGCTTTGACCAGCGCAGATGCCTGATCCATCGAGTGGCCGGTTGGCCCTGGATGCGCCGCTGTTGACCACTGTCTTCCCCTCTGACGGGCACGCCATGGGCACGCAGCTCCAGGAAGGGACGCTCAGCATGCCCCGTAGCCTCGCCAGGCTCGGGAGGAGGGCTGCGCCAGGGTGCGCGGCGACGTGGCATTGCGGCAGCACATGTATGGCCGGGTGCGCGGCCTCACATGCGGGATCTCAGTACGTCGACCTCGCAACCCGGCGCGAAGGGGTCGAAGCCGTGCTTGACCAGCCAGCGAACTATCAGCAGGCTGCGCAAGGACCACCACGCGTGGATCACGTCAAGGTCGATGTCGGTGCCGTAGCCGGCGATGACGTCGTCAAGGTGCTCCTCGTGTCCGAGCGTGAAGGTGGCGAGGTCGTACAGGGCATCACCTTGGCCCGCCTCGGACCAGTCGATGATGCCCGTGACCTTGTCGCCGTCGACGAAGACGTGCGCGATCTGCAGGTCGCCGTGCGTGAACGCCGGGGTCCACGGCCGGAGGGCGGCCTCGGCGACCTGGCGGTTGCGGGTGACCAGGTCGGCGGGCAGGAGACCGTTCGTCACGAGCAACTCGCACTCGGCGTCGAGTTCCGCCGCCAGCGCGACGATGCTTCGGCCGGCCCGTCCCAGCCAGGGTGGCACGGGCGCGTCGTGCAGCTTCCGGATGGCTGCGCCCGCTGCGGCCCACGCCGTCGGCGACCCGGTCGACGGCCCGCCGAGGCGCCCGAGCGTTGCCCCCGGGAGTGCGGTGATCGCGAGCACGGGCGGCTTGCGCCACAGGACCTGTGGAGTCGGGACCGGCGCGAGGGACATCGCCTCGACCTCGACGTCGATGCGCGCCTGATCGGCGTCCACCTTCAGGAACACGTCCCCGACACGCAGCGTCGCACGCTCGGAATGGGCGGCGACGACTTTGACCTCATCCATGGGCGACCAGTATCCCGAGCCGGCTCGCCGACATCACCGGGTTTATCGCGTGCGACTACGCGGCTGACCGCGTCCTGCTATCAACCACCGCAGCGACTGCGCAAATCCTTAGTGATCCTCGACAGCAGCCCGATCTGGCCTAGCGGTTGTATCTCCGCCAACGGACGCTCCGCCTGGGGGTCGTAGGCAGTCAGCCCGGTCTCGTTCTCGACGATGGATGAAAGGGCGAAGACCTTGCCGAGCACGACCGCAGCCTCGTCCCCCGCATGCCAGTAGGGCACGGTGATGGTCACCTCGTCACCGAAGACGGACAGGTCGATGCCCGTGCCCGAGTGGCTCAGGTCCCGCGACTCCTGCTCGTACTCCGTGATGTCCACTTCGCCTAGCAGCGTCCGGGCCTGCGGGACTATTCGGTCCCAGGCTTCAAGGAGGCGGGCAGGGATCGGCTCGCTGTCACCAGCTGCGTCCTCCATCGCCTCTAAGACCTCTTCCCAGGACTGCCCGTCCTTCCGGCTCAAGAAGTAGATGTCATAACTCACCGCGCGATCGTAGACACTCCTCTCGCTTGCCACAGTCGACCTGAATTCTCATGGCGAAGGGTGCTCACCAGTCCCGCCACCGGTCCGTGAGCTCGTGCCGACCGAGCCCGTGCCTCGCGGTCAGGGCCGCGACGTCGACCCCCTGCTCGGTGAGCGCCTCATCGATGTAGGCGCACAACTGCTCGCGTTCATCAGTTTCGAAGGCGGACTCGCCGTGAACCTCGTTCACGGCGTTCAGGGCCAGGACGAGATGCTCCACTGCCGCGAAGATCCGTGCGTCGTCGCCTTCGGCGAGCGTGGGCAACTCGGCTTCGAACACGTCGAGGACGGTATCGGACTCCAGCAAGAGCTCTTCAGGGAACAAATCGACCATGCACGCGCAGTCGGGGTCCAGAGTACCGGCGGCAAGCTCCGCGGCCTCCTTGGCTATGCCCCTGCGCCAGTTCGTCGTCGGTCTCTCAGCCATGGAGCGGACCGTACAGCGCAGGTCTGACAACAAGACCCGACTTCACGAGGCAACATCAGCTTGGGAAGCTGCGGGCATTTGCGGCTGAAAGGGCCGCTGAACTGGTCTTCTACCTGGCACCGGGTCTCATTGCCCTCAGTCGCTTTCACCGTGGTTCCCCGCTGTTCTCCGCTCTATCTGGTGCGCTTGTGGTGCGTCGGACGTGTTCTGGCCTGGCGTCGTCGGCTCGTCTGCTCGCTCGTACAGATCGGCGTGGAGACGCTCCTTGGCCGCTTCGAGACGTGGGCCGTAGTCGGGCATGAAGATCTCGCTCAGCGTCTTGTCCAGCGTTCCTGAGATCGCGTAGATCGGTGACCAGACCGCTCGGTCGTGCACGATCCCTTCAAGGTCGTCGGACTGGAGCATGACTTGGTAGAGCCAGTCCGACAGTACGAACGCTTGATCGCGCGTGAGCTTGATGGTGATCGCTTCCTCGTCCACGCCCTCAACCTAGCTGCCGCGACTGGCGGTGTCGTGGGCCGGCGCTGCCGTAGAGACCAACACGCTTTCCAACTGTGTTGGTCGAGTGGTGGGGTGTGTGCGGGGGCGTTCACCTGGGTTCATGGACGGCTGGCCGCCGATGCTGGGATGGCTCCGGGTCTCGCCTGAACGGCCGTGAACGGGGCTGAATGAGACGGAAACTATCGCAGGGTGCCTGGTCACGGTGCACCGGTGCCGCATCTTCATGCTCGCCGCACTCGCCACGGCTCGACGTGATGACACCTCTCCCGCTGGGTGTAGCCGCCGGGAATGCCCGCGCTGACAAAACTCCAGAAGGGCTCGGCCTCGCGGAAGTGCCCGCCACCTGTGTGCCACTGGACTCCGGGGTAGGCGCGACGCAGGGACCGGAGTGCGGCTGAGGCGAGGCCGCAGCGCTTGTAACCCTCATAGGAGTGGGGTGATTCCACCCAGCCGATCTCGCATAGATCGCAGACCACGTACTCGACCTCGAAGGCCAGGTCCGATCTGAAGTACGCCGCTCGGATGCGCCAGCCGGACCGCTCATAGTGTCCCGCGGGCCTGTCGACCCAGGGCATTGGCGGGGTGGCGCTCCGGTCGAAGCGGTAAGACTCGGGGTATGCCCATCGGCGTAGCCGGTCGCGCCAAGTCGGCTTGTCCGGCCACTCCCGCACCCAATGCACGTGGTCAGCGAGCTGCGCCAGGGAACGGATGGCCGTTGCCTCCTCTGCCATGGGCTCTCCTCTCGTGTCGTCCGTACTTCTGGAGCCGTCGGCGGGCGTGGCCATTCGAGGGAGTCTTGGCCGGCCAGGAATCAGCTGATCGTTTCTGGCCCAACACAGTCATCAGCTTGTGGTCAGGTCGGCTCGCATGGCCCTACGGAGGGAGTCGAGCGCTTCGCTGACCGCGCTCATTGTTGTAGGCCAGTCGGGGTCTGCGCTTATGTCGGGCCCGTCGAAGCGGTCTCGTAGATCTCGGACACGCGCGAACGCCTGGTCGGCCGCGTCACCGAGCTGCGCAGGAGCGATGATCAGCATCTGGTAGCGGAGGTGGTAGGCGTTGGTCGATCCCAAGATCTCGCCCGCCTGCTCTATGCGTTCCTCCCTGGTGAGCCCAGTGCTGCGCTTGAGATCTCGGAGGCGATGCGTAGTGAGCGAGAGCGCGCCAAGGTACTCGGCGTAGAGCTGCTGCCTGACAGCCTGTTCCCGGGCTGTGCTCTCGCGTTGCCACCGCGACCGTTCGGCGATGAGGGTGGTACCGACACCCAAGATCGCGCCAAGCGCTGTACCTGCCAAAGTCCCCCAGTCCACGGTCTGATGGTAGAAGCCGGGGGCACCACGGCCCAGAGGGCGCGATCTGCTAGTCGAGCTGAGCTCTCAGCTTGGGAAGCTGCGTTCACTTGGGGCCGGTTCGGTCGCTGACCTGGGCGGACTGCCGGTGAGCGGTCTCGTCGGGCCTGGCCACTTTCACCGTGATTCCCCGCTGTTTCCCGCTCGATCTGGTGCGCTTGTGGTGCGCAGTCGTGTGATGTCCGGCGGATCGTGTTCGTGAGCCGCCTTACCACTTCCGCCACTTGTCCGTGAGCTGGTACCGGCCGAGGCCATGGCGGGCGGTCAGAGCGACAACATCGACGCCGTGCCCGGTGAGCGACTCGTCGATGTAGTCGCACAGCTCTTCGCGTTCGACAGTTTCGAAGGCGCTGCCGTTGTGGGCGTCGTCCACCGCGTTGAGGGCCAGGACCACGCGTTCCACCACAGCAAAGACCTGTTCGTCGGGGGCCTCGCCAAGTCCAGGAAGCTCGCTCTCGAACGCGTCAAGGACTGCGTCGGTCGCCGTAAGCAGTTCCTCGGGGAACAGCACTCCCATGCAGGCGCACTCCGGGTCCAGGGTGTCGGCGGCAAGCTTCTCGGCTTCCTCAGCTATGCCGTGACGCCAGCTCGTAGTCGGTCTCTCAGCCATGGGCGGGACCGTACAGCTCGGTACTGACAGCGACGGCTGAACACCCGCGCGGCGGTCAGCGGCCTCCGCAGCATTCGCACGCTTTCCAACTGTGGTGGTGCCTCGCGGGGCCGCGTGTAGGGCTGTTCACCTGCGTTCACGGTCGGCTGGTCGCCGGAGCGGATGGGGAATTCGGTCACGTCTGAACGTCCGTGAACGACGCTGAATGAGACGGAAACTGGGGCGGAAGAGGGCGTAGCCTCGCTCCTGACGCGGTGACTGCCCCACGTGCCATCATCTGCACGTGCTCAAGATCCCCGGATACGAAGGCGGCCCCTTGGTTCGGGGCGACGCCTACCTGAACGACCCGTTGTTCTGGCCCGTGCACCTCGGCTCCTGCCTGCGCGGGGAGGACGCACAACGAGCCGCATTCGGCGCCGACTGGGATACGGCCAGGGAGCTGTATCGCACACTGTCCGCCGAGCATGAGTGGCCGGTGTTCAGTGTGCCGCTGCGCTCCGGTCACACCATCTACGTCGTCTACCGCAACTTCGTGGACGAATGGGGCATGGACTATCTGATCCATCAGCCAGCTTGGTCCGAAGCGGAAACCCTCGCTGTGGACGACGGTCACTTCATGGGACCCGGCATGGCCTGGCCGGAACTGCTGTCTGCTGCTCGGCAGTCAGTAACAGAAGGTGTTAGAGATGCTGACGCCCGTCTCCTGCTGCTCTTCCCCACACTCGGCGACGCGCTGCTTCCCGACGATGCAGCCGCTGCTCTCACCCCTGCGCTCGCTGCTCTCACCCTGATCGAAGAGCCCGCTGAGGTAGCAAGGATGCTCCTTGAGAATCAGGGCCAGTGGGCTCCCGCTCGGTGGAGGTCGGCAGGCGGCCTCTGGACCAATGACGGTGGGCACTCGTACCGAAACCCAAGCAACGCGTTTGCTCTGCCCGATGGGCGCCTTCTGGAGATCAGCAGCGCACTGCACGGCGGGAGCTGAGCACCACTTTAGGAGAGAGGCTGGGTGATCTCAATCCTGAGCTGCGGCTTCGTCGGTCGAGGCAGCGGGCGGCTACTCGACCGCGGAGCACCGGCATTGACCGTGGCTGACCCCTGCATCTGGCACGGTTGTGGCACGAGCCCCAGCCGACGACAGTCAGCCCGGCTGGTGCCGACGACAAGGCATCTTCACGCGAACCAGTGTGTCGACCCCAGCCCGATGCCGGTTGTTCCGGCCAATTCGTGTGCGCCCGCGGGCCCTGCCTGAAACCCTAGGAGATCACCTCGACGGGCGACTGGAGCAGAGAGTTGATCATCCTTGACACGAATATCTTGTGGGGCCTCACTCCCGAGGGCGGCAGCACCGATCTGCTGCGCGCTATCCGGGCCGTGAGTGGCGAGCGTGTTGCGGTGCCGTGGATGGTTATGGAAGAGCTGGCGGCCCAACAGGCGCTCAAGTACCAGGAGCAGCACGCGCGGGCCGCGGAAGCAGTCAAGGCACTGCGCGAGGTAACTCCGTGGGGGCTCGACGTGCCGCTCGGCCCATGCGAACCCGAAGAGGTGCGCAAGCACTGGCGGCGGCAGTGGGGCACAGTCGTGGAAGTGATCCCTACCAGCCCACAGGCCTTCCAAGAGGCAGCGTTCCGTGAAGCGAACCAGCTCCGGCCCTGCAGGGTGGTGAAGGGGCAAAAGATCGGCAGCCGAGATGCAGCAATTTGGCTCACTGCTGTGGAGTACGCTCAAGCACATTCGGAGGAGCGCGTCTACTTCGTCAGTGGCAACAACAAGGACTTCGGTGACGGCACGTCGTATCCCGCCCCGATGGACAAGGACGTTGATGGCATGACTGACCGGTTTCGACTCCTGCCCTCCATGGCCGATGTCGTGGCTGAGTTCGCCACCGAGACGACGACCGACGAAGCTGCGGTACGGGCCCTCCTGGAACAGCCTTCGACAGGGTCTCAGTTGGTAGACGATGCGACCCGGTACGGCTGGCTTCCGATGGACGGCTCATTCGAGTGCACAATCAGCGGCGTCCCAGGCTCTGAGCCGCTGATCGTCGCTGCTCACGGCTGGCTAAGCGGGGGCCGTGTATCAGTCTCTGAGATCCAGTCGATGCACTCTTACCGCTTCGGCCAACAGGAGTGGTGCGCCGCTGTCGTTACATGGCAACTCACCGGAACGATCCTCTTGGATGGGGTGACGACCTGGGCCGGTTGCAGCTTGACCGCGTCCGTACTGCTGGCGCTCAACGGGAGTGAGCCCCGACTGACCATCCTGCGAGCGGACACACCGCAGCCTCTCAGCCGTGACACCTTCCTGTCGTTCAACCTGCCTCGCATCAAGCTGAGCGGAGCCGGAGAAGATGCAGCAGAGGTGATGCGAGGCAGCGTTGCGGCTTCGCAGACTCCAGTGAATCTGCACCCCCTGCGGGGTCCGCGCGCTTATGAGGGAGCATGGGCGCGGGCGCGGCGAGCTCAATAGGCGGAGACAACAGCACGGTCGGCGGAGTCTCCATGACCCAGGGATGACCTGTCTTCTTGCCCTGGGTGTTGCCGGGGATCTTGGTAGGCTGGGTTTTTGCTGGTCAGGGACGTTGGTGTGCCTGGTGGTCATCGTTGGTCGTCCTTGGCCACTATCGAGCGGCCTCGGACGGCCCAGAGACGGCCCAGCTTCGCAGCACTCGACCGACGGCTGACACCCTCGATGCGCCCCGTCCGAACCTCAGCCGACGACAGTCAGCCACGACGGCGAGAACGCCGACCTACCACGCACGCGTATGCCTCGCTGCACCCCCACCGACCTCAGCCACGCTGCTGGCACCCTCGACCAGAGCAAGCCACGACGGCCGACCTGCTGAGCTCTGATCCCCGCTTGGACTCCTGACCGCACGGCCTGCGCGAGGGCTTCAACGGTCTTCTCTTCGTAGGACGAAAATCAGGCTAACGATGCTGGCCGCCGTTGCAATTGCCACCACCAACTTGTCGACCCAGGAATTCGAAAGAAAGAACTGAATAAGGATTACCGACACGCCAACCACAGAAGCAGAAAACAGCAGGGACCTTAGGGTCGCCGACCTCGCCACCATCCGCTTTCTCGCTGCCGCAACGTGGGGACTGTCTGAAATTCTCCGGTAGCTGTAGCTGTCGGGGTCCAACGAGTGAATCAACTCACGGTCGTCGAAATACTGAGGAACCTTCCCCAAGTCGAAAGAGTAGAATTCCAGGCAATCTCGAGAGATGAGAAGAGAAATTACATCGACGAGAAGATTCTTCTTGAGTGTTGTGACGTCGAAAATTGCTTGGTCGTCAGCAAGGAACTTCCCCAGTTCCCTGTCCAGGTCACCCCAGTCAACAGTTACCATCCGGGTTTCCACCCGTAGCAGCTTCTCAAGGAGGCTGCTGTATCGGTCAGCGGCTTGTTGTCCGATACTGTGAGGCTGGACCTCACCATCCACTTTTCTGGGGTAGGTGCCGCTGGCCAGCGCTTCCATGAGCTTTACAATTTGCGCATAAATGGAATGGATCTGCTCATTAGCATCCGCACGAGCACCACCCCTCTCGATAATCTTGACGAAATTGACCGATGCGGGATTTTTGTGCTGAAACAGATGCGCGAGAACGTTAATGTATGGGTCGGGAATGTGCGACGTGGCAAGCAGATAGATATTACGAGACCCGCCATCGGACCGCTGTCCTCTGCTAATCATTCGTGGATCACCACTGGCGCGACTGTGCGATCCTTACCCGACAGCTTAGCCTTCCGCAGATTTCCAAGTGCCTCGGGTGCTGATGATCCGACTCCCACGCTGATGGTTCTTCCGCACAGGCCAGCAAAACGCCTCCTGATTCTTTCAATCTCACTGACGTCGATACCATCCTGCCGCCATACAGCTAGGAGGTCGTCACCGCCACTGAAGAGAACATCAACTTCGGGGTTGCTCTTCAGATCTGAGATCAGTTGCCCCATTGCGACGCTAACTAGTTTGCTGTAATTAGAGGCATCACTCACCTTGTCCTCAAGGAGGAGAAGTTCAAGAGGTCCCCCAATGTCATCCCCGTCAAAATACGCGAATTCCATTTCTCCCTCTTGGTGTGGAGTACGGCTCTTTGTCACGTGCAGAAGGGCGTTTGCCGGAGAGCCAGTGTAGATGGTCAGCCAGACACGCGGTCGGTGGAGCGGCTTTGGGCTGGAGCTGCTTTGGCGCGAGTGATCATGGCCCCGTAAGCTTGCGGCGCGTCGGGCAGGTAGTGGACCTGCGCGATAAGGCACGACGTTGGAGCCATGATCTTCGAGGCTCGCGCCAAAGTGGCTGCGTAAAGCCGCGGAGCCGACCGCCCCAGCCGCGACGTGCCCCTTCTCGGGCGTCAGGTAGCTGATTGCTGTGCGCGCGGCGCGGGCACCGGCCGGGCTGGAGCGGGGCGGAGACAGGAGCGCAGGCCCGGCCGGGGGCCGGGCCGCGCGGGGAGCGGAGCGAGCCGCCTTGAACCCGTGAAGAAGGTTGTTACTCAGGAGTGGTTGTGATGCGCCACAAGGGGGCGTCGTACTGCTCTGGGCGGCTGTTGGTCAGTAGCTCGCGTAGGTCTTGGCGTTGGGTGCCGTTGAGGTTCAGGGCCTCGGTGAGGTGCCGGAACGTCGTGTGGGTGACTCCGCGGCTGCGGGCCTCGGCCTCGAAATCGTCCAGCCTGACCAAGACCGTCTCCGGGTTCAGGTCCAACGGTGGCTGTTCGGTGAGCCATGCCGCCTTGTTGCGCTCGTAGTCGATCTCGGAGTAGCCGCAAATTTCGCGGCTGTGTGCTTCCGCCTCGGAGAGACTGGCGGTGTGCAGGATCGCGCGCGCCAACTGGTTGCGGCTCAGGGCCTCGTCCATGTCGGCCTTGTGGACTGCCGGGCCTTCGTCTGTCAGGGGTACGGGTAGTCCTGCGTCGCGTACCTCGCAGGTGCCTCGTACTCCTCGTGCTGTCGCTGCGAGCATCGCGGTGGCCTCGGACGGGTGCCACTCCAGGACTGAGCTGATGGGCTTTACGTCCTTCGCCGTGAAGGTGTGAGCCACCGGGCCGACCGCGCTGAGTACGTCTTCGGGGGGCAACTCGCCGTCCAGGCCGGGGCCTGCCACCAGGAGGCGGACCGGGGCGTTCACCTGGCAGCACGCTGCCAGTGTGAGGGCGTCGGCGAGTGGGCTCTTGAGGGTTGGTTCGTCGCCTCGGGCCAGGATGTCGCCGCCTACGTCCAGGAGGTCGATGGACGTTGGCGCCAAGTGCTCCACCAGTTGCTCCAGTTGGCGTGTGATGCCCTGGGCGCCGTGGTGCGGGTCGATCAGTGCGAAGGTGTGGGGGAGTTCTGCGGCTAGGCGGGGGAGCGTGGAGCCTGCTGGTGCGATTGGGCGGGCCTCGGCTGGGGCTGTCCATACCGCTGGGGTGAGCTGTTCGAGGCCGGTGAAGTCCTGTGGTCCTCGGGGGCCTGGGAGCGGGTCGATCAGGAGGCGGTCCCATGCGTACGTGAGGATCACCGCCTGGTCCTCGTCGCCGTAGAGGGCGGCGTGAAGCATTGCGGCGGCGACCGCGTCGCCCCCTCCTCCTGCTGCGACGATCAACCGCGTCATGCGGTCAGCCTACGGGGTTGGCCATTGGACATTCACCCTATAGTGGCTAGAGGCCGTAGCCACTTGGACAAGGAGGGCGGATGCCCCAGATTGAGGAGGCTCAGCCGAAGTATCTCCAGATCGCGCACTACATCCGCGATCAGATCCTTCGGGGCGACCTGCGGCCGGGCGACGAGGTGCCGTCGGAACGGCAGCTCGCCGCGACCTGGAAGGTATCCCGGCCCACGGCTGCACGGTCGCTTGAGGCGCTGAGTCACCAGGGCCTGGTCGAGAAGCGGCAGGGCTCGGGCACGTACGTGCGGAGCCTGGAAGTCAACAAGCGGGCACGCGAGTTGTATGGGCGGGCTCGGCAGACAGGCAAGAGCTACACGCCTGGTGAGTACGCGGTCATCACCTCGGCGGGGTGGCTTGAGGCTCCGGACTATGTCGCTGAGGCGTTGGGGCTGGCCAAGGACCGGCACGCGGTGCATCGGCGACGGGTGACCAACAACCAGGACGGGCCCATCACGCTCTCGACCTCTTGGTTCGCCCCGGATGTCGGGCAGCGGGCGCCGAAGCTCACCGACCCTGAGCGCATTCAAGAGGGCACGTTGATGTACGTGGAGAAGATGACCGGGCGGCAGGGGAGTTACGCCGAGGATCGGATGTGCGCCCGGCAGGCCACCGAGGAGGAGGCGGCCGACCTTCGGCTTGAACCCGGCTCGGCAGTCCTGGTCGTCCATCACGTCGTCTACGACCTTCAGGACCGGCCGTTGAAGTTCGCCGAGGCGACTTACCCGCCCCACCGGTGGGTCTTCGAGCAGGGGTACCCGCTCATCTGATGGGTTGTCAGGTGTGACTTACCGCCTGCATCCCGCAGGTGGCCAATGCCACCATCCAGTAAGTGGCTAAGGCCACTTGCTGGAAGGAGGCACGGCGTGATGAGTCAGCGGCCGGATGCGGGCGCGCAGTCCACTTGCCGGGGATGCCGGGGACGCGGTTGGAAGCGCGTCGGCTCCCGTACGGCTCTGGCGCTGTCCACGGCCAACGATCGTGCCCGTGCCACATCGAAGCGGCGCTGCCTGGACTGCGACGGCAGCGGCAAGGAGTGAGCACGGATGGGCAACATCCCCGCAGGCCGCAACGGGCCCAGTGACTCGGCACCACTCGGAGCGATGACCCTGCACCCTCTGCCGGAATCGGTGCCGCTGGCTCGGCGGTGGTTCCGGAAGTTCATCGAGCCGTACGACCCGGCCTGCTCGGTCGACGACTGTGCCTTGATGATCTCGGAGTTGGTCACCAATGCCATCGTCTATGGGCGGGCCGACGAGACGTGGGTTGTACGTGTGGAGTGGTTCCGCAGGGGGGCTTCACTGCGAGTAGACGTGCACAATCCCGGCTTCTCGGCGAACGTGCGGATGCGACGCCCGGATGCCAATGACGCCCACGGGCGGGGGCTGCTCCTGGTGGATGCCCTCGCCGAGTCCTGGTACGCGGGCCCCAGTCGCTTCGGCGGCACCCTGGTCTCCTTCGCTGGAGTCGAGGCAGGGCTACAGGGCCACCGTGCGGGGTCGTCCCGATGGACGCGACGCTGATCACAGCGGACAGCAAAAAGGCCCGGGTCGATGACCTGGGCCTTAATCATGGAGCGGGTGACGAGAATCGAACTCGCGCTCTCAGCTTGGGAAGCTGATGTTCTACCATTAAACTACACCCGCGTAAGACGCCGACCGAGTCGGTGTCTGAATGCTCGCTCACTCTACCTCATGTCAGGCCCCCGGTGCTCAAGCCGTGGGGCCTGAGGATGTTTCAGGGGTGGGGTCGGGGCTGCGGGGGGCGGGAGTTGGGGCGTACGGTGGGGGTGTTGCGGAGGGGGTTGTGGGGAGTTCCGGGCGGGGCGTCGCAGGGGTTGGGCGGGGGGCGGCGGGGCTCGGAGTGCCGCCTGGAAGGGCGTTCGGTTCGTCCCGTAATGTGGGGGTTCGTCGTCACGGCAGTGGCAGCCAGACGCGGCTCTTGGGGAAGGGACTCTTGGACTTGATGGAGCGCACCGTCGTCCGTTGTGCCGATGGGCACGTGTTCAGCACCGCTTCGTTCCCGATGCAGCAGGCCGAGCGGCTTGGGCCTGGTCGGCTCATGCGTTGTCCGCGGTGTGCGCGGCTTCGCAGTGTCGTGCCGGTCAGCTTCGAGAAGCGGTAGCGAGCGGGAACGAGCGGGAGTAGAAGGTCTGGCGCGGGTCCCTATGCGTAGGGGTCCGCGCCTCTTGCGTATCCTCGGGGCGTGCTTCTCTCTGACAAGGACATCCGGGCCGAGATCGATGCCGGGCGGGTACGGATCGATCCCTACGACGAATCCATGGTGCAGCCGTCGAGCATCGACGTGCGGCTGGACCGGTATTTCCGGGTGTTCGAGAATCACCGGTACCCGCATATCGACCCCTCCGTGGAGCAGGTCGACCTGACGCGGCTGGTGGAGCCCGAGGGGGACGAGCCGTTCATCCTGCATCCCGGGGAGTTCGTTCTCGCCTCCACGTACGAAGTGATCTCGCTGCCTGATGATCTCGCCTCGCGGTTGGAGGGGAAGAGTTCCCTCGGGCGGCTCGGGCTCGTTACCCATTCCACCGCCGGATTCATTGATCCGGGGTTCTCCGGGCATGTGACCTTGGAGTTGTCCAACCTCGCCACGCTTCCCATCAAGCTGTGGCCGGGGATGAAGATCGGACAGCTATGCATGTTCCGGCTCACTTCGCCCGCCGAGTCGCCGTACGGCAGTGAGCGGTACGGGTCCCGGTACCAGGGGCAGCGCGGGCCCACCGCCTCCCGGTCCTTCCTCAACTTCCACCGGACCCAGGTGTGAGCGTGCGCGAGAACCTCAGTTACGAGCAATTTGGTGTTGCCGTAAGGGAGTTGGCGCAGGCCATCGCCGATGACGGGTATGAGCCGGACATAGTGTTGAGCATTGCCCGGGGCGGGGTTTTCGTCGCGGGTGGTCTTGCTTATGCGTTGGGGTGCAAGAACATTCATCTGGTGAATGTGGAGTTCTATACCGGGGTCGGGACCACTCTCGACATGCCCGTCATGCTCGCTCCCGTTCCCAATGTCGTTGATTTCTCGGAGAAGAAGGTTCTTATCGCCGACGACGTCGCCGATACCGGGAAGACGCTCAAGCTCGTGCGTGACTTCTGCCTCGACGCCGTCGCCGAGGTGCGCAGTGCCGTGATCTACGAGAAGTCCCACTCCCTCGTCCAGTGCGAGTACGTGTGGAAGCGGACCGACGAGTGGATCAACTTCCCGTGGAGTGTCCTGCCTCCAGTACACAGGTCGGGCGAGGCGGCCAAGGTGAACAGGGAGGCTCTCTAGGAGACCTGGTGGTCGGCGTCAACCGCCGCTGCTCGTGCCCGAGGCTCCTCACGTGAGTGTGTCAGGCGGGCCCGGCTGCTACGCGCAGCCGGGCCCGCGTCGGGATCAGGACTTGACGAGAGTGATGTCGGTGCTCTGGAAGCCGGTGTCGACGGTCACCGGGTAGTCGCGGTCGTCCGCCCTGCCGATGCCCCGGAGTACGGCGGCGCCGGGCTGGAAGGAGGCGGTGGGGTCGATGTTGCTGGGGAAGGAGACGGTCCACGGGACCGGGGCCCCGGGCTCGCAGACGACGACCAGGTTCTCGTACGAGCCGGACGCGGTTCCACGCCTCTGCGCCTGGTAGGCGCTGGCGGTGAGGGTGATGCGGGCCGGCTTGTTGCAGGTCACCGCCCCGCCGACGGTGATCTCGCCAGAGTGGGTGTCGACCGTGCCCGTGGTGTTCAGGTTCATGCCGACGACGAGCTCTGTCGGCGGCTCCGGCATACGGGCGTGCAGCTCGCCGCGCACGGGCAGCGTGGAGCCGCCGCAGAACCGCTCGAAGGTGGCGTCGACCTCACTGATGTAGCCGTAAGGGCCGTAAGCGATGTGGGAGATGGTGAAGGAGCCGGTGCCGCTCTCGCAGTATCGGTCGGTCGAGCTGAACTGCAGCTTGGGGTCCTCAGGCCGGGCGTTGGGCCAGTTGGAGGCGTTGGCGTAGGTGGCGCCGGCGGTCAGCTTCTGGCCGTAGGGGGCTTCCATGTGCAGGGACCAGCGCTCGCCCTCTGGCGTGACGACCGTCGCGCCCACGGCGGACTCGGAGACCGGCCCTGAGATGTCGAACATCTCGGTCGTCTCGGGGGCGTAGGAGTAGGACTGGCCGCCGGAGACGTACTCGCCCGGCTCGCCGCTGAAGCTGAGCGACCCCGTCACCGCCTCGTGGGCCTGCGCCGTCCCCGTCAGCGGGGCCGCCGTCACCGCCAGGGTCACGGCCGCCGTGAGCACGGCCGCCATACGGGCCAGGCTGCGGCCCAGCACGCTGCTTCTCATCAGGTCTCCTTCATAGAGCGGGCCCAGTCCTGACCGACCGGGCTGTGTCACTCACTCACACGACTACCGAATGTCAGGTACCGATCAAATCGGACTGAGGGGGGCGGCTAGTGATCTCCTCGGCAGCACGTGCGGGAACCTAACACCCGCCACTGACAACGCCCGGAGCCCACCTCCGCTGCCCCGTCATGAAGCTCCCGCCTCGCCTGGTCTGCCGCACAGGCACACCTGCCGCTTCCCCCTGCCGTCCCCAGCTCCCCGCGCACGCCACTACGGACGGCCACTACGGACGAAGGGAGGGCCCCGGCGTCTGCCGGGGCCCTCCCTTCGTCCGTAGTGGGGTCAGAACGTGCCGAGCTTCACGATCGACAGCAGCGCGATCAGTTGGATCGCCGACGCGCCCAGCGCCTTCGGCCAGGGCAGGTCGTGGGAGCGGGAGACCATCAGGGTGAGGAGGGCGCCGCCCGCGACCCAGGTCGCCCAGCCGAGGATCTGGACGAAGGGGGCGTCGCCGCCGAGGAACATCGCCACGACCAGGCGGGGCGCGTCCGACAGGGACATGATCAGCATGGAGAGGCCGACCGTGGGCTGCCACGCCCCGTCGCCGCCGAGCTGGCGGGCCAGGGTGTGGGTGACCACGCCCAGGATGAAGGAGCTGATCACCATCGCGACCGCGGTGGTCAGGACGATCGGGACGGCGTTCGACAGCGTGGCGTTGATCGCGTCGTCGCGGGCGCCGTCGAAGCCGAAGACGGCCAGCAGGCCGTAGAGGAAGGTCACGACGAGGGCCGGGACCCACATCGTGTAGTCGCGCATCTGGAGGAAGGTCTGGTTCGGCGACAGCACGATGCCGCGCAGCAGGTCCTTCCAGTGCAGCCGGGGGCCGATCGGACCGGGCGGGGGCTGGTTCACCGTGCCCGCGCGGTACGTCTCGCCCTGGGAGTACGGGTCCTCACCGATCGAGAACGCCTGGGTGTGGCCCGGGTTGTTGGCCGCGTACGGGTCCGGGCCGACGGGGCCCACCGGTCCGTGCGGGCCGCCGGGGCCGCCGTGTGGGTAGCCGCCGTCCCCGAAGTACTCCGGCTCGCCGTGTGCGCCGCCGCCGTGGCCGCCATGCCCGCCGTGGCCGCCGTAGCCCGGGGGCTGCGGGGCCGCGGGCGGGTAGCCGTACGACGGTCCCTGGGGTGCCTGCTGTCCGTACGGGGGGTGCGCTTGCGGGGCGCGGTCGTCCCTGCCGCCGCGTCCGATCCTGAATCCAGCCACGTCTTCGAACGTACCTGAGCCGGGAGAGTGGTGTGCCGGGCCCGGGTCCACCGGCCCGGCTTTGCGGCCGAGCTGTGACATCCCTTACGGGGGTTGAGTCTCCCGTCCCCCAGAAACCCCCGGGAACCCGAGAACAGGGAGGGTGCCTCCCGCGGCGGCCTCCGGTCCCCGACTCGCGCCGACTTGGGGTGTCCCGTCCGGTCCTCGCCCCGTGCCGGGCAGGATGGGGGCATGAGCGTAGTGAAGATCAACGTGCTGACCGTTCCCGCCGAGCAGCGGGAGGTGCTGGAGAAGCGGTTCGCCTCGCGCGCGCACGCCGTCGAGGGCTCCGACGGGTTCGAGTGGTTCGAGTTGCTGCGGCCGGTCGAGGGGACCGACCAGTACCTCGTCTACACGCGCTGGCGGGACGAGGAGTCGTTCCAGGCGTGGATGGAGGGGCCGATGAAGTCGGCCCACCAGGGCGGCGAGGGTGGCGGCGAGCGGCCGAAGCCCGCGGCGTCCGGGTCGACGCTGTGGTCCTTCGAGGTGGTCCAGCAGGCGGCGCCGAAGTAGCCGCGAGGGTCAGGCGGCAGTCGTAGCCGCGAGGGTCAGGCGGCAGTCGTAGCCGCGAGGGTCAGGCGGCAGTCGTAGCCGACCGCCACACGGCCGACGCCCCGCCCGCCCGGCTTCGACTGCCGGGCGGGCGGGGCGTCGTACGACCGTCACTTCACCGGTTCGGGCTCCGGCTCGCTCTCCGACTCCGCCGCGTCCTGCGGGTCGGCGGGCGTCTTGACGGACTCCAGCAGGAGCTGGGCGACGTCGACGACCTGGACGGACTCCTTGGCCTGGCCGTCGTTCTTCTTGCCGTTGACCGAGTCGGTCAGCATGACCAGGCAGAACGGGCAGGCGGTGGAGACGATGTCCGGGTTCAACGACAGCGCCTCGTCGACGCGTTCGTTGTTGATGCGCTTGCCGATGCGCTCTTCCATCCACATCCGCGCACCACCGGCGCCGCAGCAGAAGCCGCGCTCCTTGTGCCGGTGCATCTCCTCGTTCCGCAGGCCGGGCACGTTGGCGATGATCTCGCGCGGGGGCGTGTAGATCTTGTTGTGGCGGCCCAGGTAGCACGGGTCGTGGTAGGTGATGATGCCCTCGACCGGCGTGACGGGGATCAGCTTGCCCTCGTCCACGAGGTGCTGGAGCAACTGGGTGTGGTGGATGACCTCGTAGTCGCCGCCGAGCTGCGGGTACTCGTTGCCGAGGGTGTTCAGGCAGTGCGGGCAGGTGGCGACGATCTTCTTCGCCGACTTGGGCTTCTTCGTCGAGGAATCCACCTCGCCCTCCTCGTCGAGGGACTCGCCGAACGCCATGTTCAGCGCGGCGACGTTCTCCATGCCGAGTTCCTGGAACAGCGGCTCGTTGCCCAGGCGGCGGGCGGAGTCGCCGGTGCACTTCTCGTCGCCGCCCATGATGGCGAACTTGACGCCCGCCATGTGCAGCAGCTCCGCGAACGCCTTGGTGGTCTTCTTCGCGCGGTCCTCCAGGGCGCCCGCGCAGCCCACCCAGTACAGGTACTCGACCTCGGAGAGGTCCTCGATGTCCTTGCCGACGACGGGGACCTCGAAGTCGACCTCCTTGGTCCAGGCGAGGCGCTGCTTCTTCGCCAGGCCCCAGGGGTTGCCCTTCTTCTCCAGGTTCTTCAGCATCGTCCCGGCCTCGGACGGGAACGCCGACTCGATCATCACCTGGTAGCGGCGCATGTCGACGATGTGGTCGATGTGCTCGATGTCGACCGGGCACTGCTCGACGCAGGCGCCGCAGGTGGTGCAGGACCACAGCACGTCCGGGTCGATGACGCCGTTCTCCTCGACCGTGCCGACGAGCGGCCGTTCGGTCTCCGGGCCCGTCTCCCCGGCGAGCAGGTAGGGCGCCTTGGCGTGCGAGTGGTCGCGCAGGGACATGATCAGCAGCTTGGGGGAGAGCGGCTTGCCGGTGTTCCAGGCGGGGCACTGCGACTGGCAGCGACCGCACTCGGTGCACGTGGAGAAGTCCAGCAGGCCCTTCCAGGAGAACTGCTCGACCTGCGAGACGCCGAACACGTCGTCCTCACCGGGGTCGGTGAAGTCGATCGGCTTGCCGCCGGAGGTCATCGGCTGGAGGGCGCCCAGCGCGCTCGCCCCGTTCGCGTTGCGCTTGAACCAGATGTTGGGGAAGGCCAGGAAGCGGTGCCAGGCCACGCTCATGTCGGCGTTCAGCGAGACGACGATCATCCAGATGAAGGAGACGCTGACCTTGATCCCGGCGAACAGGTAGACCAGGTTCTGGAGCGTGGACAGGCTCAGGTCGTCGAAGACCGTGACCAGCGGGTACGAGGCGAAGAACGCGGCCTGGTAGTGGTCGACGTGGTGGATCGCGCCTTCCAGTCCGCGCAGGACGTAGATCACGGTGCCGATGGTCAGGATGACGTACTCGACGAAGTACGCCTGCCAGGCCGTCGAGCCCGCGAACCGCGACTTGCGGCCCGCCCGCAGGGGCAGGTTGAGCAGCCGGATGACGATGAGGACGGCGATGCCCACCGTGGTCATCACGGTGATGAACTCGACGTACATCTCCCAGGGCAGCCAGCCGCCGACGATCGGCAGCGTGAAGTCGGCGACGTAGAGCTGGCCGATGGCCTGCACCAGGATGGGGATCAGGGTCAGGAAGCCGATCGCCACGAACCAGTGCGCGAGGCCGATGACTCCCCACCGGTTCATCCGCGTGTGGCCGAGGAACTCCTTCGTCAGCGTCACACTGCGCTGGTAGGGGTTGTCGGTCCGCACCCCGGCCGGCAGTGGCTGGCCGAGCCTGAAGAACGTGACGAACTGGGCGATGACGCGGGCGAACAGGGCCGAGCCGACCACTGTCAGGATCATCGACACGATGATCGAGGCGAGTTGCATTCCGGGGCTCCTCGGGCCTGCGAGGGAGATTACTAAGCGGTAACTTAATGCAGTTCGTTCGAGAGTACCCGCATCCTGCTCCGCACTGTAGTCAGCGGGGCGGTGATCTGTGTCGCTGAGGCTCGCCTGACCGCTCCGCGGGCCGGGGCTGGTCGGAACAGGTGCGGCGCGCCGAGGCTATCGTGCCGTTCATCCCAAAACATGACGTTCGGACTTAGCTTAGGCCCGTGCTCTACGGGATCGCCGCCGCCATCGCCGCCCTGCTCCTCGCCGCCCTGCTCGCGGGGCTCCTCCGGGTGCCCGGACTGCGGCTCGGCCTCGTCGACCGGCGGCGCGCCCGGCCGGTGCCGGTGGTCGGCGGTATGGCGGTGGTGCTGGCGACGGTGCTGGTGGCGGGGGTGGGCGAGTGGACCGGCGTGGCGCCGCTCGGCGCGGGCGTGGGGGCGCTGCTCGGCGCCGCGGCCGGGGTCGCCGCGCTGGGTCTGGTGGCCGACGTGTGGCGGCTGCGGGCGCGGGTGCCGCTCGCCGGTACGGCGGTGGCGGCGCTGTGCGTGGTGCCGTATGAGGACACCGGGGTGGTCGGCGGGGTGCTGGCGGCGGCGTGGGTCACCGGGGTGGCCGGGGCGTTCCGGGCGCTGGACCACGCGGACGGGCTGGCGGGGACCGTCGGGGTGGTGACCGCCTTCGGGGTGGGCGCCTGCGCGGCGGTGGAGGTGCTGGACGGGCTGGCGGTGCTGCTGAGCGTGCTCGCGGCGGCGCTGACCGGGTTCCTGATGCACAACTGGCATCCCGCGCGGGTCGCGTTCGGCGGCTGCGGCGCGCTGTTCACGGGGTTCGTGCTGGCGTCGGCGGCGGTGCTGGCGCGCACCGGGTACGACGCGGTGCCGTCGGCCGGGGTGCTGTTCGCGCTGACCGCCGTGGTGAGCGTGGACGCCGTCCTGGTGGTGCTGGCGCGGCGGCTGGCCGGGCGGCCGGTGACGCGGCGCGGTCCCGACCACCTCGGGCACCGGCTGCGGCGGCTCGGGCTCACCTCGCGGGGTGCGACGGTGGTGGTGGGGGCCGGGGCGTTCGCGAGCGTGCTGGTGGGGGTGCTCGTGCACGGCGGGTGGGCGGACGCGGGTGCCGTGTGGTGGGTGGCAGGGGGCGGCGTGGTGGCCGTACTCGGGCTGGTGTGCGTCAAGGGGGCGGGGGCGCGCGCGGTACCGGCCGCACGGGCGTCGGTGCAGGTCAGAGGGGATGTGCGGCGGCCCTTGCGTGTAAGGAACGGATAAGAGTTGAGCCCACTTGGCTCAGGTCTGTTGACCCATGCCTGGCCGTCATGCACACTTGAGTCCGTTCCACTCAAGTCGCTGGAGGAATCAACCATGGCACGTGCGGTCGGCATCGACCTGGGCACGACTAACTCCGTCGTCAGCGTTCTGGAGGGCGGCGAGCCCACCGTCATCACCAACGCCGAGGGTGCCAGGACCACGCCGTCCGTCGTCGCCTTCGCCAAGAACGGTGAGGTGCTGGTCGGCGAGGTGGCCAAGCGCCAGGCCGTCACCAACGTCGACAGGACCATCCGGTCGGTCAAGCGCCACATGGGCACCGACTGGAAGATCAACCTGGACGGCAAGGACTTCAACCCGCAGCAGATCAGCGCCTTCGTGCTGCAGAAGCTGAAGCGGGACGCCGAGGCGTACCTGGGCGAGAAGGTGACCGACGCGGTCATCACCGTCCCGGCGTACTTCAACGACGCCGAGCGCCAGGCCACCAAGGAGGCCGGTGAGATCGCCGGTCTGAACGTGCTGCGGATCGTGAACGAGCCGACCGCGGCGGCCCTGGCCTACGGCCTCGACAAGGACGACCAGACGATCCTCGTCTTCGACCTCGGTGGCGGCACCTTCGACGTGTCGCTGCTCGAGATCGGTGACGGCGTCGTCGAGGTGAAGGCCACCAACGGTGACAACCACCTCGGTGGTGACGACTGGGACCAGCGCATCGTCGACTTCCTGGTCAAGCAGTTCCAGTCCGGTCACGGCGTGGACCTGAGCAAGGACAAGATGGCCCTCCAGCGCCTCCGCGAGGCCGCCGAGAAGGCCAAGATCGAGCTGTCCTCGTCCACCGAGACCTCGATCAACCTGCCCTACATCACCGCCTCCGCCGAGGGCCCCCTGCACCTCGACGAGAAGCTCACCCGCGCCCAGTTCCAGCAGCTCACCGCGGACCTCCTGGAGCGCTGCAAGACGCCGTTCCACAACGTCATCAAGGACGCCGGCATCGCCCTCGGCGAGATCGACCACGTCGTCCTGGTGGGTGGCTCGACCCGTATGCCCGCCGTCGCCGAACTGGTCAAGGAGCTGACCGGCGGCAAGGAGGCCAACAAGGGCGTCAACCCGGACGAGGTCGTCGCGATCGGCGCCTCGCTCCAGGCCGGTGTCCTCAAGGGCGAGGTCAAGGACGTCCTGCTGCTCGACGTCACCCCGCTGTCCCTCGGCATCGAGACCAAGGGCGGCATCATGACCAAGCTGATCGAGCGCAACACCACGATCCCGACCAAGCGCTCCGAGATCTTCACCACGGCCGAGGACAACCAGCCGTCCGTGCAGATCCAGGTCTACCAGGGCGAGCGCGAGATCGCGGCGTACAACAAGAAGCTCGGGATGTTCGAGCTGACCGGTCTGCCCCCGGCGCCCCGCGGCGTCCCGCAGATCGAGGTCTCCTTCGACATCGACGCCAACGGCATCATGCACGTGACCGCGAAGGACCTGGGCACGGGCAAGGAGCAGAAGATGACCGTCACCGGCGGCTCCTCGCTGCCGAAGGACGAGGTCGACCGGATGCGCCAGGAGGCCGAGAAGTACGCCGAGGAGGACCACGCCCGCCGCGAGGCCGCCGAGGCCCGCAACCAGGGCGAGCAGCTCGTCTACCAGACCGAGAAGTTCCTCAAGGACAACGAGGACAAGGTCCCCGGCGAGATCAAGTCCGAGGTCGAGGCCGCCGTCGGCGAGCTGAAGGAGAAGCTCAAGGGCGAGGACACCGCGGAGATCCGCACGGCCACGGAGAAGGTCGCCGCCGTCTCCCAGAAGCTCGGCCAGGCCATGTACGCCGACGCGAACGCCGCGCAGGCGGCGGGCGGCCCCGAGGGCGCGACCGCCGGTGGCGCCAAGGCCGACGACGACGTGGTGGACGCCGAGATCGTCGACGACGAGCGGAAGGACGGTGCCGCGTGACGGAGGAGACCCCGGGCTTCGAGGAAAAGCCCGACGTCCCCTCCGGCGCCGCCCCTGACGACGCCGAGCCGAAGGCCGCCTCCGAGGAGGGGGCGGCCCCGGCCGGGGACGCCACCAGCACAGACCCCGGTCTGCTGGCCCAGTTGGACCAGGTGCGCACCGCGCTCGGTGAGCGCACCGCGGACCTCCAGCGGCTCCAGGCCGAGTACCAGAACTACCGCCGCCGCGTGGAGCGCGACCGCATCGCGGTCAAGGAGATCGCCGTCGCGAACCTCCTGACCGAGCTGCTGCCCGTGCTCGACGACATCGGCCGCGCCCGGGAACACGGCGAACTCGTCGGCGGCTTCAAGTCCGTTGCGGAGTCGCTGGAGACCGTGGCCGCGAAGATGGGCCTCCAGCAGTTCGGCAAGGAGGGCGAGCCCTTCGACCCGACGGTCCACGAGGCGCTGATGCACAGCTACGCGCCGGACGTCACCGAGACGACGTGCGTGGCGATTCTCCAGCCCGGGTATCGCATCGGCGAGCGCACCATCCGCCCCGCGCGGGTGGCCGTGGCCGAGCCGCAGCCCGGCGCGCAGACCGTCAAGGGCGAGGAGTCCCCTGAAGGCGACGACAAGGAGAGCGGTGGCCCGGACGAGGGCTGAGCTTGACCGGATGACGAGGAAGGAGGGACGTCGGGGATGAGCACCAAGGACTTCATCGAGAAGGACTACTACAAGGTCCTCGGCGTCCCCAAGGACGCCACCGAGGCCGAGATCAAGAAGGCGTACCGGAAGCTCGCCCGCGAGTTCCACCCGGACGCCAACAAGGGCAACGCCAAGGCCGAGGAGCGGTTCAAGGAGATCTCCGAGGCGAACGACGTCCTCGGGGACCCCAAGAAGCGCAAGGAGTACGACGAGGCGCGCGCCCTGTTCGGCAACGGCGGCTTCCGCCCGGGGCCGGGCGCGGGTGGCGGATCGTTCAACTTCGACCTCGGTGACCTCTTCGGGGGCGGCGCGCAGCAGAGCGGCGGCGGCTTCGGCGGCGGCATCGGTGACGTCTTCGGGGGCCTGTTCAACCGGGGTGGCGCGGGCACCGGCACGCGCACCCAGCCGCGCCGCGGCCAGGACATCGAGTCCGAGGTCACGCTGAGCTTCAACGAGGCGATCGAGGGCGCGACGGTCCCGCTGCGGATGTCGTCGCAGTCCCCGTGCAAGGCGTGCTCCGGCACCGGCGACAAGAACGGCACGCCGCGCGTGTGCCCGACCTGCGTCGGCACCGGGCAGGTCGCGCGCGGCTCGGGCGGCGGCTTCTCGCTGACCGACCCGTGCCCGGACTGCAAGGGGCGCGGGCTGATCGCGGAGGACGCCTGCGAGGTCTGCAAGGGCTCCGGGCGCGCCAAGTCCTCGCGGACGATGCAGGTGCGCATCCCGGCCGGGGTGAGCGACGGGCAGCGGATCCGGCTGCGCGGCAAGGGCGCGCCCGGTGAGCGGGGCGGCCCGGCGGGCGACCTGTACGTGGTCGTGCACGTCAAGGACCACCCCGTCTTCGGGCGCAAGGACGACAACCTCACCGTCACCGTCCCCGTGACCTTCGCGGAGGCGGCGCTCGGCGGGGAGGTGCGGGTGCCCACGCTGGGCGGGCCCGCCGTCACCCTGAAGCTGCCGCCCGGCACGCCCAACGGCCGCACCATGCGGGCGCGGGGCAAGGGCGCGGTCCGCAAGGACGGCACCCGCGGGGACCTGCTGGTCACCGTGGAGGTGAGTGTGCCGAAGGACGTCACGGGGAAGGCTCGTGACGCGCTGGAGGCGTATCGCGAGGCGACCGCGGGTGAGGATCCGCGGGCGGAGCTGTTCCAGGCGGCGAAGGGAGCTTGACGAAGATGGACGGCCGTCGACGCAACCCGTATGAACTGACCGAGGAGACCCCGGTCTACGTCATCTCGGTGGCGGCCCAGCTCTCCGGACTGCACCCGCAGACGCTGCGCCAGTACGACCGCCTGGGCCTGGTCTCCCCCGACCGCACCGCGGGCCGGGGGCGCCGGTACTCCGCCCGGGACATCGAGCTGCTCCGCCAGGTGCAGCAGCTCTCGCAGGACGAGGGCATCAACCTCGCGGGCATCAAGCGCATCATCGAACTGGAGAACCAGGTCGCCGCGCTCCAGTCCCGCGTGGCGGAGCTGCAGTCGGCCCTGGACGGCGCGGCGGCCACCATGCGCCAACGCGAGGCGGCCGTCCACGCGTCCTACCGCCGCGACCTGGTCCCGTACCAGGAGGTCCAGCAGACGAGCGCGCTGGTGGTGTGGCGGCCGAAGCGGCAGCAGCAGTCGGACTGACGCGCACGACACGTGAGAGGGGTCCCGCGGACGCGGGACCCCATCGTCGCGTTCAGGGGCCCGTGACCGCCCAGTCGCCCGCGGGGGCCGACTCGTTGCCGTCGGCGTCCACCGCCGTCACCCAGTAGTAGGACGTGGTGCCGCGCGGGACGCCGGTGTCGAAGTAGAGGTAGGAGCCGGGGCCGACCTCGGCGATCCGCTCGTAGCGTTCGGTGGCCGGGTCGTAGCGGTACAACCGGTAGCCGCCCGTGGCGTCCACCTCGGTGCCGTCCCACGCCAGCCGATTGCCCTCGTCGCCCGCCGCTGGCCAGACGATGAGCGACAGCGGGGAGGTCACTGGGGACCCCACCTTCGGCACCGTGTCCAGCTCCGTCGCCGCCACGATCTGGGCGGAACGCGTCCAGTCGTACGAGGAGTTCCAACTGGTGTCGACGGCGTCGACGTAGAAGCAGCGCTCCTCGCCGTCCGGGCGGCTGACGACGTGCGCGTAGGAGGTGGTGTCGGCCGACAGCCACTCCAGCTCCCACGCGTCGCAGTACCGCTTGCCCCCGATGGTGACCACCTCGCCGCCGTAGACGACGTAACGGTGGAGGTCGGGGGTCGGGTTGGCCTCCCAGTTCAGTTCGAAGCCGTAGCCGGTCGGGGTGACGGTCAGCCCGGTGACGGCGGACGGCGGGGAGTCGTTGTGGCGGCGGGCGATGACCCACGGGGACTTGTCGGACTCGTTGCCCGCCGCGTCGACGGCGCTGAGGCGGTAGTAGTACGTGGTCTCGGTCGCGGCGGAGGTGTCCCGGTAGGAGAGCAGCGACGTGCTGGCGATCCGGGTGTAGGTGCCGTCCTTGCTCGATGACCGGTACACCCGGTACGACGCCGCCTCGTCGACCTGCTTCCAGCCGAGGCGCAGCCCACCCAGTTCCGTCGCGTCGGTGACTTCCGGGGGCCGTGGGACATCGGGCGGTATGCGGTCGACGCTCGTCACATCCTGGTCGGCGCTGCCACGGGACACGTTGCCCGCCCGGTCGTAGGCGCGCACCTCGTAGGAGAAGACCTCGCCGCTGTACGGCAGGCCGGTGTCCGTGTACGACGTCGAGGTGGTCGTCGCCACTGGGACAGCGAAGTCGTCGCCCTTCACCCGCCGGTACACGCGGTACCCCGCGAGGTCCATCTCCTTGTTCTTCGCCCAGGTGAGGCGGGCCTTGCCCGTGGCCGGGTCGTAGGTCGCCGCCGTGCCGGTCGGCGCGAGGGGTCTGACCGTGTCGACCGACGCCGACGTGCGGGGGGCGTAGGAGAACCTGACGTTGGCCGTGCCGGTCCAGTTGACGAAGTCGACGCGCAGGGTGTGCTTGCCGGGCGGGATGGTGAGGTTGACCTGCGTACGGGCCGTCGTGGAGACGTTCTTCCAGAGGTTCACCTTGCGCACGCCGTCGAGGTAGACGCGGACGCCGTCCTGCGCGGCGGCGCCGAAGGCGAAGGGGCCGCCGGAGCCGAAGTCGCGGGTGACGGTCCAGCGGACGCCGAAGTCGTTCCTCGGCAGGCCGGTGGCGGGCGCGCCGGTGCCCCAGTTCTGGTCGATGGTGCCGTCGCAGTCCGTCTTCTTCGGAGTGCCGGAGAACGACGTGTTCGCGTAGAACTGCCGCTTGAACACGGGGGAGGCGCAGCTCGTCGCGGCGCTGGCGGGCGCCGTCACGGCGGTGAGCAGGCCGCCCGCGGTGGCGAGCACGACCGCGGTGGACAGACCGGCGGTCGTGCTGCGTCTGGCTGGGATCATTCGGTCCTCTGATCGAGAAGCGTCGGAGAGACGTCGGGGAAGCGACGGGAAGCGCGGAAGGGCAGCCCGTCGCGCACACCCCGACTGGTGAGGAATGGGATTGGTTGTACGGATCTTGGTCCTCACGTGAAATCGCTTGCGGTGAAGGTCCGGTGAGGCCGCTGCGCAGGCGATTCCGCTCCGTCTCCACAGCCAAAACGGAACGTGATGTTGTCATCTCGTTAAGTGATTCAGCTTGACGCTGGGTGCCGTCGACGCGTTGGCTTTTCAGACACCTGGGTAGCAAGGCTGCGCCCACGTCCGGAAGACATCAGAAGTGAGCACCCGTATGCGTCGTATCGCCATATCCGTCGCTTTGTCCTCGTTGACTCTCTCGCTCGCCGGATGCGGTGTGCTGGGCGCGGCGGAGGACGGCGCCGACGCCTCTCCGACCAAGGGTGACGACATCACGGTGGGGCTGCTGCTGCCCGAGACGGCGAACTCCCGCTACGAGAAGTTCGACTACCCGATCATCAAGGAGCGCATCGCCTCCCTCACCAGCAAGCGCGGCAAGGTCGAGTACGCCAACGCCGAGGCGAACGCGGACAAGCAGGTCGCGCAGATGGAGCGGATGATCGACGACGCGGTGGACGTCATCCTGCTCGACGCCGTCGACTCGCACGGCATCGCGGACACCGTGCAGAAGGCGAAGGACGCCGGTATCCCCGTCATCGCCTACGACCGGCTCGCCGAGGGCCCGATCGACGCGTACATCTCCTTCGACAACGCCCTCGTGGGCGAGGTGCAGGGGCGTTCCCTCATCGAGGCGCTGGGCTCCGACATCGACACGTCCGACAAGGTCGTGATGATGAACGGCTCGCCCACCGACCCCAACGCGGGCCAGTTCAAGCAGGGCGCGCTCTCCGAGCTGACCGGCAAGGTGACGATCGCCAAGTCCTTCGACACCAAGGACTGGAAGCCGGAGAACGCCGAGGCCAACATGGCCGAGGCGATCAACGAGATCGGCGCGGACAACATCGCCGCGGTGTACTCCGCCAACGACGGCATGGCGGGCGCCGTCATCAAGGCCCTCCAGACCGCGGGCGTCAGCGAGCTGCCGCCGGTCACCGGTCAGGACGCGGAGCTGGACGCCGTACAGCGGATCGTCCTCGGCGACCAGTACATGAGCGTCTACAAGTCCTACCCGCAGGAGGCCGAGGCCGCCGCGGAGATGGCCGTCGCCCGGGTCCAGGGCAAGGACATCCAGTTCGACGCCCTCACCCGCGACCGGGTCGACAGCCCCACCGACAAGGACATCCCGGCCCAGCTCGTGACGGTGACCGCGCTGACCCAGGAGAACATCAAGGAGACCGTCGTCGCGGACGGCATCTACAAGGTGTCGGACATCTGCGCGGGCAAGTACGCGGACGCCTGCGCGGACATCGGCCTGAAGGGCTGACCGTCGGTTTCACGCCAATCACGGTGCGCTTCGGCGGCTCGTTCCGGCCGTCTTGACCGTACGGGACCGAACCCCTCGCGGCGCTGCCGCTCGGGATTTCCCGGAGCCGTGCTGGAGCGGTCCTCCGAGGCGTCCGGCGCCCAGCAGGGGGATGCCGGACGCCCTGCCGGTGTCCGGTCGGCGGCCAGGGGGAGGTCGCAGCTCGGACCCGGAGGGAAGCGGCTCCCGCGACGCACCCCCGTGAGCCCCCCCACGCCACCGTCATGTTGTTGCAACGCGCCGGACGGGGGCCGGGAAAAACCGGGGCATAGCGGTGGTTTCCCAGGGTCACAGTGGAAAGAGCCGTGTTGCGGAGCAGTCCTCATCCGCGCATAGTTGCGCTGCGAAGAGCGCTGCAACCGGGGGTGGGATGGGCGATGGCCGGGCACAGGACGGACGAGCATCCACACGGTGCTGACCGACTGTGCGAGGCGGCGGACCGGGTGTACTCCCGAGCCGTACGGCGCGGGCGGGTACCGCGCCACGACGCCGAGCCGGTGCCCTGTCTGCTCGAACTCGCGCTGCTGCACCCCGACCCCGACGACATGGACTGGCTGGTGCCGACCTCCCCGCAGGAGGTCATGACCCGGCTGCTGCGCGGGGTGTACGACGAGATCAGCGCCAGCCACCGGCGGGTGGGGTCGGCGGTCGCCGCCTTCGACTGGTACGCGGGCCTCGGCGGCAAGGGCCCCGGGCTGCCGCACGCCGAGGGCACGTCGGCGCTGCGCGTCCTGGACGGCCCGTCCCGCATCCAGGCGGCGCTGGACGAGGCGACGGACGCGTGCACGACGGAGGTGCTGACCGTCCAGCCCGGCGGCATCCGGCGCGAACACGAGCTCTCCGAGGGCCTGCACCGCGCCCTCGCCCTGCGCAGCCGGGGCGTGCGGATGCGCGACCTGTACAACCACGTCGCCCGGCACGGGCAGGGCCTGCTCAACTACCTGGAGCTGATGGGCGACACGGTGGAGGCACGCACCCTGGACGAGGTCATCGACCGGCTGATCCTCTTCGACCGCACGGTGGCCTTCATCCCCGCCAACGCCGACCGCACGATGGCCCTGGAGCTACGCCACCCCGGCCTGGTGGAGTACCTGGTGACGGTCTTCGAACGCCTCTGGCGCCTCGCCGTCCCCCTGACGGCGCCCCTCCCCGACACCCGCATCGAGGGCATCTCCCACCGCGAGCAGTCCATCGCCGCGCTGCTCGCGGAGGGCCACCAGGACGCGGTGATCGCCGAGCGCCTCGGCATCAGCGTGCGCACCTGCCGCGCCCACATCGCCCGCCTCTCCGAGACCCTCGGCGCGGCCAGCCGCACCCAACTCGGCGTCCGCATCGCCCAGGTCGGCCTTGACGGGCCGCCCGCGCCCCTCAGCGTCCCTGATCCAGAATCCCGGCCCGTCCGATGAGGTAGCCGAGCTGTGCGCGGCTCTCACTGCCGAGGCTGGCGGAGAGTTTGGCGATGTGTTCGCGTGCGGTGCGGACGTTCATGCCGAGGCGTTCCGCGATGACGGCGTCGGTGTGGCCTTCGACGAGGAGGGCGGCTATGGCGCGTTGGCGGTGCGTGACGCCGTTGAGGGCGGGCGGGGCGACGGCCTGGGGGTACATGGGGGTGGCGAGGCGCCAGAGGCGGTCGAAGGTGGTGGCCAGGTAGGTGACCACGGGGGAGTGGCGGATCTCGACGGCGACGGTACGGTCCGGTGGCGTGGCCGGGATGAACGCCACCGACCGGTCGATGACGACGAGCCGCTCGCTCACCTCGTCCAGGGTGCGCGCCTCGACATCGCCCTCCAACTGCTCGTACCGGGCCAGGATCCTGGGCAGGTGGCGGGTGGTGTGCTGGTACAGGGTGCGGATACGGCCCCCACGGTCGAGGAGCGCCTGGTCGCGGGCCATGGCCGTGGCGTGGAGCTCGGGCGTGGTGCTGATCTGGCCGCTGTGCGGCTGGATGGCGAGCAGTTCGTGGGACGCGTCGGCCATGGCCTGGCCGATGACCCGGTTGATCTGCGGCAGGCCGCTGAGCATCGTGAGCGCGGGCTCGTCCGCGGTGTGCGCGACGTGCTCACCGACCCGCATCAGCTCCGCGTACGCCTCCGCCAGCCGCGCCTCCCGGCGGCGTTCCTCGGCGACGCGCTCCGCGGAGGTGCGCAGCAGTCGGTGCAGGGCGAGCGCCGGGGTGACGGGCTCCAGTCGGTCGAGGTCCGTGACGGACGGCTGGAGCAGCCCGAAGTCGACCAGACAGGGCGTTGCGACGGCCTCCGCGGCTCCTACGGCGCCCTCCCGCAGCGCCCGCTCGTACAGCGCCCTGCCGGGGGCGCACAGGGCCTCAGGGCCGTGCTCGGGGTGCGACGCACTCACGGGTCGGTCCCGTCCGGCTCGAGGATGCCCGACCGCGCGATGAGGTAGCCGAGCTGCGCGCGGCTCTCACTGCCGAGGCTGGCGGAGAGTTTGGCGATGTGTTCGCGTGCGGTGCGGACGTTCATGCCGAGGCGTTCCGCGATGACGGCGTCGGTGTGGCCTTCGACGAGGAGGGCGGCTATGGCGCGTTGGCGGTGCGTGACGCCGTTGAGGGCGGGCGGGGCGACGGCCTGGGGGTACATGGGGGTGGCGAGGCGCCAGAGGCGGTCGAAGGTGGTGGCGAAGTAGGTGACGAGGGCCGGGACGCGGACCTCCAGGGCCGTGGCGGCGTCCTTGTCGCCGGGCACGAAGGCGACCTTGCGGTCGACGATGATGAGGCGGTCGGTGATCTCGTCGAGCGTGCGGGCCTCGGCGTTGCCGGTGAGCTGTTCGTGGTGGGCGATGACCGAGGGCACGTGCCGCTGGGTGTGCTGGTAGAGGGTGCGGATACGGCCGCCGCGGTCGAGCAGGTCCTGGTCGCGGACGTGGGAGATGGCCCTGGCCCGTTCGACCCGCGCGGCGCCGCGGTGCACGCTGGGCTGGACGCAGAGCAACTCCTCCGTGGCCTCCCGCATGGCCTCGGTGATGGCCTGGTTGATCTGCACCGTGCCGACCAGCATCCGGACGGGGCCGTCCACGGCGGAGGTCAGTCGCCCTTCCCCCCGCATCAGCGGCTCGAAGGTCCGGGCCAGCCTCGCCTCCCGCTCACGTTCGTCGGCGACGCGGTGCGCGGAGGTGCGCAGCAGGCGGTGCAGGGCGAGGGCGGGCGGTACGGGTTCCAGCAGGCCCGGGTCGTCGAGGGCGGGGGAGAGCAGCCCGAGGTCCAGCAGGCAGGGCGCCCCTGCGGCCTCCTCGGCGCGGATGCGGCCTTCGTCCAGTGTGCGGTCGTAGAGCTGCGTACCCGCGTCGCACAGGTCCTCGACGCCGTGCGCGGGGTGCGGCGGCGCGGTCACTCGCTGGCTCCCTCCTGCTTGAGGATGCCCGACTGCGCGATGAGGTAGCCGAGTTGGGCGCGGCTGCCACTGCCGAGGGCGGAGGCCAGCTTGGCGATGTGGGCGCGGCAGGTACGGACGTTCATGCCGAGGCGCCGGGCGATGGCCTCGTCGACGTGGCCTTCCACGAGGAGCTTGGCTATGGAGTGTTGGATTTCTGTGATGCCGTCAGGCGCAGTCTCGTAGGGTGCGCCCGCGCTGAGCGGCACGGCACGGTTCCACATGAACTCGAAGACCTTGATCAGGTACCGGACCAGCCCTCGGTGCCGCAGCTCCAACGCGATCTGCCGGTCGTCGCGGACCGGAATGAAGGCCACTGTCTCGTCGCAGATGATGAGCCGCTCCACCAGTTCGTCGATGGTGCGGTACTCGGCCCTACCGTTGGCGAACCGGTCCACGTAGGCGAGTCGCTCTGGGCTGTACCTCGCCGTGTGCTGATAGAGGGTGCGGATCCGCACGCCCCTTTCGATCAGGGTCTTGTCGCGCTCAAGAGCCTCCAGGAGCCGCTTCTCCGTACTCCGTCCGCTCGGCTGGACCGTGAGCATTTCGACCTTGCACTCGGCAGTCGCAAGGTCGAGCGCCGCGTTGATGCGGTCGAGCCCCTCCACCACTGTGATCGAGTGACCGGATCCGGTTTCCTGGGTGCTGAGGGTCATGAACGGCTCGAAGGCCTCGGTGAGCGCGATGGTCAACCGTCGGTGCTCGGAGATCTCACGTTCGATGGGGGTGAGACGCTGCGCCAGGGCGACTGACGGCAGAACGGGCCGGAGCCAGTTGGGATCATCGGGATCGGGGTGGAGGAGGGCGAAGTCAGTCAGGCACGGAGCCGACTCGGCATCGGTCCTCGGGATCCGCCCGGTGCGCAGGGCGTTTGCGTAGAGACGGCTTCCCTCCTCGCACAGCTCTGTGACCGCATGGGGATGTGCCGCCCTTGTCCCGTTATTACCCAAAACTCCACCCCCCAGGGTCCTGAACGTGCAGGAACATGATGCACCGTTCGTGTGGCCATGACGTACCTGAATGAGCCATCGTCTTATCCGACGGGGGAGTGAGGGGACCTTCAAGTGAGGACGAAGCCGACTATGCACAAGAGAATGCTTCGCTCGGTGCTTGTTGCCGCCTTCTCCGCTGTTGTGGCCTTCGGAACGCTGGCAGGCCTCTCCGGCGCGAAGGGCGACGTGCACGAGGCGGATGGACAGGTCGCCGTTGTCGCAGTCGCCGCTGATCAGCCTTTGTACTTTCCTGCAGACAGCAGGTGGGACTGATAACGATGACGACTCCTCCTGACGACCGCTCCTTCCGCCGCGAAATGGCCACCGCCTACCGCTCCGGCTGGCACTTCATCGACCTGGTCACCGCTCTCCCCCACAACGGTGACTCCCTGATGGTGACGGTCTTCGGTGAGCCGGTCGTCGTCACCCGGGACGAGGAAGGCGACGTACGGGCGTACCGGTGTCTGCGGAAGCCGCGAGGGGCGCCGCAGCCCGTGCGGTGTGCCATCCGGTACGGAATGATCTTTGTGAACCTCGACCAGCGAGACCACAGGCTGGCAGAACCGGAGGTCCCCACCCCCCGGACCATCTCAGCCACCCCCCGCAGTGCCTGACGCGATTCCCCCGTCGTAAAAGATCGCTCAGGTGCTTCCCCCCGCAGCGGCGTCACCGTGACCTGAACACGGTGACGCCGCTGGCGTTTGGGCGGGTATGCGCGGGTATCCAGTGATCGCGGACGCGGCCGGAATCCGTCGGCGCCCGGTATCAACCGCGCCCCATCGCACTCGTCAGCGCGATCTCGATCACGACCCGCGTCGGCTTGGGGGTCGGAATTCGGCCGTACCGCTCGGCGTACCGCCGCTCCGCCTCCGCGACCCGCGCCCGGTCGGTGTGGACGGTCGCCCGGCCCTCCAGGGTGGCCCACCGCCGCCCGTCCACCTGGCAGACCGCGACCGCCGCGCCGTCCGCCCCCGCGGCCAGCACGTTGGCCACCTTGGCGCTCGCCTTGTCGGCGATGACGCGGGCGAGCCGGGCGTCGGGATCGTAGGTGACGCCGACGGGTACCACGTGCGGGGTGCCGTCCGGGCGGGGCGTCGTCAGGGTGCACAGGTGCCGTTCCCGCCAGAAGCTGAGGTAGGCGGGGTCCGGGGCGCCGGGGTCCTGGGAGTAGGAGGTGGCCATGACTGCGAAACCTAACCCCTTCGGCCTCCCGGAACAGCCTTGAGTGGAATAGACTCAACTTTGTATAAGTTGTAGGAGTCAGCCACCATCTGGCAACACCTGGCACTGAGCGCTGACGCAAGGAGGAGAACGGGACAGTGGACGCCGAGCTGACCAACCGGAGCCGGGAAGCGATCAACGCGGCCGGGAACCGGGCCGTGACCGAGGGGCACCCCGACCTCACCCCCGCCCATCTGCTCCTCGCTCTGCTCCAGGGCCAGGAGAACGAGAACATCACCGACCTGCTCGCCGCCGTGGACGCCGACCAGGCCGCCGTACGCTCCGGCGCGGAGAAGGTCCTCGCCGGGCTGCCCAGCGTCACCGGGTCGACCGTCGCGCCGCCGCAGCCCAACCGCGAGCTGCTCGCCGTGATCGCGGACGCGCAGGCCCGCGCCAAGGAACTCGGCGACGAGTACCTGTCGACCGAGCACCTGCTGATCGGCATCGCCGCGAAGGGCGGCGCCGCCGGTGACGTACTGAAGCAGCAGGGGGCCACCGACAGGAAGCTGCTCGCCGCCTTCCAGAAGACCCGCGGCGCGCGCCGCGTCACCACCGCCGACCCCGAGGGGCAGTACAAGGCGCTGGAGAAGTTCGGCACCGACTTCACCGAGGCCGCCCGGGAGGGCAAGCTGGACCCCGTCATCGGGCGGGACCAGGAGATCCGGCGGGTCGTGCAGGTGCTCAGCCGCCGGACCAAGAACAACCCCGTGCTCATCGGTGAGCCCGGCGTCGGCAAGACCGCCGTCGTCGAGGGGCTCGCCCAGCGGATCGTCAAGGGCGACGTGCCCGAGTCGCTGAAGGACAAGCGGCTGGTGGCGCTGGACCTGGGCGCGATGGTCGCCGGGGCCAAGTACCGCGGGGAGTTCGAGGAGCGGCTGAAGACCGTCCTCGCGGAGATCAAGGACTCCGACGGGCAGGTCATCACCTTCATCGACGAGCTGCACACCGTCGTCGGCGCCGGGGCTGGCGGGGACTCCGCCATGGACGCGGGCAACATGCTCAAGCCGATGCTCGCGCGCGGTGAGCTGCGCATGGTCGGCGCGACGACCCTCGACGAGTACCGGGAGCGGATCGAGAAGGACCCCGCCCTTGAGCGGCGCTTCCAGCAGGTGCTGGTGGCCGAGCCGAGCGTCGAGGACTCCATCGCGATCCTGCGCGGGCTCAAGGGGCGGTACGAGGCCCACCACAAGGTGCAGATCGCGGACAGCGCGCTGGTCGCCGCGGCCACGCTGTCCGACCGGTACATCACCTCCCGGTTCCTCCCCGACAAGGCCATCGACCTCGTCGACGAGGCCGCGTCCCGGCTCCGTATGGAGATCGACTCCTCGCCCGTCGAGATCGACGAACTCCAGCGTGCCGTCGACCGGTTGCGGATGGAGGAGCTGGCGCTCAGCAAGGAGACCGACGCGCCCTCGCGGGAGCGGCTGGAGAAGCTGCGCCGCGACCTCGCCGACAAGGAGGAGGAGCTGCGCGGCCTCAACGCCCGCTGGGAGAAGGAGAAGCAGTCCCTCAACCGGGTCGGTGAGCTGAAGGAGCGGCTCGACGACCTGCGCGGGCAGGCCGAACGCGCCCAGCGCGACGGCGACTTCGACACCGCGTCCAAGCTGCTGTACGGCGAGATCCCCGCCCTGGAGCGGGACCTGGAGGCCGCCTCCGAGGCCGAGGAGGAAGTTGCCCGGGACACCATGGTCAAGGAGGAGGTCGGCGCCGACGACATCGCGGACGTCGTCGCCTCCTGGACCGGCATCCCGGCCGGGCGGCTGATGGAGGGCGAGACGCAGAAGCTGCTGCGCATGGAGGACGAGCTGGGCAAGCGGCTGATCGGGCAGCGGGAGGCCGTACAGGCGGTCTCCGACGCGGTACGCCGCTCGCGCGCCGGGATCGCCGACCCCGACCGCCCCACCGGGTCGTTCCTCTTCCTCGGCCCGACCGGTGTCGGCAAGACCGAGCTGGCCAAGGCGCTCGCGGACTTCCTCTTCGACGACGAGCGGGCGATGGTCCGCATCGACATGAGCGAGTACAGCGAGAAGCACTCCGTGGCCCGGCTGGTCGGCGCGCCGCCCGGGTACGTCGGCTACGAGGAGGGCGGCCAGCTCACGGAGGCGGTGCGGCGGCGGCCGTACAGCGTCGTCCTCCTCGACGAGGTGGAGAAGGCGCACCCGGAGGTCTTCGACATCCTGCTCCAGGTCCTGGACGACGGCCGCCTCACCGACGGGCAGGGGCGCACGGTCGACTTCCGCAACACGATCCTGGTGCTGACGTCGAACCTGGGCAGCCAGTTCCTGGTCGACCCGATCACGACCGAGACGGAGAAGAAGGAGCAGGTCCTGGAGGTCGTCCGGACGTCCTTCAAGCCGGAGTTCCTCAACCGCCTGGACGACCTGGTGGTCTTCTCGGCGCTCACCAAGGACGAGCTGAGCCGCATCGCCCGCCTCCAGATCGACCGCCTGGCCCGCCGCCTGGCCGAACGCCGCCTCACCCTCGACGTCACGCCCGACGCGCTGGCCTGGCTCGCGACGGAGGGCATGGACCCGGCGTACGGCGCCCGCCCGCTGCGCCGCCTCGTCCAGACCGCCATCGGCGACCGACTCGCCAAGGAGATCCTCTCCGGCGAGATCAAGGACGGCGACACGGTCCGCGTGGACACGTTCGGCGAGGGCCTCCTGGTGGGCCCGGCGACCGGCAAGACCCTGTAGGACGGCGAGCGGGTACCCGGAGTCCGAGAAGCCGGGACCCGGGAAGACGACGACGATGGGGAGCAGGAAGGACACCCCGCACCCAACCGGCCGGATCATGTCAGCCCAAGGCTGACAGGCCCTGTCGGGGCTTGCCACCCCCCTCCCCTCCTGGGAGAGGATGGCGGAATCCGTACGAAGGGAAATTCACGGTGACCATCGACCCGTCCTCGATTCCGAACTTCGGGGGCCAGCCCCAGCCGCAGTCCCAAGGACCGGCGGGCCCCGTCGTCCCGGATCAGGACCTTGTGAAGCAGCTCCTCGACCAGATGGAGCTGAAGTACGTCGTCGACGAAGAGGGCGACCTCGCCGCGCCGTGGGAGCAGTTCCGTACGTACTTCATGTTCCGCGGCGAGGGTGACCAGCAGGTCTACTCGGTGCGGACGTTCTACGACCGCCCCCACAAGATCGACGAGAAGCCGCAGTTGCTGGAGTCGATCGACGACTGGAACCGTCGCACGCTGTGGCCGAAGGTCTACAGCCACACCCACGACGACGGCACCGTCCGCCTGATCGGCGAGGCCCAGATGCTGGTCGGCACCGGCGTGAACCTGGAGTTCTTCGTCTCGTCGACGGTGAGCTGGGTGCGCGCGGCCATCGAGTTCGACCGCTGGCTGGTCGAGCAGCTCGGCCTGGAGCAGGAGGTCAACGAGTCGGAGAAGCCCGAGGGCGAGGAGTAGCACCACCGCCCCGGCGCCCCGCAGCGCCACGGTGACCACGGTGAGGGGGCGCACGCGCGCCCCCTCACCGCGTCACCCCCTGAGCGCCTTCAACCGCCCCGCCGCCTCGGTCAGCACCTCCGCCCGCTTGCAGAACGCGAACCGTACGAACGGGGCCCCCGCCTCCCGGTGGTCGTAGAAGACCGCGTTGGGGATGGCGACGATGCCCGCGCGTTTTGGGAGGGTGCGGCAGAAGGCGAAGCCGTCCGTCTCGCCGAGGGGGCGGATGTCGGTGGTGATGAAGTACGTGCCGGACGGGCGGAAGACGCCGAAGCCCGCCTCCGTCAGACCGTCCGCCAGCAGGTCCCGCTTGGCCCGCATGTCCGCGCGGAAGGCGCTGAAGTAGCTGTCGGGAAGGGCCAGCGCCTCGGCCACGGCGTACTGGAAGGGGCCCGCGGAGACGTACGTCAGGTACTGCTTCGCCGACCGCACCGCCGTGACCAGCGCGGGAGCCGCCGTCACCCAGCCGACCTTCCAACCCGTGTACGAGAACGTCTTCCCGCTTGAGGAGATCGTGATCGTGCGGTCGCGCATCCCCGGGAACGTCGCCAGCGGGATGTGCTCGGCCGGGTCGAAGACCAGGTGCTCGTAGACCTCGTCCGTGACGACGAGCAGGTCCCGCTCCACCGCCAGCTCCGCCACCGCCGCCAGCTCCGCCCGCGTCAGCACCGTGCCCGTCGGGTTGTGCGGGGTGTTGAGCAGCAGCAGCCGGGTGCGGTCGGTGACCGCGGCCCGCAGCTCGTCCAGGTCCAGCCGGAACGCCCCCTCGTGCGGGCGCAGCGTCACCGGCACGCGCCTGCCGCCCGCCATGGCGATACAGGCCGCGTAGGAGTCGTAGTACGGCTCCAGGGCGACCACCTCGTCCCCCGGCTCAAGCAGCCCCAGCAGCGACGCCGCGATCGCCTCCGTCGCGCCCGCGGTGACCAGTACCTCCGTGTCGGGGTCGTACGACAGCCCGTAGCGCCGCTCCTGGTGCGCGGCGACGGCCGTCCGCAGCTCGGGGACGCCAGGGCCCGGCGGGTACTGGTTGCCGCGGCCGTCGCGCAGCGCCCGGACCGCCGCCTCCCTGATCTCCTCGGGGCCGTCCGTGTCGGGGAAGCCCTGGCCCAGGTTGATCGACCCGGTGCGCGACGCCAGCGCGGACATCTCCGCGAAGATCGTCGTCCCGAACTCGGCCAGTCGTCGGTTGAGGAAGGGGCGCGTGGTGGACGTCATGGCGGCCATCCTGCGCCCAAGCTCTGGAGTTCCTCAACTCACCTTCGGGGATGGGCACCTGAGAAGGAACCCACCAAACCAGCTCTGAGCAGGGGTTGAGTTGTCGGCAACTGTCGTTGTCTGTCGTCGTTGGTCGCCCTCGGACGGCCCACGGACGGCCCGGCCACGGGTCCCGATCTGCCGCTAGCGATAGCGGCAAGAGGTGCTAACGCTAGCGGCACCGCTAGCGGCTGAAACCCCTGGTGACCAGCACGTTAGCGGATAGCGGCCCGGCTGGGCAGACCCCGGCATTGCCTCGTCGGAGGGCTCTGTGAGGCCCGGCCGGGTCGCTATCGGGAAGAGCAGCAAGGTGCGGCCTTCGGCCGCGCGACTGCTAGTGGCTCGCTGGCGCTCGCGCGCCGACGCCCGTTGGGGGCGAGCCCTAAGCGCGGGATACGGGCCCCGGGCCCCTGACACCTCCTGACACTTCCTCCGTAGCCCTTGGAGCGGACCCGTCACAGTGCCGAAGTGTGATGGTCGCGTCACACCCAAACCCCTAGGCAAACGCACGTGTGACGCACCCGAACAGCGGCCCGTCACGCCCCATCACACCAGGGGCCGTGACGCCTCGATGCCCGCGGGAAGGGGCGAGAGGGAGCGGCCTATGGCCGCGCGTCCCTTGGCGGCTCGCTGCGCTCGCGCGGGAGCTGTCGGCGGGGGTTGAGCACCGCCTCCCTTGGAAGGCCCCCTGTACGCCTTCCAGGAGGCAGGCGGTAGGCGTGGGCGCACACCGCCGGGCCGCTTCCGTTCCGTGCCGCTCACCAAGGCTCTTCAGGAGGGGGAGGCGCCGCCCGTACCGTGACGCCCCCTTCTGAAGAGCCTTCCTTCTCTTACTAGAGAGTTGAGGGAAGACAGCGTCCGCAGAGTCCGCCGGGCATCGCTGTCCCCCTCTGACCTGCACTGTTGCTGTGGACGCTAAACAAACTGTTTAGCGTCCGCTAGTGTCCGCAGCGTCCGGGTGCGCTCCGTTACTAAGAGCCTCTCTTCGCTGGTCAGGGCGGCTCTTAGGGGGGGCAGGGTTGCGGACGCTGCGGACTCTGAACGCCGTGTGCGAGCAAGAAGAGCACGCGCCGCCGGGTGCTCTTCTTGCTCGTGCCGCAACTGAACGTCTCGGAATGCCGAAGAGACCACCAGCCCTCCGAAGTGTCGGTGGTCTCTTCGGTTAAGTCGCGACCTACCGGAAGCGCGCGACGCTCTGCTGGAGCTCCCAAGCGTCGTCGCGCGCGAGCGCAGCGAGCTGCTAGAGGTCGTGCGGCCAAAGGCCGCACCTTTGAGTGTCTACTCAGCGGCTTCGTCCAGCGCTTTGAATACGGAATCGGGGTTACCGTCGTACACGATATGCAGCTCTCCCGGTTCCGGTGGTACGAATCGCCTCCGGTAGCGCAGCAGGTCGCTTTCTGAGAAGTAGATTGAATTGGGGTCGTCTTGATGCCGCACATTTCTTGCACTCACGCGGGCCCAGAGTTCTTCGTGACTTGCCTCTAGATAGACAAGCATCGTGTTGGCGCCTGCCTCGGTAGCGATAGAGCGCCAACGATCACGGTCGTCTGGCGTCCAGAAACCGTGGTCAACTACCACGTCATTCCCGGCACGGATGTGCTCTCGGAGTTGTTCAGAGATCTCTTCGAGAACGGGGCGTTCGAGGGTCGGAAAGACACCACGGGGGAAGTCAACGCCGTATACGCCATGTCGGCGGAACATCTCTTCATCGGGACAAAGCCTGACGAATCCTCGCGCCGTAAGTGCTCGGGAAAGCGTCGTCTTACCTGAACCTGGAAGCCCTGCCATCAGCACGCAGAACGGCCGGGAGGTGTCGTTAACCCCCGTCACTGGGCTACTTCCGATTCGGTGCTCCAAGTGCGACCAGGGCCGCCAAGGTCAACGCCGTACTCCACGACGTTGCTCTCGCTGTCGATGAACTTTGCGGTCATCACGACTACTGGTTGCCTCGGCGGATTTGCAGGGTCCAACTCTAGAAGTTCTGCGTCTTCTGCAGAGAGAAGACGCGCCGAAGCCGTGTCGATCCGATGAGTAATCGGTCGCCCCGTGGCTTGCGCGATGAGCTGTAGCGAGGTCCCGCCAGTCAAACGCTCGCTTTTCATCAACTCGGGGATCAATCTTCCGTACCGTACGGGAATCCATGATGTGGAATGCGCGACGATCCCGTGCCTGTCGCGGTACACCCGGCGCCGCCTGATTACGTCCGAGCCCGGATCAATGTCCAAGGCTCGCGCCACGTCTGCGGGTGCTGACAACACAGTGGCCTGATGGGAATCGGACCTTTCGCCGGACCCCCAACTGGACCCGCTGCGTCGGCCTCGATCCTGCCGCTGAGATCCGGAAGACATCGGAGAAGGGCGATCCAACACCTCTGTCCCGATGCCGTGAATCCCTCTGACGAGCCCTTCAGTGCGGAGCTTGCGAAGCGCTTTTTCGGCAGTCGCGGTACTGACTTTCCAGTCCTGCGCGAGGTTTTTGATACTCGGCAGGAGGGAGCCCGGTGCTAGTTCCCCGGACGTGATCAGTTCCGTGTAGTGGGCTGCAATCTGCGCGTACGGCGCTCGATTGTCGGCCTGATCCGGCATCTCGGTAGCTCCCTTGTCTCAGTGGACGCCATCCCTACTGTACCCCTCGACACCCTAGGGTGCCCTAGGGAACCTTAGGGATGTGCCTGCCGGTGGGACTGGTCGATCGAGACCGTCTATCTGGCGTGCGCTGAGCACGAGAAGTCCTGGTCAAGGCCAGGAGAAGCAGGGAGCGGCTCCCTACCGCCAAGCAGTCAGCCGCTCCCCGACCCTCGAAGGGGTACATCCATCATGCCTGGAACTGTCACGGAACAGCCCACTCAGCAGTACACCGCCCTGTACGCGGCGCGTATGGAGCGCGGGTGGGACGTGGCTGAGGTGATCCACCGGATGCGTGTGGAGGCCAAGGCGCAGGACGCCAAGATGCCGCCGCAGGACCGCACTCTTTTGGTGCACATCGGCAAGTGGGAGCGCGGTGAGAGCGTTCCGCAGGCCCGGTACGCGGAGGTCCTGACGGCCGTCTACGGCAAGACCGCTCCGGAACTCGGTCTGCCGGACCGGAGCATCCCGCCGATCGACTCGGAGCGCTGGGAGCGGCTGTACGCCCGCTACTTCGACTGGACCGTCAAGTTCATCTGGAACCGCGTCCATGACCGCGAGTTGGCCCGCGACCTGGCGCAGGACACGTGGATCGAGCTCGGCAAGACGCTGCACAAGATCAACCCGAGCAAGTCGGAAGACAAGCTGTACGGGTTCGTCGCGCAGCAGGCGCGGTGGACGCTGGGTCTGTACCGGCAGAGCTCCCGGAGCTGGCGCGAGACGACGCCGGAGGGCTACGACGACCTCACCGCCGACATGGCCGCGCGCGACGACCACTCGCGTCCGGAGGAGTCCGTTCGGCTCACGATCGACCTGAACCGCGTGCTGGCCACCATGCCGGACCGGCAGCGACAGGTGATCGCCCTCACCATCTTCGACGACCTCTCGCGAGAGCAGATCGCGCGCGTCATGAACCTGTCCGTGATCCAGGTCGGGAAGATCCACCGCGCGGCTGTGGCCGAGCTGCGGGCCCGGCTGACCGGTCAGCCGATCACGTGGACCATCCCCAACACCGTGGGTCCCCTGGGACGGGCGGCATGAGGCGCGGGCACCCGCTCAACTCTGCGCGGCGGCGCGTGCGCAAGGAACAGCTTGCCCGCCGCCACGGGCAGCGCTGCGCCTACTGCCGCTGCCCGTTCGCGGACCTGCGTGAGGCGACCTTGGACCACGTGGCGCCGTGCTCGCTGTGGCGGTCGTGGTCGGTGACCTCGCTCATGCTGGCCTGCGTCGACTGCAACGGCGCCAAGGCCGACCGGTTCCCGCTCTCGATCGCGCTGTTCCTGTTGGCGTGGGTCGACCCGGGTCGGCCGGTGGTCGACCCGACCGTGTGGCCGTTGCTGGCCCGACTCGCCTACGCCAACCGGTCCGCGTTCACGGGCGCGTGGTCGCCGGTCCGGTCGGTCGACCCGACCGGCGAAGAGTCGACCCCTGACCTGCGTGACGAGTCGCGTCACACCCCGTGTCACGCCCTGGTGTCCACTTCGATCGTGCGGCCCGACTGCCTGCGCGCACCCCGTCCGGCGCGGGCGTGCGCGGGCCCGGCCGGGGAGGTGGTGTTCGCGTGAGCGCCCTGAACGGTCGCGTGAACGGATCGACCCGACCCGTGAACACCGTCAACGGGTCCGTGAACGCCACGGTCGATCCCGTGAACACGGTGAACCCCACCGTGAACGAGTCGACCGACTCCGTGAACGGTCCGGCCGGATCGGGCGGGAGTCGGGCGACGACCGGCCCGGCCCGGTCGGCTGCGCGCCGACGGGACCACGGCGCCGACGGAGGTGGTAAGCAGCCGCCTGCCGCCGCCCGGATCGTGGCCATGGCGCGTGAGCAGTACCGGTTCGTCATGTCGCCCGACGGACGCCCCTACGCGGTCGCCTTGGACGGGCCGAACATCGCGCTGCCGCTGCGGAACAAGGGCGGGCTGCGTCAGCGGCTGGCTCGCCAGTTCGCGGACGCCTACCCCGGCGAGGTGGCCTCACAGTCCGCGCTCGCGGACGCCATGACCGTGCTGGAAGGCATCGCTGAGGACACCGACCCCGAACCGGTCCACCTACGGGTGGGGCGCGCTCCGTCCGGTGCGATCGTGGTCGACCTCGGTGGCGCCGACGGGCGCGCGGTCGTGGTCAGCGGGACCGGGTGGAACGTGGTGGACCGGGCCCCGGTGCTGTTCCGCCGTTCCGGGGCCATGGCCCCGATGCCGGAACCGGTCCTGGACGGGGACGGGCTGGCCAAGCTCCACGCCCTGCTGAACATGGATGAGTCGGCGTTTCATCAGCTTGTGGCGTGGCTCGTTGCGGCCTGGATTCCCGACATCCCGCACCCGGCCGTGGTGTGCAAGGGAGAGCAGGGCACCGGGAAGTCCAAGGCCGCGCAGATGTTCATCAACCTCATTGATCCGTCCCCGGCCGCCAAGCGCAGTCAGCCGCGCGACGAAAAGGCGTGGTCGCGGCAGGCGTTCAGCTCATGGGCGCTGTGCCTGGACAACATCTCCACGATACCGCCGTGGCTGTCGGACACCCTGTGCAAGGCCGTGACCGGGGACGGAGTGGTCGACCGCGCCCTCTACACCGACGACGACGTGGTCGTCCTCACCTTCAAACGGGTGCTGGCCCTGACCACCATTGACGCGGGAGCTCTCGCTGGGGACTTGGCCGAACGGGTGCTCATGCTCGACTTGCAGCTCATCGACTCCGACCGGCGACGCTCCGAAGAGGAGTTGGACGCCACCTTTGAAGCGGTCCGCCCGGCCGTGCTCGGGGCCCTGTTCGATGTGTTGGCGTGCGTGCTCGCGGTGCTGCCCTCGGTGCGGCTGGAGTCCATGCCGCGCATGGCCGACTTCGCCCGCGTTCTCGCCGCTGTGGACCAGACGCAGGGCTGGAACACTCTGGAGGACTACCTGGCCACCTCAGCGAACGTCGCCACGGACGCGATGGAAGGCGACCCGTTCGCCATGGCCATTGCCCACCTGGTCGAACAGGCGGGCATCTGGCAGGGCACCGCGGGCCAGTTGCTCGAAGCGCTGCCCGCACCGTTGATCCGGCCGCCGAACTGGCCCAAGGACGCCACCCGCGCGAGCGGACGCGTCAAGCGGCTCGCCCCGCTGCTGCGGTCCATCGGAATCATGGTGGACGACACGCAGCGTAGCCGCGACCGGCACCGCCACCGACTCCTCACTCTCTCCCGCGCACCCGACGACGACGGGGCAGCGTCCGCACCCGAACAGGGCCCGCTCTGGCCGGAGGTGGCCCCACCGGGGCGCGGCAGAACCGAGCCTGACCAGACCTGACGTCACCGGAGGTCCCGCCGGGCCGGGCCGCACACCAGCGGCCCGGACACGTCCAGCGTTGCGGACGCTACAGCCGTCCAGCGTCCACAGCGTCCGCACTAGCGTCCACACCCCACACTCCCGCTGACCTGCGAGAACGCGGGCGTGCGGACGCTGGGGCGCTGCGGACGCTGAAATACACCAACTCTCTAGGACGGCAACCGGCACCACTCCCACGCACCGCCCGACGGACACGAGGAGTCACCACCGCCATGGCCACCGAAGAGCCCACCGACCCGCGCGCCATCCTGCGCGGGGGCCTCCCGGACCGCTACCTCACCCCCGAGGACCTGGTCACCATGTTCAGCCTCCCCAGCGTCGAGACCGTCTACCAGTGGCGCCGCAAGCGCATCGGCCCGCCCGGCTTCCGCGTCGGCCGCTACCTCCGCTTCAACCCGGCCGCAGTGAGGGCGTGGGAGGCCGAACGTACCGCCCTCGACGACGCGGCCTGAACCGTCCGACCCCGGGCCCCGGGACGTGACGAAACCGGGCGTAGCTGGCACGGGTTTCGTCACGCCAACCGGCCCGGCCCGGCGAGGGAGGCACCACCCGCCGGGCCGGGGAGGCGGGGAGAACTCCCCAACCGTCTCCCCGGCCCGCATCCCCCGCGCCGATCAGCGCAAACAGCACTTCGGGGAGGCGGGGAGGCGCCCCCGGAAGCACCCGGAAAACCCCCTCGGGAAGCCTTTCGGCACCCCTGCTGGTGCCTCCCCCGCCGGGCCCGGCGGACACCGTGAACGGCAGGGAGGCGCCGCCCGCCGGGCCAGGGAGACAGGGAGAACTCCCTGACCGGCTCCCTGACCCACCTCCCTCTACCTGATCAGCGCAAATGGCCTCTCAGGGACGCAGGGAGGCACACCCCCAGCACCCACGAAACCCCCCTCAGAACGGCACCCAACACCCCCTGCCTCAGCCTCCCTGAGACCCGCCGCAGCGCTGCTACCGGTAGCAGCCCCACCCGCTACCGGTAGCACCCCCGCTAGCAGTCCAAACCCCCAGTGATCAGGCCCGTAGCAAGTAGCGGGCCAGGCCCAGCACACCCCAAAACCGGCCCGACGGGACCCAACCAGCCCCGCCGCGCCCTGCTACCGAGAAGGGACACAGCCCCTCATGGCTGGCCACATCCAAGACCGCTGGTACAAGACCGATACCGGCGCCAACGGCAAGACCACCCGCGTCAAGACCGACCGTTACGGCAAGGGTCTCCGCTACCGGGCCCGCTACGTCGGCCCCGACGGCACCGAGAAGTCCAAGAGCTTCCCCGACGGCAAGAAGCGGCTCGCTGAGAAGTGGCTCAGCGCCATCGAGACGGACATGACGCGGGGGCAGTACACCGACCCCAAGTCCATGCAGATCACGTTCCGGCAGTACGCCGAGAAGTGGTTGGACACCAAGACGCCCAGCGTGATGACCCGGAAGGAACTCGGTCGGCGGCTGCGGCTGCACGCCTACCCGGTGCTCGGTTCCCGGCCGATCGGGACGTTCCGTCCGGAGCACATCCGGGAGTTCGTTGCCGTCCTGGAAGCGAAGCCCGGTGTCGGCCCGTCCTACGCCCGGAACATCTTCGCGGATGTTCAGTCGGTCCTGTCCGCCGCTGTCGATGACGGGCTGTTGTCGCGCAACCCGTGCGGTGCGCGGAGCGTCCGGCGCCCCAAGCCCGATCCGCGTCCGGTGGTCCCGTGGGTGCCCGCTCAGGTGTCTGCCGTTCGGGCGGCTCTTCTGGAGCGGTATCGGGCAATGGTCGACGTCGGGGCCGGATGCGGCCTGCGCCAGGGCGAGGTGTTCGGGCTCGCTGAGGACGCCATCGACGCCGACGGGCGCACGCTCCACGTGGTCCGGCAGATCAAGCAAGTGGAAGGGCACCCGGTGTTCGCTCTGCCCAAGGGCGGCAAGACGCGGGACGTGCCGTTACCCAACTCCGTGGCGGAAGCGCTCCGGGCCCACATGGACGCCTTCAAGCCCGTTGAGATCACGTTGCCGTGGGACGTGCCGGAGGGCCCGAAGGTGTCCGCCCGGCTGATCTTCACGGCTGAACAAGGGGGCATGGTGTGGCGCAGCAACTTCAACGGCAAGGAGTGGAAGCCTGCCCTGGCGGTCGCTGGGCTCATCCCGGAAGCGGATGAGGATGGTAAGTACGAGTCGGCCCGCGAGCACGGTATGCACGCCCTGAGGCACTTCTACGCCTCTGCGTTGTTGGACGCGGGCGAGAATATCAAGGCTGTCAGCGAGTACATGGGGCACGCCGATCCGGCGTTGACGCTGCGGGTGTACGCCCACCTGATGCCCGACAGCCGCGAGCGGGCCCGGCGTGCCATCGATTCCGTGTTCCAGCGTGGTCTCAACGGTTCTTGATACGGCTCATCGCGCAGCTCAGCAAGTCGTAGTCAAGTTGTCCAAGGCAGTGGCAGAGCATCTGGCGAGCCCTGGCGAACCATGGCGAATAGTCGCCCGCCACCCTCACCCCAGGTAGGTTGCGAGAACGGCACTTGTCTCCGCACGACTCCCTGGCTCGACGCGGCCGGGGGCCAACTACGGCGCTCCCGCGCTCTAGTTGGAGGTAACGAGAGACAGGAGCTGGCACGATGGGGCGACCCAAGCAGAGGAAGCGCCGCCAACGCCCGAAGAGGGACTGGCTGGAGTTGGCGGTGGTGATTCTCGGAGCGGTCACTGCCATCGCGGGATGCGCTGAGCGGTTCCTTCACTGACCCAGTGAGGTGCCGGGTGCTCCGGCCGATACGGAAGGGCTGAGTGAGCCCGGCCGGGATCTAGGGGCTGTCTTCAAAGATCATCTGGGTGGTAGATCATGGTGTTGTGGTACGTCGTCATGAACTCACCGACCGGGAGTGGGAGTTGCTCGTTCCGCTGATACCCCGGGCCGCGACGGGGCGGCCTCGAGTGGAGGACCGGCAGGTCATCAACGGGATGGTCTACAAGATCCGCACCGGGATCTCCTGGCGTGACCTGCCGGAACGCTACGGGCCGTGGAAGACCGTCTACACCCGCTTCCGCCGCTACGCCCTGGACGGGGTGTTCACCCGGGCTCTGCAGCAGATCCAGGCCCAGGCGGACGCGGCCGGCGACATCGACTGGCTGGTCCAGATCGACTCCACCATCGTCCGCGCTCACCAGCACGCCGCCGCCACGGGCCGAAAAGGGGGCGGCACCAGCAGGACGAACCGGACGATCACGCCCTCGGCCGATCCCGCGGCGGACTGACCACCAAAGTCCACCTCGCCTGCGACGGCAAGGGCCGCCCGCTCGCGATCCTGGTGACGCCCGGCCAACGCCACGACAGTGTCTGTGCACGCCCTCTGCTGGAACGGATCCGTGTTCCCCGCACCGGCCTGGGCCGGCCTCGGTGCAGGCCCGACCAGGTCATCGCAGACAAGGCTTACAGCTCCCGCAGCTTCCGCGCCTACCTGCGAAAACGCGGCATTGCGCACACCATTCCGGAGAAAACCGACCAGCGACGGCACCGGCTGAGGCGCGGTTGCCAAGGCGGCCGACCGCCAGGGTTCGACCGGGAGACCTACCGGCGGCGCAACGTGATCGAGCGCTGCTTCAACCGGCTCAAGGGCTTCCGCGGCATCGCCACCCGATACGACAAGACCGCCACCTCCTACGAAGCGGCGGTCACCCTCGCATCGCTCCTACTCTGGGCAAGATCCGTTTGAAGACGGACCCTAGTCGGCCGGGCTCACGTTCCCCGCGCGCGAGGTCTGGCTCCGGGCACATCCGGAGCCAGGCACTCGTGATTCACGCGGGAGTCTTGGGCCAGACGTTGACGCACAGCGGTCATCCAAGAGCCCATGGCGGTTGCTCTTGATATGGCCTCGATACTACAGCCGCCCCACCTGCAATTACCTTTGCCGATGCGCGTTATTGCAGGTCAGGGGGTGGCGCAAAGGTCTGGCGGTCCGTGGCGAAGTCCATGCGAATTTTTCTGGTGCTCACCATTCACGCAGGTCAGTGCGCTGCCAGGGTGGCGGGAAGTCTTGCGAAGGGTGGCGGAGGGTGGCGGTTTCAGTTGTCTTTGCACGGTCCTTCGCCTGGGATCGCTGCCCGGCCGAGAAGCTCACGGCCCAGAGGCGGCCCACTTGCCTACAGTCGGCCCCTGGACTTCCTTTTGTGCAGGTCAGGAGCCATTGCGATGAGAGAACCCTCTGAGGTTCCTCAACTGTGCTTTGGGCCGACGGCGGGCCGGGCATCCCCCGGGCACAACGTACGAGGCGCCCACGGGGGGCCGCTTCGGGGGACTCAGGAAGTGGGGGCGGCATGATCGCTGTCGGTGCGGGTGGTGTCGTGGTCGGGGTGATGACCGTGCTGGCGCTGGCGCTGCTGGTCACCGGGGTGTTCGCGGTGTTCTCGCGGCGGCGGCCGGTGCGGGCCCGGTCCGGGGGGCGGGGCGGTTCCGGCGGCTCCGGCCACCAGGCGAGCTGGTGGGTCGACTTCGGGAGCGGCGGCGGGGACTCGGGGGGCGGCAGTTCCTGTGGGGGCGGCGGGGGATCGTCCTGCGGGGGAGGGTCGTCCTGCGGGGGTGGGGGCGGTTGTGGGGGCGGTAGCTGACACCTGTCGTCACGGGGGACCACCACCGTACGGGCGCCCGCCGGTTCACTCCGACCGGCGGGCGCCCCGTCGTCGTGGAGCGCCCCGGCGCGCACTCCAACCGGACAGTCGTGCGCCGGAGTTGAACTGATGAGCTGTGGAGCCCTCGGTGGGATGGAAACCCCACGAAGTTGGGTAAAAACGCTGTGGCGACGCCACAGTTCATGATTCCCTCTAAAACGCCAACGCAGCCCGTGGACGTCCCTCGGACACATTCATGACTCCTGAGCGGGCTGTCCCGGCTGTCCGGGCTGACCGGGCCATCTCCCCGGTGACCGGGGTACACCGGCGCCGACCGGGTACTCCGACATCCCACACCGCCTTATCTTTGCGTGCCAGCGGAGCCGATCCATGCTCACGACCCTCACCACCTCCTATACCGATACGCGCGCGGCCGACCTCGCCTGGGCACTGGGCCGTGAGCCGCTGCCCGCCCTCGCCACCCTCGACCTCGAACTGACCGGCGCCAGACTCCAGTTGCGGCTGCTCGGCGCGTCCCACCAGGTCCTCCTGGAGGAGGGCGAGGTGCACTGCTCGGAGACGGTCGCCTGCATCCCCGGCAGCAGCACCCCGCTGCCGCTCGGCGTCGCCAAGCGCGTCGGGGACTGGGAGTACGAGTTCGCCGCGCGCGTCGAGGTCCTCTCCCCGGGCTCCTTCGCGGGCCGCGCCCAGGAGTTGCTCGCCCTCGTCTCCGACCACCCGCACGGCCTCGCCGGGGTCTTCCCCGGCAGCCCGCACGCCTTCACCGCGATGCTCGCCCAGCGCCACGAGGGCCAGGTGCACTGGCGCACCTGGCACGCCTACCCGCAGGACGGGCAGTTGGTGGCGACCCGGACGAGGGTGGGCGTGCGGCACACGACGGCGGCGGCGAGACCGTCCGCGGACGCCGGACCGGGGCGGCTCGACCCGTCCGCCGTCTGAAACGCCCCACCCCACTAGAACGTGCGTCTCCACACGTGTGGGTGACGAGCCGCTGCACATCCGTGACGTAACGTCCCTGTTGTGATCGACCCGCACGCGCCGTCACGCCCCGCAGCCCCGCCGTCCTGGCGTGGCCCCGCGCGGCTCCCCGTCCGGCCGGACACCGGACGGCTCCTGGTCCTCGCGTGCGTCTTCGTCTGCGCGGCCTGCGGACTCGTCTACGAACTCGAACTGGTCGCCCTCGCCTCGTACCTGATCGGCGACTCGGTCACCCAGGCGTCCGTCATCCTCTCCGTGATGGTCTTCGCCATGGGCGTCGGCTCGCTCGCCGCCAAACGGCTGCGCCGCCACGCCGCCGCCGGGTTCGGCGCCGTCGAGGTCGTGCTCGCCCTCGTCGGTGGGTGCAGCGCGCTCGCCCTGTACGCCGTGTTCGCCTGGACCGGCGACTGGGGCGGCGTGTGGGGGTACGGCCCGCGCTGTCTGCTGGTCGCGTTCTCGCTCGCGATAGGTCTGCTGATCGGCGCCGAGGTCCCGCTGCTGATGGAGCTGATCCAGCGCATCCGGCGGCAGGACGCGGGCCGCGCGGTGGCCGACCTGTTCGCCGCGGACTACGTCGGCGCGCTCGTCGGCGGCCTCGCCTTCCCCTTCCTCCTGCTGCCGTTCCTGGGCCAGTTGACCGGCGCGCTGCTCACCGGCGCGGTCAACGTCGTCGCGGGCGGCGCCCTCGTGCTCGGCCTGTTCCGCGGCGACCTCACCCGCCGCGCCCGCTGGCTGCTGATGGTCGCCAACGTCGCCGTGCTCGGCGTCCTCGCCGCCACCGCCGTACTCGTTGACGACTTCGAACGCGCCGCCCGGCAGGCGGTCTACGGCAAGGGCGTCCGCGTCGCCCTCCAGAGCGACGTGCAGGAGATCGTCCTCACCGGCGGCACCCACGGCCGCCCCCTCGACCTCTTCCTCGACGGACGGCTGCGGATCAGCGGGCGCGACGAGCGGCGCTACCACGAGGCCCTCGTCCACCCCGCGATGAACGGCCCGCACGCGCGCGTGCTCGTCCTCGGCGGCGGCGACGGGCTCGCCGCCCGCGAGGTGCTGCGCCACCCCGGCGTGCGCCGCGTGCACATCGTCGACCTGGACCCGGCCGTCGTCCGGCTCGCCCGCCAGGACCCGGCGCTCGCCGCGCTCAACGGGCACGTCTACGCCGACCCGCGCGTGCGCGTCTCCACCGGCGACGCCTTCCACTGGCTGCGCCGGGCGCCCACCGCCTCGTACGACGTGGTCATCTCCGACCTGCCGGACCCCGGCATCACCGCCAGCGCCAAGCTGTACTCACAGGAGTTTTACGGCCTCACCCGGCAGGTCCTCACCGACGGCGGGCGGCTCGCCGTGCACGCCGGGCCCGTGCGGACGCGCCCCCGCGTCTTCTGGACCGTCGAGGCGACCCTGCGCGCCGCCGGGCTGCGCCCCGCCCCCTACCGGGTCGGCGGCGACGTCACCGGGTTCGGCGCCGGACCCGACCGCACCGCCAGCCCGTCGCCCGTGGGACACGACTGGGGTTTCCTCCTCGCGGGCCGCGACGACCGCCCACCGCTACGGCTGCCGGGCGCCCCGCGACTGGGCACCCTCACCCAGGAGATGCTGACGGGGGACGCGCGGGCGGCGGTGCGGACCCGGGTGCCGGGGCTGGCGGCCTCGACGCTGGTGCACCCGCGGTACACGAGGTGAGGGTCGGGCGCCGTCCCGCTCCGGCGCTTCCGGCGTAAATTCGCCCCCGCTGGGTAGGCTCCGTCGACATGGAGCATGAGGTCTTCGTTCCGGTTCCGGCCGAGCGGTTGCGGGAGGCGCTGGCCGACCCCGCGCGGGTGGCGCGGGCCGTTCCCGGGCTCCAGCAGGAGGCGGGCGCCGAGCCCGTCGCCGGGCGCCTGAAGGTGCGGATCGGCTCGACCAGCATCACCTACCGCGGCGCCCTGCGGATCACCCCGCGGGAGGACGGCGCGTACGCCGTCGAGGGTGACGCCAGCGAGGCCCGCGGCAGCGGCTCGGTCAAGGTCGAGCTGACCCTCAGGGTGCGGTCGGCCGAGGGCGGCGCCGTCCTCGCCGTCACCGGGACCGCCGACGCGGACGGGCGGGTCACCGAACTGTCCGAGGGCCCCGTCCACACCGCCGTGACCCGGCTCCTCAACCGGTTCGCGGAACACCTCGGCACCGAGGCCGCAGAGAGCACGGCGGCCGCCGGGTCCGTCGAATCCGTCGAACCGGCCGAGCCCGCCGACTCCGCCGAGCCCGTCGGGTCCGTAGCCACCGAGGACTTCGAGCCATCCGCGTCCGGCGACTTCGAGGCCGCCCCGGACGCCGACGACGCGGCGGTGCCGCCCGCGGAGCGGACCGGGTCCCTGTACGAGGCGGAGGTGCCGCCCTCGTCCCTGGAACCGGACGACGAACCGGACGACGAACCCGACGACGAACCCGACGACGAACCGGACGAGCCGCCCACCGACGCCGACACCGAACCCCCCGCCGAAGCCGCCCACGCCCGGCGCACGATGATCGGGCGCAGCGCGGAAGAGGTCGACCACGCCCCGCCCCGGGGCCGCTACGCCCCCGTCCCCGCCCCGCAGCCCAGCAGCCCCGGCGGCGCCGCCCTGCGCTGGGCCGCCCCCGCCGCGGCGGTCGTGCTGGCGTCGATCGTCGTCGGCCGGGTGCTGCGCAAGCGGCGGTGACGCGATCCCGAAGGGGCCGTCGGAGCGGGACAGTAGGGTCGTCCCGTGAGTGACGAAGAGATCACGTTGACCGCGGGAGACGCGGAAGCGACCGTGCGGGTGGCGAACGGCGGCCGGGTCGGAGGGGTCCGCGTCGGCGGTGTGGAGCTGCTGCGGCAGGGGGAGCGGTTCGGGTGCTTCCCGATGGTCCCCTGGTGCGGCCGGATTCGCGACGGGCGGTTCAGGGACGGCGCGACCACGCACCAGATGCCGCTCAACGCCCCGCCCCACGCCATCCACGGCACCGCCCGCGACGGCGCCTGGACCCTCGCCCGGCACACCGGCGACGAGGCGGTCCTGACGTACGACCTCGGCCAGCCGTGGCCCTACTCGGGCCGGGTCACCCAGGTGTTCGCGCTGGCGCCGGACGCGCTGACGCTGACCATGGCCGTGGAGACGTACGCGTCCTCCTTCCCGGCGCAGATCGGCTGGCACCCGTGGTTCAACCGGGAGATCGGCGGGGCGTCGGTGGAGATCGGCTTCGCCGCGCAGTGGCAGGAGGAGCGCGGCGACGACCACCTGCCCACCGGCCGCCGCATCGACCCCAAGCCCGGCCCCTGGGACGACTGCTTCGGGATGCCCGACGGCGTCGACGTCACGCTCACCTGGCCGGGACAGCTTGAGGTGAGGGTGACCAGCCCCGAGCAGTGGGTCGTCGTCTACGACGAGCAGGACGCCGCCGTCTGCGTGGAGCCGCAGACCGGACCGCCCAACGGGCTGAACACCGCGCCCCGCCTCGTGACGCCGCTGGAGCCGCTGGAGGCGACGACGACCTGGCGCTGGCGGCGGCTCTGACCGGCAGAAGGTCCCCTTAAGCTGGCAGGCATGACGGACGTGCGTGCTGCGCTGCTTCAGCAGATCAAGGACAAGGCCGTGGTGCACGGCAAGGTGACCCTGTCGTCGGGCATCGAGGCCGACTACTACGTGGACCTGCGCCGCGTCACCCTCGACGGTCAGGCCGCCCCGCTGGTGGGGCAGGTGCTCCTCGACCTCACCGACGGGCTGGAGTTCGACGCGGTGGGCGGGCTGACCATGGGCGCCGACCCGGTCGCCGCGGCCATGCTGCACGCCGCCGCCGGGCGCGGGCGGCGGCTCGACGCGTTCGTGGTCCGCAAGGCCGCCAAGGCGCACGGGTTGCAGCGCCGGGTCGAGGGTCCGGACATCGCCGGGCGGCGGGTGCTCGTCGTCGAGGACACCTCGACGACCGGCGGCTCCCCGCTCGCCGCCGTGGAGGCGGTGCGGGAGGCCGGGGCGGAGGTCGTCGCCGTCGCGACCATCGTCGACCGGGCGACCGGCGCCGCGGAGAAGATCCAGGAGGGCGCGGGGGTGCCGTACCTGTACGCCTTCTCCAAGGACGAGCTGGGTCTGGACTGAGCTTCCGGTTGTCCGGGAGGCGGACCCGTCTGGAAAGATGAGGGCGACGACGACGTCACCCTCAAGGTCTAGGTCAGGGCCGAATCACGCAGTACGCCAACCCGCACATACAAGGAGCGGACAGATGCCCATCGCAACCCCCGAGGTCTACAACGAGATGCTCGACCGGGCGAAGGCAGGCAAGTTCGCCTACCCGGCCATCAACGTCACCTCGACCCAGACCCTGCACGCGGCGCTGCGTGGCTTCGCCGAGGCCGAGAGCGACGGCATCGTCCAGATCTCGACCGGTGGCGCCGAGTTCCTGGGCGGCCAGCACAACAAGGACATGGTGACGGGCGCCGTGGCCCTCGCCGAGTTCGCGCACGTCGTCGCCAGGAAGTACGACGTGACGGTCGCCCTGCACACCGACCACTGCCCCAAGGACAAGCTCGACGGGTACGTCCGTCCGCTGCTCGCCGTCTCCGAGGAGCGCGTCGCCCGCGGCGAGAACCCGCTGTTCCAGTCCCACATGTGGGACGGCTCCGCGGAGACCCTCGCCGACAACCTGGCCATCGGCCAGGAACTGCTCGCCCGCGCCGCCGCCGCCAAGATCATCCTGGAGGTGGAGATCACCCCCACCGGCGGTGAGGAGGACGGCGTCAGCCACGAGATCAACGACGAGCTGTACACGACCGTCGACGACGCGCTGCGCACGGCCGAGGCCCTCGGCCTGGGCGAGAAGGGCCGCTACCTGCTGGCCGCGTCCTTCGGCAACGTGCACGGCGTGTACAAGCCGGGCAACGTCGTCCTCCGTCCCGAGCTGCTCAAGGAACTGAACGAGGGCGTCGCCGCGAAGTACGGCCGCCCCGCCGGTGACAAGGTCTTCGACTTCGTCTTCCACGGCGGTTCCGGCTCCACGCCGGAGGAGATCGCCACCGCGCTGGAGAACGGCGTGGTGAAGATGAACCTCGACACCGACACGCAGTACGCCTTCACGCGCCCCGTCGCGGACCACATGTTCCGCAACTACGACGGCGTCCTGAAGGTCGACGGCGAGGTCGGCTCCAAGAAGACGTACGACCCGCGGACCTGGGGCAAGCTGGCCGAGGCGGGCATGGCGGCGCGCGTCGTCGAGGCGTGCCAGAGCCTGCGGTCGGCCGGTACGAAGCTGAAGTAGTCGGCACGGCTTTCCCCACGAGCCCGACGAGCCCGGCGCCACGGCGCCGGGCTCGTTGTATATGTGGGGCATGTCCTCCGATGTGCGGCTGGCGTCACCGCAAGGCAAGTGGGTCCTGTTCACCACGGTGCTCGGCTCCAGCATGGCCCTGCTGGACTCGACCGTCGTCAACGTCGCCCTGCCGCGCATCGGCCGCGACCTGGACACCGACCTCGCGGCGCTCCAGTGGACCGTCAACGCGTACATGCTGACGCTGGCCGGGCTGATCCTGCTGGGCGGCGCGCTCGGGGACCGGTACGGGCGGCGCCGGGTGTTCGTGGTGGGGGTGGTGTGGTTCGCGGTGGCGTCGCTGTTGTGCGGGATCGCGCCGAACGCGGGCGTGCTGATCGCGGCGCGGGCGCTCCAGGGTGTGGGCGGGGCGCTGCTGACGCCCGGGTCGCTGGCGCTGATCCAGGCGTCGTTCCACCCCGACGACCGGGGGCGGGCGGTGGGCCTGTGGTCCGGGTTCGGCGGCATCGGGGCGGCGGTGGGGCCGTTCCTGGGCGGCTGGCTGGTGGACGGTCCCGGCTGGCGGTGGGTGTTCCTGCTGAACGTGCCGCTGGCGCTGGTGTGCGTGCCGGTGGCGCTGCGGCACGTGCCCGAGTCGGGGGACGGCCGGAAGGCGCACGGCCGGTTCGACGTGCTGGGCGCGGCGCTCGGCGCGGTGGCGCTCGCGCTGGTGACGTACGCCCTGATCGAGGCCGGGGAGGGCGAGCCGGGGGCGGTCGTGGTGGGCGCGGCGGTGCTGGGGCTGGCGGCCGGGGTCGCGTTCGTCGTGGTGGAGCGGCGGCGTCCGGACCCGATGCTGCCGCCGGAGATCTTCGCCTCCCGGCAGTTCACGGCGGTCAACCTGGTCACGCTGTGCGTGTACGCGGCGTTCGGCGGGTTCTTCTTCCTCGGCGTGGTGCAGTTGCAGGTCGTCTCCGGCTACTCGGCGCTCCGCGCGGGGACGGCGCTGCTGCCCGCGACGCTGCTGATGCTGCTGTTCTCCGCGCGGTCGGGCGAGCTGAGCGACCGGATCGGCCCGCGCGTGCCGCTGACGGTGGGCCCGCTGCTGTGCGCGGCGGGCCTGCTGCTGATGCTGCGGGTCGGTGGGGACGCGTCGTACGTGGCGGACGTGCTGCCCGCCGTCCTGGTGCTTGGCACCGGCATGGTGACGCTGGTCGCGCCGCTCACCGCGACCGTGCTGGCCTCGGTGGACACCGGGCGCGCCGGGCTGGCCAGCGGCATCAACAACGCGGCGGCACGGGCGGCGGGCCTGGTCGCGGTGGCGGCGCTGCCGCTGCTCGCCGGGATGGGGCCGGACGCGTACCGCTCACCGGCCGCCTTCGACGCCGCGTTCGGCCGGGCGATGCTGATCTGCGCGGCCGTCCTGGCGGCGGGCTCGGCCCTCGCCTTCGCGACGGTACGCCGCCCGCCCCCGGGCTGCGCCCGCCCCGAGTGCCACACGCACGGCTCGGTGGCGGTGCCACCGTTGGAGGGGCGGCGGGGCGGGCGACTGTGAGCGGCGGGTGCGCGGCGCCGCCCGACCCCGGGACGTGCGTACCGGGGGCCCGCCCGCCCCCACGGGATGCAGCAGACTGGGGACATGACGATTCACGAGAACCTCCTCGGGGGCCCGCCCCCGACCCACCTCCCCGACGACCCCGAGCCGCGCGAGCTGCTCGCGAGCGGTGCCGCGCCCGCCGAGGTCGCCGCGAAGTACCCGACCTCCTCGCTGGCCTGGGCCCAGTTGGCGGACGAGGCGTTCGAGCGGGGCAGCGTCGTGGAGTCGTACGCCTACGCCCGTACCGGCTACCACCGCGGTCTGGACGCCCTGCGCCGCAGCGGCTGGAAGGGCCACGGCCCGGTGCCGTGGGAGCACGAGCCGAACCGCGGCTTCCTGCGCGCCCTGCACGCCCTGGCCCGCGCCGCGGGCGCGATCGGGGAGCAGGAGGAGTACGAGCGCTGCACCCAGTTCCTGAAGGACTCCTCCGCGACGGCCGCCCAGACCCTGGGCTGACCCGGCGGGCCCCGGCCCGTCCGGTGTGATCAGACGGGCCTTGCGGCGGCCGGGCCCACCCCGCAGGATGCTGGTGGGGACCGGGGCCCCCGTGCCGGAATCGGCAGGGGCGGACCGCTACCCGGAGTACACAGCAGGAGACAGCGATGTCCCATGAGGCTCAGCAGGCGCACGAGCCCGAGACCCCGCATCTCGATTTCCAGGGCACGACGCCGTACGAGGACTACGTCAAGGCGGACGTGCTCACCCACCTCCAGCACACCCTCTCCGACGATCCCGGAGAGATGGTCTTCCTGGTCACGACCCAGGTGATGGAGCTGTGGTTCACCGTCATCGTCCACGAGTGGCAGACGGCGGCGGACGCGTTGCGCGAGGACCGGGTACCGGTGGCGGTGGCCGCGCTGAAGCGGTCCGTACGGGAGCTGGAGGCGCTGAACGCCTCCTGGAAGCCGCTCGGCCAGCTCACCCCGCAGCAGTTCAACTCCTACCGGTCCGCCCTCGGCGAGGGCTCCGGCTTCCAGTCCGCGATGTACCGGCGGCTGGAGTTCCTGCTCGGTGAGAAGTCCGCGTCGATGCTCGTCCCGCACCGCGGCGCCCCGCGCGCCCACGCGGAGCTGGAGAAGGCGCTGCACGAGCCGAGCCTCTACGACGAGGTGCTGCGGCTGCTCGCCCGGCGCGGGTACGCGATCCCGGACTCGGTGCTGCGGCGCGACGTCTCCCAGCGCTACGAGCCGTCGGACGCCGTGGAGGCGGCCTGGGCGGCGGTGTACTCCGGCGACCCGGCCGACGAGCTGGCCCGTCTGGGCGAGGCGCTGTCCGACGTCGCGGAGCTGGTGTGGCGCTGGCGCAACGACCACTTGGTGGCGACGCGCCGCGCGATGGGCGCCAAGCCCGGCACGGGCGGCTCGGCCGGGGTGGCGTGGTTGGAGAAGCGGGCCCGGAAGAACGTCTTCCCCGAGCTGTGGACGGCACGGTCGTATGTCTGAGCAGATGCTGAGGGCGGAGAAGCTGGACGCCGGGGACGACCTGGCCGCGTGCCGCTCCCGCTTCGTCCTCGACGACGTGGTCTACTTGGACGGCAACTCGCTGGGTGCCCTGCCCGCCGCCGTCCCCGCCCGCGTCGACGACGCCGTGCGGCGGCAGTGGGGCGAGCTGCGCATCCGGTCCTGGACCGAGAGCGGCTGGTGGACCGCGCCCGAGCGGATCGGTGACCGGATCGCCCCGCTGGTGGGGGCGGCGGCCGGGCAGATCGTCGTCGGCGACTCGACGAGCGTGAACGTGTTCAAGGCGGTCGTGGGCGCCGTACGCCTCGCGGGTCAGGAGCGGGACGAGATCCTCGTCGACGCCACCACCTTCCCCACGGACGGCTACATCGCCGAGTCCGCCGCCCGCATGACCGGCCGTACGCTGCGCCCGGTGCAGCCCGCCGAGGTGCCGGACGCGCTGGGCGACCGTACCGCCGCCGTGCTGCTCAACCACGTCGACTACCGCACCGGACGCCTGCACGACCTGCCCTCCCTCACCGCCGCGGTGCGGGCGGCGGGCGCGGTGTCGGTGTGGGACCTGTGCCACAGCGCGGGCGCGCTGCCGGTCGGGCTCGACGAGCACGGCGTGGACCTCGCGGTTGGCTGCACGTACAAGTACCTCAACGGCGGTCCGGGCGCCCCGGCGTACCTGTACGTCCGCCGCGAGCACCAGGACCGCTTCGACTCCCCCCTGCCCGGCTGGAACTCGCACGCCGAGCCCTTCGGGATGCGCGGCGACTACGAGCCCACCTCGGGTGCGGCGCGGGGGCGCGTGGGCACGCCGGACATCCTGTCCATGCTGGCCCTGGAGGCGGCCCTCGACGTCTGGGACGGGGTCTCCGTGGACGCCGTACGCGCCAAGTCCCTCGCCCTCACCGACTTCTTCCTGGAGTGCGTGGCGGAGTACGTCCCCGCCGGGCGCGTGGAGTGCGTGACGCCGGTGGCGCACGCGGAGCGCGGCAGTCAGATCGCGCTGCGCTGCGCGGACGCGGGTGCGGTGATGGGGCGGCTCATCGAGCGGGGGGTCGTCGGGGACTTCCGGCACCCGGACGTCCTGCGGTTCGGGTTCACCCCGCTGTACGTGAGCTTCGCGGAGGTGGAGCGGGCGGCCCGGGTGCTGGCGGAGGTGGTGGCGGCGGGCTGATACCGTCCCGGCCAACCGCCGAATTCCGCCGTACCGCTAAGAGGTTGACCATGCCTGACGCCGACGCCGCCAGAGACGCCGCCGCCGCGGAGGAGGCGTCGGCGTTCGCACACGCGCCCGTCGACCCGGACGGTACGGCGGCGTACGGCGACCATCCGGACCAGGTGGTGGACTTCTACCTCCCGCGCGGCGGCGTCCCCGAGGGCGCCGTCGTGCCGCTGGTCGTCGTCCTGCACGGCGGCGCCTGGCGGGCGGCGTACGACCGGCGGCACGTCACGCCGTTCGCGGACTTCCTGGCGCGACGGGGGTTCGCGGTGGCCACCGTGGAGTACCGGCGCGGCGGTACGGAGGACGGCGCCGCCGGGCGGTGGCCGGAGACGTTCGACGACGTCGCCGCCGCGCTGGACGCGTTGCCCGCGCTGGCCCGGCAGGCGGTACCGGGCGCCGACCCGCGCCGTACGGTCCTCACCGGGCACTCCGCGGGCGGGCACCTCGCCCTGTGGGCGGCGGCCCGGCACCTGCTGCCCGCCGACGCCCCCTGGCGCACCGACCGGCCCGCACCCCTGCGCGGGGTCGTCGCGCTGGCCCCGATCGCGGACCTGGAGGTGGCGGAGAAGCTCGCGGTCTGCGGCGGCGCGGCGGGCCAACTGCTGGGTCCGGGTACGGAGTTCGAGGCCCGCCGCCCGTACGCCGACCCGGCGCTGCTCCTGCCCACCGGCATCGCCACCACCCTCGTCCAGGGCCGCACGGACGTGGTGGTGCCACCCGCCGTCAGCGAGTCCTACGCGGACGCGGCGGCGAAGGCGGGCGAGGTCGTCGGCCTGACGCTGCTGGAGGACGTCGGCCACTTCCCGCTGATCGACCCCGCGGCGGACGCGTGCGCGGTGGTGGCGGAGGAGATAGCGCAGTTGGCCTGGTAGTACCTGAGACGGACCCGGAAGGACCCGTCTCACTGGTGACGACCGGACCGCGGGTCCGGGCCTACCGTCGTACCGTGACCGAGACGACGACCACCCAGACGGGGATGACGCCACCGGGCGGCGGGGTTGCGCGCAGCCCCGAGTTCCGGCTGGCCATGGATGCCTTGCGGGGCCTGCGGCAGGACCTCTTCGACGACGCCTTCGCGTACCGCCCGCTGCCGCGCAGGGAGACCGACGGACCGCTGGTCAGGCGGCTGCCCGACAGGCTGCGGAGGCAGGCCGGACTGCTCCCGCACGCGCTGGTGACGGCGGCCGGGGTGCTGGCGATGCTCATCGCGTGGGCCAACAGCGCCGATCCCGTCGTGGCGGTGCTGTGCGGGTTCCTCGCGCTGGTGCCGGTGCTGGTGACGCTGGTCCGGCCCGTGGGCGCCCTGTGGCTGTCCTTCGCGTCGACGGCGGCGGTCGCCGTGGTCGGCACCACCTGGAACGACTGGCCCTGGCTGCCCGGCAGTTTCGCCTCCCACCTGACGGTGCTGACGGTGGTGGCGATACGGACCCGGCCGCGTACGGCGGGGTGGATGTGGGTGCTGACGGCGGCGTACGGCTTCGTCGCGGAGACGGTGTTCGGCTGGGGGCACCTCGGCACCAACACGGCGCCGATGCTGGTGGTGTCGGCGCTGTCGCTGCTGGCGGTGACGGTGTGGCACATCCGGCGTACGGCGGAGCGCGAGGTGACCGCGCAGCTGACGGTGACCGCGCACGAGCGGTCCCGGCGCACCCTGCTTGAGGAGCGGACGACGATCGCCCGTGAGCTGCACGACGTGGTCGCGCACCACATGTCGGTCGTGGCGATCCAGGCGGAGGCGGCACCGTACCGGGTGGAGAACCCGCCGCCGGAGCTGGAGCGGGCGTTCGCCACGATCCGGGAGAACGCGGTGGCGGCGCTGACGGAGCTGCGCCGGGTCCTGGGCGTCGTACGCGCCGAGGACTACGAGGCCCCCGACGCCCCGCAACCCACGCTGGCCGACCTGGACGCCCTCCTCGCCAACGTGCGGGACGCGGGCCTGGCGGTGGAGAAGGTGGTGACCGGCGCGGTGCGGGAGCTGCCGCAGGGGGTGGAGCTGTCGGCGTACCGGATCGTGCAGGAGGCGCTGAGCAACACCCTGCGCCACGCGCCCGGCGCGAGCGCCCGCGTGGAGATCGGCTACGTCCTCGGCGGGCTGGGCCTGCGGGTGCTCAACACCCCGCCACCGGCGCCGTCGTTGGTGAAGCCGTCGCCGGGCGCGGGGCACGGCATCACCGGGATGCGGGAGCGGGTGTCGATGCTGGGCGGTGAGATGACGGCGGCGCCGACGCCCGAGGGCGGCTACGAGGTGACGGTGTTCCTGCCGGTCGCCACGGTGACGGTGAGCGAGGACGAGGCATGACACCGATCCGCGTGCTGATCGCGGACGACCAGATGATGGTGCGCGAGGGCTTCTCCGTGTTGTTGAACGCGATGCCGGACATCGAGGTCGTCGGCGAGGCGGTGAACGGGCGCGAGGCGGTGGAGCGGGTACGGGAGCTGGGTCCGGACGTGGTTCTGATGGACATCCGGATGCCGGACCTGAACGGCATCGAGGCGACGCGCGAGATCGCGGCGTCGGACGGCACGGCGAAGGTGCTGGTGCTGACCACGTTCGACCTCGACGAGTACGTCTACCAGGCCCTACGTGCCGGGGCCTCGGGCTTCCTCCTGAAGGACGCGTCGGCCCGCCAACTCGCGGAGGGCGTACGGGTGGTGGCCTCGGGCGAGGCGCTCCTGGCCCCGTCGGTCACCCGACGCCTGATCACGGAGTTCGCCAAGCTCTCCTCCGACACCCCCCGCATCCCGGCGACGGCCCAGGCGGCCTACGGCGACCTCACCGAGCGGGAGACGGAGGTGCTGGTGCTGATCGCGCAGGGCCTGTCGAACGCGGAGATCGCGGAGCGGCTGGTGGTGGCGGAGTCGACGATCAAGACCCACGTGAGCCGGGTCCTGGTGAAGCTGGGCCTGCGGGACCGCACGCAGGCGGCGGTGTTCGCGTACGAGGCGCGGCTGGTCACGCCGCGGTGAGCTGACACCACACCACGACCCCAGGAGGTGAATCCTTTTCCGCACGGCCCGCCTCTTGTCCGTGGACCGGCCGCGTGGGCCGACGGAACGCAGGAGGGACCCCATGGTCGTTGGCGGCATAGTGATCGGCGTGGTGTTGGTGGCCGCGTGCGGGGCGCACCTCGCGCGGCGCTGGAAGAAGGGCCGTAGCTCGTGACGCGGCGCTTCCGTTGGCCCGACGACCGGCTGATCAGGGCGGCGCAGGACGGCGACGTCACGTCGCTCACGACCGTCGTCATGGAGTCACAGCCCCACGTGCGCAGGTTCGCCCTGTCGCTGTGCGCGTCACCGCAGGACGCGGAGGACGCGGCGCAGGAGGCGTTGATCATCCTGTACCGGAAGATCGGCACGCTCCGGGCGACCGGCGCGCTCGCCTCGTGGATGTTCCGGATCGTGCGGAACGAATGCCTCCGGCAGCTACGGCTGCTCGCGTCGCGGAGCGACGAGGTGACGGCGGAACCGGAGGCGTCCGCCGAGGAGGAGGCGCTGCGCAGGTGGGAGGTGGAGCGGATCGCGACCGCGGTCAGCGCGCTCCCCCGAGACCAGCGCCAGGTCCTGGTCATGCGGGACGTCCAGGGCCTGCCCGGCAGCACCGTCGCCCGGTGTCTGGGCCTCAGCACCGCCGCGATGAAGTCGCGCCTGCACCGAGCGCGCGCGGCGCTACGCCACTCACTGGAACGGACCCACCAGTCGTGAACCACGCCAGCAAGTCCGTCCCCCGCCACCTGGCACGCGGCGCCCTCGGCGTCGGCCTGGTCGTCGGCTCGATCGCCCTCGTCCCCACCCTCGGCCCGCTCACCCTGCTGGCGGCCCCGCTGGCCCTGCCGGCCTTCCGCGGCTGCCCCACCTGCTGGCTGATCGGCCTCACCCAGACCATCACCCAAGGCCGCCTCCGCCGCACCTGCACGGACGGCACCTGCACCCTCACCAGGACCTGAGCGAAGTTCCCCCTGGTCACCAGGGGGGACGTGCGGCTAACGTCCGTTCATGGCTGCCTTCGACCCCTGGGACCCCGCGTTCGTCGACGACCCCTACCCCGCCTACGCCGAGCTGCGGGCTGGGGGGAGGGTGCGGTACTTCGAGGCCACCGATCAGTGGCTGGTGCCGCGGCACGCTGACGTCTCGGCGCTGTTGCGGGAACGGCGGCTGGGGCGGACGTACCGGCACCGGTTCACGGACGAGGAGTTCGGGCGGACCCCGCCGCCCCCCGAGCAGGAGCCGTTCCACACGCTCAACGACCACGGGATGCTGGACCTGGAACCGCCGGACCACACCCGCATCCGGCGACTGGTGTCGAAGGCGTTCACGCCGCGCACGGTGGAGCGGCTGAAGCCGTACGTGACCCGGCTGGCCGGGGAGCTGGTGGACCGGCTCGTCGAGGCGGGCGGCGGGGACCTGCTCACCGACGTCGCCGAGCCGCTGCCCGTCGCCGTCATCGCGGAGATGCTGGGTATTCCGGAGAGCGACCGGGCGCCGCTGCGGCCCTGGTCGGCGGATATCTGCGGGATGTACGAGCTGAACCCGTCCGAGGAGACGGCGGCCAACGCCGTGCGGGCCTCCGTCGAGTTCACCGACTACCTGCGGGACCTGATCGCCGTACGGCGCGAGGAACCCGGCGAGGACCTCATCTCCGGGCTCATCGCGGCGCACGACGAAGGGGACCGGCTCACCGAGCAGGAGATGATCTCCACGTGCGTGCTGCTGCTGAACGCGGGGCACGAGGCGACCGTCAACGCCACCGTCAACGGGTGGTACGCCCTGTTCCGCAACCCCGGGCAGCTCGCCGCCCTGCGTGCCGACCACTCCCTCGTGCCCAGTGCCGTCGAGGAGCTGATGCGGTACGACACCCCGCTCCAGCTCTTCGAGCGGTGGGTGCTGGACGAGATCGAGATCGACGGGGTCACCATTCCGCGCGGGGCCGAGATCGCCATGCTCTTCGGGGCCGCCAACCACGATCCGGACGTGTTCCGGGAGCCGGAGACGCTCGACCTCGGCCGGGTGGACAACCCGCACATCTCCTTCAGCGCCGGGATTCACTACTGCATCGGCGCGCCCCTCGCCCGTATCGAGCTGGCCGCGTCGATGAGCGCCCTGCTCAGCAAGGCGCCGACCCTCGCGCTCGTCGAGGAGCCGACGCGGAAGCCGAACTTCGTGATCCGGGGGCTCGAAGGGCTCAGCGTCTCCGTCTGAGGGCGAGGCGGCGGGTCAGGGCCCAGGCGGCGAGGGCCAGGGCGGTGCCGCCCAGGACGGCCAGCGGCAGCTCGGCGTAGAGGACGCTCCAGTCGGGGGACTGCTCGAAGCGGAAGAAGCGGCCCCGGAAGTCCCACGACCACAGCGCCAGGCCGGTGGCCGCGCCCACGACGCCGAGCAGGCAGCCTCCCGCGGCCCGCGCACGTTCTCCCATACCCGGTAGGGACGTGCGCGGGCCGCCGGAGGTTCCGTGGCGAAGGACGACGGTGCTACTTCGTCTCCAGGTCACGGCGTCGGAAGCCCGCCAGACCCAGCCACACCAGGCCCGCCGCGACCAGCGTCAGCGACAGCATCGGCGTCCAGGACATCTCCTCGGCGGGGAGCTGCGGGACGTGGCCGAAGGGCGAGAGGTTGTTCATCCAGTCCGGGAACTGGAGGATCTGCCCGAGGTAGCCGACGACGAAGGCGTACACCGGCACCACCCACGCCACCGAGCTGGCCCCCGGGAACCAGCCGAACAGCACCACCGCGACCCCGACGGTCACCCACAGCGCGGGCGCGTAGGCGACGGCCGCGCCCACCAGCTCCCACAGCATCCCGGCGTCACCGAGGGACGCCGCGCCGGAGATGCCGAAGCCGAGCCCGGCGAGCAGCAGCACCAGCGTGCCGCCGCCCATCGCCACCGCCAGGTGGGCGCCGACCCAGTGGGTGCGGGACAGGCCCGTGGCGAGGAGCGGTTCGGCGCGGCCAGCGGTCTCCTCGGAGCGGGGGCGCAGCGCCGCCATGACGACGTACACCGCCGCCACCACCGTGATCACGACCATCACCATCGACGCGAACGACTCGGCGATGGTGGCGCCGCCGATGCGGTCCAGGGCGTCCTGGATCTGGTCGACGTCCTTCAGCATGTCCTCGGCGTCCCCGAGGATCGAGCCGTACATCGCGCCCATCAGGAACAGGCCGACGCCGAAGCCGACCAGCATCCCCCGGTGCAGCCGCAGCGCGAAGCCGAGCGGGGTCGCGAGCGCGTCGGAGGCGACCGGGCTGCCCAGCTTCTCCGGGCGCAGTCCGGCGCCGACGTCCCGTCGGGTGGACAGCACGAACCCCGTCGCCGCGCAGCCCACGGCGAGCGCCACGCAGAGCAGCAGTGGCGCCCAGTTGTCGTCCACGTAGGGGTAGGTGCGCTGCGCCCAGCCGATGGGGGAGAGCCAGGACAGCGCGCTGCTGGAGCCGCTGTCGCCCGCCGCGCGCAGTACGTACGCCACGCCGATGACCGCCATCGCCATGCCGCTCGCGCCCCGGGTGTGCGCCGTGAACTGCACGGTGACCGTGGCGACGGCGGCGAAGACGATGCCGACGGCGGCGTGGTCGGCGCCGAAGAGCAGCGATCCGGCGGCGTCGACGCCGTCGATGCCGAGGCCGGGCAGCGCGAGGGCGAACAGCAGGGCGAGGGCGAGGTTGGCGAGGACGGCGACCGACAGCGCGGCGGCGAGGTGCGCGTGCCGTCCGACGACGGTGGAGCGCAGCAGCTCGGCGCGGTTGGTCTCCTCCTCGGCGCGGGTGTGCCGGGTGATGACCAGGACGCTCATCAGGCCGACGAGGACGGCCGTGAAGCCGATCATCTGGTGGCCCAGCATGGAGCCGAAGGTGTAGTCGTCGAGGTAGTGGCGCGGGCCGGACAGGGCGAGCCCGGCGGGGCTGCCCATGCTGTCGGCGATGTTGGCGCGGTCCTCGGCGTCCGGGTAGAGGGTCTTGAAGTTCTGCGCCGTCATCGCGGTGCCGAGGAACAGCGCGAGGATCCACACCGGCAGCCGGACCCGGTCCCGGCGCAGCGCGAACCGGATCAGGGTGCCGGTCCCGGCGAGGGCGTTGCCGCCGGTCACCGGCCGGGTGGGCGCCTCGGCGGCGGGGGTCGCGGTCGAGGTGCTCATCGCACGGCCCCGTCGGCGGAGCGGGTGTCGGCGGACGCGCCGCCGTGTCCGTTGGCGGCGAGTTCGTCGCCGTAGTGGCGCAGCATCAGCTCCTCCAGGGTCGGCGGGTGGCTGATCAGGCTGCGGATGCCGAACTCGGTGAGCTTGCGGACCGCGCCGTCGACCTGGGCGCCGTCGACGTCGAAGCGGACCCGGCCGTCGACGGTCTGGAAGTTGTGCACGCCGGGGAGGGCGTCGAGGCCGTCGGCGGGGCGTACCGTCTCCGCCTCGATGGTGGTGCGGGTCAGGTGCCGCATCTCGGTGAGGGTGCCGGACTGCACGGCCTTGCCGAGCCGGATGATGCTCACCCGGTCGGCGAGCTTCTCGACCTGGGCCAGGATGTGGCTGGAGAGCAGGACGGTCTTCCCGGCGGCCTTGGCCTCGACGATGACGTCCTGGAAGACGACCTCCATCAGCGGGTCGAGGCCCGCCGTCGGCTCGTCGAGCAGCAGCAGTTCGGCGTCGGAGGCGAGCGCGGCGACGATGGCGACCTTCTGCCGGTTGCCCTTGGAGTAGGCGCGGCCCTTCTTGGTCGGGTCCAGGTCGAAGCGCTCGATCAGGTCGGCCCGGCGCTGCTTGTTCAGGCCGCCGCGCAGCCGGGCGAGCAGGTCGATGGCCTCGCCGCCGGTGAGGTTGGGCCACAGTTCGACGTCGCCGGGGACGTAGGCGAGGCGGCGGTGCAGTTCGACCGCGTCGGCCCACGGGTCGTGGCCGAGCACCTGGGCGGCGCCGGAGTCGGCGCGCAGCAGGCCCAGCAGGACCCGGATCGTGGTGGACTTCCCGGCGCCGTTGGGGCCGAGGAAGCCGTGGACCTCGCCGGTCTCGACGTCCAGGTCGAGTCCGTCCAGCGCGTGTGTCCGCCCGAAGGACTTGTGGAGTCCGGAGACGGTGATGGCCTTGGTCATGGTCCGAACGTACCGTCATCTTCACAAACTTGTGAAGTTAAGGAACCGTATAAATCGCCCGTACACTTGGGGGCAGGCGTACGACCTGGGGAGATGATGCGGCCATGGCGGATACGGAGGCGTTGGGCCCGGACGCGGAGTCCCTGTCGAGGTTCGTCGAGCACTTCGCCGCCCAGCTCGTGGAGGCCGGTATCCCGCGGATGCCCGCCCGCGTCTTCACGGCGCTGCTCGCCTCCGACACCGGCGTCCTGACCTCCGCCGAACTGGGCGAACAGCTCAAGGTCAGCCCCGCCGCCGTCTCCGGAGCGGTGCGCTACCTCGCCCAGGTCCACCTGGTCTCACGGGAGCGCGAGCCGGGGTCACGGCGGGAGCGGTACCGGGTGCACAGCGACCAGTGGTACGAGTCCCTGACCAACCGCGGCGCGATCCTCAAGCGGTGGGAGGACGCCGTCCGCGACGGCGTCACCAGCCTCGGCCCGGACAGCCCGGCGGGCCGCCGCCTCAGCGAGACCCTCGCGTTCTTCGAGTTCGTCGAGACGGAGGTCGAGGGCATGATGGAGCGCTGGCGCGCCCACCGGGAGACGCTCTTCGGCGACCGGTGAGGGCTCACCGACGTGCGGACCCGTACGTCACCCCGCCGCCACCGGCAGCATCAACCCCCACGCCCCCTCCCGCACCGTCCACGTCCGGGTCCGTACCGGGCCCGAGACCACCGCGTCCGCGCGGTAGCGGAAGTGGGCGCCCGACACGGTCACCGTCCGGCCCTCCGCGCGCAGCGGCGACGCCTCCGCGCCCACCGACGCCGGGCGCACCTCGACGGCCGCGACCCCCAGCGCGCCCGGCGTGAGGGAGACGCCCTGCACGGGCTGGTCCAGGTCGACCAGCGTCACCCCGTCGACCTCCACCCGCAGCCGCGCCGGGCCCGGCTCGGGCGCCGTACCGCGCGACGGGCGGGCGGGGACGAGGGTGCGCACGAGGGACTGGCAGTGCCGCAGCCAGGGCCGGGCGACCAGGCTCGGGTGGCCCACCGCCCCGGCGACCGGGTCCCCCTCGGCCTCCTTCGCCTCCGCTGAGGCGTCCTGCTGCCGCGGCCCGAGCGGCGGGATGCCCACCGTCCCGAGCACCACCCCGTCACTGTCGTCCACCAGCAGGTCCAGGCGCCGCTCGGCCCCGTCCAGGACGGCCCGCGCCGCCGCCACCGCCCCGGTCGGCACGCCCAGCGACCGGGCCAGCCCCAGCGCCCGCCCGACCGGCACCACGGACAGCGCGCACCCGGTCAGCTCGCGGTGCCGGTGCAGCACGGACACCGCCCGCAGCAGCGCCCGGTCGTCCCCGACGAGGACGGGCCGCCGGGAGCCGCGCCGCCGTAGCGCGCGGGCGAATTCCTCGGGCCCCTCGGGCAGGCTCACCTTGGCGGTGGCACCCGCGCTGAGTACGTCCTTCGCGATCCGTACGGACTCGCCGTCGGCCCGTCGGGCGACCGGATCGATGAGCACCAGCAACTGGTCGGGGGTCGCCACCTCGGTCATGCCTCGCTTCCTCGGGTAGCATCTTTGTGCAAGAGCCCCTATCGCGATTGCGCCAGGGGCTTCGTCTATTTCCGGGGCATCCGGGTCTGACGGGTACACGGCCGACGACGGCCGTCGGTGGCCGACGAGGGTTGCCGGGGTACAGGGCACGCTCCGTGCCGTGTACGCCCCCGACCTTGGACATGCCCCGCCCGGAAGGGGTGTACGCGCGTGCCCGCACTTGTGCTGCTCGGTGCTCAGTGGGGTGACGAAGGCAAGGGAAAGGCCACCGACCTGCTCGGTGGCTCGGTGGACTACGTGGTGCGTTACCAGGGCGGTAACAACGCTGGCCACACGGTGGTCGTGGGCGATCAGAAGTACGCCCTCCACCTCCTCCCTTCCGGAATCCTGTCCCCCGGCTGCACGCCGGTCATCGGCAACGGCGTCGTCGTCGACCCGTCGGTCCTGCTCTCCGAGCTGAGCGGACTGAACGACCGCGGCGTCGACACCTCCAAACTCCTCCTCAGCGGCAACGCGCACATCATCACGCCGTACAACGTCACCGTCGACAAGGTGACGGAGCGCTTCCTCGGCAAGCGGAAGATCGGCACGACCGGGCGCGGCATCGGACCGACGTACGCGGACAAGATCAACCGCGTCGGCATCCGGGTGCAGGACCTGTACGACGAGTCGATCCTCACCCAGAAGGTGGAGGCGGCCCTCGACGTCAAGAACCAGCTCCTCACCAAGCTCTACAACCGCCGCGCGATCGCCGTGGACCAGGTCGTGGAGGAGCTGCTGGGCTACGCGGAGCAGCTCCGCCCGTACGTCGCCGACACCGTGCTCGTCCTCAACCAGGCCCTGGAGCAGGACAAGGTCGTCCTCTTCGAGGGCGGCCAGGGCACGCTCCTCGACATCGACCACGGCACGTACCCCTTCGTCACCTCCTCCAACCCGACCGCGGGCGGCGCCTGCACGGGCACCGGCGTCGGGCCGACGAAGATCAGCCGCGTCATCGGCATCCTGAAGGCGTACACCACCCGCGTCGGCGCGGGCCCGTTCCCGACGGAGCTGTTCGACGAGGACGGCGAGGCGCTGCGCCGGATCGGCGGCGAGCGGGGCGTGACGACCGGCCGGGACCGCCGCTGCGGCTGGTTCGACGCGGTCATCGCCCGCTACGCGACCCGCGTGAACGGCCTGACGGACTTCTTCCTCACCAAGCTCGACGTGCTCACCGGCTGGGAGCAGATCCCGGTCTGCGTCGCGTACGAGATCGACGGCAAGCGCGTCGAGGAGCTGCCGTACTCGCAGTCGGACTTCCACCACGCCAAGCCGGTCTACGAGACGCTGCCGGGCTGGTCCGAGGACATCACCGGCGCGAAGTCCTTCGCCGACCTGCCGAAGAACGCGCAGGCGTACGTGAAGGCCCTGGAGGAGATGTCCGGCGCCCCGATCTCCGCGATCGGCGTGGGTCCGGGCCGCGACGAGACGATCGAGATCAACTCGTTCCTGTAGGCCCCGGAGTCCGTGCGGTCCCCGTAGGTCCCGGAGTCCGTGCGGTCCCCGCACGTCCATGAGGTAGCCCCGGTCGGCTCTGTGCGCGGCCGGGGTTCGCCCGCCCGGCGATCTCCGCGGCATGGCCCTGGTCAGCTGAAGACGATCATCGAGCCCTGCGCCAGGCTGCGCGTCGCCGCCGCGTGCAGGCCCAGCCAGACGTGCCGCTCGCGGGCGAACGGGCTGGGGTCGTAGGGCGCGGGTACGGCGGGTTCCTCCAGCGCGGTGGGGGCGTGCGGGGCGTCGGGGGCCGCCGGGGGGTTGGCCGGGTCGATGCCGATCGACGGGGCCACCAGCTCCAGTTCCCGCAGCAGGGCCTGCGAGGAGCCCAACGGGCCGCCGCCCGCGAGGAGTTCGTCGTTGGAGAGCGGGTGCGGGAAGTCGACGGGCACGTACGCGCCCGCGTGGTCGTAGTGCCAGACGAGGTGGGACTGCTGCGCCGTCGCCTCGAACATCTCCAGCAACTGCTCGTAGTCACCGCCGAGCGCGTCCACCGGCGTCACCGGCAGTCCGCAGACCTGCAACAGGTAGGCGCGGCGCAGGAAGTGCAGCGCGTCGTAGTCGAACCCGGCGACCGGGGCGACGTCACCGGAGAGCCCCGGCATGTACTGGTAGACCGGCACCGGTGGCAGCCCGGCCTCCGCCAGGACCTTGTTGTATTGCGCGAGTTCCTCGGCGAACGGGTTGTCGGGCGTGTGGCACAACACGTCGACGAGCGGTACCAGCCACAGGTCACAGGCCAAAAGAGGCTCCTCGCGAAGACGGTGGTCAGGGAAGGGTAGTCGGTACGGCAGGGGGTCGGCTCCCCTCGTGCAGGTCCCATACCCGCACCGCACCGCCCCACGACTGGAAACGCTCCTCAGCCGTTCGCCGGTTCCTGGGTGAGGCCTCAGTCGTTCGCCAGTTCCTCGACGAGGGAGAGCGCGTGCGCGTTGCACTCGGCGATCACCGCGCGGGCCCGCTCCATATCGCGGAGCACCAGCGCGTCGACGAGTTCGGTGTGCCCGGCCCACAGCCGTCCGCGCAGATCGGTCAGCCGCCGCAGCCGCTGCACGGTGCACACCCAGGACTGCACGCGCAGCCGGTGCAGGAAGTCCACGAGGTACGTGTTGCCGAACAGGGCGCTCAACTCACGCCAGAACCGCAGGTCATAGCCGATCAGCACGGTCAGGTCGCCGCACCGCGCCGCGCGCTGCGCCTCCTCGCCGCGCCGCCGTACGCCCGCCAGCGCGGCGGCGGTGCGCGGGTCCCCGGGGTCCTGGCCGACGGCGCCCTGCCCGCGGCCGAGCGCGTGGAACATCCCGTCGATGACCAGGCTGCGGGCCTCGACGAGGCTGCGGAAGTCGGTGACGGAGTACTCGCGGACGTGGAAGCCGCGGTGCTGGTCCGCCTCCAGGAGCCCCTGCGCGGACAGGTCGACGAGCGCCTCGCGGACCGGCGTGGCCGAGACGCCGTACTGCTCCGCGATCTCCTTGACCGTGAACTCCTGCCCCGGCTGGAGCCGTCCGGCCAGCACCTCGTCCCGTAGCGCGTCCGCGATCTGCTGGCGCAGGGTGCTGCGGGTCACGGCGCCGTTGCCGGGGGTGCCGGGCATGGTGGGGTGTCTCCCCTCGTCGCGCGCGATGGCGTGCTCGTTTCGTTCAGGTCTTCGAGCACGCCACCTTACGCGTTCACGACGACGACGGTTTGCCCGTTACCGACGTATTGCTCCCTGTGGTCGCCGTCTCACTCCGTGTACTCGTCGGCCACCGAGAGCGCCGCGTCCAGCGCCGCGAGGCCCTCCTTCAGCTCGGCCTCGGTGACGTTGCACGGCGGGACGACATGCGTGCGGTTCATGTTCACGAACGGCCAGATCCCGCCCGCCTTGGCCGCCGCCGCGAACGCCGCCATCGGGGCGTTGGCCTCCCCGGTCGCGTTGTACGGCACCAGCGGCTCCCGGGTCTCCCGGCTGCGCACCAGCTCCAGCGCCCAGAACATGCCGACGCCGCGCACGTCGCCGACGCTCGGGTGCCGCTCGGCCAGCTCGCGCAGCGCCGGTCCGAGGACGTCGGCGCCGAGCCGGGCGGCGTTCTCCACGACGCCCTCCTCCGCCATCACGTTGATCGTGGCGACGGCGGCGGCGCAGGCCAGCGGGTGCCCGGAGTACGTCAGCCCGCCCGGGTACGGCCGCCGCGCGAACGTCTCCGCGATCGCGCCGGAGATGGCGACACCGCCGAGCGGCACGTACCCGGAGTTCACGCCCTTGGCGAAGGTCATGAGGTCGGGCGTGACGCCGTACAGGTCGGCCGCGAACCACTCACCCGTCCGCCCGAACCCGGCCATCACCTCGTCGAGCACGAGGACGACGCCGTACTTGTCGCAGATCTCCCGCACCCCGGTCAGATAGCCCGGCGGCGGCACCATGATCCCCGCCGTTCCCGGGATCGTCTCCAGGATGACCGCGGCGACGGTCTGCGGCCCCTCGAAGGCGATCGTCGTCTCCAGGTGTTCGAGCGCCCGCGCGCACTCCTGCTCCTCGGTCTCGGCGTAGAAGCGGGAGCGGTAGAGGAACGGCGCCCAGAAGTGCACCACGCCCGCGGTGCCGCTGTCGTTGGCCCAGCGGCGCGGGTCGCCGGTGACGTTGATGGCCTGCTGGGTGCCGCCGTGGTAGGAGCGGTACGCGGAGAGCACCTTGGGGCGGCCGGTGTGCAGCCGGGCCATGCGTAGGGCGTGCTCCACGGCGTCCGCGCCGCCGTTGGTGAAGAAGATCCTGTCCAGGTCGCCGGGGGTGCGCTCGGCGATCAGCCGGGCCGCCTCCGACCGCGCCTCGATCGCGAAGGCGGGCGCGAAGGTCGTCATCCGCGCGGCCTGCTCCTGGATCGCGGCGACGACCTTGGGGTGCTGGTAGCCGATGTTGGTGTAGACGAGCCCGCTGGTGAAGTCCAGGTAGCGGTTGCCGTCGTAGTCCCAGAAGCGGGAGCCCTCCGCGCCCGCGACGGCGAGCGGGTCGATGAGTTCCTGCGCGGACCAGGAGTGGAACACGTGCGCGCGGTCCGCGGCCTTCACTGCGGCGCCGACCTCGGGCGCTGGCTGAGGGGTCATGCGGGCGAGGGTAGATGTCCGCGATGCGGAAGCGGTATCGGCGTCCTGTTGCGCGGGGTGGGGGAATACGCGACAGGTTGTCGACGACCGGGGCCGGGTGGACGGGTGTGGCGGGCCGGTGCGGAACCGTGGAGGTGGGGACGCGCGGGGCGTGCGTGGCGGGCGGTGCGGAACCGTGGAGGTGGGGACGCGCGGGGCGTGCGTGGCGGGCCGTTACGGAACCGTGCAGGCACCGCGTCCGATCGCCCGCGCCGCCGCACTATTCTCACGTCAAGGCGGGGGTGTACGGAGGGGGAGGGCGGTGCGGCATGGAGAAGCTGGGGCCCGGGGAGCCGGAGCGGATTGGCGCGTACCGGTTGCTGGCGCGGCTCGGCGCCGGGGGCATGGGGCAGGTCTACCTGGCCCGTTCCGACCGGGGACGCACGGTCGCCGTGAAGCTGGTCCGGCGTGAACTGGCCGCGCAGGAGGAGTTCCGGGCCCGCTTCCGGCAGGAGGTGCGGGCCGCGCAGCGGGTCGGCGGCGCCTGGACCGCGCCCGTCCTGGACGCCGACACCGAGGCCGCCGTGCCCTGGGTCGCCACCGGCTACGTCGCCGGGCCCAGCCTCCAGCAGGTCGTCAGCCGGGACCACGGTCCGCTGCCCGAGCGCTCGGTGCGCATCCTCGCGGCCGGGCTGGCGCAGGCGCTGACCGACATCCACGCCGCCGGGATCGTGCACCGGGACCTCAAGCCGTCCAACGTGCTCGTCACCATCGACGGTCCCCGCGTCATCGACTTCGGGATCGCGCGGGCCCTGGAGACGGTGACCGACGGCGGCCTCACCCGCACCGGCGCGCTGGTCGGCTCGCCCGGCTTCATGGCGCCGGAACAGGTGCGCGGCGACCGCATCACCCCGGCCTGCGACGTCTTCTGCCTCGGCTCGGTCCTGGCGTACGCGGCGACCGGCCTGCTGCCCTTCGGCGGCGCCGACAGCGGGGTGCACGCGCTGATGTTCCGCATCGCCCAGGGGGACCCCGACCTCGGCACGGTCCCCGAGGGCCTGCTCGAACTCGTCGAGGAGTGCCTGCGCAAGGACCCCGCCGCCCGCCCCACCCTCGCCGAGATCCTGGAACGCACCGGCGCCGAGGACACCCTCGCCGACGGCCGCTCCCGCGAACCGTGGCTGCCGGGCGCCCTCGTCGCCCAGCTCGGACGGCACGCGGTGCGGCTGCTGGAGACGGAGGCGCCGGAAGGGGCGACCGCCCCTCGCGCGGGCGGCCCGGTGCCGTCCCCCGAGCACGCCCCCACCGCCGACGAGGGCGCCGCGCCCGACCGGCCGCACGGCGACAGCGCCCCCACCGACCGCCTCCCCACGATCGTCGTGGGACCGGGCGCCACGGCCGCGCCCCCGCCGCCCCCGCCCGCCCAGCAGCCCGCGGCGTACGGCCACCCGCACCCCCCGGCCTACGGCTACCCCCACGCCCCCCAGCACGCCTACGGCTCCACCCCGCCGTACGGCCCGCCGCCCGTCGGCCCCATGGTCACCGCGCCCTACGGCACGCCGGACGAGCCGCCGCGCCGCAACAGCCGTACCACCGCGCTGCTCGTCACGGTCGCGCTGGTGGTGGCGCTGGCGGCCGGGGGATCGGTGTACGCGCTGATGAGCCGGGGCGACGACCAGTCCAGCACGACGGCGGACCCCACCCGCTCCGCGACGACGGACCCGACCCCGACCTCCGAGGCCCCTTCGCCCACCCCGTCCGACTCGGCCTCCCCCTCCCCCGCCGACGACGAGGGCGCGGTCCCCACCGCCTACCTCGGCACCTGGACGACGACGATCGACAACGCGGCCGGTACCCACCCCCGCCGTCTCACCCTCCGCCAGGGCGAGGTCGGCGACACGGTGCTGAGCCTGGTCGCGGACGGCCCCATAGAGGGCGGCGGCAACTACCACTGCGTGTTCGAGGCGACCCTGACCGCGGCACCGGAGGACCCCGACGGCCCCCTGCGCATCGGCCCCTCCACGGTCACCGTCGGAGAACCGGCCACCGCGTGCAGCCCCGGCGAGGCCACCCAGGTCACCCTGCTCCCGGACGGCGGCCTGGAGCGGGTGAACACGAGCACGGGGGAGCGGCTGACGTACCGCAAGCGGTGACGGAGGTGCGGCGAGCGGCGAGCAGCCGCGCCGCCGTAGCTACGGGCAGCGGCTTCCGTCTCAGCCGCGGGCGGTCGCGCCCCTTCCTGGCTGCGGGCAGCCGTAAGCCTTCCTAGCTGCGGGCAGTCGTGCCGCTGGGGCGGCACGGGTGGGCGCAGCGGCACCCCGCAGCGCCGGGCTCCGCGCCCCACCCCCGGCCAGCGCACACCGACGGCTCCGGTCGGCGCCGGAGCGCGCAACGCCCCCCACTAACGCCGGGCACCAAGAACCCCCAGGCCAGCCGCCAGGCTCACCGCGGCTCCGGCGGCCGCTGCCGAGGCATGTTGGGCCGAGCCCCGTTCCCGGACGTCGGCAAAGAGAACCGCCCCACCCCCACCCCGGCCTCCCGCCCCCCACAAGCACAGGCAGCCCCACCCCCCACCCGCACCCCCCACGGCACAGCTCCCCCCACCCGAAACTCCACCACCCAGTCCCCCGTCTCCCCCCGCACCAACTCCCCCACGTCCTCCGAGAACCGCCGCAACACCCCAAGACACCGCTCCGCCGCCTCCCCCGCCGTCCCCTCCGCGGGCCCCAACACCTCCCGCACACTCTCCGCCGCCCAGTCGAACTGCAACGCCAGCAACCGCCGCTGCACCGCCTGCGCCGTGGCCACGTCCCGCATCCACCCGGACGTCACCCCGAAGAACCGGTCCACCCCCACACACGCCCCCGCCACCACCAGCGCCAGATACCCCCACACCGCCGCCCCACCCAGCACCCCCGCCAGATCCAGCAACGGCAACACGGCCCCCACGACACCCCCACCCGCGGCCCCACCCCGCAGCGCCCGCGCACACCGCCGCTTCCACACCCGCCCGACGAGGTACCAGGCCACGGTCTGGAGCGCCCCCCGCTCCACCCACCGGTACAGCTCGTCCAGCCGCTCCGCGGGCTCCCCCCAGTCACCGAGCGGAAACGCCCGCCCGGCCAGATCGCCCGGCCGCAGCCCGGCCGCACCCTCGTCCCGCCCGTCCCGCGGCGGCCTCTCGGGCTGCATCTCCGGCTGACCCACCCGGCACTCCCTACTGGTCAAAAAGTCAACGGTGTCCGGTGTGTCCGGCACGTACGTGGGACCCTTCCTACCGCCCAATGGGTGGCGAAGACGCCGGTATCACCGCTTTTCCGCCCGGAAGAGGGCGTTGATCAGGTATAGGCCACACCCGAGACTCACTCGAAAGAGTGGCGGGGCGAGCCCCGCAAGGACCACGTAGGCTCGACCCAGGAAGTAGGCAGGAAGTACGCAGGACAGGACGACCCGAAGGCGAGGGAGCCGATCGTGATCCCCGGTGGTGGCCAGCCCAACATGCAGCAGTTGCTTCAGCAGGCCCAGAAGATGCAGCAGGACCTGGCGAAGGCGCAGGAGGAACTGGCGCGGACCGAGGTCGACGGTCAGGCGGGCGGCGGCCTGGTGAAGGCCACGGTGACCGGCGCCGGAGAGCTGCGCGCCCTCGCGATCGACCCGAAGGCGGTGGACCCGGAGGACACCGAGACCCTCGCGGACCTGATCGTCGCCGCCGTCCACGCCGCCAACGAGAACGCGCAGGCGCTCCAGCAGCAGAAGCTCGGCCCGCTGGCCCAGGGCCTGGGCGGCGGCGGTATCCCGGGCCTGCCTTTCTAAGCGGGCGCGGGCCAACTACCGTACGTACCGAAAGACCAGTGGAAGGGACGGCAGTCCGTTGTACGAAGGCGTGGTCCAGGACCTCATCGACGAACTGGGGCGGCTGCCCGGCGTCGGTCCCAAGAGCGCGCAGCGGATCGCCTTCCACATCCTCCAGGCGGAACCGACGGACGTACGGCGGCTCGCCCAGGCACTGATGGAAGTGAAGGCGAAGGTCCGCTTCTGCGCGACCTGCGGCAACGTCGCGCAGGAGGAACTGTGCGGCATCTGCCGTGACGCCCGCCGCGACGCCTCGGTGATCTGCGTCGTGGAGGAGCCGAAGGACGTCGTCGCGATCGAGCGCACGCGTGAGTTCCGGGGCCGGTACCACGTCCTGGGCGGCGCGATCAGCCCGATCGAGGGCGTCGGCCCGGACGACCTGCGGATACGGGAACTTCTCGCGCGGTTGGCCGACGGGACCGTCACGGAACTCATCCTGGCGACGGACCCGAACCTGGAGGGCGAGGCGACAGCGACGTACCTCGCCCGCATGATCAAGCCCATGGGCCTGAAGGTCACCCGCCTGGCCAGCGGCCTCCCGGTGGGCGGCGACCTGGAATACGCGGACGAGGTCACCCTCGGCCGCGCCTTCGAGGGGAGACGACTCCTAGATGTCTGACGCCACGCTGCACGCGAAGAACCAGAACCCCGACGACTTCGCGGTCCAGATCGCGGACCAGATCGGCAGCTTCCTGGTCGCCGTGACGGAGGTCGCGAAGGGCGACGAACCGGACTCGGCGGTCCCCTTCCTCCTCCTTGAGGTCTCCCAGCTCCTCCTGGCGGGTGGTCGCCTCGGCGCCCACGAGGACATCGTCCCCGACGACCGCTACGAGCCCGACCCGGGCCCGGAGCAGGACGTGGACAGCCTCCGCGAGAACCTCGCCCGCCTCCTCGAACCGGTCGACGTCTACTCCGAGGTCTTCGACCCGTACGAGCCCCGCAAGGCCCCGGTCCCGGCCCGCATCTCCGACGACCTGGCCGACGTGATCGCCGACCTCCGCCACGGCATGGTCCACTACCGCGCGGGCCGCACCACGGAGGCCCTGTGGTGGTGGCAGTTCTCCTACTTCTCCAACTGGGGCTCCACGGCCTCCGCCACCCTCCGCGCCCTCCACTCGGTCCTGGCCCACGTCCGCCTCAACCAGCCCCTCGCGGAACTGGACGGCCTGGACACCGACCAGGGCATGGGCGACGACACCCTGGAGATCGAAGCGGGCGCGGTCATGGCAGAAGAAATCGCAGGCCCCCTGGGCCTCCGCTCTTCGGCTCCCCAGTAAAGGCGAGCGCTGATCCCCAGACGCCGACTGGGAGTCCCGCAGGCAGGCGGCGCGCACGGCGACCGAGGCGTACGTCGCGGGCTACCACCTGCGCGACATGACGGTCAGGCCGTACCCCGCCGCGCCTCCCTCTCGGTGAGGGTCGTCGCCTGGCGCAGGTGCTCCGGATCGACGTACGGCGCGGTGGCCGTCGGTTCGCTGTACCACCGCAGGGGCCAGGTGTTGCCGTCGAGCGCGGGGATGCCGATGTAGGTGACGGTCCGCGCGCCGCGCCCGCCGAACTGCTGCACGCCGAGCGGCCACGAGTGCCGCCGCACCTCGCCGGGCGCGAGCAGGAAGTACATCCACCGGAACCCGCTCACCTCACACACGACGGGCCCGGCGTCCCCGTCCGTCGCTTCGATCAGCCGCTCGGCGACGACCTCCCCACGCACACCCTCGATCCGTACGGCGTCGGAGTACACGCCGGTGACGCGCAGTTGGTGACCGGAGGCGGGCACCCAGTCGGGCGCGTGAATCACGTTGTTCATGGTCACACGGTGTCCGGTGCGGGCTACGCTCGGTAGTGACCCGGGTGATACACGCCGGGGTGTATCGGTCGGAGGTGCGCGCAGTGTCAGTCCAGTGCAACTCCCACTCGTCCCCGGCTGCGTGGCGCTACGGCGGCAACCAGTTGAAGCGCTGGCGCACGAAGGCGAATGTGAGCCGCGAGGAACTCGCTGCCGCTTCCAACTACTCCCCGGACACCATCAAGTCCATGGAGCAGGGAGTACGGATGCCCACGTCGCGAGTGCTCGACGTAGCGGACGAGTTGTGCCGGGCGGAGGGCTTACTGAGCGCGGCGAAGGAGTACCTCCAGAGGGAGAAGTTCCCCGCGCGGGCCCAGGACTTCATGGACCGAGAGAAGGAGGCCATCAGCCTCTGGTGGTACGAGCCCTTGCTCATCCCCGGGCCGCTGCAAACGGAGGCGTACGCACGGTTGTTGATCGGGGATCACGTCCCGACCCTTGACGACGAGACGGTTGAGCAGCGGGTCAAGGCCCGAGTGGAACGCCAGCAGATCCACACCCGTAAGCCGATGGTGGCGTGCAGCTACATCCTGTACGAGGCAGCCCTACGTGGCTCGTACGTGGATGAGAACCAGCTCCTGCACCTGTTGAGCGTGGGCAGGCTGCGCAACGTCTCGATCCACGTGCTTCCGTACAAGCGGGCCACGACCGCCGCACTGCACGGTGAGATGGTGCTGCTGGAGACGAAGGACCACGAGCGGCTGGCCTACACGGAAGCGCCCTCGGTCAGCCAGCTAACCGCTGATCCGAAAATCGTGAGCGCGCAGATCGAACGGCTTAGCATGATCCGCGGCATGGCCCTCGACCCGTACGAGTCGGCGCACTTCATCGAGCGGATGGTGGCGGACCAGTGAACGACGAGCTGAAGTGGTTGAAGTCGACCCACAGCGATGGCGAGGGCGGTGCCTGCGTCGAAGTAGCCCTCGAAACCCGCACCACCACCCACATCCGCGACTCCAAGAACCCCACCGGCCCGGAGATAACCATCACCGCCCCCGCCTGGAAGGCGTTCGTCGCCGCAGTTCAGCCCGGAGCTTGAGCTCCGGGAACCGAGCCCTTCCCATGGGTTTTTGGGTGGTTGGTTTGGTTGAAATCCAACCAACTAACCAAGCCTGTACGTGAGTTGAAGGCTCGTAGCTCGAAAGGGTGACGTTCCGTGCTCGACTTGCTTCGGAACGTAAAGCCGCTCTAGGTTCGCGGCAATAGATCGGCCCCGGTCGGTGCGCCAACACCGGCTCCGGGGCCTGGACCTACACATCGAATGGAACCCTCATCGATGGTGGCTTACGCCTACCCTAATCCCGTCCTTCCCTCCCCGTCCCACCCCATGGCCAAAACGGGGTACGGGAAACGCTCAACGGGTGACGAAGACCCGCACGCGGACCCGGTGTTCGCACACCTGAGCCTCCGCGCCCGCGAGGTAGCCGTCTTCGTCGACCACCTCGACGAGGGCCACTCGATGGCCCACAAGGTGCTCGCGGACGAACACCCCCGGTATGGCCAACAGGCCATCCGCACCGCGCTGAACCAGCTCATCGACGCCGGTCACCTGCGCTGGATCAAGGAACACATCACCCTCGACGACAACACCATGCGCTGGGTGACGCGCACGTACTGGTCGCGTACGCCCAGGTCAGAGGAGTGGTGGGCGGAGTTCACGCGGGAGCGCCACGGCAAGGACGTGACGAGGAACCACGCCCCCGGCCTGGCCCGCGCGGAGGAGCCCGAGCCGAAGCCCGAGCCCGCACAGCAGCCGGAGCCGGAACCCACCCCCGACGAGCCCAGCATCGCCCACCTGACCCTCGTAGAGCTGCGGGCGGCGGACCGGCGTATGGCGCTGAAGGGCTGCCCGCGACCGTGACCAACCCGGGCGGACTCGCCCGCAACCGACTGGAGACCAAGATGCCCCCGAAGCGAACCGACAAGACCGCCACGCCCCGCCCGACCGGCGGCCGAGTCACCCGTGCCCTGATGGCCTGCGGCTTCTGCGGCCAGGACGAACGCACGGTGTGGCTGGTGAGGGGCATCTGCGTCGAGTGCCGCAAGGAGATCGAAGAGGAGGAGAAGAGGGCGATCCCGGCCACGTTCCGCCCGTGACGGGGGGCGGCGGCGAGGCGCTGTTGCCGCAGCCCAAGCGGCGGATTACGTTCGTAATATGGCGGAGAAGGTGAAGTTCAGCGTGAGTGTGGATGCCGCCCTCGGAGAGGCCCTGCGGCGGTGCGCCGAAGAGGAGGACGAGCAGATCTCGGCAGTGGTCAGCCGGGCACTGGAGGAGTACCTCGGCAAGCGTCGCCGCCTCCGTGAGGGGCGGCGGGCGATGGAGGAGCACTTCGAGGAGCACGGATGGCCCACGTCCGAGGAACTGGCGGAGGCCGACGCGTGGGTCGACGACCTCTTCGGTGAGACGCGAGAGGAGCGCCGGAGCGCATGAGCCACGTCGTCTACGACACCGGTGCCCTGATCGCTGCCGTCAAGAACGACCAGCGCTTCCTCCGGCGGCACCTCCGTCTGCTCGACAGGGGGAGCACCCCGCTCGTCCCGGCGGGTGTCCTCGCCCAGGGGTGGGACTCCCGTCCGAAGGCGGCTGCTCTCCACCGTGTGCTGCGGGGCTGTGAGGTGCTGTCCTTCACCGAGAGTCTGGCGAGGGCGGCGGCGGTGCTGTGCCAGGAGGGCAAGACCTCGGACGTCATCGACGCCAGCGTCGTCCTCGCGTCCATCGCCTACGGCGGGGTGCCGATCATCACCGACGACCCGGGCGACATCCGCGCCCTCACCGAGGCAGCGAACCGTCGACACATCCGCGTCGAGCGCCCCTGATCCTGCCGCACGGCACCATGGTGCCGAGGAGGCGACGCCATGACCCCCAGGACCGAGCACCAGCCGCAGATGTCCGTCGAGGAGTTCGAGGAACTGGAACGCCATGCTCCGGAGACCGTGCGGCTGGAGTTCCTCAAAGGGAAGGTCCAGGTCAAGCCGGTGACCGACGACAAGCACGATCACATCATCGCCTGGTTGCAGCGGCTCACCATGCAGCACCGGCCTGAGCTGTGGCTTTACGGGGACCGTGGTGTGAAGGTCGAGCGGTACCGCAAGGGGCGGGCGCGCCCGGACGGGGTGCTCGCTCCGTTCGGGTTCCTGACAGAACACGGTGATTGGTCCGAGACGGCGGACGTACTCATGGTCGTCGAAGGTGAACAAGCCGTTCGGCGCCGAGGTGGCGCTTCCGGAGCCCGTGGGCTTCACCCTCGACACCGAGCCGCTGAAGGACTTCGCCACGTAGGCAAGGTGACCTCCCCCACTTTGCGGATGCCCCCGCCCCCGATGGGCATGTGCCAAGGCGAGCACCCCGGGCAACTGAGAGGAACCCACGGTGATCGCAGGGTGAGCGGGACGTCTCGCCATGTGGTACCGGGAGGGTGAATTTCGGGTGCTCGATAGACTGAGCCGACCGCAGTACATCTACGTACGTGCGGAAAGAGACGGATTGAGCGAGGAGCGCACGTGGGCCTTGTCGTGCAGAAGTACGGAGGCTCCTCCGTAGCCGATGCCGAGGGCATCAAGCGCGTCGCCAAGCGGATCGTGGAAGCGAAGAAGAACGGCAACCAGGTGGTCGCCGTCGTTTCCGCGATGGGCGACACGACGGACGAGCTGATCGATCTCGCCGAGCAGGTTTCCCCGATGCCTGCCGGGCGGGAACTCGACATGCTGCTGACCGCCGGAGAGCGGATCTCCATGGCCCTGCTGGCCATGGCGATCAAAAACCTGGGGCACAACGCCCAGTCGTTCACCGGCAGCCAGGCCGGGGTCATCACCGACTCGGTCCACAACAAAGCCCGGATCATCGACGTCACACCGGGCCGCATCCGGGCCTCGGTGGACGAGGGCAACATCGCCATCGTCGCCGGTTTCCAGGGCGTCTCGCAGGACAAGAAGGACATCACCACGCTGGGCCGCGGTGGGTCCGACACCACCGCCGTCGCGCTGGCCGCCGCCCTCGACGCGGAGGTCTGCGAGATCTACACCGACGTCGACGGCGTCTTCACCGCCGACCCGCGCGTGGTGAAGAAGGCGCGGAAGATCGACTGGATCTCGTTCGAGGACATGCTGGAGCTGGCCGCCTCGGGGTCCAAGGTGCTGCTCCACCGGTGTGTGGAGTACGCCCGCCGGTACAACATCCCGATCCACGTCCGGTCCAGCTTCAGTGGGCTCCAGGGCACCTGGGTCAGCAGTGAGCCGATTACGCGAGGGGAACAGCAGGTGGAGCAGGCCATCATCTCCGGTGTCGCGCACGACACCTCCGAGGCCAAGATCACGGTCGTCGGTGTGCCGGACAAGCCGGGCGAGGCTGCCGCCATCTTCCGCACGATCGCCGACGCCGAGATCAACATCGACATGGTCGTGCAGAACGTGTCGGCCGCCTCGACAGGGCTGACCGATATTTCCTTCACCCTGCCCAAGACCGAGGGCCGCAAGGCCATCGACGCCCTGGAGAAGAACCGGGCCGGCATCGGCTTCGACTCGCTCCGGTACGACGACCAGATCGGCAAGATCTCGCTGGTCGGGGCGGGTATGAAGACCAACCCGGGCGTCACCGCCGCGTTCTTCGAGGCGCTCAGCGACGCGGGGGTGAACATCGAGCTGATCTCGACCTCCGAGATCCGCATCTCGGTCGTCACCCGCGCCGACGACGTCAACGAGGCCGTCCGCGCCGTGCACACCGCCTTCGGGCTCGACTCCGACAGCGACGAGGCCGTCGTCTACGGAGGCACCGGGCGATGACCGGCCGACCGACGCTCGCGGTCGTGGGAGCGACCGGGGCCGTCGGCACCGTCATGCTCCAGATCCTGTCCCAGCACGCGGACATCTGGGGCGAGATCCGCCTGATCGCGTCGCCGCGCTCGGCTGGCCGCAAGCTGGCCGTGCGCGGTGCCGAGGTCGAGGTGGTGGCGCTGAGCGAGGAGGCTCTCGACGGCGTCGACATCGCCATGTTCGACGTCCCCGACGAGGTCTCCGCGCACTGGGCGCCCATCGCCGCCGCCAAGGGCGCGGTGGTCGTCGACAACTCCGGCGCCTTCCGGATGGACCCCGAGGTGCCGCTGGTCGTGCCCGAGGTCAATCCGCACGCCCTCCGCAACCGGCCGCGCTCCATCGTCGCCAGCCCGAACTGCACCACCCTGTCGATGATCGTCGCCCTGGGCGCGCTGCACGCCGAGTTCGGGCTGCGCGAGCTGGTCGTCTCCTCGTACCAGGCGGTGAGCGGGGCCGGACGCGCCGGGGTGGAGACCCTGCGGCAGCAGATCGCCCTCGTCGCCGGGACGGAACTGGGGACCAGCCCCGGTGACGTACGGCGGGCCGTCGGCGACAACACCGGGCCGTTCCCCGAGCCCGTCGCGCTGAACGTCGTACCGTGGGCCGGGTCGCTGCGCGAGGACGGCTGGTCGTCGGAGGAGATGAAGGTCCGCGACGAGTCCAGGAAGATTCTCTCGCTGCCTGGCCTGCCCGTCGCCGTCACGTGTGTACGGGTCCCCGTCGTCACCGGGCACTCGCTGACCGTCCACGCCCGCTTCGAGGGCGAGGTCACGGTGGACCGGGCCCGCGAAATCCTCGCCACCGCGCCCGGCGTGGTGCTGTGCGACGACCCGGCCGCCGGGGAGTTCCCCACCCCCGCCGACGTCGTGGGCACCGACCCGACCTGGGTGGGCCGGGTGCGGCGGGCCCTCGACGACCCCACGGCGCTCGAACTCTTCGTCTGCGGGGACAACGTACGCAAAGGCGCGGCCCTCAACACCGCGCAGATCGCGGAACTGGTCGCGGCGGAACGGATGTGAGGGCGTCCCGGGTGCGGTCCGCCGCCGAGGGCGTCCGGACGCGGTACGCCGCCGCGGTGGCCGGTTAACACCTGGCCATGTCCGGATCGATGCGTAAGATCATCTGGGCATGACAAGTGTGGGCCACATGTGATCCGGTTGGTGGTCCGGACCACTTGAACCGAACCCCCTTGGCGTTTGAGTATTTGCTCCCCGCCCTCCGCAACCGCGCGGCTGGCGGGAAGCGTCTTTGCGGACGCCCTTCCGGGGCCTGAGGACGTGCTCTACACGGCGTGGGGACGCCGTGCTCGCGGGCGTGGGGACGCCCGTTTCACTGGACATAGGGGAAGAGCGGGACGCATGAGGGCAAGTGACACACCGTCGGTCGTGCTGCCTGACGCGAGAACGACGACAAGGGCGACTTCCACCACAACGGCGCCGGGTGAGTCGTCCGGCGGGAAAGTGACGCCTGGCGCGTACAACCCCTACGGGGGGAGACGTGTCCAACAGACGTGGCAGAGGTACTCGACTACACAGCGGCGACGCGCGGCACGGCACTCCGGCCCGCCCCCAGGCCCTTCCGTCCCGGCCTGGCCGGCGCGCCCGGCGGCCTACCGGTGATCGCGCCGATGCCCGCAGCGCGGCCCGCCCGCATCCCAAGCCAGCGTGACGGTGCCGACCAGGTCGAGGCCGCGGCCGTCGGTACGACGGTCGACCACCTCACCGAGACCTACCGCGCCCACTACCGCTCCCTGCTCGGCCTCGCGGCCCTCCTCCTCGACGACACCGCGTCCTGCGAGGACGTCGTCCAGGAGGCGTTCATCCGCGTCCACTCCGCGCGCAAACGCGTCCGCGACCCGGAGAAGACCCTGGCCTATCTGCGGCAGACGGTCGTCAACCTCTCCCGCTCCGCGCTGCGCCGCCGCATCCTCGGGCTGAAGCTGCTGTCCAAGCCGATGCCGGACATGGCGAGCGCCGAGGAGGGCGCGTACGACCAGTTGGAGCGCGACTCCCTCATCCGGGCGATGAAGGGGCTCCAGCGCCGCCAGCGCGAGGTGCTCGTGCTGCGCTACTTCGCGGACATGACCGAGGCCCAGGTCGCCGAGACGCTCGGCATATCGCTGGGCTCGGTGAAGGCGTACGGCTCCCGCGGGATCGCGGCCCTGCGGGTCGCCATGGGGGCCTCGGCATGAGCGAGCGGCACGACGACGATCGTCCGGTGCGGCCCGTGCCGCCGGGCCGGGGAGATGATGAGCCGCAGCAGCAGGACACGCACACCGGGAACCGAACTGTGAACCACGGCCCCCATGACCAGCGATCCGAGAAGCACCCCGCGCCCGGTTCTGACGGGCTGACCTCAGCCGAGCTGGCTTCGGACGAGCTGATCGCGGACGACCTGCTCTCCGACGAGCTGGCGCTGCGGCGGATGCTCCAGCAGGCCGTACGGGAGATCGAGCCCAGCGACGGCACGCTGGAGCACCTGCGCCGTGCCGTGCCCGCGCGCCGCGCCCGCAAGCGGCAGGCCGCCGTCGGGCTCGCCGCCGCCGCGCTGTTCGTCGGCACCGCCATCCCCGCCGTACTGCACGTCTCCAACTCCTCCGGCGGCGACGCCAACCCCTCCATCGCCGGGCACGGCTCCGAGGCGCAGGGCGGGGCGAGCGAGGGCAAGGACAAGGGCGGCTCCGAGGGCACCGGCGGATCGTCCGGGCAGACCGAGAACCAGGGCGGTGGCGGCTCCGACCAGGGCGCCAAGAACAGCGGCGGCAGCGGCGGCGACGGACCCAGCGGCAGCACGGGCCCCTCGGCGAGCACCGAGGCCGACACGCCCGCGTGCACCTCGGCCCAGCTCAACAGCACCTCCTCGGTCGACCCGCCCGACTCCGTGGGCGCGGTCTACGGCACCTTCCGGATCACCAACATCTCCGGCAACGGCTGCACCGTCGACGCCCCGGGCACCGTCGACACCCTCGCGCAGGGCGCCGCCGACGCCACGCGGATCAGCGTGGTCAGCCACACCGCGGGCGACGCGGCGGGCAACCTGCCCGACCCGTCCCTGGAGGTCTCCTCGCTGCTGCTGAAGTCGGGGGACGCCTACGAGGTGAAGTTCGCCTGGGTGCCCTCCGAGACCTGCCCCAGCAACGGCGGCAGTTCCAGCGGCGGCACCGGTGGTGACACCGGCGGCGAGACCGGCGGCACCGACCCGTCGGCCGACCCGAGCCCGACGCAGAGCACCGGCACCCAGGGCAGCTCCACCGGCGGTGACACCGGGACGGCCACGCAGTTGCTGGGGGCGGAGGGCACGGCGGACGGCAGCGTGACGGTGTCGTACACGTCGGTGGCCGGGGCGCCCGCGGTGTCCGCGACGGTCTCCAACGCCTGCGCCGGGACGGTGTTCAGGACCGGGGTGCTGCCGACCGTCTGAGACGGCGCCGGTCGCGTCAGACGGTGACCGTCGTCTCCGACTGCGGGCCCTGGCCCTGTTCCTTCTCTGGTTCCGCTGGTTCCTCCGGTATCAGGCCCAGCTCCGCGTCCCTGGCGAACTCCACCTCGCGGCGGAACAGCCGGAACCACATGAAGACGACGAAGCCCGCGAAGACGAACCACTCCCCGGTGTAGCCGAGGTTCTGGAACGCCTTGAGGTCGAGGCCGGTGTCCTGGGGCGCCGTCGCGGGGACGGCCGTCATGCCGGAGTCCGCCTCGTCGAGGGTGACCCAGGCGTCGTAGAGGTCGTACGGCACGAGGTTGACCAGCGAGGCCGTGCTGATCGCGGCGGTCTGGCCGGTGGGCAGGCCGCCGCGCCCGCTGACGCCGTTCTCACCCGGGTTCTCGGACGCCTGGAGCGCGCCGGTGACGGTGGTCTCGCCGGTCGGCGGGGCGGGGGCCTGCGCCGGGTCGGCGGTGCCGGGGAGCCAGCCGCGGACGACCGGGAGGGCCTTGCCGGAGTCGGTGCGCAGCATGGTCAGGACGTAGTAGCCGCGCTTGCCGTCGAGGTCCCGGTCGGGGACGAGGAACTGGTCGGCGTACCTGCCGGTGGCCGTGGTGCGGTCGCCGGAGGTCTCCTTGTCCACGGGCAGCAGCTCGGCGAGCGGGCGGGCCGCCTTGTGCTGGTCGGCGGCGGTCTCCTGGCTGGCGCCGCGGTGGTTGTCGACGCGCTCCTCGAACCGGCCGAGCTGCCAGGACCCCATGAACACACAGAAGGGGATGGCGAGCAGGACGAAGACGTTGATCCCCCACCAGCGGGGCGTCAGCAGAAACCGGTACACGCCTCAACGGTACGGGGCGAGGGCTCGGGAGCGGGCCGCGGGGTACGGGGATGCCCGGAGAGTGTGAAGAAGTTATCCACAGGGTGGGTGTGACGGGGTGGTCCGCTGTGGGAGTTTTCCACAGGCTGGGGGTCTCGCCAGCGGGGTGTCGGTCGGTGCGGGCAGTATGGGGTCATGACTGAGAGCAACGGGGCGGCGGCGCCGGACCAGCGGGAAGAGTACGGATCGAGCGGGCAGGAGGGGCAGGCGAGGCACGACGGACCGGTCGGACCAGACGGACAGCGGGAGGAGGTGCCCGACTGGGAGAAGCGGTTCCGGGCGCCCCGGGTGTCCCTGCCCGACTGGGCGGAGGACGCACCGGACCGCTCCCTGTTCGTGTCGAACGCGACGGGCACGTACGAGCTGTACGCGTGGGACCGCGCCACGGGCGAGCAGCGCCAGGTGACCGACCGGCCGAACGGCACGACGGACGGCGTGCTCTCCCCGGACGGCGCGTGGATCTGGTGGTTCGACGACAAGGACGGCGACGAGTTCGGCGTCTGGCGCCGCCAGCCCTTCGCGGGCGGCCCCGACGAGCTGGCGGTGCCCGGCCTCGACGCGTCCTACCCGGCGGGCCTCGCCCTCGCCCGTGACGGCCGCACGGCGGTGGTGGGCCGCTCCACGGACGAGGACGGTACGACGATCCACCTGGCCCGCGCGGGCGAGGCCCCGGTGGAGATCTACCGGCACCGTGAGTCGGCGGGCGTCGGCGGTCTGTCGTACGACGGCTCGCTGATCGCGATCGAGCACACCGAGCACGGCGACGCGATGCACTCGGCGCTGCGCGTGCTCCGCCCGGACGGTACGGCGGTGGCGGAGCTGGACGACACCAAGGGCGGCGCGGTCGAGCTGGGCCTTGAGGTGCTGGGCTTCGCGCCGGTCGAGGGCGACACCCGGCTGCTCATCGGGCACCAGCGGCGGGGCCGTTGGGAGCCCCTGGTGTGGGACGTGGCGACGGGCACGGAGACGGACCTCGCCCTGGACCTGCCCGGCGACGTGAGCGCCGAGTGGTACCCGGACGGCTCGGGCCTGCTGATCGTGCACGGCTTCGAGGCCCGCAGCGAGCTGTTCCGCTACGACCTGGCGGCGGGCGCGCTGGAGCGGATCGACACCCCGCCCGGCACGGTGTCGGGGGCGACGGCCCGTCCGGACGGCAGCGTGGAGTACCTGTGGTCGTCGGCGGCCGAGCCGTCGGCGGTGCGCTCCACGACCGGCCGTGTGGTGCTCGACCCGCCGGGGATGCGGTCACCGGGCTCGGTGCCGGTGGAGGACGTGTGGGTGGAGGGTCCGGGCGGCCGGATCCACGCGCTGGTGCAGCGGCCCGCGGGCGCGAGCGGACCGCTGCCGACGGTGTTCGACATCCACGGCGGCCCGACCTGGCACGACAGCGACTCCTTCGCCGCGGGCCCGGCCGCCTGGGTGGACCACGGGTACGCGGTGGTCCGCGTCAACTACCGCGGCTCCACCGGGTACGGACGCGCGTGGACGGACGCGCTGAAGCACCGGGTCGGTCTGATCGAGCTGGAGGACATCGCGGCGGTGCGGGAGTGGGCGGTCAGCTCCGGGCTCGCCGACCCCGAGCGGCTGGTCCTCACCGGCGGTTCCTGGGGCGGCTACCTCACCCTGCTCGGCCTCGGTACCCAGCCCGAGGCGTGGGCGCTGGGCATCGCCGTCGTCCCGGTCGCGGACTACGTCACCGCGTACCACGACGAGATGGAGGCGCTGAAGGCCATGGACCGCACGCTCCTCGGCGGCACCCCCGAGGAGGTCCCCGAGCGGTTCGAGGCGTCGTCGCCGCTGACCTACGTCGACCAGGTCAAGGCGCCGGTCTACATCTCCGCCGGGGTCAACGACCCGCGCTGTCCCATCCGCCAGATCGAGAACTACGTCAAGCGCCTCCAGGCCCGCGACGCCGTCCACGAGGTGTACCGGTACGACGCCGGGCACGGCTCACTGGTCGTCGACGAGCGGATCAAGCAGGTCCGCCTTGAGCTGGAGTTCGCCGAGCGGCACCTGGGCAGGACGGCCGCCGCGCGGGGCTGAGCACCCTGACACGTCAGGGTGCTGGGGACGCGGGAGGCACAGGAGGCACGGGAGACGCGGAGGGTCCGGGGGACGCGGGAGGCAGCCGGACCACCGCCACCCCGCCCTCCAGGTCCACCCGCGTGCGGTGCGGCGGCGCCCCGTCCTCGTCGTCGTCGCGCAGCAGCAGCGCGGACTGCCGTTCCTTCAGTTCGTGCTGCTTGCCCGGGGAGAGCGCGCCGTGCAACTGCTCGAAGCCGGTGGCGGAGACCTGGCCGGTCCGGGCGCCGTTGCGCCAGGGCAGCAGTCCGGCGCGGCCCAGGTGCAGCAGCAACTGGTCGACGAGGGCGATGGCGGTGAGCAGGATCACCAGCCCGGGAAGCGTGACGGCGACGGCGAAGCCCATGCGGCCAGTGTGCCCGAGCGCCCCGCGCCCGTCAGCGGGCCGTCCGGTGCCGTCCCGTTAGCTGGGCGAGGCCCTGGCGGGTCGCGGCGAGGACGACGCGGTCCTCGGCGCGCAGCACGTAGGTGGACGGGAGGTCCCAGATCAGGCCGGAGGCGGGCGGGTGGGCGCGGGGCGCGTCGGGCGGCGGCGCGCTCGCCAGGTCGGGGCGGCGGTCCTCCGGGGCCAGCGCGTCCAGGGCCAGCACCCGCCAGTGCCCGGCACGGAAGGCGTCGGCGACGGTCCTGCCCTCCAACTGCGGGATGCCCCGCACCTGGAGGGCGGCGAAGACCAGCACCCGCCGCTCGACCGGTATGGCGCCCAGCACCTGGCGGCCCATCATCGCCCCGGCGAACGCGGGCGCCGCGAGATGGGTGACGCTGCGGCTGCGGGTGAGCGCCGCGGGGTGCGCGGCCCGCAGGGTGCGGTACACGGCGGTGGCGAAGTCGTCGTCGTACAGGCGGAGCACGACGCGCAGGTCGGGGCGGATCGACCGGGCGTACAGCACCGCCTCCAGGTTGGTGGTGTCGACGCTCGTCAGGGCGAGGAGGGAGTGGGCACGATGGATCTTGGCGGCCTCCAGGACGCCTTCCTCGGTGGCGTCGCCGAGCACGACCGGCACCCGCAGCCGCCGCGCGGTGGCCAGACCGCGGGCGTCGTCGTCGGACTCCACGCAGACCACGGGGATGTCGAGTTCCTTCAGCCGGGTCAGCACCCGCGTGCCGATCTTGCCGAGCCCGAGCAGCACGACGTGCCCGGCGAGCCCGCGCGGCGGCTTGCGCAGGGCGGAGGCGCTGCGGAAGGTGCCGAGCGCCTCCAGTACGGCGGCCAGCAGCACGGGGAGCAGCAGCAGTCCGAGGAGACCCGCGAGGAGTTGGAGGACCTGACGGCCCGGCGACTCGTTCAGGGCGGGGTCGTTGATGGAGAACAGGTCGAGCAGGGTCTCGTAGGCGGAGTGCAGGAAGTGGTCGCCGGTGACCAGGGACAGCGCCACGGTGAGCGCGCCCACCGCGCCCGCGAGCCCCGCCAGCGACCAGCGCAGCCGCCGCGAGAACAGCGAGGCGAAGGGCGGTACGACACTGACGCCCCGGCCGCGCCCCGTCGACTGCGGCGGGCCGGTGTAGGAGACCTGCTCAAGGACGACCGTGCCGCGTCCGGTGGCCGCGGCGATCTCGTCCTCGTCGGGCAGCAGCCGGGGCCCGCCCTCGCCGCTCCCCTCCGAGCCGTCCGCACCGGCCGGGTCGCTGCTGGTCGCCGACAGCAGGGCCAGCGTGCACAGCCCGGGGTCGGCGACCTGGCCGGGCGCGGGCGGGGTGCGCTCCACCGCCCGCAGCAGCAGCCCGTCGGTCTGGACGACCTTGCTGGTGCCGACGACGGCGGTCGCGGCCAGCGCGGGCGCGGCGGTGTCGGCGTCGGAGAGCACGGTGGTGGAGGCGTCGAGTTCCGCCGCCGACATGTCGCCGGTGGCGAGCGCGGCGGACTGGTCGAGCAGGGCTTCGATGTGCTGGCCGAGGCGGCGGTTGTACAGCCGCAGGACCAGCCGCAGCCGGGGGTTGAGGCGGCGGGCGGTGAGCGCGGCGCGGATGTTGGTCTCGTCGTCGTCGTACACCAGGGCCAGCGCGGCGGCGCGTTCCACGCCCGCGTCGGCGAGCACGGCCTCGGTGGGCTCGGTGGCCTCCAGCACCCGCTCGTTCCCGGCGCCCTCGCCCGGCGGGACGACGGCGCCGTTGGTGCCCGCGGCCCGGCTGACGGCGGCGCTGACCATCCGGTCGAGGAGCGCCGCGGAGGCGGCCCGCGCCCTGCCCACCACCGGCTGCCGCACCCGGCGCCCGGAGGGCGGCACGACGAGCGTCACCTGCTCGCCGTAGACCCCGCGCAGTTCGGCCGCGAGCCGGTGCGCCAGCCCGTCGTCGCCGCACACCACCATGTGCGCGGCGGTGTCACCCGGCCCTGCCTGATACGGAACGCTCCCCACATCGGCAAAGACTGCCCCAACTGCGGCAATGGTTCCAGGAGCTGACTGAACGTCGGCCGGTGGACCGCCGTAAGGGAGGTGAGGCGATCCAGGAGGAGCCGGGACCATGGCTGTCAGCGAGCGGGAAGCAACCCAGCGCGGGGAGCGGCGCGTCGACTCCTCCCTGCTGCTCGTCCTCGCGCTGCTGCTGGTGCTGCTGGTCCAGTCGCCGGTGCGGCGGGCGCTGGCCGCGCCGGTGCTGCAGAGCTGGCTGACGGTGTTCGTGGCGGTGGTGGTGCAGGCGCTGCCGTTCCTGGTGTTCGGGGTGCTGCTGTCGGCGGCGCTGGCGGTGTTCGTGCCGCCGTCGTTCTTCGCCCGCGCCCTGCCGGGGCGTACGGCGCTGGCGGTGCCGGTGGCGGGCGTGGCGGGCGCGGTGCTGCCGGGCTGTGAGTGCGCGTCGGTGCCGGTGGCGGGGGCGCTGGTGCGGCGCGGGGTGAGACCGGCGGCGGCGCTGGCGTTCCTGCTGTCGGCGCCCGCGATCAACCCGGTGGTGCTGACGGCGACGGCGGTGGCGTTCGCCGGTGAGCCGCGGATGGTGCTGGCCAGGTTCGGCGCCGGGCTGGTCGCGGCGTGCGTGATGGGCTGGCTGTGGCAGCGGGTGGGCCGCGCGGAGTGGCTGCGGCTGCCGACCCGGGACGCCCACGAGGGGCAGGGCAGGGGCGCGGCGTTCTGGGGTTCGGTGCGGCATGACGTGCTGCACGCGGGGGGTTTCCTGGTGGTCGGGGCGGGCGCGGCGGCGACGCTGAAGGCGGTGGTGCCGGAGGGCTGGCTGCGGCTGGCGGCCGGTGATCCGGTGGTGTCCGTGCTGGCGCTCGCGGTGCTGGCGGTGCTGCTGTCGATCTGCTCGGAGGCGGACGCGTTCGTCGCGGCGTCGCTGACGCAGTTCTCGCTGACCGCGCGGCTGGCGTTCCTGGTGGTGGGGCCGATGGTCGACCTGAAGCTGTTCGCGATGCAGGCGGGCACGTTCGGCCGCGCCTTCGCGCTGCGCTTCGCGCCCGCCACGTTCGCCGTCGCCGTGGCGGTGTCGGTGCTGACCGGGGCGGTGCTGCTGTGAACCGGCACGCGCAGGCGGCGGTGCTGTTCCTGCTCGGCGCGGCGGTGGCGCACGCGGCCGTCACCGACCTCGCCCTGCGGTACGTGCGGGAGGGGCTGCGCCCGCTGCTGCTGGCCTGCGGCGCCGTCCTCGTCGCGGCGGCGGTGGCGACGGTGTGGTACGGCCGCCGGGAGGCCGCCCCTGACGGTCATGCGCCCCGGGTCGCCTGGCTCCTGCTGCTTCCCCTGCTCACCCTCATCCTCATAGCGCCGCCCGCGCTGGGCTCGTACAGCGCGACGCACAGTGGTACGGCCCTCCAGGAACCGCACGGCTACGCCGCCCTCCCCGAGGGCGCCGACCCGCTGCGCCTCGGCCTGACCGACTACGCGGGCCGCGCCGCCTACGACCGGGGCCGCACCCTGCGGGGCCGCACGGTGGAGGTCACCGGGTTCGTGGCGCTGGACGGCGCGGGCACCCCGTACCTGGTGCGCATGACCCTCAACTGCTGCGCGGCGGACGCCCGTCCGGTCAAGGTCGGGCTGACGGGCGGCGTTCCCCCGGTGCTGCAACCGGACACCTGGCTCACGGTCACCGGCACCTACACGCCCGAGCGCGCCGAGGACCCCGTGAACGGCGGCCCGATCCCGTTCCTGAGGGTGATCCGGGCGGAGCCGACGCCGGAGCCGGACCAGCCGTACGACGAGAGCGGCGGCGACTGACGGGCCAGGCCCCCTAGACCGGCGTCACCGCGGCGGCGAGCCGCTCCCGGTACCACGGCGCCGCCTCCCGCAGCCGGGTCGCGAGGCCGGGGCCGACCGGGCACCCGGCAAGCGCCCAGACGTCCGACCGGTACCACCGGTCCTCGGCGAGGAGCCGCGCCTGGTGGGCGCTGGCCCGCCCCGGCACCGCGGCCAGCCGTTCCAGGTAGGGCGCCACGTCGAGCCCGTCCTCCGGCACCGGCAGCCCCACCGTCCGCCCCAGTTCCCGCACCAGGTCGCGCAGGGTGACGGGGTCGGGATGCCCGGCGTGGTGCACGCTCCCCTCCGGTACGGCGGCGGGGTCGAGGGCGAGGGTGGCGAGCAACCGGCCGAGGTCGGCCACGGCGACGACGGACAGCCGCGCCCGCCCGTGGCCCACCAACGCGGGGACCCGGCGCAGCAGTTCGGCGAGGAGCGGCACGACCCACACGTCACCGGGCCCGTACACGAGCGGCGGCCGGACGACGACCCCTCCGGCGGCGCGCACGGCGCTCTCGGCGAGCAGCCGGGTCCGGCTGGTGGGCGAGGCGGGCGCGGTCGGCGCGGCGTCCTCGGCCAGGTCGCGGTGGGGTCCGGCGCCGTAGACGGCGGTGGTGCTGAGCTGGACGGTCCGCCGCACCCCGGCCCGGTCCGCCTCCGCCAGCAGTGCCCGGGTGCCGTCGACGTTGACGGCGGTGCAGGCGGCCTCGTCGCCGCTGATGAGGGAGGCGCAGTGCACCAGGGACCGTACGCCGTCGCACGTGCCGCGCAGGGTGCGCGGGTCGGTGAGGTCACCGGTCAGGTAGGTCACCCCGGCGACCCGCCGCTCCGGCGCGGGCACCCGGCGCACCAGCGCCCGGACGGCGCCCGGGGCGAGCCGCGCGTCGGCGGCCAGCGCACGCAGCACAGCCGTACCGACGAACCCGGTGCCCCCGCTGACGAGGACGGCCTGCCCGGCGGAACCCGCACCCCCGCTCACAGGGACCGTCGACCCGTGGGAGCCGCCGCCCGGGCCGACGGGACCGTCGGCCGTCACGGCGCGGGCACCCGGTCGGCGGCGCCCAGGGTGACCAGGCCCGTCGCGGCGGTCTGGCCGGACTGGCGCAGGGTGACGAGGACCGAGGTGCGGCCGTGGGAGAGGTCGGTGGGGCCGGGTTCGGCGAGGAGTTCGCAGGGGGCGTCGAGTTCGACGTAGTGGTGGAAGTCGGCGTGCAGCGCGGGCGCGATGGCGCGCTCGCGGCCGGTGAACGCGGTGGCCGTCTGCCGCATCGCCTCGATGAGGGCGCGGCCGGGCACGTGGTCGGACTGGCTGTCGAAGATGACGGGGTGCTCCCGGTCGACCCGCAGTAACCAGGCGCCGGGGCGGCCGGTGGGGGCGATCAGTACGTCCTCGGGGCGGTCGCGTCCGACGCTGGCGGGCGGCACGGGCGCGGGCAGCGGGTCCGTCGCGGGGGGCCGGGGCCGGGGCGGGCGCAGCCTGCGGTAGGCGGCGTCGGTGACACAGGTCGCGCGCAGGGCGCCGCGGCCGATCAGCAGGGACCGCCGGTAGAGCTTCACCTCAAGCCCGAACTCGGCCAGCTTGCGCCCGCGCAGCCGGACGTCGACACAGCGCACGACGGCCTCGGTGGGGGAGAGCGGCAGGGCGGCGGCGTAGACGTCGTCGGGCACCTCGTAGCGCAGGTTCCACAGCAGGAAGTGCTGGTCGAGCGGGGCGTCGTAGACCGCGTGGGAGACGACGGCGCCGGACTGGCGGACGGTCTCGGCCATCAGCAGCGGGTTGCCCCGGCCGCCGCCGGTGGGTGCGAACAGGGCGTGGGTGCGCGGCCAGCGCACAGCTATCCGGAAGGTGCCGTCGCGCTCGGCGGTGAAGTGGGAGAGCAGCACGTCCGCCTCGTCGCTGCGGTGGACGTACTGCTGAGGGATGGTCATCTGCGGCGGCGGGACGATCCGGTCGGTGACGATCGGGACGGCGCTACTGAGCACGGTCATACGGTATCCCTCAGTGAAGAGCGGTCGTTTGAGGAGGCTCTCGGAGACGGAGTCTGCCAAAAAACCAGCCGAACGGTTTCTTATGGCGGGACGCGATAGTGTGATTTAAGTCACGAATATCCGTGGGAACCCGCGAGACGTCGAGGGGGTCGGCGGCAAGGAGCGAATATCGTTTCCTGATAAAACAAACCGGGTAGTCGCGTAAGCTCCCGGGTGCACAGCTTTGAGACGGTGGAGGACGAGAAATGGCGAAGCAGGCCCGCGCTGTCCAGACGCGCCGCGCGATCGTGGAGGCGGCGGCGAGCGTCTTCGACGACTACGGCTACGAGCGTGCCGCCCTCTCGGAGATCCTCCGCCGCGCCGAGGTCACCAAGGGCGCCCTGTACTTCCACTTCCCGTCCAAGGAGTCGCTGGCCCAGGCGATCATGGACGAACAGACCACACGGGTGCGGGTGCCGGAGAGCGGTTCACGGCTCCAGGCCCTGGTGGACATCACCCACCAGTTCGCGTACTCCCTGGCCCACGACCCGCTCGCCCGCGCCGGTACCCGGCTGTCGATCGAGGGCGTCTTCCTGAACGGCGTGCACCCCTGGGGCGAGTGGTTCGACCTGGTGGCGCGGCTGCTGACGGAGGCCAAGGAGGCGGGCGAGGTGCTGCCGCAGGTGAACTCGGAGGAGACGGCCGAGTTCATCGTCTCCGCCTTCACCGGCGTGCAGTTGGTCTCGGAGGCCATCACCAAGCGCACCGACCTGCGCGGCCGGGTCGCCATCCTGTGGCACAACATCCTCCCGGCCATCACCTACCCTGGCGTCATCATCCGCATCAAGCCGGAGGGCGCGACGGACCCGTCGCTGGCACGGGACGACGACGAGACGGCGGCGGAGGCACCCGAGGGCGCGGAGCCCGAGCCGCTCACCACCTCTCCAGCGGCGTCGTGAAGCGCAGCTCCACCCGGTCCCCGGGCAGCGTCACGTCGGTGACGTCGACGACGCGGTCCTGGACGTCGTAGGAGATCTTGCGGAGCGCGATGACCGGTGTGCCGGGCGGGAGCCTGAGCCGCTGGGTCTCGCCGGGGGTCGGGGAGCGGGCGGTGAGGCGCTCCTCGATGCGGTCGAGTTCGATGCCGACCGTGTGCAACTGGCTCTGCGTGCCGCCCGGCCACGGCTCGTTGGCCGCGTCCAGGAGGGCGGGGTTGGCGGCGATCAGGTCGTGGCGCAGGTACGACGTGATGAGGCTGAGGGGGGAGCACTCGACGGCGCACCGGGTGCGGTGGGTGCGCTCCAGTAGGGGAGTTCCCGGGGGCACCCCGAAGACGTCGGCGAGATCGCCGTCCGCCTCGACCCGCCGGTAGGCGGCGTGGAAGACGAGGTCCTGGGAGGTGAGCCCGGTCTCCCGCTCGGTCGCCCCGGTGCGTCTGCGCAGGGCCTCCGGCTGCCGGGCCCGGTCCTTCTCCCACTGGTGGCGGCGGTTGTCACGGATGCTGCGGGTGCGCCGCTCGTCAGGTTGCTGGGTCACGGGCGCTCCGATCCCTCGGACGGTCACCTTCGTGATCACCCTAGGGTGCCGGGCACGAAAGCGCCCGATCGCTGGCGACGGGGGATACACCAGCGATCGGGCTGAACCAAGACTAACAAGGCGGCGTGCCGCGTGGGAGCCCGGACGCGTCACCCGTCACACGGCGGGTCGTAGGAGAGGCGGGGCAGGTACTCCTCCCACTTCTCCTTGGTGAGCACGCCCCGGGTCGTGGCGCAGACGCGGCGGACGGCCTCGTCGACGTCGAGGTCCCACAGCCGCACGGTGTCGGTGCCGCTGGACACCCCCAGCATGTCGGTCTTGGGGCTGAAGGAAAGGAAGTTGCCGGTGCGGGCGTTCGGGCTCATCGACCGCCCGATGGGCCCGGCGTGGGCGGGGCTGGCGACGTTCCACAGGCGCACCGTGTTGTCGTTGCCGCCGCTGGCGAGGGTCCGCCCGTCCCGGCTGAAGGTCAGCGAGACCAGGGCCTCGGTGTGCCCCGTAAGGGTGGTGAGCGGCTCGGGCGTGTCGACGTCCCACAGCCGTACGGTGCTGTCGTCGCTGCCGCTGGCGAGGGTGCGCCCGTCCGGGCTGAACGCGAGCGCGTTGACGGGCCCCCGGTGCCCGCGGAGCGGCGCGCTGAGCGGCCCGGCGCGGCGCGGGTCGGCGACGCTCCACAGCCGTACGGTGTGGTCGGCGCCGCCGCTGGCCAGGGTGCGCCCGTCGGAGCTGAACACCAGCGCGTTCACGAAGCCCTTGTGTCCCGTAAGGGGCGTGCCGAGGGGACGCGGCCGGGTCGGGTCGGTGACGTTCCACAGCCGTACGGTGCGGTCGGTCCAGGCGGTCGCCAGGGTGTGGCCGTCCGGGCTGAAGGCGAGCGCGTCGGGGCCGGAGAACCGGGTCCTCAGGGCGACCGGCGACCCGTAGGGGACGGGACGGCGGGGATCGGTGACGTTCCACAGTTGGATGGCGCGGTTGTCGATCAGTACGGCGAGGATCCGGCCGTTGGGGGAGTAGGCCAGCGCCCGCCAGCCGCCGTCGCCGGACATGAACGGCCCGCTCAGCGACCGCGGCCGGTGCGGGACCCGGACGTCCCACAGCCGCAGCCGCCCGTCGCGCGCCGCCGTGGCGAGCACCTGCCCGTCCGGCCGGAACACCCCGCCGCGGCCGATCATGTCCGTGGTCGGTATCGACCACAGCCGGACCTTGCCGTCCCCGCTGCCGGTGGCGAGGGTGCGCCCGTCGGGGCTGAAGCCGAGGGCGTACATCTCCCCGCTGCTGCCCGCGAGGGGCTCGCCGACCTGCGAGGGGTAGCCCGGGTCGCTCACGTTCCACAGCGACGCCGTGCTGTCCGCGCTGGCCGCGGCGAGCATGGCGCCGTCCGGGCTGAACGCCACCGACCAGATCGGCCCGTGGTGCCCCATCAGGGGCGCCCCCAGGGGCCGTAGCTCCCGCCGGTCGGTCACGTCCCACAGCCGTACGGTGTCGTCGGAGCCGCCGGTGGCGAGGGTGCGGCCGTCCGGGCTGAACGCCACCGAGTGCACGGTGTCGGTGTGCCCGGCGGGCGGCTCGGGCAGCGCCCGCGGGCGGCGCGGCTCACGGACGTCCCACAGCCGCAGGGCGCCGTCGTCGTCCCCGGCGACCAGCGTCCCGCCCCGCGGGCTGAACGCGACCGAGCGGACGGCGGCGGTGTGCCCGGTGAGCGGCTCCCCGAGCGGCGTGACGTCGCGGGGGTCGGTGACGTCCCACAGCCGTACGGTGCGGTCCTCGCTGGCGGAGGCCAGGGTGCGCCCGTCCGGGCCGAACGCCAGCAGGTACACCGTGCCCTCGTGCCCGGTCAGCGGCTCCCCGAGCGGACGCGGGTGCGCGGGGTCGGTCACGTCCCACAGCCGGATCGTCCCGTCGTCGGAGGCGCTGGCGAGGGTGTGGCCGTCCGGGCTGAACACGGCGGTGCTGACCCAACTGCGGTGCCCGGTGAGCGGTGCGCCCAGGGCGCGCGGACGGCTCGGGTCGGCGACGTCCCACAGCCGTACGGTCCGGTCGTAGCTGGCGGTGGCCAGCAGCCGTCCGTCGGGGCTGAAGGAGGTGAGGTAGACGGCGCCGGTGTGGCCGAGCAGCGGGGTGGCCAGGGGCGCGTTGACGATCGAGACCAGGCGGTTGCGGGTGCCCGCGTCGCCGGGCCGCAGCCGGTGCGCCACCAGGTCGATCTGCGCGGACAGCGACGGGTCGGAGTCCTGCACCCGGTCCGCCTCCGCGACGACCTGCTCGAACACCGCGTCGTCCCGTTCCCGCCAGGCCATCACCGCCGCGCTCACCGCGAGCACCGACAGCACCACCAGGGCCGCCACCGCCGCCCGGGTGATCACCAGGGTGCGGCGCCGGTGCCGTACCGACGCGGCCAGGAACTCCCCGGCGCTGCGGGTCAGGGAGGTGTCCCCGGCGGACCTGGCCCACGCGTGCGCCTGCTCAAGCCGGGAGCCCCGGTACAGCAGGGCGCTGTCCCGGCCGCCGTCCTCCCAGGACCGGCCGTCCTCCTCGAGCCGCTGTCGCAGCAGGTGGCCGCCGCGGTCCTCGTCGATCCAGCCCCGCAGCCGGGGCCAGGCGTGCAGCAGCGCCTCGTGGGTGATCTCCACGGTCTCCGCGTCCAGCGTCACCAGCCGCGCCCTGACCAGCGCCTCCAGCGACTCCTCCGTCTTGCCCGGGTCCGTCGACTCCGCCGCCAACTGCCGCCGGGTGCCGCGCCTGCGGGTGGCCTGGGTGTCCTCACCGAGCCTGACCAGGCGGAGCAGCAGTTGCCGGGCGGCGGTGCGGGCGGCGGGGTCGAGGCTGGACCAGGCCCGTTCGGCGGTCGCCGCCACGGCGCCCTGGATGCCGCCAGCCGCCCGGTAACCGGCGAGCGTGAGGCGTCCCGCCTTGCGGCGCTGCCAGGTGGCGAGCAGCGCGTGCGACAGCAGCGGCAGCACACCGGCGTCGTGGGCGCCGCGCGGGCCGTCGGCGCTGACCTCGCGGACGATCAGCTCGGCGAGGCCCGGCTCCAGCTCCAGGCCCACCGCCTTGGCGGGGCCGGTGACCGCCTCGCGCAGTTCGGTGGTGGTCAGGGGGCCGAGGACCATGTGCCGGTGCTGCAACGCGTCGGCCAGCTCGGGGTAGCGCAGGCACTGCTCGTAGAAGTCGGCGCGGATGCCGAGGACGACGAGGGCGGGGGCGGCGCGGTCCCCGGCGCCGGGGGTGCTGACGGTGTGCAGCAGCCGGATGAAGGCGCGGCGCTCGTCCTCGTCGGAGCAGAGGGTGAAGGTTTCCTCGAACTGGTCGACGATGAGGACGGGCGGATGGGGGGAAGTGGGGGAGAGGGCGGCGACGGCGGCACGGGCGCGCCGCTCGATGTCCTCGACGAGCGGACTGGGAGCGCCGGGGGCTTCGGACGCCCGCTCCGCGAGGCCGGTCTCGGACGCCTCCGCGAAACCGGTGAGGTCGGATATCTCCACGAGTTCGGCTACGTCAGCGATCTCGGGTATGTCCCCGAAGCCGGGTATGCGCCGGGTCAGCTCCTTGATGGGGTCCCCGCCGGGCACGAACTGCACGAAGTCCCGTCCGGCGTCCCGCAGGGCGGGCACCAGCCCGGCGTTCAGCAGGGAGGACTTCCCGGCGCCGGACGCCCCGACGAGCATCACGAGCCCGCCGTCGCCCTCGGCCGCGCACAGTTGGCGCAGCAGCGACCCGGTGGCGCGGGCCCGCCCGAAGAACCACCGGGCGTCCTCCTGCCGGTAGCAGGCGAGCCCGCGGTAGGGGCAGACCCCCGCGGGTACGGCGGGGGCGTCCCGCTCCTGGTCGCCCTCCTCGGCGGTGACGTCGGCGGCGGTCGGGTTCCCGACGGCGGCCTCCCACAGCCGCTGCCACTGCCCGAGGTCGTACAGCCCCGGCGCCACGGGCGTGGGCCGCAGCCGACGCGCGTCGGGGATGAGGACCTGCAGCACCGCGGTGAGCGCGGCGAACTGGGCCGGTACGTTCCGCGCCCGCCGCCAGTCACTGATCCGCTGCGCCGAGACCCGTACGGGACGCCCCCGCTCGTCGACGCGTTGTAACCGGCCGACGGCCTCGGAAACCCGCTTGAGGGGAGGGTTTCCGGCCTCCTTGTAGAGCAGCGCGAGACGCTCCGCGAAGACCGAACGTGCCCCCGAGTCGGAACCCAAGGCCCCCACCCCTCACTTTCTCGGCATCTGCACCTGCACCCGAGTATCCGGACCGGAAAACTCACCCTATACGCCTGACCTGCGCCGAAACGGGGTTCCGGACACCGGAACCTCCTCATCCAAGCCACCGGGTGGCAGGATCCGAACGTAGTAGCACCGAGTGACGGCACGGTGACGAGAAATCGATCACCGTGTCCCCGTCCGGGGCGCCCGCGCCCCTCCGATGGTCCGTGCCGTGACGCCGACCCGGTACGGACCCCAACACCCGCACCTTTCGGTACCGGTCCCCACGAGGGGAGGGACCGGTGCCGGAAGGTGCGGTTCCGTCTGGTGTGTGAGGTGCGGTGAGCGCGCGATGATGAAGAGCAGGACCCGCCCGGCGGCGACGCCCGAGGAGACGCTGTACGCGATGGACCGGATGATCGCGCTGGCCCAGTTCGGCCAGCAGGACATCGCGGCCCGCTTCGGTCTGAACGTCACGGACCTCACCTGCCTCGGGCTCCTCTTCGAGGCGCGCACGGCGGGCGACCGCCTCGGCGCGGGCGAACTGGCGGCCCGCGCCCGCCTGACGACCGGCGCGGTGACCGGCGTACTCAACCGCCTGGAGAAGGCGGGCTACATCCGCCGCGAGCACGACCCCAGCGACCGCCGCCGCGTCTGGGCGGTCCTGGAGGACGCCGCCCAGTTACGCGTCTGCGAGGTCTACGGCCCTCTCTACGAGCGTCTGGGCGCCCTTTTCGCCGACTACACGGACGACGAGATCGCCGTACTGGCGGACTGGTTCACGCGCGCGAGGGCGGCGATGCGGGTGTCCCTGGACGAGATCAGACTGCCGCGCCGCGCGTGAGGTGGGGCGGGCGGTACAGCGGGGTGGGCGGTACAGCGGGGTGGGTGGTACAGCGGGGTGGGCGGAAAAACAAAACCGGGGCCCGCGCTACAAAGCGCGAGCCCCGGCTGCGTCAGCGTCAGGCGGGAACGATGTTCTCGGCCTGCGGGCCCTTCTGGCCCTGCGTGACGTCGAAGTTCACCTTCTGGCCCTCCTGAAGCTCGCGGAAGCCGGAGGTGGCGATGTTCGAGTAGTGGGCGAACACGTCAGCGCCGCCGCCGTCCTGCTCGATGAAGCCGAAGCCCTTTTCCGCGTTGAACCACTTCACGGTGCCAGATGCCATATTGAATCTCCCTTTGGGGCCTGCCGGAATCCGCACTTTGCGAACACCGAGTCGCCGCGTTGATCACCCCTCCAGAGAGAAAGACGTAACCAAAACTGCAACTGCTATCACGCTAACACAGCGCCACGGAAACCCCCACGCCAATCAAATACCTCACGCGTGGGCGACAGGAATTCCTACACCAGCGAAACTAGTTTTCGTGGTCCCCGTCGCCCAGTTTCCGCCGCATCTCGTCGTTCTCGCGGAGGGCCTCCCCGAGCCGGTCCTCCAGGGAGAGGATGCGGCAGGCGGCCTCGATGGGCGTGCCCTGGTTGACGAGTTCCCGGGCCCGCGCGGCGATCCGCAGTTGCCGACGCGAATAGCGCCGGTGCCCGCCCTCCGACCGCAGCGGAGTGATCAGCCCGGCCTCCCCCACGGCCCGCAGGAACGCGGGCGTGGCCCCGAGGACGTCGGCGGCGCGCCCCATGGTGTAGGCGGGGTAGTCGTCGTCATCGAGACTTCCGGCACCAGGAGATTTCTGCTCAGGCATAAGACCTTCGAAAGGGAGACACAGCGAGGAACCCACCAGCAACCCTAACGCCCCACCCACCCGAATACCTGCTCCGGCCAAGACAGCTTCGCACGCTCAGCCCACCCCCGAGTCCGCCTCGGCAGCCCACCCTCAAGTCCACCGCGGGCACCCGCGCCTGGGGGCCCCGAAATCGCTGTCGGCCCGCCGGGGCACGGTGATAGACACCCGGTGTGGCCACAACACTTGAGTTCTCCGACCTGCTGCGGATGCTGGACGAGCGGTCGACCGCCTTCCGCGCCGCGGTCGCCGCCGCGCCCGACCTCGACGCCCAGGTGCCGACCTGCCCCGACTGGACGCTGTTCGACCTGGTCCAGCACCTGGGCGGGGGAGACCGCTTCTGGGCCGCGATAGTCGACGCGGGCCCGGCGGACGTCCCACAGCCCGCCGCCGTGGCGGCCCGCGCCGCGGTCTCCGCCCCCCGCGACCGCGAGGCCCTGCTCTCCTGGCTGACGGAGTCGACGAACGCACTGCTGGCCGCCCTGCGCCAGTCAGGCCCGGACCGCGGCTGCTGGACGTGGTGGGCGGCCTCCCGCTCCCCCCAGACCTCCGGCGCGGTGGCCCGCCACCGCGTCCAGGAGACCGCGGTCCACACCTACGACACCCAGCTCACCCTCAACGCCCCGCGCCCCCTGCCGGACGCCCTGGCCCTGGACGGCATGGACGAGTTCCTGTCCACCTGCTGCGCGACCCCAGCGGCCTGGCCCCACACCCCCACCACCCTGGACTTCCACACCCCCACCCCCCGCGCCTGGCGCCTCACCCTCGACCCCACCGGCGCCCACCCCACCCCCCTCACCACCACTCCCCCGACCACCCCCGGCGCCACCCTCCACGGCACCGCCAGCGACCTGGTCCTCTTCATGTACGGCCGCCTCCCAGCGTCCGCGATCCAGATCACCGGCGACGCAGGGGTGATCGACCTCCTGCGGGACTGGGAGCCGGAGGAGTAAGCCTGAACAGGCGACTCAGAACAACCGATTCAGAACAACCGAGTCAGAACAGGGGGCGAGTCAGCGCAACCCGGCGAAGAGGTCGTTCTCCGGTACGGCCGCGCCGGTGGGGTCCTGGACCCGTAGGAAGGTCTCCACGCCCATCAACTCGCCGAACCTCTCCTTGCCCATCCTGAGGAAGAAGATGTTCTCGCCCTGGCTGGCGTGCGCGGCGAGGGCGTCGAACTTCTGGTCGCTGAAGGCGGTGGTGTCCACCCACGTGGTGATCTCGTCGTCGGGGAGCCCGATCTCGGCCATCGCGGCGACCTCCGCGGGATCCGGCTCCGGCATGTCCGGTTGGAACTCGCGCATGATCTCCCCGAACCGCCGCATCCCCGAGCGGGGCACCGTGGTCCAGTAGACCTTCGGCGTCAGCGTGATCATCTCCAGCGCCGCCATCGTGATGCGGTGCGCCTGGATGTGGTCGGGATGTCCGTAGAAGCCGTTCTCGTCATAGGTGACGACCACATCGGGCCGGTAGTGCCGCATGAGTTCCGCGAGCCGGGCGGCACCTTCCTCCACGGGCGTCTGCCAGAAGGCCCCGGGCGCGTCGTTACTCGCCCACCCCATCATCCCGGAGTCGGCATAGTCCAACATCTCCAGATCGCTGACCTTCAGCACACCACAGCTGGCCTCCAGCTCCTGACGACGCATCAAGGCGACGGCCGCGGGATCGTGCCCGGGCTCACCCGGCTTGACGCCCCCCGGACCGTCACCGCACCCCCCGTCGGTACACGTCACGAGAACCGTCCGGATGCCCTCCGCCGCATACCGCGCGAGCACCCCTCCAGTCCCGGTCGCCTCGTCATCGGGGTGAGCGTGCACCGCCATGAGCGTCAAGGGCCGGTCAGTCATCAAGCAGTCCTCCTGCAGAAGTACGTCGTGTTCCGAGCCCGCGGCACACATACCGCGCTCCCGGGACCCGGTCCCCGCCGGGCAGACGACCCCATAACCCCCGAGCCCCCACCCGTACAACACCGGTCCCTCACTGACCCAACAGCACCGACCGCACCGACTGTTCCCGAGGCGACTGCGAGTCCCGACGCCGGATCGCGCCGGCCCCCAAACACGACAAAGGGCCAACCGCGATCACGCGATTGGCCCTCTGACCAGCGTCGGGGTGGCGGGATTTGAACCCACGACCTCTTCGTCCCGAACGAAGCGCGCTGCCAAGCTGCGCTACACCCCGATCGTCGCTGCTGTCGCGGCGACGACGTTTACTTTAGCCCACCGGTGGCTGGAGACGAAATCCGGTTTTGGCGGGGGAGCGGATCGGGTTCGGGCGGAGATGGTCGAGGGCGACGAGGAGGACGGCGAGGGCGTAACAGGCGAGGCCCAGGAGGAGGGCGTTGCCGAGGGTGCTCTTGTAGCCGTGCGCGGCGATGTCGAGGAAGGGGTAGAGGTAGCGGTCGGGGGTGGGGACCGGGAGCAGTTCTCCGCGTACGACGGTGAAGGCCAGGTAGGCCAAGGGGTACAGGAGCCAGGTGCTGGCCTTGCGGAGGTGCAGGCGGGCCGGGGGTGTGAGCAGGAGCCAGTCCAGGAGGGCCGCCAAGGGGAGGGCCGTGTGGATCAGGTGGTCGGCGAGAGTGGACTGCCAGGACGTCGGGGCGGTGATCGTCAGCGTCGGGGTCGGCAGCAGGTGGTGGGCCAGGGCGCCGATCGTGACGTAGAGGAGCGTCGCGCCGGTGAGGGCGGCGGGGAGGGGGCGCCGGGCGGTCCAGGAGCGGCGGGCCGACAGGGCGAGAACCAGGGCCAGCAGGACCGTGCTCTGGACGGAGAACAGGCTCAGTACCGTCAGCGGCGTGCCGTGCAGGAGCGACAGCACTAGCGCCGCTGCCGCCGTCAAGGCCGTCAGTAGGCGGAGGGTGGCCGTCACCGGGCGGCGTACCGGGGGTATCACCGCCGAGGCGGGGACTGGGGCGGGGAGCAGGCCGGGCACGCCCGGGATCGCGGGGATGTCCGGCATGTCCCTGGGGATGGGGGCGGTCATGCCCCCAAAGTAGGGAGAATGGGTGTTTTTGGCGATGTGGGCGGGCTGTTCAGGTTAAGTACCTGACGATCTACGTCAGCTACGTGGCCACTCCCCGGCGGCCAGCTCCCGCAGCGTGCCACTCCCCGGCGACCAGCTTCCGCAACGTGCCACTCCCCAGTCACCAGCTCCCGCAGCCCGGCTACTCCGCGCCGACCAGCGTCAGCAGTGTCGCCTCCGGTGGGCAGGCGAAGCGGACCGGGGTGTAGCGGCTCGTGCCGCAGCCTGCCGAGACGTACAGGTTCGACGTGCGGTTCTCCGCCGTGTGCGTGGACAGGCCCTTCACCCGGTCCGTGTCCAGGTCGCAGTTGGTGACCAGGGCGCCGTAGAAGGGGATGCAGAGCTGACCGCCGTGGGTGTGACCGGCGAGGATCAGGGGGTAGCCGTCGGCCGTGAAGGCGTCCAGGGCGCGGAGGTACGGGGCGTGGACCACGCCCATGGAGAAGTCCGAGGAGGATGACGGGCCTCCGGCCACCTCCTCGTAGCGGTCCCGCTTGATGTGCGGGTCATCCACGCCCGTCAGCTCGACCGAGACACCCTCGATCTTCAGCGTGCCGCGGGTGTTCGTCAGGTTCAGCCAGCCCGCCGCGTCGAAGCCGTCCCGCAGGTCCTCCCACGGGTTGTGGACGGCGCCTACGACGGGCGGGTTGCCGTTCAGCCCGTGGCGGCCCTGGACCTTCTCGAGGAGGTAGCGGGCGGGGTTGCGCAGGGTGGGGCCGTAGTAGTCGTTGGAGCCGAAGACGTAGGCGCCCGGGAAGTCCATCAGGGGGCCGAGGGCGTCCAGGACCTCCGGCACGCCCTCGGGGTCGGACAGGTTGTCGCCGGTGTTGACCACGAAGTCGGGGCGCAGCCCGGCCAGCGAGCGCAGCCACCGCTGCTTCTTGCGCTGGCCGCTGACCATGTGGATGTCCGAGACGTGCAGTACGCGCAGCGGGCGCATACCCGAGGGCAGCACCGGGACCGTGACCCGGCGGAGGCGGAACGAGCGGGTTTCGAAACCCGCGGAGTAGACGAGACCGGCGGCTGCGACCGCCGTGATGCCCAGGGGAACCTTGTATCGCGCGCGCATGTCTCCATCGTGTCAGACCGGGTCGCCGTGCCGCGTCCGGCGGTCCCCCGATGTTTCCCCCGCTGACCCCTAGGGGCACTCCGGCACATGCCCGGCCACCAGTGCGAAAACCAGCGGGCGTACGGACGTCCACACCTGCGACAATCGACCCCATGACCACGCTCAAGTCGAAGCTGCACGATGACCTCAACGCCGCGATCAAGGAGCGTGACGAGCTGCGCTCCTCGACGCTGCGGCTGACGCTCGCCGCGATCACCAAGGAGGAGGTCGCGGGCAAGGAGAAGCGGGAGCTGTCCGACGACGAGGTCCTCAAGGTGATCACCAAGGAGGCGAAGAAGCGGCGGGAGGCCGCGGACGCCTTCGCGCAGGGTGGTCGTGCCGAGAGCGCCGAGCGGGAGAAGGCGGAGGGCGAGGTGCTCGCCGCGTACCTGCCCAAGCAGCTCAGCGACGAGGAGTTGGAGCGGATCGTCGCCCAGGCCGTCGAGGAGGCCAAGGCCGGGGGCGCCGAGGGGCCGCGGGCCATGGGTGCGGTCATGAAGATCGTGAACCCGAAGGTGGCCGGTCTGGCCGAGGGCGGCAGGGTCGCGGCGACCGTGAAGAGGCTGCTGGCTCGCTGAGTGCGTCAGCACAACTGGCGTGATCTCGTGGGTCGCCGCGGTATACGCGGCGGCCCACGGGGCTTTTACGGCCCCGAACGCCGTGCGCTTTGGGTGACCGCGCGGTAGTGCACAGTGATGCGTGGTGATGTACTGGTGGGGAATTCGTCCGGTACGTACACAGTACACGCACCTCGGAGAAGTATTCCTGTGGGTCGTCGCCGTCGACGGGATTCGGCCTTTGTTTTTTCGGTGGACTGGGGTTCTTCTCGTGCCACCCCTAGATGATCTAGGTTTTTACTGACCGCGAGGGGGGCTCGGGGTTTCCCATATCCCTGAATTTTGATCCAGATCCAGTGATCCAGCAATCCAGTGATCCGGGAATCCAGTCATCCAGGCTGACTCGGTGGGCCGTTATGGCCGTCACCGGGCGTTTCCCATGCCCTCCTCTTGGTGATGAATTCCATCTGAGAGGAAGGAAACCGATGGCTGACGAGATGGTGCTGCGTGCTCAGAGATTCATCAACACCACCTACGGGAATGGCGCCACGCTCGGTATCTCGAAGCTGGAGGAGAACGGTCGTACCGGTTGGGTTGTCATGTATGCGCTAACGCGAGCCCTGCAGTACGAGATGGGCATCTCCTCCCTGTCGAACAACTTCGGCCCGACCACGCTCGCCACCCTCCAGGAGAAGTACGGAAAGCTCGACGAGACCACGATCCCGTCGGCGAACTTCTGCCGCATCATCCAGTCGGCGCTCTACTGCAAGGGCTACGACGGCGGCGAGATCGACGGCACCTACAACGACCGCGTCAAGGCGGCGGTGGCGCAGCTCAACGCGAACATGGGCGTCAGCGGCACCTATCCCGGCACTTCCCTGTGGCCGAAGGTGGTCAAGGGCCTGCTGAACATGGACGCCTATGTCACCGTCAACAACGGCTCGGAGACCATCCGCTCCATTCAGCAGTGGCTGAACGGGCGCTATGTCCTGCGCAAGGACTACTACATCATTCCCTGCGACGGCCACCACTCCCGTGACGTCGCGAAGTCGATGCTCTTCGCCATTCAGTACGAGCTGGGTATGGCCGACGGCGTCGCCAACGGGGTATTCGGCCCGGGAACCCAGTCCGGGCTGAAGAGCCACACGGTGTCGACCGGGTCGTCCGGGGTGTGGGTGCAGTTGTTCAGCGGTGCGATGGTGCTCAACAAGCGCCCCGTCTCGTTCACCAGCACCTTCACCTCGTCGCTGGCCAGCAGCGTCAGCACGTTCCAGTCGTTCATGAAGCTCGGTGTGACCGGGCAGGGGGACTTCCCGACCTGGGCCGCGCTGCTCGTGTCGTACGGGGACCAGACCCGGCAGGGCGAGGCGTGTGACGGCGTCACGAAAATCACGCCCGCGCGGGCGCAGGCCCTGAAGGCGGCTGGCTACAAGTACGTGGGGCGGTACCTCTACAACCCCTCCTCCACCTCCCTGCCGGAGAAGGAGATCCAGCCGGGCGAACTCGCGACCATCAAGGAATACGGGCTGCGCTGTTTCCCCATCTACCAGACGTGGGCGCGTTCGGTCGACTACTACAGTCCCGAGCAAGGGGTCACGGACTGTCTGACCGCCTCGTACAAAGCGGAGGAACACGGGTTCAAGCCGGGCGCGCGTATCTATTTCGCCGTCGACTACGACGCCGTGGACGAGGAAGTCACGTCGTACATCCTGCCGTACTTCCAGAGCGTCAGGCAGCAGATGGACAAGCTGGGCAGCCCGTACAAAATCGGGGTCTACGGGCCTCGTAACGCCTGTTCACGTATTTCCGAGGCGGGCTACGCGGACGCCAGCTTCGTTTCGGACATGTCGTCCGGGTTCTCCGGGAACCTCGGTTATCCGATGCCCGAGAACTGGTCCTTCGACCAGATCGTGACCAAGACGGTCGGCTCCGGTGACGGACAGATCGAGATCGACAACAACATCGCCTCGGGGCGGGACACCGGACAGGGCGACTTCTACCCCTCGTCCACCACGAAACTCGACATCGGCTTCGACATCGACCTGTGGCCTTCCCTGCTACAGGAAGTCCAGGACTATATGGCGTCGATCGGCAAGCCCGGGGGAGAGCGCATCTACACCCTCCAGGAATGCCTGGAGACGATCATCAGCTACGACGCCCTGATCACCTCGGCGGCGCGTAGGTACCGTATGCGCAAGGCGCTCATCCAGACCTCGGCCTTCTGGGAGTTCTGCCACTACAGCCAGAAGGACCTGATCGAGGACGCCGGGGTCTGGTTCTACCACTCCGGATACCTTCCGGACTGGGCCCAGGACTTTCCCGTCGTCGAGCGACTGGTCGACAGCAGCACCGGTATCGCCAAGATTTCCGGTCGTACCTGCATTCTGGCGCGCAACAACTCGATCCGGTCGGGGCTGCTTGAGGGCACCATCCTCGACGCGACGTCCGAGAGCGACCGCTGGGCCATGTGGCAGAAGGTCAACCAGGACAACGTCTTCAACCTGAGCACGGTGCCGCACATGCACATCTGGGGGGCCGACGGAAAGGCGGGTGACCACGAGGAGACGCCGATCCGGCGCCCGGCCCTCGACTACACCGAGACGGAGATCTACGAGGTCCTGCGCCGGTACCAGGGCTTCGGCTCCGAGGCGGAGGCGCACGCGGCGGAGCGTATGCCGCTCTACGCCATCTTCGAGAAGTACAACTTCGCGATCCGCGGGCTCTGACGGATCCGCAGTCAGCCATGGCACGCACGCAGTCGGTCATGGCACGCACGCAGTCGGTCATGGCACTCACGCAGTCAGTCGTGGCACGCACCACTGGAACGCACGACAGCAACGCACGACAGCAACGCACGACAGCAACGCATGACAGCAACGCACGACAACAGGGAAGAAAGGTCGAGTCGTTGAGCAACTCCGGCATCACCCGCAGAGCCACCCTCGCCACCGGTGTCATCGCCGCCGCGAGCCTCACCACCACCGGTTTCCTGTCGACGCCCGCGGCAGCCGCGCCGACGGCGCTCAAGGACGCCACACCGAAGCCGTCCGCGAAGCCGCCGACCAACGAGGAGCTGAAGGAGGCGATACGCCGCGCCGAGGCCCGCCGCCGACGTCTGGCCACCGGCCGTCCGTCCGCCAACGGTTGGGAGATGCAGAAGGCCGTGGACGACGACGGTGACATCGTCACCTGTCCCGTGGCCGGTACGGGACTGACCGTCGCGCTGCGCATGGGCGACGTGGAGACGGTCCTGGTCCATGTCATCCGCCGCTTCCACTACGAGGTGGACGCCCTGGGCGCGGACGAGCAACCGCGGCCGTTGCTGGGCTGGGTGGCGCCCTCCGGCGTACGGGACAGTCGGCGCCCCGAGTCGAACCAGGCGTCCGGCACCGCCGTCGTCATCCGGCCGGGCTCCTACCCGGCGGGCGTGCGGGGCGCGTTCTCCGCGGGGCAGGAACTGGCCATCCGCGACATCCTGGCCGACACCGAGGGCGTCGTCCGCTGGGGCGGGGACGACCGCCGTCCGCAGGAAGGGCTCTTCTACCTCGGCGTACGTCCCGGCGACGCGCGTCTGTCGCAGGTCGCCGCCAAGATCCGTGGCTGGAATCTGACCCCGGGCGCCGGGGCCGGAGTGGTCCCGGACGTGACCGAAGCCTCGCGCCGCCGCCGGGCGGCCCGCTATAGCTGAGGCCGGTGGCTTCACCCCCGTACGGCTGAGGCCGCGCGGCACGGGAAGAACGGGCGGGACGGCGCTGTCGCGTCGTCCCGCCCGTGGTCGGTCGGGGCCGTCGAAGGGACGGCCCCGGGCCCGACTAATACCAGGGGGTGCAGCTCTGCTTGCCCGACGGGTCCTCGACGCAGGCCCGCATCATGTGGGTCGAGGGGTTGTAGTACATCGGGGTGCGCGTCCAGTAGTAGTTGGTGCCGCCGGGGATCTTGGCGGTCCAGCCCGAGGCGCCGCCCGACTTCGCGCCGAGCCGCCAGTAGCAGGTCGACTGGTCCTTGGTGCAGCGCTGGACGTACACCGTCCAGTCGCCCTCGTTGGAGCCGCTGATGTAGTGCAGCCGCGCCCAGCTGTACTGGTCGCCGTCCGTCTGGCCCCAGCGCAGCTCGTAGAGGAACGATCCGCCGAGCTGGTAGGGGCCGTACGGGGAGACCGGTCCGGTCTGCCAGGTCTGGATGTTCGGGTCGTGACCGTCGCAGCCGAAGTTGTCACAGGCGAGCGCCGCCGCTGACGCGGAGCTCGGGATCATGAGGGCCAGGGCGAGGGAGCTGAGCAGGGCACCGAACATCACACCGATCCGTGACCGGAATCTCACGTGTCCTCCATGGGCGACAGCAGACGAAAGCGCCCTGGTGGGGCGCCGGTCGTGATCATGTCATCTGCCCAAGGAGCCGGGAAAGCCCTTACCGACACGTTGGCGTGATCATGTCGGTAATGGCGATGCCCCTGGTAACGCGCTTCCGCGCACCCAGGGGCACCACCTCGGCTCACGGCCGCCGGTCAGTCGTCTCCATGAGTCCGGTCGTCTACGAGACTCAGTCCCGCCCCCCGATGCCGTTGCCGCCCTGCCCCTGCACGAAGTTCTCCGGGATGGAGAAGGTCGGGTCCGGCTCGGTGCCGCCGTCGCCGCCCCCGGTCGCGTCGCCGCCGCCCCCGTCGCCGCCGCCGATCAGGCCGCCGATGAGACCGCCGTTGCCGTTGCCGTTGTCACCGTTGTCGCCGTCGTCATCACCGTCGTCGTCCCGGTCCTTGTCCTTGTCCTTGTCGGGGTTCGGGATGTCGACGAGGTTGAAGGGCGGCGCCTCCTTGCCCTCCAGCGCACCGGTCATCGCGTCGCGCCAGATGGGACCCGGGACCGAGCCGCCGTAGACCTGGGCGTGGTAGACGCCGCCGATGCTCAGGTTGGTCATCTTGACCTGCTGGCTGGCGCTGCCGACCCAGACCGCGCCCGACAGGTTGGGCGTGTAGCCGACGAACCAGGCGTTCTTGCGCTCGTCCGTCGTACCCGTCTTACCGGCGTTGGCGCGGTCCGTGAGACCGGCCTCCTGACCCGTACCGGAGTCGACCACGCCCTGGAGCAGGGTGTTCACCGTGTCCGCGGTCTTCTCGCTCATGGCGCGCGAGCACGTCGACTTCGGCACCTCCAGCGACTTCGCCTTGTCACCGATCTTCTGGGTGATCGAGGTGATGGCGACCGGCGTGCAGTACATGCCCCGGGAGGCGAAGGCGGCGTACGCGCTGGCCATCGTCAGCGGGGAGATGCCCTTGGAGCCGAGGGAGATGGCGGGCACCTCGGGCAGCTTGTCGCCGTTGCCCTGGACGACGTGCAGGCCGTCGGTCATGTTCATCACCGGGCACAGGCCGATGTCGGCGACCATCTGCACGAAGTAGGTGTTGACGGAGAGCGCCATCGCCTCCTTCAGCCGGTACGGACCGACCTCCGACTCGCTCTCGTTGGGGACCGTCTCGTTGCTCTCGTTCGTCCACGGCTTGCCGCTGCACGTCTGCACCGGCTCCGGGTAGGGCATCTCGTACGGCGACGAGTACTCCTGGGTGACCGGCCGCCCCTCCTCCAGCGCCGCCGCCGCGACGAACGGCTTGAACGTCGAACCGGTCGGGAAGCCGAAGTTGGAGCCGCCCACGCTGTGGTTGACCGAGTAGTTGATCTCGGTCTCGTTCTTGCCGTAGCCGTACGGCTTCGACTGGCCCATGCCGAGGATCTTGCCGGTGCCCGGCTCGACCAGGGTGACCGCCGCGGCGACCGAGTCGTCCTTGTTGATGTGGCTCTCCAGCGACTGCTGGACCGACTTCTGCGCCTGCGGGGTGAGGGTCGTGCGGATCGTCAGGCCGCCCTGGTTCCAGATCTTGGCCCGGGCCTCCTTGGTCTTGCCGAAGACCGGGTCGCTCAGGAACACCTCACGCACGTAGTCGCAGAAGAAGCTCGCGTTCTTGACCGCCGTGATGCAGCCGTTCTTGGGGTTGCTGATCTTCAGGCCCAGGGGCTTCCCCGCGGCCTTCTCGGCCTCGGCCTTCGAGATGTTGCCGACGTCGGCCATGCGCCGCAGCACGGTGTTGCGCCGCTTGGTGGCCTCGGCCTCGTCGTTGACGGGGTCGTACCGGCTGGGCGACTGGACGATGCCCGCCAGCAGGGCCGACTCCTGGAGGTTGAGGTCCTTGGCGGACTTGGAGAAGTAGCGGCGGGCGGCGGCCTCGACGCCGTACGCCTGCTGGCCGAAGAACGTGATGTTGAGGTAGTTCTCCAGGATCTTCTTCTTGCCCAGCTCCTCCTCGACCTGGATCGCGTACTTCAGCTCGCGGATCTTGCGGCCGATGGTCTGCTGGGTGGCCTGCGCGACCTTCGTCGGGTCGTCGCCCGCCTCCTCCACGAAGACGTTCTTCACGTACTGCTGGGTGAGGGTCGAGGCGCCCTCGGCCACGCCACCGCTCTGCGCGTTCTTGTTGAGCGCGCGCAGGACACCCTTCAGGTCGACCGCGCCGTGCTCGTAGAAGCGGGAGTCCTCGATCGCGACGATCGCCTTCTGCATGTACGGCGAGATGTCCTCGAGCTCGACCACCGTACGGTCGCGGGAGTAGACGGTGGCGATCTGGCCGCCGTCGGCGTCGAGGATCGTGGTGCGCTGGCTCAGCGGCGGGGTCTTCATGTTGGCCGGAAGCTCGTCGAAGCTCTCGACCGAGCCCTTCGCGGCAAGGCCGAGCGCCCCTACGGCGGGCAAGGCGATGCCCGCCATGAGGGCTCCCGCGAGGACACTGACACCGAGGAACTTCGCGGCCTGCTGCGTTGGCGACAGACCACCGCCCGAGCGCTTCTTTGGCATGAGGGCAGCCTAATCCGTAGAGATGAGCGATCCGCGGGAGCGGTCGGTCTCGGCACGGTGAAGCCCTCGCGCGCGGAGATCCGCCCGCCCGCCTTCCCGGATCACGCTGGGTGGGGGCAGGACAAGTCACGGCACGGCAAAGCGGAACGGGCCGCGTTCCCCATTCGCCGGACACGCACGCAGGCCTTGGCCTAAGCTGCTCTCAACTGTCACAGCAGTGCGGTCATGTATCAATACGTCCGGCGACCCCGAATCGTTCCGGATCTCCACGGGTTTCTCGGAATCCATGGCTCCCCTCGGGTCTCCCGGGCCTCGCCGGGTCGCCCCGGGGCCCGTGCGTTCTTCGGTTTCCGCCGTCTGGGGTGTGTCGGGGCGCACTGGGGGCGTGTGGGAGCCGTGTCCGAATCGGCCTTGTGTGTCATCTGGCGTCCGTTGTGGCCCAACAGAAACATCCCGCTACGTCGGGATTGCCGCGCATGTCGCCAGCTCACTCCCGCGGGTGATCTGCCGCTTACCCATAGTCCGTTCGGGCCATCCAAGATTGGGCCCGAAGGGGGTGTTGCGCTGTGCCCACCTTCCGTAACGTCCTCAACTGGCGGCGGTGAATATGCCGCTGCCGCCGTGGGGGAGCCTCGATTCGGGAGAGGACGGCGCCGGTATGGGCTGGGTAACCGACTGGAGTGCGCAGGCGGCCTGCCGCACTACCGATCCGGATGAACTGTTTGTTCAGGGAGCAGCGCAGAACAGAGCCAAGGCGGTGTGCACCGGGTGTCCGGTGCGGACGGAGTGCCTGGCCGACGCGCTCGACAACCGCGTCGAGTTCGGCGTGTGGGGAGGCATGACGGAACGGGAGCGCCGCGCACTGCTGCGCAGGCGGCCCACCGTGACCTCCTGGCGCCGACTGCTGGAGACCGCGCGTTTGGAGTACGAGCGGGGAGCCGGGCTGGTTCCCCTCGACAGCGACGAGGTGTACGAGAACTATGCGGCGGTGAGTTGAGGGTCTCCGGCCCCTCACCTACAGGCTCACCTCACCCACCTGGTGTCTAGCTCAGGCAGTCGGGCTCAGGCACTTCTCCCGCACGCCCACGTCAACCGCCTTATGTAGGTCGGCGCTACGCGGACGGCTCGGGTAGCTCCGGCCTGTTGTCCGCGAGCCGGTCGCCGATGTCGCGCAGTCCCGCGAGGTCATGGACGTCGCCGGGCAGCGCGGCCACCTCGGCCACCGCCACCTCGGGGTGCAGCGCGGTGAAGCGGTCACGCGTGCGCTGCTCACGCGAGAGCAGCCGCATCCGCTCGGCGTGCAGCCTCAGCAGGCCCGCGGCGAGCTGGTCGACGGATCGCTCGGTGTCGGCGGCTGGATCCCTGCTCTCCGTGTCCCTGGCGGCGGGGGAGCCTCCGTCGGGACCCGGCTCGGAAGCTGAACTGCCGGACGTGTCGGGGGAGTTACGAAGTCCAGCTTTCCCGTCCAACTGATCGACAATGCGGGGCTCCGCAAAAATTTCCTCGGCGGCGGGACCGTCGAGCTCCAGCTCCTCCGCGGCGGCGAGTGCCCGCTCGGCGGAAAGCTGGGCGGCGCCGCTGCCGTGCACCCGGTTGAGTACGAGACCGGCCAGCGGCATGTCCTCCGCGGCCAGCCGCTCCACGAAGTACGCCGCCTCACGCAGCGCGTCCCGCTCCGGCGCCGCGACGACCAGGAACGCCGTGCCGGGCGCCTGGAGGAGCTTGTACGTCGCGTCCGCGCGGGTGCGGAAGCCGCCGAACATCGAGTCCATCGCCGCCACGAAGGTCTGTACGTCCTTCAGTAGCTGACCGCCCAGCAGCTTGCCCAGCGCGCCGGTCATCATCGACATCCCGACGTTCAGGAACTTCATGCCCGCGCGACCGCCGACCTTCGCCGGTGCCAGCAGTACGCGGATCAGCTTGCCGTCGAGGAACGAGCCGAGCCGCTTGGGCGCGTCCAGGAAGTCCAGCGCCGACCGGGACGGCGGGGTGTCGACGACGATCAGGTCCCACTCGTCCGTCGCCCGGAGCTGGCCCAGCTTCTCCATCGCCATGTACTCCTGCGTGCCCGCGAAGCCCGCCGAGAGTGACTGGTAGAAGGGGTTCGAGAGGATCGCCGCCGCCCGCTCGCCGTCCGCGTGCGCCTCGACGATCTCGTCGAAGGTGCGCTTCATGTCGAGCATCATCGCGTGCAGCTCGCCGTCGCCCTCGACGCCCTTCACCCGGCGCGGGGTGTTGTCCAGCGAGTCGATGCCCATGGACTGGGCGAGCCTGCGCGCGGGGTCGATGGTCAGGACGACCACCTTGCGGCCCCGCTCGGCGGCGCGCAGCCCCAGCGCCGCCGCCGTGGTCGTCTTGCCGACGCCGCCCGCGCCGCAGCAGACGACGATGCGGGTGGCCGGGTCGTCCAGCAGGGGGTCGACGTCGAGGGTGCGCATGGGGGACAGGTGGTGGGGGTGCGGGCGGCCCGGGTCGTGGGGGTGGGGGGTGTGCCCGGGCGGGACCGGGCGGTCGGGGTCGTACGGGTTCGCGGTGTGCTCGGCCGGGTCCGGGCTCATGACATCCCCTGCTTCCGCAGCTCGGTGGCCAGTTCGTACAGGCCGCCAGGTCGATGCCCTCGGTGAGCAGCGGCAGCTCGTGCAGCGGCAGGCCCAGTTCGGCCAGGGCGGTGCGCTGCTCGTGCTCCAGCGCGTACCGCTCGGCGTACTCCTCGGCCTGGGTCAGCAGCGGGTCCACCAGGCGCTCCGCGTGCTGTCCGCGGCGCGAACCGCCCAGCCCGGCGGCCGACAGGGAGCGGGCCACCGCGGCCCGCGGCACCATCCGCAGCAGCTCCAGCTCGTCGGCGTCCAGGACGTCCGGACGCACCATGTTCACGATGATCCGGCCCACCGGGAGCCGTGCCGCGCGGAGTTCGGCGATGCCGTCGGCGGTCTCCTGGACGGGCATCTCCTCCAGCAGCGTCACCAGGTGCACCTCCGTCTCCCGTGACTTCAGCACCCGCATCACGGCCTGCGCCTGGTTGTGTATCGGGCCGATCTTGGCGAGCCCGGCGACCTCGTCGTTGACGTTCAGGAAGCGGGTGATGCGGCCCGTCGGGGGTGCGTCCATGACGACGTAGTCGTAGACGAAGCGGCCCTGCTTGTCCTTGCGGCGGACCGCCTCGCACGCCTTGCCGGTCAGCAGGACGTCGCGCAGGCCGGGCGCGATGGTGGTGGCGAAGTCGATCGCGCCGAGCTTCCTCAGGGCCCGTCCGGCGCCCCCCAGCTTGTAGAACATCTGGAGGTAGTCCAGAAGGGCCAGTTCGGGGTCGATGGCGAGGGCGTACACCTCCCCGCCGCCGGGAGCCACCGCGATCTTCCGTTCCTCATAGGGCAGCGCCTCCGTTTCAAAGAGCTGGGCGATGCCCTGCCGACCCTCGACCTCGACGAGGAGCGTCCGCTTCCCCTCCGTGGCCAGGGCCAGCGCGAGAGCGGCGGCGACCGTGGTCTTACCGGTCCCGCCCTTGCCGCTGACGACTTGGAGCCTGCTCACATCTTCGAGCGTAACCAGTTCCCGCCCGGCCTACGCCGGAGGCTGTGGATAACTGCCCACCCGGTACGACAATCGTTCCGGCGCCAGGCGTGTGGGACCTGCGGGACCGCTGGTCGGCAGCGGATACAGTCGGCCCCATGACCAAGTGGGAATACGCAACCGTGCCGCTGCTCGTCCACGCCACGAAGCAGATCCTGGACACCTGGGGCGAGGACGGCTGGGAACTCGTCCAGGTGGTGCCGGGCCCGAACAACCCCGAGCAGTTGGTGGCCTACCTGAAGCGGGAGAAGCAGGCATGAGCGCGGTCGAGGCGCGCCTCGGCGAGCTGGGCCTGACGCTCCCGGACGTCGTGCCGCCGCTGGCGGCCTACCAGCCCGCCGTGCGGACCGGCCCGTACGTCTACACGGCGGGCCAGTTGCCCATGGTGGACGGCAAGCTGCCGGTCACCGGCAAGGTGGGCGCCGAGGTCACCGCGGACGAGGCCAAGCAGCTCGCCCGCACCTGCGCGCTGAACGCGCTGGCCGCGGTGAAGTCCGTCGTCGGTGACCTGGACCGCGTGGTGCGCGTCGTGAAGGTCGTCGGCTTCGTGGCCTCGGCCGCCGACTTCACCGGCCAGCCCGGCGTCCTCAACGGCGCCAGCGAACTCCTCGCCGAGGTCCTCGGCGACAAGGGCGTGCACGCGCGCAGCGCGGTCGGCGTGGCGGTGCTGCCGCTGGACGCCCCCGTGGAGGTGGAGATCCAGGTGGAGGTGACGGAGGGGTAGGCGTCACCCACGCACGCGTAGGGGCGGATCGCCGCTCCCCGCACGTAGCGCGATGACGTACGGAGCGTGGCCCGGCACGCGGGCCGCGCGTAGAGCACCGCTCTCCTAAAGCGGGTGCCTTCCGCGCGCGTGGGGCGGATCGCCGCCCCTGCGTCGGGTGGGCCGCACGTCGGGCGGATGATCGTCGGCTCTCGAACATCCGCGCACTACGGGATAGCCTCCGGCCATGGCGAACGGTCAGTGGTACCCCCCGGAGTGGCCGGACCGGATCCGCGCGCTGGCGGACGGCACCCTCACACCGGTGACCCCGAAGCGCGCGGCCACCGTCATGCTGCTCAGAGACGGTGACGCCGGACCCGTCGTCCACATGCTGCGCAGACGCGCCTCCATGGCCTTCGCCGCGGGCGCGTACGCGTACCCGGGCGGCGGCGTCGACCCGCGCGACGACGACCGAGGCGTCCGCTGGGCGGGCCCCACGCGCGCGTGGTGGGCCGACCGGCTCGGCGTCGACGAGGCGGCGGCACAGGCGATCGTCTGCGCGGCGGTCCGGGAGACGTACGAGGAGGCGGGCGTCCTGCTTGCCGGACCGACGCCCGACGCCGTGGTGGGCGACACGACGGGCGCCGACTGGGAGGCCGACCGCGCCGCCCTGGTCGCCCGGGAGCTGTCCTTCGCGGAGTTCCTGGACCGCCGCGGCCTGGTCCTGCGCTCGGACCTGCTCGGCGCCTGGACCCGCTGGATCACCCCCGAGTTTGAGTCGCGCCGCTACGACACCTGGTTCTTCGTGGCCGCCCTCCCCGAAGGCCAGCGCACCCGCAACGCCTCCACGGAGGCGGACCGCACGGTGTGGATACGACCCTCAGCGGCGGCCGCCTCGTACGACAAGGGCGAGCTGCTGATGATGCCGCCCACCATCGCCACCCTGCGCCAGCTCGCGCCGTACACCACGGCCGCCGACGCCCTCGCCGCGGCGCCGGAGCGTGATCTGACGCCGGTGCTGGCGACGGCGCGGCTGGACGGCGACGAGATCGTGCTGTCCTGGCCAGGCCACGACGAGTTCACCAAGCACATCCCGACCGGTGGAGCCCCCGCATGACGGACGCAAGCACCCTGCCCGGCCAGCCTCGGGGCGGTGTCCGCACGGGCCCCGCCACCGAGCGGGCCGTCAACGTCCTAGCGCCCAACGCCTCCGCGATGACCCTGGACGGCACCAACACCTGGATCCTGGCGGAACCCGACTCCGACCTCGCCGTCGTCGTCGACCCGGGCCCGCTGGACGAGGGGCACCTGCGGCACGTCGTCGGGACGGCACAGGCCGCGGGCCGCCGCGTCGCCCTGACCCTGCTCACCCACGGCCACCCCGACCACGCCGAGGGCGCCGCCCGCTTCGCCGAGCTGACCGGCACGAAGGTGCGGGCCCTGGACCCGGCGCTGCGCCTCGGCGACGAGGGCCTGGCGGCCGGGGACACGGTCAGGGTGGGCGGTCTGGAGCTGCGCGTCGTCCCGACGCCGGGGCACACCGCGGACTCGCTCTGCTTCCACCTGCCCGCCGACCAGGCCGTCCTGACCGGCGACACGATCCTGGGGCGCGGTACGACGATGGTGGCGCACCCTGACGGCCGTCTCGGCGACTACCTGGACTCCCTGCGCCGTCTGAGGTCCCTCACGGTCGACGACGGCGTGCACACCGTGCTCCCGGGCCACGGGCCGGTCCTGGAGGACGCCCAGGGCGCCGTCGAGTACTACCTCGCCCACCGCGCCACCCGGCTCGCCCAGGTCGAGACGGCGGTCGAGGACGGCTACCGCACCCCGCGCGAGGTCGTCGCCCACGTCTACGCCGACGTGGACCGCTCCCTGTGGCCCGCGGCGGAACTGTCCGTCCGGGCACAGCTCGACTACCTGACGGAGCACGGGCTCATCTAGAGCCCGCGCGGGCCGCCCGGTTCAGCGGACTCCGGCTCAGCGGGACTCCGGTTCAGCGGGACCGCTTGGCCAGCCGCTCCACGTCCAGCAGGATCACGGCGCGCGCCTCCAGGCGCAGCCAGCCGCGCTGGGCGAAGTCCGCGAGCGCCTTGTTGACCGTCTCGCGCGAGGCGCCGACGAGCTGGGCCAGCTCCTCCTGCGTGAGGTCGTGCACGACGTGGATGCCCTCCTCGGACTGCACGCCGAAGCGGCGGGAGAGGTCCAGCAGGGCGCGCGCGACGCGCCCCGGGACGTCCGAGAAGACGAGGTCGGACATCGCGTCGTTGGTCTTGCGCAGCCGCCGGGCGACCGCGCGCAGCAGCGCGGTGGCCACCTCGGGGCGGGCGTTCAGCCAGGGCTGGAGGTCGCCGTGGCCGAGGCCCAGCAGCTTGACCTCGGTGAGCGCGGTGGCGGTCGCGGTGCGCGGGCCCGGGTCGAAGAGCGACAGCTCCCCGATGAGTTCGCTGGGACCGACGACGGCCAGCATGTTCTCGCGGCCGTCGGGGGACGTGCGGTGGAGCTTGACCTTGCCCTCGGTGACCACGTAGAGCCGGTCGCCCGGGTCGCCCTCGTGGAACAGGGAGTCGCCCCGTGCGAGGGTCACCTCACTCATGGAGGCGCGCAGCTCCGCGGCCTGCTCGTCGTCGAGCGCCGCGAAGAGCGGATTACGCCGCAGAACGTCGTCCACGAGTTCTCTCCTTGTCGACCTGCTCAGGGGATCTTTCTCCCCCTTGGTACCAGGGGACCGTGGTGCCCATTTTGCCGGACGGTCCAAACAGTGTGATCTGTCACAAGGATGCCGCACGTGTGTCGCCTGGTAAGCGGCAGGGGTCCAATTGGGGGCTGATCCACGGGGTCCGGGGCGGATGTCAGTGGGTGGCCGTACGCTTGCCGGGTGTCCAAATCGCCGGTGAGAGCACAGGGCTAGGGGGCTGCGCGGATGGGTGTACGTCGCGATTCCGCTGTGGGCGAACAGGGCCCTGATGGCGGTAAGAAAGCGAAGGAAGCGGCGAATCCGATGAAGCCGACGAAGGCGGCGAAGACGAAGAAGGCGGCAGCCAAGAAGACGGCAGCCGAGAAGACGGCGGCCACGAAGACCGCAGCGAAGAAGACCGCAGCCAAGAAGGCGCCAGCCAAGAAGGCGCCAGCCAAGAAGGCGCCAGCCAAGAAGTCCTCCGCCCCCCTCAAGAAGGCCGCCCCGCCCAAGAAGGTGGCCGTCGTCCCGAAGAAGGCCGACGCGGCCGTCAAGGGCGCCGCCCCCGTCCGCACCGTCGCCGCGCACCCGCCCCAGGGCGAGTCCCGTACGGCGCTGGTCCGCCGGGCCGCCGTATCAACCGGGAACTCGCCGAGGTCTACCCGTACGCCCACCCGGAGCTGGACTTCGAGAACCCCTTCCAACTCCTCGTCGCCACGGTGCTGTCCGCCCAGACCACGGACCTGCGCGTCAACCAGACCACCCCGGCGCTGTTCGCGAAGTACCCGACGCCGGAGGACCTGGCCGCCGCCAACCCGGAGGAGGTCGAGGAGATCCTGCGGCCCACCGGGTTCTTCCGCGCCAAGACCAAGTCCGTCATAGGGCTGTCGAAGGCCCTGGTGGCCGACTTCGGCGGCGAGGTCCCCAGCAGGCTCGAAGACCTCGTCAAGCTGCCCGGCGTAGGCCGCAAGACCGCGTTCGTCGTGCTCGGCAACGCCTACGGCCGACCCGGCATCACCGTCGACACGCACTTCCAGCGGCTGGTCCGGCGCTGGCAGTGGACCGACGAGACCGACCCCGACAAGATCGAGGCGGCGATCGGCGCGCTGTTCCCCAAGGGCGACTGGACGGACCTGTCGCACCACGTGATCTGGCACGGCCGCCGCATCTGCCACGCCCGCAAGCCCGCCTGCGGCGCCTGCCCCATCGCCCCGCTCTGCCCGGCGTACGGCGAGGGCGAGACCGACCCGGAGAAGGCGAAGAAGCTCCTGAAGTACGAGAAGGGCGGCCTGCCGGGCCAGCGGCTCAACCCCCCGCAGGCGTACCTGGACGCCGGGGGCAGGCCCGCGCCGCCGCTGGGGACAGGATGATCTCCCGGATTCCGCACATCCCGTGCGCTCCGCTGGAACGATCTCGGAGGACCGGGGCGTTGGAATGGGCAGAACGGGGGTGGCGATGACGCGGGCGAGTGAGACGCGGGGCGGTCAGGTGACGCTCAGCAAGGAGGGGCTGCCGGGCTGGCTCGACCCGGTGGTGCACGCGGTGGAGACGGTCGAGCCGATACAGCTCAGCCGCTTCCTGCCACCGGACGACGGCGCGGGTCGGCAGTCCGCCGTGCTGATCCTCTTCGGCGAGGGTGAGCGCGGGCCCGAGCTGCTGCTGATGGAACGGGCCAGCTCGCTGCGCTCCCACGCGGGCCAGCCGTCGTTCCCTGGCGGCGCCCTCGACCCGGAGGACGGCGATCCGCTGGCCGACGGCCCGCTGTGGTGCGCGCTGCGGGAGTCCGAGGAGGAGACCGGCCTCGACCCCTCGGGCGTACAGCTCTTCGGCGTGCTGCCCAAGCTCTACATCCCGGTCAGCGGCTTCGTGGTCACCCCGGTGCTGGGCTGGTGGCGCGAGCCGAGCCCGGTCGGCGTCGTCGACCCGAACGAGACCGCGCGGGTGTTCACCGTCCCCGTGGCGGATCTCACTGACCCGGCGAACCGCGCGATGGCCATCCACCCCCTGGGCCACAAGGGCCCGGCATTCCTGGTCGAATCGACCCTGGTGTGGGGGTTCACCGCCGGAGTGATCGACCGTCTGCTGCACTACGCGGGGTGGGAGCGCCCCTGGGACCGCGACCGGCTGGTCACGCTCGACCTGCGGTCATGACAGGGTGGGCGCCGAGCTGGAACCGACGATCCCGGCGATCGAAGCGACGGAAGTGACGAGGCGAGGCGTGAAGCGGTGAACGTGCTGGACATCCTGTTGCTGGTCGCCGCCGTCTGGTTCGCGATCGTCGGCTACCGCCAGGGCTTCGTCGTCGGCATCCTGTCGGTGATCGGCTTCCTGGGCGGCGGCCTCGTCGCCGTATACCTGCTGCCCGTCATCTGGGACGCCCTGACGGACAACGCCGAGGTGAGCACGACCGCCGCCGTCGTCGCGGTCGTCGTCGTGATCGTCTGCGCCTCGGTCGGCCAGGCGCTCACCACCCACCTGGGCAACAAGCTGCGCCGCCACATCACCTGGTCCCCGGCCCGCGCGCTGGACGCGACCGGCGGTGCCCTCGTCAACGTCGTGGCGATGCTGCTGGTCGCCTGGCTGATCGGTTCCGCCCTGGCCGGGACCACGCTGCCGACGCTCGGCAAGGAGGTCCGCAACTCCAAGGTGCTCCTCGGGGTGTCCAGGGCCCTGCCCGACCAGGCCGACACCTGGTTCGCGGACTTCTCCTCGGTCCTCGCGCAGAACGGCTTCCCGCAGGTCTTCAGCCCGTTCTCCAACGAGCCCATCACGGACGTCCAGCCGCCCGACCCGGCCCTCGCGGGCAGCGAGGTCGCCGCCCGCGCCCAGCGCTCCATCGTCAAGGTCGTGGGCACCGCCACGAGTTGCGGCAAGGTCCTGGAGGGCACCGGCTTCGTCTTCGACGACCGCCGCGTCATGACCAACGCCCATGTCGTCGGCGGCGTCGACGAACCCACCGTGCAGATAGGCGGCGAGGGGCGCCGGTACGACGCCACGGTGGTCCTCTACGACTGGAAGCGCGACATCGCCGTACTCGACGTACCGGACCTGTCCGCGCCCGCGCTCCGCTTCACCTCGCAGGACGCGGCCAGTGGGGACAGCGCGATCGTCGCGGGCTTCCCGGAGAACGGGTCGTACGACGTGCGTTCGGCGCGCGTGCGCGGCCGGATCACGGCCAACGGCCCGGACATCTACCACCGCGGCACCGTGCGCCGCGATGTGTACTCGCTGTACGCCGTCGTCCGCCAGGGCAACTCCGGCGGTCCGCTGCTCACCCCTGAGGGTGAGGTCTACGGCGTGGTCTTCGCCAAGTCCCTCGACGACGCCGAGACCGGGTACGCCCTCACCGCGGACGAGATCCGGGAGGACATCGCCGAGGGCCGTACCGCCAACCAGCAGGTGGACAGCGATAGCTGCGCCCTGTGAGGCGGCGGGTGCCGGGGGCCGGGAGTCGTCAGCCGCGCGGGTGACGCAGGCGCACGGAGACCCAGCGGGCGCGGCGGCGCAGGATGCGCGGAATGCCCACCCCCGGATCGGTGCCCGCTAGCTGGGGTGTGCCGCCCCGCTGGTGGGTGCTCAGGGCGCGGCCCGAGCGGCGGTTGCGTGCTGTGTCACTGAAGTCGTGCGTCCAGCCCATACCCCGACGTCTGCCCCTGGCCCAAGGTCGATAACCGCCTCCGGCGCCCTCAATTGGCCTATGCGCCGGGCAATTGGCAGTCGCCGGACAGGTGTTCCGCGGGCCTTGTACCGGGCGCGTCGGGCCGGTCACCGACAGGGGTCGGGCCGGGGTGTCCGGGTGCTCGGCGGCCGGACCCAGGTCTTCACCGGTCGGGCTCGGGGTCCTTCAGCCAGTTGACCAGCTCGGTGGAGAAGGCGACGGGGTCCTCCTCGTGCGGGAAGTGCCCGAGGCCGTCGAACAGCCGCCAGCGGTACGGCGCTTCGACGTACTCCCCGGAGCCCGCCGCGCTGCGGGTGCGCATCACCGGGTCGAGGGAGCCGTGCAGATGCAGCGTGGGCACCCGCACCGGCCGCTTCATCCGCCGGTTGAACTGGATGCCGTCGGGCCGGGCCATGGACCGGACCATCCAGCGGTACGGCTCGATCGAGCAGTGCGCCGTCGACGGGATGCACATCGCCCGCCGGTACGTCTCCACCGCCGCGTCGTCGGGCAGCCGCGGCCCGGACCACTCCCGGATCAGCCGGGCGACCAGCGCGCCGTCGTCCGCGACGAGTTGCCGCTCCGGCAGCCAGGGCCGCTGGAACCCCCAGATGTAGGAGCCCGCGCTGGTCTGCCTGAGGTCGGTGAGCATCGCCGACCGCCAGCGCCGGGGGTGCGGCATGGAGGCGACCGCGAGCCGCCGGACCAGCTTGGGCCGCATCGCGGCGGCCGTCCACGCCAGATAGCCGCCGAGGTCATGACCGACCAGCGCGGCGTCCGGCTCGCCCAGGGAGCGGATCACGCCGGTGATGTCGAGGGCGAGGTTGGCGGGGTCGTACCCGCGCGGAGTGCGGTCGCTGCCGCCGACGCCGCGCAGGTCCATGGCGACGGCGCGGAAACCGGCGTCGGCGAGCGCGGTCATCTGGTGCCGCCACGCCCACCAGAACTGCGGGAAGCCGTGCAGCAGCAGCACCAGCGGCCCGTCGCCCAGTTCGGCGATGTGGAAGCGGGCGCCGTTGGCGGCCACATCGCGGTGGGTCACCTCCCGCCCGCCGGGGAGGTCGAGCCGTACCACGGAGGCGGGTGGTGACGCGGGGGTGGCGGGATCCGTCATGACGATGAGCGTGCCACAGCCTCGATGGCCTCGGGGGTGCGTTCCCCCGGCAGCTCGGTCAGCTCCCGCCGCTCGGGCCGCGGGTGCGGCTTGGCCTTCTGGAGCACGCCCGCCGACTCCTTCATGGACGCCGCCACCTTCTGCGGGCCCTTGCTCTTGCTGGCCTTCTTGGCGAACACCACGCCGATCAGGCCGAGGACGACCGCGACGAGGGCGTTCGCGAGGAAGGACAGCAGGAAGCAGAGGGCGAGGTTCCAGTCGCTCCAGGTGTGAATGCCGTAGGCCAGGGCGAAGTTCAGCATCGGCAGCGAGAACACCAGCAGCACACCGGCCGCGGTGAACGCGCCGCCGCTGGTCGCGCCGCGCTTGACGTCCTGCCTGAGCTGGGCCTTCGCGAGCGCGATCTCGTCGTGCACCAGCGCCGACAAGTCCGTTGTCGCCGAGGCGAACAGCTCTCCGATGCTGCGTTCGGCGCCGACCGGGCTGCCGTCGGGTGCGCTCATCGCTGTCTCCCTCATCTGCGGGCGGTTCCGTCTGTGCCTGACTGCGTACGGTCCCGTCTTTTGTACCGTCTCGTCAGATCATGCCGGACGGTTCCCCTCCTCGCTTGCCCCGGCCGACACTTCGGCAAGCGCGCGTCGCTCCTCGTCCTTGACGTGGGCGATCCTGCGGTGCTCGGCCGCCTTCCGCTCGTAGATCTCGGCCATCCGCAGGTGGTACGCCGGGTTGTCCTCCTCGTAGATGTCCGGGATGCCGTCCTCGTCCTCGTCCCGGTCCTCGGCGTCGCACAGCCGCCGGTACTTGGCGTTGCGCAGCTTCAGCAGCACGGACGCCAGCAGCGCCGATATCAGGGAGCCGATCAGTACGGCGGCCTTGACCTCGTCGGTCAGTACGGTGTCACCCTCGAAGGCCAGTTCGCCGATGAGCAGGGAGACGGTGAAGCCGATACCGGCGAGCGAGGCGACGGCGAAGACATCGGCCCAGGCCAGGTCGTCGCTGAGGGAGGCCCGGGTGAAGCGGGCGGTCAGCCAGGTGCCGCCGAAGATGCCGACCGTCTTGCCGACGACGAGGCCGAGGACGACGCCGAGGGTCTCGGGCCGCTCGAACACGTCGCGCACCGCGCTGCCCGACACCGAGACACCCGCGCTGAACAGCGCGAACAGCGGGACGGCGAGACCGGCGGAGATGGGCCGCACCAGGTGCTCGATGTGCTCGCCGGGGGAGTGCGCCTCGCCCTTGTGGGTGGTGCAGCGCAGCATCAGGCCCATGGCGACACCGGCGATGGTGGCGTGGACGCCGCTGTTGTACATCAGCGCCCAGATCACGAGGGCGAGCGGGACGTAGACGTACCACCCGCGTACGCCCTTGCGCAGCAGCAGCCAGAAGAGCGCGAGGCCGAGCGCGGCGCCGCCGAGCGCGGCGAAGTCGAGGCTGTCGGTGAAGAAGACCGCGATGATCAGGATCGCGAAGAGGTCGTCGACGACGGCCAGGGTGAGCAGGAAGGCGCGCAGCGCGCTCGGGAGTGAGGTGCCGATGACGGCGAGCACGGCGAGCGCGAAGGCGATGTCGGTGGCGGTGGGCACGGCCCAGCCGTCCATCGACCCGCCCCCGGCGACGTTGGTCAGCGCATAGACGAGCGCGGGTACGGCCATACCGGCCAGGGCGGCCACGACCGGCAGCACGGCGGCCTTCGGGTCGCGCAGGTCACCGGCGACCAGCTCGCGCTTCAGCTCGATACCGGCGACGAAGAAGAAGACCGCCAGGAGTCCGTCGGCCGCCCAGTGCTCGATGGAGAGGTTCAGGCCGAGGGCGGAGGGGCCGATGTGGAAGTGGCTGACCGTCTCGTAGCTGTCGTGCAGCGCCGGGATGTTCGCCCAGACGAGTGAGGCGATCGCGGCGAGGAGCAGCAGCACGCCGCCGACCGTTTCAGCGCGCAGCGCTTCGGCGACGAAGTTCCGCTCGGTAAGGGAGAGGCGGCCGAGGGCCTTGCGGGTGGCGGTGGTGCTGGGCGCGGGCAAGGGAGACCTCCGGTCGGTGGGCAGGGCAGAGCACATGCCGACCAGACTTCCCGGCGCACCTTGTCATGAGGGGTTGGCAGTGGGGTTTTGCTTAGTTTACCTAAGTGGACTTTGTTTACTTTACCTAAGGTGCCCCGGGTGGTGGGGTAAACGTGATGATCCTCATGTTATGCACAAAGGGGGCACCCGGCGCGTTCACGCCGGGTGCCCCCTTTTCCAGGTCTGAGATCGGGATCAGTCCTCGCTGGGTGCCGCGGGGAGCTTGGCCTGGATGAGGTCCATCACGGTGGAGTCGGTGAGGGTGGTGACGTCACCGAGCTGCCGGTTCTCCGCTACGTCGCGGAGCAGACGGCGCATGATCTTGCCGGAGCGGGTCTTGGGCAGCTCGGCCACCGGCAGGATGCGCTTCGGCTTGGCGATGGGGCCGAGGGTGGCGCCGACGTGGTTGCGCAGGTCGGAGACGAGGTCGGCGGTCTCGGCGGCGGTGCCGCGCAGGATGACGAAGGCGACGATCGCCTGGCCGGTCGTCTCGTCCGCCGCGCCGACCACGGCCGCCTCGGCGACCGAGGGGTGCGAGACCAGGGCGGACTCGACCTCGGTGGTGGAGATGTTGTGGCCGGAGACGAGCATGACGTCGTCGACCCGGCCGAGGAGCCAGATGTCGCCGTCGTCGTCCTTCTTGGCGCCGTCACCGGCGAAGTACATGTTCTGGAAGCGGGACCAGTAGGTGTCCAGGAAGCGCTGGTCGTCGCCCCAGATGGTGCGCAGCATGGACGGCCACGGCTCGGTCAGGACCAGGTAGCCGCCGCCTCCGTTGGGTACCTCGTTCGCCTCGTCGTCGACGACGGTGGCGGAGATGCCGGGCAGGGGGCGCTGGGCGGAGCCGGGCTTGGTGTGGGTGACGCCGGGCAGCGGGGAGATCATCATGGCGCCGGTCTCGGTCTGCCACCAGGTGTCCACGATCGGGGTGCGGTCGGCGCCGATGTGCTTGCGGTACCAGATCCACGCCTCGGGGTTGATCGGCTCACCGACGGAGCCCAGGACGCGCAGGGAGCTCAGGTCGAACTTGGCGGGGATGTCGTCCCCCCACTTCATGAACGTGCGGATCGCGGTGGGCGCGGTGTAGAGGATCGACACCTTGTACTTCTGGATGATCTCCCAGAAGCGGCCCTGGTGCGGGGTGTCGGGCGTGCCCTCGTACATGACCTGGGTCGCGCCGTTGGCCAGCGGGCCGTAGACGATGTAGGAGTGCCCGGTGACCCAGCCGACGTCGGCCGTGCACCAGTACACGTCCGTCTCCGGCTTGAGGTCGAAGACCGCGTGGTGGGTGTAGGCGGCCTGGGTGAGGTAGCCGCCGGAGGTGTGCAGGATGCCCTTCGGCTTCCCCGTCGTGCCCGAGGTGTAGAGGATGAACAGCGGCTGCTCGGCCTCGAACGCCTCCGGGGTGTGCTCGGCGGACTGGCGGTCCACGAGCTCGTGCCACCACACGTCCCGGCCGTCGTGCCAGGCGACGTCCTGCCCGGTGCGGCGCACCACCAGGACGTGCTCGATCGTGCCCGCCTTCTCGGCGGCCTCGTCGACGGCGGGCTTGAGCGCGGAGGGCTTGCCGCGCCGGTAGCCGCCGTCGGAGGTGATGACGACCTTGGCGTCCGCGTCCTGGATGCGGGTGGCGAGGGCGTCGGAGGAGAACCCGCCGAAGACCACCGAGTGCGCGGCGCCGATCCGGGCGCAGGCCAGCATCGCGATCGCGGTCTCGGGGATCATCGGCATGTAGACGGCGACCCGGTCGCCCTTCTGCACGCCGAGTTCGAGCAGGGCGTTGGCGGCCCTGGACACCTCGTCCTTGAGCTGGGCGTAGGTGAGGGCGCGGCTGTCGCCGGGCTCGCCCTCGAAGTGGATGGCGACCCGGTCGCCGTGTCCGGCCTCCACGTGCCGGTCGACGCAGTTGTAGGCCACGTTGAGCTGGCCGTCCTTGAACCACTTGGCGAACGGCGGGTTCGACCAGTCCAGCGTCTCGGTCGGCTCCTTGGCCCAGGTCAGCCGCCGGGCCTGCGCGGCCCAGAAACCGAGCCTGTCAGCCTTGGCCTGTTCATACGCCTCCGCCGTGACGTTGGCATCCGCGGCCAGGTCAGCGGGGGGTGCGAACCTGCGCTCTTCCTTGAGCAGGTTGGCCAGGCTTTCGTTGCTCACGACATCTCCCTTTCCCAGGGTGTCCGTTGTGTCCCAGGCCACAGCTCATCAGACCCGGGGGGCCGATGACAAGGGTCGACGGGAAATTGGTTTAGACCTGTCGTCGGGTGATCGGGCCTTGATCGAAAACTGGGGAGTCTGGGGACGGACGAGGGGTGGACGGGGGCGGACCTCTACGGGGTGGTGCGGGCTAGGACCGGTTGCCCCTTCCCACGGACGGCACGCCGACCGGGTTCAGGACCGTTCGGGGCTGTAACGCCCCTCACACCGCGCCCCCGCCCGCAGCCTCACCCAGGTCCGGTCCTCACGCCGGACTGCGCAGCTCATCCACCCCTTCCGTATGCCCCTGCACATGATCGAAGACGTGCTCCCCGCCCTCCGCCTCGGTGAGCAGATACGCCTGGGCCTCACCGACGTGGAAGTACATGCCGTGCAGTTCCAGAGCGTTCTCCCGCAGCGCCCGCGCCACCGAGGGGTGGGCCCGCAGGTGCTCCAACTGCTGGACCACGTTGGTCAGGCACAACTGCTCCACCGCGTCAGCGGGTCTGCGCACCGCGAGCCGCGCCCAGGTGCCGCTGTCGTCGGCCATGCGCTCCAGGCTCGGCAGTCCGTGCCGCAGCCACCGCCCGAGCGGCGTACGGGTGCTGCTCGCACCGGAGTTGAGCAGCGCCTGCATCGCTCCGCACCCGGAGTGTCCGCACACCGTGATGGACCGCACCTTGAGCACGTCCACCGCGTACTCGATCGCCGCGGCCACCGAGTCGTCACCGCTCTCCTCGCCCGGCAGGGGGACCAGGTTGCCCACGTTGCGCACCACGAACAGGTCGCCCGGACCACTGGAGGTGATCATCGAGGTGACGACCCGGGAGTCCGCGCAGGTCAGGAACAACTGCACCGGCCGCTGCCCCTCCCGCGCGAGCCGCGCCAGCTCACCGCGGACATGGGGTGCGGTGTTGCGCTGGAAGGCGGTGATGCCGCGGAGGAGGTGACGCCCGCCGGGGCTGTCGCCGGGGTCGCCGCCGAGGCCGCCGGGGGCGCCGAGCCTGCTGGGGCCGTCGTGGCCGTCGTGGCCCTCGTGGCCGCCGGGGTCGTTGTCCGAGCCGTTGTTCGCGGAGGGGGTGCCGCTTGGGGTCAGGCCGACCGGGTTGGTGTGTGTGCCGTAGGTGTCGCAATGGCCGTAGGTGCTGCTGGTGTCGTGCGTGGGGTTCTTGGCGGCGGACGTGTCCGGTCTCCCGGGCACACCCTTCCTCTCCTCCTCCTCCTTCCCTTTCGCGGCGGTCTCCTGGCGTTCCTCCGCCCCGGGCGCCTGTGAGGTCCCGACGGACGGGTCGCTGGTCGGCTCACCGGTCCCGCCGGACGTCCCCGCGGACGAGGCCGACGGCACCGGTGGCACCGAGGACGTGACGATCTCGCACTGGTGGTTGCGCCAGGGCGTCCAGGGGCGGCAGCGGCAGTCGGCGACGGGCGTTTGACCCGTCACTCCGGACCGCTCGGGGCCTGGAGCCGGGGAGGCAAGGGGCTCGGCGGCCTGGGTACCGGCGCGGCGGCCGGTCAGTTCGACGCTGCCGCCCTGCGCGGTGTGCGTGTTCTGCCAGTCCTGCAGGGTCTCGTACGCCGCGTGGTCCATGAACGAGCCGTCCAGTTCGACGACCACGTCGGCCCCGTGGGGTACGTGGTGCAGGGTCCGGCTGAGCCGGGGCACCGCGAGGAACGTCAACTGCCCTCTCACATGGACGTGATGGACTCCCTCCTCCACTTCATGGGTGATACGGGTGCGGGTGAGCCGGTGCAGCGCGACACCGACCGCGGCGGCGATGCCCAGCGCCACGCCCTCCAGGACGCCGAGGAGCACCACGCCGAGGGTGGTGACGATGTACACCAGCACTTCTCGGTGGCGGGTCACCGTGCGGATGTGGTGCAGGGACACCATCTGGATGCCGACGGCCATCACCAGGGCGGCGAGCGAGGCGAGCGGGATCAGCTCCAGGATCGGGACCATCAGCAGCGCGGCGACTACTACGAGAACGCCGTGCAGCATCGTGGAGTTCCGGCTGACGGCACCCGCGTGAACATTCGCGGTACTGCGCACCGCGACGCCCGCGACCGGCAGTCCGCCGAGGGTGCCGGAGACGATGTTCGCGGCGCCCTGGCCGAGGAGTTCACGGTCGAGATCGGACCGGCCGATGCGGGGGGCCGGTGCGGGATGGTCGGCGGAGGGCTGGCGTGCGGCTGGCTGATCCGGGCCGTGGGTATCAGCGGTGGCCGTATGGGCGGCCGTTGGCGCGGAGGGGGCGGCCGGGCGGGCACTGGGCTTGGTCTGGTCGCTGGCGGTCCGGCGGGCGGCCTCGCGGGTCGCGGTCAGCTTGTCCACGGCGACCGCGCCGAGCAGCGACTGCACGCTGCACACCAGCGTGGTGGTGATCACGGCGGTGACGAGGCCGAGCACCGGTCCCTCGGGCAGCCCGGCCAGGGCGTGGCTGCTCCAGGTCGGCAGGTCGACCTTGGGCAGCCGCAGCCCGGCGAGCGAGGCGGCGGCGGTGGCTCCGGCGACGGCGACCAGCGCGGGCGGCACCTTCCGCAGCAGCCGTCCGGCCCGGCCGGGGATCCGCGGCCAGAGCAGCAGCAGGGCCAGGGTGAGCGCGCTGACCACGATCGCGGCGGGCTGGAGATCCGCCAACTGCGCGGGCAGCGCGGCGAGGTTGTCGGGCACGGAACTCTGCGGGGTGCCGCCGAGGACGATGTGCAACTGGGCCACGGCGATGGTGACGCCGATCCCGGCGAGCATTCCGTGCACGATGGCGGGGCTGACGGCGAGCGCGCCGCGCGCCACCCGCAGGCAGCCCAGGCCGAGTTGGGCGAGACCGGCGAGGACGGTGATGGCGCAGGTCGTCCGCCATCCGTAGCGCTGGATGAGGTCGGCGGTGACGACGGTGAGCCCGGCGGCGGGGCCGCTCACCTGGAGCGGGGAGCCACCGAGCCATCCGGCGACGATGCCGCCGACGGCCGCCGCGACCAGGCCCGCCTGGAGCGGCGCTCCGGTGGCGAGGGCGATGCCGAGGGACAGGGGAAGGGCGATCAGGAAGACGGCGATGGACGCCGAGACGTCGGCACCCGCCACGTGGAAGCGGCGGCGCCGGGCGGGCGGGGGGCTGTGAGACTGCCGTACGGGCTTCGACTGCTGTGAGTCGTCGGCGGTGCGGCGGGTGGGGGCGCAGGCTGACATGGTTTCCCGTCTCCTCCGGGGCAGCGCGGTCGCGGAACAGGTGGTCCCCGCTCGACGGCGGGGGCGGGTCGCGGCCGTGGGTCACGGCGTACAGCGGCGGGATGCATCAACAATCAGTAAATGAATCGTAATGCAGAGTAAAGCTCAAGCATGGATATTTCGGGCAAACGGGCTAGTCAATCACTCTGAAGAGTGAAGCGGGCATTTCATCGGCTTGTCATATAAATCCTTTCTTCCTTTCGTGCGACCTTGGCGACGCCGTCACCGAGTTCGCCAGGGTTCGTGAGAGAAGGAAGAAGGTGGGCGGACATGGTCGCCACCCAGAGGATCGCCGTGGGCGCCGTGGTCGCCGCGGTCTGTGCCGGGTCACTCGCCGGTTGCGGGACCGGCTCCGACGGTGCGGGGGAGGGGGCCGCCGGACCGCAGAAGGCCAAGCCCGCCCCGGCGCCCAGGAGCGCGGTGCGCCTGATCGGCGACGGTTCCACCGCGTTCACTGGGGCGCAGCCGCACCTGCCCAGACCCGAGCGGCTGGGCCCCGGCGAGAAGCCGCCGCAGTTCGTGGTGTTCTCCTGGGACGGCGCGGGTGAGGACAGTCAGAAGCTGTTCTCCCGCTTCCGTCAGATCGCCAAGGAGAACAACGCGACCATGACGTACTTCCTCAGCGGCGTGTACCTGCTGCCGGAGGACAAGCGTGATCTCTACCGGCCCCCGCAGCACTCGCCCGGCCGCTCCGACATCGGCTTCAACGACCGGCAGGGCATCACCGACACCGTGCAGCAGCTACGGCTGGCCTGGCTGGAGGGCAACGAGATCGGGACCCACTTCAACGGTCACTTCTGCGGCCGTGGCGGAGGCGTCGGCCAGTGGTCGGTCGAGGAGTGGAAGGACGAGATCGCCCAGGCCAAGGCGTTCGTGAAGTCCTGGAAGACCAACACGGGCATGAGGAACTCCGCGCCGCTGCCCTTCGACTACGACAAGGAGCTGATCGGCGCCCGCACCCCCTGTCTCGAAGGCCAGCGCAACTTCACGAAGGCCGCCCGCGAACTGGGCTTCCGCTATGACACCAGCGGCGTCAACAACCAGGTCTGGCCCGGGAAGAAGGAGGGCCTGTGGGACCTGTCGATGCAGTTGGTGCCCTTCCCCGGCCATTCCTTCGAGCAACTGGCCATGGACTACAACTTCATGGTCAACCAGTCGGGCAGCACCAGCCAGGGCGATCCCGCCAAGCACCAGCGCTGGGGCAACGAGATGCGCGACGGCCTGCTCCAGGGCTTCCAGCGCGCCTACGACGGCAATCGCGCGCCCTTGATCATCGGCAACCACTTCGAGTCCTGGAACGGCGGCACCTATATGCGGGCCGTCGAGGAGGTCATCGAGCGGGTGTGCACCAAGGAGGACGTGCGCTGTGTGTCCTTCCGGCAGCTCGTCGACTGGCTGGACGCCCAGGACCCGCGGGTCCTGGCCAAGCTGCGCACCCTGAAGGTCGGCGAGGCGCCCCGGCAGGGCTGGGCGTCCTTCCTGTCCGCCCACCCGGCCCCGGCCCCTAAGGGCGTGCCCGGGGCACCGGCGGGCGGGCGGTAGCTGCCGTGACCGGTAGCCACCGTGACCGGTAGAGCGCGGTCGGCAGCCACTGCGGGCGGTAGCCGCGTGACAGGTAGCCGCCGTGACGGGTGGCCACCGCGACCGGCGACCCCCGTGCCGGTGCGGCGCCTGTGGTCTGCGGGTCTGCTGGTCTGCTGGTCTGCGGCGACGGCAGCGGTCGGCCGTTCCGGCTGCGGGTGCGTCAGGCGGTGGCCGCGACGACGCGCTCGCTGAGGACGAAGCCGGGGTCGACCTGCGCGGCCAGGTCGGCTCCGGTGCGCTCGTTGCCCCAGGACCGGGCGTTCTTCAGGTGGAAGTGCACCATCTGGCGCGTGTAGTGCTCCCAGTCGCGCCGCGGGTAGGTGGCGTCGGCGGTGGCGCGCAGGGTGTGCAGGGCGTCGCGGTTGGCCTCCTCCAGGAGGTCGAAGCGGGGCGGGCGGCCCTTCTCCATCGCGCGCACCCAGTCGGAGTGGCCGACCGTGACGAGCAGGTCCTCCCCGACCTCGGCGCGGAGGAAGTCGAGGTCGTCCTGGCCCAGCACCTTGTTGCCGACGACCTTCAGGGTCACGCCGTAGTCGCGGGCGTACTCCTTGTACTGGCGGTACACGGAGACCCCCCTCCGGGTGGGTTCGGCGACGAGGTAGGTGATGTCGAAGCGGGTGAACATGCCGGAGGCGAAGGAGTCCGAACCCGCGGTCATGTCGACGACCACGTACTCGTCGGGGCCGTCGACGAGGTGGTTCAGGCACAGCTCCACCGCTCCCGTCTTGGAGTGGTAGCAGGCCACCCCCAGGTCGGCGTCCGTGAAGGGGCCCGTGACCATCAAACGGACGGCGCCGCCGTCGAGTTCCACCGGTCGGGCGCAGGCGTCGTAGACCGGGTTGTTCTCGCACACCCGCAGCAGCCGGGAGCCCGCGCCGGGCGGAGTGGTCTTGATCATCGTCTCGGCGGAGGCGATGCGCGGGTTGCTGCCGCGCAGGTAGTCCTTGATCAGCGGCAGCCGGTCGCCCATCGCGGGCAGTGCCGCCGCCACCGCCTCGTCGAGGCCGAGTGCGGCACCGAGGTGCTGGTTGATGTCCGCGTCCACGGCGATGACCGGCGCGCCGATGGCCGCCAGGTGGCGGATGAAAAGGGACGACAGCGTGGTCTTGCCACTGCCGCCCTTCCCAACGAAAGCAATTTTCATGTTCAGTAAGCGTAGTCGCGGTCGGGACGCCGTAGCTGCGCGAACGTGAAGAAGACCACTCAATAGTGGGGCGTGCGCCCGGGGTGGCCGGGGTCGCACAGGCCCTAGGGTCGTACTCATGAGTACGACAGGCGGAGCGACCGCCGATCCGCTCGCCGCCCTGGGTGCCCTGCCCGGCGTGGCCGACTCCGTGGAGTCCGTGCGCAAGGCCGTGGACCGGGTGTACGGACACCGGATCATGCGGCGCCGTAGCAACGAGATCACCTCCGAGGCGGCGCTGCGCGGCGCGCGCGGGTCCGCCGCGCTGTCCGGCGCCGACTGGGCGCTGGAGGAGGTGCGCAGGCGCAGTGACTTCAGCGGCGACGACGAGGCCCGCGTCGTGGGCGCGGCCCTGCGGCTGACCGCGGAGGCGGGACAGTTGCTGTCCATCTGGCGGCAGTCGCCCCTGCGGGTGCTGGCCCGGCTGCACCTGGTGGCGGCGGCGGACAAGGGCGACGAGGTGGGGCGGCCCCGGCAGCAGGGCGAACCCGTCGACGAGCCGCTGATCACCCAGCCGCTGCCGAGCGCCGCCGAGGTGTCGGGTCGTCTGGAGGGCCTGTCCGAGTTGGTCATCGCGGGAAGTTCCGCTCCCGCGCTGGTCACGGCCGCCGTGGTGCACGGTGAGCTGCTGGCGCTGCGACCCTTCGTCTCCCACAACGGCCTGGTCGCGCGGACGGCCGAGCGGATCGTGCTGGTCGGCAGCGGCCTCGACCCGAAGTCGGTGTGCCCCGCGGAGGTGGGACACGCGGAGCTGGGCCGCGAGGCGTACCTGACCGCCTTCGACGGCTATCTGTCCGGCACGGCCGAGGGGATGGCGGCCTGGATCGCGCACTGCGGCAAGGCGGTCGCGCTCGGCGCGCGCGAGTCGACGGCGGTGTGCGAGGCCCTTCAGCGGGGCGCGGCGTAAGTACGCCAGCGGTCGTAGGGGCCTGGAGAAGGGTTGCGGCGGTACGAGTTCTCGTACCGCCGCTGGCACGTCCACCGGGTTACCAAGCGTCCTCGATATGTGCCCATCAGGTGGGGTGCTTTGCCCGTCACCTGGTGCGGCTGGCCCGTAATCGACGGGTCGACGTCGCGTGGGTGCTCGATGTCCATGCTCGGTCCGTGGGGCCAATCCTGCGTTCTTAAAGGTGATCCCTTCGGATGTTCCTTTGGTCTCGCGGGCCGTTAACCCCTTTGTACTCCAGGCGTGGAGCGAGTGGAAGTGCCGCCTGCGGTTCTTTACTTTTAGGTTCAAAGAGACATTATTCGGGCGTCGTTCTGGCGTCGCTCCGGCGTCGTTCTTCAGGCGGACACCGAGCGGCGTCGGCTGGCGTACCAGACGAGGCCAGCCGTGGCCGCCGCCGCTCCTATGGCCGCCGCCGCGACGAGGGCCGGGCGGGGCGGTACGGAGAGCCGGGGAAGCCGTTGCTTGAGGCGGACCGGCCGGTGGAAGTCGAGGATCGGCCACCCGCGCGAGACGGCTTCCCGGCGCAGCGCCCGGTCCGGGTTGACGGCGTGCGGATGGCCGACGGACTCCAGCATCGGCAGGTCGGTGGCCGAGTCGCTGTAGGCGTAGCAGCGGGAGAGGTCGTATCCCTCGGACTTCGCCAGTTCCCTGATCGCCTCGGCCTTCGTGGGACCGTAGGCGTAGTACTCCACCTCCCCCGTGTAGCAGCCGTCCTCGCCCACGACCATGCGGGTGGCGACCACGCGGTCGGCGCCGAGCAGCTCGCCGATCGGCTCGACCACCTCGGAGCCGGAGGTGGAGACGATCACCACGTCGCGTCCGGCGGTGTGGTGTTCCTCGATGAGGGAGGCGGCCTCGTCGTAGATGATCGGGTCGATGATGTCGTGCAGGGTCTCGGCGACGATCTCCCTCACCTGCTGGACATTCCAGCCGCGGCAGAGCGCGGAGAGATACTCCCGCATCCGCTCGATCTGGTCATGGTCGGCGTCTCCGGCGAGGAAGACGAACTGGGCGTATGCGGTACGCAAGACGGCCCTGCGGTTGATCAGCCCGCCTTGGTAGAACGACTTGCTGAAGGTGAGCGTGCTCGACTTCGCAATGACCGTCTTGTCCAGGTCAAAGAAGGCCGCTGTGCGGGGCAAGGAGTGGTTTTCCACAAGCCTGAGCATAGGCGCAGCCCATTCGGCGTAAGGTGGGGCGTGTGGGTTTGCCTGAGAAGGCTCTCGGGTACACCATGGAAGTCACGGATCGTTCGCGACCGTGCTAACCCGGTCCGACTCCTCCCCCCCGAGTCGGCCGTGGGGACGACCCCCGCTCTCCCCCCCGGCGGGGGTCGTCGCATGTCCGGAGGGGTTTTTCCTTTCTCTGTATGGCTGCTGGGCCGCCTGGCTGGTTGACGCGCGGCGTCTTGTCATGACCATGATATGTAACTCTCCGTATCGACGGGACTCCTCTGCGGGAGTTGCGCGGGGGTGGCGCAGGCGTCACCGGTATGGGTGATGGCGATATTCACAACCGTCTGGGTGTCCACAGTTTTCCACCAAGATCCACATGATTTCCGGGATCGCTGCACCGTGATTCCAGCGCGGCTCGTGGCGAGTTCATGGCCGGTTCTGTTTCCGGGGCGCGCTTGGCCGGTTCCTATCGGCCGTTCATATGGAGGCCGGTCGCCGGTTCTCCGCAGGTTCGGGAATCGCGGGGTCACAGGGCCACGCGTAAGAAGCAGCGAAGGGGGAGCACACAGTGGCCGGAGCCGACACCCAGGAACCACCGTCCACCGCTGAAGGCAGGCAGGGCGGACCACTGATCGTCACCGAGGACGCCGACCTGCTCGACGATCTACTGCGCCTGTGCGCCGCGGCCGGTGCCACACCCGAGGTGTACCACTCGGTGCCGGAGCGCGGCGGCGGCTGGGAGAGCGCACCGCTCGTCCTGGTCGGTGACGACGCGGCGCGGCGCGTCCGTGGGGCCACACGCCGCCGCGGCGTGGTGCTCGTCGGGCGTGACCAGGACGACCCCGGCGTCTGGCAGCGCGCCGTCGTGATCGGCGCCGACCACGTCCTGATGCTGCCCGACGGCGAGCAGTGGCTGGTCGACCGCATCGCGGACGTCGCCGAGGGCGTCGGCCGCCCCGCGCTCACCGTCGGTGTGATCGGCGGCCGGGGCGGAGCCGGAGCGTCCACGCTCGCCTGTGCCCTCGCCGTGACCTCCGCGCGGGAGGGGCTGCGGACCCTGCTGGTGGACGCCGACCCACTGGGCGGCGGACTCGACGTGCTCCTCGGCGGTGAAGGCGCGGAGGGCCTGCGCTGGCCCGCCTTCGCGGGCTCACGCGGACGGGTCGGCAGCGGCGCCCTGGAGGAGTCGCTGCCCCAACTGCACTCGCTGCGGGTGCTGAGCTGGGACCGCGGCGACCGCGTCGCCGTCCCGCCCCAGGCCGTACGGGCGGTGCTCGCCGCGGCCAGGAGGCGCGGCGGGACGGTCGTCGTCGACCTGCCGCGCCGGATCGACGACGGTGTCGCCGAGGCCCTCGCCCAGATCGACGTCGGGCTCCTGGTGGTCCCCGCCGAGCTGCGCGCCGTGGCGGCGGCCGGACGGGTCGCCTCCGCCGTGGGCATGGTCCTGCGCGATCTGCGGCTCGCGGTGCGCGGGCCGTACCCGCCCGGTCTTGACGACCGCGAGATGGCCCGGCTGCTCGGGCTGCCGCTGGCCGGTGAGGTGCCTGTCGAGTCGGCGCTGCTCCGCCCGGACGGCGGCAAGGAGCCGCCGGGGAGCGGCCGGGGGCCACTGGCGCGGTTCTGCACCGACTTCTGGGAGCGGGCGTTGATCGAGGCGGGTGCGGCATGAGGGCGCCTGCAGCGAGGTCTATGGCGGGGGCGGAGAGGGGTGCTGCCGCATGAGGGCGTTCCTCGCGACGGCGTGGGGAAGGGGTGCTGCCCCATGAGGGCGTCTTCCTGGCCGTCTGGCGGTCCGGCGCTGTTGGACGGCGTGCGGCGCAGACTGGCCGAAAGCGGTGCCGAACCGACGCCCGCGCGGGTCGCCCAGGCGCTGCGTGAGCAGGGGCGGGTCCTCGGGGACGCCGAAGTGCTCGGGGCGGCGGCGCGGTTGCGGTCCGAGCTGGTCGGCACCGGGCCACTGGAGCCGCTGCTCGCCGATGCCTCGGTGACCGACGTGCTGGTCTCGGCTCCGGACCGGGTCTGGGTGGACCGCGGCGGCGGCCTGCAACTGACCGCCGTCACTTTCCCGGACGCGGCTGCCGTACGGCGTCTCGCCCAGCGCCTCGCCGCCGTGGCCGGACGCAGACTCGACGACGCCCGCCCCTGGGCCGACGCCCGGCTGCCCGACGGCACCCGGCTGCACGCGGTGCTGCCGCCGGTCGCGGTCGGGTCAACTCTCCTGTCGCTGCGTGTCGTACGGCCGCGCGCGTTCACCCTCGACGAGCTGGTGAGGGCGGGCACCGTGCCGCCAGGCGGTGACCAGGTGCTGCGGGCGCTGCTCGACGCCCGGCTGTCCTTCCTGGTCAGCGGCGGCACCGGCAGCGGCAAGACGACCCTGCTGAGCGCCTTGCTCGGGCTGGTCGGACCGGGTGAGCGCATCGTCCTCGCGGAGGACTCGGCGGAGCTTCGGCCGGATCACCCGCACGTCGTACGGCTGGAGACCAGACCCGCCAACCAGGAGGGCGCGGGCCTTGTGACGCTGGAGGACCTGGTGCGCCAGGCGCTGCGGATGCGGCCGGACCGGCTGGTCGTGGGCGAGGTGCGCGGCCCTGAGGTGGTGCATCTGCTGGCCGCCCTGAACACCGGCCACGAGGGCGGCTGCGGCACCGTCCACGCCAACGCCGCCGCGGACGTCCCGGCCCGGTTGGAGGCGCTCGGTACGGCGGCCGGGCTCGACCGGGCCGCGCTGCACAGCCAGTTGGCGGCGGCCCTGTCGGTGGTGCTGCACCTCGTACGGGACCGGGCGGGGCGGCGCCGGATCGCCGAGGTGCACGTCCTGGAGCGGGACGCCTCCGGGCTGGTGCGGACGGTGCCAGCGCTGCGGTGGGCGGAGGACGCCTTCGCCCGTGAGCGGGGGTGGGAGCGGCTGCGTGGGCTGCTCCACAGGGAGAGCGAGCGTGAGGAGGAACCGAAGTGGTGAACAGCGTGGCGGAGATGTCGATGGGCGCTGCCCTCGTGTGCGCCGGAGCGGCGGCCTGGCTGATGGGCGGCTGGCACTCCGGGGCGCGGCGGGCGCGGTTGCTGCTCGCGGGCGGCGGAGCCGTGGGGACAGGACCGCCTGGCTGGGAGTGGTGCACGGATGCGGTGCGTCGGATCCGCGGGCGGTTACGGCCGGAGTGGTGGGCCCTCGTCGCCGGGATGGTGCTCGGGCTGCTGGGTGCCTCGGTGGTGCCGGTCGTCGCGGGGGCGGCCGGGGTGCCGCTGCTGCGCCGGGTGCGGCTGGCCCGGCAGGAACGGCGGGAGCGGGAGCGCCAGGGTGACGCGGTGATCGCGCTCTGCGGTGCGCTCGCCGGTGAGGTGCGGGCCGGGCGCCAGCCCGGTGCGGCGCTGCCGACGGCCGCGCGGGACAGCGGGGGCCTCGGTGAGGCGCAGGCGGCCGTGCTGGCGGCGGCGCGGTTCGGTGGCGATGTGCCGGAGGCCCTCACGGGGGCGGCCCGGCAGCCGGGGGCCGACGGGCTGCTGGGGCTCGCCGCGTGCTGGCGGGTCGCCGTGGACCAGGGAGCCGGGCTTGCCGCCGGTCTCGACCGGCTGGAAGCGGCACTCCGCGCCGAACGCGACCAACGCGCCGAGTTGCGCGCCCAGTTGTCGGGCGCCCGCGCGACAGCCGTGATGCTCGCCGGACTGCCCGCCGTGGGCCTGCTCCTCGGCGCCGCCCTCGGGGCCGATCCACTGCACGTCCTCCTGCACACCGGTGCGGGGCTGGGCTGCCTGCTGGTCGGAGGGCTGCTGGAGGGCGTCGGGGTGTGGTGGGTCCTGCGGATCGTGCGCGGGGCGGAGGCGGCATGACCGAGGCGGTCGTCCACAGGCTGGGGATGGCGTACGGGGTCGGGCTGGTCCTCGGGTGGCTGGCGTGGTGGCTGACGGGGGTGCGGCGCGAGCGGCGCGTCCGGCGGCGACTGGCCGGGCTGCTGGGCGTGCGCAGAGCGTCCACCGCGGCGGGTCTGGGGACCAGGGCACGGAGTGCGGTGCGGTCGTGGCTGCCCCTGATCGCGGTGGGGTGTGCCGGGTGGGTGCTCGTCGGCGGGGCGCTCGGTGCCCTGGTGGGTGGTGCTGGCGCGGCGGGGCTGTGGAAGTGGCGTCGGCGGCAGCCGCGGGCCGCGGTGGCCGACAGGGCGGAGGACGGCGGTGAAGCGCGAGAGGCCGCCCGGCAGTTGCCCCTCGCCGCGGACCTCCTGGCCGCCTGTATCTCGGCGGGCGCCGGTCCGGTGATCGCCGCCCAGGCCGTGGGCGAGGCCCTGGGAGGCCCCGTCGGGAAGGCCCTCGCGCGCGGGGCCGCGGAAGTGCGGCTCGGCGGCGAACCCGCCGCCGCGTGGGACGGGCTGACCTCAACGCCTGGTGCTGCTCCCTTGGCGCGGCTGCTGGAGCGGGCCGACGTCTCCGGCCTCCCCGCCGCCGAACCCGCCGTACGCCTCGCCGCCGACGCCCGCGCGCAGTGGGCCCGCGACGCGACGACTCGGGCGCGCCGGGCGGCCGTCATGGTCACCGCGCCGGTGGGGCTGTGCTTCCTGCCCGCGTTCATCGCGGTCGGCGTGCTGCCCGTGGTGATCGGGCTCGCCGGTGAGGTGCTGGGCGGGGGTGGTGGATGAGAGCGGTCGTCATGCGGGGCACGGGAGACGCGGTCAACGGATCGGTGAGGAGAGGGACGGGACATGGGGAAGTTGGTGCGCGCGCGGCTGCGGGCGCTGGTGTGCGGGGCGCGGGGAGCGCGGCGGGACGCGGGGATGGCCACCTCGGAGTACGCGGTCGGCCTGATCGCGGCGGCTGCCTTCGCGGTGGTGCTCTACAAGGTGGTGACCAGCGGAGAGGTCAGCGCGGAGCTGCACTCCATCGTGAAGCGGGCACTCGATGCGCGGATGTGAGCGACGTGATGACCGGGGGTTCGTGACGGCGGAGACGGCGGTGGTGCTGCCGGTGCTGGTGATGTTCGCGATGGCGCTGGTGTGCGGGTTGCTGGTGGTGGCCGCGCAGATCCAGTGCGTGGACGCGGCCAGGACGGGCGCCCGCGCGGCGGCCCGGCAGGACCCGGCGGACACCGTCCTGGAGGTGACCCGCGCGGCGGCGCCCCGCGGGGCCGAGGTCAGTGTCGGCCGGGAGGGTGACCACGTCCGGGTGACGGTCGTTGCCCGGCCGCCGTTGCTGTCCGGGCTGCCCGTCGAGGTCAGGGAGGAGGCCGTCGCACTGGCGGAGGAGACGGTGGGGGAGGTGCCGTGACGGCGACGAAGGGTGGGCGGGACCGGGGGTCCGCCACCGTCTGGAGCGTCTGTCTGGTCGCCGTGCTGTGTGTGGTGTTCGGCGTGGCGCTCGCCCTGGGGCAGGCCGTCGTGGCCCGGCACCGTGCGGCCGGTGGCGCCGATCTCGCGGCGCTCGCGGCGGCGGACCACTGGACGGAGGGCACCACCGCGGCCTGCGCCCTGGCCGACCGGGTGGCCCGCGGGCAGGGCACCCGGCTGGTGCGGTGCGCGATCGTCGGCGAGACGTCGGAGGTGACGGCGGCGTCGGGGGCGGGACCGTTCAGAGCGGAGGTGAGGGCACGGGCGGGACCGGCGGGACCGGCTGCCGCCTTCGCGGACTCTGCGGGCGCGGTGGGATCTGCGCGCTCGGATCCCACCGGAAATGGGCTTCGGTGAGGGCAGGAGGTTGCCGCGGCGGGAGACCCAGGAGCGGTCAGGAGCCCGCGCCCGCCGTTCCTACCGCACCCCCGCCCGCCGTACCTCTCGCACACTCCTCCGCGCTTACTCCCGCCGTCTCCCCCGCAGCCGCAGCCCCCCGCAGCAACACCGTAAGAAGCCGCACAGCCCCCCGCTTGTGCAGCGGATCGTTGCCGTTGCCGCACTTGGGGGACTGGATGCAGGACGGGCAGCCCGCGTCGCACTCGCAGGAGGCGATGGCCTCGCGGGTGGCCGTGAGCCAGGCGCGGGCGGTGTGGAAGGCCCGCTCGGCGAAGCCCGCGCCGCCGGGATGGCCGTCGTAGACGAAGACCGTCGGGAGGAGGGTGTCGGGGTGGAGTGGGACGGAGACGCCGCCGATGTCCCAGCGGTCGCAGGTGGCGAACAGAGGCAACATGCCGATCGAGGCGTGCTCGGCGGCGTGCAGGGCGCCGCCGAGGATCTCGGGGTTGATCCGGGCCTCGTCGAGCTGGTCCTCCGTGACCGTCCACCACACCGCGCGGGTGCGCAGCGTACGAGGAGGGAGGTCGAGTTTGGACTCGCCGAGCACCTCGCCGGTGATGAGTCGGCGGCGGAGGAAGGAGACGACCTGGTTGGTGACCTCGACGGAGCCGTAGCAGAGGCGGCCGTCGCCCCACGGGATCTCGGTGTCCGTCTCCAGGACGGAGATGGCGGTGGTGTCGCGGGCGACGGTGGAGTACGGCGGGTTGGCCTCCTCGACCAGGGCGACCGAGTCGTCCAGGTCGAGGGAGCGGACCAGATAGGTGCGGCCCTGGTGGAGGTGGACGGCGCCTTCGTGGACGGTGGTGTGCGCGGAGCCCGCGTCGACCGTGCCGAGCAGGCGCCCGGTGCCGCTCTCCACGATCTGCACCGGCCGCCCGCCCTCGCCGCGGATGTCGGTGAGGTCGGCGGCCCGTTCCCGGCGCGTCCAGTGCCAGGCCCTGGTCCGGCGGCGCAGCAGCTTCGCGGCCTCCAGTTGCGGCAGCAGCTCCGCGCAGGCGGGGCCGAAGAGGGGCAGGTCGGCGTCGGTGAGGGGGAGTTCGGCGGCCGCCGCGCACAGGTGCGGGGCGAGGACGTAGGGGTTGTCGGGATCGAGCACGGTGGATTCCACCGGCTGGGCGAAGAGGGCCTCCGGATGGTGGACGAGATACGTGTCCAGCGGGTCGTCGCGGGCGACGAGGACGGCCAGCGCGCCCTGCCCGGAGCGTCCGGCGCGGCCCGCCTGCTGCCAGAGGGAGGCGCGCGTGCCCGGATATCCGGCGATCACGACGGCGTCGAGGCCGGAGACGTCCACGCCCAGCTCCAGCGCGGTCGTGGCGGCGAGGCCGAGGAGGTCGCCGGAGTGCAGGGCGCGTTCGAGGGCGCGGCGTTCCTCGGGGAGGTAGCCGCCGCGGTAGGCCGCGACACGCCCGACGAGTGAGCGGTCGATCTCCGCGAGCCGTTCCTGGGCGATCACGGAGATCAGCTCGGCGCCGCGCCGGGAGCGCACGAAGGCGACGCTGCGGACGCCCTGGAGGGTGAGGTCGGTGAGCAGGTCGGCGGTCTCGGCGGTGGCGGTGCGGCGGACGGGGGAGCCCTTCTCGCCCTGCAGCTCGGTGAGCGGGGGCTCCCAGAGGGCGAAGACCAGCTCCCCGCGCGGGGAGGCGTCGTCAGCGACCTCGACGACGGGCAGGCCGGTCAGGCGCTCGGCGGCGACGGCGGGCTGGGCGGCGGTGGCGGAGGCCAGCAGGAAGACGGGGGAGGAGCCGTAGCGGGCGCAGAGGCGGCGGAGTCTGCGCAGTACCTGGGCGACGTGCGAGCCGAACACGCCGCGGTAGGTGTGGCACTCGTCGATGACGACGTACTTCAGCGACTTCAGGAAGGAGGACCAGCGGGGGTGGGACGGGAGTATGCCCCGGTGCAGCATGTCGGGGTTGGTCAGGACGTAGGTGGCGTACTGGCGGACCCACTCGCGTTCCTCGAACGGAGTATCGCCGTCGTACACAGATGCGCGTACCGCATGGCCGAGCGGATGTGAGAGTTCCTTCACGGAACGGCACTGGTCGGCGGCGAGGGCCTTGGTGGGCGCCAGGTAGAGGGCGGTGGCGCCCCGGCCGTTGGGGGCCTCGGCGCCGTCCAGGAGGGTGGAGAAGACCGGGACGAGGTAGGCCAGGGACTTGCCGGAGGCGGTGCCGGTGGCGACGACCACCGACTCGCCGTCGAGGGCGTGTTCGGCGGCCCGTGCCTGGTGGGCCCAGGGGTGCTCGATACCGGCCGCCTGCACGGCGGCGATGACTTCCGGTCGGATCCGGTCGGGCCAGACGGCATGGCGGCCCGCGCGCGGGGGCAAGTGCTCCGTATGAGTGATGCGCGAAGCCCGGCTCGGCCCGGCGGCGAGCCGGTCCAGGACAGTGCCCGGCGCGGGGCGGGGCACGAGGTCCGCGGGGTGTCGATCGGATCGGTGATTCTTGGCCATCGGCACCGAGTGTGTCACTGGCGTGACGGACAATGGGCCCAAGGCGTCGTGCACGCCTGCCGGTAAGTGATTGAATGCCATCGCGGCTGGCGAACCGTCCCGGGGGCTTCGCCGAGGTCTCACAAGGGGCGACCGCTCGATAGCAAGGTGCTGGAGGATCCGTGGACCTGTCCCTGTCGACCCGTACCGTCGGCGATCGTACGGTCGTCGAGGTCGGTGGCGAAATCGACGTATATACCGCGCCCAAGCTGCGCGAGCAGCTGGTCGAGCTGGTGAACGACGGGAATTTCCACCTCGTCGTCGACATGGAGGGCGTGGACTTCCTCGACTCCACCGGGCTCGGCGTGCTGGTCGGCGGCCTGAAGCGGGTGCGTGCCCATGAGGGCTCCCTGCGCCTGGTCTGCAACCAGGAGCGCATTCTGAAGATCTTCCGCATCACCGGCCTCACCAAGGTGTTCCCGATTCACACCTCGGTCGAGGAAGCGGTGGCGGCCACCGACTGACCCGCGGCCCGGACGGTGTCCGGGCGGTGGAACGCAAGACGTGGAACGCAAGACGGGGGGCGGGCTCTCGGCGGCCCGGCCCCCCGACAGCACGCCCAGAGCTCCGAGGGGGATGCATGGCCACCGTCGAACTCCGCTTCAGCGCGCTGCCCGAGCATGTGCGGACCGCCCGTCTGGTGGCCGCCGCGGTGGCACGCAGGGCCGGGGTGGACGAGGCCGTCCTCGACGAGGTCCGGCTCGCCGTCGGTGAGGCGTGCACGCGTGCGGTGGGGCTGCACCAGACCGGTGGCATCACGGCGCCGGTGAAGGTGCTGCTGATCGAGGAGGAGAAGCAGTTCTCCATCGAGGTCGGCGACGAGGCGCCCCACGTGACCCCCGCCGAGCGCGCGGCCGGAGCCGAGGTGCCGGACGCGGAGGCCGAGGAGGACGAGATGGGCCTCGCGGTCATCAGCGGCCTCGTCGACGACGTCGAGGTCACCGCCGGGGAGCAGGGCGGGTCGATCAGGATGACCTGGCCGACGACGCCCCCGGCGACCGCCGTACTGCCCTGACCAAGGGCTGCCGCGTGCCCTGAGCCAAGGGCTCGCGCGCGGCGCTCCCACCGATCACTACCCCGAAGGGCCCCACCGGTGTGGGGCCCTTCGGCATGTGCGGCCGGTGATGACTGTGCCTAGAGTGAAAGCGCACGGTAATTCGTGAAGCAATTCACGAACTGCGGCCTGATCTCATCCACATGCTTCAAAGGCATTACGCCAAAAGGGTTCGGTGAGTTGTCGCGATCTTTTGCCGAGGAACAGCCGAGGAACGACTGAGGAACAAGTGAAGGCGAATTCCGCTTACCGCGCACTGTTTTGATCAGGCTAAGATCCCTAGAATCCGTCCACATCTTGAGCTCAGCCCAAGCGTCAAGGAGGACGAATGGCGGGGCTTTCTACCCCTCATCAGCTGGACGACCCCACTACCTTCGCGGCCGCAGTGCTGACCGACGACAACCGTGTCATCGTGATGGTCATCGCGGCCGTCGCGCTGGCCGCGCTGGTGGTCGCCGGTGTGCTGCTGCGGCAGGTGCTCGCCGCGGGCGAGGGCACCGACAGCATGAAGAAGATCGCGGCGGCGGTCCAGGAAGGCGCGAACGCCTATCTGGCCCGGCAGTTGCGCACACTCGGCGTATTCGCCGTGATCGTCTTCTTCCTGCTCATGCTCCTGCCCGCGGACGACTGGAATCAGCGCGCCGGACGGTCGGTGTTCTTCTTGATCGGCGCGGCGTTCTCGGCGGCCACCGGCTATATCGGCATGTGGCTCGCCGTACGCAGCAATGTGCGGGTCGCCGCGGCGGCCCGTGAGGCCACTCCGGCGGAGGGTGAGCCGGAAAAGGATCTCACCGAGGTCTCGCACAAAGCGATGAAGATCGCTTTTCGTACGGGCGGTGTGGTCGGCATGTTCACGGTGGGCCTCGGCCTGCTCGGCGCCTCCTGCGTGGTGCTGGTGTACGCCGCCGACGCGCCGAAGGTGCTGGAGGGCTTCGGTCTCGGCGCCGCCCTCATCGCCATGTTCATGAGGGTCGGCGGCGGCATCTTCACCAGGTCGCCGACGTCGGCGCGGACCTGGTCGGCAAGGTCGAGCAGGGCATCCCGGAGGACGACCCGCGCAACGCCGCGACCATCGCGGACAACGTGGGCGACAACGTCGGTGACTGCGCGGGCATGGCGGCCGACCTCTTCGAGTCGTACGCCGTGACCCTGGTCGCCGCGCTGATCCTCGGCACGGCGGCCTTCGGTGACTCGGGGCTGGCGTTCCCGCTGCTCGTCCCCGCCATCGGGGTGCTCACCGCGATGGTCGGCATCTTCGCGGTCGCCCCGCGGCGCGCCGACCGCAGCGGGATGAGCGCGATCAACCGCGGGTTCTTCATCTCCGCGGTGATCTCCCTGGTGCTGGTGGCGCTGGCCGCCTTCGTCTACCTGCCGGGGACGTACGGCGAGCTGGACGGCGTCACCGACGCCGCCATCCGGGCCAAGGACGGCGACCCGCGGCTGCTCGCGCTGGTCGCGGTGGGCATCGGCATCCTGCTCGCCGCGGTGATCCAGCAGCTCACCGGGTACTTCACCGAGACCAACCGGCGCCCGGTGCGGGACATCGGCAAGACCTCGCTCACCGGCCCCGCCACCGTCGTACTCGCCGGTATCTCGGTGGGTCTGGAGTCGGCCGTCTACACCGCGCTGCTGATCGGGCTCGGGGTGTACGGGGCGTTCCTGCTCGGCGGTACGTCGATCATGCTGGCGCTGTTCGCGGTGGCGCTGGCCGGGACCGGTCTGCTCACCACGGTCGGTGTGATCGTCGCGATGGACACCTTCGGGCCGGTCTCCGACAACGCGCAGGGCATCGCGGAGATGTCCGGCGACGTCGAGGGCGCGGGCGCGCAGGTGCTCACCAACCTGGACGCGGTGGGCAACACCACCAAGGCCATCACCAAGGGCATCGCCATCGCCACCGCCGTCCTCGCGGCGTCGGCGCTCTTCGGGTCGTACCGGGACGCCATCACCACCGGCGCGCGCGACGTGGGCGAGAAGCTCACCGGCGAGGGCGCGCCCCTGACGCTGGCGATGGACATCTCGCAGCCCAACAACCTGGTCGGGCTGATCGCGGGCGCGGCGGTCGTCTTCCTCTTCTCCGGGCTCGCCATCAACGCGGTGTCGCGGTCGGCGGGCGCGGTGGTCTTCGAGGTGCGGCGGCAGTTCCGCGAGCGGCCGGGGATCATGGACTACAGCGAGAAGCCGGAGTACGGCAAGGTCGTCGACATCTGTACGAGGGACGCGCTGCGGGAGCTGGCCACGCCCGGCCTGCTCGCGGTGATGGCGCCGATCTTCGTCGGGTTCACCCTCGGCGTGGGCGCGCTGGGCGCGTTCCTGGCGGGCGCGATCGGGGCGGGGACGCTGATGGCGGTGTTCCTCGCCAACTCCGGTGGCGCGTGGGACAACGCCAAGAAGCTGGTGGAGGACGGTCACCACGGCGGCAAGGGCAGCGAGGCCCATGCCGCGACCGTCATCGGTGACACGGTCGGCGACCCCTTCAAGGACACGGCCGGTCCCGCGATCAACCCGCTGCTGAAGGTGATGAACCTGGTGGCGCTGCTGATCGCACCGGCTGTGATCAAGTTCTCCTACGGCGAGGACGAGAACATCGGCGTACGGGTCCTGATCGCGGCGCTCGCCTTCGTGGTGATCGTCGGCGCGGTGTACGTCTCCAAGCGGCGCGGCATCGCCATGGACGAGGACGAGGATGACGCCGGTTCGGCCGATCCCTCGCCCAAGTCGGCCGATCCCGCGGCGGTTTCGTAAGGAGGTCCGGTCGGCTCGGCTCCAAGGGGCGGGCGGGTGGCGCGTGTTGGCGCGTCACCCGCCCGCCCCATGATGTTCACGCCTTCTCCGTGAGCCTTCTCTCGCCTGGCGCAAAAGGCTGTAATGATGGTCATATCGGACGCTCGCCGCACATTTGTCTCCCACATGGCGTGTATGTTCCGGGGCCGAGAGCCATGGAAGGGGCCAATCCGGTGAACAAGAAGCTCGCGGTCGCACTGTCCGGCGGTGCGGTACTGGTACTGGCGCTGACGGGATGCGGCGGGGACGACACCAACGAGAAGCTGGACGCCTGGGCCAAGGAGGTCTGCGACGGCGTGCAGCCGCAGGCCAAGAAGATCGCTGACGCCAACGCCGCGATCCAGAAGGAGACCTCGGACAACAGCAAACCGGAGGACGTCCAGAAGACCGACTCCCAGGCGTTCCAGGACATGTCCGAGGCGTACAAGGCGATCGGCGCGACCGTGGAGAAGGCCGGGGCCCCGGACGTCGAGGACGGCGAGAAGAAGCAGCAGGACGCCGTCAAGGAACTCAACGGCATCTCCTCCTCCTACGCCTCCCTCCAGAAGCAGGTCGACGCGCTCGACACCAAGGACCAGGCCAAGTTCGCGGACGGCCTCAAGGACATCGCCACCGAGCTGGAGAAGCTCAGCAAGAGCGGCAACGACGCCCTCAGGACGCTGGAGGAAGGCGAGGTCGGGCAGGCGATGAACCGCCAGGAGAGCTGCAAGAGCGCCACCGCCTCGGCGTCGGCACCCGCGACGCAGGGCTGATCCGGGGTTCCGGCTGCGGCGGGCGGCCCGCGTGGGTGCCTTGCCGTCCCGCGTGAGCACCTCGCCGCTCGGCGCGAGCACGTGGCCGCTCCGCGTGAGCACCTGGCTGCCCCGCGTGGGTGCCTCGCCGTCCCGCGTGAGTACCTGGCTGCCCCGCGTGAGCACGTGGCCGCTCGGCGCGCACGTGGCCGCTCGGCGTGAGCATGTGGCCGCTCCACGTGGGTGCCTCGCCGTCCTGCGTGTGCGCCCCGCCGCTCCGCGCGAGTAGCCTGCCGCCCCGCGCGAGCACCTCGCCGTCCCGCGCGAGTAGCCTGCCGCCCCGCGCGAGCACCTCGCCGTCCCGCGTGCGTGGCGGTACGGGACTGGGGGCGCGCGTCACAATGGGGGGCGTGAGTAACGCCACCCTGCCTCCGCTGCCCGCAACCGACCGTCCCGATGTCACCGCCCGGCTGCGGGACGCCCTGCTCGGCGCCGCCTTCACCGCCGACGGGCTGCTCGAACTGCTCGGTGCGCCCGCGTACGCGGCGCTGGCCCGTAGTGAAACGGTGCCCGCGCTCCGGGCGACCCGCGGCGACACGCCGCTGGAGACGCTCGTACGGCTCTTCCTCTTGCAGCAGCCGGTGCCCCACGCGCGCGTGGCGGACGTGCTGCCCGTCGACGGGTGCCTGGAGAGCGGCTGGCTGGTGCGCGTCGGCGGACCCGGCGGGGACGAGGTGGCCGCGACCGTGGACGTACGGCCCTACGGCGGGCCCGGCGGCGAGGACTGGTTCATCGTGTCCGACCTGGGCTGCGCGGTCGGCGGGGCGGGCGGCATCGGCAGGCGGGACGAGGGCGTCGTCCTCGGCGTCGGCGGTGCGTCGACCACGCTCGCCGGGATCACCGTGCGCACGCCCGTCACCGCCGCCCTCGACCTCGGCACCGGGTCCGGCATCCAGGCCCTGCACGCCGCCCAGCACGCCACGCGCGTGACGGCGACCGACGTCAACCCGCGCGCGCTGCACATCACCGCGCTGACGCTCGCGCTGTCCGGGGCGCCCGGCGCGGAACTGCGCGAGGGGTCGCTGTTCGAGCCGGTCGCGGAAGGGGAGACGTACGACCTGATCGTGTCGAACCCGCCGTTCGTGATCTCGCCCGGCGCGCGGCTGACCTACCGGGACGGTGGGATGGGCGGGGACGATCTGTGCCGCTCGCTCGTTCAGCAGTCGGGGGAACGGCTGAACGTGGGCGGGTTCGCGCAGTTCCTCGCCAACTGGCAGCACGTGGAGGGGGAGGACTGGCAGGACAGGGTGCGGTCGTGGGTGCCGCGCGGCTGCGACGCCTGGATCGTGCAGCGTGAGGTTCAGGACGTCACGCAGTACGCGGAGTTGTGGCTGCGGGACGCCGGTGACCACCGGGGCGACGTAGCCGAGTACCAGGCGCGGTACGACGCCTGGCTGGACGAGTTCGAGGCACGGAAGGTGAAGGGGGTCGGATTCGGCTGGATCACCCTGCGCAGGACGGGGGCCGCAGTGCCCTCGGTGACGGTCGAGGAATGGCCGCATCCGGTCGAACAGCCGCTCGGGGACACGATCCGGGCGCACTTCGAACGGCTCGACCACCTGCGCACGCGGGATGACGCCGCCCTGCTGGAGGAGCGGTTCCGGCTGGCCGCGGAGGTCGTCCAGGAGCAGGTCGGGCTGCCCGGGGCGGAGGATCCGGAGCATGTGCTGCTGCGTCAGAACCGCGGGATGCGCCGGGCCACCAAGGTCGACACGGTCGGCGCGGGCTTCGCGGGCGTCTGCGACGGCACGCTGACCGCGGGGCGGATTCTGGACGCCATCGCGCAGTTGGTGGGCGAGGACCCGGTGCTGCTGCGGGACCGCACCCCGGCGCAGATCCGGTTGCTGGTGGAGCAGGGGTTCCTGGAACTGGCGGAGTGAGGGGGGGGGCGACCGGTCGGCGTGCGGCCCTCCTGCGAATGTGACCAATTCGGCTGGACGTGACTGATTCGGCCACGCGCGCTCCCGCCGCCGCCCCGGCGCCCGCGGGGTCGGCAGTGGCCTTCGCGGTGCCGCCCTCTCGTGGCCGTCGCCCCCGCGTTCACCTCAGGTTCGCCTGGGCGCAGTCCGCGCGTGTCAACCTCCGGTGGACTGGGCACTCGGGACCGGAGAGAAGGGGCGCACGCGGCCATGGAGAGCGGACCGGCGATCTTCGCGGGCGTGGTGTTCGCCCTGTTCGGGAGTGGCCTGTTGGTGTGGACGGCGGCCCGGGTGCGGCGCCGCCAGTCCGTCGCCCACGGTGTGAGCCCCATCGCATCGGCGGCCGTCGCGAGCGTCGCCGGAGTGATCGCGCTGGCCGTCGGCGCGTGGTGCCTCACCCGCCTCTGAAGACGTCCGACGCGCTGCTCCCCGGGCGCGGAAGCACAGCTCCCCGGGTAACTGGGAGATCACGCTCCGGAACGACCTGAAGGCGCCGGTGTCGACGCTGGGCGGCAGGAATGGCGGGAGTCGGGTTACCGTTCGAGTGGCCGTTGCGGGCTTTTCCCGTTTGACACGGGGGCGGGATGTACCGTCACACTCCGCAGCGTCACCCGTACCCACCCCCGGGACGAACACCTGGGGAGGCCCCAGCCTCGACCGGAGAGAAGAGCGAAGTTGTCCCCGACCAGCGAGACCGCGAACGGCGGCCGCCGACTCGTCATCGTCGAGTCGCCTGCCAAGGCGAAGACGATCAAGGGCTATCTCGGCCCTGGCTACGTCGTCGAGGCGAGCGTCGGGCACATTCGCGACCTTCCCAACGGCGCCGCCGAGGTGCCCGAGAAGTACACCGGTGAGGTCCGCCGCCTCGGTGTGGACGTCGAACACGACTTCCAGCCCATCTATGTGGTGAACGCCGATAAGAGGGCCCAGGTCAAGAAGCTCAAGGACCTGCTGAAGGACTCCGACGAACTCTTCCTCGCCACCGATGAGGACCGCGAGGGCGAGGCCATCGCCTGGCACCTGCAGGAAGTCCTCAAGCCGAAGATCCCGGTCAAGCGCATGGTGTTCCACGAGATCACCAAGGACGCGATCCGGGCCGCCGTGGCCAACCCGCGCCAGCTCAACCAGAAGCTCGTCGACGCCCAGGAGACCCGCCGCATCCTCGACCGCCTCTACGGCTACGAGGTCTCGCCGGTGCTGTGGAAGAAGGTCATGCCGCGGCTGTCGGCGGGCCGTGTCCAGTCGGTCGCCACCCGGCTCGTGGTGGAGCGGGAACGCGAGCGCATCGCCTTTCGTTCTGCTGAGTACTGGGACCTGACGGGCACCTTCGCGACCGGCCGCGCGGGGGACGCGTCGGACCCGTCGTCGCTGGTCGCCCGCCTCCAGACCGTCGACGGCAGGCGGGTCGCGCAGGGCCGCGACTTCGACTCCCTGGGACAACTGAAGAGCGCGAACACCCTCCACCTCGACGAGGCGAACGCCCGCGCCCTCGTCACCGCGCTGGAGAACACCCAGTTCTCCGTGCGCTCGGTCGAGTCCAAGCCGTACCGCCGCTCGCCGTACGCCCCGTTCCGTACGACGACGCTCCAGCAGGAGGCCTCCCGCAAGCTCGGCTTCGGCGCGAAGGCCACCATGCAGATCGCGCAGAAGCTGTACGAGAACGGCTACATCACGTACATGCGTACGGACTCCACGACGCTGAGCGAGACGGCGGTCGCCGCCGCCCGCGCCCAGGTCACCCAGCTCTACGGCGCCGACTACCTGCCGCCGCAGCCGAGGACGTACGCCGGGAAGGTCAAGAACGCGCAGGAGGCGCACGAGGCGATCCGCCCCTCGGGTGATCGTTTCCGCACCCCCGCGGAGACCGGGCTGACCGGCGACCAGTTCCGGCTCTACGAGCTGATCTGGAAGCGGACGGTCGCCTCCCAGATGAAGGACGCGACAGGCAACAGCGTCACGGTCAAGATCGGCGGCACCGCGGCCGACGGCCGGGACGTCGAGTTCAGCGCCTCCGGCAAGACGATCACCTTCCACGGCTTCCTGAAGGCGTACGTCGAGGGCGCCGACGACCCGAACGCCGAGCTGGACGACCGCGAGCGCAGGCTGCCGCAGGTCAGCGAGGGCGACCGGCTCACCGCCGAGGAGATCACCGCCGACGGGCACGCCACCAAGCCGCCCGCCCGCTACACCGAGGCGTCGCTGGTCAAGGAGCTGGAAGAGCGCGAGATCGGCCGCCCGTCGACGTACGCGTCGATCATCGGCACGATCCTCGACCGCGGCTACGTGTTCAAGAAGGGCACGGCGCTCGTGCCCTCCTTCCTCTCCTTCGCCGTGGTCAACCTCCTGGAGAAGCACTTCGGGCGGCTCGTCGACTACGACTTCACCGCCAAGATGGAGGACGACCTCGACGCCATCGCCCGCGGCGAGGCGCAGGCCGTGCCGTGGCTGCGGCGCTTCTACTTCGGCGAGGGCACCGGTAACGGCGGCGCGGCCGACGCGGGCAACGGCGACGGCGACCACCTCGGCGGCCTCAAGGAACTCGTCACCGACCTGGGCGCCATCGACGCCCGCGAGGTCTCCTCGTTCCCGGTCGGGAACGGCATCGTGCTGCGCGTCGGCCGCTACGGCCCGTACATCGAGCGCGGCGAGAAGGACACGGAGCAGCACCAGCGCGCCGACATCCCCGAGGACCTGGCGCCGGACGAGCTGAACGTGGAGCTGGCGGAGGAACTGCTGGCCAAGCCCAGCGGCGACTTCGAGCTGGGCACGGACCCGGCGACCGGCCACACGATCGTCGCCAAGGACGGCCGCTACGGCCCGTACGTCACCGAGGTGCTCCCCGAGGGCACCCCGAAGACCGGCAAGAACGCGGTCAAGCCGCGGACGGCCTCGCTGTTCAAGTCGATGTCGCTGGACACGGTCACGCTCGACGACGCGCTGAAGCTGATGTCGCTGCCCCGGGTCGTCGGCACGGACGCCGAGGGCGTGGAGATCACCGCGCAGAACGGCCGCTACGGCCCGTACCTGAAGAAGGGCACGGACTCGCGGTCCCTCCAGTCCGAGGAGCAGCTCTTCACGATCACGCTGGAGGAGGCGCTGGCGATCTACGCGCAGCCCAAGCAGCGGGGCCGCGCCGCCGCCAAGCCACCGCTGAAGGAGCTGGGCGAGGACCCGGTCAGCGGCAAGCCCGTGGTGGTGAAGGACGGCCGCTTCGGCCCGTACGTCACCGACGGCGAGACCAACGCGACCCTGCGGTCCGGCGACAGCGTCGAGACGATCACCTCGGAGCGCGGCTTCGAGCTGCTCGCCGAGAAGCGGGCGAAGGGGCCCGCCAAGAAGACGGCGAAGAAGGCACCGGCGAAGAAGGCCCCGGCCAAGAAGACGGTGGCGAAGAAGACGGCCGCCAAGAAGACGACCGCCGCGAAGAAGACCACGACGGCGGCCAAGAAGACCACGACGGCGAAGAAGGCGACCGCCTCCAAGGCGACGTCCGACGACTGACCTCGTAGCTCGTAGCTCGTAGCTCGTAGCTTGTGGCTCGTGGCTCTCGTAGCTCGTGGCTTCCGGTTCGCAGAACGAACGCCCCGGCATCGCTTCGATGCCGGGGCGTGCGAACGTTCGGGTGAGCGCACTGGCGTGTCGGTGCGGGCCGATAGGCTGAAAGCATGACGCGAGCCGAGCAGCCCACGGCCCACCACCCGGCCCCCGACGACGCCCTGGTCGCGGACTCCCGCGAGCGCGCCGTCCGCGCCCTGTTGCGCCGCCCGCAGTTGCGGCGGTTGTGGAGCGCACAGTTGGTGAGCGGGGTCGGTGACACCCTCGTTCTGCTGGTGCTGGTCCTGCTGGCCCTCCAGGCGGCGATCGTCGAGGGCTCCTTCGGGGGCGGCTACCGGGGCGTGGCGTTCGCAGTGGCGACCGTCTTCGCGGCGCGCGTGCTGGCGACGCTGCTCTTCGGCGCCGTACTCCTCGGCCCGCTCACCTCGCTCACCTCGCAGGACGGTCCGCTCGACCGCCGCTGGACGATGGTCGGCGCGGACGGGCTGCGGGCCGTGCTGCTGATCATCGCGCCGCTGTGGATCGACTGGACGCCGGACGACGCGCTGGCCTTCCTGCTGGTGACCGCGTTCGTGACGGGCGTCGCCGAGCGGTTCTGGACGGTGTGCCGGGAGAGCGCGGCGCCCGCGCTGCTGCCCGCCCCGCCCCCCGAGGGCGCGACGGTACGACCGCTGCCGGACCACATGGACGCGCTGCGCCGGCTGTCCCTGCGGACGACGTTCGTGTCGGTCCCGCTCGCGGGCGCCGTCCTGGTTATCGCGGGATTGTTCAACAATCTGCTGGGTGCCGGGATCGACTGGTTCGCGGAGCACCAGGCGGCCCTCGCCTCGTACGTCGCGGCCGGACTGTTCGCCGCGTCGCTGTCCGTGCTGACGTTCCTGGAACTGCCCGACACGCGCACCCCGCGCGCGCGGTCCCCGCTGGAGGGCCTGCGCCGCCCCAAGACCGGTACCGGCCTGGACAAGGGCCGCACCGGCGCCGTCACGCTGCTGGTGCTCGCCAGCGCCTCCGTCGCCGGGGCGGTCGCCGCCGTCGTCGCCGTGTCCGTACTGCACGCCAAGGACCTCGGCGGCGGCCCCGTCCTGTACGGCCTGCTGGTGCTCGCCCTGACCGGCGGTGTCGTCGTCGGCATCCGTACGGCGCCGAAGGTGCTGGTGTCGCTGTCGCGGCGCCGTCTGCTGGCGCTGGCGATCGCCTTCACCGGCGTCGCGCTGCTGGCCGCCGGGCTCGTCCCCGACGTCACCACCGTGCTGCTCGTCGTCGCGCTGGCCGGGGTCGGCGCGGGCGTCGCCGCCAACACCGGGCACACCCTGCTCGACCAGGAGGCCGAGGACTTCCGCCGGGCGCGGACGACCGAGCACCTGCACGCGGTGGTCCGCGTCCTGGTGGCGCTCGGCGTGCTCGTCGCGCCCCTGGTCGCCGCGCTCATCGGGCCGCACCGGCTGGAGAACGGCAAGTTCGTCTTCGCGCACGGCGGGGCGGCCTTCACCCTGATGCTGGTCGGCGCGCTGCTGCTGCCGGTGGCCGCGCTGGTGCTCGCCAAGCTCGACGACCGCTCCGGCGTGCCCCTGCGCAGCGACCTGCGGGACGCGCTGCTCGGCGGCGACGAACCGGCGACGGTGCCCGCCGCGTCCGGCTTCTTCATCGCCCTGGAGGGCGGCGACGGCGCGGGCAAGTCCACCCAGGCCGAGGCGCTCGCGGAGTGGATCCGGGCCAAGGGCCACGAGGTCGTCCTCACGCGCGAGCCGGGCGCCACGCCGGTCGGCAAGCGGCTGCGCTCCATCCTGCTGGACGTGTCGTCGGCGGGACTGTCGCACCGCGCGGAGGCGCTGCTGTACGCCGCGGACCGCGCCGAGCACGTCGACACCGTCGTACGGCCCGCCCTGGAGCGCGGCGCCGTGGTGATCTCCGACCGGTACATCGACTCGTCGGTGGCCTACCAGGGCGCGGGCCGCGACCTGTCCCCGACCGAGATCGCGCGGATCTCCCGCTGGGCGACCAACGGGCTGGTGCCGCACCTGACGGTCCTGCTGGACGTCTCCCCCGAGGCCGCGCGTGAGCGGTTCACCGAGGCGCCGGACCGCCTGGAGTCGGAGCCTGCGGAGTTCCACGCGCGCGTGCGGTCCGGTTTCCTGACGCTGGCCGCCGCCGACCCCGGGCGGTACCTCGTCGTCGACGCCGGGCAGGAGGCCGAGGCCGTCACAACGGTGATCCGGCACCGGCTCGACCAGTTGCTACCGCTCTCCGAGGCCGAGATCCAGGCCCGCGAGGAGGCCCGCCGCAAGGCCGAGGAAGAAGCCCGGCGCAAGGCGGAGGAAGAGGCCGCGCGGAAGGCCGAGGAGGAGCGCCTGGAGCGTGAGCGCCAGGAACAGCTCGCGCGGCTGCGCGCCGAGGAGGAGGAGCGCAAGCAGCGCGAGCTGGAGGAGGCGCAGCGCCGCGAGGCCGAACGGCAGGCGGAGGAGGCCCGGCAGCGGGCCGAGGAAGCACGTCGACGGGCCGAGGAGGAGCGGCAGCGGCTGCTCGCCGAGGAGAAGGCGCGCGCCGAGGAGGAGGCCCGCCGCAAGGCCGAGGAGGAACGCCGCCGCCAGCAGGCCGAGGAAGAGGCCCGGCTGCACGCCGAGGCGGAGGCGCGGCGCCTGGAGAAGCAGCGCAAGGCCGAGGAGGCGCTGCTGCGCGCCGAGGAAGCGCGCCGGGCGGCCGAGCAGGCCGCTGCCGCCGCGGCGACCGGCCCCCGGCAGCCGACGCCGCCCGTCGTGCCGCCGGAGGCGGTGACCGAGCCGACACCGGTGATCACGTCCCCCGACGCCGGGCCGACCGCCGGGGACCGCGGCTCCGACGCCGAGGTGACCACCGAACTGCCGCAGCCGGGGGTGCCCTCGGGCGCGTCGGACGAGACGGCGGTACTGCCGCAGGTCGCCCCCGGGGCCGCCGACGAGACGGCGGTGCTGCCGCCGGTGCCGCCGGGCGCGGCGGACGAGACCGCCGTACTGCCGCAGGTGCGGGAGGAGGACCCCGCGGACCGGGTGCCGTCGGACTTCTTCCGCAAGCCGGAGCCTGAGCCCCGGCCGGACCGCGGCGAGGACCGCACGCGCGAGCTGCCCCAGGTCGACCCCGACGGCACCCCGCGCCGCCGCCCGCGCTCCGACTGGGCCGAGGAGACCCCGCTGGACGACCTGCCGAGCCTGGCGGACGAACTGCTGGGTTCGTACGAGGACGAGGGGCACGAGGAGGACGGCGGAGCCGGGAGGGGCGGCCGGGGCCGTCGGCGCTGAGACCGGGCTGCCGGGCGTTGTCAGTGGTCGCCCGCACAATGGAAGCCGCGAGGAATTAGCGACGCGGAACGCACCGCGTACGAGGTGCTGTGTGGTGAGGGAAAGGCGGCGTGACCCATGACCGTGTGGGACGACCTGGTGGGCCAGGAGAAGGTGTGCGAGCAGCTCGCCGCCGCCGCTCGGGACGCTGACGCCCTGGTCACCGCCGTCGCCACGGACCAGCCGCTGCCCGAGACGTCGAAGATGACGCACGCCTGGCTGTTCACCGGCCCGCCCGGAGCGGGGCGTACGCAGACGGCGCGGGCCTTCGCCGCCGCGCTCCAGTGCGTCAGCCCCGACCGCGCCCTGGGCGGCGCCCCCGGCTGCGGCTTCTGCGACGGCTGCCACACCGCGCTGGTCGGCACCCACGCCGACGTCTCCACGGTCGCCGCGGTCGGCACCCAGATCCTCGCGGACGACATGCGGGACACCGTCCGCAAGTCGTTCACGTCCCCGGCGAACGGCCGCTGGCAGGTCATCCTCGTGGAGGACGCCGAGCGGCTGAACGAGAAGTCGGCCAACGCCGTCCTCAAGGCGGTGGAGGAGCCCGCGCCGCGCACGGTGTGGCTGCTGTGCGCCCCCTCGCTGGAGGACGTCCTGCCCACGATCCGCTCCCGCTGCCGCCACCTGAACCTGCGGACGCCCGCGGTCGACGCCGTGGCCGACATGCTCGTCCGCCGGGAGGGCGTCGAACCGGAGGTCGCCGCCGCGGCGGCCCGCGCCACCCAGGGCCACGTCGACCGGGCCGCCGCCTCGCCACCGACCCGGCGGCCCGTGAGCGCCGGGCGGCCGTACTCAAGCTGCCGCTGCGGGTCGACGACGTGGGCGGCTGCCTGAAGGCCGCGCAGGAACTGGTCGACGCCGCGGCGGAGGACGCCAAGCAACTCGCGGAGGAGATGGACGGCAAGGAGACCGAGGAGCTGAAGGCGGCGCTGGGCGCGGCCCAGGGCGGTCGGCTGCCGCGCGGCACGGCGGGTGTGGTGAAGGAGCTGGAGGACAAGCAGAAGCGCCGCCGCACCCGCACCCAGCGCGACAGCCTCGACCTCGCCCTGACCGACCTCACCGCCTTCTACCGCGACGTCCTCGCCCTCCAGCTCGGCTCCAGGGTCGCGCTGGCCAACACGGACGCCGAGGACGCACTGGAGCGGCTGGCGCGCGGCAGCTCACCGGAGTCGACGCTGCGCCGGATAGAGGCGATCGCCGCGTGCCGGGAGGCGCTCGACCGCAATGTGGCGCCGCTGCTGGCGGTGGAGGCGATGACGATGGCGCTGAGAGCGGGCTGAGCGCGGACGGGGGCGGGCTGAGCGCGGGCGGGAGCGTGCTGAGCGCGGATGGGGGCGTGCTGAGCGAGGACCGGGGCGTGCTGACCGCTCACCGTGAGCGATCACTCATACAGGCGATTTCACGCACGGAGAGCTGTTGATCCATCGCTCAGCGTTACGCTCGGTGAATGCACACAAGGCGTCTCCACCGCAGGCCCAGGTCCCGTAAGGGAGCCACGCTCCTCGCCGTCGCCGCGCTGCTCGTCTCGGCCTGCTCCGCCGGGAGCGCGACGGGCTCCGCCAGATCCGCGGCGGAATCGGCCGACGCGGCGGTGGCGCTGGCGGCGCTGCCGAAGGCCACGCCGTCCGCTCTCGCGTCGTACTACGGGCAGAAGCTCCGCTGGCGCGAGTGCGGTGTCGAGGGCTTCGAGTGCGCCACGATGCGGGCGCCGCTCGACTACGCCGAGCCCGGCGAGGGCGACATCCGCCTGGCCGTCGCCCGCAAACGGGCCACGGGTCCCGGCAAGCGGATCGGCTCCCTGCTGGTGAACCCGGGCGGACCGGGCGGTTCGGCGGTGGGCTACCTCCAGTCGTACGCGGCGCTGGGCTATCCGGCGCCGGTGCGGGCCCGGTACGACATGGTGGCGATCGACCCGCGCGGGGTCGCCCGCAGCGAGCCCGTCGAGTGTCTCGACGGGCCGGACATGGACACGTACACCCAGACGGACACGACACCCGACGACAGCCGGGAGACGGACGCGCTGGTCGACTCGTACAAGAAGTTCGCGGAGAGCTGCGGAGCCAACGCGCCGGAACTGCTGCGGCACGTCTCCACCGAGGAGGCGGCGCGTGACATGGACATCCTGCGGGCGGTGCTGGGAGACGAGCGGCTGACGTACGTGGGGGCGTCGTACGGGACGTTCCTGGGCGCGACGTACGCGGGCCTCTTCCCGGACCGGGCGGGTCGGCTGGTCCTGGACGGGGCGATGGACCCCTCGCTGCCCGCGCGGAAGCTCAACATGGACCAGACGGCGGGCTTCGAGACGGCGTTCAAGGCGTTCGCCGAGGACTGCGTACGGCAGCGGGACTGCCCGCTCGGCGGCGCGAACACGACACCGCGGCAGGTCGGACGGAACCTGAAGGCGTTCTTCGACAAGCTGGACGCCCGGCCCGTCCCGACCGGGGACGCGGACGGCCGCAAGCTGGGCGAGTCGCTGGCCACCACCGGCGTCATCGCGGCGATGTACGACCAGTCGGCCTGGCCGCAGTTGCGGGAGGCGCTGACCGCGGCGATGCGGGAGAACGACGGCGCGGGCCTGCTCGTCCTCTCGGACAGCTACTACGAGCGCGAGGCAGACGGCACCTACTCCAACCTGATGTCCGCCAACGCCGCCGTGAACTGCCTCGACCTCCCGGCCGCCTTCGACACCCCCGACCAGGTCCGCGAGGCGCTCCCCGACTTCCAGAAGGCGTCCCCGGTCTTCGGTGAGGGCCTCGCCTGGGCCTCCCTGAACTGCGCGTACTGGCCGGTCGCGGCGTCCGGCGAACCCCACCGCATCGAGGCGGAGGGCGCCGCTCCGATCGTCGTCGTCGGCACCACCCGCGACCCGGCGACGCCGTACCGCTGGGCCCAGTCCCTCGCCGACCAGCTCTCCTCGGGCCGCCTCCTCACCTACGAGGGCGACGGCCACACCGCCTACGGCCGCGGCAGCGACTGCATCGACTCCACGATCAACACCTACCTCCTCCGCGGCACCCCTCCCACCGACGGCAAGCGCTGCTCCTGACCCCGGCCCTCCGCACCCCTCCGGGCTGGTGCGGAGCACCCCCGGAAACTGTGTAGACTTACCGACGTTGCCGATCGCACGATAGTGCTGGCAGCACGCCGCCTTAGCTCAGATGGCCAGAGCAACGCACTCGTAATGCGTAGGTCTCGGGTTCGAATCCCGAAGGCGGCTCTGAGGAAGCCCAGGTCACATGTCCCGTGACCTGGGCTTTTGTGCTATGGGTGAGCGCTTGAGGAAGCTGTCGGAGAACTTCCCCTACGCCCAGATCCGGCCCAGGGCGCGCAGAGGTTTGATCCATCCTCGGCGGCGATCGAGCCCCCGGTTCAGTGATCATCTCTGCCGAACGGCGTGGCAGAACTTCCTCGGCGTGCTCGAACGCCACTGGAAGAGCCAGGGCTACGAGCTCGTCGCCGCGAGTCCGAATGGCCGGGCCCACCTGAGTGTTACCAGCCCTTGTGTGGAGAAGTCCGACGTTGCTTAGCTGACCAGCAGGCCGAGCGGGCCCGACTACTCGAAGCGGAAGTTGCCAGCGCCGAACGTGGAGTCGACCTTCTGGTCGAGCGATGCCCCTCTCACGACGAGCTGATGTAGAAGGCCAACATTCGGTCACCTTGAAGGGGTGGTGACGTCAGGTCGGCGGAGCTGGCGAACGCCCGGCCTCCGCCCTGGGATACCTGTTGTCGATCACGTATGCGCTGGTGGCTACTCCGTTCGCAGTGCGGTAGCCGTGCGGGTCTTCGACGCCCAACTGGCTGGGAGGAGCGCGCCCAGGACGGCGATGGTGATGCCGGCCGCGCCCAGGAGCGCCAGTTGCGGGGTGTCGTACACGTCGAGGATCGATGGGGGCAGGTTGGTGCCCGCGGAGTGGCCCATCAGGGGGAGGACGAGGCCGTGTAGTGCGTATCCGGCGGGTACGCCGATCAGGCCGCCGAGGAGGCCGATGCCGGTGACCGAGGCGAGTACGAGGCTCACGGTCTGCCGGGGGGTCATGCCGAGGGCCTTGCAGACGCCCAGGTCATGGACGCGTTCGCGGGTGTCGAGAACGACGGAGTTGAGGACGCCGAGGCCCGCGACGGAGAGCAGCATGAGGGTGAGCAGTACGGCGATCGCGTCCAGGAGGATGATCGTGTTCTCTTGTCGGGAGGCGGAGTTGGCTATCACGTCGCCGCCCAAGGGTCGTACCACCGTGTTGAGGCGCTCGGCGTACGCGGCGGGGGAGACGTTCGGCTCGACGTCGATCTGGAAGACCTCCGGCGTGGTGCCGGGGAAGCTGGCGAGGTCCGTGTGGACCGTGAGGCCGTCGTTGGAGGTGTCGAAGGCCTCGCCGACGATGCGCAGGGTGCGGGTGTCCTTTCCGAGGGTCACCCGGATCGGGTCGCCGATGCTGGTGCCGGTCCGTTCCAGGAGGCCGGTGGGTACGACGGCCTGTCCGGCGCCGGTGAACCAGTGCCCGGCGATCATCTCGTAGCGGCCGGAGCTGGTGTCGCCCTGGAAGAGGGTCGCCCTGACCGGTGTGGAGAGCCCGGCCACGGTGACGTCGGCGTGCGTCATGCCGTAGTACGACGCTGTGCCCGGCTGGGCTGCGATGGCGGCGCGGATTTCGGCGGAGTTGGCGCTCTGCGCTGTGGCGTCGGGGGCGGCTGGGGCGCCGTTGATCGCCGTTACCGCCGCGCTCTCCTCCGGGTCCGCCGCGCGGCCGATCGCGTTGAGGGACTGGGTGAGGCCCAGCGCGAAGGTCGCCGCGACCGTGCCGAAGGCGACGGCGAGCAGCATCGCCGCCGTACGGACCGGGTGCGCGAAGGGGCTCGCCAGGCCGTACGTCACCGCGCGCGGCAACGGGAGTCGGCCGAGGGCGCGGTGTGCCCACTGGCCGCGGCCCGTGCGGGGCGCCCGGCCGACCGCGATCGCCTCGACCGTCCGCAGCCGCCCGGCCCGCAGCGCGGGGACCAGCGCCGCGACGCCGACGACCAGCAGCGCGACGGCCGGTACGACGAGGTCCACCCACCAGGTGACGGACAGCGTGACACCGCCGTACGCCTGGGCGGTCATCGACAGCAGCGGTGCGGCCAGCAGGTTGCCCAGCACCACCCCGAGCGCGATCCCGAGGGCCGCCGGGATCAACGCCTGGGCGACGTAGGCCCGTACGACCTCGCGCGGTGTGAAGCCGATGGCCTTGAGTACGCCGATCCGGCGCAGGCTGGTGCCGACCGCGCCGCTGATCACGCTGCTGATGATGATCACCGACATGACGATGCCGAGCACGCCGAAGGCCACCATGAACGGGATGGTCGCCGCCGCGCCCTGGTCGGCGGCGCGCTTGGTGTCCAGGTAGGACTGGGTGCCCAGCAGCGCCCCGGACGGTACGGCGGCGGCCAGCGTCGCGCGGTCGGCGGCGAGCTGGTCCTTGGTGTCAGCGGCGGTGAAGCGGTAGAGCATCTGGTGGGTGACGGGGCGGTCCCGCGAGGACAGCGCCTCGACCTGCGCGGGGGTCGTCCAGGCGTCGGCGGTCCTGCTGGCGGACATGGCGAAGCCGACGATCGTCAGGGTCGGGCTGTCGGCGGTGTCCGAGGTGCGCAGTTCCGAACCGATGGCCAGGGCGGGGCCCTCGAACGAGGTGTCGAGCACGATCTCGCCCGGTTGCCTCGCCCACCGGCCGGACCTCAGGTCCAGGTCGTCCACGTCACCGTGCGGTCCGGAACGTCCGACGAGGCTCAGTTGCGGCAGGTGCCCGCCGCCCGCGTCCACTGGGCTGATCGTCGTGTACGGGTACGGTCCCGCGCTCGCCGTGACGCCGTCCAGGCGCCCGGTCGCCGCGAGCCGGTCCGCGCTCACCTTGGCCGGGTCGTACTGCGCGGTGAGGTGTGCGCCGTTCTGCTCGGCGAAGGCGCGGTCGAAGGGGGCGTTCGTGGCGACGAGGAGCGCCCCGGCGACGACGGTCGCGGCGACGGCCATCATGGTGGCCACGGCGATCACCACCGTCTGCACCCGGCGCCGGTTCACCCCGGAACGGACGACGCGGCGCAGCGCGCCGCCCCCGCCTCCCCCGAATGGGCGGCCGCTGAAGGCGCTCATCGGACGGCCTCCGCGCGGGAGTCGGTGGCGAGGCGGCCGTCGACCAGGTGGATGGTGCGGCTCGCGCACGCCTCCGCGAGCGCCAGGTCGTGCGTGACCAGGACGAGGGTCTGGCCGCCGCGGTGCAGGTCCACCAGGAGTTCCCGTACGTCGTGGCCCGAGGCGGTGTCGAGGGCGCCGGTCGGCTCGTCGGCGAGCAGCAGCGCGGGGCGGTTGACCAGCGCGCGGGCGACCGCGACCCGCTGGCGTTCACCACCGGACAGGCGGCCGGGGTAGGCGCGGGCGTGTCTGGCGATGCCGAGGAGTTCCATCAGCTCGCCCGCGCGGGCCGCCGTCTTGCGCCGGGTGGTGCCGGTGAGCTGGGCGGGGAGCTGGATGTTGTCGGTGACGGTGAGGTCGTCCAGCAGGTTGAAGAACTGGAAGACCATGCCGATCCGTTCGCGCCGGAACCGGGCCAGCGCGTGCTCGCCGAGCTGGTCGATCCGCTGCCCGGCCACGGTCACGGCGCCCTCGGTCGGCTTGTCGAGGCCCGCGACGAGGTTCAGCAGCGTGGACTTGCCGCTGCCGGAGGGGCCGGTCACGGCGAGCGCCTCGCCCTGGGCGACGCTGAGGTCCAGCGGTCCGAGCGCGGGTGCGCCCGCGCTGTCGTAGCGCTTGGCCACGCCCGTCAGTTCGATCACTTGGGTCATGGGGACTTGCTCCGTTTCCGTTGTCGGAGGTTGGGGTCGGGGGTGGGGTCGGGGGTGGGGGTGGGGGTGTTTGTGCCGGTCCGGTGAACCTAGGGGCGGGGCCCGCGGGGGCGCGTCGGCCGCGGCACCGACTTCCGGACCTCCGCGCGGAGGAGGGAGGCGGGGGGTCATCCCTGCGAAGTACGTCTGACGGACGGGGGCTTGGTCGTTCAGGCGGACGCGGGGGAGGGCGCGCGCCCCGCACAATGAGCCGATGGAGACGGAGCGGGGCGGGGAGGGTGCGCGGCGGGGGCCTGGCGACCGGCAGGGCTGGCGCCAGTACCTGCGCGAAGCCCTGCGGCCGGAGGCGGAGCGGGTTCCGTTGTCGCGGTGGGCGGTGTGCGCCGATGTGGTGCTGGCGGTGCTGCTGACCGTCGTCGCGCTGGTCGTGGCGGCGCGCTATCCCGGCGACGGGCCGAACTTCGTCAGCTCGTCGGTGGAGCGCGGGGTTCCGGCACCGCCGCCCCTCCCCGGGCCGGACGCGCGGGTGCGGGTGGGGGAGGGGTACGAGTCCACGTCGGTGGCCTGGCCGCTGGTCGTGCTGTCGGCGTTGCCGCTGGCGGTCCGGCGCCGGTATCCGCTGGCCGCGTTCGCGGTGGTGATGGGCGCGATGCTGGTCATGATCGACGACGCGTCCTGGATCAACGTGCTGACCTGCGTCATCGGCGCGTACAGCGCGGCGCGGTACAGCCGTTACCGGGTCCGGGCGACGACCGGGCTGATCGTCGCCGCCGTACTCGCCGGGGTCGCGTTCCGGAGTACGGAACCGATTCTGCCGGGGTGGTCGAGCCCGGCGGTCGTGCTGCTGCTCTCCGGGGTGCTGGCCAGTACGGTCCGTTTCTGGCAGCGGCGGCTGGCGGCCAGCCGGGACCGGTTCGCCCGGCTCCAGGAGGCGCAGGAGGAGAGCCTGCGGCGGGCGGCGGAGGTGGAACGGGCGCGGATCGCCGCCGAGTTGCATGACGTCGTGACCCACAATGTGAGCGTGATGGTCATCCAGGCGGGAGCGGCCCGGAAGGTGATGGACACGGCGCCGGAGCGGTCGAAGGAGGCGCTGCTGGCGGTGGAGGCCGGGGGGCGGGCGGCGATGGCGGAACTGCGGAATGTGATGGGGTTGTTGGCGGGTCCGGACACCGGCCATGCCGGTCACGTTGGGCACGCCGGTCACGCTGGGCACGCCGGTCACGCTGGACACTTCGGTCAGCTTGGTGGGTCCGGTGGGCTCGGTGGATCTGACGGACCCCGTGGACCCGTTGGGGTCGGTGGGCTCCTTGGGCCCGGTGGGTCCGTTGGACCTGGCGGCCTGGCCCGTGTGCTGTCCGACACCCCCGCCGACGGCCTCGAACCCCAGCCCGGAATCGGCCAGCTCGACGCGCTGGTGGAGCGGGTGCGTGCCGCCGGGACCCCGGTCACGGTCACGATGTCGCCGCCGCCCGGCCCGTTGCCGCCCGGGGTGGAGCTGGCGGCCTACCGGGTCGTGCAGGAGGCGCTGACCAACACCATCAAGCACGCGCCCGGCGCCGCCGCCTCCGTGACCGTCGGGCACACCGACGACGTGCTGGAGATCGAGGTCACCGACACCGGAGCCGCGCACGACGCCCCCGCGCGGGAGGGCACCGGCCGCGGACTGATCGGCCTGCGCGAACGACTCGCGGTGTACGGCGGCGAACTGGCGGCCGGTCCCACCCTCGCCGGGGGCTACCGGATCACGGCCAGAGTCCCGTGGCGGACGCCGTGAACGCCGCGGACGCTTTGCACCGGCCGCCGACGCTGCGCGCCGTCATCGCCGACGACCAGGCCCTGGTCCGCACCGGCTTCGGCATGATCCTGGCCGCGGACGGCATCGAGGTGACGGCGGAGGCGGCCGACGGCGCCGAGGCGGTCGCGGCGGTGAGACGCACCCGGCCCGACGTCGTGCTCATGGACATCCGGATGCCGGGGATGGACGGCATCGAGGCCACCCGGCGCATCCTCGCCGACGGCGGCCGGGGCGACGGCACCCGCGTCATCATCCTGACCACCTACGACATCGACCACTACGTCTACGCCGCGCTCACCGCGGGCGCCAGCGGCTTCCTGCTCAAGGACGTCAGCCCCGAGCACCTCGTCGCGGCCGTACGGCTGGTGCAGTCCGGCGACGCGCTGCTCGCCCCGACGATCACCCGCCGCCTGATCGAACGCTTCGCCCCACGTGAGGAGAACCGCCCGCCCACCACCCACCGCGACCTCTCCGGCCTCACCCCACGCGAACTGGAGGTCCTCCGCCTCCTCGCCACCGGCCTGAGCAACGCCGAACTCGCCACCCACCTGTGCCTCAGCCCCACCACCATCAAGACCCACATCGGCCGAATCCTGTCCAAACTGGACCTACGCGACCGAGTCCAGGCGGTCGTCCTGGCGTATGAGACGGGACTTGTGGCGCCGGGGGGCGGGGGGTCGTAGAGAACCGCTTATCCCCAGTTGGCTGGCGGTGGAGCCGCGCCGTCCCAGCGGGCGACCTGAAGGGAGGGGCGTGCGGGGAGGCTGGTGGTGATGCGGTGGTGACGTGGCCCCGGCTTCTTCGGGCCGGGGCCCTTATGCGTTCGTCAGGGGTGCTCGGACCGGTTCTTGGTCTTGCTTGTCATCCAGGTCTGGCATCCCCATCGAGCGAGGCCACCCACGGCGAGGGATACCAGGATGGCTCCCCAGTCGATGACGTGTGGCAGGCCGGGGAAGAAGGCGAAGAAGGCCAGGGCGGCTACGACACCCGTGAGAAACGCGGCGGTTCCGGCATGGCGCTGCCGTGGTGTGGGTGGCGGGACCGGCTTCGGTCCCCTCTGCTGCTGGGGCATGAACAACTCACTTCGTGATGTGGTGGCACTGGCTCACGCGCCGCACACCGTTGACGTGGAGATGGGCGCACGCCTTGCCGTAACGAGGCAACGTCTGAGGAGAGTTGTTCCGCATGGGGTCGTTCTTGCACTCGACATGAGTCCTGCCACGTGATGTGCGATACGTTCGGTTCCTCGTGTCGGCGTAGGTGAAATCGATGCGCCAGTTGCAGAAGCCGCTGCTCAGCGCTCCAACGAAGGCGCAGTCGACGCCCGCGTTCTGGTACGTGATCTTCTTGCCGCCGCCTCTGATGATGTGCGTGAACATGCACCCGGTCGGAACCTTCATCGTGACCCCACCCACGCTGTACTCGAAAGTGCGTACAGGTGTCGACCCGATCGCTCCGGCGTGTGCGGTGGTCTGGTTTGCAAGGACGAGCGCGGCTGTTGCGGTCAGAGCCGTAGCGAGGCGCGTGATGCACTGCATGACCGAGGCGTTCCCTCTCTGATGATCACATGCTGGGTGTGGGGACAACCACAGTGCGTAGTGATCAGTTACATGATGGTGCGTTGATTCACCGTCAGGTGTGATGAGCGAACTCGTCGGCTGACCAGGGGAGAAACGGCTGCGAGGGCTCGGAGTGCTATTTGGCGTCCGCGTAGCACTCCACCGCCGCCGTCGTGAACGGGAAGCGGACCGGGGTGTCGCCGAACGTCAGGTGGGCGGCCAGGGCGGCGGAGTGGTGGATGGCTGTGGTGACCTTGTCGGTTTCCTCGGTGGGGCAGTGGACGATGACCTCGTCGTGCTGGAAGAAGACCAGTTCCGCGGCGAGGGAGGACAGATTTTGGCGCAGGGCGGCGAGCAGGAGCAGGGTCCAGTCGGCCGCGCTGCCCTGGACGACGAAGTTGCGGGCGAAGCGCCCGCGGGCGCGGGAGTTGGTGGACGTGTGGTACGGGTGGTCGGGGTCCTGAGGGATGCCCGCCTCCTCGGGGGCGTCGTCGCTCGCGCCCGCCGCCGGTGGGCAGGTGCGGCCCAGCCAGGTGCGGACCAGGCGGCCCTCCTCGCCCGCGCGGGCCGCCTCGTCGACGTAGGCCACCGCCCGCGGGAAGCGGCGTCTGAGCGCGGCCAGGTTCTTCAGGCCGTCGCCGGAGGTCTGGCCGTAGATCGCGCCCAGGACGGCGAGTTTGGCCTGGTCGCGGTCGCCGGAGAAGGCCCGCTCGGAGACGGACTGGTACAGGTCGGTCCCCCGCCCCGCCACCTCCATCAGACCGGGGTCGCGGGAGATCGCGGCGAGGACGCGCGGCTCCATCTGGTCGGCGTCGGCCACCACCAGCCGCCAGCCGGGGTCGGCGACGACCGCGCGGCGGATGACCTTGGGGATCTGGAGCCCGCCACCGCCGTTGGTCACCCACCGGCCGGAGACCGTGCCGCCCGCGAGGAACTCCGGCCGGAAGCGGCCGTCCCGCACCCAGTCCTGGAGCCAGGACCAGCCGTGGGCGGTCCAGATCCGGTACAGCTTCTTGTACTCGATCAGGGGCTTCACCGCCGGGTGGTCGACGGACTCCAGCTCCCAGCGGCGCGTCGAGGTCACCTTGATACCGGCCTGCGCGAACGCCTTGACCACGTCGGCGGGCAGGTCGGGGCGGACCCGGCGGCCGAACGCGGCGGAGATCTCGTCCGTCAGCTCGGCCAGTCGGCGCGGCTCGCCCCCGCCCGCGTACCGCTCGCCGAGCAGGTCGTGCAGCACCTCGCGGTGGACGTCCGCGCGCCACGGCAGCCCCGTCGCGTTCATCTCCGCGGCCACCAGCATCCCCGCCGACTCGGCGGCGGTCAGCAGCCGCATCCGGTCCGGGTGTTCGGCGCGGTCGTGCCGCCGCTGCTGCTCGGCGTAGATGTCGAGCAGGTCGGTCAGCGGGAGGTGGGTGACCTGGGGTTCGAAGAGGGAGGACTGTGCGCCCGGCTCGGCTGAGCGCTGGGGTGGGTCGGGCGGTACGGGGCCGCCGCGCAGCCGCGCCAGGGCCGCCGCCGCGGAGCGGGGCTCGCCGTACCGCCCCTCGTGGCCGAGGAGGAGGGTCTCGGCGTCCTCGATGTCGTAGCACCGCTCCACTCGCACCCCCGTGGCGAGCAGGGCCGGGTACACCTCGGACGTCGAGCGCCACACCCAGCGCGTCACGTCGGGCCGCTCGCGCACGGCCCGCGCCAGGTCCGCCTCCCACCGCACCGGTCCTGCGGGCAGCCCGTCCTGGCCGAGGGGGGCGAGCTGCACGCCACCGTCCTCGGCCAGAGCGAGTGCCCATCGGTCGGCCATGCGAGAAGTCTCGCAGGAGGGTCTGACAATCGGTCCTGACCTGCCCTTTTACGGGGAGTGAGGGGTGCGTCAGCCCTGGTCGTCGGCGGTCTCGGTGGCCTGCGCCGCCACGATCTTCGCGAGCGCCTCCGCCACGTACCGCTCGGTGGCCTCCTTCGTGATGCCGAGGCCGGACAGCACCCCCTCGCCGTTCTCGAACTCCAGCAGGGCCAGGAGGATGTGCTCGGTGCCGATGTAGTTGTGGCCGAGGCGCAGGGCCTCCCGGAAGGTCAGCTCCAGCACCTTCTTGGCGTCGGGGCCGTACGGGACGAGTTCGGGGACGTCGTCGGCGGCGGGCGGCAGCGCCGCGGTGGCGTCCTGGCGTACGGCGTCCAGGAGCACCCCCTGCGTGGTGATCGCCTTGGCGGCCAGGCCGTCCGGCTCGGCCAGCAGACCGAGGACCAGGTGCTCGGGGCGGCCCTCGGGGTTGCGGGCGGCGATCGCCGCGTTGTGGGCGGCCATGACGGCGTTCCGCGCGCGCGGGGTGTACCGGCTGAAGCCCTGGCTCGGGTCCAGGTCGGCCGACTCCTTCGGCACGAAGCGCTTCTGCGCGGCCTGGCGGGTGACGCCCATGCTCTTGCCGATGTCCGTCCAGGAGGCACCCGAGCGACGGGCCTGGTCCACGAAGTGGCCGATCAGGTGGTCGGCGACATCCCCGAGGTGCTCCCCGGCGATCACCGCGTCCTGGAGTTGGGCGAGCGGTTCGGGGTGGACCTTCTTGATGGCCGCGATGAGGTCGTCCAGACGTACGGAGGATGTGATGGCGGGGTCAGAGGTCATGCGTCAACCGTAGGTTGACAGCCTGCCGTCGTCAACCCTGGGTTGACAGTCATCGCAACCCTTGGTTGACGGGGGCAGCCGCCTCGGCTCCGCCGACGCTCGTGGCACCATCGCCAGGTGAGCACCCCCAACGACCCCAGGACTCCGAGCGACGGCAGCCGCACCGTAGAGCGCGCCTTCCAGATCGCCCTGTACGCCGATCCTGGCGCCGCCGTCCTCGACACCGCCGCGTCGCTGCTCGCCGCCGATCCGGGGGCCGACGGCGAACTGGTCAGGCGCGGGGAGGAGTTCCTGGCGGTGGCCTGGCGGCGGGGGTGGCAGCCCGCCGACGTCGTACGGATGGTGCGGCGGGAGTTGGACGAGGTGCACGTACGGCTCGTCTCGGAGCTGGTCCTCGCGCAGGCGGCGGGCGACGACCGCCCGCGCGGGCGCCGTTGGACCGACCAGCTCGCGGATCTCGAACGGCGCTACGGCGATACGGCGGCCCCGGCACCGGCGCCCCGGAGCGACCGTTTCTCGCACGCCACCGCCGTGCTGGAGCTGTACCGCCTGCTGCTGCGGCTGCCCGCCCTTCAGCCCCTCGACGAACCCGCGCGGGCGCGGCCCACGCCGCGTTCCTCCGAGCCGCGCGCGCTGGCCCGCATCCGGGCGCTGCTGGCCAAGGCCGAGGCGACCGGCTACCCGGACGAGGCGGAGGCGCTCAGCGCCAAGGCGCAGGAACTGATGGCCCGGCACAGCGTCGACGAGGCGCTGCTCGCCGCCCGGACGCCCGACGCCGACGCCCCCGGCGCCTGCCGGATCGGCGTCGACGCGCCGTACGAGCAGGCCAAGGCGGTGCTGCTGGACGCGGTCGCCACCGCCAACCACTGCCGAGCCGTGTGGAACGAACCCTTCGGCTTCTCCACGGTCGTCGGCTTCGAACCCGACCTCGAAGCCGTCGAACTCCTCTACACCTCACTCCTCGTGCAGGCCACCACGGCGATGACGAAGGCGGAGGCCGCCCAGCGGGCCGGTGGCCGCAAGCGGACCAAGACCTTCCGGCAGTCGTTCCTCGCCGCCTACGCGCACCGCATCGGCACCCGGCTCGCCACCGCCGCCGAGGAGGCCACGGCGCGGACGGCGGAGTCGCAGGCGGCCGACCTGCTCCCCGTCCTCGCCTCGCGCGAGGTCGCGGTCACGGCGGCGACGGACCGGCTGTTCCCGGAGACCACCACGGCCCGGCTGCGCGGCGTGAGCGACGCGGCGGGCTGGACGGAGGGCTCCCGCGCGGCCGACCGCGCCCAGGTCACCCCCCACCGCCCACTCAACTGACGGCCCCGACCCGCGCCTCAGACGCCCTACTTACTCCTCAGTCCCCGGCTCGAACTCGGTCTCAGTCCCCCGCCTGCTGGAACGCGCTCACCGACGCGTCCGGCACGCCCTTCCCGTCGACGGGCACGGGTCCGTACGACCACGGGAAGCTCTGCTCGTCCGAGCCGCCCGGCAGGCTGATGCCGAGCTTCGCCACGTCCAGCGCACCGGCGCCGCCCTCCTCACCCCGTACGTACGTGATCGTGAAGGTCGCGGCCGTGTCCTTCGCGAGGGTGAGCTGCTGCGGCCGGGCGCCCTCCTCCTCAGGTACGACGGCCGAGTCGCCCTCCGCGTGGAGTTCCACGCCGGGGAAGCCCTCCAGGACGCAGGCGGCGTCGCCGCTGTTGGTGAGGGTGACGGGCACGTTGCCGGTGTCCCCGGCCGCGGGCGCGGCGTTGGCGGGGCCCACCTCGATGGTCATCCCGTCGACGGAGCAGGCCGTACCGGCGGCGGTGTTGCTTCCCTTGGCGTCACCGCCGTCGTCCCCGTCCCCGGAGCAGGCGGTGAGCAGGAGGGCGGCGGCGGTCAGGGCCGCGACGGTGAGTGGGGTGGAGCGCATGGGGGAGTCCTTGGGGTGAGTACCGGAGCGGGCCGGGGGCCGAGCAGCGTCCGGATCATCATGCACGCGGCATGACCCCTGGTCGCCTCCGCCTCCCCCGGCACCTCGCCGTCCGGCGGCGGGGTCAGGACCCGAGCCCCTTCGTGGGCAACCCCGTCGGCAGTTGTCCGCCCTCGGCCTTGGTGTAGGTCTCCGTGCCGAGGCCGCCCTCCCAGGTGACCTTCAGCGTCGTCCCGTCGACGGAGTCGACCCGCCCCGTCTTCCGGTCGTCGCTGCCGTCCGTGCAGGTGAGGCGGATCGTCTGGGCGCCGGACGCCTCGCCCGCCGTGCCGCTGCACACGGTCCCGCCGGTCGCGAAGAGCCCGGCCTTGTCGCCGGTGACGACCAGCGCGACCGCGTCGCCGCCGGTGGTGGCGAGCCAACTGCCCTCCAGGTCGCCGGAGGCCGTCGGGCTGCTCCCGCCGGTGCCGCCGCCCGTGTCCGCCGTACTGGTCGTGGAGGCGGACGCGCTGGGGCTCGGCGTGCCGTCGTCGGCGTCGGAGCCGCCGTCGTCACCGCACGCGCCCAGCAGGAACACACCCGCCAGCCCCGCCGCCGCGACGGCCAACCGCCGACGCACCACACGCGCGTGCACCTTGGCCCGACCCACGCGCGCGTGCACCGTCGCCTCGCCCACACGCGCGTGCACTCCCGCCTCGCCCACGCACGGGTGCGCCTCCGCACCATCCACGCGCGCGTCCACCCCCGAACCGCCGAAAGCCGACGCCCTCCCCGCCCCTGCCGTCCCCAGAGTCACTGCATCCCCCAACCTGAGCCGGTCAGCCCGTACGACGGCAGAAGCTACCAGGGCGTAACCCAAACAGGGACCGCCCTACCAGGACGACTTCCGCACCCCGGGCAGATACCCCGCGTGCGCCTGCCCCCGCAGGTTCACCCGCGACAGCCCGAACGAGCGGAAGTACCCGCGCGGGCGCCCGTCCACCTGGTCCCTGTTGCGGACCCGGGTGGCGCTGGCGTCGCGCGGCTGGCGCCGCAGTTCCCGCTGGGCGGCGAGACGTTCGGCCGCTCCCGTCGACGGGCGGCGGATGATCTCCTTCAGCTCGGCCCGGCGGGCCGCGTACCGCTCGACGGTCCGCTGCCGCTGCTCGTTCTTGGCGATCTTGCTCTTCTTCGCCATCAGACCCGCACCCCCCGCGCGCGGATGCGGGCCACGGCCGCCTCGACGCCGATCGCGTCGACGGTCTTGATCCCCTTGGCGCTCAGCCGCAGCCGCACATGACGGCCCTCGCTCGGCAGCCAGTAGCGCTTGGACTGGATGTTGGGGTCGAAGCGGCGCGAGGTGCGCCGGTGGGAGTGCGAGACGCGGTTACCGAAGCCGGGCTGGGCCCCGGTCAACATGCAGTGGGCGGACAAGGTGACGTACCTCTCTCGGATGACTGTTTCGTAAATGGGAATCGTTTTCAGTAAGATAGCAGCATGGCACGCAACGAACTCCGCCCGGTCATCAAGCTCCGGTCCACGGCCGGGACCGGCTTCACCTACGTCACCCGCAAGAACCGCCGCAACGACCCCGACCGGCTGACCCTGCGCAAGTTCGACCCCGTCGTCGGCCGTCACGTCGACTTCCGAGAGGAGCGCTGAACACCGTCATGCGCGAGGGAATCCACCCGGAGTACGGCCCCGTCGTCTTCCGCGACCGTGCCGCCAACCACGCCTTCCTGACCCGCTCCACGCTCGCCGGGGTGCCCACGGAGAAGACGATCGAGTGGGAGGACGGCAACACCTACCCCGTCGTCGACGTCGAGATCTCCAACGTCAGCCACCCCTTCTACACGGGCACCGCCCGCGTCCTGGACACCGCCGGGCGCGTCGAGCGCTTCGAGCGCCGGTACGGGAAGCGGGGCTGAGCGGGTGACCGATGTGCCCGAGCCGCCCGCCGACCTCCCCGTCGTCCCCGGCGACCTCCCCGTCGTCATCGTCGGCGGGCTGCACGCCGACGCCCGCAAGGCCGCCGTCGAGCGGCTGCTCACCGACGTGCCCGGGAGCGTCGTACTCCACCACGACCTGGCCACGGCGGCGGCCGGGACCGTCGTACGGACCGTCCGGGACGCCACCGGGGTGCGGTCCGCCGGTGAGGCGCCGCTGGTGAACGACTGCGCGTGCTGCGCGCTGCGCGAGGACCTGGTGCCGGAGCTGGAGCGGCTGGCGGAGGCGGGGGAGACCCGGCTCGCGGTCGTCGAACTGTGGGACTCCGTCGAGCCCAAGGCGATGGCCGAGGTGGTCACCGGCGGCGGGCTCACCGTCACCGGCGTGATCACCGCCGTCGACCCGGCGCTGGTGCTGCCGTACCTCGGAAACGGTGACGACCTCGCCGAGGGCGGCCTCGCCGCGGCGGCCAGCGACCAGCGCACCGTCGCGGACACCTTCGCGCGGCAACTGGAGTACGCCCCCGTCCTGGCCCTCGTCGACTCTCCGGAGGCCGACGACGAGGACCGCGAACTGCTCGCCCAACTGCACCCCACGGCCCGTCAGGTGGCCATCGGCCACGGTGACCTGGTGGGCGCGGCGCTCGCCGGGTTCGACGTGGAGGCCGCCGCCGCGGCCCAGCACCCGGCGTGCGCGCTGCTGCCCACCGAGGCCGACGCCCGCGGGGTGACGACGCTGGTCTGGCACCGGCGCCGACCCTTCCACCCGGGGCGGCTGTACGCGGCGCTGGAGGACCTGACCTGCGCAGCCGCCCGCAGCCGGGGGCGGTTCTGGCTCGCCGAGAAGCCGGACACGCTGCTGCACTGGGACGCCGCCGGGGGCGCGCTGTGCGTGGAGAGCGCGGGCCCCTGGCTCGCCTCGCTGCCCGACGCGGCCTGGGAGATGGTCCCGCCCGTGCGCCGGGCCGCCGCCGCGCTGGACTGGCACCCCGAGCACGGCGACCGCTGCCAGCACCTGGTCTTCACGTCCCCCGGTCTTGACCGGGAGGGGCTCGCCGGGCTGCTGGAGTCCTGCCTGCTCACCGATGCCGAGTACGCCGCCGGACGCGAGGCGTGGGAGCGCCTGCCGTCCGCCTTCGACACCCTCCTGGAGGTCTGAACCGCCATGCCCCGCAAGGTCGACCGCAAGCCCGTCAAGAGCCGCCCCAACCCGCTGCTCCAGGCGGGGGTCACCTATATCGACTACAAGGACACCGACCTGCTGCGGAAGTTCATCTCCGACCGCGGCAAGATCCGCAGCCGCCGGGTCACGCGGGTGACCGCCCAGCAGCAGCGGCTGCTCGCGCGGGGCATCAAGAACGCCCGGGAGATGGCGCTGCTGCCGTACGGGACGCGCTGAGCCGCGAGCACCGACGATAGGTAGGCGTTTCCCTACGTTTGACAGGTAGGGAAACGCCTACCTATCGTCGTCCCTATGACCACCACGGACAGCGGCGGCACCACCGCCCGCACCCACATCACCCACGCCTCGTTCGTCACCCTCCCGGTCGCCGACCAGGACCGTGCCCTGCGCTTCTACACGGACGCGCTCGGCTTCGAGGTCACCGCCGACCTCGACCTGCCGACCGGCCGGTGGCTCCAGGTCGCGCCCCGGGGCGCGCAGACCGTGTTCACGCTCTCGGGACCCGGCATGGGCGGTTTCGCGCCCGGCTCCGCGCGGGGGATCATGTTGGTCACGACCGATGTCGACGCCGACTGCGCGCGGCTCGCGGCGGCCGGGGTCACCGTGCAGGGCCCGGACGAGCAGCCGTGGGGCCGGATGGCCTCCTTCCGCGATCCGGACGGCAACGGTCTGATGCTGTTGACGGAGAACGCGGAGAAGGAAGGCTTCTGACCGCACCATGACCACCACCGGGGCCGCCGCCACCGGTGCCGGAACCGGCACCGCCGTCGAGGACCGTGTCTTCGCCGCGCTCGCCAACGCCACCCGCCGTGAGGTGCTGCGACTGCTGCGCGACGGCGGGCCCCAGCCGGTCCAGGCCCTGGCCGACCACTTCGACATGCGGCGCCCCAGCCTCTCGGAACACCTCAAGGTGCTCCGGGAGGCCGGTCTCGTCTCCGAGCAGCGCGTCGGCCGCCAGCGCATCTACCGCCTGGAGGCGGCGCCGCTCGCCGAGGTGCAGGACTGGCTCCACCCGTACGAGCGGTTCTGGCGCGACCAACTCAGGAGCCTCGGCCACCTCCTGGACCACATGCCCGACGATGACCCGGCATGAACCGCGAACCTGAACCTGGCCCCGGCCCCGGCCCGCGACCGGGCATGAACCGCGAACCTGAACCTCACCCCGGCCCCGGCCCGCGACCGGGCATGAACCGCGAACCTGAACCTCACCCCGGCCCCGGCCCGCGACCCGGCGCTGACCCCGCGCCCGCCCCCACCCCCGGGGGCGGCCGTGATGCCGTATCCGACCCCGACCCCACCACCATCCGCGTGGACCAGTTCCTCCCCCACCCGCCCGCCAAGGTCTGGCGCGCTCTCACCGAGCCCGAATTGCTCGCGCAATGGCAGATGCCGGGTGCCGCGGACTTCCGGCTCGAGGTCGGGCACCGGTACCGGATGACCTCCGTCCCGCGCCCCCGTACCCACTTCTCCGGCACGATCGACGTGCAGGTGCTCGCCTACGACACCCCGCGGATGCTCCGGCTCCGCTGGGCCGACGCCGATCCGGCCAATCCCGTGGACTGGACGATCACGTGGACGTTGGAACAGGAAGGCCGCGGTACGCGTCTGTTCCTAGTGCACGAAGGATTCGATCCGGACGACCCCGCGCAGATGATGGCGCGGAAGATCATGGACGGGGGCTGGCGCTCGCATGTCCTGCGAAGTCTGGGGCAGACGCTGGAAAAGGTGCGGTGAGGCGGTCGGGCGGCCTCACCGGAACACCGGCATCCTGTAATCGCGAGAACACCCCTCGTGCACGTGCATCTGCTCGTGCGTATGCGCTTGCATATGCTCATGCGGCTGCACATGAACGAGGTTATGATCCGGGTCAGTTGACCACTGCATCAATGGCCACACCAGCCAGTGCACCACCGGGGAGCGACCTGTGGATCACGACGTGTACAACGGCATGGCCGCCACCGAACTGAGCGGCGTGGCCTGGCAGAAGAGCCGGTACAGCAACTCTCAGGGTTCCTGCGTGGAGTTCGCGCGGCTGCCCGGAGGGGAGGTGGCGGTGCGCAACAGCCGCTTCCCCGACGGTCCGGCGCTCGTCTACACGCGCGCGGAGATCGAGGCGATGCTCCTGGGGATCAAGGACGGCGAGTTCGACCACCTGATAGCGGGGTGAGGGCGCCGACGCGCCCACCGGCACACCGCTGCCACGCGCTGTAACGTTTCAGCGGCAGCGTGTGACGCGTGCGCGCGACGCCTTACGTCTCCTGGAGCCGGAACAGCGCCCAGACGACCTTGCCGGTGAGGGTGCCCGCCAGCGGGTGCCAGCCCCAGCTGTCGCAGAAGGAGTCGACGAGGAACAGCCCGCGCCCGGACTCCGCCGAGAAGTCGTCGGCGTCCCGGGCGACCGGCGTGCCGTCGCTGGGATCGCGCACCGCGCACACCAACCGCTCGGTCCAGCGCATCAGGTGCAGTCGCACCGGAGGCTCGTGCCCCCCGAACTGACCCCCGAACTGACCCGCGAACTGGCCGCCGTACTGTCCCTCGTGCTGGCCCGTGGACCCGTTTCCGCCACGTTCCATGGCCGTCGCGGGCACCGCGTGCCGCAGCGCGTTGGTGACCAGTTCCGACACCACGAGGCAGACATCGTCGAACCGTTCGTCGATCCCCCACTGTTCGAGCGTGACCCGGGTGAACTGCCGTGCCTCGCGCACCGCTTCGTAGCGGGCGGACAGGGCGCAGGAGGAGGCTGAGGAAACGGCCGCGGGGTCCAGCGGCGGAAGGCCCTGCCTTAACGGCTCGAGCATGGTCGATCCATTCGTCCCCATGCGAGGCACTCCCGGGAATTCGCGGACGGTGCGAGGCGGCGGTGGTGCGGGACCATGGTTTCGGATGCGTACAGCAGATGCAAGGGCAGATGCACGTGCACGCGACCGAATTGGACCCTCCCGTACCGCTTCTTGGCCATTTTTTCCGCCATCTTGGCGTCGCTTTCTTGCCCGACTCACCTTCCCCTACCCCCCTTCAGCCCCTTGACTGACCCGGAATCCGAGCGGAATCTTTGGCTTCTTTCCATCTCTGTAACCGGGCGAGTACTGCTCGGAGTGTTTTAGTGGCAGACTGCGGGCCCTGAAGGACGGTTGGGGAGGCTGGCGAACGTGAGTGCGGGAGAGCCCGGATCGGTGGTGCGGCGGATGCTGCTCGGCTCGCAACTCAGGCGACTCCGGGAGGCGCGCGGCATCACGCGCGAGGCGGCGGGATACTCGATCCGCGCCTCCGAGTCGAAGATCAGCCGGATGGAGTTGGGCCGGGTGAGCTTCAAGACACGGGACGTAGAGGATCTGCTGACGCTGTACGGCATCACGGACGACGCGGAGCGCAACTCACTGCTCTCCCTCGCCCGCGAGGCCAACGTGGCGGGCTGGTGGCACAGTTACTCGGACGTCCTGCCGAGCTGGTTCCCCACCTACGTGGGTCTGGAGGGGGCGGCGGCGGTCATCCGGGCGTACGAGGTGCAGTTCGTGCACGGGCTGCTCCAGACCGAGGCGTACGCCCGCGCGGTCGTCCGGCGCGGTATGGAGGGCGCGAGCGAGGCGGACGTGGAGCGGCGGGTGACGCTGCGGCTGGAACGGCAGAAGCACCTCGTCTCCGAGAACGCCCCCGACTTCCACATCGTCCTCGACGAGGCCGCCCTGCGCCGCCCCTACGGCGACCGCGAGGTGATGCGCGGCCAGCTCCAGCACCTGATCGAGATCTCCGAGCGGCCCAACGTACGGCTCCAGGTCATGCCGTTCACCTTCGGTGGGCACTCCGGGGAGAGCGGCGCCTTCACCATCCTCAGCTTCCCCGAGTCCGACCTGTCGGACGTCGTCTACCTGGAGCAGCTCACCAGCGCGCTGTACCTCGACAAGCCGGAGGACGTGGCGCAGTACGAAAAGGCCCTGAAGGAACTCCAGAGGGACAGTCCGGGGCCGGACGCCAGCCGGGACCTGCTGCGCGGGCTGCTCCAACTCTCCTGAAACAACCGCTCCAACTGGGCGGCAACACAAGTACGATGACGAACGATCAGGCTGTCAAGTCGATCATCTTTCCGCCATCTTTGCGCGGCTTCGCGCGGCAGGGGATTGAGGGATCACATGTCGTCGTACTTCACCGACCTGGCTCAGCAGTACATCGACGGTGAGTGGCGCCCGGGGACCGGTAACTGGGACATCATCGACTGCAACCCGTACGACGGCGAGAAGCTGGCCTCGATCACGATAGCCACGGTCGACGAGATAGATCAGGCGTACCGCGCCGCCGCCCGCGCCCAGCGGGAGTGGGCCTCCGCGGGCGCGTTCGCCCGGCGGGCCGTGCTGGAGAAGGCGCTGCGCCTGGTGGAGGAGCGCGAGCCGGAGATAGCCGACGTGATCGTCGCGGAGTTGGGCGGCACCCGACTGAAGGCCGCCTTCGAACTCCACCTCGCCAAGGAGTTCCTGCGCGAGGCCGTCAACCTGACGACGCGCCCGGAGACCAAGATCCTGCCGTCCCCGGACCCCGGCAAGGAGAACCGCCTCTACCGCGTCCCCGTCGGCGTCGTCGGCGTGATCAGCCCCTTCAACTTCCCCTTCCTGCTCTCCCTGAAGTCGGTCGCCCCGGCGCTCGCCCTCGGCAACGGCGTCGTCATCAAGCCACACCAGGACACGCCCCTCACCGGCGGCACCCTGATCGCGAAGATCTTCGAGGACGCGGGCCTCCCGGCCGGGCTGCTCAACGTGATCGTCACGGACATAGCGGAGGTCGGTGACGCGTTCATCGAGCACCCCGTGCCCAAGGTGATCTCCTTCACCGGCTCCGACAAGATCGGCCGCCATGTCGCCACCGTCTGCGCCGGGCAGTTCAAGCGGGTCATCCTCGAACTCGGCGGCAACAGCGCGCTCGTCGTCCTCGACGACGCCGACATCGACTACGCCGTCGACGCCGCCGTCTTCAGCCGGTACGTGCACCAGGGGCAGGTCTGCATGGCCGCCAACCGGGTGCTGGTGGACCGGTCGATCGCGGAGGAGTTCACCGACAAGTTCGTGGCCAAGGTCAGGTCGCTCAAGGCGGGGGACCCGAGCGACCCGCTGACCGTCGTCGGCCCGCTGATCAACTCCTCGCAGGCCGAGTCGGTCTCCGCCACCGTCGAGCAGGCGCTCGCGGAGGGCGCCACCGCCCTGGTGCGCGGCACCACCACGGGCAACCTGGTCGAGCCGTCCGTCCTGACCGGCCTGCCCGCCGACTCGCCGCTGCTGAGGCAGGAGGTCTTCGGCCCCGTCGTCTTCCTCCTCCCCTTCGACGGTGAGGAGGAGGCCGTACGCCTCGTCAACGACACCCCCTACGGCCTCAGCGGTGCCGTGCACACCGGGGACGTGGAGCGCGGGGTGCGGTTCGCGCAGCGGATCGACACCGGCATGTTCCATGTGAACGACGGCACCGTGCACGACGAGCCCCTCGTCCCCTTCGGCGGGGAGAAGAACTCCGGCGTCGGCCGCCTCAACGGGGAGACGACCCTGGACGCCTTCACCAGCCTGAAGTGGATCTCGGTACAGCACGGGCGGAGCGGGTTCCCGTTCTGAGCGGGGGCTGAGCGGGGGCTGACCGGAAGCGGCCCCGGCCGCCCGCCGTACGGGCGCCGGGCGCGGGTCAGCGCTGCGGGTGCTGGGGGTGCTGCGGGTAGCCGCCCTGGTCGTACGGGTAGGGCTGCCGCTGGTCGTACTGCTGCTGGTCGTACCCCTGGCCGCCGTACCCCTGGTCGTAGCGGGGGTCGTAGCCCTGGTACTGCCCCTGACCCGGCCCCTGCGGGTACGCGCCCTGCTGGTTGTCGTACCCCTGCTCGCCGTAGCCCTGGTCGCCGTAGCCCTGGTCGGGGTGGCCGTGGTTCTGGTTGCCGTAGCCCTGGTCGCCGTACGGCTGGTTCTGGTGGGTCGGCGGGATGCGGCGGAGCTGGGTGGTGGCGTCGTCCATGACCGGCTGCTGCTGGTAGGCGGGCTGGTGGGGGGCCCGCGGGGCGGCGGGGGACGCGGTGGCCTGCTCGGGGGCCTGGGGGTTCCTCTTGTTCTGCGCGCGGGCCCGCAGCAGCTCGATGATGATCGGGACGACCGAGATGAGGACGATCAGGATCAGGATCGCCTCGATGTTCTTCTTGACGAAGTCGATGTTGCCCAGCCAGGCGCCGAGCATGGTCACACCGGCGCCCCACAGGATGCCGCCGATCACGTTGAAGGTCAGGAACGAGCGGTACCGCATCCCGCTGACGCCCGCGATGATCGGGGTGAACGTGCGCACGATGGGCACGAAGCGGGCCAGGACCAGGGACTTCGGGCCGTACTTCTCGAAGAAGTCGTGCGCCTTGACCACGTTCTCCTGTTTGAACAGGCGGGAGTCCGGGCGGGTGAAGAGCGCCGGGCCGACCTTCTTGCCGAACATGTAGCCCGCCTGGTCGCCCAGGATCGCGGCGACGCAGATCAGGACGATCGCCGCCCACAGCGGGAAGTCGAGCTGGTTCGAGGTGATCAGCAGGCCAGCGGTGAACAGCAGGGAGTCGCCCGGCAGGAAGAAACCGATCAGGAGACCGGACTCGGCGAACACGATGAGGAGCAGGCCCCAGATGCCGAAGGTGTCCAGTAGGTAGTTCGGATCCAGCCAGCTCGGTCCGAGGGCAAGCGTCGTCACGGTTCCGGGCTCCTGAGGGGTTGGGAAGTACGGCGTCCAGTACGGCCGGACAAAGCTATCAACGCATCGCGCCCGCCCCGGGTTCCACCGGTGCCCCCAGGACGCACCGCGGGCCGGGTCGCCCCCGGTCGGCCCGGCCCGCGGTGCCTCAGGAGGAGTGCCGGGAGGCGTTCGCCGCGATCGCGTCCCGGAGGTGTTCGGCCAGGCCAGGCCGCATGGAGTCGTAGAACGCCTTGAAGCGCTCGTCGGCGACGTACATCTCGCCGAGGCCCTGGTGGACGTCGTACGGGCACTCGTAGAACCAGGTGCAGATGTGCCGCCGGTGCTCCTCGGCCATGTCCATGGCGCGCTCGCCGGTCGGCGGCTCCCCGGCGGCCATCAGGGCGTCGTAGCGCTCGCCCCAGTCGGCCACCTCGGCCTGCATCCGCTGCCAGTCCTCCTTGGTGTAGCCCGCGGCGCGGCGCTGCGACTCCGCGTACGCCTCGGTGCCGCCCCAGCGCCGCTCCGCCTCCTCCGCGTACTGCTCGGGGTCCTTGTCCCCGAAGACCTCGAACCGCTCCTCAGGTGTGAGGTTGATCCCCATCTTGCGTGCCTCCATGGCGTGCTCCACGGCCGCCGCCATCTTCCGCAGCCGCTCGATCCGGGCGGTCAGCAGCTCGTGCTGGCGGCGCAGGTGCGCGCGCGGGTCCGCGTCCGGGTCGTCCAGCAGGACGGCGACCTCGTCGAGGGGGAAGCCCAGCTCCCGGTAGAACAGGATCTGCTGCAGCCGGTCGAGGTCGGCCTCGCCGTAGCGCCGGTGACCCGCGCGGGTGCGTTCGCTCGGCACGAGCAGACCGACGTCGTCGTAGTGGTGCAGGGTGCGCACCGTCACTCCGGCGAAACCGGCGACCTGTCCCACGGAGTAGCCCACTTCCGCTCCCTTCTCGGTACGCGCCCCACGATGGGCCCTCACGCGGCGTGAGGTGCAAGCCGTGTTCCGCCGCGCTACTTGCTCAGGCGCCCGAACCGCCGTACCGCCAGCGGGAAGAACAGCGCCAGCAGGGCCAGTGGCCAGGCGACGGCGGCCCACACGTGGCCCGGTTCCCCGCCCGGGTTGCCGAACAGGTCGCGCACGGCCGTCGCGGTCTGGGACATCGGGTTCCACTCGACGACCGTGCCCAGCCAGTCCGGCATCGAGCCGGGCTCGGCGATCGCGTTGGAGAGGAAGCCGACCGGCCAGACCAGGATCTGCACGGCCTGCACCAGCTCCGGCTTCCCCGCCACCAGCGCCAGCTCGATGCCGATCCACAGCATCGCGAACCGGAACAGCAGCAGCAGGCCGACCGCGCCGAGGAACGCCCCGACGCCGCCCTGGGTCCGCCAGCCCAGCGCGTGGCCGACGCCGACCAGCACGGCCAGCGTGAGCGCCGACAGGAGCATGTCGGCGGCGGACCGGCCGACCAGCACCGCGCCGTTGGCCATGGGCATCGAGCGGAACCGGTCGATGACGCCCTTGTTGAGGTCCTGCGTGACGGCCAGCAGCGTGCTCTCCAGGCCGAACGCCATGGTGAGCGCCAACATGCCGGGCACCAGGTAGTCGACGTACGCCCCGTCCACGCCCCGGCCGCCGCCGATCAGGTAGCCGAACATCAGCAGCAGCATCACCGCGAAGAGCAGGTTCACGGTCAGTTGCACGGGCTGCCGGGCCCAGTGGGCCAGCTCCCGCCGGGTCATGGTCCAGGAATCGGTCAGTGCGTGCACGCTCACGCGGCCTCCTCCGCTCGCTTGACGTCCTCCGTGAGGTGGAGGAAGACCTCGTCCAGCGTCGGGCGCCGCAACGCGATGTCCTCGGCGTCGACACCGCCCTCCTCCAGCGCCCGTACGACGGCGGAGAGCGCCGCCATCCGGTCCGTGACCGGCGCGCTGAGCAGCCGCCGGTCGGTGTCGACCGACACGGTGTCCTTCGGCACCGGCAGCAGCGCGACGGCGGCGCCGAGCTGCCCGGCGTCGCGCAGGACGACGTCGATGCGGTCGCCCCCCGTCAGCGCCTTCAGCTCGCCCGCGGTGCCCTCGGCGACGACCCGGCCCCGGTCGACGACCGAGATGCGGTCCGCGAGCTGGTCGGCCTCCTCCAGGTACTGGGTGGTGAGCAGCACCGTCGTACCGCCGCCGACCAGGGAGCGGACGGCGCTCCACACCTCGGCGCGCCCGCGCGGGTCGAGTCCGGTGGTGGGCTCGTCCAGGAAGAGCACCTCCGGTTCGGTGATCAGGGACGCGGCGAGGTCAAGGCGGCGCCGCATCCCGCCGCTGTACTGCCGCACCGCCTTGCGGCCGGTGTCGGCGAGGCCGAAGCGCTCCAGCAGCTCGTCCGCGCGGGCGCGGGCCCGGCGGGCGCCGAGGTGGTAGAGGCGGCCGAACATCTCCAGGTTCTGGTGGCCGCCGAGCCCCTCGTCGAGCGCCGCGTGCTGGCCCAGCAGGCCGATGCGGAAGCGCACCGCGCGGGCCTGTGCCACGACGTCGTACCCGGCGACCTCGACCCGGCCGGAGTCCGGCCGCAGCAGCGTGGCCAGGACGCGGACCAGGGTCGTCTTGCCCGCCCCGTTGGGCCCGAGCACGCCGTGCACCGTGCCGCGCGCCACGGTCAGGTCGAGCCCCGCCAGCGCGGGCTTGCCGTTCCTGCCGCCGTACTTCTTGTGTGCCCCTACGACGGTGATGGCCGTGTCGGCCACGATGACCCCCTCGCTAGTCAAATTTGACCACTTGCTCAGAGGGTAACCCTGGGCAGAGCGTTGGTCAAACTTGATTAGATGGCGTCCCCCGGGTGCCGCTCGCCCGTCGCGTACGGGTTCTCCTCGCCCTCCGCCAGCACCCCGACGAACGGCTCGCCCTCACCGGCGAAGGTGTACGCGCCGCCCTCGACGCGTCCGATCAGCCCCCGGGTCCACTCGGCCTCGGCGTCGGCCGTGTGCACCCACAGGTTCATGATCTCGCCGATGTGGCCCAACTGCTCGGGCCCCGACTCGGGCACGTAGTGCTCGGTGACCGCCGCCCGCCACTCCTCGATGCGCCGGGTGCGCTCCTTCAGGAGCGCCACGGCCTCGTCCCTGGTGAGGTCGACGATGAAGCCGATGGCGGCGGACTTGACGTCCATCTTCTGGTCGTAGGCGACGAGCGCCTCGCGCAGCAGCGAGAAGTACTCCTCGTCGCCCGCCGGGGTGATCTCGTACTCGGTGCGCGGCGGGCCGCCCGCCGTCGACGGGGCGATCTCGTGCGCGTGCAGCAGGCCCTGCTTCGCCATCTGCTTCAGGGCGTGGTAGATCGAGCCGGGCTTGGCGTTGGACCACTCGTGCGCGCCCCAGTACTCCAGGTCGTTGCGGACCTGGTAGCCGTGGGCCCGCCCGTGCTGGCGCACCGCGCCGAGCACCAGGAGACGGATCGCTGACATGCCGACCAGGTTATGACCCGCCCGCGCGGGGCCCGCCCCAGGCTCCGACTGGAACCCGCGCGTGTGCCTCGGCTCCGGCTGCTAGAACCCGCGCGTGCGCTTCGCGCCCTTGCGGCCCTCCACCGAGCCCACCCGCAGGAAGAGCCGCGAGATCTCCGACCCCAGGTTGACGCCGATCGCGATGGCGATGGCGAGCGCGCCAGCCTTGGTGAGCGAGTCCAGACCGCTGTCGACGTCGTTCTGGGCGATCGACAGCAGCCCGAAGTACGTCGCGGAGCCCGGCAGCAGCGGGCCGATCGCGGCCGTCGTGTAGGGCAGCGCGGACGCGTACCGGTAGCGGGACAGCAACTGCCCGAAGAGGCCCACAAGACCCGCCGCCACGGCGGTGGAGGCCACGGGGGAGAGGTCGCCCGCGTAGCGCATGGCGCCGTACACCGCCCACGCGACACCGCCGTTGAGGGTGACCGCGAGCACGGTGGACCGTTCCTGCTGGAGCAGCACCGCGAACGTCAGCGACAGCAGCATCGACGCCGCGAGCTGGAGCACCGGCCGCTCGTCGATGCTCAGCGCCGCGTCCGGGTTGAGCTGGGCGCCGAGCTGGACCCCGAAGTACAGCACCACCAGCACCCCGACGACGATGCCCACGAAGAAGTACATGACCTCCAGGAGCCGGGCCGCGGCGGTGATGTAGAAGCCCGTCAGACCGTCCTGCACGCCCGCCACCAGCGCCCGTCCGGGCAGCAGCGCGAACAGCCCACCGGTGATGACCGCGGAGGCCCGCACGTCGGCGTGCGCCAGCGTCAGCGCCACCCCTATCGCCGCCGGGGGCATCGCCGCCACCGTGAACTGGTAGAACTCCGGCAGCCCGCGCCCCGCGCACAGCCACGCCAGCCGGTCCCCGAGCATCGCGCCGAGCGCGGCGGCGACGAACACCAGCACACCACCGCCGACCAGCACCGACGCCGCGCCCGCCAGCAGCCCGCTCGCCGAGGTCAGTACCCACGTCGGATAGGGGTGCCGGTTGCGGCGGATCTCCGCCAGCCGCCGGTACGCCTCCTCCAGGGAGAGGTGCGCCTCCGGGTCGGACAGGTCGTCCACGAGCCGGAACACCGCCGCGAGCCGCGTGTAGTCGGTGCCCCGGCGCCGTACCGTCCGGGACGCGGTGACCGGGTCGTCCACCAGGGACGGCTGGTAGGAGATCGACAGCAGCGTGAAGGTGACGTTCGGCTCGCAGCGGTCCAGGCCGTAGGACCGGCACACGGCGAACATCGCCGCCTCCACGTCCTCGGCGCCCTCCCCGCCCGCCAGCAGCAGCTCCCCGATGCGCAGCGTCAGGTCGAGCACGCGCGGGACGGCCGGTCCGCCCTCCTCCGCTTTCGGCCCCGGCTCCAGAGCGGGCCGCTCCGTCACCGGCAGCCGCAGCATCGTGCGCATCCGCACCTGCCACGGCGCGTCCTTCGTGAGGCTGACGACCGGCACACCGGTCGGCGGCGTGAACGCGGGCGGCGCGCTGCGCGAGCTGTAGGTGCTCGGTGGGTTGAACGCGGAGCCCTCCTGGTCCACCGCGGGGCGTACGTCGAGCCCTTCCGGAACGGCGAACTCCGACGTCGTCTCCGGCTCGGGCGCGGGCCGGGGCACCTCAAGCCCGCGCGGCAGCGCGAACTCCGACGTCGTCGACGACTCGCCGTCCGTCGACGACGGGACGAACGCGCTCCGCGCCTCGTCCGAATGCGGCTTGCGGTCCTCCGCGTCCGTCACCTGCGCAGCGCTCCCTGTACGACGTACGACTCCGTCACCACTCGTGTGCCCAGCTACGACAGCCTCAGTATGCGCACACGCGCGCGTGGACACACCCATGGATACGCGGACGGGCCGCGCCACCCCCGACCGGGGTGGCACGGCCCGTCCGCGGGCGGCAGGGCGCGGGTCTCAGTGACCGCCCTGCTCCTGGAAGCGCTTGTACGACTTCTCCAGCTCGGCCTCCGCCTCGGTACGGCCGACCCAGTCGGCGCCCTCCACGGACTTGCCGGGCTCCAGGTCCTTGTAGACCTCGAAGAAGTGCTGGATCTCCAGGCGGTCGAACTCCGGGACGTGGTGGATGTCCCGCAGGTGCTCCATGCGCGGGTCCGACGTCGGGACGCACAGCAGCTTGTCGTCGCCGCCCGCCTCGTCGGTCATCCGGAACATCCCCACCGCGCGGCACTTGATGAGGCAGCCCGGGAAGGTCGGCTCGTCCAGGATGACGAGCGCGTCCAACGGGTCACCGTCCTCACCCAGCGTGTTCTCGACGAAGCCGTAGTCGGCCGGGTAGGTCGTCGAGGTGAAGAGTCGGCGGTCCAGGCGGATACGACCGGTCTCGTGGTCCACCTCGTACTTGTTGCGCGAACCCTTCGGGATCTCGATCGTGACGTCGAACTCCACCGGTGGCTCCTCCATGATCAACACACAGTTCTGGTGGTTAAGTGTCCCCTACGCAGGTGTGTGATCGCGAAAGGGGCTGGTGGTCGTGCCTGAGCTGAGGTCCTGGCGGGCCGTGAGACCGCGGATAGCGCGGGTCGCGGACACCGTGCGCCCCCGGCTCACCCGGGTCGCGGCAGCCGCCCGGCCGCGGGTCACGCGACTGGTCCGGGCGGCGACAGCGCAGGTCACGGGGGTGCGGACCTGGCCGTACACGGCCGGAGCCACCGTCGTCGGGCTGGCGCTGGCCGCCGGTGCGGTGACCGTCGCGGGCCCGTGGGACTCCTCAGGCCAGCGTACGGCGGAGCGGGACCGCGCCGCCGCCGCCGAGCGGGCGGGTGGCGTACGTCACGAGCGCGCGCCCGGCAGGTCCGGCAGCGCGGCCGGGGCGCCGCGCCCCGCGCCCAGCGCCGCCTCCGTGCTCACCGGCCTCGGCGCCGAGACCGTCAGGGCGGCGCCGAACGGACCCGCCCTCGCCTCGGTCCTCGACCCGGTCGTCAGCGACCCCGCCCTCGGCACCCGCCGCGCCGCCTCCGTCGTCGACCTGGCCACCGGCGGACAGCTCTACGGCTCCGCCACCGGCGACACCTTCACCCCCGCCTCCACCACCAAGATCGCCACCGCCGTCGCCGCCCTCGCCGCCCTCGGCCCCGACCACCGCCTCACCACCCGCGCCGCCTACGAACCCGACACCGGCGAACTCGTCCTCGTCGGCGGCGGCGACCCCACCCTCACCGCCCGCGAGGACGCCGACGGCTGGGCCAGCCTGCGCACCCTCGCCGCCGACACCGCCGCCGCCCTCGCCGAACGCGACGTCCGCGAGGTCACGCTCTCCTACGACACCACCCTGTACGCCGGTTCCGACCTGCACCCCATCGGCGTCAACGACAACCTCGCGCGCGTGACGGCCCTCATGGCCGACGAGGCCCGCACCGACGACTCCACGCGCGGGCCCGTCTACCGCGTGCCGGACCCGGCCGCCGACGCCACCCGCGCCTTCGCGGGCTTCCTCAAGGACCACGGCGTCACGACCAGCGCCCCCGGCCCCTCCAAGGCCACCACCCGCGCGGACACCCTCGCCACCGTCTCCTCACCGCCGCTGTCCGCCCTCGTCGAGCGGATGCTGACCAACAGCGACAACGACCTCGCCGAGGCCCTCGCCCGGCACACCGCCCTCGCCAGCGGCGAACGCCCCGACTTCGACGGCGCCGCGCGCGCGATCCACGCCCGGCTGGCGAAGCTCGGCCTGCCGCTCACCGGCGCCGTCTTCAAGGACGGCAGCGGCCTCAACCGCGAGGACCGGCTCTCCGCCAGCCTGCTGACCGCCCTGCTCGCCACCGCCGCCGACCCCGGCCACCCCGAGCTGCGGCCCGCCCTCACCGGGCTCCCGGTCGCCGGGTTCACCGGCACGCTGAGCGGCCGCTACACGGACGGCGCCGCCGGCGTCGTACGCGCCAAGACCGGCACGCTCACCGGCGTCAACACGCTCGCGGGCACCGTCGTCGCCGCGGACGGCCGCCTGCTGGGCTTCGCCTTCCTCGCCGAGGGCACCACCGACCCGACGGCGGCCCAGACGGCGCTGGACCGGGCGGCCACGGCGCTGGCGGCGTGCGGCTGCCGGTAGCCGTCCCGGCGGGGCCGCGGCGGGGGTTGTGGCGGGGCGTCGTACCCCCGCCGCCCCGTACGGCCTGCCCCAAGTGGTAGCGCTCACGTACGGTTGACGCATGACGAGCATCGGTGGTGCCGCTTCTTCTGGGATGGTCGACTGGAACCTCGCGGTGGCGACCGCGACCCGGCTGGTCCGTCCGGGCCCCGAGGTCAGCCGTGACGAGGCGCGCGCCGTCGTCGCGGAACTCCGCCGCCACGCCAAGTCCTCCGAGGAACACGTCCGGGGCTTCACCCGGATGGGCACCGAGGACACCCACGACACACCCGTCCTCGTGGTCGACCGGCCCGGCTGGGTCAAGGCCAACGTCGCCGGGTTCCGCGAGATCCTCAAGCCCCTGCTCGACAAGATGCAGGAACGGCGCGGCAGCACCCCAGGCGGCGCGGTCCTCGGCGCCGTCGGCGGCAAGGTCACCGGCGTGGAGCTGGGCATGTTGCTGTCGTTCCTCGCCTCCCGCGTCCTCGGCCAGTACGAGACCTTCGCCCCCGCCAGCCGCGACCTCCCGGCCGGTGCCAACGGCGGCGGACGGCTGCTCCTCGTCGCCCCGAACATCGTGCACGTGGAGCGCGAACTCGACGTACTGCCCCACGACTTCCGCCTCTGGGTCTGCCTGCACGAGGAGACCCACCGCACCCAGTTCACCGCCGTGCCCTGGCTGCGGGACCACCTGGAGAGCGAGATCCAGGCGTTCCTGGGGGAGACCGACGTCGACCCCATGACCGTCCTGGAGCGCATCCGGGAGGCCGCCCAGAGCCTCGCCGGAGGGCGCCCCGAGGCCGAGGAGGACGACGGCGGCCGGTCCCTCGTCGAGATCGTGCAGACCCCGGCCCAGCGGGAGATCCTCGGCCGCCTCACCGCCGTGATGTCCCTCCTTGAGGGGCACGCCGACTTCGTGATGGACGGCGTCGGACCCGCGGTCGTGCCGTCGGTGGCGGAGATCCGCGAGAAGTTCCAGCAGCGCCGCGCGAAGGGCGCCTCCCGCCTCGACCTCGCCCTGCGCAAACTGCTCGGCCTGGACGCCAAGCTCCGGCAGTACCGTGACGGTGAGCGCTTCGTACGGGCCGTGGTCGAGGAGGTCGGCATGGACGGCTTCAACCGCGTGTGGACGTCCCCGAACACCCTCCCCACCAAGGCGGAGATCGCCAAACCGGCGGACTGGGTCGCACGGGTGCACCGGAAGGCGGAGGGGTGAACCAGACGGCCGGGTCGTGAACCGAATCCCGCCGACGGCAGGCGAACGCCCCTTCAATCACCCGTCCGAGGGACCGTGAGGCATGGGCAGGCGTGCAATGCTCGGGTCACGGCCCGGTTCTGTCACCATCTACACACTCTGCGTGACCGAACCTCGGGTTCACCCCCCGACAACTTCATGAAGGGAACCGGACATGGGTCCCCATCCTGCGGTCGCGGCGATACGCCTGGCGGTCCGCCGCGTCCTCCACGACATCCTCACCGAATACGGCCGTCCCCCCGCGCCCCCGTCCCACGAGCGCTCCCCCTCGCCGCTCGTGCTCGTGGCGTGCTCCGGCGGCGCCGACTCCATGGCCCTGGCCTCCGCACTCGCCTTCGAGGCCCCCAAGCTCGGCATCCGCGCGGGCGGCGTCACCGTCGACCACGGCCTCCAGAGCGAGTCCGACGCGCGCGCCGCCGAGGTCGTCCAGCGACTGCGTGAACTCGGCCTCGACCCCGTCGAGTCCACCGCCGTCACCGTCGGCCGCGGCGGCGGCCCGGAAGCCGCCGCCCGCGACGCCCGGTACGCCGCCCTCGACGCCGCCGCCGAACGCCACGCGGCCTGCGCGGTCCTGCTCGGCCACACCCGCGACGACCAAGCCGAAACCGTCCTGCTGGGCCTCGCCCGCGGCTCCGGCATCCGCTCCCTGTCCGGGATGGCCGCGGTCTCGGGGGCCGACGGCCGTTACCGGCGGCCCTTCCTCGGGCTCGACCGGCAGACCGCCCGCAAGGCGTGCATGGTCCAGTCCCTCCCCGTCTGGGACGACCCCCACAACACCGACCCCGCCTACACCCGGTCAAGGCTCCGCCACGAGGGCCTGCCCGCGCTGGAGAAGGCCCTCGGCAAGGGCGTCGTCGAGGCCCTCGCCCGGACGGCCCAGCTCTCCCGCGACGACGCCGACGCCCTCGACACCTGGGCCCGCCAGGCCGAGCCCACCGTCCGCGACACCGCGGGCCTGCTGGTGTGCGCCAGGCTCCACACCCTGCCGTCCGCCGTACGCCGCCGGATCCTGCGGCGCGCGGTCATCGAGGCGGGCGCCCCGGCCGGTTCGCTCTTCGCCCGGCACGTCGAGGAAGTCGACAAGCTGATCACCGGCTGGCACGGCCAGGGAGCCATCAACCTCCCCGGCAAAGTCGTCGCCTGGCGCCAGGGTGGCAGACTGGTGATTCGGCAAGGCTGAAAACCTCTCCCCTGGGGAGGCGACCGGTCGCCCCTCGACGAGCAGACCTCGGGGAGCGGCCGGACGGCCGGTGGGACGACCGAAAGTGATGCGGGTGGACGCGAAAGACATGGGTGCCGACCTCCAGCAGGTGCTCATCACCAAAGAAGAGATCGACGCCAAACTGGTCGAGCTGGCCGCGAAGATCGACGCCGAGTACGCGGGCAAGGACCTGCTGATCGTCGGCGTCCTCAAGGGCGCGGTGATGGTCATGGCCGACCTCGCCCGAGCGCTGTCCACCCCCGTCACCATGGACTGGATGGCCGTGTCCTCCTACGGCGCGGGCACCCAGTCCTCCGGCGTGGTGCGGATCCTCAAGGACCTGGACACCGACATCAAGGGCAGGCACGTCCTGATCGTCGAGGACATCATCGACTCCGGGCTGACGCTGTCCTGGCTGCTGTCCAACCTCGGCTCGCGTGAGCCGGAGACGCTGAAGGTGTGCACCCTGCTGCGCAAGCCGGACGCCGCCAAGGTCGCCATCGACGTGGAGTGGGTCGGCTTCGACATCCCCAACGAGTTCGTCGTGGGCTACGGCCTCGACTACGCCGAGAAGTACCGAAACCTCCCCTTCGTCGGTACGCTCGCGCCCCACGTGTACGGCGGCTGACCCCGCCCACGGGCACGGGGCTGACCCGAAGGGCCCAGCCCCGTACGAAGATCGGGAACCCCGGCGGGCCTCGCGCCGTTGGACCATGCAGACGGGTTCGCCAGCAGTCCCGCGCCGCTTGGGGCCACAATGCTGGGGTACCGTCAGAAGAACTGTCTTATCAAACTCACTATGGCAGGAGGGACGGGGCGGCACCGCTCCGTATGGATGGACGTGAAGCGATACTTCCGTGGGCCGGTCATGTGGATCGTGCTGGCCGTCCTTGCCGTGGTCGTGTTGATGCAGGTCGTCGGCTCGTCCGGCGGCTACAAGACGGTGGACACCGGCCAGGTCGTCCAGGCGATCAATGACAACAAGGTCGAATCGGCCAAGCTGACCACCGGCGACGAGCAGACCATCAAGGTCCAGCTCAAGGACGGCGTAAAGATCGAGGACAGCTCGAAGATCCAGGCGAGCTACATCGGCGACCAGGGCGTGACCCTCGCCAGCACGCTGCAAGCCAAGTTCCAGGACAAGCAGATTCCGGACGGCTACACGGTCTCGCCGTCCAAGCAGAACCCGTTCGTCGGCGTGCTGCTCTCGCTGCTCCCCTTCGTCCTCATCGTGGTCGTCTTCCTGTTCCTGATGAACCAGATGCAGGGCGGCGGCTCCCGGGTGATGAACTTCGGCAAGTCGAAGGCCAAGCTCATCACCAAGGACACCCCGAAGACGACCTTCGCGGACGTCGCCGGGTCGGACGAGGCCGTCGAGGAACTCCACGAGATCAAGGAGTTCCTCCAGGAACCGGCGAAGTTCCAGGCCGTCGGCGCCAAGATCCCCAAGGGCGTCCTGCTCTACGGTCCTCCCGGCACCGGCAAGACGCTGCTCGCGCGCGCCGTCGCGGGCGAGGCGGGCGTCCCCTTCTACTCGATCTCCGGTTCCGACTTCGTCGAGATGTTCGTCGGTGTCGGTGCCTCCCGCGTCCGCGACCTGTTCGAGCAGGCCAAGGCGAACGCCCCGGCGATCGTCTTCGTCGACGAGATCGACGCGGTCGGCCGTCACCGCGGCGCCGGGCTCGGCGGCGGTCACGACGAGCGCGAGCAGACCCTGAACCAGCTCCTCGTCGAGATGGACGGCTTCGACGTCAAGGGCGGCGTGATCCTCATCGCCGCGACGAACCGGCCCGACATCCTCGACCCGGCGCTGCTGCGCCCCGGCCGCTTCGACCGGCAGATCGCGGTCGACCGCCCGGACATGCAGGGCCGTCTGGAGATCCTCAAGGTCCACCAGAAGGGCAAGCCGGTCGCCCCCGACGTCGACCTCGCGGCCGTCGCCCGCCGCACGCCGGGCATGACCGGCGCCGACCTGGCGAACGTGCTCAACGAGGCCGCGCTGCTGACGGCCCGCAGCGACCAGAAGCTCGTCGACAACAAGATGCTCGACGAGGCGATCGACCGCGTCGTGGCCGGTCCGCAGAAGCGGACCCGGATCATGTCGGACAAGGAGAAGAAGATCACCGCGTACCACGAGGGCGGACACGCCCTGGTCGCGGCGGCCTCCCCGAACTCCGACCCGGTCCACAAGATCACGATCCTGTCCCGTGGCCGTGCCCTCGGCTACACCATGGTCCTGCCGGACGAGGACAAGTACTCGACCACGCGCAACGAGATGCTCGACCAGCTCGCCTACATGCTGGGTGGCCGCGCGGCCGAGGAACTGGTCTTCCACGACCCGACGACGGGCGCGGCGAACGACATCGAGAAGGCCACCAACCTGGCCCGCGCGATGGTCACGCAGTACGGCATGACCGAGCGGCTCGGCGCCATCAAGTTCGGCGGCGACAACAGCGAGCCGTTCCTCGGGCGTGAGATGGCCCACCAGCGCGACTACTCCGAGGAGATCGCCGCGCTGGTCGACGAAGAGGTCAAGAAGCTCATCGAGACCGCGCACAACGAGGCGTGGGAGATCCTGGTCGAGAACCGCGACGTCCTCGACAACCTCGTTCTGGCCCTGCTTGAGCGGGAGACCCTGGGCAAGGAGGAGATCGCCGAGATCTTCGCCCCGATCGTCAAGCGCCCGCCGCGGCCCGCGTGGACCGGCTCGTCCCGGCGTACGCCGTCCACCCGCCCGCCGGTGCTCTCCCCCAAGGAGCTGGCACTGACCAACGGCGCCAACGGCGCGACGGCGGCGATCAGCACCGCCAAGAGCACCGCCACGGAGCCCACCCCGGTGGCCGAACCGGCCCCCGAGGACCGCTCCGAGAGCTGACACCCTTCCCAGGCGGGGTGAGGAGTACCTCACCTGCCCAGGAATGGATGCCGCGCCCCCCAGGTTCTAGCCTGGGGGGCGCGGCATTTCGTATACCCGCAGTTCGGACGCGTGGCCCCCACGCACGACAGGCACAGGAACGAGGCACCACATGACCGACCCCGTGACGCTGGACGGCGAGGGCGCCATCGGTGAGTTCGACGAGAAGCGCGCCGAGAACGCCGTACGCGAACTCCTGATCGCGGTCGGCGAGGACCCGGACCGCGAGGGGTTGAAGGAGACTCCGGCGCGGGTGGCGCGGGCCTACAAGGAGATATTCGCCGGGCTGTGGCAGAAGCCGGAGGACGTGCTGACGACGACGTTCGACATCGGCCACGACGAGATGGTGCTGGTGAAGGACATCGAGGTGTACTCGACCTGTGAGCACCACCTGGTCCCGTTCCGCGGTGTCGCGCACGTCGGGTACATCCCGGCCACCAGCGGCAAGATCACCGGGCTGTCGAAGCTGGCCCGGCTGGTGGACGTCTACGCCCGTCGGCCGCAGGTGCAGGAACGACTCACCACGCAGATCGCGGACTCCCTGATGGAGATCCTGGAGCCGCGCGGGGTGATCGTGGTCGTGGAGTGCGAGCACATGTGCATGTCGATGCGGGGCATCCGCAAGCCGGGCGCGATGACCATCACCTCGGCGGTGCGCGGGCAACTGCGCGACGCGGCGACGCGCAACGAGGCGATGAGCCTGATCATGGCGCGCTGAGGCGACGGCAGCGGAGCGGGGGCGGGCACACGGCGGTTTTCGGCCAGACTGCCGGGGGCTGAGGGGCCGGGCCGCTGGGCGGCTGACGGGCTTGGGGCGCTTGTGGCAGTCCGTCGGGGCCGTTGCAGGGCCGGGTCGGGCCGCTGGGGCGCTGACGGGGGTGGGTCAGGCCGCCGGTCCCGGGGGCCGCGTCAGGCCGCCGGGTCGTTGGATGGGCGGGCGTGGGCCAGGCTGCCGGTCCCGGGCCAGGTCAGCCGCTGGGTCGTTGGGCGGGCGTGGGTCAGGCTGCTGGGGCCGCTGACGGGCCGTTCTGGTCGTCGTCCTCGGGGAGCTTGCAGACGCGTTCCAGGAACAGGGCCGCCGCTATGACGGCGATGCCCGCGACGACCGAGGTGCCCGCGTAGATGGCCTGGTCGCGGCGGGCGGGGACGTCGAGGTACTCCAGCAGGAAGACGCCCGTGCCACCGTACATCCCGGCGACGAGGGCGGCGACCAGGGCGCTGGCCTGGCCGAAGACCACCGCGCGGGCCGCCATCATCGGGTCGACGCCCTTGGCGTCGGGGCGCCGCTCGCGCTGGGCCTTGAGGCGGGCGCGCAGCGAGAGCGCCGTGGAGAGCAGCACCGCGGCGATCAGGGCGAGGACGATGGGGGCGGCCAGGGGGACGCTGGGCAGGGTCCCGACCGAGTTCCACAGGCGGGCGCCCGCCCAGGACAGGATTCCGGCCACGACGAACACTCCGGCCAGCGTCCTGATGCGCAGCTCTCTCACGGTGTCCCTTCGGCTCCCTGGTGTCCGGTGACCCGGACGGTGGTCGTGTCGACCTTAACGACTACTCGGGCAGCCGGAGTTCCAGGTCGGCCCGCGCGGCGACGCCCTCCCGCGTGACCGTGCCGAGCAGGTCGGCGACGGGACCGCGGCCAGGCAGTTGGGCGTCGGGGTCGACGTCGTGCCAGGGGGCGAGGACGAAGGCGCGCTCGTGGGCGCGCGGGTGGGGGAGGGTGAGCTGCGGGTCGTCGGAGACCACGTCGGCGTAGGCGACGATGTCGACGTCGAGGGTGCGCGGGCCCCAGTGCTCGTCGCGGACCCGGTGGAAGGCCTCCTCGACCGCGTGCGCCCGCTCCAGCAGGGACGACGGCGGGAGCGTGGTCTTCAGGACGACGACCGCGTTGAAGTACGAGGGCTGGCTGCCGGGCTCGACGCCCCACGGCTCGGTCTCGTAGACGGGGGAGACCGCCTTGATGCGCAGCCCCGGGGTGTCCTCCAGGGCGTCGACGGCGCCCTGCAGGTTCTCCAGGCGGTTGCCGAGGTTGGAGCCGAGGGAGACCACCGCGCGCTGGGGGTTGTGCAGGGTGGTGTCGGCGGCGTCCACCTTCTCGACGACGGACGCGGGCACCGGCTGGACGGTCGGGTCGCTCTGCCCCTCGGTGAAGAACGCGGTCATACTCGGCTCCGGGTGATCGTGACGGTCACGTCGTCGAAGGGCACCGTGATCGGCGCGTCCGGTTTGTGGACGCGGACCTCGACCTCCTCGACCCCTTGGTGCTTCAGACAGGTCCGGGCGATGCGCTCGGCGAGCGTCTCGATGAGGTTGACGGGCTCGCCCTCGACGACGGCCACGACCTCCTCGGCCACGATGCCGTAGTGCACGGTCTTCGCCAGGTCGTCGTCGGCTGCGGCCGGTCGGGTGTCCAGGCCCAGGACGAGGTCCACGATGAAGATCTGGCCCTCCTCGCGTTCCCGGGGGAACACGCCGTGGTGCCCGCGGGCCTTCAGGCCGCGCAGCGCGACACGATCCACGCGAATCACTCCTGCAATCGTCGGGTGCGGCCGGTCGGCACCGGGTGCGGTCGGTACCCCAGCCGGGAACGAATCTACCTGCGGGCACTGACAGCGCCGGGCCACGGGGGCGCGGGCCGGGCCGGGGCCGACAGGATTCACTGGGTGTTTCCCCCGGGGAACCCGGCGGCTCACGGGCTGGTAGCCGCCCCTACCCGAGAGGCGGTGATCCCAACCATCTTCTGGCCCTCGCGGTCCCACGTCCTGGCTCTCGCGGCGCCACGTCCGGGCCCTTGTGGTCCGCCTACCCACTCAGGAGGGCGGGTCGTCGTCCTCGGACTCGTCGTTTTCGGCCAGGACCGGGGAGGCGTGGTGCGACCAGAGCTTCCAGCCCTCGGGCGTGCGCCGGAACACGTTGGTGGCGACCACGAGCTGGCCCACGAGCGGCCCCAGCTCGTCGCCGCCCTCGGGGGCGGGGCCGCCGCTGAGGATGTTCTCGGTGCAGGTCACCACGGCGGTGTCGCCGGTGACGGAGACGTGCACGTCGGTGAGGAAGAACTGGATGTAGTCGGTGTTCGCCATGATCAGCGCGTACGACCGCAGGACCTCGCCGCGGCCGGTCAGCACCGGCCAGCCCGGGTGCACGCAGGAGATCACGCCGGTGTCCGCCGGGTCGTGGTACGTCTCGTCGACGCCCAGGTCGGCGGGGGTGAGCCAGAGCGCGGACACCTCTTCGAAGTCGCCGCGCTCCAGGGCCTCGTAGAAGGCGGTGTTGGCCTGTTCGACCTGCTCGACGTCGGTGTGCGGGGCGCTCACGAAGCGGCCTCGGTGGCGCGTGCCTCTTCGCTGGCTCGGGCTCCTTCGCTGGCGCGGGCTCCTTCGATGGCGCGCGCGACCCGTACCGCGTCCGCCGTCGCGCGCACCTCGTGGACGCGGACCGCCCACGCCCCGGCGTGCGCCGCGAGCGCGGAGACGGCGGCGGTCGCGGCGTCGCGCTCGCGCGCGGGTGGCGGGGCGCCCTGGGGTCCGGCCAGCACGCGGCCGAGGAAGCGCTTGCGGGAGGCGGCGACGAGCAGCGGATGGCCCAGGGCGCGCAGCCGGTCCAGCGCGGCGAGGAGGGCGAGGTCGTGGTCACCGCCCTTGGAGAAGCCGAGGCCGGGGTCGACGATGACGCGGTCGGGGGCGATGCCGCCCGCGAGGACGGCCTCCACGCGCGCGTGCAGTTCGTCGACGACCTCGGTGACCACGTCGTCGTAGACGCCCTTGATGTTGCCGCCGCTGAGGAAGCCCCGCCAGTGCATGACCACGAAGGGGGCGCCCGCCTCGGCCACGACCGGGATCATCGCGGGGTCGGCGAGGCCGCCGCTGACGTCGTTGACCAGTGCGGCACCGGCCGCGAGGGCCTGTTCGGCGACGGAGGCGCGCATGGTGTCGACGGAGATCACCACGCCCTCGGAGGCGAGCCCGCGGACGACGGGGACGACCCGGCGCAGTTCCTCGGCCTCGTCGACCCGGGTGGCGCCGGGGCGGGTGGACTCGCCGCCGACGTCGACCAGGTCGGCGCCCTCGGAGACCAGGTCGAGGCCGTGCTTCACGGCGGCGGTCGTGTCAAACCAGCGGCCTCCGTCGGAGAAGGAGTCGGGGGTGACGTTGACGACCCCCATCACCGCGCAGCGGTCCCACTCCGGAAGGCCCGCGACATGTCCGCGTCCGCTCTGCTCGCTCATACATTCAGCGTAGGCCCGACGGGGCCGCCGATCACCAGCGGCATGATCAAAGGTGACCGGATGACCGGGATAAATGATCTTGATTGATCTCCTGTGAAATTCACGGATCGTTCGAAGTCGTCGTGATGGCTTTGTTTTTACGGCCCCGGCCACCACGATTCGCCTACGCGCGGTAAGTTTCTGGCCATGCCACGTGGACGTCACCGCCATTCCCCGCCTTTGCACAGGCTGCTGCCTCCCTCGGCGATCGCAGGCGTCTCCCTTGTCTGCGCCCTTGGTCCCTGGGTGTTCACCGATCCGTCCCCGCTCCGCGGACTGGCCGCCGCCGCCGCGGTGACCGCGGTGACCGGCGCGGTGGTCATGCGCCGCTGGGATACCCAGGCCGGTAAACAGGTGGCCGACCTCACGCGCGCGCGGGCGAGTGACGAGTGGCGTTTCGAGGAACGGATCGCCGAACTGGAGACCGACCTCGACGAATCCCGCGAACTGCGCGTCAAACTGGAGCAGCGACTGCGCTCCAAGCGCGCCGAGTTGCAGGGCCTGCGAAATGAACACGCGGCGCTGCTGCGGCGGTACGCCACCGCCGAGTCGGAGCGCGCGAGCGCCCTGGAAGGCCGCCGTCTGCTGGAGATCGAGGCCGCCGTCCCGGCGCCCGCGCTGCCGCCCGCCCCCGCCCCCGTGGTCGAGCCGGAGCCCGTCGAGGAGGCGCCCGCGGCGTCGGGGCTGTTCTCGCCGGAGGGCACGCGGCTGTTCGCCCGGGCTGGCGCGGCACTCGCGCGGCTCGACGGCGACCCGCCCGCGCGCAAGAGCGACGCACCCGCGCGGAAGGACGGTTCCTCCGCCCCGGAGGCGAGCGCCCCCGCGGGCGAGGCGGGAGCACGGCCGACCACCGCGGCGGACCAGGCCGAGGCCCAGGAGGCCGAAGAGGGCCAGGGGAAGCCCGAGGCGGCCGACGGGCACCAGCGCGCGGTCGCCGCCCCCCACACCCCGGCCGGACCCGCGGACGGCGACAGCACGAAGGAGACCCGCCCCGCCCCGCCCGTGCGGCAGCCCGGCGCCCACTTCACCGTGCCGACCGCCGTGGCCGTCGTACCGGCGAGCGCGCCCGTGCGCCGTCCCACCACCGAGGGCGGCTTCGACTTCTTCGGTACGAAGAAGTCCGGGGCCGACGCGCTGGAGGCCGCCGTGCAGAACGAGGACCTCGCCGACGTCGTCGGCCAGGAGGCCCTGGATCTGCACAAGGCGGAGACCGAGGCCGGGTTCAAGCCCGCCGACGAGAACGCCCGCGCCGCCGCCGGTCAGGTCATCGACCTGACCGAGCACGACGAGACCGAGCAGATCAACCTCCAGGGCCTGCGCACCGCGGCGTCCTGACCAGGGCCCTCAGCGGATTCAGGCCATCCAGCGGTCCGGCCGGGCGTCCCGGCGCCCGGTGCGGGACCGCTCGGCCTGACGGTGGAGGATCTCCGCGGCCTCCTGAGCGCCCCGCAGACGGGCCGTGACGGTCCCGTTGGCCCCCGTGTCCACCTGCACATCAGCAAGGCCCCACAGGCGCTTCCAGGGGCCCTGCGTGAGGCGCACGCTCTGCACCTTCGCGTGCGGCACGAGCGCGACGCTGCGGCGCAGCACCCCGCGCCGGGCGGCGAACACGGCGTCGGTCGCCGCGAAGCCGTACCCCCGCCACCACAGCGGCACGCACCGCCCCGCGCGCCGTGGCGGCCGGGACAGCGCCGACCGCGGCGGCACCGTCACCCCGGGCAGCACCCGCGCGACGACGGACTCGGCGACCTCGCGCGGGGCGACCGGCACGAGCAGCGAGTTGGACGACCCGGCCACGTCCAGCTCCACCCGCACCCAGCCTCGCCGCCGCCACAGCAGCGGTTCCACGATCCGCACTGTCTGCACCCGCCCCGGCGGCACCGTCTCGTGCACCCGGTCCAGCAGCCCCCGGTCGATGCGCAGCCCGTCCGGCGAGTCGCCCACCGTCCAGTCGTACTCGGCGACGAACCGCCCCACACTGCTCGCGCCCGCCGCGCCCAGCAGCGGCAGACCCGTCGCGAGGACCGTCCACACGCTGCCGGTGGCCAGCCACAGCAGCGGCGGTACGACGACGGCGGCGACCAGCGTCGCCCAGGTGGCGCCGGTCAGCACCAGGGAGACGGCGAGCACGCGCGGGGGCACCCGCAGCAACTGCTCGACCGGCGCCTCACCGACCTCGTGCGCGGTCTCCGGCGCGAAACCGGCCGCACGCGCGAGCAGTTCGGCGCGCAGCGCGCGGGCCTCCCGCTCGCCCAGGAACGCGAGTTCGTCCTTCTTGTCCGTGCCGACGACGTCCAGCTTGAGCTTGGCGACACCGGCGACCCGCGCGAGCAGCGGCTGGGTGACGTCCACGGCCTGGATCCGCTCGATCCGGATGTGCGCGGTGCGCCGGAACAACAGGCCCGTACGGATGCGCAGTTCGGTGTCGGTGACCGCGAAGTGGGTGAACCACCAGGTCAGGAAGCCGTACAGGGCGGCGGCCGGGAGCAGCGCCGCGAGCGCGATCAGCAGGGTGGTCGTCGTCAGCCGGGTGAGCTGGCGCTGCGCCTGGTCGGGGTCGTGCAGGGCCCACCCGATGAGCACCGCCACGGGCGCCCAGGCCCGCCTGAGCGGCGTCACGGGGTGCAGCCGCCGCTCGGTCACCTCGCGGGCCGGGTGCTCCGTCGTCGGCGTCGTCACAGCCCCGCCGATCGGGCCTCGCCCAGCTCGGTGAGCCGGTCGCGGAGCCGCTCCGCCTCGGCCGGGTCGAGGCCGGGGATGGTCGCGTCGGTCGCGGCGGCGGCGGTGTGCAGTTGCACGCTGGCCAGCCCGAAGTGCCGCTCGACGGGCCCGGAGGTGACCTCCACGAGCTGCATCCGCCCGTACGGCACCACCGTCGTCGCCCGCCACAGCACGCCGCGGCTGATCAGCAGGTCGTCGGCGCGCTCGGCGTACCGCCAGGAGCGCCAGTTGCGGCCGAGCATGACCCAGCCCCAGGCCGCCAGCGCCAGCGGCAGCAGCGCGAGCAGGGCCCACGCGGGGCCCGCCAGCAGGCCGGTCAGCAGCGCGGTGGCCAGGGTCAGCAGCCCCAGCCACACCACCAGCAACAGCCGCCGCATCCGCAGCAGGCCCGGCGGCAGCCCGGTCCACTCCGGCTCGGCCCGTGCCGCCAGGCTCTTCGCACCGCTGTCCGGGCTCCCCGTCTCCATGACGCAAGCGTACGTAGGGGAGACTGTCTCCATGACTCCTACGACGGAGACCATGGTCGGGATCGGCGGCGCCGCGGAGAGCACCGACATGGTGCTCAACATCGGACCCCAGCACCCGTCGACGCACGGGGTGCTGCGGCTGCGGCTGCTGCTGGACGGCGAGCGCATCACGCACGCGGAGCCGGTGATCGGCTATATGCACCGCGGCGCGGAGAAGCTCTTCGAGGCCCGCGACTACCGGCAGATCATCATGCTCGCCAACCGCCACGACTGGCTGTCGGCGTTCTCCAACGAGCTGGGCGTGGTCATCGCCGTGGAGCGGATGCTCGGCATGGAGGTGCCCACGCGCGCGGTGTGGCTGCGCACCCTGCTGGCCGAGCTGAACCGGACGCTGAACCACCTGATGTTCCTGGGCTCCTACCCGCTGGAGCTGGGCGGGATCACGCCGATGTTCTACGCGTTCCGGGAGCGCGAGACCCTCCAGAACGTGATGGAGGAGGTCTCCGGCGGGCGGATGCACTACATGTTCAACCGCGTCGGCGGCCTCAAGGAGGACCTCCCCGCGGGATGGACCACACGCGCGCGTGCCGCCGTCGCCGCCGTGCGCTCGCGGATGGACGTCTTCGACGACCTGGTCCTCGGCAACGAGATCTTCCGGGGGCGCACCCGGGGCGTGGGCGTCCTCACCCCCGAGACCGCGCACGCGTACGGCGTGAGCGGGCCCATCGCGCGCGCCTCCGGCGTCGACTTCGACCTGCGCCGCGACGAGCCGTACCTCGCCTACGGGGAGCTCCAGGACACCCTGCGCGTGGTCACCCGGCGGGAGGGCGACTGCCTCGCCCGCTTCGAGTGCCTGCTGGAGCAGACGCACAACTCCCTCGACCTCGCCGACGCCTGCCTCGACCGGCTCGCCGAGCTGCCGCCGGGGCCGGTCAACCAGCGGCTCCCCAAGGTGCTGAAGGCGCCCGAGGGGCACACCTACGCGTGGACCGAGAACCCGCTCGGCATCAACGGCTACTACCTGGTCAGCAAGGGCGACAAGACGCCGTACCGGCTGAAGCTGCGGTCGGCCTCGTACAACAACATCCAGGCGCTGACGGAGCTGCTGCCGGGGACGCTGGTCGCGGACATGGTGGCGATCCTGGGGTCGCTGTTCTTCGTGGTCGGGGACATCGACAAGTAGCGCGCGCCCCCTCTCCGCGGGCCGTCAGTCAGCGGGGAGTACGTCGTCCAGCTCCACGCCCACCGGCTGGAGCAGCCAGCCGAAGTCGCCGAGCCCGCCCGCCGCGGTCAGCTCGGCGGCCTCCCCGGCGCTCGCGAGGGCGCGCACGTAGGCCACCGGATGGGTGGAGGCGAGCGTGAGCGGGGGGCGCGCGCCGGTGATGCCCAGGGAGCGCAGCGCCGCCCGCTGGGGGAGCAGGCGCCCGCCGGGCAGCGCGCACGCGTCCAGCGCGACGTGCGCGGTGATGTCACACGACCCGTCCGGCACCGGCGCCGTCTCCCGGCCCTGCCGGAAGCCCGTCAGCGTGCCGAAGGGCGGCCGGGTGTCCGCCGTGTGCCAGTAGTCCACCGCGACGGCCAGCCCGCGCTCCACACCGGCGACGACGTCCTCCCACGCCTCGTCCCGGGGCGCCCCGATTTCGGCCCGCAGCCCCGGCTCCCCGGCCAGCGGCCACCACCGGTCCAGCCAGCGCGCCGCGGCGCCGGACACCGGCTCCCCGAGCCGCTCCGCCCCGGCGCCGTCCACCAGGACCAGCCGTGGCACCCCCGCGGCGTCCACCTCCGCGACGTCCACGGGTACGTTGTCCAGCCACTCGTTGGCGAACAGCAGCCCCGTGATCCCGCGCGGGGGCTCGGCCAGCCACTCGATCCGCGGGTCAAGACCCGCCGGGCGGTCGGCCACCTCGACGACACACGCGCGCGTGCGGGCCGCCACCTCCTCGGGCAGCGCCGCGAGCACCCCGCCCGCCAGCTCGCCGCGGCCCGCCGCCATGTCCACGAAGTCCAGCGCGTCCGGCGCGCCGAGCACCTCGTCGACCCGGCACAGCAGCTCCGCCACCGCCCGCGCGAACAGCGCCGAGGCGTGCACGGAGGTGCGGAAGTGCCCGCCCGGGCCCTCGGGCCTGCGGTAGAACCCCCCAGGCCCGTACAGCGCGTCCCGAGCCGCCACCCGCCAGCCCCGCCCGGCACCCGCCGTACCGCCCGTCACCCCACCCGTCACCCCACCCGTCACCCCACCCGTCACGCCGCCCGTCCCGTCGTCGGTCACGCGGCAACACTAAGCGCACCGGGAAGCGGGCAGTGGAGGGGAGCCTCCACCTTGCGGAGTACGCGGGGCGGGTGCGGATCGGTCCTCCGGTTGACTCCGGCACGCTTCACGCTTCCCTACGCTGGGTTACGTGCAGCGCCTTTATGACTTCCTCCGCAGACACCCGACCTGGGTCGACGGCTTCTGGGCCCTCGTCCTGTTCGGGATGTCGGTCGTGGGCGGAGCGGTCAACCCCGAGGGGCCCGGCACCCAGAGCATGGCCCTGATGGTCCCGGTCACGCTGCTGCTGTGCCTGGTCATCGCGCTGCGCCGACGGATGCCGGAGCGGATGCTGCTGCTCGGCGCCGTCATCGGCGTCGCCCAGCTCGTCCTGGACGTGGCCACCCTGCCCGCCGACTTCGCCCTGCTGGTGATCGTCTACACCGTCGCCGCGAACGGCGCCCGGTGGGCCTCGCGGTTCGCGCTGATCGGCGGGATGTGCGCGGCACCCCTGGCGCAGTTGCGCTGGCCGCAGGACGACGCCAGCCCGCTGGCCAACCTGGCGCTGGCGATCCTCCAGGCGGTGCCGTTCGCGCTCGCGTGGGTGCTCGGTGACTCGATCCGCACCCGGCGCGCGTACTTCGCGCAGTTGGAGGAGCGCGCGGCCCGTCTGGAGCGGGAGCGCGAGGCGCAGTCGAAGGTCGCGGTGGCCGCCGAGCGCGCCCGCATCGCGCGCGAGCTGCACGACGTCGTCGCGCACAACGTGTCGGTGATGGTGGTGCAGGCCGACGGCGCCGCCTACGTCCTCGACGCCGCCCCCGACCAGGCCAAGAAGGCCCTGGAGACGATCTCCTCCACCGGCCGCCAGGCCCTCGCCGAGATGCGCCGCCTGCTGGGCGTCCTGCGCACCGGCGAGCACCAGGAGAGCGGCGAGTACGTCCCCCAGCCCGACGTCGAGCAGATCGAGGACCTCGTCGAGCAGTGCCGCGGCGCGGGCCTGCCCGTCGACTTCAAGATAGAGGGCACCCCCCGCCCGCTGCCCAGCGGCGTCGAGCTGACCGCGTACCGCATCGTGCAGGAGGCGCTCACCAACACCCGCAAGCACGGCGGCCCCAACGCGGGCGCCAGCGTCCGCCTGGTCTACTTCGACGACGGCCTCGGACTGCTCGTCGAGGACGACGGCAAGGGCGCCCCCCACGAGCTGTACGAGGAGGGCGGCGCGGACGGCCGCGGGCACGGCCTGATCGGTATGCGGGAGCGGGTCGGCATGGTTGGCGGCACCCTCGACGCCGGGCCGCGCCCCGGCGGGGGTTTCCGGATCAGCGCCCTGCTGCCGCTCAAAGCGGCACACTGACGCTGACGCGCGTGCCCCGTTGACACCTGTCACTCCCACTCGCCGAGCTGTAACCCGCACCCGCCCACCACCCCCGCCCGCCGACCAGGAAGAAGAAGCCCGATGACGATCCGCGTGATGCTCGTCGACGACCAGGTGCTGCTGCGCACCGGGTTCCGGATGGTGCTCGCCGCGCAGCCGGACATGGACGTCGTGGCGGAGGCGGGCGACGGCGTGGAGGCCCTCCAGGTGCTGCGCGCCACCTCCGTCGACGTGGTGCTGATGGACGTCCGGATGCCCAAGCTCGACGGCGTCGAGGCCACCCGCCGCATCTGCGCGGACCCCAGTGCGCCGAAGGTGCTGATCCTGACCACCTTCGACCTCGACGAGTACGCCTTCTCCGCGCTGAAGGCGGGCGCCTCCGGCTTCATGCTCAAGGACGTGCCGCCCGGCGAACTCCTCGCCGCGATCCGCTCCGTGCACAGCGGTGACGCCGTCGTCGCCCCGTCGACGACCCGGCGCCTGCTCGACCGGTTCGCGCCGATGCTGCCCAGCCCCGGCGGCCAGCCCCAGCACGCGGCGCTGGAGCGGCTCACCGAGCGGGAACGCGAGGTCATGGTGCTGGTCGCGCAGGGCCTGTCCAACGGCGAGATCGCGGCCCGGCTGGTGCTGTCGGAGGCGACCGTGAAGACCCACGTGGGCCGCATCCTCACCAAGCTGGGGCTCCGCGACCGGGTCCAGGTCGTCGTCCTCGCGTATGAGACGGGACTCGTCCGCGCGGGCGGGCACGGCTGACGGGACTCTCCCGCGCGGGCACGCCGCCGTCGGTAGGCTCCGCCCATGCTCCTGTGGATCAACGGCCCCTACGGGGGCGGCAAGACACAGACCGCACACGAGATACGCCGTCGGCTGCCCGGCAGCGTCATCTGCGACCCCGAGCACGCCGGGTTCGGCCTCAACCGCATGGTGCCGCCCGAGCTGCGCGGCGACTTCCAGGACCTGGCGGCCTGGCGGCAGGGGGTCGTGGAGGTCCTCGACCTCGTGCTGGGCAAGCACGACGGCGTGGTGATCGCGCCGATGACGGTCACCGACCCGGACTACTTCGCGGAGACCGTCGGACGCCTCGGCGACCTCGGCCACGACGTGCGCCACTTCACCCTGCTCGCGCGGCGCGAGACCGTCCTCAGACGGCTCAGGGAACGCGGCGTCGGCCACCTCCTCCAGCGCGTCACCGGCCGCAAGCCTGGCGCACGCGCCGAGACCTGGGCGGTACGGCGACTCGACCACTGCCTGGAGCGGCTGCGCGAGCCGGAGTTCGCCGAGCACCTGTGGACCGACGACACGACCGTGCCGAAGACGGCCGACCGCATCGCCGTCCTGGCCGGTCTCACCCTGAAGCCGAACAACGAGGGCGCGCTGCGGACCCGGCTGCGGCAGGCGGCCGTAGGGGTCCGCCACATCCGCTTCGACTGAGGAACAGAGGAACAGCCGAACGGCCCCGCCTACACGCCCCCGCCTACACGCCCCCGCCTACACGCCCCCGCCTACACCCCCCCGTCGTCCCCTTCCGCCGCCACCTCCCGCAGCCGCGCCGCGAACTCCGCCACCGCCGCCCGCACGTCGTCCGCCGTCCACTCCAGGCCCGCGGCCCGCACGTGCACCTCGGTGTAGGCGATGCCCTGCCCCTTCGGGTCCCACGGCCCGGCGAAGAGGAGCACACCGGTGTCCTCGGCGGCCCGCACCGCGGCCTCGGCGACCACGTCGGGGTCGTACGGCAGCCAGACCTGGAAGTCGTGGGTGGCGGGCACCTCGGGCGCCACGCGCGCCCACGGCAGCTCGGCCGCCGCGAACCCCTCGCGCAGCGCGGCGGCCACCACGCGCGCGTGCCGTACGTACTCCGGCAGCCGGGGCAGCTCCCGCTCCAGGCCGACCAGCGCCGACAGCGCGGCGGGGAACTGCTGGAACAACTGGCCGCCGTACCGGTGCCGCCAGACCTTCGCCTCCGCGACGAGCGCCGCCGGTCCGGCCAGCGCGGCCCCGGAGAAGCCGTTGAGGGACTTGTAGAACGAGACGTACACGCTGTCCGCGAGGCCCGCTATCTCGTCCAGCGGGCGGCCGAAGTGGACGGTGGTCTCCCACAGCCGCGCGCCGTCGAAGTGCACCACCGCGTCCCGCTCCCGGGCCGCCGCCACGACCTCCGTGAGCTCCTCCCAGGTCGGCAGCAGATAGCCCGGCGCGACCAGCGGCAGCTCCAGCATCAGCGCCCCGAAGGGCTCCGGGAAGTCCCGTACCTCGGCGGCGGTCGGCAGCCGTGGCTCACTGGTGAGCTGGAGCGGACGCAACCCGCTGACCTCGCTGAACGCGTTCCGCTCGTGCACCACCGGGTGGGACAGGCCGTGCAGCGCGACGGCCGGGTCGCCGGTGCGGCCCGCCCAGCAGCGCAGGGCCACCTGCTGGGCCATCGTGCCGGTCGGGAAGAACGCGGCGGCCTCGGTGCCGAGCACCTGAGCGACCCTGCGCTCCAGGTCCTCCACCACGCCGCCGCCGTAGAGGTCGACGGGCTGGTCCAGGTCGTACACCCCGTCGGCGGCGTCCAGTACGGCCAGCCGGTCCCGGAGGGTCTCGTGGACGCCGAGACGCGCGAGCGTGCGCTTGGCGGCGCGCTGGGCCGCCTTGCGCCGCCGGTAGCGCTGCTCCCGCCGCTCCTCCAGCGTCGGAGGCGCCTCCTCCGTAGGAGCCGCCTCCGTAGGAGCGCCCTCCACCGGAGCCGTCCCAGCCGTGCCCTCGCGCGTGTCAGCCATGTCAGCCATGGTCCGGAATCATGCCGGGCGGCACCCCGCGCGGGCACCCGCATTTCACGGGATCCTGGCGCCGCGGAAACCCACAGCCTGTGGACAACCGAACGCCGCTCGAACCAATCGCGTTAACATGACGAGAAATCGTCCGGTACCCAGAGCGGACTGGAACGGGAAGGCCGCCGTCGCGTGAGTACAGTCCAGCAACCAGACCCCAAGGACCGCCCCGCGCGGCTCACCGTCGGCGTCGTCGGCGCCGGTCGCGTGGGCCCCGCACTCGCCGCGTCACTCCAGCTCGCCGGGCACCGGCCGGTCGCCGTCTCCGCGGTGTCCGACGCCTCCAGGAAGCGGGCCGCGCAACTGCTGCCCGACGTCCCCGTGCTCACCCCGGCCGAGGTGCTGGAGCGCTCCGAGCTGGTCCTGCTCACCGTCCCCGACGACGCCCTGCCGGACCTCGTGGAGGGCCTCGCCGCCACCGGGGCGGTACGGCAGGGCCAGCTCCTCGTGCACACCTCCGGCCGGTACGGCGCGAGAGTGCTCGACCCCGCCCTGCGCGTCGGCGCGCTGCCGCTCGCCCTCCACCCGGCGATGACCTTCACCGGCACGCCCGTCGACGTGCAGCGGCTCGCCGGGTGCTCGTTCGGCGTCACCGCACCCGACGAACTGCGGCTCGCCGCCGAGGCGCTCGTCATCGAGATGGGCGGCGAACCCGAGTGGATCGCCGAGGAGAGCCGCCCGCTGTACCACGCGGCCCTCGCGCTCGGCGCCAACCACCTGGTCACACTGGTCGCCCAGGCCATGGAACTGCTGCGCGCGGCGGGCGTCGGGGCTCCCGACCGGATGCTCGGCCCGCTGCTCGGCGCCGCCCTCGACAACGCCCTGCGCTCCGGCGACGCCGCCCTCACCGGCCCGGTCGCGCGGGGCGACGCGGGCACCGTCGCCGCGCACGTCGCAGAGCTGCGTACGCACGCCCCGGGGGCCGTCGCCGGGTACCTGGCGATGGCCCGCGCCACCGCCGACCGCGCCCTCGCGCACGGCCTGCTCAAGCCGGAACTCGCCGAGGACCTCCTCGGGGTACTCGCCCACGGCACCGAAGGGGACGCCGGATGACCACCGCCCTGCTGCACACCGCCGAGGAGCTGCGGGCACGCGCGCGTGGCGGACGCCGCGCCGTCGTGATGACCATGGGCGCCCTGCACGAGGGCCACGCCACCCTGATCCGCACCGCCCGCGAGATCGCCGGACCGGACGGCGAGGTCGTCGTCACCGTCTTCGTGAACCCCCTCCAGTTCGGCGCGGGCGAGGACCTCGACCGCTACCCGCGCACCCTGGAGGCCGACGTCAAGCTCGCCGAGCAGGCGGGCGCCGACGTGGTCTTCGCGCCGTCCGTCGACGAGGTCTACCCCGGCGGCGAACCCCAGGTGCGGATCAGCGCGGGCCCGATGGGCGAACGCCTGGAGGGCGCCTCACGCCCCGGCCACTTCGACGGGATGCTCACCGTCGTCGCCAAGCTGCTCCACCTCACCCGCCCCGACCTCGCCCTGTACGGCCAGAAGGACGCCCAGCAGCTCGCGCTGATCCGCCGCATGGTGCGGGACCTGAACTTCGGCGTGGAGATCGTCGCCGTCCCCACGGTCCGGGAGGAGGACGGCCTGGCGCTGTCCAGCAGAAACCGCTATCTGTCGCCGCAGGAACGCCGTACCGCCCTCGCCCTGTCGCGAGCCCTGTTCGCGGGCCAGGACCGGCACGCGGCCCTGGAGGCGCTGCGCGCGCGGGCCCGCGAAGTGCCCTCCACGCGCGCGCGTGCCGAGGCGCTCAGCGCGATAGGGGAGTCCCGCGCCGCGGCCGACGCGCACGCCGTCGCCAAGGCCGTGCCCGGCGGCCCGGCCGCGGTCCGCGCGGCGGCCCGCCTCGTCCTCGACGACGCCGCCCGCCTCGACCCGCCGCTCGCCCTGGACTACCTGGCCCTGGTCGACCCGTCCGACTTCACCGAGATCGGCGACGACTTCACCGGCGACGCCGTCCTCGCCGTCGCCGCCCGGGTCGGCACGACCCGGCTGATCGACAACATCCCCCTCACCTTCGGAGCCGCCTTGTGACCAGCACAGGGATACGACTGCACGCCCCCGCCCCGGGCTGGTCCATCAGCGCTGACGTCGTGGTCGTCGGCTCCGGCGTCGCGGGCCTGACCGCCGCGCTGCGCTGCGAGGCGGCCGGGCTGCGGACGGTCGTCGTCACCAAGGCCGCCTCGACGACGGCTCCACCCGCTGGGCGCAGGGCGGCATCGCCGCGGCCCTCGGCGAGGGCGACACCCCCGAACAGCACCTCGACGACACCCTGGTCGCGGGCGCGGGCCTGTGCGACGTGGAGGCGGTCCGCATCCTCGTCACCGAGGGCCCCGGCGCCGTACGCCGCCTGATGGAGACCGGCGCGCACTTCGACGAGTCCGCCGAGGGCGCCCTCGAACTCACCCGCGAGGGCGGCCACCACCGGCGCCGCATCGCCCACGCGGGCGGTGACGCCACCGGCGCGGAGATCTCCCGCGCCCTCGTGGAGGCGGTACGCGCGCGTGCCCTGCGCACCATCGAGAACGCGCTCGTCCTGGACCTGCTCACCGACGCCGACGGCCGCACCGCGGGCGTGACCCTGCACGTCATGGGCGAGGGCCAGCACGACGGCGTGGGCGCCGTGCACGCCCCCGCCGTGGTCCTGGCGACCGGCGGCATGGGCCAGGTCTTCTCCGCGACCACCAACCCGTCCGTCTCCACGGGCGACGGCGTGGCCCTGGCGCTGCGCGCCGGGGCGGAGGTCAGCGACCTGGAGTTCGTCCAGTTCCACCCCACCGTGCTCTTCCTCGGCGCCGACGCCGAGGGCCAGCAGCCCCTCGTCTCCGAGGCGGTCCGCGGCGAGGGCGCCCACCTGGTCGACGCCGACGGCGTGCGCTTCATGGTCGGCCAGCACGAACTGGCCGAGCTGGCCCCGCGCGACATCGTCGCCAAGGGCATCACGCGCCGGATGCAGGAGCAGGACGCCGAGCACATGTACCTCGACGCGCGGCACTTCGGCGCCGACATGTGGGAGCACCGCTTCCCCACGATCCTCGCCGCCTGCCGCGCCCACGGCATCGACCCGGTCACCGAGCCCATCCCGATCGCCCCGGCCGCCCACTACGCCTCCGGCGGCGTCCGCACCGACTCCCACGGCCGGACGACCGTCCCCGGCCTGTACGCGTGTGGAGAGGTCGCCTGCACGGGCGTCCACGGCGCCAACCGCCTCGCCTCCAACAGCCTCCTGGAGGGCCTGGTCTACGCCGAGCGCATCGCCCACGACATCGCCGTGGCCCACCGCCAGCAGGCCCTGCACGCGCGCGTGCCCCAGCCCGTGCCCCAGCCGCGGCACCCGGCCCACCCGCTCCTCGCCCCCGAGGCCCGCTTCACCATCCAGCGGATCATGACGCAGGGCGCGGGCGTCCTGCGCTCCGCCGCCTCCCTCGCGCGCGCGTCCGAGCAGCTACAGCACCTGCACGCCGAGGCCAAGGACGCCCTCGCCGAGAACGGCAAGACGGCCGAGCCCGGCGTCGACACCTGGGAGAGCACCAACCTGCTGTGCGTGGCCCGCGTCCTGGTGGCCGCCGCCGAGCGGCGCGCGGAGACCCGCGGCTGCCACTGGCGGGAGGACCACGCCGACCGCGACGACGACACCTGGCGCCGCCACATCGTCGTACGGCTGAATCCGGACCGCTCGCTGGCCGTGCACACCACCGACACCGCAGACTTCCCCCCTACCCTCCCGCACCACCGGCCCCAGGAGCAGTGACAGCAGTGACCACCCCCGACCTTCCCCTCGCCCAGAGCGGCGGCTGCGGCGACGGCTGCGCCTGCGGCGCCGACGAGTCCTACCCGGAGACCGGCCTCGACCCCTCCCTCGCCCAGCTCCTGGCCGAGGCCGGGCTCGACCCCGTGGAGGTCGAGGACATCGCCAACGTGGCCATCCAGGAGGACCTGGCGGGCGGCGTGGACGTCACGACGGTCGCGACCATCCCCGACGAGGCGGTGGCGACCGCCGACTTCGTCGCGCGCGAGGCGGGCGTGGTGGCGGGCCTGAGGGTCGCCGAGGCGGTGATCTCCATCGTCTGCACGGACGAGTTCGAGGTGGAACGCCACATCGACGACGGCGACCGCGTGACCGAGGGCCAGAAGCTCCTCTCCGTCACCACCCGCACCCGCGACCTGCTGACCGCCGAGCGCAGCGCGCTCAACATCCTGTGCCGCCTCTCCGGCATCGCGACCGCCACGCGCGCGTGGGCGGACGCCCTGGAGGGCACCAAGGCCAAGGTCCGCGACACCCGCAAGACGACGCCGGGCCTGCGCTCCCTGGAGAAGTTCGCGGTCCGCTGCGGCGGCGGCGTCAACCACCGCATGTCCCTCTCGGACGCGGCCCTGGTCAAGGACAACCACGTGGTCGCCGCGGGCGGCGTCGCCCAGGCGTTCAAGGCGGTACGGGAGGCCTTCCCGGACGTCCCCATCGAGGTGGAGGTCGACACCCTGCACCAGCTCCGCGAGGTGGTGGACGCGGGCGCCGACCTGATCCTGCTGGACAACTTCACGCCCGGCGAGTGCGAGGAGGCGGTGACGCTGGTCCACGGCCGGGCCGCCCTCGAAGCCTCCGGCCGCCTCACCCTGGCCAACGCCAGGGCGTACGCCGAGACCGGCGTCGACTACCTCGCCGTGGGCGCCCTCACCCACTCCTCGCCGATCCTGGACATCGGCCTGGACCTGCGGGCCGCGGAGTAGGGCCATGCTGCTGACGATCGACGTAGGCAACACCCAGACCGTCCTGGGCCTGTTCGACGGCGAGGACATCGTCGAGCACTGGCGCATCTCCACGGACGCCCGCCGCACCGCCGACGAACTGGCCGTCCTCCTCCAGGGCTTGATGGGAATGCACCCGCTCCTCGGCGACGAGCTGGGCGACGGCATCGACGGCATCGCCATCTGCGCGACCGTCCCCTCGGTCCTGCACGAACTCCGCGAGGTCACCCGCCGCTACTACGGCGACGTGCCCGCGGTCCTCGTCGAACCGGGCGTCAAGACGGGCGTGCCCATCCTCACCGACAACCCCAAGGAGGTCGGCGCGGACCGCATCATCAACGCGGTCGCCGCGGTCGACCTCTACGGCGGTCCCGCGATCGTCGTCGACTTCGGTACGGCGACCACGTTCGACGCGGTGAGCGCGCGCGGGGAGTACATCGGCGGGGTCATCGCCCCCGGCATCGAGATCTCCGTCGACGCGCTCGGCGTCAAGGGCGCGCAGCTCCGCAAGATCGAGGTGGCCCGCCCGCGCAGCGTGATCGGCAAGAACACGGTCGAGGCGATGCAGGCGGGCATCGTGTACGGCTTCGCCGGGCAGGTGGACGGGGTCGTCTCCCGGATGGCCCGTGAACTGGCCGACGACCCTGACGACGTGACGGTGATCGCGACGGGGGGCTTGGCGCCGATGGTGCTGGGCGAGTCCTCGGTGATCGATGAACACGAGCCGTGGCTGACGCTGATCGGCCTCCGCCTGGTCTACGAACGCAACGTGTCCCGCATGTGACCCGGGGCACCCGGCGTGAGCGCGGAGGTGCGCGGCCCGGCGTTGGTGGGGGTGCCGCGGATGCCCGTACCGCGGGGTGGGTCGCGCGGCCCGGCGCGACGGGGTGCCGCCGCGCCCACCCGTGCCGCCCCAGCGGCACGACTGCCCGCAGTTACGGCAGGTGGCAGCCCCACCGCCAAGCCGCTGCTGGGTGGGCTCCCGCTCCAGGGGCACGACTGCCCGCAGTTAGGGCGCTAGCTGGCGACGGGCCGCAGTCGCCGTACGACGGAAGGGGACGTGTCGGGGGGTGTCCGCCCGCAGTGGTTCGCGCGCAAGGCCCCGTCCACCCCACGATGTACAGTCCGCGCGGTTCCGAGGACGGACACCCCCCGGCGCGGCCCCGACCCCCCACCCGGTGGAGGCGAGCCGCGCCACAACCAGGCATTGCGGCGAGTTTGTCTGATTAGCGCGTATTGTCGGCATATGCCTACGCCCTACGGATCCCGCGGCGGCATGGCGTTCGGTGTGGAGGAGCTGCGTGTGCTCCGCCGTGCTCTCGCCCTCGCCCTCCACCCAGGTCGCGCCTCGGCCGAGGACGTCCAGGACTGCCTGAGTCTCGCCGAGTCCCTAGACGAGGCGACCCGCGAGGGCACCCGGCTGCGGGCCTTCCTCGTGGCCGACCTGGCCCGCTACCGCGCCGCCCTCCCCGGCACCGCGGTCGGCTACCTCGCCCTCCTGGAAGAGGTCCTCCACGCGGGTTACCACCCCACCCCCGACGACCTCGCCGCCCTACGCGCCCTGCGCGGCAACCCCAGAGCCGCCGCCCTCCTCGCCCGCACCCACCGCCCCGCGACCGTCCCCGCCTGCCGCACCCCCCTCCTCGCCCTCCCCGGCGGTCGCGCCGCCGACACCCCCGCCGAGAAACCGGCACCCGCACCCGCACCCCCCAAGCCCGCCCAACCGGCGAAGAAGCCCGCGGAGAAACCAGCCCCCGGCCGCCGCCCCGTCCCCACCCCGGGCGAGGTCTTCCCCCGCCGCAAACCGCCCCAGCGCCCCGCGAGCCCCCCACAGCAACTGGCCGCGGGCTGACCTGGCTACCCTGGGAGCCATGGACTACGTCTCCGCGCTCGTGCCCCCGGTCGTCATGGCCGTGCTCTTCATCGCCGTGATCCGGGTGATCGTGAAGACCCAGGGCGGCACGAACAAGGCCAAGGAGGACGCGGCGGTCGACGCGGCCCTCAAGCGCGCCGAGACCGCCCACCAGACCTCGCAGCCCCCGGCCACCGGGTCCTGACACCCCCTGCACACCCCCGCACACCCCCCGGCGCCCCACCGCGGCGCCACTCCAGCCCCACCCCGGCGTACGGCGAACCAGCCGTACGCCCTTTTTGTCGCCCTTTGCCCCACAAAGCGCCCGTCCCGCACGCGATTACCCAGATCCCCCACTATTGTGCTGAGGGTGCCTCGCCCATTGGGAGAACTCGAAGACGCGGTCATGACGCGGGTCTGGAAGTGGAACCGCCCCGTGACCGTTCGAGAAGTCCTCGAAGATCTCCAACAGGAACGCTCGATCGCCTACACGACGGTGATGACCGTTTTGGACAATCTCCATCAGAAGGGCTGGGTGCGCCGCGAAGCCGAAGGCCGGGCCTATCGATATGAGGCGGTCTCCACCCGCGCCGCCTACGCCGCCGCGCTGATGAACGACGCGTGGTCGCAGAGCGACAACCCCGCAGCCGCCCTCGTCGCCTTCTTCGGCATGATGAGCGACGAACAGCGCCAGGCGCTCAGCGACGCCATCCGCATCGTCCAGGGCCCGGAAACCCCCGCCCCGGAAACCCGCCCCCCCGAAACGCCCCCAGAGAACCCGCCGCCAGAGAACCCGGCCCCAGAGAACCCCGGCTCCGCACCGGAGACCCCCGGGCGATAGCGTCCCGCTCATGTCCGCAGAGAGCCCTGAAGCCACCGCAAAAGCCATCACCGTCCGGCGGGCCCGGACCAGCGATGTCCCGGTCGTACGCCGACTGCTTGACGCCTACGTCCGCGGCGGCATCCTCCTCGACAAAGCGACGGTGACGCTTTACGAGGACATCCAGGAGTTCTGGGTCGCGGAACGGGACGACAACGCCGAGGTCGTCGGCTGCGGCGCACTCCACGTCATGTGGGAAGACCTCGCGGAAGTCCGTACTCTCGCGGTGAAGCCCGGCCTCAAGGGCGCGGGCGTCGGACACCAGTTGCTGGAGAAGTTGCTCCAGACCGCCCGCTGGCTCGGCGTTCGCCGGGTTTTCTGTCTCACCTTCGAAGTGGACTTCTTCGGTCGGCACGGCTTCGTCGAGATCGGTGAGACCCCCGTCGACACCGATGTCTACGCAGAGTTGCTGCGTTCTTACGACGAGGGCGTCGCGGAGTTCCTCGGGCTCGAACGAGTGAAACCGAACACCTTGGGCAACAGCCGGATGCTTCTGCATCTGTGACCTACCGAAGCCTTGTGACGGCGTAGCGATCACCGCCGGGTATTCGGTCGCGCACCCCTGCCCAGGTTCCCTATGTCCGAAACGCGCACGTTTCCGGACCGGGGTGGGCAGTGGGTGGGCAGTGGGTCTCTCCCGGGGGTTTGTGTTTTTCCCGCAAAAGCGGTTTGCTTTCCGACGTAGTGCAGTACTGCATATAACAGGGGGACGGCGAAACGGCGGACGCCGCGGCTCCCAGGCCCTCACGTTATCGATGAAAGGAAATCCGGTGGCACAGAAGGTTCAGGTCCTTCTTGTCGACGACCTCGACGGCGGCGAGGCGGACGAGACCGTAACGTTCGCACTGGACGGCAAGTCATACGAGATCGATCTCACGACTGCGAATGCGGACAAGCTGCGCAGCCTTCTCGACCCCTATGTGAAGGGCGGTCGTCGCACCGGAGGCCGCGCCTCGGGCGGACGTGGAAAGGCGCGCGCCGCTTCCGGCGGCAGCCAGGACACCGCTGCGATCCGTGCGTGGGCGAAGGAGAACGGTTACGACGTCAACGACCGTGGCCGTGTTCCGGCGACCATTCGCGAGGCTTACGAGAAGGCCAACGCCTGAGCACGGGCGCGCCTCAACCGGACCCGGTGGCACGCTGCTGCCACCGTGTCCACCAGCCGTACGAGATCCGGGGCTCGCCCCGCACCTCCGGCACCCCCCACCGCCGACAAGGTCGGCAGCGAGGCCTCGACCTCGCACCCGGGCGAAGGGGGCCGCAGCCACACGGCGGCCCCCTGCGGAAGACCGCCCCGCGCGTCGCCCTCCCCCCGCTCCGGTGCCCCCGGCGCTTCCATCACCGCCCCGGCACCCGCACCCGCGGCCTCATCAGCACCCCCACCCGCCCCCACCACGGTGAGATCCAGCTCCGGCAGCAGCGCCCCCCACTCCAGCCACTCCAGCAGCCCGGGCAGCTCCTCGGCGCTCCCCGGCGCCACCAGCAGCCGCATCCGGTCGCCCTGCACGGCCACCGGAGAGGACGGCGCGAGATGGCGCAGGGCGGCGCGGCCCGCCTCCGCGGGGACGTCCAGGACGTCGAAACGCGGCCCCACGACGAGTCCCAGGGGCGGCCCGGGCACTGTGGGCCACCCCAGATCGTTCTCGTAATACAGCCGGAGCCGTCGGCCGGGATCGCCCGGGTCGAGCGGAGGGCGGGGAAGTGGGACCGTGGGAGGGGCGCCAACCATGACAAGAGCAACAGCCGGAAGCACACCCGGGTTACGCTGGGTGCCGCCACGAACGCGCAGAGTGTCGAAACGGGGGGCGTGCGGGGGTGCGGGGAGGCGCAAGGTTGTTCGCCCGTAGCGGAGGGACGGGGTGCGCGCGGCATGGACTGTCCGTCCTCCCGGGTAAGACATCCCTAGTGGGAGGGGGCGACACGCAGGACAGGACGTCTCACGTTCGCCATCGGCGTACTGGCGAAGGGGGTAACTGCCTGGCCTGCGGGAACATCGTCTCGCACCATCGGGTTGGAGCAGATGTCGGCGTCACGGGTCAGGAGGCCATCGACGGTGTCGGCAGTTGGAATGAGCGGTCCCCGCTTGCGGGACTAAGCTGCGGAAGGACAGGGAGGGGAAGTTCCCCCCACTGCCTGACCGCTCTGAGGAGCGATTAACGATGTTCGAGAGGTTCACCGACCGCGCGCGGCGGGTTGTCGTCCTGGCTCAGGAAGAAGCCCGGATGCTCAACCACAACTACATCGGCACCGAGCACATCCTCCTGGGCTTGATCCACGAGGGTGAAGGTGTCGCCGCCAAGGCCCTTGAGAGCCTCGGGATTTCGCTCGAGGCGGTCCGCCAGCAGGTGGAGGAGATCATCGGCCAGGGCCAGCAGGCCCCGTCCGGGCACATCCCCTTCACCCCCCGTGCCAAGAAGGTCCTGGAGCTGTCGCTCCGCGAGGCCCTTCAACTGGGCCACAACTACATCGGCACGGAGCACATCCTGCTCGGCCTGATCCGTGAGGGCGAGGGCGTCGCCGCCCAGGTCCTGGTCAAGCTGGGCGCAGATCTGAACCGCGTGCGGCAGCAGGTCATCCAGCTGCTCTCCGGTTACCAGGGCAAGGAGACCGCCACCGCTGGCGGCCCTGCGGAGGGCACCCCCTCGACGTCCCTGGTCCTCGACCAGTTCGGCCGGAACCTCACCCAGGCCGCTCGTGAGTCCAAGCTCGACCCGGTCATCGGGCGCGAGAAGGAGATCGAGCGGGTCATGCAGGTGCTGTCCCGCCGTACCAAGAACAACCCGGTGCTGATCGGTGAGCCCGGCGTCGGCAAGACCGCCGTCGTGGAGGGCCTCGCCCAGGCCATCGTCAAGGGCGAGGTGCCCGAGACGCTGAAGGACAAGCACCTCTACACGCTCGACCTCGGTGCCCTGGTCGCGGGCTCCCGCTACCGCGGTGACTTCGAGGAGCGCCTGAAGAAGGTGCTCAAGGAGATCCGCACCCGCGGCGACATCATCCTGTTCATCGACGAGCTGCACACGCTGGTCGGTGCGGGTGCCGCCGAGGGCGCCATCGACGCGGCGAGCATCCTCAAGCCGATGCTGGCCCGCGGTGAGCTGCAGACCATCGGCGCCACCACGCTGGACGAGTACCGCAAGCATCTGGAGAAGGACGCGGCCCTGGAGCGCCGCTTCCAGCCCATCCAGGTCGCGGAGCCGTCCCTGCCGCACACCATCGAGATCCTCAAGGGCCTGCGCGACCGGTACGAGGCGCACCACCGCGTCTCGATCACCGACGAGGCCCTCGTCCAGGCCGCCACCCTGGCCGACCGGTACATCTCGGACCGCTTCCTGCCGGACAAGGCGATCGACCTGATCGACGAGGCCGGTTCCCGGATGCGCATCCGCCGGATGACCGCGCCGCCGGACCTGCGCGAGTTCGACGAGAAGATCGCCGGTGTCCGCCGTGACAAGGAGTCCGCGATCGACTCGCAGGACTTCGAGAAGGCCGCCTCGCTGCGCGACAAGGAGAAGCAGCTCCTGGCCGCGAAGGCGAAGCGGGAGAAGGAGTGGAAGGCCGGTGACATGGATGTCGTGGCCGAGGTCGACGGCGACCTGATCGCCGAGGTCCTCGCCACCGCCACCGGCATCCCGGTCTTCAAGCTCACGGAGGAGGAGTCCAGCCGTCTGCTCCGCATGGAGGACGAGCTGCACAAGCGGGTCATCGGCCAGAACGACGCCGTCAAGGCGCTGTCGAAGGCGATCCGCCGTACCCGTGCGGGTCTGAAGGACCCGAAGCGTCCCGGTGGCTCGTTCATCTTCGCCGGTCCGTCCGGTGTCGGTAAGACCGAGCTGTCCAAGGCGCTCGCGGAGTTCCTCTTCGGCGACGAGGACGCGCTGATCTCCCTCGACATGTCGGAGTTCAGCGAGAAGCACACGGTCTCGCGGCTCTTCGGCTCGCCCCCCGGCTACGTCGGGTACGAGGAGGGTGGCCAGCTCACCGAGAAGGTGCGCCGCAAGCCGTTCTCCGTCGTCCTCTTCGACGAGGTCGAGAAGGCCCACCCGGACATCTTCAACTCGCTGCTGCAGATCCTGGAGGACGGTCGGCTGACCGACTCCCAGGGCCGGGTCGTGGACTTCAAGAACACGGTCATCATCATGACGACCAACCTCGGCACCCGGGACATCTCCAAGGGCTTCAACCTCGGCTTCGCCGCCGCGGGTGACACGAAGACCAACTACGAGCGCATGAAGAACAAGGTCTCGGACGAGCTGAAGCAGCACTTCCGGCCCGAGTTCCTCAACCGCGTCGACGACGTGGTCGTCTTCCCGCAGCTCTCGCAGGAGGACATCCTGCGGATCGTCGACCTGATGATCGGCAAGGTCGACGAGCGCCTGAAGGACCGGGACATGGGCATCGAGCTGTCCCAGTCCGCCAAGGAGCTGCTGTCCAAGAAGGGCTACGACCCCGTGCTGGGCGCCCGGCCGCTGCGCCGGACCATCCAGCGCGAGATCGAGGACTCGCTGTCGGAGAAGATCCTCTTCGGCGAGCTGCGCCCCGGTCACATCGTGGTCGTCGACACGGAGGGCGAGGGCGAGGCCAAGACCTTCACCTTCCGCGGCGAGGAGAAGTCCGCCCTGCCGGACGTTCCCCCGATCGAGCAGGCGGCTGGTGGCGCGGGTCCTAACCTGAGCAAGGACGCGTAGCCGCTGCGCTCGGCCTGAGCAGTGCAGAAGGGGCTGCCCCGGAACCCGGCTGGGTTCCGGGGCAGCCCCTTGCTTACAGCACCTCTCCGACGTTCATGACGGTCGGCGGTACCGGCAGGGCGGACAGGACGTCACTCGGCACGTTGGTGGTGCCCGGGTTCAGGACGAGGTCCAGCTCACGCAGGTTCGGGAACACCTCAGGGAGCGCCGACAGCCCCTGGTCCTTGTCGACGTTGTTGAGACGGAGGCGGGTGATGTGGGGCATCAGGCCGTCCCAGTCGAAGGACTTCCAGTCGAGCTGCAACTGCTCCAAGGTCGGATGGCTGGCGATCTCCTCGTAGTCCTCGGGGGACAGCGGGGGGAGGGCGGCGAGGCTGAGCCGCCTCAGTGAACCGAACCGGCGCAGCCCGCTCAGCCCGGTCTCCACAAGCGCCTTCTTGGCGAAGCGCAGATACCGCAGCGGCAGCTCGTGGGGCAGGGCTTCGTCGAGGGAGGCGGCCTTCAGCCGGATACCCAGGTCGAGCGCGTCCAGGGTCCGTGCCCTGGCGAGCGGGGCCAGCGCGTCCGGCCGTTCCAGGCCGGGCAGCGCATCGAGGGAGAGCCAGGTGAGCCGGTGCAACTCGGCGAGGCAGCGCAGATCCCTCAGGCGGCCGTTGCCGCGGATCATCAGTCTGGTCACCGTCTCTGACGGCAGCCCGTCCGGGTCCACCTCACCGACGAGCTGGAGGGAGGAGCGCCCGCCCGCTTCCCGAAGAACGCGCAGGTGGTCCTCGGAGTGCACGGCGAAGAAGAGATCGTCCTCAGGCAGCCGGGTGACGACCTCCTCCCCGTACCACCGCGCCGGGAACCGGTACCACGTCCACGCCAACTGCGCCCGCACCTCCACCGCCCGATGCGACCGGAACCGTGCCAACACCGGCACCGCCGCCTCCGTCCCGATCAGCGAGGCCGTCACCACCACCGCCCGGGCCTCCGCGTCCGTCAGCCCCTCAGGACCCGGCAGCAGCTCCAGCACCAGGGGGCCCACCTCCGCCAGTGCGCGGGCCTCCTCCGTGGTCCGGGGTGGGATCAGGGCCGCCGCTCCCCGCTCGACCTCCGCCCGGACCGTCGGGTCCAGTTCCGTCGCGTGTTCCAGCGAGGCCAGTGCGAGCAGCCGTATCCGGGTGCTCGCGGGGCCCTCCGCCCGGTCCGCGGCCCGCGTCAGGTCACGCAGCAGGTCGGCCCGCTCCCGTGGCCGGGCGTGGGCCATGGCCATGCGGATGACGTCGGCCCACTGCTCGTCCGACGCGCCCCGGACCAGCAGCCCGAAGTCGCCGTCCTCCACGGCGGCCTTGGCGCCCAGGTAGTCCTGGAAGGTGCGGTGGACGAACTCGACCGTGCCGACGGCGGGTTCGCGGAGCAGCCCGCTGCGGACCAGGAGGTGGCGGAGGATCGTACCGGCGTCTCCCTGCGCCGCCGCCGAGGGGAGGGACGGGAGCACCTCGGCGATGATCCGCTCGGCGCGTTCGCGGTCCATCTCGGACTGGTTGTTGCGGATCAGCCAGTACGCGAGCCGCTGGAGGAGCTGGATCTGCGGCAGTTCGCTGAGCCGGACGTCGTCCTGGCCGGTCATGTCCCGCTCCTCGTCGCGCCGCGCGAGCAGCATCGACAGGGCGGCGTCGTACAACTCCTGCCTGCCGTGCGGGAGGTAGCCGCGCCGGTCGCGGTGCAGGGCGCAGACCAGCCCGCACATCAGCGGGTTGGTGGCGAGTCGGCCGAGGTCGGGCTTGGTGCGGACGGCGTCGAGGAGTGAGCGTTCGTAGTCGTCGAGGCGGTCGGGGTCGGGCGCGTCGGCACGGGCGGCCGTGTGCCAGCGGGCGATGAACGCGGCGATGTCGTCCTGGCTCATCGGGGCGAGGGCGAGTTCCGTGAAGCCGTCGGCGGCGAGCCAGTCCTCGCGGACGGCGGAGGGGCGGGAGGTCACCAGCCAGCGGTTGCCGGGGTAGACGTCCAGCAGTTCGCGCAGCCAGCGCCGGGTGCGTTCGCGCTCGCGCTCCGGGATCTCGTCGATGCCGTCCACGAGGAGCAGCCCGCGGCGGGCCGTGAGGACGCGGTCCGCCCAGCCCTCCGGCTGGCTGGCGTGGAACGGGACGCGGACGGCGGCCAGGAAGGCGTCGGGGGAGGGCAGCCCGCCGGGGTGGCGGACGAGGGTGCGCAGCGGCAGGACGAACGGGATCACGTCCCCGCGCTCACCGCGGGCCGCCGTCACCGCGAGCCACTGCACGAGCGTCGTCTTGCCGGACCCGGCGACGCCGCGCAGCAGCACCCGGTCGTGGTCGGCGAGGGCCTGTTCGGCGGGGAGGGCGGTGGCGGCGTGCTGCCCGGCGACGGCGTCCTCGGCGGGACCGAGGGCCTGGAGGCTGAGGTAGGCGGCGTCCAGGGGCCAGCGGTCGGGGGAGTGGTGCAGGTCGATGCCGTAGATGGTGAGGTGACCGTGCCGGGTGGGGACGTACGCCTGGTAGCGCTGTTCGAAGGCGGTGTCGGTGCCGCCGGTGGCCGGGGTACGGGCGATCAGCGCGTCGACCTTGGCGATCAGCTCGCGCTGCCGCCGGGTCTGCTCGACGAGGGTGCGGGGGACGAAGGTGGACCGCTGGGTGAAGAAGTGCAGGATGTGCAGGCAGGCGGTGTCCAGGAGGTTCTCGTAGAAGAGGGAGGCGTCCAGGGAGAGGATCGCGGCGTGCTCGGGGCACATGGCGCGCAGGCGCCGGGCCAGTGCCTCGTGGCCGAGTTCCACGGCCTGTACGTCGGTCATGGTGAGGTCGCCGAGGGCGTGCAGGCTGCGGGCCAGCGCGACCTGTACGGCCGTCTCCTCGTCGGGTGCGACGGGGCGCTCCCCGTCCCGCAGCGCCCGCCGCACCAGCTCGGCGGCGAGCTTGTGCAGGTCGTCGATGGTCAGCGTGCGCTTCTCGCCCCTGAACGACACGAGGCCGGAGATCCGGACGGGCTGGTCCACGAGCCCGGCGCCCGGCCCCTCCGCGACGAACAGCTTCCTGATGAGCGGGCCTACTACCCCCGAGGCCACCTTCACGCCGATCACTGACGGTTCCATCCGCCCTCCCCCTGAGGCCGTCCGAAGTGCAGGTCAGCAGCGTAGTGCGGGTCACATTCCGGGGGTGGTCGCCGGGGGTCGGCGGTGACATGCCGCACAGGCGATTTGTCCGTTACTAGGCGGAATAGTGGCTAACTTGCGCCGTTCGTTCCCAACGCCGCACCTGTCAACAAGTGGGAAGTTTCCTCATCAATTACTAGCTTCCGTCGTAGATCACACGTTTGGGAGATTCGTACCTCGGGGGTTACCAAGGATGAGCCATCCGGCGGACGTCCGATTCGCCGGGTGCTTCTCTGTCCCCCACCCCTGAGGTTGAGATGATCCAGCGCGTCACGTCCCGTTCCGCCCGTACGTCCTCGCTCCGCACCCGCGCCGCCGTCCTGGCCGCCGGTATGGGAGCCACGGTCGTGCTGGGGACCGGGGTCGCGGCCGCCGCCGAAGCGAGCGCGGCCACCTCCGCCACCAGCGCGGCGAGCGCCGTGCAGGCCCAGGCCGCCGCCCAGGCGAAGGCCGCCAAGGCGCAGGCCGCGGCGGCTGCCAAGGCCAAGGCCGCCAAGGCCGCCCAGGTCAAGGCCGCGCAGGCCAAGGCCGCCGCCGCCAAGAAGGCCGCGGCGAAGAAGGCCCCGGCCAAGAAGGCCGCGTCCTGGGTGAACCCGGTGAGCCACTACAAGCTGTCCGCCAGCTTCGCCCAGGCGGGCGGCATGTGGCAGTCCACCCACAGCGGTCAGGACTACGCGGTGCCCTCCGGCACCCGGGTCGTCGCCGCCCACGGCGGTACGGTCGTCAAGGCCGGTGGCAACGGCGCCGGTGACGGTCCCGCGTACGGCAACGCCATCGTGATCAAGCACGGCAACGGCACGTACTCGCAGTACGCCCACCTGTCGAAGATCAACGTGAAGGTCGGCCAGGTCGTCAAGACCGGCCAGCGCATCGCCCTGTCCGGCAACACCGGCAACTCCAGCGGTCCGCACCTGCACTTCGAGATCCGTACGACCGCCAACTACGGCACCGCCATCGACCCGGTGCGCTTCCTGCACGGCAAGGGTGTCAGCCTCTGACGCCGTCCCGCTGACGCGCCCCACCCGGGCGCCCCGCGCTCAGGCGCCGGACTCCTTCGAGCCCCCGTGCGCCTGGGTCACCAGATCGACCGCGACCTCAAGGACCGCATCGCGCGCGTCCTTGGGGTCGACGTCCATCTCCCGCAGGACGAACATCCCGGCGTGCAGCGTGAACAGGGCGCTGACGCAGCGGACCTGGTCCACCAGATCGGCGTCCGGGTCGACGATGATGTCCCGCATACCGAGCATCCGGCTCTTGAACATCTGGCCGATGCGCAGGTCCCGTACCGTCGCCTGGTTCTCCTGCATGAAGCGGAACAGCGGGGACGCGGCGCTGAGCGCGTCGCTGTAGCGGTGGATGATCTCCCGCTTGGTCTCCACGGTGTGCGGCTGCTGACGGCCCCACTCGATCAGGTCCTCGATCGGCCGCGTCAGGTCCTCGAAGAGGCTGACGATGATCTCTTCCTTGGTCTTGAAGTGGTAGTAGAGCGCCGCCTTGGTGACGTCGAGGCGCTCGGCGATCTCGCGCAGCGAGGTCTTCTCGTAGCCCTGCTCGGCGAAGAGTTCCAGGGCGACGTCCTGGATGCGCTGGCGGGTGTTCCCGCGGCGTCGCTGCCTGGTCTCGCCCGCGCTGGCCGTGCCGCTGGCGCCGCTCGTGCCGCCCGTGCCGTCCGTGGCATCCATGCTGTCGCTCCTCGTCGCCCGCCCCCGATCGTACTTTCCCCAGAACTTACTTGACGACCGGCTAGTTCCGCTCCTACCTTACCTAGCGGAGTTTACTAGCCGGACGGCAAGTAAGTAAGCAATCTCGTGGGTAGCTGGGGGCGGAAGCCATGACCGACGCACGGCCAGCGGTCGAAGAGGCCGCGGAGACCGGGAAACAGCCGAAGAGCATACGGGTGGTCCTGCTCGCGCTGATGATCGCGATGATGCTCGCGATGCTCGACAACATGATCATCGGCACCGCGATGCCGACGATCGTCGGGGAACTCGGCGGCCTGGAGCACCTGTCGTGGGTGGTCACGGCGTACACGCTGGCCACCGCCGCGTCCACGCCCATCTGGGGCAAGATCGGTGACATGTACGGGCGCAAGGGCTCGTTCATGACGTCCATCGTGCTCTTCCTGATCGGTTCCGCGCTCAGCGGCATGGCCCAGGACATGGGCCAGCTCATCGGCTTCCGCGCGGTGCAGGGCCTCGGCGCGGGCGGTCTGATGGTCGGCGTGATGGCCATCATCGGCGATCTGATCCCGCCCCGCGAGCGCGGCAAGTACCAGGGCATGATGGCCGCCGTGATGGCGCTCGCGATGATCGGCGGGCCGCTCGTCGGCGGCACCATCACCGACAACTGGGGCTGGCGCTGGGCCTTCTACATCAACCTGCCGCTCGGCGCCGTCGCGCTCGTCGCCATCAGTGTCGTCCTGCACCTGCCGAAGAAGCTCGCGCGGACCCGTATCGACTACGTCGGCGCCGCGCTGCTGACCGTCGGCATCACCTCGATCGTGCTCGTCACCACCTGGGGCGGCACCGAGTACGCCTGGACGTCCGCGCGGATCATGGAGCTGACCGCCATCGGGGTCGTCGCCCTGGTCGGCTTCGTTCTGTGGGAGCAGCGGGCCGCCGAGCCGATCATGCCGCTGCACATCTTCCGCAGCCGCAACTTCACGCTGATGGCCGTCATCGGCTTCATCACCGGCTTCGTGATGTTCGGCGCGGTGCTCTTCCTGCCGCTGTACCAGCAGTCGGTGCAGGGCGCGTCCGCGACCAACTCCGGAATCCTGCTGCTGCCGATGCTGGGCGCGATGCTGGTCACCTCGATGGTCGCCGGGCGGGTCACCACCAGCACCGGGCGCTACAAGGTCTTCCCGCTGGTGGGCGGCGCCCTGCTGGTCACCGGGCTGTGGCTGCTGTCCCTCATGGACACCGGGACCTCGCGGCTGACCTCCGGCCTCTACATGGCCGTACTCGGTCTCGGCATGGGCTGTCTGATGCAGATCACCATGCTGGTCGCGCAGAACAGCGTGGAGATGAAGGACATGGGCGTCGCCTCCTCCTCGACCACGCTCTTCCGCACCCTCGGCTCCTCCTTCGGTGTCGCGATCATGGGCGCGCTGTTCAACCACCGCGTCCAGGACGTCATGGCCGAGCGGGCGGCCGGTGCGGGGGGCTCCCAGGTCGGCCAGGTGACCGAGCAGTCCGCCCAGCTCGACGCGGCCAGCCTGGCCAAGCTGCCCGCGGTGGCCCGGGAGGCGTACCAGCACGCGGTCTCCTCGGGCACCCACGGCGCCTTCCTGCTGGGCGCGTGCGTGGCCGTGGTGGCGCTGGTCGCGGCGGTCTTCGTGAAGGAGGTCCCGCTGAAGGGCGCGGCCCGCAGAGGACGGACGACGACGACACGGCTCCGGCGGCTCCGGCGGCGGTGGCGGAGCCGGTCTGACCGACGCCGTAGGGGCAACCAGGGGGCGGGCGCCTGACAAGGCGGCCCGCCCCCTGGTCCCCCTGGTCCCTTACCTCGGCCCCTCTCCCAGCGGCAGCATCGGATAGCTCCCCGTGTTCGTCGGCGCGTGTTCCGGGAGCCACAGGACCGCGACCGCGCCCTCGGGGTTGCCGCGCGGCGCACCCGGGGGCCGTACGTTGCGGAAGGTCAGCCGGGCGCCGAGCACCCGCGCCTGACCCGCGGCGATGGTCAGGCCCAGGCCGTGACCGCGTCCGGCGCGGTCCCTGCTGCCGGTGCGGAACCGGCTCGGGCCCTCCGCGAGCAGGTCCTCCGGGAACCCCGGGCCGTGGTCGCGGACCCGGATCACCCGCCCCTCCACGGTCACCTCGATCGGCGGTCGGCCGTGCCGGGCGGCGTTGGCGAGCAGGTTGAACAGCACCCGCTCCAGCCGCCGCGGGTCCGTGGTGACCTCCGACTCATGGACGACGACCACCCCGGCCCCGGGGTCCTTCGCCGCCACCCGCCGGGCGACGAACTCGCCCAGCAGGATGTCCTGCAGCTCCGCCCGCTCCGACGCCCCGTCGAGCCGGGCGACCTCCAGGACGTCCTCGACCAGCGTGCGCATCGCCTTCGCCCGGTCGAGCACCAGCTCCGTCGGCCGCCCCGGCGGCAGCAGCTCGGCCGCGGTGAGCAGGCCCGTCACCGGCGTGCGCAGCTCGTGCGCGATGTCGGCGGTGACCCGGCGCTCCGCCTCCAGCCGCTGCTGGAGCGCGTCCGCCATCGCGTCGACGGCCCGCGCGAGGTCGTCCGTCTCGTCCCGGACCACCCCGCCGATCGCCTCCCGCACCCGCACGTCCGTCTCACCCTTGGCGACCCGGTTCGCGGCGGCCGCCGCCTTCCGCAGCCGACGCGACAACTGCGCGCCGATCAGCACCCCGAGGGCGCTGCCGCCGAGGACGACCGCGATGGACCCGATCACCAGCGCCTGGTCGAGGTCGTTGAGGATGTCCGTACTGCGGTCAGGGAACCCCGTGTGCAGCGACATCACGTGCCCGTCCTTGAGCGGCACCGCCGCCCAGATGTCCGGTACGTCCCCGCCGTCCCCGACGTACGTCGCCCGGCGGCCCTGCTCGACCTTGCTGCGCAGCTCCGCGGGCAGCTCCGGGTCGTCGATCTTGACGCTGGGGAAGTTCGGGCGGCTGGACAGCTCGTAGTTGCGCTGCGCTATCCGCAGCCGCGCGTCCGCGAGGTCACGGGAGTTGTCCAGCATCGACACCCGCGCGGCGTTGTGCACGACGAGACTGAGCGCGACCGCCACCAGCGCGCCGACCAGCGCGATCGCCGTACTGAGCTTCCAGCGCAGCCCCGTGCGGATGCCCGTGCGCGCCACCAGCGCGGGCACCAGGCGCCGTATCCGCCCGCCACCGTCCGCACGGCGCTCGGGTGCGTCGTCGTTCTTCCCCCGCATGTCCCGGACCTCCGGCCGTCAGGGCTTGAGCTTGTAGCCGAAGCCGCGGACCGTCTCGATGCGGTCCTGGCCGATCTTCGTTCGCAGCCGCTGCACATGCACGTCGACGACGCGGGTGTCCCCGCCCCAGCCGTAGTCCCAGACGCGTTCGAGGAGCTTGTCGCGGGAGAGCACCGTGCCCGGCGCGGTGGAGAACTCCAGCAGCAGCCGCATCTCCGTCGGCGTCAGCGCCACCGGCCGCCCGGACCGCCGTACCTCCATGCCGTCCGTGTCGATCTCCAGCTCGCCGAAGGTGAGCACCCCGCCCTCGGCCGGTGCGGCGGCCTCCTCCTGCCGCGCCCCGCCGCCCGCGTGCCCGAAGCGGCGCAGCACCGCGCGGATCCGGGCGACCAGGACGGCGCCGTCGAACGGCTTGGTCACGTAGTCGTCGGCGCCCGCCTCAAGCCCCAGCACCACGTCGATGGCGTCGGCCCGCGCGGACAGCATGATCACCGGCACGGTCGACTCGTCCCGGATACGACGGCACAGGCTGACCCCGTCGAGCCCCGGGACCATGACGTCCAGCAGGGCGATGTCGGGCCGGTCGCAGCGGAACGCCTCCAGGCCGGACAGGCCGTCCGGCATCGCCGTCACCGCGAAACCGACCCGCTCCAGGGCGAGTTGGGTCGCCTCGCGGATGACGTCGTCGTCCTCGACGAACAGGACGTGCGTCTGCTCTGCCATCCAGGTGCTCTCAGTTCTCGTGGCGTGGTGACTCGGTTCGTCTCTTCCGTGGTCCTGGCCTCAGGTGTCGCCCGGGACCGGGGTCGGTTCGCCCGCGACGGTGCCGTACTCGTTGTGCGTGCGGTACCGCTCGGTGAAACGGCCCCCCGTCCAGTGGTACGTGATCACGTTCTCGCCGGACGGGTTCGACACCGGGTCGCCACGCCCGTACACCTGCTTGGTCACCACCAGGTCGCCGCGGTCTATCTCGGCGTAGACCGGCGGCTCCTCCGCCCGGAACACGTTCAGGTACCGGCCGTCCGTCTCGCGGTACACGTACGAGCCGACGCCGACCGCGTCCCCGCAGGTCAGCACGTTGACGACGACCTCGCTCGGGGCGCGGCCGGTCAGCTCGCCGTAGGAGACGTCGACGGGGTAGTCGTCGGCGGCGCACGGCTTCAGCTCGCGCTTGACCGCCGCCGAGACCAGCGGGTCCGTCCTGACCAGCCGGACCGCGTCCACCCGCCGCGGGGCGGCGGACGGCACCACCATCGACGGGGACGCCGCCCCCGCCACCGAGTCCGACCCGGCGGGGCCCTCGTCCCGCGCGCCGGTGCCGTCGCTGCCGCAGGCCGAGACCAGCAGCGCGAAGGCGGTGAGGGCGGCGGCTGCCGCGCTCACCGCCCGCAGGGTGGATCGGGCCGGTCCGGGCCCCGCGTCGGTCAGGCCGCGCAACGCTCCCGCTCCTCACGCTCCAGCGCGCGTGCGTCGAGGTCGCGGGCCTCCAGCTCCTCGCGGAGGCGGGCGAGCGCCCGGTGCAGCGTGCTCTTGACCGTTCCGGCCGACATGCCAAGCGCGGCGGCGGTCTCCTCGGTGGACATCTGCTCCCAGTGTCGCAGCACCACGACACTGCGCTGCTTCGGGGCGAGCACCTTCAGTACGTCCATCAACAGGGCCCGGTCCGCCTGCTGTTCGGTGGCGTCGTCGACGGAGGCGTCCGGGAGCTGCTCCGTCGGCACCTCCTCCAGCTTCCGCGCCCGCCACCACTCGGTCCGCGTGTTGATCATGACTCGGCGCAGATAGGCGTCCGCGAGCCGCTTGTCCGCGATGCCGTCCCAGCGGCCGTACGTCCGCACCAGCGCCGTCTGGAGCAGGTCCTGGGCGTCGATCGGGTCGGGGACCAGGCGGCGGGCGCTGCGCAGCAGCGCGTCCTGCCGCGTGCGGACGTACTCCTCGAACTCGAGCACCTCTTCCTGCGCCATGATCAACCGCCTCCCGCTTCCCCGTGGTGTCGCTCCGCCGTGGCCGCGCCACCCTGCGGGCCACGGAAGAGAAGCTACGGATCACTTGTCACGGCGCTGTGCGAAGGATCCTGCGGGAAACGCTCGGCTGTCCGTCGGTTGTGTAACGGATGTAGGCGGGGGATAAGAGCGAGGGCCGATACGTGTGGATATCTCCCCTTTGTGGTGGGGGAGGCGGGCGTCAGGTCATCGGCAGCCGGTACAGGCCGCCCGGCAGTGGTTCCACCAGGCCGTCCGCGACCAGCCCGTCCAACGCCCGCGCCCGCTGCACCGGTTCGTGCCACACCCGGTCAAGCGCCGCCTGCGACACCGGCGCGTGCGCCTCGCGCAGGACGGCCAGCAGCTTGCCGCGCACCTGACGGTCCGTCCCGGCGTACGTCTGGCCGCGGCGCGGCGGTCCCTCGTGTTCCGGCTTGCCCGCGAGCCGCCAGGCGCAGCGCGCGGCGATCGGACAGCGGTGGCAGGACTCGTTCTTCGCCGTGCACACCAGCGCGCCCAGCTCCATCGAGGCGGCGGCCCAGCGCGCGGCGGTCCGCTCGTCCTCGGGCAGCAGCGCACGCGCGAGCCTGCGTTCGGCGGCGGTCGTGGCGTTCGGCGGGTACCGCACCCCGGTCACCGCCCGCGCGAGGACCCGGCGCACATTGGTGTCGAGTACGGCGTGCCGCTGCCCGTAGGCGAACGACGCCACGGCCGCCGCCGTGTACTCCCCGATGCCGGGCAGCGCCAGCAACTGGCCGTGGTCGGTGGGTACGTCCCCGCCGTGCCGTTCCGCTATGGCGACCGCGGCGCCGTGCAGCCGCAGCGCGCGGCGCGGGTAGCCGAGGCGGCCCCAGGCGCGTACCGCCTCGCCGGGTGCCTCGCGGGCGAGGTCGGCAGGGCGGGGCCAGCGGGCCAGCCACTGCTCGTAGACGGGCAGGACGCGGCTGACCGGCGTCTGCTGCAACATGAACTCGCTGACCATGACGCCCCACGGTCCCGCCTCGGGGTGCCGCCAGGGCAGGTCACGCGCGTGCTCGTCGAACCACGTGATGACGGGGGCGTGCAGGTCCTCGCCGCCGGGTCCGTGCGGCGGCTCCTCGTACGCGGGCCGGGGCTCGGAGAGGGGCTGGGGCATCGACGTGGGGGCGGGCGTCGACGGGTGCGGGGACGTGGGCTCGTGCGAGGGCGTCGACGGGTGCGGGGACGTGGGCTCGTGCGAGGGCGTCGACGTGTTCGAGGGCGGCGACGCGTGGGAGGACGTCGGCTCGTGCGAGGGCTTCGGCTCGTGCGGTGGCTGGGGTTCGGAGAGCGGCTGGGGCTTCGTTGGCGCAGTCATGGCCCTTCCGATCCTGCCATGCCGGACACCGCGGGAGCGGGCAGTGACGTCGGCGTCACGGTGGCGTACGGCGTCGAACACGCCCGCGCGGGATGATGATCCGTAAAGATTGGCGCCCGGGGCGGCGGGTGTGGCAAGCGAACGCGCCGATCTCTCGTACAGTTTGCGCCGTGGGATCTCTGCGCAATCCGGTTGGGCCGCTTCCCTCCTCCATCTACTGGCGACGGAGGGTCGTCCTGCTGTCCGTGCTCGCCCTGTTGGCCTTGCTGATCCTCTGGATCATGGTGTCCGGCGGCGGGGGAAGCGACAACGGCGCCGACGGCTCCAACGGGGAGAGTCCCTCGCCGACCGTCTCGACCATCACGCCGGGTCCCTCCGGGTCGGGACCGGCGATCAGCCAAGCGCCGGGCGGGCGCGACGAGTCGAGCGGCGGGGACTCCAGCGGGAACTCCAACGGTGGTGGTTCCGGGGGCGGTTCGGGCACGGGCTCGGGGGACGGCGGCTCCGGTGACGGTTCCGGGGACGGCGGCAGCGGCGGGAGCGGGGGTGCCGCCGGGTCCGGTGGCGGTAACGGTTCCGCGGGCACCGGGGTGGGCAGTGGCGACGCGCTGCCCGCGGGGTCCTCGATCCCCAACTGCTCCGCCGACGCGGTGACGTTGAGCCTGAGCAGCGTGCGCAACTCGTACGCGCCCGGCGAGCGGCCCGCCTTCCGGCTGACGGCGAAGAACTCCTCCAGCGGTGACTGCAAGGTCGATCTCGGCCCGAAGACCGCGGTGTTGACGATCACTCAGGCCACGGACGACGACGCGTACTGGTCGTCGGACGACTGCCCCAAGGGCGCGGGGAGCCTGTTCTTCCGGGTGCCCGCCGGGAGCAGCATCACCTACCCCGTGGAGTGGGACCGCAAGCCGAGCGCCCCGTCCTGCGGGACGCCCCCGGCGGGCACGGCCTCGCCCGGGACGTACCTGGTGGAGGCCAAGGCCCCGGGGTTCCCGAAGGCGCGGACGTCGTTCGTGCTGGACGCCGACTAGGGCGTCCGGGCGGTCGCCGGGTACTGGCACCCGGTACCCGCCGGGTACAGGCACCCGGTACACGCTGGGCACCCGGCGCTGGCGCCGTCGTCAGACGTACCGCTCCAGGATCGACGACTCCGCCAGCCGCGACAGACCCTCCCGTACGCTGCGCGCCCGGGCCTCGCCCACGCCGTCCACGGTCTGGAGGTCGTCGACGCTGGCGGCGAGCAGCTTCTGGAGGCCGCCGAAGTGCTCCACCAGGCGGTCGATGATCGCGCCCGGCAGCCGCGGCACCTTGGCCAGCAGCCGGAAGCCGCGCGGCGACACCGCGGAGTCGAGGGTCTCGGGCGAGCCGGTGTACCCCAGGGCGCGGGCGACCGTGGGCAGTTCGAGCAGCTCGGCGTGGGTGAGGGCGTCCAGCTCGGCGAGGGCCTCCTCGACCGTGCGGGAGCGCTTGGCGGTGGGCTCGGGCACGTAGTCCCGCACGACCAGCTCACGCTCGGGTTCGACGCCCGCGATCAGCTCGTCGAGCTGGAGGGCGAGCAGCCGCCCGTCGGTGCCCAGCTCCACCACGTACTCGGCGATCTCGGTGGCGATCCGGCGGACCATCTCCAGGCGCTGCGCGACCGCGGAGACGTCGCGGACCGTCACCAGGTCCTCGATCTCCAGCGCTGACAACGTTCCCGCGACCTCGTCGAGGCGGAGCTTGTAGCGCTCCAGGGTGGCGAGGGCCTGGTTGGCGCGGGACAGGATCGCCGCGGAGTCCTCCAGGACGCGGCGCTGCCCGGAGACGTAGAGGGCGATCAGCCGCATCGACTGGGAGACGGAGACCACCGGGAAGCCGACCTGCTTGCTGACCCGGTCCGCGGTGCGGTGCCGGGTGCCGGTCTCCTCCGTCGGGATCGTCGCGTCGGGCACGAACTGCACGCCCGCGCGGAGGATCTTCGACAGGTCGGAGGAGAGCACGATGCCGCCGTCCAGCTTGCACAGCTCCCGCAGCCGGGTCGCGGTGAACTCGACGTCCAGCACGAAGCCGCCCGTGCACATCGCCTCGACGGTCTTGTCCGAGCCGAGCACGATCAGGCCGCCGGTGTTGCCGCGCAGGACCCGCTCAAGGCCGTCACGCAGGGCGGTGCCGGGCGCCACGGCGCTCAGCGAGGCGCGCATCAGGCCATCGGAACCGGCACTCCCACCGGACTTTCCGGGAGCTGCTGCCCGGTCGTTGGCTGCCACTGCACTCCTCCGGTCGCAGGTTCTGGGGCGCTCCCGTCAGGCGCACACTGTTCGTACGGACGGGCGAGACCAGGGCAAAGTCTACCGGCGCTCCTCCGTCTCCCGGGGGGCGTCTCGACGACGGGAGCGCGGCAGCACCCTCAGGGCGTCCCCTATGTCCGCGACTTCCAGCACCTTCATGCCGGGCGGGACCTTGCCGGGATCGCCCGGTACCAGGGCGTGCGTGAAGCCCAGGCGGTGTGCTTCGGCGAGCCTGCGCTGTACGCCCGTGACCCGTCTCACCTCGCCCGCGAGGCCGACCTCGCCGATGGCGACCAGGTTCTTCGGCAGCGGGGTGTCGCTGGCGGCGGAGGCGAGGGCGAGGGCCACGGCGAGGTCGGCGGCGGGCTCGGAGAGCTTCACGCCGCCGACCGTCGCGGAGTAGATGTCCCGCTTGCCCAAGGCGCTGATCCGGCCGCGCTGTTCCAGGACGGCCAGCATCATCGACACGCGGGAGGTCTCCAAGCCGGAGGTCGTGCGGCGCGGGGAGGGGATCTGGGAGTCGACGGTGAGCGCCTGCACCTCCGCGACCAGCGGGCGGCGGCCCTCCAGGGTGACCGTCAGGCAGGTGCCGGGGACGGGCTCGGCACGCCGGGTCAGGAACAGGCCGCTGGGGTCGGCGAGGCCGACGATGCCCTCGTCGTGCAGTTCGAAGCAGCCGACCTCGTCGGTGGCGCCGTAGCGGTTCTTGACGCCGCGGACGAGGCGCAGGCGCGCGTGCCGGTCGCCCTCGAAGTGCAGCACGACGTCGACCAGGTGCTCCAGCAGGCGGGGTCCGGCGATCGCGCCGTCCTTGGTGACGTGGCCCACCAGGAGCGTGGACATGCCGCGTTCCTTGGAGGCGCGGATCAGGGCGCCCGCGACCTCCCGGACCTGGGCCATGCCGCCGGGGGCGCCGTCGATCTCCGGGGAGGCGACCGTCTGCACCGAGTCCATGATCAAAAGGGACGGCTTCACCGCGTCCAAGTGGCCGAGGACGGCGGCGAGATCGGTCTCGGCGGCCAGGTAGAGGTGGTCGTCGATGGCGCCGATGCGGTCGGCGCGCAGCCGGACCTGGCTCGCGGACTCCTCACCGGTGACGTAGAGCGTGCGGTGGTCGTCGCTGGCCGCCTTGGCCGCCACGTCGAGCAGCAGCGTGGACTTGCCGACGCCCGGTTCCCCCGCGAGCAGCACCACCGCGCCGGGGACGAGCCCGCCGCCGAGGACCCGGTCCAGCTCGGGGACGCCGGTGGAGCGGGCGGTGGCCTGGCGGCCGTCGACCTGGCCGATGGGCAGCGCGGAGGTGGTGACGCGGCCCGGGGTGGTGGTCCGCACGGCGGGCGCGCCGTACTCCTCGACCGTCCCCCACGCCTGGCACTCGGGGCAGCGGCCGAGCCACTTGGCCGTCTGCCAGCCGCACTCGGTGCAGCGGTAGGACGGCCGGTCCTTGGTGGTCTTCGTACGGGCAGCCATGCACGAAACCGTAGCCGCCCCCACTGACAACGCCCCGCCCGCTCGCCCCTTGGCCGATGCATGAGTGCCGCAACTCGCCATAACGGGCCGCAATCCGGCGGAATCATCCACCACCGCCACGAACGGGTCACGGAATGCGGCATTCCTGTCCCCTTATGAGGGATCGTTTCACCCGTACGGATTAAAAGCCCTCAAGGGGCGCGAACGGACACTCCCACGGCCCCTACGGTCGCCGGGTGATGAGCAGCAGCCCGGAGACCTCGACCCGCACCACCGGCGCGCGCCCCGCCGCGCACCGCGCGCACCGCGAGGCGCGCGACCGTGCCGCGGCGCGCACGCTGGCCCAGCGATCCCCCGCGCGCTACGAGCCCTACCTGGACGGACTGTTCACGTACTGCCTCTCGGTGCTCTGCGACCACGACGCCGCGACCGCCGCCCTCGGCGACGTGCTCGTCCTCGCCGAACGGCGCGGTCAGCGCGCCCCCGAGGCCGTCGGGGACCGCAGGGCCTGGCTGTACGCGCTGGCCCGCTGGTCGTGCCTGCGGAAGCTGGCCGAGGCCAAGCAGAAACGTCAGGCCCACCACGCCGTGGGCCGTCCCGCGACCGCCCGGCACGGCTCGGCCCAGCCCGCCGTGGCGCCCGTCTCGGAGGAGGAGCGGCAGCGGCGGCGCCGTGAACTCGCCCGGCTCGCCTGGCCGGAGGCCGCGGGCACCACGCCGGAGCAGCGCGAGGCCCTCGAACTCGCCGTGCGCCACCACCTCGCCGCCCACGAGGTCGCCGCGGTGCTGGGCATGGACCTCGCCGCCGCCCGTGAGCTGCTGGCCTCCGCCGCCTGCGAGGTGGAGCGCACGCGCGCGGCCCTCGCCGTCGTGGAGACCGGCAGTTGCCCCGGCGTCGCCCGGCTCACCGGCGACGGCCAACTGGTGCTCAGCTCCGCCGTGCGCAAGGAACTCGTCCGGCACGTCGACGACTGCCCGCGCTGCCGCCGCACCGCCCAGCGCGCCGTCCCCGGCCGCTGGCCCGGCGCCACCGTGACCCCCGCCGAGCTGCCCGTCCTGGCGGCGCCCCGCGCGGCCCTGCACCTGGCGATGGTCCACCACCCGCGCGTGCGGGGCGGTGCCCCCCGCTTCGACCGGCGCGGCTTCCCCATGGACCCCAAGGACCGCGCGGCCCGGCGGGACCGGCTACGCGCGCGTGCCGTCACGACGACGGTCGTCGCCACCGTCGTCGCCGCCCCCGTGATCGCCCTGTGGTCCGCCTACCGGGGCACCCCGGTCGCGGGTGAGGCGGGAGAGGGCCGCGCGACCGCCGCCAGCCGCGAGGACGACCCGGCCGACGGCAGGGGCACGGCCAGCGGCGACGACTACGGCTACGAGAACACCGGCAACGCCACCACGCCCGGCCCGCCCGCCTCCGACGTCTCCGTGGAGGTCTACGGCGTCACCGGCGCCGGGAGCAGGGGCGCGGGCCACCTCGACGTGCGCGCCGACAGCATCGGCGACACCACGCTGATCACCCTCACGGCGTCGGGCCCCGCGCCGGTCCGCTGGTCCCTGGCCACCCAGGGCTCCTGGCTCTACGCGAGCCGCTCCTCGGGAACCCTCCGGCCCGGCGAGACGTTCACGGTCAAGGTGTACGTCGACCATCTGCGCGAGCCGTCCGGGCACTGGACGGCACGCGTGGCGATCGCGCCCGCGGGCGCCGTCGTCTCCATCCACGGCTACGGCACCGCGCCCCGCCCCTCCGACCCGCGCCCCGCCCCCCGACCCGACCCGCGCCCGACCGGCCGCCCCGGCACCCCGAAGCCGCCGACGCCGCCCACCGAGCCGACCCGGCCGCCGACGACACCGCCGACCAACCCCTCGGACCCGGCCCCGAGCGACCCACCGCCCACGTCCCAGGACCCCGACCCGACACCCGATCCGGAGCCCCCGCCGAGCGACCCGCCGCCGTCCAGCTCGCAGGACACCGGCTCACCGCCGAGCGCGAGCGGGGCGCCGTAAGGGCGATGGGACGGAAGGGGCGGGCGGCTACCGCGGGCCGGGCGGCCGGGGAGCCGGAGACAGCGCGCCGTCGGTCAGACGACCGTCTTCGGCCCCGCCCCCGTCGGCCTCGCCGGATCCGCCGGATGCGGTGCCAGCAGCGGCAGCCCGGACGCCAGCCGCTCCTCGCACAGCTCCACGAGCCGGTCGTAGCCCGCCTTGCCCATCAGCTCGGTCAGCTCCGCCCGGTAGGAGACGTACACCGGGTCGCCCGCGCCGTGCGCCGAGGTGGCCGAGGTGCACCACCAGTGCAGGTCATGCCCGCCGGGACCCCAGCCGCGGCGGTCGTACTCCCCGATGGACACCTGGAGGACGCGGGTGTCGTCGGGCCGGTCGATCCAGTCGTAGGTGCGCCGGATGGGCAACTGCCAGCAGACGTCCGGCTTGGTCTCCAGCGGCTCGCGGCCCTCCCTCAGGGCGAGGATGTGCAGCGAGCAGCCCGCGCCGCCCGCGAAGCCGGGCCGGTTCTGGAAGATGCAGGAGCCCTGGAAGGGTCGGGTCTGCCGGTCGCCGTCCTCGTCCTCGGAGACCCAGCCGTTCCTCGTGCCCTCGGCGTGGTGCTGCCAGATGTCCGGCGTGAGCCTCGCCACATGACCGGCGACGCGCTTCTCGTCGTCCTCGTCGGAGAAGTGCGCGCCCAGCGTGCAGCACCCGTCGTCCGCGCGACCTGCTTGGATGCCCTGGCAGCCGCTGCCGAAGACGCAGTTCCAGCGAGAGGTCAGCCATGTCAGATCGCACCGGAAGACCTGCTCGTCGTCCGCCGGATCCGGGAACTCCACCCAGGCACGCGCGAAGTCGAGCCCTTTCTCATCCGGCTCCTGAGCCACGACGGCCCCAGCCTGACGGGAGCCTTCATCCCGCTTGGCCGCTTTCACCGCCTTCGTCGTCTTCGTCGGCTTTCTGTCCTTCGCCTTTTTCGTCTTTGGCACGGGTCAAGGGTAAGAGGTCGGGCTCCACTTCCGGGACCGCCGCGGGGGCCGCAGCCGTCCGCGCTGGCAGTAGCGTTCCGTACATGAGACTCGGTGTCCTGGACGTGGGAAGCAACACGGTGCATCTGCTGGTCGTGGACGCGCACCCGGGCGCGCGCCCGCTGCCCGCGCACTCGCACAAGGAGGAGCTGCGGCTCGCCGAACTCCTCGACGACGCCGGGGCCGTCCGCCCGGACGGCGTCAGCAGGCTCGTCGGCGTCGTCCAGGACGCCCTCCAGGCCGCCGAGGACAAGGGCGTCGAGGAACTGCTGCCGTTCGCCACGTCCGCCATACGCGAGGCGAGCAACGCCGACGAGGTCCTCGCGCGCGTGCGGGACGAGACCGGCGTCCAGCTCCAGGTCCTCACCGGCGCCGAGGAGGCCCGGCTCACCTTCCTCGCCGCCCGCCGCTGGTTCGGCTGGTCGGCGGGGAAACTGCTGGTCCTCGACATCGGCGGCGGTTCCCTGGAGATCGCCTACGGCATGGACGAGGAACCCGACGCCGCGGTGTCCCTGCCGCTCGGCGCCGGTCGCCTCACCGCTGGCTGGCTGCCGGGCGACCCGCCGACCGCCGAGTCCGTGCGTGCCCTGCGCCGCCATGTCCGCGCCGAGATCGCGCGTACGGTGGGCGAGTTCAGCCGCTTCGGGGCGCCGGACCACGTGGTGGCGACGTCCAAGACCTTCAAGCAGCTCGCCCGCATCGGCGGCGCCGCCCGCTCCGCCGAGGGCCTCTACGTCCAGCGCGAGCTGAAGCGGCAGTCCCTGGAGTCCTGGGTGCCCAGGCTGGCCGGGATGACCGCCGACGAGCGCGCCGAACTGCCGGGCGTCTCCGAGGGCCGCGCGGGCCAGCTCCTCGCCGGGGCGCTGGTCGCCGAGGGCGCGATGGACCTCTTCGGCGTGGAGACCCTGGAGATCTGCCCCTGGGCCCTCCGCGAGGGCATCATCCTGCGCCGCCTGGACCACATGCCACCGGAGTGAGCGACCACACCTTCGCGCTGGCCGCGCGGCCCAGGGAGCACGGCTGAGGCCTTGGGGACCGCCCCCACCCAGAGGGCCCCGCTGAGGCGGACGGGACCGCACTCACCCCAGAGGGCACCGCTGAGGCGGACGGGACCGCACTCACCCCAGAGGGCACCGCTGAGGCGGACGGGACCGCACTCACCCCAGAGGGCCCCGCTGAGGCGGACGGGACCGCACTCACCCCAGAGGGCACCGCTGAGGCGGACGGGACCGCACCCACCCAGGGGCGCGGGGAACTGCGCGACCAGCCCCCGACCACCCGCACCCGCAAACGACAGAAACCCCCCGCCCCCGGCGCGCACTCCCCAGCGCACGCAACCCCACACACGCGCCCCCACTCCCGGCCCCCCACAGCCCCCCACCCCCGACTCCCCCCACCCCGTTACCCTGTCCCCGTGGCCAACCCAGTCGTACGCGTCCCGGATGCGAAGGTCGCCCTGTCGACGGCCTCCGTCTACCCGGAGTCGACGGCGACGGCCTTCGAGATCGCCGCGCGCCTCGGCTACGACGGCGTCGAGGTGATGGTCTGGACCGACCCGGTCAGCCAGGACATCGAGGCCCTGCGCCGCCTCTCCGACTACCACCGGATGCCGATCCTCGCCGTCCACGCCCCCTGCCTGCTGATCACCCAGCGCGTGTGGTCCACCGACCCCTGGGTCAAACTCCAGCGCGCCCGCGCGGCGGCGGAGAAGCTGGGCGCGTCCACCGTCGTCGTACACCCCCCCTTCCGCTGGCAGCGCCAGTACGCGCGGGACTTCGTCGACGGGATCTGGCGCATGGCGGACGAGACGGACGTACGGTTCGCCGTGGAGAACATGTACCCCTGGCGCTACCGCGACCGCGAGATGCTCGCCTACGCCCCCGACTGGGACGTCACCAAGGACGACTACCGGCACTTCACGATCGACCTCAGCCACGCCGCGACCGCCCGCAACGACGCCCTCGACATGGTCGACCGCATGGGCGACCGTCTCGGCCACGTCCACCTCGCGGACGGCAAGGGCTCCGCGAAGGACGAGCACCTCGTCCCCGGACGCGGCCACCAGCCCTGCGCCGAACTGCTGGAACGCCTCGCCCGCACCGGCTTCGACGGCCATGTGGTCATCGAGGTCAACACCCGCCGCGCGATGTCCAGCGCGGAACGTGAGGCCGACCTCGCGGAGGCCCTGGCCTTCACCCGCCTCCACCTCGCCTCGGCGTCCCGGGTCCCGCGGCCATGACCAGTACGACACCCGCCCCGCGCCGCCGCGGACGCCCCCCGCGCGCGGAGGCCGCCGACGCCCCCGCGACCCGCGACCGGATCCTCAGCGCGGCCCGCGAGGAGTTCTCCCAGCGCGGCTACGACAAGACGTCGGTGCGCGGCATCGCCAAGGCCGCGGGCGTGGACTCGGCGCTGGTCCACCACTACTTCGGCACCAAGGAACAGGTCTTCGAGGCCGCCGTGGAGAAGGCGCTGGCGCCCGCCCTGGACGCCCGGGACACCGCCCTGGACGGCCCCCTGGACGACGTAGGCGAACGTCTCGCCCGCATGATCCTCGGGCTCTGGGAGAACCCGGTGACCCGGGCGCCGCTGCTCGCGATCGTCCGCTCGGCGGTGAACAACGAGGCCGCCGCCACGGTCTTCCGCCGTCTGATCACCTCGCAGTTGATGCGCCGCGTCGCCGCCCGGATGGAAGCGCCGGACGCGGAACTGCGGGTGGAGCTGGCGGCGGCGCAACTGGTGGGCATCATGATGATCCGCTACGTGATCAAGGCGGAGCCGCTGGCGTCGGCGGACATCGAGCAGATCATCCAGCGGGTGGCGCCGGTGGTACAGGGCCACCTGACCAACCCCTGACCGAGCCCCACGCGCCTCCACAGGCCCCCGAAAACCCGGAAGCCCCGCTCACGCCCCCGTCAGCCCCCTGAGACACCCATCCCGGATACCGGACACCATGTCCACCCCTCGGAGCACCGGCGTACGCTCGACGTCAGTCAGAAAACTCTGGCGGCAGTCTCTGAAGGAGCGAGCGACGATGCCCGAGCTGAGGTCCCGCACAGTCACCCACGGCCGCAACATGGCGGGCGCCCGCGCCCTTATGCGCGCCTCCGGTGTACCCGGTGCGGACATCGGCCGGAAGCCGATCATCGCCGTCGCCAACAGCTTCACGGAGTTCGTGCCGGGCCACACCCACCTCCAGCCGGTCGGCAGGATCGTCAGCGAGGCGATCACGGAGGCGGGCGGCATCCCGCGCGAGTTCAACACGATCGCCGTGGACGACGGCATCGCGATGGGCCACGGCGGAATGCTCTACTCCCTGCCGTCCCGCGACCTGATCGCCGACTCGGTCGAGTACATGGTCGAGGCGCACTGCGCCGACGCCCTGGTCTGCATCTCCAACTGCGACAAGATCACCCCGGGCATGTTGATGGCCGCGCTGCGCCTGAACATCCCCACGGTCTTCGTCTCCGGCGGCCCGATGGAGTCCGGCCGCGCCACGCTGGTCGACGGCACGGTCCGCACGCTCGACCTGGTCGACGCGATCTCCGACGCCGTGAACGACAAGATCTCGGACGAGGACATCCTCCGTATCGAGGAGAACGCCTGTCCGACCTGCGGGTCCTGCTCCGGCATGTTCACCGCCAACTCGATGAACTGCCTCACCGAGGCCATCGGCCTCTCCCTCCCCGGCAACGGCTCGGTCCTCGCCACCCACACGGCCCGCAAGCAGCTCTACGTCGCCGCCGCGCGGACGGTCATGGACATCACCCGCCGCTACTACGACGAGGACGACGCGACGGTCCTGCCCCGCAACGTCGCCACGTTCCAGGCGTTCGAGAACGCCATGGCGCTGGACATCGCGATGGGCGGCTCCACGAACACGATCCTGCACCTGCTGGCCGCCGCCCAGGAGGCGGGCGTCGACTTCGGCCTGGAGCAGATCGACGAGGTCAGCCGCCGCGTCCCCTGCCTGGCCAAGGTCGCCCCGAACGTCGCCAAGGACCGCACGTACTACATGGAGGACGTCCACCGCGCGGGCGGCATCCCGGCCCTGCTCGGCGAACTCCACCGAGCCGGTCTCCTCAACGAGGACGTCCACGCGGTCCACAGCCCGTCCCTCTCCGACTGGCTGAAGACCTGGGACGTCCGCGGCGGCTCCCCGTCCCCCGAGGCGGTCGAGCTGTGGCACGCGGCCCCCGGCTGCGTCCGCTCCGCCGAGGCGTTCTCCCAGTCCGAGCGCTGGGAGGCCCTGGACACCGACGCCGAGGGCGGCTGCATCCGCAGCGTCGAGCACGCGTACTCCAAGGACGGCGGCCTCGCGGTCCTCAAGGGCAACCTCGCGGTCGACGGCTGCGTGGTGAAGACGGCGGGCGTCGACGAGTCGATCTGGACCTTCGAGGGCCCGGCGGTCGTCTGCGAGTCCCAGGAGGAAGCCGTCGAGAAGATCCTCAACAAGCAGATCACCCACGGCGACGTGGTCGTCATCCGCTACGAGGGTCCCAAGGGCGGCCCGGGTATGCAGGAGATGCTCTACCCGACGTCCTTCCTCAAGGGCCGCGGCCTGGGCAAGACCTGCGCCCTGGTCACGGACGGCCGGTTCTCCGGCGGCACCTCCGGCCTCTCCATCGGCCACGCCTCCCCGGAGGCGGCGTCCGGCGGCACCATCGCCCTCGTCGAGGACGGCGACCGCATCCGCATCGACATCCCGGGCCGCACCATCGAGCTCCTCGTCGACGCCGGGGAACTCGCCCGCCGCGCCGCGTCCCGCGACGGCACGTACGCCCCCAGGTCCCGCGACCGCAAGGTCTCCGCCGCCCTCCGCGCCTACGCCGCGATGGCGACGAGCGCCGACAAGGGCGCGGTCCGCGACGTCACCAAGCTGACCTGACCCTCCTACCAGCGGCTCGGCTCACGGGCGTCCACGGCGAAGACGGTGCCGTCGGGGGCGCCCGCGTAGACGCGGCCCTGGGCTAGGACGGGGGCGGGCAGCCCGGCCGCGACCCGGTTCGCCTGCTTGGCGAGACGGGGGCGGGTCTGGCCGACGAGTTCGCCGTTGCGGGCGTCGGCGGCGAGCAGCCGCCCATCGGCGAACGAGGCGTAGACATGCCGTCCGTCGGCGACCGGGACCGACCCCCGCGCGGCAGAGGTTTCAAGGGACCACAGCCGCTTCCCCCGCGCCATGTCCACGGCCTCCAGCGCGCCGCCCGCGGACAGAAGGTAGACGACGTCACCCCGCACGGTGGCCGCCGCGTCCAGCCGCTGGACGGGCAGCGCCACGCTCTGCGGCTCCCGGCTGCCAGGGGTGTACCGGACGACGGCGACCGCTTCCCGGCTCACGGTCACGGAGAGGAAGAAGACGGAACCGTCCTCGGCCCCGACCGGCTCCAGCGTTCCTTCCAACTCCTCTTCCCACCGGACGTCGCCCGTGACCGGATCCACCGCAGTGACGACGGTGTTCGCGCCGTCGTAGGACGTGCTTGTCGCGTACGCCAACCGGTCTCCGGCGAACGACGAGAAGTACGGCGCCTTCAGACCAGGGATCCGACGGCTCCACTGGGTGTCGCCCGAGGAACTGTCGACGCCCGTGACAGTTCCGTCGGACGCGGTGAACAGGAGCATCCCCCCGGCGGCGGCCGTACTGCTGGACGCGGGGGCCCGCCGCTCCCAGCGTGCCTTCCCCGAGGCCGGGTCGAGCCCTTCCAGACGCGTGGCCGTCCCCGTCAACGGCTGTACGAGGCCCCCCGACAGGATCGGTGCCCCACTCCAGTCGGTCTCCTCGACGGAGTGCCGCCACAGCACGGCGCCGTCCGACGGGTCGATGGCGAAGACCACCCCGGGCTGCGCGCAGAGCAGCTTCCCGGCGCCGTAGGAGCACTGCGGCATGGACGCCGCCCCAGAGACCGATCCGGTCTCCCACCCGCTGAACGCGGCCGGTGCCGTCCGGGTACCGCTTCGTGTCGGCGCCGGATCGCCACTGTCCGTCAGGCGAACCGACACGAGGCCCCCAACGGTCACCAGTCCCAGCACCGCGGCGACCAGAGCGGCCCGCCACCACCGCGATCTCCCGGAGGGCGACCGCTTCGCGTCCTTTCCTGGCCCTTCGGCGGGGCGGGGCTCAGAACCGGTCGCCCCGGAGTCACCGCCGTCCCGCTGGGCGGGTATGAACACCTGCGTGTCATACGAGGCCGCAACCGACCTCAGCTCCCGCATCAACTCGTCCGGCGTCGGCCGCTCCTCGGGCTCCTTGGCGAGACACCGCAGGATCAGCGGCGCCAGTCCCTCCGGTACCCCCGTCACATCCGGCTCGTCGTGCACGACCTGGTAGGCGACGACATACGGACTGTCCGAGTCGAACGGCCCCCGCCCCGTCGCCGCGTGCACCATGACCGACCCCAGCGCGAAGACGTCCGCGGCGGGCCCCACCTCCCGGGGCCGCCGGAACTGCTCCGGCGCCATGAACGGCGGCGTCCCGATCAACTTCCCCGTCTCGGTCCGCAGTTCGCTGTCCTTGGGCCGCGAGATCCCGAAGTCGATGACCTTCGGCCCGTCATCGGCGAGCAGCACGTTGCTCGGCTTCAGATCCCGGTGCACGACCCCGACCCGATGGATGTCCCGCAGCGCCTCCGCCAGCCCGGCCATCAGCCGCCGCAACTGCTCCGGAGCCAGCGAACCGTTCCGCTTCACCTGCTCGGCCAGCGTCGGCCCGGGAATGAACAGCGTGGCCATCCACGGCCGCGCGGCCTCCGGATCGGCGTCGACGACGGGCGCGGTGAAGGCACCGCTCACCCGCCGCGCCGCCGCCACCTCCTGCCGGAACCGCCCCCGGAACTCGGGGTCCCTGGCGAACTCGGCGTGGACGACCTTCACCGCGAGCTTCATGCCCGAGGTACTCCGCGCCAGATGCACGACCCCCATGCCACCAGAGCCGAGCGTCGACTCCAGCCGGTAGTGCCCGGCGTACTCGGGAAGTTCCGCTTCCGCGCCCGCTCCGATGTTCCGCTGTGGCGCCATGGGACCACCCCCGTGCTGTTCGTCCGCGCGCGCGACGCACGGAGCTTAGTCGATGACTCGTACGACACAGAGGCGGCTTGCTAGCCTCCGTGTTCCACACGCACACATGCGTGCGTGTCGTGCTTCAGGGGAATCAACGGGGCCCATGAGAATCATGGGGATCAACGGGGGAGGTCTGACATGTCAGTTGACCGTGCCACAGAGGTCGAAGACGGGGACGAGGCGGAGGCGCTCACCACCGAAGCGACCTTCCGTACCTATCCGGTCGCTCCGGGCGTCCGTCTCAACGTCCGCAGCGGCCCCGGGACGGGCTACAGCATCATCCGCGTCCTGCCCGAGGGCAGCCGCGTCCCGATCTACTGCCAGACACCGGGTACGACGGTGACCGGCCCCTACGGCACCACCAAGCTCTGGGACAACATCAGCAACGGCGAGTTCGTCTCGGACGCCTACGTCTACACCGGCAGCGACGGCTACGTGGCCTCACGCTGCGGGTGAACCATCCACTGGAGGGCTCGATGTCCTTACCCAGCCGTAGATCCATCCTGCTCGCGGGCGCCGGGACCGGCGCCCTCATCACCGTCGTGGGAACGGCTTCCGCCGCCAGCGCGGAAGCCGTGCGCTACTACGACGTCGCACCCGGTGTCCGCCTCAACGTCCGCGGCGGCCCCGGCACCAACTACCCGATCACCCGGGTACTGAGCGAGGGTGCCAAGGTCCCGATCTACTGCCAGACACCGGGTACGACGGTGACCGGCCCCTACGGCACCACGAACATCTGGGACAACATCGCCAACGCCGAGTTCGTCTCGGACGCGTACGTCTACACCGGCAGCGACGGCTACATCCGTCCACGCTGCCAGGTGTGAACCTCGCGCGGAGCCCGCGGCCGTCCGGAGCCATAATCGACGCGTGAGCGACGACAACGGCACCCCCACCCCGGCCGCGGGCCCCCGCCCCGACCCCATCCGCTTCTTCGGCACCACCTGGGTCGACCACAGCCGCGGCTACACGGCCCGCCGCGTCGGCGTCGCCGTCGGCTCCCTCGCCGCGGCCACCGCCGCCTGCCTCGTCCTCCGCTTCGCCTACGACGGCCTCCAGCTCGCCGACACCGGCAGCTTCGTCACCCTCCTCGTCGTCGTGATGTTCGCGGTGTGCAGCGCCCTGGCCTTCCGCCACACCTGGGACGGCTTCAGCAAGCGCCCCGACCCCGACCGCCAGGCGTCCCTGCGCGGCCTGCTGACCATCGGCTTCGTCGGCTCCCTCCTCGCCTACTTCTTCCGCGCCCTCACCGAGGCCCCGGCGAGAGGCTCCACCGCGAGGAGTACGAGGCCGCCCGCGCGCAGTACGAGAAGCGCACGGCCCGCCGCACCGGCAACCCGTCGAAGAAGCGCCGCCGCCCCTAGCCAGCAGCCCCACCAGCGAAAGCCCCGGCGCACAGAAAACGCCTTCGCCCACGCCGGAACCCAGGTCCACCATGGCCGTATGACCTCACCCGGCACGGCCCCCGACACCACCGCCCCCCTCACTCCCCGAGCCCTCTCCTTCGACACCGCCGCGTCCCAGTACGCCGCCAACCGCCCCTCCTACCCCCCGACCCTCCTCGACGCCATCGAGGAACTCTCCGGCAACCCCCTGACCGGCACCCGCGTCGCGGACATAGGCGCCGGTACGGGACTGGCGACCGCCCTCCTCCACGCGCGCGGCGCCGAGGTCATCGCCGTGGAGCCCGGCACCGGCATGGCCGCCGAGTTCCGCCGCGCCCTCCCCGACGTCCCCCTCGTCCTGGGCGACGGCAACGCCCTGCCCCTCGCGGACCGCTCCGTCGACCTCCTCACCTACGCCCAGTCCTGGCACTGGACCGACCCGGAACGCTCGGTCCCGGAGGCCCTCCGCGTGCTGCGCCCCGGCGGCGCGCTCGCCCTGTGGTGGAACACCGACGCCCCCGACGTGCCCTGGATCGCCGACCAGGCGGACCGCATCGCCCGCCACTACGGCGCCGACGCCACCTTCGACAAGAGCGGTCGCCCCGTCCGCCCCGCCGACCCGACCGGCCGTCTGCGCTTCACCAGTCGCGAACTCCCCTGGAGCCGCCGCGTCCCGCTGGACACCCACCTCGCCAACATCACCAGCCACTCCCTCTTCCTCATCCACGGCCCGGACCGCGCCGCCGCCTTCCTCACCGCGGAGCGCGCCCACCTGCTGGAGCGCTTCCCCGACGGGATCGTCGAGGAGACCTACGTCGTCCAACTGCTGCTCGCCTCGTCGCCCTGACCTCCTCGCTTGACGACCCCAACGCACCAGGAGGATTATTCATCACATGATGAATTACGTCAGCGATCCTCCCGACGCGGGCGGCACCCCCGCCGTCCGCGCCGAGCACCTCACCGTCCTACGCGGCCCCCGCACGGTCCTGCGCACCCTCGACTTCGCCGTCCCCCGCGGCCAGGTCACCGGCCTGCTCGGACCCTCCGGCTGCGGCAAGTCGACCCTGATGCGCGCGATCGTCGGCACCCAGGCCAAGGTCACCGGCACCCTGGAAGTCCTCGGCCACCCCGCGGGCCACCCCACCCTGCGCACCCGCATCGGCTACGTCACCCAAGCCCCCTCCGTCTACGACGACCTCACCGTCCGCCAGAACCTCGACTACTTCGCCGCCATCCTCGAACCCGGCCGCGCCGCCGCCGACCGCCGCCACGAGGACGTCACCCGCGCCATCGAGGACGTTGACCTCACCACCCACACCGACGCCCTCGCCGGAAACCTCTCCGGCGGCCAGCGCAGCCGCGTCTCCCTCGCCGTGGCCCTCCTCGGCGCCCCCGAACTCCTCGTCCTCGACGAACCCACCGTCGGCCTCGACCCCGTCCTCCGCCGCGACCTCTGGCGCCTCTTCCACGACATCGCCGCCACCCGCGGCGCCACCCTCCTCATCTCCTCCCACGTCATGGACGAGGCCGAGCGCTGCCACCGCCTCCTCCTGATGCGCGAGGGCGAGATCCTCGCCGACGACACCCCGGACGCCCTCCGCGACCGCACTGGCTCCGACACCGTCGAAGCGGCCTTCCTGACCCTCGTGGACCAGGCGACCGCCGCAGCCCGCACCAAGGAGTCCACGCGATGACCGAGCCCAACGGCCCCGCCACCACCGGCCCCACCACGACCAGCGGCACCACCACACCCCACGGGACCAGCCGGACAGCCGGGGAGCCGACCCCACGGCCCGCCCTCGCGCCGCCCACCGCCCTGAACGCCTCCCGCACCCTCGCCACGGCACTCCGCGTCCTCGGCCAGCTCCGCCACGACCCGCGCACCATCGCGCTGATGATCCTGATCCCCTGCCTGCTGCTGTTCCTGCTGCGCTACGTCTTCGACGGCGACCCGCGCACCTTCGACAGCATCGGCGCCTCACTCCTCGGGATCTTCCCGATGGTCACCATGTTCCTGGTGACCTCGATAGCCACCCTCCGCGAACGCACCTCCGGCACCCTCGAACGCCTCCTCGCCATGCCCCTCGGCAAGGGCGACCTGATCGCCGGTTACGCCCTCGCCTTCGGCACCCTCGCGATCATCCAGTCCGCCCTCGCCACCGGTCTCGCCCTGTGGTTCCTGGGCCTCGACGTCACCGGCTCGCCCTGGCTGCTCCTCCTGGTCGCCCTGCTCGACGCCCTGCTCGGCACGGCCCTCGGTCTCTTCGTCTCCGCCTTCGCGGCCTCCGAGTTCCAGGCCGTCCAGTTCATGCCGGCCGTGATCTTCCCCCAACTCCTCCTCTGCGGTCTCTTCACCCCGAGGGACAACATGCACCCGGTCCTGGAAGCCATCTCCGACGTCCTCCCCATGTCCTACGCCGTCGACGGCATGAACGAGGTCCTCAAGCACACCGACATGACCACGACCTTCCTCCGTGACGTCCTGATCGTCGCGGGCTGCGCCCTCCTCGTCCTGGGCCTCGGAGCCGCCACCCTCCGCCGCCGCACGACCTGACCACCCGCCCGCGAGGCCAACGTCCCGCCCAGCGGACAACCCACGCACACCCACCACCCCCGGTGCGAGGATGAACCCGGACGACGCAACCCCCGGAGGGCACCCGCACCATGAGCCAGAAAGTCGCAGTCCTCGGCACCGGCAAGATCGGCGAAGCCCTGCTCAGTGGAATGATCCGCGCGGGCTGGAGCCCCGCCGACCTCCTGGTCACGGCCCGCCGCCCGGAACGGGCAGCAGAACTCCGCGCCCGCCACGGCGTCACCCCGGTCAGCAACCCGGAGGCCGCCAAGACCGCCGACACCCTGATCCTCACGGTCAAACCCCAGGACATGGGCACCCTCCTCGACGAACTCGCCCCGCACATCCCCGCCGACCGCCTAGTCATCAGCGGCGCCGCGGGCATCCCCACCTCCTTCTTCGAGGAGCGCCTCGCCCCCGGCACCCCGGTCGTCCGCGTCATGACGAACACCCCCGCCCTCGTCGACGAGGCCATGTCCGTCATCTCCGCGGGCACCCACGCCACCGAGGCCGACCTCACGCACACCGAGGAGATCTTCGGCGCCGTCGGCAAGACCCTCCGCGTCCCCGAGTCCCAGCAGGACGCCTGCACCGCCCTCTCCGGCTCCGGACCGGCGTACTTCTTCTACCTGGTCGAGGCCATGACCGACGCGGGCATCCTCCTCGGCCTGCCCCGGGACAAGGCCCACGACCTCATCGTCCAGTCCGCCATCGGCGCCGCCACCATGCTCCGCGACAGCGGCGAGCACCCCGTCAAGCTCCGCGAGAACGTCACCTCCCCCGCGGGCACGACGATCAACGCCATCCGCGAACTGGAGAACCACGGCGTACGGGCCGCCCTCATCGCCGCCCTCGAAGCCGCCCGCGACCGCAGCCGCGAACTCGCCTCCGGCAACAACAACTGACCGCCCCGGCACGCCGCCCCCGCAACCAGACCCCGGGGGCGGCGCTCACCAGCGGACCCCGCTGCCCCCTACCGAGCGGAACTCAGCACCCCGAAGCCACCGGTATCCCGCGCATCCCGTGTATCCCGGGCATCCCGCACGGCGCCGGTATCGCCGGTATCACCACCCGGCAGCAACCCGATCGCCCGATAGGCGGCATCCACTCTCGGCCGAGCCATCGCCCGCGCCCGCTCCGCACCATCCCGCAGCACCCCCTCCACATATCCAGGATCCGCGCACAGCTCCCTGTGCCTCTCCTGCACGGGCCTCAACACCTCGACCACGGCCTCCGCGGTGTCCTTCTTCAAGGCGCCGTACGACTCATATACACCGCTCAACGCCTCGGGGTTCCCACCCGTGCACGCGGCCAGGATCTCCAGCAGGTTCGCGACCCCCGGCCGCCCCTCCCGGTCGTAGACGACATCCCGCCCACTGTCGGTCACGGCCCGCATGACCTTCTTCCGCACCACGTCCGGCTCATCCAGCAGGTACACGATCCCCGGCCCGACGTCGTCGCTCTTCCCCATCTTCGACGTCGGCTCCTGGAGGTTCATGACCCGCGCCCCCACCCGAGGACGCGTGGCCCGCGGCACCACGAACGCCTGCCCGTACCGTTGGTTGAACCGCACCGCCAGATCCCGCGCCAGCTCCACGTGCTGCGTCTGGTCGTCCCCCACCGGAACCTCATCCGTCCCGTACGCCAGGATGTCCGCCGCCATCAGCACCGGGTACGTCAGCAGCGACAGCCGCACACTCCCCCCGCGCTCCCGCTCCCGTACGGCCTTCTCCTTGTACTGGATCATCCGCCGCATCTCGCCGTCGGTGGCCACGCACTCCAGCAGGTACGACAGCCGCGCGTGCTCATCCACATGGCTCTGCACGAACAACGTGCACAACCGCGGGTCCAGTCCCGACGCGAGCAACAGCGTCGCCCCCTGCCGACTGAGCCGCCGCACCCGCCCCGGATCGTGCTCCACGGTCAGCGCGTGCAGGTCGACGACACAGAACAACGCGTCGGCCTGGTGCTGGTCCACCTCGGCCCACCGCCGCATGGCCCCCAGATAGTTCCCCAGCGTCAGATGCCCCGTGGGCTTGACCCCGCTGAAGACCCGCTTCATCTCTCCACCTCCTGGTCGAGACCACCGAGCCCGTCGGCCGACTCTCCTGGAGGGAGAAACAAGAACGGCCGCCGAGGCGGCGGCCGTTGGGTGTGTACGTGACAGTGGCCGCCGTCAGGCGGGCCACCACTGCTGGTTGCACGTACGCGTCATCACGCCCCCAACACTACGCCCGCAGGGTGCCCAGCGCACCGAAGTTGACACGACCCGGCCGCGTCCGTACTGTTCTCCGAGTTGTCCGGCGCGAGCACTGACTCCGGTCGGCCCCCGGACAGCGGAAACCAAACCATCAGCACGATCTCCCTGCGGGGTTGATTTCGGCGTGCCCGAATTCAATTCCGATAGGGGCTCGGCGGCCCGATTGGGAATCGCCGGGAGAATCCGCTAAGGTTTGAGACGTCGGAACGGCCCAACAGCCGGGAAGACAAACCCCGCTGACTGGGGGTCAGGTCGAGAAAAGGATCTGATAGAGTCGGAAACGCAAGACCGAAGGGAAGCGCCCGGAGGAAAGCCCGAGAGGGTGAGTACAAAGGAAGCGACCGTTCCTTGAGAACTCAACAGCGTGCCAAAAGTCAACGCCAGATATGTTGATACCCCGTCTCCGACTCGTATGAGTTGGGGCGAGGTTCCTTTGAAAAAACACAGCGAGGACGCTGTGTGCGAGAGGATCATTCCTCCTCTTGCACCGCTCTCGTGGTGTTGCACCCGATAACGGGTAAACATTCACGGAGAGTTTGATCCTGGCTCAGGACGAACGCTGGCGGCGTGCTTAACACATGCAAGTCGAACGATGAAGCCCTTCGGGGTGGATTAGTGGCGAACGGGTGAGTAACACGTGGGCAATCTGCCCTTCACTCTGGGACAAGCCCTGGAAACGGGGTCTAATACCGGATACGACCATCTTGGGCATCTTTGATGGTGGAAAGCTCCGGCGGTGAAGGATGAGCCCGCGGCCTATCAGCTTGTTGGTGAGGTAACGGCTCACCAAGGCGACGACGGGTAGCCGACCTGAGAGGGCGACCGGCCACACTGGGACTGAGACACGGCCCAGACTCCTACGGGAGGCAGCAGTGGGGAATATTGCACAATGGGCGAAAGCCTGATGCAGCGACGCCGCGTGAGGGATGACGGCCTTCGGGTTGTAAACCTCTTTCAGCAGGGAAGAAGCGAAAGTGACGGTACCTGCAGAAGAAGCGCCGGCTAACTACGTGCCAGCAGCCGCGGTAATACGTAGGGCGCAAGCGTTGTCCGGAATTATTGGGCGTAAAGAGCTCGTAGGCGGCTTGTCACGTCGATTGTGAAAGCTCGGGGCTTAACTCCGAGTCTGCAGTCGATACGGGCTGGCTAGAGTGTGGTAGGGGAGATCGGAATTCCTGGTGTAGCGGTGAAATGCGCAGATATCAGGAGGAACACCGGTGGCGAAGGCGGATCTCTGGGCCATTACTGACGCTGAGGAGCGAAAGCGTGGGGAGCGAACAGGATTAGATACCCTGGTAGTCCACGCCGTAAACGGTGGGAACTAGGTGTTGGCGACATTCCACGTCGTCGGTGCCGCAGCTAACGCATTAAGTTCCCCGCCTGGGGAGTACGGCCGCAAGGCTAAAACTCAAAGGAATTGACGGGGGCCCGCACAAGCGGCGGAGCATGTGGCTTAATTCGACGCAACGCGAAGAACCTTACCAAGGCTTGACATACACCGGAAACATCCAGAGATGGGTGCCCCCTTGTGGTCGGTGTACAGGTGGTGCATGGCTGTCGTCAGCTCGTGTCGTGAGATGTTGGGTTAAGTCCCGCAACGAGCGCAACCCTTGTTCTGTGTTGCCAGCATGTCCTTCGGGATGATGGGGACTCACAGGAGACCGCCGGGGTCAACTCGGAGGAAGGTGGGGACGACGTCAAGTCATCATGCCCCTTATGTCTTGGGCTGCACACGTGCTACAATGGCCGGTACAATGAGCTGCGATACCGTGAGGTGGAGCGAATCTCAAAAAGCCGGTCTCAGTTCGGATTGGGGTCTGCAACTCGACCCCATGAAGTCGGAGTCGCTAGTAATCGCAGATCAGCATTGCTGCGGTGAATACGTTCCCGGGCCTTGTACACACCGCCCGTCACGTCACGAAAGTCGGTAACACCCGAAGCCGGTGGCCCAACCCCCTTGCGGGGAGGGAGCTGTCGAAGGTGGGACTGGCGATTGGGACGAAGTCGTAACAAGGTAGCCGTACCGGAAGGTGCGGCTGGATCACCTCCTTTCTAAGGAGCACATAGCCGACTGCAAGCGCATGTCTTGCACGGTTGCTCATGGGTGGAACGTTGACTACTCGGCACGGACGGCTCTGATGGGTTTCGCTAGTACTGCTTCGGCGTGGAACGTGAAGGTCATGGGCTGACTGTGTCGGGCACGCTGTTGGGTGTCTGAGGGAATGAACTTTCCTTCAGTGCCGGTCCCAGTGAACTCGCCTGAGTGGCGGGGTGGTGGGTGGCTGGTCGTTGTTTGAGAACTGCACAGTGGACGCGAGCATCTGTGGCCAAGTTTTTAAGGGCGCACGGTGGATGCCTTGGCACCAGGAACCGATGAAGGACGTGGGAGGCCGCGATAGTCCCCGGGGAGTCGTCAACCAGGCTTTGATCCGGGGGTTTCCGAATGGGGAAACCCGGCAGTCGTCATGGGCTGTCACCCGCTGCTGAACACATAGGCAGTGTGGAGGGAACGCGGGGAAGTGAAACATCTCAGTACCCGCAGGAAGAGAAAACAACCGTGATTCCGGGAGTAGTGGCGAGCGAAACTGGATGAGGCTAAACCGTATGTGTGTGAGACCCGGCAGGGGTTGCGCATACGGGGTTGTGGGATCGCACTTTCATGATCTGCCGGTCGTGAGGTGAGTCAGAAACCGTTGATGTAGGCGAAGGACATGCGAAAGGTCCGGCGTAGAGGGTAAGACCCCCGTAGTCGAAACATTAGCGGCTTGCTTGTGCGACACCCAAGTAGCACGGGGCCCGAGAAATCCCGTGTGAATCTGGCGGGACCACCCGCTAAGCCTAAATATTCCCTGGTGACCGATAGCGGATAGTACCGTGAGGGAATGGTGAAAAGTACCCCGGGAGGGGAGTGAAATAGTACCTGAAACCGTGTGCCTACAAGCCGTGGGAGCGTCGGAGTGGAGCTTGCTTCACTCTCGTGACTGCGTGCCTTTTGAAGAATGAGCCTGCGAGTTTGCGGTGTGTTGCGAGGTTAACCCGTGTGGGGAAGCCGTAGCGAAAGCGAGTCCGAATAGGGCGGTTTAGTAGCGCGCTCAAGACCCGAAGCGGAGTGATCTAGCCATGGGCAGGTTGAAGCGGAGGTAAGACTTCGTGGAGGACCGAACCCACCAGGGTTGAAAACCTGGGGGATGACCTGTGGTTAGGGGTGAAAGGCCAATCAAACTCCGTGATAGCTGGTTCTCCCCGAAATGCATTTAGGTGCAGCGTCGTGTGTTTCTTGCCGGAGGTAGAGCACTGGATAGGCGATGGGCCCTACCGGGTTACTGACCTTAGCCAAACTCCGAATGCCGGTAAGTGAGAGCGCGGCAGTGAGACTGTGGGGGATAAGCTCCATGGTCGAGAGGGAAACAGCCCAGAGCATCGACTAAGGCCCCTAAGCGTACGCTAAGTGGGAAAGGATGTGGAGTCGCAGAGACAACCAGGAGGTTGGCTTAGAAGCAGCCACCCTTGAAAGAGTGCGTAATAGCTCACTGGTCTAGTGATTCCGCGCCGACAATGTAGCGGGGCTCAAGCGTACCGCCGAAGTCGTGTCATTGCAGCATGAGGGCTAACGCCCGCTGTGATGGGTAGGGGAGCGTCGTCTGCCGGGTGAAGCAGCCGTGGAAGCGAGTTGTGGACGGTTGACGAGTGAGAATGCAGGCATGAGTAGCGATTCACACGTGAGAAACGTGTGCGCCGATTGACTAAGGGTTCCTGGGTCAAGCTGATCTGCCCAGGGTAAGTCGGGACCTAAGGCGAGGCCGACAGGCGTAGTCGATGGATAACCGGTTGATATTCCGGTACCCGCTGTGAAGCGTCAAACATCGAGCATCGTGATGCTAAGGCCGTGAAGCCGTCGTGTGCGTCTTCGGACAAGCACGGAGTGGTGGAGCCGCTGAACCAAGCGGTTAGTAGGTGAGTGATGGGGTGACGCAGGAAGGTAGTCCATCCCGGGCGGTGGTTGTCCCGGGGTAAGGGTGTAGGACGGTGTGTAGGTAAATCCGCACACCACGTGTCTGAGACCTGATGCCGAGCCGATTGTGGCGAAGTGGATGATCCTATGCTGTCGAGAAAAGCCTCTAGCGAGTTTCATGGCGGCCCGTACCCTAAACCGACTCAGGTGGTCAGGTAGAGAATACCGAGGCGTTCGGGTGAACTATGGTTAAGGAACTCGGCAAAATGCCCCCGTAACTTCGGGAGAAGGGGGGCCATTTCTGGTGAGGGAACTTGCTTCCTGAGCTGGGGGTGGCCGCAGAGACCAGCGAGAAGCGACTGTTTACTAAAAACACAGGTCCGTGCGAAGCCGTAAGGCGATGTATACGGACTGACGCCTGCCCGGTGCTGGAACGTTAAGGGGACCGGTTAGCTTGGATTCGTCCAGGCGAAGCTGAGAACTTAAGCGCCAGTAAACGGCGGTGGTAACTATAACCATCCTAAGGTAGCGAAATTCCTTGTCGGGTAAGTTCCGACCTGCACGAATGGCGTAACGACTTCTCGACTGTCTCAACCATAGGCCCGGTGAAATTGCACTACGAGTAAAGATGCTCGTTTCGCGCAGCAGGACGGAAAGACCCCGGGACCTTTACTACAGTTTGATATTGGTGTTCGGTTCGGCTTGTGTAGGATAGCTGGGAGACTTTGAAGCAGCCACGCCAGTGGTTGTGGAGTCGTCGTTGAAATACCAGTCTGGTCGTGCTGGATGTCTAACCTGGGTCCGTGATCCGGATCAGGGACAGTGTCTGATGGGTAGTTTAACTGGGGCGGTTGCCTCCTAAAGGGTAACGGAGGCGCCCAAAGGTTCCCTCAGCCTGGTTGGTAATCAGGTGTTGAGTGTAAGTGCACAAGGGAGCTTGACTGTGAGACCGACGGGTCGAGCAGGGACGAAAGTCGGGACTAGTGATCCGGCGGTGGCTTGTGGAAGCGCCGTCGCTCAACGGATAAAAGGTACCCCGGGGATAACAGGCTGATCTTCCCCAAGAGTCCATATCGACGGGATGGTTTGGCACCTCGATGTCGGCTCGTCGCATCCTGGGGCTGGAGTCGGTCCCAAGGGTTGGGCTGTTCGCCCATTAAAGCGGTACGCGAGCTGGGTTTAGAACGTCGTGAGACAGTTCGGTCCCTATCCGCTGTGCGCGTAGGAGTCTTGAGAAGGGCTGTCCCTAGTACGAGAGGACCGGGACGGACGAACCTCTGGTGTGCCAGTTGTTCTGCCAAGGGCATGGCTGGTTGGCTACGTTCGGGAGGGATAACCGCTGAAAGCATCTAAGCGGGAAGCCTGCTTCGAGATGAGGACTCCCACCCACTTGATGGGGTAAGGCTCCCAGTAGACGACTGGGTTGATAGGCCGGATCTGGAAGCACGGTAACGTGTGGAGGTGACCGGTACTAATAGGCCGAGGGCTTGTCCTCAGTTGCTCGCGTCCACTGTGTTGGTTCTGAAACCACGAACAGCCCCACGTTATTGCAGGCGTGGTGTGGCTGACAGTTTCATAGTGTTTCGGTGGTTATAGCGTGAGGGAAACGCCCGGTTACATTCCGAACCCGGAAGCTAAGCCTTACAGCGCCGATGGTACTGCAGGGGGGACCCTGTGGGAGAGTAGGACGCCGCCGAACAATTATTCAGGGAAAGCCCCGCATCTTCGGATGCGGGGCTTTCTGCGTTTCGGGTCATTTAGGCTCGACGGTATGCGTTATGACCTGGTCATCTTTGACAACGACGGCGTCCTGGTGGACAGCGAGCCCATCTCCAACCGGCTGCTGGCCGGGTACCTGACCGAGCTGGGGCATCCGACCTCGTACGAGGACTCCCTGCGTGACTACATGGGGGCCGCCATGCACCGCGTCCATGATCTGGTCGAGGAGCGGACCGGGCGGCGGTTGCCTGAGGACTTCGACGATGTCTTCCACGGGCGGGTCTTCGCCGCGTTCGAGCGGGAGTTGAAGCCCGTTGCCGGGGTGGGGGAGGTCTTGGAGAAGCTGGTGGCGGACGGGGTGCCGTACTGCGTGGCCTCGTCGGGGAGTCATGAGCGGATTCGGGTGGGGCACCGGACGACCGGGCTGGACCGGTGGTTCGACGAGGGGCGGATCTTCAGCTCGCAGGACGTGGGGCGGGGGAAGCCCGCGCCTGATCTGTTCCTCTACGCGGCGGAACGGATGGGGGTTGCCCCGGAGCGGTGTGTGGTCGTGGAGGACAGTCCGCTGGGGGTGCGGGCCGCTGTGGCGGCCGGGATGGACGTCTTCGGGTTCACGGCGATGACGGCGGCGGAGAAGCTGGCGGGGGCCAACGGGTTGTTCGGGGACATGGGGGAGCTGCTCGATCTGCTGAGCTGATCGCTGAGGTGACCGTCGAGGTGACCGCCTAGGTGAAGCTGAGGAAAATTCAGCTTTGGCATACCGGTCGGTAGGCCGGGGGCCTACGCTCGCCGCCATGACTGATGTGCTGCGGCGCGGTAGGGCTTCGTTGGCGTTCGGCTTCTTCGCCCAGGGGGTGGCGTTCGCGCTGCTCGTGACGCGCATCCCGGCGATCCAGGACCGGTACGGCGTGTCCGACGCGTTGCTGCCCGCCTTCCTGGCTGCCGTGCCCGTGCTGGCCGGGGTGGGGAGTGTGGGGACCGAGTGGCTGGTGAAGCGGGTGCGGCCCAGTCGGGTGCTGCGGTGGTCCCAGCCGGTGGTGCTGGTGGCGCTGCTCGGGGTGGGGGCCGGGGAGCGGATGGTCGAGCTGGGGGTCGCGCTCGCCGCGTTCGGGTTGGCCGTGGGGGCGTTGGACGCCTCGATGAACATGCTCGGGGTGAGCCTCCAGCGGGCGTACGGGCGCAGCATCATGCTCGGGTTCCATGCGGCGTACAGCCTGGGCGGGATCGTGGGGGCGTCGCTGGCCTGGGTGGGGGCGCACTGGGATCTGGCGTTGGTCGTGGCGTACCTGCCGGTGGTGGTCGTGCTGGTGCCGTTGGCGCTGGTGGGGAGCCGGTGGTACGTCGATGGGGGTGCTGGCGGGAGTGAGGGTGGGGGCGGCGGCAGTGGTGGGGGTGACGGTGCCGTTGTCTTTCGGGTGTTGTTGCCGCTCTGTCTGGTGATGACCTTTGCCTATATCGGGGACGCGACAGTCTCTAACTGGAGTGCCAAGTACTTGCAGGACGTGTTGGGGAGCAGTGAGCAGCTCGCCACCGTGCCGTACAACGTGTACATGGTGACCACGCTCGTGGGGCGGGCCGTGGGGGACCTCGGGGTGCGGAGGTTCGGGGCCGTGGCCGTCGTACGGGGTGGGGCGGTGGTCGCGGCGGTGGGGTTCGCCGTGGTGGCGGGGGCGCCGGGGGCGTGGGTGGGGATGCTCGGGTTCACGTTGCTGGGGCTGGGGTTGTGTGTGATCGTGCCGCAGACGTTCGCGGCGGCGGGGCGGATGTTTCCCGGGGCCTCGGATGTGGCGATCGCCCGGCTGAACGTCTTCAACTACGTGGGGTTCCTGGTGGGGTCGCCGTTGGTGGGGGCGTTGGGGGACGCCTGGAGCTATCGGGGGGCGATGCTCGTACCGATGGTGTTGGTGCTGGTGACCGTGGTGTACGCCCGCTCGTTCGAGGGTCGGGCGGACCGATACGGTGGCGGGCATGAGCGGCCGCGCACAGTTGATGTGGGATGAGGCAGTAACGGGCTACGACTTCGGTCCTGAGCACCCGATGGACCCGGTCCGGCTGGCGCTGACCTGGAAACTCGTCGAGGCGTTCGGGCTCGACCGGGAGGTGGAGGTGGTCGCCGCCAAGCCTGCCGGGGAGTCGACGCTGCGGTTGGTGCACCGGGGGGACTACATCGACGCGGTGAAGGCGGCGTCGGTGAATCCGGGGGCGGCGGACGTGTCGTACGGGCTGGGGACGCTGGACGATCCCGCCTTCGCCGGGATGCACGAGGTGTCGGCGTTGATCGCCGGGCAGTCGGTGGGGGCGGCGGAGGCCGTGTGGCGGGGGGACGCGCTGCACGCGGTGAACTTCGCGGGTGGGCTGCACCATGCGATGCCGGGGGGTGCGGCGGGGTTCTGCATCTACAACGACGCGGCGTTGGCGATCGCGCGGTTGTTGGAGCTGGGTGCGGAGCGGGTGGCGTACGTGGATGTCGACGTGCATCACGGGGACGGGGTGCAGGCGGCGTTCTGGGAGGATCCGCGCGTGCTGACGATCTCGTTGCACGAGCATCCTCGGACGTTGTTCCCGCAGACCGGGTGGCCGGAGGAGACCGGGGGTGCGGGGGCGGAGGGGTCGGCGGTGAACGTCGCGTTGCCCGCGGGGACGGGGGACGCGGGGTGGTTGCGGGCGTTCCATGCGGTGGTGCCGGAGCTGGTGGCGGATTTTCGGCCGGAGGTGCTGGTGACTCAGCATGGGGCCGATACGCATTTCGAGGATCCGTTGGCGCATCTGGCGGTGTCGTTGGATGCGCAGCGGGCCGTGCAGGTTGCCTGTCATGAGCTGGCTCATGAGTACGCCGGGGGGCGGTGGGTGGCCCTGGGGGGTGGGGGGTACGCCGTGGTGGATGTGGTGCCGCGGTCGTGGACGCATCTGGTGGGGATCGCGGCGGGGCGGGCGGTGGAGCCGGGGGCGGTGATTCCGGAGTCCTGGCGTCGGGAGGTGTTCGCGCGGACTCGGGAGTTGGGGCCGGGGCGGATGACTGATGGGCGGTGGCCTGTGGAGTGGGTGGGGTGGGAGGCGGGGTACGACCCTGCGGATCGGTTGGATCAGGCGGTGGTGGGGGCGCGGCGGGCGGTGTTTCCGTTGCGGGGGTTGTTGGCGTAGGGGGGTGCGGGGGGCTGGGTTTGGGTGCCGGTGCCGGTGCCGGTGCCGGTGCCGGTGCGGGTGAGGTGCCCGGGGTGTGGGTGCCGTGGGGTGGGTGTGCGGCCCGGCGCTGGTGGGGGTGCCGCGGATGCCCGTACCGCGGGGTGCGTCGCGCGGCCCGGCGCTAACGGGGTGCCGCTGCGCCCACCCGTGCCGCCCCAGCGGCACGACTGCCCGCAGCTACGGCAGCTACAGCGGCGCGGCTGCCCGCAGCGAAGGCGCCCGGCAGCCCACCGCCAGGTCGCTGCCGGGTGGGCTCTGCCCCAGCGGTCCGACTGCCTGCAGCCAAGACGGCGACGGTGGATCGGCTGCCCGCAGCTAAGGCGGCGGTACGGCTGCCCGCAGTGGTGGTGGGGCTGCGTGGTGAGGGTGCTTCCAGCTGAGTCAGAGCGCATGTCCGCTCGTCGTGCCGTTACGCCGACCGTGCGGTGTTCCCCGGTTCGGGGGGTGGGGGCCCGGGGTGTGGGTCAGCATCGGGGGATGGGGTTGCGGGGTTATCTGGTGGACGTGGGGCTCGCGGGGGTGGTGGGGACCCTGCGGGAGGAGAGTCTGCGGAGTTATCGGCTGTTCGCCGCTCGGGATCCTCGGGTGTTGATCGGGATTGATCCACAAGGGGAGTGGAGCGAGCGGGAGTTGATTGAATTGATGGCGGCCAAGTGTGGGGTTTCGGCCGATCCTCGGCACACTTCAGGGCATGATGTGATCGACCCGGAACGGACGCTGCTCGCGCTGGACGCCTTCGCGGAGCGGTTGGGCGCGGCTGCCCGCAGGCGCGCGGCGGTGCTGTTCGGTACCGGGCACCCACATCGGCTCCTGGGCTTCTACGCCGATCTCGCGGACGCGATGTCGGCGGCGGGATGTGCTGTCCTCACCCCAGCGCAGGGTCGCCGTGTCGACATAACGACCCGGTTCGGCCTACGTACGCACAACCTTGACTACGTACGGGGAGTCGCGTTCGTGCGGCGGGCCGGGGTCCCCGGCTCCGGTTGTGAGACCGGCGCGCACACCCACTCGCCGCTCCCGGTTCGACTCGCGCTCGCCGCGCTCGCCGACGGCGGCGGTCCGCTCCCGGAGCTGGTGGTCGGCGACCACGGCTGGGTCTGCGGGGCAGGTCAGCTGGGGTTTCCGGCGATGGGTCTGGCCGACACCGACGACCCGGCGCTCTTCGTGGGGGAGGCGGAGGGGTCCGTGTCCGTGGCCGTTCCACTTGATGACGCTGTGCGGTCTGATTACTACCGGCCGCTTACCCGCTACGTACTCAATCGAGCGTGTCTGTCACAGTAGGCCGCCGATGGGTGCACCTCTTCCCCACTCGCATCACCCGCCCCTAGTCTGGGGAGTGAGCACGCAGCGACGAAGAGTCACCGGAAGGGGAAGCCGGTGGCCGTCGAGTGCGGAAGGTTCAGGTGTGTCATGGCTGCTGACGAGAGGCCTCTGAGCGAGGTCCAGTTCCTTACCGTGGCGGAGGTCGCCTCGGTGATGCGAGTGTCGAAGATGACCGTGTACCGGTTGGTGCACAGCGGTCATCTGCCCGCGATCCGGGTCGGGAGGTCATTCCGCGTCCCGGAGAATGCGGTTCACGAGTACCTCCGCGACAGCTACGTGGGGGTGGAAACAGCCTGAGGCCGTGAGGGCCGGAGGGGCGCGCTACTGGGCAGTTCGCCGCCCCTCCAGCACCTTCCGGCGCCCTCGATTACAACCTCAGCGCTCGGGCGGGTTAGGCTAGCCCCTCGTAGGTCGTGTGGGCCCATGGCGCCCAAACACCGAGTGATGAGAAGTGAGCGAGGGTAGTCGTGGGCTCTGTTATCAAGAAGCGGCGCAAGCGGATGGCCAAGAAGAAGCACCGCAAGCTGCTCAAGCGCACGCGCGTTCAGCGTCGTAACAAGAAGTAGTCGTCACCACAGGTGTCGTCACCAGAAGGGGGCGACGCCGAGTAGGCGACTCTGACGCTGTGGCCCCCCACCGGATGCGGTGGGGGGCCACGTGCGTCATCACAGCGCGACGACGAACCGCTAAGTTGGCCCGGTAACGGGGAACCCGGCAGCAGAGGGACGCGGAAGGAAGGCGCTGATCTTGGGCAAGGTCGTGCTGGTGACCGGAGTGGCCCGTCCGCTGGGAGGCCGTTTCGTGCGGCGCGTCCAGCGCGATCCGCAGGTGCAACGGGTCATCGCCGTCGACGCGGTACCGCCCGAGCACCACCTGGGCGGCGCGGACTTCATCCAGGCCGACATCCGGCAGCCGACCATCGCGCGCGTGCTGGCCGAGACGGGCGTGGACACGGTCGTCCACATGGACGTCACCGCCACCGCCCCGGGCAGCGGCAGCCGGGCGACGGTGAAGGAGACCAACGTCATCGGCACCATGCAACTGCTCGGTGCCTGCCAGAAGTCGCCCACGGTGAAGCGGCTGGTGGTGAAGTCCAGTACGAACGTGTACGGGTCCGCGCCCCGCGATCCGGCCGTGTTCACCGAGACCACCCCGCCGAAGTCGCTGCCGAGCGGCGGCTTCGCCAAGGACACCGTCGAGGTCGAGGGCTATGTGCGCGGCTTCGCGCGGCGGCGGCCGGACGTGGCGGTGTGCGTATTGCGGTTCGCCAACATCCTCGGTCCGAGCGCCGATTCGCCGCTCGCCGCGTACTTCTCGCTGCCGGTGCTGCCGACCGTCTTCGGCTACGACCCGCGGCTGCAGTTCGTGCACGAGGACGACGTCGTCGAGGTGCTGCGGATCGCCTCGCACGAGCCGGAGCGCGGCACCCTCAACAGCGGCACGTTCAACGTCGCCGGGGACGGGGTGCTGCTGCTGTCGCAGTGCTCGCGGCGGCTCGGCCGTCCCACCGTGCCGTTGCTGCTGCCCGCCGTGACCTGGGCCGGTTCGCTGGTGCGTACGCTGGGGATGACGGACTTCTCACCCGAGCAGATCCGGCTGCTCACCCACGGCCGGGTGGTGGACACGACCCAGATGCGCGAGACGCTGGGCTTCGAGCCGAAGTACACGACCGCGGAGACGTTCGCGGACTTCGCGCGCGGCCACGGCCCCGGGCTGCTGCCGCCGCAGGCCCTCGCCCAGGCCGTCGACCGGATCGCGGCGCTGCCCCTCGCGGGCGGCGGTCACCCGACGCAGAGCGCCAACTGAGGAGCGCAGCAACGATGGCGGACGCCAAGGTCATTCCGTTCGACGACGACCGCTCCCGCGGGGGCGCCACGCAGCGGTCGCCGCGACGCCGGGGGGCGGGGAGCCGACGCAAGGGGGGCGAGAAGACGTCCGCGGCCGTCCGGGACGTGCGGGAGGGCACGCCGGGCGGCGCGGAGGCGGTCCATCCGGTCACGCCCCTGCCCTCGGGGGCCGCCGCGCAGGATGATGTCCAGGTGACCACCGGTGAGGAAGCCCAGCCCCCGCAGCGGGACGGCGACCACGAGGCGGCGCCCCCGGACGGAGCCGGAGCGCACGGAGCCGGAGCGCACGGGGCCGGAGCGCACGGCGGCGGTCTTGAGCGGCGCATCGCGAGCGGCCTGTCCTTCCTGCGCCGCCGTATCACCGGTGACTACGAGGTCGACGACTTCGGCTACGACGCCGAGCTGACCGACCAGGTGCTGATGTCGCTGCTGCGGCCGGTGTACGAGAAGTACTTCCGGGTCGAGGTGAAGGGCGTCGAGAACATCCCGTCCGACGGCGGGGCGCTGATCGTCGCCAACCACTCCGGGACGCTGCCGCTGGACGGCCTGATGATGCAGGTCGCCGTGCACGACCACCATCCCGACGGCCGCCATCTGCGGCTGCTCGCGGCGGACCTGGTCTTCGTCCTGCCGGTCGTCAACGAACTCGCCCGCAAGCTGGGCCACACCCTCGCCTGCGCGGAGGACGCGGAGCGGCTGCTCGGGCAGGGGGAGCTGGTCGGGGTGATGCCGGAGGGGTTCAAGGGCATCGGGAAGCCGTTCAGCGAGCGGTACAAGCTCCAGCGGTTCGGGCGGGGCGGGTTCGTCTCGACGGCGCTGCGGCAGGGGGCGCCGATCATCCCGTGCTCGATCGTCGGGGCGGAGGAGATCTACCCGATGATCGGCAACGCCAAGACGCTGGCGCGGCTGCTGGGCTTCCCGTACTTCCCGCTGACGCCGACGTTCCCGTGGCTGGGGCCGCTCGGGGCGGTGCCGTTGCCGACGAAGTGGACGATCCAGTTCGGTGAGCCGATCGCGACGGACGGCTATCCGCCGGAGGCGGCCGAGGACCCGATGCTGATGTTCAACCTGACCGACCAGGTGCGCGAGCAGATCCAGCACACGCTGTACAAGCTGCTGGTGCAGCGCCGGTCGGTGTTCTTCTGACCGGGTGAACGGTCGTACGGCGGTGGGGTGCCCTTCTGCGGGAAGGGCACCCCACCGCCGTAGCCCCGGGTCAGCCCGCGTCCTCCGCCTCGATGCCCAGGCCGGGCAGCAGGCCGGGGAGGAGGGGCGGGAGGGTGACGTCGGGTTCGCTGGTCGGGGTCTTGCCGCTCTGGGACGGGGAGGCGCTGCCGGTGCTGTCCTGCGGGGGTTCCAGCAGGCCGCCGGTGCCGCCGCCGAGCAGGCCGTCGCCCTCGGTGCCGGAGCTGGCGCTGCCGCTCGGGGCGCCGCCGCCGGGTCGGCTGCCGTCGGAGGTGTCGCCGCCGGTGTCGGTGCCCGTGCCGGGGGCGGGGGAGCGGTCGGCGTCGGGACGGCCGGGGGCGGCCGGGCCGGGGCCGGTGCGCTCGCCGCGCTCACCGCTGCCGCCGCCGCCCTGGGCGGGGGGCTCGGGGAGCAGGTCCTTGAGCGGGGCGACGTCCTGGTCTATGGCGTCGAAGACCGACGACACCTGCTCACTCACGTCCCCCAGTTGGGCGGGCAGTCGCTCGCGGAGGTCGCCCCAGGTGTCGCGGTGGGAGCGGGAGAAGGCCGAGAGGGCCTGCATGGGGCCGATGGAGTCCGGGTCGCGCTGGTACGCCGAGGTGAGGAGGCGGTGGCCCTCGGAGGCGTCGTGGCCCATGCCGGACAGGGCGCGGCGGATCTCGCCGACGGACTCGTGGTCGAGGTGGCCGCCCCGGCCGCGCTCCATCAGTCGGCGGGCCTCGTTGAGCCGGGTGGAGGCCAGGTCGAGGTAGGCCTGTCCGCGCTCGCGGTCGCCGTCCGCCAGTCCCAGCTTGAAATCCTCTATGCCGCGCTTGAGGCCGTAGAGGGAGTCGCCGGGGAGGGCGTCGGAGCTGGCGGCGGCCACCCCGCCGAAGGCGCCCGCGGCGACGCTGACGCTGAGCCCGCCCGCCGTGAGGCCCTTGGCGAGCCGGGTGCGCGGTCGCAGCCTGCCCAGCGGGGACGCGCGGTGCGCGCCGCGGCCCCGGGGGGCGCGCTGCTCCGGCACCGCTGGGTCCGTCGCCCCGCCGCTCGCGGTGCCCTCGCGGAGCATGGCCTCCATCGCGGCCACCAGTTGGGCCCGCTGGACGACCTTGACCTCGGGGTCAAGCTGCGGCTTGGGCAGCTCGCCGAGGCCCGTGGCGAGGGCCAGCAGACGGCCCTGCTCAGTCCGTTCCGCGGCAGCCGGAGCCGAACCCTCGGACTGCTCGGCCGCCGTGCCCGGCTCGGACTGCTCCTCCAGGGCCGCGGCGAAGGCGTTCGCCCGCCGGTGCGCCGATACGTGCGCGATCACTGGCGGCACCTCCTCTCGTCATGACGGTCGACTCCCCAGGGGGTCCTGAGGGTTGCACGCCCCGCGCCGGACCACACGATCGAGCGATCGGAGTCGGTCAGGGAGTGACCACAGGGAGCCTGCATCCCGCACAACGAGCGGCGCGGCACTTGGGTTACGGACGGCGGATGATCGGACCGCGAAGCCAACGGATGCTCACTGAGGGCGAGTTGAGGACTGCGGAGCGTACGGGTCTCAGCGCGCGTCGTCCGGGAGGAGCCGGGCGAGGGTGCGGACGGCGCGGTACTGGAGGGTCTTGATGGCGCCCTCGTTCTTGCCCATCACGCGGGCCGTCTCGGCGACGGAGAGGCCCTGGAGGAAGCGGAGCGTGACGCATTCCTGTTGCTGGGGGTTGAGACGGCGTACGGCGTCGAGGAGGGCGGCGTTGGAGAGGGACTCCAGGACGGAGTCCTCCGGGGAGCGCTCGACCTCGTTGGCGTCGAGCATCTCGCCGGTGGTGACCTCCAGGCGGAAGCGGCTGGACTTGAAGTGGTCGGCGACGAGGTTGCGGGCGATGGTGACCAGCCAGGCGCCGAAGTCGCGGCCCTGCCAGGTGAAGGTGCCGATCCTTCTGAGCGCGCGCAGAAAGGTCTCGCTGGTGAGGTCCTCGGCGGTGGCCTTGCCGCCGACGCGGTAGTAGATGTAGCGGTAGACGGTGTCGCTGTACTGGTCGTACAGACGGCCGAACGCCTCGGCCTCGCCCGCCTGGGCGCGCTCCACCAGGTCCATCATCCGGGCGCTGTCGCTGTCGGCGGCCGGTCGGCGGGCGGTGGCCGCCGACGACCCCGACGAGCGGCCTCGTCTGCCGCCGACCGCGGCGCTGCCGTCGGCCAGTGCGTAGCACGGGCCGAGCGGTGCGGCGGTGGCGAAGGCGGGGACGGCGTACGCGGTGGGGACGAAGCCGCGCAACAGGTCCAGGACCGTTGCGCGCAGCGTAGCCAGGCCCGAGGCGTCAACCCCGACGTGTGGGTACACGGGACTCCCAGAGGCAGAGCTTCCATCACGTGCAGTGCGGGACCGTTCACCCGTCGTAGCGACGGAGGGGTACCGGTTTGCGTCTGAGGAGAATAACGCTTCGTACAGGCGCTGCTACACCCGGTTGCTCAAATCATCGATTACGTCGCTTCTGTAACCGATTGACGGTCTATCAACTTGCGAGGAGTGACCGATTGTTGATCGGTTGAGTTCGGATTCCGGGTCGGTACGGGGCGTGTTGTGGCCGTGTCCAGCCAACGGGACTGGTCGGGGGGTTGGGTGGGTACGGAATGCGGATTGGGCGTGTTTGTTCGGTGGGGGCGACTGGGCCCACCCAGGCCCTAGCGGCGGCGGCGGTGGAGGGCGATGGCGGCCGCCGTGCCGCCCGCTACCGCGCCGACGCCCGCGGCGGCGGGGATGCCGACCTTGGCGGCCTTGCGGCCGGTGCGGTAGTCGCGCAGGCGCCAGTCCATGTCACGGGCGTGGCGGCGCAGCTTGCTGTCGGGGTTGATGGCGTACGGGTGCCCGACGAGGGAGAGCATCGGGATGTCGTTGTGCGAGTCGCTGTAGGCCGCGCAGCGGGAGAGGTCCAGGCCCTCCGCGACGGCCAGCGCGCGCACCGCCTCCGCCTTCGCCGGGCCGTGCAGCGGCTCACCGACCAGCTTGCCGGTGTAGACGCCGTCCACCGACTCCGCGACCGTGCCCAGCGCGCCGGTCAGGCCCAGGCGGCGGGCGATCACGCGCGCGATCTCCACCGGCGCCGCCGTGACCAGCCACACCTTCTGCCCCGCGTCCAGGTGGGCCTGCGCCAGCGCCCGTGTCCCGGGCCAGATGCGCTCGGCCATGTACTCGTCGTAGATCTCCTCGCCGATCGACATCAGCTCGGAGACCCGGTGGCCCTGCACGATGGACAGGGCCGAGTCGCGGGCCTCCTGCATGTGCTCGGGGTCCTCGACGCCCGCCAGCCGGAACCACGCCTGCTGCCAGGCGAACCTCGCCAGGTCGCGGGTCTCGAAGAACTTCCGCTTGTACAGGCCGCGGCCGAAGTGGAACAGCGCGGCACCCTGCATCACGGTGTTGTCGAGGTCGAAGAACGCGGCTGCCCTGTCGTCGCCGAGGACCGGGAACTCCGGTTCCTCCTCGGGGACCGACTTGCGCGCGGCCTCCGCCGAGGCCTCGCCTGCCAACACGCTCCGCGCCGTGGCGGAGCGCCTACGGGGAGTGAGCCATCCGAGAGCGGCCATGCCCGTGAGCATAGCCAGTCTGTTCGGTGGTTCCGGAGTCGAGAGGTTTGGAGGGTGTGAACTCTCCGCGACCCACCCGTTAAAGACCCACCCGTTAAAGACCCAGCCGGTCAAGACCCGCCCGCCAAAGACCCGCCCGTTGGGGCCGACGGGTTAACCATTGGGCCGCGCGGCGCGAGAATGGCTCGTATGAGTCCCATCTTCCGCCGTACGGCGGCTGCTGTCCCCCGTGTCCCGCGGGAACGTCTCGTCACCCTCGTCCGCAAGCCCGGCTGCCACCTCTGCGACGACGCCCAGGCCGTGGTCGAGAAGGTCTGCGGCGATCTCGGCGTGCCGTGGGAGGAGAAGGACATCACCCAGGACCAGGCGCTCCACGACGCGTACTGGGAGCAGATCCCCGTCGTCCTCGTCGACGGGGAGCAGCACACCTTCTGGCGCGTGGACGCGGAACGCCTCCGTCGGGCGCTGGTCCAGTAGGCCCTCGCGGGGGCCGGAAGACCCCTAGCCGACCAGGGAGAGTGGAGTGTGTGTTCGGTCGTGACCCGTGTCACGTTGGGCGGGCAAATCGGACACCATCTTTGTGCACGCGTTCACAAAGACATAGCCTGCATCCGACGGGGCGGTCCGGGGACGTATGACCGCCCACAGCCCCGCTCTACCCGCAGGAGCACCGTGGCAACTGGCCGAACTCACCGACCGGCGACCCGCAGCCGAGGGATTCCCGAGGCCACCGTCGCCAGGCTTCCGCTGTACCTCCGAGCCCTCACGGCGCTCTCCGAGCGTTCGGTGCCCACGGTCTCCTCCGAGGAGCTGGCCGCGGCGGCGGGCGTCAACTCCGCGAAGCTGCGCAAGGACTTCTCGTACCTCGGTTCGTACGGCACGCGGGGCGTCGGCTACGACGTCGAGTATCTCGTCTACCAGATCTCGCGGGAACTGGGGCTCACCCAGGACTGGCCGGTCGTGATCGTCGGTATCGGTAACCTCGGCGCCGCGCTCGCCAACTACGGCGGGTTCGCCTCCCGTGGCTTCCGGGTCGCGGCCCTCATCGACGCCGACCCGCAGCTCGCGGGCAAGCCCGTCGCCGGTATCCCGGTGCAGCACACCGACGACCTGGAGCGGATCATCCAGGACAACGGCGTGTCGATCGGCGTCATCGCCACCCCCGCCGGTGCCGCGCAGCAGGTCTGCGACCGGCTCGTGGCGGCCGGGGTGACGTCCATCCTGAACTTCGCGCCGACCGTGCTGACCGTCCCGGACGGCGTCGACGTGCGCAAGGTCGACCTCTCCATCGAACTGCAGATCCTCGCCTTCCACGAGCAGCGCAAGGCCGGTGAGGAGAGCGCCGCGACGGCCGCCGCCGCCGCGGTCACCGCGTCCGGCACCGAGGCCGCCGCCGACCAGGGACCCGACGGGGACGTACCCGCCGTGATGCCAGCATGAGTCTCCTCGTCGTCGGCCTGAGCCACCGCAGCGCCCCGGTCAGCGTGCTGGAGCGGGCGGCGCTGAACGCGGACGCCCAGGCCAAGCTGGCGCAGGACACGGTCGCCGCCGAACCGGCCACCGAGGCCGCGCTGCTGGCCACCTGCAACCGCATCGAGCTGTACGCCGACGTGGACAAGTTCCACGCCGGGGTCGCCGAGCTGTCCACGCTGCTCGCCCAGCACAGCGGGGTGGGCCTGGAGGAGCTGACGCCCTACCTGTACGTCCACTACGAGGACCGCGCCGTCCACCACCTGTTCTCGGTGGCCTGCGGCCTGGACTCGATGGTCGTCGGCGAGGGGCAGATCCTCGGCCAGATAAAGGACTCGCTGGCCCGGGCGCAGGAGCGGCACACCGCCGGACGGCTGCTGAACGACCTGTTCCAGCAGGCGCTGCGGGTCGGCAAGCGCGCCCACTCCGAGACCGGCATCGACCGCGCCGGGCAGTCCCTGGTCACCTTCGGCCTGGAGCAGCTCGCCCTGGACACCCCGGTCGAGGACTGGGCGCGGGGCAAGCGGGCGCTGGTGATCGGCGCGGGCTCGATGTCCTCGCTGGCCGCCGCCACGCTCGCGCGGGCCGGGGTCGCCGAGGTCGTGGTCGCCAACCGCACCGAGGAGCGGGCCGAGCGGCTCGCGCAGATCCTCACCGAGGCCGACGACCACGCCGTACGGGCCCGCGCGGTGCCGATGGACGCCGTCGCCGATGAACTGACACGTGCCGACATCGCCGTGTCCTGCACCGGAGCGACGGGTCTCGTCCTCACCGCGGAGGCGGTCGCCGCCGCGTTCGAGGGCCGCGCCGGGGAGCCCGCCGCCGACGTCGCCCCTGGGCGTCGTACGGAGAAGGCGGCCGAGGCGCGAACCCCGCTGCCGCCGACGAGCGTGGGCACCGAGGACGGCTGCCCGCTGGACGTGTCCGCGCCGGGGCTGACCGCGCCCGGGTTCTCCGTGCTGGGCGAGGCCGCCGTCGCCGGGATGGACGCGGCGACGCTGGAGCAGCACGCCGCGTGGGCGGCGGGCGGCGCGGTGGAGCGCCGGGAGGCCGAGCGCCGTGGCCCCGAGGCCGACGCCGAGCTGATCGGCGCGCTCGCCGCGACCGCGGCGGCCGTCGGCCGGATTCCCGAGCGGCGGCGGCCCGAGCCGGTCGTCGAGCTGCCGCGCCCCGAGCCGGTGCTGTTCCTGCTGGACCTGGCGATGCCGCGCGACATCGACGCCGCCGCGCACCGGCTGGCCGGGGTGCGCCTGGTGGACATCGAGTCGCTGGCGGAGGCGTCCGCGGACGCGCCGATGGCGGCCGACGTGGACCAGGTCCGCCGTATCGTTTCGGACGAGGTCGCGGCGTTCGGCGCGGCGCAGCGGGCGGCGCACATCACGCCGACCGTGGTGGCGCTGCGGACGATGGCCGCGGACGTCGTCGCCAGTGAGCTGGCGCGGCTGCACGGGCGGCTGCCCGGTCTGGACGACAAGCAGCGCGGGGAGATCCGGCAGGCCGTGCACCGCGTGGTCGACAAGCTGCTGCACGCGCCGACCGTCCGGGTCAAACAGCTCGCCGCCGAACCGGGCGGCGCGGGGTACGCGGACGCGTTGCGCACGCTGTTCGACCTCGACCAGGAGGCGGTGGCGGCCGTGTCGCGCGCCGAGCACCGCGACCAGCAGAACCAGCAAGACGTGCAACACCAGAACGTCAAGAACCGAGGGCCAGCATGAGTGACAAGGCACTACGGCTCGGGACCAGGCGGAGCAAGCTCGCCATGGCCCAGTCCGGGCAGGTGGCGGACGCCGTGAGCCAGGTGACCGGCCGGTCCGTGGAACTCGTGGAGATCACGACGTACGGCGACGTCTCCCGCGAGGCGCTCGCCCAGATCGGCGGCACCGGCGTCTTCGTGACCGCGCTGCGCGACGCGCTGCTGCGGGGCGAGGTCGACTTCGCGGTGCACTCGCTGAAGGACCTGCCGACCACCCAGCCCGACGAGCTGGTGCTGGCCGCGGTCCCGGAGCGGGAGGACCCGCGCGACGTGATCGTCGCCCGGGACGCGCTGAAGTTCACCGACCTGCCGCGCGGCGCGCGCGTCGGCACCGGTTCGCCGCGCCGGATGGCGCAGCTCAACGGGTACGCCCGGACGCACGGGCTGGACATCGAGACGGTCCCGATCCGGGGCAACGTCGACACCCGGATCGGATACGTCCGCTCCGGGGAGCTGGACGCCGTCGTCCTGGCCGCCGCCGGTCTGAACCGGATCGGCCGCAGCGACGAGGTGACCGACTTCCTGTCGGTCGACACGGTTCTGCCCGCCCCCGGCCAGGGGGCCCTGGCGATCGAGTGCACCGCGGACAACGCGGACCTCGTCGCCGCGCTCGCCGAACTCGACGACCCGTTCACGCGGGCCGCCGTGACGGCCGAGCGCTCACTGCTCGCCGCCCTGGAGGCCGGTTGCAGCGCCCCCGTGGGTGCCTTGGCCGACCTCCTGGCCGACGGGCAGACTGTCAAGGAAATGCGCCTGCGCGGCGTCGTCGGCACGACCGACGGCCAGACGCTGGTGCAGTTGTCCACCACCGGTCCCGTGCCCGAGACGCACGAGGGCGCCGTGGCGCTCGGTCGTGAACTCGCCACCGAGATGCTCGCCCTGGGCGCGGCCGGTCTGATGGGGGAGCGAGCACATTGAGCCCCACCACCCTTCCCGCCGGTCCGGAACACGGGCACGTCACCTTCCTCGGTGCCGGACCCGGAGATCCGGGACTACTGACTCTGCGCGCCGTGGAGGCGCTGGCGAACGCGGATGTCCTCGTCGCCGGGCACGAGGTGCTCGACGTCGTCCGCGCCCACGCCAGGGCGGGCGTCGCCGTCGTGAACACCGACCCGGGTTCCTCTTCGGACCCGGTGCCGGGCACGGGCACGCCTCAGCTCACGGTCGTTGACGGCACGTCAACAACCGTTGGTGCCCCCGCGGAACGGGATGCCGCACATCTTGTCATGGAGGCCGCGCGGGGCGGCAGGCGGGTCGTGCGTGCGGTGTCCGGTGACCCCGGGCTCGACACGTGCGCCGCGGAGGAGATGCTCGCCTGCGCCGCCGCCGGGGTGCCCTTCGAGGTCGTCCCCGGCATCGCGGCGGCGGTCGGCGTGCCCGCGTACGCCGGTGTCCCGCTGCGGGACGCCCAGGGCGCGGACGTCCGCTTCGTGGACGCCCGTACCGCGTCCGACCGGTGCTGGACCGAGGTCGGGGCGTCCGACGGGACCGTGGTCGTCTCGACCACGCTGGACTCCGTGGCCGCCGCCGCTGGCGAACTGGTGTCCGCCGGACGTAAGCCCGACACCCCGCTGAGCGTCACCGTCGCCGGTACGACGACCCGGCAGCGCACCTGGAGCGCCACCCTCGGCACGATCGCGCAGACGCTGAAGCAGGCCAAGGTGCTGCCGTCGCCGGACGGTGGGCGGCCCGTGATAGCCGTGGTCGGTGAGCGGTCCGCCGCCGCCCAGCGCGACCAGCTCTCCTGGTTCGAGTCCAAGCCGCTGTTCGGCTGGAAGGTCCTCGTACCGCGGACCAAGGAGCAGGCGGCGTCCCTCTCCGACCAACTGCGCTCCTACGGCGCCGTACCGCACGAGGTCCCGACGATCGCCGTCGAGCCGCCGCGCACGCCGCAGCAGATGGAGCGGGCGGTGAAGGGCCTGGTGACGGGCCGCTACGAGTGGATCGCCTTCACGTCCGTCAACGCGGTGAAGGCGGTGCGGGAGAAGTTCGAGGAGTACGGGCTCGACGCGCGCGCCTTCGCGGGGATCAAGGTCGCGGCGGTGGGCGAGCAGACGGCGAAGGCACTGGTCGCCTTCGGCGTGAAGCCGGACCTCGTCCCGAGCGGCGAGCAGTCGGCGGCGGGCCTGCTGGAGGACTGGCCCCCGTACGACCCGGTCTTCGACCCGATCGACAGGGTCTTCCTGCCGCGTGCCGACATCGCGACCGAGACGCTGGTCGCCGGGCTGATCGAGCTGGGCTGGGAGGTCGACGACGTCACCGCCTACCGGACGGTCCGCGCGTCGCCGCCGCCCGCGGAGACCCGGGAGGCGATCAAGGGCGGCGGCTTCGACGCGGTCCTCTTCACCTCGTCGTCCACGGTACGGAACCTGGTGGGCATCGCCGGGAAGCCGCACAACGTGACGGTGATCGCCTGCATCGGTCCGGCGACGGCCAAGACGGCCGAGGAGCACGGGCTGCGGGTGGACGTGATGGCCCCCGAGCCGTCCGTCCTGAAGCTGGCGGAGGCCCTCGCCGAGTTCGGTGCCCGTCGGCGGGCCGCGGCGGTGGAGGCCGGGGACCCGGTGACGCGGCCGAGCGAACGGCGGCCGGGCGCCAGACGACGCCGGTCGACGACGTGAGGTGACGCGGGGCGCCTGTGACAGGCGCCCCGCGTCTTCGTCTCAGCGTGCGGAGGCCGAGGCGTAGGGCAGGAAGGTCGCCCAGGTGGTGGGGGCGAGGGTGAGGCGGGGGCCGGTCGGGTTCTTGGAGTCGCGGACGAGGACGTGATTCTCGTCCGGTGTGGCCACCTCGACGCAGTCGGGGCCGCTGGACGTGCTGTAACTGCTTTTTATCCACTCCAGCTTCATGTTTCTCCAAGCACTTTCTCGATGAGGGCCATCGACTCCCGTGGGCTGAGAGCCTGTGCCCGGATGATTCCATACTGGATGTCCAGGAGCTGCACCTCTTTCGGCTCCGTGATCACGCGGCTGATGTGCGCCACCTCGACATGACCGACCGTGGTGCCGTCCCCGAGCCTGACCAACCTGAACGAGCCGTCGAGTCCTGAGTTCTCCTCGCGGTTCAGAGGCAGTACCTGAAGGTCGACGTTGCGGAAGGCGCCAACCTCCAACAGCCGTTCGAGTTGCGCGCGCATCACCATCTTGCCTCCGATGGGCCGGAGGAGCGTCGACTCACACTGGACGAAATTGAAGAGGGCGCGGGCTGTTGTGTCGCCGACGATCTCCTGCCGCGCCATGCGGGCCGACACCTGCTGTTCCAACTGGTCGGCGGAGAAGGGCGGGCGGCGTGCGCCGAGTACCGCCCGCGCGTACTCCTCCGTCTGCAACAGCCCATGGATGACGGAGTTGTTGTAGGCGCACAACTCAACCGCCTCCGCCTCCAGGTTCTTCAGGTCCCGTACCTTCTTCGGGTACCGGATCTCCGCCACGTCCTTCTTGAACGCCGCGATCTTGCCGCCCGCCTCCAACGCCTTGTCCGCCGCCTCCAGGTACTCCGGGCGGGGAATCCGTCGTCCCCGTTCCACGGACGAGACCGACTCCTCCGTGTACCCGATCGCCGCGCCGAACTCCGCCTGGGTGAGGCCCGCCGACTCCCGCCACAGCTTCAGTTGCCGGATGACCGTGCGCATCACGCCCCCGGCCTCCTCGTCGTCCGGTCCCGCGTTCCACTCGTTCACGTTCGTCACCTCTCCCTCGGTCGCCCCGTACCGCCCGGACGGGACCGGACGCCAGGCGGACGTCCAACGGCCGCACGGGCTGCTCGACTTCACAGGCTACGCACAAGTGAACACGCTGGGTGATGTGAATCAGCGAACTTCCCTCCCGCTCACCGCGCCCCCGCTGCACCACTTCACGGTGCCGCTCTCCGCCACCCGCCGGGGTGCCCGGCTCGCCCGGCTGCTCGCTGTCCAGCAACTGAGTGAGTGGGGGGTGCCGCTGGACCCGGCGCGGGTGGTGGTGGCCGAGCTCGCGGCGAACGCCGTGCTGCATGGGCGGGTGCCGGGGCGGGGCTTTCGGCTCACGCTTTCCGTCACCCAGCCTGATGTTCTTCGGGTCGAGGTCACCGATCCCCGTGGGGATCGGCTGCCAGCGGCGGCGTCCGGTGGTGGGCTCGCTGAGGGCGGGTACGGGCTGGCGATGGTCGAGGAACTGGCCGACCGCTGGGGTGTGCGGGTGGGGCCGGTGCCCTGCAAGACCGTGTGGGCGGAGGTCGGGCTTCGGGTCTGACCGAGGCCCGGGGGCAGACCTGGTCGGCGGACGCACCGGCGGCTGACCGCACCGTCACGTCCCTCGCGCGGGGTGGCGCCCCCTGCCCCCCCACCTTTCTGGGATGGGATCTCCCGCGCGGCCGAAGCACCCTTTGTCTTCGGGAATTCGAGACCACAACGAGGGAGAAAGAAAAATGGGCCTGCGAGGGAGAAGCGTCGGGGCGTTGGTCGCTGCTGTGGTCGGGGTGGGGGTGCTGGGGGCGCCCGTGGCCACCGCGGCTCCGGCGGGGGCGGGGGCCGTCGCCACCGCATCCGTGTGGCGGAACATCGCGTTGACCGGGACCTTCACGATCCGCGACGACGAGGGCATCTTCTCGCCCGGCACCTACTGCTCGGGGAACGTCGCCTCGGAGGGGTGGGTGAACGAGGTCAGGTCGCCGTCGCTGTGGTGGCAGACCACCTGCGGGGGCGAGATCCGGCTGGAGAAGCACGTCTCCGCCGTGACGGACAGCAACGGCGGCGTCATGATCTACGTGACGCTGCGGCTCTACGAGGGCACGAACGTCACCAACAACGACCTCGACGCCGAGCGCCACATCGAACGCTACGTCCCCGCGGGGCAGGTCTCCGTGCTCAGCGAGATCGCGCTGGACAGCACGGAGAACAGCGGCAAGGACTGGGCCAAGCTCAACCTCACGCTGCACAACGACCGTTAGGCACGACCGCCGGGGCGACGGGGGGTTAGCCTGGGGCCGTGGGGGGACAGGGGGAAGCGTCGCGTCGCGCTGCCCGGATCGCCGACGCGGCGGTGCGGGCGGCGCAGTCCGCGCGGAGCGTCGAGGAGTTCTTCGGCACGGTGAAGCGGGCCACGCGCCCGGCCCTGCGGTTCGACATCTGCGCGGGCGTGACCGTGGACCCGCAGACGCTGATGAACACCGGGGGCGACTACCGCGACGGTCTGCCGCCCGACCGGCTGCCGCGGATGCTCGACATCGAGTACCGGGAGGGCGACGCCAACGCCCTGTCGGACCTGGCGGCCAGGGCGACGCCGGTGGGGTTGCTCAGCCGGGAGACGGGCGGCTGCCTGGAACGCAGCCCACGCTACCGGGACATCATGCGGCCCCTGGGGTTCCGGGACGAGTTACGGGTGCTGCTGCGGGACCGGCACGGCGCCTGGGGCGCCCTGATCATGGGGCGGGGCGACGACGCGCCGCCCTTCGAGGCCCCGGACCTCGCCGTGGCGGCCTCACTGGCCCGGCCGCTGGGATCCGTACTACGCCGTCTGCACCTGACACGGCTCGCCGAGGAGGGGGCGACGGCCGCGGCGCCGGGGCTGGTGCTGCTGGACGGCGACCACGAGGTCGTCCACGTCACGCCGACGGTGGCCATGTGGTGCGACGACCTGGCCGACGCCGGGGACGCCAAGGGCGGTCTGCCGCCCGCCGTGTACGCCGTCGCGGCGGCGGTGTGGGCGCCGGGTGCCGACGCCTCACACACCTCGTGGATGCACAGCCGTACCCACGGCCGGGTACGGCTGCACGCCTGGCGGCTCGACGAGCCCACGCCGACCCGGGCGCGGACGGCGGTCGTGGTCGAACGGGCCGGTCCCAGCGAGCACTTCGCGCTGATCGTCGCGGCGTACGGGCTCACCCCCAGGGAGCGGGAGATCACCGCCCTGGTGCTGCGCGGGTGCTCCACGGCCGACATCAGCAGGCGGGCCGGGGTGTCGCCGCACACCGTGCAGGACCACCTCAAGGCCGTGTTCGACAAGACCGGCGTCCGCAGTCGGCGTGACCTGGTGGCCGCCCTCTTCGCCCGGCACTACGCCGTCGGCTGACCGGGCGCCGGTGGGACGGCGTGGCCGAAGCGGAGCAGGTTCGCCGGGTCGTGGGCGGACTTGGCGCGGCGCAGGCGGGCGTACGTCTCCGGGGTCCAGGCGCGGGCCCGGTCCTCGGCGTCGCCGGGGCGGCCGTGGATGTTGACCATGGTGTGGCCGGTGGCGTAGGGGGTCATCGCCCCGTGCAGGGTCGCCAGGGCCGCTTCCGTGGCCGTCGCCGCCTCGGGGGTGGGGACCACGCCGACCGCCTCCAGGAAGTGGGTCGCCGCGCGGGCCGCCGACAGGGCGTCCTCGTGGGCCGGGGGGCGGGCGAGGGCGGCGCCCATGTGGCGCAGGCCGACCTGGGGGAGGGGGTAGTCCGGTGGGGCGGCGGGGCCGCAGGCGCGCAGGAAGGCGTCCTGGGCCGCCGGGGGCAGGTCGCGCAGGAGGGCGCAGGACTCGCGGGCCGGGAGGGGGTCCTGGGGTTCCATGTGGATGAAGTCGACGGCGGTGGACGGCATCTCCGCGACCGTGTCGACCTCCACCGGGACCGACGCGCGGAGGGGCGCGAGGATCTCCTCGCCCCGTGCCGGGTCGCCGGGCCAGGCGACCGCCACGCGGGACCAGAAGCCGCCACGCAGGGGTTCCGGTATCTCCGGGACGGGCGGCAGGCGCAGGACGTGGAACGCGCTGCACATCTCGTCGGGGACGGTCTGCGTCCACGCCGTCCAGGTCGCGAGGAGGTGCCCGGCGTGCTCGCCCGCGCAGTGGATGCCGCCGCCGAGGAGGCGGGGGACCGGGATCAGGTCCGTCGTCATCCCCGTGACCACGCCCACGTTGCCCTTGCCGCCGCGCAGGGCCCAGAAGAGGTCCGGGTCCTCGGTGGCGCTCGCGGTGTGCAGGGTGCCGTCGGCGGTGACGACGCGGAAGGAGCGGACCAGGTCGGCGGCGTAGCCGTAGGCGCGGCCGAGGACGGGCAGGCCGCCGCCGACCGTGTAGCCGACGGCGCCCACGTCGGTGGAGGTGCCGGTCAGGGCGGAGAGGCCGTGCGGGAGGGCGGCCTCCAGGACGTGGCGCCACTTCGCGCCCGCGGCGATCGTCGCGGTGCGGGCCCGCGGGTCGACCGTCACCTCCGTCATACGGGACGTGGTGATCAGCAGGCCCTCGGGGACCGCGGCGTTGGCGCCGTGGCCCGTGGACTGGACGGCGACGGGCGTGCCGGTGGCGGCGGCCCAGCGCATCGCCGTGACGACGTCGTCCTCGCCGGTCGCGGCGACGATGACGTCGGGGGTGTGCCGTACCGCCAGGTTGAACCCGCGGGCTTCGGCTTCGTAGCCCTCGTCGGTGGGGCGCAGTACGGGGCCGTGGATCGTGGACAGGGCGAAGAGGTCGGGCGTGTGGTCGAGGGAGGTCATCGCGTCCTCCGCGGTGGGTGCGGTACGGAGGGACGGCGGCGGCGCTGGCGGGCTCGGTCCGGGTCGGTTCGGCTGGGCTTGCGGGCTCTGGGGTGGCCGTCGGGGTCCTGGGCTCTCCCTTCCAGGGTGGACCCGGGCGGGGGGCCGCGCAGCCGCGCGCGGGGCCGACGCGGCGTCGGCAAACGGGGGGAGGGGGCGGGCGTAGCTTAGGGCGTATGACGACGACGTACGGATCCTTTCCGGGTACGCGCCCCCGGCGGCTGCGTACCACGCCCGTGATGCGGCGCATGGTCGCCGAGACGCGGCTGCACCCCGCCGACTTCATCCTGCCCGCGTTCGTGCGCGAGGGCGTGCGCGAGCCGGTGCCGATCGCCGCGATGCCGGGGGTCGTGCAGCACACCCGTGACAGCCTGAAGAAGGCCGCGGCGGAGGCGGTGGCCGCCGGGATCTCCGGGATCATGCTGTTCGGGGTGCCGGAGGAGGAGAAGAAGGACGCGGTGGGGACGCCGGGGACCGACCCGGACGGCATCCTCCAGGTGGCCCTGCGGGACGTGCGGGCCGAGGTCGGGGACGACCTGCTGGTCATGTCCGACCTGTGTCTCGATGAGACGACCGATCACGGGCACTGTGGCGTGCTCGACGACCAGGGCCGGGTCGACAACGACGCGACCCTGGAGCGGTACGCCGAGATGGCGCAGGTGCAGGCCGACGCCGGGGCGCACGTGGTCGGGCCGAGCGGCATGATGGACGGGCAGATCGGCGTCGTCCGGGACGCGCTGGACCAGATCGGGCGGGAGGACGTGGCGATCCTGGCGTACACCGCCAAGTACTCGTCCGCCTTCTACGGGCCCTTCCGGGAGGCCGTCGGGTCCTCGCTGAAGGGGGACCGCAGGACCTACCAGCAGGATCCCGCCAACTTCCGGGAGTCGATGCGGGAGCTGGCCCTCGACCTGGAGGAGGGGGCCGACATGGTGATGGTGAAGCCCGCCGGGCCCTACCTCGACATCCTGGCGCGGGTCGCGGACGCGGTGGACGTGCCGGTGGCGGCGTACCAGATCTCCGGCGAGTACTCGATGGTCGAGGCCGCCGCCGAGAAGGGCTGGGTCGACCGGGAGCGGGCCATCCTGGAGACGCTGACCGGCATCCGGCGGGCCGGGGCGCGGAACATCCTGACGTACTGGGCGGTCGAGGCGGCGCGACTGCTGCGCTGACGATCTTGGCAACGGTTGGGGATCGGTGGGGCCTCGGTTGGGTCCGTCCTGTTGACGGGTTCTTGTCAGGCTTTCTAGGTTCTGCGTCTGGCCTGATCTTCTCGGTCAGGTCTCACGTCGATCTCTGGGGAAAAGCCATGCAGTGGTTCATCGCGGCGCTCAAGAAGTACGCCGAGTTCAGTGGGCGCGCGCGCCGCAAGGAGTACTGGATGTTCATGCTGATCGCCGCCCTCATCTACGTCGTGCTGATCGTGGTGGGACTCGCGGTCGGGGGCGCCGAGGCGGTCTGGATCCCCGGCATCTTCGGCATCGCCATGCTGGTCCCCGGGCTGGCTGTGGCGGTACGCCGTCTGCACGACATCGGCCGCACCGGCTGGTGGCTGCTGGTCGGAGTGATCCCGATCGTCGGCGACATCGTGCTGCTGGTGTTCAGCTGCCTGGACAGCCAGCCCGGCGTGAACAAGCACGGGCCCAACCCCAAGGAGATCCCGGCCTTCGTCTGAGACGAGACCAGACCAGACGAGACGACGGCCGGGAGTGAGGCCGCCCCGCCGGATACCGGCCGGGCGGCCATCCTTCACCCAACCTTTACCGGTCTGTAGGGTGTCGTCGCGTGAAGCGCATCCTGATCCGGTCCGGGAAGAGCCCCTTCCGCGTCGCGACCCCGACTGAGTTCATCCACCAGGACCTGATCGGGACCAACACCGGCAACCTCCTCTTCAGCGACTCCGCCCACAAGATGCTGTCGGCCCCGGACACCGAGGTCACCTCCAACGGCATCCGCACCGACCCGTCCGCCCGGCGCGCCGCGGAGATCAACGAGCGGTACGACGTCTTCGTCGTCCCCCTCGCCAACGCCTTCCGGCCCAGCTTCCACGCCTCGCTCGACCGGCTCTCCACGCTGATCGAGCAACTCACCATCCCGGTCGTCGTCTTCGGCGTCGGAGCGCAGGCACCCGACGACTACGACACCGGGTGGCTGAAGCCGATGGAGGACTCCGCGAAGCGTTTCGTCTCCGCCGTGCTGGAGCGGTCCGCGTCCATCGGCGTGCGCGGCGAACTGACCGCCGCCTACCTCCGCGACCTGGGCTTCCCCGCCGACCGGATCGACATCATCGGCTGCCCGTCGATGTTCCTGTACGGCGGCACGTTCCCGGAGATCCGCCGGGCCGAGCTGACCGGGGACTCCCGGATCGCCCTCAGCCTCTCCCCGGACGCCGTGCCCGTGGGGGACGTCTCCGGCCTCGCCCGCACCGCCTGGGAGCGCTACCCCCACCTCACCTACTACGCGCAGAACCTCACCGACGCGGAACTGCTGCTGTGGGGCGACACCACCCCCGAGTCCGGGTACGAGGACCCCTTCCCGCTCCAGCTCAGCCACGCCCTGCTGCGCGAGAACAAGGTGCGGATGCCGCTCGACCCGGCCACCTGGATCGACGAGCTGCGCGGCTACGACTTCGCCTACGGCACCCGCCTGCACGGCACCATCGCCGCCCTGCTCGCCGGGACGCCCGCGGTCCTGCTCAGCCATGACTCGCGCACCCTCGAACTGTGCCGGTACTTCGACCTGCCGTACCGCGACCTGACCGGGCTGCCCGCCGACACCGACCCGCGGGAGCTGTACGAGGGCGCCGACTTCTCCGCCCTGCGCAAGGGGCACGGCGAGCGCTTCGAGCGGGTCGTCGCCTTCCTCGACCGCAACGGCCTGCAGAACACCTACACCCACGGCGACGGCGGCGCCGCCTTCGACGCCCGCCTCGCCACGCTCGACCTGCCCGCCTCCCTGCCCGTGTGGGACGGCTCCGACGACGGCCACATGCGGTACCGCGTCGCCCGGCTGCGGGAACGGCTCGCCAGCGCCGACGCGCGGCTGGACCAGCGGGCCAAGGAGAACAGGGAACTGCGGGCCAAGCTCAGCGCCGCCGAGCGGCGGGCCACGGAAACGGCCCACCGCCTCGACACCACCCGCGAGCAACTCGCCGCCCTGGAACGCCGGATCAACGGCATCGAGAAGCGCGCCCTGGTCCGCCTGGGCCCGGCACTGCGGCGCCGGGCGCGGAAGCTGCTCGGCCGCCGTCGCGCCTGAGGGACGCTGAACTCCCCCGGGCGCGGCGGCGTACGTCCTTACAGGCGCTCGGGGGTGCGGATGCCCAGGAGGGCCATGCCCTGCTGGAGGGTGCGGGCCGTGATGTCGCAGAGGAACAGGCGGTTCTCCACCTGGGCGGAGGTCTCCGCCTTCAGGACCGGGCACTTGTCGTAGAACGACGTGTACAGCGAGGCGAGCTGGTACAGGTACGCCGCCATCTTGTGCGGGGCGTACTCCGCCGCCGCCTCCCCGACCGTCTCCGCGAACGCGTCGATGTGCAGGCCCAGGGCGCGTTCCGCCTCGTGCAGGGCCAGCTCCGGGTGCGGGGCCGGGCGGACCTCGCCCGCCTTGCGCAGGATGGACTGGATACGGGCGTACGCGTACTGGAGGTACACGGACGTGTCGCCGTTCAGCGAGACCATCTGGTCCAGGTCGAACTTGTAGTCGCGGTTCGCGGACGTCGACAGGTCGGCGTACTTCACCGCGCCGATGCCGACCTGGGTGCCGCGGTCCGTGATGTCGGCGTCCGTGAGCTGGTGCTGGGTGTCCTTCTCGCGGACCACCGCCGTCGCGCGGTCGATCGCCTCGTCGAGGAGGTCCACCAGGCGCACCGTCTCGCCCTCACGCGTCTTGAACGGCTTGCCGTCCTTGCCGAGGACCGTGCCGAAGGCGAGCTGGTGCGCCTTCACGTCCTCGTTCAGCCAGCCCGCCCTGCGGGCCGTCTCGAACACCATCTTGAAGTGCAGGGACTGGCGGGCGTCCACGACGTAGAGCAGCGTGTTCGCCTTCAGGTTGAAGACCCGGTCGCGGATCGCGGAGAGGTCCGTGGCCGCGTAGCCGTAGCCGCCGTCCGACTTCTGCACGATCAGCGGGACCGGGTTGCCGTCCGGGCCCTTGACGTCGTCGAAGAACACGCACAGCGCGCCCTCCGAGCGGACCGCCACGCCCGACTCCTCCAGCAGGCGGCAGGTCTCCGCGAGCATGTCGTTGTAGCCGGACTCCCCGACGATGTCCGGGTCCCGGACCTCCATGTCCAGCTTCTCGAAGACCGAGAAGAAGTAGATCTTCGACTCGTCGACGAACTTCTGCCAGGTCGCGAGCGTGTGCGGGTCGCCCGCCTGGAGGTCGACCACCCTGCGGCGGGCCCGCGTCTTGAACGCGTCGTCCGAGTCGAACAGCCTGCGGGCCGCCTTGTAGAGGCGGTCCAGGTTCGACATCGCCTCCTCGCCGGTGACCTCGGTGTCCTTGTGGTCCAGCTCGTGCGGGTGCTCGTCCAGGTACTGGATCAACATGCCGAACTGCGTGCCCCAGTCGCCGATGTGGTGGCGGCGGATCACGTTCTCGCCGGTGAACTCAAGGAGCTGGACGACCGAGTCCCCGATCACCGCCGAACGGAGGTGGCCGACGTGCATCTCCTTCGCCACGTTCGGCTGGGCGTAGTCGATGACCGTGGTGCCGGGGGCGGCGGTGGTGGGCACGCCGAGGCGGGCGTCCGGGTCGGTGGCGCGGGCGGCCAGGTTGTCGGTGATCGCCCGGTCGGTGACGGTGATGTTGAGGAAGCCGGGGCCCGAGACCTCGATGTCCTTGATCACGTCGCCGGTGGTGACCTGCGCGACGACCTGGGTCGCGAGCTCGCGGGGGTTAGCCTTGGCCTTCTTCGCCAGCGCGAGGATGCCGTTGGCCTGGAAGTCGGCCCGGTCGCTACGTCGCAGCAGCGGGTCGACTCCGTCGGCTTCCGGGAGGGCGGAAGTGAGGGCGGCGGCGAGGTGCTGGTGGACGGTGGCGGTGAGGGACGTGACCGGGGCCATGGGGTGGGTGCCGTTCTCCTCGTGGGTGCGGGTGGATGTGGCCAGTATCCCACGGGGGTGAAAGGGGTTTTCCGGTGTGCGGGGTGCCGCTCTCTGTGGGACGGGCGCCGCCCCGGCGGCACGACTGCCCGCAGCTAAGGGGGTGGGGCGTAACGCGTTTTCTTCGTAGCGGGGGGAGCTGGGAGAATGGCGGTGGCAGTCGTGGGATGTCGCGGCTGGGTTGTGGAAACTCCTGGACAAAGAGGACGTGCCGATCGTGGCTCAGAGTGCCGAGACCACCGACTGGGTCTCCCGTTTCGCGGATGAGGTCATCGCCGAGTCGGAGCGTCGGGCCCCGGGCAAACCGGTCGTCGTCGCGTCCGGGCTGTCGCCGTCCGGGCCCATCCACCTGGGGAACCTCCGCGAGGTCATGACCCCGCACCTCGTCGCCGACGAGATCCGCCGCCGGGGGTACCAGGTCCGCCACCTGATCTCCTGGGACGACTACGACCGGTACCGCAAGGTGCCCGCGGGCGTGCCGGGAGTCGACGGGTCCTGGGCCGCGCACATCGGCAAGCCGCTGACCTCCGTGCCCGCGCCCGAGGGGTCCCCGTACCCGAACTGGGCCGAGCACTTCAAGGCGGCCATGGTCGAGTCGCTGGCCGAGCTGGGCGTCGAGTTCGACGGGATCAGCCAGACCGAGCAGTACACCTCCGGTGTCTACCGCGAGCAGATCCTGCACGCGATGCGGCACCGCGGGGACATCGACGCCATCCTCGACCAGTACCGGACGAAGAAGGCCCCGGCCAAGAAGGCGTCGCAGAAGCCCGTCGACGAGGCCGAGCTGGAGGCCGCCGAGGGGTCCGGCGCGGCCAGCGAGGACGACGGCAGCTCCGGTACCGCCGGGTACTTCCCGTACAAGCCGTACTGCGGCAACTGCGAGAAGGACCTCACCACCGTCACCGGCTACGACGACGAGACCACCGAGCTGACCTACGCCTGCACGGCGTGCGGCTTCTCCGAGACCGTCCGGCTGAGCGAGTTCAACCGGGGCAAGCTGGTCTGGAAGGTCGACTGGCCCATGCGGTGGGCGTACGAAGGTGTCGTGTTCGAGCCCAGCGGGGTCGACCACTCCTCTCCCGGGTCGTCCTTCCAGGTCGGGGGGCAGATCGTGGGCATCTTCGGGGGGCAGCAGCCCATCGGGCCCATGTACGCCTTCGTCGGCATCAGCGGGATGGCCAAGATGTCGTCCTCCAAGGGCGGCGTGCCCACCCCCGCCGACGCGCTGAAGATCATGGAGCCGCAGCTCCTGCGCTGGCTGTACGCCCGCCGTCGCCCCAACCAGTCCTTCAAGGTCGCCTTCGACCAGGAGATCCAGCGGCTCTACGACGAGTGGGACCGCCTGGACGCCAAGGTCGCCGACGGCTCGGCCCTCCCGGCCGACGTGGCCGCGCACTCCCGTGCCGTCCGCACCGCCGCCGGTGAGCTGCCGCGCACGCCGCGGCCGATGCCGTACCGGACGCTCGCGTCCGTCGCCGACATCACCGCCGGGCACGAGGACCAGGCGCTGCGCATCCTGAGCGAGCTGGACCCCGAGCGGCCCGTGCGCTCGCTCGACGAGGTGCGGCCCCGGCTCGACAAGGCCGAGGCGTGGATCAACACCCAGGTCCCCGCCGACCAGCGGACCATCGTGCGCGACGAGCCCGACGCCGAGCTGCTGAAGTCCCTGGACGAGCAGGCCCAGGGCTCGCTGCGGCTGCTCCTCGACGGCCTCGCGGACCACTGGTCGCTGGACGGGCTGACCCACCTCGTCTACGGCGTGCCCAAGGTGCAGGCCGGGTTCTCCGCGGACGCCACGCCCAAGGAGCTGCCGCCGGAGATCAAGACGGCCCAGCGGACGTTCTTCGCGCTGCTGTACCACCTGCTCGTCGGGCGGGACACCGGGCCCCGGCTGCCCACGCTGCTGATGGCGGTGGGGCAGGAGAGGGTGCGGAGGCTGCTCGGGGAGTAGTGCGGACCGGCTCCGGTGGTACGAGGACGAGGGTGCCCCTCATCCTCGTACCGCCCGCCGGTCAGGCGATGTGGTCGGCTTCCAGTTCCGCGTTGTGGCGGTTGGTGAAGCGCATGACCATGCGCTTGGCCTCGGCGTCGGGGACCGGGACCCCGTACGTCGCCTCGACGTTGTCGCTGAACTCGCGCGGCGTCGGGTAGCCGCTGCCGCTAATGGACTGCTTGAAGACCAGGTAGAGGGCTTCCTCGTCCGGCTCCGGCGTCGGCGTCCCGCCGCCCTCGCCCAGTTCCCGGGTGCGGTTGGGGCCCACCGGGATGGGGAAGCTGCCGGTGTCCTCCATCGACGGCGGTGCCTCGTACGACTCCTCGTAGGGCTCCTCGTACTGGGCGCCGTACTCCTCGGCCTGCTGCTGCTCCTCGTACCACTGGGCGTAGGCGGCGTCCGGGTCGTAGGTGGGGTCGTAGCCGCCGTGGTACTCGGTGGCCCGGGGGTCTCGGGCGTGCAGCCAGGGGTTCTGCGGCTCCTCAGGGAAGGGCTCGGGTTCGGGGCGGGAGGGCTGCTGCCGCGGTGCGGGGTCCGGGGTGCCGGTGAGCTGCGGGCGCTGCTCGGTGAACGCGGGCACCTCCGGGGCCGGGGAGGGGGCCGGGGCCGGAGGCAGCAGGGCCGGTTCGATTCCCGCCGCTGCCAGGCCCGCGGGGGCCGTTTCCGCGAGGGGGACGCCGTAGCGGGCCAGGCGCAGTGGCATCAGGGACTCCACCGGGGCCTTGCGGCGCCAGGCGCGGCCGAAGCGGGAGCGCAGGCGGGCCTGGTAGACGAGACGTTCCTGCTCCAGCTTGATGACCTGCTCGTAGGAGCGCAGTTCCCACAGCTTCATCCGGCGCCACAGGAGGAAGGTGGGGACGGGGGAGAGCAGCCAGCGGGTGAGGCGGACGCCCTCCATGTGCTTGTCGGCGGTGATGTCGGCGATGCGGCCGATGGCGTGCCGGGCGGCCTCGACGGAGACCACGAACAGGATCGGGATCACGCCGTGCATCCCGACGCCCAGCGGGTCCGGCCAGGCGGCGGCGCCGTTGAACGCGATCGTCGCCGCGGTCAGCAGCCAGGCCGTCTGGCGCAGCAGCGGGAAGGGGATTCTGATCCAGGTGAGGAGCAGGTCCAGGGCGAGCAGGACGCAGATGCCCGCGTCGATGCCGATCGGGAAGACGTAGGAGAAGTTCCCGAAGCCCTTCTCGATGGCGAGTTCGCGTACGGCTGCGTACGACCCCGCGAAGCCGATGCCCGCGATGATGAGGGCACCGAAGACGACCACGCCTATGAGGACGCGGTGCATCCGTGTCAGCTGAAGTGGCGCGGCCACCCGTACTCCCCTCCCACTGCGTGTTGTTGCGCGCCCAACAGAGTGGCACATGTGTGCGGGGGACGAGTGGCCGGTACGGCTCTCAGTCCTTCTTGGCAGGAGACGCCGACTTTGACGCGGACGCGGTGGGGCTCTCCGCGTCCGTGGTGTCTGCGGTGTCCTTCGTCGCCGTCAGGGCCGTCGCCGCCTCCTTCGCCGCCTTCGTCGCCGCCTTCGCCAGGTCGTCGGCGTCGGGGGTCTTGTCGCCCGCGAGGCCCGCGCCGTTGTAGTCGAGGGTGATGACGACGTTCTCGATCCGGGTGACGACCGTCTGCTGGCGGAAGGTGCCCTCCTTCTTCCTCAGGTCGTAGCGGATCAGGGTCGCCTCCTCGCCGGTGCCGCTGAGCTGCTCCGTCCTGGTGTTCTTGGCGCCTTCCGCCGCCTGCGCGTCCGCGACCTGCTTGGCGTAGTACTGCTGGGCGCGCTCGTCGCCCGCGCCGCGGCTGACGTCGGAGTCGAAGCGGAGCAGGGCGACGTTCAGCCAGCGGAACTGGGAGCCCTTGACGCCGTTGTTGTCCAGGCTGTCCCAGGAGCAGTTGGCGCGGGTGGAGGTGTCGTCGGAGCTGCCCTCCTTGCCCTTGGTGCCCTTGGGCACCAGGTCCTCCAGGGTCTTCTTCGCCAGCATCGCGCACGGCTCGGGCAGCGTCTCGTACACCGCCGCCTGGACGGTGGGGGAGGGGCTCGCGGAGGTGCTCGCGGCGCTCTCGGAGGCCCTTTTGGCGTCGTCGCCGGAGCCGGAGTCCGAGGAGCAGCCCGCGGCGACCAGCAGCACGGGCACGGTGGCCGCGCCGACGAGGGCACGGCTCAGACGGGACGACCGCCCCGCACGCTGGTCACGCTGGTCCTCGGCTCGCTGTGCTCGTCGCTGCATGGTTCCTTCACTCATGACGCTTCGTGATTCCCTGCGGTCGGATCGGGTCCGAGGGGCCACGGTACGCGGTGCGGGGTGGGCGCGAACGGGCTTCGGCGTCTTTGTGGAGGGGCGGTGGAGGGGCGCGGGGGGTGGCCGTACGGCCTTATCCGGAGAGGGAGTCGGCCAGTCGGGAGGCCAGTTTCCGTGCCCTGTCCTGCATTTCCTCGCTGTCCGGTACGACTCCGACGGCCGCCGCCTGCTCCTCGTACTCGATGGTCACGATGACGTTCGACGTGCGGAACGCCACAGTCACCGTGCGCTGCTGGGCCGTGGAACCGGCGCTGCTCAGCTCGTCGTCGAGGAACGCCTCGTCGCCGAGGTCGTCGAGGAGGCGGGGCTGGAGGTCGGGGGCGGTGGTGGTGGAGGCGGAGGGGCTCGGGGAGGCGGAGGCCGTGGCCGTCTCCCTGGCTCCGGTCCCCTCCGTCTCCGTATCCGTGTCCGTCTCCGTCTCCGTTTCCGTCGTGGTGGGGGCGGGGAGGTCCGCCGTGTCCCGCAGCGTGGCGAAGAGCTGCTCGGCCTGGCTGTCGTCGCTGACCGTGTCGTCGTACGACACCACGCGTTCGAGGTCGATGTGCAGGCGGTCGGTGGCGGTGCTGGACTCGACCTTCCAGCGGCAGCCGACCTTGCGGTCGTTGTCGTAGGTGAGGGTGGCCTCGCCCGCGTACGCCTTCTCGCGCTGGTCCTCGTCGGTGAGCTGGGTGATGCCGGGGAGCAGGGAGTCGAGGGTGTCCTCGCTGACCGCGCCGCAGGGTTCGGGGAGGGTGCGGTAGCGGCCGGGCTGGGCGGTGGTTCTGGTGGTACCGGCGTCCTCGGGGTTGGAGCCGTCGGCCGGGCCGCCGGAGTCGGAGGCGCCGGTGCAGCCCGCGAGCAGGGCCGCGAGGAGCGCGGCGACGCCGGATACGTACGCCTTCCGCTGCACGGTCAGGCTCCTCTCGGTGTGTCCCCGCTGGTTAATGGGTTGCCGGGCGGGGGTGTGTCCAGAAGACAATGTGTATCGCACGCGCTGCCGTGGACGCCGGTCTGCTGTCCCTTTCGTTGACCTTGGCGCCGGTTTTGCGGTTCCTGACTTCTACTGGTGTTTGTTGCTTTTCCTGTGGCTTTGGGGGATGGGGCTCTATGTCGTACGTGGAGATGCCGGGCGCGAAGGTGCCGATCCGGATGTGGACCGACCCGGCGTCGGTGGAGGAGGGCGCGCTCCAGCAACTGCGGAACGTGTCCACGCTGCCCTGGATCGAGGGCCTGGCCGTGATGCCGGACGTGCACTACGGCAAGGGCGCGACGGTCGGCTCCGTGATCGCGATGCGGGGCGCGGTGTGTCCGGCGGCGGTGGGTGTGGACATCGGGTGCGGGATGTCGGCGGTCCGCACCTCCCTGACCGCCAACGACCTGCCCGGCGACCTGTCCCGACTGCGCTCGCGCATCGAGCAGGCCATTCCGGTGGGGCGGGGGATGCATGACACCCCGGTCGATCCCGGACGCCTGCACGGGCTGGCCACGGCGGGGTGGGACGACTTCTGGGGGCGGTTCGGTGGGGTGGCGGAGGCGGTGAGGTTCCGTCAGGACCGGGCGACCCACCAGATGGGGACGCTTGGCGGCGGCAACCATTTTGTGGAAGTTTGTGTCGATATGTCCGGTTCGGTGTGGCTCATGCTGCACTCCGGGTCCCGGAACATCGGCAAGGAGCTGGCCGAGCACCACATCGGCATCGCGCAGAAGCTGCCGCACAACCAGGGCCTCGTCGACCGCGACCTCGCCGTCTTCGTCGCGGACACCCCGCAGATGGCGGCGTACCGCAACGACCTGTTCTGGGCGCAGGAGTACGCCAGGCACAACCGCACGATCATGATGGCGCTGCTGAAGGACGTCGTCCGCAAGGAGTTCAAGAAGGCGAAGCCGACCTTCGAGCCGGAGATCTCCTGCCACCACAACTACGTGGCGGAGGAGCGGTACGACGGCATGGACCTGCTCGTGACCCGCAAGGGCGCGATCCGGGCGGGCTCCGGGGAGTACGGCATCATCCCCGGGTCCATGGGTACCGGCTCGTACATCGTGAAGGGCCTCGGCAACGAGAAGTCCTTCAACTCCGCCTCGCACGGCGCGGGTCGGCGGATGAGCCGCAACGCCGCCAAGCGCCGCTTCTCCACCAAGGACCTGGAGGAGCAGACGCGCGGGGTGGAGTGCCGCAAGGACTCCGGGGTCGTCGACGAGATCCCCGGCGCCTACAAGCCGATCGAGCAGGTCATCGACCAGCAGCGGGACCTCGTCGCGGTGGTGGCGAAGCTGAAGCAGGTCGTCTGTGTGAAGGGCTGAGCCGCCCGGCGCGGCTCAGCGCTCGCGGTGCACCTTCGTGTTCGACGCCTGGGCTCGGGGGCGGACGATCAGGAGGTCGATGTTGACGTGGGAGGGGCGGGTGACCGCCCAGGTGATGGTGTCGGCGACGTCGTCGGCGGTCAGGGGCTCGGCGACGCCCTCGTAGACCTTGGCCGCCTTCTCCGTGTCGCCGCCGAAGCGGGTGAGGGCGAACTCGTCGGTCTTGACCATGCCGGGCGCGATCTCGATGACGCGCACCGGGCGGCCGACGATCTCCAGGCGGAGGGTCTCGGCGAGGACGTGGGCGCCGTGCTTGGCGGCGACGTAGCCCGCGCCGCCCTCGTAGGTGCCGTGGCCCGCGGTGGAGGAGAGGACGACCACCGTGCCGTCGCCGCTGGCCTCCAGCTTGGGCAGGAGGGCCTGGGTGACGTTGAGGGTGCCGAGGACGTTGGTCTCGTACATCGTGCGCCAGTCGGCCGGGTCGCCGGTGGCCACCGGGTCGGCGCCGAGCGCGCCGCCCGCGTTGTTGACCAGCACGCCGATGGTCTGGAAGGCGGTCGCGAACTCGTCGACCGCGGCGCGGTCGGTGACGTCGAGCTGGTAGGCCGCCGCCGAGTGGCCCGCCGCGTTGATCTCCTCCGCGAGCGCCTCGATGCGGTCCTTGCGGCGGGCGGTCAGGACGACCCGGTAGCCCGCCGCGGCGAGCTGCCGTGCGGTGGCGGCGCCGATGCCGCTGCTCGCACCGGTGACGACGGCGATGCGGGAGGCGGCGGGCGGGGCGGCGGGGGCCATGGCGTGCTCCTCGGACGGCGGGCGAAAGCAGACCCCGTCAGGATAGGTGGGCGGGGTGCGGCCTCAGGCGTCAGGCGTCGCGGGGCCCACATGATCAGGAGGCGTCGCGGGGGGCCCACATGATCAGGGCCATGCCCGCCAGGCAGACCAGCGCGCCCGCGATGTCCCAGCGGTCCGGGCGGTAGCCGTCCGCCACCGCGCCCCAGGCCAGCGAGCCCGCGACGAACACGCCGCCGTACGCGGCGAGGATGCGGCCGAAGTGGGCGTCCGGCTGGAGCGTGGCGGCGAAGCCGTAGGCGCCGAGGGCCAGCACCCCGGCGCCGATCCACAGCCAGCCGCGGTGTTCGCGCACGCCCTGCCAGACCAGCCAGGCGCCGCCGATCTCGAAGAGGGCGGCGAGGACGAAGAGGGCGGCGGAGCGGAGGATGAGCATGGGGCAGCTTCGCACGGGGGGCTGGGTGGAATAACGGGTGGCGCCGGTCCGTTTGGCCGTATAGTTGAACGGTCAACCACTTGGAGGGTGAGCGGCCATGCAGTCCACGCAGTTCGGGATCTTCAGCGTCGGGGACGTCACCCCGGACCCCACGACGGGCCGGACGCCCACCGAGCGTGAGCGGATCAAGGCGATGGTCGCCATCGCGCTCAAGGCGGAGGAGGTGGGCCTTGATGTGTTCGCCACGGGTGAGCACCACAACCCGCCGTTCGTGCCCTCCTCGCCCACCACCATGCTCGGGTACGTCGCCGCGCGCACCGAGCGGCTGGTCCTCTCCACCTCGACCACGCTCATCACCACCAACGACCCGGTGAAGATCGCCGAGGACTACGCGATGCTCCAGCACCTGGCCGACGGCCGGGTGGACCTCATGATGGGCCGCGGCAACACCGGCCCGGTCTACCCCTGGTTCGGGCAGGACATCCGGCAGGGCATCAACCTCGCCATCGAGAACTACGCCCTGCTGCACCGGCTCTGGCGCGAGGACGTCGTCAACTGGGAGGGCAAGTTCCGCACACCGTTGCAGGGCTTCACCTCGACGCCCCGGCCGCTGGACGGCGTACCGCCGTTCGTCTGGCACGGCTCCATCCGGTCGCCGGAGATCGCCGAGCAGGCCGCCTACTACGGTGACGGCTTCTTCCACAACAACATCTTCTGGCCCGCCGACCACACCAAGCGCAGGGTCGAGCTGTACCGCACCCGCTACGCCCACTACGGGCACGGCACCGCCGAGCAGGCCATCGTCGGTCTCGGTGGGCAGGTGTTCATGCGGCGCAACTCGCAGGACGCCGTGCGCGAGTTCCGGCCGTACTTCGACAACGCGCCGGTGTACGGGCACGGGCCCTCCCTGGAGGACTTCACCGCGCAGACGCCGCTGACCGTGGGCTCCCCGCAGCAGGTCATCGAGAAGACGCTCGGCTTCAGGGAGTACGCCGGTGACTACCAGCGCCAGTTGTTCCTGATGGACCACGCCGGGCTGCCGCTGAAGACCGTTTTGGAGCAGCTCGACATCCTCGGTGAGGAGGTCGTGCCGGTGCTGCGCAAGGAGTTCGCCGCCGGGCGGCCCGCGAGCGTGCCGGACGCGCCGACCCACGCGTCCCTGCTCGCCGCCAAGGAAAAGGAAGGAGCCGCCCTGTGAAGCTCGTCGTCGTGTCCGCGGGGCTGAGCGTGCCCTCGTCCACCCGGCTGCTCGCCGACCGGCTGGCCGCCGCCACCAGCGCGCGGGCCCCGGCCGCCGAGGTACGGGTCGTGGAGCTGCGCGAGCTGGCCGTGGAGATCGCGCACCACTTCACCAACGGGTTCGCCGGGCCGTCGCTGGCCGCCGCCATCGAGGCGGTGACCGGGGCGGACGGGCTGATCGTCGTCACGCCGGTGTTCTCGGCGTCGTACAGCGGGCTGTTCAAGTCGTTCTTCGACGTGATCGAACCCGACGCGCTCGCCGGGAAGCCGGTGCTGATCGCCGCGACCGGCGGGACCGCGCGGCACTCGCTGGTGCTCGAACACGCGCTGCGTCCGCTCTTCGCCTACCTGCACGCCGTGGTCGTGCCGACCGGGGTGTACGCCGCCTCCGAGGACTGGGGCGCCGAGGGCCTGGACGGCCGGATCGAGCGGGCGGCCGGGGAGCTGGCCCGGCTGATGACCGGGCTGGCCGCCAGCGCCGCCCCCGCGGCCGACCAGGCCGCCGAGCCCGACGTCGTCCCCTTCGAGCAGCAGCTCGCCGCGCTCCGGCCCACCGGGTGAGACGGCGGTGAGACGGCGGTAAGAAGCCCGGTCGTACGTCACACCCCCGGTCGTACGGTCGGGGCGCTTTGCCACACTGGACGCGTGGCCCCCACTGTTCTGCTCGCCGAGGACGACCGCGCGATCCGGCACGCCCTGGAGCGCGCCCTGACGCTGGAGGGCTACGACGTCACCGCGGTCGCCGACGGCGTCGAAGCCCTCGCCAGCGCCCACCGCACCCCGCCCGACGTGCTCGTCCTGGACGTGATGATGCCCGGCATAGACGGGCTCCAGGTCTGCCGGGTGCTGCGCGCCGAGGGCGACCGCACCCCCATCCTGATGCTGACCGCGCTGGTGGAGACCCAGGACCGGATCGCCGGTCTGGACGCGGGCGCGGACGACTACGTCGTCAAGCCGTTCGACGTCGACGAGGTCTTCGCCCGGCTGCGCGCCCTGCTGCGCCGCACCAGCGCCGACGGCGGTCCCCTGACCAGCGACGCGCCGGACACCGCCGGACGGGCGCCGCTGTCCGGCCCGCGGCTCATCGGGGCCGCCGGAATCCGCATGGACCCGCGCGCCCGACGCGCCTGGCGCGGCGCCCGGGAACTGGAGCTGACCCGCACCGAGTTCGAGCTGCTCGAACTGCTGGTGCGCAACGCGGGCACCGTCCTCGACCACGCCACCATCTACGACCGCATCTGGGGCTACGACTTCGGGCCAGGCTCCAAGAACCTCGCCGTGTACGTCGGCTACCTGCGCCGCAAGCTCGACGAGCCGGGCGCGCCGCAACTGATCCACACCGTGCGGGGCGTGGGCTACGTCCTGCGGGAGCAGTGATGGGCCGTGGCCGTCGGCTGCGGCTGCTGTCGCTGCGGACCACGTTCGCGGTGTCGTTCGCGGCGGTGACGGCCGCCGTCACGGTGATCGTCGGCATCCTGTCGTACAACGCGGCGGCGCGGCTGGTGCGGGTGGACCAGCAGTCGGTGTTCGCGGAGGTCGTGCAGGACCTGCGGGCGGAGGTGCGGGCCAACCGGATGGAGCCGGGGGACTTCTCCTCCGGGCCCGGTCATGACTTCGTCCGCCCGGCCCGTACGGACGTGCAGGTGCTCGGTCCCGACGGTGACGTCGTCGACCCGGGCAGCCCGGGGCTGCCGGTGACCGGCGCCGACCGGGAGGTGGCGGGGGCGGCGGCGGCCGGGACGGTGGTGCAGCACCAGGGCGTCGACGTCGGCAGCGACGTGTACCGGGTCGCCACCGTCGCGCTCGGCGCCGGGCGGGGCGCGGTGCAGGTGGCGCAGGAGTTCAGCGACACCGAGGACCTGCTGCGCACCCTCCAGCAGCGCACCTGGGTGCTGATGGGGGCGGTGGTGGTCGCGGCGGGGCTGTTCGGCTGGTGGCTGGCGCGGCGGATCACCCGGCGGCTGGTCGTCCTCACCGACGCCGCGGAGGCCGTCGCGCGGACCCGGCGGCTCGGCATCCAGGTGCCGGTGACCGGGTACGACGAGGTGGGACGCCTTGGCCGGGCCTTCGACCGGATGCTGGGGCGCCTCGCCCAGTCGGAGGAGGACCAGCGGCGCCTGGTGCAGGACGCCGGGCACGAGCTGCGGACGCCGCTGACCTCGCTGCGGACCAACATCTCCCTGCTGAGCCGCATCGACGAGCTGCCGCCCGACGCCCGGGAGGAACTGGTCGCGGACCTCGGGCAGGAGGCCCGGGAGCTGACCGACCTGGTCAACGAGCTGGTCGACCTCGCCGCCGGGCAGTCGGACACCGAGCCGCCGCAGCGGGTGGACCTCGCCGACCTCGCCGAGGACGTCGCCGTGCTGGCCCGGCGCCGTACCGGGCGGCGCGTCCTGGTGCGGGCGGGCGGGGAGACGGTGACGCAGGGGCGGCCGGTGATGCTGACGCGGGCGCTGACGAACCTCGTGGAGAACGCGGCCAAGTTCGACGCGGGCGGCACCGGGCCGATCGAGATCAGCGTGTGCGGGCCGGACGGGGCGGCGGGTGCGGGACCCGTGCGCGTCGAGGTGCTCGACCGAGGGCCCGGGATCGCCGCCGACGATCTGACCCGCGTCTTCGACCGCTTCTACCGCGCCGCCGACGCCCGCTCCCTGCCCGGTTCCGGCCTCGGGCTGTCCATCGTGCGGGAGGTGGCCCTGGCGCACGGCGGCGGGCCGTTCGCCTACCGGCGGGAGGGCGGGGGGTCGGTGCTCGGGTTCACGGTGGGGCGCCGGGCGGGGTGAGGGGTCCGGTCCGGCGTCGGGGGCGGTGGATGGTGTGCCGCCGCGGCATCACGGTCAGTGGGAGGTGTGCCGCCGCGGCGTCACGGTCAGTGGGAGGTGTGCCGCCGCGGCGTCACGGTCAGTGGGAGGTGTGCCGCTACGGCGTCACTGGTCAGTCGATCGTGCCGCTGCGGCGTTCCACGAGCACCACGTCCCGCCAGCGCCCGTGGTGGCGGCCGATGCGCTCCCGGGTGCCGATGACGCGGAAGCCCGCGCGCCGGTGTACGGCGAGGCTGGCGGCGTTCTCCGGGAAGACACCGGACTGCACGGTCCAGATCCCGGCCGCCTCCGTCGACTCGATCAACGCCGCGAGCAGGGCGGACGCCACGCCGCGACCGCGGGCGCCGGGATGGACGTACACGGAGTGCTCGACGACACCGGCGTACGCGCACCGGTCGGAGACCGGGGTCGCGGCCACCCAGCCGAGGACGGCGCCCCCCGCGTCCAGGGCGACGAAGCGGTGGTCGGGCAGCTTGGCCGCGTCGAACGCCCGCCAGGTCGGGACGGACGTCTCGAAGGTGGCGTCGCCCTCGTCGATACTGGCCTGGTAGATCGCCAGCACCTCGTCGGCGTGCGCGTCGGTCATCGGGGCGATGGTCACGCCGGTCGGTGCGGGCACGGTGGTGGGCATGGCGGTGGGCATGGCGGTGGACTCCCTCCTTGCGGCCCGCCGGTCGGGCGGGGCGGGCGCGTTGGCGGACAGTCTGCCCGGGGTGGGGCGGGCGGTCGCCCGGGCCACGCGGGGGCGACGAGTGCGGCGACCACGCACCTGGTTCACCCGCCGCACGCTGCTGGGGAGTTGGAGCACAGAATCACCATCTACCTGAACCGGGAGATCCGGACGTCGTCCACCGGTTCGCCGGTCTGATCGGAGCCCCGAAGCTGGCACGGTCTACCTCGCCACGGGCCCGGGCGTGGTCGGGAACGTTCGCAACCGCACCCGGCTGGTCGCAAAGGGCGGTCACTGGGGTTCGGGACCCCGCACCGCCGTGAGGCACTGGTCGTAGAGGTCCGCCAGGTCGAGTCGTCCGTCGTGTTCGGCCCAGAGTCCGGTTGCCGTGTCGACGCAGGCGAAGACCGTCGCGACGATCGCCCTGGCCTGCGTCTCGGAGGCCGGGTGGCCGGGATCGTGGCCCAGTCGCGCCCGGACGACGGGGACGAGTTCGGCCTGCCAGCGCAGTCGTTTCTCGATGTAGCGGGCGTGCAGCGAGGGCGTGGCGAAGATGAGGCGGGACAGCTCCAGCGCACGCTCAGGGGGGTGGTTGGCGGTGAGGATGGCCTCGAAGCCGGTGCGCAGGGCGTCCCAGGCGGACACGTCGGCCGGTTGCCGCTCGACGGTCCGTTTCAGCAGTTCGCCCAGCGCCTCCTGGTCGCCGCAGACCAGGTCCTCCTTCGTCCCGAAGTAGCGGAACAGGGAGCGCTGCGAGATCCCCGCCTCCCGCGCGATCTGCGCGATCGTCGTCCGCTCGTAGCCCTGCTCGGCGAACAGGCGTACCGCTGTATCCAGGATCGCCTGGACGGCGACCTGCCGCGAACGGTCCCACAAGGTCGTCATGGACATCAGGCTACCCCTCTGGACAGCGACCGCCTACTTGGCATTAACTGCCAGGAAGGCAGCGACTGAAAGAAGGATCAATATGCCCGCCGTCGACTACCACGGACAGACCACCCTCATCACCGGGGCCAGCGCGGGCCTCGGCGCCGAGTTCGCCCGCCAGCTCGCCGCCCGCGGCTCCGACCTGGTGCTGGTCGCCCGCCGCAGGGACCGCCTGGAGGAGCTGGCCACCGAACTGCGCCCACAGCACCGCATCCAGGTGCACGTGATCGAGATGGACCTGGCCACGGAACACCCCGGGCAGGCGCTGGCCGCGCGGGTGGCCCAGCTCGGCCAGCACGTCACGAGCCTGGTCAACAACGCCGGGTTCGCCACCTTCGGCCCCTTCCACCAGGCCGACCCGGACCGGCTGCGCCGGGAGATCGCGGTCGACGTGACCGCGGTCGCCGACATCAGCCGCGCCTTCATCGACCCACTGCGCACCGCGGGCCGCGGGGTACTGGTCAACGTGGCGAGCATGGCCGCCTACCAGCCCAACCCGCGCATGGCGCTCTACGGGGCGACCAAGGCGTTCGTGCTCAGCCTCACCGAGGCGCTGTGGGAGGAGTCGCGCGGTACCGGTCTGCGGGTGCTGGCCCTGTCCCCCGGCGCGACCCGGACCGAGTTCTTCGACGTCGTGGGCACCCCACAGGCCGCCGGAGGGACCAGGCTCGCCTCACCCGTCGACGTCGTCCGCACCGCGCTGACCGCCCTGGACCGCAGGAACCCGCCGCCCAGCGTCATCGCGGGCCGCATGAACCGGGTGATGGCCTTCCTCGCCCGCCGCCTGGCCACCCGCCGCCAGGTCATCCGAGCCATCGGCCGCCTCACCGCCGAGGGGGCATGACGGGGACCGCCCGCGCGTGAGGAAGCCGAGGAGGACAATGACGACGGGCCACCCCCACCCAGCTCCATGTGCCCCGGCCTCCTTCGGAGTCCTCGTCGTCGCCGTGACCCTGGATGACCCCGAAGTCTGGGCGGCCTTGGTGGTGGCCACGGAGAGCGGTCAGCTTCGGAGGTCCTTGATCATGACGGCGAGCAGTGGAGCGTCGGCGAATGGCCGCTGCTCGCCGACCTTGGTGTATCCCCACGATTCGTAGAGCGCCTGCACCTTGGGGTGGGTCACGTCGACCAGGAGTACAGCGAGGTCCTCTGTGCGTTCCTTCAGCAGTGCTTCGTGGAGGCGTTCGGAGACGCCCTTTTTGCGCCAATGAGGCCGCACCATGAGCTCGGACACCGCGTAGGTGGAGGTGTAGCCGTTGTTCGGCTCGTAGTCGGTGGATCGCCACCACTCGCGGCCGGGGGTGAGCGGGCCGCCGTAGGCGAAGCCGGTCGGCTCATCTCCGTCGTACGCCACGACGCATGTGAAGCCCTCCATGCCTGACCAGTGGTCGACGAACCAGGGGAAACGTTGGTTGAAAGGGTCGTCCATGGCGTCGGCGTAGGCGTCATCGTGTATGTCGATGAGCAGTTGCCGAAAGCTCTCGGGGAGGTTTCCGTGCTGGAAGTGACGCAGGTCGATCACGTTCAGCTCCAATCGGCACGTAGGCGGTCTGCCCATTCGCGTGCGTACGTGGTGGAGGGGGCCAGGACGAGCAGGTCGCGGTGGAAGTCGCCGATGAGCGTGCGCATACGTCCGGGGAGGGGGGCGCCGTCCATGATGGAGAAGACTGCGGCAGCGGTGGCCGTGGCCTGTTCGATATCTCCTTGGTGGAGTTGCGCTAAGGCGAGTTGAGCGGTCGCCAACGCCCGGTTGCGGCGGAAGACGGGCGGAATCCTGGCCAGTGCACGGTGCGCCATCGCCTCTGCGTGGGCATGGCGTCCACTGCGGTTGTGGACGATCGCACCGAGGTGGTCGAGTTCGGCCTGCCCGTAGAAGGCCGTCCAGCGGGGGCGCTCGTATGCGGGCGCCCTGGCGAAGGTGTCCTGGGCGGACCCGAGATGCCGCAGGGCGTCACGCCCCTCGCCGAGGGCCGCGTACGCCAGCGCGGCTCGAACCCGCCCCAGCGAGTCGAAGAACGGATCTCTACGAGCGGCCGAGGAGGCTTGTGCAACCTGCGCTGCCGCGAGGGCTTCGGGCCAGTTGCGACGCTGGGAGGCGAGCATCGACATGGTGACCCATACCCGCGCCTCCGTGGGGCCGTCCTGAGAGAGCCCGGCGTAGGTGGCGGATTCGTTCAGGTACCTCTGCGCCTGGTCCAGGTTACGGGCGTCGACGCAGGACCAGGCGGCTATGGCGGTGTATTCGGAGGCCAAGGCGTACAGGGCTCGGCGGACGCGTTCACTGGCGTTCCGCTGTTGTAGCTCCAGCGCGCCGTCGCGGCCCTGGACGGCAGCCCTTTCCAGTTCGGTATGCCCGCCCTGGCGGTCGTCAGCTTCGACTAGGGCGTTCATTCCGGCAGCGACCCGTGCCACGTCCGACATGCCGACCGTACGGCGTTGCGCCATCAAGGGAACCGCCGCGGCTGCGGTTCCGGTGGCAGAGGCGATGAAGGAGCGGCGCCGCACGGGGTCCTCCTGCGGATGCTGCATGGTGCGTGGCGCCGTGAACCCTAAGTCCTCGACAGGGCACTCGAACACCCTCTCCAGTGCCACACAGGTACGTCCGATGGGGCGGCGGCAGGTCCCGTTGAGGAGGTTGCGGACTGTGCGGTCGGAGACGTCACCGGGCCTGCCGGTGATCTCTGCCAGCGCAGCGTTCATCCGACCGGCTAATTCTTCCTGAGTGAGCCCGAGTTCCTCCATCCGGCTCTTCAGGATGGCGTTCGCTCCCATGGACCGACCGTAGCCGTGTGGTCACTGACCGAACCAGACCTGAGGTCACCGGAGCGTAAAGTCTTCCGGTTCGCGTAGGTACAGCGGGGCGCGACCTTTCCTGTTCGCCGACGGCCAAGGGCCGTTGACTCGGTACCAGCCGTTGAGCGGGCGAGATTCCACTTTCTGCCTCTCGATGGCGTGGAGGAAAGCCCGTCCCCGCGCACCCGTCGGGGGCGGGCGTGCCAGCCTCGGAGGGATGACCCCTTGACCATGACCGCCGCCAAACCAACAGTGACCGGTGTCCCGGGCTACACCGAGAGGATGCCGTGCGAGCCGGAGTCCGCGCGCCGCGCACGTCTGCTTGTCTCCGCGGCTCTGGACACCTGGGGCATAGGCGAGTTGGCCGAGGCGGGCACTCTGATCGTTTCGGAGCTGGTCAGCAATGCCGTCAGCCATACGCCGTGTCGCGTGGTCCGCGTGGTGATCCGGCGTGAGACGGCCGAGGTGATTCGGATCGGCGTCGCCGACAAGTGCCGAGACACCCCCGAACCGGCCTGTCCTGAAGGCGATTCCGAGGGCGGCCGTGGCCTGCTCCTGGTCGAGTCGCTGAGCTGGCGGTGGGGCTACGACCTCCATCGTTGGGGCAAGGTCGTCTGGGCGGAGCTGAGGGTGCCGACCACATGCTGATCTCGCGTGTCTCCTTACGGCTCCCGCCCTCGGTGGGGTTGTCCACGACCCGTTCCTGGACGCGTGCGGGGAACACCGACCTTGTGCGGCTTCGCCCGAGATGGCACTGGCTCTCGGTGAGATCCGCGCCGTCAGACGAAGAACAAGAACATCCGACAGGAAGGAAGACCGTGTTCAACCACATGGACCGTTTTCCCACGGGCAGCCCGCTGCCACAGGGGCATCTGACCGCCGCCCCGTGGGCTCTGCGTCGCATCGCCCCGTACCCACCCGTCGAGGGTCCCGCCTACGCGAGGGTGACGCTGGATCCGGAGACTCAGACCGGCCAGTACTTCGACAGCTCCGGGGCACCCACCATGTCTCCGGGCCACGGCACGTCCTCCGGCACGAATCCCGCGACCGGTACCACGGGCCAGGGCGACCGCAACAGCGACTCCCCGGACAGCGATACGGGGAACGACACCGGCCAGTGACTCTGGTGACGAACGACGATCGTCCGGTCCTGGTCGTCACCAACCTCGACGACCCGACCGCGGACTTCGTGATCGCAGAGCTGTACGACCGGGGTGTCCCGGTCGTGCGGTTCGACTCCGGTGACTTCCCCGCCACTCTGTCGTGTTCGGCCACCATCGGTGGTACCGACCGGTGGCGGGGAAGCGTGCAGACCCCCAGCCGACATGCCGACCTGGGCGCGGTGCGTTCCGTGTACTACCGGCGTCCCTCCGGGTTCGCCTTCCCCCATCTCGACAAGCAGGACGAGCGATTCGCCGTGGCCCAAGCGCGCTACGGGCTCGGCGGCATCCTGACCTCTCTGCCGGGCTGCCTTTACGTCAACCACCCCCATCGCATCGGCGACGCGGAGTACAAGCCAGCCGGGCTCGCGGCAGCGGCGGCGGTCGGCTTCACGCTTCCGCCGACGCTGATCACCAACGTTCCCGACGACGCAGCGGCCTTCATCAGGGCGCACGGCCCGGTCATCTTCAAGCCGATCTCGGTTCCGCTCTACCTGGTAGAGGGCAAGGCCCAGACCGTCCCCGTGGCCGAGGTGACCGCTGACGAGATCGACGACTGCGTATCTGGCACCATGCACCTTTTCCAGAAGCGGTTGGACAAGGTTGCCGATATCCGGGTGACTGTGATCGGCGAGCAGATCTTTGCCGTGCGGATCGACTCCGGTCTCCTCGACTGGCGTACGGACTACGGCACTCACACATACACGCCGCTTGCCGCGCCCCCCGCAGTGGAGCGGTCTATGCGTGCCTATCTGAAGCACTTCGGGCTCGTCTTCGGGGCGTTCGACTTCGCTCTGACCGACCGCGGCGAGTGGATCTTCATCGAGTGCAATCCTTCCGGGCAGTGGGCGTGGATGGAGCCGCCGACCGGTCTGCCGATGACTGCCGCACTCGCTGATCTCCTGGAAGGAGGACTCCATGGCTAGTGAAACTGACATCGAGACGGTCGCGGCCGATCTCCGCTGTCGGCTCGCCCGCCAACTGGAGAAGGGCGGCTGGCTGCGCTCGCCGCAGTGGCGGGCCGCTGTGGAGGCCGTGCCCCGCCACAGGTTCGTTCCGCGCTTCTACCGGGAGAGCCACGCCCGGGCGTCACCACCTGGGAGCCGGTCACACCGGAGACGGTCGCCAAGGAGGAGTGGCTCCGGCTCGTCTACACCGACGAGACCTGGATGACCCAGTTCGACGGCCGGGACATCGACTGGACCGACCCGAAGCCGATCAGCAACGCGACCCCGACCTCGTCGTCGACGTTGCCGAGTCTAGTGGTCCGGATGCTCGAAGACCTGGATGTGCAGGACGGCATGGACGTGCTGGAGATCGGCACCGGAACCGGTTACTCGACAGCACTGATGTGCCACCGGCTTGGCAGCGAGAACGTGACCTCGATCGAGACGGACGAGGGCGTGGCCCGACGAGCCCGCGAAGCTCTCACCGCATCCGGTCACACCCCTCACCTACTGGTGGGGGACGGCCGCGTCGGCCACCCCGACGGAGCCCCGTACGACCGGCTGGTCGCCACGTGTGGCTTCCGCAACATCCCGCCCGCCTGGCTGGAACAGGTCCGGCCCGGCGGCGTCATCCTCACCACCCTCCGCGGCTGGATGCGCTCCCTCGGCCTGGTCAAGCTCATCGTCACCGGTGACAGCGCGAGCGGCTGGTTCAGCGAGGACGGCCCGAGCTTTATGATCGCCCGCCAGCAGGACGCACCGGAGAGCCTGGGCATGGTGCCGGTCCCCGACGACGGGACGGTACGGAGAGCCGTACGCGGGCCAGAACTGCTCACCAGCTCCGGGTCGGCCTTCATGGCGCAGCTCGCGGCGCCGGACGCCCGCTTCTTCTCGATGGCGGTCGGCGGCGGCCCGGTCAGCACGTTTCTACTGGACAGCGTTGCCGATTCCTTCGCGGTCCTCGCTCCCACGGACGGCGGCTGGCAGGTCAGGCAGGGCGGCCCCCGCCGCCTGTGGGACGCGGTTGAGTCGGCGGTGGCCACCTGGGAGGAGTACGGCTCACCGAACACCACGGCGTTCGGCGTGACCGTCTCCCGCGACCAGCAGGCTGTGTGGCTCGGAAACCCGGACGGCCCACAGTGGGCGCTGCCCTCCTGAGCCAGCCGTCACCGACGCGAGGAACGCGAGGACGTACGACGAACCGCTGAGGGACTGGTCGGAACGCCGCCCACAGCCCCGCCCGGCCCTCACGAAACCCAAGATCAGGGCCACACCAGGCAGTACGGCTGATGCCCCGCCTCGTGCAGCCGATGGCTGAAGTCCTGCCACTCGTGCAGCAGTTGGTACACGTTGAACGCGTCCCGCGGCCCGCCCCGGTCCGGGACCGTTGACCAGATGAAGGCCGCCGCGCCGACCGCCTCCTCGCCGATGCCGCGCAGGGGGTCGACGACGGTCATGGGGAGTTTGACGACGGCGTAGTCGGGGTGGAGGACGACCAGTTCCAGCGGGGGGACCTTGTGGAGGGGGACGCCTTCGATGCCGGTGAGGACCATCGCGGCCATCGTCTCCGGCTTGATCTTGGTGAACATGCCGTTCATGCCCAGCTCGTCGCCGCCGAGTTCCTCGGGGCGCATCGAGATCGGGACGCGGGCCGCGGTGGCGCCGTCCGGTGCGCCGAAGTACTTGTACGTCACCCCCACCCGACCACCATTCCTGCGCTCACTCGGTACGCCGGGAACCCCCGGGACGTCCGGTGTCCGGCGTGGTTCGGTTGTTTCCTCCGCGTCGCGTCGGTGCCTTCCCCGCCGGGCACGTCGAGGACCCAGGTCGTCAGTCCCCTCGCCCAGTCCGCCACCGCGATGCATATCTCCACCCGACTGCTTTTCTAGGACGCGTGGCGCCCGCCGCGCAACCCGATCATCGTGTCAGTGACCTCCCCCACGGCTGCCCGCCGAAACGTGGCGCGTGGAAACACCTGTCAGCGGGATCGTGGCAGCCCGTACGAGCTGTGTGTATCAGGTCTCAGTCTCGGTCTCAGTCTCGCAGATAGCGGTGGATTGATCAGACATATTCCCTCCCGTGGCCGACCTGCCGCTGGCCTACCCTGAGGAGGTCCCCGTCAACGGAGTCCGAGAAGTCGGAGAAGTCGCAGGTCATGAGCGAAGCCCCCTATTCATACGACGCGCCTGTCTCGCAGGCTCTATTCGACCGTGCGGCCGTCGTCACGCCCGGCGGCGTGAACTCCCCGGTGCGCGCCTTCCGCGCGGTGGGCGGTACGCCCCGGTTCATGGTGTCCGGCACCGGTCCGTACCTGACCGACGCGGACGGGCGCGAGTACGTCGACCTGGTGTGTTCCTGGGGGCCCATGATCCTCGGGCACTCGCACCCCGAGGTGGTCGCCGCGGCGCGGGAGGCGGTGGAGCGCGGTACGTCCTTCGGGACGCCCGGCGAGGGTGAGGTGGCGCTCGCCGAGGAGATCGTCGCGCGGATCGAGCCCGTGGAGCAGGTGCGGCTCGTCTCCAGCGGGACAGAAGCGACCATGTCCGCCATCCGGCTCGCCCGCGGGTTCACCGGGCGGGCCAAGGTGGTCAAGTTCGCCGGGTGCTACCACGGGCACGTCGACGCGCTGCTCGCCGCCGCCGGGTCCGGGGTCGCCACCTTCGCGCTGCCGGACACGCCGGGCGTCACCGGCGCGCAGGCGGGCGACACGATCGTGCTGCCGTACAACGACCTCGACGCCGTGCGCGCCGCGTTCCAGGCGCACCCCGGTGAGATCGCCTGCGTGATCACCGAGGCGTCGCCGGGCAACATGGGCGTCGTACCGCCGCTGCCCGGGTTCAACCAGGGGCTCAAGGACCTGTGTGCGGAGAACGGTGCCCTGTTCATCTCCGATGAGGTCATGACCGGGTTCCGGACCAGTCGGAGCGGGTGGTTCGGGGTCGACGGGGTGCGGCCCGACCTCATGACCTTCGGGAAGGTCATGGGCGGGGGGTTCCCCGCCGCCGCCTTCGGGGGGCGGGCCGACGTGATGGCCTTCCTCGCTCCGGCCGGCCGTGTACCAGGCGGGCACCTTGTCCGGGAACCCCGTCGCCACCGCCGCCGGGCTCGCGCAGTTGCGGCTGCTCGACGACGCCGCCTACGAGCAGGTCAACGCCGTCTCCGCGCAGATCCAGGCGCTGGTGACCGAGGCGCTCAGCAAGGAAGGTGTCGCGCACACCCTCCAGAACGCCTCCAACATGTTCTCCGTGTTCTTCACCGACCGGCCGGTGCGCGACTACGAGGACGCCAAGGCGCAGGAGTCGTTCCGGTTCACCGCCTTCTTCCACTCGCTGCTCGCGAACGGGGTCTATCTGCCGCCCTCGTCGTTCGAGTCGTGGTTCGTGTCCACGGCCCATGACGAGCGGGCCGTGCAGCGGATCGCCGACGCCCTGCCCGCCGCCGCCCGCGCCGCCGCGGAGGCCACGGCATGAGCGACCAGACGCGGGAGATCACCGTCGTACACGTCATGCGGCACGGTGAGGTCGCCAACCCGGACGGGGTGCTCTACGGGCGGCTGCCCGGGTACCACCTGTCCGAGCTGGGGCGGCGGATGGCCGACCGGGTCGCCGAGCACCTCGCCAGCCGGGACGTGACGTACGTCGTCGCCTCGCCGCTGGAGCGGGCGCAGGAGACGGCCACGCCGATCGCCAAGGCGCACGGGCTCGACCTCGCCACCGACGCGCGGCTCATCGAGGCCGAGAACGTCTTCCAGGGCAAGACCTTCGGGGTGGGGGACGGCGCGCTGCGGCGGCCCGAGAACTGGAAGCACCTCGTCAACCCGTTCAAGCCGTCCTGGGGCGAGCCGTACGTCGACCAGGTGGTGCGGATGATGGGCGCGCTGGACGCCGCGAGGGACCAGGCGCGCGGGCACGAGGCCGTGCTGGTCAGCCATCAGCTACCGATCTGGATCCTGCGGTCGTACGTCGAGAAGCGGCGGCTGTGGCACGACCCGCGCAAGCGGCAGTGCACGCTCGCCTCGCTGACGACGTTCACCTACGAGGGTGACCGGATCGTCTCCGTCGGCTACACCGAGCCCGCCCGAGACCTGGTGCCCGCCCATCTTCTCGCCGGGGCCAAGCCGGTGAAGGGGAAGGACAAGGCGTTCGGAGCCTGAGGGGGCCGCAAGGCGTTCCCGTACCGGTTTGTGACATTCGTTGCGGAATCTTCGCGAATCCCGGGAAACCTTCCGTTCGTCGCATTCATCTGACTGTGTGACCAGTACGGAATGCGACGGACGGGGACGCCATGCGCAACTTCACCCGACGGGGACTCATCGGGATCGGTGCGGGGGCTGCCGCCGCCGGGCTCGCGGGCTGTGGCAGCCTCAGGTCGTCAGACGGGGCGGGGGCCGGTTCCGGTTCCGGGGCCGGGTCCGGTTCGCGGAACAAGGGGAAGGGGTCGACCGGGGTCACCGCCCGGCCCCTCGGTGACGGTTCCACCTCCCACAGCGGCAGGCAGCCCCACCAGCCGCCCGCGCCCGAGCCGCTGGAGCCCGGTCAGAAGCCGCCGCAGTTCGTCGTCTTCTCCTGGGACGGCGCCGGTGAGGTCGGCAACGGGCTCTTCCCGCGCTTCCTCGACCTCGCCAAGGAGCACGGGGCGGCCATGACCTTCTTCCTCTCGGGGATCTACCTGCTCCCCGAGTCGAAGAAGCGGCTCTACGACCCCCCGAACAACCCGCGCGGCGCCTCCGACATCGGCTACCTCACCGACGCGCACATCAAGGACACCCTGAAGAACGTCCGCCGCGCCTGGCTGGAGGGGCACGAGATCGGCACCCACTTCAACGGGCACTTCTGCGCCGGGTACGGCTCGGTCGGCAACTGGACGTCCGCGCAGTGGCGCAGCGAGATCGAGCAGGCGAAGTCCTTCGTCAAGGAGTGGCGGACCAACACCGGGTGGACCGAGATCGAGTCGCTGCCCTTCGACTACGACAAGGAACTCGTCGGCGGGCGCGCGCCCTGTCTGCTCGGCCAGGACAACCTGCTGCCCACCGCCCGCGAACTGGGCTGGCGCTACGACGCCTCCTCGCCCGGCGGACGCCAGGTGTGGCCCGTGAAGCGGGCAGGGCTCTGGGACCTGCCGTTGCAGCAGATACCTTTCCCCGAACACACCTTCGAGGTGCTCTCGATGGACTACAACATCCTCGCCAACCAGTCCATCAACTCCACCAACGCCCCCGCCCACAACTACCCGGGCTGGCGGGAGCAGGCCACCCAGTCGTACATATCCGGCTTCAAGCGGGCGTACGAGACCAATCGGGCACCCTTCTTCATCGGCAACCACTTCGAGCAGTGGAACGGCGGCATCTACATGGACGCCGTCGAGGAGGCCCTGACGTACATGGCGAGGGAGAAGGAGAAGGGCGAGGACGTACGGCTCGTCTCCTTCCGGCAGTTCGTGGACTGGCTGGACGCGCAGCGGCCCGAGGTGCTCGACAAGCTCCGCACGCTGGAGGTCGGGCAGGCGCCCGCGGCGGGGTGGCGGAGCCTGTAGACCAGGGCTCACGCAAGGGGTCCTTCGGTCCCAGGGGGGTGCCCAAGATCCCCAGAACCGACATGCGAAACTTTTCACATGAGTGCCGCCAGCCGCGCCCCCCAGCGCTCGAACCGCCCACGCCGCACCCGCCGCCGCGTCACCCTGTTCGCCGCCGGTGCGGCAGCCGCGGCACTCGCCCTCACCTCCTGCACCTCCGGGGGCACCTCGGGCGGCGGTGGTGGCACCGGCTTCGTCGCCGGGTCCGACGGCATCGACACGGTGGCCAAGGGCGACCGCACCGCCGCGCCCGACCTGTCCGGCGAGACGGTCGAGGGCGGGCGGCTCGACGTCGCCGACCTCAAGGGCAAGGTCGTCGTCCTGAACATCTGGGGCTCCTGGTGCTCGCCCTGCCGCGCCGAGGCCGAGAACCTCCAGACCGTCTACGACGACACCAAGGCCCAGGGCGTCGAGTTCGTCGGCATCAACACCCGCGACGGCAACACCAGCAAGGCCCGCGCCTTCGAGGAGGAGTTCGGGATCACGTACCCGAGCCTCTACGACCCGACCGGCAAGCTGATGCTCCGCTTCGAGAAGGGCACCCTCAACCCGCAGGCGATCCCCTCCACGCTCGTCCTCGACCGGGACGGCAAGATCGCCGCGCGCACCCTCCAGGCGCTCAGCGAGAAGAAGCTGCGCGAGATGCTCGACCCGGTCCTGGCGGAGAAGTGACGTGGCTGTGACCGGAGACGTGGCTGTGACCGGACTCACGGCGCTCGCCGCCACCGGAACCAACGACACCGTCCTCAACGGGGCGCTGCTGCTCGCCCTGCCCATCGCCGTCCTCGGCGGCCTCGTCTCCTTCTTCTCGCCCTGCGTGCTGCCGCTCGTCCCCGGCTACCTCTCCTACGTCACCGGCGTCAGCGGCACCGACCTGGCCGACGCCCGGCGGGGCCGGATGGCGCTCGGCGCCTCCCTGTTCGTGCTCGGCTTCACCGCCGTCTTCGTCTCGGGCGGAGCGCTGTTCGGGTTCTTCGGGCAGGAGTTGCAGGAGCAGCACAGCGTGCTGTCCAAGGTGCTCGGCGTGCTCATGATCGCCATGGGCGTCTTCTTCATGGGGCTGATGCCCTGGCTCACCCAGCGCGAGTTCCGCTTCCACCGGCGGCCGGTCGCCGGGCTCGTCGGCGCCCCCGTCCTCGGCGCGCTCTTCGGCATCGGCTGGACGCCCTGCATCGGGCCGACCCTCGCCTCGGTGCAGGCGCTCGCCCTCAACCAGGCCAGCGCGGGCCGCGGGGCCCTGCTGACCGTCGCCTACTGCGTCGGCCTCGGGGTGCCCTTCGTGCTCGCCGCCGTCGCCTTCCGCAAGGCACTCGGCGCCTTCGGCTGGATCAAGCGCCACTATGTGTGGGTGATGCGCGTCGGCGGCGTGATGATGATCGCGACCGGTGTGCTGTTGCTGACCGGCGCCTGGGACCGCCTGGTGCAGGAGATGCAGACCTGGTCCAACGGCTTCACTGTGGGGATCTGATCGATGACCAACACCACGACGCCCGCCGCCGAGGACCAGGACCTCGGCGCCGCCGGTTCCCAGCTCTCCACCGCCCCGCGCGAGGAGCTGCCCAACCTGCCCTCCCTCGGCGCCGTCGGCTGGGCCCGCTGGTTCTGGCGGCAGCTCACCTCCATGCGGGTCGCGCTGCTGCTGCTCCTGCTGCTGTCGCTGGCGGCCATCCCCGGCTCGCTGATCCCGCAGACCGGCGTCGACGCCACCCAGGTCGCGGACTTCCGGCGACGGCACGACACGCTCGCGCCGCTCTACGACAAGCTCGGCCTGTTCCACGTCTACAGCTCGGTGTGGTTCTCCGCGATCTACATCCTGCTGTTCGTCTCCCTCATCGGCTGCATCATCCCGCGCACCTGGCAGTTCGTCGGCCAGCTCCGCGGCCGTCCGCCCGGCGCCCCCCGCCGTCTGACCCGGCTGCCCGCCTACACCACCTGGCGCACCGACGCCGACCCCGAGCAGATTCGGGAAAGGGCCCTCGCCCTGCTGGGCAAGCGCCGGTTCCGCGCCCATGTGGCCGGGGACGCGGTCGCCGCCGAGAAGGGCTACCTGCGCGAGGTCGGCAACCTCCTCTTCCACCTCGCGCTGATCGTGATGCTGGTCGCCTTCGCCTGGGGCCAGCTCTTCAAGTACGAGGGCAACAAGCTGGTGCTTGAGGGCGACGGGTTCGCCAACACCCTCACCCAGTACGACGACTTCAAGTCCGGCAACCTCTTCACCCAGGACGACCTGGACGCCTTCAGCTTCCAGCTCATGGACTTCCGCGGCACCTACGAGCCCTCCGGCCCCAACCGCGGCACCGCCCGCACCTTCGAGGCCCACCTCACCTACAGCGTCGGCGCCTACGGCGAGGAGAAGGAGACCACCGTCAAGGTCAACGAGCCGCTCGACATCGGCGGCTCCAAGGTCTACCTCGTCAGCCACGGCTACGCCCCGATCGTCACCGTCCGGGACGCCTCCGGCAAGGTCGTCCTCGACAAGGAGGCCGTGGCCCTGCTGCCGCAGGACGGCAACATCACCTCCACCGGCGCCATCAAGGTCATGGACGGCTACCGCAACGCCCGGGGCGAGCGGGAGCAGCTCGGCTTCCAGGCGTTCTTCGTGCCGACCTTCGCCGGGGAGGGCAGCGGCACGATGCTGTCGCAGTTCCCGGCGCTGCTGAACCCGCGGCTGGCGCTGAACGCCTTCCACGGCGACCTCGGCGTGGACTCCGGCATCCCGCAGAGCGTCTACCAGCTCGACAAGACCCACCTCAAGGAGTTCAAGGACGCCGACGGGCAGCTGTCCAAGCAGCGGCTGAAGATCGGCGAGACCATGGAACTGCCCGGCGGGCAGGGCTCCATCACCTTCGACGGCGTGCAGGAGTGGGCCGGTTTCCAGATCGCCAAGCAGCCCGCCAGCGGCTGGGCGCTCGGCGGTGCCGTCGCCGCGATCCTGGGCCTGTCCGCCTCCCTGTTCGTCCAGCGCCGCCGGGTCTGGGTGCGGGCGGTGCGGGGCGCCGACGGGGTGACCGTGGTGGAGATGGCCGGTCTCGGCCGCAGCGAGTCCGCGAAGGTGCCCGAGGAACTCGGTGACCTCGCCGGACTGCTCTACCAGGACGCGCCCAGCCCAGCAGCACCCGAGCAAGAGCAAGAGCAAGAGCAAGAGACCGACCCGACCACCCACTCCACCGCCGCTGTGCCTGCCGAAGGGGCTGAGAAGTGACTCTCGCCGCCGCGACCAACGAGAACCTCGCCAACATCAGCAACACGCTGATCTACTCCTCGATGGCCGTCTACACCCTGGCCTTCCTCGCCTACATCGCGGAGTGGCTCTTCGGCAGCCGCAGCAAGGTCGGCCGCACGGCCGCCGCGCTCACCACCACCGCCACCGACAGCGCGGCGAAGGCCCCGGCCGTCACCGCGCGCACGGCGGCGGGCGGCACCGCCGTACTGGAACGGCCCCAGGTCGTCGTCCGGGCGACGGGCGGCGCGCGGGACGTGCCCGACGGGCCGGGGGCGCACGGCGGGGACCAGCAGGGCGACCTCTACGGCCGTATCGCCATCTCGCTCACCGTGCTCGCCTTCGCCCTGGAGTTCGGCGGGGTGCTCACCCGGGCCCTCTCGGTGCAGCGGGCGCCGTGGGGCAACATGTACGAGTTCAACATCACCTTCTCCACCACCGCCGTCGGGGTGTACCTCCTGCTGCTGGCGCTGAAGATGAACGTCCGCTGGCTGGGGCTCTTCCTGACCACGAGCGTCCTCCTCGACCTCGGTCTCGCCGTCACTGTCCTGTACACCGACAGCGACCAGTTGGTTCCCGCCCTGCACTCGTACTGGCTGTGGATCCACGTCTCCACCGCGATCCTGTGCGGCGCCGTCTTCTACGTCGGCGCGGTCGGCACGGTCCTCTACCTGTTCCGCGACTCCTACGAGAACAAGCTCGCCAGCGGTGGCCAGCCCGGCCAGTTCGCGCGGTCGTTCCTGGAGCGGCTGCCCGCCGCGGCCTCGCTGGACAAGTTCTCCTACCGGGTCAACGCCGCCGTCTTCCCGCTGTGGACGTTCACGATCATCGCGGGCGCCATCTGGGCCGGTGACGCCTGGGGCCGCTACTGGGGCTGGGACCCCAAGGAGACCTGGTCGTTCATCACCTGGGTCGCCTACGCCGGTTACCTGCACGCCCGCGCCACCGCGGGCTGGAAGGGCCGCAAGGCCGCCTACCTGGCCCTGCTCGCCTTCGCCTGCTGGCTGTTCAACTACTACGGCGTCAACATCTTCGTCTCCGGCAAGCACTCCTACGCCGACGTCGGCCTGGGCGTTCTCCAGTCCGCCGGTTTCTGACCGCCGTACCCCGAAGGGCCGCCCGTGAGGGTGTGCGCCTGGTGCTCTCAGGGGTCAGGCTGGAGTCATGACCGGTTCTGTCGAACAGGGCACCAGCCAGACCCACGGGAACACCCGCATCCTGCACTTCTTGGTCCGGCTTCCGCGGTCCATGGAGGGGGTCTGGCCCGCGTTCGCCACCCCGGAGGGGCTCGCGGCCTGGTTCACCCCGGCCGACGTGCTCGAACCCCGGCTGGGCGGCGCGGTCAGTCTCCGTGGCGTGGGGGCCGGGCAGGTCACCGCGTGGGACGTGGACCGTGTCGCCGAGTACACGTTGGAGGACGGCGGCCGACTCCGCTTCCACCTGGAACGGGACGGTGACGCGGGGTGCGCGCTGCGCTTCACACGGGAGTTCCGGGGGGACGGGGAGTCGGAAGCGGCCTGGCGGGCCATATTCGAACGACTGATCGAGTCCGTGGGGTAGTGCCTACGACGGCGGCAGGCACTCCTTCCCCGGTGGCTTCCCCTCCGGCCAGGCGATCCGTACGAACCGGGCCCGGCCCTCGCTCGTCAGCTCCACGATCGGTACGGCCTTGTCGTACGGGTTGCCGTGCACGTCCAGGCAGATCCAGCCGCTGGCCCCGTTGACCCGCAGCGAGCCCTTCACCTGCGGCCACTGCAGGCCCACGTCGGCCAGCGGCGGGTTCGTGCGGCCCTCCGGGGTCGCCTGGCGGACGCCGTGCACGGCGAGCCGCATGGCGTCGTAGGCGATGATCAACTGGCCGTCCTCCAGGACGACCGGGCCGATCGGCCCGATGGGCTTCCGTTCGCTGTTCGTCAGCAGCCGCTCCAGCTCCCGCGCGTCCCCGACCGAGCCGCCGGTCTGCGCCGGGTCGTGCTCCCAGGCGTCCGGGTGCGCGAGCGCGGTGTACCGCACCGCGATGTTCCGCTTCAGGGCCGAGCGGTCCAGGTCCTCGTCACCGGTGAGGTAGGACGCCTCGTCGCCGGTGAGCACGGTGAACGCGCGGTCCTGGCAGCCGCGCCCGCCGAGCGCGTTGATGAACTGCCGCAACTGCGTGTGCCGCCCGGCGAACAGGATCGTGTCGGTGTCCCGTGAGGTGTCGCACACCAGGTGCGTGATCTGCCGGAACGTGTTGGCGGTCGTCCCCTCCTGGCTGCGGTCGTCCGGCGGCGTGAACGGCTGCGGCTCGTACGGCGAACCCTCAAGCAGCCGCTCGAACGACCGCTGCAACGTCGTCGTGTACGGGTCACCGGGCTTGTCGTACACCAGCAGCGCCCTACCGGCCTTCACCCGGGCGAACGACGTCAGCGCCCGCGCCTCGTCGGTGTTGGTCGGGGAGACCCGCGCCAGACCCGGGAACGGGTCCACGCCGTCCTGGTCGTTGGCCAGGTCGTCGGCGGTGATGGAACTGCCCACCACCGGCACCCGCAGCCGGGTCAGCTCGGCCACCGCCCGCTTGTTGTTCTCGGTGCTCGACCCGACCCCCGTCACCGCCCGCAGCCGGTCCGGACCCTTGGTCATCTCCACCAGCCGCGCCACCGTGCGCTCCCAGTGCGAGCCGTCCGCGCCCGAGTTGGCGAGCACCAGCCGGATCTGCGGGGTCTGCCCGTTGGACTCGTGGTTGGCCTGGTACTGCGCCAGGTAGGCGCCCTGCAACTCGTGCAGCGTGTCGTTGACGTTGTCCCGGTCGGACGCCGTGAACGGCGCCAGCATGGCGATCGTGACGTAGCTGTCCGGCTTCAGGGAGCGGTTCTCCCGGTCGATCGCGCGGATCGTGTCGGTGAACTCCGGCCGCCCGAAGTCGTACGCCGTCGTCGACACGCCCACGCAGTCGTCGCCGTCCTCGGGCCGCTCGACACCGGGGGCGCAGGAGCGGTCCTCCCGGGTCAGCGCCCGCACCCCGAACGCGACCCCCGCGACCAGCGCCGCGGACAGCAGCAGCGCCAGATAGCGGCGCAGCGGGATCTCCCACACGCCCTCGCGCAGCCACTCACCGAACCGGGCCATACGGGTCCTCCGCGCCATCAGCCGTCTCCGTCCCGGTCGTCATCGGCGGCGGTGTCCGGGTCCGCGTCGTCCACCGCGCGCAGGGGCCGCCCGGCGAGGGCGTCCGCGGGCCAGTCGCGCGAGGCCCCACAGCAGGGCGTTGCCCGCGGGCCGCAGGTTGGACAACTGCTCCAGCTCGAAGCGCAGCCGGTCGCACACCCGCTCCTCGGGCAGTACCAGCGGATCGGTGAGCTGCCACACCGCGTGCAGCAGCCGCCGTATCCGCAGGTGCAGCGCGGTGTCCGCGCCGTCCGGCACCCGCTGGTCGGCGTCCGTGCGGCCGAGCGCGACCGCCGTGCGCCCGTCCACCGGGCGCGCGTGGTCACGGCCCTCGGCGTCGTGCGCGTGGAAGTACGGCGCGGACGCCACGAAGGACAGCGTCTCCAGCCACACCCGGGTGTCCAGGGTCGGGAAGGTGTCCCGCAGGTGGTCCACCGCCGCGTCGGTCCGGCCCAGGGCGAGCTGGTGGTGGAGGCGGTAGCGGGCGCGGTCCTCGCCGTTGGCATCAGCGGCGTCATAGTGCCGTATCAGCGTCTCGTGCGCGGCCCGCCAGCGGCGGTGGTCGGCGTCCCGGTGGTGCAGCCTGAGCAGCAGCAGGGTGCGGGTGAACGCGCTGCCCACGAACTGCCCCGGCACCACCGGCAGCCCCTCCGCCGCCAGCCGGGTCTGCAACGCCCGGACGTCCGCGGGCCCGAAGTCGTCCGGCAGCAGCGCCTCGGCCAGCGCGCACGCCGAGTCGTGGTCGTGGGCGGCGGCCAGCACCGTCAGCTCGTCCAGGCGGTCGGCGGGCACCAGCCGGTCGAGCAGCTCCCGGTAGGCGGGCTCGGCCTCGCCGTGCTCACGCAGCCGCACCTCCGCGGTGACCAGCGCGCCCAGCGACCCCGCGTCGTCGGGGTGCTGCGCCGCGGACTCCGCCAGCACCTCCACCCCCAGCGGATTGCCGCCCGTCAGCCGGTGCATGGCGTGCGGCAGCTGCGGCGGCACCGCCAGCTCCCCGCACACCGCGCCCACCAGGTGCAGGGTGTCGTCCGGCGACAGCGGCGACAGCGCCACCACCAGCGCACGCGAGGAGTGCGCCCCCGGATCCGGCGCCCAGTCGGCGCGCCGCGCCACCTCCGGCAGCTCCCGGCGCACGGCGGCCCGCAGCGCGGTCGTCCGCCCGTCGCCGCGCAGCCCGGCGACGAAGGCGACCTGGTCGGCGACGCCCTCCGCCCGGTCCCGCAGCACCGCGTCGAGCAGCCCCGGACCCGGCACCGTCTGCGCGTTGTCGACGAGGACCAGCGGGCGCCCGATGCGCTGCATCCGCGGCAGCACCCCCGTGTAGGCGTCCGCCAGGTCGGCCAGCAGCGCCCGCACCAGATACCGCTCGGCGTGCTCGCGCGAGGCGCCGCCCGCCCGGAAGTGCCCGGCAAGCAGCATCAGCCCGCGGCGCGCGTGCCCGCCCGCGTTCGGGTAGTCCCGGTACCAGAGCGCGGCCCGCTGGTGCCGTCTGCTGCCGAAGCCCTCGGAGATCGAGTCGAGGGTCGCCTCCACCGCCGCCGTCAGCAGCGGACCGGCCGTCGAGGTGGCCGCCGCGACCACGTTGGCGGCGACCCGCGTGGCCCAGCGGCCCGCCACCCCGGTGATCCACGAACCGCTCTCGTTCAGCAGCAGGATGCGCTCCACCTCGGTGCGGATGCGCTCCGAGTCGGCGTCCGCCCAGCCGCTCGCGGCCACCGCGACCAGCCCCGACATCAGCCGCGGGAACTGGATTCGCCCCGCGCCCGTGACCGGCTCCGCCAACTGCTCGGCCGCTTCGAGGAGCGCCTGCGCCAGCGGCGACCAGGACTCCTCCGGGCGGCCGAGGGGCGGCCGGGCGAACTGGGCGCCCGCGCAGTCCACCAACGCGACCGGCGTGTGCCCCTTGTACGCGTCCCGCAACTCCGCGAGCACGGCGCTCTTGCCGAGCCCCCGCGCGCCGGTCAGCACGACGAACGGCACTTCCTTCGGATGCTCGACCTGGGTGGCGCGGTGCCGGTGCGGACGCAGCCCCACCAGCCGCGGGGCAAGACCGGCCGGTTCCGCGTCGAACAGCGCCCCGCGCCCGTACAGCCGACTGCCCACCCTCGTGTCCCCCTCCACCAACACCAGTTTATGAAGAGGGGGTTGATCCGGAACAGGGCGTCTGGTGTCCGTTGGGTCACGGATCTGACGCGAAATCAGCCCGGGGTCTACCACCTCCGCCCGCCGCCCGGGGCACTTTCGCCGGGAACGCGCACAGGAACCGCCCGGACGCGTACCGTGAGCCCCGCGCCACGGGGAGCGGCGCGCGGGGGACGGCCGTCAGGGGGTGAGGGCGGTGCTGGAGGCGACGGCCCGACCGGTCACCGGAATCCGGTCACCGGCGACGACGGTCCGCACGGCGGGTACGGCACCACGGCGCACCCGTACCGCCGTCCTGCTCGCCGCGTCCGGCGCCGCCTTCGGCGCCTGGGTGCTGGCGGTCACCGCGCCCGACCGGTACGCCGACTCCACCTCGACCCTGTTCTCCGGCGCCGTCGGCGGCCTCTACCTCGCCGCCGGACTGCTCGCCCGGCTGCGGCGCCCCGGCAACGCGGTCGGCCTGCTGATGCTGCTCGTCGGCATCGGCTGGTTCGCGGAGGACCTCCAGATCTCCACCGACCCCCTCCTGCACACCATCGGCCTCTTCCCGCGCTCCGCGTCCACCGGCTTCCTCATCCCGCTCCTGCTGGTCTTCCCCTACGGCAGGCTCCGCTCCCGCGCCGAGGACGGCGCCGTGGCCGCCGTCGCCGACCGGGCGCTGCTCGGCGTGGGCTGCGCGAGCGCCTTCGTCCTCCAGCCCGCGGGCGTGCCCTTCCACGCCTCCGTCACCCCCAACCTGCTGCTCCTGCGCCCCGTGCCCTGGCTCCACCAGCTCACCGACGCCGTACAGCTCACCGTCAGCGCCGCCGTCGTCGCCGTGCTGCTGTGGCGCTGGGCCGCCGCGTCCCGGCCCTACCGGCGCGAACTCGCCCCGCCGCTCACGGTCGGCCTGACGGGCGGCCTCGCCTCCGCCCTGGACGCGGCACTCGGCGCCGACCGCGCCTGGTCCCACACCCCGCTGATCACCGCCGCCCACCTGTCGGTGCTGTGCCTGCCGCTCGCCTTCCTCGCCGGGGTGTGGCGAATCCGCCTCGGCCGCACCGCCGTCGCCGAGCTGCTGCGCCGACTGCCGGTCACCTCCCGCGCCGCCCTGCGCGACGAACTCGCCCGCACCCTGGACGACCCCTCGCTCCAGCTCGGCTTCCCGGCGCCCGACGGCTCCTCCGCCGCCGACTGCGACGGCTACGTCGACACCGACGGCCGACCGCTCACCGCCGCGCCGGGCCAGTGGACGAGCGTCCTGGAGCGCGGCGGGCGGCGCGTCGGCGTCCTCGTCCACGACCCCGCGCTGCGCGAGGACCGGTACGTGCTGGAGGCCGTCGTCTCCGCCGCCGCCCTGGAACTCGACAACCAGGCCCTCGTCGCCGAACTCCGCGCCTCCCGCCGCCGCGTCATCGAGGCCGGGGACGAACAGCGCCGCGAGGTGGAGCGCGGCCTGCACGACGGCGCCCAGCAGAAGTTCATCAACCTCGGCCTCCAGCTCCGCCTGGCCCGCCGCCGCCTCGACCGCGCCCCCGGTGACCCGGGTGTGGCCGCCCTCCTCGACGACGCCCTCGCCACCCTCGACCAGGCCCACGCCGAACTCCGCGTCGCCGCCCGCGGCATCCACCCCGTCGTCCTCAGCGAGGCGGGCCTCGTCCCCGCCCTGCGCTCCCTCGCCGCCGACCTGCCGCTCCGGGTCGAGCTGCGCGCCACCGGGCTGCCCGCGCTGCCCGGACCCGTCGAACTCACCGCGTACTACGTCGCCAAGGAGGCGATCAGCAACGTGCTCCGCCACGCCGCCGCCCACACCATCCACGTCACCCTCACCCACGACGGCACCCACCTGCGGCTCACCGTCACCGACGACGGCGTCGGCGGCGCCGACCCGCACGGCGGCGGCACGGGACTGCTCGGGCTACGGCACCGGGTCTCGGCCTACGACGGTGAACTGACGGTGCGCAGCGCGCCGGGCCGGGGCACCACCGTCGAGGCGGTGCTGCCGACGGGACCGGGGGCCGCCGCGCGGGTCGGCCAGGGCTGAACGGAGGACGGACATGCGGATCGTGCTGGCCGACGACGACCCCGTGTACCTGCGCGGGCTCGCGCTGATCCTGGAGGAGGAGGGCCACGAGATCACCGGGCGGGCCATGGAACCCGACGCCCTGCGCGCCGCCGTCTCCGGGACCCGGCCCGACCTCGCGGTGGTCGACATCCGGATGCCGCCCACGCACACCGTCGAGGGGCTCCGGGCCGCCGTGGACATCCGCCGCGCCCACCCCGGCGTCGGCATCCTGCTGCTCTCCAAGGACATGGAGCTGACCCACCTGCGGCACCTCCTGGCCGCCGGACCCGCGAACGCCGCCGCCGGAGGCATCGGCTACCAGCTCAAGTCACGCGTGACCGGACCCGACTTCGTCACCGGCGTCGTCGCCGAGGTCGGCGCGGGCCGGTACGCCATCGACGGCGAGATCCAGCGCGCCCTCTACCGCACCCCGCACCGCCGCGACCTCGTCACCGCGCTGACCGAGCAGCAGCTCAAGGTGCTGCAACTGATGGCGCGGGGCCTGTCCAACTCGGCCATCGCCGCCGAGCTGACCATCAGCAAGCGCACGGTGGAGGACCACGTCAACACCGTCTTCGAGAAGCTGGAGCTGCGCCCCGAGGCGAAGGAGCGCTACGACCGCAGGGTGCGCGCGGTCCTGCTGTACCTCGCCTCGGACGACTGACGGCGCACCGGCCCTCACGGGGACCGCCACCGGGCGAGCCGCGCCAGCGCGGCGGCGGACAAACGTTCCTTCGCCAGGAACCCCACGGCCGGTGACCGGGCGATCCGCTCCCCGTACAGCTCCGCCTCCCGCGCCGAGCACAGCACCACGGCCGTGCCGGGGGCGGCGGCGTGCAGCGCGCGGCAGACGGCGAAGCCGTCCTCGAAGCCGTCGCCGTCCGCCAGCGCGATGTCCAGCAGCACGGCGTCCGGCCGCGCCCGCGCCACCGCCGCCAGCGCCTGCGCGCCGGTGCCCGCCTCCGCCACGGCGAGGTCCCCGTCGGTTTCGAGCAGGAGCCGCGCCACCGCCCTGAACTGGGGGTCGTCGTCGACGATCAGCACCGTGCGCGGCATGTGCCCATCGTGACCACCACCCGGCGCGCCCGTCATCCGTGCCGACACGGATCCCCGCCCGCGCCGGTCCCGTGCCCACCCCGATGTGCGCGCCCCCGCCCCCCGCCCACACTGACGTGACCGCCCACCGTCCGGTGGGCGGACGTCCGGAAGGAGCAACGGGGGACGCTCATGAAACGCACACGGGGGAGCGGGCGCGCGGTCATCGCGCTGGTGGCGGTGCTGGCCGTCGTCGGCGTGCTGTCGACGGCGTGTGTTCCTGCCAGCAGGGTCGCCGTACGGGCGGTCGCGCGCGGGGTTCCGGCCGCGGCGCCCTTCTTCAAGAACCTCGGCAAGGACATCGCCATCGGGGCCGCGCTGTCCGGCCTCGGCGGCGTACTGGAGGGCGGCGACCCGGGTCTGTACGGGGGTACCCGGGACGCCGGTCACTGCGACAAGGCGGCGCTGGTCGACTTCCTCCAGGCGCCGGAGAACCGCCGCAAGGCGCGCGAGTGGGCCGACGTGAAGGGCCTCGGCGGCATCGGCGAGATCGACGGCTACGTGAAGAAGCTGACGCCGGTGCTGCTGCGCACCGACACGCTGGTCAGGAACCACGACTTCAAGAAGGGCAGGGCGGCACCCTTCGACGCGCTGCTGGAGGCGGGCATCGCCGTCCTCGTCGACGAGTTGGGCGTACCGGCGGTGCAGTGCAGCTGCGGCAACCCGCTCAGGGCGTTCGAGCACTCCGTGGACGAGGCCGACGTCGAGTTCGACGGCCGCAACAAGAAGTGGACGTCGTACGACGAGAAGCGCGTCGCCAAGGTGGAACCGGCGCCGGAGGAGGACCCGGTGGAGGTCTACCAACTGGTCGACGTCGAGGACCCGGACGCGGGCCTGGCCCGCGAGGCGGGCTCCAACGGCACGGACGACACGCCCCTGCCGACGGCCCCCGACCCCGAGAACCCCTCGGTGACCCCGTCCGACTCCGCGCCGACGGACACGGTCACGGTCCCCGACGTCCAGGGCTGGCCCGCGACGGACGCGACGGCGACCCTCGAAACGCAGGGGATGCAGGTCACGACGGTCGAGGAGTTCTCCGACACCGCGGCCCCGGGCACGGTCCTCGCCCAGTCCCCTGACCCGGGCACGGAGGTACCGGCGGGCTCCGGGATCACCCTGACGATCGCCTCGGACGGCACCACCGTCCCCGACCCCGACCCCTCGCCCACGGACGCCGTGGACCCGCTGGCCTCCGCCGCCCCGGACGACGGCGAGTACGCCGGGGAGGAGGAGACCCCGGACACCGGCTGACGGGTACGACCGTGGTTTACCCACCGCCCCGAGGTACCGCCCGAGTTGACAGACCCGGCGACGGGCCGCCGCTAGCCTCCTGTGTCCGTACGGAAGTCGGCTTCCACAAGGGGGACACATGCTGGGCACCCGCCCGCGCACATCCGCCAGGGCGCTCGTCTGCGCCCTGGCGCTGCTCTGCTTCGTCATGCTCGGCGGCGCCCCACAGGCCGCCGCGTTGACCAAGCCCGTCATCAACGGGCCCACCTTCAACGACCCGTTCGGGACCGCGAGTCAGCAGAAGGAGATCTTCACGCAGCTCGTCGCGCTGATCGACGCCACCCCGGCGGGCCAGTCGATCCGCGCGTCGATGTTCGAGTTCGGGGACCAGGAGGTCGCGGACGCGCTGATCGCCGCGCACCGGCGCGGGGTCGACGTCAAGCTGATCGTGGACGACTCGACCTACGTCAACGGGGAGGGGCAGCAGTACACCAACCCCGCCTACCAGTCGCTCAAGGCCGCCCTCGGCAGCAACGACAGCGCGCGGTCCTGGGTCGTCGTCTGCGACGACCGGTTCGAGGACAACGACGGCGTGGACGACGTCCAGCGGGGCTGCCTCGCCGTGGCGCCGCCCGGACCGGCGTACAACCACAACAAGTTCTTCCTCTTCTCGAAGATCGGCCCCTTCGACGACGGGACCAGCTACTCGAAGGTCGTCTTCCAGACCTCCTCCAACCTGTCCAACTGGTACAAGGTCGAGTCGTTCAACGACGCCGTCACCTTCGCCGACAGCGCGGTCTACGACGGGTACGCCAGCTACCACGAGAAGCTGCGCGCCGGGCGGTACCTGTCGGGCGGCAACAACAACGTGTACTTCTCCACCCCCACCGGGTCCACCTACCGCGGCTACTTCTTCCCCCGCGGCGACTCCTCGTACAACAACCCGTCCACCGACACCATCGTGAACGTGCTGGACGAGGTGTCCTGCGCCTACACCGGCACCGACGGGAACCGGCACCAGACGGACATCCGCATCGTCATGCTCTACTTCAACGACTCCCGCGTCCAGGTGGCCGACAAGCTCGCCCAGCTCCGCGGCCAGGGCTGCTGGATCGACATCATCTACGCGTCGGCCGGGTCGGCGGTGAAGTCCAAGCTGACCGGGGCGAACATCCAGCACCGCGCCTGCATGATCCCCAACGGGCCGGGGATCGACGTCCGGCCGCACAACAAGCAGATCCTCATCGACGGCGACTACAACGGCAGCATCACGCCCCGCGTCTACACGGGCAGCGCCAACCTGACGGGGTCCTCGCTGCGGTCCGCCGACGAGTCCTTCGTGCGGATCACCAGCGCGAGCTACCACTCGAAGTACCTGTCGACGTTCTACAAGATCCGCTCCGCCTGCGGAGGCTGAGGGGGCCGGGGCGGCTGTCAGGGGCCATCGGCGCGGCCGATGGCCCCATCGGCAGGACGCCCCACTGGGCCGTGGACCGGCAGGTCAGCCCGCTCGTAGCGTCCTGGGCATGACCTCACAGAGCAAGGGCACCGCCCAACTCACCGCCGCCATGGTGCTGTCCGGCACCCTCGGTATCTTCGTCGTCGAGTCGGGGGCGTCCCCGTTCAACGTCGTGTTCTTCCGGGTGCTGTTCGGCGCCCTCGCCCTCGGTGCCTACGTCGTGGCCCGGGGGTGGCTGCGCGGGCACGGGTTCACCCCGCGCACGCTCGGCCTCGCCGTCCTCGGCGGCGTGTTCATCGTCTTCAACTGGGTGTTCCTCTTCCAGTCGTACGAGAACACGTCGATCTCCGTGGCGACCGTCGTCTACCACACCCAGCCGTTCTACGTCGTCCTGCTCGGCGCCCTCCTCTTCCGCGAGCGGCTCACCGCCGCCACCGTCGGCTGGATCGGCGTGGCCTTCGCGGGCCTCGTCCTCGTGTCGGGCGTGACGCCCGGCGACTTCGGCAGCGGCGACGGGTACGTCACCGGCGTCGCGCAGGCGCTGCTGGCCGCCCTGCTGTACGGGCTCTCCACCCTGGTCACCAAGCGGATCACCGGGGTGCGCCCGCACCTGATCGCCCTGGTCCAGGTGCTGGTCGGGATACCGCTGCTGCTGCCGTTCGCCTCGTTCGGGGCGATGGCGGGCACCGGCGCCGACTGGGGCTGGCTCGTCGGGCTCGGCCTCATCCACACCGGGCTGATGTACGTGCTCATGTACGCCGCCTACGCCCAGCTCCCGGTCTCGAAGATCGCCGTCCTGGCGTTCGTCTACCCGGCGGTCGCGATGGTGATGGACTGGGCGGTCTACGGCCACCACATCGGGCTCGTGCAGGCGCTCGGCGTGCCACTGATCGTGCTGGCCAGCCTGCGGGTCACCCTTGCTCGGCGAGCAGCTTCCGCGCCTGCTCCACGAACAGTCGCGCGTGGGCCGGAAGCCGCTTCCCGGCCCGCCACGCGAGCTGGGTCCACAGGGTGAAGGGGGGCTCCCACTCCAGCCGTACCAGCGCACCCTCCGCCAGCTCGGCGGCGACCGCGATCCGGGGCAGCAGCGCGACGCCCAGACCGGTCGCCGCCGCCCGTTTGGTCGCCTCGATCGTGCCGAACTCCATGAACGAGACGGGCGCCACGGAGGTCAGCTCCCGCTCGAAGAGGTCGCGGTAGGCGCAGCCCGGCTCGGTCGCAAGCAGCGGGTGGGCCAGCAGGTCGGCGGTGGCGGGCGGGGCGCCGGTGAGCGGGTGGCCGGGCGCGGCGACCAGGGCGAGCGGCTCGGCGGCGAGGACCGCCGTCTCCAGACCGGGGTGGTCCGTCTCCGCCTCCATCAGGAACCCCAGGTCGTAGGAGCCCTGGCGGAGGGCCTGCCGGGTCTCGTCGCCGATGGTGGTGCGCAGGGCGAGCCGGATGCCGGGGTAGCGGTGGTGGAAGAGTTCGAGGAGGGGCGGCAGCCGGTGGTTGGTCAGCGACTCCATCGTGCCGACGGTGAGGGTGCCCTCCGGCTCCCCGGCGCTGGTGACCGCCGTACGGGCCTCCTCGGTCAGCTCCAGGATCTGCCGGGCGTACGGCAGCAGCCGCTCGCCCGCCTCGGTGAGCTGGATGCGGCTGCCGAGCCGGTCGAACAGCTCGGTGCCGAGGGACGACTCCAGGGCGCGGATCTGGCTGGTCACGCTGGACTGGGCGTAGCTCAGCTCGGCGGCGGCGCGGGTGAAGCTCAGGACCGTCGCGACCTTCTCGAAGGTGACCAGCAGCCGCAGCTCCATGTCAGGGGTCGTTCCGGTTCTTCTTGTCGTCGCTGTCGTCGTTGCCCTCTTCGTCCTTGAGGGACCTCAGGAACTCGGGGTTGTCGTCGGGCGCCACCCACTGCTGGGAGCGGTGGGCCCGCACCCCCGACCAGCCGTCGGCGGCGGGGCTGCGCCTCTTGCCCGCGATGAGCCAGGACGCCGAGCCGACGAGGGGGAACAGCAGCACGAGGATCGCCCACAGCGGCTTGGGCATGTGGCGGATGTCCTCGTCCTTCGTGCTGATGCAGTCGATGAACGCGTAGATGCTCAGCGCCAGCGGCACGAGGAACATCAGCACCCGCAGCATTGGCTTCTCCAGCGAAGGGGGGGTGGGGGCGCCGGACGCGGCCCCCAGGTACGGGGCCAGGGTAGCCCCTCGGGGATACTGGTCCCCATGGCTTACGACGATCTTCGCTCGCTGCTCAGGGCCCTGGAGCGCGAGGGCGACCTCAAGCGCATCAAGGCCGAGGTGGATCCGTATCTGGAGGTCGGGGAGATCGTCGACCGGGTGCAGAAGTCCGGCGGCCCGGCGCTGCTCTTCGAGAACGTCAAGGGCTCGGCGATGCCGCTGGCCATGAACGTCTTCGGCACCGACCGCAGGCTGCTGAAGGCGCTCGGCCTGAAGTCGTACGGGGAGATCTCCGAGCGCATCGGCGGGCTGCTGAAGCCGGAGCTGCCGCACGGGTTCGTCGGGGTGCGGGAGGCGTTCGGCAAGCTCGGCGCGATGACGCACGTACCGCCGAAGAAGGTGAAGTCCGGGGACGCGCCGGTGCAGGACGTGGTGCTCACCGGCGACGACGTCGACCTGGAGAAGCTGCCCGCGCTGTTCACCTGGCCCAAGGACGGCGGGTCCTTCTTCAACCTGGGCCTGACCCACACCAAGGACCCCGAGTCGGGCATCCGCAACCTCGGTCTCTACCGGCTCCAGCGCCACGACCGGCGCACCATCGGGATGCACTGGCAGATCCACAAGGACAGCCGCAACCACTACCAGGTCGCGGCCCGGCGCGGGGAGCGGCTGCCGGTCGCGATCGCCTTCGGCTGCCCGCCCGCCGTGACGTACGCCTCCACCGCGCCGCTCCCCGGCGACATCGACGAGTACCTGTTCGCCGGGTTCCTCGCGGGCAAGCGGATCGAGATGGTCGACTGCAAGACGGTGCCGCTCCAGGTGCCCGCGCAGGCCGAGGTCGTCCTCGAAGGGTGGCTGGAGCCCGGCGAGATGCTGCCGGAGGGGCCGTTCGGCGACCACACCGGGTTCTACACGCCGCAGGAGCCGTTCCCGGCGCTGACCATCGACTGCGTGACGATGCGGAAGCGGCCACTGCTCCAGTCGATCGTGGTGGGACGGCCGCCGACGGAGGACGGGCCGCTGGGCCGGGCCACGGAGCGGTTCTTCCTTCCGCTCCTCAAGATCATCATTCCGGACATCGTGGACTACCACCTGCCCGAGGCGGGCGGCTTCCACAACTGCGCCATCGTCTCGATCGACAAGAAGTACCCCAAGCACGCGCAGAAGACGATGCACGCGATCTGGGGCGCGCACATGATGTCCCTGACGAAGCTGATCATCGTCGTGGACAGCGACTGCGACGTCCACGACCTGCACGAGGTCGCCTGGCGGGCGCTCGGGAACACCGACTACGCCCGCGACCTGACCCTCGTCGAGGGCCCGGTCGACCACCTGGACCACGCCTCCTACCAGCAGTTCTGGGGCGGCAAGGCGGGCATCGACGCGACCAGGAAGTGGCCCGAGGAGGGGTACACGCGCGACGGGGGGTGGCCGGACATGGTGGAGTCGGACCCGGATACGGCGGCCCTGGTCGACCGCCGCTGGAAGGAGTACGGCCTGTGACGACCTCCGCCTCAGCGGCGCTTCCCCAGCAGCCGGGGCGCACGAAAGCCTTCCTGCGCCTGGTGATGATCGAGCACTCCGTCTTCGCGCTGCCCTTCGCCTACATCGCCGCGCTCACCGCGATGTACGAGTGGGACGAGAACATCCACTGGGGCCGCCTGCTCCTGGTCACCCTCGCCATGGTCGGCCTGCGCACCTTCGCGATGGCCGCCAACCGGATCATCGACCGCGAGATCGACGCCCGGAACCCGCGCACCGCCCACCGCGAACTGGTCACCGGCGCGATGTCGGTCCGGCACGCGTGGACCGGCGCCCTGGTCGCGCTGGCGGTCTTCCTGGGCGCGGCGGCGCTGCTCAACCCGCTCTGCCTGGCACTCGCGCCGGTCGCGGTGGTCCCGATGGTCGTCTACCCGTACGGCAAGCGGTTCACGAACTTCCCGCAGGCCATCCTGGGCCTCGCCCAGGCGATGGGACCGGTCGGCGGCTGGCTGGCGATCACCGGGTCCTGGTCCTGGGACGCCGTGATCCTGGGCCTCGCGGTCGGCATCTGGATCGGCGGCTTCGACCTGATCTACGCCTGCCAGGACGTCGACACCGACCGCGAGATCGGCGTCCGCTCGGTCCCGGCCCGGTTCGGCGTCCCGGCGGCGATCTGGGGGGCGCGGGCCTGCCACGTGGTGACGACGGCCCTGTTCGCCTGGTACGCGGTGGCGACGGACGCGGGCGCCTTCTTCTGGCTGGGCCTGCTGATCGTCGCCGGTGCGTTCGGCTACGAGCACTCCATCGTGCGCCCGCACGACCTGTCCCGGGTGAACCGGGCCTTCTTCAGCGTCAACGGTTTCATCGGCATCGCCCTGTTCGTGTGCGCGCTGCTCGATCTGCTGGTCCGGGGTCTGACGGTCTGAGGTACGTCTCAGGCACCCACCCGTCCTGAGGTCGGGTCACCGCGCCGGTAGGCTCGTGATGTGAACGCAGGAGAAACGCAGCGCGTGCCTTGGATCGTGGGGGTCTCCGGAGCATCCGGGACGCCGTACGCGGCTGCCGTGCTGCGGGCGCTGCTCGCGGCCGGGGAGAGCGTCGACCTGGTCGTCAGCCGGGCCTCGCGGCTGACCCTGCTCGACGAGACCGGCATCTCCTTCCGGGACGGCCACTGGCGGGAGGACCTGGCCGAATGGCTGGCCCGGGGCGCCGACGGCAAGCCGGGGACGTTCACCGTGGACCTGTCGGACGTGCGGTACTGGCGCGCCGCCGACCTCGCGGCGGGGCCGTCGTCGGGGTCGTACCGGGCCAGGGGGATGCTGATCGTGCCCGCCTCGACGGCGTGTGTCGCGGGGGTGGCCCTCGGGCTGTCCAAGGACCTGTTGCAGCGGGCGGCGAGCGTGACGCTGAAGGAGCGGCGCCCGCTGGCCGTCGCGGTGCGCGAGTCGCCGCTGACCGGGCAGACGCTGCGGCACCTGGTCGCGCTGGACGACGCCGGGGCGTCCGTCGTCCCGACCTCGCCCGCCTTCTACGCGGGCGCCACGCACATCCAGGACCTCGTCGACTTCGTCGCGGGGCGGGTGCTGGACACGGTGGGTGTCCCGCACCGGCTCTACGGCCGCTGGAAGGGCGAACTCGGCGGGTCCCGCCCCTGAGTTCCCGCGCCCTTCCTCCCCCTTTCTTTTCTCACTCGACTCTCTTCAGTGGAAGGCATCGATCGCATGGACGCGGTGGACAGGCAGCTCATCCAGGCCCTGAGAGAGAACGGCCGGGCCTCGTACGCGGAGCTGGGGCGCCTGGTCGGACTGTCGGGCCCCAGCGTCACCGACCGGATCAACCGGCTGGAGGCGGCCGGTGTCATCACCGGGTACCGGGCCACCGTGAACGCCGCCTCGCTGGGCCTCGGCGTCACCGCCCTGATCGGCATCTCGCTCTCCGACGCCACCGACCACGAGGACGTGGCGCGCCGGATGCGGGACCTCCCGGAGATCGAGGACTGCTGGTTCATCGCGGGTGACGACTCGTACATGCTCAAGGTGCGCGCCAGCGACGTGGACGGCCTGGAGCGGATCATCCGGCGGCTGTCGGGGACGAAGGGCGTCTCCCGGACCCGTACCACCATCGTGCTCTCCACCAAGTGGGAGAACCGCGTGGGTGAGCTGCCCGAAGAGGTGTGACGGGCGGGGCGTACGGTGGTCGGAGTCGGTTCCACGAGAGAGGTGTCGCATGGACGTCGGGCTCAAGCGCGAGCTGGAGGAGAAGGTCCGCTCCGGTGAGCGGCTGACCCGCGAGGACGGCATCGCGCTGTACGCGTCGGACGACCTGGCCTGGCTGGGCGGGCTCGCGCACGAGGTGCGGACGCGGATGAACGGCGACGTCGTCCACTTCAACGTCAACCGGCACCTCAACATGACCAACGTGTGCACGGCGTCCTGCGCCTACTGCTCCTTCCAGCGCAAGCCGGGCGAGAAGGACGCGTACACGATGCGCATCGAGGAGGCGGTGAAGCTCGCCAAGGAGATGGAGGGCGAGAACCTCACCGAGCTGCACATCGTCAACGGGCTGCATCCGAACCTGCCGTGGCGCTACTACCCGCGCTCGCTGCGGGAGCTGAAGGCGGCGCTGCCGAACGTGTCCCTGAAGGCGTTCACCGCGACCGAGATCCACCACTTCGAGACGATCTCCGGGCTGAGCGCGAGCGAGATCCTGGACGAGCTGATCGACGCGGGACTCGAATCGCTGACCGGCGGTGGCGCGGAGATCTTCGACTGGGAGGTCCGGCAGCACATCGTGGACCACCGCACCCACTGGGAGGACTGGTCGCGCATCCACCGGCTGGCGCACGAGAAGGGTCTGAAGACCCCGTGCACCATGCTCTACGGCCACATCGAGGAGCCCCGGCACCGCGTCGACCACGTGCTGCGGCTGCGGGAACTCCAGGACGAGACCGGCGGGTTCCAGGTCTTCATCCCGCTGCGCTACCAGCACGACTTCGTGGACGTGAAGGACGGCAAGGTCCGCAACCGGCTCCAGGCCCGGACGACCATGGCGACCCCGGCGGAGGCGCTGAAGACGTTCGCGGTGTCGCGGCTGCTGTTCGACAACGTGCCGCACCTGAAGGTGTTCTGGGTCATGCACGGGCTCCAGACCGCGCAGTTCGCCCTCCAGCACGGGGCGGACGACATGGACGGGTCGGTCGTCGAGTACAAGATCACCCACGACGCGGACAACTACGGCACGCCGAACAAGCTGACCCGGGACGATCTGCTGGAGCTGATCCGGGACGCGGGGTTCCGGCCGGTGGAGCGGAACACCCGGTACGAGGTGATCCGGGAGTACGAGGGGGCTGACGCGGGGCGTCGGGAGATGCCTCAGCCGATGCGGGTCTGATCTTCGGGTGCGGGTGGGTGGGGGGCTGGTCGCGCAGTTCCCCGCGCCCCTGGGGTGGGTACTCGGGGCGCATGATGACCAAGGCTCCCGAGGATGCCTTCACCGCGGAGCCCTTCGTCCCCGAGGGCGGCGACCTCGAAGCCCTGCGGCGGGCCGCCTCCGGCTGCCGGGGGTGTCCGCTGCACCGGGACGCCACCCAGACCGTCTTCGGGGCGGGGGACGTGGACGCCCGTGTCATGCTCGTCGGGGAGCAGCCCGGGGACCAGGAGGACCGGCAGGGGAAGCCGTTCGTCGGGCCCGCCGGGAAGCTGCTGGACCGGGCGCTCGCGGAGGCCGGGATCGATCCCGGGGAGGCGTACGTCACCAACGCCGTCAAGCACTTCAAGTTCACCCGGGCCGAGCCCCGTAAGCGGCGTATCCACAAGGCGCCCAGCCTGCGGGAGATGACGGCGTGCGGGCCCTGGCTCGCGGCCGAGCTGGCGCTGGTGGAGCCGGAGCTGATCGTGGTGCTGGGCGCGACGGCGGGCAAGGCGCTGCTGGGGTCGTCGTTCCGGGTGACGCGGGTGCGCGGGACGGTGCTGGAGGAGGAGATCCACGGCCGCCCGGAGCGTCTGGTGCCGACCGTGCACCCCTCGGCGGTGCTGCGGGCGGACGACAGGGAGGGCGCGTACCAGGGGTTGGTCGCGGACCTCGAAGTAGGGGCGCGACTACTGCCGTAAGGGTTACGATGCCCAGGTGCCGCTTACTTACACTCTTGACCCCCCTGTCACCCCGGCCCTGCGCGACGGCCTCCTCGACCTGTGGACGGACGTGTCCAACGCGGGCGGGGCGGTCGGGTTCGTCCCGCCGGTGGAGCGGGAGGCGATACGGCCCGAGCTGCTCAGGCAGCTCACCGCGATGGCCGAGGGCCGCAGCCGTCTGGTCGTCGGCCGTGACGAGGACGGGCGGCTGGCCGCCTCCGCGTTCCTCACCTTCAACACGCACCGGCTGATGACCCACTGGGCGTGGCTCTACACGGTGATGGTGCACCCCCGGTACCAGGGGCGCGGGTACGGCCGGGAGCTGCTGGCCGCCGCCGCCGACGCGGCCCGCTCGATCGGCGGGCTCGACGCGATCCGGCTGACCTGCCGGGGCGGGCTCGGTCTGGAGCGGTTCTACGCCTCCTGCGGCTACAAGGAGGTCGGCCGGGTGCCCGACGCGATCCGGGTGGCGCCGGACGACCTCCGCGACGACATCACGATGCTGCTGACGCTGCGCTGACGCACCCCCGTCCAAGATCTCCCGGTCCCCGTGCTTCACTGGACGGTGGAAAACGCGGTGGACATGTTCCGGTGAAGGAAGAGTGGATTGAGATGCTCCGCTACACGCTGATGCGCCTCGGTGTCTTCGTGGGCTGCCTCGTGGTCGTCTGGGGCCTCGTCTACTCCGGCGTCGCACCGCGCGGCCTCGGGGACTCCAACGGCATGTGGGTGCTGCTGCTCTCCCTGGTCATCTCCGCGCCGATCAGCTTCGTGGTGCTGCGCAAGGAGCGGGACCGGGCCTCCGAGCAGATCGTGCGCAAGGTCGACCGGGTCAAGGCCGACATGGAGGCCAACCGCAGCCAGGAGGACCTGGCCGACGACGCGGCGCGGGCGGCGCAGGGCCAGACGTCCTGAATCTTCCCGGACCGTCCGCAGCGGCACGGGGCACGGGTGCGTGAACCGTAGTCTTTCCCCATGGGTGCCGTGAAGACCAAGCGGATGCCGCGCGCCGTCCGTGAACAGCAGATGCTGGACGCCGCCGTACAGATCTTCGGGCAACGGGGGTACATGGCGGCGTCGATGGACGACATCGCCGAACTCGCGGGCGTGTCCAAGCCGTTGGTGTACCTGTACCTGAACTCCAAGGACGACCTCTTCACCGCCTGCATCCGCCGCGAGGCCACCGCGCTGCTCGCCGCCGTGCGCTTGGGCGTCGTACCGGAACTGCCCGCCGACCGCCAACTCTGGGACGGGCTGCTGGCGTTCTTCACGCACACCGCCGGGCACCCGGACGCCTGGCGGGTGCTGCACCTGCACGCCCGTACGCACGGCGAGCGGTTCGCCGCCGAGGTGACGGCGCTGCGCGCGGAGATCGTCGCCTTCGTGACGGGGCTGATAGCCGCCGCCGCGCGGGACGCCCACCGCGACCCGGACCTGCCCGAGCGTGAGGTGGCCGGGCTCGCGGAGGCGCTGGTCGGGGCCGCCGAGTCGCTCGCCGCGTGGGCCAACGCGACGCCGGGCGTCACCGCGCGGCAGACCACGGCGACGCTGATGAACTTCGCGTGGGCGGGCCTCGGCAGCCTGATGGAGGGGCGCCAGTGGACCCCTCCGCCGCCCGACCAGCCCTGACGCGTCAGTCGTCAGTCCACGTATCCCGTCAGGTGCACCCGCTCCCCGCCCCGCAGTTCGAACCGTCCCTCGTCGTCCGCCGCGTACCGCACCACCCCGGGCAGCGGCACCGGCGCCCGGAACTCCGCGCGGACCCGGACCGCCTCGGCCGTGCCGTGGGCGGCCAGGCAGCGGGCGATGGTCCACATGCCGTGCGCGATGGGGTGCCGGAAGCCGAACGGGCGGGCGGTGAGCGGGTGCAGGTGGATGGGGTTGCGGTCGCCGGACACCGCGCCGTACCGCCGTCCGAGGTCGGCGCCGAGCCGCCACTCCGCGCGCACGGGCAGGGGCCGTCGCGGCGCCGGGGGAGCGGGCTCGGCGCGGTGGGCGGCGTCGGCGTCGGGGCGGTGGTGCCGGGAGAGGTAGGTGCTGGAGGACTCCCACACGAGGTTCCCGTCGCGCTCCATCTGCGTCACCACCGTCGCCTGCGTGCCGCGCCGGTGCGAGGCCAACTGGTCGATGTGCACGGAGAGGTCGTACGCGCCCGTGGCCGGGAGGGCGGCGTACCGGGAGACCGCGAGGGTGGTGTGGACGAGGCCGAGCAGCGGCAGCGGGAAGTCCCGGCCGCTCATCAGGCTCATGGCGAGCGGGAAGCCCAGGACGTGCGGGTAGGTGAGGGGGAGCGCGTCGTCGCCGGGCGCGGGGAAGCCGCACACCCGCTCGTACCGCGCGAGCCGCGCGAGGTCGATGCGCACGCCGGGCAGCACCAGCCGGGTGCGGGGGAACGCCGCGCCGGAGCGGGGCCGCTTGAACGGGGAGAACAGGGCGCCGCGGGCGAGCAGCGGCGTGAGCGCCGGGGGATCGTTGAGGAGGATCACTACGCCCCCAGCAGGCTCTGGCCGCAGACCCGGACGACCTGCCCGTTGACGGCGCCCGAGCCCGGGTGGGCGAGCCAGGCGACGGTCTCGGCGACGTCCTCGGGGCGCCCGCCCTGCGCGAGGGAGTTCATCCGGCGTCCCGCCTCGCGGATGAACAGCGGTACGGCGGCCGTCATCCGGGTCTCGATGAAGCCCGGCGCGACCGCGTTCACGGTGACGCCGTGCGCCTCGCGGGCCCGCGGCGCGAGGGCGCGGACCAGTCCGGCGACGCCCGCCTTGCTCGCGGCGTAGTTGGTCTGACCGGCGTTCCCGGCGAGGCCCGCGATGGAGGCGGTGGCGACGATCCGGCCGCCGGGGCGCAGGGTGCCGCCCGCCAGCAGGGCGTCCGTGGTGCGCAGCACGCTCGCCAGGTTGACGTCGACGACGGAACTCCAGCGCTCGGCGTCCATGTTGACCAGGCGCCGGTCGCGGGTGATGCCCGCGTTGTGCACCAGCACGTCGAGGCCGTCGGGCAGCGCGGCGGCGATCCGGTCACCCGCGTCGGCGGCGGTGATGTCCAACGCGAGGGCGCTGCCGCCGAGCCGGTCCGCGAGCCGCTCGGCGTCCGCCCCGGCCGACGGCACGTCGAGGACGACGACCCGTGCGCCGTCCCTGGCCAGCGTCTCGGCGACGGCGGCACCGATGCCGCGGGCGGCGCCGGTGACCAGGGCGGTGCGGGGGCCCTCCGGGTGGGGCGCGGCGGCGCCGGTCGCCGTGCCGACCTCGATCACCTGGCCGCTGACGTACGCCGACCTGGGCGAGAGCAGGAAGTGGAGCGTGGACTCCGCGGCGCCCGGGTCGGTGAGCCGGACCAGGTTGACGGTCCTGCCCCGGCCGATCTCCTTGCCGAGGGAGCGGGTGAAACCCTCCAACGCCTGCTGGGCGGCGGCCTGGTGGTGGTCGGCGGGGTCGAGCGGCGCCCCGAGGACCAGCACCCGGCCGCTGGCCGCGACCGACCGGACGACGGGGTGCAGGGCGGCGTGCACCCCGGCGAGCGCGGCCACGTCCCGGACGCCGGTGGCGTCGAGGACGACGGCGGCGACGGGCGCGGTCGTGGTCTCCTCGGCGCTGCGGAGTCCCGTACGGGCCAGGACGGCGTCGAGGGCGGGGTCGGGTTCGCCGTCGCCCGCGACCAGGTGGCGCAACGTTCCTTCAAGCCGGGGCCGTTGTGGTGACCAGCGGCTGAGCGGCACCGGTTGGGGCAGGCCCAGGCGCCGGGTGAGGAAGCGGCCGGGCGCGGTGCCGGTGAAGCTCAGATAGCGGTCGGCTGCCATGGGCGACTCCAGCTCGTGGGGACCGGATCTCTCGTACTTACCTCGGAGTAAGGTTACCGTAGGTAAATCCCCGGGACGTACGGGGTGACGACCGCGCCCACACCCCCAAGGACTGCACACGCCCGTCCCCGAACCCGCACGTCCTCCCCACCCCGGAGCCGTACGATCACGCTGCCGACCCGTGGCGTTCACCGCCCGCGCGGCCCACGGCCGGTGAACGCCGCCGTACGCCCGCCGCGTACCACATGCCGCGGAGCAGTACGCCCGCCGCAAGGCCCCAGGAGCCGCCATGCCCATCTCGTACGCGTCCTCGTCGCCCGTGCCGCCCGACCCCGCGGAGCCGTCGCCTGAGCTGGACTACGACCCCGACGGCGGCCCGGTCCTGGTGGAGCCGGAGATCCGGCGGCTGGACGGCGAGGTGCGCGAGGTGGCCGTACCGCCGCTGGTGCCGCCCGTGTCCCACGGGTCGCTGGCCGACCTGCCGTTCGAGAACGCCGCCGTCGCCCCCGACCAACGGGTCGTCAGCCGCCGCGACCAGGACGGGAACTGGACGGACCTGACGACGGCGGAGTTCGCGCGCGAGGTGCTCGACCTGGCCAAGGGCCTGATAGCGGAGGGGCTGTCGCCGGGGGACCGGATCGCGGTGATGGCGCGGACGTCGTACGAGTGGACGCTGCTCGACTTCGCCGCCTGGGCCGCCGGGCTGGTGACGGTCCCCGTCTACCCGACCTCCTCCGTCTTCCAGACCCGGTGGATCCTCCAGGACGCGGGCGCGGTCGCCCTGGTCACCGAGTCCGTCAGTCAGGCGGCGGCCCTGGGCCCTGAGCTGGGCCACCTGCCCGACCTGCGGCACCTGTGGGTCATCGAGAAGGGGCACGTGCAGCGGCTCACGGAGCTGGGCGGGCCGGTGCCGGACCAGGAGGTCGACGTACGGCGCGGGGTGCTCGGCCCGGACACGCTCGCCACGCTCGTCTACACCTCGGGCACGACCGGACGGCCCAAGGGCTGCGCGCTGACGCACGGCAACTTCCTGGCCGAGGTGGACAACGCGATCGAACTCCTCTACCCGGTCTTCCGGGCCCGCACCACCGCCGAGCCGTCCACCCTCCTCTTCCTGCCGCTCTCCCACGTCTTCGGGCGGATGGTGGCCGTCGCCTGCGTCCGCGCCCGGGTCCGGCTCGGGCACGCGCCCAGCATGAAGGCGGAGGACCTGATCGCCGACCTCGCCGCGTTCCGGCCGACGTTCCTGCTGGCCATCCCGTACATGCTGGAGAAGGTCTACAACAGCGCCCGTGCCACCGCCGAACGGGGCGGAAAGGCCGGGGCGTTCGAACGCGCCGCCAGGGTGGCCCGCCGCCACGGCGAGGCGACCGAGGCCCGCAAACAGGGCACGGGCCCCGGACCCGGCGCCGGTCTGAAAGCCGCCCGCGCCCTCTACGACCCGCTGGTCTACCGCCGTATCCGGGGCGCCCTCGGCGGCCGGGTCCGCTACCTGATCTGCGGCGGCTCACCGCTGAGCCGGGACCTGGCGGCGTTCTACGCGGGCGCGGGGATGGAGATCTACGAGGGGTACGGCCTCACCGAGTGCACCGGCGCCGCGACGGTCACCCCGCCGCTCAGGCCCCGGCTGGGCACGGTCGGCTGGCCGCTGCCCGGCACCCGCGTCCGGATCGCCGCCGACGGGGAGATCCTGCTCTCCGGCGGCCAGGTGTTCCGCGGCTACTGGGACCCGCACGCGGGCGGCGTCGTCCCGGCCGCCCCCGACGGCTGGTTCCCGACCGGCGACATCGGCCGCCTCGACGACGAGGGCTACCTCACCATCACCGGGCGGAAGAAGGAGATCCTCATCACCGCGGGCGGCAAGAACGTCGCCCCCGCCCCGCTGGAGAACTGGCTCCGCAGCCACCCCCTGATCTCCCACTGCCTGGTCCTCGGCGACCGCCGCCCCTACATCACCGCCCTCATCACCCTCGACCTCGACGGCACCCAGCACTGGCGCCGGATGAACGGCCGCCCCCCGGCCCCGCCCGAGGTCCTCGCCCAGGACGAGGAGCTGCGCGCCCTCCTCCAGCGGTCCATCGACGAGGCCAACAAGATGGTCTCCCGCCCCGAGTCCATCCGCCGCTTCACGATCCTGCCCTACGACTTCACGGAGGCGGCGGGCCATCTGACCCCGTCGATGAAGCTCCGCCGCGAGGCGATCCTGCGGGACTTCGCCCGGGAGGTGGAGGCGATGTACGGGGCGTAGCCGACGTCAGGGGGCCGCCGGACCGGGCTTCCGGGCGATCAGGAACGCGTGCGGGGTCGTCTCCGCGAACGCCTCCTCCGGCTCCCGCACCGCCCGCGTCCGGAGCGTGAACCCCGCCGCCGACAGCAGCTCCGCCACCTGCTCCGGGCGGCGGCGCAGGAAGTCCAGGGCGACCGGGTGGCCGTAGGGGCGGTCGAGGCGGCGCGGCTCGTCGCCCACCTGGAAGGCGAGGAGGAGGTGCCCGCCGGGGGCCAGCACGCGGTGGAACTCCGCGAACAGGTCCGGCAGTTCCGCCACCGGGGTGTGGATCGACGAGTAGTAGGAGACGACGCCCGCCAAGTGGCCGTCGGGCAGGTCGAGCGCCCGCATCGAACCCTGCTCGAAGCGCAGCCCCGGGTACGCGCGCCGGGCCGTCGCCACCATCGACGCCGACAGGTCGAGCCCGAACACCGGCAGCCCCAGGTCGGCCAGGTACGCCGTGACCCAGCCGGGCCCGCACCCGAGGTCGGCCACCGGTCCGCCGCCGTCCGCGGCCACGAACTCGGCGAAGGCGGACAGCAGCGCCCGGTCCACCGGCCGCGCGGCGAGACCGTCGCGGAACTGGTCGGCGTAGTCCTCGGCGATGGCGTCGTAGAAGGCGCGGGTGGTGGCGTCCGAGGGTGGGGTGGTGGTGTCTGCGTCTGAGGGCCGGGCGGCGGAGTCGGTGGTCATGGGTGGGACCGTATCCGGCGGCACTGACAACGGCGGGGCGCGCTCACTCCACGCCCAGCGCCCGCAGCGCCGCCGTCGTCACCGCCGCGCCCAGCACGACGAGCACGAACGGCGCCCGCCGCCAGGCCAGTACGCCCCCGGCCAGCACCCCCGCCGGGCGCGCCCACCCGGCGAAGCCGCCGCCCTCGGTCAGCGCACCCGTCGCCAGCAGCGCCACCAGCAGCACCACCGCGCCCGCCGACAGCAGCTCCTGCACCCGCACCGGCAGCACCACGCGCCCGTGCAGCACCGGGCCCACCAGCCGGAAGGCGTACGTCCCGACCGCCAGCGCCAGGATCATCGCGACCGTCGTGCTCACGCCGTGCGCTCCCGTCGCCCGTACAGCGCCAGCCCGGCCAGCGCCAGCAGCACCGGCACGCCCGCGGGGACGGCCGGGGTGACCGCGAGGGCGAGCGCCGCGCCGAGCAGGGCGGCCCGGCGTACGGCGCCGTCCTGGCGGAGGGCGGGCAGGACCAGGGCGACGAGGACGGCGGGGAAGGCGGCGTCCAGGCCGTAGCGGCCGGTGTCGCCGAGCGCGCTGCCCGCCAGCGCGCCGACCAGGACGCCCGCGTTCCACACAGCGAACAGTCCGAGCCCCGAGATCCAGAAGGCGGCCCGGCGCCGCTCCGGGTCGGGCTGCGCGAGGGCGAAGGCGACCGTCTCGTCGGTGACCAGGTGCGCCCCGAGGAGCCGGGCGAGCCGCCCCGTGCCCAGGGTGTCGGCGACGGCGAGGCTGAAGGCGGCCGTGCGGGTGTTCAGCAGCAGCCCGGTGGCCGCCGCCGCGAGCGGACCGCCCCCGGCGAGCAGCACGCCCACCGCGCTGAACTGCGCCGACCCGGCGTAGTCGACCAGCGACATCACCACCGGCACCCACACCGGCAGCCCACCGGTCACGGCGATCGCCCCGAAGGAGACGCCGACCACCCCGCTCGCCAGCCAGACCAGGGAGGCGTCGCGGACGAGGGGTGCCATCATGGGGGCGGACACGGGTGTTCGGAGTGGCGAACGCATGTTTCCTACAATGAACGCGTACGGCGTCGTTCGTCAAGGCGAACGAATGGGATGGTGAAGCGAACGATGAGTACGGGTACCGGCGGCGACGACGGGGCCTCGCTGCCGCCGACGCGGCTCCCCCTGGAGTGGATCGCGGCCTCGCTGCGCCGCGAACGCACCCGCGTGGGGATCTCCCTGTCCGAGCTGGCCAAGCGCGCCGGGATCGCCAAGTCCACGCTGTCGCAGTTGGAGGCCGGGGCCGGGAACCCCAGCGTGGAGACGCTCTGGGCGCTCGGGGTCGCGCTCGGGGTGCCCTTCAGCGCGCTGGTGGAGCCGCCCGCGCCCGCGGTGCGGGTGATCAGGGCGGGGGAGGGGCCGTCCGTCGCCTCCGAACAGGCGAACTACGTCGCCACCCTGCTCTCCGCCAGCCCGCCCGGCGCCCGCCGGGACATCTACCGGCTACGGGCGGAACCCGGCGCGGTACGCGAGTCCGAGCCGCATATTCCGGGGACGGTGGAACACCTCGTGGTCAGCGCCGGACGGGTCAAGGCCGGGCCGCGCGGTGAAGAGGTGGAGCTGGGTCCGGGGGATTACCTGAGTTACCGCGGGGACGTGGCCCATGCGTATGAGGCGCTGGCCCCCGGTACGGCTTTCGTGCTCATCATGCAGCACGTGTGAGACATGGGTATCTCGGTGAAAAGGGCAGGAGCCCCGTCGCCGTACTGGACGGCGCGGGGCTCCTTGGGTACTGCACTCGTTCCCGGATCGGAGGATCGATCAGACCGGGGTGACGTTCTCCGCCTGCGGGCCCTTCGGGCCCTGGGTGACGTCGAAGGACACCTGCTGGTTCTCCTCAAGGGACCGGAAGCCGGTCGCGTTGATCGCGGAGTAGTGGACGAAGACGTCGGGGCCGCCGCCTTCCTGGGCGATGAAACCAAAGCCCTTTTCGGCGTTGAACCACTTCACGGTTCCGGTAGCCATAAGCCCTCCTTGGGCCCAAAGGGTTGCCCTGCTCCAGAACCAGCAAGTGTGAAGATATTTGCATTCTGCACAACTGCATCCGTCTAGGAACGACGAGAGCCTGCGGTCACATGCTCCGCAGGCTCTGTACTGCAAGGGAAACCAAACTGCAACTTGCGGCGAGCCTAGCACGCGCGCAGGGGAATGCAAGAGAGGGCAAGATCACGTCACCCGGATGTTTGAAGGGGGGCGGGTGGTGCTGACGTGGCGCTCGACCGCCCCAGCGGGCCCTTCCGACCCTGAGGGCTGCACCCTACCGCACAGGGTCTAGCCTCCCGATGTGGACATTTCTCGCACCCGGCCGCGCGTCGGCCACATCCAGTTCCTGAACTGCCTGCCCCTGTACTGGGGGCTCGCCAGAACGGGCACACTCCTCGACTTCGAGCTGACGAAGGACACCCCGGAGAAGCTCAGCGAGAGACTGGTGCAGGGAGACCTCGACATCGGGCCCGTCACCCTCGTCGAGTTCCTCCGCCACGCGGACGAGCTGGTCGCCTTCCCCGACATCGCCGTCGGCTGCGACGGGCCGGTGATGTCCTGCGTGATCGTCTCCCAGGTCCCGCTGGACCGCCTCGACGGCGCCCGGGTCGCCCTCGGCTCCACCTCGCGCACCTCGGTCCGGCTCGCCCAGCTCCTGCTCGCGGAGCGCTTCGGCGTCCAGCCGGACTACTACACCTGCCCGCCCGACCTCAGCGTGATGATGCAGGAGGCCGATGCCGCCGTCCTCATCGGGGACGCCGCCCTGCGCGCCAACCTGCACGACGGGCCCCGCTTCGGGCTCGACGTGCACGACCTGGGCGCGCTGTGGAAGGAGTGGACCGGGCTGCCGTTCGTCTTCGCCGTCTGGGCGGCGCGCCGCGACTACCTGGAGCGGGAGCCGGTCATCACCCGCGAGGTGCACAAGGCGTTCCTCGCCTCCCGCAACCTCTCCCTCGAAGAGGTCGACAAGGTCGCCGAGCACGCCGCCCGCTGGGAGGCGTTCGACGAGGAGGTGCTCGCCCGCTACTTCACCACCCTCGACTTCCGCTTCGGCGCCCCGCAGCTCGCGGCGGTCGCGGAGTTCGCCCGCCGGGTGGGCCCGACGACCGGGTTCGCGGCGGACGTGAAGGTGGAGCTGCTGACGCCGTAGGGGCGGGCGCGGGGCTCGGGACGGAGCGGGCCAGCGTCGGGGTACTGCTTATAACCTTCCGGGCAGTGCAGGGAAACGGGGGAACCCTCGGGGGAAAGGGGGGCGGCCATGCAGCCGCTCGGTGCCGACGAGCCCACCACCGTGGGGCCCTACCGGCTGCTCGGACGGCTCGGCTCCGGTGGGATGGGGCGCGTCTACCTCGGGCGCAGCGCCGGGGGCCGGACCGTCGCCGTCAAGATCGTGCACCCGCACTTCGCGCTCGACGAGGAGTTCCGCGCCCGCTTCCGGCGGGAGGCCGAGGCGGCGCGGCGGGTCGGCGGCGCCTGGACCGCGCCGGTCCTGGACGCCGACCCCGAGGCGCCGGTGCCGTGGATCGCCACGGCGTACGCCGCCGGACCCTCCCTCACCGCCGCGGTCACGGACGGCGGTCCGCTGCCCGACCTCTCGGTACGGGCGCTGGGCGCGGGCCTCGCCGAGGCGCTGGCGGCGGTGCACGAGCTGGGGCTCGTCCACCGGGACGTGAAGCCGTCCAACGTCCTGCTCACCCTCGACGGCCCCCTCCTGATCGACTTCGGCATCGCCCGCGCCACCGACGGCACCGCCTCCCTCACCTCCACCGGGGTCTCCGTCGGCTCCCCCGGCTACATGTCGCCCGAGCAGATCCTCGGCAAGGGCGTGACGGGCGCCGCGGACGTCTTCTCGCTGGGCGCCGTCCTGGCGTACGCCGCGACCGGCGCGCCGCCCTTCCCCGGGGACTCCTCCGCCGCCCTGCTCTACAAGGTCGTCCACGAGGAGCCCGAGCTGGGCGCCCTGAGCGGGGAGTTGCGGGAGCTGGCCGCCGCCTGCCTGCGGAAGGACCCGGCCGCCCGGCCCACGCCCCGCGACATCGCCGCACGGCTCGCCCCGGAGGGCGCCGCCCGGCTGGTCGGCGGGGGGTGGCTGCCGGGGGCGCTGGTGGAGCGGGTGAGCCGGAGTGCCGTAGAACTGCTGAACCTGGAGGCGGCGGTGTCCCCGGCGTCCCCGGCGTCCCCGGTGGACGGGGCGTCCGCCTCGGGGCCCGTCGGGTTCAGCAGTCCGGCGGTGGGGGTGACGGGGGTGCCCGGCGGGAACGGGAACGGGGTTTCCGGGCAGGGGCAGTTCGGGCCCGCGCCGGTCATGCCGACGGCGCCGCCGCCCACGTACGCACCGCCGCCGCCCGGCTTCGCCACCGTGGGACCGGGTGCCGAGCCCGCCGACCGGCCGCCCGGCAGGCTCGCGGTCACCGTGTCGGCGTCCAGCGCGCCCGGCGCCGGTGGGCGGGGGCGGCGGCTGAGCTGCACGGTCGCGCTCGCGGTGGCGGGGGCGCTGGCGGCCGTGACGGTCGGGTCGGCGTTCGTGTTCGACCTGCTGCCGGGCGGCGGCGGCCAGGACACGGCCGACAGCGGGCCGCCCACGGCCACCAAGCCCCCCGCGGCGAGCGAGAGCGCCCCCGACGGCTCGGGCGGCGGCGCGGCCCAGGTGCCCGACCGCTACCTCGGCACCTGGGAGGGCGCGGGCACCGCCCTCGGCGGCACGCTGCCCATGGGCACCTTCCGGGTCACCGTCCAGCAGGCCGAGGTGGGCGAGGAGGTCGGCCGGGTGCGGAACGTCGACCCGGTCGGCGGCGTCTGCACCGACGTACTGACGCTGCGGCGGGTGAACGGCGAGCGGCTGGTGGCCCGTGCCGCCGGGGCCGAGGACAACCGCGCCGTGTGCAGCCAGGCGCCGCACACCGTGACGCTCACCCCGGTCGGCGACGACCTGCGGTACGAGTCGGACAGTACGGACTCGGGCGAGCCGGAGGCCAGGATGTCCAAGGTGGGGCAGTAGGCGGGCGCCGGAAGGGGCTGGCGTAGGCTGGATCGGTCTGTCCACAACCCTTGACGAAAGGGACGCTTCGGTGACCGAGAAGGCCGACCTCCAGTCTGTGCTCGACCGTGCCGCGGCCGGTGGGCGGATCACGCCCGAGGAGGCGCTCGCGCTCTACCGCGACGCCCCCCTGCACGCCCTGGGCGCCGCCGCCGACGCCGCGCGCCGCCAGCGGTACGCGGGCGTCGAGCACATCGCGACCTACATCATCGAGCGGAACATCAACTACACGAACGTCTGCGTGACGGCGTGCAAGTTCTGCGCCTTCTACGCGCCGCCGAAGGACACCGCCAAGGGCTGGACCCGCGACCTCGACGACATCCTGCGCCGCTGCGCGGAGACCGTCGAACTGGGCGGCACGCAGATCATGTTCCAGGGCGGCCACCACCCGGACTACGGCGTCGAGTACTACGAGAAGCACTTCGCCGCGATCAAGGCGGAGTTCCCGCAGCTCGTCATCCACTCGCTGGGCGCCTCCGAGGTCGAGCACATGGCCCGGATCTCCAAGGTGAGCGTCGAGGAGGCGATCCAGCGGATCAACGCCGCCGGGCTCGACTCCTTCGCCGGTGCCGGTGCCGAACTGCTGCCGGAGCGCCCCCGCAAGGCCATCGCCCCGCTGAAGGAGAGCGGCGAGCGCTGGCTGGAGATCATGGAGACGGCGCACAACCTCGGCGTCGAGTCCACCTCCACCATGCTGATGGGGACCGGCGAGACCAACGCCGAGCGCATCGAGCACCTGCGGATGATCCGCGACGTCCAGGACCGGACCGGCGGCTTCCGCGCCTTCATCCCGTACCTGTACCAGCCGCAGAACAACCACCTGAAGGGCCGCACCCAGGCCACCATCTTCGAGTACCTGCGGATGATCGCCGTCGCCCGGCTCTTCTTCGACAACGTCGCCCACATCCAGGGCTCCTGGCTCACCACCGGCAAGGACGCGGGCCAGCTCACCCTGCACTACGGCGCCGACGACCTCGGCTCGATCATGCTGGAGGAGAACGTCGTCTCCGCGGCCGGTGCCAAGCACCGCTCCAACCTGATGGAGATGATCGAGATGATCCGCGGCGCCGACCGGGTGCCCGCGCAGCGGTCGACGACGTACGAGCACCTGCACGTCCACGACGACCCGGCCGACGACCCCGTCGACGGGCGCGTGATGTCCCACATCTCCTCCACCGCCATCGAGGGCGGCACCGCCCATCCCGAGCTCAAGCTGCTCGCGTCCAACTGAGCTGACCGTTCCGTGCTGACGATTCACGCCGCCGACCTGGTGGTCGGCGGTGCCGAGGAGCTGCCGGACGGCGCCGTCGCCGTCGACGGGGCGCGGATCGCCGCCGTGGGGACGCTCACCGAGCTGACCGCGCGGTTCCCGGGGGCGCGGGTGCGGCGCTGGCCCGGCGTCCTCGGTCCCGGCCTGGTGTACGACGGTCCGCTGCCGGACGCGCCCTCGCCGCGCGAGCGGGTGCACGCGGTGCTGAAGCGGGGGGCCACCGCCGTGCTCGCCGGGCACGCGGAGACGGCGGAACTGCGGGGCGCGGCCGAGCGGAACGACGTACGCGTGGTGGCCGACGGTGCGTCGGCCCTCGGGGCGCTGGCGGCGGGCGGGCGCGCCGATCTCGCCGTGTTCGCCGGGGAGTACGGGGTGGGGGAGGCCGTCGCCACGGTGTGCGCGGGGCGGTTGGTGCACCGGCGGCGGTGACGCGACGGCGTACTCCTAGTCCTGGCCGGTGAACGCCTCGGCGAAGGCGCCGGTGGTCTGGGAGACGCCGCTGCAGTTCGTGGCCGCGTCGTCGTGCCCTTCCTGCGTGGCGCCGTCCGCGCACTCCTGGTCCCGGAAGCTCGCCCACATCGACACCCAGGCGATCTCCTTCTCCGCCGCGAACGTGCGGACCTCCTTCGCGTCCGCGAGCGTGAACGTCTCCCCGTCGACGTCGTTCACGCCGATCATCGAGGTGAGCGCCATGGCCCGCCAGGCGCCTTTCGCGGACTGCCCGAAAACGGACCGGAGCTGAGTGTGCGCCGAATTCGCCGACTCGATCGCGTAGTCGCCCATGTCCCCGGTGTACGTACTGCCGTAATTCATCGTCATGAGGTTCACGGTGGAGACCTGGACGCCGTGGTCGTTGGCCGACTCAAGCAGCGCCACGCTGTCGTCGTCGAGGCCGGACGGCATCACCGGGAGCGTGAACGACACCTCCAACCCCGGCCGTTCCTCCTGGAGCAGCGCGATCGCCTCGGAGCGCAGGGCGACCGAGTCGGCGTCGGTCAGGGTCTCGCCCTCGACGTCGAAGTCGGCGCGGGTGGCACCGGCGGCGTCCAGCGCGGCGCCGTACGCCTCCGCCAGCTCCGCGGCGGTGTTGCAGACGGTGGCCAACTCGGCGCCGGACGCGCCACCGAAGGACACGCGCGGCACGGCGCCGACGCCGGTGAGCTGGGCTATCCGGGACGCCACCGCCGAGTCGTCGATGGCGGACGTGCCGCCCCAGGTCGGCGTACAGCCGGTGCCGTCGGAGATCACGAAGGCGAGGTTGTAGGCGGTGGGGGACCCGGCGGTGTCGTGGTCGGCGGCGGTGGTGGCGCTGACGTACGGGGCGTACGGCGTGGCGGATGTAGCGGATGTAGCGGATGTAGCGGATGTGGCGGGCGTGGCGGGCGTGGCGGGCGTGGCGGGCGTCGTGGAGCACCCCGTCACGGCCAGCGCCAGCAGGCAGCCCAGCCCGGCCACCGGCTTTCGGAAACTCCGTATCACTGACGTACCCGCTCTCGTGAACCTCGCTCGTGGGGAAGGGAAACGTCTCACAAGAATTCGGGCCACGGCGCCGATTTCCGTCCGAGCGCGGATTCTCTCAGGGGAAGGACAGGTTTCCCGGCTTTCCATGGGTTTCTCATAAGCGGTCCGTGCCCCACGCAAATAATGGCTCCCTACCATCCGGGGAATGCATTCCGAGCCTGCCAACCTTGCCATCGATAGCACCGCCGAGGGACCCGTGTTCGTGGACACCTCCGGGCGCCGCGCCAGGGCGCTGCGCCGGATCGGCGTCCTCCTCGGTGTCGCCTGCCTCGGCTACGCCGTCCTGCTGGGCGCGGCCTTCATGGGCTGGGGGACGTCGCTCACGCCGTCCTCGCTGCTGCCGTTCGGCGCGGAGGGCGGGCCCGGCGGCGGCCGGCTGGCGTCCCCAGCGGCGCCCCCGGCACCGACCTCCCGCCGCAGGGCGGTTACGGCGCCTCATGACCACCGCTCCCGCACGCCCCGCCCGGGGCCGCCGCCGCGCCCCCACCCGGATCGAACGCGCGGCGGGCAGGGCCGCGGCGCTCCAGCGCCCCCGGGTCATCCTCGCCCTGCTGCTCCTGCTCGCGCTGACCTGCGTGATGCTGCTGGACGGCTATCTGCGCTCCGAGGTCGGCGGCGACCAGCGCGTCCGCACCGGCGCCAGCTCCAGCGACGTACCCGACGACGTCCTCGACGGCGGCCCCATCCTCACCTTCCGGGGCGGCGAGGCCACCACCCTCTCCGTGCCGGACAAGACCATCGCCCTGACCTTCGACGACGGTCCCGACCCGACCTGGACGCCGCGGATTCTCGACGTGCTGGAGAAGTACGACGTGCCGGGCACGTTCTTCGTCGTCGGGTCGATGGTGGCCCGGTACCCCGACGTCGTGGAGGACCTGGTGGAGCAGGGCAACGAGGTCGGCCTCCACACCTTCACGCACGTCGACCTGTCGTACCAGAGCGAGGCCCGCGTCACGCGGGAGATGACGCAGACGCAGCTCGCGCTGGCGGGCGCGGCCGGGATCACGACGACCCTGTTCCGGGCGCCGTACTCCTCCGAGACCGACGCCATCGACAACTACAGTTGGCCCGTCTACCAGCAGCTCGGCGAGCAGGGCTACACCAGCGTCTTCGTCGACACCGACAGCGACGACTGGAAGACGCCGGGCGTGGCGAAGATCGTCGAGTGGGCCACTCCGGAGGACGGCGAGGGCGCCTCCGTGCTGATGCACGACGCGGGCGGCGACCGCTCCCAGACGGTGACGGCGCTCGCCCGGTACATCGAGAAGATGCAGGCGAAGGGGTACACCTTCACGACGGTCAGCGGGGCGATGCAGGGGGCGGAGTCCTCCGGGCAGTCGGACAGGGCCGCTCCCCCTGGTGTCTCTGGTACGTCGATGCTCCAGGCCGCCCACCGGCAGGCCACCGGCACGACCCTCTACGAGGGCAAGGCGCTCGTCGCGGCCGTCGCCGTCGCGGAGTGGACCGTGCCCGCGCTGTCCGTCGGGCTCGTGGTGGTGGGCGTGGCGGTACTCGGGCGGTTCGGGATGATGCTGGTGCTGGCCCGCCGCCACCACCGGCAGCGCAACAGACGCCGCTTCAGCTGGGGGCCGCCGGTCACCCGGCCGGTGAGCGTGATCGTCCCGGCGTACAACGAGAAGGAGTGCATCGCCAACACCCTGGAGTCGCTGGCGCGGAGCACCCACCCGATCGAGATCATCGTCGTGGACGACGGCTCGACGGACGGCACCTCGCAGATCGCGCGGGACGCGGCCGACTCGCTGGGCATGTCCAACGTCCGGGTCATCCGGCAGGAGAACGCGGGCAAGCCCGCCGCCCTCAACAACGGCGTCCGCAACGCCAGCCACGACATCGTCGTGATGATGGACGGCGACACCGTCTTCGAGCCGGACACGGTGGGGCAGCTCGTGCGGCCCTTCGCGGACCCCGGCGTCGGCGCGGTCGCGGGCAACGCGAAGGTCGGCAACCGCGGCACGGTCATCGGGGCCTGGCAGCACATCGAGTACGTGATGGGCTTCAACCTCGACCGCCGCATGTACGACCTGCTGCGCTGTATGCCGACCATCCCCGGCGCGATCGGCGCGTTCCGCCGGGAGGCGGTGCTGGAGGTCGGCGGGATGAGCGAGGACACCCTCGCGGAGGACACCGACATCACCATCGCCATGCACCGCGCGGGCTGGCGGGTCGTCTACCAGGAGCACGCGCGGGCGTGGACCGAGGCGCCGGGCTCGCTGAGGCAGCTCTGGTCGCAGCGCTACCGGTGGTCGTACGGCACCATGCAGGCGCTGTGGAAGCACCGCGGGTCGGTGACCGACAAGGGGCCCTCGGGACGGTTCGGGCGGGTCGGGATGCCGCTCGTGGTGATCTTCCAGATCGTCACGCCCGTCTGCGCGCCGCTCATCGACGTCTTCACCGCCTACTCGATGATCTTCATCGACCTGAAGGCGGCTCTGCTGGCGTGGCTGGCGGTGCTGGGGGTGCAGTTGGTGTGCGCGGCGTACGCCTTCCGGCTGGACCGGGAGAAGTACCGGTACCTGCTGATGATGCCGCTCCAGCAGCTCGCCTACCGGCAGATGATGTACCTCGTCCTCATCCACTCCTGCGTCACCGCCCTCACGGGCGGACGGCTGCGCTGGCAGAAGCTGAAGCGGACGGGCGAGGTGGGCAGCCCGACGGGGGCCGTGAAGTCCTCGGGGTCCGCGGGCTGATGGGGGCGCATCGCAGGAAAGGTGACGGGGCGGGCACGGTGCCGGTCGGCGGGGGGCGTGACCGCTACTTCGACGCGCTGCGCGCCCTCGCGCTCGTCCGGGTGGTCACGTACCACGCCTTCGGGTGGGCCTGGGCGGGCCTGGTGTTCCCCTCCATGGGGATCATGTTCGCCCTCGCCGGGACGCTCATGGCGCGGTCGCTGGAGCGCCCCGCGGTCACGGTGCTCCGCGACCGGATCCGCCGACTGCTGCCGCCGTTCTGGTTCTGGGGCGCCTTCGTGGTGCTGGCGATGCTGGTGCACGGCTGGATGCCCGGCTGGCAGATCGTCTACTGGGTCGTCCCGCTCGGCGACCCACCGGGCAACGCGTGGGGCGAGCAGGCGTGGGAGGTCCTCTGGTACCTGCGGACGTACCTCTGGTTCGTCCTGCTCTCCCCGCCGCTGCTGTGGCTGTTCCGGCGGGCACCGGTCGCGGTGCTCGGCCTCTCCCTCGCGCCGGTCCTGGTCCTCACCTTCGTCTGGCAGCCGCCGGACGACCGCTTCGGCACCGGCCTGTGGGACCTGTCGACGTACCTGTGCTGCTGGCTCGTCGGCTTCGCCCACCGCGAGGGCGTCCTACGGCGGCTGCCGCCCGTCGCCGTCGCGCTGCTGTCCGTGGCCGCGCTCGGCTACGGCGGCTGGTACGCGCTGGCCCACCAGGCCGAGTACGGCGGCTACGACCTCGACGACGACCCCCTCGCCCAGGCCTTCTGGTCGGCGGGGTTCGTGACGCCGCTGATGTACGCCAAGGCCCGCTTCGGCTTCGACCTCGCCGGGCTCGCGCGGTTCCGGCGGCTGGACCGGCTCGTGACCGTGTTCAACGCGCGCGCGGTGACGGTCTACCTCTGGCACGAGATCGCGCTGGTCCTCGCCGTACCGCTGATCGACCGGTGCTGGGAGGTCCCCGCCTTCGAGGCGCATCTGCCGCTGGAGAGCCAGTGGTTCATGTTCGGGGTGGCGTGGGTGCTGATCGGGGCGTTCGTCCTGCTGTGCGGGTGGGTGGAGGACGTGGCGGCGCGGAAACCGCCGCGTCTCGTCCCGGGCGCCCGGCCCGCGACGCCTGCTGCAAGAATGGCTCCGTGACCCGCGCATCCCTGGAAAAGCAGCCGCACGAAGTCGCCTCGATGTTCGACGACGTCGCGGAACGGTACGACCTCACCAACGACGTGCTGTCCCTCGGCCAGGACCGGCGATGGCGCAAGGAGGTCGCGCGCGCGGTCGACGCGCGGCCCGCGCAGAAGGTCCTCGACCTCGCGGCCGGTACGGGAACCTCCTCCCTGCCGTTCACCCGCGCGGGCGCGTACGTCGTGCCCTGCGACTTCTCCCTGGGGATGCTCCAGGTCGGCAAGCGGCGCCAGCCGTGGATGCCGTTCACGGCGGGCGACGCGACGCGACTGCCGTTCCGGGACGACACCTTCGACGCGGTGACGATCTCCTTCGGGCTGCGCAACGTGCAGGACACGGATGCCGCGCTGCGCGAGATGTACCGGGTGACCCGGCCCGGGGGGCGCGTGGTCATCTGCGAGTTCTCCCACCCGACGTGGGCGCCCTTCCGCACGGTCTACACCGAGTACCTGATGCGCGCCCTGCCCCCGGTCGCCCGCGCGGTCTCCTCCAACCCCGACGCCTACGTGTACCTGGCCGAGTCCATCCGCGCCTGGCCCGACCAGCCCGCCCTCGCCCACCACCTCCGCGAGGCGGGCTGGTCCAGCGTGGCCTGGCGCAACCTGTCGGGCGGAGTGGTGGCCCTGCACCGGGCCTTCAAGACCCAGCCGTCAGCCGCGTAGCGGCGGCACCCCGCGGCTCCCCCGACTCCTGTACCGCCCCGCCTGCCGTGGGCAGCCGGGGCTCACGGACCCCCGCGCCCCCGCCGGTGCTCATCAGACTGACGTGCCGTCGGCACCCGCACCTCGGGCGTTTCGGGGGTATGCGCACAGATGTCACCCCCGGCGGTACTGGCAGCGCCGGTCACAGCGCGAGCCGGTAGCAGTGTCCCTCCTGCTGACTGGCCGGGGACACGAACCTCTCAGCGAGCCGCATCCCCAGCCGCTGGGTGACCGCTATGGACCGCGCGTTCCGGGCGTTGACCATCGCCACGACGTCGGACACCCCCGCCGCCCGCACCCGCTCCAGCGTCTCCCGCGCGGCAGCGGTCACGTACCCCTTGCCCCAGTGCTCCCGCCCGAGCCGCCAGCCGATCTCGATCTCCCCCGTGGGCCCCCACTCCCACGGCCACGGCTGCGCGCCGGTGAAGCCGATGACCCGGTCCTGCTCGTCCAGCACGGTCCACAGGCAGAAGCCGTACTCGGCGTCGTGGCGGCGCTGGCGGGCGGTCAGCTCCTCGTAGACGGACAGCTCCGCGGACCGGCCGCCGTGGAACTCCATGACGTCCGGGTGGTCGAAGACCCGGTGCCAGGCGACGGCGTCCTCGTCGGTGGGAACGCGCAGCCGCACTACGGGGAGAGTTCGGTTCACGAGGGCAGCCCTTCAGCCGGGTGATCAATTCTGCTGAATAGACTGCCCATGTCCAGTGCCGGTCGGCACACCGATTTCGAACTTGGGGAGATCCCGCCGTGGCCGAGTCTCTGACGGACAACACCGCTGATGTGATCGTCGTGGGCGCGGGTCCGGCCGGATCCACCACGGCCTACCACCTGGCCAAGGCGGGGCTGAACGTCCTGCTGCTGGAGAAGACCGAGTTCCCCGGGAGAAGGTCTGCGGCGACGGTCTCACCCCGCGCGCGGTCAAGCAGCTCGTGGCGATGGGCATCGACATCTCGGAGGAAGCGGGCTGGCTGCGCAACAAGGGCCTGCGCATCATCGGCGGCGGCGTCCGCCTCCAGCTCGACTGGCCGGACCTCGCGTCCTTCCCCGACTACGGCCTCGTCCGCAAGCGCGACGACTTCGACGAGCAGCTCGCCCGGCAGGCCCAGAAGGCGGGCGCCCGGCTGCACGAGCGCTGCAACGTCGGCGCCCCGATCGTCGACGCCCGCACCGGCCGGATCACCGGCGTGCACGCCAAACTGGGCGAGGAGAAGCGCGAGGTCACCTTCCACGCGCCCCTCGTCGTCGCGGCCGACGGCAACTCCACCCGGCTCTCCCTGGCGATGGGCCTGCACCGCCGCGAGGACCGCCCGATGGGCGTCGCCGTCCGCACGTACTTCACCTCCTCGCGCCACGAGGACGACTACCTGGAGTCCTGGCTGGAACTCTGGGACCGCCGCGGCCCCCAGGACCGCCTCCTGCCCGGCTACGGCTGGATCTTCGGCATGGGCGACGGCACGTCCAACGTCGGCCTGGGCGTCCTGAACACCTCCGACTCCTTCAAGGAGCTGGACTGGCGCGAGGTGCTGAAGGCGTGGTGCGCGTCCATGCCGGAGGACTGGGGCTACACCCCCGACAACATGACCGGCCCGATCCGCGGCGCCGCCCTCCCGATGGCCTTCAACCGCCAGCCGCACTACACGCGCGGGCTGCTCCTCGTCGGCGACGCGGGCGGGCTCGTGAACCCCTTCAACGGCGAGGGCATCGCGTACGCCATGGAGTCCGGCCAGCTCGCCGCCGACGTCATCGTCCAGGCGCACGCGCGGGCGACTCCGGCCCAGCGGGAGGCCGCGCTCCAGCGCTACCCGCGCGTGCTCAAGGACACCTACGGCGGCTACTACACCCTCGGCCGCGCCTTCGTGAAGCTCATCGGCAACCCGAAGGTCATGCAGATCGCCGCCCAGCGCGGCCTGACCCACCCGATGCTGATGCGGTTCACCCTGAAGCTCCTCGCCAACCTCACCGACCCCACGGGCGGCGACGCGATGGACCGCATCATCAACGGCCTGAGCAAGGTGGCCCCGAAGGCGTGAACCGGACCCGGGTGGTCCGGGTCCCTACGCCGTGAGCGCCTCGACGTTGGCGGCCCGGCGGGCGAACACCTCGTCCCGCCGGTCCGCGGCCTGCCGCAGCGCTTCCTTCCGCTCCCGCGCGGAGAGCCGGTCCAGGTACACCTGCCCGTTCACGTGGTCGGTCTCGTGCGCGAGGCACCGCGCGAAGTAGCCCGTGCCCTCGATGACGAGCGGCGCGCCGTCCTTGTCGTACCCGCGCACGACGGCCCGGTCCGGACGCGGCACCGCCATGGTCGCGCCCGGCACCGACAGACAGCCCTCGCTGTCGTCGACCAGCCGCCGCCCGGCCGGGTCCAGCGGGTCGAGCACCGGGTTCACGACGTGCCCGACATGTCGGACACCGTCGTCGTCCGGGCAGTCGTAGACGAACAGCCGCAGGTCAACGCCGACCTGATTCGCCGCCAGCCCGGCGCCCTCGGCGACGTACATCGTGAGGAACATGTCGTCGAGGAGCGCGGCGAGGTCGGGACCGAACTCGGTGACGTCCCGGCAGGGCTTGTGCAGCACCCGCTCACCGACCTCGGTGATCCGCCGCACCGCCCCGCGCCGGGCCTCGGGCGCCAGCGGCGGGTAGGACTCGACGGGCCGCCCCTGCAGGAACACGCTGGGCATCGCCGCCCCTCCTTCTCTCTCCCGCGGTCACGCCACCGTGGCGGGACCGTCGGGCAAGAGGGTGCTGGGGCCGACCGGCCGGACGCAACCAGCGGTACGGCGGAAGGGCCGCTGCCCCCGAGCGGCTGCGGCCCTTTCCCGTGGCGCCTGGTGGGGCGCCGACGCGCGCGTGGTGGCGCGTGTGTCCCGTGGGTCAGAGCACCCGTACCGCGCCCGACGCCGGGTAGCCGGAGAGGTCCTGGATGACGACGCCCTTGGAGGGGTTGGCCGCGTCCAGGTACTGGCCGTTACCGATGTAGACGCCCGTGTGGTACGCCGAGCCCTTGCCGCCCCAGTACAGGATGTCGCCGACCTGGAGGGCGGAGAGGGAGACCTCGGTGCCGACCATCGACTGGTCCTGCGAGACGCGCGGGAGGTCCACGCCGACCTGGCGGAAGGCGGCCTGGACGAGGCTGGAGCAGTCCCAGGCGTTGGGGCCGGTGGCGCCCATGACGTAGGCGTCGCCCAACTGTGCCTTGAGGAAGGAGATGACCGTCGCCACGCTGCCGCTGGCGGGCGCGGAGGCGGAGGCGGAGGCGGTGGTGCCGGTGTCGGCGCTTGCGGTGAGGGTGACGCGCTCGGCGTCGCGGGCGGCGCGCTCCGCGGCGGCCTTGCGGGCGGCCTCCGCGGCCTTCTTCTTGGCCTCGGCCTTGCGCTTCGCCTCGGCGAGGTCGGCCTTGGCCTCCTTCGCGGCCCTCGCGGCGGCCGCGTCTCGCTCGGCCTCCAGCTCGTAGTTCGCGGCGGCCAGTTGGGTGGCGTCCGCGGACTCGGCGACCTGAGCGGCCAGGTCGGCCGTCAGGACGGGCAGTTCCAGGGTCTGCGTGACCGGCTCGGCGGCGTTCGCCGCGGCCGACGCGCTGGCCACTGCCACGGTGCTGAGGATGCCACCGGCAACTCCGGCCCGCATCGCGATCTTCGAGGACGCGTTGCGGCGGGGTTTCCGGTGGCTGGGTATGTGAGCGGTGTGGGACATGAAACCAACCGGTATCAGGGGCTCCTCCATACCTACAAGAAACGTGTGGTGCGCCACAGTTGTTCAACGGGCCCCTCGAACGCCGGGCGTGTCGCCCTTTATTGACGCCGTAACGGACATTGCGGACGCGGGTGATCAAGCCTGTGATCATGGGCTTTCGTCGTTACGCCCGAATTGCCCGCGGCCTACCACTCGTTGCGTCCGTTGGCCAAGTCCGCTTTTCCTCCCCCTCTTGTGAATGTGGCGGAGGTCACGGAACGGTTTCCGCGGCGGTCGCGTCTCGCGTGTGCGCCGAGGTGGGCGGTCGGGGTGGGCGGTCAGGGTGGGTGGTGAGGGTGGGTGGTGAGGGTGGTGCCGGTCGTGTTGTCGGGGGCGGGTGACTTCGTGAACGCGTGCACGTGTCCACACCCGCCCGTGTGATCTCGTCGAGATGTGAACGAGGGCCACTATCAGCGCCCCCCGTCCAACTCCAATTTGCATGTAGCGGAACCATCTTGATATGGAGACACCCCCTCCGAGCTGCGCTGACTTGCGAAAATGTCACCTCTGGTGATCACTCGGACGCTTCGCGTGCGAAGATCACCGCTCATCCGACTTCATGATCCTTCGTCAGGTGGTGGAGATCACAAAGGTTGTGTAATACCCCGTGTCGCAGATCACAGAGCCACGGGCATAAGATGCGAGGCAACTGGGCTTGTGACCTGCTTCACATGTTCTCGATCTTCGCCGGGACAGACGGGGTTTGTGGGACTGACGGGGCGGATGCGGGTCCGGTGAACCGCCAGCAGTCAGTGCCGACTGAGAGGAGCGAGGAGCGGTGAACGCGTATGCGCCCATCCTCGTACTGGGAGCCCTCGGGGCAGGCTTTGCGATCTTCTCCGTGGTCATGGCCACGCTGATCGGTCCAAAGCGGTACAACCGGGCCAGGCTCGAAGCCTACGAATGCGGTATCGAGCCGACCCCCACGCCGGCCGGCGGCGGGCGTTTCCCCATCAAGTACTACCTGACGGCGATGCTCTTCATCGTCTTCGACATCGAGATCGTCTTCCTCTACCCGTGGGCCGTCACCTTCGACGCCCTGGGTGTGTTCGGGCTCGTGGAGATGCTGCTCTTCGTGCTCACCGTCTTCGTCGCCTACGCCTACGTGTGGCGGCGCGGCGGCCTGGAATGGGACTGAGGGGCCTAACGTCATGGGACTGGAAGAAAAGCTGCCGAGCGGATTCCTGCTGACCACCGTCGAGCAGGCTGCGGGCTGGGTGCGCAAGTCGTCGGTCTTCCCCGCCACCTTCGGCCTCGCCTGTTGTGCCATCGAGATGATGACCACCGGCGCCGGGCGGTACGACCTCGCGCGCTTCGGCATGGAGGTCTTCCGCGGCTCACCCCGCCAAGCGGACCTGATGATCGTCGCGGGCCGGGTCAGCCAGAAGATGGCGCCGGTGCTGCGGCAGGTCTACGACCAGATGCCGAACCCCAAGTGGGTGATCTCCATGGGCGTGTGCGCCTCCTCGGGCGGCATGTTCAACAACTACGCCATCGTCCAGGGCGTCGACCACGTCGTCCCCGTCGACATCTACCTCCCCGGCTGCCCGCCGCGCCCGGAGATGCTGATGGACGCCATCCTCAAGCTCCACCACAAGATCCAGCACTCCAAGCTCGGCGTGAACGCGGAGGAAGCGGCCCGCGAGGCGGAGGAAGCGGCGCTCAAGGCCCTGCCGACGATCGAGATGAAGGGGCTGCTGCGATGAGCGACGCCACCGGCGGCGAGGTCAATCCGGAGAAGGACCTCAGCGCCTCCAACCTCCCCGGCCAGCGTGGCCAGGGGGGCGAGGAGATCCGCGTCCAGCGCGGCATGTTCGGCGCCAACAACGGCGGCGACACCTCCGGCTACGGCGGCCTGGTCCGCTCGGTACGGCTCCCGGGACCGTCCACCCGCCCCTACGGCGGCTGGTTCGACGAGGTCGCCGACGAGCTGGAGGGCGCCCTGGAGGAACAGGGCCTCCTGCCGGACAACGCCATCGAGAAGACGGTCGTCGACCGCGGCGAACTCACCTTCCACATCGAACGCGAGCACCTGGTCCGCGTCGCCCGCACCCTGCGCGACGACCCCGCCCTGCGCTTCGAACTGTGCACGGGCGTCAGCGGCGTCCACTACCCGCACGACAAGGGCCGCGAGCTGCACGCCGTCTACCACCTGCGCTCGATCACCCACAACCGGCTGATCCGCCTGGAGGTCAGCGCCCCGGACGCCGATCCCCACATCCCGTCCCTGGTCGACGTCTACCCGACGAACGACTGGCACGAGCGCGAGACCTACGACTTCTTCGGCATCGTCTTCGACGGTCACCCGGCCCTGACGCGGATCATGATGCCGGACGACTGGCAGGGCCACCCACAGCGCAAGGACTACGCCCTCGGCGGCATCCCCGTCGAGTACAAGGGCGCCCAGATCCCGGCTCCGGACCAGCGGAGGTCGTACTCATGAGCACTTCCCACGCCTCCCCCGGGAGACCACCGAAGGCACCGTCTACACGGTCACCGGCGGCGACTGGGACGAGGTCGTCCAGTCCGCGGCCCGCGCCGACGACGAGCGCATCGTCGTCAACATGGGACCCCAGCACCCCTCCACCCACGGAGTGCTCCGCCTCATCCTGGAGATCGAGGGCGAGACGGTCACCGAGGCCCGCTGCGGCATCGGCTACCTGCACACCGGCATCGAGAAGAACCTCGAGTACCGCACGTGGACGCAGGGCACCACCTTCGTCACGCGCATGGATTACCTGACGTCGTTCTTCAACGAGACCGGCTACTGCCTCGCCGTCGAGAAGCTCCTCGGCATCGAGGACCAGGTCCCCGACCGCGCCACCCTCATCCGGGTGCTCCTGATGGAGCTGAACCGGCTCTCCTCGCACCTGGTGTGCATCGCCACCGGCGGCATGGAACTCGGCGCCACCACGATCATGATCTACGGATTCCGCGATCGTGAAATGATTCTCGACATCTACGAGCTGATCACGGGCCTGCGGATGAACCACGCGTACATCCGGCCCGGCGGACTCGCCCAGGACCTGCCGCCCGGCGCGGTGGACCAGATCCGCGAGTTCGTGAAGAAGATGAAGAAGAACCTCCCCGAGTACGACAAGCTCGCCACCGGGAACCCCATCTTCAAGGCCCGTATGCAGGACATCGGCTACCTCGACCTCGCGGGCTGCATGGCCCTCGGCGTCACCGGCCCGATGCTGCGCTCCACCGGCCTGCCGCACGACCTGCGCAAGGCGCAGCCGTACTGCGGCTACGAGACCTTCGACTTCGAGGTCCCGACCGCCGACACCTGCGACGCCTACGGTCGCTTCCTGATCCGGCTGGAGGAGATGCGCCAGTCGCTCAGGATCGTCGAGCAGTGCCTGGACCGGCTTGAGCCCGGACCGGTGATGGTCGCCGACAAGAAGATCGCCTGGCCCGCCCAGCTCGCCCTGGGACCGGACGGACTCGGCAACTCCCTGGACCACATCAAGAAGATCATGGGCACCTCCATGGAGGCCCTGATCCACCACTTCAAGCTGGTGACCGAGGGCTTCCGCGTCCCGCCGGGACAGGCGTACGCGGCGGTCGAGTCACCCAAGGGCGAACTCGGCGTCCACGCCGTCTCCGACGGCGGCACCCGCCCCTACCGGGTCCACTTCCGCGACCCGTCCTTCACCAACCTGCAGGCCATGGCGGCGATGTGCGAGGGCGGCCAGGTCGCCGACGTCATCGTCGCCGTCGCGTCCATCGACCCCGTGATGGGAGGCGTCGACCGGTGACCACCTCTTCTTCGGAGCGGGGCGTCAGCCTGGGTATGCCCGAACTGCCCGCACCCGACTACCCGGACGACGTCCGCACCCGGCTGGAGCGGGACGCGCGCGAGATCATCGCCCGCTACCCCGACTCCCGGTCCGCCCTCCTGCCGATGCTGCACCTCGTGCAGTCGGAGGAGGGCCATGTCACGCGCACCGGGATGCAGTTCTGCGCGGACATGCTCGACCTGACCACCGCCGAGGTCACCGCCGTCGCCACCTTCTACACCATGTACCGGCGCAGGCCGAGCGGTGACTACCAGGTCGGGGTGTGCACCAACACCCTGTGCGCGGTGATGGGCGGAGACGCGATCTTCGAGGCGCTCCAGGAGCACCTCGGCGTCGGCAACGGCGAGACCACCGACGACGGCAAGGTCACCCTGGAGCACATCGAGTGCAACGCGGCCTGCGACTACGCGCCGGTCGTGATGGTCAACTGGGAGTTCTTCGACAACCAGGACGTGGAGAGCGCCAAGCGCCTCGTGGACGACCTGCGCTCCGGGAGCCAGGTCACGCCCACGCGCGGGGCGCCGCTGTGCACCTTCAAGGAGACCGCCCGGATCCTGGCGGGCTTCCCCGACGAGCGGGACGGCGCGGCCGAGGCATCCGTGAGCGCGGGACCCGCCTCACTGATCGGCCTCAAGATCGCCAAGGGCGAGGCGGCACCCGCGCGGGTCGTGCACCCGCGGGACGCCGGAGCCCACGGCGAGCCGCAGGACAAGGTGCACGAGCCGTCGCCCGCCGAGCACCTCAGTTCGCATGACGCGCCGCAGGACACATCGGCCTCCGACCCCTCCCACCCGGCGGGGCCCGTCGACGAGGAGGGGGAGTGATGACCTTGGCACCCGAGCTGAAAGACACCAGCCCCGAGAAGCTGCTCGCACCCGTGCTGTCGGCCTTCTGGGACGAGGACAGGTCCTGGACGCTGGACGTGTACCGAAGGCACGAGGGATACGAGGGACTCCGCAAGGCGCTGGCCATGTCGCCCGACGACGTGATCGCGTACGTCAAGGACTCCGGGCTGCGCGGGCGCGGCGGCGCGGGATTCCCCACCGGAATGAAGTGGCAGTTCATTCCCCAGGGGGATGGAAAGCCGCACTATCTAGTTGTCAACGCCGACGAGTCGGAGCCCGGAACGTGCAAGGACATTCCGCTCCTCTTCGCGAACCCGCATAGCCTCATCGAGGGCATTGTCATCGCCTGTTATGCCATCAGGTCTTCCCATGCCTTTATCTATCTGCGCGGTGAAGTGGTCCCTGTGCTGCGGCGGTTGCACGCGGCCGTGAGCGAGGCCTACGCGGCTGGCTACCTGGGCAAGAACGTCCTCGGTAGCGGCCTCGATCTCGAACTCACCGTGCACGCGGGCGCTGGCGCGTACATCTGCGGTGAGGAGACCGCACTGCTCGACTCGCTCGAAGGCCGCCGTGGGCAACCGCGGCTCCGTCCCCCCTTTCCTGCGGTCGCGGGCCTCTACGCGTGCCCGACTGTGGTGAATAACGTCGAGTCGATCGCATCAGTTCCCGCCATCATGAAAAACGGCAAGGAGTGGTTCAGGTCGATGGGCAGCGAGAAGTCCCCGGGCTTCACGCTCTACTCGCTCAGCGGCCACGTCGCCAACCCCGGCCAGTACGAGGGCCCGCTCGGCATCACCCTGCGCCAGCTGCTGGAGATGGGCGGCGGCATGAGGCCGGGCCACCGGCTGAAGTTCTGGACCCCGGGCGGCTCCTCGACCCCGATGTTCACCGACGAGCACCTCGACGTCCCCCTCGACTACGAGGGGGTGAGCGCCGCCGGTTCCATGCTCGGCACGAAGGCGCTCCAGTGCTTCGACGAGACGACCTGCGTGGTGCGGGCGGTGACGCGCTGGACCGAGTTCTACGCCCACGAGTCCTGCGGCAAGTGCACGCCCTGCCGCGAGGGCACGTACTGGCTGGTGCAGTTGATGCGCGACATCGAGGCCGGGAAGGGCCAGATGTCCGACCTCGACAAGCTGAACGACATCGCCGACAACATCAACGGCAAGGCGTTCTGCGCCCTCGGCGACGGCGCCGCCGCGCCGATCTTCTCCTCGCTGAAGTACTTCCGTGAGGAGTACGAGCAGCACATCACGGGCCGTGGCTGCCCCTTCGACCCGGCCAGGTCGACGGCCTGGGCCGACCACCGTACGGAGGTGAACGCATGACAGTGACCACCAGCGCTCCCTCCGGCGGGGGCGAGGCGGCCCTCCCCCCGGAAGACCTCGTGACGCTGACGATCGACGGCGCCGAGGTCAGCGTGCCCAAGGGCACCCTGGTCATCCGGGCCGCCGAACAGCTCGGCATCGAGATCCCCCGGTTCTGCGACCACCCCCTCCTCGACCCGGCGGGCGCCTGCCGCCAGTGCATCGTCGAGGTCGAGGGCCAGCGCAAGCCGATGGCGTCCTGCACCATCACCTGCACCGACGGCATGGTCGTCAAGACGCAGCTCAGCTCGCCGGTCGCGGAGAAGGCCCAGAAGGGTGTGATGGAGCTGCTGCTCATCAACCACCCGCTGGACTGCCCCGTCTGCGACAAGGGCGGCGAGTGCCCGCTGCAGAACCAGGCGATGTCGCACGGCAACGCCGAGTCCCGCTTCGACGGCAAGAAGCGCACCTTCGCCAAGCCCGTCCCGATCTCCAGCCAGGTGCTGCTCGACCGGGAGCGGTGCGTGCTGTGCGCCCGCTGCACCCGCTTCTCCAACCAGGTCGCGGGCGACCCGATGATCGAGCTGCTGGAGCGGGGCGCGCTCCAGCAGGTCGGCACCGGCGAGGGCGACCCGTTCGAGTCGTACTTCTCCGGCAACACCATCCAGATCTGCCCGGTCGGCGCCCTCACCTCGGCGGCGTACCGGTTCCGCTCCCGCCCCTTCGACCTGATCTCCTCGCCGTCGGTGTGCGAGCACTGCTCCGGAGGGTGCGCGACCCGCACCGACCACCGGCGCGGCAAGGTGATGCGGCGGCTCGCCGCCAACGAGCCCGAGGTCAACGAGGAGTGGATCTGCGACAAGGGACGCTTCGCCTTCCGGTACGCCCAGCAGAAGGACCGCCTGGAGACGCCCCTGGTGCGCAACGCCGAGGGTGAGCTGGAGGCGGCGTCCTGGCCGGACGCGCTCCAGATCGCCGCGCAGGGCCTGCTGGCCTCGCGGGGCCGCACCGGTGTGCTGACCGGCGGGCGGCTCACCGTCGAGGACGCCTACGCGTACAGCAAGTTCGCGCGGGTGGCGCTCGACACCAACGACATCGACTTCCGCGCGCGCGTGCACAGCGGCGAGGAGGCCGACTTCCTCGCCGCGCGCGTCGCCGGGCGCGGCCGCGACCTCGACGGTACGGGCGTCACGTACACGGCGCTGGAGAAGGCGCCCGCCGTACTGCTGGTCGGCTTCGAGTCGGAGGAGGAGGCGCCCGGCGTCTTCCTGCGGCTGCGCAAGGCGTGGCGCAAGCACGGGCAGCGGGTGTTCTCGCTGGCCACGCACGCCACCCGGGGCCTGGAGAAGGCGGGCGGCACACTGCTCCCGGCCGCTCCCGGCACGGAGACCGAGTGGCTGGACGCGCTGGCGGGCGGTGTCGGTCTGGAGAACGACGGTGCGGTCGCCGCGGAGGCGCTGCGCGCCGAGGGCGCGGTGATCGTCGTCGGTGAGCGGCTGGCCGCCGTGAAGGGCGGTCTCACCGCCGCCGTACGGGCCGCGTCCGCGACCGGCGCGCAGTTGGTGTGGATCCCGCGGCGGGCCGGGGAGCGCGGCGCCATCGAGGCGGGCGCGCTGCCGTCGCTGCTGCCGGGCGGGCGTCCGGCGACCGACCCGCGCGCGCGGGAGGAGGTCGCCGCCGTCTGGGGCGTCGCGGACCTGCCGCACAGCTACGGCCGTGACACCGGGCAGATCATCGAGGCCGCCGCCACCGGCGAACTGCAGGCGCTGCTGGTCGCCGGGGTGGAGGTCGCCGACCTGCCCGATCCGGCACGCGCGCGTGAGGCGCTCGCCGAGGCCGGGTTCGTGGTCTCGCTCGAACTGCGGCCCAGTGAGGTCACGGAACTCGCGGACGTCGTCCTGCCCGTCGCCGCGGTCGCGGAGAAGGCGGGCGCCTTCCTCAACTGGGAGGGCAGGGCACGCTTCTTCGAGGCCGCGCTCAAGCCCGAGCACACCCCGCGCAGGCTGAACGCCGACGCGCGGGTGCTCCAGATGCTGGCCGACGCCATGGACGTCCACCTGGGCCTGCCGGACCTGCGGACCGTGCGCGCCGAGCTGGACCGGCTCGGCGCCTGGGACGGGCCCAGGGCCACCGATCCGCTGGAGACGGCGGGCGGGCTGCCGCGTCCGGCCGCCGGGGAGGCCGTCCTCGCCGGGCACCGGCTGCTGCTCGACCAGGGCGTCCTCCAGGAGGGCGACGAGGCGCTCGCCGGGACCCGGCACGCCGCCCACGCGCGCGTGTCGCCCGCCACGGCCGCCGAGGCGGGCGTCGAGGACGGCGGCACGGTCGCCGTGACCGGCCCCGCCGGAACGGTCGAACTCCGGCTGGAGATCACCGAGATGCCCGACCGCGTGGTCTGGCTGCCGCTGAACTCCGTCGGCGGCGGCGTCGCCTCCGACACCGGCGCCCGGCCCGGCTCGCTCGTCCGCATCGGCCCGGCGACCGACGCCGCCGACGCCCTCAAGGAGGTGGAGGCATGAGCCCGTACCAGGCTGCCGAGGATCTCTCGCTGTTCGGCACCGACCCCTGGTGGCTGACCCTCATCAAGGCGGTCTTCTGCTTCGCCTTCGTACTGGTCTCAGTGCTGTTCGCCATCGTCTGGGAACGCAAGGTCGTCGCCTGGATGCAGCTGCGCGTCGGCCCCAACCGGCACGGCCCCTGGGGTCTGCTCCAGTCGCTCGCCGACGGCATCAAACTGATGCTGAAGGAGGACCTGATCGTCCGCCGCGCCGACAAGGCGGTCTACGTCCTCGCGCCGATCGTCGCGACCGTACCGGCCTTCATGGCGATCGCGGTGATCCCCTTCGGCCCGGCCGGGAACGAGATCTCGATCTTCGGCCAGCGCACCACGATGCAGCTCACGGACCTGCCGATCGCGATGCTCTACATCCTCGCGGTCGCCTCGGTCGGCATCTACGGCATCGTGCTGGCGGGCTGGAGCTCCGGCTCCACCTATCCGCTGCTCGGCGGTCTGCGCTCCTGCGCGCAGATGATCTCCTACGAGATCGCCATGGGCGCCGCCTTCGCCTCCGTCTTCCTCTACTCGGGGTCGATGTCAACCTCCACGATCGTCGAGGCGCAGGCGGACCGCTGGTACGTGATCCTGCTGCCGGTCTCCTTCCTGATCTACATCGTGACGATGGTCGGCGAGGTCAACCGCGCCCCGTTCGACATGCCGGAGTCCGAGGGCGACCTGGTCGGCGGCTTCAACACCGAGTACTCGTCGATCAAGTTCGCGATGTTCATGCTCGCCGAGTACGCGAACATGATCACGGTGTCGGCGGTGGCCACGACGCTCTTCCTGGGCGGCTGGCGGGCGCCCTGGCCGGTCAGCACCTTCTGGGAGGGCGCCAACCACGGCTGGTGGCCGATGCTCTGGTTCGTCCTGAAGGTGCAGCTGCTGCTGTTCTTCTTCATCTGGCTGCGCGGCTCCCTGCCCCGGGTCCGCTACGACCAGCTCATGAAGCTCGGTTGGAAGGTCCTCATCCCGGTCTCCCTGGTCTGGTTGATGCTCGTCGCCACCGTGCGGACCCTGCGGAACGAGAACTACGACTTCACCGACATCGCCCTCTACGTCGGCGGCGGCGTGCTCGTCGTACTGCTGCTGTCCTTCGTCGCGGACATGTTCCGCGACCGCGGCAAGGCGGAGCAGGAAGCGCCCGCCGCACCGCCCGGCTTCGACCCGATGGCGGGCGGGTTCCCGGTGCCGCCCATGCCGGGGCAGGAGCTTCCGCCGGTGCCCAGGCGTCGCCCGCGCCGCGAGCGGGAGTTGATTGTCAGTGGTGGGCCGGATACTGCCAGTGACGGATCTCTGGATGGAAAGGAGGCGTCCGATGGCTGAGGAGCCCCAGGAGGCCGGGCAGACGAAGCCCGGGTTCATGAACCCCGTGGCCGGTTTCGGCGTGACCTTCAAGGCCATGTTCAAGAAGCGGCTGACCGAGCAGTACCCCGAGCAGCAGAAGACCACCGCCCCACGGTTCCACGGACGGCACCAGCTCAACCGCCATCCGGACGGCCTGGAGAAGTGCGTGGGCTGCGAGCTGTGCGCCTGGGCCTGCCCGGCCGACGCGATCTACGTCGAGGGCGCGGACAACACCGAGGAGGAGCGCTACTCCCCGGGCGAGCGGTACGGCCGCGTCTACCAGATCAACTACGCCCGCTGCATCCTGTGCGGCCTGTGCATCGAGGCGTGCCCCACGCGCGCGTTGACGATGACCAACGAGTTCGAGCTGGCCGACTCCAGCCGCGCCAACCTCATCTACACCAAGGAGCAACTGCTCGCCGGTCTTGAGGAGGGCATGGTCGACAGCCCGCACGCGATCTACCCGGGCATGGACGAGCAGGACTACTACCGGGACCTGGTCACCGAGGCCGCGCCCGGCACGGTCCGGCAGCCCGCCGTCTCCAAGGGGGAGGCCCCGCAGGAGGCCGCCGCCACCTCCGGCGCGGAGGAACCGGCGTCCCAGGAGGTGATCGGCCGATGACCGGGCAGCTCGCCGCGTACTCCACCTCCACCGGGGAGGCGGTCCAGTTCTGGATCCTCGGCACCGTCGCCGTGCTCGGCGCCCTGGCCACCGTCTTCATGAAGAAGGCCGTGCACAGCGCGCTCTGCCTCGCCGGGACCATGATCATCCTGGCGGTGTTCTACCTCGCCAACGGCGCCTACTTCCTCGGCATCGTGCAGATCGTCGTCTACACCGGCGCGATCATGATGCTCTTCCTCTTCGTGGTGATGCTGGTCGGTGTCACCGCGGCGGACTCCCTGAAGGAGACCATCAAGGGCCAGCGCTGGGTGGCCCTGCTGTGCGGCCTCGGCTTCGGCGTCCTGCTCGTCGGCGGCATCGGCAACGCCTCCCTGAGCGAGTTCAACGGCCTCGCCACGGCGAACGCGGGCGGCAACGTGGAGGGTCTGGCGTCCCTCATCTTCACGAAGTACGTCTTCGCCTTCGAACTGACCGGCGCCCTGCTGATCACGGCGGCGGTCGGCGCGATGGTGCTCACCCACCGCGAGCGCACCGAGCGCGCCAAGACCCAGCGGGAGCTGGCCCAGCAGCGCGTGCGCGGGGGCAAGCACCTGCCGCCGCTGCCCGCCCCCGGCGTCTACGCCCGGCACAACGCCGTGGACATCGCCGGTCTGCTCCCGGACGGCACCCCGTCCGAGCTGACGGTCAGCAAGACGCTGCGGGAGCGCGGCCAGATCCGGGACGTCTCCACGGACGCGCTCAACGACCTGCGGGCGCTGGAGCAGCGGGCCGAGGAGCGCCTGGAGCGGGCCGCGATCGAACCGGCGACCTTCAAGCGGGCCGAGGAGGCATCGAAGTGAACCCGGTCAACTACCTCTATCTCGCGGCCCTGCTGTTCACGATCGGCGCCACCGGCGTGCTGATCAGGCGGAACGCGATCGTGCTGTTCATGTGCGTGGAGCTGATGCTCAACGCCTGCAACCTCGCGTTCGTCGCGTTCTCCCGGATGCACGGCAACCTCGACGGCCAGATCATCGCCTTCTTCACGATGGTCGTCGCCGCCGCGGAGGTCGTGGTCGGGCTCGCGATCATCGTCTCGGTGTTCCGCGCCCGGCACTCGGCCTCGGTCGACGACGCCAGCCTGATGAAGCTGTAAGGGGTCGGAAGAATCGTGGAGAACCTGATTGCGCTGCTGGTCGCGGCGCCCCTGCTCGGAGCGGCCGTCCTGCTGTGCGGCGGCCGTCGGCTCGACGCCGTCGGCCACTGGCTCGGCACCGCGCTCGCCGCCGTCTCCTTCGGGATCGGCCTCGTCCTCTTCGGCGACCTGCTCGGCAAGGGCGCCGAGGAACGGACGCTGACGCAGCACCTCTTCAGCTGGATCCCCGTCGAGGGCTTCCAGGCCGACGTCGCCTTCCGCCTCGACCAGCTCTCGATGACGTTCGTGCTGCTGATCACCGGCGTCGGCTCGCTGATCCACCTGTACTCGGTCGGGTACATGGAGCACGACGAGCGGCGCCGCCGCTTCTTCGGCTACCTGAACCTGTTCCTCGCGGCGATGCTGCTGCTCGTCCTCGCCGACAACTACCTGCTGCTGTACGTGGGCTGGGAGGGCGTCGGTCTCGCCTCCTACCTGCTCATCGGCTTCTGGCAGCACAAGCCCAGCGCCGCGACCGCCGCGAAGAAGGCGTTCCTGGTCAACCGCGTCGGCGACATGGGCCTGTCCATCGCGATCATGCTGATGTTCACCACCTTCGGCACCTTCGCCTTCGGGCCGGTGCTGGACAGCGTGGGGGAGACCTCCGAGGGCAACCTCACCGCGATCGGCCTGATGCTGCTGCTCGCCGCGTGCGGCAAGTCCGCCCAGGTGCCGCTCCAGTCCTGGCTCGGGGACGCGATGGAGGGCCCGACGCCGGTCTCCGCGCTGATCCACGCCGCGACGATGGTCACCGCGGGCGTGTACCTGATCGTCCGCTCCGGAGCGATCTTCAACGCCGCGCCGGACGCGCAGCTCGTCGTCACCATCGTCGGCGCGGTCACGCTGCTGTTCGGTGCGATCGTCGGTTGCGCGAAGGACGACATCAAGAAGGCTCTCGCCGGTTCGACGATGTCGCAGATCGGCTACATGGTCCTCGCCGCTGGCCTCGGCCCCATCGGCTACGTCTTCGCGATCATGCACCTGGTGACGCACGGCTTCTTCAAGGCCGGGCTGTTCCTCGGCGCCGGTTCGGTGATGCACGGCATGAACGACGAGGTCGACATGCGCCGCTACGGCGGCCTGCGCAAGTACATGCCGGTCACCTTCGTCACCTTCGGCCTCGGCTACCTCGCGATCATCGGCTTCCCCGGCCTGTCCGGCTTCTTCTCCAAGGACAAGATCATCGAGGCGGCATTCGCCAAGGGCGGCACCGAGGGCTGGATCCTCGGCTCCGTCGCCCTGCTGGGCGCGGCCATCACCGCGTACTACATGACGCGCGTGATGCTGATGACGTTCTTCGGTGAGGAGCGCTGGCGCAACGCCCCGACGCCGTCCCTGGCGGAGCCGAGCGTGGAGCCCGCCGCCGAGACCCGCGGCGAGTACACCCCGCCGCACCCGCACGAGTCGCCCAAGGTCATGACGGTACCGATGATCGTCCTGGCGGTCGGCTCGGTCGCGGGCGGCGCGTTCTTCAGCATCGGCGACCGCTTCCTGCACTGGCTGGAGCCCGTCACCGGCCACGACCACGGGCACGCGCCGATCAGCGCCGCCACCGTCACCGCCGCGACCGTCGCCTGCATGGTCATCGGCGTCGCGCTCGCGTGGGCGCAGTACGGGCGCCGCCCGGTCCCGGCCGTCGCCCCGCGCGGGTCGCTGCTCACCCGGGCCGCCCGCCGCGACCTCCTCCAGGACGACTTCAACCACGTCGTCCTGGTCCGCGGCGGCGAGCACCTCACCCGCTCCCTGGTGTACGTCGACCACACCCTGGTCGACGGAGTCGTCAACGGCACGGCGGCCTCGGTCGGCGGCCTCTCGGGACGGCTGCGCAGGCTCCAGAACGGCTTCGCGCGGTCGTACGCGGTCTCGATGTTCGGCGGTGCGGCGGTCCTGGTCGCCGCGACCCTGCTGATGAGGGCGGTCTGATACCGATGTCCTTTCCCCTGCTGACAGCGACGGCGGTACTGCCCGCGCTCGGGGCGGTCGCCACGGCGGCCGTACCGGCCGCGCGGCGCACCACCGCCAAGTGGCTGGCCCTGCTCGTCTCGCTGGCCACGCTCGCGCTGGCCATCACCGTCCTGGTCCGCTTCGACCCGGACGGCGACCGCTACCAGCTCACCGAATCCCACTCCTGGATCGCCGACTTCGGGGTCCGCTACGAACTGGGCGTCGACGGCATCGCGGTCGCGCTGATCGCGCTGACCGCCGTCCTGATCCCGTTCATCATCCTGGCGGGCTGGCACGACGCCGACCCGCTGGAGACCGGCAGCAAGCGGTGGCGGCCCACCCAGGGCTTCTTCGCGCTGATCCTGGCCGTCGAGGCGATGGTGATCATCTCCTTCGAGGCCACCGACGTCTTCCTCTTCTACATCTTCTTCGAGGCCATGCTCATCCCGATGTACTTCCTCATCGGAGGCTTCGGGGACCGTGCCCACGAGCACGGCGAGGAAGTGGCGTCCACGCAGCGGTCGTACGCCGCCGTGAAGTTCCTGCTCTACAACCTCGCCGGTGGCCTGATCATGCTGGCGGCCGTGATCGGCCTGTACGTGGTCGCCGGGAACTTCTCGCTCCCGGAGATCGCGCAGGCCCGCGCGAGCGGCGAGCTGGACATGGCGACCAGCACCGAGCGCTGGCTGTTCCTCGGCTTCTTCTTCGCCTTCGCGGTGAAGGCGCCGCTGTGGCCGCTGCACACCTGGCTGCCCAACGCCATGGGCGAGTCCACCGCCCCGGTCGCCGTGCTGATCACCGCGGTCGTCGACAAGGTGGGCACCTTCGCGATGCTCCGCTTCTGCCTCGGGCTGTTCCCGGAGGCGTCGAAGTGGGCGACGCCCGCCATCCTCGTACTGGCGCTGATCAGCATCATCTACGGGGCGTTGCTCGCCGTCGGCCAGCGCGACATCAAGCGCCTGGTGGCGTACGCGTCGATCTCGCACTTCGGCTTCATCATCCTGGGCATCTTCGCGATGACCAGCCAGGGCCAGTCCGGCGCGACGCTGTACATGGTCAACCACGGCATCTCCACCGCCGCGCTGATGCTGGTCGCCGGGTTCCTGATCTCCCGGCGCGGCTCGCGGCTCATCGCCGACTACGGCGGAGTGCAGAAGGTCGCCCCGGTCCTCGCCGGTACGTTCCTGATCGGTGGACTCGCGACCCTGTCGCTGCCGGGACTGGCGCCCTTCGTGAGCGAGTTCCTGGTGCTGGTCGGCACGTTCTCGCGGTACCCGGCGGTCGGCGTCATCGCCACCTTCGGCATCGTGCTCGCCGCGCTGTACACCCTCGTCCTCTACCAGCGGACGATGACCGGCCCGGTGAAGGCCGAGGTCGCCAAGATGCCCGACCTCAGGGTGCGGGAACTGGTCGTCGTCGCGCCGCTGGTCGTGCTGCTGATCGTCCTGGGGGTCTACCCGAAGCCGGTCACGGACATCGTCAACCCGGCGGTCAAACAGACCTTGTCGGACGTACAGGAGAAGGATCCCCGGCCTGACGTGGAGGCGGCCAAGTGAGCGCAACAGCCGTCCACAGCCTGTGGACAACGGCGGCCGACCCGATCTCGAAGATCGACGCGCCGAAGATCGAGTACGCGCAGCTCTCGCCCACCCTGATCGTCGTGGGCGCGGCGATCATCGGCGTGCTGATCGAGGCGTTCGTACCGCGCAAGTCCCGCTACTACGCCCAGACCTTCGTGGCCGTGGTGGCCCTGGCCGCCGCGTTCGCCGCGGTCGTCGCCCTCGCGGTCGACGGGTACGGCACCACGAAGGCCCGCATCGCGGCGATGGGCGCCATCGCGGTGGACGGACCGGCGCTGTTCCTCCAGGGCACCATCGTGCTGGCGGCGCTGGTCGCGCTGTTCACGTTCGCCGAGCGGCGGCTCGACCCGGAGGCGCACGGCAACCGGGTCGACTCCTTCGCGGCGCAGGCCGCGTCGGTGCCCGGCAGCGAGAGCGAACAGGCCGCGGTGAAGGCCGGGTTCGCCACCACCGAGGTGTTCCCGCTGCTGATGTTCGCGGTCGCCGGGATGCTGCTGTTCCCCGCGGCCAACGACCTGCTGACGCTCTTCGTGGCGCTGGAGGTCTTCTCGCTGCCGCTGTACCTGCTGTGCGCGCTGGCCCGCCGCAAGCGGCTGATGTCGCAGGAGGCCGCGGTCAAGTACTTCCTGCTGGGCGCGTTCGCGTCCGCGTTCACCCTGTTCGGCATCGCCCTGCTGTACGGCTACGCCGGGTCGATGTCGTACGGCACGATCGCGCAGGTCGTCGACGGCACCGTCCCCGAGGTCACGCCCGCGCTGGCGTCCACCATGGGCAACGACGCGCTGCTCCTCGTCGGCTCCGGGCTGATCGTGATGGGCCTGCTGTTCAAGGTGGGCGCGGTGCCGTTCCACATGTGGACGCCGGATGTGTACCAGGGCGCGCCGACGCCGGTGACCGGCTTCATGGCGGCGGCGACGAAGGTGGCCGCGTTCGGCGCGCTGCTGCGCATCCTGTACGTGGTGCTGCCGGGCCTGCGCTGGGACTGGCGGCCGGTGATGTGGGGCGTGGCGATCATCACCATGCTCGGCGGTGCGATCGTCGCCATCACCCAGACCGACATCAAGCGGCTGCTGGCGTACTCGTCGATCGCCCACGCGGGCTTCATCCTCGCCGGTGTCATCGCGACCACGCCGGACGGTGTCTCCTCGGTGCTGTTCTACCTGGCCGCGTACTCGTTCGTGACGATCGGCGCCTTCGCGGTGGTCACGCTGGTGCGGGACGCGGGCGGCGAGGCGACGCACCTGTCCAAGTGGGCCGGTCTCGGCCGTAGGTCGCCGCTGGTCGCGGCGGTCTTCGCGGTGTTCCTGCTGGCCTTCGCGGGCATCCCGCTGACCAGCGGCTTCGCCGGGAAGTTCGCCGTGTTCAAGGCGGCGGCGGAGGGCGGCGCGGCCCCGCTGGTCGTGGTCGGCGTGATCTCGTCGGCGATCGCGGCGTTCTTCTACATCCGCGTGATCGTCCTGATGTTCTTCAGCGAGCCCAGGCCCGAGGGCCCGACCGTCGCCGTCCCGTCGCCCCTGACGATGACGGCGATCGGGGTGGGCGTGGCGGTCACGCTGGTGCTGGGCGTGGCACCGCAGTACTTCCTGGACCTGGCGGGTCAGGCGGGAGTCTTCGTGCGCTGACCTGGTCCCTTCTGAGCCGCTGCCCGGCACCCCGGCTTCGGGGGCGCCGGGCAGCGGCGTCTGCGGTCATACCGCGGGGGTGAGCCTGTGGATAACTCCGGATGCTGTCGGTGGGGGCCCCTATCGTTGAGGCAGTGGTCGAGGGACGACGTACGGGGGGCATGACGATGGGTGGGACGGGCGGTGTCGCCGAGATGGTAGTGACGCAGAGTGAGACGTTGGCCACGCTGCACCGGGTGTTCGGGTATGACGCCTTCCGCGGTGAGCAGGAAGCCGTCATCGAGCATGTGGTGGGCGGCGGGGACGCCGTCGTGCTCATGCCGACCGGCGGTGGCAAGTCGCTGTGCTACCAGATCCCGTCCCTGGTCAGACCCGGCACGGGCATCGTCGTCTCGCCGCTGATCGCGCTGATGCAGGACCAGGTGGACGCGCTGCGGGCGGCGGGTGTGCGCGCCGGGTTCATCAACTCCACGCAGGACTTCGACGAGCGTCGGGTGGTGGAGGCCGAGTTCCTCGCGGGCGAGCTTGACCTGCTCTACCTGGCGCCCGAGCGGCTGCGGGTCGACGCCACTCTTGACTTGCTCTCGCGCGGGAAGATCGCCCTCTTCGCGATCGACGAGGCGCACTGCGTGTCCCAGTGGGGCCACGACTTCCGCCCCGACTACCTCGCCCTGTCCCTGCTCGGCGAGCGCTGGCCGGAGGTCCCGCGGATCGCGCTCACGGCCACGGCCACCCACGCCACGCACCGCGAGATCACCGAGCGGCTGAACATGCCGACGGCCCGGCACTTCGTCGCCAGCTTCGACCGGCCCAACATCCAGTACCGGATCGTCCCCAAGGCCGACCCCAAGAAGCAGTTGCTGAGCTTCCTGCGCGAGGAGCACGCCGGGGACGCGGGCATCGTCTACTGCCTCTCCCGCAACTCCGTGGAGAAGACGGCCGAGTTCCTGACCCGCAACGGCATCGAGGCCGTGCCGTACCACGCGGGCCTGGACGCGGGCACGCGCGCCGCGCACCAGTCCCGGTTCCTGCGGGAGGAGGGCCTGGTCGTGGTGGCGACCATCGCCTTCGGCATGGGCATCGACAAGCCCGACGTCCGCTTCGTCGCCCACCTCGACCTGCCCAAGTCGGTCGAGGGCTACTACCAGGAGACCGGCCGCGCCGGACGCGACGGACTGCCGTCCACGGCCTGGATGGCGTACGGCCTCAACGACGTCATACAGCAGCGCAAGCTGATCCAGTCCGGCGAGGGCGACGAGGCGTTTAGGCGGCGGGCCGCCGCGCACCTGGACTCGATGCTCGCCCTGTGCGAGACCGCCCAGTGCCGCCGGGGCCAGCTCCTCGCCTACTTCGGCCAGGAACCCGACCCGTCGGGCTGCGGCAACTGCGACACCTGCCTGACCCCGCCGGAGACCTGGGACGGCACGGTCGCCGCGCAGAAGGTGCTGTCGACGGTGGTGCGGTTGCAGCGGGAGCGCGGGCAGAAGTTCGGTGCGGTGCAGATCGTCGACATCCTGCTGGGCAAGCGCACCGGCAAGGTGATCCAGTTCGACCACGACCAGCTCTCCGTGTTCGGCATCGGCCAGGAGCTGACCGAGGGCGAGTGGCGCGGCGTCGTCCGGCAGTTGCTGGCCCAGGGCCTGCTCGCCGTCGAGGGCGAGTACGGCACGCTGGTGCTCACGGAAGCGAGCGGCGCGGTGCTGCGGCGGGAGCGGGAGGTGCCGCTGCGCAAGGAGCCGAAGAAGCCCGCCCGGGCGGCGTCGGCGTCCGGCTCGGGCGGCTCCGGGCGCGGCGAGCGCAAGGCGAGGACGGCCGCGGCCGAACTGCCCGAGGAACTGCTGCCCGCGTTCGAGGCGCTGCGCGCCTGGCGCGCCGAGCAGGCCCGCGAGCAGGGCGTCCCGGCGTACGTCATCTTCCACGACGCCACCCTGCGGGAGATCGCCACGGTGTGGCCGACGTCGGTGGCACAGCTCGGCGGCATCAGCGGCGTCGGCGAGAAGAAGCTGGCGACGTACGGGGAAGGGGTGCTCGGCGTCCTCGCCGCCCTCGGGGAGGAGGGCTCGGGCGCCTCGGCCGGGACGCGGCAGGAGCCCGGCCGCTCCTCCGCCGCCGCGGACGACGACGGCATATGGTCGGAGAGGGAGGCGGAGCCCGAGCCGGAGGACTGGGCGTAGCCGCGGTCAGCTCAGCGCGGTCAGTCCCGGCGCGAAGGTGATCAGGAGGGGCACCAGGGGCACCAGCGCCGCCGCCGTGGTGGTCAGCGCGCGGTGGCGGCGGCCCAGGCGGGGCGGCGGCTCCAGCAGCCGGTCGACGCGCTCGCCGAGGAGGCGGTGACTGGAGGCGCAGGACAGGACGCCGCGGTGCTGGTTCAGTTCGATCAGGGCCAGCGCGGTGGTGAGGTGGCCGCAGCGGCGGGACGCCGTGTCATCGGCGGCGAGTTCGACCAGACGGCGGGTCTGGTCGCAGAAGTGGGCGAACAACGGGATGTGGGGGAATCCGGTGGCGAGCGCCGTGGAGAGGTGGACCAGCCAGTCGTGGCGGGCGCGGGCGTGGCCGCGCTCATGGGTGAGGACGGCGTCGAGCTGGGGGTCGGTGAGCCGCTGCAACGCGCCGGTGGTGACGACGAGCTGCGGCGGGTGGCCCGGCATCCACCAGGCGTCGGGGTACTCGTCCTCCAGCACCAGCAGCGGCCCCCGGGCGGCCGGGAGCCCGGCGGGCAGATCCGGGGCGCGTTCCCGCAGCACCGTGCGGGCGCGCAGACGGCGGCGCCGCGCCTCGAACAGCTCCCGGGCGAGCATGGCGCCGGTCCAGGCGGCGCCGCAGGCCAGCAGCAGGGTGAGGGCGACCGCCCAGGGCGGCGCGGTGGACAGGTCGTACGCGGCGGTGACGGCGGCCGGGGCGGGGGCGAAGACCTGGGCGCGCACGGTCTGGAAGACGGCGGCGGTGCCCAGGACGAGCGCGGTCAGACAGCTCAGCAGCACCGTGGCGACCAGGCACTGCCACACCCACAGCCCCACCACCGGCTCCCGTTCGGGCCAGGTGGCGCGGGTCAGCAGACGCGGTACGGGTACGGCGGCCGTCAGAGCGACGATGCTCAGCAGGAGCAGGCAGACGGTCATGCCACACGGCTCCGGATCCTGATCGGAAGTATCGGGAGTAACGGAAGAACGGGGGTAACGGGGGTATCGAGGACGGGCGGTGGTGCGGGTGGCGCGGCTCGGGGCGTGCGCGTGCTCCGGCCGTGGCCGTACGACACGTCCGCCCGCCGCCAGTATGACGGCGGCGGGCGGTCGGAGTCAGCGCTCCGGCGGAGTCCGGTTGTGGCCGGGCGGTGGCTCAGTCGGCCGCGACGATCCGGCCGGTCACCTCGCCCAGGCCGACCCGGGCACCGTCCGGGCCGGGCGCCCACGCGGTCATGGTGACGACGTCCCCGTCCTCCAGGAACGTGCGCTTGCCGTCGGGGAGTTCGAGGGTGTCGCGGCCGTTCCAGGTCAGTTCCAGCAGGGAGCCGCGTTCGCGCTCGGCCGGGCCGCTGACCGTGCCGGAGCCGTAGAGGTCGCCGGTGCGCAGGGAGGCGCCGTTGACGGTCATGTGGGCGAGCTGCTGGGCGGCCGTCCAGTACATGGTGGAGAAGGGGGGTTCGGAGATGACGTGGCCGTTGACGGCGACGGAGATACGCAGGTCGTAGCCGCCGGGCTCCTCCTGGGCGTCGTCCAGGTAGGGCAGCAGCGGGTGGGTGCGCTCCGGCGGGGTGACCCGGGCCTCGTCCAGGGCGTCCAGCGGGGTGATCCACGCGGAGACGGAGGTGGCGAAGGACTTGCCGAGGAACGGGCCGAGGGGGACGTACTCCCAGGCCTGGAGATCGCGTGCGGACCAGTCGTTGAGGAGGCACAGACCGAACACGTGCTCGCGGAAGTCGCCCAGCGCGACGGGGCTGCCCATCGGGGACGGCGTGCCGACGACGAAGCCGACCTCGGCCTCGATGTCCAGCCGGACGGAGGGCCCGAAGACCGGCGCGGGGTCGGTGGGGGCCTTGCGCTGGCCGCTCGGGCGCACGACGTCCGTGCCGGAGACGACGACCGTGCCGGAGCGGCCGTGGTAACCGATCGGCAGGTGCTTCCAGTTGGGGGTCAGGGAGTCCGCGGCGTCCGGGCGGAAGATCTGGCCGACGTTCCGGGCGTGGTTCTCGGAGGCGTAGAAGTCGACGTAGTCCGCGACCTCGAAGGGGAGGTGCAGGGTCACCGAGGGCAGCGGGTGGAACAGCGGTTCCAGGGCCTCCCGGTGGGAGGGCACGGTCACCCACGCCGTCAGCGCGCGGCGCACGTCCGACCAGGCGGTGCGGCCCGCGGCCAGCAGCGGGTTCAGGGTCGGGCGGCCGAGCAGGGTGGCGTAGGGGGAGCCCAGGGTCAGGGCCGCCGCACCGGCGTCGAGGACGTGGTCGCCGAGACGGACGCCGATCCTGCGGTCCGCGCTGCCGGGGAGTGAGAACACGCCGTACGGAAGGTTGTGCGGTCCGAAGGGATCGCCCTCGGGGAGATCGAAGGGGGGCATGGGGTACTGCCTCTCTTTCTGCGGGCGCGCCACACATTCAGGTGGTCGGGCCACACGTTACGGCTGAGGCGGCCGTCTTGGGCAGTGTCTGATATGCCCGAAGAGATCGGAATGTTCGATAGGTGGTGATTGGAAGATGCGGTTCCGGTCCGGTGGCTTCGGGGGCCGGGTCCGGCGGGGGCCCCTAATCACGGAGCGGGGCAAGGAAGTTGAGGCCGGAACTGGTGTGAACGAAGGGAGCGCGATGTCCGTATTCTCTGATCATGGCCGCACCCATCGCATATGCCGAGCGCACGACGTACTCCCTCATCGCCACCGACCTGGACGGCACGCTGCTCCGCGGCGACGACACCTTCTCCGACCGGTCGCTCAGCGCGCTCGCGCGGGTGGCCGCGGCGGGTGCCCAGCATCTGGTGGTGACGGGACGACCAGCGCCCAGGGTGCGCCCGCTGCTGGAGTTCCTCGGCAGCACGGGGCTCGCGGTGTGCGGGCAGGGCGCGCAGTTGTACGACGCGGGCGCGGACCGTCTGCTGTGGTCCGTCACCCTGGACCGGGAGCTGGCCGAGACCGCGCTCGGCAAGATCGAGGCGGAGGTGGGCCAGGTCCACGCGGCGGTCGACCAGGACGGTGTCGAGGGGCTCACGCTCATCGAACCGGGCTACGAGATGCCGCACCCCACCCTGCCCGCGGTGCGGGTCGACCGGCGCGACGACCTGTGGTGCGCGCCCATCAGCAAGGTGCTGCTGCGCCACGCCACCCTGTCGGACGACGAGTTGGCGTCGGTGGCCCGCGCCGTGGTGGGCTCGCTGGCGACGGTCACCATGTCGGGGCCGGGGACGGTGGAACTCCAGCCGTGCGGTGTCACCAAGGCGACCGGTCTGGCGCTGGCCGCCGGGCACCTCGGGCTGCGCCCGCGGGACACGATCGCCTTCGGGGACATGCCCAACGACATCCCGATGTTCGACTGGGCGGGCCACGGCGTCGCCATGGCCAACGCCCACGCGGAACTCAAGGCGGTCGCGGACGAGGTCACCCTGTCGAACGAGGACGACGGCGTCGCCGTCGTCCTCGAACGCCTCTGCTCACAGGGCTGACGCGGGCCGGGCCGCGATGCCGTGGCCGCGGCCGGGTGCTCAGTACGCCCCGAAGACGTTGTCGATCGAGCCGTACCGCGCGGCGGCGTAGTTGCAGGCGGCGGTGATGTTCGCGACCGGGTCGTACGGGTTGTACGCGGTGCCGGGCACGTGGTACGCGGCGAAGGTCGGGTCGATGACCTGGAGCAGGCCCTTGGAGGGGGTGCCCGCGGCGGCGTTGGAGTCCCAGAGGTTGATGGCGGCCGGGTTGCCGGACGACTCGCGCATCACGTTGCGGTAGATGGCGTCGTAGCTGCCGGGGATGCCGTGCTGGGCCATGACGGCGAGCGACTCGCGGATCCACCCGTCCAGGTTGTCCGGGTATGCAACGGCCGAGGCGGTCGTGGTCGCGGTGGTGGCGGCCGTCGTGGTGTGCGCGGAGGCGCTGGTCGCGCCGATCAGCGGCAGCGCGAGCACGGCCGCGCCGGTGCTGGCGAGGGCGATCGTGCGGGCGAGGCGGGTGGTGCGGGCACGGCGGGGCTGGCCGTCTGCGGGCATGGTGAACGTCCTCTCCGGCGCCTGCGAGGTGAGCTGTCGGGTTCGGGCGGGAGCTGCCCGGCCGTGCCCTGCGCGGGTACGGCTTCACCCCGAGCCGTGCCGTGGCGACGTACGGCGTCGTGTGACGTCGTACGCGTCGCGGCCCGGCGACTTACCTGGGTCCCCCGCTCCTGCCATGGATGAGTCAGTCAGTGGGTTGCCGGGGCGGTGGCAGGATTCGGCGTCCGCCCGACAGGCCGGGAACGTATGCGAGAGCACATGTCGGAAACAAGTGTGGGAATCGCTCATCACATGGTTCGGTGTGGGTTCGACCTTGATCAGGTGATTTCGGGGCACTTGATCCTTTGCGGTCGCACAGATTCAACTGCCGGGGGAGGGGCGGGGGTTCGGGTGGGGTTGGCGGTGGTGGGTCGCGGGTCTGTCCACGGGGTCGGGGTGAGGCAAGTCACGGGTGTCAACAAGAGTCGCAAAACGGGCATTACCGCCAACTCGTCCCCGCGGAGGGGGTGATGTCCCGGTGAATGTGGAACCCCTCCCGAGGGGTGCGTCGTTGTCGTATTGGCCACCCGGGGAGGTGTCCGAGGGGGAAAGCGTGTTCATGCCATCATGGCGATCAAGGGGGCGCAGCGCGCCACGTTCAGGTGCATCCCGTTGCATTCACTCACTTAGCCCCCATATCCACTCGTATCGAATGATCAAAAACATACCGACCGCGATCCGATACCGCCCGTGCCGCAACGGTGGGCGCCCTCGGTGATCGAAACATGACCGGATACGCTGACTTGAGTGAAGGCAGCGACGTATCGACAAACCGCGTAATCGCCGGTGGACACCAGCAGACAGGAGACCCCTCGTGACCGTCGTCGGGCCATTCGGGCTGAGCGTGCGGGACCAGGCCCTGGAGGCCGATGTCCAGGCTGGGCTGGCGGCCGTCGAGGAAGGGTTGCTTGAGGCAACCAAGAGTGAGGTCCCCTTCATCACCGGCGCCGCCCAGCACCTCGTGCGGGCGGGCGGGAAGCGTTTCCGGCCACTGCTGGTGATGCTCGCGGCTCAGTTCGGCGACCCCTACGCGCCCGGAATCGTGCCTTCCGCGGTGGTCGTGGAGCTGACCCACCTGGCGACGCTGTACCACGACGACGTGATGGACGAGGCGGCGGTACGGCGCGGCGTGCCGAGCGCGAACACCCGCTGGGGCAACTCCGTCGCGGTCCTCACGGGCGACTTCCTCTTCGCCCGCGCCTCGCACATCCTGGCCGACCTCGGTCCGGAGGCGGTGCGGGTGCAGGCCGAGGCGTTCGAGCGGCTCGTGACCGGACAGATCCTGGAGACCGCGGGCCCCACCGACGGGCGTGACCCGGTCGACCACTACCTCGACGTCCTCTCCGGCAAGACCGGCTCGCTGGTCGCGGTCGCCTGCCGGTTCGGCGCGATGATGTCCGGCGCCGACGAGACGGTCATCGACGTCCTCACCCAGTACGGCGAGCGGCTCGGCGTCGCCTTCCAGCTCGCGGACGACGTCCTGGACATCGCCTCCGACTCCCACGAGTCCGGCAAGACGCCGGGCACCGACCTGCGCGAGGGCATCGCCACCCTGCCCGTGCTGCGGCTGCGGGAGCGCGCCGCCCGGCTGGGGCTGGAGGAGGACCTCGCCCTGTGCAAGCTGCTCGACTCCGACCTCACCGACGACGACCAGCACCAGCGCGCCCTGACGGCGCTGCGCGCCCACCCCGCGCTGGAGCAGGCGCGGCGCGACACCGTGCGGTACGCGGAGGAGGCGCGGGCGGCTCTGCTGCCGCTGCGGGAGTGCGACGCCAAGGCGGCGCTGACCGAGCTGTGCGACGCGGTGGTGCACCGGGCGGGGTGACCGCGGGGTCCTGTCCGCCTGGCGGGGGACCGCGGGTGTCCCGTCCGCCTGGCGGAGGTGCTCGCAGGTGTCGTATCCGTCTCATGGGGGTGGCGGCGGTCCGTCGTGTCCCCCTGCCGCGCTCCCCTAGGCGTACCTCCAGTCGGCGTAGTGCGTCTGAAAGCTGATCAGGACCCCTACGGGTGGGTGCACACGGGGGCGTCTCGCGTCATACCCGAGCAGTACGCGGAGTTGGCTCCGTGGGGTGACGTATCCCGTGGGCCGATTTGGTCAGATGGACACCACGGAAAACACCACTCCTCACCAATTCGGGTGAGAATGGCGGCTCGGGGTACAGCGCGACCAGGACGTGACGAGACGGACAGCCGCCGCCGACGCGAGAGGTAAGGCAGACATGGCACCGTACGCATCCGACGACAACACGACCGCGGCGCGGGACGCGCGGGAGGACGACGCGCGCGGGGCGCGGCGCAGGGCCGCGCGGTACGTGGTCCCGGTCGCGGTGACGGGGGTGGCCGCGGCGACCATCGGGCTCGTCCCGGCGCTCGCCGACTCCGGCAGCCCGGACCTCCCCAAGATCAGCGCACAGGAACTCATAGAGAAGATCGCCAAGTCGGACGTGCAGCAGCTCTCCGGCACGGTGAAGATCACCACCGATCTGGGGCTGCCCGACCTCGGCGACCTGGAGAGCGGACTGGCCTCCGGGATGGCCGGGCGGGGCGACGGCGAGGGCTCCAGCGCCGACCCCTCGGCCAAGCTCACCGAGCTGGTGTCCGGCACGCACACCCTGCGCGTCGCCTCCGACGGCCCGGACCGGCAGAAGCTGTCCCTCCTTGAGGACGCCGCCGAGTACAGCCTGATCCACAACGGCGACGACGTCTGGGGCTACGACAGTGCCTCGAACGAGGTCTACCACGGCACCGCGGCCGACGGCGCCCACGCGGAGAAGGGGACCGAGGACGTCCCCGCCACGCCCAAGGACCTCACCGAGGAGGCCCTGAAGGCGGTCGACGACACCACCTCCGTGACCGTCGACGGGACCGCGCGGGTGGCCGGGCGGGACACGTACAAGCTGCTCATCAAGCCCAAGCAGTCCGGGTCCACGGTCGGCGCCATCACGGTGGCGGTGGACGCGAAGACCGGCCTGCCGCTGAAGTTCACGCTGACCCCCGCGAGCGGTGGCGCCGCCGTCGTGGACGCGGGCTTCACCAAGATCAGCTACGCCAGGCCCGCCGCGTCGACCTTCGACTTCACCCCGCCCAAGGGCGCGAAGGTCACCGAGGAGGGCGCCGCGCCGGGGGCGGAGGAGCGGGACTTCTCCAAGGACCTCGACAAGGACTTCGGCAAGGGCTTCGACAAGGACTTCGGCAAGGGTCTCGACGAGGACGCCCTGAAGGAGCACGGCAAGGACGCCGAGGGCCCGGTCGTCATCGGTGAGGGCTGGAACGCCGTCGCCGTCCTCGACACCGGCGGCGAGGGCATACCCTCCGGCGCCGAGGTCGGCGGGGACATCGGTGGCTTCCTCGACTCCCTCGGCGACGAGGTGAAGGGCGACTTCGGCTCGGGCACGGTCTTCAAGACGCGCCTGGTCAACGCCCTGATCACGGACGACGGCAAGGTATACGTGGGTGCCGTGACGAAGGACGCGCTGGTCAAGGCGGCCGAGTCCGGGAAGTAGCCGCAGGCCGACCGAGGGAGCCGAGAAGCCGATGGGTGAACCGTCCACCACGAGTGTCACGGACGCTACGAGTGCCTTGGACGCTACGAGTGCCACGGACGCTACGAGTGCCACGGACGCTACGAGTGCCTTGGAGGACGGCGCCGTCATCCACACCCGCGCCCTCACCAAGCGCTACCGCGGCGGGCAGCTCGCCGTGGACGGTCTCGACCTGACCGTCCCGGCGGGCAGCGTCTTCGGCTTCCTCGGTCCCAACGGTTCGGGAAAGACCACCACCATCCGCATGTTGATGGGCCTGATCGCCCCGACGTCGGGCGCGGCGCGGGTGCTGGGGCAGCCCATGCCCCGCGCCTCGCGCACCGTGCTGCCGCACGTCGGCGCCCTCATCGAGGGCCCCGCGCTGTACGGCTTCCTGTCCGGCCGGGAGAACCTCACCCGGTACGACGCCGCGGACCCGACCGCCGACCCGCGCACCCGGCGGAGCCGCGTCGAGGCGGCGCTGGAGCGGGTGGGGCTGGCGGCGGCGGCCGGGAAGAAGGCCAAGGCGTACTCCCTGGGGATGAAGCAGCGGCTCGGCCTCGCGGCGGCGCTGCTCCAGCCGCGCAGACTGCTCGTCCTCGACGAGCCGACCAACGGCCTCGACCCGCAGGGCATGAGGGAGATCCGCGCCCTGATCAGGGAGTTGGCGGCCGAGGGCACGACGGTGTTCCTGTCCTCGCACCTCCTCGACGAGATCGAGCAGGTGTGCACGCACGCCGCGGTCATGGCGCAGGGCCGGTTGATCACCCAGGGCACGGTCTCCGACCTGGCGGCGGGCACCCGGGGACGGCTGGTGGTGACCACGCCGGACGCGGCGGAGGCGGCCCGGGTGCTGAAGGAGCGGGGCGTCGGCGACGTCGTGGTCACGGACGACGGCCGGGTGACGGGAGAGGCACCGGACGGGGAACTCGCGGACCTCACTGCCGCGTTGGTCGAGATGGGGGTACGGGTCCGCGGTTTCGGAGTGGAACGTGCCTCGTTGGAGGACGCGTTCGTGGCGCTGACGGGGGAGGGATTCGATGTCGCGGGCTGAAGCGGGGCAGGGCGTGCGGGTGGCCGCCGGTGCCGTCGGCGTCACCGACTCCGGGTCCGTTCCGGGCAGCCGTACGACGTCCGGGCCGCGCAAGCCCGGCGTGCTGTGGACGTTCGGCCTCTTCCGCAGCGAACTCCTCACCACCTTCCGGCGCTGGCGCACCCTGGCGCTGCTGGGGGTGCTCGCCGCCGTGCCGATCCTCGTCGGGGTCGCCGTGAAGATCGAGACGAGTGACGGTTCCTCCGTGGGCGGAGGGGGCGGCGAGGGCGGTGAAGGGCCCGCGTTCATCGCGCAGATCACCAACAACGGGCTGTTCCTGGTGTTCACGGCGCTGGCGGCGACGCTGCCCTTCTTCCTGCCGATGGCCATCGGCGTCGTCGCGGGCGACGCGGTCGCCGGTGAGGCCAACGCCGGGACGCTGCGCTATCTGCTCGTCGCCCCGGCGGGCCGCACCCGGCTGCTGCTCACCAAGTACGCCACCGTGATCACCTTCTGCCTGGCGGCCACGCTCGTGGTCGCGCTGTCGGCGCTCACGGTCGGCGCGTTGCTCTTCCCCCTCGGTGAGCTGACCACCATCTCCGGCACCCGGATCAGCTTCGGCGAGGGCCTGTTGCGGGCGTTGCTGATCGCCCTGGTCGTCGCCGCCTCCCTGATAGGCGTCGCGGCGCTCGGCCTGTTCGTCTCCACGCTGACCAACAGCGGCATCGCCGCGATGGCGACGACCGTCGGACTGCTGATCACCATCCAGATCCTGGACCAGATACCCCAGCTCGACGCCCTCCAGCCGTACTTCTTCTCCCACTACTGGCTGTCCTTCGCCGACCTGATGCGCGAACCCGTGTACTGGGACGACCTGGTGAAGAACCTCGGCCTCCAGGGCCTGTACGCGGCGGTGTTCGGCTCGGCGGCCTGGGCGCGGTTCACGGCGAAGGACATCACGGCGTAAGAGGGGCTGCGGGCCCGAGGGCGTCAGGGCTGGGGGAAGCGGGCGAGGGGCGCCTCGGCCGAGAAGAACGTCTTCGCGCGGGTCAGCGCCTCGGTGTCGTTCAGTACGTCACCCGGCTTGCTGCCGTTGCCGAGGAGGACCCCGCCGAAGCGCATCTTCATGTACGCGGCCGAGTTGTTGAGCGTGCCGATCAGCGGGTCCGCGACGACGGGCTCGTCGTCCGACAGCGCGGTGACGCCCCAGAGGGTGCGCCCGGCCATCGTGGCCTTGAAGTCGAGACCGGGGGTGCGCAGCCAGCCCGACCAGTAGTCGAGGTAGCGCTTGGTGTGGCCGGAGACGGAGTACCAGTACAGCGGGGAGGCGATCACGATGTCCGTCGCCGCGAGGGTGGCGTCGAGCAGCAGCGCGACCTCGCCCCGGGTGGGGCGCTCGTGGTCGGCGTCGTGGCGGAGGTCGACGAAGTCGGGCAGCGGGTGGTCGGCCAGGGAGATCCACTCCTGCTCGACGTCCGCGGGGAGCTGTTCGGCGGCGCGGCGGGCCAGCAGCTCGGTGTTGCCCTCGCTCCGGCTGCTGCCCAGGACGAACAGGAAACGGCGGCGGCTCATGGGTCCTCCTGAATAGCCAGCGTGCGGTCATAAAACGCATCTGCATTATATGCGTACGCAAGCAATCTTGGGCAAGGGGAGGGGGCGCCCGTTGCTTGGGACGAGGCTGTGACGGCGCGGTGACGTGTGCATGGGGGGATCGCGGAGAGACTCGACAGTACGACGATGGGCGTAACCGAGTGAGGAACCGATGTCCGTACCCAGCCGCGATCAGCGACAGGAACCGATCGAGGTCCGGGTGTCCGGCGCCGACGGGGGCCGCACGACCGTCGGGGGCGTGCCCGTGGTCGCCGGGGAGGGGGAGGAGCCCCAGCAGGCGGTACTGCGCCACCTGCGGCGCATGGCCCGCGCCAGCCAGGGCCCCGTTCTGGCGACGGTCCATGACGAGCGGATCGGGTACGTCGTCCCGCTCCAGGTGAACCCGGACGGCTCCAGCCGCTTCACCGGGGAGCCGGTCGAGACGCCGCGGGGGGTGCCGTCCGAGGTCTCGGCGCCAGCGGCGGTGCGTGCCGCGCCGTCCGCGCCTGCGGCGCCGTCCGCGCCTGCGGCGCCGTCCGCGCCTGCGGCGCCGTCCGCGCCTGCCGTACCGTCCGCGTCCTCCGTCCCTTCCGCGCCCGCCGTACCTTCCGTGCCGCTGGGGCAGTTCGGGCCCCCGCCGGTGATGGCTCCGAGGTCGGATTCCGCTGCCGAGGGCAGTTTCCCGGAGGTGGGGCCGTACGCGATCGGTGGAGGGCGTCGTCAGCCGCCCCCGGCGCCGCCCGCTGCCCCCGCCCCAACGAAGCCCGCCCAGGCGGAGCCCGCCCCAACGAAGCCCGCCCCCGTCTCCGACACCAAGCCCACCCCGCCCCGGGGCTTCGACGCCGTGGCCGAGGCGATCCTCGGTGATGACGACGGCCCGTCAGCGAACACCGCGTCCGCCGCGTCCGCCGCCATGACGCGGATCGGCGACGCGGTGAAGTCGGGCCAGATAGAGACGGCGGCGGAGCTGGCGGAACGGGCGCTGGGGGAGGCGTCCGGCGCGCTGGGCCCGGAGCACCCGGAAGTGCTCCGGCTCTGCGAGCTGGCCGCCTACGTCGCCTACCTGGCGGGCGACCCGGTCCGCGCCTTCCGGCTCTCCCTGGAGCTGGCGGGCGTCCACCACCACCGCACCCGGGACGCGGAGGCGGCCTACGGCAACGTCCAGAGCGCGGCCACCGCCTGGCGTGCGGTGCGCGACCCGGAGCTGGGCCTGGCCCTCGGGCGGGACCTGATCGACCTGTGGACCCAACTCACCGCCGCGGGGGGCGTGGCCGCCGAGGACGCCGAGCAGTTGGAGACGGCCCGCACCCGCATGGTCCGCCTCGCGGAACGCGCCCGCCGAGCCGAGGACACCCACGCCCCGTCCTAGGGCGGGCCCGGCACGACCAGGTCAGACCCGGCACGCCTAGTGCACGCAGAACTCGTTCCCCTCCGGATCCCGCATCACGACCCACTCGCCGCCCGCCTCCTTGACCTCCCGCAGCACGCTCGCCCCCAGCCCTCGCAGCCGCGCCACCTCGTCCGCACGCCGATCGCCGCCGGGATGCAGGTCGAGGTGGAGCCGGTTCTTGCCGGTCTTGGGCTCGGGTACGCGCTGGAAGAGCAGTCGGCGCCCCAGCCCCGTGCCGCTCTCCTCGTCGTAGGGGTCGTCCGGATGCCGTACGGCGATCAGGTCCCGCCAGGCGCGCCGCCCGTGGGACTCGACGGTGAGTTCGGCGGGTACGGCGTCGAAGCCGAGGAGCCTCTCGATCAACGCGCTGTTGTCCTCGACCTCGTAGCCGAGGGCGGCGGCCCAGAAGTCGGCCTGCGCGTGCGGGTCGGCGGCGTCGATGACGAGCTTCCAGTGCACCGGGGTGGCGGGCGTCTGTGTCATGGGACCAGTTATATGCGCTGGCTCACTGACCGACCGCGTCCCGCTCCCGCCGCTCCGGCAGCTCCCGCCGCTCCCGCCCGCCCTCGGGCGACACCCGGGCCAGCTCCTCCAGCGGGCGCGGCCGGGAGCGTCGTATCGTGCGCCAGGCGTCCCAGGTCAGCAGGGTCAGGGCCAGCCAGACCAGGGTGAACCCGGCCCAGCGCTCGGGCGGCATGGCCTCGTGGAAGTAGAAGATGCCGAGCAGGAACTGGAAGACCGGGGCCAGGTACTGCAGCAGCCCCAGCGTGGAGAGCGGCACCCGGATCGCGGCGGCGCCGAAGCAGACCAGCGGCGCGGCGGTGACCAGGCCGGTCGCGGCGAGCAGGGCAGCGTGCCCGGCGCCGTCGGTGCTGAAGGTGGAGTCGCCCCGCGAGGTCAGCCACAGCAGATAGCCGAGCGCGGGCAGGAACTGGATCGCGGTCTCGGCGGCCAGCGACTCCACGCCGCCGAGGTTCACCTTCTTCTTCACCAGGCCGTAGATGGCGAAGGAGAAGGCGAGGGCGAGGGAGATCCACGGCGGACGCCCGTAGCCGACGGACAGGACGAGGACGGCGGCGAAGCCGATCCCGACCGCCGCCCACTGCACGGGCCGCAGCCGCTCCTTCAGCAGCAGGACGCCCATCGCGATGGTGACCAGGGGGTTGATGAAGTATCCGAGGGACGCCTCGACGACGTGGCCGGTGTTCACGGCCCAGATGTAGAGGCCCCAGTTGACGGTGATGACGGCCGCGGCGACCGCGACGAGGCCGAGGCGGCGCGGCTGCCGGAGCAGTTCGCGGGCCCAGCCCCAGCGTCGTATGACCAGCAGCGCGACGGCGACGACGGCCAGCGACCACACCATCCGGTGGGCGAGGATCTCGATCGCCCCGGCGGGCTTCAGCAGCGGCCAGAAGAGGGGGACGAGGCCCCACATCCCATAGGCCGCGAAGCCGTTCAGCAGGCCTATGCGCTGCTCGCCCCTGGACTTCTCGGCCACGGCCGCCCTCCTTCGTACGTCACTCGTTCGGACGAAGGTAGCGCCCACGGTCCCGTGCTGTCATGGCCGTATCGCCATACGGTCATGACAGCACGGGATGTGACCCTCAGGGATCAGCCCTTGAGCGCCTCGGCGATCGCCTCGCTGATCGGCGTCGTAGGCCGTCCGGCCAACCGGGAGAGGTCGCCGCTGACGACCGCCAGCTCGCCCTTCTCGATGGACGCGTCCACCCCGGCCAGCACCGAGGCGAAGCCTTCCGGCAGCCCGGCGCCGGTCAGGATGCCGACGAGGGCCTCGCCGGAGACGGCGTTGTAGACGATCTCCCGGCCCGTCTGCCGGGACAGCTCGGCCGCGTACTCGGCGAAGCTCCACGCCACGTCGCCGCCCAGCTCGTACGTCCGGTTCTCGTGACCCTCGCCGGTCAGTACGGCGACGGCGGCAGCGGCGTAGTCGGCGCGGGCGGCGGAGGCGACCCGGCCCTCACCAGCCGCGGCGACGACGGCGTCGTGGGCGAGGACGGGGGCGAGGTTCTCGGTGTAGTTCTCGTGGTACCAGCCGTTGCGCAGCAGCACGTACGGCAGTCCGGACGAGGTCAGGACCTCCTCCGTGGCGCGGTGGTCGTCGGCGAGCGCGGCGGTGAGGGAGCCCGGGGCGCTGGTGTAGGCGAGGAGCGCGACACCGGCCGCCCGGGCGGCGTCGATCACGGCCTTGTGCTGGCCGACGCGGTCCTTGTCGACCTCGCTGCCGGAGATGAGCAGCACCTTGTCACCGGCGCCGAACACGCCGTCGAGGGTCTCGGGGGCGTTGTAGTCGGCGACGGCGAGCCGGACGCCCCGGGCGGCGAGGTCGGCCGCCTTCTCCTGGTCGCGGACGACGGCGGTGACCTGGTCGGCCGGGACCTTCTGCAGCAACTGCTCGATGACGTGGCGGCCGAGGTGGCCGGTGGCTCCGGTGACGACGATGCTCATGATTTCCGCGCTCTCCTTGTGGGGGACCTGCTCACTAACGCTAAAGGAAGCGCTAACTTCTGGAAAGTACCCACTTTGAGGTAAGGTACCGACGTGAAAGTAAGCGTTGCGGAGAGTCCCCCGGAGTGCCCCCACCGTCTGGTGCTGGAGCACGTCACCAGTCGCTGGGGCGTCCTAGTGCTGATCCGGCTGCTGGAGCGCCCGTACCGGTTCAGCGAGCTGCGCCGGGCGATCGGCAGGGTCAGCGAGAAGATGCTCACCCAGACGCTCCAGACCCTGGAGCGCGACGGCTTCGTGCACCGCGACGCCCGGCCCGTCATCCCGCCCCGCGTCGACTACTCCCTCACCGACCTCGGCCGCGAGGCCGCCGAACAGGTACGGGCGCTCGCCCTGTGGACCGAGCGGCGGATGACCGAGGTCACCAGGGCCCGCGAGGCGTACGACGAGACCCGCGCCGCACGCGACGAGACCCGTACGGCACACGACGGGGCCCGTACGGCACACGACGAGGCCCGGTCGGCGTCGAACAACTGATCGACGGGCCGACCGGGCCCCGGGGAACGCACGTAGGTCGTCAGCCCACGACGGTCCAGGTGTCGCCGCCGGCGAGGAGGGCGGCGAGGTCGCCCTTGCCGCGCTGTTCGACGGCCTGGTCGAGCTGGTCGGCCATGAGGTCGTCGTAGACGGGGCGGGTGACGGAGCGCAGGACGCCGATGGGGGTGTGGTGCAGGGTGTCGGGGTCGGCGAGCCGGGACAGCGCGAACGCGGTCGTCGCCGAGGCCGCGTGCGCGTCGTGCACGAGGACCTGGTGCTCGTTCTCCGGCGTCACGGTGACCACCTTCAGCTCCCCGCTCGCCGCATCCCGCACCACGCCCTTGGCCTGGTCGGCGCCGAAGCGGATGGGCTGGCCGTGTTCCAGGCGGATCACCGCCTCCTGGGCCTGCTGCTTGTCCTTCAGCGCGTCGAAGGCGCCGTCGTTGAAGATGTTGCAGTTCTGGTAGATCTCGATCAGTGCCGTGCCCGGGTGGTCGGCGGCCTGCCGCAGTACGTCGGTGAGGTGCCTCCGGTCGGAGTCGAGGGTGCGGGCGACGAACGACGCCTCCGCGCCCAGCGCGAGGGAGACGGGGTTGAAGGGGGCGTCCAGGGAGCCCATCGGCGTCGACTTGGTGATCTTGCCGACCTCGGAGGTGGGCGAGTACTGGCCCTTGGTCAGGCCGTAGATGCGGTTGTTGAACAGCAGGATCTTCAGGTTGACGTTGCGGCGCAGGGCGTGGATGAGGTGGTTGCCGCCGATGGAGAGGGCGTCGCCGTCGCCGGTGACCACCCACACGGACAGGTCGCGGCGGGAGGCGGCAAGTCCGGTGGCGATGGCGGGGGCGCGGCCGTGGATGGAGTGCATCCCGTAGGTGTTCATGTAGTACGGGAAGCGGGAGGAGCAGCCGATGCCGGAGACGAAGACGATGTTCTCCTTCGCCAGGCCGAGCTGGGGCATGAAGCCCTGGACGGCGGCGAGGATGGCGTAGTCGCCGCAGCCCGGGCACCAGCGCACTTCCTGGTCGGACTTGAAGTCCTTCATGGACTGCGTGGCCTCTGCCTTGGGCACCAGGTGCAGCGCCTCAGTCATTGATGACCTCCTTCAGTGCCGTGGCGAGCTGTTCGGCCTTGAACGGCATCCCGTTGACCTGGTTGTAGGAGCGGGCGTCGACCAGGTACTTCGCGCGGACGAGGGTGGCAAGCTGGCCGAGGTTCATCTCGGGGATCACCACCCGGTCGTAGGCGGCGAGGACCGTGCCCAGGTTGGGCGGGAACGGGTTGAGGTGGCGCAGATGGGCCTGCGCGATCTCCTCACCCGCGGTGCGCAGTCTTCGGACCGCCGCGGTGATCGGCCCGTACGTGGATCCCCAGCCCAGCACGAGCGTGCGCGCGGTGCCGGTGGGGTCGTCGACCTCGACGTCGGGGACGTCGACGCCGTCGATCTTGGCCTGCCGGGTGCGGACCATGAAGTCGTGGTTGGCGGGGTCGTAGGAGATGTTCCCGGTGCCGTCCTGCTTCTCGATCCCGCCGATGCGGTGCTCAAGGCCCGGCGTGCCCGGAATCGCCCACGGGCGGGCGAGGGTGTGCGGGTCGCGTTTGTAGGGCCAGAAGACCTCGGTGCCGTCCTCCAGGGTGTGGTTCGGACCCTGCGCGAACCGCACCCGCAGATCGGGGAGTTCCTCCAGCTCGGGGATGCGCCAGGGTTCGGAGCCGTTGGCGAGGTAGCCGTCGGACAGCAGCATCACCGGGGTGCGGTAGGTCAGCGCGATCCGGGCGGCTTCCAGGGCGGTGTCGAAGCAGTCGGCCGGGGTGCGCGGGGCGAGGACCGGAACCGGCGCCTCACCGTTGCGGCCGAACATCGCCTGGAGCAGGTCCGCCTGCTCGGTCTTGGTCGGCAGGCCCGTGGAGGGGCCGCCGCGCTGGATGTCGATGACCAGCAGCGGCAGTTCGAGGGAGACGGCCAGTCCGATGGTCTCGCTCTTGAGCGCGACACCGGGACCGGAGGTGGTCGTGACGGCCAGCGAGCCGCCGAAGGCCGCGCCCAGCGCCGCGCCGATGCCCGCGATCTCGTCCTCCGCCTGGAAGGTGCGGACGCCGAAGTTCTTGTGCTTGCTCAGCTCGTGCAGGATGTCCGAGGCCGGGGTGATCGGGTACGAGCCCAGGAACAGCGGCAGATCCGCCTGCCGGGACGCGGCGACCAGGCCGTACGACAGCGCCAGGTTCCCGGAGATGTTGCGATACGTCCCCGTCGGGAACGCCTGCTGCGCCGGAGCCACCTCGTAGGAGACCGCGAAGTCCTCGGTCGTCTCCCCGAAGTTCCAGCCCGCCCGGAACGCGGCGATGTTCGCCGCCGCGATCTCCGGCTTCTTGGCGAACTTCGTCTTCAGGAAGGTCTCCGTGCCCTCCGTGGGCCGGTGGTACATCCAGCTCAGCAGCCCCAGCGCGAACATGTTCTTGCTGCGCTCGGCCTCCTTGCGGGAGAGGTCGAAGTCCTTCAGCGCCTCCACCGTCAGCGTCGTCAGCGGCACCGGGTGCAGGTGGTAGCCGTCCAGCGAACCGTCCTCCAACGGGTTCGCCGCGTAGCCGACCTTCTGCATCGCCCGCTTGGTGAACTCGTCCGTGTTCACGATGATCTCCGCGCCGCGCGGCAGATCCGCGATGTTCGCCTTGAGCGCGGCCGGGTTCATCGCCACCAGCACGTTCGGCGCGTCGCCGGGCGTGAGGATGTCGTGGTCGGCGAAGTGCAACTGGAACGACGACACACCGGGCAGGGTGCCCGCGGGCGCCCGGATCTCGGCCGGGAAGTTCGGCAGGGTCGACAGGTCGTTCCCGAACGACGCCGTCTCCGAGGTGAACCGGTCCCCGGTGAGCTGCATACCGTCACCCGAGTCCCCCGCGAACCTGATGATCACCCGGTCCAGGCGGCGGACGGTCTTGGCCCCGTCCGCCCTGCGCTGCTCTCCTACGACGGCTCCGTCGGTCTGCTCCGCTGGGCTGCTGACCTGGCTGGTCACTGAACTGGACCTCCTTCGAGGCGAGTGTCGGGGAGTGGCCTTCCCACAGACCCTCCCGAAATCAACCCTACGTCCGCCGAGGGCGGCTTCCGTTGGTCATTCGCACGAGTCAGTAGTCGCGGGTCGGCGCTCCGGTGGCACCGGGTGCCGTGTGGAGCCGTACGCCCGCGCCCGGACACCGGGGTCAGGAATTCAGGTAGGTGAGGACCGCGAGGACCCGTCGGTGGTCCCCCTCGCTCTGGGACAGCCCGAGTTTGAGGAAGATGTTGCTCACGTGCTTCTCGACGGCCCCGTCGCTGACGACGAGCTGCCGCGCGATCGCGGAGTTGGTCCGTCCCTCGGCCATCAGACCGAGCACCTCACGCTCGCGCGGGGTGAGTCCGGCGAGCACGTCCTGCTTGCGGGAGCGCCCCAGCAACTGCGCGACCACCTCGGGGTCCAGCGCCGTACCGCCCTGCGCCACCCGCACCACCGCGTCCACGAACTCGCGGACCTCGGCGACCCGGTCCTTCAGCAGATAGCCGACGCCCCGGCTGGAACCGGCCAGCAGTTCGGTGGCGTAGCGCTCCTCCACGTACTGCGACAGCACCAGCACCCCGAGCCCCGGATGCGCCTTGCGCAGTCGTACGGCGGCCCGGACGCCCTCGTCGGTGTGGGTGGGCGGCATCCGTACGTCCGCGACCACGACGTCCGGCAGGGCGTTCTCCGCGTCCAGCTCGGTGATCGTCTTGATCAGGGCCTCGGCGTCCCCCACCCCGGCGACGACCTCGTGCCCGCGGTCGGTCAGCAACCGGGTCAGGCCCTCCCGGAGCAGTACCGAGTCCTCCGCGATGACCACCCGCACCCTGTCCTCCACGATCCCTCGGCCCCCCACAGCCCGTTCGGGCCGTACACCCTGTACGGCCCGTTCGACAGTCAAGCATTCCAGTCTTCGGGCTCGGGGGCGCCCGGAGTGGGGGAAGAGGGATCGGAACGAGTCGGTTCAGATCAGCCCAGAACAGGATGAAGGCTTGAGCGGGACTCGATCAAATTCGATCACGTGTGGCGGTGCGCTCCCTCGGTCCTCGTGGATTCTCGTGTTTCACGCCTGCCGCCACGGCAGCTCCGCCGTCACCCGGGTCGGGCCGCCCGCCGGGGAGTCGACGACGAGGATGCCGTCCACGGCGTCCAGCCGCTCGGCGAGCCCGGCGAGACCGGACCCGGCGGTGGTGTCGGCGCCACCCACGCCGTCATCGGTGACCTGGAGCATCAGTCGGCTCTCCGACCGCCACACGTCCACGGTCGCCCGGGTCGCCCGCGCGTGCTTGCTGATGTTCTGGAGGAGTTCGGAGACGGTGAAGTAGGCGATGCCCTCAATGGCGGGCGCGGGCCGCTCGGCGAGGTCCACGTCCACCGCCACCGGCACCGTGCAGCGCGAGGCCACCGAGGACAGCGCCGCGTCCAGACCACGGTCGGTGAGCACGGCCGGGTGGATGCCGCGCGCCAGGTCCCGCAGTTCCTGGAGCGCCGTCTTCACCTCGCCGTGCGCCTCGTCCACCATGCGCGCCGCCGCCTGCGGGTCCTCCGCCAGCTTCTCCTTCGCCAGGCCGAGGTCCATCGCCAGGTTCACCAGGCGGCCTGCGCGCCGTCGTGCAGGTCACGCTCGATCCGGCGCAGGTCGGCGGCGGCCGTGTCGACGACGACCCCCCGGTCCGACTCCAGCTCCACCACGCGCGAGGCCAGCCGCGACGGGCCGAGCAGCCCGTGCACCAGCACCCGGTCCACCATCGTCAGCGCCCGCACGATCCACGGCGTGGCCAGCGTGACCAGCAGTCCGACGCCCGCCGTGACGGTGATCTCGAAGGGGTTGTCCAGGTAGAAGCCGTGCGTCTCGTCGCCGTAGAGCTGGAGCCCGTCCTGGCTGCCGTACAGCGGGAAGACCCAGAACCACAGCGGGTACGTCAGCATCGCCCAGCCGTAGGCGAAGAAGCTGATCGCGACGGAGAAGGAGAACACCGACCACGGCAGCCGCAGCACCGCGTACAGCAGGTGCCGCCATGACGCGCCGCTGCGCAGCATGGCGCCCATCCACGCCATCGCGCCGTTCCCGCGCATCCGCAGCGGCTCCGGCGGGGCCACGTCGAGACCGAGCAGGCCGCGCGCCAGCCCCCGCTCCACCGACCCGAACGCCCGGCACCCCGCGAGGGCCGCCGCCAGCACCGGCACGCCGAGGAAGGTCACCAGCAGGCCCACGCCGAGGGACACCATCGTCACCGCGTAGGTGAACATCAGTACGGCCATCGGCAGGCCGAGCAGCACATACGCCAGCTCGGCCCAGTGCCGGGCCTCGAACGGCGCCCGCAGCGGGGCGGGGAGCCGGTGGCGGCGGTCGCCGGGCCCGCTCGGGTAGCCGTACCCGTACTCGTGCCGGTAGTCCATGGTGTCCACGGTGCTCATCCCTGTCGTCCCGTCCTGGTCGTCCTGGTCGTCCTGGTCGTCCTGCTCGTCCGTTGGCCGTGCCGTGCGCCGTGTCTCCAGCCTGCTCGGCCCGGGGCGCCGGGACCATGGAGTCCGTCGGCGTCCTGAACGGGGGGTTTTCCCTACCCCGGCCGTCGGCCGCTACCGCTGCCGGTCCCGCCAGGGCAGTTCGGCGGTGACCGTCGTCGGTCCGCCCGCCGGCGAGTCGACGACGAACAGCCCGTCGACGGCGTCCAGCCGCTCCGCCAGCCCGCGCATCCCCGTGCCGCCGTCGAGGCTGGCGCCGCCCCGGCCGTCGTCGCCGACCTGGATCAGCAGCCGGTCGTCCGACCGCCACACCTCGACGGAGGCGGACTTCGCCCCGCTGTGCTTGCTGACGTTCTGGAGGAGTTCGGAGACGGTGAAGTAGGCGATGCCCTCGATGGCCTCCGCCGGTCGCGCCACCAGGTCGACCGTCACCTTCACCGGCACCGTGCAGCGCGTGGCCACCGAGGACAGTGCCGCGTCCAGACCGCGGTCGGTCAGGACGGCCGGGTGGATGCCGCGCGCCAGGTCCCGCAGCTCCTGGAGCGCCAGCTTCACCTCGCCGTGCGCCTCCTCCACCATGGCCGCCACCTGCTCGTCGGCCTGCCCGTCCAGCAGCTTCTCCTTCGCCAGACCGAGCCCCATCGCCAGGTTGACCAGCCGGGCCTGCGCGCCGTCGTGCAGATCACGCTCGATACGGCGCAGGTCGGCCGCCGCCGTGTCGACGACGACCCCCCGGTCCGACTCCAGCTCCGCGATCCGCCGCTCCAGCTCGTCGGACGGCGACAGCAGCCCGCGCACCATCGCCCGGTCCGCGTTGGTCAGCCCTCGCGCGATGAACGGCAGCACCGGCCACAGCACGAACAGCGAGACCAACGTCACGGTGAACGTGACGATGCCCCACGGCAGCCGGATGAAGTCGTACAGCACCGTCCGCCAGCCCACCGGGTCCTTCAGCGCCATCCACAGTTGGGCGAAGACGCCGTTCCGCGTGCTGCGCAACGGCAGCGGGCTCGGCTCGTCGATCCGCACCCCGAGCAGCGCCCTGGCCCTGGCCCGCTCCAGCTTGCCGAGCTGCCTGGCCCCCATCAGACCTGCCGCGAGCAGCGGGAAGCCTATGACGGTGAGGGTCAGGAAAGCGCTGGTGAACAGCACCGTCACCGTGTAGACGAACCCGATCAGCGCCATCGGGAAGTTCGCCAGGAGATGCGCGATCTCCTTCCAGGTGTGGGCACCGTAGGCGAACCGGGCCGGGGGCGGTCGGTCGTCGGCGGCGTACCGGTCTCGGCGCGCGGACGGAAGGCGTTCGGTCATACGGATCAGCGTGCCGTCTGCCCGGCCGCGACGCCATGAGGTGGACCGCCGCGACGCACCGGGGGATAACCCCACCCCACCGCCCGGCCGCCCCACACCTCCCCCGCACATCTCACCTGCATCTCAAGGTGCGACGGGCTGCTTACCGTCTCTTTAACAGGGCCTAGACTCACACCAGGTCACCGGGCACATGGCAGGGAGCGAGGGACGGACGTGCGGGAACCGACCGTCGTGGTGGCGGCGGACTACTTCCAGTCGTACTCGGTCGTCGGGCTGCTGGCCGTCGTCGGCGTGCTCTTCGTCGCCGTGGCCTTCGGCGCGGGGCGGCTGCTGCGGCCGGTGGTCCCCACCCCGGAGAAGCTGCTCACCTACGAGTGCGGTGTCGACCCCGTCGGCGAGGGCTGGGCCCACACCCAGGTCCGCTACTACGTCTACGCCTTCCTGTACGTGATCTTCGCGGTCGACTCGATCTTCCTCTTCCCCTGGGCCACGGTCTTCGCCGCCCCCGGCTACGGCGCGACGACCCTCGTGGAGATGTTCCTCTTCCTCGGCTTCCTGGCCGTGGGCCTGCTGTACGCCTACAAGAAGGGCGTCCTGGCATGGACGTGACCCCCGCCGCCGCACCGGTGCCGCTCCCCGAACCCAAGCGGCTGGGCGTGCTCTCCCGGCTCGCCCCCGAGCCGATGAAGGTCGTCCTGAACTGGGGCCGCCGCTACTCGCTCTGGGTCTTCAACTTCGGCCTCGCCTGCTGCGCCATCGAGTTCATCGCCGCGTCGATGGCCCGCCACGACTTCATCCGCCTCGGCGTCATCCCCTTCGCGCCGGGGCCGCGCCAGGCCGACCTGATGGTCGTCTCCGGCACGGTCACCGACAAGATGGCGCCCGCCGTGAAGCGGCTCTACGAGCAGATGCCCGAGCCCAAGTACGTCATCTCCTTCGGCGCCTGCTCCAACTGCGGCGGCCCGTACTGGGACTCGTACTCGGTGACGAAGGGCGTCGACCAGATCATCCCCGTCGACGTCTACGTCCCCGGCTGCCCGCCCCGCCCCGAGGCGCTCCTCCAGGGCATCCTCAAGCTCCAGGAGAAGATCGCCCGCGAGTCGCTCGGCGAGCGCTACGGCGACGGCGCCGCCGCCCGTCCCTCGACGGCGGCCCTCCAGAGCGGCCTGGTGCGCGGCCCGGAGCACGCAGAGCGGCGTCCCGGTCCCGGGGACGGTCCGGAGGTGCGGGGATGACCGGCGTCGGCTGGCTGCCCGCCCCCGCCGAGGAACTCTTCGGTACGGAGGCCACGGCCGAGGAGTCCTACGAGGTCCTCACCGTCGACGTACCGCCCGCGTCCTGGCTCACCGCCCTGACGACGGCACGCGACCGGCTCGGCTGCACCTACTTCGACTGGCTGAGCGCGGTCGACGAACCCGGCACCGGCTTCCGCGTCGCCGCCCACGTCGTCGCCCTCGCCCCCGTACGACGGCTGCTGCTGCGCACGACCGTCCCGCACGAGGCGCCCGCCCTGCCCTCCGCCGTCGACGTCTACGCGGGCGCCGCCTGGCACGAGCGCGAGACCCACGAGATGTTCGGCGTCACCTTCGAGGGCCACCCCGGCCTCGACCACCTCCTCCTCCCGGAGACCTTCGAGGGCCACCCCCTGCGCAAGGACTTCGTCCTCGCCGCCCGCGTGGCGAAGGCATGGCCCGGCGCGAAGGAGCCGGGGGAGCCTGCGGCGGGTTCGGCGCACGGCGGCCCCAAGCGCCGCCAGATGCTCCCGCCGGGCGTCCCCGACCCCAACGAGTGGGGCCCCCAGAAGGGCCAGCTCCCCCCGGCCCCGTCCCGCCCGGCCCGCGGCACCCGCACACCCGGCGAACGCCCGGCCCGGCGGACGCGCACCGCGTCGGAGGGGTCGGCCACCCAGGCGACCGGGCCAGCGGGGGCGGCCGGGGGAGTCGGTGCGGCCGGGGGAGCCGGTGCGGCCGGGGGAGCCGATGCAGCCGGGGGCGTCGGGGGAGCCGGGGGAGCCGGGGGAGTCGGTGCGGAGGGTCCCGCCGCTCCCGCCCGTGCCCGGCGCGCCCGCAGCGCGAGCGAGGGGTCGGCCAGCCAGCGGCCGGGCGCCACGGAGAGCGCGGCCCCCGCGGAACCGACGCCTCCGCCCGCCCCGGAAGCCACTCCCGGCACGGGCACCGCACCCCGCAGCCCCGACGCCCCTTGGCACCACGCCCGCCCGGCCTTCGAGGAACCGAAGGACGAGCCGACGCCGCCGACCCCGCCGACGCCGCCCAAGGACGCACCCCTCGAAGAGCCGACCACTTCCGCTGACGACCCGACGACACCCGAAGACCCCTCAGGAGGCCCGCAGTGAACGACGCGCTGGACGTCGCCCTGCGACTCCTGGTCGTCTTCGCCGTCTTCCTCACCTTCCCGCTGCTCATCGGCCAGACCGAGCACAAGGTGATGGCGCACATGCAGGGCCGCCTCGGCCCGATGTACGCCGGTGGCTTCCACGGCTGGGCCCAGCTCGTCGCGGACGGCGTGAAGTTCGCGCAGAAGGAGGACGTGGTCCCCGCGGGCGCGGACCGCCGCATCTTCCAGCTCGCCCCCGCCGTGGCCCTCCTCCCGTACCTCCTCGTCCTGCTCGCCATCCCGATCGGCCCCGGGGAGGGCGCCGTCGGTGAGGTCGTCGACGCGGGCGTCTTCTTCGTGCTGGCCGTGATGGGCGTGGGCGTCCTCGGCTCCCTCATGGCCGGGTGGGCCTCCGCCAACAAGTTCTCCCTCCTCGGCGGTCTGCGCACCGCCGCCCAACTGCTCGCCTACGAACTCCCCATGCTGCTCACCGCCGCCTCGGTGGCCATGGCGGCGGGAACCGTATCCCTCCCCGGCATCCTCGACGCCTTCGAGTGGTGGTGGCTGCCCTGGCAGATCGTCGGCGCGATCGTCTTCTTCGTCGCCGGTCTCGCCGAACTCCAGCGACCGCCCTTCGACATGCCGGTGGCCGACTCGGAGATCATCTTCGGCGCGTACACCGAGTACACCGGTCTGCGGTTCGCCCTCTTCCTCCTCGCCGAGTACGCCGGGATCGTCGTCCTCTGCGGACTGACGACCGTCCTGTTCCTGGGCGGCTGGCACGGCCCCTGGGGCGCCGACGGCCTGGGCTGGGTGTGGACCCTGCTCAAGACGGCCGTCCTCGCCTTCCTCGTCATCTGGCTGCGCGTCACCTACCCGCGCCTGCGCGAGGACCAGCTCCAGAAGCTCTCCTGGACCCTCCTCGTCCCCCTCTCCCTCGCCCAGATCGCCCTCACCGGCGTCGTCAAGGTGGTGATCTCCTAATGGCCCCCATCCCTGGCTCCGGCCTCGCCAAGGGCCTGGCCGTCACCCTCCGCACGATGACCAGGAAGTCGGTCACCGAGCAGTACCCGGACGTACAGCCCGACCTCCCGCCCCGCACGCGCGGGGTGATCGGCCTGTTCGAGGAGAACTGCACGGTCTGTATGCTCTGCGCCCGCGAGTGCCCCGACTGGTGCATCTACATCGACTCCCACAAGGAGACGATCCCGGCGGCGGCCCCCGGTGGCCGTGAGCGCAGCCGCAACGTCCTCGACCGTTTCGCCATCGACTTCTCCCTGTGCATGTACTGCGGTATCTGCATCGAGGTCTGTCCTTTCGACGCGCTGTTCTGGTCACCCGAGTTCGAGTACGCCGAGACCGACATCCGCGACCTCACCCACGAACGCGACAAGCTCCGCGAGTGGATGTGGACGGTCCCGGCCCCACCCGCCCTCGACCCGTCGGCGGAGGAACCGAAGGAACTCGCCGCGGCCCGCAAGACCGCGGAGAAGCTGGCGGCCCAGCAGGAGCCCACAGGCACCGGTGCGGCCTCCGCTCCCACGGACTCCGCCGAGGGGCAGCCCCACGCCGACGAGCAGTCCCGCGCCGCCGAAGGCCCCACCCGCCCCGCGGGCGACTCCCCGCAGCAGACCGACCAGCCACGCCAGGAGGGCCGGGAATGACCCTCGCCGCTACCGCGGGCCACCTGGCCGCCCACGCCACGACCGTGACCGCCGCCGACTCCCACGGCTTCCTCTCCCCGACCGGCGTCGAGATCGCCTTCCTCCTCGTCGGCCTGGTCACCTTCGGCGCCGCGCTCGTCACCGTCACCACCCGGCAACTGGTGCACGCCGCCCTCTGGCTGGTGGTGGCCCTCGGCGGCCTCGCCGTCGAGTACCTCCTGCTCACCGCCGAGTTCATCGCCTGGGTGCAGGTCCTCATCTACGTCGGTTCCGTCGTCGTCCTCCTCCTGTTCGGTCTGATGCTCACCAAGGCCCCCATCGGCCGCTCCCCGGACGCCGACTCCGGCAACCGCTGGGCCGCCCTCACCGTGGCTGTCGCCGCAGCCGCCGCCCTGGTCTGGGTCGTCGTCGACGCCTTCCGCACCACCTGGATCGACCTGGACGGCCCCGCCGCCGGTTCCACCGAGGTCACCGGCGCGAGCCTCTTCCAGAACTGGGTCCTCCCCTTCGAGGCCCTCTCCGTCCTCCTCCTCGCTGCCCTGGTCGGCGCGATCGTCCTGTCCCGCAAGGCGAAGGCCGACGCGAGCCCCGCGCCCGGCGCGAGCCCCGCGCCCGGCGCGAGCCTCCCCTCGGCCGCGAACCCCGCACCGGGCGCACCCGGCGCCGACCCGGCCACCGACGCCACCTCGACGGCCACCGCACCCACCACGCCCCCCACACCTTCCGCGGCCGACGAGAAGGAAGGCGCCCGCTGATGCACCTCGCCTATCCCGCCGTGCTCTCCGCCCTCCTGTTCTGCACGGGCCTGTACGGAGTCCTCGCGCGCCGCAACGCGATCCTGGTCCTGATGTCGGTCGAGCTGATGCTCAACGCCGTCAACCTGAACCTCGTCGCCTTCGACGTCTGGCTCAGCAGGACCGCCGAGGAGACCCTGCACTCCGGCCAGGCACTGACCCTGTTCACCATCGCCATCGCCGCCGCCGAGATCGGCATCGGCCTGGCGATCGTCCTCGCGGTGTACCGGAACCGCGGCACCTCGGACATCGACAAGCTCCGCGACACCGCCGAGGGCCGCGGGACCGACGGCCCCGACCACGACCCCGGCGCGGCCGGGCGGCCCGCGCGGACCGAGAAGGCTGAGGCCACCGCGTGACCACGACCACCCTCGCCGTCCTCGTCCCCCTCCTTCCCTTCCTCGGCGCCGCGGCCGGACTGCTCCTGGGCCGCACCGCTCCCGGCTTCGTCCGTCCCATCGCCGTCCTGCCGACCGTCACCGCGCTCGTCCTCGCCGTGTTGGTCGCCGTGCGCCAGGGCGGCGACCGCGCCGTCGACGCCGCCACCGAGCTGACACCCACCGGCTCGGTCCCGATCGAACTCGCCCTGCACATCGACGGCTTCGCCGCCCTCGTCGCCGTACTCGTCGGCCTGGTCGCCTCCTGCGTGCAGATCTACTCGACGGGCTACCTGCGCGACGACCCGCGCTACCCCTCGTACGCCGCTCTCGTCTCCCTGTTCACCTCCGCGATGCTGCTGGTCGTCTACTCGGGCGACCTGATGGTCCTGCTGGTCGGCTGGGAAGTCATGGGCATCTGCTCCTACTTCCTCGTCGGCCACTACTGGGAGACCCCGGAGGCCCGCGCCGCCTCCCTCAAGGCGTTCCTGGTGACCAAACTCGGTGACGTCCCCTTCCTGATCGGCCTGTTCGCGCTCGCCACCGACGCCGGGTCGTTCCGCGTCACCCAGGTCCTCGGCACCGTCGCGAACGGCGGCCTCGACCACCCGACCCTGATCGCCCTGCTGCTCCTCGCGGGCGTGGCGGGCAAGTCGGCGCAGTTCCCGCTGCACACCTGGCTCCCCGACGCGATGGCGGGCCCCACGCCCGTCTCCGCGCTGATCCACGCCGCGACGATGGTCGCCGCCGGTGTCTACTTCATCGCCCGCCTCCTTCCGGTCTTCGAGGCCTCCTCGGCCGCGATGGTCGTCCTCGCCGTCATGGCCGCCGTCACGATGGCCGGTTCGGCGCTCGCCGCCCTCGCCCAGGACGACATCAAGCGCGTCCTCGCCTACTCGACGATCGGCCAGCTCGGCTACATGAGCGGTGCCCTCGCCGTCGGCGACCGGTCGGCCGCCGTCTTCCACCTCCTCACCCACGGCGCCTTCAAGGCGCTGCTGTTCCTCGCGGCGGGCGTGATCATCCACGCGGCGGGCACCAACTCGCTCGCCGCCATGTCCCGGATGCGGGGCCTGCGCGACCGCGTGCCCGACGCCTACTGGACGATGACCGTGGCGCTGCTCGCGCTCGCCGCGATCCCGCCGTTCAGCGGCTTCTTCTCCAAGGAGTCCGTCCTCGGCGCCGCCGAGCACGTCTCCGCCGGTCACACCGAGCACGCCCCCGGCGCCGCGGGCTGGATCGTCCTCGTCGCCGGACTGCTCACCGCGCTGGTCACCGCCGCCTACGCCACCCGGCTGTGGCTGCTCGCCTTCCGCGGTCAGGGCACCGAGGCCCCGGACCACGGCAGGCAGCCGCTCGCCATGACGGCGGTGCTGTGGGTGCTCGCCGTGCCGTCCCTCGCCGTGGGCGGTCTCGCTTTCCGCGTGCTGCCCGACTGGTTCGACGGCGGTGACCTGGCACCGACCCTCACCACCTCCGTGCTCGGCACCGGTGTCGCCCTGGTCGGCGGCATCGTCACCTACGCGGCCTGGCGGCACACCACCGCGCTCACGGCCCAGGCACCGCTCGGCGCGGTCGCCGCGCACCCGGAGGGCGACGCCGGACTCGTGGAGTCCGAGGCCATCGCCACCCACACACCGGCCTACGGCGACGTGGCCTCCGCCCCCGACCCGGCGGACCCCGGACGGCTCCTCCTCGGCCCGCTGCACCGCCACGCGGCCCTCGGCTTCCACCTGGACGCCGTGTACGAGGCGCTGTTCGTCCGCCCGGTGCGGGGCGCGGCGCGTCTCGTCCGCTTCCTGGACCGTGAGGTCGTCGACACCTACGTACGAGGCGCGGGCGCCCTGCCCCGCCTGCTGGGCGCGGGCGTACGCCGGGCCCAGACCGGCAATGTGCAGACCTATGTGAGCGCGCTGCTCGCCGGCACCGTCGTCCTCGCGGTCGCCGTCGTCCTCGTCGCCACGGGAGCGTGAGCAGGCGTGATCGATATCAGCGAGTCCGTGATGCAGTTCCTTCTGGCGTTCGTCGTGGTCGGCCCGCTCCTCGGCGCCGCCGCCGCTCTGCTGCCCGCCCCGCCCGGACTGAAGGGGAAGTCACCCGAGCAGGCCGCGCTGCGGCACGGCGTGACCGTCACCGGGGCCGTGCTCATCGCCGCGATCGTCCTCGTGCTCGGCTTCGACCACGACCAGCCGTCGAAGATGCAGGCCACGACGGACATCAACTGGATCCCGGCACTCGACGTGCGGATCCACCTCGGCATCGACGGCATCTCCCTCCCCCTTCTGGTCCTGACCGCGCTGCTGACCTTCCTCTGCGCGCTCTACTCCTACTCCAAGCAGCGACATCAGCGGCTCACGCCGCGGGCCTCGGGCCCGTCCCCGAAGGCGTTCGTACCGCTGCTGCTCGTCCTGGAGTCCGGCACCCTCGCCACCTTCGCCGTCCTCGACCTGCTGCTGTTCTTCCTCGCCTTCGAGATGGTCCTGATCCCGATGTACTTCCTCATCGCCCGCTGGGGCGGCGAGGGCCGGGCCGAGGCCGCCTGGAAGTTCATCCTCTACACGCTGCTCGGCTCCGTCGTCATGCTGCTCGGCCTGCTCCTCATCGGACTCGAAGCGGGCACGTTCGACATGATGGCACTCGCCACTGACAACGGCCGGTCGCTGAGTACATCCGTGCAGGTCACCGCCGCTTTGGCGATCGGTCTCGGGCTCGCGGTGAAGACGCCGATGTGGCCGCTGCACAGTTGGCTGCCCGACGCCCACACCGCCGCCCCGACCGTCGGCTCGGTGCTGCTGGCGGGCGTCCTGCTGAAGATGGGAACGTACGGGTTCGTCCGCATTCTGCTGCCGGTGGCGCCGGACGGGTTCCGCACCTTCGCGCCGTACCTCGCCGCCTTCGCCGTCGTCGGCGTCATCTACGGGTCCCTGGCCTGCCTGGCCCTGGCCAAACGCGGGGCGAAGGGCGACCTCAAGCGCCTCATCGCCTACTCGTCCGTCGGCCACATGGGCTTCGTCCTGCTCGGCATCGCCACCATGACCCCGACCGGCGTCAACGGCGCCCTGTTCGCCAACATCGCCCACGGCCTCATCACCGGCCTGCTCTTCTTCCTGGTCGGCGCGCTGAAGGACCGCACCGGCACCACGGACCTCGACACCCTCGCCGACCGCACCGGCGCCGCGCTGTACGGCAAGGCACCCCGGTTCGGCGGCCTGCTCGCGTTCGCCGCGGTCGCCTCGCTCGGCCTGCCCGGCCTCGCCGGGTTCTGGGGCGAGATGCTGGCCCTGTTCGGCGCCTTCGAGCCCGCCGCCGACCTCAGCCGCCCCGCCTTCCTCACCTTCATGGCGATCGGCGCGTTCGGCACCCTCCTCACCGCCGCCTACCTGCTGATCGTGGTCCGCCGCGTCTGCATGGGCGCCGTCGAGCAGGACGCCCCGAAGTTCGCTGACGTCCAGCGCTACGAGTACGCGGCCTGGGCGCCGCTCGTCGCCCTCACCGTCGTGGCCGGGCTGTGGCCCAAGACCCTGCTCGGTCTGACCGACCCGGCCGTGCAGCAGCTCCTCGCAGGAGGCACCCGATGAGCTTTCCGGCCCCGACCGTGACGGTCGCCGAGTCCACGGTGACCGCCCAGTCCGTGGTCCAGTCCGTCGACTGGCTCGCCGTCGCGCCGCCGACCATCGCCGCCCTGGTCGCCCTCGTCGTGCTCGTCGCGGACCTCTTCGTGGCCGACGCCAGGAAGGCCGTGCTGGGCTGGGTGTCCGTGGCGGGCCTCGCCGCGTCCGCGCTGATGCTGCTGCCGCTGCTGGACGGCGACCGCTCCACCTTCTGCCTGACCGGCGCCCCGGACGTGTGCAGCTACACGGCGGACCGCTTCACCCTCGTCGTCCAGTTCCTGGTCCTCGGCGGCGCCCTCCTCACCGCGCTGCTGTCGGTGACCGCCCTGAAGGACGCGCGCGGAGGACTCCCCGAAGGGGAGTTCTGGTTCCTGCTGCTCTCCTCCGCCGCCGGTGCCGCCCTGCTGCCCGCCTCCCGCGACCTCGCCACCCTGATCGTCGCCCTGGAGGTCGCCTCCCTGCCCGCCTTCGCCCTCGTGGGCCTCCGGCACGGCGACAAGAGATCCTCCGAAGCCGCCCTGAAGTTCTTCCTGTCCTCGGTCACCGCGACCGCGGTCAGCCTCATGGGCGTCAGCTTCGTCTACGCCGCCACCGGCACCCTCCACCTCACCCGCATCGCCGAGCGCATCCAGGACGTCGACGGGCAACTGCACACCCTCGCCCAGACCGGCGTCGTCCTCACCCTCGTCGGCTTCGCCTTCAAGACCGCCGCCGTGCCCTTCCACTTCTGGGTGCCCGACACCTACGTGGGAGCACCCCTGCCGGTCGCCGCCTACCTGTCCGTCGTCGGTAAGGCGGTCGGCTTCACCGGCCTTATCCTCGTCACCGTCGTCGCCCTCCCGTCGTACGCCGACGTCTGGGGCCCCGCCCTCGCCGCGCTGGCCGCGCTCACCATGACCGTCGGCAACGTCGGCGCCCTCCACCAGCAGGGCACGCGCGCGTACAGCGCGGTACGCCTGCTGGCCTGGTCCTCCGTCGGCCAGGCGGGCTACCTCCTCGTACCGATCGCCGCCGCCGCGTACTCCGACGACGCCGAGCGCTCGATCGGCTCCACGGTCGCCTACGCCCTCATGTACGCCGCCGTGAACCTCGGCGCCTTCGCGGTGGCCGCACTGGTCGGCCGTACGAGGTCACTCAACCGGATCACGGACTACCGCGGCCTCTACGCCAGCAACCCGCTCACCGCGCTCCTCCTGGCGTTCTTCCTGCTCTGTCTCGCCGGACTGCCGCCGGGCATCATCGGCCTGTTCGCCAAGGTCGCCGTCTTCTCCGCGGCCGTCGACGCGGGCCTCGGCTGGCTGGCCGTCGTCATGGCGGCCAACGTCGTGATCGCGCTGTTCTACTACCTCCAGTGGACGGCGCTGCTCTTCCGCGCGCCCGAGGGACAGCCCGCGGACCAGCCCGAGAAGCACCTCGTCCCCACGCCCCTCACCGCCGCGATCGCCCTGACCGCCGTACTCGGCGTCGGACTGTCCGGAGCGCCCCAGCTCGTGCTGCGCTTCGCCGACACCGGACTCTTCTGATCGACAACCGGACTCTTCTGACCGGCGGCGGACTCTCCTGACCGGCGAGCGGGCAGCCCGTCACCCGGACGGCCCACACATGCCGCCGCACGCACAAGGGAACTAGTCCCTCCCGCCTGGCGTTGACCAGAGCGGGAGGGTCCACTGGACGTGACACCACGACACCAGCGGATTCACAGATCAGCAAGCAGGTTCACCAAGCAGATCGCAAGCAATGGGTTCCCCTGCCGCACCACTTGGAGGGCGTACCGTGCACCGCCGGCACAACGGGCTCAGGACCGCAGTACTCCTCGGGGGACTGTCCGCACTCATCATCGTCATCGGCAGTTTCTTCGGCCGCATGGGGCTCGTCGTCGCGGTCCTGATCGCCCTGGGGACCAACGCGTACGCGTACTGGAACAGCGACAAGCTCGCGCTCCGCGCCATGCGCGCCCGCCCGGTCAGCGAGTTCGAGGCCCCCGCGCTGTACCGCATGGTCCGCGACCTCTCCACGCAGGCCCGCCAGCCGATGCCCCGCCTGTACATCTCCCCGACGGAGGCGCCCAACGCCTTCGCCACCGGCCGCAACCCGCGCAACGCCGCCGTGTGCTGCACGGACGGCATCCTGCGCATCCTCGACGAGCGCGAACTGCGCGGCGTGATCGGGCACGAGCTGAGCCACGTCTACAACCGCGACATCCTCATCTCGTCGGTCGCGGGCGCCCTCGCCTCCGTGATCATGTTCCTGGTCAACTTCGCCTGGCTGATCCCGATCGGCCGCTCCGACGACGATGACGGCCCCGGCCTGCTCGGCATGTTGCTGATCATGATCCTGGGCCCGCTCGCCGCGACCCTCATCCAACTGGCCATCAGCCGGTCCAGGGAGTACGAGGCCGACGCCTCCGGCGCCCAGCTCACCGGCGACCCCCTCGCCCTGGCCAGCGCCCTGCGCAAGCTGGAGGCGGGCACGAAGCAACTACCGCTGCCCCCGGAGCCCCGCATCGAGACCGCCAGCCACATGATGATCGCCAACCCGTTCCGGCCCGGCCAGGGGCTGTCCAAGATGTTCTCCACCCACCCGCCCATGGCGGAACGCATCTCCCGCCTTGAGCAGATGGCAGGTCGTAGTCGATGAAGACCATCCTCAACATCATCTGGCTCGTCCTCAGCGGCCTCTGGCTGTTCCTGGCCTATCTGCTCGCGGGCGTGCTGCTCTGCGTCACGATCATCGGCATCCCCTTCGGCATCGCCGCCTTCCGCATCGGCGTCTACGCCCTGTGGCCCTTCGGGTACACCACCGTCGAGCGCCGTGACGCGGGCGCCGCCTCCTGCGTCGGCAACGTGCTGTGGCTGGTCCTCGCGGGGTGGTGGCTGGCCATCGGGCACATCGTCACCGGCATCGCCCTGTGCGTCACGATCATCGGCATCCCGCTGGGCATCGCCAACTTCAAGCTGATCCCGGTCTCGCTGCTGCCCCTCGGCCGCGAGATCGTCCGCACCGACCAGCCCTTCACCGCCACCGTGTAAGGCGCCACCGGGCGCACCGAAGCGCACCGAAGCGCACCGACATGCGCCCCGACGGGCGGTCCGGGGCACGGAGTTGTCCACAGGCGGCAGGTTTTCCACAGGCCCGCTCGATTGTCAGTGGTGCCTTGCATCATGAACCCATGACCGAGAACGAGCAGTTGCTGACACGGGTGGCCGACAAGGCCCGCAACACCCGCCCGTGGGGCTGGACATCACTGCCGCGCCCCGTGGACGCCGCCACGGTGGCCCGCGCCGAGGCCGCCCTGGGCTTCCGGCTGCCCCCGCTGCTCGCCGCGCTCTACCTGCGGATAGGGGACGGCGGCTTCGGCCCGGAGTACGGACTGCTGCCCCTGCTCGACAACGCGCCCGCCGACGAGCCCGCCGCCGTCACGCAGTACCTCACCAACCGCGCCGAGGGCGTCGAGGACCCCGACTGGCCCTGGCCCGAAGGCGTCCTGCCGATATCCCACTGGGGCTGCGCGATGTACGCCTGCGTGGACTGCCTGAGCCCGGAGGCCCCCGTCCTGCTCTTCGAACCGAACGCGGACGAAGCCGACCAGGCGTGGTACGTCGACGCCCCCAGCCTCACGGCCTGGCTCACCGCCTGGCTCGACGGCACCGGCTGGTACGAGGAGACGAACGACGGCATGGACATGGAGCCCTGGCCCGACTTCCCCCTACGCACGGCAGGCCACCCGACCGCCTAGGCCAGCCAGCCCAGACCCGCTCCCCTCACCCCGCGCCCTCGACGCTCAACCCCGCGCCCGCCGCCCAACCCCCCACCGCCGGACGCCGTACGCCACGACACCCACCACCAGCACCCCGGCACCCACCACCACCGAAACCCCCGGCAGCGAGAGCGCCAGCACCACGCACCCGAGCAGGCCCACGGCGGGCACGGCGCGTGCCACGGGCGAGCTGTCCAGCGTCCATGCGGAGGCGTTGGCCACCGCGTAGTACGCCAGCACACCGAAGGAGGAGAAGCCGATCGCGCCGCGCACGTCCACCGTGGCGGCCAGCACCGCGACCACCACGCCCACGGCCAGTTCCGCCCGGTGCGGCACCTGGAAGCGGGGATGGACGGCCGCCAGGGCGCCGGGCAGATGACGGTCCCGCGCCATGGCCAGCGTGGTCCGCGAGACGCCCAGGATCAGGGCGAGCAGCGAACCCAGCGCGGCCACGGCGGCCCCCACCCGCACCACCGGCGCCAGCCCCGGCACACCGGCCGCCCGCACCGCGTCGGCCAGCGGCGCCGTGGCCCGGCCCAGCTCATCCGCCCCCAGCACGGAAAGGACGGCGACCGCGACACACGCGTACACCACCAGCGCGATGCCGAGCGCCAGCGGGATCGCGCGGGGGATGGTGCGCGCGGGATCCCGCACCTCCTCACCGAGGGTGGCGATCCGCGCGTACCCGGCGAAGGCGAAGAAGAGCAGCCCGGCGGCCTGGAGCACACCGCCCGCCCCGTCCGGCGCCCCGAGGCCCAGCCGCTCGGCGTCCGAGGCCCCTGACCCCAGACAGACCACGACCACGGAAGCGAGGACAGCCAGAACCACCGCGACGATCACCCGCGTCAGCCAGGCCGACTTCTGGATGCCGCCGTAGTTCACCGCGGTCAGCGCCACCACGGCGGCGACGGCCACCGCGTGCGCCTGCTCCGGCCAGACGTACGCCCCCACGGTCAGCGCCATCGCCGCGCAGGAGGCGGTCTTGCCGACGACGAACGACCAGCCCGCGAGATAACCCCAGAACTCCCCGAGCCGCTCCCGCCCGTACACGTACGTGCCGCCCGACGCCGGGTAGCGGGCGGCCAGCCGCGCCGACGACATGGCGTTGCAGTAGGCGATCACCGCGGCGACCGCCAGCCCGAGGAGCAGCCCGGACCCGGACGCGTGGGCCGCGGGGGCCAGCGCGGCGAAGATCCCGGCCCCGACCATCGAGCCGAGCCCGATGACCACGGCGTCACCGACGCCCAGGGTGCGCCGCAGTTCAGCGCCGGACTGTGTCATGCGGCGCACTCTACTGAGCGGCGCAACCGCCGGATGCGGGGCAGCCGTCCTGAACATCAACACCGCACCAACACCGCGCCAACGCACACGCGGCAGGGCACCGAGAGGCTCCCTGACCACGATCGGGAAAACACATCCCGATCAAGGTGCGGCCACAGCACGGAAGGGCAGGTTCACGGCATGAGCATCGTGAGTTGGATCATCCTGGGACTCCTGGCCGGGGCCATCGCCAAGTTCCTGTTGCCGGGCCGCGACCCGGGCGGCCTCATCGGCACCACCCTCATCGGCATCGCGGGCGCCTTCACAGGCGGCTGGATCTCGGCCCGCTGGCTGGACCACCCGGTCAGCAAGGACTTCTACGACGGCACGACCTGGCTGGCGGCGATAGGCGGCTCGTTCGTCCTCCTGGTGGCCTACCGCCTCCTGTTCGGCAACTCACGGGACTGAGGGGGCGCCGGGCAGCCGGAAGGGCGGGCACTTGGTGCCCACCCTCCGAAGACCGTCCTTACTGCCCCTGCTGCCCCTGCCGTCCCTACCGGTAGTTCACGAACTGCAGGGCGAAGTCGAAGTCCTTGCCCTTCAGCAGGGAGATCACGGCCTGGAGGTCGTCCCGGCTCTTGGAGGTGACGCGCAGTTCGTCGCCCTGCACCTGGGCCTTCACGCCCTTGGGCCCCTCATCGCGGATGATCTTCGCCACCTTCTTCGCGTTCTCCTGGGAGATGCCCTCCTGGATCGTCGCGAAGATCTTGTACTCCTTGCCGGAGAGCTGGGGCTCGCCCGCGTCCAGCGCCTTCAGCGAGATGCCGCGCTTGACCAGCTTGGACTGGAAGACGTCGAGGACGGCCTTCACCCTGTCCTCCGAGTTCGCCTCCAGGAGGATCTTCTCGCCGGACCACGAGATCGAGGCACCCACGCCCTTGAAGTCGTAACGCTGGGAAATCTCCTTGGCGGCCTGGTTGAGGGCGTTGTCGACCTCCTGCCGCTCGACCTTCGAGACGATGTCGAAACTGGAGTCGGCCATGTCCTGTGGCTCCTTGTGTCCGGGTGCGTATCGGGTGCGTAGCGGCGTACGCGACGGCGGCCACGACCGATAGGGGGCGCGGGCCGCATCCGGACAAGCCTAGCCACCCTCCGCGCTCCGGGTGCCGATCAATCAGGTGGCGAAGCACCCCTGCGTATCGGGTATTGTTTACGTCGTTGCCAGCGAGCACAGCCGAAAGGCGGTTCGATTTGGCGGCAAACCCGGCGGTGTGCCCGAGCGGCCAAAGGGAGCAGACTGTAAATCTGCCGGCTCAGCCTTCCCAGGTTCGAATCCTGGCGCCGCCACATCAGAAGACCCCGTCCTCTGCGGAAACGCAGGGGGCGGGGTCTTCGCGTTGGGGGAGTGGGGTGGAGGAGGGCGCGTGGACGGGCAGACTGGGGGCATGGTCAGCCGTCGTAGGAGGTGCCCCGAGTGCCGTCGGGAGATCGCGGTCGTCGCGGGGCGGTTCGCGCGGCACGATCCGCCGGGGGCGCGGGAGAGCGGGGAACTGGTGTCGTGCCCCGGGTCACGGCGGTGGGCGCAGTTGGATGCCGTACAGCCGGGGCTTGACGGGTTCGTCGTGCCGGAGTTCCCGGGGCAGTTGCCGTTGTTCTGACGCCCCAGGGCCAACTGTTCTCACGCCCCCGAGCGTCAGTTGCCCGCCACCGCCTTCACCGCCACCGGTACCGGTGTGGACCCGGAGACCAGTTCCAGGGTCAGGCCCGCTGTCGCCGTGGTCTCCAGGAGTTCGGCGAGGGTGGTGGCCACGTCGTCGCGGGGGACCGGGCCACGGCCGGTGTGGGCCTCCAGGCGGACCAGGCCGGTGCCGGGGTCGTCGGTGAGGGCGCCGGGGCGCAGGATCGTCCAGTCCAGGGCGTCCAGGCCGCGTACGTGCTCGTCGGCCTCGCCCTTGGCGCGCAGGTAGACGTCGAAGACCTCGTCCCCCTCGTGCCCGGGGTGCGCGCCCATCGAGGAGACGACCAGGAAGCGCCGTACGCCCGCGCGTACGGCGGCGTCGGCGAACAGCACCGCCGCGCCCTTGTCCACGGTGTCCTTGCGCGCGGCGCCGCTGCCCGGCCCCGCGCCCGCCGCGAAGACGGCGGCGTCGGCGCCCTGGAGGTGCGCCGCGACCTCCTCCACCGAGGCCGACTCCAGGTCGAGCAGCACCGGTTCGGCGCCCGCCTCCCGCAAGTCGTCGCCCTGCTCCGGCTTGCGGATGATGCCCGCGACCTCGTATCCGCGCGCGGCGAGCAGACGCTCCAGCCGCAGCGCGATCTGTCCATGACCACCAGCGATGACAATGCGCATGTCTTCGACCGTACGCCCGGCCAGCCGCCTTCGCCGCCAGGGTGTCCCAGAGGCCGCCTTCGCCGCACGGGTGCGGCGTCCCAGAGGGCGGGTCCGTGGGGCCCAGGCCCCCGGTCAGGACAGTTCCCCCCGCCCCTGCCGAGGCAACCCCAGCTCCGACGTCACCGCCGTGTTGCAGTACTCCCGCACCGCGCTGGTCCGCGCCACAACGCGCCCCCGGTGCACCACGATCCGGCTGTACGCCAACGACAGCGCCCCCGCGAGCCGGTCCCCGCGGACCGCCAGCAGCTCGGCCGGGAAACCGGCCTCCACCCGCACCTCCGGCAGCCCCAGCACGGCCCGCGCGGAGGCGCTGACGGCGTCGTAGGCGTCCTCGGGGCGCAGCCCGTGGCGGGAGGCGAGGAGGAACGCCGCCTCCAGCGGGTCCCCGCGGCCCACCGGGTTGGACACGTCCCGCAGGGCACCGCTCCCGGCCGCGACCCGCACCCCGGCCGCGCGCAGCAGCCGTACCGGTGCCGTGCCGCGCCGGTCGGCGCCCGCGCAGCCGCCCTGCGGCAGACAGACCACCGAGACCCCGGCCGCCGCCAGTTGGTCGGCCGTGCGGGCGGCCAGGTCGGCGGGCAGGTCGGCGAGCCCGGCGCACGGGCCGATGGCCACGCCGGGACGCAGCCCGCCCGCCATCGCCGCGAGCCGGGCGAGCCGCGCCGGATCGGCGGCGTCGGTGTGCAGGTCGACGGGGCAGCCGTGCTCGGACGCGATCTCCAGCACCGCCTCCGCGTAGCCACCCGGGTCCGGGTCCAGGTCGGGACAGCCCCCGACGACGGACGCGCCCATCTTCAGCGCGTCCCGCAGCATCGCCAGACCGTCGGCCCCCGCGGCCCCGGTCAGCACGCGCGGCACCGCCACCGTCGTCAGCTCGGCGAACCCGCGCAGCGAGCGGCGCGCCTGGAGGGTGGCCTCCAGGACGCCGAGCCCCTGGACGTCCCCCACGCGCGCGTGCGCCCGTACGGCGGTGGCGCCGTGCCCGAGCTGGAGCAGTGCGGCCTCGGTGGCGCGCCGCTGGACGTCCTGGGGGTCGTAGGAGATTGGGCCGTCCTCGTCGGCCGACAGGGCCGTGTCGGCGTGGGCGTGCGGTTCGGCGGGGGCGGGCAGCAGCAGATAGCCGCCGAGGTCCAGGCGCGTCCCGCCGCCGCGCACCGGGCCGAGGCTGCCGACGGTGCCCACGGCCTCGATGTGCCCGCCGCTCAGCCGTACGTCCACGGTGCGGCCGTCGGCGAGGCGGGCCCCGCACAGCAGCAGGGGGGCCGCGTCGGGCTGGCCCGGCGAGCCCGGGGAGGACGACGAGTGGGGCGGCTGCGGCTGACTGTCGGGCATCGCACTCCAGGGGGTCGCGGGCATCCAGGGAAACAGATGATCACGCAGAGTGAGTCGAGCCTAGGACGGTGATCAGCCCGCGGCGGGGAGGAGCGCAATAGTCGTACCGGTGTGGTCCGCGGTCGTGCGTACGGCGTGGTCAGCCGCTTGGACGGGTGGTGCCGGTGCGTTCCCTGGGGCCCCTGCGCGGCCCGTCGCGCGGGGTCGGGCGGGCGGCGGGAAACGGATTTGGGTGAACCGCCGCTGACCGTGTAATGTCTTCATCGCTCGCCCCAATAGCTCAGTCGGCAGAGCGTCTCCATGGTAAGGAGAAGGTCAACGGTTCGATTCCGTTTTGGGGCTCTGGTGTGTGAGGTTCCCGCCGTGAGGCGGGATCTGATCGCATCGAAGCGGTGTAGCTCAGTCGGTAGAGCAAGCGGCTCATAATCGCTGTGTCACCGGTTCAAGTCCGGTCACCGCTACTGACAGTAGCCGATTGTGGGGTCGGTCCTTCGATCGGCTACTCTTTCTTGCGTTAAATCATCCCATCCGTTCGTCAAGGAGCACTCACGTGGCTGCCACCGACGTCCGCCCGAAGATCACGCTGGCCTGCGTGGAGTGCAAGGAGCGGAACTACATCACCAAGAAGAACCGGCGTAACAACCCGGACCGACTGGAGATGAAGAAGCACTGCCCGCGTTGCAACGCGCACACCGCGCACCGCGAAACGCGATAACTAGGCTCGTTTCACGAGGCCGTCCCTGGCGTACAGGGGCGGCCTCGTGGCGTTTGGCAGCAGACCACCAGCCACAGCGGCAGCACACAGCAGCAGACACCAGGAGGTGCCGAGCCATGGCGCTCGACCAGTCCTTCGTCGGGCGGACCTACCCGCCCACCGCCCCCTACGAGGTGGGTCGGGAGAAGATCCGTGAGTTCGCGGAGGCCGTGGGGGACGCCAACCCGGTCTACACGGACCCGGAGGCCGCCAAGGAACTGGGCCACCCCGATGTGATCGCCCCGCCGACCTTCGTCTTCGCGATCACCTACAGGGCCGCCGGACAGGTCATCGCGGACCCGCAGCTCGGCCTGGACTACAGCCGGGTGGTGCACGGCGACCAGAAGTTCGCCTACAGCCGTCCGGTGCGCGCCGGGGACCGGCTCACGGTCACCTCGACCATCGAGACGATCAAGTCCCTCGCGGGCAACGACATCCTGGACATCCGCGGTGAGGTCCACGACGAGGCCGGGGAGCACGTCGTGACCGCCATCACCAAGCTGGTGGCCCGCGCGGCCGAGGAGGCGTGAGCAGATGACCGCCAAGATCGCCTACGACGACGTCGAGGTCGGCGCCGAGCTGCCCGCGCAGACCTTTCCCGTGACCCGCGCCACACTCGTGCAGTACGCGGGCGCCTCCGGGGACTTCAACCCGATCCACTGGAACGAGAGGTTCGCCAAGGAGGTGGGCCTGCCGGATGTCATCGCGCACGGCATGTTCACCATGGCCGAGGCGATCCGCGTGGTGACCGACTGGACCGGCGACCCGGGCGCGGTCGTCGAGTACGGCGTGCGCTTCACCAAGCCCGTCGTCGTCCCCAACGACGACCAGGGCGCCACCATCGAGGTCAGCGGCAAGGTGGCGGCCAAGCTCGACGACAACACCGTCCGGGTCGACCTCACCGCGACCAGCGGCGGCCAGAAGGTGCTGGGGATGTCCCGGGCGGTCGTCCGCCTGGCGTGAGCCCGGAAGAAGCCTGAAGAGGGGCACCCGCGCGGGTGCCCCTCTCCGCTGCCTGAGACCCGTAGAGCCCGGCCCTTGGGACCTCTTGACCTAGTTAGTGATTGAGTACTAACTTACTGCCCATGGTCAGGATGAGCGCAGAAGAGCGACGGGAGAGCGTCATCCGTGCGGCGATCACCGAGTTCGCGCGGAGCGGCTACTACGGCACCTCCACCGAGACGATCGCCAAACGGGTGGGCGTCTCACAGCCGTACCTCTTCCGGCTCTTCCCCGGCAAGAAGGCGATCTTCCTGGCCGCCGCCGAGCGCTGTCTGCGCGACACGCGCGAACTGTTCGAGAAGGCCGCCGAGGGGTTGCGGGGCGAGGAGGCCCTGCACGCCATGGCGGAGGCGTACACGCGGCTGATCTCGGAGGAGCCCGAGCGGGTCCAGATGCAGTTGCAGACGTACATCACGGTGGCCGCCGCCCAGGCGGCCGGGGACCACGAGTTCGGTGAGATGGTGCGCAAGGGCTGGATGGAGATCTGGGACACCGTGCACCTGCCGCTCGGGGCCGACATCGGCGAGACCACGACCTTCCTGGCCTACGGAATGCTCGTCAACACTCTCGCCGCCATGGGCTTCCCGCCGGAACACCGGGTGTGGGACGGGCTGTACGTCTCCGCCCGGGTGCGGCGGCAGGCGGAGGACGGGTAGACGTCCGGCCGCCTCCTCGCGGAGGACTACCGGGCCGTCGTACGCCCGCAAAAGTTAGTCAGCAATTACTAACCGTATAAGTGATCGGACGCTCAGGGGGAGCGATGTCACCGCAGTCCGCACAGCCCGCAAAGACCTTGTCCACGCCACCGGACGCCCCGCGCGGGAGCGTCGTCTGGGCGCTCGTCATCACCAGCGTCGCCGGATTCATGGCGGCCCTGGACAACCTCGTCGTCACCACCGCGCTGCCCGCGATCCGGGACGACCTCGGCGGCGCCCTGCACGACCTGGAGTGGACCGTGAGCGCCTACACGCTCACCTTCGCCGTGCTGCTGATGTTCGGCGCGGCACTCGGTGACCGCTTCGGCCGCCGACGGCTCTTCCTCGTCGGCATCACGATCTTCACCGCCGCCTCCGCCGCCGCGGCCATGGCCCCGGGCATCGACTCCCTGATCGCGGCCCGCGCGGTCCAGGGCGTCGGCGCCGCCGTCATGATGCCGCTGACGCTGACCCTGCTGACCGCCGCCGTCCCCGCCGAACGGCGCGGCATGGCGTTCGGCATCTGGGGCGCCGTCAACGGACTCGCCGTCGCCTCCGGACCCCTCATCGGCGGCAGCCTCACCGAACACATCTCCTGGCAGTGGATCTTCTGGCTGAACGTGCCCCTCGGCGTCGCCCTGCTGCCCCTCGCCCGACTCCGCCTCGCCGAGTCCCACGGCACCGGCAACCCGCTCGACGTCACCGGCACCCTGCTCGCCAGCGGCGGCCTCTTCGGCATCGTCTACGGCCTGGTCCGCGGCCCCGCCGACGGGTGGACCGACACGATCGTGCTGACGGGCCTGACCGCGGGCGCCGTCCTGCTGGCCGCCTTCGTCCGGCACGGCATCCGCGGGCGCAACCCGATGCTGCCGATGCGGCTGTTCCGCTCCCGCGCCTTCGCCGGGATCAACGCGGCCAGCCTGCTGATGTTCCTCGGCATGTTCGGCTCGATCTTCCTGCTCAGCCAGTACATGCAGGGCGTCCTCGGCTACTCGCCCACCGAGGCCGGGCTGCGCATGTTGCCCTGGACCGGGATGCCCATGCTCGTCGCGCCGATCGCGGGCATCCTCTCCGACCGGATCGGCGGCCGACCCGTCGTCGCCACCGGCCTCTTCCTCCAGTCCGCCGGACTCGGCTACCTGGCCTACGTCATCACCGCCGACGCCTCCTACGGCATCCAACTGCCCGGCCTGATCATCAGCGGCGTCGGCATGGCCCTGTACTTCGCCCCGGCGTCCGCCCTGGTGATGGGCAGCGTCATACCCAAGGAGCAGGGCATCGCCTCCGGCGCCAACAACGCGCTGCGCGAGGTCGGCGGCGCCCTCGGCATCGCGATCATGTCCTCGATCTTCGCGGCCCAGGGCGGCTACGAGACCCCGCAGACCTTCGTCGACGGGCTGCGGCCCGCGATCGCCGTCGGCGCGGCCGTGGTGGCGCTCGCCGGAGCGGCGGCCCTGATGATCCCCACCCGGCGTCGGACGGCGGCCCCCGACCTCCCCGAGCTGGACCCCCGGCCGCTGGCCGAGACCGCCGCCCACTGAACCGGCCCCCGGCACGGAACCCGGCACGGAAGGAGCACGACATGCCTGTTCTGCCCTGGACCCAGCCCAACACCCCGCCCCGCGCCACCGACGTCCACGTCTTCGCCTCCCGCTTCGAGACCCGCAGCCTGTGGGGAGCGCTCAAGTTCTTCGCCCGTACGCCCGGGGTCTGGCGGCAGGTGAGCCGCGCGCCCGGCGCCTACGGGGCCACCCTGAAGGCCGAACCCCTCAAGCGGACCTTCTGGACGCTCTCCGCCTGGGAGTCACCCGAAGCCCTCAAGGCGTTCGCCCACACGGGCCCCCACGCACCCACCGCGCGGGGCCTCGCCGCCCAGATGCGGGACGTGAAGTTCGCCTCCTGGACCACGTCAAGCGACGACCTCCCGCTGAGCTGGCCGGAAGCGGCACGCCGCCTGACCTGACGCCACGCGCGCGTACGGCCCCGTCCCCGCCGACGGGGCCGTACGCGCGCGTGCCCGTCCCCGGCCGTCGCCGCGCCCCGCGCTGTCAGTGCCGTCTCGTAGTCTTGGGCGCGTGCAGGAACTCCACGACGCCCCCCTCGCCCCGCTGACGACCTTCCGGCTGGGCGGCCCCGCCACCCGGCTGGTCACCGCGACGACCGACGCCGAGGTGGTCGCCGCCGTCCGCGACGCCGACGCCAGCGGCACGCCCCTGCTGCTGATCGGCGGCGGGTCGAACCTGGTCATCGGCGACAAGGGCTTCGACGGCACCGCCCTGCGCATCGCCACCACCGGCTTCGAACTCGACGGCACCCGCCTGGAGCTGGCCGCGGGCGAGGTCTGGACCGACGCGGTCGAGCGCACCGTGGCGGCCGGGCTCGCCGGCGTCGAGTGCCTCGCCGGAATCCCAGGCTCCGCGGGAGCGACACCGATCCAGAACGTGGGGGCGTACGGGCAGGAGGTCTCCTCCACCATCACCGAGGTGATCGCCTACGACCGCCGCACGGGCGAGACGGTGACACTGGCCAACGCCGACTGCGCCTTCTCCTACCGCCACAGCCGCTTCAAGGCCGACCCCGAGCGGTACGTGGTCCTGCGGGTGCGGTTCCACCTGGAGGACGCGGACGGGCTGTCCGCGCCGATCAGATACGCCGAGACCGCCCGCGCCCTGGGCGTCCAGGTGGGCGACCGGGTGCCGGTCACGCGGGCGCGCGAGACCGTGCTCAAGCTGCGCGCCGGGAAGGGCATGGTCCTGGACGCCGAGGACCACGACACCTGGTCCGCCGGGTCCTTCTTCACCAACCCGATCCTCACCGACGCCGACTTCGCCGCCTTCCACGCGCGCGTGCGCGACCGCCTGGGCGACGGCGTCGAGCCGCCCGCCTACCCGGCCGGAGAAGGCCGTACGAAGACGTCCGCGGCCTGGCTGATCGACAAGGCCGGTTTCACCAAGGGCTACGGCACCGGCCCGGCCCGCATCTCCACCAAGCACACCCTCGCCCTCACCAACCGCGGCGGCGCCACCACCGAGGACCTGCTGACGCTGGCCCGCGAGGTCGTCGCGGGCGTCCGCGAGGCGTTCGGCATCACCCTGGTCAACGAGCCGGTGACCGTCGGCGTGACCCTGTAGAGACGGCAGCGCGCGTGGCCGCGGCAAACGAGTGGAGCCGCCGCACAGAGATCACATAGGGTCGGCCTCCGCCGCGTCAGGGGAGACGCGGACCAAGGGGAGGGACCAGACCATGTGGGCGGGACGAAGGGCGTGGCACGGCGTGGCCGCGCTCGTGGCGGCGGGGGCACTCGCCACCGGCTGCGGCCAGCGGGCCAACGAGGACACCGGCACCGACCGGCACGACGCCGAGATGTACGAGAGCGTCGAGCAGATCACCGAGAGCATCGCACCGGACGGCACCACCATCCGCGTGGGCTCCACCCGGGCGGAGATCACCGTCCACCTGTACGAGGACATGCGCTGCCCGGTCTGCGGGGAGTTCGAGACCGAGGGCGGCGCCGACGCCCTGCGCGAGATGGTCCTCTCCGGCGACGTCCGCACCGAGTACACCCTCGCGTCCTTCCTCGACGACCGGCTCACCGGCCACGGCTCCCGGAAGGCCGCCAACGCGCTGCGGGCCGCGCTGGAGGAGGGCAAGTTCGTCGAGTACCACGACGTGCTCTTCGCCCACCAGCCCGAGGAACTCGTCGACGGCTACACCGACGAGTTCCTGCTGGAGATGGCCGCCAAGGTACGCGGACTGCGCGGCCCCGAGTTCGACGCCGCGGTGAAGGGCATGAAGTACCGCGACTTCGTGACCGCCTCCCAGCAGGCGTACGACGACTCCCAGGCCGACGGCACGCCCGCCATGGAAGTCAACGGCACCCTCGTCTCCGAGGAGTACTTCGGCGGCATCTTCGACAGGGACACGCTGCCCTTGGTGATCGCCTTCACGGGCGCGCACACCTGACCGGCCCGGCCCCCTCCCGGCTCAGTCGGTGAGCCAGTCGTCCACCCCCGCCAGGAGCCGCGCCTTCACGTCCTCCGGGGCGGCCGACGCGCGCACCGACTGGCGGGCCAGTTCCGCCAGTTCCTGGTCGCTGAAGCCGTGGTGGCGGCGCGCGATGTCGTACTGCGCGGCCAGCCGGGAGCCGAACAGGAGGGGGTCGTCGGCGCCGAGGGCCATCGGCACGCCCGCCTCGAAGAGCCTGCGCAGCGGCACGTCCTCGGGCTTCTCGTAGACACCGAGGGCCACGTTCGACGCCGGGCACACCTCGCAGGTCACGCCCCGGTCCGCCAGCCGCTTCAGCAGCCGTGGGTCCTCCGCCGCCCGCACCCCGTGGCCGATACGGTTCGCCTCCAGGTCGTCCAGGCAGTCCCGCACCGACGCCGGGCCGGTCAGCTCACCGCCGTGCGGGGCCGACAGCAGACCGCCCTGCCGCGCGATCGCGAACGCCCGGTCGAAGTCCCGGGCCATACCGCGCCGCTCGTCGTTGGAGAGGCCGAAGCCCACCACGCCGTGGTCCGCGTACCGCACCGCCAGCCGCGCCAGCGTCCGCGCGTCCAGCGGGTGCTTCATCCGGTTCGCGGCCACCAGCACCCGCATCCCGAGGCCGGTCTCCCGCGACGTCGTCTCCACCGCGTCCAGGATGACCTCCAGCGCGGGGATCAGCCCGCCGAGCCGGGGCGCGTACGACGTCGGGTCGACCTGGATCTCCAGCCAGCCGGAGCCGTCCTTCAGGTCCTCCTCCGCGGCCTCCCGCACCAGCCGCTGGATGTCCTCCGGCCGCCGCAGACACGACCGGGCCGCGTCGTACAGCCGCTGGAAGCGGAACCAGCCCCGCTCGTCCGTGGCCCGCAACTGCGGCGGCTCCCCGCTGACCAGCGCCTCGGTCAGCGAGTCCGGGAGGCGTACGCCGTACTTGTCGGCCAGTTCCAGAACGGTCCCGGGTCGCATCGACCCGGTGAAGTGCAGGTGCAGATGGGCCTTCGGCAGCGCAGAGACATCACGTACACGTTCCATTCCGTGATCCTGCCGTACGCCCCTGGCGCCCCGGTAGCGCTTTCCCCGTTCGTGGTCTTGCTCGCACACAGAAGTGGGGGGCGCCCCGAAGGACGCCCCCCACCATGGAACCAGCTCAGTCGCGCGCCTCGGCCAGCAGCTTCTGGATCCGGCTCACGCCCTCCACCAGGTCCTCGTCACCGAGCGCGTACGACAGCCGCAGGTAGCCCGGCGTACCGAACGCCTCGCCCGGGACGACCGCGACCTCGGACTCCTCCAGGATCAGCGCGGCCAGCTCGACGGTGTCCTGCGGACGCTTGCCGCGGATCTCCTTGCCGATCAGCGCCTTCACCGACGGGTAGGCGTAGAAGGCGCCCTCGGGCTCCGGGCAGACCACGCCGTCGATCTCGTTGAGCATCCGCACGATCGTCTTGCGGCGCCGGTCGAACGCCTCCCGCATCTCCGCCACCGCGTCCAGGTCACCGGAGACCGCGGCGAGCGCCGCCACCTGGGCGACGTTGGAGACGTTGGACGTGGCGTGCGACTGGAGGTTCGTCGCGGCCTTGACCACGTCCTTCGGGCCGATGATCCAGCCCACCCGCCAGCCGGTCATCGCGTAGGTCTTGGCGACGCCGTTGACCACGACGCACTTGTCCCGCAGCTCCGGCGTGATGGCGGGCAGCGACACGGAGACCGCGTCGCCGTACACCAGGTGCTCGTAGATCTCGTCGGTCAGCACCCACAGGCCGTGCTCGACGGCCCAGCGGCCGATCGCCTCGGTCTCGGCCTCGGTGTAGACGGCGCCGGTCGGGTTCGACGGCGACACGAAGAGGACGACCTTCGTCTTCTCGGTGCGGGCCGCCTCCAACTGCTCCACGCTCACTCGGTAGCCGGTCGTCTCGTCGGCGACGACCTCCACCGGCACACCACCGGCCAGCCGGATCGACTCGGGGTACGTCGTCCAGTACGGCGCCGGGACGATGACCTCGTCACCCGGGTCGAGGATCGCGGCGAACGCCTGGTAGATGGCCTGCTTGCCGCCGTTGGTGACGAGGATCTGGGACGCGTCGACCTCGTAGCCGGAGTCGCGCAGCGTCTTCGCGGCGATCGCGGCCTTCAGCTCGGGCAGGCCGCCCGCCGGGGTGTAGCGGTGGTACTTCGGGTTCCGGCAGGCCTCGACGGCCGCCTCGACGATGTAGTCCGGGGTCGGGAAGTCGGGCTCGCCCGCCCCGAAGCCGATCACCGGGCGCCCGGCGGCCTTGAGGGCCTTGGCCTTGGCGTCGACGGCGAGGGTGGCGGACTCGGAGATCGCGCCGACTCGGGCGGAGACCCGGCGCTCGGTGGGAGGGGTTGCAGCGCTCATGGGCCCATCGTTTCAGACCGGAAATGACCCTGGCACGCGGGTTTCACGAACTGAACAGCGCGGGGCAAACCGTCGGACAGCCGTCCGAAATGATCGCCGGAACGGCCGCCATCAGGCGATCTTTCTCGCCGTAACGCCCTCACGGGCACTTTCTGTTCGACGATCGGTCGAGGAGCACGTACACTCTCACGTCGTTGGCCTTCAGCGAGCCGCGCTCATCGGGTGCACACCGAGCACCCGTCCGGATGCGGTACGTTGGGGGAGACACAAAGGGTCGTAGCTCAATTGGTAGAGCACTGGTCTCCAAAACCAGCGGTTGGGGGTTCAAGTCCCTCCGGCCCTGCTACACACACCGCCAGGATGTGTGCGCAGGTACGTACAGCATTGCACCGCCGTGCGGCTCAGACCGGGCGCGGCACGGCCACGACCCGGGATCAGGTGAGGATGAATGTCGGACGCCGTGGGCTCCCTCGACACGCCTGATGCCCAGGACGAGGTTCCCGAGTCGAGGAAGAAGACCCGCAAGGGTGGCAAGCGCGCCAAGAAGGGCCCGCTGAAGCGCCTCGCTCTCTTCTACCGCCAGATCGTCGCGGAACTCCGCAAGGTCGTCTGGCCGACGCGCAGCCAGCTCACGCGTTACACGACCGTGGTCATCTTCTTCGTGGTCGTGATGATCGGCCTGGTGACCGTGATTGACTATGGGCTCGACCACGCCGCCAAGTACGTCTTCGGCTGAGCCAGAAGCGAAGGGCGCCGTGATCGGCGCCCCTTTCGCGTGTTCCACCCGTATGTATCCAGGAAGAAGCAGCCACCGTGTCTGACCCGAACGTGAACGACGCCATGGAGCCTCGCGAGGACGTCGTCGAGTCCGTGGATGACGATCTCGACATCGTCGCGGGCGCGGACGAGGTCGACGAGACCCAGGCCGACGCGGCCGAGGCTGCGGACACCGCCGCCGACGAGGAGACGGACGAGGACGAGGCGGCCGAGGCGGAGGCCGAGGGCGCTGAGGCGGCCGAGGCCGAGGAGCCCGAGGCCGACATCGACCCGGTCGAGAAGCTCCGCCAGGAACTCCGCGTCCTGCCCGGCGAGTGGTACGTCATCCACACCTACGCCGGTTACGAGAACCGCGTGAAGACCAACCTGGAGCAGCGCGCCGTCTCGCTGAACGTCGAGGACTACATCTTCCAGGCCGAGGTGCCGCAGGAGGAGGTCGTCCAGATCAAGAACGGCGACCGCAAGACGATCAAGCAGAACAAGCTCCCGGGCTACGTCCTGGTCCGCATGGACCTGACGAACGAGTCCTGGGGTGTCGTCCGCAACACCCCCGGTGTCACCGGCTTCGTGGGCAACGCCTACGACCCGTACCCGCTGACGCTGGACGAGATCGTCAAGATGCTCGCCCCGGAGGCCGAGGAGAAGGCCGCCCGCGAGGCCGCCGAGGCCGAGGGCAAGCCCGCGCCGCAGCGCAAGGTCGAGGTCCAGGTGCTGGACTTCGAGGTCGGCGACTCGGTCACCGTCACCGACGGCCCGTTCGCCACGCTCCAGGCCACCATCAACGAGATCAACGCCGACTCGAAGAAGGTCAAGGGTCTGGTGGAGATCTTCGGGCGTGAGACCCCGGTCGAGCTGAGCTTCGACCAGATCCAGAAGAACTAGTCCTTCTGGAGCCACTGCTTCCGCGCAGGTCAGGCAACGTGCGAGCGTGCGCCTGACCTGCTCGGTTTTTGGCCGCGCATCTATACCCGTTATCGTTGTGCGGTATGCCTGCGTCAGGGTCGCGACCTTGCACGCGGGCAGGACCCGAATCGAAAGGACCCGGAGAGCCATGCCTCCCAAGAAGAAGAAGGTCACGGGGCTCATCAAGCTCCAGATCCAGGCCGGTGCCGCCAACCCGGCCCCGCCGGTCGGCCCCGCGCTGGGTCAGCACGGCGTGAACATCATGGAGTTCTGCAAGGCCTACAACGCCGCGACCGAGTCGCAGCGTGGCTGGGTCATCCCGGTGGAGATCACGGTCTACGAGGACCGTTCGTTCACCTTCATCACCAAGACCCCGCCGGCCGCGAAGATGATCCTCAAGGCCGCGGGCGTGGAGAAGGGCTCCGGCGAGCCGCACAAGACCAAGGTCGCGAAGATCACCCGCGAGCAGGTCCGTGAGATCGCCACCACCAAGATGGCCGACCTCAACGCCAACGACCTGGACGCCGCCGAGAAGATCATCGCCGGCACCGCCCGTTCCATGGGCGTCACGGTCGAGGGCTGAGTCCCAACCCCCCATCAGCAGATGAGTGGCAGGGCCTGCTCGGCCCGGACCACGACTCCTCAGCAAACCCAGGAGCAGTAGTGAGCAAGCGCAGCAAGTCTCTCCGCGCTGCGGACGCCAAGGTCGACCGGGACAAGCTCTACGCCCCGCTCGAGGCCGTCCGTCTCGCCAAGGAGACCTCCACGACCAAGTTCGACTCCACCGTCGAGGTCGCCTTCCGTCTGGGCGTCGACCCGCGCAAGGCCGACCAGATGGTGCGTGGCACCGTGAACCTCCCGCACGGCACCGGTAAGACCGCCCGGGTCCTGGTCTTCGCGACCGGCGACCGTGCCGAGGCCGCGCGTGCCGCGGGCGCCGACATCGTCGGCGCCGACGAACTGATCGACGAGGTGTCGAAGGGCCGTCTGGACTTCGACGCCGTCGTCGCCACCCCGGACCTCATGGGCAAGGTCGGCCGCCTCGGCCGCGTGCTCGGTCCGCGTGGTCTGATGCCGAACCCGAAGACCGGCACCGTCACCCCCGACGTCGCCAAGGCCGTCACCGAGATCAAGGGCGGCAAGATCGAGTTCCGCGTCGACAAGCACTCGAACCTGCACTTCATCATCGGCAAGTCGTCCTTCGACGACACCAAGCTGGTGGAGAACTACGGCGCCGCGCTGGAGGAGATCCTCCGTCTGAAGCCGTCCGCCGCCAAGGGTCGCTACATCAAGAAGGCCGCCATCACCACCACGATGGGCCCCGGCATCCCGGTCGACCCGAACCGCACCCGCAACCTCCTCGTCGAGGAGGACCCGGCCGCCGTCTGATCCTGACGACGACCGCGGTCCGCGCACGCGAATCCGCCGACGGGCCCCGCAACCTTCCGAGGTGCGGGGCCCGTTGTCGTACCCGCGGGTTAGCGTGAAGGGGTGGGGCTCGGGCGGACGAGGGGGGCACAGGTGAGGTACGGGCGGGTGGGGCGGGCAGTCGCCGCGGTGGCGCTGGTGATGATGGCCGCCTGCGGCTCGCCCGGTGGCTCGGACGCGCCGACGGGGCCCACCGCCACACCCGCGCCCACCGGCAGCGCCGACGGCGCCCCGGCCGCCGTGCGGGAGGCGCTGCGCGCGGTGGAGAAGGCGACCGGAGAGGCCGGTTCCGCCCGCGTGACCTCCACGACGGCCATGGGCCGGATGCTCTCCATGGAGACCACCGGCTTGTTGTCCTGGGCCAGGGGCCCCGTGGGCCGCCTCACCCTCACCTACACCGGCGGGGAGGTCGCCGACACCATGCGGGAGCTGGGCAGCGCCTCCATGCGGGCGCGGCTGCTGCCCGACGCCTACTACGCCCGGTTCGGTGACGCCTTCGCGGCCCGGACACACGGCAGGCACTGGATCAGGTACGACCACGACAGCCTCAAGGACCTGCCGGGCGGCTCCGGGGCGCAGTTGAAGGAGGAGCTGGAGCGGACGGCTCCGGTCCAGCCGATAGAGCTGCTGCTGGCCTGCGAGAGCGCGCGCAGGGTCGGCCCCGACCCGGTGGGCGGCCACCCCGCCACCCGCTACTCGGGCACGCTGGAGGTGGCGGAGCTGGCCGACTCCCCGCTGAAGCGGCGGCTCACCGACGCCGGGGTCGTCACCCAGTCCGTCGACATCTGGGTCGACGAGCGGAACCTGCTGGTCAAGAAGGTGGAGAAGGGCCAGCTCGAGGAGACGGGCGAGCTGCGGCAGACCGCCTTCTACGACGACTACGGCGTGCGGGTCTCTGTCGAGAGACCGCCGTCGGATGACACGGTGGACTTCACCGAGCTGCTGGACGGCCAGGGCCAGGGGTCCTGAGGCACCGGCAATCGGGCGGACTCTGTCACCTCGCTGAGATACGCTCACGTTTCGTTGAATCGGCCATGTGTTCCTTGGGGGGAATCAATGAGTCTTTCCATACGTACCCGCCGTGTCCGGGGCGGCGCGCTGGGCGCCGGGGTCTCCGCGCTGCTGCTGGCCGCGGGCGCGGTCGGCTGCTCCTCCGGCGACGGCGACGGCGACTCGCCGAAGATGGAGCCCGCGGCGGCGGTCGCGGCGGCGGCGAAGAGCGCCGAGGAGATCACGTCCCTCCGGTACCGGATGACCGGCGAGGTCCCCGACGCCGGTGAGGTCGAGGGCGAGGCGGCGATGTCCATCGACCCGCTGGCCATGGACATGGAGATGTCCGTCGACGGCGCCACCGCCAGCGAGTCCGGCAAGGTCGAGATCCGGCTCGTCGACCAGGTCATGTACATCGGCGGCGGCGCCGAGATGGCCAAGGAGATGGACGGCAAGAGCTGGATGAAGATGGACCTGTCGGCGCTCGGCGAGGAGAACCCGCTCAACGAGCTGGGCGCGGGCCAGGCCGGTCAGAACCCCAACGCCGAGTCCAGCTTCCTCGCGGACGCCGAGGACGTGGAGGAGGTCGGCACCGAGACCGTCGAGGGCGTGAAGACCACCCACTACAAGGGCACGGTCACCCTCGACCAGCTCCGCAAGGCGAACAAGGGCGAGGGCAAGGCCCTGCGCGAGCAGCGCGAGAAGAGCATCGAGCAGTACGAGAAGATGGGCGTCGACGCCCTCGACATGGACCTGTGGATCGACGGCGAGGACCGTGCCAAGCAGGTCCGGATGCAGGGTGACACCGACAGCGGCCAGCTCGACATGACGATCACCTTCCTGGAGTACAACCAGCCGGTGGAGGTCGAGGCGCCGCCCGCCGCGGACACCTTCGACTTCGCCGAGGCGATGGAGGAGGCCGCGGCGGCCGAGAGCTGAGCCGCGACCGCGAGATGATCGTCCGGGACCGGATTTGCTTGACGGCGAGCCGGTCCCGTACTCTCGTCCACGAAGCCAAAGACCGCTGGTCGTTGCCGTGCGCTCGTTCGAGGGCATGGTGGCCGAAGGATCCGCTGAACAGCGGACGACCCGCGCAGGTGACAGTGGAAGAGCTCCCGGAGTGCGTGCGCCCGCCGTACGCCCGCCCGGTCGAGTCCGCCCCGTGCGCCTGCGCCGGGGCGTTTCGTTTTTCCCAGTCCTCCTTCGGGTCCGCGCGGTCCGAATCACCCGGAAGGAGGCCGAGGCTCTATGGCGAGGCCCGACAAGGCTGCCGCGGTTGCCGAGCTGACGGATCAGTTCCGCAACTCGAACGCCGCCGTGCTGACCGAGTACCGCGGTCTCACCGTGGCGCAGCTCAAGACGCTGCGCCGGTCGCTCGGTGAGAACGCCCAGTACGCCGTGGTGAAGAACACGCTGACCAAGATTGCGGCCAACGAGGCCGGGATCACGACGCTCGACGACCTGTTCAACGGTCCGACAGCGGTCGCCTTCGTCACCGGTGACCCGGTGGAGTCGGCGAAGGGTCTGCGCGACTTCGCCAAGGACAACCCGAATCTCGTCATCAAGGGCGGTGTCCTTGACGGCAAGGCGCTGTCCGCCGACGAGATCAAGAAGCTTGCGGACCTCGAGTCCCGCGAGGTTCTGCTCTCCAAGCTGGCCGGTGCCTTCAAGGCGAAGCAGTCCCAGGCTGCCTCCGTCTTCCAGGCGCTGCCGTCGAAGCTCGTCCGCACCGTGGACGCGCTCCGTGCCAAGCAGGACGAGCAGGGCGGTGCCGAGTAACTCGGCTCGCAACCCGGCCGCCGCTGCCTGAACGCGGAGGCCGTCGCGGGCCAGACGTACGCCCGCCACACCAGTACATCCGGCACCTGCCGAATTAGTGGAAGGACCGCCATCATGGCGAAGCTCAGCCAGGAAGACCTGCTCGCGCAGTTCGAGGAGATGACCCTCATCGAGCTCTCCGAGTTCGTGAAGGCGTTCGAGGAGAAGTTCGACGTCACCGCCGCCGCTGCCGCGCCGGTCGTCGTCGCCGGTGGTGCCGCTGGTGGCGCCGCCGCCGAGGCCGCCGAGGAGAAGGACGAGTTCGACGTCATCCTCACCGGCGCCGGCGACAAGAAGATCCAGGTCATCAAGGTCGTGCGTGAGCTGACCTCGCTCGGCCTGAAGGAGGCCAAGGACCTGGTGGACGGCGCCCCGAAGCCCGTCCTGGAGAAGGTCGCGAAGGACGCCGCCGACAAGGCCAAGGAGGCCCTTGAGGGCGCCGGCGCCTCCGTCGAGGTCAAGTGACACCACTGAGGTGACCGCGGTCCTCGCCGGGCTGTAACACCGACGTACCGAAGAGCGATCATCCATCCGGGTGGTCGCTCTTCGGCGTGTTCGGGGGCGCGACCACGGTTGCCTTGCACCCGCGTACGCGAGGGGTATGGTGATCTTCGTCGTGTCTCTGGGTGGCCCCGTTCGGGCAGGGGGTTCGGACTGGGGGGCCTTGACGAACCGCACGCAGCGCGCAATTCTCAGGACGCGTCGTCACAAGGATCCGAATCCGAGGCATGGATCGGCGACGAAGAGGGCAGTATCAACGTGCGTTGAGGGCAGGGCCTTGTCGCAGGTGTCGAGAACAACGAGGACAACGAGGGCCAACACGGGTGCCAAAGACCCGCACTGGACATCAGTGTGCCAAGTGGCTACACTGACCCTTTGCGCTGCCTGTTAGCTGTCCCCTGCCCGTCACCAGGGGTCTGCCCTCGCCTCAGCATCGATGACCAGTAAGTCCCCGACCTGGGATTTCTGTCTCCTGCGGCGGTGAGGGGCCGGTACGCGCGTAGTGAGTCCGAGCCCTCGGAAGGACCCCCTCTTGGCCGCCTCGCGCACTGCCTCCGCGAATACGAACAACGGCGCCAGCACCGCCCCGCTGCGCATCTCCTTTGCAAAGATCAAGGAGCCGCTTGAGGTTCCGAACCTTCTTGCGCTGCAAACCGAGAGCTTCGACTGGCTGCTCGGCAACGACGCGTGGAAGGCTCGTGTCGAGCGGGCTCTGGACAACGGTCAGGACGTCCCCACCAAGTCCGGGCTCGAGGAGATCTTCGAAGAGATCTCCCCGATCGAGGACTTCAGCGGGTCGATGTCGCTGACCTTCCGCGACCACCGTTTCGAGCCGCCGAAGAACTCGATCGACGAGTGCAAGGAGCGTGACTTCACCTACGCGGCTCCGCTCTTCGTCACCGCCGAGTTCACCAACAACGAGACCGGCGAGATCAAGTCCCAGACCGTCTTCATGGGCGACTTCCCGCTCATGACGAACAAGGGCACCTTCGTCATCAACGGCACCGAGCGTGTCGTGGTGTCGCAGCTCGTTCGTTCGCCGGGCGTGTACTTCGACTCCAGCATCGACAAGACGTCCGACAAGGACATCTTCTCCGCCAAGATCATCCCGTCCCGGGGTGCCTGGCTGGAGATGGAGATCGACAAGCGCGACATGGTCGGTGTCCGCATCGACCGCAAGCGCAAGCAGTCCGTGACCGTCCTGCTGAAGGCGCTCGGCTGGACCACCGAGCAGATCCTCGAGGAGTTCGGCGAGTACGAGTCCATGCGCGCCACCCTGGAGAAGGACCACACCCAGGGCCAGGACGACGCGCTGCTCGACATCTACCGCAAGCTGCGTCCGGGCGAGCCCCCCACGCGTGAGGCCGCGCAGACGCTGCTCGAGAACCTCTACTTCAACCCCAAGCGCTACGACCTCGCCAAGGTCGGCCGCTACAAGGTCAACAAGAAGCTGGGTACGGACACCCCGCTGGACGCGGGCATCCTGACCGTCGAGGACATCATCGCGACGATCAAGTACCTGGTGAAGCTGCACGCCGGTGAGACCGAGACCGTCGGTGACAACGGCGACAAGGTCGTCGTCGAGACCGACGACATCGACCACTTCGGCAACCGTCGTCTGCGCAGCGTCGGCGAGCTCATCCAGAACCAGGTCCGCACGGGTCTGGCGCGGATGGAGCGCGTCGTGCGCGAGCGCATGACGACCCAGGACGTCGAGGCGATCACGCCGCAGACGCTGATCAACATCCGGCCGGTCGTCGCCTCCATCAAGGAGTTCTTCGGCACCAGCCAGTTGTCGCAGTTCATGGACCAGAACAACCCGCTGTCGGGTCTCACCCACAAGCGCCGTCTGTCGGCGCTCGGTCCCGGTGGTCTCTCCCGTGAGCGGGCGGGCTTCGAGGTCCGTGACGTGCACCCGTCGCACTACGGCCGCATGTGCCCGATCGAGACCCCCGAAGGCCCGAACATCGGTCTGATCGGCTCGCTCGCCTCGTACGGCCGGGTCAACGCGTTCGGCTTCGTCGAGACGCCGTACCGCAAGGTCGTCGAGGGCCAGGTCACCGACGAGGTGGACTACCTGACCGCCGACGAGGAGGACCGCTTCGTCATCGCCCAGGCCAACGCGCCGCTCACCGAGGACATGCACTTCTCGGAGCGCGTGCTGGTGCGCCGCCGCGGCGGCGAGGTCGACTACGTCCCCGGTGACGAGGTCGACTACATGGACGTCTCGCCGCGCCAGATGGTGTCGGTCGCGACCGCCATGATCCCGTTCCTGGAGCACGACGACGCCAACCGCGCCCTCATGGGCGCGAACATGATGCGCCAGGCCGTTCCGCTCATCAAGGCGGAGTCGCCGCTGGTCGGCACCGGCATGGAGTACCGCTCCGCGGTCGACGCCGGTGACGTCGTCAAGGCGGAGAAGGCCGGTGTGGTCCAGGAGGTCTCCGCGGACTACATCACCACCGCCAACGACGACGGCACGTACATCACCTACCGGCTGGCCAAGTTCGCCCGCTCCAACCAGGGCACCTCGGTCAACCAGAAGGTCATCGTCAACGAGGGCGACCGCGTCATCGAGGGCCAGGTCCTCGCCGACGGCCCGGCCACCCAGAACGGCGAGATGGCGCTCGGCAAGAACCTGCTGGTCGCGTTCATGCCGTGGGAGGGTCACAACTACGAGGACGCGATCATCCTGTCGCAGCGCCTCGTGCAGGACGACGTCCTCTCCTCGATCCACATCGAGGAGCACGAGGTCGACGCCCGTGACACCAAGCTCGGCCCCGAGGAGATCACCCGGGACATCCCGAACGTCTCCGAGGAGGTCCTCGCCGACCTCGACGAGCGCGGCATCATCCGCATCGGCGCCGAGGTCATCGCCGGTGACATCCTCGTCGGCAAGGTCACGCCCAAGGGTGAGACCGAGCTGACCCCGGAGGAGCGCCTGCTGCGCGCGATCTTCGGTGAGAAGGCCCGTGAGGTCCGTGACACCTCGCTGAAGGTGCCGCACGGCGAGACCGGCAAGGTCATCGGCGTCCGCGTCTTCGACCGCGAGGAGGGCGACGAGCTTCCCCCCGGTGTCAACCAGCTCGTGCGCGTGTACGTGGCGCAGAAGCGCAAGATCACCGACGGTGACAAGCTCGCCGGCCGGCACGGCAACAAGGGCGTCATCTCGAAGATCCTGCCGATCGAGGACATGCCGTTCCTGGAGGACGGCACCCCGGTCGACATCATCCTCAACCCGCTCGGTGTGCCGTCCCGAATGAACCCGGGACAGGTCCTGGAGATCCACCTCGGCTGGCTCGCCAGCCAGGGCTGGGACGTCTCCGGCCTCGCCGACGAATGGGCGCAGCGCCTCCAGCAGATCGGCGCCGACGTGGTCGAGCCCCGGACGAACGTGGCGACGCCGGTCTTCGACGGCGCCCGTGAGGACGAGCTGACCGGTCTGCTGGAGAACACCCTGCCCAACCGCGACGGTGACCGCATGGTCCAGCCGTCCGGCAAGGCGCGGCTGTTCGACGGCCGCTCGGGTGAGCCGTTCCCGGACCCGATCTCGGTCGGCTACATGTACATCCTGAAGCTGCACCACCTGGTCGACGACAAGCTGCACGCCCGCTCGACCGGCCCGTACTCGATGATCACCCAGCAGCCGCTGGGTGGTAAGGCCCAGTTCGGTGGCCAGCGGTTCGGCGAGATGGAGGTGTGGGCGCTGGAGGCGTACGGCGCCGCCTACGCCCTCCAGGAGCTGCTGACCATCAAGTCCGACGACGTCACCGGCCGCGTGAAGGTCTACGAGGCCATCGTCAAGGGCGAGAACATCCCCGAGCCCGGCATCCCCGAGTCCTTCAAGGTGCTCATCAAGGAGATGCAGTCGCTCTGCCTGAACGTGGAGGTGCTGTCCAGCGACGGTATGTCCATCGAGATGCGCGACACCGACGAGGACGTCTTCCGCGCTGCGGAGGAGCTCGGCATCGACCTGTCCCGGCGCGAGCCGAGCAGCGTCGAAGAGGTCTGACGGGAGTTCCGGAGACCTCCACCCGGAGGTCTCCGGCCCCAGGACCCCCGTATCAGACCCAAAGACTCACGACCCTGAGAGGGATTGACGCATAGTGCTCGACGTCAACTTCTTCGACGAGCTCCGGATCGGCCTGGCCACCGCTGACGACATCCGTCAGTGGAGCCACGGCGAGGTCAAGAAGCCCGAGACCATCAACTACCGCACCCTCAAGCCGGAAAAGGACGGGCTCTTCTGCGAGAAGATCTTCGGTCCGACCCGGGACTGGGAGTGCTACTGCGGCAAGTACAAGCGCGTCCGCTTCAAGGGCATCATCTGCGAGCGCTGTGGCGTCGAGGTCACGCGTGCCAAGGTGCGCCGTGAGCGGATGGGCCACATCGAGCTGGCCGCCCCCGTCACGCACATCTGGTACTTCAAGGGCGTTCCCTCGCGCCTCGGATACCTGCTGGACCTCGCCCCGAAGGACCTGGAGAAGGTCATCTACTTCGCGGCGTACATGATCACGTTCGTCGACGAGGAGCGCCGCACCCGCGACCTGCCCTCGCTGGAGGCGCACGTCTCCGTCGAGCGCCAGCAGATCGAGCAGCGCCGCGACGCCGACCTGGAGGCCCGCGCCAAGAAGCTCGAGACCGACCTGGCCGAGCTGGAGGCCGAGGGTGCCAAGGCCGACGTGCGCCGCAAGGTGCGCGAGGGCGCCGAGCGTGAGATGAAGCAGCTCCGCGACCGCGCGCAGCGCGAGATCGACCGCCTCGACGAGGTGTGGAACCGGTTCAAGAACCTCAAGGTCCAGGACCTGGAGGGCGACGAGCTGCTCTACCGCGAGCTGCGCGACCGCTTCGGCACCTACTTCGACGGCTCGATGGGCGCCGCCGCGCTGCAGAAGCGGCTGGAGTCCTTCGACCTCGACGAGGAGGCCGAGAAGCTCCGCGAGATCATCCGCACCGGCAAGGGCCAGAAGAAGACCCGTGCGCTCAAGCGCCTGAAGGTCGTCTCCGCGTTCCTGCAGACCAGCAACAGCCCCAAGGGCATGGTGCTGGACTGCGTGCCGGTCATCCCGCCGGACCTGCGTCCGATGGTGCAGCTCGACGGTGGCCGCTTCGCGACCTCCGACCTGAACGACCTGTACCGCCGTGTCATCAACCGCAACAACCGCCTGAAGCGGCTTCTCGACCTCGGCGCGCCCGAGATCATCGTGAACAACGAGAAGCGGATGCTCCAGGAGGCCGTGGACGCGCTGTTCGACAACGGCCGTCGTGGCCGTCCGGTCACCGGTCCCGGCAACCGCCCGCTGAAGTCCCTCAGCGACATGCTGAAGGGCAAGCAGGGCCGCTTCCGGCAGAACCTGCTCGGCAAGCGCGTCGACTACTCGGCCCGTTCCGTGATCGTCGTCGGCCCGCAGCTCAAGCTGCACCAGTGCGGTCTGCCGAAGGCGATGGCGCTGGAGCTGTTCAAGCCGTTCGTGATGAAGCGGCTGGTCGACCTGAACCACGCGCAGAACATCAAGAGCGCCAAGCGCATGGTGGAGCGCGGCCGGACCGTGGTGTACGACGTCCTCGAAGAGGTCATCGCCGAGCACCCGGTGCTGCTGAACCGCGCCCCCACCCTGCACCGCCTCGGCATCCAGGCCTTCGAGCCGCAGCTCGTCGAGGGCAAGGCCATCCAGATCCACCCGCTCGTCTGCACCGCGTTCAACGCGGACTTCGACGGTGACCAGATGGCCGTGCACCTGCCGCTGTCCGCGGAGGCGCAGGCCGAGGCCCGCATCCTGATGCTGTCCTCGAACAACATCCTCAAGCCCGCCGACGGCCGTCCGGTGACGATGCCGACCCAGGACATGGTGCTGGGTCTGTACTTCCTGACGACCGACAGCGACGCCCGTGAGGTCAAGGGCGAGGGCCGGGCGTTCGCGTCCGTGGCCGAGGCGATCATGGCCTTCGACGCGGGCGAGCTGTCGCTCCAGTCGAAGATCGACGTCCGCTTCCCGGTCGGCACCATCCCGCCGCGCGGGTGGACCCCGCCGACGCGTGAGGAGGGCGAGCCGGAGTGGCAGCAGGGTGACAGCTTCACGCTGCGCACCACGCTGGGCCGCGCGCTCTTCAACGAGCTGCTGCCCGAGGACTACCCCTTCGTCGACTACGAGGTCGGCAAGAAGCAGCTCTCCCAGATCGTCAACGACCTGGCCGAGCGCTACCCGAAGGTCATCGTGGCGGCGACGCTCGACAACCTGAAGGCGGCGGGCTTCTTCTGGGCCACCCGTTCCGGCGTCACCGTGGCCTTCTCCGACATCGTCGGTCCGCCGGAGAAGCCGCAGATCCTGGAGCGGTACGAGGACCAGGCGCTGAAGATCCAGAAGCAGTTCGAGCGTGGTCTCGTCACCAAGGAAGAGCGCACGCAGGAACTGATCGTCATCTGGAACAAGGCGTCCAGCGAGGTCGCCGAGGCGATGCAGCGGAACTTCCCGCGCACCAACTCGATCTTCATCATGATCGAGTCCGGCGCGCGAGGAAACATGATGCAGCTCCGTCAGATCGCCGGTATGCGCGGTCTGGTGTCCAACGCCAAGAACGAGACCATCCCGCGGCCGATCAAGGCGTCGTACCGCGACGGTCTCACCGTGCTGGAGTACTTCATCGCCACGCACGGTGCCCGTAAGGGTCTGGCGGACACCGCCCTGCGTACCGCCGACTCCGGCTACCTCACCCGTCGTCTGGTCGACGTCTCGCAGGACGTCATCATCCGCGAGGAGGACTGCGGTACCGAGCGCGGTCTGCGGCTGTCGATCGCCGAGCGCAACGCCGAGGGCGTCCTCATCAAGGCGGACAACGTCGAGACGTCCGTGTACGCGCGCTGCCTCGCCGAGGACATCGTCGTCGACGGCAAGGTGCTGGCCCCGGCCGGTACCGACCTCGGTGACGTGCTCATCGACGAGCTGGTCAAGCACGGCGTCGAGGAGGTCAAGACCCGCTCGGTCCTGACCTGCGAGTCCGCCGTCGGCACCTGCGCCATGTGCTACGGCCGCTCGCTGGCCACCGGCAAGCTGGTCGACATCGGTGAGGCGGTCGGCATCATCGCCGCCCAGTCCATCGGTGAGCCCGGCACCCAGCTCACGATGCGTACCTTCCACACCGGTGGTGTGGCCGGTGACGACATCACCCAGGGTCTGCCGCGTGTCGTCGAGCTGTTCGAGGCCCGTACCCCGAAGGGTGTCGCCCCGATCTCCGAGGCCTCCGGCCGCGTCCGGATCGAGGAGACCGAGAAGACCAAGAAGATCGTCGTCACCCCGGACGACGGCAGCGACGAGACGGCGTACCCGATCTCGAAGCGCGCCCGTCTCCTGGTGTCCGAGGGCGAGCACGTCGAGGTGGGCCAGAAGCTCACCGTGGGTGCCACCAACCCGCACGACGTGCTGCGCATCCTGGGCCAGCGGGCCGTCCAGGTCCACCTGGTCGGCGAGGTCCAGAAGGTCTACAACTCGCAGGGTGTGTCGATCCACGACAAGCACATCGAGATCATCATCCGGCAGATGCTGCGCCGCGTGACGATCATCGAGTCCGGCGACGCCGAGCTGCTGCCCGGTGAGCTGGTCGAGCGCTCGAAGTTCGAGACCGAGAACCGTCGTGTGGTCCAGGAGGGCGGTCACCCGGCCTCCGGTCGTCCGCAGCTCATGGGTATCACCAAGGCCTCGCTGGCGACCGAGTCCTGGCTGTCGGCGGCGTCCTTCCAGGAGACGACGCGAGTCCTCACGGACGCGGCGATCAACGCCAAGTCCGACTCGCTCATCGGCCTCAAGGAGAACGTCATCATCGGTAAGCTCATCCCGGCCGGTACGGGTCTGTCCCGCTACCGCAACATCCGGGTGGAGCCGACCGAGGAGGCCAAGGCCGCGATGTACTCGGCCGTCGGCTACGACGACATCGACTACTCGCCGTTCGGCACGGGCTCCGGCCAGGCCGTGCCGCTGGAGGACTACGACTACGGTCCGTACAACCAGTAGGCAAGTCGTTTCGAAGGGCGGTCACCTCGTCAGGGGTGGCCGCCCTTCGGCGTATCCGGAACCGATCCGGAGCAATGGGCGTTGAAGGGGGCAAGGGGTCGCAATCGGCTGGGAGGCGCCCATGTCCGAACCGTCGCCGTGGCGGCAGTGGCAGCCGCAGAGCGGTCATGCGTCGATGCTCGCCTCGCACGCCGACCGTGAGCGGGCCGTGGACGTGCTCAGAGCGGGGTACGGCGAGGGGAGGCTGCTGGAGGACGAGCTGGAGAAGCGGGTGGCGCGGGCCTACCAGGCCCGTACGGTGGGGGAGCTGGCCCTGCTGGTCGCCGACCTGCCGCAGGGGCCCATGCCGTTCGCCGGGCCCGTGCAGCAGCCCGTGCCGCGGACCTTCCTGCCCGCACCGCAGCCGCCGGTCAACGGCAAGGCCGTCGGCGCCATGGTCTGCGGGGTGCTCACGGTGGTGACGCTCGGCGCCACCGGTATCCCCGCGGTGATCCTCGGGCACACGGCCCGCAGCGAGATGCGGCGCACCGGTGAAGGCGGCGAGGGGTTCGCGATGACGGGGCTGGTGCTCGGCTGGCTGTCGGTGGCGGGCTGGGCGCTGATGCTGACGCTGGTTTTCGTGGCGGCGCTGGCCTCGGGCGGCTGACCTGGGCAAACGCCGGGCGCGAGGAAGGGCGTACCAGGGATTCGAAGATCATCCGAGGGGCTGGGCTTTGGCATGATTCGTGCGGCTCGGGTGGGCCCGCCCATTTGTTTTGACCACAGCGAATGAGGTAGGTACGCTCAGACCTTGTGCCTGGGGTGTGCCCTGGCCCTCGTGCGTGCCTTCACACCGCACTGCGGGGCCGTGAGCGGCCACCGAAATCGCGCTTCTTCCCGCCTGGCGGCGGAGGTCCGCGGGATTCGACACACCCGACCGCGTGGGTCGGAGACGTTCCAGGTTAGCTGTACCCATCGGCACACAGAAACCGGAGAAGTAGTGCCTACGATCCAGCAGCTGGTCCGCAAGGGCCGGCAGGACAAGGTCGAGAAGAACAAGACGCCCGCACTCGAGGGTTCCCCTCAGCGTCGCGGCGTCTGCACGCGTGTGTTCACGACCACCCCGAAGAAGCCGAACTCGGCCCTGCGTAAGGTCGCGCGTGTGCGTCTGACCAGCGGGATCGAGGTCACCGCTTACATTCCGGGTGAGGGACACAACCTGCAGGAGCACTCCATCGTGCTCGTGCGTGGTGGCCGTGTGAAGGACCTGCCGGGTGTTCGCTACAAGATCATCCGCGGCTCGCTCGACACCCAGGGTGTCAAGAACCGCAAGCAGGCCCGCAGCCGCTACGGCGCCAAGAAGGAGAAGTAAGAATGCCTCGTAAGGGCCCCGCCCCGAAGCGCCCGGTCATCATCGACCCGGTCTACGGCTCCCCTCTGGTGACCTCCCTGATCAACAAGGTGCTGCTGAACGGCAAGCGCTCCACCGCCGAGCGCATCGTCTACGGCGCCATGGAGGGCCTGCGCGAGAAGACCGGCAACGACCCGGTCATCACGCTGAAGCGCGCTCTGGAGAACATCAAGCCGACCCTTGAGGTCAAGTCCCGCCGTGTCGGTGGCGCCACCTACCAGGTGCCGGTCGAGGTCAAGCCCGGCCGCGCCAACACCCTGGCGCTGCGCTGGCTGGTCGGTTACTCCCGCGCCCGTCGCGAGAAGACCATGACCGAGCGTCTGCTCAACGAGCTTCTCGACGCTTCGAACGGCCTCGGTGCGGCCGTCAAGAAGCGCGAGGACACGCACAAGATGGCCGAGTCCAACAAGGCCTTCGCGCACTACCGCTGGTAGTCGCTACCCACATCGAGACCGAGAGAAGACTGAAGCCTTATGGCTACCACTTCGCTTGACCTGGCCAGGGTGCGCAACATCGGCATCATGGCCCACATCGACGCGGGCAAGACGACCACCACCGAGCGGATCCTGTTCTACACCGGCGTTTCCTACAAGATCGGTGAGGTCCACGACGGCGCTGCCACCATGGACTGGATGGAGCAGGAGCAGGAGCGTGGCATCACGATCACCTCTGCTGCCACCACCTGCCACTGGCCGCTGGAAGACGTCGACCACACCATCAACATCATCGACACGCCGGGCCACGTCGACTTCACCGTCGAGGTGGAGCGTTCGCTGCGCGTGCTCGACGGTGCCGTGACGGTGTTCGACGGCGTCGCCGGCGTCGAGCCCCAGTCCGAGACGGTGTGGCGTCAGGCGGACCGCTACGGCGTTCCGCGTATCTGCTTCGTCAACAAGCTCGACCGCACCGGTGCCGAGTTCCACCGCTGCGTCGACATGATCTCCGACCGTCTGGGCGCGCAGCCGCTGGTCATGCAGCTGCCGATCGGCGCGGAGGCCGACTTCAAGGGCGTCATCGACCTCGTGACGATGAAGGCCCTGGTCTGGTCCGCGGAGGCCACCAAGGGCGAGATGTACGACGTCGTCGACATCCCGGACACCCACCTGGAGGCCGCCGAGGAGTACCGCGGCAAGCTCCTGGAGGCCGTGGCCGAGAACGACGAGGAGCTGATGGAGCTGTACCTGGAGGGCGAGGAGCCCTCCGTGGAGCAGCTGTACGCGGCGATCCGCCGTATCACCATCGCCTCCGGCAAGGGCGGCGGCACCACCGTCACCCCCGTGTTCTGCGGCACCGCCTTCAAGAACAAGGGCGTCCAGCCCCTGCTCGACGCGGTCGTGCGCTACCTGCCCTCCCCCCTGGACGTCGAGGCCATCGAGGGCCACGACGTGAAGGACCCGGAGAAGGTCATCGCGCGCAAGCCGTCCGACGACGAGCCGCTCGCGGCGCTGGCGTTCAAGATCATGAGCGACCCGCACCTCGGCAAGCTCACCTTCGTCCGCGTGTACTCCGGCCGCCTGGAGTCCGGCACCGCCGTACTGAACTCCGTCAAGGGCCGCAAGGAGCGCATCGGCAAGATCTACCGTATGCACGCCAACAAGCGTGAGGAGATCGAGTCGGTGGGCGCCGGTGACATCGTCGCCGTCATGGGTCTGAAGCAGACCACGACCGGTGAGACGCTGGCCGACGAGAAGAACCCGGTGATCCTGGAGTCCATGGACTTCCCGGCGCCGGTCATCGAGGTCGCCATCGAGCCGAAGTCGAAGGGCGACCAGGAGAAGCTGGGTGTCGCCATCCAGCGGCTCGCGGAGGAGGACCCCTCCTTCCAGGTGCACACCAACGAGGAGACCGGCCAGACCGTCATCGGCGGTATGGGCGAGCTTCACCTCGAGGTGCTCGTCGACCGCATGAAGCGCGAGTTCAAGGTCGAGGCCAACGTCGGCAAGCCGCAGGTCGCGTACCGCGAGACCATCCGCAAGTCGGTCGAGAAGGTCGAGTTCACCCACAAGAAGCAGACGGGTGGCACCGGCCAGTTCGCGCGCGTCATCATCGCGATCGAGCCGATCGAGGGCGGCGACGCCTCGTACGAGTTCATCAACAAGGTCACCGGTGGACGTATCCCCAAGGAGTACATCCCCTCGGTCGACGCCGGTGCGCAGGAGGCCATGCAGTTCGGCATCCTCGCCGGTTACGAGATGACCGGTGTCCGTGTGACGCTGCTCGACGGTGCCTACCACGAGGTGGACTCCTCCGAGCTGGCGTTCAAGATCGCCGGTTCGCAGGCCTTCAAGGAGGCCGCGCGCAAGGCGTCCCCCGTGCTCCTGGAGCCGATGATGGCCGTCGAGGTCACCACGCCCGAGGACTACATGGGTGACGTCATCGGCGACATCAACTCCCGCCGTGGCCAGATCCAGGCCATGGAGGAGCGGGCGGGTGCCCGCGTCGTCAAGGGCCTCGTGCCCCTGTCGGAGATGTTCGGCTACGTCGGCGACCTCCGCAGCAAGACGTCGGGTCGCGCGAGCTACTCGATGCAGTTCGACTCCTACGCCGAGGTTCCGCGGAACGTCGCCGAGGAGATCATCGCGAAGGCCAAGGGCGAGTAACGGACCTCGTCCGAACGCCGTAGGCTTGACTCCGGTGCCTCCCGGGCCATTCCTCCGCATTGCTGGCGGAATGGCCCGAGGCCCGGGACCTAACAGCAAAGATCACCTGGCGCCGATGAAGTAAGGCGTACAGAACCACTCCACAGGAGGACCCCAGTGGCGAAGGCGAAGTTCGAGCGGACTAAGCCGCACGTCAACATCGGCACCATCGGTCACATCGACCACGGTAAGACGACCCTCACGGCCGCCATTACCAAGGTGCTGCACGACGCGTACCCGGACCTGAACGAGGCCACCCCGTTCGACAACATCGACAAGGCGCCCGAGGAGCGCCAGCGCGGTATCACCATCTCCATCGCGCACGTCGAGTACCAGACCGAGGCGCGTCACTACGCCCACGTCGACTGCCCGGGTCACGCGGACTACATCAAGAACATGATCACCGGTGCCGCCCAGATGGACGGCGCCATCCTGGTGGTCGCCGCCACCGACGGCCCGATGCCGCAGACCAAGGAGCACGTGCTCCTGGCCCGCCAGGTCGGCGTCCCGTACATCGTCGTCGCCCTGAACAAGGCCGACATGGTGGACGACGAGGAGATCATGGAGCTCGTCGAGCTCGAGGTCCGTGAGCTGCTCTCCGAGTACGAGTTCCCGGGCGACGACCTGCCGGTCGTCCGCGTCTCCGCGCTCAAGGCCCTCGAGGGCGAGCAGGAGTGGGTCGACTCCGTCCTCAACCTGATGAAGGCTGTCGACGAGTCCGTCCCGCAGCCCGAGCGTGACGTCGACAAGCCGTTCCTCATGCCCATCGAGGACGTCTTCACGATCACCGGTCGCGGTACGGTCGTCACCGGCCGTATCGAGCGTGGTGTCCTGAAGGTCAACGAGACCGTCGACATCATCGGCATCAAGACCGAGAAGACCACCACCACGGTCACCGGTATCGAGATGTTCCGCAAGCTGCTCGACGAGGGCCAGGCCGGTGAGAACGTCGGTCTGCTGCTCCGCGGCATCAAGCGCGAGGACGTCGAGCGCGGCCAGTGCATCATCAAGCCGGGCTCTGTCACCCCGCACACCGAGTTCGAGGCCCAGGCCTACATCCTGTCGAAGGACGAGGGTGGCCGCCACACCCCGTTCTTCAACAACTACCGCCCGCAGTTCTACTTCCGTACGACTGACGTGACCGGTGTCGTGCACCTCCCCGAGGGCACCGAGATGGTCATGCCGGGCGACAACACCGAGATGCGCGTCGAGCTGATCCAGCCCGTCGCCATGGAGGAGGGCCTGAAGTTCGCCATCCGTGAGGGTGGCCGGACCGTGGGCGCCGGCCAGGTCACCAAGATCGTCAAGTAAGTACCACTTGCTTGAGGGTCGTCTGACCTGAGTGCTCGAAAGGGCCCGTACGACTTCGGTCGTACGGGCCCTTTTGCCATGGGGGCAGGACCTTCGGCCCCGGGCACCGGGCGGTCACGCTCGCCGAGAGTGGGAGCGTGACGCCACCGATACACCTCAGGCGCGGCCTTGGTGCCGCGCTGCTCCTGCTGCTCGCCGCCCTGTTCACCCTGTTTCCCTCCGCCTCCCCGGCGGTGGCGAGCCCCGCCGGGGAGCAGCCGGTCACCCTCACCCTCTTCTGGGGCCAGACCTGCCCCAAGTGCAAGGCCGAGCGCGCCTTCCTGGAGGACTTCGGCGCGGACCACCCGCGGTTGGAGGTCGTCCAGTACGAGGTCTGGAACAACACGGGCAACCGCGGCCTGTTCAAGGAGTACGCCGACCGGCACGGCATCAAGGCCACCGCGGTCCCCGCCACCTTCGTCGGTGAACGGGCCTGGGTCGGCTGGACCGACGCCATCGAGGACGACCTGCGCGAGGTCCTGGAGGGCGCGCTGCGCGGCGAGCCCGTCCCCGCGGGCGTGTACGGCACCGGCGGGTCGTCGTCGACGTGCGACATCACCGAGAAGTGCGAGGTCCAGAAGGAGAGCAACAAGGTCGACGTACCGCTCGTCGGGAGCGTGGAACTCGCCGACCAGTCACTGGTCGTCTCCACCCTGGTGATCGGCTTCGTCGACGGCATCAACCCCTGCTCGCTGTGGGCGATCTCCATCCTGCTGGCGATCGTGCTGCGCACCGGCAGCCGCCGCCGGGTGCTCGCGGTGGGCACGGTGTTCCTGCTGGTCACCGCGGGGATGTACGCCGTCTACATGGCCGGGATCTACAGCGCGCTGAGCGTCGTGGGCTTCCTCGACGCCATCCAGGTCGGCATCGCGGTCCTCGCCGGGGTCTTCGGGCTGCTGAGCGTCAAGGACTACTTCTGGTTCCGCAAGGGCGCCACCCTGTCCATCCCGGAGGCCCGCAAGCCCGCCCTCTACAAGCGGATGCGGTCCATCGCCCTGCACCGTTCGCTGCTGCCCGCGCTCGCGGCGACGACCGCGCTGGCGGTGGCGGTGTCGCTGCTGGAGACGCCGTGCACGGCCGGGTTCCCGGTGATGTGGACGGGGATGCTCGCGGCGCGGGACGTGCCGTTCGCGGAGGCGGCCGGGCTGTACGCGCTCTACATGATCCCGTTCCTCATCGACGAGTTCCTGGTGTTCTGCGCGGCCGTGGTGACGATGCGGGCGGCGAAGCTCCAGGAGAAGCACGGACGGCTGCTGAAGCTGCTGAGCGGCACGGTGATGCTGGCGCTGGCCGGGGTGATGGTGACGGCGCCGGAGGTCATGGAGGACGTGGTCGGCGCGACGGTGGTGTTCCTCGGGGCGCTGCTGGTGGCGGTGGCGGTGCACCTGGTGACGCGGGGCTGGATCGCCCGCAAGGGGGCCGACCTCGGCACCACCTGAGTGCGCGGAAGAGGGGCCCGTACGACGTCAGGTGTCGTACGGGCCCCTTCCACCCCCCTGGGTGGTCGTTACGCGCGCTGCCAGAGCGCGGGGACGTTCGGGGGCTCCCAGCCGGGCTGCGCCTGGTGGCCCTGGAGGCAGCGGTAGGTGGCGCCGCCGTAGGTCACCGTGTCGCCGGGCTGGTAGACGGTCCCGACCGCCCAGGTGCCGCCGGGCTCACCGGGGTCGCCGGGGTCGCCGCCCCCGGTGGTGGTCTTCAGGGTGAGGCCGTACCCCTGGAGCAGGGGGTTGATCGGCTGGAAGTACGTCGTCCCGCCGGAGGAGCAGTTGCCCGAGCCGCCCGAGGTCACGCCCTGGGCCTGGCTGCCGGAGATGTAGGAGCCGCCGGAGTCGCCGGGCTCGGCGCACACCGAGGTGCGGGTGACGCCGGTGATGGTGCCCTCGGGGTAGGTGACGCTGGTGTTGAGCTGCTGGATGGTGCCGCAGTGCCAGCCGGTCGTGGAGCCGGAGCGGCACACCGAGGAGCCGACGGGCGCCTGCGTGGACCCGGCGACCTGCACGTTCTGCCCGCCCGAGCCCTTGACGTACGGGGTGGCGGTCCAGTTGGAGTTGGTGGCCACCCACGCGGTGTCCCGGCCGGGGAAGGTGGACGCCTGGAAGGTGCCCTGCGCGACCTGGTTGTAGCCGCTGGTGCTGGCCCCGGCCCGGCCGCAGTGCCCGGCGGTGGCGTAGCCCTGCTGGGTGCCGCGGGTGACGGGGAAGCCGATGGAGCACCGGCCGCTGCCGTTGATGTAGTACGCCTCACCGCCGCGCAGGTCGTACAGCGGGCGGACCCGCTCGACCGACTTGGTGACCCGGGCGAGGGAGGCGTCGACGCCCGCGGCGCGCAGCAGGTCGCGGGCGGCGTCGGCGCGTTCCGCCCGCACGACGAGGGAGTTGCCGCGGACGTCGACGTACCAGACCGGGGTGGCGGAGGTGTCGCGCCCGCTGGTGGCCACCCGGTCGAGGCGGGCCTTCGCGGCGTCGAGGGCGCTCAGGGAGTGCCGTACGACGGTGGCGCGGGCGCCCTGCCGGGCGATGGCCGCGGTGTCGGCGGGGTCGGTGGTGGCGACGGTGAGGGTGCCGGAGTCGGTGCCGCTGACCCAGGCGCCCGCGTAGTCGGCGCCGAGGGCGACGCGCAGCCGTCCCGCGGTGGCGCCCGCGTCGGCCTCGTTGGCGAGGCGGTGGCGGGCCTGGTCGGCGGTGAGGCCGAGGTCGCGCTGCATGGCGCGCAGCAGGGCGGGCGGGGCCTGGTCGGTGCGGAGGGTCTCGGCGGCGGTGGGGGCGGTGGGGGCGGTGGGGGCGGTGCCCGCGCTGGCGGAGCCGCCGGTCAGGCCGGTGAGCAGGAGCGCGCCGGTGGCCGCGGCGGCGGCGCAGACGGCTCTGGTGTGACGTGAACGTGGGGGCATGGGGAGGTTCTCTCCTAGGTTTCGGCTCCGTGGGTCGTGTGGTGTGGTGCCGGGGAGGTACGGAGGTGCCGAAACCGTAGGGAGCGTGCGCGCCGGGGCGTAAGGAATCAGTTGGCCCCCTGCACGGCGTTATGGGCGCGATGTGGCCAGCGTCGGGTGGGCGGCGCGGGCCTGGGCGAGGACCTGGGCGGCGGTGTCGGGGTGCTGGGTCGCCGGGTGCCAGCCGAGCAGGTGCCGCCAGGTCAGCGGCGTACCGGCGAGCGGGCGGACGGTGATGCCGGGGGTGCTGGGGAAGGTGGCCCGGCACAGGCCGACCGCCCGGCCGACCTGGGCGAGGTGCACGCAGGACGCGGTGTCCGTCTCGTACAGGCGCCGTGGGGTGAACCCGGCGCGGGCGCAGGCGGCGGTGAAGCAGTCGGCGAAGCAACTGTCGCCGGGGACGCAGGCCCACTCCTGCCCGGCGAGTTCGGCCAGCTCGATCGGGTCGGTGTGCGCGAGCGGATGGTCGTCCGCGAGCATCACACACACCGGGTCGACGGCGATTTCCCGCCAGGTGAGCCGGTCGGGGCCGGGCGGGGGAGCGGAGCCGCAGGTGCCGGTGAGGGCGTAGTCGAGGCGCCCTTCCGCGAGCAGGTCGGCCAGTTCGCGCTCGGACCAGGAGGTGCGGGTGGTGACGTCGATGCCGGGGGCGGCCTGGGCGAGGCGGTCGAGGAGGGCGCCGAGGAGGGGGCCGTGGGTGCCGCCGATGCGCAGCCGCGGGGTGTGCCGGGGCGCGTGGGCGAACCGGGTCGCCTCCTGTTGCAGCTCGGCGACGGCGGGCAGCAGCACCCGGGCGTGGTCGAGGACGAGTTCACCGAGGGCGGTGGCGCGCACTCCGTGTCGGTGGCGTTCGAAGAGAGGGCCGCCGAGGGCGCGTTCGATGCGCTTGAGCTGCGCGCTCAGCGCGGGCTGTGCGAGGCCGAGCGCCGTCGCGGCCCGAGTGAGGCTGCCTGCGTCGGCGATGGCGCGGACGGTTCTGAGATGCCGCAACTCCAGCTCCATGAAGGGAGCTTGGGCCGTCCGCCGGGGCGAGGCAAGACTTTGGTCCGGACCAGTGGTGACGGCGGTGTGGAGGAACGCTCCCCCTCCGTGTGAATCCGCGTGTTCCCGGGCGCCGGGCGGGGCGCGTACCCCCTAGCGTGCTGTGGGTGTTTCGTGGATCGTCGATGGTTTCCGGGGGCGTCGCGCTGGCCGACCGCCCCGCCGCCTCCCACCGCCCACGGGTCGTGCCCGCCGCGCGGGGGCGGCCCCGGCTCCACCTGATCGACGGCATCCGGCTGGCGGCGGCGCTGATGGTGGTCCTGCACCACTACGTCGGCACCAGACGGACCAACGAGCCGGGCAACCCGATCTGGGACCGCCCGGTGTCGGAGATCGTCCCGAACTGGTTCCGGGTGGCGTCCTTCGGCTGGATCGGCGTGGAGATCTTCTTCGTCATCAGCGGCTTCGTGATCTGCATGTCGTGCTGGGGCCGCACGCCGAGGCAGTTCTTCGTCTCCCGGGTGATCCGCCTCTACCCGGCGTACTGGTTCGCGGTGCTGTTCACCACCGGGGTGGTGGCGCTGCTGCCGGGAGTATGGCCCCGCCTGCCGGTGCGGGAGGTGCTGCTGAACCTGACGATGCTCCAGCAGGGCTCGGGCGTCCCGCACGTGGACCTCGTCTACTGGACCCTCTGGTCGGAACTCCGCTTCTACCTCCTCTTCCTGGTGGTCGTGGCGATGGGTCTCACCTACCGCAGGGTGGTGGTGTTCTGCTGTGTCTGGGGCGCGGTGGCGATGCTCGCCCCGGTGGCCGACTTCCCGCTCCTGGTGCTGGTGGCGAACCCGTCCGGCGCGTGGTTCTTCATCGCCGGGCTCGCCCTGTACCTGATGTACCGCTTCGGCCAGGACCTGCTGCTGTGGGGCATCCTCGGCATGGCCTACCTCATGGGGCAGCTGGAACTGGGCGAGCGGGTGGCGTACGAGCAGGTCAGCAGTTGGCGCGGGGCGGTACTGATCTACTCCGCCTTCCTGCTGCTCATGGTGGCGGTCGCGCTGGGCTACACCGACCGGGTACGGGCGCGCTGGCTGGTGACGGCGGGCGCGCTGACGTACCCGCTGTACCTGCTGCACTACGTCGCCGGTACGTCACTGATCGCGCGGTTGCGTGACGTGCTGGACGCACGGTTGCTGGTCGCGGCGCTGGTCGCCGGTTTCCTAGGGCTGAGCTGGGCGGTGCACCGGTGGGTGGAACGGCCGGTGGGGCGGGCGGTGAAGCGGGGGTTGGACGCGGCGGTGGAGCGGGGGCGGGGGGTTTGAGGGTGGTGGCGTTCACCGTGAGGTGACGCGCAGTTCCGCCCACACCGTCTTCCGGGGGAAGCGGCCCTCCGACACGCCCCAGCGGTCCGAGAGGGCCTCCACGAGGAGCAGGCCGCGGCCCGACTCCGCGTCAGGGGGTGTCTGGCGGGGCTGGGGGAGGTGGTTACCGCGGGTGTCGGTGACCTCGATGCGGAGGACGTTCCCGATCACGTACAGCGTGAGCCGGAAGTCCCGACCTCGTACCCGGCCGTGCGTCGCCGCGTTCGCCGACAGCTCCGCGATCAGTTGCCGTGCCGGGTCCAACGGCAGGCTCCAGGCGCGGAGTTGCTCCACCGCGAGCAGCCTGGCCAGGCGGGCGCCGCGGGGTGTGGAGGAGAGCTGCACGCTGAAGTTGCGGACGGGCGTCAGGGAGTGGGCGATTTCCTGGTTCACATCACTCAGCGTGGCGGTGGGTGCGTACTGTGGGAAGTGACTCTGTGGATACGTACGGTCACTGTCCGCACGTTGTCCGGTGCTGTCCGGACTGTCGGGGCGGGGTGAGTGGGGAGGGACGGGGGATGAACGTCGACGTGGATGAGCCCGGGTGGGAAGTCGATCCGGACGATGAGTGGGGTGTCGCCGTGATCACCACGGTGGGACGGCAGTTGAAGCTGCGCAGGGAGGCCGTCGGGATGCGCGCCGCCGAGTTCGGGGCGGCCGTCGGGTACGGGGAGGACCTCGTCTACAAGATCGAGGGCGGGAAGCGGATTCCTCGCCGGGAGTATCTGGAGCAGGCGGACGAGGTGTTGGCGGCGGATGGGTTGATCGCGGCGACGTGGGAGGACGTGCGGAAGGTCCGGTATCCGAAGAAGGTGCGGGAACTGGGCAAGTGGGAGGCCAAGGCCGTGGAAATCGGGGTGTACGAGTGCCACAGCATCCATGGGCTGTTGCAGACCCCCGAGCACGCACGCGCCTTGATCGAGGCAGCCCAGCCGCCGTACTCGCCGGACGATGTGGAACGTATGGTGGCCGCTCGTCTAGCCCGGCAGTCGGTGTTCGAGCGTGACCCGGCACCGTCGATCCACTACGTGCTGGAGGAGGCGCCGCTGCGGCGGCCTATCGGGGGCACAATGGTGTGGCGACGGCAGCTTGAACGGCTGCTTGATGTGGGGCGGATGCGCAACGTCATGCTCCAGGTGATGCCGCTCAACTGCGAGACGCACTCAGGCATCGACGGCAAGATCGAGCTGCTGAAGTTCGCGGACGGTACGGCAGTGGGCCGTTCGGACGGGGCCTTCAACGGCCGCCCCACGACGGACGCCAGGCATCTGCGCATCCTTGAGTTGCGGTATGGCACGATCCGGGCGCAAGCTCTCCCGCCCCGGGAGTCGCTGGCCTTCATCGAGCAGTTGCGGGGAGAAGCATGAGTGAATTGGCCTGGTTCAAGAGCAGCTACAGCAGCGGCAACGACGGCGAGTCCTGCGTCGAGATAGCCATAGCCCCCGGCACCATCCACGTCCGTGACTCCAAGCACGCCCCCGCCCAGAGCCCCCGGCTCGCGCTCGCGCCGGAGGTCTGGGGGGCGTTTCTCGCTGGTTACTGCGGGAACGACGCGGCCACGTAGAGCGTCGTCGCGCCGGTCGTCGTGATGCCGGACGACGTGCCGGGGAGGCGGAGGGACGTTTCGCGGCTGTCGCCCGACACGAGCAGGTCGGGGCGGCCGTTGCGGTCGGTGTCGCGCAGGCGCACGTCGATGCCGAAGAACTCGTACGCGGCCGGGGAGCCGGGGACGCCGGACGTGGCGCGGCTGAAGTACTGGGAGTTCGTGCCGGTCAGGCCCGCGCGGCTGCCGCGCAGGATGTGGACGCCGCCCGCGCCCGTCCGGGTGCTGACCTTCTCGCCGGGGACGCCGACCGCCAGGTCCGGGTAGCCGTCGCCGTTGGTGTCGGCGGCGGAGAGGCCGGAGCCCATCCAGTCGCCGGGCGTGGCGGCCGTGGCCACGCCCGGCGACCCCTGGGTGATGCGGTACTTCGTCGTCGGGGCGGTGCCGCCGCCACGCCAGACGACGACCGAACCGGCCTTGCGGTTGTAGCTGCGGTCGCTGACCGCGAGGTCGCCGTAGCCGTCCTTGTCGAAGTCGGCGACGACGCCGGTGGGGCTGTAGTCGGGCTCGGCGTTGTTGATGACGGTGACCTTGCCCGGCCTGATCGTGGAGCCGCCGCGCAGGAACCAGGCGTCCTGGGTGATCTTGTCGTCGTGGTAGCCCTGGCCGAGGAGGAACAGGTCGGTCGCCTTGTCGTTGGTGACCCGGCCCGCGACCAGGCCGCTGGGTTCGAGGATGTCGTTGGGCGTGTGCCGGGTGATCGAGCCCGTCGTACCGGACTTGGTGAAGCCGCCCCGGTAGACGTAGACGCTGTCGATGCCGTTGGCGACGGCGAGGTCGGCCTTGCCGTCGCCGTCGAAGTCGCCGGTCTCTATCTCCTTGCCGAAGCCCTGGTAGGTGCCCGACTTCTTCGGCAGGCGGGTGGCGTCGGAGCCGGAGAGGCCGGACGCCCTGCCCCACAGGATGGTGACCGCGCCCGAGCTGACCTTGTCACCGACCTTCTCGGTGAAGTCGGCCACGGCCAGGTCGGCGTACCCGTCGCGGTTGAGGTCGGCGGCGGCCAGGTCCTCACCGAAGGCGTCGGCGTAGCCGCCCGCGTCCCCGGCCGTGCCGGGGATGCCCGAGGTGGCCTGGGAGAAGACCTTCTTGGTGGTGCCGGGGCCGGTGGCGGTGCCGTACACCACGACCACCTGGCCGCCGTAGTTCCCGTGGGCGTAGTCGCGGTAGCCGTCGCCGTTGAAGTCGTCGGCGTACTTGGCGGGGACGGTGACCGCGCTGGCGGCGCCCGTGGCGAGGGTGAGCAGTCCGCCGGTGAGGGAGACGGCGGTGGCCGTGGCGACCGCCAGGCGGATGCTGCTGCGTCTGGACATGCGGCTCCTGTGGTGATGACCGGTGTTGACCAGCGTTGACCGGTGCTGATCGGTGCTGGGCTTGCGGGTCGAGACCCGTGGCGCGCGGGGATGGTTGTACGCCGTGTGCGTCCCGTTCGTGCACGGGTATTGACCCGCGCCTCGGGCTGGCCCTAACTTCCGCTCCGTCTCCAAAAGTTTCGGATGACACTTCGAAACATTCGAAGAAACGGAATGAGGCCCCCGTATGAGACCCGCACGCCCCATACGCCCCCTGCGCTTCGCCACTGTCGCCCTCACCGCCGCCGCCCTCACCCTGCCGCTGCTGTCGGGCGTCGCCACCGCCGAGCCCTCCGCCCAGCGGAAGGACCCGCACTCCCACGCCAAGCAGGACCGGCTGCGCGCCGCCGCGCCCAAGGGGTTCTACGTCGGCACCGCCGCCGCGGGCGGCGGGCACCACCTGGAGCAGGACTACCCGGACCCCTTCACCTACGACAAGGAGTACCGGAAGATCCTCGGGCAGCAGTTCAGCTCGGTCTCGCCCGAGAACCAGATGAAGTGGGACGCCATCCACCCCGAGCGGGACCGGTACGACTTCGCCGCCGCCGACGCCATCGTCGACTTCGCGGCCAAGCACGGACAGGTCGTCCGCGGGCACACCCTGCTGTGGCACAGCCAGAACCCGGCGTGGCTGGAGCAGGGCGACTTCACCAAGGCCGAGCTGCGCGCGATCCTGCGCGACCACATCACCACCGTCGTCGGGCGCTACGCGGGCCGCATCCAGCAGTGGGACGTCGCCAACGAAATTTTCGACGGCGAGGGCAACCTGCGCACCCAGGAGAACATCTGGATACGGGAACTCGGACCCGGCATCGTCGCCGACGCGTTCCGCTGGGCGCACCGGGCCGACCCGCGCGCCAAGCTCTTCCTCAACGACTACGGCGTGGAGAGCGTCAACGCCAAGAGCGACGCCTACCTCGCCCTCGTCAAGGACCTGCGCGCCCAGCGCGTCCCCGTGCACGGCTTCTCCGCCCAGGCCCACCTGAGCACCCGCTACGGCTTCCCGGGCGACCTGGAGCAGAACCTGCGGCGCTTCGACGCGCTCGGCCTGGAGACCGCCATCACCGAACTCGACGTCCGGATGGACCTGCCGGAGAGCGGCGTGCCGACCCCCGCGCAGCTCACCCAGCAGGCCGAGTACTACGAGCGCGCCCTGACCGCCTGCCTGGCCGTCGAGGACTGCAACTCCTTCACCATCTGGGGCTTCACCGACAAGTACTCCTGGGTCCCGGTGTTCTTCCAGGGCGAGGGCTCCGCGACGGTCATGACGGAGGACTTCAGCCGCAAGCCCGCCTTCTACGCCCTGCTGGCGGCGCTGAAGCGGGCCTGAGAGTCTGGTGGTGCTCCATTGGTCTGAACCTGCCATGTAGTCCGCCATGAAAGGTCTGGTCCATGCGCGGCACCACCGTCCTCCCCGGCACGCCCTGCCTCGCGCCCCGCGCCGACGGCGTCCCCCTGCACCGGCTGGAAGTGGCCGGGCCGGGGGACCCGCCGTTCGCCGTGGGCAGCTTCGACGCCGTAGGGCCGCTGTCGCGGTCCGCCCGGCCGCACCGGCACACCTTCTACGAGATCGCCCACGTGACCGCCGGGTCCGGCGCCCACGTCGTCGACCTGGCCCGTCGGCCGCTGGCCCCGCCGCAGCTCGTCGTCCTGCGCCCGGGGCAGGTGCACCACTGGGAGCAGGACCGCCGTCTCGACGGCACGCTGGTGCTGTTCACCGAGGACTTCCTCGTCGACCACCCCGGCGACCGCGATCTGCTGCTGCGGCTCGCCGCGCACCCCTGGCTGCGGCCCGGCGCCGGGGAGGACGAGCGGATCGGGCGGCTGATGGCGGACCTGGTGCGGGAGTACCGGCAGCGGGCACCGGCGTACGACAGCGTCCTGCGGTCCCTGCTGCACGTGCTGGTCGTCCGGGCGTCCCGGCTCGCGGGGGACCCCGGGCCCGGCGCCCCGGCCGAGGGGCGGCCCGCCGCGGTCGCCGAGGCCTTCGGGCGACTGATCGCCCGCCGGGAGGCCGTCACCTGGACCGTGCGGGAGTGCGCCGAGCGGCTGGGCGTCACCCCCGGCTACCTCACCCAGGCCGTCCGCGCCGCCACCGGCCGCAGCCCCGGTCGGCTGCTGATCGAGGCCCGCACCCAGCGGGCCCAGCGGCTGCTCGCCCACACCGAGCTGTCCGTACGGCAGGTCGCCGCCCGCACCGGGTTCAGCGACCCGGCCTACTTCAGCCGCTTCTTCCGCCGGGAGACCGGACACAGCCCCGGCGCCTTCCGAAAACACCACAGCCGCGTTCACCTGTCCCTCGAAGGCGGGCCGGGGCGGTCCTAGGTTCGGTGCCGTTCCCACACCCCACGAGGAGCGCACCAGTCATGGACGACACCACACCCCCCACGGACGGCCCCCACCTCGTCCGCCGCAAGACCGTCTTACGCGCCGCACTCGCCGCCACCGCCGCGGTCCCGGCGGCCCTGCTGGGCGGCCCGGCCCTGGCCCGCACCCTCGCCAGCGGCGACACCGTGCCCCCGCTCACCCCGGCCTGCGACGACGGGGACGACCCCACGCCGCCGCAGATGGAGGGCCCCTACTTCAAGCCGGGCTCCCCGCGCCGCGCCAGCCTGCTGGACGCCGGTACGACCGGGACGCGGCTCACCGTCAGCGGGTACGTCTTCGGGCTCGCCTGCCGACCGATCGGCGCCGTCCTGCTCGACTTCTGGCAGGCCGACGCGAACGGGGCCTACGACAACACCGGCTACCGGCTGCGCGGCCACCAGTTCACCGGCGCCGACGGCTCCTTCACGCTCACGACGATCGTGCCGGGGCTCTACCCCGGCCGCACCCGGCACATCCACGTGAAGGTGCAGGCGCCGAACCGGCCGGTCCTGACCACGCAGCTCTACTTCCCGAACGAACCCCGCAACAACACCGACACGATCTTCGACCCCCGGCTGCTGATGACCGTGCGGGACGCGGGGGGCGGCGCCAAGGAGGCCGCCTTCGACTTCGTACTGAACGTCCCCCAGGACCCGGGCGGCCCCGATCCGACGCCGACCGCGACCGGCGGCACCTGGGCGCAGGGCACCACCTACCGGGTCGGTGACCGGGTCACGTACGCGGGACGGGCCTACTCCTGCCTCCAGGCGCACACCGCGCAGCCCGGCTGGGAGCCCCCCGCGGCCCCGGCCTTGTGGCGGGCGCTCTGACGCCGCGCCGCCCGCTCCACCCGCCCCGGGTTTGACCTACGTCACGCCCGGGGTAATCTCTTCCGCTCGATTGGCGTCGCCCTTGCCCCGTATGGCAGACTGTCCGAGTTGCTCGGTCGAGTGTTGATGCTGCGCGCCTCCCGCCGGGAGGACCGGAAGCGAGTCCCACAGTACTCGTCGTTCCAACTGCCGTAAGGCAGCAATGGGGCGGACGTACGGGAATCTTCCGGGAAGCGTGGGCGCGGCACCGGCCAGGCGCCCGGTGGGCTTTCGCCCCCGGTCCAGCGGTTCGGTAGAGCCGTGCTACCCCAGCAGGGATGTTCGAACAAGGGACATTCATGTCAGCGGGAGCGCGACACGCCCGACCGCGTGGGTCGGAGAAACCGGGTTCCAGAGCGTTACGAGAGACAGGACTACTGAGTAGCCATGGCGGGACAGAAGATCCGCATCCGGCTCAAGGCCTACGACCACGAGGTCATCGACTCCTCGGCGAAGAAGATCGTCGAGACGGTGACCCGTACTGGTGCGTCGGTCGCGGGCCCGGTGCCGCTGCCCACTGAGAAGAACGTGTACTGCGTCATCAAGTCGCCGCACAAGTACAAGGACTCGCGCGAGCACTTCGAGATGCGCACGCACAAGCGCCTGATCGACATCCTCGACCCGACGCCCAAGACCGTTGACTCTCTGATGCGACTCGACCTCCCGGCCGGTGTCGACATCGAGATCAAGCTCTGAGGGGTCGTGGTCTGAGAATGGCTAAGCAGATCAAGGGCATCCTGGGCGAGAAGCTCGGCATGACGCAGGTGTGGGACGAGAACAACCGCGTTGTTCCGGTCACCGTCGTCAAGGCCGGGCCCAATGTCGTGACCCAGGTCCGTACGAACGACGTCGACGGCTACGAGTCCGTCCAGCTCGCCTTCGGCGAGATCGACCCGCGCAAGGTGAACAAGCCCCTCAAGGGTCACTTCGCCAAGGCCGACGTCACCCCCCGCCGTCACCTCGTCGAGATCCGTACCTCGGACGCCTCCGAGTACACCCTCGGCCAGGAAGTCACCGCCGAGGTCTTCGAGGCCGGTGTCAAGGTGGACGTGACCGGCAAGAGCAAGGGCAAGGGCTTCGCCGGTGTCATGAAGCGCCACAACTTCCGTGGCCTCGGCGCCGGACACGGTACCCAGCGCAAGCACCGCTCTCCCGGTTCCATCGGTGGCTGCGCCACCCCGGGCCGCGTGTTCAAGGGCCTCCGCATGGCGGGTCGCATGGGCAACGAGCGGGTCACCACCCAGAACCTGACCGTCCACGCCGTTGACGCGGAGAAGGGTCTGCTGCTCATCAAGGGCGCGGTTCCCGGTCCGAACGGCGGCCTCGTCCTGGTCCGCACCGCGGCCAAGGGGGCCTGAGGTAACCGATGAGCACTGTTGACATCCTTTCGCCGGCGGGCGACAAGGCCGGTACCGTCGAGCTCCCCGCGGAGATCTTCGGCGTTGAGAAGGTCAGCGTCCCGCTGATCCACCAGGTCGTCGTCGCACAGCTGGCCGCTGCCCGCCAGGGCACCCACAAGACCAAGACGCGTGGCGAGGTCCGCGGCGGTGGCAAGAAGCCGTACCGCCAGAAGGGCACCGGCCGCGCCCGTCAGGGTTCGACCCGCGCGCCGCAGTTCGCCGGTGGTGGCGTCGTGCACGGTCCCGTGCCGCGCGACTACTCGCAGCGCACCCCGAAGAAGATGAAGGCCGCCGCCCTGCGGCACGCCCTCACCGACCGGGCGCGTCACAACCGCATTCACGTCGTCTCCGGCGTGATCGAGGGCGACAGCCCCTCCACCAAGGCCGCCAAGAGCCTGTTCGGCAAGATCAGCGAGCGCAAGAACCTGCTCCTGGTCGTCGAGCGCTCCGACGAGGCCGCGTGGCTGTCCGCCCGCAACCTGCCCCAGGTCCACATCCTGGAGCCGGGCCAGCTGAACACGTACGACGTTCTCGTCTCGGACGACGTGGTCTTCACCCAGGCCGCTTTCGAGTCCTTCGTGTCCGGCCCGAAGGCCGCCACCGACACCGAAGGGAGCGAGGTCTGATGGCCATCCGCCACCCCTCCATCGCCTCGAAGGCCGCCAAGGCCGCCAAGGCCGCGCGCGTCGCCAAGGCACGCCGCCAGGCCACCGAGGGCAAGAACACCGTCGTCACCCCGGCCAGCAAGGCGTTCACGGACCCCCGTGACGTGCTGCTGAAGCCGGTCGTGTCCGAGAAGAGCTACGCGCTTCTCGACGAGAACAAGTACACGTTCATCGTCGCGCCGGGCTCCAACAAGACCCAGATCAAGGAGGCCGTGCAGGCGGTCTTCGACGTCAAGGTCACCGGGGTCAACACGATCAACCGCCAGGGCAAGCGCAAGCGGACCCGCACGGGCTTCGGCCAGCGTGCCGCCACCAAGCGCGCGATCGTGACCCTCGCCGAGGGCGACCGTATCGACATCTTCGGCGGTCCGTCCGCGTAAGCGGGTCGGATCGTCCGATATCGGACGAGGACTGAGAAATGGGAATCCGCAAGTACAAGCCGACTACGCCGGGCCGTCGTGGCGCCAGCGTCGCCGACTTCGTCGAGGTCACGCGGTCCACGCCGGAGAAGTCGCTGGTTCGCCCCCTGCACAGCAAGGGCGGCCGTAACAATTCCGGTCGTGTGACCGTCCGCCACCAGGGCGGTGGCCACAAGCGCGCCTACCGAGTGATCGACTTCCGTCGTCACGACAAGGACGGCGTGCCGGCGAAGGTCGCGCACATCGAGTACGACCCCAACCGCACCGCGCGCATCGCGCTGCTGCACTACGCCGACGGCGAGAAGCGCTACATCCTCGCGCCGCGCGGCCTGTCGCAGGGCGACCGCATCGAGAACGGCCCCGGGGCCGACATCAAGCCGGGCAACAACCTCGCCCTGCGCAACATCCCGGTCGGTACCACGCTGCACGCCATCGAGCTGCGGCCGGGCGGCGGCGCCAAGTTCGCCCGCTCCGCCGGCGCCTCGGTGCAGCTGCTCGCGAAGGAGGGCACCATGGCCCACCTTCGTATGCCGTCCGGTGAGATCCGCCTGGTCGACGTCCGCTGCCGCGCCACCGTCGGCGAGGTCGGCAACGCCGAGCAGTCGAACATCAACTGGGGCAAGGCGGGCCGCAAGCGGTGGCTGGGCGTTCGCCCGACCGTCCGTGGTGTGGTCATGAACCCGGTGGACCACCCGCACGGTGGTGGTGAGGGCCGGACCTCCGGTGGCCGCCACCCCGTGTCCCCGTGGGGCAAGAAGGAAGGCCGTACTCGTTCGCCCAAGAAGGCGTCGAACAAGTACATCGTCCGCCGCCGCAAGACGAACAAGAAGCGCTAAGGACGGGTTGAGATGCCTCGTAGCTTGAAGAAGGGGCCCTTCGTCGACGACCACCTGATCAAGAAGGTGGAAGCCCAGAACGAAGCCGGCACCAAGAACGTCATCAAGACCTGGTCCCGTCGCTCGATGATCGTGCCGGCCATGCTCGGCCACACGCTCGCGGTGCACAACGGCAAGACCCACATCCCGGTGTTCGTCACCGAGTCGATGGTCGGCCACAAGCTCGGCGAGTTCTCGCCGACGCGCACCTTCCGGGGCCACGTCAAGGACGACCGGAAGTCGAAGCGCCGCTAGCAGCGGATCGCATTCAGACACGTAAGTAACTGAAGGGACAACCATGGAAGCCAGGGCCCAGGCGCGGTACATCCGCGTCACGCCCATGAAGGCCCGCCGCGTGGTGGACCTCATCCGTGGCATGGACGCCACGGAGGCCCAGGCTGTTCTGCGATTCGCTCCGCAGGCAGCCTCCGTGCCGGTCGGCAAGGTGCTCGACAGCGCCATCGCCAACGCCGCGCACAACTACGACCACACCGACGCCGACAGCCTCTACATCTCCGAGGCGTACGTCGACGAGGGCCCGACCCTGAAGCGGTTCCGGCCGCGCGCCCAGGGCCGTGCCTACCGGATCCGCAAGCGGACCAGCCACATCACCGTGGTCGTCAGCAGCAAGGAAGGAACCCGGTAATGGGCCAGAAGGTAAACCCGCACGGGTTCCGGCTCGGTGTCACGACCGACTTCAAGTCGCGTTGGTACGCCGACAAGCTGTACAAGGACTACGTCAAGGAAGACGTCGCCATCCGTCGGATGATGACGTCCGGCATGGAGCGCGCCGGTATCTCCAAGGTGGAGATCGAGCGCACCCGTGACCGCGTCCGCGTCGACATCCACACCGCGCGTCCGGGCATCGTCATCGGCCGCCGCGGCGCCGAGGCCGACCGTATCCGCGGTGACCTGGAGAAGCTGACCGGCAAGCAGGTCCAGCTCAACATCCTCGAGGTCAAGAACCCGGAGACGGACGCTCAGCTGGTGGCCCAGGCCGTCGCCGAGCAGCTGTCCTCCCGCGTCTCCTTCCGCCGCGCGATGCGCAAGAGTATGCAGTCGGCGATGAAGGCGGGCGCCAAGGGCATCAAGATCCAGTGCGGTGGCCGCCTCGGCGGCGCCGAGATGTCCCGCTCGGAGTTCTACCGCGAGGGCCGCGTGCCCCTGCACACGCTCCGCGCGAACGTCGACTACGGCTTCTTCGAGGCCAAGACGACCTTCGGCCGCATCGGTGTGAAGGTCTGGATCTACAAGGGCGACGTCAAGAACATCGCCGAGGTCCGCGCCGAGAACGCCGCCGCCCGTGCGGGCAACCGCCCGGCGCGTGGCGGTGCCGACCGCCCGGCCCGTGGTGGCCGCGGTGGCGAGCGGCGCGGTCGTAAGCCGCAGCAGTCCGCCCCGGCTGCCGAGGCCAGCAAGGCGGAGGCCCCGGCCGCCGCCGCGGCCGAGCCGAGCGCTGCCGGAAAGGAGAGCTGACCCCATGCTGATCCCCCGTAGGGTCAAGCACCGCAAGCAGCACCACCCCAAGCGCAGCGGCGCTGCCAAGGGTGGGACGCAGGTTGCGTTCGGCGAATACGGCATCCAGGCGCTGACCCCGGCGTACGTCACGAACCGCCAGATCGAGGCGGCTCGTATCGCCATGACCCGCCACATCAAGCGTGGCGGCAAGGTCTGGATCAACATCTACCCGGACCGCCCCCTCACGAAGAAGCCCGCCGAGACCCGCATGGGTTCCGGTAAGGGTTCGCCCGAGTGGTGGGTGGCCAACGTCAAGCCCGGACGCGTCATGTTCGAGCTGTCGTACCCCAACGAGAAGATCGCCCGTGAGGCGCTCACGCGTGCGGCCCACAAGCTGCCGATGAAGTGCCGGATCGTCAAGCGCGAGGCAGGTGAAGCGTGATGTCGGCCGGTACCAAGGCGTCCGAGCTGCGCGAGCTGGGCAACGAGGAGCTTCTGGCGAAGCTCCGCGAGGCCAAGGAAGAGCTGTTCAACCTCCGCTTCCAGGCGGCCACGGGTCAGCTCGAAAACCACGGTCGGCTGAAGGCCGTCCGGAAGGACATCGCGCGGATCTACACCCTGATGCGCGAGCGTGAGCTGGGCATCGAAACGGTGGAGAACGCATGAGCGAGAACAACGTGACTGAGCAGAACACCGAGGCGCGCGGCTTCCGCAAGACCCGCGAGGGTTACGTCGTCAGCGACAAGATGGACAAGACCGTCGTCGTCGCCGTCGAGGACCGCGTCAAGCACGCCCTGTACGGCAAGGTCATCCGCCGTACGAACAAGCTCAAGGCGCACGACGAGCAGAACGCCGCGGGTGTCGGCGACCGCGTCCTCCTGATGGAGACCCGGCCGCTGTCCGCGACGAAGCGCTGGCGCGTCGTCGAGATCCTCGAGAAGGCCAAGTAATTCCTGCGGGACAAATCCCGCAGGTCGTTCCGCCAGGCTCGGCAGGGGTCCCGTAACAGGGCCCCTGCCGGGAACCGGCAGACAAACAGGAGATAGACGTGATCCAGCAGGAGTCGCGACTGCGTGTCGCCGACAACACTGGTGCGAAGGAGATCCTTTGCATCCGTGTGCTCGGTGGCTCCGGTCGCCGCTACGCGGGTATCGGTGACGTCATCGTCGCCACCGTCAAGGACGCGATCCCCGGTGGCAACGTGAAGAAGGGTGACGTCGTCAAGGCGGTCATCGTTCGCACCGTCAAGGAGCGCCGCCGTCCGGACGGCTCGTACATCCGCTTCGACGAGAACGCCGCCGTCATTCTGAAGAACGACGGCGACCCTCGCGGCACCCGTATCTTCGGCCCGGTCGGCCGTGAGCTGCGCGAGAAGAAGTTCATGAAGATCATCTCGCTCGCGCCGGAGGTGCTGTAAGCATGAAGATCAAGAAGGGCGACCTGGTCCAGGTCATCACCGGCAAGGACAAGGGCAAGCAGGGCAAGGTCATTGCCGCTTACCCGCGCGAGGACCGCGTCCTGGTCGAGGGTGTCAACCGGGTCAAGAAGCACACCAAGGCCGGTCCCACGGCTCGCGGTTCGCAGGCCGGTGGCATCGTCACGACCGAGGCGCCGATCCACGTCTCCAACGTCCAGCTGGTCGTGGAGAAGGACGGCAAGAAGGTCGTCACGCGTGTCGGCTACCGCTTCGACGAAGAGGGCAACAAGATCCGCGTTGCCAAGCGGACGGGTGAGGACATCTGATGGCTACCACCACCACTCCGCGTCTGAAGACGAAGTACCGCGAGGAGATCGCGGGCAAGCTGCGTGACGAGTTCAAGTACGAGAACGTCATGCAGGTTCCCGGCCTCGTCAAGATCGTGGTCAACATGGGTGTGGGCGACGCCGCCCGCGACTCCAAGCTGATCGAGGGCGCCATCCGCGACCTCACCACGATCACCGGTCAGAAGCCGGCCGTCACCAAGGCCCGCAAGTCCATCGCGCAGTTCAAGCTGCGTGAGGGCCAGCCGATCGGTGCCCACGTCACGCTCCGTGGCGACCGCATGTGGGAGTTCCTGGACCGCACCCTGTCGCTCGCGCTGCCGCGCATCCGCGACTTCCGCGGCCTGTCCCCCAAGCAGTTCGACGGCCGTGGCAACTACACCTTCGGTCTCACCGAGCAGGTCATGTTCCACGAGATCGACCAGGACAAGATCGACCGCGTCCGGGGTATGGACATCACCGTGGTCACCACGGCGACCAACGACGCTGAGGGCCGCGCGCTCCTTCGTCACCTCGGCTTCCCCTTCAAGGAGGCGTGAGCGAGATGGCGAAGAAGGCTCTGATCGCGAAGGCTGCTCGCAAGCCCAAGTTCGGCGTGCGCGCGTACACCCGCTGCCAGCGCTGCGGTCGTCCGCACTCCGTGTACCGCAAGTTCGGCCTCTGCCGCGTGTGCCTTCGTGAGATGGCTCACCGTGGCGAGCTGCCGGGCGTGACCAAGAGTTCCTGGTAATCCCCCTTTTCAGGGATTCCGGAAGCTCTCGGTAAGTAAAGGGCGGTGTCAGGTGCCCACCCCTCCATGGCTTAGGCTAGGAGGGTTGGGCGCCTGGACGCCCAGACGACTTACTACGCCGTAGGTCCACCGCGCCGCACCCGTCCCGTCTCGGATCGGGGAGAGGGATGGCGCACCAGGAAACCCCGGCGAGAGAGGCCGAAGGCCAATTCATGACCATGACTGATCCGATCGCAGACATGCTGACGCGTCTGCGGAACGCGAACTCGGCGTACCACGACTCCGTGACGATGCCGGCGTCCAAGATCAAGTCTCACATCGCGGAGATCCTCCAGCAGGAGGGCTTCATCACGGGCTGGCGCGTCGAGGACGCGGAGGTCGGCAAGAACCTCGTCCTGGAGCTGAAGTTCGGCCCCAACCGTGAGCGCTCCATCGCGGGCATCAAGCGGATCTCCAAGCCCGGTCTCCGGGTGTACGCGAAGTCCACCAACCTGCCGAAGGTGCTCGGCGGCCTGGGCGTGGCGATCATCTCCACGTCGCACGGGCTCCTCACCGACAAGCAGGCCGGCAAGAAGGGCGTGGGTGGGGAAGTCCTCGCCTACGTCTGGTAGCGGAAGGGAACGGAGGAAACAGCTATGTCGCGCATCGGCAAGCTCCCCATCGCGGTTCCCGCCGGCGTGGACGTCACCATCGACGGCCAGACGGTTTCGGTCAAGGGCCCCAAGGGCCAGCTGACCCACACCGTCGCGGCGCCGATCGAGATCGCCAAGGGTGAGGACGGCGTCCTGAACGTCACCCGCCCCAACGACGAGCGTCAGAACAAGGCCCTCCACGGCCTGTCCCGCACGCTGGTGGCGAACATGATCACCGGCGTGACCCAGGGTTACGTGAAGAAGCTCGAAATCAGCGGTGTCGGTTACCGCGTTGTCGCCAAGGGCTCGAACCTGGAGTTCTCCCTCGGCTACAGCCACCCGATCCTGGTCGAGGCCCCCGAGGGCATCACCTTCAAGGTCGAGGCCCCCACCCGTTTCTCGGTCGAGGGCATCGACAAGCAGAAGGTCGGCGAGGTCGCGGCCAACATCCGCAAGCTGCGCAAGCCCGACCCGTACAAGGCCAAGGGCGTCAAGTACGAGGGCGAAGTCATCCGCCGCAAGGTCGGAAAGGCGGGTAAGTAAGCCATGGCATACGGGCAGAAGATCCTCAAGGGCGACGCCTACAAGCGCGCCGCGATCAAGCGCCGTCACATCCGGATCCGCAAGCGGATCAACGGTACGGCGGAGCGCCCCCGTCTGGTCGTGACCCGCTCCAACCGTCACATCGTGGCGCAGGTGATCGACGACCTGAAGGGTCACACCCTGGCGTCGGCGTCGTCCCTGGACGCGTCGATCCGCGGTGCCGAGGACAAGTCCTCGCAGGCCAAGAAGGTCGGCGCCCTGGTCGCCGAGCGTGCCAAGGCCGCCGGTGTCGAGGCCGTCGTGTTCGACCGTGGTGGCAACCAGTACGCCGGGCGCATCGCCGCCCTGGCGGACGCCGCCCGCGAAGCCGGGCTCAAGTTCTGAGCCTGCCGTAGCTAGCGGAAACGAAGAGAGGTAATTCCAATGGCTGGACCCCAGCGCCGCGGTGGCGGTGCCGGTGGCGGCGAGCGGCGGGACCGGAAGGGCCGTGACGGCGGCGCTGCTGCCGCCGAGAAGACCGCGTACGTTGAGCGCGTCGTCGCGATCAACCGCGTCGCCAAGGTTGTGAAGGGTGGTCGTCGCTTCAGCTTCACCGCGCTGGTCGTGGTGGGCGACGGTGACGGCACCGTGGGTGTCGGTTACGGCAAGGCCAAGGAGGTGCCGGCCGCCATCGCCAAGGGCGTTGAGGAGGCCAAGAAGCACTTCTTCAAGGTCCCCCGGATCCAGGGCACCATCCCGCACCCCATCCAGGGTGAGAAGGCTGCCGGTGTGGTGCTGCTCAAGCCCGCCTCCCCGGGTACCGGCGTTATCGCCGGTGGTCCGGTGCGTGCCGTGCTGGAGTGCGCCGGTATCCACGACGTGCTGTCGAAGTCGCTCGGCTCCGACAACGCCATCAACATCGTGCACGCGACCGTGGAGGCCCTGAAGGGCCTGCAGCGTCCCGAGGAGATCGCGGCCCGCCGCGGTCTGCCGCTGGAGGACGTCGCCCCCGCGGCCCTGCTGCGTGCGCGTGCCGGGGCGGGTGCGTAATCATGGCGCAGCTCAAGATCACGCAGGTCAAGTCCTACATCGGCAGCAAGCAGAACCACCGTGACACCCTGCGCTCCCTTGGTCTCAAGGGCATCAACACGCAGGTCGTCAAGGAGGACCGCCCCGAGTTCCGCGGCATGGTGCACACCGTCCGCCACCTCGTGACGGTCGAGGAGGTCGACTGATCATGGCGGAGAACAACCCGCTGAAGATCCACAACCTCCGTCCCGCCCCGGGCGCCAAGACCGCCAAGACCCGTGTCGGTCGTGGTGAGGCGTCGAAGGGTAAGACGGCCGGTCGTGGTACGAAGGGTACGAAGGCCCGCTACCAGGTTCCGGAGCGCTTCGAGGGTGGGCAGATGCCCCTCCACATGCGCCTCCCGAAGCTGAAGGGCTTCAAGAACCCGTTCAAGACCGAGTACCAGGTCGTGAACCTCGACAAGCTGGCCGCGCTGTACCCCGAGGGTGGCGAGGTCACCGTCGAGGGTCTGGTGGCCAAGGGCGCCGTTCGCAAGAACAGCCTCGTCAAGGTCCTTGGGCAGGGCGAGATCTCCGTGGCGCTGCAGGTGACGGTCGACGCCGTCTCCGGCTCCGCCAAGGAGAAGATCACCGCCGCTGGCGGTACCGTCACCGAGCTCGTCTGAATTCCACAGGCGTCTCGATGACTTGAGCGATCCCGGCCGGGGATACCCCACAAATGGGGTATCCCCGGTTGGTCGTTCCAAGGGTGGCAGTCTCGCCGGTAAGGTGGCCTGCACTGCCAACTTTCACCGGGTACCCCACAAGGGCACTCCAGGCTACGGTTGGCCGTTACCTAAGTCGTTGTTTCATTGGACCTTCAAGACCGTCACCCTTGACGCAGATGCGCGGGGGTCGCAGGAGGCACCGTGCTCACCGCGTTCGCCCGGGCGTTCAAGACGCCCGACCTGCGCAAGAAGCTGCTCTTCACGCTCGGCATCATCGTGGTGTACCGGATCGGTACGCACATCCCGATCCCGGGTGTCGACTACCGGAGCGTCCAGACCTGTATCGACGTCGCCGAGGGCAACCAGGGTCTGTTCGGCCTGGTCAACATGTTCAGTGGCGGTGCGCTGCTGCAGATCACGATCTTCGCCCTCGGCATCATGCCGTACATCACCGCGAGCATCATCCTTCAGTTGCTCACGGTGGTGATCCCGCGCCTTGAGGCCCTGAAGAAGGAGGGCCAGGCCGGTACGGCGAAGATCACGCAGTACACCCGTTACCTGACGGTGGCGCTCGCCGTGCTCCAGGGCACCGGCCTGGTGGCCACCGCCCGCAGCGGCGCGCTGTTCAGCGGCTGCCCGGTCGCGTCGGAGATCGTCCCGGACCGCTCGATCTTCGTCACCATCACCATGGTGATCACCATGACCGCCGGTACGGCCGTCGTCATGTGGCTCGGTGAGCTGATCACCGACCGCGGCATCGGCAACGGCATGTCGATCCTGATGTTCATCTCGATCGCCGCGACCTTCCCGTCCGCGCTGTGGGCCATCAAGCAGCAGGGCTCGCTGGCCGACGGCTGGATCGAGTTCGGCACGGTCATCGCGGTCGGTCTGGTCATGGTCGGCCTGGTGGTCTTCGTCGAGCAGGCCCAGCGCCGCATTCCGGTGCAGTACGCGAAGCGCATGATCGGCCGCCGTTCCTACGGCGGTACGTCCACCTACATCCCGCTCAAGGTGAACCAGGCGGGTGTGATTCCCGTCATCTTCGCCTCGTCGCTGCTCTACATCCCGGCGCTGATCGCCCAGTTCTCCAACGGCGACTCGTCGTGGAAGACCTGGATCGAGGCTCACCTCGTCAAGGGCGACCACCCGCTTTACATCAGTATGTACTTCTTGCTCATCGTGTTCTTCGCGTTCTTCTACGTGGCAATCTCCTTTAACCCCGAGGAAGTCGCGGACAACATGAAGAAGTATGGTGGCTTCATCCCGGGCATCCGGGCTGGCCGACCGACCGCTGAGTACCTCAGCTACGTACTCAACCGGATCACCTGGCCGGGTTCGCTGTACTTGGGTCTGATCGCTCTCGTTCCAACAATGGCGTTGGTTGGTTTCGGGGCAAACCAGAACTTCCCGTTCGGCGGTACCAGCATCCTGATCATCGTGGGTGTCGGTCTGGAGACGGTGAAGCAGATCGAGAGCCAGCTCCAGCAGCGCAATTACGAAGGGTTCCTCCGCTGATGCGAATCGTCCTCGTCGGGCCACCGGGCGCGGGCAAGGGTACGCAAGCCACCCGCCTTGCCGAGAAGCTGTCGATCCCGCACATCTCCACGGGTGACCTGTTCCGCGCCAACATCAGCCAGCAGACGGAGCTGGGGAAGCTCGCCAAGTCCTACATGGACGCGGGCAACCTGGTGCCGGACGAGGTCACCATCGCGATGGCCAAGGACCGCATGGAGCAGCCGGACGCGGAGAACGGCTTCCTGCTGGACGGCTTCCCGCGCAACGTGTCGCAGGCCGAGGCGCTGGACGAGCTGCTGACGGCCGAGCACATGGAGCTGGACGCGGTGCTCGACCTGGAGGCCCCCGAGGACGAGGTCGTCAAGCGGATCGCCGGTCGGCGGATCTGCCGCAAGGACTCCAGCCACGTCTTCCACGTCACCTACAGCGCCCCCAAGAAGGAGGGCGTGTGTGACGTGTGCGGCGGTGAGCTGTACCAGCGCGACGACGACTCCGAGGCGACGGTCCGCACGCGGCTGGAGGTCTACCACACGCAGACCGAGCCGATCATCGACTACTACAAGGCGCAGGGCCTGGTCGTCACCATCAACGCCCTGGGCCCGGTCGACGAGGTCACGGGCCGCGCGCTGGAGGCGCTGAAGCGTCAGGGCGAGCCCGTCCAGTAGGCGTCCCCGCTCACACGGTCATACGGTGTCGCAGCCGCGGTTCCTGGTACTCGGGACCGCGGCTGCGGCGCGACCGCGCCCGTATCGTTGACGTAGTCCGTCCCCTGTCTCCCTCTCCCGGTCGAAGAAAGGCCCCCGTCCCCATGGTGCAGATCAAGAGCCCTGAGCAGATCGCGAAGATGCGTGAGGCGGGGCTGGTCGTCGCCGCCGTCCACGCGGCCACCCGGGAGGCCGCGGTGCCGGGCGCGACGACGAAGGATCTGGACGAGGTCGCCCGCAAGGTGCTCGCGGAGCACGGCGCGAAGTCGAACTTCCTCGGGTACGGCGGTTTCCCCGCGACGATCTGCACCTCCGTCAACGAGGTCGTCGTCCACGGCATCCCCTCGGAGGACGTCGTGCTGAAGGACGGCGACATCATCTCCGTGGACGCCGGGGCGATCGTCGACGGCTGGCACGGGGACGCGGCGTACACCGCGTTCGTCGGCTCCGGTCACTCCCCGGAGCTGGTTGAGCTGTCCCGGGTGACCGAGGAGTCGATGTGGGCCGGGATCGCGGCGATGAAGCAGGGCAACCGGCTCGTCGACATCTCCCGCGCCATCGAGACGTACGTCCGCCGCCAGCCGAAGCCCGGCGGCGGCCGGTACGGGATCGTCGAGGACTACGGCGGCCACGGCATCGGCTCCGAGATGCACATGGACCCGCACCTGCTGAACTACGTCGACCGCAAGCGCGGCAAGGGCCCCAAGCTGGTCCCCGGCATCTGCCTCGCCATCGAGCCGATGCTCTCCCTCGGGACCCCGAAGACGGAGGTCCTGTCGGACGACTGGACGGTCATCACGACCGACGGCACCTGGTCCTCCCACTGGGAACACTCCATCGCCCTCACCCCCCAGGGCCCCCTGGTCCTGACGGCCCCCGACGGCGGCAGGGCGAAGCTCGCCGAGTACGGCATCACGGCTGCGCCGGACCCGCTGGCCTGACGGCGGGGGCGGTCGCGGCCGCTGGTCGGAGGCCAGCGCAGCCGCGCGAAGCCAGAGAGGCGCCCTGGCGCCGATCGCCCGCGAGGGCGGCGTCGGGAAGCGGTCGGCGGCAAGGCCAAGCTCGCCGAGTACGGCATCACGGCTGCGCCGGATCCGCTGGGCTGACGGTGGGGGCGGTCGGGACCGCTGGTCGGAGGCCAGCGCAGCCGCGCGAAGCCAGAGAGGCGCCCTGGCGCCGATCGCCCGCGAGGGCGGCGTCGGGAAGCGGTCGGCGGCAAGGCCAAGCTCGCCGAGTACGGCATCACGGCTGCGCCGGATCCGCTGGGCTGATGGCTGTGCTGGGCCCGGGCGCATGATGATCTCTGGGGTGGGGCAGGATTGCTCGATTCGTCTTTCCGGGTGCGCTGACGTAGACTGACTCGTCGGCTCCCGTGCACCCGCATGTCTCCATGCGCTCAGTGTGACGGGGCCGATCAAGGTAGTCGATTCGAAGGGCGAAGCGTGGCCAAGAAGCAAGGTGCCATCGAGATCGAGGGCACTGTCGTCGAGTCTCTGCCGAACGCCATGTTCAAGGTCGAGCTCCAGAACGGCCACCAGGTCCTGGCACACATCAGCGGCAAGATGCGTATGCACTACATCCGCATCCTCCCTGACGACCGGGTCGTGGTGGAGCTGTCTCCGTACGACCTGACGCGTGGCCGGATCGTCTACCGCTACAAGTAGATCTTGCCCGCGCCCCGCTTCCGAGCGGAGCGATGGCACTGACCCGGAGAACCTCACCCCATGAAGGTCAAGCCGAGCGTCAAGAAGATCTGCGACAAGTGCAGGGTGATCCGCCGTCACGGCCGGGTCATGGTCATCTGCGAGAACCCGCGCCACAAGCAGCGCCAGGGCTGACCGTAGATCCATCCCTCTGCCTTCGCAGAGATTCGCGCGACGCGAGCTGAGTTACATGTTCATACGCAGGACCCAGGCGTACCCCGCCTGACACCCCCGGTTCGGAGGCTGGGGACCCAGGCCGTACCTAATCTTTGAAACAGAAGAGGCCGGCGGCTGGGAGGCGGTTCTGTGGAAGACCTCCGAAGACAAAACTGGAGCCATTGAATGGCACGCGTTTCCGGTGTTGACATCCCGCGCGAAAAGCGCGTGGAGGTCGCCCTCACCTACGTGTTCGGCATCGGCCGGACCCTTTCGCAGCAGACGCTGGCCGCCACCGGCGTCGACCCGAACACCCGCGTCCGCGACCTCTCCGAGGAGCAGCTCGTCGCGATCCGCGAGTACGTCGACAACAACATCAAGACCGAGGGTGACCTCCGTCGCGAGATCCAGGCCGACATCCGCCGCAAGGTCGAGATCGGCTGCTACCAGGGTCTCCGCCACCGCCGCGGTCTGCCCGTCCGCGGTCAGCGCACCAGCACCAACGCTCGCACCCGCAAGGGCCCGCGTCGCGCCATCGCCGGCAAGAAGAAGCCGGGCAAGAAGTAGTCCGCAGCGGACAACGCTTCATCAGCGGTCTTCGCTGTAGGACCGACCACCTCCCCGTAGGAGTTACAGATGCCCCCCAAGGGTCGTCAGGGCGCTGCCAAGAAGGTGCGCCGCAAGGAAAAGAAGAACGTCGCTCACGGCCACGCGCACATCAAGAGCACGTTCAACAACACCATCGTCTCGATCACGGACCCCTCGGGCAACGTGATCTCCTGGGCCTCCGCCGGTCACGTCGGCTTCAAGGGCTCCCGGAAGTCCACCCCGTTCGCCGCGCAGATGGCCGCCGAGTCGGCCGCCCGGCGTGCGCAGGAGCACGGGATGCGCAAGGTCGACGTGTTCGTGAAGGGCCCGGGTTCCGGTCGTGAGACCGCGATCCGCTCGCTCCAGGCGACGGGTCTCGAGGTCGGCTCCATCCAGGACGTCACCCCGACGCCGCACAACGGCTGCCGTCCGCCCAAGCGCCGCCGCGTCTGATCTTCGACGCGGGCTGCTTGGTCTGAGGTTTTCGGGCGGTACGGCTCTTCCGGGCCGTATCGCCCGTACCCTTGTAGTACTCAAGGACGTCAAATAGCGGGCGTCCATGACTGAAGGAACGCACCATGCTGATTGCTCAGCGTCCCTCGTTGACCGAAGAGGTCGTCGACGAGTTCCGCTCCCGGTTCGTGATCGAGCCGCTGGAGCCGGGCTTCGGCTACACCCTCGGCAACTCCCTCCGCCGCACCCTCCTGTCGTCGATCCCCGGCGCTGCTGTCACCAGCATCCGCATCGACGGCGTCCTGCACGAGTTCACCACCGTGCCGGGCGTCAAGGAGGACGTCACCGACCTGATCCTGAACATCAAGCAGCTCGTCGTCTCCTCGGAGCACGACGAGCCGGTCGTGATGTACCTGCGCAAGCAGGGCCCGGGTCTGGTCACCGCCGCCGACATCGCGCCCCCGGCCGGTGTCGAGGTGCACAACCCCGACCTCGTCCTCGCCACGCTCAACGGCAAGGGCAAGCTGGAGATGGAGCTGACCGTCGAGCGCGGTCGCGGCTACGTCTCCGCCGTGCAGAACAAGCAGGTCGGCCAGGAGATCGGCCGTATCCCGGTCGACTCGATCTACTCGCCGGTCCTCAAGGTGACGTACAAGGTCGAGGCCACCCGTGTCGAGCAGCGCACCGACTTCGACAAGCTGATCGTCGACGTCGAGACCAAGCAGGCCATGCGTCCGCGTGACGCCATGGCGTCGGCCGGTAAGACCCTGGTGGAGCTGTTCGGTCTCGCCCGCGAGCTGAACATCGACGCCGAGGGCATCGACATGGGCCCGTCCCCGACGGACGCCGCCCTGGCCGCGGACCTGGCGCTGCCGATCGAGGAGCTGGAGCTGACGGTCCGCTCCTACAACTGCCTCAAGCGTGAGGGCATCCACTCCGTGGGTGAGCTGGTCGCGCGGTCCGAGGCGGACCTGCTGGACATCCGCAACTTCGGTGCGAAGTCCATCGACGAGGTCAAGGCGAAGCTCGCGGGTATGGGCCTCGCGCTGAAGGACTCGCCTCCCGGGTTCGACCCGACCGCCGCGGCGGACGCGTTCGGCGCGGACGACGACGCGGACGCCGGGTTCGTGGAGACCGAGCAGTACTAAGAGCTCGGGCCATCCGGTCCGTACTCGGGTGCGGGTGCGCTGTGGCTTGTCGCGCAGTTCCCCGCGCCCCTTCCGGACGACAGCCCCTTCGGGGCTCGTCGCCCGGATCTCTGACAGACAACCGTCTGCTCAGATACTGACCCCGGTACCTGACACGGCCGGGGCAGACACCTAGGAGAAACACCATGCCGAAGCCCACCAAGGGTGCCCGTCTGGGCGGCAGCGCCGCGCACGAGAAGCTGATGCTCGCGAACCTCGCGAAGTCGCTGTTCGAGCACGGCAAGATCACCACCACCGAGGCGAAGGCCCGCCGCCTGCGCCCGTACGCGGAGCGTCTGATCACCAAGGCGAAGAAGGGCGACCTTCACAACCGCCGCCAGGTGCTCCAGGTCATCACGGACAAGGGCATCGTGCACACGCTCTTCACCGAGATCGGCCCGCGCTACGAGAACCGGCCCGGTGGTTACACCCGTATCACCAAGATCGGTAACCGCCGTGGCGACAACGCGCCCATGGCCGTCATCGAGCTGGTCGAGGCGCTGACGGTGGCCCAGGAGGCCACGGGTGAGGCCGAGGCCGCCACCAAGCGCGCGGTCAAGGAAGACGCCCTCAAGAAGGACGAGGCCGTCGAGGACGCCAAGCCGGAGGCAGCCGAGGAGGCCGCCGACGAGGAGTCCAAGGACGCCTGAGTCCGACCCGCGTCACGACGGGCCCGCCCCCTGCTCGGGGGTGGGCCCGTTCGCGTACCTGAGAGGATTCCGGTGTGAGTGACGAAGTACAGCCCGGTGACGTCCGTATCCGCCTCGACCTGTCCTACGACGGCACCGACTTCTCCGGCTGGGCCAAGCAGGCCGGGGGGCGGCGGACCGTGCAGGGCGAGGTCGAGGACGCGCTGCGGACGGTCACGCGGTCCGGGGGGACGACGTACGAGCTGACCGTGGCCGGGCGGACCGACGCGGGCGTGCACGCGCGCGGGCAGGTGGCGCACGTGGACCTGCCCCGCCAGGTGTGGGCGGAGCAGGGCGCGAAGCTGCTCAAGCGGCTCGCGGGGCGGCTGCCGAGGGACGTCAGGGTGTGGGCGCTGCGGGAGGCGCCGAGCGGCTTCAACGCGCGGTTCGCGGCCGTGTGGCGGCGGTACGTGTACCGGGTGACCGACAACCCGGGGGGCGTGGACCCGCTGCTGCGGGGGCACGTGCTGTGGCACGACTGGCCGCTGGACGTGGCCGCGATGGACGCGGCGGCGAAGTCGCTGATCGGTGAGCACGACTTCGCGGCGTACGCGAAGAAGCGCGAGGGCGCGACGACGATCCGGGAGATCCTCGACTTCGGGGTGCGCCGGAACGCGGACGGCGTCGTGGAGATCGAGGTCCGCGCGGACGCCTTCTGCCACAACCAGGTGCGCGCCATGGTCGGCGCGCTGCTGTTCGTCGGGGACGGGCACCGGGGCGTGGAGTGGCCGCGGGAGGTGCTGGAGGCGCGGGTCCGCGACAGCGCGGTGCACGTGGTCCGGCCGCACGGCCTGTGCCTGGAGGAGGTCGGCTATCCGGCGGACGAGCTGCTGGCGGAGCGCAGCCGGGTGGCACGCAACCGGCGGGCGTGAGCGCCGGCGCAAGCCCCGGGCGCACGCCCGTACCGGCGACTACTCGCTGGCGGCGGCCGAAGCCTGGGCCTCGCCGCGGCGGCGGATCTGGCGGAAGGTGAACTCGGCCAGGTCGTCGCCGGTCGAGAAGACCGCCGTGTCCTTGGTGGTGACGTCCTTGCCGTTGGTGAAACCGGCGAGGGTGAAGTAGGCGTACCGGCCGTAGGAGTTGGTCGTCGAACGGCAGACCGCGCCGGTGCAGAACGGCTTCACGCCGCCGCCGGACAGCGCCCGGACGATGCTCTTGGTGTCGGCCTGGCCCTTGGCCTTGGTGGCCTGCGCCTCGGTGTCGAAGACGGCCACGCCGACCGTGACCGCGACCCCGTCCCTGGTGTAGGTGACCCGCATCAGCCGGGTGCAGTCCTGGGCCTGGAGGACCTTCGGCAGGGTGCCCTGCGCGGCGGAGGCGCAGGTCGTCGTGTCGGCGGTCGGCCCCTTCTTGTAGACCGTGTCGCCCATGGTGAGCTGGGTGCCCGGGAACAGGGTCTGCGGGCTCAGCTCGGCCTTGTCCTTCTTCGCGCTGGAGATGAAGTCCTTCGGGTCCAGCGGCGGCGGCGCCGAGGTCGGCTCGAACGACGGCGCGGCCGGGCTGCTGGGCAGGTCAGCGGTGGCGGGCAACTGGGAGGACGGCGTCTTGGCGGACGGGTCGCCGCCGTTCGCCGACACGACGGCCACCGCGACGGCGGCGCCCACGGCGACCGTCGCCAGCGCGCCACCGCCGATCAGCAGCAGCCGACGGCGTTTGTTGCGCGCCTCGGAGGCCTCGGCCAGCGCGGCCCAGTCCGGGGTCTGGCTGCCGCCGCTGTTCCACGGCTGCTGCTGTGAGTGCGGTTTCCAGGGATCCCACTGCGACTGAGGTCCCCCCTGCCCAAAGCTCATGGGCCGCATCTTAGACGGGCCGCGCCGCGCGCCGACCCGGGTCAACGACGCCTGGGGGAGGTGGCGTTGGTGTGTCCGGGCGTGCCTAGTCGCGCTGCGTCCCCGTATGGTCACCCTTGGTCGCTACCGGTGTCCGCCGTTCGCTCGTTTTGACCCGTCCCGGCGACCCCGGTATCCTGCTGGTTCGTTGTGTATTGGCTTGCTCATTCTCACGGGACGGGCCCTTACACCGGTCCACCGGGCCGATGACCAGCGACCCCACGCACGCGGTATGCGTCGCCGCCGTGGGTACAGGCTGTCGTGATCGTTTCGGTGACCTTGTCAGGACCATTCACTCGAAGCGAAGGCTACGAACCGTGCGTACGTACAGCCCCAAGCCCGGCGATGTGACGCGCCAGTGGCACGTCATCGACGCTCAGGACATCGTCCTGGGCCGTCTCGCCTCCACCGCCGCGTCCCTTCTCCGGGGCAAGCACAAGCCGATCTACGCGCCCCACGTCGACACCGGTGACTTCGTCATCATCATCAACGCCGACAAGGTGCACCTGTCCGGCAACAAGCGGACCCAGAAGATGGCGTACCGCCACTCCGGCTACCCGGGTGGTCTGCGCTCCGTCCGCTACGACGAGCTGCTCGACAAGAACCCCGAGAAGGCCATCGAGAAGGCCGTCAAGGGAATGCTCCCCAAGAACACTCTGGGCCGTCAGATGCTCTCGAAGCTGAAGGTCTACAAGGGTGACCAGCACCCGCACGGCGCGCAGCAGCCGCAGCCGTACGAGATCACCCAGGTCGCGCAGTAAGTCCGGCCACCCCCTAAGACTGAAGAGAATCTGAGGAGAATCGTGGCCGAGACCACTGCCGAGCAGCCGCTCGAAGAGCTTGACATCGACAGCTACACCACCGAGTCCGAGGTCCCCGTCGAGGGCGAGTACACCTCGGAGTCCATGGCCTCCCGCTTCGGCGAGCCCCAGCCCGCCGCGGGCCTGGGCCGTCGCAAGAACGCCATCGCCCGCGTCCGGATCGTCCCGGGCACCGGCAAGTGGAAGATCAACGGCCGCACCCTTGAGGACTACTTCCCCAACAAGGTGCACCAGCAGGAGGTCAACGAGCCCTTCAAGGTGCTCGAGCTGGAAGGCCGCTACGACGTCATCGCCCGCATCGCCGGTGGCGGTGTCTCGGGTCAGGCGGGCGCCCTGCGCCTGGGCGTGGCCCGCGCGCTGAACGAGGCCGACGTCGACAACAACCGCGGTCCGCTGAAGAAGGCGGGCTTCCTGCGCCGCGACGACCGTGCGGTCGAGCGCAAGAAGGCCGGTCTGAAGAAGGCCCGCAAGGCTCCGCAGTACAGCAAGCGCTAACCTGCGGTTTGCCCCGTACTCCGAACGCCCCGGCGGCACGCCATCGTGCTGTCGGGGCGTTCGTGTATCGCGGCCATCGGGCGTATAACGTCACAAGGTGCTCAAAGGCTGATGTGATGAGCTGGTGTGATGAGCTGGTATGGCCACCGGAGCCGTGTGCGCGGGCCGCAGAACGGCGGCGGCTTCCGGAACTGATGTTTTCTCAGGAGGACAAGTGGGACGACTCTTCGGCACGGACGGCGTGCGGGGTGTCGCCAACGCGGATCTGACGGCCGAGCTGGCGCTCGGTCTCTCCGTCGCGGCGGCACACGTACTGGCCGAGGCGGGCACCTTCGCGGGCCACCGGCCGACGGCGGTGGTCGGGAGAGACCCGCGTGCGTCCGGGGAGTTCCTGGAGGCCGCCGTGGTGGCGGGCCTCGCCAGCGCGGGCGTGGACGTGCTGCGGGTCGGCGTCCTGCCCACCCCGGCCGTGGCGTACCTGACCGGCGCGCTCGGCGCCGACCTCGGCGTGATGCTCTCCGCCAGCCACAACGCCATGCCGGACAACGGCATCAAGTTCTTCGCCCGCGGCGGGCACAAACTCGCCGACGAGCTGGAGGACCGTATCGAGGCCGTGTACGAGGAGCACCGCACCGGCGAGCCCTGGCAGCGCCCTACGGGTGCCGGAGTCGGGCGGGTACGGACGTACGACGAGGGCGCGGAGCAGTACGTCGAGCACCTCCTCGGCGTCCTCCCGAACCGGCTCGACGGGCTGAAGATCGTCCTGGACGAGGCGCACGGCGCCGCCGCGCAGGTCTCGCCGCTGGCGTTCACCCGGGCCGGGGCCGAGGTCGTCACCATCGGTGCCGAACCCGACGGCCTCAACATCAACGACGGCTGCGGCTCCACCCACCTCGACCACCTCAAGGCCGCCGTCCTCGCGCACGGCGCCGACCTGGGCATCGCGCACGACGGCGACGCCGACCGCTGCCTGGCCGTCGACCACACCGGCGAGGAGGTCGACGGCGACCAGATCCTGGCCGTCCTGGCGCTGGCGATGCGGGAACGTTCCGCGCTGCGCGCCGGGACCGTCGTCGCGACCGTCATGTCCAACCTGGGCTTCAAGCTGGCCATGGAGCGCGAGGGCATCCAGCTCGTGCAGACCGCGGTCGGTGACCGGTACGTCCTGGAGGAGATGAAGGAGCGCGGCTACGCCCTCGGCGGCGAGCAGTCCGGCCACGTCATCGTCCTGGACCACGCCACCACCGGCGACGGCACCCTCACCGGCCTGCTGCTGGCGGCCCGGGTCGCCCAGACGTCCCGTCCGCTGCGGGAGCTGGCGTCCGTGATGGAACGCCTCCCGCAGGTCCTGATCAACGTCCCCGACGTGGACAGGTCCCGCGTCGGCACCTCCGCCGACCTGCTCGCGGCGGTCACCGAGGCGGAACGGGAGCTGGGCTCCACGGGCCGCGTCCTGCTGCGCCCCTCCGGGACCGAGCCGCTGGTGCGGGTGATGGTCGAGGCGGCCGACATCGACCAGGCACGCTCGGTGGCGGGACGGCTGGCGGACGTGGTCAAGTCGGCGCTCGGATAGTCCTCGGGGTCAGGCGCGCGGTGGCAGGTGCAGTCGTCCGCGCTGTCTGGCCCACAGCCACTTCTGGAGCAGCATCGTGGTGGTCCCGGCGACCGTGATGCCGAAGAGGTTCAGCAGCAGTTGCTTGCTCGACCCGGCCGTCTGGGCCATGTCTCCGTAGCTCAGGGCGACCGCGGCGTTGGCGGCGGCCGGGATCGTCGTCACCGAGATGGCCACGCCGACCAGCGCACCGGACTTCGCGGAGGTCAGGGAGAGCGTGCCCGCGATCCCCGCCAGCACCGCCACCACGAAGGAGAAGGCGTCGGGGGCGTACACGAACCCGGTCTGCGGCCGTTCGCCCTCCAGCTTGGCCTCGGTGAACAGCCCCCCGGCGTCCATGAGCAGGCTGAACAACACCGTCACCGCTATCGCCAGCGCGAACCCCGCCAGCAGCGCGTTCAGCGAGCGCAGCGCGAGCCGGGGCTGCCGCTGCACCACCGACGTCGAGATCCCGGTCAGCGGCCCGAACTCCGGCCCTACGGCCATCGCGCCCACGATCAGGATCGCGTTGTCGAGGACGACACCGCAGGCCGCGATCATCGTGGCGAGCGTGATGAACGCGAGATAGGTGACCGACAGCGTCGACTCCTCGTGGGTCTCCTCGACCAGGTGCTCCCACAGCACGGCGTCCGCTGGCTCGCCGGGCGCGTCCTTCTCGGCCTGGACGGCACGCTCGGACAGCGACAGGTCGATGTTCTCCACGGCGATCGAACCGCACTCCTCGATGCCGAGCCGCTGGAGCCCGTTGAGCAGCTCGTCACCGGCCTCCCGGGCGACGTCGCAGGTGACGACGTCCCCGGCGGGCTCCCTGGCCACGCCCGGCATGACGACGACATGGGTGGTGCCGACGGTGTCGTCGATCAGCCGCACCACGTCGTCGGTCTTCTCCCGCGGGACGATCAGACGCAGATGCAGCATGGCGGCAGCGTAGCCGTCACAGCTTGCGCAGACTCAGCCGTTGCACCTTGTGGTCGGGCCCCTTCCGCAGCACGAGCGTGGCCCGCCCCCGCGTCGGGGCGACGTTCTCGACGAGGTTCGGCTTGTTGATCGTCCGCCAGGTGGTGCGGGCGTAGTCGAGGGCCTCCTCCTCCGACACCTGCGTGTACCTGCGGAAGTAGGAGGACGGGTTCTGGAACGCGGTGTCCCGCAGCTTGCGGAACCGGTTCAGGTACCAGCGCTCGATGTCCTCGGTGCGCGCGTCGACGTACACGCTGAAGTCGAAGTAGTCGGCGAGCCCGACCCGGGTCCGGCCGTCCTTGCCGGGCAGGGCGGGCTGGAGGACGTTCAGCCCCTCGACGATCAGGATGTCCGGCCGCCGGACGACCAGCTTCTCGCCGGGGACGATGTCATAGATGAGGTGTGAGTAGACGGGCGCGCTGACCTCGGCCTTCCCCGCCTTGATATCGGCGACGAAACGGGTGAGCGCCCGGCGGTCGTACGACTCGGGGAAACCTTTCCGCGACATCAGCCCGCGCGCCTGCAACTCCCGGGTGGGCAACAGGAACCCGTCCGTCGTCACCAGCTCCACCCGTGGGTGCTCCGGCCACCGCGACAGCAGCGCCTGGAGCAGTCGCGCCACGGTCGACTTCCCGACCGCGACCGACCCGGCGACCCCTATCACGAACGGCGTCCCGGCCTGCGACCCCTGCTCCCCGAGGAAGGTGTTCAGCGCCCCGCGCAGCCCGTCCGTCGCACCGACGTACAGGTTCAGCAGCCGCGACAGCGGCAGATAGATGTCCCGCACCTCGTCGAGGTCGATGACGTCCCCGAGCCCGCGCAGCTTCTCCACCTCCTCGGCGGACAGCGGCAACGGCGTCTTGTCGCGCAGCGCGCTCCACTCGGCTCGGGTGAGATCGACGTAGGGAGTCGCCTCCGGCCTGGGCCGGTGGGCGCTCCGGGGCATCGCGGGGACCGGAGAGATCACAGTCCATTGTTAACGGGATCGGAACGGGGCGCGGGGTGGGGTACGTCACGTGAGGGGGACGCCCCCCCGTCTGCGGTCGCCGGGACCCGATCGGATCGGGCACAGGAACCCGACCGGATCGGGCACAGGATGTCGGGTCCGCGGTGCCGCCCGCTTCCTAGCGTGGAGGTGCGAAAGAGGAAGGAGACCGGGGTGCTGGAGCGGCTCAACCAGTGCATGGAGTACATCGAGCGGCATCTCGACCAGCCCGTCGACGTGGCGGAGCTGGCCCGTGTCGCGGCCACCTCCGAGTACCACCTGCGCCGGATGTTCTCGGCCCTCGCTGGCCTGCCGCTGTCGGAGTACGTCCGACGCCGTCGGCTGACGGTCGCGGGCGCCGAGGTGCTGGACGGGCGGGTGACACTGCTGGAGATCGCGGTGCGCTACGGCTACGGCTCGGGGGAGGCGTTCGCGCGGGCGTTCCGCGCCATGCACGGAGTCGGGCCCGGCGAGGCCCGGCGTGATGGGAGCCCGCTCGTGTCACAGCCCCGGCTGACCTTCCGCCTCACCGTCGAAGGGAGCAGCAGTATGCGGTACCGCGTTGTGGAGAGGGCGGAGTTCACCGTCGTAGGACTGAAGGCCCGGGTGCCGTTGGTGCACGTGGGACCCAACCAGGCGATCATCGACTTCGTGCGGGGTCTGGAGCCGGGGGTGCTGGAGGCGCTGAAGGGGCTCCCCGGTCAGGAGCCGGAGGGCATCGTCGCGGTCTGCGACGACCTGGACCCGAGCCGTGCCGAGGGGACCGAGCTGGACTACTACCACGGGGTCGTCACCTCGGCCGCCGCCGCCGACGTCCCGGAGGGCGCGGTGGCGCTGCCCGTCCCGGCCGGTACGTGGGCGGTGTTCACCACCTCGGGTCCGACGCCGGAGGCGATCCAGTACCTGTGGCGTGACGTGTTCACGGAGTGGTTCCCGTCGAACCCGTACCGCGGTCGCCCGGGTCCGGAGATCCTGCGCACCCGGATGTCACCGGACGGGACGGAGGCCGAGGCGGAACTGTGGCTTCCGGTGGAGCGGGAGCCGGTTCGGGTCTGACTGCCGTAGCCCGCTGGCGCTGGTCACCGGGCTATGGCAGGGGCCGGGGCGAGGTCGGCGGCTTGCGCAGCAGCCACTGGGCGAACGTGCGGCGCGCGGGGCGTACGACCACCCGGCCGAAGGTCTTCTGCCCGACCAGCTCCACGCGCAGGGTGACCGGGGCTTCGGGGTTCTGCGGGGTACGGCGGTACTTCACCCGGCTGTGGAGCATGTTGAGGCCGTCGGTGTCGACCACGATGCCGGGCCGGGTGATCAGGGTCAGGTTCTTGCCGGTCATGGCCACGTCTATACGCAGGGTGTCCTGCGTGATCACGGCCTCGGTGAAGTCGAGCGTCACCGCGCAGAACGTCACCGCCAGCTCCAGCCGCCGCGGCACCACCCAACGCCCCGAGCGCTCGACCGGCCCGCTGTGCACCTGCTCGATGCGGACGACGTCCTTGACCTCCGTACCGGCCACGCCCGCCGTCGCCGGTACGGAGGGCAGGTCGGCGGTGAGCGGGGCCAGTTCGCTCAGGGTGCGGGCCGACAGGGCGGCCTCCAGGCGCTCGTCCAACTCCTCGACGGTCAGCAGCCCGTCGCCCGCCGCGACACGGAGGACGTCCACGACCCGGTCCCGGTCCGCGTGGGAGGCGCGCAGGTCGGGCGAGGCGGCGGGCGTGGCCGCGGAATCGGGGGCGGGACGAGGGTGCTTCCCGCTGGGCGAAATCTCTCCCGACATGCTTCTGTCCTGCTCCCGTCGCGTCCCGTCGCGTCCCGTCGAGTGTCGTGGAATGCCGTTGAGCAAGGCTAGCGCTATATCGCGACACGTGTCCCGGCGCCGCTGGGCCGACTTCCACTCCGTGCGTTCTTACGATTCGTACGACGGTGGGAATTTCCGAATTCGGGCAGGCGGGGGCGAGTTCGGACGGAGATTCGGACGTAGGGTGCCGCACATGTGCGGAATCGTGGGATACGTGGGGCCGCAGTCGGCTCTTGAGGTCGTGATGGCCGGGCTGAAGCGGCTGGAGTACCGGGGCTACGACTCGGCGGGCGTCGCCGTGCTCGCCGACGGCGGGCTGGCGGCGGCCAAGCGCGCCGGGAAGCTCGTCAACCTGGAGAAGGAGCTGACGGAACGGCCGCTGCCGACCGGTTCGAACGGGATCGGCCACACCCGGTGGGCCACGCACGGGGCGCCGACCGACGACAACGCCCACCCGCACCTGGACAACGCGGGCCGCGTGGCCGTCGTCCACAACGGCATCATCGAGAACTTCGCCGCGCTGCGGGCCGAGTTGACCGAGCGGGGGCATGAGCTGGCCTCCGAGACCGACACGGAGGTCGTCTCCCACCTGCTCGCCGAGGAGTACTCCTCCTGCGCCGACCTGGCGGAGGCGATGCGGCTCGTCTGCCGACGGCTGGAGGGGGCGTTCACGCTGGTCGCGGTCCACGCCGACGAGCCCGACGTGGTCGTGGGCGCGCGGCGGAACTCCCCGCTGGTGGTGGGCGTGGGCGAGGGGGAGGCGTTCCTCGCTTCCGACGTCGCGGCCTTCATCGCCCACACCCGGGACGCCATCGAGCTGGGGCAGGACCAGGTCGTCGAGCTACGGCGGGACGGGGTGACCGTCACCGGCTTCGACGGGCGTCCGGCGGACGTGCGGTCGTACCACGTCGACTGGGACGCCTCCGCCGCGGAGAAGGGCGGCCACGACTACTTCATGCTCAAGGAGATCGCCGAGCAGCCGAAGGCGGTCGCGGACACGTTGCTGGGGCGTATCGACGGTGCCGGGTCGCTGCGCCTTGACGAGGTGCGGATTCCGGTGGGTGTGCTGCGGCAGGTCGACAAGGTGGTGATCGTGGCGTGCGGTACGGCCTTCCACGCCGGGCTCATCGCCAAGTACGCCATCGAGCACTGGACGCGGATTCCGTGTGAGGTGGAGCTGGCCTCGGAGTTCCGGTACCGGGACCCGATCCTCGACCAGCAGACCCTCGTCATCGCCGTCTCCCAGTCCGGCGAGACCATGGACACGCTGATGGCCCTGCGGCACGCCCGCGAACAAGGCTCCAAGGTGCTGGCCATCTGCAACACCAACGGTTCGACGATTCCCCGGGAGTCCGACGCCGTCCTCTACACCCACGCGGGGCCCGAGGTGGCGGTCGCGTCGACCAAGGCGTTCCTGACGCAGTTGGTGGCCTGCTATCTCGTCGCGCTGTACCTGGGCCAGGTACGGGGGACCAAGTTCGCCGACGAGATCCGGGACGTCGTCCGCGACCTGTCGCGGATGCCGGGTGCGGTGGAGCGGGTGCTCGGCACGATGGGGCCCGTGCGGGAGCTGGCCCGGTCGCTGGCGGGGAAGGGGACGGTGCTCTTCCTGGGGCGGCACGTGGGGTATCCCGTCGCCCTGGAGGGCGCCCTCAAGCTCAAGGAACTCGCCTACATGCACGCCGAGGGCTTCGCGGCGGGCGAGCTGAAGCACGGGCCGATCGCGCTGATCGAGGAGGACCTGCCGGTCGTCGTGGTCGTGCCGTCGCCCCGGGGGCGGTCCGTCCTCCACGACAAGATCGTCTCCAACATCCAGGAGATCCGGGCCCGGGGCGCGCGGACGATCGTCATCGCGGAGGAGGGGGACGAGGCGGTCGTCCCCTACGCCGACCACCTGGTCCGGGTGCCCGTCACCCCCACGCTGCTCCAACCGCTGGTCGCGACGGTCCCGTTGCAGGTCTTCGCCTGCGAACTGGCGACGGCACGGGGGAACGAGGTGGACCAGCCTCGGAACCTGGCGAAGTCAGTGACGGTGGAGTGAGGTTGGTGACTTGAGGGCTGCGAGGAAGGGGGTGAAGGCGGTGGTGGGGAAGGTGAGGGTGGCTTGGGTGGGGGCCTTGGAGTCGCGGATGGATATGTGGGTGGGGGAGGGGGCGATCTCTACGCAGTTGTTGCCGTCTCCGCCGCCTGAATAGGGGGACTTCCGCCAGTTGTCGTGCGCCGTAGTCATGGAGTGGTCGTACCCCCTTCTGTCTTGAGGGCGTCAACGAAGGCGGTGAATGTGGCGGCCGGGAATGTGAGTATGGCCCGGGTTGGGGTCTTTGAGTCCCGGATGGCTATGTGGGTGCGGTGGTCCGCGACTTCTACGCAGGAGTCGCCGTCGCCGGGGCCGGAGTAGGACGACTTCCACCAGTCGCCGGAGGTTCTCATAGGGCGGCTCACAGCTCCTTCGCCAGCCTGTGGATGTAGTCACGTGACCGCTCGGGATCGAGCGACACTGCCTCCACCTTATGAAACAGGGCTCGAAATGCGCTGAGTTGGGCTTCGGAGTCGATGAACGCTGCGCCGTGAGGGCCATCGCGTACGACCGTGTCCAGCTTGCGAACGGGGCCCCCTGCGTACGTCATGGCACTGGTGGCACCGGCGAAGCCCTCCAGGCTGAAGGGGATGACACGCACGGTGACATGCTCGGCTTCGGAGAATTCCGCGATGCGTGTGAGCTGGGTGCGCGATGTGGCTCGGTCGCTCACCATGATGCGCAGCGCTGCCTCATGAACGACGACTTCGTACGGTGTGGGGGTAGAACCGTCCAGGATGACCTTGCGTTGCATTCGATGGCGTACGCGCAGGTTCAACTCATCCTGTGGAAGTTCAGGAACTCGGTAGGCATACACTGCGCGGGCGTATTCCTCGGTCTGGAGTGGGCCGGGGATGTAGAGGAACTGGACCTCCCGAATGAACGTGGCGTGGTGTTCCAGTTCGGCGAGGTCGAGAAACGGTGTCGGCAGCAGGCCGCGGTACTCCTCCCACCAGCCGCGGCTTCGGTCGGTGGCCATGGCGGCGAGGGCGTCGATGAACTCCTCGTTCGTGCAGGAGTAGTGGGAGGCGAGGCGGCGCAGCCGCTTTTCGCTCACGCCAGCGACTCCGGACTCGATCTGACTGATTTGGACGCGACTCACACCGAGCAAGGCTGCCGCGTCGACGGTAGTGAGTCCTGCGGCGTCGCGGAGTCTGCGCAGTTCGACCGCCAAGCGCATCTGGCGGGCTGTGGGTTCGCGCCTCAGGACCATCGAGTTGCTCCTTGTCCAACACGCCCGTAGGCGAGCCTCGTTCGGGGGCAGATTACGCGACCGGCTTGCTCGGTATGACAGGTTAGCCCTACTGTCGGTGACGCGACGGGCACACTGCGGAAGCGCACCGCTCCGTCCTGCCGTCACGGCTGCGGCAATGACACCGCTGGCTGCCCCCACCCCCACCTCCCCCACTACCGAACCGGAGCTGACGCATGTCCGAAAGCGACTCCTGGGAGTACTCCCTCTCCGTCCCGAACGACCCCCGCGCCGTCACCGTGAGCCGCCGCACCCTCCGTCTCGTCCTCACCGTGCACGGGCTGATCCGCTTCGTGGACGTGGCGGAGCTGCTCGCGGCGGAGCTGGTGTCCAACGCCGTACTGCACACCAAAGGGCCCGCCGCCCTGCGAGTGCGATGGGCGGCGGGCGTGCTGCGGATCGGGGCGTGGGACGCCGATCCTGAACCCCCGCAGCCGCCGACGCCGTTCGAGCGGAGCGGGGACGCCGAGGGCGGGCGGGGACTGGCGCTCGTGCGGGCCTGTTCGGACGTGTGGGGGTGGCAGCCGCTGGCCAGGGACGGGAACCGGGGCAAGTACGTGGGGTGCGAGCTGACGTCGGCGGCGTGAACGTTTCACCGCCGCTCGAAAGGGTGAACGCCTCCGCGTTTATCGGATCTGTCGGACTTCGCATCGGGAAAGTGGCGCTCATGGTCACATCCACCCACGAGACCTCGCACCGGATCTTCCAGGATCACCCCGAGGTCCTCACCCCCGTCTTCGAGGCGTTGGGGCTGCCGCCGCCCGTGAAGGCGGACATCGAGGCGATCACGCCGGACGCGACTGAGGTCAAGCCACTTGAGCGGCGTGTCGACACGGTGCTGAAGGTCATCCCCTCAGATGGCGACGCCTTCCTGCTCGCCATCGAGGCCCAGACCGCTCCGGCAGACGACAAGGGCGTCAACTGGACGTATTACACGGCGTACTTGCAGGCCAAGTTCCGTCTGCCGGTGCTGCTTGTCACGGTCTGTCGGAAGAAGGCGACGGCGACTTGGGCGGCCGGGCCATTCGAGTGCCGCGTCGGCAACTGGTCGACCCTGGTCCTGCGCCCGTTCGTGCTGGGCCCGGACACCGTCCCGCGCATCACCGACGAGTCGGACGTGGCCCGCCAGCCCGCGCTGGCCACCTTCGCGGCGATCGTCCACAGCGAGAGCGAGGGAATCAGCGGCATACTGAATCTGCTGGCTCACGCGATGCGGTCGTTCGACATGGCCACCGCCAAGTACTGGTCGGAACTGCTGGAAATCGGCCTGGAGAACACTCCGGCCAAAGAAACGTGGAGAGAGCTGGAGAGAATGGTCATCAGTTACTTCCCTGGCCGGGGCACTGTTTTCGAGGAGGCATACCTCGATGGTGAAGCCAAGGGCAAGGCCGTAGGAATGGTGGAGGGCAAGGCCGTAGGCATGGTGAAGGGCAAGGCCGAAGGAAAGGCTGAGGGCATCCTGCGTGTCCTTGAGGCTCGTGGCCTCTCCGTCTCCGACGCCGTGCGGGACCGCGTCAGCGACTGCACCGACCTCGCGCTCCTGGACAACCTGCTGGTGCGTGCCGTCACCGTCGAACGGGCCGATGAGCTGTTCGGTGAGAGCGCCGAGGCGCAGGGCGGCTCCTGAGCTGGACCCCGCCGTAAGGTGCTCCGCATGAGCATCATCGGAGTCGGCATCGACGTAGCCGAGATCGATCGGTTCCGGGCGTCCCTGGAGAGGACGCCCGGGATGGCGGAGCGGCTCTTCGTTGAGCGGGAGTTGGTGTTGCCGAGCGGTGAGCGCCGGGGTGTCGCCTCGCTCGCGGCGCGGTTCGCGGCCAAGGAGGCGTTGGCCAAGGCCCTCGGCGCACCCGCCGGGCTGCACTGGACCGACGCCGAGGTGTACGTCGAGGACAGCGGGCAGCCCCGGCTACGGGTTACCGGGACCGTGGCCGCGCGGGCGGCGGAGCTGGGGGTGCGGTCGTGGCACGTGTCCCTCAGCCATGACGCCGGGGTCGCGTCGGCCGTGGTGATCGCCGAGGGGTGATGACGCGGGCGTCTGGGGAGGGGTTGCCGTTGGGGCCGCCCGCTTCTTTCGCCAGGGTCGTGCTTCCGCGGCCCGGCCTCAAGGGCGCTCCGCTGTCGCTCCGCGTCGGCTGCGCCGATCGGCCTGCGGCCGACCCTTGACCCCGGTCCGCTCCAGCACGGGTGAGAAGCGCGCGGGCGGCCCGGAAAGACGGGGGGCCGGGGTGGGTCGGTCCCTTGGGCGGGCTTCTTGGTTGGGGTGGGTGTGGGGGCGCGTCGGCGCCTCGCCTGCACGCCGGGTGGGCTTAGCGGCTTGCGGCCCGGTGGGGGTGGGGAGGGGGAGTGGGGGAGGGGTGTGTGTCAATGGGTGGGTGGTGATTGGGTCCTTTGGCTCACGCCCTCCTGACCAGGGCCGACGACCACCCACCCTCCCCTGGGGAGCAGTCGGGGAAGACCGGTCAGGGCGTGAGTCAAAGGGGCCAATCGCCCCCTCCCCGCACACTCCTGGGGCCCATGTGACAGCAGAGGCAAGCCCTCGCCCTCCTCCTCTACTCCCTCGGCTTCCTCGCCCCCCTCCCCCCACCGGGCCGCAAGCCGCTAAGCCCACCCGGCGTGCAGGCGAGGCGCCAGCGCGCCCCCTCAGCCCCGGCCCACTACGCACCCCACCTGGAGGGACAACGGACCTGGGCCCCCGCCTTTTTCCGGGCCGTCCGCTCGCTTCTTACCCGTGCTGGAGCGGACCGGGGTCAAGGGTCGGCCGCAGGCCGATCGCCGAAGGCGACGCGGAGCGACAGCGGAGCGCCCTTGAGGCCGGGCCGTGGAAGCACGACCCTGGCAAAGAAGCGGGCGGCCCCGACGGCAACCCCTTCAGTAGGCGTCCGCAGCAACGCCCCCCCCGCGCGGCTCAGGGCATCGGTGGTTTGATCTCGCCCGCGAAGACGATGATCTGGTCGATGAGGCTTCGGCGGAGGTGGACGACGTCCGTGCCTGCCAGGCGGGGGCCTCCGGACGGGGTGGTGAAGACCCACTGGTAGCGGGCCCACTCGTTCGGCATGTCCACCGCCGAGCAGCGCACCATCGTGCCGGTGCCCGCCGGGTGGCGTCGGATGTCGAGGACGAACTGCTCGACCGCCTCGATTCCCTCGCTGCGGCCCAGCGGGCCCCAGAAGACCACGTCCGAGGTCAGTGCCTGGGAGAGCAGCGACGTCACATAGCTGTCGTCCGAGGCGTTGAAGGCGGAGATGAACGTGTCGATCGCTGACCGCGCGGTCTCTTCCTGCATGTACCAGTAGTACCAGTTGGGGTGGGGCGGGGGAGGGCGGTCAGCAGACCGACTGGGTGCTGTTGATCAGGGTGTTGTTGCGGAACGTGGTGTTCGTGCCGCAGGGGTTTTCTCGGATCGTTGAGTTGGTCACCGTCAGGTTCTGGATCGTGATGTTGTCGTTGTTCGGGAACTCCGTGCGCGCCGCCAGGCGGATCTCGCCGCCGCCCGTCACCGTGCCGCCCTGCGCCGCGACGTTCACGTTGTAGCAGTTCTCGATGAGGATGGCGTTGTTGCCCGTGTTGGAGAGCGTGACCCGGTCGATGACCGCTCCGCCACTCTCCGAGACGCAGAACACGCCCCGGCCGCCGCCCCGGGCCACCACCTCGCCGACCCGGATGTTCGTGGGGTAGCCGCTGCCCACCCGGCCGTTGCGGTTGGCCATGCGGAAGGCGGCGTAGCCCGTGCCGGTGCCCGCGCCGTCCGCGTCGACCTTGCCCACGGTGGCGTTGATGGTCTGGTTGAGGAGCAGGCCCGAGTAGCCGACGTTCCTCGCCGTCACCGTGCCGATCGTCAGGCCGTCCACCCCGTACGTCTCCACCGCGTGGTTCGAGGCGCCGGAGACGTAGGCGTTGTCGATGCGGACGTTGCGGGTCCACTGGGTCGTGTCGCCCCGGTTGTCGATGCGGATGCCCAGGCCCGAGGAGAGGCGCATGTCTATCTGGCCCAGGGTCGCGTTCACGACGTTGCGCATGAAGACGCCGTAGAGCGGGGTGCCCGTGACCGTCAGGTGTTGGACCTCCACGTCCCTCGTGCCCCTGGAGTAGATCGGGGCCTGGTCGCCCGAGCCCGTGCCCGTGACGTTGATCGTGCCGCAGACGTCCAGGGTGGTGTAGGAGGGGAGGCTGATGCGGGTGGACGCCGGGACGCTGCCCGAGCCTCGGACCACCACCCGTTCCTTCGCCGTGCGGGTCGGCGTCAGGCTGTTGATCGCCGACTGGATCGCCGTACGCATGTCCGTGCCCGTGTAGACCGTGCCGCCGCCCCGGCGGGCCGTCCAGGTGCTGCCGTTCAGGGCGGCCTCGGCCTGGTACGTGCCCTCGCCGCAGGTGGCGGCCGAGGCGGTGGGGGCCGTGGTGAGGGCGCCCGCCGCGGCGAGCAGGACCGTGGCGGTGGTGGCGGCCAGAAGTGCGGCTCTGCGTCCCATGAGAGTCCGGTGTCCTTCCGCGTCGAACTGGTTCGAGTGAATCGATTCATCCTGTGGGGGTGGGGAGTTTGGCAATGGGGTGGCAAAGCGTCAATGGGGGCAGCGGAGATCGGTACGTGACGGCGTGGACGGGAGAGACTCGGGTCATGCGGACTGCTTACAGCGTGGAGACCGTCAGGGCGGCCGAGCGGGCGGTGATGGCACGGCTCCCGGAAGGGGCCCTGATGCAGCGGGCCGCCGCCGGGCTCGCCGCCGCCTGTGCCGAGTTGCTGGGGAAGGTGTACGGGCGGCGCGTCGTGCTGCTCGTGGGGACCGGGGACAACGGGGGTGACGCCCTGTACGCCGGGGCGCGGCTCGCCCGGCGGGGGGCCGGGGTCGTGGCCGTGCCGGTCGACCCGGAGCGGGTGCACCCCGGGGGGCTCCGTGCGCTGCGGGCGGCCGGGGGGCGGGTCGCATCCGTTGGCGACGGGGCTCCGGCGGTCATCGAGAGGGCCGACCTCGTGGTGGACGGGATCGTGGGGATCGGGGGGAAGGGCGGGCTCCGGGGGGCCGCCGTCGAGTTGGCTGAGGTTGCCCGGAAGGGGCCCGGGGCCGTCGTCGCCGTCGATCTGCCGAGCGGGGTCGACGCCGACAGCGGGGAGGTGCGCGGGGCCGCCGTGCGTGCCGATCTCACCGTGACCTTCGGGGCGTACAAGCCGGGGCTCCTCGTCGATCCCGCGCGGGAGTACGCCGGGGTCGTGCGGCTCGTCGACATCGGGCTGGAGTTGCCGGACGTCGGCGAGCTTGAGGCCCTCCAGCACGCTGACGTGGCCCGGCTGCTGCCCGTGCCCGGCGTCGAGAGCGACAAGTACCGGCGCGGTGTGGTCGGGATCGCCGCCGGGTCCGCCCGGTATCCCGGGGCCGCTGTCCTCGCCGTCGCGGGGGCGTTGCGCGGCGGCGCCGGTGCCGTGCGGTACGTCGGGCCCGCCAAGGACGCCGTGATCGCGCGGTTCCCCGAGACGCTCGTGTCGGACCAGGGGCCCCGGCACGCCGGTCGCGTGCAGGCGTGGGTCGTGGGGCCGGGCGCCGCCGACGACGCCTCCGCCGTGGGTGAGGTGATCGCCGCCCACGTGCCGGTGCTGCTGGACGCGGACGGGTTGCGGTTGGCCGACCCCGACGCCGTACGCGCGCGCACCGCGCCCACCCTGATGACGCCGCACGCCGGGGAGGCCGCCGCCCTGCTCGGCGTGGGCCGTGAGGAGGTCGAGGCCGGGCGGCTGGACGCCGTACGCGAGCTGGCGCGGCGGTACCGGGCGACCGTGCTGCTGAAGGGGTCGACCACCCTGGTCGCCGACCCCGAGGGCGGGGCCGTACGGGTGAACGCCACGGGGACGTCGTGGCTGGCCACCGCCGGGAGCGGGGACGTGCTGTCGGGGCTCGTCGGGTCGCTGCTCGCGGCCGGTCTCTCGGCGTTGGACGCGGGGAGCGTGGGGGCGTATCTGCACGGGCTGGCCGGGAGGTACGCGGCGGACGGGGCTCCCGTGGGGGCGCATGACGTCGCGGAGGCGGTTCCGGGGGCCTGGCGGGACGTGTGTGACTGAGGGGGCGTAGGGGGCTGAGGGGTCTGTGTGGCCAATGTGGCTGAACGGGCCCTCTGCGGCTGACGTGAGGTGACGCGGCGGCGCCGGGATGTGGTCGCCGTGCACAGGCCCCCTCCCGCCCGGCACGCGGGACCTCGTGTCAGTGCCCTCTGAGAGACTGGGCGCGATGACTGAGACAGCACTTCTGCCGACCGCCCCGCTGCGCGCCCGCGCCGAGATCGACCTGGCCGCGCTGCGGGCGAACGTGCGTGCCCTGCGGGAGCGGGCTCCGGGGGCCGCGCTGATGGCCGTGGTGAAGTCGGACGCGTACGGGCACGGTGCCCTGCGCTGCGCGCGCGAGGCCGTCGCGGCGGGCGCGAGCTGGCTGGGGACGGCCACGCCCGAGGAGGCGCTGGTCCTGCGGGCCAAGGGCGGGCTGCCCGACGGCGTGCGGATCATGTGCTGGCTGTGGACGCCGGGCGGGCCCTGGCGGGAGGCCATCGACGCCGACCTCGACGTGTCCGTGAGCGGGATGTGGGCGTTGCGGGAGGTCAGCGACGCCGCGCGGGCCGCCGGGCGGCCCGCGCGGGTGCAGCTCAAGGCCGACACCGGGCTCGGGCGCAACGGCTGCCAGCCGGGAGACTGGGCGGAGCTGGTCGGCGCCGCCCTGGACGCCGAGCGCGCCGGGCTCGTCCGCGTCACCGGGCTCTGGTCGCACTTCGCCTGCGCCGACGAGCCGGGGCACCCCTCCATCGCCGCGCAGCTCGGCGCGTTCCGGGAGCTGGTCGGGTACGCCGAGCGGCAGGGCGTGCGGCCCGAGGTGCGGCACATCGCCAACTCGCCCGCCACCCTGACCCTGCCCGAGTCCCACTTCGACCTCGTCCGGACGGGGATCGCGCTCTACGGCATCTCGCCCAGCCCCGAGGTCGGCGTCCCGGCCGACTTCGGACTGCGGCCGGTGATGACCCTGTCCGCCTCGCTGGCCCTGGTGAAGCACGTACCGGCGGGCCACGGCGTGAGCTACGGGCACCACTACACGACGCCGGGTGAGACGACCCTCGGGCTCGTGCCGCTGGGGTACGCCGACGGGATACCGCGGCACGCCTCCGGGGCCGGGCCCGTGCTGGTCGGCGGGAAGTGGCGGACGGTCGCCGGGCGGATCGCGATGGACCAGTTCGTCGTCGACCTGGGCGGCGACGAGCCCGCCGTGGGTGCGGAAGCGGTGCTGTTCGGGCCCGGCGACCGCGGGGAGCCCACCGCCGAGGACTGGGCGCAGGCGGCCGGGACCATCGCGTATGAGATCGTCACCCGCATCGGAACGCGCGTTCCCCGCGTCCATGTGAACGAGGTGGCGAGCGGGGCGGGGAGCTGATCAGCCAGGTGGGTGAAACGTCCCGGTGAGTGCCCCGGGCACGTGAGCGAGCCGCCGGACGGGTAACTCGCAGAGGGCACGACACGGAACGGCACGACACGGCACGGGCAGCGCGGCAAGGTCGGCGGACGGGTACGGCGAAGAGGAGCGGTACGTGAGCGAGAGCAGTGCGGAGGGCGTCGTCGCGGACGCGGCTGCCGCGGCCGTCGCCTCCGCCACGGGGGCCGCCGCGGGGAGCTGGCGCAGGGCGACCGGCATCGCGGGCACCGCGATAGGCGTGCTGGCGGCCGGTGCGGCGGCGGGCGTCGCGATCGAGCGGCTCACCGTCGGGCGCGGGATGCGGCAGAAGGCCCGCCTCGCGCTGGACTCCGCCGGTCCGTACGGCGCCCTGCGCGGGCTGCCGGGCAAGGCGTACGCCGACGACGGCACCGAGCTGTACTTCGAGGTGGACGACGTGGACCCGGAGGCGCAGCTCGCGCCCCGCAGGCGTCGGCTGTTCGGCCGCAAGGCGCCCGCCCCGGTGACCGTCGTGTTCTGCCACGGGTACTGCCTCAGCCAGGACTCCTGGCACTTCCAGCGGGCCGCGCTGCGCGGTGTCGTCCGGACGGTGCACTGGGACCAGCGCAGTCACGGGCGGTCCGGGCGCGGCGTGGCACAGATCCAGGACGGGCGGCCGGTCAGCATCGACCAGCTCGGGCAGGACCTGAAGGCCGTGCTCGACGTGGCCGCGCCGGAGGGGCCGCTCGTGCTGGTCGGGCACTCCATGGGCGGCATGACGATCATGGCGCTGGCGGCCCAGTACCCCGAGCTGGTGCGGGAGCGGGTCGTCGGGGTCGCGTTGGTGGGGTCGTCGTCGGGGCGGCTCGGCGAGGTCAACTTCGGGCTGCCGGTCGCCGGGGTGAACGCGGTGCGGCGGGTGCTGCCGGGCGTGCTGAAGGCGCTGGGGCAGCGGGCCGAGCTGGTGGAGAAGGGGCGGCGGGCGACCGCCGACCTGTTCGCCGGGATCATCAAGCGGTACTCGTTCGCCGCCCGGGACATCGACCCGGCGGTGGAGCGGTTCGCCGAGCGGATGATCGAGGGGACGCCGATCGACGTCGTCGCGGAGTTCTACCCGGCGTTCACGGAGCACGACAAGACCGAGGCGCTGGTGCACTTCGCCGACATACCGGTGCTGGTGCTGGCCGGGGTGCAGGACCTGGTGACGCCCAGTGAGCACAGTGAGGCCATCGCGGACCTGTTGCCGGACGCCGAGCTGGTCCTCGTACCGGACGCGGGGCACCTGGTGATGCTGGAGCACCCGGAAGTGGTCACCGACCGGCTCGCGGACCTGCTCACCCGCGTGGGTGCCGTGCCCGCAGGGGCTACCGTAAGTGGCTATGGAAGCACCAGCAGCACCGCACAACCCGGCTGACGGACCCACGGGCGGACCCGGGGGGACTGAACTGGTCGTCACCTCGCCCGAGCAGATGCGGGACCTGGGCCGTCGGCTCGCCAAGCTGCTGCGCGCCGGTGACCTCGTGATGCTCAGCGGGGAACTGGGCGCGGGCAAGACGACCCTGACGCGCGGGCTCGGTGAGGGGCTCGGCGTCCGGGGGGCCGTCACCTCGCCGACCTTCGTGATCGCCCGGGTCCACCCGTCCCTCGGGGACGGGCCGCCGCTCGTCCACGTCGACGCCTACCGGCTCTCCGGAGGGCTCGACGAGATGGAGGACCTGGACCTCGACGTCTCGCTGCCCGACTCGGTGATCGTGGTCGAGTGGGGCGAGGGCAAGGTCGAGGAGCTGACGGACGACCGGCTGCACCTCGCCATCCACCGGGCCGTCGGGGACACCACCGACGAGGTGCGCCGGGTGACGCTCACCGGGATCGGGGCGCGCTGGGCCGGGGCCGACCTCAGCGTGCTGACAGCCTGACCTCAGGGTTCACCGTCACACCCCGCGTTTCCGACATGTTGTCGGGACCTTGTTGCGCGGGGTGGCTTCGGCGTGTTCAGATGGTATCCCGCGTTGGTTAGGTATACCTAACCGCATCCGCCCCCGCACTTCAGGAGGCGCCCCATGACGGTCAGCGAACGAGACGAGGCCCCGCGCGGCACGGTGCCCGGCTTCCCCGACGGCGTGTCCATGCGCGATCTGCTGGCGTCCTGCGCCGCCGCCGACCTCGTCTCCCGGCCGCCCCGCGACCCGGAGCCGTACGGCGGCTCGGCGCCGGTCCAGCGGGCGCGCGAAGCCGCCTGATCCAGCTCCCGCCGGGGGCTACGGGACCACGATCACCCTGCGCCCCACCGTCGCGAACTCCCACATCGCGTCGCCGTCCGCCCGGGTCTCCCGGATGCCGCCCGTGCGCGTGCTCACGCCGGGTGCCGGGGTCGCGCCCGGCACGGCGGCGCTGAAGCCGACCGTCACGCCGTCCACGGTGGCGAAGCGGACGACGTGCTCCACGGGCACGCCGTCGGAGCCGGTGATCCGGCCCGAGCGGGAGGAGACGGTGTAGGGGCCCGGCGCCGGATCGACCGTGCCGGGGGCGACCCTGAAGGTGCGCCGCACCCGACCGTCGTCCTCGACGAGCCAGACCCGGTCGTCGTCGAGGGAGTACACGACGCGTTCGCCCGTGCCGGAGTGGGCGGGCAGCGCCGTGGGGTGCCGGGCGTCGCGGGGGGCCTTGGAGGCCAGCGCCGCCAGGGACGCCGCCGCCCGCGGGCGGGTGAGTTCGAGGGGGACGTTGGCGGACGCCTGGTAGGTGAGGTACCCGACCGTGCCGAGGGCCGCCGCGGTGAGCCCGGCCACGATCCCCGCGCTGCTGCTTGCCACCCTCGCCCACCTCTACGCCGTGTCACCGTATGTCATCGTAAGGAGCCGTATGTCCGGCTGCCGCCTGCGGCGACCGTAGCAGCGACCGCGGCCCCGACCCGGGCGGCCGTGCGCGCGGCGCGGGAGCCGTAGGCTGTTCGCGTGCTCTTGCTCGCTCTGGATACCGCCACCCCCGCCGTGACCGTCGCCCTGCACGACGGCACGGACGTCCTCGCCTCCGCCGGTCAGGTCGACGCACGCCGTCACGGTGAGCTGCTGCTGCCGACCGTCGACCGTGTGCTGCGGGAGGCGGGGCACCGACTGGACGCCGTCACCGCGATCGTCGTGGGCACCGGTCCCGGCCCGTACACCGGGCTGCGGGTCGGGCTGATGACCGCCGACACCTTCGGGCTGGCGCTCGGGGTGCCGGTGCACGGCGTGTGCACGCTGGACGGACTGGCGTACGCCGCCGATCTGCCCGGCCCGTTCGTCGTGGCCACCGACGCCCGGCGCAAGGAGGTGTACTGGGCGCGCTACGCCGACTCGCGCACCCGGCTCACCGACCCGGCCGTGGACCGGCCCGCCGACATCGCCGAGCGGGTCGCGGGACTGCCCGCGGTCGGCGCGGGCGCGCTGCTCTACCCCGACACGTTCCCGCAGGTCCACGAGCCCGAGCACGTCTCCGCCGCGGCGCTGGCCCGGCTGGCGGCGGAGCGGCTGGCCGCGGGGGCGGAGCTGGCGCCGCCCCGGCCGCTGTACCTGCGGCGGCCCGACGCCCAGGTGCCCAAGAACTACAAGGTGGTCACGCCCAAGTGACCGCGCCCGAGACGACTCCCGTGCTGCTGCGTGAGATGCGCTGGTGGGACATCGGCCCGGTGCTCGAACTGGAGCGGGACCTGTTCCCCGAGGACGCCTGGTCGCGGGGGATGTTCTGGTCCGAGCTGGCCCACGCGCGCGGGCCGGGCGCGACCCGGCGGTACCTGGTGGCGACCGAGGGCGACCGGCTCGTCGGGTACGCCGGGCTCGCCGCCGCCGGTGAGCTGGCCGACGTGCAGACGATCGCCGTCGCCCGGGACCGCTGGGGCACCGGCCTCGGCTCCCGGCTGCTGACCGAGCTGCTGCGGGCGGCGACGGCCTTCGAGTGCGCCGAGGTGATGCTGGAGTGCCGGGTCGACAACGCGCCCGCGCGGCGGCTGTACGAGCGGTTCGGCTTCGAGGTCATCGGCCAGCGGCGCGGCTACTACCAGCCGGGCAACGTGGACGCCCTGGTCATGCGGCTCACCGACCCCGCCACCTCCGTACCCGTCACGCCCCCTGACTCCGAAGGAACCGACACCCATGGCTGACGAACCCCTGGTCCTGGGGATCGAGACCTCCTGCGACGAGACCGGCGTCGGTGTCGTCCGCGGCACCACCCTGCTCGCCGACGCCGTCGCCTCCAGCGTCGACGAGCACGCCCGCTTCGGCGGCGTCGTCCCCGAGGTCGCCTCCCGGGCGCACCTGGAGGCGATGGTCCCCACCATCGAGCGCGCGCTGAAGGACGCCGGGGTCAGCGCGAAGGACCTCGACGGCATCGCGGTGACCGCGGGGCCCGGGCTCGCCGGTGCGCTGCTGGTCGGCGTGTCGGCGGCGAAGGCGTACGCGTACGCGCTGGGCAAGCCGCTGTACGGCGTCAACCACCTCGCCTCGCACATCTGCGTCGACCAACTGGAGCACGGCCCGCTGCCCGAGCCGACGATGGCGCTGCTGGTCAGCGGCGGGCACTCGTCGCTGCTGCTGTCCTCCGACATCACCTCCGACGTGCGGCCCATGGGCGCCACCATCGACGACGCGGCGGGCGAGGCGTTCGACAAGATCGCCCGGGTGCTGAACCTGGGCTTCCCGGGCGGCCCGGTCATCGACCGGTACGCGCGCGAGGGCGACCCGGCGGCGATCGCGTTCCCGCGCGGGCTGACCGGGCCGCGCGACCCGGCGTACGACTTCTCCTTCTCCGGGCTGAAGACGGCCGTGGCCCGCTGGATCGAGGCCAAGCGGGCGGCCGGGGAGGAGGTGCCGGTGCGGGACGTGGCGGCGTCCTTCCAGGAGGCGGTCGTCGACGTGCTCACCCGCAAGGCCGTACGGGCCTGCAAGGACGAGGGCGTCGACCACCTGATGATCGGCGGCGGCGTGGCCGCCAACTCGCGGCTGCGGGCGCTGGCGCAGGAGCGGTGCGAGGCGGCGGGCATCCGGCTGCGGGTGCCGCGGCCCAAGCTGTGCACGGACAACGGCGCGATGGTCGCCGCGCTCGGCGCCGAGATGGTCGCCCGCAACCGGGCCGCCTCCGCCTGGGACCTGTCGGCGGACTCCTCGCTGCCGGTGACCGACCCGCACGTGCCGGGGCACGACCACGTGCACGAGGTGAGCAAGGAGAACCTGTACTCGTGACCGTCGCCCTGATGTGGGAGGCGCGGGCGGTGCCCGGCCGGGGCGCGGACCTGCTCGACTGGGCCCGCGCGCGGGAGCTGGCCGGGGAGCCGCTGCGCCGGGAGACCTTCCGCGCCCCGCAGGACCGGGTCCTCGTCATCACCTGGTGGGACGCGCCCTACGACGCCGAGCTGCCGGAACTCCCGGAGCCGGACGGTGAGCTGGTGAGCCGACCGGTGCACCGGTGGCGGTTCGAGTCGGTGGCCGAGGGCCCTACACGCTGACGCCCGGTCAGGTCAAGCTGGTCCGCCGGTACTTCAGCCGTACGGGGCTGAGAGGCGCCGCCGTCCGTGGGAGCGGCGTACCGTACCTGCCCGGCAGGCCCCGGTCGGTGTAGCGCCGGGGCGTAGTTCCCTACGGACGGGGCCGAGATGGACGATGACCATGTGTCCCTGGACCACGCGGACGTGTTCATCGCTGGTGCCGGGCCGGTCGGCTGCGCCACCGCGCACGCCTTCGCCGACCAGGGCTGGACGGTCCTGATGGTCGACGCCTTCGACCCGCCGACGCCCCGGCCGACGGCGGAGATGGTCTTTCCCCCGGCGGTGGAGCTGCTGGACCGCTGGGGGGTCGAGCTGCCTCCCGGGCGGTCCGTGCGCGGCACCGGCGTCACCCTCTACGAGCACGGCGGCGGTGACCCCGTCGAGCTGCGGTTCCCTCCCGACGCCCAGCCCCTGGTCACGCCGTACCCGGACCTCGTCGAGGCGATGCGGGAGAGCCTGATGGAGCGGGACGGGGTCGAGATGCTCTACGGCGTCCAGGTGCTCAGCGTGGAGCTCGACGGCTCGGTCCACACCACGCGCGGCACGTCCGACACCCAGTTCCGCGCCGATCTGCTGGTCGGCGCCGACGGCCGCTGGTCGGCCGTGCGCCACCGGCTGTACGGCGAGGTGGGGCAGGCCGTCACCTCGCACACCGCCTCCGTGATGCTGGAGGGCACCGGGCTGACCGGCTACGAGCAGGCCCGGGTGATCACCGACGAGCGGGGGCGCTGCGCCCGCGTCCACGCGATGGGCCGGGACCTGCTCGGGATCGCCCTGGACCTGCCCGAGGAGCGGCCCCCGGACGACGACGTGCGGGCGTACGTGGAGAAGCACTACGTGCCGATGCTGCCGCCGGAGCTGCACGACCCGCTGCTGCGGGTGGCCAGCGAGCCGGAGCGGATCACCTGGTCGGGGGAGGGCATCCGGCTGCGGCACACCTACGAGCACGGCCGGATCGCGATGGTCGGCGACGCGGTCGGCCACCAGCACCCGCTGCTCGGCATCGACTTCACCATGGGCGTCGGGGACGCGCTGTGCCTGGCCAAGTACGGGCGGGCCAACGGCTACGACCGGGCCCGGCCGGAGGACTCGGCGGGCATCGAGTACGCGGCGCGGCACTTCTTCGAGGCGCTGACGGCCCGCAAGCCGGAGACGGTGGGGGTGCGTCGGCTGCTGTGGGAGCAGTTGCGGAGCAGTCCCGCCGCCCGCGAGGCCGCGATGCGGCTGTTCAGCGTGGATGTGCGGGCGACGGGACTGGTGCCGGTGTTCAACGTGCTGGAGGAGTACCGGGAGCGGCAGGAGGCCGACGCCTCCTCGGCCGACCCGAGCTGAGCCGACCCGGGCTGAGCCGACCCGCGCTGAGCCGACCCGGGCTGAGCCGGGCCGTCCGGGGTCGGGTTCACGCCCCGGGCGTCACCTCCGTCTCGCACAGCAGGTGCCGGTCCGTGCCCACCTCGCGGCGCGGTCCGGTCAGCGTCAGGTGCGCGGTGTGCCGTACGTCGGTGCTGGAGGCGGCGAGGCGCAGTTCCAGGGCGCCGGGCTCGACGATCCGGCGGCCGGTGCGGTCCGCGAAGGCGGACAGGTCGGTGTGGAACCGGAAGGTCACGCGGGCCTTCTCGCCGGGGGCGAGGCGCACCCGCCGGTAGCCGACCAGCCGGACGTCGGGGCGGGTGACGCTGGCCACCGGGTCGTGCAGGTAGAGCTGGACGACCTCGGCGGCCTCCCGGTCACCGGTGTTGGTGACGTTGACACCGATGTCGTACGAGCCGTCCGTGCCGATCTCGGTCTGCGGGGAGCCGCCGAACTCCGTCCACTCGAACGTCGTGTACGAGCGGCCGTGGCCGAACGGGTACAGCGGCGTCGGGTCGAGGTTGCTGACCTCGCCCGCGAGGCCGAGCGGGGGCTGGAGGTAGGTCCAGGGCTGGCCGCCGGGGTCGCGCGGGACGCTGACGGGGAGGCGGCCGGAGGGGGTGACGCGGCCGGAGAGGACGCCCGCGACGGCGGGGCCGCCCTCCTCGCCGGGGAAGAACGCCTGGACGGCGGCGGCGAGCCTGCCGTGCCAGCGGCCGAGGGCGTAGGGGCGGCCGGTGAGCAGCACCAGCACCACCGGGACGCCGGTGGCGACGAGGGCGTCGAGGAGTTCGCCCTGGGCGCCGGGCAGCCGCAGGTCGGCGGCGTCGCAGCCCTCGCCGGAGGTGCCGCGGCCGAAGAGGCCCGCCTGGTCACCGAGGACGGCCACGCACACGTCGGCCTCCGCGGCCCGTGCGACCGCCTCCTCGATGCGGGAGGTGTCGGGGTCGGCGACGCCGCAGCCCTCCGCGAAGGTCACCTTGGCGTCGGGCAGTTCGCCGCGCAGCGCCTCGATGACGGTGGGGATGGCTATGCCCATCGGCTTGTCGGGGTGGTGGGTGCCGACGTGGGAGGGGAAGGAGTAGCAGCCGAGCATGGCCAGCGGGTCGGCGGCGCGGGGGCCGATGACGGCGATCCGGGTGTCCGGGGCCAGCGGCAGCACACCGTCCGGGTTGTCGAGGAGGATGACCGACTCCTCGGCGATACGGCGGGCGAGGGCGCGGTTGGCGGCCGAGTCGAGGTCGATGCTCCCGGTGGGCTCGGGCCGCCAGTCCTCGTCGAGGAGGCCCAGCTCGCACTTCTGGACCAGGACGCGGCGGACCGCCCGGTCGATGAGGTCCTCGGGGACCGCGCCCGCGCGGACCGCCTCGACCAGCGCGTCGCCGTAGCACTTCGGGCTGGGCAGTTCCACGTCGATGCCCGCTTCGAGGGCCACGTGCGCCGCCTCGGCGGGGGTGCCCGCGACGCGGTGCAGGGTCTCGAGGAAGCCGACGCCGAAGTAGTCGGAGACGACGGTGCCGGTGAAGCCCCACGCGTCCCGCAGGAGTTCGGTGAGCAGGTAGGTGTCCGCGGAGGCGGGCACGCCGTCGGTCTCGTTGTAGGCGGCCATCACCGAGCGGGCGCCGCCCTCGCGCAGGGCGAACTCGAACGGCGGCAGGGTGACGTCGGCGAACTCGCGCACGCCCGCGCGCACGGGCGCGAGGTTGCGGGCGCCCGCGGAGGCGGCGTACCCGGCGAAGTGCTTCAGGGTGGCGATGATCCCGGTCGACTCCAGGCCCCGGACGTAGGCGGCGCCGACCGTCCCGACCAGGTACGGGTCCTCGCCGATGGTCTCCTCGACACGGCCCCAGCGCAGGTCGCGTACGACGTCCAGGACCGGGGCGAGGCCCTGGTGGACGCCGACGGAGCGCAGGTCGCGGCCGATGTGCCGGGCCATCTCCTCGATGAGGGCGGGGTCGAAGGTGGCGCCCCAGGCGAGCGGCACCGGGTAGGCGGTGGCCTGCCAGGCGGTGAACCCGGCGAGGCACTCCTCGTGCGCGAGCGCGGGGATGCCGAAGCGGCCCGCCTCGCTGATCCGGCGCTGGGCGGTGGCGAGGGCCTGGGCGCCGGTCGCCGGGTCGACGGGGGCGGTGCCGAAGGGGCGGGTGAGCTGGCCGAGGCCGCGGGTGATCAGGTCGTCCCAGTCGAAGTCGAGGGTCATGTCGTGCTGGTGGGGGGCGACTCCGTCGCCGTCCGTGGCGGCGCCCACCCACACCCCGTAAAGCTGGGCGGTCTTCTCCTCCAGGGTCATTCTGGAGAGGAGGTCTTCGACGCGGGCGGCGGCGGGCAGGGCGGGGTCGCGCCAAGGGGCGGTGGTCATGGAACTCCAGTCGTTAAAAGGCGTCGTCAGAGGGCGGGGTGCGGGTGCCGGGTCCTATTTGCCGCCCACCCCCATCAGGCCGCTGACCAGGGCACGGCGGGCCACCAGGTAGACGGCGAAGATCGGGATGCCGGAGAGGATGACCGAGGCGAGCAGCGCCGGGATGTTCACGCCGAACTGGCTGACGTAGTTGAAGATGCCGAGCGTGAGCACGCGCGGGCCGTCGGACTGGGTGAAGATCAACGGGAACAGGAAGTTGTTCCATGCCTGGAGCGCGGAGTAGATGACGACGGTGCTGATGCCGCCCTTGGCCAGCGGGATCGTGAGCTGGAACAGCATCCGCAGGGGTGAGGCGCCGTCGAGGGCCATGGCCTCGTACATCTCCTCGGAGATGTCGCGCAGGGTGCCGACGAGCACCAGCACCGAGACGGGCATGGCGAAGGCCGCCGTCGGGAGGATGACGGCGAGCAGGCTGTCGTAGAGGCCGAGTTCGGAGATGATCAGGTACAGCGGGACGACGACCGCCTGGGCGGGGATGGCCACGCCGAGCAGGAAGACCCGGAAGGCGGTGCCCGACCAGCGGTTGCGGGTGCGGACGGCGACGTAGGCCAGCGGGATGGACAGGCCGAGGACGATGGCGACGACGGACACCGCGGCGATCGCGGTGTTGGTGAGCAGGTGGGCGAAGTCGCTCTCGAGAACGGTGTTGTAGTTGTCGAGGGTGGGGTTGCTCGGGGGCTTGAGCGGGTTGCCGGTGAGGGCGTCTTCCTGGCGGGTCAGGGACGCCGACAGCATGGCGTAGATCGGGACCAGGACGATCACCAGCCAGACCAGCGAGCCGAGGCCCGCGACCGGGTTGGCGCGCTTGGTCCAGTGGCGTCGGCGGCGGTGCGCGCTGTTCATGTGCTTGGGCGGGGTTCCACGGGTCTTGGCGGGGCGCGGCAGTGTGTCGTGCGACATGACGTCACATCCCTTCGCGGGTGCTGCGCATACGGCCGAAGCCGGTCAGCCGGACCAGCAGCAGGGACAGGCCGGTGGCCACCAGGACCAGGAAGGACGCGATGGCGCTGGCGTAGCCGAAGTCGTAGTTGCGGAAGCCCGCCTCGTACATCAGGTACGGCAGGATCGCGGTGTCGGTGCCGGGGCCGCCCTTGGTCAGGATCAGGACGGTCTCGAAGTACGTCAGCGAGCCGACGATGATCAGCACCGAGGACGTGGTGATGGTGTGGCGGAGCTGCGGCAGGGTGATCGAGAAGAACTGCCGGTAGCGGCCGGCGCCGTCGATGGCCGCCGCCTGGTAGAGCACGGCGGGGATCTGGCGGGCGCCGCCCTGGTAGATCAGCGTGTGCAGCGGCATGAACTGCCAGCCGCCGACGAACACGATCGCGAGGAAGGCGCCGCTGGTGGAGCCGAGGGTGTCCTTCTGGATGATGCCGAAGTTCGGGTCAAGCAGGGCGTAGAACAGGATGGCGATGGCGGTGGACGACAGCAGCAGCGGCGTGAAGTAGATCGCGGACAGGATCGCCCGGTTGCGCTGCGGGCCCGCCGCCCAGACGCCGAGCAGCAGGGCGACGACGGTCTGGAACAGCCAGCTCGTGACGGTCAGCAGGACCGTCAGCCACAGGGACTGCGTCAGGCGCGGGTCGTCCAGGAGTCGCTGCCAGTTGTCGAAGCCGACGGGCTGCGGGTCGGTGAGGCCGTCCCACTTGGTGAAGGACAGGTAGAAGGCCAGCGCCATCGGGACGATCGCGAAGAACGCGAAGAACAGGACGGCGGGCAGGGCCCAGGCGGCGTGTGGACGCCCCACCCGGGTCCTGCCTGACCTGCCGGTCCGTGCGGTCTTCTCAGGGACCGTAGTGCTCACTTCAGCCCCTTGCAGGCATCCACGAACTGCTGCGGGGAGGACTTCCCCGCGAACAGCTTGCTGATCTCGGTGTGCATCTTGGTGCCCAGCTCGTCGCCGAGCGCCTGGTCCCAGGAGAGGGTGAACGCGGTGGCCTTCTCGACCATCTCGTACTGGAACTTGGCGAACTCCGGGTTGGGCGCGTTGTTCAGCAGCAGCGCCGCGTTGGAGGTGGTCGGCACGTCACCGTTGGCGACCAGGTCCTTGGCGTACTGCTGGGAGGCGCACTCCTTGAGGAAGGCGATCGCGGCGTCCTTGTTGCGGGCGCGGCTGTGGATGGACCAGTAGTTGGTGGGGTTGCCGACGACGTTGCTGATGTCGCCGGTGCCGCCCTCGACGCTGGGGAAGGTGGCCCAGCCCAGGTTCTTCTTGGCGAAGTCCGGGAACTTGCCGAGCTGGGTGGAGTACTCCCAGGAGCCCATCAGGTGCATGGCGGCCTTGCCCTTGGCGAAGACCGCGGGGGCGCCGCCGTTGACGTAGGACACCGAGGTGAACTTGGAGCCGAAGGCGCCGTCGTCGACGAGTTCCTTGACCAGTTCGGCGGCCTTCAGGATCGCCGGGTCGCCCCAGCCCTCGAAGTCGCCGTTCTGGATGCGCCGGAAGACCTGCTCGCCGCCGATGCGGTCGACGAGGTACTCCAGCCACATCAGCTCGGGCCAGGTGTCGGAGCCGCCGAGCGCGAAGGGGGTGATGCCCGCCTTCTTCAGCTTGGCGTTGTTGTCGAGGAGCTGGTCCCAGGTGGTGGGCGGCTGGAGCTTGTGCTCCTCGAAGACGGCCTTGTTGTAGAACAGGATCACCGGCTGCATACCGCGCATCGGGATGCCGTAGTGGCGGCCGTCGAGGTCGCCCGCGGAGAGCACGGAGGGCAGGAAGCCGTCCTTGAGGGTCTTGTCGTCCTCGATGATCTCGGTGAGGTCGACGATCTTGTTGGCTTCCTTGTACGGCTTGATGGAGCCGCCGCCCCAGTTGAAGAACAGGTCGGGGGCGCTGGGCGAGCCCATGGCGGTGCGCAGCTTGGGCGAGTAGTCGGAGCCCGGGATGCGCTCCAGCTTGATCTTGCCGCCCGCCTTCTTGGCCGCGGCCGACTTGTTGAACCGGTCCACGGCCGCCTGCTGCACCTTCACCGCGTCGTCACCGTAGACGAACGCGGTGAGGGTGCCGCCGCCGCCACCGGAGCTGTCGCCGGATCCGCAGGCGGTCAGACCGGCGCCGAGCAACGTGGTCGCGCCGGCCCCCAGGACCCAGCGCCTGCTGAACGTCCGGCTGTCCTGGCCTGCGCCGCCGGGCCGCCCGCCGTTGGACTGCCCTCTTGTGGACTCCATGACCGCACCTCTCGCGAATGTCGAGCATGTGGATGAGCGTTGATCCGGGGCCACCGGTGCGTGCGGACACGCGGCACGTGCTGCGACACTGGTTTCGGCACGTGATACGCGTCCGTCACGCGAATGTTTCGAGTGGCGTTCCGAATGTTTTGGGGAACCTATGGCGCTCCAGGGGGTCCGTCAAGAGGGCGTGCAGAGATACGATCGCCAGCATGACTGCCCCGGAACGCGCTCAAACCCAGACGACAGGACGGTCCACGCAGACCGCGACCCTCGCGGAGATCGCCCGTGAGGCCGGTGTATCCGCGCCGACTGTTTCGAAGGTCCTCAACGGCCGTGCTGACGTCGCCCCGGCGACCCGCACCCGGGTCGAGGAACTGCTGCGCACCCACGGCTACCGGCGGCGCCGGGCCGAGGCGACCCGCTCGCCCCTGCTCGACCTGGTCTTCCACGAGATGGAGAGCGCCTGGGCGCTGGAGGTCATCCGGGGTGTGGAGAACGTCGCCAGGGACGCGGGGCTGAGCGTGGTGCTCTCCGAGAGCGCGGGGCGGCTCACCCCCGGCCGGACCTGGGCCGACCAGGTCGCGGCCCGCCGCCCGCACGGGGTGATCCTGGTCCTGTCCGAGCTGGACGAGTCCCAGCGGGCGCTGCTGACCAGCCGTTCCATCCCGTTCGTGGTGATGGACCCGGCGGGCGACCCCGGCACCGACGTGCCGTCCATCGGCGCCACCAACTGGCAGGGCGGCCTCGCCGCCACCCGGCACCTGGTCGAGCTGGGCCACACCCGGATCGGGGCGATCACCGGGCCGTCCAGGATGATGTGCAGCCGGGCCCGCATCGACGGCTACCGGGCCGCCCTGGAGACCGCGGGGCTGCCGGTCGACCCCGACCTGATCAGGCCGGGCGACTTCCACCACGACTCCGGCTACCGGCTGGGGCTGCAGTTGCTGCGCCGCGACGACCGGCCGACCGCGATCTTCGCCGGGAACGACCTCCAGGCGCTCGGGCTGTACGAGGCGGCGCGCGAACTGGGGCTGCGCATCCCGGAGGACGTGAGCGTGGTCGGCTTCGACGACCTGCCGGTGGCCCGCTGGGTGGGCCCGCCGCTGACGACCGTACGGCAGCCGCTGACGGAGATGGCCGAGGCGGCGGCCCGGCTGGTCCTCGAACTCGGCCGCGGCGACGACGCGACACCCGCCGCGACCCGGGTGGAGCTGGCGACCAGCCTGGTGGTGCGCAGCAGTTCGGGGGCGCCGCCGTTCTGACGCGTCGAGGAGTCCGGGAGGGCGCTGGCCGGAAGTCGCCGTATTGACGGAGGGGGCGGGGACGCCAACACTCCACCGAAGTCAATCGGTTTTACAGCCGAAAATTTCGGAGGCACCCGCATGAGATCCCTGAGACCAGGCTTCTCCCTCACCGCGCTGCTCACCGGCGTCGCCACGGTCGGCGCGTTACTCCTCGCCGCCCCCGCGGCGCACGCCGCCGACACCCCCCTGCGCGACCTCGCCGCCGCCAAGGGCAGGGCCATCGGCACCGCGGTCACCGGGGGCAAGCTGAACGGCACGTACGCCGAGGTCGCCGCCCGCGAGTTCAACTGGCTCACCCCCGGCAACGCCATGAAGTGGGAGTCGGTCGAGCCCAGCCGCGGCTCCTTCAACTGGGCCGAGGCGGACCAGATCGTCGACTTCGCGGAGGCCCACGGCCAGCGGGTGCGCGGCCACACCCTGGTCTGGCACAGCCAGAACCCGGGCTGGCTCACCAACGGCGGCTTCACGCCCGCACAGTTGCGCACCCTGCTCATGGACCACATCGACACCGAGGTCACCCGCTACCGGGGCCGGGTCACCGCCTGGGACGTGGTCAACGAGCCCTTCAACGAGGACGGCACCTACCGGCAGACCATCTGGTCCGACGCCCTCGGCCAGGACTACATCGCCGAGGCGCTCACCCGGGCCCGCGCCGCCGACCCCGGCGCCAAGCTCTACATCAACGACTACAACGTCGAGGGCGTCAACGCGAAGTCCACCGCCCTGTACAACCTGGTCAGGTCCCTGAAGGAGCGCGGCGTCCCGATCGACGGCGTCGGCCTCCAGGCGCACCTCATCCTCGGCCAGGTCCCCGGCACCTTCCAGCAGAACATCCAGCGCTTCGCGGACCTCGGCGTGGACGTCGCCATCACCGAGCTGGACATCCGGATGCAGCTCCCGGCGACCGACGCCAAGCTGGCCCAGCAGGCCGCCGACTACCGGGCCGTCATGGACGCCTGCGTCGCCGTCGACCGCTGCACCGGCGTCACCGTGTGGGGCTTCACCGACTCCGACTCCTGGATCCCGGACTTCTTCGAGGGCTACGGCGCGGCCACCCCGTACGACGAGAACTACGCGCCGAAACCGGCGTACCACGCGATCGCCGCGTCCCTCGGCGGCACCACCGAACCGCCCGGCGAGGGCTGCGCCGCGACCTACCGCGTCGTCAACCAGTGGAACACCGGCTTCACCGGCGAGGTGCGCATCGACTGCGTGGACACCGCCCTGTCGGCGTGGCGGGCGACCTGGACCTACGGCGCGGGCCAGCGGATCACCCAGTCCTGGAACGCCACCTGCACCCAGTCGGGCGCGGCGGTCACCTGTACCAACGCCTCCTACAACGGCACGGTGCCGCGCGGCGGTTCGGTGACGTTCGGCTTCAACGGCACCTGGAGCGGCAGCAATCCGGTGCCCGTGGTGACCCTGGGCTGACCAGGGGCGCCGGAAAGTCACCGGAATCTGAGATTTTCCCAAGAAAGGACGGCCTCACGTTCCCGCTCGTAATAATTCGGACTTATGTTCCTCCGTGTGGCGGGACGTGACGAGAACGGGAACAGCGACGACGTGAGACCAGTGGGCCGACGGCCGACCTTGCTGAAGGTCGTCGGCCTCACCCTCGCCGGAGCGCTGGTGCTGGGGGCCGGGGCGGCGGGCTGGGTCTACTGGCACCTCAACGACAACATCACCAGCGTCGACATCAACAACGCCCTCGGCGACGACCGTCCGCCGCGCGCCGTGACCACCCCGACCGACGCCGGGACCGCCTCCGCCTCCCCGGTGCCCACCGGCTCCCTGAACATCCTGGTCCTCGGCTCGGACTCGCGCACCGGCGCGGAGAACCAGGAACTCGGCGGCGGCCCCGAGGGCGGCGCCCGCTCCGACACCGCGATGGTCGTCCACCTGGACGCCGGACGCACCGCGGCGACCGTCGTCAGCATCCCGCGCGACACCCTCGTCACCCGCCCGTCCTGCCCGCTTCAGGACGGCGGCGAGACCTACGAGCAGCAGAACGCGATGTTCAACTCCGCCTACGCGGTGGGCGGGCCGGTGTGCGCGGTCAAGACCGTCGAGACGCTCACCGGCGTCCGCATGGACCACTACGTCGAGCTGGACTTCGCCGGGTTCGCGAAGCTGGTCGACGCCCTCGGCGGGGTCACCGTCACCACCGAGGAGGACATCGACGACGAGGACAGCCACCTCACCCTGGAGGCGGGCACCCACCACCTCGACGGCGAACAGGCCCTCGCGCTCGCCCGCACCCGGCACGGCGTCGGGGACGGCAGCGACCTCGGCCGCATCGCGCTCCAGCAGCAACTGGTCACGGCCCTGCTGACCCAGATCTCCGCCACCAGCCTGCTCACCGACCCGGCCGGTCTCTACCGGGTCGCCGACACGGTCACCGGCAACCTGACCACCGACACCGGCCTCGACTCCCTCGGCGAGCTGATCGGGCTGGGGGAGAGCCTGCGCGGCCTGCGGGCGGAGAACGTCACCACGGTGACCATGCCGGTCGTCCCGGCGGCCTGGGACCGCAACCGCGTCGTGGCCGACGAACCGGAGGCCGGACAGCTCTGGGAGTCGCTGCGCTGAAGAAAACCTGGGAGATTTCCCGGTGCCGTGTCGATCCGGGCGCCCCCCGATCGACGCAAGGGTGAGAGGCGGGGAGAGACCCCGCCGCCACCGACCCGAGGAGTCACCATGCCCCGCTTCCTGTCGCTCGTGACGATCGACGAGAACGCCTCCGCCGACGGCCCCAGCGACGCGCTGATGCAGCGGATGGGGGAGTTGCTGGAGGAGATGACCAAGGCCGGGGTGCTGCTCGACACCGCCGGACTGACGCCGACCGCGCAGGGCACCCGCGTGCACTGGGACGGCGAGCGGGCCTCCGTCACCGACGGGCCGTTCACCGAGACCAAGGAGGTCGTCGGCGGCTACGCGATGATGCAGTGCAAGGACAAGGCCGAGGCCATCGAGTGGACCAAGCGGTTCCTGAGGATCCACGAGGACGAGTTCCGGCTCTTCTGCGAGGTGCGCGAGGTCGTCGAGGGCTGAGCCGGTGTGTGATGGTGGGCTGTGCGACCACAGCCCACCGCCGACGCCCGTACCACCGCCGAGACCGTCTTCCGCATGGAGTTCCCGCGGATCGTCGCCGCCGTCACCCGGACCGTCCGGGACGTCGGCATCGCCGAGGAACTCGCCCAGGACGCCCTCGTCGCCGCCCTGGAGCGGTGGCCCCGCGACGGGGTCCCCGACAACCCCGGCGCCTGGCTCACCGCCACCGCCCGGCACCGCGCCGTCGACCTGGTCCGGCGCCGGGAGAACTACGCCCGCAAGCTCGCCGAGATCGGCCGCGACCTCACCACCACCGCCCCGCCCCCGGAGCCCGCCGACCCCGACGACATCGACGACGACCTGCTCCGGCTCGTCTTCACCGCCTGCCACCCGGTGCTCTCCGCCGAGGCCCGCTGCGCGCTCACGCTGCGGCTGCTCGGCGGTCTCAGCACGGCCGAGATCGCACGGGCCTACCTGGTGCCCGAGCCGACGGTCGCCCAGCGCGTCGTCCGCGCCAAACGCACCCTCGCCCGCAAGAACGTCGCCTTCGAGGTGCCGTACGGCCCCGACCGCGAGGCCCGCCTCGGCTCCGTGCTCGACGTCATCTACCTGATCTTCAACGAGGGGTACGCCGCCACCGAGGGCGACGACCTGCTGCGCCCGGCGCTCTGCGAGGACGCCCTGCGGCTCGCCCGGCAACTCGCCGGGCTGATGCCGAAGGAGCCCGAGGTGCACGGGCTCGCCGCCCTGCTGGAGTTCCAGGCGTCCCGGATGGCCGCCCGCACCGGTCCCGACGGCGCCCCCGTCCTGCTCAAGGACCAGAACCGGGCACGCTGGAACCGCCTGCTCATCGCCCGCGGCGTCACCGCCCTCACCCACGCCACCACCGGCGGTCCCCTCGGCCCGTACGCCCTCCAGGCCGCCATCGCCGCCTGCCACGCCCACGCCCCGTCCTACGACGACACCGACTGGGCCAGGATCGCCACCCTGTACGCCATGCTCGCCGCCCGCGCCCCGTCACCCGTCGTCGAGCTGAACCGGGCGGTGGCCGTCTCCATGGCCGAGGGCCCGGAACCGGCGCTGGAGTGCGTGGACGCCCTCGCCGCCGCCCCCGCCCTGCGCGACTACCACCTCCTGCCCAGCGTCCGCGGCGACCTGCTGCTGCGCCTCGGGCGTACGGCGGAGGCGCGGGCGGAGTTCACCCGCGCGGCGGCGCTCACGCGGAACGCGCGGGAACGGGAGCTGCTGACGCGCCGGGCGGAGGAGCTCTAAGCGGCCGTCAGCGGCTGGCCGACGAGCATCGCGGGGGCCCCGGCGACCCGGGTCAGGAACACGGTCGCCGCGTTCGGCCCCCGCGGCCTGACCTTCCGCCGCAACTCCTCCGGCTCCACCGCCGACCCGCGCTTCTTCACGGTCAGCGTGCCGACCTCCCGCTCCCGCAGCAGCGCCTTCAGCTTCTTGACGTTGAAGGGCAGGTGGTCGGTGATCTCGTACCCGGCGGCGTACGGCGTCGGGCGGACGGTGTCGGTGGTGACGTACGCGATCGTCGCGTCGAGCAGCCCGCCGTCCAGCTCCTCGGCCACCTCGGCGACCAGGTGCGCGCGGATGACGGCGCCGTCCGGCTCGTACAGGTACCGGCCCACCGGCCGCACGTCCGGATCGGGCAGCCCGCGGCCGACGAGCGTGCGCGGACCGGGCAGCAGGGTCGCGCGGACGGCGCCCGGCTCCGTCCCGAACCACAGCACCGCCTCCTTCACGTCCCCGCCGTCCGAGACCCACTCCGCCTCGGCCTCCGGCGGCACCGCCTCGTGCGGGATGCCCGGCGCCACCTTCAGCGCGGCGCGCGGGGCCCGCGCGGCGGCGCGCACGGCCCACGACAGCGGCGGGGAGTACGCCTCCGGGTCGAACACGCGCCCCCGCCCGCCCCGGCGCGCCGGATCGACGAACACGGCGTCGTACGACGCCACCTCCACCTCCGTGACGTCCGCCTGCCGCACCTCGATCAGACCGGCGAGCCCGAGCGCCTCCGCGTTGGCCCGCGCCGCCGCCACCGTCACCGGGTCCCGGTCCACGGCCAGTACCCGGATACCGGCGCGGGCCATCGCGATCGCGTCCCCGCCGATCCCGCAGCACAGGTCCGCCACCGACGTCACGCCCAGCTCCGTCAGCCGCCGCGCCCGGTACGCCGCCACGCTCGCCCGCGTCGACTGCTCCACGCCGTTGGGCGTGAAGAACATCCGCGGCGCGTCCTCCGCCCCGAACTTCGCCACCGCCCGCTGCCGCAGCCGCGCCTGCCCCAGCGCCGCCGACACCAGCTCGGCGGGGTGCTCACGGCGCAGCCGGGTGGCGACGGCCAGCTCCTGGGCGGGATCGGTGCCGCGCACCGCGTCGAGGAGGGCCAGGCCCTCGGGGGTGCGGAGGGCGGCGAGGGGGTCGTTCAGCGGTTCGTTCACGGCTTCATTGTCTTCGGTCCGTGGTCCGCGCTGTCGGCCAGTCGGTGGATGGTGCGGGTGGGGCGGCGGTGTCGTCGGGGCCCGGGGCGGGGGTGCTGCGAGGATCCCGCACCATGCGAGTAGTAGGACAAAACGCTGTACGACAAGGTGACGAGAGGGGGAGGGTGTGGGCGGGGCGCGCCCTGCTGCTCGGCCTCGCCGCCACCGCCACGATCGCCTCCGCCTGCGCCCCCGGCACCCTCGGCAGCGGCTCCGAGGCCGGTCCCGCCCCCGGCCAGCAGCCCCACCTGCACGCCCCGGAGGCCCGCGCCCTGCACTCCTACGCCACCAGGCTCCAGTCCGCGTACACCGCGCGGGTGGCGGCGTCCGTGCGCTGGCGGCTGCGCAGGGTGCCGCTGACGGCCCCGCCGCCGCCCGCCCGCAAACCCCGCATCACCACCCGCGACGGCTTCGAGGTCGACGGCCACCGGAACCTGAACCTCCCCCCGGTCTTCACCACCGTCCCCACCCGCCACAAGGTCGTCTTCCTCACCATCGACGACGGCGCCGAGAAGGACCCCGAGTTCCTGCGCATGATGCGCGAGCTGCGCGTCCCGTACACCGCCTTCCTCAGCGACTACCTGATCAAGGAGGACTACGGCTACTTCCGGCGGATGCGCGCGAACGGCGTCACCCTCAACAACCACACCCTCCACCACCCCGCCCTGCGCGGCCTCCCCTACGACCGCCAGAAGCGGGAGATCTGCGGGATGCAGGAGGTCATGCGCGAGCGCTACGGCACCCGCCCCACCGTCTTCCGCCCGCCGTTCGGCAGCTACGACAAGACCACCCTGCTGGTGGCGAAGTCCTGCGGCATCAAGTACGTGCCGCTGTGGAGCGAGGAAGTCTTCGTCGACCACTGGGACTACCGCGAGTGGGACCGCGACCTGCACCCCGGTGACATCGTCCTCAGCCACTTCCGGGGCCGCGAGCACTGGAAGGGCACCATGCCCGACATGATCCGCCGCTTCCTCGACAAGGTGACGGCGAAGGGCTACGCGGTGGCCCGCCTGGAGGACTACCTGTGAGGCGCCGGGCGGCCGTGCTCCCGCTGCTGCTCCTGACCGCCGTCGCCGCCGGGTGCGCTGAGCAGCCCGCGCCCCGGGTGGACGCCCGCGCGGCGGGCACCGAGGCCCGGCTGCCGCCCGTCGTCGACCGGGTGCCGACCCGGGACCCGGTCGTCTTCCTCACCTACGACGACGGCGCCGAACGCGACCCGCGCTTCGTCGACACCATCCGCGACCTGCGGCTGCCGGTGACCCTGTTCCTCACCGACCGGGTCGCGGGCCCCGGTTACGGCCACTTCGCGCGGCTCCGCTCGGTCGGCGCGGGCCTGCAGAACCACACCCTCGACCACACCGCCCTGCGCGGACTGCCGTACGCCGGGCAGCGCGCCGAGATCTGCGGCCAGCAGCACAAGCTCCACGCCCGCTTCGGCGTCCGCCCCCGGCTGCTGCGCCCTCCGTACGGCACCCACGACGTCACGACCCGCCGCGCCGCCGCCGACTGCGGCATCACCACCGTCGCCCTGTGGCGGGCCGCCGCCACCGACACCGGCCTGCGCTACACCCACGGCCCGCACCGCCTCCTCCCCGGCGACATCATCTCCGTGACCCCGGACGACGCCGACCGCGCGGCGGTCGTGACCCGCACGGAGCGGGTACTGCGGGAGGTGGCGAGGGCGGGCCTGAGGGTGGGCCGCCTGGAGGACTACCTGCACCCATCCAGCCCGTCCGGCGCTTGAGGACGAGGCCGTCCAGGCCGAAGCGGGGGCCAGGGGGCGGCACCCCCCGGAGGCCAGCACCCACGCCGGGTGCCGCAAACGAACCGGCGTTCACCAACAAACCCCGCGCCGCGCCGCAGGCAATTGGCACTCCGCTTGACCGAGTGCTAATCGCGGTCATAGTCTCGGGTCTGGCACTCCCCACCGGAGAGTGCCAACCACGCGACGGGCAGGTCCGGCACCCGCGACGACGGATCGACCTGGTCGCCACCTCAGACAGTTAACCCCGTGAGATCTCCGAAGGGGGAGGTCGGATCGTGACGACCGCCAGCTCCAAGGTTGCCATCAAGCCGCTCGAGGACCGCATCGTGGTCCAGCCGCTGGACGCCGAGCAGACCACGGCCTCTGGCCTGGTCATTCCGGACACCGCCAAGGAGAAGCCCCAGGAGGGCGTCGTCCTGGCCGTGGGCCCGGGCCGCTTCGAGGACGGCAACCGTCTTCCGCTCGACGTTTCCGTCGGCGACGTCGTGCTCTACAGCAAGTACGGCGGCACCGAGGTGAAGTACAACAACGAGGAGTACCTCGTCCTCTCGGCCCGCGACGTCCTCGCGATCATCGAGAAGTAGTTCACCCGAAGCACCTTGCTTCACACTGCGCCCCTGGCTGCCCCCGCGACCGATAACGAAGCCGGGCGCCCGGGGCGCAGTGTCTTTACCCCCAGCTTTCTAGCTTTCCGAGAGGGCTCCCGCTGCCATGGCGAAGATCCTGAAGTTCGACGAGGACGCCCGTCGCGCCCTTGAGCGCGGCGTCAACAAGCTGGCCGACACCGTGAAGGTGACGATCGGCCCCAAGGGCCGCAACGTCGTCATCGACAAGAAGTTCGGCGCCCCCACCATCACCAACGACGGCGTCACCATCGCCCGTGAGGTAGAGGTCGAGGACCCGTACGAGAACCTGGGCGCCCAGCTCGTGAAGGAGGTGGCGACCAAGACCAACGACATCGCGGGTGACGGTACGACCACCGCCACCGTGCTGGCCCAGGCGCTGGTCCGCGAGGGCCTGAAGAACGTCGCCGCCGGTGCCTCCCCGGCCGCCCTGAAGAAGGGCATCGACGCGGCCGTCGCCGCCGTCTCCGAGGACCTGCTCGCGACCGCCCGCCCGATCGACGAGAAGTCCGACATCGCCGCCGTCGCCGCGCTGTCCGCCCAGGACCAGCAGGTCGGCGAGCTGATCGCCGAGGCGATGGACAAGGTCGGCAAGGACGGTGTCATCACCGTCGAGGAGTCCAACACCTTCGGTCTTGAGCTGGACTTCACCGAGGGCATGGCCTTCGACAAGGGCTACCTGTCGCCGTACTTCGTGACGGACCAGGAGCGCATGGAGGCCGTCCTGGAGGACCCGTACATCCTCATCAACCAGGGCAAGATCTCCTCCATCCAGGACCTCCTGCCGCTGCTTGAGAAGATCATCCAGACGAACTCCTCCAAGCCGCTGCTGATCATCGCCGAGGACGTCGAGGGCGAGGCCCTGTCGACCCTGGTCGTCAACAAGATCCGCGGCACCTTCAACGCCGTCGCCGTGAAGGCCCCCGGCTTCGGTGACCGCCGCAAGGCGATGCTCCAGGACATGGCGGTCCTCACCGGCGCCACGGTCATCTCCGAGGAGGTCGGCCTCAAGCTGGACCAGGCCGGTCTGGACGTCCTCGGCACCGCCCGCCGCGTCACCGTCACCAAGGACGACACCACGATCGTCGACGGCGCCGGTCAGAAGGCCGACGTCGAGGGCCGCGTCAACCAGATCAAGGCCGAGATCGAGAACACCGACTCCGACTGGGACCGCGAGAAGCTCCAGGAGCGCCTCGCGAAGCTCGCCGGTGGCGTGTGCGTGATCAAGGTCGGCGCCGCCACCGAGGTGGAGCTGAAGGAGCGCAAGCACCGTCTGGAGGACGCCATCTCCGCGACCCGCGCCGCGGTCGAGGAGGGCATCGTCTCCGGTGGTGGCTCCGCCCTGGTGCACGCGGTCAAGGTCCTGGAGGGCAACCTCGGCAAGACCGGCGACGAGGCCACCGGCGTCTCCGTGGTCCGCAAGGCCGCCGTCGAGCCGCTGCGCTGGATCGCGGAGAACGCGGGCCTTGAGGGCTACGTCATCGTCTCCAAGGTCGCCGAGCTGGAGAAGGGCAACGGCTACAACGCCGCCACCGGCGAGTACGGCGACCTGCTCAAGGCGGGCGTCATCGACCCGGTGAAGGTCACCCGCTCCGCCCTGGAGAACGCCGCCTCCATCGCCTCCCTCCTCCTCACGACCGAGACCCTGGTCGTCGAGAAGAAGGAAGAGGAAGAGCCCGCCGCCGGCCACAGCCACGGCCACGCTCACTGACGCGCCCCGTACGTCAGCTCTGAGGCCCGGCACCCCGCGAAGGGTGCCGGGCCTCCGGCCGTCCACGGCTCCCGCTCTACCGTTCCAGTTCCTCCAACGCCCCGAGCTGGTCCATCAGCCCCAGGCGGTCGTACTGCCACCAGCCCTCGACGATCTTGCCGTGGTCTCCGAAGCGGAAGATCGTCGTGCCGGTCATGGTCGCGTTCCTGCCGGTGGAGGGGATGCCCAGGAACTCGCCCTTCTGGGTGCCCCGCCAGGTCCAGCGGTTGCAGACGCGGTCGCCGTCCGCGAGCTGGTCGTGGAGTTCGAAGGTGAAGTCGAAGGCGTCGCGCCACATCTCCATCTCGCGGCGGATGTGGTCCATGCCGATGTTGTCCTCGACGTTGGCCGGGTCGTGGTCGTGGTAGTTCTCGGCCAGCACCTCGTCCATCGGCGGCAGTTCGGCGGTGTCGGCGGCGAGGAGGTCGTAGAACCGCCGCGCGGTCGCCTTGAGGAGCTGCTCGTCCCGCACCACGTCGAGGTCCGTGAACGTCGGCGGCTCGTCGCAGAGGGCCACCATCTCCTGGAAGATCCGGTCCGTCTCCGGCAACTGGGAGTTCTCCATCGCCTCCTCGTACGACGGGAACTCCACGATCTCGACGAAGTGGGTGCGGTCGGACCGGTCGCGGCCGATCACGTCGTGCGTCGCGGTCCGTTTCCCCTTGGTCTGCTCGACCCACCTGTCCATCAGCCGGTCCATCTCGTCGAACCGGCTCGTCCTGCAGTCGATGAGCTGTACGAAGGTCATGGCGCCACCTCCCGGCCGCCCGGGTATCCGGTTTGCCTGGGTTTGTCACGGCCATTCTCCCACCGGGGTGGGTGGGCGCTACCGCGGAACGTGCCCCACCGCGGAACGTGCTCCTGCTCCGGAAGGTGCTCCTACTGCGGGCCGTACTTGCGGCCCGTCTTCGAGGTGATCCCACCCAGCAGCCCGCGCGGCACCACCTTCACGACGCCCATCAGCGCCTTGTAGCGGGCGTCGGGGACCGACACCGTCTTGCCGCGGGACAGGTCCGCCAGCGCCGACGCCACCAGCTTGTCGGCGTCCAGCCACATCCAGCCGGGGATGTTGTCGGTGCCCATCCCGGCCCGCTCGTGGAACTCGGTGCGCACGAACCCCGGGCACAGCGCCATCAGCCGCACCCCGCTGCCCGCCAGGTCCCGCGCCACGCCCTGGGTGAACTGCACGACCCACGCCTTCGACGCGCCGTACGTCCCGCGCGGCACGAACGCCGCCACCGAGGCGACGTTGACGACACCGCCGCGCCCGCGCTCCCGCATCGCCGCGACCGCCGCCGAGGTCAGCCGCAGCACCGCCTCGCAGTGCACCTTGAGCATGGTCAGCTCGTCGGCCATCGGGACCTCCAGGAAACGGCCCTTGTTGCCGAACCCGGCGTTGTTGACCAACAGGTCGACGGGGTTCCTGCGGTCCCCGAGCCGGTCCGCCACCGCCTCGATGCCCTGGTCCGTCGACAGGTCCGCCGTCAGCACCTCCGCCTCGATGCCGTGCCGGTCGTGCAGCTCGGTCGCCTGCTCCCGCAGCCGTCTGGTGTCCCGGGCCACCAGCACGAGGTTGTGCCCGTCAGCCGCCAGCCGCCGCGCGAACGCGGCGCCGATCCCCGCGGTCGATCCCGTAATCAGAGCCGTTGTCATGGCCCAAGATTAGTTACCGGGACCCCTCTCGTCCGCCGCCCGTACCGCCCCCGCGGGCCGCTTCCGGCCAACGGGCGGCGAGGCGAACGCACTTGACCGAGCGTCACCCGGCGCGTTCAGGAGCCGTACTTCGCGGCGTACTTCCGCGCCGTCGCCAGTTCCTCCGGGTGCAGGGCGTCACCCGCCGCCAGCAGCCTCGGCAGCAGCTCGCGGTGCGTGGTGCCCGCGCGGAACGACAGGGCCACCGTCACCTCGTGGTCCGGCCGGTGCACGATCTCCACCGGGTCGCCCGCCTGGATCTCACCCGGCGTGATCACCCGCAGGTACGCCCCCGGCGCCGCCTTCTCCGTGAACCGCCGCACCCACCCCTTCTCACCCATGTGGCCCTGGAACGTACGACAGGGAATCCGGCCGCTGGTGACC